>NZ_RBXC01000001.1:0-4800000 GCF_003634815.1 Streptomyces sp. 3211.6 | reverse complement strand
CGCCCGGACCGCGCTCGCCGCCGCGGTCGCGATGGCCGCCGTGCTCGCCACCGGCGGACTGTGGCTCTACACCCTCATGCGCGGCAACCTCCTCGACAACACCACCGGCCGCACCGAGCTCGCCGCACGGAAGACCGCCGCCCAGGCCGACACCCGCACCCTCCCGCCCGGCGGCCGGCTGCCCGCGCCGGAGGGCGGGGTCGACCTGGTCCTCGTACGCGACGCACAGGGCCGGACCGTCGCGAGCACCGCCGCCGGCGGGGAACCCCGGGACATCCCCCGCCTCGACGGGCTCCGCCCCGGCCCCGGGCAGGACTCCCGGTCGGCCGTCCTGCCCCCCGCGCACCCCGGCGGGCAGCGGCGCGTGGTCGTCGCGGTCGAGGCCCCCGGCCCGCCCGGGGCGCACGACGCCGCCGCCCCGCACACCGTGTACGCGCTGACCGTGCTCGGGGACGTGGACGACGCCACCCGCGCCGTCGCGGTCGCACTGCTCGCCGGGGCGCCGCCGATGATCGCCTTCGCCGCGGCGCTGGCCTGGTGGGCCACCGGGCACGCGCTGCGCCCCGTCACCGCGATCCGCTCCGGGCTGGCCGCGGTCACCGCGAGCGAGCTGGACCGCCGCGTCCCCGACCCGGGCGGCGCCGACGAGATCGCCCAGCTGGCACGGACCGTCAACGACACCCTCGACCGGCTGGAGCGCTCCGACGCCCGGCAGCGGCAGTTCACCGCCGACGCCTCGCACGAACTGCGCAACCCGCTGGCCGCCGTCCGCTCCCGGCTGGAGGTGGCCCTGGCCATGGAGCGGCCCGACCGGGCGTCGGTGGAGGCCGCGCTGGCCGACACCGACCGGCTCCAGCGGATCGCCGCCGACCTGCTGCTCCTGGCCCGCCTCGACGGCGGACCCGCGCCGCGGCCCGAGCCGGTGGACCTGGCGCTGCTGGCGGCGGAGGACGCGGCACGCCGCCCCGCGCCCCGGGTGCCGCTGCGGGTGGAGGCACCGGCGCCGGTCCCGGCGTACGGGGACGCGGCGCGGCTGGAGCGGGCGCTGGGCAACCTGGTGGACAACGCCCTGAGGTACGCGCGGGGCCAGGTCGTGGTGCGGGCCGCCGCGCGGGACGGGTGGGCGGTGCTGGAGGTGGCCGACGACGGTCCGGGGATCCCGGAGGCGGACCGGGCCCGGGTCTTCGAGCGCTTCGTACGGCTCGACGCGGACCGGGGCCGGGCCAGCGGCGGCACCGGCCTGGGCCTGCCGATCGCCCGCGAGATCGCCCGGGCCCACGGGGGCGGCGTCCGCGCCCTGGGCGCGCCGGGCGGGGGCGCGCTGCTGGAGCTGCGGATCCCGTCGCGGAGGCGCTGAGCCCCCGCTCTCAGGCAGGCGTTCCTGGCGGAAAAGTGCAATTTTCGACACTCCCCATCGAGGGCTTCGGGCTTCGCAAGGAACCATGGGGAGGACACCAACGTCATAGATGATATGAAGATAAAGCGCCTCATTGCCGAGCAGATCGGTCCCCAGACCGCCACTGCGACCCCGAGTGCACCGGGCGCCGCGTCTCTTTCCCCCTCCTCGCCCTCCACGGCGTCATCCCCGTCGGCCGCTCCTCCGCCCCCTCCGCAGGCGCGGCAGGACACCATCGACGGTGGCGGCGTTCCGTGCGTGGACTGAGGCCGCTGACGGTGGCGGGTGCCCGCCGCCGGACCGAAGCACTCCTGCTGGTGTTCGTCGTCGGCATCGCCGTCTTCGGGCACGTGAGCGCGGGCCTGGCCATGAACGGCGAGCTGCCGCAGCACCTCACCAGCTTCGTGATCAGCATGTCGCTGCTCTCGCTGGTGGGACACCTGGGCATCCGCCGGTTCGCGGCGTACGCGGACCCGCTGATCTTCCCGCTCGCGATGCTGCTGACCGGGCTGGGCCTCGTCCTGATCCACCGGCTCGACCAGGGGTACATCGAGCGCTACGGGTCGGACGCGAACGCTCCCGGCCAGCTGATGTGGACGGTGGTCGGGGTCGCCGCCTGCCTGCTGGTGGTGGCGCTGCTGCGGGACCACCGGCTGCTCCAGCGGTTCATCTACATCACGATGGCCGTGGCGCTGGTGCTGCTGATCGCGCCGGCGTTCTTCGGCGCGGACACGTACGGCGCGAAGCGCTGGATCATCCTGTTCGGGTTCTCGCTCCAGCCGGGCGAGTTCGTGAAGATCATGATCGCGACCTTCTTCGCGGGGTACCTGGTCATCCACCGCGACTCGCTGGCACTGGCGGGCCGGAAGTTCCTGGGCATGCGGCTGCCGCCGATGCGCCAGCTCGGACCGATCATCACGGTGTGGATCATCTCGCTGCTCGTGCTGGTCTTCGAACGCGACCTGGGGACCTCGCTGATCTTCTTCGGCGTCTTCGTGGTGATGCTGTACGTCGCCACCGAGCGCACCAGCTGGATCGTGTGCGGCCTGGTCCTGGCGGCGGGCGGCGCCTTCGTGGTCGGCTCGACCGAGCCGCACGTGAAGGCACGCGTGGCGGCCTGGCTCAACCCGCTGTCGTACTACTGGGAGAACCGCCCGCCCGGGGTCACCTCCGACCAGTCGGCGCAGGCCCTGTTCAGCTTCGGCACGGGCGGCGTCTCGGGCACCGGCCTGGGAATGGGCCACCCCGAGCTGATCAAGTTCGCGGGGCGCAGCGACTTCATCCTGACGACGGTGGGCGAGGAGCTCGGCCTGGCGGGGGTCATGGCCGTCCTGCTGCTGTACGCCCTGCTCGTCCAGCGGGGCCTGCGGATGGCCCTGGCCGCGCGTGACCCGTTCGGCAAGCTGCTGGCGATCGGCCTGGCGTCGGCGCTGGCGCTCCAGGTCTTCGTGGTCGCGGGCGGCGTCACGGGCCTGATCCCCCTGACCGGCAAGGCCCTGCCCTTCCTGGCGAAGGGCGGCTCGTCACTGCTGGCCAACTGGATCATGATCGCCCTCCTCCTCCGCATCAGCGACAGCGCGGAACGCCAGAGGGAGGCGGACGCCCGAGGCCCGGCGGAAACGACCATCACCCCGGTGGTGGCGGGGGTGGTGGGGTAGGGGCGGGGGCCGGCTTTTTCCCCCTCGAGGGGTAGGGGGCGGGTCGGTGGCTGCCCACCCGCCTCACGGCGGGGTCCGCGCGGGGCGGAACCGGATAGCGGACCGGTGCGGGGGATGACCGGGTTCCAGCTGGACGGTCTCAGAGAGGGGTTGGGGCTTTCCCGTCAGTCTCATCGTCCTTCCGCGTCGGGCCGCCCTGTCAAGGGCGCTCCTTCGTCGCGTCGCTTCGCGATCGCCTACGGCGACCCTTGACAGACCGTCCCGCCGCGAAATGCCGAAGACTGCCGGGAAACCCCCAAAGGAACGGGACGGACGTTCATGGGACATCCGGCGGAATCAGCGACCAGGCGGGATGGTCGGGGGCCGCCTCGCCAAGCATCCGGGCCGATATCGGCAGCAATCGGGGCCGCGATTCGCGACAGATCGCTACGCGCTCCTCCCGTCTCAGCGTCCGACGCCCGCCTGGGGCCGCTGCCCGCAGGGAAGGACGACGGATCCGGCATCCGGGGCCGGTGGGCGCGACAAATCGCTACGCGCTCCTCGAATTCCGGCGTCCGCGACCCGTCTGGGGCTGCTACCCGCACCCAAGGGCGACGGGATCGGCATCGGAGCTCGCCAGGCGCGTCAGATCGCTACGCGCTCCTCGAAATCCGGCGTCCGGCGGCCGTCTTGGGCTGCTACCTGCACCAAATGCCGACCGGATGGGCATCCGGGGCCGGTGGGCGCCGTAGATCGACTTCTAGGATCTGCTGCATGGCAACGCGACTTGTGCAGATCAACATGAAGGCCCAGGACGACACCGCACTCGGCCGGTTCTGGGCGGAGGCGCTCGGCTGGGGTATCGACAGCGAGGGGCCCGGCGTGACCAACCTCGAACCCGTGGGGTTCGCCTACCCCGACCCCGTGGCCGTGTGCGTCGACATCATCGCCCGGCCGGAGCCCAAGACGGTCAAGAACCGGGTGCACCTTGATCTGGCCACCACCTCGGCCGCCCATCAGGCGGAGTTGGTCGCTCGGCTGAAGGACCTCGGCGCCACCCTGGCCGACGTGGGCCAGGGCGACGTCCCCTGGACGGTCATGGCCGATCCGGAGGGCAACGAGTTCTGCGTCCTGGAACCCCGGGAGATCTACCGCGACACCGGGCCGATCGCCGCCGTGGTGGTCGACTCCACCGACCCGCGCGAGATGGCACGGTTCTGGGGCGAAGCGATGGACTGGACGGTGCACCAGGTCACCGACGACCAGGCGACCATGCGATCCGCCCAAGGGGTCGGCCCCTACCTGGAATTCATCCGCACCCCGGACACCAAGAGCGTGTGGAACCGCGTCCACCTCGACGTCGCCCCCTACTCCGGTGACGACCTGGCCGCAGAGGCGGCCCGGCTGCGCGCCCTGGGAGCCACCGACCCCGGCATCGACCAGTCCGCCATCTCCTGGACGATCCTCGCCGACCCGGAAGGCAACGAGTTCTGCCTCCTCTCCCCGCGCTGACCAGCCCAAGAGAACCGTCGGACGCCGAGCCGAGAGGAGCGCGTAGCGATCTGGGGCGTCCACCGGCCCCGGATGTCCATCCGGTCGGCATTTGGTGCAGGTAGCAGCCCAAGACGGCCGCCAGACGCCGGAATCCGAGGAGCGCGTAGCGATCTGACGCGCCTGGCGAGCTCCGATGCCGATCCCGTCGCCCTTGGGTGCGGGTAGCAGCCCCAGACGGGTCGCGGACGCCGGAATTCGAGGAGCGCGTAGCGATTTGTCGCGCCCACCGGCCCCGGATGCCGGATCCGTCGTCCTTCCCTGCGGGCAGCGGCCCCAGACGGCCGTCGGACGCTGAGACGAGAGGAGCGCGTAGCGATCTGGCGCGAATCGCGGCCCCCATTCATTGGCTCGTCGGCCCGGATGCCCGGCGAGGCGGCCCCCGACCATCCCGCCTGGTCGCTGATTCCGCCGGATGTCCCATAAACGTCCGTCCCGTTCCTTTGGGGGTTTCCCGGCAGTCTTCGGCATTTCGCGGCGGGACGGTCTGTCAAGGGTCGCCGTAGGCGATCGCGAAGCGACGCGACGAAGGAGCGCCCTTGACAGGGCGGCCCGACGCGGAAGGACGATGAGACTGACGGGAAACCCCCAACCCATCCCTGAGACCGCCCCGCCGGAACCCCGACCACCCCCACCCCCGCTCCGCCGCCCAGTCCCCGCCCAGCGGGAGCCCGCCCCAGCTCCCCAGCCGCGACGCCCACCCCCCTACAGGTAGTCCTCCAGGCGGCCGATCTTGTACCCCTGCTCCTGTATGTGCTGGAGCATCTTCGTCGCCATGTGGATTTCCGTCGCGCCCTTGAGTTCCGACGGGCCGCGGAAGTGGGCCAGGATGATGTCGCCGGGTTTGAGGGCCGAGCCCTCGGCGTACTGGAAGTCGTTTATCTGCATCGACGCCCGCCACAGCACGACCGTGTTGATACCGCACTCCGAGGCGGCCTTCAGGGTGTCGTCGTTGTAGTTGCCGAAGGGCGGGCGGAACAGGACCGGACGCTTGCCGAAGCGCTTCTCCAAGCGCTCCTGCTGGCCGCATATCTCCTTCTTCTGCGCCGCGAACGCCAGCGTGCGCATGTTGGGGTGCGTCAGCGTGTGGTTGTTTATCGTGCTGCCGGAGCCGTTGTCGCGGAGCTTCTCGAAGTAGCCGTAGTCCGACGACGCCACGTTGTCCGTCAGGAACATGCCGATCGGCAGCTTGAGGTCGGCCGCCATCTTCAGGAACTCGGGGTCCTTCTCCGCGCCGTCGTCGAAGGTCAGGAAGACGACCTTGTCGTTCGGAGCCACGGGTATTCGGTCCACGACCACCGGCTTGCCCGGGCCCGCCGGCTTCGGGAGTTGGGGCTTCTGCGCGGGCTTCGGGGCGTACTGCAGCGGGGCGGTCAGCCCCCACTTGCGGTACGCCTCGTCCCCCGGGGTGCCCGCCTGGGCGGAGGCGGCCGCGGAGGCCGGGGCGGACGGGGAGGCCGACGGGGCCCCCGGCGTCTGCCCGGCCTTGCGGCCCAGTCTCTCGATGGGATCCACGCTGTTCCCGCATCCCGACAGGGACAGCGCGAGCGCGCCGGCCGTCAGCGTCCCGGCTACCAGCCGGCGCGCGTACTTCACAGGTAATCCTCCAGGCGGGCCACGGCGTACCCCTTGTCCGTGACGGTCTTCATGACATGACGGATCATGTCAGGCATCGTGCCCTTCCAGTCCTCGCGGCCCCGGAAGTGCGTGAGGATGATGTCCCCGGGGTGCAGGTCCCTGTCCCATTCACGGTAGTCCATCCGGTTCGGGAAGGCCTCCGCGTTCCACAGGGGGACCGCCTTGATGCCACAGGACTTCGCCGCCCGCAGCGTGTCCTGGTTGTAGTTCCCGTACGGCGGCCGGAACAGCTGGGGCCGCTTGCCGAACTGCTTCTGGATGGTGTCCTGCTGCCCGCAGATCTCCTCGCGCTGCTGCTCGTAGTTGAGGCCGGGCAGGTAGCGGTGGTTGAGGGTGTGGTTGTCCAGGGTGACGCCCGCGTCCTGCATCTGCTTGAAGTACGGGTAGTTGTCCCGCACGAGGTAGTCGCTGAGGAACGCCGTGTACGGGATCTTCAGCTCCTGCATCATCCGGATGAACTCGGGGTCCTTCTCGGCCCCGTCGTCGACCGTCAGGAAGACGACCTTGTCCTCGGTCGGGACGGTGGTGAAGACCGGGGGCAGCTCGTCCTGCCCCTCGACCTCGAAGCCCTCCCGCGCGGTGATCTCCGGCTTCGTCCTGGGTCCGGGCGGGGCCGCGAGCGGGGTCTTGGCGAGGCCCCACTTCTTGGCCATGGCGGCGCGCGCCTGCTGGGCGGCCTTCTGCTGCTCGGCGGAGTTGGCGAGGGCGCCTGCCGCGCCCGGGCCGGCCTCGGCGGCGGCGTGGCCCGGCTTGCCCTTGACGGGCGTCCCCGGGTCGGCGGCGCCGCACCCCGTGCCCAGGGCGGCGACCAGCAGCGCTGCCGCGGCCACCCCGTACCGGCCGCGCGGGCGTGCCGCGGACCGGTGACCAAACTGCGAGGGATTTCCCTTTTGTCGTACAAGCTGCATAGCGCGGATCCTTGCACCGCCCGGCGCGGCTCCCCGGTCGACACCACGACCGCGGTCCCCCCTTCCACCGACTGGCCGACAATGGAGCCGTGACTCCCGAAGACTTCGCCGCGCTCCTCACCCCCGAGGGGCGCGCCCTCCTCGACTCGCTCCGCGACTACGACCCCGCCCAGGAGCTGGCCGTGGCCACCCGGCTGCGCCGCGAGCACCCCGCCGGGCTGGTGTCGGCCGCGCTGGGCCAGGCCCGGCTGAGGCAGCGGGCGGTGGCGAAGTTCGGGGCCGAGGACGCGTTCCGGATGTTCTTCACCCCCGGCGGCGGGGAGATGGCCACCCGCGCGTCCGTGGCCTCGTACCGGGCCGAGCGGCTGGCCGGGCTGGGCGTACGGAGCGTCGCGGACCTGTGCTGCGGGATCGGCGGGGACGCGCTGGCGCTGGCGCGGCGCGGGATCCGGGTGCTGGCGGTGGACCTCGACCCGCTGACGGTGGCGGTCGCGCGGGCCAACGCGGAGGCGCTGGGGCTGGCGGACCTGATCGAGGTCCGGGAGGCGGACGTGACGACGGTCGACGTCTCCTCGTACGACGCCGTCTTCATCGACCCGGCGCGGCGCGGCGGGCGCGGGCGGATCTTCGACCCGGAGTCGTACTCGCCGCCGCTGTCGTGGGCGGTGGAGGCGGCGCGGGCGGCCACGTACGCGGCCATCAAGATCGCGCCGGGGATCCCGCACGAGGCGGTGCCGGCGGAGGCCGAGGCGGAGTGGATCTCGGACCACGGGGATGTGAAGGAGGCCGTGCTGTGGTTCGGCACCGCCCCCGGGACGGTACGGGCCACCCTGCTGCCGGGGCCGGTCGGGCTGCGCACCGCCGACCCGCTGCCGGATCCCGCGGCGGGCCCGGTGGGGCGCTGGCTGTACGAGCCGGACGGGGCGGTGATCCGGGCGCACCTGGTGGCGGAGGTGGCGGAGCGGCTGGACGGGCGGCTGATCGACCCGACGATCGCGTACATCACGTCCGACGAGCTGCGGGCCACGCCCTACGCGACGGCTTACGAGATCACGGACGTGCTGCCGTTCGGGCTGAAGAAGCTGAAGGCGCTGCTGCGGGAGCGGGAGGTGGGGGTGCTGACGGTGAAGAAGCGGGGGTCGGCGATCGAGCCGGAGGAGCTGCGGCGGAAGGTGAAGCCGTCGGGGCCGAACGCGGCGACGGTGTTCCTGACGCGGGTGGGCGGGGCGCCGGCGATGCTGATCGGCTCGCCGGTGGCCTAGCGGTTCGCGGGCCCGGCCCCCGACCCCGCGCCCCGGCCTCCCCCGGCTACCGCCGGGCCGGTGGGCGGGCGCCGCGCCTCACGCGCCGGCGAGGCTGGACTTCGCCGGGCGGGCAGGGGCGGCCTGGGCGCGCTGGGCGCGCTTCGGGTGGGCGGCCGTGCGGGCGCGGAGGGACCAGCTGTAGTGGGTGGCGGCCTTGGCCAGGCCCAGGAGGGCGGTGATCCACAGGATCAGCCCGAGGCCCATGGAGTACGCGACCTCCCCGACCGTGTCCGCCCCCGGCCGGGCGCCCGCCGCGGCGGTGAAGGCCGTCCAGAGGCCGAGGGCGCCCAGGGACAGGGAGGCCAGCAGCCACACCGCGCTCCGGACCGGTGCGCGCAGCCCCGTGTCCGCGCCGGGGCCGCGGTCCGCGACGGCCCAGGCGCACAGCAGCTGGTGCACCCGGCGCTCCTGCCGGGCGCCCCGTACGAAGCAGTAGCCGGCCGGCACCAGCACGGCCAGTCCCATCACGGCGAACACGGCGCCGAAGAGGCGCTCCGGCCCGGCGCCGGACTCGAAGGTCATCACGGCCATGCTCACGAAGGTCCAGCCCACCGCGAAGACCGCCGCCAGCACCCACAGCAGCGCCAGCCGCCCCAGGCCCAGGCTGCGGCGGCTCAGGTCCGCGAGGAAGCGCGCGCGGTCGGCCCGTACGACGCGCTCGTCCAGCCACTCGCGCAGGTGCGCGGGCGGCGGCGGGGGCGGCAGGTCACGGCGGCTAGGCATGCGCATGACCCTAGCGACGCCCCTTGGAGCTTCACCGCAGCGCTCCTCGACCCGTGCTCAGCCGCCCTCCGTGACCTCGACGGATTCGAACCGCCAGCGGTGCACGGCCCGGGTGATCAGGTCCGCCGCGGGCTCCGGCAGCTCCGGGAGCTCCGCCGCCGCTCCGCCCTCGGGCGCCTCCCACCAGGTGATCACGAGCACCCGGTCCTGCTGCGCGCGCAGCACCTCGCGGCGCAGCGGCTCCCGGGCCAGGACCTGGGCGCGGGCCCACTCCAGCAGCTCGTTGCCCCGGCCCTCGACGGCCCGGGCCTCCCACATCAGCGCGACGGTGTTCACGAGTAGAGGTTGTCCTTGCTGAGCTCGTGCACGTGGTCGTGGGAGTGCCCACCGTGGCCATGACCGTGGCCGTTGTCGTGGTCGTGGCCGTGCTCGTGGGACGTGCCCGGGACGTGGGGGTCCGTCACCGGGAGGGAGGAGTCCGCGGACAGGTCCCAGTCCGAGGCCGGACGGTTCCGCTTGACCATCTCCGCACCCAGCGCGGCGACCATGGCGCCGTTGTCGGTGCACAGCTTGGGCCGCGGTACACGCAGGGTGATCCCCGCGGCGTCGCACCGCTCCTGCGCCAGCGAGCGCAGCCGGGAGTTGGCCGCCACGCCACCGCCGATCATCAGGTGGTCCACGCCCTCGTCCTTGCACGCGCGGATCGCCTTGCGCGTCAGCACGTCCACCACCGCCTCCTGGAAGGAGGCCGCCACATCACGCACCGGCACCTCCTCGCCCGCGTTCCGCTTCGCCTCGATCCAGCGGGCCACCGCCGTCTTGAGGCCGGAGAAGGAGAAGTCGTACGCCGGGTCGCGCGAACCGGTGAGCCCGCGCGGGAAGTTGATGGCCGCGGGGTCGCCCTCCTTGGCCAGCCGGTCGATGACCGGCCCGCCGGGGAAGCCCAGCTGGAGCACGCGGGCGATCTTGTCGAAGGCCTCGCCCGCCGCGTCGTCGATGGTCGCGCCCAGCGGGCGCACGTCGCTGGTGATGTCCGGGGCCAGCAGCAGCGAGGAGTGGCCGCCGGAGACCAGCAGGGCCATGGTCGGCTCGGGCAGCGGACCGTGTTCGAGCTGGTCGACGCAGATGTGGGAGGCGAGGTGGTTGACCCCGTACAGCGGCTTGCCGAGCGCGTACGCGTACGCCTTCGCCGCGGAGACGCCGACCAGCAGGGCGCCCGCGAGGCCGGGACCGGCGGTGACGGCGATGCCGTCGAGGTCGCGGGCGGTGACGCCGGCTTCCTTCAGGGCGCGCTCGATGGTCGGGACCATCGCCTCGAGGTGGGCCCGGGAGGCGACCTCGGGCACGACGCCGCCGAAGCGGGCGTGCTCGTCGACGCTGGAGGCGACCGCGTCGGCGAGCAGGGTGGTGCCGCGGACGATGCCGACGCCGGTCTCGTCGCAGGAGGTCTCGATGCCGAGGACGAGCGGTTCGTCAGCCATGGGTCTCACTGCTCTCAGGGTGTTCGGGATTCTCTGTGGTCGAAGTGGCGGCAGCCGTGCGGGCCGGGTCGGTCAGGCGCATCACCAGCGCGTCGACGTTCCCCGGCTGGTAGTAGCCGCGCCGGAAGCCGATCGGCTCGAAGCCGAAGCGCTCGTAGAGCCGCTGGGCGCGGGTGTTGTCGACCCGTACCTCCAGCAGCACCTCCGCGCACTCGAAGGCGGTCGCGGCGCGCAGCAGCTCGGTGAGCAGCCGGGCGCCGAGTCCGGTGCCCCACTGGTCCTTGGCCGCCGCGATGGTCTGTACGTCGCCCAGGTCGCCGGAGGCCGCCAGTCCGGCGTAGCCGACCAGGCGGCCGCTGTCCGGGTCCTCGGCGACGACGTAGCGGCGGCTGGCGCGCGGGCCGCGGGCGTGGGCGAGTTCGGACCAGAACATCCCGGCGGACCAGGCGTCCTCGGGGAAGAGCTCGTGCTCCAGTTCCAGCACCGGTGCGATGTCCCACCAGCGCATCTCGCGGAGCACTGCGGTCGGGGCCGTCACTGCGGGGTGACCACCTTGTAGTTCTTCGGCACCTGGGCGTCGGGGCGGCGCAGGTAGAGCGGGGCCGGCGGGACGCCGTCGGCGTTCTCGAACGCCGCGCCGGCCGCGAGGCGTTCGGCGGCGAGGGCGGCGAGGGCCGCGGCCGACTGGTGCTCGGGGTCGCGCGCGTCGGTGAAGACCTCCGGGTAGAGCCGGGCGCCCTGGCCGACCGCCGGGAGGCCGGCGACCTGCTCGGCGATGTCGGCCGGGCGGTCCACGGCGGGCTCGCCGACCCGGGTGCGGGGGTCCTCGTAGCGCGCCCAGTAGACCTCCTTGCGCCGCGCGTCGGTGGCGACGATGAAGGGGCCCTCGATCCCGGCGGCGCCCGCGGCGTAGGCGAGCCCGTCGAGGGTGCACAGGCCGTGCACGGGGATGCCGAGGACGGAGGCGAAGGTGGAGGCGGTGACCAGGCCGACGCGCAGCCCGGTGTAGGGGCCGGGGCCGACGCCGACGACGATGCCGGTGAGGGCTTCGAGCTTCACCCCGGCCTCGGCGAGGACCCGGTCCACGGAGGGCAGCAGGAGCTCCCCGTGGCGGCGGGCGTCGACCTGGTGGGACTCGGCCAGGACGGACTCCCCGTCGTGCAGGGCGACGGTGACGGCGGGCGTGGCGGTATCTACGGCGAGCAAGAGCACGCGAACAGCCTACGACTCCCCGGCGGCCGGGCCTTGCGGCCGGTCGCGGCGGGCCCCGGCTGCTACCTTTCGACCGGGAGTACGGCGCGGCGCCGCAGCGGCTGTGGGGCGGCGGCGGCACGGCGACAGGGCAGCAACCGGTACGCGCGGGCGCGGAGAGGTAGGAGCAAGGTGGCAAGCAGCAGCTCGGGAATCGTGGCCGGGCTCACCGTCACGGCGATCGCGGCGATCGGGTTCCTCGGCTACCAGGCCCACGCGACCGCTCCCGCGCACCCCGTGAAGCCCGCCGCGCAGGCCCCGGCGAACCCCCAGAACCAGGCTCCGGCGCAGCAGCAGGACGCGGCGAAGCCGGCGAAGCTGCCGGCCGAGTCGGGCACCGGGCAGCGGGTGGTCTACTCGGTGTCGCAGAAGCGGGTGTGGCTGGTCACGGAGGACGGCAAGGACCCGAAGACCTTCACGGTGGTGCCGAGCACGGTGCACCCGGCTCCCGGCAGCTACCTGGTCAACTCCCGGGCGGGCACGGTCACCGGCTCGGACGGGGTGCCGATCGAGCACGTCGTCCGCTTCGCCAGCAGCACCGAGGGCATCGGGATCGGCTTCAGCGCCCGGGTGGACGGCGCCCTGCCGCAGCCGGACCCGGCGAAGAAGACGGGCGGCATCCGGATGTCGCGTGCGGACGGCGATGCCATGTGGGCCTTCGCGCTGTACAACTCGAAGGTCATCGTCGTCCAGTAGGCCGTCGGGGGCCGTCCGGCTCGCCAGGGGTTTCCCCAGCGGTCCTTCCGAGCACATTTTTCACCCGTACGTGGGTACCGCGTACGGGCCGTCGCAGGCGTCAGGCCGCTTCCGGTTCCACGGAGGCGGCCTGTTCCGTGTCCGCCGCGCCCTCGGGCGCGGGGTCCGGGGGGCCGGCTTCCGAGCGCGCGGGCGGTGTGGACACGGCGCTGGCGGCCACGCCCGCCGCGAGCAGGGCCCGCATGGACACGACGGGCGCTCGCTCTGCTCCTGCTGCCGACATGGCTGCCTCCTGAGACCCCGGGGCGCCGCACTTAGGTAGGCCTAACCAGCGCTCGGTACCATGTCATCACGCGAGCCCGCACCAGCGCAACGTTTTCCCGACGAGTTGTCGGTACCTCGTCGGCGGAACGGCCGGAACGGCCGGAACGGCTACGCCGGCGAGAGCCGCGCCAGCTCCGGCCCGGCCTCGGCCCAGCGCGCACCGACGCCGCGCAGCGCGACCTCGCGCACGTCGTCCAGGACCTCCTCGTGGCCCACCGCCCGTCCGATGACCACGTGCAGCCGGTCGTCGGAAAGCTCCTCCACCTTGCCGTCGCCCCACTCCACGACGACCACGGACTCGGGCAGCGAGACGTCGAGGTCCAGGTCCTCCATCTCGTCCAGCCCGCCGCCCAGCCGGTACGCGTCCACGTGCACCAGCGGCGGCCCGTCGCCCAGGGACGGGTGCACCCGGGCGATCACGAAGGTCGGCGAGGTCACGGCCCCGCGCACGCCCAGCCCCTCCCCCAGCCCCCGGGTCAGGGTGGTCTTGCCCGCGCCGAGCTCACCGGTCAGCAGGACCAGGTCGCCGGGGCGCAGCAGGCCGGCGATCCTGCGGCCCAGCTCCTGCATGGAGGCGGGCGAGTCGACGGTGATCAGGGTTTCGGCGGCGGCCTTGGCCAGGGCCTCAGCGGCCGGGCTGCGCGGCGCTTCCCGCTGTACGTCTTCCATGCGCCCCAACGTTAGTCGGTGCGCGGACGGCTCCGGCGCGCTCCAGCAGGCCGGTGAGCAGCCCCGTCACGATCTCGGGGCGTTCGAGCATCATCAGGTGGCCGGTCTCCTCCAGGACCACCAGTTCGGCGGCCGGAAGCTCCTCCTTGATCGCCACGCTGTGCCCGGCCGGGATGATCATGTCCCGGTCCCCGGCGACCACGGTGACGGGGACGTCGGCGAACCGCTGGAGGGCGGCGCTCTTGTCGTGGGTCTGGAAGGCCGGGAAGAACTCGGCGACCACGTCGATGGGGGTGGCCTCGATCAGCCGCTCGGCGAAGCGCGCGACGCCGGGGTCGACGTCGCGGGAGCCGAAGGAGTAGAGCTTGATCATCCCGGCGAAGAGGTCGGCGGTGGCCCGGCGGCCCTTCTCCACGAGCTCCACCTGGGAGCCGAGGGCCCTGAGCACGCCCGGCAGCAGGCGGCGCACCGCGCCCTGCCCGATGGCCGGCAGCCCGTACGTGACCTCCCCGAGCCGCCCGCTGGAGGTCCCGACCAGGGCCACCCCGAGCACGCGCTCGCGCACCAGCTCGGGGAACTGCTCGGCGAGGGCCATGACGGTCATGCCGCCCATGGAGTGGCCGACGAGGACGAGCGGGCCCTCGGGCGCGGCGGCGTCGATGACGGCCTTGAGGTCGCGGCCGAGCTGGTCGATGGTGACGGGCTCGCCGTCGGCCTGGGCGAGGCCGCGGGCGCTGCGGCCGTGGCTGCGCTGGTCCCAGTAGACGGAGCGGACGGTCCCGCGCAGGGCAGCGCGCTGGAAGTGCCAGGAGTCCTGGCTGAGGCAGTAGCCGTGGCAGAACACGACGGTGGCCGGGGCGGCGCCCTTGCGGCGCGGCCGGCGCCTGCCGGCGCTCCGGGGCCCCTCCTCCGCCTCGTCGACCTCGTAGTAGAGCTCGGTGCCGTCCTCGGCGCGGCAGGTGCCCTCGGTCCCGCGCAGGGAGCCGTAGTCCCCGGCGGCGTCCAGCGCGAGGCGCGCCTTGCGGCGGATGCCCCGGCCCACGGTGATCCGTTCGACGGCGACACCGGCCGCGGCGCCCGCCGCCATGACACCGATGGCGGCGCCGGCCCAGCCGGCCTTGCGCCAGTTCTCGCTCACGACCCGTTCCCGCTCACGACGTCGCCGTCCTCACTCAGCCTCAGCCGCCGAGGTAGACCCGGGGCACCCGACCTCCGATACGGGTGACGATCTCATACGCGATCGTATGCGCCGCTTGAGCCCAGTCCTCGGCGGTCGGCTCGCCGCGCTCGGCGTCGCCGAGGATGACGACCTGGTCGCCCGCCTCGGCGCGGTCCTCTCCGAGGTCCACGACGAACTGGTCCATGGCGATCCGCCCGGCGGCCTGCCGGATCTTCCCGGCGACGAGCACGGGCCCGCGGCCGGAGGCGCCCCGCGGAAGGCCGTCGCCGTAGCCGGCGGGGACGAGCGCGAGGTGCGTCTCGGAGCCGGTGACATAGTGGTGGCCGTAGCTCACGCCGTGCCCGGCGGGGACGGTCTTGACCAGGGCGAGCGAGGCCTTGAGGGTCATGGCGGGCCGCAGGCCGAGTTCGGCCGGTGTGCCGAGCTCGGGGGAGGGCGAGACGCCGTAGACGGCCAGGCCGGGGCGGACGAGGTCGAAGTGGGCCTCGGGGAGGGTGAGGGTCGCGGGCGAGTTGGCGATGTGCCGGACCTCGGGGTCGACGCCCTCCTTCTCGGCGTAGGCCAGCATGTCGCGGAAGGCGTCGAGCTGGAGCCGGATGGAGGGGTGGCCGGGCTCGTCGGCGCAGGCGAAGTGCGACCAGACGCCGGTGACCCGGACGGTTCCCTCGGCCTGCGCGGCGACGGCCGCGCCGACGAGCTCGGCCCAGTCGGCGGGCTGGCAGCCGTTGCGGCCGAGGCCGGTGTCGGCCTTGAGCTGGATACGGGCGGTGCGGCCGGCCGCGCGGGCGGCCGCGCGGACCTCCTCCAGGGCCCACATCCCGCTGACGGACACGTCGATGTCGGCCTCGACGGCCTCCTGCCAGGGCCCGCCGGGGGTCCACAGCCAGCACATGATCCGCCCCTGGATCCCGGCGGCGCGCAGCTCCAGCGCCTCCTCGGGGGTGGCGGTGCCGAGCCAGGTGGCCCCGGCCTCCTGGGCCGCCCGGGCACACGGGAGGGCCCCGTGCCCATAGGCGTTCGCCTTGACGACGGCCATCAGCTCGGCCCGGGGCGCCCGCGCCCGCAGGGCACGCACGTTGGCCCGTACGGCATCAAGATCGATCTCGGCGTACACGCGCATCGGTGTCTCGTTCATCGCCCACAGTCTCTCAGAACCCGCACGACCCGGTGATCCAGCACGATTCGCCCCATTCGCCACCCCCAGATGAGCCCCGCCTAGGGGTACCTCCCGCCGACAGCCGGAGGAGTTCGAGGCGCGGGAGTCCGAGGCGGAGCCTCGGGGAACGGAGGAAGGGCGGGGCGGGGAGCAACCCCCTCACAGCGGACGTGGGGCGGGATCGGCCGGGCGGGTTACGCCGTTACGCTTCGCCACGCCTGCGGTAGCGCGGTGGCCACCTCCTGCGCCACCACCGGGGCCCCACCCGCCGCGAACCGCCCCGCGAGGCCGTGCAGGTACGCCGCCACGGCCCCCGCGTCCACCCCGCCGAGCCCCCCGGCGAGCAGCGCCCCCGCCAGCCCGGACAGCACGTCGCCGCTCCCGGCGGTGGCCAGCCACGGCGTGCCCGTCGGGTTCACCCGCACGGCCCCGCCCCCAGCGGGGGCGACCAGCGTCGTGGACCCCTTCAGCAGGACCGCCGCCCCGTACCGCCCCGCCAACTCCCGTACGGCGCCCAGCCGGCCCGCCTCCACCGCCTCCCGGGCCACCCCCAGCAGCGCCGCCGCCTCCCCCGCGTGCGGGGTCAGCAGGGTCGCGGCCCGGCGCGCCCGCACCGCCGCGGGGTCCAGCCCGCGCAGCCCGTCCGCGTCGACCAGCACCGGCACGTCCGCGTCCGCCAGGGCCCGCCCGACCTCCTCCGCACGCCCCGAGCCCAGCCCCGGCCCGACCACCCAGGCCTGCACCCGCCCCGGCCCGACCAGCACCTCGGGGAACCGCGCCAGTACGGCCTCCGCCGCCGGACCCACGTACCGCACCGCGCCCGCGCCGCCCCGCAGCGCCCCCGCCACGGCGAGCACCGCCGCGCCCGGGTACTGCTCCGATCCGGCGACGACCCCGACGACCCCGCGCCGGTACTTGTCGCTCGACGCCGTCGGCACCGGCAGCAGCCGGGCCACGTCGGCGTGTTGCAGCGCCTCCATCGCGACGGCGGAGTCCGGGAACTCCAGCCCGATGTCCACCAGCCGCACCGCCCCCACCCGCGAGGCCCCCGGGTCGGTCAGCAGCCCCGGCTTGTACGCCCCGAAGGTCACCGTCACATCGGCCGTCACCGCCGGCCCGGACACCTCCCCGGTATCGGCGTCCACCCCGCTCGGCAGGTCCACCGCGACCACGGGCACCCCGGCCGGGATCCGCTGCACCAGCTCCGCCGCGGCCGGCCGCAGCCCGCCCCGGCCGCCGATCCCGAGCAGCCCGTCCACGACCAGGTCGGCCCGCTCCGGCACCGCGGCCCCGACCCGTCCCCCCGCGGCGCGCAGCGCGGCCAGCCCGCCCGGGTGCATCCGATCGGGGTCCATCGCCACCGCCGTCACCCCCGCCCCGCGCCGGGCCAGCCGGGCGCCCGCGTACAGGGCGTCGCCGCCGTTGTCCCCGGGCCCGACCAGCAGCACCACCCGGGCCCCGTAGACCCGGCCCCGGCCCCCGGCCAGCAGCTCCGCGCACACGGCGGCCAGCCCGGCCGCGGCCCGCGCCATCAGGGCGCCCTCCGGCAGACGGGCCATCAACTCGCGCTCGGCGGCCCGCACGGTCTCCACGCTGTAAGCAGTACGCATACCACCAGCCTGCCGCACACGCCGGGCCTCAGCCCTCCGCGATCACCACCGCCGACGCGATCCCGGCGTCATGACTCAGCGAGATGTGCCAGGACTTCACCCCGAGCGCCCGCGCCCGGGCCTCGACGGTGCCGGACACCCGCAGCCGCGGCTGCCCCGTGTCCTCGACGTACACCTCGGCGTCGGTCCACAACAGGCCCCCGGGCGCGCCCAGCGCCTTGGCCAGGGCCTCCTTGGCCGCGAACCGGGCGGCGAGCGAGGCGACTCCGCGCCGCTCGCCGCTCGGGAGCGTCAACTCGGAGTGGAGGAAGAGCCGCTCCGCCATCTGCGGCGTCCGCTCCAGCGCCGCGCCGAACCGGGCGATCTCGGCCACGTCAATCCCCACACCGACAATCACGGCAAAAACCCCAACTACTCGCTCACTCCACGGTCACCGACTTCGCGAGGTTACGCGGCTGGTCCACCTCGTTGCCGCGCGCGGTCGCCAGCTCGCACGCGAACACCTGGAGCGGGACCGCCGCCACCAGCGGCTGCAGCAGCGTCGGGGTGGCCGGAATCCGGATCAGGTGGTCGGCGTACGGCACGACCGCGTCGTCGCCCTCCTCGGCGATGACGATGGTCCGCGCCCCGCGCGCCCGGATCTCCTGGATGTTCGAGACGATCTTGTCGTGCAGGACGGAGCGGCCGCGCGGCGACGGGACGACGACCACGACCGGCAGGTCCTCCTCGATCAGCGCGATCGGCCCGTGCTTGAGCTCGCCCGCCGCGAAGCCCTCGGCGTGCATGTACGCCAGCTCCTTGAGCTTGAGCGCGCCCTCCAGCGCCACCGGGTATCCGACGTGCCGGCCGAGGAACAGCACGGTGTCCTTGTCGGCGAGCGAGCGCGCCAGGGCCCGGACCGGCTCCATCGTCTCCAGGACGCGGTCCACCGCCGCGGCGATGTCCGACAGTTCCCGGATCACCGCCTCGATCTCGTCGCCCCACTTCGTCCCGCGCACCTGGCCGAGGTACAGGGCGACGAGGTAGCAGGCCACCAGCTGCGTCAGGAACGCCTTGGTCGAGGCGACGGCCACCTCCGGCCCGGCGTGCGTGTACAGCACGGCGTCCGACTCGCGCGGGATGGTCGACCCGTTCGTATTGCAGACGGCCAGCACCCGGGCACCCTGTTCACGGGCGTGGCGCAACGCCATCAGGGTGTCCATGGTCTCGCCGGACTGCGAGATCGCGATCACCAGCGTCCGCTGGTCCAGGATGGGGTCGCGGTAGCGGAACTCGCTGGCCAGCTCGGTCTCGCACGGGATGCGGGTCCAGTGCTCGATGGCCAGCTTCGCGATCATGCCCGCGTGGTACGCCGTACCGCACGCCACGATCACGACCTTGTCGACCTCGCGGAGCACCGAGGCGGGGATGCGCACCTCGTCCAGGGTCAGCAGGCCGCTCGCGTCGATCCTGCCCAGGAGGGTGTCGGCGACAGCCTTCGGCTGCTCGGCGATCTCCTTGAGCATGAAGTAGTCATAACCCCCCTTCTCGGCCGCCGAGGCGTCCCAGTCCACGTGGTAGGCCCGCACCGACGCGGGCGAACCGTCGAAGCCGGTCACCGAGACCCCGTCGCGGCGGAGCTCGACGACCTGGTTCTGCCCCAGCTCGATCGCGGATCGGGTGTGGGCGATGAACGCGGCCACGTCCGAGGCGAGGAAGTTCTCACCTTCCCCAACGCCCACCACCAGCGGGGAGTTCCGGCGCGCCCCGACCACCACGTCCGGCTCGTCGGCGTGCACCGCGACCAGGGTGAACGCCCCTTCGAGCCGCCGGCACACCTGCCGCATCGCCTCCGCGAGCCCCGATCCCCCCAACCCTCCCGGCCCTGCCGGTCCCCCCGCCCGCCCGGCCTCCCGGGCCGCCTCGAAGTGCTCGGCCAGCAGGTGCGCGACGACCTCGGTGTCCGTCTCGGACTCCAGCCGGTGCCCGCGCTCGGCCAGTTCGGCGCGGAGAGCGGCGAAGTTCTCGATGATCCCGTTGTGGACGACCGCCACCCGGCCGGAGTTGTCCAGATGGGGATGGGCGTTGACGTCGGTGGGCCCGCCGTGGGTCGCCCACCGGGTGTGCCCGAGGCCCGTGGAGCCCGCGGGCAGCGGCTGCGCGACCAGCTCCTTCTCCAGGTTGACGAGTTTTCCGGCCTTCTTGGCGCTGACGAGCTTGCCGTCGGCGAGGACGGCGACCCCGGCCGAGTCGTAGCCGCGGTACTCCAGCCGCTTCAGTCCGGCGATGACCACATCGAGCGCCGACTGCGCTCCCACGTATCCCACAATTCCGCACATAGGGCGCAGGGTACGCCTGAGTCGGTCCGCTGTCGGGTACCCGAACAGGACGAAAACCCCGCCCCGGCGAATCCGCCGGCGCGGGGTTGACCCGCCCGGGCGACCCCCCGCCCTGGCGGGACGTCAGCCCAGCTTCCTGACCTGTGCCTCGATCGCGGGAGCCGCCAACTGCGCCTCGCCGGAGAGCCGGCTGGCGTGGAAGTTCACGAGGGTGGCGCCCTTGCGGACCACCATCAGCTCGGTCTGGTACGGCTCCCCGTCGCGCTCCGCCTCGACGGTGTAGGCCAGGGACTCGTCACCGCCGTACGCGGCGTGCGGGACGACCCGGGTCACGGTGAAGGACTCCCCGTTCACCGTCGCCGCGTACCCGCCCTCACAGGCCCGCCCGGCCGCCTGCACCTCGGCGAAGTGCCCGTGGGCGGCGTCCCCGGCGTACGAGCCGACGGTCACGACCGTCACCGTCGAGCTGGCGGCGTCCTGCGCGGCCGCCCGCTTCTGCCCCTCCGGCGCGTCGTCCGGCAGCGCCGACGCCACCGCGACGACCGAGGCCCGGGCCCAGCCGGTCCGCCCCGCCGGCAGGAAGCCGGAGACCGCACGGGCCAGCTCCCGGCACTCGGGCCGGTCCACGCTCGCCGCCGGGGCGCTGTCGTGCGCCTCCGGGGTCACCTTGTGGTCCAGGAGGTCCCCCTGGGCGACCAGCAGGCGCTCCGGGGCCGCCTGGAGCCTGCCCTGCTGCGGGGGAACGACGTGCTGCCCCTTGCGGGCCGGCCCGGCGGCCTGGTCGGAAACCGGCAGCTCGGCGGCCTGGACGTCCGCCTCCACCACGATCACGGCGGGCCGGCCCGCCCCGCATCCTGTGGCCAGCGCGGCCAGCGCCAGCCCCGAGACGGCTGTCGCGGCCGCGCGCCGCACGCGTCCGGGTCTCATCCGAGCCTCTCGTCCCCGCTCGCGTCCGCGGCGGCCAGTAGGCACAAGGAAACGGCGGACGCGGCCAGGACGCCGCGACGGACAGACGTGGTACCCACGTGAAAGCTCTCCCCCATGAAGCAAGATCACCGCAGGACGCCGGTCAACGTCGCGGTGACGAACAATGTACGACTTGCTCGATCACGTGACCGGTGTTAAGGGCACATCCGCGGGATCTTCCTGGTCACACCGGGAAATCGTGATCGGCACGAGACAGGACGGGCTTCCGATCGAGACCCGGTCGCGCTCCACCGCCCCACCTGGCCTTCCCGCCGCCCGGCACCGCCACGTGACCGACCCCACCACCCACGAGGGGCCCCGAGCCCCGACAATGGGCGGTGTGATCACATCGCCGACGCGCTGTACTCCGGAGCACGCAACGGAGCGTCCCGGTCCCCGCCGGGTGCCCGAGCCCTCGCCCTACGTCGACCTCACGCGGGCCGAGTGGAGCGCCCTGCGCGAGCGCACCCCCCTGCCGCTGACGGCGGAGGAGGTCGAGCGGCTGCGCGGCCTCGGAGACGTCATCGACCTCGACGAGGTCCGGGACGTCTACCTGCCGCTCTCGCGCCTGCTCAACCTCTACGTCGGCGCCACCAGCAACCTGCGCGGCACCCTGAACACCTTCCTCGGCGACGCCGGCGGCAACGGCCACGGCGCCCAGCAGGGGACCCCGTTCGTCATAGGGGTGGCCGGCTCGGTCGCCGTCGGCAAGTCCACGGTGGCCCGTCTGCTCCAGGCCCTGCTGGCCCGCTGGCCCGAGCACCCGCGCGTCGAACGGGTCACCACGGACGGGTTCCTCTACCCGATGAAGGAGCTCCAGCGCCGCGGCCTGACCTCCCGCAAGGGCTTCCCCGAGTCCTACGACCGCCGCGCGCTCACCAAGTTCGTCGCCGACATCAAGGCCGGCAAGGACGAGGTCACCGCCCCGGTCTACTCGCACCTGATCTACGACATCGTCCCGGACGAGCGGCTCGTCGTGCGCCGCCCGGACATCCTCATCGTCGAGGGCCTGAACGTCCTCCAGCCGGCCCTCCCCGGCAAGGACGGCCGGACCCGGGTCGGCCTCGCCGACTACTTCGACTTCAGCGTGTACGTGGACGCCCGCCCCGAGGACATCGAGCGCTGGTACCTCAACCGCTTCCGGAAGCTGCGCGAGACCGCGTTCCAGAACCCGTTCTCCTACTTCCGCAAGTACACCCAGGTCTCGGAGGAGGAGGCCCTGGACTACGCGAAGACGATGTGGCGGACCATCAACAAGCCCAACCTGCTGGAGAACGTGGCCCCCACGCGCGGCCGCGCCACCCTCGTCGTCCGCAAGGGCCCCGACCACAAGGTCACGAAGCTGAGCCTGCGCAAGCTCTGAAAGCCCGCGACGGCCGCTGCGGGGCACCCCCGCAGCGGCCGTCGCGGACGCAGGTCCGGCCGCAGACCTAACCCAGCGCCGACTTCACCACGTCGGCGAGCCGCCCGGCGACCGCGCGGGCCTGCTCGATGTCGGCGGCCTCCACCATCACCCGTACGAGCGGCTCGGTGCCCGAGGGGCGCAGCAGCACCCGTCCGGTGGAACCGAGCTCGCGCTCGGCCTCGGTGACCGCGCTGGCCAGCTCGGCGGAGGTGGAGACGCGGGACTTGTCGACGTCCTTGACGTTGATCAGGACCTGCGGGAGCCGGGTCATGACCCCGGCGAGGTCGGCCAGGGAGCGGCCGGTGGCGGCGACCCGGGCGGCCAGCATGAGGCCGGTGAGGGTGCCGTCGCCGGTGGTGGCGTGGTCGAGGATGATCACGTGGCCGGACTGCTCGCCGCCCAGGGCGTAGCCATGCTCCTTCATCGACTCCAGGACGTACCGGTCGCCGACGGCGGTCTGGACGAGCTGGACGCCCTCGGCCTCCATGGCCAGCTTGAAGCCCAGGTTCGACATGACGGTGGCGACGACGGTGTTCCCGCGCAGCTGCCCGGCCTCGCGCATGGCGAGGGCGAGCACGGCGAGGATCTGGTCGCCGTCGATCTCGTTGCCGTCGGCGTCCACCGCGAGGCAGCGGTCGGCGTCCCCGTCGTGGGCGATGCCCAGGGCCGCCCCGTGCTCGACGACGGCGCTCTTGAGCAGGTCGAGGTGGGTGGAGCCGCAGCCGTCGTTGATGTTCAGGCCGTCGGGCTCGGCACCGATGGTGACGATCTCGGCGCCGGCCCGGGTGAAGGCCTCGGGAGAGACGCGGGCGGCCGCGCCGTGGGCCTCGTCCAGGACGATCTTCAGGCCGTCGAGGCGGTTGGGCAGGACGCCGATCAGGTGGGCGACGTACTTGTCGAAGCCCTCGTCGTAGTCCGAGACCCGGCCGACGCCGGCGCCGGTGGGCCGGGCCCAGGGGGCGCCGGTGCGGTGCTCCTCGTAGACGGCCTCGATCTTGTCCTCCAGCTCGTCGGCGAGCTTGTGGCCGCCGCGCGCGAAGAACTTGATGCCGTTGTCGGGCATGGCGTTGTGGCTCGCGGAGAGCATCACGCCGAGGTCGGCGCCCAGCGCACCGGTGAGATACGCCACCGCCGGGGTGGGCAGCACACCGACGCGCAGGACGTCCACGCCGGCGCTGGCGAGGCCGGCGACGACCGCGGCCTCCAGGAACTCGCCCGAGGCGCGGGGATCGCGGCCGACCACCGCCGTGGGGCGGTGGCCCGCGAAGGTGCCCGCCTCGGCCAGTACGTGTGCGGCCGCCACGGAGAGGCCGAGCGCGAGCTCAGCCGTCAGATCCGCGTTGGCGACGCCTCGCACACCGTCCGTCCCGAAGAGTCGTCCCACTGTTGTCCTCCCGAGTTCACGCTTCGCTTGGTGCCCGCTAGTGACAGGTGTTTGCCGTTTTTGGCGGTAAACGAACCGCCCCGGCAGCACAGAGAGTGCTGCCGGGGCGGTTTCGTTGCTGAACAGCAGGCGCAGATTAACGCTTGCTGTACTGCGGAGCCTTACGGGCCTTCTTGAGACCGGCCTTCTTGCGCTCGACCGCACGGTCGTCGCGGGAGAGGAAGCCGGCCTTCTTCAGCGCCGGGCGGTTGTTGTCCACGTCCGCCTCGTTCAGCGCGCGGGCCACGCCGAGGCGCAGGGCGCCGGCCTGACCGGAGACGCCGCCACCCGAGATGCGGGCGATGACGTCGTAGCGGCCGTCAAGCTCGAGGAGCTTGAAGGGCTCGTTGACTTCCTGCTGGTGCACCTTGTTGGGGAAGTAGTCCTCAAGGGTGCGACCGTTGATCTTCCACTTGCCGGTGCCCGGAACGATCCGGACGCGGGCGATGGCGTTCTTGCGACGGCCCAGGCCGGCGGCCGGCTGGGGGTCACCGAAGCGACCGGCAAGGGACTCGGAGGTGTAGTCGCCCTCGACGACGACGTCCGACTCGGTGGTGTACTCCTCGACGCCCTCGAACTCGTCGACGGGGGTCTCGGCGGTGGTCTCGGCCACGATGCTCCTCAGAATTCTCTGTGTTTAGGGGGTGGCCGGAACTACTGCGCGACCTGGGTGATCTCGAACGGCACCGGCTGCTGGGCAGCGTGCGGGTGCTGGTCGCCCGAGTAGACCTTCAGCTTCGAGAGCATCTGACGGCCCAGGGAGTTCTTGGGGAGCATGCCCTTGACGGCCTTCTCGACGGCCTTCTCCGGGTTGTTCGCCAGCAGGTCGTCGTAGCGCACGGAGCGCAGACCGCCCGGGAAACCGGAGTGGCGGTAGGCCATCTTCTGGGAGGCCTTGTTGCCGGACAGGTGAACCTTGTCGGCGTTGATGACGATGACGAAGTCGCCCATGTCCATGTGGGGGGCGTAAGTCGGCTTGTGCTTGCCCTTCAGGAGGGCAGCGGCCTGGGTCGCCAGACGGCCGAGGACAACGTCCTGGGCGTCGATGACGAGCCACTGGCGCGAGATGTCGCCGGGCTTGGGGCTGAACGTACGCACGCGTATGCCTTCGCTTCTTCAGTGGTGGGTCATCCCATAGGGCACGAGCCCCGCGGGAAGGGTCCTGACAGGGTCACCACGGACGATCACGACAGCCCTCGTTCACATCGGGGACGCACCCGAGTGAAAACCGCTGGTCATCGGTCCGGTGGACCGGCGTAAGGCCCTTTCACGTGAGAATGAGAAAGCCCATACGCATAACAAACCAGCAGGATACCCAAGCAGACCCGTATGGGTCAAAACGCGGTCCGCGATGCCGATGCTGCTGACGTCGCGGCGCACTCCGGTTCGGTCCTGGGTGGGGACCCCGCAGTTGTTACGGGCTCCAGGATAACCCGAACGGAACGGGTGGCACGACGCGCCAGCAGACACGCGAGCCCGCACAGGGTCGCCGCGTCCTTGAACGCACGCCGCTTGTGGGCCAGCTCCGACGGCCACGGAACCAGCGCCAGCTGAGGGGTCAGGGCCAGCCAGAACCAGGGCGAGCGGGGCATCGAGCCCGGCCGCACCCCCGAGGCCAGCAGCAGCGGCAGCACCACCAGGAGGTAGTGGTCGAAGGAGGGACGGGACACCAGGAATGCGGCGAGCATCACCATGCAGGCCGTTTCCGCCAGCCGCAGCTCTCCCCCGTCCGGCTCGGCGGAACCGGGCCGCCGCCACCTGCGCCAGGCACCCCACAGCCCGGCGCCGGCCCCCGCGAAGGCCACCGCCACCGCCACCGGCTGCGGCACCCCCAGCCGCGGCAGCACCGCGATCGGCGAGGCGTCCCAGGGCAGCGCGTACGCGTCCTGCCCCTGGAACAGGAACGGCAGCGTCTTGGTGAAGAACAGCGTCGGGCTCGGCATCAGCAGCGCCCCCGCCACCGACAGCCCCAGCGGCACCGCCACCGCCACCGCCAGCCCCCGCCACCGCCGGGCCAGCACGAAGACCAGCCCGGCCGGCACCAGCATCGGCTTGCAGGCGATCGCCAGACCCACCACCAGCCCCGCCGCCGCCCACGACCTGCGGTGCGCCAGCAGCAGCGCCACCGGCAGGGCGGCCGCGGAGACCGCCGTCCAGTTCCCGATCAGCACCAGGTTCAGGTACGGCTTGTACACCAGCCCCAGCAGCCCCAGCCCGCCGACCGCGAACCGCGAGCACAGCGGTACGGAGAACAGCCGCAGCGCCGCCCACCAGCCGACGCCGACCAGCCCCGAGATCCCCGCCGGAAGCAGCCAGCGCAGCACCCCCGTGGGCACCAGCGCCTCCGGCACCGCCATGAGCACCGCACTCGGCGGGTACAGGAAGCGCCGGTCCTCGTACGGGGAGACCCCCGCCAGCAGGGCGTCCGCCGCCTTGACCACGAACGCGTTGTCCGAGCCCCAGTTCTCCCGCAGGCTCGTCGACACCGAGACGGCCAGCAGCACCACCAGTGCCACCGCCCGCCAGGACCGCGGCGCCGGTCGGAGCAGCCAGACGACCAGCCGGTCCCCCGTGACCGGCCGGCCACTCCGCGTCAGCCAGATGCGCATGAGCCAGATGCTAGGCCGCAACCCCACCACGCCTCCCCCTCGACCCGCGCGGGGGAGGTCCGTCCCCTAGCGCTTGCGCTCGACCCTACGTTCGTCCCAGACGGGCTCCTGAGTCTCCCGGACAACACCGTCTGAACCGAAGACCAAGTAACGGTCAAACGTGCGCGCGAACCAGCGGTCGTGCGTCACGCACAGCACGGTGCCCTCGTACGACTCCAGACCGTCCTGCAGGGCCTCCGCCGACTCCAGGTCGAGGTTGTCGGTGGGCTCGTCCAGCAGCAGGGCCGTGGTCCCCGCCAGCTCCAGCAGCAGGATCTGGAACCGCGCCTGCTGGCCGCCCGACAGCCGCTCGAACGGCTGCTCCGCCTGCCGGTCCAGCTCGTAGCGGCGCAGCGCCCCCATCGCCTGGCCCAGCGGCTTGGCCGCCTCCGTCCACAGGATGTCGACGAGCGTGCGGCCGAACAGTTCCGGGTGGGCGTGGGTCTGCGCGAAATGGCCGGGAACCACCCGTGCGCCCAGCTTCCAGTCACCCGTGTGCTTGACGTCCTCACCCGCCAGCAGCCGCAGGAAGTGCGACTTGCCGGAACCGTTCGAGCCGAGGACCGCGACGCGCTCCCCGTAGAAGACCTCCAGCGAGAACGGCTTCATCAGCCCGGTCAGCTCCAGGTTCTCCACGGTCAGCGCGCGCACGCCCGTCCGGCCGCCCTTGAGCCGCATCGTGATGTCCTGCTCGCGCGGCGGCTCCGGCGGCGGGCCGGCCTCCTCGAACTTCTGGAAGCGGGTCTGCATCGCCCGGTAGCGGGAGGCCATGTCGGGGCTGCTCGCCGCCTGGTTGCGCAGCCGCAGCACCAGGGCCTTCAGCCGGGCGTGCTCCTCGTCCCAGCGCCGCTTGAGCTCCTCGAAGCGGGCGAAGCGCTCCCTGCGTGCCTCGTGGTACGTGCCGAAGCCCGCGCCGTGCACCCAGACGTCGGAGCCCATCGGGCTCGCCTCCAGGCTGATGATCTTCTCTGCGGCCTGGGTCAGCAGCTCCCGGTCGTGGGAGACGAACAGGACCGTCTTGCGGGTGGCCCGCAGCTGCTCCTCCAGCCACCGCTTGCCCGGGACGTCGAGGTAGTTGTCCGGCTCGTCCAGCAGCAGCACCTCGTCCGGGCCGCGCAGCAGCGCCTCCAGGACGAGCCGCTTCTGCTCGCCGCCGGAGAGCGTGCGCACCTGCCGGAACTGGGCCTGGTCGTACGGGATGGCCAGCGCGGCCATCGTGCAGACGTCCCAGAGCGTCTCCGCCTCGTAGCCCTGGACGTCGGCCCAGTCGCTGAGCGCCTGGGCGTAGGCCATCTGCGCGGCCTCGTCGTCCACGGTGAGGATCAGCTCCTCGGCCCGGTCCACGGCCTTCGCCGCGTCCCGGATCCGCGGCTGGGACACCGAGACCAGCAGGTCCCGTACGGTCGACTCGTCCCGCACCGAGCCCACGAACTGGGACATCACACCGAGGCCGCCGCTGATCGTGACCCCGCCGCCGTGCGGCTGGAGCTCACCGGAGATCAGCTTCAGCAGGGTGGTCTTGCCGGCGCCGTTGGCCCCCACGAGGGCCACCACCGCCCCCTCCCCCACGCGGAAGGAGACGTCGGGGAGCAGTACCCGTCCGTCGGGCAGGTAGTACTCCAGATGGCTGGCTTCGAGATGTCCCATGCCGGGCATTCTCCAGGTCCGGCGGGGCCGGGCCCAAACCGTCTAGCAGCAGCCCTTGCCCGGCAGGGTGCGCATGTTCCGCGCCTCCTTGCTGCGGGCGGCCAGCAGCTCGTCGGCGGGGTAGCCGACCTCCTCCAGGGTCAGCCCGTGCGGCTTGACCACGTGCACGGAGGAATCCCGTACCGCCGCGGCCAGGACCTGCCCGGGCCACTCGACGGGCCGGTGGCCGTCGCCGACGTGCAGCAGGGCGCCGACCAGGGAGCGGACCATGTTGTGGCAGAAGGCGTCGGCCCGGACGGTCGCGGTGACGATCCCGTCCTCGCCCCGCACCCAGCTCAGCTCCTGGAGGGTGCGGATGGTCGTGGCGCCCTCGCGCTTCTTGCAGTAGGCGGCGAAGTCGTGCTCGCCGAGCAGCGCGCGGGAGGCCTCGTTCATGGCGTCCACGTCCAGCGGCCACTGGTGCCACAGCACGTGCCCGCGGCGCAGCGGGTCGACCCCGCCCTGGTGGTCGCCGACGCGGTACGCGTAGCGGCGCCAGATCGCGGAGAACCGGGCGTTGAACCCCTGGGGGGCCTCGGCGACCTTCCACACCCGGATGTCGTGCGGCAGCCGGCCGGCGAGGCGGCGCAGCAGCAAGGCGCGGTGCTCGGCCCACACCTCGTCGGCGATGTCGAACTGCGCGACCTGCCCGCGGGCGTGCACGCCGGCGTCGGTGCGCCCGGCGACGGTCAGCTCGACCGGCTCGGGCAGCCGCATCACGGTCTTCAGGGCCGACTCCAGCTCGCCCTGGACGGTCCGCAGCGTGCGCTGCTTCGCCCAGCCGGAGAAGTCCTTGCCGTCGTAGGACAGGTCCAGCCGTACCCGGACGTGCCCGGGCTCCACCTCGTCACTCACGTGACAGATCCTCTCAGACGCACAGAAATGCAGAACGGGCCCGCCCCGGGAAGGGGCGGGCCCGTTCAGAGCCGATCAAGCAAGCTCGATCCCGAAGCGGGATCAGGCCTCCTTGGTCTCCTCGACAGCCTCGGTCTCGGCAGCCTCGGACTTGGCCTCGGCCTCCTTGACCGCACGCTTGGTGGCAGCCTCGGCCTCGCCGGTGGCCTGCTGGGCGACCGTGAGGGCCTCGACCAGCTCGATCACGGCCATCGGGGCGTTGTCGCCACGACGGTTGCCGATCTTGGTGATGCGCGTGTAACCACCGGGGCGGTTCTCGTAGCGCGGGGCGATCTCGGTGAACAGCGTGTGCACGATGCTCTTGTCCGTGATCGTCTGCAGCACCAGGCGACGGTTGTGGATGTCGCCCTTCTTGGCCTTGGTGACCAGACGCTCGGCGTAGGGACGCAGGCGGCGGGCCTTGGCCTCGGTGGTGGTGATGCGGCCGTGCTCGAAGAGCGCCTTCGCGAGGTTCGCGAGAAGGTGCTTCTCGTGCGCGGCGGAGCCGCCCAGACGGGCACCCTTAGCGGGACGCGGCATGGTGTTACTCCTTCATATCTGCACCGGCCGTGTCAGGTACCGGTGTCAGTTCCCCCGGGGCGGACGCCCCGGGAAAGTTTTCTCTTAGTACTGCTCGGTCTCGACGAAACCGGCGTCCGCGTCGTCGTCGGCGCCGAAGGCGTCGGCGGCGGCGGTCGGGTCGAATCCGGGCGGGCTGTCCTTGAGGGCCAGGCCCATGCCGGCGAGCTTCGCCTTGACCTCGTCGATCGACTTCGCACCGAAGTTGCGGATGTCGAGCAGGTCGGCCTCGGAGCGGGCGACGAGCTCACCCACGGAGTGGATGCCCTCGCGCTTGAGGCAGTTGTACGACCGAACGGTGAGCTCCAGCTCCTCGATCGGCAGCGCCAGGTCGGCGGCCAGGGCGGCGTCCGTCGGGGACGGGCCCATGTCGATGCCCTCGGCGTCGATGTTGAGCTCGCGGGCCAGACCGAACAGCTCGACCAGGGTCTTGCCTGCGGACGCCATGGCGTCGCGCGGGCGCATGGCCTGCTTGGTCTCGACGTCGACGATCAGCTTGTCGAAGTCGGTGCGCTGCTCGACTCGGGTCGCCTCGACCTTGTAGGTGACCTTCAGGACCGGCGAGTAGATCGAGTCGACCGGGATACGGCCGATCTCCTGGCCCGCCTGCTTGTTCTGGACGGCGGAGACGTAGCCGCGACCGCGCTCGACGGTCAGCTCCATCTCCAGCTTGCCCTTGCCGTTGAGCGTGGCGAGGACCAGGTCCGGGTTGTGCACCTCGACACCGGCCGGGGGCGCGATGTCGGCAGCGGTGACCAGGCCGGGACCCTGCTTGCGCAGGTACATCACGACCGGCTCGTCGTGCTCCGAGGAGACGACCAGCTGCTTGATGTTGAGGATGATGTCCGTGACGTCTTCCTTGACGCCCGGCACGGTGGTGAACTCGTGCAGGACGCCGTCCACGCGGATGCTGGTGACAGCGGCACCCGGGATGGAGGACAGGAGAGTACGGCGCAGGGAGTTGCCGAGGGTGTAGCCGAAGCCCGGCTCCAGCGGCTCGATCACGAACCGCGAGCGGTACTCGTCGACGACCTCTTCGGTCAGCGAAGGACGCTGAGCGATAAGCATGTCTGTTCCTTCAGTCGTGGACGCCCACTATTTGACGCCCGACGGGTGCGGCCCGGGGGCCGCGGACTTACAAGGGTACGGGCGGTACGTCCCCCGCAGGGGGCGCACCGCCCGGACACTCAAGAACGCACAGGTGCGTCCGCTGCGTCAGACGCGGCGGCGCTTCGGCGGGCGGCAGCCGTTGTGCGGGGTGGGGGTGACGTCCTGGATCGAACCCACCTCGAGGCCGGTGGCCTGGAGGGAGCGGATCGCGGTCTCACGGCCGGAGCCGGGACCCTTGACGAAGACGTCGACCTTGCGCATGCCGTGCTCCTGCGCGCGGCGGGCGGCCGACTCGGCGGCCATCTGCGCGGCGAAGGGGGTGGACTTGCGCGAGCCCTTGAAGCCGACGTGGCCGGCGGAGGCCCAGGAGATCACGTTGCCGGACGGGTCCGTGATCGAGACGATCGTGTTGTTGAACGTGCTCTTGATGTGGGCGTGCCCGTGAGCGACGTTCTTCTTTTCCTTGCGGCGCACCTTCTTGGCAGCGCCCTGACGACCCTTGGGGGGCATCTCTTACTCCTACGGGAGGTGGTCGGTCCTACAGCGCAAGACCGCTGAACAGGACTACTTCTTGCCCGGCTTCTTCTTGCCGGCGATCGCGCGACGCGGGCCCTTGCGGGTACGTGCGTTCGTGCTGGTGCGCTGACCGTGCACCGGCAGGCCACGACGGTGGCGGATGCCCTGGTAGCACTGGATCTCGATCTTGCGGCGGATGTCGCCCTGGATCTCGCGGCGGAGGTCACCCTCGGTACGGAGGTTGGCGTCCACGTACTCGCGGATCTTGACGAGGTCCTCTTCGGCCAGGTCACGAACGCGGGTGTTCGGGTTCACGCCGGTAGCGGCGAGGATCTCCTTGGACCGGGTGCGCCCGATACCGAAGACGTAGGTGAGTGCGATCTCCACGCGCTTTTCGCGCGGGATGTCGACACCGGAAACGCGTGCCATGCAATGGCTCCTGTGTGTTCGGGGGTCTTCCGCAGAACCGATCCCGACCGCCGACCACCGGGATGGGTGGTGGTACGTCCGGGTCCCCGGCCCCCGCCGGAGGTACCGCCGGCCCCTCGCAGGGCTGGGCGGGTTCTGCGTATGTACGTTTTGTTACGTCGCGCGAAGAACTGCGTAAGGCAGGTCGGTCGGCGTGCGTCAGCCCTGGCGCTGCTTGTGGCGCAGGTTGTCGCAGATGACCATGACCCGGCCGTGACGGCGGATCACCTTGCACTTGTCGCAGATCTTCTTGACGCTCGGCTTGACCTTCATGTGGGTGAGGTTCTCCGGGTCAGTGCCACCACCCGCGCCGGAGCGGGGTGCGGGGGCAAGATCTACTTGTATCGGTAGACGATCCGGCCACGCGTCAGGTCGTAAGGAGACAGCTCCACAACGACCCGGTCATCGGGAAGGATGCGGATGTAGTGCATACGCATCTTCCCGCTGATGTGCGCGAGGACCTTGTGACCGTTCTGGAGTTCCACCTTGAACATGGCGTTCGGGAGGGACTCGATCACGGTGCCCTCGATCTCGATGGCACCTTGCTTCTTGGCCACGCTTCGCCTTTCGAATCGGCTACCTTGATCGGCCCACGGACATGTAAATGCACGCAAGCCGACGAGTCAGTCTACGTCAGGGCACCCAGAAAGACGAATCCGGAAAGTTTGCCCCAGAGTCTAGATCATTAACCGGCGGCTACCCGAGGGGGTCCGGCGCCGTGGTGACGCCGTACTCCGCGAGCTTCGCCTTGCCGCAGTCCGGGCTGGTCAGGACGATGGGGCCGGCCTCCGTGAGGGCGACGGAGTGCTCCCAGTGCGAGGACCAGGTGCCGTCCGTGGTGATGACCGTCCAGTCGTCGGCCAGTACCTCCGTCTGGGCGGTGCCCAGGGACACCATCGGCTCGATCGCCAGGCAGAGGCCGGGGACCAGCTTGACGCCCTTGCCCCGCTTGCGCGAGACGTAGTTCAGCAGGTGGGGGTCCATGTGCATCTCGGTGCCGATGCCGTGGCCGCCGTAGTCCTCGATGATCCCGAACTTGCCGAGGCTGTGCTCGCCGGTCGACGGGCGGGGCTGGCGCTTGATGTAGCCCTCGATCGCCTTCGAGATGTCCACGAGGCGGTTGCCCGTCTTCATGGCCGCGATACCGGCCCACATGGACTCCTCGGTCACCCGGGACAGCTCGACCAGCTCCGGAGCGTGACCGGTGCCCACGAAGGCCGTGTAGGCCGCGTCCCCGTGCCAGCCGTCCACGATGGCGCCGGCGTCGATGGAGATGATGTCGCCGTCCTTGAGGACCGTCTTGTCGTCCGGGATGCCGTGGACGACGACCTCGTTCACCGAGGTGCAGATGGTCGCGGGGAAGCCGCCGTAGCCGAGGAAGTTCGACTTCGCCCCGGCGTCCGCGATGACCTTGCGGGCCACCATGTCCAGGTCCCGCGTCGTGGCGCCCGGCACCGCCGCCTCACGGGTCGCCGCGTGGATCGCGGCGACGACCAGCCCTGCCTCGCGCATCTTCGCGATCTGCTCGGGGGTCTTCAGCTGAACCATGAAACGGCCTTCCACCTTCGAAAAACGGGGTCTTCCCAACAGTACGGCCGCGATGCCCGGAGGACATCGCGGCCGTACTGTCGGTCACGTACAGGAGTGACTACTTCTTCAGGGCGTCCATCGCCCGCTTGGTGATCTCGTGCACCTCGCCGAGGGCGGAGATGGTCACCAGCAGACCCTGGGCCTTGTAGTAGTCGATGATCGGCTCGGTCTGCGTGTGGTAGACGTCCAGCCGGTTGCGGACCGTGGCCTCGGAGTCGTCGTCGCGCTGGTACAGCTCGCCGCCGCACTGGTCGCAGACGCCCTCGGTCTTCGGAGCCGCGTAGATCACGTGGAACACGTGCGCGGAGTCCTGGCGGCAGATCCGCCGGCCGGCGATGCGCTTGACGACCTCGGCCCCGTCGACCTCCAGGTCGAGGACGGCGTCGAGCTTCATGCCCGCCCCGGACAGCATCGCGTCGAGCGCCTCGGCCTGGGCCACGTTGCGCGGGAAGCCGTCGAGCAGGAAACCGCCCGCGGCGTCCGGCTGCTCCATGCGGTCCTTGGCCATGCCGATGGTGATCTCGTCGGGAACGAGCTCACCGCGGTCCATGAACGCCTTGGCGCGGACACCCAGCTCAGTGCCCTGGCTGATGTTGGCGCGGAAGAGGTCGCCCGTGGAGATGTGCGGGATCGACAGGTTCTTGGCGAGGAACGCGGCCTGCGTTCCCTTGCCCGCCCCGGGGGGTCCGACGAGGACGATTCGCATCAGCGGAGGAACCCTTCGTAGTTGCGCTGCTGGAGCTGGCTCTCGATCTGCTTCACGGTTTCCAGACCCACACCCACGATGATCAGGATGCTCGTCCCGCCGAACGGGAAGTTCTGGTTCGCTCCGAAGCCGGCCAACGCCATTGTCGGCACTAGAGCGATGAGACCCAGGTACAGCGACCCCGGCCAGGTGATCCGGTTGAGTACGTAGCTCAGGTACTCAGCGGTAGGCCGGCCGGCGCGGATGCCCGGGATGAACCCACCATACTTCTTCATGTTGTCGGCAACTTCCTCGGGGTTGAACGAGATCGCCACGTAGAAGAACGCGAAGAAGACGATCAGGAGGAAGTAGGCGGCGATGTAGTACGGGTGGTCGCCCTTGACGAAGTGCTTCTGGATCCAGGTCGCCCAGCCCGCGGTCGAACCGCTGAACTGCACGATCAAGGCCGGGATGTACAGCAGCGACGAGGCGAAGATGACCGGGATGACACCGGCCTGGTTCACCTTGAGCGGGATGTAGGTGGACGTGCCCCCGTAGGCACGGCGGCCGATCATGCGCTTCGCGTACTGGACGGGGATCCTGCGCTGGGCCTGCTCGACGAAGACCACCAGGGCCACCATCGCGAGGCCGACCAGGATGACAACCGCGAACTCGACCCAGCCACCAGCGATCTTGCCCTGGAGCTTGATCGTCCACAGGGCGGAGACGAAGCCGGCCGCGATCGAGATGAACATCAGGATCGACATGCCGTTGCCGATGCCGCGGTCGGTGATCAGCTCACCGAGCCACATGACGATGCAGGTACCGGCGGTCATGGTGACCACCATGGTGATGGTGGTGAAGATCGAGCGGTCCGGGACGATCTCGCGAGCGACCGGGCAGCTCCCGAACAGGGCGCCGGTGCGCGCGGTGGCGACCAGGCCGGTGCCCTGGAGGATCGCGAGCGCGACCGTCAGATAGCGCGTGTACTGAGTGATCTTCGAGGTGCCGGCCTGTCCCTCTTTCTTGAGGTTCTCCAGCTTCGGAATGACCACGGTCAGCAGCTGCAGGATGATGCTCGCGGTGATGTACGGCATGATGCCGAGCGCGAAGATCGTGATCTGCAGCAGCGCACCGCCGCTGAACATGTTGACCAGACCGAAGAGGCTGTTGCTGCTCCCCATCTGGTCCACACAGATCTGAACGTTCTTGTAGCTCACGCCGGGTACCGGGATGTGGGACCCGAGCCGATACAGCACGATGATGCCGAGCGTGAAGAGCAGCTTCTTGCGCAGGTCGGGCGTCTTGAACGCCCGGGCGAACGCGGTGAGCACGGTGCCTCCTGCGACCCCCGCGCTACTGCGTCAGAGGTGACGGTCTGAGGATCGACGAATACGTACAAGCAAAGGTGCAGGCCACCTTACCGGCGACTGCGCCCCCCGTGGAACGACCAACCGGGGATGCCCCATATGTGAGGCATCCCCGGTCGGGTTTTACTCGCTATTTGTCACAAAGTTCGTCTTAGACGAGCTCGGTGACGGTGCCGCCGGCGGCGGCAATCTTCTCCTTGGCGGAGGCGGAGACGGCGTCAACCGCAACCGTCAGCGCCACGGAGATCTCGCCCTGGCCCAGGACCTTGACGAGGCTGTTCTTGCGAACCGCGCCCTTGGCGACCAGGTCGGCCACCGTGACCTCTCCACCCTCGGGGTAGAGGGCACCGAGCTTGTCCAGGTTGACAACCTGGAACTCGGTGCGGAACGGGTTCTTGAAGCCCTTCAGCTTCGGCAGGCGCATGTGGAGGGGCATCTGCCCGCCCTCGAAGCGCTGCGGAACCTGGTAGCGGGCCTTCGTACCCTTCGTACCACGACCAGCCGTCTTACCCTTCGACGCCTCACCGCGACCCACACGGGTCTTCGCGGTCTTGGCACCGGGGGCGGGACGGAGGTTGTGGGCCTTCAGCGGGCTGTTCTCAGCCATGATTAGTCAACCTCCTCAACCGTCACGAGGTGGCGGACGGTGTGCACCATTCCGCGGAACTCGGGGCGGTCCTCCTTGACGACCACGTCGTTCAGGCGCTTGAGCCCGAGCGAACGCAGGGTGTCGCGGTGGTTCTGCTTGCTGCCGATGTACGACTTCGTCTGCGTGATCTTGAGGCGGGCCATCAGACACCCGCCCCTGCACGCGCACGGAGCAGAGCCGCGGGAGCGACGTCCTCGAGCGGCAGACCACGGCGAGCCGCGATCTCCTCGGGACGCTGCAGGCCCTTGAGGGCCTCCACGGTCGCGTGCACGATGTTGATCGCGTTGTCGGAGCCGAGCGACTTCGACAGGATGTCGTGAACGCCGGCGCACTCCAGAACGGCGCGCACCGGGCCACCGGCGATAACACCGGTACCGGGGGAAGCAGGCTTCAGCAGGACAACGCCGGCCGCCTTCTCGCCCTGGATCGGGTGCGGGATGGTGCCCTGGATGCGGGGAACCTTGAAGAAGTTCTTCTTGGCTTCCTCGACGCCCTTGGCGATGGCCGCGGGAACTTCCTTGGCCTTGCCGTAACCGACACCTACGGTGCCGTCACCGTCACCCACCACGACGAGCGCGGTGAAGCTGAAGCGACGACCACCCTTGACAACCTTGGCGACGCGGTTGATCGCGACAACGCGCTCAACGTAAGCGGTCTTCTCGGCGGCAGCGCCACCGTCGCGACCCTTCCGGTCCCGCCGCTCGCCGCCACCGGCACCGCTGCCGCGGCGCTGGGGTCCAGCCATTGGATTACCTCTCTCTGTTACGTCCGTTAGTCCCGGAACCGGGGCTTAGAACTTCAGCCCGGCTTCGCGGGCGGCGTCAGCCAGAGCGGCAATGCGCCCGGCGTACCTGTTGCCACCACGGTCGAACACGACGGCCTCGACACCAGCGGCCTTGGCGCGCTCGGCGACCAGGGCGCCGACCTGCTTGGCCTGCGCGGACTTGTCGCCCTCGCTGCCACGGACCGACGCGTCCAGGTGGGACGCCGACGCCAGGGTGTGACCCTTGAGGTCGTCGATCACCTGAGCGGTGATACCGCGGTTCGAACGCGTCACGACGAGGCGCGGACGCTCCGCCGTACCCGACATGTTCTTGCGGATGCGGATGTGGCGGCGCGCCTTCGCAGCGCGCTTGTAAGCGTCGCCCTTGGCGATCTTCACACCGTATGCCATGGCTTTACTTACCAGCCTTTCCGACCTTGCGGCGGATGACCTCGCCGGCGTACTTGACGCCCTTGGCCTTGTACGGGTCGGGCTTCCGCAGCTTGCGGATGTTCGCCGCGACCTCGCCGACCTTCTGCTTGTCGATGCCCTCGACCGAGAACTTGGTCGGAGACTCGACCTTGAAGGAGATGCCCTCGGGCGCCTCCACCAGGATCGGGTGGCTGTAGCCGAGCTGGAACTCCAGGTCGGAGCCCTTCGCGGCAACGCGGTAACCGACACCGCTGATCTCGAGCGCCTTGGTGTATCCCGTGGTCACACCGGTGATCATGTTGGCCACCAGCGTGCGGGACAGGCCGTGGAGGGCCTTGTTCTGACGCTCGTCGTTCGGACGGGTGACGTTCAGAACGCCGTCCTCGCCCTTAACGATCTCGATGGGGGCGGCGACGGTGTGCGTCAGGGAGCCCTTGGAGCCCTTGACGGTGACCGTGCGGCCATCGATGGTGACGTCCACGCCGGCGGGAACCGGGATGGGGAGCTTGCCGATACGAGACATAGCTTTTCCTCCGTTCCCGACTACCAGACGTAGGCGAGGACTTCCCCACCCACGCCCTTCTTCTGCGCCTGCTGGCCGGTCAGGAGACCGTGGGACGTGGAGATGATCGCCACGCCCAGGCCGCCGAGGACCTTCGGCAGGTTGGTGGACTTCGCGTACACGCGCAGACCCGGCTTCGAGATCCGCTTGATGCCGGCGATCGAGCGCTCGCGGTTCGGACCGAACTTCAGCTCGAGGACGAGGTTCTTACCAACCTCGGCGTCCTCGACCTTCCAGCCGGTGATGAAACCCTCCTGCTTGAGGATTTCCGCGATGTGCGACTTGATCTTGCTGTGCGGCATCACGACCTGGTCGTGGTACGCCGAGTTTGCGTTACGCAGACGAGTCAGCATGTCTGCGATCGGGTCAGTCATGGTCATGAATCGGCCTTCGGCCTCTCTCGCCGGGGTTTCCTGTATGCGCCATCCCTCTCCCCACACAGGGGCGGGACGGGTGCGGCGCGGGGACCTACGGCGTAGTAAGTCGACGGGCGGCGGACGCCCAACCCCACTAGCCTACGGCATGGGGGAGGGGCCTCCGCCGGCCCAGATGCTTACCGAGAGCTTCTGGAAACCTCAACACCCAAAGGGTGAAGGGATTTACCAGGAGCTCTTGGTCACGCCCGGCAGCTCGCCACGGTGAGCCATCTCACGAAGGCACACGCGGCACAGGCCGAACTTGCGGTACACGGAGTGGGGGCGACCGCAGCGCTGGCAGCGGGTGTACGCACGCACACCGAACTTGGGCTTGCGGGCAGCCTTCGCGATGAGAGCCTTCTTCGCCATCTCGCTTACGCCTCCTTGAACGGGAAGCCGAGGTGACGGAGGAGCGCGCGGCCCTCAGCGTCGTTGGTCGCCGTGGTCACCACGGTGATGTCCATACCCCGGACGCGGTCGATCTTGTCCTGGTCGATCTCGTGGAACATGACCTGCTCCGTGAGACCGAAGGTGTAGTTGCCACGGCCGTCGAACTGCTTCGGCGACAGGCCGCGGAAGTCGCGGATGCGCGGCAGCGCGAGCGACAGGGTGCGGTCCAGGAACTCCCACATGCGGTCGCCACGGAGGGTGACGTGCGCACCGATCGGCTGGCCCTCACGCAGCTTGAACTGCGCGATGGACTTGCGGGCCTTGGTGACGGCCGGCTTCTGACCGGTGATCGTGGTGAGGTCGCGGATGGCGCCGTCGATCAGCTTCGAGTCACGGGCGGCGTCGCCGACACCCATGTTCACGACGATCTTGACGAGGCCGGGAATCTGCATGACGTTCTCGTAGGAGAACTCTTCACGCATCTTGCCCGCGATCTCCTCGCGGTACTTCGTCTTCAGACGCGGAGTGGTAGCCATCAGATGTCCTCACCCGTGCGCTTGGCAACACGGATCTTGTTGCCCTCGTCGTCGAAGCGGTAACCGACGCGGGTGACGACCTTCTTGCCGTCCTTCTCCACGACCAGCTGGACGTTGGAAACGTGGACGGGGGCCTCGGTGATCACGATGCCGCCGGCCTGGTTCTGCCCGGCCTTGGTGTGCTTCTTGACCCGGTTGACACCCTCGACCAGGACGCGGTTCTCGCTGGGCATGGCCGCGATGACCTTGCCCTGCTTGCCCTTGTCCTTACCGGTGATGACCTGGACCAGGTCGCCCTTCTTGATCTTCATGCTTACAGCACCTCCGGCGCGAGCGAGATGATCTTCATGAACTTCTTCTCGCGCAGCTCACGGCCCACGGGGCCGAAGATACGGGTGCCGCGAGGGTCGCCGTCGTTCTTCAGAATGACGGCGGCGTTCTCGTCGAAGCGGATGTACGAGCCGTCCTGGCGGCGGCGCTCCTTGACGGTGCGAACGATGACCGCCTTGACGACGTCACCCTTCTTCACGTTGCCACCGGGGATCGCGTCCTTGACGGTGGCGACGATGACGTCACCGATGCCCGCGTAGCGGCGACCCGAGCCACCGAGAACACGGATGCAAAGGATCTCCTTGGCACCAGTGTTGTCGGCGACACGCAGTCGCGACTCCTGCTGGATCACGTCTATCTCCTGTTTGTCTGCCGGTTCCCGGCCGGGGCCCCCGCGAAGGGAGGCCCCGGCCGAGCCTGGCGGAACTGACCCGAGGGGCCCCTGAACTTTTTGTTCAGGGCCTCAGGTAATTACTTGGCCTTCTCGAGGATCTCGACGATGCGCCAGCGCTTGCTCGCCGACAGCGGACGCGTCTCCATGATGAGGACGCGGTCGCCGACACCGGCAGCGTTCTGCTCGTCGTGAGCCTTGAGCTTGTTCGTACGGCGGATGACCTTGCCGTACAGCGCGTGCTTGACGCGGTCCTCGACGGCGACGACGACGGTCTTGTCCATCTTGTCGCTGACGACCAGACCCTCACGGGTCTTGCGGAAGCCGCGCTCGGTCTTCTCAGTCACGTTCTTCTCGCTCATCAGGCGCTCTCCACCGTCTCGATACCGAGCTCACGCTCGTGCATCAGGGTGTAGATGCGAGCGATGTCCTTACGGACGGACTTGAGCCGGCCGTTGTTCTCCAGCTGACCGGTGGCCGCCTGGAAACGGAGCTTGAACAGCTCCTCCTTGGCCTCGCGCAGCTTGGCAACGAGCTCCTCGTTGCCGAGCTCGCGGAGCTCGGACGCCTTGGTTCCCGTCGCCATCACGACTCACCTGCCTCGCGCTTGACGATGCGGCACTTCATCGGCAGCTTGTGGGCCGCACGAGTCAGAGCCTCACGCGCAATCTTTTCGTTCGGGTAGGACAGCTCGAACATGACCCGGCCCGGGTGCACGTTCGCGATCCACCACTCCGGGGAACCCTTACCGGAACCCATGCGGGTCTCGGCGGGCTTCTTCGTCAGCGGACGGTCCGGGTAGATGTTGATCCAGACCTTGCCGCCACGCTTGATGTGGCGGGTCATCGCGATACGAGCCGCCTCGATCTGGCGGTTCGTCACGTAGGCGGGGGTGAGCGCCTGGATGCCGTACTCGCCGAACGAGACCTCAGTACCGCCCTTGGCCATACCGCTGCGCTTCGGGTGGTGCTGCTTGCGGTGCTTGACCCTACGAGGGATCAGCATGTCGGTCAGGCCTCCGTTCCGGTGCTCTCGGCCGGAGCGGCGGCGGGGGCGTCGGCCTTGGGGGCCTCGGCACCAGCAGCCTGCTGCGGCTTGCGGCCACCACGGCCGCCGCGCTCGCCACCACGGCCACCACGGCCGGCGGGACGGTCGCCAGCGCCGGCACCACGGGCCGGGCGGTTACCCGCACGGGCCGCAGCGTTCTCGGCGCGAACCTCGGCGATGTTCTTGACGTCGCCCTTGTAGATCCAGACCTTCACGCCGATACGGCCGAAGGTGGTCTTGGCCTCGAAGAAGCCGTAGTCCACGTTCGCGCGCAGCGTGTGCAGCGGCACACGACCCTCGCGGTAGAACTCGGAGCGGGACATCTCGGCGCCGCCGAGACGGCCACCACACTGGATCTTGATGCCCTTGGCGCCGGCCTTCATGGTGCCCTGCATGCTCTTGCGCATGGCACGACGGAAGGAGACGCGGGAGGAGAGCTGCTCGGCGACGGCCTGAGCAACCAGCTGAGCGTCGAGCTCGGGGTTCTTGACCTCGAGGATGTTCAGCTGGACCTGCTTGCCCGTGAGCTTCTCGAGGTCACCGCGGATGCGGTCGGCCTCGGCGCCGCGGCGGCCGATGACGATGCCGGGACGAGCGGTGTGGATGTCCACACGCACGCGGTCACGGGTGCGCTCGATCTCAACCTTCGAGATGCCGGCGCGCTCCATGCCGGACGTCATCATCCGACGGATGGCGACGTCTTCCTTGACGTAGTCCTTGTACAGCTTGTCGGCGTACCAGCGGGACTTGAAGTCCGTGGTGATGCCGAGTCGGAACCCGTGCGGGTTTACCTTCTGGCCCATTACCGGGAACCTTCCTTGCTGCTGACGACCACGGTGATGTGGCTGGTCCGCTTGCGGATCCGGTAGGCACGGCCCTGGGCACGCGGACGGAACCGCTTCAGGGTCGGGCCCTCGTCCACGTACGCCTCGCTGATGACCAGCGTGGAGGCGTCCGGGTGGTTGTAGTTGTGCGCGGCGTTGGCGATGGCGCTGTCAAGCACCTTGCCGACCGGCACGCTCGCGGCCTGCGGGGCGAAACGCAGGACCGCCTGAGCCTCCGTGGCATCCATGCCACGGATGAGGTCCACCACGCGGCGGGCCTTCATGGGCGTGACGCGGATGTACCGCGCCTGGGCCCTGGCTTCCATGGTTGTCCCTTCGGTGTTAGTCATAGTCGTAACCACCCCGCGATTAGCGGCGCTTCGACTTCCGGTCGTCCTTGACGTGGCCGCGGAAGGTGCGAGTCGGCGAGAACTCGCCGAGCTTGTGGCCGACCATCGACTCGGTGACGAACACCGGGACGTGGGTCTTGCCGTTGTGCACCGCGATCGTGTGACCCAGCATGCTGGGGATGATCATCGAGCGACGGGACCAGGTCTTGATGACGTTCTTGGTGCCGGCTTCGTTCTGGGCGTCCACCTTCTTTACGAGGTGGTCGTCGACGAAGGGCCCCTTCTTGAGACTGCGCGGCATCTAAACCCGCTCCTAGCGCTTCTTGTTCGTCTTGCGGCGGCGGACGATGTACTTGCTCGAAGCCTTCTTCGGCGAGCGAGTACGACCCTCCTTCTGACCCCACGGGGAGACCGGGTGGCGACCACCACTGGTCTTGCCCTCACCACCACCGTGCGGGTGGTCAACCGGGTTCATCGCGACACCGCGGACGGTCGGGCGGACGCCCTTCCAGCGCATGCGGCCGGCCTTGCCCCAGTTGATGTTCGACTGCTCGGCGTTGCCGACCTCGCCGACGGTGGCGCGGCAGCGCGCGTCGACGAGACGGATCTCACCGGACGGCATGCGGAGGTGGGCCATCACGCCCTCCTTCGCGAGCAGCTGCACGGAGGCACCAGCCGAACGCGCGAACTTGGCGCCGCCACCGGGGCGGAGCTCGATCGCGTGGATCGTGGTACCGACCGGGATGTTGCGGAGCGCGAGGTTGTTGCCCGGCTTGATGTCGGCCGTGGGGCCGTTCTCGATCCGGTCACCCTGCTGCAGACCGCGCGGCGCGATGATGTAGCGCTTCTCGCCGTCGGCGTAGTGCAGCAGCGCGATGCGCGCGGTGCGGTTGGGGTCGTACTCGATGTGCGCGACCTTGGCCGGCACGCCGTCCTTGTCGTGACGACGGAAGTCGATCACGCGGTAGGCGCGCTTGTGGCCACCGCCCTGGTGGCGAACGGTCACACGACCGGTGTTGTTACGGCCGCCCTTGCTGTGCAGGGGGCGGACCAGCGACTTCTCCGGCGTGGACCGCGTGATCTCGACAAAGTCGGCGACGCTGGAGCCACGACGGCCCGGGGTCGTCGGCTTGTACTTGCGGATACCCATTTCTCAGTCCTCGTCCGATTCCGGACGACTAGACCTCCGTTAGGAGGCCTGGCCGCCGAAGATGTCGATACGGTTGCCCTCGGCAAGGGTCACGATGGCGCGCTTGGTGTTGGCGCGCTTGCCGAAACCGGTCTTGGTGCGCTTGCGCTTACCCTGACGGTTGATCGTGTTGACCCCGGTGACCTTGACCGAGAAGACCGCCTCGACGGCCTGCTTGATCTGGGTCTTGTTGGCGCCGGGCGCGACGATGAACGTGTACTTGTTCTCGTCCAGCAGCGCGTAGCTCTTCTCCGAGACGACCGGCTTGATCAGCAGGTCGCGCGGGTCGGTGAAGGTCTTGCTGGTAACGGTCGCCTCAGACATCAGGCCTCGTTCCCTTCGGTCTCATCGGCCTTGGGGCCAGACACGAAGGACTCGAGCGCGGCCTGGGTGAAGACCACGTCGTCAGAGACGATCACGTCGTACGTGTTCAGCTGGCCCGGCTCCAGGATGTGAACCTGGGGCAGGTTGCGGGCGGACAGCCACGCCAGCTCGTCAGAGCGCTCGGCGACCAGGAGCAGGTTCTTGCGCTCCGAGATCTTGCCGAACAGCGTCTTCGCGGCCTTGGTGGAGGCGGCACCCTCGACCACGCCGGTGACGACGTGGATGCGGGAGTGACGCGCGCGGTCCGAGAGGGCACCGCGGAGGGCGGCGGCCTTCATCTTCTTCGGGGTGCGCTGCGAGTAGTCACGCGGCACGGGGCCGTGGACGACGCCACCGCCGGCGAACTGCGGAGCGCGGGTCGAACCCTGACGGGCGCGGCCGGTGCCCTTCTGGCGGTACGGCTTCTTGCCACCACCACGGACTTCGCCACGGGTCTTGGTCTTGTGCGTGCCCTGACGGGCAGCAGCCAGCTGGGCGACGACGACCTGGTGGATCAGCGGAACGCTGGTCTTCGCGTCGAAGATCTCCGCGGGGAGCTCGACGGTACCGGCCTTGTCGCCTGCCGGCGAAAGGATGTCAATGGTGCTCATTACCTCAAGCCCCCTTGGCCGCGGTACGGACCAGGACGAGGCCGCCGTTCGGACCGGGGACCGCGCCCTTGATGAGGAGCAGACCCTTCTCCGCGTCAACCGCGTGGATGGTCAGGTTCTGGGTGGTGACGCGCTCGTTACCCATGCGACCGGCCATGCGCATGCCCTTGAAGACACGCCCAGGGGTGGCGCAGCCACCGATCGAACCGGGGGAGCGGTGCTTGCGCTGCACACCGTGACCGGCGCCGAGGCCCCGGAAGTTGTGGCGCTTCATGACACCGGCGAAGCCCTTGCCCTTGCTGTTGCCCGTGACGTCAACCTTGACGCCGGACTCGAACACGGCAGCGGTGATCTCCTGGCCGAGCGTGTACTCGCTGGCGTCGGAGGTGCGGAGCTCCACCAGGTGGCGGCGCGGGGTCACGTCGGCCTTGGCGAAGTGGCCCTTGAGGGGCTTGTTCACCTTGCGCGGGTCGATCTCGCCGAAGGCGATCTGGACCGACTCGTAGCCGTCGGTGTCATTGGTACGGACCTGGGTAACGACGCAGGGCCCGGCCTTGACGACGGTCACCGGGACGACACGGTTGTTCTCGTCCCAGACCTGGGTCATGCCGAGCTTCTCGCCCAGGACGCCCTTGATCTGCTTAGCCATCTTCTCGACGCCTCTCAGAGCTTGATCTCGATGTCAACGCCGGCCGGAAGGTCCAGGCGCATCAGCGAGTCAACGGTCTTGGGCGTCGGGTCGAGGATGTCGATCAGGCGCTTGTGCGTGCGCATCTCGAAGTGCTCGCGCGAGTCCTTGTACTTGTGCGGCGACTTGATGACGCAGTACACGTTCTTCTCAGTGGGCAGCGGCACCGGGCCCGCGACCGACGCACCAGTGCGGGTCACCGTCTCGACGATCTTCTTCGCCGAGGAGTCGATGACCTCGTGGTCGTAGGCCTTGAGCCGGATGCGGATCTTCTGTCCCGCCATGGCTACTCCGTAGTCCTGTCTCTGTATGGAAACGCTCTGGCTCCCGGCCGGCTGCGGAACGGGGTTCCGCGGCCTCTCCTCCGACCCACGCGGTCGGGCGTGTCGCACTCCCTCCGAAAAAATTCCCATACGGAAATTCCCTCATCCAAGGGGGTGCGGTCCTGGACCGCGCATCGGGGGAGAAACACCCACCGAGTGCCTGGCGCACACCGTGCTGACACTTCCCAGAAGATTCCCGTACGTCCGTCCTCATTGCTGCCCCGAGAGGCAGATTAAGGACGACGAGTACTGTGGGACTCGCTTCCGGTCCTCCCGGCGGGAGGCGCGCAGCATCGGCACACAGCCGAGCAACTTGAGTAGTCTGCCATACGAGACACGTACCTGGCCAATCGGGCCGAAGAGAATACCCCGCCGAGCGATCACGTCAAACCGCGGCACGCGGCGGGGATCCCAGGTCAGGACCGGGAGGCCGTCGCGCACTCCTTCGGCATGTCGGCCACGTTCCCGCTCCGGTCGTACGGGTCGACGACCGGCCCGGACGGGCCCGTCCCCGCCGCCACCCGCTCGCTGTCGAACCGCGGGTGCAGGAACCCGGTGCCGTCCCGCCGACAGTCGTCGTTGCCCGCGCTCTCCAGCCACTCCACTACCTGGAGCTTGCCCGGGGTCGCGACCACCTTGAGCGGGTCGTAGAGGGCCATGGTCAGCGTCCGCCGCACCACCGTGCGGGCCACCTCGTCCGAACCGGGCTTCGCCCGGACCACGGGGTAGACGAAGGTGTAGTCGGCGTGGACCTTCACCTCGCCGTCGCGGCCGCTGTCGAAGCTCATCCGGCCGCGTGTCTTGACCACGTCGCCGACGACCCTGACCTCCGCCGGGTCGAACCGGCTGAACAGCCACAGCGGGTCCGCGTCGACCGAGGGGGCGGACAGCCCGCGCTCGATGAGGGGCCGCCCGTCGCTCTGACCAGGGTCCAGCAGGTCCAGCGCCGCCCGGGGCCGCTCGCCCCGCAGGGTGGCGGGGTCCAGGTTCGACGCGATCAGCAGGGCCTTGGTCTTCGCCAGCGCGTCGGCGACCCGCTCCTTCGCCATCCCGCCCACGGCCGCCGCCTCCGGGACCTCGATACCGGCGGCGCCATCGGCCCACTGCGCGGCCGGCGAGCCCCGGAAGGGCTCCTTCAGCGTCGGGCGGTCGGCGGGCACCGCCCCCGGGGCCGCCGTCGGGCGCCCGGTCTCCGCAGGCAGCGGACCCGCGTCCCGTGCTTCCTGGCGGGCCTCCGCCCTGCCCGTCAGCTTGTCGATGACCAGCTCCGGCCGCAGCGCCACCAGGGCCAGCCCCGCGATGCCGACGATCGCCGCCGCGGCCTTGAGCCGCCGCTTGCCCCGCCCGCGGCCCTCCCTCTCCTGCCAGGCGGGCCCCGTGCGCCAGCCGGGCGGATCCCCCGCCCCCGGCTTCGGCGCCCGGCCGAACCGGCGGCGCCCCGCCCGCGCCCGTTCCTCCTCCTCGCGCCGCAGCCGCTCGGTGACCATCCGGGCCCGCGCCGAGGGCTCCTTCGGCGCGGCGGCGCTCTCCCGCGCGACCTGCTCGCTGAAGCGGGCCCACTCCTCGTCGGATATCTGCGGCCGCCCGCCGTCCTGCTGCTCCATGCTCCCCACCCCTGAACATTGCCGACTTATGTGGAAGGGCCCCTCCCCCGCCGCCGGAGCGGTGGGGAAGGGGCCCTTCCGTCAAACATGGTGCCCGCTGGTGCGAGCTACCAGGTCAGAACACGAATTACTTCGTGATCTTGGTGACCTGGCCGGCGCCGACCGTACGACCACCCTCACGGATGGCGAACTTCAGGCCCTCCTCCATGGCGACCGGCTGGATCAGCTGGACGGACATGTCGGTGTTGTCGCCCGGCATGACCATCTCGGTGCCCTCGGGGAGGGTCACGACGCCGGTCACGTCCGTGGTACGGAAGTAGAACTGCGGGCGGTAGTTGTTGAAGAACGGGGTGTGACGGCCACCCTCGTCCTTCGACAGGATGTACGCGGCGGCCTCGAACTCGGTGTGCGGCGTGACCGAACCGGGCTTGATGATGACCTGACCGCGCTCGACGTCCTCGCGCTTGATGCCACGGAGGAGCAGACCGACGTTCTCACCGGCCTGGCCCTCGTCGAGCAGCTTGCGGAACATCTCGATGCCGGTGACCGTGGTGGTGGTCTTCTCCGGCTTGATGCCGATGATGTCGACGGTCTCGTTGACCTTCAGGACACCACGCTCGATGCGGCCGGTGACGACGGTGCCACGACCGGTGATCGTGAAGACGTCCTCGACGGGCATCAGGAACGGCTTGTCGGTGTCACGCGGCGGGGTCGGGATGGCCTCGTCCACGGCGTCCATCAGGCCGAGGAGCTTGTCACCCCACTCCTTGTCGCCCTCGAGCGCCTTCAGCGCGGAGACCTGGACGACCGGCAGGTCGTCGCCCGGGAAGTCGTACTCGGAGAGCAGCTCACGGACCTCGAGCTCGACGAGCTCCAGGATCTCCTCGTCGTCCACCATGTCGGCCTTGTTGAGGGCGACGACGATGTACGGAACGCCGACCTGGCGGGCCAGGAGCACGTGCTCCTTGGTCTGCGGCATCGGGCCGTCGGTGGCGGCGACCACGAGGATGGCGCCGTCCATCTGGGCGGCACCGGTGATCATGTTCTTGATGTAGTCCGCGTGACCCGGGCAGTCGACGTGGGCGTAGTGACGCGCCTCGGTCTGGTACTCGACGTGCGCGATGGAGATGGTGATACCGCGCTGGCGCTCCTCAGGAGCCTTGTCGATCTGGTCGAACGCCGAGGCCGCGTTCAGGTCCGGGTACTTGTCGTGCAGCACCTTGGTAATGGCGGCCGTGAGGGTCGTCTTACCGTGGTCAATGTGACCGATGGTGCCGATGTTGACGTGCGGCTTAGTCCGCTCGAACTTCGCCTTCGCCACGGGGGTCCTCCTGAGAGTGGTTCTGTACGCCTTGATGATCGTCGGCGCCAGGTGATCTTTGCTGGATAGCCGGTTCCCCCGGGGCAACGGGAGGGTTGCTCCTGTTGCCCCAGAGGCTCCGGTGGCAAGCCTAAAGCGTGTACTCGGAAGAGTTACTCGCCCTTGGCCTTCGCGATGATCTCCTCAGCGACGTTCCGGGGAACCTCGGCGTAGGAGTCGAACTGCATCGAGTAGCTGGCGCGACCCGAGGTCTTGCTGCGGAGGTCTCCGACGTAGCCGAACATCTCCGAAAGCGGCACGAGGCCCTTGACGATCTTGGCTCCGTGACGGTCCTCCATGGCCTGGATCTGGCCACGGCGGGAGTTGATGTCACCGATGACGTCACCCATGGACTCCTCCGGCGTGGTGACCTCGACGGCCATCATCGGCTCGAGGAGCACGGGAGAAGCCTTGCGCGCGGCCTCCTTGAAGGCCTGCGAACCGGCGATCTTGAAGGCGAGCTCGGAGGAGTCGACCTCGTGGTAGCCACCGTCGAGAAGCGTGACGCGGACGCCCGTCATCTCGTAGCCGGCCAGGATGCCGAACTGCATGGCCTCCTGCGCACCGGCGTCGACCGAAGGGATGTACTCCTTCGGCACGCGGCCACCGGTGACCTTGTTCACGAACTCGTACGCCGGACCGTCGGCGTCCGTGATCGGCTCGATCGCGATCTGCACCTTGGCGAACTGACCGGTACCACCGGTCTGCTTCTTGTGGGTGTAGTCGTGACGCTCGACGGCCTTGCGGATCGTCTCGCGGTACGCGACCTGCGGCTTGCCGACGTTGGCCTCGACCTTGAACTCGCGCTTCATACGGTCGACCAGCACCTCGAGGTGCAGCTCGCCCATACCGCCGAGGATGGTCTGGCCCGTCTCCTCGTCCGAGTGAACGTGGAAGGAGGGGTCCTCCTCCGCGAGACGCTGGATGGCGACACCCAGCTTCTCCTGGTCACCCTTGGACTTGGGCTCGATGGCGACCTGGATGACCGGAGCCGGGAAGTCCATGGACTCCAGGATCACGGGCTGCTTGTCGTCGCACAGCGTCTCACCGGTGGTGGTCTGCTTCAGGCCCATGACGGCGACGATGTCGCCGGCGCCCACCGCGTCGATCTCCTCACGCTTGTTCGCGTGCATGCGGTAGATCTTGCCGATGCGCTCCTTCTTGCCCTTGACGGAGTTCAGCACCGCGGTGCCGGCCTCCAGGCGGCCCGAGTAAACCCGGACGAAGGTGAGCTTGCCGAGGTGCGGGTCGCTCATGATCTTGAACGCGAGCGCGGCGAGGGGCTCCTCGTCCGACGGCTTGCGCTTGACGACGACCTCGGCGTCCTTGACGTCGTGGCCCTCGATGGCCTCGATGTCGAGCGGCGACGGGAGGTAGCGCACGACGGCGTCGAGCAGGGGCTGGACGCCCTTGTTCTTGAACGCCGTACCGCAGAAGACCGCGGTGATCGTGGGCTCGCCCTTGCCCTTGCCGGAGCCGAGGATGATGCGACGCACGGCCGCGTGCAGCTGCTCCTCGGTGGGCTCGGTGCCCTCGAGGAAGAGCTCCATCATCTCTTCGTCGTTCTCGGCGACCTGCTCGACGAGGGTGGCGCGCCACTCCTCGGCCAGCTCGGTGTGCGAGGCCGGGATGTCGACGACGTCGTACATCTCACCCTTGGTGGCCTCGGCGGACCACACGAGGGCCTTCATGCGGACGAGGTCGACGACGCCCTTGAAGTCCGCCTCGGCACCGATCGGCAGCTGCATGACGATCGGAACCGCACCGAGGCGGTCCTTGATCATGTCGACGCAGCGCATGAACTCGGCGCCGGTACGGTCGAGCTTGTTGACGAAGCAGATGCGCGGGACGCCGTAGCGGTCCGCCTGACGCCAAACGGTCTCGGACTGCGGCTCCACACCGGCGACACCGTCGAACACGGTGACGGCACCGTCGAGGACGCGGAGCGAACGCTCCACCTCGACCGTGAAGTCCACGTGACCCGGGGTGTCGATGATGTTGATGGTGTGGTCGACGTCCTCGAGCGGCCAGTGGCAGGTCGTCGCGGCGGACGTGATGGTGATGCCGCGCTCCTGCTCCTGCTCCATCCAGTCCATCGTGGCAGCGCCGTCGTGGACCTCACCGATCTTGTAAGACACACCGGTGTAGAACAGGATGCGCTCGGTGGTGGTCGTCTTGCCCGCGTCGATGTGGGCCATGATGCCGATGTTGCGCACCTTGGCCAGGTCAAGCGAAGTGGTAGCCATAAGGCTTCAGTCTTCTCTCGGTCTCGATGTGGGTTGCGACTACCAGCGGTAGTGCGCGAAGGCCTTGTTGGACTCGGCCATCTTGTGCGTGTCCTCGCGCTTCTTGACGGCCGCACCGAGGCCGTTCGAGGCGTCGAGAAGCTCGTTCATCAGGCGCTCGGTCATGGTCTTCTCGCGGCGGGCGCGGGAGTAACCCACGAGCCAGCGGAGGGCCAGGGTCGACTGACGACCCGGCTTGACCTCGACGGGAACCTGGTAGGTCGCGCCACCGACACGGCGGGACTTGACCTCGAGGGACGGCTTGACGTTCTCCAGCGCGCGCTTCAGCGTGATGACCGGGTCGTTGCCGGTCTTCTCGCGGAGGCCTTCCATGGCGCCGTAAACGATGCGCTCGGCGGTGGAGCGCTTGCCGTTCAGGAGGATCTTGTTGATGAGCGAGGTCACCAGAGGAGAGGCGTAGACCGGGTCGATGATGACCGGGCGCTTCGGGGCGGGGCCCTTACGAGGCATTCTTACTTCTCCTTCTTGGCGCCGTAGCGGCTGCGGGCCTGCTTGCGGTTCTTGACAGCCTGGGTGTCAAGCGCACCGCGGATGATCTTGTAACGAACACCCGGCAGGTCCTTCACACGGCCACCACGCACGAGCACGATCGAGTGCTCCTGCAGGTTGTGTCCCTCACCCGGAATGTAAGCGGTGACCTCGATGCCGGAGGTCAGACGCACACGCGCGACCTTGCGGAGCGCCGAGTTCGGCTTCTTCGGGGTGGTCGTGAACACACGCGTGCAGACACCACGACGCTGAGGCGAAGCCTCGAGCGCGGGGGTCTTCGTCTTCTCGACCTTGTCCTGCCGGCCCTTCCGGACCAGCTGCTGGATCGTAGGCACTACTTCTCCGGTTTCTGTGTGCCGTGTAGTGAAGCTAACCTGGAACTTTCCCGACCCACGCGGTCGGGTGTGTCGGATCCGGCGGACCCCCGCGCAAGCGCGGAGACACATGAATCTCGGTGGCCGATGCGGCTCGCCGTGCGGTTGATGGACACGCACAGGAGCCCAGGCACACCCCAGGCACAAGGTCTGAGCGTACCCACCGCATCCACTCCGGTCAAAACATAGGCCGCGCCGCCACCGCCCGCACGGCCCCGCAGCTCAGGCGCCCCTTGGGCGCGGGCCCTTCGAGCCGGGTCGGCCGCGCGGAGGTCACACGGGCGTGGTAGTGCGGGCGAACTACACTGCCAGCGAATCCCAGCGAGTCAGTTCAAAACGTACGAGCGCCAGGAGCAGGACATTGGGGACGGTCACCTCGGAGCCGACGACGGGCGCAGCCCCGCCCCCCGGCCCCGCGCTTCGGCGGCGCACCGCCCTCTCCCGCCTGTACGGGCCCCTGCTGGCGTTCCTCGTCACCTCGGGCGCCTTCTGCGCGGCCTGGGCGGCCCGCGGCAGTTTCCCCTTCGGCGGCACCGGCCGGGCCATCAACGACCAGGCCAACCAGTACGTTCCCTTCCACCGCGCCCTGTGGGACCTCGTCCACGGGCAGGCCGCCGGCGACGTGCTCTTCAGCTGGCGCGGCGGCTTCGGACAGCAGTTCCTGTCCGACTACTACACCTACCTCGGCAATCCGTTCTCCTGGCTCGCCGTCCTCGTCCCGCGGGCCCACGTCGACCTGGCCGTCTTCCTGATCACCCCGGTGACGATGGGCGCGGCCGCCGCGCTGATGACCGTCTACCTCGGCAGGCTCCAGGCCGGGCCGTGGTGGCAGCGCGGGGTGCTCGGCGCCTGCTACGGGCTGTGCGGGTGGGCGCTCAGCGACGCCTCGTACATCCCGATGTGGCTGTGGGGCCTGGTCGCCCTCCCCCTGCTCGGCATCGCCGTCGAATGGTGCCTGGAAGGCCGGCGCTGGCCGGGCGCCGCCCTCCTGGTCGCACTCGCCTGGTACGGGAACTTCTACACGGCGATGATGGCCACGATGGCCGCCTGCGTGCTGCTGGGCGTCCGTCTGCTGACCCTGGAGATGACGGGGGCGCAGCGCCTGCGGGCCCTGTGGCGCGCGGCCACCGCCGCCGCGGCCGGCATCCTCCTCACCCTCCCGCTCCTCCTGCCGTCGTTCCTGTCCAGCGGCGCCTCGCAGCCCACGAAGGCCGCGGCCTTCGACCCGGTGCGCATCGACGTGTTCCTGGCCGGCATGCTCCCGGCCACCCACCTGTGGGGCGGCCGGCCTCGGCTGTACGTGGCCTCGCTGGGCCTGATCCTGGCGGGCGCCTTCCTCCTCAACACCCGCATCGCCGGCCGTACCCGCCTGGTCTGGGCAGCGGCCACGCTGCTGGTCCTGGTCTCCTTCCAGTTCCCCCCGACCCAGTACGTGTGGCACGGCCTGGCGGTCCCGAACGGCAACCCCTACCGCGAGACGTTCGTGTTCAGCGGGATGGTCGTGGTCCTGGCCTGGCTGGCCCTGGCCAACCGCCCGCGCCCGCTGCACCTCGCCCTGGCGGCCGGCCTGCTGGTCGTGGCCACGTTCGTGCTGCGCCACACCAACGACTTCGGCGGCTGGACCTGGCCTGCGGTCCTGGCCGGCGGCGCCGTCTCCCTCCTGGCCCTGACGCTCCTGTCCCTCTCGGGACGGCACCGCGCCCTCCTCCCCCTCGCGGCCGTCCTCATGATCGGGGTCGTCCTCGCCGAGTCCACGGTCGCGGCGGCGAACGCGGACGCCCGCCGCTCCCGCGAACGCTGGGCGGCCCCCGCCGCCACCTCCAGCCGCTCGATCACGAACCGCTACGAGGCGGTCCGCGAGGTGGACGGCTGGCCCGCCTACCGGACGGATTCGGGCGCGCCGCAGACCTCGTACAACGACGCCCTGGCCCTGCGGGCGGAGGGCCCGCAGTACTACAGCAGCTACCTCCCGCAGGCCACGTACCAGGCCCTGGAGCCCCTGGGCTACGGCTACAAGAACGACGGCCGCACCTTCTTCGGCGCCGACAACCCGGTCCTCGACGCGATCTTCTCCATCGGCGCCCGGGTCCGCCCGGGCACGGCTCCCGGCACCTGGACGTCGACGAAGCAGCCGGCCCCTCCCCTGGTCACGGTCCGCCCCGCCCCGTACACCTCCCCCAACCCCCCGGCCAGCGTCTACGCCCGCCAGGAGACGGTCCTGGGCGCGACGGTCTACGAGGTCCCCGCCGCCACCCGCACCGGCACCCCCGCCTCCCAGACCTACACGGCCACCTGCACGCCGGGCTCCGAGGCCTACTGGTACTCCCCCGCGCTCTACGGCACCCTCCGCACCGGCGGCCGCTCCCTGCCCCTGGAGGACCGCATGACCGGGGTCCTCCCCCTGGGCCCGGTCCCCGCGTCCGGCACGGTCACGGCGACGGCCGAAACCCGCACCGAGAACGCCACGGCCGGCCCGAACCCCATCGGCTGCCTCGACCGCGCGGCCCTGGCCACCGCGGTCGGCCGGCTCACCACCACGGGCGCCACCGAGGTCCACGTCGGCGGCCACTCCATCGAGGCCACCCTCCCGCCGACCGCCACCGGCACGGCCGTCTTCGCGATGACGGACATCCCCGGCTGGCAGTGCTCGGCCCCCACGACGAACTTCCACGGCCTCCTGGCGGTCCCCCTCACCCCGGGCACCCGCCACCTCTCCTGCACCTACACCCCCAAGGGCCTCACCCCAGGCCTCGCAGCCGCCGCCCTGGCCCTCCTGACCCTGACCTCGGCCACCACGGCAACCCACCTCCGCCGCCGCCGCGAACGCGTCTGACGGGAGCCGGGGCCGCCCCCGGGACACGGGGAAGTCCCCGGACACGAAGAAGCCCCCCACCTCTCCTCTCGGAGCGGTGGGGGGCTTCCTCATACGAGCTGCTAGCCGTTGTACGGGCCGTAGTCGTAGTCCTCCAGCGGGACAGCCTGGCCGGAGCCGGTGCCAAAGGGGGAGTAGTCGATGTCGTCGTAGCCGACGGCCGAGTACATCGCGGCCTTGGCTTCCTCGGTCGGCTCGACCCGGATGTTGCGGTAGCGGGACAGGCCCGTACCGGCCGGGATGAGCTTACCGATGATGACGTTCTCCTTGAGGCCGATGAGGCTGTCGGACTTGGCGTTGATCGCCGCGTCCGTCAGGACTCGGGTCGTCTCCTGGAAGGAGGCGGCCGACAGCCAGGACTCCGTCGCCAGCGAGGCCTTGGTGATACCCATCAGCTGCGGACGGCCGGAGGCGGGGTGACCGCCCTCGGTGACCACACGACGGTTCTCGGTCTCGAAGCGGGAGCGCTCGACGAGCTCGCCCGGGAGGAGCTCCGCGTCGCCGGACTCGATGATCGTCACGCGGCGGAGCATCTGCCGGATGATGATCTCGATGTGCTTGTCGTGGATCGACACGCCCTGCGAGTTGTAGACCTTCTGGACTTCGCCGACCAGGTGGACCTGGACGGCACGCTGGCCGAGGATGCGCAGCACGTCGTGCGGGTTGGTGGCACCCATGGTGAGCTTCTGGCCCACCTCGACGTGGTCGCCCTCGTGCACGATGACCTTGGCGCGCTTGGAGATCGGGAACGCCGTCTCCTCGCTGCCGTCGTCGGGCGTGATGACGATCTTCTTCGTCTTCTCGGTCTCCTCGATCCGCACGCGGCCGGCGGCCTCGGAGATCGGGGCGACACCCTTCGGGGTACGGGCCTCGAAGAGCTCGACGACACGCGGCAGACCCTGCGTGATGTCGTCACCGGCCACACCACCGGTGTGGAAGGTACGCATCGTCAGCTGGGTACCGGGCTCACCGATGGACTGGGCGGCGATGATGCCGACCGCCTCACCGATGTCGACCAGCTTGCCGGTGGCCAGCGAGCGGCCGTAGCAGAAGGCACAGGTGCCGACGGCGGACTCACAGGTCAGGACCGAGCGGGTCTTGACCTCCTCGACGCCGTTCGCGATGAGGGCGTCGATGAGCACGTCACCGAGGTCCACGTTCGCCGGCGCGATGACCTTGCCGTCGATGACGACGTCCTCGGCCAGCATGCGGGCGTACACGGAGGTCTCGACGTCGTCCGCCTTGCGGAGGACACCCGCCTCGTCCTTGACACCGATCTTGAGCTTGAGGCCGCGCTCGGTGCCGCAGTCCTCCTCGCGGATGATGACGTCCTGCGAGACGTCCACCAGACGACGGGTGAGGTAACCCGAGTCGGCGGTACGCAGGGCGGTGTCCGCGAGACCCTTACGGGCACCGTGGGTGGAGATGAAGTACTCCAGCACGGACAGGCCCTCACGGAACGAGGCCTTGATCGGACGCGGGATGGTCTCGTTCTTCGCGTTCGACACCAGACCACGCATACCGGCGATCTGCCTCATCTGCATCATGTTTCCTCGGGCACCCGAGTCAACCATCATGAAGATGGGGTTGGTCTTGGGGAAGTTCGCGTTCATCGCCTCGGCAACCTCGTTGGTCGCCTTGGTCCAGATCGCGATGAGCTCCTGCGTGCGCTCGTCCTTGGTGATCAGACCGCGCTCGTACTGCTTCTGGACCTTCTCGTCCATCGCCTCGTAGCCCGCGACGATGGCCTTCTTGGCCTCGGGCACGACGACGTCGGAGATGGCCACGGTGACGCCCGAACGGGTCGCCCAGTGGAAGCCGGCCGCCTTCAGGTTGTCGAGCGTCGCCGCGACGATGACCTTGGGGTAGCGCTCCGCCAGGTCGTTGACGATCTCGGAGAGCTGCTTCTTGCCCACCGAGTAGTCGACGAACGGGTAGTCCTCGGGCAGCAGCTCGTTGAAGAGCGCGCGGCCCAGGGTGGTCTTCAGACGGAAGCTGTCGCCCGGCTGGAACTCCTGCTCGCCCTCTTCGGCGACCGGCGGCACCCAGCCGCGCGGCGGGATGGTGCCCACCGGGAAGCGGATGTCGACGGACGACTGCAGCGCGAGCTCGCCGGCGTCGAACGCCATGATCGCCTCGGCGGTGGAGCCGAACGCGCGGCCCTCGCCCTTGGTGTCACGGAGCTCACCGTCGGTGGTCAGGAAGAACAGACCCAGGACCATGTCCTGCGTCGGCATCGTGACCGGACGGCCGTCGGCCGGCTTCAGGATGTTGTTCGAGGACAGCATCAGGATGCGGGCCTCGGCCTGCGCCTCCGCGGAGAGCGGCAGGTGGACGGCCATCTGGTCACCGTCGAAGTCCGCGTTGAACGCGGTGCAGACGAGCGGGTGGATCTGGATGGCCTTGCCTTCGACCAGCTGGGGCTCGAAGGCCTGGATGCCGAGACGGTGCAGCGTGGGCGCACGGTTCAGCAGGACCGGGTGCTCGGCGATGACCTCTTCGAGCACGTCGTACACGACCGTGCGGCCGCGCTCGACCATGCGCTTCGCCGACTTGATGTTCTGCGCGTGGTTCAGGTCGACCAGGCGCTTCATCACGAACGGCTTGAAGAGCTCCAGCGCCATGGCCTTGGGCAGACCGCACTGGTGCAGCTTCAGCTGCGGACCGACGACGATCACGGAACGCGCGGAGTAGTCCACGCGCTTGCCGAGGAGGTTCTGACGGAATCGACCCTGCTTGCCCTTCAGCATGTCGCTGAGGGACTTCAGCGGGCGGTTGCCGGGGCCCGTCACCGGGCGGCCGCGACGACCGTTGTCGAAGAGCGCGTCCACGGCCTCCTGGAGCATGCGCTTCTCGTTGTTCACGATGATCTCGGGGGCACCGAGGTCGAGAAGGCGCTTCAGGCGGTTGTTGCGGTTGATGACGCGGCGGTACAGGTCGTTGAGGTCGGAGGTCGCGAAGCGGCCACCGTCGAGCTGCACCATCGGACGCAGGTCCGGCGGGATCACCGGCACGCAGTCCAGAACCATGCCCTTGGGGCTGTTGCTGGTCTGCAGGAACGCGGAGACGACCTTGAGGCGCTTGAGCGCACGGGTCTTCTTCTGGCCCTTGCCGGTACGGATGATCTCGCGGAGGCGCTCGGCCTCCTCCTCCAGGTCGAAGGACTCCAGGCGCTTCTGCAGCGCCGCGGCACCCATCGAGCCGTCGAAGTACGTGCCGAAGCGGTCACGCAGCTCGCGGTAGAGGAGCTCGTCGCCCTCCAGGTCCTGGACCTTGAGGTTCTTGAAGCGGTTCCACACCTCGTCGAGGCGGTCGATCTCGCGCTGGGCGCGGTCGCGGAGCTGCTTCATCTCGCGCTCGGCACCCTCGCGCACCTTGCGGCGCACGTCGGCCTTGGCGCCCTCGGCCTCAAGCTCGGCCAGGTCGCTCTCGAGCTTCTTGGCACGGCCTTCGAGGTCGGCGTCGCGGCGGTTCTCGATCTGCTGGCGCTCGACGGAGACGTGGGCCTCCAGCGACGGCAGGTCGCGCTGACGGCGCTCGTCGTCGACGAACGTGATCATGTACGCGGCGAAGTAGATGACCTTCTCGAGGTCCTTCGGCGCGAGGTCCAGCAGGTAGCCCAGGCGCGACGGGACGCCCTTGAAGTACCAGATGTGGGTGACGGGAGCGGCAAGCTCGATGTGGCCCATGCGCTCACGGCGCACCTTGGCGCGCGTGACCTCGACGCCACAGCGCTCACAGATGATGCCCTTGAAGCGGACACGCTTGTACTTGCCGCAGTAGCACTCCCAGTCCCGGGTGGGGCCGAAGATCTTCTCGCAGAAGAGTCCGTCCTTCTCGGGCTTGAGGGTGCGGTAGTTGATGGTCTCCGGCTTCTTGACCTCGCCGTGCGACCAGGTTCGGATGTCGTCCGCGGTGGCAAGGCCGATCCGCAGCTCGTCGAAGAAGTTGACGTCGAGCACTGTGCGTCAATCCCTCTTTCGGGGTCGAGTCTCAATCATGGTCTGAACGGTCCCGGGGACGGCCGGGGGATCTTCGTGGGATCCCCCGGCCAGGCCCGTCAGACCTCTTCGACGCTGCTCGGCTCGCGCCGGGACAGGTCGATACCGAGCTCCTCCGCCGCGCGGAAGACGTCCTCGTCGGTGTCGCGCATCTCGATGGACATGCCGTCCGAGGACAGCACCTCCACGTTGAGGCAGAGCGACTGCATTTCCTTGATGAGCACCTTGAAGGACTCGGGAATGCCCGGCTCGGGGATGTTCTCGCCCTTGACGATGGCCTCGTAGACCTTCACGCGGCCGGTCACGTCGTCGGACTTGATCGTCAGGAGTTCCTGGAGCGCGTACGCGGCGCCGTAAGCCTCAAGCGCCCACACCTCCATCTCACCGAAGCGCTGACCACCGAACTGCGCCTTACCACCCAGCGGCTGCTGCGTGATCATCGAGTACGGACCGGTCGAACGGGCGTGGAGCTTGTCGTCGACCAGGTGGTGCAGCTTGAGGATGTACATGTACCCGACCGAGATCGGGTCCGGGAACGGCTCGCCGGAGCGGCCGTCGAACAGGCGCGCCTTACCGGTCGGGAGCACCATGCGCTCGCCGTCGCGGTTCGGGATGGTGTGCTGGAGCAGGCCGGCCAGCTCGTCCTCGCGCGCACCGTCGAAGACGGGGGTGGCGACGTTGGTGCCGGGGGCGACCTGGTCGGCGCCGATCGCCTGGAGGCGCTGCGCCCACTCGTCCGCGAGGCCGGAGACGTCCCAGCCGCGGCTGGCGAGCCAGCCGAGGTGGATCTCCAGGACCTGTCCCGGGTTCATTCGGGACGGGACACCCAGCGGGTTCAGGATGATGTCGACCGGAGTTCCGTCCTCGAGGAACGGCATGTCCTCGATCGGAAGGATCTTCGAGATAACACCCTTGTTGCCGTGACGGCCGGCGAGCTTGTCACCGTCGGTGATCTTGCGCTTCTGGGCCACGTAGACGCGGACCAGCTGGTTCACGCCCGGAGGGAGCTCGTCGCCCTCCTCGCGGTCGAAGACGCGGACACCGATGACCTTGCCGATCTCACCGTGAGGCACCTTGAGCGAGGTGTCACGCACCTCGCGGGCCTTCTCACCGAAGATCGCGCGGAGCAGGCGCTCCTCGGGGGTCAGCTCGGTCTCACCCTTGGGCGTGACCTTGCCGACGAGGATGTCGCCGGCGACGACGTCCGCACCGATGCGGATGATGCCGCGCTCGTCGAGGTCGGCGAGGACCTCCTCGGAGACGTTCGGGATGTCCCGGGTGATCTCCTCGGGGCCCAGCTTGGTGTCACGGGCGTCGACCTCGTGCTCCTCGATGTGGATCGAGGAGAGGACGTCGTCCTGCACGAGGCGCTGCGACAGGATGATCGCGTCCTCGTAGTTGTGGCCTTCCCACGGCATGAACGCGACGAGCAGGTTCTTGCCGAGGGCCATCTCGCCCTCTTCGGTGGCCGGGCCGTCGGCGAGGACCTGGGCCTCGACGATCCGGTCGCCCTCGTTGACGATGACCTTCTGGTTGACCGAGGTGCCCTGGTTCGAGCGGGAGAACTTGGCGACGCGGTACGTGGTGTACGTGCCGTCGTCGTTGGCGACGGTGATGTAGTCGGCCGAGACCTCCTGGACGACACCGTCCTTCTCCGCCTTGATCGAGTCGCCGGCGTCGACCGCACAGCGGTACTCCATGCCGGTGCCGACGAGCGGGGCCTCCGCCTTGATGAGCGGAACGGCCTGGCGCATCATGTTCGCGCCCATGAGGGCACGGTTGGCGTCGTCGTGCTCGAGGAAGGGGATCATCGCGGTCGCGACGGACACCATCTGGCGCGGCGAGACGTCCATGTAGTCCACGTCGGACGGCTCGACGTAGTCGACCTCGCCGCCACGCTTGCGGACCAGGACGCGGTTCTCGGTGAAGCGCAGGTCGTCGTCCAGGCGGGCGTTCGCCTGGGCGATGACGAAGCGGTCTTCCTCGTCGGCGGTGACGTAGTCGACCTCGTCGGTGACGACACCCTCGACGACCTTGCGGTACGGGGTCTCGATGAAGCCGAACGGGTTGATGCGGCCGTAGGAGGCCAGCGAGCCGATCAGACCGATGTTCGGGCCTTCGGGCGTCTCGATCGGGCACATGCGGCCGTAGTGCGACGGGTGCACGTCACGGACCTCGAAGCCGGCCCGCTCACGGGACAGACCACCCGGGCCGAGGGCGTTGAGACGACGCTTGTGCGTCAGGCCCGACAGCGGGTTGTTCTGGTCCATGAACTGCGACAGCTGGCTGGTGCCGAAGAACTCCTTGATGGAGGCGACGACCGGCCGGATGTTGATCAGGGTCTGCGGCGTGATCGCCTCGACGTCCTGGGTGGTCATGCGCTCGCGCACGACGCGCTCCATACGGGCGAGACCCGTACGGACCTGGTTCTGGATGAGCTCGCCGACGTTGCGGATACGACGGTTGCCGAAGTGGTCGATGTCGTCGGTCTCGACGACGATCTCCCGGCCCGACTCGCCGACGGTCTCGGTCTCGCCCGCGTGGAGCTTCACGAGGTACTTGATCGTGGCGATGATGTCGTCGGTGGTGAGCACACCGGCGTCGAGCGGCTCGTCGGCGCCGAGCTTCTTGTTCACCTTGTAGCGGCCGACCTTCGCGAGGTCGTAGCGCTTCGGGTTGAAGTAGAGGTTCTCGAGCAGCGTCTGAGCGGCCTCGCGGGTCGGCGGCTCGCCCGGACGCAGCTTGCGGTAGATGTCGAGCAGCGCGTCGTCCTGGCCCTGGGTGTGGTCCTTCTCCAGGGTGGCGCGCATGGACTCGTACTCGCCGAACTCCTCGAGGATCTGCTCGGTGGTCCAGCCGAGGGCCTTGAGGAGGACGGTGACGGACTGCTTGCGCTTGCGGTCGATGCGGACGCCGACCATGTCGCGCTTGTCGACCTCCATCTCCAGCCAGGCACCCCGGGAGGGGATGATCTTGGCGGAGAAGATGTCCTTGTCGGACGTCTTGTCGATGGAGGAGTCGAAGTAGACACCCGGGGAACGGACGAGCTGCGACACGACGACGCGCTCGGTGCCGTTGATGACGAAGGTGCCCTTGTTGGTCATGAGCGGGAAGTCGCCCATGAAGACCGTCTGAGACTTGATCTCACCGGTCTCGTTGTTCGTGAACTCGGCCGTGACGAAGAGCGGCGCCGCGTACGTGAAGTCGCGCTCCTTGCACTCGTCGACGGAGTTCTTCGCCGGCTCGAACCGGTGGTCGCGGAACGTCAGCGACATCGACCCGGAGAAGTCCTCGATCGGCGAGATCTCCTCGAAGATCTCTTCCAGACCGGACTTGGTGGGGACGTCCTGTCCACTCTCAAGCGCCGACTCGACGCGAGACTTCCAGGCGGCGTTGCCGAGCAGCCAGTCAAAGCTCTCGGTCTGCAGCGCCAGGAGGTTCGGAACCTCGAGGGGCTCCTTGATCTTTGCAAAGGAGATGCGCAGCGGGGCGGTGCTGGCACCGGTGTTCGTATTGGTCGAGGCGTTGCGCGAGGCGGCCAAGAGGGGGTCCTTCCGAGGGCTCGGACTCACTACGCGCGTACCGGTCCCAGCCGACACAGAAGACAGAGCCTCCCCAGCTGGACTAAAAGACCAGGTCAGGGCGTATCAATCCGGTGTGCTCGAGCGTGGGCATGCCCCTGGCGACGGGCAGGGGGCAGCTAACAGGCAGCGCAAAGGGTCAGTGTAGCCACTTGGCTCACTGATGTCCAGACCAGGTTTCCGGAAACCGGCAACAGGCCCTTCCCCACGTCCTCAACCAACACCGCGTCCAGCCAACACCGCAGCCGATGCCGCAGCGCCCGTACACAGAGCGCGTATCAGTACTGCCCTCTTCGTAGTCGATCCATGCCTCGGATCCCGGATCGAGCCGGGGGACCTCGCGACGGGTCTGAGAATTGCGCGCCGCTGGCCGTTCGTCAAGGCCCCGTGCTCCGAGCGGATCATCTCCGGACCCTGCGTCGGGGCAACGAAGATCACCCTACTCCCCAACGAGACCAGGGCAAGTCAGGCACTGCGAATACGCCAAAGGGCGACCACCCTTACGGGTGATCGCCCTTGGTTGAGGCCGTCAGGCGGCCTCAGAGGTGTTACTTGACCTCGACCGAGGCGCCAGCGGCCTTGAGGGCCTCAGCGGCCTTGTCAGCGGCTTCCTTGTTGGCCTTCTCGAGGACCGGCTTCGGGGTGCCGTCGACGAGGTCCTTGGCCTCCTTCAGACCCAGGGAGGTCAGCTCGCGCACGACCTTGATGACCTGGATCTTCTTGTCACCGGCGGCGGTGAGGATGACGTCGAACTCGTCCTTCTCCTCGACCTCGGCCACGGCACCGGCGCCCGGGGCACCCGGGGCGGCGACGGCGACGGCCGCGGCGGCGGTGACGTCGAACTTCTCCTCGAAGGCCTTCACGAACTCGGAGAGCTCGATGAGGGTCATCTCCTCGAACTGGGCGAGGAGGTCTTCCTGAGAGAGCTTCGCCATGATGGGCGATCCTTCCACTAATTCGGCAGGTGCCGGATGTATAGAGAGGCGGGCGTAACGGCCCGCTACGACCCACGCACTAGGCGGCGTAGATCAGTGCGCGAGCCGAATTACTCGGCACCGCCCTGCTCGGCGAGCTTGACGCGAAGGGCTTCCGCAGTGCGGACGAACTTCGACGGCAGCGCCTGGAAGAGCGAGGCAGCCTGGGACTGCTTGCCCTTGAACGCGCCGGCCAGCTTGCTGAGCAGAACCTCGCGGGACTCGAGGTCCGCAAGCTTCTTGATGTCATCGGCGGACAGCGCCTTGCCATCAAGGACACCGCCCTTGATGATCAGGTTCGGGTTCTCCTTGGCGAAGTCACGAAGACCCTTGGCCGACTCCACCGGGTCACCGGTGATGAAGGCGGCACCCGTCGGACCAGTGAACTGGTCGTCGAGCGAGGTGATCCCGGCGTTGTTAGCCGCAATCTTGGTCAGCGTGTTCTTCACCACGGCGTACTGGGCGTTCTCACCGAGCGAACGACGCAGCGTCTTGAGCTGCTTCACGGTGAGACCCCGGTACTCGGTCAGCACGACGGCGCTGGAGCTGCGGAACTTGTCCTCAAGCTCGGCTACGTCGGCAGCCTTGTCGGGCCTTGCCATAGAGCGTCGGCCTCCTTCCGGGTGATGAGGACCGCTCAGAAGGGGCTGACATACAAAACGCCCCGGCGCAGGCGCCAGGGCGTAGCTCAACCGGAAAAATATCCAGGAACGATTCCACAGTCACCTGCGCGGGTCGTCCGCAGTAGCGGATCCTTCGGCCACCGCACCCTTGTCGGGCACAGCAACGACCAGCGGTCTTTGGCTTCTGTGGAAGAGTACGCGAAGGATGCGAGCCGGAGCAAATCGTCCTCCGGACCGGCCCCCCGACCGGTCCGGAGGGCGGGACTCAGCCCTGGCCGGAGCCCTTGGCGCCGAGGTCCATGACCTGGTCGGCCGGCGGGGCGGCGATGTCGACCGGCTTGTTGTAGTCCAGGAACTTCATCGTCATGTCCATCGGGCCCTTGGCCGCCTCGGCGCGGGTGCGGACCTGCTTGGTGTGGTCGCTCTCGTCGATCCACATGTCCATGTTCATGCTCTTGATGCCCTCGCCCTCCAGCTTCTGGATGGACTTCTCCTGGCGTTCCTTGGCCTCGGGAGTGAGGGTGGCGAGGGAGGCCCGCATCTGCTCGATGGTGACCGTGCCGGAGACGTGCCGGGTCTTCACGCCGTCGATGGTCTCCTCGCCGACGGTCTTGAGGTCCTTGGCGCCCAGCAGGTCACCGGCGCGGTCGCCCGGGTTCTCGGCGGCGTTGCCCGACCCGGCGCCGAGGCCGTCCAGCTGCTTGGCGGCCTCCGGGTTCGCGCTCTTCACGTCGATCTTCAGCCAGGCACCCTCGGAGCCCATGTACATGACCCCGTCGACGAGACGGATCTCCACCGCACCGTCCTCGCCCGGCGCCGTCATCTTCATGGCCATGGCCACGGACGGCTTGATGCGCAGAGAGACGTCCGCGTTGACCGGCTTGCCCTGCGCGGTGCCGGTCATGGTGTAGCGCAGCGAGGTGATCTCCTCGGACTTCTTCTTCACCTTCTCCAGGTACGCGGCCGGTGCGGCGTCCGCGGCTCCCTGGGCCGGCTTGCCGGCCGCCGGCGCGGCGGCGGAGGGGGTCGCGGCCGCGGCCTTGCCCCCGTCGTCCTTCTTGCCGCCCTCGCAGGCGGTCGTGGCCCCGCCCACGAGCAGTACGGCGGCCAGTGCGGCCATGGCGGTCTTCTTGCGGTACACGAGCATGGAGTCCCCACCCCTGGTGCGAATCGATCAACCGTCCGACCCTACGGTAAAGGGACGGGAAAGTCGCATGGGATTTCGGGCGCCCCAGGGCAAACGAAACCGGCCCCCCGCTTCCCGTGAGGGAGGCGGGGGGCCGGTTCAGCCAGAAAGGCGAGAGCCGTCAGGCTCAGACCGCGGCCGGGTCTTCCTCGACGAGGAGGTTCCGGGTGCGGTTGGAGTCCAGCTGGATGCCGGGGCCCATCGTGGTGCTCAGGGCGGCCTTCTTGATGTAGCGGCCCTTGGCGGCGGACGGCTTCAGACGGACGATCTCGTCCAGCGCCGCCGCGTAGTTCTCGACCAGCTGCTCATCGGAGAAGGAGACCTTGCCGATGATGAAGTGCAGGTTCGAGTGCTTGTCGACGCGGAACTCGATCTTGCCACCCTTGATGTCGGTGACAGCCTTGGCGACGTCCATGGTGACGGTGCCGGTCTTCGGGTTCGGCATGAGACCACGCGGACCGAGCACGCGGCCGAGGCGGCCGACCTTGCCCATGAGGTCCGGGGTCGCCACGACGGCGTCGAACTCGTTGAGGCGGTTGCCCTTGGCGATCTCGTTGATCAGCTCGTCGTCGCCGACGATGTCGGCGCCGGCGGCTTCCGCGGCCGCAGCACGGTCACCGGTCGCGAAGACCAGGACCCGGGCGGTCTTACCGGTGCCGTGCGGGAGGTTCACGGTGCCGCGGACCATCTGGTCGGCCTTGCGCGGGTCGACACCCAGGCGGAAGGCAACCTCGACGGTGGCGTCGAACTTGGTGGTGCTGGTCTCCTTGGCGAGACGGACGGCCTCGAGGGGAGCGTAGAGCTTCTCCCGGTCGACCTTGGCGTCCGCAGCGCGGAGAGTCTTGCTGCGCTTCACTTCTGCTCCTGTGTAAGTGCTTCAGGCATGGAGTCGTGGTACGGACCAGCGCTTGGCCCTACCACTGGGGAACTGCGAGGGGCTGATCAGCCCTCGATCGTGACACCCATGGAACGGGCGGTGCCGGCGATGATCTTCTCGGCGGCGTCCAGGTCGTTCGCGTTGAGGTCGGGCATCTTGATCGTGGCGATCTCGCGGACCTGGTCACGCGTGAGCTTCGCGACCTTGGTCTTGTGCGGCTCGCCGGAGCCCTTCTCGATGCCCGCGTGCTTCAGGATGAGGCGCGCGGCCGGCGGGGTCTTGGTGATGAAGGTGAAGGAACGGTCCTCGTAGACCGTGATCTCCACCGGCACGACCATGCCACGCTGCGACTCGGTCGCGGCGTTGTAGGCCTTGCAGAACTCCATGATGTTGACGCCGTGCTGACCGAGCGCGGGGCCGACCGGCGGAGCCGGGTTGGCCGCACCGGCCTTGATCTGGAGCTTGATAAGCCCCGTGACCTTCTTCTTCTTGGGAGGCATTGCTCTCTCCGGGTCCTAGTGAGAGTTTTCCAGCCGCCTTCCGGTCATCCGGATGGAGGCATACCGCACCACGATAACGGGTATCGGTGCGGGGCTAAAAACCGAGCAGGTCAGACCGCCTTTTCGGGCTGGTCTGACCTGCTTCGGAAGCGTCGCTCAGAAGATCTGGATCAGTTCTTCTGGATCTGGTCGAAGCTCAGCTCGACCGGGGTCTCGCGGCCGAAGATCTCGACGAGGCCCTTGACCTTCTTCGAGTCCGGGTTGATCTCGTTGATCGTCGCCTGGAGCGTCGCGAACGGGCCGTCGGTGACGGTGACCGAGTCGCCGACCTCGAAGTCCAGGACCTCGATGGTGCGCTTGACGGCGGGGGCCGGGAGACCGGCTTCCTCGGCGGCCTGCTTGGCGGCCTTCTCCTGCGCCTCCGGGGCGAGCATCTTGACGATCTCGTCCAGGGTCAGCGGGTACGGGTCGTACGCGTTGCCGACGAAGCCGGTGACACCGGGGGTGTTGCGGACGACGCCCCAGGACTCGTTCGTCAGGTCCATGCGGACGAGAACGTAACCGGGCAGCTTGTTCTGCCGGACGTTCTTGCGCTCGCCGTTCTTGATCTGGACGATCTCTTCCTCGGGCACCTCGGCCTGGTAGATGAACTCCTCGACGTTCAGCGAGACGGCACGCTGCTCGAGGTTCGCCTTCACGCGCTTCTCGTAGCCCGCGTAGGTGTGGATCACGTACCACTCGCCGGGGAGCAGGCGCAGCTCGTCGCGCAGGGCCTGGATCGGGTCGACGGGCTCGGCGGGAGCGGCCTCCTCGGCCTCCTCCGCGTCCTCGGCCGGAGCGGCGTCCTCGACGCCCTCGTCCTCGGAGTCCTCGTCGGCCTCGGCCTCGTCGTCAGCGTCCTCGACGTGCAGCGCGGCTTCCTCGGCGGCGATGCCGGCCTCGGCGTCGGCGAGCTCGGCCTCGTCGGGGTCCACAGCGTCTGCCGCCTCGACGATGTCGAGCTCGTCCTCGACGGACTCGACGGAGTCGTGGCTCGCGTTCAGGTTCGGGTCAGACACGGTGGCTGCTTCTTCCTGGATACAAAAGGTGGTGGAACATGCGAAAAGGGGCGGCACCCATCAAGGCGCCGCCCTCCGCGGGGATCAGCCGAAGACGAACTTGATGGCTTGCTGGAACCCATAGTCAATCACGGTCACCAGACCGATCATGATGACGACGAAGACAATCACCACGCTGGTGTACGTCGTGAGCTGGTTTCGCGTGGGCCAGACGACCTTGCGGAGTTCCGCGACGATCTGGCGGTAGAAAAGCGCGAGGCGGCCCAGGGGGCCCTTCTTCCCGCGCTTGCCGCCCTTGCGGGCCTTCTTCTCGCGGGTGTCGCTGTCGGCGTCAGGCATGTCGATGGAGCCCAGGGCGTCCGTCACGTCTCTCACCTGAATCCGGGTCGTGGCCGTAGCCGCGCCCGGTTGCGCCGCACGGCGTTGCATCGAAATACGTACCTGCGCACACATCCGAGAAGGAGTGTGGAGCAGGGCCGGAGGGACTCGAACCCCCAACCGCTGGTTTTGGAGACCAGTGCTCTACCAATTGAGCTACGACCCTTTGCGCTCCCCAACCTACCGCATCCGGACGAGTGCACGGAGTGCTCACGCCCCGGGGCGTTTGGTGAGGACCAACGACAGCAGAGCATACGTGGTCCTGGGCCCGACGTCGAACAGAGAACATCCGGACCTGCTCCGTCCGGTGACTGAAACGGTGTGCGGGGCTTCCGGAGCGTCTGGGACGATTGGCCGCATGACCTCTGCAACGCCTTCCTCCGAGCGCCGGGTGTCCGCCCGTATCGGCGCCATTTCCGAGTCCGCGACCCTCGCCGTCGACGCCAAGGCCAAGGCCCTCAAGGCCGCCGGGCGCCCGGTGATCGGCTTCGGCGCGGGCGAGCCCGACTTCCCGACTCCGGACTACATCGTCGAGGCGGCGGTCGCGGCCTGCCGCGACCCGAAGTTCCACCGCTACACGCCGGCCGGCGGTCTGCCCGAGCTCAAGAAGGCCATCGCCGCCAAGACGCTGCGCGACTCCGGCTACGAGGTGGACGCGTCGCAGGTCCTGGTGACCAACGGCGGCAAGCAGGCCATCTACGAGGCCTTCGCGGCGATCCTCGACCCGGGCGACGAGGTCATCGTCCCGGCCCCGTACTGGACCACCTACCCGGAGTCGATCCGCCTCGCCGGCGGCGTCCCGGTCGAGGTCGTCGCCGACGAGACCACCGGGTACCGGGTCTCCGTCGAGCAGCTGGAGGCGGCGCGCACCGAGCGCACCAAGGTCGTCCTGTTCGTCTCCCCGTCCAACCCGACGGGTGCCGTGTACAGCGAGGACGACGCCCGCGCGATCGGCGAGTGGGCCGCCGGGCACGGCCTGTGGGTGCTGACCGACGAGATCTATGAGCACCTGGTCTACGGCGACGCGAAGTTCACCTCGCTGCCCGTGCTGGTCCCGGCCCTGCGCGACAAGTGCATCGTCGTCAACGGCGTCGCCAAGACGTACGCGATGACGGGCTGGCGCGTGGGCTGGGTCATCGCCCCGCAGGACGTCATCAAGGCCGCGACCAACCTGCAGTCGCACGCCACCTCCAACGTCTCCAACGTGGCGCAGGTCGCCGCGCTGGCCGCCGTATCGGGCGACCTGGAGGCCGTCGCGGAGATGCGCAAGGCCTTCGACCGCCGCCGCCAGACGATGGTCAAGATGCTGAACGAGATCGACGGCGTCTTCTGCCCGACCCCCGAGGGCGCGTTCTACGCGTACCCGTCGGTCAAGGAGCTGCTCGGCAAGGAGATCCGCGGCAAGCGCCCGCAGACCTCGGTCGAGCTCGCCGCGCTGATCCTGGACGAGGCCGAGGTCGCCGTCGTCCCCGGTGAGGCCTTCGGCACCCCCGGCTACCTGCGCCTTTCGTACGCCCTGGGCGACGAGGACCTGGTCGAGGGCGTGACCCGGATCCAGAACCTCCTGGCCGAGGCCAAGGCCTGAGGCACCCCGCGGAGCGGCGCCGTCCCACCGGGGCGGCGCCGCTCCGGCGTTTCCGGCCCCCGCCGGGGGCCGCCCGGGGCCGCCGGGGCCCCGCCGGGCGTCAGATTCATGTTCGGGCAATGTCCCGTTCAGGTAATCCCCTGCCAATCGGATGACCGATGCGGCAGGATCACCAGATGGAGCACGTACGCGATCTCACGCTTCTGCCGAAGGCCCACCTGCACCTGCACTTCACCGGCTCGATGCGCCCGTCGACCCTGCTGGAGCTGGCCGACAAGTACGGCGTCCGGCTGCCGGACGCACTGACCGCCGGCGAGCCGCCCAAGCTGCGGGCCACCGACGAGCGCGGCTGGTTCCGCTTCCAGCGGCTCTACGACGCCGCCCGCTCCTGCCTGCGGGAGCCGGAGGACATCCGGCGGCTGGTCCGCGAGGCCGCCGAGGAGGACGTCCGGGACGGCAGCGGCTGGCTGGAGATCCAGGTGGACCCCACCTCCTACGCCCCGTTGCTCGGCGGCATGATCCCGGCCGTGGAGATCATCCTCGACGCCGTCGACGCCGCCTCCCGGGAGACGGGCCTGGGCATGCGGGTGCTGATCGCCGCCAACCGGATGAAGCACCCCCTGGACGCCCGCACCCTGGCCCGGCTGGCCGTCCGGTACGCCGACCGGGGGATCGTCGGCTTCGGCCTCTCCAACGACGAGCGCCGCGGCATGGCCCGCGACTTCGACCGGGCCTTCGCCATCGCCCGCGAGGGCGGTCTGCTGGCGGCCCCGCACGGCGGCGAGCTGACCGGACCGGCCTCGGTCCGCGACTGCCTCGACGACCTGCACGCCTCCCGCATCGGGCACGGTGTCCGGGCCGCCGAGGACCCGCGGCTGCTGAAGCGGCTCGCGGACCGGAAGATCACCTGCGAGGTCTGCCCGGCGTCCAATGTCGCGCTCGGCGTCTACGAGCGGCCCGAGGACGTCCCGCTGCGCACCCTCTTCGAGGCCGGGGTGCCGATGGCCCTGGGCGCGGACGACCCGCTGCTCTTCGGTTCGCGGCTGGCGGCCCAGTACGAGATCGCGCGCCGCCACCACGCCTTCACGGACGAGGAGCTCGCCGAGCTGGCCCGCCAGTCGGTGCGGGGTTCGGCGGCGCCGGAGGAGGTCAAGGCGAAGCTGCTGGACGGGATCGAGCACTGGCTCAGCGGGTGAGCCGCAGGTCGCCCTCGTGACAGTCGGCCCGTACCCGGCGGCCGTCGGGGAAGCCGATCTCCAGGTGGGTGCGGCCCTGCTCGGGCAGGGCGAACTCGGCGACCGATTCGACGGTCTGGCCGACGTGGCGCAGGAACGGGTGCTCGCCGAGGTCCTCGCCGACCTCGATGCGGCCCCACTCCCCCAGGTCGTACGGCTCGTGGGGCGCGGCGGACTCGACGATGAGGCACCAGTCGGACCCGGTGGTGATGCGGGTGGACTCGCCGGCGCTGTCGATCAGCCATACGTCGAGCGGGGCCTCGGAGCGCTCGCCCTCGCAGATGTGCCAGGAGGCGACGACCCGGCTGATCTGGCGTCCCACGAGGCGCGTGGGGTCCGTTCCGGCCCCGTGCAGGGGGCAGTTCATCTCAGAGGCGGACGCCGACCGTCACCGGCTCGTTGACGAGGGTGACGCCGAAGGCCGCGTGGACCCCGGCGACGACCTCGCGGGCCAGGGCCAGCAGGTCCTCGGTGGTGGCCTGGCCCCGGTTGGTGAGGGCGAGGGTGTGCTTGGTGGAGATGCGGGCGGGGCCGGTGCCGTAGCCCTTGGTGAAGCCGGCCTTGTCGATCAGCCAGGCCGCGCTGGTCTTGGTACGGCCCTCGCCGGCCGGGTAGGCGGGCGGGGCGGTGTCGGGGCCGAGGCGGTCCTGGACGCGGGCGAGGAAGGCGGCGTAGGCCTCGTCGGTGAGGATCGGGTTGTGGAAGAAGGAGCCGGCGGACCAGGTGTCGTGGTCGGCTGGGTCGAGGACCATGCCCTTGCCGGCGCGCAGGCGCAGGACGGTCTCGCGGGCCACGGCGGCCGGGACGCGGTCGCCGGCCTCGACGCCGAGGGCGCGGGCCGTCTCGGGGTACTTGACGGGGGCGGAGAGGCCGCCGGCGTCCTCGAGGGCGAAGCGCACGCGCAGCACGACGTAGCGGTCGGGCTGGTCCTTGAAGAGGCTGTGGCGGTAGCGGAAGGCGCATTCGGCGGCGGTCAGGGTGACGGTCTCGCCGGTGGTGCGGTCGTAGGCGACGACCTCGGTGATGGTGTCGCAGACCTCCTGGCCGTACGCCCCGACGTTCTGGATCGGGGTGGCGCCGGCGGAGCCGGGGATCCCGGCGAGGCATTCGATGCCCGCGAGGCCGGCTTCGACGGTGCGGGCGACGGCGTCGCTCCAGTTCTCGCCGGCGGCGAGTTCCAGGGTGGTGCCGTCGAGGGTGAAGCCGGTGGTGGCGATGCGCAGGGCGGTGCCGTCGAAGCCCTCGTCGCCGATGACGAGGTTGCTGCCGCCGCCGATGACCAGCAGCGGGGTGCCGCTCGCGTCCGCGGCGCGGACGGTTTCGACCACCTCGGCGTCGGTGGTCGCGGTGACCAGCCGGGCCGCGGGGCCGCCGAGGCGGAAGGTGGTCAGCGGGGCGAGGGGGGCGTCGTGGAGTTCCTGCACGTGGACAAGAGTACGGTCCGTCCCCCTCGCATCCCGGCGGGGCACTCAGTGGCCCGGCTTCTGCTCGGCCAGACGCCGCTCGGCCTCGGCCCAGGTGAGGGGGAGTTCGCGGGCGGGAGCGGTCCAGTAGGTGAAGGCGGACTCCTTCATGTACGCGCTGGCGGCGCGGGAGCTGGAGCGGTGGGGCTCGCTGCGGGCGAAGCGGTAGAGGGCGTCGCGGTCCTCCCAGGCGGAGAGGGTGAGGAAGGTCCGGCTGAAGACGCGGGCGCGGAGGGCGGCGCCGTGGGCGCCGGGGGCCTTGCGGATCTGGCCGATGATGCCGGGTGCCTTGAGGAAGAACTTGAAGGCGCCCGCGAGGGTGGCGGTTTCGAAGCGGGAGGCCATGACGTAGACCTCGGCGTCGGGGGCGGGGGCGGTGGGGGTGATCCAGGGGATGTCGGGCATGGCTGGGCTCCTTCGGTTTGTTCGGATCCAGATCGGGCCGCGCAGGGAGTAAGGGGCGCCAGCGCCTCTTGAGTCGTACGCATCGTAATGGGCCGTGCGGGAGTTTGGGTAGTACATTGCGGGCTGGGATTCAGCTGGCGGCGGTCGCCTCGGGCGTGCGGGCGGACGGGGTGGCGGCGGCCGGGGCCGGGGACGGCCGCTTGGTCCCGCGGGGCAGGAGCAGGGCGAGGGCGGCGGCGAGGGCGACGGCTGCGGCGCCGATCCACAGGGCGGGGACGGTGCCGTCGGTGAAGGTCTGCGGGGTCCGGTAGCCGCCGTGGGCGGAGAAGACGGAGGCCAGGACGGCCACACCGAGGGCGCCGCCGACCTCGCGGAGGGCGTTGTTGGTGCCGGAGGCCTTGCCCTGGTCGGCGGCGGCCACGGTGGACATGAGCACGTGGTTGGCCGGTGCGAAGTACAGGGACATGCCGATCCCGCTGAGGACGAGGGCCGGGAGCTGGGCGGCGTAGGAGACGCCGGGGCTCAGGACGAGGGCGAACCAGCCGAGGCCCAGGGCCTGGAGGGTCAGGCCGGCGGCGACGACGGGGCGGCCGCCGATCCGGTCGGAGAGGATCCCGGCGAGCGGGGCGACGACGATGCCCATGCCGGTCCAGGGGAGCATGCGCAGGCCCGCCCCGGTGGGCGAGTAGCCGGCGACGCCCTGGAGGAACTGGCTGAGCAGGAAGATCGACCCGAACATGCCGAGGTACATCAGCAGGCTGGCGAGGTTGATCCCGAGGAAGCCGCGGTCGCGGAAGAGCCGCATGGGCAGGACGGGGTCGGAGTTGCGGAAGCCGTGGCGGACGAAGCCGCCGACGAGGGCGCTGCCGGCGATGAGCGCGGTGAGGACGGGGGCGCTGGTCCAGCCGTGGGCGTTGGCGTTGACCAGGCCGTAGACGATGCCGAAGAGGCCGCCGCTGATGAGGAGGGTGCCGGGGAGGTCGAGCCGGGCGTCCGGGACGGTGGACTCGGCGAGGCGCAGGCGGGCGAGGGGGATCAGGGCGAGGCCGATGGGCACGTTCAGCCAGAAGATCCACTGCCAGGAGACGTGCTCGGTGAGGCTGCCGCCGATGAGGGGTCCGCTGGCGACGGCCAGGCCGGTGACGGCTCCGTAGATCCCGAGGGCCAGGCCGCGGCGGGCGGCCGGGACGGCGGCGGTGAGGAGGGTGAGGCTGAGCGGCATCATGACCGCCGCACCGGCGCCCTGGACGGCGCGGGCGGCGATGAGCTGGCCTATGCCGGGAGAGAGGGCGGCGGCCGCGGAGGCGACGGTGAAGAGGGCGAGGCCGGTGGTGAAGAGCCGGCGGCGGCCGAAGCGGTCGCCGAGGGCGGAGCCGAACATCAGCAGGACGGCGAAGGTGAGCGTGTAGGCGTTCACCGTCCATTCCAGGTCCTCCAGCTTCCCGCCGAGGTCGGCGCGGATGGCGGGGAGGGCGGTGGTGACGACGAGGTTGTCGAGGGCTGCCATGAAGCCGGCGGCGCCGGTGAGGACGAGGGCCCAGACCGCGGACGGCCCGAGTTTCTGCTGGGTCATGTTTCCCCCTGGATGGTTTGTTAGTTATTGCTGACTAACTTTCGAGGCCAGACGGATGCGAGGCCGCGTTCGGCCCCGCATCTCACGCCGTGCGACCGCCCCTCGGGGCGCGCACCGATCCGGCCGCCTTGGCGACGTCGCCCGGGAAGCCGTCCCAGATCCGGTGGCCGGAGGGGAACCCCATGGCGGACAGGGTGTTGATGAGCATCCCCTGCGCCATGAAGGCGGTGGTCTGGTGGACGTCGCCGAGCGGGATGCCGACGGTGTCCCACAGCTCCAGCCAGCCGGCCCGTACGAGCTCGCCGAGCTCGTGGTCGCCGGCGGCCTCGGCGGCGGCCACGGTGACGTACATCTGGAGCTGCATCTGGAGCATCGCCGGGTCCTCGGCGATCAGCCGGACGTAGGCCTCGCCCATGGCGGCGCGGGCCTCCTCGCCGTGCAGCCCGTCGGCGGCCTCGGCGAAGACCTTGCGGGTGCTCTCCAGGCACCGCCCGGCGGCGGCCAGGAAAATGGCCTTCTTGCCCGGGAAGAGGCGGAAGAGATAGGGCTGCGACACCCCGACGCGCTTGGCGATCGCCTCCGTGGAGGTCCCGTGGTAGCCGCCGCGCGCGAACTCCTGGATCGCGGCGCGGATGACGCTCTCGCGCCGCTCGTCCGCACTCATCCTTGCCATGCATGGAAAGTTAGTACTCAATCACTAACTAAGTCAAGGGGCTGTGTGCGAGGACGGAGGAGGCGCCGGAGGGGGAGGCACACAGGGCACGGGGGCGCGGGGGGTGGCCCCGCGCCTCGGCCCGTCGTCAGGCGGCCGGTCAGGCCAGCCGGACCACCGCACGGGACATGCCCAGGACCTTCTGCCCTGCGCTCATCGCCGTCAGGTCGACCCGTACGCGGTTGTCGTCCAGCTTCTGCGCGACCTTGGCGGTGACCTCGATCAGCGCACCCTGGTCGTCGTTCGGGACCACGACCGGCTTGGTGAAGCGGACGCCGTACTCCACGACCGCGCCCGGGTCGCCGACCCAGTCGGTCACGACGCGGATCGCCTCGGCCATGGTGAACATGCCGTGCGCGATGACGTCCGGCAGCCCGACCTCCTTGGCGAACTTCTCGTTCCAGTGGATCGGGTTGAAGTCGCCCGAGGCGCCGGCGTAGCGCACGAGCGTGGCGCGGGTCACGGGGAAGGACGCCGCCGGGAGCTCGGTGCCGACCTCGACGTCGGCGTAGTGGATCTGCGCGGTCATCTCAGGCCTCCTCGGGGGCGCGGGACACGAGCTTGGTCCACGCGGTCACCACGTGCTCGCCGGACTCGTCGTGGACTTCGCCGCGGATGTCGATGATGTCGTTCCCGGCGAGCGACTTCACGGCCTCGATGGTCGAGGTCACGGTGAGCCGGTCACCCGCGCGCACGGGGCGCACGTACGCGAACTTCTGGTCGCCGTGCACGACGCGGCTGTAGTCCAGGCCCAGCTGCGGGTCCTGGACGACCTGGCCCGCGGCGGCGAAGGTGATGGCGAACACGAAAGTCGGCGGGGCGATCACGTCCTGGTGACCGAACGCCTTGGCGGCTTCGGGGTCGGTGTAGACGGGATTCTCGTCACCCACCGCGACCGCGAATTCGCGGATCTTCTCCCGGCCGACCTCGTACGGCTGCGTGGGCGGGTAGGTCCGCCCCACGAAGGCCTGGTCGAGTGCCATGGCTCACTACCTCCTGTGGAAGGGGATCCGGATCAAGGAACCGGTACGGAAACGACACGAGGCCGCCCCCCAGAAGGGGACGACCTCGTGAAGGTGCCTATGCGGAGACTTCGCCAGTGATTAGCGGGTCTCGCGGTGCGCGGTGTGCGAGTTGCAGCGCGGGCAGTGCTTCTTCATCTCCATGCGGTCCGGGTTGTTACGCCGGTTCTTCTTGGTGATGTAGTTCCGCTCCTTGCACTCCACGCAGGCCAGCGTGATCTTCGGGCGGACGTCGGTGGCAGCCACGTGAGTGCTCCTTGACGGACTATGGGACGGATGAACGCATAAAAGAGTAGCCGATCGGGAGACCGACCCCGCAATCGGCTACTGGGTGTGGTAGCGGCGACCGGACTTGAACCGGTGACACAGCGATTATGAGCCGCTTGCTCTACCGACTGAGCTACGCCGCTTTGATGAGATCCGTTCCCCGCCCGAGGGCGGGGAACCTCTCTCACCAGAGCCCCAATGCGGAATCGAACCGCAGACCTTCTCCTTACCATGGAGACGCTCTACCGACTGAGCTATTGGGGCGAGCGAGGAAGACATTACACGGTTGCGCGCCGATCGCCCAAATCCTTTGGGGGGACTGGGCTCGGAAGACCCGCGGCCGCCTTTCTTGATCGCTCCCGGAGCCTTCTCCCGGCACATACGGGCCCCTTTGTGGCGGGGGTCACATCCGCACCGCAGACCACGCGGCTCCGGCGGGGGGCGACCGGCGGGGCTGCGACCGGCTCGTCGGCCGGATGTGGCGCGGGGGGCGCGCGTCCGGGGGCGCCGAGGCGCGTGGGCACCACACCGGTACGACTATTGCGCTCTTCCGCGAACCCGGGAGCCCCGCACCCTAGGCTCTGAGCACGCTGCGTGATCTTGGGCCGCGGGCTGCGGCCACGGCACAGGAACCGCCCGAGCCACCGCAGGAGCGCGATGTCCGACAGCCAGCCGCAGCAGCCGTCCCCCTCACCCCGCAACCCGGCCGGGGGCCCCTCCGGCGGCTCCGCCGGAAACCCGGGCGCAGGCCCGTCCAAGGGTCCGGCGGGAGGCCCGCCCAAAGGGTCGGCGGGGGGTCCGTCCCGGGCCTCCGGCGGCCCGTCCCGGGGCCCGGCCGCGGGCCCGGGCCGCACTCCGGCCGAGGGCCCGGGGCGCACCCCGGGCCGCGCTCCCGCCGGCGGCCCCGCCCCCGAGGCCACGGGGCTCCTGCTCACCGGCGCCCGGCTCACCGACGGGCGCACCGTCGACGTCCGGCTCAGCGCCGGCCGCATCCAGGCCGTCGGGACCGCGGGCAGCCTCCCGGCCCCCGCCCTGGCCCGGGTCGACCTGCGCGGCTACCTGCTCCTGCCCGCCCCGGCCGAGCCGCACGCACACGGGGACACCGCCCTGACCGCCGACGGCGAGGGGCCCGTCTCCTACGCCCGCGACGAGGTGCAGCGCCGGGCCACCGAGGCGGCGCTGCTCCAGCTCGGGCACGGGGCCACCGCCGTGCGCTCCCACATCCGGATCGGGGACGTGCACGGGCTGGGGCCGATGGAGGCCGCCCTCCAGGCCCGCCGCTCCCTGCGCGGGCTCACCGACCTCACCACGGTGGCCGTACCCCGCCTGCTGACCGGGATGGCCGGGGCCGACGGGCTGGCGATGCTGCGCGACGCCGTGAAGATGGGCGCCTCGGTGATCGGCGGCTGCCCCGACCTGGACCCCGACCCGACGGGCTTCGTCGAGGCGGTCCTGGAGCTGGCCGCCGAGCACGGCTGCCCCGTGGACCTGCACACGGACGGGGACGACCCCGGCCGCCTCGCCCGGCTCGCGGCGATGGCCGGCGGGCTGCGGCCCGGGGTGGCCATCGGCCCCTGCGGAGGCCTGTCCCGGCTGCCGCTGGACGCCGCCTCCCGCGCCGCCGACCAGCTCGCCGCGGCCGGCGTCCGGGTCACCTGCCTGCCGCAGGGCGACTGCGCCGCCCTGGAGCGCCGCGGCCTGCGCACCGCCCCCGTGCGCCTGCTGCGCGCCGCCGGGGTCCGGGTCGCCGCCGGGAGCGGGGCGCTGCGGGACGCGGGCAACCCGGTCGGGCGGGGCGACCCCCTCGAAGCCGCCTACCTGCTGGCCTCCCAGGGCGGGCTGCGCGCCGCCGAGGCCTACGACGCGGTCAGTGCCGCCGCCCGGGAGGCGATGGCCCTGCCGGAGGTCCGGGTGGAGGCCGGCTTCCCGGCGGAGCTGCTCGCCGTGCGCGGGGACCGGATCGCCGGGGTGCTGTCGCTGGCGTACAGCCGGATCGTGATCCACCGGGGCCGGGTGGTAGCCCGGACGAGTGCCGTACGGGAGTACTGCGACTCGGCGGTCGCGGTGGCCCTGGACCTGCCCCGGCAGGGCCGGATGGAGCCCGGCCCCTGAGGGCTCGCCGGGCGTTCGCGGGCGGGGGCGCCCGGGTCGTCGTACGGTCGTGACATGCGCATCGTCATCGCGGGTGGACACGGTCGGATCGCGCTGCGGCTGGAGCGCCTGCTCGCCGCGCGCGGGTACGAGGTCGCGGGGATCATCCGGGACCCGGAGCAGGGCGCCGATCTGCGCGAGGTCGACGCGGAACCGGTGCTGTGCGACCTGGAGTCGGCCTCCGTGGAGCACGTGGCGGGGATCCTGCAGGGCGCGGACGCGGCGGTTTTCGCCGCCGGCGCGGGCCCGGGCAGCGGTCCGGCGCGCAAGGAGACCGTGGACAGGGGGGCGGCGGTGCTGTTCGCCGACGCCGCCGAACGGGCCCGCGTGCGCCGCTTCCTGATGGTCTCCTCGATGGGTGCGGACGCCCGGCACGAGGGGAGCGAGGTCTTCGACGCCTACCTGCGGGCCAAGGGCGAGGCCGACGACCACCTGCGGACCCGGCTGGGCCTGGAGTGGACGATCGTCCGCCCGGGCGTGCTGACCGACGACCCCGGCACGGGGCTGGTCCGGCTGGAGGCGCACACCGGGCCGGGCAGCGTCACCCGGGACGACGTGGCCGCGGTCCTCGCCGAACTCATCGAGACCCCGGCGACGGCCGGCCTGACCCTGGAGCTGCTGTCGGGCTCGACGCCGGTCCCGGTGGCCGTGAAGGACGTCGCGGGCAACTGAGCCGGCCGCAGCACCGACGACCGGACGGCACGTCAACTCCGCTCCGGCGGGGGCCATCAGGGGCTCCCGGCCCGGGCTGTACGAAGAAACCCCCGCCCACTGCGCTTCCGCAGATGAACGGGGGTTCCACTCGCGTGGCGGCGCCAGGATTCGAACCTGGGTAGGCTAAGCCGACGGATTTACAGTCCGCTCCCATTGGCCACTCGGGCACACCGCCATGGGATGCCGCCCGGGTTCCTCCGCCTTGCGGCGTTGTTCCCTGGCAACGACGTAAACGATACCTGATGCGCGGGGGTGCTTCGCCACCGGATTGATCAGCACTTCCCCCGGGTGCGGTGGCTAGGCTTTGCGGAGCGGTCCGGGGATGTCGGGCCGCGGCCCTCCGGGGCACACCGCAGCCGATTTCAAGGAGCCACAGCACATGGCCGACTCCAGTTTCGACATCGTCTCGAAGGTCGAGCGGCAGGAGGTCGACAACGCCCTCAACCAGGCCGCCAAGGAGCTCTCGCAGCGCTACGACTTCAAGGGCACCGGCGCCTCGATCGCCTGGTCCGGCGAGAAGATCCTGATGGAGGCGAACTCCGAGGAGCGCGTCAAGGCCGTCCTCGACGTGTTCGAGACCAAGCTGGTCAAGCGGGGCATCTCGCTCAAGGCGCTGGACGCCGGCGAGCCGCAGCTCTCCGGCAAGGAGTACAAGATCTTCGCCTCGATCGAGGAGGGCATCTCCCAGGAGAACGCCAAGAAGGTCGCGAAGATGATCCGTGACGAGGGCCCCAAGGGCGTCAAGGCCCAGGTCCAGGGCGATGAGCTGCGCGTCAGCTCCAAGAGCCGCGATGACCTCCAGGCCGTCCAGGCCCTCCTCAAGGGCAAGGACCTGGACTTCGCCATCCAGTTCGTGAACTACCGCTGACCTGCGCGCACGTCGCTGATCGGACCCCGTGGGGCACAACGGGGGCGGATCGCCGGGCTTCCCGGCGGGCGCCCGCGTTGTGCCCTTCGCCGTTTCGGCGCCCGGGGCACGTGCCCGGCGTGAGCGGCGCGCGCTCCCGTCCGGCCCCCCTGTGGTGACTGGGCACCGGCGGACGCGCCCCACAGGCTGGGGACAACCGTCACCGTCCTCACGAAGGGGTTCCCGCATGCCTGGGGCCGGCAGTTTCCGAGCGGACCTCGGGGCGTCCGTCGTCGTCGCCCTCGTGGCGCTCCCGCTCTGCGTCGGCGTCGCCGTGGCCTCCGGTGTCCCCGCCGAGCTGGGGATCGTCACCGGGGTCGTGGGCGGGCTGGTCACCGGCTGGTTCCGGGGCAGCGAACTCCAGGTCAGCGGGCCCGCCGCCGGGCTGACCGTCCTCGTCTACGAGGCCGTGGGCACCTACGGCCTGCCCGCGCTGGGGGTCCTCGTGCTGGCCGCCGGCATGGTCCAGCTGGGTCTGGGCGCGCTGCGGCTCGGGCGGTGGTTCCGGGCGATCTCCCTGGCCGTGGTGCACGGGATGCTGGCCGGGATCGGGCTCGTGCTGATCGCCGGGCAGCTCTACGCCCTCGGCGGGGTGCGGGCCCCCGGGCAGACCCTCGCCAAGCTGGGCGGGATGCACGAGCTGGGGGCACGGGCCGACTGGGCCGCCGTGGCGCTGGGGGCGGGGACCGTCGCCGTCCTGGTGCTGTGGCGGCGGGTGCCGGCGCGGCTGCGCGTGGTGCCGGGGGCGCTCGTCGGGGTCGCGGCCGCCACCGCCGCGGCCGCGCTGCTGCGGCTGCCCGTCGAGACCGTCCGGGTGACGGGGGTGCTGGAGGCCGTGTCGCCGCCGGGCTGGTCGGACTTCGGTGCGCTGGGCTCCGTGGGGGCGGTCGGGACGGTGGTGGCGCTCGCACTGATCGCCTCCGCCGAGACCCTCTTCAGCGCGGCCGCCGTCGACCGGATGCACGAGGGGCCGCGCACCGACTACGACCGCGAGCTGGCCGCCCAGGGGGTCGGCAACGCGGTGTGCGGGCTGCTCGGGGCCCTGCCGATGACCGCCGTCATCGTGCGCAGCTCGGCGAACGTGGAGGCCGGGGCGCGCACCCGGGCGTCCCGGATCCTGCACGGGGGCTGGCTGCTGCTGTTCGCCGTGGCCCTGCCGCAGGTGCTGGAGGTGGTGCCGCTCGCGGCGCTCGCCGGGGTGTTGCTGCACGCGGGCTGGAAGCTGCTGCCGGCGCGGGCGGTGGCCGCGCTGTGGCGGACGCACCGGGGCGAGGCGGTGGTGCTGGTGGTGACGGCCGGCTCGATCCTGGCCACCAGCCTCTTCGAGGGGGTGCTGGTCGGGCTGGGCCTGGCGGTGGCCAAGGCCGCCTGGGAGACCTCCCACGTGCACGTCGAGGAGGTCTGGGAGGGTGAGGAGCTCTGCGTGCGGGTCGTGGGGAACGCCAGCTTCCTGCGGCTGCCGAAGCTGCTGGACTCCCTGGAGGCCCTGCCGCACGGGGCGCCGGTGCGGCTCGACCTGAGCGGGCTGCGGCACCTGGACCACGCCTGTCTGACGGCGCTGGAGGGCTGGGAGCGCAAGCGGACGCCGCTTCCCGGACGCGAGGGCGTCATCTAACGCGGTTACCCTCCGCGCGTGGACAACCAGCTGAGGCGCACCCTGGGGGTGTCGGACGCCGTCGTGGTCGGGCTCGGCGCGATGGTCGGCGCGGGGATCTTCGCCGCCCTCGCCCCGGCGGCCCGCGCGGCGGGCGGCGGACTCCTGGCCGCCCTGGCCCTGGCGGCGCTCGTGGCCTACTGCAACGCGCATTCCTCGGCGCGGCTCGCCGCCCGCTACCCGGCTTCCGGCGGCACGTACGTGTACGGGCGCGAGCGGCTCGGCCCTTTCTGGGGTTATCTGGCCGGCTGGGGTTTCGTGACCGGCAAGACGGCCTCCTGTGCGGCGATGGCGCTGACCGCCGGGGCGTACGTGTGGCCCGGGCGGGAGCACGAGGTGGCCGTGGCGGCGGTGGTGGCGCTGACCGCCGCGGGCTACGGCGGGGTGCAGAAGTCGGCCCGGATCGCCCGGCTGATCGTGGCGGCGGTGCTGGCGGTACTGGCCGGGGTCGTGGTGGCGTGCCTGGGTTCCGGCGCGGCGGACCCCGGGCGTCTGGGGGGCGGGGCGTGGGGTGGGGCCGCGGGGTTGTTGCAGGGCGCCGGCCTGCTGTTCTTCGCCTTCGCGGGCTATGCGCGGATCACCACGCTGGGCGAGGAGGTGCGTGATCCGAAGCGGACGATCCCGCGCGCGGTGCCGCTCGCGCTGGGGATCGCCCTGCTGGTGTACGCCGCCGTGGCGGTGGCGGCGCTGTCGGTGCTCGGTGCCGACGCTCTGGCGGGGTCTTCGGCCCCGCTGGCCGACGCGGTGCGCGCGGCCGGGTGGCCCGGACTGGTGCCGGTGGTCCGGGTGGGCGCGGCGCTGGCCGCGCTGGGCTCTCTGCTGGCCCTCGTGCTCGGGGTGTCGCGGACCACGCTGGCGATGGCCCGCGACGGCCATCTGCCGCGCGCGCTGGCCGCCGTGCATCCCCGGCATCAGGTGCCGCACCACGCCGAGCTCGCCGTGGGCGCGGTGGTGGCGGTGCTCGCCGCGACCACCGATCTGCGGGGCGCGATCGGCTTCTCCTCCTTCGGAGTACTGGCCTACTACGCGATCGCGAACGCCTCCGCATGGACTCTCGGTTCAGTTGTCAAGGGTCGTGCCGTGGCAGCGGTGGGGCTGTCCGGCTGTGTGGCACTGGCCTGCGCGCTACCCGCCGCTTCGGCGGTCTCGGGCGCGGCGGTACTGACCCTGGGCGCGCTGGCCTACGGGGTGCGGCGCGGGCTCAGATCCGGGAGCTGAACTCCGCCCAGAGGTCCGCTTCCATCTCGTCCTCGTCCCACTCCTCGCGGAACCAGCCGGTGCCGTCGAGCCAGTCGCGCAGCCACTGCGCCAGGCTCGGGGCGTGGTGGTACCAGGCGAGGCCGGGGTCCCCGGGGTTGGGTTCGAAGAGCAGTATCCGGGCGGTCTCGGAGCGGCAGTCCACGCACGCGTACATGGCACAGCCGAGGTCGGCCACCGGCAGGACGCCCTCCGGCCAGCCCCAGTCGGAGGCGCGGCCCCCTTCGTACGCCGCTATGGCCTGACGCAGCGGCAGCAGCCCGTAGTCGGGCCCGAATCCGCCGTCCCCTACGCGCGTGTAGAGCGCGGCGAGCAGGGGCGGCAGGGCGAAGCCCAGCACGCGCTCGGCCCGGTCGGCCTCCCCGTCCGCCAGGGGTACGGGGAGCGGCCTTCCGTGCTCGCGCACGGAGTCTCGTACTCGGTCGGTGACTTGCTCCAGCAACTGCTCGGTCTCGTTCATGTGTTCATGGTGACGCAGAGCACTGACAGCCGTCCGGGCCTGTGGACAACTCAGGCCAGCACGACCTCGACGTGCTTCTCCCGGAAGAAGGAGAGCAGTTCGGGGAAGGTCACCGGGTAGGCGGTCAGCGGCCGTACGCCCAGGCAGCGGCGGGCCGTCTCGTGGTCGTGCCAGACGAGGGTGAACGGCCCGGTCGCCCCGAATCCGCCGGTGAGGGCGTCCGAAAGGCCGTTGAGGCAGCGGCCGAAGTACCCGCCGGGGCCGTTGACGGCCTCGCCGAGGGCGCAGAAGAAGCCTTCGGCGTCGGTGACGTGCCGCCCGTCGAGGTGGTAGGTGCCGCCGGCCGGGCGGTCCTGGCCCGGCCAGTGGTGCAGGGCCGGGTCCAGCCAGCGGGCCCGGCCGGTGGCGTCGAACGGCGCCCACAGGTTGGGGACGGCCGGACGGCCCGCTGCGGGTACTCCGGCTGCAGCTCGTAATGGCGCCGGGGCGGCTCCGGCGGGTCGGCGAAGAGGTTTTCCGCCTCCTCGCACAGGGCCCACAGCTGCTCTTCCTCGTGGTCCTCGTCCTCGCCCCGCAGGGCGAAGCGCGCGCCGGCCGTCACCGGGAGGCGAAGGGGGCGTCCGTGGGGACGATTTCGCGGCCCAGGGGGAGGAGGGAGAGCGGGACCATCTTGAAGTTGGCGATGCCGAAGGGGATGCCGATGATCGTGACGCAGAGGGCGAGACCGGTGGCGATGTGGCCCAGGGCCAGCCACCAGCCGGCCAGGACCAGCCACAGGACGTTGCCGACGCAGGACGGGGCGCCCGCGTCGCGGCGCTCGACGGTGGTGTAGCCGAAGGGCCACAGGGCGTAGACGGCGATGCGGAAGGCCGCGATGCCGAAGGGGATGCCGATGATGGTGACGCAGAGGATCAGGCCGGCCAGGCAGTAGCCGAGGAACAGCCAGATCCCGCTGAGTATGAGCCAAATGACGTTCAGGATGGTTTTCACTGGCTGCGGCCTGCCATCTGTTCGAGCCGGGCGATGCGCTCGGCCATCGGGGGGTGCGTCGAGAACAGCTTGGAGAGCCCCTGGCCCGGGCGGAAGGGGTTGGCGATCATCATGTGGCTCGCCGTCTCCAGCCGGGGCTCGGGGGGCAGCGGAAGCTGTTTGGTGCCGGCGTCGAGCTTGCGCAGGGCGCCGGCCAGGGCGAGGGGGTCGCCGGTGAGCTGGGCCCCGGAGGCGTCCGCCTCGTACTCGCGCGAGCGGCTGATGGCGAGCTGGATCACCGATGCCGCCAGCGGGCCGAGCAGCATGATCAGCAGCATGCCGAAGATGCCGGGGCCCTCGTCGTCGTTGGAGCGGCCGACCGGGATCAGCCAGGCGAAGTTCACCAGGAACATGATCACGGAGGCCAGGGCTCCGGCGACCGACGAGATGAGGATGTCCCGGTTGTAGACGTGGCTCAGCTCGTGCCCGATGACCCCGCGCAGCTCGCGCTCGTCGAGGATGCGCAGGATGCCCTCGGTGCAGCAGACGGCGGCGTTGCGCGGGTTGCGGCCGGTGGCGAAGGCGTTGGGGGCCTCGGTCGGCGAGATGTAGAGGCGGGGCATGGGCTGGCGCGCGGACGTGGAGAGCTCGCGGACCATGCGGTAGAGCTGGGGTGCCTCGAACTCGCTGACGGGCCGGGCGCGCATCGCGCGTAGAGCCAGCTTGTCGCTGTTCCAGTACGCGTACGCATTCGTCCCGAGGGCCACCAGGACGGCGACGATCAGGCCGCCCCGCCCGAAGAAGCTGCCGATGACGATGATGAGTGCGGACATCCCGCCGAGGAGTACGGCGGTCTTCAGCCCGTTGTGCCGGCGGTGCACGGTACGCCCTCCAAGTGGTGCGTCAGGGGAGCCCCGTCGTGGATCTGAGGGTCTTCGGTCCAGTGGACCCTCCCTCTGGGGTCAACGCGAGGTGGCGTCGCGTGGTTCCCGGGGCGCGTCGGGGCGCCGCCGCCCCGGTGGCACGGGCCGGGGGCGGCGGTGGGGGTTGCTCCGTCCGGGTGAGGGCCCGTGGTGGGCCGGGCTACTGCGCGGTGCGGGCTACAGCGCGGTGCGGGCTACAGCGGGAAGAGGGTGCCGGCGGCGAAGCGCAGGACCAGCTGCGGGGCGCCGGACAGGACCAGGGCGGCCGCGGCGGTGAGGGCGATGGCCGCCGTGAGGGGCCAGGGGGCCTTCGTGCGGACCGCCGGTCCCTCCCCCGCGGTCTGCGGGGTGCGGAAGAGGAGGGCCGTCCAGCGCAGGTAGTAGTACAGGGCGACGACGACGTTGACGGCCATGACCACGGCGAGCCAGCCCAGTCCGGCGTCGACGGCGGACCGGAAGACGGTGACCTTGGCGAACAGGCCGATGATGCCCGGCGGCAGCCCGGCCAGGCAGAGCAGGAAGAACGCCAGCGACAGGGCCGCGGCGGGACGCTCGGCGTACAGGCCGCGGTAGTCGCGGATCCGGTTCAGCGGCCGGGTCCTGGCGACCAGCGCGGCGACGGCGAAGGCGCCGAGGTTCACGGCCGCGTACATGAGCGCGTAGGCGACGGTGGAGCCGATCTGCTCGCGCTCGGAGTAGGCCGCCGCGGCGATCGGTACGAGCAGATAGCCGGCCTGGCCGACGGAAGACCAGGCCAGGAGGCGTACGGCGCCGTGCGCGCGGTCCGCGGACTGGCGCAGCGCGGCGGCGTTGCCGAGCGTCATGGTGAGCGCGGCGAGCACGGCCAGGGCGGGGCCCCAGACGTCGGAGTACGCGGGGAAGGCGATCACCGTGACGAGGATCAGGCCGGTGAAGCCGACGGCCTTGCCGACGACCGACAGGTAGCCGGCGACGGGCAGCGGGGCGCCCACGTAGGTGTCGGGGACCCAGAAGTGGAAGGGGACGGCTGCGGTCTTGAAGGCGAAGCCGACGAGGGTGAGGGCGACGCCCGCCATGGCGAGGGTGTCGAGCTGCCCGGGGACGTCCTCCAGCCGGTCGGCGACCCGCGTCAGGTGCAGGGTGCCGGTGGCGGCGTAGACGAGGCTGACGCCCATCAGGGAGACGGCGGTGGCGGTGACCGAGGAGAGGAAGAACTTGAGGGCGGCCTCGGAGGACAGCCGGTCGCCGCGGCGCATGCCGACGAGGGCGAAGGCGGGCAGCGAGGCGACCTCGAGGGCGACGATCAGGGTGGCGAGGTCGCGGGAGGCGGGCAGCAGGGCGGCGCCGGCGGCGGAGGAGAGCAGCAGGAACCAGTACTCGCCGGCCGGGATCCGGCCCTCGCGGACGACGGTGACCGACAGCAGGGCGGTGACCAGGGCGCCGGCCAGGACGAGGAACTGGACGACGAGCGCGAAGTGGTCGGCGGTGTAGCTGCACGCGCCGGGGTCGGCGGTGAGGCAGAAGGTGGTGCGGTCGCCGGCGCGCAGCGGAAGCAGGGCGGCGGTCGCGGCGGCCAGGCCGGCGACGGAGATCCAGCCGAGGACGGGCTTGCGCGCCTCGGGCAGGAAGAGGTCGGCGACCAGGACGAGCAGTGCGACGGCGGCGGGCACGACCACGGGCGTGATCGCCGGCCAGTCGACGGACTGGACCAGGCTGGGGGTGTCGGCGGCCAGGGCCGTCAGGGCCGTCATGCGTTGCCTCCTGCGAGGAGCTTCTGGACGGCCGGGTCGGTCAGGCCGAGGAGGGTGGCGGGCCACAGGCCGGCGAGGACGGTGAGGGCGACGAGCGGGGTCCAGGCCGCGAACTCGTAGCGCTGGACGTCCGCCAGGGTGAGTTCGGGGCCGGCCTTGGGGTCGCCCATGCAGACGCGCCGTACGACGACCAGCAGGTAGGCGGCGGTGAGCAGGGTGCCGAACGCGCCGAGGGCCATGTAGGTGAGGAAGGCCGGGCGGGACAGGCCCGCGGCCGGATCGAACGCGCCGAACAGGGCCAGCATCTCGCCCCAGAACCCGGCCAGCCCGGGCAGGCCGAGGGAGGCGACGGCGGCGAAGGCCAGGAGCGCGCCGAGGCGGGGGGCGCGGCCGTAGAGCGCGGCGCCGGTGGCTCCGGCGAGGGTGTCGAGGTCGGCGGTGCCGTAGCGGTCCTTGAGGGCGCCGACCAGGAAGAAGAGGAGGCCGGTGATCAGGCCGTGGGCGATGTTCGCGAACAGCGCGCCGTTGACGCCGGTGGGGGTCATCGAGGCGATGCCGAGCAGGACGAAGCCCATGTGGCCGACGGAGGAGTACGCGATGAGGCGCTTGAGGTCGCCCTTGTTGCCCTTGCGGGCGAGGGAGAGGCAGGCGAGCGACCCGTAGACGATGCCCACGGCGGCGAGGGCGCCGAGGTAGGGGGCGAAGGTGTGCATGCCGTCGGGGGTCACGGGGAGCAGGATCCGCACGAACCCGTACGTGCCCATCTTCAGCAGGACGCCCGCGAGGAGCACGGAGCCGACGGTGGGCGCGGCGGTGTGGGCGTCGGGCAGCCAGCTGTGCAGGGGCCACATCGGGGTCTTCACGGCGAGGCCGGTGCCGATGGCCAGGACGGCCAGGATCTGGGTGGTGTGGGTCAGTGCGCGGCCGTTGTCAGAGGCGAGTGCCACCATGTCGAAAGTGCCGCTGTTCAGTCCGATCAGCAGCAGTCCGAGGAGCATGACCACGGATCCGAGGAGGGTGTAGAGGATGAACTTCCAGGCGGCCGCCTGCCGCTGAGCACCGCCCCAGCGGGCGATGAGGAAGTACATCGGGATGAGGACCATCTCGAAGGCGAGGAAGAACAGCATCAGGTCGAGGACGGCGAAGGTCGCGAGGGTGCCGGACTCGAGGACGAGCAGCAGTGCCACGAAGGCCTTCGGGGAGGGGCCCTCGGGGAGCTTGAAGTAGCTGTACACCGCGCAGAGGAAGAACAGCAGCGCGGTCATCAGGAGGAGGGGGAGCGAGATGCCGTCGATGCCGAGGTGGATCCGGATGTTCAGCGCCTGGATCCAGCTGATGTCCGTCGTCGCCTGGAAGCGGGACGGGGCGTCGTGGTCGAAGCCCAGGGTGAGGGCGACGGCCGCGGCGAGGATGACACCGGTGACGGTGACGCCGTGGCGGAGCACGGCCTGTTCGGGGCTCCTGCCCTTGAGTCCCGGCGGGGCCGGCAGGAGGGCCGCGACGGCGCCGAGGAGCGGTGCGGCCACGATGAACGCCAGAAGGAACTGCATCACGGACGGGCTGATATCGATCACGGCTGACTCTCGGCTCACGATCCGGCGTTGAGGTTGGCGAGGACGGCGGTGGCGATCGCCAGGACCACGGCGCCGGCGAGCAGGGCGCTCAGGTAGCTCTGCACGTTGCCGGTCTGGGCCCGGCGTACCAGGCTGCCGAGCAGCCGGGGTCCGGCGCCCGCGCCGCGGACGTAGGTGTCGACGACCTCGCGGTCGAGGAAGCGCACCAGGCTCGCGCCCGCGCGCACGGGGCGGACGAAGAGCCGGTCGTAGACGGCGTCGAGGTGGAAGCCGTCGGCGGCGTGCCGGTGCAGGGGGCCCAGGAGGGCCCGGCCGGGGTCGGCGGCGGGGGCGGCCGGTACGGCGGGGTGCTCGTGGCTCACCTCGGCGACCTCGGGGGTCTCGGCGGCGGACTCGGCCGCCGCGACGGATGCCGGGACGGCACCTCCGTTGCGGATGCCCGCGGCGGCCCTGGCGGTGGCGCGCTGCCACAGGGCGTAGGTCAGGATCACGCCGATGAGGGCGGCGCCGGTGCCGAGGACCGAGGTGGTCACGGTCGGGGTGAGCGCCTTGCCGTCGAACCAGTCGGCGAGGGGGCCGGCGGCGAGGCCGAAGGCGATCGAGGGGACCGCCAGCAGCCACAGCACGCCGGTCATGGCGACGGGCTCCTTGCCGTGGTCGGGGGCGGCCGCGCCGCGGCCGCGGAAGGCCATCAGCCACAGCCGGGTGGCGTACGCGGCGGTGAGCAGCGCGGTCAGCACGCCGGCGACGAGCACCACCCATCCGGCCGCGCCGGGGACGAGGCCGGAGTGTCCGCCGGCGGCGTGCTCGGCGGCGACGAGGACGGCTTCCTTGGAGAAGAAGCCGGCGAAGGGCGGGATGGCGGCGAGCGCGAGCAGCGCGATCGTCATCGTCCAGAAGGCGTCGGGGATGCGCTTGGCCAGGCCGTCCATGCGGGACATGGCGGCGAGGGAGTTCGTGCCGGCGGCGTGGATGATCACGCCGGCGCCGAGGAAGAGCAGCGCCTTGAAGGCGCCGTGGGACAGGAGGTGGAAGACGGCGGCGCCGCGGTCGCCGACGGCCAGGGCGCCGGTCATGTAGCCGAGCTGGCCGACCGTGGAGTAGGCGAGGACGCGCTTGATGTCGTCCTGGGCCAGGGCGGCGAGCGCCGAGCCGACCATCGTGGTCGCGGCCATGACGGCCATGACCACCAGGGCGGCGCGGGAGGCGGTGAAGACGGGGAGGAGGCGGGCGATGAAGTACACGCCGGCGGCGACCATCGTCGCGGCGTGGATCAGCGCGGAGACCGGGGTGGGGCCGGCCATGGCGTCGGGGAGCCAGGTGTGCAGCGGGAACTGCGCGGACTTCCCGGCGACGCCGGCGAGCAGGAGCAGCGCGATGAGCGTCGGGTGGTCGAGCCCGCCCGCGGCGACGGTGCCGAGGATCTTGGTGATCCGGAAGGAGCCGGCGTCGGCGGCGAGCGCGAACAGTCCGATGAGGAAGGGGACGTCACCGAGCTTGGTGACGAGGAAGGCCTTGAGGGAGGCGGAGCGGGCCGCTTCGGTCTCCCAGTAGTGGCCGACCAGGAAGTACGAGCAGATGCCCATGACCTCCCAGCCGACCAGCAGCACCATCAGGTCGCCGGAGTAGACGACGAGCAGCATGGCGGAGGTGAACAGTGAGACCAGAGCGGCGTACGACGGGTAGCGCGGGTCCTCGCGGAGGTACGCCGTCGAGTAGAGCTGTACGCAGGTGGCGACCACGGCGACCAGAACGGCGACCAGGACGGCGAAGCCGTCGAGGTGGAGCGACAGCTCGACCGGCACCGAGCCGGTCGGGGTCAGCTCCGTCGCGGTGTCGATCGCCCTGCCGCCTCCGTGGCGGAAGGCGACGAGTACGGCGAGGACGGCCGAGGCCAGGGCCGGCAGGACGGCGAGCGGCCTGACGAAGCCGGGCGCGGTCCGGCCGAGGAGGAGTCCTGCCACCGCTCCCAGGAAGGGGAGGAGGGGGACGAGGAGCGCGAGGGTCGTGGTGCTCACGCGGCGACCTCCGGCCGGGCAGTGGTGTCTTCGGGCTGGCCGGGCTCGTGGCCCTCGGCGGTGTCGCGCAGCTTGTCGACGTCCGAGGTGCCCCGGTTGCGGTACACCATCAGCACGATCGCGAGGCCGATGCCGATCTCGGCGGCGGCGATGGCGATGGTGAAGAGGGTGAGGGCCTGGCCGGCGTGCAGGGTGTCGCGCAGCCAGACGTCGAAGGCCACCAGGTTGAGGTTGACGGCGTTGAGCATCAGCTCGACGGACATCAGGACCAGGATGGCGTTGCGGCGGGCGAGGACACCGTAGAGGCCGGTGGCGAAGAGGAGGGCCGCGAGGACGGCGGGGTAGGCGAGGTGCATCAGCTCTGCCCCTTCCCGGCGTCCGTGCGGGCCGGGGCGTCCGTGCGGGCGGCGGCGGCGGCCGCGTCGGCGGCCTCCTCGGCCGGGGTGGAACGGCGGGAGAGCACGATCGCCCCGATCAGGGCCGCGAGGAGGAGGACGGAGAGGGCCTCGAAGGGCAGCACCCAGTGCTGGAAGAGGATCTCGCCGGAGACCTTGGTGGAGCCCTGGGCGGGGCCGTCGAGGTCGATCCAGGTGGTGCGGAAGGCGTCCGCGACCACCCAGACGAGGGCGGCGCCGGCGGATCCGGCGACGCCGAGGGCGACCCACCGGTTGCCGGAGTCGGCGTCCGGGGAGCGGCCGATGGGGGCCTTGGTGAGCATCAGTCCGAAGAGGAGGAGGACGACCACGGAGCCGAGGTAGATCAGGACCTGGACCCAGGCGATGAACTCGGCGGTCAGCAGCAGGTACTCGACGGCGATCCCGCCGAGCGCGACGACCAGCCAGAGGGCGGCGTGCACGAGCTGCTTGGTGGTGACCGTGACGAGGGCCGCGCCGAGGGTGGCGAGGCCGACGAGGACGAAGGCGATCTCCACGCCGGTCGGCGAGAGGAAGCCGGGGCCGGGTGCGGGGGCGGGGCCGCCGGGCGCGGCCGCCGTGACGGCGGCCGCGGCCTTGGCCGCGGCTGCGGTGAGGTGGGCGGCGTACATCAGGCGGTGCCTCCCGCCGGCGTGTCGGGTGTGTCGGGGGTGGCGTCGGCGGACGGGTCCGCCGTGGCTTCGGCGGCGGCCGCGGCGGCTGCCGCCTCGGCGGCTGCCGCCTCGGCCTTCTCGGCGGCCTTGCGGGCGGCGGCGATCTCCTTCGGCTCCTCGGCGCAGGGGTCCAGCGCGGGCGGGGCCGGGACCGTCCACATCCACTCGCGCAGCTTGTCGCGCTCGTGGGTGAGGTCGTGGATGTCGGTCTCCGCGTACTCGAACTCCGGCGACCAGAAGAGGGCGTCGAAGGGGCACACCTCGATGCAGATGCCGCAGTACATACAGAGGGAGAAGTCGATGGCGAAGCGGTCGAGGACGTTGCGGCTGCGCTCGCGGCCGCCGGGGGTGGCGGCCGGCACCGTCTCCTTGTGGGAGTCGATGTAGATGCACCAGTCGGGGCACTCGCGGGCGCACAGCATGCAGACCGTGCAGTTCTCCTCGAACAGGCCGATGACCCCGCGGCTGCGGGGCGGGAGCTCGGGCTGTACCTCGGGGTACTGGGCGGTGTGCGCGCGCTTGGTCATCGTGCGCAGGGTGACGGCCAGGCCCTTGGCGAGGCCGGATCCGGGGATCGGGGGCATTACTGGATCGCCACCTTCACGATGCCGGTGAGCGCGATCTGGGCGAGCGCGAGGGGGATGAGTACGGTCCAGGCGAGCTTCTGGAGCTGGTCCTCGCGCAGGCGCGGGTAGCTCACGCGGAGCCAGATGACGACGAAGGCGAGGACGGCGGTCTTCAGGAGGGTCCACACCCAGCCGAGGCCGTCGCCGCCGAAGGGGCCGTGCCAGCCGCCGAGGAACAGGACGGTGGTCAGGGCGCACAGGACGACGATGCCGGCGTACTCGGCGAGCAGGAACAGCGCGAAGCGCAGGCCGGTGTACTCGGTGTACGCGCCGAAGATGATCTCGGAGTCGGCGACGGGCATGTCGAACGGGGGCCGCTGGAGCTCGGCGAGGCCGGCGGTGAAGAAGACGAGCGCGCCGATGATCTGCCAGGGCAGCCACCACCACTCGAAGGCGCCCACGATGCCGGGCAGCGACACCGTCCCGGCGGCCATGGCCACGGAGGCGGCGGCGAGCAGCATCGGCAGCTCGTACGCGAGCAGCTGGGCGGCCGTGCGCAGGCCGCCGAGGAGGGAGAACTTGTTGGCGGAGGCCCAGCCGCCCATCAGACTGCCGAGCACGCCGACGCCCATGACGGCGAGGACGAAGAAGAGGCCGGCGTCGATGACCTGGCCGACGGCGCCCTCGCCGGGGCCGATGGGGATGGCGAGGAGGACGAGGAGGTAGGGCAGCAGCGCGACGGCAGGGGCGAGCTGGAAGATCCGCCGGTCGGCGTTGGCCGGGACGATGTCCTCCTTCTGCGCGAACTTCACGCCGTCGGCGACGAGCTGGGCCCAGCCGTGGAAGCCGCCGGCGTACATGGGGCCGAGGCGGCCCTGCATGTGCGCCATCACCTTGTGCTCGGTCTGCCCGATGACGAGCGGGAGCACGAGGAAGACGGCGAAGACGACGATCAGTCGCAGGGCGACGTCGAGGACGTCGTTCACGCGTCGCCTCCGGAGGTGTCGGTGTCGGTGTCGGTGTCGGGCCCGGTTTCGGGCTGCGGGCGGGGCTCGGGCGCCGGCTCGTCGAAGGCGGGCTTCGGGTTGTGCCAGGGCGCGTCCGCGCTGCGCGGGGCCGGGCGCCTGGGAGCCTCCGGCTCCGGCGCGGGGGTCTGACTGGCGGACCCGTCCGAGGCGGACCGGCTGCGCCGCGCGGGGCGCGGGGCGCCGGCCGGGCCGTCCGTCGCCGGGGCCGGGCCGGCCTGGCCGGCGGACCCGTCCGCTGCGGCACGGGTACGTCGCGCCGGGCCCGGGGTGCCGGGCTCCGAGGGCGTCGCGTCTGGGCCGGTCTGGCTACGCCGCTCGGGGCGCGGGGCCTCGGCGGCCGGGTCGCCCGGTGCGGCGGCCGAATCGTCCGGCGACGGGGCCGCCTGGCTCGCGGAACCGTCCGCTGCCGAGCGGCTGCGGCGGGCCGGGCGCGCGGCGGACTCGCCGGGTGCGCCGGCCGCTTCCCCTGCCGGGGCGGCGTCGGCCGCCGCCGGGGCCGTCTGGCTCGCGGAGCCTTCCGACGCCGAACGGGTGCGGCGCGTGGCGCCGGGGGCGGCCGGCGCGCCCGGGGTGGCCGGCTCGGCCGCTGCCGGGGCGGCGTCGGCCGCCGCCGGGGCCGTCTGGCTCGCGGAGCCTTCCGACGCCGAACGGGTGCGGCGCGTGGTGCCGGGGGCGGCCGGCGCGCCCGGGGTGGCCGGCTCGGCTGACGCCGGGGTGGCGGCGTCCGCTGCCGGGGCCGTCTGGCTCGCGGAGCCTTCCGACACCGAGCGGGTGCGGCGGGGAGGGCGGGCGGTGGCGGCCGGGGGCGTCGGGGCCTCCGGCTCGCCGGCCGGGAGGGCCGAGCCCGGGGTGGTCTCCGTGGCCGGGCGGGGGCGGCGGGTCGGGGCGCCCTCGCGCGGGGGGCGGGTGGCCGCGCCCGCCGTGCGGGGGGTGCGGGCCGGGCGGGCCGGGGCCGGGGGGAGCTGGCCCTTGAGGGGGCCCCACTCGTTCGGGTCCGGGACGCCGGGCGGGAGCATCTGGCGGCGCTTGGGCGCGTCCGGGTCGTGTGCCTCGCCCGGCTCCTTGGCGCCGGGCCACGCCTTGGCGACCCGGGCCGCCAGGACGAAGTCCTTGCGCAGCGGGTGGCCCTCGAAGTTCTCGGGGAGCAGGAGGTGGACGAGGTGCGGGTGGTCGGTGAAGGTCACGCCGAACATCTCGTACGTCTCGCGCTCGTGCCAGGCCGCGCCCGCGTAGACCGCGACCGCCGAGGCCAGGGTCGGGGCGCTGTGCGGGACGGTCGTGCGCAGCAGCAGGCGGCGTACGCGTCCGCCCTCCAGGGCGACGACGTGCGCGCAGATCCGGAAGCCGGTGCCCGGCTCGTCGACCGCGCTCAGCCAGTCGAAGTAGGTGCACCCCAGCTTGTCGCGGGCGATCTCCAGCGAGGCGATCCAGGAGCCGGCCGGGACGTCTACGGTGAGGACGTCGTACGCGACGGAGGCCACGGCCTCGGCGCCGAAGACGGTCGGGGCAGCGTCGGGGAGGGAGTCGTAGAGGTTCACGCGCCGGCCCCCGGGGCGGGCGGGGGCGTGACCAGGCCGCTGGTGAGCTGCGCGACGGACGGCCGGTCCGCGTACCGCTCGGCCAGCGACTCCCGGGCGATCTTCTCCTGGAGCTTGAGGATGCCCTGGAGGAGCGCCTCGGGGCGCGGCGGGCAGCCGGGCACGTAGACGTCGACGGGGATGATCTGGTCGACGCCCTTGGTGACCGAGTACGAGTCCCAGTACGGGCCGCCGCAGTTGGAGCAGGCGCCGAAGGAGATGACGTACTTCGGTTCGGGCATCTGCTCGTAGAGCCGCTTGACGGCCGGGGCCATCTTGTCCGTCACCGTGCCCGAGACGATCATCAGGTCGGCCTGGCGCGGGCCCGGTGCGAAGGGGATGACACCCAGGCGGATGAAGTCGTGCCGCGCCATGGACGCGGCGATGAACTCGATCGCGCAGCAGGCGAGCCCGAAGTTGAAGACCCACAGGCTGTAGCGGCGGCCCCAGTTCAGGACCACCTTCATCGGCTCGGGAGCCAGACGGGAGAGGACCCCCAGTCGCCTGGGTTCCGGGAGCGGAACGGGCTCGGGTGTCACGGCAGCCGGTGTCACGTCCATTCGAGGACGCCCTTCTTGTACGCGTAGAGCAGGCCCACGGCCAGGAACCCCAGGAAGACGAACATCTCCACCAGGGTCGTGGCGCCGTAGCCGGCGGCGGCGAACACCGTCGCCCAAGGGAAGAGGAAGATCGAGTCGACGGCGAAGATGACGTAGAGGAACGCGTAGACGTAGTAGCGGACCTGGGTGTGCGCCCAGCCCTCCCCCACGGGGTCCACACCGCATTCGTACGTCAGCAGCTTCTCGGGGGTCGGGGCCACGGGCCGCAGCAGGCGGCCCGCGCCGAAGGCCACGGCGACGAAGAGCACGCCGAGGACGGCGAGCAGGCCGACGACCGAATAGCCGTGGAAGTAGTCCGCGGCGGTCACGGCCCCGGTCGGTACCGTTGGTTCGGGCACGTCCGTTCCTCGCTCCTCGGCCACTGTCGACGTTCTCGTTGATCTGGTACGGACGGGAGTCTAGGCCCTGGTCCGCACGGGGTGGGGTTACCCCCCGTTTACTCCCGCCTGGCCACCCCATGGCATTGCCGGGGTGGGATTGGCAGGCTGGCCGCATGACCGCGAACGATCATGCCCCCGCCCTTCCTCCCGTCCGGCCCGCTTTTGACGGGGTCACGTGGAAGGAGATCGCCTATCTGCTGACCAATCTGCCGGTGGCGTTGACCGGATTCGTTTACACGGTTGTCATGCTTGCGACGGCCGGTGGGCTGGCCGTGACGGTGATCGGGCTGCCGGTGCTGCTGGGCGGTCTGTATCTGGCCCGGCTGCTGGGGGTGCTCGAACGCGTACGGGCGCGGGCCCTGCTGGGTGTGCGGGTCGACGAGCCGAGTGCGCTGCCGGGGCCGCGCCGCTCCGGCGGGTTCTTCCCCTGGTTGTGGGCGGGGATCAAGGACCCGGTGGCGTGGCGGACCGTGCTGTTCGAGCTGGTCCGGCTGCCGTGGGGGGTGCTGACCTTCAGTATCGCCCTGGTGGGGCTGTTCGTGCTGTGGCCGGTGCTGCCGTATGTCGTGCGGCTGCTCGCGAACCTCGACCGGCTGATGGTACGGGGTCTGCTGTCGCCCTCCGACGAGCTGGAGCGGCGGATCGCCGAGCTGGAGTCGGGGCGCGGGGTGGTCGTGGACACGGCGGCGGCCGACCTGCGGCGGATCGAACGGGACCTGCACGACGGGGCGCAGGCGCGGCTGGTGGCGCTGGCGATGGGGCTGGGCCTGGCCAAGGAGAAGCTGCTGGAGGACCCCGAGGGCGCGGCCGCGATGGTCGACGAGGCGCACGGGGAGGTCAAGCTCGCCTTGCAGGAGCTGCGGGACCTGGCGCGGGGGATCCATCCGGCGGTGCTGACGGACCGGGGGCTGGACGCGGCGCTGTCGTCGGTGGCGGCGCGGTGCCTGGTGCCGGTGAAGGTGTCGGTGCGGCTGGAGGAGCGGCCGGCGGAGGCGATCGAGGGGATCGCGTACTTCGTGGTGTCCGAGCTGCTGCAGAACGTGAGCAAGCACGCGCAGGCGCGGGGTGCGGGGGTCGAGGTGTGGCGCGAGGGGGCTCGGCTGCTGATTCGCGTCGCGGATGACGGGCGGGGTGGGGCGCGGATGTCCGGGGGGAGCGGGCTGGCGGGGCTCGCGGAGCGGGTGCGGGCCGTTGACGGGGGGTTCGTGGTGGAGTCCGCCCCGGGGGCGGGGACGGTGGTGGTGGCCCAGCTGCCGTGGCGCGGGCGCGGCTGAGGGGCTGCCCGGGGCTGCCGGGGGCGGCGCCGGGGTGGGGTTATCCCCCCTGGTGGGAGGCCTACCTGCCGGATGGTTCCCGGGCGGGGGTGCGGCGGAGGGTGGAGGGGTTGGCGGACGGATGAAGGGCGGGTCGGGAGTATGGGGAAGCTTCGGGATGTGGTGCTGGCGCCCGTGGCGGGGCGGACCTGGCGTGGGCTGCTGTACCTCGTGGTCGGGCTGCCGCTGAGCACCGTGTACTTCGGGCTCGCGATCGCCGGGCTGGCCACCGGGGCCGGGCTGCTCGTGACCTTCGTCGGGGTGCCCGTGCTGGCCGGGGTGCTCGCCATGTGCCGGGGGTTCGGGATCGTGGAGCGGGCCCGGGTGCGGGGGCTGCTGCGGGTCCCGGTGCGCGAGCCGGCGCCGGTGCGGGCGGGGAAGCCCGGCGTGCCCGCGGCGGTGGGGGCGCTGCTGAAGAGCGGCAGCGCCTGGCGGCACGTGCTGTACTCGGTGATCCACTTCCCCTGGGCGGTGTTCGCCTTCTGCCTCGCGCTCACGCTGTGGAGCTACGGGTGGAGCATGCTGCTGTACCCGCTGTGGTTCTGGGTCTTCCCGGCCTTCACCGACCAGCCGGGGCTCCAGCTGTTCCAGAACGGCGACTACACCTTCTCCCTCGATTCGCCGCCGGCCATCGCCGCCGCGAGCGTGCTCGGGCTGGCCTTCACGCTGGCCACCCCCTGGGTCGTCCGGGGCCTGGTGAGCGTCGACCGGGTACTGGTCACCGGTCTGCTGGGGCGGTCCCGGCTCGACGACCGGGTCAGTGAGCTGGAGTCCGACCGCGGGGTGGTCGTCGACACCGCGGCGGCCGACCTGCGCCGCATCGAGCGGGAGCTGCACGACGGGGCCCAGGCCCGCCTCGCGGCGCTGGCCATGGACCTCGGGCTGGCGAAGGAGAAGCTGGCCGAGGACCCGCGGGCAGCCGCCCGCATGGTGGACGAGGCCCACGGGGAAGTGAAGACCGCCCTGCAGGAGCTGCGGGACCTGGCGCGCGGGATCCACCCCGCGGTGCTGACCGACCGCGGGCTGGACGCGGCGCTGTCGGCGGTGGCGGCGCGGTGCGCGGTGCCGGTCCGGGTGCAGGTGGACCTGCCGGCCCGGCCCGCGCCTGCGATCGAGGGGATCGCGTACTTCACCGTGTCCGAGCTGTTGCGGAACGCCGGCGGGCGCGCGGGGGCGCGGAGCGCCGGCGTGGACGTGTGGAGGTCGGGGCAGCGGCTGATGATCCGCGTCGCGGACGACGGCCACGACGCGGATGGCCCCTCCGGGGGGACCGTGCTGCCGGCCGGGCTCGCGGAGCGGCTGGAGGCGATGGACGGCGTGCTGGTCGTGGACTCCGTGGAAGGCCGGGGCACGGTGGTGACGGCCGAGCTCCCCTGGCGGGACACCCCGTAGCCGCGTGCGGGGCGCGTGTCCCGTCCTTGATCCCAGCCGGACCGGAATCGAAGGTTCGGCTGGGATGCTTGGCATGCCGAGTGGGTATGCGAGTGGGCGGGAGTTTCACAACGTGGAAAACAGGGTGCGGGTCGTCATCGCCGAGGATTCAGTGCTGCTCCGTGAGGGCCTGACCCGGCTGCTGACCGACCGGGGGCATGACGTCGTGGCAGGCGTCGGGGACGCGGAAGCCCTGGTCAAGACGGTGGCGGACCTGGCGGCCGAGGGAGCGCTGCCGGACGTGGTGGTGGCCGACGTACGGATGCCGCCGACGCACACCGACGAAGGCGTACGGGCCGCCGTACAGCTGCGCCGCGACCACCCGGGGATCGGCGTGCTCGTCCTGTCGCAGTACGTGGAGGAGCAGTACGCCACCGAACTCCTGGCCGGTTCCAGCACCGGGGTGGGGTATCTGCTGAAGGACCGCGTGGCCGATGTGCGGGAGTTCCTGGACGCCGTCGTCCGGGTGGCCCAGGGCGGTACGGCCCTGGATCCGGAGGTCGTGGCGCAGCTGCTGGGCCGCAGCCGCAAGCAGGACGTGCTGGCCGGACTGACCCCGCGCGAGCGCGAGGTGCTGGGCCTGATGGCGGAGGGACGGACGAATTCCGCTGTGGCCAAGCAGCTCGTGGTGAGTGACGGGGCCGTGGAGAAGCACGTCAGCAATATCTTCATGAAGCTGGGCCTGTCCCCGAGTGACGGGGATCACCGGCGCGTACTGGCGGTTCTGACCTACCTCAGGTCTTGATCGACTGAGAGCCTGTCAGGTGGGTCACGCGGCGCCGCCGCCGCACGACGGCCAGGGTGATTTGGAATATTTCGAGTAGAGCACGACGTCTGTCGGAAAGATCGCCCCGCGAGGGGCGGTCCAGAATGCGGGCGACCCAGGGACGGATGACGTCGCGGACGTAGGGTTGACCTTGGGAGCGAACGCCCACGCCTCGAAGGAGGTCCAGTTCAGTGACCAGCCAGGTCAGTAGCCCGGCCGAGCAGGCCGACGGGGCCGGTGGGGCCATCGGTGAGCAGCGCGGCGCGCCTCAGACCGATGGAGCCGGCAAGGAAATCCGCCGTGTCGACCGGGTGATCATCCGTTTCGCGGGTGACTCGGGTGACGGTATGCAGCTGACGGGTGACCGTTTCACCTCGGAGACGGCGTCCTTCGGCAACGACCTCTCGACGCTGCCGAACTTCCCCGCCGAGATCCGTGCCCCTGCCGGGACCCTGCCCGGGGTGTCCTCGTTCCAGCTGCACTTCGCGGACCACGACATCCTGACCCCGGGTGACGCGCCGAACGTGCTGGTCGCGATGAATCCGGCCGCGCTGAAGGCGAACATCGCCGACGTGCCGCGCGGCGCGGAGATCATCGTGAACACGGACGAGTTCACCAAGCGCCCGATGGCCAAGGTCGGCTACGACACCTCGCCCCTGGAGGACGGCTCCCTCGACGCCTACAACATCCACCAGGTCCCGCTGACCACTCTGACGGTGGAGGCGCTGAAGGATTTCGGTCTCACCCGTAAGGAGGCCGAGCGCAGCAAGAACATGTTCGCCCTCGGTCTCCTGTCGTGGATGTACCACCGTCCGACGGAGGGCACGGAGAGCTTCCTGCGCCAGAAGTTCGCGAAGAAGCCGGAGATCGCCGAGGCGAACGTGGCGGCGTTCCGGGCGGGCTGGAACTTCGGGGAGACGACGGAGGACTTCGCGGTCTCCTACGAGGTCGCCCCCGCGACCAGGGCCTTCCCCACCGGCACGTACCGCAACATCTCGGGGAACCTGGCCCTGTCCTACGGGCTGATCGCGGCGGCCCGCCAGGCGGACCTGCCGCTCTACCTGGGCTCCTACCCCATCACCCCGGCCTCGGACATCCTGCACGAGCTGAGCAAGCACAAGAACTTCGGGGTGCGGACCTTCCAGGCCGAGGACGAGATCGCCGGCATCGGCGCCGCGCTGGGTGCCGCGTTCGGCGGGGCCCTGGGCGTCACCACCACCTCCGGCCCGGGTGTGGCCCTGAAGTCCGAGACCATCGGCCTGGCGGTCTCCCTGGAGCTGCCCCTGCTGATCGTGGACATCCAGCGCGGCGGTCCCTCCACCGGCCTGCCGACCAAGACCGAGCAGGCCGACCTCCTCCAGGCCATGTACGGCCGCAACGGCGAGGCCCCCGTCCCCGTCGTCGCCCCGCGCACCCCGGCGGACTGCTTCGACGCCGCCCTGGAGGCCGCGCGCATCGCCCTGACCTACCGCACCCCGGTCTTCCTGCTCTCCGACGGCTACCTCGCCAACGGCTCCGAGCCCTGGCGGATCCCGGACGTGGCCGACCTGCCGGACCTCGGCGTGCAGTTCGCGACCGCCCCCAACCACCAGCTCGCGGACGGCACGGACGTCTTCTGGCCCTACAAGCGGGACCCGCAGACCCTCGCCCGCCCCTGGGCCGTCCCCGGCACACCGGGCCTGGAGCACCGCATCGGCGGGATCGAGAAGCAGGACGGCACGGGCAACATCTCCTACGACCCCGCCAACCACGACCTCATGGTCCGCACCCGCCAGGCCAAGATCGACGGCATCGAGGTCCCCGGCCTCGACGTCGACGACCCGGACGGCGCCCGCACCCTGGTCCTGGGCTGGGGCTCCACCTACGGCCCCATCACCGCCGCCGTCCGCCGCCTGCGCGCCGGAGGAATCGCGATCGCCCAGGCCCACCTGCGCCACCTCAACCCCTTCCCGAGGAATCTGGGGGAGGTCCTGAAGCGTTACGACAAGGTAGTGGTGCCGGAGATGAACCTCGGGCAGCTGGCCACCCTGATCCGGGCGAAGTACTTGGTCGACGCCCAGTCGTACAACCAGGTGAACGGAATGCCCTTCAAGGCGGAGCAGCTCGCGAAGGTTCTCAAGGAGGCCATCAATGACTGAGGTGACCGACGCCCCGACCCTGCTTTCGCTGGTGCCCAAGGCCGAGGCGAAGCAGTCGATGAAGGACTTCAAGTCGGACCAGGAGGTCCGCTGGTGTCCGGGCTGCGGTGACTACGCCGTCCTCGCCGCCGTCCAGGGCTTCATGCCCGAACTCGGCCTCGCCCGCGAGAACATCGTCTTCGTCTCCGGCATCGGCTGCTCCTCCCGCTTCCCGTACTACATGAACACCTACGGGATGCACTCCATCCACGGCCGCGCCCCCGCCATCGCCACCGGCCTGGCCACCTCCCGCCGCGACCTCTCCGTCTGGGTCGTCACCGGCGACGGCGACGCCCTCTCCATCGGCGGCAACCACCTCATCCACGCCCTCCGCCGCAACGTCAACCTCAAGATCCTCCTCTTCAACAACAGGATCTACGGCCTCACCAAAGGCCAGTACTCCCCCACCTCCGAACTCGGCAAAATCACCAAATCCACCCCCATGGGCTCCCTCGACGCCCCCTTCAACCCGGTCTCCCTCGCCCTGGGCGCCGAAGCCTCCTTCGTCGCCCGGACCATCGACTCCGACCGCAAACACCTCACCGAGGTCCTGCGCCAGGCAGCCGACCACCCCGGAACCGCCCTCGTCGAGATCTACCAGAACTGCAACATCTTCAACGACGGCGCCTTCGACGCCCTCAAGGACAACGACCAGGCCGAAGAAGCCCTCATCCGCCTCGAACACGGCCACCCCATCCGCTTCGGCACCGGCCAGACCAAGGGCGTCATCCGCAACCAGCAGACCGGAGACCTGGAAGTCGTCACCGTGACGCCGGAGAACGAGTCGCAGATCCTGGTCCACGACGCGCACGCGGCGACCCCCACCACCGCCTTCGCCCTCTCCCGCCTCGCCGACCCCGACACCCTCCACCACACCCCCATCGGCGTCTTCCGCAACACCGACCGGCCCGTCTACGACACCCTCATGGCCGACCAGCTGGAGACGGCGGTCGACCAGCGCGGCAAGGGTGACCTGGCGACCCTGCTCGCCGGCAACGACACCTGGACCGTGGTCGGCTAGGCCGTGTTTTAGAACTCGCCGACCTGCCTGGTTGGCCGTCCGGGGAAGTCGCGGGCGGCCATTCAGACGGTGAGGTCGCGGGCGATGTCGTTGATGCTGGTCGCTGTGGTGACCTCGTGCTCGTTGCGGGTGGTATCGCGGCGGACGAACTCGTAGCCGCCTTCGTCCAGGACGGCCACGGAGGCGAACCAGACGGGGTCGTCCTCGTCGGGCTGGACGACCACGAAGGTGTTGTCGGAGTCGTTGAGGTCGCTGACCATCATGAACAGCGCGTCCTCAGAGGGGTCGTCGATGCGGTCGCCGTTCTCGCTGTCGGCGCCGTAGTACTGGGCCCCCATCGCTGCTTCTCCCTCGCGTTGTTCGCCCTGGCCGCGGTCAGCATGGCATGCGGACCGACGGCCCAGGCCAGTCACAGCCATTCACCGATGGCGGCGATCAGGACGGTTGCCTCGAAGCGGACCGCGAGCTTGTCGAACCGGGTGGCCACCGCCCGGTTGCGCTTGAGCCGATTGATCCCACACTCGACCGCGTGCCGAGCCTTGTAGTCCTCACGGTCGAAGGCCGGAGGCCGCCCGCCGGCCTTCCCCCGCCGCTTGCGGTTCGCGACCTGGTCGGCGGGCTCTGGGATGGTACAGCGGATTCCCCGTTTTCGCAGGTAGGCCCGGTTGGCGCGGGAGGAATACGCCTTGTCGCCCCGCACCCGCAGCGGGCGGACACGAGGACGGCCCGGTCCGGTGCGGGGAACCCGGATGCCTTCCAGCACGGCGGCGAACTGAGGGCTGTCACCACGCTGACCTGCGGTGACCAGCAACGACAGCGGCCGTTGACCTTGCTCGCAGGCTAGATGGATCTTCGTGGTGAAACCGCCCCGGGACCGACCCAGTCCGTGGTCTTCCGGCTCGGCGCGGGTCCCGCCGGGCGGTTCCTTCTGGGCCTGTCCGTCGCGGCGGGCACCCGCGGCGTGCTGATGGGCCCGGCAGATCGTGGAGTCGACGTTGACCTCCCACGTGATCAGCCCTGCCTCATCCGCGCGGGCTTGCAGCCTGGTCAGCAGTGCAGGCCAGGTGCCGTCACGCTGCCAGCGGCGGAAGAGCCCATAGACCGTCTGCCACGGCCCGTACTCCGACGGGAGATCCCTCCACGGAGCACCAGTCCGCACCCGCCACCGAATCCCGTCGATCAGCCTCCGCCGGCCCAACGGCGGCCGCCCCAACACCGCGACCGGCAGCAGTGGTTCCAGCACGGCCCACTGACCATCAGAAAGATCCCCTCGCCCCACACCACGATCATCACGGCGCAGGGCGAGCGACAAGCCCATTTCTAAAACACGGCCTAGAGCCGGCGCCGGCGCGGGCCGACGAGCGAAGACCGAGCCCGGATCCCGTCCCACGGGGTCCGGGCTCCGTCGTACCCGGCCGGCCGGCCCCTCGGGTCACGAGCCCAGGAGCACCCCGGGGCGGCTCCAGTGTCATGAGTATCTCCATCAAACGGGCATGACAGCAGCCCCGTCCGGCGATACCTTCGTGAGGTTGTGAAATTGGCCGGAAGTCGCACTGGAGGTCCCGTGAAGGCGGACAACGAGCAGCGCACGGGTTTGCTCTACGGATTCGGCGCGTACGGGATGTGGGGGCTGGTCCCCCTGTTCTGGCCCCTGCTCATGCCGTCCGGGGCGGTCGAGATCCTGGCGCACCGCATGGTCTGGTCACTGGCCGTGGTCGCCGTCGCACTCCTCGCGCTGCGCCGCTGGCGCTGGATCGGCGAGCTGGCCCGCCAGCCCCGCAAGCTGGGGCTGACCGCGCTGGCCGCGTCCGTGATCAGCGTGAACTGGGGCCTGTACATCTGGTCGGTCAACAACGGGCACGTCGTCGAGGCCAGCCTCGGCTACTTCATCAACCCCCTCGTCACCATCGCGCTCGGCGTGCTGGTGCTGAAGGAACGGCTGCGCCGGGCGCAGTGGGCGGCCGTCGGGGTGGGCGTGGCCGCCGTCGTGGTCCTGGCCGTCGGATACGGGCGGCCGCCGTGGATCTCGCTGACCCTGGCCTGCTCCTTCGCCATCTACGGGCTGATCAAGAAGAAGCTGGACATGGGCGGTCTGGAGTCGCTGACCGCCGAGACGGCCCTGCTGTTCCTGCCGGCCCTCGGCTACCTGCTGTGGCTGGGGGTGGAGGGCCGCTCCACCTTCGCCTCACAGGGGCTCGGGCACTCCGCGCTGCTCGCCTCGACGGGGCTGGTCACCGCGATCCCGCTGATCTGCTTCGGGGCCGCCGCGATCCGGGTGCCGCTGTCCACGCTGGGGCTGCTGCAGTACCTGGCGCCGGTGTTCCAGTTCGCGCTCGGCGTCCTCTACTTCCACGAGGCGATGCCGCCCGCGCGCTGGGCCGGCTTCGGCCTGGTGTGGGTCGCGCTGGTCGTGCTGACCTGGGACGCGCTGCGGACCTCCCGCCGCTCGCGGGCCCGGCTGGCCGAAGCGGCGGCCGAAGCGGCAGCGGCGGCCGCGGCCGCGCCCCCGGATTCCGCACCGGCGCCGAGCCGCGAGCCCGCGTAGCCGCCCTCCCCGGCTCCCCAGGACCCGCCCCCACCCCCATACACCCCCACGATCCCCGGTACGCACTCGCGTACCGGGGATCGTCCGTATTCCGAACGTATCTGACCGGATTGCGCTCTTGACGGTCAGTCATACTCTCGCTGAACATCAGGCTCGCACTGACGCACCATCGCTCACCTGCACGATTCCCGCACGTTCCGTCTCATCCCCAACGGATCATCCCCACGGAATCCCGGAGCCCCCACATGAGCCTGTCCGTCTCCCGGCGCCTGACCGCCGTGACCGCGATCGCGGTCGCCGGGCTGTTCGCCTCCACCGCCCCCGCCGCGTTCGCCGCCGCACCCACGGCCGCCGCGCCCGCCGCCGTCACCGCCGCGCCGACGCCGCCCGACATCCCGGTGGCCAACGTCAAGGCGCACCTGTCGCAGTTCCAGTCGATCGCGAGCGCCAACGGCGGCAACCGCGCCCACGGCCGGGCCGGCTACAAGGCCTCGGTCGACTACGTGAAGGCCAAGCTGGACGCGGCCGGGTTCACCACCACCCTCCAGACCTTCACCTCCAGCGGCGCCACCGGCTACAACCTGATCGCCGACTGGCCGGGCGGGGACCCCAACTCCGTCCTGATGACCGGCTCCCACCTGGACTCGGTGACCGCGGGCCCCGGCGTCAACGACAACGGCTCCGGCTCGGCGGCCGTGCTGGAGACGGCGCTGGCCGTCTCGCGCGCGCAGCTCCAGCCCACGAAGCACCTGCGCTTCGGCTGGTGGGGTGCCGAGGAGCTGGGCATGGTCGGCTCGAAGTACTACGTCAACAGCCTGCCGGCGACGGAGAAGTCGAAGATCTCCGGCTACCTGAACTTCGACATGATCGGCTCGCCGAACCCGGGCTACTTCGTCTACGACGACGACCCGACCATCGAGCAGACCTTCAAGACGTACTTCGCGGGCGTGAACATACCCACGGAGATCGAGACCGAGGGCGACGGCCGCTCCGACCACGCGCCGTTCAAGAACGCGGGCATACCGGTCGGCGGCCTGTTCTCCGGCGCCGACTACACCAAGACCTCCGCGCAGGCCCAGAAGTGGGGCGGCACGGTCGGCCAGCCCTTCGACGCCTGCTACCACGCGTCCTGCGACACCACGGCGAACATCGACGACACCGCCCTGGACCGCAACTCCGACGCCATCGCCTACGCGATCTGGAACCTCGGTGCGGGCACCCCGGTCCCGCCCGGGAAGTCCTTCGAGAACACCGCGGACGTGAACATCCCGGACTCCCCCGGCGCCGCGGCCACCTCGCCGATCACGGTCTCCGGCGTGACCGGCAACGCCCCCGCCACCACCAAGGTCGACGTGAACATCGTCCACACCTACCGCGGTGACCTGGTGATCGACCTGATCGCCCCCGACGGCACGGCGTACCGGCTGAAGAACTCCTCCAGCTCGGACTCCGCGGCCAACGTGGTCGCGAGCTACACGGTGAACGCCTCCACCGAGGTGGCCAACGGGACCTGGAAGCTCCAGGTCAAGGACGTGGCGGCGCAGGACACCGGCTACATCAACAGCTGGAAGATCACCTTCTGACGGGTTCCTGGATGAGGGCGCGGAGCTGCTGCGCCACCGCGGCGACGTCCGCGCGGCCCAGTTTCGCGTCCTCCACCAGGTCGCCGAGCTCCTCGGGCGAGGGCAGCTGCTTCGCGCCGGCCACCCGCAGGTACGAGCGGGTGGCCGCGGCCGCGTAGAACTCGTTCATCGGGGACTCCAGCGCCGGGCAGACGGCGAGGGTGTGCAGGAACGCCGCGGCCCGCCACGCGGTGTCGGGCGCGGGCTGCTCGGGCACCAGCACCAGGTCGTTCTGGTGCCGGGCGACGGCGGCCGCCACCCCGGACGGGTCCCATACGGCGGGATCCGACGGCAGATGGTGGGCCAGTGCGGTCCAGGCCCACTCCATGGTGATCTTCAATGGCCGAACCGCTCCTGGAAGTAGCCCCAGTGATCCGCGAACTCCTCTATCCCGGACAGGAAGTTCTTCCGGTCCTCGTCGAGTTCGCGTTCCGTGACCTCGGTGATCAGCGCGGTGACCGTCGTCCCCAAGGCCGCCGCGCGCGCCTTGAGGCGGTCGTGGAACTCTTCGTCCAGGCGGATGGTGACGTGTCTTGACATGGACCTCACGGTACAGCGGCCGTGCTGTACGCAGGAGGGGAACGCGACAAGGGTGGCCCGGGACACACGTCCCGGGCCACCCCTCCGTCCGCCGCGGCTACTTGGCGGAGTCGGCCGTCTTCACCAGCTGGTCCTTGGTGACCGCGCCGACGTACACCTTGCCGTCGTCCGTGATCAGCGCGTTGACCAGGCGGGTCGACAGGATGCGGCCCTCGCCGAACTTCCCGTGGACCTTGTCCCCGAGGGAGTTCAGGAACTGCTTGGCCTCCTTGGGGGTGTTCTTGTCGTTCTCGACGTCCTTGAGGCTCTTGCCGGCGCCGGAGTCGATCCGCGCGACCGTCGCCCAGCCCTCGCCGAACACCTTCACGTCGCCCTTGCCGTGCTCCCCGCCGGCCAGCTGCCCGAAGCCGGGCAGGGACTCCAGCGCCTTGAAGCGCTCGTCGTCCTTGCCACCCTTGGCGTCCTTGCCCGCCAGGCCCGGGTGCGAGCCCTCGGTGACCTTGGCGCCCTTGGGCGGGGCGAAGGAGAAGGAGTCGGCGGCCGGCTTGCCGAAGTCGACCTGGGTGAAGCCCGCTTCGGCGATCGGCTTGCCGCCCTGGGCGGACAGCAGCTGGACCCGCAGCGGCACGCCGTTCTTGGCGTCGACCGCGATCTGGACCGACCCGACGGTGGAGCCGCTCTGCTTGGGCTTCAGCACCAGCTGGTAGGCGTCGCGCCCGGCGATCTGCGCGGTCTCGCCCACGCCGATGTCGGTGGTCGGACCGGCCTGCTTGATGATGTCCTGCGCGATCTGCTGCGGGGAGGCCGCGAGCCGGTCGCCGCTCTTGTGGTCCTGGCCCGGGCGGTCGGTCTTGTCGTGGAAGGCCTCGTTGGACTTGCTGTCGTAGCCCCACACGTCGTTGCCGTTGTGGACGAGGGTGTACTCGTCCTTGCCGTCGAGGAAGGTCAGCTTCTGGCGGTCCGGGCCGTCTGCCGCGACGCGCAGGGTGTGCGTGCCGTTCGCCAGCTGGGCGATCTTGTCCTCGGGGTTGGCGGAGCCGCCCGTCACCCCGGCGCCGCCCAGCAGGCCGGTGGCCAGGGTGGGCAGGCCCAGGTCGGTGGTGATCCTGGCGCTGCCGGAGAGCTGCTGCACGTCGGAGGCCGCGACCTTCTCGATCAGCTGCTGCGCCGTCACCTTCGGCAGGTCCGGGCCGCCGGCGGTGGCGAAGGCCGGGACCATCGCGGCGGTCGCCGCGGCGACCCCCGCCACCGCGACCGGTACGGCGTACCGCGCGGCCTTGCGCGAGGTCTTCGTGTTCGCTGCCATCTCAGAGCCCTGCCCTCTTGTCCAGGGCGGCGACCGTTGTCGCCGCACTCACCCGATCCGGTGGGGTTTCGATGTATCCATCTGACCAAAACGGCGGGCGGGGGGCGTCAGCCCCCGGGATCAACTCCGCGTACGACCACGGGATGACACGGGAAGGGCCCCTGTCCCCCGACCCGTAGGGGTCGCGGGGGCGAGGGGCCCGTGCCGTCCGTGTGCCCGTGCCGGGCTCAGCCCGCGCGGTGGACCACCGCGTCGCACAGCTCCTCCAGGGCCGCCTTCGCGAAGCAGTCCGGCAGCGGGGCGAGCATCGCGCGCGCGTCCTGCGCGTACTGGACCGTGTCCCGGCGGGCCTGCTCCAGCGCGGGGTGCACCCGCAGCCGGGAGAGCACCTCGGCGTGCCGGACGTCGTCCGAGAGGTCCCCGTCCAGCAGGCGGACGAGCTCCAGGTCCTCCTCGCGCCCGTCCCGCTCGGCCATCTCCCGCAGCCGCAGCACGGGCAGCGTCGGGATGCCCTCGCGCAGGTCGGTGCCCGGGGTCTTGCCCGACTCGTGCGAGTCGGAGGCGATGTCGAGGACGTCGTCGGCCAGCTGGAAGGCGAGGCCGAGCCGCTCCCCGTACTGGGTGAGGATGTCGACGACCATCTCGTCGGCGCCGGACATCATCGCGCCGAAGCGGCAGGAGACGGCCACCAGGGAGCTGGTCTTGCCGGCCATGACGTCCAGGTAGTGCGCGACCGGGTCGCGGCCGTCGCGCGGGCCCGCCGTCTCCAGGATCTGGCCCGTGACCAGCCGTTCGAAGGCCTCCGCCTGGATGCGCACGGCTTCCGGCCCGAGGTCCGCGAGGATGTGCGACGCACGGGCGAACAGGAAGTCACCCGTCAGGACCGCCACCGAGTTGCCCCAGCGGGCGTTCGCGCTCTCCACCCCGCGGCGGACGTCCGCCTCGTCCATGACGTCGTCGTGGTAGAGCGTCGCCAGGTGCGTGAGCTCCACGACCACCGCGGAGGGCACGATCCCGGGCGCGTAGGGGTCACCGAACTGCGCCGCGAGCATCACCAGCAGCGGCCGGAACCGCTTGCCCCCGGCGCGCACCAGGTGCTGCGCGGCCTCGGTGATGAAGGGGACTTCGCTCTTGGTGGCCTCCAGCAGACCCGCTTCGACAGCGGCCAGTCCGGCCTGGACATCGGCCTCAAGAGCCTGGTCCCGCACGCTCAGTCCGAACGGCCCGACGACGGTCACGAGGGGTACTCCTGTCTGCTGACGATCCGATGACGATCACATGGATTGTCAATGTGTCGCTGCCATCACTCAAGCCAGCGTATCGGGTCTGTTTTCGATCACGCAGAGCACCTGCCCGGCAGCCGTCCGGCGGGCCTCCCGCGCAGCCGCGCGCACCGCCCGATCCACACCGGTATGTTCGGTGGAAGCCGAAACAACCGGAGAATCTGCTTTGTCCAGAATGACGACCGTCATAGACCAGCCGAAGGAACCGGAGGCCGCCCCGCCCCCGCCCCCGGCCCCGGCAGCCGGGGACGGCCACGGCTTCCTGGGCCACCCCGGGGGCCTGGCCACGCTCTCCGGCCTGGAGGTCTGGGAGCGGTTCTCCTTCCTCGGCATGCAGGCCACCCTCGTCCTCTACTTCGCGGACACGGCGGCCCACGGCGGCCTGGGCATGGACCCCGGCACCGCCGCCTCCGTCACGGCCGCCTACGGGACCTGGACCGGCCTCGGCCTGATCAGCGCCGGCACCGGACTGCTCAAGCCCAACGTGGCCAGCATGGTCGGCCGGCTCTACCGGACGGACGACGAGCGGCGCGACGCCGGGTTCGCCCTCTACTACACGGCCATCACCACCGGCGCCTTCGCCGGACCCCTGATCGCCGGCTGGCTCGGCGAGCACCAGGGCTGGCACTGGGGCTTCTCCGCCGCCGCCGTCGGCATGACCGCAGGCCTCGCCCAGTACGTCCTCGGCCGCCACCGGCTCCCCGACCGCGACGCCGCCGCCCCCTACGCCCTGGCCCCCGACGCCCGGCGGACGGCGCTGCGGCGGATCGCCGCCGGCGGTCTCCTCCTCGCCGCGCTCGCCACCCTTCTGGCGGCCATCGGCTGGTTGACGATGCCGCGCTTCGTGGACCTGCTCACCCTCGTCTCGGTGATCGCCCCGGTGCTCTACTTCACCCTCATGTTCCGCAGCCCGCGCGTCACGGCCGCCGAACGCGGACGGCTGCGCCCCTACGACGTCCTGCTGGAGACCTCCGGCATGTCGGCCACCACCAGACTCGCCCCCTCGGCGTACGCCGGCCAGACGATGGCCCTCTGGTTCCTCTCACTGGCCCTCGCCAACGGCATCCAGGCCCAGGTGGTCAAGCTGTACGGCCACGTCTCCACCCCCGCCTACTTCGGCGTGAACGGCGCCGTCGCCGTCGCGGCGGCCCTGGCCGTGATCGCGGCGGCACCCTGGCTGCGCCGCACGATGACCGTGTCCACCGCGGGCGTCCACTGAGGGCGCCTGCCGAGGCCGTCCACCGAAGGCGTCCACCGAAGGCGTCCACCGAAGGCGTCCACCGAGGGAGCGTGACCGAACCCCCATGATCATCCGCACCGAGTTCCCCTACGCGACCACCCACGAGGATGTCCGGATCCCGATGCCCGACGGGGTGGAGCTGTACGCCCGCGTCTGGCGGCCCGTGACCGACCATCCCGTCCCGGCCCTGCTGGAGTACCTCCCGTACCGGCTCACCGACTGGACCGCCCCCCGCGACTGGCAGCGCCACCCCTGGTACGCCGGACACGGCTACGCCTCCGTACGGGTCGACGTACGCGGCCACGGCTGCAGCGGCGGCCGCCCCGGCGACGAGTACGACGCACGGGAACTGGCCGACGGGGTCGCGGTCGTGCGGTGGCTGGCGGCCCAGCCGTGGTGCACGGGATCCGTCGGCATGTTCGGGATCTCCTGGGGCGGCTTCAACAGCCTCCAGATCGCCGCCCTCGCCCCCGAGGCCCTCAAGGCGGTCGTCACCGTCTGCTCCACCGACGACCGCTTCGACAACGACGTGCACTACATGGGCGGCTCCGTCCTGGCCGTCGACATGCACGCCTGGTCGGCCACCATGCTCGCCTTCGCCGCCCGCCCCCCGGACCCCCGGTACGCCGGGGACGGCTGGCGGGGGCAGTGGCTGGACCGGCTGGAGGGCCTGGAACCCCTGATCCACACCTGGCTCGCCCACCAGACCCGCGACGACTACTGGCGCCACGGCAGCGTCTGCGAGGACTACGGGGCCATCGGCGCGGCCGTCCTCGCGGTCGGCGGCTGGCACGACCCCTACCGGGACACCGTGCTGCGCCTGGTCTCCGCCCTGCCCGCCGCCCGGGTCCGCGGCCTGATCGGCCCCTGGTCGCACCAGTACCCCGACCGCGGCCTCCCGCCCGGCCCGGCGATCGGCTTCCTCCAGGAGACCCTGCGCTGGTGGGACCACTGGCTGAAGGACACCGACACCGGCGTCATGGAGGAGCCGCTGCTGCGCGCCTGGATCAGCGACACGCACCGCCCGGCGACCACGTACGCGGAGCTCCCGGGCCGCTGGGTGGGCGAGAAGACCTGGCCGTCACCGTCGGTCGTGCCCGTCTCGTACGGGCTCCAGGGCGCGCCGGTGACCGTCGCCTCACCCCAGCACACCGGACTGGACGCCGGCCGGTTCTTCCCCTTCGGCAACGACGCCGACCTGCCGCCGGACCAGCGGGAGGAGGACGCGAAGTCGGCCTGCTTCGAGTTCCCCGTCCCCGCCGAGCCGGTGGAGATCCTGGGCCGGCCCTCGGTCACCCTGCGGCTGCGGATGGACGTCCCGTACGGGCAGGTCGTGGCCCGGCTGTGCGACGTCGCCCCGGACGGGGCGTCGACGCTGGTCACACGGGGTGCGCTGAACCTGTCGGCCCGGCAGGGCCGCGACCGGGCCGCGCCGTGGCCGACGGGCGCCTGGGAGGACGTCACCTTCGACCTGAACGCCATCGGCCACCGCTTCCCGCCCGGCCACCGCATCCGCCTCTCCCTCTCCTCGGCGTACTGGCCGTGGATCTGGCCACGGGCCGGCTCGGAGGCGGGCTGGACCCTCGACCCCGCGGGCAGCACCCTCGAACTCCCCGTCCGCACGGCCCCGCCGTCCCCGGAGGGCATCACCTTCGAAGCCCCGGAGCACGCGGAACCCCTGGGCGTCTCCTACCCCGCCACCCTGGACGAGCCCCGCCCGGAACGCCTGGTCGTACGGGACGTCGCACGCGGAACCTGGCGCCTGGAGGTCGACCCCCGCTACGGGGGCACGCGGGTGTACCCGGACGGGCTGGAGTACGAGGAGGAGGGGCGCGAGGTCTACGAGATCCAGCAGTCGGACCCCCTCTCCGCCCGCACCCGCTCCGACTGGCACATCCGGCTCCACCGCCCGGACCTGGCCTGGGACGTCAGGATCGAGACCCGGTCGGAGATCACCTGCGACGAGGGCGGCTTCCTCACGTCGAACGAGGTGGTGTGCCGGGAGTCGGAGGAGGTCCTGTACCACCGGACATGGCAGCGAAGGCTGCCGAGGGCGGCGGGGTGAGGGACTTGGCGCGGGCCCGCCATCGCCCCCTCAAGGGGTAGGGGCCGGGCGGTGCCTGCCCACCCGCCTCGCGCCGGGACCCGACCTGGGCGGAACCGGACAGCGCACCGGCACCCGGGAGGGGCGGGACCACACTCAGCGGTCTCAGAGAAGGGTTGGGGCTTTCCCGGTACCGCTCGGCCCCGCCACCCCCGCCCGGCGGGAGACCGCCACCCCGCCCGCCCGGCCCACCCGACCCACCCCGGGCCCCCGCCCCCCCGAGGGCCCACCCCGGGCCCCACCCGCGGGGTCAGCCGTACAGGCGTTCCAGGACTACCGCGATGCCGTCCGCCTCGTTCGACAGGGTCACCTCGTCCGCCACGGCCACCAGCTCTCGGTGGGCGTTCGCCATCGCCACGCCGTGTCCCGCCCACACGAACATCGGGACGTCGTTCGGCATGTCGCCGAAGGCGATCGTCGAGGCCGCCGGGATGCCCAGGGCCTCCGCCGCCCGGGCCAGGCCGCTCGCCTTGTCGATGCCCGGCGGCTGGAGTTCCACCGTGTGCTCGCCCGCCATCGTGACGTTCACCAGGTCGCCCACCACCGACCGCGCCACCCGCGTCAGCTCGTCGTCGTCCAGCCGGGGGTGCTGGAGCAGGACCTTCGTGATCGGGGCCGACCACAGGTCCCCCCGCTGCGGTACCCGGACCGTCGGCAGGTGGGGGTGCCACATCCGGTAGCCCGGCCCTATCAGCATCTCGGCGTCCAGGCCCTCCTGGTTGACCGCCGTGTACACCTCGCCGATCTCCGCCTCGATCTTGCCCAGGGCCATCTCGGCCAGCCCCCGGTCCATGGAAACGGAGTGCAGCAGCAGTCCGCGCGCCGCGTCGTACACCTGGGCGCCCTGCCCGCACACCGCGAGCCCCGTATACCCGAGGTCGTCCAGGACGTGCCGGATCTGGGGCACCGGGCGGCCGGTGACGACGATGTGGCGGGCGCCGGCGGCGCGCGCCGTCGCGAGCGCCGCGCACGAGCGGGCGGAGACGGTGTCACCGGCGCGCAGCAGAGTCCCGTCCAGGTCGGTGGCGATCAAGGCATAGGGGAGGGCGGAAGTCACGGCGCCAAGGATACGGACCCCCTTGGACAAGTCCTACAAATAGGGCCCGAATCTGGCCTCCCACAGACCCCATGCGCCACGTAACGTGTCAGCCAGCTCCCGGGACACCCCCGGACCGCGTCGAAAGCGAGGCAGTACCCCATGCCCCAGCAGAGCCCCCTCGATGTCCCCGAGGGCGACCCGTTCGGGCCGCACAACCTCCCCTACGGCGTTTTCTCCACCCCCCAGGAACCGCGGCGCCGCCGGGTCGGTGTGCGGATCGGCGGGTACGTGCTCGACGCGGGGGCCGTGGCCGTCGCGCTCGGCTCGCCGTACGCCGGGCTCCTGGCCCAGGGTTCGCTCAACCCGCTGCTGGCCGCCGGCCGCACCGCCTGGCGCGACGTGCGCCGCGCGCTGACCGCCTGGGTCACCGACCCGGGCCACCGCGAGACGGTCGAGCCGCACCTGCTGCCGCTGGACGGGGTCGAGCTGCACCTGCCGTACGAGGTCGCCGACTACGTCGACTTCTACGCGAGCGAGCACCACGCCACCAACGTCGGCCGCATCTTCCGGCCGGACGGCGACGCGCTCACCCCCAACTGGAAGCACCTGCCCATCGGTTACCACGGCCGGTCGGGAACGATCGTCGTCTCCGGCACCGATGTGGTCCGCCCCTCCGGGCAGCGCAAGGCGCCCGCCGACCCGGCGCCCGTCTTCGGCCCGTCGGTCAAGCTGGACATCGAGGCCGAGGTCGGCTTCGTCGTCGGCACCTCCTCGGAGCTGGGCCGGCCGGTCGCCCTCGGCGACTTCGAGGAGCACGTCTTCGGGCTCTTCCTCCTCAACGACTGGTCGGCGCGTGACATCCAGGCCTGGGAGTACGTGCCGCTCGGCCCCTTCCTCGGCAAGTCCTTCGCGACCTCCGTCTCCGCGTGGGTGACCCCCCTGGAGGCCCTGGACGCGGCCCGGGTCACCCCGCCGGCGCGGGACTTCCCGCTCCTGCCCTACCTGGACGACTCCGCCACCGACCGCCCCGGCGGCTTCGACCTGAACATCGCGGTGTCCATCAACGGGCAGGAGGTGGCCCGGCCGCCGTTCGCCTCCATGTACTGGACCGCCGCCCAGCAGCTGGCCCACATGACCGTCAACGGCGCCTCCCTGCGCACCGGTGACGTGTTCGGCTCCGGCACCGTCAGCGGCCCGGAGGTCGACCAGCGCGGCTCGCTGCTGGAGCTCACCTGGAACGGCCGCGACGCGATCGAGCTCGCCGACGGCAAGCGCACCTTCCTGGAGGACGGCGACACCGTCACCCTCACCGCCTGGGCCCCCGGCCCCGACGGCACCCGGGTCGGCCTCGGCGAGGTCACCGGCCGCATCGTGGGCGCCCGCTAGTCCACCAGGTGAGCGGCGGGGTGGCGGATCTTCCCCCCACCCCGCCGAAACCGCAGGTCACAGCCCTGCCGTCGAATCCGTGGGTGGCGCAATACCGCTGCAACACCACGCACGCCGCACCGCCGGTACGTTCCCTGCCATGCCTGCCGAACGGACCTCCCCGCACACCGCCCCGGTCGCCGCCGCGCGCCGCCGGCGGCTGCGCGCGGACCAGGCGCGCCAGCTCGCCGACCTGCTGCGCCACCAGATCCTGTCCGGCGGCTACCCCGGCGGGACCCTCCCCCTGGAGGACGTCCTCGCCGCCGACTACGGAGCCGGCCGCAACACCGTCCGCCAGGCCCTCGGCCTGCTCCGCGGCGAAGGCCTCGTCGAGCGCCGCCCGGGCGTCGGCACGGTCGTCGTCTGCGAGAAGTACCCGCACGGCCTGGACCGGCTCCAGGGCCTGGCCGAGACCCTGCACGAGCACGGCGAGGTCACCAACGAGGTCCGGACGGCGGCCCCGGTCCGCGCCCCCGCCCCCGTCGCCCGCCGCCTGGGCCTGCCCGAGCACTCCGAGGTGCTCTACATCGAGCGGCTGCGCCGGCTGAACGGCCTGCCGCTCTCCCTCGACCTCACCTACGTCCCCCTCGACATCGGCGCCGGGCTGCCCGACTGCGACCTGGAGCACAACGACGTCTTCCGGCTGCTGGAACGGCTCAGCGGCCAGCCGCTCGGCCACGCCGAGATCACCGTGGAGGCCGTCAACGCCGACGCGCACTCCGCCGCCGTCCTCCAGGCCCCGCGCGGGGCCGCCGTGCTGATGCTGGAGCGGCTCACCCACCTCGCCGACGGGCGGCCCGTGGACCTGGAGTTCATCCGCTTCCGCGGCGACCGGATCACCATGAGCGGCCTGCTGCGCCGCGCCCTCTGACGCCACTTCCCCCCTCCCCGCCCCTTCCCGGAGACAGCCATGCCCGTGGTACCCCAGCGCGCCGACGTGCCCGTGACCATCGACGAATCCCTGTGCATCGACGGATGCACCCTCTGCGTCGACATGTGCCCCCTCGACTCCCTCGCGATCCGCGAGGCCGACGGCAAGGCGTACATGCACGTCGACGAGTGCTGGTACTGCGGCCCCTGCGCCGCCCGCTGCCCCACGGGCGCGGTGACCGTCAACATGCCCTACCTGCTCCGGTGAAAGGCCCCCAGTCCATGCGCGCCCCGCTCACCCGGGCCCTCGCGCCCGCGCTCGTCCTGCTCCTGGCCCCGCTCGCCACGGCCTGCGGCGGCGAGGCCGCCGGGGCCGCGGGCGGCCCGAAGACGGTCACCGTGACCGTGGGCTACCAGTCCAAGACCATCAACACCGTCACCGCGGGCACCCTGCTGCGCTCCCTGGGCTACTTCGAGGAGGAGCTGGCGGCCCGCGGCAAGCGCGACGGGGTCACGTACAAGGTCGACTGGCAGGACTACGCCACCGGCGCCCCCATCACCGCCCAGATGACCGCCGGGAAGATCGACATCGGCTCGATGGGGGACTTCCCGCTCCTCATCAACGCGGCCCGCGGCAAGGAGCTCAAGCAGCCCACCCGCCTGGTGTCGGTGACCGGCTACAACCTGCGCGGCGGCCTCAACACCGTCGTCACCGCCCCGGATTCGAAGCTGGAGTCCCTTGCCGACCTGCGCGGCAGGAAGGTGTCCACCAGCGTGGGCTCCGCCGCCGACGGCACCCTCGTACGGGCCCTGCAGCGCGCCGGGATCGACCCCGAGAAGGGCATCCAGAAGCTCAACCAGCAGCCCAGCGTGGGTGCTTCGGCCCTCCAGGCGGGCAGCGCGGACGCGCTCTCGCAGTTCGTGGCCTGGCCCGGGCAGCTGGCCTTCGAGGGCAAGGCCAAGGCCCTGTACGACGGGGCGGAGCTGAACCTGCCCACCTTCCACGGGGTCACCGTCCGCGAGAAGTTCGCCGCCCAGCGGCCGGGCGTGCTGGACGACTTCCTGCGCGCCCAGCGCCGGGCCACCGACTACCTGCGCACCCGGCCGGTGCCCGCCGCCGAGTCGGTGGCCAAGGAGACCGGCCTGCCCGCGGAGGTGGTCTACCTCTACAACGGGGCGAACGGCATCGCCACCTTCGACCCGGCGCTGCGCCCCGAGCTGATCGCGGCGCTGAAGCAGGACGTACCCGTGCTGAAGGCCGCCGGGCTGGTCGGCGACGTGGACGTGGACGGCTTCGTGGACCCGGAGCCGCTGGAGCGCCTCGCGGTGCAGGGCGGCCCTGCGTACCCGGCGGCGGCCGCCGCGCGGCCGGAGCTGTGGTCCAAGGGGCAGGAGGGCACGACGACGTACGACTCCCCGCGCGAGCTGCTCAGGGCGGTGCGCGGGGCGGCCGGGGTCCGGGCCGCGTACGTACCGGACGCGGTGACGGGAACCCTCTGGTTCGCCGACCGGGCCGTGTGGGTCGCGGAGGGCGCCGAGCTGCGGGCCTTCGTCACGGCGGCGGGCGCGCAGGCGTACGTCGCACAGCACCGGGGCTCCGGGGCGCGGACCGTGAGCTACGCCGAGGCCACCGGGCTGGCCGGATGAGCGGCGGGCGGCGGGCGCTGCGCGCGGGCTCGCTGGTGGCGGCCCTGCTGCTGTGGCAGGCGCTGACCTCGCTGGACGTGCACCTGTGGCTGCGGTTCGAGCAGTTCCCGACGGCCGGGGAGGTGGCGGCCGAGCTGGTGCGGCGGGCACGGACGGGCGTGTACTGGACGGACCTGGCGGACAGCCTGCGCCGGATCGTGACGGGGTTCGTCCTGGCGGCGGTCCTGGGCGTGGCGACCGGTGCGGCGGTCGCGCGGTCGCGGCTCGTGTCGGACGTGGTGGGGCCGGTGCTGGAGGTGCTGCGGCCGATCCCGGCGATCGCGCTGGTGCCGGTGGCGATCCTGCTGTTCCCCTCGAACGAGCAGGGGATCGTCTTCATCACCTGCGCGGCGGCCTTCTTCCCGGTGCTGGTCTCGACCCGGCACGCGGTGGCGGCGCTGTCGCCGGTGTGGGAGGAGGCGGTGCTGACGATGGGCGGGGGGCGGTGGCGGATCCTGCTGTCCGTCGTCCTGCCGGGGGCCCTGCCGGGGATCTTCGGGGGGCTGTCGGTGGGGATCGGGGTGTCGTGGATCTGTGTGATCTCGGCCGAGATGATCTCCGGGGAGTACGGGGTCGGGTACCGGACCTGGCAGGACTACACGGTGGTGGACTACCCGGGTGTCTTCGTCGGCATGGCGACGATCGGGGCGCTGGGGTGGCTCACGGCCACGGGGGTCGAACGGCTGGGCCACCGCCTCACCGCGTGGCTCCCCCGGCCCGCTGCGGCCCCGTCCCGGGGGCCGGCACCCCAGGGCGCCCGCCGGTCCCGCTCGGCGGGAGTCGGGGCGGCGGGGTCGGGTGAGCGGGCCGGGGTCGGGGGGCCGCTGCGCGGTGCCGATTCCCCACCCCGCCCCTTCCCGAAACCGGGTGCTCCGCCCCCAGACCCCCGCGCCTCAAACGCCGGCGGGGCTGAATCTGGCGCGGCTGATCCGTCGCCCGCGGCATCGCCCGCGGGCTGGATTTCGCGCGGCGAAAATCCAGCCCGCGCGGCGATTGAGCGCACCGGGCGCGCAGCGGCCGGTCTCGGGGGCCGGGGCGGAGCCCCGGGGAACGGTGGAAGTGGGGGTCCCCCCGGACGGAGTCTGGGGGAGGGTCGGGGACCAGCCCCGCAGGGGACGACGACGGCCGGCGGAAGGACGCAGACATGAGCACCCCGACCACCCCGGAGGGGACCGGCGCGGCCCTCGCCCTGCGCGGCGCCCGTCTCGGGCACCCCGCAGGGGCCGCCGTCCTCGACGGGGTCGACCTCGGCGTCGAGCCCGGGGAAGTGCTGGCCGTCGTCGGCCCCTCCGGCTGCGGGAAGTCGACCCTGCTGCGGACCCTCGCCGGCCTGCTGCCCCCGCTCGCGGGCGAGGTGACCTTGGACGGCCGGCCCGTCAGCGGCCCCGGCGCCGACCGGGCCCTGGTGTTCCAGGAGGACGCCCTGCTGCCCTGGCGCACCGTCCGGGGCAACGTCGAACTGCCCCTCCAGATACGGAAGGTGCCCCGCGCCGAGCGGCGCCGGACCGCCACCGAGTGGCTGGAGCGGGTCGGGCTCGACGGGCACGCCCACAAGCTCCCCCACCAGCTCTCCGGCGGCCAGCGCCAGCGCGTCCAGCTGGCCCGGGCCCTGGCCCCCCGCCCCCGGGCCGTCCTGATGGACGAACCCTTCGGCGCGCTCGACGCGCAGACCCGCGCCGGGATGCAGGACCTCCTCGTGGAGGTCCTGGCCGGCACCGGGGCCACCGTCGTCTTCGTCACCCACGACGTGGACGAGGCCCTGTACCTGGCCGACCGGATCGCCCTGCCGGCCACCGGCGAGGTGCTGCCCGTGCCGGCCCCGCGCGACCGCACCGCCACCCGCTCCGGGCTGCGCGAGCGCATCCTCTCCTCCCTCTGACCTCTGACCCCTGATCCCTGAAAGGCAGTACACCGTGGACATCCCCGCGATCGGCGACGCCGAGGAACTCTCCTGCGACGTCCTCGTCATCGGCGGCGGCACCGCCGGCACGATGGCCGCGCTGACCGCCGCCGAGCGCGGGGCCCGCGTCCTGCTGCTGGAGAAGGCGCACGTACGGCACTCCGGAGCCCTCGCCATGGGCATGGACGGGGTCAACAACGCCGTCGTGCCCGGCCGCGCCGAACCGGACGACTACGTCGCCGAGATCACCCGCGCCAACGACGGCATCGTCGACCAGTCCACCGTCCGCCAGACCGCCACCCGCGGCTTCGCGATGGTGCGGCGGCTGGAGTCGTACGGGGTGAAGTTCGAGAAGGACGAGCACGGCGAGTACGCGGTGCGCCAGGTCCACCGCTCGGGCTCGTACGTTCTGCCCATGCCGGAGGGCAAGGACGTCAAGAAGGTGCTCTACCGGCAGCTGCGCCGCCGTGAGATGCGCGAGCGGATCCGCATCGAGAACCGGGTGATGCCGGTGCGGGTGCTGACCTCGCCGGAGGACGGCCGGGCGATCGGGGCGGCGGCCTTCAACACCCGTACGGGGGCCTTCGTGACGGTCCGGGCGGGGGCGGTGGTCCTGGCGACCGGCCCCTGCGGCCGGCTCGGGCTGCCGGCCTCGGGATACCTGTACGGAACGTACGAGAACCCCACCAACGCCGGGGACGGCTACGCCATGGCCTACCACGCGGGCGCGGCGCTGACCGGGATCGAGTGCTTCCAGATCAACCCGTTGATCAAGGACTACAACGGCCCGGCGTGCGCGTACGTCGCCAACCCGTTCGGCGGCTACCAGGTCAACCGGCACGGCGAGCGGTTCGTGGACTCCGACTACTGGTCGGGGCAGATGATGGCCGAGTTCGCGGCCGAACTGGCCTCGGACCGGGGGCCGGTGTACCTCAAGCTCAGCCACCTCCCCGAGGAGTCGGTGGAGGCGCTGGAATCGATCCTGCACACGACGGAGCGCCCGACGCGCGGCACCTTCCACGCGGGGCGCGGCCACGACTACCGCACGCACGACGTGGAGATGCACATCTCGGAGATCGGGCTGTGCGGCGGGCACTCGGCGTCCGGCGTACGGGTGGACGACCACGCCCGCACCACCGTGCCCCGGCTGTACGCCGCCGGCGACCTGGCGTCCGTACCGCACAACTACATGATCGGCGCATTCGTCTTCGGGGACCTGGCGGGCGAGGACGCCGCGCAGTACACGGCGTACGAGGGGGAGCTGCCCGCGGACCAGCTGGCGGCGGCGCACGAGCTGGTCTACCGGCCGCTGCGCCACCCGGACGGGCCGCCGCAGACGCAGGTGGAGTACAAGCTGCGGCGGTTCGTGAACGACTACGTGGCCCCGCCGAAGACGGGAGCGAAGCTGTCCCTGGCCGTGGAGGCCTTCACCCGGATGGAGGCGGAGATCGCGGGGATGGGGGCGACGACGGCGCACGAGCTGATGCGCTGCGCGGAGGTGTCGTTCATCCGGGACTGCGCGGAGATGGCGGCACGGGCCTCGCTGGCGCGTACGGAGTCCCGCTGGGGGCTCTACCACGAGCGACTCGACCATCCGGAGCGGGCGGACGCGGACTGGCTGTACCACCTGGACCTGCACAAGTCGGCTTCCGGAGCGATGGAGTTCACGGCGCGGCCGGTGGAGCCGTACGTGGTCCCGGTCCCGGAGTTCACCCCGCCGGGCGGTCCCTCGCGGCCGCTGGGCGAGGTGGAGCTGGTCGGAGTGGCGACGGCGGGCCCGGCGAAGGCCGCCCCGCGGGCGCGGGCGGAGTCCTCGGCGGCGTCCTCGGCGGAGCCCGGGGCTGCAGGGACGGCCGGCGGGACGGGGTCGGCCGGCGGGGCGGGGTCGCCGCGGATCCTGGAGCTGCTCGCGCTCGCCGAGGAGGCGCCCGAGCTGGCGGCGCTGCGGGGCTACCTCACGGACCCGGACCCGGCCGTGCGGGGCGCGGCCGTCGCCGCCGTCGGGGAGACCGTGCCCGCCGGGGCGGGGCCGGCGCTGGCCGAGCGGATGCGGGACGCGGATCCCGGTGTCCGGGCCGCGGCGGCGGGGGCGCTGCGGGAGCTGCTGGAGGTGCTGCCGGGCGATCCGGAGCTGGACGCCGGGCTGCGGGAAGCCCTGGCGGTGCCCGACCGGCTGGTGCGGGCGGCCGCGCTGGAGGGGCTGCGCGCGCTGCGGCTGGGGGACGCCGCGCTGTACGTGCGTGCGCTGGACGACGCCGATACGGAGGTGCGGGTGCACGCCGTCCGGGCGCTGGTCTCGGTGGACGCCCTCGCGGAGCTGGCGGCGGCGGCGGCCGGGGACGGGGCGCGTGAGGTGCGGGTGGCCGTGGCGAAGGGGCTGGCGGCGGTCGCCGGGGAAGGGGCCGGGGTGCGGGCCGCGCTGGCGCCGCTCCTGGACGACCCGGACCCGCTGGTGCGGGGGGCCGCGCTGGGGGCCCTGGCCGCCACGGGCTGCCCGCCCGCGTACGCCGACACCGCCGCGGCGGCGCTGTCGGACCCCGCCTGGCAGGTCCGCGCGGGGGCGGCGGCCGCGCTGTCGGCGGCCGGCGCGGGGACGGCCGTGCCGGCGCTGGCCGCGGCCCTGGCCACCGACCCCGACGCGGACGTCCGCAAGGCCGCGGTGCTGGCCCTCCTGGCCCACGCCGACTCCCCGGAGGCCCGCAAGGCCCTGGCCCAAGCGGTGACGGACCCCGACGCCGACGTCCGCGCCTACGCCACCCGCGCCGCCTGACCACCGGCCCCAGCCCGCGTCCGACAACCCCCGGACGCGGGCACCCGCGGGGAGCGGCACACCCGCGCCACCCGCCCCCGGGCGCGCCCTCGCCGAACCGCCACCGCCACGCCCCGCTCGGCGCGCACCGCACACCACGCCCCTGCGACGCCCGGCCGGGCGCGGCGTACGCGAACACGCCGGCCGCCCGGCAGGGCCCCGGGCCGCGGCGCGAGGGAGCCGCCTACGCCACCCGCGCCGTCCGAGTGGCGGCCCGCGGGCGGGGCGGTGACGCTGCCTGCATGGTTTCTCGCACCGGCAGGATCGCCCCCTTCGCCCTCGCGGCCGCCGCGGCGCTGGCGGCCGCGCCGTCCGCGCCCGCGGTCGCCGCGCCCCAGCCGCGGCTGACGCCCTCCGCCCAACTGGCCCTGGCCTACCGGGCGACCGCCAAGTACCACCAGCACAGCACCGGTGTCGCCGCCGGCTACGTGCCCGACCAGTACTGCGTCGTGGACCCGAACGGCGGTCCGGGCGCGCTGGGTTACCCGCACTTCAACCACGCCTACGACGGCTCCGTGGACCCGGCCAAGCCCACCGCCCTGCTCTACGAGGGCGACGGACAGGGCCACTGGAACCTGGTGGGCCTCGAATGGATGGTCGTGGACAAGGACGGCCGGACGGACACCGACGACGACCGTCCCTCCCTCTTCGGCGAGCCCTTCAAGGGGCCGCTGCCGGCCCGCTACAAGGGGCAGAAGGTGCACTACTCGCTGCACCTGTGGCTGTGGAAGGACAACCCGTCCGGCTGGTTCGAGCCGTTCAACCCGAAGGTCGTCTGCCGTCCGGGGACCACCCGGCCCCGCCCCGTCGCCCCCGCAACCCCCGCAACCTCCGCCACCCCCGTGGCTCCGGCCGCCGCCCCCTCCCCCGCGGCCACCTCCCCGTAGCCCGCCCCATTCGGCGGCGCCCGTTCGGCCGCCCGCCGCGTGCACGGCCCGTGCCCCGCCCCGATGGTGGAACGCAAGCCCCTCCGGGACCCCGAACACCAGGAGCTCCCATGCCCGTAGCCCGTGGCCTCAAGGCCCTGTCCGCCTGTGCCGTCGTCGGCGCGTCCGTCGTCCTGGCCGCCCTCCCCCCGGCGCACGCCGTGGACGGCCCGGCGCCCGACCCGCACGACGCGAAGGCGATGCGCGACATGGCCACGGCCATGGCGGTGACCGCCAAGTACGTGGACGAACGGCAGGCGATCAAGGACGGATACGTCCCGCACGGCCAGGAGTGCATGACCAACCCCTTCGGGGCGGGCGCCATGGGCTACCACTACGTCAAGGAGGCCAACTGGGGTTCCCGGGACCCCGCCAGGCCGACCGCGCTCCTCTACAGCACGGAGAAGGACCGCAACGGCCGCCGCAAGCTCCAGACGGTGGAGTGGATGTCCGCCGACCGGGACCAGGACCTGAAGACCACCGACGACCGGCCGACCATGTTCGGCCTGCCCTTCGACGGGCCGATGCCCGGTCACTGGGCGGGCATGCCCAAGCACTACGACCTGCACATGTGGGCGTACAAGGACAACCCGGCGGGCCGCTTCCACAACTGGAACACGGCCCTGAAGTGCCCCGGGAACGCGGCACCCAACCCGATGCACGCCGACCACGGTTAGACCGCGCGGAACGCGGCGGGCCCGGCTCCCCCGAGGGGGAGCCGGGCCCGCGCGACGCCACCGGTCAGCGCACGAAGGTGCTCGCGTGCCCGGCCAGGTCGAGGAAGTACTGCGGCGCGACGCCCAGCACCAGGGTGACGGCGACGCCCACCGCGATGGTGGTCATCGTCAGCGGTGAGGGCACCGCCACCGTCGGCCCGTCGGCCTTCGGCTCGCTGAAGAACATCAGCACGATCACCCGGATGTAGAAGAACGCCGCGATCGCCGACGAGATCACACCGACGACGACCAGCGCCCCGGCCCCGCCCTCCGCGGCCGCCTTGAACACGGCGAACTTCCCGGCGAAGCCGGAGGTCAGCGGGATGCCGGCGAAGGCCAGCAGGAACACCGCGAAGACGGCCGCGGTGAGCGGCGAACGCCGCCCGAGCCCGGCCCACTTCGACAGGTGCGTGGCCTCGCCGCCCGCGTCGCGCACCAGCGTGACCACCGCGAACGCGCCGATCGTCACGAAGGAGTAGGCGCCCAGGTAGAAGAGGACGGACTTGACGCCCTCCGCCGAGGTGGCGATGACACCGGCCAGGATGAACCCGGCGTGCGCGATCGAGGAGTACGCCAGCAGCCGCTTGACGTCCGTCTGGGTCACGGCGATGACCGCACCCGCCAGCATCGTCACGATGGCGACGCCCCACATCACCGGCCGCCAGTCCCAGCGCAGCCCGGGCAGGACCACGTAGAGCAGGCGCAGCAGGGCGCCGAAGGCGGCCACCTTGGTCGCGGCGGCCATGAAGCCGGTCACGGGGGTGGGGGCGCCCTGGTAGACGTCCGGGGTCCACATGTGGAAGGGGACCGCGCCGACCTTGAAGAGCAGGCCCATCAGGATCAGCGCGCCGCCGATGAGCAGCAGTGCGTCGTTGCCCATGGTGGAGGCCAGCGCCGGGTCGACGGTGGTGACCGTGCCGTCCACCACGTCCGCGATGACCGCGTACGAGACGGAGCCCGCGTAGCCGTAGAGCAGGGCGATGCCGAACAGCAGGAACGCCGAGGAGAAGGCGCCGAGCAGGAAGTACTTGACGGCCGCCTCCTGCGACATCAGCCGCTGGCGGCGGGCGACGGCGCAGAGCAGGTACAGCGGGAGGGAGAAGACCTCCAGCGCGATGAACAGGGTCAGCAGGTCGTCGGCCGCCGGGAAGATCAGCATCCCGGAGATGGCGAACAGGACCAGCGGGAACACCTCGGTGGTGGTGAACCCGGCCTTGACGGCGGCCTTCTCGCTGTCGCTGCCCGGTACGGACGCGGCCTGGGCGGCGAAGGAGTCGACGCGCTTGCCGTGCGCCCTGGGGTCGAGGCGGCGCTCGGCGAAGGTGAACACGGCCACGACCGAGGCGAGCAGGATGGTGCCCTGGAGGAACAGTGCCGGGCCGTCGACGGCGATGGCGCCCATGGCCGCGATGTGGGCCTTGGTGTTGCCGTACCCCCCCGCGGCGAGGGCGACGACCGCGGCGAAGGCCGCGGCGAGGGAGGCGACGGCCAGGAACACCTGGACGTGGTAGCGGGACCTGCGCGGGACGAAGGCCTCGACGAGGACGCCGAGGACGGCCGCGCCCACCACGATCAGCGTGGGCGCGAGCTGGGCGTACTCGATGTGCGGGGCCGGGATCCTGTCGGCCGGTCCGTTGGCCGCCAGTGTCAGCAGGCCCTGGGCAGCGGTCGTGGCGCTCACTTGACCGCCGCCTTCTTGTCGATGTGCTCGGCTTCCACGGCCACCTCGGGCTTGGGGTCCGTCTTCTTCACGTCCGACAGCGTGTGCTGCACCGACGGGTTGACGATGTCGGTCAGCACCTTCGGGTAGACGCCCAGCCCGATCAGCAGCGCGATGAGCGGGGCGACCACCAGGAGCTCCCGCGGGCGCAGGTCCGGCAGGGTGCGGACCTCCTCCTTCACGGGGCCGGTCATGGTCCGCTGGTAGAGGACCAGGGTGTACAGGGCGGCCAGCACGATGCCGATGGTGGCGATGACGCCGATGACCGGGTACCGGGCGAAGGTGCCGACCAGGACCAGGAACTCGCTCACGAAGGGGGCGAGGCCCGGCAGGGACAGGGTGGCGAGGCCGCCGATCAGGAAGGTGCCGGCGAGGACCGGGGCCACCTTCTGGACACCGCCGTAGTCGGCGATGAGCCGCGAGCCGCGCCGCGAGATCAGGAAGCCGGCGACCAGCATCAGCGCCGCCGTGGAGATCCCGTGGTTGACCATGTAGAGCGTCGCGCCCGACTGGCCCTGGGAGGTCATCGCGAAGATGCCCAGGATGATGAAGCCGAAGTGCGAGATCGACGCGTAGGCGACCAGCCGCTTGATGTCCCGCTGTCCGACCGCGAGCAGTGCGCCGTAGACGATGCTGACCAGGGCCAGGACGAGGATCACGGGGGTGGCCCACTTGCTGGCCTCGGGGAAGAGGCCGAGGCAGAAGCGGAGCATCGCGAAGGTGCCGACCTTGTCGACGACCGCGGTGATCAGTACGGCGACCGGGGCGGTGGCCTCGCCCATGGCGTTGGGCAGCCAGGTGTGCAGCGGCCACAGCGGGGCCTTCACGGCGAAGGCGAAGAAGAAGCCGAGGAAGAGCAGCCGCTCGGTGTTGGTCGCCATGTCGAGGGTGCCCGCGGCGCGGGCGGCGGCGATCTCCTGGAGGGAGAAGTTCCCGGCGACCACGTACAGCCCGATGACGGCGGCCAGCATGATGAGGCCGCCGACCAGGTTGTAGAGGAGGAACTTGACCGCCGCGTACGAGCGCTGGGCGGCGGCGTTCTCGTCGCTGCCGGCGTGTGCCCGGTCCCCGAAGCCTCCGATGAGGAAGTACATCGGGATGAGCATGGCTTCGAAGAAGATGTAGAAGAGGAAGACGTCGGTGGCCTCGAAGGAGATCACCACCATCGCCTCGACCAGCAGGATCAGGGCGAAGAAGCCCTGGGTGGGGCGCCAGCGCGACGAGTTGGTCTCCAGGGGGTCGGCGTCGTTCCAGCCGGCCCCGATCACGAAGGGGATCAGCAGGGCGGTGAGCGCGATGAGCGCCACCCCGATGCCGTCCACGCCCAGTTCGTAGCGGACGCCGAAGTCGGCGATCCAGGCGTGGGACTCGGTGAGCTGGTAGCGGGCGCCGCCGGGCTCGAAGCGGACCGCGACGAGCACGGCCGACGCCAGCGTCGCCAGGGAGAACAGCAGCGCGAGCCACTTGGCGGCGGTGCGCTGTTTGGCCGGGACGGCGGCGGTGAGGACCGCGCCGACCGCGGGGAGCGCGGCCGTCACCGTCAGAAGCGGGAAAGTCATGTCACACCGCCCTCATCAGCAGGGTCGCGGCGATCAGGATCGCCGTGCCCCCGAACATCGAGACCGCGTAGCTGCGGGCGTAGCCGTTCTGCAGCCTGCGCAGCCGGCCGGAGAGCCCGCCGACGGAGGCGGCCGTCCCGTTGACCACTCCGTCGACCAGGCTGTGGTCGACGTACACGAGCGAGCGGGTCAGGTGCTCTCCGCCGCGCACGAGGACGACGTGGTTGAAGTCGTCCTGGAACAGGTCCCGGCGGGCCGCCCTGGTGAGGAACGAGCCGCGCGGGGCGGTCACCGGGACGGGCCGGCGGCCGTACACCGACCAGGCGATGGCGACGCCGACGACGAGGACCGCCATCGTGGAGAGGGTGACCGTCAGGGCGCCGACCGGCGGGTTGCCGTGCTCGTGCCCGGTGACCGGCTCCAGCCACTTCAGGAAGCGGTCGCCGAGTCCGAAGAAGCCGCCCGCGAAGACCGAGCCGAAGGCCAGCACGATCATCGGGATGGTCATGGACTTCGGGGACTCGTGCGGGTGGGGCATCCGGCCGCCGGCCTGGTGCTCCGCGGCCGGCTCGGCGCTCGGCGCCTCGTCCGCGTCGGGGGCCGGCTGCCAGCGCTTCTCGCCGAAGAAGGTGAGGAGCATGACCCGGGTCATGTAGAAGGCGGTGATGCCCGCGCCCAGCAGGGCGGCGCCGCCGAGGATCCAGCCCTCGGTGCCGCCCTTCGCGAAGGCCGCCTCGATGATCTTGTCCTTGGAGAAGAAGCCCGACAGGCCCGGGAAGCCGATGATGGCGAGGTAGCCGAGGCCGAAGGTGACGAAGGTGACCGGCATGTAGGTGCGCAGGCCGCCGTACTTGCGCATGTCCACCTCGTCGTTCATCCCGTGCATGACGGAACCCGCGCCGAGGAAGAGGCCGGCCTTGAAGAACCCGTGCGTCACCAGGTGCATGATCGCGAAGACGTAGCCGATGGGGCCCAGGCCCGCGGCGAGGACCATGTAGCCGATCTGCGACATGGTCGACCCGGCGAGGGCCTTCTTGATGTCGTCCTTGGCGCAACCGACGATCGCACCGAACAGCAGCGTGACCGCGCCGACTACGGTGACGGCCAGCTGCGCGTCGGGCGCCGCGTTGAAGATCGCGCCGGAGCGGACGATCAGGTACACACCCGCGGTGACCATCGTCGCGGCGTGGATGAGGGCCGAGACCGGGGTCGGGCCCTCCATCGCGTCACCGAGCCAGGACTGCAGCGGCACCTGGGCCGACTTGCCGCAGGCCGCCAGGAGCAGCATCAGGCCGATCGCCGTCAGCGTGCCCTCGGAGGTCTTGCCGGCGTTCGCGAGGACCGGGCCGAAGGCGAAGGTCCCGAAGGTGGTGAACATGATCATGATGGCGATCGAAAGGCCCATGTCGCCGACCCGGTTGACCAGGAAGGCCTTCTTCGCGGCGGTGGCCGCGCTGGGCTTGTGCTGCCAGAAGCCGATCAGGAGGTACGAGGCGAGGCCGACGCCCTCCCAGCCGAAGTACAGCAGCAGGTAGTTGTCGGCGAGGACGAGCAGCAGCATCGCCGCGACGAACAGGTTGAGGTAGCCGAAGAAGCGGCGGCGGCGGCGCTCGTCGTGCTCCATGTACCCGATCGAGTACACGTGGATGAGCGTGCCCACGCCGGAGATCAGCAGGACGAAGGTCATCGACAGCTGGTCGAGCTGGAAGGCGAGGTCCGCCTGGAAGCCCTCCACCGGCACCCAGCTGAACAGGTGCTGGTGCAGGGTGCGGTCCTCGGCCCCGCGGCCCAGCATGCCGGCGAAGAGGACCACGCCGATGCCGAAGGAGACCGCGGCGAGCAGGGTCCCGAGCCAGTGGCCGGCCTTGTCGAGGCGCCGGCCGCCGCACAGCAGCACCGCCGCCCCGAGCAGGGGTGCGCCCACCAGGAGCGCGATCAGATTCTCCACGGTGAAGGCCCCTTACAGCTTCATCAGGCTGGCGTCGTCGACCGAGGCCGAGTGGCGGGTACGGAACAGCGACACGATGATCGCGAGGCCCACCACGACCTCCGCGGCGGCGACGACCATCGTGAAGAACGCGATGATCTGGCCGTCGAGGTTGCCGTGCATCCGGGAGAAGGCCACGAACGCGAGGTTGCAGGCGTTGAGCATCAGCTCGACGCACATGAACAGCACGATGGCGTTGCGCCGGATGAGGACGCCGGCCGCGCCGATGGTGAACAGCAGGGCGGCCAGGTACAGGTAGTTGACCGGATTCACTTCGAGGCCTCCTCTCGGGAGTCGCGGCCGAGGCGCTCCGCGGAGCGCTGCTCCAGCGCCTTGAGGTCGTCCAGGGCCTCGGTGGACACGTCGCGGATCTGGCCGCGGGCACGCAGCGTCTTGTTGACGGTCAGCTCGGACGGGGTGCCGTCGGGGAGCAGGCCGGCGATGTCCACGGCGTTGTGCCGGGCGTAGACGCCGGGGGCCGGCAGCGGCGGGACCTGCACGCCCTCGCGGACGCGCTTCTCGGACAGCTCGCGCTGGGTGGCGGCCCGCTCGGTGCGCTCGCGGTGGGTGAGGACCATGGCGCCGACGGCCGCCGTGATCAGCAGGGCGCCGGTGATCTCGAAGGCGAAGATGTAGCGGGTGAAGATCAGCTGGGCCAGGCCCTCGACGTGGCCCGCGGAGTTGACCCGGCCGAGGCCGTTGAAGTGGGTCAGCTTCGCGTTGGCGAGGCCGGCGATCAGCAGGATGCCGAAGCCGAGCCCGCACAGAACGGCCAGCCAGCGCTGTCCCTTGATGGTCTCCTTCAGCGAGTCCGCCGCCGTGACGCCGACGAGCATGACCACGAAGAGGAACAGCATCATGATGGCGCCGGTGTAGACGACGACCTGGACCACGCCCAGGAAGTAGGCCCCGTTGGCGAGGTAGAACACCGCGAGGACGATCATCGTCCCGGCCAGGCACAGGGCGCTGTGCACGGCCTTCTTCATCAGGATGGTGCAGAGCGCGCCGATGACGGCGACGGCGGCGAGCACCCAGAACTGCAGGGCCTCGCCGGTGGAGGTCGTGGTGGCGGCGGCCGCGAGGGCACTCATGCTCCGACCCCCTCGGCCGGAGCGCCGTTCCCGGCGCCGTTCGAGGCCGGGACCTCGCCCTTGGAGACCGCCACCTGCCGCTCGGTGCCGGGCGCGGCGCCCGTCACCAGCCCCCGGTAGTAGTCCTGCTCGTCCATGCCCGGGAAGATCGAGTGCGGGGTGTCGACCATGCCCTCGGTCAGCCCGGCCAGCAGCTGCTCCTTGGTGTAGATCAGCGACTCGCGGCTGGAGTCGGCCAGTTCGAACTCGTTCGTCATCGTCAGCGCCCGGGTCGGGCAGGCCTCGATGCACAGCCCGCACAGGATGCAGCGGGCGTAGTTGATCTGGTAGACCCGCCCGTACCGCTCACCCGGGGAGTAGCGCTCCTCCTCGGTGTTGTCCGCGCCCTCCACGTAGATCGCGTCGGCGGGACAGGCCCAGGCGCACAGCTCGCACCCGATGCACTTCTCCAGACCGTCGGGGTGCCGGTTGAGCTGGTGCCTTCCGTGGAAGCGCGGAGCGGTGGTCTTCTCCTGCTCCGGGTACTGCTCGGTGAGGCGCTTCTTGAACATGGCCTTGAAGGTCACGCCGAAGCCGGCCACCGGGTTCTGCCACTTTTCGGACGACTCGTCAGACACGTCTCAACCCTCCTCTCGGTCACTGTCAGTATTCGTCCCGCCACTGACAATCAGCTCCCGCTCGGCGCGGGACCGCCTGCGCGGTACGGGTGCCAGGTGCTGGCCGGGCTTGGGCGGTACGGGGAAGCCGCCCGCCATCGGGTCGAAGGGCTCGGCGGCCGCGGCCTGCCCCGCCTGCGCGGCGGCCGTCTTCTCCCGCTTGTCGCGGAAGTGGTCGGCGACGGCGGTCAGCAGCAGGATCGCCACGACGGCCCCGCCGACGTAGAGCACGATCTCCGAGAAGTCGTAGCGCTCGTTGCGCAGCGCCCGGACGGTGGCGACCAGCATCAGCCAGACCACGGAGACCGGGATCAGCACCTTCCAGCCGAGCTTCATCAGCTGGTCGTAGCGCACGCGGGGCAGCGTGCCGCGCAGCCAGATGAAGAAGAACAGCAGCAGCTGCACCTTGATGACGAACCAGAGCATCGGCCACCAGCCGTGGTTCGCGCCCTCCCAGTACGTGGAGATCGGTGCCGGGGCGCGCCAGCCGCCCAGGAACAGGGTGACCGAGACCGCCGAGACGGTGACCATGTTGACGTACTCGGCCAGCATGAACAGCGCGAACTTGATGGAGGAGTACTCGGTGTTGAAGCCGCCGACCAGGTCGCCCTCGGACTCCGGCATGTCGAAGGGGGCGCGGTTGGTCTCGCCGACCATCGTGATCACGTAGATGATGAACGACACCGGCAGCAGCACGATGTACCAGCGGTCCGCCTGCGCCTCCACGATCGCCGAGGTCGACATGGACCCGGAGTAGAGGAAGACCGAGGCGAAGGCCGCGCCCATCGCGATCTCGTACGAGATCATCTGCGCGCAGGAGCGCAGGCCGCCGAGCAGCGGATAGGTCGAGCCCGAGGACCAGCCGGCCAGCACGATGCCGTAGATGCCGACCGAGGCCACGGCCAGGACGTACAGCATCGCGATCGGCAGGTCGGTCAGCTGCATCGTGGTGCGCTGCCCGAAGATCGAGACCTCGTTGCCGGACGGGCCGAACGGGATCACCGCGATGGCCATGAACGCCGGGATCGCCGCGATGACCGGCGCCAGGACGTACACCACCTTGTCGGCCCGCTTGACGATGACGTCTTCCTTCAGCATCAGCTTCACGCCGTCGGCGAGGGACTGGAGCATGCCCCAGGGCCCGTGCCGGTTGGGGCCGATGCGCAGCTGCATCCAGGCGACGACCTTGCGCTCCCAGACGATGGAGAACAGCACGGTCACCATCAGGAAGGCGAAGCAGAACACCGCCTTCAGCAGGACGAGCCACCAGACGTCCCTGCCGAACAGGGACAGGTCCTCGGCGGCGAGGACGTGCGGCTGCTGCGCCGCGATGTGGGCGAGGCTGGTCACGCTCGCACCTCCTTGGCGGGGGCGGCCGGGGCCGGCGCCGGTCCGATGCGGACGAGGGTGCCGGGCAGGGCGCCGGTGTCGGCGAGGACGCCGGAGCCGGTGGAGTTCAGGGGGAGCCACACGACCCGGTCGGGCATCCCGGTGATCCGCAGCGGGAGTTCCACCGAGCCGGCCGGGCCGGTGACGGCGAGGAGGTCGCCGTCCTTGACGCCGGTCTCGGCGGCCGTGGCGGCCGAGAGGCGGGCCGCGGCCTCGTGCCGGGTCCCGGCCAGGGCCTCGTCGCCCTCCTGGAGCCGGCCCAGGTCCAGCAGCAGGCGGTGGCCGGCGAGTACGGCCTCGCCCGCGCCGGGCCGGGGCAGCGGCACCGAACCGGTGGACCGCTCGGGGGCGAGGTCGCCCTCCCAGGGGCCGAGCCGCTCCAGCTCCCGGCGCACGGCGTGCACGTCGGGCAGGGCGATCGGCCGGCCGGCGGCGTCGGCCAGCATGTGCAGCACGCGGGCGTCGGCCGGAGCGAGGCGGCGGGTCATCTGGTCGGGCTTGAGGGCCGCCTCGAAGGGGCGGACCCGGCCCTCCCAGTTGATGAACGTGCCCGCCTTCTCGGCGACGGCGGCGACCGGCAGGACCACGTCCGCGTGGTCGGTGACCTCCCCGGGCCGCAGCTCCAGGGAGACCACGAAGGCCTCCTCCAGCGCGGTCCGGGCCCGCTGCGGGTCCGGCAGGTCGGCGACCTCGACGCCCGCGACCAGCAGCGCGGACAGCTCACGGGTGGCGGCGGCCTCGACGATCTGGCCGGTGTCGCGGCCGTAGCGGTGCGGCAGCGACTCCAGCCCCCAGGCGGCGGCGACCTCGTCGCGGGCCCGCGGATCGGTGGCCGGGCGGCCGCCCGGCAGCAGGGACGGCAGCGCGCCCGCCTCGACGGCGGCCCGCTCCCCGGCCCGGCGCGGGATCCACACCAGCCGGGCGCCGGTCGCGGTGGCCGCCCGTACGGCGGCGGTCAGCGCGCCGGGCACCCCCGCGAGCCGCTCCCCGACGACGAGGACGGCCCCGGGCCGGCGGAGCGCCTCGGCCGCTTCGGCGCCGCCCTCCTCCAGCCCGGTGCGGGAGGCCAGGGCGTCCAGCCACTCGGGTTCGGTGCCGGGGGCGGCGGCCAGCAGGGTGCCGCCCGCCTTGGTCAGGCCCCGGGTGGCGAACGGGGCGAGGGCGTACGTCTTCTGGCCCCGCTTGCGGTGGGCCTTGCGCAGCCGCAGGAAGACCCCGGGGGCCTCCTCCTCGGCCTCGATGCCGGCCAGCAGGACGGCCGGGGCCGCCTCGAGGGAGGCGTAGGTGACGCCCGTGCCGTCGAGGTCCTTGCCGGTGCCGGCGACGGAGGCGGCCAGGAAGTCGGTCTCCTCCGCGCTGTGCACGCGGGCCCGGAAGTCGATGTCGTTGGTGTCGAGCACCACCCGGGCGAACTTGGCGTACGCGTAGGCGTCCTCGACGGTCAGCCGGCCGCCGGTCAGCACCCCCGCCCGGCCGCGCGCCGCGGTGAGCCCCCTGGCGGCGGCCTCCAGGGCCTCGGGCCAGCTCGCCGGGGCGAGGACCCCGTCGGCCCCGCGCACCAGCGGGGTGGTCAGCCGGTCCGGGCGCTGCGCGTAACGGAACGCGAAGCGGCCCTTGTCGCAGATCCACTCCTCGTTGACCTCGGGGTCCTCGGCGGCGAGGCGGCGCATTACCTTCCCGCGCCGGTGGTCGGTCCGGGTCGCGCAGCCGCCCGCGCAGTGCTCGCACACGCTCGGCGAGGAGACGAGGTCGAACGGGCGGGAGCGGAACCGGTAGGCGGCCGAGGTGAGGGCGCCGACGGGGCAGATCTGGATGGTGTTGCCGGAGAAGTACGACTCGAACGGGTCGCCCTCGCCGGTGCCGACCTGCTGGAGCGCGCCGCGTTCCAGCAGCTCGATCATCGGGTCGCCGGCGACCTGGTTGGAGAAGCGGGTGCAGCGCGCGCACAGCACGCACCGCTCGCGGTCCAGCAGCACCTGCGTGGAGATCGCGACGGGCTTCTCGTAGGTCCGCTTGCGGCCCTCGAACCGGGATTCGGCGTTGCCGTGCGACATCGCCTGGTTCTGCAGGGGGCATTCGCCGCCCTTGTCGCAGACGGGGCAGTCCAGCGGGTGGTTGATGAGCAGCAGCTCCATCACCCCGCGCTGGGCCTTGTCAGCGGCCTCGGAGGTCAGCTGGGTGCGCACGACCATGCCGTCGGTGCAGGTGATGGTGCAGGAGGCCATCGGCTTGCGCTGGCCCTCGACCTCGACGATGCACTGGCGGCAGGCGCCGGCCGGGTCGAGGAGGGGGTGGTCGCAGAACCGGGGGATCTCGATGCCGAGCTGTTCGGCGGCCCGGATGACGAGGGTCCCCTTGGGCACGGACAGCTGGGCGCCGTCGATGGTCAGCGTGACCAGGTCGTCCTGCGGCGGCTTGGCGGCCTCGCCGCCGCCGGCGGGGGCACTGGTGGCGACGGTCATGCGTTCACCTCGGAGTTCTTTGCCGGGCCGTCGGCCCACAGGGTCGACTTCCGGTGGTCGAAGGGGCAGCCCTTCCCGGTGATGTGCTGCTCGTACTCCGCGCGGAAGTACTTCAGGGAGGAGAAGATCGGGCTGGCCGCGCCGTCGCCGAGCGCGCAGAAGGACTTGCCGTTGATGTTGTCGGCGATGTCGTTCAGCTTGTCGAGGTCGGACATGACGCCCTTGCCGGCCTCGATGTCGCGCAGCAGCTGGACGAGCCAGTACGTGCCCTCGCGGCAGGGGGTGCACTTGCCGCAGGACTCGTGGGCGTAGAACTCGGTCCAGCGGGTGACGGCGCGCACCACGCAGGTGGTCTCGTCGAAGCACTGGAGGGCCTTGGTGCCGAGCATGGAGCCGGCCGCGCCCACGCCCTCGTAGTCGAGCGGGACGTCGAGGTGCTCGTCGGTGAACATGGGGGTGGAGGAGCCGCCGGGGGTCCAGAACTTCAGCCGGTGTCCGGGGCGCATGCCGCCGCTCATGTCGAGGAGCTGGCGCAGGGTGATGCCGAGGGGGGCCTCGTACTGGCCGGGGCCGGCGACGTGCCCGGAGAGGGAGTAGAGGGTGAAGCCGGGGGACTTCTCCGTCCCCATCGCCTTGAACCAGTCCTTGCCCTTGCTCAGGATCGCGGGAACCGAGGCGATGGACTCGACGTTGTTCACGACAGTGGGGCAGGCGTAGAGGCCTTCGACCGCGGGGAAGGGGGGACGCAGCCGGGGCTGGCCGCGCCGGCCTTCGAGGGAGTCGAGCAGTGCCGTCTCCTCGCCGCAGATGTACGCGCCCGCGCCCGCGTGCACCGTGATGTCGAGGTTGCGTCCGCTGCCGTCGATGTCCTTGCCGAGGTATCCGGCCGCGTACGCCTCGCGCACGGCTTCGTGCAGCCGCCGCAGCACCGGCACGGTCTCGCCGCGCAGGTAGATGAAGGCGTGCTCGGAGCGGATCGCGTAGCAGGCGATGATCATTCCCTCGATGAGGGAGTGCGGGTTGGCGAAGAGGAGGGGGATGTCCTTGCAGGTTCCGGGCTCCGACTCGTCCGCGTTCACGACGAGGTAGTGCGGCTTGCCGTCGCCCTGCGGGATGAACTGCCACTTCATCCCGGTGGGGAAGCCGGCGCCGCCGCGTCCGCGCAGTCCCGAGTCCTTGACGTAGGCGATCACCTCGTCGGGGGTCATCGCGAGGGCCTTGCGCAGACCCTCGTAGCCCTCGTGGCGCCGGTAGGTCGCCAGCGTCCACGACTCGGGCTCGTCCCAGAACGCCGACAGGACGGGTGCGAGCAGCTTCTCCGGGCTCGTACCTCCCCCAGCCTCCGGCTGGGAGGTGCCCCCATGAGTTTCCTTGGACGACACCGACATCACTCCCCTCCCTCGGTACCGGTCTCGGCGCGCGGGCGGACGACCGGGGCGTGCGGGGACTCGCCGCGGGCGATGCGCAGGCCGATCAGGGAGGCGGGGCCCGCGCCGCCGCTCGCCTCCACCGCGCCCTCGCGCTCGTCGGGGAAGCCCGCCAGGATGCGGGCGGTGTCCTTGTACGTGCACAGCGGCGCGCCCCGGGTCGGTTCGACCGGGCGGCCGGCGCGCAGGTCGTCGACGAGGGCCTTGGCGGACTCGGGGGTCTGGTTGTCGAAGAACTCCCAGTTGACCATCACCACGGGGGCGTAGTCGCAGGCCGCGTTGCACTCGATGTGCTCCAGCGTGACCTTGCCGTCGGGGGTGGTCTCGTTGTTGCCGACCCCGAGGTGCTCCTGGAGCTCGGCGAAGATGGCGTCGCCGCCCATCACCGCGCACAGGGTGTTGGTGCAGACCCCGACCTGGTAGTCGCCGGAGGGCCGCCGCCGGTACATCGTGTAGAAGGTGGCGACCGCGGTGACCTCGGCGGTGGTCAGGCCGAGGACCTCGGCGCAGAACCGGATGCCGGTGCGGGAGACGTAGCCCTCCTCGGACTGCGTCAGGTGCAGCAGCGGCAGCAGCGCGGAGCGGCTGTCGGGGTAGCGGGTGATGATCTCCTGCGCGTCCGCTTCGAGCCGGGCGCGCACCTCGGCGGGGAAGTCGGGGGCGGGGAGCTGCGGCATCCCGAGGCTGATGCCCGTGTTCACTGCATCGGCCGTCATCGGTCGACGCCTCCCATCACGGGGTCGATGGAGGCGACGGCGACGATGACGTCGGCGACCTGGCCGCCTTCGCACATCGCCGCCATGGCCTGCAGGTTGGTGAAGGACGGGTCGCGGAAGTGGACCCGGTAGGGGCGGGTGCCTCCGTCGGAGACCACGTGGACGCCGAGTTCGCCCTTGGGGGACTCGACGGCCGCGTAGGCCTGCCCGGCGGGGACCCGGAAGCCCTCGGTCACCAGCTTGAAGTGGTGGATGAGGGCCTCCATGGAGGTGCCCATGATGTTCTTGATGTGGTCGAGGGAGTTGCCGAGGCCGTCGGGGCCCATGGCGAGCTGCGCCGGCCAGGCGATCTTCTTGTCGGCGACCATGACCGGGCCGGGCTCCAGCCGGTCCAGGCACTGCTCGACGATCCGCAGCGACTGGCGCATCTCCTCCAGGCGGATCAGGAACCGCCCGTAGGAGTCGCAGCTCTCGGTGGTGGGGACGTCGAACTCGTAGCTGTCGTAGCCGCAGTAGGGGTCGGTCTTGCGCAGGTCGTGCGGCAGGCCGGCGGAGCGCAGGATCGGTCCTGTGGCGCCGAGGGCCATGCAGCCGGCCAGGTCGAGGTAGCCGACGTCCTGCATGCGGGCCTTGAAGATGGGGTTGCCGGTGGCGAGCTTGTCGTACTCCGGCAGGTTCTTCTTCATCGTCTTGACGAACTCGCGCAGCTGGTCGACCGCGCCGGGGGGCAGGTCCTGGGCGAGGCCGCCGGGGCGGACGAAGGCGTGGTTCATGCGCAGGCCGGTGATCAGCTCGAAGACGTCGAGGATCAGCTCGCGGTCCCGGAATCCGTAGATCATGATCGTGGTCGCGCCCAGCTCCATGCCGCCGGTGGCGATGCACACGAGGTGGGAGGAGAGCCGGTTGAGCTCCATCAGCAGGACGCGGATGACGGTGGCCCGGTCGGGGATCTGGTCGGTGATGCCGAGGAGCTTCTCGACGCCGAGGCAGTACGCCGTCTCGTTGAAGAACGGCGTCAGGTAGTCCATGCGCGTGACGAAGGTGGTGCCCTGCGTCCAGTTGCGGAATTCGAGGTTCTTCTCGATCCCGGTGTGCAGGTAGCCGATGCCGCAGCGGGCCTCGGTGACCGTCTCGCCGTCGATCTCCAGGATCAGGCGGAGCACGCCGTGGGTGGAGGGGTGCTGGGGGCCCATGTTGACGACGATGCGCTCGTCGTCCGCCTTGGCCGCGGACTGGACGATCTCGTCCCAGTCGCCGCCGGTGACGGTGTAGACGGTGCCTTCGGTGGTCTCGCGGGAGGCCGCGTGGTCGGCGGCGTTGGGGGTGTGGGACATCAGCTGTACGACCTCCGCTGGTCGGGAGCCGGGATCTGGGCGCCCTTGTACTCGATGGGGATGCCGCCGAGCGGGTAGTCCTTGCGCTGCGGGAAGCCCTGCCAGTCGTCCGGCATCATGATCCGCGTGAGGGCGGGGTGGCCGTCGAAGACCAGGCCGAAGAAGTCGTACGTCTCGCGCTCGTGCCAGTCGTTGGTCGGGTAGACCGCGACGAGCGAGGGGAGGTGCGGGTTGCCGTCGGGCACCGACACCTCCAGCCGGACGATCCGGCCGTGGGTGAGGGAGCGCAGGTGGTAGACGGCGTGCAGCTCGCGGCCCTTGTCGTCGGGGAAGTGCACGCCGCTGACGCCGGTGCACAGCTCGAAGCGCAGGGCCGGGTCGTCGCGCAGGGTGGAGGCCACCCGCACCAGGTGTTCGCGGGCGATGTGCAGGGTCATCTCGCCGCGGTCGACGACGACCTTCTCGATGGCGTTCTCCGGGAGCAGGTCCTGCTCCTCCAGGGCGCCCTCCAGCTCGTCGGCGACCTCGTCGAAGTAGGAACCGTAGGGGCGGGAGCTCGCGCCGGGCAGGGCCACGGTGCGGACGAGGCCGCCGTAGCCGCTGGTGTCGCCGCCGTTCGTGGCGCCGAACATGCCCTTGCGGACCCCGATCACCTCGGGTCCGGGGGTGGCGGCCCGGGGGGCGGGGACGTTGTTGCCGTTGCCGTTCTCCACGGCGGGTTCGTCGCTCACCGCAGGAGCCCCTTCATCTCGATGGTGGGGAGGGCCTTGAGGGCCGCCTCCTCCGCCTCGCGCGCCGCCTCTTCCCGGTTCACGCCGAGCTTGGAGCCCTGGATCTTCTGGTGGAGCTTGAGGATCGCGTCGATGAGCATCTCGGGGCGGGGCGGGCAGCCGGGGAGGTAGATGTCCACCGGGACGATGTGGTCGACGCCCTGGACGATCGCGTAGTTGTTGAACATGCCGCCCGAGGAGGCGCAGACCCCCATGGAGATGACCCACTTGGGGGCGGGCATCTGGTCGTACACCTGCCGCAGCACCGGCGCCATCTTCTGGCTGACCCGGCCGGCGACGATCATCAGGTCGGCCTGGCGCGGGGAGCCGCGGAAGACCTCCATGCCGAAGCGGGCGAGGTCGTAGCGGCCGGCGCCGGTGGTCATCATCTCGATGGCGCAGCAGGCGAGGCCGAAGGTGGCCGGGAAGACGGATGCCTTGCGCACCCAGCCCGCGGCCTGTTCGACGGTGGTCAGCAGGAAGCCGCTCGGCAGCTTCTCTTCCAGTCCCATGGAAAATTCAGCCCCTCAGTCCCATTCCAGGCCGCCGCGGCGCCAGACGTATGCGTAGGCGACGAAGACGGTGAGCACGAAGAGCAGCATCTCGACGAGCCCGAAGATCCCCAGGGAGTCGAAGGTGACGGCCCAGGGGTAGAGGAAGACGATCTCGATGTCGAAGACGATGAAGAGCATCGCCGTGAGGTAGTACTTGATGGGGAAGCGACCGCCACCGGAGGGCGTCGGGGTGGGCTCGATGCCGCACTCGTACGCCTCAAGCTTCGCCCGGTTGTACCGCTTTGGGCCGATCAGCGTGGCCATGACCACGGAGAAGATCGCAAACCCTGCGCCGATGGCGCCGAGCACGAGGATGGGTGCGTAGGCATTCACGCTCCTCGCTCCTTCCAGTCGTCCTTGACCGTTGGACCGCTGCGCCGGCGTTGGGGCCCTCCCAGCGGTGGCCGGGGGGAGCCGCCCCGGGAGACCGCGGCCGCTGGAGCGGGGGCGATCGCATGTGAGGCAGTTCACAAGCCGGACTGGTGCGCATCTTATGCCTGCCGGTCTGTGATCTGCGACACGGGTAACAACACCGAGTTTGTGATCTCCACCACCTGACGAACGATCATGAAGGCCGAAGAGTGGTGATCTTCATACGCAAGGCATCCACATGATCACCAAAGGTGACATCCGGCCTCGTCGCCGCAGGTGGAAGCGGCCTTGCATTATCAAAGAGTGGGCGCTACAGGCAAATTGGCGACAGGCCGACCGGGGTGATAAAGGAATCCGCCTCCCCCGCCCGGGGGGTCCGGCGGTACGGAAGTGGACGGCGGCGCCGCGCGGAGAAGCTGTGCATCCGTTCACGAACGTTCACGAGCCCCGCACCCGCGCCCCGCGCCGGGGGCTGGTACCCCGCCCCGGCGCCGCGAACCGCACGGCGAGTTCACGGTCGGATCACGGGCCGGCCACAGCGCCCTCACGGCGGCAGGTAACTGTGACCTGCGACACATGGATCATGACCCTCAAAAAGGAGGCTTGGCCATCTGTGCGACTGGATGGTAGGCGGTGGATCAATCCGGACTTATTGCTGAAACCCCATGATCACAGCCTTGCGAGGGGGTGTCCGATACGTCCGTTACGGCGTCAATAAGAGGCGCGGCGCGCCCGGTTGCCCGGCCTTTCCCGCAACTGTGGCGCAGACCACGTTTCTTGAAGGTGACCCTGGACCCCTGATAGCGGTTGTCCCATGTCCCACACCGCTCACATACCCAGCCACCGGAAGCCCCGCCGCAGCGCCTCGAAGCTCGCGGTCCGCGCCGGAGTTGCCGGTGGCGTCCTCAGCACCCTGGCCATGGCCGGCACCGCGAGCGCGTCCCCGTCTACCGAGCCCGTGGCCGAGACGACGCTGGAGATGCCGGTCCTCAGCCTGGACCTCGGCACCGAGGTGTCCAACGCCGTCAACACGGCCGCCGAGAACACCCGCGTCGCCGCCGTGGAGGCCGCCGTCACCGGCGAGCTGAACGCCCAGGAGGAGAGCGCCCGTACGGGTGCCGCCGCCGAGGCGAAGCAGGCGAAGGAAGACGCCCAGAAGGCCGCCGAGCAGAAGGCGAAGCAGGAGGCCGACCGCAAGGCCGAGGCCGAGCGCGCCAACCGCAGCTCCGGCCGCTCCTCCCTGACCAACGCCTCCGCCGCCGACGACGGCAGCGGCGCCACCGTCAAGGGACGCTCCTCCGCCACCGGTTCCGCCGCGGCCATCATCAACTTCGCCTACGCCCAGGTCGGCAAGGCCTACGTGATGGGCGCCACCGGCCCCTCCGCGTACGACTGCTCGGGCCTGGTCCAGGCCGCCTACCGCCAGGCCGGCATCTCCCTGGACCGCACCTCCCAGGACCAGTCCCTCGCCGGCACCTCGGTGTCGCTGAGCAACCTCCAGCCGGGCGACATCCTGTACTGGGGCCCCAAGGGCAGCGCCTACCACGTCGCCATCTACGTCGGCGGCGGCAAGTTCGTCGGCGCGCAGAACCCCAGCACGGGCATCGTCGAGCGCCCGCTGAGCTACGACATGCCGACCGGCGCCGTCCGCGTCCTCTGACCCACCCGGTCTCCGCGAGGTCCGGTACTCCCCCTCCCCCAGCCACCGCTGGGAGGTGCCCCCGGGGGGCGGAGTACCGGACCTCCGGCATGCCCGGAATCCCACCCGGCGGACGACCCGTGCGGAACCCGCCGAACCGCTGCGAAGATAGGCACCTGCCCGTGCGCCCGTAGCGATTCCTGGAGTTGGTGATCCCGTGAGCGGAACCTCGTGCGAGCAGCGCGGCGACGACGAGGCCACCGCCCTCCCCGCCGCCCTCGGGCTGGGCCTGCTGGCGGTCGGCGGCTGGCTGCTCACGACCGCCCGCCCCTGGCACAAGCCCGGCAGCCCGCTGACCCTGGGCCTGGGCTGGACCGTCTCCGGCGCCCTCCTCGTGGCCGGCCTGAGCCTCCTGACCCACTGCGTCCGCACCGTCCACGGGGCCCCGGAGGCGGCGCGGGAGCCCGCGGAGGACTGAGCCGGCCCCGCAGTGGACAGGAATGCTCGCGGCGGCCAAGCTCCGCGAGGTGGTCGCAGCCGACCGCAAGGCGTTCGGCCCCGTCTCCGCGGAAGCGCGGCGGCAGGCGGAACAGGAGTGGTGAGCAAGCGCCTCAAGGTCGCGGCCAAGAGTGAAGGCACGCTCGTCCTGGACGCTCAAGGGCTTTCACAGCACGTCGACGGCGATGAGGGCATGCGCGCACGCATCGAGGTCGCCCAGCAGACCGGCCGCCGAGTGGCGCTGTCCGCTCTGACGCCCCTGGAAGTGCGCCGGACGGGCGAGGCCGCCAAGCGGCTGCGGTTCCTGCTGTCCCGGTTCGACGTGAAGCCGGTCAACGACGCGGTGACAGAGGCCGCGAAGACTCTGCTGGACGTGTCCGGCCTCGACGGTCACGAATGCCTCGTGGACGCCCTCGTCGTCGCCACAGCAGCGCTGTGCGCCCCTCCGGTGCTGCTCGTCACCTCCGACCGGTCGCACATCCCGGCCCTGTGCAAGGCCGCGGAGGAGCTTCCCGGCTCGCCGAAGGTGAAGACCGTCAACGTCTGAGCGCGCGGGCGCCGCCGTACCCCGGCCGCCCGGCCGCATGCGCATGCCGGGCGGCCGTGGTCACACGGTCAGGCCTTCGGGGCGACCTTCGAGAGGCCGTTGATGATGCGGTCCATCGCGTCGCCGCCCGTCGGGTCCGTCAGGTTCGCCAGCATCTTCAGCGTGAAGCGCATCAGCACCGGGTGCGTCAGGCCGCGCTGCGCGGCGATCTTCATGACCGTCGGGTTGCCGATCAGCTTCACGAAGGCGCGGCCCAGCGTGTAGTAGCCGCCGTAGGTCTCCTTCAGCACCTTCGGGTAGCTGTGCAGCGCCAGCTCGCGCTGGGCCGGGGTGGCGCGGGCGTGGGCCTGGACGATGACCTCCGCCGCGATCTGGCCGGACTCCATCGCGTAGGCGATGCCCTCGCCGTTGAACGGGTTGACGAGGCCGCCCGCGTCGCCGACCAGCAGCAGGCCCTTGGTGTAGTGCGGCTGCCGGTTGAAGGCCATCGGCAGGGCCGCGCCGCGGATCGGCTGCGTCATGTTTTCGGGGGTGTAGCCCCAGTCCTCCGGCATGGACGCGCACCAGGCCTTGAGGACCTCGCGCCAGTCCAGCTCCTTGAAGGCGGAGGAGGAGTTGAGGATGCCGAGGCCGACGTTGGACGTGCCGTCGCCCATGCCGAAGATCCAGCCGTAGCCGGGCAGCAGCCGGTCCTGCGGACCGCGCCGGTCCCACAGCTCCAGCCAGGACTCCAGGTAGTCGTCGTCGTGCCGGGGCGAGGTGAAGTAGGTGCGCACCGCCACGCCCATCGGGCGGTCCTCGCGCCGGTGCAGGCCCATCGCCAGGGAGAGCCGGGAGGAGTTGCCGTCGGCGGCGACGACGAGCGGGGCGTGGAAGGTGACCGGGGTCTTCTCCTCGCCGAGCTTCGCGTGCACGCCGGTGATGTGCCCGGTGCGCGGGTCCCGGACGGGCTCGCCGACGTTGCAGCGTTCGTACAGGCGGGCGCCGGCCTTCTGCGCCTGGCGGGCCAGGGTCTCGTCGAAGTCGTCGCGCTTGCGGACGAGTCCGTAGTCCGGGTACGAGGCCAGTTCCGGCCAGTCCAGCTGGAGCCGCTGCCCGCCGCCGATGATGCGCAGGCCCTTGTTGCGCAGCCAGCCGGCCTCTTCGGAGATGTCGATGCCCATCGCCACCAGCTGCTTGGTGGCGCGCGGGGTCAGGCCGTCACCGCAGACCTTCTCGCGCGGGAACGCCGTCTTCTCCAGGAGCAGGACGTCGAGTCCCGCCTTCGCGAGGTAGTAGGCGGTCGTCGAGCCGGCGGGCCCGGCCCCGACGACGATCACGTCCGCGCGGTGTTCGGAGAGGGGCTCGGTGGGCTCGGTCACTGCGGGGTCTCCCGAAGGCTCGATAAAGGGTGCCCAACGGCACAGGACATGACGCAGTCTATGCAGCGAGAGTGATCGCGATCCGAAGGGCTGCCCCGATGACGACCTCGCCGACGACCCGGCCGCCACTGCCGGCGGTCCAGCTCCGCGTACCGATCGACGAGGACGCGCACGCATGGCACCGCGTCTTCGACGACGCGGACGTGATGGAGTTCCTCGGGGGGCCCGCGGAACTGTCCGCGTACGAGGAGTTCACGGCCCGGCAGCGGATGCACGACGCGCAGCTCGGGTACTGCCTGTGGACCCTGCTGGACGAGGACGGCGAGGTCATCGGCTTCACGGGCGCGCAGCCGTGGCCTGCGGCGAAGGCGTGGGGGCCGGTGGGGCGGATCGAGATCGGGTGGCGGCTGGGGCGCTCCGCCTGGGGGAAGGGGTACGCGTACGCGGCCGCGCTGGCGACCGTGGAGCGGTTGCGGGGGCTGGGGGTGGAGGGGGTGTGCGCGGTGATCGACGCCGGCAACGTGCGTTCGGTGGCGGTCGCGGAGCGGCTCGGCATGACGCCGGGTGAGGAGTTCACGACCCCGTCCGGTCGACGGGCCGTCTGCCACGAGCTGGCGCTGGGCTGACGTCTGCCGGGGGCCGGGGGTGCCGCCGCGCGGAGCCGTCCCCCACCCACCCTTCCACCGTTCCCCGGGGCTCCGCCCCGGACCCCGGTACGTGCGCTGCGCGCCCGTGCGCTCAAGCTCCCCCGGCTACCGCTGGGAGGTGCCCCCTGCGCGGGCTGGAAGTGCCGCACAGCGGCACTGTCCAGCCCCCTCGGGTCAGAACACGCTCAGGCCCGTCAGCGTCGTGAAGCGGTCCAGGGCCGCCGCGCCGGCGACCGAGTTGCCCTGGGCGTCCAGGCCCGGGCTCCACACCGCGAGGGTGCACCGGCCGGGGACGACCGCGATGATGCCCCCGCCGACCCCGCTCTTGCCCGGCAGCCCGACCCGGTAGGCGAACTCCCCCGCCGCGTCGTACGTCCCGCAGGTCAGCATCACCGCGTTGATCTGCTTCGCCTCGCTGCGGGTCAGCAGCCGCGAGCCGTCCGCGCGCAGGCCGTGCCGGGCGAGGAAGCGCCCGGCCAGGGCCAGGTCCGCGCAGGTCATCGCGATCGAGCACTGCCAGAAGTAGTGGTCCAGCAGCGCCGGCACGGGGTTGTCGATGTTGCCGTACGAGGCCATGAAGTGCGCCACGGCCGCGTTCCGGTCGCCGTGTTCGTGCTCGGACGCGGCCACCTCCGCGTCGAAGCCGATGTCCGGGTTCCCGCTCTCCTGCCGCAGGAACTCCAGGAGTTCGCTGCTCGCGTCACCCGTCAGGGTCTGCAGCCGGTCGGTGACGACGAGCGCGCCCGCGTTGATGAAAGGATTCCGCGGGATGCCGTTCTCGTACTCCAGCTGCACCAGGGAGTTGAACGGGTTGCCGGACGGCTCCCGGCCCACCCGCTCCCACAGGCTGTCGCCGCCCTCCGCGAGGGCGAGGGCCAGGGCGAAGACCTTGGTGATCGACTGGGTGGAGAAGGGGACCCGCCAGTCCCCGGTGCCGAAGACGTTCCCGTCGAGGTCGGCGATCGCCATCCCGAACCGGCGGGGGTCGACCCCCGCCAGTGCCGGGATGTACTCGGCCGGGGTGCCGCTGCCGATCAGCGGGGCGACGTCCGCCGCGATCCGTTCGAGGATGTGCTGGTAGTCCACGGGTGCCACACGTACCGACGGGTGCTACCGGGCCTTGACGCCGCGGTGCAGGGCCACGATGCCGCCGCTCAGGTTGCGCCAGGCGACCTGGCCCCAGCCCGCCTTCTGCAGCAGCTCGGCCAGCCCGGGCTGGTCCGGCCACTCGCGGATGGACTCGGCGAGGTACACGTACGCGTCGGGGTTGGAGGACACCGCACGGGCCACCGGCGGCAGGGCGCGCATCAGGTACTCGGTGTAGACCGTGCGGAACGGCGCCCACGTCGGCTGCGAGAACTCGCTGATGACGACCTGCCCGCCGGGCTTGGTCACCCGGTACATCTCGCGCAGCGCGGCGTCCGTGTCCTGGACGTTGCGCAGCCCGAAGGAGATCGTCACGGTGTCGAAGACGTCGTCCGCGAAGGGCAGCCGGGTCGCGTCGCCCGCCGTCAGCGGGAGCCACGGGTTGCGCTTCTTGCCCTCGCGCAGCATGCCGAGGGAGAAGTCGCAGGGGACGACGTACGCGCCGGTCGCGGCGTACGGGAGGGACGAGGTCGCGGTGCCGGCGGCCAGGTCGAGCACCTTCTGGCCCGGGCGGGCGGCCACCGCCTTGGCGGCCTCCTTGCGCCACAGGCGCGCCTGCCCGAGGGAGAGGACGTCGTTGGTGAGGTCGTACTTCTCCGCGACGCCGTCGAACATGGAGGCGACTTCGTGCGGCTGCTTGTCCAGGGAAGCCCTTGTCACTGGCGGTGGCCCCTCGGTGCTCGGTGGGTGTGGCGGTGCGCCGGTCGGTCGGCGGGCCGGTCGGTCGGTCCGTGGGCCGGCCGGCTCGTAGCGCCCATCCTCTCAGGCCCGCCGCCGGGTCGGCGCGGTGGCCTCGCCCGTGGGCCCTACCGCCGCCGGTGCAGCAGCCGGCCGCCGATGACGGTGGCCACGCAGGTGGTCGCCCCGCGCTCCAGCAGTTCGGCCTCGTCCGCCACCGCGAACACCGCGAACCGGGCCGCCGCCCCGTCCTGGAGCACCCCGTGGAAGGCCTGCCCGGCACTCTCCCGCCCCGTGAGCGGGTCCAGCGCCGCCGCGCCCTCGTAGGGGGCGGGCGGGACCACGGCCAGGCCCGAGCGGACCACCGCCGTGCGCACCGCCGGGATCGCGAACCGTCCGGCCACCGCCACCACCCCGCGCGCCAGCAGCTTCTGCGTGCCGCGCCGGGCGCTGTTGCCCCAGCGGGACTCGGTCAGCTTCAGGGCCTCCAGCGCCTCGGCGCCGGTGATCGGGTCGGCGCCCAGCTCGGTGACCTCGTACGGGTCGTCGGGGTAGTACGTCCCCTCCAGCAGCACCTCCGCCCCGCGCGCCAGCAGCCCCGGGGTGAGCACCCCGGGCCAGCGCCGCACGCGGGCGTGCGGCGCGGCCGCGCCCAGGTCCTCGTACGGGCCCGTGCGGACGATGCGGTCGCCCTCCACCAGGACGGCGCCGGCCTCCAGCGGAGCGGCGCCCGGCCCGGTGACGAGGAGCTCGGCGGTGTGCAGCGTCAGCATCGGGGTCGGTCCGCGTCAGTTCGTGGAGATGAGCTTCAGCTCGGGGTGCGCGGTGCCCCCCTCGATGGCGGTCGAGGAGATGTGCGAGACCACGCGGTCGTCGACCGGGTCGTTCGCCGGGTCCTCGTGCACCACGAGGTGCTCGTACGTCGTCGCGCGCTGCGCCGGGACGCGGCCCGCCTTGCGGATCAGGTCGATGATCTCCTGGCGGTTCGAGCGGTGCTTGGCACCGGCGGAGGAGACGACGTTCTCCTCCAGCATGATCGAACCGAGGTCGTCGGCGCCGTAGTGGAGGGCCAGCTGGCCCGCCTCCTTGCCGACGGTCAGCCAGGAGCCCTGGATGTGCGCGACGTTGTCGAGGAAGAGGCGCGCGATCGCGATCATCCGCAGGTACTCGAAGACCGTCGCCTGGGTCCGGCCCTTGAGGTGGTTGTTCTCGGGCTGGTACGTGTACGGGATGAACGCGCGGAAGCCGCCGGTGCGGTCCTGCGTGTCACGGATCATCGCGATGTGCTCGATGCGCTCGGCGTTGGTCTCGCCGGTGCCCATCAGCATGGTGGAGGTGGACTCCACGCCCAGCTTGTGGGCGATCTCCATGATCTCCAGCCAGCGCTCGCCGGACTCCTTCAGCGGGGCGATGGCCTTGCGCGGCCGCTCCGGCAGGAGTTCGGCGCCGGCGCCCGCGAAGGAGTCGAGGCCGGCGGCGTGGATGCGCGTGATGGCCTCCTCGGCGGAGACGCCGGAGATGCGGGCCATGTGCTCGACCTCGGACGCGCCGAGGGAGTGGATGACCAGCTGCGGGAAGGCCTTCTTGATGGCGGAGAAGTGCTCCTCGTAGTACTCCACGCCGAAGTCCGGGTGGTGCCCGCCCTGGAACATCACCTGCGTGCCGCCGAGCTCGACGGTCTCCGCGCAGCGGCGCAGAATGTCGTCGAGGCCGCGGGTCCAGCCCTTCTTCGTGTCCTTCGGGGCCGCGTAGAAGGCGCAGAACTTGCAGGCCGTGACGCAGACGTTGGTGTAGTTGATGTTGCGCTCGATGATGTACGTCGCGATGTGCTCGGTACCCGCGTAGCGGCGGCGGCGCACCGCGTCGGCCGCCTGGCCGAGCGCGTGGAGGGGGGCGTGCCGGTAGAGGTCGAGCGCCTCTTCCTTGGTGATCCGGCCCCCCGCTGCGGCGCGGTCGAGGACGGACTGGAGTGCGGCCAGGTCGGTCACCGGTGGGTCACCTTTCGGCGGTGTGTCAAGGGTTCCGGACCGATCCAGCCTACGCCAGGGCCCCCGACCGGCTCCGCCAGGGGGCGGGGGCCGGGTCAGGGGCTGCGGGTGAGGTCGCCCTCGGGGTTGCCGGCCGCCCGGTCGCCCGACTTGTAGTGGAGCGTGCCGCCGGGGTTGAGGGTGAACCGCTCGTCGGCGGAGCCGCCGGCGCAGACGCCCGGGGCCGGGTTGGGGCCGCCCGCGCTGTCCAGGACCAGGGAGCGGTCGGTGGCGGAGGAGAGCTTCCAGTCGCCGCTGCAGTCGGTGCCGAGGAGGGGCAGGACGGACTTGTCCCGGGCGACGACCTCGCCGACCTTGCCGGAGCGGATCGTGATCTCGAACTCGGTGGTGGCGCCGAGGTTGGTGGTGACGGTGCCCTTCCAGGTGCCGGTGAGCTCCTTGGGGACGTCGTCACGGGTGCCCTTGGGCGGGGCCGCGGAACCGGACGCGGACGGGGAGGAGGGCGACGAGGGGGCGGAGGCGGCCGCGTCCGGGGCCGGGCCGGCGGTCGGGGGCTTGCCCACCGCCGCGTCCCGGGCACCCTGGCCGGGCAGCAGCCCCATCCCGTACAGCCCGCCCGACAGGGCCGTCAGGACGGCGGCCGCGCCGAGCACGAGGGTGCAGCTGAAGCGGCGGCCGGCCGCGCTGAGGGTGACCCCGCGCCGCTCGCCGTCCGCAGCCGTCCGCGGCTGCGGCACCCGGCCGCCGCCGGCGGTCTCGGTGGGCGCCCCGTACACCCCGCCGCCCGCACCGGAACCGGGACCGGAACCGTAGGGCCCGCCGCCGGGACCGGTACCCGAGCCGGAACCGTAGGGGCCGCCGCCGGAGCCGGAGCCGTAGGGCCCGCCGCCGGGACCGGTCCCGAACCCGGAACCGCCCGCGCCGGAGCCGTAGGGGCCGGCGCCCCCGGCGTACCCGGACGGGTTCCCGTACGTGGGGTCCGGCGTCCCGAACCCGACCCCGACGGGCCCGCCGAAGGACCCCTCGGTGAACGGCACCGGCCCGGACCCGGAGACGGTCCCCGCACCGAACCCGGCCCCGGCCGCGCCGCCGGACCCGTACGCACCGCCGGACCCCGCCCAGGACCCGCCACCGCCGCCGGCCCCCGCACCCGGAGCCCCGGCCCCCGCGCCGCCCTCGGAGGCGTCCGCGTCCAGGTCCAGCAGGGCCACCGCCGCCCGGCTGGCCTCCTCCACCAGCGGGGCCGGGAGCCAGCCCGGAGCACCCAGGGCCCCGCCCAGCGCGGCCGCCAGGGCCTCGGGGGAGGGCCGCTCGGACGCCGCCTTGGCCAGGCAGGACGCGATCAGCTCGCGCAGCTCCCCGGCCGGGACCGCGTCGAGCTCCGGCGGCTCGTGCACCACCTTGTAGAGCAGCGTCGCGGAGTTGTCCCCGCTGAACGGGGGCCGGCCGGTCGCGGCGAAGGCCAGGACCGCGCCGAGGGAGAACACGTCCGAGGCACCCGTGACCCCCTTGCCGAGGATCTGCTCGGGGGACATGTAGCCCGGCGAACCGATGGACACGCCGGTGGAGGTCAGCGAGGCGGTGCCGTCCGTGGCCCGGGCGATCCCGAAGTCGATCAGCCGGGGCCCGTCGAGGCTCAGCATCACGTTCGAGGGCTTCACGTCCCGGTGGACGAGGCCCAGCCCGTGCACCGCCACCAGGGCCCGGGCCAGCCCCGCGCCCACGGCCCGTACCGAGCCCTCCGGCAGCGGGCCGTGCCCGGCGACCGCCCGGTCCAGCGAGGGCCCCGCCACGTACCCGGTCGCCACCCACGGCACGGCCGCCTCGGGGTCGGCGTCCAGCACGGGCGCGGTCCACTCCCCGCCCACCCGCCGGGCGGCCTCCACCTCACGGCGGAAACGGGCGCGGAACTCCGCGTCGGACGCGAAGTGGGGGTGCACGACCTTCACGGCGACGGTCCGGCCGCCCGCGCTGCGCCCCAGGTAGACCCGTCCCATGCCGCCCGCGCCGAGCCGGCCGAGCAGCCGGTAGGCGCCGATCGTCCGCGGCTCACCGGCTTCGAGCGGATGCATCGAGTCCCCCTGTCCCCGGGTTCGGTGGTCACCCGGACAGCAGCACCTTAGGGGGTGGGGCGGGCCCGGGGGCGGCCCGATCCGCACGCGGAATGCGAACCGCCCGCCCGCACTTCGCCCGCCAATTCCTTCCCGGCGTTCTCCGTGCTCTTCCGGGGATCTTCCTGCGCTCTTCCGCCGGTCTTCCGCCGATCTTCCGGCGGCCTTCCGGCACGGCCGACGGAAATGCGAAAGGCGAACGAATTTCCGGCAAACGGAACATTACCTGCCGGGAAGTGGAAGATCCCCGGAAAGGTCCCCGGGGTATTGGCGATCAGCGTTCCGGCCCGCCGGCCTTCAGCAACTCCACGGCCACATCCGTCGCGTAGCCGGTGTCCGCGCCCGTACGGCGCGCGAATTCCCGCACACCGGCGAGTTGTTCCGGACCGAAGCGGAAGTCGAGGGTGGTGAAGTAGCGCTGGAGCAGTCCGGCATCGAAGGCCTCCCAGCGCGCGGCCTGCTCGGCGACCTTCACGACCTCCTCCAGGGAGAGGTCCCGGGAAGCAAGGAAGGCGTCGTGGACCTCCCGGACGATCTCGGGTTCGCGGGCCAGGTAGTCCTTGCGGGCGGCCCAGACGGCGAAGACGAACGGCAGCCCCGTCCACTCCTTCCACATCCGCCCCAGGTCGTGCACGGCCAGCCCCAGCCGGGGCGCGTCGTGCAGCGAGGCGCGCAGCGCGGCGTCGCCGATCAGCACCGCCGCCTCGGCCTCCTGCATCATCAGCCCCAGGTCAGGGGGGCAGGTGTAGTAGTCGGGCCGGACCCCGTACTGCTCGGCGAGCAGCAGCTGGGCCAGGCGCACGGAGGTGCGCGAGGTGGAGCCGAGGGCCACCCGGGCCCCGTCCAGCTGCTCCAGCGGGACCTGCGAGACGATCACGCAGGACATGACGTCGCCGTCGCAGCCGACGGCGATGTCCTGGAGGGCGACGAGCTTGTCGGCGTTGCGGAGGAACTCCACGAGGGTGATCGGGCCGACGTCCAGCTCGCCCTGGACGAGCCGCTCGCTCAGCTTCTCGGGGGTGTCCTTGGTCAGCTCCATGTCCAGCAGCGTGCCGGTGCGTGCGAGCCCCCAGTAGAGGGGCAGGCAGTTCAGGAACTGGATGTGGCCGACCCTGGGCCGGCTGCGATAGACGTCCACATCGCGAGACTAGCGGCGCTTCTCCGTCAGCGATCGAGCGGGTCTCAAACGTCCGGGTGACGTGATCTTTCCCTCTGGTCTCGGCCCGAGGGTGCGTGCTAGGCTCGACGCAAGTTGCAGTTTGGTTTCCCTTGCAGTACGAGGCCTGCGGAGCATGTAACCCGCAGGCTTTTGTAGTTTTCAGACTTCTTAGCAGGTTCTGGAGCAGGGCGACCCTTTGGCCCATAGGAGGGCTCATGGCTACCGGAACCGTGAAGTGGTTCAACGCTGAAAAGGGCTTCGGCTTCATCGCCCAGGACGGCGGCGGCCCGGATGTCTTCGTCCACTACTCCGCGATCAACGCCACCGGCTTCCGCTCCCTCGAGGAGAACCAGCAGGTGAACTTCGACGTCACGCAGGGCCCCAAGGGTCCCCAGGCGGAGAACGTCACCCCGGCCTAGTCGCCAGGCCGGTCGGATCGCGGCCGGATTATCGCAGTACCCAAGGAGCCCTGCCCTTCCCGTGCGAACGGAAGGGGCGGGGCTCCTGCCTTTTTCCTCCGGATCCAAGGCCCACAGCGGCCGTTCGGGGCCAGATTCTGGTTCCCCTGAGTGACTGCTCGTCACAGTGTGCGTACAACCGGCGGGCGGCGGGGATGTTCGGTCGCGCGACATCGAACTCGCACTCACGGAGGAATCGGATGACGAAGCTCGCTTGGGCCGCACGGGGTATTTCGGCAGTGTCGGGGGCGGTGCTCCTCGGCGCACTGATGGCGCCGTCGGCGGCCGCAGGGGGCATGGACCACGACCCGCAGCACAAGAAGAAGGCCTCCCATCCCGCCAAGGCGGTCAAGCCGGCCAAGCAGACGGGGACCGCCACGCCGGCCCGCTCCGACGACGACCGGGACGACGACCACCGCAGGAAGTGCTCCACCTCCCGCGACCTCTCCACCGCCGCGCCGGACTACACCAACTTCCCCCCCGGTCTGATCTTCCGCGTGGCGACCGACCGGCACGGGCACGCCTTCCTCAACGACAGCCGCAACCCCGGCGTGTGGATCAACCTGGGGATCCTCGCCAACGCGCCCAAGTGCGTCACGGACACCGCCGCCTCGGTGACCGAGGCCGACCCCGGCTCCCTCTACGTCACCCTGCAGGACCGGGAGGGCGAGCTGCACCAGGCCACGTGCACCACCTCCGACACGCCGTTCAGCGCCTCGAACCTGGTGGCCGCCTGCGGCACCGGCTTCACGGCCGTCCAGGACACCCCCGTATAGGGGCCCCGGCACCCCGTACACGCACGGCACGGCCGGTCGCGCGCTGCGCGGCCGGCCGTGCCGTGTCGTGCCGTGTCCTGGGTCCGTACGGGCCCGGTCAGGCCTTGGGCTCCGCCTTCGGGGCGGTGACCGTGAGGTCCAGGACGAGTTCCGCCCCGTCCGCCGTGGTCAGCCGCAGGTGGTACGTGCCCGCGGGCGCGTCCGTGGTCAGCAGGTCCGGCAGGGAGACCTTCCCGTCGGCTCCCGTCTTGGGCAGCTCCAGGGTGAACAGCTTCTGGCCGTCCGCGGCGCCCTTGAAGAACGGCCCCGTCGCCGACTTCGGGTCGACCGGTACCCAGGCCCCGGGCTTGCCCGTGACCAGAGTGGCGGTGACCTGCACCCCGTCCTCCGGCTTGCCCTCGCGGGCGGCCAGGAACTGCAGGCCCTTGACCGGGGTGCCGGCCGCGACCTCGACCGCCCCGCCGGCGTCCGCACGGGTCAGCGCGAGCGGCTTCTCGGCCGGCTTCTCGGTGACCTTGCCGTCCAGCGCCACGGTGAACTGGCCCTTGGAGTCGTAGGCCCTGGCCCGGAGGGTGAACGTGCCCGCCTTCGGGCCGGCCTTCAGGCGCGGGGCGGTGGCGATGCCCTGGGCGTCGGTACGGACGACCACGCTCGCCTCGTCGCCGAAGACGAAGCCCGTGCCGCCGGTGGTGTCCTTCTCGACCGCGAAGAGCACGACCTGGCCGACGGCGGGCTTGCCGTCGCTGAGGACCGCCTTGAAGCGGACGCCGTCCGCGAACGTGCTGCCTGCCTCCGCCTCCAGCCTGGCGTCGCCGACTTGCTCCAGCTTGGCCAGGGTCGCCGGCGCCGGGGTCGGCGTGGACGGGTCGGGCTTCGGGGTGGGCTTCGGGTCGGGGGTCGGCTTCGGGTCCGGCTTGGGCGTCGGCGTCGGCTTCGTCGCCGGCGGGTTGGGGGCCGGGACGTGCGGCGGGGTGGGGACGGTCGGCGTCGGCGGGGTCGGGTAGGTGCCGACGGGCGGGTTCGGGATCCCGGCGGTGCCGTCCTGCTGGTACTGGCGCATGTAGCCGAGCACGCTGTTCACGTACTCGCGCGAGTTGTTGTAGCTGAGGATCGCCCTGTCGAGGTCGGCCGGGAGGGAGAGGTCCTTGCCGCCCGAGCAGAGGTAGAGGCCCGCTCCCAGCGCCGCGTCGTAGATGTTGTTGGCGTCGCGCTTGCCGTCCCCGTTGCCGTCGGCCTTCCAGGTGGCCCAGGTGGAGGGGATGAACTGGAGGGGGCCGAAGGCGCGGTCGTACTCGGTGTCGCCGTCGAACTCGCCCTTGTCGGTGTCGAGGATCTTCTCGTAGCCGTTGCCGTCCAGGCGGGGCCCGCGGATCGGCCGCTCGGTGGTGCCGTCGTCCTTGAGCCCGTAGCCGGAGGCGTGCACGGACTCGACCCGGCCTATGCCCGCGACCAGCTGCCAGGGCAGCTTGCACTTGGGGAGGGCGGCGGCGACGGCGACTTCGGCGCGCTTGTAGGCGTCGAGGGCGGTCGCGGGGATGCCGGCGGCGCCCTCGGTGGCCGCTCCGCCCGCGGCGGGCGGGACGACCGGGTCGGCGAGCTGGCCCGGGAGGTCGAGGCGGGCGTCGCCCCGCTCGGCGGCCTGCGGGCTGTCCGGGGTGGGTTCGGCCTCGCCCGCGCCGGCGACCGGGGTGTTGGTCACGACGGCGGCGGTGGTGAGGCTGGCCGCGAGGGCGGCCGTGCACAACACCTTCCGCGAGGTGTTGACTACGTGACGGTGAAGCGGCTTCACGGTGCGGCGATCCCCCCAAGGCGGCCGGCGAAGTCAGGTGCACGGCCGGTCGGGCCGTGATTCTTCTGTCTATCAGGTATTCGGATACGACTCGCCGTCGCCCCCGTAGATATGACACACCATTCGTCTCGGCTTCACCCCCCTGTGGCCCAGGACGTCCAGCCCGCCTCCTGCGGCCCTCCGGCCCGGTGCGAACGGGACTTCCGGCCCTGTCCGTAACGTCCCAAAGGCCCATCCTGGCAGGGCTTGTTGGAATTTACCCTGGTCTCATGGCGAGTGGTGGCAAGAAGGACCAGCGGCGCGAGGCCCGCGAACGGCTCGTGGCGGAACGGGAGGCGCAGGCGCGGCGCGCGCGGCTGCGCGGGCGGCTGCTCGTCGGCGGTGCGCTGGCCGCCGTCCTCGCGATCGCGGCCGGGGTGGGCGTCTACGCGTCGCGGTCCGCCGGTCCGGGGGAGAGCGAGGCCGGCGGCAGGCCGTTCGTGCGGCCCGCGCACACGGCCGGCGAGGACGGGGTGGTCGTCCCGTACGGCAAGGAGGGCGCGAAGGACCTCGTGTCGGTCTGGCTGGACCCGCGCTGCCCGTTCTGCGCGGGCGTGGAGACGGGCCTCGGGCCGGCCTTCAAGGAGCGGGCGGACGCCGGGGACTACCGCGTCGAGTACCACTTCGCCACCTTCCTGGACGGGGCGCTCGGCGGCAAGGGCTCCAAGCGCGCGCTGAACGCGCTGGGCGCGGCGGTCAACGAGGGCCCGGAGAAGTTCATGGACTACCTCCAGGTGCTCTACGCGAACCATCCGCAGAAGGAGTCGGACGACAAGTTCGGCTCGACGGCCACCCTGCTGGACCTCGCCGACCGGGTGCCGGGGCTGCGCAATCCGGGCTTCGACAAGGCGGTCGAGGAGCTGACGTACATGCCGTGGGTGGACCGGGTCTCGCAGGCCTTCCACGGCAGCGGGAAGAAGGGCACGCCGGTGGTGGAGGCCAACGGCAAGGAGGTGAACGTGCTGACGGGCAAGGGCCTGGAGACGATCACCCCGGAGGCCTTCGGGCGGCTGGTGGCGGCGAACCCGAAGCAGTGACCCGCCGGGGGCGAGGGGTGGCCGGGGGCGCTTCGACTCCTGGTAGTTTCAGGCCAGAAGAGAGAACTGGCGTGCGAGGCCTCCTCCTTCCGTGAAGGCATCCGGAAGGAGGTACGGGCCGTGGCCAGGCCGTGCACCGCCCTGCCCGTCGGCCGCCGCCGCTCTCCTGCCCGCGCCGCCGACCCCGAAGGCCTGCCATGACCACCGAGCCGCACCAGCCCGCGCCGAACCCCTACTCCGGCGCCCCGGTCCCGCCGAACCCGTACGCGGGTGCCGCCGCCCAGCAGCCGAACCCGTACGCCCAACAGCCCGCCGGCCAGCCGCCCATGGGCCAGCCTGGCCAGCCGCCCGTGGGCCAGCCGCCGCACCCGGGCGCCGGCTACCCGCCGCCGCCCGGCCCCGGCCTCCCCGCCCAGCAGGGCGGCCCGGGCGCCATGCCGTACGACCCCGCGTACGCGCCCCCGTACGGCCACGCGCCCGCGCCCGGCTGCCGCAACTGCGGGGCCCCGCAGGCCGCGCTCTTCTCGGTCCGGGCCCATGTCGGCGTGCTGGTCCTGATGCGCTTCCACACCCTCAACGGCCCGTTCTGCCGCCCGTGCGGCCGGTCGCTGGTGCGCACCCTGACCACCAAGACCCTCTGCCAGGGCTGGTGGAGCCCCCTGTCCCTGGTGATCTTCACGCCGTTCACGCTGATCTGGAACCTGCTCGCCGCGATCAAGTTCGGCAAGCTCCCGGACCCCACCCCGGCGCCGGGCCGCCAGCCCTTGGAGGAAGGCCCGCCGGTGTACGCCCGGCCGCTCGCCTACGTGGCGATCGTCCCGCTGCTGTGGTTCACCTGGGTCATCGCCAACATCTACCTGGACGTCAGCGGGAGGCGCTGACCGGCTCGCACCCGCCCGCGCCCGCCCAGGCCCCCGCACCCCTTCCCACCGCAGCCCCGCACCCCTACCCTGACGCACCGTCAGAAACCTTGGGGATCGTCGTCCGCTCAACGGGCCGAGTCACACGGGAGCGCTTCATGCTGCTGCGAGGGAAGACCGTCGTCGTCTCCGGTGTGGGGGCCGGGCTCGGCCACCAGGTGGCCGCCGCCGTGGTCCGTGACGGCGGCAACGCCGTCCTCGGAGCGCGCACCGAGGCCAACCTGGCCAAGTCCGCCGCCGAGATCGACCCCGACGGCACCCACACCGCGTACCTGACCACCGACATCACCGACGAGCGGCAGTGCGCGGCCCTCGCCTCCCTCGCCGCCGAACGCTTCGGCCGGATCGACGCCGTCGTGCACGTCGCCGCCTGGGACTCCTACTTCGGCGGCCTGGAGGACGCCGACTTCGGGACCTGGCAGCAGATCCTCGACGTCAACCTCCTCGGCACGCTGCGCATGACCCGGGCCTGCCTGCCCGCCCTCAAGGCCGGGGGCGGCGGCTCCGTCGTCCTCATCGGCACCCAGTCCGCCGTCGCGGCCCCCAGCGAGGTCCGCCAGGCCGCCTACGCCGCCTCCAAGGGCGCGCTGACCTCCGCCATGTACTCCCTGGCCCGCGAGCTCGGCCCGCACCGCATCCGCGTCAACACCGTGCTGCCCGGCTGGATGTGGGGGCCGCCCGTCCAGGCCTTCGTGACCTTCACCGCCCACACCGAGAACGTCCCCGAGGCCGAGGTGCACGCCCGCCTCACCAGCCGGATGGCGCTGCCCGACCTCGCCACCGACGGGGACGTCGCGGACGCCGCCGTGTTCCTCGCCTCCGACCGGGCAAGGGCGATAACCGGCCAGTCCCTGCTGGTCAACGCCGGTGAGCTGATGCGATGACCCCCTCCGGCCCCCGAACCGCTGATCGTATGCTCGCCGTATGACCACTCCGAGTGACGCCCCGACCGACAACGCGATGCGCCGCGCGCTCCGGCGGGCCCGTGACGGCGTCGCGCTCGACGCGACCGAGGCGGCCGTCCTGCTCCAGGCCCGGGGCGAGGCCCTGGACGACCTCGCCGCCTCGGCCGCCCGGGTCCGCGACGCGGGCCTGGCGGCCGCCGGCCGCGCGGGCGTGATCACGTACTCGAAGAGCGTGTTCATCCCCCTCACCCGCCTGTGCCGCGACAAGTGCCACTACTGCACCTTCGCCACCGTCCCCGGCAAGCTGCGCCGCGCGGGACACGGGATGTTCATGTCCCCGGACGAGGTCCTCGACATCGCACGCCGGGGCGCCGCCCTCGGCTGCAAGGAAGCCCTCATCACCCTCGGCGACAAGCCCGAGGACCGCTGGCCCGAGGCCCGCGAGTGGCTGGAGGCGGAGGGCTACGACGACACGATCTCCTACGTCCGCGCCATCTCCGTACGCATCCTGGAGGAGACGGGGCTGCTGCCCCACCTCAACCCCGGGGTCATGTCCTGGGCGGACTTCCAGCGCCTCAAGCCCGTCGCCCCGTCCATGGGGATGATGCTGGAGACCACCGCCACCCGGCTGTGGTCCGAGCCCGGCGGCCCCCACCACGGCTCCCCCGACAAGGAGCCGGCCGTCCGCCTGCGCGTCCTGGAGGACGCCGGCCGCTCCTCCGTACCCTTCACCTCCGGGCTGCTCATCGGCATCGGGGAGACGTACCAGGAGCGGGCGGAGTCCCTGTTCGCGCTGCGCCGGATCTCCCGCGCCTACCACGGCATCCAGGAGCTGATCATCCAGAACTTCCGCGCCAAGCCGGACACGGCGATGCGCGGGATGCCGGACGCCGAACTGGACGACCTGGTCGCCACGATCGCCGTGGCCCGGCACATCATGGGCCCCTCCGCCTGCCTCCAGGCCCCGCCCAACCTGGTCGACGGCGAGTACGCCCGCCTGATCGGCGCGGGCATCGACGACTGGGGCGGGGTCTCCCCGCTCACCCCGGACCACGTCAACCCCGAGCGGCCCTGGCCCCAGATCGACCTGCTGGCCGAGCGGTCGGCGGCGGCCGGGTTCGAGCTGCGCGAACGGCTCTGCGTGTACCCGGAGTTCGTCCGCCGGGGCGAGCCCTGGCTGGACCCCCGGCTGCTGCCCCACGTGCGGGCGCTGGCCGACCCGCAGACCGGCCTGGCCCGCCCGGACGCCGTCGTGGAGGGGCACCCCTGGCAGGAGCCCGAGGAGGCCTTCACCGCCAGCGGGCGCACCGACCTGCACACCGCCGTCGACACCGAGGGCCGCACCGGCGACCGCCGCGAGGACTTCGACGAGGTATACGGCGACTGGGAGGCCCTGCGCGAGGCGGCCGCGCCCGGCATGGTCCCCGAGCGGATCGACACCGACGTGCGGGCCGCCCTCGCGCAGGCCGCCGACGATCCGGAGCGGCTCACCGACGACCAGGCCCTGGCCCTGCTGCACGCGGACGGCCCCGCGCTGGACGCGCTGTGCCGGATCGCGGACGACCTGCGCCGGTCGGTGGTGGGCGAGGACGTCACCTACATCGTCACGCGGAACATCAACTTCACCAACGTCTGCTACACCGGCTGCCGGTTCTGCGCCTTCGCGCAGCGCCGCACCGACGCCGACGCCTACACCCTCTCCCTGGAGCAGGTCGCCGACCGGGCCGCGCAGGCCTGGGAGGTGGGCGCCGTCGAGGTGTGCATGCAGGGCGGCATCCACCCGGACCTGCCGGGGACGGCGTACTTCGACATCGCGCGGGCGGTGAAGCAGCGGGTGCCGGGCATGCACGTGCACGCCTTCTCCCCGATGGAGGTCGTCAACGGCGCCACCCGCACCGGGATGTCCCTACGGGACTGGCTGACGGCCGCCAAGGAGGCGGGGCTGGACTCGATCCCGGGCACGGCGGCGGAGATCCTGGACGACGAGGTCCGCTGGGTGCTCACCAAGGGCAAGCTGCCGACGGCGGACTGGACCGAGGTCATCACCACGGCGCACGCGCTGGGCATCCGCTCCTCGTCCACGATGATGTACGGGCACGTGGACCAGCCCCGGCACTGGCTCGGCCACTTCCGCACCCTGGCCCGCATCCAGGAGACGGCGCTGGCCAACGGCGCGGAGGGCTTCACGGAGTTCGTGACCCTCCCCTTCATCCACACCAACGCGCCCGTCTACCTGGCGGGCATCGCCCGGCCCGGCCCGACGGTCCGCGACAACCGGGCGGTGACGGCCATGGCCCGGCTGCTGCTGCACCCGCACATCCCGAACATCCAGACGAGCTGGGTGAAGCTGGGCACGGAGGGCGCGGCGGAAATGCTCCGCTCGGGGGCGAACGACCTGGGCGGGACGCTGATGGAGGAGACCATCTCCCGGATGGCGGGCTCCTCGTACGGCTCGTACAAGTCGGTCCGGGACCTGGTCGCGGTCGCGGAGGCGGCGGGTCGGCCCGCACGGCCCCGGACGACCCTGTACGGGGAGGTGCCGCAGGAGCGCCAGGACGCGGCCCGGGCCTCGGACGGGCACCTGCCGGAGCTGCTGCCGGTCCTGGACTGAGCGCCGTTGGCGGGGGTCAGCCGACGAGGAGGTCCCGCTTCAGCTCGCGCAGCTCGCGGGAGTCGATGCCGAGGCCGTCCTTGAGGTACCGGTCGAAGCTGCCGTAGGTGGCCTTGACCTCGTCGAAGCCCGCGTTCAGGTACTCGGGGCGGACGTCGAGCAGCGGCTTGTAGACGGCGGCCTGCGCGGCCGGCAGGTGGGAGAGGAGCGCGTCGTTGGCGGCCTTGCGGTAGTCGTTGCTGGCCAGGTAGTCGGCCAGCACCGTCTCCCGCGGGACGCCGAGGGCGGTCAGCAGCGTGGCGTCGGCCCAGCCGGTGCGGTCCTTGCCGGCGGTGCAGTGGAAGAGGACGGCGTGGGCGCGGTCGTCACGGACCCCGTCGAGCACCTGCGTGTAGGCCTTCTTGCCGCCCGCGCCGCTGACCATGCTCCGCTCGGCGCCGATCATGGCCTGGACGGCCTCGTCGGGGGACTTGGGCAGGGTCTGGAACGAGCCGGAGCCCGCGAAGACGTCGGCGACCACGTAGCGGGCGCCGGCCGGGACCTGGTCGGCGTCCTTGGTGCGCTCGTCCTGGGTGCGCAGGTCGAAGACCGTCTTCACGCGCAGCCGCTGGAGCTTGGCCTTGTCGTTCCCGGTGAGCTTGTTCAGGGCGTCGGAGCGGTAGACCTCGCCCATCTTGACCCACTGGCCGGTGGTGGTGCGGTAGCCGCCCACGTCACGGAAGTTGACCGCGCCCTCCAGCTTGATCTGGCGGTCGGCGAGGTGCAGGCCCTGGCCGTGGTCGGCCTTGAAGTCGAACCACTGGCGGTCGGCGGCGGGCAGCCCCTTGACCGTGGCCCGGCCCTGGGCGGCGCCCTTGGCCACGACCTTGCCGTTCGCCTCGATCTCGACGTGCCGGGTGCCCTTGGCGTTCCACTTCAGCTCGTACGAGCCGTCCGCGGCGGCGGTGACGGTGGCCTCGGTGAAGGGGACGGAGGTGCGGTCGTGGTGGCGGCCGGGCCATTCCCAGCCGGAGGCGGAGGCGGCGGGGGCCACGACCAGGGAGGTGGTGAGCGCGGCGGCGACGGTGACGGTCGCGGCGAGGAGAGCCTTCTTCATGGCGTCGAGGCTCCGGGCCCCCGGCGAACCTCGTGTGAACGGCGCATGGCTGGAAACAGCCACCGCGAAGGCGAGTGGCAAAACGTGCCACCTGATCGTCTCGCGGGCTGGGACCGCTCGCATTCCGGCCGTTCTCCGGTCACTTACGGGCCGACCTGACGGACTCCATCCGAATCCGCCCGAACCTGTCCACTACAGTGCGCGCCAGACTCTGGGGGGAACGGCATGGACACGACGACGAGCACGACCGCAAGCACGGCGACGGGCACGGGAGCGGCCGAACCGCCGACAGGGGCGGCGGGGGCGGGGACGGCGGGGACGGCGGCGGCGAACCTATCGCCGGCGGGGATGCCAGGAACGGCAGGGGCGCCAGGGACGGCAGGGACGGCAGGAGCGCCAAGGGCGCACGTCCCGGCGGCACCCGCCCCGGCCGTACCTCCCGGGGCGGGCGTCGTCCTGGCCACCGCCCTGTGGGGCCGTACCGAACAGCAGGACTTCCGCAGCCGGGTGCGCGGCACCCTCCTCGGCTCCGCCATCGGCGACGCCCTCGGCGCCCCCGTGGCCGGCCTCTCCCTGGACGGCATCCGCGAGGCCCACGGCCCGGCCGGCCTCACCGAACCCGCCCCCGCCTACGGCCGCCGCGGCACCGTCACCGCGTCCACCCAGCTCACCCTCTTCACCGTGGACGGCCTGATACGGGCCCACGTGCGCCGCGACACCGGCGCCTGGCACCCCCCGACCGACGTCCACCGCGCCTACCTCCGCTGGGCCGCCACCCAGCACGACTGGGGACCCGACGAGCGCCGCAAGGACAACGGCTGGCTCGCCCACGAGGAATGGCTCTACGCCCGCCGCGGCCCCGACCGGGCCTGCATGACCGGCTTCGCCGACGACTCCCTCGCCACCCTGGACCAGCTCAAGAACCCCACCGCCCGCGACGCCGCCGCCACCGTGCGCTCGGCGCCCTTCGGGCTCCTCGTCGGCTGGGAGCCCTCCCTCGTCCTCCAGCTCGCCGTCGAGTGCGCCGTCCAGAGCCACGGCCACCCCACCGCCTACCTGTCCGCCGGGGCCCTCGCCGTCATCGTCCACGGCCTGACGCGCGGCGAGACCCTCGACGCCGCCCTCCGGCGCGCCCTCGCCCTCCTCGCCACCCGCCCCGGCCACCAGCCCGTCACCGACGCCCTGCGCCGGGCCGTCGCCGCCGTCACCGACGGCACACCCGGCCCCCGCACCGTCGGCTCCCTCTCCCCCGGCGACGGCCGCGACGCCGAGGACACCCTCGCCATCGCCGTCTACTGCGCCCTCGTCGCCGAGGACGTCCCGCACGGGCTGCGCCTGGCCGTCAACCACGGCGGCGACTCCACCGCCACCGGCGCCCTGTGCGGGGCCCTGCTCGGCGCCCTCCACGGTGAGACGGCCCTCCCGGCGGCCTGGCTCGCCGAACTGGAGGGCCGCGCCACGATCCTGGAACTCGCCGACGACTTCGCCCTGGAAATGACCCAGGGCCCCACCCTCCACACCACCCCGGCCTGGCTCGCCCGCTACCCGCAGGGCTGACGCTCCCCCGGCCCGGGCAGTCGTTCCGCACGGGGCCGGGCCGGCCCCCCGGCCCGAACGGAGCGCAAAGCCCGGGGGGAGAGCGGGCGCACCGGAACACACCGCCGCACAGGGCGGCCCCGCCCGACCGTTCAGGCCCCGCATGCCCCTCACAACCGCACCCGGAACCCCGTACCTTGGCCCTCCCGACGACACGGAGGTGCCCACATGCGGATCGCCACCACCATCTTCCTCACCGACCTCACCGTCTCCCCCACCCGCCTCGCCACCACCCTCGAAGAGCGCGGCTTCGCCGGCCTCTACCTCCCCGAACACACCCACATCCCGGTCAGCCGCACCACCTCCGCCCCCATGGGCGGCGAACTCCCCGACCAGTACGGCCGCACCCTCGACCCCTTCGTCGCCCTCGCCCAGGCCGCCGCCGTCACCCGCCGCCTGCACCTCGGCACCGGCATCACCCTCGTCGCCCAGCACGACCCCATCGGCCTCGCCAAGCAGGCCGCCACCCTCGACCACCTCAGCGGCGGCCGCCTCACCCTCGGCATCGGCTACGGCTGGAACGTCGAGGAGGCCGCCGACCACGGCGTCGACTGGCCCACCCGGCGCGAACGCGTCCGCTCGCACATGGCCCTCATGCGCGCCCTGTGGTCCCCGGAGCCGACCGCCTACGAGGGCCCGTTCGGCTCCGTCCAGGCCAGCCTCGCCCACCCCAAGCCCGCCACGCCCCCGCGCGAACTCCCCGGCGGACAGCGGCTGCACGGCCCGCGCACCCTCATCGGCGGGGCGGCCGGCCCCAGGCTGTTCGCCGCCGTCGCCGACAACGCAGACGGCTGGCTCCCCATCGGAGGCGGCGGCCTGACCGAGAACCTGCCGGTGCTGCGCCGGGTCTGGGAGGACGCCGGACGCGACCCCAAGACCCTCCAGGTGGTCCCGTACGCCGTCCAGCCCAACCCGGGCAAGCTCGCCCACTACGCCGAGCTGGGCATCGAGGAGGTCGTACTCCAACTCCCCTCCGCCCGGGAGGACGAGGTCCTGCGCACCCTGGACGATTTCGCCCAGTACCTCTGACGCCCCGCCTCCGGGCCACCGGCCCGGCCCGGACCCCTTCTTGACCCGGGGCACGGCGGCCGGAACCGACCGGACCCGGCCGGGCGTGTCCGCAGGTGCCTCGGACCGCCGGAACGGCTGGTACTTTGGCGCGTTCCGTCGATCGATCAACTCGCTTTCCTGGGGGACCTTCCCGTGCACAGCAGCCCGCACCGCACCCTGCGCACCGCCGCCTTCGCCGCCGCCGGCCTGGCCGCCGCCCTGACCCTGACCGCCTGCGGCAGCGACGGCTCCTCGAAGCCGGACGCCAAGCCCTCCGCCCCGGCCGCCTCCACCCCCACCGCCGCCCCGACGGCCGGCGCGGGCACGGCCACGGGCGCGGCGGGGGGTGCGGGCACCCTGGACGGCGGCTGGATCTCGATGCAGAACCCGGGCAAGAGCGTGGTGCTCACGGTCAAGGGCCAGAAGGCGCTCGTGGTCGAGGCCGCCACCGGCCTGACCTGCGAGGGCAGCTCCAACGGCACCACCCTCGACCTGAAGTGCCCGCCCGGCGCGACCCGTTCCAAGGGCAAGGTCGACTCGGTCGACGCCACGACCCTGAAGGTCACCTGGGAGGGCGCGGGCCAGGACACCTTCCAGAAGAGCGACCCGGGCAAGCTCCCGTCGCTCCCGCCGCTGCCGACGAAGAAGTAGCCGTCACGTCACGGCCGCCGGCATGACGAACCGGGCCCGGAGCGCAGCAGCGGCTCCGGGCCCGGTTCGGCGTCACGCTCCCGCGTGATAGATCGGAACCTGCAGTTCCGATCCCCCCGTTGGCGGCACCGACCTCGGGTGCCGCTGAAGGAGAAACTAGGGCCCCGGTGGACCGGCCGCCATCTCACGGATGCACGGTCGCGGGGCACGAAGGTGTCACGAGTGCACGGTCCCCCGGCGCTGACCGGCCCGAAGATCCCCGGGACGGGGCCTCGTCCAGCTCTCCCGTCACGGTGAGCGCGAGGACCACCTCGTAGAGCCCGCTGCCGCCCGCGACGAGCTGCCGCCGCAGCAGCCCCTCCGCCCCGCGCAGGTGCTCGCGCACGGTCTGCGGGTGCACGCCCCGGCGCCGGGCGGCGGGCTCGACCGCGCAGTTCTCCCCCACCCAGTCGCGCAGGGTCCGCCGCAGGTCCCGCTCGTCGCCGCGGAGCGGCGCGAGCAGGTCCCGCGCCCAGACCAGGACGGGCGGAGCCGCGAGCATCCGGCCCAGCTCCCCGCCGCCCGGCCCCGGCCCCGGTCCCGGTCCGGGCCGGGTGGCGGCGGGGCGGGCGTGGCCGGTACCGCTGCCGTGAGCGGCTTGGGCGGCTTGGGCGGCGTGGCCGCCGTCGCTGCCCTTGCGGGCCTGGCCGGTACCGCCGGCCCGGCCGCTCCGAGCCGTACCGGGATCGCCGTCATCGAGCCTCAGGGCGAGGTCCAGCGCCGCCCGGGCCCGTACGTCGCCCAGGTCGAGGCCGAGAAGCCCGGCCACCCGGTCCATGCGCGCCCGCACGGTGTTGCGGCTGATCCCGAGCAGCCTGGCCGCGTTCACGGCGGTGAACTCCAGCCCGAGCCGGACGGTCGCCGTCAGCTGCCCCCGGTCCTGCGCCGGCACGGCCGCCAGCGGCCGCAGGAACCCGGCCGCCCAGCCGGCCGCCGCCCCCGCGTCCAGTACCTCCGGCAGCCGCGCCCCGGGCTGGTGCCCCGCCACCCGCCCCGGCATCAGCCGGGCGGCGGCCAGGCTCCGGATGGCGTCGTCGTAGCCCGCGGCGACCCGGGAGATCGGGTGGCGGTCACCGACCCCCAGGAAAACCCCGTCCCGCCCGGTGACGAACTCCCGCAGGGCGTCCTGCGCCCCGGTCCCGGCGGCGCCCCCCGGGCTGACGGGCGCGACGACGATGACGTGCCCGTCGTCCGCGGGGCACCGCACGACCAGCGCCCGCCCGGCGAGCAGCCCCTCACAGGCCCGCGCCACCTCCCCCCGCTCGCCCTCCGAGGCCTCCAGTACGCACACCACCACGCGTTCCGCGTCCAGCAGCCCGGGCCGCAGCCCGGCCATCGTCCGCTGGGCGAGGACCACTTCCCCGCCCATGAGCAGCTGGAGCACTGACAGCCGCACCCCCGCCCCCGCCTCGGCCAGCCGACGCCGCCGCTCGTCCGCCTCACCGGCCGACAGCAGCAGCTCCAGGACGGTGGCGGCGTGGGCGACGAGGGCCGCGGCGGCCTCGTCGTAAGGGGACGGCCGGGTGACGACGAGCACCGGATGCGGCCGCTCGACCCCGAGGGCCAGCACCCGCAGGTGCCGCCCGGGCTCGGCGACCACGGCGGACCGGGGGCTCCCGGCGGCGACGTCCCGCAGAAGCGCACCGTCCCCGCCCCCGGCCCGCGCGGAGCCCTCGATCCGTGCGGGGACCTCGATCCGCGCGGAGCCCCCGACGGCACGGCCCAGCCAGGCGGCCACCCTGTGCGCCGCCGCCCGGTGCCCTCCGGGCCCGACACGGGCGGCCTTGAGCAGCCCGGCAAGCACCTCGGGCCGCCGCTGCCCCTCAACTCCACTGCCGGACAAGCCAGCCACCACCGCTCCGCCTTCCCGTCCACCCGGCCCCGGCGCGCATGCTAATCCCCTGGACTGGGGCGGTCGTGGAGGCGGCAGTGGCCGCCACCGACAGCGGCCGACGGGGAGAGAAGAGCGGATGCCGGGTCAGCGCAAGCGCAGGGAGCGGGAGCGCCGGGAGGCCAACGCCCGGCGCGAGCGGCAGGCGCCGGGCCGGTGGGAGCCACGCTTCTCGACGCTGGACCGCGACGAGCTGCGCGCCTACCTGGAGGACCTGACGCGGTCCGGGGTGCGCGCCGAGGACATCCGGATCGACATGCCGTGCGGCCGCCTGGAGCACCCGACGGGGTACACCGTCAGCGTCCCTCCTGGCACAAGTCCACCTACAGCAGCGGGGACGGCGACGACTGCGTCGAGTTCGCCACCTGCACCGACACCGTGCACATCCGGGACTCGAAGCTCGCGGCCAGTCCTGAGCTGAAGGTCGCCCCCTCCACCTGGACCGCGTTCCTGGGCGGGGTGACCGCCTAGAACGGCGGGATCGGCCCCGGCGCCGCCACGCCCGGGGCCGGACGCCAGAAGCGCCCGTCAGGCAGGGCCTGACGGGCGCCGAGGAAGTATTCGGCATCGCGCTGGAACCGGACACCCGGCACAACGCGGCGGACGTGCGCCCAGATGCTCGGCGCCACACGGTACTCACCCGCCACCATCCAGGGATCGTCACCCAGCACGAACAGGTGTCTGATCTTCAGGAACTGGTCCCGGGACAGCGAAACGGACTCGACTATCTCCTCGTCCGCGTCACCGAAGCCGGTCAGGTCCCAGACGAGGTTGTAGCCGTCGGCGAATGGATAGTCGCTGCTCACCGCCTCAAGCTAGGCCGGGGCCGCGTACACCCGCACCTTCTTTTACGGGGGGACCGGGACTTCGGGTGGGCGGTGCCCCCTCGGGCGGGACCGGTGGAGTGTCGGGGGCTTCCCGCCAGTCCACTGTCCTTTCGTGCCGGTCCGGCCTGTCAAGGGCGCTCCTTCGTCGCGTCGCTCCGCGATCGCCTGCGGCGACCCTTGACAGACCGGCCCGTCCCGAAATGCCAAAGACTGTTCGGAAAGCCCCCGAAGGAACGGCATGGTCCAACCTCAAGATCTGCGACACGGTCCGGCAATGCGACGACCCGTTCCGCCCGGCAGACCGGCCATCCGGCCCCGCTGCGAAGCCATCCCCCCGGCCGGGCAGACGGCCGCCCCAGATCGCTACGCGCTCCTCCCGTTTCAGCGTCCGACCGCCGTCCAGGGCTGATCCCCACACCTCATGCCAATGAGGACGTCATCGGGACCGGTGGGCGCCCCAGATCGCTACGCGCTCCTCGAATCCCGGCGGCTGGCCGTCTTGTTGGGCTGATACCTGCACCCGATGCCCATCAGGACGTCATCGGGGCCGCCAGGCGCCGCAGATCGCTACGCGCTCCTCGGATTTCGGCGGCTGGCGGCCGTCTGGGGCTGGTCAGATGGTGCGGGCGGTGATGTCACCGAAGGCGGTGGTGGCGTGGATGGCCAGGGGGGTGCCTCCGGCGTTCTGGAGGGCGTTGTCGATGCGGCCGAAGGCGGTGCCGGCGTCCAGGGTGGCGGCGGCGTCACGGGCGGCGCCCACGGTGATGTTGCCGTGCTGGGTGGTCAGGGTGACCACGCCGGACGTGGCTTCGGTGATGGTGATCTCGCCCTTCTGGGTGTTGATCTCCGCCGGGCCGCCCAGGCGGCCGAGGGAGACGTCGCCCGCCTGGACGGTGACGCGGGCGGAGGCGGTCTCGTCCAGCTCGACCTGCGCCTGCGCGGCCTCGAGGACGACATCACCCAGGCGGCCCTTGCCCTCCACCTCGGCGGAGGCGAGCTTGGCCTCGACGTGCGAGCCGGCAGGCAGCTGCACGGTCACGTCCACGAAGCCGGAGTTGCCCGTGATCCGGTTCTTGGCCGGAGCGGCGACGACCCGGAGGACGCCGTCGGCGTATGCGACCTCGATCAGCTCGGCCGCCTTCACGTCGCGGCTCTTCGAGGGGTCTGCGGGCAGGACCTCGACCGTGGCGTCGGCCCGGTCGGCGGCGATGAGCCGCACCCGGCCGGCGGGGATGTCCAGGACGGCGGAAACCGGGGTGGCGGTGGCGAACGTCTGCATCGTGCTCTCCTTCATCGGTATCGCGCGCCCCGTTCGGCCCGCTGCTTTCTGACATGAGAAACGCTACGTTGCATTCGAAGACCTGACAACACATTCGTTGCGCACGATCTACATCTATGGAGGTCAGACCCATGAAATCGTTGCAACGGTCCAGATTTCAACGCAACGAGCTAACCAAGGGCATTGCAATGGACTGTAGATAAACGCTATGACGTCGGACACGAGGGCGGCTAGTGTGCGTACATGACTTCTCTCATCCGGCACATCACCATCGACTGCCACGACGCCTACGCCCTGGGCCAGTTCTGGGCGCAGGTCCTCAACGGCACCCTGCACGAGGATGATTCCCCGGGCGACCCGGAGGCATTGCTCTCGACGGAAGGCGGGTCGCTCCTGTTCATCCAGGTACCCGACACCAAGTCCGTGAAGAACCGGGTGCACTTGGACGTCCAGCCGCAGGACCGCACGCGGGACGAGGAAGTGGAACGGCTCGTCGCCCTCGGCGCCAAGCTCGTCGGTGACCACCGCAACCCCGACGGAACCGGCTGGGCGACCCTTGCCGACCCTGAAGGCAACGAGTTCTGCGTGGAACGCAGCGCGGCCGAACGGAAGTAGCCAACGCAAAGGCCCCGACCTCCCTGAGGAGGCCGGGGCCTTGATCGAGCGCTGGGCAGGCCTTGCACCTGCATCCCCCCACAGGAAGTGGGGTGCCTTTCCTTGGACCACCAACGCCAGTCCCACCACCGGTTTCCCGGCCGCGAGCTCGAGATCAACTTTACACGAGATCCAGCCCCGAAACCATCTCCCCGACCAAGAACCGGAATCCAACCACCCCTTGCCCCCTCCTGCTCCTTTTATGCAGATATCAGCCCAACAAGAGGGCCAGCCGCCGAGCTTCGAGGAGCGCGTAGCGATCTGTGGCGTCCCGCGGCCCCCGGATGCCCGTCCCGTCGTCATTGAGTGCGGGTATCAGCCCTGGACGGCCGCCGGACGCAGAGATTCGAGGAGCGCGTAGCGATCTGGGGCGCCCACCGGTCCCGATGACGTCCTCATTGGCATGAGGTGCGGGGATCAGCCCTGGACGGCGGGCGGACGCTGGAACCGGAGGAGCGCGTAGCGATCTGGGGCGGCCGTCTGCCCGGCCGGGGGGATGGCTTCGCAGCTGGGCCGGATAGCCGGTCTGCCGGGCGGAACGAGTCGTCGCATTGCCGGACCGTGTCGCAGATCCTGAGGTTGGACCATGCCGTTCCTTCGGGGGCTTTCCGACAGTCTTTGGCATTTCGGGACGGGCCGGTCTGTCAAGGGTCGCCGCAGGCGATCGCGGAGCGACGCGACGAAGGAGCGCCCTTGACAGGCCGGACCGGCACGAAAGGACAGTGGACTGGCGGGAAGCCCCCCCCGACACTCCACCGACCCCGCCCGAGGGGGCACCGCCCACCCCCAGCCGCAGCCGCCCCGCCACCTGACAGACCGTCGCCCCGCCCCCGCCCCTCCCCCGGTCCCTCCCCCTAAGCTCCGGGGGCATGATCGATGCACACACCCACGTCCGCGTCGCCCGACCCTCCCGCGATCTCGCGGCCGCCGAGCGGTTCTACGTCGACGGGCTCGGGCTCGACGTCCTGTGGCGGACCTCCGGGCACGTTCCCGGGGAGCACGACCTCGTCATGGTCGGACCGGCCGGCGGCGGGTGGCATTTCGAGCTGACCCGGGACCCCGAGAACCCCGTCGAGCCGTCCCCCACCGTGGACGACCTGTTCGTGGTCTACCTCGGGCAGGATCCCGACGCCGCGCTCGTGCGCCGTCTGATCGAGTGCGGCGGCGAGCAGGTCCCGTCCAACAACCCGTACTGGGACGAGTACGGCGTCACCATCGCCGACCCCGACGGCTACCGCCTGGTGCTCTGCTCCCGCACCTGGGGCTGAGCGGCCGCGGCCGCGAGCCCCTCCTCGCGGGCGTCGATCAGCTCGTCCCAGTGCTCCCGCGTCCACGCACAGGCGGCGTCCAGCGGGCCCAGCAGGCCCCGGCCGAGCAGCGTGAGGGCGTACTCCACACGCCGCTCGGGGCCGCCGTCCCCGCTCTCCTCCCGCGTCACGAACCCGTCCCGCTCCAGTCCCCGCAGCGACTGCGTCAGGGACTTCGAGGTGATCCCGCGCAGCGGCACCTTCAGCTCCGAGAAGCGGCGCGGACCGCCCTCCAGGCAGCGCAGGATCAGCGGGGCCCACTTGTCGCCGACCCGGAACGGCACGAGCGTCGAGGGGCAGACGGGGTCGAACATCTCGGGGTCCAGGGGCGGCAGCGTCATGATCGCCACCGTAGGCCGGTATCCGATCGGTAACCACCCCCTTTCCTACGCTCGCCGCATGCCAACCGAGAACAGCAGCGCACCCACCCTCATCGTCTTCGGCGCCACCGGCCGCGTCGGCCGGGCCGTCGTGGCCGAAGCCCGGTCGCGGGGACTGGAGGTCACACCCGTCGGCCGGAGCGCCGGAGACCTCGCCTCCCCCGACGACGTCGCCCGCCTGGCGGCGGGTCACGACGCGGCGGTGGCGGCGGTGTACGACCCTCAGGCCGTGCCGGGGGACTTCTTCCCGGCCGCCGCCCGAGCCCTGGCCACGAGCCTGCCCCGCGCAGGCGTGCGCCGCCTGGTCGGCGTCGGCCTGGCCTCCGTACTGCCCACCGCCGCAGGCCCGCTGCTGATGGACACACCGGGGTACCCGCAGGAATGGCGGGCGTTCTACGAGGGCCACGCGGCCGGCACCAAGGCCCTGCGCGCGGCCGCGCCGGAAGCGCTGGACTGGGCGGTCCTCTCCCCGGCCGGGGACTTCGACCACACCGGCGCCCCCACCGGCGGCTACACCCTCGCCGACGCGGACGCCGACAGCCGCGTCACCCCGGCCGACTTCGCCGCCGCCGTACTGGACGAACTGACCGCTCCCACCCTCCACGGGGTGCACGCCGGGGTGGCCGGGGCATGAGCGCGACCACGGCCACGGACGCGGTGACGGACACAGCGACGGACACGACCACGACCACCACCACGACCACCACCACGGCCACCACCACCACGACCGCAGCGACCGACAGCCCCAACCCCTGGGTGGCCGACCACATCCGCCGCTTCGAGGAGACCGGCGGCCATCCCCGCCCCGGCATCCGGGACCTGCTCCTGACGACCCGCGGCCGCCGATCGGGCGTCCTGCGCCGCACGGCGCTGGCCTACGTCCCGGACGACACCGCAGCCGCCGCCCCCACGTACGTCCTCACGGCCTCCAATGCGGGCTCCGACCGCCACCCGGCCTGGTACCTGAACCTGGCCGCCGACCCGGACGTCACCGTCCAGGTCGGCGCCGAGACCTTTCCCGCGCGGGCCCGCCGTGCGAGTCCGGCGGAGGCGGAGCGGCTGTGGCCGGTGGTGGTGGCCGCGATGCCGTCGTACGGGGCCTACCGCGCGGCCACGGCCCGCGAGATCCCGTTGGTCCTGGTCACCCGCGCGAAGTAGGGCCTCAGCGCACCGACGGAGCCTGCGGCAGGCCGCCGGCCAGGCCGGTGTCGGCGCCGGCGAGGGAGCCCTGGGTGGACTTGGTGGCGCTGCCGGCGACGGCGGTGGTGACGTCGAGGGCGGTCTTGGTGTCCTTCATCGCCTGGCCCGGGTGGCCGGCGATGTCGACCACCCGCTCGACTACGGGCTGGTTCCCGAGGGTGGGCCCGTCGGCGGCGTGGGCGGAGGGGGTGAGGGCGAGGGCGGCGCCGCCGGTGAGGGCCAGGGCGGACAGGGTGCGCTTGATGGCAGTCATGCCCGGCCCAACGACCCCGCCGCACCCGGGGTCACCGCCCACCCCCTCGTTCGCGTGAAGCTCCGCCGCACACCGCAGCCCGCGGCACGGCCGCCCCGTCAGTCCTCGACCACCAGGGACGGGGTCGACTTCGTCAGGACCTCGCCGCGGAAGAAGGCCGGGCTGCGGCGCTGCGTGATCAGCATGATGACCACGCCCAGGGCCAGCAGCCCGACGCCGATGACGAAGACGCTGCCGACGCCCAGGCCGGGGATGCTGGAGCCGGAGCCGTACGAGGGGTCCCAGGCGTCGGTGAGGGTCTTGACGAAGACCGCCGCCAGGAGGAGGCCGCCCAGGACCGGGAAGACGCCCTTGAAGAACAGGTCGCGGGCGGAGCGGCGCAGGTCGCCGCGGAAGTACCAGGCGCAGGCGAAGGCCGTCAGGGAGTAGTAGAAGCAGATCATCAGGCCGAGCGCGAAGATCGTGTCGGTGAGGACGTTCTCGCTGACCAGGGTCATGACCGTGTAGAACGCGCCGGTCGCGACGCCCGCCGTGACGGTGGCGCGGCCCGGGGTCTTGAAGCGGGGGTGGACCTTGGCGTACGAGGCGGGCAGGGCCTCGTACGTGGACATGGCCAGGACGGTGCGGGCGACCGGGATGAAGGTGGTCTGGAGCGAGGCGGCCGCGGAGGCGAGGACCGCCACGAAGAGCAGGATGCCGAGGAGCGGGCCCATGACCGGGCCGGCCAGCGCGGCGAAGACGTTGCCGGAGGTCTCGGGGTTGCCCAGGCCCAGGCCCTTGTCGCCGGAGCCGACGGCCATCTGGGCGGCGACTCCGGTGGCCAGGTAGGAGCCGACGAGGACGACCATCGCGATGAGCGAGGCGCGGCCCGGCGTCTTGGCGGAGCCGATGGTCTCCTCGTTCGCGGTGAGGCAGGTGTCCCAGCCCCAGTACATGAAGATCGAGAGCGAGAGTCCGGCGGTGAAGGCGCCCATGGACTCGACCGCGAAGGGGTTCATCCACTGCCAGGAGAAGTGGACGCCGGTGTCGAAGGTTCCGGCGGAGGCCTTCTGGAAGGCCATGGCCACGAAGACGGCCAGGACCAGCAGCTGGAGGCCGACGAGGGTGTACTGGACGCCCTTGGTGGCGGTCATGCCGCGGTAGCTGATGGCGGTGGCGGTGGCGATCAGCGTCAGGCAGGTGGCGATGTGGACGAACTTGTTGTGGTCCAGCGCCGCGATCGACGGATCGGACGTGATCTCGCCGGCCAGCAGCCAGAAGTAGGACGTGGCGACGCCCGCCAGGTTGGACAGGACGATGATCGTGGCGATCACCAGTCCCCAGCCGCACATCCAGCCGATCCGCGGGCCGAAGGCCTTGACGGTCCAGGTGAACGAGGTGCCGCAGTCCGGCATGTCCTTGTTGAGTTCGCGGTAGGCGAAGGCGACGAGCAGCATCGGCAGGAAGCCGGCCAGGAAGACGGCGGGCATCTGGAGGCCGACCTGCCCGGCGGTGGAGCCGAGGGTGGAGGTCAGGCAGTAGACGGGGGCGACGGTGGAGATGCCGATGACGGCGCTGCCCACCAGGCCGACGGAGCCTTTGCCGAGGCCCTTGCCGCGCACCTCGCCGTCGCCCGCGGCGACGCCGCTTACCGTGTCTCCGACCCGAGGCCGCTCGTCCAGCTGTGTCATGTGAAAGGACGGTAGAGGGTGCGATTTCCACATCTGGACTGGTTAAGTCCGTATGTCGGCGCAATGAATCGCCTTGGAATTTCAACCTTGGAGTAGTTTACGACGCGGGATTGCAAGATCCATTCACGCCCCGGCGTCCGATTCGCAGGCGCCGGACGCGGGGTTCCGGAATGCGGAAACCGCAGGAGCGCCTGGAATGTCCGTTTCGAAAATTTCCCGAGGCAATTTTCCGACCGCTCCGGCTCCCCCTCACAGCTCCCCGCCCCGGCTCCCCGCCTCGGCCCCCTACCCCGCCCAGACGATCGACTGGACCTCGCTGTAGGCGTGCAGGGCGTACGAGCCCACGTCCCGGCCCACGCCCGACCGCTTGAACCCGCCGAACGGCGCCTCCATGTTCCGCCCGATCGTGTTCACCCCGACCCCGCCCGCCCGCAGCCGCCGCGCCACCCGGAAGGCCCGCGCCGAGTCCGCCGACCACACGTAGCTGATCAGCCCGTAGTCGCTGTCGTTGGCCAGGGCCACCGCCTCGTCCTCGCCCCCGTCGAAGGGGACGAACACGACCACCGGTCCGAAGATCTCCTCCCGCACCACCCGCATGTCGTTGGTGCAGTCGACCAGCAGGGTCGGCGCCACGTAAAAGCCCCTGCCCCGGCCCCTGCCCCTGCCCGTGCCGTTGCCCCCGCCCTCCCCCACCACCGGACGGTCCCCGCCGAACGCGATCCGCGCGCCCTCCTTGCGGCCCAGCTCCACGTACGACTCCACCCGGTCCCGGTGCGCCGCCGAGATCACCGGCCCGACCACCGTCCCCTTCACCGCCGGATCCCCGACCTTCATGAACGCCAGGTACCCCGTCAGCTTCTCCACCAGCTCCGCGTACACCGACCGGTGCACGATCACCCGGGTCGGAGCCGTGCAGATCTGCCCGCTGTAGAAGGAGAAGGTGGTGCCGATGCCCATGACCGCCGCGTCCAGGTCGGCGTCCTCGAAGACCACCGCCGCGCCCTTGCCGCCCAGCTCCATCAGCTGCCGCTTCATGGACCGCCCGCAGACCTCCGCGATGCGCTGCCCCACCCCCGTCGAACCGGTGAAGGACACCATGTCCACGTAGGGGGAGTCCACCGCCGCCTCGCCGACCTCCACCGCCTGCCCCGAGACCACGTTCACCACCCCCGGCGGAAGCCCTGCCTCCGCCAGCGCCTCGGCCATCCGGAACACCGACAGCGGGTCCTGCGGGGCCGGCTTGACCACCACTGTGTTGCCCATGGCCAGCGCCGGGGCCACCTTGCCGGCCGGGTTCGCCCACGGGTTGTTGTACGAGGTGATGCAGGTGACCACCCCGACCGGCTGGCGTACCTCCAGCGCGCCCAGCACGCTCGCCGCGCCCATCGGCCCCGCCTCGGTCACCTGCGGCGGGAGCCCGCGCTCCACCGGCTCCAGCGCCCCCCTGGCGTACCGCCGGAACCGCGACACCCCCACCCCGACCTGCATCCCGCGCGCGATCCCGGTCGGGGCGCCCGTCTCCGCCCGGGCCAGCTCCGCCAGCGGTTCGAACTCCCGCTGGATGACGTCCGCGGCCCGGTCCAGGATCGCCGCCCGCTCCTCGGGCCGCGTACGGGACCACGTACCGAAGGCCTCGGCGGCGGCCCGGGCGGCGGCCTCCACCTGCGCCCGCGAGGCCTCGGGGGCCAGGCCCACCACGGACTCGTCCGCCGGGTTGACCACCTCGTAGTACCCGCCCTCGGGCTCGACCCACTCCCCGCCGAGGTACAGCCGCTGCTCCCGGGCCCGCCCCTGCCGACCCCTCGTCCCACCGCTCATCGGGTGCTCACCGTCCTCGTGTCCCGGCCCGACCGGAGCACGATCCCCGGGATCGCGCCGGTCACCTCGTCGTCGCGGATGGTCTCCACCCCGTTGACCCGCACCGACACGATCCCGATCGCCCGGGAGTCCAGCCGCGGGCTGTCGCCGGGCAGGTCGTGGACCAAGGTGGCCGGGCCGGCCTCGATGCGCTCCGGGTCGAAGAGGACCAGGTCCGCGTGCCAGCCCTCGGCGATCCGGCCGCGCTCGCGCAGCCCGAACAGCTGCGCCGGGTCGTCCGTCAGCATCTTCACCGCCTGCTCCAGCGGGACGAGCCTGCGGCCGCGCAGGCAGTCGCCGAGGAACCGGGTCGTGTACGGGGCCCCGCACATCCGGTCCAGGTGCGCGCCCGCGTCGGAGCCGCCGAGCATGACGTCCTCGTGCTGCCAGGTCTCGGCGCGCAGGGCCCAGGTCGCCGGGTCGTTGTCGGTGGGCATCGGCCACAGGACCGTGCGCAGGTCGTCGTTGGCGCAGATCTCGACCAGGCACTGGAAGGCGTCCTGCCCGCGTTCGGCGGCGATGTCCCCGACGACGCGCCCGCTCAGCCCCTCGTTCACCTCGCTGTACGTGTCACCGATGACGTAGCGCCCGAAGTCGGCCAGGCGCCGGAAGACCCCGGCCTCCTTGCTGTCGGCGCGGCGCAGCATCTCGGCCCGTACGCCGGGGTCGCGGAGCTTCGCGATCCGCTCGGGCACGGGCAGCCCGAGGACCTCGCCCCAGCCGGGGATGAGGTTGAGGGCGCAGAAGGTGCCGAGGGACATGTTCATGGGGGTGAGGATCGGCATCGTCAGCGCCACGATCCGGCCGCCGGCCTTGCGGGCGCGCTCGCTGGGGACCAGCTGGCGCGGGACCCGTTCGGGGACGGCGGCGTCGATGGTGAGCACGTTCCAGTTGAGGGGGCGGCCGGCGGCGGCGCTCATCTCGACGAAGAGGTCGATCTCCTCGTCGGAGAACTGGTCCAGGCAGCCGGCGACGATGGCCTCGAGCTGGGTGCCCTCGTGGTCGCCGACGGCCCGGGAGAGCGCGAGCAGTTCGGCGGGCCCGGCGTGCCGGGAGGCGACGGGGGCGCCGTCGCCGTCGGAGTGGGTGGAGGACTGGGTGGTGGACAGGCCCCAGGCGCCGGCGTCCATGGCCTGGTGGAGGAGGGCGAGCATCTCGTCCAGCTGGGCGGAGGTGGGGGCGGCGCCGCCGGTGGCGGCCTCCCCCATCACGTGGCGGCGCAGGGCGCAGTGTCCGACCATGAACCCGGCGTTGACGGCGATCCGCCCTTCGAGGGCGTCGAGGTATTCCCCGAAGGTGGACCAGGACCAGTCGACCCCTTCTTCGAGGGCGGCGAGCGCCATGCCCTCGACCTTGCTCATCATGCGGCGGGTGTAGTCGGCGTCCTCGGGGCGGGCGGGGTTGAGGGGGGCCAGGGTGAACCCGCAGTTGCCGCCGGCGACGGTGGTGACGCCGTGGTTCATGGAGGGGGTGGCGTAGGGGTCCCAGAAGAGCTGGGCGTCGTAGTGGGTGTGGGGGTCGATGAACCCCGGGGTGAGGACCAGCCCGGTGGCGTCCTCACTGGTACGGGCCTCCTCCTCGACGGTGCCGGGCGCGGCGATGACGGCGATGCGGCCGTCGCGTATGCCGACGTCTGCGACCCGGGCGGGGGCGCCGGTGCCGTCGACGACGGTCGCTCCGCGGATGAGGTGGTCGAGCATGGGGTTCCCTTCCCGTCCTGGTGTCCCTGATCCCTGATCCCTGATCCCTGATCCCTGATCCCTGTGCCGTTGCCCTGGCCGGGCGGTGTGGGGGGTGCGGTGCGTGTCGCGGTGCGCGGGGCGTGCGGGGCGCGCGGGTGCGGCCCGCCGGGGTGGGCGGGCCGCTGCGGGTCGTTCCGGTGCGGCCCGCCGGGGCCGGGCGGGCCGCTGCGCGGGGCGGGCGCCCGCTACGCGGACTGGCGGAAGCGTGTCGTCCGGTGGACCGGGTCCGTGTCGATGTGCGGGATGACGTGCTCACCGATCAGCTTGATCGTCGTCATCGTGTCCTCGTACGACACCCCGGTCGGCAGACCGAAGGACAGCTGGTCCGCCCCCGCCTGCTCCCACCGCTTGCACTGCGCCCGCACCTCCGCCGGATCACCGCAGATCAGCAGCTCCTCCGCGATCAGCAGCTCGATGATCTCCGCGTTGTACTCCGGCAGCGTCTCCGGCCACTGCGGGATCGCCTCCGGCCGCGGGAACGTGTCGTGGTAGCGGAACACCAGCGACTGGAAGCGGTTCATGTTCGCGTTGACCGCGATCTCGACCGCCTTCTCGTGCGTCTCCGCGCAGATCGCCGTGGAGGTGACCATCACGTTGTCGTTCACGAAGGCCCCGATCGCCTTCGCCTCCTGGATCGCCGTCTTGTACTGCTCCAGCACCCACTCCATGTCCGAGACCTTCTGGACGCTGAAGCCCAGCACCCCGAGGCCCTTCTTCGCCGCCATCGCGTACGAGGAGGGGGACCCGGCGGCGTACCACATGGCCGGGTGCGCCTTGCCGTACGGCTTGGGGAAGATCTTGCGCGGCGGCAGCGACCAGTGCTTGCCCTTGAACCCCTCGTACTCCTCCTGGAGGAACATCTTGGGGAATTCCCCGATGGTCTCCTCCCAGATCTCCTTGGTGTGGTTCATGTCCGTGATGCCGGGCAGGAAGCCGAGGATCTCGTGGCTGCCGGCGCCGCGCCCGGTGCCGAACTCGAAGCGGCCCTTGGAGAGGTGGTCGAGCATGGTGACCTTCTCGGCCACCTTCACCGGGTGGTTCACCGGGGCGAGCGGGTTGAAGATGCCCGAGCCGAGGTGGATCCGTTCGGTGGCGGCGGCGAGGTAGCCGAGGAAGACCTCGTTCGCCGAGAGGTGGGAGTACTCCTCCAGGAAGTGGTGCTCGGAGGCCCAGGCGTACTTGAAGCCGGACTTGTCGGCCTGGATGACGTACTGGGTCTCCTCGAGCAGCGCCTTGTGCTCCGCCTCGGGGTCGACCTTGGACCGCGCCTCAGGCACGTATCCCTGCACGAAGAGCCCGAATTCCAAGGGGTTCACCGTCCTTAGGTTTCTGACGTTGCGTCAGATTCGATGGGTCCGACTGTTCCACCGTGCAGTGGGGGCGTCAAGAGCCGAGGTGGGGGCAACTGACGGCTCGTCAGATTCACTCGATGGATTCGCTCTCCTGGTCGACGGGGCGGGTCAGCGCCGGCCCTCGCGCGCCTCAGAGGATGCTGACCCCCGCCATCCATCCCCCGTCGATGACGAAAGGCTGGCCGGTGATGTACGAGGAGTCCTCGGCCGTCAGGAACAGCGCCAGCTTCGCTATCTCCTCCGGACGCCCCACCCGCCCCAGTGGCACCACCTTCCGGTACAGGTCCGCCATCGCCTCCCGGGCCTCGTCCGTCATCCCGGCCGGATCCAGCAGCCCCGGGTTGGCCATGGGCGTGTCCACCGCGCCCGGGCACATCGCGTTGACCCGGATGTTCTGCGCCGCCAGCTCCAGCGCCGCCACCCGCGTCAGCCCGAGGACGGCCGCCTTGGTCGCCGCGTACGCGCCCACGTACGCCATGCCCGTCAGGCCGGTGTACGAGGAGGTGTTGACGATCGTCCCGCCGCCCGCCGCCCCGATCTCGGGCGCGACCGTCCTGATCCCGAGGAACGCGCCGACCTGGTTGACCTGCACCACCTGCTGGAACTCCTCCAGCGGCGTCGCGGTCAGCTCGTTGAAGCGCAGGATGCCCGCGTTGTTGACCAGCCCGTCGACCCGGCCGAAGGCCTCCTTCGCGACGGCCACGGCGGCCGTCCAATCCTCCTCGCGGCTCACGTCCATCCGGACGTACCGCGCCCGGTCCTCGCCGCACTCCTCGGTGATCTCCTTGGCCACGGCGGCACCCTGCTCGTCGAGCACGTCGCCGAGCACCACCCGCGCCCCCTCGGCGGCGAAGAGCCGCGCTTCCTGCTCGCCCTGCCCGCGCGCCGCACCGGTGATGATGACGACGCGCCCGTCCAGCTTGCCCACGGGTACTCCCTTGTCCATGCGGTCGGGAAGGTCTAGCGGTCGGATCGGTCTAGTGGTCGGATCGGTCTAGTCGTTGAGCAGCGGGGCCACCTCGGACCCGAAGGCGGTGATCTGGTCGACGAGTTCGGCACGGTCGCGATTGCGGAAGCGGACCTGGATCTGGTCCACGCCCAGCGCCCGGTACTCCCGCAGGGACTCCGCCAGCGCCTCCGCCTTGCCGGTGAGGGTGCGCCTGCCGGTGTCCCAGCCGGGCTCGCCGACGTAGAGGGGCTCGGTGATCGCCCCCACCTCGAAGGGCCCCTCCACCCCGGCCGCCTCCCTCAGCTCACGGATGCGGGCGACCTGCGCCGGGATCCGGTCGCGCGGGTCGCCCTGCGGGAGCCAGCCGTCACCGCGCACCGCGGCCCGCCGGACGGCGGCCGGGGAGGACCCGCCGACCCAGACGGGGATCCGCTGCTGGGCGGGACGGGGCAACTGGCCGAGGTCGCGGAAGGAGAACCGTTCCCCCTCGAACGCGGGGAACTCCTCCGGACCGAGCGCGGCCCGCAACGCGTCCAGGACCTCGTCCAGCACCGGCCCCCGGCCCGCGAAGTCCGCCCCGAGCGCCTCGAACTCCTCCTGCACGTGCCCGGCCCCGACCCCGAGGACCAGCCGGCCCCCGGAGAGGTGGTCGAGGGTCGCGTACTGCTTGGCGGTGACCAGGGGGTGGCGCAGGCCGACGATCGCGACGTGGCTCAGCAGCCGTACCCGCTCGGTGATGCCGGCCAGGAAGGCCAGGGTGGCCACCGGGTCGTACCAGACGGTGCCCATGGGCCCGGCGAGCCGGCGCGGGATGGCCACGTGGTCGCACGTGGCCAGGTACCCGAAGCCGGCCCGGTCGGCGGCCCGCGCCACCTCGGCGAGGTCGGCCGCACCGGCGGCGGCCTCCCAGGGTTCGGCGTAGATGGTGCTCTGCGACTGGACCGGGAGCTGCATCCCGTACGCCAGCCGGCCTTCCGGAAACACGCGTGCCATGGCCGTCCGCCCCGCTGTGTGGTGGTGGTCTTGGGTCCGGGCCATCGTCGTAGCTGACGGATCGTCAGGCAAGGGGTCGGCAGGGACGAAGGGTGCCGCAGCGCTCGTGGCGTCCGGCCGCGCATCGCCTAGGGTGCGCCCGTGGAACTGATGCTCACCCTCGTCAGCGGGCTGGCCTGGACGCTCGTGTACGTCGAGGCCGTCCGGGTCGGGTTCCGGGACCGCACGTACGCGATGCCCGTCGCCGCCCTCGCGCTCAACCTCGCCTGGGAGGCCGTCTACGCCGCCAACGACGTCCGTACCGGGCTGTCCCCGCAAGGGGTGGTCAACCTGGTATGGTGCGCCGCCGACCTGGTGATCGTCTACACCTACCTGCGCTACGGGCGCGCCGAGCTGCCGGCCTTCGTGACCCGGCCGGTGTTCGCGGCGTGGAGCGCGCTCGTCTTCGCGACCGGCTTCGCCGTGCAGCTGCTGTTCCTCGCGCACTTCGGCGCGCACGACGCCTCGCGCTACGCCGCGTTCCTGCAGAACCTGCTGATGTCGGGGCTGTTCCTGGGCCTCTACGCCGCCCGGCGCGGCCCGCGCGGGCAGTCGCTGGTGATCGCCGTCGCCAAGTGGCTGGGCACCCTCGCGCCGACGGTGCTGTTCGGGGTGATGGAGGGGTCCGGATCCGGGTCCAGGTCCGGGTCCGGGTCCGGGTTCGTCCTGGGGCTGGGCGCGCTGTGCTCTGTGTTCGACCTCGTGTACATCGGGCTGCTGGTGTGGGGCAGGGGCAGGACCGAGGTCGAGGCGGCCTCGCCCGGGGGCGGTGGCGGCGCGGGAGCGCGGGGCTCCGAAGCCCTCCCCTAGAAGCCGGACGGGCCCATCGCGATGACCGGGTGGGCTGCCGGGTCCAGGGTCTCCAGGAGCTGCTTCATCGCCGCCCTGGGCAGGCCGACGCAGCCCTGGGAGGGGCCGTCGTGGTCGACGTGGAGCCAGATGTTGCCGCCCCGGCCCTTGCCGTCCGGCATCACCGGGTCGAGCGGGGACACGCCCTGGCGGCGGTTGTAGTCGATCGCCACGACGTAGTCGAAGGAGCCCTGTAGCGACTCGCCGTTCACCCCGGGCCCCGAGGCGACGAAACCGGAGTCCTGGTCGTACGGCAGCTTCGTGCCGGGCGGGGCCGACAGCAGGCCGCCGGCGTCGCTGAGGGAGAAGACGCCCTGCGGGGAGGTCAGGTCCCCGTACTCGCGCTCGGTGGACCAGCCCTTGGCGCCGTTGCGGGCGGGCCACTGAGCGGCCCGCACCCAGTCCGCGCCGGGGGCGGGGCGGGTGTACAGGCCGACGGTGGACTCCGAGGAGTCCTTGGCCTTGCCGGTGACGAGGACCAGCTGGCGCGCCTCGGCCGGGATACGGGCCCGGGTGGTCTCGCTGAGGGCGGCGGCCGGGATCCCCTGGAGGGCGTCGGGACGGCGGCCACCGCGAGCGGCGTGTCCGGGGGGCCCGGCGTGGGCCTTGGGCCGGGCATCGGAGCGGGCCGGCGGCACGGGCGCGCCGGGCTGTTCGTAGAGGGCGTGCACCCATCCGGCCCCGAAGAGCAGCAGCCCGGCGGTGGCGACCAGCACCAGCGCTCGCGACGGCCGCCCGGCCGCCCCACGCCGCCGCCGGGCGCGTTCCGACGCACGGGCACGGGCACGGGGGCTGGAGGCGGGACCGGACCCGGATCCGGCTCGACGGTGCTTGCTCATCCCCCCGACGGTACATCAGCTGATCACATTTACCGGCGACCCGGGTTCCGGTTCACCGGGGTGGCTCCGGCTGGGGGTGGGCGGTGCCCCCTCGGGCGGGGTCGGTGGAGTGTCGGGGGGGGCTTCCCGCCAGTCCACTGTCCTTTCGTGCCGGTCCGGCCTGTCAAGGGCGCTCCTTCGTCGCGTCGCTCCGCGATCGCCTGCGGCGACCCTTGACAGACCGGCCCGTCCCGAAATGCCAAAGACTGTCGGAAAGCCCCCGAAGGAACGGCATGGTCCAACCTCAAGATCTGCGACACGGTCCGGCAATGCGACGACCCGTCCCGCCCGGCAGACCGGCCATCCGGCCCAGCTGCGAAGCCATCCCCCCGGCCGGGCAGACGGCCGCCCCAGATCGCTACGCGCTCCTCCGGTTCCAGCGTCCGCCCGCCGTCCAGGGCTGATCCCCACACCCGATGCCAGCCAGGACGTCATCGGGGCCGGTGGGCGCCCCAGATCGCTACGCGCTCCTCGAATCCCTGCGTCCGGCGGCCGTCCAGGGCTGATACCCGCACCGAATGACGACGGGACGGGCATCCGGGGGCCGCCAGGCGCCGCAGATCGCTACGCGCTCCTCGAAGCTCGGCGGCTGGCCGACTTGGTGGGCCGATACCCGCACCCGATGCCCATCAGGACGTCATCGGGGCCGCCAGGGGCGACAGAACGCTACGGGCTGCTCGAAGGTCAGCGGCCGACGGACGTGCGGTCCGAGGGGTGGTGGGTGGGGTTCCAGAGCTGGTCCGCCTCGCCGCGGGCGAGGTGTTCCTCGTAGATCCGTACCTTGTAGCGCACCACGTCCAGGGCTTCTTGCAACTCCCGGATCTGCTCCTGGACGTGCTCCTCGTGCCGGCGCAGCAGATCGAGGCGGTCGCGTTCGTTGCCCGCGCCCTGACGGGCCAGCTCGACGTACTCCCGGATCGAGGCCAGCGACATGCCGGAGGAGCGGAGCTTGGTGCAGATCGCCAGCCACTCCACGTCTTCCTCGTGGTAGATCCGACGGCCGTTGGACAGGCGGCGCACCGGGTTGGCGAACAGGCCCTCCCGCTCGTAGAACCGCAGCGCGTGGACGCTCAGCCCACTGCGCTTCGCCACCTCACCGATGCTCAGGTCCATAGTGACTCCGGTCACGTGCTTATTGATCTAGACCCGACTCTAGCTTCTACCGTCGACTCGTCGGCCAGTCGGACGATCGGAATTGGGGGAGAACATGAGCGTTTGGTTCGTCACTGGTGCATCGCGTGGGCTCGGCGCGGAGATCACCCGGGAGGCGCTGGAGCGAGGCCACAGCGTGATCGCCACGGCGAGGGACGCGTCGGCCGTGCTCAAGGCGTACCCGGAGAAGCCGGAGGGCCTGCTGGCGGTGAGCGCCGACGTGACCCGACCGGAGCAGTTGGCGCTCGCGGTGGAGGCCGGGCTGGCGGAGTTCGGGCGGATCGACGTCGTGGTCAACAACGCCGGCTACGGGCTCGTGGGCGCGATCGAGGAGACCTCCGACCAGGCTGCGCGGGACCTGTTCGACGTCAACGTGTTCGGCGTGCTCAACACGTTGCGGGCGACGCTGCCCACGCTCCGGTCCCAGCGGTCCGGGCACGTCCTGAACATCGGCTCCGTGGGCGGCTTCGCCACCGCTCCTGCGGTGGGTCTGTACGGCGCGTCGAAGTTCGCCCTCGAAGGCATCTCGGAGGCACTGCACGGCGAGCTCGCACCGCTCGGCGTCCGCGTCACCATCATCGAACCGGGCGGCTTCCGTACCGACTTCCTCAACAGTTCGAGCATCCGGTTCGAACCCGCCACCATCCCCGACTACGCCGTCGGCGCGGGTCCGGTGCGCGAGGCGCTGGCCACGAACGACGGCCGCCAGCCCGGCGACCCCGTGAAGGGCGCCAAGGCCATCGTCGACATCACCGAGGTCGCCGAACCGCCGCTGCGCCTGCAGCTGGGCACGGACGCGGTCGAACGCGTCGAGGCGAAGCTCGCCCTGGTCCGGCGCGAACTCGACGCATGGCGCCACACGGCGGTCTCCACCGCCATCTGAGACCGCAAGCAAAAGGCCCCGACCTCCCTGAGGAGGCCGGGGCCTTGATCGAGCGCTGGGCAGGCCTTGCACCTGCATCCCCCCACAGGAAGTGGGGTGCCTTTCCTTGGACCACCAACGCCAGTCCCACCACCGGTTTCCCGGCCGCGAGCTCGAGATGAACTTTACAGCCAAGATCAGGCCGAGACCACCCCCAGCCGGCAAGAACCGGAATCCTGCCGCCACCTGACGTCCCCACCATCCCCCACTGCTCCCTTTGTGCGGATATCAGCCCACCAAGTCGGCCAGCCGCCGAGCTTCGAGAAGCGCGTAGCGATCTGTGGCGTCCGGCGGCCCCGATGACGTCCTGATGGGCATGAGGTGCAGGTATCGGCCCCGGACGGCCGTCGGACGCCGAAACGGGAGGAGCGCGTAGCGATCTGTGGCGCCCACCGGTCCCGATGACGTCCTCATTGGCATGAGGTGTGGGGATCAGCCCTTGACGGCGGGCGGACGCTGGAACCGGAGGAGCGCGTAGCGATCTGGGGCGGCCGTCTGCCCGGCCGGGGGGATGGCTTCGCAGCGGGGCCGGATGGCCGGTCTGCCGGGCGGAACGGGCCGTCGCATTTCCGGACCGTGTCGCAGATCCTGAGGTTGGACCATGCCGTTCCTTCGGGGGCTTTCCGACAGTCTTTGGCATTTCGGGACGGGCCGGTCTGTCAAGGGTCGCCGCAGGCGATCGCGGAGCGACGCGACGAAGGAGCGCCCTTGACAGGCCGGACCGGCACGAAAGGACAGTGGACTGGCGGGAAGCCCCCGACACCCCACCGACCCCGGTGAAGGGGGCACCGCCCACCCCCAGCCGCAGCCACCGCCCTCCAGCCGCAGTCACCGTCCCACCCCTCCCACCCCCGGCCCCGCCGCCGTACCCTGCGATGATGAGAACTCCGCGTCAGGCAGCGCGCATTGTCGTCCTCTCCCCCAGCGGGTCGGTGTTCCTGTTCCGGGAGAACAACGTCGAAGTCGGCATCCACTGGCTGCCGCCGGGCGGCGGTATGGATCCCGGCGAGACCCCCGAGGAGTGCGTGCGGCGGGAGTTGCGCGAGGAGACCGGGTGGACCGACCTGGAGCCGCAGCGGCTGCTGTGCACCTGGGAGCACGACTTCACCCACGAGGGCATCCCCGTCCGGCAGCACGAGCACATCTACGTCACCACCGGCCCCCGCCGGGAGCCCGTCCTCGAGGACCCCGGCATCCACTGGCAGTGGCTCTCACCGGAGCGCCTCGCCACCCTCGGCGAGCCCCTCTGGCCCCCGCGCCTGCCGGACCTCCTCGCCGGCGCCCACGCCGAACCGGTCCACTTCGGCCTCGTCACCTAGCCCCGCCGGCCGGCCCTCCACCGCCCGGCCTCAGCGCACCCGTTCGACCCGCCGCTCGTCCCACACCGGTTCCGCGGTCTCCCGGACGACCCCGTCCGAGCCGAACACCAGGTAGCGGTCGAAGGAGCGGGCGAACCAGCGGTCGTGCGTCACCGCCAGCACCGTGCCCTCGTACGCCTCCAGGCCCTCCTGCAGGGCCTCCGCGGACTCCAGGTCGAGGTTGTCCGTCGGCTCGTCGAGGAACAGCGCGGTGGTCCCCGCCAGCTCCAGCAGCAGGATCTGGAAGCGTGCCTGCTGTCCGCCCGACAGCTTGTCGAAGGGCTGGTCCCCCTGGCGTTCCAGCTCGTACCTCCGCAGCGCCGACATCGCCCCGCCCCGGTCCTTGGCGTGCTCGGTCCACAGGATGTCCACCAGGGTGCGTCCCACCAGCTCGGGATGGGCGTGCGTCTGGGCGAAGTGGCCCGGCACCACCCGTGCGCCCAGCTTCCACGCACCCGTGTGCCGGACGTCCTCACCCGCCAGGAGCCGCAGGAAGTGCGACTTGCCGGAGCCGTTCGAGCCGAGGACCGCGACGCGCTCCCCGTAGAAGACCTCCAGCGAGAACGGCTTCATCAGCCCGGTCAGCTCCAGCTCCTCGCAGACCACGGCCCGTACGCCGGTGCGGCCGCCCTGCAGGCGCATCCGGATCTCCTGCTTGCGCGGCGGCTCCGGCGGCGGGCCGATCTCCTCGAACTTGCGCAGCCGGGTCTTGGCCGCCTGGTAGCGCGAGGCCATCTCGTCGCTGCGGGCGGCGTACTGCCGCAGGTCCTGCACGAGCCGTTTCAGCTGCGCCCGCTTCTCGTCCCAGCGGCGCCGCAGTTCGTCGAAGCGTGCGAAACGCTCCTCCCGTGCCGCGTGGAAGGTCCCGAAGCCCGCGCCGTGCACCCACACGTCGGAGCCGGCGGGACCGGGTTCCACCGCCACGATGCGCTGCGCGGCCCGCGCCAGCAGTTCCCGGTCGTGGGAGATGAACAGCACCGTCTTGCGGGTCTCCCGCAGCCGCTCCTCCAGCCAGCGCTTGCCGGGCACGTCGAGGTAGTTGTCCGGCTCGTCCAGCAGCAGCACCTCGTCCGGGCCGCGCAGCAGCGCTTCCAGCACGAGCCGTTTCTGCTCGCCGCCGGACAGCGTTCGCACCTCCCGGAACTGGGCCCGGTCGTACGGCATGCCGAGGGCCGCCATCGTGCACATGTCCCAGACGGTCTCGGCCTCGTACCCGCGGGCCTCGGCCCAGTCGCTGAGCGCCTGGGCGTAGGCCAGCTGCGCGGCCTCGTCGTCGACCGTCATGATCAGGTGCTCGGCCGCGTCCACGGCGGCCGCGGCCTGCCGGATCCGCGGCTGCGACACCGAGACCAGCAGGTCGCGGACCGTGCGGTCGTCACGCACCGAGCCGACGAACTGGTGCATGACCCCGATGCCGCCGCTGGAGGTGACGGTCCCGCCGTGCGGCTGCAACTCCCCCGAGAGCAGCCGCAGCAGCGTGGTCTTGCCCGCACCGTTGGCGCCGACCAGCGCGGCCACCGACCCCTCGCCCACTCTGAACGAGGCGTCGCCGAGCAGCACCCTCCCGTCGGGCAGGTAGTACTCCAGGTGCGAGGCTTCGAGATGTCCCATGGCCCGATACTCGGCCGCACCGCGGGGACGGCTCAACGCATTTTCAGACGGAACGGGCGGTGCCGATGGCCCCCGCGGACCCGCCCGACCCCGGCGGTTTCCGCGGGGCGGAGCGGTGGGTGTGCCAGGCCGCCAGGGCCTCGTCCCTCGTGCCGCCCGGATGGTCCGCGTGCCAGGCGCGCAGGAAGCGGTTGAACTCGAACTGGGCGCCGATCTCCTGGGGTCCGGCCGCCGCCGCCCGGGTGGCGTGCCAGTGGGCGACCGCTTCGGCCAGGGTGCGGCCCGGGTTCTCCGCGATGTAGGCGCGCATGTACCCGTCGAAGTGGAACCCCGGCCCGATCTCCCGCCGGAAGTACTCCCGCAGCACCTGGCTGCAGCGCTGTCCCTCGGGGATGACGGAGTCCCCGTCCACCGGCGCGGACAGCTGCCGGACGGCCGCGGGCCGGCGGGCGGCGGCGGTGGGGAGCGGCTTGCCGTCGAGCACGGCCCGCAGCCGTTCCCCGAGCGCGGCCTTGCCGCCGCCGCGGGGTACGCCGAGCCGCCGGGCCAGGTCGGTCAGCTCGGCCAGCGTCCAGTACCAGCGGGCGAGTTCGTCACCGGTGAGGGCGGGAGTGAGGGGCGGGCGCTCCCCCGGGGCCGGAGGCCCCGGAGCTGCAGGCCCGGCGTCGGGATTCGAATGCACGTTCCCATACTAGAGCCCGGGTCGGAGCCGGTAGCCGCCCGCCGCCAGGGCCGAGTCGGCGGGCCGGGTCGAGCACTTCGGGATGTCCGGGGTGCCCTCCTCGGCCGGGGGCGTGAGGCCGACGCGCGCCTCGTCGGGCCGGCCGCCCGGGCCGGGGACGTGAAAGCTGAGGCCCATGCGGGCCGGCAGGGGCCTGCGGTTCAGGAACGGCTCCCACGCCGGGCCGGCGTCGACGATCCGGCCCGTCACGGACACCTCCGTGCCGTCCACCCTCAGGCAGTCGACGACGAAGTCCCCCCAGTTGAAGTTCGCGGGCTGACCGTCCTTGGCGGGCGAGTAGTGCTGGATGCGGAAGACCCCCCAGGAGCGGGTGGTGGCGGTGGGGGAACCCGCCGGGGCGAACAGGCCGTGGGCGTCGACGGAGATCTGGACGTCGTCGCGGGGGTCGCCGTAGGCCATCCGCGCCCACCCGCTGATCCCACCCACTGCGGGGGCGGCCGGTCCGGCGGGGACGCCCGAGCCGGCGGGGACGGCCAGCCCGACGCGGACGCCCTGGCCGACGGGGGCGCCAAGTCCGGCGGGCACGCCCGGGCCGGCGGGGACGGCCGAGTACGCCTCCGCCACCGAGGACGTCCCCGCCGCCGGGGGCGCCTCCGTCGCCGAGGCCGGGAGGCAGGCCGTGGCGGTGAGGGCGGCGGCGAGGGCGAGGGGTGCGGCGAGGCGCAGCAGGAGCGTGCGGTGCATGGCGGTGGTCTCCTCCGGGAGCGGCGGTCGGGTCGCCCCCGATCCTGGCCGGAAACCACCCGCCGGACATCGCGCCCGGGAGGGAGGCGCCCTCCCCCGCCCGAGGGAGGACGGGTGCGCCGCCCGGGGCCGGCCGGGGATGCCTGGGGGCGGCCGAGGTCACCCGGGGATCGGCCCGGGACCAGCCGGAACCGCCCCGGAATTGGCGGCATCACCCGGGACGCCCCGGGACCAGCCGGGACCGCCCGGGACGCTCTGGGGCCGACGGGGACGCCCCGGGACCAGCCGGGGCCGCCCGGAGGCCCACCGGGACCGCCCGGAGGCCGGCCGGGACCGCCCGGCTACCCCGCCCCGCGGACCCGTCACCGCTGGGGCGCGGTGGCCTTTGCGTACAGCTGGGCGGCGTAGTCGCCGAGGATGGTGCTCGTGGAGACGTCGTCCGTGTCGCCGCCCGTCAGGATGCCGATGATCTTGCCGTCGCGGCCGAGCCAGGCGCTGCCGCTGGTTCCGCCGGGGAAGTCGGCGCAATCGAAGCGCTGCTCGCGCTCGCTGGTGCGTACGGAGACCGCCGTGCAGGTGCGGGGGACCTTGCGGTCGGCGGGGTAGCCCGTCACCGTGACCTCCTCGCCCGCGCGGCCGCTGGTGTCGAGGGCGGCGCCGCCGGTGAGGTCCTCGATGTTGCGGCCCTTGTCGTCGGGGGCGAGGCGGGCGAAGGCGAGGTCGTAGTCGTCGTCCGTGTCGTCGGCCCAGCGCTTGTCCTCGAAGACCTGCTCTATCTTCCAGACCCCGTACGGAGCGACGCCGTTCGTGTACCCGGGTGCGAAGACGGCGCCCCCGTCGCGGGACTGCTGCCCTTCCAGGAGGCAGTGCCCGGCGGTGACGAGCATGTTCTTGCCGGGGCTGCGGACCACCGTCGCGGTGCAGAAGTGGTCGCCGTCCAGGCTGCCGGTGAACAGGGCCCCGGTGAAGGCGGCGGCCTTGGCCTGGTTGGGCGCGGCGGGGGTCTGGCGGGGCTTGCCCAGCTGTGGCTTCGACGCTTGCGGGCGCGAAGAGGCGTTCGGTGAGCCGGAGGGCGCGGCGGCCGACTTGGCGTGCACGGGGGCGGTCGCCTCGGGCGGCGGGACGAGTTCGGCGACCGCCGCCGAGGCGCCCAGTGCCGCCACGGCACACAGCACCGCCGTCACCACGGACCGCTTGTCCACCGCCATGATCCCTCCCGCTTTGCCCTGGCGAAGCATGCCCCGGCAACGGCCCGGGGTGCAAGGTCCGGCCCTCGCGCGCCGCTGGGATGGCGGGATCGCGGCCCTTGGGGCCGGCCGGGCCCCGACGCGTCAAACCCCTTTACAAACCGCGCCGTTGCCGTAGTCTCCCCCTCGTCAGCAAAACAGCGTCTGGGGGAAACAGTAATGCTCGGGATCATCACCACCGCCGTCACCGCCGCCGCGCTAGCCGCTCCCGTCGCCGGCCTCTTCGCCCACCGCGCCGTGCGCCGGTCCGCGAACGCCCGCCTGATGCGCATCGACACGCCGAACGGCATCGACGAGCAGGGCTTCGTCCGCATCGGCGGGATCGACCAGTGGATCTCGGTGCGCGGCGAGGACCGCGCCAACCCGGTGCTGCTGGAGCTCCACGGCGGCCCCGGCGCGGCCAACTCCCCCTACGGGGCCCGCACCCGGGCCTGGGAGGAGCACTTCACCCTGGTCCGCTGGGACATGCGCGGCAGCGGGCTGACCTTCGCCCACGGCGGCCCCTCGGGCCAGGGCGGCGAGCCGTCCTTCGAGCGGCTGTACGCGGACGCGCTGGAGGTCGTCCACCACGTCCGGGAGCGCCTCGGCGTCGACCGGGTGGTGCTGCTGCCGAGCTCCTTCGGCACCGTGTTCGGGCTCCGGCTGGCCCGCAGCCACCCCGAGCTGTTCTCGGCGTACGTCGGCACCGACCAGAACGTCCTGGAGCCCGGGCGGGACACCTCCGCCTACGACGCCACGCTGGAGCGGCTGCGGGCGGCCGGGAAGAAGAAGGACGCGGCGGAGATCGAGGCGATGGGACCGGACCCGCGCCGCTGGACCCCGGCGCAGCGGTCCTCGTACGACAAGCGGTGCGCCGGCAGCGACCCGCTCACCCTCGACACCGTGAAGAAGGTGATCCTCGGCTCCATGTGGCTCTCGCCGCTGTACTCCCCCGGCCGGATCGCCGCCTACTTCAAGGGACAGGGCTTCTCGCAGCCCGTCACGGCGGGCACGCACGGCTTCGACGACTGGGCCGAGGGGACCCGCTTCGAGGTGCCGTTCTTCGTCTTCCAGGGCGCCCTGGACGTGATCACCCCGGCGGCCCGCGCCCGGGCCTACTTCGACGCGGTGGAGGCACCGGTGAAGGCCTTCGCGCTGATCGAGGACGCGAGCCACTTCGCGGCACTGCGCCGCCCGGACCGCTTCCTGGAACTGCTGCTGACGCACGTCCGCCCGGTGGTGACGGGCGGACGCGTGCCGACCGCCGGCGTCTGAGCAGGCGCGAGGGCCCGGCGGGGCCGGACGCCGAAGCCGCAGGCGGGGTGGGGAGCCGGTGCGGCCGGGCTCCCCACCCCCCTGCCGCCGTCTCAGGCCCCCGCCCAGAGCCCCTCCGGGGTGAGCCCCAGCAGGTCGATGGCGTTGCCGCGCACGATGCGGTCGACCACCTCGGGGTCCAGGTGGCCCATCTGGGCCTCGCCGACCTCCCGCGACTTGGGCCAGGTGGAGTCCGAGTGCGGGTAGTCCGTCTCGTAGAGGACGTTGCCGACGCCGATGGAGTCGAGGTTCTTCAGGCCGAACGCGTCGTCGAAGAAGCAGCCGAAGACGTGCTCGGCGAAGAGCTCGGACGGCGGCCGGTGGACCTTGTCGGCGACCCCGCCCCAGCCGCGGTTCTCCTCCCAGACCACGTTGGCGCGCTCCAGGATGTAGGGGATCCAGCCGATCTGGCCCTCGGCGTACATGATCTTCAGGTTGGGGAAGCGCTCGAACTTGCCGCTCATCAGCCAGTCGACCATCGAGAAGCAGCAGTTGGCGAAGGTGATGGTGGAGCCGACGGCCGGCGGGGCGTCGGCGGAGGTGGACGGCATGCGCGAGGAGGAACCGATGTGCATGGCGATGACCGTGCCGGTCTCGTCGCAGGCCTGGAGGAAGGGGTCCCACGCGTCGGTGTGGACGGACGGGAGCCCCAGGTGCGGCGGTATCTCGGAGAACGCGACGGCGCGCACCCCCCGCGCGGCGTTGCGGCGCACCTCCTCGGCGGCGAGCTGCGCGTCCCACAGCGGGATGAGGGTCAGGGGGATGAGGCGCCCCCGGGCCTGGGGCCCGCACCACTCCTCCACCATCCAGTCGTTGTACGCGCGGACGCCCAGGAGGCCGAGTTCGCGGTCCTTGGCCTCGGTGAAGGTCTGGCCGCAGAAGCGGGGGAAGGTGGGGAAGCAGAGGGCGGACTGGACGTGGTTGACGTCCATGTCGGCAAGGCGCTCGGGAACCGAGAAGGAGCCCGGGCGCATCTGCTCGTAGGTGATGACTTCCAGTTTGATCTCGTCACGGTCGTACCCGACGGCGGTGTCGAGGCGGGTGAGCGGCCGGTGCAGATCCTCGTACACCCACCAGTCGCCCACGGGGCCCTCGTCGCCCTTCGCGCCCATGACGGGGGCGAACTTGCCGCCGAGGAAGGTCATTTCCTTCAGGGGGGCGCGGACGATCCGTGGTCCGGTGTCGCGATATCTGGACGGGAGCCGGTCCCGCCAGACGTGAGGGGGTTCGACCGTGTGGTCGTCCACCGAGATGATCTTCGGGAAGGTCTCCATACCCCTTACGGTAGCGCCGATCTGACGAACCGTCAGCTATTCGGGCACCAGTCGTTCCCCGGCCAGGAGCGGATGGCTCCGCCGCGGGCTGACGCGTACGTTCAACACAAGGCAGACTTGCCCTTGAACCGACGGAAGGCAGGGGGAGGACAGATGGACGGCGGACCGGCCATCCCGCACCAGCCGCGCGTCTCCGACGGTCCCGGCACGGCCGGCGCGCCCGGCACGACCGCGGCCCCCGGTGCGCCCGGCGGGTCCCGCGCGGCCGGAACACCCGGATCCGCGGCAAAAGCCGGAGCCGCAGGTGCCACAGGAACCGCAGGAGCCGTAGGTGCCACAGGAACCGCAGGAGCCACCCGAACAACCGCAGCGGCCCGGGCGACCGGAACCGCAGCGGCCCGAGCGACCGCAGCGGCCGCCCCGACCGGAGCCACCGGAGCCACCGGAACCACCGCGCCGACCGCAGCGCCCCGAGCCGCCGCAACCACCCCGATGACCGGAACCGCCGCCGCGGCCGCCGCCGCACCGGCCGCCGGGGACAACCGCTTCGCCGTGCTCGGGCCCATCCGGGCCTGGCGCGGCAGCCAGGCCCTGCCCTCCGGCAGCCCCCAGCAGCGCGCCCTCCTCGCCGCACTGCTCCTGCGCGACGGCCGCACCGCCACCGCGCCCGAGCTGATCGACGCCATCTGGGGCGAGGACCCCCCGCAGCAGGCCCTCGCCACCATCCGCACCTACGCCTCCCGGCTCCGCAAGATCCTCGACCCCGGGCTGCTCGTCAGCGACGCCGGCGGCTACGCCATCCGGCTGCGCCACCAGGAGTCCCTCGACCTCGGCATCGCCCGCGGCCTCGCCTCCGACGCCGAGCAGGCCCGCACCGCCGGGGACCGCGCCCTCGCCCGTACGCTGCTGGCCCGCGCCCTGGACCTGTGGGACGGCGAACCCCTCGCCGGGGTCCCCGGACCGCACGCCGAGACCGAGCGCACCCGGCTCACCGAATGGCGCTTCCAGCTGCTGGAGACCCGCCTCGACCTCGACCTGGAGGTCGGCCAGCACGCCGAGGCCGTCTCCGAGCTCACCGCCCTCACCGCCGCCCACCCGCTGCGCGAGCGGCTGCGCGAGCTCCTGATGCTCGCCCTCTACCGCAGCGGCCGCCAGGCCGAGGCCCTTGCCGTGTACGCCGACACCCGCCGGCTCCTCGCCGACGAACTCGGCGTGGACCCGCGGCCCGAGCTCTCCGCCCTCCAGCAGCGCATCCTCAACGCGGACGCCGAACTGGCCCGCACCGAGGACCCCGCCCCGGCCGCCGCCCCCGCACCCGTGCGACCCGCCCAACTCCCCGCCACCGTGCCCGACTTCACCGGACGGGCCCCCTTCGTCAGCGAACTCGGCGACATCCTCTCCGGCGGCGACGGGCAGGTCATGGCCGTCTCCGCACTGGCCGGCATCGGCGGCGTCGGCAAGACCACCCTCGCCGTACACGTCGCGCACGCCGCCCGCCCGCACTTCCCCGACGGCCAGCTCTACGTGGACCTCCAGGGCACCGAACCGCGCCCCGCCCTCCCCGAAGCCGTCCTCGGCTCCTTCCTGCGGGCCCTGGGCACCCCCGACAGCGCCATACCCGACTCCGCCGCCGACCGGGCCGCCCTCTACCGCTCCACCCTCGACGGCCGCCGCGTCCTGGTCCTCCTCGACAACGCCCGCGACGCCGCCCAGGTCCGCCCGCTCCTGCCGGGCACCGCGGGCTGCGCGGCCCTCGTCACCAGCCGGGTCCGGATGTCGGGCCTCGCCGGCGCCCATCTCGTCGACCTCGACGTGATGAGCCCCGAGGAGGCCCTGCAGCTGTTCACCCGCATCGTCGGCGCCGAACGCGTCGGCGCCGAACGCCAGGCCGCCCTCGACGTCGTCGGCGCCTGCGGGTTCCTGCCGCTGGCCATCCGCATCGCCGCCTCCCGGCTCGCCGCCCGCCGCACCTGGACCGTCTCCGTCCTCGCCGCCAAACTCGCCGACGAACGCCGCCGCCTCGATGAACTCCAGTCCGGCGACCTCGCCGTCAAGGCCACCTTCGAGCTCGGCTACGGCCAGCTGGAACCCGCCCAGCAGCGCGCCTTCCGCCTCCTGGGCCTCGCCGACGGCCCCGACATCTCCCTGCCCGCCGCGGCCGCCGCCCTCGACCTGCCCGAGCACGACACCGAGGACCTCCTGGAGGCCTTAGTCGACTGCTCCCTGCTGGAATCCGCCGCCCCCGGCCGCTACCGCTTCCACGACCTCGTACGCCTCTACGCGCGTGCGTGCGCCGAACGCGACGAGCGGCCCGACGGCGGGCGCGAGGCCGCCCTCGACCGGCTCCTCGACTTCTACCTCGCCACCGCCTCCCGCGTGTACGCCCTGGAGCGGCCCGGCGACCGGCTGCCCGCCCACCTCTCCGAGACCCGCCACCCCGGCCTCGTCCTCACCGAACCCCGCGCCGCCCTGGACTGGCTGTTCGCCGAGGCCGACCCGCTGCTGGCCTGCGTACGCCAGTCCGCCGGACGGCCACAGGCACTGCGCCGGGCCGTGGACCTGCTATGGGCGGCCAAGGACCTCTCCGAGTCCGGCGCCAACTCCAAGCAGTACGAGTCGGCGGCGCTGACCGTGTGCGAGGCCGCCCGCGCCGCACAGGACCCGCGCACCGAGGGCCGCGCACGGACCACCCTCACCATGGTCCACCTCTTCGTGGGCCGCTTCGCGGAGGCCGACGAACAGGCCCGCCAGGCCATGGAGCTGGCCCGCCTGGCCGGCGACCCGCTGCCCAGCTGCTGGGCGCCCAACGACCGCGGGATCATCGCCCTCTACCAGAAGCGGCACGAGGACGGCGAACGCTTCCTGCTGGAGGCCATCGAGAACTTCCGGGCCGACGGCAACTTCATCGGCGAGGCCAGCGCCCTGTGCAACCTCTCCCGCATCCACGTGGTCCTGGGCCGGATGTCCAGCGCCATCGACCTCGCCCAGCAGGGCATCGCCATATACGACCGGATGGGCCTGACCCTGCGCCTGGCCAACGGCCGCTACGCCCTGGGCATCGCGCTCACCCAGGCCGGGCGGCTCGCGGAGGCACTGGACCAGCTCGGCGAGGCCCTGTCGCTGTTCCACGACAACCGGCAGCCGCTGTGGGAGGGCGTGACGCACTTCCGGCTCGCCGAGGCCCACCTGGCCGCCCAGCGGCCCGCCCTGGCCGCCAAGCACGCCGAACAGGCCATCGCGCTGCGCGGCATCGGCGGGGAGTGGCGCCGGGCGACGGTCCTGACGGTCCTCGGCAAGGCGCTGCGGCGGCTCGGCCAGCCCGACCGGGCGCGCGCCTGCTGGCGGGACGCGGAGGCGGTGTTCCTGCAACTCGGTTCGGCGGAACTGGCCGAAGTACAGGCCCTGCTGGCGTCCGAACTGGCCGCCTGAGCGTCTGACCTGGAGTCCTGCTCGATGGACGACCGCGTTCATCGTTCGTTTATCGCCGCGCGGCAGGATGAGTGCAACGACCCGGGGCGTCGGGGGGCACCCGGGCCGGATGGAGGACAACCCGTTCGGCGGTCCACGGGGGAATCGCCGAACGGGCCCGACAACCACCGGGCACCACACGAGATCAGGAGAGAGTCGATGGCGACGAACGAGAACATCCTGCCGCTCGACGGCGACATCAGACCGCTCGACAACCACGCCTCGGGCGCCGACGTCAACCCGTTGGACGCCCCGCCGGCCGAACCGCCGGCCGTGGCCAAGCCCGGCGAGAAGCCGCTGGACAACCACGCCTCGGACCTCGACATCGTGTCGATGGACAACCACGCGTCCGGCCCCCGCCCGTAAGGGACCGGGGACCACGGCAGGACGGACGTAGGGGGACGGGGGACCCACGGGGGAGACGTACGGGGGACTTTGGGCGGTCGTACGGGGGACGTACGGGGGGACCGCCCGAGGACGTACGGGGGAACCACGGGGGAACCACGGGGGAAGCACCACGGGGGAAGCACCACGGGGGAAGCGCCCGCGCGGCCGCATCACGGGGGGGGCGGCACCGCGCGGGATGCACAACGGGGGATGCACGACGGGGGCTGCACCCGGGGGGATGCGCCACCGGCAAGGAGCACGGCGTACGGGGGAACGGGCGGGCGAGCCCACGGGGGATTCGGGGGAATCCGGGCGAGCCCGCACGGGGGAACGTACGGAACGTACGGGGGAGCGGTGGCCGCGGTGGCCGGAGGGGGACCACCGCGGCCGCCGCGTACCCGCGTGTCCGGCACTACGCTGAACCCGTGTTCACCACCCACGGCCCGAGCCTGCGCGAACTGGCCGTCCAGGCCCTCTCCTCCGTCGAGCGGGGCTACGACCTGCTCGCGCCCAAGTTCGACCGGACGCCGTTCCGCACCCCGGACCGGATGCTCGACGCCGTCGAGGAGGCCCTGGCCCAGCAGGAGGGCGGCTTCGGGTCCGGCCTGGACCTCTGCTGCGGCACCGGCGCCGGCCTGGGAATGCTGCGCCGCCTCTGCCGGGACCGGGTCACCGGGGTCGACCTCAGCGCCGGGATGCTGGCGGAGGCCGCCCGGGCCCACCCCGAGGGCGTGGACCTCGTACGGGCCGACGCGCTGGCCCTGCCCGAGCGGCTCTGGAACTCGTACGACCTCGCCGTCAGCTTCGGCGCCTTCGGCCACTTCCTCCCGGCCGAGCGCCCCGCCCTCTTCGGCGGGGTCCACCGTGCCCTGCGCCCCGGCGGGGTGTTCGCCTTCCCGGTCGGCGCCCCGGTCCCGGTGACCTCGCCCCTGTGGTGGATGGTGGCCGGCTTCGACTCGGTGATGCGCGTCCGCAACGCGGTGTGGCGGCCGCCCTTCGTCATGTACTACCGCACCTTCCCGTTCGGCCCGGTCCGCACTGACCTGCAGGCGGCCGGCTTCACCGTGGAGACGGTCCCGCTCTCCCCCTTCGGCCACCGCGAGGACGGCAGCCCGAGGTGGCGTCTGCTGCTGGCGCGCAAGCCCTAGGAGCAGGGGCGTCACCAGATGCGGTCGAAGGGGAGGTGGACGCGTTCCTGGTCGGTGACGTCGTTGCCGTCGCGGAGGCGGGCCATGTCGTTGCGGGACAGGGCGCGGCCGTAGAGGCGGACGTCGTCCAGGGCTCCGGCGTAGAAAGCCTTGTAGTCGGGCTGGGTGCCGAGGTGGATGGTGAAGGGGCCGGTGGGGCGGAGGTCGCCCGCGGGGCCGGTGGGGGCGGTGGCGGGTGGGGCGCCGTCCACGGAGAGTTCGAGACGGCCGGCGCTGCGCTGGAGGACGACGTGGTGCCAGGTGTCGTCGTCGGTGCGGGAGCGGGAGGTCACCGCCACGGGGCCGGTTCCGGAGTTGACGGTGCCTTCGAGGCGGCCGGTGGCGGGGTCGGCCTCGATGCGGATCTGGGGGGCTGCGGGGCCCTGGCCGTAGGCCCAGAAGAGGGGCTGGCGGACGCCGCTCTCCTTGTCCTGGCCACGGGTCTTGTACTTGACCCAGGTGGCGACCGCGAAGTCGTCCGCGCCGACGCGCAGTTCGTCGGGGCAGTCGATCAGGCGGAGGAAGTCGTCCTTGCCGTCGAAGCGCATGGCCTTGCCGCCGCCGGGCCGGTTGCCGAGGCGCGGGGCGCCGTGGACGACGGCGTGGTTGCCGTAGGGGGTGGTGTCGGTGGTGCGGCGGGGGGTGAGGTCCTCGGCGGCGGCCCGGAGCTCTTGGGGGCCGAAGGCGGTGAACTTGATGTAGCCGTGCGGGGTGCCGTTGGCGGTCTCGTAGAGCAGGCCGACGCGGCCGCCGGGCAGTGCCGTCATGTCGGAGTAGCCGGCGCGTTCGCGCAGCACGACGGCGCCGTCCGTGGACCAGGTGCGGCCCTCGTCCCGGGAGGTGCGGACGGCGAGGGTCCAGCGGTCGGCGGATTCGGCGCCGGGGCGGCTGGGGGCCGACAGCAGCAGCGGGCCGCCGGGGAGCTGGAGTACGGATCCGGAGGCGGGCGGGGCGGGGAGGCCGGCGACGGGGACGAAGCCGGGCGCGGGGAACTCGGGCGCTGAGGCGTCGTCGATGACGGCGGACATGCGGTGGTCGGCGGTGCCGCAGGTGGCGGTGGAGCGGGCGTTGACGTAGATCCGGCCGTCGGGGAGCTGGGTGAGGGCGGGCTCGTTGGGGGCGGGGCGGCCTTCGGGGGCGCCCCACCGGGCGCCGGGCTTCCAGCTGAGGCCGCCGTCGTCGCTGTAGAGGAGCTGGGCGCCGGATTCGCCGGATTCGGTGCGGTAGTCGGCGCTGACGACGAGGCGGCCGGGCTGGTCGGCGCGGGTGGGGGTGAGCTGGACTCCGTGGCCGGGGCCGACGGAGACCCAGGACCAGTCGGCGCCCTTGAGCTGGGGCTGCGGTTCGGGGTCGGTGGTCCAGTCGGCGCCGTCGTCGGTGCTGTGGGCCAGGCGCAGTTCGCGGGGGCCGCGGACGCGGTTGCCGTCGGGGTCGGTGGTCCAGGTGCTGTAGGCGTAGAGGAGGGAGATGCGGCCGGAGGCGGCATCGACGACGGGGGCCGGGTTGCCGTAGGCGCCGGGGTCGCCGGCGCCGCGGATGATCTGCAGGGGGCCCCAGGTGCGGCCCTCGTCGGTGGAGCGCTTGAGGACGAGGTCGATGTCGCCGATGTCGCCGCAGCCGGTGGTGCGGGCTTCGGCGATGGCCAGGAGGGTGCCGTCCTTGGTGGTGGTGAGGGTGGGGGTGCGGTAGCAGTCGTAGCCCTCGGTGAACGCGTTGAAGGGGGCCGAGACGGCGGCGGTCAGTCCGGGTTTGTGCCCGGGGCCGTCCGCCGGGGAGTCGTCGTCGGGTGCGGCGGGCGGTCCGGGCAGCAGGGCGGTCACGGCGACGGCCGCCAGGGCGGCGACCGCCCCACCGGCAGCCCAGGCCCGCGCCCGGGCGGACCGACGGAATCGGACGACTGCTCGGTGCACGTTCACCCGTGCAGGCTAACCCGCCCGCCGGCGGGGGCAGGGCCGGCCGGGGTGTCGTGCGCAGAGTAGATGTCAGTGCGGCGCTGGGTTCCGTCAGTGCTGTGCCGTAGCGCGCGAAGTGTGACCTGGTGGCGCGAAGCGGCTGATGTCCTGCCTGTCCGGTGCTCAGCCCGGCATGGTCCGTGAGGGGGACGCGTCGGCACGCCGCACTACGAGCGGGAACCGGCACCGTGGTTCTTGCGCTAGACAAACACCCGTGATCACCGGCTACTGCAGGACAACGACCGCCCGCTGCCGATCCGCTGGCGGGACCGCACTTTGGGCCAGGGCTGAAGGGGGGATCTTGTGTCGTCGAGACGACCTCTCCGAGTGAACCGATGTGTGATGCGCGCCGTACGCGGCTGGCCGCGCGCCCTGCTCCTCACACTTGCTGTGACGCTCACGGTGACCGCACCCGCCGGCGGGGCGGCGGCCGAGCCGCGTCCCGGCATTCCCCCCACGGCCGGCAGCCCGTCGCGGGCGGACGGTGAGGGGAAGCTGTCGAGGGTCAAGGTGAAGCAGCGCGTGGACGTGCGCACTCTGCCCCGGCCGAAGCGCCTCCCCGAGCCGCAGGGGCAGCCCTACCTCGCCCCTCCGAAGGGCCCGGCGCCGGTGGGACCGATGAGGCAGCCGACTCTGCCGGTCACCACCGCGACCCTGACGCCGAAGACCGGCGCATCCCCGAAGGCGGCGCCGTCCACGGCCGTCATCCAGCAGCTGAAGACCTTCAGCACGCTCGGTAACGTGGACTCCGTCCCTCCGTCTGACACTCAGCTTGCAGTCGGCCCCACCTACATCGTGCAGTTCGTGAACCGCTCGGGCCAGGTCTACGACAAGGCCGGCAACGCCGTCGGTGCGCCCTTCGACCTGGGTGCCTTCTTCGGCTTCGCGGCGGGCACGGGCGGGGATCCGCGGGTGCATTACGACGCGGGGTCCGGTCGTTTCTTCGCCGCGTACGAGGGAGTCCTGGCTGGCGGCGACGAAAACGACGTCGCGGTCAGCGACAGCTCCGACCCTCGCGGGCACTGGAGCGTTTACATCGCCGGGAGCAACACCTCCAACATCCGGCAGGACCAGCCGAAGCTCGGCTACAGCAACGACAAGGTCACACTGAGCTGGAACAACTACGACCTCACAAAACCCGAGACGGATCCGGATTCGTACCTGGGCGCGGTGACCGTGGTCGCCAACAAGGCCGACCTGCTGGCCCGAGGCACGGTCAGCTTCACGACATTCGGCCAGGACACCGGCAGGTTCCAGATCGTCCCGGCCACCTCGCTGTCGGGGATCAACGACCAGCTCGCGATGGAGCACGACCCGCGTGACCCCACCAACGTGGTGGTGCACACGTTCACCGGCGTGCCTGGCGTCAGCACAGTCACCCAGACCGAGAACACCATCGCCATCGGAAGCACGGCCCCGCCGCCGAAGTGCGGCGGCGACAGGGGATGCGCGGCTCAGCCACCCGGGGGCGACGCCACCGTCGCGACGAACGACGACCGGATGCTCTCGGTCGCGTGGCAGAACAACCACCTTTGGGGCGTCTTCAACGTCCAGTGCACTCCCACCGGCGACACCGGGGACCGCTCCTGCCTCCGCTACGTCCAGGTCGCGACCGGCGCGACCCAGACCCTCGCGACCAACATCAACCTCGGCCTCGTGGGTGGATACCTCTACTACGGTTCGGTGGCCCTGAACGACGAGGACGACCTGTTCTCCGGATTCACCGCCTCCTCACCCAGCAGGTTCCCCACCGGAGTGGCAATCGCCGTCCCGGGCGGCAACTTCCCCGCCAGGACCTTCGGCGACTTCTACGCAGCAGGCACCCAGGCCTACTCGTGCAACTGCGGCACCGACCTGCGCTGGGGCGACTACTCCGGCACCGCCCGGGACCCCAGCAATCCCAAGGACGTCTGGACCGTCCAGCAGATCGGCGCCATCGCCAACACCGGGATCTTCGGCGGTGACTGGGGCACCGCGATGGACCGTGTCACGCTGTCCCCGCCGACCGTCACGAGCGTCACCCCGAACCACGCGCCCGAACTCGCCCAATGCGTGAACACCGTGACCGTGCGCGGTACGGAATTCCCCACGAGCGGCGCCACCGTCAGGTTCGGCTCGGTGGAGGCCCCGTTCGCGCACGTGACCGGACCCGAGGAATTGACCGCGGACGTGCCCCCGCAGGCGCGGGGCACGGTGGACGTCACGGTGACCAACGCCAACGGCACCAGCCCGGTCACCGCCGCCGGTAGGTTCACATACGACGCGGACACGTCCCCGCCGACGGCCTCCGCGAGCGTCTCGCCGTCGCCGAACGGCGCCGGCTGGAACAACAGCAGCCCGGCGACGGTCGACATCAGTGGTAGTGACGGATCCTGCGGCTCCGGCATCCAGAAGATCACCTACAGCGCGAGCGGCGCCCAGCCGGTCGCATCCACCGACGTGCCCGGCGCGAGCGCCGCCGTGCCGATCACGGTGGACGGCGTGACGACGGTGACCTTCACCGCCACCGACAACGCCGGGAACACGTCCGCGCCCCAGACGATCACGGTGCGCCTGGACACCGCGGCGCCGACGATCAACATCGTGCGCCCGACGGCCGCCACATACCTGTTCCACCAGTCGGTCACGGCGTCCTACGCGTGCGCGGACGCCACCTCTGGTGTGGCGAGCTGCGTCGGTACAGTCCCGAACGGCAGCCAGATCGACACCTCGACGTTCGGCTCGCACACCTTCACCGTGAACGCCACGGACGTCGCCGCCAACCCGGCCACCAAGAGCGTCACGTACACCGTTGCGTACCGGATCTGCCTGCTCTACGACCCGAACCGGCCGATCCGCGGCGGGAACAGCACGGTCCCGATCAGGCTCCGGATTTGCGACGTCAACGGCGCCAACCTGTCCAGCCCTGGCATCACCCTCACACCCAGCCAAATCGTCGGTCCCACCACCGTGCCGTTCACGACCCCTTTCCGGTATGACGCGCAACTTCGCGGCTACATCGTCAACCTCCCCACCCGGGGGCTGGCGGACGGCAGCTACAACCTGCAGTTCACCATCAGCGGAGCTGACACCACGACACACGTGGCACCGTTCACCCTGCGCTGACACCCACAGCTCTCGTCGGAGCGCACCGGCCCGGCCCCGGTCTCGGGGCCGGGCCGGTGCACGTCAGGGCAGCTTGCGCGCCACCGTTGACGACGGCTCCCCACCCACGCCTGTGATCAGAGATGGGCACGCCCGCTCACACATCGACCCCACCGACGCCGGCCAGCACCACGCCCTCGGAGACCTCGCCGCCTACTGACACGGACTCTGCGATCCCACTGTCATAACCCTGCGTATCCCGCTGACATCCACCCTGCGCACGACACGGGGGCGCGTCGGGATCGCCTCGGGGTGGGGGGTGGGGTGGGGTCCGGGTGGGGGTGGTGTCCGGGTGAGGTTGGGGTTCGGGTGGGGGTGATGCCGGATCCGGGGCGGCGCGGGGGGCGGGGAGGATCGCGGTATGACCAACGAAGCTTTTGTGTACGGGATTTCGGGACGGGCCGGCGGGGGCCGGCGGCCGTGGGGGCCCCGGTGGGCCGGGTTCGTCCGGGCGGCTTTCGTCTTCGCGCCGCTGTGCGTGCTGGTGTACGGAGTGGTCCGGCTGGCCGACCCGGGCCACGGGCCGGGTCCCGCCTGGACCGTCGGGCACGTCTTCCTGGCGGCCGGGCTGGTGCTGTTCGGCGCGGTGTTCCTCGGGCTGCGGCGCCTGGCGGTACCCGCCGGACGCGCGGGCCGGGCGGGCGCCGGTGTGGCGACCGGGCTCGGGCTGGCGGGGGCGGTGGCGGCCGTGGCGCAGGCGGGCATCGACCTGGTGGTCGGCTTCCAGGCCACCGACCGGGCGGGCATGGACCGGCTGTTCGAGGAGGTCCAGGGCCGGCCGGGTGTGGAGCCGGTCGTCTACTCGGTGGGGCCGATGCTGTTCTACGTGGGCCTGCTGTGGCTCGTGACGCAGCTGGCCGTGCAGCGCCGGACCGGGGTGTGGCGTCCGGTGGCGGTGCTGCTGGGCACGGCGGTGATGGCCGTCAGCCTGGACCTGATCCCGCTGGGCGCCCTCCTGTTCGCCGCGGCCCTGTCCCCGCTGGGCCGCGACCTGGCGGCCCACGAGTGCGCCGCCCGCGCCGACCTGGCGTACGCGGGCGCCGCCGCCCCGCGCACGGCCGGCCTGCGGGCGGTCGCTTGACGTACGCCGGCGCGGGGCGGTGTCCGGGGGCGGGCCGGGGACGTCGTGGCCGTCCGGGGGTCAGCGGCGGGCGCGGAGTTCCGTCTTGAGTACCTTGCCGCTCGCGTTGCGCGGCAGGTCGGGGACGAACTCCACCTCGCGCGGCACCTTGTAGTTGGCCATCTCGCGGCGCGACCAGGCGATCAGGTCGTCGGCGGTGAGGGTGGAGCCGGGGCGGCGGACGGCATAGGCCTTGCCGACCTCGCCGAGCCGGGGGTCGGGGATGCCGACGACGGCGACGTCGGCGATGTCCGGGTGGAGCCCGAGGAGTTGCTCGATCTCGGCGGGGTAGGCGTTGAAGCCGCCGACGATGAACATGTCCTTGATCCGGTCGGTGATGCGCAGGTTGCCGCCGCCGTCGAGGACGCCGACGTCGCCGGTGCGCAGCCAGCCCTCGGGGGTGAGGGTGCGGGCGGTGCCTTCGGGGTCCTCGAAGTAGCCGCGCATCACGTGGTGGCCGCGGACCCAGACCTCGCCGGGGGTGCCCGGGTCCTGGGCGGTGCCGTCGGGGCCGGTGATGCGCAGCTCGGTGCCGGGGATGGCGCGGCCGGAGGTGGCGGCGATGACCTCGGCCGGGTCGCCGCGGCGGCACATGGTGACGATGCCGGCCGCCTCGGAGAGGCCGTAGGCGGTGAGGACGGTGGCGATGCGGAGTTCGGCGCGGAGCCGTTCGACGAGCTGGAGGGGGACGACGGCGGCCCCGGTGACGACCAGCCGCAGGGCGGAGAGGTCGTGGTGGTCGCGCTGGGGGTGGTCCAGGAGGGACTGGTGGAGGGTGGGCGGGCCGGGGAGGACGGAGATCCGCTCGGCGGCGATGTTGGCGAGGACGGTGTCCACGTTGAAGACGGGCTGGGGGACCATCGTGGCCCCGCGCATCAGGCAGGCGATGATCCCGGCCTTGTAGCCGAAGGTGTGGAAGAAGGGGTTCACGATGAGGTAGCGGTCGCCCTCGCGCAGTCCGGCGAGCTCGCTCCAGACGGCGTAGCAGCGCAGGGTCTGGGCGTGGGTGATGACGGCGCCCTTGGGGCTGCCGGTGGTGCCGGAGGTGAAGATGATGTCGGAGGGGGCGTCGGGGGCTATCGCGTCGGCGCGGGCGCGGACGGCGGCGGCCGGCACGTCGTCGCCTGCGGCGAGGAAGTCCTTCCAGGTGCGGAAGTCGGCGGGGGCGTCGTCGGCGAGGACGACGACCTGTTCGAGGTGGGGCAGGCCGGGCAGCGGCCCGCTGCCGGTGCCTTCGGCGGCGGCGCGGCGCAGTGAGGCCACGTAGGAGGTGCCGAGGAAGGTGCCGGTGACGAACAGCAGGCGGGCGCGGCTGCGCCGGAGGACGTAGGCGGCCTCGGCGCCCTTGAAGCGGGTGTTGAGGGGGACGAGGACCGCGCCGGCGGTGACGGCGCCGAGGGCGGAGACGATCCAGTCGACGGTGTTGGGGGCCCAGACGGCGACCCGGTCGCCGGGTTCGAGGCCGGCGGCGATGCAGGCGGCGGCGGCCCGTTCGACGCGTTCGCCGAGCTGGGCGTAGTCGAGGCGGGTGCGGCCGTCGACGACGGCCTCCCGGCGGGCGTGGCGGCGGGCGGCGTCCCGCACGAGGGCGGCGACGGTCCCCCAGCGCAGGTCGCCGCGCGGATCGGCGGGACCGCCCCCACCGGAGCCCGCGCCCCCACCGGCGAACCCGCCGGCGAACCCACCGGCGGCCGCCTCGCCGGCGCCCCCCTCCCCGTCGGGGCGCACGCCGCGGGCGAGCCCGTCGCCACCGGCCACACCGGCCGGGGCCTCGTCGGCCGGGGGCACACCGCCCCCGGTCGCACCGCCCCCGGTCGCACCAGCCGCGGTCACGCCGGCCGCGGTCACGCCGGCCGGGGGTGCGGAGCCGTTCGTGCCCGTGTGTTCGTCGTCGCCGCCTCGGTCCATCGAAACCGCCCCCTCCGCCGGATCCCGGTAGCTGACTATCCGTCAGATTAGCTGTAGCCTTCGCGGCTGTCAGCAGTACCGACGCACCCCGGAGGTGGCGATGGCGGCAACGCTCAAGGACGCTACGGCAATCGTCGGCATCGGCCAGACCCCCTTTGCCAAGCGGCTACCCGCCTCGGAGAAGGAACTGGCCTGCCGGGCGATCCTCGCCGCGCTCGCCGACGCGGGCATCGCCCCCGGCGAGGTCGACGCCTTCGCCTCCTACACGATGGAGGAGACCGACGAGGTCGAGGTCGCCAAGGCCATCGGTGCCGGCGACGTCACCTTCTTCTCCAAGGTCGGCTACGGCGGCGGAGGCTCCTGCGCCACCGTCGGCCACCTCGCCGCCGCCATAGCCACCGGCCAGGCCACCGTCGGCGTCGCCTGGCGCTCCCGCAAGCGCGGCTCCGGCCCGCGCCCCTGGAAGAACACCGCCGTCCAGCTGCCCACCCCCGGCCAGTGGACCCGCCCCTTCGGGCTGCTGCGGCCCGCCGACGAGATCGGCATGCTGGCCCGCCGCTACATGCACGAGTACGGCGCCACCCGCGACCACCTCTTCAACGTCGCCATGGCCTGCCGCAACCGCGCCAACGAGAACCCCGCCGCGATGATGTACGAACGCCCGCTGACCCGCGAGATGTACATGACCTCCCGCATGATCAGCGACCCGCTCTGCCTCTTCGACAACTGCCTGGAGACCGACGGGGCCCTGGCCTGCGTGGTCGTCTCCGCCGAGCGGGCCCGCGACTGCCGGCACAAGCCCGTCTACGTGCACTCCGCCGCCCAGGGCCTGCCCTCCCAGCACCACGGGATGGTCAACTACTGGAACGACGACCCGCTGTCCGGGCCCGCCTGGACCGCCGCCCGGCACCTGTGGAAGCAGGCCGACTTCGGGCCCGCCGACGTGGACGTCGCCCAGATCTACGACGCCTTCACCCCGCTGATCCCGCTCTCCCTGGAGGGCTACGGCTTCTGCGGGCGCGGCGAGGGCGCCGCCTTCACCGAGGGCGGGGCGCTGGAGATCGGCGGCCGGCTCCCCATCAACACCGGGGGCGGCGGCCTGAGCGAGGCCTACGTGCACGGGTTCAACCTGATCAACGAGGGCGTCAAGCAGCTCCGCGGCACCTCCACCGCCCAGGTGCCGGACGCCGCGACCTGCCTGGTGACGGCCGGTGAGGGCGTCCCCACGTCCGCGATCCTGCTGCGCGCCTGAGCCGGCCGCCCGAGCCGCGCCCCCGAGCCACGCGCCCGAGCCGCGCGCCCGCCCCGAGCCCCTCCCCTAGGAGCCGCACGATGACCACCGCCCCCGGCGCCGACGAACTCCAGCTCCTGCTCCCCGTCCCCGACGAGGACGGCGCCCCCTTCTGGGAGTACGCCGCCCGCGGCGAGCTCCGCGTCCAGGCCTGCGCCTCCTGCGGCCGGCTGCGCTTCCCGCCCCGGCCCTGCTGCCCGCACTGCGGGTCCTTCGAGTCGGAGTGGCGCCTGATGAGCGGGCGGGGCCGGATCTGGTCCTACGTCCTGCCGCACCCCCCACTGCTGCCGGCCTACGCGGCGCAGGCGCCGTACAACGTCATCCTGGTCGAGCTCTCGGACGCCCCGCACATCCGGCTGGCGGGGAACCTGGTCGCCTCCGCGGACGCCCCGCTCGACTCGGTGGACCCGTCCCGGCTGCGGATCGGGGCGCAGGTGCAGGTGGTGTTCACCGAGACGGGCGGGATGACCGTGCCGCGCTGGATCCCGGGGAAGTCATGACGCTGCGGGTCGAGCGGGACAAGGAGGCCGGGGTCGCGGTCGTCACCCTGGACCGGGAGCACCGGCACAACGCCGTCGACCTCGACACGGCGGCCGAACTGGCGTCGGTGTGGCGGGAGTTCCGCTTCGACGAGGAGGTGCGGGCGGTGGTGGTGACGGGCGCGGGCACGGCCGCGTTCTGCACCGGCATCGACCGCTCGGCGCAGGTGCCGCAGCCGGCCTCCCCGTACTCGGCCGACGACCCCCTCGTCGCCATCGGGCCGAAGGCGAACGACCTGTGGAAGCCGGTGGTGGCCGCCGTCAACGGCATGGCCTGCGGCGGGGCCTTCTACCTGCTGGGCGAGGCGGAGTTCATCGTGTCGGCCACCACCGCCACCTACTTCGACCCGCACACCTCGTACGGGATGGTCAGCGCCTACGAGGCCGTCTACATGGCGCAGCGGATGCCCTTCGGCGAGGTCGCCCGGATGTCGCTGATGGGCACGGCGGAACGGCTCTCCGCGCGCCGGGCGTACGAGATCGGCCTGGTTTCGGAGCTGGCCGAGCCCGCGGAACTGCTCGCGGCGGCGCTGCGGTCGGCGCGGACCCTGGCCGCGTTCCCGACGGAGGGCGTCCAGGGCACCGTGCGGGCACTGTGGTCGGCGAAGCAGGCCGCGCTGCAGCAGTCCCTCGCCCAGGCCCCGGCCCTGATCGCGCTGGGGAACCTCCCGCCGGAGCGCCAGGCGGAGCTGTTCGCGGGGCGCCGGCCGGGGTCGGAGTTCCGGCTGCGCTGATCAGGGCTTGCGGGCGGCGGCGGACGTGGGCGTGGGCGTGGGCGACGTCGGCGTGGGGCTCGGGGACACGGTGGCGGGCGCGGTGGTGATCCCCGTGATCCGGCAGTCCTTGACGTCCTCCGCCCGGTCCTCGGCCCGCAGGGGGACGACCTCCCTGGCGGTCCGGCGCGGTTCCAGGGTGACCAGGACCGTGGACGTCTCGATGAGGCCCGCGCCGACGCCCTCGCGCCGCAGGGTCACGGAGAAGGTGGCGGTGCGGTCGAGCCGCGAGGTGACCTCGATGGTGCTGGAGGGGCGGGCCGTGCCGGCGTCGATGCAGGACACCACGTAGGCGGTGGCGGGCCCGGTGCTCGCGGTGGGCGAGGCGGTAGCGGCCGGGCCGCTGTCGGTGCGGGTCCCGGCGCCCTGGCTCGTCTTCGTGGTCCTGCTCTTGCTCTTGCTCTTGGAGCTGGAGCAGCCGCCCCCGCCGCCGTCGCTCTTGCCGTGGCCCCCGCCCGTGGAGAACCCGGTGAGCGACAGCACCACCGCCACGAGCACCGCGCCGAATCTGACCCTGCGTACCCGTCCGGACAGCATGGTTCACGTCCCTCCCCCTGAGACAAAACGCCGTCACGCTACCAGGGGGCCCGGGCCGCACCCCGGCAGGGGACGCCCGACGTGTCGGCATTCACCACCGCACACCCGGAAGGCTCCCCTCCGCTCTCTTCGCCACCAGCGAAGACCTGCCCTCCCCGGGTCTCGGACCGCCCGATCCGTGGTTGCATCCCAGCACCGAACCCGGCGGCAGCCGCACACCCCGCGTCCCTTCGGCGAGTACCACGTCACCACGAGGAACACGGCGAAATGCGACGCAACATCACCACCGAGATCACCATCGACGCGACCCCGGAAGAGGTCTGGGCGGTCCTGACCGACCTGCCGCGCTACTGCGTGTGGAACCCCTTCATCCGGCAGGCCGGCGGCGAGGTCGCGCCCGGCGAGCGGCTGCGGCTGACCATGTACGCGGAGTCCGGGAAGCCCACCACCTTCCACCCGACCGTACGGGTCTGCGTGCCCGCGGCCGAGCTCCGCTGGGTGGGCCGCCTCCTCGTCCGGGGCCTCTTCGACGGCGAGCACTTCTTCCGGCTCTCCGAGGGCCCGGGCCGCACCACCCGGCTGGAGCACGGCGAACGGTTCCGGGGACTGCTGGTCCCCTTCCTCGGCAAGCTGCTGGAAGGCACGGCCCGCAACTTCACGACGATGAACGAGGCCCTTCGCCGGCGCGTCGAAGCCGCCCGCGCCACCTCCTGACGCGCGCACCCCGGGCCCGCCGGCCCCGCCTCCGGACGCCACGACCGGCGTGCGCCGCCCAGGGCCCCGGGCTAGCGTCGGGATCATGACCGCTACCCCGGAGGGCCGGGCATGATCCGCAACGCAATCGGCTCGCTCATGGGTCTGATCGGCGCCGTCGCCGCCGTCTGGAGCCCGTTCCGGGCCTGGTACGACGGCCGCCCCGGCCGCGACTACCGCATCGAGGAGCTGTTCTCCGGCTCCGGCGTCACCACGGACGTGCCCGCGCTGCTGGGCTCGCTGCTGCTGCCGATGCTCTTCGCCGCGCTGCTCGTGCTGCTCGCGGTCCTGCGGCGTTCGCGGCCGCTCATGGCGCTGGCGGGGGTGGTGGTGCTGGGGGTGGCGGTGCTGTGGATGGTCCGCCAGGGCCAGGCGGCCGGGGGCCTGTCGGTCGGCGCCGACGGGCAGGGCATCGGCGACGGGCTCGCCTCCGCCTTCGGCGCGGGCGCGCTGCTGCTCCTGGCGGCGGCGGTCATGCGCGGACGCCGCCGCCGGCCCCACGGCCGCGACCGCTACCTGGACCTCGACCCCCCGGCCCGCCCGCCGGCCGGGGAGCACGAGCCGTGGGGACCGGGCGACCGGCCGTAGCGGCCGGACGCAGCCGGCCCCGGCGGCCCCGAACGGCGGCGGCCCCGCTCCCCTGAGGGGGGCGGGGCCGACCTGCGCGGGGTGGGGATCAGGCGTCGACGACGCCGGAGGCCGCGACCTCGATCTTGGCGCGGGTGGCGCCGGAGGGGGAGCCGAGCTTCTCGATGGCGTCGACCACGTCCTGGCCCTCGACGACCTCGCCGAAGACGACGTGCTTGCCGTCGAGCCACGGGGTGACGACGGTGGTGATGAAGAACTGCGAGCCGTTGGTGTTGCGGCCGGCGTTCGCCATCGACAGCAGGTACGGGCGGTCGTGCTTCAGGTTGAAGTTCTCGTCGGCGAACTTCTCACCGAAGATGCTCTTGCCGCCGGTGCCGTTCTGGCGGGTGAAGTCACCACCCTGGAGCATGAACTGCGGGATGACGCGGTGGAACGGGGAACCCGCGTAGCCGAAGCCGTGCTGGCCGGTGGCGAGCTCGCGGAAGTTCTGGGCGGTCTTCGGGACGACGTCGTCGAAGAGGTTGAAGACGATGCGGCCGGCCGGCTGGCCGTCGATGTTGATGTCGAAGTAGACGTTGCTCATGGGTCCCATCCTGTCACTCCCGGTGCGGAACGCGACCCGGAGGGGCCCCGAAGCACGCCGCCGGACCGCCCATAGCTCGTTCAGGTGAACCAAATACATATGCCTGCGGCACTTGTCGAGAGCGCCTTGGATCGTCCGTATGGTCGCTTCGCACCACGAGGCATCCCACCGGATCTTCCAGGACCGCCCGGAGCTGCTCGCCCCGGTGTTCCGCATCCTCGGCGTGCCGCTTCCCGCCAAGGCCGCCGTCGAGGTCCTGACGGCCGACGTCACCGAGATCCGTCCGCTGGAGCGGCGGGTGGACAGCGTCCTGCGCATCGAGCCGGAGGACGGTGTCGGCGGCTTCCTCCTCGCCATCGAGGCCCAGGGCCGCCGCGACCCGGACAAGGCAGTCAGCTGGGCTTACTACCTGTCGTACCTGAAGGCGAACTACGCCTGCCCGGCCCTGCTCCTCGTCATCTGCCAGGACGACGGCACAGCCCGCTGGGCGGCCGGGCCCTTCCCGCTCGGCGCCCAGGGCTGGAACGCACTGACGCTGCACCCGCTGGTGCTGGGCCCCGGGAACGTCCCCGTGATCACCGACGTGGAGGACGCGGCGCGGGACCTCCCGCTCGCGACCTTCTCGGCCATGACCCATGGCCGCGGCCGGAGCGCTCCGGCCATACTGAAAGCACTGGCGGAGGCCCTGGGGAGCGCCGATCCCGAATCCGTCGCCTACTACTCCGAACTGCTGGAGATCGGCCTGGGGAACACCCCGGCGCGAGAGACCTGGAGGGACCTGATGCCGCGTACCTACTTCCCCGGCCGGGGAACGCTCATCGAGGAGACCTACCTGGAAGGCGAGGCGCAGGGCCGGGTCGAAGAGCGTGCGCAGCTGGTCCTGCGGGTACTCGACAACCGCGGAGTCGCGGTGACCCAGGAGGTCCGGGAGCGGATCGCCGCGTGTGGCGACCTCGACACCCTTGGGCGGTGGATCGACCTCGCCTTCGCCGTATCGGACGCGGAGGGCCTCTTCGAGGGCCCGGAGGGCTGAGGGGGCCCGGTCGGCCCCGGCCCCCGCCGGCGGGGCGGGGGCCGGGGGTGGCTCAGGCTCCCGTGCGGGTGCCCGTGCCCTTGGCGGCGTCCAGGGCGTAGACGCAGCGGTCCTTGCTGCACGCGTACACCACGCCGGCCTCTGCGACCGGTGCGCCGGTGATCTCGCCGCCCGTGGCCAGCTTCCAGCGCAGCTGCCCGCCCGCCGCGTCCAGGGTGTAGAGGCAGTGGTCGGCCGAGCCGAAGTGGACCCGGCCGTCCGCGACCACCGGAGGGCCGGTGATCTCGCCGCCCGCCGCGAACCGCCACTTCGGGGTGCCGGTGACCGCGTCGAGCGTGTACAGGGCGCTGCCCGCGCCCAGGTGGACGTTGCCGCCCGCCACCAGCACCGGGTCCGCAGCCGGGCGCGGCTCGGTGGCGATGCGCCAGCGGTCCTTGCCGGTGGCGGCGTCCAGGGCGTAGACGGTGCCCAGGTAGTCGGCGAGGTAGACCCCGCCGCCCGTGACCGCCGGACCCGGCGCGAACGCGGGCGGGGCCAGGAAGACGGCGGGCGCCTCGAAGTGCCAGCGGACCCGGCCCGAGGCCCGGTCGACGGACAGCACCCGGGTGCCGGCGGCCACGTACACGTTGCCGTCGGGGGCCGGGGTGACGCGGACCGGGACGTTGCCGCAGGAGGCCGCGTCCCCGACCGGGTACGACCAGGCCTCCAGCCCGGAGCGGGCGTCGAGGGCGCGCAGCCGGGCGTCCTGCCAGACGTAGACCGTGCCGTCGTGGAGGACGGGGGCCGCCTCCGGTGTCTCGAAGTCGGTCTGGGCTCCGCTCAGCTCCCACAGCTTCTGCCCGTTGGAGGCCTCCCAGCCCTGGACGCCGCCGCCGCGCGTGGCGGTGATGACGGTGCCCCGCTCGGCGCGCAGGGCGTACACCCAGGCTTCGGTGTTCAGCCGCCACCGCTCGGAGCCGTCCTTGGCGTCGAGGGCGAACAGGGAGGGCCCGTCGGAGGCGTGGATGCGGCCGTCGGCGACCGCCATGGACCAGGCGACGTCCCGCGTCTTGAACTGGCGCCGGCCGCTGCCGACGTCCAGGGCGTGCACCTCGAAGGAGGTGACGTACAGCAGGTCGCCCGCGACGGTCGGGGTCCCCCACACCTCGTTCGACATGCGGAAGCGCCACGGCCGCCAGCGCCCGCTGTCCGGGGACGGGCCGGGGGCCGGCACGGACGGGGTGGCCACCGGGGCCGCGGCAGCGGACGGGACCCCGGCCGGCGGGCGCACCCAGCCGGTCGCCGAGTCCGCGGCGGCGAGCGCGGCCGGGGCGGAGGCCGTCGCGCGCGGGCCGGGCCCGATCGGCACCGGCGAGCCGCCGAGCTGCACGGGTGCGCCCGGCAGCGAGGAGACCGGCGCCATCGGCGGGCGGTCCGGGCGCGGCGGCAGGGCCTGACCGGTGCGCGGGTCGGTGAAGGGGTCGGCGGTGCCGCGCGGGGGCCTGCGGTGCGTGGCGGGGCCGGAAACCGGCAGGGCGGGGGCGTGGGCGGAGGCGGGCCCTGAGGCGGGCGCGTGGCCGGAAGCGGGGGCGTGGCCGGGGGCCGGGGCGTGCCCGGAGGCGGGCGCGTGGCCCGAGGCGGGCGCGTGGCCCGAGGCCGGGGCTGCCGCGGAGCCGCCCTGCGGGGCCCGGGAGGGGCCGCCCGGGGACGGCACGCCCGGGGCCGGGACGCCGGGGGCCGGAGTACGGTGCCCCGCGCGCCGGGCCTCGATCATCGCGACGGCCCGGGCCGGCAGCCACGCCGAGGCGGTGCCGCTGTCGTCGCCGCCGTCGAAGAGGTGCGGGGCGAGCTGCGCCTGGAGGTCGGCGGGGGTCGGGCGCTGGGTGGCGTCCATCTGCATGCAGGAGTCGATCAGCGGCCGCAGCTCGTCGGGGAGCCCGTCGAGGTTGGGGCCCTCGCGCAGCAGCATGAAGACCGTCTCCACCGGGTTCGCCCCGTGGTACGGCGGGTGCCCGGTCGCGGCGAACACGAGGGTGGAGCCGAGCGAGAACACGTCGCTGGCGCCCTTGACGCTGCGCGAGTCCTTCGCCTGCTCCGGCGACATGTAGGCGGGGGTGCCGACGGCCACGTTCGTCATCGTCAGCCGCGTGTTGGACACGCCGCTCGCGATGCCGAAGTCGATGACGCGCGGCCCGTCCTCGACGACCAGCACGTTGGACGGCTTGAGGTCGCGGTGGACCAGGCCCGCCCCGTGGATGGACTGCAGCGCCTCCGCGATGCCGGCCGCGAGCCACCGTACGGCCTGCACGGGCATCGGCCCGCACTCGTTGACGATCTCCTCCAGCGAGGGCGCCGGCACGTACGCGGTCGCCAGCCACGGCACGGCCGCGCGCGGATCGGCGTCGACCACGGCCGCGGTGTAGAAACCGGACACCGCGCGCGCCGCCTCGACCTCGCGCGTGAACCGCACGCGGAAGAGCTGGTCCTCGGCGAGCTCGGTGCGCACCGTCTTGATCGCGACCCGCCGACCGGACGCCGACCGCGCGAGATAGACCAGCCCCATGCCGCCGGCGCCGAGCCGTCCCAGCACCTCGAAGGGGCCGATCCGTCTCGGGTCGTGCTGCGTCAGCTGCTCCACCACTCGCCTCCACACCTCCCCTTACGGGCCCTCTGCCCGGGCCCGCTCTTTCCCAGCGCGTCCGCCGGCGCGCGCACCGGCACGGCGGACGGCCGCCCGGCGTCCCGTACGGCACCACCTGCGGAACGGCACCCGACGGCACCCGTTCCGCCGCGCGCGGCGTCCGACTCCCGGCCCGTGGCCAGGAGTCGCGCAATCCTGATTCTGTCAGGCCCGCGCCTGGTCCGGCCCCGGCTCCGGGTCCGCGTTCGCGCGCGGCGGCGACAGGAGGGCGAAGACGGCCCCTTGATTGTCGGCCACGACGGCGATCCGGCCGTACGGCGTGTCGAACGGATCGGCGGTCACGCGGCCGCCGAGGCGCTGCACCGTGGCCACGCTCGCATCGCAGTCGGGGACGGCGAAATAGGCCAGGAAGTGGGCGGGCATGATCTCCGGGAAGGCGTCGGTGATCAGGCTGCGGCCCAGGACGGCGGTGGCCGCGCCGGGCGCGGAGCCGGGCGGGGACCACAGGCGGTACTCGGCGGCGGGGGCACCGGGAGCACCGGGGGCGGCAGCCGGCTCGTCGGGGTCGTACTGGTCCTCGGGAACGTAGCCGAAGACGGTGGCGTAGAACACGTCGACCGCGTCGCGGGCGCGGGTGTAGAGCTCGCCCCAGCAGTAGGTGTACGGCTCGCCCTGGGCCTCGAATCCGTGGTGGGTGCCGGGCTGCCAGAGCCCGAAGACGGCGCCTCCCGGGTCGGCGGCCATGGCGGCGGTGCCGTAGGGGCCGACGGGCTGGGGGTCCATCACCATCTGGCCGCCGGCTGCGCGGATGCGGGCCGCGCAGGCGTAGGCGTCGGAGGTGTGGAGGTAGATGCCCCAGACGGTGGGCATGCGGCCGTCGGGCTTGGGGGCGAGGGCGGCGACGTTGCGGCCGCGGCTGTAGGCCTGGGTGTAGCCGCCGTACTCGGGGCCCGCGCTGTCGCCGAAGGTCCACCCGAAGAGCTCACCGTAGAAGCGCTTGCCCGCCTCGACGTCGGGCAGCGAGGCGTCGACCCAGCAGGGGGAGCCTTCCGCGAATGCGACCATGGGGAGGTTCCTTCCGGTTGCGCCGGGTTGCACTGGTTTGCACTGGGTCTGTCCCTGATGGACATGGTCCGCCCGAAAGGTTGTCCACACCCTGTTGATAAGACTATTCGGGGGATACGGGGGGATACGGAGGGGGGTGCGTCGGGCTTGGAGGGCAGGGTGTACCGGGGTTGGACGGGTCGGCGCCTTCGCCGCTCACCGCCCGGGTGGCGCCGCCGCAATTCGGCCGAAATCCGCTGCCCCGGGACGTCCCGCAGTCGCTCCTGGGCTGGTCGGCGGGGCCGTAACCCCATTTGCAGGCGGCCGAATAGCGCGCCGGAGCCCCCTCGGTAAGCTGACGGCATGACAGGACAAGTACGCACCGTCGACGGGCGTGTCGCCGGCCGGCGCGGCCAGGCGACGCGGCAGAAGCTGCTCGACTGCCTCAGCGAGATGCTCAGCTCCTCGCCGTACCGCGACGTCAAGGTGATCGACGTCGCGCGCAAGGCCGGTACCAGCCCCGCCACCTTCTACCAGTACTTCCCGGACGTCGAGGGCGCCGTCCTGGAGATCGCCGAGGAAATGGCCACGGAGGGAACCCAGTTGACGGCGCTCGTCGAGGGCCGCAACTGGGTCGGAAAGGCGGGCTGGGCAGCCGCCGAGGAACTGGTCGAGGGATTCCTGGACTTCTGGCGCCGCAACGACGCGATCCTTCGCGTGGTCGACCTCGGCGCGGCCGAGGGCGACAAGCGGTTCTACAAGATCCGCATGAAGATCCTGAACTCCGTCACCAACTCCCTTACGGAGTCGATGAAGGAGCTCCAGGCCAAGGGCAAGGTCGACAAGGACCTCAGCCCGGCGGCGATGGCCGGCTCACTGGTGGCGATGCTGGCAGCGGTCGCCTCGCACCAGAAGGGCTTCCAGACCTGGGGCGTCAAGCAGGCCGAACTCAAGCCCAACCTGGCGCTGCTCGTGCACCTGGGCATCACCGGCAAGAAGCCGACCAGGTGACGGCGGACCCCTCGCGGGGGTCCGCCGTCGGCGCAGGCTCCCGTACGCCTGGGGTCAGCGCCGCTCCAGGCGGAACAGTGGTCAGCGCCGCTCCAGGCGGAACAGCCTGATCTCGCGCTCGATGCGCGCCTGGTACGTCGCGTACGGCGGCCAGAACTTCAGTACCGCCCGCCACGCCTCCGCCCGTTCGGCCCCTTCCAGCAGGCGGGCCCGTACCGCGATGTCCTGCCCCTGCCAGTTCACGTCCGCGTCCGGGTGCTTGAGCAGGTTCCCGGTCCAGGCCGGGTGGCCGGGGCGGCCGAAGTTGGACCCGATCAGCAGCCAGCTGGCGCCGCCGTCCTCCGGCATGCACGCGAGCGGGGTGGTGCGCGGCTCGCCGCTCTTCGCACCCTTGGCGGTGAGGATCACCCCGGGCAGCATACGGGCGCTGAGCAGCACCTTTCCGCCGGTCAGGCGGTGCACCGCCTTGTCCATGGCGGGGATGAAGTGCGGTGCGATCCGGGCGAAGAGGAGGGTCGAGGAGACCTTCTGTATGAGCTTGACGGGGAGGGTCGCACCGGGAGCCATCAGACGGCCGCCTTCTGTGGAGTCGCGGAGGGCGTTGCGGAGGGCGTCGCGGACCGGTCGGGTGCGGCGAAGAGGCCGGCCTGCTGCGCGGCGTGCCCGCGGAGCCGGTGGACCGGGCCGAAGAGCAGCTCGTCGGCAGCCGCCCGCTTGAAGTAGAGGTGGGCGTCGTGCTCCCAGGTGAAGCCGATGCCCCCGTGGAGCTGGATCGCCTCTCCGGCGGTGATCCGCAGGGCCTCCAGCGCCTGGGCGAGGGCGAGGGGGCCCTGTTCGGGGTCCCAGGCGGCGTAGTAGGCGGCCGAACGGGCGGCCTGGACCTGGACGTAGAGGTCGGCCAGGCGGTGCTTGACCGCCTGGAAGGAGCCGATGGAGCGGCCGAACTGCTCGCGCTGGCACACGTAGTCCACGGTGCGGGCCAGCGCCTGGCCCGCCGCGCCGACGGCCTCGGCGGCGAGGACGGTGGCGACGAGGAGTCCGGCGGCGGCCAGGGCGGGGAGCGGGTCGGTGCCGGTCCCGGTGTCGTGGGCGTCCTGGAACGGCGCGCCCAGCAATTCGGCTTTTACGTCGCGCAGTTCGATACGGCCCTGGGGGCGTGTCTCGTCGAGGGTGGCCTGCCGGGTTCGCACGAGGCCGGGCGCGTCCCCCCGGACGAGGAAGAGCAGGGTCCGGGCCCGGGCGAAGCCGCCGGTGTGCGCGGCGACCAGGAGCAGGCCGGCGCTGTGCCCGTCGAGGACCTGGGCGACCTCCCCGTAGAGCCGCCAGCCGTCGCCGTCGGCGCGCGCCTGCACCCCGCCCGCGCGGCCGCCGCCCGCCCAGTCTCCGGGGGCGTTGTCGCCGGTCAGGGCGAGGGCGGTGGCCAGGGCGGGCCCGGGCACGGCGAGCGCGGCGGTCAGCTCCCCGGACGCGAGCGCGGGCAGCAGGGCGGTGCGCTGGGTCTCGGCACCGAGGGCCCCGATCAGCGGGGCGGCCAGCGCGGCGGTGGCCAGCAGGGGCGAGGGCAGCAGCACGCGCCCCGTCTCCTCGCAGGCCAGCGCCAGGTCGGCGGGAGCGCAGCCGACGCCGCCGTACTCCTCGGCGATGGCGATGCCGGGCAGGCCGAGCTGCCGGGAGAGCTGCTGCCACAGCTCGCGGTCGTATCCGGCTTCGGTCCGGACGGCGGCCTTGACCTCGTCCGGGCCGCAGCGTTTGCCCAGGATCTCGCGCAGGGTGCGGCGCATCTCGTCCTGCTCCGCGGTGAAGGCGGCATCCATCGTCGGGCTCCTCCCCGTTTCTGACGGGCCGTCATGTTAGAGCGGCGGGGGCGAGATGCACAGGGGGCGGGGGGCGGGCTTTGGGGGTGGGGCCGGGGAGCGGTTGGGGGGGTCGGTGCGAGTGAATGGGGGTGGGTGGGGGTTTCATCTGACGCCATGTCAGATGTACCGTCCTCCCATGCCTGGACCCCTGTCCGCACCGCCCGTGTCCCCGTCCCTTCCCGCACCCCGCCGCCGGGTCGCGGTGGTCGGCGTCGCCCTGTCGGACTGCGGCCGGGTGGACGGCCCGACCCCGTACGCCCTGCACGCGCAGGCCGCCCGGCGGGCGCTGGCCGACTCCGGCCTGGACCGTTCCGTCATCGACGGCTTCGCCTCGGCCGGCCTCGGCGTCCTCGCGCCGGTGGAGGTGGCCGAGTACCTCGGCCTGCGGCCCACCTGGGTCGACTCGACGTCCGTCGGCGGCTCCACGTGGGAGGTCATGGCGGCCCACGCCGCCGACGCCATCGCCGCCGGCCACGCCAACGCCGTCCTGCTCGTCTACGGCTCGACGGCCCGCGCCGACATCAAGGCCCGGCGGCGTAGGTCGAACCTGTCGTTCGGGTCGCGCGGGCCGCTCCAGTTCGAGGTGCCGTACGGGCACACGCTGGTAGCCAAGTACGCGATGGCCGCGCGCCGCCACATGCACGAGTACGGCACGACGCTGGAGCAGCTCGCCTCGGTGGCCGTCCAGGCCCGGGCGAACGCCGCCACCAACCCGGACGCGATGTTCCGCGACCCGATCACCGTCGAGGACGTCCTCACGTCCGACCCGATCGCCGACCCCTTCACCAAACTGCACTGCTGCATCCGCTCCGACGGCGGCTGCGCGGTGCTCCTGGCGGCGGAGGAGTACGTTCCGGACAGCGCGAAGACCCCGGTCTGGGTGCTGGGCACGGGCACGTCCGTCTCGCACACCACGATGTCGGAGTGGGAGGACTTCACGGTCTCCCCCGCCGCCGTCTCGGGCCGCCAGGCCTTCGCCCGAGCGGGCCTCACCCCGGCGGACGTGGACCTCGCCGAGATCTACGACGCCTTCACGTACATGACCCTGGTGACGCTGGAGGACCTCGGCTTCTGCGCCAAGGGGGAGGGCGGCGCCTTCGTGGAGAAGGGCCGCCTGCTGCGGGACGGCGAACTCCCGGTCAACACCGACGGCGGCGGCCTCTCGGCCTGCCACCCGGGCATGCGTGGCCTCTTCCTCCTGGTGGAAGCCGTCCGCCAACTCCGCGGCGAGGCGGGCCCGGGCCGACAGGTCACGAAGCGCGGCGCCGGTGGTGGCGGTGGCCTGCCGGAGATAGCCCTGGCGTCGGGCACCGGCGGCTGGTTCTGCTCTTCGGGGACGGTGCTGCTGGGGCGGGGGTGAGGGCGGGGGTCCCTCAGCGGCCAGGCGGGGAGGTCGGGGGGCCGCCTCGCCGGGCGTCCGGGACCCCGTCGGCCTGGCACATGGGGGTGCGGGTCATGGACGAGGGGGTTCGCCGGCCGTGCGTGCCCTGAGCCAGGTGAGCAGGGTCGTGAAGGCCGGGGTCATGGTGGCGTCCGACTGTTCGAGGGTCGTCGTGCGCGGTCCGTCCTCCATCGTGATCGCGTAGCTCATCGCGTCCCGCGCGCGGTCGTCCGCGGCTGCTGCGGGAGCCGCTGCGGCGGCTGCGATCAGGCGGGTCAGTTCCGCTGCGGCGGAGGCGGGCAGGGTGGCCGTGTCCAGGACCTCCGGCGGGCGGCGGGTCGTCGCCGCCAGCCCGCCGAATGTCTCCAGCGTCACCTTCACCGGCTGCCCTTCAGCGCGGTCAGGTCCTTGGCCAGTCCCGTCACCTTGGCGTTCAGTTCCCCGAGCTGCCGGGACAGGGCTGCGATGCCGTCGTCGCGGCCCACGCGGCCGTTCCCGTCGACGGCGAAGACCCGGCCCTTCGGGACGCCGCTGATCTGGATCTCCACCCCCGCCCAGGCCGCCAGCACGGCCGCCTGCTCGGCGCTGCCGGCACCGAAGAGGTCCCCGGCCTTCTGGAAGGTGGTGTCCGCGAAGTCCTGGAAGCCGGCGTCGGCGGTCGAGGCCCTGAGCGAGTCGTACCAGATGTGTCCGGCGGCCTCCCACGCGAATCCGCCGATGCCCACTGCGGCCAGGAAGAACGCCTTGTTCGGGATGCCGGAGTTGAAGTGCACCCCGCCGGAGTCCCCTCTCGGCGTGTCGGGCAGATGGATGAACTTGCTCATGCGGTCGGGCTGGGGGTCCTTGCCAAACAGGGGATTGTTGTACGCCTGCCCCGGCTCCTTCAGCGATCGCAGGGCGTCACCGGCGATTCCCGGGGTCCATACGTCGGCGCCGATCTTCCAGTCCGCGTCCTCCGCCTTCTGCTTCAGCGACCACTGCTTGACCAGTGAACCGAATACGTCCGACATGGATTCGTTCAGGGCCCCGGACTGGTTGTGGTACTCGAGTCCGGCAGTGGTCTCGGTGACGCCGTGCGTGAGCTCGTGGGCGATCACGTCGAGGGAGCCGGTGAGGTTGCTGAACTCCTTCCCGTCCCCGTCGCCGAAGACCATCTGCTGCCCGTCCCAGAACGCGTTGTTGAACTGCACGTCGAAATGGACGTAGCCGTCCAGGCGCATGCCCTGGTCGTCGATCGAATTGCGCTGGAAGACCTCCCGGTAGAAGTCGCGCGTCAGGCCCAGTCCCTCGAAAGCCCGGTCCACCGCAGTGTCGGCGGACTCCGGTCCGTCTTCCGTCCTGACCAGAGTGGCGCGGCGCAGGGTCACCCCCTCGTCGCAGTCGAAGATGGTGCGCCGGCCGTCACCGGCGGTGGCGGCCGCGCCCGCGAGGGAGGCGCGGACCGTGCGTTCACCCCGCAGACGGGCGGTGGTCAGCATGGTGTCCAGGGCGGCCTGGCGGACGTCACCGTCCGGGCTCTCCAGGAGCTTTTCGAGGATGTACGGAGGGATGATGCAGTTGATCGGACGGGCCCTGCTCATGGGGCACCTCCTGCCCAAGAGGACCAACGGTTAAAGATTCATCATTTGACATTTCATCATTTGATGTGAGGGCGATCTCGGATCGCATGGCAGCGGTCGTTTCGCGTCGATATCACCAGTCTTGCTCCGCCACCAGTCGCCAGCAACCGCCGGGCGAAGTGCGCCTGCGCCCCTGCGCGCGCCGCACGACGGGCAGCTGCTCACCGGGGCGCGGCCTGGCACCCGGCGGCACGTCAACCCCCTTTCCGGCTAAGGTTTTTGACGCCCGCGCGAGCGCGCGGTTACGTTCGGCCCATGGATCTCTTGCGCTACGTGGCCTTCAGCACCGACCCTCTCGGCGGGAATCCGGCGGGTGTGGTGCTGGACGCCACCGGCATGGACGAGGCGACGATGGCCGCCACGGCGGCGGACGTCGGCTATTCGGAGACGGCGTTCGTGGTGCCCCGGCAGGACGGGGAGCTCGACATCCGCTACTTCAGCCCGCAGGCCGAGGTGCCGTTCTGCGGGCACGCCACGATCGCCACCGCCGTCGCCCACGCCCAGCGGTACGGCGTGGGCAGGCTGGTGCTGCACACCCAGGCGGGCCCGGTGCCGGTGACCACCTCGACGGGGCCGGACGGGGCGGTGGTCGCCACCCTGGTGAGCGTGGCGCCGCGCACGGCGGAGATCCCGGAGGCCGACCTGGCGGAGCTGCTGGCCGCGCTGCGCTGGTCGGCGGCCGACCTGGATCCGGCGCTGCCGCCGCGGGCGGCGTACGCGGGGGCCTGGCATCCGGTGATCGCGGCGGGGAGCCGGGAGCGGCTGTCGGACCTGGACTACGACATGGCGGCGCTGGCCGCGCTGATGGCCCGCCGGGACTGGACGACGGTCGCCCTGGTCCGGCGCGAGTCGCCGACGGTCTTCCACACCCGCAACGCCTTCCCGCCGGGCGGGGTCGTCGAGGACCCGGCGACGGGTGCGGCCTCCGCCGCCCTGGGCGGGTACCTGAGGAGCCTTGGCCTGGTGGAGGTGCCGGCGGTGCTCACCGTCCACCAGGGCGTGGACATGGGCCGGCCGAGCCTGATCACGGTGGGCGTGCCGGCGGACCCGGCGGCGGGCATCGAGGTGACGGGCACGGCCGTCCCGATCGCCTGACGGGGCGGGGGGATGCGGGCCACGGGGCAGCCCTTAGTGGTCAACGCTCGAAGTCCTTCGGGGGTTGACGCGAGGAGAGGGCTTGTGGCGAGACCGGCGCGGGTGGTCGTGGGGTGCGGCTGTTGAGCAGGCCGCCAGCAGGGTCGGGCCCGAGGACGGCGGGTTCACAAAGAAAAGGTGACGGCGAGCCAGAAGGACGACAGTCTGGATAACCACAGCCGGATCAGCGCCCCCGCCGATACTGCTCGCCGGGCCAAGTCACCGGTCGTGCAGTGAGGGGTGTCGTTGACGAGTGTGTCAACGACACCCCGATGGCCCAGACGGCGAGCATGCGTCAGCCGAGCGTGTACTCCAAGACGTAGGAGTGGCTGCCATCCTCGGACTGGATGATCTCGAAGTCACCCGTGATCCCCGCGAGGTCACCGGAGCCCGTTCCGTGGACCACGCGGATCGCGAGCCGCTCACCATGGCTGCCGGGCGCGCTGTGCTGGAGGACGAAGGAACCGTTGCGGCCGTCGAGTTCGCCCGTGAATCGCTCCATGGCGACATAGGCAGCGGGACTGCCCTCGATGTCGGCCACCGACAGCATGCTCACCGTACTGGTGCCAGCCAGGCCGCCGTGGAAGGTCTTGGTGATCCGCACTCGGCCAAGCGCGGCACCCGGGCCTTCGTCGAGCACCTCCGGCTCGAATGATGTGAGGTCGAACGTTCCGCCGGTCTTCGTGCTCATTCCGCGCCCCTCGAATCTTGATCGTCTGTATCGCGCAGCAGCCTTGCACACGGCACTGACGCTCCCGCACTCGACCGTCGAGAGCCCGGCTCAGTGCTTCCGGCAGAGGGCCGACACGGCGTCGACGTCCATCCGCGCGTCGACGGGGACTGGTCGAGGACGGAATCGGGGTCGCGGTAGTTCTCCCCGGAAGTTACTCGGGGGTGGTGCTTTGGGCGTTGGCGTGCCGTCGCAGGATACGGGGACGGGTGCAGCGTGGTACCGGCCCGTTCCCGTCGCCCTCGAAGGATCGGCCGACTTCATCCCGTGCCCCTCGCCCCCGCCGTGCCCGTCGCGCTGACCGCCTCTGAGCGCCACCGGCTGAAGAAGATGGCCTACGGTCACAAGACCCCGCATCAGGCCCGACAGCGGGCAACCATCGTGCTGCTGGCGGCCCGGGGGCACTCCAACGCCCGGATAGCCGCGCAGACGCGGATGCACGTGGACACAGTGCGCACGTGGCGGGGCCGGTTCGCAGCCGGTGGCCTGCCCGCCCTCGCCGACCGTAAGCGGTCCGGCCGGCCGGTCTCGTTCACCGCGCTGCAGGTTGCCGAGGTCAAGGCGCTGGCCTGCCAGCTACCCGCCGAGACCGGCGCGCCTCTGTCGCGCTGGTCGTGTCCGGAGCTGGCCCGTGAGGTGGTTGCTCGGTCCATCGCCGACTCGATCTCCCCCTCCACCGTGCGGCGCTGGCTCAAGGACGACGCGCTCAAGCCCTGGCAGTACCGGTCCTGGGTCTTCGTGCGCGACCCGGATTTCCGGCCCAAGGCCGCGCGCGTGATGGACCTGTACGTCCGCACCTTCGACGGCGTCCCGCTGGGCGAGGACGAGTATGTGATCTCCGCGGACGAGAAGACCTCAATTCAAGCGCGCTGCCGCTGCCACCCGACCCTGGCACCAGGGCAAGCCCGAACGATGCGCGTCAACCACGAATACGACCGCGGCGGCGCACTGGCCTACCTGGCCGCCTACGGCGTCCATCGCGCGAAGGTCTTCGGCCGCTGCGAATCGAAGACCGGCATCGTGCCCTTCATGAACCTGGTCGAGCAGGTCATGACCACCGAACCCTACGCCAGCGCGAAACGCGTCTTCTGGATCGTCGACAACGGCTCCTCTCACCGGGGGAAGAAGGCCATCGACCGTCTGACCACGGCGTTTCCGAACGCTGTAATGGTCCACACCCCCGTCCACGCCTCCTGGACGAACCAGATCGAGATCTTCTTCTCGATCGTCCAGCGCAAGGTCGTCTCACCCAACAACTTCCCGGACCTGACCCAGGTCCGGGACCGGCTCCGAGCCTTCGAAGACCGCTACAACGCCATGGCACAGCCGTTCCAGTGGAGGTTCACCACCTCCGACCTAGACGATCTGCTGGCCAGACTCGACCGATACACACCCGCCGACCGACAAGAAGAATCCTCCGTCGCCCTGGCAGCCTGATCAACCCCCGAAGGATTTCGAGAGTTGACCACTTAGCCTGGCGGGATGACGGGTGACTCCGAGTTCCACGAGGTCCTGCACTCCCTGCGCGTCTGGGACACCGCCCTGCCCTCCTTCGACCCGGCTTCGGCGCCCGCGGAGCCCCTGGAGCTGTTCCGGGAGTGGTTCGTGCACGCCGCGCGGGCCGGGCAGGTGGAGCCGCACACGATGAGCCTGGCGACGGCGGACGCCGACGGGCGGCCCGACGTGCGGATCGTGATGCTGCACGAGGCGGATGCGCGGGGCTGGCACTTCGCCTCGCACGCCACCAGCGCCAAGGGGCGCCAGCTGGCCGGGAGGCCGGAGGCGGCGCTGGTCTTCTACTGGCCCGCGGTGGGGCGGCAGGTCCGCGTGCGGGGCCGGGTGAGCGCGTGCGGGGAGCGGGAGAGCCGGGCGGACCTGGCGGTCCGCTCGCGCGGTGCGCTGGCGGCGGCGCTGACGGGCCGGCAGAGCGAGGTGCTGGGCTCCGCGGAGGAGCTGGCGCGGGCCTCGGCGGCGGCCTGGGAGCGGGCGGCCGCGGAGCCCGACGCCCCGGCGCCGACGTGGACCCGTTACGTACTGGAGCCGTCCGAGGCGGAGTTCTTCCAGGGCGACGCCGCCCGCCGCCACGTCCGCCTGCGCTACCGCCGCACCGGTCCGGACGCCTGGGCCCGCGAGCTGCTCTGGCCGTGAGCCCGCCCGGACCGCCGCTTCAGGGACGGAACACCGCGACCCACACCCCGTCGGCGGCCTCACGGAAGGTGACCCGCAGCGGCATGCCGATGCGGAGCTCCCCCTCCGGGCAGTCGACGACCTCGGTCATCATCCGGGGTCCCTCCGCCAGGTCCACGACGGCGGCCGTGTACGGGACGCGTTCGCCGAACGGCGGCAGGTCGTTGCGGTGGATCACCGACCAGGTGTAGAGGGTCGCGCGGCCGCTCGCCTCCTCCCAGGCCACCCGGTCCTCGCCCGCCCAGCAGAAGGGGCAGAACTCGCGCGGGTAGTGGTGGGCGCGCCCGCAGTCGGCGCAGCGCCGCAGCAGCAGCCGGCCCCCGGCGGCGGCGTCCCAGTAGGGGCGGGTGAACTCGTCGGCCTCGGGGAGGTCGTACCGTGCGGCGCTCACAGGAACAGTCCGATCGCGGCGTCGAGGGACCAGGTCTGCCAGGCCATGGCGAAGAACGCGACGCCCGAGATCAGCGCCATCATCGCGTTCTGCCCCTGCTCAGCCCAGTCGTGGATCATCAGCACCAGGTAGAGCAGGTTCAGCAGCAGCCCGCCGGCCAGGGCGACGGGGGTCAGGAACCCGAGCACCAGACCCAGGCCCAGGGCGAGCTCCGCGTAGACGACGAGGTACGCCATCAGCCGCGGGCGCGGCTGGACGACCGAGGCGAAGCCGCTCTGGACGAAGGACCACCGGTGCTTGCCGGCGACGTCGGCGGCCCAGGCTATGCCGGTGCCGCGCTCGAACCAGCCCTTCTTGTCCTTGTGCCGCCAGCTCTCCAGCCACCACAGGCCGAGGCCTATGCGCAGCACGGCGAGCCATTCGGCCCCGCTGAGCCAGATGGTCTGCATGGACCGCCACCCCTCCACTTGATCTGACGGTACGTCAGTTCAGCGGATCGGCGCCGATCCCGCAAGGCCTCAGGCGACCTCCGTGAACAGCCGCCCGTACCCCTCGACCCCGTCCGCCCCCGCACCCGCCGCGCGCAGGGCGGACCACAGCAGGACCTGGTTCGCGGTCAGCACCGGGCGGCCCAGGGTGGCCTCCAGGGCCTCGATCACGCCGACCGCGCGCAAACCGTTCCCGCCGATCACGACCGCCTCGGCCGCGTCCCCCACCTCGTCGGCCACCCAGTCGTGCAGCGCCTGCGGGGTGACCTGCGCCTGCCCGCCCGGCAGTCCGCAGGGGGCTGCGTACGGGACCTCGAAGCCGGCCTCCTCGTAGTAGCCGCGGCCGAGCTCGTTCAGCGTCTCGTCGAACCACGGCGGGTCCACCAGCGCGATCCGCCCCACCCCCAGGGCGCGCAGCGCCTCGACCGCGGCCGCACAGGTGGCCACCACCGGCAGGCCGTGGGCGCGCTCGCGCAGCCGGGCCAGCATGTACGCCTCCCCGCGCGCCCCGATCACGTACGAGGAGCTGGTGAAGGCGAACGCGACCACCGCCACCGGCGCGTCCGCCAGCAGCCCGGCCGCCTCGTCCAGCCGCGGGGGCTCGGCGAAGGCCCGTACGGGCGCCAGCGGGATCGTCTCCTCCATCGCACCGCCGCGCCCCATCGCCCCGAACGGCACCCGCGCGAAGTGTAGGCCGACACCGGCCGGGGCCATGGCGCGCAGCTCCGACTCGGGGCCGACGTCGGCGTGAGGGGTGAGGACACCGAGCCGGACGCGTACGTCCCACCCGTCGGGCTGCCACATCGCACACTCCTCTCCACTACCGAGACGCCCCACTTTGGCAGGGTTCGCCCCTCTCTGCGGCCGAGCCGCGCCGGGCCCGGCGCGACCGGCGCCCGCCCCCGTGACCGATCCGCAATCGATTCCCTCCTCGACCGAGACCCATCAACCCTCTGTGTCGATACGCTCACTCCTCATGCCCGCGCCCGCACCGGACCTGACCAGCACCCAGCCCCGCCCCGTGTACGTGATCGGCGCGGGCCCCGGCGGCCTCGCCGTCGCCGCCGCGCTGCGCGCCCGCGGGGTGCGCGCGGTGGTCGTGGAGCGGTCGGACGCGGTCGCCACCTCCTGGCGGGGCCACTACGAGCGGCTGCGGCTGCACACCACCCGCCGGCTGTCGGCCCTGCCGGGCCTGAAGATGCCGCGCCGCTTCGGCCGCTGGGTGGCCCGGGCCGACGTGGTCCGGTACCTGGAGAAGTACGCCCAGCACCACGAGCTGGAGCTGGTCACCGGCGTCGAGGTCACCCGGATCGAACGCGCCGCCGACGGGCGGGGCTGGACCCTGCACGCCTCGGGCGGCCGGCTCCTCGCGGCCGGGGCGGTGGTCGTGGCCACCGGCTTCAACCACACCCCGCACCTGCCGGACTGGCCGGGCGCGGCCACCTACACCGGGCGGCTGCTGCACGCCTGCGGCTACCGCGAGCCCTCCCCGTACGCGGGACGGGACGTGCTGGTCGTCGGCGTCGGCAACACCGGCGCCGAGATAGCCGTGGACCTCGCCGAGGGCGGGGCGGCCCGGGTGCGGCTGGCGGTGCGCACCGCCCCGCACATCGTGCGCCGCTCCACGCTGGGCTGGCCCGCGCAGCGCACGGGGATCCTCGTCCGCCGGCTCCCGGTGCGGCTCGTGGACCGGCTCGGGGCGCTGGTGGCGAAGGTCTCGATCCCCGACCTGTCGGCGCACGGGCTCCCGCGCCCGGCGCCGGACCTGTACAGCAGGGCCCGGCAGGGGGCGATCCCGGTCCAGGACGTGGGCCTGATCGACGCGGTGCGCACCGGCCGGGTGGAGCCCGTGGCCGCCGTGGCCTCCTTCGACGGCGACCGCGTACGCCTCGCCGACGGCACGGAGATCACTCCGGACACGGTGATCGCCGCGACGGGCTACCGGCGGGGCCTCGAAGCCCTGGTGGGCCACCTGGACGTCCTGGACGACCGGGGCCGCCCCCGCGTCCACGGCCCCCGCACCGCCCCCCAGGCCCCCGGCCTGTACTTCACCGGCTACACGAACCCCGTCAGCGGCATGTTCCGCGAACTGGCCCGCGACGCCCGCCGCATCTCCAGGGCCCTCGCCCGCTAGGACCTAGGCCGGTTCCGGTCTGGACTGCGCCCGAACACCTCTGCCACGGTTCGGGCACACCACCTCCACGACCTTTCCTGCGCATCCCTGTTCCTGACGGCACGTCAGTTCAGTAATCTGACTAGACGTCAGCTACCGACGACTCCATCGAGGTTCATCGAGCAGGGCGGGCGAAGCGATGCTTGGATCTACTCACGGCACCCTCACCACCGACTTCCGCGCACGGGTCGAGGCCTGCGGGGAGACCCCCAGGACGGCCGTCCACTCCACGACGGCACCGGCCGCCGGGGACACGGCCGAACGGGACGTCAGCGGCCGGCCCCTGCACTCCGACGTACCCGACCTGGACCGGTTCTTCCGGCCGGAGTCGGTGGCCGTCATCGGCGCCTCCGACACCGAGGGCCGGCCCAACACCGGCATCACCCGGCAGCTGATCGCCTGGGCCGACCGCGTCGGCGCCCGCGTCCACCCCGTGCACCCCACCCGGACCGCCGTCTTCGGGCTGCCCTGCCACGCCTCCGTCGCCGAGCTGCCCGAACAGGTCGACCTCGCGGTCCTCCTCGTCGCCGACCCGGTCCCGGTCATCGAGGAACTCGCCGACACCAAGGTCAAGTTCGCGGTCGCCTTCGCCTCCGGATTCGCCGAGACCGGCGAGAGCGGCGCCGCCGCCCAGGCCCGGCTGACCGCCGCCGTCCAGCGCTCGGGACTGCGCCTGCTGGGCCCCAACACCAACCTCAACGCCTTCGAGAGGTTCCGCGACGACCTCGAAGGCCCGGCCATCGCCCTGATCACCCAGTCCGGCCACCAGGGCCGCCCCGTCTACACCCTCCAGGAACTGGGCATCCGCCTCTCCCACTGGGCCCCGACGGGCAACGAGGCCGACCTGGAGACCGCCGACTTCATCTCCTACTTCGCCGAACGGCCCGAGGTCGGGGCCATCGCCTGCTACGTCGAGGGCCTCAAGGACGGCCGCTCCTTCCTCCTCGCCGCCGACCGGGCCGCCCGCAACCGGGTCCCCGTCGTCGCCGTGAAGGTCGGCCGCACCGAGACGGGCGCCCGCATGGCCGCCTCCCACACCGGCAAGCTGACCGGCGCCGACACCGTCGTGGACGCCGCCATGCGCCAGTTCGGGGTCATCCGCGTCGACGGCCTCGACGAACTCCAGGACACCGCCGCCCTCCTCGCCCGGGCCAGGCCCCCGCAGGCCGAGGGGGTCGTCGTCTACTCCATCTCCGGCGGCACCGGCGCCCACTTCTCTGACCTCGCCACCGAAGCCGGGCTGACCCTGCCCACCCTCTCGGACGCCAAACAGGCCGAGCTCCACCAGTGGATCCCCCCGTACCTCAACGTCGCCAACCCGGTCGACAACGGCGGCCACCCCGTCGGCGACTGGCGCGGCCGCAAGATCATCGACGCCCTCCTCGCGGACCCCTCGGTCGGCGTCCTGATCTGCCCCATCACCGGCCCCTTCCCCCCGATGAGCGACAAGCTCGCCCAGGACCTGGCCGACGCCGCCGAAGCCACCGACAAGCTGGTCTGCGTCATCTGGGGCTCCCCCGTCGGCACCGAGGAGGCCTACCGCGCCACCCTCCTCGGCTCCTCCCGCGTGGCCACGTTCCGCACCTTCGGCAACTGCATCACCGCCGTCCGCGCCTACCTCGGCCACCACCGCTTCACGGCCTCCTACCGCTCCCCCTTCGACGACGCCCCCCGCACCCCCTCCCCCTCCTACCGCAAGGCCCAGGCCCTGATGCGCCCGGGCCAGCAGCTCAGCGAACACGCCGCCAAGCAGCTCCTGCGCGCCTACGGCATCCGCGTCCCGCGCGAGCAGCTGGTCACCAGCGCGGCGGCCGCCGTCCGCGCGGCGGGCCTGGTCGGCTACCCGGTCGTCATGAAGGCCTCGGGCCCCCAGCTGGCCCACAAGACGGAACTCGGCCTGGTCAAGGTCGGCCTCACCTCGGCGAGCCAGATCCGCGACGCCTACCGCGAGCTGACGGACATCGCCCGCTACGAGAACATCCCGCTGGACGGGATCCTGGTCTGCCAGATGGTCGAACGCGGCGTCGAAATGGTCGTCGGCGTCACCCAGGACCCCCTCTTCGGCCCCACCGTCACCGTGGGCCTGGGCGGCGTCCTGGTGGAGGTCCTGAACGACGCCGCGGTCCGCGTACCCCCCTTCGGGGAGGACCAGGCCCGCACGATGCTCCGCGAACTGCGCGGCGCGGCCCTGCTGGACGGCGTACGGGGGGCTCCGCCGGCGGACGTGGACGCGCTGGTGGAGGTGGTCCTCCGCGTCCAGCGGATGGCCCTCGAACTGGGCGACGAGCTGTCGGAGCTGGACATCAACCCGCTGATGGTCCTCCCCCGCGGCCAGGGGGCGGTAGCCCTGGACGCCCTGGCCATCTGCCGCTAGCCGGTGGCACACCCCGGTCCGATGTCCCCCCCACCCACCCTTGCCCCGTCCCCCGGGGCTCCGCCCAGCTGGGAGGGCCCCCAACCAGCCGGATGGCGCGACGACGACCGCAGCAGCGGACGCACCCGACCAGGGCGGCAGCCGCAGATCCGGACGCACCCGGCCGGGGGCGGGGACGGGGTGGGGTGTCGTCCGGGGCTAAAACGAGATGACTTCGGCGCCCTGGGGAGCCAGGCATCTCTGACCCGGCTCGGAGCGCCGAACATCGAAGCCCGCCCCGGACGGCACCCCACCCCGGCACCGACCCCGGCCACCCCCGACCCCGCACGCCCCGACCCCGCCCAGCCCCGCACGCCCCGACCCCGCACGCCCCGGCCACCCCCGGCCCCGCACGCCCCGGCCCCGCCCAGCCCCCGCAACCGCCCGGCCAGGGCAACCGCACCGACCCCGCCCCGCAGCCCCGCCCCCGGGGCAGCGCCCGACCCCGCCGACGGAGACCCATGACCCCCGACACCCCCTCGGACGAGATCCGGCACCGCTTCGAGAGCGGCGTCTCCTGGATCACCCTCAACCGCCCCGACGCCATGAACGCCCTCACCTGGGACCAGCGCGAACGCGTCATCGCCCTGCTCGCCGACGCCTCCGCCGACACCGCCACCCGGGCGGTCGTCCTCACCGCCACCGGCAAGGGCTTCTGCGCCGGCGCCGACCTCCGCAGCGGCCCCGCATCCGCCGCCGCCACCGACCGTGTCGCCGGCGACGTGGCCCGCATGATCCGCCTGGGGGCCCAGCGCCTCGTCACCGCGGTCCTCGACTGCGAGAAACCCGTCATCGCCGCCGTCAACGGCACCGCCGCCGGCATCGGCGCCCACCTCGCCCTCGCCTGCGACCTCGTCATCGCCGCCGAACCGGCCCGCTTCATCGAGGTGTTCGTCCGCCGCGGCCTCGTCCCCGACGGCGCCGGCGCGTACCTGCTCCCCCGCCTCCTCGGCCCCCAGAAGGCCAAGGAGCTGATGTTCTTCGGCGACGCCGTCCCCGCCGCGGAGGCCGCCCGCCTCGGCCTCGTCAACAAGGTGGTCCCGGCCGACGAGCTGGAGGCGGCCGCCCGGGAGTGGGCCGAGCGCCTCGCCCAGGGCCCCACCCGCGCCCTCGCGCTCACGAAGCAGCTGGTCAACGCCTCCCTGGACAGCGACCGCGCAACGGCACTCGCCGCCGAGGCCACCGCCCAGGAGCTCAACATGACCACCGCCGACGCCAACGAGGGCGTGGCCAGCTTCGTGGAACGCCGCACCCCGAAATACCGAGGCCGCTAGGGCCAACGCCCCACCCACCCCGGGGCCCCACCCCCGGGCCCCCACCCCCGGGCCGCACGACACGGCCCGGGCTCCCCCGCCCCCACCCCCTACATCCGCGGATCCGGCCTCAGCACCGCGAACACCGCCCCCGCCGGGTCCGCCGCCCAGGCGATCCGCCCGACGTCCGGCACGTTCGCCGGCGGCATCAGCACCGCACCCCCGGCCCCCTCGACCGCCGCCACGGTCGCATCCGCGTCCGCCACGTGGAAGTACGGCACCCAGCGCGGCAGGATGTTCGACGCCCCGCCAGCCCCCTCCCCCTGCGGCGCGACCCCGCCGAAGGAGGTCTGCTGCTGGTCGCCGTCTGCCAGGCTCAGCACCCGGTACGTCATCCCCGGCGTCTCCATCTCCGCCGACCGCCACCCGAACACCCGGCCGTAGAAGCCGAGCGCCGCCTCCGGGTCCGGCACGTGCAGCTCCACCCACACCAGGCTGTTCTCGGCGGAGGCCACCTCCAGCCCGCCCGTCTTCCCGGGCTGCCAGCAGGCGAACCGCGCACCCTGCGGGTCGGTGAACTGGGCCAGCCAGCCCTCCCCCATCACGTCCATCGGCGCCACCCGCACCTCCCCGCCCGCGCGCTGCACGGCGTCGGCGGTGACCCGGATGTCGTCGCTCTGGAAGTACACGGTCCACGCCGAGTCCGCCCCCTCCTCCGTCAGGGGGCCGAGCGCGGCCACGGTCCTGCCGCCCTGCTGGAAGAACCCGTAGCCGCCCGCCTCGGGCCCGGCGGAGACGAAGTCCCAGCCGAAGACCGCCCGGTAGAAGGCGGCGGCCGCGCCGGTGTCGGGGCTGCCGAGGTCGAGCCAGTTGGGCGATCCGGTACGGAAGTCGGTGCCGAGCATCAGGTCCTCCACAGGTAGGCGCCACGCAGTCGCTCGCCACCATGCCCACCCCCCACCCCCCTCGCGGCGTACCGGCCGCCATGCCCGCCCGGATTCACCCGTTCGGCGCCACCCGCCACCCGCTACCCCCTTCCCGACCCTTCCAGACCCGTCCCGCCCCTTCTCATCTGATGACCCGTCAGGTTCAATCGAAGGGTGATGGGACACGCAGGGATGGCGGCCACCGTCGTCCGATACCTCAGGTCAGCCGGCTCCCCCACCTCCACGGCCCGGGAGCCCGTCCCCGCGCACGTCGACGCCCTCCCGCGCCCCGACCTGCGGGCCGTCGGCGAGGACGAGCGCGCGCCCGTCAGCCCCGCCGAATTCCGTGCCGTACTGGGCAACTTCGCGAGCGGGGTCACGATCATCACCGCGCCGCCCGCCGAGGGCGAGGAGGGCCCGGCCGGCTTCGCCTGCCAGTCCTTCGCCTCGCTCTCCCTCGACCCGCCCCTGGTCACCTTCATGGTGGCCCGTACGTCGACCACCTGGCCGCGCATCGCCCGCGCCGGGGTGTTCTGCGTCAACATCCTCGGCGCCGGACAGGGCGAGCTCTGCCGCGCCTTCGCCGTCAGCGGTGCCGACAAGTTCGCCGGCGTCTCCCACCGGCCCGCCCCGGCCACCGGCTCCCCGCAGCTCGACGACGTGCCGGCGTGGATCGACTGCCGGATCCACGCCGTCCACACCGGCGGGGACCACCTCATCGTCGTCGGCCGCGTCGAGGCCATGGGCGCGGAGGGCGAGGGCGCCCCCCTCCTCTTCCACAAGGGCCGCTTCGGTCGCCTGGCCGACTGACTCCCCCCGCCCGCCCACCCGTTATCCTGCCGGTCTCGAACGGGCGGGGGGCCATGAAGAGGACGTACGAACACGCGCGCACCGGGTGGACGACCACCACGGGATGGCTGATGCTGGCGAGCGCCCTGGGCGCGGTCGTCTGCAGCCTGGCCGGGGTGAGCCCGTACCCGCCCCTGACCGTCGAGATCGCCCTCGCCGGCGCCTCCACCGCCTTCGCCGTCTGCTGGGCCGTGGCCTCGTACCTGGCCGGCCGCAGACCGCCGAAGGTGTCACTGACCAAGGCCCCGCCGACCCCCGCACCGCGCCGCCAGGGCCGCGTGCTGCGCTACCTGCTCTCCTTCGGCGTCCCGTTCGCCACCGCGGCCGCGCTCGTCGTCGCCGCCACCGGTTCCAGCGAGGACGGCAAGCGCACCGAGCGCCTGGAGCGGGCCGGGTACGACCTCCACCGGGCCGAGATCGTCCGGCTGACCGGCGAGCCGGACCACACCGCTGCGACCGACGACCGCGACGGCTACTACGAGACGGACGTGGTCCTGCGCGTCCCCTACGACGACGGGCCCCGCGAGGTCCCCGTGAAGGCCGTCTACACGAAGGACGCTCCTGCACCGGGCTCGGCCGTGGACGTGTACTTCGCCCCCGCCCACCCCGAGGTCGGCGTCGGCACCCGCTCCGTCTTCCGCCGCTCGGCGCCACTGCTCACAGTAGGCCTCTGCGCTCTCCTCGGCCCCTGGTTGATCATCGCGGGCGCCTCTGTGAAATCGGAGCTGTCCCGGGCTGCCCTGCGGCGGCTCCGCCGCTTCGAGCCCGCCACCCACCTGCCCGCGCTCGCCATCCTGCTCCTCGGCGTCCTCGCTCTGCTGCCGGTGGCTCTGGAGACCGAGGTCGCGGGTTTCAGCCGCCTGTGGACCGTCCTCGCCGTCCCGGCCCCGGTCCTCGCCCTCCTGTGGGTGGCCCGGCGCGCGTGACGCGAGCCGGGCCACCGGGCCGCCACCGCCCGTCAGAACGTGAGCACCCCCCGCGCCACCCGCCCGTGGTGGGCGTCGTCCGCCGCCTTCGCGAAGTCCTCCACCGGGTAGACCTCCGTCACCAGCTCGTCCAGCAGCAGCTCCCCCCGCCGGTACAGCTCGGCGTAGAGCGCGATGTCACGCTGCGGGCGTGAGGATCCGTACCGGCAGCCCATGATCGTCTTGTCCAGGTACATCGAGGAGACCAGGAACGACGCCTCCTCCTTGAACCCCGGCACCCCCAGCAGCACCGCCTGCCCGTGCCGGTCCAGGAGGTCGATCGCCTGCCGGATCAGCTTCACGCTGCCCACGCACTCGAAGGCGTGGTCGGCGCCCGTCGGCAGGATCTCGCGGACGGCCGCCGAGGTGTCGGCGAGGGACCCGGCCGCCGACGCGTCCACGAAGTGCGTGGCCCCGAACTGCCGCGCGACCGCCTCCTTCGCCGGGTTCGCGTCCACCGCGACGATCACCGAAGCCCCCGCGATCCGGGCGCCCTGGATCACGTTCAGCCCGATCCCGCCGGTCCCGATGACCACGACGGTCTCCCCGAGCCCCACCTTCGCCCGGTTCAGCACCGCCCCCACCCCGGTGAGCACCCCGCAGCCGATCAGCGCGGCCGAGGTCAGCGGGACGTCCTCGGGGATCTTCACCGCCTGTACGGCCTTGACCAGGGTCCGTTCCGCGAAGGCCGAGTTCGACGCGAACTGGAACAGCGGCTGCCCGCCCCGCGAGAACGGCCGGCCGGGCATCCCGATCGCCCTGCGGCACATCGTCGGCCGGCCCCGGTCGCAGTCCGCGCAGGCCCCGCAGTTGGCGAGGGTGGACAGGGACACGTGGTCACCCGGCGCCACGTGCGTCACACCCGGCCCCACCGCCTCGACCACCCCCGCCCCCTCGTGCCCCAGCACCACCGGCGGCGGGAAGGGGATCGTCCCGTCGATCACCGACAGGTCGCTGTGGCACAGCCCGGCAGCGGCGATCGCGACCAGCACCTCCCCCGGCCCCGGATCCCGTACCTCCAGGTCCCCGACCACCTGGGCCTGCTTGCCGTCGAACACGACGCCCCTCATCTGGGCTCCTTAGGCAGGCCGAGCACCCGCTCGGCGATGATGTTCCGCTGGATCTCGTCCGAGCCGCCGTAGATCGTGTCGGCCCGGGTGAACAGGAACAGGCGCTGCTCCTCGTCGAGCCCGAGTTCGTACGGGACCCCGCTCGCCCAGAGCCCCGGCCCGGCCGTGGCCCGCGCACCCCGGACGGCCACCGCCAGCTCCCCGAGCCGCCGGTGCCAGCCGCCCCACAGCAGCTTGGCCACGCTGGGCGCCCCGGCGTCCCCGGCCTCCCCGAGGGTGCGCAGGGCGTTCCACCGCATGGTGCGCAGCTCGGCCCACTGCCGTACGAGGCGTTCGCGCAGCACCGGGTCGGGCGCACCCGAAGCCGCGTACGCCTTGACCACGCGTTCCAGTTCCGCCGCGAAGCCGATCTGCTGGACGAGGGTGGAGACCCCGCGTTCCAGGGCGAGCAGCCCCATGGCCACCGTCCAGCCGTTGCCCTCGCCGCCGACGACCTCCTCCGCCACGGCCCCGTCGAAGAAGACCTCGTTGAACTCGGCCGTCCCCGACATCTGCCGGATCGGCCGGACCTCGACCCGTCCGGGCTGGTCCATCCGCACGAGGAGGAAGGACAGGCCGTGGTGGCGGCGCGAGCCGGCCTCGGTGCGGGCGAGGACGAAGCACCAGTCGGCCTCGCGGGCGAGGGAGGTCCAGATCTTCTGGCCGGTGACGCGCAGCCGCCCGTCCGCCGGGTCCCGGACGGCGGCGGTGCGCAGTCCGGCGAGGTCGGAGCCGGCGTCGGGTTCGCTGTAGCCCTGGCACCACAGTTCCTCGCCGCGGGCGATCGCGGGCAGGAAGCGGTCCTGCTGCTCCCGGGTGCCGTAGGCGAGGAGGGTGGGGGCGAGAAGGTTCTCGCCGATGTGGCCGACCCGGGCGGGGGCGCGCGCCGCGGCGTACTCCTCGGCCCACACCACCTGCTCGGTGAGGGAGAGCCGACGGCGGCCGTAGGCGCCGGCCGGGGCGTCCCAGCCAGTGCCGATCCAGCCGCCTCGGCCGAGTTCGCGTTCCCAGTCGCGCCGGGCCCCGACGCCCTCGTGTTCGCTGCCGGGGCCGCCGAGGCCGATGGCCTGCTCGTACGGGCCGACGAGGTGGTCGGTGAGCCAGGCGCGGGCGCGGCCGCGCAGCTCCTCGGCTTCGGCGCCGAAACTGAAGTCCACGCCCCACCCTCCCCTTCTACGCGTTCGGGCGGTCCTTGGCGGCGGCCGCCTTGGCCATGGCTTCGAGCTGGGCGAGCATCGGCATCGGGTCGGTGCCGACGGTGCCGGGGAGGAAGTCGGCGATCTTCTCGGGGGTCCAGGCCCCTTCGGCATACCCGGCGCGCAGTTCGCGGGGCTGGGCCCAGACGGCGATCTTCGGTCCGGCGATCGTGTAGACCTGCCCGGTGATGCCCTCGGCCTTGGCGCGGTCGCTGAGCAGGTAGGTCACGAGCGCGGCGACGTCCTCGGGCTCGCCGATCTCCTTGAGCTCCATGGGCACGTTGGCGGACATCCGGGTGCGGGCGACGGGGGCGACGGCGTTGGCGGTGACCCCGTACTTGTTGAGGCCGAGGGCGGCGCTGCGGACGAGGGAGATGATCCCGCCCTTGGCGGCGCTGTAGTTGGCCTGGGCGACGGAGCCGGCGTGGTTGCCGCTGGTGAAGCCGATGAGGGTGCCGGAGCCCTGGCGCCGCATGACGGCGGAGGCGGCGCGGAACACGGTGAAGGTGCCCTTCAGGTGGGTGGCGACGACGGGGTCCCACTCCTCCTCGGACATGTTGAAGAGCATCCGCTCGCGCAGGATGCCCGCGACGCACACCACCCCGTCGAGGCGCCCGTACTGGGCGAGGGCGGTGTCGACGATGCGCTGGCCGCCCGCCATGGTGGAGATGTCGTCGGCGACGGCGACGGCCTCGCCCCCGGCCGCGAGGATGTCCTTCACCACCTCCTCCGCCACCTCACTGGTGGGCGCGTTCCCCTCGATCCCGACGCCGTAGTCGTTGACGACGACCTTGGCGCCCTCGGCGGCGGCGGCGAGCGCCACGGCCCGGCCGATGCCCCGGCCGGCGCCGGTGACGGCCACGGCCTTGCCTGCCAAGAAGTTCCCCACGTCCGGCCCCTTCCCGCTTTTTCTGACGGTCCGTTAGATTCTATGACCAGTCAGATCCCTTCCCACAAGCCCCTGTTCGTTCAAGGAGTAGATGGCGGCCATGACCCTGCCCCCCGAGTTCCACGAGATCGCCAAGCGCGTCAACAACTGGGGACGCTGGGGAGCCGACGACGAGATCGGCACCCTGAACCTGATCACCGAGGAGGTCGTACGGGCGGCGGCGTCGGAGATCCGCACGGGCCGCCGCGTCCCGCTGGCCCTGCCCCTCAAGGAGGACGGGGTGCAGGCGGGGATGATCCCGGGCCGGATCAACCCCCTCCACACGATGGTCCAGATCAACCAGGAGCTCTTCGGCCCGGGCACGGTGGCCTGCAGCGACGACGCCGTGACGATGGGCCTCCAGGCGGCCACCCACTGGGACGCCCTCACCCACGTCTCCCACTCGGGCCGCATCTACAACGGCCGCCCGGCGACCACGATCACCGCGCACACCCGGGCCCAGTTCAGCGGCATCGACAAGGCCACGCCGATCGTCTCGCGCGGGGTCCTCCTGGACGTGGCCCGCGCCAAGGGCCTGGACCGCCTCCCCGGCGACCACGCGGTCACCCCGGAGGACCTGGCGGAGGCGGAGGAGTTCGGTGGGGTGAGCGTCCACGCGGGCGACATCGTCCTGGTCCGCACGGGCCAGATCCAGGCCTACCTGGCGGGCGACAAACACGGCTACGGCTTCCCGTCCCCGGGCCTGTCCGTCCGCACCCCGGAGTGGTTCCACGCCCGCGACGTGGCGGCCGTCGCGAACGACACCCTGACCTTCGAGATCTTCCCGCCGGAGATCGAGAACCTGTGGCTCCCGGTGCACGCGCTGCACCTCGTGGAGATGGGCATGCACCAGGGCCAGAACTGGAACCTCGAACCACTGTCCACAGCCTGTGCGGAAGCCGGCCGCTACACCTTCCTCCTCTCCGCCATGCCGGAACCCTTCACGGGCGGCACGGGCACACCGGTCGCCCCGGTGGCGGTGCTGTAGCCGGTCAGCCCCCGCAGCCCCCGCAGGCTCCTCCGCACTGCCGGGAGGGCTGGTCGTCGTCGGCCCAGGCGACGGCCTCACCGTTGCCGGGCTCGTCGGCGAAGAACGCGATGGCCGGCATCAGCAGGAGGGGCACCAGGGCGAGCCCGGCGATCCCCCAGCTGGTGAGCGCCTCCTGGACGCCCTGCAGGTCCGAATCCATCACGATCCAGCCCAGCACCACCCATATCCCCACACCCACCACCGAACCGACCGACAGCCACCGATCCGCCCTGTTCATACCCCACCCCCGTCGCCCACCTGTTCGACGATGTGCCCCCGCCGCGGCGACGGAACACATGCCTCCGTCAACCTCACCCGGGGACGAGACTGAACCACACCACCTTCACGGAGCCCCCCTGCGCCACCGCCGCCCAGTCATCGGCACAGGCGGCCACGAGCGCCAACCCCCGCCCACAGGTGGCGAACACCCCGAGCCCACCACCCTGCGGCCAGTGCTCGGGGGCGCAGTCGGAGACGTAAACGGTCACCCGGTCCCGAGCCAGGGCGACCTCGACGGCGATCTCGGCCGTATCGGTGTGCCGGTAGGCGTTGGTCACCACCTCGGACGCACAGAGCCGCGCCCGCTCCTCCAGCCCGGCATACCCGGCACTCCGCAACACGGACACCACCCAGTCCCGGGCGATGCGAGGGGTATCGGCCCGACTCGGCGCGACCATCCGATAGCTGAGCCCGACCCCGGGGGCGGGCTCGTCGGCATGCCGTAAAGCGCTCGTGTTCATCGTGGTTCACTCCCAACGCGGTACGAGTTTCGCGCTGCCTGCGCCATGCGTGGCATCGGCCGCCCCCAGGTGACGCGCGCCCCAAGGCGCGTGTCAGCGGCTGCACTTCGGTCTTACTGGCGTGCGACGCGGTGCAAGCACTGACTGTAGCGACTTCGTCACACAGTTTCTACGAAGTCAGTAATACGTAGGCGACAGGTGGACCCTGATCCCGACCAGAGGCCAAGATGAGAGCCGACAGGAGGGGGCGCCGATGCCGCCAAGGAAAGCTCCAACCGCTCGGCAGCGCCGACTGGGTAGCGAGCTCCGCAAGATCCGGGAACACGCCGGCATCTCGATGACCGACGCCGCATCCCGACTGAGTACCGACCGGACCAACATGAGCAACGTCGAAAGCGGCCGCTTCGGCGTCAGTAGCGAGCGCGTGCGTACCTGGGCGAGGCACTACGGCTGCCCCGACCTGGAGTACGTGGAAGCCCTCGCAGCCATGGCCGACGAGCGCGGCCGGGGGTGGTGGGACGACTACCGCGACGAACTCCCGGCCAGCTTGCTCGACCTGTGCGAACTGGAGCACCACGCCCAGGCACTCCGCAGCGTGCAGATCATGCACATGCCCGGGCTGCTACAGACTGAGGACTACGCTCGCGCCGTGTTCGAGGAAGCAGTTCCTCCAATGACGCCGACGGACCTGCGACGCCACCTTTCACTCCGCATGCGACGCCGTGACGTACTCGACCGTAAAGACACGCTCAGCTGCAGTTTCCTGATCCACGAAGCCGGCCTGCGAATGAACTTCGGCGGCCGCCACGTGACCTCTCACCAGCTCAAGTACCTACTTGACCAGTCCGAGCGGGAGAACGTCACCGTCCGTGTGATCCCCTTCGAAGCCGGAGGCTTCCCCAACGCTGGGGGTCCGACTCTGTATGCGTACGGCCCGGTGCCCCAGCTGGACACCGTCCAGACCGACATTCCGACGGGCTCCGTGCTGCTCGACGCCGAGACTCGGCTCGCCAACTATCGGGCGGTGCTCGATCGGACGGAGCAGCGGTCGTACACCCCTGAACGGTCTCGCGATTTCATCCGCGAGATGGCGCAACAACTGTGAAGGCGTGAAAACAGTGGAAATCATCTGGCGCAAGTCCTCCAGGTCCGCCGATACGGGCAACTGCCTGGAGGTCGCGATACAGGACGGCGAGGTCCTTATCCGCGAGAGCGACAACCCGGCCGTGATCATCCGGACCTCCCGAGCCAAGCTCAGGGCGTTCATCGACGGAGCCGCCGCAGGCGAGTTTGACGACCTCGCCTGAGCCCGACACCTTCCCCGGCCTCCTGCCCTCCACGGGCAGGAGGCCGGACCCCATAGCGGCCCCGTACAACGGGTTGGCATATGCCGTATCACCCGTACGACGTCAAACAGTTGATACGGGTCCGCAGCGCGCGCTAGCGTCACATCACGCCGCCCGGGTCGGCCTGTGGCGGCATAACTCTCCCTTGCTCTGCGCCAGTTCGGGAGAGTCACCGGTTGCCCCCTCCCCGCTGCTCGTCACAGCCTGGAGGGGGCAACTCTCCGCGACGGCAGGAGACCGGCACATGACCACGGCCACGCCCACCCCCCAGGACCACACGGTGGCGATCCGGACCGGCTACTGGTTCGAGGCCCTGTGCCACCACGACGCCTACGACGGTCCCCCCGAACTCCTCGACCGCACCATGCTGGACACCCCCGAGGAGGCGATCCGCCTGATCCGGCTCCAGATCCGCACCGCCCACCCCTTCGCCCTCTCCCCCACGGAGGTGGACCGGGCCCTCGCCTGGGCCGACGGCGGCGGCCGCATCCAGGCCCTCGCCGCCCTCCACCGCCGCGAAACCGCCGGCTTCAGCATCGTCCTCCGCGACGGCCTCCGCCCCGAATGACGCGTCCGCCCGGTCGACTACCTCTCCCTCACCCGCACCCATCCCACGGCCTGCGCCGCCTTGACTTCCAGGTGGCCGACAAGGCTCTCGCACACGAGGCATATCGGCGCCACGCTTAGCAGTACCCACCTGCCACCGAACCGGACGACAGGAGAAGGCGGAATGGACGAATCCATCGCCTGGCAGAAGTCCTCCTTCTCCGGGGCCAACGGCGAGAACTGCATCGAGCTCGGCCGCAAGGACGGCCGCATCGTTCTACGCGAAAGCGACGACCCGACGCAGATCGTCACCACCACCCCCGCCAAACTCGCCGCCTTCATCGAGGGCGTCAAGGCAGGCGAGTTCGACCACCTCATCCCCTGAAACAGCACCCGTCCTTGGCCGAAAGTAGCCAAGCGAGAACGACGGCGACCCTCGGTAACGGACTAAGTTGCCCGGCGACCACGCGCTACGCGCGAGTAACAAGAGGGTGGCCCTGCCATCCAGGGAACGCGCGTCCTGCTCGACGCGCGCTGTTAGGAATGCATGAACCAGCGTCTATCGCAGAAGATCGTCACCTTTTTCACCGTCCTATGTCTGGCCATCGGCTCGGGCGTGGGAACGGCTGCGGCGGCTGGGCCTCCTGAGCGTGAGCCCACGCTCCTGGAGATCGCCGCCAAGGTGGAGCAGTACTCGAAGTGCAGGCAGAAGCCGCTGCTTCAGCGACCGCAGTGCCGCAAGGACTTCGCCCTCCGGTCGGCCGAGATTGCCCTGGCCGTAGGCCTCTTCCTGTACGTTTCCATGCCGGCGATGAAGGACAACGGGGCCGCCTTCACCGGGGTGAAGAAGGAGCTCGGAGCGCTCGTCGACCAGCTGAAGCCCCTGCTGGACGAGGCGAACCATGAGAACGCCGACCCCGAGAGGCGGCGCGAGATATTCCGGCAGGTCGCCACGACGTACAAGGCAGCCAGGCCGAATCTGGACAAGATCCGGGCCGACATGATCGCGGTGTCGCGGATGCTCGACGTAACCGGAGACCTGTCTCCCGAACTCCTCGCCGCCTTCACCGTCATCGCCGGAGACTATTTCCCGAAGGAGAAGGAGAAGCCCATCGAGCCGCCCAAGGGCGGTCCGTCCTGGGACATATGGGCTGATCTCAAGGAGTTGGGCAAGGCCGTCGATCAGATCAACGCCGGCCTCGCTCAGATGAACGAGGCGCTCGACGAGATGAACGACACCATGGTCGTCGTCAACGAGAGCATCGACGGCATCAACAAGGGGCTGGATCAGGCCAATCGGGGTATGGACCAGCTCAACGCGGGCGTGGGCCAGATGAACGAGGGCCTGGGGCAGGTCAACACCTCCGTAGCCGACTTCAACAAGGCTGCGGACAGCATCCTCGTGCCAGACCTCAAGTTCGACTTCGACTTCTCTCACGTGGGTGAGAGCATCGGGGCCGCAAAGACGCCCGAGCAGGCCGCTGCACAGGACGAGCAGGACCGCAGGATGGGGATGCTCCTCGATCTCCTCCCCGGCATCAGCGACGGCAAGGGGGTCATCGACGCTCTCACCGGCAAGGACATGGTGACTGGTGAACACCTGAGTCCCGTAGACCGCGCCCTCGGCGCGACCGTGGTGCTGAAGTGGCTCAAGTACGGCGGCAAGCTCGTCCCCGAGGACATCCGCGCGGCCCGTCGGGGGCGCAAGGTCCCGTGCAAGACGAACAGCTTCCCCGCCGGGACCCTCGTGCTGAGGGGTGACGGCACGGCTGCCCCCATCCAGCAGATCAAGATCGGTGACGCCGTCCTCGCCACCGATCCCACGACAGGTGCGACCGGACCGCGCCGCGTCGACTCCACCATCTACACTCCCGACGACCGGGACTTCACCCGCATCACTCTCGGCCCTGGGGCAGGGCGAGGATCGCTGACCGCCACCGCTCACCACCCCTTCTGGTCGACGAAATCCAAGCAGTGGACCGATGCAGGCGACCTCAACGTCGGCGACACCCTCCGCACTGCCGATGGCAGCACTGTCGAGATCGCCACGGTCACACGCTGGAAGGGCCTACAACCTGCCTACAACCTGACCGTCAATGACCTCCACACCTACTACGTGCTGGCGGGCAGCACGCCCGTGCTGGTCCACAACGCGTCGTGTGACTTCATCCCCGGGGACATCCCGGATGCGTCGGCCATCGACCGCGGATCGTTGGTCAAGCTCAGGGAGAAGCAACTCGAGAAGGCTCTTGAGGGGCTCGGTGAGGATCCGCACGGCTTCAAGGCCGACTGGGTCGGGAAGAACAACGTGTCGCGGTTCGACGCCGTGCGCGACGGGGATGGCAGGATCGTGCTCATGAGCAAGGACGGGAAGATCCTCGTTCCGACGAATTACAGGTTCCGGCCGTGAGCGGGTTCCGGATGTATCTCAGGGTGGTCAGCGAGTCCCTCCAGCCGGCGGAGGTCTCGGAGAGGCTGGGGATGGAGCCCGACGAGGCGACCTCGATCGGAAGCCGTCGGCGTCCTCAGTCGCCGCCGCGGTCCCAGTCGACCTGGATCCGGCACGCTTCGACGGAGGCGGGGGCCAGGCCGGAGCACTTGGAGCCCGTGGTGCTCGGGTGGGGGCCGGACCTTGCCGCCAGCCTGGGCCGGCTGGTCGATTCCGGGGAGGCCGCCGTCTCGCTGGTCCTGGTCCAGGAGATCCGTGACCTTGAAGACCCCCAGCAGAAGGGCATCTTCCTCGGTCCCGACCTGATGGCGTGGGTCGGCGCGGCCCGCGCCTCTCTCGACATCGATCAGTACGTCTACCACGAATGCGGCGGCGCTACGGATCTCGGAGGCCAGTAGGGCCCACCCCCCGGGCCGCCGTACCGCCCGCTCGGCCAGGCCCGGGACGCGGCCATGAGGGGAGCCCACCAGCGTCGCCCGGTGGGCTCCCCTCACATCGGGGGCGGCCCTCACAGGCCGCAGGGTGACCGGATCGGCAGGCCGATCACCCCCACCGCCGCCGACCCGCCTCCCGGACCACCTCGGCCCAGCCCCTCACCAGCTCCGCGAACTCCTCGAACCCGGCGATCCACTGCCCCGGCTCCCGCCCCGCGAGCTCTCCGTACGGCGCCCGCAGCCCCTCCAGCCCCGGGGCGGCCTCACACCACCTCCGCCGCAGCCGTCACGCTAACTGTCAGGCCTCGCCGCCGGATGCGGATGACAGGAGACACCGAATGGACACGCGCATCCCCTGGCAGAAGTCCTCCAAGTCCGCCGACACGGGCGACTGCCTGGAAGCCGCCGCCCACCACGGCCAGATCCTGATCCGCGAAAGCGACGACCCGACGCAGATCGTCACCACCACCCCCGCCAAACTCGCCGCCTTCATCGAGGGCGTCAAGGCAGGCGAGTTCGACCACCTCATCTCCTGACCGCAACGATGTGACCAGTGGTCGTTCTCGAAGTCACGGCTGCCACGTCGATCCAGATCGATGAGGCCGCGGAGGAGGTCTTTCTCCGGATCAGGCCGTGTCGGTCACCGGTGCAGCCAGCCCTCCTTGGGGAAATCGGCCGGGACCGCCTCCCGCGGCATCACCAGCTCGGCAACGCAGATGCGCGTGTGAGCGGAGAGCGTGGTGGGACGACTGGCCTTCTCGTACCAGCGCGACCTGGTCTGCTCGACGAGCCAGCTCGTGGGGGACGTACGGAACACGAGACGGCCGGACTTCTCTCGGTCAACACCCCACGTGTAGGCCCGGCTCATTCCCGGCCCGGGCAAGGGCTGCTTCTCTTCCGCCTTCGACGGGGACCTTCTCCACCAGCTCCCAGGCCTGTCGTCATTCGTTCGTTTGACGACGCCTTCTCAGGTGAAGGCAATAGCCGCTCCGGTTGAGATCGAGAGCTTCGCAGCGTGGAGGAGTTGCAGGCATACATAGGACTCGACGCCGTAGCGTCGCCACCCCTCGGTGGCCGGTTCCTCGGCATCGGCGGCCTCGAAGACCTCTTCGGAGTGCGGATCGAGGTCTTCCGGAAGACCGAGCGCTTCAGCGAGTCGACGGGCTTCCTCCAGCAGACGCGCCGATGACCCCAGGTAGCCTCCCCGCGCCTTTTTGTCCACGATGACCTGGGCGAAGTCGACGGGGACGTAGTAGCCCTCGCAGTCCGAATGATGGACCAGATGGTCGAACGGTCCAGGAGGACCACTCGGGAGGGCCTCGTACACCTTGCCCAGGAGCGGGTCGTCAGTCGCCCGCCGGCTGCCGTCCAACGGCTCGGGCAGGCGCCCGTCCGCTGCAAGGTGGACAGCGAGACGGCGAAGGGTGTGCAGGCCCGAGTAACCCCACGCCTCGAACTCCGCGCCCTGCTCCTCATCGAGGTCGGGCTCGGTCCACTGTCGCGCTCCCGCACGCTCCAGTAGCTCGCCGATCGCGACGAAGTCAGCGTGAACCATCTCGGTGTAGTTGTCGTCCTCGGCGCCGGCGAGGACCCCGACCACCATGTTCAATCCCATGGCCCGATCTTGCCATCGGCGATCCGACGGCCACTCGTTGCGCTGCCGCCGAGGTCGGCGGGCTCTGCGAGGCCGACCTCCACCCGGTTCCCCCGCTCGGGGGGGGAACCGGTACAAGACCGCAGGCGGACTCGTGAGGGGGATCACGGCTCAAGCACCGCCCCCTGTTCGTCCGTGAGGTCTCCCCGTCCCGCGGACACGATCATTCAGCGCTCGAGATCCATTTTCTATTCACGGCCCGGGGCACGTGTGTAGGTGAGGAACACCGCGCCGCTCTTGAGGACCGTGTGGTCCGCGAGGGTCCAGGTGCACGGGTCGAAGACGGCCTTCCGGGAGAACAGCGGGATTCCCTCGCCGATGGTCAGCGGGCCGACCTTGAGGATCAGCGTGTCGATCTCGGAGTACAGGGCGCCCGCGAGCTCCGCGCCGCCGACCAGCCAGATGCCCTTGCCGTCCTGCTGCTTGAGTTCGCGCACGGTCGCCACCGGGTCGTCGGCGACCAGTTCGACGGCCGGGTCCGGGCTTTCGGTCATGGTCCGGGAGAACACCACGTGACGCAGGTGGGGGTAGGCGTCGGTGATGCCGGCCGCCAGGCCGATCTCGTAGCTGCGCCGCCCCTCCAGCACGGTGTCGAAGTGCGTTCCCTCCGCCGTGACGGACAGTGCCTGCCGGGCCTGGACGGGCAGGGTCTCCGGGTACTCGGCCACGAGGTGCTGTACGTAGTCCTCCGTGATGGGCCAGAAGCCCTGCGGGCCGGTCGGGTCCGCGCCGTCCGGTCCCGCTATGAATCCGTCGAGGGTGGTGGCCACGTAGTAGGTGAGCTTGCGCATGAAGCATCCGTTCTGGGAGGCGGGTGGTGGAGTGGGCGAAGGGCCCCGACGCGCCGGTAAGCGGTGGCGGGTGCTCCCGTCGGACTGTGCTGCGAGCAGGCGTGCGAGGCGTCGGGCAGTGGAGCGAGGGGCTGGGCCGTGTCGGTCACGCCGGTCGGATTCCACGCCTCCAAGCCTCGTGCACGTCGCGAGAACGATCAAGGTGGTCTTCCGCGGCGTTCGATGACTGGGGCGCCGGTGGAGGTGCGGGCGGCGATGCCAGCCGCGGGCCCCGGCCCGCCCCGCCCCCTCTACCCCAGCGCCGCCAGGTACGCGTTCGCCGCGCCGGGGCGGGCCACGCCGCGCGCGGTCAGCTGCCGCAGGCAGTGGTAGGCCAGGTCGGTGGAGTCGTAGACGTGGTGGGCGAGCAGCGCCAGCTGCCCCAGCTGGCCGTCGGTCATCTCCTCCGGGCGCCCGAAGTCGCGCACGTACACGACATCGGCCTCCAGCAGCTGGTGGCGGGCCAGGCGGAAGTCGCCGCCGAAGACGACCGGCGCGATCGGCCACCGCTTGACGGCGGCGAAGGCGTGGGGGACGAAGCCCTGGCCGCGCAGTTCCCGGTCCACGTCACCGAAGACCGGCTGCCCCTCGTACAGCGGGACGAAGGACACCTCCGTGTGCACGGCAACGGCCTCCGCCAGCTTGCGCCTGCCGCCCTGGAAGACCATCAGCTCCGCACCCTGGACGTCGATCTTCAGCAGGTCGAAGGGCTCGACGCCGTCGACGTCGTCCAGCCGCCGCGTCACCACCGGTACCTCCGCCACGACCCGCCCCCACTCCTCGAACCCGTTGAACAGCCCGAGCCGCCGCGGATCGGGGCGGAAGAGGCTGGTCATCCCGGAGGCCGCGGCGATGAAGAGGGTGTGCGCGGCGCCGTCGCCGAGGGCGTCGGGCAGGTACGTCTCGTACGGACCCTTGCGGGCCAGCAGCTCCGCCAGTGCCTCCGGCTGGGGCTCGAACCCCGTCACCCGGCACAGGCCCGCCTCCAGCATCGCCCGGTAGGGCGGGTCCCCGTCGACCGGGTTGGCGCCGACGTCGAGGACGTGGGTCGGCCGGGTGGGCGGGACGAGACCGAGCAGGGGTGAAGCGGCGCGGGCCGGGGTGGTGGCGTCGGCGGTCATGGGCGCTCACTCTCCGGGTGGCGGACTGGCACGGCCCCCCGCGCAGCATCCTGGCGCACCCGGACCCGATCCCGGCTCAGGCGCCACCCCCCGGGGGCGAGGCCGACCACCTCGGACACCCGCCGGTACGGCCGGGAGTCGGCCCCCGCCCCCGCCATTACTCCGAAGGCGGCATGTCCGCGCGTCGGTCCGGGCCCGCACCGATGAGTTCCGCCCGCCCCGGCAGTCTCACCCTCAGCACCACCACGACCACCACTGCCACTGCCACTGCCACTGCCACCACGACCGGAAAGGCCCCAACCCCCATGCCCACTCAGCAACTCCTCCGGGTCCAGAACTTCAACGTCACCCGCGACGGCTACGGCGCAGGCCACAACCAGCGCCTGGAACAGCCCTTCGGCGACGGCATGAACCCGGCCGAGCTGTTCTCCTGGGCCGGCGCCACCGCGAGCTGGCCGACCCGCACCGACCCCGGCGGCAGCCGCGGCCTGGACGACTACTTCACCCGGGACTTCAAGAACAACATCGGCGCCGAGATCATGGGCCGCAACAAGTTCAGCCCCTACCGGGGCCCCTGGGAGGACCACGCGGACTGGCAGGGCTGGTGGGGCGACGAACCCCCCTTCCACACCCCGGTGTTCGTCATGACCCACCACCCCCGCCCGTCCCTCACCCTCTCCGACACCACGTTCCACTTCATCGACGCCGACGCGGCCACCGCCCTGGCCCGGGCGCGCGAGGCGGCCCAGGGCAAGGACGTCCGTCTGGGCGGCGGGGTGACCACGGTCCGCGAGTTCCTCGAAGCCGACCTGGTCGACACGCTCCACGTGGCGGTGTCGCCGGTGGAACTCGGCGGCCCCGGCCTGCGCCTGTGGGAGACCCCGGACGACCTCCTCGACCGCTTCCACATGGACGTGGTCCCCAGCCCGAGCGGGGTGACCCACCACCTGTTCTGGCGCCGCTAGACGAGTCGTTCCGCTTGCTCAGCGGTAGAGCTCCTTGGCGCGGGCCAGGTCGACAGGACCGTCCTGGTGCAGGTGCAGGAAGTAGTCCAGCTGCCAGGCCTGCGCACTGCCGGCCTGGCGGTTGGCGGTGGTCACCCAGGGCGGGTAGACGCGGAAGGCCCGCTTCCCGCCGCGGCCGCTCGCTGATACGACCCCGTGCCGGCGGAGGGCGTCCATGGGAAACACGAACTGGCCGAGGTGGTGATGCTCGCGGGTGCTGATGACAAAGAGGTCGACGGGGTCCGCGGCGTCGAAGGGCTGGATGGGCCCGGCCGGGGACCTCTTCCAGACGGTGACGAACTGGCCGACCTTGGTGGGGGTCGTCTTGGCTGCGCGGAACCGGATGGAGAGGCCGTCGAGAGTGAACTCGTGGGCGGCGTAAGCGGCACCCTCGGCTTCGGGGGTGGGCTGCGTGCAGGTGAACCCGCAGGGGTCGTAGACGAGTGCCTTCGCCGCAACGAGATCCCGGTGGGCCGGGACGGTGTCCGACCACGGTGTGGGGTGGGGATCGGATGAGTGCCCGCGGTTCGTCATCGTTCAGCCGCCCTGTCGTGGTTGCTTGGACTTGTCGAGGCAATCCGCATGCTGATGGTGTGCGGGGGAACGCAGACAGGGCGTCCGAGATCGTTGTGTGACGAACGACCTGGGCGCCCTGCCGACCGCACTGTACGTGACCGCCGGCGACCGGACCGGCGGACCGGCACGGTCACCGCACCGTTCGCCGACACAGGAGAGGCCCTCGTCATCAGCCTTGGCGTGCCCGCCGACGGCACGCCCCCGGCCCGCCGGGTCCCGGTCCGGCCCTGATCCCGCCGGACAACTCCCTAGAGGCCGACGCGGGCCGCGTACGCCGCCAGGCCCTTCCCCGGCTCTCCCGGCTCCCCCGCCCAGCCCACGTAGCCGTCCGGGCGGATCAGGAACACCCCGTCGCCGTAGGCCCCGTACGACGGGATCCGTACCGTCCGCGCGCCCGGCAGCTCCGCCGGGGCCTGGGCCCCGACCAGCAGCAGGGTCCAGTGCGGACCCCGGTACGCGTCGAAGAGGCGGAGGCCGCCCCGTACCCCGTCCGGGGCCCGGTCACCGGCCCGCAGGGCTTCGGCGGGCAGGGCCGTGCGGGTCTCCACCGCCAGGGAGGAGCCCCGGTAGCCGAGGCCGAGCTGCTGCGTGGCCGCGCCGCGGCGGGCCTCGCCGCGGTGGATCCGGGTCGACAGGCCGAGCATGTCGGCGGCGACGGGCAGCCGCTCCTCCTCGTACGTGCCGAGCAGCCCCTCCGGCGCCGCGCCGCTCAACACGGCGGCCAGCTTCCAGCCCAGGTTGTACGCGTCCTGCACGCTGGTGTTGAGCCCCTGCCCGCCTGCCGGCGAGTGCACGTGCGCGGCGTCCCCGACGAGGAAGACCCGCCCCTCCCGGAACCGGTCGGCCATCGCCGCCCGCGGCCGGAAGTCGGAGGCCCAGCGGACCTCCGTCACATCGCCCGGATCCAGGTGCGAGCGCGCGGCCACGACCGCGCGCAGCCCCTCCAGGGAGAGGTCGACCGCCGGGCCGCCCTCCGGCATCTGGGCGGTGACCTGGAAGTCCTCCGTCCCGGCGAGCGGGCACACGGCGAGGAAGCCCTCGCCGTCGGCGGGCGGGAAGACGTGCCAGTGGTCGCGGTCGAGTCCGCTGATGCGCACGTCGGCCACCAGGACCGGGTTCGGGTCGACCGTCTCGCCAGTCATCCCGATCCCGAGCAGCCGCCGCACCGTGGACCGCCCGCCGTCGGCGGCGACCGCGTACCGGGCCCGCACGGGGGCGCCGTCGGCGAACCGGGCCGTCACCCCCTCCGCGTCCTGTGTGATCCCGACCAGCTCCCGGCCGAAGGCGACCCGTCCGCCCAGCTCGCCGAGGCGGGTGAAGAGGACTTCCTGGGTGCGCCACTGCGGCACCATCCAGGGCTCGTGGTACGGCGAGCCCTCCTCCGGCTCCGTCGGGTCCCACATCGCCTGCTCGCCGAGCCGCTCGCCGTCCCGCCAGATCATCCTGGCCGGGTACGGGCCGCCCGCCGCCCGGACGGCGGCGCCGACCCCGAGGTCGTCGAAGACCTCCATCGTCCGCGGCTGGATCCCCTTGCCGCGCGAGCCGGGGAACAGCCGCCGGTCCCGCTCGACCACGAGGGCCCGTACGCCCCGCCGCGCGAGGTCGACCCCGAGCGCGAGCCCTGCGGCACCGGCCCCGACGACCAGCACGTCCACGTCCACGTCCGCGTCCACGTCCACGTCCACGTCCACGTCCCGATGTACGTCCATGCCCATCACACCCACCCGCACTTTCCTTAACGGCGTTAAGTTCGACTCCCCCGAGCCTGCCCTTAACGGTGTTAAGCTGTCAAGCGTGTCCCCTCGCAACTCCCCGAAGCTGGACAAGAAGCAGGCCGTCGAGGCCTCCCTCCGGCTCCTCAACGAGGTCGGCCTCGACGGCCTCAGCCTCCGCGCGATCGCCAAGGAGCTCGACGTCCAGGCGCCGGCCCTCTACTGGCACTTCAAGAACAAGCAGGAACTCCTGGACGAGATGGCCACGGAGATGTACCGCCGGATGGCAGCGGACGCCCCGCCCTCCCCCGGCCTCTCCTGGCAGGACCGCCTCCTGACCGCCAACCGCGGCCTGCGCGCCGCCCTGCTCCGCTACCGCGACGGCGCGAAGGTGTTCAGCGGCTCCCGCTTCACCGGCACCGAGCACGCGGCCGGGATGGAGGACAGCCTCCGCGCCCTCACCGAAGCCGGCTTCTCCCTCCCCCAGGCCGTCCGCGCCACCACCACGGCGTACTTCTTCACCCTCGGCTTCGTCACGGAAGAGCAGGGCGTCGAACCCCTCCCCGGCGAACGCCGCGCAGGCTTCGACGTCACCGAACGCGCCGCCCGGCTGGCCGAGTTCCCCCTCGCCGCCGAAGCCGGGGCGGACCTCTTCCAGAACTACGACGAGGGCTTCGAGGAGGGCCTGGCCCTGGTCGTGGCGGGCATCGCGAGCCGGTACGGGCGGTGAACGGACACCCCCCACCCCCAAGGCACTCGCGACCGTCCTGGCCCTGACGTTGGACACCCCGGTACTGGCGGAAGTGCCCCCTGAAGTCAGCCCAGCAGCACCGGCAGGGTCCGCAGGCCCCGGTGGCGGGGGTTGCGCCACCACAGGGGGCGGGCGGCCGGGGTGGCCAGGCGCAGGTTCGGGTAGCGGGTGAGGAGGGCGGTGAAGGCGATTTCGGCCTGGAGGCGGGCCAGGGGGGCGCCGAGGCAGTGGTGGATGCCGTGGCCGAAGGCCAGATGGCCCGTCGCCGGGCGCGACGGGTCGAAGCGGTCCGGGTCGAAGCGGTCCGGGTCGGGGAAGGCGGCGGGGTCGCGGTTGGCGGACAGCAGGGCGATCTGCACGAAGTCCCCGGCGGGTATCACCGTGCCGCCTATGGTCACCGGCTCGGTGGCGTAGCGCATCGTCGCGATGGAGAACGGGCTTTCGTGGCGCAGGACTTCCTCGATGAAGGCGCCCGTGCGCGAGGGGTCGGCGCGGAGTGCGGCCAGTTCGCGGGGGTGGGTGAGGAGGGCGTGGACGCCGTTGGAGATCAGGTTGGCGGTGGTCTGGTGGCCGGCCGCCACCAGGAGGAAGCCCATGGAGGTGATCTCCTGCTCGCCGAGCCGGTCGCCCGCGTCGCGGGCCGCGATCAGGGCGGTCAGGAGGTCGTCGCCGGGGTGGGCGCGTTTGTGGGCGATGAGGGAGCGGATGTGGCCCACCAGGGCCTCGGCGGTGGTGACGGAGACCTCGCCGTCGCCCTCCTCGCCGTTGAGGGTGGCGGCCCAGGCCTTGAGGATGTGCCCGGCCCCCTCGGAGGCGCCGAGCAGGTCGAAGACGACGGCGAGGGGCAGCGGGACGGTGAAGTCCCGGACCAGGTCGATGACGGGGGCGCGGGTGGGGACGGGGGCCCCGGCGCGGGACGCCGGGACTTCCAGGGCGTCCAGCAGGCGGTTCACGTGGCCTTCGATCACCGGACGCAGGGCCGCCACCCGGCGCGCCGTGAAGGCCTGCTGGACCAGTCTGCGCAGCCGGGTGTGGGCGGGCGGGTCGGAGTTGAGCATGTGCGCGGTCAGCGCCCGGCCCGGGCCCGGACCCTCCTCGGAGCCGTCGCGGCGGTCGAAGGCCTCGGTCGCGGCGTTCTTGCTCAGCCGGGGGTCGGCGAGGGCTGCCCGGCATGCGGCGTGCCCGGTGACCACCCAGCCTTCCAGCGGGGCCTCGCCGAGGATCCGCACCCGGTGCGCCCCGCCCTCCAGCTCCCGCCAGCGCCGGCAGGCGGGGTGGGGGTCGTCGAAGAAGGAGACGGGCACCTCCTCAGTGGCCATGCCGTGCCCCCGCCCTGACCACCCGTACGTCCTCCACCCCGAGCAGCCCGACCAGCGGCACCTTCGCCTTCCGCTGGGCGGGGTCGACCTCCAGCCCGGCGCCGCGGATCAGGTCCAGCAGCAGTTCGGCGAGCGGCATGACCATGTGCCGCCCCCAGCACCGCTCGGAGGAGTGCCCGAAGGGCAGGTAGCCCGGGGCGGTCTCGGGGTCGAGGTGGTCCCACCGTCCGGGCAGGAACACGTCGGGGTCCTCCCACAGCGCGGGGTCGCGGTGGGACAGCAGGGGCAGGACGAGTACGTCGTCACCGGCACCGATGCGCGCGTCGAGGGCCCCGTACTCGGGCGAGGCGTAGCGCAGGATGTTCCAGGACGGGGGCAGCAGCCGGGCGGCCTCGTGGAGGATGTTCCGGTTGGAGGTGTCGCCGTCGAAGGGCGAGCCCAGCCAGAGGGCGTTCGCGACGAGGGTGGAGACGGTGAAGCAGACGGGCGCGGCCGCCCTCCGGTAGATGCCCATCGCGTGGCGCCGGTCGTGGTAGCCGTCCGCTTCCGCCAGCAGTCCGGCAATTCCGCTCGATATCGCCCCGGGCCTTTTCCGCCAGGGAAAGGCCGCACCCGCGGCTATCACCGACCAGGTGAGTTTCGGGGTCAGCTCGAGGTTCCGGCTCATCAGAATGCGCAGCCGGCGCGGATCGCCGCCGAGAATGAGGTCCCTCAGGAAAAGGTGCCCGGTGAGCGGCCACGGGCCGGTGAGGTCCACGTCCTTCGGCACGGGGCCTTCCAGGGCTTCCCTGACGTCCCGCCCGATGACCCGCATCACGGAGGCCGCCTCGGTGCGGCCGATCGACCGGCCGTGCAGCGGTTTGAAGGTGGGCCGCTCCGTCTCGGTGGCCCGGCGGGCGGCGAGGATCCGGTCGGCCAGGGCGTGGCCGGCGACGCCCATGGTGTCGGGTTCCAGACGGAAGGCGTCCTTGCCGGTGTGCTCGCGCAGCAGGGCGGCGAGCCGGGGCGCGAACAGCGTGGTCCGCGTGGCCGGGAGGGAGGAGAGGGGCATACGGGGCTCCGATGGGCCGTCGGTGTCGCCCCGGCCGACGAGCGGCCGGGGCGGCTCTGCCGGTCTAGTACCAGAAGTACCAGGCGCTCTTCTTGAGGCTCTTCTGACCGGAAACGGCATTACGGATGGCGAAAAGCATCTTCATCGCCGTACCCCCTCTCCCATGGATGGCTTGTGGCCGTAATTAAGGGTCACGGAACACTGCCGGAGGTACACCGGCGGCGCCCCGCTGGAGAATGCGCCGCCACCGTAGGCAGCCGTCTTCCCAGGAGACAACGGGCCCCACGTCTTTATGTACGCTCCTACCAATCCGGCCCGCGAATTCCGGCCAGCCATGGCTTCGTTCCCGCCGTATCGCACCGGAGCGACCCCGGGGGGGCCTCCCCATCGCGTAGGACGCGCGCGGGCATCGCGTGCAGGCGCATCGCGCGCGCGGGCGAAGGACCTGCGGGTGGCGGCGTGCGGCATGCACGCCCCGAGCGCGGCACGGCAGCCGCCACCCCACGACCCGCACTCGTCAAGGCACAGGACCCTTGGCGTCCCCTCGCGACGAATCGCTCAACACCAGGGTGATCAACAGGTGACGAACCGTCAACACCTCATTAGAGGTACACGCGCGGTTCCCGCTTCAGCAGTACTTTTTTCAGGGGCACCGGCTGCACCGGCGCCGGCTCCGCGCCCGCCCGGTCGATCTCGCACCAGATGCGCTTGCCCGCACCCTCGCGCTGCCAGCCCCACCGGTCCGCGAGCCCGTCCACGAGCTCCAGCCCGCGCCCGCCCGTGTCGTCCCCGGCGGCCTGCCGGCGGGCCGGGGCGCGGTCGCTCGCGTCGGCGACCTCCACCCGTACGCCCGGGCCCCCGAGGAGCATCCGCAGCACGGCCGGACAGCCCGTGTGCACGACCGCGTTGGTGACCAGCTCGGAGATCAGCAGGATCAGCGTCTCGGCGAGCGGTTCGTCGTCCCCTATGCCGGACCCCGCCAGCCGGGACCGCGCCCACCGGCGCGCCCGCCCGACCTCGGCGGGGTCGGGTCCTACCTCCAGCTGTACCTGAAGCACCTGCACCGCTCACACCATCCGAACCGGCGGACACTTCGCCTCGCGACAGGACGGGATCACCGAGTGTGGTCCCCTTGCCGAGCAGCATGGTTGACGTACAGTCACCACAACAAGCGCTTCGGGCATATTCCAGCGCGAAGGAGTAGGCGTGGTGCATACTGTGCGGCGCTCGCGCCGCTCAACCACTCGCATCGTGGGAGCGTACCGGAGCACACCCCCGCCTCCGGGCCGGATCGGGGCGGGCGAAGGACACAAACCGATATCAACTCTCCGTAATCGGACATGAGTCCCGCACCGTCCCTCCCGTGCCCCTGCGTCACAGGCTGCTACCCCATCGCCGCCACCTCCGACTCCGCGTCGGGCTCGGCGTCCGCGCCCGCTTCCGCCTCCGCTTCCGTGCCGAGGCGGGCCGCCAGGAGTTCCTCCGCCTCCCGCGCCGTGTGCCACTGCTCCGCCCGCACCCACGCCCGTTTCAGGTGCAGGTGCACGTCCGCCTCCCACGTGAAGCCCATCCCGCCGTGCACCTGGAGGCAGTCCCGGGCCCCGCGCACCGCCGCCTCGTCCGCGAGGAGCTTGGCCGCCGCGATCTCGGCGGCGTCACCCGTCACCGCCGCCGCGTACACCGCCGTACGGGCCACCTCGGCGCGGACCAGCATCCGCGCGCACAGGTGCTTGACCGCCTGGAAGCCCCCGATCGGCTGCCCGAACTGCTCGCGCTCCCCGGCGTAGCGCACCGCCAGCTCCACCGTCCGCAGCGCACTGCCCAGCTGGAGCGCCGCCGTCAGCAGCGCCCCCGCCTCCCGGTGCTTCGGCGGGAGCACCCCCGAGGACCGCCACAGCGGGGTCAGCGGGTCCACCGAGCGGACCGGCTCGCCGGGCGGCATCCCCTCCGCCCCCAGCACCGCGTCCGCCTCCCCCAGGTGCGCCACCAGCGGCCCGCCCAGGTCGAAGGCCGTCACGACCGCCGAGCCCGTCGCCGCACCCGGGACCACCCCGGCCGCCAGGTGCGTCGCCACCAGCGGCCCCGGCAGCAGCGCCCGCCCGGCCTCCTCGAAGACCAGCACCGCCTCCGGCAGGCCCAGCCCGACCCCGCCCTCGGGCTCCGGCAGCCGCAGGGAGAAGAACCCCGCCTCGCCCAGCTCCCGCCACAGCCGCCGGTCCACCGCCGCCCCGGACGCCACCGACTCCCGCAGCGCCTCGCGCCCGTACCGCCCCGCGAGCAGCTCGCGGACGCCCGCCCGCAGGTCCCGCTGGTCCTCCGTCAGCCGGAAGTCCACGACCCTCACCGCCCCTTCGGCAGGCCGAGGATCCGCTCGGCGACGATGTTCCGCTGGATCTGCGAGGTCCCCGCCGCGATCGTGTAGGACAGCGACGACAGCCGCTCCGCCGTCCACTCCTCCTCCAGGGACAGCGCCCCCGCCCCCAGCACCTCCGCCGCCGCGTCGTACAGCTCCTGCCGCGCGTGCGAGTAGGCCAGCTTGAACACGCTGCCCCCGATGCCGGGGACCCCGCCCGAGCCCTGCGCCTCGCTGACGTTCCACTGCGTGAGCCGCCACAGCGCGCCGAACTCCCCGTACAGCCGGCCCAGCCTGCGCCGCAGTACGGGGTCGTCCCAGCGGCCGTTGGCCCTGGCCGCCCGCGCCAGCGCACCCAGGGTGCGCCGGCAGGCGACGACCTCCCCGACGAAGGCGGTGCCGCGCTCGAAGGACAGGGTGACCATCGTGACCCGCCAGCCGTCGTTCTCGGCGCCGACCCGGTTGGCGACCGGCACCCGGACCTCGTCCAGGAACACCTCCGCGAACTCGGCAGACCCCGCGAGGGTGCGCAGCGGCCGTACCGTGACCCCGGGCGCGTCCATCGGCATGGCCAGCCAGGAGATCCCCTTGTGCTTGGGCGCGGCCGGGTCGGTGCGCACCAGCAGCTCGCACCAGTCGGCGACCTCGGCGTGCGAGGTCCAGATCTTGGAGCCGGTGACCACGTAGGCGTCCCCGTCGCGCACCGCCCGGGTGCGCAGCGCGGCCAGGTCGGAGCCGGCGCCCGGCTCGCTGAACCCCTGGCACCACACCTCCTCCCCGCGCAGCACCGGCGGCAGCCAGCGGGCCCGCTGCCCGGCGGTCCCCTCGGCGGCGATGGTGGGGCCGGCGTGCAGCAGACCGACGAAGTTGGCGCCGACGTACGGGGCGCCGGCGCGCTCGGTCTCCTCCAGGAAGATCAGGTGCTGGGTCGGGGTGGCGCCGCGGCCCCCGGCGTCGAGGGGCCAGTGCAGGCCCGCGTAGCCGGCGTCGTAGAGCCGGCGCTGCCAGCCGAGGTCGTAGGCGCGCCGGCCGGGCCAGTCGTCGGGCGACGGCTTGGCGGGCAGCTCGGGCAGCACCTTGGCGAGCCAGGCGCGCAGCCGGGCCCGGAAGTCCTGCTCCTCCTCGGTGTGGGAGAGGTCCATGTCAGACCAGGTCCAGTCCGAGCATGCGGATGGCGTTGCCGCGCATCAGCTTGTGGATCGTCTCGTCGTCCAGTCCCTTCACGTGGTCGAGGGCGACCTCCTTGGTGTGCGGGAAGGTCGAGTCCACGTGCGGGTAGTCGGTCTCGAAGGTGGCGTTGTCGCGGCCGACGACGTCCAGCGAGGCGATGCCGTGCTTGTCGCGGAAGAAGCAGCAGAAGATCTGCCGGTAGTAGTACGTGGACGGCGGCTCGGGGATCAGGCCGCGGACCCCGCCCCAGGCGCGGTGCTCCTGCCAGACGTCGTCCGCGCGCTCCAGGGCGTACGGGATCCAGCCCATCTGGCCCTCGCTGTAGGCGAGTTTCAGCGTCGGGAACTTCACCAGGACCCCGCTGAAGAGGAAGTCCATCATCGAGGCCATGGCGTTGTTGAAGCTGAGCGAGGCCTGGACGGCGGGCGGGGCGTCGGGGGAGGCGGCGGGCATCTGGGAGGAGGACCCGATGTGCATGTTCACGACCGTGCCGGTCTCCTGGCAGACGGCGAAGAAGGGGTCCCAGTAGCCGGAGTGGATGGACGGCAGCCCGAGGTGGGTGGGGATCTCGGAGAAGGTCACGGCGCGGACCCCGCGGGCGGCGTTGCGGCGGATCTCGGCGACGGCCAGGTCGATGTCCCACAGCGGGATGATGCACAGCGGGATCAGCCGGCCACCGCTGTCGCCGCACCACTCCTCCACCATCCAGTCGTTGTAGGCGCGCACGCAGGCGAGGGCGACCTCCTTGTCGTGCGCTTCGGCGAAGGTCTGGCCGCAGAAGCGGGGGAAGGTGGGGAAGCAGAGGGAGGCCTCGACGTGGTTGAGGTCCATGTCGAGGAGCCGCGCCTTGGGGTCCCAGCAGCCGCGGCGCATCTCCTCGCGGGTGATGCCCTCCAGGGTCATGTCGTCGCGGTCGAAGCCGACGGCGGCGATGTTGCGCTTGTACGGGAACTTCAGGTCCTCGTAGATCCACCAGTCGGTCGGCGGCCCGTCGGGGTCCATGGAGATCACGTACTTGCCGCCGGTGTACTCCAGCTCGCCGATGCCGGCGGTGAGGGGCTTGGGGCCGCGGTCGCGGTACTTCGCGGGCAGCCACACGTCGAAGAGGTGGGCGGGCTCGATCACGTGATCGTCGACGCTGATGATCCGAGGCAGTTCCAGTGCCATGCGGGCTCCCCAATCTGATGGATCGTCAGAAACAAGCTAGCCCCGCCACCCCTGGACCGACAAGCTCCGGAGGCCTACGCTCTGCCTTTGATCTGACTGACCGTCAGCTGGCGGCAGGCCGGCACGCCCAGGGGAGAGGCCCGCGATGACGACGACGGACAGCGCGAGGACCGACGACGCCGCGAGGGCCGTCGCCACCGGACTGGGCCGCTCCCGCACCCTCTGGGAGCTGATCTCCCGCCGCGCCGCCCTCACCCCCGACGCCCCGGTCCTCATCGAGGCCGCCGACGACCCCGCCGACGACCGCACCCTCACCTTCGGCGCCCTGCGCGACCGCGCCGAACGCGTCGCCGCCGGCCTGCACGGCATGGGCGTGCGTCCCGGCACCGTCGTCGCCTGGCAGCTCCCGACCCGCATCGAGACGGTCCTGCTGTCCGCGGCCCTCGCCCGCCTCGGAGCCGTCCAGTCACCCGTGATCCCGTTCTACCGCGACCGCGAGGTGGCCTTCGCCCTGCGCTCCTCGGAGGCCGAGTTCTTCGCCGTCCCCGGCACCTGGCGCGGCTTCGACCACACCGCCATGGCCGCCCGGCTCGACGCGCGCGGGGTCTTCGAGGCCTACGCGGACCTGCCCGACGGCGACCCGGCCGTGCTGCCCCCGCCGCCCGCCGACGGGACGTCCGTCCGATGGATCTACTGGACGTCGGGCACCACCTCCGACCCCAAGGGCGTCCTGCACACCGACCGCTCCCTGATCGCGGGCGGCTCCTGCCTCGCCCACGCCCTGCGCCTGACCCCCTCCGACGTGGGCTCGATGGCCTTCCCGTACGCGCACATAGCCGGCCCCGACTACACGGTGATGCTGCTGCTCTACGGGTTCCCGGCGGTCCTCTTCGAGCGGTTCGCGATGCCGGACGCACTGGACGGCTACCGCCGCCACGGGGTCACCATCGCCGGCGGCTCCACCGCCTTCTACTCCATGTTCCTCGCCGAGCAGCGCAAGGACCCCGGCACGCCCCTCCTCCCGAGCCTGCGCCTGCTCGCGGGCGGCGGCGCCCCCAAGCCGCCGGAGATCTACCACGCGGTGGTGCGCGAGCTGGGCTGCCAGCTCACCCACGGCTACGGCATGACCGAGGTCCCGATGATCACCATGGGCTCCCCGGACGACACCCCCGAGAACCTGGCCACCACCGAGGGCCGCCCCCCGGAGGGCATGTCCATCCGCATCACCACCCCCGACGGCACCCCCCTGCCCGCCGGCACCGACGGCGAGGTCCGGCTGCGCGGCGAGGCGGTCTGCCGGGGCTACCTCGGGCAGAAGGACGCCAAGGACACCCCGGACGTCTTCGACGCCGACGGCTACCTGATCACCGGCGACCTCGGCCACCTCACCCCCTCCGGCCACCTGGTGCTCACCGGCCGCAGCAAGGACGTCATCATCCGCAAGGGCGAGAACATCTCGGCGAAGGAGATCGAGGACCTCCTCCACCAGCTCCCCGGGATCGGCGACGTGGCCGTCATCGGCCTCCCCGACGAGGAGCGCGGCGAACGCGTCTGCGCCGTGGTCGAGCAGCCCCCCGGCGCGGCCCCCCTGACCCTCCCCCAGATCACCGCCTACCTCCGCTCGCAGGGCCTGTCCCCGTACAAGCTCCCCGAACAGCTGGAACTCGTCGACGCCCTGCCCCGCAACGACGCCCTGCGCAAGGTCCTCAAGTACCGCCTGCGCGAGCGCTATTCCTGACCGCCCACCCACCCCCTGGCACCAAGGTGACAGTCCCCTTGGTGCCCGCCCGATCCCCTTCCGCGCACCTTCCGCGGGCAGCAGGATGGTGCTCACCGGAACGGCGGCGGGAACGAAACCCGAAGCCGGGGCCGCAGGGGCGGGACTCGCCCCCGACGCCCGGACATCCGCCTTCCGGGTCCACCAGCACCAGCCGTCAGGGGGCACCGCCATGCCGAAAACCGCTCCGCTCCACCGCATCCGCACCTGCGCCGCCCACACCCCCTGCGCTGACGTCATCAGCTGGGACTGACCGGCATGCTCCTCGTCCGACTGCCCCTCCTCAGCCACACCGGGGCACCGGGTACCGAGAGCGGGGCAAGCCTCCTGCACGACGCCCTCTGGGCCCACGCGGGCCCGCAGCACGCCCTCGAACACGTACGGGTGCGCCCGCTGCCCACGGGCCTGAACGTGGCCCTCTTCGTCCGCGCAGAGAACGACGACCAGGCCCACCGGAAGGCGTCCAGCCTCCTCACGGCCGTCCTCGGCACCGGAGCGGGCCGCGCCTACCGCCTGAGTTCGCAGCTCACCATCTGACCCACCGCACCACCCCGTCCGCCACCACCCGGTCCGCCGACCGCTGTTCCTGCAGGGCAGCCGTCCCACCGGCACCACGGTGCGCAGCCCCACCCCTTCCGGCCTCGACCAGGCCCCGCCCCGCGGCATCCCGCGGCGCCACCACACGTCTCTTCACGCCCACAGGAGCTCAGCCATGCCCAAGAACCTCAAGGCCACCGCCGTCCGCGTCGCCTCCACCTCGGCCCTCGCCGCGACAGCCGCCACCATGATCTTCGCCTCGCCGGCCAGCGCCTCGGCACTCACCGACGGCATCGCCGCGACGGCCCGCGCCGAGGAGGGCAACGGCGCCTGCGCCCACGGCGGTTACGTGGGCGGATCGGAGCAGAACAGCAGCTGCTACAACGGCCAGAGAACCCACGCCTGGTGCGCCGACTTCGCCGGCTGGGTCTGGGCCCGCAACGGGGTCACCGGCCTGTCGACCCTGAGCGACATGGCGGACAGCTTCTACGACTACGGCGTCAAGTACGGCACCCTCTCCAGCACGCCCCACGTCGGCGACGCCGTCGTCTACAACCACGGCGGCAGCTACTCCGACGACCACGTGGCCCTCGTCACCGCCATCTCCGGCAACTGGGTCACCATCACCGGCGGCAACCAGGGCGGCTACCCGGGCCACGTCAGCACCCACAGCACCGACGAGTGGCAGGTCGGCTCCTCCCCCTGGGGTCAGCGGATCAGCGGCTACATCTCCCCGGCCGGCACGAACAAGCCCTCCTACCCGGCCCCGTCCTCCCTCGCGGACGGCACCCTCGTCAAGTCGCCGAACGGGCCCGACGTGAAGGTCATGATCAAGGGCGCCGGCGTCCCCGTGGCGGGCTCCGACGTCACGCCGGACAAGTACGACCTCAGCAAGATCGTCCTGGTGGACGACTCCGCCTTCCGCTCCCTGGCGAGCGCCCCGCCGGCCGGCACGGTCGTCCACGACCAGGCGGGCGGCGTGGACCGGTACGTGGTCATCGACGGTGCCGCCCTGAAGATCGGCGGCGAGGACTGGACGGCCGCCGGCTACAACACCCGCCCGGACATGGGCGTCCCGTCCGCCTGGCTGAAGACCGCCGCTCAGCGCCAGATCGCCACCGGCCTGGTCGTCATGGACCAGACGGGCAAGGACCCGGCCCGCTACGTGATGGTCGAGGGCGGCGCCCTGCACATCTCGGCGTCGGAGTGGACCGCCGACGGGTACAACGAGCAGACGCTCATGGGCGTCCCCGGCGAGTGGCTGAAGGCCGCCGCCGCCAAGGCCCCGGCCAACGGCACCGTGGTCATGAACCAGTCGGGCTCCGACCCGGCCCGCTACGTGATGGTCAACGGCACCGCCGTGCACATCTCCGCCGCCGAGTGGAGCGCCAACGGGTACGACCAGCGCTCGCTGATGGGCGTCCCCGGCGAGTGGCTGGCCGGTGCGACCGCCAAGCAGCTGGTCAACGGCACCGTCGTCAAGGACGCCGCCAACCCCACCGTCTACGTGATGGCCGGCGGCAAGGCCGTCGCCCTGACCTACGCCGACTTCACCGGCCTCGGCTACGACAAGCGCCCCCTGGAGGTCATCCCGGGTGAGTGGCTGGCCTCCGCCGCCGCCAAGGCGGTCCCCGCCGACGGCACGATGCTCCTCGCCCAGGGCGACCCCACCGTCTGGCTGGTCACCGGCGGCAAGAAGCGCGCCATGACCGAAGCCGAGTTCGGCCCCGGCAAGGCCGACTTCGCCAACGTCGTCAGCGTCCCGGCCGCCCTCATCGCCGCCCTGCCGACCGTCTGACCCCGGCCCTTCGCCACCGCCTGACGGCGGCTCGGCACCACCGCCCGAGCAACGCCTCCTGAGCAACACCCCGGGCCGCCCAGCCCCCACCGGCCGGGCGGCCCGGCCCCCGCCGGGCCGCCGCCCCGCAGCCCCGCCCCGCAGCCACAGACACCCCGAGGGACACCGTCATGCGCTCCGCCGCCCGCAAGAAGTCCGCACTCCTCGCCACCGCCACCGCCCTCCTCGCCATCGCCGCCCCGCTCGCCGCCGGCACCACCGCCTCGGCGGCGTCCGTCTCGACCTGGGACAAGGTCGCCCAGTGCGAGGCCAGCGGGAACTGGTCGATCAACACCGGCAACGGCTACTACGGCGGCCTCCAGATATCGATGTCGACGTGGCGCGCCTTCGGCGGCACCGACTACGCCTCCCGCCCCGACCTCGCCACCAAGCAGCAGCAGATCCTCACCGGTGAGAAGATCCTGGCCGGCCAGGGCCAGGGCGCCTGGCCGTCTTGCGGCCCCGCCGCGGGCCTGGGCGCCGATCACGCCGACCCGTACCCGTCGGGCCCCACCTACCCGAGCCCGGCCTCGCTCGCCGACGGCACGCTCGTGAAGTCCCCGAACGGCCCGACCGTGAAGGTCATGATCAAGGGTGCCGGTGTCCCGGTCGCCGGCTCCGACGTCACTCCCGACCACTACGACCTCGGCAAGATCGTGCTGGTCGAGGACTCGGCGTTCAACGGTCTGCCGAGCGCCCCGCCGGCCGGCACCGTCGTCCACGACCAGGCGGGCGGCGCGGACCGGTACGTGGTCATCGACGGTGCCGCCCTGAAGATCGGCGGCCAGGACTGGACCGCCGACGGCTACAACACCCGCCCGGACATGGGCGTCCCGACCGCCTGGCTCCAGGCCGCGGTACAGCGCACCGTGTCGAACGGCCGGGTCGTCATGGACCAGACGGGCTCCGACCCGGCCCGCTACGTGATGGTCAACGGCACCGCCGTGCACATCTCCGCCGCCGAGTGGAGCGCCAACGGATACGACCAGCGCTCGCTGATGGGCGTCCCGACCAGCTGGCTCGCCGCCGCGACCGCCAAGCAGCTGGTCAACGGCACCGTCGTCAAGGACGCCGCCAACCCCACCGTCTACGTGATGGCCGGCGGCAAGGCCGTCGCCCTGACCTACGCCGACTTCACCGGCCTCGGCTACGACAAGCGCCCCCTGGAGGTCATCCCCGGCACCTGGCTCAGCGCGGCCGCCGCCAAGGCCGCACCGGCCGACGGCACGATGCTCCTCGCCCAGGGCGACCCCACCGTCTGGCTGGTCACCGGCGGCAAGAAGCGCGCCATGACCGAAGCCGAGTTCGGCCCCGGCAAGGCCGACTTCGCCAACGTCGTCAGCGTCCCGACCGCCCTCGTCACCGCCCTGCCGACCGTCTGACCCCGGCCCTTCGCCACCGTACGCGGCTCCGGATCCCCGGAGCCGCGTACGTGCGTTCCGCTACAGCCGGCTCAGCGACGCCGCCGCGAACAGGACGTCGCGGATCGCCTCCCGGTCGCCGGTCTGGCCGACCGCGGCCTCCTCCGGGGAGATGTGCCCGGCGGCCAGCTGGCAGAACTCCAGCCCGTCCAGCGCGACCTCCGCCACCGTGTGCTCCCGCGAGGGCTTCGCCGCCGGGGAGTCCAGGGCGATGTCCCAGCCGCCCCCGCCCGCGCCCTCGATCTCCAGGTGCAGGGTCCGCCCCGGAGCCCCCGCCGCGACCAGCCCGCGCGCCGGGGCCGCCAGGCCCGAGCGGCGGCGTCCGGCCAGGGCGCCGGGCAGCAGCCGGGCCGCGAGGTCGATCATGCCGTGCAGGTGCGGACCGGACGGCGGCTCGTACGGGTAGTCCACCGCCTCCGCGATGTCCCAGGCGTGCACCCAGCACTCGAAGGCCCGCTCCAGGAAGGCGTCGCCGAGCGGCAGCGCGAAGGCCCCGTAGTCCACGGACAGTTCGGCCACGCCCCGGCCCGCGAAGGAGACCGTACGGACCAGGGTGTGCCCCTGCTCCCGCCAGGGTTCGCGGACCTTGCGGGTGGACTGGTCGCCGGCCGAGTTCCAGTAGTGCCGGGTGCGGCCGGTGGGACCGCCCGGCGGTGCCTGCGGGCCGAGCGGATCGTCCAGTCCCAGCGCGGTCGCGACCAGCCCGTCGACCGTCAGCAGGTGCCCGATCACCCCCGCCACGGTGGTGCGGTGGCTGCGCCTGCGCTCCCCCTCGAACCATTTCAGCCGCACCGGGGTGTCCCACTCCGACTCCCCGAAGTCCCGCAGCAGGGCGTCCAGCCGTGCGGTCTCGGTGTCGTACGGGTTCGCCCACACGGGTACCGGGATCCGGGCCGGGCGCTTGCCCAGGCAGTCCTCCAGCACCCGCGAGCGCAGCAGCGGCTTGAGGTCGAGGCTTTCCTCGGGGTGCAGCAGCCCGACCGCGTCGCGCAGCCGCAGGGCCTCCTCGGCGCAGGGCGCGCACTCGGTGAGGTGGTCCTCGACGGCCTGGGTCTCCTCGGCGGAGCAGGCGGCCAGCGCCCAGGCTCCGAGCAGGGACTTCAGTACGGCGTGCGAGGGCGGTGCGGGCGGCAGGACCTCGGGCGCCTGGAGGTCGTCGCCGGCCGCGCGCGGACCCGGTATCAGCGCCGGTCCGCCCGCCGGGGGCTCGTACGCGTCGTCGGGGGTGTCATCGGTGGGTCCGGTCATCGGGTGGTTCCGTATCCGCGTGGGCCGTATCCGGGCGGGGCGGGGTCCTCCCTCGGGAGGACGTTGGCGGTCGACAGCAGCTGGAGCCCGAGCCGCAGCCGGCGCCGCGCCTCGTCCTCGCTGATCTGCAGGTCGGCGGCGGCCTGCCGGTAGTCGCGGCGCTTGAAGTACGCGAGTTCCAGGGCGGCCCGCAGGGGTGCGGGCATGGAGGTGACGATGTAGTCGGCGCGGGCGGCGGCGTTGGCGCTGCGCACCTTCTGTTCGAGTTCCTCGCGCGAGCCCCGGCCCAGTTCGGCCTGGCGCAGCCGGGCGACGGCCTGGCCCTGGGTGATCCGGGCGACCCAGGAACGCATGGAGCCCTGTTTGGGGTCGTAGGCGTCGGGGTTCTCCCAGATGTAGCCGAAGACCTCGCGGGTGATGCGGTCCGCCGCCTTCTCGTCACCGAGCACCCGGTGGGCGAGGCTGTGCACGAGCGAGGCGAAACGGTCGTAGAGCTCCCCGAGCGCGGCGGCCTCACCGCGGGCGAGACGCTGCTGCATGCGGCGGTCCCAGCGCGGTGGAACGTCCTTCGCCATGGTGCCTCCAGCCGTGTGTCGACCCGTCAAATGTAGTCGCCACCGGCCGGACCGCGCCTGTTTTGGGGGAACCTCCCCCGTGAGCGCGACCCCCGTGCTAGCCGCAGCCTCCCGCGGCGCGGCCGCACATGCGTACGCGCCCCGGCGCGCTCCCCGTGCGCGGGTTCGATGCGGCCACCCCGTCGACCGCTCCGCTTAACGCGCAGGCCATCGAGGGCTTACGCTCCTGCCTGTCTTGATCTGCACCTCAAGTGCACCCCCAACGCACATGTGAAGGCGGAACGCCGCATATGGACAGCGCAGAGTACGAGCGCAAGATCGCCTCCCGATTCGCCACCTTCGACCAGGACGGGTCGGGTTACATCGACCGCGAGGACTTCAGTACGGCCGCCCGCGCGGTACTGGCCGAATTCGGTGTCACCGCCCGCTCGGACAAGGGCCAGGCCGTCTTCGCCGGGGCGGAGGCGTTCTGGCAGGGCATGGCCGGCATCGCCGACGTGGACGGGGACCAGCGCGTGTCCCGCGAGGAGTTCGTCACCGGGGCGGCGAAGCGGCTGCGGGACAACCCCGAGCGGTTCGCCGAGATCGCCCGCCCGTTCCTGGCGGCGGTGGTCGCGGTGGCGGACGAGGACGGCACGGGCGCCACCCCGGCGGCGGCGACCCGGGTCCTGCGGGTCCTGGGCACGGCCCCGCCCCTGGCCGCCCAGGTGGCCACGGCCCTGGCGGGCCCGGACGGCCGCATCTCGCAGGAGGCCATCCTGACGGCCTTCGCCTCGTACTGCGGCGTCGACCCGGACGCGTGACACCGGCCGGCGGGGGTCGGGGGGCAGCGCCCCCGGACCCCCGCGGGGACTACGCGGGGACTACGCGAAGACGACCGTCCGGGACCCGTTCAGCAGCACCCGGTGCTCGCTGTGCCACTTCACGGCCCGCGCCAGCGCCTGGCACTCGACGTCCCGCCCGACGGCGACCAGCTGGTCCGGCGTGACCTCGTGGCCGACCCGTTCGACCTCCTGCTCGATGATCGGCCCCTCGTCGAGGTCGGCCGTCACGTAGTGCGCGGTCGCCCCGATCAGCTTCACACCGCGCGCGTGCGCCTGGTGGTACGGCTTCGCGCCCTTGAAGCTCGGGAGGAAGGAGTGGTGGATGTTGATGATCCGCCCGCTGAGCTCCTTGCACAGGGTGTCCGACAGCACCTGCATGTAGCGGGCCAGCACCACGAGCTCGACCTTCTCCGCCCGCACCAGCTCCAGCAGCTGCGCCTCGGCCGCCGCCTTGGTGTCCTTCGTCACCGGGATGTGCACGAAGGGGATGTCGTAGGAGCCGACCAGCTCGGCGAAGTCGGTGTGGTTGGAGACCACGGCCGCGATCTCCACCGGCAGGGCGCCGATGCTCGTGCGGAACAGCAGGTCGTTCAGGCAGTGGCCGAACTTCGACACCATCAGCACGATCCGCATGCGCTCGTCCGAGCGGTGGATCTGCCAGTCCATCCGGAAGCTGTCGCCGATGGCGGCGAAGCTGGCGCGCAGCTTCTCCAGCGTGACCTCCGGCTCGGCCTCGAAGTGCACCCGCATGAAGAAGAGGCCGGTCTCCCGGTCTCCGAACTGCTGGCTGTCCACGATGTTGCAGCCGGTCATGAACAGGTAACTGGACACGGCGTGCACGATGCCCTGCTTGTCGGGGCAGGACACGGTCAGGACGTACTGGGGCAGGGGCCGGGCCCCGGGCTGCGGGTCGCTCATGACCCCATAGCCTTTCACACCGTGCGCGTGAGGATCCTCAGCACTTCCACGGAGCTCGGCCGCTCGTCCGGGTCCTCCCCGTCCGCGGCGGACATCCGCACGTGCGCCTCGCGGGCCGCCCGTACCGCGTCGGGCCAGGCGGGGTTCTCCAGGTAGGCGCTCACGGGCGCGTCCGGGCCGACCTGGTGCAGGATCCGCAGCACGCGCAGCACGGCGAGGTCGACCAGGGCCGCCTCCTGGGCGTCGCGGAAGATCGTGCCGATGTACTTGTCGGCGGACCAGCTGTCGAGCCAGGTGTCCTCGACGAGCCGGTACACGGCGTCGGTGACGTCCCCGTACCCTTCGGCGCCGGCGAGCCAGACCTCCTGCTGGAACGCGGGGTCGGAGAGCATGTGCAGCGCCGAGCGCACGTTGCTGCGCCAGCGCCACCACGGCATGTCGTTGAGGGGCATGCCGCCCATGGTGGAGGAGCGGCCGCCGCGGCGGGAAGAGTTCTTCGAACCTTGGGCGAATGTCACGCTTTCGATCGTACGTTCCCCACAAATGCGATCTTGACGCACCTATCCGCACCCCGCCCCCGGGCGTTCACCCGGGCGTCACCGGATGTTGTGTACACCTCGGCATCCAGTTACCCCTGTGGCGGAATGGTCGTGGGACATGACCAAATGCCGACGCGCAACCGCCTTGTCCCGCCTGCTACTTGCCGCAGCGACAGGTGCGTGTCTCACCACAGCGTGCGGGGTGCTCCCCGGCAGCCCGGGGAACTCCGGGGACACCCTCACGGTCATGACGTTCGCTCCGATGGGAACCAAGGCCACCAACATGCCCGGCATGCCCGGAATGGCCAAGGCGTACGAACGCTGGATCAACGCCAACGGTGGCATCAAGGGCCGCAAGCTGCGCGTCCTGACCTGCAACGAGAAGAACACCGCGACCGGCGCCGCCGACTGCGCCCGCGAGGCCATCACGAAGAAGGCGGTGGCCGTCGTCGGCTCCTACAGCCAGTACGGGCGCGCCTTCATGGCCCCGCTGGAGGCCGAGGGGATCCCCTTCATCGGCGGCTACGGGGTCTCCGCGGAGGAGTTCCAGAGCACCCTGTCCTACCCGGTCAACGGCGGCCAGCCCGCCCTGCTCGCCGGCGCCGGCCACCAGCTCGGCAAGGCCTGCGCCCAGGTCTCCCTGGTCCGCCCCGACACCCTCGCCGGGGACACCATGCCGGTGCTGCTGAACGCGGGGCTGAGGGCCAACAACAGCCCGGAGGCCTCCGACATCCGGGCGGCCGAGGACGCCGCGGACCTGATGCCGCAGGCCCGCGAGGCCCTGTCCGAGGCCACTCCGGGCGGCTCGGGCGGCGGCTCGGGCGGAGGTGGCACCGCCACGAGGGACACGGGAACGCCCTCGTCCAAGACGACGCCGTCCCCGGGCCCCTCCGGGCCGGCGTCGGCCGGCTCCCCGTCGGCCTCCACGGCCGCCAAGGGAAGCCCCTCGTCGTCCAAGAGCTGTGTCACGGCCGTGCTCGGCGAGCGGACCGAGACCTTCTTCGACGCCTTCCGCCGCGCCGACTCCACCCACCGCAACCCGCAGATCTCCTCCGTCCTCGGCAGCGTCAGCCAGGCCCTGGTCGACCGCACCGGCGGCAAGGAGAGCCCCTTCGAGGGCGCGCTCGTCACCAGCTGGTACCCGGTGTCGACCGACCCCCTGTGGGCGCCGATGCGGAAGGTGATCAGCGACCAGGCCTTCGGCGACGACACCGTCGAGTCCGACGACAGCGGGGCCCAGACCACCTGGATCGCCTACACGGTCTTCAACCAGGTCATCCAGAAGTTCAAGGAGGGCGAGGAGATCACGGCCCGCAAGATGGCCCGGATGCTCAACGAGTCCTCCGGCATCTCCACCGGCAACCTCACCCCGGAGCTGAGCTGGCGCTACCAGGACATGCGGGCGGTGGCCGGCTTCCCCCGGCTGGTGAACGGCCGGGTCAGCTTCCAGGTCGTCCAGCAGGGCCGGCTCGTCGCCCAGCCCGGCGAGGCGGACCAGGACATGACCCCGGTACTGGAGTCGGCCCCCCGCTCGGCCTGATGCCGCTGCCCGCTACAGCTGGGTCTTGTCGCGCTGGGTCAGCCCGTACTTGGCGGCGATCGTGTTCCACATGGTCGCCGCCGTTTCCTTCGCCTTGGTGGCCTCGGCACTGGACTTGTTGCCGTCGGCCGCGCCGTCGGTCTGCTTCGCCTTGCCGTCCTTGCAGCCGCCCTTGTCGTGGCCGGCGTCGTCCGCCCAGTCCGCGTAGCTGTTGTCGGCGTCGGCCGAGGCGTTCCAGGCCTTGGTCAGCGCCGCCGAGAGCCGGGCGTGGTTCGGCAGCAGGTCCATCTTCAGGTCCGAGAGACGGGTGACCAGCTCGTCGCGCTGCCGGGCCGCGTCCCGCAGGTCCTGGGCGGCCTGGCCCAGGTTCTTGCAGTCCTTGATGTCGTCCACGGCCTTGATCACCGCGGTCCGGCTGTCGTTGGCGTCCGCGAGCAGCTTGTCCAGCTGGACGGCCTGCGGGCGCGCCGGGTCCACCGGCGCGGAACCGCCCGGCGCGTCGGCGCCGGCGCCGGCTCCCCCGGACCCCGGGGACGTCGCCACGGGGTCGTTGTTCTGCGCCTTGCCGTCGCTGAGCAGCGCCCCCACCCCGAGCCCGGCCACGACCAGCCCGAACACCGCGGCCGCGATCACCGCGGGCGGAACCCGGCGCGCGGGGGCCGCCGGGGGCGGGGCGGGAGCCTGGAACTGCTGCGGCTGCTGCGGCTGCGGCCGGCGCCGCTGCGGCGCCGCGGGCGGCGGCGTCCGCCGAGCCGCCGGCTCGGCGACGGGCGGCCCCTGCTGCGCACGCCCGTCGACGGCCCCCTCACCACCACCGTCCCGGAACAGCCCCTCGAACCCCTCACCCCCACCGGCACTTCCCCTGCCGGGGTCGGCGGGGACGGGCGGGATGTACTGCGTGGCGTCCTCACCCGCACCACTCCCCGGACCGGCCGGGACGGGGGGAACGAGCTGGGTGGCGGCGTCGGCCGCACCGCCGGCCGGAACCGGCGGAAGGTACTGGGTAGCGGCATCCGCCCCACCGTCCGCCGGGACCGGCGGAAGGTACTGCGTCGCAGCGTCTGCCACACCGCCCGCCGGGACCGGCGGAAGGTACTGCGTCGCCGCCTCGGCGACACCACCCCCCGGCCCCGGCGGGAGGTACTGATGCGCGCCCTCTGCCGCGCCGCCCGCCGGAACGGGAGGGATGTACTGGGTGGCGGCATCCGCCACGCCACCCGCCGGGACGGGCGGAACGTACTGGGTAGCGGCATCCGCCACGCCACCCGCCGGACCCGCCGGGACGGGGGGAACGAACTGCGTCGCGGCGGCGGCCACACCGCCCGCCGGGACCGGCGGTAGGTACTGGGTGGCGGCATCCGCCACGCCGCCCGCCGGGACCGGCGGAACGTACTGGGTCGCGGGCCCGCCCCCGCCCGCGTGCGGCAGGTCGTACGGGGGCGGGCCCCCGGCCGGGGTTCCCGGCACCGCCGGCACGGCCTGGGTCTCGGCCCCCGCCAGCATGGCCCCCGGCGCTCCCGGGCCCGCGGGCCGGACGTGCGGGGTGCCGGGTGCGGCGGCGCCCACCTGGGGCACGTACTGCGTGGCGGCGTGCGACAGGTGCGCGGCCGGCCCCGCCTGCACCGGCGGGACGTACTGCGTCGGGGCGTCCGCGACCGGCGGCAGGTACTGCGTGGCCGCGTCCGCCACCGGTGGGTAGCCGTAGCCCGGCGCGCCCGGGGCCTCGGGGGCGGGGGCGTGGCCGGTCTGGGGGTAGCCGTACGCCGGGGCGCCGGGCTCCGGCGGCGGGACGTAGGCGGCCTGGACCGGCCCGCCCTGCTGCTCGTACCCGCCCTGCTGCTCGTACCCCTGGGGCTGCTCGTACCCCGGGGCCTGCTCGTGCCCCTGCGGCTGCGGCGTGCCGTACGGGTCCTGCGCGGGCGGGAACCCGTACCCCGGCGCCGCCCACGGCTGCCCGGCCTGCGGCGCCCCGGGCTGGGGGACGCCCCCTTGTCCGTTCTCCGTCACCGGGACTCCTTCTCGCCTTCTCCGACGTCCGCGCTCCGTGGAGGATCCGCGCAGCCGTCGGGTCACGCTACCCGGTCACGGCGTGTCGACGTCAGGCCACCTGAACCTCCAGCCTCGCCCCGAACTCCCGCACCGCCGGTTCCTCCCGGTACGGCTCCAGCCGCGCCCGGAAGTCGTCCAGGTACTCCGCACCCCGCCGCGAGCGCAGCGTCCCCAGCAGTTCGGCGGCCTTCGTCGCCGTCTGGCAGGCCTGCTCCACCTCCCGCTGCTGGACTTGCGCCGCGGCCAGCAGCAGCAGGCCGATGGCCCGTCGGCGGGCCTTCGTCACGGGCAGCCCCCGCAGCGCCTCCTCCGCGCGTTTGCCCGCCGCGTCGGCCTGGCCGAGGTCGCGGTGGCAGTGCGCGAGCTCGTCCGCCAGGTAGGCCTGGTCGAAGTGGCGGATCCACACCGGGTCGTCGCCCGACTCCGGCTCGGCCCGCTCCAGCGCCGTGACCGCCCGGCCCGACAGCACCGCCGTGGAACGGCCGTCGCCGAGCAGTGCGTGCCCGCGCGCCTCCGCCGCGTAGAACATCGCCTCCACTCTCGGGGTGACCTGCCCGCGCGTGCCCTCCTGCGCGGCCCGCGCCAGCTGCGCGATCTCTCTCGGGTTGCCCAGCTCGGCCGCGAGGTGGCTCATCGACGCGGCCAGCACGTAGCCCCCGTACGCGCGGTCGCCCGCCGCCTGGGCGAGCCTGAGCGCCTGGATGTAGTAGCGCTGGGCGAGGCCCGGCTGGCCCGTGTCCACCGCCATGTACCCGGCGAGTTCGGTGAGCCGGGCCACCGCCGCGAACAGCGCCCGCCCCACCGGCTCCCGGTAGGAGCCGCCGATCAGCCCGGAGACCACGGAGTTGAGGTAGTGCACGACCACGGGCCGCACGTGCCCGCTGCCGAAGCGGTGGTCGAGGTCGGTCAGTGCCTGGGTGGTGGCCCGGACGGCCTCCACGTCGGACATCCCGACGCGCGAGCCGCCGTTGCGCGCCACCTGCGGATCGGCCCCGGTGATCAGCCAGTCGCGGCTGGGCTCGACGAGCGCGGAGGCGGCCACGCTCGACCCGGAGAGGAAGTCGCGGCGCCCGACGTCGCTGCGCCACAGCTCGCAGACCTGCTCGATGGCGCCGACGACGGTCGGGGAGAACTGCAGGCCGACCCCGGAGGCGAGGTTCTTGCCGTTGGCCATGCCGATCTCGTCGATGGTGACGGTCCGGCCGAGTTTGCGCCCCAGCGCCTCGGCGATGATGCCGGGTGCCCGGCCGCGCGGCTGCTGGCCGCGCAGCCAGCGGGCCACGGAGGTCTTGTCGTAGCGGAGATCGAGGCCGTGCTCGGCCCCGCACATGTTGACGCGCCGGGCGAGCCCGGCATTGGAGCACCCGGCTTCCTGGATGAGCGCCTGCAGCCGTTCGTTCGGCTGGCGGGCGACGAGAGGCCTGGCTGCCATGAAAACCCCCTGAGACGCGGGTGATCGTTGGAATGATCACTTCCCGCCTGAAGTGCGGAGAATCTTCCTCTCTGCGACGTGTCGTTACCCATCGGCCGCGCGCTGGGCTCCTACGCGCCCCCGCTCGTGCACCCGTGCGCCCCACGTGCAGGATCGATGCACCGCTGCCCGGGGCGTTTATCCCCGTAACCCCCGGTGACCGCGGGAGTTGTGCTGGGCGTGGAAGACACCATCGGAGTCACGGCGACCGCACCCATCCCCCAGCAGCGCGGCGAGCTGCTGCTCGACCATGCCGTGCGGTACGTGGAGGAGCGGCACTGGGACGTCTTCGCCGGTACCTGGCTGGAGCCCGGCGACGGCCGGGAGCTGTGCTCCTGCGGGGTCGCCGACTGCCCGGCGCCCGGCGCGCACCCGGCGGTGAAGGACTGGCGCTCGCTGGCCTCGGGCAGTGCCGTGGGGGTGCGGCGGATCTGGGGAAAGCACCCGGGCGCGTCCATCCTGCTGCCGACGGGCCGCACCTTCGACGCCCTGGACGTCCCGGACTCCGCAGGCTTCCTCGCGCTGGCGCGGCTGGAGCGCATGCAGCGCACCCTCGGCCCGGTCACCCTCACCCCGGACCACCGCATGCTGTTCTTCGTGCTGCCGGGCGCCGGGGCGAAGGTGCCTGACCTGGTGCGCAAGCTGGGCTGGCTGCCGCACGCCATCGACCTGACCGCGCGCGGCGAGGGCGAGTACGTGGCGGCTCCGCCGACCCGCTACGGCGGCAAGGGGCCGGTGCAGTGGGCCCGCAAGCCCACTCCGGCGAACCGCTGGCTGCCGGACACCGAGGAGCTGATCGACGCCCTCGCGTACGCGTGCGGCAGCGAGGCGGCCGCGGCCCGGGGCCGCCGCCAGGCGTAGCCGACCTCGCCGACGTCCGCGACTTCATGACATTCGTAACTGCCGAGCCCTCTTCCCCTCCTCCTATCGTGGGAAAAGTACGACCACGGGGATGAGAACGAGAGGCAGGCGCATGCCGGACCAGGGTTATGCGGCAGGCGGTAGCGGTGCGGGCGGATCGGACGGCGCGCGACCCGCGTCGGCCGGTGCCGCCGTACGGATAGAAGGACTGTGGAAGCGCTTCGGCGAGCAGGTGGCCGTCGGCGGGATCGACCTGGAGCTGCCGGCCGGCCGCTTCATCGGCCTCGTCGGCCCGAACGGCGCCGGCAAGACCACCACGCTGTCGATGGTGACGGGGCTGCTGCGCCCGGACATGGGCCGGGTGACGGTCGCCGGGCACGACGTCTGGTCCGACCCGGTCGAGGTGAAGAAGCGCATCGGGGTGCTGCCCGAGGGCCTGCGCATGTTCGAGCGGCTCTCGGGCCGTGAACTCCTCGGCTACATAGGCCGGATGCGCGGACTGCCGGGCGAGGAGACCGACAAGCGGGCCACGCAGCTGCTGGACGTCCTCGACCTCGCGGGCTCGCAGCACAAGCTCGTCGTCGACTACTCGACGGGCATGCGCAAGAAGATCGGCCTGGCCGCCGCCCTGCTGCACAACCCCGAAGTCCTCTTCCTGGACGAGCCGTTCGAGGGCGTCGACCCGGTGTCGGCGCAGACCATCCGCGGGGTGCTGGAACGTTACACCGCGTCCGGTGCCACCGTCGTGTTCTCCTCCCACGTGATGGAGCTCGTCGAATCGCTCTGCGACTGGGTGGCCGTCATGGCGGCCGGCCAGATCCGCGCCGCGGGCCCGCTGGCCGACGTACGGGGCTCCGCGCCCTCCCTGCAGAGCGCCTTCCTCGAACTCGTCGGCGCCCGCGACCACGCCGCCGGCGACTCCCTCGACTGGCTCGGCGGCGCCCGATGAGCGCCACGGCCGAGGCCTCCCTCACCCCCCTCTTCGTCCGCCTCAAGCTCTCGCTGATGCGCAACGGGCTGAAGGGTTCCTCGAAGCGCAAGGCCGTCTGGATCACCAGCCTGGTGCTCTCCCTGGCCTTCTCCGCCCTCGCCACCCTGGGCCTGGCGCTGCTGCACGGCCACACCCACGCCGGCACCGTCGTCGTCCTCGGCGGCGCGATCCTCGCGCTGGCCTGGACCGTGATGCCGCTGTTCTTCCCCGCCGGCGACGAGACCCTCGACCCGAGCCGGCTGGTGATGCTGCCGCTGCGCCCGCGTCCGCTCGTCCGGGCCCTGCTGGCCTCCTCGCTGGTCGGCATCGGACCGCTGTTCACGCTCTGCCTGGCGGTCGGCTCGGTGGCGGCGGTGGCGCACGGCGCGGCGGGCGTCGTGGCGGCCGTGCTCGGCGCACCGCTCCTCCTGCTCGGCTGCGTGGCCCTGGCCCGGGCCGTGGCCACCGCGAACGTACGGCTGCTGACCAGCCGCAAGGGCCGTGACCTGGCCCTCCTCAGCGGCCTGCTGATCGCGGTCGGCGCCCAGCTGGTCAACTTCGCCAGCCAGCGCCTGGTCCAGCAAGGCGGGCTCTCGGCGCTGGAGCCGGTCGAGGCGGTCCTGCGCTGGCTGCCGCCGGCGACGGCGGTCGGCATGGTCGACTCGGCGAGCAAGGGCGCCTACGCGCAGGCCGCCGCCCAGCTCGCGATCACCCTGGCCGCTCTCGGCCTGCTCCTCCGGTTCTGGGAGCGGAGCCTGACCAGGCTGATGGTCACCCCGGACGGCTCCACCCTCGCGGCGGCCAAGCCGGAGAAGGAACGCGGTTCGGGCCGTGCCCGGTCCTTCCTCCCCGACGGGCGCACGGGCGCGGCGATGCAGCGCACCCTGCGCTACGTGGTCCGCGACCCGAAGACGAAGTCGGCGTGGGTGTCGGCGCTGGCCGTCGGCATGATCATCCCCATTTTCAACGCCGTCCAGGGCAGCGGTTCCGTCTACCTGGCCTGCTTCGGCGCGGGGATGCTCGGCGTCCAGATGTACAACCAGTTCGGGCAGGACACCTCCGCCTTCTGGATGGTCGCCCAGACCATCTCCTCGCCGCGCGACGCGTACGTGGAACTCCGCGCCCGCGCCGGGGCGCTGGCCCTGGTCACCGTCCCGTACACCGTCCTCGTCACCGTCGTCACGGCCGCGCTGGTCGGCGACTGGGCGCAGTTCCCGGCGGCCCTCGGGCTGGGGCTGGGCCTGCTGGGCGCGATGCTGTGCACGGGCGCGCTGGCCTCGGCGCACTTCCCGTACTCCATCCCGACGGAGGGCGCCTTCAAGAACGTCGTCCCGGGCCAGGCGGGCCTGGCCTGGATGGGCATCTTCGGCGGCATGATCGCCTCGGCGCTGATCAGCGCCCCCGTGATCGTCCTCGCGGTCTACATCAGCTTCTTCTCCGACGACCCCGCCACCCTGGCCTGGCTCGCCCTCCCGGCGGGCATCGCCTGGGGCACCCTGGCCGCCTGGACGGGCCTGCGCCTGGCCGCCCCGACGGTCTCGCGCAAGCTCCCGGAAATCCTGACGGCGGTCAGCAAGGGCTGACCCCGCCCGGCACCAGCAGGGGGTGTCGGCCCGCGGGCCGACACCCCCTGCGGCGTCTTCGACGAAGGACACGGCGTACAAACCGGCGAGCACGACCTCCTCGAGGTCATCGGAAACACCGACCTCCAGGTGGAGGCGGTCCACGGCAACGAACCGGGCCCGTCCGTCGAGGCGGCCTGGCGTGCCGTGGCGGGCTTCGGCGTGGAACCCGAGGCGACCTTCCCGCTGCGGGGAGACCTCACAGGAGTCCATCGGCCTGGGCAAGGTCCCGGTCCCGGACCTGACGGAGGTCAACGCCCAGGAGGAGTTCCACGCGGAGCCCACCACCGCCCCCGAGTTCGAAACAGCCCGGACCCGCGCCCGGCGCGGGCGGTGACGGGCCTCCCCCTGGTGGCCAGATCCGCGTGCTGCCACGCGGACGGCGTTTGCCTCTGTCGTCCCTCCGTGCAAAAGTGCGTTCGATTCAGAGGGGTTGGGGGGATTTCGCGGTGGGTTTCGACGAGGAATGGCGCCGGCATCGCGCCGAGGCGGCCGCGCGGATCGACGCGGAGCCGGCGACCGTACCGGAGGAGCCGGAACGGAACCGGGTCGCCGAGTTCCCCGGCCGGCTGGCCGGGTTCCAGCGCCGGGTCGTGCTGGTGCCGTTCGACGAGCGGGGCGGGCTCTGGACTTCGCAATTCGGCGGCGTGGACTGGATCTGCGCGTTCTCGGACGACGAGGCGCTGGCCCGGTTCGCACAGGCCAGAGGCGAGACGGAGAGCGTCTGGGAGTACCACCGGGTGCTCGGCGCACGCCTGCTGGACGACGTGATACCGGAGCTGGACTTCGCGTGCGGGGTCGCGCTGGACGCGGCGGGCCCGGACGGCGTCCTGTTCCCGCCGGTCCGCGGCATCGTGCCGGACACCGCGGCGGTCTACGGCGGGGTGGCGGCATGAGCGGCGAGCCGGGCGACCTCGACGTGTCACAGGCGGCGCTCGCGCAGATCGCCAAGGGCATCACGGACACGCTGGCGGAGCTGCGGGAGCTCGGCCCGGCCGGACTGGGGAACACGGGCGGCGGTTTCACCCAGCTGAAACTGACCGGCCTGCAGACCGGAAACGACGGCCTGACCTCACAGCTGGACACCTTCTGCGAACGGTGGGGCTGGGGCGTGCGCTCACTCGTCCAGGAGGCGAACGGGTTCGCGGCGGGCGTGGGCCTGTCGGCGGGACTGGTGCACGAGCAGGACCAGTACGTCCAGGGCGGTTTCAAGGTGCTGGCCAACGCCGTTCTCGGGGGCAGCTCGTACGCGTCCGAGCAGGAGGTCATGGACAAGGACTGGGGTCAGATCCTGGCCACCAACCCGTACACGAACCTCCGCGACGCCGACTACAGCGCGGAATCCGCCCTCGAGTCCGCGCAGAACACCGACCAGGCATGGCAGCAGACCTGGGACGACCTCAACCACAACGTCCACGGGAAGCTCGTCGACCTCACCCGCGACCAGGGCCAGGCGGGCGGCGGTGAACACCGGTGACGGACTGGGGGGCACTGGCCGACCAGGGCCTGGACAAGCTGGAACACACCTGGACCGCCGCAAAGAAGAAGGCCGGCGAGGGCATAGACAAGGCCACCGACGAAATCGGCGGCATCCTCCACAAGGTCGGCCAGGACCGCTGGGCCGACGGCATCGAGGACGCCGGCGACAGCCTCGCCTCCCACCTCGGCGCGTCCGTCGCGGAACAGCAGCTGGGTCAGACCGAGCAGGCCGACGAGCTGGTCCACGGCTCTCCGGCCGACATCCGCGCCTGCGCGGCGCACATGAAGGACTTCCAGGCCGCCTTCGACCGGGTCGGCCAGGGCATGAAGGCACTGGACGCCGGCAGTTGGAAGGGCGCGGCGGCCGACGCGTTCCGTAAGGCCTTCGCCATGCACCCGGCGCAGTGGCTGCACGCGGCCGACGCCTGCCAGAAGGCGGGTGCCGCGCTGACCCGGTACGCCGACACGGTCGAGTGGGCGCAGAAGCAGGCCCTGCAGGCGATCGCGCTCCACAAGACGGCGCTCAAGGTCCACCAGGACGCCGCCAACGCGTACGCCAAGGCCGTCGACACCTACAACGCCACCGCCCTCGCCGGAAAGAACCCCGGGCCGGTGCCCACCAAGCCCGACAACGCGGGCGCCGCCGAGGCCAAGCGGGCCCAGGAGCTCCTCACGGAGGCCCGCCGCCAGCGCGACGACGCCGCCGCCGACGCGGGGCAGGCCCTGACGGCGGCGCTGGAGCACGCGCCGGCCAAGCCGGCGTCCCACGAGCAGGCCATGGCCCTGGCCCTCGACGCGGCCGCCATCGGCAACACGGAGATGACCCACCTCAGCGGAGGGGTCGTCAAGGGCACCGCCGGGGTGGTCAACTTCCTGCGCGGGATCACGCCGTTCGACACCTACAACCTCACCCACCCCGCGGAGTACCAGCAGAACGCCAGCATGACGCTGGCAGGGCTGGTCGCCGCCCCCGCCCACCCGGACCGCGTCGCCGCCGCCGTCGTCGAACCCTTCCGCGAGGACCTCGCCGAAGGAACCGGCCGCCTCCTGCCCGAACTCCTCGGCACGGAGGGCTTCGGCGGAGCGGCGAGGGCGGGCGCACGCGCCGGTGCCCGGGTGGCGGAGGAGTCCGCCGGCAAGGCCGCCTCCAAAGAAGCCCGGGCCGCCCAGCAGGCGGAGCCGGAAGCCTCGGCCCGTTCCGAGGGCGAGAAGGTGTGCCGCGAGGACCCGGTCGACATGGCCACGGGCCGCATGGTCCTCCCCCAGACCGACCTCGTCCTCCCGGGCGCGCTGCCCCTCGTCTTCACCCGGACCTTCGAGTCCTCGTACCGGGCGGGCCACTGGTTCGGCCCCACGTGGGCGTCCACGATCGACCAGCGGCTGGAGCGCGACGACGAAGGCCTGGTCCTCGTCCGCGAGGACGGCAGCCTGCTCGCCTACCCGCACCCCGAGCCAGGCATCCCGGTACTGCCCGCCCTCGGCCAGCGCTGGCCGCTGACCCTCGACGCGGACGGCGGCTACACCGTCACGGACCCCGAGTCCGGCCAGGCCCGCCACTTCGACGGCGACGGCGCCCTCCTCCAGCTCGAGGACCGCTCCGGCGCCTGGATCACGTTCACCTACGACGACTCCGGCGCCCCCGCCGCCCTCACGCACAGCGGCGGGTACGAGCTGCGCCTGAGCTCCTCCGGGGGCCGGATCACCTCCCTGTCCCTCGGCGACGGCACGGAGGTCCTCCGGTACGGCTACACCGACGGCCACCTCACCTCGGTCACCAACTCCTCCGGCCGCCCCCTGCGTTTCGGCTACGACGACCTCGGCCGGATCACCTCCTGGACCGACACCAACGACCGGCACTTCACGTACGTCTACGACAAGCAGCACCGCTGCGTCGCCCAGTCGGGCACCAACGGCCACCTCGACGTCCGGTTCGCGTACGAGCCGGGCCGCACCACCCTCACCGACTCCCTCGGCCACACCACCCGCTTCCTGGTCGACGACCGGGCCCGGATCACGGCGGAGACCGACCCCACCGGCGCGACGACGCAGTTCACGTACGACGGCCACAACCGCCTCCTGACCCGCACGGACCCCCTCGGGCACACGACCCGTTTCACCTACGACGAGGACGGCCGGCGGACCGGCGTCGTCCGGCCGGACGGTCGCGAGACGCGGGCGGAGTACAACGCCCTGGGACTGCCTGTGAAGGTGACCCGGCCGGACGGGCTCACCTTCCTCACCACGTACGACGCCGCCGGCAACCGCACCTCGACGACCGCCCCGGACGGCACGGTCACCCGCTTCACCTACGACGCCCGCAACCATCCGTCATCGATCACGGACGCCCTCGGCCACACGACCACCGTCCGCTGCGACGCGGCCGGCCTGCCCCTCTCGGTCACCGACCCCCTGGGCGGCACGACCAGCTACGAGCGCGACGCGTTCGGCCGCCCGGTCCGCGTCACCGACCCCCTGGGCCGCACCACCCGTCTCACCTGGAGCGTCGAGGGCCGCCTCCTGCGCCGTGCGCACCCCGACGGCACGCAGGAGTCCTGGACCTACGACGGCGAGGGCAACTGCCTGACCCACACGGACGAGATCGGCGGCGTCACGGTCTCCGAATACGGCGACTTCGACCTCCTCACGGCCCGCACGGGCCCCGACGGCACCCGCCACACCTTCACCCACGACACCCAGCTCCGCCTCACCAGTGTCACCAACCCCCAGGGCCTCACATGGCACTACACCTACGACCCGGCCGGCCGACTCGCCTCGGAAACGGACTTCGACGCCCGCACGCTCACGTACGCGTACGACGCGTCGGGCCGCCTGACCTGCCGCACCAACGCCCTCGGTGAGACGACCACCTACGCCCACAACGCACTCGGCCAGCCGATCCTCAAGAACGCGGCGGGCCTGGTCACCACGTACGCGTACGACGCCTTCGACGCCCTGGCGGCGGCCACCTCACCCGAGTCCACCGCCACCTGGCTCCGCGACGCCACCACGGGCCGCCTCCTGTCGGAGACGGTGAACGGCCGCACCCTCACGTACGGCCACGACGCCCTTGGCCGCCGCACCACCCGCACGACCCCGGCCGGCTCCACGTCCCATTGGACATACGACGCCGCGGGCCGCCGCGCCTCCCTCACCACGGCGGGCCGCACCCTCACCTTCGAGCGCGACGCGGCGGGCCAGGAGCTGACCCGCACACTGGGCCGGTCCCTCTCCCTCACCCACGAGTACGACGTGACGGGCCGCCGCACCGCCCAGTCCGTCATCGGCGAGGACGGCCGGACCCTCCAGCGGCGCGGCTACAGCTACCGCGCCGACGGCTACCTGACCGGCATCGACGACTCCCTCACCGGCCCCCGCACCTTCACCCTGGACGCGGCGGCCCGCGTCACGGCCGTGGAGGCCGCGAACTGGTCGGAGCGCTACGCGTACGACGAGGCGGGCAACCAGACCAGCGCCTCCTGGCCGGCCCACCACCCCGGCACGGACGCCCGGGGCGAGCGCGCCTACACCGGCACCCGCATCACCCACGCCGGCTCGGTCCGCTACGAACACGACGCACTGGGCCGCATCACCCTCCGCCAGAAGACCCGCCTCTCCCGCAAGCCGGACACCTGGCGCTACGAGTGGAACGCGGAGGACCGGCTGACGGCCGTCATCACTCCCGACGGCACCCGCTGGCGCTACACCTACGACCCCCTGGGCCGCCGCACGTCCAAACAACGCCTTGCCGCCTCCGGCGAGGTCGCGGAGGAAACCCTCTTCACCTGGGACGGCACGACCCTCTGCGAGGAGACCACCGGCCAGGTCACCCTGACCTGGACCCACCAGGGCCTGCACCCCGTCACCCAGACGGAACGCATCGACCAGCCGGAGATCGACGACCGCTTCTTCTCGATCGTCACCGACCTGATCGGCACCCCCACCCACCTGGTGGCCGAGGACGGCACCACGGCGTGGCACACCCGCACCACCCTGTGGGGCACCACAACCTGGAACCGCACGGCGACGGCCTACACCCCACTCCGCTTCCCGGGCCAGTACTACGACCCGGAATCCGGCCTCCACCACAACTACTTCCGCACCTACGACCCCGAAACAGCCCGCTACCTCTCCCCGGACCCATTGGGCCTGGCCCCGGCGCCCATTCCCAGCGCCTACGTCACCAACCCCCACACCTGGTCCGACCCGCTCGGTCTGGCGCCCGAGGGTTGTCCCGAAGTGTCCGACGGAAAGCTCGACTATCTTTTCGACAAAGACATCAAGGCCGATCCACACAACACGGCACGAGCCAAGCAGAACGCGGCACAGTTGCGAAGCATCGGTTTCGAAGACACTCCAGCCTCTCGCGAATACGTCCGCCAGCACCTTCAAGACGCGACCAAGAACGGGTTCGAAGACGTCTACACGGATCAGTGGGGCACTTTCGGCAGAACACACTCCGTCATCACAGGCCGATGGGGCATGCGGGAGGCCGACGCGATGTGGCAACTGCTGCCGGACGGAAGCAAACGGCTCACCACGGTGATATTCAAGGGAGGGAAATGGTGGAACGTGATTAATTAGAGCCAATCGCCCGATTTGCTCGAGTCTCCCCACTGGTCACACCGGAGTTCACATGCCTTTCGTCACCCCAGAGAGCCAGGAGTTCGTCAATACCTTCGGAATCGAGACGATGCTCGTCGGGGAGTACCAGTACAGGCTCGACTTCTCCGAAGTCGTCGACGGCGAGCTGGGAGTCTCCTACGACGTCATCGGTCGATCCGTGGCGGTCTCCTGGTGCCCAGTTCCCGGAAAGGGGGTTTTCAGCACCTTCCGCGAGGGGGCGACGGTCCTCCGTATCGCGGACAGTGCCGAATCCTCCAAGCTCGTTGTGGAGTTCAGTACGGAGGACACCACAGGGAGCCTTGAGGTCCAGGTCTTCCCGTACGTGTCCGTCTCGGAGCGGACCCTGATCTGCTGAGACCCTGCGGCCCGGACGGGGGGTGTCAGTGGGGGCCGTTAGCGTCGGGGTATGGCGATCAATGTGGTGTTGCGGGGCTCGGTCGGGCTGGTGGGTGGGGGCGGGCTTGTTGATGGGTTCGGGTTCGAGGGGCGGGGTGGTGGGGCTCGGCGGGCCTTGATGCGGAACGGGGAGGAGGTGGAGGTCTACGACCTTGACGAGCTGTTGGGCGGGGAGTTGGCGCCGGTCGCCGTCTTTCCGGCGCCTTGGCCGGGGTGGGACCGGGGGGTCGACTCCGTGAGTCCCGACGGGGGGTTCGCCGTGTTCTCCGGGCAGCGGGCCGTGCGGGCCGTCGGGGTGGGCGGGGAGGTGCTCTGGGAGTACCGGCACGGTTGCTGGGGGCCGGAGTTGGGGCACCCGCACAGCGGGGACGAGCAGGAGGTGTGCCGGGGACTGGAGCACGGGTCCTGCCGGGTCTCGGACGACGGGCGGACCGTCTGGGCGCACGTCGTGCACGAGGAGCGGGAGTACTGGGTCGTCCTGGACGCCGCCGACGGGCGGGAACTGGCCCGGCTGCCGCTGGAGGACAGCGCGGCGGCCGGCTCGAACCACGTCTCCCACCCGGACGGGATCCACATGGGCCTGTCCATCGGCATGGGCCAGGACGGCATCCTGCTGTACTGGGCGCGTTGGGACGGCGAGAAGCTGACCGCCTGGGACCTGAACGAGACCATGGACCGGATCCTGGCCGACGTCCACCCCGGCCACCGCGGCTTCCTCACCATCGAGCACTACGGCTCGGACCTGCGCCTGCACGCCCTGGACGGCGACACCCTCGCGACGGCGGAGCCGGAGTCCGGCGCGGAGGACGAGGAGCCTGGGTTCTGGGACTACGGCTGCGGATTCGTGGACGCCGGCACCGTCATCGCCGCGGCGGGCGAGGACGGCGACGAGGAGGACGCCGAGCGGGCGGGGCACTGGCTGCTCGACGCCCACACCCTGGGGATACGCGGCCGGGTCGCCTACCCCGACGGCCCCGTGGCCGGGTACGTGCGGCCCCTCGGCGACGGCACCTGGCTGACCTATGACACCGGGACGGAGATCCTCAACCGCTGGGGTGAGGCAGCCGCCGGCTGAGGGGCCGAGGGTCAGGCCGCTTCCCTCGTGCCGGATCTGAAGGCCCGGCGGTACGCCGTCGGGGAGATGCCGAGGGTGGTGGTCAGGTGGTGGCGGAAGGCGGACGGCGTGCCGAAGCCCGACTGGGCCGCCACGCGGTCGACCGGGAGATCCGTCGTCTCCAGCAGGCGGCGGGCGTGGTCGACGCGCCGCTGTGCCAGCCACTGGCCCGGCGGCAGGCCGACCTCCTCCACGAAGCGGCGGCAGAAGGTCCGTACGCTCATCCGGGCGTGCTCCGCCAACTCCTTGAGGGGTAGGGGCCGGTGGAGGTGTTGCAGGGCCCAGGACCTGGTGGCGGCGGTCGTCGCCGCCTCCGGCTCCGGCATCGGGCGTTCGATGTACTGGGCCTGCCCGCCCTCCCGCCACGGCGGGACCACGCACAGCCGGGCCACCCGGTTGGCCACCTCGCTGCCGTGGTCGCGGCGCAGCAGGTGCAGGCACAGGTCCACTCCCGCGGCCACCCCGGCGGCCGTCAGGATCCGACCGTCGTCGACGAAGAGGACGTTCTCGTCGACCTGGATCCGGGGGAAGGCCCGCTGGAAGTGCTCCGCCTCGTTCCAGTGCGTGGTGGCGCGGCGCCCGTCGAGCAGGCCCGCGGCCGCGAGGACGTAGGAGGCCGTGCAGATCGAGACGATGCGGGCGTGCGCCGGGAGCAGGGCGAGGGCGTCGGCCAGTTCGGCGGGCAGCCACGCTCCGCCGCCGGGGCCGTCCGGGCCGCAGGTGAACGGCGGGATGACCAGGGTGTCGGCCGTGTGGAGGGCCTCGGTGCCGTGGGAGACGGCGATGGCGAAGTCGGCGCTCGTCGTCACCTGGCCGCCGGCACTGTCCAGGCCGCAGGTGATCACCTCGTACAGGGGCGCGCCCGTGGCGTCCTCGGCGGTGCCGAAGATGCGGACCGGGATGCTCAGTTCGAAGGGATAGACGCCCTCCAGGGCCAGGACGACCACGCGGTGGGGAGGGGCGGAGGCGACGGGAGGGGGCTGCGGCGGCATGGCAAGATCTTTGCAGATGCTGGCATTCTTGCCACTCGTTCCGGTGAGCGGCCTGCGAAAACCTTGGTTCCGGACGGGGCCGCCGGGGCCCCGCGGACAACGGGGTGAGGACATGCGCGCAGTGGTTCAGGACGGGTTCGGCGGGCCCGAGGTGCTGGAGGTCGCCGAGGTGGAGCGGCCCGAGCCCGGGCCGGCCGAGGTGCTGGTACGGGTGCACGCGGCCGGGGTGAACCCGACGGACTCCTGGCACCGGGCCACCGGCGGCCTGGCCGGCGAGGTGGTCCGGCTCGGCTGGGACGTGTCGGGCGTGGTCGAGGCGGTCGGCCTCGGCGTCACCACCCTGGCCCCCGGCGACGAGGTGTTCGGGATGCCACGCCACCCCGTCCCGGCGGGCACGTACGCGGAGTACGTCACCTCCCCCGCCCGGCACCTCGTCCGCAAGCCCGCCGCGCTGAGCCACGTACAGGCCGCCGCACTGCCGCTGGCCGCGCTCACCGCCTGGCAGGCCCTGGTGGACACCGCCGGGCTGCGCCCGGGGCAGCGGGTGCTGGTCCACGCGGCCGCGGGCGGGGTCGGACACCTCGCCGTGCAGATCGCCAAGGCGCGCGGCGCGTACGTCGTCGGCACCGCCCGGGCCGCCAAGCACGCGTTCCTGCGCGGGCTGGGCGCGGACGAGGTGGTCGACTACACCGCGGTCGCCTTCGAGAGCGCCGTCGAACCGGTGGACGTCGTACTCGACGCCATCGGCGGGGAGTACGGGCCGCGCTCGCTGCGGGCCCTGCGGCACGGCGGGATCGTGGTCTCCCTCGCCTCTCCGGCCGAGGCCCGGCTGGCGGAGGCGGCGCGGCCGCTGGGGGTGCGGGCGGCGTTCATGGCGGTGGAGGCGGACCAGGCGGGGATGCGCGAGATCGCCTCGCTGGCGCAGGCCGGGCTGCTGCGGCCCGAGATCGACACCGTGCTACCGCTGGAACTGGCCGGGAAGGCGCATGAGTTGAGTGACAGCGGGCGGACGACCGGGAAGATCGTGCTGTCCGTCTCCGGATGAACGAACGCGACGCCCCCCGGCGGCATCGGTGCCGCCGGGGGGCGTCGCGGGTGTCAGGGCGTCGCGGATGTCAGCGGCGTCGCGGGTGTCAGGGCGTCGCGGGTGTCAGGGGCAGCTGATGCGGGTGTCGCCCGGGTCGGTGGTGCAGGTGTCGGTGTTGAAGCCGCCGTCGGCGGAGTCGTTGCCGAAGACGCCGTCGACGGTGTCGAGGCGGTCGTCGCCGTAGTACCCGGTCAGGGTGTCGTTGCCGGTACCGCCGAAGAGCACGTCGTTGCCGAAGCCGCCGTCGACGTTGTCGTTGCCGGGGCCGGCGTAGACGGTGTCGTTGCCGTAGCCGGCCCGGACGGTGTCGTTGCCGCTGAGGGCGCAGATGACGTCGTTGCCGAAGCCGCCGGTGAGGGTGTCGGCGCCGCTGGTGCCAATGATCGTGCAGCCGTGGGCGTTGTTGACGGTGCTGGTGGCCGTCGCCGTGTTGTTGGCGGTCGCCGGGTCGGTCTGCGTGGCGGAGGCGGTGGCCTTGTCCGAGAGGGTGCCGGTGGCGCGGGGTTCGGCGACGAACGTGACCGTGGTCCGGGCGCCGGGGGAAAGGGTGCCGACGGTGCAGTTGGCGGTGGTGGCGGTGAGGGTGCAGGTGCCCTGGGCGGGTGTGGCGGACACGAGCGATCCGGGGCCGGTGAGGGTGTCGGCCAGGGTGACGCCGGTGGCCGTGGTGGTCGTGCTCGTGTTGGTCACCGTCACGGTGTACGTGGCCTGGTCGCCGATGCTGACGGAGGCGGGGCCGGTCTTGGTGACGGCGAGGTCCACGCCGGGCGGGGGCGGCGGAGTGGTCACCTGGTAGCGGACGAGGCCCCGGTCGTCGCCGGTGTTGCCGGAGACGACGATCTTCCCGTCGGCCTGCAGGGCCACGGCGTTGGCGGTGTCGAAGTAGCCGGAGGAGACGTCGGTGTGGACCTTGCCGCCGGTACCGAATCCGGTGTCGAGGGTGCCGTTGGTGGTGTAGCGGGCCACGCCGAAGTCGGCCTGGCTGATGCCGGCGGCGACGATCTTGCCGTCGGGCTGGAGGGCCAGGTCGGCGGCTCCGTCCAGGGTGTTGGCGCCGAAGTCGGTGGTGACCTTGCCGTCGCCGTCGAAGGCCGTGTCCAGGCTGCCGTCCGGGTTGTACCGGGCGAGCGCGAAGTCGAAGGCGGCGCGGCCCGCCGTGACGATCTTGCCGTCGGGCTGGACCTTGACCCCGCTCGCGACGTCGGGGCCGGTGAAGCCGGTGGTGACCCTGCCGTCTCCGTCGAAGGCGGTGTCCAGGCTGCCGTCCGGGTTGTAACGGGCGAGGGCGAAGTCGGAGTCGTTGGAGGGGTAGTTGTAGCCGGAGCGGCCCGCGATGACGATCTTGTTGTCGGACTGGAGCGTCACGTCGTACGCGCTCGCGGAGCCGCCGGCGAAGCCGGTGGTCACCTTGCCGTCGCCGTCGAAGGTGGTGTCCAGGCTGCCGTCGGCGGGGTTGTAGCGGGCCAGGGCGACGTCGGTGCCGCTCTCGCCCGCGGCCACGATGGCGCCGCCGGGCTGGATCGCGATCCCGAAGGCCTCCTGGGGGCCCGTGGTGCCGAAGTCGGTGAAGGTGAAGCCGTCGCCGTCGAAGCTCGTGTCGAGGCTGCCGTCGGGGTTGAAACGGGCGACGGTGAACGACCCGGTGACGTCGGGATCCGCGCTGTAACCGGCCACGACGAGCTTTCCGTCCGGCTGGACCGCCACCGCGTCGGCCACGTCGTCGCCGCCGCGCAGATCGGTCTGGATCTTGCCGTCGTTGTCGCCGTCGCCGTTGAAGGTGGGGTCGAGGCTGCCGTCGGGGTTGTAGCGGGCCAGCGCGAAGTCGGAGGCGCCGCCGGCCGCGGGGACGGTGGTGCCGACGGTGACGATCTTGCCGTCCGCCTGGATCACCATGCCGCGGCTCTCGTCGTAGCCGCCGCCCCCGAAGTCGGTGACGACTTTGCCGTCTCCGTCGAAGGCCGGATCGAGGTCGCCCGGTGCGCCGAGGGCGGTGGCGGGCAGGGTCAGGACGAGCGCCAGACCGGCGGCGGCGACCGCGACGGCGTTGCGGCGCCGGGCTCTCCTGCCGCCGGAAGGGGATTGGTACGTGGAGGCGGCGATGGAGACGGCGGAGGTGGCGGAGGTGGCGGAGGAGGTGAGGGGGAACGCGGACCTGGAGCGGGACGTGAACATGGAGACCCTTCGTCTGCTCGCCGCCGGCGTGCAGTGGCCCGGCGGCTCCCACGGGACGGGCCACAGCCTGTTGGGGCCGCCGCGGCCTGGCACGTACGGCGGGCCGCGCGCAGCTCAATGAAGGGCCGCGATCCACCCCATCGGGTGAGCGGCGAACCGAAGGTGGACCGGAAGGGGGGCCTCTCGGGTCATCTGGAGGCCATGCCGGAGACCCCTTCCAGGAACGGTTCCAGCGCCGCGCGCAGGGCAGCCGGCTGGTCGTAGTGGACGTAGTGACCGGCGTCGGGGATCTCGGCGTACTGGCCGGCCGGGAGGACGCGGACCATCTCCTGCGCCTCCGCACGGCCCAGTTCGCCGTCCAGGCCGCGGACGACGAGGGTGGGGCAGCGGACCTGGGCGAGCTCCTCCCAGTGGGCGTCGTGCACCCAGGTCTCACGGGCCGTCAGCATCTGGCGGCGGGAGAACAGGGGCCGCCAGCCGTCCGGGGCCTGGTGCATCACCTCGGCGAAGAAGGCTCCGCGGCCGGGGTCGGGGCGCTCCACCCGGGGGTCGTCCTCGCCGAACCAGCGGCGGGCGGCGTCCTGCGTGGGGAAGGGGAGCGGCCAGCGGCGGAACCATTCCTCCCACTCCTGCTGGGAGGCCTCGCCGAGCGCGGAGGCCCGCATGTCGCAGATCACCAGGGCCTGGACGAGGTCGGGGCGGCGGGCGGCGAGCTGCCAGCCGGTGAGGGCGCCCATGGAGTGGCCGATGAGGACGACCGGGCCGAGGCCGAGCTGCTCGACGGCCGCCTCGGCGTCGGCGACGAAGGCCTCGCGGCCGAGGGAGTGCGGCGGGGTGGCGGGGAGGGGCGGCGGGGCGCCGAAGCCGGTCGGGCCGCTCAGGCCCCGCAGCCCACCCCGCCCGCCGGGCCCGCCCTGCCGGCCCGGCCCGGCCGGTCCGCCGGGTCTGCCCAGGCCGCCCGGACCGCCCTGGATGCCCGGGCCGTTCATCGCCGGGTGCTCGCTCTGGCCGTGCCCGCGCTGGTCCAGGGCCACCACGCGGCGGTGCTCGCCCAGCCAGCTCGCGGTGCCTGCCCAGTGGAAGGCCCGGCCCATCAGGCCGTGCAGTAACAGGACCGCCGGTTGCCGGGGCTCGGCCGGCGGATCACGGAACTCCCAGGCGGCCAGTCGGACGCCGTCGGCTGCAGTGACATCGATGCGCTGAACCACCGAGGATGCACCCCCTTCGCTCCCGGCCAGACTATCGAACCCGCATTCGAAAACGGGCGTCTCGCCGACAACACCGCTCTTTCGAGTGACCTTGCTCAAGGATTGGCCGCCGCTGCCGATGGAGATCCTTTCAACAGGGAGGCGGGCCGCTCGGGGAAGACGGTCCGAAGGGGATGACCTTGAGAGCTCGGGGCTCCAGGTCAGCCAGGGGAGGACGGTCCCGGCGCCGCGAGGCGCCGGGACCACTCGTCTTCAGGGAACTGCGACAGATGTGACCTGATCCGGGTGTGCGCGCCGTGGCCGCCCTGCGGCCACGGCCCGCGTCAGCGCTTGGCGACGAACACGTGCGAGGCGATGTCCGCGTCCAGCTCGGCGGCCTCGCCGCCGCTGCCGACCAGCACCCCGCCCGGGGACTCCGTCACGCTCACCACGGAGCCGGGCTGCACGCCCGCGCGCCGCAGCGTGTACATCAGCTGGGCGTCCGTCTGGATCGGCTCGCCGATCCGCCGGACGACCACCGTCTTGCCCTCGCTGCCCGGGTCCAGGTCCGACAGGCTGACCATGCCGTCCTCGATGAACGGGTCGGCCTCGGCCTTCTCGCCGAGCTCCTCCAGACCCGGGATCGGGTTCCCGTACGGGGACTCGGTGGGGTGGCGCAGCAGCTCCAGGACGCGCCGCTCCACCGCCTCGCTCATCACGTGCTCCCAGCGGCAGGCCTCGGCGTGCACCTGCTCCCACTCCAGGCCGATGACGTCGACGAGCAGGCACTCCGCGAGGCGGTGCTTGCGCATCACGCGCGTCGCGAGCTTGCGGCCCTCGTCGGTCAGCTCCAGATGCCGGTCGCTGGCGACCGCCACCAGGCCGTCGCGCTCCATGCGCGCGACCGTCTGGCTCACCGTGGGCCCGCTCTGGTCCAGCCGCTCGGCGATCCGGGCGCGCATGGGGACCACGCCTTCCTCTTCCAGCTCGAGGATGGTGCGGAGATACATCTCCGTGGTATCGATCAGTCCGGACATTCGTGCCCCTCGGATTGCGTGCGCTGGCCCTGTCCCCAATTCTGACGCATCGGGCCGACAACCGTCCCGCGCCTGACGTCAAGGCAGGTACGGGACATCTCCCCGGGACGCCGGCTCGGGCGCCCCGGACACCCGGTGCGCAGGGCTTTGGTCCCGGGATTGACGCCCGTATTGACACGTCCTTGGTCCAGACCGCACGGTGAGCGGCGGACCACCGACGACGCATCCACCGCACCCCACCCTGGAAGGGCCTTCGTCGAATGAGCGAGAGCAAGCTGGCCGGGCAGTTCTTCGACGCCGCCATCGGCCTGCTGGAGCGGGTCCGCGACGAGGAGGGCGCACGGATCGCCGAGGCCGGGACCGTGATCGCCGAGGCCGTGGCCGCGGGGAACCGGCTGTTCGCCTTCGGTGCCGGGCACTCCTCGCTGCCCGCGCAGGACGTGGTGTACCGGGCCGGCGGGCTGGCCCTGATGAACTTCCTCGCGGTGCCGGGCACGGCCGGCGTGGACGTCATGCCGGCCACGCTGGGCAGCGCGCTGGAGCGGGTCGACGGGCTCGCCGGGGCGGTCCTGGACAGCAGCCCGGCCTCCGACGGGGATGTGCTGGTCGTCATCTCGCTCTCCGGACGCAATGCACTGCCGGTCGAGATGGCGATGAACGCGCGGGCGCTGGGGCTGAAGGTGATCGGCGTGACGTCGGTGGCGTACGCGACGGAGACGAAGTCACGGCACGTGTCGGGGACCTACCTGAAGGACCACTGCGACATCGTCCTCGACAGCAAGATCGCGGTCGGCGACGCGGAGCTGACGGCGGACGGCATCGAGGCGCCGTTCGCCCCCGCGTCGACGGTGGTGACGAGCGCGATCATGCAGGCGGTGATGGCGGCGGCGGCCGGGGAGCTGGCCGCCCGGGGGGTGGAGCCGCCGTTGCTGCGCTCGGGGAACGTCGACGGCGGGCACGAGTGGAACGGGCGGGTGATGCGGGAGTACGGGGACCGGATCTTCTTCCGGCACTGACGCCGCCGCGCCCCCGCGGGACGGGGCGGGGCTCAGGCGCCGAGCAGGTCCAGGTCGGACGCCACCCGGGCCGCGACCTCCTCCGCGTACACCGCGTCCGCCCGGCCGAACGCGGGACGCGACGGGCCGCGGACGAAGGTCAGGACGCCCAGCGTGCGGCCCCGGCTGCGCAGGACCGTGCACAGGGCGTGTGCCGCCCCCGGGGGCCACTGGCGGGCCCGGGCCCACCCCTCCGCCGCCTCGCTGCCCGGCTCCCCCGGCGCGCCGGCGCGGACCGGGCCGATCCGGTCCAGCGCCTGGAGCGCCGGGTGGGCGGCCTCGTACCGGACCGGGATCGCGCCCGGGCCGGGGAGGACGAGGGCCAGCCCCGACGGGGACGCCGCCGCCCGCACCAGCCGCCGCCCGTCCCCCACGAGCACGTCGACCAGCGCGTGCTCCGCGAACCCGGCCAGCGCGAAGTCCAGCCGTACGGCCGCCGCCTCCGCCGGGTCCGCGCACTCGGCGGCGGCCCGCCCCGCCCGGTACAGCTGGCTGGACCGGAACCGCACCTGCCCCGCGTCCAGCTCGGCCTGCCGGGCCTCGGTGACGTCCTGGAACAGCCACCCCACGCCCAGCGGCACGGGCTCCTCCGCGAGCGGCGAGGCCAGCCGCAGGAACCCGCACCGCCAGCAGCGCCGCCGCTCCCCCTCCGGGGTCCGCACCGTCACCCACAGCTCCACCGGCCCGGGCGGCGCCCCCTCGGCCAGCACGTGCTGGAGCGCCCCCTCCAGCTCCTCGACGCCCTGGGACAGCAGCTCACCGAGCGGCCGCCCGAGCAGCGTCGTGCGCCCGGCCCCGAAGGCGCGGGCGGCGTGCGCGTTGACCACCGCCGGGCGCAGGTCCACGTCCACCAGGACGACCCCCCAGGAGGCGTCTTCCATCAGCGCCTCGCTGAGGGCGATGGAGCGCTCCAGGTCGATCTGGGCGTGGACCTCGCTGAAGGCGCAGTAGACCCCGGCCGGTTTCCCGTCGGCGCCCGGCACCCCGGCGGACTGGGTCCGCACCAGGATCCGCCCGCCCTCCTTGGTGAGCAGGGCGAACTCGTGCACCTGGCGGCCCGGCGCGTCCTGCGCCGCCATCAGCCGGTCCTGCACGTCGTCCGCGTCGGCGGCCCGCACCGCCCAGCCCGCGAACCCGCGCCGGCCCACCGCCTCGGCGGCGCTCCAGCCGAGGATCCGCTCGGCCTCGCGGTTCCAGTGCGTGATCACGCCGTCGGCGTCGAACGCGCACAGGGCGGCGTCCATCCCGTCGAGCAGCGCTGCGAGCAGATCGTCGGTGGTCTCACCACGTCCGGAAGCACTCACCTGGCACCCCCTGCAGGTGTTCGCGTGTGCGGCACGTCAGATCATTGAACTGGAACGTGACCCAGACCACATGCGCTTCTCGGAATCATCCCGGAATGTCCGATAGGGAACCCGGTAAATAAGTTGAGGCCCCCCGGGAGGGGGCCTAGGCTCTGCCGTACACGAGAAGGGAGGTGGTTCCCGAAATGTACGGAAACCGGACGCGTGAGGTGGCTGCGGGCTAAGGGCCCGTCGTCAGCAGCGCACCCAGTGCGGTGCCCGGCGGAGACCGCCCGGCGCCAATCCCAAGCAGTCACCCGACCCGCGGGCTCGCCGGCACGTCCGGCCGGCTCCTCTCACTGCAGGAGAGGAACCCGAGCCCGCGGGTCGCCTGCGTCTGCGCCCCTGTCTGCACCCCCGCCTGCGGGGCCCCTACGGGCAGAGCCGCTCGATCCGCCACTTCTCCCCGTCCAGGACGTACCGCAGCCGGTCGTGCATCCGGTTCTCGTGCCCCTGCCAGAACTCCAGCGCATCGGGCTTCACCCGCAGCCCGCCCCACTCCGGCGGCACCGGTACCTGCTCGCCCTCCGGGTAGCGCTCCGCCAGCTCCGCGTAACGGCGGTCCAGCTCCGCGCGCGAGCCGATCACCCGGGACTGCTCGCTCGCCCACGCCCCCAGCTGGGAGCCGTGCGGCCGGGAGCGGAAGTAGGCGGCCGTCTCGTCACGGCCGACCCGGACCGCCCGGCCCGTCACGATCACCTGGCGGGCGATCGGGTGCCAGGGGAAGAGCAGCGAGACGTACGGGTTCTCCTCGATCTCGCGCGCCTTGCGGGAGCCGTAGTTGGTGAAGAACACAAAGCCCCGCGTGTCGAACTGCTTCAGCAGGACGGTGCGGGAGCTGGGCCGGCCGTCGGAGGTGGCGGTCGAGACGACCATCGCGTTCGGCTCGAAGAGGTCCGAGTCGGCGGCCTGCTGGAACCACCAAGCGAACTGCGTCATGGGGTCCTCGGCGAGACCCGACTCCTCGACGATCTCGGAACGGTACTGCTTGCGCATGGCTGCGGGGTCAATGTCCTGATCGGTCACGACGCCATCCTGCCCCAGTAACCCGACAGCGGGTGTGCCGTATGTCACGCTTCCCGAAGGCCCGGCGGAACGGACAAAATCTTGGGGCCGGTCCGAGGGTCCCCGCACGGATGACCATCGGCCGTGCCGGGCATCAACGGTGATGACCGCGCCGGACCGCGAATCACGCCGGGAACCGCGCGTGTTCGCACTATCTGAGGGAGCCGCCGCATGTCCGACTTCGTACCCGGACTCGAAGGGGTCGTCGCGTTCGAGACGGAGATCGCCGAGCCCGACAAGGAAGGCGGATCGCTCCGCTACCGGGGCGTGGACATCGAAGACCTCGTGGGTCACGTCTCCTTCGGGAACGTCTGGGGCCTGCTGGTCGACGGTGCCTTCAACCCCGGCCTGCCGGCCGCCGAGCCCTTCCCGATCCCGGTCCACTCCGGTGACATCCGCGTCGACGTGCAGTCCGCGCTCGCCATGCTCGCTCCCGTGTGGGGCCTGAAACCGCTCCTCGACATCGACGTCCGGACCGCCCGCGACGACCTGGCCCGCGCCGCCGTCATGGCCCTCTCGTACGTCGCCCAGTCCGCCCGCGGCCAGGGCCTGCCGATGGTGCCCCAGCGGGAGATCGACAAGGCCGAGTCCGTGGTCGAACGGTTCATGATCCGCTGGCGCGGCGAGCCCGACCCCAAGCACGTCAAGGCCGTCGACGCCTACTGGACCTCGGCCGCCGAGCACGGCATGAACGCCTCCACCTTCACCGCGCGCGTCATCGCCTCCACCGGCGCCGACGTCGCCGCCGCCCTGTCGGGTGCCGTCGGCGCCATGTCCGGCCCGCTGCACGGCGGCGCGCCCTCGCGCGTCCTCGGCATGATCGAGGAGATCGAGCGCACCGGCGACGCCGAGGCGTACGTGAAGAAGGCCCTCGACAAGGGCGAGCGCCTCATGGGCTTCGGCCACCGCGTCTACCGCGCCGAGGACCCCCGCGCCCGCGTCCTGCGGCGCACCGCCAAGGAGCTGGACGCCCCGCGCTACGAGGTGGCCGCCGCACTGGAGAAGGCGGCGCTGGAGGAACTGCACGCCCGCCGCCCCGACCGGGTGCTCGCGACCAACGTGGAGTTCTGGGCCGCGATCATGCTGGACTTCGCGGAGGTCCCGGCGCACATGTTCACCTCCATGTTCAGCTGCGCCCGCACGGCCGGCTGGTCCGCGCACATCCTGGAGCAGAAGCGCACGGGCCGCCTGGTGCGTCCCTCGGCCCGCTACATCGGCCCGGGCCGGCGCGACCCGCGCGACATCGAGGGGTACTCCACCATCACGGACATCGCGTCCACGGCCTGAGCCCGGCCTGAGCCCGGTCCGCCGCGTCGGGCGCCGCACCCCCGCGCCGGGCGGGGTGCGGCGCCCTTCGGCCGCGCCGGTCACCCCAGCGCGGCGTCGATGATCCGCGACCACTGGGCGACGACCCGCTCCCGGCGGGCCGTGTCATCGGTCAGCACGTTCGCCAGGCCCAGGCCCCGTGCCATGTCGAGGAAGCCCTGCACGGTCTCCCGCACGCCGGGCACCGACTCGTCCGCGCCCAGCAGCTCGACGGCGATGCGGTGGGTCTCCCGGCCGACCCTGGCCTCCAGCTCGGTCACCTGGGGCCGCAGCTGCTCCTCGTTGGAAGCGGCCACCCAGAGCTGGAGCGCGGCCCGGAACAGGGCCCCGGTGTAGAGGTCGACCAGCGCCTCCACCACCGCCGGCCTGGGGGCCGGGGCGGCCTGGAACAGCTCCCGCAGGGCGGTGGAGCGCTCCTCGGAGACGTACTCGACGGCGGCGGTGAAGAGGGCTTCCCGGGTGGGGAAGTGGTGCTGGGCCGCACCGCGCGACACCCCGGCCCGCTCGGCGACGACGGCGACGGTGGACCCGGCCCAGCCGTGCTCGGCGAGGCAGGAGACGGCCGCCTCCAGGAGGTGCCGCCGGGTGACCCGGCTGCGGGCCTGCTTGGGGAGGCCACGGGTGGGGGTGGCGCGGGGCTCGCCGGTGCGGGTGGCGCCGGTGCCGGTGCGGGTGGCGCCGTTTTCGGGGTCGGTCAGCGTACCCATGACGGGTCCCTGCGCTCGAAGCGGGCGGTGATGCCCTCGCGGGCCTCGGCGGAGGCGAAGAGCCGCGCGGAGAGTTCCGTCAGGCGGTCCCCGTCCCGGTCCAGGGCCTCGCGCACACCGGCGGCCACCATCGCCTTGGTCTCCGCGAGGGCCTGCGGGGAGGCCTTGCGCAGCCCGTCGAGGACGGGCGCGAGGGCGGTGTCGGGGTCTCCGTCCGTGTGGAGGGTGAGCAGCCCTATGCGGGTGGCTTCGGCGGCGTCGAAGGGTTCGGCGGTCAGGAAGTAGCGGGAGGCCGCGCGGGGGTCGAGGCGGGGCAGCAGGGTCATCGAGATCACGGCCGGGGCCAGGCCGAGGTGGGTCTCGGTGAAGGCGTACGAGGACTGCGGCCCGGCCGCGGCGATGTCGCAGGCGCCGAGGAGGCCGAGGCCGCCGGCGCGGACGTGTCCGGTGACGCGGGCGACGACCGGCTTGGGCATCGTGGTGAGCTCGCGCAGCAGGGCGAGGAAGTCCGCGGGGTCGCAGGGGGACTTGAGGTCGGCGCCGGCGCAGAAGGTGTTGCCGGTGTGGGTGAGGAGCACCGCGCGGGTGTCGGCGTCCTCGCCGGCCGCGGCGAGCGCGGCCCGCAGCTCGCCGACGAGCTGTGCGGAGAGCGCGTTGCGGTTGGCCGGGGAGTCGAGGGTGAGGGTGGTGATGCCGGTCGCCCGGGCGGCGTGCACGAGTGGGGCCATGTCTCCTCCGGAGGGGTCTGTTGACGGGGTGCCATCCTCCCGACCGGCCCCCTCGGGGGAGGGTACGCGGCACGACCCCTCCCCTCCGCTCCCCGATCCGCCCCCGCCCCGGCCGACGGGGCCTCGCCCGGGGCGCCGTTCACCCGGTCGAGGGGGTTGCGGAGGCTGGGCGGGGCCGGGCGGGTGCGGGGTCGGGGTGACGGGGTCTGCGGTCGCGCGGCGGGGTCAGTAGGACTTGGGGAGGCCCAGGGTCTGGTGGGAGACGAAGTTCAGGATCATCTCCCGGCTGACCGGAGCGATCCGGGCGACCCGGGCCGCCGTGATCAGGGACCCCAGCCCGTACTCCCGGGTGAGCCCGTTCCCCCCGAGCGTGTGCACGGCCTGGTCCACCGCCCGCACGCACGCCTCCCCCGCCGCGTACTTCGCCATGTTCGCCGCCTCCCCGGCCCCCGTGTCGTCGCCCGCGTCGTACAGCCGCGCGGCCTTCTGCATCATCAGCCGGGCGAGCTCCAGCTCGATGTGTGCCGCCGCCAGCGGATGCGCCACGGCCTGGTGGGCGCCGATCGGCTCCTTCCAGACCTGGCGGGTGCGGGCGTAGTCCACCGCCCGGCCCAGCGCGTAGCGGCCCATCCCGATGGCGAAGGCCGCCGTCATGATCCGTTCGGGGTTGAGCCCCGCGAACAGCTGGAGCAGCCCCGCGTCCTCGTCGCCGACCAGCGCCCCGGCGGGGAGCCGCACCTCGTCCAGGACCAGTTCGAACTGCTTCTCCGCCGCCTGGAGTTCCATGTCGATCACCGAGCGGGTGAAGCCGGGGGTCTCGCGGGGGACAATGAACAGGCAGGGCTTCAGCCGGCCCGTGCGGGCGTCCTCGGTGCGGCCGACGATCAGGGTGGCGTCGGCGATGTCCACGCCGGAGATGAAGACCTTGCGGCCCGTGAGGACCCATGCGTCGCCGTCGCGCCGGGCGGTGGTGGTGATGCGGTGGGAGTTGGAGCCCGCGTCGGGTTCGGTGATGCCGAAGGCCATGGTGCGGCTGCCGTCCGCGAGGCCGGGGAGCCAGGCGCGTTTCTGCGCCTCGGTGCCGAAGCGGGCGATGACGCTGCCGCAGATGGCCGGGGAGACCACCATCATCAGCAGCGGGCAGCCGGCCGCGCCCAGTTCCTCCAGGACGATGGAGAGTTCGGCGATGCCGCCGCCCCCGCCCCCGTACTCCTCGGGCAGGTTGACCCCGAGGTAGCCAAGCTTGGCGGCGTCGGCCCACAGTTCGTCCGGGTGGCCGCCCTCGCGGGCGAGGCGGGCGAGGTAGTCGCGGCCGTAGCGCCGGCCGAGGGCGGCGACGGCGGCGCGCAGGGCCTGGTGTTCTTCGGTTTCGGTGGTGGCGGGGCTCATGACGGCGTTTCCTCCTGGACTACGGCGAGCAGGGCGCCGAACTCGACCTGTTGGCCGGTGGCGGCGTGGAGCGCGGTGAGCGTGCCGGAGGCGGGGGCGAGGATGCGGTGCTCCATCTTCATGGCCTCCAGCCAGAGCAGTGGCTGCCCGGCGGTGACGGCGGAGCCGGGGGCAAGGCCCGCGGCGACGCGGACGACGGTGCCGGGCATGGGCGCGAGCAGTGAGCCCGGTGCGGCGCGGTCCTGGGGATCGGGGAACCGGGGGAAGCGGGTCAGGGTGTGTGAGCCGAGGGTGGAGTCCACGTAGACGGTGTTCGATTTGTGTTTCACGTGGAACATGCGCCGTACGCCGTCGACTTCGAGGGTGACGAGGGTGGGCGTGGCGGCCAGCACGCGTACGCCGGGGTGCTCGACGGGCTGGTACTGGATCTCGTGCTCGGTGCCGGACACGGTGTAGCGGCGGGTCTGCGGCTGGGAGCGGAGGTTGCGCCAGCCTCCGAGGCGGGCGGCGAGCGGGGCGCCGGGGTCCGGGGCGGCTTCGGCGAGGGCGGCGGCCAGGCAGGCGAGGGCGGGATCGGGGGCGCCGTCGGTGAGGGTGGCGAGGTGGCGGTCGTAGAAGCCGGTGTCGAGGCGGGCGGCGGTGAACTCGGGGTGGCGCAGGGAGCGTACGAGGAGCTCGCGGTTGGTGGCCGGGCCGTGGATCCGGGCCCGGGCGAGGGCGTCGGCGAGGACGCGGACGGCTTCGGCGCGGGTGGGGGCGTGCGCGATGACCTTGGCGAGCATGGCGTCGTAGTGGACGGAGACGGTGTCCCCGTCGGTGAACCCGGTGTCCACGCGGACGTGGTCCGGGAGGGAGAGGGTGTGCAGGACTCCCGTCTGCGGGCGCCAGTCGTGGGCGGGGTCCTCCGCGTAGAGGCGTGCCTCGACGGCGTGGCCGGAGGGCTCGGGCGCAGTGGGCGCCAGGTGCTCCCCCTCGGCGATGCGCAGTTGGAGGGCGACGAGGTCCAGGCCGAAGACGGCCTCGGTGACGGGGTGTTCCACCTGGAGTCGGGTGTTCATCTCCAGGAAGTACGGGCGGCCGTCGGCGCCGACGAGGAATTCGACGGTGCCCGCGCCCTGGTAGGAGACCGCCCGGGCGGCGGCCACGGCGGCCGCGTGGAGGCGGGCCCGGAGGTCCTGGGGGAGGGCGGGGGCCGGGGCCTCCTCGATGACCTTCTGGTGGCGGCGCTGGAGGGAGCAGTCGCGGGTGCCCAGCGCCCAGACGGTGCCGTGGGCGTCGGCGAGGACCTGCACCTCGACGTGCCGGCCGCGTTCCACGTAGGGCTCGGCGAAGACCTCCCCGTCGCCGAACGCGGACAGGGCCTCGGCGGCGGCCGCGTCCAGCGATTCCTTGAGGGAGTCGAGGTCCCGTACGACGCGCATCCCGCGCCCGCCGCCGCCCGCGGCGGCCTTCAGCAGCAGCGGCAGGTCCGCGGCGGTGGCCGTGGCCGGGTCGACGGGCTCCAGCAGCGGCACCCCGGCGGCACGCATGAGGTCCTTGGCCCGGGTCTTGGAGGCCATGGCCTCGATGGCCCCGGGCGGCGGGCCGACCCAGACCAGGCCGGCGGCTTCGACCCGCCGGGCGAAGTCGGCGTTCTCGGAGAGGAAGCCGTACCCGGGGTGCACGGCGTCGGCGCCGGCCGCGCGGGCCGCCTCGATCAGCAGGTCGGCGCGCAGGTAGGTGTCGGCGGGGGCGGCCCCGGGCAGCCGGACGGCCGTGTCGGCGGAGCGGACGTGCAGGGCGTCGGCGTCGGGGTCGGAGTGGACGGCGACCGTGGCCAGGCCCAGGGCGCGGGCCGTGCGGAAGATCCGTACGGCGATCTCGCCCCGGTTGGCGACGAGGAGGGAGGTGATCGGGTTCGTCATGGGCGGGCTCACATCCGGAAGACGCCGAAGCCGCCACGGGCGCCCTCGACGGGGGCGTTGTGGACGGCCGACAGGCACAGGCCGAGGACGGTACGGGTGTCGCGCGGGTCGATGACTCCGTCGTCGTAGAGCCGCCCGGACAGGAACAGGGGAAGGGACTCGGACTCGATCTGCGCCTCCACGAAGGCCCGCATCCCGGCGTCGGCCTCCTCGTCGTAGGGCTGTCCCTTGGCGGCGGCGGACTGCCGGGCCACGATCGAGAGCACGCCGGCGAGCTGCTGGGGACCCATGACGGCGGACTTGGCGCTGGGCCAGGCGAAGAGGAACCGGGGCTCGTAGGCGCGGCCGCACATGCCGTAGTGGCCGGCGCCGTAGCTGGCGCCGATGAGGACGGACAGGTGCGGGACCCGGGAGTTGGAGACCGCGTTGATCATCATCGAGCCGTGTTTGACGATGCCGCCCTGCTCGTACTCCTTGCCGACCATGTAGCCGGTGGTGTTGTGGAGGAACAGGAGCGGGATGTCGCGCTGGTTGGCGAGCTGGATGAACTGGGCGGCTTTCTGCGACTCGGCGCTGAACAGCACGCCCTGGGCGTTGGCGAGGATGCCGACCGGGTAGCCGTGGAGTGTGGCCCAGCCGGTGACGAGGCTGGGGCCGTAGAGGGGCTTGAACTCGTCGAAGTCGGAACCGTCGACGATGCGGGCGATGACCTCGCGGGGGTCGAAGGGGGTCTTCAGGTCCGGCGGGACGATCCCGAGGAGCTCCTCCGCGTCGTACAGCGGCTCCTCGGCGCGCGGCGGTTCGGGGTGGGGCTTGCGGTGGTTCAGCCGGGCCACGATGCGGCGGGCCTGGCGGATGGCGTCGTACTCGTCGAGGGCGTAGTGGTCGGCGAGGCCGGAGACGCGGGCGTGCATGTCGGCTCCGCCGAGGGATTCGTCGTCGCTCTCCTCGCCGGTGGCCATCTTCACGAGGGGCGGACCGCCCAGGAACACCTTGGAACGGTCCTTGATCATGACGGTGTGGTCGGACATCCCGGGGATGTACGCGCCGCCGGCGGTGGAGTTGCCGAAGACGACGGCGACGGTGGGGATCCCGGCGGCGGAGAGGCGGGTGAGGTCGCGGAAGACCGCCCCGCCGGGGATGAAGATCTCCTTCTGGGAGGGCAGGTCGGCGCCGCCGGACTCGACGAGGCTGATGCAGGGGAGCCGGTTCTGCAGGGCGATCTCGTTGGCCCGCAGGGCCTTCTTCAGGGTCCAGGGGTTGCTGGCACCGCCGCGCACGGTGGGGTCGTTGGCCGTGATCAGGCACTCGACGCCCTCGACGGTGCCGATGCCGGTCACCATCGAGGCGCCGACGGGGTGGTCGCTCCCCCAGGCGGCGAGCGGGGACAGTTCGAGGAACGGGGTATCGGGGTCGAGCAGCAGCTCGACGCGCTCGCGGGGCAGCAGCTTGCCGCGGCCCCGGTGCCGGGCGGTGTACTTCTCCCCGCCGCCCGCGAGCGCCTTGGCGTGCTCGGCGTCCAGCGCACCGAGCCGCTCCAGGGCGGCGGAACGAGCCTGCGCGTACTCGGGGGCGAGGGGGTCGACGGTGGTACCGAGACGGGTCATGGACGGATCCCCTCCGGGGTGGGTGGCATCTGGGACGTCGCCCCGACGTCAGGCCCGGACGACACCGGCGCCGCCGACCGGTCGGGATCCGGCACGCACGCCGCGCGGGGCGGGGCGGGAGGACGGGGCCCGTCGGCCGGAGTCGGGGGCAGTAGGTGGGTCGGGATGTCGACGTGGCGGGCGCGGAGCCATTCGCCGAGGGCCTTGGCCTGCGGGTCGAACCGGTGGCCGGAGGCGACCCCGTCGCCGAGGATCCCGGCGACGGTGAAGTTCAGCGCCCGCAGGTTGGGCAGCTCGTGGCGGACGACGGCGAGGGGCGCGGTCTCGGGGAGCAGGCTCTGGAGGAGCTTGACGGTGAGGGTGTCGCGGAGCCAGTCCCAGGCCGCGTCGGTCTCGACCCAGACCCCGATGTTGGCGTCACCGCCCTTGTCCCCGGAGCGGGCCCCGGCCAGCACCCCGAGGGGAGCCCGGGTGGTGGGACCGCCGTGCGGCCCGGGCCCGGCGGGGCTCTCCCCCGCCGCGCCCCTCGCCGAATCCGGGGGCCGCGCCCCGGACCCCCCGACGCCCCCGCCGACCGGGCCCGACAGGGCCGGGGCCGACGGGGCCGGGGCCGACAGGGCCGGGGCCGACAGGGCCGGGCCCCGGGTTCCGGGCAGGGGCGGGGTGGGGGAGTCCGCGCCCCTCGCCGAATCCGGGGGTCGCGCCCCGGACCCCCCGCCGGCGCCCCCGCCGACTGGGCCCGACGGGGCCGGGGCTGGGGCCCGGGTTTTGGGGAGGGGTGGGGTGGGGGGAGCCACGCGGGCGGCGGCGGCCGGTATCCGGGTGCCGTCCGGCAGGACCGCCGTGTGGGGGACCCCGGACGCCGGGATCGTGGCCGACGTGAAGACGCCGTACGGCTGGGCCGGCCCCGGCGGGGAGGTGACGTGGAAGCCCGGGTAGCTCGCCAGGGCCAGTTCGATCGCCGCCCCGGTCAGCTCCCGCCCCACCCGGTCCGGTGACGGGTCGCGGACCACCAGCCGCAGCAGGGCGCTCGCCGCCTCCTGCGTGTCCGCGTCCGCGTGGTCGGTACGGGCCAGGGTCCACGACACCCCCGCCACCCCGGCCAGCGCGTCCGCCAGCTGCTCGCGCACCAGGGCCGCCTTCGCCTCGACGTCCAGGCCCGTCAGGACGAAGACCACCTCGTTGCGCCAGCCCCCGACCCGGGTGACCCCCACCTTCAGGGTGTCCGGCGGCGGCTCCCCCACCGTCCCGCTGATCCGGACCCGGTCCTCGCCGTCCGGGGTCAGGCGCACCGTGTCCAGGCGGGCCGTGACGTCGGGGCCCAGGTACCGGGCGCCCTGGGTCTCGTACAGCAGCTGCGCGGTGACCGTGCCCGGGGAGACGAGCCCGCCCGTGCCGGGGTGTTTGGTGACGACGGCCGAGCCGTCCTCGCAGACCTCCGCCAGCGGGAAGCCGGGCCGGTGCACGTCGTGCGCGGTGAAGAAGGCGTAGTTGCCGCCGGTGGCCTGCGTGCCGCATTCCAGGACGTGCCCGGCGACCACCGCGCCCGCCAGCCGGTCGTACTCCTGCGGCCCCCAGTCGAACCACCACGCGGCCGGCCCGCTCACCAGCGCCGCGTCCGTGACCCGGCCGGTCACCACCACGTCCGCGCCCGCCCGCAGGCAGGCCGTGATCCCGGCGCCGCCGAGGTAGGCGTTGGCGGTCAGCGCCCCCTCCAACGCCCCGGCCCCCGCCCCCGACCCCGCCCCCGCGCCGGACCGCATCAGGTCGTCGCCCTCGACGTGCGCGACGCGTACCGGCACCCCCACCTCGTCCGCCAGCGCGCGCACCGCCTCCGCCAGCCCGGCCGGGTTCAGCCCGCCCGCGTTGGTGACGATCTTCACGCCCCGCTCGTGCGCGAGCCCGAGCCCCTCCTCCAGCTGCCGCAGGAAGGTCCTGGCGTACCCGAGGTCCGGGTTCTTCAGCCGGTCGCGGCCGAGGATCAGCATGGTCAGCTCGGCGAGGTAGTCGCCGGTCAGGACGTCCAGCGGGCCACCCGTCAGCATCTCGCGCACCGCGTCGAACCGGTCGCCGTAGAAGCCCGAGGCGTTGCCGATGCGCAGGGGGCGCCGGGCGGTCACCGCGTCCCCCGGGGTTCGCGGCCCGGACCCGCCGGGCCGGCGAAGGCCTGGGCGATGTCCAGCCAGCGGTCGGCGTCGGGGCCCTCGGCGGTGAGGGCGAGGTCGGCGCGGTGGGCGCGCTGGGTGACCAGCAGGCAGAAGTCCAGCGCGGGCCCGGTGACCCGCTGCCCGGCGTCCTCGGGCCCGTACGCCCACACCCCGGCCCCGTCCGGGGCGGTGAGCTCCACCCGGAACTCCCCCTCCGGCACCGCGAGTCCGCGCACGGCGTACGCGTAGTCCCGCGCCCGCACCCCGATCCGCGCGACGTGCCGCAGCCGGGCGGTCGGGGCCCGCCGCGCGCCGAGCGCGTCGGCGACGTCCTGGCCGTGCGCCCAGGTCTCCATCAGCCGGGCGCTCGCCATGGAGGCGGCCTTCATCGGGGGCCCGTACCAGGGGAAACGGGCGTCGGGCGAAGCGGCGGCCAGGGCCCGGTCCAGCGCCTCCCGCCCGGCCCGCCACCGCGCCAGCAGCTCGGCGGGCGCCAGCCGCGCCCCTTCCTCCGCCCCCTCGTCCACGAAGGACTCCGGCGCCTTGAGGGCCACCTCCACCTCCCGTGCGAACCCCTCGGCGTCGGTGAGCGCGAGCAGCGCGGCCCGGTCGGTCCAGTGCAGGTGCGCGATCTGATGGGCGACGCTCCACCCCTCGGCGGGCGTCGGCCGCGCCCACTCGGACGCGGCCAACCCCCCTACGAGGGAGTCGAGTTCACGGCCCTCCTCGCGGAGATCGGCGAAGACGGCGACGACGGACGGCTCGGGCACGGCGTGCTCCCCTCTCGGCGTGAGGGGAAGCCTGGCAGCACCCCGAGAAACAATCAAGCACGCTTGCATGATTTCCATCCGAACGCGTCCGATTCCCGCCACCCGCCAACCGGCCGGCAACACAGGGGACTTGACCCCACCACCCCCTTCCCCGAGGCCCGGGCGCCGGGCACCCCGCACCCGCACGCGCGATTCCGGCCGTACGCCCACAAGCCCCCGAACACGCCCCGCGCACCCCGCCGATACTGAGTGCTCCCGCTCACGCCGCCGGAGCAGAAGCAGCCCCCCCCCCCCCCCCCCCCCGCATCCGAATACGTCCATGCCGCTCGACGACGAGGATGATCCGACGTGCACCCAGCTGCCCACTCGCTCTACCCCGACCTCGACGCCACCGCCCTCGGCGCCTTCGCCGCCGCCCTCGAAAGCGGGGAGTGCGCCGGACTGCCGCCCGCGCGCGCCGCCGACGTCGAGGCCGTGCGGGCCGTCGCCGTCTTCAGCCGGGGCAAGGTCACCGGCGCCGACGGTGACCTCCTCGAAGCCGCGCTCTGGCGGCACACCGGGTCCGCGCCCCGGCCGGCGGTCGTGATGCCCGCCCCCTGGACGGACCTCGGCTGGCTCGCGTACGCCGTCCAGGCCTCCCGGTTCGCGGTGGGCGGCTACGACGTCCTCGCCTACAGCCCGCGCGGGTTCGCCGCCTCCGAGGGCCACGCCGACTTCGCCGGACCCCTCGACGTCACCGACGGCCGCCACGCCCTGGACCACCTCCTGGAGCGCGCCCCCGGCCCCGTCACCCGGATCGGCTTCCTCGGCGTCTCGTACGGCGCCGGCATCGCCCAGCTCGTCGCCGCGCACGACGCCCGCGTCGACGCGGTGGCGGCGCTCAGCGGCTGGGGCGACCTCGGCGAGGTGCTGCGGGAGCACTCCACCCGCCGCACCGCCGCCGTCCACGCCCTGCTCACGGCCGCCCCCCGGGCCAGGCTGAGCCGGCCGGCGCAGCGCGCCCTGGAGAACGTCCTCGCGGGCCGGGACCTCCACGAGAGCCTGGCGTGGGCGGAGCCGCGCTCACCGTTCACGCACCTCAAGGAGCTGGGACGGCGCCAGGTGGCGGTCTTCTGCGCCCACGCCTGGCACGAGACCCTCTTCCCCGCCGGGCAGGTGCTGCGGATGTTCCAGGAGCTCGGCGGGCCCAAGCGCATCGACCTGTCCATCGGTGACCACTGCGGCCCCGAGACGACCGGCCTGACCGGACTGCCGAACCGGATCTGGACGGACGCCCAGCGCTGGTTCGGCCACCACCTCCGCGGGGACGGCAACGGCATCGACGGGGAGGGCGAGGTCCTGTCCGAGGTGATGTGGAGCCGGGCCCTCGAACCCTCCCCCACCTGGCCCGTTCCCACCCGCCACATCCGCCGCCTGCACCTCACCGGCACCGGCGAACTGGCCGACCGGCCCGACCCCGGCTGGGCGGCGGGCGTACTGTGCGGGGTCGCGGCCCCGGTGGCCGTCGCGGAGGCGGTCGCCCGCTCCGGGTCCGCGGAACTGGCGGGCCGGCCCAGCTCCTACCCGGCCGCCGCCGCCATGGACCGCACGGCGGCCGCCGTGTGGACCGCCGCCCCGGCCCCGGACACCACCCGCCTGCGCGGCACCCCGCGCCTGCGCGTCACCTACCGGGCCGCGAACTCCGGCTCCACCTTCGTCGCGTACCTCCTGGACCTGGCGCCCGACGGCTCGGCCCGCCTGATCACCCATGCCCCGTTCAGCGACCTCGACGCCCCGCCGGACAGTCTGATCAGCGCGGACATCGACCTCCAGCCCACCGCGTACGACCTCCCGCCGGGCCACCGCGTCATGCTGGCGCTGACCCCCCGAGACCCCCTCTACGCGGACGCCAACCTCCCCCGCGCCACCCTGTCGTTCACCTCCCCGGAGCCGACGCCTTCGTACGTGGAGCTGCCGGTGGGGTGAGGATTGCGCCTACGGGTCGGACCTCAGGACTTCTGTGCCCGTACCGCGCCCATGCTCGCCGCGATGACCAGGGCGATCGCCAGGGCGTCCAGCAGGGAGAGGGCCTGGTGGAGGACCAGGAAGCCCGCCGTGGCCGCGATGGCCGGCTCCAGGCTCATCAGGATCGCGAACGTCGGCGCCGGGAGGCGGCGCAGGGCCAGGAGTTCCAGCGTGTAGGGGAGCACCGACGAGAGCACCGCCACGCCGAGGCCCAGGGCCAGGGTGGCCGGCGCCAGGAGGGCGGAGCCCGACTGGGCCACGCCCAGGGGGAGGGAGATCACCGCCGCCACCGCCATCGCCAGGGCCAGGCCGTCCGCCTGGGGGAAGCGGCGGCCGGTGCGGGCGCTGAAGACGATGTACGCCGCCCACATCGCGCCCGCGCCCACCGCGAAGGCGGCGCCGAGCGGGTCGAGGGAGCCGAGGCCGAGGCCGCCGCCGCCGTGGGTGGAGAGGAGGGCCACGCCGGCCAGGGCCAGGCCCGCCCACAGGAGGTTCACCAGGCGGCGGGAGACCAGGACCGAGAGGGCCAGCGGGCCCAGGACCTCCAGGGTGACCGCCGGGCCCAGGGGGATGCGGTCGATGGACTGGTAGAAGAGGCCGTTCATGCCCGCCATGGCCACGCCGAAGGCGAGGACGGTGCCCCAGTCGGAGCGCGTGTAGCCCCGTACCTTCGGCCGGCAGACCAGCAGGAGGACCAGGGCGGCGGCCGCCAGCCGCAGCGTGACCACGCCGGCCGCGCCCGCCCTCGGCATGATCATGACCGCGAGGGCGGCGCCGAACTGCACCGAGACCCCGGCCGCGACCACGAGGGCCACCGGGCCGAAGCGGCCGCCGGGGCCGCCGCGGGCGGCCTTGAGCCGACTGGCGGGGGTGGCGGACTGCGGCTTGGTGCGGGTGGCGGGGGTCGCTGGGGTTGCGGGGGTTGTCGTGGGGGAGGGCGAGGCTGCGGGCATTTATCCAGGTTAAGGGGTCGGTAAGGGTCGTGCCTCCGTGTTCTCTCTTACATTGGCTGCTCGTCCGGGGGGAGGGCTTCCGCAAGGAGCTCCGCCAGGTGCCGCGCGCGGTGGCCGGAGAGCTGGGCGATCTGGGTGCGGCAGGAGTAGCCGTCCGCCAGGACGGCGGTGCCGGGGGCGGCGGACCGGAGGGAGGGGAGCAGCTGTTCCTCCGCGCAGGCGACGGAGACGGCGTGGTGGCCCGGCTCGAAGCCGAAGTTGCCCGCGAGGCCGCAGCAGCCGCCGCTGAGCTCCCCGGTGAGCCCGGCGCGCTCGCGCAGCCGCCGGTCGGCGCCGTCGCCGAGGACGGCGTGCTGGTGGCAGTGGGTCTGGCCGGCGACGGGCCGGTCCAGGCGGGGCGGGGCCCAGTGGGGGGCGTACTCCTCAAGGGTCTCGGCGAAGGTGCGGACCGCCGCCGCGAGGCGGTGGGCCCGCGGGTCGTCGGGGAGGAGGGCCGGGAGGTCGGTGCGCAGGGCCGCGGCGCAGCTGGGTTCCAGGACGAGGACGGGGCCGGCGGCCTCGCCGAGGGTGTCCAGGGTGCGGCGCAGGACCTTGCGGGCGCGGGTGAGGCGGCCGGTGGAGACGTAGGTCAGGGCGCAGCAGACCGGGCCGTCGGGAACGGTGACGGAGAGGCCGGCGGACGCCAGTACGCGGACGGCGGCGCGGGCGGCGGCGGGGGCGAGGTGGTTCGTGAAGGTGTCCGGCCACAGGGTGACCCGGGGTGGCGCCGCGGCCGCCCCGGCCGCCCGCCCTTCCCCGGTGGCCGCCCGCCCTTCCCCGGTGGCCGCCCGCCCTTCCCCGGTGGCCGCACGCCCTTCCCCGGTGGCCGCCCGCCGTTCCCGGGTGAACGGCACCCCCGCCACCTCGGGCAGCCTCCGCTCCCGGGCCAGCCCCGGTACCCGGAGCACCTTCCCCGCCGCGTTGACCGGCCCGGCCGCCCGCAGCCGGGCGATCAGCCGGAGCCAGGTGGGCAGGCCGCCCAGGAGGTAGTGGGACACGGGGCGCGGGCGGCCCCGCCAGTGCCGGTCGAGGAACTCCGATTTGTACGCGGCCATGTCCACCCCCACCGGGCAGTCGCTGCGGCAGCCCTTGCAGCCCAGGCAGAGGTCGAGGGCTTCGGCCACCTCCGGCGAGCGCCACCCGTCGCGGACGATCTCCCCCGCCAGCATCTCGTGCAGGAGCCGTGCCCGGCCGCGCGTGGAGTGCCGTTCCTCCCCCGTGGCCCGGTACGAGGGGCACATCACCGCCGGGCCGCCCGTCTCCTGGGAGCGGCACTTCGCGACGCCGACGCAGCGGGCTACCTCGTTCCCGAAGGGGGTCCGGGGCAGGACGGCGAAGCGGAGGTTGTCGTCCAGGCGGGCGGGGCGGACGAGGATGCCGGGGTTCATGCCGCCCGCCGGGTCCCAGACGTCCTTGTAGGCCGCGAAGAGGTCGATCACCTCCGGCGGGTACATGCGCGGCAGGAGTTCCGCGCGGGCCTGGCCGTCGCCGTGTTCCCCCGACAGGGAGCCCCCGTGGGCGACGACCAGGTCGGCGAGCTCGCCGGAGAAGGAGCGGTAGCGGGCCACGCCCGCGGCGGAGGCCAGGTCGAAGTCGATCCGGACGTGCACGCAGCCCTCGCCGAAGTGCCCGTACGGGGTCCCCCGCAGCCCGTGCCGGGCCAGCAGGGCGCGGAACGCGCGCAGGTAGGCGCCGAGCCGGGCCGGGGGGACGGCGCAGTCCTCCCAGCCGGGCCAGGCCATGCTCCCGTCGGGCATGCGCGTCGCGGTGCCGGCGGCGTCCTCGCGGATCCGCCAGAGCGCCCGCTGCGCCGCCGGGTCCGCGACCACCACCGCGTCCAGGGCGTCGGCGGCCCGGACGAGGCCGCGCGCGGCCCCCTCGTCCCGGGTCTCCACGAACAGCCAGGCCCCGCCCCGGGGCAGCCCGGCGGTGTCGGGGACGAGGTCCTGCGCCATGCCCTCCACCGTCAGCGGCCCGTGGGGCAGGAGCCCGGCCGCGGCGTCGGCGGCGGCGCTCTCGTCGGGGTAGCCGAGTACCGCGAGGGCGGGCGCGGGCGGGAGTTCCACGAGGCGCACCACGGCCTCGGTGACCACCCCGAGGGTGCCCTCGCTGCCGCAGAAGGCCCGGGCGAGCCGCACGCCCCGTTCGGGGAGGAGGGCGTCGAGGCCGCCGTAGCCGGAGATCCGGCGGGAGAACCCTCCGGCCATGCCCGTGCGCAGGGCCGCGAGGTTCCCGGCGACCAGTTCCCGCAGGCCCGGCGGGGCGCCCGCCCAGCCGTCGGCGAGCCGGTGGCGGGCGCCGCCGTACGTGGTCACCGCCAGCTCGGCCACGTTGTCGGCGGTGGTCCCCCAGGCCACGGAGTGGGCCCCGCAGGCGTTGTTGCCGATCATTCCGCCGAGGGTGCAGCGGGAGTGCGTGGACGGGTCGGGGCCGAAGGTCAGGCCGTACGGGCGGACCGCCTCCCTCAGCCGGTCGAGGACGAGTCCGGGCTGGACCACGGCGGTGCGGGCGGCCGGGTCCACGGACACCAGGGCGTTCATGTGCCGGGTGAGGTCGAGGACCACGCCGACCCCCGTGGCCTGGCCGGCGATGGAGGTGCCGCCGCCGCGCGGGACGACGGGGACCCCGGCGTCGGCGCACACCCGCAGCGCCGCCGCCACGTCCTCGGCGTCGCGCGGGGCGACGACGCCGACGGGCACGCGCCGGTAGTTGGAGGCGTCCATCGTCACCAGCGCCCGGGCGGCGGCCCCGAAATCCACCTCCCCGCGCAGCTCGGCCCGCAATGTCCGTTCGAGTTCCCCAGGAGACGTCACGGGCCACATCTACCCATCAGCCGCACATCACCCTCCGGTGTCTCACCGGGTGGACGCGCTTCCGACGGCCGGTCCGGGACCCGATACGCTCCGCACGTGGCTGAGATCCAGATTCCCGCTGACATCAAGCCCGCCGACGGACGCTTCGGCGCGGGCCCCTCCAAGGTGCGGACCGAGGCGCTGGACGCCCTCGCCGCCACCGGTAACTCCCTGCTCGGTACCTCCCACCGCCAGGCCCCGGTCAAGAACCTGGTCGGATCGGTGCGCCAGGGCCTCCGGGACCTCTTCTCCCTCCCCGAGGGCTACGAGGTGATCCTGGGCAACGGCGGCTCCACCGCCTTCTGGGACATCGCGACCGCCGGCCTGATCGAGCGGAAGTCCCAGCACCTGACCTTCGGCGAGTTCTCGTCCAAGTTCGCCAAGGCCGCGAAGCTCGCGCCGTGGCTGGACGAGCCGTCCGTCATCTCCTCCGAGCCGGGCACGCACCCCGAGCCGGTGGCGGAGGCGGGTGTCGACGTGTACGCGTACACGCACAACGAGACCTCGACGGGTGTGGCGGCGCCCATCAAGCGCGTCGCGGGCGCCGACGCGGGTTCGCTGGTGCTGGTGGACGCGACCTCGGGTGCGGGCGGCCTGCCCGTGGACATCACCGAGACCGACGTCTACTACTTCGCCCCGCAGAAGTCCTTCGCCTCGGACGGCGGCCTGTGGCTGGCCGCGTTCTCCCCGGCCGCGCTGGAGCGCGCGGCGCGCGTGCACGCGTCGGGCCGGCACATCCCGGAGTTCTTCTCGCTGCCGACGGCGATCGACAACTCGCTGAAGAACCAGACGTACAACACCCCGGCGCTGGCCACCCTCTTCCTGCTGAACCAGCAGCTGGAGTGGATGAACGGCCAGGGCGGCCTGGAGTTCACCACCTCCCGTACGGCGGCCAGCGCGGCCAACCTGTACGGCTGGGCGGAGGCGTCGAAGTGCGCCGGCCCGTTCGTGCAGGACGCCGACAAGCGCTCGGCGGTCATCGGCACGATCGACTTCGACGACGAGATCGACGCGGCGGCGGTGGCGAAGGTGCTGCGCGCCAACGGCATCGTGGACACCGAGCCGTACCGCAAGCTCGGCCGCAACCAGCTGCGCGTCGCGATGTTCCCGGCGATCGACCCGGCGGACGTGCAGGCGCTGACGGTGTGCATCGACTACGTGATCGAGCGCCTCTGACCGCGGTGTCCGCCCACTGACGCGAGGGGAGCCCCCGGTGCCGGAAGGCACCGGGGGCTCCTCCCGTTCCGGGCCCGGGCCCCGGCGGCGCCGTCGTGTTCGCCCACCTCACGGGCAAGACCCGGCCGCCCACGCGATACCTTCACAGCAACAGGTGGAGTCAGCACAGCATGTGGAGGCAACGGCGTGAACGTGCGAGTGACGGCGGCCCCGAGCGGCATGGACCCCTTCAGCACCGCCCGGCTGCGGCGCACGGTGCTGGACGCGTGGGCCGCCGGACCCGCGCGGTTCCGTGAGGACGCCAACGCCGAGGAGGACCTGGCGCTCGGCGGCTACCGCGACCGGCTCGCGATCGAACTGGCGCAGAACGCCTCCGACGCGGCCGCCCGCGGCCGCGTCCCCGGCCGGCTGCGGCTCACGCTGCACCCCGCCGTCCCCGGCGAAGACGGCCACGGCGTGCTGGCCGTCGCCAACACCGGTGCCCCGCTGGACGCGACGGGCGTGGAGTCGCTGAGCACCCTGCGCGCCTCCGCCAAGCGCGAGGGCGCCTCCTCCGCCCACACCGTCGGCCGGTTCGGCGTCGGCTTCGCCGCCGTCCTGGCCGTCTCCGACGAGCCCGCCGTCCTCGGCCGGCACGGCGGCGTGCGCTGGTCCCTCGCCGAGGCCCGCGAAATGGCCCGCGAGGCCGCCCACTTCAGCCCCGGCCTCGGCGACGAACTGCGCCGCCGCGACGGCCACGTCCCGCTGCTGCGCCTGCCCCTGCCCGCCGAGGGCACCGCCCCCGACGGCTACGACACCGTCGTCGTCCTCCCACTGCGCGACGCGGCCGCCGCCGACCTCGCCGAACGCCTGCTGCACGGGGTCGACGACGCCCTCCTGCTCACCCTCCCCGGGCTGACCGAGGTCGTCGTCGACACCCCCGCCGGCGGCACCCGCACCCTCTACCGGCACACCGACGGCCCCTACACCGTCATCGAGGACTCCGCCTCCGGCACCCACCGCTGGCGCACCGTCCAGGCGAGCGGTCCCCTCACCCGCGAACTCCTCGCCGACCGGCCCGTGGAGGAACGGCTGCGGCCCACCTGGAGCGTCACCTGGGCCGTCCCCGTCGACGCCGACGGCGCCCCCGAACGCCCCCGCACCGCGCCCGTCGTCCACGCCCCCACCCCCACCGACGACCCCCTCGGCATCCCGGCCCTGCTCATCGCCTCCCTGCCGATGGACACCTCCCGCCGCCACCACGCGCCCGGACCGCTGACCGACTTCCTGGTGGAGCGCGCCGCCGACGCCTACACCGAACTCCTCGCCGCCTGGGATCCGGTGACCCCCGCCCTGGTGGACCTCGTCCCCGGCCCGCTCGGCAAGGGCGAACTCGACGGCGCCCTGCGCGCCGCCGTCCTCCAGCGACTGCCCCGCACCGCCTTCCTCGCCCCGGCCGCCCCCTCCGAGGACCTGACCCGGCTGCGCCCCTTCGAGGCCGAGGTGGTCGAGGGCGCCGGAGCCGACACCGTACGCGTCCTCGCCGACGTGCTCCCCACGCTGCTGCCCGCCGGGCTGGAGCGGCGGCCCGAGCTGCGCACCCTGGGCGTGGGCCGGCTCCCGCTCGGCGACGCCATCGAGCGGATCGCCGGCATCGAACGCACCCCGCAGTGGTGGCACGACCTCTACGACACCCTCGCCGGGGTCGACCCGGACCGGCTGTCCGGGCTGCCCGTACCGCTCGCCGACGGCCGCACCGCGATCGGCCCGCGCCACATCCTGCTGCCCGGCCCCGACACCCCCGCCGACCTGGCCCGGCTGGGGCTGAAGGTGGCCCACCCGGACGCCGCGCACCCCCTGCTGGAGAAGCTGGGCGCCCTGCCCGCCACCGCCCGAGCCGTCCTGACCACCCCGCAGATCCGGGCCGCGGTGGCCGGCTCGCTCGACGTCGGCGAGATCTGGGACGAGGACTCCGACGCCCCCGACGCCGACGAGCTCGCCGAGATCGTCCTGACCCTGGTCCGCGACGCCGGCCTGGCCCCCGGCGACGAACCGTGGCTGGGCGCGCTGGCCCTGCCCGACGAGGACGGCGAACCGACCCCGGCCGGGGAACTCCTCCTCGCCGGCAGCCCCCTCGCCTCCGTCGTCCGCGAGGACGAGATCCCGTACCTGGACCCCGACCTGGCCGCCCGCTGGGACGCCGACACCCTGGCCGCCTGCGGGGTGCTGACCACCTTCCAGCTGGTCCGCGCCACCGACGTCGTCCTCGACCCGGACGAGCTGGAGCCCCGCGAGGGCGACTACGCCGAGCCCGACGACGCCGGACTGCTCGACGCGGTCGACGTGTGGTGCGAGGACCTCCTCGACCAGCTCCCCGACTCCCCCGTGCCGCCGGTCGCCACCGAGCTGATCGCCGTACGCGACCTCGACCTCGTCGACGACGACCGCTGGCCCCAGGCCCTGGCGATGCTCGCGCAGCCCCCGCTGCGCGACGCCCTCACCCAGCCGGTGCGGGTCCTGCTCCCCGACGGCACCACGCAGTCGGTGCGCCCGTACACCGCCTGGTGGCTGCGCGACCACCCGGTCCTCGACGGCCGCCGCCCGGCCGGCCTGCGCGCGGCGGGCGGGGACCCGCTGCTGGCCGGCCTGTACACCCCGGCGGACGCGACGGGCTTTGAGGACGAGCAGGTGCTGCGCGCCCTGGGCGTACGCACCACGGTGCGCGCCCTGCTGGAGGAGCCGGGCGGCGCGGCCGAGCTGCTGGGCCGGCTCGCCGACCCGGACCGCGAGGTGTCGGGCCGGCAGCTGCACGGGCTGTACGGGGCGCTGGCCGACCTGGACCCGGAGCAGGTGACGCTCCCGGACGAGCTGCGGGCGGTGGTGGACGGCGAGGTGGTCGTCGTGGACGCGGCCGAGGCGGTCGTCTGCGACGCCCCCGACCTGCTGCCGCTGACGGCGGGCCTGCCCCTGCTCCCCGTCGCCCCGTCGCGGGCGGCGGACCTGGCGGAGCTGTTGCAGGTGCGGCGGCTGTCGGAGACCGTCCCGGCGGAGGTGACCACGCCGGGCGAGGAGCACGAGGTCCCGGACTCGGTACGGGTACTGCTGGGCCCCTCGGCCCCGGCGACGTACGTGGAGCACGAGGAGCTGGTGGCGGGCGGCACGGAGCTGGACTGGCGCCTGACCCCGGACGGCGTGCTGCACGCGGCCACCCTGGAGGGCGTGGCGGCGGGCCTGGCCTGGGCGGCGGGCCAGTGGCCCCGGCGCTTCGAGGTCGCGGCCCTCCTGGAGGACCCGTCCCGCACGGCGGAACTCGCGCGGGACAGGTGGTTCGACTGACGCAGGCCCCGCCGCCGGCCGGGCGGGCGGACGCGCCCGGCCGGCCGGAGTGGGCCTACGCCGCCGGGGCGAGCTCGCGCTGCGGGGTCGCCGGGACGAACGTCAGGCCGTTGCGGTTCAGGCTCAGCCGCAGGTTGCCCACGCGGCGCAGGATCAGGCCCACGGCCACCGCGGCCGCCAGGGAGACCAGCCCGCCCGCGGCCATGCCCAGCCGGGCCCCATAGGCGTCGGTGATCCAGCCGACCAGCGGGGCGCCGACGGGGGTGCCACCGGTGAAGACCATCATGTAGAGGGCCATCACCCGGCCCCGCATCTCGGGGTCGGTGGCCATCTGGACACTGGAGTTCGCCACGACGTTGACCGTCAGCCCGAACATCCCGACCGGCACCAGCAGCACCGCGAACAGCCAGAAGCCGGGCGCGGAGGCCGTCACCAGCAGCAGGGCGGAGAACAGCACCGCCGCCGTCACCAGCACCCGCAGCCGGGTGTTGCCGCGCCGGGCGGCCAGCAGGGCGCCGGCCAGGGAGCCGGCCGCGATCAGGGTGTTGAACAGGCCGTACGTGCCCGCGTCCGCGTGGAAGACGTCGTCGACGAAGGCCGACAGCCAGATCGGGAAGTTGAAGCCGAAGGTGCCGATGAAGCCGACCAGGACGATCGGCCAGACCAGCTCGGGCCGGCCGGCGACGTAGCGCAGGCCCTCACGCAGCTGTCCCTTGGCGCGCGGCCGCGGCTCGACCGCGTAGAGCTCGCGGGTGCGCATCATCAGCAGCGCGGCGATCGGCGCCGCGAACGACAGCCCGTTCAGCAGGAAGGCCCAGCCGGAGCCGACGGCGGTGATCAGCACGCCGGCGATCGCCGGGCCGACCAGCCGCGCGGACTGGAAGTTCGCGGAGTTCAGGCTGACCGCGTTGGCGACCTGCGCGGGGCCGACCATCTCGGAGACGAAGGTCTGCCGGGCCGGGTTGTCCACGACCGTGACCAGGCCGAGCAGGAACGCGGCGAGGTAGACGTGCCACACCTGGACGTGTCCGGCCAGGGTGAGCGCGGCGAGCGCGACGCCGGTCAGGCCCATCGCGGTCTGCGTGGCGATCAGCAGCGGCCGCTTGGGCAGCCGGTCCGCGAGGACGCCTCCGTAGAGGCCGAACAGCAGCATCGGCAGGAACTGCAGGGCGATGGTCACGCCCACGGCGGACGCGGAGCCGGTCAGGGAGAGGACCAGCCAGTCCTGCGCGATGCGCTGCATCCAGGTGCCCGTGTTCGACACGACCTGGCCTGCGGCGAAGAGCCGGTAGTTCCGGATCTTCAGCGAGCTGAACGTCGAGTGCGAGCGGGTGCCCGGTCCTCTGGTCCCGCTCGGGGTCTGGGGGGTGGGTAGGTGGCCGGGTGCGGAGTTCCCTCCGGTTCCGGTACTCAAAAGCGTTCGCCTCCTGGCGTCGTTCCTATAGGTGCGCGAGCTTCTCCAGGACGGGGGCGGCGGCGCGGAGCTTGGCCCATTCGTCCTCGGTGAGCTCTGCGGCGAGCCCGGCCAGGAAGGCGTTGCGCTTGCGGCGGCTCTCTTCGAGCATCGCCTCGGCCACCTCCGTCTGGCTGACCACCTTCTGGCGGCGGTCGTCGGGATGCGGTTCCAGCCTGACCAGTCCCTTGGCCTCCAGCAACGCGACGATGCGGGTCATCGACGGCGGCTGGACGTGCTCCTTGCGGGCGAGCTCACCGGGGGTGGCCTGGCCGCAGCGGGCGAGGGTGCCGAGGACCGACATCTCGGTCGGGCTCAGCGATTCGTCGACGCGCTGGTGCTTCAGGCGTCGGCCCAGCCGCATCACGGCGGAGCGCAGGTCGTTCACGGCGGCAGCGTCGTCGCCATGGGAGAGGTCGGGCATGTACTTAGAATAACTCATTACTCTGGCTAACGAACGCAGGGGGTGGCGGACGGGGCGGGGAAGGGGTCCGGAGAACGGATCCGGCCGGATCACTCGTACGGGTGAGTCGGGCGCAGAAAGGGACGCGCGCGCGTGCCCTGTGGCCCGACCCTTTCGGCATGGGGACACATGTGCTGAGCATGCGCATAGACGGGGAGCTGCTGGAGCGGCTGAGGCACCACGCCGCCAAACGCGGAATGAGCGTCCAGGACTATGTCGTCCGGACGCTCATTCGCGATGACTTCGACGAGCGGTTCAAGGCCGCCGTCGACGAGACGGAGAAGTTCTACGGGCTTACGTGAGCCCCAGGGCCGGCATCGCGTAGTAGAAGACGAAGACCGCCGAGACGGCGTACATCGCGGCCGGGACCCCGCGACCCCGGCCCGTGGCCAGGCGCAGCACGCAGAAGCTCACGAAGCCGATGCCGATGCCGTTGGTGATCGAGTACGTGAACGGCATCATCACCATGGCCATGAAGGCCGGGACGGCGATGGTGAAGTCGCTCCAGTCGATGTCCCGGACCGAGCCGGCCAGGATCAGGAAGCCGACCGCGACGAGGGCGGGGGTGGCGGCCTGCGAGGGGACCATCGTGGCCAGCGGGGTCAGGAACAGCGAGACCGTGAACAGGCCACCGGTGACCACGTTGGCCAGGCCCGTACGGGCGCCCTCGCCGACGCCCGCGGTGGACTCCACGAAGCAGGTGGTGGCGGAGGACGAGGTCGCGCCGCCGGAGGCGACGGCCAGGCCGTCGATCAGCAGGACCCGGTTGATGCCGGGGAAGGTGCCGTCGGGCTTGGTCAGCTTGGCCTCGTCGCCGACGCCGAGGATGGTGCCCATCGCGTCGAAGAAGCAGGACAGCAGGACGGTGAAGACGAAGAGGATGCCGGTGAGCACGCCGACCTTGCCGAAGCCGCCGAAGAGGCTGACCTGGCCGACGAGCCCGAAGTCGGGGGCGGCCACGGGGTTGCCCGGCCACTGCGGGACGGTCAGGCCCCAGGCGAGGTCCGGCAGGTCGGCGACCAGCTGCACCGCGACCGCGACGACGGTCATGGCGACGATGGAGATCAGGATCGCGCCGGGCGTCTTGCGGATCAGCAGCGCGATCGTGAGCAGCACGCCGACGACGAAGATCAGGACGGGCCAGCCGTGCAGGTGGCCGTTGCCGCCGAGCTGGAGCGGGACCGTGGTGTGGGCGGCGTCCGGGATGCGGGTGACGAAGCCGGAGTCGACCAGGCCGATCAGCATGATGAACAGGCCGATGCCGATCGCGATGCCCTTGCGCAGGCCGGTCGGGACGGCGTTCATGACCCGCTCGCGCAGACCGGTGGCGACCAGCAGCATCACCACGAAGCCGGCCAGGACCACCATGCCCATGGCGTCGGGCCAGCTCATCCGCGGGGCGAGCTGGAGGGCGACGACGGTGTTGACGCCGAGGCCCGCGGCCAGGGCGATCGGGACGTTGCCGATGACACCCATGAGGAGGGTGGAGAAGGCGGCCGTCAGGACGGTGGCGGTGACCAGCTGGCCGCCGTCGAGCTGGTGCCCGTACATGTCCTTGGCGCTGCCGAGGATGATCGGGTTCAGCACGATGATGTAGGCCATCGCGAAGAAGGTCGCGAAGCCGCCCCGGACCTCGCGGGCCACGGTCGAACCGCGTTCCGAGATCTTGAAGAAGCGGTCGATGCCGCCGGTGGGGGCCGCGGGGGGTGCCGAGGTGGTCATGCGGTCCTCAAACTGGGTCGAATTAGCGGTTCCTACGAAGGAATCCGGCCGTAGGCAAACCGTTTCAGTATGAACACATGAACGGATGCCAGTCCATCTGCGCGCGTAGACCCCGAATCCGGCCACCTAGACTGGTCCGCATGGCGAAGTGGACCCCTACGCACGAGGCGCCCGAACCCCTGGAGGGGCCGGTTGTCGCCACCATCACCGGCGGGACGATCCTCTGGTTCGCCATGTTCGTCGTCCAGCTGCCCTTCTACGGGTGGTTCGCCGACCACGAGCTGTTGTGGTGGCTGTGGACCTGCGCGGCCGGCGGCGGGCTCGGCCTGATCGGCATCTGGTACGTCCGCGGCCGCGACGCCGCGATCAAGAGGCACGCGGCGCAGGAGGCGGCGGCCCGGGCCGAGGACGGGCAGCAGGCCGGACCGGCCGGCCAGGCGGGCCCCGGGGCGTAGTCCGGCCCGGGGGCGACGGGCACGGCGCCGGCGGGCGCGGGCGCCGGAGGGCCCCCTACGGGGGCGACCCGGGGACGATTCCGGTCATCCTGAAGTCGGATCTTCCCCCCGCTCGGCGGGTGGAGCGGAGGAACGCCCTTTACCGTCGAAAACATGACCCAGTCGGCGAGGATCGACCATGACGGGCCCGAGCGGCCCGGCGCCGCCATCGACGCGGGAGCCGAGCTGGACCCCGTCCACCCGGTGAAGCCCCCCGCCCCCCGCTTCAGGCCGGGCGGCCTGACCACCGCCGAGGTCGCCGAACGCGTCGCGCGCGGCGACGTCAACGACGTGCCGCTGCGCTCCTCGCGCTCCACCGCCGACATCGTCCGCGCCAACGTCTTCACCCGCTTCAACGCCATCATCGGCGTCCTGTGGGTGATCATGCTGTTCGTCGCGCCCCTCCAGGACAGCCTGTTCGGCTTCGTGATCGTCGCCAACACCGGCATCGGCATCATCCAGGAACTGCGCGCCAAGAAGACCCTCGACGGGCTCGCCGTCATCGGCGAGGCGAAACCGAGCGTGCGCCGCGACGGCACCACCGCCGAGATCTCCACCTCCGAGATCGTCCTGTCCGACGTCATCGAGCTCGGCCCCGGCGACAAGGTCGTCGTCGACGGGATCGTCGGCGAGGCCGACGGCCTGGAGATCGACGAGTCCCTCCTGACCGGCGAGGCCGACCCGGTCCTGAAGAAGCCCGGCGACCAGGTCATGTCCGGCTCCTTCGTGGTCGCCGGCGGCGGCGCCTTCACCGCGACCAAGGTCGGCCGCGAGGCCTACGCCGCCCAGCTCGCCGAAGAGGCCTCCCGCTTCACCCTCGTCCACTCCGAGCTGCGCACCGGTATCTCCACCATCCTCAAGTACGTCACCTGGATGATGGTCCCGACCTCGATCGGCCTGATCATCAGCCAGCTCGTCGTCAAGGACGACAACCTCAAGGACGCCATCGCCCGCACCGTCGGCGGCATCGTCCCGATGATCCCGGAGGGCCTGGTCCTGCTGACCTCCGTCGCCTTCGCCGTCGGCGTGATCCGGCTCGGCCGCAAGCAGTGCCTGGTCCAGGAGCTGCCCGCCATCGAGGGCCTCGCCCGCGTCGACGTCGTGTGCCTCGACAAGACCGGCACCCTCACCGAGGGCGGCATGGACGTCACCGAGCTGCGCCCGCTCGGCGGCGCGGAGCCCGGCTACGTCAAGAAGGTCCTCGGCGCCCTCGGCGAGTCCGACCCGCGCCCCAACGCCAGCCTCCAGGCCATCATCGATGCCTACCCCGACAGCGCCGAGTGGCGCTGCACCGAGTCGCTGCCCTTCTCCTCCGCCCGCAAGTACAGCGGAGCCAGCTTCAGCGAGGGCGACGGCGAGAACAACACCTGGCTGCTCGGCGCCCCCGACGTGCTCCTGCCCAGCGGCGACCCGGCGCTGGAGGAGATCGACGGCCTCAACGAGCAGGGGCTGCGGGTCCTGCTGCTGGCCCGCTCGGCCCGCGAGCTCGACGACCCGGCCGTGGCCAGCGGGGTCAGGCCGACCGCCCTCGTCGTCCTCGAACAGCGGCTGCGGCCCGACGCCGCCGACACCCTGCGCTACTTCGACGAGCAGGACGTCAAGGCGAAGGTCATCTCCGGCGACAACGCCGTCTCGGTCGGCGCGGTCGCCGGCAAGCTGGGCCTGCCCGGCGCCGCCGGCACCGTCGACGCCCGCCACCTGCCCGCCGAACGGGAGGAGATGGCCGCGGTCCTCGACGGCAACGCCGTCTTCGGCCGGGTCACCCCGCAGCAGAAGCGGGACATGGTCGGCGCCCTCCAGTCCCGCGGCCACACCGTCGCCATGACCGGCGACGGGGTCAACGACGTCCTCGCCCTCAAGGACGCCGACATCGGCGTCTCCATGGGCTCGGGCTCCGAGGCCACCCGCGCGGTCGCGCAGATCGTCCTCCTGAACAACAGCTTCTCCACCCTGCCGTCCGTGGTCGCCGAAGGCCGCCGGGTCATCGGCAACATCACGCGCGTGGCGACCCTGTTCCTGGTCAAGACGGTCTACTCGGTGCTGCTGGCGATCCTGGTGGTCTGCTCCCAGGTCGAGTACCCCTTCCTCCCCCGCCACCTCACCCTCCTGTCCACCCTCACCATCGGCGTCCCGGCGTTCTTCCTGGCCCTGGCCCCGAACAAGGAACGGGCCCGGCCGCACTTCGTACGGCGGGTCATGCGCTACGCCATCCCCGGCGGGGCGGTCGCGGCGGCGGCCACCTTCACCTCGTACCTGATCGCGCGGGCGCACTACTCCGGGCCGGACGCGCTGACCTCGCAGACCAGCGCGGCGACGCTGACGCTGTTCCTGACCTCGCTGTGGGTGCTGGCGATCATCGCCCGGCCCTACACGTGGTGGCGGGTGGCGCTGGTGGCGGCGATGGGGGCGGCGTTCCTGGTGGTCCTGGTCGTCCCCTGGCTGCAGCACTTCTTCCAGCTGAGGCTGGAAGGGGTCACGATGCCGTGGATCGCGGTCGCGATCGCCGCGGCGGCGGCGGCCCTCGTCGAAGCCGCCTTCCGCTGGGTGGACCACCGCTTCCCGGCGTAGCACCCACCCCGCGGCTATCGTCGGGGACATGAGGCTGTTCGCCGCCGTGCTGCCCGAGCCGGGGGCCGTCGCCGAGCTGCGCGAAGCGGTCCGGGCGGCACCCCGCACCGACGACCTGCGCTGGACCGGCGAGGCCGGCTGGCACTTCACCCTCGCCTTCATGGGCGAGGTCGAGGACGACCGCCTCCCCGAACTGCACGCCCGCCTCGCCCGGGCGGCAGCCCACACCGCCCCCTTCCGGCTCCGCCTCCACGGCGCCGGACACTTCGGCCGCCGCGCCCTGTGGATCGGCGCGGCGGGCGGGCTCGACGCGCTGCGGATGCTCGCCGAGCGGGCCGACGCCGCCGCCCGGCGGGCCGGGATCCCGATGGAGCAGCACCGCCGCTACACCCCGCACCTCACCCTCGCCCGCGCCCGCCACGACGGCGCCGACCTCGGGCCCTGCCTCGACGCCCTCGCCGGGTTCGAGGGCACGCCCTGGCAGGTCGACACCCTCAGCCTCGTCCGCAGTGACCTGCCGGTCTCCGGCGTCGCCGGGGAGCAGCCGCGCTACGAGGTCGTCGGCGCATGGCCCCTGACCGCGCATGAGCACTAATCGGACGCTCAGGCACGGTTTTGGGAAAACCTTTCACATCCGGCAGCAAAGGATCCGGTCAGCTCTTGCCCCGCCGCCGCCCACCCGGTGTGATGCGCGAGTCCTGTCGCTGAACCGGACGCGCCGCGCTCCCCCGCGCGGGCCGGGGGGACGGCCGGGGGCACGGCTGACCGGAACCAGCCGTGCATCCGAACAACGAGGTCGAACCACACCGTGCGTCACATATCTCCCGTCGCCACCCTCTTCGCCGTCGCGGTCCTCCCGCTCGCGCTGACCGCCTGCTCCACCACCCCGAAGGCCGCCCCGAGCACCGCCCCCAAGGCCGCGGCACCCAAGGCGGCCGCCACCCCCGAGGCCGCCGCAGGCGCCCCGGCCACCGACGGCCCCAACAAGGGCCTCCTGACGGGTACGCAGCTCAAGGCCGCCCTCGCGCCCGCCTCCTTCTTCGCCACCGGCTACACCGCCGACCCCGCGGACGCCCGCGACACCGGTCCCGCCTACCGGAAGCCGGTCACCGCCGACGTGCCCACCCCCGACTGCACCCTGCTCGGCGGGACCGCCTGGACGAACATCACCGGCATCACCGGTGTCTCGTTCGCGCAGAACGCGTACGTCAACAAGAACACCTCCGAGGAGTACGCCCAGGAGATCGACGTCTACCAGGGCACCACCTCCACCAAGGTCCTCGGCGCGCTCGGCATGCTCTCCAAGGCCTGCCCCAGCTACACGGACGAGCAGACCCACGGCAAGGTGACCGTCACCGAGAAGCCCCTCGCCGGCGTCGGCGACGGCGCCTGGGCCATCACCGAGACCAGCGCCGCCTGGGACGGCGGCACCACCCTGGTCGCCGCCCGGGTCGGCACCTCGGTGGTGACCGTCCTCGTCAGCAGCAGCGGCACCGACAAGGGCCTGGCCGGCGCGACCAAGCTGACGAACCAGCTCGTCGGGAACCTCAAGGGCAAGGCATGACCCCGTAGTACCGCCACCGCTGCCGCTCCCGCCCCGCAGGAGCGGCAGCGCCCTCGGGAGCGGCACCGCCGCGCGCCCTCAGGCCCCCTGATGGGTGATCGTCACGTACAGGTACTCGTCCAGCAGCTTGGCCAGCGGCAGCCCCGGCCGCCCCAGCTCCGCCGCCAGCGCGGCCTCGTCCAGCCCGCCGCTCTCCGCGAGCGCGGCCCGCGCCCAGGCCCGGCCGGCCGTCAGGTGACGGGCGAAGGCCGCCTCGTCCCGGGCACCCCACAGACGCTGGGCGATCGCCGCGTCCCAGGGCATCACCGTCTCGGGCCGCAACGCGAACAAGGCCTTGGCGGCTGCCGTCGGACCGAGGGTCCGGCGCCCGACGGGCAGCGCGGCCAGCTCCCCGAACGCGGCGGCCAGCAGCCCGATCTCCCGGTCGGACAGGGCCGCCAGCCGGGCGCCGGGCAGGCCCCCGTGCCGGGACCACCACCGCTCCAGCCCCTTCCCGAGCAGGTCGGGCTCGCCCTCGCGCGGGTAGCGGATCCGGCAGCCCCAGGTGTTGAGCCAGCGGTGCAGGGCCGCCCGGTGCGCGGCGCCGGACAGGTCCAGCCCGGGCGCGGTGTCCGCGCACAGCGCCAGCCAGCTGCGGTCCACCCCGGGGAACGCCCCGAACACCTCGGCCGCGGCCCGCAGCCGGGCCAGCCCCGGCGCGGGCGGCAGGCCGCCCTCCGCCCCGCCCTCCAGGTGCGCGCGGGCCACCTTGGCCGGCACGCACATCCGCCAGGCGTCGGTGACCAGTTCCTCCAGCTCCGCCACGCCGAGGGCGGCCATCCGCGCCTCGACCCAGTGGTAGCGCATGTCGCCGGCGCCCGGCAGGAAGAACTTCTCCGGCTCGGCGGCGACGAGCGCGGCCCGCTCCTCCTTGGGGAAGGCGAAGCCGAGCTCGGTCTCGTCCCGCGAGAGGGCGAGGTAGACGATCCGGCCTATCCGGAACTTCACCCGGTCGCGGACCAGGTGTTCCTCGGTGCGCGGCAGCGCGAGCGCCAGCCGCCGTACGTCGTCGACTGTGACCATGACGGAAGTCTCGCAGCCCCCGGCACGGGGGCCGGGCGCCTTCGCGTTAGTCTCGACGGGTGGATCCCAAGACCAGAAACCGTGTCATGGCCGGTGTGCTCGTGCTGATGTTCGTCGTCGTCGCCGTGGCGGCCGCGGTCGGCCAGTAGCACCGCCCCGCGGCCGCCCCACGGCCGCCGCGCCGGGACCGGCGCCTACCAGGCGAAGGCCTCCGGCGACGGACCCGGGCCGGGGAAGATCTCGTCCAGTCCGGCGAGTACCTCCTGCGACAGCTCCAGCTCCACCGCCCGCAGCGCGGACGCCAGCTGCTCCCGCGTGCGCGGGCCGACGATCGGGCCGGTGACCCCCGGCCGGGTCAGCAGCCAGGCCAGCGCCGTCTCACCGGGCTCCAGGCCGTGCTTGTCGAGCAGGTCCTCGTACGCCTGCACCTGCGCCCGCACCGCGGTGTCCGCGAGGGCGTCCGCGGTACGGCCGGAGGCGCTGCGCCCCTCGGACGCTCCGGCGGCCTGCTTGCGGATGGCCCCGCCGAGCAGTCCGCCGTGCAGCGGGGACCACGGGATGACGCCGAGCCCGTACTCCTGCGCGGCCGGGATGACCTCCATCTCGGCGCGCCGTTCGGCGAGGTTGTAGAGGCACTGCTCGCTGACGAGCCCGAGCCGGCCGCCGCGCGCGGCGGTCTCGTTGGCCTGGGCGATCTTCCATCCGGGGAAGTTGGAGGAGCCCGCGTAGAGGATCTTGCCCTGCTGGACCAGGACCTCGACGGCCTGCCAGATCTCCTCGAAGGGGGTCTGCCGGTCGACGTGGTGGAACTGGTAGACGTCGATGTGGTCGGTCTGCAGCCGCTTGAGGCTGGCGTCGACGGCGCGGCGGATGTTGAGGGCGGAGAGCCGGTCGTAGTTGGGCCAGGGCTCGCCCTCGGGGGCCATGGAGCCGTAGACCTTCGTGGCGAGGACCGTCTTGTCGCGGCGGCCGCCGCCCTGGGCGAACCAGGTGCCGATGATCTCCTCGGTGCGGCCCTTGTTCTCGCCCCAGCCGTAGACGTTGGCGGTGTCGAAGAAGTTGACGCCCGCGTCGAGCGCTGCGTCCATGATGGCGTGACTGGTGGGTTCGTCGGTCTGCGGACCGAAGTTCATCGTGCCGAGTACGAGTCGGCTGACCTTGAGGCCGGTGCGTCCGAGCTGCGTGTACTTCATGGGGACCAAGCCAACTGCTTGGAGTGCGCTCGAGGCAAGACCCCCGTTCCTCCGGCGCGTTACGTGTCGTCGGCCGGGCGGTAGGGGCCGCCGATGCCCCAGGCCTGGTGGAGGACGGCCGCGAACTCCCCGGCCAGACGGTGCTCGCCGGAGGCGTTGGGGTGGGTGCCGTCGTAGGTGTCGCGGTGGATGTCGTACGCCTCCGGGCGCGCGGCCAGCAGCACCGGCGAAGCGGCGTCGGTGAGGTCGGCGACGGTCTTGGCGAGGAGTTCGTTGAAGCGGACGACCTCGGCGGCGAAGGGGGCGTCGTCCTCGGCGCGGACGTTGGGTATGACCGGCAGGAGGACCATCCGGATGCCGGGGCGGGCCTCGCGGGCGGCCGCGATGAACGCGCGGACGTTCTCGGCGGTCTGGTCGGCCTTCGTGTAGAAGCCGAGGTCGATCAGGCCGAGGGAGACGAGCAGCACGTCGGCCCCGCTCTCGCGGACGGCGGGCCCGATGAGCGGGGCCATGTGCTGCCAGCCCTCGCCCCAGCCGGCCAGGTGGCGGCGGGCGGCCGCCGGGAAGCCGGGGGCGGCGTAGCCCTCGCCGGCCGGGGTGTCACCGGCGGCGTCGTACAGCGCGCTGCGCGGTCCGACGATCTCGAAGCAGCCGTCGCCGAGGGTGGCGCGCAGGTGCTGCCACATCCGGTAGCGCCAGGTGAAGTCGCCGGCGCGTCCGATGGTCATGGAATCGCCGACGAACATGAAACGCATCCGGTCATCATCGCGGATCACGCGGCGCGCACCCCTGTGATGCCGGACACGCCGGGGGCGGGAGCGGGCACGGTCCCTGACGGGGCGGGGGCTGGCAGGCTGGGGGGATGCGCCTGCTGACCGTCCCGACGACCGCCGTTCCCGCCGCTCTCGCCCTGGGCCTGCTGCTGCCGGGCGCAGCCGCGGCCTCCGGGGCCGCCCCGGCCACCGGCAGCCCGGCGCCCGCCGCCTCCGGGTTCACGATCGGCGATCCGCGGATCACGGAGTCGAGCGGGCTGGCCGCCAGCCGGATCCACCCGGGCGTGTACTGGACGCACAACGACAGCGACGACGGCCCGTACGTGTACGCGGTGGACTCGGCGACGGGCAGGACGGTGGCCCGCATCACCCTCTCCGGCATCGGCACCCCGCGCGACGTCGAGGCCATCTCGCTGGGCCCGGACGGGAACCTCTACGTCGGGGACATCGGCGACAACCGCGACGGGACCTGGGACCACGTGTGGATCTACCGCTTCCCGGAACCGAAGGAGCTGCACGACGCGACGGTCACGGCCGAGCAGTTCACGGCCGTCTACGCGGACGGGCCGCGCAACGCCGAGGCGCTGATGGTCCATCCGGTGACGGGCCGGGTGTACATCGCGAGCAAGAACGAGCAGGGCGGCGGCCTGTACGAGGGCCCGGAGAAGCTGTCGCCGGACGGACGCAACGTCTTCCGGCGGATCGCGGAGGTGCCGTGGGTGACGGACGGGGCGTTCTCCCCGGACGGCACCCGGCTGACGCTGCGGGGCTACTTCACGGCGCGGACGTACCCGTGGAAGGACGGCCGCCCGCAGGGGGAGGGCGAACGGGTGGACGCGCCCTGGCAGGGCCAGGCGGAGTCGGTGACGTACTCCGCGGACGGCCGGACGCTGCTGTTCGGCGCGGAGGGCGCGAACAGCCGCGTGGTGGCCGTCCCCGTGGCCCCCGCCACCACCCCGGCCCCCTCGGGCCCGGCGGGCCGTCCCCCCGCTCCCGGCTCGGCCGCGGAGCAGGGCCCGGCGGACGGGAAGGGCGGCGGCTTCACGAAGGGCGCCCTGGTCCTCGCGGCGGCCACGGCCCTGACCCTGGCGGCCAAGCGCCTGCTGAGGCGCCGCCCGAAGGGCTGACGGCCCCCCGCGCCCAGGGCGGCACCGCGCGGCGGCCCCACCGGCCCGCGCACTCCCTCGCCGCCCGCCGGGGCTTCGGCAGCGCCGCCGTCCTCGGCCGCGCCTTCCGCCGGGCCTACGGGACCAGCCCGGCAGAACCGCGCCGCACACGCGGTGCGCGCAAGGCCGACGAACCTTGCGCGCACCGCACGTGCCGCCGGGCGGCACCGGCCTAAGACGGGCTTGCGGCCGTCAGCCGGCACCTGCCGCCGGTCAGGCCCGGTCCTCGTCGATCGGGATCGGCGTCCGGCCGGGGCCCGTGCCGTTCACGGGGGTGGCGGCAGGGGCCTTCGCCTCCCGGCCCCCCTCCCCCTTCTGCTCCCCCTTCTGCTGGGCGCCCATCGAGGCCAGCAGCTGACGGGCCACGCCCAGCCCCGTACCGCCCATCGTCAGGGCCTTCGCGAACATCTCCGACATCCCCTCGGCCCCGTTCAGCAGCACCATGTGCTCGACGTTGCCGAAGGCGCCCGCGCCCGCCTGGACGATGGCCGGCCAGTTCTCCGCGAGCTGCTGGGCGACGACGGCCTCCTGGTTCTCCGCCAGCGCCGCGGCCCGCGCCTTGATCGCCTCGGCCTCCGCCAGACCCTTGGCCCTGGCCGCCTCCGCCTGCGCGAGACCGTTCGCCCGCGCCGACTCGGCCTCCGCGAAGCCCTTGGCCTGGGTGGACGCCGCCTCCGCCTCACCGCTGACCCGTGTCGCGGTGGCCGCCGCGTGCCCTCGTGCCTCGGTGGCCTGGGCCTCGGCGGCCGCGGCCGTCCTGACCCGGGTCGCCTCGGCGGCCGCCGCGAGCTCCGTCTCCTTCGCCTTGGCCTGCGCCGCCGAGATCCGGGCGTCGCGCTCCGCCTCGGCGAGCGTCCTCGTCTGGTACGCCGCCGCGTCCGCGGGCTTGCGCACGTCGGCCTGGAGCTGCTGCTCGCGCCGGTGCGCCTCCAGCTCCGCGACCCGGGTCTCCTGCACGACGACCTCCTGCCGGGCGGCCGCCTCGGACAGCGGCCCCGCCTGCCGGGCGGTGGCCGCGGCCTTGTCCCGTTCGGCCTGGTAGCCGGCCTGGAGGATCTCGCTGTCCCGGGTGGCCTCGGCCATCCGGGCGAACGCCGTCTGCTCGGCCTCGGTCGCCAGCCGGTTGGCCTCGGCCTGCGCGATGCGGGCGTCGCGCTGGACGGCGGCGGCGTGCGGCATCGCGAGGTTCTTGATGTAGCCGGTCGGGTCCTCGATCTCGTGGATCTGCAGCGAGTCCACGATCAGCCCGAGCTTCTCCATCTCGGTCCCGCAGGCCGCCCGCGTCTGCCCGGTCAGCTTCTCCCGGTCGCGGATCATGTCCTCGACCGTCAGGCCGCCGACGATGGACCGCAGATGGCCGGCGAAGACGATGTGCACCCGTTCGGGCATCATCTTCTGCTGGTCGAGGAAACGGCGCGCGGCATTGGCGATGGACACGTAGTCGTCGCCGATCTTGAAGATCACGACCCCCTTGACCCGCAGCGGGATCCCCTGGTGGGTCACGCAGTCCACGTTCAGCTGCGTCTCGTTGAGGTCCAGCGAAAGCTTGCGCACGGCCTGCACCCCGGGCAGCACGAGGGTGCCGCGGCCGGTGACGATCCGGAAGCCCATGCCCTCGCCGATGCCCTCGGTCTTGTGCGTGGAACCGGAGATGACGAGCGCCTCGTTCGGTTCGGCCACCCGCCACATGAGCTTGAACAGGCCGATCAAGGCAATGATTGCGGCGAGAACCACTCCCGCCACGACGCCGATAGCCATCGGCAACGCCCCCTTATCGCGGTGCCGTTCGGCACCGACGGGGGTGAGTCTGCGCCTGTTCGGGGGCGGTGGAGAAGTGGCCGGATCATTCTTGTCGCCATCTTGATACGAGGGCGGCCGGCCGTCAGCCCTCGTACACGCCCATCACGTAGACCGTGCGCGGGGGCTGGTACTCCACGACGGTGACGACGGATCCGACGCCGATCCGCCCTTCCCCGGGGGCGGGGTATGCGAGGAAGTGCTCGGCACCACCGCGGATCTGGACGATGACCTCCCCCACGAGCCCCGGCCCGACCGTCCCCGTCACCCGCCCGGTCATCCCCATCATGTCCATGCCGTCGAGCGTACGGCGCCACCGCGGCGCGGGGGACCGGGGGCGCAGGCCCCGGGGGAACGGAGGAAGGGCGGGACGGGGAGACGGCGCCCCGTAGCGGCACCGGCACCCCGCAGCGGCAGCGCTCCGGCTACGAGTGCCCCAGGTCCTCGGACGGCAGGTCCGTGACCGGCACCGAGCCTTCATCGGCGGCAGCCGGCCGCAGCGGGAACTCGTCGATCGCCATCGAATCCAGCACCGGCTCCGCCGGCCTCGGCGGCTTCGGCATCACCGCCGCCTCCGAATGGCCCCCGCACCCGTACGACAGCGACACCAGCCGCCCGTCCGCCGGCCCGAACTCGTTCGCGCACACCCCGAAGGCCTGCCCCAGCGACCCCCCGATGGCCACCAGGAAGCCGCACGACACGCACGACGCCGGCGCCGCCTGCGCCATGGGCGTCTTCGCCCCGAAGGACTCGTCCCAGCGGTCGGCGGCCGTGTGCAGCCCGTACCGGGACAGCACCCGCGCACGCCGCATCCCCAGCTCTTCCGCAACGGCGGTGATGGACCCGCGCGCCGGCACGGCCACCCGGTCGGTGACGTCGGCGTCCTCCGCCTCCACCAGCTCGGCCATCTCCTCCGAGACCACCGAGTTCGGCGGCGGCACGTCCTCGCCGCTGTACCCGGGCTCCAGCCGCAGGTCGTCCGCGTCCGTCGGGAGCAGGTCACCCGGACCCATGTCCCCTGGACGCAGCCGCTCGCTCCACGGCACCCACTCCGGCGCGAGCAGGGCGTCGTCACCCGGCAGCAGCACCGTTTCGTCCAGAGTGACGTTCTTGGCGCGCGACGCACGGGTGACGGTGACGGCCCAGCGCCAGCCCCGGTAGCCCGCTTCCCTGCACTCGAAGAAGTGGGTGACGACCCGGTCACCCTCCGCTACGACGGAGACGTGCTCGCCCACCGCACCGGGGTAGGCGGCCTCCTCGGCGGCCTCCCGGGCGAGCTCCACGGCCTCGACGCACAGGCGGTCGGGGGCGGGGGTACGCGGGGTACGCGGGGTACGGCTTCGCGTCGTCGCAGCACTCACAGGTCTCGTTCTCTCCTACGCCGTCTCACGAGTGCGCCGTCCGTACTGTCGTCCACAACGACCCGTCGGTCTCGTCCGTACGTAGCGCGGGCGGAGCGGACCAGAGGGCCGCGTCGACGTCCGCGCCCCGATCGGCCTCGGGCGCACCCCATGTGATCCATTCTGCGGGATCGCGAAGAGGCGCGCGGCCAAGAGCAACCGCCGGTGGCGCGCTACGCACGCTACCTCCTCCGACGGCTTCGGCCCACATGCGAGGTCCGATTCGCGGACATCGACGACCCCCGCACCACCCCCGCACCCCGCCCCGCACCCCACCCACGGCCCGCCCCGGCCCCGCCCGGACGCGCCGGGGCGGGTCCCGGCGGACGGTCTGGGGCACTATGTCCACGTGGCTCCCGTACGGTCGTCCGCAGACGGCTCGGGACCGGCCAAGCGGGCCGGCCGGGCGGTCGGGCGTGCCCTGCACCTCCCGTTCACCGGTACGGCACGCGGGATCCGGCGCGTCACGCACGCCCACGGCGCCGGGGAATCCGGACTCGGCCGGCTGATCGAACTGCACGCGATCAACGGCGCCGGCGACGTCATGATCACCGTCGCGCTCGCCTCCACCGTCTTCTTCTCCGTTCCCACGGACGAGGCACGCGGACGGGTGGCCCTGTACCTGGGCATCACCATGGCCCCCTTCACCCTGCTGGCCCCCGTCATCGGCCCCCTGCTGGACCGGCTGCCGCACGGGCGGCGGGCGGCGATGGCGGGCGCGATGCTGACGCGGGCCCTGCTCGCGGTGATGATGTCGGGCGCGGTGGCGACGGGCGGGCTGGAGCTGTACCCGGCGGCACTGGGCGTCCTGGTGGCGTCGAAGGCGTACGGCGTCGTCCGCAGCGCGGTGGTCCCACGCCTCCTGCCGCAGGGGTTCTCCCTCGTCAAGGCGAACTCCCGGGTCACCCTCGCCGGCCTCCTCGCGACGGGTGCCGCCGCACCGGTGGGGGCGGGCCTGCACGCGCTCGGGCCGCCGTGGCCGCTGTACGGGGCCTGCGCGGTCTTCGTGTGGGGGACGTTCGCGGCGTTCCAGCTGCCGCACAAGGTGGACGACGCCAAGGGCGAACGCCGGGCCCGCCTCTCCACCCACGAGGCCCACTCGAAACGTCCCGGCCTGCGGACGGTGAGCCGCCCGGTGCTGTGCGGACTCCTCGCGAACGCGACGATGCGGGTGCTGTCCGGATTCCTGATCTTCTTCCTGGCGTTCCTGCTGCGCGAGCAGCCGCTGGGCGGCCAGAGCGCGGCGGTGTCCCTCGGGATCGTGGGCGCCTCGGCGGGCGTGGGCAACGCGTGCGGCACGGCGGTGGGGGCGTGGCTGCGGGCCCGCGCCCCGGAAGCCATCGTGGCCACGGTCCTCTCCGCCACGCTGGGCGTGGCGATCCTGTCGGCCCTCGTCTTCAGCGGCCCGTTCATGGCGGTACTGGCCGGCACGGCCGGCTTCTGCCAGGCCCTGGCGAAACTCTCGCTCGACGCGATGATCCAGCGCGACGTCCCGGAGGCCGTCCGCACGTCCGCCTTCGCCCGATCGGAGACGCTGCTCCAGATGGCGTGGGTGGTGGGGGGCGGCATCGGCATCGCCCTGCCGCTGAACGGGGTGCTCGGGATGACGGTCGCCTCGGCGGTGATCGCCCTGGGCGCGGCGGTGGCCCTCCGCGGCTACCTGACGTCCCCCCACCACCAACGCTCCTCGCACCCCAGCGTGGCCTGACGCCCCCGCGGGGGCGGTGCCGGGCGGGCGGGGCCCGCGGGCCCCGGCGAGGCCCCCCACCCCCCGCGGAGCGCAAGGGCACGCCGCCGTACACCCCCCGTGCGGCGGCGCAGCCCAGCGGCCAGATAGCCTTCGGCTCATGACCGCACCGCTTTTCCCGGGTAGGGCCCGCCGCAGCGTCGCGGCCCTCGGAGCCGTGTCCGCCGGCCTCCTCCTCCTGTCCGCCTGCGACAAGCCGACGCCGCTCGCGACGGTGACCGTCGGCAGCTCGTCGGTGTCCGCCGAGTCGGAGTGCCGCGCCGACGGCAAGGAGCTCTCCATGGACAAGGTCCAGGAGTGCCTCACCGGCCGCAAGGACGCCAAGACCATCGAGTACGGCCGCGGCGACACGCTGCGCCTCGGCGTCGAGCCGAAGGTCGTCGAGGACGGCAAGAAGTGGCAGGCGGTCCTCGACGGCCAGCCGATCACCGAGCCCTCCGCGAACACCTACCGCAGCTTCGCGGGCGCCGACGTCTTCGCGACCGGCGGCCAGGGCGAGGCGCCCCAGTCGAAGATGCTGAGCTTCGTCCAGGTCGGCCAGGACGGCAAGCCCCTCGCCGTCTGGTCCTTCAAGCTCAAGCTCAAGAAGTAGCAAGCGGCAGGCACAGCAGCGTGCGCGCGCTGATCGTGACCGCCGTGGCCGCGGAGGCCGACTCCGCGGCCTCCGGGCTCACCCCTCATCAGGACCCGGTCACACCCGAGCCGCGCACCCTGCCCGGGGGGTACCTCATCACCCGCCGGGACCTGCCCGGCCTCGCCGCCGACGTGCTCGTCGGCGGTGTCGGCCCGGCCTCCGCCGCGGCCGCCACGGCCACCGCCCTCGCGCTGGCCGACTACTCGCTCGTCATCTCCGCCGGCATCGGCGGCGGGTTCGCCCCCGCCGCCCCGCTCGGCTCGCTCGTGGTCGCCGACGCCCTCGTCGCCGCCGACCTGGGGGCCGAGACCGCCGAGGGCTTCGTCCCGGTGCAGGAGCTCGGCTTCGGCCGCAGCGTGCACCTTCCGCCCGCCGACCTGGCCGCCCGGGCCGCCGAGGCCACCGGGGCGCTCCTCGCGCCCGTCCTCACCGTCTCCACCGTCACCGGCAGCGCCGCCCGCGCCGCCGAGCTCGCCGCCCGGCACCCGCTCGCCGGGGCCGAGGCGATGGAGGGCTTCGGGGTGGCGGAGGCGGCCGCCGCGCACGGGCTGCCGGTGCTGGAGATCCGCGCCGTGTCCAACGCCGTCGGGCCGCGCGACCGGGCCGCCTGGCGGATCGGGGACGCGCTGGCCGCACTCGCCGACGGGTTCCGCGCGCTGGGCCCCGTACTCGTCACCTGGGGAGAACGCCATGACCGCGACCGCTGACCACCCTCCCACCCCCCTGAGCACCCTGGACATCGCCTACTCGCCCTGCCCGAACGACACCTTCGTCTTCGACGCCTGGGCGCACGGCCGCGTCCCGGGGGCACCCGCCCTCGACGTGACCTTCGCCGACATCGACGTCACCAACGGCATGGCCGAGCGCGGCGAGCTGGACGTGCTGAAGGTGTCGTACGCGGTGCTGCCGTGGGTGCTGGAGGAGTACGCGCTGCTGCCCTGCGGCGGCGCGCTGGGGCGCGGCTGCGGCCCGCTGGTGCTGACCCGCGAGCCGGGGCTGGACCTGACGGGGAAGACGGTCGCGGTGCCGAGCGAGCGCTCCACCGCCTACCTGCTGTTCCGGCTGTGGGCGGCGGACGTGCTCCCCGCCGGGGTCGGCGAGGTCGTCGTCCTCCCCTTCCACGAGATCATGCCGGCGGTGCGCGACGGCCGAGTCGACGCCGGGCTGGTCATCCACGAGGCCCGGTTCACCTATCAGGAGTACGGGCTGCACTGTCTGGCCGACATGGGCGAGCACTGGGAGTCCACCACCGGCCTGCCCATCCCGCTCGGCGCGATCATCGCCAAGCGCTCCCTCGGCGCGGACACCCTGCGCGCGCTGGCCGAGGCGGCCCGCACGTCGGTGCGGATGGCGTGGGAGGACCCCGAGGCCTCCCGGCCCTACGTACGGGCGCACGCGCAGGAGCTGGACCCGAAGGTCGCCGACCAGCACATCGGGCTGTACGTCAACGAGTTCACGGCCGACCTGGGCGACGCGGGCTACGCGGCCGTGCGCGGGCTGCTGACCAGGGCCGCGGCCGAAGGCCTGGTTCCGGCCATCGGGCCGGACGCGCTGAGCTTCCCGTAGGCGCTCCCGCACGCAGGGCCGCACGCGCCGGTGCCCCGCCGCTCTTGCGAGGCGGCGGGGCACCGGTGTGCGCGCGTGGGAACGATCAGATGATCAGACGTCGAGCTGGTCGGCCACCGCACGCAGCAGGCCGGCGATCTTCGCGCCGTGCACCTTGTCGGGGTAGCGGCCGCGCTCGAGCATCGGGGTGATGTTCTCCAGCAGGGTCGTCAGGTCCTGCACGATTGAGGCGAGCTCGTCGGGCTTGCGCCGCTGCGCGGCCGCCACGGACGGCGTCGGCTCCAGCACGACTACCGAGAGCGCCTGGTCACCGCGCTGTCCCGCGACGACGCCGAACTCCACGCGCTGCCCGGGCTTGAGCGCGTCGACCCCATCGGGGAGCACCGACGAGTGCACGAAGACGTCTCCGCCGTCGTCTCGGGAGAGAAAGCCGAAGCCCTTCTCGCTGTTGAACCACTTGACCTTGCCGGTAGGCACGTCCGTCCTCTGTCCTTGTGCTCGTCGGGTCCGGTTTGCCGAGGTGAACGGCTCCGGATAGCAGTACAGCGGGTCCATCGACCCGCCTCCTCCAGGCTAATGGTCCTGAAACGGGTGGCAAGACGTTCCCCGGTCCTTCCCGCTCGATCACTTCGGCCAGGGAACTACCCTGGTGGGGTGACTGTTACTCCTCACCCCGACGAAGCACGGCCCGGCGACGGACTGGTCAAGGCGGGCGGCATCGTGTTCATCGTGGGCGCCGTGGCGACCCTCGTGACGATCGCCCCACTGTTCCTGGGCACCGACCCGTTCCCGTCGTACGCGTGGGCGGTGTGCATGCTCATGGGCGTCGGCTTCGCGATCTCCGCCGCCGGTGTCCTCCGCTCGGCGGCGGCCCAGCGCCGGGCGGCCCGGGCATCCCAGGCCGCCTGACACGCCTTACGCCCCTTACGCCCCTTACGCCTCGTACTGCGGCCGGGTTCAGGCCGCGAGGGTGCGGGCGAACTCCTCCAGCCACTGCGGCAGCGCGGTGAGGTCGTCCAGCACCACGTCGGCACCCGCCTCGCGCAGTTCCTCCGCCGCGCACGGCCCCGTCGCCACCGCCACCGACAGGGCCCCGGCCGTCCGGGCGCCGCGCACGTCGCCGATGTGGTCGCCGACGTACACCTGCGCGCCGTACTCGCGCAGCGCCTTGGCCTTGCCCTCGGCCCAGAGCCAGCCGATGACGGCGTCGGCCTCTATCCCGAGGTGTTCGAGGTGCTGGCGGGCGTTGGGCTCGTTCTTCGCCGTGACCACGATCGCCCGCCCGCCGAGCGCCTGAACGGCCTTGACGGCCTCACGGGCCCCGACCATCGCGGGCGTCGGCTCGATGGCGTGGTCGGGGTACATCTCCCGGTAGAGGTCCCGCATCGCAGGGATCTGCTCCTCGGGGAACCAGTAGGCGAGCTCCTCCTCCAGCGGGGGGCCGAGACGGGTGATGGCCAGGTCGGCGTCGATGAACGCCCCGGTCCTCGCGGCGAGCGCCTGCCAGGCGGCCCGGATGCCGGGGCGGGAGTCGATGAGCGTCATGTCGAGGTCGAATCCGACCGTCAGCTGTGGGGGGATGTGGGAGGTCATAGCGCCATTGTGCCGAGACTCCAGCGGCCTGCGGGAGCGTAAGCGGAGGTTGGCTTATCAGATAAGGTTATTTGGCGGAATGTCAGCTCTTGCCCCATTTTTGAGCCAAACCGTCCCCACGGGAAAGTGAGCGAATGGCGCAAGCCCGCCATCTGGTGGCTGCGGGGCGGTAGCCGTCCCGCCGGCGGGTAACGAAGGGCCGGGCGGAACGGACGGCACCCGGGACCCACGCGGGACGGCCACGACCGGCCGGGGCGGGGTCGGGGTCGGGGTCGGGGGAGGGCGGGGTCTGAGCCGGGCCCCGACCCGCCCACCCCTACCTCCGGCGGCTGCGCCAGGTGAGGTAGGCCGCCAGGGTGGCGCTCGCGGTGCGGGCCAGGGTGGGCCACATCGACTGGAAGACCGGGCCCAGCTGCGCCTCCGGCAGGGGGTCGCCCCACCGGCCCGTGGTGCGGCCCCACAGCCACAGCACCGCCGCGGTGAACACCCCGGCGGGCACGCCCAGGATCACCCACTTGCGCTCCCGTGGACCGAGCACCCGGGACACGTACGCCACCAGCGCGCCCGCGCCGAGCAGCGGCCAGTACCCCGTCAGCGCCCCCGCCGCCAGCAGCGTCGCCGCCAGCAGGAGGAAGCCGTGCGGGCGCGGGCGCGGCACCTTGGCCGCCTTGGCGGAGTCGGCGCCTTCCGCGGCCGGCGGCTGCGCGTCCTCACCCCGCTTCCGGCGCCGGCGGAGGTAGGCCAGCAGGCCGCCGGGGCCATCGGGCGGGTCCGGCGGGGCGGCGTCGGGCCCGGGGGCGTCCTCGGCCCGTCCCAGCAGCTCGGGGATCTCGATGCCGCCCGCGAACCCCTCGACCTGCGGTCCGCGCCCGGCGGCCGGCAGCCGCCACCAGTCGGGTTCGCCGTGGTCGGAGGACGGACCGCCGAGCTCGTCCAGCCCCGCCAGGTGCGGCGGCACGTTCCGCCCCTCGGAGGGGAGAGGAGGGGCAGGGGAAGCAGGCCCAGGGACGTCCGGCCGCTTCGGGGACGGCCAGCGGCGGTTTCCGCGCTGCTGCGGGACCGAGACCGGTGCGACGGCGGCAGGGGGGAGGGGATCGGCGGCGGCCGCCGTCCGGCGGGCCGCCGCGTCCAGGACCTCCTCCGGCGTGCCGAGCCGTTCCAGGACGGCGCGGACCGCCTCCGGCGTCTCCGGCTCGAAGCGGGCCCGCCGCCGGTCGATCTCGTCGCGCAGCCCCGACACGAGCCGCATCCGGTCCCCCGACGACAGCTGCCGCTGCTGCGCCAAGTCCCCGACGCGGCTCAGGTATTCGTAGACCAGATGGTCGCTCTCGATCCCCACGCCCCAGAAGGTAGCGCGTGCGGGCGTGGAGCGGCCGTCGGCGCAACGGATACCGTTGGCCGGATGGGGACCGGCCGACGACCGGCCGACGTGACCAGGAGGCGAGCACCGTGCCCGAGGGAAGTCCGCAGGGAAGCGCCGCGACGAACGCGCAGCGGGGCACCGCCCACGCCACGCCGGAACCTCCGCCCGTCGACGCCGCCACCGCCACCGCCACCACCGGCACCGCCGCCACCCCCACCCCTCCCCGCTCCCTCGCCGAGGCGCTCCGCGGCCGGGACGACGCGGCGCTCGCCGCGCTGCTGCACGCCCGTCCCGACCTGCTGAACCCGGTCCCCGGCGACGTCACGCAGCTGGCCACCCGCGCCGGCACCCGGGCCTCGGTCGTGCGGGCGCTGGACCGCCTCGACCGGTTCGCGCTCCAGACGGCCGAGGCCCTGGCCGTGGCCCCCGACCCGTGCCCGTACCCGGTGCTGGAGGAGCTGCTCACCGGTTCCGGCGGCGAGGACGCCAAGGACGGTGCGGCCCGCGACGCCCTCCCCCGGGCCCTGGCGACCCTGCGGGACCAGGCCCTGGTGTGGGGCGACGACGACCGGCTGCGCCTGGTCCGCACCGCCCGGGAACTGCTCGCCCCCTCGCCGCAGCGGCCCTCCCCGACCGGCCTCGGGCCGACCGTCGCCGAGGCCACGGCGGGGATGTCGCCCACCCGGGTCCAGGAGATCGTGGCGGCCGCCGGGCTGCCCCCGACCCACGACCCGGTTTCGGCGGTGGCGGCCCTGACCGGGCTGTTCACCGACCCGGAGCGGATGTCGGCGCTGCTGGACCAGGCCCCGGCGGAGGCGCACCAGGTGCTGGGGCGGCTCGTGTGGGGGCCGCCGTACGGGGAGGTGACGCCGAACCCGGCGCCGCCCGTGCGCTGGCTGCGGGACCGGGGGCTGCTGCTGCCGGCCTCGCCGCGGACGGTCGTGCTGCCGCGCGAGGTGGCGCTGCACCTGCGGGGCGGGCTCGCGCACCGGGCGACGGCGCCGGTCGCGCCGCCGGTCGGCGCGCACCGCGAGCACCGTCCACAGCTTGTGGACGCGAACGCCGCCGGGCAGGCGCTGGCCGCGCTGGGCACCGTCGAGGAGCTGGTGAAGTCCTGGGAGCACACCTCTCCGCTGGTGCTGCGGGCCGGCGGGCTGGCCGTGCGCGACCTGAAGCGGGCGGCGTCGACCCTGGACACCACCGAGCAGGCGGCCGCGTTCTGGATCGAACTCGCCTACGCGGCCGGGCTGCTGGCCAGTGACGGCGAGGCCGACGAGCGGTACGCGCCCACCCCCGCCTTCGACGACTGGTGCGCCCTGCCGCCCGCCGAACGCTGGTCGGCGCTGGCCTCGGCCTGGCTGGCCGCCACCCGCACCCCCGGGCTGGTCGGCGAGCAGGACGCCAAGGGCCGCACCCTGTCGGTGCTCGGCCCCGACCTGGACCGTTCGCCCGCGCCCGAGGTGCGCCGCCGGGTCCTGGAACTCCTCGCCGCCCTGCCCGAGGGCGGCTCGCCCGACCCGGACGCACTGCTGGAACGGCTCGCGTGGGAGCGCCCGGAGCGCGGGACGAGCGGCCTGCGGGCCCGGCTCGCGCACTGGACCCTGCACGACGCCGAGGTACTGGGCGTCACCGGCCGGGGCGCGCTCAGCGCGTTCGGCCGGGCCCTGCTGGAGGGCCGCGACCCGGCGCCGCAGCTGGCGCCGCTGCTGCCGGAGCCGGTGGACCACGTGCTGCTCCAGGCCGACCTGACGGCGGTGGCGCCGGGGCCGCTGCGCCGGCCGCTGGGCGACGTGCTGGCGGTGCTGGCGGACGTGGAGTCCAAGGGCGGGGCGACGGTGTACCGGTTCACTCCGGGTTCGGTGCGCCGGGCCCTGGACTCCGGGCAGACCGCCTCCGACCTGCACGCCTTCCTCGCCGAGCACAGCCGCACCCCGGTACCGCAGCCGCTGGCGTACCTGATCGACGACGTGGCGCGGCGGCACGGGCACCTGCGGGTCGGCGCGGCCTCCTCGTACGTGCGCTGCGACGACGACGCCATGCTGGGCGAGATCCTGGCCGACAAGCGCTCGGCGGGCCTGGGGCTGCGCCGGCTCGCGCCGACGGTGCTGGCGGCGCAGGCGGAGCCGGGCGCGCTGCTCGACGGGCTGCGGGCGATGGGCTACGCCCCGGCGGCGGAGTCCCTTACGGGGGACGTGCTGGTGGCGCGGGCGGCCGCGTACCGCACCCCGGAGCGCACGGCCCCGGTGCCGGTCCCGGACGGGCCGCCGGTTCCGGACCCGACGCTGCTGGGCGCGGCGGTACGGGCGATCCGCGCGGGCGACCTGGCGGCGACGGCGGTCCGCAAGGAGCCGGCCGGGCCGTCGGCCGCCCCGGGGCCGGGCGAGCTGCCGCGCACCAGCGCGGCGGAGACCCTGGCGACGGTGCAGGCGGCGGCGCTGACCGGGTCGGCGGTGTGGATCGGGTACGTCAACGCGGAGGGCGCGGCCAGCCAGCGGGTCATCGCCCCGGTGCGGGTGGAGGGCGGCTTCGTCACCGGCTACGACCACACGGCGGACGAGGTGCGCACGTACGCCCTGCACCGGATCACGGGGGTGGCGGAGCTGGCGGAGGACCAGGTCTAGGACGGCTCGCGGAGGGAAAACCCCTGGCGGGAAGGGGTGCGTGCGCCGCACCCTGGCCGCATGCAGGAAACCGGCCAGACCCCTATCCGCCAGACCGCCGCCAGCCAGGCCGCCGTCAGCCAGACCCCCGTCCGCCAGATCCGCGCCGTCCACACCGCCTCCACCGTGACCGTGTACCAGGCGTACTCCCCCGCCCTGGGCCTGCCGGCGGCCCGCGACGGCCGCTTCCCGCCCGCCTGGAAGCGGGAGCGGATGACGTGGATCAAGCCGTCGTTCCTGTGGATGATGTACCGCTGCGGCTGGGCCACGAAGGAGGGCCAGGAGACCGTGCTGGCCGTGGAGATCAGCCGTGCGGGCTTCGACGGCGCCCTGGCGCAGGCCTGCCTGTCGCACTACGCGCCGCGCGTGCACACCGACCGCGCGGCCTGGAAGAAGACCCTGTCCCGCTCCCCGGTCCGCGTCCAGTGGGACCCCGAGCGCGACCCGCACCTGAACCCGCTGCCCCACCGGTCCCTCCAACTGGGCCTGTCGGGCCCGGCGTCGCGGGCCTACGCCGACGAGTGGACGGTGGCCATCCGCGACGTCACCCCGCTGGTCCGCGAGATCCACGGCCTGCTCCGCGCCGGCGACACCGACGCGGCCCGCGCCCTGCTCCCGGTGGAGACCCCGTACCCGTCGGGGCCGCTGCCCCACCTGGGCGCGTAGTCGGCCGTCCCCCCGGCGAAGGGCCGCGCCCCGCGCGGCCAGGCGCTCACGGCCCCGGCCGGATACGGCAGACTGGAGGTTTGGCCGCCCGCGCCCGGGCGGCCGCCACCCCGCCGGAAAGGGACAGGCGTGAACGGGCCTCTCATCGTCCAGAGCGACAAAACCCTCCTCCTGGAGGTCGATCACGAGCTCGCCGGAGCCGCGCGCCGGGCCATCGCCCCCTTCGCCGAGCTGGAGCGGGCGCCCGAGCACATCCACACGTACCGGATCACGCCGCTGGGGCTGTGGAACGCGCGGGCCGCCGGGCACGACGCCGAGCAGGTCGTCGACGCGCTCGTCGAGTTCTCCCGCTATCCCGTCCCGCACGCGCTGCTCGTCGACGTGGCCGAGACCATGGCCCGCTACGGCCGGCTCACGCTGTCCAAGCACCCCGTGCACGGGCTGGTGCTGACCAGCACGGACCGGCCGGTGCTGGAGGAGATCCTGCGGTCGAAGCGGATCACCCCGCTGGTCGGGGCCCGGATCGACGCCGACACGGTGGCGGTGCACCCGTCGGAGCGCGGGCAGATCAAGCAGACGCTGCTCAAGCTGGGCTGGCCGGCCGAGGACCTCGCCGGGTACGTGGACGGCGAGGCGCACCCGATCGAGCTGGAGGAGAACGGCTGGGCGCTGCGGCCGTACCAGGCGCAGGCCGTCGAGGGGTTCTGGCACGGCGGGTCGGGCGTGGTCGTGCTGCCGTGCGGCGCGGGCAAGACCCTGGTCGGGGCCGGGGCGATGGCGAAGGCCAAGGCGACCACGCTGATCCTGGTGACGAACACGGTCTCGGCGCGGCAGTGGAAGCACGAGCTGGTGAAGCGGACCTCGCTGACGGAGGAGGAGATCGGCGAGTACTCGGGGACGCGCAAGGAGATCCGGCCCGTCACGATCGCCACCTACCAGGTCCTGACCACGAAGCGGAAGGGCGTCTATCCGCACCTGGAGCTGTTCGACTCCCGCGACTGGGGGCTGATCCTCTACGACGAGGTGCACCTGCTGCCGGCGCCCGTCTTCAAGTTCACCGCCGACCTCCAGGCGCGCCGCCGGCTCGGGCTGACGGCGACGCTGGTGCGCGAGGACGGCCGGGAGTCGGACGTGTTCTCGCTGATCGGGCCGAAGCGGTTCGACGCGCCGTGGAAGGAGATCGAGGCGCAGGGCTACATCGCGCCCGCCGACTGCGTCGAGGTCCGGGTCAACCTCACCGAGTCGGAGCGGCTGGCGTACGCGACGGCCGAGACGGAGGAGAAGTACCGCTTCTGTGCGACGACCGCGACGAAGCGGAAGGTCACCGAGGCGCTGGTGCGCAAGCACCGGGGCGAGCAGACGCTGGTGATCGGGCAGTACATCGACCAGCTGGACGAGCTCGGCGAGCACCTGGACGCGCCCGTGATCAAGGGCGAGACCTCCAACGCGCAGCGCGAGAAGCTCTTCGACGCCTTCCGCGAGGGCGAGATCAGCGTGCTGGTCGTCTCGAAGGTCGCGAACTTCTCCATCGACCTGCCCGAGGCCACGGTCGCCATCCAGGTGTCGGGCACCTTCGGGTCCCGGCAGGAGGAGGCGCAGCGGCTGGGGCGGGTGCTGCGGCCGAAGGCGGACGGGCACGAGGCGCGGTTCTACTCGGTCGTGGCGCGCGACACGATCGACCAGGACTTCGCCGCCCACCGCCAGCGCTTCCTGGCGGAGCAGGGCTACGCCTACCGGATCATGGACGCCGACGAGCTGCTCGCGGGCGACTGACCCGGGCGGTGTCCGCTGCGGCCTCCCGCCCCAGGGGTGACCTCGGGGCGGGGATCCGGGCCGCCGCCGCGCGGTGGCGGTGGCGCCGCAGGGCGGTCGCCGTCCCGGCCGCGAGGGCGGTGAGCGGCGGAACGGCCCACACCCACAGGTGCCGCCAGTGCAGCAGCGGGGCCCCGTCGGCCGTCGGCGGGTGGTGGGCCCAGAAGTCGGCGGAAGCCTCCGGGAGGACCAGCGCGCCGAGCAGGGCGGTGCCGGCGAGGCCGGCCAGGGCGGTCAGGCCGGCCCGGGCCCGCCCGGTGAGCAGCAGGTACGGGACGAACACCGCCGGGGTCAGGGTGATCCCGGCGGCGGTGCCCAGCGCGAAGCCCTTGCCGAGGGCGGCGCGCGGCCGACCCAGGTCCCACAGGGCCAGGCAGGCCAGGGCCAGGTTGATCTGTCCGGGCAGCGGGCTCTGGAACAGCGGCTCCAGCCACAGCCCGGCGATGGTGGCGGCCAGGACGGGGCCCGGCCGGGCCCGTGCTCCCGCGAGCCGGCAGGAGAGCAGGACCAGCAGGGCGAGCAGGCCGCCGTTGCCGAGGACGAGGACGGCCTTCAGCACGCCGGCCGGCAGCCAGGCGGCGGGCGTGAACAGGATCGCGGCGAAAGGCGGATAGCCGGCGGGCGGATGCCAGTCGGCGGCGGAGAACCCGCTGAGGAGGGCGTCGGCGGCCGGGACGCGCAGGGCGACGCCCAGGACGCCGAGGGCGAGCAGCGCCCCGGTGACCAGCACGCCGGCGAGGGGCGACGGCGAGCGGTCGGGATCGGGGCTGCGGGTCACGCGCGAGACCCTAGTGGATCAGCGCGGACCCCCCGCCGGGATCAGGCCACGCGCCGGGGCCGCAGGTCAGCGGGGTGGCCGTCGGCGTGGCCGGCAGTCTGCTCAGCGGCGTACGACGCCCGCGTCCTCGGAGTACTCGCCGAGGACGGCGACGCTCATGGCGGCCGCCGCGAAGACCTTCACGGCGCGCAGGACGCCGCCGACGCGGTGGGGGGAGTGCTGGGAGGCGGTGGCGGTGGCGCCGCTAGGGCGGCCGCCCTGGATCGGGGTGAAGGTTGCGGTGCTCATGGATCCATGGTGCGTTTTCCGCCGGTCCCGCACATCGGTCTGGAGAGCCAACCTCACCGGCCCCGGCCTCCTCCTCACGTCCCATGGCTTCCCCTAGTGGCTCTGCCGAAGGTCTGACGCCCGTTCCACGAGCAGGTCGACGGGGGCGCGGCGTCAGGGACGGCCGGTCTGCGCGGCGGCCTCCTCCAGGTCGGCGACGGTCCCCGACATGATCGTCCGCACGTGCCGGGTGATGTGCGACAGGGGCCAGTCCCACCAGGCCACGGCGAGGAGCCGGACGACGTCCGCGGCGTCGTAGCGGGTGCGGATGAGCCGGGCCGGGTTGCCGCCGACGATGCCGTAGTCGGGGACGTCGCCGGTGACCACGGCTCCGGCGGCGATGATCGCGCCGTGGCCGATGCGGACACCGGGCATGACCGTGGCGCCGTGGCCGAACCAGACGTCGTTGCCGACGACCGTGTCGCCCCGGCCGGGCAGGCCGGTGATGAGGTCGAAGTGCTCCGCCCAGGAGCCCCCCATGGTGGGGAACGGAAAGGTGGAGGGGCCGTCCATGCGGTGGTTGGCGCCGTTCATGATGAACCGGGTGCCCGTGCCCAGCGCGCAGTACTTGCCGATGACGAGCCGCTCGGGACCGTAGTGGTAGAGGACGTTGCGCGTCTCGAACGCGGTCGGGTCGTCCGGATCGTCGTAGTAGGAGAAGTCACCGACCTCGATCAGCGGGGACTTCACCAGGGGCTTGAGCAGAACCACGCGCGGATGCCCGGGCATCGGGTGGAGCACGGTGGGGTCGGCGGGAACGGGCGGCATGGTGGAGGCGGTTCCTCTCTGGTGGACCTGGGGCGTCACCCTGGGGGGTGCCGGCGTTTGTTGTCGTCAACTGCTGTGCGCGGATCCCACGTTCGAGGGGCTGACCGCTTCTGGCTCGGTGGAACGCCCCGTCGCCACGGAGCCTTCCGCGGCCCTGGACCTCGCCGACCACAGCCCGGTGAACACGGCGGTGGCCAGTGTGACGGCGCCGGCCGCGACGAAGGCGCTGTTGAGGCCGGTCTCGAAGGAGGCGCCGCCGGACTGCCGGGTGCGGACGACGGCTCCGAGTACCGCCACGCCGAGCACCGCGCCGATCTGCCGGGTGGTGCTGCTGATGCCTGAGGCGAGGCCGCCCTCCTGCGGGCTGACCGCTTGGATGGCCGCTCCCGTCAGTGGGGACATGGTCAGGGCGAAGCCGGCGCCGACGGCTCCCAGCCGCCACCACACGTTCCCGTAGCCGGTGTCGGCGTGCACCGTACCGAGCGCCAGCAGTCCCAGGCCGGCCAGGACCAGGCCGCCGGTGACCACGATGCGGAAGCCGTACCGGGCGGCGAGCCGGCCCGCGTACGGGCTGACGATCACCATGGCGAGGGATACCGGCAGGGTCTGCAGGCCGGCGCGCAGGATCGAGCTGCCCTGGACGTACACGAAGAACTGGGAGAAGAAGAACGACGAACCCATGAGCGCGAACCCCACCACGACCATGGCGGTGTTGGACACGGTGAACAGGCGCTGCCGGAACAGCCGCAGCGGCAGCATCGGGGCGGAGCGACGCGCTTCGACGGCGACGAAGGCGGCGAGCAGGACCACCGCGGCGGCGAAGCCGCCCAGGATCACCGGCGACGTCCAGCCGCGGGCACCACCCTCGATCAGTGCGTAGGTCAGCACCCCCACCCCCAGAACGGACAGCACCGTCCCCGGGACGTCGATCGCGGGGGCGCCCGGATTGCGGGCCTCTTCAAGGGTGCGCAGACCGACCAGCAGAAGGACCACGCCGATCGGCAGGTTCACCAGGAAGATGGCGGGCCAGCCGAAGGCGTCCGTCAGCACGCCGCCGGCCACGGGGCCTGCGGCCAGGCCGATTCCGCTGAATCCGGCCCACAGCCCGATCGCCTTCACGCGTTCCTGCGGCACGGGATGCGCGGCGGCGAGCAGGGCGAGCGAGGCGGGGCTCAGCGCCGCGGCCCCGATGCCCTGCAGCACCCGGCCGGCGACCAGCCAGCCGAGCGAGGGCGCGAGGCTGCACACCAGCGACGCGGCGGTGAACACCGCCACGCCGCTCAGGTACACCCGCTTGCGGCCGAACCGGTCGGCGAAGACACCGCCGGACAGCAGCAGCATGGCGACCAGCAGTACGTACGCGTCGACGATCCATTGCAGTCCGGTCAGCTGAGTGTGCAGCCGGTGCTGCATATCGGGCAGTGCCGCCCCGACGATCGTGTTGTCGAGCAGGACCATGAACTGGCCCAGGCAGGTCACCGTGAGCAGCACGGCCCGGTTCGATCGACTGCCTACGGTCACATGCGGTGCCGCCATGGGATCCCCCTCGATCGTCGATTGCGCTCTAACGCAGCCCCTGACTGCGTTAGGTGACTGTAGGAGAGATCGCCACACAAACGCAAGTGGTAACTGCGTTAAGGTGAGAGCATGGACGATCAACAGCGAGCCCGGCGGCCCGGCGGGCGCAGCGCCCGCGTCGGAGCGCAGGTACACCAGGCCGTCACCGAACTGATCAGCGCGCGCGGCTACGGCAACTTCACCGTCGGCGAGGTCGCGGCCCGCGCAGGCGTGGCCGACAGCAGCATCTACCGCCGGTGGGGCAACCTGGAGACCCTGCTCACCGACGTGGCGCTCACCCGCCTCAACGCGCAGTCGCCGATGCCCGACACCGGGAGCCTCGCCGGCGACCTGCGCACTTACGCGGCCCAAGTGGCGCGCGAGATCACCGGATCCGACGGTCCGGCGGTGCTGCACCTGGCCGTCGCCCTGTCGAGCAGCGGTCAACAGGGCCTGCAGGCCGGCGCCGAACTCCGCGCCGAACGCACCCGCCAGCTGCAGGCCATGCTCGATCGCGCCCGCGACCGCGGCGAGGACGCACCCGACGCGCTCGACGTCCTGGACCACATCCTGGCCCCGATGTACATCCGCGTCCTGTTCGGCATGGTGCCGCTCACCCCCGACTACATCGACGGGCTGGTCGACCGGTTGCTGTGACCTCGGCCCGGGTCCCGCGTTCAGCCCCCGGACGCGGCGGCGGAGCGGCGTGCGAAGAGGACCACGTGGCGGGTGGGGGTGCGGGACACCGCGGGACCTCCGTGCCGTAAATCCATTCACGAAATCCGTTCGCGAAATCCATTCGCTCCCGCCCGCGCCCGCTGACTAGAATCTCCGCTCTTGCCGCCTCCCGCCGCCGTACCGGGGAGAGCCGCCCACCGGCCGGAAACCGGTGGGTTTCTGTTCCGCACCCGTCCCGCTGGAGGCAGTTCCGTGCCCGCGCACGCCCCCGACACCACGCCCGACGCCGCAGCGCCCGCCCCCGCCGAAGCCGTCGGCGGCGCCGACACCGCCGCCCTCCTCGGCCGCGAGCGGGCCCACCTGGCCGCCTCCCGGGCCGCCCTGCGCGCGATGCGCGAGGACGTCGAGGCCCTCGACATCCGCGACGTCACCGCGAACTGGGTCAACGCCGTCGTCCTCCAGGCCCAGATCGACGAGCGCATCAAGGCCCTCGCCGACCTCGCGCACACCCCGCTGTTCTTCGGCCGCCTCGACTACCTCCACGCCCCGGGCGCCGACCTCGCCGAGGGCGCGGCGGGCGAGCAGTTCTACATCGGCCGCCGCCACGTCCACGACGCCGACGGCGACCCCATGGTCATCGACTGGCGCGCGCCCGTCTCCCAGCCCTTCTACCGCGCCTCCAAGGCCGACCCGCAGGACATCGCCCTGCGCCGCCGCTTCGGTTACACCGCCGGCGACCTCACCGCCTACGAGGACGAACACCTCTCCGACCCGGCCGAGGCCGCCACCACCAGCAGGCTGCTCCAGCAGGAGATCGAGCGCCCCCGCGTCGGCCCGATGCGCGACATCGTCGCGACGATCCAGCCCGAGCAGGACGAGATCGTCCGCTCCGGCCTGTCCGGCTCGGTCTGCGTCCAGGGCGGCCCCGGCACCGGGAAGACGGCCGTCGGCCTGCACCGTGTCGCGTACCTGCTGTACGCGCACCGCGAGCGGCTGGCCCGCACCGGCACGCTCGTCATCGGGCCGAACCGTTCCTTCCTGCACTACATCGAGCAGGTCCTGCCGGCCCTGGGCGAGCTGGAGGTCCAGCAGGCCACGGTGGACGACCTCGTCGCCCGCCCCGGCCTGGAGGTGCGCGGCACGGACGCCGCCGAGACCGCCGTGGTCAAGGGCGACGCCCGGATGGCGGAGGTACTGCGCCGCGCGGTCCGCGCGCACGTCACCATGCCCGCCGAACCGCTGATGGTGGTCCGCGGTTCGCGCCGCTGGCGGGTGCCGGCGTACGAGCTGGAGGAGATCGTCACCGAGCTCCAGAACCGTGACATCCGCTACGGCGCGGCCCGCGACGCGCTGCCGCAGCGGATCGCGCACGCCGTCCTCGTCCGCATGGAGCAGGCGGGCGAGGCCCCGGACGACCGGGTGCAGGACGCGGTGGCCCGCAACGCGGCGGTGAAGGCGGCGGTCAAGGCGATCTGGCCGGCCGTCGAACCGGCGAAGCTGGTCCTGCGCCTCCTGTCCGACCCGGAGTTCCTGGCGGAGCACGCCGAGGGCGTCCTCACGGACGAGGAGCAGAAACTGCTGCTGTGGCCGAAGCCGTTCCGGAGCGTGAAGTCGGCGAAGTGGTCGGCGGCCGACCTGGTCCTCGTCGACGAGGCCGCCGACCTGGTGGAGCGGACGCACTCGCTCGGGCACGTCGTCCTCGACGAGGCGCAGGACCTGTCCCCGATGCAGTACCGGGCGGTGGGGCGGCGCTGCACGACGGGCTCGGCGACGGTACTGGGCGACCTCGCGCAGGGCACGACCCCGTGGGCCACGCGCAGTTGGACCGAGGCGCTGGCGCACCTGGGGAAGCCGGGGGCGGTGCTGGAGGAGCTGACGGCGGGCTTCCGCGTGCCGCGCGAGGTGATCGCGTACGCGTCGCGGCTGCTGCCGTCGATCGCGCCGGGGCTGGCTGAGGTCTCGTCGGTGCGCGAGACCCCGGGGTCGCTGACGGTGTCCGCCTCGGAGGACCTGACGGGTGACGTGATCGCCGCGTGCCGCGCCTTCCTCGCCCACGAGGGGTCGGTCGGGCTGATCGCGGCCGACGCACGGATCCCGCTGCTGGGGGAGGCGCTGCTGGCGGCGGGGATGCCGTACCTGGCGCCGGGCGAGGAGACGACGGCCCAGTCGCGCCTGACGCTCGTCCCGGCGTCGCTCGCGAAGGGCCTGGAGTACGACTACGTCGTCCTGGACGAGCCGGCGGCAATCGTGGACGGCGAACCGGACGAACGAACGGGCCTGCGCCGCCTGTACGTCTGCCTCACCCGAGCCGTCTCAGCCCTCACAACCCTCCACACGGCCCCCCTGCCGGCGGCCCTGGCGTAGCCGGGCCGGGGCCGGCCCCCTCACCCCGCGCCTCGACTCCTCCGGCCACCGCCGGGAAGGGCCCCGGGCGGGGACGCGCAATGCCGCTGTCCCGGGCGGGGCCGCGCAATGCCGCTGGAGCGGGCGCGCAGCGCACCGGGGGGTCCGGGCGGAGTCCGGGGAACGGGGAAGGGCGGGGCGGGGAGCGGCACCGCGCAGCGGGCCCCCCGCAGCCGCTACCCCAGGGCGGCCCGCCACTGCGCGACGGCCGCCGCGGAGACCGGCCGGTCCCACCCGGAGGGACGGGCCGCGCCGCCGATGTGGAAGCCGTCGATGCCCGCCTCCCTCAGCACCGGCACGTGCTCCAGCGTCAGCCCGCCGCCCACCAGCAGCCGCGCCCCGTACCCCGGCTCGCCCCGCCGCGCGGCCTCCGCCAGGAGGACCGGCAGCCCCTCGGGGACCCCGGCCGCCGAGCCGGCCGTCAGGTACGTGTCCAGCCCCGGCAGGTCGGCCAGCGCCTTGCGCAGCCCGTCCCGGTCCGCCGCGCGGTCGATCGCGCGGTGGAAGGTCCAGCGGCAGCCGTCGATCTCCGCCAGGACCGCCTCGACGGCCGCCAGGTCGGGGCTGCCGTCCGGGTGCAGGAACCCGAGGACGAACTCCTCCGCCCCCTCCGCCCGCAACTCCCGCGCCGCCCTGGCCAGCCCGGCGACGTCACCCGCCGCGAACCCGTCCGTCAGACGGAGCATCACGCGCAGCGGGATGTCGACCGAGGAGCGGATCGCCGCGAAGGTCTCGCGCGACGGGGTGAGCCCGTCGGCGGCCATGTCGGTGACCAGTTCGAGTCGGTCCGCCCCACCCGCCTGGGCGGCGACCGCGTCCTCCGCGTCGAGGGCGATCACCTCCAGGAGCGCACGGTTGCTCATGTGATCCCATCCTTCGGAACATAGGGAAAATAGGTCTAGTCCAATATCAAGGGTACGGTCCCCGGCCCACCCACCACCAGCACGATCGCGCCACCCGCACAATGTCCGCATGGACACCCACACGGGCGCCGACACGGACACCCACACGGACGCACTCCGCCGCCGCTGGGCCGCCACCGCCGCCGCGGCGGGCGCCGACCAGGACCCCGCCCCCTACGCGGACCGCCTCCTCGCCGCCTGGGCGGAGCCGCAGCGCCGCTACCACACCACCACCCACCTGGCCGACGTCCTCGCGCGCGTCGACGTGCTCGCCGGGCACGCCGCCGACCCCACCGCCGTCGAGCTCGCCGCCTGGTTCCACGACGCCGTCTACCGCCCCGACCGCTCCGAGAACGAGGAGCGCAGCGCCGCCCTCGCCGAGCGCGCCCTCCCCGAGCTCGGCGTCGACTCCGCCCGCACCGCCGAAGTGGCCCGCCTGGTCCGGCTCACCGTCACCCACGACCCGGCCCCCGGCGACACCAACGGCGAGGCCCTCTGCGACGCCGACCTCGCCGTCCTCGCCGGCGACCCCGACGCGTACGCCGCCTACGCCACCGCCGTCCGCGCCGAGTACGCCTTCGTCCCGGACGAGGCCTTCCGCACCGGCCGCGCCGCCGTCCTGCGCCAGCTCCTCGGCCTGCCCCGCCTCTACCGCACCCCGCACGGCGCCGCCCACTGGGAGGCCCCCGCCCGCCGCAACCTCGCCGCCGAACTCGCCACCCTGACCCCGTGACCTGACACACCCCACACCCCGCCGGGAATGCGCCCCGCTTCCTTCCGGTTCGTGAGAAGCATGCCCGCAGCCTCAACGAACGCCCCGTCCCGCATGCCCGTCGCCGTATACGTCCTCGGCCTGTCCGTCTTCGCCCTCGGCACCAGCGAGTTCATGCTGTCCGGGCTCCTGCCGCCCATCGCCGAGGACATGGGCGTCTCCATCCCGCAGGCGGGCCTGCTCATATCCGCCTTCGCGATCGGCATGGTCGTCGGGGCGCCGCTGCTGGCCGTCGCCACCCTTCGCCTCCCGCGCCGCACCACCCTCATCACGCTCATCAGCCTCTTCGGCCTCGGCCAGGTCGCGGGCGCACTGGCCCCCTCCTACGGGTTCCTCTTCGCCTCCCGCATCGTCTCGGCCTTCGCCTGCGCCGGGTTCTGGGCCGTCGGCGCGGCCGTCGCCATCGCCATGGTCGGCAAGGACCAGCGCGCCCGCGCCATGTCCGTCATGATCGGCGGCCTCTCCATCGCCAACGTCCTCGGCGTCCCCGCCGGCGCCTTCCTCGGCGAGCAGCTCGGCTGGCGTTCCGCGTTCTGGTCCGTCGGCGCCGCCTCCGCCATCGCCCTCGCCGGCATCCTGGCGCTCATCCCGAAGATCCCGCTGCCCGCCGAGAGGCCCCGCCTGCGCCGCGAGCTGAGCATCTACGCCGACCGCCAGGTCTGGCTCGCCGTCGCCGTCACCGCCCTCGCCGCCGGCGGCGTGTTCTGCGCCTTCAGCTACCTGTCACCGGTGCTCACGGAGGTGGCCGGACTGGACTCGGCATGGGTGCCGTGGGTCCTGGCCCTCTTCGGCGTCGGCGCGCTGGCCGGCACCACCGTCGGCGGACGCATCGCGGACGGCCGCCTCTTCGCGGTGATGCTCTGGGGCATCACCGCCTCCACCGCCTTCCTCGCGGCCCTCGCCCTGCTGGCCTCGGTCCAGGTAGCGGCCGTCGCGCTGTCCTTCCTCCTCGGCGTCTCGGCGTTCTTCACCGCCCCCGCCCTCAACGCCCGCATGTTCAACGTCGCCGGCGCCGCCCCCACCCTGGCCGGCGCGACCACCACCGCCGCGTTCAACCTCGGCAACACCGGCGGCCCCTGGCTCGGCGGCACGGTCATCGACGCGGGCTACGGCTACCCCGCCACCGCCTGGGCGGGCGCGGCGATGACGGTCACGGCGATCGCCCTGACCCTCGTGGCCCTGCGCGTGGACCGCCGTACGGGGGTCGGTGCGACCCGGGTGGTCAACGGTTCGGGCGCCGCCCCGGCCCCGGCCGAAACGGAACCGGCCGGCCGGTAGCGGGGGCCGCCTACGCCACCGGCCGCCCCTTGGGCCTCCGCAGGCCCGCCTCCGTCAGGCGGCGGACGAGTTCCTTGCTGCCTATCTCCAACGCCCCCGCCGCCACCGCGTCCGCGTACCGGTGCGACGGCACGTCGTAGTGGTCCCGTTCGAAGGCGCGCGGCGGGCAGCCGATCGACGCCGCGAAGGCGTGCAGCTCCTCGAACGAGACGTCGCTGACCATGTGCGACCACAGGCGGCCGTGCCCCGGCCACACCGGCGGGTCGATGTACACCGTCACCGGCGGCTCACCGGCCCGGGTGGAAGACGGGGCCGAGACCGCCCACCGCCGCCACCTTCACACCGGCCTCCGAGCACACCCAGTGCGGATCGGGCCCAAGCTCCGGCTCCACGTCCAGCGCGTGCGGCTCCCCGTGCTCGCACACCGGGCACAGCGGCCAGCGCCCGTACTTCTCCAGCAGGGCGTCCTTCACGTCCTGCGCGACGAGTCCGGCAAGGTAGGCGACCCCCTCCGGCCACTGCTCCACCCACCAGCGGCGGTGCGTGACCGAGTCCTCGACGAGGGAGACGACGTCGGCATCGGCGACCTCACCGGCGGCGAGGTCGGCGAGAACCAGTGCGCGGGCGACATGCAGCGCCTGTTCCAGGGGGGTCGCGTGGTCCATGGGCTCATTTTGACCCCTCACCGCCCCAAAAGGGGAGGGGATCCCTCCCGCACCCGGCCCGGCGCCCCGCCGACCGGTCCCCGCCGGTGCACCATGGCTCCCACCGGACCGCCCTGGCCGCCGCGCCCCGCCCGCAGGAGCCCCGCCCATGACCGCCCACGCCGAGACCGCCCACGCCGACCTCCGTGCCCAGCTCGACACCCTCACCACCGAGGCCTTCCGCCCCGAGCTGGCCGAGATCGACCGGCTGCCGACCCTGGAGATCGCCCGGCTGATGAACGCCGAGGACGCCACCGTCCCGGCCGCCGTCGCCGCGCAGCTGGAGCCGATCGCCGCCGCCGTCGACGCGATCGCCGAGCGGATGGCCCGCGGCGGCCGGCTCGTCTACGCGGGCGCGGGGACCGCCGGCCGGCTCGGCGTCCTGGACGCCAGCGAGTGCCCGCCCACCTTCAACACCGACCCGGCGCAGGTCGTCGGCCTGATCGCGGGCGGCCCCGGCGCCATGACCAAGGCCGTCGAGGGCGCCGAGGACTCCCGGGAACTGGCCGCCGACGACCTCACCGCCCTCGCCCTGACCGCCGACGACACCGTCGTCGGCGTCTCCGCCTCTGGCCGCACCCCCTACGCGATCGGCGCCGTCGAGTTCGCCCGCACGCGCGGCGCGCTCACCGTCGGGCTGTCCTGCAACGCCGGCTCCGCCCTCGCCGCGGCCGCCGACCACGGCATCGAGGTCGTCGTGGGCCCCGAGCTGCTCACCGGCTCCACCCGGCTGAAGGCGGGCACGGCACAGAAACTCGTCCTGAACCTGCTCTCGACGGTGACGATGATCCGCCTCGGCAAGACGTACGGGAACCTGATGGTCGACGTCCGCGCCACCAACGAGAAGCTGCGCGCCCGCTCGCGCCGCATCGTCGCCCTGGCCACCGGCGCACCCGACGCGGAGATCGAGGCCGCGCTGACCGCCACCGGCGGCGAGGTCAAGAACGCGATCCTCGTCCTCCTCGGCGGGGTGGACGCCCCCACCGCCGCCGGCCTGCTCACCGCCGCGCACGGCCACCTCCGCGAGGCACTCGCCGCCGTCCGCTGACCCTCCGGCTCCCCCACAGCAAGGCGACGCACCCATGACCACTGACAAGAACCGCGCCACCGCCGCCGCGATCCTGCCCCTGGTCGGCGGCCCGGACAACATCGGCTCCGTCGCGCACTGCATGACCCGCCTGCGGATCGGCCTGCACGACCGCTCCCTCGTCGACGGCCCGGGGCTCAGGGCCGTACCCGGGGTGCTGGGCGTGGTCGAGGACGACGAGACGTACCAGATCGTGCTCGGCCCGGGCGCGGTCGCCCGGGTCACCTCGGAGTTCGAGGCCCTGGTCGCCGAAGGGCGCACACCGCCGGCGCCGGTCACCGCCGACGCGCTGGCCGCCCGGGGCGCGGCCCTGAAGGAGGCCCGCACGGCGCGCAACGCCACCCCCTTCAAGCAGTTCCTGCGGCGCGTCGCGAACGTCTTCGTCCCGCTGATCCCCGCCCTCATCGGCTGCGGGATCATCGCGGGCCTCGGCGGGCTCCTCGCCAACCTCGGCTGGGCCTCGGCCCTGGTCCCGGCCCTGGCGGCGATCGGCTCGGGGTTCATGGCCCTGATCGCCGTGTTCGTCGGCCACAACACCGCCAAGGAGTTCGGCGGTACGCCCGTACTCGGCGGGGCCGTCGCGGCGGTGATCGTCTTCCCCGGCGTCGCGAAGACCGACGCCTTCGGGCAGCACCTCTCCCCCGGCCAGGGCGGGGTCCTGGGCGCCCTCGCCGCCGCCCTCCTAGCGGTCCGCGTGGAGCGGTGGTGCCGCCGCCGGGTCCCCCAGGCCCTGGACGTGCTGGTCACCCCCACCCTCACGGTGCTCGTCCCCGGCCTGGTCACCCTCTACGGCCTGATGTTCGTCGCGGGCGCGGTCTCCGCCGGCATCGGCACCTTCGCCGACCGCCTCCTCGCCACCGGCGGCGCCTTCGCCGGGCTGGTGCTGGGCGGCCTCTTCCTGCCCCTGGTGATGCTCGGCCTGCACCAGGCCCTGATCCCCATCCACACCACCCTCATCGAACAGTCCGGCTACACCGTCCTGCTGCCGATCCTCGCGATGGCGGGCGCCGGGCAGGTCGGCGCGGCCCTGGCCGTCTACGCCCGCCTGCCGCGCAACGCCTCGCTGCGCGCCACGATCCGCTCCGCGCTCCCGGCCGGTCTGCTGGGCGTCGGGGAGCCGCTGATCTACGGGGTCTCCCTGCCGCTGGGCCGCCCGTTCGTCACGGCCTGCGCCGGCGGCGCGGCCGGCGGGGCGTTCATCGGCCTGTTCAACCAGCTGGGCGTCGCCTTCGGTTCGACGGCCATCGGCCCCTCGGGCTGGGCCCTGTTCCCGCTGCTGAAGGGCACGTCCGGCACGGGCGCGACCCTCGCCGTCTACGCGGGCGGTCTGGTGGTCGGCTACCTGGCCGGCTTCGCGGCGACGTACTTCTTCGGCTTCACCCGCCGGATGCTCGACGAGCTCAACACCGACCCCGGCCCGCAGGCACCCCCCACCGCCCAGGCGAAGGAACCGGCGCTGGCCTGACCCCGCCTCCCGTGCACCGACGGCGGGCGGGGCCGGCCGCGCGGACGCGGTGGCCCGGGCATGATCAACCCGTACGGCCCGCCACCACACCGGGGGCGCACGGCCGGTGCGTTCCCCGTGCCCCCGCCACACCCCGGACCTCGTTCACCGGCCCGGCCGCGCGTGGTGGCCTCGGGCCATGCGCAACCGTCCCGCCCGGGCCCTGCCCGTGGCCGCCGCCGCCCTGGCCGTCGTCGCCGCCCGGGCCGGCGTCACCCCGGACCGGGTCCGTCGCCGCGGACGGCACGGCCTCGGCGGGGGGAACGTTCTGAGGCTGACGGCGTGCGTCGCGGGGAGGGCACGCACACTCACACCATCGGGCTAACCGAACGTCTTCGGGCCATTGCGCTCTGGCATATGCCCCTAGCCTGTGCGGCATCCGCACCCGAACGGAGCCGCGTATGACGATTCAGTCGATCCGGAAGTGGGCCCACGGGGCAGCATGGTGTCGAGGAGGCGACACCATGACCCCCAGCTTCGCCGAGCACCCGCAGATGACGGTCGAGGAGTTCGAACAGATCGCCCGCACGGCGCCCGAGACGGTAACCCTTGAGTTCATCCAGGGAAAGCTTGAGGTCAAGCCCGTGCCTGACGGCGACCACGACGAGATCGTCATGTGGGTACTGCGGCACTGCATGCAGCAGCGCCCGGAACTGGCCCTGTACCCGGAACGGGGGCTGGCCGTCGAGAAGTACCGCTCGGGCCGGGCCCGGCCCGACGGCGTACTGGCGCCGGTCGGCACGTTCGCCGGTACGGGCGAGTGGGCCGATCCGACCGGCGTGCTGATGGTGCTGGAGGTGACCTCCCACGACGGTGACACCGACCGGCGAGACCGCAACGAGAAGCGGGACGGGTACGCGGCCGCCGGCATCCCCGTCTACCTCCTCATCGACCGCGACACCTGCGCGGTGACCGTCCACAGCGATCCCGGCACCGGCGCGTACCACCGGAGCGCCTCCTTCCCGTACGGGACCACCGTCAAGATCCCGGCCCCGGTCGGCATCACCCTCAACACCGAGTCCCTGAAGGACTTCGTCCGCTAGGGGCCTGTCTGACAATTCGCGCCGGATCAGGCCGGGTCGTTCGGTGCGTGCGATCGGCGTGCGGCCGCCCTAGGAGCGGGGACGGTCACCGGCCGCTCCGTCAGCCCTGCCCCCTCACCGCCCCGGCCCCGGCCGCGGCCCGCAGGAACCCGGCCAGGTCCTCCACCGAGTACCCCAGCTTCGGCCCCCGCTCGGCCGCCATCAGCAGCAGCTGTCCCACGGCCTCCGCGCCCCAGCCGTCGGTGCCGTCCGCCGCCCACTCCTGCGGCCGCGCCACGCCGAGGTCCGCCAGCAGCAGCCCGTACCCGTCCCGCACCTCCGCGCAGGTCGCGGCCACCGCGTCCAGCAGCCGCGCCCCCGGCCGCTCGCAGCGCAGCGCGAAGCACCCGTCGGCCTCCTCGGCCACGCACCCCTCGGGGGGCCGCGCCCGCAGTCGGGCGTAGCGCGGGTCGTCGGGCGCCGGGCAGTCGTCCACAGGCCTGTGGACCAGTGTGAACCGGTGCCACCCCGGCGGCGGAGGCGGCTGCGGCCGCCAGGCGGTGAGCCCGAAGGCCTCGTGCACGAGGGCGGTCGCCTCGTCCGCCGTCCCGGCGGTCCGCGCCTCGCGCCGCTCCCCGTCGTCCCCGACGGCCGTCCACAGCCCGGCGTCCGCGTCACGCCACGCCCGCACGGCAAGCCCCGCCCCCTTGCGCCGCCACGCGCCGCCGCCCTCGCCGAGGGCCGCCTCCAGGCCGCGCAGCTTCCATCCGAGCTCGAAGGCGAACTGAGCCGCGTCCACCGGATCGCTCACGCGCCGGCCCGCCCGTGCAGGACGGCGGCCAGCCGGAGGGCGGTGTCCAGGTTGCAGCGGCCGAGGTCCACGAGGGGCAGCCCGTACGTCCCCGCCGCCGAGATCCCGTCCACGTCCAGCGAGGGGAACGTGACCCCGACCCCCGCCAGGGACTCCCTCAGCTGCCGCACAGCCTCTTCGGCCGCCTGCATCCGCTCCTGGGGCGTGAGCACCATGACATGTCACCTTTCTACTCTGAGTATTCAACTCCCCTACACAGAGTGGTCGCACCCCGGCTAGCCTTCAAGTGGGCCACCGCAGCAACCGCACCTGTTGGACCGGGAGTTGTCATGCCAGGAAAGAACCTCGACCCCTCCTCACCCCGCGCCCTCCTCGGCGCCGAACTCCGCGTAGCCCGCGAGCGCGCCGCCATGAGCCAGGCCGGACTGGGCGAGAAGCTGTTCGTGAGCGGGTCGTACGTGGGCCAGATGGAAGCGGGCACGCGCCGCATCACGCTCGAACTCGCCAACGCGATAGACGAGATCCTGAGGACCGGCGGATTCTTCGTCCGCAACTGCGCGAAGCAGGGCAAGTCCAAGTACCCCGACCACTTCGTGGCGGCCGCAGAGGCCGAGGCTGAGGCCCTGGCCATCCGGGAGTACGCGCCCCTGGTCATCCCGGGCCTGCTCCAGCGGGAGGCGTACGCACGGGAGATCTTCCGCGCCTACCAGCCGACCGCGCCGGAACACGTCATCGACGAGCTGACCGAGGCCCGACTGGAGCGCGCCAAGCTCCTCGCCGACCCAGCAACGCCCCTGTTGTGGTGCGTACTCGACGAGGCGGTACTCCGACGGGTCGTGGGCGGTCCTGAGGTGATGGCCGACGCCCTGCACCACATCGCGGCGCTGATTCGGGCGCGGAGGATCATCGTCCAGGTAATCCCGTTCAGCGCGGGCGCCCACGCCGCCCTCATGGGGCCGGTCAAGCTGATGGCCTTTGAGAGCGCTCCACCTCTCGCCTACCTTCAAGGCAACGGAACAGGGCTGCTGTTGGATGATCCGGCCACAGTCGCCCGTCATGCTCTGACCTACGATCTGCTCACGGCCAGTGCGCTGTCACCAACCGACTCACTGGCCCTGATCGAGTCCGCGGCGGAGGAATACGCACATGCCCAACATTCCTGAGTACGACCTGTCAGCGGCGACCTGGCACAAGTCCAGCTACAGCGGTGGCGACGGCGGCGACTGCCTGGAGATGGCCACCTGGCACAAGTCCAGCTACAGCGCTGGTGACGGCGGCAACTGCCTGGAGATGGCCACCTGGCGGAAGTCCACCCACAGCGACGGCACGGGCGGCGACTGCGTCGAGGTCTGTGACGCGCACACCGACGTCGTCCCCGTCCGGGACTCCAAGGTCCCGGACGGCCCGCACGTGGTGTTCCGCGCGCCGGCCTGGGCCGCCTTCCTCGCCACGCTCTGACCCGCGGCAAACGGACCGGCTACGCCCCCGCGTCCGGCGGGAGCAGGGCCAGCAGCGCCGCACGGGGCACGGCGGCGCCCGGCACGATCCCCGTGTAGCGGCCCGAGTCCGTGAAGGCGATGTACTCGCCCTCGTCGCGCAGGGCCGCCCGCAGCCAGGCCGCGTCGTCGGCGCTGTGCTCCAGGGCCGTCGTGTGCAGGACCGGGGTGAACAGCTGCTCCAGCTGGGGGACGTCGAGCTCGTGGGGCAGGGCGTCGAACCCGCTCACCGCACGGGCCAGTAGCTGTTCCTCCAGGAAGGGGTTGAGGGCGTCGCGCGGCGGCGGGTGGGTCAGGCCGCGCATGCCCTCCAGGCCGAGCTCCTTCATCAGCCGCGCCGACGGTGCCGGCCCCGACGCTTCGGCGAGGCGGACCCCGGCGGCCTGGCCGGAGGCCTCCAGGTACGCCTTGCGCAGGGCCGGGTCGGCCTCCTGGAGGCGTTCGAGGAGGTCGGACGGGCGGGCCCAGCCGATGAACTGGCCCGGCCTGCCCTGGCGCTGGGCGGTGAAGACGACGACCGGGGGGCGGCCGAGCCGGGCGGCTGCGGCGCACAGCAGCAACAGCCGGTGCTGCCACCAGGCGTGGCCGTCCTCCAGGTCCACGACGGCCACCTCGGCGCCGCGCAGGCTCCGCAGGGAGGCGACGGCCCCGGCTCCGCCCGCGTCGGCCGGGGAAACGGCCGGCTGCGGGGCCACGTTCCGGGGCACCACGAGCCCGCGCCGCGCGGCCGCGGCCGCGCTGAGGGCCGTCTTGGCGGCGCCGAGCCCGACCGTCCCGCCGCCCGCCGCGGCGCTGCTCAGGACCAGCAGCAGGACGGGCAGCAGGCTCAGGCCGACGATGCCGAGCAGGACCCACCCGGCCGGTACGGAGGCCAGGCCCAGCACCGTGCGGGCGGCGGCCCAGACCACCACCAGCACGACCAGCAGCAGGGGGGCCAGGAGTACGGCCGCCCGTGCGCCGAACGGCCAGAACGCCGGGCCCGTCTTCGCCCTGGGCTTCCGCGGCGAGTCCACGGACCCATTATCGGGCGCCGGACCGGCCGCCGCCCGGGGAGCCGGCGGGGGCTCAGGGCCGGTAGACGCGCAGCTCCGAGACCTCGTAGGACATCTCCGTCTGCTCCGGGTCCGGGGCCGGGTGGTACCGGCCGGCGGAGACCGACAGGTTGACGATGAGGTACGCGCGCCACCCGCGGCCCACGCCCCGCCCGTCGGAGAAGACGCGGGCGCCGTTGACCCACCAGACGACGGACCGCTTGCCGAACTCGACCCTGAGGTCGATCCAGGCCCCGGGCCGGACGGCCGGGTCGCGGTGGTAGCGGTGGGCCTCGCGGACGTGGTTGGAGAGTTCGAGCAGGTCCGGGTTGTCGGGGTGGTACTCGAAGACGTCGATCTCCTGGCCGCCGTCGCGCCAGGTCCAGATCGCGGGCCAGGCCCCCGTCTCGGCGGGCAGCCGGACGCGGGCCTCCAGGACGTCACCGGTGCGGACCATGAAGCCCTCGTCGCTGCCCTCGGTGGTGAGCAGCCCGGTGTCCCAGTTCCCGTCGGGGCGGCGGGTGGCGCGGAAGGTGCCGCCACGGCTGTAGGCGGGGTCGGCGGTGAGGTGGTCGAGCTTGTTGTCGCCCGGGTTGACCGGGCCGCCGTCGGGATAGGCCCAGGAGCGGCCCGCCACCCATTGGGCGGTGGAGGTGAAGTCCGCGGTCAGGACGGGGGCGCCGCGAGGCGTGAACACCGGCAGGCCCCCGCCCCCGGCCGAGGGGACGAGGCGGCGGGTCAGACGGCGCAGCCATCCGGAGGTGTCCGATTCCATACGGGTGTCCTGCCCGCCGTACGGCCCGGCATCCGCGTGTTCTCACTCAGAGTAATCGTATGATTGCGTGGCGGCGTGGATGAAGGCCCGGATCAGTTCGGGGGACTTCACTCCGCGCTCCCGCTCGACCCCGCTGGAGACGTCCACCCCCCAGGCGCCGGTGGCCCGGACCGCCTCGCGGACGTTGCCCGGGCCGAGCCCGCCGGCCAGCAGCCAGCGCCCCTCCGGGGCCTTGAACTGCGCGGACCCCCAGTTCCAGGGCTTGCCGGAGCCGGGGTCCGGGGCGTCGATCAGCAGCAGGTCCTCGCCGTACTCACCGCACCGCGCGACGTGCTCGGCGGTGGCCCGCAGCAGGGTCCGGCCGGGCGCGCGCAGCGCCTCGTAGTACGCGGCGGGCTCGTCGCCGTGCAGCTGCACCCCGCGCACGCCGCTCTCCTCGGCGAGCCGACGCACCTCCTCCAGCGGCTGCCCCCGGAACACCCCGACGGTGAGCACCCGGTCCGGCACCCGAGCTCCGAGCTCGCGCGCGAGCGCCGCGGTGACGGTGCGGGGGCTGCCGGGCGCGAGGACGAACCCGACGGCGTCGGCCCCGGCGGCGACGGCCACGTCGACGTCCTCGGGGGTCTTCAGCCCGCAGATCTTCACGAAGAGCTCGCTCATGCCTTCAGTGAACCAAAAGCCACCCGTTCGACGGTGACCCGTCTCGGGGACCGGGCGGAACCGCTCGCCCGCCACTAGCCTGGAACGAGCATCACAGCCAGTGCGCAGCACGCCACGCGGAGGACGACGGTGACGATCATGACCGAGCGGGCCACACCGATAGAACATGCGGCGCTGCCAACGTTCGAGACGCTCCTGCGCGCCGTTGCGGAGATGGACACGCCAGACGGCTTCAAGGCCGAGCTCATCCGGGGGAAGATCGTCGTGTCACCGTTTTCGCGGCTCCGCTACTACCGTTGCATGCGTGCGCTGCGCGAGCAGCTGCAGGCTCATGCCCCTGAGGGGCACGTCGCGGACATCGCCCCCTTCCTTTTCCGGTTTCCGGCGGCCAAGCGCGCCTACGGGCCCGACCTGTTCGTCACGGACGAGTCGGCCTTCGACGAGGAAGGCCGCCATGCGGACGGAGGGGCCCTCTCGCTCGTCGGCGAATTCACGTCAGTTTCGACCAGGGACGCCGACTGGAAGGAGAAGCTGGACGTGTACGGCCGGATCGTCCCCGTCTACCTGGTGGTCGACATGCAGGACTCGGAGATCACCTGCTTCTCCGACCCCTCCCCGCAGGGCTACCGGTCCCGCAAGACCGTCGCCTTCGGCGAGGCCTTGCCCATCCCGGAACCGTTCGACCTTTCCCTCGACACCACCGGTTTCTGAGGTCGCCGAAACGCCCGAGGCTCAAGCCGCGAGAGTCCGAGCGCTTTGTCTGTGGAATGGGTGGTGGGCGGAGCCCACCACCACCCACCACCCTCCCAACCGGCTCCCATACCAGGCCGGATGACGATCCGTGACCGGCTTGCCACACAGGGCCATCAGGCCCTACCTTGCGGCTGGAAACGAAAACGGCCCCCGCTGGTGCGCCAACACCACACGAGGGCCTGACCATCGAGATCGAGAAAAGGTCGATCCCATGGATGACAGCCACCTTAGTGCTGCCCCGCACCCCCTCGCCAAGCCCGGCTACGGCAAAATCGCCGCACCGGAGCAAGCGCCCCGTACCGCCCGCGACTTCGCGCACCTCCCGGCCCGGGAGGCGGCCGTCGCCGGGTACCTCGACCGCCTGCCGGACGGCGCCGACATCAGCGTGAAGACCCTCGCGGCCGTCCTGCCCCTGTGGGGCCAGTGCGCACTGCGCACCGCCCTCAACCGGCTGGCCACCGCCGGGCACCTGCACCGCGTACGCCAGCGGCTGCCCGGCGAGGCCACCCGGTGGGTCACCCGCACCTTCTTCTCCCGCACCCCCCGCGACGGCGCCTGGTGGGCCCGGTTCACCCAGAGGGATTCCCCCGCACCCACCGCCCCACCACCACCCCCACAGGTACCCCCGGCCCCGGCCCCGCCCCCGTCCCCGCCGACAACACAGGCCCCGCCACCGCCATCGGCGCCCGCCCCACGGGTACCCCCACCCCGGCCGACGCCACAGGCCCAGGCCCCGGCCCCGACCCCGCCGAGCGACCCGCCACCGGCCCTCGCCCCCGCCGGGCAAGACGCGTACGGCATCCTCGCCTCGCTCGGCCGCACCGCCCCCGCCCTCGCGCTCTCCAAGGCCGACTGCACGGCCCTCGCCCCGCTCCTCGTGCCCTGGCTGGCCCGGGGCGTCACCCCCGACCGCATCCGGCTCGCCCTCACCGCCGGGCTGCCGCCCGTGGTCCACCACCCGGCGGCCCTGGTCCGCAAGCGCCTGGAGTCCAAACTCCCCGCCGCACCACCCGGCCCGGCCCCGGCAGCGGCCCCCGCACCCCCGGTCCGCGCCGAGTGCGCCGAATGCCGCGCGCCCGGCCCGCCCGGCGCCTTCGCCGAAGGCCGCTGCCGCGCCTGCCGCCCGCAAGGCCCCCGCCCGCCCGTCTTCACCCCGACCCTCACCCCGGCCGAGGTCCGCGCCCACGCGGCCCGTATCCGCGAAGGGAACCGCCGATGACCAGTCCCCCGCTCCGACGGCGCCGAACCCGGGCACCATGGTGTCGAGGAGGCGACGCCATGACCCCCCGCACCGCCGCACACGCCCAGATGTCGCTGAAGGACTTCGAGACGCTGACCCGCCGCGCACCCGAGACGGTCACGCTCGAAGTACGACCACTACGCCGCCCAGGACGGCGAGTGGGCGGATCCCGCCGGGACCCTGATGGTCGTGGAGGTCACGTCCTTCCACCCCGACGCCGACCGGCGTGACCGGCGCGACAAACGCGCCGCGTACGCCCAGGTGGGCATCCCCGTGTGCCTGGTCATCGACCGGGACGAGGACATGCTCACCGTCCACAGCGACCCCGAGGACGGCATGTACCGGCGGTCCGTGTCCTATGCCCACGGAAAGACGGTCACGCTGCCCGCCCCCGTGGGGATCACGTTGGACACCGAGAAGCTCAAGGACTACGCCCACTGAAACGCCCGAGGGCGGCACCCCCTCCGCAAGGAAGGGGTGCCGCCCTCGTTCGAGAACAGCCGATCAGCCGGGGGCCGATCAGAAGTCCATGTCACCGCCCGGCATGCCGCCCGGAGCGGCGGCGGCCTTCTCCGGCTTGTCGGCGATGACGGCCTCGGTGGTCAGGAAGAGCGCGGCGATGGACGCGGCGTTCTGCAGCGCGGAGCGCGTGACCTTCGCCGGGTCGATGATGCCCTCGGCGATCATGTCGACGTACTCGCCCGTGGCGGCGTTCAGACCGTGGCCGACGGCCAGGTTGCGCACCTTCTCCACGACGACGCCGCCCTCGAGACCACCGTTGACGGCGATCTGCTTCAGCGGGGCCTCCAGCGCGAGCTTCACGGCGTTGGCGCCGGTCGCCTCGTCACCGGTGAGCTCCAGCTTCTCGAAGACCGAGGAGGCCTGGAGCAGGGCCACGCCACCGCCGGCGACGATGCCCTCTTCGACGGCCGCCTTCGCGTTGCGCACGGCGTCCTCGATGCGGTGCTTGCGCTCCTTGAGCTCGACCTCGGTCGCGGCACCGGCCTTGATGACGGCCACGCCGCCGGCCAGCTTCGCGAGGCGCTCCTGGAGCTTCTCGCGGTCGTAGTCCGAGTCGGAGTTCTCGATCTCGGCGCGGATCTGGTTGACGCGGCCCTGGACCTGGTCGCTGTCACCGGCACCGTCGACGATGGTGGTCTCGTCCTTGGTGATGACGACCTTGCGGGCGCGGCCGAGCAGGTCGAGACCGGCGTTCTCCAGCTTGAGGCCGACCTCCTCGGAGATGACCGTGCCGCCCGTGAGGATGGCGATGTCGCCGAGCATGGCCTTGCGGCGGTCGCCGAAGCCCGGGGCCTTGACGGCAACGGACTTGAAGGTGCCGCGGATCTTGTTGACGACCAGGGTCGACAGGGCCTCGCCCTCGACGTCCTCGGCGATGATCAGCAGCGGCTTGCCGGACTGCATGACCTTCTCCAGGAGCGGCAGCAGGTCCTTGACCGAGCCGATCTTGGAGTTGACGATCAGGATGTACGGGTCGTCGAGGGACGCCTCCATACGCTCCATGTCGGTGGCGAAGTACGCCGAGATGTAGCCCTTGTCGAAGCGCATGCCCTCGGTGAGCTCCAGCTCCAGACCGAAGGTCTGGGACTCCTCGACGGTGATGACGCCTTCCTTGCCGACCTTGTCCATGGCCTCGGCGATGAGCTCGCCGATCTGGGTGTCGGCGGCGGAGATGGAGGCCGTGGAAGCGATCTGCTCCTTGGTCTCGACATCCTTGGCCTGGGCGAGCAGGGCGGCGGAGACGGCCTCGACGGCCTTCTCGATACCACGCTTGAGGGCCATCGGGTTGGCGCCGGCGGCCACGTTGCGCAGACCCTCGCGGACGAGCGCCTGGGCGAGGACGGTGGCGGTGGTCGTACCGTCGCCGGCGACGTCGTCCGTCTTCTTGGCGACTTCCTTGACCAGCTCGGCGCCGATCTTCTCGTACGGGTCCTCGAGCTCGATCTCCTTGGCGATGGAGACGCCGTCGTTGGTGATCGTGGGTGCACCCCACTTCTTCTCAAGGACGACGTTGCGACCCTTGGGGCCAAGGGTGACCTTGACGGCGTCGGCGAGCTGGTTCATGCCACGCTCGAGACCGCGCCGGGCCTCCTCGTTGAACGAAATGATCTTGGCCATCTGAAGTGGTCCTCCAGGACTGGGGTTCCCCCTACGCCGCCAGACGTCAGGGGAGGGTGGATTGCTCCGGACCGCGCCCGCGCCCGCGACGGACGGCCTGCCGGCCCGGCGGTTCCTTCCCGCCGGACCCTGCGGGCCTCACCGACCCGGTCCTCGTCTTGTAGCACTCTCACCCGGAGAGTGCTAACGCCAATGATTAGCACTCGGCCCCCACGAGTGCAAGCGGCTTCGAGACATGCCGGGCGCACGTCGGGCCGGCGCGCGCGTCGCGCCGCGCCGCGCCGGCATGCCGCACATACGTGAGGGGCCCGCATCCCGTCCGGGATGTGGGCCCCTCACGTGTTGGTGCGTGCGTCGGTGGCCGATCGCGCTTCGACTCAGCCGGCCGCGAGCTTGACCATGTCAGCCTGCGGACCCTTCTGGCCCTGCGAGATCTCGAACTCGACCCGCTGACCCTCTTCAAGGGTGCGGTACCCGTCCATCTGGATGGCGCTGTAGTGGACGAACACATCCGCACCACCGTCGACCGCGATGAAGCCGTAGCCCTTCTCCGCGTTGAACCACTTGACGGTGCCCTGAGCCATGCCTAACTCCCCTATTACTGGCCCTTGCGCAGGTCCGCACTTCGCGGACCCGGGTCAGAACTTGCGCCGGAACGCCTCGACCGGGGCTGAATGTATCTGCACCGCTGCTGTCTGCAACAGGTCATTCCGACGAGAAATCTGGACACGCGCAAACGTGGAAATGGACTGAAAATTTGGCCTATTCCCGGGCAAGTCGGGCCAGACAAGCCGCACCAATGCCCCAAAAGGCACGCGCATGTTGACTCAATGTCAACCCTCTCGCGGCCCGCTCATATGCGGCGGGCAAGAACAACGGAGGGGACTTCCCCAACTCTACCGCGCCCAATCAAGCAGAATTGCCCCCTCCGCTTTTAGCGGAGGGGGCAATTCTGATTCCGTGGGGCGTCAGACGGCTCAGCAGCCGCCCGCGACGGCCGGGATGATCGACACGCCGGCGCCGTCCGGCGTCGCCGTCTGCAGGCCGCCCTCGAAGCGCACGTCGTCGTCGTTGACGTACACGTTCACGAAGCGGCGCAGCTTGCCCTGGTCGTCCAGGACGCGCGCGGCGATGCCCGGGTGGTTCGCCTCCAGGGAGTCGATCACCTCGGCCAGGGTCGCGCCCTCGGCCGGGACCTCGGCGGCGCCACCGGTGTAGGTGCGCAGGATGGTGGGGATGCGGACGTTGACGCTCATGGCGCTACCGCCTTTCCGTGTAGTGCGAGGGAAGGGTCAGGCCAGGCCGGCGGCGCGGAACGCGTCCAGGCTCGGGCGGATGGTGGCGGTCTGGCCGCTGCCGGACACCGCCTCCAGGGTCTTGAGGCCGTCACCGGTGTTGAGGACCACGGTGGTCAGCGAGGGGTCGAGGACCCCGTTCTCGATGAGCTTCTTCGTCACGCCGACGGTCACGCCGCCCGCGGTCTCGGCGAAGATGCCCTCGGTCTGCGCCAGGATCCGGATCGCCTCGACGACCTGCTCGTCGTTGACGTCCTCGACGAAGCCGCCGGTGCGGCGCGCGATGTCGAGCACGTACGGGCCGTCCGCCGGGTTGCCGATGGCCAGCGACTTGGCGATCGTGTTCGGCTTCTGCGGGCGCACCACGTCGTGGCCGGCCTTGAAGGCCGTGGACACCGGCGAGCAGCCCTCGGCCTGGGCGCCGAAGATCTTGTACGGCTTGTCCTCGACCAGCCCGAGCTTGACCAGCTCCTGCAGACCCTTGTCGATCTTCGTCAGCTGCGAGCCGGACGCGATCGGGATGACGATCTGGTCGGGCAGCTGCCAGCCGAGCTGCTCGCAGATCTCGTACGCCAGGGTCTTGGAGCCCTCGCCGTAGTAGGGGCGCAGGTTGACGTTGACGAAGCCCCAGCCCTCGCCCAGCGGGTCGCCGATGAGCTCGGAGCAGAAGCGGTTCACGTCGTCGTAGTTGCCCTCGATGCCGACCAGGTCGCCACCGTAGACACCGGCCATGACGACCTTGCCCTGCTCCAGGTCGTGCGGGATGAACACGCAGGAGCGGAAGCCGGCGCGGGCGGCCGCGGCGCCGACGGCGCCGGCCAGGTTGCCCGTGGAGGAGCAGGAGAGGGTGGTGTAGCCGAAGGCGCGGGCGGCCTCGACGGCGATGGCGACGACGCGGTCCTTGAAGGAGTGCGTCGGGTTGCCGGAGTCGTCCTTGACGTAGAGCTTGCCGGTGACGCCCAGCTCCTTGGCCAGGTTCTGCGCGTCCACGAGCTTGGTGAAGCCCGGGTTCAGGCTCGGCTTGGAGGCCACGTCCGCGGGGACGGGCAGCAGCGGCGCGTACCGCCAGATGTTGTTCGGGCCGGCCTCGATCGCCGCGCGCAGGGCCTCCGGGTCACCGGCGGGCAGCTCGTAGGCCACCTCCAGCGGACCGAAGCACTCGACGCAGGCGAAAATGGGGCCGAGCTCGAAACGGGTGCCGCACTCACGACAGGAAAGACCGGTGGCGGGGCCCAGATCGACGGACCCGGCAGAGTGGGAGCCGGAAGCGGCAGAGGTAGCGGCAGTCTGTGCAGCCATGATGGCGAGGCCCTTTCTCCTCATCTTCCCCATGGCGCACTTCGCCATGAGACGGAATTGGCACCTTCCCTAGCCGGGGCCCCGCGCGAGCGAGAACCGACTGGAGGGTTGCCGGGGCTTCAACGGGCCGTGTCCCTCTGCCCCTCTGGATGAGCGGTATGGCACCGGCACACGCGCTCTCAGGCGCGCCGGTGCGTTTGTCGCGAGGCCCCGGCATGCGGTGGACCTTCGCGTTGTTCAAGACTGTAACCGAAGGGGCGGTGGGTTGAGACAGCCGTCCGAACCGCGAGATGGATCACGATTCGGCCGAAAACCGCCGGGTCTGATGCCGCCTCCGAGTAGCCAGGGAGTGCTGAGAGTGCTGGATGAGGTGGAGCGCTGGCTGGCCGACCGCTCCTGGTCCGCCGCCGACCGACCGCTCGACCAGCTCCTCGAGCGCAAACGGGCGGCCGGGACCACCGTGAGCGTGGTGCTGCCGGCCCTCGACGAGGAGGCCACGGTCGGGGAGATCGTCGAGGTGATCCGGCGCGACCTGATCGAGGGCCTGCCGGTGCCGCTGGTGGACGAGCTGGTCGTGGTCGACTCCGGGTCGGCCGACCGGACCGCCGAGATCGCGGCCAAGGCCGGCGCCCGGGTGGTGCACCGGGACGAGATCCTGCCGCGCCTGCCCGCCGTGCGCGGCAAGGGCGAGGTGCTGTGGCGCTCGCTGCTGGCCACCACCGGCGAGATCGTCTGCTTCGTCGACGCCGACCTGCGCGACTTCTCGTCCGCCTTCGTCTCCGGCATCGTCGGCCCGCTGCTCACCGACCCGCAGGTGCAGTTCGTCAAGGCGATGTACGACCGCCCCCTCGGGGACGCTCCCGGCCAGGGCGGCCGGGTGACCGAGCTGGTGGCACGCCCGCTCCTGAACCTCCACTGGCCGCAGCTGGCCGGCTTCGTCCAGCCCCTGGGCGGCGAGTACGCCGTACGCCGCTCCCTGCTGGAACGTCTCCCCTTCCCCGTCGGCTACGGCGTCGAGCTCGGCCTGCTCGTCGACGCGCTGCACACCGTCGGACTGGACGCGATGGCCCAGGTGGACGTCGGGGTCCGGCTGCACAAGCACCAGAGCGGGCAGGCACTGGGCCGGATGGCCGCGGCGATCTACCGCACCGCGCAGCTGCGGCTCTCGCGCGGGCACCTCGTGCGTCCGGAGCTCATCCAGTTCGAGAGGGGGCCGGACGGGTTCGTTCCGCGCACCTACCCCGTGGACACGGAGGAACGGCCGCCGATGCGGGAGATCGAGGAGTACGCGGTCCGCCGCGTGGCCTGAGGCGGGACGGCCCGGGCGGGGGGCGGGCGGCCCTCCATCCGGTAGGTGACGAACCGGTCATTTCCCGGACGTTTGAGCGAGCGGGTGCCGGGCTAGGTTCGCGGCATGGCTTCTCAGGTACTCGTCGCCGCCAACCGCGGCCCGCTCTCGTACGCCCTCGCCGCCGACGGCGCCCTCAGCGCCCGGCGCGGCGGGGGCGGTCTCGTCTCCGGCCTGTCCGCGGCCCTCGCGGCGCAGCCGGAGGCCCTGTGGATCTGCGCCGCCCTCTCCGAGGCCGACCGCGAAGCGGTCCGGCGGGGGGTCTCCGAGCACGGCGTGCGCATGCTGGACATCGACCGCGCGGTGTACGACGACGCGTACAACGGCATCGCGAACTCGGTGCTCTGGTTCACCCACCACCACCTCTACGACGTCCCCCGCGAGCCCGTCTTCGACGCGGAGTTCCGGCGGCGCTGGGACTCGTACACCGCCTACAACCAGGCCTTCGCCGAAGCCCTGGCCGAGGAGGCCGCCGAGGGCGCCCGCGTCCTCGTCCAGGACTACCACCTGGCCCTGGTCCCGGGAGCGCTCCGGGAGCTGCGCCCCGACCTGCGGATCGCGCACTTCACGCACACCCCGTGGGCCTCGCCGGACGTCCTGCACATGCTCCCGGACGACATCCGCAGCCGGCTGGTGTGGGGCATGCTCGGCGCCGACCAGCTCGGCTTCCACACCGCCGGATGGGCCGCCGCGTTCATCAGCGGAGCCACCATGGACGACGTGCACGGCGTCGCGGAGGGCTTCGTCCCCCGCGAGGGGCACCAGGGCGGGGTGCACCACCGCAGGCTGACGGAGGAGGGCCTGTTCGGGGAGATGCGCTTCACCGGCGTCGGCCAGTACCCGCTCGGCGTCGACGGCGACGACCTGAGGGCCCTGGCCCACCGGCCGGAGGTCGACGACAAGCTGGCCGCGCTGCGCGCGGAGGTCGGGGACCGCAAGACGATCGTCCGGGTGGACCGCACCGAGCTGTCGAAGAACGTCCTGCGCGGGCTCCTCGCCTACCGGGAGCTGCTGACCGCCCACCCCGAGTGGCGGGGCCGCGTCGTCCACCTGGCCTCCGCCTACCCCTCCCGCCAGGACCTGGAGGTCTACCGGAACTACACGGCGGCGGTCGCGTCCCTGGCGGCGGAGATCAACGCCGAGTTCGGGACGGAGGACTGGGAGCCGGTGCTGCTCTCCGTCCAGGACGACTTCGCCCGCTCCCTGGCGGCGTACCGGATGGCGGACGTGGCACTGATCAACCCGGTGCGGGACGGCATGAACCTGGTCGCCAAGGAGATCCCGGTGGTCTCGGAGGCGGGCTGCGTCCTGGTCCTGTCGACGGGGGCGGGGGCGTACGAGGAACTCCGCCAGGACGCCCTGACGGTCAACCCGTACGACGTCACGGCGACGGCCGAAGCCCTGCACGCGGCCCTGACGATGCCGGAGGCGGAACGCACGGAACGCACGAAACGCCTGGCAGCAGCCGCCACGTCCCTCCCCCCGGCGGCATGGTTCACGACCCAACTGGAGGCGTTGGGGGGCTGACGCCCGTCGCACTCCCCCGCGCCCGCTATCTCCCCCTCGAGGGGTAGGGGCCGGGCGGTGCCTGCCCACCCGCCTCCCCGGGTGCGGGGCGGTGGGTGGGGGGCGGGGCCCCGCTGGACGGGAGCGGGCAGCCGGCCGGAACCGGGGATGGCCGGGACCTCACTCGGCGGTCTCAGAGAAGGGTTGGGGCTTTCCCGTCAGTCCCACTGTCCTTCCGGTCCGGGCCGCCCTGTCAAGGGCGCTCCTTCGTCGCGTCGCTTCGCGATCGCCTTCGGCGACCCTTGACAGCACGACCCGCCCCGGAAAGACAAGGACTGCCGGGAAACCCCCAAAAGGACGGCACGGTCGTACCTGAGACATCCGGCTCCCTCAGCGACCAGGCGGGGGGCCGGGGGCCGCCTCGCCGAGCATCCGGGCCGACGAGGCAGTGCATCGGGGCCGCGATCCGCGACAGATCGCTACGCGCTCCTCCCGTCCCAGCGTCCGCCGCCCGCCTGTGGCCGCTGCCCGCACCAAAAGCCGACGGAATCGGCATCCGGGACCGGGGGGCGCGACAGATCGCTACGCGCTCCTCAAAATTCGGCGTCCGACGACCGCCCTGGGCTGATACCCGCACCAAATGACGACCGGAGGGGCAACCGGGACCGCCGGACGCGACAGATCGCTACGCGCTACCCGGATGTCGGCGACCGACGGCCGTCTTGGGCTGGTCATAGGCGGGCTGGACGTTGGCGACGGCTGTGGTGAACTCCCGGCCGGACGCGGCACGGATGTATGCCAGCTCCATCCAGTACTCGGCTCCGGTGTCGGAAACGTTCTCGTTGACCACGGCCATCAACACACCCTCGACGCCGGAGGCGATGTCGCGGACACGGCGGCGGAGGAGGCGGTGGGGAACGTATTCGTACTGCTCACTCATCGGGCAGCTCCCTCTGGCCTTGGCCAGGGGTCGTCTTGTGCGGCTTGAGTCATCCGGGTGCCTCCGATTTCGGGCGCCGAATCAGCGGGACGGGGCCAAGGTTCGGCCGCCAACGGGTGTCACCGCCACGCCCCCGTGGACCTCATCTGTTGCCCGTACGGGGGAATGGGGTGTCACGGAGGTGTCGCCTGCCTGTCTTCTGGCCGGAATCCGTTGTGCACGCGGACAGTTGGCCGGAATCATCGAAGGGACATCGCGGCCCCTGCAATGAGGGAGCGGACGTATGGATCCCATTCCGGGGACGCTGTTGAAGGTCCTGGTAGCACAGAAGTCCTGGCGGTATCGGGACTTCGCGGCCGCCTATGAGAAGGCCGCCGGGAAGGTCGGACTGCGAGCACAGAGCTTGTCCGAGGCCCAGTTCCGACGATGGACGTCGGGACGGGTGAAGACCCTGCCGTCGCCTGACGCGTGTCGGGTACTCGAGGCCATGTTCGGAAGGGAGGCCACCGCCCTGTTCGCCGCGCCACCGCGATCCATGCCGACGGCCGCCCCCACCACGTACGACATCGAAAGTGAAATCGCCATGACCGCACGAGACGCAGCCGACGAGGCGAGCACCGCAGCCGCGCAGGCCGTATCGGACACCACGATCGACCAGCTCCGCGATGACGTGGCCGCCCTCGCTACGGCGTACGCGACCTTGCCGCCCTTCGATGTGTTCCGCACGGCGAAGGGACTTCGCCGTGACGCGGAATATCAGCGCGGTGCCACTCAGGTGCCCGCGCAGCAGCAGGAGCTTCTGATCCTGGCGGGGCAGGCGTGTGCGCTGTTGTCGACTGCCGCTTTCGATCTCGGCGCCCTGGATGACGCCACACGGCTGGCACGGTCGGCGGCTCTCTACGGCGAGACCGCGCGGTTCGATCCGATGCGCGCGTACGCCACCGGGTCGCTTGCCATCGTCGCGTACTTCGCCGGACGCCCTGCGGAGGCGGTGAGGCACGCACGGTCGGCACTCGCGTTCGGAGGTCTCGGCGATGTCGGCCGTCGGCGGTTGCTGTCGATCGCGGCACGCGCCTACGGGCATCTCGGCAACCGGGAAGAGGCGGGCCGGGCAACGGCCGCAGCGGTCGCGGTGGACACCGGTGCGCGGGACGAACTTCATGACGGCGTTGGTGGTGAGTTCGCGTTCGACGAGGAACGGCTGGTGATGTCCGCCGCGACGACTGCGCTACTGATCGGAGACGGGTCGCAGGGCGAGGCGCAGGCGCGTCGAGCCCTGGAGCTGGTGTCCGGGCGGCCTCCCGCTCGGCAGTCCACCACGGTGAAGGCGAAGGCGTCGGCCGATCTGGCGGCCGCGCTGCTCGTGCGTGGGGAGCTGGAGGCGGCTGAAGAAGCCCTGACACCACTGTGGGAACTTCCGGGCGACCGGAGGTCTGCCGGGATCCTCGACCGTGTGACGGCACTCCGATCAGCGCTTACCGCGCCGTCGTGGCGAACGGCCCAGCTGGCGGTGGAGCTCGGCGAGCGGATCGAGGACTACGGGCGCCTTGCGCCAGGGCGGGGAGTAGCAGCCATCGAAGCCTGACGGTCAGCAGGCGAGGGCGGCCAGGATCTCCCTCTCCTTGTCCGCAGCGATGCCGTGCTCGGAGGCCCGCGGATGCGCCACCGGGCGGCCGTCGGCCTTCAGCCAGTTCCAGGTGTCGGAGATGGTCGTGGTCAGGGGACGGCACGACAATCCTGCCGCCACGGCACGGGACGCGTCCACGGACCAGACGCCGGACGCTGTGCGCCACAACGGCATTTCGGTCCACTGTCGGACGCCGTGCCGCTCCAGCTCGGCCGGGTCGGCCCAGACGACGCGCCCCGCGCCGCCGGTCACGGCGAGACAGTGGGCAAGGAATTCCTCGATGGAAATCGGAGCGGAATGAGCGATGTTGAACGCTCCGCCGCCGGTCCGGGCGGCCTGGTCCAGTGCGAACGCGGCCACGTCGCGCACGTCCACGGGCTGGATCGGGCGCGAGGACGGCGCGGCGGCGAGGATCGCTCCGCCCCGCTCGGCCCTCCGCAGCCACCACGGCAGCCGGCCCACGTACTCGCCGGGTCCCAGAATGACGCCGGGCCGCAGGATCACTACATCACCGCCGAACGTCTGGCAGACGGCCTTCTCCGCCCCGGCCTTCTGGAAGCCGTACTTCGTCGGCGATCCGTCGGCGCCGGTGTACCCGAACGACTCATCGGCGTCGGCCGGCGCCTCTAGCAGGGCCGACTCCTCCGTCAGCGGCTGGTGCGGCCAGCCCCAGTAGACGGAGACGGTGGAGACGTGCACCCAGCGGCCGACCGCAGGCCGCAAGGCCTCGGCGGCCGCCAGCACGGTGCGTGGAGACATCTCCCCGGACGATGTGTCGATGACGGCGTCCCACAGGCCCGCCTGAGCCAGACGCTTCAGGTCCGCGTCGCTGGTCCGGTCCCCCCGTACCGTCTCGACGCCTTCCGGCACGCAACCGGAGCGGCCTCGATTGAACGCGGTAACGTCCCAACCCCGGGCGAGCGCACCCTCGATGACCGCCCTGCCGAGGAACCAGCCGCCGCCCAGCACCAGAATTCGCATGCCCGCGACCCTGCCACGAACCCCTCCGCCCGCACCACCCGAGCCAACTCGACGGACCGGCCGCGACGGCCTCCGTCGACACCTTCCGAATGGTCGTCAGCCGATCGGTTGCCTGGCCTCCGTCCGCACCTTGACCGTCAGGGCGGCGAGACGGCCGAGGTCGACGTTCTCCGGGGTCGGCTCCGGAGTTTCCGCGGTGAGCACCGTCACCAGGGCCACCGTGTTCCCGTCCGCCCATGCGCACATGGGCTGAACGGTCCAGACGGCCGTCGTGCTGAGAATCTTGACGGCTTGGCAGGTCACGGTCGTGTCGGAGCCGGTCGGGGTGATGTCCTCCGGCTGGACCACCGTCGCGGTGGCGTTCGCTGCGCGCGCGCCACCGTCCATCATGCTCTGGCGGATCTTCGCGGGGTTGGCGAACTGCCCGTACGCCCCGGAAAGGGCAAGGACACTCGGTGCTTCCGAGGACACGCTCGCGTACTGGGCGATGACCGCCTGGGGGGTGCGCGAACCGGCGGAGAGCGCGCGGCCGAGCGCGTCGGCTCTCTCGGTCTGCGACAGGTCCTTGGACAGCTCGTAGGTGCCGTCGCCCACGGTCTCGGGCAGCGTGAGCCGGTGGGTGGCGTCGGGGAGCCCGCTGGAGGCGAGTTGGCGCACCCCGAAGCCCGCGAGCAGGAGCCCGGCAACCGAGACGGCGACGATCCCGATCACCCTCCCGGTCCGGCGGCCGCCGGGGCCGCTCTGGGTGTGCGGCTCTGCCTGCGTGCTGTTCGAACGAGACTGCTCCACGGACCCCGAGGGAACCGCGGCATCCGAGGAAGACGGCATGGACATGGCCGAACACTAAGGCATCCCCCGTCGGGCCCCCCACGGGCCGCGGACGCTGAGATATGAGGAGCGCGTAGCGATCTGTCGCGGAGAGAGGCCCCGAGGCACTGCCTCGTCGGCCCGGATGCTTGGCGAGGCGGCCCCCGGCCCCCCGGCTGGTCGCTGAGGGAGCCGGATGTCTCAGGTGCGACCGTGCCGTCCTTTTGGGGGTTTCCCGGCAGTCCTTGTCTTTCCGGGGCGGGCCGCCCTGTCAAGGGTCGCCGTAGGCGATCGCGAAGCGACGCGACCGAAGGGAGCGCGCTTGACAGGGCGGCCCGAACCGGAAGGACAGTGGGACTGACGGGAAAGCCCCAAGGCATCTCTGAGACCGGCCGGCTCGGACCCCGACGGTCACCGGTACCGTTCAGCGGCTCGCTCCCGCCCGGCGGGAGACCGCCGCCAACCCACTCACCCGCATCCGGGGAGGCGGGTTGGCAAACACCCGCCCGGCCCCGGCCCCTCGAGGGGGAGATGGCGGGCCCGGGCCCCGAGGCCTACCCCCTCAGCGCCCCCGCCAGCTGGGCCAGGAACGCCGCTACCGCGGCCGGGCCCGGGAGGACGAGGTCGGCGCGGGCCGCGAGTTCCGGGACTTCCGCCGAGCCGCTGCACACCAGGAGGCCCGGGAGGCCTTCCGCCCGGCGCTTCTCGACCGCCGAGTACGCCGCGAGGTCGCCCAGGTCGTCCCCCGCGTACAGGACCGGCCCCGCGTCCCGCTCCTGAAGGAACTCGGTCAGGGCGACGCCCTTGTCCATCCCCGGCGGGCGCAGTTCCAGGACGGCGCGCCCCGGCTCGACGATCAGGCCGTGGCGGGCCGCGAGCTCCGCGAGGGGTTCGCGCAGGGCCTGGAACGCCGCCTCGGGGTCTTCCGCCCGGCGGGTGTGGACGGCCAGGGCCTGGCCCTTCTCCTCGATCCAGGTCCCCCGCCACGCCCCGATGGCGTCGAGGAAGCCGGGCAGCTCGGCCCGTACCGCCGCCACGCCGGGGTGTTCGGCGGGGGCGTGCACGACGCCGGTGACGGCGTCCCAGCGTTCGGCGCCGTAGTGGCCGAGGACGACCAGGTGCTCCAGCCCGGGCACCCCGGCGAAGCCTCCGTAGCGGACGGCCACCCCCGCGGGCCGGCCGGTGACCACGGCCACGGCCTCCACCCGAGGGGCGAGTGCGGCGAGCGCCGGCACGGCGTCGGCGTGGGCGCGGGCCTGGTCGGGGTCGGGGACGATGTCGGCGAGGGTGCCGTCGAAGTCGAGGGCGATGACGGCTCTGCGGGGTGTACGGAGGAGGGCTTCGAGTCCCTCGCGTCCGGCGGCGGTGGCGGGCACGGGCATCGGCGGTTGGTGCGGATGGCTCCCCATGGCCACGACCCTACCGGGGCGGCCGGGACCCCGCCCAGACCCTCCAGCCACGATCCAGCCCTATCCCGCGCCGGAACCCGCGCCCGATCCCGCGCCCGATCCCGCGCCGGAACCCGGTAGTGAACGGCAGGGGCCCAGGCCCGGTCCGGCCCGCCCTACCGCCGGGCCCGCTGGGCCTCGCGGATGCGGCGGAGGCGGTTGACGGTGCCGGGGGCGTGGGCGAGGGCGCGGGGGTCGTCCATGAGGGCGTTGAGCAGCTGGTAGTACCGCACCGGGGTGAGCCCCAGCCCCTCGCGTATCGCGCGCTCCTTGGCCCCGGGGCCGGGCCAGCTGCGGCCCTCGTACGCGAGCACGGCCGCCTCGGCGTCGGTCAGGCGGGCCTCGGCCGTCTGCTCCGCCGCCGTGCCCGTCTCACCCGCCTGGCCGCCGTCTGTCATACGGCCACACTAACGGGCCCCGCCGACAGCGCCCGGGCCGGTGCGGGGGGGTGTGCCGCTGCACGGGGCTGCCCCTCCCGCCCTTCCACCGTTCCTCCCCCAGCCGCCGCTGGGTGGTACCCCCAGGCGAGGCCGGGAGAACGGGGGGCGGGGGGGGCGGGGCCCCAGGAGCGCCGCGCGGGGGCGGGCAGGCCCCGGCGGTCGGGCTACTTCTCCCCGTCCGCCTTGCGCGCCGAGTCCGCGATCCGTTCCAGGATCTTCGCCGGCTGGCCGCCCGGCTGGACCGCCTTGCCGATGTTCTGCTTGATGTCCTCGCTGACCCCGGCCCAGGACTTCTTGCCCACCGGGTAGAGCCGCGAGGTCGGCAGGGCGGTGAGGAAGGTGCGCAGCTGGGTGGCCGATCCGCCGGGCGCCGACTCCATCGCGCGGTAGCCGCTGGTGGTGACGGGCAGGAGGTCGTACTGGTTGGTGAAGGTGGTCACGTTCTTCGCCGCGTACAGCTGGTCGAGGAACTTGCCGGCCTCCTTCTTGTGGCCGTTCTTGAAGGCCATGACCCAGTCCGCGACGCCCATCGTGGAGTGGTCGGTGCCGTCGATGGTCGGCATGGCGACCATGCCGAACTTCACGCCCTTGCCGGCCGCCTGCTTCAGCAGCGTCGGGTGGCCGTTGAGCATGCCGGCCTCGCCGCGCGTGAAGGCGTCGAAGGCGGCCTGGCGGTCGAGCTTGCCGGGGTCGACGGGGCCGGTGAGGCCCTGGCCGACCATGCGGTCGCGGAGGAACTCGAAGGTCTTGACGTTCTCCGCGGAGTCGATCGCGTAGGCCTCTTCGTTGTCGGTGTAGCCGCCACCGCCCGAGAGCAGCCACATCATCGTCTCGGCCTGGGCCTCCTCGCGGCCCAGCGGCAGGGCGAAGGGGGTGGGGACGCCCGTGCCCTTGAGCTTCTTGGCCGCGGCCTCGACGTCCGCCCAGCTCTTGGGCTGCCAGGGGGTGGAGCCGTCCTTGGGGATGATCCCGGCGTCGCCGAAGAGCTTGGTGTTGTAGAAGAGCAGCCGCGTGCTGGCGACGAAGGGCATGCCGTACTGGACGCGGCGGACCTTGCCGGCGTCGGCGAGCGGGGCCAGGAAGTCGGCCTCGGTCTTGACGGACAGCAGTTCGTCGGCGGTGTAGAGCTTGCCGGCCTCGGCGTAGTCGGCGTAGGCGCCGATCTGGGCGATGTCGGGGGCCTTGCCGGCCTTGACCATCGCGGCGACCTTGGCGTCGACCTCCGACCACGAGTAGACGCTGACCTCGACCTTGACGCCGGGGTTGTCCTTCTCGAAGGCGGTGGCGAGGTTCTTCCAGTAGCCGGCGGAGGAGTTCTGCGGATTGTCGCCGTAGTCGGCCGCCACGACCCGGAGGGTCACCTCGTTGTCCCCGGAGAGGCCCGGCACGGCTCCACAGCCGGTCAGTGTCACGCCGGTCAGCCACAGTGCGGCGCCGGACGCGGCCAGCCTCAGGTAACGGCCCTTCACAGTTCTCGATCCACCCCAGGTTGTACGTACGATCCACGTAAGGTCTACACCACTTTGGCGGCTCTTCCACATCCGGCGGAGGCCTCGCGCGCGGACTGTTTCCAAACCGTCTCCGGGCGCGGCCCGAACAGGCCTTCCGGATTTGTATGGCCGCTCAACAATCCCACCCAATGGACTAGACCTTTCCCCTTCGAGCACGCGAGACTGTCTTCTGTGAAACCCGTGAAACACGTCATCGCCCTCGATGTGGGCGGCACCGGGATGAAGGCCGCCCTCATCGCCGACTGGGGGCACCACCCAGCGGTAGCTGGGGGAGGCACCCTGCTGCACGAGGCGCGCCGCGCCACCGGCCGCGAGCGGGGCGCCGAAGCCGTCGTCGAGACGATCCTGGACTTCGCCGCCGAGCTCCACGACCTCGGCCGGGACCGCTTCGGCGCGCCCGCCTCGGCCGCCGGGGTCGCCGTGCCGGGCATCGTCGACTCCGAGCGCGGCATGGCCGTGTACGCGGCGAACCTGGGCTGGCGCGACGTACCCCTGCGCGACCTGCTCGGCGCACGTCTCGGCGGCATCCCCGTGGCCCTGGGCCACGACGTGCGCACGGGCGGGCTCGCCGAGGGCCGCATCGGCGCCGGCCGGGGCGCCGACCGCTTCCTGTTCGTCCCCCTCGGCACCGGTATCGCCGGAGCCATCGGCATCGCGGGCCGCATCGAGGCCGGCGCCCACGGCTACGCCGGGGAGATCGGCCACATCGTGGTCCGCCCCGGCGGCCCCGCCTGCGGCTGCGGCCAGCACGGCTGCCTGGAGACCCTGGCCTCCGCCTCCGCCGTCTCGCGCGCCTGGGCGGCCGCCTCCGGCGACCCCGGGGCCGACGCCGCCGACTGCGCCAAGGCCGTGGAGTCGGGCGACCCCCGTGCCGGGGAGGTCTGGCAGGCCGCGATCGGCGCGCTCGCCGACGGCCTGGTCACCGCGATCACGCTGCTGGACCCGAGCACGCTGATCATCGGCGGCGGGCTCGCCGAGGCCGGGGAAACCCTGTTCACACCACTGCGGACGGCCGTCGGGGAACGCGTGACGTTCCAGCGGCTGCCCGAGATCGTTCCGGCCGCCCTCGGGGACACCGCCGGATGCCTGGGCGCAGGGCTCCTCGCCTGGGACCTACTCGCCACGGAGGTACCTGCCTGATGTCCGGACGCGCACAGAGCACCGTTCTCTCCGGCGCCAGGGTGGTGCTGCCCACCGGGATCGTGGCGGGCGGCCGCGTCATCGTCGAGGGCGCCCGGATCGCGGGCAGCGCCCACGAGGACGCCGCACTCGTGGACCTCCCGGGGCACTGGATCGTCCCCGGCTTCGTGGACATGCACAACCACGGCGGCGGCGGCGCCTCCTTCACCTCCGGCACCGCCGAGGAGGTCCTCACCGGCGTGCGGACCCACCGCGAGCACGGCACCACCACCCTCGTCGCCTCCACCGTCACCGGCGACCTCGACGAGCTGGCCCGCCGGGCGGCGCTGCTCGCCGAGCTGACCCAGCAGGGCGAGATCGCGGGCGTCCACTTCGAGGGCCCGTTCATCAACCCGTGCCGCAAGGGCGCGCACAAGGAGGACCTGCTGCGCGACCCCGACCCGGCGGAGGTCCGCAAGCTGATCGACGCCGCGCACGGCGCCGCACGCATGGTCACCCTCGCCACGGAGCTGCCGGGCGGCCTGGACTCCGTGCGCCTGCTCGCCGAGCACGGCGTGATCGCGGCGATCGGCCACACGGACTCCACCTACGACCAGACCGTCCAGGCCATCGAGGCGGGCGCGACCGTCGCCACCCACCTGTACAACGCGATGCCCGGCCTGGAACACCGCGCCCCGGGTCCGATCGCGGCGCTGCTGGAGGACGAGCGGGTCACCGTCGAGCTGATCAACGACGGCACCCACCTGCACCCGGCGATGCTGGAGCTGGCCTTCCACCACGCGGGCGCCGACCGCGTGGCCCTGATCACCGACGCGATGGACGCGGCCGGGTTCGGGGACGGCACCTACCACCTGGGCCCGCTGGAGGTGGAGGTCCGCGAGGGCGTCGCCCGGCTCGTGGAGGGCGGCTCCATCGCGGGCTCGACCCTCACCCTCGACACCGCCTTCAAGCGGTCGGTGACGGTCGACCGGCTGCCCGTCGAGTCCGTGGTGCAGGCCATCTCCGCCAACCCGGCGAAGCTGCTGGGCCTCTACGGCGAGGTGGGCTCGCTGGAGCCCGGCAAGTACGCCGACCTGGTGGTCCTGAATGCGCAGTTCGACGTCAAGGGCGTCATGCGGAGGGGCGAATGGATCGTCAGCCCGCTGGGCTGAACCGGCCTTTCGGCCAGGGCAAAGCGGGGCGTCCGGCCCGGAGGACTGGGCTGGCCGCCCTCCATTTGGCATGATCCCGGCACACACCAAGACCGGGGCTGGCCATGATCCTCACCGTGACGCTCAACACCGCGCTCGACGTCACCCACCGGGTGCCGCGACTGCTGCCGCACACCTCCCACCGCGTCACCGCCGTCACCGAACGCGCGGGCGGCAAGGGCCTGAACGTGGCCCGGGTGCTCGCCGCGCTCGGCCACGAGGTGACGGCGACGGGCTTCGCGGGCGGCCCGGCGGGCGCGGTCGTACGGGACCTCCTCGCCGGATCCGCCGGCGTGGTGGACGCCCTGGTCCCCTGCGCCGGCCCCACCCGCCGCACCCTGGCGGTCGTCGACGAAAGCACGGGCGACACCACCCAGTTCAACGAGCCGGGCCCGCAGATCTCGGCCGCCGAGTGGTCGGCCTTCCTCGCCCGCTACACCGAACTCGCCGCCGGGGCCCGCGCGGTGGCCCTGTGCGGCAGCCTGCCGCCGGGCGTGCCGGTCGGCGCCTACGCGGTCCTGGTACGGGCGGCCCGCGCGGCCGGCGCCCCCGTGCTCCTCGACACCAGCGGCGAGGCCCTGCGCCGCGGGGTCGCGGCCCGGCCGGAGATCATCAAACCGAACGCGGCGGAACTCGCCGAGCTGACGGGCTCGCGCGACCCGCTCCCCGCCACCCGCGACGCCCGCCGCCGGGGCGCCCACGCGGTGGTCACCTCCCTGGGCCCCGAGGGCCTGCTGGCCGCCACCCCCGAGGGCACCTGGCAGGCCACCCCGCCCCGCACCCTGCGCGGCAACCCGACGGGAGCGGGCGACTCGGCGGTGGCGGGCCTGCTGTCGGCCCTGACGGAGGACCTGCCCTGGCCGGACCGGCTGACCCGCGCGGTGGCGCTGGCGACGGCGACCGTCCACGCCCCGACGGCGGGAGAGTTCGACCCCCGCACCTACGCGGAGGTACGGGGGTCGGTGAAGGTCACGCCCTGCCAGCCGGGCTGAGCCGGGCGGAGCCGCGCCGGGAGGCGGGCCGGGAGCCGTGCTGCGAGCCGGCGGTTACAGCGGCTCCAGCCAGAGCTGATCGATGATGATGTCGCACTGGTTGCCCGTCTCGCAGGAGATCTTGACGGTGTTCGTGCCCTTCTTCATGTCCACGTTGGAGTGGGTATAGGTCCACTTGTCCCACTCGCCCGGCTTGGCGTTGGAGAAGTTGTTCATGTTTATCGGGCGGGTCTGCTGCTCGCCGTTGACGGTCAGCGTCGTGCTCGCGGGCTTGCCCGGCACCGCGTAGCTGATCTTCAGCTTGTACTGGCCCGCCGTGGGCACGTCCAGCGTCCAGGTCAGCGCGGCCCCGACCTGGTTGAAGTTGCCGACGTACTGACCGCCGGAGCTCTTGGCGCCCTGCACCGTGTTCTGCAGGGTCGCGCCACCGGTGAGGGCCATGCCGGCGCCGGCGGCCTCGCCCTTGGGGAGCGGGGTCTTCGACGGCTGCGGTGAGGCGCTCGTGTCATCCGAGGGCTGGTTGCCCTTCGGCTGGGCCGGTCCCGGGGACTGGGAGGAGGCCTGGTTCTTGTTCTTGTCGTCGTCCTTGTTGCCGAAGACCAGGGCCGCGCCGATGCCGATCGCCACCGCCGCCACCACGGCGACCGCCGCGATCAGCACGCCCTTGCGGCTGGAGCCACCGCCCCCGCGGCCGCGGCCGCCGGCCGGGGCCGTCTGGCGGGTCTGCGGGGCCGGCTGCTGCGGGACCCCGTAGCCGCCGGCCTGAAGGGCCTCGGGGGCCTGGTACTGGGCCTGGTAGGCCTGCGGGGGCTGCTGCTGGGGGACGGCGCCGCGCTGGCCGCCGTAGGTCCGCTCGCCGACCGTGCGCACCTGGTTGTACGAGGTGCGGGGGACCCCGGGCTGCACGCCGGGCTGCCCTCCGACCGCGGGACCGGGGTAGCCGTATCCGCCGCCCTGACCGGGCGGGGTGGCTCCGGCGGCCTGGCCGTCCGCGTAGAGGTAGCCGAACGGGTCGTCGTCCTCGGGCTGGTTCGCCCCACCGTGCGGGCCGTTGTTCGCGGGCGTCGTCATCGCAGGTCACTCCTTTCGACCCACGGGAGCCTACCCCGAACACGTGCGCCCACGGGTGGCCGATCCGATCACCCGGCCCGGCGGTGGGCCTTGGAGCGGGACCTCTTCTCGATGTACATCCGCTGGTCGGCGGAGCGCAGCACCTCGTCCGCCGACATCCCGCAGCTGGCCCAGCCGATGCCGAAACTCGCCCCGACGCGCACCGCCCGCCCGTCCACCCGGATCGGCGGGATGATCGCGTTGCGCAGCCGTACGGCGAGATCGGCCGCGTCGGCCGCGCCGAGGCCGTCGGCGAGGACGACGAACTCGTCCCCGCCGAGGCGGGCGACCGTGTCCCCGTCCCGGACTCCCGTGGTCAGCCGGCGGGCCACCTCGATCAGGACGGCGTCGCCCGTGTGATGTCCGAAGCGGTCGTTGATCGACTTGAAGCCGTCGAGGTCGCAGAAGAGCACCGCGAGCCCCTTGGTGCCGTCGTCGGTTTCCGAGGCGGGCGCCACCGTGTGCACGTGGTGGTCGTACGGGCCCTCGGGCTGCCCGGGGAAGCCGCCGGGGAAGTCGCCGGGGAAGTCGAAGCCCTCCGCGCCGGGTCCCGGTCCCGCGGCGGGCGCGGCGAAGCCGCCGTAGCCGTGCTCGCCGGTGCCGACGCCCTCCGGCCGGCCCTCGAAGGCCGCGTCGAGCGCTTCCACGGCTCCCGCCCGCACCGACTGGGGCCGCCGGCACAGCCGGGCGCCGAGGCGGGCGCGCAGCTCGGCGCTGTTGGGCAGGCCGGTGAGGGAGTCGTGGCTGGCGCGGTGCGCGAGCTGGAGCTCGTGCCGTTTGCGCTCCTCGATGTCCTCGACGTGCGTCAGGAGGAACCTGGGCCCGTCGGCGGCGTCGGCGACGACGGAGTTGCGCAGGCTCACCCACACGTACGTGCCGTCGCGCCGCCCCAGCCGCAGCTCGGCCCGGCCGCCCTCGGCGGAGGTGCGCAGCAGGGTCCCGATGTCCTCGGGGTGGACGAGGTCGGAGAAGGAGTAGCGCCGCAGCACGGAGGCGGGCCGCCCGAGCAGCCGGCACAGGGCGTCGTTGGTGCGCAGCAGCCGGCCGTGCTGGTCGCCGCCCATCTCGGCGATGGCCATGCCGCTCGGGGCGTACTCGAAGGCCTGCCGGAACGACTCTTCGCTGGCCCGCAGCGCCTGCTGTTCGCGCTCCAGCCGGACCAGGGCCCGCTGCATGTTCGCGCGCAGGCGCGCGTTGCTGATCGCAATGGCCGCCTGGAAGGCGTACATCTGGAGCGCCTCGCGGCCCCAGGCGCCGGGGCGGCGGCCGTTGCGCGGCCTGTCCACCGAAATGACACCGAGGAGTTCCCCGCCCGTCGCATACATGGGGGCGTAGAGCCGGTCCTCGGGGTGCCACTCGTCCTCGAAGCGCGGATCGGGTCCGTCCGTGTGCCACTGGGGTACGTCGTCCTCCAGCAGGACCCAGCCCTCGGTGTGCGGGATGAAGCGCAGGCCGTCCCAGGCCTCGCCCATGGTCAGGCGGCGCTCCCAGGCGGCGCGGGAGCCGACGCGGCCGGTGATCAGGGCTTCGGCGGCGGGGTCACCGGCGAAGGCGGCGACGACCAGATCGCCGTCGGGGCGTACGAGGTTGACGCAGGCGAGCTCGTAGCCGAGGCCGCGCACGATGCCGTCCACGACGGTCTGCAGAGTGTCCGCCAGGCTCCGGGCCGTGTTGAGCTCGGCCACCGCCTGGTGCAGCTGCCGCAGGGTCGCAAGACGGACGTACGGCTCCGACTCGGTCTCCATTGCTCGCTCTCCCCGAGACCTCGACAGCAACTCCAGGTTTGTCATCGGCGTTTCGTTGCGGTGTCCCGTCCACTGAATCACAGTGAGCTGTGCGGCAGGTACACAGGGTCAACAAATCTTGCCCTCTGTGACTCAAGTCACATGAGATGAATAGTGCGGTGGCGTAGGCACGTTGAGGACGAGAGACCTTCCCCCGCCTTCCCACGCGCAAACGATACGCCCGGCCTAGGCCCTACGGCGGGGACACGGCTCGGACCAGCGTCCGATGTGCGGCGCACGGGGGCCGCACTAGCGTGCGGTACGTGCCGAAGACGACCCCCGCAATCCAGCCCTACTCCCCCGCCGCGCCCCTCTCCCCCCATCCTGAGGGGGTGAGCAACGACGAGTTCCGCGCCGCCATGTCCCGGCTGGCGGCGGGCGTGTGCCTGATCACCGCCCACGAACCGCCCCTGACCGCCGACGGGCCGCGCGGCGAGGACGTCGGCATGACCGCCACCGCCTTCATGTCGGTGTCCCTGGACCCGCCACTGGTCCTGGTCAGCGTCCGCGAGGGCTCCCGGATGGACGACCTGCTGGCGGAGCAGCCCCTGTGGGCGGTGTCCGTGCTCGCGGACAACCAGCTCCAGGTCGCGAGCCGCTTCTCGATGAAGGGCCGGATCAGCGACCGGCTCCTCTTCGCCGACCTCCCCTACGAACGCGGCGCCGCCTCGGGGGCCCCGCTGCTCTCGGGCGCCCTGGCCACCCTGGAGTGCCGTACGCGGTCCCGGGTCCCGGCGGGCGACCACACGCTGGTCATCGGCCACGTCCTGACGGCCTCGTTCCCGTCACCGGACGCCCAGCCCCTCACCTACTTCCGCGGCCGCTACCGCCACCTGCTGCCGTAGACCGGCGGAACGGCACCCGGCCGGAACGGGCCGCGGGACCTACCAGTCCCGCGCGCTGCGCCCCCGCTTCGTCTCCCCGCGCGCCTTCTTCTCCCGCAGCCGCCGCTCGTTGATCCCGCGCGGGATCCTCGTCGGCCGCCGGACCTTCGGCGGGGCCGCCGTCGCCTCCGCCAGCACCGCCGCCATCCGCACCAGCGCCATCTCCCGGTTGCGGTACTGCGACCGGTGCTCGGACGCCCGTACCGTCAGCACCCCGTCCACCAGCCGCCCGGCGAGCCGCTCCAGCGCCCGCTCCTTCCACACCTGCGGCAGCGCCGTCGTCGCGGCCACGTCGAACAGCAGCTCCACCCGCGAGTCCGAGGTGTTCACGTGCTGTCCGCCCGGCCCGGAGGAACGCGAGAACCGCCAGGCGAGCTCCGCCTCGGGGAGCACGACCGCACCGCGGATGACATAGGGACCAGGCATGCCCCCTATGATCCGCCCCCGCCCCGCCCCCGTCACCCTCATTTCCCGCCCCGGCCGCCCCCGCGGAACCCCCTGGAACCTCCACGCCCCCTCCCCGCGTTATGAAGGGCAGCGGTAGCTTGACCCCACATCGGGACCGAGCACCCGGAATGACGAGGAAGGACACCAGTCACATGGCAGTAAGCCTGTCCAAGGGCGGCAACATCTCGCTCTCGAAGGAGGCCCCCGGCCTCAGCGCCGTCACGGTCGGCCTCGGCTGGGACGTCCGTACGACGACCGGTGTCGACTTCGACCTCGACGCCTCGGCCATCGCGGTCGACGCCACGGGCAAGGTCGTCTCCGACGGCCACTTCGTCTTCTTCAACAACAAGTCCACCCCGGACCAGACCATCGTCCACACCGGTGACAACCGCACCGGCGAGGGCTCCGGCGACGACGAGTCCATCAAGGTCAACCTGGCCGGACTGCCGGCCGGCGTAGACAAGATCGTCTTCCCGGTCTCCATCTACGACGCCGACTCCCGCAGCCAGAACTTCGGCCAGGTGCGCAACGCGTACATCCGCGTCGTCAACCAGGCCGGCGGCGCCGAGATCGCCCGCTACGACCTCTCCGAGGACGCCGCCACCGAGACCGCCATGGTCTTCGGCGAGCTCTACCGCAACGGCGCCGAGTGGAAGTTCCGCGCCGTCGGCCAGGGCTACGCCTCCGGCCTCACCGGCATCGCCCAGGACTTCGGCGTCAACGTCTGACCGGGCACGGCGCGGCCCCTTCCCCACCGTCCCCGGGAAGGGTCCGCGCCCGCCGACGCCACCGCTACGCCTTGGGCCGCGCGTCCCCGTAGAGCCACACGTCCCACACCCTCTTCAAGTCCGCCCCCGTACGCCGCTGCGCGTACGCGGTGAAATCGGCCGTGCTCGCGTTCCCGTACCGGTGATCGGCGGCCCACCCCCGCAACAGGTCGAAGAACTTCTCGTCCCCCACCTCCTGCCGGATCCGGTGCAGCACCATCGCACCCCGGTAATAGACCGGATCATCGGAAATGTGCTCGGCGCCGGGCGGCGAAGCCGGCGGGAAAGCCGCCCAGTCGACACCGGCATGCCCGTCCACGGACGTGTCACCGGCCAGGAACGCCTCGAACCGCCGCTGCGCGCTCACACCCCCGTGGGACTCCGCCCACAACCACTCCGCGTACGTGGCGAACCCCTCGTTCAGCCACATGTCCTTCCAGGACCTCGGCGACACCGAATCCCCGAACCACTGGTGCGCCAGCTCGTGCAGCACCAGCTCCTCGTCGGGCGCACCCGGGTAGACCGGCTTGGTCTGCGTCTCCAGCGCGTACCCCAGCGACCGCGCGGGCATCACGATCGAACCCACCGTCCCGAACGGATACGGCCCGAACGTGGCACTCCCCCACTCCACCATCTCCGGCACCCGCGCCAGCACCGCACGGGACGCCTCTTCCTCCCCCGGCGACACGGCCTGGTACACGGACACCCCCGAAGCGGTCCGCCCCGTGGTCACCTTGAACTTCCCCACGGCGACCGTCGCCAGATAGCTCGCCATCGGCTCCGCACTCCGCCACGCGAACGCGGTCCGCCCGCCCCCCACGTCCCGCCGGGAAAGCAACTCCCCGTTCGACACCGCCTCGTACCCCGCCGGAACCGTCACCGTGACGTCGTACACGGCCTTGTCACTGGGATGGTGGTTGCCGGGGAACCAGCCCATCGACCCCACCGGCTCCCCCACACCGACCGCGGTACCGCCCCCGGTGCTGATCCAGCCCTCCTTGGACCCGTCCGGATCGACCAGCGGCTTCGGCCGGCCGCCGTACTCCACCTTCGTCCGGAACACCTCGCCCTTGCGCACGTCCTTCGCCGGACGCACCGTCAACTCGCTGCCGGTTCGGTTGTAGCGCGCCGCCACACCCTGCACGTCCACGGCCTCGACCTTCAGCCCGCTGAAATCGAGGTTGAACGAACTGAGCCCCTGCTCGGCCCGCGCCGTGATCACCGCCGTACCGCGCAGCTCCCCGCCGGCCGGGTCGTACGCCAGGTCCAGCGCGTAGTGCTCGACCTGGTACCCGCCGTTGCCCGCCCGGGGGAAGTACGGATCCCGCAGCCCCGACGCGCCGGGCCGCCCCTGCACCGTCGCCCCCGTACACCCCGCGCAGAGGGCGATCAGGACGGCGAGGGCGGGGGCGGCGAGACGGGTGAGCGCGCGGAGTTCCACACGCCCGATCCTAAGTGGGCTTACTTGCCAAGGGCCTCGACACCGGCCTTGGCGAACTTCTCGTCCAGGTCACCGCTCGGCGCACCGGCCACGCCGATCCCGGCGACGGGCGCACCGTCGGCCTGCACCGGGGCGGCACCGGCGAGGAACAGGGTGCCGGGGATGTCCTTCAGGTTCGGGGCCTGCGCGAGCCGGCCGGCCAGCACCGAGGTCGGAGCGTTCCAGGACACGGCGGTGTAGGCCTTGCGCTGGGCGGACTCGTACGACTGCGGGCCCGCGCCGTCACCGCGCAGGGTGACGATCGTGTTGCCGTTGCGGTCCACCACCGCGACCGTCACCTTCTGGTTCTCCTTCTCGGCGGCCGTCAGCGCGGCCTGCGCGGCACGGGTGGCGGCGTCGACGGTCAGGTGGGTCGAGGTGGTGAAGTTGCCGCTCTTGACCTCGTCCTTCTTGGCAGGGGTGGCGCTCGCGCTGACGGCCCCGAAGGTCCCGGCGCCGAGAACGACGGCGAGGGCGGTACCGGTGAGGACGCGGGTACGGGTGTTCATCTCTGCTCCTGGTGGTCTCGACTGGCTCCCTCCAACCATCACCGCCACCCCCACCCCGCCCCGTCCCCGTACCGGCTCGCCCCGACGACCCCACCGGCTGACCCGGGGGTCATCCGATCGGCCGATGCGGCGGGGCTGGCCGCCCGGTTTCGTGGGGGCACCCGGCCGGGGGCGGGGACGGGGTGGGGTGTCGTCCGGGGCTAAAACGAGATGACTTCGGCGCCCTGTACCGACCCACAGCAGTGATCCGGCTCGGAGCGCCGAACATCGAAGCCCGCCCCGGACGACACCCCACCCCGGCACCGACCCCGGCCACCCCCGACCCCGCCCCCACCCCGCCCGGCCAGGGCAAAGGCCGACCCCGTAACCGCCCGGCCAGGGCAACGGCCGACCCCGTAACCGCCCGGCCAGGGCAACGGCAAAATGGACAGCACCCCCACCCCCCAGGAGCCCCGCCGTGAGCCACCCCCCGCGGAAACCCGACACCCGCGCCCTGGCCACCGTCATGCACGCGGCGTTCTTCCTCCTGCTCGGCGCCTCCGTGGCCCGCTTCCTCCTCCGCCACCCCGGCGAACCCCGCACCCCCTGGATCATCGCCCTCAGCATCACCCTGGCCCTCCTCTACGTCCTCGGCCCCGCCGTGGGCGGCACCGCAGCCGCACCCCCCGAACGCACCACCCCCGCCCCCACCCTCCACCGCCGGAGGCTCTGGCTGGGCCTCGTCGTCGCCACCTGGGTGGTCCTCGTCGTCCTCGCACCCAGCTTCGCCTGGTGCGCCGTCCCCCTCTTCTTCACCGCCCTGCGCACCCTCCCCCCACGCGCCGCGGCAGCCCTCGTCACCGTCCTCACCGTCTTCGTCGTCGCGGCCCAGCTCAAGCTCTCCACCGCCTTCGACCCCAACCTCCTCCTCGCCCCACCCGCCATCGCCGCCCTCGCGACGGCCGTCTTCATCCACATGGAGCGCCAGGCCCAGGCCCAGCGGGCCCTCATCGACGACCTGATCCGCACCCGCAGGGAACTCGCCGCCACCGAACGCCGCGAAGGCACCCTCGCCGAACGCCAGCGCCTGTCCATGGAGATCCACGACACCCTCGCCCAGCACCTCTCCAGCCAGCAGATGCTCCTCCAGGCCGCCGACCGGACCTGGGACACCGACCCCGCCACCGCCCGCGCCCACGTCCGCACCGCCACCGGCATCGCCGCCCGCGGCCTCGCCGAAGCCCGCCGCCTCGTCCACGACCTGGCCCCGCCCGAACTGGACAACGGCACCGGCCTCGCCGACGCCCTGCGCGCCCTGGACGCCGGCCCCGACATCGAGGTCCGCTTCCACCTCGAGGGCACCCCCGCGCCCCTCCCCGACCGCGCCGAATCCGCCCTGCTGCGCATCGCCCAAGGCGCCCTCGCCAACATCCGCGAACACTCCGGCGCCCGCACCGCCGCCCTCACCCTCAGCTTCCTCGGCGACCAGGTCGTCCTGGACATCGCCGACGACGGCACCGGCTTCACCACCGCCCCCACCGGCTCCGCCACCCCCACAGACCGCGGCCACGGCCTCCCCGCCATCCGCGCCCGCGTGCGCCAGCTCGGCGGAACCCTGACCATCGAATCCACCCCGGGCGAAGGCACCGTCCTCTCGGCCTCGATCCCCCTGGAGCCCACAGGATGACGACGATCCTCCTCTGCGACGACCACGTCGTCGTCCGCGCCGGCCTGCTCGCCCTGCTCGGCAGCGAGCCCGACATCGAGGTGCTGGGAGAGGCCGGCAGCGGCGAGGAAGCCGTCGCCCTGGCCGCCAAGCTCCACCCCGACGTCGTCCTCATGGACCTCCAGCTGGGCGAGGGCATCGACGGCGTCGAAGCCACCCGCCGCATCACCGCCCTCCCCCACCCCCCGCACGTCCTCGTCCTCACCACCTACGACACGGACGCCGACATCACCCGCGCCATCGGCGCCGGCGCGACCGGCTACCTCCTGAAAGCCGAACGCCCCGAAGAACTCTTCGCCGCCATCCACTCGGCCGCGGCCGGCCGGACCACCCTCTCCGCCCCGGTCGCCAGCCGCGTCATGGCCCACATGCGCGGCACCCGCCCCACCCTCACCGACCGGGAACTCGACATCCTCGGCCAGCTGGCCCGCGGCCTCGGCAACCGCGACATCGCCCGCGCCCTGTTCATCAGCGAAGCCACGGTCAAAACCCACCTGGGCCGCATCTACGACAAGCTCGGCGTCGACACCCGAGCGGGCGCGGTGGCGGTGGCCAAGGAACAACGCCTCCTGCCGTCCTGACCCCCACGACGCACCACCCCCCACCCCCCGGCACGAGCCCGACCCCCCACCCCGCACCCACCCGTGACACCATCGGCTACGTGCTCGACATCGGCTACTCCCTCTCCCGGCGCTTCCCCGACCCCCCGCAGACCGACTACCGCTCGGCGGACGTCCACACCCTGCGCCACGACCTCTTCTGCGGCGACGTCTACCTCGCCGACACCGAAAAGGACACCGAGGTGTCCACAGCCTGGGGATGGGTGCCCGTACTCGACTTCGCCTGGGCCCTCTGCGACATCGTCGAACAACTCGACCAGGACCCCCGCGGCAGCCGCTCCTCCCACAGCCAGTACGCCGAACTCGACTTCACCGAGTCCAGCGACCGCATGCTCTTCGAACGCCGCTTCGGCTGGGTCGACATCGAAGCCGACTGGATGCCCCCGGAAGAGGAGCCGCTGACCTTCAGCCACCGCCTCCTGCGCCGCGAGGCCCGCGACTTCCTCCACGACCTCGTCGCCGACCTCGTCGACATGCACGAGGGCCTCGCCGACAACCCGGTCATCTGGAGCCTCCAGGCCCGCTTCCCCCGCGTCCCCGCCTGACGACCCCCTCCCTCGACGCACCAGGAGGAACGTGAAACTGCGCGACGCCACCCCCGACGTGGTGGCGGGCACGGTCACCCTCTGGTCGCACGACACCGACGACGGCCCCGTCTCCGAGACCGACGTCCCGTTCGCCGGGCAGATCTTCCGCACCAACCACTGGTGCGTGAACCCGAAGACGGACCTCATCTGACGGCCCGGCCGCCCTCCCTACCCCACCACCCGCACCCCCAGCTGCGCCGCCAGCACCGGAGCCAGATCGAACAGCTGCGCCGGACTGATCACCGCCCCGGCCAAGGACTCCACCCCCCGCGCCACCCCCAGCTCCACCGCGCCCCGCAGGTCCACATCCACCAGCCGCGCCCCCGTCACGTCCACCCCCCGCACCACACAGTCCCGGAACTCCACCCGCTCCAGCACCGCACCCCCGAAGTCCGGCTCCACCAGCACGCACCCCTCGAACACCACGTCCCGCAGCCGCGCCCGCCGCAGGTTCAGGTACTCGACCTTGCCGCCCTGCACGAGGACCCGCTCCAGCACCGCCCCGTGCAACTGCACCCCACCCAGCCGGGCGTCCACCAGCTCCACATCCCGCAACGAGGCCCCGGCCAGATCCACGCCCACCCCCCGGACGCCCTCCAGCACCGAATCCAGGACCCGCGCCTTGCCCAGCCCGGCCCCGTCCAGCCCGCACCGCCGCAGCGCACAGTCCATGAACCGCGCCCCCACCGCCTCCTGCCCCGCCAGATCCAGATCGGCGAACTCCAGCCCGTCGTAATCCCCGTCCGGCTCCAGCTCACCGCCCTCCCACACCACCAGCTCCGGCAGCACCACCTCCGCCCGCCGCGCCGCCTTCACCGACTGCCCGCCACTCCGCCCGTTCCGCGCCATACCCCCATCGTGACCGACGGCACTGACAGCCCGCCCCGACCCGCCCCCACCCCCTTGACCTCAACTCCGCTCGAGGTCAGAACCTGACCCCATGACCGACACCACCATGAAGGCCATCCGCCTCCACGCCTTCGGCCCCGCCGACCACCTCACCTACGAGACGACACCCCGCCCCGTCCCCGCCCCCGGCCAGGTCCGCATCAAGGTCGCCGCCGCCGGCGTCCACCTCCTCGACACCTCCCTCCGCCAGGGCATCCAGGGCCCGCCCGCACCCCTGCCCGAACTCCCCACCATCCCCGGCCGCGAAGTCGCCGGAACCGTCGACGCCCTCGGCCCCGGCACCGACCCCGACTGGCTCGGCCGCACCGTCGTGGCCCACCTCGGCTTCAACCCCGGCGGCTACGCCGAACACGCCGTCGCCGACACCACCCGGCTCCACCCCGTACCCGACGGCCTCGACCCCGCCGAAGCCGTCGCCATGATCGGCACCGGCCGCACCACCCTCGGCATCCTCCAGTTCGCCGGCCTCGGCCCCCACTCCACCGCCCTCGTCACCGCCGCAGCCGGAGGCATCGGCACCCTCCTCGTCCAGTACGCCAAGAACGCCGGCGCCACCGTCATCGCCCTCGCCGGCGGCCCCGCCAAAACCGCCCGCGCCACCGCCAACGGCGCCGACCTCGCCCTCGACTACACCACCCCCGACTGGGCCCACACCCTGCGCACCCACCACCCCCACGGCGCCACCGTCCTCTTCGACTCCGTCGGCGGCACCACCGCCCGCACCGCCCTCACCCTCCTCGCCCCCGGCGCCCGCCACCTCGTCTACGGCTGGTCCAGCGGCACCCCCCTCACCCTCACCCCCGCCGAACAGGCCGACCTCGACGCCCGCCACATCACCACCCACCACGTCCTCGGCCCCGCCATGCTCCAGGCCGTCGGCGCCCCCGACCCCCTCCGCGTCCTCGAAACCCGCGCCCTCACCGAAGCCGCCACCGGCCGCCTGCGCCCCGCCCTCCAGCGCTACCCCCTCGCCGAAGCCGCCCGCGCCCACCACGACCTCGAAACCCGCGCCACCACCGGCAAGGTCGTCCTCGAACCCTGACCCCCACCACGCCCACCCCAGCCCTCCCCACACCAGACACCCAGCCCACAACCCGCCCCCAACCCACGACACCCCGCACCTGGACACCCTTCCGACGCCCCCTGTACCAACTCCCCCATGACGATCAACGGCGGCATCTCCTTCTGGTACGCGACCACCGGACCCCACGAGCCACCCCGCGCCCCCCTCACCACCGACACCACCGCCGACGTCGCCATCGTCGGAGGCGGCTACACCGGCCTGTGGACCGCCTACTACCTCAAGCGCGCCGCCCCCGACCTGCGCGTCACCGTCCTCGAACAGAAGTTCTGCGGCTACGGCGCCTCCGGCCGCAACGGCGGCTGGCTCTACAACGGCATCGCCGGCCGCGACCGCTACGCCGCACTCCACGGCCACCACGCCGCCCAACGCCTCCAGCAGGCCATGAACGACACCGTCACCGAAGTCATCGACACCGCGGCCAAGGAAGGCATCGACGCCGACATCCACCGCGGCGGGGTCCTCGAAGTCGCCCGCACCCCCGCCCAGCTCACCCGCCTCAAGGCCTTCCACACCGCCGAACTCTCCTTCGGCGAAACCGACCGCGAGCTCTACGACGCCACCGACACCCGCAGCCGCATCGACATCGCCGACGCCGTCGGCTCCAGCTGGACCCCGCACGGCGCCCGCATCCACCCCCTCAAACTCCTCCGCGGCCTCGCCGCCGCCTGCGAACGCCTCGGGGTCGTCATCCACGAGTCCACCCCCGTCACCGAACTCGCCCCCCGCCGCGCCGTCACCCCCTACGGCACCGTCCGCGCCCGCCACGTCCTGCGCTGCACCGAAGGCTTCACCGCCTCCCTGAAGGGCCACAAGCGCACCTGGCTCCCGATGAACTCCTCGATGATCGTCACGGCCCCCCTCCCGCCCTCGGTCTGGGCCCAGCTCCACTGGACGGACGCCCCGCTCCTCGGCGACATGGCCCACGCCTACATGTACGCCCAGCGCACCGCCGACGACCGCATCGCGATCGGCGGCCGCGGGGTCCCCTACCGCTTCGGCTCCCGCACGGACCACGACGGCCGCACCCAGCCGGCCACCATCGACGCCCTGCGCGAGCTCCTCTTCACCTTCTTCCCGATCCTCACCGGCACGGAGATCACCCACGCCTGGTCGGGCGTCCTCGGCGTCCCCCGCGACTGGTGCGCCACGGTCACCCTGGACGCCAGCACGGGCCTGGGCTGGGCCGGTGGCTACGTCGGCTCGGGCGTGGCCACCGCCAACCTCGCCGCCCGCACCCTGCGCGACCTGGTCCTGGGCGAGTCCACCCCCCTGACCACCCTCCCCTGGGTCCACCACCGCGTCCGCCGCTGGGAACCGGAACCCCTCCGCTGGCTGGGCGTCCACGCCCTGTACGCGGCCTACCGCGAAGCGGACCGCCACGAATCGAAGACCCACACCCCCACGACAACCCCCCTGGCCCGCCTGGCCAACCGCATCTCGGGCCGCTCGTGAGGCACACGAAAAGGCCCCGGACCAGGGCGGTCCGGGGCCTTCGAGAGCAGAGCCCCCTGTCGGATTCGAACCGACGACCTACGCTTTACAAGAGCGTTGCTCTGGCCAGCTGAGCTAAGGAGGCGTGGCCGCCAACACTCTACACAGGGCGCTCTGCCCCGGGCCATCCGTTGGCTCCGCCAGGCACCGGCGGGGCCGCCCGCGAGCGGGCCGGAATCCGCGCCGTCAGATTGCTGACAGAACCCCTCCCACCGGGTAGCGTCGGGCCGAGTCCTGAATATTGGACTAGACCTTCCACTCGGATCGTCCGGCACGTTCCTGCCGGTAGAAGGGATGCATCACCATGGCTTCTGTCACCTTCGACAAGGCGACCCGCCTCTACCCCGGCGGCGACAAGCCCGCCGTCGACCAGCTGGAGCTGGAGATCGAGGACGGCGAGTTCCTCGTCCTCGTCGGACCCTCCGGCTGCGGCAAGTCCACCTCGCTGCGCATGCTCGCCGGCCTGGAGGACGTCAACGGCGGTGCCATCCGCATCGGGGACCGCGACGTCACGCACCTGCCGCCCAAGGACCGGGACATCGCGATGGTGTTCCAGAACTACGCGCTCTACCCGCACATGACCGTCGCCGACAACATGGGCTTCGCGCTCAAGATCGCCGGCGAGGACAAGGCCACCATCCGCCGCAAGGTGGAGGAGGCGGCGAAGATGCTGGACCTCACCCAGTACCTCGACCGCAAGCCCAAGGCGCTCTCCGGCGGTCAGCGCCAGCGCGTGGCCATGGGGCGGGCCATCGTGCGCAAGCCGCAGGTGTTCCTCATGGACGAGCCGCTGTCGAACCTCGACGCCAAGCTGCGCGTGTCCACCCGTACGCAGATCGCCGCGCTCCAGCGCGACCTCGGGATCACCACCGTCTACGTCACCCACGACCAGGTCGAGGCCATGACCATGGGCGACCGGGTGGCGGTGCTCAAGGACGGCCTGCTGCAGCAGGTGGACACCCCGCGGAACATGTACGACCGGCCCGCGAACCTCTTCGTCGCCGGCTTCATCGGCTCGCCGGCCATGAACCTGGTCGAGGTGCCGATCACCGACGGCGGGGTGAAGTTCGGCGACAGCGTGGTGCCGGTGTCGCGCGAGGCACTGTCGGCGGCCGCCGACGCGGGCGACAAGACCGTCACCGTGGGCGTGCGCCCCGAGCACTTCGACGTCGGTGAGACCGGCGGTCTGACGATCACCGTGAACGTCGTCGAGGAGCTGGGCGCGGACGGCTACGTGTACGGCAGCCGGGACGGGCAGGACATCGTGGTGCGCGTGGGCGGCCGCCAGGTGCCCGAGAAGGGTTCCTCGCTGCACGTGGTGCCGCGGGCCGACGAGATGCACGTGTTCTCGACGTCGACCGGGGCGCGCCTGTCCGACTGACGAGGCCGGCAGGGCGCCGTGGGAGGGAGGTTCCGTGAAGGGGCCTTCCTCCCACGGCAGTTGTGGGTAGCGTTTCCCATGAACCCCGGCAGACCGGGCCATTCGGCCGCATGCGTCAACCTTTAAATCGAAAAGCCGCGTCGAACCATCCCCCGACCGGGTGACTAAATGTCGCCAAATCCTCACCGAGCGCTACTCTCGCCCTCGTGACCCACACTGCCCGCCGAATCGGCCGTTCCCTCGCCCTGGTCCTGCCCGTCGTCCTGGTCCTGTCCGGGACCCTCGCGGTCACCATGGTCCCCTGGGCGAACAATTCGCCCTCCCAGGTCCTGACCGCCTCCGCCGAGGACGTCTCCGTGCCCGCGAAGCCGCGTGCCGCGCAGGACGTGCTCCGTGACAAGCTGCTGAGCGAGCTGCAGCAGGGGGAGAACCCGGGTGTCGTGCTCGGCCACCTGCAGGAGCAGGTGAACGGGCGGCCGTCGCTCGCCGAGCACTGCATGGGCATCGCCCGGGCGCTGGGGCGGGCCGCGGTCGAGGCGTACGGGCCGACGAAGGCGCAGTCCTACTCGCGTCCGGTGTGTGACACCTCGTACGCGTCCGGGGTCGCCTCGATGGGCTGACGCCCGCCGTGCCGCCCCCTCCGGGGCGGGTGCCGTCCCTACGCTGGCGGCCATGACCGACACCCCTCCCCCAGCTGCACAATCCACCGACCGCGCGGCCGCGTTCCCGCCCCCGCCCGTCCAGGCCGTCGTCCTGGCGGGGGGCCAGGGTTCGCGGCTGCGGCCGTATACGGACGACCGGCCGAAGCCGATGGTCGAGATCCCGGGGACGGGAGTGCCGATCATCGGGCACCAGTTGGCGTGGCTGGCGGCGGAGGGGGTGACGGATGCGGTGGTTTCGTGCGGGCATCTCGCGGGGGTGCTGCAGGAGTGGCTGGCGGGGGCGGTGCTGCCGTTGCGGGTGACGACGGTTGTGGAGGAGGAGCCGTTGGGGCGCGGCGGCGGGCTGAAGTACGCGGCCCGGCACCTGCCGTATCCGGACCGGGCCTGGTACGCGACGAACGGGGACGTGTGGACGCGGTTCCCGTTGCGGGAAATGGCGGCCTTCCATGCGGAGCGGGGGGCGGTGGCGACGCTGGCGCTGGCGCGGCCGCGGCTTCCGTGGGGGGTGGTGGAGACGAACGAGTTCGGGCAGGTGCTGGACTTCGTCGAGGCGCCGCTGTCGCCCTATCCGGTCAACGCCGGGGTGTATGTGTTCGCGCCTGAATTCGCCGCGCTGCTCCCGGATTTGGGGGATCACGAGCGGACGACGTTCCCGCGTCTGGCACGGGAGCGGCGGCTGGCGGGGTTTCCGCTGCCGCAGGGGGCCTACTGGCGGGCGATCGACACGGCGAAGGACCTGGCCGAGGCGGCACGGGAGTTGGGGGCTCAGAGCGCCGTCTGAGGCTTTCCGCGCACCAGTTGTCCCGTTTCCCGAACAGACGTACGCGGCGTTCATATGCTCCGGGTACGGCATTCTTTCGGTCGCGCGGCCGGCGCGAGGACAATCAGCGGGCGGACGACCTCCTGGCGCGGGCCAGGGCCCTGTTCGCCGCGGGGCGCGATGCCGAGGCCGAGGCGGAGGCGCGCTCGGTGGCAGGGGCGACGGGGCGGAAGCCGGACGACCTGGTCGTGCCGATGGGGCTGAGCATCGCCGCGCTCGCGGCGAGCGCTCAGGGCCGCCCGGACGAGGCGCTCGCCCTGTACGACGGGCAGCTGCCGGTCGTGAGCGAGGTCTTCGGTGAGGAACACCGGGTGACCCTGAAGCTGCGCCTGGGCCGTGCCGAGGTGCTGAACGAGCTGGGCCGGTACGACGAGTCCGAGTCCGAGTGCGTGGCCGTCTGCCGGGCGGCGAGCCGGGCCGAGATGCCGTACGTGGCGATGGACGCCCTGGCCGCGCAGATCCGGGCGCTCGACATGAAGGGCGACTACCCGGCGGTGGAGGCGGTGGCGCGGAACATCCTGGCCGTTCATGACGGGCAGGACCGGTTCACCGTGAAGGTGCGGTTCGCTCTGGCCCACGCCCTCAATGCCCCGGAGACCGGGATGGCCGAGCTGAACGAGGCCGCTGCCCTGTTCGGGCTGGGCCGTGGTGCCCAGGCCCGTCCGCTGGCCGCGGCCGCCCACCGTGACTGTCTGGCCTTCTACGGCGCGGAGCATCCCCGCACCGTCCAGGCCCGCGTGTTGCTCGACCGTATCGACGGTGCCTGACCGGGCGTGACGCAGTGGGAAGGGCCCGGCGCGCTGTTGGCGCGCCGGGCCCTTGCCGTCGGTGTGTTCCGGTCAGCCGAGGAGGCCGCCGACGAGGCCGGGCTTCTTGGCGGTGGTGTCGCCGCCGCTGCGGCTGCCCGAGGTGGCGGGGGGCTGCTGCGGGCTGGACTGCCTGGGGGTGCTGCTGCGGGGGCTCTGGCCGCTGCTGCTGCCCTTGGTGGCGGTGGGGGCGCCGGAGCCGGCGGCGGCGCCGTCGCGGGTGGGGGTCCCGCCCGCGGTACGGCCGGACTTGGCGGCGGGTGCGGAGGCGGAGGCCGAGGCGGACGGGGAGGGCTGCTTGGAGGGCTGCTGCTTGGCCGGCCCGGACTGCTGGTGGGCGGGGGGCTGGGGCAGGGGGCTGCCGGGGAGGTAGTTGCTGGGGGCCTGGCCGGGGCCGGGGACGGTGACGACGGTGCTGGAGCGGACGGCCCCGCCGAGGAGGGAGCCGATGAGGAGGGTGAGTCCGCAGACGACGGTGGCCATGACGGTGCCGCGGCGCAGGACGCGGCGGCGGAGCTGCCACACCTCGGAGCGGGGGCCGAGGGTGCGCCAGGCTTCGCCGGCGAGACGTCCGTCGAGGGAGTAGACGGGGGCGCCGGCGATGATCAGCGGGCTCCAGGCGGCGAGGTAGATGATGTCGGGGGCGTCGTAGGCGGGGACGGTCTTCCAGCTGACGGTCATCAGCAGGGCGGCGGAGAGCAGGGCGCCGATGCAGGCGGCGAAGCGCTGCCAGAGGCCGAAGACGGTGAGGACGCCGACGAGCACCTGGAGGAAGGCGACGGTGAGGCCGGCGCCGACGGGGTGGGCGAGGGCAAAGTCGCGCAGGGGTTCGGCGAGGGCCCAGGGGTGCAGGGTGCGCAGCCAGGTGACCATGGAGCCGCGTTCGCCGCCGTCGAAGTAGACGGGGTCGCAGAGTTTGCCCATGCCGGCGTAGATGGAGATGAAGCCGAGGAAGACGCGCAGCGGGAGCAGCACGACGCCGAGGTTCATGCGGCGGCCGGGGTAGTAGGAGGCCTGGGCGCGGGTGTCGGCGGGGCGGCGGGTGTCGGCGGCGGGGCCGCCGGGGTACGGGGGCTGTTGGTCGTAGGGCTCGTACGGCTCGTAGGGCTCGTAGGCCTGGCGCGGTTGGTCGGGTACGGCGGCCAGGGGGCGGGTCTCGTCGGGGTCGGCGTAGGTGCGCTGGCCGATGACGGTGGGGGTGGCGAGGGTGTCCTCGGCGAGGTCGCGCGCCAGATCCACCCGGGGGATGGTCTGGGTGGCGCCGCCGTCGTAGTCGTCGTGGGCGCGTCCGGCTTCGCGGACGGCCTGGAGGAGTCCGCCGGTGGCCGCGGCGTCGCCGCCCGGGGCGGTCTTGCCGCTCCAGACGACGGGGGCGCGGCGGCGGGTGGCTCCGGCGGCCGCGACGGCTCCGACGGCGAGGACCGGTGCGCGGCCGGGGCCGGGGGCATTCGCGGGCTTGGAACGCGCGCTCGGGCTCGGTGCGAGCCGCACGCGGAAGCTGGCGTGGTTGACGATGACCTGTGCGGGGTCGCACGGCACCTTGACCATGCTCAGCGCGGGCTGGTCGTCGAACCCTGACGTTCTGGTGTCCACACTCATCTAACCGAGTGATCAGTGTTTAGGACACTGCTTTGACGGCAGGGATCTGTCCGAGGCCCGTCAAGATCAAGCCACCTTGGTCACGGCAGAATCATTGTTCGGACGCGCGTCCCCATCTGGCGTGAGAATCCCGGGAGTTGCGTCGGCAGACATCCGGAGGACCGTCCGTGGAACACATGCAGCGTGCGCACGATCAGCTGGGCCTGGCCGGCTGACGGACGGCCCGGGGGGCCGCCGTACGGCGTACGTGCCGTACGGCGGCCCAGGGGCCGTACGGGTCAGACGCGGCCGCGGGTGGCGCGGCGGCGGGCGGCCTCGTAGAGGACGACGCCCGCGGCGACGCCGGCGTTGAGGGACTCGGCGCCGCCCGGCATGGGGATGCGGACGAGGTAGTCGCAGTTCTCGCCGACGAGGCGGCCGAGGCCCTTGCCCTCGGAGCCGACGACGATGACGACGGGGCCGGCGAGGGCGTCGAGGTCCTGGACCTCGTGGGTGCCCTCGGCGGCGAGGCCGACGACGGCGATGCCGGCCTTCTTGTACTCCTGGAGGGCGCGGGTCAGGTTGGTGACGCGGGAGACCGGGGTGCGGGCGGCGGTGCCGGCGGAGGTCTTCCAGGCGCCGGCGGTCATGCCGGCGGCGCGGCGCTCGGGGATGACCACGCCGTGGCCGCCGAAGGCGGAGACGGAGCGGACGATGGCGCCGAGGTTGCGCGGGTCGGTGACGCCGTCGAGGGCGACGATGAGGGGGTCCTCGCCGTTGTCGTAGGCGGCGTCGGTGAGGTCCTCGGGGTGCGCGTACTCGTAGGGCGGGACCTGGAGGACGAGGCCCTGGTGGTTGAGCCCGTTGGTCATGCGGTCCAGCTCGGCGCGGGGGGCTTCCATCAGGTTGATGTTGCCGCGCTCGCCGGCGAGCTTGAGGGCGTCGCGGACGCGCTCGTCGTTGTCGATGAACTGCTGCACGTAGAGGGTGGTGGCGGGGACGCCGTCGCGCAGGGCCTCGAACACGGGGTTGCGGCCGACGACCATCTCGCTGGTGCCCTTGGGGCCGCCGCGGCGGGGGGCGGGGCGGCGCTTGGCGGCCTGGCGGGCCATGGCGTTGGAGACGCGGAAGGCCTTGTGGCCCTTGCGGTCCTCGGCCTTGGGCGTGGGGCCCTTGCCTTCCAGGCCCCGGCGCCGCTGGCCACCGCTACCGACCGTGGCGCCCTTCTTGTTGGACGTGCGGCGGTTCCTGCGCTGGCTGTTACCGGCCATGACCTCTACCTGTTTTCGTTCGTGCTGCGATATGTACGTATGAAGAGTGTGCCGCCCGGAGGGCCGAGCGGCACAACGGCGCTGGTCCGAGCGGGTCCGGTCCGGCTGCGGACCGGACCCGGCCGGGTCCGGATCGGGTCCGGGTCAGCGCGGGCCGAGCGTCCAGCGCGGGCCGGTGGGGCTGTCCTCGATGACCAGGCCGGACTGCTGGAGCTGGTCGCGGATGGCGTCGGCGGTCGCCCAGTCCTTGCGGGCCCGGGCGGACTCGCGCTGGTCCAGGACGAGGCGTACGAGGGTGTCGACGGCGCCGTGCAGTTCCTCGCCGCGGTCGGACTCGCCGGCCCACTGGGGGTCGAGCGGGTCCAGGCCGAGCACGCCGAGCATGGCCCGTACCTCGGACAGGCGGGCGATGGCCCCGTCCTTGTCGTCGGCGGCGAGCGCGCTGTTGCCCTGGCGGACGGTGGTGTGGACGATCGCGAGGGCCTGGGGGACGCCCAGGTCGTCGTCCATCGCCTCGGCGAAGGCCGGCGGCACCTCGGCGGCGGCCTCGACGGGCCCGCCCGCCTTCTCGACCACGCGCTGGCAGAAGCCCTCGATGCGCGCGAACGCGGACTCGGCCTCGCGCAGCGCCTCCTCGCTGTACTCGATCATCGAGCGGTAGTGCGGGGTGCCGAGGTAGTAGCGCAGGACGATCGGACGCCACTGCTTGACCATCTCGGAGACCAGCACGGAGTTGCCGAGGGACTTGGACATCTTCTCGCCGGACATGGTGACCCAGGCGTTGTGCACCCAGAAGTTGGCGAACTCGTCGCCGAAGGCCTTGGCCTGGGCGATCTCGTTCTCGTGGTGCGGGAAGATCAGGTCCAGGCCGCCGCCGTGGACGTCGAAGGCCGAGCCGAGGTACTTGTGGGCCATGGCGGAGCACTCCAGGTGCCAGCCGGGGCGGCCGCGGCCCCAGGGGGTCTCCCAGGAGGGCTCGCCGGGCTTGGCGGCCTTCCACATGGCGAAGTCGCGCGGGTCGCGCTTGCCGGTCTCGCCCTCGCCGGAGGGCTGGAGGAGGTTGTCGAGCTCCTGGTTCGACAGCTCCAGGTAGCCGGGGAAGGAGCGCACGTCGAAGTAGACGTTGCCGTCCGCTTCGTACGCGTGGCCGCGCTCGATCAGGCCGCGCATCATCTCGACCATCTCGGTCACGTGGCCGGTGGCGCGGGGCTCGTAGGTGGGCGGCAGGCAGCCGAGGGCGGTGTAGCCGTCGTTGAAGGCGCGCTCGTTCTCGTAGCCGATGGACCACCAGGGGCGGCCCTGGTCGGCCGACTTGGCGATGATCTTGTCGTCGATGTCCGTGACGTTGCGGACGAAGGTCACGTCGTAGCCGCGGTAGGCGAACCAGCGGCGCATCATGTCGAAGTTGAGGCCGGAGCGGATGTGCCCGATGTGCGGCGCCGCCTGGACGGTGGCACCGCAGAGGTAGATCGAGACGCAGCCCGGGACGAGCGGGGTGAAGTCGCGGATCTGCCGGGCGCTGGTGTCGTACAGGCGAATAGTCACGGCATCCAGGGTAGTGCGCCTGCGGCAGTGCCCCGCGACCGTTTGAGGTCGCGGGGACGCTTTGTTGCCGAAGAGGTGACATCGGTCATCGGCGGCCTGACATCCGTAACGGCCGCCCGGTGGGCATACCCCGTACTCAGTCCCGGTCCGTCCGGTAGACGAGGGCGGTGGCGATGGCGGCCAGGCCCTCGGCCCGGCCGGTGAGGCCGAGTCCGTCGGTGGTGGTGCCGGAGACGGAAACGGGGGCGCCCGCCGCGGCCGAGAGCGCCTTCTGCGCTTCTTCGCGCCGCTTGCCGATCTTCGGGCGTACGCCGATCACCTGGATCGCGATGTTGCCGATCTCGTAGCCCTCGGCGCGGACGATGCGGGCGGCCTCCGCCAGGAGGGTGACGCCGGCGGCGCCGGACCACTCCGGGCGGGAGGTGCCGAAGTGGGCGCCGAGGTCGCCGGCGCCGGCGGCGGAGAAGAGGGCGTCGCAGGCGGCGTGGGCGGCGACGTCGCCGTCGGAGTGCCCGGCGAGCCCGTCCTCGCCCTCCCAGAGCAGGCCCGCGCACCACAGCTCGCGGCCGGCCTCGAAGGCGTGCACGTCGGTGCCGATGCCGACGAGCGGCATGAGGGGGGCGGCGGGGGCCGGGCCGGCGGCCGCGCCGGCGGACTCCTCGGACCCTGCGGGACTAGTACGCATCGGTGGCCCTCCTGCGGGCGAGTACGGCCTCGGCGAGGACCAGGTCGAGGGGGCGGGTGACCTTGAAGGCCTCCTCGTGGCCGGGGACGACCACCACGGTGACCCCGGTGCGCTCCACCATTCCGGCGTCGTCGGTGGCGCCCTCGCCGTCGACGGCGATGGTCTCGTGCGCGTGCAGGAGGGTCTTCAGGTCGAAGCCCTGCGGGGTCTGGACGGCGCGCAGCCGGGCGCGCTCGGGGGTGCCGAGGACGGGCTCGGGCTCGCCGGGGCGGCCGGGCTCGACCTCCTTGACGGTGTCGGCGAGCGGCAGGGCGGGCACGACGGCGGGGGCGCCGCCGCGGACGGCCTCGACCACGGAGTCCACGGTGTCGACGGGGACCAGCGGGCGGGCGGCGTCGTGGATGAGGACGGAGGTGATGTCGGCCGGGAGGGCGTCCAGGCCGGCCCGCACGGATTCCTGGCGGGTGTCGCCGCCGGGGACGACGAGGACGTCGGTGCCCCCGGCCAGCGGGTGCTCGTCGAGGAGGTGGCGCACCTCGGTGGCCCCGTCGGGCGGGGCGACGACCACGACGAGGGACACCGCGCGGGAGCGGGCCATGGCGCGGACGGCGTGGACCAGCATCGGTGTCCCGCCGAGGGCCCGCAGGGCCTTGGGGGCGCCGGGGCCGAGGCGTACCCCGCGGCCGGCGGCCGGGATCACCGCGGCGGTGCGGTGGGGGCGGGATTCGTCAGACATCAGTAGCTCCGAGCCAGGTTTGTGACTTCGGCCGACATGGGTATGGCCTGAAGGGTGCCGGGTGCGACGCCCTCGCCCCTTCCGTGACGACCGGTCGAGCCGGCTGCCCGGACCCGGCACACCAGGAAGCACGCGCGGACGCAGACATGCCGCAGCGCCCGGCAACGGCCCTCTCGTGGAGGAGAGGGCCTGTCATCGGGCACCGCGGCACACTGTGATCGGTTCGAGCGTCAGGACGCGAGAACCTCGTCGAGGAGGGCCTCTGCCTTGTCCTCGTTCGTGTTTTCGGCGAGCGCGAGCTCGCTCACCAGAATCTGACGCGCCTTCGCGAGCATCCGCTTCTCACCAGCGGAAAGCCCACGCTCACGCTCACGACGCCACAGGTCGCGCACCACTTCGGCGACCTTGATGACATCGCCCGAAGCGAGCTTCTCCAGATTTGCCTTGTAGCGACGGGACCAGTTCGTGGGCTCTTCTGCGTACGGTGCGCGGAGCACCTCGAAGACCCGGTCCAGCCCGTCCTGGCCGACTACGTCGCGAACGCCGACGAACTCCGCATTGTCCGCAGGCACACGAACCGTCAGGTCGCCCTGGGCGACCTTGAGCACCAAGTAGGTCTTGTCCACGCCTTTGATCTGGCGAGTTTCGATGGCCTCGATCAGCGCGGCCCCGTGATGGGGATAGACCACGGTGTCGCCAACCTTGAACGTCATGTGACAGGTACCCCTTCCGTGGCTATCCAGGGTAACACGAGAACTGACTGTTATGAATGGCGTTTTCGCAGGTCAGGGCACATCTCGGGGCTTGACAACAGCGACACGAACGTGCTGCGGAAGGCTTCCGGAGGGGGGTATTCGCAGGTCGGAGGCGCTGTGCGGACCGGGCGAAACAACCACGTTACACCTGGCGGACGCGCCCACGGGTGTGACGTACGTCCCGTTTTGCCGGGTTCTGGGACAGGAAACCGAAGTACTCCGTTCGACTGGCGGGCACGCGTACGGAGCGGGTTCCGGCCCAATCCCGAATTGATCACGGGCCGGCGTTCGACGGAATGCCTGAATTCGATCACCGGGGGACCCTCCGGCGGGATAGCGGAATGCAAGATCGCGCACGCGTGCGGCGCGGTGCGCGCGCTGCGGAGGGTCGGGTGCGGGGGCGGGGTGGCGGCTCGGTAACCTAAGCCCGCTGACACACCCTTAGGGCGGCTTTACCTCGGCCGCTCCGAGAGCCCACCGTCCCGTCCGTACGTCCAAGGAGTTGCCGCCGCCGTGAGCCGCAGCCTTCGACGCGGCGCCCTCGCCGCTTCCGCCGTAGTGTTCTCGCTCGCCTCGCTTGCCGCGTGCGGCGCGGGCAACGACGCGCAGACTCTCCAGATCAAGCCGGACAACGCCGCCGTCACCAAGGGCGACATCAAGGTCCAGAACGCCCTGGTGATCACCAAGGGCGACAAGGAGAAGAAGGGGCCGGCCTCGGTCTCGGCGACCCTCTTCAACGCCGGCACCAAGGCCCAGACCCTGGACGCGATCACCCTGGCGGGTGGCAAGTCCAAGGTGACCCTGAAGGGCGCCGAGGGCTCCGACAAGATCACCGTGCCCGCCGGCGGCTCCGTGGTCATCGGCGGCAAGGGCAACGCTTCCGCCGTCGTCGAGGGTGGCCGCGAGGCCGTCCAGAACGGCAACGTGCAGGAGATGACCTTCCAGCTCAGCACCGCCGGTGACGTGAAGCTCGAGGCCTACGTCGTCCCGGCCACCGGCATGTACGCCGGCTACGGCCCCACCGAGGCCCCGGCCGCGGGCGCCACCCCGGCCCCGTCCGGCTCGGCCTCCGCCTCCCCGTCCGGCAGCCCCTCCGGCTCCCCGAGCACCACCCCTTCGGGTGCCGCCTCGGGCAGCCCGTCGGGCTCCCCCTCGGCCTCCGCGTCGCACGGCGCCGGCCACTGACGCAGCGCACGCACGCCTGGCGACGCAGGAGCACGACGCCGCCAGGCGAGAGAAAGGGGCCCCAGCCGCATCGCGGCCGGGGCCCCTTCCCCTTTCACACCCGGCAGGGCTACGGCTCGAACTTGTACCCGAGGCCGCGGACCGTGACCAGGTAGCGCGGGGCGCCCGGGTCCGGCTCGATCTTGGCGCGCAGGCGCTTGACGTGGACGTCGAGGGTCTTGGTGTCGCCGACGTAGTCCGCGCCCCACACCCGGTCGATCAGCTGCATACGGGTCAGCACGCGGCCCGCGTTGCGCAGCAGCATCTCCAGCAGGTCGAACTCCTTGAGCGGCAGGTCCACCTTGGCCCCGCCGACGGTGACCACGTGCCGGTCCACGTCCATCCGCACCGGGCCGGCCTCCAGGGCCGCCGGGGTGACCTCCTCCGGCTCGCCGCGGCGGCGCAGGACCGCGCGGATGCGGGCGACCAGCTCGCGGGAGGAGAAGGGCTTCGTGACGTAGTCGTCGGCTCCTATCTCCAGGCCGACGACCTTGTCGATCTCGCTGTCCTTGGCGGTCACCATGATCACGGGGACGTTGGAACGGCCGCGCAGCTGCCGGCAGACCTCCGTGCCCGGCAGGCCGGGCAGCATCAGGTCCAGGAGGACGAGGTCGGCGCCGTTGCGCTCGAACTCGTCGAGCCCGTCGGGCCCCGTCGCGGCGATCGCGACCTCGAAGCCTTCCTTGCGGAGCATGTAGGACAGGGCGTCGCTGAAGGATTCCTCATCCTCGACGACGAGCACTCGGGTCACGGAAGGACCTCCGGGAGGGGACGACTGGTTCTGGGTCGGGCAGGGCTTGGGCGGGGCCGGGGGCCGGGGCCGGTTCCGTCCCGCCGGGGGTGTCCGGGGCGGGCGCGGGGGCCGGTGCGGCCGCCTCGGGGAGCTTCAGGGTGAACGTGGAACCCTGGCCCTCGGAGCTCCACACCGACACCTCCCCGCCGTGCGAGGCCGCCACGTGCTTCACGATCGCGAGGCCCAGTCCGGTTCCGCCGGTGGCGCGGGAGCGGGCCGGGTCCACCCGGTAGAAGCGCTCGAAGATGCGTTCGCGGTCCTTCTCGGGGATGCCGATGCCCTGGTCGGTCACGGCTATCTCGATCAGGTCCCCGCCCGGCGCGGTCACGCGGCGGGCGGCGATCCCGACCCGGGTGCGGGCCGGGCTGTAGTTGACGGCGTTCTCCACCAGATTGCCGAGGGCGGCGGCCAGCTGACCGCGGTTGCCCCAGACGCGCAGGTCGGCGGTGCCGCCGGCGGCCATGGTGATCTGCTTGGAGGTGGCCGTGTGCCGGCAGCGGTCGATGGCCTCCGCCACCAGCGTGTCCACCCGTACGGGCTCGGCGTCCTCCAGCGGGTCGTCGTTCTGCACCCGGGAGAGGTCGATGAGCTCCTGTACGAGGTTGATCAGGCGGGTGGCCTCGATCTGCATGCGGCCCGCGAAGCGGCTGACCGCCTCGGGGTCGTCCGCGGCGTCCATCACCGCCTCGGAGAGCAGGGAGATCGCGCCGACCGGGGTCTTCAGCTCGTGCGAGACGTTCGCGACGAAGTCGCGGCGCACCGCCTCGATGCGGCGGGCCTCGGTGAGGTCCTCGACGAGCAGGAGCACCAGCCGGGAGCCCAGCGGGGCGACGCGGGCGGAGACCGCGAGGGCCTCGCCGCGTCCGGTACCGCGCCGGGGCAGGTCGAGCTCGATCTGGCGTATCTCACCGTCACGGCGGGTGTCACGGGCCATGTGGAGCATGGGCTCCACGGCGAGCTTCCCGCCGCGGACCAGGCCCAGGGCGTAAGCCGCCGAGCTGGCCTTGACCACCGCGTCGCCCTCGTCGAGGACGACGGCGGAGGAGCGGAGTACGGAGAGCACCGTGTCCACGCCGGGCGGGAGCACCGCGTTGATGTCGGGGCGCATGGAGCTCCTCGTGGGGCGGGCTTGGTCGCGCTCGCTCCAGCGGAACGCCAGCATGGCGATGACACCGGTGCAAAGACCGGCGATCGCCGCAGCTGCGGCGACCGCCGCGTTCACGTCCATGTGTCCAGGTTAAGCAGGGGGCAGGACACTTCCACAGCCGTTCGGGTGGCAGCTCGAACAGTCGTCGCCCAGAGTTCACCCTGGCGATGGTGTTGATTCATTTGTGATGCCGGAGTCGGACGCGTTGGCGGCCGAACGTGTCAACGTGGGGCCCGACGGACCACACCGCAGTAGCAGCAGTGACAGCGAGTAGCAGGCAAGCAGGCAGGAGAAGGACACATGCGCGACGCGTACCACGAGGAACTGGACTCGATCGGAGAGAGCCTGGTCGAGATGGCCCGGCTCGTCGGTTCCGCGATCGGGCGGGCCACGACCTCCATGCTGGACGCCGACCTGAAGCTCGCCGAGAGCGTCATCGCCGCCGACCAGAAGGTCGACGACCTTCAGCACGACCTGGAGGCCCGCGCCATCGCCCTGCTGGCCCGCCAGCAGCCGGTCGCCACCGACCTGCGCATCGTCGTCACCTCGCTGCGCATGAGCGCCGACCTGGAGCGCTCCGGCGACCTGGCGCAGCACGTGGCGAAGCTGGCCCGGCTGCGGTTCCCGGACCGCGCGGTGCCGCGCGACCTGCACGCGACGATCCTGGAGATGGGGCAGCTGGCGCAGCGCCTGATGGCGAAGGCGGCCGAGGTCATCATCACGAAGGACGTCGACCTGGCCCTCCAGCTGGAGCAGGACGACGACGAGATGGACCAGCTGCACCGCACCCTCTTCCAGCACCTGATGGACGACCGCTGGAAGCACGGCATCGAGACGGCCGTGGACGTGACCCTGCTGGGCCGCTACTACGAGCGGTTCGCGGACCACGCGGTGTCGGTGGCCAAGCGCGTCGTGTACCTGGTGACGGGCGAGCACGCGGACGAGCTGCAGCAGCCGACGCAGGTGGAGGGCATCTGAGCGCCCGGGCGTTCCGCGCCCCTGCGGGGCCCCAATGCGCCGTTGACGCGCCGCTGTGGCTGGGCATGAATGAGGCGAAGGCACTGCGCCGTCCCGTACGGCGTCCTGTACGCCGCCCGCGAGGAGGATCCATGCCCGATTCCCCCGTCCCCATCACCCCGGAGCAGGAGCAGCCGCCCCGTCCGGAGCCCCTGCGCCTGCCCCTGCTCGCGGCCTGCGGCTGCGGGTCCGGCTGCGGCTGCGGCTGCCAGTCCGGCGCCCCCTGCCAGTGCGGGGGCTGACGGCCCCACCGCTGCCCGCCCGCGAAGCCGTGAAAGGGCCCCGTCCACCACACCGGACGGGGCCCTTTCGCGTACCGCCTCACACTGCGGATCCGGCGGTGGAGCTGCCCGTAGGTGCGAGAAGCGGATCTCCCGCCCGTGCCGGCGGAACGGCTTGGAGCCCCTTGATGAGGTCGTTGACGAAGTGCCGTGTGTCCTCGGGGTTGAGCGCTTGCGCCTGGAGGTGGTCGTACATGACGTGGTACGGGTACCGGTCGGCGTACTTCTCCAGGTAGAGGTCGCTGGTGAAGCGTTCCAGGTAGACGACTCCCGTATCGGAGTCGGGGAACCCGAGGATGGAGAACTGCCCCAGGAGCCCGGCGTGGGCCCCGGTGGTGTGGGGGAGGATCTGCACGGTGATGTGCGGCTGGGCGCCGAGCGTGTTCAGGTGCTCCAGCTGTTCGCGCATGATCTCGCGGTCGCCGACCCTGCGGTGCAGCGCGGATTCGTCCAGGACCGCCCATAAGCGGAAGGGGCGGGCGGGGTGGTGCGCCCGGTGCTGGCGCCGCAGCCGGACCTCCAGGCTGATGGCGGCCTGTTCGTCCGTGATGCCGGGGACCGTTTCGACGATGAGGGCGGCCGCGTAGGCCCGGGTCTGCAGCAGGCCGGGAATCACGAGCGGCTCGTAGGTGTGGATGGAGGAGGCCCCCGTCTCCAGTCCGATGTAGACGCCGTAGGGGACGTCGCCGCAGGAGACCCACCAGCCCTGCTGGCCCGATTCCCTCGCCGCCCGCATCAGTGCCTCGATGACGTCCTGGTCGGCGACCCCGTAGAGCCGGCACAGGTCGCGCACGTCCCGCGGATTGATGGGGCGGCGGCCGGTCTCGATGAGGCTGATCTTGGACTGCGACACCAGCAGACGGCCTGCCGCCTGTGTGGACGTCATACCCGCGGCCTTGCGGAGCTGCCGGAGTTCGGCACCCAGACGGCGCCTCCTGACCGTGGGATGTCCGTTCGCCGCCATGGGCGGTCTACCTCCAGCTCCAGAACACGCGCAGGCTGCACACCCCCACGGTCGACACCGACAGACGCATTGTGCATACGCGGCCGAACAGGCCGTGCATCCGCATGGCGAGCACCACCTGTTCGGCCCAATGCGGATTGACCGGACGTCCGCTTGGGGCCCGTAATGGCCGATCAAAGCATGGATGCGCATATTCATACCGCACTGTCGGAGACGGGGCGGCGGGGACGCGGAGCCGGATCGGGGCTCGGTCAGGAGGTGCCGGTGATCCATCGCCGAAGGGCCGCGTAGGTGGTGTCGTCCACCAGGGTGAGCACCTCGATGGCGTGCAGGTCTCCGGCGCGCGGCGGGATGCCCGCGGCGGTCAGGCACGCGTGCAGGTCGAGGCGCCGGCGGTCGGCGGATTCCGGGACGGCCGGCCGGAGGGCAGGGTCGGGGAGGGGAGCCGACAGGGGGGTCGGGGGAAGCCGGGCGTCGGCTTCCTCCTCGTGCGGTAAGCCCCGCAAGCCGGGGAGCCGGTAGGGGTCGGTCTGCCACGCGTTCATGCGGCCTCCTCCGAACCGGTCACCTGCCGGAGGTCTCCGGCCCGGCCACGGGGCTCACGGCTGCCCGGCTTCCAGGGCGCGGGCGCCCGCGGCGATGACCTCGGCGAGCCGGTTGGCGACGGCGACGCTGCACCCCCCGAGCCGGACGAAACCCCGGCAGCCCAGGGGTCCGTCGTTGCACAGCGAGGGAAGGACCAGACCGGCGAGCGCGAGTGCGGCCTGAAGGTTCGCGACGGCTTCCTCACCGGCCTGGTAGGCGGTGTCCTGGAGCCGCTTGTACCGGATGCGCTCGGCATGGGTGAGTTCATGGACCATGGTGTCGCCCTCTCGGTCTGTGTGGAGTGGATGAAGCGCGCCGCGCCGCGCCGCCGCGCCGCGGACACGGCGGGTCAGGGCCCCTGGTGGTGGCAGGGGTCCCGGGACGGGGTCGCGGCCGGTCAGCGCGGGAGACCCGTAGGGCTGAGACTGTGCGCCGCCCGTGACCTATGGGTTTCGATCTTCGTTCCTGAGATGCACGTGATCACGTTCGTTGGAGTCCGGGAGGGGGCCCGAGGTGTCCGAGGAGTCAGCGACGCCCGACTTCGTCGCGTCGCGTGCCGGCGACGCCGCGCCCCGCGGGGCCGCCGTCTCGGACCCCTGCGGGCTCATGATCCGTAGCGGATCCGGTAGCCGGTGGAGGCGCGGAGGGATTCCCTCCAGTCCCGCACCGGGTAGTCGGGGAGCCCGGCGTCCGGGCCGCCCGCCGCGGCCTGCGGCCGGAGCTGGGCGGGCCGGCTGTTGCGGTGCCGGGGTGCGAGTTGCCGCGGCGGGCGGGTCAGGGTGATCTGCCGTACGAGTTGCTGGAAGCAGGCCAGCGCGGCGATGGGCGGCAGTGTGGCCGCCGCCTGCGCGGCGAGGGTTCTCGGCGCCTGGGCCACGCAGAGCAGTGTGGCCAGGGTGGAGAACAACAGGACGACGGACCAGGAGTGCACGGCCCGGCGCTGGTGCAGGGCGGCCCTGAGGATGGACAGGGAGGCGACCATCCAGGGCCCGTAGATCAGCAGGGGCCACCAGCCGGCCACGTCGTGCGCGGTACGCGGACCGGCGCTGTGGCGCAGGGCCTCGCAGACGGCCAGGCCGCTGTACATGCTGACCACGGCGGCGATGACGGCGACCAGCACGGCGGTGCAGAGGCTGCCGGTACGCAGGAGGGCCACCACCGACGTCTTCGCCCGGCTCCCCCGGCGGTGCCCGCCCGGGGCCGGCGTGCGAGGCCGTTGCCCGGCCCCCGGCGAGAACCCTCCGCCGGCCGGGCCGGAGGAGAGGCCCGGGGCGAGGGGCGGGGTGAAGCCGGCGGACAGGCCGGAGGCGAGGCCGGCTCCGCTGACCGTCTCGCCGGTCTCGCCGGTCTCGCCGAAGGCGAGTTGGTCGAGCGGCTCCGCCCGACTCGGCGCCATGGCCTCCCGGCAGAGATGGGCCAGCTCCTCCGCGGGGTCCCAGGGGGCGTTCGCCTCGCCCAGCCCGAAGAGCGGGTAGCCGTAGGCGGTCTGCTGCGTCAGGTCCGGCTCCTGCCAGAACGCGGTGGGCTCCGGCTGCGGGGCGTAATGTCCGTACTGCTCATTCACGGAACATCTGCCCGGAGCACTCGCCGGCCGGCGTCTTGAGCGACGCGGCCTCCTGGGACCTGCGGTTGAACTCGTTCTGGATCCGGCGCACCACGTCCAGGAAGTCCTCGAACACCGAGGACGAGTACTGGAGGTCGACCTCCAGCCCCTCGCACTGGAGGGTCGCGCCCTTCTCCAGGGCCGAGCCCGTCGAGACGGGCGTGTACGTCCACTTCCCCACCCGTGCGGCCCGGTTCTGACCGTCGCGCACGTCGCTCTGAGCGCCCCACGGGAACGTTGCTGTGTGCTGTGCTGTTGTCATAGTCCACCCAACGCTCCGGATACCGGCGAGGGTGTGCTCCGTCCAGGTGATGGTGGCGAACCAGACGTGTGTTGACCAGTGTCTTTTATCGGTTCTACGCCCACCGGCCACCCGCCAGGACGCTGGTCCGCACCCGGTTGGCGCAGCGATCCTGCCAGCTCGCAGCGGGGGAGGCGGAGCCAGATCGGTGCGATTCGGACTCGATCGGCTCAGGCGCCCGTGACCCCCACCCCGCCCGCTGCGGTCACATCATCGGGCCGGGGGAGTACGCCGCGCACTGAGCCGCACCACGGGCGCTCACACCGGCTCGCGCGCCCCCGACCGGGAACTCCCCCCGGCCATCCGAACGGCTGACGCAGCGCAACCCGGCATATGCCTTCGCGTTATGACGAGGTATCGCCGGGGGGCCGGAGGGCGCCCCCCGATCACCTCCACCGGAGAGGAGCCGCAGTGACAGACACCCTCGTGTGGTTCGCACTGATCTGCTCGGTACTGGGCACGGGTGCCACCGCCTTGACCTCGTCGGGCGTTGGCCGCCTGCACCACTTGGACGCCCGCGAACTGCGGCGCCAGCAACGCTTCGAAGACATCCTGTCCCTGCACGTCGAGGCGACGAGACCACCCCGGATGAGCCTGCCCGCGGCCGCACCCGAGGCGACCGGCACGGCGGCCTGCACCGCATGCGGCTCCGCGTCCGTCCACCTCTGATCCGGCCGGGGTGCCGCGCGGCCTCCTCAGCCGGCCCGGCACGCGCAAACGCCTCCCACCGGCGCCGTACGCGCGGGTGGGAGGCGTGATCGCAGGACCTACTTTCTTGCCCTGGTTGTTGCTCCGGGCTGGGGCTTTACCGGGTAAAGATGCCCTGACCTGCGGTCGAGCAGTCAGCGATGGTCACCGCCGGCCACCGCCGATCACCCTTCCACGGCCCAGCGACGGCCCGGGGACGGCCCCACGGCCCGGCCCCCGTGGGCCCTTCGAACCGGGCTACCGACTGACGGGGATCTCGTAGACGACCTCGCACAGAGCGGAAGGGATCACGATGTCCGCCGTTTCCACGGGCTGGCCCTGGTCGCTGTAGTACGTCCGCCGGATGTGGGTGACGAGTGCGCCCTTCTGGACCCCGAGGAGCGAGGCCTCCTCAGCACTCGCATGCCGCGGCTCGGGCTGCTCGACGGCATGGCTGACCGTGATGCCGATCTCCGCCATCCGGTTCACGACGCCGACCCCGGCGTGCGGCCACACCCGCCGCCCAGCCGAGGCGGCACACCCACGTCTGCTAACCGGCACCCCTCGACAGGGCACGCGAGAACCCCCGCCTACCGGTCGGCCTCATGCGCGATCGGCACACACCACGAGTGCGCCCACTCGTCTCCGGCCAAGGCCCCGATCGGCATCCCCGTGATCTACGAAGTGTGCGACTGCCCCTGTCACCCGGCAGCCAACCAGCCGGAGGCAGAGCAGTGAGAGGCTGGTCCGCTACTGGTGCACTCGCGATCACCATCGAAATCACCTCGCTCAGCGTTCGGCGCGGCGACGTCATTCAGATCGGCGGCCGAGCGTGCCGGGTCACCGATCTCGTTCAACTTTCGTCCGCCACCCACGGCGCAGGACCACGTACACCGGCGGCCGACCCTCGGCCTGGACCACGCCCTCCGCGCCCCTCCGATCAACCGTCCATGCCAGGAACCTCCGGGCCCGCGCCCCCCTGACCACGCTCCTCAAGGTGGCGGACGGCACCTTGCTCACCGAATTCCTGTGCATCACGCACGAGGGCTGGTCGCCGCAGAGCCTGTCCCGCATCTACATCCCCCGCGACCTGATGCCGGCCGACCTGTCGGCCCCCTCCGAAATAGCGACCCACCTGACCGAACTCCGCCCGCCCCTGGCCGAAGTCCGCGAGACGGCCCGCTCCCGCCTGGCCGACAGCACGGAGGAGATACAGCTGGGCCTGGGCACCGAACTCCTGGACCACGCCCGTGAAGTACTCGCCGACACGGAGGCAGACCCGGGGGAACTCCACCTCCTGGCCGCCGACCTCACGGGCGCCCTACACGCCGCAATCCGAGTAGCCAAGAGCCGCGGCCACCGCCTAGCCAGCCGGACCCTCGGCACCCGGACGGGACCTCCCGCGCCCCTGCATCCGCCGGCGTTCCACTAGCCGCAGCACTCCTCAACCAGCGACAGGGCAGCCACAAGAGCATTACGGGCCGCCCTGTCGTGGGGCGCACACGACTCCGGAGGCCCCGTGCGTCTCACGCGTTTCAGCAGGTCAGAAAGCGCCCGCGCGGCGCAGGGAGTACGGCACGGCTGCAAGGTCGGATCGCCTTCGCGGGAGGACGGCACACCCTGTCGCGCTCTCTCCCAGAAACACCGCTCGTCAGCCACAGCACAGATTCGTCGTCAAGGTCCGAGGTCCCGTGACGTGACCGGGGCACTCCGAGTGCGGCCCACTGGTAGCGCGGGATGGAGGTCAGGTGCCCCTCCCGAGGCGGCGGAACTCCATTGGTTCGACCGCCGGAATGTACCCATGCCTGCGGGGCCGCCGTCAGGCAGCCCCGCTCATTCTTACAGGAGGAAACCATGGCCCTTACTGTTAATGCGGTGACTGTCGACGGTCAAAATCGCATCAACGCCGTCTATCGGTACGATGGATTTGGAACTTCGTGGACTAAAATCAAAGGCCCGGTCACCGTCTCCGGTACTTTTGGAGGCGGGTGGGGGCTAGTCATCGGGAGTGCTGACGGAGCCACGGCAGATCAGGAGTTCAGTTACAACGGCAGCCCGTTCGACTGGCAATTCCTGAGTCTCAGTGGTGCGTCGTACGCTGTCACCGACGACACGGTGTACAAAAGGTCCGCCGACGGAAGCGCAGTGCTCCAGTTCGATGGCTTCGAAGACGATGGAAGTCCGCTGTGGAGCAAGATCGGCGATTCTTCCTTCGAACTCATTGGTGGCCGATTTGGGCTGATGGCACGGATGCCGAACTCTATCGACGGTCTCACATTCCTCTACACTGGAACTCCAGGTAAATGGGAACACATAGGGGAAAAGGGCGGTGCGTACGCAGTCTCATCCGATACCGTATACAGAACGGAACCTCACGGCAACACGGTATTCCAATACGACGGCGTCGGAACCTCCTGGACCGACATAGGGAGTCCCCGTGGTGGTACCGATACGCTCACTGCAGGAGGTTTCGGGCTCATCGCTACCGCATTTGTAGCGAATGGGCTATTCCGATATCGCGGTAACCCTGGCAACTGGGAACGCATAGGCGACTTTAGTATCTCGTGCGCGGTCACCGACGACACGGTATACAGAGTGGGCGCTAACGGGACCGTTTTCCAATACGACGGTTCCGGGATGTCCTGGACGTCAATCGGCCGCCCTGACCGCGTGCACACCCTCGTTGTCGCCGGAGAATGAGCGGTCCGGACAGGGTCCCCTGCCCGTCGTCGCACACCCCGTGCTCACGATCGGGAGCAGCACGGCGCGGGGGCCGGTGGCGGACCCTGTGGACAACCCCTCAAGACGTACGCGCGTAGGTCACCTCCCCCACGGACCGGGAGGAGGCCGCCTGATGGCCGGGCACATCCAGGACCGCTGGTACAAGGTCGGACCCGGCCCCGGCGGCAAGCCCGTCGAGGGTCCAGATCCACTGCAGCCGGCACGTCCGGCGCGTCTGACGGCCCACGGGCGGCCCCAGGAGAGCGAAGAGCCCCTCCCCCGCCGGGAAACGGCAGGTGAGGGGCCCTTTGAGCTAACGGGTTACTTCTTGCCCTGGTTCTTGACGGCCTCGATGGCGGCCGCGGCGGCCTCCGGGTCGAGGTAGGTGCCGCCCGGGGTGAGGGGCTTGAAGTCGGCGTCGAGCTCGTAGGAGAGCGGGATGCCGGTCGGGATGTTCAGGCCCGCGATGTCGGCGTCGGAGATGCCGTCGAGGTGCTTGACCAGGGCGCGCAGGGAGTTGCCGTGCGCGGCGACCAGGACGGTGTGGCCGTCGAGGAGGTCCGGGACGATCGAGTCGTACCAGTACGGGAGCATGCGGACGACGACGTCCTTGAGGCACTCGGTGCGCGGGCGCAGCTCCGGCGGGATGGAGGCGTAGCGCGGGTCCGCGGACTGGGAGAACTCGGTGCCGTCCTCGAGGGCCGGCGGCGGGGTGTCGTACGAGCGGCGCCACAGCATGAACTGCTCCTCGCCGAACTCGGCGAGGGTCTGGGCCTTGTCCTTGCCCTGGAGGGCGCCGTAGTGGCGCTCGTTCAGGCGCCAGGAGCGGTGGACGGGGATCCAGTGGCGGTCGGCGGCCTCCAGGGCCAGCTGCGCGGTGCGGATGGCGCGCTTCTGGAGGGAGGTGTGCACGACGTCGGGGAGCAGGCCGGCGTCCTTGAGCAGCTCACCGCCGCGGACCGCCTCCTTCTCGCCCTTCTCGTTGAGGTTGACGTCCACCCAGCCGGTGAACAGGTTCTTCGCGTTCCATTCGCTCTCGCCGTGGCGGAGGAGGATCAGCTTGTACGGTGCGTCGGCCATGCGTACGAGCCTAGTGGACGGCCGGGCGCGCCTGCGCGCGGTCCGGGCGGGGGTCGATTGACGCGCGGCGTCAATTGAGTGGCGGGCGGCGGACCCCTCTCGTAATGTGCCGGACGGATCAGTGACTCTTACATCCCCGGGGGGATCCTTATGTCAGTTGCCCGTCTGAGCCGTGCTGCCCGGGAGAGCGTCTCGGGTCTGCCACGCGCGTTCTGGTGGTTGTGGGCCAGCACGCTCGTCAACCGGCTCGGGGCCTTCGTCGCCACGTTCATGACCTTGTACCTGACCCTGGAGCGGGGCTACTCCGCCTCCTTCGCGGGACTGGTGGCCGCCCTGCACGGGCTGGGCGGGGTCGTGTCCTCGCTGGGGGCCGGGGTGATGACCGACCGGCTGGGGCGGCGGCCGACGATGCTGGTGGCGCAGGTGTCCACGGCGGGCACGGTGGCGCTGCTGGGGTTCATGGAGCACCCGGCGGCGATCGCGGCGGTGGCGATGCTGGTGGGGATGGCCTCGAACGCCTCCCGGCCTGCGGTGCAGGCGATGATGGCCGACATCGTCCGGCCGGAGGACCGGGTACGGGCCTTCGCGCTGAACTACTGGGCCATCAACCTGGGCTTCGCGGTGAGCTCGGTGGCTGCGGGGCTGGTCGCCGAGTACAGCTACCTGGCGGGGTTCCTGGGCGAGGCGGCGCTGACGCTGCTGTGCGCGGTGCTGGTGTTCGTGAAGCTGCCGGAGTCGCGGCCGGAGGCGGCCGCGGGGGGTTCGGGTGGCTCGGGTGGCTCCGTGGCGCAGGCGGCGCCCGAGGTCGGGCTGGGGAACGTGCTGCGGGACGGCCGGTTCATGGGGGTCGTGGGGCTGTCGTTCCTGATCTCCCTGATCTTCACGCAGGGCTCGGTGGGCCTGCCGGTGGCGATGGGTTCGGCCGGGTTCTCGCCCGGGGACTACGGGATGGTCATCGCCGTGAACGGGGTGCTGATCGTGGTGCTCCAGCTGCCGGTGACCCGGTTCATCGAGCACCGCGACCCGCGGCGGCTGCTGGTGGTCTCGGCGCTGCTGGCGGGGTACGGGTTCGCGATGACGGCGTTCGCGGGGCCGCTGTGGGCGTACGCGCTGACGGTGTGCGTGTGGACGCTGGCGGAGATCGTGAACTCTCCGACGCAGATGGGGCTGGTGGTGCAGCTGTCGCCGGTGCACGGGCGCGGGCGGTACCAGGGGATGTACACGCTGTCCTGGTCGGTGGCCTCGCTGGTGGCTCCGCTGATGTCGGGGCTGGTGATCGACCGGTGGGGGGCCGGGTGGCTCTGGGCGACGACGGGCGTCCTGGGGACGGTGGCGGCCGGGGGGTACTGGGCCCTGATGCGGGGGCTGCCGGTGGGTGCCGGTCGGGCTTCGGGACGCAGCGCGGCGCCGGGCAGCGGGCCGGGCGCCGGTGGCGGGGCGGCGACGGTGGCGGCCGCTGCCGAGGCATAGCCGGTCGGGGGGGCGGAGGTGCGGGGGTGCGGAGGTGCCGCTGCGCGGAACCGTCTCCCCGCCCCGCCCTTTCCCCGTTTCCCGGGCTGCGCCCGGACCCGCGCCTCACACGCCGGCGCGCGCGGGGCGGGCGTCAGGAAGGGGTGTCGGTCGGGCGGGTCAGGTGTTTGAAGGCGTCCAGGTTGCGGGTGGACTCGCCCCGCGCCGTGCGCCATTCGTACTCGCGGCGGATCGCGCTCGCGAAGCCCAGCTCCAGGAGGGTGTTGAAGGCGCCGTCCGCCGCCTCCAGGACCGTGCCCAGGAGGCGGTCCAGGTCCTCCGGGGTGACCACTGACAGCGGGAGCCGCGCCGTGAGGTAGACGTCGCCGAGCGGGTCGACCGCGTACGCCATGCCGTACAGCTTGAGGTTGCGCTCCAGGAGCCAGCGGTGGACGCCCGCCTCGTTCTCGTCGGGGTGGCGGATGACGAACGCGTTCACCGACAGCGAGTGGCGGCCGACCCGCAGGGAGCAGGTGGTGCTCAGCTTGCGGGTGCCGGGCAGCTGGACGACGTACGTGCCGGGCTGCGGGCTCTCCCAGCTCAGCTCGGCACCCGACAGCGTGGACTCGATGATCGCGGCGGTGTCAGCCATGGTGGGAGCGTACGCGACGGCGGTGATCATGCATCGCGGCGGTGTACACGTCGGCGGTGCCGCTGGCGGCGGTGTCCCAGCCGAAGTGCTGGGCGTGCCGGGCGGCGGCGGCGCCCATGCGGGGGGTGAGGCCGGGGTCGTCGACGAAGCGGCGCAGGGCGCGGGCGTAGTCGACGGGGTCGTGGCCGGGTACGAGGATGCCCGTGACGCCGTCGTCGACGGCGACCGGCAGGCCTCCGACGGCCGCGGCGAGGACCGGCGTGCCCGTGGCCTGGGCCTCGATGGCGACCAGCCCGAAGGACTCGTTGTAGGACGGCATGACCAGCACGGACGCCGCCCGGAACCAGTCGGCGAGCTGGTCCTGGGCCACCGGCGGGTGGAAGTGCACGAGGTCGGTGATGCCGAGTCTCGCGGCGAGCTTCTGGAGCCCCTCCGGCTTGGCGAGGCCGCTGCCGCTGGGGCCGCCGACGACGGGGACGAAGAGGCGCCCGCGCAGGGCGGGGTCGCGGTCGACGAGTTCGGCGACGGCGCGCAGCAGGATGTCGGGGGCCTTCAGCGGCTGGATGCGGCCCGCGAAGAGCGGGATCACGGCGTCCTGCGGCAGGCCGAGGCGGGCGCGGGCGGCGGCGCGGCCGTCGCCGGGGGTGAAGCGGTCGAGGTTGACGCCGGGGTGGACGACGGCGACCTTGCCGGGGTCGGCCTCGTAGTGCCGTACGAGTTCGTCGGCCTCTTCGGCGGTGTTGGCGATCAGCCGGTCGGCGGCGGCGACGATCTGGGTCTCGCCGATGACGCGGGCGGCCGGCTCGGGGGTGTCGCCTTCGGCGAGCGCGGCGTTCTTGACCTTGGCCATGGTGTGCATGGCGTGGACGAGGGGGACGCCCCAGCGTTCGGCGGCGAGCCAGCCGACGTGGCCGGAGAGCCAGTAGTGGGAGTGGACGAGGTCGTAGTAGCCGGGGCGGTGGCCGGCCCAGGCCTGCATGACGCCGTGGGTGAAGGCGCACAGCTGGGCGGGCAGCTCCTCCTTGGCGAGGCCTTCGTACGGTCCCGCGTCCACGTGGCGCACGAGGACGCCGGGGGCGAGCTCGACGGCCGGGGGCAGGCCGCCGGTGGTGGCCCGGGTGAAGATCTCCACCTCGATGTTGATGGCGGCGAGGCGGCGGGCCAGCTCCACGATGTAGACGTTCATACCGCCGGCGTCGCCGGTGCCGGGCTGGTGCAGCGGTGAGGTGTGCACGCTGAGCATGGCCACGCGGCGGGGCTTGCGGTGGTGCCCCATGGCGGGGAGGCGCAGGCGGGGCGCGTCCTGGCGGGCACCGCGGGCGGCGGCGATGCGGCCGCTGATGCTGCCGCCGAGGCGGGACACGTACTGGCTCAAGGGAGCAGTTCCTCTCGCTCGGATCGCGGCGCTCGGATCACGCGGACGGCGGGCTGGGCGGTGTGCCGGTGGGGCGGCACGGTTGAAGCTGTTGGCGGCATGACTGCGGGAGCGCGCGCGGCGCTCTGCAAGGAGTGCAACCCGGATGGCCGTCCCCCGCATTCCGGGGCGCGGGAACTTCCTGCTCGGGACGCCGGATTTTTTTGCGGGCCGGGGGCTCCGCTTACGCTCGGCGCATGGTCTCCCGCAGCACTCCGCCACCGCCGAAGCGCCCTGTGGGCACCGTGACGCGCGGGACGACGAACCCGAACCGGCTGCGTCGGATGGACCGCTGGATCGCCGCCGTGCACGGGCCGGCGCTGCGCCGGGCGGACGCGCCGGTGGCGGTGGACCTGGGGTACGGGGCGGCGCCGTGGACGGCGGTGGAGCTGCTGGCGCGGCTGCGGGAGGCGGCGCCGGGGGTGCGGGTGGTGGGGATCGAGATCGAGCCGGCGCGGGTGGCGGGGGCGAAGCCGTACGAGCGGGAGGGGCTGAGTTTCCGGCACGGGGGCTTCGAGGTGCCGCTGGACGGCGGGGAGCGGCCTGCGCTGATCCGGGCGGCGAACGTGCTGCGGCAGTACGAGGAGGAGCAGGTCGAGGCGGTCTGGGAGCGGCTGTGCGCGCGGCTGGCTCCGGCGGGGCTGCTGGTGGAGGGGACCTGCGACGAGATCGGGCGGCGGCACGTGTGGGTGGCGCTGGGGCCGGAGGGGCCGCGGACGGTGACGTTCGCGACGCGGCTGGGTTCGCTGGAGCGGCCGTCGGACCTGGCGGAGCGGCTGCCGAAGGCGCTGATCCACCGGAACGTGCCGGGGGAGCCGGTGCACGCGTTCCTGCGGGACTTCGACCGGGCGTGGGCGGCGGCGGCGCCGTACGCCTCGTACGGGGCGCGGCAGCGGTGGATCCGGACGGCGCGGGCGCTGGCCGGTGACTGGCCGCTGGCGGACGGGCCGGTGCGGTGGAGGCAGGGGGAACTGACGGTGCGGTGGGAGGCGTTGCGCCCGGCGGGGTGAACCTCGCGCCGTGGGGGAACCGGGGGTGGGGGCGGCCCGTTGAGTCGTGCGGGGTGGACGGTGCGTGGCCGGTCATGATCGGAGCGGAATCCGGAGGGTGTTGGAATTCGCCGGTTCATGGCACCATCCCGGAGGCAGTGCCAAGTTACTGACGAATAGTCAGATCTGATGTCCGGTGGCATCGGCTCTGACTCGGGGCGCCTGGGGGAGCCATGGGGACCGTGAAGCGAGCGTCGTCACGCCGGAGAGGGGCGTCCGCCCTGACCCTGCTGTGCGCGATGGCGATACTGACGGCCCCCGGACTCGCGACGAGCCCGGCGTTCGCCGCCCCGTCCGCGCCCGGCGCCCCGTCCGCGCCCTCCGCCCCTTCGGCTCCCGCGCCGGAGCCGGGCGCCAAGACCCTGGAGCAGGTCCGCAAGGAGATAGAGGACCTCTACCGTCAGGCCGGCAGCGCGACGGACGCCTACAACCTCGCGGAGAGCGAGACGAAGGCGCAGTCCGAGCGGATCGTCCAGATCGCCAACCTGGTGGTGGCGGGCCAGGACCGGATCGCCACCCTGAAGGACCGCGCGGGCGCCGCCGCCCGCGCCCAGTACCGCTCGGGCGGCCTGCCGCCGGGCGCGCAGCTCGCGTTGAGCGGCAGCCCGTCCGAGTTCCTCGACGGTGCGGGCCGGTTGCGGCAGGGCGAGAAGGCCACCACGGACCTGCTGGCGGAACTGACCCGCACCCAGGCCGACTTGGAGCGGTACGCCAAGGACGCGGGCGCCGTCTGGCAGAAGATGGAGGACAACCGGGTCAAGAAGGAAGCCGCCAAGAAGGAGATCGAGGGCAAGATCAAGGCGGCGGAGGGCCTGGAGAACAAGCTGGCGGCCGAGGAGAAGGCCCGGCTGATCCAGCTGGAGCAGGACGCCCAGTACCAGGCACAGACGGCCTGGCTGTCGTCGGGCGCGATGAAGGACGTCAAGGGCCTGGCCTCGGAGGCGGGGAAGAGGGCGGTGCAGTTCGCCACCGCGCAGATGGGCAAGCCGTACGTGTGGGGCGCGGAGGGCCCGGCCTCCTACGACTGCTCGGGGCTCACCTCACAGGCGTGGCTGGCGGCGGGCCGCCCGATCCCGCGCACCTCGCAGGAGCAGCTGCGGCTGCTGCCGAAGGTCGCGCTGAAGGACATGCGGCCCGGGGACCTGATCATCTACTTCGACGACGCGAGCCATGTCGGGATGTACGTCGGGGACGGGGCGATCGTGCATGCGCCGCGGCCGGGGCGGACCGTGACGATGGCCGGCGCGGGCTCGATGCCGATCAAGGCCGTGGTCCGGCCCGACGCGTAGGCCCTGGCCGGGCGGGGGTACGGCTCCGGGGGCTACCGCTGCCGCTACGCGGCGCGGGGCCGCCCGGCCTCCCGGTCTCCGCCCCAGACCCCGCGCCTCGAACGCCGACGGAACTGGAACCAGCCCAGGGCGACGGAGGAAGGGCGGGGCGGGAAGGCGGCTCCGCGCAGCGGCATCCGCGGCCCGGCCCCCTGTGACCGGGGTCTCGCCCCGGCCCCTGTGACCGGGGTCTCGGGCCGGTTCCCCATGCCGTGACGTTGGTCATCCCGGGTGGGCGGGTTTCCGCCGGGATGGGGGCATATGGCGCGGGCACTCGCCCGCTCCGGCATTCCCCCTCCCCACCCCCGCCCGCTAGGGTCCCGGCATGAGCGCACTTCCGGGGGGAGGCAAGGAACCGGAGACGATGCCCGTACCTGTACCGCGGCAGAGGGAAACCCCCGCCCCGGAGAACGGCCCCGCCCCCCAGGCGGCGGCCTCGCTGACCCTGCTGGTCATCGAGGACGACCCCGCGGGCGGTCTCACCGTCCCCGAGATCCTCGACGCCGACGGCCAGCGCATCCGGCTCCGCACCGCCCGCAACCTCACCGAGGCCGCCCGGCTGCTCACGCCCGACGTGCACTGCGTGCTGCTCGACCTGGCCCTGCCCGGCCCCGGCGAGGACGGCTTCGGCGCCCTGCGCGAGGTCCTCCGTATCGCACCCCGCCACGCCGTGCTCGTGCTCACCGCCGAGGCCGACGCCGAACGCGCCGCCGAGGCCGTGCGGGTCGGCGCCCAGGACTTCCTCTTCCGCGACGAGCTCGACGGCCGGCTCCTCAGCCGCGCCATCCGCTACGCCGTGGAGAGAAAGCGGGCCGACATCGCGCAGTACAAGCTTGCAGAATCGAAACTTCGGGCCCAGGAGAACGCCCGCCTCGAACGCGGACTGCTCCCCACCCCCCTCCTCGACGGCTCCGGCCTCCGCTTCGCCGCCCGCTACCGCCCCGGCCGCAGCCGGGCCCTCCTCGGCGGCGACTTCTACGACGCGGTCCGCACCCCCGACGGCACCGTCCACGCGATGATCGGCGACGTCTGCGGCCACGGCCCCGACGAGGCGGCCCTCGGCGTGGAGCTGCGCATCGCCTGGCGCGCCCTGACCCTGGCCGGGCTGTGCGGGGACGACCTGCTCGCCACCCTCCAGGAGGTCCTGGAGGTGGAGCGGCCCTGCGAGGAGATCTTCGCGACCCTGTGCACGGTGGACATCTCCCCCGACGGCCGCCGCGCGGGCCTGTGCCTGGCCGGCCACCCGGCCCCGCTGGTCTCCCGCCCCGGCCGCGCCGCGCGGCTGCTGCCGTACGAGAACAGCGGACCGGCCCTCGGGCTGCTCCCCCGGGCCCGCTGGCCCCGCCGCCAGGTGGACCTGGGTGGCACCTGGAGCCTGATGCTCTACACGGACGGCCTCATCGAGGGCCGAATCGGCGAGGGCCGCGAGCGCCTCGGCCAGGACGGGATGGTCGACATGATCAACCGGCACCTGGAGGACGGGCTCACCGGCGAGAACCTACTGGAAGCCTCCGTCACCGAGGCCCGGCGCCTCAACGGCGGCGAGCTCACCGACGACGTCGCCCTCGTCTTGCTCTCGCGCGGCTAGCGGCCGCCGTTGTAGGGACCGTACGGGCCGTCGCTGCTGCTGCCGCCGCGGCGCCGGTCGCCTCCGCCCGAGACCTGCTTGAGCGCGGGGCGGACGTCGACGAAGAACACGATGGTCGCCACCAGGCCCGCGATCTGCAGGAACAGCATCCCGAGGAAGAAGTCCACCAGGACCGTGACACCCAGGATGACCAGCCAGAAGGTCTTGGTCTGCTTGTCCGCCGCCCGGTAGGCGTCCTCGCGCGCCAGCAGCGCGAGCACGAAGGCCACGACGGCGAGCGCCAGCATGGCGTAACCGAGCAACGGGAGGACCCCGTCATCGAACCCCTGCATCAGCATCGTCTCGACCGCCTTCTCGCGTCCAGCACTTCCGACTCCACGCTACCGTCCGATCGGCCTTCCGAAACGAGAACGAACCGGACACCCCGCGGGTGCCCGGTTCGACCCCGGACGGGTCAGCTCTCCTCGGAGGCCTCGGCGGCGGCCTTCCTGGTCCCGTTGCGGCGCGCCGCGGGCTTCTTCGCGGCGGGCTTGTCCCCGGCCTCGGCGGAGGCCTCGGCCCCGGCGCTCTCGGCCGGAGCGTCCTGCGTCGCCCGCGCGGGCTCCGGCTCGACGATCTCGGCGATGTCCACGATCTCGTCGGCGACCTCGCCGCGCCAGGCGCGGACGGCCTGCTCGCCGTGCTCGGCGACCTTGTCGTAGGTCTCCTTGGCCCGGACGGCGTACTCGGCGGCCACGCCGACCCCGCGCAGCGCCAGGTCCTGGGCGGTCTCGCCCAGCTTCTTCGGGTCGATCGCCCCGAAGACCTCGACGACCCGGGCCGTGACGGCCTCCTGGGCCACCTTGGCCTTCTCCTGCACGACCTTGGGATCGGTGTCGAGCACGGCCTCGATCCGGGCCGGGGCCTCGGCACGCAGCTGCTCGATCAGGCCGGGCACCTTCTTGGCCTGCTGAAGGGCCAGGTCGGCGGTACCGGCGGCGAAGTAGAGGGGGGTGGGGTCGGTGAGGGTCTTCTTCAGGTCATCGGCGATGGCCATGTGCGGGTCCTCCCGGATCCGGTCAGTTCGTGGGTGGCACCGCGCCGTCGTCGGCACGGGTACCGGCAGCCGCGTCGGCATCGGCTCCGGCATCGTCATCGGCATCGGCGCCGGGGGCCTGGTCGGCCTCCGCCGCGTTCTCCTTGCGGAACGCGTCGTAGATCTGGAGCAGCACCTGCTTCTGCCGCTCGTTGATCGACGGGTCGGAGAGGATGACGGCCCGCGTCTCCACCTCGTCCCGGTCCCGCTCGTCGAGGATCCCGGCCTGCACATACAGGGTCTCGGCGGAGATCCGCAGCGCCTTGGCCAGCTGCTGGAGGATGTCCGCGCTCGGCTTGCGCAGCCCGCGCTCGATCTGGCTCAGGTACGGGTTCGACACCCCCGCCGCATCGGCGAGCTGCCGCAGCGACAGCTGGGCCTGCCGCCGCTGCTCGCGGAGGTATTCGCCGAGGTTCCCGACGTTGAGCGATGCCATGCTCCGATCCTGCCGCACCTTGCTAACTATTGCAAGCACCCTGCTTGCAGAAGCGCCCACCCGGGGGGCGGCCGGCCGGCGCTGATCTACGCCGCCCCCGCCGCCGCCGTTCTGGCCCTGGTCTGAGACCGGGGCCGGGGCCGGCGGCGGCCCGGGCCCCGGAAACAGCGGGACCTCAGTCCTCCAGGGCCGTCAGGTCCAGGGCGCCCAGGCGCTCCGGGTCCGACAGGACGTCGATCGCGACGATCCGCCCCTCCACGACCGTGAAGGCCATGACCGACACGGCCCGGTCCTTGCGGACCACCACGACCCCCGCGGCGCCGTTGATCAGCGCCGGGCGGACGAACGGCACCAGCGAGCTGTACGTGACCGCCTGGCCCGCCACCGTCCGCGCACCGGTGAGCACCACGGTGAGCGCACCTGCGGCCCCGCCGTCCGAACGCAGCACCACGTCCGGGTCGAGCACCGACAGCAGCGCCTCGAACTGCCCGTCCCGCGCGGCCGCGAAGAACGCGTCCACCGCCTCCCGCTGGCGCGCGAGGTCCTTGTCCGGAGCCGGGGCCTGGCCCTGCACCTTGCGGCGGGCCCGACTCGCCAGCTGACGGGTCGCCGCCGAGGTCTTCTCGACCAGCGGGGCGATCTCCTCGAACGGCACCGCGAACATGTCGTGCAGGACGAACGCCAGCCGCTCCGCCGGCGACAGCGACTCCATCACCACCATCAGCGCCAGCCCCACCGAGTCGGCCAGTATCACCTCCTGCTCCGGGTCGATCCGGCGCTCGGAGCGGATCAGCGGATCCGGGATCCGCGTCTCCAGCCGCTCCATCGGATCCTCACGCCGCTGCTCGCGCGAGCGCAGCATGTTCAGGCAGATCCGCGAGATCACGGTCGTCAGCCACCCGCCGAGGTTCTCGACCCCGCTCACATCGGTGCGCTCCAGCCGCAGCCACGTCTCCTGGATGGCGTCGTCGGCCTCGCTCAGCGAGCCGAGCATCCGGTAGGACACCGCCCTCAGATGACTGCGGTGCTCCTCGAAGCGCGCCGTCAGCTCCGTCAGGTCCGTCAGGTCGCTCACGCCCGTCACGCCCGTCACGTCCGTCGGATTCTTCGACGACGAGTTCTCGTCCACCTGTCACATTCCTTCCTCACTGCGGGTCAGAGCAGTAGACCGCACACCCCCGTGAAACCGAACGGGTTCAAGCCCGGGACGTCAACTTCCGTCCCATCGATCGGAGATGACCCAGATGACGGACACGACCGGATCCCCCCGCCCCTTCCTCGTCACCGGCGGCACCGGAACCCTCGGCAGCCTCGTCGTACCGCTCCTGCGCGCGGCCGGTGTCCCCGTACGGATCCTCAGCCGCAGCGCCCGCCCCGCCGCCGACGGCGGCGTCACCTACGTACGCGGCGACCTGATCGAGGACGCGGGCCTCGACGCCGCCCTCGACGGCGTCGAAACGGTCCTGCACCTGGCCGGCGGCCCCAAGGGCGACGACGTCGCCGCCCGCAACCTCGTGCGCGCCGCGAAGGCCGCCGGGGTGCGCCACCTCGTCCTGATCTCCGTCATCGGCGCCGACACCGTCCCCCTGGGCTGGTTCCGGACCAAGCTCGAAGCGGAACGGGCCGTCTCCGGGTCCGGGCTGCCCTGGACCACCCTGCGCGCCGCCCAGTTCCACGAACTGGCCCTCACCGTCGCCGAAAAGCTCGCCAAGCTGCCCGTCGTCCCGGTCCCCGGCGGGGTGCGCTGGCAGCCCGTCGACTCCCGGGAGGTCGCGGCCCGGCTCGTCGAACTGGCCCTCGGCAAGCCCGCCGGGCTGGTCGCCGACATCGCCGGGCCCGACGTCCGCACCCTCGGCGACCTGAGCCGCGACTACCTGCGGGCGCGCGGCAAGCGGCGCCTGATGATGCCCGTCCGGATGCCCGGGAAGGCCGGCCGCGCCTACCGCGCCGGGGAAAACCTCTCCCTCGACGGCGCGGTAGTGGGCGAGCGCTCCTGGGAGGCCTTCCTCGCCGAACGCCTCGCCTCCTAGCGGCCCTGCCCGCCACCCTGCCCGGCGCCCTGCCCGGCCGGCGCGCGGCCGACCACGACGGTCGCGTGCAGTTCCTCCGAGGTGGCCGCCCGCACCGCGAGACCCCCCGCCGTCAGCGCGGACGCCGTCAGCGGCGCCTGCCGGGCGCTGGTCTCGATCAGCAGGTGGCCGCCCGGGGCCAGCCAGCGCAGGGCCTGCGCCGCGATCCTGCGGTGGACGTCCAGGCCGTCCTCGCCCCCGTCGAGGGAGACCAGCGGCTCGTGCACCCGGGCCTCCGGCGGCATCAGCCCGATCTCCCCCGTCGGCACGTACGGGGCGTTGACCACCAGGACGTCCACCCGCCCGCGCAGCTCCGCCGGCAGCGCCCCGTACAGGTCGCCCTCCCAGACCGCTCCCCCGTACGGGGCCACGTTGCGCCGGGCGTACGCCAGCGCCGCCGGGTCGATGTCGGCGGCGTGCAGCTCGACCCCGCCCGGCACCTGGGCGGCCACCGCCGCGCCGAGGGCGCCGACCCCGCAGCACAGGTCCAGCACCACGGCGCCGGGCCGGGCCAGCGCCACGGCCTCCTCGGCAAGGAACTCGCTGCGCCGGCGCGGCACGAAGGCCCCCGCGCCGACCTCCACGCGCAACCCGCAGAACTCCGCCCAGCCGACGACGTGCTCCAGCGGCTCCCCCGCCACCCGCCGGGCCACCAGGCCCGCCAGCCGGCGGTCGTCGCCGGAGGCGGCCGCGATCAGCAGCCCGGCCTCCTCCTCCGCGAAGACGCAGCCCGCGGCGCGCAGCTGCTCGACGATCGATGTCACGTGTCCCATCCTCGGCTTCCGGTACGGCAACGGCGACGACCCGCGGCCCGGGTCAGAAGACGTCCGGGCACCACGGCCGCCGGGCCGTGCGGAACACCGCGTCGGCCAGCGCCACCGCCCCGGCCCGCTCCTCCGCCACCCGCCCCAGCGCCGCCAGCCGCGCGGCGGATTCGTCGCCGAGGTAGAGCGAGCCGAGCACGGACACGTCGAGGGCCAGGTCGGCCGGGTCCTGCGTACGGACGCAGGTGCCGGCCGCCGCGTCCAGCCGGTAGCGGCCCTCCGCGAGCCCGGCCGCGTCCGCCACCTCCAGGACCAGGACCCCGGGCACGGCGTACGTCCGGGCGGCCAGGGCCCGTTCGACATCGAGCAGCCGCAGCCACACGAAGTCGGCCGAGGTCACCGGCCGGGCCGCACGCGGGTCGGGCAGCAGCAGCGGGAGGAGGTCGTCGGGGGCGCGGTAGGCGGTGCGGACCTTCAGCACCCAGTCGATGGAGCACAGGTACCGCCACAGGGCGCGCTCGGCGGCCGGGGTCAGGGCGATCAGGTCCTTGACCTGGAGGGTGTTGAGCGGGCGCTTCTCGTCCGTCCAGGTCTCGTCGGCCGAGTACACCGCGAAACCGGCCGGCTCGCCCGCCGGGTCCCGGTAGAGGGCGTGGAACTTGGGCTTGTAGGGCCGGCCCTGGGCCGGCTCGATCCCACAGGCGATGTCCCACCAGCGGGCGCTGCGGCTGACCGTGCCATGCCCGGCCGCCCGCAGCCGCTCGTGGATCCGGGGACCGGTCTCGCGGAGCTCGGAGGCGTCGATCAGGTCGATGCGGCCGCCGTCGCCGGGGACGGCGGCGCTGGGGTCGAGGCCGCTGCGGGCGACGTCTATCTCCCATTCGACGATGCCGGTGGCGGGCCCGTACCCGTACCGGCCGTAGATCGGGTACTCGGCGGCGATCAGGGTGGAGACGACGTCGCCGCGCTCCTTGGCCGCCGTCAGCTCGGCCGCCATCAGCCGGGTCAGCAGGCCCTGACGGCGGTGCGTGGCCGTCACGCTGACGTTGGTGACGGCACTGGAGGGCACGCTCGCCCCGCCGGGGACGGTCAGTTCCTGGGCGAAGGAGCGGAAGGTGGCCACGCAGCGGCCGGTGTCGGTGTCGAAGGCGCCCTGCGTACGGGTGAGGTCCCAGTGCTTGCTGCGCAGCGCCACGTCGGACTCGGGAACCGGGGCCGGCATCAGGAAGCCCGTGTTCAGGGCCCGCATCCACTCGGGGAGTTCGGATTCGGCGATCGGCCGGATGTCAGCACTCATATCCGGTCACGCTAACGGCCGCACCGAGCCGAGTCGCCCGAATTTCCGCCCGGCCGCCTCCGCTGCCGCGGCTACGCCAGCAGGTCGTCCACCTGCGCCTCGCCCTCCCGGTAGCGCCGGGTGATCTCCGCGCTGGAGTCGTCCGCCGTCCGCTGGAGCTGCTGGCGGCGCCGCGAGACCTGCTGCTCGTAGCGGACCAGCCGGGCCATCGCCTCGTGCAGTTCGGCGTCCGTGCGCGCGTCCAGGTCCGACAGCTCCACGTCCGAGAGCATCTCGGCCGCCAGCAGCCGGAACTCCTCGTTGTGCGGGGTGCCGAGCGTGACGTGCCGGGCGGAGGCGCTGCGGCTGGACGGGGCGTCGGCGAGGATCTCCGAGAGCCGGTCCACCACCGGCACCTCGGGGTCCGTCCGGCGGGCGAGCTCGGCGCGCAGGATGTCGATGCGGCCCTGCAGGAGTCTGCGGACGTAGCTGAGGTCGGCCTCGTCACGCTGGGCGTCGCGGCGCAGGGCTCTCAGCTCCGGCAGCCCGAGCGCGGCGGCGGGGGTGCCGGCGGGGGTGGTCAGCCCCTCGGGGTCGCCGGTGCGCTGTGCGGGCGGCCGCACCTGGGGCGCGGCGGCGGCCGCGTCGTCGGGTGCTGCGGGTGCGGGTGCGGAGGTAGCAGAGGTGTTCATCGTTTCGTCGTCCATCCCCTCGACCGGTGCTGGAGGCACCGCCTGCAGGCATGGTGCCACTCTCCGTGGTGCGGACGCAGTCTCACGCCACCCGATCGGCCCCGGACGGGTGCACGCCTGGTACACAGGTGGTATGCGAGCAGTGGTGCAGAGGGTGGACGGCGCGAGCGTCGTCGTGGCCGGCGAGACGGTCGGCGAGATCGTCGGCGAGGGGCTGTGCGTGCTGGTGGGGGTGACCCACGACGACACCCCGGAGAAGGCGGCGGTGCTGGCCCGCAAGCTGTGGTCGGTGCGGATCCTGGAGGCGGAGAAGTCCTGCAGCGACGTGGACGCGCCGCTGCTGGTGATCTCCCAGTTCACGCTGTACGGGGACGCCCGCAAGGGCCGCCGCCCCACCTGGAACGCGGCCGCGCCCGGGCCGGTGGCCGAGCCGCTGGTGGACGAGGTCGTGGCGCAGCTGCGGGCGCTGGGCGCGACGGTGGCGACGGGCCGGTTCGGCGCGGACATGCGGGTCTCGCTGACGAATCACGGCCCGTTCACCATCGTCATCGACGTGTAGGGCGACGTGTAGGGGCGCGGGCCCCTACGGGGCGACGACGACCTCCTGCGCGGCCGGCGTGGTCCCGGCCAGCAGCGGGGCGTCCACCGGAACGTTCCGCTTGACCAGCGCGAGGGCGATGGGCCCGAGCTCGTGGTGGCGCACGGCGGTGGTGACGAAGCCGAGCTGGCGGCCGTCCTCCCCGTCGGCGGCGAGCCGTACGGGCGTCCCGTGCGCGGGGAGCAGCACCTCGGAGCCGTCCAGGTGCAGGAAGACCAGGCGGCGCGGCGGCTTCCCCAGGTTGTGGACGCGGGCGACGGTCTCCTGGCCGCGGTAGCAGCCCTTCTGGAGGTGCACGGCGGTGCCGATGAGGCCGATCTCGTGCGGGATGGTGCGGTGGTCGGTCTCCAGGCCCAGGCGGGGGCGGTGGGCCTCGACGCGCAGGGCCTCGTAGGCGAGGAGCCCGGCGGCGGGGCCGTGCGCGGCGGCGAACTCCTCCAGCCGCTCACGCGGGAGGAACACGTCCCGGCCGTACGGGGTCTCCCGGACGACGAGCTCCTTGTCGGTCTCGGCGATGGAGCCGGCCGGCAGGTGGACGACGGCGAAGTCGGCGGTGCGGTCGGCGACTTCGACCCGGTAGAAGAACTTCATGGACTCCAGGTAGGCGATCAGCGCCTCCTGGGTGCCGGGCTCGACGTGCGCCCAGGTGGTCTCGCCGTCGTCGACGATGTGGAGCTGGTGCTCGATGTGCCCGTTGGCGGAGAGGATCAGCGCCTCGGTGGCCTGCCCGGGCGGGAGGTCCGTGACGTGCTGGGTGATCAGCAGGTGCAGCCAGCTGAGCCGGTCCTGGCCGGTGACGGTGACGACACCGCGGTGGGAGAGGTCGACGAAGCCTCGGCCGTCGGCGAGGGCGCGCTGTTCGCCGTAGAGCTCTCCGTAGTGGGCGGCGACGCCCTCGTCACGGCCTTCGGCCGCTACGGCGCCGGGAAGATGGAGCAAGGGGCTGCTGGTCATGCCACCAAGCCTACGACCCCGTACGGACGGCCCCAGGGCGCACCGGGGGCGCTGGGCGGTGCCGGTGGTGTCTAGGGCTTCTCGTCGCGGCGCCGGGCGGCGCACTCCTTGCAGAGGCCGAAGATGGCGAAGTGCTTCATGTCGGTCTCGAAGCCGAAGGTGGTGCGCAGTTTCGCCGTGAAGTCGGCGGCGATGTCGAGGTCGGCCTCGATCACCTCGGTGCAGTCGCGGCAGACCAGGTGGATGTGGTGGTGCCGGTCGGCGAGGTGGTAGGTGGGGGCCCCGTGCCCGAGGTGGGCGTGGGAGACGAGGCCGAGCTCTTCCAGGAGCTCCAGCGTGCGGTAGACGGTGGAGATGTTGACGCCGGAGGCCGTCTTGCGCACCTCGACGAGGATTTCGTCGGGGGTCGCGTGCTCCAGGGCGTCGACCGCTTCCAGCACGAGCTGGCGCTGCGGTGTCAGCCGGTATCCGCGCTGCCGCAGGTCGCTCTTCCAGTCGGTGGTCACCACCCGGCCAGTGTAAGCGCGCGAAGGGGCCCACGGCCCTGCCGTGGGCCCCTTCGTACACGTACGCGGTCGCTGGGCTCAGCGGAAGAAGGCGATGCCGTCTTCCGGGAGCTCGGGGAGGTTGCGCGCCATGTCGGCGATCTCCTCCGGGGTGACGACCTTCTTCAGCTGCGCGGACATGTAGGGGCGCAGCTCGACCTCGGGGGTCGCCTTCTCGCCGACCCACATCAGGTCGCTCTTCACGTACCCGTAGAGGCGCTTGCCGCCGCTGTACGGGCCGGAGGCGGCGGTGCGGGCCACGGCGTCGGTGACGAGGTCGATCTGCGGCTTCTGGTCGGCGAGCTCGCCGTACCAGACCTCGACCACGCCCTGGTCGCGGACCATGACGATCTCGACCTTGCGGTCCTTGTCGATGCGCCAGTAGCCCGACTCGGACTCCAGCGGGCGCACCTTCTCGCCCTCGGCGTCGAGCACCCAGGAGCGGGAGGTGTACTCCAGGAAGTCCCGGCCGTCGTGGCTGAAGACGACTTCCTGGCCGAAGTTGCACTTCTCCTCGCCGGGGAAGTCGAACACGCCGGCGCCTTCCCAGGTGCCGAGGAGGAAGGCGAGGGGGACGAGACCCGGGTTCAGGTCGGACGGGATCTGGATCATGGTTGGCTGCTCAGGCGATCTGTGGGAGGGGTTCCGGGGCGGTCGGCCGGTCGCTGTTAGCGCTGACCCTGGTAGAGCTTCTTGACGGCCAGGCCGGTGAAGGCCAGGACGCCGACGCAGACCAGGACCAGCAGGGAGGTGAAGAAGGCCTCAAGCACGGGGTGCTCCTCGGAGGATTCGGTTCGGGTGGACGGGCCGGTCCCCAAGCCTACTGGCCCGGGGACCGGCGCACGGTGTGAGGTGGGCCGAACCGGGCCCTCGGGGGTGGGCCGCCGGGTCAGCTCAGCAGCTGCCGCTGGAGGATCACCGCCTGGTGCATCGGGACGGCTCCGGCGCCGCCCTTGCGGTTCTGGAGGATCAGCGCCTGGACGTCTCCCGACTGGACGCACCCGACCCTGGTCTGCTCGTCGCCGAAGGGGACGGATTCCCGGAACACGGAGATGCCGCTGGGGTCGGGGGCGGGCTGGGTAAGGGCCTGCTCCCAGACGCTGTCCGGCTCGATGCCCTTGACCCCGTTGAGATCGGTCCCGCAGCCCGTGAAGGTGTCCGCGAACCCGGAGGCGTGGAAGCGCAGCAGGTAGACCCGGGTGCGGGTGCCGTCCGGCGTGGTCCAGCCGCGGGCGACGATCTGGCGCAGCCCGTTGTCGGCGAACCCCTGCTTCATCTTCTCTCGCGCGGAGGCGTCGTACTCCTCCAGGAAGGTGTCGACGGTGACCGCCGAGTCCTTCTCCAGCTTCAGCCCGGGGTCCGGGGCGGAGCCGACGGGGGCGGGCAGGGTCAGCTGGGTGAGGTCGGCGTAGTGGATGCCGTCCAGGTTGTCCACGGCGAACGGCACCGGCGCGCCGGGCGGCAGGGCCGGCTTGGCCAGGGCCGGGTAGGTCCAGCGGCCGTCGCTCTTCGTGGACAGGCCGGGGACGTCGGTCCGCTCGGCCCGGCTGATCCCGTACGCGGTCCCCGCGCCGGCGGCGGCGAAGACGAGGACGGCGGCGGTCCAGCGCAGCGCCGCGTGCAGCTTGCGGCGGTCCTTGGGGGCGGCTCCGGGGGCCTCGGCCTCGGGAGCCGCGGCGGCCTCCGGGGCCGCGGGGGCCTCCGGGGCCGCAGGGGCCGCGGGAGCTGCGGGAGCCGCGGGGACCGCGGGGGCCTCCGGGGCCGCGGGAGCCTCGGGAGCCGCGGGGTCTTCGGGGACCGCGGGGCCTTCGGGAGCCGTCGGAAGGCCGGCGGGCTCGGGACCCTCCTGGGCCGGCGTGGTGGCGGCCGCAGGCGCCTCGGGGGCCGGCTCCGCCGGGGTGGTGGCCGACGGGGGCGCCGCCGCCGGGTCCGTGGCGGTGTTCTGCTCGGTCACACGGACTCCCCGGGGGACTTCAGGCGGGACAGCTGGTTCTTGAGGAAGCCGGCGGCCTCGAGCTTGGAGAACCCCTGCTCCTTGGGGCCGTAGGCGCGGAGGCTGACCAGCACGTCGCCCTGGACGGCCACGCAGTACAGGGAGTCGATCTTCTCCTTGTTCTGCTCGCCCACGGCCAGCAGGGAGCACTTGGCGTCGGGGTAGCCGTCGACCTTCGGCGCGTCGCGGTCGTCGCCCGTGAGGTCCAGGAGCTTCTTGGTGACCTCCGAGAACGCCCCCACCGCCTTCGGGTCGGCCTGCATGAGGCGGATCTCGACGACCATGCTGCCGCCGGCGGCGGCGTAGGTCCGGGCGGCCAGGCCCTTGAGCCTCAGGTCGGCCAGCATGTCGTCGCGCTTCTTGCGCTCGGTGCCGGACAGCCCTTTGCGGGCCTCCTTGAAGGTCTCGACCGCCTTCTCCCCGGAGGCGAAGTAGTCGTTCCCGTCGGCACCTTGGTCGGGTCCCGGTCCGAAACCGGACGGGACCGGCAGGAGCTTGCCGGTGAGGTCGTTGGCCGGCACCGGCGGGGCGTTCTCGGCCGAGGGCAGCTTGCCGCCGGCCTCGACCCAGTAGGCGGTCGGCGCGGTCCGGTCGGCGTCGGCGAGGGCGGAGGCCGCCCAGATCCCGCCGCCGAGGAGGACTGCCCCGGCCACTGCCGCGGCGATGACGGCGGCCCGCTTGCGGCGGTTCACCACCGGTGCGGGCCCGGCGGGGGCGGGGGTTTCGGGAGCCGGGTCGGCGGTACCGGCCTGCGGCTCGGGCTGGGCCTCGGTCCGGGCCTCGGTCTGCGGCTCGGTCACAGTCGCTCCAGCTGTCGCTTGGCCAGGTCGAGGACGGAACCCTCGTCGATCCCGCCGCCGTGCGTGTCGAAGTAGTGGAGGTCCAGGACGATGTCGCCCCGGCGGACGAGGGCGCGACCCGACCGGACCGGGTAGTACCCGGGCTTCTCCTCGGCCTCCGAATCGACCCAGACGTGCCCGAGCCCCGGGCCCACGCCGGGGACGACGGCCCCGCCGTTGCCGGCGTACTCCTTGTCGGGCATGTACACGGCCTGGCCCCGCTGGTAGCCGTCCGCGCCGGAGAAGTCGCGGAACTGCACGAGCCGGACCTCCACGACCACGTCGCCCTGCTTCCACACCCGCGTGGCGACGCGGCGGATCCCGTCCTGCAGGTGGCCGCGCAGCGCGTGGTCCGCCTCGCGGAATCCCGTCGAGAAGGCGTCGATCGTCTCGTAGCCGTCGGCCTCGACCTTCGCCCCCGAGGGCGCGTCGATCAGCAGCTTCGTGAGGTCGTCGTCCGTCTTGTACCAGCGGTTGGCGTTGATCGACTTGACCGTCGTGGCGTCGTTCGGCGCCTGCGCCTTCGGCGTGGCCGGCTTCTGCTGGGCCAGCGGCGGCAGGGGCGTGGGCTCGCGGTGGTACTGGATCGCGTAGCCCGTGACCGTGCCGGCGAGGGCGCCGAGGACGAGGGCGGCGGCGATCAGGGCCGTCGTGCGGCCACGGCGGCGCGGAGCCGCAGGCGGCGTGTCCGGAATTCCCGGATCGGCCGGAGGAAGTTCCGGCGCACCGGATTCCTGCTGTTCGTGTTCCAAAGGGGTCCCCCCACAGACCTGGAGGCGCGGGAGCGTTCGCCCGCGCACATCCAAGACACCATGGGGCTCAAGGACGTTGTACGCATCCTTATTACGCTTTTATCTCGAACGCGTTCAATCCTCGGGCGGGCGCCGCTTTCCGTCCAGTTCGTCCCACCATTCGTCGGACTTCGGATCCCCCGACGGGTCGTCCCACCAGCGGTCGTCCGGCCCGCGCCGGTTCGCGATCATCGCCGCGACCGGCGGGATGAGCATCGCGACCACGCACAGCGCGACCGCCGCCGGGACCGAGAAGAGGCGTACGAAGGACCAGGCGGAGACGAAGAGGAACAGGCATCCGCCCATGAGCAGGAAGTAGGCGCGCCGACGCCGGGCGTACATACCTCCAGCGTAGGACCGGACCCCGCGAACACAAGGGCGCGGACGGCGCGAAGGGCCGCACCCCGTTCCAGTGGCGTCCAACCCCCTGGGGTGCGGCCCTTCGGCCGGTACAGCGGTGCGGTCGTGCGTCAGACCGCGATGGCGACGTCCGTCACGCCGCCGGCCTCGGCGACCACGACGGCGCGGTCGGCCTGGCCGCCGGGCACCAGCGCCCGCAGCGTCCACGAGCCGGTGGCCGCGTAGAAGCGGAACTGGCCGGTCGCGGAGGTCGGGACCTCGGCGGTGAACTCGCCGGTCGAGTCCAGCAGCCGCACGTAGCCGCTGACGGGCTCGCCGTCCTTGGTCACCTGGCCCTGGATCGCGGTCTCACCGGGCTTGAGCGTCGCGAGGTCGGGCCCGCCGATCTGTGCTCCACACATGTTCTCTGTCCTGTCCTGGAGAGGTTCTGCTGCTGCGAGGGGGCGGACGGGCGGGCGTCGCGTGCCCGCCCCGCCGCGGGGACTACTTGTTGGCGCCGAGCTCGATCGGCACGCCGACCAGCGAGCCGTACTCGGTCCAGGAGCCGTCGTAGTTCTTGACGTTCTCCTGGCCCAGGAGCTCGTGCAGCACGAACCACGTGAGCGCGGAGCGCTCACCGATGCGGCAGTAGGCGATGGTGTCCTTCGCGAGGTCGACCTGCTCGGCCTCGTAGAGGGCGGTCAGCTCCTCGTCGGACTTGAAGGTGCCGTCGTCGTTGGCGTTCTTCGACCACGGGATGTTGCGGGCGCTCGGCACGTGGCCGGGGCGCTGCGACTGCTCCTGCGGGAGGTGCGCCGGGGCGAGCAGCTTGCCGGAGAACTCGTCGGGCGAGCGGACGTCGACCAGGTTCAGGGAGCCGATCGCGGCCACGACGTCGTCACGGAAGGCGCGGATGGAGGTGTCCTGCGGCTTGGCCTTGTACTCGGTGGCCGGGCGGTTCGGGACGTCCTTGCCGTCGACCAGGTCGCGGGAGTCGAGCTCCCACTTCTTGCGGCCTCCGTCGAGGAGGCGGACGTCCTGGTGGCCGTAGAGCTTGAAGTACCAGTAGGCGTAGGACGCGAACCAGTTGTTGTTGCCGCCGTAGAGGACGACCGTGTCGTCGTTGGAGATGCCCTTGGCGGACAGGAGCTTCTCGAAGCCCTCCTGGTCCACGAAGTCACGGCGGACCGGGTCCTGGAGGTCCTTCTTCCAGTCGATCCGGACGGCGTTCGTGATGTGGTTCTTGTCGTACGCGGACGTGTCCTCGTCCACCTCGACGATCACGACGTTGGCGTCGTTCAGGTGGGCCTCGACCCAGTCGGCGTCTACGAGGACGTCGCTGCGGCTCATGGTGATCTCCTCCGGGGCAGTGTGCGGCGGGGCTGTGCTGTGCTGCGGTGGGGCTGGCGTTGCTGTGCGTGCGCCGCTGCCGGCTGTCGCTCTCCTGCCCTGCGCGGGGAGGCGGTCAGGGGGCAGGAGGCAGTGCGGTGCGGTCACGCGGGACGAAGGGCCGTCGGTCCGGCCGGCGGAGCGGGAAGGCTCACGCCTCACTTGGAGCGACAGAGCATGGCGGCGACGCGACACAGGTCTACTGCCCGCCGCTTCGTGAGGTCCGCCTGCTGATGCTTCATAGCCAGGATCGTAGGGAGCAACCGGCCGCCCTGTCACCGGCGTGTCATATGGCGAGACAGGATCGTCCGAATGGCGGGATGAGAAAGCCCCGGGAGGCGACCCTCAGGCCTTCCGGGGCTGCTCGTGCGGCCCGTCCTTCTGCGGATCGGACCGCACTGTCTCACGATCCGGCCAGGCTCACGTCCGTGCCGGTCAGCGTGAGGTGGACGCCGGCCTCGTCCGAGGTCAGGGCGGAGAGCTTCAGACCGGCCGGGAGGCCGTCGTCAATGCGGCGGTCGAAGTCCGTCCGCTTGCGGATCGCGCTCTCGATCCCCGGTATGCCCTCGCCCGGTACGGAGTCCGCGTGGACCCGGACCGTCTTGCCGCCGCCCGGCCCCTGCTTGCCGTCGACGAGCTCGACGGTGGAGATCACGCTGCGGGTGATCGTCCGGCCCAGGAAGTCCACCGACGCGGTGACCTTCAGCTTGCCGGGCCGGCCGCCGTAGGTCAGGGTCGCGCCCGTCTGGGAGGCCTTGGTGAGGTCCGCGTAGGAGATCAGCGCGGTGCCCTCGGCCCGCTTGGCGGTGCCGCCGGTGTAGTTCGAGTTCAGCTTCACGTCGCGGAAGCTGGCGTCCAGCTGGGACAGGCGCGTCTTGCGGCCGTCGGCGGTGGCGTCGACGTCCTTCAGCCGGAGGTCGACCTGGTCGAGCTCGTGGCTGAGGGCCTGGGTCAGGAACGGGAAGCCGTGGATGTCGACCTCGGCGCTGCCGGCCAGGCCCTGGCGGGCCTGGACGCGCTCGGCGAGCCGGTTCTCGGCGTAGTCGACCGCCCACCGGTCGGCGCCGACGAACAGACCCCCCAACACCACTGCGACGATCACCACGAAACGCAGGAAACGCACGTGCCTCCCCCTCCTCATCGGTACGTGCGTTCTAGTGGACCATGATCGTGGTCGGAGCGCCGTGAGCGGGACTTGTGAGCACCGTCTCCCCGGCGCCCACCCGTCCCGCCCGTCTCACCCGCCCCGCCCGTCCCTGGCGTCCTGCGCGGTGCCTCAGCCCACGACCCGGCCGAGCAGGTAGACGGCAGGGGCGGCCACCGCCAGCGGCAGCGCGACACCGGCCGTCATGTGCACGAACTTCGACGGGTAGTCGTACGCCGCCACGCGCAGCCCGACGAGCGCGCACACGCCGGCCACCAGGCCGACCAGCGCACCGCCGGCGCCCAGCCCGACCAGCCCGCCGACCGCGATGCCCGCACCGGCCGCGGCGGCCAGGGAGACGCCCACGGAGGGCGCGGTCGGCAGCGGCAGGGCCCGGGCGAACACGGCGACGGCCACGGCGGCCGCCCCGGCGCTCACCGCGGGCCGGTCGGCCGCGAGGAACCCGGCACAGGCGATGGCCAGCGCGGCCGAGGCCACCGAGGCCATCAGCCCGTACATCCGCTCGTCGGGGTCGGCGTGGCTGCGCAGCTGGAGGACCAGCGTGAGCAGCACCCACACCCCGAGGGTGCCGATGATCGCGCCGGGACCGTACGTACCGTCCACCGCGAGCACCGCGGCGTCGGCGACGAGCGCTCCGGCGAAGGCGAGGGCGATGCCCTGGCGGGCCGGCCACATGCCGTTGAGCCGGAACCAGCCGGCCGAGGTGAGGCCCTGGAGGGCGACCAGCGGCGCCAGCAGCGCGTACTGGCCCAGCGCCGCCGCGGCGGCCAGCACCAGCCCCAGGGCGGCGGTCAGTATGGCCGACTGCGGCCCGGGGTCGATGATCGGCGACCGCCCCTCGGCCCGGGCCTGGGCCGGGTCCACGGCGCGCAGGGTGTTCCCGCCGAGCGTCGGCGGCGACCACTCCGCCCCACCGCCCGCCACGTGCGGCCCGGCCTCCCGCACGGGCGGCAGGTAGGCGGTCTGCGCGGCGGCATCGGCCTGCGGCTCCCGCACGGGCGGCAGGTACGCGGTCTCGGCGGCCGCCACGTCGACCGAAGGCTGCGCATCGCGCACGGGCGGCAGGTACGCGGTCTCCGCAGCCGCCACGTCGACCGAAGGCTGCGCATCGCGCACGGGCGGCAGGTACGCGGTCTCCGCAGCCGCCACGTCGACCGAAGGCTGCGCATCGCGCACGGGCGGCAGGTAGGCGGTCTCGGCGGCCGCCACGTCGACCGGAGGCTGCTGCCCACGCACGGGCGGCAAGTACGCGGTCTCGGCGGCCGCCACGTCGACGGGAGGCTGCGCACCCCGCACCGGAGGCAGGTACGCCGTCTCCGCGGCGGCGTCAGCCGCCGCCGGGGGCTGCGGCTGGGGGTCGCGGAACCACGACTCGGGCACTGCGGCCCCCTGCGGCTGCGCGGGACCCGGGTACGGCGGCAGGTACGCGGTCTCGGCCGCGTCGGCGGGCTCCCGCACGGGCGGCAGGTACGCGGTCTCGGCCACGGCGTCCGCGGCGCCCGGCCAGGGCGAACCCCCGCCGGCCGACTGCGACGGCTCGGACTCCCGCACCGGCGGCAGGTACGCCGTCTCGGCCACGGCGTCCGGCGCTGCCTGAGCCTGCGGCCGGGCGTCGCGGAACCACGCATCGGGCAGGGCCCCGGCCTGCGGCTGCGCCTGCTGCCCCGGATACCCGGCGCCACCGCCGGACGAGGCGTCCGGCCACGGCACACCACCGCCACCGGTCGCCTGGGGCGCCGGGGGCTGCGGCTGCGGATCGCGGAACCAGGACTCGGGCACGGCGGCGGCCTGCGGCTGCGCCTGCTGCCCCGGGTACGCGGCACCGCCCCCGGCGGAGGCGTCGTGCCACGGCACACCACCGCCGGCACCACTACCCCCGGCCTGCTGCTGCCAATCCTGCTGCCCCTGCGGAGCAACCGGCTGTCCCTGCGGAGCAACCGGCGGGGCCGCCTGCCCCGGCACCGAGCCGAGCGGCGGCTGCACCGGCTGGTACCCGGTCTCCCAGGTGTCGGCCTGCCAGGTCTGCGTGCTGTACGGGTCCTGCTGCGCGGCGGCGGCCTGCTGCTGCCGGCGCTGCTCCTCCTCGGGAGTGCTCATCGCCGCGCTCACCCGCCCGCGAACGGCGGGAGCACCTCGACGGTGCCCCCCTCGGTCAGCAGGACGCCGTCGTGCGGGCGCTTGCCCACGGGATCGTCGTTCACGAGGAAGGAGCAGCGCTGCAGGACCCGGGTCAGTTCCCCCGGGTGGCGTTCCCGCACTGCGTCGAGCGCCTCGGCCAGTGTGCGTGCCGAGTACGGCTCCTCCGCCGTCCCGGCCGCGGCCTTGGCCGCCGCCCAGTAGCGGATGGTTCCGGTTGCCACTGCAGCTCCTATCGTGTCGGACTCCGTCAGATCTCTACCGTCGGCCTCCATGATGACGCCTCTGGCTCGTCACCCCGGCGTGCCTCCGCGCGCCGTCCGTGCGCCCGGGCGGCCCGCTGGGGTTCCACCGATCCGGTGAAACCAGGGCATACGCAGGAGGAAGGCGTGGCGCGAACCACAGAATGCGGTGCATGGCGGCCCTCGGCCCCGAAAGGGCGGGTGGGCTATTCTGGCGGCGTAGAGGATCCGGGCAACGTAGCCCCCGGGTCCTTTTGTGCTTTCAGTACGTTGAACGGACCGAGAACAGTGGTATCCATCCGGACCTCAGGGCGCGGGGACCGGACGGCATGCCAGGCAAGTCGTACGAAGCCGTACCACGCACGTCCTCGACGGGACCGAGGAGGAACCGACGTGATGGACCAGCGAAGCAAACAGGAGCACGACCATCCGACCCGGGCAGGTGGTCGGGCGTGAGCTCTCTCCTGCTGCTGACCAACGCCCTGCAGCCGTCCGCCGAGGTGCTGCCCGCACTCGGACTGCTGCTGCACAACGTCCGGGTCGCCCCGGCCGAGGGACCGGCCCTGGTGGACACGCCCGGGGCCGACGTGATCCTCGTCGACGGCCGCCGCGACCTGCCGCAGGTGCGGTCGCTGTGCCAGCTGCTGCGGTCCACCGGACCCGGCTGCCCGCTGATCCTCGTCGTCACGGAGGGCGGCCTCGCCGCCGTCACCGCCGACTGGGGCATCGACGACGTACTCCTCGACACCGCCGGCCCGGCCGAGGTCGAGGCGCGGCTGCGGCTGGCCACCGGCCGCCAGCAGCTCGGCTCCGACGACTCCCCCATGGAGATCCGCAACGGCGACCTTTCGGTCGACGAGGCGACGTACTCCGCCAAGCTCAAGGGCCGGGTCCTGGACCTGACCTTCAAGGAGTTCGAGCTCCTGAAGTACCTCGCCCAGCACCCGGGGCGGGTCTTCACCCGCGCCCAGCTCCTCCAGGAGGTCTGGGGCTACGACTACTTCGGCGGCACCCGGACGGTGGACGTCCACGTCCGGCGGCTGCGCGCCAAGCTCGGACCCGAGCACGAGTCGCTGATCGGTACCGTCCGCAACGTCGGCTACCGCTTCGTCACCCCCGAGAAGGTCGAGCGGGCGGCGGCGGAGGCGGCGGCCAAGGCCGAGCGGAAGAAGGCCCCGGCCGAGGCTCCCGCCGAGGCGCCCGCCGAAGCGCCGGCCGAGACCCCGACGGCCGTCCCCCATTAGGAGGAGGCGCTGTGACCATCCACTCTCCAGGACGCCCTGCCCAGAGGTAGGTCACCCCGCGTAGACTTCCGCGCGTGGCCAAGGTGACGCGGGATGACGTTGCACGACTTGCGGGTACGTCTACCGCCGTCGTGAGCTACGTCATCAACAACGGACCCCGGCCGGTCGCCCCGGCCACGCGCGAGCGTGTCCTCGCCGCGATCAAGGACCTGGGCTACCGCCCGGACCGGGTCGCCCAGGCGATGGCGTCGCGGCGTACCGACCTCATAGGCATGATCGTCCCGGACGCGCGCCAGCCGTTCTTCGCGGAGATGGCGCACGCGGTCGAGCAGGCCGCCGCCGAGCGCGGAAAGATGGTCCTGGTCGGGAACTCCGACTACCGCGACGAGCGCGAGGTCCACTACCTGCGGGCGTTCCTCGGGATGCGGGTGTCCGGGCTGATCCTGGTCAGCCAGGGCATGAGCGAGCGGGCGGCGTCGGAGATCGAGGCCTGGGACGCACGGATCGTGCTGCTGCACGAGCGTCCCGAGGCCATCGACGACGTGGCCGTCGTCACGGACGACATCGGCGGCGCCCAGCTCGCGACCCGGCACCTGCTGGAGCACGGGCACGAGTACGTGGCCTGCATCGGCGGCATCGAGAACACCCCGTCCGTCGGCGACCCGGTCGCCGACCACGTCGAGGGCTGGCGCCGGGCCATGCTGGAGGCCGGACGGTCGGTCGAGGGCCGGGTCATCGAGGCCCCCTACAACCGCTACGACGCGTACCGGGTCGCCCTGGAGGTCCTGGCCCGGCCGGACCGGCCGACGGCGATCTTCTGCGCGACGGACGACCAGGCGATCGGTGTGCTGCGGGCCGCGCGGGAGCTGCGGATCGACGTGCCCGGGGAGCTGGCGGTGGCCGGCTTCGACGACGTGAAGGAGGCGGCGCTGACGGACCCGCCGCTGACGACGGTCTCCTCCGACCGCCCGGCGATGGCCCGCGCGGCGGTGGACCTGGTCCTGGACGACGCCCTGCGGGTGGCGGGGTCGCGCCGGGAACGCCTGAAGCAGTTCCCCTCGGCCCTGGTCATCCGCCGCAGCTGCGGCTGCCGCTAGCCCGCCGCGGGGCTCCTGGGGCGGGGCCCCGGGAGCCGGGTCCGGGGCTCGCCTTATATCGGGCATACACGGTTCTGTCGGGCTTCTCAGCCGGGACTCAGGAAGCTCTCATGATCCGCGGACAGAGTCATAGACATGACCGACAGCTTCCGCCGCGAAGGCGAGTACCCGCAGGAGAACCGCCCGGCCCCGCACTCGCCCTTCGGCGAGCAGTGGCAGCGCGGTCGTGACCGGCTGGCTCAGGACGCGATGGGCGGCGGGTCCTACCCGCCCCCGCCCGCGTACCCCCCGGCCGCCCCCGCCCCGGGATGGCACGAAGCCCACCAGCCACCGGCGGCGACGGTCGTCCCCGGCGAGCCCGTTCCCTCCGGGGACGGCAACGACGGCCACGGCGGCCACCACGGCGGCCACGGCGGCAACGCCGACGGCTGGGCCCACTGGGGCGGCGCGGCCCCCGCCGCCCCCGCCCCGGCACCCCGCGCCAAGCGCCCCGTCGCGCTCCTCGCCGCCGTCGCCCTCGCGGCGGCCGTGGTCGGCGGCGGGACGGCCGCCGCCGTGCAGCAGTTCCTCGGGCAGAACGGGACCGGCGGAGCCGGCTTCACCGGCACCAACGTCTCCCAGTCCAGCAACGGCACCGTCTCCGGCGTGGCCGAACAGGTCAGCCCCTCCGTCGTCCGCATCGACACCCGCACCGGCTCCGGCCAGGGCACCGGCTCCGGCATCGTCCTCACCGCCGACGGCGAGATCGTCACCAACAACCACGTCGTCAGCGGCGCCTCCGAGATCCAGGTGACGATGAGCGACGGCAAGAAGTACAACGCCCGGACGGTCGGCACCGACCCCGCCAAGGACCTCGCCCTGATCAAGCTCCAGGGCGCGAGCGGCCTCAAGGCCGCCAAGCTCGGCAACTCCGACAACCTCAAGGTCGGCGACCAGGTCGTCGCCATCGGCTCCCCCGACCGCCTCACCGGCACCGTCACCAGCGGCATCGTCTCCGCGCTCGACCGCGAGGTGAACGTGCCCAAGTCCGAGGAGCAGCAGCCGCAGCGCCGCCAGGGCGGCGGCGCGGGCGGCGGCTGGCCGTTCTCGTACGACGGCCGGCAGTTCAACGGCAACACCGGGTCGGACACCACCTCCTACAAGGCCATCCAGACCGACGCCTCCCTCAACCCCGGCAACTCCGGCGGCGCCCTCGTCAACATGAACGGCGAGATCGTCGGAATGCCGTCCGCGATCTTCTCCCCGGCCAACGACAGCTCCAGCGCCGGCAGCGTCGGCCTCGGCTTCGCCATCCCCGTGAACACCATCAAGGGCGACCTCGCCGGCCTCCGCAAGGGCGGCAGCGGATCCGGCGGCAGCTCCGACGGGAACGCGAACGGCAGCACCGGCAACGGCAACGGGTTCGGCATCTCCCTCTGATCCTTCTGACACCCTGGGACGGGACCGGGCCGGACCGGCCGGGCCCGTCCCGCCCACGCGAAAGACCACCACCCCTGGGGGCCACGAATGAATCCCGCCGAAGGCGACCCGCAGCGGATCCTCGTCGTCGACGACGAGCCGGCCGTGCGCGAGGCCCTGCGCCGCAGCCTCGCCTTCGAGGGATACGACGTGCGGACCGCCGTCGACGGCATCGACGCCCTCGACCAGGCGGCCTCGTACGCCCCCGAGCTGATCGTCCTCGACATCCAGATGCCCCGCATGGACGGCCTGACGGCGGCCCGCCGGCTGCGCGCCGGCGGCAGCGTCACCCCGATCCTCATGCTGACCGCCCGCGACACCGTCGGCGACCGCGTCACCGGCCTCGACGCGGGCGCCGACGACTACCTCGTCAAGCCCTTCGAGCTCGACGAGCTGTTCGCCCGCGTCCGCGCCCTGCTGCGCCGCAGCTCCTACGCCGCCCCCGCGGCCGGCCCGGCGCAGCCCGCGGACGTGCTGACCTTCGGCGACCTGCGCATGGACCTCGCCACCCGTGAGGTCGTCCGCGGCGAACGGCCCGTGGAGCTGACGCGTACCGAGTTCACCCTGCTGGAGATGTTCCTCGCGCACCCGCGCCAGGTCCTGACCCGCGAGCAGATCCTCAAGACGGTCTGGGGCTTCGACTTCGAGCCCAGCTCCAACTCCCTGGACGTGTACGTGATGTACCTGCGCCGCAAGACCGAGGCGGGCGGCGAGGCGCGCCTGGTCCACACCGTGCGCGGGGTCGGGTACGTGCTGCGCGCCGGTGAGGGCGGGCCCGAATGACCGGTCCCACCGCCAGGTTCCGCAGCCTGCCGCTGCGCTCGCGGCTGGCGCTGCTGGTGACGGTCGCGGTCGCGGTCGCGGTCGCGGCGGTGGCGGGGGTGTCGTGGGTGATGGTGCGGGCGCAGCTGAACAACCAGCTGAACCAGTCGCTGCTGTCCACCCAGCCCGACGAGCAGGTGGTGCGCACCCTGCGCGAGGGCTGCGTGACCCGCCCGGCCGTGGGTACGCCGAACATCGCCGAGGAGCTCGGCCCGACCGTGCAGATCGTCACCGCAGACGGCGCCCGCTGCCTGGTGAGCGGACGCAGCGACCTGCCGGTCTCGGCGGCCGACAAGGCCGTCGCCGCGGGCCTGAGCGCCAAGAGCCTGCACGACGCGACGACCGGCGACGGCACGAAGATGCGCGTCTACACGATCAACAAGCACCTCACCAACGGCGCGTCCTTCGGGGTCTCCATCGCCAAACCCCTCGCCGACGTCGAACAGCCCCTGTCCACCCTCGCCTGGGTCCTGCTCCTGGTCTCCGGCGTCGGCGTGATCGGTGCGGGCGCGGCCGGACTGTGGGTGGCCCGGACCGGGCTGCGGCCGGTGGACGAGCTCACCGGGGTGGTCGAGCACATCGCCCGCACCGAGGACCTCACCGTCCGCATCCCGGAGGAGGGCGACGACGAGATCGCCCGCCTGTCGCGGTCCTTCAACTCCATGACGGCGGCCCTGGCCTCCTCCCAGGAACGCCAGGCACAGCTGATCGCGGACGCCGGGCACGAGCTGCGGACCCCGCTCACCTCGCTGCGTACCAACATCGAGCTCCTCGCGCGCAGCGAGGAGACCGGCCGGGCCATCCCGCCCGAGGACCGCCGGGAGCTGCTGGCCTCGGTGAAGGCGCAGATGAGGGAGTTGGCCTCGCTCATCGGGGACCTCCAGGAGCTGTCCCGCCCCGACGCCGCCCCGCACGCGCCCCTCGGGGTGGTGGCCCTGCACGAGATCGCCGGGACGGCCCTGTCCCGGGCCCGGCTGCGCGGGCCCGAGCTGCGGTTCGCCGCGGAGCTGGAGCCCTGGTACGTGCGGGGCGAGGCGGCCGCGCTGGAGCGGGCGGTGGTCAACCTGCTGGACAACGCCGTGAAGTTCAGTCCGCCCGGCGGCGCGGTCGAGGTCGTGCTGCACGCGGGCGAGCTGACGGTGCGCGACCACGGGCCGGGCATCCCGGCCGAGGACCTCCCGTACGTCTTCGAGCGGTTCTGGCGCTCCGAGTCCGCCCGGGCCCTGCCCGGCAGCGGGCTGGGCCTGTCCATCGTGGCCCGTACGGCCGCCCGCTCGGGCGGTACCGCCGAGCTGCGGGCGGCGGTGGACGGGGCGGGTGGCACGGAGGCGGTGCTGCGCATCCCGGGCGCGCCGACGCCGCCGCCCTCGTCGATGGAGCCGCCCGCGGTGGACCCCCAGGCGGGGCCGCGGCCGTCAGTTGTGCCGGATCAGTGAGGCGACCAGGCCGGAGCGGGTGTTGGGGAAGTCCATCGGGACGATGCCCAGCCCGGTCCGGCCGGCCAGTTCGGAGCCGTCGACGAAGGCGTGGACCTGCGGGTTGAGCCGGTCGGAGTTCCAGCGCGGGGGCATGTAGGCGGCGGTGCTGGTGTAGTTCACGAAGAGCTTGCCGGGCTGCTGGACGGCCTTGCGGAACTGGTCCTCGATCCGGCCGCGCTTGGCGAAGGGCTCGGTGTTGTAGTCGTCCTGGATGTCGAAGACCCCGCCGTCGCCGTAGCGCAGGCCCGGCAGGCCGGCGTTGTCGGCGAGGAGGACCACCCTGCCGCGGGCCTGGCCGAGGGTGGGCAGGCTGTCGGCGATCCGGAAGAGCGGGCGCCAGCCGCGGTGGTCGAGGTAGTCGTCGAAGACGGCGCGGAAGGTGGCGTCGCTCTCGGTGGAGTACTCCTGCTTCACGCGCATCAGGACGGTCTCGGAGGGGTGGGCGGCGAGGAAGTCCGCGCAGGCGACGAGGACGTCGCCGAACATCAGGTTCTGGAAGAACGCGGCGTGGTGGATGGCGAACGAGCCGCCCGTCACCCGGCAGCGGACGTCGAGGAAGCGGATGCCGGAGTCGAGCTGCTCTGCGATCGAGGTGTTCTGGCAGGCGACGTAGAGGCCGCCCTGGCGGGCTCCGGAGTCGTGGGTGCCGGGGATGGTCATGCGCTGGAGGGCGGTGGAGTCGGCGAGGCCGGCCATCCAGTCCTGGGTGCCGAGGGTGCGGAGGGTGCCGGGGGTGGCGGGGGTGCCGAGGGGGCCGAGGGTGCCGTGGGGTCTGGTAGTGCCGAGGGTGCTGGTGGCCGCGTGCGCGGGGGGCGCCGTGGCCGTGGTGCCGAGGGCCGTTGCGGCGCCCGCCGCGAGTGCGCCGGTCAGGAAGGTCCGTCGGTCCAGTGCCATGCCCGCCCCTTAGTCCGCTGAAGCCGCGATGGTCCGCGATGGTCCGCGAAATTCCGCGATGGTCCGCGATCCGGTGTGCTCCGGCCACCGTGGCCGGACCGGATTATGGCGTGCGGGGCGCGCACTTACTACCCGTCGGTACGGACGGGTTTTCCGAGCAACTCGACCATCGTGCGCAGCCCTTGGGCGAGTTCCGCGCCCGTCGGGGCGTCCTCGGGGTCGGTGAGGACCTGCACCATGACCCCGCTCAGCAGGGCGATGTGCAGGGAGCCCAGGGAGCGGACGTCCTCCTCCGTGACCGCGTCCTCCGGCACCCCGCGCAGGGCCGCGGCGACCATGCGCCGGTTGCGGCGCTGGCCCTCCGCGAGGATCGCGAGGAGTTCCGGCGAGGACTGCGCATGGACAAAGGCCTCGACGGAGGCGGTCCACAGCCAGCTCATCTCGCCGAAGTCGCGGATCTTGCGGTCCCAGGTGTCGGCGTAACGCTCCTCGGCGGTCTCCCCCTGCCCGGTGAGCCGGCCGGCCCCGGCCGCCCACTCCTCCATGGCGGCGAACAGGGCCTGGTTGAGGAGCACCTCGCGGGAGCCGAAGTGGTAGCCGATCGCGGCCATGCTCACCTGCGCCGCCGAGGCGATGTCGCGCACGGTCGTGCGCAGGTAGCCCTTCTCCTCCAGGCAGCGGCGCGCGCCGGCCAGCAGGTCCTCGCGATTTCCCATGCCGGGATCGTAGCCGGGGCACGGCCGGGGCCCGGGACAGGATTTTGGGCGGTTGCCTTATACGAACGTCTTGCACGCTTGCCCAAACACTGGCAGGCTGAAGCCGTACCCGAGCACCACACCCAGCCACGAACGGGGAGAGCCGAACCATGCGCCACACGCTGGACATCGACGGACGCACGCTGTCGTACCTGGACTTCGGCGGCACCGGCCGCCCGCTGCTCGCCCTGCATGGCGGGATGTCCGAGGCCTACGCCTTCACCGGCCTGGCCGCCGCCCTCGGCGACGCATGGCGGGTCATCGCCCCCGACCAGCGCGGCCACGGCGACTCCGACCGGGCCCCGCACTACCGGCGCGAGGGCTACGTCGCCGACGCCGTCGCCCTCCTCGACCACCTCGGCCTCACCGAGCCGGTCGCCCTCCTCGGCTACTCCCTCGGCGGCCTCAACGCCTACCACCTGGCCGCCGCCCACCCCGACCGGATCGGCCTCCTCATCGGCGTCGACGCCACCGTGGACGTCAACGTCCCCGACGGCCCCAACTGGTTCGACTTCCTGGGCTCGCTCCCCTACACCGCCCCCACCCGCGAGGAACTCCTCGCCTCCGTCGAACCGGCCGCCCTGCCCTTCGTCGCCGACGGCGTACGCCCGCTGCCCGGCGGGGAGGGCTGGCGGCTCGCCTTCCACGGCCAGGACATGCTCGACTCCATCCGCGCCTGCAACGGCGACCACTGGGACACCTGGCTCGCGATCACCTGCCCCACCCTGCTGATCCGCGCCACCCACAGCCAGGCCCTCAGCCAGGCCACCGCCGACGCGATGGTCACCCGCCGCCCCGGCACCGCGTACACCGCCCTCGAAGGGGACCACTTCGCGCCCTTCACCGACCCGGAGGGCTTCCACGCGGCCGTGGCGAAGTACCTGGCCCAGGCCGCCTGAGGGGTAGACGGGCCCGGATGCGAGAGAGGGGCGGCGGGCCTTTCGGCCCGCCGCCCCTCTCGTCCGCTCAGGTGTTACTTGCTCAGGTGTTACTTGACGACCGTGATCCGGTCCGCCGCCGGCGGGGCGATCGGCGTCGCCGCCGTCGACTTCGCCAGGAGGGCGTTGAAGGCCTCCAGGTCCGGCACGCCGACCAGCTTGTTCTTGTGGTCCTTCAGGACGGTGAACCCGTCACCGCCGCCCGCCAGGAACTCGTTCATCACGACCCGGTAGGTCTTCGCCGGGTCGATCGCCGCGCCGTTCAGCTTCACCGAGTCCACGACGATCCGGTCCGCGCCCGACTTCGTCATGTCCAGGGTGTAGGTCAGACCCTTCGAGATCTGCAGGATCTTCGGGTTCGGGCCGTTGACCGGGCCGCTGACCTGCTGCTGGAGCGCGGTGATCAGCTGCGCGCCCGTCAGGTCCACCACGTTCAGCAGGTTGTTGAACGGCTGCACCGTGTACGACTCGCCGTACGTGACGACCCCGTCGCCCTCGTTGCCCGCCGCCTTGTACGCCAGGTCGGCACGGATGCCGCCCGGGTTCATGATGGCCAGCTGCGCCCCGCCCCTGTCGGCCGCGGAGGTCGCGTCCAGCTGGGCGTCGGCGATCAGGTCGCCGAGGGGCTTCTCCGGCGCCTCCGAGCCACGGCCCGCGATGTCGGCGGAGATGTAGCCCATCGGACGGTTGGCGACCGGGTCCGCCAGCTTCTTCCAGCGGCCGATCAGCTCGGTCATGTCCGGGGCCTTCGGCAGGTCCCGGCTGACGACCTTGTTCACCGGCTTCGGCGACTGCACCGGCGTACGGACGATGTCCTTGGTCGCGCGGTCGTACGTCAGCGTGGTGTCCGTGAACAGCCGGCCGTACGAGGCGGCCGAGGTGACCGTGCGCGGGTTGCCCGCCGGGTCCGGGATGTTGCACGAGTACGCCTGGTGGGTGTGGCCCGTCACCAGCGCGTCGACCTTCGGGCTCACGTTCTTCGCGATGTCGACGATCGCACCCGAGATGCCCGCGCCGGCGCCCGGCACGTTGCAGTCGTAGTTGTACGCGCCGCTCGCCGGCAGACCGCCCTCGTGGATCAGCGCCACGATCGACTTCACGCCCTGCTTGTCCAGCTCGGCGGCGTACTTGTTGATCGTCTCGACCTCGTCGCCGAACTTCAGGCCCTTAACGCCGTCGGCCGTGACGACGTCCGGGGTGCCCTCCAGGGTGACGCCGATGAAGCCGATCTTCACGTCCCCCTTCTTCCAGATGAAGGTGGGCGACATCAGCGGACGCTTGGTCTTCTCGTCCGTCACGTTCGCGGCGAGGTACTTGAACTCCGCTCCCGTGTAGGTCTTGCCGTACTCGAAGCAGCCTTCAACCGGGTGGCAGCCGCCGTACTGCATCCGGCGGAGCTCGTTCTTGCCCTCGTCGAACTCATGGTTGCCCACGCTCGTCACGTCGAGCTTCAGCTTGTTCAGGGCCTCGACGGTCGGCTCGTCGTGGAAGAGACCGGACAGCATCGGGCTGCCGCCGATCATGTCGCCGGCCGCGGCCGTGACGGAGTACTCGTGGCCCTTGCGGGCCTCGCGCAGACCGGACGCCAGGTACTCGACGCCGCCCGCGGGTATGGACTTGGTGGTGCCGTCAGCCTGCAGTTCGGCGACCGTGCCCGAGGAACCCTGCGGGGGCTCCAGCGTGCCGTGGAAGTCGTTGAACGACAGCATCTGTACGTCGACGGTCCGGCCCTTGGCGACCGGAACGCCGCCACTCGCGGCACCGGCGGGCAGCGCTGCGGCGATCATCGCACCGGCGCCCGCGGTGAGGGCGAGGGCGCCGAAGGTCAACCGGCGCGCCGTGCGGTGCCGTTGTGGCTTCGCTGACATCTGTTCCCCTTTTTGGACAGCGAGACAACTGGGAGGTGACCCGCAGCCTATGGTCAACGCGCGTAGCGCCAACAGGGGGGTCCGGGTTGCGAGCTGGTTACGCGCGGCTGTCGGGCGGTGTCGGTCGTAGGCTCGGAACATGACTGACGCAGACGCAGCGACGGCCGTCGAGCCGGGACGGCACATCGAGATCCTCGACGAACTGACGGAGGAGCAGGCCGGGGCGGTCCTCGACCTGATCCACGAAGCGGCCCGCACCGACGGCACCACCGCCGTCTCCGAGCAGGGCCGCCTCCAGCTGCGCGGCGGCCCCCGCGAGGGCATCCGCCACTTCCTGGCCACCGCCGAAGGCCGGCTCGTCGCGTACGGGCAACTGGAGGACACCGACCCGGTGGAGGCCCCCGCCGCCGAGCTCGTCGTCCACCCCGCCCTGCGCGGCCGCGGCCACGGCCGCGCCCTGGGCACCGCCCTGCTGGGCGCCTCCGGCAAGCGGATCCGGGTGTGGGCGCACGGCGGCAAGTCCGCCGCCCGGCACCTCGCCCAGGTGCTCGGCCTGACCCTGTTCCGCGAACTCCGCCAGCTGCGCCGCCCCCTGGGCCCGGGCTCGGCCCCGCTGCCCGACCCGACGCTCCCGGCCGGGGTGACCGTCCGCACCTTCGTCCCCGGACAGGACGACGCGGCCTGGCTCGCCGCCAACGCCGCCGCCTTCGCCCACCACCCGGAGCAGGGCTCCCTGACGCAGCGCGACCTCGACGACCGCATGGCGCAGCCGTGGTTCGACCCGAAGGGGTTCTTCCTGGCGGAGCGGGAGGGCGAACTGGTCGGCTTCCACTGGACGAAGGTCCACGCCGAGGAACAGCTCGGCGAGGTCTACGTGGTCGGCGTCCGCCCGGGCGCCCAGGGCGGCGGCCTCGGCAAGGCCCTGACCGCGATCGGCCTCCACCACCTGGCGGCGGCGGGACTGCCGACGGCGATGCTGTACGTCGACGCCGACAACCCGGCGGCACTGGCGGTGTACGAGGGGCTGGGGTTCACGACGCACGAGGTGGACCTGATGTACCGCACGGAGAGCTGAGGGGTCTCGCGGCGGGGGGCCGCCATCTCCCCCTCGAGGGGTCGGGCCCGGCCGGTGTTTGCCCACCCGCCTCCCCGGGTGCGGGGCGGGGGGTGGGGGGCGGTCTGCCGCCGGGCGGGGGGTGAGCGGCTGACCGGGGCCGGTGGTCATCGGGGTCCCGGCGGGCCGGTCTCAGAGAAGGGCTGGGGGTTTCCCGTCAGTCCCACTGTCCTTCCGGTTCGGGCCGGTCAGTCAAGGGCGCTCCTTCGTCGCGTCGCTTCGCGATCGCCTTCGGCGACCCTTGACAGCCCGCCCCGCCTCGGAAAGACAAGGACTGACGGGAAACCCCCAAAAGGACGGCACGGTCGTACCTGAGGCATCCGGCGGGATCAGGGACCCTTCGGGGGCGGCGGGGGCCGCCCCGCCAAGCGTCCGGGCCGACGAGACAGTGCATCGGGGCTGCGATCCGCGACAGATCGCTACGCGCTCCTGCCGTCCCAGCGTCCGCCGCCCGCCTGTGGCCGCTGCCCGCAGGAAAGGACGAGGAGATCGTCATCCAGGGCCGGGGGGCGCGACAGATCGCTACGCGCTCCTCGAAATTTGGCGTCCGACGACCGTCCTGGGCTGATACCCGCACCAAATGACGACCGGAGGGGCATTCGGGACCGCCGGGCGCGACAGATCGCTACGCGCTGCCCAGGTCTCGGCGACCGGCGGCCGTCTTGGGCTGGTCATAGGCGGGCTGGACGTTGGCGACGGCGGTGGTGAACTCCCGGCCGGACGCGGGTCGAGCAGCTCGGCGTTGGGCTCAGCCGCGTCCTATAGGGCCGTCCTATATTTCGAGGGTGGAGCCCGAGCTGGACGTGTGGGTGCACCCCGAACTGCGGGCGGCTGCGGCGGCCGAGGACTGGGGCGGTCTGTTGAAGACGTGGCGGAGGTTGACGCGCAGCAGCCAGAGTCGGGTTGGTGCGCTGGTGGGCCTGGCGCAGCCCGATGTCTCCGCCATCGAGGACCGGCGGCGTGCGGTGACCTCGGTCGAGGTGCGGCAGCGGATCGTCGACGGGCTCGGCGTGCCCGTGGAACTCCTCGGGGTCCGGCAGGAAGGGATGCCGTTGCCCTCGCTCGTGCTGCCTGGGGTGGTGTCGGAGGCCGACGGTGAGCGGCTGGGCCGGGTGAAGGCGGGTGGGCTGCGGCTGGATGTCGCCTCGGTGGATGCGATGGATGCCCTGTTGGCCGTGCACCGCCGGGCCGAGGACACCGTGGGGTCGCGGACCATTGCACCGCTCGTCATCGCCCAGTTCAGGGAGGTGGCAGGGCTCTACGGGCAGGCTCGGGGGGGACTCGCGGACCGGGTGGTGAAGCTGCTCGCCGAGTACGCGCAGTTCCTGGCCTGGATGACGCAGGACCAGGACAACGCCCCGGTGGCGCTGGGGTGGTTCGACCGGTCCTATGACTGGGCGCTTGAGTCGGGGTACGGCGATATGGCCGCCACCACCATGAGCATGAAGGCGCATCTGGCGTGGTCGGGGAGTGAGGGGCGGCGTTGTGTGCGGCTGGGTGAGGCCGCTGCGGCGACGGCGGGGGCGAGTGCGGCCACGCGGGCCATGGCCGTGCAGATGGCCGGACGGGGATACGCGCTGGAGGGTGAGCGCGGTGCGGCGTACGCACGGCTGGATGAGGCACAGCGGATCATCGCCGACGCCGTCGACGCGCCGCCTTGGCTGTACTTCTACGGGGAGTCGTGGTTCGCGGCTCAGCGGGGGATGGCCGACCTGCACCTGAGGGACTGGGAGGGGGCTGTCGGGCACCTGACCTCGGGGCTGGCCGGGTTCGCCCCGGCGTTCCGCCGGGACCGGGCCTGGCACGGGGCCTGCCTGGCCCATGCTCATGCGGGCGCGGGGGAGGCCGAAGCCGCCCTGAGCGTGGCACTCGGCGTGATCGGCGACGCCTCGGAGGTCGGCCGCCCGCACGCCTGGGCCGAGCTGCACAGGGTCGGCGGGCTGCTGCTCCGGCGGGGGGCGTGTGAGGGCCGGACGCTGGTGGACGCGCTCGCGGAGCTCGACTGAGGCGAACGGTGGTACCGCGAGGGCCTGCCGTGGGAGTACTGGCCGACGTACGAACGGCTGCTGAGCCGGGCCGCCGCCGAGGTCCAGCGCACCGGAATGTCGGCCTGGGACGCGCCGGCGCACATGGCCGGCAGTGGGGTACTCGTCGGACTGGTCGGCGAGCTGGTGGCTGTCTGGGACGGGGAGCCCGCCTGGGGATACGGAGGCACGGCGGGCGTGGTGGCGTACGCCGAGCGCATGGGAGTCCCCGCCCGGATCTTCTGGCCTGAGGGTGCCAGCCGCTGATATCCGCGCCCGGAGGGCGGGGCTCGGTGATTCGTGACTACTGCCGGACCGGGGTGCCGACGCCGACCCCCAAAGGCTCATCTGGGGCGCTCCCGGAAGCGGGTGCGGAAGGTCAACCGCGGGCCATCATGACCAGCGAAACCGGCACTGTCACCAGCCCGCATACGGCCACGAACCCGCCGATCAAACGCACAAGGCCCTCAGGCGCCGTACGTGCCTTGGCCTGCTGCCCCGGACTGCGCTCCAGTCTGCTCGCTACGAGCTCGCGCATCGCCGCGGCTCCCCTTTTCCTCGCGAACACCCCGCCCATGACGATCGCCAGCAATCCCCAAATCAAGAGGAACAAACCGGGGGCAGGACCACTCTGACCAGCAAGAAGCAGCATGCCCGCATACTTCACCGCCCAGGCCACGGCCGGCAGCCTGAATCAGGACAGGCTGACCGGCCCGGCGGTCAGGGTGCCCCGCCGCCGCGGGTCGGGCGCGGCCCGGGGCAGGGGGGACACCCACACGGCCGTATGGGTGGGGGTCGGCGGGAATCCTGCCGCAGGCGGAGTCTGGAAGCCATACGCCATTAACCGGGCATTCAGACACGCTTGCGAGCCTCCCAGCATGCAGCCCCGACTCCGCCTGACCGCGGACACTTCCGACGCGCCTGTCCTCCCCCGTGCGCGGAAGAATGGAGTCATGAGCCACCAGCCCAGCGCAGGCCCCACCGAGGTCCCCGCCCAGCACCCGTCTCACACCTCCGCCGCGGCCTCCTCCGCCTCCAAAACGCGGACCAAGGGAGAGGAAAAGGCACCGTCGAAGTCGCGCCTCGGCTCCATAGCCGTCCACCGCCCCCTCGACCCCGATCTCGACGCCGACCTCGACGCCTACGAGGACAAGGACGACGACGGGCAGCTGCCCGCCGACCGTTTCCTCGACCGTGAACGCAGCTGGCTGGCCTTCAACGAACGCGTCCTCGAGCTGGCCGAGGATCCCACCACCCCGCTCCTCGAACGCGCGAACTTCCTGGCGATCTTCGCCAGCAACCTCGACGAGTTCTTCATGGTCCGCGTCGCCGGCCTCAAGCGCCGCATCGCGACCGGCGTCGCCACCCGCTCGGCCTCCGGCCTCCAGCCCCGCGAGGTCCTCGACCTCATCTGGACCCGCTCCCGCGAGCTCATGGCCCGGCACGCCGCCTGCTACCAGCACGACATCGCCCCCCAGCTCGCCGAGGAGGGCATCCACCTCATCCGGTGGCCCGACCTCACCGAGAAGGAGCAGGCGCGCCTCTTCACCCTGTTCCGCAACCAGATCTTCCCGGTGCTCACCCCGCTGGCCGTGGACCCCGCGCACCCCTTCCCGTACATCTCCGGCCTGTCGCTGAACCTGGCCGTCGTCGTGCGCAACCCCGTCAGCGGGCACCGGCACTTCGCCCGGGTCAAGGTGCCGCCGCTGCTCAGCCGCTTCCTGGAGGCCTCCCCGCAGCGCTACGTCCCGCTGGAGGACGTCATCGCAGCGCACCTGGAGGAGCTGTTCCCCGGCATGGAGGTGCTCGCGCACCACATGTTCCGCGTGACCCGCAACGAGGACCTGGAGGTCGAGGAGGACGACGCCGAGAACCTCCTCCAGGCCCTGGAGAAGGAACTCATGCGGCGCCGCTTCGGCCCGCCCGTGCGCCTGGAGGTCGAGGAGTCCATCGACCCGGGCGTCCTGGACCTCCTCGTCCAGGAGCTGAAGGTCTCCGCCGCCGAGGTGTACCCGCTGCCCGGCCCCCTCGACCTGACGGCCCTCTTCGGGATCTCCTCCCTCGACCGGCCCGAGCTGAAGTACCCCAAGTTCGTCGCCGGCACCCACCGCGACCTCGCCGAGGTGGAATCGGCCTCCGCGCCCGACATCTTCGCCGCGCTGCGCGAGCGCGACGTCCTGCTCCACCACCCGTACGACTCCTTCTCCACGTCCGTACAGGCCTTCCTGGAGCAGGCCGCGGCCGACCCCGACGTCCTCGCGATCAAGCAGACGCTGTACCGCACCTCCGGCGACTCCCCCATCGTCGACGCCCTGATCGACGCCGCCGAGTCCGGCAAGCAGGTCCTCGTCCTCGTCGAGATCAAGGCCCGCTTCGACGAGCAGGCCAACATCAAGTGGGCGCGCAAGCTCGAGGAGTCCGGCTGCCACGTGGTCTACGGCCTCGTCGGCCTCAAGACCCACTGCAAGCTGTCGCTCGTCGTCCGCCAGGAGGGCGAGACCCTGCGCCGCTACAGCCACGTCGGCACGGGCAACTACCACCCCAAGACCGCCCGCCTGTACGAGGACCTCGGCCTGCTCACCGCCGACCCGCAGGTCGGCGCGGACCTCTCCGACCTCTTCAACCGGCTCTCCGGCTACTCCCGCCGCGAGACCTACCGCCGGCTGCTGACCGCCCCCAAGTCCCTGCGCGACGGGCTCATAGCGCGCATCGACAAGGAGGCCGACCACCACCGGTCCGGCCGCCCGGCGTCCGTCCGGCTGAAGATGAACTCGATCGTCGACGAGGCCCTGATCGACGCCCTCTACCGGGCCTCCCAGGTGGGAGTCCCGATCGACATCTGGGTGCGCGGCATCTGCGCCGTACGCCCGGGGGTCCCGGGGCTGTCGGAGAACATACGCGTCCGCTCGATCCTCGGCCGCTTCCTGGAACACTCCCGGGTCTTCGCCTTCGGCAACGGCGGCGAACCCGAGGTGTGGATCGGCAGCGCCGACATGATGCACCGCAACCTCGACCGCCGCATCGAGGCACTGGTCAGGGTCACCGACCCCGGCCACCGCGCGGCACTGGACCGGATGCTGGAGACCGGCATGTCCGACGCCACCTCCTCCTGGCACCTGGGCCCGGACGGCGAATGGACCCGGCACAGCACCGACGCCGAGGGCCAGCCGCTGCGGCACGTACAGGAGATGCTCATAGACGCCCGGAGGCGCCGGCGTGGCTCAGCCAAACCATGACCCGACCGCAGGTGACGTGCTCGGCGTCTACCTGCGTTCCCAGGCCACCGCTTTCCTGCGCGCGCTGCGCCTGCATGACGCAGGCGCGGCGGGCGCGGGGGGCGGCCCCGACGCCGCGGAGGCGGCAGAGGCGGCGCACGGCCTGCGGGGGGCCGCGCGCCGCATCGCCGCCTCCCTGAGCACCTTCCGGGTCGTCACGCAGCCGGCCTGGGCGGACCCGCTGCGCGCCGAGCTGGTCTGGCTGTCCTCCACCCTGGCGGACGAGCACGCGTACGCCGCCCGGCTGTCCCGCCTGATGGAGGCACTGCAACGGCTCTCGGCCTCCCCGGAGGTCCCGGCCCCGCGCGGCAGCGCCGCGGGCGCACTGACCGTCGGCTCGGCGCGCGCGGGCGCCCTGCTGGAACGCCAGCTCACGCTGGCCCGTACCCGGGCCCACTCGGCGACCCTCCAGGCGCTGGGCTCGGCCCGGTTCCACGCGGTGGCGGACGCGGTGGCGGTCCTGGCCTCGGAGGTCCCGCTGGACCCGGTGGCGGCGGGCGGCCGGGTGGACGACGTCCTCACCCCGCTCGCGGCGGTGGCCCGCACCCGCCTGGAGGCGGCGGTCGGAGCCCTCTCCGCCACGGATACCTCCGCCCCGTACTCGGCGCACGCGGACGCCGCCTGGCACGAGGTACGCCGCCTGCTGCGCGTGCACCGCTACGCCCGTGAGGCCCTGGGGGAGGAAGCCCCGCGCCTGGCGGCGGCGAGCGAGGCCCTGAACCAGCACCGCGACGCCGCGGAGGCGGCCACCGCCTCGGCAACGGCCGCCCGCACCCCCCGCATCGCCCCGGCGACGGCCTACGCCCTGGGCGTCCTCCACGCCGACCAACGCCACGCGGTGGAAGCCAGCCGCCTGACCTTCCACACCCTGTGGGAACCGGCGGCGGTCCCGGCGGGGCCGTGAGGCCTGGGGGGGTGGGGGCGGGGGGCGGATGGGTGTCTGCCCCCCTCGTCTCCCGGGTGCGGGTGGGCGGGGGGCAGGGGACTCCGGCGGGGCGGGAGCGACAAGCCGGCCGGGACGGGTGGAGGGCAGGGTCTGCCCCGGGCGGTCTCAGAGAAGCCTTGGGGCTTTCCCGTCAGTCCCACTGTCCTTCCGGCCCGGGCCGCCCTGTCAAGGGCGCTCCCTTCGGTCGCGTCGCTACGCGATCGCCTGCGGCGACCCTTGACAGAACGGCCCGGACCGGAAAGACAAGGACTGCCGGGAAACCCCCAAAAGGACGGCACGGTCCATCGATGGACATACGCGGGATCAGCGACCAGGCGAGTAGGTCGGGGGCCGCCTCGCCGGGCATCCGGGCCGACAGGATTGCCATGCGGGGCCGCAATTCGCGACAGATCGCTACGCGCTCCCGCCGTCTCAGCGTCCGCCGCCCGCCTGGGGCCGCTGCCCGCAGGAAAGGCCGACAGAATCGGCATCCGGGACCGGGAGGCGCGACAGATCGCTACGCGCTCCTGCCGTCTCAGCGTCCGCCGCCCGCCTGGGGCCGCTGCCCGCAGGAAAAGCCAACGGAATCGGCATCCGGGACGGGGAGGCGCGACAGATCGCTACGCGCTCCTCAAATTTCGGCGTCCGGCGGCCGCCTTGGGCTGATACCTGCACCAAATGCCGACCGGAAGGGCATCCGGGACCGCCGGGCGCGCCAGATCGCTACGCGCTGCCGAGATCTCGGCGTCCGGCGGCCGTCTTGGGCTGATACCCGCAGCAAAGGGCGATGGGATCGGCATCGGGGTCCGGCAGGGCGCGCCAGATCGCTACGCGCTCCTCGGATCTCGGCGGCTGCCGGTCGTCCGGGGCTGACACCCGCACGCAAGGGCGGCGGGATCGGCATCAGGGTCTGGCAGGGCGCGCCAGATCGCTACGCGCTCCTCCCGTCCCGGCGTCCGCTGCCCGTCTGGGGCCGCTGCCTGCACCAAATGCCGATGAGAGGCCCATCCGGCCACCCCAGGCGCCCAAGATCGCTACGCGCTCCTGTTTCCTCGGCATCCGACGGCCGTCCTGGGCCGGGATGCCCTGCGGTCCGGCATTTGGTGCCGCCACCGGCCCAAGACGGCGCCCGGACGCCGAGATCTCGGCAGCGCGTAGCGATCTGGCGCGCCTATTGCTTCCGGATGTTCCTCTGGTTGGCATTTGGTGCAGGTATCAGCCCCGACGGCCGTCGGACGCCGGGACGGGAGGAGCGCGTAGCGATCTGCCGCGCCCATCGGCCCCGGATGACGGCCCAGTTGGCATTTCGTGCGGGCAACGGCCCCGGGCGGTCGTCGGACGCCGGAATTCGAGGCGCGCGTAGCGATCTGGGGCGCCTGCCGGACCCCGATGCCGATCCCGTCGCCCTTGGGTGCAGGCATCAGCCCCAGACGGGTCGCGGACGCCGGAATTCGAGGAGCGCGTAGCGATTTGCCGCGCCCACCAGTCCTGGATGACGAATCTGTCGCCCTTTCCTGCGGGCAGCGACCCCGGACGGCCGCCGGACGCCGAGGAGAGAGGAGCGCGTAGCGATTTGCCGCGCCTGCCGGACCCCGATGCCGATTCCGTCGCCCTTGGGTGCGGGCAACGACCCCAGACAGGCGGCGGACGCTGAGACGGGAGGAGCGCGTAGCGATCTGTCGCGGATCGCGGCCCCGGATGGCAATCCTGTCGGCCCGGACGCTTGGCGTGGCGGCCCCCGACCGCCCGGCTGGTCGCTGAGTCCGCCGTATGTCCTATGAACGTCCGTCCCGTCCTTTTGGGGGTTTCCCGGCAGTCTTCGGCATTTCGCGGCGGGACGGCCTGTCAAGGGTCGCCGCAGGCGATCGCGAAGCGACGCGACGAAGGAGCGCCCTTGACAGGGCGGCCCGACGCGGAAGGACGATGAGACTGACGGGAAAGCCCCAACCCATCCCTGAGACCGCCCCGCCGGAACCCGGTCCCACCCCAGGTCCCGCCCGCCCGGCCGCTCCCGCCCCACCGGGACCCCGCCCCGCCCGGCCCCGCCCGGCCCCCGGCCGCCCGGCCCCCAGACCAGCCCCCCCGGGGCCACCGCCGCCCCCGCCACCGGCCAGATCCAGCCACCCCCGCCCGACCGCACTCCCCGCCGCGCTCCCCTCCCCCGCGCCCCCGCTCAGGGAAGGTCACGGCACCATAACGGGCGGATAACGCCCGCTTAATCCCAGGTACAAACCCCCCCATCCGCACCCGCCCGTCCGCCACGGTTCACCATCCGTTCACCAACCCCCGTCGACCCCGTCACCTGTTCTGCCTAATTTCGGTAGCGCACGGTGCGAGCCGAACAGGAAAGAGCGGCCCCGCGCCCCACCCATCACGTAGTCCTCTTCGCACGCCGCCCCGATACAGAAAGCGGCCGGCGGCCCCCCGGAAGGAACACCCGAACAGTGAAGCTTCAGCGCAAGAACCGGCTTCGTGCCTCCGCCCTCGGGGCCCTCGTCGTGTCCGGCGCCCTGGTCCTCACGGCGTGCGGCTCGGACGACAACACGAAGACCGGCGCCGACGGCACCACCAAGGCCTCGGCCCCCGCCCCGGGCGACATCAAGTGCGACGGCGCCAAGGGCAAGCTGCTCGCCTCCGGCTCCTCCGCCCAGAAGAACGCCGTCGACCTGTGGGTCAAGAACTACATGGCCGCCTGCTCCGGCGTCGAGGTGAACTACAAGTCCTCCTCCTCCGGTGAGGGCATCGTCGCGTTCAACCAGGGCACCGTCGGTTTCGCCGGTTCGGACTCCGCGCTGAAGCCCGAGCAGGTCGAGGACTCGAAGAAGATCTGCACCGGCGGCGGCCAGGGCATCAACCTGCCGATGGTCGGCGGCCCCATCGCCCTCGGCTTCAACGTCGCCGGCGTGGACAAGCTGAACCTCGACGCCGCCACGATCGCCAACATCTTCAACGACAAGATCAAGAAGTGGGACGACGAGGCGATCAAGAAGCTGAACCCCGGCGTCAGCCTCCCCTCCACCGCCATCCAGGCCTTCCACCGCTCCGAGGACTCGGGCACCACCGAGAACCTGGGCAAGTACCTCAAGGCCGCCGCCCCTGACGCCTGGTCCTACGAGGCCTCCAAGAAGTGGCCGGCCCCCGGTGGCCAGGCCGCGTCCGGCTCCGCCGGTGTCGCCTCCCAGGTCAAGGCCGTCGACGGCGCGATCGGCTACTTCGAGCTCTCGTACGCCACCTCGCAGAGCATCAAGACGGTCGACGTGAACACCGGCGCCTCCGCCCCCGTCAAGGCCACCCCGGACAACGCCTCCAAGGCCATCTCCGCCGCCAAGGTCACCGGCACCGGCTCGGACCTGGCCCTCAAGCTCGACTACGCCACCAAGGCCGAGGGCGCGTACCCGATCGTCCTGGTCACCTACGAGGTCGTCTGCGACAAGGGCAACAAGCCCGAGACGCTCGGCACCGTGAAGTCCTTCCTGGAGTACACCGCCTCGGACGCCGGCCAGAAGGCCCTCACCGAGAACGGCTACGCCCCGATCCCGGCCGAGATCAACACCAAGGTCCGCGAGGTCATCAAGTCCCTCGCCTAGGACTTCGAAGCCCGCAGCTCCACAGCTCCACAGCTCCACAGCTCCACAGCTCCATCCTGACCCCCGAGGTCCGGCCCGCCCCCGTCCGGGCGGGCCGGCCCGGGGACCCTCCCCCTCCACCCCGGGGGAATCCGGTGCACCGCCGCCAGGGGGCTCGCCCCCCACACAGACCGGAAAGACCATGGCTTCCAGCACAAGCACCCACATAGACACGGCTCCGCCTGTCCCCAAGAGCGGAAGGTCCACCGGCCGGGCCGGTGACAAGATCTTCTCGGGGCTCTCCAAGGGCTCCGGCATCCTGCTCCTGGTGATCATGGCGTCGATCGCCGCCTTCCTCACCTACCGGGCCAGCATCGCCCTGTCGAAGAACGAGGGGAACTTCCTCACCACCTTCGACTGGAACGCCTCCGCCCGGCCCCCCGTCTTCGGCATCGCCGTCCTGCTCTTCGGCACCGTCGTCAGCTCGATCATCGCGATGGCCATCGCGGTCCCGATCGCCGTCGGCATCGCCCTGTTCATCTCGCACTACGCGCCGCGCAAGCTGGCCGCGCCCCTCGCCTACGTGGTCGACCTGCTGGCCGCCGTGCCGTCGATCATCTACGGCATCTGGGGCGCCCTCTTCCTCGTGCCGCAGCTGAACGGGCTGAACCTCTGGCTCGACCAGTACCTCGGCTGGACCTACGTCTTCGACAAGACCCAGGTCGGCGTCGCCCGCTCGCTGTTCACCGTCGGCATCCTCCTCGCGATCATGATCCTGCCGATCGTGACGAGCGTCAGCCGCGAGGTCTTCCTCCAGGTCCCGCGCATGAACGAGGAGGCCGCCCTGGCCCTCGGCGCGACCCGCTGGGAGGTCATCCGCATGTCGGTGCTGCCCTTCGGCCGCTCCGGCGTCATCTCCGCCTCCATGCTCGGCCTCGGCCGTGCGCTCGGCGAGACCATGGCCGTGGCCACCGTCCTCTCCCCGAGCTTCCTGATCTCCGGGCACATCCTCGACCCGGGCGGCGGCACCTTCGCGCAGAACATCGCCGCGAAGTTCGACGAGGCCAACGAGTTCGGCCGTGACGCGCTGATCGCCTCCGGTCTCGTCCTCTTCCTGCTCACCCTGCTGGTCAACGGCGCCGCGCGCCTGATCATCGCCCGTCGCAAGGACTTCTCGGGGGCGAACGCCTGATGAGCCACGCACTCCAGGACCACCGGCCCGCTCCGGCCCGCAAGTCCGCCGCCCCCGCCGGCCTGACCCGCGGCGGCCTGCCCCGCTGGGCCCCCGCCGGCATCGCCGCGGCCTCCGCCGCCCTCGGCATCGTCATCGGCCTGGTCTTCGGCCTGAGCAGCAAGGTGCAGTGGGGCCTGATCGCCGCCCTGCTGTTCGTCGTGATCACGTACACCGCCAGCTCGGTCGTCGAGAACCGCCGCCAGGCCAAGGACCGCGTCGCGACCTCCGTCGTCTGGGTCTGCTTCGTCCTCGCGGTCGTCCCGCTGCTCTCCCTGATGTGGACGACGATCAGCCGCGGCATGAAGGCCCTCGACGGGGACTTCCTCAGCCACTCCATGAACGGCGTGACCAGCTTCGAGAAGGGCGGCGGCGTCTACCACGCCCTGCTCGGCACCCTGGAGCAGGTCGGCCTCGCCACCCTGATCGCGGCGCCCGTCGGCCTGCTGACCGCCGTCTACCTGGTCGAGTACGGCAGGGGCCGGCTCGCCCGCGCCGTCACCTTCTTCGTCGACGTCATGACCGGCATCCCCTCCATCGTCGCCGGCCTGTTCATCCTGACGACCTGGAACCTGATGCTCGGCTTCGGCCCCTCCGGCTTCGGCGGTGCGATGGCCCTGTCGATCCTGATGATGCCGGTCGTCGTCCGCTCCACGGAGGAGATGCTCAAGCTCGTCCCGAACGAGCTGCGCGAGGCGGCCCTGGCCCTCGGTGTGCCGAAGTGGCGCACGATCCTCAAGGTCGTCCTGCCCACGGCCATCGGCGGCATCTCCACCGGCGTCATGCTGGCCGTCGCCCGCATCGCCGGCGAGACCGCGCCGATCATGCTGCTGGTCTTCGGATCGCAGCTGATCAACGGCAACCCCTTCGAAGGTGCCCAGTCCTCCCTCCCGCTGTACATCTGGGAGCAGTACAAGGTCGGCAGTGAAGCCTCCTACGACCGTGCCTGGGCCGCGGCGCTCGTCCTGATCGCCTTCGTCATGATCCTGAATCTGGTGGCCCGCGGCATCGCCCGCTGGAAGGCCCCGAAGACCGGTCGCTGACGCGACTACATGAAAGCGAAGTGACCCCTCATGGCCAAGCGAATCGACGTCAGCGGCCTCTCCGCCTTCTACGGCACCCACAAGGCCATCGACGACATCTCGATGACCGTGGAACCCCGCTCCGTGACGGCCTTCATCGGCCCCTCCGGCTGCGGTAAGTCCACCTTCCTGCGCACCCTGAACCGGATGCACGAGGTCACCCCGGGCGGCCGCGTCGAGGGCAAGGTGCTGCTGGACGACGAGAACCTGTACGGCTCGAACGTGGACCCCGTCGCGGTGCGCCGCACCGTCGGCATGGTCTTCCAGCGCCCGAACCCCTTCCCCACCATGTCGATCTTCGACAACGTGGCGGCGGGCCTGCGCCTGAACGGCAGCTACAAGAAGTCCGAGCTCACGGACATCGTCGAGCGGTCGCTCCAGGGCGCCAACCTCTGGAACGAGGTCAAGGACCGCCTGAACAAGCCCGGCTCCGGCCTCTCCGGCGGCCAGCAGCAGCGTCTGTGCATCGCCCGCGCCATCGCGGTCGAGCCGCAGGTCCTGCTGATGGACGAGCCCTGCTCCGCCCTCGACCCGATCTCCACCCTCGCCATCGAGGACCTGATCGGCGAGCTCAAGGAGCGGTTCACGATCGTCATCGTGACCCACAACATGCAGCAGGCGGCCCGCGTCTCCGACCGCACCGCCTTCTTCAACCTCGCCGCCGTCGGCCAGCCCGGAAAGCTGGTCGAGATCGACGACACGGACCGGATCTTCTCCAACCCGTCCGTCCAGGCGACCGAGGACTACATCTCGGGCCGCTTCGGCTAAACAGCCGGGGCCGCTCGCGCGGTCGTCCTGCGGTGCTGCATGGCGGTGCCACCGCAGGATGGAAAGAAAGAAAGAGGGCCGGCTCCCCCTGGGTGGGGGGAGCCGGCCCGTTTCCGTACCGCGTGCGGCCGGGCCGCCGTCTCAGCCGACGAAGGCCAGGTCGGCGAGCCAGAAGCAGAGCGCGGCGACCAGGGCCGCCGCCGGCATGGTGATGAACCAGCCGAGGATGATGTTCTTCGCCACGCCCCAGCGGACCGCGTTGACCCGCTTGGTCGCGCCCACACCCATGATCGCCGAGGTGATCACGTGGGTGGTGGAGATCGGCGCCTTGAAGAGGAAGGCGGTGGCGAACATGATCGAGGCGCCGGTGGTCTCCGCCGCGAAGCCCTGCGGCGGGTCCAGCTCGATGATCTTGCGGCCGAGGGTGCGCATGATGCGCCAGCCGCCCGCGTACGTACCCAGCGACAGCATCACCGCGCACGCGATCTTCACCCAGACCGGGATCGGGTCGTCGGCGCCCTGCACGTCGGCGATGACCAGGGCCATCACGACGATGCCCATGGTCTTCTGGGCGTCCTGGAGACCGTGGCCGAGGGCCATGCCCGCCGCGGACACCGTCTGCGCGATGCGGAAGCCGCGCTTGGCCTTGTGCGGGTTGGCGCGCCGGAACATCCACAGGATGGCGACCATCACCAGGTACCCGACGACCAGGCCGACGATCGGCGACAGGAACATCGGGATGACGACCTTCTCGACCACCCCGTCCCACAGGACGTCGATCCCGCCGGCCAGCGCCGCGCCCACCATGCCGCCGAACAGCGCGTGGGAGGAGGACGAGGGCAGGCCGAAGTACCAGGTGATCAGGTTCCAGACGATCGCCCCGACCAGGGCGGAGAAGAGGATCCACATGCCCCGGTTGCCCTGGGGCGTCTCGATCAGGCCCTTGCTGACCGTGTGGGCGACACCGCTGCCGAGGAAGGCACCGGCGAGGTTCATCACCGCGGCCATCGCGAGCGCCGCGCGCGGGGTCAGGGCCCGCGTCGAGACGGAGGTCGCGATGGCGTTCGCGGAGTCGTGGAAACCGTTCGTATACGTGAAGCCGAGCGCGACACCGATGGTCACGACCAGAGCGAAGGTGTCCACGAGGTTCAGGACTCCTTGACCGCGATGGTCTCCACCGTGTTCGCGACGTGCTCGAACGCGTCGGCGGCCTCTTCGAGCACATCGACGATCTGCTTGAGCTTCAGCACCTCGATGGCGTCGTACTTGCCGTTGAAGAGCTGGGCGAGCAGCTTGCGGTGGATCTGGTCGGCCTGGTTCTCCAGCCGGTTGACCTCGATCCAGTACTCGGTCAGGTTGTCCATGGTCCGCAGGTGCGGCATGGCCTCGGCGGTCAGCTCGGCCGCCCGCGCCAGGACCTCGATCTGCTGCTCGACGCCCTTGGGCAGCTCCTCGACGTTGTAGAGGACGACGAGGTCGACGGCCTCCTCCATGAAGTCCATGATGTCGTCGAGCGACGAGGCCAGGCTGTAGATGTCCTCGCGGTCGAACGGCGTGATGAAGGAGGAGTTCAGCTGGTGGAAGATCGCGTGGGTGGCGTCGTCCCCGGCGTGCTCGGCGGCACGCATCCGCTCCGCGATCTCGGCCCGGGCGGAGGGATCCGCTCCGAGCAGTTCCATCAGGAGCTTCGAGCCCGTGACGATGTTGTCCGCGGATGCGGCGAACATGTCGTAGAAGCTCGTCTCCCTGGGGGTCAGACGAAATCGCACGTGGGGTCCTCGGGGTGCATTGGATTCGGTCAGGCTGATGCTAGGCGTATCCCCCGGCCACGGCTAACCGGCGTCCCAGGGTGTCCTCCATCAGGCAGAGGGGGCAGAGTGGGCTCCGCGGATCCCTGCCCCTGCGGCCCGGGCGAAGTAACCTATACCCATGAGGGGTATATACCCCCTCGTTCCGGACCACGGGAGGACTCATGACGACCATCGAGGCGGAGGGCTCCGGGGCCGTTCCCGTCCACGGCTATCACCACCAGAAGGACGAGCACCTCAAGCGGCTGCGCCGGATCGAGGGCCAGATCCGGGGCCTCCAGCGGCTCGTCGACGAGGACGTGTACTGCATCGACATACTCACCCAGGTGTCCGCGAGCACGAAGGCCCTCCAGTCCTTCGCCCTCCAGCTCCTGGAGGAGCACCTGCGCCACTGCGTGGCGGACGCCGCGGTCAAGGGCGGCACCGAGATCGACGCGAAGGTGGAGGAGGCCACGAAGGCCATCGCCCGCCTGCTGCGCAGCTAGTTCCGGCCACGCAGAACGGTTTCGGAGAACGGTTTCGCAGAACGGCTTCGGAGAACGGTCCCGGAGCACCGCCGCGGACAAGGACTACGGCCCGATCCCCATCAGCACCTCGTCGATCCGGTCCTGACTGAGCCGATCCTCGGCCGCGGCCGACGCCGCGATGATCAGCTCCCCGCAGAGCTCGATCTCGGCGAGCGCCACGTGGTCCTGCACCGTCGTACCGCCTGCGGGAGTCACGCGTGTCACCTCTTTCTGCCGCCATCGCCCGTCCGGCACCCGGCTTCCCAGCGTAGGGACCGACGCTCGTGCCGCGCATGACACGGATGGACCATTTCCGGATAGTGGGGCCATGGCCCGGACGTACCGCCCGGGCCGCTCCGGCCGACTACTCGGCGATCTTCCCGGCGTAAATGTCCCCTTCTGCGGGCAATACGACGGTCACCGGGGTACCGAACCCGTACAGCAGCGTCGTCGAGGAGACATCGATCACGCCATTCTTGACGTAGGTGAAACGGTGGCGGACCTTCCGCAGACGTCCCTGCTCGTCCAGATACGCGTCGAAGGGCACGCTGTCCTCGCTGAACCCTTTCGCCGCGGCCTGCAGTGCCTCCTTGACCCCGGAGGAGGCGCTCTGCGCGGCCCGCCGGATGTCCGTCGTCCCCCGGTAGTGCCGCACCTTGGTCCCCGCCACATCGGTCTCGCCGACGTACGTCACCTCTTGCGCGCCGCGCAGCAGCTCGGCGGCGGCCAGCGGGTCGGTGGCCCCGCCCGTGACGAGGTTCCCGTCGGGGAGGGCCGCCGTGTCCAGGCGGACCCACTTGTCGTCGGGGACTCCCGCGCCCCGGTTCTTCATGTAGAGCGCGCCGGGGACGAGCAGCTCGGTGATCGGCCGGTGCTCGGGCTGTCCCTTCACGTCGGCGGGCAGCATCACCAGCAGCTGGCCCATCCGCTTGCGGAAGTCGACCCCGCCCTCGCCCCGGATGGTCACCCGGGTCCCGCCGGTGGCCATCTCCATCGCCGTACGGGCCTGCGCGCTCCCGGTGGCGGCGAGCGCGTCGGCCGCCCCGCGGACCGCCGCCGCGGGGTCGCCCGGGGGACGGGCGTCGGCCGGACCACCGCCGGCCACCGTGCCGCTCGCGGCGCCGCAGCCGCCCAGCGCGGCCACGGTGGCGGCCACACAGACCGCGCGCACCGCCTCGCCCGCGCGCCGCCGCCACCGCCTGTGCTGGTGCACCACCATCGCCTGCCAACCCCCAACGCATGACCGCTGTTTGCCCGAGGCCCCCACCCGCTCCGGTTAACGAGGTCCGGGGTTTCCCGTAACGGTCCGGAAGTGGCCAGGGGCCGTACCGGCACCGGGCCGCCCCCGGTACCGTGGAGAGGTGGACCCGCACACCAAGGCGACCCAGGTCGCTCCGTTTACCGCTGTGCCCGGCCCGCGTCACCCCGCGGCCGCCGCGCAGCCACCCTCCGGACACACGACGAGCACCGCCGAGCGGGGATCCTTCTGCCTGGCCGTATGCAGCTGCGGCTGGACGGGCCCGGCCCGCCGCTCCCGCGACCTGGCCCGCAGGGACGCCACCAGACACACCTCGGCCGACTGACCCCGGGGCCCACGTCCCACCCGGGCCCGCAGCGTCGGGGCACCCCCCGCGGCCGGGCGTGCCGCCCGTTCGGCCTTCCCGGCTGGCCGGGGGCGGCGGGACCGGTTGCGCTGGAGGCATGCCAGGAACCGCACCCCGCCTCGCGGCCCTCCTCTGGGCCCTGCTGCTCGCGTTCACCCCGGCCGCGGCGGCCTGGGCCCGCCCCGTGGGCTCGGCGGACGGCCCGGCCGACGTGGCGCTGGCCATCGGGCTCACCACCGCCGCGGCGACGGTCACCGGCCTGTGGCTGCGCTCCCGCTACCGCCGCGGGGAAGCGGAGCGCCCGGGCGGCAGCGGCGAGGACGGCGAGCCGTGACGCCCCGCTCCCGCCCGACGGCGGTCCGCCTGTGCTTCGGCGCGGCGGGCGTGTGCCTGGTGCTGGCGCTCCTGCTCGCGCTCTGGAACCCGTGAACTGCCTGCCCCGCACCCGACATGGAGGCGGGGAACCGCGCGACCGGATCCGGACGCACCGCGCCCCGCCGCGCGTCAGGCGGCGAGGTCGCTCTCGGCCGGCCGCTGCGCCAGTTCCACCGGCCGGGCCACCACCCGTTCCTCGGCACGGACGAGCCGCCCCAGGCGCGGCGCCCGTGCGAGGGCCCGTGCCAGCGGGGTGAGCCCGGCCATGGCGAGCGGGGCGAGGATGAGGACGACGGCGGTGCCGAGCGCGAAGCCCCCGATGACGTCGGTCGGGTAGTGCACGCCGAGGTAGACCCGGCACAGCCCTTCGGCGAGCGCGAGCCCGATCCCGACGAGGCCGAGCCGGCGGTTGGCGAGGAACACCCCGATGCCGAGCGCCATCGCGAGGGTGGCGTGGTCGCTGACGAAGGAGAACCCGGCGTCCGGCCCGACGTTCACACCGCCGAGCACTTCGAGGCCCTCGTGCGCGACGAACGGCCGCGGCCGCGCCACGAAGCCGCGCAGCGGCACGTTCACCAGGAGCGCGAGCGCGGCGGCCAGCGGGGCCCACACCAGCGCGGCGAACGACTCGGCGGCGGCCGCCTCGTCCTGCCGGCGCGCTCCGCGCCAACACCACAGCACGAGCAGGACCATGGCCAGCGGCAGGCCGTAGGAGGCGAGGAGGCCGACGCCCCGGTCGAGCCAGTCGGGGGCGTTCCGGGCGATGCTGTTGATCCGGTACAGCAGGCTGACATCCACATTCGGCCCACCGGTCGTGAGTCCAGCCATGTGACGCGGCCCCTTGCTTGCCTAGGTCCCGTGGGGACGCACAGCGGCGTGCGCCCTCTCAAACCCCCCCGTCGATCAATCCCCGTGACCATGGAACGCCCGTACTACGGGCATGGTTCCACTCTCCACCGGATGATCACGTCAACGTTATCCAAGAGTGACCCATCGTCGCAGCTCAGGGCCTGTGCTTCACGGAGAGCTACGAGGGCTTCGGAGCGCCCGGCGACCGCTCCGGAAGCGCCTCCGCCCCCTCCTTCGTCACCCTGGTCGCGCCGAAGTAGTCCGGGGTGTCGATCTTGTCGAACCGGATGACGGCTCCGGTGTACGGGGCGTTGATCATGTATCCGCCGCCCACGTACAGCCCGACGTGCCGGATCTCCCGAGAGTTCGTCAGATCGTCGGAGAAGAACACCAGATCACCGGGGAGCAGTTCGTTCCGCGAGGGGTGCGACCCGGCGTTGTACTGGTCGTTGGCCACGCGCGGCAGCTCGACCCCGACGGACTCGTACGCCGCCTTGGTCAGCCCGGAACAGTCGAACCGCCCGTTGTCCGCGGCCGTCCCGTCGCCACCCCACAAGTACGGCGTCCCCAGCTGCTTCTGCGCGAAGTACACCGCCCCGGCGGCCTGCTGCGAGGGCGACACCCGCCCGACGGGGCGTTCGAAGGTCTTCGCCAGGGAGCGGATGTCCTTCACGTACCCCTGCGTCTCCTTGTAGGGAGGCACTCCGTCGTACTTGATGACCGCGTACGCACCCGCGTTGTAGGCCGCGAACATGTTCGACGTGGCGTCACCCGGCACGCCCGCCACGTCCTTGGCCAGCTCGCAGTCGTACGAAGCCGCCGAGGGGATGGCGTCGTTGGGATCCCAGATGTCCCGGTCCCCGTCACCGTCCCCGTCGATGCCGTGACCCGCCCACGTACCGGGGATGAACTGCGCGATCCCCCGCGCGTCGGCCGGACTGACGGCCTTCGGGTCCCAGCCGCTCTCGGAGTACAGCTGGGCCGCGAGCAGCGCGGGGGTCAGCGCCGGGCAGAGGGTGCCCCACTTCTGCACCAAGGCCTGGTACTTCTCCGGCACGGCGCCCTTGACCAGTCCGAGGGGCCGGCCTCCGCCCCCACCGGCGAGACCGGCCGCGGCCGAGTAGGTGCCCACCACGAGGAGCACGAGGAAGCCCAGACAGAGACCGATCCCGATTCCGCCCGCCATCCAGAATCTGCGCATCCGTCAACACTCCCCCATCCCCGTCGCCTTAACGTGCGAATCGCCCGTGTCGCCAGGCTTACTACCCCACTCGGAAGCCCGAGCAGCCGATGCTCGTGTACTTCGTGGGGTCATCCTCGACGTGATAGAAGACCAGCGTCCAGTCTCCCGGGTCGTTGGTGGCGGGCACAGCGGGGTACGTCTTGCCCGCCGTGTGATCCGCGAAGTCGTCCGGATACCTGAGGCTCAGGAACTCGCCCGAGGGCCACTTGCCGTAGATGTCGATCGGCTTGCTCGTGAACCCGACGCTCTTGTTGTCCATTTTGAAGGGCTTGCCCGTCTCCAAGTCCAGATCGTGCGGGGACCTGACAGCCACCGACACGTAATACGGATCGGGCTTGGTCGGCTTCATCTCCGCGTACTTGATCCGCATCTCGATGGTCGTGGAGTTCCCCGAGACTTTGGCGGTGGTCTGGAAGTCCGCGCCCGGCGGCTTCTGCTCGGCGGGCTGGTTGCACTGCCCAACGCCATGGGCGGCCATCTCCGGATCAGCCGACGGCTTCCAGAAGTAGTGCGAGATCTGGTTGTTCTCGATGTACGGTGCCGGGGGCCTGGCTCCGCCCGTGGAAGCAACGGGCGTTGCCGTGCCGCTGCCGCCAGAGGACGCCGAAGGCTGCGGGGCCCCCGCCGGCCCCTGCCCGGGAGCCGCCGGGCTCTGCGAGGGCGTCCTGCCCCCACCCCGCGCCTGCTCGTCCCGTCCACCGCCACCGTCGAGCGGAAGCAGCTGCCAGGCCGCCAGCGCGAGTGCTGCGGTCACGGCCACAGCCGCGACCGCCCAAGCCGTGCGGCGGCTCGCCGGGCGGACGGGCCCCGCGGCGGCTGAGCCGGCCTGGGTCGGGACGTACGGGTAGCCCGGCCCCTGCGTGCGCATCTCGTGCAGCGGCACCGGTTCCCCGAGCGCCCCCAGCGCCGTGTACACCGGGTCGTCCACCAGCGCGTCGCGCACCCCGCACAGCCGGATCACCTCCGCCGGACTCGGGCGCGCGGCGGGGTCCTTGGCCACGCAGGCCTCGATCAGAGCCGCCAGCCCCGGCTCCACCCCGAGCACGTCGACCGGCTCGTGCACCGCCCGGTAACCCACCGTCGACGCCACCCCGGTGCCGAACGGCGGACGCCCCGTGGCCGCGTACGCCAGCGTCGCGCCGAGCGCGAACACATCGGCCGCCGCCCCCGTCTCACCCTTCAGCAGCACCTCCGGAGCCGTGTAGCCGGGCGTGCCGGGAGCCTGCCCGTCCTGGGTGAGCTCCGTCGCGCCGACCCCGCGTGCGATGCCGAAGTCGATCAGCTGGGGTCCCTGCGCGCCCAGGATGACGTTCTGCGGCTTCAGGTCCCGGTGCGTGACCCCGTACGCGTGCACACTCGCCAGACCCTCGGCCAGTGCCGCGCCCAGCCGTCGGCAGGTCTGCGGGGGCAACGCCCCCCGGGCGCCGATCGCGTTGCCGAGCGTGGGTCCCGCAACGTACTCGGTGGCCAGCCAGAACGGGGCCGACTCCAACGAGGCGTCAATCAGGTTCGCCGTGTAGGCCGAGCGGACCGCCCGTACCGTCTGCGCCTCCCGCCGGAAACGGGCCAGCGCCTCGGGGTGCCCGGTGATCTCCTCACGCACGACCTTGACGGCCACCAGGCGTCCGCCGGGTGACCGCCCTAGGTACACCTGCCCCATCCCGCCGGCCCCGAGCCGGGCCAGCAGTGCGTGCGTGCCTATGTACGCGGGGTCGGTGTCTCTCAACGGCTCCATCCGCACGAGCCTGCCATACGGATTCCCCAGGCAGCCAAGGGGGTTGACCCCTGCCAGACCACCCCTCACCCGCCCGCCGCGCTCACCGCGCCGCCACGAACAGGCTCTGCACCCCCCGCCCGATCGGCCCCTTCTCGTCGTGCAGCCGGGCGTCCGCCAGCCCGATGCCGCCCGCGTCCACACTCGTCCGCGCCTCGACGCACACCCACTCCCCCACGGGATGCCGGTGCAGATGGACCGTCAGGTCCCCGTTCACGAACACGAACCGCCCGAAGTCCATCACCGCCGCGATCCCGTTCCCCGAATCCGCGGCGACCAGCACCCGGTCCAGCGGCCGGACCGCCTCCCCGGCGACCAGCGGCACGCGCATCCGCATCCAGCAGGTCCCCGGCCCCGGCTCGGTGAAGGCCCCTTCCGTGAACCGGGCCTCCATCGAGGAGTGGTACCCCGTCTCCCACGGCACGGGGAAGAACGGCGCCACCCCCGCCTCCCCCGGCGGCGGCACCTGCGCCCCCTGGGCCACGGCGGGCACCGGCTCCCCCGCCACCCTGATCCGCAGCGCCCGCGCCAGCATCACCGGCGCGTCCGCCCCGGCCGGGGTGAGCGCCGCCTCGATCAGCTCCGTACCCCGCCCCGCCCGCAGCACCGAGGTGGCCACCGCCAGCTCCCCGATCGGCACCGGCCGCAGGATCTCGTACGTGATCCGCGCGACCCGCATGTCCCCGCGCGCCCCCGCCCGCTCCTCCACCGCCCGCCCGAGCAGCGCGGCGGGCGGCCCCGCGTGCTGCGCGCCCGGGTCCCACGGCCCGCGCGTCGCTTCGGTGGCCCGGAAGCGGCCCTCGCCGATCCGCTCGTAGAACCCGTCCTCAGCACCCATGCCGCCGCACGCTACCCACAGGTAACCCCCGGCACCAGCCCCTCACCGCACCCGCCTCAGCGAGCCAGGCCCAGCCCGACCCCGAGCCCCACCAGCACCGACCCGATCGCCCGGTTCAGCGCCTTCTGCGCCCTGAGCATCCGATCGCGCAGCGCGGAGTGGGAGAAGAACAGCGCCACCGCCCCGAACCACACCAGGTGCGCCCCCGACATGAACAGCCCGTACCCGGCCTGCCGCCACGCCGCCGTGTCCGGACCCACCACCTGCGTGAACGTGGAAACGACGAACAGCGTCGTCTTCGGATTGAGCACATTGGTCAAGAACCCCGACCTCAGCGCCCCCAGCCGCGTCAGCTCCGGCTTCGACTCCAGGTCCACGGTGAGCTCGGCCCGCGCCCGGAAGGTACGGATCCCGATCCACACCAGGTACGCGGCCCCCGCCAGCTTGATCGCCGTGAACAGGGCCGTCGACGAGGCGATCAGCAGCCCCACCCCGAGCATGGTGTACGAGACGTGCACCAGCACCCCGGCCGCGACCCCCGCGGCCGCGAACAGCCCGGTGGACCTCCCGTACAGGTAACTGTTGCGCACGACCATCGCGAAGTCCGCCCCCGGACTCACGACGGCCAGCAGCGTAATGACGGCAACCGCGATCACTTCTGTCATGCACGGATGCTCACCTCCCCCCGTCCGCGGATCAAGACCCTCTCAAGCGACAATGGACGGGTGTCCAGCTCTCCTCGCCCCGCCCTTCCCGCGCTCCCCCTCCTCCAGGCCGACTGCGCGAACTGCTTCGCGCTCTGCTGCGTCGCCCTGCCCTTCGCCAAGTCCGCCGACTTCGCCGTGAACAAGGCCGCCGGCAGCCCCTGCAAGAACCTCCGGCAGGACTTCCGCTGCGGCATCCACACCGGCCTGCGCGACCAGGGCTTCCCGGGCTGCACGGTCTTCGACTGCTTCGGCGCCGGCCAGCAGATCTCCCAGGTCACCTTCGAGGGCCGCGACTGGCGCACCCACCCCGGGACCCGGCAGGCGATGTTCGACGCCTTCCCGGTCATGCGCCAGCTCCACGAACTCCTCTTCTACCTCTCCGCCGCCCTCGGCATCCCGGCGGCCGCCCCGCTCCACCCCGCCCTGCGCGAGCTCCTCACCAGGACCGAAGCCCTCACCCGGGCGGACGCGGACACCCTCACCGCCCTCGACGTCCCCGCCCTGCGCCAGGAGATCAACACCCTCCTCCTCAAGACCAGCGAACTGGCCCGCGCCAAGACCCCGGGCCGCAAGAAGAACCACCGCGGCGCCGACCTGATGGGCGCCCGCCTCGCCGGAGCCGACCTCCGCGGCGCCAACCTGCGCGGCGCTTACCTGATCGCCGCCGACCTCACCCGCGCCGACCTCCGCGGCGCCGACCTGATCGGCGCCGATCTCCGCGACACCAGCCTCCGCGGTGCCGACCTCCGCGACACCCTCTTCCTCACCCAGCCCCAGCTGAACGCCGCCCAGGGCGACGCCGCCACCCGCATCCCCGACCACCTCACCCGCCCCGCCCACTGGAGCTGACCCCGCCCGGCAGACACCCGCCCGGCGCCCGGCGCCCGCCCCGCCCCCCGTGCGCCCCGCACGCACCCGCACGCCCCCCGGGCGCCACGACCGTGCCACACCCACGGCGCGCCACCCCCCGAGCCGCCAGTCATTGCCCGAGGTCACCCCCCGTGATACACAGAGTGACCAGGTCAGGCCATGCGTACGACCGCACACACGCGCACACACGTGCGCGCCCGCACCCCCACGCACCCGCACGCACGGCCCGATACCCGGGACATCGGGTAAAGAGACCGGCCAAGTCGACGACGGCCGACGTTTCATCAGCGAAGATAGTGCGTGACCCCTGCCATCGGGCACGGGCTACCGGAACTACCCATACAGGGGCGGTGAGTTACATGATCCTGGCAGCCGAAAAGGGCGACATCACCACCATCATCGGCGGAATCGCCCCGAACTGGGGGCCGTTCGGCAGTCTCGGCAACGAAGCGAAGGTCATGATCGAGGTCATCATGGCCGTGGCGATCCTCCTCTGCCTCGGCATCGCCATCTGGGGCGCCGCCAAGCAGCGCATCGGCGCCACCGCACTGCGCGACACGTTCAGCGCGGAACAGGGCAAGGGCCTGATCGTGGCCGGGCTCACCGGAGTCTTCATCATCGGCTCCCTCGGCACCCTCTTCACGATCGTCTACGGAATGGCCGTCTAGCAGAACCACCGCGGCCGGCCGCACCCTGATGAGGAATCACCACACCGCGCCTGCGCGGAAACGAGCGCTACCGTCGTACGACGCGGAGGGGGCGGACGACAGGCAATGAGCAACGACGACCAGTACGGCGGGGGCGCCGTCGGCGGAACGGGCCAGACCCGCACCCGCCTCCCGGACTCCCCCTCCGACCCCTACGGCACCCCCCGCCGCACCCCCCGCGCCTCACGCGGCCTGATCACGGTGGTCGGTGTCGTGGTCCTGCTCATCTCCGCCATCGCGTTCGCGAACCGCTCCCAGGACACCCCCCAACCCCCCACCTCGAACAAACCCCCCACCACCAACGCCACCGCCCCCACGGGCACGGCCCCGGTCACCACCAAGTCCGCCGGCATCCCCAAGGGCTTCGCCCACGACGAACAGGGCGCCCAGTCCGCAGCCGCGAACTACGCGGTGGCCCTGGGTTCCGACGGGATGTTCGATGCCGTCCGCAGGAAGGCGATCGTCCAGGCCCTCTACGCCCCCGACATCGCGGCCGCACGCCTGGCAGAGCTCGACCGGCTGTACACCGACCCGGGCTTCCTCGGCCGGATCGGCCTGGACTCCGGCGGCAAGGCGCCCAAGAACATGGTGTTCGTCAGCCGCACGAACCCCGCCGGAACGAAGACGGAGAAGATCGACGGTGACGCCGCGACCGTCTCCGTATGGTCCTCGTCCCTCTTCGGACTCGCGGGCGAAGGGTCGAAGTCCCCGGTCTCCGAGGGCTGGTACACGATCACCTTCGAACTCCGGTGGGTGAACGGCGACTGGTGGGTCTCCAGCTTCACGCAGAAGGACGGCCCGGCCCCGGTCGGCCGTGACCAAACGGCCTCGTCGGCCGAGGACATGTCCGCAGCCGTGTCGCAGTTCGGAGGGCTCACCTATGCGCGCTGACATCCGCCGCGGCATGTCCCTCACGGCCGCGTTCGCGGCCGTGCACACCAGCCTCCTGCTCCTCGCCACCCGAGCGATGGCCGCCCCGTCGCCCACCCCCACCCCATCGGGGGCGACCCCGGGTGCCAGCCCCGCGGGCACCCCGCAGCCCAGCAACAACCCCTGCGAACTCATCAAGGCCCCGGCACGGGACTACTGCGAGAACGGCAACGGTCCCGCCTCCAGCGGCGCACCGCGCACGGGTATTTCCCCGGGCGACCCCGGTACCGACGCCCTCAACCCCCTCGCCTCCCTCGCCCGCGGCTGCGCCGACGCGGCCGCCTGGATCGTCGGGAAGCTCAGCGAAGCCGTCAAGGGCACCGCCAACGTCGACTTCACCAACCCCGCCTTCCTCCAGCAGTACGCCGTCGTCTTCGCCGCCAGCACCGTCCTCACCCTCGTCCTGTGGCTCCTGGCCGTCGCCAAGCGCGCCATCCGCGGCGTCCCCCTCTCCACCGCCCTCTCCGAGGCCATCGGCTTCCTCTGGCTGACCGTCCTCGCCTCCGCCTTCACCCCCCTGATCCTCTACACCGTCGTCTCCGCCACCGACGGCGTCACCGACGTCATCGCCTCCGCCACCGGCAGCCAGAGCGACGTCTTCTTCGGCTCCTTCACCGACGCCCTCAAGAAGGGCGACGACATCGGCGGCGGCCCGATCATGCTCATCGTCGTCGCCCTCGTCACCGTCCTCGCCGCCGGCGTCCTCTGGCTCGAGCTCGTCATCCGCGCCGCCCTCCTCTACGTCGGCGCCCTCCTCGGCACCGTCGTCTACGCCGGACTCGTCGACCGCAACATGTGGGGCCACGTCCGCCGCTGGGCCGGCATCATGATCGCCGTCATCCTCGTGAAGCCGGTCATCGTCATCGTCCTCGGCCTCGCCGGCGCCCTCGCCGGCAACAAGGGCCCGGGCGCCTTCTCCGCCGTCGTCTCCGGCCTCGCCATCATCCTCCTGGCGATCTTCGCCTCCGCCATGATCTACCGCTTCGTCCCCGGCTTCGGCGACGAGATCGCCTCCGCCCGCAGCAACCGCAAGCAGGCCACCGACGGAGCCCAGGCGGCCGCCGTCATCAGCTCCCCGGCCTCCCTCGTCTCCCAGGGCATCAAGACCCACAGCAGCCGCGGCGGCGCCCACCGCGCCGGCGGCGGCAACGGCCCCACCGGCGGCGACGCCAACCAGATCTCCGGAGGCATGGCCGCCCACAGCAGCCGCGGCTCCGGCAGCGGGACCGGCAGCGGAAGCGTCCCGCCCGCCGCACCCCCGCCCCGCACTGGCTCGAGTACGAGGAACACAGGAGGTGACGGGCGTTGACGACCCAGTCCCACCAGCTCCACCCGGTCGCGCCCCGCCGCACGTATCTCATCGGCCGGGCCCGGCCGAACGCGATCGTCGGCAAGAACCGCGAAACCGGCGAGATCGCCCTGATCATCGTCGGCGCGTTCCTCGGCATGATGAGCGGACTGCTCGTCCCCGACCTCACCCTGCGCATCGTCGCCCTCGCCGGCTTCCCGCTGCTCGCCCTCGCCGCCGTGTACGTCCCCTACAAGGGCCGCACCTTCTACCGGTGGTTCGAGATCAACCGCAGCTACAAGCGCACCCTGCGCCGCGGCACCACCTACCGCTCAGCCGCCATGGAAGCCGGCACCCGCGCCGCCGACGGCCGCGAGGTCGAGGTCGGCCCGCCCCCCGGCATCGGCCGCATCAACTGGCTCGCCGCCCCCTTCGGCCCCGACGAGATCGCCGTCCTCCTCCACGCCGACCGCAGAACCGTCACCGCCGCCATCGAGATCGAAGGCCCCGGCGTCGGCCTGCGCGACAGCGAGGACCAGGAAGCCCTCGTCGACCGCTTCGGCACCCTCCTCAAGCACGTCGCCAACGGCGACGGCTTCGTCACCCGCCTCCAGATGCTCGCCCGCACCCTCCCCGCCGACCCCGACGCCCACGCCAAGGACGTCGCCCAGCGCGGCAACGCCGCCGCCCCCGGCTGGCTGCGCGACTCCTACGACCAGCTCCAGTCGATGGTCTCCACCTCCTCGGAGCAGCACCGCGCCTACCTCGTCGCCTGCATGCACTACACCCGCGAGCTCGCCGCCGAGGCCAACACCATCGCCCGCGCCGGCAGCACCAAGGGCCGCAAGCTCGACCGCGACGCCGGCCTCGCCATCGTCATGGCCCGCGAGCTGACCGACATCTGCGCCCGCCTCGCCGAAGCCGACATCCGCGTCCGCCAGCCCCTCGGCCAGGGACGCCTGTCCTCCCTCGTGCACTCCGTGTACGATCCGGACCACCCGATCGACCACATCCAGGCCATGACCAAGCGCAACGCCTGGCCCGCCGAGCTCGACGCCGTGGAGCCCACCTACCTCCAGGCCAAGACCCGCGAATCCTCCACCCGCGCCCCCTGGTGCCACGCCACCGCGTGGATCAAGGAATGGCCGATGACCCCCGTCGGCGTGAACTTCCTGGCCCCCCTCCTCGTCCACACCCCGGACGTCATCCGCACCGTCGCCGTCACCATGGACCTCGAACCCACCGAGATCGCCATCGAGCGCATGCTGACGGAGAAGACCAACGACGAGGCCGACGCCTCCCGCGCCGCCAAGATGAACCGCACGGTCGACCCCCGCGACATCGCCGCCCACGGCCGGCTCGACCAGAGGGGTGAAGATCTCGCCAGCGGCGCTGCCGGGGTCAACCTCGTCGGGTACATCACGGTGTCCTCCCGTTCCCCCGAAGCCCTCGCCCGCGACAAGCGCACCATCCGCGCCTCCGCCGGCAAGTCCTACCTGAAACTCGAGTGGTGCGACCGCGAGCACCACCGCGCCTTCGTCAACACCTTGCCGTTCGCCACCGGCATCCGACGCTAGCTGGAAGGAATGGCCGCCATGCGAGATCCCATGTCCGCGCTGACGGACGCCTTCACCAGCTTCCTCTTCGGCAAGGTCGAGACCACCCGCCTGCCCGTCCGCACCTCCACCGGCCAGGCCCAGGCCGTCTACCTGCCCACCGCCGCCCCCGGCCTCGGCGACTCCGGTGTGATCATCGGCCGCGAGGTATACAGCGGCAAGGGCTACATCTACGACCCCTTCCAGCTCTACGGCCAGCAGCTCCCGGCCCCCCACTGGCTCGTCCTCGGCGAATCCGGCAACGGCAAGTCCGCCCTGGAGAAGACCTACGTCCTGCGCCAGCTCCGCTTCCGCGACCGCCAGGTCGTCGTCCTCGACGCCCAGGGCGAAGACGGCGTCGGCGAATGGAACCTCATCGCGGAAGCCCTGGGGATAACCCCCATCCGCCTGGACCCCATCGCCGCCAACGACGACGGGATCCGCCTCAACCCCCTCGACCCGGCGATCACCACGACCGGCCAGCTCGCGCTGCTCCGCACCATCATCGAGGTGGCGATGGGCCACGGCCTGGACGAACGCTCCGGCTTCGCCCTCAAGGTCGCGCACGCCTACGTCGTCGACACCATCCGCGACCGCCAGCCCGTCCTCACCGACATCGTCGAGCAGCTGCGCCACCCCGAACCCGAGTCCGCCCTCGCCATGAACGTCGACATAGACGACGTACGGGCCTGGGGCCTCGACGTCGCGCTCGTCCTCGACCGCCTCGTGGACGGCGACCTGCGCGGCATGTTCGACGGCCCCACGACGGTCGGCATCGACCTCGACGCCCCCCTGATCGTCTTCGACCTCTCCCACATCGACCGCAACTCCATCGCCATGCCCATCCTCATGGCGATCGTCGGCGTGTGGCTGGAACACACCTGGATCCGCCCCGACCGGAAAAAACGGATCTTCCTGGTCGAAGAGGCCTGGCACATCATCAACAGCCCGTTCGTGGCCCAGCTCTTCCAGCGCCTGCTGAAGTTCGGCCGCCGCCTCGGCCTGTCCTTCGTCGCCGTCGTCCACCACCTCTCCGACGTCGTCGACGGAGCCGCCGCCCGCGAGGCCGCGGCCATCCTCAAGATGGCCTCGACCCGCACCATCTACGCCCAGAAGGCCGACGAGGCCCGCGCCACGGGCCGCGTCCTCGGCCTGCCACGCTGGGCGGTGGAGATCATCCCGACCCTCACCCCCGGCATCGCCGTCTGGGACGTCAACGGCAACGTGCAGGTCGTCAAACACCTGATCACCGAGACCGAACGCCCCCTCGTCTACACCGACCGCGCGATGACGGAGTCCTCCGCGCCCCAGCAGCTCCCCGAGGACCTGCTGGCCGCGGAACTCGAAGCGGAGGAACGCGCCCTGTACATCGAACGCCAGCGGGGCGGCGGCCCCGGATCCGCGACCACGGTGGCCTGACCGACATGCACGACGCCAGAGGTAGGGAGCCGCGCCCGCGCGGCGGCGGCATCCCCGACGGAGCACTGGTCGGCCTCCTGGCCTTCCTCCTCGGCCTCGCCGTCCTGGTCTGGTCGGCCACCGGCCTGGCGGCCCTCTTCGCCAAGGGCGCCTGGCCGTCCACGGTCACCTTCACCCGCACCCCGGGCGCGGTCCGCGCCCTGATAGCGCAACCGCACGACATCCCGGCCGCCTGGCCCGACACCGACCCGGCGGCACTCTCCGGCTGGGGCCTGTTCTGGGGCCTGTTCATCAGCCAGCTCCTGGTCCTGCTGGTCCTGACGATCTTCACCCTGGGCGTGTTCACCCGGACGAAGGCCCGCCGCGCCCGCGCCAAGGCAAAAACCCCCGCACCGGCCGCCCCGGCACCCGCAACGGACTCGCTCTCCGCTCCCGGTGCCGCCCAGGCCTCGGACGCGGGCGCCCACCCGGCGCCCGCCACAGGCCGCGCCCCGGCCACGGCGCCCCCGCACGACGGCCCGGATCCGACCTCCCGCCCGGCACGCGTCCCCGCCTCGCACCCGGCACCGGGCCCACGCACGGACTCGCCGTCCAGCACGGCCTCCCGCCCGCACCCCGGCCCTTCCACCCCCGGCACGACCGACGGCCCGGCCCCGGCCTGGGACCCCACCTCCGGCCAGGGCACCCACCAAGCACCGCACCCGGCTCCGGTGCCGGCCCCCACCGCCGCCCGTAACGGCGCCCCAGGCCCGAACCCGGCCCCCTCTGCCACGCCCGCAGACCCCGGCACCCACCCCGCCCCGTCCCCGCACGCACCCCGCCACCACGACGGGAACGAGGCCCCGCCCCCGGCCGTACTCCCCGCGCCGGCCCAGCCGGCACCCACCCCGGTATCCGCCGCCGCGCACGCCCCCGTCTCCGCACCGGCCCCCGCGCAGCCCCGGGCCCGTACCGCCCCGGCGGCGGCCCCCGCCCAGGAGGCCTACCGCTACGGCTTCGGCTACGCACCGGCAGCCCGCCCCACCGCACCGCCACCGGCCCCCCGCGCCGCCTACGCACCCCCGGCCGACCGCCACCGCCTCGCCGCCCAGGCCGTCTCCGCCGCCGAAGGCGCCGTCCTGGTGGTCACGTCCTCCCCCGCCCTCTGGCAGGACACCAAGGACGCCCGCGCCAAGCTCGGCCCGGTCCTCCTCTACGACCCCTCACACCTGTGCGACACCCCGGCCCGCCTGCACTGGAACCCCGCCGACGGCTGCGCCGACCGCGAGACCGCCGCCGCCCGGGCGATCGCCCTGCTGGCCCCCGTACGCCCCCAGGCCCGCCTCGACGCGGCCGTCGCGGACACCGCCGAAACCCTCGTCCGCAGCTGGCTCCAGGCAGCCGCCCTCGACGGCCTCCCGTTCAAACAGCTGGCCCGGTGGGCCCAGGGCAACGGCTCCCAGGAACCGGTCCGCGTCCTGCGCACCCACCCCCAGGCCGCCCCGGGCGCGGCCGGCGAACTCGAAAGCGCCCTCATCGCCCACCCCGAACGCCGGGAGCAGGCCCAGTACCTGACGGCCCGCGCCCTGTCCTGCCTGACCTCGGTCCACATCCGCGAGGCCTGCAACCCGAACCGAACGGACGCCCTCACCCTGGCATCGTTCGCAGCCGAAGGGGGCACCCTCTACGTAGTGGGTGAGCCCCTGGAGGACCCGCGCACCCGGCCGGGTGTGATGCCCCTGCTCACCGCACTCGCCTCGCACGTGGTCGAGCACGGCCGCCGCATGGCCGCACGGTCATCCGACGGTCGGCTCGACCCACCAATGACGCTGGTCCTGGAGGACGTGGCGGCCGTCGCCCCCGTCCCCCAGCTCCCCGACCTCCTCATGGACGAGAAGCTCCCCCTCCTGGCCCTGTGCCGCAGCCGCGAACAGGCCCGCGCCCGCTGGCCGGAGTGGCCCGTCGCCTAAGGACATCAGGGGCGCGTGAACAGGTATTCGTGCTCCTTGGCGGACGGGTCGTCCGGCTTCGGGATCACCAGCCCGCTCGGCCGGAACCCGAACCGCCGGTAGAACCCGGCGGCCCGCTCGTTCTTCTCGTGCACGAAGAGCCGCACATGCCCCAGCACGGGCTCTTCCCGCGCCCACACCCACTCCAGCGCCGCCTCGAACAGTGCGTCGGTCAGCCCGCTGCCCCGCTGCTCGGGCCGCACGAACACGCCGACGACATGCGCCTGGTCGACGTCGACGGCCTGGCCGAGGAAGTCGCTGGTCCCCGCAGCCTCGATGAACACGGACACGGACCCGTCCCACTGCCCGTCGGGCGCCTCGGCGATGAACTGCCCGACGTGGACGCCCTCCGCCGCCCCGGCCGCCCGGTCCTGCCAGTGCTCGTCGGGCTTGGCGGCGGCCTGCTCGAAGGTCTCGAGGAAGGCCAGCGACGCGGCGGGATCACGCAGCGCGTCCAGCCTCAGGTCCTTGACCTTCTGCCACTCGTCGGCCCGCACGGCCCGGATCACGTGCTGCTGCTGCTTCTTCTGCTGCTCCATGCACGCATCCAAACGCGCCGCTCACAACAGGTCAACGCAATATCCCGACCCGACCGGCCTTCTGGCCGTAAACGCAGAAAAGCCCCGCACCATGACTGGTGCGGGGCTTTCCCACAATGATTGTTCGGCGGCGTCCTACTCTCCCACAGGGTCCCCCCTGCAGTACCATCGGCGCTGAAAGGCTTAGCTTCCGGGTTCGGAATGTAACCGGGCGTTTCCCTAACGCTATGACCACCGAAACACTATGAAGTTGAACTCAAGCCGGCAAGGCGAGTTCGTTACTTCAGAACTAACACAGTGGACGCGAGCAACTGAGGACAAGCCCTCGGCCTATTAGTACCAGTCAGCTCCACCCGTTACCGGGCTTCCACATCTGGCCTATCAACCCAGTCGTCTACTGGGAGCCTTACCCTCTCAAGGAGGTGGGAATACTCATCTTGAAGCAGGCTTCCCGCTTAGATGCTTTCAGCGGTTATCCCTCCCGAACGTAGCCAACCAGCCATGCCCTTGGCAGGACAACTGGCACACCAGAGGTTCGTCCGTCCCGGTCCTCTCGTACTAGGGACAGCCCTTCTCAATATTCCTACGCGCACAGCGGATAGGGACCGAACTGTCTCACGACGTTCTAAACCCAGCTCGCGTACCGCTTTAATGGGCGAACAGCCCAACCCTTGGGACCGACTCCAGCCCCAGGATGCGACGAGCCGACATCGAGGTGCCAAACCATCCCGTCGATATGGACTCTTGGGGAAGATCAGCCTGTTATCCCCGGGGTACCTTTTATCCGTTGAGCGACGGCGCTTCCACAAGCCACCGCCGGATCACTAGTCCCGACTTTCGTCCCTGCTCGACCCGTCGGTCTCACAGTCAAGCTCCCTTGTGCACTTACACTCAACACCTGATTGCCAACCAGGCTGAGGGAACCTTTGGGCGCCTCCGTTACCCTTTGGGAGGCAACCGCCCCAGTTAAACTACCCATCAGACACTGTCCCTGATCCGGATCACGGACCGAGGTTAGACATCCAGCACGACCAGAGTGGTATTTCAACGGCGACTCCACAACCACTGGCGTGGCTGCTTCAAAGTCTCCCACCTATCCTACACAAGCCGAACCGAACACCAATATCAAACTGTAGTAAAGGTCCCGGGGTCTTTCCGTCCTGCTGCGCGAAACGAGCATCTTTACTCGTAGTGCAATTTCACCGGGCCTATGGTTGAGACAGTCGAGAAGTCGTTACGCCATTCGTGCAGGTCGGAACTTACCCGACAAGGAATTTCGCTACCTTAGGATGGTTATAGTTACCACCGCCGTTTACTGGCGCTTAAGTTCTCAGCTTCGCAACCCCGAAAGGTCACTAACCGGTCCCCTTAACGTTCCAGCACCGGGCAGGCGTCAGTCCGTATACATCGCCTTACGGCTTCGCACGGACCTGTGTTTTTAGTAAACAGTCGCTTCTCGCTGGTCTCTGCGGCCACCCCCAGCTCAGAGAGCAAGTCTCATCACCAGGAATGGCCCCCCTTCTCCCGAAGTTACGGGGGCATTTTGCCGAGTTCCTTAACCATAGTTCACCCGAACGCCTCGGTATTCTCTACCTGACCACCTGAGTCGGTTTAGGGTACGGGCCGCCATGAAACTCGCTAGAGGCTTTTCTCGACAGCATAGGATCATCCACTTCACCACAATCGGCTCGGCATCAGGTCTCAGCCTTATATGAGGGACGGATTTGCCTACCCCTCGGCCTACACCCTTACCCCGGGACAACCACCGCCCGGGCTGGACTACCTTCCTGCGTCACCCCATCGCTTACCTACTACCACCTTGGGCCGGCGGCTCCACCACTTTCCTTTCCCCGAAGGGTCCGGAACGGCTTCACGGCCTTAGCATCAGAGGATTCGATATTGGGCGTTTCAAAGCGGGTACCGGAATATCAACCGGTTGTCCATCGACTACGCCTGTCGGCCTCGCCTTAGGTCCCGACTTACCCTGGGCAGATCAGCTTGACCCAGGAACCCTTAGTCAATCGGCGCACACGTTTCTCACGTGTGTATCGCTACTCATGCCTGCATTCTCACTCGTGAACCGTCCACAACTAGCTTCCGCTGCTGCTTCACCCGGCACACGACGCTCCCCTACCCATCACAGCAGGCGTTGGCCCTATTGCTGCAATGACACGACTTCGGCGGTACGCTTGAGCCCCGCTACATTGTCGGCGCGGAATCACTTGACCAGTGAGCTATTACGCACTCTTTCAAGGGTGGCTGCTTCTAAGCCAACCTCCTGGTTGTCTCTGCGACTCCACATCCTTTCCCACTTAGCGTACGCTTAGGGGCCTTAGTCGATGCTCTGGGCTGTTTCCCTCTCGACCATGGAGCTTATCCCCCACAGTCTCACTGCCGTGCTCTCACTTACCGGCATTCGGAGTTTGGCTAAGGTCAGTAACCCGGTAGGGCCCATCGCCTATCCAGTGCTCTACCTCCGGCAAGAAACACACGACGCTGCACCTAAATGCATTTCGGGGAGAACCAGCTATCACGGAGTTTGATTGGCCTTTCACCCCTAACCACAGGTCATCCCCCAGGTTTTCAACCCTGGTGGGTTCGGTCCTCCACGAAGTCTTACCTCCGCTTCAACCTGCCCATGGCTAGATCACTCCGCTTCGGGTCTAGAGCGTGCAACTCAATCGCCCTATTCGGACTCGCTTTCGCTACGGCTTCCCCACACGGGTTAACCTCGCTACACACCGCTAACTCGCAGGCTCATTCTTCAAAAGGCACGCAGTCACGAGGATCCGAAGATCCCGACGCTCCCACGGCTTGTAGGCACACGGTTTCAGGTACTATTTCACTCCGCTCCCGCGGTACTTTTCACCATTCCCTCACGGTACTATCCGCTATCGGTCACCAGGGAATATTTAGGCTTAGCGGGTGGTCCCGCCAGATTCACACGGGATTTCTCGGGCCCCGTGCTACTTGGGAGATGAGCAAGCAAGCCGTACAGATTTCAGCTACGGGGGTCTTACCCTCTACGCCGGACCTTTCGCATGTCCTTCGCCTATCCATACGGTTTCTGACTCGCCTCACAGCCGGCAGACTGTGAAAGCTCATTCCCACAACCCCGCATGCGCAACCCCTGCCGGGTATCACACGCATACGGTTTGGCCTCATCCGGTTTCGCTCGCCACTACTCCCGGAATCACGGTTGTTTTCTCTTCCTGAGGGTACTGAGATGTTTCACTTCCCCTCGTTCCCTCCACATGCCCTATGTGTTCAGGCATGGGTGACAGCCCATGACGACTGCCGGGTTTCCCCATTCGGACACCCCCGGATCAAAGCTCAGTTGGCAGCTCCCCGGGGCCTATCGCGGCCTCTCACGTCCTTCATCGGTTCCTGGTGCCAAGGCATCCACCGTGCGCCCTTAAAAACTTGGCCACAGATGCTCGCGTCCACTGTGTAGTTCTCAAATAACGACCAGCCACCCGTCACACCCTGCCGAAACAGAGCTTTACCGGGGCCGGCACTGAAGACTGACCAGACGGCCGTGCCTTCAGGACCCAACAACGTGCCAAGCACGATCTCTTTCAGTGACTCACTTTCCACGCCGAAGCAGTACTCGTGATCCATCCAGAAGACCGTGCCAACTAATCAACGTTCCACCCATGAGCTGACCGTGCAGAACATTTGCCTGCAATCGGTACTGTGCTCCTTAGAAAGGAGGTGATCCAGCCGCACCTTCCGGTACGGCTACCTTGTTACGACTTCGTCCCAATCGCCAGTCCCACCTTCGACAGCTCCCTCCACAAGGGTTGGGCCACCGGCTTCGGGTGTTACCGACTTTCGTGACGTGACGGGCGGTGTGTACAAGGCCCGGGAACGTATTCACCGCAGCAATGCTGATCTGCGATTACTAGCGACTCCGACTTCATGGGGTCGAGTTGCAGACCCCAATCCGAACTGAGACCGGCTTTTTGAGATTCGCTCCACCTCACGGTATCGCAGCTCATTGTACCGGCCATTGTAGCACGTGTGCAGCCCAAGACATAAGGGGCATGATGACTTGACGTCGTCCCCACCTTCCTCCGAGTTGACCCCGGCGGTCTCCTGTGAGTCCCCATCACCCCGAAGGGCATGCTGGCAACACAGGACAAGGGTTGCGCTCGTTGCGGGACTTAACCCAACATCTCACGACACGAGCTGACGACAGCCATGCACCACCTGTATACCGACCACAAGGGGGGCACTATCTCTAATGCTTTCCGGTATATGTCAAGCCTTGGTAAGGTTCTTCGCGTTGCGTCGAATTAAGCCACATGCTCCGCCGCTTGTGCGGGCCCCCGTCAATTCCTTTGAGTTTTAGCCTTGCGGCCGTACTCCCCAGGCGGGGAACTTAATGCGTTAGCTGCGGCACCGACGACGTGGAATGTCGCCAACACCTAGTTCCCAACGTTTACGGCGTGGACTACCAGGGTATCTAATCCTGTTCGCTCCCCACGCTTTCGCTCCTCAGCGTCAGTAATGGCCCAGAGATCCGCCTTCGCCACCGGTGTTCCTCCTGATATCTGCGCATTTCACCGCTACACCAGGAATTCCGATCTCCCCTACCACACTCTAGCTAGCCCGTATCGAATGCAGACCCGAGGTTAAGCCTCGGGCTTTCACATCCGACGTGACAAGCCGCCTACGAGCTCTTTACGCCCAATAATTCCGGACAACGCTTGCGCCCTACGTATTACCGCGGCTGCTGGCACGTAGTTAGCCGGCGCTTCTTCTGCAGGTACCGTCACTTTCGCTTCTTCCCTGCTGAAAGAGGTTTACAACCCGAAGGCCGTCATCCCTCACGCGGCGTCGCTGCATCAGGCTTTCGCCCATTGTGCAATATTCCCCACTGCTGCCTCCCGTAGGAGTCTGGGCCGTGTCTCAGTCCCAGTGTGGCCGGTCGCCCTCTCAGGCCGGCTACCCGTCGTCGCCTTGGTGGGCCGTTACCCCACCAACAAGCTGATAGGCCGCGGGCTCATCCTTCACCGCCGGAGCTTTCCACCGCAGGAGATGCCTCCCGCAGTCGTATCCGGTATTAGACCCCGTTTCCAGGGCTTGTCCCAGAGTGAAGGGCAGATTGCCCACGTGTTACTCACCCGTTCGCCACTAATCCCCTCCCGAAGGAGGTTCATCGTTCGACTTGCATGTGTTAAGCACGCCGCCAGCGTTCGTCCTGAGCCAGGATCAAACTCTCCATGAATGTTTACCGGTAATCCGGTGCACACGCACGAAAGAGCGGGCCAGTCACGGTCGGAATAAGACCGACTGACCACAACGTCCTCGCTGTGTTTGTCGCCTGCCAGTGCCCGAAGGCCCGACAGGTCTTTTTCAAAGGAACCTCATCCACCGAAGTGGACGGGGTATCAACTTCTGGCGTTGATTTTTGGCACGCTGTTGAGTTCTCAAGGAACGGACGCTTCCTTTGTACTCACCCTCTCGGGCTTTCCTCCGGGCTTTCGTTCTTTCTTCGTTTCCGACTCTATCAGACTCTTTCGGGCCCGACTTCCTCGGTGCTTTCCAGGTTCTGCGCTTTCGCGCTTTCCCTTTCCGGCGGTTCCGACTCTATCAGAAGTTTTCCACCGGATTTCCCGGCTTCGACGTTCCGAATGAAGAGTCGAGTGCACCCCACATGGAATTCGATTCGCTGCGGGGTGAGTGTCGCCGAACCTCTCCGGTTCGAGGCAACCGCTTGACTCTACATCCGGCCCCCAGGGGTGTCAAAACGAGGTGGGGGCCTCATGGACACGCCTCAACAGCTCCATCAACACGCCCTGCTCATCCGCCGTCAGCGGCGCCAGGAGCTGCTCGTTCGCCTCCTCCGCGAGGGTGGCGCAGCGGGCCAGGGCCGCCTCTCCCTCCGGGGTCACCGTCACCGCGTTCTTGCGGCGGTCGGCCGGGTCCGGGGCCCGCAGGACCAGGCCCGCCTCTTGGAGGTGGTTGAGGATCCCGACCATGTCCTTCGGGTCCACCGCGAGCCGGCGGCCGAGGTCCGCCTGTGCGACGGGACCGTACTCGGCAGTTGCGGCCAGCACCGCGTGCTGCATCAGCTTCAGCCCCTCCGCCGCGATCGCGTCGGCGACCAGGCCCCGCCCGCGCGCCGCGACGCGGCCAACGAGCCAACTGGGCAGGGACTGGATGTGCGCGAGGGCCGAGGACGAAGGGGGCGGTGAGGGCTGGGACTTGACCATGCAGCCACCCTACCCAGAAATCATTGGACTTCCCCACGACCTTAGCCATATCGTTGGGGCACCCAATGAAAACGGATCGGGGGAGGTCCTGTGCTGCGCATCCGCCACGAGGTCAACGGTGGGCCGGAAGTCCTGTTCGCCGAAGAGGTCGACCGCCCGGAGGCGGCCCCCGGGGAGCTGCTCGTCCGTACCGGGGCGATCGGCGTCACGCTGCCCACCGTCCGCAAGGTCCGCGAGGGCAGCGGGCCTGTCTCGTTCGGCGGGGAGGTCGCCGGGACCGTCGTCTCCACCGGCGCGGACGTCACCGGCTTCGCCGTCGGCGACCGCGTCACCGGACTGTGCTTCGCCGACGCCTACGCCGAGTACGCCGTCCTGAACGCCGCGCTCGCCACCACCGTCCCGGACGACGCCACCGCCGTGGACGCGGTCGCCCTCGTCCGCAGCGGGCTCGTGGCGCGCGGGGCGTTCGAGGCCGGGCGGGTACAGCCCGGCGAGTCGGTGCTCATCACGGCGGCGGCCAGCGCGGTGGGCACCCTCGCCCTCCAGCTCGCCAAGGCCGGAGGGGCGGGACGGGTCGTCGCCGCCGTCGGCAGCGCCGACAAGGCCGACTTCGTGCGCGGGCTGGGCGCCGACGCGGTCGTGCTGTACGAGGACGCCGACTGGGGAGCCCCGTACGACGTCATCCTCGACGGCGTCGGCGGCGAGCTGCTGGGCCCGGCCGTGCGCGCCCTGGCCATGGGCGGCCGGCTGGTGGCCTTCAGCTCCGGCGGCGGCACGGTGGAGGCGTACGAGCTGCTGGTGCGCGGCGCCTCGGTGATCGGCTTCCAGATGCGGGCCATCGCCCTCGGCCGACCCGACCTGTACGCCCGCTGGCAGCGCGAGCTCTGGGAGCAACGCGCAGCCGGCACCCTGCGCACCACTGTCCACGAGGAGATCCCCCTCGCGGAGGCGGCGCGCGCCCACGCAGCCATCGAGCAGCGCCGCAACCGCGGCAAGGTGGTCCTCGTCCCCTAGAAGACTGATGAAGATCTTGTTGAGGGGCCGTCCGGCCGTAGGCCGGGCGGCCCCTCTGGTTATGTGATGGCCGGTGCGAGGTGCCAGGTGCCGCCTGTGTGAGTGAGTCCGAGGTTGATCAGGCGGCGGAGGTTGAGGGCGGCTGCTCGGGTGTGGAGCCAGGCGTTGTTGCTGATGGTGCCCCGGTAGCGGAGTCGGCGGTTGCCGTGGTGGACGAGCCAGGCGACGGCACGTTCGACTGGTGGCCGCCAGCGGCGGTAGTCGGCCTGCCAGGCGGGGTCGGTGGCGGCCTGGCGGCGGGCCGCGGCTTGGAGATCGTGGTGGGGGCGGATGGTCAGGACGCGTCCGGCTTTGGCCTTGGTGCACTGCTCACGCAGCGGGCATCGGGTGCACACGTTCCCGAAGACGGCCCTGCGCTGGTGGTGGCGGCCGCCGGGCTCGGACAGGCCGACGGTGTGGCCTTGGGGGCAGGTCACGGTGGCGGCCGAGGTGTCGATGGCGAAGTCGTCGAGGGTGAAGCCGTCTGGGACGGCCGGCCGCAGCGGGGCGGGTTTGAGGAACAGCCGGTGTCCGGCCTCTTCGAGGGCCTGGCGGGCGTCGCCGGTGGAGTAGGCGGTGTCACCGAAGGCGTCCACCGGGGTGTCCTCCTCGGCCAGCAGTTCAAGGCCGACGGCTGCCTCGTGGTGCTCTGGCCCGGCCCCGGGCCGCAGGGCGACGGCGGTGTATAACCCGGTCTCCGGCTCGACGGCGAGGTGGGCCTTGTATCCGTCCTGCTGATGGGAGCGGGTCTTGTGGATGTGCCGGGACTCGGGGTCGACGGTGGAGATCATCCGGTCCGGGGCGGTCCCTTGGGTGATGCGCCAGCGGCCGTCACGGCCGTCGGAGTCCTCGGCCGGTTCCACGTCCTGCCCGGCGACCAGCGCGAGGATGCCGACCGCGTTCGCTGCCTTCTCGCCCAGTTCCTGCTCGGGCAGATGCCCGAGCAGTCTGACCGCGTCGCCGACGAGCGCGTCGACCAGGTTGGCTCGTGCCTGGGCATCGTTCCAGGTGATGCGGGGTTTGCCCGGGTCGGTGTAGTCGTGGGCGGTGCACTGCGCGGCGGCAGCCTCGGCGCCGCCGGGGACTTCCCGGATCACCACCCGGATGGCGCCGATGATCTGGGTGACGGTGTCCTGGGTGGCGACCGCGTCGTCCAGCACGGTGGAGTCCAGTGCCCGCCGGTGCTTGCCCCTGAGGACACCGGTGGCCTTCACGACCTCCCGCACGGCCTCGAAGGCCCGGTTCGGGCTGGTGGAGCGGGCCAGCCGGCGCCGGAAGTACGCCAGAAGCGACGGGTCGAACGCGGTGTCATGCAGTCCCAGCCCGCACGCGGCCTTCCACCGCAGGTCACACCGCAGTTCCTGGACCGTCTCGAAGTCCGACATGCCGTGCAGGGCCTGCAATGTGATCGCCGCGGCCAGAATCTGCGGCGGCATGGACGGCCGCCCGTTCGCCGACGGATACATGTCCGCGAACATCGCCGCGGGGAACAACCGGCCACGGTGCTCGGCCAGGAACGCGAACACACTCCCAGCCGGAATCAACTCCCGGCACGTCGCCCACACATCAGGTCCGACCGTCTCCCCGACCCACTCCCCTTGAACCACAACACGAGTCTGGCCCCACCGCTGACGCGGCGGGGCCAGAACCCAACATCTTCATCAGTCTTCTAGTGTCCTGAGTCTTAAATTTCCATATAGTTGAGGCATGACGCGCCCGGGACCGAAGCTTGCGCCGCTGGATTTGACTGATGCTGAGCGATCAGTGTTGGAGGGGTGGGTGCGGCGGCGTAAGTCCGCGCAGGACATGGCGATGCGGGCCCGTGTGATCCTGGCCTGTGACGATGTCGGGGAGGACGGCTTTCCCGTGTCGACGCGTGCGGTGATGGAGCGGGTCGGGGTGTCCCGCGACACCGTCTCGAAGTGGCGTAAGCGTTTCCTGGCGGACCGTCTCGACGGGTTGTCGGACGAGCCGCGTCCGGGCCGGCCCCGCACGGTGATGGACGAGCAGGTCGCCGATCTGATCGCCCGGACGCTGGAGTCGAAGCCGGAGAACGCCACGCACTGGTCGACCCGGTCGATGGCGAAGAAGACCGGGCTGTCGCAGTCGACCGTTTCCCGGGTGTGGCGGGCTTTCGGCTTGCAGCCGCACCGGTCCGAGACGTTCAAGCTATCCACGGACCCGTTCTTCGTCGACAAGGTCCATGACGTGGTGGGGCTGTATCTCGATCCGCCGGAGCGGGCGCTGGTGCTGTGTGTGGACGAGAAGTCGCAGATCCAGGCGCTGGACCGGTCCCAGCCGGTGCTGCCGATGATGCCCGGGGTGCCCGAGCGGGCCAGTCACGACTACGTCCGCGCTGGCACCACCACGCTGTTCGCGGCCTTCGACGCGGCCACCGGCAAGGTGATCGGGTCCCTCCACCGCCGGCACCGGGCCGAGGAGTTCAGGAAGTTCCTGAACAAGCTCGACAAGGAGATCCCTGCCGGACTCCAGGTCCACTTGATCTGCGACAACTACGCGACCCACAAGACCGCGGCGGTCAAGAAGTGGCTGCTGGCCCATCCCAGGTTCCACATGCACTTCACGCCCACCAGCTCGTCCTGGCTGAACCTGGTCGAGCGGTGGTTCGCCGAGCTGACGAACAAGCGGATACGGCGAGGAGTCCACAAGTCGGTCCAGGCGCTGGAGAAGGACATCCGCACCTGGATCGACTCATGGAACGAAGACCCCAAGCCGTTCATCTGGACCAAGACTGCCGACCAGATCCTCGAATCCCTCGCCTCGTACTGCCGACGAATTACCGACTCAGGACACTAGGGTCTGTCTGACAATTCGCGCCGGATCAGGCCGGGTCGTTCGGTGCGTGCGATCGGCGTGCGGCCGGGACCCGGCGGGAATTGTCAGACAGGCCCTAAGCGCCGTCGACGGGCTCGGCGCCGGGCGGCCGGCGATGCCCGGCAGCGTGCAACCCGCTCAACGCCGCCTGGTCATTGGCCACCAGCACCTGGGCCAGCCGCGCCGCGGCGGCGACCACGCCCGGCCAACCCGGCGAGTCCAGATAGACCTCGTCGCGGGCGGCGGCGCCGACCGCCTCCTGTACCGCGCCGTAGGCAGCACCGAGCCGTGCCATCAGCTCGACCTCTTCCTCGCTGCGGAGGCACTGCCCCAGCCAGGGCAGAGGGTCGTCCGCATCGCAGAAGTCGTCGAAGAGCACGTGCACGGTGTAGTCGAGGTCCTCGAACCGATCCGGATCGAGCCACACCTCCCGCTGCCACGTCGGACTGGCCAGCGCCACGACCGCGGGCACGATATGCAGGCGGTGCTCAGGCAGCGCAATACCGTGATCGATCACGGGCCCACCGCGAACGACGGCCACCGGCCGGCCTCGGTCATAGGAATCGTCTCCTCGCGCCATGCCCCTCGGCGAGCTGCCGGACCTAGGCCGACCATCAGGAACAACGTGGTCACACCCCGATCGTGTCAGGGGGACCGGGCGGACGACCAGCACCTCGTCTGCCTGATCGTGGCCTGATCTACAGGCGGATCGACGCGACGGTGACGGGCGGGCTCTGGGATGGCCGGGATCGTGTGCCGGATACCGCGTCGTCGCAGGTATTCGCGGCACGGCCCGTTGCTGTAGGCCTTGTCGGGCGCGAGGCTGTCCGGCTTCTTGCGGGGGCTACTGCCCGGCCCTGGCCGTGGCGCGCGGATCTTCTCCAGGACCAGCATGGCGAAGCCAGGGTGGCCAGCGCGCATACCTTCGACCGGCGTCGGTCGGATAGCGTGCGGGGCATGTCGAGTCCTGAGTCAGACGAGGTGGGGGCTTTCGGTCACGCCGTCAGCCCCCTGAACCACTGAGTTCGTAGCCCTGCGGCACACCGCTTTCTGCGGTGGAACGAGTGTGCGCTTGGGGCTGGCCGCGGTGACGAGATGACCTTCTCGTGCCTCTCCTCACCTCGGAGCCACTCGATGCCTCTCCCGCTGTACCTGCTTGCCATGGCGGTCTTCGCCATGGGCACCTCGGAGTTCATGCTCGCCGGCCTCTTGCCGGACATCGCCTCGGACCTTGACGTCACGGTCGGGACAGCAGGCGCCCTCACCTCGGCCTTCGCGACCGGCATGATCGTCGGGGCCCCCTTGGTGGCCGCGCTTGCCCGTAACTGGCCCAGGCGCTCCAGCCTCCTCGGGTTCGTCCTCGCTTTCGCAGCAGCTCACGCCTTGGGCGCCATCACCACAAGCTTCCCCGTCCTGCTCGCCACCCGAGTCGTCGCCGCGCTCGCGAACGCAGGGTTCCTTGCCGTCGCTCTGACGGCTGCCGCCACGCTGGTCTCGCCCGACAGGAAGGGACGCGCGCTGGCCGTGCTGCTGTCCGGCACGACGGTGGCCACGATCGCCGGTGTCCCCGGTGGGTCGGTGCTCGGCACGGTTCTCGGCTGGCGGGCCACCTTCTGGGCTGTCGCCGCTCTCTGCCTGCCGGCAGCTCTCGGCGTCCTGAGGGGAATCCCAGCAGGAGGCGACGGGGATGAGGCGACTGGAAGGCCGGCGTTGCGAGCGGAGCTCGCTCAGCTCGCACGGCCGCGGTTGATTCTGGTGATGGTGCTTGGCGCGCTGGTGAACGCGGCAACCTTCGGAAGCATCACCTTCCTCGCCCCCGTGGTGACCGACAGAGCCGGGCTGGGCGAGTTGTGGGTCTCTGTCGCTCTGGTGCTTTTCGGCGTCGGTTCATCCGTGGGCGTCGCCGTCGCCGGCCGGCTGTCCGACCGGCGTCCTGGTCCGGTCATCGCAGTCGGCGGTCCGTTGCTGCTCATCGGCTGGCCGGCCCTGGCGATGCTGGCCAACGAGCCGGTCGCCCTGTTCATCCTCGTGTTCGTGCAGGGCGCACTGTCGTTCGCGCTGGGCAGCACGCTGATCACACGGGTCCTCTACGAGGCCGCGGAAGCCCCCACCATGGCCGGCTCGTATGCGACGGCGGCGCTCAACGTGGGTGCCGCCGTCGGCCCCGTCATCGCTGCGGCCACCCTCGGCACGGAAGCCGGAGACCGCGGGCCGCTCTGGGCAAGCGGGCTCCTGGTCGCGGTAGCGCTGCTCATCGCGTTTCCTCTCCTCACCGCCATCACGGCCGGCCGAAGCACCAAGGTGCTCCGGTGACACCACCGAACGCCCCCTTGAACATCGAGGGACGCCGAAGGCTCGCGGAGCGCCGCCGTACCCGTCCGACCGCGCACGTCGCCGCCGAGGCCGGCTTCCTCGCCGTCGCCCTGGCCGACATGGCACGGGCCGCGGGGCGGAACGAGGACGTCGCCGCGCTGTCGGCCGCCCGTACCGGGGCGGTACACCGCTGCGAGGACCCAGCGTGCCGGCGGCCCGTCCCCTCGCCCGCCCACGCCGTCTTCCTGCCCGCCACGGTCCGGGGTGGCCGGGCCACCTAGCGGTGGCTTCGTGGGCCGTCCCTCACTGGTCGACGAAGGTCAGGCTCGTCGCGTCGTAGCGGGCGCCCGCGATCTGTTCGCTGGGGGCCGCGGCCTCGATGGCGGCCAGGTCTTCGGGCGTCAGCTCGACGGACAGCGCCGCGATGTTCTCCTCGAGGTACTTCTCCCGCCGGGTGCCGGGGATCGGTACGACGTCCTCGCCGCGGTGCTGCACCCAGGCCAGGGCGAGCTGGCCCGCGGTGATGCCCTTGGCCGCGGCCAGTTCCTCGAGCTTCGCGACGATCGCCAGGTTCCGGTCGAGGTTGCCGTCGGCGAACCTCGGCTGCGTGCGCCGTAGGTCGGTCTCCGCCAGGCCCTCGACCGAGTTGTAGCGGCCGGTGAGGAAGCCCCGGCCGAGCGGGGAGAACGGGACGAGGCCGATGCCGAGTTCGCGGCAGACCGGGGCAGCTTCCGCCTCCAGGTCCCGGGTCCAGAGGGACCACTCACTCTGCAGTGCCGTGATCGGGTGCACGGCGTGGGCCCGGCGGATCGTCTCCGCACCGGCCTCCGACAGCCCGAGGTGGCGGACCTTGCCGGCCTGGACCAGCTCGGCCATGGCGCCGACGGTCTCCTCGATCGGCACCTGCGGGTCGACCCGGTGCTGGTAGTAGAGGTCGATGTGGTCGACCCCGAGGCGTCGCAGCGAGGCCTCGCACGCCTGGCGCACGTAGGCGGCGTCGCCGCGGATCACGGTGGGCTCGCCCAGCCGGTTGGCGAAGCCGAACTTCGTCGCGATGACCGCCTCGTCGCGCCGCCCGGCGACGGCCCGCCCGATCAGTTCCTCGTTGTGCCCGGAGCCGTAGAAGTCGGCGGTGTCCAGGAGGGTCACCCCGAGGTCGAGGGCCCGGTTGAGGGTCGCGATCGACTGCGCGTCGTCCGAGTCCCCGTAGCCGTGGCTCATCCCCATGCAGCCCAACCCCTGTGCGGACACAGCGAGTTCACCCAAGTACCGGATGCCTGCGTCGATCATTTCGATGCCTCCCCCGAGCTGGAAAACCGTATGCCCCGACGCTATGACTTGGAGTGCACTCCATGTCAAACGATCTCTGGGCCGGCTGGTCAGCTCCCCTGGTCAGCTCCCGCAGTCGAGCGTCGCCAGGCCCCCCGAGACGATGGGGTCGCCGGGGGTCCCGTGTACGGTCAGCGAACCGCCGCCGTCCTCGTGCCAGCCCAGCTCGTACGTTCCCGCGGCGATGGGCCGGTGGCCGTCGTCGGCGATCCAGGAGCCCGACGGCCGCCAGCCGATGTGGCTGGCGCCGATCGCATAGACGTCACCGCTGCCGAGTACGAGGAACGAGGTCTCCCGGACGACGGCGGTGCAGCCATCGGGGCCCGTGGGGTGCAGGACGTAGTACTCCGCGCCGAGTTCGTCGAGGGCGCCGGCCGCACAGCTCAGCACCGCCGCGGTCGCAGCGACTACCCGCAGACCGGACATCAAGGCCGACCGGCTGTGCTCCACCGTCCGGCCGGCCTCGGAACGCAGCCACAGGGCGCGCAAACCGGCGGCGACCACGGCTGCACAGACCAGGACGACGCACAGCACCCACCCGGACACCACGTGCCCGAAGACCAGGAGCACCATGTCGCTCCATCCCGCGGCCGCGGCCAGCAGCAGGAGCCCGACCCCGGCCATGTCGTAGCCGGCGGCCCTCCCGGTCCCTTCCCCCTTCCCCTTCGGCTTCCCCTTCCGCTGCCACTTCTGGCTGACCGCAGCCTCCCCGCTGCTCATACTGCTCATCCATGCAGATTACGGCCGTCCGGTCTTCTGGCCGTAAACGCAGAAAAGCCCCGCACCATGACTGGTGCGGGGCTTTCCCACAATGATTGTTCGGCGGCGTCCTACTCTCCCACAGGGTCCCCCCTGCAGTACCATCGGCGCTGAAAGGCTTAGCTTCCGGGTTCGGAATGTAACCGGGCGTTTCCCTAACGCTATGACCACCGAAACACTATGAAGTTGAACTCAAGCCGGCAAGGCGAGTTCGTTACTTCAGAACTAACACAGTGGACGCGAGCAACTGAGGACAAGCCCTCGGCCTATTAGTACCAGTCAGCTCCACCCGTTACCGGGCTTCCACATCTGGCCTATCAACCCAGTCGTCTACTGGGAGCCTTACCCTCTCAAGGAGGTGGGAATACTCATCTTGAAGCAGGCTTCCCGCTTAGATGCTTTCAGCGGTTATCCCTCCCGAACGTAGCCAACCAGCCATGCCCTTGGCAGGACAACTGGCACACCAGAGGTTCGTCCGTCCCGGTCCTCTCGTACTAGGGACAGCCCTTCTCAATATTCCTACGCGCACAGCGGATAGGGACCGAACTGTCTCACGACGTTCTAAACCCAGCTCGCGTACCGCTTTAATGGGCGAACAGCCCAACCCTTGGGACCGACTCCAGCCCCAGGATGCGACGAGCCGACATCGAGGTGCCAAACCATCCCGTCGATATGGACTCTTGGGGAAGATCAGCCTGTTATCCCCGGGGTACCTTTTATCCGTTGAGCGACGGCGCTTCCACAAGCCACCGCCGGATCACTAGTCCCGACTTTCGTCCCTGCTCGACCCGTCGGTCTCACAGTCAAGCTCCCTTGTGCACTTACACTCAACACCTGATTGCCAACCAGGCTGAGGGAACCTTTGGGCGCCTCCGTTACCCTTTGGGAGGCAACCGCCCCAGTTAAACTACCCATCAGACACTGTCCCTGATCCGGATCACGGACCGAGGTTAGACATCCAGCACGACCAGAGTGGTATTTCAACGGCGACTCCACAACCACTGGCGTGGCTGCTTCAAAGTCTCCCACCTATCCTACACAAGCCGAACCGAACACCAATATCAAACTGTAGTAAAGGTCCCGGGGTCTTTCCGTCCTGCTGCGCGAAACGAGCATCTTTACTCGTAGTGCAATTTCACCGGGCCTATGGTTGAGACAGTCGAGAAGTCGTTACGCCATTCGTGCAGGTCGGAACTTACCCGACAAGGAATTTCGCTACCTTAGGATGGTTATAGTTACCACCGCCGTTTACTGGCGCTTAAGTTCTCAGCTTCGCAACCCCGAAAGGTCACTAACCGGTCCCCTTAACGTTCCAGCACCGGGCAGGCGTCAGTCCGTATACATCGCCTTACGGCTTCGCACGGACCTGTGTTTTTAGTAAACAGTCGCTTCTCGCTGGTCTCTGCGGCCACCCCCAGCTCAGAGAGCAAGTCTCATCACCAGGAATGGCCCCCCTTCTCCCGAAGTTACGGGGGCATTTTGCCGAGTTCCTTAACCATAGTTCACCCGAACGCCTCGGTATTCTCTACCTGACCACCTGAGTCGGTTTAGGGTACGGGCCGCCATGAAACTCGCTAGAGGCTTTTCTCGACAGCATAGGATCATCCACTTCACCACAATCGGCTCGGCATCAGGTCTCAGCCTTATATGAGGGACGGATTTGCCTACCCCTCGGCCTACACCCTTACCCCGGGACAACCACCGCCCGGGCTGGACTACCTTCCTGCGTCACCCCATCGCTTACCTACTACCACCTTGGGCCGGCGGCTCCACCACTTTCCTTTCCCCGAAGGGTCCGGAACGGCTTCACGGCCTTAGCATCAGAGGATTCGATATTGGGCGTTTCAAAGCGGGTACCGGAATATCAACCGGTTGTCCATCGACTACGCCTGTCGGCCTCGCCTTAGGTCCCGACTTACCCTGGGCAGATCAGCTTGACCCAGGAACCCTTAGTCAATCGGCGCACACGTTTCTCACGTGTGTATCGCTACTCATGCCTGCATTCTCACTCGTGAACCGTCCACAACTAGCTTCCGCTGCTGCTTCACCCGGCACACGACGCTCCCCTACCCATCACAGCAGGCGTTGGCCCTATTGCTGCAATGACACGACTTCGGCGGTACGCTTGAGCCCCGCTACATTGTCGGCGCGGAATCACTTGACCAGTGAGCTATTACGCACTCTTTCAAGGGTGGCTGCTTCTAAGCCAACCTCCTGGTTGTCTCTGCGACTCCACATCCTTTCCCACTTAGCGTACGCTTAGGGGCCTTAGTCGATGCTCTGGGCTGTTTCCCTCTCGACCATGGAGCTTATCCCCCACAGTCTCACTGCCGTGCTCTCACTTACCGGCATTCGGAGTTTGGCTAAGGTCAGTAACCCGGTAGGGCCCATCGCCTATCCAGTGCTCTACCTCCGGCAAGAAACACACGACGCTGCACCTAAATGCATTTCGGGGAGAACCAGCTATCACGGAGTTTGATTGGCCTTTCACCCCTAACCACAGGTCATCCCCCAGGTTTTCAACCCTGGTGGGTTCGGTCCTCCACGAAGTCTTACCTCCGCTTCAACCTGCCCATGGCTAGATCACTCCGCTTCGGGTCTAGAGCGTGCAACTCAATCGCCCTATTCGGACTCGCTTTCGCTACGGCTTCCCCACACGGGTTAACCTCGCTACACACCGCTAACTCGCAGGCTCATTCTTCAAAAGGCACGCAGTCACGAGGATCCGAAGATCCCGACGCTCCCACGGCTTGTAGGCACACGGTTTCAGGTACTATTTCACTCCGCTCCCGCGGTACTTTTCACCATTCCCTCACGGTACTATCCGCTATCGGTCACCAGGGAATATTTAGGCTTAGCGGGTGGTCCCGCCAGATTCACACGGGATTTCTCGGGCCCCGTGCTACTTGGGAGATGAGCAAGCAAGCCGTACAGATTTCAGCTACGGGGGTCTTACCCTCTACGCCGGACCTTTCGCATGTCCTTCGCCTATCCATACGGTTTCTGACTCGCCTCACAGCCGGCAGACTGTGAAAGCTCATTCCCACAACCCCGCATGCGCAACCCCTGCCGGGTATCACACGCATACGGTTTGGCCTCATCCGGTTTCGCTCGCCACTACTCCCGGAATCACGGTTGTTTTCTCTTCCTGAGGGTACTGAGATGTTTCACTTCCCCTCGTTCCCTCCACATGCCCTATGTGTTCAGGCATGGGTGACAGCCCATGACGACTGCCGGGTTTCCCCATTCGGACACCCCCGGATCAAAGCTCAGTTGGCAGCTCCCCGGGGCCTATCGCGGCCTCTCACGTCCTTCATCGGTTCCTGGTGCCAAGGCATCCACCGTGCGCCCTTAAAAACTTGGCCACAGATGCTCGCGTCCACTGTGTAGTTCTCAAATAACGACCAGCCACCCGTCACACCCTGCCGAAACAGAGCTTTACCGGGGCCGGCACTGAAGACTGACCAGACGGCCGTGCCTTCAGGACCCAACAACGTGCCAAGCACGATCTCTTTCAGTGACTCACTTTCCACGCCGAAGCAGTACTCGTGATCCATCCAGAAGACCGTGCCAACTAATCAACGTTCCACCCATGAGCTGACCGTGCAGAACATTTGCCTGCAATCGGTACTGTGCTCCTTAGAAAGGAGGTGATCCAGCCGCACCTTCCGGTACGGCTACCTTGTTACGACTTCGTCCCAATCGCCAGTCCCACCTTCGACAGCTCCCTCCACAAGGGTTGGGCCACCGGCTTCGGGTGTTACCGACTTTCGTGACGTGACGGGCGGTGTGTACAAGGCCCGGGAACGTATTCACCGCAGCAATGCTGATCTGCGATTACTAGCGACTCCGACTTCATGGGGTCGAGTTGCAGACCCCAATCCGAACTGAGACCGGCTTTTTGAGATTCGCTCCACCTCACGGTATCGCAGCTCATTGTACCGGCCATTGTAGCACGTGTGCAGCCCAAGACATAAGGGGCATGATGACTTGACGTCGTCCCCACCTTCCTCCGAGTTGACCCCGGCGGTCTCCTGTGAGTCCCCATCACCCCGAAGGGCATGCTGGCAACACAGGACAAGGGTTGCGCTCGTTGCGGGACTTAACCCAACATCTCACGACACGAGCTGACGACAGCCATGCACCACCTGTATACCGACCACAAGGGGGGCACTATCTCTAATGCTTTCCGGTATATGTCAAGCCTTGGTAAGGTTCTTCGCGTTGCGTCGAATTAAGCCACATGCTCCGCCGCTTGTGCGGGCCCCCGTCAATTCCTTTGAGTTTTAGCCTTGCGGCCGTACTCCCCAGGCGGGGAACTTAATGCGTTAGCTGCGGCACCGACGACGTGGAATGTCGCCAACACCTAGTTCCCAACGTTTACGGCGTGGACTACCAGGGTATCTAATCCTGTTCGCTCCCCACGCTTTCGCTCCTCAGCGTCAGTAATGGCCCAGAGATCCGCCTTCGCCACCGGTGTTCCTCCTGATATCTGCGCATTTCACCGCTACACCAGGAATTCCGATCTCCCCTACCACACTCTAGCTAGCCCGTATCGAATGCAGACCCGAGGTTAAGCCTCGGGCTTTCACATCCGACGTGACAAGCCGCCTACGAGCTCTTTACGCCCAATAATTCCGGACAACGCTTGCGCCCTACGTATTACCGCGGCTGCTGGCACGTAGTTAGCCGGCGCTTCTTCTGCAGGTACCGTCACTTTCGCTTCTTCCCTGCTGAAAGAGGTTTACAACCCGAAGGCCGTCATCCCTCACGCGGCGTCGCTGCATCAGGCTTTCGCCCATTGTGCAATATTCCCCACTGCTGCCTCCCGTAGGAGTCTGGGCCGTGTCTCAGTCCCAGTGTGGCCGGTCGCCCTCTCAGGCCGGCTACCCGTCGTCGCCTTGGTGGGCCGTTACCCCACCAACAAGCTGATAGGCCGCGGGCTCATCCTTCACCGCCGGAGCTTTCCACCACAGGAGATGCCTCCCGCAGTCGTATCCGGTATTAGACCCCGTTTCCAGGGCTTGTCCCAGAGTGAAGGGCAGATTGCCCACGTGTTACTCACCCGTTCGCCACTAATCCCCTCCCGAAGGAGGTTCATCGTTCGACTTGCATGTGTTAAGCACGCCGCCAGCGTTCGTCCTGAGCCAGGATCAAACTCTCCATGAATGTTTACCGGTAATCCGGTGCACACGCACGAAAGAGCGGGCCAGTCACGGTCGGAATAAGACCGACTGACCACAACGTCCTCGCTGTGTTTGTCGCCTGCCAGTGCCCGAAGGCCCGACAGGTCTTTTTCAAAGGAACCTCATCCACCGGAGTGGACGGGGTATCAACTTCTGGCGTTGATTTTTGGCACGCTGTTGAGTTCTCAAGGAACGGACGCTTCCTTTGTACTCACCCTCGCGGGCTTTCCTCCGGGCTTTCGTTCTTTCTTCGTTTCCGACTCTATCAGATCCTTTCGGGCCTGACCCCCAGTCAGCGGGGTTTGTCTTCCGGGCTGTTGGGCCCTTCCGACTCCTGAACTCTAGCGGATTTTCCCGGCAACCGATAATCGGGCCTTCGGAAATGAATTCGGACATGCCGAATTCGTTCCCGGTGGGAGATCGTGCTGAGTAGGTTGCCGCGACGAGGCGGCGGATTCGTTGACCTCAGAACCTTCCAGCGCTGGGGCAACTCGAAGAACCTTACGGATCCCCGGGGGGCGTGTCAACCCGGGAGGTCGGGGCCCGTCGGGGGTCGCTCAGGTGCGGGACTGGAGGTCCTCCACGCGGGCCAGGACCCGGGTGAGCATGTCCCCCAGTACCCCGCGCTCCGCGGTGGAGAGGTCCTGGAGGAGGTCCTCCTCGAACACCGTCGCCGCGCGCATCGCGTCCAGCCACTTGCTGCGGCCCTCGTCCGTCAGCTCCACGATCACGCGGACCCGGTTGGACTCGTCCCGTTCCCGGGTGACCAGGCCCTCGGCCGTCATGCGGTCGATCCGGTGGGTCATGGCCGCCGGCGTCAGGCTCAGCTGCTTCGCGAGCTCGCTGGGGCCCATCCGGTACGGGGCGCCCGAGAGGACCAGGGCCTTGAGGACCTCCCACTCCGCGTTGCTGATGCCGAGGGCGGCCGTCTGGCGGCCGTACGCGACGTTCATGCGGCGGTTGAGGCGGCTGAGGGCCGAGACGACCTTCTCCACCTGGGGGTCCAGGTCCTGGAACTCGCGCTGGTAGACGGCGATCTGCTCGTCGAGGCTCGGCTCGTGGACGGGCGTGGCGCCGTCGGGGGTGTCAGCCATGGACCGAAGTATCCCATGAACCCGTTGGCGTCTAACTCCTTCGATGTGTAGAGTTAAGCATCGAACTTTAGGCATGAAGTCTTCAGGCTTTAGCTATCAGGGCAGGTGAGAAGTGACCAAGGTGATGGGCGCTGCGATGCGGCGGATCCAGGCCGGGAACGCGCTGACCGCGTTCGGCATCGGTTTCACGGTTCCGTTCCTCTACATCTATGTGGCGCAGGTGCGGGGGCTGGGCTCCATGGCCGCCACGAGTGCGTTCGTGGCGTTCGCCCTGGGTGCTCTGGTCGCGCTGCCCTTCACCGGCCGGGTCATCGACCGGCGTGGTCCGGTGCCCGTGGTCATGGGTGCGGCCGTGGCCGCGTCCGCGGGTGCGCTCTCCCTCGGGCTCTCCTCCGGCGTGGTGCCGATCCTGCTGTCGGCCCTGGCGCTGGGTGCCGGGCAGGCCGTGATGCAGCCGGCGCTGGCCACGATGATCGTGTGGTGCTCGACCCCGTCGACCCGTACGCGTGCGTTCGCGCTGCAGTTCTTCATGCAGAACCTGGGGCTGGGCATCGGCGGGCTGGCCGGCGGCCAGATCGTCGACGTGAGCCGGCCGGGGAGCTTCACCCTGCTGTTCGGCATCGAGGCCGTGATGTTCCTGGTGCTGGCCGCGGTCATCGCCACCGTGCGGATGCCGCAGGCGCCCGGCATCAAGGACGCGGTGCCGAAGGGCCAGGGTGCGGGTGGCGGCTGGGCGCGGCTGCTGCGCCACAAGGCGATGGTGCAGCTGTGCCTGCTGGGCTTCGTGCTCTTCTTCGCCTGCTACGGACAGTTCGAGTCGGGTCTGGCGGCCTTCGGTACGGAGGCCGCGGGGATCTCCCCGTCCACGCTGGGGTTCGCGCTGGCCGCCAACACGGGTGCGATCGTCGTGGCGCAGTTCGTGGTGCTGAAGCTGGTCGAGAAGCGGCGGCGTTCGCGGGTCATCGCGCTGGTCGGGCTGATCTGGACCGTGGCGTGGCTGATCGCCGGGTTCTCGGGGCTGGGGCACGGCAGCGCGACGATGGCCGCCGCCGCGTTCGTGAGCACGTACGCGCTCTTCGGGATCGGTGAGGCGATGCTGTCGCCGACGCTGGCGCCGCTGGTGGCGGACCTGGCTCCGGAGGGTTCGGTCGGTCAGTACAACTCGGCGTTCGCGCTGGTCAAGCAGATGGCGCTGGCTCTTGGGCCGCTGGGCGTGCCGCTGGGCGCCGGGGTTCCGATGCTCTACATCGGGATCTTCGTGCTGGTGTCGCTGGGGATCGCCGGGCTGGCGCTGCGGCTGGGCCGGCAGCTGAGCCCGGCGCAGGACAACCCGTCATTGCTGGGCGGCCGGGTCGTGGCGCAGGGTCCGGCGGTGGCCGGCAAGGGTGCGGCGCAGCCGGCGGAGCGGGTGGCCGTGTAAGAGGCGTGGTGGTGGGAGAGGCCCCGGTCCTGGTGGACCGGGGCCTCTGCCGTGTGCGCGGGCTATGTGTCGGGGAGGGCGAACTCGCACCAGACGGCCTTGCCGCCGCCGGGGGTGCGGCGGGAGCCCCAGGCCGAGGCGATGGTGGCGATGATCGAGATGCCGCGGCCGGTCTCGTCGCCCGGTTCGGCGCGGCGGCGGCGCGGGAGGTGGTCGTCGCCGTCGGTGACCTCGACGATCAGGCGGCGGTCGGTGCGGCGCAGGCGCAGGCGCATGGGCGGGGTGCCGTGCTGGAGGGAGTTCGCGACGAGTTCGCTGGCGGCGAGGACGCCGAGGTCGCGGAGCTCGACGGGGAAGCGCCAGGAGGTGAGGACGCCCTGGGCGAAGGCGCGGGCGCGGGGGGCGGCCTCGACGCCGCCGAGGAGTTCGAGGGCGGCGTTGTGGAAGAGCTCGGCGTCGGCTCCGGTGCGGGCGGGCTGCTGGAGGACCATGACGGCGACGTCGTCGTCGTGGTCGGCGTCGACGCCGAGGGCGCGCATGAGGCGGTCGCAGATGATCGCGGGGGTGCCCTGGGCTCCGGCGAGGGCGCGTTCGAGGGCGGAGACGCCTTCGTCGATGTCCTCGCCGCGGCGTTCGACGAGGCCGTCGGTGTAGAGGACGGCGGTGGAGCCGGGGCCCAGCGCGATGGTGCCGGAGGTGTGGAGCCAGCCGCCGGTGCCGAGCGGGGGGCCGGTGGGGTCGGCGGCGCGGCGGACGGTGCCGTCCTCGTCGCGGACGAGGATGGGGAGGTGGCCGGCGGAGGCGTAGGCGAGGAGGCCTTCGTTGGGGTCGTGGACGGCGTAGACGCAGGTGGCGATCTGGCTGGCGTCGATCTCGGCGGCGAGTCCGTCGAGGAGCTGGAGCACCTCGTGCGGGGGCAGGTCGAGGCGGGCGTAGGCGCGGACGGCGGTGCGCAGCTGGCCCATGACGGCGGCGGCGCGCACCCCGCGGCCCATGACGTCGCCCATGACGAGGGCGGTGCGGCCGGCGCCGAGGGTGATGACGTCGTACCAGTCGCCGCCGACGGCGGCTTCGGTGCCGCCGGGCTGGTAGGTGGCGGAGATGCGGAGGTCGTCGGGCTGTTCGAGTTCCTGCGGGAGGAGGGAGCGCTGGAGGGTGACGGCGGCTTCGCGCTGGCGGCGTTCGCTGGCGCGGAGGCGGTCGACGGCTTCGGCGTGGTCGGTGACGTCGGCGAGGTGGACGAGGATCCCGGTGTGGTGGGGGTCGGGCCGGCCGTCGGTGTCGGCCTTGGGGAACCGTACGGGGGTGCAGGTGACGGTGTAGGAGCTGCCGCCGCCGGGGGCCTGGCGGTTCTTGGCGGTGCGGGGTTTGCCGCTGCGCTGGACCTGGTCGAGGAGGGGGAGCAGGCCGAGCTCGCCGAGTTCGGGGAGGGCGAGGTGTGCGGGGGCGCCGGTGGTGCGGGGGCCGAAGCCGGCGGTGTAGGCGTCGTTGACGTAGGCGACGCGGTGCTCGGGGCCGTGGACGAGGGCGACGAGGGCGGGGAGGAGGCCGAGGACCTCCTTGACGGAGAGCTCGTCGAGGGCGGGTGCGGCGGGGAGCGGGGCCGTGCCGGTGCCGGAGACGGTGGCGTCGGCGGGGCTGCCCTCGGGGGGCGCGGCGGGGTGGGCGGCGGCGCCGCGGGCTGCCGGGACGGAGCCTTCACCCCTTTTGGCCTGGGCGGCGGCGTGCTCGTTCCGGGCGGCGGCGCGGCGCTGCGTGCCGGGAAGCCGGGCGCTCCAGCGCGTGAAGTTCACTGCGTTCAAGCCTCGTGGTGTCGCAAGTGGTCGCGGTGTCTCCTCCCGGTGGTGCCGGGAGGTGCCCCGTGTGGTCGGTCGCTTGCTGCTGTCACTCCGTGGGGCGTCACTCTGTGCAGGTGTGAGCCCACCTATGGTCACACGTCCAGTGTGGCGGACCGCACTGACAACGTCAGCCCTCGCTGTCGGCCGGGGGGTTGGGGGCGGGGTGCTGGAGGTGGTGCCGGGGGCCTCCGCCGGCGGCGAGTTCGAATTCTGCCCTGGGGTGTTCGAGGGATCCGAGGGAGACGATCTCGCGGGTGAAGAGTCCGGCGAGGGTCCATTCGGCGAGTACACGCATCTTGCGGTTGAAGGTGGGGACGCGGCTGAGGTGGTAGGTGCGGTGCATGAGCCAGGCGGGGTAGCCCTTGATCTTGCGTCCGTAGACGTGTGCGACGCCCTTGTGGAGGCCGAGGGAGGCGACGGAGCCGGCGTATTTGTGGGCGTATTCGGTGAGGGCCTCGTCGCGGAGGGCGGCGACGATGTTGTCGGCGAGCTGTCTGGCCTGGCGGACGGCGTGCTGGGCGTTGGGGGCGCATTCGCTGCCGGGGGTCTGGGCGGTGATGTCGGGGACGGCGGCGGCGTCGCCCGCGGCCCAGGCGTGTTCGACTCCTTCGACGGTGAGGAAGGAGGTGCAGCGCAGGCGGCCGCGTTCGTTCCTGGGCAGGTCGCTGGCGGCGAGGACGGGGTGAGGTTTGACGCCGGCGGTCCAGACGACGGTGCGGGTGGGGAAGCGGGCGCCGTCGCTGAGGACGGCGACGCGGTTCTCGCAGGATTCGAGCCGGGTTTCGAGGCGGACGTCGATGTTGCGGCGGCGCAGTTCGCGGACGGTGTAGGTGCCCATTTCGGGGCCGACCTCGGGGAGGATCCGGTCGCTGGCCTCGACCAGCACCCATTTCATGTCCTCGGGCTTGATGTTGTGGTAGTACCGGGCCGCGTAGCGGGCCATGTCCTCGAGTTCGCCGAGTGCTTCGACGCCGGCGAATCCGCCGCCGACGAAGACGAAGGTGAGGGCGGCGTCGCGGATCGCGGGGTCGCGGGTGGAGGAGGCGATGTCCATCTGTTCGATGACGTGGTTGCGCAGGCCGATGGCCTCTTCCACGGTTTTGAACCCGATGCCGTAGTCGGCCAGGCCGGGGACGGGGAGGGTGCGGGAGACGGAGCCGGGGGCGAGGACGAGTTCGTCGTACTCGATCTGGAGGTCGCCGGTGCCCTCTTCGGGGGTGGCGAGGGTGGTGACGGTCGCCGTCCGTTTGGCGTGGTCGATGCGCTGGGCCTGGCCGATGACGATGCGGCAGCGGTCGAGGACGCGGCGCAGGGGGATGACGACGTGGCGGGGGGAGATCGCGCCCGCGGCGGCTTCCGGGAGGAAGGGCTGGTACGTCATGTACGGCTCGGGGGTGACCACGGTGACCTCGGCTTCGCCGGATCTGAGCTTCCGCTGGAGGCCCAGGGCGGTGTACATGCCGACGTATCCGCCGCCGATGACGAGGATGCGCGTGCGGGGCGGGGTACCGGGGGCGTCGCCCCGCGAGTTAGCAGCCTTCACCATCCCATGACGCAACGTGGCCGGGAGTTTGTCCACAGGCCCGACAAATTGTGTGACCAGTGGTGGGGGTGGGCCGGGGTGGCCGGGCGGGCCGGGTCGGGTGAGAAGTTCGCAGGTCAGAGCATGCGGAGGGGGTGATTCCGGGGGCTTGCGGCGGAAAAGTGGGGGTGAATGCTCCGATCGGGCGGTGCTCCGTCGGGGGCTGCCTCTTCTGAATTGACTCTGGCTCAACTATGTTCGTATCTCGTCGAGGAGTAGGACCAGGGCCCTCATGACCGTGGCCCCCCTCGACACGAAGGCGGGGAGTGTCTCCGGGGGGAGACAAATGATTACCGGGGGATACATATGCATATTTCCGATTTCCATGGTTCTGCCACCGCTCTGTCCGCAGAGAGCGGCGGCCGTGTGATCGCGGGCACGACCACCCACGGCACGGGCCGCTCGACGCCGCTGCGCGTCGATGCGCAGCGCAACCTCGAGCACGTCCTGCGTGCCGCGCGCGAGGTCTTCGGCGAGCTGGGCTACGGGGCCCCGATGGAGGACGTGGCGCGGCGCGCCCGGGTCGGCGTCGGGACGGTCTACCGGCGGTTCCCCAGCAAGGACGTGCTGGTCCGGCGCATAGCCGAGGAGGAGACCGCCCGGCTGACGGAGCAGGCGAAGTCCGCTCTGGGCCAGGAGGAGGAGCCGTGGCAGGCGCTGTCGCGGTTCCTGCGCACCTCCGTGGCCTCGGGCGCGGGCCGGCTGCTGCCCCCGCAGGTGCTGCGGGTCGGCTCGGCCGAGGAGGACGCCGAGGACGAGGGCGCGGCCCGGGTTCCGCACCAGCGGCAGGCCGTCGCGGGCGGGGCTCCGGACCTGCGCGTCGTGGGCGCGCGGACCCCGGTCGAGGACGAGCCGTCGGAGGACGCGGGCGCGGGTGCGCTGCTGGAGGTCGTCGGCCGGCTGGTGGACCGGGCGCGGGAGGCCGGTGAGCTGCGGACCGATGTCACGGTGGCCGATGTGCTGCTGGTGATCGCGACCGCCGCGCCCGCGCTGCCGGACCCGGCACAGCAGGCCGCCGCTTCGGCCCGGCTGCTGGACATCCTGCTGGAGGGGCTGCGGTCCCGCACGGCGTGAGTCGCACGGCGTAGGGCCCGGCTGCGGGTCCGCGCGGGCGGTGTCGTCTTCTGCCGTGGCCTGGCGTCCCGTGCCGTCTCGTGCCGTCTCGTGTCGTCGGTCCGGCCGGTCCCCGCAGGGGTGGGGGCCGGCCGGGCCCGGCGGTCCGGCTGCCTGGGGTCAACTGGGCGGCTGGTGCGGGCGGTCACTCGAAGGGGTGAGGAGCGGTTCGGTGATTCGCCGGATTGTCCCCGGATGGGTGGATGGCGCGGAAGGCGGGCCGGGGCGGCCCTGCCGTGTGACACGCTGGATCGGTGGACCGGTCTGAGTGTGTCGTGCGGGGGCTTCCGCGATGAGCGTTGACGGGCGGGACGAGTCTCCCGGTGGCGTCAGTGACGCAAGTGGCGGGGCGTCGGCGGGCAGCCTGCCCGCCCGGCAGGTCCCGGCCCAGCGCGAGCCCGGCCGGGGGCGGCACGCCGCTTCCGGGGCGGGCGGCGGCGAGCTGCCGCCGTCCGACGGGGACTTGGTCGCCCGGATGCGCGGCGGCGACGACGGCGCGTACGAGGAGCTGTTCCGCCGGCACGCCGAGGCCGTCCGGCGCTACGCGCGGACCTGCTGCCGGGACGGGCACACCGCCGACGACCTGACCGCCGAGGTGTTCGCGCGGACGCTCCAGGCGGTGCGGGGCGGTGCGGGCCCGGACCAGTCGGTGCGGGCCTATCTGCTGACCACCGTACGGCGGGTCGCGGCGGCCTGGGCGAAGACGGCCCGGCGGGAGCATCTGGTCGAGGACTTCGCCGTGTTCGCGGAGCAGGCGGCCGCCGGTGCGGAGAGCGGCGGGGCGCTGGGCGGGCTGTCCGGGGACGACACCCTGGAACTGGGCGCGGACGTCCGGGCGATGCACGAGGCCGAGCGGTCCCTCGCGATGCAGGCCTTCCGGAGCCTGCCGGAGCGGTGGCAGGCCGTGCTCTGGCACACCACGGTCGAGGAGGCCTCGCCGAGTGCGATCGCCCCGCTGTTCGGGCTGAGCGCCAACGCGACGGCGGTACTGGCCAGCCGGGCCCGGGAGGGCCTCAAGCAGGCTTATCTCCAGGCGCACGTGAGCTCCGCGCTCAGTGCCGGCGGGGACTGCGCCCGCTACGCGGACCGGCTGGGCGCGTACGCGCGGGGCGGGCTGCGGATGCGGGCGGAGCGCGGGCTGCGGGGGCACCTGGAGGAGTGCGCCAAGTGCCGGCTGGTCGCCGGTGAGCTCAAGGACGTGAACGCGGGGATCCCCGCGCTGCTGCCGGTGGCGGTCATCGGGTGGTTCGCCGCCGGGTACGCCGCGAAGGCGGCCGGTGTGGTGGCCGGCGGGGTCGTCGCCGCGGGAGGCGCGGGTGCTGCCGCCGCCGCGGCGGGCGGGTCGTCGGCCGCGGGGGCTGCTGCCGGGGCCGCGGGTGCGGCCGGCGGTGGGGCCGGTGCCGCCGGGGGGACCGGCGGGGCGGTGGTCTCGGAGGGGCTGGGGCTGCCCGCCAAGGCCGCCATCGCCGCCGGTATAGCGGTCGCGGCCGCCGCCGGGGTGGTGTTCGCCCTGACCGGGGACGAGCCCGAGCCGGAGGCGAAGTCGGCGCCCAGTGCGGTGGCGCCGGTGGTGCCCAGGGCGCCCGCGGCCACCCCGCCGGAGTCGAGCCCGCCGGGGGATCCGGCCCCGGCGGCGGGTGGACCCGTACCGCCCGCGCGTACGGCGACGCCGTCCGTGGCGGCTCCTCGGCCCGTGTCGCCGTCGGTGTCCGCCCCGGCGCCGGTGACCCCGTCCCTGTCCCCGCGGCCGAAGCCCTCGCCGTCGCCCTCGTCGTCCCGGCCCAGGCCCACGCCGTCGCCGCTGCCCGCCCAGGCGTTCCCGCTGGCCCGGCTGGAGCACTCGGTCCTCGGCCGGCACACCGGTCCGGAGCTGGAGACCTGGAGCAGCAGCTGGGTGTGGCAGCGGTGGGCGCTGGTGGCCGGGGGACAGCGGTTCGGGCAGGGGATCACCGTCAGCTCCCGGTCGTCGGTGGAGATCACCCTCAACAGGCAGTGCACCTCCTTCTCGGCGCGGGCCGGGGTGGACGGGCTGTCGCTGCTGACCGACGGGACGGTGCGGTTCTCCGTCTACGCCGACGGGCAGCGGCTGTGGCGTTCGGGCGTGCTCGGGTACGGGGACGCCCCGGCGGCCGTCCAGGTGCCGCTGGCCGGGCGTTCGACACTGCGGCTGGTGGTGGAGCAGGCCGGGCAGGGGAGCCTCCCGACGCTGGCGAGCTGGGCCGACGCGGTGATCAGCTGCCGCTGAGCAGCGGGATGTGCCGGGCCACCTCGGCGACGACCTCGGCCGGGGTCAGGCCGCGGCCCTCCGCCTCCGCCTCCGCGTGGGCTGCCGCGCCGAGGGCGGCGAGGGTGCGGGCCGGGAGCCCGTCCAGGACCGTTTCCTCCGGCACCGAGCGGGGGTGGTCCCCGCGCCAGGCGGAGGCCGCCGCGAGGACCCGTACGCTCGCGGCCGGCCGGCCTGCACCGTCCAGGAACAGGGCCGCCGTCTCGGCGAGGCACGCCAGGACGCGTTCCGCGCAGTGGGCGGCCACCGCCTCGGCGAGGGCGGGCCCGATCCTGGCGAGACCCGCCTGCGGGCCGTGCTCGCGGGCGGTGACGGCGGCTTCGACGACCTCCAGCCCGGCGGCGAGCTGCGGGGGCGGGTTGATCTGTGCCGCCTCGGCGCGGGAGCGGGCGCACTCGGTGCGAGCCAGGTCGGTGTCCCCGCGGCGCAGGGCGAGCATCGCCGACAGGAGCCGGGCGAACGAACTCACGTCGTACACCCCGCCGTGCTGGTCGGCTTCGCGGTCGGCTTCGGCGAGAAGGCGTTCGGCGGTGTCGTAGTCCCCGGCGCAGTAGGCGGCCTCGGCGATGCGGGCGAGGGCGAAGGGCGCCTCGATCTGGGCGCCGACCTCGCGGGCGAGGCGCAGGCACTCCTCGTACTCGGTGCGGGCGGTGTCGTACTGGCCCCGGGAGAGGGCGGCCTCCCCGGCGGCGCTGGCCACCTGGGCGCGGATCCAGCGGTCTCCGCAGCGGCGGGCGATCGCGTGGAGTTCGGCGAGGTCGGCGTCGACGGTGTCGAGGCCTCCGGTCATGTCGATGGCGGAGTGGGCGCGCATCAGGAGGGTGACGCCGAGTTCCCAGTCGCCCGCGTGGCGGCGGCAGTTCTCCACGGACCGGGCGAGGTCGGGCTGGAAGCCGGCGGCGTCGCCGGTGAGGAAGGCCGTCGCCGGCCAGAGCATGCCGGGGAAGCGGGTGGTTTCCGGACAGCCCTGGCGGAAGACCTCCCTGATGCGGGCGGCGAGGGTGGCGTACTCGGGCGTGCGGAAGCCCGCGGCGCCCCTGCTCTCGGTGAGCAGGAACATGTGGAGGACCCGCAGGCGCATGGCCCGCCAGTACGCGGGGGAGCCCTCGGGGGCGTCGTCCGGGGTGGCGGCGAGGACCCGGCCGGCCCATTCGGCGCCCTCGGTGCGGTAGTTGCGCAGCCACAGGAACCAGGCGAGGGCGGTCACGAGCCGCTGGGCGGTCTCCAGGTCCGGGTCCCGGCCGGTGGTGGTGTGGAGGACGGAGCGGAGGTTGTCGAACTCGGTCTCGACGCGCCTGATCCAGGGGAGCTGTTCCGCGGAGCGCAGCAGCGGTTCGGCCCGTTCGGCGAGGGCCAGGTAGTACGCGGCGTGGCGGCGGGCGGTGGCGCGGGCCTCGTCGGCGGAGGCGGCCAGGCGTCCGGCGGCGTACTCGCGGATGGTCTCCAGCAGGCGGTAGCGCATGCCGTCGGGGTCGGGGACGGCGGTGACGAGGGATTTGTCCACGAGGGAGCCGAGGGTGAAGGGGACGTCGAGGCCGCCGTGGCCGCAGACGGCTTCGGCGGCGTCCAGGTCGCAGCCGCCCGTGAAGGCGGACATCCGGGTGAGGACGGTGCGTTCGGCGGTGTCGAGGAGGTCCCAGGACCAGTCGACCACGGCACGCAGGGTCTGCTGGCGGGGCAGGAGCGTGCGGGCGCCGCCGGTCAGGAGGCGGAAGCGGTCGTCCAGGCGGTCGGCGATCTGGCGGGGGGTGAGCAGGCGCAGACGGGCGGCGGCCAGTTCGATGGCGAGGGGCAGCCCGTCGAGGCGGGCGCATATCTCGGCGACGGCGGCCGGGTCCTCGTCGGGGCGGAAGCCGGGGCGGGCGGCGGTGGCGCGGTCGGCGAACAGCCGGTGGGCGGGGCCGGGCGGGAGGGGTTCGAGGGGGTGCAGGAACTCGCCGGGCACGCCGAGGGGTTCGCGGCTGGTGGCCAGGATCCGGACGCCGGGGCAGTGGGTGAGGAGCTGCTCGGCGAGGGCGGCTGCGGCGTCGATGACGTGCTCGCAGTTGTCCAGGACGAGGAGCAGGCGGCGGTGTGCGCAGTGCTCTACGAGGAGGGCGGTGGGGTCGTCGTCGGCGGGGGTCTTCTCGCGGGCGACGAGGCTGTTCTCGCGCAGGCCGAGGGCGCTGAGGACGGCGCCGGGGACGGCGGCGGGGTGGTCGAGGCGGGCGAGTTCGACGAGCCAGCCGGATTCGGGCTGGGCGGCGGCCGCGTGCTCGGCGAGGCGGGTCTTGCCGGAGCCGCCGGGGCCGGTGAGGGTGACGAGGCGGACGCGGGCCAGGTCGTCGGCGAGGGCGGCGAGTTCGGGTTCGCGGCCGACGAAGGAGGTCAGGCGGGGGCGGAGGTTGCCGCGGGGCTGCGCGGGCGGGGGCGGCGGGGGGCGGAGGAGTTCGGCGTGGAGGGCGCGCAGTTGCGGGCCGGGGTCGGCGCCGAGGCCTTCGGCGAGGTCGCGGCGGGTGCGTTCGTAGGCGGCGAGGGCGTCGGCGGGGCGGCCGGCGGCGGCCAGGGCGCGCAGTTGGAGGGCGCGCAGCGGTTCGTCGTACGGGTGCTCGCGGATCAGTGCCTCGATCTCCGGGAGGAGTGCGGCCGGGGCGGTGGCGCCGCTGCGGAGGTCGGCCTCGACGCGGTCGCGCAGGGCGGTGGTGCGGCGGGCCTCCGGGGCGGCGGCGTGGCCGGTGCGGGCGGGCTCGGGGAGGTCGGTGAGGGCGGGGCCGCGCCAGAGGGCGAGGGCTTCGCGGAGGGTGGTGGCGGCGGTGGCGGGGTCGGCGGTCAGCTGTTCGGCGCCGAGGGCGGCGAGGCGGGTGAAGCGGTGGAGGTCGACGTCCTCGCGGTCGGCGGCGAGGCGGTAGCCGCCGGCGGGGTCGGTGCGGATGCTGTCGCGGGAGCCGAGGGCGCGGCGCAGGCGGGCGACGAGGGCCTGGAGGGCGGCGGGGGCGTCCTGCGGCGGGTCGTCGCCCCAGACCTCGTCGACCAGGTCGGTGACGGGGGCGGGGGCCGGGGTTCCGGCGCGGAGGGCGAGGGCGGTGAGGAGCGCGCGCAGGCGGGCGCCGCCGGGGGTGAGGGGGGCGCCGGTCGTCTCGTCACGCGCCTCGGTGGGGCCGAGGATGAGGTACCGCACCGGGCTATTCTGCCGGGTCGCTGCGCTGGGCCGCGGGGGTTTTCTCCCCGCCCCGCCCTTCGCCCGTTCCCCAGGGCTGCGCCCCGGACCCCTGGGGGGGCTTCGCCCCCCCGGCCCCCCGGCCCCCGGACCCCGGCCCCCCGGGCCGCTAGCGGCTCGTCGGGCCGCCCAGGGGCAGGGGTGGGAGGGGGGTTGCGGTGAGGCGGGGAAGGGGGGTCGGGAGGGGTGGGACCGCTCGGCGGCGGGGGGTGGACGTGCCCGTCCAGCAGGTGCCCCGGCGGGACATCAGCCGGCGGAGCCACAGTTCCATCGAGACGAGTTCCGCCAGCCCGTCGAGCGGTACGGGCCGGCCGTCGGCGGCGTCGGTCAACGCCTGCCGCACCACGCGGGCCTCGACCAGCCCGGCGTCGGCCAGCAGCGGTGCGTTGAAGAGGGCCAGCAGGGAGGTGAGGGCGGCCCGCAGCCCCAGCCGTACGGCGGTCTCGTTCGGCCCCGGCGCGGAGACCCCCCAGCCGGGCGGGAGCTCCCGTACCCCGGCGGAGGCCAGCACGCTGCGCAGGATCTCGGCGCGGGCCCCGGGCTGCACCCGCAGGGACTCCGGCAGGGCGCGGGCGGCCCGTACGACCTGGTTGTCGAGGAACGGGGCGTGCAGGCGCTGGCTGCGGACCTCGACGGCCTGCTCGAAGACCCGGTGGTCGGCGGCGTGGCGGGCCAGCAGGGCGCGGGCGCGGGCCTCGCCGGGCCGCAGGGAGAGCGGGGGGCGTCCGGCGGCGGCGCGCAGGCGGATCGATACTTCCGCCAGTGCCTCCCCGGTCAGCCAGCCGGCGGCCGGTCCGGGCCGGGACCAGGTGAGGGCGGCCAGGGAGGCGTCGACCGGCCCGGAGGCGGCGGTGGTGACGCCGCCCTCGCGCAGCCGGGCCGCGGCCGCTTCGATGCCCGTGCGGTACGGCGTGCGGGCGAGGCGGCGGGCGGCGGAGTAGACGGAGAAGGGGACGAGCAGGGGGCCTTCGGGGGCGGTGCGGGCGAGGGCGGCGACGGGGCGCAGCAGGTGGCGGCGCCGGCGGTCGAGCAGGAGGTCGGCCATGCGGGCGGGGTGGGCGTCGAGGACCTGGCGGGCGCCGTGGCCGGTGAAGTGGTCGGCGGAGCCGGCGGCGAGACGGCGCCGGTCGCGGGCGGCGCTGACGAGGCAGGGGCCGGGTTCGTCGGTGAGGGGGCCGTCGAGGTCGGCGTAGGGGAGGGCTTCCTCGGCGGCGGCCACGACGACGTGGTGGAGGCGGGGGTCGGCGGCGAGGGCGTGGGCGCGTTCCAGTTCGGCTTCGCGGCCGCGCGGGGTGGCGAGGTCGTTGAAGGTGACGGCGAGGAGGCGGGAGCCGGAGCCGGGCAGGGTGCCGGGGGCGCCGGGGAGTCCGGCGGCGAGGAGGGCGAGGGTGGCGGAGGCGGTGCCGCCGGAGAGGTCGGCGCCGACTCCGGGGGCGGGGGCGCCGCGGGCGGCGCGGCGGTCGGCGGGGCCCATTCCGGGCACGGGTCCGGGGTCGGGCAGGAGGGTGTCGGGAGCATGCCGGGGGGCTGTGAGCCGGGCGCGCACCGCGGCCGTCAACGCTTCCCGCACTCCCTCGACCGCCCCCTCCGGGTCGGCTTCCGGGGCGGCCACGGCGAGGGAGGCCACCGGCTCGTACCCGGTGATCTCGCGGGAGCCCTCGCGCAGGATCAGGGTGTGCCCGGGCGGGATGCGGCGCACACCGGCGTAGGGGGTGCCGTCGCCCAGTGCCTCGGGGCTGTCGGGGCAGGCGAGCAGGGCGGCGAGGTGGCCGATGTCGAGCTGTGCGCCGATGAGGTCGGCGAGGGGCAGGGCGGCGGTGGCGTACGCGGTGCCGCCCGCCCAGGGGGTGTAGAAGACGGGGCGGGCGCCGGCGAGGTCGCCGAGGACGGTGATGCGCCGGCCGGCCTGGACGACGGCGGTGTAGCTGCCGGGCCATTCGGTGAGGTGGCGCAGGGCGCCGCCGCGGGCGGCGTACAGGGCGCGGCGCAGCTCCTCGTCGGTGGCGCCGCAGCAGCCGAGGACGGCGAGCCGGGTGAAGGGGTCGGCCGGGTCGGCGGTGACGGTGCGGATCTCGTCGGGGCGCCAGTCGCCGACGGCCCACAGGGGGTCGGGGTCGCCCCACAGGAGCTGGGCGCCGACCGGGTGGACGGTGCGTTCGGCGTCCTGGCCTGCGGGATCGTCGGCGTGGGCGGCGTCGGCGATCCCGCCGTGCAGGGGTTCGCCGTAGGGGGTGTCGTACGAGGTCCCGCCGGCCGGCGGCGGGACGCGTCCGGCCGTGCCGAAGCTCGCGGCGATACTGCTCCACCCGACCAACCAGCGCACCGCCGCCTCCCCCAGCCCGTGGGCACATGACCGGGGCAACGGGCGGCACGGACGACGTGGTCGGCGCTGAGGGCGCGGCCGGCGGGACCCCGGTGGCTCGGGGTCCATGCTGCCACGAGACGGGCGTGCGGGAGCGGCTTCGGGGGCGCACAGGTAAACGAACACGCCTCGGCCACACGGTTTTTGGCGTTCCGTTCCCACCGCCCCATAGGTCGGTTTCGGCCATTCTTCGGCCGTACTGAGTGCCCGTAGGCGTCCTCGCGCGAGGAGCGGCGGGAGGCCGCGGGGCGCGGTCCGGGAGGCCTGATCGCACCCCCCGGACCGTTCCGCCACCCGCGGGGATTGAGGCAGCGGCATCCCCCGGCCTGCCGGATCCACCCGGCGGGCCGACCCACGCACGGCACATCGAATCGCCGGGCCCCGGGTGCGGCCAGAGCGCACGGCCGGGCGCACGGCCACACGGCCGGAGCACGATCCGAGGCGTACGCCCCGGGGAGCGGGCCCCGGCGGACGGTGCGCACGGACAACAATCTCGCCATACGGAACTCGGGGCCTTAACGCTTGGGAGGCGGGGAACTACGCTGGGTTTACGAAATGCCGGGCGCCTATGCCCCGGCGGCGTCTGCGTTCCGCGTGTGACGAGGGGTGGCGCATGTCCAGGGAGCTCCGCGAGCCCAACGAGAAGCTCGGCGCCGTCCTCGCCCTGGCGGGCATCAGCAACGCGGGACTGGCCCGGCGGGTCAACGACCTGGGAGCGCAGCGCGGTCTGACGCTCCGGTACGACAAGACCTCGGTCGCGAGGTGGGTGTCGAAGGGGATGGTGCCGCAGGGCGCGGCCCCGCACCTGATCGCCGCCGCGATCGGCGCGAAGCTGGGCCGTCCGGTGCCGCTGCACGAGATCGGCCTGGCCGATGCCGACCCCGCGCCGGAGGTCGGGCTGGCCTTCCCGCGCGACGTCGGCGCGGCCGTGCGGTCGGCGACGGACCTGTACCGGCTCGACCTCGCGGGGCGGCGCGGCGGTGGCGGGATCTGGCAGTCGCTCGCCGGTTCCTTCTCGGTGTCCGCCTACGCGACGCCGGCCTCTCGGTGGCTGATATCGCCCGCGGACAGCTCGGTGGCCCGGGAGCCAGGCCCCGCCTCCGACCCCGGACCGCCCGTCCCCGCGGGCGGTGTCGGCGCCGTACGTACGGCGGCTCCGGTGCGCGCCGCCTCCGTCGCCGCGCCCCGGCGCACTCCGGAAGCCCCCGCGCAGGGCGTTGTGCCCGTCCGCCCCGGGACGGAAACCGCCGCGCCGGCACCGGTCGCCGCCCCCGCGGCGGTGCTCCCGGACGCCTCCCCTCAGCGGGTGGGCCACAGCGACGTGACCAAGCTGCGCGAGGCCGCCGAGGACGCGCGCCGCTGGGACTCCAAGTACGGCGGCGGGGACTGGCGTTCGTCGATGGTCCCCGAGTGCCTGCGGGTGGACGCGGCGCCGCTGCTGCTCGGCTCCTACACGGACGAGGTGGGCCGCGCCCTGTTCGGGGCGACCGCGGAGCTGACCCGGCTGGCCGGGTGGATGGCCTTCGACACCGGCCAGCAGGAGGCGGCCCAGCGCTACTACATCCAGGCGCTGCGCCTGGCCCGCGCGGCCGCCGACGTGCCGCTCGGCGGGTACGTGCTGGCCTCGATGTCCCTCCAGGCGACCTACCGGGACTTCCCCGACGAGGGCGTGGACCTGGCCCAGGCGGCCGTCGAACGCAACCGCGGCCTGGCCACCGCCCGCACCATGAGCTTCTTCCGCCTGGTGGAGGCCCGGGCGCACGCGAAGGCGGGGGACTCGGCGGCGGCCGGTTCGGCCCTGCGTGCGGCGGAGGGCTGGCTGGAGCGCTCCCGCGAGGGGGATCCCGACCCGACCTGGCTGGGTTTCTACTCGTACGACCGTTTCGCGGCGGATGCCGCGGAATGCTACCGGGACCTCAAACTCCCCCGGCAGGTCCGCCGCTTCACCGAGCAGGCCCTGTCCCGCCCCACGGAGGAGTACGTGCGCTCGCACGGCCTGCGCCTGGTGGTGAGCGCGGTCGCCGAGCTGGAGTCGGGCAACCTCGACGCGGCCTGCGCCGCCGGCACCCGGGCCGTGGAGGTCGCGGGCCGCATCTCCTCCGCCCGCACCACCGAGTACGTGCGGGACCTGCTGCACCGCCTGGAGCCGTACGGGGACGAGCCGCGCGTCGCCGAGCTGCGCGAACGTGCCCGGCCGCTGCTGGTGACTCCCGCGTAGCCCCTATTGTCGGTGGCGGGGTGCAAGATGCAGGGGTGGGAGGTGTCAGCGTGGGCGGCGGTGTGGACTGCGATGTGCTGGTGATCGGTGGCGGGATCGTCGGCCTGTCGACGGCGCATGCCCTGTCGAGCCTGGCGCCCGGGACCCGCGTGACCGTGCTGGAGAAGGAGTCCGGGCCCGCCCTGCACCAGACGGGCCGCAACAGCGGGGTGATCCACAGCGGCATCTACTACCGCCCCGGCTCCCTCAAGGCGCGCTTCGCGGTGCGCGGGGCCGCCGAGATGGTGAAGTTCTGCGCGGAGCACGGCATCGCGCACGAGGTGACCGGCAAGCTGATCGTCGCCACGGACCGCTCCGAGCTGCCGCGCCTGCACTCCCTGGTCCAGCGCGGCCGGGAGAACGGCATCCCGGTGCGCGAGCTGGGACCGGCGCAGATAGCGGAGTACGAGCCGGAGGTCAGCGGCCTGGCCGCGATCCACGTCGGCACCACCGGGATCGTGGACTACGGCCAGGTGGCCGCGCAGCTCGCCGAGTCCTCCGGGGCGGAGATCGTCTACGGCGCCGAGGTGGACCTGATCTCACGCCGCCCGTCCGCGGTCGCGGTGCGCACCACCTCGGGGCGGGTGGTGCGGGCGCGGGTGCTGGTGAACTGCGCGGGCCTGCAGTGCGACCGGATCGCCCGGCTGGCCGGTGACGACCCGGGCATGCGGATCATCCCCTTCCGGGGCGAGTACCACGACCTGGCCCGGCCCTCGCTGGTGCGCGGGCTGGTCTATCCCGTCCCCGACCCGGCGTTCCCCTTCCTCGGGGTGCACCTCACGCGGGGCATCGGCGGCGGGGTCCACGTCGGCCCGAACGCCGTACCGGCGCTGGCCCGCGAGGGCTACCGCTGGAGCACCGTCCGGCCGCGCGACCTCGGCGCCGAGCTGGCCTGGCCGGGATCCTGGCGGATGGCCGCGCGGCACTGGCGGTACGGGGCGGGCGAGATCCACCGCTCCCTGTCGAAGGCGGCCTTCACCGAGGCCGTACGCCGCCTGCTGCCCGCCGTCACGGAAGCGGACCTCACCCCCGCCGCGGCGGGGGTCCGGGCGCAGGCCGTCCTGCGGGACGGGACGCTGGTGGACGACTTCCTCATCCGCGAGGCCCCCCGCACGGTGCACGTCCTGAACGCGCCCTCCCCCGCGGCGACGGCCTCCCTCCCGATCGGCCGCGAAATCGCCGGCCGCGCCCTGCGCGTCCTCCAGTCGGCCTGACCGTCCCGCCTCGATCTCCCCCGGCTACCGCTGGGAGGGGCCCGGCCACCCCGCCGCCGCCCGGCTCGAAGCCGCCGCCCGGCGTAGAATCGGCCGCATTGTGTCTGAGTCCCTGAACCCCCAGCCCAGCCTCCCCGACGCACCGCCGGAGGCAGACGCGTACGTGCCGCCCAAGTGGCGGACCGAGCCGCGGTTTCCCGACGGCCCTGCGCCCGACCCCGCCGGCTCGCACCACGAGCGCCGGATCCGCAGCTTCCAGCCGCGCCGCAGCCGGGTCACCACCGGCCAGGGCGAGGCGCTCAAGCGCCTCTGGGGCACCTGGGGCCTGGACATCGACGGCCGCGAGGTCATCGACCTCGACCGCCTCTTCGGCGGCCTCCCCGTAGTCCTGGAGATCGGCTTCGGCATGGGCGAGGCGACCGCCCAGATGGCCGCCGCCGACCCCACCACCGGCATCCTCGCCGCCGACGTCCACACCCCCGGCCAGGGCAACCTCCTCGCCCTCGCCGAGCGCGGCGGGATGACGAACGTCCGCGTGGCGAACGGCGACGCCATCATCCTGCTCCGCGAGATGCTGCCGCCCGCCTCCCTCGCGGGGATGCGCGTGTACTTCCCGGACCCCTGGCCCAAGGCCCGCCACCACAAGCGCCGCCTGATCCAGCCGGAGTTCCTCGACCTGGCCGCCACCCGCCTGGCGCCCGGCGCGCTGCTGCACTGCGCGACCGACTGGGAGCCGTACGCCGAGCAGATGCTCGAAGTGCTCACCGCGCACCCCGAGTTCGAGAACACCCAGGCCGACGGCGGCTACGCCCCGCGCCCGGAGTTCCGCCCGCTCACCCGGTTCGAGGGCCAGGGCCTCGACAAGGGGCACGTCGTACACGACCTCCTCTTCACTCGCACAGAACCCAACGCAGAACCCAAGAACCGATAAACGTCACTCCGAGTGTCCGAGCGGCTCTGTAGGGTCATCATGTGCTCCGAGCGCTCTCCCGTGTGCTCGCACGCCCGTCGGGCACGGCCCGCGCGTGCGTGCTCGTCGTCCTGCTCGGCGCGACCGGGGCCGCGATCCTCGAACTCGTGCGGGAGCAGACCGGTACGGCCGGCTTCTTCGTAGGCCTCGGCCTGGCCCTGCTGCCGGTGCCGCCGCTGATGGCGGCGTTCCGGTGGCTGGGCCGGGCGGCGCCCGGCCCCTGGCGGCAGCTGCTGTTCTGCTTCGGCTGGGGGGCCTGCACCGCGGCGCTGATCGCGATACTGGCCAACAGTTTCGCGACGGAGTGGATGGCCGAGGCCGCCGACCCCTCCGCGGCCGACCTCCTCGGCTCGGTGGCGGTGGCTCCGGTCGTGGAGGAGTGCGCGAAGGCAGCGGCCCTGTTCGCGGTGTTCGCCTTCCGAAGACCGCCGTTCGCCGGCGCGGCCGACGGTTTCGTCTTCGCCGGGTTCACGGCGACCGGCTTCGCCTTCACCGAGAACGTCCTCTACCTGGGCAACGCCTTCGAGGAGGACCTGGCCAAGGGCGCTGGCGCCCTGGACTCGGTGACGGCGGCGACCTTCTTCGTCCGGGTCGTGCTCTCCCCCTTCGCGCACCCGCTGTTCACCGTGCTCACGGGCCTCGGCTTCGGCATGGCCGCGTTCAGCACCCGCCGCGCCCGCCGGACCGGGCTCCCGCTGCTCGGCCTCGCCCTGGCCATGGCGGCGCACGCGGTGTGGAACGGCTCGTCGCACGTGGGGAGGTACGGGTTCTACTGGGTCTACGGCTGCGTGATGGTCCCGGTGTTCGGGCTGCTGCTGTGGCTGGCGGTGCGGATGCGGCGCCAGCGGCTGCGGGTCATCGCCGCCGAGCTGTCGGTGTACGCGGCCGCGGGGTGGATCGGTCCGGCGGAGGTGCCGGCGCTGGCCTCGATGCCGGCCCGCTCCCTGGCGCGGGACCTGGCCCGCACCACCGGGGGCCGTCCCGCCGCCCGCGCGGTGTCCCGTTACGCGGCGGACGCCGCCGCCCTGGCTCTGCTGCGCCGGCAGGCCCGGCACGCGGGCCCGGACGGGGACCCCGGCTTCACGGAGCGGGAGCGGGAACTGCTGCGCCGGCTCTGGCTGCGCCGGGCGACGGCCGCGCCGGCCCTGGCCCGGGCGGCGGTGCTGGAGGAACTGCTCCCGCCGCGCTCCGGCCCACCGGCCACGACCCACGCGCGCCATGCGCGGCAGGCGGTCCCGGTGGCCGTACCGGCCCCGAGGCGCGCGGAACTCTCCGCGGCCCCGGTCTGAGCCCCGGCCCCGCGAACCCGGAGTAGGGGCGGGGCTCAGACGTCGAGGCCCCGGGCGGTCAGCCAGGTCAGCGGGTCGACCGTCGATCCGCCCTTGCGGACCTCGAGGTGCAGGTGGGCGCCGGTGACGTTGCCGGTCGCCCCGACCCGGCCGATGGTGTCGCCCGCGCCGACCGCGCCGGAGGTCACCGCCATCGAGGACAGGTGGCAGTACCAGACCTCGGTGCCGTCCTGGAGCCGGAGCACGATCCGGTAGCCGTAGGCGCCCGACCAGCCGGCCGAGACGACCGTGCCACCGCCGACGGCCTTGACCGGGGTCCCGGTCGGCGCGGCGAAGTCGAGGCCGGTGTGGTGGCCGGAGGACCACATGGAGCCGGAGTCGCCGTAGTGCGAGGTGAGGGTGTAGGAGGAGGTCGGCAGGGACCAGCCGCCCGAGGCCTTCACCGCCGGGCCGCCGCCGGAGCCCGTGTCCGCCGCCGCCTTGGTCTCGGCCTGCCCGGTGGCGGCCTGGTCCGCGGCCGCCTTCTCCGCGGCGGCCTTCTCGGCGGCCGCGCGGACCGCCTCGGCCTCCCGGTCGACCGCTTCCTTCTGGTTGCGGGCCTCCTGCGCGGCGCTCTCGCGCGCGGCCCGCTCGGCGTCCGCCCGGGCCTGGGCCTCGGCGGCGTCCTGCTGGGACTCGGCCTGCTGCAGGATGCGGTGGCGCAGCGCCTCGCCCGCGTCGCCGTGCGCCTGGGCCGGGGCGGCCTGCTGCCCGTCGGCCTGCCGGGGAACGGTCACGGAGTCGGCCTGGGCGGCGGCCGCACCGCCGTGGTCCCCGCCGCCGAGCAGGTCCGGGAGGGAGGGCACGGATATGGCGACCTGGGGGCGGTCCTGCGCGGTGGCGATGCCTCCCGCGCCGACCGCCGCGATCACGCCGACGCCGAGCACGGTCGAGCTACGGGCGAGTCCGCCGCGCGGCTTGAGGACCCGGTGCTTGCCGCGGAGCGGACGGGCGGAGTCCTCCGTGGGATTCCACTCGCCCCAGGCGCCCGCGCCGGGCGTCTCCTGGAGTTCGGTGCCTTCGGGGGCAGGCGAGTTGGAGGCCACGGGGGCACGCTCCTCAGGGACGAGAACGCGCACGGGTGCCGTCGTGCCGACGGCTGGACGACCGCGCTGCGTTATCAAACGGTAATAGACGCGGGGGAGTGATTCCAAGCTGACGCGAATGATCGTTAACGCCAATCGGCCACCCCCTGAACAACTTTGGCCGCCGCATAAGCCGCATACGCCCACGACCAACACGAAAGGGAATCCCCTCCCTCGCCACTCCAGCCACAGCAGCCAAACGACTGGCCGTCAACTACCTTGCGCTCGGCCCCTCATGAGCTACGCACCGTCACCTTCCCCGTCCTCACGGCGCACCACCGGGACCGTCCGCCTCCGCTCCGGCTGCCCCTCGCCCGCCCGCCCCACCGCCAGCAGGGCCATGTCGTCGGTCGTCCCGCCGCCCGTGTGCCGGCGCACGTCGCTGCTGAGCGCGCTCAGCACCTCCGCCGGCCCGGGGAAGACCCGCCCCCGCAGCCGGACCGCCGGATCGTAGAAGGCCCCCGTCCGGTCCCGCGCCTCGGTCAGCCCGTCCGTGAACAGGAGCAGGGTGCTGCCGGCCGGGAACGGCCACTCCCCGGCCGTGTCGGGCCGGCCCTCGGCCAGCTCGCCCAGGCCCAGCGGCAGCGCGGGCTCGGCCGGGGCCAGCACGGACAGGCCCCCGTCCGCGTAGAGCAGCAGCGGCTCGGGGTGCCCGCGGTTGACCAGCCGCAGCAGTCCGGCGCCGGCCGGGACCTCCCCGAGCACGCAGGTGGTGAAACCCTCCACCGCGTCCAGGCCGTCGCGCCGGGTGCCCTCGCGCGCCAGCGCCCGCTCCAGCCGCTGCGCCAGCCCCTCCAGGGTCGGTTCCGTCTCCGCCGCCTCCCGGAAGGCCCCCAGCACCACCGCGACGGCCTCCACCGCGCCGAGCCCCTTGCCCCGTACGTCGCCCACCGCGAGCCGCACCCCGTACGGGGTGTCCTGCACGGCGTAGAGGTCCCCGCCGATGAAGGCGTCGGCCTGTGCGGCCTCGTACCGGGCGGCGACGTGCAGCCCGCCGATCCGTTCGGCCGGGGTCGGCAGCACGGCCCGCTGGGCGGCCTCGGCGATCCCGCGCGCGGAGGCGAGCCGTTCGCCGCTGCGCCGCACCACCCGGTTGATCAGCAGGGCCAGCCCCGAGACGGTCAGCACGGTCACCAGCTCGGTCAGCGCCTCCGCCTTCCAGCTGGTGCCGTTGTAGAAGTGCAGGGCCACGACCGCCGCCGAGGAGACGATCCCGGTCAGCGCGGTCGCCCCGAGGCTGAACAGCGGGGCCGCGATCAGCGGGGCGGCGGAGAAGAAGGGGGAACCCGTGAAGCTGGGCGGGGTCACGACGTCGAAGACCAGCCCGAGGAGGATCAGCACGAAGGGCAGGATCCGCACCACCCGCCGGGCGGCACCGTCCGCGCTCCCACCGTTGCCCTGCCGGCCCAGCCCCACGCCGCTCTCCTGCCGCCCGGAAGCCCCGCCCCTCCAGGCTGGCCGCCCGGGCCCCGTCCGGCGACCGGACCGGACCGGTCGGGTGACGGCGGACACGACGAAGGCCCGGATCCATGGGATCCGGGCCTTCGTTTCTAGTAGCGGGGACAGGATTTGAACCTGCGACCTCTGGGTTATGAGCCCAGCGAGCTACCGAGCTGCTCCACCCCGCGTCGGTAAACCCAACTCTACGGCATCCGGGGGACGCCTCCCGCCAATTAACCCGCCGCGACCCCTCCTGAACGACATCACCGCAGGTCAGAGCCCCAAAAGGAACTCGTGCCCGCACCCGGACGATCCCGGGTGCGGGCACGGTCAGCGGGCTCGCGAGCGGGTCAGGAGCGCTTTTCGCTCTTCGAGAGCCCCTTTTCCCTCCCCCCGAAGCCGGAGCTCGGGGGCGCCCCGCCGGCGAGGAAGGGGCCGCTGGCCACGAACTGGGGCGGGACCACGTTCCAGGGCCGCTGATCCAGGGGGGCGGTGGACCCACAGTTCAGGGTCGTCCCGTTGGACGTGCACTGGAGCTCGTACAGGAAGCCGGTCGAGGTCAGCACCTTGAAGTTCGTCACCTGGCCCAGGGACGAAATGCTGGCGGAGCAGACGATGGAGGGGTCGGGGTACCCGGGGTTCTGCGCGGGGTTGTTGAGGGCCTCGAACTTGTAGGGACCCGTCTGCGGGTCGTCCCGGTGCCCGGCGTACGCGACACCGTTGAACAGGACGACGGCGAACTCTTCCGTGTTGTTGGACAGGATCGAGTCGACGCCGATGCCACACCCGGCGCCGGTCGCACCCGTGGCACCGGTCGGACCCGTGGGACCCGTGGGACCCGTGGGCCCGGTCGCGCCCGTGGACCCCGTAGGCCCGGTCGGACCCGTCGGACCGGTGTCGCCCTTCGGACCCTTCGGACCCTTCGGACCCCGCGGCCCGCGCTTGCAGTCGTCGTCGTAGCCGCCGCCCGCGACCCCACGCGCGGCGGAGGCGCGGTCCCCGTCGTCATCGTCGTGGTCGCGGTCGTGCTCCTTGCACCGGTCACCGCCGGCCACCGCTGCCGACGCCGACGGCAGCGGGCTCGTGCCGTACGCCAGCGCCGGGGTGGCGAGGCCCAGCACCACGACGGCCAGCGACGCCACCGCGCTGCCTGCGAGATACCTCCCCTGCCGGGGGAGGGGGCCGAGACGGGATGCGGTCCTCTTCTCAGGACTCATGCGTGTTGCTCCTTGGGGAACCGAAGAGATGGGCCCGGAAGCGCCTGATTGGGCCTCCTTTCACATGATCTGACCGACATATCCGCGGTCAGCGGGAGGCGCGCAGCAGCGTCAGCGCGATGGCCCATCACCAATGGACCGAAGGGGTGTCCCTCCGGCGTGGCGCGCCCCCGCGGACGACCCGACAGCCAACAGATGAAAAGTTTCGGAAAGACCATGCCGGGCCGCCCCGCTCGGTCCGCCGAGGTCCGGCGACGCCTCAGACTCCAAGGTCGTCAATAAAGGCAATCTTCGGCACTTCCAGTGGGTAAATACGCGCCCGCTCGGCCACCAGCCACTGAATCAATGATTCGATGAGTTCAAGACACTCGCCGGGATCGGTGGAACCGGCCATCAGATCCAGAGCGCTCCACATGGCAGCAGCCTTTTCAGGATACTGTTGCCCGAAGAGCTCGCAGCATGTCCGAGGGTCGCGCGTATATACCTGCTGCCGTTCGGCAAACAATTCCAGACCGGCCCGCAGAACTCGCTTCACAAGTCGCAGGACCAGGGTTTGCGCCAATGCCTCGGAGGCCCCGTCCATCGCGTAGCGGACCGCCGAGAGATCGAGTTCGAGATTGAACAGATGACTGAACGCGTCGGGGTCAATCCGATAAGGGGAGATCCGTGGCGCAAAGTCTTCGCCGTACATCAGAGCCGATTGCGTCTTGATGTAGAATCCGCTCTTCCGGTCCGTCAGAACCGCTTTCGCGGACGTCGTCGCGAGATCGATGTCCACCGAAACCGAGTGCCGGCTGAGCGTTCGTTCGACAGCCTCGGCCATCCAGACCCTGTCGAACGCACTCTCCTCGTACGTCACGGCTATCAGATCGAGATCCGAATATCCGAATACGGCCGTACCGGTGGCGACCGATCCCCGCACGTAGATGCTGGCGAGATCTGGATAGCGTGCCCGGTACTCATCCACCAGACTCTCGATCAGCGGGAGCCACGGCCGGTCCACTTTCTCGGCGTCGGCAAGATTTATCAGATAGCCGTCGGCGTCAAGAGGAATAAACACTGGTCGATCCTTACCCGGCTTCCAGCAGTCTGTCCGCCGTGGCTATTATCGCGAGCAGCCGGTCATTTTCTGCGGGGTTGCCGACGGTCACGCGGGCGGCTTCGGGAAAGTCGCGGATGAGCACCCCGGCGGCTGCGCAGTGTGCCGCGAAGGCTGCGGGATCTTCCATGGGGAGCCAGAAGAAATTGGCGTGCGACTCCGGGGTCCGGGGTGCGAATTCCTTCAGTGCCGGGAACATGCGGGCACGTTCCGCAGTGATGCAGTCGACCCGGCGGCGCACCTCGTCCTCCTGCCCGAAAGCGGCGAGTGCGGCGGCTTCGGCGATGGTGCTCGTGGCAAAGGGGGCGAGGAGCTTGCGCATGGCTTCGGCGACTTCCGGTGCGGCAGCCAGCCAACCCAGGCGCAGGCCCGCAAGGCCCCAGGCCTTTGACATGGTGCGCAGCACCACGACATTGCGGCGGTCGCTGTACTCGACCAAGCCGTCCGGCACCTCGGGATCCGTGACGAACTCACCGTAGGCCTCGTCCATAACGACCAGGACCGATTCCGGGACGGAGTCGATGAACTTGGTGAGCTCCGCACGGGTGACGGCAGTGCCGGTCGGGTTGTTTGGATTGCAGATGAGGGCCACTCGGGTGTCGGCGGTTATCGCCGCCGCCATCGCGTCGAGATCCTGACGGAAATCATCGGTGCAGGGTACTGCTACAGGCCGCAGGCTGCCGCCCACTGCGACGACTGGATATGCCTCGTAGGACCGCTGGGAGAACACGAACTCCTGGCCCGGTGCGCATACGGCCTTCAGCAGCAGTTCAAGGAGGTAGACCGACCCGAAGCCGGTCACTATTCGATCCGGTGTCAGTCCGTGTCGGTCGGCCAATGCCTTGCGCAGGGCCAGAGCTGCCATGTCGGGATATCGGTTGGTGTCACCGGCGGCGGCGATGATCGCGTCGAGAACGCCGGGCAGCGGCCCGAAAGGGAGCTCGTTGAGCGCGAGTCTCGCGGCGTTGTTCACCTGCGGAGCCCCACTGCTGTCCAGCGGGATGGGGCTGGGCAGGTAGGACGGCAAGCTGTCCAGTTCCGGCCGGGTGAGCTGAGTCTTCAACGGTCCTCCTGAAATGGTGGGCTGATCCGCACGAATTGCCGTAACCAGGCCTCCGGTTCGCCTTGCGGCAGGCCGTCTGAGGGCGGAGGGGATCAGACCGGAGTGGCGGTGGGCACCACGGGCATGCGGGACGCGTCAGTGGTCCACGCCCCGTCGACGTGTTCGATGTAGTCGTAGAGGGGCTGGAACTGCACGCGCGCGCTTTCCTCGGAGGCCACGTAGCGCTGCGTTTTGAGGGCGACATCGTGCGGAATCGGCTCCAGCGGCCCGAGTCCCGCGGACAGCACCTGCGCCTTGCAAGCCCTCTCCAGGGTGATGTAGCGCCAGGCGGCTGCCTCCACCGAGGCTCCGACGGTGAGCAGGCCGTGGTACTTCATGATCAGCGTGTTCATATCGCCGAGCGACTCGGCGGTTGCCTGGGCGTCTTCGAAGCTGTGGGGAAGACCGCCGAATTCGTGGTCCACCGCCTGGTCCTGGTAGAAGGCGCAGGTGTCCTGGCTGATGATCGGGAGTACCCGGCCGGTACTGGCCCAGATGCGTCCGTACGGGGAATGGAAATGTGCTGACGCGACGACATCCGGCCGGGCGGCGTGCACGCGGGAGTGGAGCACCAGAGCGCCGATGTTGACGGGGTGGTGGCCGGCCAGCACGTTGCCCTCGTAGTCGAGCAGTACGAGATCGTCGACGTCGATCATCGACAGGTGCACCCCGACGGGGTTGACCCAGAAGGCGTTCGTCACTTCGGGGTCCCGGCACGCGAAGTGTCCGGCGAAGCCCTCGCCTTCGTCGTACCCCCATCGGGAGAACAGGCGGAGTGCGGCGATCAGTTGCGTCAGTCGGTGCTGCCGCTCCTGAGGGATGGACCGCACGATTTCGAGTTCGTCAGTGTCGTTGACCAGAACGATGGAGCCTTTGATGACGTGATCCCCTCGTTGGTGGGTGCATTGCTGAAGTCGAACCCGCAGGTTCGGCTGCCTCGCGGTTCGCTCAGCGCCAGGTGTGTTGCGATCACGGCGGCTGGCGACGACGCATCAGGCGGCCCATGGGTGGCTGGCGCCGGGCGATGGCCCTAGTGGCCGGGCGTGAGGACGAGGGCCACCGGCATCGCCGAGGTAATCGACGTGGCGTGGCTCGAAGCGGCTCGGAGTGCCGGGCCTTGGTGAGGTGTCGGGTGACAGGTATCAGGACGGCTCACAGCGGCTCGGGGCGCCTGTTCAGGCGCCGCCCGAAGCCTGGTCCGTCAGATTCCGATTCCGTATGTCAGCGGGAAATACAGCCGCCGGCCGACGGGTCGGCGACGAGAGCAGAGGCTCAGGCGGCCGCGACGTTCGCGAAGTTCTCGGGGAACGCGTCGATGATCGCCTGTCTCATCGCGAGCTGCACCGTCTCGAAGTCGCCGTCACCCGGAACCGAGACGAATTCGGTGAACTCGGGGAGATCGATGTACGCGGACCGGAAGGATTCGAGGAACTCCGCGCTCTCTTCGTCGATTCCGCGTATGTTGATCCGGCGTACCGCTTCGGCCGGGGATACGTCCAGGAATATTGTGAGATCCGGCTTGGGCGCGTTTCCGAGGAGCCTGCGCAGGAAATCTACGCTACCAACCCCTTCCGCCTTGGCCAGGGCGTACTGGCAGTAGACGAAGCGGTCGAGGATCACGATGTCGGGGGACGTCTTGAGGATCGGCTCGAACGCGGCGACCCGGGCCAGCTGGGAGCAGGCGGAGACGAGACGCATGGTCTCCCCGCCGATGAGCTCCAAGTGGTCTGCCAGACCTTCCTGTTCGGCCATGGCGTTGAGGGCCTTGCGGACAGGTGCCATGGTGACGCTCTGATGGGCCTGGCCCGGGACGCCCTGGGAGCGGAGCCATTCGCCGAGCATGCGTACCTGGGACGACTTGCCGGCTCCGTCCAGACCTATTACGGCCACGAGGCGTCCGGTCCTGGATCCCGATTCCGCAGGGTTTTGCTGTGCGCGCACTTCGACCACCCTTGTGAGCTGTTCCGTTCCGTTATCGAAGGAGGGAAGGCGCGCACCAGGGACACAAGTTCTGTCCGGTGAATCCATGGTTCTGAACTCGGCCCCCCCGCCGACTCTCAAGTGAACCTAAAGGCGCAGTGGGCGGGTTGTAAACCGTAAACCTGTGATGTCTCGGGGAATGAGATGCGGTGAATGACAGGTTGTCCGATTGCCGAATGCGATTCCAGTCTTCGGTGGCCCGATGAGGCCAAAGCCGGTGGTTACAAGGGAATACGGTCGTTTGCCGATCGGGTGGATGATTCCGTTTCGGGTCCGCCGCCGTCCGCTGGGGTGAACTCCTGATCCCCCGGGGCCGGTCCTTGCGCACCCCCGGAGCGGTCCTTGCGCACCGCCGTGTCGTCCTTGCTCACCCGGGGATGGACGACCGGGCCACCCGACTCGGTTGCCCCAGCCGTCCGAGCAACGCCCGCCCGTCGTTGTCGAGTTCGTAGAAGACCCGGCCGCCCACCCGCTGCTTCCATGCGATCCCGGAGTCGATCAGCACTGTGAGGTGCTGGGACACGGTGCTCTTCGCCAGACCCAGGGTGCCGGCCAGTGAGGTCGTGGTCTGGGGTGATTCCAGGGCACGGACCACCTGGGCCCGGCCTTTGCCCAGGAGAAGCGCCAGCCGGTCGTCGGACTCCTGGTTCAGGACCGACTCGGAAAGCACGTGGAAGTAGCCGGTGGCGCGTGCCTGGTAGGCCATCGCCATCGCATCCTCCTGTCTGCCGAAGAGACGGAGGCCGCCGGCGAAGACCGTCGGCACGAGCAGCAACTGGGACTGCGTCACGGTGAGATCGAGGTCGTGATGGTAGGGCGCGGTCAGTGTGGGGTGCGACCACATCACCCGGCCGTCCAGCTCGTGGAGCATCGCCTCGGGACCCTGGACCACGAGGGTGCGTCCCCGGAAGAGGGTTTCCTCCTCCAGGGAAGACCTGATCGAACCCCAGTGAGGAGCGATCGCCCAGTCCCAGTACCGCTCGAGCAGGCCGATGACACGGTCTGTTCGGTCGTTACGGGGCTGCGTGGCCCGGAGGTGTTCCAACTCGTCCGTGATGCTGCTGCGGGACGGACTCGGCACCGGGACGAAGCCCGGATCGAGGAGCAGGGAGTCGCGGTGTCTCATCGCGTCCACCAGGTCCCGGCTGAGCTCGGCCGGCATCCCGGGCCGGACCGACCGGGCCCAGTTCGTGTACGGGTTCGGGACGTCTCCGCGATAGCGGGCAAGGATGGCCAAGCTGCCGATCGTCTCCCACAGGGGACTGATCGTCAGGCGGGTCCTGTACAGAGTCGCGTCATCGATCTGCAGCCGGATCAAGGCATCGGGGCCCGGCTGGGAAATGTTGCTACCACGCGACTATGCCTCTGTCCGTCAGGTCGTCGAGGAACTCCCAGACGTCCGCGGCGGCCTCCTCCGGGTCGACGTCGTATTCGGTGACGACGAGCCGGATCACGCTCGCGACGCTGCGCCGGCCGTCCAGGGCGGCGAAGATGATGTTGGCGGGCCCTGTGAGCTGGAGGGCGTCGCCCTCCCCGCCGATCCAGTAGTCGCCTCGGACCAGGCGGATGCGCGTGCCGAGCACCCTGCGGGGTACGGCGTCGAGGTCGCGCGTGGTCTGCTCGCTCATGAGGTCTCCACGCGCATGGCAATGTCCTGGCAAATGGTGAGGACTCTTGTGATCCACGGTCGGGGGTCGGCAGGGTCGAAATCTTGCATGGTCTCGATCTTCCAGTAGTCCTCGAACGAAATCGCCGACGGTGCTGCCGCTTTGAAACGATTGGGGCGCCACTTGGGCTGGTGGCTTCCGTATTCTCCTTCTCCGTCGAGGAGCGCGTCGATCGAATAACCGAATGCGATGCGGGCCGACATCGTGGCGCTGTACAGGTCGCCCGCGTCCATCTGTCCCAGAGCGTCTTCGACGGCGTCATCGGCCAGTACCAGGGAGCGGACGACGGTGAACGACCGAAAGGCCGTCTCCGCGAGCTTCTTCCTGGCCTGATCGAGCCATTCCTGGCCGCGGAGCGGCAGGCAGTTGACCAGCCGGGCCAGTGACTGCTCTTCCTTCTTGACCAGAGTGTTCTCGGCGATGGTGCCTGCTTCGTAGGCTTCCCAGGAGACCTTGGAGAGTATCTGGTCGATCTGGCTGTCGAGCCAGTAGGTCACCTCCCAGCGCTTCCCCGCTTCGAAGAAGACCTCACTTCGGATAAAGGGTGGGTCAAGCGGCAGAGGGATCGAATTCGGCGTGGTCGGCAATTCATCGGCATCGAGGACGACATAGATGTCGAAGTCGCTTCGTGCGTTGTCCCAGCCGCGGGCGGTGGAGCCGACGACATACGCCGCCAGGGTCCCTTCGGGCAGCAGGTTCCTCGCTTCGACAGCTGCCAGCCAGCCGTCTGTTGTCGCTGTCTGCATTCCATGGCCTTTCACCGGTTTACCTACCAATTCCTGCTACCGGACGCCCGTCAGCCCTGGGGGTGATCGCTCAGGTTACGGCGACGACCCACCGAGGACAGCAGGAGGAACAAGGGCGCGACGAGGGTACTCGCGCAGGTGACCCACAGCGCCGTCCTCACTCCCGTGGCCGACGCGAGCAAGCCGCTCAGCGCGGCGCCCAGCGGCAGCGCACCCCACGAGACGAAGCGGACCGTGGCCATCACCCGGGACAGGAGCTCCGGGGGCGAGTCCGTCTGCCTGTGGGTCCTGGCCATGATGCTGCCGATGACGGCGCCGAAGGAGAAGCCGGCCATGCCGAGCCCGTAGAAGAAGACATTCGTCATCGAGGTCGTCAGCGGAATGGCCAGCGCCAGTGTTCCGCCGAACGCGCTGGCCACGATCATGGCCCGTGCGGTTCCCACGCGCTGGGACACCTTCGTCGCGACGGTCGAGCCCAGGAGCGCGCCCACGCCGTCCATGGCGATGACCAGCCCGACGACCATGGCCGATGCCTTCACTTCGCGTACCAGGTACAGCGGTGTCAGGGCGACCAGGGCCGCGTTCACGAAGTTCATCAATGTGGCATAGACCATGGTCGGCCGCATGACGGGATGGCGGACCACGAAGTTCCAGCCCTCACGGATCAGCTGGAGGGGGCTGGCCTGCGGCTGCGCGGCGGGCTTGCGCTCGGGCAGGGTCCGCAGGGTGACGGCGGAAACCAGATAGCTGACCGCGTCGATGGCCAGGACACCGACGGGCCCGGTGAGCTGAATGAGCAGGCCGCTCAGGGAAGGTCCGCCGGTCTGGGTGACCGCGAGGGTTCCCGACATCAGGCTGTTGCGGGAGCTCAGCTCGTCCTTCTCGATGATGGCCGGCAGGAACGTGGTGTTTCCGATGGCGAAGAGTACGGTTGCCAGGCCGCTGACGAAGGCTGCCAGCAGGACGTGGGGATAGGTGAGCTGCCCCATCCACCAGGCCACCGGTACGGAGCCGATCGCCACCAGTCTCACCAGGTCCAGGGTCACCTGCAGGCGCCGTAGCGGGGCACGCTGGACGATGACTCCGGCAGGCAGCGAGAGGATCAGCCATGCCACCTGGCTCGTGGCCGCGAGCAGCGTCGTCTGCAGAACGGTGGCGTCGAGGGCCGTCACCGCTACGAGCGGCAGGGCCACCGCGGTCATGGCCGAGCCGACCTCGCTGACCGTCGTGGCCAGCCAGTACTTCCAGAACACCTGAGCCACGCCGGCCTTGGGTGCGGCGGTCGTCTCTGTGGTCACGCCGTGACCTCCCTCGGCGTGCAGCCGGTCTGCTCGGACTCGCGGACGGTGCCGACCAGCCCTGCCTGTGCGAATGAGTCCCGCGTCCGGACGTCGTCCAGCGCGCCCACCTCGGCGAAGTAGCGCGTGAGCTGGGACGCCGCTGCGGAGATGTCGTGCCGGACTTGGTGAGCCGGCCAGGATTCGGAGATGACCTGATCGATCTCGTCGCGGCTCAGGCCGATGCCGCCGAGGTGGTAAGCGGCCCGGTCGTAGTCCGGTTCGAGGAACGCGTGGATCGCTCCGGGTACGAGGGGGCCCACGTCGCGTCGTTCCGAAGGCGTCAGCGCGGGCCAGAGGTGCCTGAGTACCGAGCGGAAGTAGACGTGGTGGCGTCCTTCGTCCTCGGCGTGATCGCGAACGAGTTCCCGCACGGCGGAGGGCAGCCGGTCGTCCCTCGGAATGTCCGAGAGGATGCCCGAGATCAGTGTCTCGCTGACGATCCCGAAGAGCAGGCTCTCCACGCCCCTGAGGGCATGGGGCAGCTGGTCCCGCAGTTCGTCGAGTCGCGTGACGAACGAGGGTCCGGCGGAATTCTCCGCGCCGAGGCGCGCAGAGCCCGTCGAGGTGGCGATCTGACGGGCGAAGTCATCGGAGAACTGGGCGTGCCAGGCCTCGTCGGTGACTATCTTGTGAGCATCTGCCCTCATGTGCTCGGGCAAATTCAGCCCCGAGCGGCCACGACTGATCTTGGTCGCTACGGGTATGACGGCCAGGTTCTCCAGCTCGGTCGTGAAGTCCAGGTAGTCGTAGAGACGTTGCAGCAGCAGTCCCCTGACCACGCCTTCCCCTCGGGAGGCGACCATCGGGTGCAGTACCACGGGGTAGAGCTCCGGCGGGAAGAAGAAGTGCCCGGGGTCTTTGCCTTCGAAGTCCCGCCGGGGCCTCCTGCGCACACTCGCCAAGGCATCCCAGCGTTCGAAGCGGCTGATGTACTCCCCGTCGTGTGGCCTGGCCTCGACGGGCCCGCTCAGCAGCTGCTCCTTGAATGCGCGCAGGTACACGGGGCCGCCTTCAGCCGGTGGTGGAGAGGAGGCGCTGCTCGAAGAGGGCGTCCAGCTCCGCGCGGACATCGTCGAAGGCCACACCGGCTTGGCTGAGGGCCGTGGCCAGGGTGGACCGGCCGTCCATGAGGCGCAGGACGGCGAGGATCGCAGTCCCGTCCTCCAGGACGAACTCGATCTGCCCCTGGCCCGTCAGGTACCAGTTCCCCTGTTCGTCCGACAGCAGGAGAGCTTCCTCGGCCAGTGCGGTGATCTGGTCGAGGTCGTACTCACGAGCGGGAGCGAACAGCTCCTCCGTCGCGGCGATCGGGTCCTGTCCGCTCGGCAGAGCGGTCCGCGGAGCGCCGGCGGACATCTTCTCAAGGATCGGGGGCTGTTCTACCAGCTCCGAGAGCAGTCCCATGTTGACCACGCGCATGAGGAGCTCGACGGACGCGGAGTCGGTGTCACCACTGCCGAAGTGGGCCAGCTGCCGTCTGACGGCGTCCGCGTCGAGATAGGCGTCCGCTCCGGGAGCCGAGAGGGCCCGCTCGACGAGTTCCTGGTTGTTGCTCCGCATCAGGTTCACGAGCATGCGGTAGGCGTAGTGGGTTCCGGGGCCGTAGAAGAACGGGCCCTTGGTCCGTTCGGCGATCCTCTGAGGGAGGAGGAACTTCACCGAGTCGCGCAGGATGCGCTTGTCCCACAGGAGCTGCGGACGCAGGCGCTCCGGGATGCCGGCGCTCAGCTCGACGAGGCGGTGGTCGAGGAACGGAACGCGTGCCTCGATACCGCTGCCGGCGGCGGTCCGGTCCTCGTGCCATACGTTGTACTGCTGGACCTTGCGGTACTCGGACTCGATGTAGGCGCGGTAGACGTCTGTCGTCCCCCGCCCTTGGAGGTCGCCCAGCATTGCGTCCGAGAGCAGCGACATGCCGCCGGACGACCAGGGCCGCAGCTCCGGCTGCTGATCGAGCCGGGTTTCCCGGTCCATGCCCTTCAAGTTGGCCAGGAACTTGTCCCAGTTCCCGCCGACGTCGTCCGAGTATCCGCCGTTGAACTCGTCGCTGGCGGAGCCCAGGAGCATGCCCCGCAGCTCCGGGCGCTCGGTCCGGGCGAACCGGTGCAGCTCGTGCTTGTAATAGATTTCCGGACCGGTCATGGGGGTCTCGGTCAGCCAGAGCAGGCGTGTCCATTCCTCGGGAGTGGGCACGTGGTCGGCGGCGAAGACGACCTGGTGGTTGTGGACGCCCAGTTCGCGGGCCAGCCAGTGGGCGTGCTCGGCGTCTCCGTTGAGGCGCGTACCCCCGGACAGGGCGGTGAAGGTGTGTACCTCTTCGACCTCGGAGAGGGCCATCGCGAGGACGCTCGCCGAGTCGATCCCGCCGGAGAGGAAGAGGCCGAGCTCGGTGTCCGCGGTGGCGCATTCCCGGACGGACTCCCGGAGCAGTTCGCCGTAGCGCTCCACGAGCGACTCCGCGTCGGCCGCGTCGTCGCGCTCCGCGGGCAGTTCCCAGTACCGGTGCTCTGTCGTGCGGCCGTCCTGGAGATCGACGCGGAGGATCGTCGCCGCCGGCACGCTCTCCACGCCCTCGAACCACGTGGACATCCGGGGCGCGGTGAACCGCGGTGCGGCGGCCATCGTCGGGTTGGTGAGCGCTTCTTCCCAGAGGAATCGACGGGGGGTTGCCGGGTCGGCGAACAGCCCCTTGATCTCCGAGGAAAGAACGATCCGCTCCTGGTTGCGGTGGTAGTAAAGGGGCTTGATGCCGAACCGGTCGCGGGCGAGGATCAGCTGGCCCTTGGCCCGGTCCCACAAAATGACGGCGAACATGCCGCGTACATCACGGAGGAAATCCAGGCCGTGGCGGCGGTAGAGGTAGAGCAGGACCTCGCAGTCCGAGCCGGTCTTGAGCTTGACGTCGGAAGGAAGTGAGGCGGCGAGTTCCTTGTGGTTGTAGACCTCGCCATTGGCGATCAGCACAAGGTTTCCGTCGTCGCTCACCAACGGCTGGCTGCCGTCCGCGGGATTCACGAGCGATAGCCGGGTGAAAGCCAGACCAACGGGCCCACGGCGCAGCAACTCGCGGTCGTCCGGACCCCGGTGGTGCATCATGTCGGCCAGTTCGTTCAGCAGGGAATCGGTTCCCGGCCCAAGATTCTGCCCATCAAGCCGGGCGATGCCCGCGAGACCGCACATATCCATTCCTTCACATTCACGTACACCCGACGTCAGATAACACCGGTAAGGTGTGCATGCCCCTCAAGGGGCATGCACACCTTCAACTAACCTGAACAGAATCAGGTGTTGATGCGCAGGATGGTGCCCTGCGAGACCGTCTTGGCGGCCGGCTTGGAGTACTTCAGCATGTGAAATCACCTCTCTATCCAATAATTTCCGGATCAGAGGGGTTTATTGGCCCCGGCCTTTCCGGTGAGAAGAGCTAAACACGGCTACTGCCCACAAGGCCAGGGATTCGCTCCTGACCGAACACGGCGGCCCACCGTGGGCATAAGACAGGGCAGGGGCTGCGTCGACTGGTGTGCTGGAGGCCGGTGATCAGGACGCGGGCCGGTTGGCGGGCTGTGCCCTTCCCGCCGGGCTCTGCTCCCGGCCGAGGCGTTCGGCCTTGTGCGTCTCGGCCGGGGTGGGGCGCGGGTCCCTGTGCGGTCGCCCTTCTTCAGGCGGCGCAGTCCGCAGCCTTCTCGATGTGTCGGCATGCGTCGCCGACGCGAATGGCGCCGTCGTGGCGCTTGGGGCGGCGGCCGTCCTCGCGAACGGTGGTGGCGAGGATGTGGATGTGGTCGGCGGCGTGGCGTACGGCGATCCAGCGGCAGGCAAGGTCGTCGCCTGACGCCCGCAGGGAGCGGTGGCGCATCACTGGTGAGAAGCCATCCCGGTCATGGTGTGGACGCCGGCCCCCGGCTGGGTCCCCCTTCGTGATCTACGCCACGTCTCGGCCACGCTCACCCACGGCGGCGGTGGCGGGAATGACGTGCCGTCCGCTCACGCATCGCTCACGCACGGGCCGGGAAACGACTGAGCGCCCCCTCTGGCCGAAACCAGAAGGGGCGCTCAGCGCCAGGTCAGAGGGGGTGCCCCCCGCCTGCGAGCTGTAGGCCATGTCGGACTCGAACCGACAACCAACGGATTAAAAGTCCGCTGCTCTGCCAATTGAGCTAATGGCCCTCCATGTGCTCACCCCAGAGCATAGCCGCAGAGAGGCTGCTGGCCGATCGGGTATCGCCGGGTGTGGCCCCGGCGGTTTCCCGCCACGGGGTGCGGGTGGGGCGGAAGCGGCCGGAAAAGGGCTCGGCCCCCACCGCACCGGGGTGCTGTGGGGGCCGATTCCTCGTCAGGGGTTGCTCAGGCGTCAGCCGTTGCGCTTCCAGCGGGGCTTGTCGTCGCGGCGGGCGCCGAAGGAGCCGTTGCCGGACGGACGGTCGTCGCGGCGGAACCCGCCCGAGGGGCGGTCGTCACGGCGGAAGCCGCCACGGTCGCCACCACGGTCGTCACGGTTGAAGCCACCCGAGGGACGGTCGTCACGGCGGAAGCCGCCACGGTCGCCACCACGGTCATCGCGGTTGAAGCCACCCGAGGGACGGTCATCGCGACGGAAGCCACCCGACGGACGGTCATCGCGACGGAACCCACCCGACGGACGGTCATCGCGGCGGAAGCCGCCACGGTCGCCACCACGGTCGTCACGGTTGAAGCCACCCGAGGGACGGTCATCGCGACGGAAGCCACCCGACGGACGGTCGTCACGACGGAACCCACCCGACGGACGGTCATCGCGACGGAAGCCGCCACGGTCGCCACCACGGTCGTCACGGTTGAAGCCACCCGAGGGACGGTCGTCACGGCGGAAGCCACCCGACGGACGGTCGTCACGACGGAACCCACCCGACGGACGGTCATCGCGACGGAAGCCGCCACGGTCGCCACCACGGTCGCCGCGGTCGCCACCACGGTCACCCCGGTCGTCGCGGCGGTTGTCGCGGCGCTCGAAGTTGCCCCGGTCGTCGCGGCGCTCGAAGCGCTGCTCCTGGGCGGCGGCCTGCGCGGCCTGCTCGGCCACGGCGGCGGCCAGCTCGGCCTCGGCGGCCTCGACGACCTCGGCGACGGCGGCCTCCGGGTCCTCACCGCGCTCGCGGGCGGAGCGGGCGACGAGGCGGTCCGCCTCCTCACGCAGCTCGGCGGCGCGACGCGTCGCGCGCTCCAGCTGCTTGGTGAGGTCGGCGACCTCGCGCTCGGCCTGCTTGGCGGCGTTGTTCGCCGAGTCGGCCTGGACCTCGGTGAGCGAGCGCGCACCGGTGATCTCGGCGACCTCCGGGTCGAAGGCGCCGGCCCCGCCGACGATGTGGCGCGAGGCGTCGACGCCCGCGTCCTCCATCAGGCGGAAGATCTGGCGGCGCTGGTGCGGCAGGGCCAGGGAGACCACGACGCCCGACTTGCCGGCGCGGGCGGTACGGCCCGAGCGGTGCAGGTAGTCCTTGTGGTCGCCGGCCGGGTCCACGTTGAGGACCAGGTCGATGCCGTCGACGTGGATGCCGCGGGCGGCGACGTCGGTGGCGACGAGCGCGTTGACGTAGCCGTCCTTGAAGTCGGCGAGGACGCGGGTACGGGCGCCCTGCGTCATGCCGCCGTGCAGCGCGTCGGCCTTCACGCCGGACTCGACGAGCTGCTCGGCGATGCGGTCGGCGCCCAGCTGGGTGCGGACGAAGATGATGGTGCGGCCCTTGCGGGCGGCGATGGCGGCCGTGACCGGGGCCTTGTCCTTCGGCTTCACGACGAGGACGTGGTGGGTCATGGTCGTGACGTTGCCCTGGGCGCTGTCGACCTCGTGGCTGACCGGGTTCGACAGGTAGCGCTTGACCAGGGTGCCGATCTCGTTCTCCATCGTGGCGGAGAAGAGCATGCGCTGGCCGCCGGCCGGGACCTGGTCGAGCAGCTCGGTGACCTCGGGCAGGAAGCCCAGGTCGGACATCTGGTCGGCCTCGTCGAGGACGGCGACCTCGACGCTCTCCAGGGAGCAGGCGCCGCGGTTGATGATGTCGCGCAGACGGCCGGGGGTGGCGACGAGGACGTCGACACCGCGCTCCAGGGCGTAGATCTGGTTGCCCATGGAGGTACCGCCGCAGACGACCTTCATCTTCAGGCCGAGGACGTCGCCGTAGGGCTGGAGGGCGTCCGCGACCTGCATCGCGAGCTCGCGGGTCGGGGTGAGGATGACGGCGCGGGGCTTCTTCTTCTCCGTGTGGCCGTCGGCCAGGCGGGCCAGGGTCGGCAGACCGAAGGAGAGGGTCTTGCCGGAGCCGGTGCGGCCGCGGCCGAGGATGTCCTTGCCGGCCAGGGCGTCCGGGATGGTCGCGGCCTGGATCGGGAACGGGGTGGTGACGCCGTTCTGCGCGAGCTTGCGCACGACGCCCTCGGGCAGACCGAGGTCCGCGAAGGTGACCGTGGGCTCGGCGTCGGCGGCGTCCTCGTCGGAGTCGGCGGCGTCGGCCGTCACATCGGCCTCGAGCGCCTCGATGATCTCGTTCGCCTCCGCGGCCTCCATGGCCTCGGTCACGACAAGGGCCTCAACGGCGTCGACGATCTCGGTGGAGTCGTTCTCGGGCAGGACGGAACGGTCAGAACTGGAAATGGACATGCGAAATGCGAAACCTTCCGGAGTCTCGGCACGCGCCCAAACTCCGTGAATCGCAAATCGACCGCCTCAATGCGGTCAGCCACGGCTAGGGAGAGTACGCGCCACACGGCGCTCTTCGGATTCGGCGCCGGGCAATGGGATCAAACGATCTATAACCATACGCACCCTCCCGGGGGTCTGGCAAGTCGTTCCTGCGGAACCCCCTCCGACCTGGGACGCGACGCCGGGGTGCGATCCCCCCGCGACACCCCCCGCGACACCCCCGCGCCCCTGCTCTCAGGCCACGCTCGGCCCGGGTGAGGCCGGCGGCGTCTGGCTCGGAGTGGGTTGCGTCACAGGGGGCGTGGACTCCCCTCCGCCGGGAGGGGTGGACCCCCCGGAACCGCCCGACCCCGACCCGCCGGCCCCACCGGCCTCACCGGCCCCGCCCGCACCACCCGACCCCGATCCGGACCCGGACCCACCGGAGCCCGACCCCGAACCGGACCCCGACCCGGAACCACCCGCACCGGACCCGGACCCCGACCCCGAACCGCCGCCGGACGGCGCCTGGCCCCCCTGCCCGCCGGCCCCGCCCCCGGGACCGGCCGACGGCGAGGGCTGGCCCGGCTTGCCCGCGGGCGCGCCGGGGGTGGGCGAGGCCCCGGTCGCCCCGGAGGCCTTCCCCGGCTCACCGGACTTCCCGTCCTGCGGCGTGCCGTCCTTCACCCCGTGCCCGTTGCCGTGGATCCCGGAGCCGTGCCCGGCGCCCGCCGCCGCGCCCGCCCCGCCGGCGCCCTTGCCGCCCACCGAGGCGGCCGGCCCCGGTTTCGCGGCGTCCTCGCCGACGCTCATGCAGCCCGCGGTCGCCGCGACCGCGAGGGCGGAGACGGCCAGTCTGAGGGTGGTGGACAGGGAAGCGGGCAACGGGCGCACGGGGGCACCTCCGGAACGCGGGGCGGGGTCCGCGGTGAGCGGGTCAATGAGCCCAACTCCCTTTACCCCGTAAGAGACACGCCCCTTGTGCGGGCGAGCCGGACGGGCCGCCGCCGGGTCAGGCGAACAGCTGCCGCGCCACCTGCGAGCCCAGGGTCACGGCGCCCAGGCCGACGAGCACCGACGCCGCCACGTTCGCCGCGGCCAGGAACTTCCAGCCGCGCTCGGCCAGCCGCAGCGTCTCGTACGAGAACGTCGAGTACGTGCTCAGCGCCCCGCACAGCCCCGTCCCCAGCAGCAGCGACGTCCGCGAGGACCCCGCGCCGGCCAGGAGCGCCCCGCCGAGCACCCCCAGCACCAGGCAGGCGCCCGCGTTGACCACGAAGGTCCCCCACGGGAAGACGGAGTCGTGCCGCGCCTGCACGAACCGGTCGCCCAGGTACCGCAGCGGGGCCCCGACGGCCGCGCCCGCCACCACCAGCAGCCAGTTCACCCGGCCCCCCGCCGCCGCAGCGCCAGCCGGGCCAGCGACGCCGCCGCCCACACCGCGCCCAGCGCGCCGACGAGGGTCAGCCCGGCGTACGCCAGCGCGAGCCCGGCCCGGCCCGCGTCCAGCAGCCGCGAGAAGTCCATCGCGTAGGTCGAGAAGGTGGTGAACCCGCCCAGCACCCCGGCGCCCGCGAAGGGCCGCAGCAGCGGGTGCGGGGAGCGCCGGCCGCCCTCGCTGATCAGCACCATCAGCACACCGATCAGCGCGCAGCCGGCCACGTTGGTCCAGAAGGTCGCCCACGGGAACCCGTCGGCCGCGGCCGGCCACAGCAGCCCCACCGCGTAGCGGGCGCACGCCCCCAGGGCCCCGCCGACGGCCACCGCCGCGATGACGCGGCCCTGCGGCTCGGCGCGCTGGGCCGGGACGTGGAGGTCGACGTCCGGATCGACCGCCTCGGCCCCCGGCAGGGGCCGGGTCACCCGTACCCCAGCGCGTGCAGGCGTTCGTCGTCGATGCCGAAGTGGTGGGCGATCTCGTGGACCACCGTCACCTCGGTCTCGGCGACCACGCTCTCCCGGTCCTCGCACATCCGCAGGGTGGGGTTGCGGTAGATCGTGATGCGGTCGGGGAGCACCCCGGCGTACCACTCGCCGCGCTCGGTGAGCGGGGTCCCCTCGTACAGGCCGAGCAGGTCGGGGTCGCCGGCCGGCGGCTCGTCCTCGACGAAGACCGCCACGTTGTCCATCAGCCGCGTCAGCTCCGGCGGGATCCGGTCCAGGGCCTCTGCGACGAGCTCCTCGAACTCCTCGCGCGTCATCTCCAGCACCCGGCCATTGTCGCCCCCGCGCAGGCCGTTCCCCCTGCCGGGCGGAATCCGTTTTGGCGATACCTCCTCCGATCCCATATGCTTCTCACGTCCCCGACGCGCTGCAAAGTGCCCGGCGGGCCTTTAGCCCTCATCGTCTAGTGGCCCAGGACGCCGCCCTTTCAAGGCGGTAGCACGGGTTCGAATCCCGTTGGGGGTACGCAACACCATGTGCAAGACTTGCTCTTGCACACACCAGGTCCTGTGGAGCAGTTGGTTAGCTCGCCACCCTGTCAAGGTGGAGGTCGCGGGTTCAAGTCCCGTCAGGATCGCTGAGGCTGGAAACAGTCTCGTGGCTGGGTAGCTCAGTTGGTACGAGCGATCGCCTGAAAAGCGATAGGTCGCCGGTTCGACCCCGGCCCCAGCCACAAAAGGAAGGCCCCGTCTCCGGACGGGGCCTTCCGCGTTTCACTCCTCTTCCTCCGCCTGCGCCTCTTCCGCACGGGCCGCCCGCCGCCAGCGCAGCAGCCCGAAGGCCACCGCCCCGGCGCCGACCAGCCCGAGCAGCGCCCAGTCCGGGACCGCGTCCGCGACGGCGCCCACCTTCTCCTCGACCGCGTACGAGTCGTCCACGTCCAGCAGCCCCGGCAGCGCGCTCGCCCCGTCGTAGACCAGGAACAGGGTGCCCAGGGCGATGAAGAAGAGCCCGGACAGCAGCGAGGTCGTGTGCAGTTCCAGGCGCCCCACGCGCAGGGCGCGGCCGCGCAGCCAGCGCCGCCGGCCCAGGTCGAAGCGCTCCCAGAGCAGGGCCAGCACGAACAGCGGTACGGCCATGCCCAGGGCGTAGACCGCCAGCAGCAGGCCGCCGTAGACCGGGCTGCCGCTGACCGCCGCCACCGTCAGCACGCTGCCCAGGATCGGGCCCGCGCAGAAGCCGGCCAGCCCGTAGACCGCGCCGAGCGCGTACACCGACAGGGCGGTGGTCGGGCGGATCCGCCCCGAGAGCTCGGAGAGCCGCTTCGGGGCGAAGCCGAGGCCGAGGATCTGTGCCAGGCCCAGGGCGATGATCAGCCAGCCGCCGGCCAGGACGAGCTGGTCGCGGTGGGAGTGGAAGAACCGGCCCGCGAACGAGCCGGCCGCCCCGAGCGGGACGAGGGTGGTGGCGAGGCCCGCGTAGAAGATCCCCGTGCGGGCCAGGAGCCGGGAGCGGGAGTCGACGGAGTAGGCGAAGAAGGCCGGCAGCAGCAGGGCGCTGCACGGGCTGAGCAGGGCGAGGAGGCCGCCGAGGAGGGCGGCGGCGTACCCGATGCCGCCGCTCACTGGCCGGCCTTCGCCTGCGCCTTGGCCCGGGCGATGGCCGTGGTGAAGGCGTCGAGGGGCTGGGCGCCCGCGAGGGGCTGCCCGTTGACGAGGAAGGAGGGGGTGGACCGGACGCCGATGCGGTAGCCCTCCTCCCGGTCGCGGCGCAGCGCGGCGGCGGCCTGCTCGCCGGCCAGGTCGGCCTTGAAGCGCTCCAGGTCGGGGACGCCGGCCTCGCGGGCCAGCTCGACCAGCCGGTCCTCGCCGAAGCCCTTGGCCTTGGCGCCCTCGGCGTAGGCGGCGGCGTGGAAGGCGGTGAAGCGGTCCTGCTGCCCGGCGGCCCAGGCCGCCTTGGCGGCGGCCTCGGACTCGGCGCCGAAGATCGGGAAGTTGCGCCACTCGATGCGCAGGGTGCCGTCCGCGACGTACTTCTTCACCAGTTCGGGCTCGGTGTCCCGGGCGAACTTTCCGCAGTAGCCGCACTTGAAGTCGGAGTACTCGATCAGGACGACGGGCGCGTCGGTGCGGCCCACGGCGAGCTTGTCGCCGGCTTCGCGGCGGGCGAGCGCCTTCAGCTCGTCGAAGGCGCCGGTGTCGGCGTCGGGCGTGTCGGACGCGGAGGCGCCGGCGCTGGCGCTGGCGGCCGGGCGGTGTTCCTTGTCCTGGGGCGCGGTGGCCTGCCAGGAGACGACGCCGAGGGTGATAGCGGCGACGGCGACCCCGGCGGCGTACAGCAGGGGCTTGCGGGAGGACGTGCGGGAGGTGGGCATACGGGTGCTCCAGAGCGGGACGTACGGGGGACCGGCGGACCGGCTCCCCTACACCCGCATCACGTTCAGCTCCACCGGCCCCGGCGCCCGCTGGCCGGGCCCGCGCACGGGCACCTGTACGCATGCGGCCCGGTACGGCCGCACCCCCTCGGGCACGGCCCGTGCCACGAGGACGGACCCGTGCTCGTGCCCGGCCCGGGCCGGCAGGGCGGGTTCGGTCCCGGCCCCGCCGGAACCGGGCGCGCAGGCGGGCCCCCGCCCGGGCTCGGCGCCCGCGAGGACGGCCCGCGGCCCGTCACCCGGGCGGGCGGCCGCCCGTCCGGCCCCGGCCGGGGCCGGGGCCGGGGCCGGGGCCGGGGCGGCCGCGGCGGATGCGGCCCCCGCCCGGGCGCCGACGGCCTGTGGCGCGGGGTGGCGGTCCGCCGTACCCGGTACCGGCCCGGCCAGGGCCAGGACCAGGGCCAGGACGCCCATGACCAGCGCGAACAGTGCGGCGGCCGGCGGGCGGGTGCGGCGACGGCAGGACAAGGGTGGGCTGCCTCTCACTCGCCGAACTGGGGGACTCGTCCCGAAATGGTACGGGGAGGGGCACAAATGCGTTCGCCACCCGCCGGGCACAGGTGACATCCTCGAGCAGGTATGTCTACTTCCTTCGCCGCCCTGCAGACGCTCCTCGGAGAGATCTCCCTCCGGGACGCGCACCGCCTCGGCCGCCGCCTCGAGGGCGCCCGCCGCATCCGCAAGCCCGAGGCCAGGCAGGCCGTGCTCGACGAGATCGCCGCGGAGGCCGAGAAGGCCGCCGCGCGACTGGCCGGCCGCGCCTCGCGCATGCCGGAGGTCACGTATCCCGAGAACCTTCCCGTCAGCCAGAAGAAGGACGAGATCGCCGAGGCGATACGCGACCACCAGGTCGTGATCGTCGCGGGCGAGACCGGCTCCGGGAAGACCACGCAGATCCCCAAGATCTGCATGGAGCTGGGGCGCGGCGTCCGGGGGATGATCGGGCACACCCAGCCCCGCCGGATCGCCGCCCGCACGGTGGCGGAGCGCATCGCCGAGGAGCTGGGGTCCGAGATCGGGCAGACGGTCGGCTGGAAGGTCCGCTTCACCGACCAGGTGAACCCGGACGCGACCTTCGTGAAGCTGATGACGGACGGCATCCTGCTCGCCGAGATCCAGACGGACCGCGAGCTGCGCGCCTACGACACGATCATCATCGACGAGGCCCACGAGCGCAGCCTCAACATCGACTTCCTGCTCGGCTACCTGGCCCAGCTGCTGCCCAAGCGCCCCGACCTCAAGGTCGTGATCACTTCCGCGACCATCGACCCGGAGCGCTTCTCCCGCCACTTCGGCGACGCCCCGATCGTCGAGGTCAGCGGCCGTACGTACCCGGTGGAGGTGCGCTACCGGCCGCTGCTGGAGGAGGAGTCCGAGGAGAGCGACCGTGACCAGATCACCGCGATCTGCGACGCCGTCGACGAGCTCCAGGGCGAGGGCCCGGGCGACATCCTGGTCTTCCTCTCCGGTGAGCGGGAGATCCGCGACACCGCCGACGCCCTGATCAAGAAGAAGCTCCGCTTCACCGAGGTGCTGCCGCTCTACGCCCGCCTCTCGCACGCCGAGCAGCACCGGGTGTTCCAGCAGCACACCGGCCGCCGGATCGTCCTGGCGACCAACGTCGCGGAGACCTCCCTGACGGTCCCCGGCATCAAGTACGTGATCGACCCGGGCACGGCCCGCATCTCCCGCTACAGCCACCGCACCAAGGTGCAGCGGCTGCCCATCGAGCGGATCAGCCAGGCCAGCGCCAACCAGCGCAAGGGCCGCTGCGGCCGTACCAGCGACGGCATCTGCATCCGGCTGTACTCCGAGGACGACTTCAACGCCCGGCCGGAGTTCACGGACGCCGAGATCCTGCGGACGAACCTGGCCTCCGTCATCCTCCAGATGACCGCGGCCGGTCTCGGCGAGATCGAGAAGTTCCCCTTCATCGACCCGCCGGACCACCGCAACATCCGCGACGGCGTCCAGCTGCTCCAGGAGCTCGGCGCGCTCGACCCGGCGGAGAAGGACCCCAAGAAGCGGCTCACCCCGATGGGCCGGCAGCTCTCCCAGCTGCCGGTGGACCCGCGCCTGGCCCGCATGGTCGTCGAGGCGGACAAGAACAACTGCGTCCGCGAGGTCATGGTCATCGCGGCGGCCCTCTCGATCCAGGACCCGCGCGAGCGCCCGTCGGACAAGCAGACGCAGGCGGACCAGAACCACGCCCGGTTCAAGGACGAGACCAGCGACTTCCTCTCCTTCCTGAACATGTGGCGCTACGTCCGCGAGCAGCAGAAGGAGCGCGGCTCGGCCTCCTTCCGCCGGATGTGCAAGCAGGAGTACCTGAACTTCCTGCGGATCCGGGAGTGGCAGGACATCTACGCCCAGCTGCGCACGGTCGCGAAGACGATGGGCATCCACGTCAACGAGGCCGACGCCGCAGAGACGAACATCCACATCTCGCTGCTGGCCGGCCTGCTGTCGCACATCGGTCTGAAGGACACCGACAAGAACGAGTACCTGGGCGCGCGGTCCGCGAAGTTCGCGGTCTTCCCGGGGTCGGCGCTGTTCAAGAAGCAGCCGAAGTTCCTGATGTCGGCGGAGCTGGTGGAGACCTCCCGGCTGTGGGCGCGGGTCAACGCCAAGGTGGAGCCCGAGTGGGTGGAGCCCCTGGCGCAGCACCTGATCAAGCGCACGTACAGCGAGCCGCACTGGGAGAAGGACCAGGCGGCCGTGATGGCGTACGAGAAGGTCACCCTGTACGGGGTGCCGATCGTCGCCCAGCGGAAGATCAACTACGGCCGGATCGATCCCGAGGTCTCGCGCGAGCTGTTCATCCGCAATGCCCTGGTCGAGGGCGACTGGCGCACCCACCACAAGTTCTACGCCGACAACCGCAAGCTGCTGACCGAGGTCGAGGAGCTGGAGAACCGGGCGCGGCGCCGCGACATCGTCGTGGACGACGAGACCCTGTTCGACTTCTACGACCAGCGGATCCCCGAGCACGTGGTGTCGGGGGCGCACTTCGACTCCTGGTGGAAGCACAAGCGGCGCGAGGAGCCCGAACTCCTCGACTTCGAGCGCGAGATGCTGCTGACGGAGAAGGCGGCCGGGGTCACCAAGGCCGACTATCCGGACTCCTGGCGGCAGGGGCAGCTGAAGTTCCGGGTGACCTACCAGTTCGAGCCGGGTGCGGACGCGGACGGTGTGACCGTGCACATCCCGCTCCAGGTGCTGAACCAGGTCACCGAGGAGGGCTTCGACTGGCAGATCCCGGGTCTGCGCGAGGAGGTCGTCACCGAGCTGATCCGCTCGCTGCCCAAGCCGATCCGCCGGCACTACGTGCCCGCGCCGAACTACGCCTCCCGCTTCCTGGAGAAGCCGCCGTCGCTCCAGGAGCCGCTGCCGGTGGTGCTGGCGCGCGAGCTCCAGCGGATGGTGGGGGTGCCGGTCTCGGCGGAGGACTTCGACCTCTCCCGGATCCCGGACCACTTGAAGATCACCTTCCGGATCGTTGACGAGCGCCGGCGCAAGCTGGCCGAGGCCAAGGACCTGGAGGCCCTGCGCCTCCAGCTGAAGCCGAAGGCCCGCCAGGCCCTGTCCAAGGCCGCGGCCGCCACCGCCGAACGGGCGGGCGGGGAGTCGGTGGAGCGCTCCGGGCTGACCGACTGGACGATCGGCTCCCTGGCGAAGGTCTTCGAGACCCGGCGGGCCGGGCAGCCGGTGAAGGCCTACCCGGCGCTGGTGGACGAAGGGACGAGCGTCGCGGTGCGGCTCTTCGACACCGAGGCCGAGCAGCAGCAGGCGATGTGGCTGGGCACCCGGCGGCTGATCCTGCTCAACATCCCGGTGAACCCGGCGAAGTTCGCCTCGGACAAGCTGACCAACCAGCAGAAGCTGGCCCTCTCCCGCAATCCGCACGGCTCCATCCAAGCGCTGTTCGAGGACTGCGCGACCGCGGCCACCGACAAGCTGATCGCCGACCACGGCGGTCCGGCCTGGGACGAGGCGGGCTTCCGCCGGCTGTTCGACGCGGTGCGGGCCGACCTGGTGGACACCACCGTGCGGACCGTGGGGCAGGTGCAGCAGGTCCTGGCGGCCTGGCAGGCCTGCGAGCGGCGGCTGAAGGCCACCAACAGCCTGGCCCTGATGGCGAACGTCGCGGACGTGAAGGCGCAGCTGGCGGCCCTGGTGCCGGCCGGTTTCGTGACGCTGACCGGGCTGAAGCGGCTGCCGGACCTGATGCGCTACCTGGTGGCGGCCGACCGGCGGCTCCAGCAGATGCCGACGGGCGCCCAGCGCGACACCACCCGCATGGAGAAGGTCCACGAGATGCGGGACGAGTACCTGTGGCTGCTGGAGCAGCTGCCGAAGGGGCGGCCCGTGCCGGAGGCGGTCACCGAGATCCGCTGGATGATCGAGGAGCTGCGGGTCAGCTACTTCGCGCACGCGCTGGGGACGGCGTACCCGATCTCGGACAAGCGCATCGTGAAGGCGGTGGACGCCCTCGCTCCGTGATCGCGGGGCGGCCTGGTTCGACCCCGCCCCCGGGCTGCTGTACAGTTCTGTCTCGCAGCCGAGTGATCGGCCGCGTGCCAGGTCCTGTGGAGCAGTTGGTTAGCTCGCCACCCTGTCAAGGTGGAGGTCGCGGGTTCAAGTCCCGTCAGGATCGCAGAAACGTCAGGGCCCGTATCCCGCAAGGGATACGGGCCCTGACGCGTTGTCGGTTCCGGCAGCCCCCGGCCATGCGGACGCGCTCCGCCACCTCGTGATCACGCGGGGCTCACAGCGCCGCTGGAGGCGCCTCAGGCGGCCCCGGCCGACCTCCCGGACCCCCAAGGCCACCCCTCGCGCCCACGGGCCTTCCAGGGCCACTGCGGCGGCTCGGGGTGCACATCGCCCAGAGGGGAGAAATCCCCCATTCGCATGAGGCGCTCTGCGCGGGACATCCCTTTACGGGGTGCATTGCCGGATGTACAAGAGCCATCAGGTGTGACGGGAGTCACCACACGAGTTTTCGGGAGTCGCGCGTTTATCGGAGCCCTACGCCCGCTCGATTTAATATGTGCAATGGCACCTACCCGGGCAGGCGCCTCCGGGGACAAAAAAATCGCGCTGGACCCGGCGGAGTCCAGCGCGATCGACGACTGTGCCTGTTGGGGCAGGCCCTGCCGTGTGAAGCTGTGTGGGTTCATCGGATTGGGGGATCCGATGCGCACCCTTTAAAGCGGTGGTGCTGCGGGACCTCAGGCCTCGCTGCGCTGCTGCGGAATTCCCGCGAGCAGTGCGCGGACCTCGGCCTCGCGGTAACGGCGGTGTCCACCCAGGGTGCGGATGGACGTGAGCTTGCCGGCCTTGGCCCAGCGGGTAACCGTCTTCGGGTCCACGCGGAACATGGTGGCAACCTCAGCCGGGGTCAGCAGCGGCTCGGCATCAGGGGTGCGAGCGGTCATGAGCGGCCTCCTCGGGAGAACCGAACCATCTCGGTTCTTTCCTCTAAATTCTGCACCTTGGCCCACGTTGCCCGAAATGGACATACGCAGGCCGAGTCGGTTATAGGACGAACGGCTTGTCCTCGGCACTACAACTACACCATCCGTCCAGCCTCGACGGCCAAACCGATGGAATTGCCCTCCGAGGTGTTCATCAGCGGCGGAAGCCGATGGACCGCCCTATAACGGACAGTCACCCCACTGTGACGATCAGTCACAGAGCGATCAGGAGTCGTCAGACCCCCCATAGAGTGCAATACCGAGCATTCCGCCCTTAGTTGGGCGGAAGGAACCCTCCCCGGACTCCTTGTCCTATTTTGGCATGAGGATAGGGGATGGGCGCAAGGGTGTGGATAGTGCGGTCCGTCACGCTTGAGCCAATGGCCCGGATCGGGACGTAGGTCCTGGAACAAAGACCCTAATACCGTGATCAAGCCCCTGATCTGCGACTTGTGGGCCATTCGGCCGATCATGACCGATACGGGCGATACGTGTAGCGTCCGAACGGGTTCCGAACAGGTACGTCCATGATCTACGCAGACCCCGCCTCCGGAAAGGGTCAAGGCTGCCTCTAGTTCGCGAAAAGTCTCTCCCTCACCGTCCTCCAGCGCCGGGCCAGTTCCCCGTACACCGCCACCGCACCCTCCTCGTCCCCCGCGCGGAGGGCCGCGATCCCCTCCGCGAGGTCGCGGGCCGACCGGTCCTCGGCCAGTGCGTCAGCCGGGAGGGTGTGGAGCAGCCCGCCGTAGTCCAGTTCGACCATCGACCTCGGGTGGAACTCCTCCAGCCAGCGCCCGACCTCCGCCAGCCCCTCGGCCAGCGGCCCGTACCCCGGCCGCCCCCGGTCCTCCGCCTCGCGCAGCGTCCGCAGCCCCCGCGCGAGCCGGCGCCGCGCCTGCACCATCGGCGTCCGGTACCGCAGCCGCTCCCCCGGCAGGTACTCCCGCTCCTCGTCCGCCACCAGCACGAACCAGCGCAGCGGCACCTGCCACACCCCGGTCCGGATCCACGGCCGCGCGTCGGGGTTCCGCTCGCGCCAGGCCTCGTACTCCGCGGCGGCCCTGCGCCGGGCCGACGCCGGCAGCGCCGCGTCCAGCACCGGCGCCGGGAAGCTCGCCACCAGCTCCTCCAGGGCCAGCCACCCGCGCAGCCGCGTCCGCCACGGGCACACCAGCAGCACCCCGTCCAGCTCGGCGGTGAAGGCGTCCCCGCTCTCGTGCACGGGCACGCCGACCACCGGGACCCGGACCAAGTCGGACAGGGACCGCCGCAGTTCGTCCTGCGCGGTCGGCGCGGGGCCGCGCCGGGCATACGCCGCCCAGTGGGTGCGCTCGGGCTCCGGAAAGGAGGCCAGGGGCTCGTAGATCCTCAGGTAGGACGCGTACGGGACCATCGGCGCGGGCCGCGCCGACGGCGGCCGGAGGTCGGGGGATTCGCTCACCCCCTCGTCCTCCCCGCTTTGGCGCCCCGGTTCACCTCCAACTCGCGGACGGGAAAGGCCGTCCGGCGACCGGGGCGGCACCCGCGCCGGACCCCGGGGCGTTCCGATCCCCGGACAACGGCCACCAGCGCCCGCCGCAGGTCTTACTCTGCTCCCAGCGCGCCCTCCCCCACCCGCAGGGCGGGCGTCTTTCCGCCGCATCTCTTCCATGGGAGTCACCACCGTGACCGAAATGACCGACGGCGTCCTGCACACCCTGTTCCGCAGTGAGCAGGGCGGCCACGAGCAAGTCGTGCTGTGCCAGGACCGGGCCACCGGACTCAAGGCCGTCATCGCCATCCACTCCACCGCCCTGGGCCCCGCCCTCGGCGGCACGCGCTTCCACGCGTACGCCTCGGACGAGGAGGCCGTCCGGGACGCGCTGAACCTCTCGCGCGGCATGTCGTACAAGAACGCCCTCGCCGGTCTCGACCTCGGCGGCGGCAAGGCCGTGATCATCGGCGACCCGGCCGTCCTGAAGAGCGAGGAACTGCTGCTGGCCTACGGCCGCTTCGTGGAGTCCCTCGGCGGCCGCTACGTCACCGCCTGCGACGTCGGCACGTACGTCGCCGACATGGACGTCGTCGCCCGCGAGACCCGCTGGGCCACCGGCCGCTCCCCCGAGAACGGCGGCGCCGGCGACTCCTCGGTGCTCACCGCGTTCGGCGTCTTCCAGGGCATGCGCGCCAGCGCCCAGCACCTGTGGGGCGACCCGACCCTGCGCGGCCGCAAGGTCGGCGTCGCGGGCGTCGGCAAGGTCGGCCGCCACCTGGTGGAGCACCTCCTGGAGGACGGGGCCGAGGTCGTGATCACGGACGTCCGCGAGGAGTCCGTGCGCGAGATCCTCGACAAGCACCCCGGCGGCAGGGTCTCGGCCGTCGCCGACACCGAGGCGCTGATCCGCACCGAGGGCATGGACATCTACGCCCCCTGCGCGCTCGGCGGCGCCCTGAACGACGCCTCCGTCCCGGTGCTCACGGCCTCGGTCGTGTGCGGCGCGGCCAACAACCAGCTGGCCCACCCGGGCGTGGAGAAGGACCTCGCGGACCGCGGGATCCTCTACGCCCCGGACTACGTGGTCAACGCGGGCGGCGTGATCCAGGTCGCCGACGAGCTGCACGGCTTCGACTTCGACCGGTGCAAGGCCAAGGCCTCGAAGATCTTCGACACCACGCTGGCGATATTCGCACGTGCGAAGGAAGACGGCATCCCGCCGGCCGCCGCGGCCGACCGGATCGCCGAGCAGCGGATGGCCGACGCCCTCGCCGCGCGCGCGGCGGCCCGCAAGGCATAGCCCCGCCGGGGTCCGGGCAGACGCCCGCCTGACCCCGGCCGGGGACCCGCCGGAGCGCGGCGAGACGGAACTCACTGCGCTTCGGCGGGTCGGCGGCCAGGAAAGCGTTAAAATCGCAGCTGACCAGCGAGTACGGGGTGTCCCGCTGGTTCTGTGGAGAGGCACGTCATGCGGGCGGCGTACCGTATGGCCGCGGAAGCAGGTACCGTTAAACCCCTACGGACGGTCTCTCCACGGAGAGCCCGCTCCGAACCATGAACGCGTGTCAGACTCTGGGGCCGTCGAGCCCCGTCACCGAGGGGGTCGAGCCATGGGGCGCGGCCGGGCCAAGGCCAAGCAGACAAAGGTCGCCCGCCAGCTGAAGTACAACAGCGGCGGGACCGACCTGACGCGTCTGGCCAATGAGCTGGGCGCATCGCCGACAGAGCCGCTGATCAGCGCGCCGGTCGAAGTCGATGACGATCTGGACGACGACGACCCGTACGCCAAGTACGCGGATCTCTACAACGATGACGACGAGGACGAGGACGACGAGTCCGGTCCGACGGCGCACCGTCGTGGGGCCTGACGCGCAGCACCTCTGCTTCGGGCATCTGCACAGGCCGGCTCCTGCCGGCTGACAGCTCAAGAACGTCGAAACCCGGTCCAGGGCCTTGCCCCGGACCGGGTTTCCGCGCTGCTCAGACCGCGTAGTCGCCGGTCAGGGTCGCACCCTCGGTGTGGTCGCCCCGGTCGAGGATCTCGCCGGCGACCCAGGCCTCGACGCCCCGGTCGGCCAGGGCGGTCAGGGCCACGTCCACCGACTCCTGCGGGACCACGGCCATCATGCCGACGCCCATGTTCAGGGTCTTCTCCAGCTCCAGCCGCTCCACGTTCCCGGCCTTGCCGACCAGGTCGAAGACCGCACCCGGGGTCCAGGTCGAGCGGTCGACCGTGGCGTGCAGGTGGTCGGGGATGACCCGGGCCAGGTTCGCGGCGAGGCCGCCGCCGGTGATGTGCGAGTACGCGTGGACCTCGGCCGTACGGGTGAGGGCCAGGCAGTCCAGCGAGTAGATCTTGGTCGGCTCCAGCAGCTCCTCGCCGAGGGTCCGGCCGAACTCCTCGACGTGCTGGTCGAGGGACATCCCGGCGCGGTCGAAGAGGACGTGCCGGACGAGCGAGTACCCGTTCGAGTGAAGGCCGGACGAAGCCATCGCGATGACGGCGTCCCCCGTACGGATGCGATCGGCGCCGAGGAGGCGGTCGTACTCGACCACGCCGGTGCCGGCGCCCGCGACGTCGAAGTCGTCCGGGCCGAGCAGGCCGGGGTGCTCGGCGGTCTCGCCGCCGACCAGGGCGCAGCCGGCGAGGACGCAGCCCTCGGCGATGCCCTTGACGATGGCCGCGACGCGCTCGGGGTGGACCTTGCCGACGCAGATGTAGTCCGTCATGAAGAGCGGCTCGGCGCCGCAGACGACGATGTCGTCCATGACCATGGCGACCAGGTCGTGGCCGATGGTGTCGTACACGCCCATCTGGCGGGCGATGTCCACCTTGGTGCCGACGCCGTCCGTGGCCGAGGCCAGCAGGGGGCGCTCGTAGCGCTTGAGGGCGGAGGCGTCGAAGAGGCCGGCGAAGCCGCCGAGGCCGCCCAGGACCTCGGGGCGCTGCGTCTTCTTCACCCACTCCTTCATCAGCTCGACGGCGCGGTCGCCCGCTTCGATGTCGACGCCGGCGGCTGCGTAGCTGGCCCCGGTGGTCTTCTCAGTCATGACAGGCGAGAGCTTTCGTGTCGTTGCTGCGTGTGGTGCCGGGCCCCGGGAGAAGCCTCAAAGACAGGGCTCGGCGCAGGTGGAGCCGGGCCGGCCCGGGAAGGGCCGGCCCACGGGCCTACGGGCGGCGGAGCGCGTCGGCGGCGTCGGTGCCGCCCGCGAGCTCGTTCTCCAGGAGCTGCTTGCCCAGGAGCTGCGGGTCGGGCAGCTCCATGGGGTACTCGCCGTCGAAGCAGGCGCGGCAGAGGTTGGGCTTCTGGATGGTGGTCGCCTCGATCATCGCGTCGAGCGAGATGTACGAGAGCGAGTCGGCGCCCAGCGACGTGGCGATCTCGTCGACCGTCATGCCGTTGGCGATCAGCTCGGCCCGGGTGGCGAAGTCGATGCCGAAGAAGCACGGCCACTTCACCGGCGGCGAGGAGATCCGGATGTGGACCTCGGCCGCGCCGGCCTCGCGGAGCATCTTCACGAGGGCGCGCTGGGTGTTGCCGCGGACGATCGAGTCGTCGACGACGACGAGGCGCTTGCCCCGGATGACTTCCTTGAGCGGGTTGAGCTTGAGGCGGATGCCGAGCTGGCGGATCGTCTGCGAGGGCTGGATGAAGGTCCGGCCGACGTAGGCGTTCTTGACCAGGCCGGAGCCGTACGGGATCCCGCTGGCCTCGGCGTAGCCGACGGCGGCGGGCGTGCCGGATTCCGGCGTCGCTATCACCAGGTCGGCGTCGACCGGGGCTTCCTTGGCGAGGCGCCGGCCCATCTCGACGCGCGAGAGGTAGACGTTGCGGCCGGCGATGTCGGTGTCCGGGCGCGCCAGGTAGACGTACTCGAACACACAGCCCTTGGGCTTCGCTTCTGCGAAGCGCGAGGTGCGCAGGCCGTTCTCGTCGATCGCGATGAGCTCGCCCGGCTCGACCTCGCGGACGAAGCTGGCGCCCACGATGTCGAGTGCGGCGGTCTCGCTCGCGACCACCCAGCCGCGCTCCAGGCGGCCGAGGACCAGCGGGCGGATGCCCTGCGGGTCACGGGCGGTGTAGAGGGTTCCCTCGTCCATGAACACCAGCGAGAAGGCGCCCTTGACCTGGGGGAGGACCTTGGCGGCCGACTCCTCGATGGTCAGGGGCGTGCCGTCGTCGTCGGTCTGGCCGGCGAGGAGGGCGGTCACCAGGTCGGTGTCGTTGGTGGCCGCCACCTGGGTGGCGCGGCCGTCCTGACGGGGGAGGTCGGCGACCATCTCGGCGAGCTCGGCGGTGTTCACCAGGTTGCCGTTGTGACCCAGGGCGATCGAGCCGTGGGCGGTCGCCCTGAAAGTGGGCTGAGCGTTCTCCCAGACGGACGCTCCGGTGGTCGAGTAGCGGGCGTGACCGACCGCGATATGACCCTGGAGCGAACCGAGGGAGGTTTCGTCGAAGACCTGGGAAACGAGGCCCATGTCCTTGAAGACGAGGATCTGGGAACCGTTGCTCACAGCGATTCCCGCGGACTCTTGTCCGCGGTGCTGCAGTGCATACAGTCCGAAGTAGGTGAGCTTGGCGACCTCTTCACCCGGAGCCCAGACACCGAAGACGCCGCAAGCGTCCTGGGGGCCCTTCTCGCCGGGGAGCAGGTCGTGGTTGAGTCGTCCATCACCACGAGGCACGTTCCCGAGTGTAGGCGAGATCGACCACTGGTCCGAATTGGGGAAGGCCGGGAAATGTCACAGCACAGAGGGTGACCGGATGCCTCCGTCTCGGTATTCGGATCTTTTGTTGACATCTACGAGGGCATTCGTACAGGCTCTCGCCCCATGCAGCCCCTCGGTGACCGTGCCGTCACCCTCGTAGAGCGCCGACACGTGGACCTGGTCCGTGTCGCGAGCGCCATCTGTCGCCGCTGCGCGTAGTCACAACTCTTTCTCCCTTTTCCTGATTTCGCTCCGCCGTGCCCCGCTCCGCCGTGCCGCGCGCCGTCCCGTGCGCGCCCGGGGCGAGGGCTGCCGAGCCCTGTCCTGGAGTATTCGTGTCTTCGTCCAACAGCAAGCTGTCCCGCCGTGCCTTCGGAGGTGCCGTCGGAGCGACCGCGGCGGCCGCCGCCGCGGGCCTGGGCGCCGGTCCGGCGCACGCCGCCGAGGCCCCTGGTGCGGCCCCTCGGGAGCGCGCGTTCCGCGCCGCGCGGGGCCGCCACTCGCGGCGCCCGAACATCCTGTTCATCCTGGGCGACGACCTCGGCTGGGCCGATCTGTCCTCGTACGGGTCCCCGCACATCAAGACCCCGAACCTGGACCGCCTCGCCCGCGAGGGGGTCCGCTTCACGGACGCCTACTCCGGCTCCGCCACCTGCTCCCCGACCCGCTTCAGCCTGTACACCGGCCGGTACCCGGCCCGTACGAAGGGCGGTCTGGCGGAGCCGATCGCCGACAAGTCGGCCGGACTGGAGCCCACGCACCCCACCCTCGCCTCGCTGCTGCGCGCCGGCGGGTACGCCACCGCGCTGATCGGCAAGTGGCACTGCGGCTACCTGCCGGACTACAGCCCCACCCGGTCGGGCTGGGAGGAGTTCTTCGGGAACTTCGGCGGGGCGCTGGAGTACTACTCCAAGCTGGGCCTGGGCGGCGAGTACGACCTGTACGAGGGCGACGCCGAGTACAAGGACCTGCGCTACTACACGAGGATCATCACGGAGCGGGCGAGCGAGTACGTCTCGCGTGACCACCACGGCAAGCCCTGGCTGCTGAACCTGAACTTCACCACCCCGCACTGGCCGTGGATCGCCGAGGGGGACACTGCGGAGAGCGCCGGGATCGTCCGGCGGATCAAGGCGGGCGATGCCCGGGCGCTGTGGCACCAGGACGGCGGCTCGGTGGAGAAGTACCGGCAGATGGTGGAAGACCTGGACCGCTCGGTGGGCCGGGTGCTGGACGCGCTGAAGCGCTCGGGCCAGGAGGAGGACACCCTGGTCGTCTTCTCCAGCGACAACGGCGGCGAGCGCTTCTCCTACAACTGGCCGCTCTCCGGCAACAAGGCCTCCCTCCAGGAGGGCGGGATCAGGGTGCCGAACATCCTGCGCTGGCCCGCCCGGATCGACGGCGGCCAGGTCAGCCGGGTCCCGGTGTTCAGCCCCGACTGGACGGCGACCCTGCTGGAGGTCGCCGGGGCCCGCCCGGACCCGGCGTACCCGCTGGACGGGGTGAGCCTGGCCGGGTACCTGCTGCGCGGCGAGGGGATCGCCGAGCGCGACCTGTTCTGGCGGGTGCGCGGGGAGCGGGCGCTGCGCCGGGGCGACTGGAAGTACTACCGCGGCAGGTCGGGCCGGGACCAGCTGTTCGACCTGGCCGGGGACGTGCGCGAGCAGGCCGACCGGGCCGCCGCGGAACCGGGCCGCCTGGCGGAGCTGCGGGCGGCCTGGGAGAAGACGGACGCGGGGCTGCTCCCGTACCCGGCCTGAGCCCGCTCACTCGGCGGCCGAGGCCGCCTCGGCGGTCAGGGTCCGGCCGTCGGCCGCGGTGAGGGTGAGGGTGCGCCCGTGGATCTTCCAGGCGAGCGGGCCCGCGCCGAACAGGCCGGTGAGCGTCCGCTCGACCTCGCCGGGCGGGCCCTCGCACGCCATGCGGGTACTGGTGACCGGGCCGAAGGTGACGGTGTCGCCGGTGACGGCGGCCGGGGCGCTGAACCGGTTGCAGCCGAGGCTGCCGCCGGCGGTGCCGTCGGGGGCCAGGGTGAACCGGGCCCGGCCGGCCGCTCCGGCGGGGACCGGGGCGCCGGACAGGGCGGTCACGGTCCAGTCGGTCACGGTCAGCGGGGCGGCGGCGGCCGGTTCCGGGGCCGTGGCGGTGATCCGGCCGGTCACGGGGATGCCGCTCCCGCCCTGCGGGGCCGCCGTGCAGCCGGTCAGCGCCGCCAGGACGAGGACCAGCCCTGCGGCGGCGGGCCCGGCGGGGTGCCTGAGGATGCGCATGCCGCTGGGACGGGCCCGGGCTGCCTCCGGTTCCACCTCAGCTCATCAGCGGCAGCAGCCCGGACAGGTCGGCCCGCTCGCCGCCGGCGCTGACCCGGGCCTCCTCCAGGGCCTCGGCCCAGCCGGTCCGGCCGGTGGCGAGCCGGAGCCAGGTCAGCGGGTCGGTCTCGACCACGTTGGGCGGGGTGCCGCGGGTGTGCCGGGGGCCCTCGACGCACTGGACCACGGCGAAGGGCGGGATCCGCACCTCCACCGCCCCGCCGGGCGCCTTCACGGCGAGGGCGTCGGCGAGCAGCCGGGTGCAGGCGGCCAGGGCCTGCCGCTCCAGGGGGATGTCCAGGCCGGTGGCCCGGTTCAGGTCGTCGGTGTGCACCACGAGCTCCACGGTCCGGGTGACCAGGAAGTCGGCGAGGGTCATGTCCCCGATCCACAGGTGCATCACCCGGCTGCCGGGGTTCGCCTCCAGGGCCTCGGCCATCCGCGCGCCCGCCCGCTCGAACAGCTCGGCGAGCGGGGCGCCGGCCAGGGTCTCCCGGGCGGCCTCGGAGATCTTCCCGGCGAGGGAGGCGGTGGCGAAGGGCCACTCGACGGCGCTCAGCTCGGCGATGGCGGCCGGCGGCCGGGCCAGCCCCCCGGCCAGCGAGTCCGCGATCCAGGCGATGTGCCCGGCGAGGTCCCCGACGCTCCACTCCCCGACCCCGCTGGGCCGCGCGAGCTCCGCCGCCCCCAAGTCCCGCACGGCTGCGGCGACATGCCCGAACTGGGCGGTGACGGCCGCGCGGATCTTCGCTTGGTCGTAGGTACGCGTCTTCTTCTTCCCGGGCGCCATGCCCCGACCCTACTGGGGGAGGCTCAGCCCCCGTGCAGCCTCGGCGTGCGGCCGTCGCGGCGGCGTAGGCCCTGAACACCTCGTCGAGCCGGGCTCGCCGCCAACCGGTCCCGGGAACGGCCGGGCCCCCGTCCGGACGGGCCGGACGGGGGCTCGGTGCGGCGGGCGCCGGGGCGGGATCAGGCCAGGAGGGCCGGGATCGTGGCCTCGTGGGCCTCGCGGAGTTCCGCCAGGGGGAGGGTGAACTCGCCCTGGACCTCGATCTCCTCGCCGTCCACCACGCCGATGCGGGTGGCGGGGAGGCCCCGCGCGCCGCACATGTCGGTGAAGCGGAGCTCCTCGCTGCGCGGGACCGACACGATGGCGCGGCCCGCGGACTCGGAGAACAGGAAGGTGAACGCGTCCAGGCCCTCGGGGACGACGATCCGCGCACCGTTGCCGCCCTTGAGGCAGGACTCGGTGAGCGCCTGGATCACGCCGCCGTCGGACAGGTCGTGCGCGGCGTCGATCATGCCGTCGCGCGAGGCCGAGATCAGGATGTCGGCCAGGAGCTTCTCGCGGCCCAGGTCCACCTTGGGCGGCAGGCCGCCGAGGTGGTCGTGGACGACCTGGGACCACGCCGAGCCGCCGAACTCCTCGGCCGTGTCGCCCAGCAGGTACAGGAGCTGGCCGGTCTCCTTGAACGCCATCGGCGTGCGGCGGTTGACGTCGTCGATGACGCCGAGGACCGCCACGACCGGCGTCGGGTGGATCGCGACGTCGCCCGTCTGGTTGTAGAGGGAGACGTTGCCGCCGGTCACCGGAGTGCCCAGCTCCAGGCAGCCGTCCGCGAGGCCGCGGGTGGCCTCGGCGAACTGCCACATGACGCCCGGGTCCTCGGGGGAGCCGAAGTTCAGGCAGTCGGAGATGGCCAGCGGCTTGGCGCCGGTCGCGGCGACGTTGCGGTACGCCTCGGCCAGGGCCAGCTGCGCGCCCGTGTACGGGTCGAGCTTGGCGTAGCGGCCGTTGCCGTCGGTGGCCATGGCGACGCCGAGGTTGGACTCCTCGTCGATGCGGACCATGCCCGCGTCCTCGGGCTGCGCCAGGACGGTGTTGCCCTGCACGAAGCGGTCGTACTGGTCGGTGACCCAGGACTTGGAGGCCTGGTTCGGGGAGGAGACCAGGGCCAGGACCTGCGCGCGGAGCTCCTCGGAGGTCTGCGGGCGGGGCAGCAGGCCCGCGTCGTCGGCCTGGAGGGCGTCCTGCCACTCGGGGCGGGCGTAGGGGCGGTGGTAGACCGGGCCCTCGTGGGCGACGGTGCCCGGGGGCACGTCCACGATCTGCTCGCCGTGCCAGAAGATCTCCAGGCGCTCGCCGTCGGTCACCTCACCGATGACGGTGGCGATGACGTCCCACTTCTCGCAGATCTCCATGAAGCGGGCGACGTGCTGCGGCTCGACGATCGCGCACATGCGCTCCTGCGACTCGCTCATGAGGATCTCCTCGGGCGAGAGCGTCGCGTCGCGCAGCGGGACGGTGTCCAGCTCGACCCGCATGCCGCCGGAACCGGCCGAGGCCAGCTCGGAGGTGGCGCAGGAGAGCCCGGCGCCGCCGAGGTCCTGGATGCCCGCGACCAGCTTCTCCTTGAAGATCTCCAGGGTGCACTCGATGAGGAGCTTCTCCTGGAAGGGGTCGCCGACCTGGACCGCGGGGCGCTTGGTGGGCTTGCTGTCGTCGAAGGTCTCCGAGGCCAGCACGGACACGCCGCCGATGCCGTCGCCGCCCGTGCGGGCGCCGTAGAGGATGACCTTGTTGCCGGGGCCGGAGGCCTTGGCGAGGTGGATGTCCTCGTGCTTCATCACGCCGATGCAGCCGGCGTTGACCAGCGGGTTGCCCTGGTAGCAGGCGTCGAAGACGACCTCGCCGCCGATGTTGGGCAGGCCCAGGCAGTTGCCGTAGCCGCCGATGCCCGCGACGACGCCCGGCAGGACGCGCTTGGTGTCGGGGTGGTCGGCGGCGCCGAAGCGCAGCGGGTCCACGACGGCGACCGGGCGGGCGCCCATGGCGAGGATGTCGCGGACGATGCCGCCGACGCCGGTGGCCGCGCCCTGGTAGGGCTCGATGTACGACGGGTGGTTGTGCGACTCGACCTTGAAAGTGACCGCGTAGCCCTGGCCGACGTCGACGACGCCGGCGTTCTCGCCGATGCCGACGAGCATGGCGTCGTTCTCGGGGGCCTTCTCGCCGAACTGCTTCAGGTGGACCTTGCTGCTCTTGTACGAGCAGTGCTCGGACCACATGACGGAGTACATGGCGAGCTCGGCGCCGGTGGGACGGCGGCCGAGGATCTCGCGGATCCGGGCGTACTCGTCCTCCTTGAGGCCGAGTTCCTTCCAGGGCTGGGAGGCGTCCGGGGTCTCGGTGGCGTTCTTTACGGTGTCGAGGCTCATGCGCTGACCAGCTTCTTCAGGACCGACGTGAAGAACGGGAGGCCGTCGGTGCGGCCGGTCCCGATCAGCGGCTCGACCGCGTGCTCGGGGTGCGGCATCAGGCCGACGACGTTGCCCTCGGCGTTGGTGATCCCGGCGATGTCGCGCAGCGAGCCGTTCGGGTTCATGTCCACGTACCGGAAGGCCACTCGGCCTTCGGCCTCCAGTTCGTCGAGCGTGCGCTCGTCGGCGACGTACCGGCCGTCCATGTTCTTGAGCGGGACCGAGATCTCCTGGCCCTGCTCGTAGTCGCCGGTCCAGGCGGTCTGCGCGTTCTCCACGCGCAGCTTCTGGTCGCGGCAGATGAAGTGGAGGTGGTTGTTGCGGAGCATCGCCCCCGGCAGCAGGTGGGCCTCGGTGAGGACCTGGAAGCCGTTGCAGATGCCGAGGACCGGCATGCCGGCCCTGGCCTGCTCGGTGATGGTCTCCATCACCGGCGAGAAGCGGGAGATGGCCCCGGCGCGCAGGTAGTCCCCGTAGGAGAAGCCGCCCGCGAGGACGACCGCGTCGACCTGGTGCAGGTCCTTGTCGCGGTGCCACAGCGAGACCGGCTCGGCCCCCGCGAGGCGGACGGCGCGCAGCGAGTCACGGTCGTCGAGCGTTCCGGGGAACGTGACGACACCGATGCGAGTGGTCACCGTCAGGCCTCGACCTTCACGGTGAAGTCTTCGATGACGGTGTTGGCGAGGAACGTTTCGGCCATCTTGTGGATGCGGTCGAGGGCGGCCTGGTCGACCTCTCCCTCCACTTCCAGTTCGAAGCGCTTCCCCTGGCGGACGTCGGCGATCCCCTCGAAGCCCAGGCGCGGCAGTGCACGCTGCACCGCCTGGCCCTGGGGGTCGAGGATCTCCGGCTTGAGCATGACGTCGACTACGACGCGTGCCACTGGCACTCCCGATGAGGTGGTTGGTGCAAGGCGGTTCCCTCAGCGTACCCGGCCAAAATTTCTACGCGGGTAGATATCGGACGGGGGCGAGGGGCCCGCGGTTTCGGCTTCACCAACGCTTCGCAAAATCCACCGGAAAACCACTCGCCCGGCATTGCGGCGGGACACGCGGGGGGAATTAACTGGGCTTCGCAATTCAATGGGATTCGCGGTACAAAGGAATCAGCCGGGATTCCGACGGTTTGACGTATTCCACCGAAACATCCACACAGGCGACATCACCGCACGTCAGCGCGCGCGGCGAGGCGCACGAAGGGACCGATATCCGTGGCGCAGCGCGTAGTAGTCACGATCTCCGACGACCTCGACGGCGGGGAAGCGTCGGAAACGGTCACGTTCGCCCTGGACGGTAAGTCCTACGAGATCGACCTCAATGTGGCGAACGCAAAGAAACTGCGGAAGAGCCTGGCGCCCTTCGTGGCCGCCGGCCGCCGCCAGTCCCGCTCGGGCAAGGCCTTCAAGCACACGGCCGTCGCCCCGGACCCGGCGGTCGTCCGGGCCTGGGCCCGCTCCAACGGGCACGACGTGCCTCCGCGCGGGCGCATCCCGAAGGCGGTCTACGCGGCCTACAACGACGCCCACTGACCCCGGATTTGCCATGCACCCCCTCCGATCGGCTAATGTGTGGATCACGCCGAGGGGCCAGGCCGGAAGGCCGGGAACCGAAGTCGTGCGGGTGTAGTTCAGTAGCAGAACACCCCCCTTCCAGGGGGGAGGCGCAGTGTGCAATCCCTGTCACCCGCTCTGCATCGCTTTACCGACCACGGTCGTGGATCAGGTAGAGTGAGGCACACAGCCAACGGCTCTCGGGTCGTAGCTGGGTATGCGGACGTAGCTCAGTTGGTAGAGCACCACCTTGCCAAGGTGGATGTCGCGCGTTCGAGTCGCGTCGTCCGCTCAGATGACAGAGGCCCCGATCTTCGATCGGGGCCTCTGTCGTTGTGTCGTGCCGTTGCGCCTTTGTGGCACGGCTCACCCCCGATGACAAATGTCATCGGGGGTGATGACAACGCGCACTGCTCCCCCGCCCGGCCCGCCGGGAGCCTTGGAGCATGCTGTCCAGCGGTGGTTCCGGTGGGAACCGCGCCGTTGGACGAGGGAAGGGCCGGGGGGACGGGTCGTGTCGAAGCTGACCGGGTGGTGGAAGAACCGCAGCAGTGCGGGCAAGGTCGAGGTGTACACGCGCTGGTCGTTCCACTTCTTCGTCCTCGTGGAGATCTTCTCGTTCGGGTCGATGGCCTTCACGGTCCAGGGGAAGCTCTCCCCGCACTCCCCGGCCGTCCCCACCGCGGCCTTCCTGGTGGTCTGCGCGCACTCCGTCCTCGTCGGGTTCCTTTCCTCCAGGGCCCTGGACGGGGTGAGCGGCCGGCGCGAACGGCCCGTGCGGCTCGCGGTGGTGACCATGGTGCTCACCTCCGCCGCCGTGCTCCTCCTCATCTGTCTGCGCCGGTTCGCCGGGCTCGACGCGACCGCGGCGCCCGGCATGGTGGTCGGGGTGAGCTGCTTCGGCTGCGGATCGTTCGTGATGACCCTGCAGAAGGTCCGGCACATGAGGTACGTGCCCCCGGCCGCCGCGGCCGGGACCGCTGTGGCCGCCGCCGCGCTGGGCCTGCCGTCGAACGAGGTCGTCGGGTACTTCGTCAGCGTCCTGCTGGCCTCTGCCTTCCTCGCCTTCACCTGCGGGTTCTCCGGCTGGCTGCTGCGCACCGTCTACGAGCTCGACCACGCCCGGGAGCTCCAGGCCCGGCTCGCCGTCGCGGAGGAGCGGCTGCGGTTCGGGCGGGACCTGCACGACGTGATGGGCCGCAACCTGGCGGTCATCGCCCTCAAGAGCGAGCTGGCGGTGCAGCTGGCCCGGCGCGAACGCCCCGAGGCCGTGGACCAGATGATCGAGGTGCAGCGGATCGCGCGCGAGTCGCAGATGGAGGTGCGCGACGTCGTGCGCGGCTACCGGGAGGCGGACCTCGCGGTGGAACTGGAGGGCGCCCGCGGGGTACTCAGCGCGGCCGGGATGGACTGCCGGGTCGAGTTCGCGACGGCCGGGCGGGAACTGCCGGCCGAAGTGCAGTCGGCGCTCGGCTGGGTGGTCCGGGAGGCGACCACGAACGTACTGCGGCACGGGGACGCCCGCAGCTGCCTGATCCGGCTGACGAACCGGGAGGGCGCGGGCACCCTGACCCTGCTGGTGGAGAACGACGGGGTGCCCGAGGCACCCGCCGGACCGCCCGGATCCGGGCTCGCGGGGCTGCGGGAGCGGCTCGCGGCCGTCGGCGGGACCCTGCACGCGGGGCCGGCCGGCGGCGGCCGGTTCCGGCTGCGGGCCGAGATACCCCTGGACGCACGACGAGTGGAGGTGCGGGCGTGAGCCCCGTACGGGTACTGCTGGCGGATGACGAGCACCTGATCCGGGGCGCGCTGGCCGCCCTGCTGGGTCTGGAGGACGATCTGGCGGTCGTCGCCGAGGCGGCCTCCGGGCCGGAGGCGCTGGCCATGGCGCGGGCCCACCGGCCCGACGTGGCGGTGCTGGACCTCCAGATGCCGGGGGCGGACGGTGTGAGCGTCGCCACGGCACTGCGGGCCGAACTGCCCGACTGCAAGGTCATGATCGTGACCAGTCACGGCCGTCCCGGGCATCTGAAGCGGGCCCTCGCGGCGGGGGTGCGGGCCTTCGCCCCGAAGACGGTCTCGGCGCAGCGGCTGGCGGAGCTGATCCGTACCGTGCACGCCGGAGGCCGTTACGTGGACCCGGGGTTGGCGGCCGACGCGATCAGCGCGGGTGACTCCCCGCTGACGGCCCGCGAGGCCGAGGTGCTGGAACTCGCCGCGGACGGGGCGCCCGTCGCGGAGATCGCGGAGCGGGCCCGCCTGTCGCCGGGGACCGTGCGGAACTACCTGTCCTCGGCGGCCACGAAGCTGGGCGCCGGGAACCGTCACACGGCGGTGCGTCTCGCCCGGTCCCGGGGTTGGGTATAGTAGGTCTCGCGCTACGGCGCACAGGCGGACATAGCTCAGTTGGTAGAGCACCACCTTGCCAAGGTGGATGTCGCGCGTTCGAGTCGCGTTGTCCGCTCAGCGAACGAAGGCCCCGATCGGTTGATCGGGGCCTTCGGCGTATCAGCTCCAGGTCTGGCCGGTCAGGCGCTCGTAGGCCTCGACGTACTTGGCGCGGGTCTGCGCCACGACCCCCTGCGGGAGGACCGGCGGCGGGAGTTCGCCCTTGGAGTCCCAGCCGGAGGCCGGGGAGGCCAGCCAGTCGCGGACGTACTGCTTGTCGAACGAGGGCTGCGTGCGGCCCGGCTGCCACTGGTCGGCGGGCCAGAAGCGGGACGAGTCCGGGGTGAGGACCTCGTCGGCGGCGACGAGCGTGCCGTCCTTGTCGAAGCCGAACTCGAACTTGGTGTCCGCGAGGATGATGCCGCGCTCGCGGGCGATGTCGCGGGCCCGCCCGTACACGGCGAGGGTGGTCTGGCGCAGCAGCGCCGCCGTCTCGGCGCCGGTGGTGCGGGCAACCTCCTCGTAGGAGACGTTCTCGTCGTGGTCGCCGACCTCGGCCTTGGCGGCCGGGGTGAAGATCGGGGCGGGCAGCTCGGAGCCGTCCACCAGGCCCTCGGGGAGGGCGAGGCCGCAGACCGTGCGGGTCTGGACGTACTCCTTGAGGCCGGAGCCGGTGAGGTAGCCGCGGGCCACGCACTCGACGGGCACCATGTCGAGGCTCTTGCAGACCAGCGTGCGGCCCTCCCAGTCGGCGGGGGCGCCGGCGGGCAGGTCGGTGCTGATGACGTGGTTCGGGACCAGGTCCACGAGCTGCTCGAACCACCAGAGGGAGAGCTGCGTCAGGATGCGGCCCTTCTCCGGGATCTCGGTGGGCAGCACCCAGTCGGCGGCGGAGATGCGGTCGCTGGCGACCATGACGAGGTTGCCGTCCTCGTCGCGGTAGAGGTCGCGGACCTTGCCGGTGTGGAGGTGGACGAGGCCGGGCACCTGCACCGGCTCGGGCTTTTCGACGAATCCGGGCACGGGGTCTCCCTGTGGTTCTGTACGAGCGCGGGGCGCGTGACCATTCTCCCGCACGGGATGCCGTGCCCGGGGCAGGGGGGTGCGCCGTTCCCGGCCCGGAGCGCCCCGGCCGCCTCAGTCGCGCTTGCAGATCCGGTCGAGGAGGTTGGCCGTGGCCCGCTGGATCCGTTCGTCCACGTGCCCGGGGCGGTCCAGGGCGGGTGACCAGGCGAAGGTGCCGGAGGCGAAGACGAGGGCGCCGCTGGGGGCCCGGTAGAGGGAGGTCTCCTGGTGCCGCTTGGTGCCCTCGCCGTCAAGGTACGGGGAGTGGGCGAGCAGGATCCGGTCCTGGTGCTCGGGGAGCTGGGTGCGCGGGAAGTACCGGTCGGCCTCGCCCGCCACCAGGCCGTCGAGGGCGTCGTTCTCGGCGGCGCCGGTGGAGTCCCAGAGCCAGTGCGTGGCGTTGCGGACGATCAGGGGGGCGGGCTCGGGGACGCGGCCCGCGTACTGGATGCCGAGCAGCTGCTGCTCGGGGCGGTCGACCTCGCGCCACAGGCTGGGGCGGCCGGGGCCACGGCGTTTTCGGCAGGTCAGGAGCCGGTCGGGCACCCCGGAGGGGGAGGGGGCCAGTTCGACCTGCCAGTACATGGTGTTGGCGGAGAGGAAGACGAGCGAGGTGCCGTGGTCGCGGGCGCGTTCCACGGTGCGGCGCATGGGGAGCGACCAGTACTCGTCGTGGCCGGGGAAGACCAGGCCCCGGTAGCGGGTGGGGTCGACGCGGCCGGCGTGCAGGTCGCGGGTGTCGGCGTAGGCGAGGTCGTAGCCGTAGCGCTCGGCCCAGCGGATGAAGTCGTAGGCGTGGCCGACGTGCAGGGGCAGGCCGGCGCCCGCGTAGGGGCGGTCGAAGGAGACGGTGATGGCCGCGTCCTGCTCCCCGAGGAGCCGGCCCTCCTCGTCCCAGGCGTGGTAGAGGCTGGCGCCGGTGCGGCCGTCCTCGGGGTAGAGGTTGTAGGCCTGCCAGGTGATGTCCGGGAGCAGGAGCAGGAGGTCGGCGGGGTGGTCGTCGCGGACCGTGAAGGGGATGTGGGAGCGGTAGCCGTCGGCGGTGGTGAGGACGGCCACGTACGCGCCGATGCTCCAGTACGAGGGGACCTGGAGCCGCCAGGACTGCCACCAGTGGTGGCAGGAGACCGTGCGGTCGGCGGTGAGCGGGGGCGGCTGGACGATGCCGGACAGCCGGGGGCTGGTGGTGATCTTCGAGGCGCCGTCGCCGCCGTAGTGGCCGATGCGGTAGACGTCGACCTGGAACTGCTGGGGCGGGTCGACGGTGATGTGGAAGTCGATGGCCTCGCCCGGGGCGACGGCCCCGGTGGAGGTGAAGCCCTTGATCTGCCGGTGCACGTCGTCGGCGGTCCGGGGGCCGCCGCCACGGGACGGGGGGGTCTGGCCGGGGGCCAGGGCGGGGTCCACGTACCAGGGGACGACCTGGCCGGTGTCGTCGAAGTACACCTCGCTGCCCCGGAACCAGGGCAGCGGGCCCTGGCCGAAGGGGTCGTTCACCGCGTGCGCGAGCGCACCCGATTCCCACCGCCGGATCTGGTCCGAACCCATTCCGCTCCCCTCCCTCGCGCCCCCGAACGCGTCTCTCGAACACGGTGGTGCGAGGCGGGTTTCGGACACCCGCGTCGCGACCGATCCCAGCACATCACATAACGCACTCACTCCGTCACCGTTCGTCGCGAATTGACGGGATCGGAACCCGGGACGCCGCTTGCGCGTGGCGGGTGGGGTGGCGCCGGGGTGGCCCTCGGGGTGGCGCCGCCGGCACCGCCGCCCTGGGCGTACGGGGGCAGCGGGCGGGCCGGGGTCGGAGGCGGGGGTGCTACGGGTCCGAATCAGGTGGCTCAGACGAGCCGGACGGGCTTTTCCGGGCGGACGCCCAGCTCCGCGAGCCAGTCGCGGAGGGGGTCCGGGTCTCCGTCCTCGACGAGGGAGAGGACCTTGGGGGCCAGGTCCGCCCGGCGCTCGCCGTCGACCAGCAGGACCGGGCCGTCGAGCCAGTCCAGGCCGGGGCCGGCGCCCGCCGAGTCCACGGCCGCGCAGCACACCAGGGCCGTCACGTGGTCGGCGAGCAGGTCCCGGCCACTGCGCGGGGGCTGGAGCGGGAACAGGGGGAGGGCGTCGGCACCCCTGCCGGGGCCGCGGCCGGCCGGGCCGGCGTCGGCGGTGCGTTCCTCCCGCGCGAGGTCCCCGCTGAGCCTCCCGGCCAGGGCCTCCCCGGCGGCCCCGTCGCCGGCGGGGTCCGTGAGGTACCCGAGCACCCGCTCCAGCGTCGGCCCGCCGAAGGCGTGGTGGACGGCCTCGGGGGCGGGCGGGGCTCCCTCGGCACCGGGCGGCGGCGTGGGCCGGGGGGTGGTGGCCTGAGCGGTGCCCCGGGCGGCCGCCCGCGCGGCGGTGGGGGCCGCGGGCTCGGCGGCTCCGGACGCGGTCTCGGACCGGGCGGTCGTCGCGGCTGTCGCCGGGGCCGCGGGCTGCCCGGCCGCACGGGTCGTCTGCCCGCCGCCGGGCGCGGGCGCCTCGGCCCGGGCTCCGGCCGGCGCCGCCGCCGACGCGGGGGACGGCCCGGCTCCCGAGGGGACGGAGAGGGCGTCGAGGGCCGCGTGGAGCCGGGCCGCCTCCACGCGCCACTTGCGGTCGACGACCTCCTCCGGGTACGCCGCCCAGTCCACCGGCGACCACTCCGGGCCGGCCTCCGCCGGGCCGCCGTGGAACAGCCGGGCCGCCAGCAGCGAGGCCGCCTCGTCGATCAGCCCGGGCTGCTCCAGCAGATCGCACGCGGGGCGCTCCCCGAGGCGCGAGGCGAAACCGTCCGCCAGCCGGTCGCGCCGGGACAGCTCGGTCAGGGCGGAGACGACCCCCGCGTCGAGATGCGCGGGCCAGCGGCCCATCCGCCAGGCGGGCAGCGCGACCCGGGTCAGCAGCCGGTCCCAGCCCGCGTAGGCGAGGCCGACCTGCTCCTGGGCGGCGGTGCGCATCGCCTGGTCCACACCCTGTGCACGATCCGAGGCCGCCGCGGCCACCCCGCGCTCCATCTCGGCGGCGTCCGCACCGCACAGCCGCAGCAGCAGCCGGGCGGGCCGGGCGACGAGCCAGCCCAGGCCGGGCCGTCCGCCCACGTCCACCGCCGCGTCCAGCCCCCGGACGAAGCCGCGGGCGTCGGCTATGTCCGGGTGCGCGGAGGGGCCGGTACCGGCGACGACCGGCGCCAGAAGGGCCCGTAGCTCCGCGACCCGCATCCACCACAGGAACGGCGAGCCGATGACCAGCACGGGCGCCGCGCCGGGCTGCGACTCGGGGCGGTCGGCTCCGCTCGTGCCGGCGGATATCCGCGCGCCGGCCCGGCGGTGCGCACCGTGGCTGCGGTCCTCCAGCCAGCTGTCGCAGTCAGGGGTCAGGGCTATCGCGGAGGGCGCGGGCACGCCCATCCGGTCGGCAAGGTCCCGTACGAGCCGGTACAGGTCGGGCGCGGCGGCCTCGGGCAGCGGCACGGTGGGCGTCACGGCGGGCCTCGCCCGCAGCACCACGGCACCGAAGATCCCGCCCGCCAGCAGCACGAGCGCGGCCACCGCGCAGACGGCCAGGGTGACGGCCGGCCAGGGGTCGCCGGCCAGCCGGCCCGTCATCCGGGCGGCAACCAGCACCACCGCGAGGGCGGCGGGCAGCAGCACGGCGGCCAGCGCCCTGCTGCGGACCCGCAGCACGGCGAGGGCCCGGGAGCGCGCGGACGGCACGCCCACTTCTGCGATCGAACCGGTTCCGGACACGGCCGGACCTCACCCCCTCTGCCCTGCGGCGGCTTTGCTCACTCCCCCACTGTGACACCCGCCACTGACATCGCAATGCCGGTGGGCCATGTGCCGGAATGCTTGCGCCGCACCCTAGTTGGGGCGCACGCGGCCGTCAGGCGGACAAGGGGACCATCACCCGATGGAATGGCTTTGGGCAAAGGTGGGTGCGCTCGAGCGCCGCTGGAGGCAGGCGCACGCGGGCGCACGCGAGGGCCCGGTGCGCGCCGTCGCGCCCCGGGCCCCCGGTACTCACGGGCCTGCTGGTCAGCGGCCCTCGGCCGCCTTCGCGGCGATGTCCGTGCGGTGCTGGGAACCGTCGAGCCGGATCCGTGCGACGGCCTTATAAGCCCTCTCGCGGGCCTGCGCCAGGTCCGTGCCGGTCGCCGTCACCGACAGCACGCGGCCGCCCGCGCTGACGACGGAATCGCCCTCCCGGCGGGTCCCGGCGTGCAGCACGTACGCCTCGGGGCCGTCCTCGGCCGCCACCTCGGCGAGCCCCTCGATCGGGTCCCCGGTGCGCGGGGTGCCGGGGTAGTTGTGCGAGGCGATGACCACCGTGACGGCGGCCTCGTCGCTCCAGGTCAGCGGCGGCAGGGTGTCCAGGGTGCCGTTCGCGGCGCCCAGCAGCACGCCCGCCAGCGGGGTGCGCAGCCGGGCGAGGACGACCTGGGTCTCGGGGTCGCCGAAGCGGGCGTTGAACTCGATCACCCGGGTACCGCGGCCGGTGAGCGCGAGACCGGCGTAGAGCAGGCCGGAGAAGGGGGTGCCGCGGTGGCGGAGCTCGTCCACGGTCGGCTGGAGGACGGTCTCCAGGACCTCCTCGACCAGCTTCGGGTCGGCCCACGGGAGCGGGGAGTACGCACCCATGCCGCCGGTGTTGGGGCCCTCGTCGCCGTCGAGCGCGCGCTTGAAGTCCTGCGCGGGCTGGAGCGGCAGCACGGTGACGCCGTCGGTGATGGCGAAGAGGGAGACCTCGGGGCCGTCGAGGTACTCCTCGATGACGACGCGGTCGCAGCCGGCGGCGTGCGCCCGGGCGGCCTCGCGGTCCTCGGTGACGACGACGCCCTTGCCTGCGGCGAGGCCGTCGTCCTTGACCACGTACGGGGCGCCGAAGGCGTCCAGGGCCGCGTCGACCTCCTCGGCGGTGGTGCAGACGTAGCTGCGGGCGGTCGGGACGCCTGCGGCGGCCATCACGTCCTTGGCGAAGGCCTTGGAGCCCTCCAGCTGCGCCGCCTCGCCGGACGGGCCGAAGACGGGGATGCCGGCCGCGCGGACGGCGTCGCCGACCCCGGCGACCAGCGGTGCCTCCGGGCCGACGACGACCAGGTCGGCGCCGAGTTCCGTGGCGAGCGCGGCGACCGCGTCGCCGTCGAGGGCGTCGACCGGGCGCAGCTCGGCCACCTCGGCGATGCCGGCGTTGCCGGGGGCGCAGTACAGCGCGGAGACGTCGGGGTCGAGGGACAGAGAGCGGCACAGGGCATGTTCGCGGGCGCCGCCGCCGATGACGAGGACCTTCACGCCGCCCAGGGTAGCCCGGACGGCGTGGCCGGTTTCGTGCGGCCACCCCAATACCGGGGGCCTACTCGTTCGTGTATTCCTCCACAACGGTCGCTCCGAGCTCGCGCACGATCAGGTCGTGTCCGGTCAGGGCGCTGTCGACGAGGTCGGGATCGTCCGCCTCGGGCACGTCGTCCTCGGGGGCCACCGGCGGCGGCGCGTGCTGCACGGGCGGCTGCGGCGCGGGGGCCGCCTGCGGGGCCGGCGGCTGCGACGGCTGCTGCTGCGGGGCGGGGGCCTGCGGGGATGACGCCGGAGAGGGCGGCGGGCTGTAGGCGGGCGCCGGGGGCGGGCTGTAGGCGGGGCCGGCCGGGGCCCCGTACGAGGGTGCCGAGGGAGCGGGGCTCCCTCCGCCCACGACGGCGTCGATCTTCCAGTGCACCTGGAACTGCTCGGCGAGCACCGCCTTCAGGACGTCCTCGCTGCCGCTGCTCGCGAAGTTGTCGCGGGCTCCGGGGTTGGGGAAGGCGAGCTGCAGGGTGGTCCCGTCGAAGCCGGTGACCTGGGCGTTCTGGCTGAGCAGGATCCAGGTGAAGCGGCGGCGGTTCTTGACGGCCTCCAGCACGCCCGGCCACATCGCCTGCACCTGCCCGGCCCCGGCCGCCATCTCGGCGGAGGGCGCGGCGGAACCGGCCGCGGCGGGCGCGGCCTGCGCCGGCGCGGGGGCCGGAGCGGGCGTCCGTGCGGGGGCGCCGCTGCCGGGCGCGGCCGCGGTGGGCCAGGCCCCCGCGGCGGGAGCGCCACCACCGGCTCCGGGCCAGGCACCGGGCGCGGAGGCGGCGGGCGGCGCGGCGGGCGCGGGCGCGCCGCTGCCGGGCTGCGCGGCACCGGGCCACGCCCCGGGCGCCTGCGCGGGCGGCGTCTGAACGGGAGGAGCCGGGGCCTGAACCGGAGCCGGGGCCTGAACGGGAGCCTGCGCCGGCTCGGCCACGGGCGCCGGTACCGCTGCCGGGGCCGGAACCGCCGCGGGAGCGGGCGCCTGCACCGGCCCGGCATCCGCCACGGGGCCCCGTACAGCGGCACGCGCGGCGGCCACCCCGCCCCCCGGCCCGGCCGGGGCCATCCCGTGGACGTCGGGTCCGGGCACGTACCCCATGGCCACCGGCCCGGCGGACGAGCCGGCGAAGGCGGCACCGGCGGGCGGACCGCTGCGCTCCAGCCGGTCGAGCCGGGCCTGCACGGACCGCTCGTCGTCGAAGGCGGCCGGGAGCAGCACCCGGGCGCAGATCAGCTCCAGCTGGAGGCGCGGCGAGGTGGCCCCGCGCATCTCCGTGAGCCCGGCGTTGACCAGGTCGGCGGCGCGGCTGAGCTCGGCGGCGCCGAAGACCGAAGCCTGCGCCTGCATCCGCTCCACCACGTCGGCGGGGGCGTCGATGAGCCCCTTCTCCCCGGCGTCGGGCACGGCGGCCAGGATCACCAGGTCGCGCAGCCGCTCCAGCAGGTCGGCGACGAACCGGCGCGGGTCGTTCCCGCCCTCGACCACCCGGTCGACGACCTCGAACGCGGCGGCCCCGTCCCCGGCGGCGAAGGCGTCCACGACGGAGTCGAGCAGCGAGCCCTCGGTGTAGCCGAGCAGGGAGGTGGCCATGGCATACGTCACACCCTCCTCGCCCGCACCGGCGAGGAGCTGGTCCATGACGGACATGGAGTCACGCACGGACCCGGCGCCGGCCCGCACGACGAGCGGCAGCACCCCGTCCTCGACCTCGGCGCCCTCGCGCCCGCACACCTCGCCGAGGTAGTCCCTCAGCGTCCCGGGCGGCACGAGCCGGAACGGATAGTGGTGCGTACGCGACCGGATCGTCCCGATGACCTTCTCGGGCTCGGTCGTCGCGAAGATGAACTTGAGGTGCTCCGGCGGCTCCTCGACCACCTTCAGCAGGGCGTTGAAGCCCGCCGAGGTGACCATGTGGGCCTCGTCGATGATGTAGATCTTGTACCGGCTGGACGCGGGCCCGAAGAAGGCCTTCTCGCGCAGGTCACGGGCGTCGTCGACACCACCGTGGGAGGCGGCGTCGATCTCGATCACGTCGATCGAGCCCGGCCCGTTCCTCGCCAGGTCACGGCAGGACTGGCACTCGCCGCAGGGGTCGGGAGTGGGACCCTGCTCACAGTTGAGGCAGCGGGCCAGGATGCGCGCGCTGGTCGTCTTTCCACACCCGCGCGGCCCGCTGAACAGGTACGCGTGGTTGACCCGGTTGTTCCGCAGGGCCTGCATCAGCGGGACAGTGACATGCTCCTGCCCGATGACCTCGGCGAACGACTCGGGGCGATAGCGGCGGTACAGCGCAAGGGACGACACGTCTACGAGGTTATCCGGGCCCACCGACAACGGCCGCCCGCCGCCGCCCCCGGAACGCAAAGCGCCCCCCACGCACCCGCCAGAGCCCACTTACCCTTGCTGCCTTCCGGCCCTGGGGGAGTTGGGTGAGATAGCGCCACGTGAGGGGCTGGCACCCACCCTAGCGGATGGAACCCCCCGGAATCGAGCCCGCCCCGACCGCCCTCCCCCGCCCCGCCCCCCGATCCGGATCGTGTTCGCGAGCACCCCTCAACGTCTTGTATTGTTTGCGGCGGAGGATTCGCCTAGAGGCCTAGGGCGCACGCTTGGAAAGCGTGTTGGGGGCAACCCCTCACGAGTTCGAATCTCGTATCCTCCGCCAGCCCAGAGGGCCGGACCGCATCAGCGGTCCGGCCCTCTGGCGTTTCCCCGGCACCGTCCGCGGTCAGGGCCTCGTGCGCGTCGCCCCCGTCGCCCGTGGCATCGATGAACTGCGCGAGATACACTTGGTTCCATACTTGATATCAAGGAGGTGCATCATGAGTCGGACAGTGATTGACCTCGATGACGAGCTGGTGGCAGACGTGGCCAAGGCCCTGGGGACCAGCACCAAGAAGGAGACGGTCAACACAGCCCTGCGCGAGGTGCTGGAGAACAGGCGGCGGGCGCTGGCCCTGACCCGCCTGCGCGCCGCGGCCGACGAAGGCGCGTTCGATCTGACCCTCTTCGAGGACAAGCGGAACTACCGACGTTGAACGCCGCTCTCTACCTGATCGACACCAGCGCCCTCGCCCGCTTCATGCGGGGCGACGCGGAGCAGTACGGCTGGGACCAGGCGGCGGCCGCCGGCCTGATCGCCACGTGCCCCATCACCGAGCTGGAGTTCTTCTACAGCGCCCGGTCGGCTGCCGACCGGGCGCGCGGTATCGAGGACGTGCGACTGCTCTTCGGCTGGGTCCCCGTCGACGACCGGGCTTACGACCGCGCCTGGCAGGTTCAGGAGGCCCTCACCAAGCAGGGCAAGCACCGCAGCGCCGGTGCGGTGGACCTCGTCGTCGCCGCGACTGCCGAGTTGCAGGGGCTCACCCTCCTGCACTGTGACCACGACTTCGAAAGCATCGCCGCTGTGACCGGCCAGCCGCTTCAGTGGTACGGCCCCGAGGGCCGTAAGCAGGTGTAAGCAGACGTAAAGCAGGCGAGAGGGCCGGACCGCGCGAGCGGTCCGGCCCTCTGGCGTTTCCCCGGTTCGGGGCGGGCGGGGGTCAGGTGGTCGTGTGGGTCGGCGTGGGGTGGGGGAGGTGGCGGCGGATCATCCAGGTTGCCGCTGCGAGGGCGAAGCCGTAGGCGGCCACCAGGCCGTGGCCGTTCTCCTGCGTCAGCCACATCGCGAGGCCGAGGGCGGGGACGCCCACCGCCAGGGCGATCTCCTTGGGGAGGCGGGTGCGGGTGAGGAAGGCGAGGGCGAGGGTGGCGCCGAGGAAGTAGGTGGCGCCCGAGCTGCCGGCGAAGTTGCGCGGGTCGATGCCCGGGCCGCCGCCGAAGCCGAGCAGGGCGTCGATCCGGCCGGGGAGCACGATGCCGGCGAGGAAGAAGCCGAGGGTCAGCGGGCCGCCCCAGTACCACTGGGCGAGCGCGGCGACCGCGGCCAGGGTGACGAGGTTCCACAGGCCGCCGAAGAGGCCGCCGTTCTGCATGAACACCGAGGTGAACTCGCGCCACCAGCCGGACTTGGCCGGGTCCGCGTCCAGCGCGTCCATGGCCCCGGACCACAGCAGCTGGAGCACGACCCCGCCGACGGCGACGGCGGTCAGGGCGACGGCCGCCCAGGGCAGCGGTCGCGACCGCAGCGTGCCGCGCCCGACCACGCCGAGCCCGCAGTTGACCATCATGACCATCAGCGCGGCCGTGGTCACGTTGAAGACGATCGCCTCCATGCTCCGGCTCCTCCCCCTGGCGACGGCGTTTCCAACACCGTTCGAAAATCTGTTGGGGCAAAGCTAGCAGAGATTCCAACAGTGTTGGAATACGTTGTACGGTGGAACGCATGAAGCTCACCAAGGAGCGCATCGTCGACGCGGGCATGGCCGTCTTCGCAGAGGTCGGCTACCAGAACCTGTCCATGCGCCAGGTCGCCGACCGCCTCGACACCCATGCGGGCAGCCTCTACTACCACGTGCGCGGCAAGGACGAACTGCTCGCGCTGATGGCCGACCGGGTCTGCCGGCGGGCGTACGACGCCGGAACGCAGGCCCTCGCGGGCCTCCCGCCCGCAGCCGCCTGGCAGGAGCAGGTCGAGGCACAGGCCACCGCCCTGCGCCTGAGCATCAAGGAGCACCCCGGCGGCGCCCAGCTCCTCGCCGAGAGCCCCGGCACGCTCAGCACCGGCGCCCTCTCCCTGATGGAACGGCTGCTGCGCACCCTCCTCGACGCCGGCCTGCCCGCCGGACACTGCGGCATCGCCGCCGACACCCTGCTCAGCCACGTCACCGGCTTCGTCCTCCAGGAACAGAACCAGCCGGCCGCGCCCCCCGCCGTCACCCCCGAGCTCCACGCCGAACTGCGCGAGCGGTTCCCCCTGCTCATGGGCCCCTCGATGCCGCACCTGAGCCAGGACGAGAAGTTCACCCGGAGCCTGCGCCTGCTCTGCGCCGGCTTCGCGACGCTCGTGGAGGCGCGGTAGCGACGGTCAGTCCAGGTCCAGGCGGGCCAGTTCCGTGCGGGAGCGGATGCCCAGCTTCGGGTAGGCCTTGTAGAGGTGGTGTTCCACCGTGCGCGGGCTCAGGAAGAGCAGGGCGGCGACCTCGCGGCTGCTGCGGCCCTCGGCCGCCAGGCGCACCACCTGGAGCTCCTGCGGGGTGAGGCGGTCCGCGAGGGCGCGGGCGGTGGGGACGGCCGGGGCGGCGGATTCCCCCGCGGCGCGGAGTTCGGCGCGGGTGCGCTCGGCCCAGGGGGCTGCGCGCAGGCGCTCGAAGACCTCCAGGGCGGAGTGCAGGCGGGCCCGCGCTTCCGCCTGGCGGCGGGCGCGGCGCAGCCACTCCCCATGGGCCAGCAGCGTGCGGGCGGCCTCGAAGGGGCGGCCGCCCTGCCCGTGGAGGAGCTCGGCCTCGGCGAAGGCCCCTTCACGTCCCGTCAGCTGCGCCTCGCAGCGCAGCGCGAGGGCCCGGGCCCAGGGCTGCCCGCCGGCCTGCGCCCAGGACGCCAGGCGCTGCCACGGGAGCCGGGCGCGTTCGGGGGCGCCGAGCCGGACGGCGGCCTCGACCAGGTCGCCGGTCGCGGACACCAGGGCCGTCATGTAGTGGCCCGGGCGGGTCCACGCCGACTCCAGGCGGTCCAGTGCCTCCTCGTAGCGGCCCAGGCCCAGGTCGAGCAGGCTGAGCGTGCAGGCCACCGCTATCCCGCCGTCGACGGTCCCGCCCGCCGCCGCCCGGCACCGCTCCGGGTCCCCCTCGACCGCGGCGATCCGGGCCAGGGCCACGTCCAGCCGGCCGACGCGCTGGGGCATCCCGCAGTCCTCGGCGACGGCCCGGGCCTCGGCCACCGACGCCTCCGCGTCGCGGTGGCGGCCCTGGATCACCTGGAGCCGGGCGAGCATCTGCAGCGCCTCGGGGAGCCCGCCCACCAGGCCTTCCCGGCGTCTGCGGGCCACTTCGGCGGTGACCAGTTCCTCCACCCGGTCGTCGGCGCCGAGCAGGGCCGCCGCGTAGACGGGGCGCATGCCCGGGCCGCCCTCGGCGGCGGCAGCGGCGAGCGCGGCGAGCCCGGCCCGGTGGTCGCCGTCGACCAGCCCGGCCATGCCCTGGACGGTGTGGTCGCCGGGGAGGAGCCGGGCGCAGGCGCGTACCGAGTCGGCGTCCCCGGAGAACCAGGCGTACGTCGCCGCGGTGCGCAGCATCGCCGCCGCCGGTCCGGGGCCGGCTTCCGGGGCGCCCGCGACCAGGATCCGTGCCGCGGCGGCCTGGTCGCCACGCTCGAACTCCACGGCGGCGCGGACCTCGGCGAGGGCGGCCCGTTCCGGTCCGGTGCCGGCGAGGGGGCACGCCTGTGCGGCCAGGGTGGCGGCCAGGGGCAGGTCCCCCGCCGCCACGGCCGCGGCGGCGGCGCGGCGCAGCCTCCGTCCGCGGTCCGGCAGGGAGGTGGAGAGGGCAGCGGCGCGCTGGTAGAGGTCGCAGGCGATGGCGGGCGCGGCCCGGTCCCGGGCGCGGTCGGCCGCCCGGGAGACCTCGGCGGCCACGGCGGCGTCCGGTCCGAGGGCGGCCAGGGCCAGGTGGTGGGCGCGGACGTCGGCGTCGGCCGCGCGGGCGGCGAGTTCGCGGTGGACGCGGGTGCGGTGGACGGAGGCGGCGCCCTGGTAGGCGGCGGCGCGCATCAGCGGGTGCCGGAAGGCGGCCCCGGCGACGTCGACCCGGAGCAGTCCCGACCGTTCCGCCGACTCCAGCGCCTCGGGCCCGCTGCCGCCGAGCGCGTCGACGGTGGCCAGTACGGAGGCCAGGTCACGGCTGCTGTCCGCGGCGGCGGTGAGCAGCAGCAGCCGTACGTCCTCGTCCAGTTCGGCGATGGTGTCGCGGAAGGAGGCGAGCACGCGGTCGGTGACCCGCCGGCCGCCGCAGGGCCCCGCGCCCCGGCCGTCGCGGCCGAATTCCAGCAGGGCCAGGGGGTTTCCGTCCGCGCTCTCCAGGACCTGGGCGCGGCGCGGGGCGGACAGCCGGTAGCGGTCGAGCAGTTCGGAGGCGGCCCGCCGGTCCAGCCGGGGGAGGTGGAGTTCGGGCAGGCCGCGCGCGTCGAAGCCCTCGTCGCGCGCGGCGAAGACGAGGGCCACCGGCTCGGCGGCGATCCTCCGGGCCGCGAAGAGCAGGGCGTCCGCGCTGCTCTGGTCCAGCCACTGGGCGTCGTCGACCACGCAGACCACCGGGCCGGACTCGGCGAGGCGGGCGAGCAGGGTGAGCAGGGCGAGCCCGGTCGTGTACCGGTCGGCGGGCCCGGCGGAGCCGCCGAGTACGGTGCGCAGTGCCTGCGCCTGTGGGCCGGGCAGCTGGACGACCAGGTCCTGTACGGGCCACAGCAGCTGGAGCATGGCGGCGCCGACGAGGTCGCGTTCGGCCTCGCAGCCGCCCACCCGCAGCAGCGTGTGCCCCGGGCCGGCCGGGATGCGGTCCAGCAGGGCGGACTTGCCGATGCCCGCCTCCCCGCGCAGGACGAGCGCGCCCCCGCGGCCTTCCCGCGCCGCCTCGAGCAGCGCGTCGAGCGCCGCTTCCTCGGCCTGCCGCCCGTAGAGCATGTGCCGCTCCCCCCTCGCTGCCCGCGCCTCCCCCGGCGCACCTACGCAACCCTCGCCGCTCCCGGCGGAGTTACGTAGCCCCTGCCAGAAACCTTACTGATCCGCCCGGTGACGCCCCCGCCTACGGTCGGGACCGGGTTCGCGGCACCCCCCGTGACCTGGTCCTCAAGCGGTGCTCAGGCAGCACTCCGGCGCCCGCGCCTACCGTCGGGACCGGGATCGCGGTGTTCGCCGCGGGATCCGACCTGCAGCGTCTCTCACCAAGGAGTCCGATCATGACCGTGCGCGTCCTCGCCCTCGTCGGCAGCCTCCGGGCCGGCTCGCACAACCGTCAACTGGCCGAGGCGGCCGTCAAGCACGCGCCCGGCCACGTCTCCGTCGAGATCCACGAGGGTCTTGCGGAGATCCCCTTCTACAACGAGGACATCGACGTCGAGGGTTCCGTGCCCGGTGCGGCGGCCGACCTTCGGGCGGCGGTGGCGGGCGCGGACGCGCTCCTGCTCGTCTCGCCCGAGTACAACGGCACCATCCCCGCCGTGCTGAAGAACGCGATCGACTGGCTGTCCCGCCCGTACGGCACCGGCGCGATCACCGGCAAGCCGGTCGCCGTCATCGGTACCGCCTTCGGCAGCTACGGCGGCGTGTGGGCGCAGGACGAGACCCGCAAGTCGGCCGGCATCGCCGGCGCGGCCGTGCTCGAGGAGGCCCGCCTCTCCGTCGCCGGTTCCGTCACCCGCTTCGCCGAGACCCACCCCGGCGACGACGCCGAGGTCGCCACCGCGGTCCTCCAGGTGCTCGAGCAGCTCGCCACCAAGGCGAACGCCTGACGCTCACCCGCCGCAGCCCCCTTGGGAAGCGCACGCTGCGGCCGGGTCGCCGGCCGGAAAGGAACACCGCCATGCTCACGCTGACGCCCCGCGAAGGCGCGGCCCCGCGGGTCTTCGGCCCTGCCCCGCACGGCCAGGGCTCGCAGATCTCCCCGATCATGCTGCAGGAGGAGCTGTGGGGACGGATGCGCGCGCTGCCGTACGTCTACATGGCCCCCACGCTGGTCTCGGTCCCGCACGCCCGGTCCCTCTTCATCCCCGAGGGCATCGGCACGGGCCCGGTCGAGGCCTTCCAGCGCGGTAGGGAGTGGGCCCACATCCACCCCCACCACGACGGCTCGCTCCACCTCACGCTCCCGAAGGAGGCGGAGGAGGACGTGATCGCCGCGGGCTGGGGCGTGCACCACCCGGTCCAGGCCGTGGTGCTGGTGTACGGGCCGAGGACGGCGCAGGAGCTGGAGACGGTCTGGGAGATCGTCCACTTCTCGTACCGGTACGCGATGGGTGCGAAGTGACGGAGTGACGGCGTAACGCGGTCCACCCTTGTGGGCCCGCGCCGGCGAAGAGGGCCGGACCGCTGTGGCGGTCCGGCCCTCTTCGCCGTCTGCCGAGCCGGGGGCGGCGGCCCTAGCCGAGCTGGGCGGCCGCCCAGCGGGCCCAGTCGCGGCGCATCGCGTTGAAGCGGAGGCCGTACTCCAGGGCGATCCGGCCGTGCACCGACAGGTTGTCCGCGCCCCAGTCGATCGACTGCTCCAGGGCGCGCAGGGCCTCGTACTCCTGGTCGGAGAGTTCCATCAGGCCGGTCAGGTAGGCGCCGGCCTGCTCGGGGGGCAGGACGCCGAGGAAGAAGACCCTCAGCAGGATGTCGCTGCGGGTGTTGCGCTGCGGCTTGGTCTCCGTCAGCCAGTGGCGCAGTTCGGCCAGTCCCTCGTCGGTGAGGGTGTACTCCTTGCGGCCGCGCGGGCCCTCCGCCGAGACGCTGATCAGCCCGGCAGCGGCGAGTTTGGCCAGTTCGCCGTACACCTGGCTCTGGGTGGCGGGCCAGACGTTGGCCAGTGAGGTCTCGAAGCGCTTCAGCAGGTCGTAGCCACTGGCCGGGCGTTCGGAGAGGAGTCCGAGGAGGGCGTGTCGAAGGCTCATACCCTTCACCTTACATTCCAACATTGACATGTCAGTCTTGGAACGTCTACATTCGGGGTGTCAGAACAGGAACGTCAGGGCGGCGGGCCGCGCGAGCGGCAGCAGCAGCAACCGGGGGTCTTCGATGTCGTACGTACGCACCTTCCTTCCGTGGATCGTCTTCGCGGTCATCCCGTCCGCCCAGTGGCAGTGGGGCGCGCTCGCCGCACTGGTGGCCGCGGTGGCGATGATCCTCCAGCAGCGGCGCGAGGGGGCCGGGTTCGACGCGCTGATCATCGAGACCGGCTCGGCGGTCTTCTTCGCGGCCCTGGCGGGCATCGCCTTCACCGACCCGCACTCGGGCGTGCACGACTACTCGGCGGCCCTTTCCTCGGGCGTCCTGGCCCTGGTCGCCGCCGTCTCGCTGCTGATCCGCCGGCCCTTCACGCTGGGCATCGCCAAGCGCACCACCCCGCGCGAGGTCTGGGGGCTGCGGCCCTTCGTCCGGGCCAACACGGTCATCACCGGCGTCTGGACGGCCGCCTTCGCGCTGACCGCCGGAGCCCTCGCGCTCCTCGCCCACGCGGGCCAGGGGCACTCGACGGCGGCCACGGCCGTGCAGGCCGCCGGGTTCGTCCTGCCGATGCTCTTCACCTCCCGCTACGTCGCCTCCCTGCAGGCGGGGGCCGCCGCCGCCCGGTGAACGGCTGCGGCGCGGGCGGCCGGACGGGGGCTACGGGCGGCGCAGGGCCTCCTGGGAGGCGACGTACTTCACCATCAGGCGGGCGAGCTCCAGCCGGTCGCGCTCGCTCCAGTCGGCGGTGACGTACTCGTACGCCGAGCGCTGGTGACGGCGGAAGCGGGCCATCAGCTCCTCGCCGCCGGGACTGAGGTGCAGGACCGTGCGGCGGCCGTCGCGCTGGGAGGCGGCGCGGACCAGGTAGCCGGCCGAGATGCAGTCGGACACCATGCGGCTGGCCACCGAGGGGTCCACGCCCAGGTGCGAGCCGACGGCGCCGACGGTGACCTCGCGGGTGTCGTCCTGGGCGATCTCCAGGACCACGTTGAGGACGAGGGTCCTGCTGAGGTCCTTCGCGGAGATCGGGTGCTCGACCTCCAGGAGCGAGGAGCGGCGCAGCTTCCCGAAGGCGGGGCCCACGGCGTTCAGCAGTTCATCGGCCACGGCGGCCTCGACGGCCGACTCCCCCTCGTGCTTCTTCATGGGCCCATCGTATCTACGTGACCCTCCGCAGACATGTGTTGACATGAAAACGTGTGCGTGACAGCATGCATATGTCTTCAGTCAATGATTCCAGTCCACGATCACGGTCCCACGATCGCGTCGAGCGGAGCGGAGCCTTCTCCATGACCACCCTCATCACCGGTGCCCGCGGCAAGGTCGGCCAGGGCGTCATCGCCCGCCTGTACTCCGCCGGCCACAGCGTCCGTGCCGCCAGCGCCCGCCCGGCCGAACCGACCGTCCCGGACGGGGTCGAGGTCTTCGAGCTCGCGCTCGACCGGCCCGAGACCTTCGCCGCCGCGCTCGACGGCGTCCGGCAGGTCTTCCTCTATCCCGAGCCCTCCGGGATCGAGGAGCTGGTCAAGGCCGCCGAGGCCGTCGGCGTCGAGCATGTCGTGCTGCTGTCCTCCTCCTCGGTCCTCGGCCCGGACGCCGAGACCGACCCGCTCGCCGGCCACAGCCTCAAGGTCGAGCGCGCCCTCGCGGCCTCCTCGCTGACCTGCACCTTCCTGCGCCCGGACGCCTTCGCGAGCAACTCCCTCGCCTGGGCGTACCCCGTCGGCCGGTCGATGCCGGTCCAGCTCGCCTACCCCGACGCGCACATCGCGCCCATCCACCCCGAGGACATCGCCGACATCGCCGTCGAGGCCCTGACCGGCGACTCCCTCACGGGCCGCTCCCTCACCCTCACGGGCCCGGAGTCGCTCACCTTCCGCGCGCAGCTCGCCGTGCTCTCCGCGGCCATCGGCCGGGAGATCCCGGTCGAGCAGATATCCCGTGAGGCCGCCGAGCGGCAGATGTCCGCCTTCATGCCCGCGCGGGTGGCCGGTTCGCTGCTCGACCTGTGGGCCGCCGCATGCCATGGCCCCGCCGCCATCGCCGACACCACCGCATCCCTCCTCGGCCGGCCCGCCCGCACCTACGCGCAGTGGGCCGCCGAGAACGCCTCTGCCTTCACCGGGAGCTGACTCCCCGCCATGAAACCCATCGGCTCCTGGCTCAACCGCACCGACCAGGCCCTGACCGCCGCCATCGAGGCGGTCCTCGCGGGCGGCTGGGTCCTGCGCCCGCAGCCGGGGCGGCTCGCCCTCACCGATAGCGGCCGCGACCGCCTCGCCGAGGCCGGCGCGTGCGTCGGGGCCTTCCGGGAGCGGTCGACGGCGGGCATATCCGTCAAGGAGTACCGGACGGCCGTCGGCGTGCTGGAGCGCATGACGCACAACCTGGAAGGGGCCGTCCGAGTGCTCCGCCCCGGCCGTTGCGCGGGCCCCCGCCGATAGGGTGGCCGGGTGCCCACGTACTCCATCGGTCAGGCCGCCGGTCTGCTGCGCGTGAGTCCCGAGACCGTCCGCCGCTGGGCCGACTCCGGGCGGCTGCCCGCACTGCGCGCGCCCGACGGCACGCGGGCCGTCGACGGGCCGGTGCTCGCCGCGTTCGCCAAGGAACGCGCCGCCGGACTGCACCCGCTGCCCGAGCGTGCCGCGGTCACCTCCGTACGGAACTCCTTCGCGGGGATCGTCACCGCGGTACGGCTGGACGACGTGGCGGCCCTGGTGGAGATCCAGTCGGGTCCGCACCGGATCGTCTCCGTGGTGACCCGGGAGTCGGTGGAGCAGCTGGGCATCGAGGTGGGCGTCAGCGTCACCGCCCGGGTGAAGTCGACGGAGGTGTACGTGGACGTGCCCCTCGCGCCCAAGAGCCCCGATGGATCCGGTGGGCCCGGCGGGCAGTAGGGGTTTCGGTCAGCGGCAGCGGAGGGCCGCGTACAGGTCCAGCTTGTGGTCCAGGCGGGACAGGTCGCGGCCGGTCAGGACCTGCACCCGTTCCATCCGGTAGTGCACGGTGTTGACGTGCAGGTGGAGCGCCTGCGCGGTCCGGGCCCAGGAGCAGTTGTTGGCCAGGAAGACCTCCAGGGTCTCCCGCAGCATCCCGTCGCCGAGGGCACCCAGCACCCGTTCGCCGAACACCGCCCGGACCTCCTCGGGCACCCCGGCCATCAGCCCGCCCAGGGTCTCCAGTTGCTCGACGCCCCGCACGGGGGCCACCGCGTCGGCGGCCGTCAGCGCGAAGCGGGCCTGGGTCAGGGAGGCCCGCAGGTCCTCCGGGCCGACCGCGGTGGCGCCCGCGCCCAGGCGCAGGTCGGCCTCCGGGCCCCCGCAGACCTGGAGCAGCGGCCACAGGGCGCGCAGCCCGGCCACCGTGTCGGTCTGCGCGCGGGGGTCCTCGTACAGGACGGCCACGGCTTCGCCCCCGGGTGCCTCGCCCAGCGCCCACGGCAGCCCCTCCAGGTGTTCAAGGGCCTCGGCCAAGGCCGGGCCGGAGGTCGCCACCAGCACCCGGTACGGCCCGCGCGCGGGGAGTCCGGCGGCGGTGAGGGCCTCGTCCAGCGCGGCCGGTTCGCAGTCGCCGGCCAGCAGCCCGGCCAGCTCCCGCCCGGCCGCCCGCGCGGCGGCGGTCCGGCGGTGGGCCGGCCCGTCGCGGTGCTGGGCCAGCACCTCGGCGATCTCGTGCAGCACGCGCGGGGGAGCCGCGTCCGCGTCGGGGACGTGGAGCTGCCAGGCGTCGTACGGGGAGCCGTCGGCCTCGATCCGCAGCGTGAGCCCGCCCCGCGAGGGGGACGCCTCCCGCTGGGCGGGGATCGCCGGCGCGGCGGGCGTACGGGCCACGGTGCGCCCGCTCGCGGTGAGCAGGTAGCAGTCCACGCGGCCCAGGTGCGCGCAGGCCCGCTCCAGCAGTTCGCCGGGCCCGGCTCCGTTCTCCAGCAGCCGGCTCAGCTCGGCGCGCACGTTCGCGGGGAGGGCGAAGGTCCGGGTGGGCCGGCGGCTCAGGTCCCCCCAATGCCTGAGGTAGACGGCCTCGGTGACGGCCCGGAAGCTGGTCCGCGCCGGGACGGCCACGATCGGCACCCGGTACGCCCGGCAGGCGTCCACAAGGGCCTCGGGAACCCGCCCGTGGGTCTCCTCCCCGGCCAGCAGGGCGGTGGCCCCGGCGTCGGCGAGCGCGGAGACGAAACGGTCCGCCTTTGCCAGGTCGCCGTCCGCCCACCACACCAGCCCGCTCAGCACGAGCTCGCCGGGCCCGAGGAAGCGGCCCGGGTCCTCCAGGTCGGTGGCGGTGACCCCGCTGACCTCCTGGCCGAGAAGCGCTTCTTCGCCCCAGAGCAGGGTGAGGCCGAGATTGTCGGACCGGAGCAGGTCGAGGACGTGCATGGCAGGGACTCCTTGCGGTGGGGGTGGCCCACATTCGCCAGGTGAATACGAGGAACCTCATCGTAAATGCAAGGACACCGCCCGCCTAAGCCCTGTCTGTGCCCCTTGGTGAATCACCCAGGGCGACCCCCTCGGGACTCGTTCGTTTCCGTGGCCTGGACCAGTCGTTTCGCCCCCTTCGCCGTTGCTTCACTGAAGTCCACGCCCGGACGACAGAGAGGCTGGTGGCGCGAAATGGACCTCAACACGGTGGTCGCCGTGCGCGATGCCCGCCGCCGCGAACCCTGGCGCCCCGGCGACGCCTTCCTCGGCGGGGGCACCTACCTCTTCTCCGAGCCGCAGCCCCACATCCGCCGCCTCGTCGACCTGTCCCGGATGGGCTGGCCACCGCTGTCCTGGCAGCCCGACGGCTCCCTCGACATCGCCGCGACCTGCACCATCACCGAACTGTCCCGCTTCGGCCGCAGCCTGCCCGCCCCCGCCGCCCCGCTCTTCGAGCAGTGCTGCCGGGCCTTCCTGGCCAGCTTCAAGATCTGGAACATGGCCACCGTCGGCGGGAACCTCTGCAACGGCCTCCCGGCCGGCCCGGTCATCTCCCTGACCGCCGCCCTCGACGGCACCGTCCTGCTCCAGGGCCAGGACGGCGCCACCCGCCGCATGCCCGTCACCGAGTTCATCCGCGGCGCCGGCGTCAAGGACCTGCGCGACGGCGAGATGCTGCGCTCGGTCCGCCTGCCCGCCCGCGCCCTGGAGGCCCGTACGGCCTTCCGCCAGGCCTCCCTCTACGGACTCGGCCGCTCCGGCTCCCTGGTGATCGGCACCGGCGACCCCCAGGACGGCTCCCTCGCCGTCACCGTCACCGCCGCGACCACCCGCCCGTTCCGCTTCTGGTTCGCCCTGCCGCCCACCGCGGCCGGACTCCGCGAGGCGATCGACACCGCCGTCCGCCCCGGCGAGTGGTTCGACGACATCCACGGACTGCCCGAGTGGCGGCGGCACATGGCCCTGCTCCAGGCCGAGCAGATCCGCCGTGAACTCTGCCTTCCGGAGGGACCCCGATGAGCTACGAGATCGAGATCAACGAGCAGCGCTTCGAGGACGAGCCCCGGGCGGGCCAGTGCCTGCGCACCTACCTGCGCGAACGCGGCTGGTTCGGCGTCAAGAAGGGCTGCGACCAGGGCGACTGCGGGGCCTGCACCGTCCACGTCGACGGGCAGCCGGTGCACAGCTGCCTCTACCCCGCCGTCCGCGCCGAGGGCCGCTCCGTCACCACCGTCGAGGGCCTCGCCTCCCCGTGCGGCGACCTCCACCCGGCGCAGAAGCAGTTCCTGGAGGCCCAGGGCTTCCAGTGCGGCTTCTGCACCGCCGGATTCCTGATGACCACCTCCGCCCTCCAGGCCGAGCGGGGCACCGCCCACGACGACGGCAAGCTCGACGACCTCCCGCGCGCCTTCAAGGGCAACATCTGCCGCTGCACCGGCTACCGCGCCATCGAGGACGCCGTCCGCGGGGTCAGGCACATCGAGGAGCCCGAGGCCGGCCAGGCCGTCGGCCGCAGCCCCGGCGCCCCGGCCGGCCCCCAGGTCGTCACCGGCACCGCCCGCTACACCTTCGACGTCGAGGTGCCCGGGATGCTGCACATGAAGCTGCTGCGCTCCCCGCACCCGCACGCCCGCATCGTCGGCATCGACACCCGCGACGCCCTCCAGGTCCCGGGCGTGCACGCCGTCTTCACCCACCACGACGCCCCCGCTCACCTCTACTCCTCCGCCCGCCACGAACACCCCACCGAGGACCCGATGGACACCCGGGTCCTGGACGACGTGGTCCGCTTCGTCGGCCAGCGCGTGGCTGCCGTGGTCGCCGACAGCGAGCAGGCCGCCGAGGAGGGCTGCCGGCGCGTGGTCGTCACCTACGAGGAGCTTCCGTACGTCGTCGACCCGGAGGAGGCGATGCTGCCCGGCGCGCCGGTCCTGCACCCCAAGGGCCCCGAGTCGGGGATCTTCCGTGCCGAGAACAACGTGTGCGGCGAGGTCCACGGCACGATCGGCAACATGGAGAAGGGGTACGCCGAGGCGGACGTCGTCTACGAGGAGACCTTCCAGACCCAGCGCGTACAGCACGCCAGCCTGGAGACCCACGGCTGCGTGGCCTACTTCGAACCCAAGGAGGAGGGCGACGGCGAACGCATCACCGTCCGCACCTCCAGCCAGGCCCCCTTCCTGGCCCGGCGGGCGCTGTGCGCGCTCTTCGGCCTGAACGAGGACGAGGTCCGCGTCGTCGCGGGCCGCGTGGGCGGCGGCTTCGGCGGCAAGCAGGAGATGCTCACCGAGGACATCGTGGTCCTGGCCGCCCTGAAGCTGCGCCGCCCGGTGAAGCTGGAGTTCACCCGGGCCGAGCAGTTCTACGGGGCGACCACCCGCCATCCGTTCAAGATCACCATCAGGATCGGTGCGAAGAGGGACGGCACGCTCACCGCGCTGCGCATGCGCATCGTCGCCAACACGGGCGCCTACGGGAACCACGGCCCGGCCGTCATGTTCCACAGCGCCGGCGAGTCCTTCGCGGTGTACCGGGCGCCGAACAAGGAGGTGGAGGCGTACTCGGTGTACACCAACACCGTGCCGGCGGGCGCCTTCCGCGGCTACGGCCTGGGCCAGGTCCTGTTCGCCCTCGAATCGGTGATGGACGAGCTCGCCCTCCGCCTCGGCATGGACCCGCTGGTGCTGCGCGAGAAGAACGTGATCGGCGCGGGCGACCACATGGTGACCCCGATCGGCCACGAGCAGGACCTCTTCATCGCCTCGTACGGGATGAAGCAGTGCCTGGACGTCGTGCGCAGGGCCGAGGCCGAGGACCGCAGCCACGAGGACGTCCCCGAGGGCTGGCTGACCGGCACCGGATCGGCCGTCGCCATGATCGCGACCGGTCCTCCCGGCGGCCACTTCGCCGACGCCCGGGTCAGCCTGCTGCGCGACGGCACGTACGACATTGCGGTGGGCACCGCGGAGTTCGGCAACGGCACCACCACCGTCCACAAGCAGATCACCGCGGGCGCGCTGAACACCACGGTCGACCGGATCACCGTCCGCCAGTCCGACACCGACGTGGTCCGCCACGACACCGGCGCGTTCGGCTCGGCCGGCACGGTGGTGGCGGGCAAGGCCGTGATGCTGGCGGCCGACGCGCTGGCGGAGCGCCTGAAGACCTTCGCCGCCCGCCACACCGGCGTGGCCCGGCACCTGTGCAGGCTGGAGGCCGAGGCCTTCGACTGCGCGGGCCGTGTCGTCACCCTCAAGGAGCTGTACGAGGCCGCCTGGGAGCGGGGCGCGCTGGAGGAGATCGCGGCGGACGGCCACTGGGGCGGCTCGCCGCGCTCGGTCGCCTTCAACGCCCAGTGGTTCCGCCTCGCCGTGGACCCGGACACGGGCGAGATGAGGATCCTGCGCAGCGTGCACGCGGCGGACGCGGGCAAGGTCATGAACCCGATGCAGTGCCGGGGGCAGGTGGAGGGCGGTGTGGCCCAGGCCCTGGGCGCCACGCTCTTCGAGACGGTGCGGGTGGACGAGCGCGGGGAGGTCACCACGGCCGCCTTCCGCCGCTACCGGCTCCCGCAGTACGCGGACGTCCCGCGCACGGAGGTCCACTTCATGGAGACCTCGGACGCGATCGGCCCGCTGGGCGCCAAGTCCATGAGCGAGAGCCCCTTCAACCCGGTGGCTCCGGCCTTCGCGAACGCGCTGAGGAACGCGACGGGGATCCGCTTCACCGAGTTGCCGGTGACACGTGATGTGGTGTGGCGGGCAATCCACCAGAAGCTGCAAGGCGGAAACGCCAATTGATCACACAGATGCGGCTCATAGGACCCTCTCAACCTCGCAGATGAGGTTCCACTGCCTCTCCAGCGGGGCATGACTGGTCCATGGCCTCACTCCTGCTGCACGGCGACCTCGACCACCCGGCCCGCCTGACCGTCGCCGACCTGCGGCGATGGCCCCGGCACCGGGCGGAGGTCGTCTTCGACTGCGCGACGAACGGCCCGCAGCACCACGTATTCGAGGGCGTGCTGCTGCGGGACGTCATCTCCGGCGCCGGCCCGGTCTTCGACGTCCGCCGCCGCAAGGACCGCGGCCGCTACCTCCTCGCGGTCAGCGGCGGCGACGGCCACCACACGGTCCTGTCCTGGGCGGAGCTGGACGACGACTTCTGCGGGAGCCCGGTCCTCCTGGCCACCCGCCTCGACGGCGAGGAGCTGGACGGCACGGGCAGCCAGCTGGTCGTCCCGTCCGACCGCTGCGGCGCCCGTTACGTCAGCGCGGTGACCCACGTCTGGTTCGGCACCCTGGACGTCCCGGCGCTGACCGGCGTCTGAACACGCGCCCCGCCCAGCCGCCACAGCGACCGTCACCCTGCGCCACCGCTCGCTACCATCAGCGACGACAGCTGGTCACGCGGGCGAGAGGCGGACGGACGGATGAGGCGAACGGCACGACGCGCGGGTAAGGCCCTGGGAGCGTGCGCGGCAGCCGCGCTGCTGGCTCTGGCCACCCCGGCGGGCGCGGCGCAGGCGGCGGCAGGGGCCCTGATCATCGACGGGACGGAGCACGAGGACCCGTCAGGCTGCTACCGGCTGGGCGACTTCGCCCCGCCGAAGGTCGCCAACCTCACGGACGAGACGGCGTGGGTGTGGTCCGGCACGGACTGCGACGGCCAGGTGACGCAGCAGATCGACCCGGGCGTGACCACCACCGGCCACGGCCGGAGCCTCTTCATCGAGTGAGGGCCCCGGCGGCGACGGGCCGCCGGCCGGCCATCCGGCACCCGAGGCATGCGGCGTGCCCCTCGCGCGCGGTGTGGTCGCGGGCACCCAGGGGCCAGTGCTCCTTCGGGCGCGGGCCGGGCCCCTTGCCCCAGCCCGCCAGGTGCAGCACCCAGGTGAGCACGGCGGCCGCCGCCGTCACGGCGAGCCCGATCCATATGCCGGGCGTCCAACCGCAGACCCCCAGGCCGATCACCGCGGCCCCGGCGCAGGCGACGGCGGTTCCCGCCCAGCCGGCGACCGTGTGGCCCTCGTCGTATCCGTGTGCGCTCATACGCCACCCCTGTCGACCTATGATGTCTTAGCCAGTAAGCAATTTATCTTAGGTACTAAGGGATTTTCAATGGAGGGCAGCCCGCCCCGCCCCGAGGCGTCGGTTCCGGCCGCGATCAGCGCGATGGACGACCTGATGGCGACGAGCATGGTGGCCCAGCAGGAGTTCGCCCGGAACCTGGGCCTCAGCCCGACGGACCTCGTCTGCTTCGCGTACGTCCTCGAGGCCGGGGACACCCCCGTCACCGCCGGCGACCTCGCCGCCCGCGCCCACGTCACCACCGGCGCCGTCACCGGCATCGTCAACCGGCTGGAGCGCGGCGGGTACGTGACCCGGCAGCCCGACCCCACCGACGGCCGCCGCGTGCGCGTGGTCGCCGTACCCGAGGCCGCGCAGCGCGTCCGCGACGTGTACGAGCCGTACTACGCGCTCCTCGCGCAGCTGTTCGCGACGTACAGCCCGGAGGAAGTGGCGGTACTGCACGACTGGCTCACCCGCGCGGGCACCCTGGCCGCGACGTACCTCGCGGAGTCCTGCGGGCCCTGACCCCGCCCCGGGCGTGGCGTTCACTTCCATTCCATTGCAACGAGCGACGGGAATTCGTTGCGTTAAACCACAGGCTCACTGCAACGATTTCTCGCCTCTGACCTGCACATACACCAAAGTCATGCAACCCCGCTGTTGCCACTCCCCTGAACGCAACATAGCGTTTCTCATGTCGGAAACACAGAAGAGCAAACGCCGAGCGCAGGAGACCACGATGCAGAAGTTCGCCGCCACCGCCCCCGTCTCGGCCGTCCTCGACATCCCGGCCGGACTCGTCCAGCTCATCGCCGCGGACCGCTCCGACGCCACCGTCGAGGTCCGCCCGGCCAACCCCGCCAAGAGCCGCGACGTGAAAGCGGCCGAGCAGATCACGGTCGACTTCCGCGAGGGCGTGCTGCGGGTCGCGGCCGCCCCCGCGAAGAACCGGCTCCTCGGCCACTCCGGCGCCGTCGAGGTGACCGTCCAGCTGCCCGCCGGCTCCCGCGTCGAGGCGAAGGCGGCCGCGGCCGACCTCCGGGGCGTCGGACGGCTCGGGGCCGTCGTCTTCGAGGGCGCGCAGGCCCAGGTCAAGCTGGACGAGGCCGCCTCCGCGCGGGTGACCGTCCAGGCCGGTGACGTCGTACTGGGCCGTCTGAACGGGCCCGCGGAGATCAGCACCCAGAAGGGCGACATCACCATCGCCGAGGCCGCCAAGGGAGCCGTCACCCTCACCACCCAGCACGGCGACATCACCATCGGCGCTGCCCGCGGGGTCTCCGCCACTCTCGACGCCGGCACCGGCTACGGCCGCATCCACAACGCCCTCAACAACACCGACGGCTCCGCGGCCGCCCTCACCCTCCGCGCCACCACCACCTACGGCGACATCACCGCCCGCAGCATCTGAGCCGGCAGCGGGGTGGCCCACCCGGTCACCGGCCGATCCGGTCGACCCCCACGCCGGAGATCCGCCCGAGGCCGTCGAACCCCACCTCGGCCGTGTTCCCGTCCGGCAGCTCGGCCACGATCCGGTCGGCCTCCACCCGGTGCGGCACACGGTGGTGCTCGAAGAACCCCCGGACGACCTGCGGGGCCGAGTGGCCGATCAGCCCCGCGCCGGTGACCAGGACCCGCGGCAGGGTCACCGGCTCCAGACCGGCCCGCGGGACCCGCGGGTCGTCGGGCAGGAAGTAGACCCTCGTGGCCGGGCCGGCCATCTGCCCCAGGTAGCCGGGGGCCCCGGCCACGCCCATGCCGGTGAAGGCGAGCATCTCGGCCGCCCGGTGCGGGTCGTCGAACCCGGCCAGGTCGACGAGCCCGTCGGCCAGCTCGGGTATCCCGCGCGCCCGCCCGTAGCTCCCGACGGCCTCCGTCAGAGCGACCACCTCGGCGCCCTGCCAGCCCGGGTTGGCCCAGCCCCACATCCAGGACCGCTCGTCCATGTCGTACGTCCCGAGCACGGCGACCCGCAGCTCCAGCCCGCCCTGCTGGTAGGTGCAGGAGGACAATTCGGCCGTCCACGGGCCCTCGGGGAGGAAGGAGGTGAGCACCTGGAGCTGTTCCGCACCCCAGGCGGCATGCCGCTCGGCCTCGAGCAGGAAGGCATCACTGAAACGATTCGTCATGCGCCGAACCCTACGAACCCCCGGGTCCGCCCCCTGCGGTGGCCTCCGCCCACTTCTCCGACCCTTCCCAGGCGGCCCGCCGCACCGCCGGAGCCACATCGGCAGCCAGCCGCCCCAACGCCGCCCGGGCCGCCGGATCCCCCGGCCAGCCCTCCCCGAGCGCGGCGGCCGCCGCCCCGCGGACCGTGGCGTCCGGATCTCGGGCGAGCCGCAGGAGGGCTTCCCGGGCCGCCGGTTCGCCGGCCCACCCTGTCGAGAGCGCACGGGCCACGCCCTGCCGTACGTCCCGGATCCGGTCCCCGGCCAGCCCCCGGACGACCTCACCGGCCGACGGATCACCGGGCCAGCCCTCGGCCGCCGCAGAGGCCACGGACCCGCGAACGGAGGGAACCAGGTCACCGGCCAGCCCCAGAACGGCATCACGGGCCGTCAAGTCGCCGGCCCAGCCGCCGCCGAGAGCTGTGGCCGTGTACCGCCGAACGTTCGCGTCCCGGTCACCGACCAGCCTCAGGACCGCTTCACGCCCCTGGAGGTCACCCGCCCATCCCTTCACGAGCGCCGCGACGGCCTCCTGCCGCGCGAGGGGATCGCCGGTCAACCGCACCAGCTCCTCACGAGCCGAAGGGTCACCCGGCCAGCCCTCGGCAAGCGCGGACGCCACGGCCCCGCGCATCGCCTCCCTCCCGTCGTGCGTCATCAGCAGAAGGGCATCGCGCACCGTCCCGTCACCGGGCCAGCCGTGCGCCAGCGCGCGGATGGCCTGGAATTGCAGCGGCCCGTCCGGAGGCCCGGTCAGGTCCATGACGATCCCCCGCGCCGTCAGGTCTCCGGGCCAGCCCTCCGCGAGCGCGTGGACCACGGACTCACGCACGCCGTCTCTCTGATCGGCTGCGAGCCGGACCTCCACGTCCCGTCCGGAGGGGGTGCCGGGCCAGATGGTGCAGACCGCTCCGGCAACCGCACTTCGAACGCGGAAATCCGGGTCCTCGGCCGACCTCAGCACGCACTCCTGGGTCCGCGGGTCATCCGGCCAGCCCTGCGCCAGCGCGGTCACCGCGTACGCGCGCAACTTGGCGGCCTCCTCGTCCTGACCTCCCGGTTCATCGACGAACCGCAGCAGGGCGGCACGGACTTCGGGGTGTCCCGGCCAGAACTCCGCGAGCGCGGCAACCGCACTCTCACGGAAATGCGGGCGTCTGTCGTCGAGGAGAGACCGGAGTTCCTCGAAGGCGAGCAGGTCGTCGGGCCACGTCCGGGCGAGCGATTTCGCCGTGGTCAGGCGGACCATCACGGATGAATCACCGAGGAGTTCGCGGTGCATCTCGTAGACCCCCGGATCACCCGGCCAGCCGTCACCGAGACCGTTGGCGACAGAGGCCCGAACCCCCGCGTCGGGATCGTAGGTCAGCCGGAGGACCGCCTCCCGGGCCGCATCGGAGTGACGCCAGCCGGAAGCGATCCGTGCAATGGGTGGATAACGCAACTCCGGATCAGGGAAACGCGTCTGCGCGACCAGTACCGCAAGTTCGTCGTCCGGCTCCAGGAAGCCCCCGCTCTCGGCGAAGGCGCGGTCGATGTCCTGAAGGGTCTGCTCCCCGCGCTCGTTCACCTGGTGTGCCTTCGCCAGCGCGGCCGCGATGTCGTCCAGGGCGGGCCGGGTGAACAACTCGCCTGGGGCCAGCGGCTGGACCGCCCCGCCGGGCCCGGACCGGGTGACGGCCAGGTGTGCGGCGTCGGGATGGGCGGACAGGCGCTGGATCTCGGTGCGGGCCCGGTCCCAGAGGCCCTCCAGGACCCGCATCCGCGCCGAGACCCGGTCGGCCTCCCGCTGGCCGGTGGACCGGTGGGCCAGGGCTTCGCGGGTCTCCGCCCGTACCCGGGCCAGGCCCTCCGCGTCGGCGCTCCGCAGGGCCCGCAGCTCGCGGACGCCGTTCCCGACGATGATCTCCCGCAGGGCATCGGCGATCTGGAACAGCGTCGAGAGGAGGATCTCCGCGTCACGGAGGGAGTACCTGAGCCGCTCCTCGGCCCTCAGGGCGCGCTCCAGGTCCCGCTCCACCCGCGCGAGGTCCCGTTCCAGCCGCAGCTCTGCGGGGCTCCCCCCGTCCGGAGCGACGACGAGGACGGGGGGCGGTGTCGCGATGGCCGCCCGGAGCAGGGCCTTGGCCTCCTCGCACCGCCGCCCGAACTCCTGCTGCGAGAGCCCGGCCCGGATGCTGGTGATCCGCAGGAAGGCCACGGTGAACTCCACCGGCGGCTTCGGCCTGGCCTGCGCGCCGTAGATCCGGTCGATGTGCGACTTGGAGGAGGCCATCGTGCCGCCCTCCGCCTTCCCGAGGGCCGCCGCCATGTCGCGCGAGCCCATCCCCGCCTGCGCGGCCTGCCCCCGCAGGTAGTCCCCGTACGCCTGCCACCGCTCCCGGCCGGCCCCGTCCCGCACGTCTCCATCCCGCACCCGCGCCCGCCTCCCCCAGCCCGTCCCCACAGCCCCCGACGGTCCCCGACCGTCCCGGGACGATCCGGTCCGGCCACCGCCGGCCCCAGGCCGGGGCACCGCCCCGCCCCTCACCGTCCCGGGCGGTCCCTGCCCGCGTGGGGACGGGGCTCAAACAGCGGACGCTCTCCTCACACCACCGGCCCTCCCGTGAAGGGGACGTCCCATGTCCGACACCCTCCGGCAGCTCCTCCTCGCCGCCCTGCCCGACCTGCTCGGCTCGGTCGCCGCCACCCTCGTCATAGGGGCCGTCACCTGGGCCCGGCGAGGTCTTGCCCGGCGCCGTGCCGACAGCGCCTCCTCCCCCGGCAGGGGGAACGAGGACGGCGGTCAATCCTTTCTGCGGTGAACCGGTTCCGGCAGACGGGTGACGCAGCGTGTCCTCGGCTCGCCCCGCTGCTGTGGCCCGCCGTACCGCTGGTGCAGCCGGCGTACGTGGTCTACGGGGTCAGCTGAGACTCCCGTGCGCCCGTGCCCCGGCCGGGGGACACGGGCGCACGGGCCCCTCGGCTAGGCGAACTTCGGCATCTCCCCGACCCGCGTGTCCATGTCGATCACGGCGAACACCGCGCCCTGCGGGTCGCCCAGCGCGGCGAAGCGGCCGAAGGGGCTGTCCATCGGGCCGAAGTACACCCGCCCGCCCCGCGCCTTCGCCTTCTCCACCGCCACGTCGCAGTTCGGGACGCCGAAGTAGACCTGGACGTAGGACGGGACCTGCGGCGGGAACTCGTCGCCCATCTTCATCCGGCCCAGCACCGGGTGGTCGGCGCCGCCCACGCTGAAGATCTTGAAGTCCATCCCGGCCGCCGCCGCGTCGTCGCCCTCGGCCCCGCCGGTGTCCATCTGCTGGGACTCGTACGGGAAGACCCGCTCCAGGAACGGGTCGGCCTTGCCGGGCTCGCGGGTGTAGACCTCGGCCCAGGCGTACGAGCCCGCCTCGCCCTGCTTCTCGAAGCCCTTGTGCTCGCCCGGCTGCCAGACGCCGAACACCGCGCCGCTGGGCTCCTTGGCGATCGCCATCGTGCCGAACGTGCCGACCTGCATCGGCTCCATCATCAGCGTGCCGCCCGCGGCCTTGATCTTCTCGGCGGTGGCGGCCGCGTCGTCCGAGGCGAAGTACAGGCACCACTGCGAGGGCGCGTCGGCGCCCGGCATCGGCGGGACGACGGCCGCGACCGCCTTGCCACCGGAGTAGGCCTGCGTGTAGTTGCCGTACTCGCTGCTGGCCTCACCGAAGGTCCAGCCCAGTACGTCGGCGTAGAACTCCTTGGCGGCCTCCACGTCGGTGAACATCGCGTCCACCCAGCAGGGGGTGCCTTCCGGGAACTCGGCCATGGTCGATCGACTCCTGTGTGGTCCGTGTGGTCCGTGTCGTCTGTGTCGTCTGTGTCGTCTGTGTCGTCTGTGTCGTAGGTCCCTCTCACGCTAGGGCGAGGGTCTGACAACCGCGCGCCGAACGGGCGTGGGGGGCGGTCCCGGGGGAGGCTGGGGGCATGGACGACATCACCATCCGGCTGGCGCAGCAGCCCGAGGCCGACGCCCTGCTCGCCCGCAGCCCGCTGGCCGCGCTCACCGGGATGCTGCTGGACCAGCAGGTGCCGATGGAGTGGGCGTTCTCCGGACCCTGGACGATCGCGCAGCGCCTCGGCGCCGACGATCTCGACGCCCACGCCATCGCCGCGTACGACCCGGAGGCGTTCGCCGCGCTGCTCTCGCAGAAGCCGGCGGTGCACCGGTACCCGGGGTCGATGGCGAAGCGGATCCAGCAGCTGTGCGCGTACCTGGTGGAGCACTACGCGGGGGACGCGGAGGCGGTCTGGGCGGACGCGGGGACGGGCGCGGAGCTGCTGGAACGGCTGAAGGCGCTGCCGGGGTTCGGGGAGCAGAAGGCCCAGATCTTCCTGGCCCTGCTGGGCAAGCGGTACGGGGTCCGGCCGAAGGGGTGGCGGGAGGCGGCCGGGGGCTACGGCCCCGCGAACGTCCACCGCTCGGCGGCGGACATCACCGGCCCGGAGTCGCTGGCGAAGGTCCGCGAGTACAAGCAGGCCGCGAAGGCCGCCGCCAAGGCCGCGAAGGCCGCCGAGTAGGGGGCTGGAGGAAAACCTCCCCGCGGAAAACCTCCCCGAGGAAAACCTCCCCGAGGAAAACCTCCCCGAGGAAAGCCTCCCCGCCGGGGCAAGCCGCCAGGCCGGGACGCTGAATTGACGGACCGTCCGGCCCGGCGGAGGGCCCGCGCGCGGGACCGCGTAACGTCGGCCGGATGACCGAGAACCTCACCCGCGCCACCACCGCCGAACGCGTCTCCGACGCCCCCGGCAGCGTCATCACCCTGCTCACCGACACCCCGGAACTCACCTGCAACACGGCCACCTTCGAGGCCGGCGCCGCCGGTGCCCCGGTGCACTTCCACACCAAGGCCACCGAGTTCTTCCACGTCACCGGCGGCAAGCTCGACGTGCTCGTCGGCGACGAGGTCCACACCCTCTCCGAGGGGGACTTCATCAGCATCGCCCCCGGCGTGAAGCACGCCTTCGCCCCCGCCGCCGGCCACACCGCCGAGGTGTTCGTCGGGTTCACCCCCGGCATGGCCCGCTTCGACTACTACCGCCTGCTCGGCCGGGTGCACGCGGGCGAGGCCACCGTCCAGGACATCATCGACAGCCAGCCCAGGTACGACAACCACTACGCCGAGAGCGAGGCCTGGGCGGGCCGCCTGCTGCGCAGCGCCGAGGCGTAGACCTCGTCGGCGTCGAGGCGCCGCAGCTCCTCCGCGATCAGCTCCGCCGTGCTGCGGATCTTGAGCGCGACCTTCCGGTCCGGCCAGCCCGGCAGGACCAGCGTGGCCAGCGAGCCGGTGGGCCGGTCCACCACGACCTCCCCGGCGCCGGTCTCCAGCCGGACCCGGGTGATGACCGGCCCGCCGGTGGCCACCCGGGCCACCGGCACGCCGAGGCGGTCCTCCAGCCAGCGCGCCAGCAGCTCGGCGCTGGCGTTGTCGGGCTCGCTTTCCACCGCCGCCGCGGTCACCGGCGAGGTCTTCTGGTCGAAGGCGCAGGCCAGCAGCGAGCGCCACGGCGTGAGCCGGGTCCACGCCAGGTCGGTGTCGCCGGGGGCGTAGGCGGCCGCGCGCTCGGCCAGCACGCCGACCGGGTCCCCTGCGGCCTGCGCGTCGGTGATCCGGCGCTGCGCCAGCGCGCCCAGGTCGTCGCGGGCCGGGTCGGCGGGGGCGTCGGCCGGCCACCAGGCGACCACCGGCGCGTCCGGCACCAGCAGCGGCAGCACGATCGACCCGGCCTGGGTGGTGAGGTCCCCGTGCAGGCGCAGGATGACGATCTCCCCGGACCCGGCGTCCGAGCCCACGCGCAACTCGGCGTCCAGCCGGGTCCGCCGGCGCCGCTCCGGCCCCCGGTGGGTCCGCTTGATCACCGCGATGATGCGGCAGGGGTGTTCGCGGGAGGCCTCGGAGGCCGCGCGTACGGCGTCGTAGGCGTTCTCCTCGTCGGTGACGATGACGAGGGTGAGCACGAGCCCCATGGTGGGGCTGCCCACGGCCCGCCGGGCCGCCAGCAGGGCCCGGTCGATCTTGCTGGACGTGGTGTCGGTCAGTTCGGTCCGCATGGACACGAGTCTGTCAGCGGCTGCCGTAAAGCGGACAACCGGTTCGCTTGATTCCCCCTGGAGGGACCGCGTCCCAGCCGCGCCCTCGGCGCCGCCCTCAGCGGCGCCGACGGGCCGTGCCGAAGAGGGAACGGGAGATCTCTCGCCCCAGCTGTGTGCCGACCGAGCGGGCCAGCGAGCGGAACAGGCCGCTGCCGACGACCTGTTGCGCCAGTGAGGGTTCCGGCTTCGGGGCGCCGCGCCCGGCCCGTTCCGCGGCCTTGGCCTGCTTGTCGGCCTCGGCCGCCGCGGCGGCGGCCTCCGCTTCGGCCTCGGCGGCCGCCTGTTCGGCGGTGATCTTCTCGTAGGCGGACTCCCGGTCGACGGGCTGCGCGTAACGGGAGTACAGGAGCGAGGCCTTGACGGCGGCGTCGAGGGCCGCCGGGTCGACCGGGCCCATCAGCGACTGCGGGGCGCGCAGCCGGGTGGCGGCGACGGGGGTGGGGGCGCCGTTCTCGCTGAGCACCGTGACGACGGCCTCGCCGGTGCCGAGCGAGGTCAGCAGCTCCTCCAGGTCGTAGGGGGAGTTGGGGAAGGTCCGCACGGTGGCCTTGAGGGCCTTGGCGTCGTCGGGGGTGAAGGCGCGGAGGGCGTGCTGGACGCGGTTGCCGAGCTGGGCCAGGACGTCGGAGGGCACGTCCTTGGGGGTCTGGGTGACGAAGAAGACGCCGATGCCCTTGGAGCGGATGAGGCGCACGGTCTGGGTGATGGATTCCAGGAAGGCCTTCGAGGCCCCGTTGAAGAGGAGGTGTGCCTCGTCGAAGAAGAAGACCAGCTTGGGGCGCTCCAGATCGCCGACTTCCGGGAGGTCGGCGTACAGGTCGGCGAGCAGCCACATGAGAAATGTAGAGAAAAGCTGCGGTTTGTCCTGTACGGCCGGAAGTTCCAGTACGGAAATCAGGCCGCGTCCGTCCGGAGCCGTTCGCAGGAATTCACTGGTGTCGAATTCCGGTTCGCCGAAGAATTCCGAGGCGCCCTGCTGCTCGAATGCGGTGAGTGCCCGCAGAATCACCCCGGCGGTGACGGTGGAGAGCCCGCCGATCCCCCTCAGCTCCGGTTTTCCCTTGTCGGAGACGAGGAAGGCGACGACCGCCCGCAGGTCCTTGAGGTCGATCAGCTCCAGGCCCTTGGAGTCGGCGTAGTGGAAGATCAGGCCGAGCGACTGCTCCTGCGTCTGGTTCAGCTGGAGCACCTTCGACATCAGGACCGGCCCGAACGCGGTCACGCTCGCCCGGACCGGGATCCCGGGGCCGATCCCGCCGAGGGAGTAGAACTCGGCGGGGTACCCCGTGGGCTCCCAGGTCTGGCCGACGTCCTTCGCCCGCTCCTGCGCCCTCGTGCCCGGCGCGCCGGGGGCGGAGATCCCCGAGACGTCGCCCTTGACGTCGGCGAGGAAGACCGGCACGCCGTTGGCGGAGAGCTGCTCGGCGATCAGCTGGAGGGTCTTGGTCTTGCCGGTGCCGGTGGCGCCTGCGACGAGCCCGTGCCGGTTGAGCATCGACAGCGGGATGCGGATCTGCCGCGACGGCTCGCAGACCCCGTCCCAGAGCAGGCCCCCCAGCTCCAGCGCGGGCCCCGTGAAGGCGTACCCGGCGGCGATGGCGGTGGCCGGACCGTTCGGGTCCGTTTGTCCCCCGGCGGTGGCGGCCGGCTCGGGCGGATCGATGCTCTGGCTCATGCGTCACTCCCGGAATAGCCCTGTGTGCCACTTTTGCACCGCTGGAGCGAGGCTGCGCCCGGAGGCACCGGCCCGGTAGGCTTTCCGTGTGATCTTCAAGCGCATCGGTAGCGGACGGCCGTACCCCGACCACGGCAGGGAAACCACCCGGCAGTGGGCGGACGTCGCCCCGCGCCCGGTCCGGCTGGACCAGCTCGTGACGACCAAGGGACAGCTGGACCTGGAGACGCTGCTCGCCGAGGACTCCACCTTCTACGGCGACCTCTTCGCACACGTCGTGAAGTGGCAGGGCGACCTCTACCTGGAGGACGGGCTGCACCGCGCCGTGCGCGCGGCCCTCCAGCAGCGCCAGGTGCTGCACGCGCGCGTCCTCGAAATGGACTGACCGGGGACCTGCCTGCGGCCGGCCGGAGGACGTGCCGGGGCGCCGGTTGCGCCTTTCGGGTCTGCCTTACCCGATCAACAGATCATTTAGTAGGCATCGTTCCGGTACGGCACTACGCTGCGCCCATGAGCATGCTCACTCCCCCCGGTATGGGCGGAAAGTACCGCGTCACGGGCACCGCCTACCCCCGCATGAGCCGGCCGCGGCGACGCCGGAAGCTCGTGTTCGCCCTGCTCGGATCGGTCCTCGCGCTGGCACTGCTCGGCTACGGGGCACTGCAGCTCATCGACGTGTTCCGGGGCGACGGCGGCAAGCACAGCGCGGCGGCCGCCAAGGACTGCCCGACCAAGGGCGCCGCCTCCGCCACCCCCGCCGGAGCCGCGAACCCAGGCCCGGCCGCGTCCGGTGCCCCCGCGGTCGTCCTGCCGCAGCCCGGCCAGATCACCGTCAACATCTACAACGCCACCCCGCGCTCGGGCCTCGCCAAGGCCGTCGGCGACGAGCTGAAGAAGCGCGGCTTCACCGTCGGCCACGTCGGCAACGCCCCCGCCGACTTCGACAAGAAGGTCCCCGGGCCCGGGATACTGCTCGGCTCCCCGCGCACCGACAAGGCCGCGTACTCCGTCCTCGGCACCCAGCTCACCGGGGTCACCCAGCAGACCGACACCCGCGAGGGCGCGGACATCGACCTGATCCTGGGCGACTCCTTCAAGGAGCTCAACAAGAAGGAGGACGCGGACAGGGCGCTGGCCGTCCTGGCCAACCCCGCACCCGCGCCCTCCTCGAAGAAGTGCTGACCGGCGGACCGCGCCGCTACTCGGCGGAGCCGTACATGCGGTCGCCCGCGTCGCCCAGGCCCGGCACGATGTAGCCGTGCTCGTTGAGCCGCTCGTCCACGGCGGCCGTCACGACCGTCACCGGCGTGCCCGCGAGCTCGCGCTCCATGACCTCGACGCCCTCGGGCGCGGCCAGCAGCACCACGGCGGTCACGTCGTCGGCGCCGCGCTTGATGAGCTCCTGGATCGCGGCGACCAGCGTGCCGCCCGTGGCCAGCATCGGGTCGACGACGTAGACCTGGCGCCCGGACAGGTCCTCGGGCATGCGCGTCGCGTACGTGGAGGCCTCCAGGGTCTCCTCGTTGCGGACCATGCCCAGGAAGCCCACCTCGGCGGTCGGCAGCAGCCGGACCATGCCGTCCAGCATGCCGAGGCCGGCGCGCAGGATCGGCACGACCAGCGGGCGCGGACGCGCCAGCTTGACGCCGGTGGTCGGGCCGACCGGGGTCTCGATGTCCGACTGCTCGGTGCGCACGTCGCGGGTGGCCTCGTAGGCGAGGAGCGTCACCAGCTCGTCGGCGAGCCGCCGGAACGTGGGGGAGTCGGTGCGCTTGTCGCGCAGTGCGGTCAGTTTGTGCGCCACCAAGGGGTGATCGACGACCTGCAAACGCACAACATCCTCCAAGACTCAGCCGGGCTTCGACCTGCGATCTGCGACCTGCGACCCTGCTACCTGCGAAAAACGGCCGCCTGTTCGCGACCTGCTGCCAAAAGGCTACGCGGTGGAAGCGGCGCGGCGCGTCCCGCGCGCGCCCGCGGGCCTTCCGGATGCGGGCCGCCGCGCCGCCCGGCACCCTTGACGGATGAGCAACGGCCAGGGGAGCCAGGGCGGCGGCGGTCCGGTGATCGCCGCCGTCGACGGGTCCGACCACAGCCTGCGCGCCCTGGAATGGGCCCGCCTGGCCGCCCTGCGCCACGGCACCGGCCTGATGGTCGCCCACGTCCTGCCCGAGGTCTCCCAGCTGTACGCGGGCCGCCGCTCGGCCCTGCACGACCCGAACGAGCCCGAGGAGTACGCCGACCCCGTCGGCGACCGCGTCCGCGCCCTGCTGGAGTCCGGCCCGGAGCTCCCTGCGGACGTCCGCTACGAGGCCCTGGAGGGCTCCGTGCCGGAGGCGCTGCGGGCCGTCAGCGCGGAGCAGGAGCCGCTGATGCTGGTCATGGGCTCCCGGGGGCGCGGCGGCTTCGCGGCGCTGCTGCTCGGCTCCAGCAGCCGGGCCGTGGCCACCACCGCGTCCTGCCCGGTGGTCGTGGTCCCGCACGAGGGGCGCGCGGCACGGGACGCCGAGGGGGCTTCGGCCGGGCGGGTGGTATTGGGGCTGCACGCCGCCGAGACCCCCGAGGACGTACTGGCCTTCGCGTTCGCGGAAGCCGCCGCCCGGGGGACCACCGTCCAGGTGGTCTCGGCGTACGCCCTGCCGCCCGGTCCGATGATGGTGATCGACAGCCCGTTCGCGGTGATCCCGCCCGAGGCCCTCGCCGACGGCGCCGACGGGGTGCCGGCCGAACGGGAGATGCTGCGGGCCCAGACGGAGCGGCTGGCCCCGCTGCGGGCCCGCTACCCGGACGTGCCGGTGGAGCAGGCCGCCGTGCCCGGGGACGCGGCGGGGCGGCTGGTGGAGGCGTCCCGGTCGGCCGCGCTGGTCGTGGTGGGCCGCCACCATCCGCGGCGGCGGTCCCTGCTGATCGGGTCGGTGGCGCACGCCGTCCTCCAGCACGCGCACGGCCCGGTGGCCGTCGTCCCGGCGCTGCACGACGACGGGGCGGCCTGAGCCCACCGGCCGGCTCCGGCCACGCGGCGTGATCTGACCCTTCAGCCGGCCCATGCGCTGACCTGGGCCGATCCAGGAAGGGGTGGCATCAAACGCGCCGACGGGGGGAAGGTGGGAGCCGGGGGGTCTGCTTCGCGCCGGCGGAGGAGGACGACCGGACCAGCCTGGGGTGGTGCCGATGCCCAAGACGCAGCCCGTGAACGACGGCAAGGGGAGCGAGGCGGACGACCCGCCGGAGACGGCGGCGCAGCGCAGGGCGCGACGCGCGCAGTTCTTGCGCGACCTGATGGAGGCCCGGGCGCTGCGCGACCGCGTGCAGCCGCGGCGTGCCCGGGCGGCCCGGATGCGCCAGCAGATGCGGATGCGTACGTTCCGTTGGTGACGGACACGATGCCCACGGCAGCGACCGGCCCCCTGACCGGCCCTCCGCCCGGCGCCGCGACACGGCCGCCGCGCGGAAGACCTCTCGCAAAGCCGCTGTTTCTGCCACGATGCCGATTGGGCGGGGTGCGAACAGCTTGTGTCAGGACCGTTCACACCCCAACCTCCGGCCGGGGGGACCTCCAACCGGCACGCCTATGACCAGTGGGAGAGTCACGGTGTATTTCGCCGCACTGCTCGCGCGCACCGAAGACGGGTGGGAAGCGAGCGACCTGGAACTCGACGACGTCGAGTCCCTCAGTGATCTGATCGATCTCGCACGTTCCGCCGCTGTCGACGACGACACGGTGGTCGCCCTCATCGAGCAGGAGGACGCCTGGTTCGGCGTCGTCCGCGTGGACGGAGAGGAGGACCCCCGGTACTTCGTGTCGAACGCCTCCGCCGCCGACCGGAGCTCTTACGGATCGATGCTGACCAAGGAGCTGCTGGGCGGCGTCGACGAGGACGACGATCTCGACGAACTGGACCTGGACGGCACCGAGGACGGGGAGGACGAGCCCGTCGCCTCCTACACGGACGAGGAGGACGACGCGGACGACGACCGGGCGGGCTCCGGCTCCGAGCCGGTGCCGGCCGGTCCGCTCGGCGACCCCCGGCTGCTGGACGACCTCGGCGTCGGCCACAGGGAGCTGATGTCCCTGGACGGGGACGCGCTCTCGGAGATCGCCGACGCGCTGGGCGCCACCGAGGTACTGGAGGCCGTCCGCTAGTGATCGCCGCGCACGACCTCACGTACGGCACGCGGGACCCGCACGGCTCCGGTACCGGGCCCGACCCGGTACGGGATCCGTGGCGGGACCCCATGCGCCTGGCCCTGCGGGAGGCGGCCCTGGCGGTACCGGCCGGTGACGTACCGGTCGGTGCCGTCGTCCTCGGGCCGGACGGGGACCTCCTCTCCACCGGGCACAACGAACGGGAGGCCGTCGCGGATCCCACGGCGCACGCCGAGGTGCTGGCGCTGCGCCGGGCGGCCGCCCGGCTCGGGGAGTGGCGGCTGACGGGGTGCACCCTGGTGGTCACCCTGGAGCCGTGCGTGATGTGCGCGGGCGCGCTCGTCCAGTCCCGGGTGGCCCGTGTCGTCTACGGGGCGGGGGACGAGAAGGCGGGCGCGGCGGGGTCGCTGTGGGACCTCGTACGGGACCGCAGGCTCAACCACCGGCCGGAGGTGATCCGCGGGGTACTGGAAGCGGAGTGCGCGCGGCAGCTGACGGAGTTCTTCCGGGAACGGTGAGCACCGTGGTGGGCGGGCGGTGGCGGGTGAGCAGGGCCACTCGGCAGGAAGTTGCGAAGCACTCCCCACCATCGGCTAGGATCTCTCTCGGTGGTGTGTCCGAGTGGCCGAAGGAGCTCGCCTCGAAAGCGAGTATGGGGCAACCCATCGGGGGTTCAAATCCCTCCACCACCGCTCTGGAAACGAGAGCCCCGGTTCGTACGAACCGGGGCTCTCGTGCGTGCCCGCCGTGACCGGGCGTCGGCTCGGCCGTTGGACACGGCATGACCAAGACCCAGCGCATCCTCGCCGCCTTCGCCCTCGCGGGGGCCGCCGCGGGCCTCGCCGCACCTGCCGCCTCCGCCGCGCCGCCCGCCCCGCTGACCCTCCCGGACCTGCCGACGGCCGCCCCGGGCATGCCCGCGGGGGCCACGCCGGCCTCGGTCCAGGAGATCGGGGCGAAGGTCAGCGAGGGGGCCAACCAGCTCAACCAGCTGACGACGCTGCCCGACCAGCTCGAGCCCGCCATCGCCCCCGTCGCGCCGCTGGTCGACCTGCTGGGCGCCATCCAGTAGGGCACCCGCGTACCCCGGCACGCGCGGCCGCGCAGCGCACGCTCCCCCGCCCACGAAGAAGGCCCCGACCGGAGCCGGGGCCTTCCACGCGTACGGGGGAAGTGACATCGGGGGGACACGTCACTTCCCCCGGTGAGGACGGAACCTGCCGGCCCGGGCCGCGGTCAGGGGGAAGCCCGCGGCCCGGACCCCGCAGTGAGGTCCTGTCCCTCGCCCACCGGTTTCCTGCCAGAACCGGTGGGCTCGTGTTCCATCCTGCTCCTCCCGCGACCGGACACCCAGCGACAAAGGGCCCGTACGGCAGGGTCATTGGTCCTTAAAGGACAGGTGAGTGTCCAAACCCGACCGGTTAGACTCACCCGACTTCGCAGTACCGGTTGGGGAGGCCGACACCGTTCATGGACACCAAGAAGCTCATCACGGGCGCCCTCACGGTGTTCGTCCTCTTCGTGATCATCACCCAGCCCAAGCGGGCGGCGGAGATGGTCGGAATAGGCTTCCAGGGCATATCGGATGCCGCCTCCGGCATCGGCGAGTTCATCACCGAACTGGTGACCTGAACCCGTACGCTGAAGCGATTTCCGGACATCCAGGCCCCTCACTCCGCCGGTGGGGGGCCTTTCGCGTTCGACTTTCACATGCCCGGCGGTAAAAAGAATACCCCTAAATGCCCAACTTGCCCTCAACACGGCTATATACGGTGCTTGCACATAGTGCACATCTCTTGTGATGCTATGACCGCTTTTGACGGATGAGACGGATGAGTTGACCGAAGGGGTGGCGTGACCGTGCCGGCCAGTACTGCGCCTCAGGTGCCTCCCCAGCAAGAGCTCCGCCAGGAACAGCCGCACGAGCTTCCCGCCGAGGCCCAGGAGGCCGCCGCTGCCGCGCCGCGACCGCAGAGCCGGGGTGCGGACACCCGGGCCCTGACACAGGTGCTTTTCGGCCAGCTGAAGGGCCTGGTGCCGGGCACCAGCGAGCACAACCGGGTGCGCGGGGCCCTGATCGAGGCCAACCTCCCGCTCGTGCGCTACGCAGCCGCCCGCTTCCGCAGCCGCAACGAGCCGATGGAGGACGTCGTACAGGTCGGCACCATCGGCCTGATCAACGCGATCGACCGCTTCGACCCCGAGCGCGGCGTCCAGTTCCCCACCTTCGCCATGCCGACCGTGGTGGGCGAGATCAAACGATACTTCCGCGACAACGTCCGCACCGTGCACGTCCCGCGCCGCCTCCACGAGCTGTGGGTGCAGGTCAACGCCGCCACCGAAGACCTCACCACCCTCCACGGCCGCACCCCCACCACCCCCGAGATCGCCGAGCGGCTGCGGATCAGCGAGGACGAGGTGCTCTCCTGCATCGAGGCCGGCCGCAGCTACCACGCGACCTCCCTCGAAGCCGCCCAGGAGGGCGACGGGATGCCCGGGCTGCTCGACCGGCTCGGCTACGAGGACCCCGAGCTGGCCGGTGTCGAACACCGCGACCTCGTCCGCCACCTGCTCGTACAACTGCCCGAGCGGGAGCAGCGGATCCTCCTGCTGCGCTACTACAACAACCTGACGCAGTCGCAGATCAGCGCCGAGCTTGGGGTCTCCCAGATGCACGTCTCACGGCTGCTCGCACGCAGCTTCGCCCGTCTGAGATCCGCAAACAGGATCGAGGCTTAACCGGATCGGGTGGAGCCCGGCCCGCGATTCCCTACAGAACCGGCTCATTCCGCTCGGTCGGTCGTCTGTCGCTGGAGATACTTGTCGACATGGCGCTACAGCGTGTTGCCGACATGTGACATTCTGCTGGAACCGCGTTTGCCGCAGCCCCGCCTCCGGTATTCAGGTGGAGGCTGCGTTCCTCCGACGGACGCGCCGATACGCGACCGTCCGCGACCTCAAGGGGGTGGCATGTCCGTAGACCAGGGCAGCTCCAAGGTACTCACGCTCGTCGAGCGTGAGCTGCCGGCAGTGGCCGACCGCTCGGAAGCCATCGACACCCGCACCCTCTCCCGCTCCCTCTTCCAGCGACTCGCCACCCTGGACCCGGACAGCCCCGAACGGGCGTACGTACGCGACACCCTGATCGAGCTGAACCTGCCGCTGGTGCGCTACGCGGCAGCCCGGTTCCGCAGCCGCAACGAGCCGATGGAAGACATCGTCCAGGTCGGCACCATCGGCCTGATCAAGGCGATCGACCGGTTCGACTGCGAACGCGGAGTGGAGTTCCCGACGTTCGCGATGCCGACCGTCGTGGGCGAGATCAAACGATTCTTTAGGGACACTTCCTGGTCCGTCCGCGTCCCGCGCCGGCTCCAGGAACTGCGCCTCGCGCTGACCAAGGCCAGCGACGAACTCGCCCAGCGCCTCGACCGGTCCCCGACCGTGCCGGAGCTGGCGGCCGTCCTCGGCGTCACCGAGGAGGAGGTCGTCGACGGGCTCGCCGTCGGCAACGCCTACACCGCCTCCTCGCTCGACTCCCCCTCCCCGGAGGACGAGGGCGGCGAGGGCTCCCTCGCCGACCGGCTCGGGTACGAGGACAGCGCGCTGGAGGGCGTCGAGTACCGCGAATCGCTCAAGCCGCTGCTGGCCAAACTCCCGCCCAGGGAGCGGCAGATCATCATGCTGCGGTTCTTCGCGAACATGACCCAGTCGCAGATCGGCGAGGAGGTCGGCATCTCCCAGATGCACGTCTCCCGGCTGCTGACGCGGACGCTGGCGCAGCTGCGCACGGGCCTGATCGGCGAGTAGCGCCCCGATCGTCCGCCGACGCGGGGTTCACATTTGACATCACGTCAGGAACACTGGCGCGATGCCAACGGGATCCCGCGCGGCGCGCACCCTCGCCCTGGCCCTGTGCTGCACGGCCGCCGCCGCCCTCGCCGGATGCGGCGGCCCGGTCCGCGACGGCTACGCCGCCGTGGGCGCCGCGGCCCCCGGGCCCGAGCGGGGCGCGGGGCAGAACGTACCGCCGCGGGGGCAGGTGGAGTACCAGCCGGCCGGGCCGGCCGGCCCCGCCCCTTCCGCGGGCGCTTCCGCCACTACGGCGCCCGGCGCGCCGGGGTCCCGGCCCGGCGGGAGCTCCGCCGGAGCCGGAGCGACGGCCACCGCCCAGGGCGGCTCCGACCCCGCCCCCGGCACCCCGCCGGCCCCGGGCACCCCAGAGACCGCCCCCGGCGCCGGGGGCGCGGGCACCGGCAACGGCACCCCGGGCGGCACGGGCGGCTCCGGCACCCCGACACCGGGGCAGGGCGGCACAGGCGGCTCGGGCGACACTGGAGGCTCGGGCGGCACAGGAGGCTCGGGCGGATCCGGCGGCACAGGAGGCTCCGGGACCTCAGGGGGCTCCGGGACCTCAGGAGGCCCGGGCGGCGGCACCGCACCCCCGCCCGCCACCCCCGCGTCCCTCACCCTGAGCACCCCGGCCCGCGCGGCGGCTTCCGACCGCTGGTGCGAGCGCGTCACGGTGACCTTCACCAACACCGGTACCACCGCGGCCCGTTCCGGCACGGTCACCTTCGCGACGCACGTCATCGGCGCCCTCGGCATCGACTGGGCCACGGTCACCACGACCCAGCCCCTGCCCGCCCCCATCGCGGGCCGGACCTCCAGGACGCAGACCTACACGGTGTGCCTGGACGCCTGGCGGGTGCCCCTCGGCATGCACGTGGAGACCCGCACGGTCACCGCTACCTGGAGCTGACCCGGCCGCGGCGCCTCAGTGGAGCACCACCCACAGCGCCGCCCCCAGCGCGAGGACCAGCGCGAGGACCAGGGCGATCCGGCCCCCGGACAGGGCGCCCGGCTCCTTGGGCCGGCGGCGCGAGCCCGGCACGGCCGGGGTGCGGGCCGCCTGTTCCTCGCCCTCCGCCACGAACGCGCGGAACATCTGAGTGCTGCCGGCGGGGTCGTAGGAGCCCTCGGCTTCAGGTGAGTTGTGCTGTGCGGACATGGCTGGACCCTAGCGGGTTTTCCGATTCCTTTACCGCCCCCGACCCCGAATTCATTTGCCTGTAGCAACCATGCTCTTCTATCGTTGCCCTAAGCAACGAGATGGGGGGCGGGTCCGGTGGCCACGCACACGGCACAGAACACCCGGTACGAGGAGCTGGCCCGCCAGCTCACCGGCATCGGGGCGGTCAAACGCGACCTGGCCCGGATCCTGCCCCCGCACTGCCCGCCCGGCGCCGCCGCCGTCCTCACCGTGCTCGACCGGCACGGCGAGATGCGGCTCAGCCGGCTCACCGAATACATGGCCGTCGACATCTCCGTCAGCAGCCGGCACGTCGCCCACGTGGCACAGCGCGGCTGGATCGACCGGGAGACCGACCCCGGCGACGGCCGCTGCCGGATCCTGCGCCTGACCGACGAGGGGCGTGCCGTGCTCACCGAGCTCGGCGCCCGCTACACGGACGCGCTGGAGAAGGCCCTGGCCGACTGGTCGGCCGAGGACATCGACGCACTCAACACCCTGCTGGCCCGACTCCGATCGAGCTTCTAGGCAAAGGAAACACATGGCTACGACCACACCCTCCGGTGTGCGGGGAGGCGGCCAGTCGGAGACCACGTCCGACGGCGCGCCCATGACCCACTCCCAGATCATGAAGGCGCTGTCCGGGCTCATGCTCGGCATGTTCGTGGCGATCCTGTCCTCCACGATCGTCTCCAACGCCCTGCCCCAGATCATCAGCGACCTCGGCGGCACCCAGTCCTCCTACACCTGGGTCGTCACCGCCGCCCTGCTGTCGATGACGGCCGCCACCCCGCTGTGGGGCAAGCTGTCCGACCTCTTCAGCAAGAAGCTGCTCGTCCAGATATCCCTGGTGGTCTACGTCCTCGGCTCCGTGGTCGCGGGCCTGTCCCAGAACACCGGCATGCTCATCGCCTGCCGCGTCGTCCAGGGCATCGGCGTCGGCGGCCTCTCCGCCCTCGCCCAGATCGTGATGGCCGCGATGATCTCCCCGCGCGAGCGCGGGCGCTACAGCGGCTACCTCGGCGCGGTCTTCGCCGTCGCCACCGTCGGCGGGCCGCTGCTCGGCGGCGTCATCACCGACACCTCGTGGCTCGGCTGGCGCTGGTGCTTCTACGTCGGCGTGCCCTTCGCGGTGATCGCCCTGATCGTGCTCCAGCGCACCCTGCACCTCCCGGTCGTCCGCCGGGACGTGAAGGTCGACTGGCTGGGCGCCTTCCTGATCAGCGGCGCCGTCTCGCTGCTGCTCATCTGGGTCACCCAGGCCGGCGACTCGTACGACTGGATCTCCTGGACCACCCTGGCGATGACCGGCGGAGCCCTCGTGCTCGGCCTGCTGTCCCTCCTCGTGGAGTCCCGCGCGAGCGACCCGATCATCCCGCTGCGCCTCTTCCGCAACAAGACCATCAGCCTGGCCTCCGCCGCCTCGCTCTTCGTCGGCATCGCGATGTTCTCCGGCACGGTCTTCTTCAGCCAGTACTTCCAGCTGGCCCGCGGCGAGTCCCCCACCATGTCGGGCATCCTGACCATCCCGATGATCGGCGGCCTCTTCGTCTCCTCCACGGTCTCCGGCCAGATCATCACCAAGACCGGCAAGTGGAAGGCCTTCCTGGTCTCCGGCGGTGTGCTGCTGACCGCCGGACTCGGACTGCTGGGCACCCTGCGCTACGACACCCCGTACTGGCGCATCGCCCTGTTCATGGCGCTGACCGGCCTCGGCCTCGGCATGATGATGCAGAACCTGGTCCTCGCCACCCAGAACCAGGTCGCCCCCCAGGACCTCGGCGCGGCCAGCTCCGTCGTCACCTTCTTCCGCTCCCTCGGCGGCGCCATGGGCGTCTCGGCCCTGGGCGCGGTCATGGCCAACCGGGTCACCCACTACGTCAAGGACGGGCTGGCCGCACTCGGCCCGAAGGCGGCGGCCCTGGCACACGGCGGCGCCGGCGGGGGCGGGATCCCCGACCTCGACAAGCTGCCCGCGCCGCTGCGGCAGGTCATGGAGTCCGCGTACGGGCACGGCGTCGGCGACGTCTTCCTCTACGCCGCACCGAGCGCGCTGCTCGGGCTGGTGCTGGTGGTCTTCATCAAGGAGGTCGCGCTGAAGTCGAAGCCGGCCGCCCACGCCCCGGGCACCGAAGACACCCCCGGCGTCCCGGCCCAGGCCTCCGGCAAGGCCCCGTCCCAGGCCTGAGGCCGGCCAGCCGGATCCGGGTCCTCCGGTCGGTCAGGCCCGGGCCCCGCGGACGGCCGCCTTGGCCTCGATGCCCGCGATGAGGACGTCGAGGGCCAGGGCGAAGTCCGCCTCGGGCGCCCGCCGGACCGTGCCCCCGCAGCCGTGCAGGGCGCAGCCGTTCAGGAACTGCGACACGGCGAGGTGGGCACCGGTCCGGCAGGCGTCCGCCAGGCCGGCGGCCTCCAGCAGCCGGTGCAGGGCGGCGTCGAAGGCCCGTGCGTGCGGGCCGATGTTGGGATAGACCGCGCTGAGCGGAGCCACCCACGGGTGCTCCGCCAGCAGCCTGCGGTAGCCGCAGGCCAGTTCCCTCAGCCGGCTCGCCCAGGGCTCCTCCCGGGACGGGCCGGCCGGGAGGCGCTGCTGGCCCAGGGCCCGGTCCAGGGCCAGTTCGAGCAGATCGTGCTTGGTGTCCACGTACCAGTACAGGGACATCGCGGTGACGCCCAGTTCGGCCGCCAGCCTCCGCATGGAGAAGCGGCCGAGCCCTTGTGCGTCCAGCAGCCGCACGGTGGCGGCGGTGATCCGGTCCCGGTCCAGCCCCGAGGGGGCGTCGGTACGGCGTCTGACGGGGGCGGCGGGCCGCACGGCCAGCCACACACTGGTCCTGGCCTCGCCCGGATCAGCCTCGGTCACCATCGAGGTGCCCTCCTCATCACAAGGGGATCAGCCCGGAATGCCCGGTCCGCCCTCTTGATGCTAGGGGGTGCCGCGTGGATCGGGGCCGGTTCAGGACGTGCCGGTCGAAGGGGCCGTCAGGTCGTAGAAGGTGGCTCCGTCGATGGTGACGGCCTTGAACGTGGCCTTCACCCAGCTCTCGACGGCCGTACTGGCCGACCCGCCCGGGCCGCCCTGACCGCCGGGGGCTCCCTGACTGCCGGGGGCTCCCTGACCGCCGGGGCCGCCCTGACCGCCCGGCCGACCGGCCGCCCGGGACTCCGCGCCGCCTTCGAGGCCGGCCTGGGCGATGAACCAGTGGATCTTCCCGGCCTTCACGTAGGCCTTGAACTGCTCCAGCGTCGGCGAAGGGTCGCTGCCGTTGAAACCGCCGAGCGGCATCACGGGGCGGCCGGAGGCCAGCTGGTAACTCGCCGCGTTCTGCGAGCCGATGGCGGCCGCCGCCCAGGTGTACCGGCTCGCGTCGGCGCGCAGCGCCGCCTCGGCCCCGGCGGAGACCCGGGCCCCGTCGAGCAGCCCGCCGGCCCCGCCCCGCATGCCCCGCCCGGACCCGGCCCCAGACCCGGTCCCGGACCGGGCCGCCGCGCCGCCCGCCTGACCGGGGCCCGGCCAGGCGCCCCGCGGGAAGCCCTGGGCGGTACCGCCGCCCCCTTGGCCCCCTTGCGGTGCTCCCTGCGGCGCTCCCTGCGAGCCTCCCTGCGGCGCTCCGCCGCCCGGCCCGCCCCCGGGCAGGCCCGGCATACCGCCCCCGAACCCCTCCCCGCCCGGCCCGAAGCGCATCCCGCCCGGGCCGCCCCGCCCGCCGGCCACCGCCGGACCTGCCGTCACGATCGACCCGGTGTGACCGGTGCCGATCGTGGTCAGGCAGTACGCGAACGGGCCCGCCAGGGCCGCGCCCAGCCCCAGCGCGGCCGCGCCGAGCAGTACCCGGCGGCCCAGCCGGGCGGCGAACGGCAGTGCGGCGGCGGCGAGCAGCCCGGCCACGAGCACCGTCCAGCGCAGCCACGGCAGATAGCCGGAGGAGCGGCCGAGCAGTACGTACGACCAGACGGCGGTCAGGGCGAGGGTCCCGGACAGGGTGAGCGCGGCGGCCCTGCCGCCCCGCTCCTCCCACAGCACGGCCACGCCCATGCCCACCAGCGCGGCCACGAACGGAGCCAGCGCGACCGTGTAGTACTCGTGGAAGATGCCCTGCATCCAGCTGAACACCACGGCGGTGATCAGCAGGCAGCCGCCCCAGGCCAGGAAGGCCGCGCGGGCCGTGCTCTGGAGGCAGTCGGTGGCCCGGCCGGCCCGCCAGGTCACCACCAGCCCCGCCACCAGCAGCACCAGCGCCGCCGGCAGCAGCCAGGAGATCTGGCCTCCGACGGTGCCGGAGAACAGCCGGCCCACACCGGTCTCCCCCCAGCCGCCGCCCCCGCCGCGCAGGCCCGGCCCGCCCTCGGGCAGCCCGTACGTCCCGAACGCGCCGGCGGCCCCGCCGGTCCGCCCGCCGCCCACGCTGCCGGTCTCGTCGCCGTTCAGCCGGCCCAGTCCGTTGTAGCCGAAGGTCAGTTCCAGGAAGGAGTTGTGCTGCGAGCCGCCGATGTACGGGCGGGAGGAGGCGGGCCACAGCTCCACGACGGCCACCCACCAGCCGCCGGTCACCACCATCGCGGCCCCGGCGAGCAGCAGCTGCCCGAGCCTCCTGCGCAGCCGGGCCGGCGCGCAGACGGCGTACAGCAGGACCAGCGGCGGCAGGATGACGAAGGCCTGGAGCGTCTTGGTCAGGAAGCCCAGGCCGATCGCGGCGCCGGCCGCGACCAGCCACCCGGTCCGCGCCCCGTCCAGGGCGCGCAGCACGCAGCACACCGTCACGGTCAGCAGCAGCGTCAGCAGCGCGTCGGGGTTGTTGAAGCGGAACATCAGCGCGGCGACGGGGGTGAGCGCGAACGCGGCGCCGCCGATCAGCGCTGCCGCAGGGCCGAACTGGCGGCGCACGGCGGCGTACAGGACGGCGGTGGTCGCGACGCCCATCAGGGCCTGCGGGACGAGGATCTGCCAGAAGCCGAGCCCGAACGCCCGGACGGACAGCATCATCGGCCACAGGGCGGCCGGCGGCTTGTCGACGGTGATGGAGTTCCCGGCGTCGGAGGAGCCGAAGAAGAAGGCCTTCCAGCTCTCGGAGCCCGCCTGCACGGCGGCGGAGTAGAAGGAGTTGGCGTAGCCGGACGCGCCCAGGTTCCAGAGCAGGAGCACGGCGGTGGCCAGCAGCAGCCCGGCGTAGGCGGGCCGTTCCCAGCGGGGCCGGCCGGTGGCGGTCCGGCGCGCGGCGGCGTCCGCGGCCCGGTCGGGGCCGGGGGCTGGGACGGAGGTGGGGGCGGGGGGCCGTTCGGGGAACGGGGCGCCGAAGGGCGGGTGGGCCGTGGTCATCGGTGGTCGTCCTTCACGGGAACGGGAGTGGTGCGGCGCTCGGGGAAGACCCAGGCGCGGAAGAGCAGGAAGCGCAGCACGGTGGCGGCGAGGTTGGCGGTGACCAGCACGGCCAGTTCGGTGCCGTGGGCGGCATCGTCGGTGCCCGCGCCGAGGGCGGCCAGGGAGCCGCTGGTCAGGGCCAGGCCGATGGCGAACACGACCAGGCCCTGGGCCTGGTGGCGCAGCGCGCGGTCGCGGCCCCGGACCCCGAAGGTGAGCCGGCGGTTGGCGGCGGTGTTGGCCACGGCGGAGACCAGCAGGGCGGCGGCGTTGGCGGCTTGGGGTCCGGCGGCGAGCCGGAAGAGGGAGTACAGGGCCAGGTAGCAGAGGGTGGACAGCAGTCCGACCGCGCAGAAGCCGAGCAGTTGGCGGGCCAGTGCGCGCGGCACCCCGGGCAGGGCGGTGCGGTCGCGCGGGTCGTCGCCGAAGGGGCGGGCGAGCCGGTCCAGGGGGAGCTCCCCGAGGGCCAGCGCCCGGCCCACGCGCCAGACGCCCTTCAGGTCCTCGGTGGCGGTCCTGACGATGTGGACCGTGGAGTCGGGATCGTCCACCCAGTCCACCGGCACCTCGTGGATGCGCAGCCCGGCCCGTTCGGCCAGGACCAGCAGCTCGGTGTCGAAGAACCAGCCGGAGTCCTCGACCAGCGGCAGCAGCCGTTCGGCGACCTCCCGGCGGATGGCCTTGAAGCCGCACTGGGCGTCGCTGAACCGGGCGGCGAGGGAGGAGCGCAGCAGCAGGTTGTAGGCGCGGGAGACGAACTCCCGTTTCGCTCCCCGCACGACCCTTGAGGAACGGGCGAGCCGGGTGCCGATGGCCAGCTCGGAATGGCCGGAGATCAGCGGGGCCACCAGGGGAAGCAGGGCGTTCAGATCGGTGGAGAGGTCCACGTCCATGTACGCGAGGACGGGCGCCTCCGAGCGGCTCCACACGGTGCGCAGGGCACGGCCGCGGCCCTTCTCCTCCAGCCGGACGCTGCGTACGCCGGGGACGGCGGCGGCGAGCTCGGCCGCGAAGGCGGGGGTGCGGTCGGTGCTGGCGTTGTCGGCGATGGTGATGCGGAAGGGGTACGGGAAGGTCCGGGTGAGGTGGGCGTGCAGCCTTCGCACGCAGGGGCCGAGGTCCTTTTCCTCGTTGTAGACCGGGATCACCACGTCGAGTACGGGCTCGCCGGGCGCGGGCGCCAGGGGCGCCCGGGCCGGGAGGGCGTCGGAAGAGGTGTCGGTTGACATGCTCCGACCCTCACCGGGCGCCCTGTCACCTCGGTGTGCTGACCCTGTGGTCCCTCTGTGAGTCCGCCGGTGTCATGGGACGGGGGTCCCCGGTGAGGGGGAGCAGAACCTCGAAGCAGGTCCGTCCCGGCTCGCTCTCCACGCCGACCCGCCCGTCGTGAGCTGTGACCACGGCCTGGACGATGGCCAGGCCCAGGCCGGTGGAGCCCGCCGCGCGGGAGCGGGAGGCGTCGCCGCGGGCGAAGCGCTCGAAGATGTGCGGCATCAGCTCGGCGGGGATCCCGGGACCGTCGTCCTCGATCCGCAGCCGGACGGCGGATGTTTCACGTGAAACACGGGCCGTGACGGTGGTACCCGGCGGAGTGTGGGTGCGGGCGTTGGCGAGGAGGTTCACCAGGACCTGCTGGATCCGGGCCGGGTCGGCCAGGACGGGCGCGGGTTCGTCGGGCAGGGCCAGACGCCAGTGGTGGCCGGGGCCGGCGGCCCGGGCGTCACTGACGGCGTCCACGACGAGGGGGGCCAGATCGGTGTCCTCGCGGGAGAGCGGGCGGCCCGCGTCCAGCCGGGCCAGCAGCAGCAGGTCCTCGACCAGCCCGGTCATCCGGGTGGCTTCGGACTCGATCCGGGCCAGGGCGTGGCGGGTGTCGGGGCCGGGCTCCTCGCGCCCCCTGCGGGTCAGTTCGGCGTAGCCGCGGATGGAGGCGAGGGGGGTGCGCAGCTCGTGGGAGGCGTCGGCCACGAACTGACGGACCTGTGTCTCGCTCTGCTGGCGGGCCGTCAGTGCCGAGGAGACGTGCCCCAGCATCCGGTTGAGGGCCGCACCGACCTGTCCGACCTCCGTACGGGGATCCGCCTCAGCCTCGGGGACCCGTTCGTGCAGGGCCGGTTCGCCGCTGTGCAGGGGCAGCTCGGAGACGCGGGTGGCGGTGGCGGCGACCCGGCGCAGCGGGCGCAGGGCGACCGCGACCAGCGCCTGTCCGGCGAGGGAGGCGGCGATCAGGCCGGCCAGGGTGACGCAGACCTCCACGGCGATCAGGGTGTTCACGGTGGAGTCCACGCCCTTGAGGGGGAAGGCCAGGACCAGCTCTCCGTCGGGCGCGGCCATCGCCCGGTAGGCGCCGAGCCCCGGCAGGTCCACGTCCACCCTGCCGGACCCGGCCGGGCCGGCCGTCCGTGCGACCTGCTCCAGCACCTCCGTCTGCGCCTGGGTCAGGACCTCCCGGTGATCGAGTCCCGGGCCCTCCACAGGAGCGATCCGGGCCCCGCCGATCACCTTCCGCTTCACGTCCAGACGGACCCCGGCGGCGCCCATGGGAGAGCCGGGGGCGAAGACGAAGCCGAGGCTGCCCTCGCGGGCCGCCTTGCCGGCGCCCGGCCCCCGGACGACCATCTCCACGGAGTTGGTCAGCTGCTTGTCCAGCTCTCCCATCAGCCGGGAGCGCATGGCGAGGGTGGTGACGGTCCCGATGGCCGCGCCCACCACGGCGATCAGCGCCACCGCCGACACCACCAGCCGGGTCCGCAGCGACCACGGCCGGCGGCGGCGCGGCCCGCGCCGTCCGGACGGTGCGGGCCGCCCGGGCCGCCCGGGCCGCGGCCGGGAAGGGCGGCGGGCCACTACTCGGCCGGCTTGATCAGGTAGCCGGCGCCGCGCCGGGTGTGGATCATCGGGGGCAGTCCGGTGCCGCCCTCCAGCTTGCGCCGCAGGTAGGAGATGTAGAGCTCCACCACGTTGGCCTGGCCGCCGAAGTCGTAGGACCACACCCGGTCCAGGATCTGCGCCTTGCTCAGCACCCGGCGCGGGTTGCGCATCAGGTAGCGCAGCAGCTCGAACTCGGTGGCGGTCAGGTGCACCTCCTGGCCGCCGCGGACCACCTCGTGGCTGTCCTCGTCGAGGCTCAGGTCGCCGACCGAGAGGACCGAGCCGCCGCGGGCGGCCTGCGCCGCGCCGGAGCGGCGGACCAGGCCGCGCAGCCGGGCCACGACCTCCTCCAGGCTGAACGGCTTGGTGACGTAGTCGTCGCCGCCGGCCGTCAGGCCCGCGATGCGGTCCTCGACGGAGTCCTTGGCGGTCAGGAACAGCACCGGGACCTGCGGGATCTCCCGGCGGAGCAGGCCGAGCACGGACAGCCCGTCCATGTCGGGGAGCATGACGTCGAGGACCACCACGTCGGGCCGGAACTCCCGCGCCGCGCGCACGGCGCCCGCTCCGTCACCGGCGCTGCGGACCTCGCAGCCCTCGTAGCGCAGGGCCATGGACAGCAGCTCGGAGAGCGAGGCCTCGTCGTCGACGACGAGGACCCGGCAGGGGCCGCCGTCCGGGCGCGTCAGCGCCGTCGGGTTGGCCGTGGACGTGGACGCATGGGAGGTGGTCGTCGCTGTCATGCCCCCACGCTGGCCCGCGCCTCTGAGAGCGCTCTTGCCCCAACCTGTGAATCTCCTGAGAAAGGCTTCCCGGCGCCCCCGGCGGCTCAGTCGCCCGCCGGGGGAAGGGAGAACAGCCGGGCGGCGTTGTCGTGGCAGACCGCGCGCAGCCAGTCGTCCCCGAGCCCGAGCCGCTCCAGGGCCTCCAGCTGGTGCTCGTAGGGATAGGGGATGTTCGGGAAGTCGGTGCCCAGCAGGATCCGGTCCCCGAGGTCGGCGAGGCGTCCCAGGTCCCCGGGCGGGAAGCCGCTGAACTGCTCGGAGAAGTCGGTGAAGGCCATGGTCGTGTCGAGCCGCACCTCGGGGTAGCGGTCGGCCAGGTCGAGGAAGTCGGTGTACTCGGGCATCCCCATGTGCGCGACGATCAGCGGCAGCCGCGGGTGGCGGGCCAGCAGCCGGGCGACCGGGCCGGGCCCGGTGTACTTGCCCGGTGCGGGCCCGGAGCCGCAGTGGACGACGACCGGGACGCGCGCTTCGGCCAGCAGCCCCCACACCGGCTCCAGGAGGGCGTCGTTCGGGTCGTAGCCGCCGACCTGGAGGTGGGCCTTGAACACCCGGGCCCCCCGCTCCACCGCCTGCCCCGCGTAGGCCGCCACGCCTTCCTCCGGGAAGAAGGTCGCGGTGTGCAGGCAGTCGGGGGTGCGGGCGGCGAAATCCTCCGCCCACGCGTTGAGCCAGGCGGCCATCCCGGGCTTGTGCGGGTAGAGCATCGAGGTGAACGCCCGGACCCCGAACTCCCGCAGCAGCCCGACCCGCTGCTCCTCCTCGTGGCGGTAGGTGATGGGCCACGCCACACCGGTCAGCGGCCCGGCGGCATCGAAGTAGTCCCACACCTTGCGCATCACCCGGTCCGGCATGAAGTGCGTGTGCACGTCCACCAGTCCGGGCAGGCCCAGCCGCTCGCGGAAGGCCCGGACGGTCTCAGGCGTCGCGGGCAAAGCCGTGGCTCCGCTCGACGGTCGCGACGTGCAGGGTGTAGCTCTCGTACCAGTGGCCGCGGCCCTGCTTCATGGCCGCCTGGTGCTCCAGCTCCGTGCGCCACGCGGCGAGGGACTCGTGGTCGCGGAAGTAGGACACGGTGATGCCGAGGCCTCCGGGCGTGCGCGCGGACTCGTAGCCGAGGAACCCGGGGTTGTCCCGGACGAGCTCGGCCATCCGGGCCAGGGTCTCCGGATATCCGCTGTCGTCGGAAGTGCGGACACTGCTGAATACGGCCATGACATAAGGCGGTTCGAACGCCGGAACGGGCTGGATGCTCATGTCCCCACCCTCCGCGCCAACCCCTTGGCATGTCCACCAGAATCAGGCCCGGCAGCCCAAAGGGATCCAAGTTTTGACCTTGCTCCCCAGGACCGTGCCACCCCTCCCGGGCCCCGGTCCGCCAGGCGGCACGGAGCCGCGGCACCCGCCCTCAGAAGAGGCCGTCCTGTCCGCCCGCCTCCGCCGGCGGGGCGATGGCCGCCAGCGGTACGCCGGTCACCGCGTCCGCGGGGGCCGAGGCCAGCTCCCAGCCCGCCAGCAGCCGGGTGTCGACCACGAGCCCGTCCGCGAAGTGCAGGTCCGGCCCCGCGGCCCCCGCCAGCAGCCCCACGACCCCCGCACCGGGCACCAGCTCCGTGACCACCCGCGCCGGAACCGGCAGCCCGGCCAGCCCGAACGGCCCGGCATGGTCGGTGACCGCGCACCCCAGCCGCTCCAGCGACTCGGGCCACCCCTGCAGCGCCGCCGCCCGGGCATGCAGCTCGGCCACCTCCCGCGCCCGCTCTGCTTCCGCAGGCAGCCCGGCCCGCACCGCGCGCTTGCGGGCGTAGGAGATCCGGTCGGGCACCCCGAGGGCGGCGCGCAGCAGCTCCTCGGTCCGGCGTGCCGCCATCAGCGGTCCGCGCCCCAGCCAGGTCCAGGTCACGGCCCCCTGCTCCAGCAGCCGGACCGGGCCGCGCTCCTCGGCGGTGATGCCCACCTTGACCATCCCGGGCCCGAACCACGCCAGGTAGACGCGGTAGGGGCGCGGATCGGCGGCATTGGTGTCGGCCGCCACCGAGAAGGACCGGTCCAGCCGGGCGCACTCGGGGCACTGGGCGCTCCCGGCCCGCCCCGGCACGCTCCGGCCGGCCGGGCACGGGGTCCGCTTCCCGGCCCGCCGCACGCCCAGGCACTGCCGCTCGCCCCTGGCGACGAAGGCCAGCCGCTGCCCGTAGGAGAGCGGACTGTCGCGCTCCGCGCCTCCGGGCCCGTACCACCTGATGGCGGGCCGCCCTCCGCTCCACCGGATCCCGGTGCACTGCCACCCCGCGACGGAGCCGGTCACCGGGGCAGCGGCCGCTCGATGCCGTCCGATCGGTCTTCCTCCCCCATGCGCCTTCCCACTCCCACCGGGACCCGGCCCGTCACCCGCTGCCGAAGACCTCCGGCTAGCGCGCGACGAACTGCGTCAGGACCGCCTGCATCTCGTAGATGTCGACCCCCTTGGTGAAGGTCTTCTCGATCGGCGCCGCGCTGCCGGATATCCATATCTTGAGCTCGGCGTCGAGATCGAAGTGCCCGGCGGTCTCCACGGAGAAGTGAGTGATGCTCCGGTACGGGACGGAGTGGTACTCCACCTTCTTGCCCGTCATCCCCTGCTTGTCGACGAACACCAGCCGCCGGTCGGTGAACAGGATCGTGTCGCGCACCAGCAGGTACGCCACATGCACCTGCTCCCCGTTCCCCAGCAGCCGCGCGTAGTCCCGCTGCGCCGACGCCGGATCCACCCGGTGCGCGTTCCCGAACAGTCCCATGAGAGCCCCCCGATCAAGCTTCGAACGATCTGTGGAAACCGTATCGGCCCGGATCCGTCGCCCACGTCTCCCACAGGAGCCAATTCACCCCTGAGCCCTCCCGGGGGATCCCCTCCCCCTGAGGTGCTGCTCCCGCCGGCCAGGGCAAACGCAGGACACACGCAAGAGGCCCCCAGGATTTCTCCTGGGGGCCTCTCCGGCTGTGCACTCGGCAGGATTCGAACCTGCAACCTTCTGATCCGTAGTCAGATGCTCTATCCGTTAAGCTACGAGTGCTTGGGCTTCCCGGGGTTTTTCGCCCCGTTGGCCTTGCGAGAACAACAATACATGGACCTCGCCGGGACGCGAAATCCATTGGCCCCAACCCCTCTGACCTGCGGAAACGTGCCAGAAGAAGATCGTCCGGGTACGGCGGGCGGCAGCCGGGAGGCCTCGCCGGGTACCCGCGCAGGGTCATCCCAAACCCCAGGGGCCCCTTTCAGGCCCCGAACGCAGACCCCCGAACACAGACCCTGAACGCACCGAAGCCCCGGTCCATGCGGACCGGGGCTTCGGTGAGGTGCGGAGGCGGAGGGATTTGAACCCTCGATGGGGTGTAAGCCCCAAACCGCATTAGCAGTGCGGCGCCATAGACCGGACTAGGCGACGCCTCCAGCACACCCCTGCGATGAGGGTGCGTGCAGATGATGACACAGCCGCAGGGCCGGTCACCAATCCGCTCCCACGGTACAAGGAGCCGGGGCCGCAGGGCAAAGCCTTAAGCCCCCTCTTCGCAACGTCCGGGCGGTCGGGTCGTTGGTGAGGCGTACGACGTACGGACGACCTGGAGTGCCCCATGCTGCGTCTCGCCGCCTTCGCCGTCACCTCCGCGCTGGCCGCCGCGGCCGCCGGACCCTTGCCGCCGCTGCCCTTGGGACGGCTGCTGGCTTCCCCCGACCGGCTCACGATCGACATCTCCAAGGCGGGCAGCCTCAACGGCCGGTACCGCCTCGACTGCCGGCCCGTCGGCGGCGACCACCCCAAGGCCGAGGAGGCCTGTGCCCGCCTCGACACGCTGGCGAGGCAGGGGGAGGACCCGTTCGCCGCCGCGCCGAGGGCCGCGATGTGCACGTTCCAGAGCGGCGGACCGGCCACCGCGCACATCACGGGAACGTGGCACGGACAGAAGGTGGACAGCTGGTTCGGACGCGAGAACGGCTGCGACATCGCCCGCTGGAACAACCTGGAACCTGTGCTTCCGAGTGCGGGTGCCTGACCTGGGAGGATGCGGCGGATGCACGGTTTCCCCCGTTCATCCGCCCCCTCGCTGCGGGACGGTGCCCTTAGACTCCTCCCGTGACATGCCGGTAGTCGTGGTCAGGGAGGACGCTCGTCGTGAGCAGCAGGCCATCCCGAGGCGCTGCTCGCCTCGCAGCAATACTCGACGCGCTCCCGGACGCGCTGTTGCTCGTCAATGCCAACGGCACGGTCGTCAACGCGAATTCGATCGCCCTCGAGGTCATGGAGAGCCCCGGCACCGGTCTGGTCGGCCGCGGCGTCCTCGACCTCTTCCCGGAGTTCGACTCCAAACTCATCCCCGGTTCGATGCGCCGCCCCGGCGACGAGCTGACGGGCCGCTCCAAGCCGCAGCGCATGACCGCGCGCCGCACCGACGGCACCGAGTTCCCCGTCGAGGTCACCAGCGCCCACCTCGACGGCCGTGACGCCTACCGCGAGCCGCAGCCCTACACCGGCGACGAGCTGCTGATGCTGGTCGTGCGGGACCTCACCGAGGCCGTGGACACCGAGGCCGAGCTGGCCCGCTCCCAGCGGCAGACCGAGATGATCCTGCGCGCCGCCGCCGAAGGCGTCGTGGGAACGGACACCGACGGCCGCGTCGTCCTCGTGAATCCGGCCGCCGCCCAGATCCTCGGCTACCGCGCCACCGACCTCGGCAACCGCGAGCTGCACGGGCTGATCCAGCACTCGCGCGCCGACGGCTCCCCCTTCCCCTTCGACGAGTCCCCGCTCGCCGACACCCTGCGCAGCGGGCGCAAGCACCGGGTCCGCGGCCAGGTGCTGTGGAACAAGGCCGGGCAGGCCGTCGCCGTCGACCTGACCACTTCACCCGTGCGGGACGGGGACGTGCTCGTCGGCGCGGTCATGACCTTCACCGACCGGCGTCCCTACGACGCGCTGGCCGCCCGCCACGCCCAGCTGGCGGCCGTGCTCGGCGATTCCCTGCGCGGGCCGCTGGAGGAGCTGCGCGGCGAGCTGGCCACGCTGGCCGCCGACGACGGCGGTCAGCTGTGGCCCGAGGCCAACCAGCTGCTGCACCACCTGGCCGCCGGGTACGCGCGGATGACCACCCTGGTCGACAACGTGCTCGGCTACCAGCGGCTGGATTCCGGCCGCGAGAAGCTCAAGAAGCAGAACGCCCTGATCAACGAGGTCGTCAAGGCGGGCATCGACGGCGCGGTCGAGCTGATCGGCCCCGGCCGCGTCCAGTTCGCCGTCCACGCCCCGACCATCGAGGCCGAAGTGGACGCGGAGCGGGTCGCGACCGCGCTGGCGCACCTGGTCGCGGACGTCGCCGGGGTGGACGCCACCGGCAAGACCCGTCAGGGCAGCGGATACGGTGACTCCACGATCGTGGTGGCCGCGGCGCAGCGCGGCGAGGTCGTACGGATCGAGGTGCGCGGCCCCTACGAAGGCGGCCACCCCGTGCACGAGCCGATCGTGCGGGGCGTCGTCACCGCGCACGGCGGGCTCCTGCAGACGGTGGAGGTGCCCGGTGCTCCGGGCGGGGCGTACGTGCTGGAGCTGCCGCTGGGCTCCGGGGCCGGGACGGTGGAGCTGCCCGAGCCCGAGCCCGCACCGGAGCCCGAGGCCGCCCCGGCGACGGTCTCCGGCGGCCGGCGGGGCCGACGCGGGGTGGACGCCTTCCTGGACGACGGCACCGGCGAAGCGAGGCAGGCCGGGGCACGCGGTGCCGGAGTCGCGCTGGCGCTGCCGTCCGGGCAGGACGCGCAGGCCCCCGGTGCGGGTCCGGCGGAGCTCGCGCAGTCCCCGGTGAACCCGGCCGGGCTGGGTACCGGGCGACGGCGGGGCCGTGACGGCGACAACGGACCGGACTCCGGTCCGGGTGCCGGCCGGCCGGTGCCCCCGCAGGGCACCGCCATGCCGGCGCTGCCGCCGGTACCCGCCGTTCCCCCCGTACCGGTGACCGAGCATCCGGCCGGGCGGCGGCGTGCGCTGGGGCCGGTGGCCGCGCCCGCGCAGCCCGGCGGACCGGTACCCGCGGCCGGTCTCGCGCCCCCCGCCGCGCCCCGGCCCATCGCGCCCGAGGGCGGCTTCGCGCTGCCCGCCGGACCGACTCCGGCCGCTCCGGCGCCCCAGGGCGGCTCCGGCGAGACCGACCCCGACGGCCCGGGCGGACGCCGTGCCCGCCGCGTGCTCGGCTCGCCCGCGTCGCCCGACCCGCAGCCCCCGGCCGCCGCCGGCGGCGAGGATCCCGCACTGCCCACCGGACGGCGCCGTGCGCTGCCCGCGACCCCCGCCTGGCCCGTTCCGGCGGCCCGGACCGCACCGGAGGACGCGGAGGCACCGGCGGCGGCCGTACCCGGCGCCCGGCAGTCCGGGGACGCCCCGGCGGCCGGCCAGCCGATCAGCGTGCGCGCACTCGGCACCCTGGGCCAGGGCATCGCCGTGGACCCGGGCACGGCCGGCCCCGGCGGGTCCGGTTCCGGCCGGCGCCGCAGGCTCGCCGAACCCGCGCCCCAGGGGCGGGCCTTCGCCATAGGAGCCCCCGAGGCGGGCGCCGCCGAGGGCCCCGAGCCCCTGGACGGGCCCGGCGGCGCGGTCGAGGTGGTCAACCGTCCCGTGCCGCTTCCGGTGGACGACGAGCTCCCGCCCGAGCCGCTGGACAACCCGCGCCGGCTGCTGGTGTGGCCCGCACCGGACCCCCAGACGCAGCAGGCGCTCAGCGACCGCGGCTACCGCCCGGTGATCGTGCACTCCCGCGAGGAGGTGGACGCGCAGATCGCGGCCTTCCCCGCCGCGCTGTTCGTCGACCCGCTGACCGGCCCGATCACCCGGACCGCGCTGCAGTCCCTGCGCCAGGCCGCGATGGCCGCCGAGGTCCCCGTCCTGGTCACGGCCGGGCTGGGGCACGCCACGCGCGAGGCGGCGTACGGTGCCGATCCGGCCGTCCTGCTCAAGGCGCTGGCACCGCGCGACAGCGAGCAGCACCCCTCCCGCGTGCTGCTGATCGAGGAGCACGACGAGGTCGCCACCGCCCTGACGGCCGCGCTGGAGCGGCGCGGCCTCCAGGTCGCGCGGGCGGGCGCGGACACCGACGCCGTGGAACTGGCGACCCGGATGCGGCCCAATCTGGTGGTCATGGACCTCATGCAGGTCCGGCGCCGACGGGCCGGGATCGTGGACTGGCTGCGCGCCAACGGGCAGCTCAACCGCACCCCGCTGGTCGTCTACACGGCCACCGGGATCCAGCCGGGCGACCGGCCGCGGCTCGCCTCCGGGGAGAGCGTGCTGTTCCTCGCCGAACGGTCGACCACCCCGGACGTACAGGGCCGCATCGTGGACCTCCTGGCCAAGATCGGCACCAACTAGCCATCCTGGTCCGATGGCCATCACCGACACGACCGAGCACAGCGTCCCCGCCGACAACGGAGAGGTGAGCCTGCTCATCGCGCGTCAGGTGGAGCCGGGCTACGAGGAGGCGTTCGAGAGCTGGGCGCGCGGCATCCTGGAGACCGCCGCCCGGTTCCCGGACCACCTCGGCTACGGGCTGTTCCGGCCCGCGGCGGAGGGCGCGCCGTGGTTCCTCGTCCACCGCTTCCGCGACCAGAAGGCGCTCGCGCGGTGGCAGGAGTCGCCGGAGCGGGCCGAGTGGTTCGCCAACTGCGAGGGCCACCACCACACCGAGATAGCCCGGCGCGAGCTGCAGGGCATGGAAACCTGGTTCGCGAAGCCGGGTACGACCCGGCCGGCGCCGCCACGGTGGAAGATGGCGATCAGCTCCGGCCTGGCCATCTTCCCGATCTCGCTGCTGGGCAACGCGGTGCTCGGGCCGTACCTGGTGAACCTGAACTTCGTACTGCGGACGGCCGCCTTCGCGGCCGTCTTCAGCACCCTGATGACCTACGTGGCCATGCCCGCCGTCAGCCGGCTGCTGCGTCCGTGGCTGACGCGCGGCTGACCCGCCGCCCCGGGCCCTACGCGAGGGTGGTGACGTCGAGGTCGCCGTCCGCGTACTGCTTGCGGATCACCTTCTTGTCGAACTTGCCGACGCTGGTCTTCGGCACCGCCTCGACGATCGTCCAGCGCTCCGGCAGCTGCCACTTGGCGATCGACCGGGCGAGGAACGCGCGCAGTCCCTCGTAGTCGGCCGTGGCGCCCTCCTTGAGGACGACGGTGGCCAGCGGGCGCTCGCCCCACTTCTCGTCGGGGACGGCGACGACGGCCGCCTCGGCGACCTCCGGGTGGGCCATCAGCGCGTTCTCCAGCTCGACGCTGGAGATCCACTCGCCACCGGACTTGATGACGTCCTTGGCCCGGTCGGTGAGGGTCAGGAAGCCGGCGGCACTGATCACGCCGACGTCCCCGGTCTTCAGCCAGCCGTCGGCGCTGAACTTGTCCTCGGGACGCAGGGGTTCGCCGGACGCGCCGCCGTAGTAGGCGCCGGCGATCCAGTTGCCGCGGACCTCCAGCTCGCCCGCCGACTCCCCGTCCCACGGCAGCACGTCGCCGGCGGGCCCGATGAGACGGGCCTCGACCCCGGCGGGGAAGCGGCCCTGGGTGACGCGGTACGGCCACTCCTCCTCGGCCGTGAGCCCGGCCGGCGGGTGCGCCATGGTGCCCAGCGGCGAGGTCTCCGTCATGCCCCAGGCGTGGCAGAGGCGGACGCCGAGCTTGTCGTAGGCCTCCATCAGGGAGGGCGGACAGGCGGCGCCGCCGATGGTGACCTGCTTCATGGAACTCAGGTCGCGCGGGTGCGCGGTCACCTCGGCGAGCAGCCCCTGCCAGATGGTGGGGACGGCCGCGGCGTGGGTGGGCTTCTCCCGCTCGATCATCTCGGCGAGCGGGGCGGGCTGCAGGAAGCGGTCCGGCATCAGCATGTTGATGCCGGTCATGAAGGTGGCGTGCGGCAGGCCCCAGGCGTTCACGTGGAACTGCGGAACGACGATCAGGCTGGTGTCGTGGTCGGTGAGGCCCATCGACTCGGTCATGTTGACCTGCATGGAGTGCAGGTAGACCGAGCGGTGGGAGTAGACGACGCCCTTGGGCTCCCCGGTGGTGCCGGAGGTGTAGCACATGGCCGCGGCCTGGCGCTCGTCCAGCTCGGGCCAGTCGTAGTGCGCGGGACGGCCTTCCAGGAGCTCCTCGTACTCGTGGACCTGGACGTCGAGCCCTTCGAGGGCCGAGCGGTCGCCGATGCCCACGACCACGACGTGCTCGACCGTCGGCAGGTGCGGCAGCAGCGGCGCCAGCAGCGGCAGCAGGGTCCCGTTGACCAGCACGACCCGGTCCGCCGCGTGGTTGACGATGAAGACCAGCTGCTCGGGGGGCAGCCTCAGGTTGAGCGTGTGCAGGACCGCGCCCATGGACGGGATCGCGAAGTACGCCTCGACGTGCTCGGAGTTGTTCCACATGAGCGTCGCGACCCGTTCGTCCTGCTGCACTCCGAGGCCGTCGCGCAGGCCGTGCGCGAGCTGCGCGGCGCGGACGCCGATCTCGGCGAAGCTACGCCGGTGCGGCTCGGCCTCGCCGGTCCAGGTCGTGACCTGGGAGTTTCCGTGAATCGTCGACCCGTGGGCCAGGATCCGCGAGATCAGCAGCGGTACATCCTGCATGGTGCTCAGCAAAGCGTCCTCCCGGTGAGCGCTGCGGCGCTGCGGCGGCTGTCGGATGCTGCCGATTCTGCGCACGTACCGGTCGGCATGTCACTACCCGGAGGTACAAACAGGCTGGTCGATCACTGTTCGGGGCGCTTCTCTGGCCGATGTTTCACGTGAAACAGGGCTGTGTTCCACGTGAAACACAGCCCCCTCGACAGCCCCTCAACGGGTCCTCCACGGCCTTCTCAGCGCACCGGGGTGAGCTCCGGGTCCTCGCGGAGCTTGACCAGGGCCCGCGAGACGGCGCTCTTGACCGTGCCCACCGAGACCCCGAGCAGTTCGGCCGTCTGCGCCTCGCTCAGGTCCTCGTAGTAGCGCAGGACGACCATGGCCCGCTGGCGGTCGGGCAGCCGGGTCACCGCCCGCCACATCGCGTCGCGCAGCACCTGTGACTCGGCGGGGTCGGCGCAGGATTGCTCCTCGGTCTCGGGGACCTCCTCGCAGACGAACTCGTCGACCTTGCGCTTGCGCCACTGCGAGGTGCGGGTGTTGACCAGGGCTCGGCGGACGTAGCCGTCCAGGGCCCGGTGGTCCTCGATGCGGTCCCAGGCGACGTAGGTCTTGGCGAGGGCGGTCTGGAGCAGGTCCTCGGCGTCGCACGGGTTGGCCGTCAGGGAGCGCGCGGTGCGCATCAGGGCCGTGCCACGGGTCCGGACGTACGCCGAGAACGACGGGTACGGCGTCGGGTTCGAGGCGAGCGTGCACACAGGCGTGGTCATGGCTCCACGCTAGGAGCGGAGTCCGCGCCTGGGATCGCCCGCAGGTGCCGAAGCCGGGTCCCCCTCAGGTTGTACGGTCCGGCCGCGCCCCACCTCCTGTAGGTGGAGGAGGGGCGCGCGACCAGGACCGGAGTCAGGCGCCGGCGCCCAGGACCAGCCCGGAGGTCGGCACGCCGGTACCGGCCGTGACGAGGACGTGCTCGGCCCCCGGGACCTGGTTGACGGAGGTGCCGCGCACCTGGCGGACGGCTTCGGCGATGCCGTTCATACCGTGCAGGTAGGCCTCCCCGAGCTGGCCTCCGTGGGTGTTGAGGGGGAGGGCGGCGGCGGCCGTGAAGTCGGCGGCCTCGCCGGGTCCGCAGAAGCCGAACGACTCCAGCTGCATCAGGACGAAGGGGGTGAAGTGGTCGTAGAGGATGCCCACGTCGATGTCCGAGGGCCGCAGCCCGCTGGTGCGCCACAGCTGCCGGGCCACCACGTCCATCTCCGGGAGCCCGGTGAGGCCGTCGCGGTAGAAGGAGGTCATCCCTTCCTGGCGGCGGCCGGCGCCCTGGGCGGCAGCGGTGATCACGGCGGGCTTGTGGCGCAGGTCGCGGGCCCGCTCGGCGGTGGTGACGACGAGGGCCTGGCCGCCGTCGGTCTCCTGGCAGCAGTCCAGCAGCCGCAGCGGTTCCACGATCCAGCGGGAGGCGGCGTGGTCGGCGAGGGTGATGGGCTTGCCGTGGAAGTAGGCGGCGGGGTTGTTCGCGGCGTACCTGCGGCCCGTGACCGCGACGTGCCCGAAGGCCTCGGGGGTCAGGTTGTAGGTGTGGAGGTAGCGCTGCGCGGCCATGGCCACCCAGGAAGCGGGGGTCAGCAGCCCCCAGGGCAGGGACCAGCCGAGGGCGGCGCCTTCGGCCGAGGGTTCGCGCTGCTGGACGCCGGAGCCGAAGCGGCGGCCGGAGCGCTCGTTGAAGGCGCGGTAGCAGACGACCACCTCGGCGACGCCGGTGGCGACGGCGAGGGCGGCCTGCTGGACGGTGGCGCAGGCCGCGCCGCCTCCGTAGTGGATGCGGGAGAAGAAGGAGAGCTCCCCGATGCCGGCGGCCTGGGCGACGGTGATCTCGGGGCTGGTGTCCATCGTGAAGGTGACCATGCCGTCGACGTCGTCGGGGGTCAGCCCGGCGTCGTCGAGGGCGGCGTGCACCGCCTCGACGGCGAGTTTGAGCTCGCTGCGGCCGGAGTCCTTGGAGAACTCGGTCGCGCCGATGCCGGCGATGGCGGCGCGACCGCCCAGGTCGTCGCGGAGGCGGACGCTCATGCCCCGGCCCCCAGGGTGACGGTCACGGTGCCGGTGACGTGGTGGCCGAGGCGGTTGGCGCCGACGACCCGGATCTCGGCGGTGTTCCCGTCGAGGGCGGTGACGGTGCCCGTGAGGATCATGGTGTCGCCCGGGTAGTTGGGGGCGCCGAGGCGGATGGCCACCTTGCGCAGGACGGCCTGCGGTCCGAGGTGGTCGGTGATGTAGCGGCCGACTAGGCCGTTGGTGGTCAGGATGTTCATGAAGATGTCCGGAGAGCCCTTCTCGCGGGCGAGTTCCGCGTCGTGGTGCACGTCCTGGTAGTCGCGGGAGGCGATGGCGCCCGCGACGATCAGGGTGCGGGTGACCGGGATCTCCAGCGGCGGCAGTGCGTCGCCGACGTTCATGCGTCCTCCCCCTCTTTCTCCCCGTCCGATGTCTCCCCCTCGGATATGAGCGCGCCCAGTTCGGACAGCAGCTCGCTGCCGCAGCCCAGATAGGCGTCCAGCTGCCGCCCCCACAGGAAGTGCCGGTGGACGGGGTGGTCCAGGTCGGCGCCCATGCCGCCGTGCAGGTGCTGGCCCGCGTGGACGACGCGTTTGCCCGCCTCCGAGGCCCACCAGGCCGCCGTGAGGGCGTGTTCGTGCGCCGGGAGTCCCTCGTCGATCCGCCAGGCCGCCTCGTAGGCGGTCACCCGGATGGCTTCGGTGTCCATGTACGCGTCGGCCGCGCGGAGCATGACGCCCTGGTTCGTGGACAGCGGGCGTCCGAACTGCTCGCGGGCGCAGGTGTACTCGACGGCGCGGGCGAGCGAGCCCGCGCAGACGCCGGCTTGGAGCCCGGCGAAGGCGGTGCGGGCGGCGGCCAGCACCGCGTCGTGGGCGTCCGGGCCGCCGAGCCGTTCGGCCGGGGCACCGGTCAGGGTGAGGCGGCCCGCGGACCAGGGGGCGGTCGTCTCCACCGGCCGGGTCTGGACGCCGGGCCCGTCCGTAGGGACGAGCCACAGCGCCCGGTCGCGGTCCGGAACGAGCACGTGGGTGGCGTCGCGCAGCCACGGGACGGCGGGGACGGTGCCGGTGAGGCGGCCGTCCGGTGTGGCGGTGACCGACCGGCGGGCGGGGAAGGCACCGGTGGCGACGGCTTCGCCCGAGCCGAGGGCCGGCAGCAGGCGGGCGCGCTGCCCGGGGCTGCCGTGCGCGGCCACGGGCAGGATGCCGTAGGCGCAGGTGGCGGCGTAGGGCACCTGGGCGGTGGTGCGGCCCTGCTCCTCCAGGAGGAGGACCAGGCCGAGGAGGCCGACCTCCTCCACGGCGGCGGTCAGGCCGGCGGTGGTCAGGGCCTTCCACAGTTCGGCGTCGCTGCCGGTGCCGGCCGCGGCGAGGCGTTCGTGGGTGGCGAGGTCGCCGAAGATCCGGGCGGCCAGGGCCGCCGCGGCGGCCTGTTCCTCGGTGGGGTGGAAGTCCATGTCAGCCCGCCTCCGATCGGAAGACGGGGAGTTCGAGGGTGTCGTCGACGCGGAGGAACTCCAGGTGGACGGGGAGGCCGATGCGGACCTTGTCGTACGGGACTCCGGTGATGTTGCTGATCACGCGTACCCCTTCGGCCAGCTCGACCAGGGCGACCGCGTAGGGAGGGTCGAAGGCCGGGAAGGGCGGGTGGTGCATGACGACGTACGAGAAGACGGTGCCGGCGCCGCTCGCCTCGACGGTGTCCCAGTCGGGGGAGGAGCAGGCGTTGCAGCCGGGCAGCCAGGGGAAGCGCAGGGTCGCGCAGGCGGTGCAGCGCTGGATCAGCAGCTTGTGTTCCAGGACCCCGTCCCAGAAGCCCTGGTTGTCGCGGTTGACCACGGGGCGGGGCCGCTGTGGCTTCGCCTCCGCCTCGGGCTTCACGGGGGGCCGCTTGGCGGCCGGGGCGTACTTGAGGATGCGGAAGCGGTGCGTCCCGGCGAGCTCGCCGCCCGCGTGGACGTCCATCCGGGTCGTGACGAAGTGGCCGGTGCCCAGCTTGGTCGTCTTGCGCGGGGAAACGGACTCGATCACGGCGTCGAAGGTGATGGTGTCGCCGGGGCGGAGCGGGCGCAGGTACTCCTGTTCGCAGTCGGTGGCGACCACCGAGGTGCAGCCCGCGGCGTCGAGGAGAGCGAAGAGTTCGTCGTGGGCGGTGGCGCGGCCGGTGTGGCCGGAGAGGCCGCCCATCGTCCAGGCCTGGAGCATGGTCGGCGGGGCGATGGCCTCGGGCCCGGTGTACGCGGGGTTGGTGTCGCCCATGGCCTCGCACCAGTGGCGGATCATGGGCTCGTTGACCGGGTCCTTGGCGCGGCCCGCAGTGGCGGCGGCCCTGCCCTCGAAGGCCTTGAGCCGCCGTAGCAGCTCCGCTTCCGCGGCGGCGGCGGTCGCCCCGGCGCCGGCCGTCATCCCGGCGGCGGTCGTCCGGTCGGCGGCGGTCGTCTTCCCGGTGGTCGTCCGGTCGGCGGTCATCGCTTCCTCCCCTTCATGCCGAGCCGCATCATGGCGACGATCTCGCGCTGGACCTCGCTGACCCCGCCGCCGAAGGTGTTGATCTGGGCCGCGCGGTTCATCCGTTCCAGTTCGCCGCCGAGGAAGGCCTCCGGTCCCCTGACGAGGGCCTCCTCCCCGACCACCTCCTGGCAGATCCGGTACACCTCGACGGCGGACTCGGTGCCGAGGAACTTCACTCCGCTGGCGTCGCCGGGGGCCAGGGTCCCCGCGCCCACGTCCTGGACGAGCCGCCAGTTGAGGAGCCGCACGGCGGCCAGCCGGGCGTGGGCCTCGGCGAGCCTCGCCCGGACCCAGGGCCGGTCGGCGGGGCGTTCGCCGGTGGCGGGGTCGGGGGTGCGGGCGTGGGCGCGGGCGGCCTCGTAGAAGTCCTCGGCCTGCATGCCGATGGCGGCGAGGGCGACGCGTTCGTGGTTGAGCTGGTTGGTGATCAGGCCCCAGCCGCCGTTCTCGGGGCCGACGAGGTGGCCGGCGGGGACCCGGATGCCGTCGTAGTACGTCGCCGTGGTGGTGAGGCCTCCGACGGTGTCGATCGGGGTCCAGGAGAAGCCGGGGCTGTCGGTGGGCACCAGGATGATGGAGATGCCCTTGTGCTTGGGGGCCTGCGGGTCGGTGCGGCAGGCGAGCCAGATCCAGTCGGCGTTCTGGGCGTTGGAGGTGAAGATCTTCTGTCCGTCGATCACCCAGTCACCGTTCTCGTCGCGGACGGCACGGGTGCGCAGCGCGGCGAGATCGGTGCCGGCCTCGGGCTCGGAGTAGCCGATGGCGAAGACGGTCTCACCCCGCAGGATGCGGGGCAGGAAGTAGTCCTTCTGCTCCGGGGTGCCGTATTTCATCAGGGTGGGGCCGACGGTGTTGAGGGTGACCATGGAGACGGGGGCCCCGGCCCGGTAGGCCTCGTCGAAGAACACGAACTGCTCTTCCGGGCCGCGACCCTGGCCTCCGTACTCGACGGGCCAGCCCACCCCGAGCAGCCCGTCGGCGCCGATGCGGCGCAGCAGAATGCGCTGCGCCGCCGGGTCGTCGGGGACCCCGTCGGGCAGCAGGTCCCTGAAGTACTCGCGCAGTTCGGCGCGTAGCCGTGACTGCCCTTCGGACGGAGCGAGGTGCACGGCGCTGGCCTCCTGGCTTCACATCGGACCGAGTGAAACTGACTGTCCGTCAGATTCACCGGGAATGTCAAGGTCGGGAGGCCCGGCGATGGCCGGACGTCGCCCGCCGCGCGGAAGGGGCAGGAGAATCGTTCCGCCAAACTGACTCGACCCGGACATGCCGAAAAGGGCCGCACCGTCCGGGAACCCCACCGTCTCCCGGCCCTGCGGCCCTGCCGTACCAAGCTTCACGCCCCCCACGCGCCCCCGGAATCCGCCGGAGCAAGCCCCCGCTACGCGGCGAGCGCGACCGCATCCCGGTCAGGGGCGAGGGTGGCGGCGGTCGCGGAGCGGCGCACCGACGGGCTCTTGCCGTGGGCCTCGGCCCGGATCCGCTGCTTGATCGTCGGAGGGCGCGAGCCGCCGCGCATCATCGCCCGCCACGTCCGCCGCGCAACCGGAACGGTCTGCCGCGCGAAGGGAGCCGAAGGAGTGGCCACCGCGGCCGGCTCGGCACCCGCCGGGGCCGCCTTGCCCACCAGGCCGAGAGCACCCAGGAGCGCCCTGAGCACGGACAGGAAGGAGGTCCAGATCGACGTGGTGCTGCTGCGGTGGGTCATGACGAACGCCTCGATTCCCGATGTCCCGATGGGCGGATCTGCATACATTCGTCATGATGCGACCGCAACCGCACGCCACCCATCCCGCACGCCGATCTTCCGACAAACACCACCCGGAAGAACCAAGACCCGGCACGGGAGCCCGGAGGAGACGCAGAAGGGGCGCCCCTCGACGAGGGGCGCCCCTTCCCGTCGGCGCCTGCGCCGACCTGGTGCGGTGGGTGTGGGATTTGAACCCACGGTGACTCGCGCCACGACGGTTTTCAAGACCGTTCCCTTAGGCCGCTCGGGCAACCCACCTGGCCGGTACAGAGTACCGGGATGTGGGGGCGGGTGGGGTGGGAGTCGTCCGTGGCGGGGTCTGGGTGTCCGGGTGTCAGGAGGTCTGCGCCTTGTCGTAGGCCGCCTTGGCCTCCGGGCCGAAGTACGGGCCGAACATCGTGTTCGGCAGGAAGTTGTAGCCGAAGCTGTTCACCGACACCTGCGTGCCCAGGCCCGTCGACTCGTTGAAGTCCTGGAACCAGGGACCTCCGCTGGAGCCGCCGGTCATGTTGCAGGACATGCTGTGGTCCTTGGTGAGCAGGAAGTCCTTGCCCGTGTTGGCGCTGCAGTAGACGAGCTTGGTGCCGTCGTACGGCGCGGCCGCCGGGAAGCCGAAGGAGTACATCTTCTTGTTGTAGCCGCCGTTGAACTGGATGCCCTGCGCCCCGACGACCTGGCTGAGCGTACGTCCGTTCTGCGGGGCGACGACGGCGAGGCCGACGTCCATGTTCATGTCCTCGCTCGCCGCCCACTGGTCGGTGGCCAGGGTCTTGGTGGCCGCCCACTGGCCGTACGGGGCGTTGCCGTTGTCGTAGCCCGGGACGAAGATCCAGTTGGTGTGCCAGGCTCCCTGGTACTTCACGCAGTGCCCGGCCGTGATGACCGTGCTGCCGTTCTGGCTGGTGATGGAGTCGCCCGAGCAGGAGGCCGTGCGGCCCTGGAAGGTGAAGAACACCCGGCCCGAGGTCTTCACGACCGCTCCGCCGCCCGTCCAGGCCCCGCCGGCCTGCGGGAACGCCGTGGGGGAGGTCGGGGCCACCCGGGTCGGCGGGGCCGCCGGCGCGGGGAGCGTGCGCGTCCCGCCCGGGATGGCCGTCACGTCGAGCGGGGTGGCCTGGCGCATCCGCTCGGCCGTCCAGAAGCCGGGGCTCTGCCGGGGCCGGAACGAGGAGGGCGACTCCGCGGCCGCCGAGGGGGAGGCCGCCGTCAGGGCGCCGGTGAGCAGGGCGCCGGCGGCGAGGAGGACGGACAGCGCCGTGCGATGACGATTCACGCAGGACTCCTTCTGCCGTGCCCGGACCGGACGGATCCGGGCAGGGTGGGGTGAAGAGCTGTCGGTGCGGATCGGCTGTTCGAGTGTTCGGCCGTTCGGTCTGCGCGGGCAGGTTCGCACGGGGAACCCGAGAAGTCAGGGGGCGGTCCGGACGTTCGGTCGGTTCCGGCCAGGAAATGGCCAACTCCCCCCGGGTCGGGGCGTCATGTGGTCACCAGCACCCCGGCGTAGGAGACGCCCGCCACGACCACCCAGGCCCCGAGGCCCAGCAGAGCGGCACGCCCGCCGGTGCGGGCCAGGGTCGGCAGGTGGACGGCGCTGCCCAGACCGAACAGGGCCGCGGCCAGGAGGGCCTCCTGGGCCGTGTGCGCCCAGTCCAGGGCCGTGTGGGGCAGCAGGCCCGTCGCACGCAGCCCGGCCGCCGCCAGGAACCCGAGGACGAACAGGGGCACCGGCGCCGGACGCTTCCCGGAGGAGGTGCGCACGCCGCGACGCCGCGCCCGCATGGAGAAGGCCACGGCCGCCACCAGCGGGGCCAGCAGGGCCACCCGCATCAGCTTGACCAGAACGGCCTCGCCGAGCGCGCCGGGACCGGCGGTCTGAGCCGTCGCCACCACCTGGCCGACGTCGTGGACGCTGGCGCCCACCCAACGGCCGAAGGACAGGTCGGAGAGCCCCAAGGGACCCTGGAGCAAGGGGAGTACGGCGATGGCGAGGGTTCCGCAGAGAGTGACCAGTGCCACCGAGGAGGCCACGTCCTCCTCGTTGCTTCCGGACACCTCGCTCACGGCGCCGATGGCCGAGGCCCCGCAGATGGAGTACCCCGTGGCGATCAGCAGGGGCTGGTCCCCCGGGAGCCCGAGACGGCGGCCCAGCCAGATGGTGCCGAAGAAGGTGGCCGCGACCACCGCGGTCACCATGGCCACCGTCGCCCAGCCCAGCCGGAGCACCTGGTCCAGGCCGAGCCCCAGGCCCAGCAGGACGATGCCGATCCGCATCAGCCGCCGCCCGGCCAGGGACAGACCCGGGCGGGCCGGTCCGCGTACGACGGTCCGTACGCCGGGGACGTGGGCCACCGCGATGCCCAGCACCACCGAGGCGGTCAGCATCGGTATGCCGGGGACCAGCCGGTGCACGCACCAGGCCACCAGCGCGCCGGCGGCGGCCAGGCCCAAGCCCGGCCAGGGGGTTGGTGTTTCACGTGAAACAACGGGGACCGCCTCGCTGTGGGGGCGGTGGAGGAGGGCCATCAGTCGACGGGGAGCGTGTAGACGCGGCGGATGCTGCTGCCCAGGCGGGAGACGTCGGCCCCGTAGACGTGGATCGATATCGCCTTGCCGGTACAGGAGTTGCGCACCCGGTGGATGTCCCCGGGCGGGGCGAAGCCGCAGACCTCGCCCTGGGCGTTGACCACGTCCTCGGTGGCCACCAGACGGGCCGCGTCCGCGCCGGGCGCGAGCCGGTAGCGGCGCTCGCTCTCCTCGCCCTGGTGCACCCCGGCCACGCACCACGACACGTGGTCGTGGATACAGGTCTCCTGCCCCGGCATCCAGACCAGTGCGACCACCGAGAAGCTGCCGTCCGCCTCGGCGTGCAGGATGTGCTGGCGGTAGTGCTGCGGGTCGCCCTCCTGCTGTTCCGCGGTCAGGAGATCGGACGCGCCGAGATGCGGGGCGAGGCGCTCGCCGACGAGGTAGGCGGTCAGGTCCGGGGCCAGCCCCCGGTCGACGACCGTGCGGATCTCACTGACGAGGGCGGCCATCCTCGTGGTCGTACGGGCCGGCGTGGTGGTGGTCATACAAGCAGCGTCCGACGGCCGATTCATCACGTCCAACGACAGTTATGACCTGAAATCCCAATCTCTGCTTATGGATCGGGGCTGCGGACACCTCGCTGGGGTCAGCAGCCGACGCGGTTCGAGGCGACCCGCTTGAGCTCGTCGAGGACCACGGCGGTCGCCGGGATCCGCAGGTGGTCGCGGTAGACGTACGCGGCGATGTGGCGGCGGGCAGCGGGCTCCAGCACCCGGCCGCAGACCCGGCTCAGTGACAGCGAGGGCAGGACCAGCGCCGGCATCATCGCCACGCCCAGCCCCTGCGCGACCAGGCTCTGGACCACGAGGTTGTCGTCCGTGGCGAACCTGATGTCGGGCACGAAGCCCAGCTCGGCGCACTCGTGCAGCAGGTTCGCCCGGCAGCGCGGGCAGCCGGCGATCCACTGCTCCTCGGCGAGGTCGGCCAGGTGCACCGCCCGGCGCCGGGCGAGCGGGTGCCCGGTCGGCAGCAGCACCGTCAGCTGGTCCTCCAGCAGCCTGACCTCGGCGACCTCCTCGGGGATCTCCTCGTGCAGCCCGGGATAGGTGAAGGCCAGGGTGATGTCACACTCGCCGCGCTGGAGCCTGCGCAGGGATTCCGGGGGCTCCCCTTCCAGAAGCTCGACCTGGACTCCGGGATGGTCCTTGGCGAGGCCGCTGAGGGCCTCGGGGACCAGGGTGACGTTGGCGCTGGGGAACCCGCAGACCCGTACGCGCCCGGTGCGCAGCCTCGTGTACGCCTTCAGCTGGGCCTCGGCGGCCGAGAGGCTGCCGAGGATGGACTCGGCGTGCCGGGCCAGCGACTCCCCGGCCTCGGTGAGCTTCATCCTCCGGCCCACCCGGGTGAACAGGGGTGTCCCGACGGCTCGTTCGAGCGCCTTCATCTGCTGGGTGATCGCGGGCTGGGTGTAGCCCAGGACCCGAGCGGCGGCCGAGTACGAACCCGCGGCGACCACTTCATGGAATGTCCGTATGTGCCGTGAATCGAACACCAGCGAAGCATAAGCAGATATTGGGAGGGGCCGTAGGCGGATTCCCGGCCACAGCCCCTCCCGTCAAGCCACCGTCGAGCGGCGTTCACGCGCCGGCTCGCGGTGCGCGGCTACCTGTCGCCGGCTCGCGCTCCGCGGCTACTTGTCGCCGACGCGCGAGCCGAGCGTGATGTCGACCGTGGTCGGCTTGCCGCCGCGCAGGTAGGTCAGCTTCACGGTGTCGCCCGGCTTGTACGTCCAGATCAGGCTGATCAGGGTCGGGCCGCTGTCGACCTGCTTCCCGCCGAACTCCGTGATGATGTCGCCGGGCTTGAGGCCCGCCTTGCCGGCCGGACCGTTCGGGTCTACCAGCTCGTTGGCCGGGGCGCCCTGCTCGGAGATCTTGGCGCCGTCGGTCTTGGCCTGGAGGTCCACGGAGACGGAGATCACCGGATAGACCGGCTTGCCCGTTTCGATCAGCGACTTGGCCACGTTCTTGGCCTGGTTGATCGGGATGGCGAAGCCGAGGCCGATCGAGCCGGCCTGGCCGCCGCCGAAGCCGCCGTTGCCGGCGGACTGGATCGCGGAGTTGATGCCGATGACCGCGCCGCGGCCGTCGATCAGCGGGCCGCCGGAGTTGCCGGGGTTGATGGAGGCGTCCGTCTGCAGCGCGCTCATGTAGGAGTTCTTGCCGCCGGAGCCGTCGCCGGAGGCCACCGGGCGGTTCTTCGCGCTGATGATGCCGGTGGTGACCGTGTTGGACAGGCCGAAGGGGGCGCCGATCGCGATGGTCGGGTCGCCGACCGCGACCTTGTCCGAGTCGCCGAGCGGCAGCGGCTTGAGGTTGGCCGGCGGGTTCTTCAGCTTGATGACGGCCACGTCGTAGCCCTGGGCCCGGCCCACGACCTCGGCCTCGTACTTCTTCCCGTCGGAGAAGGTGGCGGAGAGCTTGCCGCCGTTGGCGGCGGAGGCCACCACGTGGTTGTTGGTGAGGATGTGGCCCTGCTCGTCGTAGATGAACCCGGTGCCGGTGCCGCCCTCGCCGTCCCCGGCCGAGGCCTCGATGGTGACGACGCTGGGCAGCGCGGCGGCGGCGAGGCCCGCGACGGAGCCGGCGTCCCGCTTGAGGTCCTTCGGGATGTTGGGCGCGCTGATGGTGGTCGAACCGGATCCGCTGTGGTCGCGCTGGGCCGCCCAGTAGCCGATGCCGCCGCCCAAGCCGCCCGCGAGCAGGGCCGCCACGAGGACCGCCGCGATCAGACCGCCCCGGCCCTTCGGCTTGGGCTGCGGGGCGCCGTCGGCGGTGAGCGGCACGCCCCAGGCGCCGCCGCCCTGGCCGCCACCGCCGTACGAGGGAACGGCCGGCGGCGGCGGGGGCCAGGCCTCCGCGCCGTACGGGGCCGTGGCGGGGGCCGCCGCCGGGTGAGCGGGGGGCGCCGGCGGGGCGGCCGGGGCCTGCTCGTGGCCGTAGGCCGGGGGCGCCGCCGGGGCGGGAGGGAGCTGCTGGGTGTGTTCGGTGCCCGGAGCCGGGGCGTCCTGGGGTGCCGCCGGCGCGGCCGGTTCGGGTGTGGAGGCGGCCACCGGCACGGGAGGTGCGGACGGGGCCGCGGGGGGTGTCGGGGCCGCGGTGCCCTCGTTCTCGGTGCTCACAGCGCTCTCTCCCTCGTCACACACGGCTTACACGGCCAATACGGCTGCTGGAAATATCAGGCGATACCGCCCCGGTACCGTCCGGGCATCGGTCCGACTGAACGTTCGACGCACCGTAGAAGTTCCAGGGTGAAGCCTTTCCCATGACCCGTCAGAGCACTGTAAGCCGGACCTGTGCGTCTGCCGCCTACCTTTATATCCGACATATGGGACGGACCTCCAGGAGTCACCCCGCCATGCGGGTACTCCTCGGTGGCACCATGACCAGGTGACCCACGCAACGCCGCACCCCATCCAGGTCGTCGCCCACCGCGGCGCCTCGGAGGATGCCCCCGAGCACACCCTGGCCGCCTACCGGAAGGCCATCGAAGACGGCGCCGACGCCCTCGAATGCGATATCCGGCTGACCGCCGACGGCCATCTGGTGCTGGTCCACGACCGCCGCGTCAACCGCACCTCCAACGGCCGGGGCGCCGTCTCGGCCCTGGAGCTGGCGGAACTGGCCGCCCTCGACTTCGGCTCCTGGAAGGACCGCGAGGAGTCCCCCGACTGGGACGCGGACCCGGAGCGGACCTCCGTGCTCACCCTGGAGCGGCTGCTGGAGCTGGTGGCCGACGCCGGCCGGCCCGTACAGCTGGCGATCGAGACGAAACATCCCACCCGCTGGGCCGGACAGGTGGAGGAGCGCCTGCTCTTCCTCCTCAAGCGCTTCGGGCTGGACGCCCCGCCCGCCGACGGCCCCCACCCCGTCCGGGTCATGAGCTTCTCGGCGCGCTCCCTGCACCGGGTGCGCGCGGCCGCCCCGACGGTCCCGACCGTCTACCTCATGCAGTTCGTCTCACCCCGGATGCGCGACGGCCGCCTGCCCGCGGGCGTGCGGATCGCGGGGCCCGCCATGCGGATCGTGCGCAACCACCCCGGCTTCATCCGCAAGCTCCAGGCCGCGGGCCACTCCGTGCACGTATGGACCGTGAACGAACCGGATGATGTTCAGCTATGCGCTGATCTGGGTGTAGAAGCGATCATCACGAACAGGCCGCGTCAGGTTCTGTCACAACTCGGGCGCTGACGTCCCCTTTTGCGCACCAGCCACAGGGGCCCCGGCCGTGACAGGGCGTGCCCCGGCGCATCCGTTCCGCATTCGTGGTCATGAATGCGTCAGAGGGGTGCGCAGCGGCGGTTTCCGGTCCAGGCCAGTGGGGCATCCAGACCATGGCGTGGGGCTAAGGAGGTTCCGGGGGTGGCGTTGGTGATGGCACAGGAAGTGCCCACGTCGTCGTGCATGGACATTCGCCATGGTCCTGCGGGCGTGGGCGAGGCGAGGCACCGGATGCGCGAGCAGCTGCGCATCAGCGGAGTGTCCGAATCGGTCGTGGACGATGCCGTACTGATCCTTTCCGAACTCCTCAGCAATGCCTGCCGGCACGGCCGACCGCTGGGTGCCCGGGACGTCGGTGACGGCGAGATCCGCGCCGCGTGGCGCGTCGACAAGGCGGGGCGCCTGACGGTCGAGGTCACGGACGGCGGCGGCCCGACCCGCCCCATCCCGGCCACGCCCTCGGTCACCGCGCACGGGGGCCGCGGGCTGAACATCATCAGTGCGCTGGCCCAGGACTGGGGTGTGCGGGACGGGGCAGCGGGCGAGGTCACGGTGTGGGTGGTCGTCGCCAGGGGACCCCGGCACGACGATTTCGCTACGCGCGTCGCTCCCCCGGCGATCGGCTTCGCCTCCGCTTTCGACGATCTCGACGCCTGACGGTCCGGCGTCGGCGCCCGCAACGCCGACCGGCGGCACCGAGTGGCGGCACCGACCAGCGGCACCGGCCGTCCGCACACGCGGTCTTCCGGGAGCGCACGCCGACCGTGCTCCCGGCCGCACCCCACCGGTTCCGGCGGTACGAACGGCTAGGCTCGCGCCCAGAGACACCGCCGTACCGCCGCAACCGGGAGACACCCACGATGGCCAAGAAGCGCCCCGCCGCGAAGACCGCGAAGCCGCAGCTCGACAACGGGGAGATCCCGGTGGTGGGCGCGCGCGAGCCCTGCCCCTGCGGTTCCGGGCGCCGTTACAAGGCCTGTCACGGCGCGGCCGCCGCGCACGCCGTCACCGAGCACGTGCGGCGTCCCTTCGAGGGGCTGCCGGGCGAGTGCGACTGGGTGGCGCTGCGCGAGCTCGTCCCCGCGGCCACCGTCCCGCTGACGCTCAAGGACGGTCTGCCCGAAGGCGTCCCGTCCGTCACGCTGGTGACCGTGCTGCCCATGGCCTGGCCGGCCCTGCGGCGCGAGGACGGCTCCGTCCTGCTCGGCCTGCAGAACGAGTCGACCTCCGGGGACCTGGCCCGCGACATGGCCGACACCCTGGAGCGCGCGATCGCCACCGAGCCGGGCAACCCGGTTCCGGCCCGGCGCGTGCCGGCCGAGGGTCCGCGACTTCAGGATCTCCTCGCCCTGGACGGCGTTTTCGAGCCGGTTGTGCACAGCGGCTTCGAATTCTGGATTCCGGACGCGGAAAGCGCCCAGAACGCCTCCCCGGAGATCGCCGCCTCCCTGGAGCGCGCCAACGCGGCCGCCATCCCGACCGTCAAGCTCACGGGCGTGGACGCGGCCTACTGGTGCGAGACCCCGGACAAGAACCACCTGCGCTGGGTCATGCCGCACCCGGAGGAGAAGCTGCTCGACGCCCTGGCGCGGCTGCACGCGGCGGGCACCTCCTCCCTCGGCGAGGGCACCAAGCTCGTCGGCTCCTTCCGCGCCCACGGCCTGATGGTTCCCGTCTGGGACCTGCCCACCGGGGTCACCGCCGATGACGTGGAGAAGCCCGCCGCCGAGTTCGCGGAGCGCCTGGCCACGGCCCTCGCCACCGACGCCCCGCTGACCGCGGAGGAGCGCCGGGCGCGCGGCGGGCTCACCAACCGCCAGGTGACGCTGAGCTGACGCCCGCCCGGCACGGGGCGCGGCCCGCGTGCGGCGCACGGCCGCGCGCGGGTCCGGTGACCGGTGACCGGTGTCACAACTCCCGCTAATCGCCTGCAAATCGATGTCTGAATATCAGAGATCGAATTTGCGAACAGGCGATCTCTTGTTACCGTTCTTGTAGCCCGGTCGCTGGTGCATCCCCCGTCGCCAGCGACCGGGCCTCTGTCTTTCGGCGGCGCTCAACCGCCCGTCGGGGCCGCCGAGTTGCTCCCGGACCGCAGCAGCAGCCGCCCTTCATCATCCGGAACTGCAAACTCCGCTACAGCCGAGTAGGCGTCCGGCGCCCCCGCGGACTCCCCCCGGGGCGTCTCGCACAGCCCCGGTTCGTCCCCCGCCGCCACGGCGCAGCGGATCTGCACCGTCCGTCCCGCCGGGCCCATCACGGTCAGCACGGCGTCCAGCGCCCGGCCGCTGGTGTTGCGGTAGTAACTCCGGCCCCAGGTCCGTCCCTCGCTCGCCAGCACGCACGTCTGCGCCTCCAGGCCCTGCGGCGCGGAGAGTTCGGGACCGCAGCGGGAGTCGGTGCGCGGCTGCTCGGGCGGACCCGGCCGTGCGGGGCGGGCGGCCGACCGCGCACGGTCCGCCGTACGGGAGGAGCGGGAAAGGCCGAACGAGGAGAGCAATCCCCCGCCTTTTCCGTCGCCCTGACCGGCGAAATCCGGCCCGGCGATCGCTCCGGCCAGGGGAAGCGACAAGATGATCAGCACACCGGCGCCGATACCGATCAGGCGGAGATTCATTCGCCGAAGATAGCGACGCGGGAAAGGGGCGCGGAGATCCCCGCGCCCAATTCCCTTGGAAACTCGGTGTGCTGACACCCGTACGAGTGATCAGCCGGCCGCAGGAAGCTCCGCACCCGGGCCGGCTCGGGAACTGGTCAGCGGGACCAGTCAGCGGGACCGGTCAGCGGGACCGGTCAGTACGCCAGTCGGCTGCCGCCGCCGGGAGCACTGCTGCTCGCCTCGACGAGCGCGTCCACGACCGCCTCCACCTCCGGCAGCCACAGCTCGCCCGAACCGGCCCGCCGCGGCTCGGGCTCCCGCTCCCAGCGGACCTGACCCCCGCCGGACGCGGGCGAGGGCGGCAGCAGCAGGTAGCCGCCCTCTCCGTGGAAGCGCAGCGAGGAGGGCACGTGGTCCTTGGCGTACAGGAGTTCGCCGAGCCGTTCCAGCGAGTAGGGCGCGACGAGCAGGGACCACCGGGTGGGCGTGGCGACGATCGGCCCGAGCCGCATCCCCTGAGCGTCCAGCCGTACGACGGCACGCGCGGCCGCCTTCGCCGGCAGGCTCACCGCGCAGGGCGCGGCGCCGCCGGTGGCCAGCAGCACCGGGGCCGCCGGCCGCCTGCCCCACCACCAGGCCACCATCCGCGCGTCGGTGGTGGCGGCGAGCAGGCCGGGATCGAAGGGATGCGCGCCCGGCACCACGCAGTCGGGATCGGGGCACGCACAGCGCCGGCTGTCGGCGCCGGCCCGGCCCACGCCCGGCAGCACGGGCCACTGCCGGACGGCGGCGCAGGTCAGCGCGGCTTCGATGAGGGAGGGAGCCGCCCCGGCCCCCGCCTCCGCGGCGGGGCGAGAGGCGGCGCGCGGGAACTTCAAGCGATCGCGGAGCCGCTGGAGACGCCTTCCGAGGATCTCGCGCATGAGCGCTCGTTCCTTTCCGTTGAACGTCGAGGGCCACATCACACCACGTGAGCGGTGTTTCACCACACGTACACGTTTCGCGTCACTAGTCCGCCAGAAGCAGGTTCACACGCTTCGTGCAGTTTCTTACGGGTCCGTCAAACGTCCGGCAGGGGCCCGGAGCGTGCGGTCCGAGCGGCCCGCACCGGTGTCGAGACCGGCTGCCGCCGCTAAGGACGACGGCTCGGGCCGGGCGGTTCCCGGCGGTACCGGGGGCGCCAACTGGCCCCGGGCACTACCGACTACGTACCCGGACCCCCTGGAGCGCCTGTCCAGTCGATCGCAAAAACCGTCCGCTTCCCGCTTTTTCCAGCCAAGTTTTAGCCCCGGCTGGACAGTGAGTTGCCGTCCCACGGACACCAGTATTCCCACCGGGACAATGCTGGACATCGATCCTCGGGTGCGTGTAGATGTGGATCCATTGATGGCGGCGCAGCACGATCTGGGGGTTTGCGATGCTATATGGCGAATCGCACCAGGTGGAAAGGCGGACGCCATGAGCGCCCCGCATCTGCCGAAAGTGGCTGGAATCGATCCAGCAGTTACAGCGTCGGCGCACACTGCGGCGCCCGCACCCGCGTCCGGTTCCCTCTCCGCCCCAGCGGCCACCTCCGCCCGGCCCGCCCCCGCCCAGGCCGCCCCGCCTGCCGCGAGCAGCGTCATCCAGGACCGGCTGGCGGGCATGGTCTCCGACCTCACCACCCTCCACGAGCTGACCGAGCGCCTCGCCCGGGCCAGTGACCTCGACTCCTCCCTCCGGGAATTCCTGCGTGCCGGGGCCGCCCTCGTCGGGGCCCGCCGCGGCCTGGTCGTCCTGGAACCCTCCGACGGGCTCGGCCCCACCTCCACCATCGGCCTGGGCCTCGGCCGCGCCGACCTCGGCCACATCGAGACGGTGCCGCGCAGCGCCACCTCGTACGGCCGCATCCTCGACGGACTCCCCGACGCCCACGGCGGCTCCGAGGTCCTCCCCGAGCCCGGCACGACTGCCACGCCCGGCGCCGGGGGCTACGAACCCCCCGTCGACCCCCGTCACCGCGAGGTCGCCTCCCGCCTCGGCTACGCCGCCAGCTACGCGCTGCCGCTGACCGCCGACGCCACCGGCCGGCTCGGCGCGGCGGTCTGGCTCTACGACGAACAGGCCGAGCCGAGCGACCGCCAGCGCGACCTCGTCGGTCTCTACGTCCGGCACGCGGCCGAACACCTGGCCCGGATGCTGGAGGTGGACCGCTCCCGCACCCGGCTGGCCACCGTCTCCGAGGAACTGCTGCCCAGCCGGCTGCCGCGGATCCCCGGGGTCCAGCTCGCCGCCCGGCACCGCAGCGGCCCCCTCGGCGGCGGCGACTGGTACGACGCGCTGCCGCTTCCCGAGGGCGCCATGGGGCTCGCCGTCGGTTCGGTCACGGGCTCCGGGCCCAGCGCCGTCGCCGCGATGGGACGGCTGCGGGCCTCGCTGCGCGCGTACGCCGTCATGGAGGGGGAGGACCCCGTCGCGGTCCTGTCCGACCTGGAGCTGCTGCTGCGCCTGACCGAGCCCGCGCGTTCGGCCACCGCCCTCTTCGCTTACTGCGAGCCCGCCGCCCGAAAGATCATCCTGGCCGGGGCGGGGCACACGCCGCCCCTGCTCATCGGCGAGCGCCGCACCGAGTACGTCGAGACCTCGCTCTCGGCACCGCTGGGGATGCTGGCCTGCTGGGAAGCACCGAGCGTGGAGATCGAGCCCGCCGCCGGAGAAACGGTGCTGCTGTACACGGACGGGCTGCTGCGGCGTACCGGCGACCCCATGGACCGGGCCTACGCCCGCCTCCACGCAGCGGCCGCGGGGGTCCCGCGCAGCGCCCGGGAGGACCCGGCGGCCATCTGCGACCACATCCTGCGGACCGTGCTCCCCGAGGAGGAGCCGCGCCCGGCCGCGTCCGATCCGTACCAGGACACCGAGGACGTCGTCCTGCTCGCGGCCCGGTTCGACTGACCGGACGGGACACCGGACGGGACACCGGACGGGACACCGGACGGGACACCGGACCAGACACCACGACGGGCGCCCGTTTTGACTTGTTTGTCACAGGACTGGCCGGGCGCCGTCTCCTCACACATACGATGAACGGGGTTCGCACCCGGACCCGTGCGTGTCGTAGCGGCTGAGGAGATGACGTGGCTGACGAGCTCACCCCGGAGACCCCGGAAGAAGAGCAGCCCCAGAAGAAGCACAAGCAGCGCAAGAACGGGCTGTACCCGGGCGTCAGCGAGGAACTTGCGGAGAGCATGCGCACCGGCTGGGCCGACACCGAGCTGCACGGTCTCGAGCCCATCGCCCAGGCGGGCCACACCGCCGACCGCCGGGCCGCGCTGTCCGCGCGCTTCCCGGGCGAGCGCCTGGTGATCCCGGCGGGCCGGCTGAAGACCCGCTCGAACGACACCGAGTACCCCTTCCGCGCCTCCACCGAGTACGCGTACCTCACCGGCGACCAGACCGAGAACGGCGTCCTGGTCCTGGAGCCCACCGGCGAGACCGGTCACGAGGCCACCGTCTACCTGCTGCCCCGCTCGAACCGCGAGAACGGCGAGTTCTGGCTGTCGGGCCAGGGCGAGCTCTGGGTCGGCCGCCGCCACTCCCTCGCCGAGGCCGAGCAGCTGCTGGGCATCCCGGCCAAGGACGTCCGCGAGCTGCCCGAGGCCCTGACCGAGGCCACCGGCCCGGTCCGCGCCGTCCGCGGCCACGACTCCGTCATCGAGTCCGCCCTCACCGACAAGGTGACCAAGGAGCGCGACGAGGAGCTGCGCGTCTACCTCTCCGAGGCCCGCGCGGTGAAGGACGCCTTCGAGATCGGCGAGCTGCAGAAGGCCGTGGACTCCACCGTCCGCGGCTTCGAGGACGTCGTGAAGGTCCTCGACAAGGCCGAGGCCACGTCCGAGCGCTACATCGAGGGCACCTTCTTCCTGCGCGCCCGTGTCGAGGGCAACGACGTCGGTTACGGCACCATCGCCGCCGCCGGCGCGCACGCCTGCACCCTGCACTGGGTCCGCAACGACGGCGCGGTGCGCTCCGGCGACCTGCTGCTGCTCGACGCCGGTGTGGAGACCCACTCCCTCTACACCGCCGACGTCACGCGCACGCTGCCGATCAACGGCACGTACACCGACATCCAGCGCAAGATCTACGACGCGGTCTACGAGGCCCAGGAAGCCGGCATCGCCGCCGTCAAGCCGGGTGCGAAGTACCGCGACTTCCACGACGCCGCCCAGCACGTGCTGGCCGAGAAGCTCGTCGAGTGGGGTCTGCTGGAGGGGCCGGTCGAGCGCGTCCTGGAACTCGGGCTGCAGCGCCGCTGGACCCTGCACGGCACCGGCCACATGCTCGGCCTGGACGTCCACGACTGCGCCGCCGCGCGCACCGAGGCGTACGTCGACGGCACGCTGGAGCCGGGCATGTGCCTGACCGTCGAGCCGGGCCTGTACTTCCAGGCCGACGACCTGACCGTGCCCGAGGAGTACCGGGGCATCGGCGTCCGGATCGAGGACGACATCCTCGTCACCGAGGACGGCAACCGGAACCTGTCGGCCGGCCTGCCGCGCACCTCGGTCGAGGTCGAGGCGTGGATGGCGCGGCTCAAGGGCTGACGCCCCGGACATGACCACGGGCGGGGGAGCCGGTGCCGGTTCCCCCGCCCGTCGGCATGTCCTAGGACACCCTCAGCAGCGCGTCCTCACGCCACTTCAGCATCCGCTCGAAGCTCACCACCGCGCCCCGGCCCGGCCGGTTGCGCAGCCGGACGTGGTCGGCGAGCTCCGCGATCAGGTGCAGGCCCCGGCCGTGCTCGGCCAGGGAGGGTCTGCGGCGGGCCACCGTCGACGCCGGGAAACCCGGACCCGAGTCGGCGACCTCGATGCGGCAGCGGTCCCCGTCGAGGTAGGCGGTGACGTGGTACGCCTCGGTACCGTCCAGGACCTCGTCGGCGGGGACGCCGACCGGGCCGCCCGCCGGTCCGCCGCGGCCGCCGTGCTCCACGGCGTTCGCGCAGGCCTCGCTCAGCGCGACCGACAACTCGTAGGAGATGTCCGCGTCCACCCCCGCGGTCTCCATGGTCCCGAGCAGCAGTCGCCGGGCGAGCGGCACGCTCGCGGCTTCGCGCCGCAAGTGGAGAGACCACCAGATGCTCATACGGTTACCTATTGCCGCCCGTGGTGGGACGTAAGCCCCCGGCGGCCGGCACAGCCCTCATTCGGCCGATGCGGCATGTGCGTCCGGCGTGTATCGGGCGCGTAGGCCCCGGCGGGGCGCTGGTCGCGAGCCTGCCGGGCGAGGGGCGCGCTTGCGGTCGCACACCGGAACCATAGGGTCCCTCCAGTACCTGCCGTAGGCAGGGCCCGGGGCCAGTGCGATGATGGCCCGGCCATGTCTGCCACCCACACCACACGCGCCGGAGCAGGCCTCCGGACGACCCGGGCCGCGGTGTTCACCGCGGTCTGCGTCGTGCTGTCCGCGGCGGGCCACGCCGTGGCCTCCTGCGCGACCGTGCCGTGGTGGGCACTGGCCCTGGCTTTCGTCTGCCTCTTCGCGGTCACGGTCCCCCTCGCGGGACGCCGCCGTTCGCGGCCCGGCATCGCCGCCGGACTGGCCGTGGGCCAGCTCGGGCTGCACGTCCTGTTCGGCCTCGGCCAGCACGGCGAGGCCGCCGCTCAGACCCCGGCCGGCCCCGACACCTCGCTGGCGGCGCTCGCCGCCCGCCTGGTCTGCGGGGGCAACTCCATACCGCTGAGCCCGGCCGACGCCCGGCGCATCCTGGAGACCGCCGGGCTGGACCCGGCGGCCCTGGCCGCGCAGGCGGCCGCGTCGGGCCACATGGGCCACATGCACGTGTCCGCGGCCCCGGCCGGGGCTCCCGGGATCGGCCTGTTCAGCCCGGCCATGCTGCTCGGCCACCTGCTGGCCGCGCTCACCGCGGGCTGGCTGCTGGGCCGGGGCGACGCCGCCCTGTTCCGGCTGGTCGAACTCTCCCGGCTCTCCGCCGAAACCGGCCCGATGCGCCCGCTGCGCGCCGCGCTGGCCTTCGTACGGGCCCTCACGGCCGGGCTCCCCGGCGCTCCCGCGCACGGCCCCCGGGCCCGCCGGACCGCCTCCGCGCCCGCCGCGACGACCGGCCGGGACGCACTCCTGCACACCGTGATCCGGCGCGGACCGCCGGCTGCGCTCGTCCTCGCAGCCTGACGCGGCACCTCCACTCCCCGGGACACACGGCGGGAGCACCGGTGCCGTGATCTCCGCGCGCGCCCGTGCGCGCGGTCCCACCGTTCACCACTGCTCTGTGGAGTGTTCCTGTCATGAAGACCTCTCGCGTCTCCTTCGCCGCCGCCCTCGCCGCCGGCGCCGTCCTCGCCCTGTCCGGTACCGCATTCGCGCACGTCAGCGTGCAGCCCGGCGACGCCCCCAAGGGCGGCTACGCGACGATCAACTTCAAGGTCCCGAACGAGCGCGACAACGCCTCGACCACCCAGCTCGAGGTCAACTTCCCGGTCGACCAGCCGCTGACGTCCGTGATGCCGCAGGACATCCCCGGCTGGACGTCCACCGTCGAGAAGACCAAGCTCGACAAGCCCCTGAACGTGCACGGCAAGCAGGTCAACGAGGTGGTCACCAAGGTGACCTGGACCGGCGGAAAGATCGAGCCCGGCAAGTTCCAGCAGTTCCCGGTCTCCGTCGGCAAGCTCCCCGACAACGCGGACAAGATGGTCTTCAAGGCCATCCAGACGTACGACAACAACGAGGTCGTCCGCTGGATCGAGGAGGCCAAGGAGGGCGCCGCCGAGCCGCAGAACCCCGCGCCCGTCCTGAAGCTGACCGCCGCCGCCGCGGCCGGTGACCACGACGCCGCCAAGCCGGCCGACGCGAAGAACGCCGGCACGGACGCCGGCAAGGACGAGAAGCACGACGAGGCCGCCGCCAAGAGCGGCTCCGACACCACCGCGCGCGCCCTCGGCATCGCGGGCATCGTCCTCGGCCTCGGCGGGGTGGCCTTCGGCATCGCCTCGCGCCGCCGCTCCGCCTGATCCACCAGGCCCGCGGGCCCGTCGTCCACGGGCCCGCGCAGGGCCCGTGCACCGGCCCCGCCCGGGCCCCCTTCCAGAGATCCGCACCATCCCCGATCCCAGGGACATCTCCATATGCGCACCACACGTGTGACGGTCGCCGCCCTCGCGGCGGCGGCTGCGCTCACCCTCACCGCCTGCGGCAGTGAGCCGGCCAAGAACAGCGCGTCGGTCACCCAGATCACCGGCGAGAAGAAGGCCGGAGCCGCGACCGTACTCGACCGCCCCTTCGACAAGCCGGACCTCGTCCTCACGGACACCACCGGCAAGCCGTGGAACCTGCGCGAGCAGACCAAGGGCCGGCCGACGCTGATCTACTTCGGCTACACCAACTGCCCCGACGTGTGCCCCCTGACGATGAGCAACATCGCCGTCGCCAAGAAGGCGCTCCCCAAGGAGGACCAGGACAAGCTCCAGGTCGTCTTCGTCACCACGGACCCCGAACGCGACACCCCGGAGTCCCTCGGCGCGTGGCTCAGGTCCCAGGACCCGGCCTTCACCGGGCTGACCGGCGACTTCGGCAAGATCCAGGCCGCCGCCCGCTCCCTCGGCATCGGTATCGAGGCCCCCAAGAAGGAACCCGACGGCAGCATCGTCTCCATGCACGGTGCGCAGGTCATCGCGTTCTCGCCCAAGACCGACGAGGGCTACGTCCTCTACGGCGAGGGCACGACCGTCGAGGACTACACCAAGGACCTTCCGAAGCTCATCAAGGGACAGAACCCGTGAACGCCCGCACCACCCGCACCCTCGCCGCCGCCCTCTGCCTGACGGCCGCGCTCGCCATATCCGGCTGCTCCTCCTCTTCCTCCGGCTCGGACTCCTCGTCGAACGCGAGCGCCGGAACGAAGGCAGGGGAGTCGGCCAAGCCGAAGATGACCGTCAGCGGGGCGTTCATGCCCGAGCCGGTCAACGACAAGATGGCCGGCGCTTTCATGGTCATCAAGAACGACTCGAAGACCGCCGACAAGCTGCTCGGCGTGACCAGCCCGCTCTCGGACGATCTGCAGGTCCACGAGACCAAGGACCAGAAGATGCAGCAGGTGCAGTCCATGGACGTGCCCGCGGGCGGCGAGCTGAACCTGGAGCGCGGCGGCAACCACATCATGTTCATGGGCCTCAAGAACAAGCCGAACGTCGGTGACAAGGTCACCGTCGAGCTGCGTTTCGAGAAGGCCGATCCGGTCAAGGTCGAGCTGGACGTCAAGGAACGGACGTACAACCCCCAGAACTCCACCGCCCACTGACGGACCGAGGAACTGACACGCCATGACGGCCACCGCCCCCGCTCCCCCTCCTTTCGGCGTCCGCGCCACGGCATCGCTGCCGCGGCTGGCGCTGGTTCTCGCAGCCCTGCTGGCAGCCCTGTTCACCGCGGCCGCCCCGGCCACGGCGCACGCCGCACTCACCGCGAGCGACCCCAAGGACGGGGCGGTGGTCGCCACGGCGCCCGCCCAGGTGACCCTCTCCTTCTCGGAGGAGGTCGCCATGGGTGACGACTCGATCCGGGTCATGGACCCCCAGGGCAAGCGCGTCGACACCGGCGAGCTGCGGAACATGTGCAGCGGATCGGTCATCCGCTACGGGACCGCCCTGCACTCGGGACTGCCCGACGGCACCTACACGGTCGCCTGGCAGGCCGTCTCCGCCGACAGCCACCCGGTCTCCGGCGCCTTCACCTTCTCCGTCGGTGCCCCCTCGGCCACCTCCGTCTCCCTGCCCACCCAGAAGGTGGGCGGCGGCCCCGTCGGCATCGCGTACGGCATCGCCCGCTACGCCGCCTACGCCGGGTTCACCGTCCTGGTCGGCGGCTCCGCCTTCATCCTGCTGTGCTGGCGCCGGGGTTCCGGCGTACGCCCGCTGCAGAAGCTGGTGGTGCGCGGCTGGGTCACCCTCACCGCCGCCACGCTGGCGATGCTCGTGCTGCGCACGCCGTACACCGGGTCGGGCAAGTTCGCCGACGCCTTCGACCTCGACGGGCTCCAGGCCGTCCTGGAGACCAAGACCGGGGCGTCTTTCATCTCCCGGCTGCTGCTGCTCGGCGCGGCCGCCCTGTTCATCGCCGTCCTCTTCGGCGCCTACGCGCGCCGGCAGAAGAACGCCGGCGAGCAGAGCCCCGAGCAGGCGAAGGACAGCAGCGACCTGGCCTTCGGGCTCGGTATCGGCGGCACGGTCGTGGCCGCGGGCATCGCCGCCACGTGGGCGCTCGCCGAGCACGCCTCCACCGGCATCCAGACCGGCATCGCGATGCCGGCCGACATCCTGCACCTGCTGGCCGTGGCCACCTGGCTCGGCGGGCTCACCGCCCTGCTCGTCGCCCTCCACAAGGCTCCGGACATCGAGCGGGAGGCCGTCCAGCGCTTCTCCCGGGTCGCCTTCATCAGCGTCCTGGTCCTCGCCGTCACCGGCGTCTACCAGTCCTGGCGGCAGCTCGGCAGCTGGTCGGCGCTGACCGGCACCAGCTACGGCCGACTGCTGCTGATCAAGGTCGCCCTGGTGGCCGTCCTCGTCGGCATCGCCTTTGTCTCCCGCAAGTGGACGGCCCGGCTGGCCGACGTGGCGGCCAAGGACCGGGCCGAGGAGCCGGCCGCGGTGGGCGCGGGCGGCGATGTTTCACGTGAAACAGCGACCGCGGGCGGGACCGGAACCACGGCCGGGGACGCCGCCGCCGAGCCGGCCGAACCCACCGACCCGAAGCGGGCGGCGCAGCTCGCCCGGCAGCGCGCGGCCCGTGAGAAGGCCCTGGAGAACCAGGTCCGCGACGCCGACCCGGGCCGCTCGGGGCTGCGCCGTTCCGTCCTGGCCGAGGCCGCGGTGGCCGTCGTCCTGCTGGCCGTCACCACCGTCCTGACCAGCACCGAGCCGGGCCGGGCCGTGGAGCAGGAAGCCGGGCGGAGCCCGGCCTCCACTGCCGTTCCCAACCGGCCCATCAAGATCACTCTGCCCTACGACACCGGCGGCCAGAACGGCAAGGGCACGGTCCGGCTGGAGCTCGATCCGGGCCGGGTCGGCGCCAACACCCTCCACCTGTGGGCGGACGGCGCCGACGGCCAGCCCGTCGACCTGCCGGAGGTCAAGATCTCCTTCACCCTCCCGGCCAAGGAGATCGGCCCGCTGCCGGTGGCCCCCGACCGCGACGCTCCCGGACACTGGACGGCGTCCGGGGTCCAGCTGCCCCTCGCGGGCGAATGGCGCATCGACGTGACCGTCCGCACCTCCGACATCGACCAGACGACCGTCCAGAAGAACGTGAAGATCGGCTGAACAGCGTGACCGAGAGCAGCACCGCCAGTACCCCCGACATCGAGATCTCCCGGCGCCGGCTGCTGGGCACGGTCGGCGCCGCGGGCGCCGTCGGGCTCGCGCTCGGCGGCACCGGGGGTGCCCTCGTGCACTCGGCGGTCACCGACTCCCCGGCCGGCGCCCCCGGCGCGGCCGGGGCCCTCTCCTCCCTCGGCGCGACCGCGGTCGCCTTCGAAGGGGATCACCAGGCGGGCATCACCACCCCTCTCCAGGCCAAGGGCCACGTCCTGGCCTTCGACCTGGCACCGGGGGCGGGGCGTACGGAGGCCGCCGCGCTGATGCGCCGCTGGTCCGAGACCGCCCGCCGGCTCATGGCGGGAGAGACCGCCCCGACGTCGGACAGCGGCATCGCCCTCGACGCCGGGCCCTCCTCCCTGACCATCACGTTCGGGTTCGGCCACTCCTTCTTCGAGCGCACGGGCCTCACCGCCCGCCGCCCGGCTGCCCTCGATCCGCTGCCCGACTTCTCCTCGGACCGGCTCGACGCCCAGCGCAGCAACGGCGACCTCTGGGTGCAGATCGGCTCGGATGACGGGCTCGTCGCCTTCCACGCCCTGCGGGCGGTGCAGAGGGACGCCGGGGAGGCCGCGCGGGTGCGCTGGCAGATGAACGGTTTCAACCGGTCCCCCGGCGCCACCGCCTCCCCGATGACCGCGCGGAACCTCATGGGCCAGATCGACGGCACCGGGAACCCGAAGCCCGCGGACCCCGACTTCGACAAGCGGATCTTCGTGCCCGCCGCCGGGCCCGGACCGGCGGAGCACGCCTGGATGGCGGGGGGTTCGTACGCCGTCGTGCGCAGAATCCGGATGCTGCTGGACGACTGGGACAAGCGGTCCCTGGCCCAGCAGGAGCAGGTCATCGGCCGGACGAAGGCCAACGGCGCGCCCCTGACCGGCGGCGGCGAGACCACGCCCCTGGCCCTGGACAAGCTCGGCCCCGACGGCAAGCCGGTGATCCCCTCCAACGCGCATGCGCGGATCTCCGCCCCCGCGCAGAACGGCGGCGCCGCCATGCTGCGGCGGCCGTTCTCCTTCCACGACGGGATCGCCCCCGACGGCACCCCGGACGCCGGCCTGCTCTTCATCTGCTGGCAGGCCGATCCGCTGCGCGGGTTCGTACCGGTCCAGCGCAAGCTCGACCGGGGTGACGCGCTGTCGGAGTTCATCCGGCACGAGTCGAGCGGCCTGTACGCCGTTCCGCCCGGCCCGCGCGCCGGCGAGTACGTCGGGCAGCGGCTGCTCGAAGGGTGAACAGCCCCCCGGTGGCGAGCCTCCCGGCATTAGGCTGATCGCATGTCGGCCACGCGCTTCACCTATCTCGGTCCCGAGGGCACGTTCACCGAAGCGGCCCTCCGCACCCTGCCGGAAGCCGCCACCCGGGAGCTCGTCCCGATGGTGTCGGTCCCGGCCGCTCTGGACGCCGTGCGGGGCGGTGAGGCCGCGGCCGCGCTGGTGCCGATCGAGAACTCGGTGGAGGGCGGGGTCACCGCCACCCTCGACGAGCTGGCCTCGGGCGAGCCGTTGATGATCTACCGCGAGGTGCTGCTGCCCATCGCGTTCGCGCTGCTGGTGCGGCCCGGGACCAAGCTGTCGGACATCAAGACCGTCACGGGGCACCCGGTCGCCCAGCCGCAGGTGCGCAACTGGCTGCGGACGCACCTGCCCGACGCGGTGTGGGAGTCGGCCGCCTCCAACGCGGACGGGGCGCGGCTGGTCCAGGAGGGCCGGTTCGACGCCGCCTTCGCGGGCGAGTTCGCCGCTGCCACGTACGGGCTGGAAGCGCTGGTCACCGAGATCCACGACGCGCAGAACGCCGAGACCCGGTTCGTACTGGTCGGGCGGCCCGCCCGGCCGGCCGCCCCCACGGGCGCGGACAAGACCTCTGTGGTGTTGTGGCTGGGCGACGACCATCCCGGCGCCCTGCTGGAGCTGCTCCAGGAGTTCGCCGTGCGGGGCGTGAACCTGATGCTGATCCAGTCCCGGCCGACGGGCGAGGGGATCGGGAACTACTGCTTCGCCGTGGACGCCGAGGGGCACATCTCCGACCGGCGGGTGAGCGAAGCCCTGATGGGGCTGCGCCGGACCTGTCCCCAGGTCCGCTTCCTGGGCTCCTACCCGCGCGCCGGCGTCGCTCTGAGTGAAGTGCGGGCGGCGCGGCCGGGCACCTCCGATGGCGATTTCACGGAGGCTTCCGACTGGCTGGCCCGCTGCCTCGACGGCCGGGCGTAGACCGTCCCCACCTCTTCCGCTTCTCCACAGAGTTATCCACAGGGCGAGAGAGAGACCTGGGGACAAGTCGACAGAGCGGCACGACAAGGTCGACAAATCGGTCGGGCGGCGCAGGTTTCGCGCTGGGGAGCGGCAGGTGAACGGCGTCACCCCTGTATCACCGACCAACTCTTTGGAGCGAGCCATTCCCACCCGAATGAGTGTGTGAGGGCGGTTTGAACCCTGAACCGGCACGGCTCCTCACGGGCCCCTATTGATCTAATTCCGTGTCCACAGATGCGGCACACAGCCTGTGGATAAGGGGAGTCCCGGTGGAATTCCTGTGGACAAGGCTGAGCCCTCAGCGCTGATCAGGGCCTGCGCGCCGCCCTCCGCCATGCCCCTTTTCGGGGAATCGGGCCGGTTTTATCGGTCGTCCCGGGGGGCCTCTTCCAGCCACTGGAGCAAGTGATTTGCATTCCCCTCAATCGGGACATAATGACACGCAGCGTGATATCGGTGTGATCCCAGGAAGCCCAGACCGGTAGCCTGGAGGGGTGATTGACCTTCGGCTGCTCCGTGAAGACCCTGACCGTGTCCGCGCCTCGCAGCGCGCCCGTGGAGAGGACGTCGGCCTCGTCGACGCACTGCTCTCCGCCGACGAGCGCCGCAGGTCCTCCGGCATGCGCTTCGACGAACTGCGCAATGAGCAGAAGTCCCTCGGCAAGCTCATCCCCAAGGCCACTCCTGAGGAGCGCGCCCAGCTGCTGGCCAAGGCCGAGCAGCTCAAGGCCGACGTCAAGGCGGCCGAGGCGGAGCAGAACGAGGCGGACGAGGCTGCCAGGCAGCTCCTGCTCAAGCTCGGCAACATCGTCCACGAGGACGTGCCCGTCGGCGGCGAGGAGGACTTCACCATCCTCGAGACGCACGGCACGATCCGCGACTTCGCGGCCGAGGGCTTCGAGCCCAAGGACCACCTGGAGCTGGGCGAGGCGCTGGGCGCCATCGACGTCGAGCGCGGCGCCAAGGTGTCCGGCTCGCGCTTCTACTACTTGACGGGCGTCGGCGCCCTGCTGGAGCTGGCCCTCGTCAACGCGGCGATCGCCCAGGCCACCGAGGCCGGCTTCATCCCGATGCTCACCCCCGCGCTGGTCCGCCCGCGCGCCATGGAGGGCACCGGCTTCCTCGGCCAGGCCGCGGAGAACGTGTACCACCTGGAGAAGGACGACTACTACCTGGTCGGCACCTCCGAGGTCCCGCTCGCCGCGTACCACATGGACGAGATCATCGACGTCGACAAGCTGCCCCTGCGGTACGCCGGCTTCTCGCCGTGCTTCCGCCGCGAGGCCGGTACGTACGGCAAGGACACCCGCGGCATCTTCCGCGTCCACCAGTTCGACAAGGTCGAGATGTTCTCGTACGTCGCGCCCGAGGACGCCGAGGCCGAGCACAAGCGGCTCCTGGAGTGGGAGAAGCAGTGGCTGACCAGCCTGGAGCTGCCGTTCCAGGTCATCGACGTCGCCACCGGCGACCTGGGGGCCTCCGCCTCCCGCAAGTTCGACTGCGAGGCCTGGATCCCGACCCAGGGCAAGTACCGCGAGCTGACCTCCGCCTCGAACTGTGACGGCTTCCAGGCCCGCCGCCTGCAGATCCGCTACCGCGAGGACAAGAAGACCGCCCCGCTGTCCACGCTCAACGGCACCCTGTGCGCCGTCCCCCGCACCATCGTCGCCATCCTGGAGAACCACCAGCAGGCCGACGGCTCCGTGCGGGTCCCCCCGGTGCTCCGCCCGTACCTGGGCGGCCGTGAGGTCCTGGAGCCGATCGCCAAGTGAGCACGGCCCCCTTCCCGTACAAGCTGGTCGCGACGGATCTCGACGGCACGCTCCTGCGTGACGACGACACCGTCTCGGAGCGCACCCGTGAGGCGCTCGCCGCGGTCACCGCGGCGGGCGCGGCGCACATCATCGTCACCGGCCGGGCCGTGCCCTGGACCCGGGGCGTGCTGGACGACCTCGGTTACCAGGGGATCGCGGTGTGCGGGCAGGGCGCTCAGGTCTACGACGCGGGGGCGCACCGACTGCTGACCTCGGTGACGCTGGACCGGCAGCTGGCCGGTCTGGCCCTGTCGAAGCTCGAGGCCGAGGTGGGTCCGCTGGCGCTGGCCGCCAGCCGGGACGGGGTGGACGGCGAGGTCCTGTTCGGGCCCGGCTACCAGGTACAGGGGGGCCTCCCGGCGCTCTACCTGGAGGACACCGCGGCCGTGTGGAGCGCTCCGCTCAACAAGCTGTACATCCAGCACCCGGGGATGGGCGAGGACGAGCTGGTCAAGGTGGCCCGGGAGACCGTCGGCAACCTGGTCGACATCGTGATGGCAGGTCCGGGGATAGTGGAGATCCTGCCGCTGGGACTGAGCAAGGCCACGGGGCTCTCGCTCGCCGCACGCCGGCTGAAGGTGAAGGCCGCCGAGACGATCGCGTTCGGCGACATGCCCAACGACATCCCCATGTTCGGCTGGGCCGCGCACGGTGTCGCGATGGCCAACGCCCACGCCGATCTGAAGGCCGTGGCCGACGAGGTGACCACCTCCAACCAGGAGGACGGCATCGCGGTGGTGCTGGAACGTCTGCTGGGCGCCGCCTGAGCCACACCCGTTCATGGAAGAAGGTCCGGAACAGCCCGCGCCGTGAGGCGCGCTCGAAGTGGCTGTCCCGGACCTTTTTTGTTGCTCCCCGCACCTCCCACTGTGCCGGGGGCGCACGCCCCTTACCAGCGAATTTCTCCCCGCCCGCGCGGCCGGGCGCACGCGCTCATGTTTCACGTGAAACATGGACCCCGTGCGGCTCCGGGTGGAGGGTCAGCGGCCAGGCCAGCAGCCCGACGGCCAGCGAGATGGCATGGCCGAGGTCGGTGAAGCTGCCGCCGGTGAGCAGGGGGATCCCGAAGAAGGCCACGGCTCCGGCCAGGTACAGCCATCTCCAGGGGTTCGGGAGACGGTAGGTCAGGACGCCGATCGAGGCCGCGAGCCCGTAGCTGACCCCGATGTCCACGACGTGCGTCATGCTGTGCGGCGCGCGGTTGTCCTCGATGGCCATGAGGAGGACCTTCTGACTGGCGAGGGTGGCGACGATATGGGCGGTCGCGACGATCACCAGCCAGCGCAGGGTGCCCAGCCAGCGTTCGACGGTGGCGTGGAAGAGCTCGAAGAGCAGGGTGTAGAGGGCGAGCGAGGCCGGGTTCTCGATCCAGAAGGCACTGCTCAGCAGGGCCCGCAGAGGGTATTTGACCAGCTGGTGGATGTTGCTGCTGTTGCGGTGGAGCAGCACGTGGTCGAGCCGGTCCGGGGCGATCGCCACGACGACACTGGTCACGGCCACGATCAGCAGCCATATGTGTGTGCCGGGCGAGGAGCGTATCCAGGCCCGCAGAGGCCTGGACGGCTCGGGTCCGGTGTGCTCGATCATGCCCCGATGATGCCCCGTACGGCCGTGCCCCGCCTGGCCGGTGGGCCGGGCGGGGCACGGTTTCGGGCCGGTGCGGCGGGCTACTCCTCGCCGGCCAGGGTGAGGCGGCGCAGCTTCTGGCCCGCGTACACGGTGGCGCCGACGGTGACCGCCAGGAGCAGGAGCACGGCGGTGGGCAGGCCGACGCTGGAGTCCACGTATCCCTCTCCGGCGACCTTCTCGGCCAGGGACAGGGCCCACTGCTGGACGCTGAGGGTCTTCGCGCCGGAGACCAGGCTGCCGAAGAGGGACTCCCAGATCAGGGCGTAGACCAGGCCGAAGACGACGGCGTGCCGGCTGACGGTGCCCAGCAGCAGGAACAGCGCGCTGTAGGCGATCGAGGCGATGAGCGCGGCGACCGTGTAGGCGACGGCGATCTGCTGGCCGTTGCCGTTGAGGATGAAGCCCGCGATCAGGGTGGGGATGGCGGAGAAGGCCATCGTGATGGCGATCGCGACGATCAGCTTGGTCATGATGATCGTCGGACGCTTCACCGGCTTGGAGAGCAGGTAGACGATCGAGCCGTCGTCGATCTCGGGCCCGATGGCTCCGGTCCCGGCGATGACGCCGATCAGCGGCACCATCGTGGCGAGCGCGAAGCCGCCGAGCAGCTCCGAGGCGACCTTGTCGTCCACCCCGGTGAAAAAGCGGACGGCGACGGAGATGACGAGCAGCAGGGCGGGCAGCGCGAAGAGGATCGCTGCGCGACGGCGGCCGAGGAGGGCCCGGTAGGTGAGCCGGGCGACGGTCGGGTTGTACATGGTTGCCAGCTCCTTTCAGGCCGCGACGAGGTAGGAGAAGACGGACTCGAGGGACTCGTCCGAGGGCGAGACGGTCAGCAGCCGGATGCCGTGCGCGCGGGCGACCCGGGGCAGCAGTTCGGTGAAGCGCCCGAAGTCGACGGCCTGGATCCGCAGGGCGCCTTCCTTGAGGTCGACCTCGATGCCGGCGGTCGACGGATCGGCGATCAGGGCCGCGGCGAGGGCCCGGTCGTCCGAGGAGCGCACGAGGTAGCGGTGCGGGCGGTCCGTCATCAGGCGGCGGATCTTGCGGAAGTCACCCGACGCGGCGTGCCGGCCGGCGACGACCACCTCGATGTGGGAGGCCAGCTGCTCGACCTCCTCCAGGATGTGGGAGGAGAACAGGACGGTGCGGCCCTCGCCGCCCATCCGCCGCAGCAGGTCCATCAGCTGCATGCGCTGGCGCGGGTCCATGCCGTTGAAGGGCTCGTCGAGCAGCAGCACCGACGGGTCGTGGACGAGCGCGGAAGCCATCTTCACGCGCTGGCGCATGCCCTTGGAGTACGTGGCGATCTTCCGGTCCTGGGCGTACTCCATCTCGACGGTGGCCAGCGCCCGCTGGGCCGCCGCGTCGTCCAGCCCGTGCAGTTCGGCGTTGGCGACGACGAACTCCCGGCCGGTGAGGAAGTCGTACATCGCCTCGCGCTCGGGTACGACGCCGATCTGCCGGTACACCGACTCGTTGCGCCAGATCGGGGCGCCGTCGAGGGTGACGGTGCCGGTGGAGGGGGCGAGGAAGCCGCCCATCATGTTGATCAGCGTGGACTTGCCGGCGCCGTTGGGGCCGAGGAGGCCGGTGACGCCGGGTCCGATGCGCATGGTCACGTCGTTGACGGCGACGACGTTCCCGAACCAGCGGGAGGTGTGGTCGATGTCGATGGTCGTCACAGCCCGGCCTTCCGGTAGCGGGCCATCAGGGCGGCGTAGGAGCCGGCGATGAGGCCGAGGATGACGAGCAGGTAGACGACGCCGGTGCCGGCCGAGGGGCCCTCACCGCCGGGGAAGGCGGAGGTCGCACCGAGGAACGCGGTCTGCACGCCGTCGATCAGGGTGATGGGGGAGAAGAGGCCCAGCCACTCGATGGGACCGGTGTTGCCGGTCCCGTAGGCGACCGCCTGCACGGTGGAGACGGCGCCGTAGGGAATGAGCAGCATGGCGATGACCGCGGCCACCCCGAACCCGCGGCGCGGGGTGAGCGCGGCCATGACCAGCCCGAGGCCCGCGAAGAGCAGCGACAGCAGAAGTACCGACACCAGTGCCTGCCCGAATCCCTTGGTCTGGTGACCGAAGTCGAACTTCGCCAGCAGCGAGCCGATCCACATGATCAGCAGCGGGGTGGCGGTGAGGATGAAGAGGGCCGAGGCCATGGCGGCGTACTTGGCCAGGACGTAGTCGACCCGCTCGATGGGCCGCGAGAAGTACAGGGGCACCGTCTTGAAGCGCAGGTCCCGCGAGACCGACTGGGGCGCCTGGGAGGCGAGGTAGAGGCCGATGACCACCTGGGTGGTCAGGGCGTACGTCGTGTACTTGATCGGCAGGTCGGTGGAGCCGGGCACGGCGATGGCCACCGCGACGATGATCAGCGCGGGTACGCACATCACCGCGAAGAGGATCATCGGCAGGACCTTGGACTTGGCCGAGCGACCGAGCCCGTAGGCGCCGCGCAGCGACTGCGAGAACAGCGAGGTGCGGGCGTAGGAGCGGCCGAGCCGGGGGCCGTCGTAGGACCGGTAGCCGATGTTGTGGATCTGGGTCGAGGTCTCAGGTGCCATCGGTACCGGCTCCCCACTGCTGGATGTGGTTGCGCTGCGCGGACTGGTCGCTCTCGCGGAAGACCTCCGCGATGCGGTGGCGGCGCTGTTCCATGCGGACCAGACCGACGCCGAGGTCGGCGACGGTGTCGCGGATGGTGTCGTAGGTGTCCTCGCCCGTCGCCTCGACGAGCAGGACGTGGCCGGCTCCGGGCAGTCCCTGCTCCTCGCCCGCGTGGAGGGTCAGGCCCGCCGCGGTGAGCGCCTTGCGCAGGGCGGCGGTGCCGTCCGGGTGCGCGTCGGAGTCGGTGACCTCCACCGCCAGGGTGGTCGTGGTCTGGGTGAAGTCGCTGGTGGAGCTGGAGCGCAGCAGCTTGCCGCCGTCGATGACCACGACGTGGTCGCAGGTCCGCTCCAGCTCGCCGAGGAGGTGGGAGGTGACCAGGACGGAGATGCCGAAGTCGGTGTGGACGCGGCGGATCAGGCCGAGCATCTCGTCGCGGCCCACCGGGTCGAGGCCGTTGGTCGGCTCGTCGAGGAGGACCAGCTGCGGGTCGTGGACGAGCGCCTGGGCCAGCTTGACGCGCTGCTTCATACCGGTGGAGTAGCCGCCGATCGGGCGGTAGCGCTCCTCGTACAGCCCGACGTGGCGCAGTGTGTCGGCGGTCCGCTCGCGGGCGGCCGTCGGCGGCAGGCCCGACATGCGTGCCATGTGGACGACGAACTCGGTGGCCGAGACGTCGGGCGGCAAGGCGTCGTGCTCGGGCATGTAGCCGACGCGCTCGCGGATCGTGCTGCCGTGCGTGGCGACGTCCAGGCCGAGGACGGCGGCGCGGCCCTCGGTGGCGGGCGACAGCCCGAGCAGGATCTTGATCAGCGTGGACTTGCCGGCCCCGTTGGCACCCACGAGCCCGGTCACTCCGGGCCCGATGTCCAGGGAGAGCCGGTCGAGGGCGGTCACTCGGGGGTACCGCTTGCTCAGGCTTTCGGTCGCGATGACAGTCACGGGTTCGACGTTAGTGCCGGGGCCCGGGCGGAGCGTCAGACCTGGAGCGGGATCCCGTCTCCGCCTTGAGGACTACGGACCCTGACGGAAGGCTGACACCGGCCGGGCGAGGGGGCGGGTTGTCCACAGGTCCGTGCACGACCCTTGACGCCACCTCCGGTCATTGTCACATTCATCAGTGTCAACTTTCGGCGGTACGGCTGACAGGACGGACGGCTGGCATGGCTGGGGACACGGACACCGGGGAACGCGCCGCACAGGGCTCCGCGCGGCTCGCCGCCGAGCTGCGCGGCTTCAGGGAGGTCCAGCGCCTCGCCTACGAGTGCGCCGAGACGGTGGCGGCCCAGCTCCGCCCCGGAGTGACCGAGCGCGAGGCGGCCCGGATGCAGCGCGAGTGGCTGCGCGAGCGCGGGGTGCGGGACTGGTTCCACCTTCCCTTCGCATGGTTCGGGGACCGGACCGCTTTCGCGGGCTTCAGGATCCCGCTCCAGTTCTTCCCGACCAACCGGAAGCTGGAGCCGGGGATGCCGTTCATCCTCGACATGGCGCCCGTCTACCGGGGGTACGCGGCCGACATCGGCTACTCCGGCAGCCTCGGCCTCAATCCGGTGCAGGACCGGCTGATGTCCGACCTGCGGCCGCACCGCGCGCTGATCCTGGAGCAGGTGCGCGAGCGCCGCCCGCTGCGCGAGATCTACGAGAACGTCGAACGGCTGATGACCCGGCAGGGGTACGCCAACCGCCACCGGGCCTATCCCTTCGGGGTCATCGCGCACAAGATAGACCGGGTCAAGGAGCGCCGCTGGTCCCCGACCGCGTTCGGGTTCGGCACCCAGTCACTCAAGGGGCTGGCCTCCGACGCCCTGCACGGCCACCGCGAGGGCTGGTCCCCGCTGTGGAGCCCGTACCACTTCTCCGACCACCCGCCGCAGCCCGGACTGTGGGCGGTGGAGCCTCATCTGGGCTTCCGGGGCACGGGTGCGAAGTTCGAGGAGATCCTGGTGGTCACCGACTCCCGGGATCCCGTGGAGAGCGCGTTCTGGCTGGACGACGACCTGCCGCACGTGCGGCGCTGGACCGAGGAGCAGGCGGCATGAGCGGGATGAGCGGTACGGCACTGGCGGGAGCGCGCGAGCGCCGGGTGAGCACGGGCGGGATCGAGCTGTGCGTCGTCGAGCTCGGCGACCCGGACCGGCCCACCGTGCTGCTGGTGCACGGCTACCCGGACACCAAGGAGGTCTGGTCGGAGGTCGCCGAGCGGCTGGCGGCCCGGTTCCACGTGGTGCTGTACGACGTGCGCGGGCACGGCCGCTCTTCGGCTCCCGTGCCGCTGCGCGGGGGCTTCACCCTGGAGAAGCTCACCGACGACTTCCTGGCGGTGGCGGACGCCGTCAGCCCGGACCGGCCCGTGCACCTGGTGGGCCACGACTGGGGTTCCGTCCAGGGCTGGGAGTTCGCGACGGTGGCCCGGACCGAGGGCCGGATCGCCTCCTTCACCTCCATGTCGGGTCCTTCCCTCGACCACTTCGGGCACTGGATCAAGCGGCGGGTGACACGGCCCACCCCGCGCCGGGCCGCGCAATTGCTGAACCAGGGCTCGAAGTCCTGGTACGTGGGCATGCTGCACACGCCGGTGCTGCCGGAGCTCGCCTGGCGCGGCCCGCTGGGCAAGCGCTGGCCGAAGATCCTCGCGCGCCTGGAGGAGGTCCCGGCCGGCGGCGCCTACCCGACGGCCTCGCTGCCCTCTGACGCGGCGCACGGAGCCTGGCTCTACCGCGACAACGTCCGTCCCAGGCTGCGCCGGCCGCGCGCCGACGCGTACGCGCACGTACCGGTACAGCTGATCACCCCGACCGGGGACGCCTTCCTCTCCGAGCGGCTCTACGACGACCTGGAGCGGTGGGCCCCGGACCTCGTGCGGCGCACCCTGCCCGCGAAGCACTGGATCCCCAGGACCCGCCCCGACCAGGTGGCGGCCTGGATCGGCGAGTTCGTCGCCGCCCGGGAGGAGCCCATGGCGAAGGCTCCGGAGCACAAGGCCCCGGGGAAGTACGCCGACCGGTTCTCGGGACAGCTGGTGCTGGTCACCGGCGCGGCGAGCGGTATCGGCCGGGCCACCGCCTTCGCGTTCGCCGAGGCCGGGGCCCGGGTCGTGGCCGTGGACCGGGACGGCGAGGGAGCGGCCCGCACCGCGGAGATGGCCCGGCTCGTCGGCGCCGCCGACGCCTGGGGCGAGTGCGTCGACGTCAGTGACGAGCAGGCGATGGAGAAGCTCGCGGCGAAGGTAGCCGCCGAGTACGGCATCGTGGACGTGCTGGTCAACAACGCCGGCATCGGGCTGTCGGGTTCCTTCCTGGACACCGCCTCGGAGGACTGGAAGAAGGTCCTCGACGTGAACCTGTGGGGGGTCATCCACGGCTGCCGGATCTTCGGGCGGCAGATGGCCGAGCGCGGCCAGGGCGGACACATCGTCAACACGGCCTCCGCCGCCGCCTACCTCCCCTCCCGGACCCTGCCCGCGTACAGCACCTCCAAGGCAGCGGTGCTGATGCTGAGCGAGTGCCTGCGCGCCGAGCTCGCCTCCAAGTCGATCGGGGTCTCGGCGATCTGCCCGGGCATCGTGAACACCAACATCACCGCCACCTCCCGGTTCGCGGGGGTGGACGCGGCCGAGGAGAAGCGCCGCCAGGAGCGGTCCTCGCGGTTGTACGGGCTGCGGAACTTCCCGCCGGAGAAGGTCGCCGACGCGATCCTGCTGGCGGTGGTGAAGAACCGGGCGGTGGTACCGGTGACCCCCGAGTCCAAGGGCGCCCTGTGGATGTCCCGGTTCATGCCGAACACGCTGCGGAGGATCGCCCGGCTGGAGCCCCGGCTGTGAACCGGGCGGGCGGGGGCCCGGCCGGCGCGCGGCCACGGGGCGGGGGTCCGGTTCCGCCGCGCGCAGAGCCCGGCACGGACATACCCGGCTCCATCCCGCGGTCGTACCATCCCTCGCAGGAGGGCTCGCTGCTCACGGCGGTCGAGTACCTGGCGGCGCCTCCTGCCGCCCGGACCGCGGCGGGCGCGGTCGGCCGAGCCGCCATGTCGTAGGGAGCCGGGATTGTCCGATCAGGCGCCAGCCGAGTACCGGATCGAAGATCTGGCCCACCACAGCGGCGCGACCGTGCGCACCATCCGCGCGTACCAGGACCGCGGTCTGCTGCCGAAGCCGGAGCGGCGGGGCAGGTCCAACGTGTACCGGGACACGCACCTGGCGCGGCTGCGCCAGATCGCCGACCTGCTGGACCGCGGCTACACCCTGGCCTCCATCAAGGAACTGCTCGAGGCCTGGGACGCGGGGCGCGGGCTGGGCGGCGTACTCGGCCTGGTGGCGGAGGTGCAGGGGCCGTGGACGGACGAGGAGGCCGACCGGATCAGCCGCGAGGACCTGCATGCCCGGTTCGGCGGGCTGCCGGACGACGGGGCGGTGGACGAGGCGTGTGAGCTCGGGGTGCTGGAGCGCATCCCGGGCCGTCCGGACGAGTTCCTGGTGCCCTCCCCGCAGGAGCTGGCGGTCGCGGCCGAGCTGTACGCGGCCGGGGTGCCCCTCACGGCGATCACCGGTCATCTGCGGGAGCTGCGCGGACAGGTCGAGCACATCGCCTCGCGCTTCCTGGAGTTCACCACCGAGCACGTCTTCGCCCGCTACCTCGGTCAGGTTCCGCCGACGGACTCGGACGCGGCGGAGGCGGCGACGATGGTGCGTCGGCTGCGGCCCCTGGCCCAGCAGACGGTCGACGCCGAACTGGCACGTGCGATGCGGCTGTTCGCGACCCGGCACCTCCAGCGGCACCTCGGCGCTCCCGGAGCGGTCCAGCCGGCGGGGCCCGCTCCGGTGGCCCTGCCCGCCGCGACGGTGCGGGCGGTGCAGGAACTGGTGGGTCCGGAGCACGTGGCGGAATTCGTCCGGGCCGCGACGGAACGGGAGCTCCAGGCCCGGACGATGAACGACCTGGCCAGCCGGGGCGGCCGGTAATGCTCGATCGGTAGTCCACAGGCGATCCCCAGGGCGAATCGCTCAGATAGCACTGAAACCCGCCGAAACGGCTGTGGACAACTCCCGTTTTCCTGTGGGCAACAGGCGTGTTGTGTCAGATGGTCGTCTCGAACCCGGTACTGGGGCGGGGCATATCGGCCAGGGGGGTCTGGGCGTCCGCCTCCCCGGAAGGCGTGTTCCCGGAGGCCGCCTGACCCGACGTCACCCGGCCGCGCTCGCGTCCGTACAGGAGCGTGGCCAGGGCGAGGCCAAGGACGCCTCCGGCCAGCTGCGCGGCGAGGAAGCCGGGGAGCGACTGCGGGGCGATGCCGGTGAAGGAGTCGCTGAAGGCGCGGCCGATCGTGCCGGCCGGGTTGGCGAAGGAGCTCGAAGAGGTGAACCAGATGGCTGCGGCGATGTACGCGGCGACCGCGGCCGGGGTGAGCCTCGGGCGGCCGATGCGGCCGAGCCCCTGGATGACCAGGACGAGACCGGCGGTCGCGACGATCTCGCCGATCAGCAGGTGACCGCCGTCGCGGACCTGGGTGGAGAAGGTCCCCGGGGTGCGGCCGAACATCATCTCGGCCACGACGGCACCGCCGATGGCCCCGGCGGTCTGAGCGCCGGCGTAGGCGAAGGCCTCCCGCGCGGCGAGCCCCTCGCCGCCGGCGCGGCGGGCCCACCAGGCGGTGAGGGTGACGACGGGGTTGAGGTGGGCACCGGACAGGGGGCCGAAGAGGGTGATGATCAGGCCGAGGCCGATGGCGGTGGCCAGCGAATTGGCGACGAGGGCGACACCGGTGTCGCGACTGAGGGACGCGGCCTGGATACCGGACCCGATCACGACCACGAGCAGGCCCGCGGTGCCGACGAGCTCGGCAGCCGTGCGCCGCAGCAGTGAAGCCTTACTTGTCATAGTTTCTCCCTCCGAATGAGCTTCTAGCGGAAAATATATTCCGTATCTTGGAAACTTAATAGAGGGAGTGCCGGCCTTGGGACGTCACGCGGGGGCGGAAAATCGCTGCCGGGTACCCGCCCGAGCCATCAAGCTGGGGACATGGATGACCGACGCACCGTGAAGGTGTCCAAATACGTCTCGAAACACCTGCGGCACCAGCCGGAACGCATCGGACTGACGCTCGACCCGCAGGGCTGGGTGGAGATCGACGACCTCCTGCGCGCGGCGGCGGCGCACCGCTTCCCGGTCAGCCGTGCCGAGCTGGATCACGTCGTCGCCACGAACGACAAACAGCGGTTCACCATCGACGGCACCCGCATCAGGGCCAACCAGGGCCACACCGTCGCGGTGGACCTGGACCTGCCGGAGGCGGAACCGCCCGCGTACCTCTATCACGGCACCGTCGCCGCGGCCCTGGACTCGATCCGCGCCGAAGGGCTGCGCCCGATGGCACGCCACCACGTGCACCTCTCGCCCGACCGTGAGACGGCCGCCCGCGTGGGCGCGCGCAGGGGACGGCCGGTGGTGCTCCCGGTGGACGCCGCGGCGATGTATGCGGCCGGGCACGTCTTCCGGGTCAGCGCCAACGGAGTGTGGCTGGCCGACGCCGTACCGCCGGAGTTCCTGCGCTTCCAGTAGCGGCGCGGGAACCCCGGCGGGATGACAGGCAGCGGGCCGTCAGGCGCCCAGCTGCGCGAGTGCCTCGGTGGCGATCCGCTCGAAGACGGCCTCGTCGGCCGCGAAGTCGGAGTCGGGGATCGGGGCGTGGACGACCAGCTCGGTGAAGCCCAGCTCGCGGTGACGGCCGGCGAAGTCGACGAAGGCGTCCACGGACTCCAGCATGCTGCCGCGCTCCGGGGTGAACCCGGTCAGCAGGACCCGCTCGATGGATTCGGGCTCCCGGCCGGCCTCGGCCAGGGCCTTCTCCAGCTTGCCGACCTGTCCGCGCAGGGCCTCCAGGGACTGCTCGGGCGTTCCCTCGAAGACCTTGGGGTCACCTGCGGTCACCCAGGCCTGGCCGAACTCAGCGGCGAGCCTCACACCCCGCGGGCCGGTCGCGGCGACGGCGAACGGCAGCCGCGGGCGCTGAACGCACCCGGGGATGTTGCGGGCTTCCTCGGCGGAGTAGAAGGTGCCGTGGTGGGTCACCGCGCTCTCGGTCAGCAGCCGGTCGAGCAGCGGAACGAACTCGGCGAAGCGGTCCGCGCGCTCACGGGGGCTCCATTCCTCCTGCCCCAGCGCGGTCGCGTCGAAGCCATTGCCGCCCGCGCCGATACCGAGCGTGATCCGCCCGCCGGAGATGTCGTCCAGGGACATCAGGTCCTTGGCCAGGGTCACCGGGTGCCGGAAGTTCGGCGAGGTGACCAGCGTCCCCAGACGGAGCCGGGTCGTGACGGCCGCCGCCGCGGTCAGGGTGGGAACCGCACCGAACCAGGGGCCGTCGCGGAAGGTGCGCCAGGTCAGGTGGTCATAGGTGTAGGCCGTGTGGAACCCGAGCTGCTCGGCCCGCTCCCACTGGTCACGACCGCCATCGTGCCACGGACGGACCGGCAGGATCACGGTGCTCAGGCGAAGACTCATGTCACTGAGCCTACGGTGCGAACCCTTCCCGCGCTGTGAGCCACGTTTCACGTGAAACATCTCTGGCCGATCTTGGTGAACGGGTGGGAACCCATGGGCGAAGATGGAGCCGTGACCTCGGCTCCCCAGCGCCCGGACGGGCCCTTCCCCGCACCCCGGCTCATCGCCACCGACCTTGACGGCACCCTGCTGCGCGACGACAAATCCGTCTCGCTGCGCACGGTAGCCGCCCTCGCCGCCGCCGAGGAGGCCGGGATCGAGGTCTTCTTCGTCACCGGACGCCCGGCCCGCTGGATGGACGTGGTCAGCGATCACGTGCACGGGCACGGCCTGGCCATCTGCGCGAACGGCGCCGCCGTGGTCGACCTGCACGCCGGACGGGAGTTCGTCCAGGTACGGGCTCTGCCCCGGACCACCGCGCTCACGGTGGTCGAGACCCTGCGCGCGGCCGTCCCCGGCGCCTCCTTCGCGGTCGAGACGACCACCGGCATCAACTACGAGCCGGCCTACCCGCCCTTCTTCCAGGACCCGGGGGCCACGGTCGCCACCGCCGAGAAGCTGCTGCGCGAGGAGACGGACGACAGCGCCGCGCCGGTCCTGAAGCTGCTCGCGCACCACGCCGAGCTGGCCCCGGACGAGTTCCTCGCCCTGGCCCGGTCGGCCGCCGGAGCCTACGCCGCCATCACCCGCTCCAGCCCGACCGCCCTGCTGGAGATCAGCGAGCTCGGCGTGTCCAAGGCCAGCACCCTGGAGCTGTGCTGCTCCGAGCGCGGTATCTCCCCGGCCGAGGTCGTCGCCTTCGGCGACATGCCCAACGACGTCGAGATGCTGCGCTGGGCAGGGACCTCCTACGCCATGGGCAACGCCCACCCGGACGTGATAGCGGCCGCCTCCGGCCGCACCGTGGCCAACAACGAGGACGGCGTGGCCGTCGTGATCGAGCGCATCCTCGCCGAACGCGCCGCGCACGCCTGACCCGCCCGGACAGGGTCTAGAGCGGGGCCTCCCACACCAGGGCGGTCCCGCCGGCGTCCTCCCCGATACCGGGGCCGTACCAGCTGGAGCCGCCCAGGGACTCGGCCCTGCGGCGCAGGTTCCGCAGACCGCTGCGCCGCCCGCCCTCCGGGATCCCCACCCCGTCGTCGGCGACCTCCAGCCGCACCCCCGGCCGGCCGTCGGCCAGGCTGATGGTGGAGTCGACCACCACCTCGATCCGGGATGCGTCAGCATGACGGAATGCGTTCGACAGGGCCTCGCGCAGGGCCGCGATCAGGTTCTTGCCGACCAGCTCACCCACGGCCGCGTCGATCGGGCCGATGAACCGGTGCGCGGGCTTGAAGCCCAGGGGGACGGCGGCCATGTTGATCTCCCGCAGGACGCGGGTGCGCAGCCCCGACGGGGCCTCCGCCGGACCCTGCTGGAGTGCGAAGATCGCGGTGCGGATCTCCTGGATCGTCACGTCCAGCTCGTCCACGGCCTTGCCCACACCGTCACGGACCTCCGGGACGATCGAGCGGCGCTGCGCGCCCTCCAGCATCATCCCGGTGGCGAACAGCCGCTGGATGACGAGGTCGTGCAGGTCACGGGCGATCCGGTCACGGTCCTCGAAGACCGCGAGCCGTTCCCGGTCGCGCTGCGCCTCGGCCATCATCAGCGCGAGGGCGGCCTGCGAGGCGAACTGCGTGGCCAGGGTCCGTTCCGCCTCGGTGAAGGGCTTCTGCCCCCGGGCCCGCGGGGTGACGAGCGCCCCCAGCACCCGTCCGCCGCTGTGCAGCGGCAGCATCATGCAGGGCCCGTACTGGCTCGTGAGCCGGCTGATCATGCGGGGATCCGCGGAGACGTCTTCCACGAAGACCGGTTCGCCCTGGAGGAGTTTGACGACCACCGGGCTCTCGGCCGGGACCACCACACCGAGCGAGGTGGCCGGGTTGTCGGCGGAGACGGCGACGATCTCCATGCCGCCCTCCTCCGCCGGCAGCATCACGATCCCGGCCGCCGAGTCGGCGAGGTGGCGGGCCTGTTCAGCGACCACCGCGAGGGCGTCGTCCGCGTCCCCGCCCGACAGCAGGGCGGTCGTGACGGCCACCGATCCGTCGATCCACCGCTCCCGCTGGGTGGCGGCCTCGTACAGCCGGGCGTTGCCGATGGCGATGCCCGCCTCCGTGGCCAGCACGCGGACCATGTGGACGTCGTAGTCGTTGAACTCGCCGCCGCCGTTCTTCTCGGCGAGGTAGAGGTTGCCGAAGATCTCCCCCTGCACCCTGATGGGCACGCCGAGGAAGGTCTTCATGGGCGGATGGTGCGGGGGAAAGCCCGCCGAGCGGGGATCCTTCGACAGGTCGGCGAGCCGCACCGTGTCGGGATGGGAGATCAGCGCGCCCAGCAGGCCCCGCTTGCCGTCGGGCCGGCGGCCGATCCGCTTCGCCTGCTCGGGGCCGAGGCCGAAGGTCACGAAGTCCGAGAGCCCGGGGCCGTCCGTGTCGACGACACCGATCGCCGCGTAGCGGGCGTCGGCGAGCTCGGCGGCCGTCTCGCAGATGCGGTCGAGCGTGGAGTGCAGTTCGAGACCGGTCCCGACGGAACGCATGGCCTCGAGCAGTTGCGGTACCCGGGCGGTCAGCTCGGTGGACAGCCCTTGCAGGCTGCGGGTCGCCCGGGTGGCGGCCTCCATCGGGTCCTGTGCTTCCCGGGCGGGCTCCGGCGATTCCTGGGACTCCTCCACTGACATGCTCTTGAGCCTAGTTAGTCCTGTTTAGGAGGGAAAGTCAGCTCGTACAGTCGGCCGGAATCGCACCTGCCCGCCGCTCGCGCTCCAGTAGGTTCCGCAGCGGACCCTCGACCTGTGCCAGCTCCGCGTACGCCCCTCGCTGCACGACCGCTCCCCGGTCCAGCACGAGGACCTCGTCGACCGCCGCCAGCCCGGCGAGCCGGTGGGTGATCAGCACGGTGGCCCGGCCTTCGGTCGCCGCCAGCAGGTCCGCCGTCAGGGCGTCCGCGGTCGCCAGGTCCAGGTGCTCGGCCGGCTCGTCCAGGACGAGGACCGGGAAGTCCGCGAGCAGGGCCCGGGCCAGGGCGAGGCGCTGGCGCTGGCCGCCCGAGAGCCGCTGCCCGTGCTCGCCGACCAGGGTGTCGAGCCCGTCCGGAAGCCCGTCGGCCCATTCCAGCAGCCGGGCCGCGGCGAGCGCCTCCCGCAGGTGTGCCTCGCTCGCGCCGGTGCGGGCGAGGCGCAGGTTCTCGCGTACCGAGCTGTCGAAGATATGGGCGTCCTGGGCGCACAGCCCCACGAAGCGGCGTACGCCGTCGCCGTCGAGGGCGCGCGCGTCCGCCCCGCCCAGGGTGTACGAGCCGTCGCTCGGATCCAGGAACCGCATCAGGACCTGGGCCAGCGTGGTCTTGCCCGAGCCCGAGGGCCCGATGACCGCGATGCGCCGGCCGGCCTCCAGGGTCAGGTCCAGGCCGTGCAGGGCGTCCCGCTCCTGGCCGCCGTGGCGGGCGGCGAGCCCCGTCAGCCGCAGCGGGAACGGCGAAGAGGGCAGTTCCCGCGGCTCGGCCGGTTCGACGACGGGCTCGGGCGCGTCGATGACCTCGTACACCCGCTCGGCGCTGCGCCGCACCCGCTGCCGGTACTGGACGGCCAGCGGAAGCCCGGCGACCGCCTCGAACGCAGCGAGCGGGGTCAGTACCACCACCGCCATGGCCACGCCGGACAGCCGTCCGTCCGCCACGGCGCCCGCACCGGCGAACGCGGCACACACCACGGTGAGCCCGCACACCAGGGCGGACAGCCCGCCGCCCAGTCCGGCGGCCGCGGCCCCGCGCGAGGCGATCCGGGTGAGCGCCCCGTCCGCGTCCCGCGCCCGGGCCTTCCGCTCGGCGAGGGCGCCGGCGACGGTGAGTTCCGCGGTACCCGTCAAGAGGTCGGCCACCCGGGTGGCGAGCTCGCCCCGGGCGGGTGCGAGCCGCCGCTCCGCACCGCGCGCGCAGGCCCCGCTGACCAGCGGAACCCCGACACCGGCCACCAGCAGCCCCACGGCGAGCACCATGCCCGCCCCCGGCAGCAGCCAGGCCGTGAACGCCACCGATCCGGTACCGACGAGGACCGCGGTGCCCACCGGCAGCAGCCAGCGCAGCCAGTAGTCCTGGAGTGCGTCGGCGTCGGCCACCAGCCGGGAGAGCAGGTCCCCGCGCCGCTGTTCGCGCAGTCCGGCGGGCGCGATCCGCTCCAGCCTCCGGTAGACCGCGACCCTGAGGTCGGCGAGCATCCGCAGGACGGCGTCGTGCGACACCAGACGCTCGGCGTAGCGGAAGACGGCCCGCCCGAGCCCGAAGGCGCGGGTCGCCGTCACGGCCACCATCAGGTAGAGCACGGGCGGCTGCTCGGAGGCCCGGGAGATCAGCCACCCGGACACGGCCATCAGTCCGACGCTGCACCCGACGGCCAGCGCTCCGAGCAGCAGGCCCAGCCGGAACCGGCCCTGCCAGGCGGCGGCCACGGCCCGCACCCGGCGCAGCGGGTCGCCGCCGCCCAAGTCCGCGTTCCCGCCGCCGGTCCGCTCCCGCGCGGTCCCGAGGATCCACTCCCCGGGGTCGGACGCTTCCGCCGGGGTGCGCGGGGCGGCCGCGGTGGCCGGCACCGCGAGCGCGCCCTCCGCGGTACCGTCCGTGGCGCCCTCGCCCACCGCCACCACCCGGTCGGCGACGGCCAGCAGTGCCGGGCGGTGCACCACGAGGAGCACGGTCCGCCCGGCCGTGAGACGTCGTACGGCCTCCACGACGGCGGCTTCGGTCTCCCCGTCCAGTGCCGCGGTCGGCTCGTCCAGCAGCAGCACCGGCCGGTCGGCGAGAAAGGCCCGCGCCAGGGCCAGCCGCTGGCGCTGTCCGGCGGACAGGCCGGCGCCGCCCTCGCCGAGCAGGGTCTGCGTCCCGCGCGGCAGGGCGGAGACGAACTCCCAGGCCCCTGCGTCACGCAGCGCCGCTTCCACCGCGGAGTCGTCGGCCCCGGACCGGGCCAGGCGGACGTTCTCGGCGATGGTTCCGGCGAAAAGGTGCGGTCGCTGCGGCACCCAGGCGATCTGCTCCCGCCACTGTTCGAGGGAGAGCCCGGCCAGGTCGGTGCCGTCGACCCGTACCCGACCGGACGTCGGTGCGACGAACCCGAGCAGCACGTTCAGGAGGGTGGACTTGCCCGCCCCGCTCGGGCCGGTGAGCGCCACGCACTCGCCCGGCCCGACGACGAGGGACACCGGACCGGGGGAGGAGGCGGCGCGCCCCTCGTGGCGGACCTCGACCGCGTCGAGCTGGATGACCGGCCCGCCGGCCGGAACCGGAGCGCCGGCGCCGGCCCGGGGGGCCGGGGTCTCGAGGACGGTGAAGATCTCCTCGGCCGCGGCCAGTCCCTCGGCGGCCGCGTGGTACTGGGCGCCGACCTGACGCAGGGGCAGATAGGCCTCCGGCGCGAGGATCAGGATGACGAGGCCCGTGTACAGGTCGAGTTCGCCGTGCACGAGCCGCATGCCGATGGTCACCGCGACCAGGGCCACCGACAGGGTGGCGAGCAGTTCGAGGGCGAAGGAGGACAGGAAGGCGATGCGCAGCGTGCGCATCGTGGCCTGGCGGTAGTCGTCGGTGATCCTGCGGATCGATTCGGCCTGCGCCTTGGCCCGGCCGAAGACCTTGAGCGTCGGGAGCCCCGCCACCACGTCGAGGAAGTGCCCCGACAGCCGGGACAGGAGCCGCCACTGGCGGTCCATCCGGCTCTGGGTGGCCATGCCGATGAGGATCATGAACAGCGGAATCAGCGGCAGGGTGACGACGATGATGGCCGCGGAGACCCAGTCCTTGGTGACGATCCGGGCGAGGACCGCCGCCGGCACCACCACCGCGAGCCCCAGCTGGGGGAGGTAGCGGGAGAAGTAGTCGTCGAGCGCGTCCACTCCCCGGGTGGCCAGGGACACCAGGGAGCCGGTCCGCTGGCCGCCGAGCCAGCCGGGCCCCAGATCGGCTGCCCGGTCCAGGAGCCGGCCGCGCAGCTCCGACTTCACCGCCGCGCCGGCCCGGTGTGCGGCCAGTTCGGTGAGCCAGGCGACCAGGGCGCGCCCGAGCGCCACCGCCGCGAGCAGCAGCAGTGGCGTCCGGAGCGCCCCGGCGTCGAGTCCCCGCTCGAAGGCGCCGACCACGATCTCGGCGATCAGCATCGCCTGGCCGACGACCAGCCCCGCCCCGGCGAGCCCGAGGGCCACCACCGCCCCCAGGAAGAGGCGGGTGGAACGGGCGTACCGGAGCAGGCGCGGGTCGATCGGTTTCACGTGAAACATCCCCTCGGCAGGATCGGGCGGGGTGACGCGCGCGGATCAGTGCGCGTCGGCGATGTGCTGCGTACCGATCCGCTTGCGGAACACCCAGTACGTCCAGCCCTGGTAGAGCATCACCAGCGGGGCCGCCACACCGGCGCACCAGGTCATGATCTTCAGGGTGTACGGGGTGGACGAGGCGTTGGTGACCGTGAGGCTCCATGCGTCGTCCAGCGAGGACGGCATGACGTTCGGGAACAGCGTCAGGAAGAGCATCGCGACCGCCGCCGCGATGGTGATCCCGGACAGGGCGAACGACCAGCCTTCACGGCCCGCCAGGTTGCAGCCGAGCGCGGCGGCCAGCGCGATCACGGCGACGGCCATGGCGATCAGGCTGCGGCCGTCGCCGCGCGAGACCTGGGTCCAGATGAGGAAGGCCAGGGCCAGTACGGCCGTCACCACACCCAGCCGGGTGGCCAGTGCGCGCGAGCGGTCCCGGATGTCACCGACGGTCTTGAGCGAGGCGAACACCGCACCGTGGAAGGTGAACAGCGTGAGGGTGACCAGCCCGCCCAGGAGCGAGTACACGTTGAGCAGGTCGAAGAGGTTTCCGACGTACTCCATGTGCTGGTCGATCTTCACACCGCGCACCATGTTGGCGAAGGCCACCCCCCACAGGAAGGCGGGGATCAGCGAGGCCCAGAAGATGGCGTGTTCCCAGTTGGTCTGCCATCTGTCCTCGGACCGCTTGTGCCGGTACTCGAAGGCGACGCCGCGGATGATCAGGCAGACGAGGATGAGCAGCAGCGGCAGGTAGAAGCCGGAGAAGAGCGTGGCGTACCACTCGGGGAAGGCCGCGAAGGTGGCACCGCCCGCGGTGAGCAGCCAGACCTCGTTGCCGTCCCAGACGGGGCCGATCGTGTTGATCAGAACCCGCTTCTCGGCGCGGTCGCGCGCCAGGAGCTTGGTGAGTACGCCGATGCCGAAGTCGAAGCCCTCCAGGAAGAAGTAGCCGGTCCACAGGACGGCGATGAGTACGAACCAGACGTCGTGAAGCTGCATGGTGTGCTCCTTCCTGCCTCAGTACGAGAAGGCCATCGGCCGGTCGGCGTTCTGGTCGTCCCCGCCGATCCGGGCCGGCGGGTTGAGGTCGGCCTCCGTCAGCTCGGGCGGGCCGGCCTTGACGTACTTCACGAGCAGCCTGACCTCGATCACGGCGAGGACGGCGTAGAGCGCAGTGAAGCCGATCATCGAGGTGAGCACCTCGCCCTGCGAGACGTTCGGCGAGACGGCGTCCCTGGTGCGCAGCACTCCGTAGACCACCCACGGCTGACGGCCCATCTCGGTGAAGATCCAGCCCCAGGAGTTGGCGAGCAGCGGGAAGCACATGGTCCAGAGCGCGACGAGCCAGTACAGCTGGGCGAACCGCGGGCTGAGCGCCTTCTTGAAGAGGACGAGATGGGGAACCTCGTCCTCTCCGGTGCGCAGCCCGGGCGGCAGCAGGAAGCGCTTGCGGGTCAGCCACAGCCCCAGCACGCCGATGCCGAGGGAGGCCATGCCGAAGCCGATCATCCAGCGGAAGCCCCAGTAGGCGACGGGGATGTTGGGCCGGTAGTCACCGGGGCCGAACTTCTCCTGTTCGGCCTTGTTGACGTCGTTGATGCCCGGAACGAAGGAGTCGAAGTCGCTGTTCGCGAGGAACGAGAGCACGCCCGGGATCTCTATGGCCACCTTGTTGTGGCCCTTGTCGACGTCGCCGTAGGCGAAGACGGAGAAAGGCGCGGGGGCCTCGCCGTCCCACAGGGCCTCGGCGGCGGCCATCTTCATGGGCTGCTGCTTGAACATCACCTTGCCGAGCATGTCGCCGCTGATGGCGGTGCCCATACCGGCGATGATCATGACGACCAGGCCGACCCGCAGCGAGCTGCGCATCACGGGGATGTGCTTCTTGCGCGCGAGGTGGAAGGCGGAGATGCCGACCATGAAGGCGCCGCCGACCAGGAAGGCGGCCGTGATGGTGTGGAAGAACTGGGTGAGCGCGGTGTCCTGGGTGAGGACGTGCCAGAAGTCGGTGAGCTCGGCCCGGCCCCGTTCCTCGTTCATCCGGTAGCCGACCGGGTGCTGCATCCACGAGTTCGCGGCGAGGATGAAGTACGCGGACAGGACGGTGCCGAGGGAGACCATCCAGATGCAGGCCAGGTGGATCTTCTTCGGCAGCTTGTCCCAGCCGAAGATCCACAGGCCGATGAAGGTCGACTCGAAGAAGAAGGCGATCAGCGCTTCGAAGGCGAGCGGCGCCCCGAAGATGTCGCCCACGAACCGCGAGTAGTCCGACCAGTTCATACCGAACTGGAACTCCTGGACGATGCCGGTGACCACGCCCATCGCGATATTGATCAAGAAAAGCTTGCCCCAGAACTTCGTGGCCCTGAGGTATTTCTCCTTCTCGGTCCGCACCCAGGCGGTCTGCAGGCCGGCGGTCAGCGCGGCGAGCGAGATCGTGAGCGGAACGAAGAGGAAGTGGTAGACGGTGGTGATGCCGAACTGCCAGCGCGCCAATGTCTCAGGCGCCAAAGCTAGGTCCACGTCGTCTTCTCCTTGTCGTCGCCGTGGTCACAGCGGGCAGTCTGCCTGGCGGGTTCCACCCATAGCGGGAGGAAGCAGGACACGCTTGTGAACGCGTTCACATTCACAAGCATTATGTCCTACGTGCTGCGGCCGGAAACGAGGGGGGGGCCCCTTTGGGGGCTTACCACCCCGGACCCCTAGCCAAGAAATTCAACAGATTGTTGAATGTGGCCATGCAGATTCGAATCTCATGGCCCGCGGGCCTGCTCACGGCGACCCTCGACGAGACCCCGACCAGCAAGGCGCTGGCCGCAGCCCTCCCCATCTCCGCCTCCGCGAACACCTGGGGCGAGGAGGTCTACTTCGACACGGGCGTCTCCGTGGCTCTGGAGCACGACGCCCGGCAGGTCGTGGAGCCCGGCACCGTCGCCTTCTGGACCGAGGGCGACGCCCTCGCGCTGCCCTACGGCCCCACGCCCATCTCACGCGGAGGCGAGAGCCGCCTGGCGAGCCCCTGCAACGTGCTCGGCTCGTTCGACGGCGACCCCCGCCTCCTGGCCACCGTCCGCGACGGCGACCCCATCCGTGTGGAACTGGTCTGACGACCACAGCTCCTCAGGGGCTTACAGCTCCTTGAAGAAGGCCTCCGCCGTGTGCAGGAAGAGGTCGTTCGCCTCGGTCTCACCGATCGTGACCCGAAGGCCCTCGCCCGCGAAGGGCCGGACCACCACACCGGCCTTCTCGCAGGCCGCCGCGAACTCGGCGGTCCGCTCCCCCAGCCGCATCCAGACGAAGTTGGCCTGCGTGTCCGGGACCGTCCAGCCCTGGGCCAGCAGCGTCTCGTGCACCCGGTTGCGCTCGCACACGAGCGCCCCGACGCGCCCCATCAGCTCGTCCTCGGCGCGCAGCGAGGCGACCGCCGCGTCCTGGGCCAGCTGGCTGACGCCGAAGGGCACGGCCGTCTTGCGCAGCGCCGCCGCGACCGGCTCGTGCGCCACCGCGAAGCCCACGCGCAGCCCGGCCAGGCCGTAGGCCTTGGAGAACGTACGCAGCACGGCGACGTTGGGACGGTCGCGGTAGAGCTCGATGCCGTCCGGCACGTCGGTGTCGCGGACGAACTCCCGGTAGGCCTCGTCCAGCACCACCAGGACGTCGGAGGGCACGCGGTCCAGGAACCGCTCCAGCTCGGCCCGGCGCACCGCGGTGCCGGTCGGGTTGTTGGGATTGCAAACGAAGATCAGCCGCGTCCGCTCGGTGATCGCCGCGGCCATCGCGTCCAGGTCGTGGACGTCCCCGTCGGTCAGCGGGACCTGCACCGACGTCGCACCCGAGATCTGCGTGATGATCGGGTAGGCCTCGAAGGACCGCCAGGCGTACATGACCTCGTCACCCGGGCCGGCCGTCGACTGGATCAGCGACTGGGCCACGCCCACGGAGCCGGTGCCCGTGGCGATGTGCTCGGCCGGCACGCCGAACCGTTCCGCCAGCTCGTTCACCAGGCCCGTGCAGGCCATGTCCGGGTAGCGGTTGAAACGGTGGGCGGCCGCGACCGCGGTCTCCAGGACCCCCGGCAGCGGCGGGTAGGGGTTCTCGTTCGAGGACAGCTTGAAAGCGACGGCCCCGCCCTCCGCGGCGGGCTTGCCGGGCTTGTAGGTGGGGATGCCGTCCAGCTCGGCGCGCAGCTTCGGGCTCTTCTCGCTCACCGCAGGTCCTCCTCGACCGTCCCGTCGACGTCTCCGTCGACTCAATACTGCTCACCTTATGAGGATTCCGCCGATCCGAGAATGGCGGGCGCCAGGAACACAGGGGGAGCGCGCGCATATATGCGTGCGCCGGTGGCCCGCGCCGTGGCGCGCGTCCCTCGTGCAGGTGAGTTGCGAACGGTCCGGGGCCGCCGCGTTTTGGCATGCTCGTACCCGCCGACAGGCCCCACCCTTGGCTCGCATCGCCAAATACCTTCAATTCCAAGGTCATTGGGGGTGGCGAACCAAGCAGAATCGTGCCTGTCAACCCGTGCATATGCACCTGAACCACCCTGCCCTCCGAGCCCTACTATCGGCTCGCCATGACAGCAGCAGGGAAGCATCACGTGAGCCGGGCCGAGACCACCCGGCGGGTCGGCGGCCGACAGGGCCGCGCCGGCATCAGGGACGTGGCCGCCGCGGCGGGTGTGTCCATCACAACCGTCTCCGACGCGCTCAATGGCAAGGGGCGGCTGCCGGACGCCACCCGCCGCCACGTCCGCGAGGTGGCCGACCGGCTGGGCTACCGGCCATCCGCCGCCGCCCGCACCCTCCGTACCGGAAAGTCGGGCCTCATCGGCCTCACCGTGACGACGTACGGGGATGAACCTTTCACCTTCACCGAATTCGCCTACTTCGCCGAGATGGCGCGGGCCGCGACCTCCGCCGCCCTCGCACGCGGCTACGCCCTCGTCATCCTCCCGGCCACCTCACGGCACGACGTCTGGTCCAACGTGGCCCTGGACGGCACCGTCGTCATCGACCCCTCGGACCACGACCCGGTGGTCAGCGAGCTCGTCCGCCAGGGCCTGCCCGTGGTCTCCGACGGCCGGCCCGCCGGGTCCCTCCCCGTCACCGCCTGGGTCGACAACGACCACGAGGCCGCCGTGCTGGGCCTGCTCGACCACCTCGCCGCCGCCGGGGCCCGCCGTATCGGGCTGCTGACCGGCACCACCACGGACACCTACACCCGGCTCTCCACGACCGCCTACCTCAGCTGGTGCGAACGCGTCGGCCAGGACCCGGTGTACGAGTCCTATCCCGCCCACGACCCCTGCGCCGGAGCCGTCGCCGCCGACCGGCTCCTGGCCCGGCCCGACCGCCCCGACGCCGTCTACGGACTCTTCGACCCGAACGGCACCGACCTCCTCGCCGCCGCCCGGCGCTACGGGCTGCGGGTCCCCGAGGACCTGCTCCTGGTCTGCTGCAGCGAGTCCACCGTCTACGCGAACACCGAGCCGCCCATCACCACCCTCTCCCTCAAGCCGCGCCGCATCGGTACCGCCGTCGTGCAATTGCTGATCGACGCGATCGAGGGGGTCGACACCGGACGTCCCGTCGAACAGGTCGTCCCGACCGAGCTGATCATCCGTACGTCCTCGCAGCGCAGAACCCCCCGGACCACCATCAGCCCCCCGCGCTCGCCGTCCCAGGACTGACCACCGGACCGCCGTATCGGCGGGGCCGGGCGGCCCCGCCGATGATTTCAACAACCCCTATATCGGGTGAAAACGGCAGGAAGGCTTGGTTCCGCCCAGGATTCACCACCCCTGGTGCGTCACAGAGCGCGAGCCGCATTCCTATGATGGGCGCACGACATCACGGACCCTCCGCCCCAGAGGTGAGCAGGGTCCGCAGATGTACGGCAGCGCGACGGTGGTGGAGGGGTCGATGACTCAGGGGGCCGGTCAGGGACCCGCGATGCGGACGGACACGCTGCGGGACTTCCGGGTGCCCGTCAACGAACCCGCGCCGTACGCCGTGTCCGCCGGCCTGCCCGGGGAGACGCCCGTGTACGGCGAGTACCCCGCGTACTACACCCCGGAGGCCGTTCCGCAGCAGCGCACGGGCGACGCCGCCCACCCGGAGTTCCCGGCCGCCGGCCCCGAGGACGACCTCGACGGCTACACCCCCACCCAGCGCGACCTGCCCGTGATCGGGCGCGGCGCGACGGGCGGGCCCGGAGACACCGTCCAGGTCCAGTACGTCCCGCAGGAGGCCCCGGGCGCCGGCCCCGGCCCCCTCTACGTCGTGGGCGACGTGCACGGCTACCTCGACGAGCTCATCCACGAGCTCCAGGCGCAGAACCTGATCGACGCCGACTGCCAGTGGTCCGCCGGCAACGCCCGGATCTGGTTCCTCGGCGACTTCACCGACCGCGGCCCCGACGGCATCGGCGTCATCGACCTCGTCATGCGGCTGTCCGCCGAGGCCGCCGCGGCCGGGGGCTACTGCAAGGCCCTGATGGGCAATCATGAGCTGCTGCTCATCGGCGCGAAGCGGTTCGGCGACACCCCCGTGAACTCCGGCGCCGGCACCGCCACCTTCCAGGCCGCCTGGCTGCTCAACGGCGGCCAGCGCGCCGACATGGAGCGCCTGGAGGACGTCCACCTCCAGTGGATGTCCCGGCTGGACGCGGCCACCCTGGCGGACGGGCACCTGCTGCTGCACTCCGACACCACCGCGTACCTGGACTACGGCGACTCCATCGAGGACGTCAACGACACCATCCACGAACTTCTCAACCGCAACGACGCCGACACCACCTGGGACCTGTTCCGGAAGTTCACCAAGCGCTTCGCCTTCCGCGACGAGGAGACGGGCCCGCAGGCCGTGCGCCGGCTGCTGGCCACCTACGGCGGCAGCCGCGTAGTCCACGGCCACAGCCCCATCCCGTACCTGCTCGGCGAGGTGGGCACCGAGGACGGCGACGAGGCACACGGGCCGGAAGCCGTCGACGGACCGCACGTGTACGCGGACGGGCTCGCCATCGCGATGGACGGCGGCGTGACAATGGCGGGCAAACTGCTGGTCCAACAACTGCCGCTGCGCGACTGAGTGTTCACCGAGCGGGGTATTTCCCGAAAGTCCCTGTCACCCCATGGCCGGGGCGCTCTACCATCGCCCTGTCCGTAGCAGGCTCTCCTCCGTTCTGCGCCGGCGCCCGGTTCTACGCGGGCAAACCGGCTCGTACGGAGCATCGGGGGATGCACATGACCAGCGGTCCGCACCTGCTCACCGAAGACCGACCCGAATTCGACCGGCTCCTCGACGAGGCGCTGCGCACGGCGGACGAACGGCCCGAGCTCGCCGCCCTCGGCGAACGGCTGAACGCCGAACAACTGCGCACCATGGCCCTGAGCGCCATCGCACTCCTGACCGCCGCCGCTGCCGCCGAGTACACCCACTACGTGAAGGTCCGGGAGGAACTGCGCGACGAGGCCCTGTCGGGCCGCGCGAACACCGACGTGGACACCGCCGAGGACGGCGACGGCCAGGGCGACGGCGGGGGCGCGGGCGTGAGTGCCGTGGTCGCCGTCCTCGCACCGGTCCTGGCGGGCGCCGCCATGCTGATCTTCCTGCTGGTGGGCTACTGCCTGAAGGCCGTCGATCCCGAACCTGCCTTCGCACGCACGATGCTGACGGCGGGTTGGCTGTTCGGCGGGCTCACCGTGGTCGCCCTGGTCTTCGCGGTGGTCTCGCTCCTCGTGGCGGCCCTCCGCAACAGCTCCACCGAGGTGGCCGCGGAGGAGAGCGTGCCGATACCCGACGATCTCGCGCGGGCCCGGGAGGCCTGGCGCAACGCGCTGCTGGAACGGGGCATCATGCCGTTCCTGCGCGACGCGCTGGCCGACCCCACCGCCGGGACGGGCTACCCGGTGCCCCGTACGCCGGGGGCTGGGCGCATCCCCCAGCTGGGATACACCCGGCCCGACTTCAGCAGCCCGTCCGACGGCGCGCCGGGAGCGCGGCCCGGCTACTCCAGCCCGGACTTCACCAGCCCGGACTTCGGCGGCCCGGAGCACCGGCCGGACTGAGGTCCGGAGCGGTCCGGTCCGGACGGGCGGCCTGGCGGTCCGCGTCGACCGCCGGGCGAGGACCGTGTCGGCGCCTCGGCTCACCCCGTGCCGCCAATCGGGCCAACTCAGACTTTCCCGGCGTGCCGCCCCCCGGCACGCTGCCCCCGCTCCCTAAAGTCCCCGACGATCCAGCCGACCCGGCCGGCCGCGAGAACGTACGGCCCACACCAGCGGACGGGACCCGTGAGACCAAAAGTCTGTCTGAACATGATCGTCAAGGACGAGGCCCCCACCATCCGGAAATGCCTCGATTCGGTACGCCCGCTGATCGACACCTGGGTGATCGTGGACACCGGCTCGACCGACGGCACCCAGGACGTCATCCGGGACTGCTTCGGGGACCTCCCCGGCACCCTCTACGAACGCCCGTGGAAGGGCTTCGACGGCAGCAGGACCGAGGCCATCGAGCTCGCCCGCGACAGTGCCGACTACCTGCTGTTCATCGACGCCGACGACGCGATGGAGGCAGAACCCGGGTTCCGGATGCCGGAGCTGACCCTCGACGCCTACCGGATCGCCCTGCACGACGGCCCGATCGTCCACTACCGGGCGGCACTCGTCTCCACCCGGCTGCCCTGGCGTTATGTCGGCGTGCTCCACGAGTACATCGACTGCGGCGGCGAGTACAGCCTCGGAACGCTCGAAGGCGTCCACATCCTCAGCATCGGCGGAGGTGCCCGGCTCCGCGAGGAAGGTCAGCGTCAGAAGTACCTGCGCGACGCGGCGGTCCTCGAACAGGGGCTGGTCAAAGAGCCCGAGAACGCCCGCTACATGTTCTACCTCGGGCAGAGCTGGCGCGACGCGGGCGAGCAGGAGAAGTCCCTCGCCGCCTACGACCGCCGGGCGGCCATGGTCGGCTTCTACGAGGAGACCTACCTCGCGCGGGTCTACGCCGCACGGGCCGCCGCGAGGCTGGGACGGCCCTCTGCCGAGGTGATGGACCGCTACCTGCGGGCCTTCGAGAGCCGCCCGTCGCGCGCCGAGGCGATCGGAGATCTGGCGGGTCTCTGCCGAGTGGAGGAGCGATGGCCACTGGCCTACATGTTCGCCAAGGAGGCCGCCCGGATCCCCTACCCGAAGGACATCCTGTTCGTGGAGTACGCCTGGCACGAGTGGCGCGCCCTCGACGAACTCGCCATCGCCGCGTACTGGGTCGGCGAGTACCGCGAGTCCCTGGAGTGCTGCGAGCGCCTGCTGAGCGAGGGGAAGCTGCCCGACGAGCACCGCGAACGCGTCGTGGGGAACCTGGACTTCGCTCGGAAGAAGCTGGGCCGGGCGGTGTTTCACGTGAAACCGGCTGTTTCACGTGAAACATCGCCGACTTCGGCCTAGTCCACGGCCCGGCGACTCAGCGGATGCGTCCCGCGCCTCCCCCAAGAGGTCGCGGGACGGCTCGTCCGGCCGGGTCAGTCCGCCAGAGGCAGGTAGACGCGGTTGCCCGAGGCGGCGAATTCGGCGGACTTCTCCGCCATCCCCGCCTCGATCTCCTCGGCCTTCAGGTCACCGCCGTGCTCACGGCGGATGTCCTGCGAGATCTTCATCGAGCAGAACTTCGGACCGCACATGGAGCAGAAGTGCGCGGTCTTGGCCGGCTCGGCCGGAAGCGTCTCGTCATGGAACTCGCGGGCCGTGTCCGGGTCGAGGGCCAGGTTGAACTGGTCCTCCCAGCGGAACTCGAACCGGGCGTCCGAGAGGGCGTCGTCCCACTCCTGGGCGCCCGGGTGGCCCTTGGCCAGGTCCGCCGCATGCGCCGCGATCTTGTACGTGATGACGCCGGTCTTCACGTCGTCGCGGTTGGGCAGGCCCAGGTGCTCCTTCGGCGTCACGTAGCAGAGCATCGCGGTGCCCCACCAGGCGATCATCGCGGCGCCGATGCCGGAGGTGATGTGGTCGTAGGCGGGCGCCACGTCCGTGGTGAGCGGGCCGAGCGTGTAGAACGGCGCCTCCTCGCAGATCTCCTGCTGAAGGTCGATGTTCTCCTTGATCTTGTGCATCGGGACGTGGCCCGGGCCCTCGATCATCGTCTGCACGTTGTGCCGCTTGGCGATCGTGTTCAGCTCGCCCAGCGTCTTCAGCTCCGCGAACTGTGCGGCGTCATTGGCGTCCGCGATGGAGCCGGGGCGCAGGCCGTCGCCCAGCGAGTACGTGACGTCGTACGCCGCGAGGATCTCGCAGAGCTCCTCGAAGTTCGTGTAGAGGAAGTTCTCCTTGTGGTGCGCCAGGCACCAGGCGGCCATGATCGAGCCGCCGCGCGAGACGATGCCGGTCTTGCGGCGGGCGGTCAGCGGCACGTACGGCAGCAGCACGCCGGCGTGGACCGTCATGTAGTCGACGCCCTGCTCGGCCTGCTCGATGACCGTGTCCTTGTAGATCTCCCAGGTCAGGTCCTCGGCCCGGCCGTCGACCTTCTCCAGCGCCTGGTAGAGCGGCACGGTGCCGATCGGGACGGGGGAGTTGCGCAGGACCCACTCGCGCGTGGTGTGGATGTTGCGGCCGGTCGAGAGGTCCATGACCGTGTCCGCGCCCCACTTGGTGGCCCAGGTCATCTTGTCGACCTCCTCCTCGATGGAGGAGGTGACAGCGGAGTTGCCGATGTTGGCGTTGACCTTCACCAGGAACCGCTTGCCGATGATCATCGGCTCGATCTCCGGGTGGTTCACGTTGGCCGGGAGCACCGCGCGGCCCGCGGCGATCTCCTCGCGGACGACCTCCGGGGAGACGTTCTCGCGGATCGCGACGTACTCCATCTCCGGGGTGATCTCCCCCCGGCGGGCGTACGCGAGCTGCGTGACGGCCTGGCCCCCGCGGCCGCGGCGCGGCAGGCGCGGGCGGCCGGGGAAGACCGCGTCGAGGTTCTTGAGGCCGCCGCGCGGCGAGGTGTGCTTGATCCCGTCGTCCTCGGGGCGCACGGGGCGGCCCGCGTACTCCTCGGTGTCGCCGCGGCCGATGATCCAGTTCTCGCGCAGCGGCGGCAGGCCGCGGCGCACGTCCGTCTCGATCTGCGGGTCGGTGTACGGACCGGACGTGTCGTAGAGCGTGACGTCCTTGCCGTTGGTGAGGTGGACCTGGCGGACCGGCACCCGGATGTCGGGGCGGGAACCCGGCAGGTATCCCTTGTGCCAGCCGGGCTGGCGCTCGGTCTGGCCGTCGGCGTTCTCGCCGACGGCAGGCGTGCGTGCATCCTGAATGGTCATGAGACCTGATCTCCCTACGCCGGCATTACCCGGTAACAGGTTCGGCGGTCGACGCAGCCTCCTCCCGTACGCAATCTCCTGCGCGTACGGTGATCAGCGCCCTCTCAGCCCGGTGCTCCGAGCTCCCGCGTTGTGCAAAGTAGCCCCCACGCTAGCGTCATCTGTGGCGTGCTGAACAGTGGGCCCCCTCATCTCTTGCGATGATCTGCCGGTGACGACCTCGCCGCCGCCCCCCAACGAGCCCACAGAGCCCCGTGGCCACACCGGTCACGAGCACGCCTCCCACGGGCATCCGGCCGGGAGCCCACCCGGGCATTCCCACGGCCACGGGCATTCCCATGGGCACGGTCCCGCCGCCCCGGTCTCCAAGCACCTGCGCCGGGTGATCTCCGCCGTACTGATCCCCTTCGCCGCCGCCGTCTTCGTCGGCCTCGTGGTGCTGTGGCCCGGGGGCGCCCCCGCCCACGAGCGGACCGGAGTGGGCTTCGACCGCCAGACGCAGCAGGGCAAGGTGGTCGCGCTCGCCGACATCGACTGCAAGTCGGTGAACGCCGCGCAGGTTCCCCCCTCCGGCAACGCCGCCGCCCCCGGGGGCGCGTCGCAAGCGGCGCCGGGCGGTGCGTGCAAGAGGGCGACCGTCGAGGTGGGCACCGGACCGGAGAAGGGCCGCGTCTTCTTCGAGATCGTCCAGCCCGGTGCGCCGCGGCAGCTCGCGAAGGGCCAGGAAGTGGTGGTCGCCTACGCGCCGGACGCGCCGCGCGACCTCCAGTACTCCGTGATCGACCTGAACCGGAAGTTCCCGATGACCCTGCTCGCGGGCATCTTCGCGGTCGCCGTGGTGGTCGTCGGCCGGATGCGCGGGCTGTTCGCACTCATCGCGCTCGTGGTCAGCTTCGGGGTGCTGACCCTGTTCATCCTCCCGGCGATCCTCCAGGGCTCCAACCCTCTGGTCGTCGCGGTCGTCGGGGCCAGCGCGATCATGCTGATCGCCCTCTACATGTGCCACGGCCTGACGGCGCGCACCTCGGTCGCCGTCCTCGGCACCCTGGTCTCCCTGCTGCTGATCGGCCTGCTGGGCTCGCTGTTCATCGACTGGGCGTTCCTGAGCGGGAACACGGACGACAACACCGGGCTGATCCACGGGCTCTACCCGGACATCGACATGAGCGGTTTGCTGCTCGCGGGCGTGATCATCGGATCGCTGGGCGTCCTCGACGACGTGACGGTCACCCAGACCTCGGCCGTCTGGGAACTCCACCAGGCGGACCCGAAGATGGGCCCGCGCGCGCTGTACCGGGCGGCCATCCGGATCGGGCGCGACCACATCGCGTCCGTAGTCAACACCCTCGTACTGGCCTACGCGGGTGCCGCGTTGCCCCTGTTGCTGCTGTTCTCCATCGCGAACAGCAGCATGGGCACCGTGGCGAACAGCGAGCTGGTGGCGGAGGAGATCGTACGCACCCTCGTGGGTTCGATCGGGCTCGTGGCCTCCGTCCCCGTCACCACGGCGCTGGCGGCGCTGGTGGTGTCCGCGGACCGGCCCGGCCCTGACGCGGCCGCTCCCGTGCCGGAAGCGCCACCGGCCCGCCGGGGCCGGGGCCGGCGGCGCAAGCGCTGAGGGCCCGGGGAACGGCCCCTGGCAGGCAGGGGGCCCTCAGCCCGCGTTCTGCTCCTTCTGCTGCTGCGCCTCGGCGAGGATCCTGCCGAGTTCTTCGTCCAGGGTCTCCTCGAAGTCGCCGAGGCTGCGCTCCTGCCCGAGCGGAACGATCCGGTCGGTCCGGTCGAGGAACGCGACGAGCGGAGCGGCGCCGGCCCGGAACCGGGCCCGGTCACCGCCGACCTGGAGGCGGATGTGGACGTCCGAGAGCTCTCCCGGTTCGGTGGGGGCGATGTGCACATCGCCGTCACCGCACGGCCCGTTGATCCCGTCGAGAAGCAGTTCCCGGCCGAACGCCCAGGTCACGGGGGCGTCTCCGGGAAGGTGGAAGGTCAGGCGTACGGCGTAGGGGTCCCGGGCGTCGTACCGGAGTTCCACCGGGATCCGGAACGCGAGCTCCTCGGAAACGAGGAAGCTCATCATGACCTCTGCCTGTACCGACTCGCGCATTGCCTACCCCGCTGTAGTGGAAGTGGCCAGGAATGATCCCCCAGGGCCCTCTTGACAAGGGTGGTGGAAGCGCCAGCAGATCACAAGGAGTGAGTTTTCAGATACTGATAGAGAAGGAGAGGGTGCTCAACAGCGCGCCTACTTCACTCCGTAGTCGATCGACTACACAGAGCAAGCGCGACTCTTGGTGAACAGGTAGAGAAATGGCCATGGTCGCGGCGGTGTCGCCGGCCGTGATCGGGATGGCCGCGCACACCGTGCCCAGGGCGTACTCCTGACGCTCGGTCACCGGCTGCATCCGCTCCAGGGAGCCGATCCGCTCCTCCAGCGCGTGCATGTCCCGCACGGTGTACGGCGTGATGCCCTCGACCGGGTGACGGTCGTAGTAGTCCCTGCGCGTCTTCTCGTCCAGCTGCCCCAGCAGGCACTGCCCGATGGCGTGCGCGTGCGCGGTGGCGCGGAAGTCGGCCCATTCCTCACAGGCCGGGTTCGCCGGGGTGTCCGAGACGCCCACGACCTCGATCTCACCCTCGCGGTAGACCGCGAAGTAGACGGGGGCCCCGACCACGTCGCGGAAGTGCGCGAGCGAGTCGAGGATCATGCTGCGACGTTTCTGCTGAAGTCCCCCGTGCCCCAGCCTGGCAGCCGCGTCGCCGAGGACGAACACCCCGCCCTCCCGGCGCAGATAGCCCTCGTGCGTCAGGGTGCGCAGCAGGTGGTACGCGGTGGGGAGCGGGAGCCCGGCCTCGCGCGCCAGCTGTTTCGCCGGGGCTCCCCCGCTATGGGAAGCCGCCGCTTCCAGTAGCCGCAGCGCCCTCTGTACCGAGCCGATCAGCGTCGGCACACCGGCATTGTGGACCGGAGACACAGCTCACCCCCAGGCGTGGCGGCGGGCCCGGGGGCCCGCCGGCGCCCAGGAACGGCACGGATTGCCAGCCTATCCACCGATTGCCACGGGATGAGGGGTTTGCCGGGGCAGGTTCGCCCACCTGGCGCAATGCCCGTACGGGCCCGGGACGGCCTACCAGTCGCTGGAGGAGCTCTTCGCCCCGCCGCCCGTGAACTTCTTGACCACGAAGATCAGGCCGCCCACGAGTGCCGCGAACAGCAGCACCTTGAAGGCGAAGCCGATCAGCGTGCCGATGATCGTGGTGATGATGCCGCCGAAGACGAAGAGCGCCAGCAGCGGAACGGCGACCCACTTGACCCACCACGGCGTGCCCGCGAACATCGCTCGGATCCCGTCCATGCCCTTACCTCTTCCTCGTCCTCGCCGGTGCCCCTGGCGGTCTCCCTGGCGTCTTCCTTGGTCTCGAGCTTAGGAGCCGGAAGGGCGGGACGGGGGCCCGTGAGCCCCCGGAACCCCCTGACCCGCCCCCTAGGGGGATCAGGGGGACGACCCTCAGTGCGCCGGGCCTGCTCAGGCCTCCGGCGGGGAGAAGACCACCAACACCTTGAGCGGCTCGGTGATGTGGTGGAACTTGTGCGCCACCCCCGCCGGGACGTAGACGACGCTGCCGTTCGCCACCGTCGTCGTCTCCTCCCCGACCGTGATCGAGGCGCGGCCGCTCACCACGAAGTACACCTCGTCCTGTCGGTGCGGCTGCTGCGGGTCGCTCTGCCCCGCGTCCAGCGAGTAGAGCCCGACCGACATGTTCCGCTCTCGCAGGAACTGCAGGTAGGCGCCGTCGTTGGCAGCTCGTTCCGCTTCGAGCTCGTCCAGCCGGAAGGCCTTCATGTCCCTTGTGCCCCTTGCCCTTGCCCAGTGGTGCCGCGAGATCCGCTGATCTGCCGATGTCCGGCCCGGATGTTCTCTGCCACGATCAGACACATGACGAATTTCGTAGTCAAGACGCTCGCCAACGCGGGGGCCCTGGCCGTCGCCATCTGGCTGCTCTCCGGAATCACCCTCGACGACGGAAGCACCCTCGGGCGCCGGGCGCTGACGCTGATCCTGGTCGCGCTCGTCTTCGGCCTGGTCAACCTCATCGTCAAGCCCGTGGTGAAGCTGCTCTCGTTCCCGCTCTTCATCCTCACCCTGGGCCTGTTCACCCTCGTGGTGAACGCCCTGATGCTGCTGCTGACCTCGTGGGTGGCCAAGCAGGTCCACCTCAGCTTCCACGTCGACGGCTTCTGGACCGCCGTCCTCGGCGGCCTGATCATCTCCGTCGTCTCCTGGGCCCTGAACCTGGCCCTGCCCGACAAGGACTAGCCGTGACCGGACACCCCGCCGAGGACGCGGCCGTGGCGGTCCCGTACGGCGACGGCACCCGGGCGGTACGCGCCGGACTGCCCGAACCCGTCAAGAACGAGCCCCCACTGCCCGGCCCCGTCTTCGCCGCCCACTTCCACCTCCCCGGCGAGGTGACGGGCCCGTACACCTACGGCCGCGACACCAACCCCACCTGGACCCTGCTGGAACGCGCGATCGGCGAACTGGAGGCGCCCGGCGGTGAGGACGTGGACACGGTGGTCTTCGCCTCCGGCATGGCCGCGGTCTCCGCCGTCCTGCTTTCACAGGCCCGCGCCGGGGACACGGTCGTCCTGCCCGACGACGGCTACCAGGCGCTGCCCCTGGTCCGGGAGCAGCTGGAGGCGTACGGGGTCCGCGTGCGCACCGCGCCCACCGGCGGGGACGCTCAGCTCACGGCCCTCGACGGGGCCCGGCTGCTGTGGATCGAGACGCCCTCCAACCCGGGGCTCGACGTGTGCGACGTACGGCGCCTGGTGGACGCCGCGCACGGCGCGGGCACCCTCGTCGCCGTCGACAACACCCTCGCCACCCCGCTCGGGCAGCGACCCCTGGAGCTGGGCGCGGACTTCTCCGTCGCCAGCGGCACCAAGGGGCTCACCGGCCACGGCGACCTGCTGCTCGGCTACGTCGCCTGCCGCGACCCCGAGCTCGCCGCCGGCGTCCGCCGCTGGCGCAAGATCGTCGGCGCCGTTCCCGGCCCGATGGAGGCCTGGCTCGCCCACCGCTCCCTGGCCACCATCCAGCTGCGGACCGAACGCCAGTGGGCCAACGCCCTCTCCGTCGCCGAGGCCCTGGCCGGCCGTCGCGAGGTGACCGGGTTGCGCTACCCGGGGCTCACCTCGGACCCCTCCCACAAAACGGCGGCCCGGCAGATGAGCGGTTTCGGGTCGGTGGTCTCCTTCACCCTCCCCGACCGCGCGCACGCGGAACGCTTCATGTCCGCCCTGCGCCTGGTCGAGGACGCCACGAGCTTCGGTGGGGTGCGTTCCACCGCCGAACGGCGCGGACGCTGGGGCGGCGACGCCGTGCCGGAGGGCTTCATCCGCTTCTCCGCCGGCGCCGAGGACCCCCGGGACCTGGTCGCGGACGTGCTCCGGGCCCTGGACCAGGCGGGTTCCGGGTCCTGAGGCCAGGGGAAGCGGTCCGAGCCTCCCCCCTGGTGGCTCGGACCGCGCCGGGTTCTCTGCCCGCAAGAACCACGTCGACAAGGCTAGTTGACTCAGCGTCAGAGTCCAATCACGGTAACGACAGGAACCTATCGGCATATTTATAGTTGAAGGCCCCCACCGAGAGGGGCCGCCATGGACCTGGCCCTGCTGCGCACGTTCGTCGCCGTCCACCGGGCCGGCTCGTTCACCCGGGCCGCCACGCTCCTCGGGCTGTCCCAGCCCGCGGTCACCTCCCAGATCCGCACCCTGGAGCGGCAGCTCGGCCGCCCCCTGTTCCACCGCCGCGCCCGCGGCGTCACCCCGACCGCCATCGGCGACGAACTGGCCCACAAGGCCGCCCCGCACCTGGACGCCCTGCTGCGGATCGCCGAGACCGAGCGGCAGAGCGCCGGAACCGTGCGCACCCTGCACCTCGCCGGACCGCCCGAGTTCCTGACCCTGCGGGTGCTCCCCGCCCTCGCGCCCCTCGTCGGCCACGGCCAGACGCTGCGCACGGTCTTCGCGGCCGACTCCGAGGAGAACCTCGCCGGGCTCGCCGCCGGCCAGCACGACCTGGTCGTCACCACCGCGCGGCCGCGGGGCGGGCCGTTCTCCGCGGGCGCCCTCTGCGACGAGGAGCAGGTGCTGGTCGCCGCGCCCTACTGGGCCGCCCTCGCCGACCCGGGCGAACTGCTCGCCAAGGGGCCCCAGGCCCTGGACGGGATCCCCGTCGTGGAGGTCCACGAGAGCCTGCCGCTGGTCACCCGCTACTGGGCCGCCGTGTTCGACGCCGTACCCGGCTCCGCCTCGGACACCGCCGCCACCGTCGTGGCACCCGACCTGCGGGCCGTGCTGGAGTGCGTCCGGGCCGGCGCCGGACTCGCCGTCCTGCCCCGCTACCTGTGCCAGGACGCCCTCGACCACGGCCAGGTCGTCGCCCTGCTGGAACCCCCCGTACCCCCGCTGCGCACCTGGTTCCTCGTCGTACGGACCGGCAGTCTCGCCCTCGCCCACCTGGCCCGCGCCCATGACCGCCTGCTGCGCGCCGCCGCGCACTGGTGAGCCCCTCGCGTTTCGGACGATGGCGCGTTTCAGAAGCCCGGCCGTGGGCCACTCTTCTCCCATGACCGAACGTCCCGTGGTCAAACGCACCGCCCGAGCGATCCTGCTCGACGGTGACGACCTGATCCTCATCAAGCGCACCAAGCCCGGCGTCGACCCGTACTGGCTCACCCCGGGCGGCGGTGTGGAACCCTCCGACGCCACCGTCGTGGACGCCCTCCACAGAGAACTCGACGAGGAACTCGGCGCCAAGATCACCGACGTGGTGCCCTGCTTCGTCGACACCGTCGAGCACATCGCCTCGGGGGGAGTGACCGGGGTCAAGGTGCAGCACTTCTTCGTCTGCCACCTCGAATCGATGGACCCCGGACGGCGGCACGGCCCCGAAGTGGACGAGCCGCAGGGCGAGTACGAGATCGTCCGCGTGCCCTTCAGCCGCGTCGGCATCGCCGCGGTCCACCTCGTCCCGCTCTCGCTGCGCCACTACCTCGACGGCAACATCGAGGGGGTGCGCGCCATGCACGCCCCCGACCTGGGCTGAGCGGCCGGGGGGCGGGCGGGCCCGCGCCGGTCTCAGCCGGCGACGCCCGCCAGCTCCTCGAGCGCGTCGTAGCGGATGCGTTCGCCCGGGATCCCGATCCGCTTGAGCGCGTCCACACCGCTGCGGATCATCGCGGGCGGCCCCGAGATGAAGGCGTCGTAGGAGCTCCAGGGCCCGTTCTCGCCGACGGCGTGCGGCAGCTGGCCCGCCATCCCCTCCCCGATCACCGGGCGTACCGACAGCCAGGGATGGGAGCGCTGCAGGCCCAGCAGGGTGTCCTTGTCGTACAGGTCGTCATCGCTGCGCGCCCCGAAGAAGACTTCCACCGGCCTGCGTTCGCCGTGCCCGGCCACGTCCTCGATCAGTGCCTTGATCGGGGCGATGCCGGTCCCCCCGCCCAGGCACAGCATCCCGTTGTCGGTGCTGTGGTCCACCACCATCGACCCGGCCGGCGGCCCCAGCCGCAGAACGTCGCCCGGGCGGGCGCGGCGCACCAGGGCGTTGGAGACCCAGCCGGCCGGCACGGCCTTGACGTGGAAGGACAGCAGCCCGTCGGCGCGCGGCGCCGAGGCGAAGGAGTAGTGCCGCCAGACGCGCGGCCACCACGGGGTCTCCAGGCTGGTGTACTGCCCGGCGAGGAACGGGTACGGCTGGTCGGGGCGGACCGTCAGAACGGCGATGTCCGAGGTGCGCAGGTCGTGGGAGACCACCTCGGCGTGCCACCAGGCCGGCGCCCGCGTCTCGTCCTCCGCCGCCGCGTCGATCATGGTCTGGGAGATGGCGGTGTACGCGCGCACCCACGCGGCTTCCGTCTCCGGGCCCCAAGTGAGCTCCGCGTACCGGGCCAGCGCCCCGATCAGCGCCTCCCCGACGGCCGGATAGTGGCCGGCCAAGGTGCCGTACTTACGGTGCCCGGTGCCGAGCCGTCGCAGGTACGGGGTGAGCACCGCCGGGTCGTCGATGTGCTCCGCGGCGGTCAGCAGCGCCTTCAGCAGGCGGTCCCGCTGGACGTCCATGGCCGCGGGGAACATCTGCCGCAGCTCGGGATGCCCCGTGAAGACCAGGGCGTAGAAGTACGAGGTGACCTTGTCGGCGACGGGAGCGACCTCGGCAAGGGTCCGGCGGATGAGGACGGCGTCCGGGGAGGGCTCGGTCGCACCGCCCCCGGAAGGTATCCGGCCCGTCGGTCTCGCCGATCTGGTGGGCGGAAGGTCCATGCGGTGCCTCGCTTCGAGCATCTCGGTCGGGTCTCACACGCCACGGCCTCGAATCCGTGGTTCCGGGTTTCATAGCGTGCCAGCCGACCGAGGGCACTGCGGGGGAATGGGGAAAAACCGCGTTTCGAACCCACGATCCCCTTAAGATGCTGCGACTCCCGGGCGCGTCTGCCCCACGAGCTGGTACGCCTCCCTCAGGTCACGGCCCTCGTAGACATGGGTGGCCCGCTCCGCGAGGTGCGGCCGCGCGTTCACCGCCACCGACCGCGGGAGGGCCGCGAAGAGCACCGCGTCCGTCATGGAGTCCCCGTACGCCACGCAGTCCGCGCGGGTCACCCCGAACCGCTCGCACAGCCGGTCCGCGACCGTCAGCTTGCCCTCGGGCGTCATGGCCCCCGTCACGTCGACGGGCCGCGTGAAGGGCACCTCGGGGAAGACCGAGCCGTGCGTGGCGTGCGCGCCCCACTCCAGCAGCAGCTCGACGAAGAACGACGGGGACAGGGAGACCACGGCGCAGTAGTCCCCGCGTTCCCGGATCTCCCGCCAGACGTCCCTGATACCGGCCAGCCACGGAGCCCCGTCGAAGGCCGCCCGGACGTGCAGGGGCGTCAGATCGGACCACAGCTCGCGTGCCGCCCGCGCGAAGTCCTGCGGGCCGATCTCGCGGGCGCCGAAAGCCCGCTCAAGCTCCGCGATCTCGTTCTCCAGACCGAGCTGACGGGAGATCTCCACCGGTGCGGCGGAGCCGTACATGAGGGTCCCGTCGAGATCGAACAGATGTAGCAGTGTCATAGCCGCCGAGGCTAGCGGCGTCATGTTTCACGTGAAACACCGACCGGCCGGATCCCGGAATCCCCTGGACGCCCCACGAGCGGATGATCCACTCTGGGCCGGTGACACCACCACTGCTCACCGATCTGCCGATCCGCGCACTGACCCCGGACGACCTCCGCCACTGCGCCGACCTGTCCCAGGACCGCGGCTGGCCCCGCGAGGACCACAAGTGGGGGCTGCTCCTCACCGCCGGCACCGGGTACGGCGTCGATGCGCCCGACGGACGGGGCCTGGCCGCGGCCTGCGTCGTGACCACGTACGGGGACACCCGGGCCAAACCGGACCTCGCCGCCATCGGGATGGTCCTCGTCGCCGACAGGTTCGCCCGCCAGGGCCTGGGTCGCCGCCTCATGCAGTACGTCTGCGACGACGTCCTCGCGGGCGTACCGCTCACCCTGCACGCCACCCCCTACGGCCGCCCGCTCTACGAGGAGCTCGGCTTCGACACCACCGGCCGGGCGGAGATGCTCCGCGGTGCCTTCCTCCCGGATCCCGAGCGGACCGGTTCCGGCACCGTCCCCGTGCGTCCGGCCACCGCCGAGGACATCACCCGGATCATCCGGCTGGACACGGAGGTGTTCGGCACCGACCGGACCCACATGATCACGCGCCTGCCCGCCTTCACGGACCGGCTGCTCGTCGCCGAGGACGGATCCGGCGCGCTCATCGGCTACGCCGCCATCTGGCCCAACATGGAGACCCATGTCATCGGCCCCCTGATCGCCCGGGACACCGCCACCGCGCAGGCGCTGGTGACGGCCCTGGCCGCGAGCACCGACCGCCCCTTGCGCACCGATGTCGACGTGCGTCACGAGGAGCTGGTGGCCTGGCTCAAGGAACGCGGTCTGGAATCCCTCGCCTTCAACGCGGTCATGACCAGGGACATCCCCGGCCTGCCCGGTGACTGGACCCGGCGCTGGGCTCCCCTCACCGTCGCCGCCGGCTGAGCAGAGGACATCCGACCATGACCGAACCTTCCGGGCTGACCATCCGTCCCGCCACGGAGGCCGATCTGCCCGCCATCGTGGCCCTGCTCGCCGACGATCCGCTGGGCGCCACCCGGGAGTCCCCGCAGGACCTGGCCCCGTACGCCACGGCGCTCAAGCGGCTGGCCGACGATCCGCATCAGCACGTCGTGGTCGCCGTGCGCGGCGAGCGCGTCGTGGGCACCCTCCAGCTGACGATCGTGCCGGGCCTGTCCCGCAGGGGCTCCACCCGCTCGATCATCGAAGGCGTCCGCGTCCACGCCGACGAGCGCGGCAGCGGACTGGGCACCCGGTTCATCGAGTGGGCCGTCGACCGCTCCCGCGAGGAGAACTGCCAACTGGTGCAGCTCACCTCGGACGTGACCCGCACCGATGCCCACCGCTTCTACGAGCGGCTCGGCTTCACCCCCTCCCACGTGGGGTTCAAGCTCCAGCTCTGAACCGGCAGGCAGGGGCCGGGCCGCTGCCGGCCGGCAGCGTCGGTCCCGGCCCGCCGGTGCGACGGCGGGCCGTCCTCGCGGCGGGGACGTCAGCCGATGCCGCGCCAGCCCTGCGGGTCCACCCCACCGGGCACCGGCGCCTGAGGGTCGTAGGGCTCGCGCGTGAAGACGAAGGAGCCCAGGTCGAGGTGGCTCACGGCGCCGTCCTCCCGTCGTACCGCCCGCAGGGTCTCGCCCGCGTAGTAGCCGGTCAGTCCCGTCCACGTGCCGTCGGACTCGGCGCGGAACCGCGCCGACCGGCCCGGTACGCCCACCGGGCCCAGTTCCAGCGACCCGTCCGACTTCAGCCTCAGCCCGTGGGGCGCGGTGCCCCAGTACCAGACGCCGCAAAGGTCCAGCGGGACCCGGTCGGCCTCCGTGAAGGGCCGCCAGGGCGTGGGAAACCTGGGTTCCGCGTCCGCCACGATCGCCAGCAGGTCGGTGGCCACCGTCGAGGCCGGCAGCCCCGAGGTGCAGTTCGACAGCACCACGGCCGCCATGTCGTCCGCCTCGCTCAGCCAGAGTCCGGCGACGAACCCGGGGAGCGAACCGCTGTGCCCGACCAGCCGGCGCCCGCGCTGCTCCGTCAGCTGGAGTCCCAGCCCGTAGCCGAGGTCGGCGAAGCCGGGCTCCGGGGGCGCCACCGAGGTGCGCATCTCCCGTACGCTCTGCGCGCTCAGCACCCGCTCGTCGCCGTGTGCCAGCAGGAGCGCGAACCGCGCCAGGTCGCGGGTCGTGGACCACAGCTGGCCGGCCGCAGCCATCAGCCCCAGGTCCTCCACCGGCTCGGGCAGCATCACGTCCGCCCAGGGGTGCACCGCCCAGCCGCCCGCGTGCGGGGCCTGCGGCTGCGCACTCGTACGGTGCAGCCCCAGCGGCTCCAGCACCTCGGCCCGCAGTACGTCCTCCCAGGGCTTTCCGCGCAGCGCTTCGACGAGCGAACCCAGCAGGGTGTAACCCGGGTTGGAGTAGTGGTGCCTGGTCCCCGGCGTGTGCTTGAACGGATCCTCGCCGAGCACGTCGGCGAGCGCGGGCCGCTGTGCGCCCGGGGTGCGCTCCCACCATTCGCCGGGCGTCTCCGCCGCCAGCCCGCCGGTGTGGGCCAGCAGCTGGGCGATGGTCACCTCGTCGGCGCCCGTCCCGGGCAGGTGCTTGCCCAGCGGGTCCGAGAGCGCCAGCAGGCCCTCGTCCCGCAGCCGCAGCACCAGGACGGCCGTGAAGGTCTTCGTGATCGACCCGACCCGGTACTGGACGTCCCCGTCGGGTCCGTGCCCCTCGACCGAGGTCCGCGATCCCTCCCAGACCACGTCCCCGCCCCGTACGACCGCGGCCACCACGGACGGGGCCCGGCCCTCGCTCTGCGCGACGGCGAGCCGGTGGTTCAGCGCCCGCCGGGTGGAGGGCAGGAGTTCCAGGTCTTCAGAGAACGCGTCCATGATCGGATGCTACGTGTTGGCCATGTCCACGAACCGCGAATAATGGCCCTGGAAAGCCACGGTGATGGTGGCCGTGGGGCCGTTTCGGTGCTTGGCGACGATGAGGTCCGCCTCGCCCGCGCGGGGGGACTCCTTCTCGTAGGCGTCCTCGCGGTGCAGCAGGATCACCATGTCGGCGTCCTGCTCGATGGAGCCGGACTCACGCAGGTCGGAGACCATCGGCTTCTTGTCGGTGCGCTGCTCGGGACCACGGTTCAGCTGGGAGAGCGCGATCACCGGTACCTCGAGCTCCTTGGCCAGCAGCTTGAGGTTTCGGGACATGTCCGAGACCTCCTGCTGGCGGCTTTCGGGGCGGCGGGAGCCGCCCGACTGCATGAGCTGGAGGTAGTCGATGACCACGAGCGAGAGGTCGTTGCGCTGCTTGAGCCGACGGCACTTGGCCCGGATCTCCATCATCGACAGGTTCGGGGAGTCGTCGATGTAGAGCGGGGCCGCAGAGACGTCGGGCATCCGGCGGGCGAGCCGGGTCCAGTCGTCGTCGGTCATGGTGCCGGAACGCATGTGGTGCAGCGCCACCCGGGCCTCCGCCGAGAGCAGGCGCATCGCGATCTCGTTGCGGCCCATTTCGAGGGAGAAGATGACGCTCGGCAGGTTGCTCTTGATGGAGCAGGCGCGGGCGAAGTCCAGCGCGAGCGTCGACTTGCCCATGGCGGGACGGGCGGCGATGACGATCATCTGGCCCGGGTGCAGGCCGTTGGTGAGGGAGTCCAGGTCGGTGAACCCGGTCGGCACGCCCGACATCTGGCCGGAGCGCGACCCGATGGCCTCGATCTCGTCGAGGGCGCCCTCCATGATGTCGCCGAGGGGCAGGTAGTCCTCGGAGGTCCGCTGCTCGGTGACGGCGTAGATCTCGGCCTGGGCGCTGTTGACGATCTCGTCCACATCGCCGTCAGCCGCGTACCCCATCTGTGTGATCTTCGTACCGGCCGCGACGAGGCGGCGCAGGACGGCCCGCTCGTGGACGATCTCCGCGTAGTACTCGGCGTTCGCCGCGGTGGGTACGGACTGCACCAGGGTGTGCAGGTACGAGGCCCCGCCGACCTTGCCGATCTCGCCGCGCCGGGTCAGCTCCGCGCCGACGGTGATGGGGTCGGCGGGCTCGCCCTTGGCGTACAGGTCGAGGATGGCCTGGTAGATCGTCTCGTGCGACGGGCGGTAGAAGTCGTGGCCCTTGAGGACCTCGACCACGTCGGCGATCGCGTCCTTGGACAGCAGCATGCCGCCCAGCACCGACTGCTCGGCGTCGAGGTCCTGCGGCGGGACGCGCTCGAAGCCGCCGCCCCCGCCGTCCCAGGAGCCGCCCTCACGGCCCCGGTCACGCTCCTCGTCCCCACCGCGGCCGCGGCCCTCCGCGCCCCGGCGCGGACGGGCGGGCAGACGGTCACTGGGGCCGCTGTCGGCCCAGGGGTCGTCCATGGGCTCGGGCATACTCACCGGGCCGCCTCCTCCCGTCCGCAACGCGGACCTTGCCGTGTCACTCTTTCTACGACACGGCTCTGACATTTGGGACACCCGGATCGGCGCTCGGCGCGGCGGGCAACGCACAACGGTAGGGCCGCGGACGACGTCAGCCAATCTTGTTATCCACAGGCTGTGTGGATGACATGTGGACGACGGACCCAATGCTGTGGGTAAGTCGCCCGAAGCTGTGCACAGACCGGGGGACGACGCTGTGGACAAAATCACCTGACCCATATCCACACCGGCACTGACCTGCGTTTTCCTCCTCCACTGGCAGCTGCGCGGAAAATTCTTGGCCACTGTCTCAAGATCGTCCGCAGCCGCGCGCCAAGAACACCCAAGTCAGCGCATAGGTAAGGATCTCCTGGCCCTTGCATCTATTACCTGTGGAAGATTAGATTGAGCCCATGACACAGGCCCCGATAGCCGAGAAGGCCACCCCGAGACGGCACGACCGGGAGATACTCGCCCTCGCCCTCCCCGCCTTCGGCGCCCTCGTCGCCGAGCCCCTCTTCCTGATGGCCGACAGCGCCATCGTGGGTCACCTCGGCACCCCGCAGCTGGCCGGCCTCGGCGTCGCCGCCGCCCTGCTCACCACCGCCGTGAGCGTGTTCGTCTTCCTCGCCTACGCCACCACCGCTGCCGTCGCCCGCCGGGTGGGCTCGGGCGACCTCCAGGCCGCCATCCGGCAGGGCATGGACGGCATCTGGCTCGCCCTCCTGCTCGGGGCGGCGGTCGTCGCCGTCGTCCTGCCCACCGCGCCCTCGCTGATCTCCCTCTTCGGCGCCTCGGACACCATCGCCCCGTACGCGGTCACCTATCTGCGCATCTCCGCGCTCGGCATCCCGGCCATGCTCGTGGTGCTGGCGGCCACCGGGGTCATCCGCGGCCTCCAGGACACCCGCACCCCGCTCTACGTGGCCATCGGAGGCTTCGCCCTCAACGGCGCCCTGAACGTGGCCCTGGTCTACGGGGCCGGGCTGGGCATCGCGGGTTCGGCCTGGGGCACGGTCGTCGCCCAGTGCGCCATGGCAGGCGCCTACCTCTGGGTGGTGGTCCGGGGCGCCCGCCGGCACGGCGCCTCACTGCGGCCCGACACGGCCGGCATACGCGCCTGCGCCCAGGCGGGCGCACCCCTGCTGGTCCGCACCCTCTCGCTGCGCGCCATCCTGATGATCGCGACCGCGGTGGCCGCCCGGCTGGGGGACACCGACATCGCCGCCCACCAGATCGCACTGTCCCTCTGGAACCTGCTCGCCTTCGCCCTGGACGCCATCGCCATCGCCGGGCAGGCCATCATCGGCCGCTACCTCGGCGCCGGAGACACCCTGGGCGCCCAGGCCGTCTGCCGCCGCATGGTGCGCTGGGGCGTCGGCTCGGGCGTGGTGCTCGGACTGCTGGTCGTCCTGGCCCGCCCGGTCTTCATCCCGCTGTTCACCGCAGACCCCGTGGTCGAGGACACCCTGCTCCCCGCACTGCTGGTCGTGGCCCTGGCCCAGCCGGTGTGTGGGGTCGTCTTCGTCCTCGACGGGGTGCTGATGGGCGCTGGGGACGGCCCCTACCTCGCCCGGGCCATGCTGCTCACCCTCGCGGTGTTCGCCCCGGCCGCCCTGCTCGTCCCCGTCGTCGGCGGTGGTCTGACGACGCTCTGGTGGGCCATGGCACTGATGATGCTGGTCCGGATGGCGACCCTCCAGCTGCGCGCCCGGTCGGGCCGGTGGCTGGTGGCCGGCGCCACCCGTTAGCCGGGGCACCAGGCCCCGGCTCCGTGTTTCACGTGAAACACGACGGGCCCCCGGACGTTTCACGTGAAACAACGCCTTCCCGGCACCGCCCGGAAACGACGAAGGGCCGCACCCCCGGAGGGGTGCGGCCCTTCATGCGCTGCCCTTAGGCGGCGACGACCTCGATGCCCACGTTCGCGGCGACCTCGGCGTGCAGACGCACGGAGACCTGGTACGAACCGAGGGTCTTGATCGGGGAGCCCAGCTCCACGCGGCGCTTGTCGACCTTCGGGCCACCGGAAGCCTCGATCGCCGTGGCGATGTCGGCCGGGGTGACGGAACCGAAGAGACGACCGGCGTCACCCGCGCGGGTGGCCAGACGGACCTTCACGCCCTCGAGCTGGGCCTTGACCTCGTTGGCCTGCTCGATGGTCGCGATCTCGTGGATCTTGCGGGCGCGGCGGATCTGCGCCACGTCCTTCTCGCCACCCTTGGTCCAGCGGATCGCGAAACCACGCGGGACCAGGTAGTTGCGAGCGTAACCGTCCTTGACGTCGACGACATCGCCGGCGGCACCGAGGCCAGAAACCTCGTGGGTCAGGATGATCTTCATTAGTCGGTCACCCTTTCCTTAGCGCGCGGTGGACGTGTAGGGCAGCAGCGCCATCTCACGGCTGTTCTTCACGGCCGTGGCGACGTCACGCTGGTGCTGCGTGCAGTTGCCGGTAACGCGGCGGGCACGGATCTTGCCGCGGTCGGAAATGAACTTCCGCAGCATGTTCGTGTCCTTGTAGTCCACGTACGCGGTCTTGTCCTTGCAGAACGCGCAGACCTTCTTCTTAGGCTTGCGCACAGGCGGCTTCGCCATTGTGTCTCTCCTGTGTGATCAAGAAGTGGGGTTACGAGCTGCCCTAGAAGGGAGGCTCGTCCGAGTAGCCACCGCCGGAGCCGCCGGAGCTTCCGCCCCAGCTGCCCCCGCCCTGCTGCTGCTGGCCGCCGGCCGGCGCGCTGGACGCCCACGGGTCGTCGGAGGGAGCTCCGCCGCCCTGGGGACCGCCGCTGGGGGCTCCCCAGCTGCCGCCGCCCTGCTGCTGACCGCCGCCGCCGTATCCACCCTGGCCACCGCGGCCCGTGGTCTTGGCGACCTTGGCCGTGGCGTTCTTCAGGCTGGGGCCGACTTCCTCGACGTCCAGCTCGTAGACCGTGCGCTTGACACCCTCACGGTCCTCGTACGACCGCTGCCTCAGCCGGCCCTGCACGATGACGCGCATGCCCCGCTGGAGGGACTCGGCGACGTTCTCGGCCGCCTGCCGCCACACCGAGCAGGTCAGGAACAGGCTCTCGCCGTCCTTCCACTCGTTGGTCTGACGGTCGAAGGTGCGGGGGGTGGACGCGACACGGAACTTCGCGACCGCCGCACCCGAGGGGGTGAAGCGCAGCTCGGGGTCGTCGACGAGATTGCCGACGACCGTGATGACGGTCTCGCCTGCCATGGATGAACCTCTCGGCGGGGATTGCTGCTGGGCTGCTGTGCTACTCGATCCCGATTACCGCTGAACCTGAGTTCAGTGGGTCTCGGGGCGAAGGACCTTGGTCCGGAGAACCGACTCGTTCAGGTTCATCTGGCGGTCGAGCTCCTTGACGACCGCAGGCTCGGCCTGCAGGTCGATGACCGAGTAGATGCCCTCGGGCTTCTTCTTGATCTCGTAAGCGAGACGACGACGGCCCCAGGTGTCGACCTTCTCGACCTTTCCGTTGCCCTCACGGACGACGGAAAGGAAGTTCTCGATCAGCGGGGAGACAGCGCGCTCCTCGAGATCGGGGTCGAGGATGACCATCACTTCGTAGTGACGCATGTGGAACCCACCTCCTTTGGACTCAGCGGCCACGGTCGATCCGTGGCAGGAGGGTCGTGATGCGTGCCGCACGGTGACTGAGAGCAGACACCGCGCAGACCGTACAGACTACCTGCTCGAATCCTTCCGGTTGAAATCCGGCAGGAGGGGGCCACAATCTGTATGCATCGGGTGTGCTCGGTGCTATGCCCCCGGCCCCGGCCGTCGGCGACGCCGCAGCACCGCTCTGCTTCAGCCAGGAGGTGCCTTTCGATGGCACAGGCAATGGATCGTCCGCCCATCTCCCTGCTCGCGACCGACGGCAAGCCCCACCCGCTCCAGGACGCCCTGGTGGCGGTCACCCTGATCCTCGGCGCCGTGGCGTTCGTCACTGCGTTCTTCCACAACCTGCACCTGCTCAGCTCCTGGACGGGGCTGATCGGGATCGTGACCGGCGCGTACGGACAGTTCATCTCGGCGACGACACGCGAGCGCTTCGCACTGATCATCGGCCTTGGTGCGTCTGGCATCGGCTTCTTCCTGGGCATGGCGCACGGCGGCCTCTTCGGGGGCTGGGTGGGCTGACCGGGGGACCTCCTCGGCGGGGCGCCGGCCGGACACCGGCCCGGGCTACGGCCCGTCCCCCAGATGGGTGGCGCCCCCGTCGCAGTAGGCTTCGCGCCATAGCAGCGAAGCCGCCCGAGGAGACACCCCGCATGAGCCTGTCCCTGAGCACCATCAGCCGAGAGCAGCATCTGGCGTACCTCCAGAGCCTGCCCTCGGCTAGCCACTGCCAGGTCCCGGCATGGGCCGACGTCAAGAACGAGTGGCGCTCGGAGAACCTCGGATGGTTCGACAAGTCCGGTCAGCTCGTCGGTGCCGCGCTCGTCCTGTACCGCCAGCTGCCCAAGGTGAAGCGCTACCTGGCGTATCTCCCCGAGGGCCCGGTCATCAACTGGTACGCCCCCAACCTGGAGGAGTGGCTCCAGCCGATGCTGGCGCACCTCAAGCAGCAGGGCGCGTTCACCGTGAAGATGGGTCCGCCCGTCGTCATCCGCCGCTGGAACTCCGCCGCCATCAAGGCCGGTATCCAGGACCCCGAGGTCAAGCGCCTGCGCGACGTGGAGGCTTCGTACATCGAGCCCCGCGCCTTCGAGGTGTCGGACAAGCTGCGCCGCATGGGCTGGCAGCAGGGCGAGGACGGCGGCGCCGGCTTCGGCGACGTCCAGCCCCGCTACGTCTTCCAGGTGCCGCTGGCGAACCGTTCGCTGGACGACGTCCTCAAGGGCTTCAACCAGCTGTGGCGCCGCAACATCAAGAAGGCCGAGAAGGCCGGCGTCGAGGTCGTCCAGGGCGGCTACGAGGACCTGCCGACCTGGCAGTACCTCTACGAGATCACGGCCGAGCGCGACAAGTTCCGCCCGCGCCCGCTCAGCTACTTCCAGCGCCAGTGGACGGCCCTCAACTCCGAGGACCCCAACCGCATGCGGCTGTACATCGCCAAGCACGAGGGCGAACCGCTCGCGGCCGCCACGATGCTGACGGTCGGCCAGCACGTCTGGTACTCCTACGGCGCCTCCGCCAACCACAAGCGGGAGGTCCGGCCCTCGAACGCCATGCAGTGGCGCATGCTGCGCGACTCGTACGCGCTGGGCGCCAGCGTCTACGACCTGCGCGGCATCAGTGACACCCTGGACGAGAACGACCACCTGTTCGGCCTGATCCAGTTCAAGGTCGGCACCGGCGGCGAGGCCGTCGAGTACGTCGGCGAGTGGGACTTCCCCCTCAACAAGGTGCTGCACAAGGCGCTCGACATCTACATGTCGCGCCGCTGACCCCCACCCCGCCCCTTCCACACACACCGCACCGCTGCACCACGCAGCTATCCGAGAGAGGCTCCGGACGGGCATGGCGCTCACGCTCTACGTCGACACCGCGCGCTGGCGTGCGCACCAGAAGACGATCATCGACCAGTTCCCCGGTCTGATCCCCGTCTGCAAGGGCAACGGCTACGGCTTCGGCCACGAGCGGCTGTGCGAGGAGGCGACCCGGATGGGCGCCGACATCCTGGCCATCGGCACGACGTACGAGGCCGCGAGCATCAAGGACTGGTTCGGCGGCGACCTGCTCGTCCTCACCCCGTTCCGGCGGGGTGAGGAGCCGGTGCCGCTGCCGGACCGGGTGATCCGTTCGGTGTCCTCCGTGGACGGGGTCCGCGGCCTGGTCGGTGCCCGCGTGGTCATCGAGTGCATGAGCTCGATGCGCCGCCACGGCATCTCCGAGCAGGACCTGGGCCTGCTCCACTCCGCGATCGAGGACGTACGGCTGGAGGGCTTCGCCCTGCACCTGCCGCTGGACCGCCCCGACGGCTCGGACGCCGTCGAGGAGGTCATCGGCTGGATGGACCGGCTGCGCGCGGCGCGGCTGCCGCTGCACACCATGTTCGTCAGCCACCTGCGCGCCGAGGAGCTGGCCCGGCTCCAGCAGCAGTTCCCGCAGACCCGCTTCCGGGCCCGTATCGGTACCCGGCTGTGGCTGGGCGACCACGACGCCACCCAGTACCGCGGCGCGGTCCTGGACGTCACGCGCGTGGCCAAGGGGGACCGGTTCGGCTACCGCCAGCAGAAGGCCGCCTCCGACGGCTGGCTGGTCGTGGTGGCCGGCGGCACCTCGCACGGGGTGGGCCTGGAGGCCCCCAAGGCCCTGCACGGGGTCATGCCGCGCGCCAAGGGCGTCGCCCGGGCGGGCCTGGCCACCGTCAACCGCAACCTCTCGCCGTTCGTCTGGGCGGGCAAGCAGCGCTGGTTCGCCGAGCCCCCGCACATGCAGGTGTCGATCCTGTTCGTGCCCTCGGACGCGACCGAGCCGAAGGTGGGCGACGAGCTGGTGGCCCACCTGCGGCACACCACGACGCAGTTCGACCGGGTGCTGGACGCCTGACCCGCACCCGCCGGGCGGGCCCGGCCGGCCCGGCCGCCAGGTCAGTCCCTGGGGTCCACGCCCCAGGCGACCCGCTGTCCCTCCGAAGGCGCCGCGTACCGCGGCGCCTTCGCCTTTTCCCCGAGTACGAACACGTCCTCGGCGCCGTCCAGGACGCCTCCGGACGGGTCGTCGGAGCCGTCGCGCCGTACGACGTCCCGCTCGGGCAGCAGGATGTCCCGCACGACGACCGCGCACAGGTAGAGCGTGGCCAGCAGGTGGACGACGATGGCCAGCTGGTAGCCCTCCAGGGGCAGTCCCTGGTGCTTGTCCCCGCTGGTCGTGTAGGCCAGGTAGAGCCAGATCCCCAGGAAGTAGGCGACCTCGCCCGCCTGCCAGATCAGGAAGTCGCGCCAGCGCGGGCGGGCCAGCGCGGCGAGCGGGACGAGCCACAGCACGTACTGCGGCGAGTAGACCTTGTTGGCCAGGATGAACGCGGCGACGACCAGGAAGGCCAGCTGGGCGAAGCGGGGCCGCCGGGGGGCCGTCAGCGTGAGCAGGCCGATGCCCAGGCACAGCAGCAGGGTCAGCCCGGTCGCGTAGGTGTTGGCCCCCTCCAGGGGGTTGCCGCTGCGCTGGGAGATCAGCAGCCAGAGCGAGCCGAAGTCGATCGGACGGTCCTGGCTGAACACGTAGAACCGCTTCCAGCCGTCCCAGGCGTAGAACATGACCGGCAGGTTGACCACGAGCCACGAGACGACCGCCCCGCCGAGGGCCGCGCCGAACGCCCGCCACTTCCCGGCCCGCCAGCACAGGACGAACAGCGCGCCGAGCAGCAGCACGGGGTAGAGCTTGGCCGCGGTCGCCAGGCCGATGAGCACCCCGCTGAGCAGCGGGCGACCCCGCGACCACATCAGCATGGCGGCGGCGGTGAGGGCGACGGCCGGCAGGTCCCAGTTGATGGTCGCGTTGAGCGCGAAGGCGGGGGCCAGAGCGAGGAGCAGGGCGTCCCAGGGACGGTGGCGGTGGGTCCGGGTGACGCAGACGGCGATGACGGCCGCGCAGGCCATCAGCATGCCCGCGTTGACCATCCAGTACGTCTGCTCGCGGTGCTGGATCGTCCCGGACGAGGGGGTCAGCCAGGAGGCCGCCTCCATGAAGGCGCCGGTGAGCACCGGGTACTCCAGGTACTGCATGCCCCCGTACTTCGGGTCGACGGCCAGGTCCGGGAACTTGTCGCGGTAGGGCACGAGCCCGTCGGCGAAGCCACGGGCGGAGTACAGGTGCGGGATGTCGGAGTAGCAGGCGTGGGTGTACTGCGAGCCCGCTCCCTGGAACCAGGCCCAGTCGTAGCAGGGCAGCTTCTGCACCATGCCGAGCGCGAACATGCCGAGGGCCACGAGGACCACGACGCGGACGGGGGACAGCCAGTGGGCTCCCGGCCGGATGTGGCGGCCGACCGGTCCGCCGATGAGCTCGCTGCCGGCGGCGGCGACCTCGTCCTGCTGCGTGGGCAGTACGGGCGGCGGGTCCTCGTGCACCTGGGTCATGGGCTCATCCTGCCGTACCGGCCCGGGCACGGGGGAGGGCCGCCGCACGGTGTGCGACGGCCCTCCGGTGGTGCGGGTGGGGCGGGTCAGCCCTGGGCGCCCATGATGCTGCCCCAGTTGCTCGTGCCGCCCTGGCGTCCCGGACGGCCCGCGGGGGGTGTGGTGGCCGGGTCGGTGTTCCCGCCGGTCGTGTTGCCGCCCGCTCCGGAACTCGTACCGGCCGCGGTCTGCGGGTCGCAGTTCAGGTTCCACGGCTTGGGCTTGCACGGCTTGCCCCCCTCGGACGGGGAGGGGGACACCGACGTGGACGGCGAGGGCGACACGGACGTGGACGGGGAGACGGAGGGGGACACCGACACCGAGGGGCTGGGCGAGGGGGCCCCGGCGGCGTCGGCGACGACGCCGATGTCCTCGGCCTCCGGGAAGTCCTTCACCGGGGTGCCCTTGAGGGCCTCGCGCATGTACTCGGTCCAGATCACCGCGGGGATGTCACCACCGTGGATGGAGTCGACACCGCCCACGTGGTTCATGGACATGAGCTTCTTGTCCTTGGAGTTCGGGTCGTTGCGGAAGAGCATGACCGAGGTGGAGAGCTCCGGGGTGTAGCCGACGAACCAGGCCGACTTGTTCTGGTCGGTGGTACCGGTCTTGCCGGCGGCGGGCCGGCCCAGCTTCTTGGCCTTGGTGCCGGTGCCGTTCTCCACGACGTTGCGCAGGACCTTGGTGACGTTGTCCGCGACGGAGTTGTCCATGGCCCGCGACTCCTTGGAGGCCTGGAAGCCGGGCAGCTTGCTGCCGTCCTTGGTGACCTCCAGGACCGAGAAGGGCTCGTGATGAGTCCCGGACGCGGCGAAGGTGGCGTAGGAGTCGGCCATGCGGATGGCGCTGGGGGTCGAGGTGCCGAGGGCGAACGAGGCGTTGTTGTTCTCGTCCATCGACTCCTCGAGGATGCCGGTGGCCTTGGCGACCTGGCGGACCTTGCTGTGGCCGACGTCGAAGACCAGCTGGGCGAACGGGACGTTGATGGACTTCTCCATCGCCTCGTTCAGGGTGACGTAGCCGTACGGGTACTCGCTCTCGTTCTTCTGCTTGAACGGCTGGCCGTCGGGGCCGAGCAGCGGCTTGCCCGAGCGGTCGTTGATCACCGTGAGGTCGTTGGCGTTGTACTTGCTGTTGGGCGAGATGCCCGCGCCCTTGGAGTTCTGCGTGCCGTACTCCATGGCCGCGGCCAGCACGTACGGCTTCCAGGTCGAGCCGACGGGGACGCCGGAGGTGTTGGCGTTGTTGGCGAAGTACTTGTGGTCCCAGCCGGGCCCGCCGTACAGAGCGACGATCGCCCCGGTCTTCACGTCGACGGAGGCGGCGCCGAACTGGACGAAGGTGTCGTACTCGGGCCGCTTCTTCTCGTCGAGGAAGTCGTTGCGGGTGTCCTCGACCGCCTTGGACAGGGCGTCCACCTTGGGCTTCTGGAAGGTGGTGCGGATGGTGTAGCCGCCGAGGGCCATCTTCTCGGCGCTGATGTCGGCCGTCTTCATGACGTACGACTTGGCCACCTCGACCAGGTAGCCGGTCTGGCCCGACATGCCGCTCGCCTGGGCGAGGTCGACCCGGGCGGGGAACTCCTTGTACTTGTCCCGCTCGGACTGCTCCATGCGGTGGACGGCGACCTCACGGTCGAGCACCCAGGCCCAGCGCGCCCGGGCGCGCTTCTCGTTGGCTTCGGGGGTGGCCGCCGAGCCGATGCCGCCGTCCGGGTTGTAGAGGTTGGGGCCCTTGAGCAGGGAGGCGAGGAAGGCGCTCTCGGACGGGTTGAGGTCCTTGGCGTCCTTGCCGAAGTAGGCGCGGGCGGCGGCCTGGATGCCGTAGGCGTCGCGGCCGAAGTAGGCGGTGTTCAGGTAGCCGGCGAGGACGACGTCCTTGCTCTCGGTGGTACCCAGCTTGATCGCGATGAAGAGCTCTGTGACCTTGCGCTTGAGCGTCTGCTCGGAGTCGAGGTACATGTTCTTGACGTACTGCTGGGTGATGGTGGAGCCACCCTGGGTCGAACCGCCCGAGGCCATGTTCACCACGGCCCGGGCAATACCCATGGGATCGACGCCTTTGTCCGTTTCGAACGACTCGTTCTCGGCGGCGATCACGGCATTCCGCATGGAGACCGGGATCTGGTCGATCGGGACGATCTGGCGGTTCGTGGACCCGCCGGTGGCCACCATCTGGGAGCCGTCGGCCCACTGGAAGACGTTGTTCTGCGCCTTGGCGGCCTTGTTCACGTCCGGGGTGCCGACCATGGCGATACCGACGCCGGCCCCGGCGATGATGAAGGCGAAGAATCCCAGGATGCTGCCGCAGACCAGCTTCCAGGAGGGCACGAACCGCTTCCAGCCGGTCTTCCCGGCACGGGGGTAGTCGATGAGCCGCTTGCAGCCGCCACCCCCCTTCCCACCTGGGCGTCCTCGGCCGGCGGCGGGGCGCTGGGCGGCCCTGCGGGCGTCCGCGCGACCGCCGTGGGCGCTCTGGTCCGCATAGGGTCCGCCGGGCGGTGCGGAGGGGACGCCCCGGCCGGGACCGGCGCCCCGGCCAGGGTGCTGCTGGGCAGCCCGGCGGGACGCGGCGCGGCCGCCGCCCTGGGGCTGCGGCGGTTTGCGGCGGTGCTCGCTCATCGAACGACTACTCCTCGGGCAGGCGAGTGGCCTGGAAGCGGCAGGTGATTCCGGTTCCCCCCGGTGGTCCTGCAGCACAGCCTACGCACGACCAAAACCCAATCAGTGCCGAAGTTCACCCCAAATCAGGCAACTTGCGTCGTACGAATTGGTGATGTGACGCCGGTCACCATGTCTTGGCTTGTCGCCGGAAGCGTGTCGATCTATGGTCTGGATGTATCGAGCCGATACATCAGCTCGACATAAACTCAGAGGCAGAGAGGGGCAGGCGGATGAGCAGGCGCTCAGGCATCCTCGAGTTCGCCGTCCTCGGCCTGCTTCGCGAATCCCCCATGCACGGGTACGAGCTGCGCAAGCGGCTCAACACCTCACTGGGGGTATTCAGGGCGTTCAGCTACGGGACTCTCTATCCCTGCCTCAAGACGCTGGTCGCCAACGGCTGGTTGATCGAAGAACCGGGGAACGCCCCGGAGGACGCTCTCGCCGCTTCACTCGCAGGGCGCCGCGCCAAGATCGTCTACCGGTTGACGGCAGCAGGTAAGGAGCACTTCGAAGAGCTCCTCTCCCACACCGGCCCCGACACCTGGGAGGACGAGTCCTTCGCCGCCCGCTTCGCCTTCTTCGGCCAGACCGAACGAGAAGTGCGGATGCGGGTTCTGGAGGGCCGTCGCAGCCGGCTGGAGGAGCGCCTGGAGAAGATGCGCGCCTCGCTCGCCCGCACACGCGAGCGCCTGGACGACTACACGCTCGAGCTGCAGCGGCACGGAATGGAATCCGTCGAGCGTGAAGTGCGCTGGCTGAACGAGCTCATCGAGAGCGAGAGGGCGGGACGGGACAAGAGACGCCCCGGTCCGCCCGACGAAACAGCAAAGTGAGACCTGCATCTCGCAGGCCTCGTTCCGAGAACAGACAGGGAGCAACCGGAATGGGTTCGGTTCGCGTAGCCATCGTCGGCGTGGGCAACTGCGCCGCCTCGCTGGTGCAGGGCGTCGAGTACTACAAGGACGCCGACCCGGCCACCAAGGTCCCGGGTCTGATGCACGTCCAGTTCGGCGACTACCACGTCCGTGACGTCGAGTTCGTCGCCGCGTTCGACGTCGACGCCAAGAAGGTCGGCCTGGACCTCTCGGACGCCATCGGCGCCAGCGAGAACAACACCATCAAGATCTGCGACGTCCCGAACAAGGGCGTCACGGTCCAGCGCGGCCACACCCTCGACGGTCTCGGCAAGTACTACCGCATGACCATCGAGGAGTCCTCCGAGGCCCCGGTCGACGTGGTCCAGGTCCTCAAGGACCGCCAGGTCGACGTCCTGGTCTGCTACCTCCCCGTCGGTTCCGAGGACGCGGCGAAGTTCTACGCCCAGTGCGCCATCGACGCCAAGGTCGCGTTCGTCAACGCCCTCCCGGTCTTCATCGCCGGCACCAAGGAGTGGGCCGACAAGTTCACCGAGGCCGGTGTCCCGATCGTCGGCGACGACATCAAGTCCCAGGTCGGCGCGACCATCACGCACCGCGTGATGGCGAAGCTCTTCGAAGACCGCGGCGTCCGCCTCGAGCGCACCATGCAGCTCAACGTCGGCGGCAACATGGACTTCAAGAACATGCTCGAGCGCGACCGCCTCGAGTCGAAGAAGATCTCCAAGACGCAGGCCGTCACCTCGCAGATCCCCGACCGTGAGCTCGGCGAGAAGAACGTCCACATCGGCCCGTCCGACTACGTGGCGTGGCTCGACGACCGCAAGTGGGCCTACGTCCGCCTCGAGGGCCGCGCCTTCGGCGACGTCCCGCTGAACCTCGAGTACAAGCTCGAGGTGTGGGACTCCCCGAACTCCGCCGGTGTCATCATCGACGCCCTGCGCGCCGCGAAGATCGCCAAGGACCGCGGCATCGGCGGCCCGATCCTGTCGGCCTCCAGCTACTTCATGAAGTCCCCGCCGGTCCAGTACTTCGACGACGAGGCCCTGGCCAACGTCGAGAAGTTCATCAAGGGCGAGGTCGAGCGCTAGTCGCAGCGCCGGTCGGGTCCAGGGTCCCCCGGGACACCTGCTCTTCGACGCTTCTTCCACCGAGGGTCTCCGGACTATGTGTCCGGAGACCCTCGGTGTATGTGACCCTTGCCCACATGCCTGTCGTACGTGATCTGCGCGTACTCCTGCGCCGGAGGGACTTCCGCAACCTGCTCGCCGTACGGCTGCTGTGCCAGGCCGCCGACGGGACGTACCAGGTCGCCCTGGCCACCTTCGTGGTCTTCTCCCCGGAGAAGCAGACCTCTCCCGCCGCCATCGCCTCGGCGATGGCGGTTCTCCTGCTGCCCTACTCCGCGATCGGCCCCTTCGCCGGAGTACTGCTCGACCGCTGGCGCCGCCGCCAGGTCTTCCTCTACGGCAACGTCCTGCGGGCCCTCCTCGCCTGCGTCACCGCCGTACTGATCGTCGCGCACGTCCCCGACTGGCTCTTCTACGCCTCCGCCCTGTCCGTGACCGCCGTCAACCGCTTCGTCCTCGCCGGGCTCGCGGCCGCCCTGCCGCACGTCGTCGAAGCCGACGAACTGGTCACCGCGAACGCCCTCTCGCCCACCGCCGGAACGCTCGCGGCCGTCGCCGGAGGCGGCCTGGCCTTCCTCGTCCGGATCCTGGCCTCCGGGTCCAACGCGCTCGTCGTCCTGGTCGGCGCCGGGCTGTACCTGTGTGCGGGGCTGGTGGCGCTACGGCTGGCCGTCGACCTCCTGGGGCCCGACCACCCCCCCGGCCGGACACGCCCGTCGGTCCTCGAAGGGGTCGCGCTCACCGTACGGGGCATGGCCGAGGGCCTGCGGCACCTGGCCGCCCGACGGGAGGCGGCCCGGGCCCTCACCGCCATGACCCTGATGCGCTTCGCCTACGGGGCCCTGACCGTGATGCTGCTGATGCTCTGCCGCTACGCGTGGTCGGACAACGAGGCGGACGGCCTGGCCTTGCTGGGGGTCGCCGTCGGGGTCTCCGGTGCCGGGTTCTTCGCGGCCGCCGTGGTGACCCCCTGGCTGGTCGGCCGGCTCGGCCCGCTGGGCTGGATCACCGCCTGCGCGGCCGGATCGGCTCTCCTCGTACCGGCCCTCGGCCTCTTCTTCGCCCCCGGGCCGATGCTCGTCGCCGCCTTCGCCCTGGGCGTCGCCACGCAGGGGGCCAAGATCTGCACCGACACCGTGGTGCAGTCCCGGGTGGACGACGACTACCGGGGCCGGGTCTTCTCCGTCTACGACGTGCTGTTCAACGTGGCCTTCGTCGGAGCGGCCGCGGTGTCCTCGCTGATGCTCCCCGCCGACGGCCGGTCCGTGGCCCTGCTCCTGGCCACGGCCCTGATCTACGCCGGCACGGCGGTGTTCCTGCGCCGGCGGCGCGACCGCGTCGATGTTTCACGTGAAACATAGGCACTGGTTTCACGTGAAACAGTGCCGCCCACGGGCCGCGCCGGACGCCGGTCAGGCCTGGGGAGCCTGCTCGGCCCACCACTGCTTGAGGGCCGCCACCGCCGCCTCGTGCCCCATCGGGCCGTTCTCCAGCCTCAGGTCCAGCAGGAAGGCATAGGCCTTGCCCACCGCGGGCCCCGGGCCGATCTCCAGGATCTGCTGGATCTCGTTGCCGTTCAGGTCGGGGCGGATCGCGTCCAGCTCCTCCTGTTCCTGGAGCTGCGCGATCCGCTCCTCCAGCCCGTCATAGGTGCGGGACAGTGCATTGGCCTTGCGCTTGTTTCGGGTCGTGCAGTCGGAGCGGGTCAGCTTGTGCAGCCGGTCCAGGAGCGGGCCCGCGTCGCGGACGTAGCGCCGCACCGCCGAGTCGGTCCACTCACCGTCCCCGTAACCGTGGAAGCGCAGGTGCAGCTCCACCAGCCGGGACACGTCCTTGATCATGTCGTTCGAGTACTTCAGCGCCGCCATGCGCTTCTTGGTCATCTTCGCGCCCACCACCTCGTGGTGGTGGAAGGAGACCCGGCCGTCACTCTCGAAGCGGCGCGTGCGGGGCTTGCCGATGTCGTGCAGCAGGGCCGCGAGCCGCAGCACCAGGTCCGGGCCGTCCTCCTCCAGCGCGATCGCCTGCTCCAGGACGATCAGCGAGTGGTCGTAGACGTCCTTGTGCCGGTGGTGCTCGTCACTCTCCAGCCGCAGCGCCGGCAGCTCCGGCAGGACCCGGTCGGCGAGACCGGTGTCCACCAGGAGCGCCAGGCCCTTCCGCGGGTGGGCGGAGAGCAGCAGCTTGTTCAGCTCGGCCTGTACCCGCTCCGCCGAGACGATCTCGATCCGGTCGGCCATCGCCTTCATCGCCGCCACGACCTCGGGGGCGACCTCGAAGTCCAGCTGTGCGGCGAACCGGGCCGCGCGCAGCATCCGCAGCGGGTCGTCGGAGAAGGAGTCCTCCGGGGTTCCGGGCGTCCGCAGCACCCCGGCGGCCAGGTCCTCCAGGCCGCCGTGCGGGTCGACGAACACCTGCTCCGGCAGGGCCAGGGCCATGGCGTTGACGGTGAAGTCGCGGCGGACCAGGTCCTCCTCGATCGAGTTGCCGTAGGAGACCTCGGGCTTGCGGGAGGTGCGGTCGTACGCCTCGGAGCGGTACGTCGTCACCTCGATCTGGAAGCCCTGCTTCTGAGCGCCGACGGTGCCGAAGGCGATGCCGACGTCCCAGACCGAGTCGGCCCACGGCCGCACGATCTTCAGTACGTCCTGGGGACGCGCGTCGGTGGTGAAGTCGAGGTCGTTGCCGAGACGCCCGAGCAGCGCGTCGCGGACGGACCCGCCGACCAGGGCGAGGCGGAAGCCCGCCTCCTGGAAACGGCGGCCGAGCTCGTCGGCGACGGGCGCGACCCGCAGCAGTTCACTGACCGCGCGGCGCTGCACCTGACTCAGGGCACTGGGGTTGTCTTCATTGGCGTTCGGCACAACAGAAAAGGGTACGTGGCCCGCCCGGCCGGGGCCGCCCGGTTTCTCCTGGCGGAGCACCGCGCGGGCCGAGCCCCGGGCCCGGGAACCGGAACGGACCCGGAACGGATCTTGTGGAGCAAGGCGCGGCACTCGCGCACAGCGCGTCTCGTTACCATGCGTGGACGCAGAACCGACGACCACTGACACTTCGAGGGACTGGTGAGCGCGTGGCCGAGGCGGCAGAAATCCAGGGGGCGGCCTCCCCCCCTGCCCGGCGCCGATGGCTGCGGCGGGCGGTCGTCCTGCTGAGCGGAACACCGGTGCTGGCCGCCCTCGTCTACGCCCCCGCCCCCGTGGCCGAGGCCGCCGAGTCTTCCGTCGACGTCCAGCTGACCGAGGTGTCACCGAGCGCTCCGGTCAAGAGCGACACGCTGACCATCCAGGGGACCGTGGTCAACAACGGCCGCGAGACGATCAAGGGGGCCCACGTCGGGCTGCGGGTCGGCCCCATGGTGGGTGACCGGTCGGCCATCGACGAGGTGGCGGACCGCAAGGGGTTCCGGCCGGGGGTGGACCCGGGAGAGATCGACCAGGCCTTCGCCGCGAAGATCGACTCCCTTCCCTCGAAGGTCAGCCAGCCCTTCACGATCAAGGTGCCGGTCAACAAGCTCGACCTGGGTGCCGACGGCGTCTACCAGCTGGGCGTCTCCGTCTCCGGGACGACCGACAGCCGCCCGTCCGAGCAGGTGCTCGGCATCCAGCGGACCGTGCTGCCCTGGCAGCCGGACCCGGCAGCCAAGCGGTCCTCCCTCACCTATGTGTGGCCGCTGATCTCCACGACCCGCGTCACCGCCGAGACGGGCTCGGACGAGGTCCAGACCCCGGTCTTCATGGACGACTCCCTCGCCGACGAGCTGCGGCCGGGCGGGCGGCTGGAGCGGATGGTCTCGCTCGGCAAGGACCTGCCGGTCACCTGGGTCATCGACCCCGACCTCCTCGCCACCGTCGACGCCATGACCAAGGGCTACCGGGTCCGCAGCCCCGACCCGGACGGAAAGCCCGTCCAGGGCCGCAACAAGGCCGTCGCCGAGCAGTGGCTGAGCGCCCTGGAGAACGCCGTACAGGGCAAGAAGGTCGTCGCCCTCCCGTACGCCGACCCCGACATCGCCTCCCTCGCCCACCACGGCAAGGACGTCTCCGGCACCCTGGGCCAGCTGCGGCCCGCCACCGACAAGGCGAAGCAGGCCGTCGAGACGGTGCTGCACGTCAACGCCTCCACCGACTTCTCCTGGCCCGTGGAAGGCGCGATCGACCCGTCGATCGTGAACGTCGCCACCTCGGCCGGCGCCCACAACGTCCTGACCCGCAGCGACAGCCTCCAGGAGACCGGCGCCCTCGGCTACACCCCGAGCGCCGCCCGTCCCATCGGCGCGGGCACCACCGCCGTGGTCGCCGATGCCGATCTGTCCACCGCCTTCGAGGGCGACATGGCCGGCGCCGGGAACTCCACGCTCGCCGTGCAGCGGTTCCTCGCCCACAGCCTGGCGCTCAACCTCCAGGGCGGCGACGAACCGCGGAGCTACGTGGTCGCGCCCCAGCGCCGGCCCTCCGCCAGCCAGGCCGAGTCGATGGCCCTCGCCCTGCGGGGTCTCCAGGCCGCGCGCTGGACCCAGCCCTCCGACCTGGAGGCGGCGGCCGCCGCCAAGCCCGACCCCGGCGCCGCGACCCAGGTGCCCGGCGCGGGCCAGTACCCGGAAGCCCTGAGCAAGCAGGAGCTCCCGGTGTCGGCGTTCGAGAAGATCCGCACCACCCAGAACACCCTGGACCACTTCAAGGTCATCCTCACGGCCCCGGACCGCGTCGAGATCCCCTTCGGCAACACCACCAACCGGGAGATGTCCACCTCCTGGCGCGGCCGCCCCGAGGAGGCCGACCGCTACCGTGACGAGGTGCAGTCCTACCTGCTCGGACTGACCGACAAGGTCAAGGTCGTCCCCAAGTCGGACGCCACCTTGTCCGGACATAGCGCGACGATCCCGGTCAGCGTCCAGAACAGCCTCGTCCAGGACGTGCACAACCTGGTGCTGAGGGTCAAATCCGACAACCCGACCCGCTTGATGTTCAGCGAATCGGAACAGGAAGTCACCGTTCAGGGCGGCCACAGCCAGACGGTAAAGTTCACCGCCAACGCCACCGCGAGTGGTCCGGTCCAGGTCACCGCACGCCTCTTCACCAAGGACGGCGTGCCGTACGGCAAGGAACGCAAGTTCACCGTCGAGGCCACCGAGATCACCCCCACCGTCATGCTCGTCATCGCCGGCGGTGTGCTCCTCCTGGTCCTGGCCGGCATCAAGATGTACGCCAGCCGCAAGCGCGTCGCCGCCCGCGCCGCCGCCGAGGAGAGCACGCAGCCGAGTGACGAGACCACGGACACCGGACCGCAAAGCACAGAGGGGTCCGGAACGGGTGAGACAGTGGACCGTTGAGCGATGCCGTGGCCGGCCGGCCTGGGGACGATGAGGTGGGGTTGCGATGAACGCGCCGTACGACGGTGACCGCGCGCAGGGCGCCGGCGGGCCTGGGCCCGCCCAGGGCACTGCCCCCGGCACTCCGGTGCCCGGGCAGGTTCCGCCGCCCGCGCCCGCACCGGACCACGACCCCTACGTCCAGGACGCCTACGACTACGACCCCTACCGGTCGCAGGACCTGTCGGCCCAGGACCCGGTGACCGAGGCCCTCTACGACCGGGCCTCGCACCCCCCGCCGCCGCCGGGCACCTACCAGGAGCCCGGTCCGCTCTACGCCGCGCCCCAGGCGCCCTCGCACGGTCCCGACCCACGCGTATGGGCCCAGACCCCGCCCCCGGAGCCGGACGGCCCGTCCCGCCACCTGCCCTACGGCGACCACGCGGCGACGACGCAGTTCGTCGGGGTGGACTCGCTGGTCACCAGTGCCTCGGACGAGCAGCCCGAGCCCGACGCCTTCACGCACCTCTACCGCGACCAGCAGGCCGCCCCCGGCGCCCCGGCCGAGGAAGCCCCCGTCGCCGCCCCGGCCCCGAGCAAGCCCGCCGGCAAGGCGGCCAGCCTGCTCAAGTCCAGCGCCGTGATGGCGGCCGGCACGATCGTCTCCCGCATCACCGGCTTCGCCCGCACCCTCGTCATCGCGGGCGCCATCGGCGTCGCCACCCTCAACGACTCCTACCAGGTCGCCAACACCCTGCCGACGATGATCTACGTCCTCGTCGGCGGCGGCGCCCTCAACGCCGTCTTCATCCCGCAGCTCGTGCGTGCCATGAAGAACGACGACGACGGCGGCGAGGCCTACGCCAACCGCCTCCTCACCCTCGTCGTCACCCTCCTCGGCGCGGTCACCACCATCTGCGTCCTCGCCGCCCCGCTGTTCATCCGCATGATGTCGCCGACCATCGCGGGCGACCCCAAGCGCCTCGACGTCGCCGTGGCCTTCGCCCACTACTGCCTGCCCACGATGTTCTTCATGGGCGTCCACGTGGTGCTCGGTCAGATCCTCAACGCCCGCGGCCGGTTCGGCGCGATGATGTGGACCCCCGTCCTCAACAACATCGTCGTCATCGCCACCTTCGGCGCCTTCATCTGGGCCTTCGGCGGGTTCACCGCCTCCGGCGTCTCCGAGGCGACCATCACCCCCGAGGGCGTCCGCCTCCTCGGCATCGGCACCCTGCTCGGCCTCGCCGTCCAGTCCCTCGCCATGCTCCCCTACCTGCGCGACGCCGGCTTCAGTCCCCGCCTGCGCTTCGACTGGAAGGGCCACGGCCTCGGCAAGGCGGCCGGCCTGGCGAAGTGGACGTTCTTCTTCGTCCTCGCCAACCAGATCGGCCTCGTGGTCGTCACCCAGCTCGCCACCGCTGCCGGCACGGCCGCGGAGAAGCTGGGTCACGGCGGTACCGGTATCACCGCCTACAACTACGCGCTGCTGCTGTGGCAGATGCCGCAGGCCATCATCACCGTCTCCGTGATGACCGCCGTCCTGCCCCGGATCTCCCGCTCCGCCCATGACGGCGACGCCGCCGCGGTCCGCGACGACATCTCCTACGGCCTGCGCACCTCGGCCGTCGCCATCGTGCCCTGCGCCTTCGCCTTCCTCGCGCTCGGCGTCCCCATGGCCACCCTGCTCTACGCCAGCGCCGGCAAGGACGCCGTGAACATCGGCTATGTCCTGATGGCCTTCGGCCTCGGCCTGATCCCGTACTCCGTCCAGTACGTGGTCCTGCGCGGGTTCTACGCCTACGAGGACACCCGGACCCCCTTCTACAACACCGTCATCGTCGCCGCGGTCAACGCCGGTGTCTCCGCCCTGGCCTACTTCGTCCTGCCCGCGCGCTGGGCCGTCGTGGGCATGGCCGCCGCGTACGGCCTCGGCTACGTGGTCGGCGTCGGCGTGGCCTGGCGCCGGCTCAAGTCCCGCCTCGGCGGGGACCTCGACGGTGCACACGTCATGCGCACCTACACCCGTCTGATCGGCGCGTGCGTCCCGGCCGCAGTGGTGGCGGGCGCCGCCGCCTACGGGGTCATGCACGTCCTGGGCAGCGGAGCCCTCGGCTCCCTCGCCGCCCTGGTCGCCGGCGGCATCGCCCTGGGCGGCGTCTTCCTCCTCGCCGCCAAGCGCATGCGCATCGAAGAGCTCAACTCCATGGTCGGAATGGTCCGCGGCCGACTGGGACGCTGATGCGCACAACCGTCGGCCCCCATCGTGTGTCGTGCATAGCGGCGGACTGTGGGCACAATTGGCATGGCTTCGCAGACTGGCCGACAGCGCGCAACGGATGGGGAGGCAGGGACGACGGTGGCGGAACGTAGCACAGCTGCCGTCGACGTGGCCGACAACAGCGGCGACCAGCCGCTGGCCGCAGATGCGGCCAAGGCCACGGCCGACGGGGTGGACACCCAGAACGGACGAGCCGCGGACGAGCCCATGCCCGAGAAGGACGGCGAACGCAGAGGCGCTGCCCCCGCGGCCGCGCCGGAACTCCACAGCGGCCACAAGCTCGCGCGGCGCTACCGCCTCGAGGAGTGCGTCACCCGTCTGGACGGATTCAGCAGCTGGCGCGCGATGGACGAGAAGCTGCGGCGCGCCGTCGGGGTCCATCTGCTGCCCGCCGACCACCCCCGGGCCCGCACCGTCCTGGCGGCGGCCCGCTCCTCCGCCCTGCTCGGCGACCCCCGGTTCGTCCAGGTCCTCGACGCCGTCGAGGAGAACGACCTCGTCTACGTCGTCCACGAGTGGCTGCCCGACGCCACCGAGCTGACCGCCGTCCTCGCGGCCGGGACGCTGGAGCCCCACGAGGCCTACCAACTGGTGAGCCAGGTCTCCCAGGCCATGGCCGCCGCCCACCGCGAGGGCCTGGCCCACCTGCGCCTGACGCCCAGCGCGATACTGCGGACCTCCACGGGTCAGTACCGCATCCGCGGCCTCGCCGTGAACGCCGCCCTGCGCGGCATCACCAGCGACACCCCGCAGCGGGCGGACACCGAGGCCATCGGCGCGCTGCTGTACGCCGCCCTCACCCAGCGCTGGCCGTACGAGAACGACGCCTACGGCCTGCGCGGCCTGCCCAAGGGCGTCGGCCTCCTCGCCCCCGACCAGGTGCGCGCCGGCGTCCACCGGGGTCTCGGCGAGCTCGCCATGCGCGCCCTCGCCAACGACGGGGCCACCGCCTCACGCCAGGAGCCGGCCTGCACCACTCCGGAAGAGCTCGCCAAGGCGGTCGCGGCGATGCCCCGCATCAAGCCGCCGGAGCCCGCCTTCACGGCGCCCCCGGAGTACCAGCACACCACCTACCAGCAGGGCAGCTACGGCCGCCCGGCTCCCGTCGGCATGCCCACGGCCCCGATCGCCGTCCCCCCGCCGCCCCCGCTCCAGAGCCGGACGGGCCGCGTCCTCAAGTGGGGCGTCGCCGCCCTTCTGATCGCCGCCCTGGGCCTGGGCAGCTGGCAGCTCGCCGACGCCCTCCTGGGCCACAGCAAGCAGAACAACAGCGAGACCACCCAGCCCCAGCAGCAGGGCCCCGCCCCGGAGAAGAAGGAGCTCGCTCCCCTCGCCATCAAGGACGCGAAGGAGTACGCGCCCGACGGCACCCCGCAGAACGCGCCTGACGTCGACAAGACGTACGACGGGGACACCTCCAGCTACTGGCGCACCAAGAGCTTCTCCGACGGCCCGAAGATCGTGATCAAGCCCGGTGTCGGGATCGTCTACGACCTCGGCTCCGAGCAGGAGGTCAAGGAGGTCTCGATAGGGCTGAGGCACGCGGGCGACCACACCACCCTGACTCTCTACGCCACCGATGCGCTGAGCCCCAAGGACCTCAAGGACACCGTCGATCCGAAGAAGAAGATCGCGGGCGTCAGCACGAAGGACAACAGCGTCAAGCTGACCGTGCAGAAGCCGGTCAAGACGCGCTACGTGCTCCTGTGGATCACAGAAATGCCGTACGCCGGCTACGACAACTACAGCGGCGCCGGGTACAAGCAGGGCATCACGGACGTGAAGTTCAAGGGCTGACGCACGGCAGGGGAGGGGCCGACCGTTGGACGAAGCCAGAGCCGGCGACCACAGCGACCAGGAGCTCCTTTCCCTGCACGTCGCGGGGGATCCCGATGCCTTCGGGGAGCTGGTGCGGCGGCACCGCGACCGGCTGTGGGCCGTGGCACTGCGGACCCTCGGCGACCGGGAGGAGGCCGCCGACGCCGTTCAGGACGCCCTGGTCTCCGCCTACCGGGCCGCCCACACCTTCCGCGGGGACTCCGCCGTGACCACCTGGCTCCACCGGATCACCGTCAACGCCTGCCTGGACCGTGCCCGCAAGGCCGCCTCCCGCCGGACCGCCCCGCTGGACGACACCGACCGTCTGGAGCGGCTCCTGGAGCCCCACGAGTCCGCCGAGGCGCCCGCGGAACGCCAGGACCTCCACCGCCAGCTCCTGGCCGCCCTCGCCACCCTCCCCGCCGACCAGCGGGCCGCCCTCGTCCTCGTCGACATGCAGGGATATCCCGTCGCCGAAGCCGCCGCCGTTCTCGACGTCCCCGTCGGAACAGTGAAGAGCCGGTGTGCGCGCGGCCGGGCGAAACTCCTGCCACTCCTCACTCATCTGCGCACGAATGCCGGGGATAACACCGCCACCGAGCGGGGAAGGAACCGGACGCCGGGGGCACCCGTCCCATCTGCGGCAGACCCCAGGCAGCCAGAACCAGACCCAGACCCTGTGAAGGGCGGAGGTGGACGACCGTGACCCCCACGACCGGCAGCGCCGGCACGATCCGGCACCCGGAGGTCTCGGAGATCTCCGACCTGACCGAAGGGCTCCTCTCACCCTCCCGTACCACCGAAGTACGACGCCACCTCGCCGACTGCGCCCTGTGCGCCGATGTCCTCGCCTCCCTGGAGGAGATCCGGTCCCTGCTGGGCACTCTGCCCGGACCGCCGCGGATGCCCTCCGACATCGCGGGGCGCATCGACGCGGCCCTCGCCGCCGAAGCCCTCCTCGATTCCACCGCTTCCCGGGCCGGGGCCGCCGCTCCCGAGCCGCGTGCCCTCGGCGATGTTTCACGTGAAACGAGCCCGGGCCGGACCGGGGCCGACCGACCCTCCGGTCACCCGTCCGGCGCAACGGGACCCGGCCGTCGCCGCGCCCGCCGCCGGATCGCGGTCCTGACCGGCCTGGCCGGGGCAGCCGCCTGTGTGCTCGGCGTCCTCCTCTTCAACGGCCTGTCCGGAACCGGCGCCCACGACACCAGCACGAGCAACAACACCGTGCGGGCCGCCGGCTCGGCCGCCCCCGGGGAGTACAGCGGTCAGGGGCTCCAGCAGAACGTCCACCGGCTCCTGGCCTCCGCTCCCTCCACGAACGCTCCCAAGACCGCTCCCGGGGACTCGAACCGGACCATGGAGCTGGAGAACGCCTCTCCCGGGCTGGCGCCCGCCGAGCGGCCGGGGTCACCGGAGCCGGCCCAGCCTTCGGTGCCCCCCTGTGTACAGCAGGCCACCGGCCGCACCGAGACCCCCCTCGCCGCCGAGCCGGGCCGCTACCAGGGCACGGCGGTCTACCTCGTCGTCCTGCCCCATGTACAGGACCCCGCCCAGGTGGACGCCTACCTCGTGGCCGCCGGCTGCGCCGACAATCCCTCGGCGCCCCCCGAAAAGCCCCTTCTCACCCGCACGTATCCCCGCAACTGAAGGGTTCCGACATCAACGCCCGGCGCTTCCGGAGGCAGAGGGGGACGGCCGGGGAATGCGCGCGCCGTAGGATCCGTTGGGTGGGGTGAGAGTCCGCACCGGCCCCCGGTAGGCACCACGAAGTCCGCAGAGACGAGGAAAGAACCCGTGAGCGACGTACGAAACGTGATCATCATCGGCTCCGGGCCGGCCGGTTACACGGCCGCCCTGTACACCGCACGCGCTTCGCTCAACCCGCTGGTCTTCGAGGGTGCCGTCACCGCCGGCGGCGCGCTGATGAACACCACCGAGGTCGAGAACTTCCCGGGCTTCCGGGAGGGCATCATGGGTCCGGACCTCATGGACAACATGCGCGCGCAGGCCGAGCGCTTCGGCGCGGAGCTGGTCCCGGACGACATCGTCTCCGTGGACCTCACCGGTGAGATCAAGACCGTCACCGACACCGCCGGCACGGTCCACCGCGCCAAGGCCGTCATCGTCACCACCGGCTCCCAGCACCGCAAACTCGGCCTGCCCAACGAGGACGCCCTCTCCGGACGCGGCGTCTCCTGGTGCGCGACCTGTGACGGGTTCTTCTTCAAGGACCAGGACATCGCCGTCGTCGGCGGCGGCGACACCGCGATGGAGGAGGCGACCTTCCTCTCCCGGTTCGCCAAGTCCGTCACGATCATCCACCGCCGTGACACCCTGCGCGCCTCCAAGGCCATGCAGGACCGCGCCTTCGCCGACCCGAAGATCAGCTTCGCCTGGGACAGCGAGGTGGCCGGCATCCACGGCGAGCAGAAGCTTTCCGGCCTGACGCTGCGCAACACCAAGACCGGTGAGACCTCCGAGCTGCCCGTGACCGGCCTGTTCATCGCCGTCGGCCACGACCCGCGCACCGAACTGTTCACCGGTCAGCTCGACCTGGACGACGAGGGCTACCTCAGGGTCGACGCGCCCTCCACGCGCACCAACCTCCCCGGTGTCTTCGGCGCGGGCGACGTCGTGGACCACACCTACCGTCAGGCGATCACCGCCGCCGGCACCGGCTGCTCCGCCGCCCTGGACGCGGAGCGCTTCCTCGCCGCCCTCTCGGACGCCGAGCCCGCCGCCGCGACCGTCTGATCCCGCTCCACCCCCCTACACCCCACCCCGCAGGAAAGAAGGAGGCCGCTGTGGCCGGCACCCTCAAGAACGTGACTGACGCCGACTTCGACTCCGAGGTCCTTCGCAGCGACAAGCCCGTGCTCGTGGACTTCTGGGCCGCCTGGTGCGGTCCGTGCCGCCAGATCGCCCCGTCGCTGGAGGCGATCGCGGCCGAGTACGGCGACCAGATCGAGATCGTCAAGCTCAACATCGACGAGAACCCCGCCACGGCTGCCAAGTACGGCGTCATGTCCATCCCGACGCTGAACGTCTACCAGGGCGGCGAGGTCGCCAAGACGATCGTGGGTGCCAAGCCGAAGGCCGCCATCCTGCGTGACCTGGACGGCTTCATCGAGGTCAAGACCGCCTGACGCACTCGATGTTTCACGTGAAACGGGGCCGCCCCCTCAAGGGGCGGCCCCGTTTCGCACGCCCGGCGCCCGTCACAGCGGACGCAGCGCCGGTTCCTTGCGGGCCCTCGCGCCGCTCAGCAGCCGGTCCAGGGCCAGTTCCACGTCTTCCTTCCACGACAGCGTGGTGCGCAGCTCCAGCCGCAGCCTCGGGTGAGCCGGATGGGGGCGTACGGTCTTGAAGCCCACGGACAGCAGGTGGTCGGCCGGCAGCAGACAGGCGGGCCGCTCCCAGCGGGCGTCGCCGAAGGCCTCGATCGCCTTGAACCCCCGCCGCAGCAGGTCTTTGGCGACCGTCTGCACCATGACCCGCCCCAGCCCCTGCCCCTGATAGCCCGGCATGATCCAGGCGGTGATCAGCTGCACCGCGTCCGGGGAGACCGGGCTCGTCGGGAAGGAAGCGGCGCGCGGTACGTAGGCGGGCGGCGCGTAGAGGACGAATCCCACCGGAACCTCGTCCACATAGACCACGCGGCCACAGGATCCCCAGTCCAGGAGGACCGCCGAGATCCAGGCTTCCTTCTCCAGCTCCGCGGTGCCCGCTTTCACCGCGGCCTCGCCGGTGACGGGATCGAGCTCCCAGAACACACAGCTCCGGCAACGCCTGGGCAGGTCCTGGAGGTTGTCCAGCGTGAGCGGTACGAGCCGACGACCCATAACGGCATCGTAACCACTGCCCCCTGCTTCTTCGAGGGTGGACATCTCGAGAAACAGGGGGCAGTGGGGAAAACAGGAGGGGAAGGACTACTCCCCGGAGAGGCCCTGCTCCAGTACCCGGCCCTCGCCCGGCGCCAGGGTTCCCAGGATCCGCTCCAGGTCCTCCATCGACGCGAACTCGACGGTGATCTTGCCCTTCTTCTGGCCCAGATCCACCTTCACCCGGGTCTCGAAGCGGTCCGACAGACGCGTCGCCAGCTCGCTGAGCGCCGGCGACACCCTGCCACCGGCCCGCGGGCCCTTGGGCTTCGCGGTGCTCGACGGCTCGGAGCCCATCAGCTGGATGATCTCCTCGACCGAGCGCACCGACAGGCCCTCGGCCACGATCCGCTGGGCCAGACGGAGCTGCTCCTCGGCGTCCTCCACACCCAGCAGGGCCCGGGCGTGACCCGCCAGCAGCACGCCGGCGGCCACCTTCTTCTGCACCTCCGGAGTCAGCCTCAGCAGTCGCAGGGTGTTCGTGACCTGTGGACGCGAGCGCCCGATCCGGTCCGCCAGCTGGTCGTGGGTGCAGTTGAACTCACGGAGGAGCTGGTCGTACGCGGCCGCCTCCTCCAGCGGGTTCAGCTGCGCCCGGTGCAGGTTCTCCAGGAGGGCGTCGAGAAGGAGCTTCTCGTCGTCGGTCGCCCGGATGATCGCGGGGATGGACTCCAGCCCCGCCTCGCGGCAGGCGCGCCAGCGCCGCTCACCCATGATCAGCTCATAGCGCCCCGGGACAGCTGCCTCCCGGACGACCACCGGCTGGAGCAGACCCACTGTCTGGATCGAGGCGACCAGCTCCGCGAGGGCATCCTCGTCGAACACCTCGCGCGGCTGGCGCGGGTTGGGCGAGATCGCTTCCAGCGGAAGCTCTGCGAAGGTCGCCCCCTCCACCACAGCAGTGCCCGCCTGCGGAGCCACCGTCTCCACCGGAGGCAATGTTTCACGTGAAACATCGGCCTGCGACAACGCGGCGAGCTTCGCCGCTGCGATGCCCCGCTCCGACGTCAGTACCGGCACCGCCGACGGGGACGTGGAGCCGGCACCCATCACCGGCGTCTTCTCCTGGGGAGCGGCCGGGATCAGCGCGCCGAGCCCCCGCCCCAGACCCCTACGTCGCTCACTCACTGGATCCCCTCCGCCATGCTCTGCGTGCTGTTCATGCCCGCGCCCGTGTGGACGTTCTGGGCGTCGTAATGGATTCCGGCTCCCCGGAGCGCGATCTCACGCGCCGCCTCCATGTAGGAGAGGGCCCCGCTGGAACCCGGGTCGTAGGTGAGGACCGTCTGCCCATAGCTCGGGGCCTCCGAGATGCGCACCGACCTCGGGATGCTGGTGCGCAGCACTTCCTTGCCGAAGTGGGTGCGCACCTCGTCCGCCACCTGCGAGGCCAGCCGGGTCCTGCCGTCGTACATCGTCAGCAGGATCGTGGACACGTGCAGGGTCGGGTTCAGGTGGGCGCGCACCAGCTCGACGTTGCGCAGGAGCTGACCCAGCCCCTCCAGCGCGTAGTACTCGCACTGGATCGGGATCAGCACCTCCGCGCCCGCCACGAGGGCGTTCACGGTCAGCAGGCCCAGGGAGGGCGGGCAGTCGATCAGGATGTAGTCGAGCGGCTGCTCGTACGCCTGGATCGCGCGCTGGAGCCGGCTCTCGCGGGCCACCAGGGAGACCAGCTCGATCTCCGCACCCGCGAGGTCGATGGTGGCCGGGGCACAGAAGAGGCCTTCCACGTCCACCACCGGCTGGACGACCTCCAGCAGGGGCCGGCTGTCGACGAGCACGTCGTAGATGGAGGGCACGTCCGCGTGGTGGTCGATGCCGAGCGCCGTGGAGGCGTTGCCCTGCGGGTCGAGGTCGATCACCAGGACCCGCGCGCCGTGCTGCGCCAGGGAGGCGGCCAGGTTCACGGTCGTCGTGGTCTTGCCGACGCCGCCCTTCTGGTTGGCCACCACCATGATCCGGGTCTCCGCCGGCCGGGGCAGGGGGATACCGGTACGGCCGACGGCCTCCACCGCCTGGTGGACGGCTCGGCCGATCGGGGTGTCCTCGTCGTTGTCCACGAGGGGCGAGGGCGTCTCCGCGCCGGCGGCTGCCGGGGGTGCGCCCAGGGAAACGTCGCCTGGCGGTTCAGAGCGGGGACCGGGGACCGGATCGGCCATCGGCCCCGCGAGGTTGGCGTCGGACCGCACGGTGTCACTCTCCTCGGCAGCGGGCTCGCGATGAACAGAGCCTGCCATGCCACCCGGGTCGCGAACCAGCGGGGCCCGTGCTCCTGTGGATGAATCCACCGTTGTGGACAACTCCGTCACCCCCCGGTCCTGGCGGGGACGGGGGGCCGCAGCAGCCCGGCCGCGGCTGATGATTCCGTGCAGCAGAGAGCGACGTTTCACGTGAAACACGATGCCGGGACGGAGTCTTCAGCCCGCTACGACACTCCGAAATCCATACCTATAGGGCGCAACCCGCCCCGGATCGCCTCCACGACAGGGGCGTCAGCGGCGCCGGCGGGTCCGCCCCACCCGGGCGGCCTTGGCCCGCTTGGCCGCGAAGCGCACCCCGCCGGGGCTCTCCCCGACCTCCACCCGGACCACCGTGGACAGGGGATCGACCACGCCCTCGCCGACCTGGAGCACTGAGGTCTTCACCACACCGAGCTTGCTGAGCGCGGTCTTCGCCGCGATCAGCTCCTCCTCGGCCGTGTCGCCCTTGAGCGCCAGCATCTCGCCGTAGGGACGCAGCAGCGGCACGCCCCAGCCCGCCAGCCGGTCCAGCGGGGCGACCGCCCGTGCCGTGACCACGTGGACCGGCTGGACCTTGCCCAGCACTTCCTCGGCCCGGCCGCGCACCACCGTGACGTGGTCCAGCCCCAGCAGCTCGACGGCTTCCTGGAGGAAGGTCGTGCGGCGAAGCAGCGGTTCCAGCAGGGTGATCTTCAGGTCCCGCCGGACCAGGGCGAGCGGGATACCAGGCAGACCGGCCCCGGATCCCACGTCGCACACGGTGACGCCGGCGGGCACCACCTCGGAGAGCACCGCGCAGTTCAGCAGGTGCCGTTCCCACAACCGGGGTACCTCACGAGGGCCGATGAGGCCTCGTTTGACACCCGCGTCCGCGAGCAGCTCCGCATACCGCACAGCTTCCGGGAAAAATTCACCGAACACCGCGCGCGCCTCTTCAGGCGCCGGGGGAAGCTCCGCTGCCTCCGTCACGGGGACCGTCCTTCCGTACAGAACCGCTCACGCCAAAACCGTGGACGTTCAACTGCCAGGCTTACAAACATCGGCCCCGCCTGCGACACAGGCGGGGCCGACTCACAGCATTCCGGATCAGGCCGGAAGCACAACGACGAAGCGCTGCGGCTCCTCGCCCTCGGACTCGCTCTTGAGGCCCGCGGCCGCCACGGCGTCGTGGACGACCTTGCGCTCGAACGGGGTCATCGGGGCCAGCTTCAGCGGCTCGCCCGAGGCCTTCACGTCCGCGGCGGCCTTGGCGCCCAGGGCCGCCAGCTCCGCGCGCTTCTTCGCCCGGAAGCCCGCGATGTCCAGCATCAGCCGGCTGCGGTCCCCGGTCTCCCGGTGCACCGCGAGGCGGGTCAGCTCCTGGAGGGCCTCCAGGACCTCACCGTCACGGCCCACGAGCTTCTGCAGGTCGCGGCCGCCCGAGTCGCTGACGATCGACACCGAGGCGCGGTCGGCCTCGACGTCCATGTCGATGTCGCCGTCCAGGTCTGCGATGTCCAGCAGACCCTCAAGGTAGTCGGCCGCGATCTCGCCCTCCTGCTCGAGGCGGGTGAGGGTGTCGCCACTCTCAGCGGCGGCGGTGGTGGTGCCTTCCGTCACGGGAGGGACTCCTTCTACTTCTTCGAGGGCTTGCTGGGGGGCGTCTGGCGCTTCGACTTCGGCTGCCGCTTGGGCTGCTGCCGCTTCGTCGCGACACCGCCGCTCGCCGCGTCGGCGTCAGCGGTGGCCTCGGAGCTCCTGATCACGGAACCGTCGGCCTGGGCGGCCATGCCCTGCTTCGACAGCGCGGTGATGAACTTACGCTCGTTGTCGTTGCGGTCCGGGCCCTTGGCCACGATGGCCGCGACGATCTTCTTCTTGCCCCGGCCCTTGACGTTCCCGTGGGTGGAGACGTGCTTCAGGAGACGGGTCAGGTACTGGTCCTGCGCCTTGCTGCCCGGCGTCGGGTTCTGGTTGATCACGTACATCTGCTGGCCCATGGTCCACACGTTGGTGGTCAGCCAGTAGACGAGGACGCCGACGGGGAAGTTGATGCCCATGAAAGCGAAGATCAGCGGGAAGATGTACATCAGCATCTTCTGCTGCTGCATGAACGGCGTCTTGACCGAGAGGTCGACGTTCTTCTGCATCAGCTGACGCTGGGTGTAGAACTGCGACAGCGACATCAGGACGATCATGACGGCGGTCACGATGCGCACGTCGGTGATCGAGGCGTTCAGGCCCGCGACCTTCTCGCTGCTGTCCATGAACTTGGCGGCCAGCGGGGCGCCGAAGATGTGGGCCTGGCGGGCGCTCTCCAGCAGCGACTGGTTGATCACGCCGATGGTCTTGCCGTTGGCGATGGCCGCGAGCACGTGGTAGAGCGCGAAGAAGAACGGGGACTGCGCCAGGATGGGAAGGCACGAGGAGAGCGGGTTGGTGCCCGTCTCCTTGTACAGCTTCATCATCTCTTCGGACTGACGCTGCTTGTCGTTCTTGTAGCGCTCCTGGATCGCCTTCATCTTCGGCTGGAGCGCCTGCATGCCGCGCGTGGCCTTGATCTGCTTGACGAAGAGCGGGATCAGGCAGATACGGATCAGGACCACCAGGGACACGATGGACAGGCCCCAGGCCCATCCACTGTCCGCGCCGAAGATCGCCCCGTACAGCTTGTGGAACTGGACGATGACCCACGACACGGGTGTGGTGATAAAGCTGAACAGACTGGCAATCGTGTCCACTAATCAGGCTCCTTGAGCATTGCGAGATCTACGCAACGCACTGCGCAGCTGCTCGTGCCAACGCGGGCGTTTACGGGGTGGGACGTAGTCGACACCACCCGGGGACCACGGGTTGCACCGCAGGATCCGCCAGGCGGTCAGAACCGTCCCCTTCACCGCACCATGCCGGTCGATGGCCGTGAACCCGTAGCGCGAGCACGACGGGTAATAGCGGCACACCGGCCCGAGCAGCGGACTGATCGTCCACTGGTACAGCTTGATCAAAGCGAGCAGCGGGTACTTCATCGAGCCACGCCTCCCAGCAGCCGCCCGAGGGCGGCGTCCAGGTCGCGGGCCAGCTCGTCGACGCCGGCGTCAGCCGCTCCGGGCAGGGCCCGCACCACCACCAGGCTACCGGCGGGAAGCCGGCCCAGCCGGTCGCGGACGAGGTGCCGCAGGCGGCGCTTCACCCGGTTCCGGACGACCGCGACGCCGACGGCCTTGCTGACGACGAAACCCGCACGCGGCGAGGGAAGAGTCTCCCCCGGCTCGTGCGGGTCCGTGGCACCGCTGGTACGTAGGTGGACGACGAGGAGCGGGCGACCGGCCCGGCGCCCTCGGCGCACCGCGCTCGCGAAGTCCTCGCGCCGCCTCAGCCGATTTTCGGGAGACAGCACGACGTCACGACCTGCGCGTTGTTACGCGGAGAGGGCGGCGCGGCCCTTGCTGCGGCGGTTCGCCAGGATGGCGCGACCGGCGCGGGTACGCATACGCAGGCGGAAGCCGTGCGTCTTGGCACGACGGCGGTTGTTCGGCTGGAAGGTGCGCTTGCTCACTCGGGGGCTCCAGAAAATGAATCGTTGTGGCGGTACATCGCCTGGCTGTCACCGTGCGCCCACGAGGAACTTCGCGTGTTCGCCCGAGTGGACACCGCTAAATGATCACAATTAGTGATCTTCGCCCATCGGTAGGCAGGCGGCAGCAGCCATCGACAACTCGACCTCGCTACGGTACGCGGGGCTACGCCATCCGGTCAAACCGAGCGTCCCTGCCCCACACTGTGCACAGGCTGTGGACAACGACTTGAACCGCACCCACCGGCCTGACTACCGTTGCCTGATCCCTGATTTTTTGTCCCGACCGTCCCAAAGAACCACACATTCGTGGGACGAGGGACCTGTGAGAGAGCGTGCTCTGTGGCTGACGTACCTGCCGATCTTGCCGCAGTGTGGCCACGCGTGCTCGAGAAGCTGCTCGGGGAGGGTCAGCAGGGGATCGAGCCGAAGGACAAGCAGTGGGTGGAACGCTGCCAGCCACTGGCCCTCGTCGCCGACACCGCCCTGCTCGCCGTCCCCAACGAATGGGGCAAGCGGGTCCTCGAGGGGCGCCTCGCCCCGCTGATCAGTGACGCCCTCAGCCGCGAGTGCGGCCGGCCGATCCGGATCGCCATCACCGTGGACGACTCCGCGGGCGAGCCCGCGCCCCCCTCCCCGCCCGCCTCCCCCTCCCGCGAGGCCTACGAGCCGTACGGCGGTCCGCGCCCCGGCGCCGGCCCCGGCGAGGAGCAGCTGCCCACCGCCCGCCCCGCGTATCCGGAGTACCAGCAGCCGCGCCCCGAGCCCGGCGCCTGGCCGCGCGGCGGCCAGGACGACTACGGCTGGCAGCAGCAGCGCTTCCCCGAGCGCGACCCCTACGCCTCCCCGCAGCCCGGCTACCTCCAGCAGCCGGAGTCCGGCGGCTACGAGCAGGGCGGCTACGAGCAGCCGAAGTACGAGCAGTCCTCCTACGAACAGCAGAAGTACGAGCCCCAGCAGTACGAGCAGCAGTCCTACGACCAGCCCTCGTACGAGCCGTCCCCCGCACGTCCGGCCCCCGGCCGGCCGACGCCCGCGCCGCCTCCGTCGGCCCCCTCCGGCGGCTCCACGTCGGGACCGCTGGAGCCGACCGCACGGCTGAACCCCAAGTACCTCTTCGACACCTTCGTCATCGGTGCCTCCAACCGCTTCGCGCACGCCGCGGCGGTGGCCGTGGCCGAGGCACCGGCGAAGGCGTACAACCCGCTCTTCATCTACGGGGAGTCGGGTCTCGGCAAGACGCACCTGCTGCACGCCATCGGGCACTACGCGCGGAGCCTCTACCCCGGCACCCGGGTGCGGTACGTGAGCTCGGAGGAGTTCACCAACGAGTTCATCAACTCCATCCGCGACGGCAAGGGCGACGCGTTCCGCAAGCGCTACCGCGAGATGGACATCCTCCTCGTCGACGACATCCAGTTCCTGGCGAGCAAGGAGTCGACGCAGGAGGAGTTCTTCCACACCTTCAACACGCTCCACAACGCCAACAAGCAGATCGTCCTCTCCTCGGACCGGCCGCCCAAGCAGCTCGTCACCCTGGAGGACCGGCTCCGCAACCGCTTCGAGTGGGGCCTGATCACCGACGTCCAGCCGCCCGAGCTGGAGACCCGGATCGCGATCCTGCGCAAGAAGGCCGTCCAGGAGCAGCTCAATGCCCCGCCGGAGGTACTGGAGTTCATCGCCTCGCGGATCTCGCGCAACATCCGCGAGCTGGAGGGGGCGCTGATCCGGGTCACCGCGTTCGCGAGCCTCAACCGGCAGCCGGTGGACCTGGGCCTGACCGAGGACGTCCTCAAGAACCTGATCCCGGGCGGCGAGGACAGCGCTCCCGAGATCACCGCCGCCGACATCATGGCGGCCACCGCGGACTACTTCGGGCTGACCGTGGACGACCTGTGCGGATCCTCGCGCAGCCGGGTCCTGGTGACGGCGCGGCAGATCGCCATGTACCTGTGCCGGGAGCTGACGGACCTGTCCCTGCCGAAGATCGGGGCCCAGTTCGGCGGCCGCGACCACACCACCGTCATGCACGCGGACCGCAAGATCCGCGCCCTGATGGCGGAACGCCGCTCCATCTACAACCAGGTCACGGAGCTCACCAACCGCATCAAGAACGGCTGAGGACGGCCCCCGGCCGGCGCGTCAGGGGCCTCTCGACCCCCTCCAGAGGGCGCTTCCGGATCCAACCGGGGGCGCCCTTCGTCGTTCGTGCGCCCCAGCTCTGTTCGAATACGCCCCCGGGAGCGGCAGTTGTCCACAGATTCCCCGACTTTCTTCCGTCCACAGCCTGAGGACAGTGATCCTCACCCACAATCTGTCCACAGGAGTGCAGGTTGAGGCCTCATCAGCCCAGGTCAGACGGCTGTGGAATTGTGCGCAAGCACCATCCACAGGCTGTGGACAGAAAAATCATCCACAAGCTCGTCCACGCCTCTGTCCACCGCCGACTCACAGGTTGGCGCATCCTGTGCACAGGTTCCCGACGGTTCTCCACACGGCTGTCCACTGTTCGGCAACCGGCCCCCTCCGGTCACCGTCAAGAGTGAAAGCCGTCACACGGATGTCGACGTTTGGGCTGTGGACTTCTGGGGAAAAACTGGGGACACACCTGTGGAGTAGTGGGGGTCCCCTGGGGACGACCTGTGCAGAACTTTGCTTTCTCCACAGAGACACCGTGTTGTCCACCGGTGCCACCCACAGGGTGTGGGGATAAAAAACCGGGGCTGACCTGCGTGAACAGGCTTTTCCACCGTTTCCACAGGCCCTACTACTACCCCCATAGACAGTTAGCGCGGATTCGGTTTTCAAGCAGGTCCTGTGCACAACTCGTCGGACGGCCGCCCCGACGCCTCGCTCCCGACTTGACCGCCAGCCGCAACGACTGTCGGCGCCGTACGTCAGACTGGTCCCCGGCATCGGTCGAGGCATCGACGACCGACGACGAAGGCCGGCAGACGAGCGAGCAACAGCAGGAGGCGGTTCCGGTGAAGATCCGGGTGGAGCGCGACGTACTCGCGGAGGCGGTGGCCTGGGCCGCACGCAGCCTCCCGGCCCGGCCGCCGGTGCCCGTGCTCGCGGGCCTGCTGCTGAAGGCCGAGGACGGCACCCTGTCCCTCTCCGGCTTCGACTACGAGGTCTCGGCCCGCGTCTCCGTCGAGGCGGACGTGGAAGAGGACGGCACGGTCCTCGTCTCCGGCCGGCTCCTCGCCGACATCTGCCGCGCCCTCCCCAACCGCCCGGTGGAGATTTCCACAGACGGTGTACGGGCGACCGTGGTCTGCGGCTCCTCTCGGTTCACACTCCACACCCTGCCTGTGGAGGAGTACCCGGCCCTGCCGCAGATGCCCACCGCCACCGGCACCGTCCCCGGTGAGGTCTTCGCCTCCGCCGCCGCCCAGGTGGCCATCGCCGCCGGCCGTGACGACACGCTGCCCGTGCTGACCGGTGTCCGCATCGAGATCGAGGGCGACCGCGTCACCCTGGCCTCCACCGACCGCTACCGCTTCGCGGTCCGCGAGTTCCTGTGGAAGCCGGAGAACCCGGACGCCTCGGCCGTGGCCCTGGTGCCCGCCAAGACCCTCCTCGACACCGCCAAGTCCCTGACCAGCGGTGACACCGTCACCCTGGCGCTCTCCAGCTCCGGCCAGGGCGAGGGCCTCATCGGCTTCGAGGGCGCGGGCCGCCGCACCACCACCCGCCTGCTCGAGGGCGACCTGCCGAAGTACCGCACGCTCTTCCCGACGGAGTTCAACTCGGTCGCCGTGATCGAGACCGCCCCGTTCGTGGAGGCGGTCAAGCGCGTGGCCCTGGTCGCCGAGCGCAACACCCCGGTCCGCCTCAGCTTCGAGCAGGGCGTCCTCATCCTGGAGGCCGGGTCCAGCGACGATGCACAGGCTGTGGAGCGCGTCGACGCGACGCTGGAGGGCGACGACATCTCGATCGCCTTCAACCCGACCTTCCTGCTCGACGGCCTGAGCGCGATCGACTCGCCGGCCGCCCAGCTCAGCTTCACCACCTCGACCAAGCCCGCCCTGCTCAGCGGCCGTCCCGCGGTCGACGCCGAGGCGGACGAGGCCTACAAGTACCTGATCATGCCGGTCCGCCTCTCCGGCTGACCCCCGTCCCGCACGCCGGCACCGGGCCCGGGGTCCCGCAGCAGCGGGGGCCGGGCCCGGCGCCGTGCGGAGCGGCCTCCCGCCACGCCCCGGCGTAGGCTCGGACCCGGCGGGCGACCCAGGAGAAAACGGCCGGAAACCACCGGCCCCCGGGGAGCCCCGATACAGACGGCCCCAACGCTTAAGGAACCCACCTGATGGAGCTCGGTCTCGTCGGTCTCGGCAAGATGGGCGGCAACATGCGCGAGCGCATCCGCCGCGCAGGCCACACCGTCATCGGATACGACCGCAACCCGGACCTCGCCGATGTCCACAGCCTGCGGGAGCTTGTGGACAGCCTCCAGGCCCCCCGCGTGGTGTGGGTGATGGTCCCGGCAGGCGCCGCGACGCAGTCCACCGTGGACGAGCTGGCGGAGCTGCTCTCCCCCGGCGACATCGTGGTCGACGGCGGCAACTCCCGCTGGACGGACGACGAGAAGCACGCCAAGGAGCTCGAGGCCAAGGGCATCGGCTTCGTCGACTGCGGCGTCTCCGGCGGCGTCTGGGGCCTGGAGAACGGCTACGCGCTGATGTACGGCGGCGACGAGAAGCACGTCGCCGCGGTCCAGCCGGTCTTCGACGCCCTCAAGCCCGAGGGTGACTTCGGCGCCGTGCACGCGGGCAAGGTCGGCGCCGGCCACTTCGCGAAGATGGTCCACAACGGCATCGAGTACGCCATGATGCAGGCCTACGCCGAGGGCTGGGAGCTGCTGGAGAAGGTGGACTCGGTCACCGACGTCCGCGAGGTGTTCCGGTCCTGGCAGCAGGGCACGGTCATCCGCTCCTGGCTGCTGGACCTGGCCGTCAACGCGCTGGACGAGGACGAGCACCTCGACCAGCTCAGGGGCTTCGCCCAGGACTCGGGCGAGGGCCGCTGGACCGTCGAGGCGGCGATCGACAACGCGGTGCCGCTCCCGGCGATCACCGCCTCGCTCTTCGCCCGTTTCGCGTCCCGCCAGGACGACTCGCCGCAGATGAAGATGATCGCGGCGCTGCGCAACCAGTTCGGCGGCCACGCGGTCGAGAAGAAGTAACCGCACCACAGCACCACAGAGCACAGCAGCAGGAAGCCGGGGGAGGTCGGCGCCATATGCACGTCTCGCATCTCTCGTTGGCCGACTTCCGCTCGTACGCCCGGGCCGAGGTCCCCCTCGCCCCGGGCGTCACGGCTTTCGTGGGCCCCAACGGCCAGGGCAAGACCAACCTGGTCGAGGCCATCGGCTACCTGGCCACTCTGGGCAGCCACCGGGTCTCCTCGGACGCCCCGCTCGTGCGCATGGGCGCGGACCGGGCCGTCGTGCGGGCCGCCGTCACCCAGGGCGAGCGCCGGCAGCTGGTCGAGCTGGAGCTCAACCCGGGCCGCGCCAACCGGGCCCGTATCAACCGGTCCTCGCAGGTCAGGCCCCGGGACGTGCTGGGGATCGTGCGGACCGTGCTGTTCGCCCCCGAGGACCTGGCCCTGGTCAAGGGCGACCCCGGGGAGCGGCGCCGGTTCCTCGACGAGCTGGTCACCGCCCGCTCCCCGCGCATGGCGGCGGTCCGCTCCGACTACGAGCGGGTGCTCAAGCAGCGCAACACCCTGCTGAAGTCGGCGGCGATGGCCCGCCGGCACGGCGGCCGCTCCATGGACCTGTCCACCCTCGACGTGTGGGACCAGCACCTCGCCCGCGCGGGCGCCGAGCTGCTGGCCCACCGGCTGGACCTGATCGCGACCCTGCTGCCGCTGGCCGACAAGGCCTACGAGCAGCTCGCGCCCGGCGGCGGCCCGCTCGGGCTGGCCTACAAGGCCTCCACGGGGGAGGCGGCCGACGGCGGGGAGGCCCGTACCCGCGAGGCGCTGTACGAGGTGCTGCTGGCGGGCCTGTCCGAGGTGCGCAAGCAGGAGATCGAACGCGGGGTCACGCTGGTCGGGCCGCACCGCGACGACGTGCTCCTGCGCCTCGGCGACCTCCCGGCCAAGGGGTACGCCAGCCACGGCGAGTCCTGGTCGTACGCGCTGGCGCTGCGGCTGGCCTCGTACGAGCTGCTGCGCTCGGAGGGGAACGAACCGGTGCTGATCCTGGACGACGTCTTCGCGGAGCTCGACGCCCGCCGCCGCGAGCGGCTCGCGGAACTGGTGGCTCCGGGCGAGCAGGTCCTGGTGACGGCGGCGGTGGACGACGACGTGCCGGACGTGCTGACGGGGACGCGTTACGCGGTGTCCGGCGGTGAGGTGACCCGGCTGTGAACGACGGCGAGCAGCAGAAGCGGAAGGCTCCCGAGCCCTCGGGAGTGGACCTGGCCCGCCAGGCCCTGGCCGCCGCGCGCGAGCAGGCCCGGGCCCGTGGCAACGCGGTCGGCGGGAAGAAGCGCCAGCAGCAGCCGGGCCTGCGCTCCGGCGCGCGCGCCGACGGCCGGGACCCGATGCCGCTGATGGCGGCCCTGGACCGGCTGCGCACCGAACGCGGCTGGGAGATGCCGATCGCGGTCGCCGGGGTGATGGAGCGGTGGGCCGACATCGTCGGACCGGAGATCGCCGCGCACTGCGAACCGGAACGGTACGAGGACCGCGAGCTGCTGGTCCGCTGCGATTCCTCCGCCTGGGCCGCCCAGCTGAAGCTGCTCGCGCCGCAGCTGGTGGCGCGGCTGAACGCGGACCTGGGGCAGGGGACCGTGCGGCTGATCAAGGTGCAGGGGCCCGGCGGGCGGCCGAAGCGGTACGGCCCCTTGAGGGCGCCGGGGAGCTCGGGCCCCGGGGACACCTGGGGATAGGGCCCCGCTGCGGGTGCGGGCCCGGCCGCGCCGCATCCGGGGCTCCGCCCGGACCCTCCCCCGGGCCACCGCTGCGGACGCCCCCGCCCCGGACGCGGGCGAGGCCCGGGCCGGGCCGGCGGGGCGGAAACATCCGGCCAGTGCCGGACGGTCTGCGCAGGGCTGGGGTTCCCGTGGCGAATGCGGCGTCCCTCACGGTAGCCACGGGTTGACAGGCCGAAGCGCTGGACGCCCGTGTGAGCCTCTTTGAGCCCCTCCCCGGATATGGGGAGTCGGACAGAGGAGGTTCAGGGCGGCACATGCGGACTCAGGCACCGGCAAACCCCCACTCATGTCAGTGGTACCGGTAGACTGGAGACAATCCCGCCCGATCGCGGGATCACGCAGACAACGCAGATCGACGCGGCCGCTCCCGCCGGCGCACTTGCTGGTCCGGAGTACGGGCTGCGCTGTGCCAGAAAGGGCGCTTCGTGGCCGATTCCGGCGACTCCAACGAGAAGAATTACGACGCCAGTGCGATCCAGGTCCTCGAGGGCCTGGACGCGGTCCGCAAGCGGCCGGGTATGTACATCGGCTCGACGGGTGAGCGTGGTCTGCACCACCTCGTCTACGAGGTCGTCGACAACTCGGTCGACGAAGCGCTGGCCGGGCACGCGGACACCATCGACGTGACGATCCTCGCCGACGGCGGGGTGCGCGTGGTCGACAACGGCCGCGGCATCCCGGTCGGCATCGTCCCGTCCGAGGGGAAGCCGGCCGTCGAGGTCGTCCTGACCGTCCTGCACGCGGGCGGCAAGTTCGGCGGAGGCGGCTACGCCGTCTCCGGCGGTCTGCACGGCGTCGGCGTCTCCGTCGTGAACGCCCTGTCGACCAAGGTCGCCGTCGAGGTGAAGACGGACGGGTACCGCTGGACCCAGGACTACAAGCTGGGCGTGCCCACGGCCCCGCTGGCCAAGAACGAGGAGACCGACGAGACCGGTACGTCGGTGACGTTCTGGGCCGACGGCGACATCTTCGAGACCACCGAGTACTCCTTCGAGACGCTGTCGCGGCGCTTCCAGGAGATGGCCTTCCTCAACAAGGGCCTGACCCTGACGCTGACCGACGAGCGCGAGTCGGCGAAGGCCACGGCGGGCGCGGACGACCCGGACGCGGACACGGCCGAGCCGCAGGCCCGCACGGTGAAGTACTACTACGAGGGCGGCATCGTCGACTTCGTGAAGTACCTCAACTCGCGCAAGGGCGAGCTGATCCACCCCACCGTCATCGACGTCGAGGCCGAGGACAAGGAGCGCATGCTCTCGGTCGAGATCGCGATGCAGTGGAACTCGCAGTACACCGAGGGCGTCTACTCCTTCGCGAACACGATCCACACGCACGAGGGCGGCACCCACGAAGAGGGCTTCCGCGCGGCGCTGACCGGCCTGGTCAACCGCTACGCGCGGGACAAGAAGCTGCTCCGCGAGAAGGACGACAACCTCGCCGGCGAGGACATCCGCGAGGGTCTGACGGCGATCATCTCGGTCAAGCTGGGCGAGCCCCAGTTCGAGGGCCAGACCAAGACCAAGCTGGGCAACACGGAGGCCAAGACCTTCGTGCAGAAGGTCGTCCACGAGCACCTCAACGACTGGTTCGACCGCAACCCGGTCGAGGCCGCGGACATCGTCCGCAAGGCGATCCAGGCCGCCACGGCCCGCGTCGCGGCCCGCAAGGCCCGTGACCTGACCCGCCGCAAGGGCCTGCTGGAGAGCGCCTCGCTGCCCGGCAAGCTGTCGGACTGCCAGTCGAACGACCCGACCAAGTGCGAGATCTTCATCGTCGAGGGTGACTCCGCCGGCGGCTCCGCGAAGTCCGGCCGCAACCCGATGTACCAGGCCATCCTGCCCATCCGCGGCAAGATCCTGAACGTCGAGAAGGCGCGCATCGACAAGATCCTCCAGAACACCGAGGTCCAGGCGCTGATCAGCGCCTTCGGCACCGGCGTGCACGAGGACTTCGACATCGAGAAGCTCCGCTATCACAAGATCATCCTGATGGCGGACGCCGACGTCGACGGCCAGCACATCAACACCCTGCTGCTGACCTTCCTCTTCCGCTTCATGCGTCCGCTGGTCGAGGCCGGGCACGTCTACCTGTCCCGCCCGCCGCTGTACAAGATCAAGTGGGGCCGCGACGACTTCGAGTACGCGTACTCGGACCGCGAGCGCGACGCCCTGGTCGAGCTCGGCAAGCAGAACGGCAAGCGGATCAAGGAAGACTCGATCCAGCGCTTCAAGGGTCTGGGCGAGATGAACGCCGAGGAGCTGCGCGTCACCACGATGGACGTGGACCACCGCGTGCTCGGCCAGGTCACGCTGGACGACGCGGCGCAGGCCGACGACCTGTTCTCGGTGCTGATGGGTGAGGACGTCGAGGCGCGGCGTTCCTTCATCCAGCGCAACGCCAAGGACGTCCGCTTCCTCGACATCTGAGTCGGCCTCCGCTGACCGCCCGAAAGGACTTCTGACCGGCAATGGCCGACGAAACCACCCAACCCGCAAAGAACGCTGAGAACACTGCGGAGGAGCAGCCCGTGCTGCGCATCGAGCCCGTCGGGCTCGAGACGGAGATGCAGCGCTCCTACCTCGACTACGCGATGTCCGTCATCGTCTCCCGCGCGCTGCCCGACGTACGGGACGGCCTCAAGCCCGTCCACCGTCGCGTGCTGTACGCGATGTACGACGGCGGCTACCGGCCCGAGAAGGGCTTCTACAAGTGCGCCCGCGTCGTCGGCGACGTCATGGGCACCTACCACCCGCACGGTGACAGCTCCATCTACGACGCCCTGGTCCGCCTGGCCCAGCCGTGGTCGATGCGCATGCCGCTGGTGGACTCGAACGGCAACTTCGGCTCCCCGGGCAACGACCCGGCGGCGGCGATGCGCTACACCGAGTGCAAGCTGATGCCGCAGGCCATGGAGATGCTCCGGGACATCGACGAGGAGACCGTCGACTTCACGGACAACTACGACGGCCGCAACCAGGAGCCGACGGTCCTGCCGGCGCGCTTCCCGAACCTGCTGGTCAACGGCAGCGCCGGTATCGCGGTCGGCATGGCCACCAACATCCCGCCGCACAACCTGCGCGAGGTCGCGGCGGGCGCGCAGTGGGCGCTGGAGCACCCGGAGGCCTCGCACGAGGAGCTCCTGGACGCGCTGCTGGAGCGGATCAAGGGCCCTGACTTCCCGTCGGGCGCCCTCGTGGTCGGCCGCAAGGGCATCGAGGAGGCGTACCGGACCGGCCGCGGCTCCATCACGATGCGCGCGGTGGTCGAGGTCGAGGAGATCCAGAACCGCCAGTGCCTGGTGGTCACGGAGCTCCCGTACCAGACCAACCCCGACAACCTGGCGCAGAAGATCGCCGACCTGGTGAAGGACGGCAAGATCGGCGGCATCGCCGACGTCCGCGACGAGACCTCGTCCCGGACCGGCCAGCGCCTGGTGATCGTGCTCAAGCGCGACGCCGTCGCCAAGGTCGTGCTGAACAACCTCTACAAGCACACCGACCTGCAGACGAACTTCGGCGCGAACATGCTGGCGCTGGTGGACGGGGTGCCGCGCACCCTGTCGATCGACGCGTTCATCCGTCACTGGGTGCAGCACCAGATCGAGGTCATCGTCCGGCGTACGCGCTTCCGCCTGCGCAAGGCGGAGGAGCGGGCCCACATCCTGCGCGGCCTGCTCAAGGCGCTGGACGCCATCGACGAGGTCATCGCCCTCATCCGGCGCAGCAACACCGTAGAGATCGCGCGCGAAGGCCTGATGGGCCTCCTGGAGATCGACGAGATCCAGGCCAACGCCATCCTGGAGATGCAGCTGCGCCGCCTCGCGGCCCTGGAGCGCCAGAAGATCGTCGCCGAGCACGACGAACTCCAGGCGAAGATCGACGAGTACAACGCGATCCTGGCCTCGCCGGAGAAGCAGCGCTCGATCGTCAGCGAGGAACTGGCCGCGCTCGTCGAGAAGTACGGCGACGACCGCCGCTCCAAGCTGGTGCCCTTCGACGGTGACATGTCCATCGAGGACCTGATCGCCGAAGAGGACATCGTCGTCACCATCACGCACGGCGGCTACGTCAAGCGCACCAAGACCGAGGACTACCGCTCGCAGAAGCGCGGCGGCAAGGGCGTGCGCGGCACGAAGCTGAAGCAGGACGACCTGGTCGACCACTTCTTCGTCTCCACCACGCACCACTGGCTGCTGTTCTTCACGAACAAGGGCCGCGTCTACCGGTCCAAGGCGTACGAGCTCCCGGACGCCGGACGCGACGCGCGCGGGCAGCACGTGGCGAACCTGCTGGCCTTCCAGCCGGACGAGAAGATCGCCCAGATCCTCGCGATCCGCGATTACGAGGCCGCGCCCTACCTGATCCTGGCCACCAAGGCCGGCCTGGTGAAGAAGACGGCGCTCAAGGACTACGACTCCCCGCGTTCGGGCGGCGTCATCGCCATCAACCTCCGGGAGACCGAGGACGGCGGCGACGACGAGCTGATCGGCGCAGAGCTGGTGTCCGCCGAGGACGACCTGCTGCTCATCAGCAAGAAGGCGCAGTCCATCCGCTTCACGGCGACGGACGACGCGCTGCGCCCGATGGGCCGCGCCACCTCCGGCGTGAAGGGCATGAGCTTCCGCGAGGGTGACGAACTGCTCTCGATGAGCGTTGTCCGGCCGGGTACGTTCGTGTTCACCGCGACCGACGGCGGCTACGCCAAGCGGACCGCGGTGGACGAGTACCGCGTCCAGGGCCGTGGCGGTCTGGGCATCAAGGCCGCCAAGATCGTGGAGGACCGCGGCTCGCTCGTCGGCGCGCTGGTGGTGGACGAATCGGATGAGATCCTCGCCATCACGCTCGGCGGCGGTGTGATCCGTACGCGCGTCAACGAAGTCAGGGAGACGGGCCGTGACACCATGGGCGTCCAGCTGATCAACCTGGGCAAGCGGGATGCCGTGGTGGGCATCGCCCGCAACGCCGAGGCCGGTCAGGAAGCTGACGAGGTCGACGAGATCGAGACAGGGATCGAGGCCGCGGCAGCCGAGGGAACGGCCGCCGAGGCCGCCGGGGGCGAAACGTCCCCGGATCGGGAGCACGAGGAGTAAGTCGTGAGTGGAGCCACGGGCGCCGGACCGGCCAAGACTGGAGCGAACGGTGCCCGTGGCCCCGCCGCGGACTCCGAAAGCGGGGACACCCCCGCCGAGGGCATGGGGGGAACCGTGACGGACACCCGAGGACCGCAGTCGGAGCCGCAGGCCAAGCCGCAGTCCGCGTCCAAGCAGAAGCAGAAGCCCGCCGCGGACAAGGACAAGGACGCGGCCGGGCAGCCCTACCACCCCCCGCAGGCGTACGCGGCCCCCAAGAAGCCGGGTGCGCAGCGGGGGCCCGTGCCGGGGACCCGTACGACCCCGCGGACGCGCAAGGCGCGGCTGCGGGTGGCCAAGGCCGACCCGTGGTCGGTGATGAAGGTCAGCTTCCTGCTGTCGATCGCGCTCGGCGTCTGCACCGTCGTGGCGGCCGCGGTGCTGTGGATGGTCATGGACGCCATGGGCATCTTCTCGACCGTCGGCGGCACGATCAGCGAGGCCACCGGCTCGAACGAGGGCAACGGGTTCGACCTCCAGTCGTTCCTGTCGCTGCCGCGCGTGCTGATCTTCACCTCGGTCATCGCGGTGATCGACGTCGTGCTGATGACCGCCCTGGCGACGCTGGGCGCGTTCATCTACAACCTGTCCGCGGGCTTCGTGGGCGGCGTGGAGCTCACGCTGGCCGAGGACGAATGACCCGCTGACTGACCTGCGGGAAAGCCCCGTCGGAACGGATTTGGGTTCCACTGCGTCTGTGCGCTAATCTTCAGGAGTCAGCGCGCAGGCGCGGAGGGGCTATAGCTCAGTTGGTTAGAGCGCATCCCTGATAAGGATGAGGTCACAGGTTCAAATCCTGTTAGCCCCACAGAGTCGAAGACCCCCAGCCCCCAGGGCTGGGGGTCTTCGCCGTTGGACCGTCCGGGGGGCTCCCAGATAACCGATCGGTATCGGTCGGTGTGTATTGTTGGCGCCCAGAAGTCCCCAACGTCAACGAAAGACGAGGTCGCGCGGTGAAGAAGCTGCTCCTGGTCGCACTGGCCGCCATCGGCGGGCTCCTCGTGTACCGCCAGATCCAGGCGGACCGCGCCGAGCAGGACCTGTGGACGGAGGCAACCGACTCCGTGCCTTCCGGTTCCGGCGTGTGAGCCCCACGTTTGATCTCATGAAGCCCCGGCTGCCGCTGCAGTCGGGGCTTCGTGCTGTCCGGGCCGCGTTCCTCCTCGGGGCCCTGGGGACGGCGCTCTGGCCCGCCGGGAGCGCCCTGGCGGCCCCCGGGGCGGCCCCTGGGGCCACCCCGCAGCCGCAGCCGCTGCCGGAGTACCGCGCGGCCGAGGGGGCGCGGCGCATCGAGGGGAAGCCCTCGACGGCGGACGCGCCGCTGCTGGAGACCGGTGCGGTGTACGAGGACGCCCTCGCGCCGGGCGAGCGGGTGTACCGGCTCAGCCTGGACGCGGCCTCCAGCGTGTACGTCTCCGCGGTGCTGCACCCGCCCGCCGGGACGGCGGCCGGGTACGGGGACGGCCTGGAGGTGGAGGTCATGACCACCGGGGGCCGCTCCTGCCCGGGCAACCCCGGCCGGGCGACGTTCGGTTACGACGCGGTCCCGCTCGGGGCGGTGGGGCAGCGGCTGCTCGCGGAGGACGCGGAGTGCCAGGCCGCGGGGACGTACTACGCGAAGGTGACCCGCAGCGCCGCCGGGAAGGACTCCCCGCGGGCCGCGTGGCCCGTGGAGCTCCAGGTGCGGCGGGAGCCGGCCCCGGCCGCCGGCACCGCCCCGACGGCCGCGCCGAGCGTGTGGCCCTCGGCCTCCCCGGTGCTGCCGGGCACCGACCCCGTACCGCGCGGCGGGGGCACCGGTTTCAACGACGCGCGGGCGCTGGGCGCGGGGGTGTGGCGGGACGAACTGCGGCCCGGCCAGACGCGGTTCTACCGGGTGCCGCTCGACTGGGGGCAGCAGCTCGGGGTCGGCGCCGAGATCGCGAAGGCCCGGATGACGAAGGAGTACGGCTCGGCGTCGGACGGGCTCACCGTCGCGCTGTACAGCCCGTACCGGGGGCCGGTGGACTCCAAGGACACCTCGTACGACGGGAAGCAGGCGGCGGTCACGCTGCCGAGGACCGCGCCGGTGGCGTACGGGAACCGGTTCGCCGACGCGGCGGCCGTACGGGCCGTACGGGTGGCCGGGTGGTACTACGTCGCGGTCACGCTGGGCGGGAAGGTGGGGGAGTTCACGCAGGACGCGGCGGCGGTGCCGTTGACGCTGCGGGTGGAGGTGTCGGGCGGTGGTGGCCGCGGTGCGGGCGGGGCGCCGGCGTACCGGGAGAGCCTGGCGGACGCCGGGTTCGGGGTCGGGGAGGCCGAGCGGGACGCGGCGCGGGAGGGGCTGACGGCTCCGGAGGCGGCGGCCGCGCTGGAGGACCACCGCTTCGCGATGCGGGTCGTCGCGGGGGCGGGGTTCGGGGCGGGGGCGGTGCTGTTGCTGGCGCTGGGGGGCTGGGCGCTGCTGGCGCGGCGGTCGGGCCGCTGACCCGTGGGCTCCGCCGGGTTGGGGGCTTCGGGTGCGGGGCGTCTGGGGTGAGCGCGCAGTTCCCCGCGCCCCTGGGGGGGTGCGGTTGGTGGTTGGGTGCGGGGGGTTTGGGGCTGGTCGCGCAGTTCCCCGCGCCCCTGGGGTGGTGCCGTTGGTGGTTGGGTGCCGGGCGTCTGTGGCTGGCCGCGCAGGTCCCCGCGCCCCTGGGGTGGTGGGGGTTAGAGGTGGGTCAGGGCCCAGGTGCCGGCTGCGAAGCAGAGGAGGGCGGTCGTGAGGATGGCCGCCGTTGTCCTCGGGGTGGGCGGGGGGATGCGGCGCCGGGGGGCCGGGGGTGCCAGGTGGAAGCCGGTCGTGTCCGGCGGGGGTGCCTGCGGCGGGTCGTCGCGGACGGAGGCGGCCGGCACGGCCCGTGGGTCGTGCGGCGGCCCGAAGCCCGGCTGCGGAGGCGGCGGCGGAACGGGGCCCTCGGGGGTGAAGCCCGGAGGGAGGGGGGCCAGTTGGTCGAAGATCTCCACCGGTTCCTCGTCCGCCGGCGGGGCGGGGAGCAACCGGGCTGCCTCGGCAAGGGCCTTGCGCGCCCCTGTGGCGGTCCGGAACCGGTTTCCGGGGTTCGGGTGCAGGAGGTTCGCGATGACGTCCCACAGGGGCGCCGGGACGCCTTCCGGGGCCCAGGGGACGCCGTGGGCGGGAAAGCGTTCGAGCAGGGCACGGGAATCGGGCTTCCGGCCCGTCAGCAGGTACAGGGCGACCAGCCCCACGGCGAAGAGGTCGGCGGGGAAGTCCGGCTCGGCGCCGCGTAGTTGTTCCGGGGCGAAGTAGCCCGGGGTGCCGACCGCGAGCCCCGTCTCGGTCAGCCTCGGCTCGCCCTTGCGCAAGGAGATCCCGAAGTCGGAGAGCCGCAGGTGCGGCCGCCCCTTCCCGGTGGCCTCCAGCAGGACGTTGGCGGGTTTGACGTCGCGGTGGACGACGCCCTCCGCGTGCACCGCCGCCAGCCCCGACAGGAGCTGGTCGAGCAGGACGCACGCGAAGCGGGGCGGCAACGGCCCGTAGTCCGCGACCAGATGGGCCAGGGAGTCGCCGCCGACCAGGTCCATCGTGAACAGGACCTTGTCGTCGTCGGCCGCCCAGCCGACGGGGGCCAGGACGTGCGGGTGGTCGATGCGCAGGGCCTGCTCGCGCACGAACCTCAGGAGCATGGGGGCGTCGGTCCGCAGGAGCACCTTCGCCGCGACGTAGCGGCCCCGGCGCCGGTCCCAGGCCCGCCAGACGGCGCCCGCGCCGCCCTGCCCGACCGGGTCCACCAGCTCGTACCGGCCGGCGAAGAGCTCACCCATCGCTGTGCCCGTCCCCCCGTTCCGTCCCCCGTCGCCCCCCGGTGCGTCAGTTCTGGTGGGCCTCGTAGTGGGCCACCGCCTCCGCCGTGCGCCCGGCGCCGTACACCCTGAGGAACTCGGCCAGTTCGGGGTGGCTGGGGGCGAGGGCGTTCGCCGCGTCGATGATGTCGCCGGCCGCCGAGACCGACCGCAGCAGCGACTGGATCTCGCGGACGACCCGCTTGACGGTGGGGGCGCCGGAACTCGTCGTGGTCTGGCCGCTGTTGCTGAGGACGGACCCTCCCTGGGTGTTCTTGATCTCGTCCATCCGGTCCGTGGCCTCGCCCGCGCTGACGCTGCCGTCCGCAACCTGTCCGGCGAGGTCCTGGAGGGCCTGCACCCGCTGGACGACGGCGGGGTTCCCGATCTTGGCGCGCTGCCCGCTCATCAGCTGGGACAGCATCGGCGCCGACAGTCCGAGGACAGCAGCGAGGCGAGCCTGGTTCAGGCCGAGGTCATCTATGAGCCGCCGGAACAGGGCGCCGAGGGGCTCCCCGTACCAACTGCGCTGAAGCTCCCGGGCTCTGGCGGTGGCCTCTTGCTGCACTGCGTCCACTCTTACTACTCCCCTTCGCTGGTGCGAACCTCGCGAGCATCTTACGGAGCGTGGTCGCGGGGCGGGAGTCCCCATCATTTTGCGGGATGAGGGGGTGCACCGGGTACTCTGTCCTGCGGAACGGACACTCCCTCCCGGGGGAGGGCCCGCGTCCGGACGCACGGGGCCTTAGCTCAGTTGGTAGAGCGCTGCTTTTGCAAGGCAGATGTCAGGAGTTCGAATCTCCTAGGCTCCACTTCATAAAGACCCCCTGACCTGCGAAAACGCTGGTCAGGGGGTCTTTTGCGTCCCCCGGATGGCCCCGTCGCAGGGCCGTGGCGCGTCCCGTGGACGACAGTGGAGGGAGGTACGCACCCAGGGGGCACCCACACCACGCCGGAGGCGCACGCAGATGGGACTCTTCGATTTCCTGAAGCACGACAAGAAGAAGCAGCAGGAGCAGACCGAGCAGCAGGCCGCCGCCGCGGGCGCGGGCGCCGTCCCGCCGACGCACTCCGACATGGGCTCGAAGTACACCGACGCGGCGGCGGCCACCAAGGCGGCCGCCGAGCGGATGGCCGCCCCGGCCCCGCCCAGGGCGGCCGCGGCGCCGAAGCCGGCGGCCATGCCGCCGAAGGCCGGAACCGGGCAGACCCGGCCGCACCCCGGTCCGGCCGAGCCCAGTGACCTGTCGGCCGCGCACAAGGCCGTACCGGTGCCGCCGAAGCCGGCGCCGGCCGCCAAGAAGCGCACGTACACCGTCAAGCCGGGGGACTCGCTCTCCGCGATCGCCCGCCGCGAGCTCGGCAACGAGGCCCGCTGGCGCGAGCTGTACGCCTTGAACCGCGGCGTGATCGGCGCCAACCCCGACCTCATCCACCCGGGGCAGGTGCTGACGCTGCCCAGCTGAGCGGGCGGCGGCGGCCGGTACCGGAGAAGGGGCCCGGATCCTGGTGGATCCGGGCCCCTTCTCCGGTTCGCGTGCGGGCGGCCGCGCTCAGTGCGTGCCGTTCTCCTTCTCCTTCGCCGCCAGTTCGTCGTCGAAGCTCGCCGGTGCGGTGTCCTGCGCCGACAGCTCGGTGGCGGCCGGGGGCTCCACCAGCCAGTCCGGGTTCGACTGCTGGTCCCACCACTTCCAGGCCGCGAACGCCCCGCCGGCCAGTACGCCGACGAGCGCGACCCCCTTGAGCAGCCGCGCGCACTTCGCACGCCGTTCGCCGCGCCGCACCAGCCGCTGTACGTCCTTCGCGGAGACCTGCCCGCGCAGCGCGGCCAGCGCGGCCATCGAGCGGCTCGAAGCCTCCTCCGCGACCGGGTGGGCGGCGGCGAGGGCGCTCTCCAGGCGCGGCGCCGTGTAGTCGACCGCGTGCCGGCACGCCTGCCGCGTCTGGTGGACGGCCTTCGTGGCGGCCCGGTCCACGTTCGGGGGCAGGTGCGTGCGGGCCGCCGCCATCCGGGGATGCAGATGGGTGTCATAGGCGGCGCGGGCCTGTTGGGACGCCTGGACGGCGGCGGACGAGACCTTCGGGGCCAGCCGTGCGTTCGCCTCCTGGGCGTAGTGGACGGCCGCGTCCCTGGCGGTCCCCGCGTAGGGTGCCACCACTTCCGCCGCGTGCCTCATGGCGTCCCTGGCGTTCTCGGCGGCCAGGCTCACGCTGTCCTTGCGGGTCACGGGATCCTCCTCCTCGGTGGCGGACACAGTTCACCTTTCCACCCTTTGTCGGATCATGCCTGCCGGCGCGGCGCGCGGCATGCGTGACGGGGCATCCGTGGCGAGAGGGCATCCGGGTGGCGGAATTTCAGCCGGGCACTGCCCTCCGTGGGAGGATCGGGACCGACAGTGATGACTATGGAAGGCAGACCCGTGGCCGAGAAGCTCTACGCCACCCTGAAGACGAACCACGGCGACATCGAGATCGAGCTGCTGGAGAACTTCGCGCCGAAGACCGTGCGGAACTTCGTGGAGCTCGCCACGGGCGCCCGCGAGTGGACCCGTCCCACGGACGGCCAGAAGACCACGTCCCCGCTCTACGACGGCACCGTCTTCCACCGCGTCATCAGCGGCTTCATGATCCAGGGCGGCGACCCGCTCGGCAACGGCACCGGAGGCCCCGGCTACCAGTTCGCCGACGAGTTCCACCCGGACCTCGCCTTCACCAAGCCGTACCTGCTCGCCATGGCCAACGCCGGCCCGGGCACCAACGGCTCGCAGTTCTTCATCACCGTCGCGCCCACCGCCTGGCTGACCCGCAAGCACACCATCTTCGGCGAGGTCACCGACAAGGCCAGCCAGAAGGTCGTGGACGCCATCGCGTCCGGCCCGACCAACCCGCGCACCGAGCGCCCGCTGGACGACGTGATCATCCAGTCGGTGTCCGTGGAGCGGCGCGAGGCCACGCGCTGACGGGAACCGACGCGGCCGTCCGTCCGTACTGCTTGTGTACGGACTGGACGTGTACGGACCGGCAGGGACCCGCTCCCTGCCCCGCCGCTGACCGAGGGGACCGATGGACACCGAGCGTCTGCCGGGCTGCTACCGCCACCCGGACCGCGACACGGGGATCAGCTGTGCCCGCTGCGACCGGCCCATCTGCCCGGAGTGCATGACCAGCGCCTCGGTCGGCTACCAGTGCCCCGAGTGCGTCCGCGGAGGGTCCGGCACGGGGCACGCCCCGGCGGCCAACGCGCCGCGGACGGTCGCGGGCGGGCTGGTCGCCGCCGATCCCCAGCTCGTCACCAAGATCCTGATCGGGATCAACGCGGCGGTGTTCCTCGCCGCGTACGCCGTCCCCGGCCTGGCCGTCCAGCTGGAGCTGCTGGGGCGGTACGTGGAGTACTACGGGGCGCCCGTGGAGGGCGTCTCCACCGGGCAGTACCACCGGCTGCTGACCTCGGTGTTCCTGCATGTCGAGTGGTGGCACATCTTCGGCAACATGGTCGCCCTGTGGGTGATCGGCGGCCCGCTCGAGGCGGCCCTGGGCCGGGCCCGGTACCTGGTCCTCTACCTGCTGTCCGGGCTGGGCGGCAGTGCCCTGGTCTACCTGCTGACGGCTCCGAACACCCCGACGCTCGGGGCGTCCGGCGCCATCTGCGGGCTGCTCGGCGCCACCGTGGTCCTCGCCCGCCGGCTGCGCTACGAGATGCGCCCGGTGCTGATCACCCTCGGGCTGATGCTGCTGGTGACCTTCGTGCCCCTGGGGGGCGGCTGGTCGGTGTCCTGGCAGGCGCACATCGGAGGCCTGGTGACGGGCGCGCTGGTCGCGCTGGGGCTGCTCGCCCCCGCCACGGGCAGGAGGCGCACCGTGGTCCAGGGGGCGGTCTGCGTGGCGGTCCTGCTGCTCACGGTAGCTGTGATCATCGTGCGGACGGCCGCACTCACCTGATCACACCGGCGTCAACTCTCCACAGAGTTATCCACAGATCTTCTGTCTTTTCCTCAGGTGTGGATGACGCTGTGGATAACTCATGGGGAGAGGTTGCGCCGCTCGCCTATCCGTGTACTACTTCCACTGCGTGGAGACGCCGAAGCCGGCGGCGATGAATCCGAAACCGACCACGATGTTCCAGTTGCCCAGCGCCTCGATTGGCAGCTGGGTGTCGGTCACGTAGAAGACGACGATCCACGCGAGCCCGATCAGGAAGAAGGCCAGCATGACCGGGGCGACCCAGCCGCGGCTCCCCAGCCTGATCTGCTGCGCCTGCTGTTTCGCCGGCGGCGGCGTGTAGTCGTCCTTCTTGCGGATACGTGACTTCGGCACGAGGGGCTCTCCTGTCGATGCGCTGGGGGACCTTGCCTGCCCCGGGCGTCCGTTAGCGTAGTGGACCTGTGGCGTTGAAGGAGAAGGGTACGTTGACCAATTCCGACGACTCCTCCGCGGGTCCCCGCCGCCGGGCCAGGCCGGTGCGGCTGCTCACGGCCGCCGTGTTCGCCCTGGCGGGCCTCATCTTCGTCACCAGCTTCAACACGTCCAAGGGTACGAACATCCGCACGGACGCCTCCCTCCTCAAGCTCTCCGACCTGATCCACGAGCGCAGCGCCAACAACGCCGAGCTGGAGAAGAGCGCCGCCGCCGTGCGCGCCCAGGTCGACGCCCTCGCCGACCGCGACAACGGCAGCACCAAGGCCGAGGACGCCAAGCTCGCCGCCCTGCGCAAGGCCTCCGGCACCGAGGAGCTGACCGGCAAGGGCCTCAGCGTCACCCTCAACGACGCCCCGCCGAACGCCACCGCCCGCGTCCCGGGCGTCCCCGAGCCCCAGCCCAACGACCTCGTGATCCACCAGCAGGACCTCCAGGCAGTGGTGAACGCGCTGTGGCTCGGCGGCGCCGAGGGCGTCGAGGTCATGGGCCAGCGGCTGATCGCCACCAGCGCCGTCCGCTGCGTCGGCAACACCCTGATCCTCCAGGGCCGGGTCTACTCGCCCCCGTACAAGGTGTCGGCGGTCGGCGACCCGGGCGCGTTGCGCAAGGCCCTGAACAACTCCCCCGCCATCCAGAACTACCAGCTGTACGTCAACGCGTACGGGCTCGGCTGGAAAGTGGACGAGGACAAGCGGCTGACACTTCCCGGCTACTCCGGCACAGTGGACCTCCACTATGCGAAGCCGCTGGAGACCGCCTCGCCCTGACGCCGTACTGCGCCTGCTGGTACGGACGTTCAGCGAACTGTGCCTGACGGCAGGGACGCTGATCGTGCTCTTCACCGTGTACGTCCTGCTGTGGACCGGGATCACGGCGGACCGGGCCATGGACGGGGAACGGGCCCGGCTGCGCGACCGCTGGGCGGCGGCCCCCGCCCCCGCGCCCCCGCCGGTCCCCTCCGCCTCCCCGGTCCCCTCCGCCTCCCCGGCCCCCGCCGCACCCCCGCCGCCGCCCTACCCCGCCGGGCAGGCCTTCGCCGAGATGTACGTGCCCCGCTTCGGCGCGGACTGGAGCAAGCCGATCCTGGAGGGCACGGACACCGGCCTGCTCAAGAAGGGCCTCGGCCACTACACCGGCACCGCCCGCCCCGGAGCGGAGGGGAACTTCGCCGTCGCCGGCCACCGGCGCACCTACGGCGACCCCTTCAAGGACCTGGACGAGCTGCGCCCCGGCGACACCGTGGTCGTCCGCGACGCGGTGAACCGCTACACCTACACCGTCCGGGCCGAGCCGCTGCGCGTCCTGCCCACCGAGACGGCGGTGGTCGGCCCCGTCCCCGGCCGCTCCCCCTTCGCCGGCCCCGGCAAGTACCTCACCCTCACCACCTGCGACCCCGAGTGGGGCCACAGCCACCGCCTGATCGTCTGGGCGGAGCTCACCGCCGCGGCGCCCGCCGATCCCGGGGGATTGCCCGGGTGACCCCCGCCCCGGGGCCCCCGGCCCGTAGTCTGGTGCGGTACCGCCCCCGCGGTGCGTGAGGGAATCGTGGACGACGAAGGAAACGGACGGAATGTACGGCTGGATCTGGCGGCATCTGCCGGGCAACGCGTGGGTGCGGGCGCTGATCTGTCTCGTACTGGTCCTCGCAGTGGTGTTCGTGCTGTTCCAGTACGTCTTCCCGTGGGCCGAGCCGCTCCTTCCCTTCAACGATGTGACGGTGGACGAGGGATCGGGAGCCACTCCGTGAGCGCGCGCATTCTGGTTGTCGACAACTACGACAGCTTTGTCTTCAATCTGGTCCAGTACCTCTACCAGCTCGGCGCCGAATGCGAGGTGCTGCGCAACGACCAGGTGGAGCTCGCCCACGCCCAGGACGGCTTCGACGGCGTCCTCCTCTCCCCCGGCCCCGGCACGCCCGAGGAGGCCGGGGTCTGCGTCGACATGGTCCGGCACTGCGCCGACACCGGCGTCCCCGTCTTCGGCGTCTGCCTCGGCATGCAGTCCATGGCCGTCGCCTACGGCGGTGTCGTGGACCGGGCCCCCGAGCTGCTGCACGGGAAGACCTCCCCCGTGATCCACGAGGGACTGGGAGTCTTCGCCGGACTGCCCTCGCCCTTCACCGCCACCCGCTACCACTCCCTGGCCGCCGAACCGCAGAACCTGCCCGACGTGCTGGAGGTCACCGCCCGCACCGAGGACGGGATCATCATGGGCCTGCGGCACCGGGAGCACGACGTCGAGGGCGTCCAGTTCCACCCCGAGTCGGTGCTCACCGAGTGGGGCCACCGGATGCTCGCCAACTGGCTCGTGCGCTGCGGTGACGCCGGCGCCGTCGCCCGGTCGGAGGGCCTGGCCCCGGTGGTGGGCAAGGCCGTCGCGTGACGACGGTCGCGCCGTCCGCGCCCAGCGAGGGCCGGGCCGCGCGGCGCAGGGCAGCGCAGGAGGCCGCGAAGCGCTCGCACGCGCGGGCCCGCAGACGGGGCGGTCGCGGACGCCGGCGCGCGAGCCCGCGGTCCGGCGGGCCGGTGGTCGTGCTCAGCCGGGCCGTCGGCGAGCTGTTCATCACCGTCGGCGTGGTGATGCTGCTCTTCGTCGCCTACCAGCTCTGGTACACGAACCTGCTGGCCGAGCGGACGGCCGACGGGGCCGCCGGCTCCCTGCGCCAGACCTGGGAGCACCCCCCGGCGGCCGCCGCGCCGCCCGTGGCCGCCTTCGAACCGGGGCAGGGCTTCGCCATCCTCCACATCCCCAAGCTCGACCTGAAGGTGCCCGTGGCCGAGGGCGTCAGCAAGGCGAAGGTGCTCGACAAGGGGATGGTCGGCCACTACTCCGAGGGCGCGCTGAAGACGGCCATGCCGTCCGACCAGCAGGGCAACTTCGCGCTCGCCGGGCACCGCAACACCCACGGCGAACCGTTCCGGTACGTCAACCAGCTGGTGCCGGGGGACCCGATCGTCGTCGAGACCCGGGACGCGTACTACACGTACAAGATGACCTCGGTCCTGCCGCAGACCTCCCCGGCGAACGTCTCCGTGATCAAGCCGGTGCCGGAGGGTTCCGGGTTCACCGGACCCGGCCGGTACATCACGCTGACGACCTGCACCCCGGAGTTCACGAGCACCTACCGGATGATCGTATGGGGCAGGATGGTCGACGAACGCCCGCGCAGCCAGGGTGCTCCGCCCGCGCTGAACAGCCGCTGAACAGCCCGTAAGGACGAATCCGCAGTGTCTCGTGCCCGCCGCCGCTCCGCACCGCCGCCCGCCGACCGCAGTGTGGTCGCCGGGGCCCTGAGCCTGCTGGGGGAGCTCCTGATCACGGTCGGGCTGATCCTGGGCCTGTTCGTGGCGTACTCGCTGTGGTGGACCAACGTCCTCGCCGACCGGCAGGCCTCGGCCGGGGGCGACCAGGTCCGCCGGCAGTGGCAGCAGACGCCCGGCGCCGCCGCGGGCGGGTCCGGCCAGCCCGGGGACCTCGACACCCAGGACGGGATCGGCTTCCTGCACGTGCCGTCGATGAAGAACGGCGAGGTGCTGGTCAAGCCCGGCACCTCCCCCGACGTCCTCAACGACGGCGTGGCCGGCTACTACACCGACCCGGTGAAGTCGGCCCTGCCCTGGGACGACAAGGGCAACTTCGCGCTGGCCGCGCACCGCGACGGCCACGGGGCGAAGTTCCACAACATCGACAAGGTGAAGAAGGGCGACCCGGTCGTCTTCGAGACCAAGGACACCTGGTACGTCTACAAGGTCTTCGCCGAGCTCACGCAGACGTCGAAGTACAACACGGACGTGATCAACCCGGTCCCGAAGGAGTCGGGCAAGACGGCCCCGGGCCGCTACATCACGCTGACGACCTGCACCCCGGTCTACACCTCGAAGTACCGCTACATCGTCTGGGGCGAGCTGGTGCGGACGGAGAAGGTGGACGCCCGGCGCACGCCTCCGGCGGAACTGCGCTGACGGACGACAGGCCCGGCCCCTTTCCGGGGCCGGGCCTGTTCTGCGTTCGGTTCCCTAGTTGCGTCCGCCGGTGAGGCCGCCGAAGAAGCCTCCGCCGCTCTGTCCGCCGTCCTGGGACTTGCCCACGGTGCGGACGTTGATCAGCGTGCCGCCCGGCACCGGGCTGCCAACGGCCGGGTTGGAGTCCAGGACCACCGCGTTGTCGTCGGTCGGGCCCGCCAGGATCGAGCCGAAGACCAGGTTGCTCGCCTGGAGCGTCTGCTTGGCCTGCGCCACGGTCTGGCCCGTCAGCGGGGGAACGACCGTCGGCGTCGCGGCGGCGGCCTTGGTGATGCTGACGTTGACCGGGGTGTCCTTCGGGAGTTCCCTGCCGGGCTCGTACTGCTGGGCCACGATCGTCTTGGGCGCGGCCCCGGGCTGGTCCACCTCGGTGGTGCTGCCCAGCTTGAGCTTGGCGTCCTGGAGCGCCTTGACCGCCTGCTCCTTGGCCATGCCGACGAGGTTCGGGACGACGCCCTTCGCGACCTCCTTGGCGACCGTGAGGGTGATCACGGAGCCCTTCTCGGCCTGGGTACCCGCCTTGGGGCTCTGGTCCGTCACGGTGCCGGGGTTGGCGCCGTCGGACTCGACCAGCTTCCGCTCGACCTGGAAGTTCTTCTTCAGGAGGGCTTCGGCGTCCTCGAACTTCAGCCTCGCGACGTCCGGGACGGCCATCTTGGGGGCGCCCGAGGAGACCTTGACCTTGACGACCGTTCCCTTGTCCACCTTGGTGCCGTCGGCCGGGTTCTGCGAGCAGACGCTGCCCTTGGGCTGGTCCACGCAGGGCTCCTCGGCCTCCTTCTCCACGGTGAGGCCCACGTTCTTGCCGCTGCTCTGTGCCGACTCGAAGGTCTGGCCGACGAGCTTGGGCACGGCGGGGCGGTTGTCCGTGGGCGTGAAGATGGTCTTGCCGATCAGGATCGCGCCGACCAGGACGAGCACGGCGGCGACGGCGAGCAGGATCGTCGAGGCCCGGCTCTTCTTCTGCTGGCGGCGCCCGTGGCCCTGGTCGTAGCCGCCCTGGTCCTGGTAGCCGTATCCGCCGTCGCCCCCGGGGGGCATCGGCGGCATCATCGAGGTCTGGCCGGCGTCCGGGGAGCGCAGGGCGGTGGTGGGCTGGTCGTAGCCCTGGTGCCCGTAGCCGCCCTGGTCGGGGTAGCCGTAGCCGGCGCCCATGGTGGCGGTCGCGGCGACGGGCTGGCCCTCCAGGCAGGCCTCGATGTCGGCCCGCATCTCGTCGGCGGACTGGTAGCGGTAGTCGGGGTCCTTGACCAGGGCCTTGAGGACGATGGCGTCCATCACGGGCGTGATCTCGGGGTCGAAGTTCGACGGCGGCTGGGGCTCTTCCCGCACGTGCTGGTAGGCGACCGCCACGGGGGAGTCGCCGACGAACGGGGGCCGCACGCACAGCAGCTCGTAGAGCAGGCAGCCCGCGGAGTAGAGGTCGGAGCGCGCGTCGACCTGCTCGCCCTTGGCCTGCTCCGGGGAGAGGTACTGGGCGGTGCCGATCACGGCGGCCGTCTGCGTCATGGTCATCCCGGAGTCGCCCATGGCGCGGGCGATGCCGAAGTCCATGACCTTGACCTGGCCGGTCCGGGTGAGCATGACGTTCGCGGGCTTGATGTCGCGGTGCACGATGCCGGCGCGGTGCGAGTACTCCAGCGCCTGGAGGATGCCGATGCACATCTCCAGGGTCCGCTCGGGCAGCAGCTTGCGGCCGGAGTGCAGCAGCTCGCGCAGGGTGGAGCCGTCGACGTACTCCATCACGATGTACGGGATGGAGATGTTGTCGACGTAGTCCTCGCCGGTGTCGTAGACCGCGACGATGGCCGGGTGGTTGAGCGACGCGGCCGACTGGGCCTCGCGGCGGAACCGGGCCTGGAAGGACGGGTCACGGGCGAGGTCGGCGCGCAGGGTCTTGACGGCTACGGTACGGCCGAGCCGGGTATCGTGCCCGAGGTAGACCTCGGCCATGCCACCACGGCCGAGCACGTGGCTCAGCTCGTACCGGCCGCCGAGGCGACGCGGCTCTTCCATAACGTTCCAGCCCTCTCCGTCAGTCCCGACCGCACCCGTGTGTGGTCCGGCGGTGTGCTGTTCGCGGCAAGGCTACCGGCCGATCGTCAGTGATCGGTTCGTGACCACAGGCTGATATCGGACCGGTACCGAGCGCTCGGATCCTGTCTGCGGGTTTCATCCCTTGTTCTTCAGGACGGCTTCCATGACGGCCTTCGCGACCGGTGCGGCCAGGCCGCCGCCGGTGATGTCCTCGCGGTCCTTGACGTCGCTGTCCTCGATGACGACGGCGACGGCCACGGGGGAGGAGCCGTCGGGCAGCTCCGCGTAGGAGATGAACCAGGCGTAGGGGCGCTTGGCGTTCTTCTCGCCGTGCTGGGCGGTACCGGTCTTGCCGCCGACCTTGACGTTCTTGATCTTGGCCGAGGTGCCCGTGCCGTTCTCGACGACGTTCACCATCATCTGCTGGACCTTCTGCGCGTTCGCCGCGCTGAGGGGCCGGCTCATCTCCTGCGGCTCGTGCTTCTCGATCGTGTCGAGGTTGGGCGCGGTGAGCTGCTCGACCATGTACGGCTTCATCAGCTTGCCGTCGTTGGCGATGGCCGCGGTGACCATGGCCATCTGGAGCGGGGTGGCCGCCGTGTTGAACTGGCCGATGGAGCTCAGCGCGTTGCCGTCCTTGCCCATCGTCTTGTCGTAGACGCTCGCGAAGGCGCGGACCGGGGTGTCGATGGTGCTGTTGAAGCCGAACTTCTGGGCGGTCTCGACCATGCCGTCGCGGCCGACCTTGTCACCGATGTGCGCGAAGACCGAGTTGCAGGACCACTGGAGGGCGTAGTTCAGCGTCGCCTTCTCGCAGCCGGTGGCGTGGTTGACCATCGGGGTCTTCGTGCCGGGCAGGATGTACGGCTCGGGGGTGTCCGTCGGGGCGTTGATGTCGCTGATCACCCCGTGCTCCAGCGCGGCGGCGGTGGTGACCACCTTGAAGGTGGAGCCGGGCGGGTAGGTCTCGCGCAGGGCGCGGTTGACCAGGTTCTTGTCGGCGCTGTCGTTCAGCGTCCGCCAGGCCTTCTCGTCGTTCTTCGAGTTGCCCGCGAAGGTCGACGGGTCGTACGAGGGGGTGCTGGCCAGGGCCAGGATGGCGCCGGTGCGCGGGTCGATGGCGGCGACGGCGCCCTTCTTGTCGCCGAGCTGCTGGAAGGCGGCCTTCTGGGCGGCGGCGTTCAGGGTGGTGATGACGTTGCCGCCCTGCTTCTTCTCCCCGGTGAACATGCCGATCGTCCGGTCGAAGAACAGCCGGTCGTCGTTGCCGGTGAGGATGCCGTCGTCGATCTTCTCCAGCTGGGTGGAGCCGAAGGCCTGCGAGGCGTAGCCGGTGACCGGCGCCCACAGCGGCCCGTCGACGTAGGTCCGCTTGAACTTGAAGTCGCTGCCGTCGGTGACCGCGGACCCGGTGATCGGCTGGCCGCCGACGATGATGTTGCCGCGCTCGGTGGCGTACTGGGCGATCTGGACCCGGCGGTTCTCCTTGCGGGTGCTGAGGTCCTCGGCCTGGACGTACTGCAGCCAGTTGGTCCGGATCAGCAGGGCGAGGACGAGGAGCCCGCAGAACAGCGAGATGCGGCGCAGGGGCTTGTTCATGACGGGCGGACCACCTGGGTCATCTCGGAGTCGGGGGACGGAGCGGGGGCCGGGGCGGGGCGGCGTGCGGTGTCGCTGATCCGGATGAGGATGGCGATGAGCATCCAGTTGGCCAGGACGGAGGAACCGCCGTTGGCGAGGAAGGGCATGGTCATGCCGGTGAGGGGGATGAGGCCCATGACTCCGCCGGCGACGACGAAGATCTGGAGGGCGAAGGCGCCGGACAGCCCGATGGCGAAGAGCTTGCCGAAGGGGTCGCGGGCGGCGAGGGCGGTGCGCACGCCCCGCTCGATGATCAGGCCGTAGAGCAGGAGGAAGGCCATGACGCCGGTCAGGCCGAGCTCCTCGCCGACGGTCGAGAAGATGAAGTCGGAGTTGGCGGCGAAGCCGATGAGGTCCGAGTTGCCCTGGCCCCATCCGGTGCCGAGGACGCCGCCGGAGCCGAAGCTCATGATCGACTGGCCGACCTGCTCGCAGGCGCCGGAGGTGGTGTAGCAGGCGAAGGGGTCGAGCCAGGCGGTGACGCGGACCTTGACGTGGCTGGCGGTCATGCCGACGACCGTGGCGCCGCCGACCGACATCAGCAGGCCGATGACGATCCAGCTGGTCCGCTCGGTGGCCACGTACAGCATGATCACGAACATGCCGAAGAACAGCAGCGAGGTGCCGAGGTCGTTCTCGAAGACGAGGACGAGCAGGCTCATCGCCCAGATCATCAGGATCGGGCCGAGGTCACGGCCGCGCGGCAGGTAGAGGCCCATGAAACGGCGGCTGGCCAGGGCCAGCGCGTCGCGCTTCACCATGAGGTAGCCGGCGAAGAAGATCGCGATGACGATCTTGGCAAACTCGCCGGGCTGGATGGAGAAGCCGCCGACGCTGATCCAGATCTTCGCGCCGAAGACGTCCGCGCCCAGACCCGGGACGACGGGCAGGATCAGCAGGACGAGGGCGCCGGCCATCGAGATGTACGTGAAGCGCTGGAGCACGCGGTGGTCCTTGAGGACCAGCAGGACCACGGCGAACAGGGCGATGGCGAGCCCCGTGTACATCATCTGGCGCGGCGCCGACTCCGAGAAGGTGCCGAAGCTGCGCTTGGCGAGGTTCTGCAGCCGCTCGGACTGGTCGAGGCGCCAGATCAGGACGACGCCGAGCCCGTTGAGCAGGGTCGCGATCGGGAGCAGCAGCGGGTCGGCGTACTTGGCGAAGCGGCGTACGACGAAGTGCGCGATGCCGGCGAGCACGGCGAAGCCGAGCCCGTAGACCAGCATGCCCGGGGGCAGCTTGCCGTGGATCGACAGGCCCACGTTGGCGTAGGCGAAGATCGGGATGACCACGGCGAAGGTGAGCAGCAGGAGCTCGGTGTTCCGCCGGCTCGGAGCCTCGATGGCGCCGATGGTGGTCGTGTTGGTGACAACGCTCATGGTGTGGCGGGCCCCCTGTGCCCGCGTATGTCTACTGCTTCTCGCACTGGCCGACGACAGCCTGCTCCGCGGGAGTCAGGGTGGGTCCGGGCGTCTGGCCGCCCTGCGCTTCGGCGGCCCGGCGGGCCTCTTCCTGCTTGCAGGCGGAGACCTGGGTGCCGAGCTCGTCGATCTTCTTGCGCGCCCCGTCGAGGCTGTCTTCGCTGATGTTGGCCTCGACCTGCTTCCGCTTGAAGGACGGCAGGTACTTCAGTTCGATCTCGGGATGATCCGTCTCGACCTGAGAGAGGTGGATCCACGCCAGGTTCTGGCTGATGCCGCGGTAGAGCGCGACGTGGTCACCCTTGACGCCCACGTAGTACTGGGTCTGTGTCCAGCGGTGCGCAGCGTACAGGCCTCCGCCGACGACACCCGCGACGAGCAGCAGGATCAGGGTGCGGGTGGTCCACTTGCGCCCTTTGCTGCGCCGCTTGCGCGGGTGGTCGTAGGAGTCGTCGTACTGGCCGTCGGCGTCGTAGGCCTCGGGTTCGCCGAAGGATCCGTACGGGGCGCCGCCGCCCTGGCTCTGGTCGGGGTATCCGTAGCCGGCGGCGTCACCGCTGCCCGGGGGGCCGAAGGCGCCCGGGGCCGGCGGGGTCTGGCGGCCGAGGCCCGAGGCCCGGCCTGCCGGGGTCTGCATGGCGTTGCCGTCGAAGTGCTGGTGCGGGTTCTCGGCGACCGCGCCGACGACCACCGGGGTGTCGCTCAGCTGGGCGGCCATGGTGTCGCCGCTGTCGGTGTCGAGGACGTCCGCGACGATGCAGGTGATGTTGTCCGGTCCGCCGCCGCGCAGGGCGAGCTGGATCAGGGACTGCACCGTCTCGTGCGGGCCGTGGTAGTCGGCGAGGGTCTCCTCCAGGGTCTGGTGGGAGACCACGCCGGACAGGCCGTCGGAGCAGATCAGGTAGCGGTCGCCGGCCCGGACCTCGCGGATGGAGAGGTCGGGCTCCACGACGTCGCCGCTGCCGAGCGCCCGCATCAGGAGGGAGCGCTGCGGATGGGTGGTGGCCTCTTCCTCGGTGATCCGGCCCTCGTCGACGAGCCGCTGGACCCAGGTGTGGTCCTGGGTGATCTGGGTGAGGACGCCGTCGCGGAGCAGGTAGGCGCGGGAGTCGCCGACGTGGACGAGGCCGAGCCGCTGGCCGGTCCACAGCAGGGCGGTGAGCGTGGTGCCCATGCCCTCGAGCTGGGCGTCCTCCTCGACCATGACGCGCAGCTGGTCGTTGGCCTGCTGCACGGCGATGCCGAGGGCGGTGAGGATGTCGGAGCCGGGGATGTCGTCGTCGAGCTGGACGAGCGAGGAGATGACCTCGGAGCTGGCGACCTCGCCGGCGGCCTGGCCGCCCATGCCGTCGGCGACGGCGAGGAGCCGGGGACCGGCGTAGCCGGAGTCCTCGTTGCCCTCGCGGATCATCCCCTTGTGCGATCCGGCGGCGAAACGCAGGGACAGACTCATGCGCACCTGCCCTGTCGACGCCTCGGGGTACAACCGGTCTCGAGCCACACTGCCCACCCTCCGGTCGGGAGCGCGCTCGGGCCCGTGTCCCCGGTGGGACGGACCACTGCGGCTCGCTCGCTCCGCTCGCTCATTCTCGTACTACTTCCGCAGCTCGATGACGGTCTTGCCGATGCGGATCGGGGCGCCCGGCGGAATGGGCGTCGGGGTGGTGAGACGGGTCCGGTCGAGATACGTGCCGTTGGTGGACCCGAGATCCTCGACGATCCACTGGCCGTCACGGTCGGGGTAGATCCTGGCATGGCGGCTGGAGGCGTAGTCGTCGTCCAGCACGATCGTGGAGTCGTGGGCGCGGCCCAGCGTGATCGTCTGGCCGGAGAGGGTCACGGTGGTGCCCGTGAGGGTCCCCTCGGAGACGACGAGCTTGGTCGGCGCTCCCCGGCGCTGGCGCTGCTGGGGCGGGGCGGCCTGCCGTCCCGTCTGCTGCGGCGCCGCCGCGGCCCCGCCGCCGCGGCGCGAGCCGCGCTGCGTGACGCGCGTACCGAAGAGGTCGCTGCGGATGACCTGAACGGCCACGATGACGAACAGCCACAGAACGGCCAGGAAACCCAACCGCATGACCGTCAGGGTCAGCTCTGACATTGCCCCCGCTTCACCCTTCGGCTTGCCGGTAAATGATGGTGGTGCTGCCCACGACGATCCGCGAGCCGTCGCGGAGCGTAGCGCGGGTGGTGTGCTGCCCGTCCACCACGATGCCGTTGGTGGACCCGAGATCCTGGATCGTCGGGGGTGTTCCGGTCCGGATCTCACAGTGCCGGCGGGATACGCCGGGGTCGTCGATCCGCACATCGGCCTCGGTGCTGCGGCCGAGTACGAGCGTGGGACGCGAGATCTGGTGGCGGGTGCCGTTGATCTCGATCCAGCGGCGCATGGTGCCCGGGGCGCCGGAAGACGTGGGGGGGCCGCCGGGGCGGCCGCCGGGTGCGCCCGCGGGCGGACCCGGGGGCATGGGAGGGACGCCGGCCGGCGGGTAGCCGTAGCCGCCCTGCTGGCCCTGCGGGGCCTGGGAGGGGTCCTGGGAGGCGCTGGAGGCCAGGGTGCGGCTGCGGACCCGGTAGAGGCCCGTGTCCAGGTCCTCCGCCTTCTCCAGGTGGACCTTGATGGGGCCCATGAAGCTGTAGCGCTGCTGCTTGGCGTAGTCGCGGACGAGGCCGGCGAGCTCGTCGCCGAGCTGCCCGGAGTAGGGGCTCAGGCGCTCGTAGTCGCCGGTGCTCAGCTCCACGATGAAGTCATTGGGTACGACGGTCCGCTCGCGGTTCCAGATGGTGGCGTTGTTGTCGCACTCCCGCTGGAGGGCGCCGGCGATCTCCACCGGCTGGACCTCGGACTTGAACACCTTGGCGAAGGTGCCGTTCACCAGACCTTCGAGACGCTGCTCGAACCGCTTCAGGACTCCCATCGGGCACCTCCTCCGTCGCTGTCGCCCTGTACTGCTTACTGATCGTATCCACGCGTGGCGGATTCAGGTGGTTCCCCTCCGCTCCTGTCCACAGGAGTGTTGGTCCTCACAAGGGATCGTAGGGGCGCTCCGGGAACAGTGTCCCGCACCCGGAGGGGGCTGCGGGAGGGGCCGTCGGGAGGTCCACCAGGGGTGACGGGAAAGCGATTTCAATCCACCCCGTCTGACGTGCTACTGTTTCGACGTCGCCAGGGGAACGGGCCGAAAGGCAAGATCCACTGGAGGGCCACTCGGGCGAGTGGCGGAACGGCAGACGCGCTGGCTTCAGGTGCCAGTGTCCTTCGGGACGTGGGGGTTCAAATCCCCCCTCGCCCACATCGGGGAAGCCCCGATCCGGAATCCGGATCGGGGCTTCCTGCTGTTCCCGGGAGGTTGCCGGGATGGTTCCCGGGACTGTCCGTCGGGACGGTCGCGGGGTCGGCCGTCCGACTTTCGTCGCGGGGGGCGAGACGAAAGAGAGCGGGTGCCGGGGTGCGCCGCTGTCTAGGGTCGGTCGCGTGGATGCCGAGGCGAGGGTACGGGCGGGCCGGGACTGGCTGAAGGGGCCGGAGCCCTGGTCCCCGCGCATGCTGGCGGGGGACCTGACGATCGCCGGGGTGCTGGCCCTGCTGGGGCTCGGCATCGACGAACTGAGCCACACCTCCGGCCTGAAAACGGGCCTCGGGGTCGTGGCCGTGGTGGCGCTGGTGCTGCTGCGCAGGCGGCTGCCGGCGGCCACGCTGGTGCTGGGCGCTGCCGCGAGCGCGTTCCTGCCGGCCGTGTTCCTCGTGACGGTCGTGCTGGGCTGGTCCGCGGGACGGCGGATCGTCGGATTCGGCCGGGCGCTCGGCGCGTTCGTACTGGCCTTCCTCGCGTCGGTCGGCCTCACGCTGGTCGACCAGTGGGCGCAGATGCGGCCCCTGCTGACGGTCGTGTTCACCACCCTGCTGTTCCTGGCCGCCACCGTCATGCCCGGTCTGGCCAGCCGGTACTGGCACCAGCGCCGGACCCTGCTGAGCGCCCTCCAGGAGCGCAACGACCGGCTGGTGCGGGAGCGGACCATGGTCGCCGGGCAGGCCCGGCTGCGGGAACGGCAGCGGATCGCCCAGGACATGCACGACAGCCTGGGCCACCAGCTGGCGCTGATCTCGGTGCACACCGGGGCGCTGGAGGTCGACCCCTCGCTCACCGACCGCCAGCGCGAGGCGGTCGGGGTGCTGCGGCAGGCCTCGGTGGCGGCGATGCACGAGCTGCGGGAGGTCGTGGGGATCCTGCGCGACGGGGTGGAGGCACCGGCCCCCGTGGAGGAAGCGCAGCCGGCCGCGCGGGGGGTCGCCGGGATCGCGGGCATCGTGGAGGCGGCCCGGGCCGCCGGGACCGACGTACGGCTCGCCACGACGGGGCGGCCCCGGCCGCTGGTGGCGGCCTGCGACCACGCGGCGTACCGGATCGTGCAGGAGGCGCTGACCAACGCCTACAAGCACGCGCCGGGGTCGGCGATCGTCGTGGAACTGCGCTACGAGGACGATTCGCTGGTGGTGGAGATCGCCAACGGGGCGGCGGCCGACCGGGGTTCCGGCGAGGTGGTCTCCGGCGGACAGGGGCTGACGGGGCTGCGCGAGCGGGCCCGCCTGGTCGGCGGCATGGTGCACGCGGGCGCCACCGAGGACGGCGGGTTCCGGGTGGCGGGCGTGCTCCCGTACGGGACGGAGCCGGCCGGGCTCGTCGAGGACGAGGTCGCCGACGACTTCGGGCAGCGGTCGCAGGCGCGGGCCTTCGCGGTGCACCCGGCGGCCCCGCCGATGGACTGGGCGGCGCTGGACCGCGAGCTGGTGCCCGTCCGCAGCCGGGCCGGGGGCGTCGCGACGGGCTGCGGGATCGCCGTCGCCGCGCTGGTGCTGCTGGCCATCGTGCTGGGCGCCGGGATGGTCCTGCTGCTGGGCTCCGTGAACAAGGCGATGATCAGCCGGAGCGACTACGACGCCGTGCACGTGGGAGAGTCCGAGCAGGAGGTCCGGGAACGGCTGCCGGACGGGGACAGCGTCCTGACGTCGGGGTTGGAGCGCAAGGGCCCGCCGAGGCCGGCAGGGGCGGACTGTTTCGCCCTGCTGTCCACGGAGGACTCCAGGATGACGACCGACACGGTTTTCCGGTTCTGTTTCCGGGACGGCAAGCTCGTCGAGAAGCAGGTGTACGAGGTCGAGCAGTAGGAGCGCGGGTGACAGCCAAGGTGATCCGAGTGGTGATCGCTGACGACGAGCCGCTGATCCGGGCCGGGATCAGGATGATCCTGACCTCGGCGCCGGACATCGAGGTCGTCGCGGAGGGGGCCAACGGCCGGGAGGCGGTCGAACTGGCCCGCTCCCACGCCCCGGACGTGGTGCTGCTGGACATCCAGATGCCGGTGATGGACGGGCTGACCGCGCTGGGCGAGCTGGGCCGGGCGGTGCCGGGGGCGCGGGCGCTGATCCTGACCACCTTCGGGGAGAAGGAGAACGTCCTGCGCGCGCTGGGCCAGGGCAGCGCGGGCTTCCTGCTGAAGGACTCGGCGCCCGCCGAGCTGATCGGCGCCGTCCGGGCGGCCGCCGCCGGGGACGCCTACCTGTCCCCCGCCGCGACCCGGCACGTGGTGGACCAGCTGGCCACCGGGCGGGCCCCGGGCCGAGGCGAGGAGGCCCGGCGCCGGGTGGACGCGCTGAGCGAGCGGGAGCGCGGGGTGCTCGCGCTGCTCGGCGAGGGGCTGTCCAACGCGGACGCCGGCCGCCGGCTCCACATGAGCGAGGCGACGGTGAAGACGTACGTGAGCCGGATCCTCGCGAAGCTGGAGTGCGAGAACCGGGTGCAGGCGGCGCTGCTGGCCCGGGACGCGGGTTTGTAGCAGGGCTGTGGCGGCCCTGTGGCGGTGCCGTGCACGGGACTTGGGGTACGGTCGGCCCGATCTGACCGGCGGAGAAGCCGCCGGTGGGCGCGACGAGGTGCGGGGGCTGCGCAGATGGTGACGGCATCGGGACAGTACGCGGTGGACGCGGCGGCGGCCGCCGGCGCGGCACGGGCCGGCGGGCGGATCCCGCGCGTCCCGGGCTTCGCGCCGAGGGCCGTGACGGGCTCCCCCAAGGAGGCCGGCAGGGCGCTGCGGCTGCGCGTACCGCGCGCCGCCCACGCCTCCTTCGACATGCCCGCCGACCGCCCGGACGCCGTGCGCGCCGTGGAGGAGTCCAACGTCGGCCGGGTCGCCGAGCTGACCCCGATACGCGTCGGCCGGATGGCCGCCAATCCCTTCGCCTTCCTGCGCGGATCCGCCGGGCTGATGGCGCACGACCTGTCCGGCGGTCCGGTGACCGGGGTGGGCGCGCAGATCTGCGGCGACGCGCACGCGGCCAACTTCGGCCTCTACGGGGACGCGCGCGGCCGGCTCGTGATCGACCTGAACGACTTCGACGAGACCGTCTTCGGCCCGTGGGAGTGGGACGTGAAGCGCCTCGCGACCTCGCTGGTGCTGGCCGGGCGCGTGGCGGGAGCCGACGAGGACACCTGCCGGGCGGCGGCGCAGGACGCCGTGGGCGCCTACCGGCGCACCCTGCGGCTGCTGGCCAAGCTGCCCGCGCTCGACGCGTGGAACGCCATCGCCGACGAGGAGCTCGTCTCCCACACCGACGCCCGCGACCTGCTGGGCACCCTGGAGCGGGTCTCGCAGAAGGCCCGCAACAACACCTCGGCCCGGTTCGCCGCCAAGTCCACCGAGGCCGGTGAGGACGGCGGCCGCCGTTTCGTGGACGCGCTGCCCGTGCTGCGCCGGGTCGGCGACTCGGAGGCCGCCGCCGTGGCCGCCTCACTGGGCCCGTACCTGACCACCCTCTCGGGGGACCGGCTGCCGCTCCTGGCCCGCTACTCGATCCACGACGTGGCCTTCCGCGTCGTCGGCACCGGCAGCGTGGGCACCCGCTCGTACGTGGTGCTGCTGCTGGACCACCGGGGCGAGCCGCTGGTGCTCCAGGTCAAGGAGGCCCGCCCCTCCGTGCTGCTGCCGCACCTGCCCGCGCTGGGCTTCCACTCCCCGGCGGAGGAGCACGAGGGCCGCCGGGTGGTGGCCGGGCAGAAGCGGATGCAGGTGGTCTCCGACATCCTGCTGGGCTGGACCACCGTCGAGGGGCGCCCGTACCAGGTCCGCCAGTTCCGCAACCGCAAGGGCAGCGTGGACCCGGCGGCGCTGACCCCCGAGCAGATCGACGACTACGGCCGGATGACCGGCGCCCTGCTGGCCCGGGCGCACGCCCACAGCGCCGATCCGCGGCTGCTGGCCGGCTACTGCGGCAAGAACGAGGAGCTGGACGAGGCGGTGGCGGCCTTCGCCGTGGCCTACGCCGACCGCAGCGAGGCCGATCACGCGGACCTGGTGGCGGCGGTGCGCTCGGGCCGGATCGCGGCCGAGTTCGGGGTCTGAGGGGCCCGCGGGGGAGGGTCCCGCCGGGCACGGGACGGTTTCACGTGAAACATCCACGTGGGACCGTCCCCGGCCGGGCCGTAGGCTGGCCGGGTGAGCGAGCAGAGCGGACAGACCGCCCCCGAAGAGCCCGGCGTCGTTGGCGCCGAGCGGCCCGAGGCGCGCCTGGAGCGTGCCGTGCGGGCCGCCGAGCAGGCACTGATCGAGTTCGAGATCGCGGTGGAGACCTTCCGGGTGGAGGTCGAGAACTTCTCCCGGCTGCACCACCAGAAGCTCGGACCGATGTACGCGCGGCTCGACGAGCTGGACGCGCTGATCGCGGAGGCGAAGGCCGCCCGCAGCGGTGATGCCGAGGACCTGCGCCGGGCCCGGGAGGCCCGTTCGCTGGTCATGCCGATGCCCGGGGTGGACGAGCTGTTCCACGACTGGCTGGGCTCGGAGGGGATCTCCGACGATGCGGCCGCCATGCTCACCGAGCGGCCGGTGCGCCCGCCGGAGCGGGTGCGGCCCTCGGAGGAGGTTCGCCGGCTCTACCGGGAGCTGGTCCGCCGGGCCCACCCGGACCTCGCCCAGGACGAGGCCGAGCGGACGCGGCGCGACGCGTTCATCGCGCGGGTCAACGCCGCCTACGGGCGCGGTGAGGAGCAGCTGCTGCGCGAGCTGGCCGAGGAGTGGGACGCCGGTCCGGTGCCGCAGGCCGCGGCGCCGAGCGAGAGCGAGGAGCTCTACGCCCGGCTGGAGTGGCTGTCGCAGCGCAAGGAGCTGCTGTCGATGGTGGCCAAGGAGCTGGAGGACAGCGCGATCGGCGCGATGCTGCGGATGGCACCCGACGACCCGGACCGGCTGCTGGAGGAGATCGCCGAGCAGCTGCTGGCCGAGGTCTCCGAGCGCGAGGCCGAACTGGCGGCTCTGGCGACCCCGTGAGCCGGGGTGCCCGGGTCGGATAGGTTGGCAGGCCAGACCCGCGAAGAGAGAAGGCGACTGTCATGAACTTCGGACCGCTCCCCTCGGTGGAGGCCGCGGCGGTACCCGCCGAAGGCCTCGTTCTGGACGTCCGCGAGAGCGACGAATGGGCGGCCGGTCATGTCGAGGGCGCACTGCACGTCCCGATGAGCGACTTCGTCGCGCGCTTCGGTGAGGTGACGGAGGCGGTCGCGGACGGCCGCACCGCGTACGTGATGTGCCGGGTGGGCGGGCGCAGCGCCCAGGTCACCCAGTACCTGGTGGGCCAGGGCATCGACGCCGTCAACGTGACCGGCGGGATGCAGGCCTGGGAGGGCGCCGGGCGCCCGATGGTGACGGACAACGGGAACCCGGCCTTCGTCCTCTAGCGGTCCCGGCCGGTGGTCCCGGCCGGCGGTCCCGGCCGGCGGTCCCGGCCGGTCTCAGCCGAGGGGGTGGGCGGCCAGCAGGTCGCCCAGGGCCTCCTCGTGGGCGGCGGCCGGGCCGAGCTGGAGTTCCAGCTGCTTGGCCCAGGCGTGGTAGCGGTGCAGCGGGTAGTCCGTGTCGGCGCCGAAGCCGCCGTGCAGGTGCTGGGCGGTCTGCACGACCCGGCGCACGCCCTCGGAGGCCCAGATCTTGGCGACGGCCACGTCCCCGGAGGCGGGCAGCGGGCCGCCCGCCGTGCCGGTCGCGGCGTCGAGGCGCCAGGCCGCCTGCCAGAGGGTGACCTCCATGGCGCGCAGGTCGATGTAGCGGTCGGCGGCCTGGACCGCGACGGCCTGGAAGGTGGCCACGGGGAAGCCGAACTGCTCCCGCTTGCTGGTGTAGCCGCTGGTCATGGCCAGGACGGCCTCGCCGAGGCCGAGCGCGAGGGCGCAGGTGCCGGTGGCCAGGACCTGGCGCAGCCGCTCCCAGGCGCCGGGGGCGTCGATCACGTGGGTGGCGGGCACCCGGACCCGGTCCAGGGTGAGTTCGGCGAACTTCTCCCCGCTGGTGGAGTACTGGTCGGCGAGGGTGAGTCCTCCGGCGGTGCGCGGGAGCAGCGCGAGGACGGCCTCGCCGTCGCCGGCGTGCGCGGGTACGGCGATCCAGTCGCTGCTGTGCGCCCAGGGGACGGCCGTCTGTACCCCGTCCAGGGTCCAGGCCGTGCCCTCGCGGTGCGCGGCGACGGCGAGTTCGGCGGGGTCGTGGCCGGTGCGGCCCTGTGCGGCCACGGTGAGGACGAGCGTGCCGCGCCCGGCGCCGGGCAGCACGGCGGCGGTCAGCTCGGGGCTTCCGTGGGCCTGGACGGCCATGGCGGTGGCGCAGTGCTCCAGCAGCGGGACCCGGGCCAGTACCCGGGCCGCCTCGCGCAGCACCAGGCACAGCGCGATGGTGTCGAGGCCGGCCCCGCCGTGCTCCTCGGCGAGGACGAGGCTCAGCAGGTCGGAGCCGGCGAGGGTGGCCCACAGGGGCCGGTCGAACTCCTCCGCGACGGCTCCCGGCGTGAGCGCGGGGCTGGGCACGCCGTCGGGGGCGACGTCGGCGAACACGGCCTTCGCCGCCTCGACGGCCGCCTGCTGTTCCTCGGTGAAGGTGAAGTCCACTGCCTGTCCTCCCGCGTGCACCGGCTCCGATCCAGCTGCTGGATCTGACGGGCCGTCAAGATAGAGCAGGCGGCGGGAAAAACCCAGCCCGCGGGGGACTCCCGGCGGGGCTCAGCGGTCGAAGTCGATCTCCACTTCCTCCGTCACGGGGTGGGACTGGCAGGCCAGCACGAATCCGGCCTCCGTCTCCTCCTCCTCCAGCGCGAAGTTGCGGTCCATCCGCACCTCGCCCGAGACCACGAACGCCCGGCAGGTGCCGCAGACCCCGCCCTTGCAGGCGTACGGGGCGTCCGCGCGGCCCCGCAGCACGGCGTCCAGCAGGGACTCCCCGTCCTGCACGGCCCAGGTGCCCGAGCGGCCGTCGAGGCGGGCCGTGACCCGGCCGTGGGCCGCGACCGGAGCCGAGGACCGCACGGGGTCCTGCGGGGCGGTGTCCTCGACGTGGAAGATCTCCTCGTGCACCCGGGTGTGGGCGACGCCGAGGGCGGCCAGGGCCCGCTCCGCACCGGTCACCAGCCCGTACGGGCCGCACAGGAACCAGCCCGTGACCTCCCCGACCGGCAGCAGTGCGGGCAGCAGGGCCGTCAGACGGGCCTCGTCGAGCCGCCCGGACGGCAGGCCGGCCTCCTGCTCCTCGCGGGAGAGGACGGTCACCAGCTGGAAACGGTCGGGATGACGGTCCTTGAGGTCGGCGACCTCCTCCAGGAACATCGTGGAGGCCGCCGTACGGTCGCTGCGCACCAGGCAGAACCGGGCGTCGGGGCGGGCCGCCAGCAGCGTGGCCGCGATCGACAGCACCGGGGTGATGCCGCTGCCGCCGACGATCGCCGCGTAGTGCGGCGACGCCGGGGCCGCCGCGGGGTCCAGCACGAACCGGCCGGCCGGGACCATCACGTCCAGCACGTCCCCGGCGGCGATCTCCTTGTGGGCGAAGGTGGAGAACTCGCCGCCCTCCACCAGCCGCACCCCGACCCGGAGCTCGGCCGGGCCCGGGCCGTCGGCGGCCGGGGCGGGGGAGCAGATGGAGTAGGTCCGGCGGACCTCCGCGCCCTCGGCGGGCCTGCGGCGGAGCGTGAGGTGCTGGCCGGGGGCGTGCCGGTACTCGGCGCGCAGCGCTTCGGGCACCGACAGGGTCAGCGCCACCGAGTCGTCGGTGAGCCGGTCGACCGCCGCCACCGTCAGGGGGTGGAACGCGCCGTGGCGGGGTGCGGCCATCTACAGCTCCTTGAAGTGGTCGAACGGTTCGCGGCAGGCGACGCACCGGCGCAGCGCCTTGCAGGCGGTGGAGGAGAAACGGCTGAGCAGCTCGGTGTCGGTCGAGCCGCAGTTCGGGCAGCGCACCGACAGGGTGAGCGGGACCGGTCCGCCCGCGGCGTGCGGGCGGGGCGGGGCGATGCCGAACTCGGCGAGCTTGCGGCGGCCTTCGGCGCTGATGTCGTCGGTGGACCAGGCGGGGGACAGCACCGTGGTGACCCGCACGTCGGGTATGCCGTGGCCGGTCAGGAGCCGCTCGATGTCGGCGGACATGGCCTCGATGGCGGGACAGCCCGTGTACGTGGGGGTCAGGAGCACCTCGGCGTGTCCGTCGTCATGCATCCGCACGCCGCGCAGGACGCCCAGCTCGGCGAGGGTCAGCACGGGCAGCTCCGGGTCGGGGACGGTGCCGGCCAGCTCGGCCAGCTCCGCCTCCAGACGGGTGGTCCCGGCCGCGGCGGTCACCACGACGCCCCGGGGTGGCTGCGGTGCAGGTGCTGCATCTCCGCCAGGAGCCGCCCGAACGGCTCGGTGTGCAGGCCCTCGCGGCCGGCTCCGGCGGCCCAGGCGCCCGTCCGCGGGCCCTCGGGCAGGTCCAGGCCGGCCTGCTCCAGTACGCCGCCCAGCGCGGCCAGCCAGCGGGCCTCCAGGGCGGCCGCGTCCACGTCCAGGCCGTCAACCGGCCGGAACATCTCCCCGGTGTACTTCCACAGCCCGTCCAGAGCCGCGCGCATCCGCCGGCGGCTCTCCTCGGTGCCGTCACCGAGCCGCAGCGTCCACTGCTCGGCGTGGTCGCGGTGGTAGGCCGTCTCCTTGACCGCCTTGGCGGCCAGCGGGGCGAACGGGCCGTCGCCGGCGGCCAGTTCCGCGTACAGCTCGTGCTGGTAGAGGGAGAAGTACAGCTGGCGGGCGATGGTGTGGGCGAAGTCCCCGTTGGGCTGCTCGACCAGCTGGACGTTGCGGAAGGCGCGCTCCTCGCGCAGGAAGGCCAGCTCGTCCTCGTCGCCCGCCATGGACAGCAGGACACGGGCCTGGCCGAGCAGGTCGAGCGCGATGTTCGCGAGGGCGACCTCCTCCTCCAGGACCGGGGCGTGGCCCGCCCATTCGCCGAGGCGGTGGGAGAGGATCAGCGCGTCGTCCGCGAGGGCGAGGACGGCGGCCGTGGCCGCGGGCGGGACGGCGGTGTCGGCGCTCACAGGTGGCGCACCCCCTCGGGGATCTCGTAGAAGGTGGGGTGCCGGTAGGGCTTGTCGGCGGACGGGGCGAAGAACGGGTCCCGCTCGTCCGGCGAGGAGGCCGTGATCTGCGCCGAGGGGACGACCCAGATGGAGACGCCCTCGTTCCGCCGCGTGTAGAGGTCGCGTGCGTTGCGCAGGGCCATTTCCGCGTCGGGGGCGTGCAGGCTGCCCGCGTGCGTGTGCGAGAGGCCGCGGCGCGAGCGCACGAACACCTCCCACAGGGGCCAGTTCTGCGTCATGCCTGTACCTCTCGTCCGGTGCCGTTGTGCTTCTGCGCGTACGCCGTGGCCGCTTCGCGGACCCAGGCGCCTTCTTCGTGGGCCCTGCGGCGCTGGCTGATGCGCTGTTCGTTGCAGGGGCCGTTGCCCTTGAGCACGTCCCAGAACTCCGCCCAGTCGATGGCGCCGAAGTCGTAGTGCCCGCGCTCCTCGTTCCACTTGATGTCCGGGTCGGGCAGGGTCAGGCCCAGGGACTCGGCCTGCGGGACGGCGATGTCGACGAAGCGCTGGCGCAGCTCGTCGTTGGAGTGCCGCTTGATGCGCCAGGCCATCGCCTGCGCGCTGTGGACCGACTCGTCGTCCGGCGGGCCGAACATCATCAGGGAGGGCCACCACCAGCGGTTCACCGCGTCCTGGGCCATGGCGTGCTGGGCCTCGGTGCCCCGGGAGAGGGCGAGGAGCAGCTCGTACCCCTGGCGCTGGTGGAAGGACTCCTCCTTGCAGATCCGGACCATCGCGCGGGCGTAGGGGCCGTAGGAGCAGCGGCAGATCGGCACCTGGTTGGTGATCGCCGCACCGTCCACGAGCCAGCCGATGGCGCCGACGTCCGCCCAGGTCAGGGTCGGGTAGTTGAAGATCGAGGAGTACTTCTGCTTGCCGGAGTGGAGCTTGTCGAGCAGCTCGTCGCGGCTGGTGCCGAGGGTTTCGGCGGCGCTGTAGAGGTACAGCCCGTGCCCCGCCTCGTCCTGCACCTTGGCCATCAGGATCGCCTTGCGGCGCAGGGAGGGCGCGCGCGTGATCCAGTTGGCCTCGGGCTGCATGCCGATGATCTCGGAGTGGGCGTGCTGCGCCATCTGGCGGACCAGGGAGGCGCGGTACTCCTCGGGCATCCAGTCGCGCGGCTCCACGCGCTCCTCCGCCGCGACGGCGGCGTCGAAGTCCGCCCTCAGCTGCGCGCCCAGGCCGGCGGACCCTCCGTCCACCCCGCCCGACGTCCCCGTCTCCGGAGTCACTGCGACCATCACGGCTCCCTGTCCGAATCTGCGTCCGAGTCCGTCCGTCCGCCCGACCGACCGATCGTTCGGTTCATCCTCTTCAATGGTGAGACGGCGGCCCGTAGGGTGTCAACCTCTGTGGGCAAACCCTGTGGACGCCGGATGATCGGGGCGGGATGGACGCGAACGAGCGCGAGCGCGAGGACGAGCCCGGTTCCCCGCCTCCCCGGGCGCCCGGGATCGCCGGCCTGTCCCTCCCGTACCGGATCCTCGCCGCGCTGGTCCTGGCGGCCCTGGCCGTCGCCGCCTGCCTGCACCTGGGACTGGTGTTCCTGCACGTCGCACCGTCCAACACGCTCACCAAACGGCACGCCGGCCTGGTCGACGGCTGGGTGTACCCGGAGTTCGAACAGAACTGGAAGCTGTTCGCCCCCAACCCCCTCCAGCAGAACATCGCCGTGGAGGCCCGCGCGCAGCTCCGCGACGGGAACGGCGCCCTGGTCACCACCGGCTGGCGCGACCTGTCCGCCGAGGACACGGCCGCGATCCGGCACAGCCCGCTGCCGAGCCACACCCGGCAGAACGAGCTCCGCCGGGCCTGGGACTTCTTCACCGGCTCCCACGACGACGAGAACAAGGCGACCGACGCCGAGCGCGGCGAGCTGTCCGAGGCGTACCTGAAGCGCATCGCCGGCGCCCGGCTGGGGGCCGGGCTGGCCGACGGCGAGCGGCTCGTACGGGTCCAGCTGCGCTCGGCGACGCGGGCCGTGGCGGCGCCGGCCTGGAGCGCGGAGAAGACCGACACCCAGACGTACTACCGGGAGCTGCCGTGGTGGACCGTCTGAGGCGGGCAGTCGCGAAGCCGGTCGCGAAGCCGGTCGCGGAGGCGGTCGCGAAGGTCAGCGGGAAGGCGCTCGGTCCGCACCAGAGCGCCGTCGTGCGGATCGGCTTCGCCGGGACCTGGCTGTTCTTCCTGCTGCGGGAGTTCCCGCACCGGCACGAGCTGTACGGGCCCGACGGGCCGTGGAGCTGGCAGCTGGCGGAGCGGCTGGTCGCCGGGAACCACGCCTTCACGGTGCTGCTGTGGTCGGCGTCGGGGTGGTGGTTCGAGCTCGTCTACGGCCTCGCCGTGGCCGCGAGCGCGCTGCTGGCGCTGGGCTGGCGGACGCGGGCCATGTCGGTGCTGTTCATGGTCGGGGTGCTGTCGCTGCAGAACCGCAGCGTGTTCATGGGAGACGGCGGGGACAACGTCGTCCACCTGATGGCGGTGTACCTGGTGCTGACCCGCTGCGCGCGGGTCTGGTCGCTGGACGCGCGGCGGGCCCGGCTGCGGGGCAGCGCCGCGGCGGGGGCGGCCGGGCCGGTGCTCTGGGGGGTGCTGGGCGCGGTCCTGGCCTACGGGGCGGTGAGCGGGCGGCTGAGCGGCGGGTGGACGGCCGTGTTCGCTGCGCTGTGGGTGGGGTCGGCGCTGTGGTGGCTGGTCGAGCGGTACGAGCCGGAGGGGGAGCGGCGGGCCGCGCTGGACGTGCTCGCGAACCTGCTGCACAACGCCGGGATGCTGGTGATCATGGCGGAGGTGTGCCTGATCTACGCGACGGCGGGCTGGTACAAGATCCAGGGCTCGCGGTGGCAGGACGGGACCGCGCTGTACTACCCGTTGCGGCTGGACTACTTCAGCCCCTGGCCGGGGCTGTCGGGGGTGCTGGCGGGGAGCGGGGTCGTGGTGATGCTGCTGACCTACGGGACGGTGGCGGTGCAGGTCGCGTTTCCGTTCACGCTGTTCAACCGGCGGGTCAAGAACGTGCTGCTGGCGGGGATGATGCTGGAGCACGCCGGGATCGCGGTACTGCTGGGGCTGCCGTTCTTCTCGCTGGCGATGATCGCCGCCGACGCGGTGTTCCTGCCGACCGGGTTGCTGGTGTGGGTGGGGGCGCGGGTGGCTGCGCTGCGGGTGGCGCTGCCGCTGCGCGGAGCCTCTCCCCGCCCCGCCCTTTCTCCGTTTCCCGCGGCTGAGCCCCGGACCCCCCTCCTGGGGGCTCCGCCCCCAGACCCTCCCCCAGCTACCGCTGGGGGTGCCCCCAGCGCCTCAAACGCCGGCGAGGCTGGGTAGGGCCGGGGGGGCTGGGTAGCGGCCGGCCTTAGGGTCGGGGGCATGAGTGTGGTGCGGGAGTGGGCCGAGAACGCCGGGCGGGACGACGTCGTGTTGCTGGACGGGTTCCATGCCCTCAAGCACGCGCTGCGGTTCGGGGCCGAGGTGGTGGCCGTCGTGGCCGAGGAGCCCGAGGAGGTGCGGGCCCTGGCCGCCGAGCTCGCGCCCGACGTGGAGGACGCGGTGGCACGGCTCGTGCGGCAGGGGGCGCTCAAGGGGCTGCTGCCCCGCGTGCACCCCACCGGGGTCGCGGCCCTCGCCGTACGGCCCGACCGGCAGGCCGGGCGGGCCGCCCTCGCGCGGACGCCCCGCCCCTCGCCCGTCGTGCTGCTCGACAACCCCCGCAACCTCGGCAACGTGGGCGCCGTCGTCCGCCTCGCCGCCGGCTTCGGGGCCACCGGCGTGGTGACCCGCGGCGACCTCGACCCCTGGCACCCCAACGTGGTCCGCGCCGGGGCCGGGCTGCACTACGCGACCACCGTGGACCGGCTGGAGCTGGAAGAGCTCCCGCCCGGGCCCGTGTACGCGCTCGACCCGGAGGGGAAGGACATCCGCGGCCTGGTCCTGCCCGACGACGCCCTGCTGGCCTTCGGCTCCGAGCGGCACGGGATCTCCCCCGAGCTGCGGGCCCGCGCCGACCACCTGGTCTCACTGCCGATGCGGCCCCAGGTCTCCAGCTACAACCTCGCCACCAGCGTCGCCATGACCCTCTTCCACTGGGGCGGGCCCCGGGCGCAGTGACAGCAGGGCGCCCAGAGCGGCCCAGGTGGACCGCTCCTCCCGCACCTTCAGGGGCGAGTAGGAGGACGTCCACCCGGGCCGGGGCGCCCGGGGCTGCGCGGATCAGGCCTGGCGGCGGACCTCCACCACGCGGAAGCGGTTCGAGACGAACGCCCCGTCGCACAGCGCGGCGTTCGCCGCCGGGTTGCCGCCCGAGCCGTGGAAGTCGGAGAAGGCCGCGGTCTGGTTGACGTAGACCCCGCCGGTCAGGTTCAGCGACAGCTGCGCCGACTCCTCCAGGCAGACCTCCTCGATCGCCCGCTCGGTGTCCGCGGAGGTGGTGTACGCGCCCACCGTCATCGCGCCCTTCTCCCGCACCGTGCGGCGCAGCAGCTCGAGGGCGTCGGCCGTGGAGTCCACGGCGACCGCGAAGGAGACCGGGCCGAAGCACTCCGACAGGTACGCCGCCTCCGGGTCCGGCTTGCCGGCGTCCAGCTTCACGATCACCGGGGTGCGCACGACCGCGTCCGGGAACTCGGGGTTGGCCACCTCGCGGGAGGCCAGCGCGACCTCGCCCAGACCGGCCGCCGCCTCCAGGCGGGCCTTGACGTCCGGGTTGACCAGGGCGCCCAGCAGCGCGTTCGCCCGGGCGTCGTCGCCCAGCAGGCCGCCGACCGAGGCGGCGAGGTCGGCGACGACCTCGTCGTACGACTTGTGGCCGGCGTCCGTCTCGATGCCCTCGCGGGGGATCAGCAGGTTCTGCGGGGTGGTGCACATCTGGCCGCTGTAGAGGGAGAGCGAGAAGGCCAGGTTGGACAGCATGCCCTTGTAGTCGGAGGTCGAGTCGACCACGACCGTGTTGACGCCCGCCTTCTCCGTGTAGACCTGCGCCTGGCGGGCGTTGGCCTCCAGCCAGTCGCCGAACTCCGTCGAGCCGGTGTAGTCGATCAGCTTGATCTCGGGCCGGACCGCGAGGGTCTTGGCGATGCCCTCGCCCGGCCGCTCGACGGCCAGCGCCACCAGGTTCGGGTCGAAGCCGGCCTCGGCCAGCACCTCGCGGGCCACCTTGACGGTCAGGGCCAGCGGGAGGACGGCGCGCGGGTGCGGCTTGACCAGGACGGCGTTGCCCGTGGCGAGGGAGGCGAACAGGCCGGGGTAGCCGTTCCAGGTAGGGAAGGTGTTGCAGCCGATCACCAGGGCGATGCCGCGGGGCACCGCCGTGAAGGTCTTGCCGAGCTCCAGCGGGTCCCGCTTGCCCTGCGGCTTGGACCAGTCCGCCTGGCCGGGGACCCGGGTCTGCTCCTCGTACGCGTAGGCGACGGCCTCCAGGCCGCGGTCCTGCGCGTGGGGGCCGCCCGCCTGGAAGGCCATCATGAAGGCCTGGCCGCTGGTGTGCATCACCGCGTGCGCGAACTCGTGGGTGCGGGCCGAGATGCGGGCCAGGATCTCGATGGAGACCAGGGCGCGGGTCTCGGGGCCGGCGTCCCGCCAGGCGGGGATGCCGGCCCTCATCGCGGGCAGCAGCACGTCCACGTCGGCGTGCGGGTATTCCACGCCGAGCTCCGGGCCGTACGGGGAGACCTCGCCGCCGGTCCAGCCGTCGGTGCCGGGCTGGCCGAGGTCGAAGCGGGTGCCGCGGACGGCCTCGAAGGCGGCGAGCCCGTCGGCCGGGGCGGTCTCCCCGTAGGCCTTGGGGTGCTCGGGGTGCGGGGACCAGTAGGCGCGGCTGCGGATGGCAGCCAGCGCCTGGTCCAGGGTGGGCCGGTGCTTCTCGGTGAGCTGGGAGAGGGTGAGCTCGGCGGCCATCAGGGACCAACTCCTCGTTGAGCCGGGCAGGATCAGGCTGGTTCTCAGCGTGAGATCAGGCAGGGGCGGGTGAAGAAGAGCAGACTGGAGTTAGAGTAACCGAACGATCGGTCGGGACAAGAGGGCCCGGCAGGACCTGTGGACAACCCGGTGCGGGAGGATCAGGACATGACAGCAATCGAGCGGTCCCGCACTGTGGCGGTCGTCGGCGCCGGCACCATGGGCCAGGGCATCGCCCAGGTGGCCCTCCTCGCGGGTCACCACGTGCTGATCCACGACATCGACGGCGCCCTCGCCGCCACCGGCGCCTCCCTCGTCCGCGACCGGGTCGAGCGGATGGCCGCCAAGGGCCGCCTCGACCGGGCCGAGGCCGAGGACGCCGCGGGCCGGATCCGGGCTGCCGACGGCCTGGCCGGTCTCGCCGACGCCGCCCTCGTCATCGAAGCCGTCGTCGAGGACGTCACCGTCAAGCGGGCCCTCTTCGCGGCCCTCGAAGAGGTGGTTTCGCCGGACGCCCTGCTGGCCACCAACACCTCTTCCCTCTCCGTCACCGAGCTCGCCGCCGGCCTCGCGCACCCCGGCCGCTTCCTCGGCCTGCACTTCTTCAACCCGGCCCCGCTCCTCCCCCTCGTGGAGGTGGTGAGCGGCTCCGCCACCGACCCGGCGGCCGCCGAGCGCGCGTACCGCACCGTGCTGGGCTGGGGGAAGACCCCGGTCCGCTGCGCCGACACCCCCGGCTTCATCGTCAACCGGATCGCCCGGCCCTTCTACGCCGAGGCCTTCGCCGTGTACGAGGAGCAGGGCGCCGACCCCGCGACCATCGACGCCGTCCTGCGCGAGAGCGGCGGATTCAGGATGGGCCCGTTCGCGCTGACCGACCTGATCGGCCAGGACGTCAACGAGGCCGTCACCCGCTCGGTCTGGGAGTCCTTCTTCCGCAGCCCCAAGTTCACCCCCTCGCTCGCCCAGCGCCGGCTCGTCCAGTCGGGCCGCCTCGGCCGCAAGTCCGGGCACGGCTGGTACCCGTACGGCGAGGGCGCGCAGCCGCCCGCCCCCAGCACCGCCGGGCCGCAGGAGGCGCCGGAGAAGGTGACCGTCGTCGGTGACCTCGGCCCGGCCGCCGCGCTGGCGGAGCTGATCGAGGAGGCCGGGATCGCGGTGACCTCCACCGCGCACGGAGGCCCGTACATCCAGCTGCCCGGCGAGGGCCAGCTGGTGCTCGCCGACGGCAAGACGGCCGTCGAGTTCACCGACGTCGTCTACTTCGACCTCGCGCTGGACTACCGCGAGGCCACCCGGATCGCCCTCTCGGTCAGCGAGGACACCAGCGAGCGCACCCTCGCCGAGGCCGTCGGCCTCTTCCAGAGGCTCGGCAAGGAGGTCTCCGTCATCGGCGACGTCCCCGGCATGATCGTCGCCCGCACCGTGGCCATGCTGATCGACCTCACCGCCGACGCCGTGGCGCGCGGGGTGGCCTCCGCCGAGGACATCGACACCGCGATGCGGCTCGGCGTCAACTACCCGCTGGGCCCCTCCGAATGGCACGCGCGGCTCGGCCGGGACTGGGCCTACGACCTCCTGCACCACCTGGACGAGCGCTGTCCCGGCGGCCGCTACGCGCCCTCCCTGGCCCTCTTCAAACTGGGCTACGCCGACGACGGCGGGACGGACGGGGACGAAGGGGACGACGGGGACTACGAGGGCGACGCGGCGGAGGAGGGCACCGGATGACCACGGCCAGGCGGGACACCTACACCCCCGAGACGCTCCTGTCGGTGGCGGTGCGCGTCTTCAACGAGCGCGGCTACGACGGCACGTCGATGGAGCACCTCTCCAAGGCCGCCGGCATCTCCAAGTCCTCGATCTACCACCACGTGGCGGGCAAGGAGGAGCTGCTGCACCGTGCCGTCAGCCGGGCGCTGGACGAGCTCTTCGCGGTGCTGGAGGAGCCCGGCGCCCTGCGCGGCCGGGCGGTCGCGCGCGTCGAGTACGTCACCCGCCGCACGGTCGAGGTCCTGGTCGCGGAACTCCCCTACGTCACCCTGCTGCTGCGGGTGCGCGGCAACACCCGCACCGAGCGCTGGGCGCTGGAGCGCCGCCGCGAGTTCGACCACCAGGTGGCGGAGCTGCTCAAGGCCGCCGCGGCGGACGGGGACCTGCGGGCGGACGTGGACATCCGGCTGGCCACCCGGCTGCTCTTCGGCATGGTCAACTCGCTGGTCGAGTGGTACCGCCCGCACCCGGGCACCACTCCCGACCAGCTCGCGGACGCGGTGGTCAGCATGGCCCTGGACGGCCTGCGCACGAAGGCCTAGCGGGCAGGCCTGGCGGGGCGGGACGCGGGCGGTACGGGCGCGCGGTACGGGGGCAGGGGGCGGGTCCCGCCCCCCTGCCGTCTCTCAGTCCTCCGCGAGCGCCGGGCCGCCGCCCGGGCCCGGATCCAGCAGGTCCGTTTCCTCGAACACCAGCAGCGTCCGGGTGGAGAGCACCTCCGGGATGGACTGCAGGCGGGTCAGCACCAGCTCCCGCAGGGTCCGGTTGTCAGCCGTGTGGACCAGCAGCAGGACGTCGAAGTCCCCGCTGACGAGCGCGATGTGGGCGGCCCCCGGCAGCTCGCGCAGCTTCTCCCGCACGGTCCGCCAGGAATTCTGGACGATCTTCAGGGTGATATAGGCGGATGCGCCCTGACCTGCGCGTTCGTGGTTCACCCGGGCGGTGAACCCGCGAATCACCCCGTCGTCGATCAGCCGGTTGATCCGGGCGTACGCGTTCGCGCGCGAGACGTGCACCTGCTCGGCCACCGACCGTATCGAGGCGCGGCCGTCCGCCTGGAGCAGCCGCATGATCGACCGGTCGATCGGGTCGAGGGGACGGGGCGCGGCGGCCGGCGGCGGCACGGGCGGGGTGGGGACCGGCGCGGCCGGCGGTGCAGGTGGGGCGGCCGGGGCACCCCCCGGTGAAGCCGGTACGGAGCCCGCTCCGGCCATTTGTTCATCCGGCATTGCCCACTGCCTTCCTCTCCTGGACGTCCTGCACCCATCCCAGGGCCCCGTCGCCAGTTTGTCCACAGCCTGACGCCGCCTGTAGCCAAATTGCGCCGACGACCGAACAATCGGTAGGTGAGGCACCCCACAACCGGGGAGTCCTTCCGCCCGCTTCCCACGAGGAGGTGTACGCCGCCATGACGGTCCAAGAGCTGCCCGGTGCCGGTGCGTCCCACCGTGTCACCCCGCCGCCCGCCTGGAGGCCCCGTACGGAGGCCGCTCCGCTGCTTCCGGACCCGGAGCCCTACCGGGTCCTGGGCACCGCGGCCGCCGAGCACCTCGACCCCGCGCTGATGCGCCGCTACTACGCCGAGCTGGTGCGGGGCCGCCGCTACAACGCGCAGGCCACCGCGCTGACCCGGCAGGGCCGTCTCGCCGTGTACCCCTCCACCGTCGGCCAGGAGGCCGCCGAGATCGCGGCCGCCCTGGTCCTGGAGGAGCAGGACTGGCTCTTCCCCAGCTACCGCGACACCCTCGCGGCCGTGGCGCGCGGACTGGACCCCGTGCAGGCGCTCACCCTGCTGCGCGGCGACTGGCACACCGGCTACGACCCGCGCGAGCACCGGATAGCCCCCCTCTGCACCCCCCTCGCCACCCAGCTCCCGCACGCGGTGGGCGTGGCGCACGCCGCGCGGCTGCGCGGGGACGAGGTGGTCGCGCTCGCCATGGTCGGCGACGGCGGCACCAGCGAGGGCGACTTCCACGAGGCGTTGAACTTCGCGGCCGTCTGGCAGGCCCCGGTGGTCTTCCTGGTCCAGAACAACGGCTTCGCCATCTCCGTCCCCCTGGCCAAGCAGACGGCCGCCCCGACCCTGGCCCACAAGGCCGTGGGCTACGGCATGCCGGGCCGGCTGGTCGACGGCAACGACGTCGCCGCGCTGCACGAGGTGCTGACCGAGGCCGTGCAGCGGGCGCGCGCGGGCGGCGGCCCGACCCTGATCGAGGCCGTCACCTACCGGATGGAGGCCCACACGAACGCCGACGACGCGACCCGCTACCGGACCGACTCCGAGGTCGAGGCCTGGAAGGCGCACGACCCGGTCGAGCTGCTGGAGCGCGAGCTGACCGGACGCGGCTGGCTGGACGAGACGGCGGTCCGGGAGGCGCGCGACGCGGCCGAGGCGATGGCCGCGGACCTGCGCGAGCGGATGAACGCCGAGCCCGTACTGAACCCGATGGACCTCTTCGCGCACGTCTACGCCGAGCAGACCGGCCGGCTGCGCGAGCAGGCGGCCATGCTGCGCGCGGAACTGGAAGCTGAGGACGACGCATGACCACGGTGGCTCAGCAGGCGGTCAAGCCCGCGACGATGGCGCAGGCACTGACCCGGGCCATGCGCGACGCGATGGCCGAGGACCCCACCGTCCACGTGATGGGCGAGGACGTCGGCACGCTCGGCGGGGTCTTCCGGATCACCGACGGACTCGCGAAGGAGTTCGGCGAGGACCGGGTCACGGACACCCCGCTGGCCGAGGCGGGGATCCTCGGCACGGCGGTCGGCATGGCCATGTACGGGCTGCGGCCCGTCGTGGAGATGCAGTTCGACGCGTTCGCCTACCCGGCGTTCGAGCAGCTCATCTCGCACGTGGCGAAGATGCGCAACCGCACCCGGGGCGCGATGCCGCTGCCGATCACCATCCGCGTGCCGTACGGCGGCGGCATCGGCGGCGTCGAGCACCACTGCGACTCTTCCGAGGCGTACTACACGGCCACCCCCGGCCTGACGGTGGTGACCCCGGCGACCGTGGAGGACGCGTACGGGCTGCTGCGCGCGTCGATCGCCAGCGACGACCCGGTGGTCTTCCTGGAGCCGAAGCGGCTCTACTGGTCGAAGGCGCAGTGGTCGCCGGACGCGCCGGTGGCGGTCCCCGGGATCGGCGAGGCGCTGGTCCGGCGGACGGGCACCAGCGCCACCCTGATCACGTACGGGCCCTCGCTGCCGGTCTGCCTGGAGGCGGCCGAGGCGGCGCGCGAGGAGGGCTGGGACCTTGAGGTCGTCGACCTGCGCTCGCTCGTCCCCTTCGACGAGGAGACGGTCGTCGCCTCCGTACGCCGTACCGGGCGCGCGGTGGTGGTCCACGAGGCCGGCGGCTTCGGCGGGCCGGGCGCGGAGATCGCCGCCCGGGTGACGGAGCGCTGCTTCCACCACCTGGAGGCGCCGGTGCTGCGGGTGACGGGCTTCGACATCCCGTACCCGCCGCCGATGCTGGAGAAGTACCACCTGCCCGGTGTGGAGCGGATCCTGGACGCCGTGGCCCGCCTCCAGTGGGAGAACTGATGCCGCAGGTGATGGAGTTCAAGCTGCCCGACCTCGGTGAGGGGCTGACCGAGGCCGAGATCGTGCGGTGGCTGGTGGCGGTGGGCGACGTCGTGGCCGTCGACCAGCCGGTCGTCGAGGTCGAGACGGCCAAGGCGATGGTGGAGGTGCCCTGCCCGTACGGCGGTGTGGTCACCGCCCGGTTCGGCGAGGAGGGCGAGGAGCTTCCGGTCGGCGCCCCGCTGATCACCGTGGTGGTGGGTGCGCAGTCGGATACCGCCGGGGCGGCGCAGGCCGCGGCGGCTGATGCCGAAGGCCCTGCCGCTGCGCCCCGGCCGCTGATCGGTTACGGCTCGGACCACGCGCGCCCGGCGCGTCGGCGGCGGGTGCGACCCGTTGCCGCCGCGGTGTCGGCGCCGCCGGTGGCCGCGGCTCCCGCTGTGGCCGTCCCGGCGGCTCCGGCGGCTCAGGCCGGGCCGGTGCCCGTCATCTCGCCGCTGGTGCGCAAGCTGGCCCGGGACAACGGGGTCGATCTGCGGTCGCTGCGCGGTTCGGGCCCCGAGGGGCTGATCCTGCGCGCGGACGTGGAGGCCGCCATGCGTCCGGTCGCGGAACCGGTGGCCGCGCCCGCCGCCGCCGCTGCCGCCTCCGTCTCCGCCCCGCAGGCCGAGCGGATCCCCCTCAAGGGGCTGCGCGGCGCCGTGGCGGAGAAGCTGTCGCGCAGCCGGCGCGAGATCCCCGAGGCCACCTGCTGGGTCGACGCGGACGCCACCGAGCTGATGGCGGCGCGGGCCGCGATGAACGCGGTGGACGGCCCGAAGATCTCGGTACTGGCCCTGCTGGCCCGGATCTGCACGGCCGCGCTGGCGCGATACCCGGAGCTCAACTCCACGGTGGACCTCGCGGCGAACGAGATCGTCCGGCTCCCGGCCGTGCACCTGGGCTTTGCCGCGCAGACCGAGCGCGGGCTGATGGTCCCGGTCGTCCGCGACGCCCAGACGCGCAGCCCGGAGTCCCTGTCGGCGGAGTTCGCCCGGCTGACGGAGCTGGCGCGGGCCGGGAAGCTGGCCCCGTCGGACCTCACCGGGGGCACGTTCACGCTGAACAACTACGGGGTGTTCGGGGTGGACGGCTCCACGCCGATCATCAACCACCCGGAGGCGGCCATGCTGGGGGTGGGGCGGATCATCCCGAAGCCGTGGGTGTACCAGGGTGAGCTGGCCGTCCGTCAGGTCGTGCAGCTTTCGCTGACGTTCGACCACCGGGTGTGCGACGGGGGCACCGCAGGGGGGTTCCTCCGGTACGTCGCGGACTGCGTGGAGAACCCGGCGGTGCTGCTGAGGAGCCTGTAGGGGAACGGCGGGCGCCGCCGAGCGAAGCCCCGGCGTCAGGCGGGCGGCAACGTGGGCGGGGTCCAGGTCGCCGGGCGGAGGAGGGCCCGGACGGTTGCGCCGGAAGGGGCCAGGCGGAGGGCCGTGTTGCGGGTCGCGACGGCGACGGGGTGGGTGAGGGCGTGGCCCATGCGCCCCGCCCGGCGCGCGGCCCGGGCCACCGCCTGGGTACGGGGCCGCCGCACCGCGTCGTAGCGGGCCAGGCCGGCGGCAACCGGCCCGCCGGCCGCCAGTTCCGCCGCGAGGACCACCGCGTCCTCCAGGGCCTGGCAGGCCCCCTGCCCCAGGTTCGGGGTCATGGCGTGTGCCGCGTCCCCCAGCAGGGCGACCCGCCCGACGGCGTACGCCGGCAGCGGAGTCACCAGCTCGTGGACGTCGTGGTGCAGGACGTCCTCCGGCCGGGTCGCCGCCAGCAGCCGCCCCACCTGCGGGTGCCAGTTCGCGAAGCGGCGCCCCAGGAACCGCAGCGGGTCCGCGTGCCGGATCCCCGCCGGGGCCTTCAGCACGGCGTGCCATTCGGCGCGGCCGTCCGCGAAGCCGATGTGCCCGAACTCCGCCCCCGGCCCCCAGGTCAGCGCGAAGTCCTCGTCCGTGCGGATCGGTTCGGCGGTGATGGCGCGCAGCACCGTCGAGCCGCTGTAGACCGGCCCGGGGTGGTCCGGGAAGAGCTGTGAACGGATTCCGCTGCGCAGCCCGTCGGCCGCCACGACCAGGTCGGCGCCGGGGTCGGTGGCGAGGGTGCCGGATTCCGCCCGCAGGCAGTCCGCCGGGAGGGCGTCCCGCAGCAGGCGGTGGAGGGCCGCGCGGGGGATGCCGGACACCGGGATGCCCAGGGCCCGTTCGAGGGCCCTGCCGTCCATGCGGGACAGCGGACGCCCCCCGGGGGTGCGCGTTCCGCCCGTGTACTGGGGGTGGGCGGCCGCACGGACCGCCGCGCCCACGCCCAGCGCGTCCAGTGCGCGCATCCCGTTGGCGGCGAGGGAGATCCCCGCGCCCGCGTCCTCCAGTACCGGGGCGCGTTCCAGGACCTGCACGTCCCATCCGGTGCGGTGCAGCCCGATGGCCGCCGCCAGTCCGCCGATGCCGCCGCCGATGACCAGAGCCCGACGAGCCGTCGTCATGATGCCGCCCCTCCCGTTTCTACACCTGTAGAAGGCCTGGGGTGGAGGGTACCCCGTGCTTCTACAGGTGTAGAAAGAGGGGGTGAGTGAAGAGCGACGGGTCCTGCTGGCCGATGCCGCCATCGAGGTGCTGGCCGAACTCGGCATGCGCGGGCTGACCCACCGCGCGGTGGACCGGACCGCCGGGCTTCCCCCGGGCAGCACCTCCGCCTACCTGCGCACCCGCGCCGCCCTGCTGACGGCACTGGTACGCCGCCTCGTGGACCGGGACCAGGCCGAACTCCAGGCCGCCGGTGAGCGGACCCCGCTGCCGCGCACCCCCGCCGAGCTCACCGACGGCCTCGCCGCGCTCACGACGGCCCGCCTCACGGGCGAGGGGCGCAGGCGCTCCCTCGCCCGCTACGCCTGCGTACTGGAGAGCGTCCGCGACCCTGAGCTGCGCGAGATCCTCGTCCCGCGCGAGAACGCCGGGCGGGACGTCGTACGCGCCTTCCTGGCCGCGCACGGCGTCCCCGACCCGGAGGGGCGCACCCTCAGCCTCCTGGCCTGCGTCGACGGCCTGGTGCTGGAGCACCTGCCGGCCGGGGTGGCCGAAATCCCCCGGGAGGCCCTGGAGGGGCTGGTCGCCGCCGCCCTGCGCTGAGCGCCGTCAGAACGTCAGGATGAGCTTGCCCACGTGGGTGCTCGACTCCAGGACGCGGTGGGCCTCGGCCGCCTGCTCCACGGGGTACGTCGCGTGGACCACCGGGCGGACCCGGCCCGAGCCGATCAGGGGCCAGACGTGCTCGCGGACCGCCGCGATGATGGCCGCCTTCTCCTCCAGCGGACGGGCGCGCAGCGAGGTCGCCGTGATGGCGCCGCGCTTGGCCAGCAGCATCCGCAGGTCCAGTTCGGCCTTCACCCCGCCCTGGAAGCCGATCACCGCCAGCCGGCCGTTCATCGCCAGCGCCTCCAGGTTCCGGCCCAGGTACTTCGCGCCCATGATGTCCAGGATCACGTCGGCTCCGGCCCCGTCGGTCGCGGCCTTGAGCTCCTCCACGAAGTCCTGCTCGCGGTAGTCGATCAGGATGTCCGCGCCCAGCTCCGCGCAGCGCTCCAGCTTCTCCTTGCCGCCCGCCGTCACCGCCACCCGCGCGCCCACGGCCTTGCCCAGCTGGACCGCCATGGTGCCGATGCCGCTGGAGCCGCCGTGCACCAGCAGGGTCTCGCCCGGGCGGAGTCCGGCGACCATGAACACGTTGGACCACACCGTCGCGACGACCTCCGGCAGCGCGGCGGCCGACACCAGGTCCACGCCCTGCGGGACCGGCAGGAGCTGGCCGGCCGGGACGGCGACCTGCTGCGCGTACCCGCCGCCGGACAGCAGCGCGCACACCTCGTCGCCCACCGCCCAGCCGGACACCCCGGGCCCCAGCGCGGCGATGCGTCCGGAACACTCCAGGCCGGGATAGGGCGAAGCTCCCGGCGGCGGATCGTAGAAGCCCTGCCGCTGCAGGACGTCGGCGCGGTTCACGGCGCTCGCCGCGACCTCGACGAGCACCTCGCCCTCGCCCGCCACCGGATCGGGTACGTCGGCCCAGACGAGGGCCTCGGGGCCGCCCGGCTGCTCGATGGTGATCGCATGCATGGCCCGGAATCTACCGCGCCCGCTACTCGGCCGGGCCCAGGGTGACCTGAGGGGTCGTCGGGGGAGTCGCCCGGACGATGGTGATCAGGCGGTCCGTCAGCTGGAGGGGGCTCGCGTGCGGGTCGTCGTACGGCAGGAGCCGGTGCCCGCGCACCACGCTGACCACCAGGTCCTCGGTCTCCCGGACGCCCCGGCCCACCTCCGCCCGGTTCACCGGACGCTCGATCAGGTCCAGGCCGCTGCCCTGCTGGATCAGGTCCTCCATCACCGCGCCCGCCCGCGGGCTGAGCACCGACAGGCCCAGCAGGCGGCCGGCCGCGCTCGCGCTCGTGATGACGGCGTCCGCACCGGACTGCTTCAGCAGCGGCCCGTTCTCCTCCTCGCGGACCGCCGTCACGATCTTCGCGCCCCGGTTGAGCTGCCGGGCCGTCAGCGTCACGAGGACCGCCGTGTCGTCCCGCTGGGTGGCGATGATGATCTGACGGGCCTTCTGGAGTTCGGCGCGCAGCAGTACCTCCGAGCGGGTGGCGTCGCCGACGACCCCGGTGAACCCCTCGGAGTTGGCCATGTCGATGACCTTGGCACTGGGGTCGACGATGACGACCTGTTCCTTCGGGAGGCCCGTCGCCAGCAGGGTCTGGAGCGCCGAGCGGCCCTTGGTGCCGAAGCCGACGACGACCGTGTGCTCGCGCAAGTTCTTCCTCCAGCGGTTCAACCGCCACTCTTCCCTCGTGCGTTCGGTCAGGACTTCCAGCGTGGTGCCGACCAGGATGATCAGGAACAGCACGCGCAGCGGGGTGATCAGCAGGACGTTGACCAGCCGGGCGCCGTCGCTGTACGGGACGATGTCGCCGTAGCCGGTCGTCGACAGGGTGACCGTCGCGTAGTAGACGCAGTCGAGGAAGTCGACCGAGTCGTTGGCGTTGTCGTGGTACCCCTCCCGGTCGAGCCACACGATCAGGACGGTCAGGCACAGCACGAACAGCGCCATCAGCAGCCGTCGCGTGACCTGACGCAGAGGCCTTTCCACCACCCGCTTGGGGAGTTTGACGCGGCGTGCGACGAGCTTCTCGTCCGCGCCGCGCGCCATCGCGTCCTGGCCGTGGAGTTTCACGTGAAACATCCCCCTGCCACCCACGGCAGGTCGAGGACTTCCAGCTCCTGCCCGCTCCGCGCACCGTGCGGCGGTACGACGGCCAGCGCGTCGGAGGCGGCCACCCCGCGCAGCATCGCCGGGCCGTTGTAGCGCAGCGGTACGGCGTGCTCGTCGGTCAGCAGGACCGGCACCAGCCGGGTGTCGTACGGGTGCCCCGGCACGTCCCCCTCAACCGGGACGGCGTAGCGGGGGCGCTGGCGGCGGCCGGCGAGGGAGCGCAGCAGCGGTTCGGCGAGGGTCAGCAGGCCGGAGACGGCGGCCAGGGGGTTGCCGGGCAGGCCGACCACGTGGCGGCCGTCCGTCCGGTCGCCGATACGGGCCAGCAGCATCGGGTGCCCGGGGCGCACGGCGACCCCGTCCACGAGGAGTTCGGCGCCGGCCCGTCGGAGCACGGGGTGGACGTGGTCGACGGGCCCGGAGGCGGTGCCGCCGGTGGTGACGACCAGGTCCGCGGTGGAACCGGTGACGGCCTGGAAGAGGGCCTCGGCCCCGGCGGGGTCGTCGCCGAGGCGGCGGGTGGAGACCACCTCCGCCCCGATGCGGGTGATCCAGGGGTCCAGCATGGGGCTGAGGGCGTCGCGGATCAGCCCGTCGTGCGGCAGGCCCTCGGTGAGCAGTTCGTCGCCGAGGACCAGGATCTCCACGCGGGGCCGGGGCCGGGTGACGAGCTCGTCGTATCCGGCGGCCGCGGCCAGCCCGAGGACGGCGGGGGTGACGAGGGAGCCGGCCGGGAGCAGCGGGTCGCCGGAGCGGCACTCCTGGCCGCGCGGGCGGATGTCCTGGCCCGTGCCGACGCGGCGGGTGGCGTACAGCTGGCTGCCGGACTCGCGGGCGTGCTCGCTGCGGATCACGGCGGTGGTGTCGGCGGGTACCCGGGCGCCGGTCGCGATCCGGACGGCCTCGCCGTCGCCGAGGGGCGCGGGGGCTCCGTCGGCGGTGCCCCCCGCCAGGACCCCCTCGCCGGGGCGGATCGCCCAGGGGCCGGGCCCCGCGACGGCCCAGCCGTCCATGGCGGAGGTGTCGAAGGGGGGCAGGTCGCCGAGGGCGTCCAGGGAGGTGGTCAGCACCTCGCCGAGTGCGTCCGCGAGGGGCAGCCGGTGGCTGCGGGACCGCACGGTCGTGCCGGCCAGGGCGGCGGTCTCCCGGGCGCGCTGCCAGGCGGTGGCACGGTGGCCGCCGGCGCCGCCCTCGGCGGCGGGGGTGCGGCTGACCAGGGCCAGGGCCTCGTCCAGGTCGCCGTCGGCGTCGGTACGGGTCACGGAGAGCCGTTCCCCTCGGGGTCGGTGGGCGTGGGGTCGGTGGGCCCGGGGTGGGTGGGCTCGGTTTCCGCCGCCCAGCGCAGTGCCAGGTCGGCGGCCTTCCGGGAGGCCTCGGCGACGGCCTGGGCGGGGTCGGCGCCGGCGGCCTCGGCGCGGGCGGCCGCGTAGCCGACGAGGAAGGTCGTCAGCGGGGCGGCGGGCCGGGCGACCCCGTGGGCGGCGTCACGGGCGAGGTCGAGCAGGGTCTTGGTGTCGACGTCGAGGTCGATGCCGAGCTCGTTCTTGGCGGCGTTGATCCATTGATCCAGCACGTTCCCATGCTCCCTGATCCGGGCGCGGGCCGTCGCCAGGTCCTCCCAGGTGTCGCAGTCGAAGGAGGCGAGTGGCGCAGCGGTGGTGACCCTGGCCAGGTCCAGCTCGGCGGTGAGGGCCTTCAGCGGGAGGCCGTGGAGGGTGCCGTGCTCGGTCGCGAGCAGGGCGATCTCGCGGCGCAGGGATTCGGTGCGGTAGGCGGCGACGAGGGGCTGGTCGCGGCCCTCCGGGTCCCTCAGCAGGGCCCCGTCGCCCGGGCCTGCGGCGGCCGCGGTGAGCAGGGCGCGGACGGTGTCCCGGTCGAGGAAGGGCAGGTCGGCGGAGAGCACGAGGACCACGGCGGCGGTCGTGCGCCGCAGCCCGGCGTGCAGTGCGGCCACCGGGCCGCCGCCGGGCGGGGACTCCAGGGTCCAGTCGACGGGGCGGGCGGTGGGCCTGCGGCCGCCGACGACGACGGTGGCGGCGGCGTCCTGGCAGGCCGCCAGGACGCGGTCGAGGAGGGTGCGGGCGCCTACCGGGAGGGTCGGCTTGTCGGCCCCGCCGAGGCGCCTTGCGGCGCCGCCGGCGAGGACGATGGCGTCGTAGCTCATGCCCATGAGTATGCGCGGGTCATGGGTGCTCTCCCCGCCCCGCCCTTTCTCCGTTTCCACCTCAGACGCCGGTGCGGCTGGAAAGAACCTGGGGCTCCGCCCCAGACCCCAGCGCCTCAAACGCCGGCGGGGCTGGAATGCGGTGGGTGCGTCCAGCCCCGTCGGGGGGTTACAGGTACGGGCCCGAGCGGATGGCGCCGTGGGGGCCGTCTTCGTCGTCTTCGTGGGGGGTGCCGGGGGGCAAGGCGCGGCGCATCTGCTCCAGTTGGGCCCTCGCCGCCATCTGCTGGGCGAACAGGGCGGTCTGGATGCCGTGGAAGAGGCCTTCCAGCCAGCCCACCAACTGGGCCTGTGCGATGCGGAGTTCGGCCTCGGACGGAACGGCTTCCTCCGTGAACGGAAGGGAGAGCCGTTCCAGCTCCTCGACCAGCTCCGGGGCCAGGCCGTCTTCCAGTTCCTTCACCGACGCCGCGTGGATGTCCTTGAGACGGACCCGGCTGGCCTCGTCCAGAGGTGCGGCGCGGACCTCTTCCAGAAGTTGCTTGATCATGCTGCCGATCCGCATGACCTTGGCGGGCTGTTCGACCATCTCCGTCACCGGGACCTCGCGCGACTCGTCATCGGCGCCGCCGACCGCCTTCCCGTCCTGTCCCACGATCAGGACGTGCGGGGGACTGTCCTGCGACCGTTCACTCCTCGGCATCTCCATGCCGTCATTCTCTCGCACACCTTCGTTCTCACACGGTGTGCCCCCGCACGGGCGTGATCCACCCTGTGCGGGGGCGGCGGCGTCATCCGGTCGCGCGGCGGGCCAGGGCCCCGCTCGACTTGGTGACCACGGCGGCCAGGAGGGCCGCGCCCAGCGGGACGAGGACCAGGAGGCCGGCCAGGGTCTCCCAGGGGACGGCGATCGGGACGTAGAGGGGCTGGTCCGGCGAGGAGTAGCCCATCTCGATGCTGCGCAGCAGGAGGCTCTGCTGCTCGCGTTCCTGTGTGAGGCGCAGGCCGACCGCGGGCAGGATGCCCGCCGCCGAGCCGAGGACGACGCCCATCAGGGCCACCACCCCGCACTGGAAGCCGCTGAGGGTGCGCCGCACCCGCGGGGCCGCGCCGACCGCCGCCAGGGTCTTCAGGTCGGCCTCGGAGTCGGCCTGGGCCAGCCCGGTCGCGATACCGGCCGCGCCGATGGTGACCAGGCCCGCGAAGACGGCGAGGGCCAGCATCCCGATGGTGCTCTGCTCCTGGTAGCCGCGTTCGATGCGGACGCGGACGTCGGCGCCCGTCCGGTCGATCTCCCCGTCCAGCCGCTGCCGCTGCTCGGTGGTGGCGGCCTTCTCCAGGCTGAAGAAGGCCCCGAACGGGGCCGTGGCGATGCCGGCGGCCTTCGCCGCGGAGGGCGGCAGGACGAGCCCCACTCCCCAGGACTTGAGGCCCGCGGGCGCCTGGTGGACGGTGAGGACCTTGTCCTGTCCGGGCAGTTCGGCGTGGGTCGCGGAGGCCTTCTGCGCGGCCTCCGGGTCGGTGATCAGCCGGAGGGTGACCTTCCCGTCCTTCACGTCGCGGTGGTCGAAGGAGACCGGCTGTCCCGCCCTGAGGGCCGCCACCGAGCCGGGGTCGGTGACCGCCAGGACCTGGAGGAGCTTCTCGTCCGCCACGATCGTCTTGAACGAGGAGCCCGGGCGGTCCGGCATCGCGCAGCGCGGGTCCTGGCGCAGCTTCTTCGCCTCCGCGGGCGGGAAGTCGGCGGGGCCGTGCTCGGACTCGAAGAGCGGGCAGCGCTGTTCCTTGGGGACGATCAGCTCGACCCGACCGCAGCCGGGGGACGCCCCGTAGTCCTCGCAGTTCGGGTTGCCGACCACCAGGCGGTCCACGTCGGCCCGTACCGCCACCGGCAGGTTCCTGCTGAGCATCTCGCGCGTGGGCGGCACCTCCTTGTGGGCGCTGTTCTCGTTGACGCTGAGCAGGCCTGTGCCGTCGGGGAGTTCGGCGACGTACTCGTGGCGGGCCTGGACGTCCTGGCTGTGCTGGTACGTGGACACCGCCACGGTTCCGGCGACGGCGGCCAGCACGGCGGCCACGGCCGGGGCCGTGCGCCCCCGGTTGCGGACGGCGTCGCGCAGCGCGAGCCGCGGCGACAGCGGCAGCCACCGGCCCAGCCGGCCGAACAGCCCGACCAGGAGCGGGGTGAGGGCGACGATGCCCAGTTCGGCGAGGGCGCTGCCGGCCGCGACAAGGCTGGGGCTGACCCGGTAACGGGTGCCGTAGAGGGCGACGGCGGCGCCGCCGAGGACGGCGAGCAGTCCGATCAGCGGCAGCACCCGGTTGGCGCGCCGGATGCCGCGTCGCCCGGTGAGGGAGGCCAGGACGGGCTGCCGGGAGGCGGTGACGGCGGGGACGAACGCGGCCAGCAGGCCGGTCAGCAGGGCGAGCACGGCGATGCCGGCCAGTTCCGCGGGGCGGAAGTCGAAGCCGCCGAAGCGGACGCCGATCTTCTGCTCCAGGAGCGGCCGCAGTCCGACGGTGAGGCCGATGCCGGCCGAGCAGCCGATGACGGCGGCCACGGCGCCGATGACCAGGCCCCCGGACAGGACGATGGCCCGGATGTGCCGGCGGTCTCCGCCGTTGGCGCCGACCAGGCCCAGCTGGCGTCGGGAGCGCCGGGCGCCGACCGCGAAGGCGGGCCCGGCGAGCAGGCAGACCTCCAGCAGGGCCAGGCCCACGACGGTGGCCACGGTGGCCTGCTCCGTGAACCGGCCCACGTTCAGACCGGGACCGGCGAACCGCTCCTTGCCCTCCTGCGCGTACAGCGGCACCTGGGAGTCGGCGGGCGGGTGCGCCATGACGGCGCGGGAGAGGACGAGCGCGCTCTTGGCGTTCGCCTCCTTGACCATGTTCCACGTGAAACCATCGCCGCCGACCTTCACGAGGAAGGAGTCGGTGACGTTCAGCCCGGGGGCTCCCGTGGCCGCCAGCGCCTTGTCGAGCGGGGCGAGCAGGGTGCCGGGCAGGGCGAGGAGTTCGTCGCGCCTCAGCTCGGAGGGCAGCTCGTACGAGCCCACGATCCGGTACGGGGCCGTGGAGCCGCGCGGTGTCACGGCGGAGCCGACGTAGAGCCCCGAATGCTCCAGGAACGCGGCGGTGGCGATGACCTCGCCGGGCCCGTGGGGCAGCCGGCCGCGCAGGGGCGTGAAGATGCCCTGCGACATCGGGTGGTGGACGTCGAGTTCGCGCAGCTGGGTACCGAGCAGGCCGTGCCGGGTGTGGACCTTGACGTCGGATGAGCTCATCTGGACGGCTTCGGCACCGGCCGGGACGGCGTCCTTCAGTGGTGCGGGCTTCTTGTCCGGGTCGGGACGGTACTTGTCGAAGCCGCCGACCGGCGCGTAGCTCTGCGCGTCGGGGCGCTGGTAGAGGGGCGCGTCCAGGCCCGTCCGGTCGATCCGGGCGTCGGCGGCGCCGATCTGGCGGGAGATCGTCTGCTGGGGGGTGAGCTCGGCGCTGCGCAGGGTGAGGTCGACGGCGCTGGCCCCGACGACCGGGAGGGCGATCATCGCGAGGACCAGGGCGCTGCGGCCCTTGGAGCGCCAGGCGTCGCGGCGGGCGATGCGCAGGGCCGCGATCCACGAGTGGTACCAGGAGGCGAGCGGTGAGGTCACAGGCCGGCCGCCCGCCCGGTGAGCAGCGAGTCGGCGTGGCTGCGCAGGGTCTCGTCGACGACGCTGCCGTCGCGCAGGAACACGACCCGGTCCGCCCAGGCGGCGAAGCGGGGCTCGTGGGTGACCAGGATCCCGGCCGCGCCCGCGTCGCAGCGCAGCCGCAGCAGGGCGAGTACGGACTCCCCGGTCTCGGAGTCGAGGGCGCCGGTGGGTTCGTCGGCCAGGACCAGGCGGCGGTCGCCGACCAGGGCGCGGGCGATGGCCACGCGCTGCTGCTGGCCGCCGGACATCTCGTCGGGGAAGCGGCCGGCGAGGGCGCGCAGGCCGATCTCCTCCAGGGCGGCGAGGGCGGCGGTGCGGGCCTTGCGGGCGGAGGTCCCGTCGAGTTCGAGGGGCAGGGCGACGTTCTCGGCGGCGGTGAGGGCCGGTATGAGGTTGTAGTCCTGGAAGACGTAGCCGATGCTCCGGCGGCGCAGCGCGGACAGCTTGCGGCGTCCGGCGGTGGTGATGTCGACGCCCTCGACCACGACCCGGCCGCTGGTGGGGGTGTCGAGCCCGCCGGCGAGGGTGAGGAGGGTGGACTTCCCGGAGCCGGAGGGCCCCATCACGGCGACCAGTTCGCCGGGGTGGACCGCGAGGTCGATGCCGCGCAGCGCGTGCACCTCGGTGGCGCCGCTGCCGTGCGTGCGGACCAGCTTCTCCAGCCGGAGCACGGGCTGGGCGGCCGCGGGCTGGTGCGGACCTCCCGGGTGGCCGGGGCGGCCGGGATGCGTCGGGCGGCCGGAGGGGCCGGAGGGGCCGCCGTAGCCAGGCTGGTTCGGCTGGTTCGGGTGGGAGCTGTGCTGCTGGTCGGGCATGAAGGGTCCCCCTTTGTAAGGGTCGTTCAGCCCCGCCGCGTGCGGGGGGCGGAGCCGGTGGTCGGGCCGGTGGCGGCTGCCGGGGGCGGGGCGCCCGCGTCGTCGGCGGGCGCGGCGGCAGGGCCGGTGACCGCGCCGAGCGCGGCCAGCCGGACGAGCCGGGCCTCGGAGTGGTCGAGCCAGCGGGCCTCGGCCTCGGTCTGGAAGATCAGCTGTTCCAGGACCAGCAGCCAGGCCACGTCGTCGCGTTCGTTCGCCCGCCCGCTCTCGATGGCGGCCAGGGCCTGGGCCTTGAGCCGGGTGTAGTCCTGCATCGCCCCGATCGTGGCGTGCCGCTGGGACTGGATGACGGCGCGGATGTCCACGCCGGGGGCCCCGACGGCCATGGCGAGCTTGATGGCCAGCTCGTCGCGGGGCGGGCTGGTGCGGTCCACCGGCCGCTCGTACCAGGCGTGCAGCTCGGTGCGGCCGGTGTCGGTGATGGCGTAGAGGGTGTGCCCGGCGGTGTCCTCCCCGCCGGGTGCGACGAGCCCGTCGCGTTCCAGGCGGGCCAGGGTGGTGTACACCTGCCCGACGTTGAGGGGCCAGGTGGAGCCCGTGCGGGATTCGAACTCGGTGCGCAGCTGGGAGCCGTAACGGGGGCCCCGTTCCAGCAGCGCGAGAAGGCCGTGACGGATCGACATACTCAGTATGTATACACGGGCATACTCGGTATGTATACCGAGTATGCCCGTGGCCGGACGGCCTTTCGCCCCTATCGGCCCCGCCGCAGCCGTACGCCCATGTACCCCAGCCCCACGCCCATCAGGGCCAGTCCGGTGCCCAGGGGCAGCAGGTGGGCGGCCAGGTCGGCGACCCGTTCGTTCGGTTCGGTGCCCAGTGCCGAGACCGGGGCGCTGTGGCCCGGGGAGGGGCTCGGCGGGGCTGCGGGCCGCCGGGCGGCGGCGGGCTCCCGGCGCTCGGGGCGCGGGGCCGGCCGGACCGGGTGCACGGGCCGGGAGGCGGTGGTGGCCTCGGGGTCGGCCGGGGCGTTCGCGGGCCGCCCCGGGTGCTCCCGCCCGACCCCTGCGGCGCTTCCGGCGAGCTCCTCGTACGCCTCCTCGGGCACGGGGTCGCCCTGGTCGGTGTCGGCCCGCACCGCGGCGGCGGGCAGGTGGGCGGCGGGCAGGCGGACCGCGGGCGCGCGGGCGGAGGTCGCGCACGCGGGGGCGGTGGCCAGCAGCGCGGCGGCCGCCAGGGCGGCTCCGGCCGTCCAGTGCGGGGCGCGGAGGCGTCGGTTCACGGGGTGCCCCTCCCGTTCCGTGCGGCCGGGGCGCCGTGAGGTCGAGGCGCCGCCCTCAGATTGGCACAGGGGGGCAAAACGGGCATCACGGGACACCCGTCAGGGTGCCCCGGGATGCCCGGGAGCCGAGGGGCCGTCCGCTACGACGGATCGCCGGTGGAGACGATCAGCGTGAACTCCGTGCCGTCCTTGGCCACGTCCGTCCCGGCCTCGGGCAGCTGCTCCAGGACCGTGTCCTGGCCGTAGATGGCCTCGTCGCGCTCGGTGATCTTGTACCTCCAGCCGGCCGCCTGGATGCACAGCTTGACCGACAGCAGGTTCTTGTACCGGAAGTCCGGCGCGACGACCTTCGTCGCGTCCCGGAAGGACTTCGTCGGGCTCTTGCACTGCTCCGCGTCGATCGTGCGCGAGGGGTCCGGGCCCTTGTGCCCCGCCACGGCCGAGGCGGACGCCGACGACGAGGCGCCGGGGCCCGCCGCCTTGTTCTTGTCCTTGGGGTCGTCGCCCATGTTCAGCACGGCGATCAGCCCGCCGATGGCCACCAGGGCCACCGCGATCGCGCCGACCACGACCGGCATGTTCTTCTTCCCGCCGCCCGAGGAGGCCGCCGCAGCGGGCGCCGGGCTGGGCGAGATGGTGAACGGCGGCGGCGTCTGCGGCGCGTACTGGTGCTGGTGCTGCGGCGCTTGCGCCGTGGGCGGGTACGCGTAACCCGGCTGCTGCTGCGCCGCCGAGGGCTGCGCGTACGGGGACGGCGCCGGGGTCTGCGGGGCCTGGTAGGGCTGCTGGAGCGAGTGCGCGGGCGGTGCCTGGAAGGCGGCGTCCACCGGCGGGAACACCGTCGAGCCCACGCCCGCGCCGCTGCCGCCCGTGGCCACGCCCGGGACGATGGCCGGGGCGCCGGTCTGGCCGGCCGAGAGGATCCGCACGATCTCGTCCCGCATGGCCGCGGCCGTGGGGAAGCGCTCGTTCGGGTTCTTCTTCAGCGCCCGCGCCACCAGCGCGTCCATCGCCGGGGTGATGGAGCGGTTGATGGAGGAAGGTGCCACCGGCTCCTCCTGGACGTGCGCGTACGCGATCGCCAGCGGGGAGTCGGCGTCGAAGGGGATACGGCCCGTCAGCAGCTGGAACAGCATGATGCCGACCGAGTACAGGTCGGAGCGGGCGTCCACGCCGCGCCCCAGCGCCTGTTCCGGCGACAGGTACTGCGGGGTGCCGACGACCATGCCGGTCTGCGTCATCGAGGTGACCCCCGACTGCATGGCCCGGGCGATGCCGAAGTCCATCACCTTGACCACGCCGCGCTTGGTCATCATCACGTTGCCCGGCTTGATGTCGCGGTGGACCAGGCCCATCTCGTGGCTGGTCTCCAGCGCGGCCAGCACGTCGGACGTCACCTTCAGCGCCTTGTCCGCCGGCATCGCCCCGTACTGCTGCACGTCCGCGTCGAGGACCGAGCCGAGCGGCCGGCCCTCCACGTACTCCATGACGATGTAGGGCATGACCGCCTCGTCGCCGCCGCCGGCGCCGAAGGTGACGGTTCCCTCACCCGTGTCGAACACCGAGACGATGTTGGTGTGCGACAGTTTCGCAACAGCCTGCGCCTCGCGCCGGAAGCGCTCGCGGAAGGACGCCTCGCGCCCCAGCTCGCTGTGGAGCGTCTTGATGGCGACCTGGCGGTCGAGCGCGGAGTCGTACGCGAGGTAGACCGAGGCCATGCCCCCCTCGCCCAGCAAATCCCTTAGCTGGTAACGGCCACCGGCCAGGGAGCCGCCTGCGTACCGGCCCTGTGTGCCGTCCTGGCTCATGACTGTTGCTTCCCCTCGGGCTCTGTTGCTACGCGTCTGGCTGAGCGCATGTCGCGCCCAGTCTGCCGGAGGGCAAGCACACGTCAAGCCGGTGCCCGCTGCGTGACCACGGGCCTACGCGGTGTCTGTAGCCGAACGGTGACGGGTTCGGAGGCTGTAGCGTTCACCGGAGCACCCGAAGAGGCCCACCGCTAGAGCGGACGAGAGAGACGACGGCGAGGACTGATGGCACCCGAACCCGAGGGAAACGGCGCCGGGATGGCCGACGGTCCTGAGCACTGGGGCGCGGGCGGTCTCGTGGGCGACGGCCGTTACCGGCTGACCCACCGCCTGGGCCGCGGCGGCATGGCGGAGGTCTTCGCCGCCGAGGACGTCCGGCTGGGCCGCACCGTGGCCGTGAAGCTGCTGCGCGCCGACCTGGCCGAGGACCCGGTGTCCAAGGCCCGCTTCACCCGTGAGGCACAGTCGGTCGCCGGCCTCAACCACCACGCCGTCGTCGCCGTCTACGACTCCGGCGAGGACCGGGTCGGCCCGAACGTGGTTCCGTACATCGTGATGGAGCTGGTCGAGGGCCGCACCATCCGCGACCTGCTGATCAGCGCCGAGGCCCCCGGGCCCGAGCAGGCGCTCATCATCGTGTCGGGCGTGCTGGAGGCGCTGGCGTACTCGCACCAGCACGGCATCGTGCACCGCGACATCAAGCCCGCGAACGTCATCATCACCCACTCCGGCGCGGTGAAGGTGATGGACTTCGGCATCGCCCGCGCCCTGCACGGCGCGCAGTCCACGATGACCCAGACCGGCATGGTCATGGGCACCCCGCAGTACCTCTCGCCGGAACAGGCCCTCGGCAAGGCCGTCGACCACCGCAGCGACCTGTACGCCACCGGCTGCCTGCTCTACGAACTCCTCGCGCTGCGGCCCCCCTTCACCGGTGAGACCCCGCTATCGGTGGTCTACCAGCACGTCCAGGACGCGCCGGTCCCGCCCTCGCAGCTGCCCGAGGGGCACCACATCCCGCAGGAGCTCGACGGCCTCGTCATGCGGTCGCTCGCCAAGGACCCGGACGACCGGTTCCAGAGCGCCGAGGAGATGCGCGGGCTCGTCCAGTACGCCCTCCAGATGCTCCAGGACCAGGGCCCGAACACCGGCACCTGGAACACCGGGCCGGTCGGCATGGCGCTCCCGCACGGTCAGCCCGGCGGCGCGCCGACCTCGATGATGCCCGCGGGCCCGGGCGGCGGCCCCCACACCCCCTACCCCTCGCCCAGCACCACCTCGCAGTTCCAGCGGCCGATGGTGCCCCCGCTGAACCCGGACGACGGCACCGCCTTCCCCGGCGGCGGCCACGGCCCCGGCGGCGGACCGGGCGGCCACGGCGGGTACGACGGCTATGACGGCTACGACGGGTACGACAACCGCTCCGGCGGCGGGAAGTGGAAGGTCTGGCTCTTCGTCCTGCTCGCAGTGCTGGCCATCGCCGGCGGGGCCGCGTACGCGGTCAAGAACGGCCTCGGCACGGGCAGCGGCAACAAGCCCAAGACCAGCGTGAGCAGCCCGGGCACCTCGCAGAGCAGCCCGGGCTCGCAGGACACCCCGTCGACCTCGCCGAGCCCGGAGACGGGCGGCTCGCACGACGAGGACACCTTCACGCCCACCCCGAGCCGCAGCAAGTCCACTCCGAGCACCAGCCTGTCGCCCTCCTCGGGCAGCTCGTCGAGCCCGGAGACCAAGAACCCGACGACCCCGCCGCCGAAGTCCCCCACGGCGGAGCCGCCGACCAACAAGCCGACCCCGCCCAGCGGGGGCGGCGGCGGCAGCCCGGCCGGCGCCGAGGGCGCCGGCTAGCGGTGCATACGTCAAAGGGGCCCGGCGGAATTCCCATTCCGCCGGGCCCCTTTCACATCCGCTCGCCTTTCCGGCCGTCAGTGCGCGTGCAGGCGGGGCCGGTCGCAGCGACCGGCATTTTGCGCCCCGAGGGTGTGCACGGTGACCAGCTGGGGTTCGATGCGCATGTACACCGGATCGAACACCTCCCCGTCCACGAAATGCGGTGCCGGGCCGAATAGTTCCAGTTCCGCGGTGGTCGGTTCGGTGAGCTGCGCCGTGCCCGTGACCTGCACGGACCAGAGCCGGGGCGCGCCCGAATTGACGTTGTCGGCCCCGTAGGAGACCACGCTTCCATTGCAGGCGTGGTGATAGCCGAAACCGGCGTGCATTCTCAGGACGATCCTGCCGCCCACCACGATGTGACGGGCGACGGCGAGGAACGGGAGCGCGCGCATGCTGGTGGCGACGCGGCCGTACGGCACACGGCGCAGCATTTCGACGGCGTTTATTTCCTCCGGTGACATGCGACCACTCTCGGGCCCCGGCGGGCGGCCGGGACAGAGGAGCCCGCCCCGATCACCGAGGACGTTGGTCCCGAATCGAACCATGTGCCGCGGGGAAGCGGGCGGCCACGGGGCGTCACCCTCGAAGGCCGCCCGAGATCCCGTCGACGTCCACTCGGCGCCCGCTCGTGAAGCGCTCGAACAGGGTTGCGCCCCGCGCGGCGCCCCGTCGCGGAGGCCTCGCCTCCGCTCGACGCCGGATCGAGCGCTTCTCGCGCGGCCTTGGCTCCGGGTCGAGCGCCTCTCGCGCCGTCTCGCGTCCGGATCGAGCGCCTCTCGCGCCGTCTCGGGGCCGGGTCGAGTGCGGCTAGCGCTTCTCCGCCTGGAGGCGGGCGACGTACGCGGCGGCCTGGGAGCGGCGCTCCATGCCCAGCTTCGACAGCAGGCTGGAGACGTAGTTCTTGATGGTCTTCTCGGCCAGGTGCAGCCGCTCGCCGATGACCCGGTTCGTCAGGCCCTCGCCGATCAGGTCGAGGATCTTGCGCTCCTGCTCGGTGAGGTTCGCGAGCCGGTCGTCGCCCTTGCCGTTCTTGCCGTCGCGCAGCCGTTCCAGCACCCGCGCGGTCGCCACCGGGTCCAGCAGGGACTTGCCCGCCGCCACGTCGCGCACCGCGCTGAGCAGCTCGTTCCCCCGGATGGCCTTGAGGACGTAGCCCGAGGCGCCCGCCATGATCGCGTCGAACAGCGCCTCGTCGTCGGCGAACGAGGTGAGCATCAGGCACTTGATGTCCTCGTCCTGCGAGCGGACCTCGCGGCACACCTCGACACCGCTGCCGTCCGGCAGGCGCACGTCGAGCACGGCCACGTCGGGGCGGGTCGCCGGGATGCGGACCAGGGCGTCCGCGGCGGTACCGGCCTCGCCGACGATCTCGATGTCCTCTTCGACCGACAAAAGCTCATGAACGCCCCGACGTACTACTTCGTGGTCGTCCAGGAGAAATACCTTGATTTTTCCGTTTTCGCGCACAAGCTCATCTTCACACACTCACCTCTTCCCTGCCGGAGTTACCCGGGATAACGTGCCGTTGTTCCGGCCCCCTGCAAGGCTGTGACCAGTGGTTGTTCCCGCAGCGGCCGATTTACTTGGATATCCAAGCAAAATCGCAGGTCAAACGGGGTTTCGCAGTTATGCGTCGCACTGGGTAACGTGCTGTGCGCAGGGCACTCGCCGGGGCACCTGTCACGCCTGAATCCGAATCGCGCCGTGCACCCACCCCGTGTGCGGGTACGGATACAGGTGAGCCGCACTGGTCCCCGGAGAACCCGGGTGCCGGACCGACGGAGGAGCACACGTGACCGTGGAGAGCACTGCCGCGCGCAAGCCGCGACGCAGCAGCGGCACCAAGCGGGCGGCAGGCGCGGCGAGCGCCCGCAAGACCGCCGCTGCCACCGCACAGCCGCACGACGCCGAGCCTCAGCTCGTACAACTGCTGACGCCCGAGGGTGAACGGGTCGAGGTCGACAGCCACCCCGAGGTGGCCGAGTTCGCGGCCTTCGTCGCGGACGTCACCACCGAGGACCTGCGCGGCCTGTACCGCGACATGGTCCTGACCCGCCGCTTCGACGGCGAGGCGACCGCCCTCCAGCGCCAGGGCGAGCTGGGCCTGTGGGCCTCGCTGCTGGGCCAGGAGGCCGCCCAGATCGGCTCCGGCCGGGCACTCCGCGACGACGACTACGTCTTCCCGACCTACCGCGAGCACGGTGTGGCCTGGTGCCGCGGCGTCGACCCGACGAACCTGCTCGGCATGTTCCGCGGCGTGAACCACGGCGGCTGGGACCCGAACACCAACAACTTCCACCTCTACACGATCGTCATCGGCTCGCAGACGCTGCACGCGACCGGTTACGCCATGGGCGTGGCCAAGGACGGCGCGGACTCCGCGGTCATCGCCTACTTCGGCGACGGCGCCTCCAGCCAGGGCGACGTGATGGAGGCCTTCAACTTCTCGGCCGTCTACAACTCCCCCGTGGTGTTCTTCTGCCAGAACAACCAGTGGGCGATCTCCGAGCCGACCGAGCGCCAGATGCGCGTGCCGCTCTACCAGCGCGCCCAGGGCTTCGGCTTCCCCGGCATCCGCGTCGACGGCAACGACGTCCTCGCCTGCCTGGCCGTCACCCGCTGGGCGCTGGACCGCGCCCGCCGCGGCGAGGGCCCGGCCCTGATCGAGGCGTTCACGTACCGCATGGGCGCCCACACCACCTCCGACGACCCGACGAAGTACCGCGCGGACGAGGAGACGGCGGCCTGGGAGGCGAAGGACCCGATCCTGCGCCTGAAGGCCCACCTGCTGGCCTCCGGCGGCGCCGACGAGGCGTTCTTCGAGGAGCTGGAGGCGGAGAGCGAAGCCCTCGGCAAGCGGGTCCGCGAGGTCGTGCGCGCCATGCCCGACCCGGACACCATGGCGATCTTCGAGAACGTCTACGCGGACGGGCACGCGCTCGTCGACGAGGAGCGCGCCCAGTTCGCCGCCTACCTCGCTTCCTTCGAGCCGGCCGAGGAGGGTCACTGATGGCTGTCGAGAAGATGTCGATCGCGAAGGCGCTCAACGAGTCGCTGCGCAAGGCCATGGACACCGACCCCAAGGTCCTGATCATGGGCGAGGACGTCGGCAAGCTGGGCGGTGTCTTCCGCATCACCGACGGGCTGCAGAAGGACTTCGGCGAGGAGCGGGTCATCGACACCCCGCTGGCCGAGTCCGGCATCGTCGGCACCGCCATCGGCCTGGCCCTGCGCGGCTACCGGCCGGTCGTGGAGATCCAGTTCGACGGGTTCGTCTTCCCCGCGTACGACCAGATCGTCACGCAGCTCGCGAAGATGCACGCCCGCGCCCTCGGCAAGATCAAGCTGCCGGTCGTCGTCCGCATCCCCTACGGCGGCGCCATCGGCGCGGTCGAGCACCACAGCGAGTCCCCCGAAACGCTCTTCGCGCACGTCGCGGGCCTGAAGGTGGTCTCCCCGTCGAACGCCAGCGACGCGTACTGGATGCTCCAGCAGGCGATCCTCAGCGACGACCCGGTGATCTTCTTCGAGCCGAAGCGCCGCTACTGGGACAAGGGCGAGGTCGACACCGACGCCATCCCGGGCGAGCTGCACAAGGCACGGGTGGTCCGCGAGGGCGCCGACCTCACCCTGGCCGCGTACGGCCCGATGGTGAAGGTCTGCCTGGAGGCGGCGGCCGCGGCCGCCGAGGAGGGCAAGTCGGTCGAGGTCCTGGACCTGCGCTCGATGTCCCCGATCGACTTCGACGGGATCCAGGCCTCGGTGGAGAAGACCCGCCGGCTGGTCGTGGTCCACGAGGCCCCGGTCTTCCTCGGCACCGGTTCCGAGATCGCCGCCCGCATCACGGAGCGGTGCTTCTACCACCTGGAGGCGCCGGTGCTGCGCGTCGGCGGCTTCCACGCCCCGTACCCGCCGGCCCGCCTGGAGGACGAGTACCTGCCCGGCCTGGACCGCGTGCTCGACGCCGTCGACCGCTCGCTGGCGTTCTGAGGAGAGCCGCCCCATGACGATCCGCGAATTCAAGATGCCCGACGTGGGCGAGGGCCTGACCGAGGCCGAGATCCTCAAGTGGTACGTCCAGCCGGGTGACACGGTCACCGACGGGCAGGTCGTCTGCGAGGTGGAGACGGCGAAGGCGGCCGTGGAGCTGCCGATCCCCTTCGACGGGGTGGTGCACGCGCTGCTCTTCGAAGAGGGCGTGACGGTCGACGTCGGCCAGGTGATCATCTCCGTCGAGACCGGCGGGGCCGGCGCGACGGAGGCCCCGGCCGCCGCTGCCGCCGCCCCGGCCGCCCCTGAGGCGGCCGAGGAGCCGGCGCCCGAGGGCCGCCAGCCCGTGCTGGTGGGCTACGGGGTCTCCCAGTCCTCCACGAAGCGCCGCCCGCGCAAGGCGGTGGCGGGTGCCCCCGCCGCCGCTCCGGTCGCCGCCCCCGTGGTGCCGGCCCCCGCCGCCCCGGCGCCCGTCGTGCCCGCTCCGGCGGCGCAGAACGGCACCGCGTACGCCAACGGCCACGGTGCGGCCACCGCCGAGCGGCCGCTCGCCAAGCCGCCCGTGCGCAAGCTCGCCAAGGACCTCGGCATCGACCTGGCCTCGGTGGTCCCCACCGGTGACGGCGGTGTCGTGACCCGCGAGGACGTGCACGCCGCCGCCGCGGCCGCGCTCGCCCCGCAGGCCCCCGCCCAGGTCCCGGCCCCGGCCGCGGCCCCCGCGCCCGTCCAGGCCCCCGTGGCGGCCCCCGCCGAGGCGGCCGCGGCCGTGGCGGCGCCGGGCGCGCGGGAGACCCGTATCCCGGTCAAGGGCGTCCGCAAGGTCACCGCCCAGGCCATGGTCGGCTCCGCCTTCACCGCCCCGCACGTCACCGAGTTCATCACCCTCGACGTGACGCGCACGATGAAGCTGGTCCAGGAGCTCAAGGACGACCCGGACCTCGCGGGGCTCCGGATCAACCCGCTGCTCCTGATCGCCAAGGCGGTCCTCGTCGCCATCCGCCGCAACCCGGACGTCAACGCGTCCTGGGACGAGGCGGCCCAGGAGATCGTGCTCAAGCACTACGTGAACCTGGGCATCGCGGCGGCCACCCCGCGCGGGCTGATCGTCCCGAACATCAAGGACGCCCACGCCAAGACGCTGGCCGAGCTGTCCACCTCCCTGTCGGACCTGGTCGCGACGGCCCGCGAGGGCAAGACCTCCCCGGCCGACATGCAGAACGGCACCATCACCATCACCAACGTCGGCGTCTTCGGCGTCGACACCGGTACGCCCATCCTGAACCCCGGCGAGTCCGCGATCCTCGCGGTCGGCGCGATCAAGCTCCAGCCGTGGGTCCACAAGGGCAAGGTGAAGCCGCGTCAGGTCACCACCCTGGCCCTGTCGTTCGACCACCGCCTGATCGACGGCGAACTGGGCTCCAAGTTCCTCGCCGACATCGCGGCGGTCCTGGAGCACCCGCGCCGGCTGGTCACCTGGTCGTAGCCGCCCGGGCAGCCGACACCCGCCGATGGCCGGGCCCCTCCGCAGGGAGGGTGCCCGGCCATCGGGCGTTCGCGGGCCGGGTGGTGGGAAGCCGGCCCCGCCCGGGCCCCGGGGCGGTAGCCTCCCGGCCATGCCCATCGCCGAGTTGCAGGTGTATCGCGTCGAGGAGGCCGACGTCACCGGCGGACTGTGCCTCGTCCGGTGCGTCGGCGGCACGGCCCGGTCCGGGCAGGTGTACGCGGCGGGCCAGTCGCGGGTCTGGCTGCGCGGGATAGAGCGGCACGGGCGCGCGGTCGACGCCTTCGGCGCCGGCCACACCGCCCGGGTCCGCCTCGCCGGACCGGTGGTCGCGCTGCTCAGCCGGGGCCAGGTGCTGACCTCCGTACCGCCCGACGGGCACGGCCTCGCGGAACTGGAGGCCTGGCTGGCCACCGGTCCCCCGCTCGCGGACGAACCCCTGCCGCGAACGCTGCGCTCCCTGGCCATCGGGGGGATGCAGGACGAGCGGCTGCCGGAGGGGGTACGGCTGCGCTGGGGCCGGGTGGCCCTGGCGGCGGCGTACCGCTGCGCGGCGGCGGAGGGGGCGTCCGGCCTGGTGCGGGGGATCGAGCTGGCCTTCGTACGGGCCTACCTGCTGCGGGAGTTCGGCCCCGGGCCGGGCGGGGACCCGGCCGCCGTGTGCCGGGAGGCGCTCGCGCTGATCGACCTCACCCCGGCGGAGGCGGCCGCGCGGGCCCGCGTCTGGCGTGAGCTGCCCCGGGAGCGGATCGTGCACCTGCGGCGGATCAGGCACCTCGTGCGGTGGACCGGCGCGGCCCGGCCGTACCTGGCGCCGGGCGACCCGCTGGCCCTGGCCTTGGACGCCTGGTCACGGGTGGGGAGGGAGCTGCCCTGAGATCCCGTCCGCCCCGCCGCGGCCCGTGCACGCCCGAAGCGGACGTGACGGGGTCTCAGCGGACGCGGTAGGCACGCACGAAGGCCGCGGTGCCGCCCCGGACGATCCGGTCGGTCTGCGCCGGGGACAGGGGCAGGACCCCGTAGTGGGAGAGCTGCGCGACGGAGGTGGAGGTCAGCGCCGTGAAGTGGGCGCCCGCCAGCGCCGCGTCGCCGTGCAGGTCGAGCAGCCCGGCCCGCTCCAGGGCCGCCAGGGCATCGGCGAGGGCGTCGGCGACCGGGCCGGGGCCCGCGGCCTTCCAGGCGGCCAGCACCTCGGGCGGCACGTGGTCGGCCTCGGCGTGGATGTGGCGGACGAGGGCGAAGTGGTCGGGGTGTTCCACCATCACGTCGATCAGCGCGCGGGCGACGGCGGCCAGGTCCCGTTCCAGGTTGTCCGGGTGGGGCGGGCGCCCGGGGTCCAGCAGGGCGCGCACGACGGCCACGTGGGCGTCGCGCACCTCGCCCGAGCTCCAGGTGACCACGGCGCGGAAGAGCTCCGACTTGCCGCCGGGGAAGTGGTTGTAGAGCGTCCGCGTCGAGACGCCGGCCGCCGCGGCGAGGGCGTCGACGGACGCGCGCGCGTACCCCTCGCGGCCGAAGACCGCGCAGGTGGGGCGGGCGAGGGCGATCCGTCTGGCCTGCTTGCGGGGCGGGAGCACGTCCGCCGTCCCGTCCGGTCCGCGGTCCGGGGCTTCCCCCTCCATCACGCCTCCAGCGTCTCTCGACCCGTTCTCTACAACGGTCGTTGTGCCTTTTACAACGGTCGTTGTACTTTACCGGAGGGCCGCACAAACAAACCAAATGGTCTGGTTCACCGTTCTCCAGGGAGGGACGTCGCACGATGCCGACCACACCCACCGCCGAGGACTCGCCCGCCGCATTAGGGACCGCGCCCGGGCAGCTCGGGCGCATCCTCACCGTCGTGATCACCGGCGCCGTCATGTCCGTCCTCGACATGACGATCGTCAACGTGGCCCTCGACAGGCTCTCCGAGTCCTTCGGGGCCCCGCTGGAGACCATCCAGTGGACCGCCACCGCCTACACCCTGGCCCTGGCGGCCGTCATCCCGGCGGCCGCCTGGGCGATGGGCCGGATCGGAGCCAAGCGCACCTACCTGACGGCCCTGTCCCTGTTCACCCTCGGCTCCCTGCTCGCGGCCTGTGCGTGGAACGCCGGCAGCCTGATCGCCTTCCGCGCCGTCCAGGGGCTCGGCGGCGGGCTGCTGATGCCGGTCGGCATGACGATGGTGATGCGGGCCGCCGACCGCAACCGGCTCGGGCGGGCCATGGCCCTGCTGGGGCTGCCCGTGCTGGTCGGCCCGGTGGCCGGGCCGGTGCTGGGCGGCTGGCTGATCGACACCGCCTCCTGGCAGTGGATCTTCCTCGTCAACCTGCCCGTCGGAGCGGCCGCCCTGATACTCGCGGCGAAGCTGCTGCGCCCGGATTCCCCCCCGGGTGCGGCGGCTTCGCCGCGGCTCGACCTGCCGGGACTGCTGAGCCTGTCCCCGGGCCTCGCGCTGCTCCTGTACGGGCTGTCCCGGGGCGGCGGGAGCGGTGCGTTCCTCTCCCCGGGGGTGCTGCTGCCCCTGCTGGGCGGGGCCGTCCTCGTCGCGGCCTTCGTGCGGCGCGCCCTGCGCGTGCCGGAGCCCCTGCTCGACCTGCGGCTGCTGGGCGACCGCACCTTCGCCGCCGCCATCGGCACGCTCGCGCCGTTCACTTGCGGCTACTTCGGCTCGATGCTGCTGGCCCCGGTGTACTGGCAGCAGGCGCGCGGACTGAGCGCGAGCGCGGCGGGGCTGCTGGTGGCGCCCGTCGGGCTCGTGGTCGGGACGACCATGCAGATCGCCTCCCGGCGCGTGGACCGGGTCGCCCCGCGCCGGCTGATCCCCGCCGGGGTGGCGGTGGCGGCCCTCGGCATGCTGCTCACCGGGCTGCGGACCGGCACGGCGGGGGTGCCGGGGTGGCAGGTCGTGGGCTCGCTGATGGTGATGGGCGTCGGCGCCGGGATGGTGCTGATGCCGACGATGACCACCGCCGGCCGGGACCTGCCTGCCGCCCGCATGGCGGCGGCGAGCACGGCCCTCAGCATCAACTCCCAGCTGTGCGCCTCGGTCGGAACGGCTCTGACCTCGGTGGTCCTGGGCGCGGCGGGCACCACCCCGTCCGGCTTCCGCACCGCGTACGCGGTCGCGGCGGGCCTCCTCGCCCTGTCCCTCCTCCCGGCCCTGCGGCTGCCGGGGCGGCGCTGAGCCCCGGGGTGTCGGCCGGACACCCCGGGGCCCCGGCCCCTACGGCACGACCTTGCCGACGCCGCCCAGGGCCTGGACGGCACTCCGGTCGATCTGCCACAGCCGGCCTTCGCGGTTGGTGACGTAGATCCAGCCGTTCACGGTGTCCAGGGTGAGCCCCTCGCAGGTCTCCAGGCCGGAGGCCACCACCCGCTGGGCGCCGTCGGCGAGGGTGATCTCGTAGAGGCGACCGCCCGCGTGGTCGATGGTGTAGGCCCGGCCGGAGCCGTCGAGCGCCACGCGGATGGTCGTGGCGCCGGTGAGGGCGGTCAGGACGCGGTACGTGCGCTTGGCCAGGTCCACCTCGAACAGCTTGCCGCCGTTGTCCTTCTGGCCGATGTACGCCTTGCCGTCGCCGGACAGGGCGACCCCGCCGATGCCCTGTCCCAGCCCGGAGAGGAGCGTGGTCTTCTGCCCGCCCGGCAGGGCCACCTCGATCAGCTGCCCGTCGGTCCAGTTGGCGACGTACGCCTTGCGCGCCGCGGTGTCCAGCGCCACGCCGTACGCGCCGGGGACGTCGGCCACCTTGGCGGAGGTGCCGCCGGCCAGGTCCACCACGAGCAGCCGTCCGCCGCTCCAGTCGGTGGTGTAGGCCTTGCCCGCCGCCGTGTCGAGCGCCACGTCACCGAGGTCGCCCAGGCCGCTGGCGACCACGCGCTGGGCGCCGGTGTCCGGCTTCACCGCGATGAGCCGCTGGCCGCCCCGGTCGGCGACGTACACCGGGCTCCCCGACGGGTCGACCGCCACGCCCTCGGAGGTGCCCAGGCCCGTCGCGATCAGGGAGTAGCTCCGCTTGTTGGCGATGAGCTTGGACAGCTCCTCCAGCTTGGGCATGTCCTCGTCGCGGATGGAGACCTTCGGCGGCCCGAACGCCTTGGAGGCCGAGGAGGCCATCGCCGTCGCGGACCCGGGGTTCTCGGTGACCTCCCGCTGGGCGGCCGCCACGCCCTGGGTGCTCTGGAAGAGCGGCCCGAGGAAGCCCATGACGTCGAAGGCCCCGTGCGCGGTCTGGCGTACGAGCCACGGGTCCCGCTCGCTCTCCAGCCTGCGCACCTCCTCCGAGACGCTCCCGGCTCCCGGGGTGTCCCGGCCCAGCTTCTGCGCGGACTGGTCGGCGGAACCGGCCTGGTCCCCGCCGTTGTCGAAGATGTTCTTGAAGGACATGGCTTCCCCCCTAGAGCGGCTGCTTCTGCGTCTGGTAGTCGAGGATCTCCGGCTGGAACACCCGGTGTTCGCCGGTGCGGACGGCGACGGTCTCGGCGATGCCCTTCTGCAGGAACCGCTTTCCCTCGTCGGCCAGGTCGAAGCGGCTGGAGTCGAGGTCGCCCTCGCCGAGCTTCCACGCGATGACCTTGGAGTACCGGGGCTCGGCGCCCTGCTTGCCGGTCTCCTTCACCTCGACCGGCTCGGGGTAGTACAGGGCGGCCCAGCCGCCGAAGGTGACGGGGAACTCGTAGGCGAACTGCCGGATCTCGCGCCGGGTGGTGGCCATCACGTCGGCCCGGCTCTTGATCAGGAAGCTGACCGTGGAGACGTGCTTCCACTCGGTCGTCAGCGATCCGCTGACGGAGCCGGTGATCCCGAGCGCCAGCTCGCCCCACAGCTCCCCGGTGCCGGTCACGGAACTCGTGGCGGTGGTGTTGCTGGTCGCCTCGGTCTGGCTCTCCGTGTTGACGCCCTGGTTGTCCTTGCTGTTGAGCAGGGTGGTCTTCTGGTACTGCTTCATCTCCATGCTCTTGGCCATCTGCTGCTGGAGCGAGGCGATGGACTTCGCGCCGAAGGTGAGCTTCACCTCCCCCTGGAGGGACCAGCTGACCGTGTTCGAGACGGTGAACTCGACCGTGTCCGTCACGGTGATCTCGATCGGGTCGGTCCCGTTGACGTACGTCTGCCTGGAGACCATGTCGGGGGGCGGCTGGCGGACGTCCCCGATCTCCTCGATGACCGGTACGCCGACGTTCATGAAGGCCCGCCAGCCGCGGTCCTGCGCGGTCGGCTCCTCCGCGGGGAAGTCGCCGTAGCGCTCCTTGTTCAGCGAGAACCCGATGGGGTCGAGCGGCTGCCCCTCGCCCTGCCGGTTCCGCTTGAACACCCCCCTGCGCAGGTTCCGCTCCAGGATCCCGGCGGCCCTGGCGCCGATGTCCAGTTCCTTCTGGTTTTTCGTGGTCAGCGGATGCCGCATGAACACGTCATTGATATAGGCCGTGCCCACATCGTTCCGCGCGCTGCCCTGTCCCATGCCCTCGTCCCCTCCCTGTGTCGCAGGACGGTGACGCTACGCAACCGGCGGGCGGGGCGGCAGCGCCCGGAACCGGCCACGGGGGGATATCCGGACAGACGCCGCTGACCATGGAGTTGATCACGGTCGGCGGGCGGCGCACCCGGGCCGGAGGGCCGTCCCGGGTGCGCATTTACTTGATCATCCGAGGCCAAGATCGCGGAGCGGGCTCCCGGGCCGGCGGCCCGGCCGCGCGCCGCGGGTGTCCGGATCCACCGCCCCTGGGGTGTCTGGCGGTAGCCGGGCCGCCGCTTCCGCCCGGAACCCGCCTCGGCCGTACGTTCGACCGGACCCTGTGTGCCGCCGCGGGCGGCGTGCCGGGCGGGCGGCTGCCGGGGCGGCGGCGGGGGTTGGGGCGGGGCGGGGGCGGGCCCTAGCGGTGGCGCGCGTGGACCAGCCGTTCCAGGCCGGGGGCCAGGCGCAGGCGGAGGGCGGCGTGGCCGGCGGGGACGGCGTGCTTCGTGGGAGCGGGGTGCGTCACGGGGGCCGGGAGGGTCGTGTGGACCGCGCCCCGTCCCGGACGGGCCTGGACGCGGCCGACGGCACTGGCCAGCAGTTCGCCGAACCAGATGTTCCGGTCGGGCCCGGTCGCGATGTTGAAGGGCACCTTCGCCTCGCCCCCCGGCACGGTGTACTCGGTGATCGCACCGTCGTGGCCGATCCGGCCGATGCGGCCGGACTGCACGGCGTACCACATGTGCCCGTCCGGGCCGCGGGTGATGTCGTAGACCTGGTAGTCGGGGACGGGCACCGGGAAGAGCTCGACCGCACCGCGCGCGGTGACGCGCCCGACCGCGTTCAGCCCGCTCGCGGTGAACCACATTCCGCCGGGGCCGGCCGCGATGCCGGAGGGGAAGGCGGAGTCGTTCGCCAGCGGGTACTCGGTGACGCTGCCGGAGCGGCTGATCCTGCCGATCTTGCCGCCGAACAGCTCGGTGAACCACAGCGAGCCGTCCGGGGCGGCCGCGATGTAGTACGGAACGCTGTCCGGCGTGGGGACGGGGTACTCCGTCACCCGGCCGTCGGTGGTCATCCGTCCGATGGAGTTCGTCCCCGGCTCGGTGAACCACAGGGCGCGGTCGGCGCCCAGCGCGATGCCCGTGGGGAAGCGGTCCGTGCCGGGCAGCGGGAACTCGGTGACCTGGCCCTTCGTGGTGATCCGGCCGATCTTGCCGACGCTCCCCTCGGTGAACCACAGGGCCCGGTCGGGGCCCTTGGCGATGCCCTGGGGGAAGCTGTCGGGGGTCGGCAGCGGGTACTCGGTGACGGCGCCGCGGGTGGTGAGGCGGGCGATCCGGTTGACCCCGGACTCGGCGACCCACACCGCCCCGTCCGGGCCGGCCGTGAGGCCGGCGGGGTAGCTGTCGGGGGTGGTGAGCGGGTACTCCGTCACGTCTCCCACGTTCACCACGTGTCCCGACCCGGCCCGTGCCGGGACGGTGGCGGCGGTGAAGGCGAGCAGGGCGCCCAGGGAGGCGGTGAGCAGCGTGCGCAGGCGTCGGCGGATCCTCGGAGTGTGCGGCATGGGCCGGGGCCCCTCTCGGTGGGCGGCGGGCGGGCGGGCGGCATGGATCGGAATATCAGATTCCGCTCCGGGTCCGCCCCCGCCGCCCGCACGGCTCGCCGCGCGAACCGCCCGCCTGGCTCAGCCCTTGGCGGCGTTGCCGAGCACCTTGGACGGGGTGATGCGCACGACGACCCGTACGGCCCCGTCGGAGGCGTCCCCGTACTCCTTGCCGGCGCCCGGCCCCAGGTACTGCTCGGCGATCCGGACGGCGACGGCCCGGCCGGTGTCCTCGCTGACGGTGGCGGTGCCGCGGATCTCGGCGTACAGGTAGGGATTGGCCAGGTCGAACACGGTCAGCCCGACCCGGCCGTCCCGGACGAGGTTGCGCTCCTTGCGGCGGCCGCGCTCGGTGGAGACCAGCAGGTCGTCCCCGTCGCGGATCACCCAGACCACGGAACTCTGCGGACTGCCGTCGGGGTTGAGGGTGGAGAGCACGGCGGGGTGCGGGGAGTCGAGCAGCTGCCGCACGGTGTCGTTCAGGGCAATCGTCATGCCGTGCAGCCTAGTTGTGCGGCCCGCGGGGCACCGCCGTAGCGGACGCAGGACCGGGTACTACCCGAAGTCGGTCATTCCCACGGGATGTTGAGGAAGGGACTGGCCGGGTCGGTGGTCAGCGTCAGGTGGGTGGCGAGGGAGGACTCGTACCAGCTCCCGAACTCCTCCTCGTCGAAGTGCAGGCAGCGGGCGAGCGCGTACCCGGCGGAGAAGTCCGTCCACGACCGGTACGCGCCCCGTGCCTTCTCGCCCGCGCGGAGCACGGCGCGCTCGGCGTCCTGGAGGGTGCCGTAGCGGCAGGCGACGCCCCAGCGGGCCATCTGCGAGGCCCGCCCGTAGTCCCACCCCTCGACCGAGCGCACCCAGCCGCCGGCCGGGAGGAGCCCGTCGGCGCGGAAGCGCTGCTCGTAGCGGGTGATCCGGCCGATGAGCCGCCGCACCCCGGCGATCTCGCCCTCGACCTCGGCGGCGGGGCGCGGCTCGGCGACGGTCACCCCGTCGGGGGTGAGGCGGGGCTGGGCGGCCTGCTCGGCGCTGCGGCGCAGGCTGACCTCGGCGGCGTGGCGCCAGTGCTCGACGTCGACCGGCCCGGCGAAGTCGGAGGCGAGGACGCGGCGCACGCGGAGCGCGAACTCCCAGACGGGGCTGACGACATCGGCGTTCAGCATGCGCTGGAGCACGCCCAGCCAGCCGGCGGCGTCGTCGATCTCCCACGAGGTGCGCAGGCGCTCGCGCTCGCGGGTGTAGCCGTTGCCGTGGTAGGCGAGGGCGTTCCAGAACTCGCCGTTGGACACCGCCAGGTGCGCCCCGACGGCCAGGCCGCGGGCCACGGGGCCGTGCAGCGGGCCGCCGGTGTACAGGGCGTGCACGGCGCCGGGGGCCAGGCCCCAGGAGGGGGCGGCGTCCCAGTGCGCGCGCCAGCGGGCGAGGTCGGCGGGGGTGGTCGTGAGGTACGCCTCGACGGGGCTGCCGGGGTTCACGGCGAGGTGGGAGGGGTCCCGGTGGTCCCAGGCGTTGGCGAACCAGGCGAGGCTCTGGCGGAGGTAGACGGTGTGCGCGTCGGGGGCGGGGAGCATGCCGCGGGTGTAGACGGCGAGGGTGTTGTCGGCGGCCCGGTGGAAGCGGGCCGCGGCGGGATCGGCGTCGACCTGCGCCCGGGGCTGCGGGAGGAACAGCTCGGCCCGCGCGAGGGCGTCCATGTAGGCGCCCCAGTCCCCGCGCGCCTTCGCCCCGTACAGCTCGCGCTCGATCACGCTCGGCGCCGTCCACTCGTCCACACGGGGACCCTATACGGGGGCCCGGCCAGCCCTCCTGGCCCCCCTCGCGAGGCCCTCGCCGCCTAACCCGTCAGCGTGGCGGCGAAGCGGATCTCGGCCGCCGGTGTCACGGTGATGGAACGCCCGGCGTACTGGATGGCCGAGAAGGTCGCGTTGTGATGCGCGATCACCTGGGCGGCCGTCAGCGCGGCACCGGGCGGACGCTCCGGCGTGGTGTGTCCGTCCGAGACCACCACGAGGTCATAACCACGGGAGAGCGCTGCGCGATTGGTGGAGTCGACGCAGTACTCGGTGGCGAAGCCGGTGACGATCACCTGACGCACTGCCCGCTCGTGGAGCAACTCGGCGAGCCCGGTGCCGAGGAAGGAGTCCGCGCTGTCCTTGTCCAGCACCACATCGCCGGGCCGGGGCGCCACCGCTGGATGGACATCGGCCAGGTCGGCGGGCACGTCATCGAGGCGTTGGCGCACGTAGACCACGGCTGCGCCGGCGGAGCGAGCCTGCTCGGCAAGGCGGCCGACCTCGAGCAGGCAGGCCTCGACGTCATGGGCGTCGTTCAGCAGGGCATCCTGCATGTCGATGACCAGCAGTGCGGTGTCATGCATCCCGGGAGCCTATCGACGGAGCCGGAGGGCTAGGAGCGGCGGTTGATCCGGTGGACCGCCGGGACGCAGAGGTTGAGGGCGGCCGCCGCGGCGATCAGGGCGGCGCAGGCCAGGAGGGCCGTGCGGGTGGTCCAGAGCTCGGCCGCCAGGGCCGTGATCAGGTAGCCGAGGGGGATGGCCAGGCGTTCGCCGACTCCGTTGAAGGCGCTCATGCGGCCCTGTTCCGGCTGCGGGACGTGCTGCTGGAACGCGGTGTTCCAGGCGACGATCGCCACGTCGAGGCCGATCCCGGCGAGGAGGGCGGCCGCCAGCACGAGCGGCAGCGGCAGGGCGAGGGCCAGCGCGGCGAGGGGGAGGGCGAGGGCGCCGGAGGTGACGACCGCGACCGTGAGGAGGCGGTACGGCTTCCAGCGCAGGCAGACCAGGGTTCCGGCCAGCAGGCCGCACGAGAACGCGGCCTGGACCAGGCCCCAGTCGCGCGCCCCGGCGTACTCCCCGGCGGCGACCAGGGGGCCGAGGAGCTGGAAGCCGGCCAGCCAGGCCGCGACGAGGACCGCCCCCGCGGCCGTGTACGTCCACAGCCAGGTACGGGACCAGAAGCCGTCCCAGCCCGCGCGGAGGTCGGCCAGGACACCCCTGGCCGGGGTGGGCGGGGTCTCCAGGGAGAGGCTGAGGAGCAGGACGGCGGCGATGGCGAAGGTGAGGGCGTCCCAGGCCAGGGCCCAGGCGGCGCCGCTCGCGGCGACGACGACCCCGCCCACGACCGGGCCCACCACCTTCACGGCGTTGCCCGGGAGCCGGAGCAGCGCGTTGGCCTGCTGCAGGTGCTCCTCGGGGACGATCTGGGCGACGGCGCCCTGCATGGCCGGAACGATGAACGAGGCCGCCGTGCCCGAGATCAGGCCGCAGGCGGCTATGGAGAGCGTCGTCGCGTGTCCCGTGGCCACGGTCAGGGCGAGCACGCCCTGTGCGGCGGCGGCCAGGAGGTTGCCGAGGAAGAGGATCCGGCTGCGGGAGAGCCGGTCGGCGAAGACGCCGCCCAGCAGGAGGAACACGATCGTCGGCACGGTGTTCGTGGCGAGGACCAGGCCGAGGGAGCCCGCTCCTCCGCCCTGCTCGATCACGGAGTAGGCCAGGGCGAGGGGGGCCATGGCGGACCCGGCGGCGGAGATGAGGTTCGCCGAGACGAACCGCCGGAAGGCGGCCGTCCTCCAGGGCGTCCGGGTGTCCTCCGACAGCTCGGCGGTGCTCTTCATGATCTCCCTCGGGCTCGGTGCGATGAGCACCCTACGGGCCGGGAGGAGTCAGTACCCCAGGTTTTCGCGCCAGGCCAGGGTCGAGACGAGCTCCGCGCTGAACGCCTCGCAGAGCGCGAGCGCCTCCCGGCCGGCGGCGGTGCCGGGCAGCCCCGCGCCGGGCGGCAGCGCCGCCACGAGGTCCTGGCAGGCGGCCTCGACGCGGAGGTTGCGGGCTTCGTGGTAGCCCACGGCGGTGCCGCCGCCGGCCACGGTCGCGAGGTACCGGGCGTGGGCGTGCCGGGCCGGGTGGTCCCACAGGGAGTCCTCGCAGGAGCGGTCGAGCGAGCGGGACAGGTCGCGGGCCAGCCGGATGACCCGCTCGGCCTCCTCGGCGCCCGGCTCCCGGGCGGTCGTCCACGCGTGGAGCTCGGCCAGGACCTCCAGCTGGACCTCCGCGACGACGCCCTCCGGCTCTGCCTCCGGGGGGCTCGTGAAGAGCGGGCCCGGATCCGGCAGCGGCTCGTCGTGCAGGGGGAGGAGCATCCCCCGGAAGGCGGCCTCCAGCGCCGAGCGGTGGATCCCCCAGCCGGGATCGAGCCCGAGCACCAGCAGCGGTGCGCGCAGCCGCCACAGCGCCAGCAGGGCCGTGTGACCTCGCTGTTCGACGGTCATCTCCGCGCACCGCGCCGCGAGCGCCTCGTCGTCTTCGTCCAGCTCACCGGGTCCGCTCATGCCCCGACCCTACGGCGGCACGGGCGGACCCGGATCCGGCGCGTCAGACCGGGCCCACCTGGGCGGTGAGGTGGACCGCGATCTCGAACACCGCCAGGGCGGGCTCGGCGCCCACCTCGCGGAAGAGGCGGGGGGCCGGGGCGTCGCCGGGAACGTTCCGTACGGCCTCCAGGGCGGCCCGGTCCCGCCACAGCGTGTGGATGCGCCAGACGCCGTCCTGGCCGCGCAGCAGCTCCGAGCGGATCAGCCCGTCGGGCAGGGGATGGCTCACGAGCTCGCGGTAGGCGGCCACGAGGTCGGCCTCGCGCCCGGCCGCGACGACCCCGCTGACCTCGCTCAGCACCTGTCCGGCCATGGTCCTCGCCTCCTTGACCTCCCCGCCCCTCCCCACGCTACGCGCGCCGCGGCGGGTCGGCGCCCCGGCCGGGGACACGGGCCGGCGGTGGCCGGATCCGTTCTGTCGCCCGGGGCACGGTCCTCCGCGTCAGTAGGCTGGCCGGCCGGACAACTGGGCGGCGGGCGGAGGGCGTCATGCGTGGTGGGACGGTCGCGGTGGTCGGGGGGAGCATCGCCGGGTGCGCGTTCGCGTCGGCCGCGGTGCGGGCGGGAGCCGGGGAGGTCGTCGTACTGGAACGGACCCGGGGGCGGCTCGCGGACCGGGGGGTCGGGCTGTGCGTGCACGACGACCGGGCCGCGGAACTGGTGGCCGCCGGGGCGCTGCCGCCGGGGATCCCCGCGCACCGGCTGGAGCGGCGGCGGTGGGTGGTGCGGGACGCCGGGGCGGGGGCCGGGGGGCGGCTCATCTGGGAGCAGCCGTTCCCGTTCCACTCGTACCACTGGGGGCTGCTGTGGCGGGGGCTGCGGGAGGCGGTCCCGGGGGCGGTGGACTACCGGCAGGGCGTGGCCGTTGCGGGAGTGGACGGGGACGGGGACGGGGCCGGGGGCGTGGGCCGCGGCAGGGGCCGGGTCGGCGTGCGGTTCGGGGGCGGGGGCGTGGAGCGGTTCGACCTCGTCGTCGGGGCCGACGGGTACCGGTCGGTGGTGCGGGAGGCGGTGAGCCCGGGGGCGACGCCGCACTACGCCGGGTACGTGTGCTGGCGGGGGAACTTCGACGCCGCGCTGCTGGAGGGGCTGGGGGGAGCCGAGTCGTACCCCGCGGCGGTGACCACCGTGTGCTTCCCCGGGGGCAGTTGCGTGATCTACCGGATCCCCGGGCCGGAGGGCCTGCGGGTGAACTGGGTGCTGTACGCGGCGCCGCCGCCGGGCGCGGGGCTGCGCTTCGACGACCCGACCAGCTTTCCGCCGGGGGCGCTGGGGCAGGAACTCGCCGCTCACCTGCGGGCCTTGCTGGAGCGGGAGTTCCCGGAGTACTGGGGGCGGGCGCTGGCGCTGACGGCGCCGGGGGACACGTTCGTGCAGCCCATCTACGACCTGGTGACGGAGCCCGCCGCGGCGGGGCGGCTGCTGCTGGCCGGCGACGCGGCGAGCGTGGTGCGGCCGCACAACACGAGCGGGGCCGCGAAAGCCCTCCAGGACGCCACCGCCTTCGGCGCGGCCTGGGCGCGGGCGGGGTCCTGGGAGGAGCTGGTCGCCGGCTACCAGGCGGCGCGGGGCGGGGCCGGGCGGGAGCTGGTCGCGCTGGCGCGGCGGCTGGGGCGGGCGCAGGTGGAGGAGACGCCGGTGTGGGCGCGGATGAGTGCCGCCGAGGTGGCGGGCTGGTGGGAGGGGCAACTGGCGGGTGCGGCGGGGATCGGGGGGCAGGCCATGTCCTCGTAGGGACGGGGACGGGGGCTGCCGGTTCGGTCCCGGGTGCGGGTGCGGGTGCGGGTGCCGGGGCGGGTGCGGGCCGGGTGGTCAGTCGTCGGCCGCCACCAGGAGGGTCAGGTGGCCCGCGGCGCGGTCGATGACGACCAGTTCGTGGAACTCGCCGTGTACGCCGCCCCAGTCGTGGAAGTCGTCCTCCCCGACCCCCGTCAGGTGGTGGATCGTGGTGGCCGGGGTCAGGCGGGCGAACGCCTCCCGCCGCAGGTCCGCCTCCAACTCTTCCGGGACCGGCCCGTACTGGTCCGCCCAGGTGCGCAGGAGGTGCGCCGCGTCGGCGGCGGGGACCGGCGCGTAGGCGGCCGGGGTGATCAGACGCCGCCAGAACGGACCGTGCCGCCGGCCCAGCGGCAGGACGCCGCCGCCCGCGTAGTCGTCCCGGAACTGCTCGTGGGCGATGAGGGCGGCCAGGAGGCCCGTGTCCGGGAGCGGGGCGGCCGGGAGGCGGAAGTGCTTGGTGTCGAGCCAGCGGAAGCCGTGTCCCCAGTCCTCCCCGGGGGCGTACGTACGGAAGTTGACGAACGCGCTGCCCTCGTGGACGAGGGTGTCGTCCGTCGCGTGCAGAGCCGCCAGGGCGGCCTCCAGCCGGGCCGTGTCCACCGCGTCCTTCCGACGGCGGGGGCGCTCCGGCACCCACACCGGCATCATCCGCTTGATCTCGATCTGCGCCTCCGGTGACGCCACCGGGCACTCCAGGCCGCCCAGCCGCCCCGGCTCCACCCCGTCCAGCAGCCCCTCCGGCCAGGGCGTGCCCGCCCAGGGGCCGCCCGCGACCAGGACCCGGCCGTCGCTGCGGCGCCGGGTGACGAACGCGAAGCCGTGCTCCTCCCCGTCGCGTACGACGTCCAGCTGCTGGTCGTCCGCGCTCAGGACCTCGTACCCGCGGGCCACGAGGAGGTCCCCCAGCCGCTGAGCGTCCTCGGCCCACGCGAACCAGTCGACGTCCTCGTGCTCCCGCGTGACCTCGCCGAGCCAGAAGTCCATCGCCCAGCCGCCCCGCAGCCAGACCTCGGGGCCGAGGTCGCGGACCTCCCCGATCATCGAGAGCTGGCGCTGCGTGCGTCGTGCGTCCATCCCGGAACCGTACGACCCCCGTGCGTCCGCGCGACCGCGCGGCCCCCCTTGACGGGGTCCGGCGGCGGGGGGACGCTCCCGGGGCTCACACACGAGTGGCTGGGGGGCCGGGATGCCGGAGGAGTCTGTCCATACGGTGGGGGAACTGCGGGCGCGGCTCGCGGCGCTGGGGGCGCGGTGGTCGGTCAGCGAGCACCTGGCCGACGAGGACCCCGTGCCGAGGCCCGCGCTCGGCCTGGAGCCGGGAAGGGAGCTGACGCCCGCCGCGGAGGCGGGGGCGGTCGACCTGCGGGCGCTCGTGGGGAGGGAGAGCGGCAACCCGCACCTGACGCGGCGCAGGGCCGCGCACGGGCTGCTGCCGGGGACGGTCGCGGGGCCCGGGCGGCCCGTGGCCGTGGACTGGCGGAACCGGTGGGGATGGCCCTGGCTGACGAAGGTCAAGGACCAGAACCCGTGCGCGTCCTGCTGGGCGTTCGGGGCGGCCGGGCTGGTCGAGTCGATGGCCCGGATCGAGCACGACGTGTGGGCGGCGCGCTCCGAGGGCGACGTGCACGACGGGTTGAAGTGCGCCTGCGGGCAGGGCGGCACCCCCGAGACCGCCCTGGACTGGATCAAGGACAACGGGGGTCTCGCCGACCCCGGCTGCTGGCCGTACGGCACCCCGCCGCCGGGCCTGCCCGCCGAGCGGCGCGACGCCTGGCGGGCCGAGTACACGCCCAGCTGGGACCGTTCGGGACGGACCGTCCGGATCACCGACTACGTACGCCTCGGCGACGTCGAGCAGCAGAAGGTCTGGCTGGACACGGTCGGGCCGCTGACCGCCTGCTTCGACGTGTACGACGACTTCTTCGCGCTCGGCGCCGGGGTCTACCACCGCACCGGCGGCCGGCTCGCCGGCGGCCACTGCGTGCTCGTCGTCGGCTACGACGACGCGGCCGGCTGCTGGCTGTTCAAGAACTCCTGGGGCACCGGCTACCACGTCGGCGGCTACGGCCGGATCGCGTACGGCGAGGTCAACATCGACTACTGGGCCAAGTGCGGCCTGCGCGACACCAACATCGACCCCTGGAGCAAACGCCGCCTGCACGCGGGCAGCGTCTACGAGAGCGGCAACGGCCGGGCCCACCGCAACTTCGAGCTGGCCGCGACCGCCGGCGGCGGCCGCCTGCGGCACTGGTGGCGCGAGGGCGAAGCCCCCTACGCCTGGGCCCGCGCCGAGACCTTCGCCGGCGACGCCTCCGGGCAGCCCGCCTTCACCGGCACCACCTACAACCGGAACATGGAGACCCTGCACGTCACCACCGGCGGCCGGCTCCGCCACTGGTACTACGAGCAGGCCGTCGGCGTATGGCGCGACGGCGGCGCCTTCGGGCCCGGGGACGCCGCCATCGGCTCGACCCCCGCCTTCATCCAGAGCGACTACGGCAAGCCGGGCAACTTCGAGGTGGTCGTCCGCACCGCCGACGGCCGCCTCAACCACTGGTGGCGGATCAACGGCGCCCCCTGGACCTGGAACGACGGCGGCCGCTTCGGCTCCGGCATCGCCCACTACGGCCCCGCCCTCGTCCAGACCCGTGCCCGCACCCTCGACCTGGTCGCCGCCCGCACCGACGGCCGGATGCAACTGTGGTGGCGCGACGACCCCAACGGCTTCGTCTGGCGGGCCGGAGAGGTCTTCGGCAGCGGGGTCACCTCCGCGCCCTGCCTGATCGAGGGCCAGTACGGGGCGGCGGACGAGGACACCGCCGGGAACTACGAACTGTGCGTGGCCGTCGCCGGCGGGCGGATCGAGCACTGGTGGCGGGGCAACGCCGCCGGGGCGCCCTGGGCGCGCGGCGCCGTGTTCGGCCACGACGCGCTGGCCGTCACCGGGATGCTCCAGGGCAGCTTCGGGTTCAACCTGGAAGTCGTCGTCCTGCGCACGGACCGCATGCTCCAGCACTACTGGCGCGACGGCGCGGGATGGCACGAGGGGGCCGTCATCGGCCCGGCGTGAACCAGGAGGTCCCACGGGTGGAGGTGCGCAGCATCGTCCTCGGCGCCGGAGAGGCGTACGAGCTGAGGCTGACCGGCCGCGGGGCGCGCGGGTACGTGTGGACCTGGCAGGTTTCCGGGCACGCCGACGCCGTCTCCGTGCGCGAGACCGGGCCCGGGCGGGCGGCGCGGGCCCTGCCCGGAGAGGCGGTGGAGCGGACGTACGAGGTCCGCGGCCGGAGCCCGGGCGGGCGGGCCCGGATCCGGTTCGCGCAGGTCCGGCCGCCCTACCCGCAGGAGGCGCCGTACGACGAGTTCGTGCTGGACGTGGAGGTGGTCACCGGCGGGGCCTGAGCGCCCAGTGCTGCACGGCCTCCAGCGGGCCCCGCTCGAAGCGGCGCAGCCAGAGACGGGACGCGGCGACCAGGGTCAGGCTCACCGCCGCCCACAGGCCCATCACCCACCAGGGGCCGGACCCGGCGAACCGGTCGGCGAGCCCGAGGCCGATCCCGTAGCAGAGCAGGACGCACAGCAGGTTCTGGCCGACGTAGCAGGACAGGGCGGTGCGGCCGATGGAGCCGAGCGCGCGGGCCGCGGGGACGGCGCCGCGGTCCAGGGCCCAGCCGATCAGCCCGGCGTACCCGAGGGCGATCAGCGGGGCGATGCCGTAGCGGCCGAGGACGAAGAAGTCGTGGCCGCCGAGCGCGGCGGCGGCGCCCAGCGGCAGGCCGAGGCCGAGCCCCCAGGCGGCCATCCGGACCCGGATCCGGCGCCCGGCGTCGGTCGGGGCGAAGGCGCCGGCGCGGTGGAGGCGGACACCGAGGAGGAAGAGGAAGACGAGCAGCCCGAAGGAGAACACGGGCTCGATGCGCAGCGCGAGGGCGTGGTCGAGCCGGAAGCCGATCTGCTCGGCCCAGCCGCCGTGCGCGTACAGCCGGACGGCCCGCGGGTCGGGGCCCTCGGGCGCGGAGTCCGGGGTGAGGACCTCGCCCAGCGTCACCAGGCCGATCAGGGTCAGGTGCAGCCCGCCCGCGCCCCACATCACCACCCGCCGCACCCGCTCGGAGCGGGCCAGCAGCCAGGCGACGAGCAGGGCGGTGACGGCGTATCCCATCAGCACGTCCCAGGCGAAGACGAGGACGAAGTGGACGGTCCCCTCCAGGAAGAGGAACGCGGCCCGCCGCGGGTAGCGGCCGGGCCACCGCTCGCCCCGGCGGGCGGCGGAGTCGTACTGGATGGCCAGGCCCACCCCGAACAGCACCGTCAGCAGCGAGAGGAACTTCCCGTCGGCGAGGAAGCGGAAGGCGGCTTCGGCGACGGTCGCGGCGGACGGGTCGGCGAGCGGGTCGGGCAGGTGCATGCTCCCCCGGAGCACGTTCCATTCGGAGCCGGGGGAGGCGAAGATCCAGACGTTGGTCATGAGCGTGCCGAGGATGGCGGCGCCGCGCAGGACGTCGAGGAGCGGGAGCCGGGTCGCGGTCACCCCGGGGGCGACGAGGGTGGTGTGGGCCATCTCCCCAGCCTCGCGGCGGGTCGGGCCCGGTACGTCCTGCCAGTGGACGAAGCCGCGCTACATCCTTCGGCGGAGCGTCGGGAGCGCGCGCTCCTCAGTACGGGCTCTGGGGCGTGCGCTCCCCGGCACGGGCGGGGTCCACATCCTGGACGGGGAGGGCGTGTGTATCCCTCATGTATCTATCCTGTGCGCATGCCAGCCGCCGCCACGCCGCCCGCCACCCAGGCCCCCACCGCCGCCGAACGCGTCTACCGGCACGTCAAGCAGGGCGTGCTCGACCGCCGTTACGAGGGCGGGGTGCTCCTCACCGAGGGCGAGCTCGCCCTGGCCGTCGGCGTCTCCCGCACCCCCGTGCGCGAGGCGCTGCTGCGGCTGGAGACCGAGGGGCTGCTGAAGCTGTACCCGAAGAAGGGCGCCCTGGTGCTGCCGGTCTCCGCGCAGGAGATCGCCGACGTGGTGGAAACCCGGCTGCTGGTGGAGGAGTTCACCGTGCGCAGGGCCGTGCCCGCCCCGCCCGCGCTGCTGGACCGGCTCACGGAGCTGCTGGAGGAGCTGCGGCGGCACGCGGCCGCCGGGGACCTCGCCGCGATGATGGCCGCCGACCGCTGCTTCCACGCCGAGATCGTCCGGGCCGCCGGGAACCAGATCCTCTCCCGCCTCTACGACCAGCTCCGCGACCGCCAGCTGCGCATGGGCGTGGCCCTGCTGCACGCGCACCCCGACCGGGTGGAGCGCACCCTCGCCGAGCACGCCGAGATCCTGGACGCGCTGCGCGCCGGTGACCGGGAGGCCGCCGCGGCCGCCGTGCGCGGGCACATCGGACGGGTCGAGGCACTGGTGCGGGGGGCGGACCGATGAGCACCCCGGCCGGCCCGGCGGCCGTCCAGGACCCGCCCGGCGGGCGGCGGGCCGCGGCCGTCTGGTCGATCGGCGTCGCCGTCTACTTCGTCGCCGTGATCTTCCGTACCAGTCTGGGCGTGGCCGGACTGGAGGCCGCCGACCGCTTCCACGTCAACGCCTCGGCCCTGGCGACGTTCTCCCTCCTCCAGCTCCTGGTCTACGCGGGCATGCAGGTCCCGGTCGGGCTGATGGTGGACCGCCTCGGCACCAAGAAGGTGCTGACGCTGGGCGCCGTCCTGTTCACCGCCGGGCAGATCGGCTTCGCGCTCTCGCCCACCTACGCGATGGCGCTGGCCGCCCGCGCCCTGCTGGGCTGCGGTGACGCGATGACCTTCATCTCCGTGCTGCGGCTCGGCACCCGCTGGTTCCCCGCCCGCCGCGGGCCGCTCATGGCGCAGCTGGCCGGGCTGGTCGGGATGGCGGGGAACCTCGTCTCCACCCTCGTCCTCGCGCCCGTGCTGCACGGCGCCGGCTGGGTGCCCGCCTTCGCCGGCAGCGCGGTGGCGGGGCTGGTCGTCCTGGTCCCGCTCACGCTCTTCCTGCGCGACCACCCCGAGGGCCACGCCCTGCCGCCCGCGCCCTCGGGCGGCGGCGGGTTCGTACGGCGCCAGATACGCGACTCCTGGCGGGAGCCCGGTACCCGCCTGGGGCTGTGGGTGCACTTCACGACGCAGTTCCCGGCGATGGTCTTCCTGCTGCTGTGGGGCATGCCGTTCCTGGTCGAGGCGCAGGGCCTGGAGCGGACGACCGCCGCCGGGCTGCTCACCCTGATCGTCGCCGCGAACATGGGCTGGGGGCTGGTCTACGGCCAGGTCATCGGCCGCCGTCCGGCCGCGCGGCTGCCGCTGGCACTGGGCACGGTCGGCGTCACCGCGCTGCTGTGGGCCTCCGTCCTGCTCTACCCGGACGAGCGCGCCCCGATGTGGCTGCTGGGCACCCTGTGCGTGGTCCTGGGCACCTGCGGGCCGGCCTCGATGATCGGCTTCGACTTCGCCCGCCCGGCCAACCCCGCCGAACGGCAGGGCACCGCCTCCGGGATCACCAACATGGGCGGCTTCCTCGCCTCGATGACCACCCTGCTGGCGGTGGGGGTCCTGCTGGACGCCACCGGGGACGACTACCGGATCGCCTTCGCGTCGGTGTTCGTCGTGGAACTCCTCGGCCTCACCCAGATCCTCCGCCTCCGCCCGAAGGCCCTCGGGCGCGAGCGGGAACGCGAGCGGGAACGCGAGCGGGAGCGGGAGCGCCCGCTCTCGGTGAGCGCTCCCGCCGGCCCTGCCGCGCCCGCCGCCCCCGCCCCTACGGCGTGACGGCGAAGTTCGCCAGGATCGCGTCCGCCAGCTGCGTGTCGCCGTCCACCTTCACCCGGTCCGCGACCGTCCGCGGCCGCACCCGGCCCGCCGCGAGGCGGACGTACGTCTCCCAGTCCAGCGACAGCGACACCGCCGGGCCCAGCGAGGGCGTCGAGTCGAGGGTGGCCCGGCCCGTCGCGTCCACCCGGACCGTCCGCAGGAACTCCAGCTCGCCGTGCACGTCCAGCACCACCGCCGTGTTCGGCGGCGCGCCGGCGCCCTTCGCCACCACCTTGGGCAGCCCGGCCAGCAGGACGTCCCGCGCCACATGCGCCCCCGGTGTGCCCCAGTTGCCCGGCACGCCCAGCGCCGCCCGCAGGTCCTGCTCGTGGATCCACACGTCGAACGCCCGGAGCCGCAGCGAGAGTTCCAGGGGGATCTGGTCGCCCTGGGGGCCTCGTACCAGCGTCGTGGCCGGGTCCCGCTTGTCGTTGCGGAGCTGGCGCTGGCGCCGGATGACGGTGTACTCCAGCTCGGAGGTCATCTCAAGGGCGGTGTGGTGCCGGCGGACGTCAACCGGAACCTCCATGTAGCGGGTGAACTCGTTCACCACGTGCCGCAGGTCGCGCGGCAGCGTGTGGATCGGCCGGGGGTCGCCGAGCTGTTCCAGCTCCAGGCCGATGATGTGCGAGACGACATCGCGCACGGACCAGCCCGGGCACGGCGTCGGCAGGTTCCACTGGCCCTCCGTCAGGGGGAGGACCAGTTCGGTTATCGCCTCGATCGAGTGTGTCCACGCGTCGACGTAGGGCTCAAGAGTGGGATGGACGGTCAACGGGACCCCTCGCTGGCTGTTCAGTGGCGCGTTGTGGACTATTCCCAAAGCTACGCTGCCGATGAGCACCCCGGCAGCGCTTTCGTGTGACGATCGTAGGCCTTGAGTTGACCGGCTGACATGCCAGGACGGTGGTACTGTGCGCGCCTCGCTGATCCAAATCGCGGTGACCGACGGAGAGTCGGTGGCCTCACGGCGGTCCCGGGCCGCCGAACTCGTCCGGGAACAGGGCGATTCCGACCTCGTCGTGCTGCCCGAACTGTGGACGGTGGGCGCCTTCGCCTACGAGCAGTTCGAGACGGAGGCCGAGCCGCTGGACGGGCCGACGTACGAGGCCATGTCCAAGGCCGCCCGCGACGCCGGGGTCTGGCTGCACGCCGGCTCGGTCGTGGAGCGCGCGGGAGACGGCTCCCTCTACAACACCGCGCTCGTGCTCTCCCCGGCGGGCGAGCTCGCCGCGACCTACCGCAAGATCCACCGGTTCGGCTTCGACCAGGGCGAGGCGGTGCTGATGTCCGCCGGGGACTCCCTGACCACCGTGACCCTGCCCGAGCAGACCCTGGGCCTGGCCACCTGCTACGACCTGCGCTTCCCGGAGCTGTTCCGGGGGCTCGTCGACGCGGGCGCCACGACGATGGTCGTCTCGGCCGGCTGGCCGGCCCGGCGGCGCGAGCACTGGACCCTGCTCAGCCGGGCCCGGGCGGTGGAGGACCAGGCGTACGTCCTGGCCTGCGCGACAGCCGGCACCCACGCGGGCGTCGAGCAGTCCGGGCACAGCCTGGTGGTCGACCCGTGGGGCGAGGTCCTCGCGGAGGCGGGCCCGGGCGAGACCGTCCTGACGGTGGACCTCGACCCGGCGAAGGTGGCGGAGACCCGCGACCAGTTCCCGGCCCTCAAGGACCGCACCCTGGGCCGCTGACGCCGGCCCCGGGGGCCGCTCCACACCGGCGGCCCCCCGCCCGCCCTCAGTCCCCGCCACCCTCCCGCTCCCCCTCCCCGTCCCGCTCCCGCTCGGCCATCCGGATCACGCACACCGCGACCGCGACCATCAGCGCCGCGTCCGCCTCCTCCCGGACCACGTCCACCGCGTACGTCTCCCGGATCCGGTACCACTGGCGCGAGATCAGCGCCAGCAGCTCCCCCTCGTACTCGACCTTGAACTCCCGGTCCAGGATCCGCCCGCTGACGTCGAGCTCCGTCCCCTCGGACATGGTCACGCGGAAGTGGTTGCGCAGCAGCGACAGCCGCTTGCGGCGGATCACCGCGAGCCGCTTCCCGTCCCGCTCCAGGGTCATCGCGTCGCGGACGCCGGGGAACCCGCCGAACAGCCGCTCCCGCAACGTGATCAGGACCCGCCCGGCCGGATCCTCCAGCTCCAGGGTGTCGCGCAGCCGCAGCGCCTTCCCGTCGACGAGGAAGGCGTGCCGCCCGTCCTCGTCCTCGATCCAGTAGTCGTCCCCGATGGCCAGCATTTTGTCCCGAACGAGGTATTTCACACGCAGATCGCTTCCCGGAACAGGCCGCCGCCATGCCCCTTCTCCACGCGCCCGGCCCGGCGGCGGCTAGAGCCCGTCGGTATCGAGCGTGATCCCGAAGGGCTCGGGCAGAGCCACCGGGGTCCCGAAGGGGTGCGGCCCGTCCACGGCCTGGTACCCGAGCTGCCCGGGCTCGGAGAACAGGGTGACCTCACGGGTCATCCGGTCCACGAGCAGGTAGAGCGGCGCGCCGTACTCGGCGTACCGCCTGCGCTTCACGATGCGGTCGGTCTCCGCGTTGGTCTCCGAGGTCACCTCCACGATCAGGAGCGTCTGATCGGGAACCAGCGCCGCGGCGCCCGCGGCGAGCTCTTCCGGGACCACCGTGAGATCCGGCACGTACCAGTTCGGCGACCGGGGGCAGTCCAGGTTGCCCGAGCCGGTGATGCAGCCGAGCTCCCGGACCCGCTCCGTGATCTGGTACCGGATCCGCTCGGCGGCCCGTTCGTGGTCCCATGTCGGCGTCCTGACCTCGCCGCTTCCCCCCTGGATGACCCCCTCGACGATCTCCACCCGGTCACCCTGCATGTGCTGGATGGCGTACTTCAGAGCCAGTTCGGGATCCACACCCTGGGTGTAGTCGCCGGACTCGGCGGCGGTGGCCATCAGGCAGCTCCTTCCGTCACGGTTCCACGCTCGCACGCCGCCCGCCCCGCGGTCCCCCGGTGGCGGGACCGGTCACCCGTCCGGGTGGGGGCCGCCGGGGCGTGAGGGCGGATGGCAAGCTTGAAACATGAACGATGCTGCCCCGGCGCCCACCCCCGCGCCCGCACCCCGCAAGCGTGCCCGTGTCCGTGCCCCCGAGCTGATCGGCAAGGGGGGCTGGCTGAACACCGGAGGCAAGGACCTGAAGCTCTCCGACCTCCGAGGTCGCGTATTGATCTTGGATTTTTGGACCTTCTGCTGCATCAACTGCCTGCACGTCCTTGACGAGCTGCGCGAGCTGGAGGAGAAGCACCGCGACACCGTGGTGATCATCGGGGTGCATTCGCCGAAGTTCGTCCACGAGGCCGAGCACGCCGCCGTCGTCGACGCCGTCGAGCGGTACGAGGTGCACCACCCGGTGCTGGACGACCCCGAGCTCGCGACCTGGAAGCAGTACGCCGTGCGGGCCTGGCCCACGCTCGTGGTGATCGACCCCGAGGGGTACGTCGTCGCCCAGCACGCCGGTGAGGGGCACGCGCACGCCATCGAGCGGCTCGTGGAGGAGCTGGAGGCCGAGCACGAGGCCAAGGGGACGCTGCGGCGCGGGGACGGGCCCTACGTGGCGCCCGAGCCCGTCGCCACCGACCTGCGGTTCCCCGGGAAGGCGCTCGTGCTGCCCTCCGGGAACCTGCTCGTGTCCGACTCCACGCGGCACCAGCTGGTGGAGCTCGCCGCCGACGGGGAGACCGTCGTGCGGCGCATCGGCAGCGGGGAGCGCGGGTTCGGGCCGGAGGCCTTCAGCGAGCCGCAGGGGCTGGCTCTGCTGCCCGACGGGCGGGTCGTGGTCGCCGACACCGTCAACCACGCGCTGCGGGTGTTCGACCCGGCCACGGGTGCGGTGGAGACCGTCGCCGGGACCGGGCGGCAGTGGTGGCAGGGGTCCCCGACCTCCGGGCCGGCCCTGGAGGTGGACCTGTCCTCGCCGTGGGACGTGGCCTGGTGGCAGGGCCGGGTGTGGATCGCCATGGCCGGCGTGCACCAGCTGTGGACCTGGGACCCGGAGGCCGGCACCGTCCAGGTGGCCGCCGGGACCACCAACGAGGGGCTGGTCGACGGGCCCGCCGCCGAGGCCTGGTTCGCGCAGCCGTCCGGGCTCTCGGCCGCCGGGGACCGGCTGTGGATCGCCGACTCCGAGACCAGCGCGCTGCGGTACGTGGAGGAGGACGGGGAGGGGTACGCCGTCCGCTCCGCCGTCGGGACCGGGCTGTTCGACTTCGGGCACCGCGACGGTGACGCCGCCCAGGCCCTGCTCCAGCACCCGCTCGGGGTGACCGCCCTGCCCGACGGCTCGGTCGCGGTCTGCGACACGTACAACCACGCCCTGCGCCGGTTCGACCCGGCCACCGGCCAGGTCACCACCCTGGCCACCGATCTGCGCGAGCCCAGTGACGCCGTGCTGGCCGGCGAGGACATCGTGGTCGTGGAGTCCGCACGGCACCGGCTGACCCGGCTGCGGCTGCCGGAGGAGGCCGTACGGGTCGACGCGGTCGCCCACCGCACCCAGCGGGCCGCCACCGAGGTGGCCCCGGGCACGCTCCGCCTGGACGTGGTCTTCCAGGCCCCGGCGGGCCAGAAGCTGGACACCCGCTACGGGCCCTCCACCCGCCTGCTGGTCTCCTCGACCCCGCCGGAGCTCCTGGCGGCGGGCGAGGGCGCCGGCACGGACCTGTTCCGGGACCTGGAGCTGAACCCTGACGTCACCGAAGGGGTGCTGCACGTCTCGGCGATGGCCGCGTCCTGCGACGACGACCCGGCGAACGAGTACCCGGCCTGCCACGTCCACCAGCAGGACTGGGGTGTCCCGGTCACTGTCACGGCCTCCGGCACCGCCCGCCTGCCGCTGGTGCTGGCAGGCATGGACGGCTGACGCGGGCGGCAGCGGGCCCTGGTCCTTCCTGGGGGTCAGCCCTCCAGGAAGGACAGCAGGGCGTTCGCCAGGAGGAACGGGTCGTCGGAGCCGCAGAGTTCGCGGGCCGAGTGCATCGAGAGGATCGCCACGCCGATGTCGACGGTCTGGATGCCGTGGCGGGCGGCGGTGATGGGGCCGATGGTCGTGCCGCAGGGCATGGAGTTGTTGGAGACGAACGTCTGCCACGGCACCCCGGCCCGCTCGCAGGCCGCGGCGAAGACCGCGCGGCCGCTGCCGTCGGTGGCGTAGCGCTGGTTGACGTTGACCTTCAGGATGGGGCCGCCGTTGGCGCGCGGGTGGTGCGAAGGGTCGTGCCGTTCCGCGTAGTTGGGGTGGACGGCGTGCCCGGTGTCGGAGGAGAGGCAGATGGTGCCGGCGAAGGCGCGGGCCTTGTCCTCGTAGGTGCCGCCGCGTGAGAAGACTGAACGTTCCAGCACGTTGCCCAGGAGGGGGCCGTCCGCGCCGGTGTCCGACTGGGAGCCGTTCTCCTCGTGGTCGAAGGCGGCCAGCACCGGGATGTGGTCCAGCTTGTCGGAGGCGGAGACCGCGGCGAGGGCGGCGACGCCCGCGTGCACCGACAGGAGGTTGTCCATGCGGGGGCCGGCGAGGAGTTCGCGGTCGCGGCCGAGGTAGGCGGGCGGCTCGATCGAGTGGACCATCAGGTCCCAGCCCGCCACCGAGCCCTGGGGCAGGCCCTCTTCCTCTTCCAGGAAGGCGATCAGGTCGCCCTCGCGGGCCTCGCCCAGGCCCCAGATCGGCTGCATGTGCCGCTGCTTGTCCAGCTTGAGGCCGTCGGTGTTGACCGAGCGGTCCAGGTGCACGGCGAGCTGGGGGACGCGCAGCAGCGGGCGGTCGACGTTGACGAGCCGGTCGGTGCCGTCGCGCAGCGAGAGCCGGCCCGCCAGGCCCAGGTCGCGGTCGAGCCAGGTGTTCAGGAGGGTGCCGCCGTAGATCTCCACGGCGACCTGCCGCCAGCCCTGCGAGCCCGTGTCCGGGACGGGCTTGACGCGGAGGTTGGGGGAGTCGGTGTGCGCCCCGATGATCCGGAAGGGGGTGTGCGCGGCCGCGCCTTCGGGCACGTACCAGGCGATGAGCGCGCCGCCGCGCAGGACGAACCGGCCTCCCGTGCCCGAGTCCCAGGCGTCCGATTCCGACAACTGCCTGAAGCCTGCCTTTTCCAGCCGCTCGGCCGCGTTGGCCACGGCGTGGTACGGCGACGGACTGGCCGTCAGGAAGGTCATCAGATCGTCGGTGTGGCCGCGGTCGAAGCGGGCGGGAGAGCTCATGTGGTTCACCTTAACGACGGTCGTGTTCGCCATGGCCGGGCTGCGGCGGATAGCCGAGGGGGTCGGGGTACCGCGGGGTGCGTGGCCCGCGGACTCCGGGGTTCTCAGCCCGGCGGACGCTCGAATCGGCGCTGCAGCTGCCGGCGCTCGCCCCGGCGGATGCGCGGGAGCATCTCGGGGGTCTGCGGCGGGCGCTGGGCACGTCTTTTGCGTCCGGCGCAGAAGATACAGGCCTCGCCGGGCGGGGCATCGGGGTCGACGGGTGCTCCGGGGTGCTCGGAGCATCCCGAGGCGCCCCGCGGCCGGGACAGTTCGCGGGCGACGATGAACGCCCGGTGGAGGTCGTCGGCGAGGCGGACGAAATCCTGGTCGGGTGAGCCGAGCGTGAGGTGGAAGCGCTGTTCGTCGATGCCGCGCAGGTACCGCCGCAGTACGTCGAGGGTGTAGGGGGGATCCGGTACGGGGTAGCCCAGGCGCCGCTGTTCCGTCGGGGCGGCGGGCGCGGCCGGGCGGCCGCCGCGCAGCCGCCGGCCGAGGCGGCGGCGGTCGTTGCAGATGAGGCAGCGGCCCCAGCCCTCGGGGGCCTCGGGGTCGAGGGCGCCGTTGGGGTGCTCGGGGCAGCCGGTGTAGCTCTTGGCGGGGGCGAGGCCGGCGGCCGTCTGGAAGGCCACGTACAGGGCGTCGGCCACGGGGTCGTACTCGGCGGGGTGGGCTCCGTCGTAGAGGTCCTTGATCCGGTCGCCGAGGGCGCCCACGTTGGCCTGGAGCTCCTTGAGGGCGTACGGGCGCCCGGTGGGGACCGTGTACCCCCTGCCGCTGTGCTGCTGCTCCTGTGGACTCATGTCTACGAGCGTCCCACGAACCGCTGACAACCGGGGAACCCGGTGGCCGCGGAGCCGCTGCCGGGGTCCGGACACACCGGCGGCCGGACCCTCGACAGGAGGGGTCCGGCCACCGGTGCGTACGTGTACACCGCGTACAGCTGGGGGGCTGCCTTAGAAGGCGGCCTCGTCGAGCTCCATGAGGGAGTTGTCGACGGACTCGGCCAGCGCGCGCTGGACCGAGACGCCCGGCAGGACCTGGGCGGCGAAGAACTTCGCGGCGGCGATCTTGCCGGTGTAGAAGGGCACGTCCTTGGCGGAGGCGGTCGCCAGCTTCTCGGCGGCCACGGCGGCGCCCTTGAGCAGCAGGTACCCGACGACCACGTCACCGGAGGCCATCAGCAGGCGGGTGGTGTTCTGGCCGACCTTGTAGATGTTCTTGACGTCCTCGCCGGTGGCGGTGAGGTCGACGATCATCTGGCCGACGATGGCCTCCAGGTCCACGGCGGCCTTGGCCAGCGCGTCGCGGGCCGGGGCCAGCTCCTCGCCGCCCACGCCCTCGGCGAGGAACTTCTTGATCGTCTCGGAGAGGACGTTCAGCGAGGCGCCCTGGTCGCGGACGATCTTGCGGAAGAAGAAGTCCTGGCCCTGGATGGCCGTGGTGCCCTCGTAGAGGGTGTCGATCTTGGCGTCCCGGATGTACTGCTCGATCGGGTACTCCTGCAGGTATCCGGAACCGCCGAAGGTCTGCAGGGACTCGGAGAGCAGCGCGTACGACTTCTCGGAGCCGTAGCCCTTCACGATCGGCAGGAGCAGGTCGTTCAGGCCGATCTCGGCGGAGGCGTCCTCGCCGGCGGCCTCCTTGAGCTGGATCGCGTCCTGGATGGAGGCGGTGTACAGCACGAGGGCGCGCATGCCCTCGGCGTAGGCCTTCTGCGTCATGAGCGAGCGGCGCACGTCCGGGTGGTGCGTGATGGTGACCTTGGGCGCGGTCTTGTCCATGAAGTTCGCCAGGTCCGGGCCCTGCACGCGCTCCTTGGCGTACTCCAGCGCGTTGAGGTAGCCGGTGGAGAGGGTGGCGATCGCCTTCGTGCCGACCATCATGCGGGCGAACTCGATGATCATGAACATCTGGCGGATGCCGTCGTGCTTGTCGCCGATCAGCCAGCCCTTGGCGGGGTGCTGGTCGCCGAAGGTCATCTCGCACGTGTTGGAGGCCTTGAGGCCCATCTTGTGCTCGACGTTCGTCGCGTAGACGCCGTTGCGCTCGCCCAGCTCGCCGGTCTCCCAGTCGAAGTGGAACTTCGGGACGAGGAAGAGGGACAGGCCCTTGGTGCCCGGGCCGTGGCCCTCGGGGCGGGCGAGGACGTAGTGGAGGATGTTCTCCTCCATGTCGTGCTCACCGGAGGTGATGAAGCGCTTCACGCCCTCGATGTGCCAGGAGCCGTCCTCCTGCTGGACGGCCTTGGTGCGGCCGGCGCCCACGTCCGAGCCCGCGTCGGGCTCGGTGAGGACCATGGTGGAGCCCCAGCGCTTCTCGACCGCGATCTGGGCGATCTTCTTCTGCGCCTCGTTGCCCTCGGCGTGCAGGATGCCGGCGAACGCCGGGCCGGAGGAGTACATCCAGATGGCCGGGTTCGAGCCGAGCAGCAGCTCCGCGTAGGCCCAGATCAGGGAGCGCGGGGAGGTGGTGCCGCCGATCTCCTCGGGCAGGCCCAGGCGCCAGTACTCCGAGTCCATGAAGGCCTCGTAGGACTTCTTGAAGGAGGCCGGGACCGGGGCGGTGTTGGTGGCCGGGTCGAAGACCGGGGGGTTGCGGTCGGCGTCCGCGAAGGACTCCGCCAGCTCGTTCTCGGCGAGGCGGGTCAGCTCGGACAGGATGCTCTTGGCGGTCTCGGTGTCCATCTCGCCGAACGGGCCGGTGCCGTACAGCTTTTCACGGCCGAGCACCTCGAAGAGGTTGAACTCGATGTCGCGAAGATTCGACTTGTAGTGCCCCATGGCGACGGCTCCGTTAAGGCTCGGGGAGACAGGTTCCTCGTACATACCAATCGGTAACCTCATGATGCTACCCACCAGTAATAAGACGCAACCCCTCTTCGGCGACTGTGACCAGCGTCAACCGGGTCCGGCTGGAGGGTGCCTGGGGGCGGGGGCCGCTCGGTAGGCTTCGGCCCATGTACGGCTACGACCAGAACGTGAGCGCGGGGCAGCAGCAGTACGCCGCCCCGCAGCAGATGGCCGGCGGGTACGGCGAGCAGCCGCTGTACCCCGAGCCCTCGCCGCCGTCGCTCGCCGACGCGGTGCGGGCCTTCACCACCGGGTCGCTGTCCGCGGAGGACTTCCAGCAGATCTTCGCGACCTCCAAGGTCTACTGCCCCCGCGGCGAGACCCCCGGGTTCCTGGCCCTGCACAACACGCAGCAGCCGGTCATCCCGATGTTCACCACGCTCAAGGAGCTCCGCCGGTACGCCGGCAAGGAGTCCAAGTACTTCGTGATCACCGGCGCCGAGGTGATCGACCTGCTGCCGACCGGGTACGGCTTCGTCCTCGACATGGAGGGCGACCACCGGATGGTCTTCGACGCCAAGGCCGTCGAGCAGATGGTCGACTTCGCGATGCGCCGCATGTACGGCTAGTCGCGCCGGTACCAGGCCCTGCGCACCCCCCGGGAATGCTTCCGGGGGGTGCGCTGTTCTGTGCGGGTGGCAGGAAGTTCTAGATTCAACTAAACTTCTGCCAGAAGGAGGTCCTGACCATGCCCGCAGTGACTGCCCAGAACCCGCTCGCGCTGCCGCGCGTCATCGCTCCCGCCGAAGGTGACCGGACCCGGCCCGTGCTGGGCGTGGTGGACGCGCCCTCCGGCTTCGAGGGCGAAGGATTCCCGGTGCGACGCGCCTTCGCGGGGATCAAGTACGAGTACCTCGACCCGTTCATCATGATGGACCAGATGGGCGAGGTGGACTACGCGGCCGGCGAGCCCAAGGGCACCCCCTGGCACCCGCACCGCGGCTTCGAGACCGTCACCTACATCATCGACGGCACCTTCATCCACCGTGACTCGCACGGCGGCGGCGGAGTCATCACCAACGGCGACACCCAGTGGATGACGGCGGGCTCCGGCCTGCTGCACATCGAGACCCCGCCCGAGGAACTCGTGATGTCCGGCGGCCTCTTCCACGGCCTCCAGCTGTGGGTGAACCTGCCCGCCAAGGACAAGATGCTCGCGCCGAAGTACCAGGACATCCGCGGCGGCACCGTCAAGCTGCTCGCCTCGCAGGACGGCGGCGCCCTGATCCGCCTGATCGCGGGCGACCTCGCGGAGCACACCGGCCCCGGCGCCACGCACACCCCGATCACGATGATCCACCTGACCGTCAGCCCGGGCGCCGAGGTCACGCTGCCCTGGCGGAGCGACTTCAACGCCCTCGCCTACGGCCTCGCGGGCAGCGGCGCGGCCGGCGCCGAGCGGCGCCCCTTCGGCATGGGCCAGACGGTGGTCTTCGGCAACGGCGACGGGCTGACCGTCCGCGCGGACGCCGGGCAGGACTCCCGCAGCGAGAACTTCGAGGTGGTCGTCCTCGGCGGTCTGCCGATCCGCGAGCCGATGGCGCACTACGGGCCGTTCGTCATGAACAGCCACGCCGAGCTCCAGCAGGCCTTCGACGACTTCCAGGCCGGCCGCCTGGGCGTCATCCCCAGCACCGACGTGACGGGCCTCGGCCACCGGGGCGCCGGTGCGGCGGAGCCGGAGGAGACGACGGCCTAAGGACCGTCCTCCGCCGCCGCGGGGTCCTCCCCGGGCCCCGCGGCGGCGGGAGCGCAGCGGGCGCGGAGTTCCGACAGGACCCCGAAGGCGGCCGCCGTCAGCGGGACCGCGAGCAGCATCCCGAGGATCCCCGCGACGCTCGCCCCGGCGGTGATCGCCAGCATCACCGCCGCCGGGTGCATCTGCACCGTCCGGCTCTGGATCACCGGCTGGAGCACGTGCCCCTCCAGCACCTGCACCGCCAGCACCACGCCCAGCGCCCACAGCCCGATCACCCACCCCCGGTCGGCGAGGGCCACCAACACGGCGACGGCGCACCAGGCCGCCGGCCGCCGCACCGGTTCGGGCAGCGGCGGCCGCGACCCGGCCGGGGTGCCTTCCGGCGTCGGGGCCGGGCTCGGGCTCGGGGTCGGCATGGGCATGGGCATGGCCGGGCCGACCTTTCGGTCAACCGGGGCCGGCCGGTCAGTCGGCGGGCCCGGGGGCTTCGCGGTCCTCGTCACCGTCCGGCTTGGCCCGTTCGTACAGCTCGAACCAGATCGACTTGCCCTCGCCGCGCGGATCCACGCCCCAGGCGTCGGCCAGCATCTCCATCAGCAGCACGCCGCGGCCGCTGGAGGCCATCTCGCCCGGGTGGCGCTTGTGCGGCAGCTCGTCGCTCGCGTCGGCCACCTCCACGCGCAGCCGCCGCACGCCCCGCTCGCCCGCCGCCTCCGCGACCAGCAGCGCGTCCCCGTCGGTGTGAACCAGCACGTTCGTCACCATCTCGGAGACCATCAGCACCGCCGAGTCCACCTGCTCGGCGTCCGCCCAGTCGTGCAGCAGCTCCCGCACCTGCCGCCGGGCGCCCGCGATCCGGGCCGGCTCGGCCTGGGCCACGGTCAGCATCGTGCGCCGGGCGGGCCGCACCGGGTGCTCGGCGGGGGTCCCGCAGCCGCAGCTCGGGCTCTCGCGGCACAGCAGCACCACGGCTATGTCGTCCTCGCGGCGGTCGGCCAGCGGGCCCGTGGTGTGGTGCGAGGAGGGCCCGTGCACGGCCTGGACCAGCAGGTCGGCCAGGCGCTCCAGGTGGTTGTCCGCGTCCCCGCCGCCCTCGCCGCCCTCACCGGGGGCGGCGCGGTCGTGCGCGTCGGACTCCAGGATCGCGCGCAGCCGCGCCCAGCCCGTGTCCAGGTCGTGCCCGCCGGTCTCGATCAGCCCGTCCGTGCACAGCATCAGCGTCTCGCCGGGCTCCAGGGCGAACCGCGTCGTGGGGTAGTCGGTGTCCGGGACGATCCCGAGCGGCAGCCCGCCGGCCGTCGGCCGCATCAGCACCGTGCCGTCGGCCATCCGCACCACCGGGTCGGGGTGCCCGGCCCGGGCGATCTCCAGCGTGCCGGTCCGCGGGTCGCACTCCACGTACAGGCAGGTCGCGAACCGCGGGCTGCCGAAGTCGGCGTCGGCGTCCGCGTCCGGACCGGAACCCGCGCCGGGGTCCTCGTCCCGGGCGGGCGCCGAGCACAGCCCCGCCAGGAAGCGGGAGGCGCGCGAGAGCACCGCGTCCGGCCGGTGCCCCTCGGAGGCGTAGGCGCGGACGGCGATGCGCAGCTGGCCCATCAGCCCGGCGGCCCGTACGTCGTGCCCCTGGACGTCGCCGATGACCAGGGCGAAGCGGCCGGAGGGGAGCGGGATCACGTCGTACCAGTCGCCGCCGACCTGGAGCCCGCCGCCGGTGGGGACGTAGCGGGCGGCGATGGTCATGCCGGGGATGTCGGGGCCGAGCTGCGGCATCATCGACCGCTGGAGGCCGGTGGTGAGTTCCCGTTCCGATTCGGCCACCCCGGCCCGCTGGAGGGCCTGGGCGAGCATCCGGGCCACGGTCGTCAGCACCGACCGCTCGTCCGGGGAGAAGGTCACCGGGTGCTTGAACGCGGCCATCCAGGCCCCCAGGGTCCGCCCGGCCACGATCAGCGGCAGGAAGGCCCAGGAGGCCCGGTCGAAGCGCCGGGCGAGCGGCCAGGTGACCGGGAAGCGCCGTTTGTAGTCCTCCGGCGTGGGGAGGTAGATCGCCCGGCCGGTCCGGACGACCTCGGCCGCCGGGTAGTCGGTGTCCAGGGCCATGGCCGAGAAGGGGCCCTCGTCGCCGGGGGCGTGCCCGTGGTGGCCGATGACGGACAGCTGGTCGCCCTCCATCCCGAAGACGGCCAGCCCGTCCGGGCTGAAGCCCGGCATGGACAGCGAGGCCGCCACCCGCAGCACCTCGGCGGTGGAGCGGGCCTCGGCAAGGGCCCGGCCGGCGTCCAGCAGGAAGGCCTCGCGGGAGCGCCGCCAGTCGCCGGTGATCGGGGTGTGCGCGGCCGTGGTGCCGGGCTGGGGTTCGGCGATCTCCTGGATGGTGCCGATCAGCTCGTAGTCGACGCGGCCGTCGGCGGTCCGGTTCTCCACGGGCTTGGAGCGGCTGCGGACGGTGCGCAGCACCCGCCCGTCCTCGTCCATGATCCGCAGCCGGGCCTCGGCGAGGGTGCCCTCGGCCACGGCGAGGTTCACGATGCCGTTGATCTCGTTCCAGTCCACCGGGTGGAAACGCGCGCGGGCGGCCGCCTCGGGCAGGACGACGGGCTCGGCGGGCAGCCCGAGCAGCCGGGCGGCCTCGCCGTCGAGGGTGACCGTTCCGGAAGCGTTGTCCCACCGCCACAGGCCGGTCGCGATGGCGGCCAGGACGTCCTCGGTGCGCACCCGGCCATCTTTACAGGTCACCCGGCCGGGCCGCCCGTCCGGAGCCCCCCCGCCCGCGCCGCCGCGGGTGCGCCGGCCGCTGCGCTCCGGTGCGTCGGCCCCCGCGCTCCGGGCACGCCCGGTACGTACCGCTGCCGGACGGTAACCTTGGGAGGGTTGAGTCCACCTGGAAAACGCGTAGAACTGGATGACTGATGCATCGGTACAGGTCCCACACGTGCGGCGAGCTCCGTGCCTCCGACGTCGCATCCGACGTCCGGCTGAGCGGCTGGGTGCACAATCGTCGAGACCTGGGCGGCATCCTCTTCATCGATCTGCGTGACCACTACGGCATCACGCAGCTCGTGGCCCGCCCCGGTACCGCGGCGAACGAGGCCCTCAGCAGCGTCACCAAGGAGACCGTCGTCCGCGTGGACGGCAAGGTCGTCTCCCGTGGTGCCGACAACGTGAACCCCGAGCTCGCCACCGGCGAGATCGAGATCGAGGTCACCGAGGTCGAGGTGCTCGGCGCCTCCGCCCCGCTGCCCTTCACGATCAACACCGACGACGGGGTGAACGAGGAGCGGCGTCTGGAGTACCGCTTCCTCGACCTGCGCCGCGAGCGCATGCACCGCAACATCATGCTGCGCTCGGCCGTGATCGCCTCGATCCGTTCGAAGATGGTGGCCCTCGGCTTCAACGAGATGGCGACGCCGATCCTCACCGCGACCTCCCCCGAGGGCGCCCGCGACTTCGTCGTCCCCTCCCGCCTGAACCCGGGCAAGTTCTACGCCCTGCCGCAGGCCCCGCAGCAGTTCAAGCAGCTGCTGATGATCTCCGGCTTCGACCGGTACTTCCAGATCGCGCCCTGCTTCCGTGACGAGGACGCCCGCGCCGACCGCTCGCCGGGCGAGTTCTACCAGCTCGACGTGGAGATGTCCTTCGTCGAGCAGGAGGACGTCTTCCAGCCGATCGAGCGCCTGATGACCGAGCTCTTCACCGAGTTCGGCGGCGGCCGCGAGGTCACCTCGCCGTTCCCGCGGATCCCGTTCCGCGAGTCGATGCTGAAGTACGGCAACGACAAGCCCGACCTGCGCGCCAAGCTGGAGCTCGTCGACATCTCCGACGTCTTCGAGGGCTCGGAGTTCAAGGCGTTCGCCGGCAAGCACGTGCGTGCGCTGGCCGTGCCGGACACGGCCGCCCAGCCGCGCAAGTTCTTCGACGGCCTCGGCGACTACGCGGTCTCGCTGGGCGCGAAGGGCCTGGCCTGGGTGCGCGTGGGCGAGGACGGTTCGCTGACCGGCCCGATCGCCAAGTTCCTCACCGAGGACGACGTCAAGGTCCTCACCGAGCGTCTGGGCCTGGCCGCCGGGCACGCCGTGTTCTTCGGCGCGGGCGAGTTCGACGAGGTCTCGAAGATCATGGGCCCGGTCCGGGTCGAGGCCGCCAAGCGCGCCGGCCACTTCGAGGAGAACGTCTTCCGCTTCTGCTGGATCGTCGACTTCCCGATGTACGAGAAGGACGAGGAGACCGGCAAGATCGACTTCTCCCACAACCCGTTCTCCATGCCGCAGGGCGGCATGAAGGACCTGCAGGAGAAGGACCCGCTCGACATCCTGGCCTGGCAGTACGACATCGTCTGCAACGGCATCGAGCTGTCCTCCGGCGCCATCCGCAACCACGAGCCCGAGGTCATGCTGAAGGCCTTCGAGATCGCCGGTTACGAGGCCGAGACCGTCGAGCGCGAGTTCGCGGGCATGCTGCGCGCGTTCCGCCTGGGCGCCCCGCCGCACGGTGGCATCGCCCCGGGCGTGGACCGCATCGTGATGCTGCTGGCCGACGAGCCGAACATCCGCGAGACCATCGCCTTCCCGCTGAACGGCAACGCCCAGGACCTGATGATGGGCGCGCCGACGGTGCTGGAGGAGAGCCGTCTGCGCGAGCTGAACATCGCGCTGCGCAAGCCGGTCGAGACGAAGGCCGCGGACGCGAAGCCGGTCGCCGAGGCCGTGCACCCGGACGCCGCGCGGTAACGCCGCCGCGCCGGCGCTCTCGTAGGGAGCGGGAAGGGCCCGGGATCCTCGCGGATCCCGGGCCCTTCGTCTTGTCCGCCGCCGCCGGCCGTCAGAACCGGTCGAGGACGCCCTTGAGGAGGGCGGCAGAGGTCAGTTCCGCGGGGGCGGGGCCGGCGTGGAAGAAGCCGGCGTTCTCGGCGTCCAGCTTGCGCAGGAAGTCGAAGGCCTTGGCGTCGTGGTCGCCGAAGGCGACGAACTGCCAGTGGATGCCGGGGGCGGTGGCGGCGGCGTCGGCGATCGCCTGGCGGGCGGGGCGGACGTTGTCGGGGGCGCCGTCCGTCTGGAAGACGACCAGGGCGGGGCTGGTGCCGCCGTCCTTCTGGTACCGCTCGACAACGGCCTCCACGGCCACGTGGTAACTGGTGCGGCCCATCCGGCCGAGTTCACCGTGGCGGGCCTCGACCCAGGACTCGTCGTGGGCGTCGAGGGTCAGTTCGGCGGTGCCGTCGAGTTCGGTGGAGAAGAACACCGTGTGCACGGTGGCCTCCTCGTCCAGGTGGGCGGCGAGGGCCAGGGCGTGGTCGGCGAGGTACTGGGCGCTGCCGTCCTTGTAGAACCCGCGCATGGAGCCGGAGCGGTCGAGGACCAGGTACACCTTGGCCCGGGCCCCGGCCTTCCCCTTGGCCCGGAGCACCTGTCCGGCGGCCTTGTACGCCGCCCCGACCGCCCCGCCCTTCCGCCGCACCGCGGAGGCGGGCAGAGCGGGCCCGCCGACGGGCTCGGCCTCCGGCTCCGCCTCCGGCCGGGGCTCGGGCTCGGCGTCGGCCTGCGCGGCCAGGGGCTCGGCCTCCGGCTCCGCCGGCGGGGCGGGGGCCTCCGGCGCGACGGGCTCGGGGACCTCCTGTGCCTCCGGCTCAACGGGCTCGGCCGCTGCGGCCACCGGCTGGGGGGCTTCCTCCGCCTGCGGCGCGGAGGCGGCGGGCGCCTGCCCGGCCTCCGCATCGGCCTGCATGGCCAGGGGCTCGGGTGCTGCGGCCACCGGCTCGGGGGCCTCCTGCGCCTGCGGCGAGGCTTCGCCGGCCTGGGCGGCCAGGGGCTCTTCCGGCGCGGGCTCGGCGGCTGCCGGTTCGGGGGTGTCCTGTGCCTGCGGCGCGGCTTCGCCGGCTTGGGCGGCCAGGGGTTCGGTGTCTGCGGGGGCCTCGGTGTCGGCCTGGGGCTCGGGGGCGGTGGTTTCCGCCGCCTGCGCCGCGGGCTCGTCGGCCGGTTCGGCTGCGGGGGCCGGCTCCGCCTGGGGGGCGGGGGCCTGTGCCTGCGCTGCCGTGGCCTCGGCCGGGGTCGCCACGGGTTCGGCGTCCGCGGCGGCCTCGGTGTCGGCCTGGGCGGCCAGGGGCTCTTCCGGCGCGGGCTCGGCGGCCGCCGGTTCGGGGGTGTCCTGTGCCTGCGGTGCGGCTTCCTCGGCCTGGGCGGCCAGGGGTTCGGTGTCCGCGGGGGCCTCGGTGTCGGCCTGGGGCTCGGGGTTGCCCTGCGCCTGCGGTGCGGGCTCCCTGGCCGGTTCGGCGGGGGGCGGGGTGGGGGTCGGGCGGCGGGCCTCCGGGACGGAGGGGTCCGTCGTGGGGGCGGGGGCGGTGAGGAGGGTGCCCGCCTCACGGTCGCGCGGTGCCGACTGCGGCGGGACCGTCGGGTTGTCGAAGGACGCCGCCACCAGCTCGGCCGCCACGTCCAAGGGCGTGCGTTCGGCCTGGTTGGGAACGGCCGCCGCTGGGGCGTCCGACGTTTCGGGGACCGGCTCCGCAGTCCTTCCGAACACCTTGCGCAACAAGCTCCGAATACCCATGGGCCAGGCCTTTCGCATGAGTGCGTGCGTCATTTGTCCGTGCTGCGCGGTTGATCCCTGCCCAGAGTGGACACGTAAGGTTATCGGCCCCTTGGCTGGAACGACGGCAGGGGCGCCCTTCGTGGTGCCCGTCCTACCACCCAACCCGCCCGCCCGCACGAACTGGCCCTCCGCCGTGCCGGGTTCATCCACCGTTCATCCCCGCGCCGCCGCATCGGCGCAGCCCGCGTCTGCCGCCGCGGCCGGATTCTTCGTACGGAGCCACCGGAGGAAGGCGTGCGCGAGCTCCGGCCGATCATCAGACGTTCCGTGCGTCCGGGCGATCTGGCCGATGGGCACGCCCAGTTGTCCAGCCGGGTGTTTCACGTGAAACACCCCGACCTGACCTCCCTCAACTCCCCTCCGGCAGCCGTCCCACCGGGAGACGGAGGGTGGTCAGGGCGCCGCCGTCGGGGGCGTTGGCGAAGCTGAGGGCGATGTCCAGGACGGCCGCCTGGCCCACCGCGATCGTCAGTCCCAGACCGTGGCCGCGGCCGCGGCCGGGATCTCCCGTGCGGAAGCGCTGGGGGCCCTGTTCGACCAGTTCGGCGGGATAGCCGGACCCATGGTCGTGGATCGTCACCACCGGCCCCTCCACCGTGACCTCGACCGGTGGCCGCCCGTGCTTGTGGGCGTTGACCAGCAGGTTGGCCAGGATCCGGTCCAGGCGCCGCCGGTCGGTGAGCACCACCGCGTCCCGGACCACCCGGACCTCGGCGCCGAGCCGGGACCCGGCGACGGCCCGCCGTACGGCCCGGCCCAGCTCCACCCGCGCCAGGTCGGCGCGCTCCACCCCCGAGTCCAGCCGGGAGATCTCCAGCAGGTCCTCGGTGAGCAGGTGCAGGGCCCGCAGCCGGTCCTCGATCATCTCCTTGGGCCGGCCCTCGGGCAGCAGCGCGGCGGCGGCCAGTGAACCCGTCAGCGGGGTGCGCAGCTCGTGCGCGACGTCGGCCGTGAACCGCTTCTCCGCCTCCAGCCGTTCCTGGAGCGAGGCGGCCATCGAGTCCAGGGCCTGTGCGACGTCCCGTACCTCGTCGGGGGAGCGGTGGGTGCCTCGGGCGCCCCCCTCGGCGGGGAAGCCGACCCGGGCGTCCAGGTCGCCGGCGCTGATCCGGCGGGCGACGGCGGCGGTGGTCGTGAGGCGGCGGCTGATCCGGTTGGCGAGGAACAGGCCGGCCAGGGCGACCACCCCGGCCGCGAGGGCCGAGGAGGCGAGGATGGCGGTGTCCAGGTCCCGGAGCCGGGCACGGGTGCTCTCGTACGGGATCCAGACCGCGAGGGCCTGCCGGTCGGCGGGGCCGGCGGCCCACATGACGGGCTTGCCCTGGTAGGTGCCGACCATGCTGCCGGTGCGGCCGTGTGCGACGAGCTCGCGCAGGGGGCCCGGGAGGCCGGGCGGGTCGAGGGCGGCGTGCACGTCGCCGTGGGCGGTGCCGTACTCGTAGTGGCCGAGGGCGTGCTCCAGTGCGCGGTCCACCTCCTTGCGGACCTCCCCGACGACCTGCCGGGCGACCACGTTGTGCACGGCGATCCCCAGGGCGGCGGCCACCGTGCAGCACACCAGGGTGGTGGTCAGGGCGATCTTCCAGCGGAGGCTGCTCAGCGCGCGCATCGCTGCCGGTCCGCGCTCAACGGGACGTCGGTCAGGGTGGGACAGTCGTCGAGGGTCAGCTGCGACAGGCTCATGCTCTTGGTGTGCGGGTCCCAGACGTAGTCGGAGACGGAGATGTAGACCGGGTTCGAGGTCGGTTCGCGGACGGCCAGGTGTTCGGCGGCCACCTCCACGCCCTCCAGGACGCCGCGCCGGGAGAGGATGCGGGCGATCCTGCCGTCGTCCTGGACGGTGTAGACCCGCAGTTCGCTCAGGCGGCCGTCCACGTCCAGGGCGGTGATCAGCTCTTCCCTGCCGTTGCCGGTCAGATCGTGCAGGATCCCCGGCCGCACCGGGCAGAAGGGTCCGCCGTCCACAGCCTGTGTGCAGAGCGCGAGCCGCTGGACGGCCCGGGGGTCCACGAGCCGGCCGGTGCCGCCGTCCTCGGCGGTGGCGGAGGTGATGTCGGCCCGTACGACGGCCAGCGCGTCCACCCCGCGCATGCTCAGCCCCGGCACCTTGGGCAGGCCCGGGACCACGGCGGCCGCGCCGGGCTGCTGCCCGGGACCGGGGGGGTCGGGGAAGTAGCCCTTCCACAGGGTCCTGGGGGCGTGGACCGTGCCCTGGTCGCCCTGGTCCTTGAGCCCCTCCACGTCCGCGCACCCGGCCGCCGCGACCGCCAGGAGGGCGGCCAGGGCGGGGGCGGCCAGACGGCGGCGGGGGCGCATGCTTCGATGCTGCCGTGCGGCGGGGGCCGGGGCCCCCGGTTACTGCTCCGGTTGGGCGATGGCCCGGGCGGCCGCCACCTCCTGGTGGAGGGGGGACAGGACGCCGGCCTCCTCGGATTCCGGGGGGATGTCGACCCGGTACAGGACGGGGCTGCTGCGGACCCCCTCGGCCAGCTCGCGCAGCTGCCCGGCGATACGGGCCACCTCGGACGGGGGCGGGGCGGGGGCTCCGTGGTTGACGCGGACGCGGGCCGCGGTGGTGGCGTCCACGATCCGTTCCACGGCCACCACCAGCGGCCACCAGGCGGCGGCGCGGCTGCCGGTCGGCGGGGGTTCGGTCAGGGCCCGCTGGAACTCGCTGCGGACGCCCGACAGGTCGCGGTAGATCCGCCGCCGGGCCTGGAGCCGGGACTGGCGGGCCGCCCGCAGTTCGGCCTCGCCGGCGACGGGGACGAAGGCACACTCCACGTAACGGGCCGCGTCGTCCACGGCGTCGGCGAGCCGGTCGCCGATCCGGGTGTGCCAGCTCTCGGGCCACAGCAGGTAGCCGGCGACGAGGGTGATGGCGCAGCCGATGAGACTGTCCAGCAGCCGGGGCCGGATCAGGTCGAAGCCCTGGTGGTTGAGGAGGTCCGACAGGAGCAGGATGACCGGGGTGATGGCCGCGGTCTGGAAGACGTACCCCTTCGCGGAGAACGCCGGGATCAGCGCGGCGAGGACCACCATCACCGGGACGTCCCACCAGCCGCGCGGCACCTCCGCCAGCACGCCGGCGGCCAGGACCAGTCCGGCCGCCGTCCCCAGCGCACGCAGCACCGCGCGGGAGAAGACCGAGCCGAAGTCCGGTTTGAGGACGAAGGTGACCGTCAGCGCCACCCAGTACGAGCGTTCCACCTCGACCAGGGAGACCAGCGACTGGGCCAGGCCGATGCACAGGGCCAGCCGGAGCCCGTAGCGCCAGGAGGCCTCGGACAGCATCATGTCGCGCACCACCCGCCCGGCCCGCACCCGCAGGGCGGCGGGCCGCCCCAGCCGGTCGTCGACGTTGTACGGGTCGGGCTCCGCGAGGTGCACGATCTTCGCCGCGTGCCGCAGGGCGGCGTCCACAGCCCGCTCGGACGGGCTCTGCGGGGCGGGCAGGTCGAGGACCGGGGTTCCGGTGCGGCCCTCCTCGACGGCCGCGGCCAGCTCCCGCACCGCTGCCGGGACCTCGGGCGGCAGCGGGCGTCCGCGCAGGTGGGCGGCGGGCGCGGCCTCGACCAGCGGGATCAGTACGTTCAGCTGGGCCAGGATCCGCACCAGGGACGGGCTGCGCCCGTGCACCCGGGCGCGGCGGCCCAGGACGAGGTCGTAGGCCTGGTTGAGGGCGTGCGTGACCTGCTGTCGGCGCTCGTCGTACACGGGCGCCGGACCACCCGCGGCCTCCAGGGCGTCGGCGACGGCCCGGTAGCCGGCCGCGACGGCGGCCCGTTCGGGCTGCCGTCCGCGCAGCGGCCAGCCCAGCAGGGTGAGCAGCAGGACGAACAGGCCGCCCGCGCTCAGCAGCAGCGGGGCCGTCCACCAGGGCTCGGGCATCGGCAGGCCTGCCCCGACGACGGCGTTGAGCAGGAACACCAGCCCGGACGCGGAGGCGACCGTGCCGATCGAGGAGATCATCCCGGACACCAGGGCGATCAGGGTGAGGACGGCGACCGCGACCCAGCCGTGGCCGTAGACGAGCGTGCCCAGGGCCACCCCGACCGCGCCGAGCAACTGCGGGAGCGCGATGTTCAGGACCCGCATCCGGTAGGCGTCGGCGGTGTCGCCGATCACCCCCGACAGGGCGCCCATCGAGGCGAGCGCCCCGTACTCGGGCTCGTCCACGGCGAAACCGACGGCGAGCGGTACGGCCATCGCGATCCCGGCGCGGACGACCGCCGCCCAGGAGACGGGGTTCCTGCTCGGCCGCAGTCCCGCGAGCAGCCAGGCGGGGGGAGCCAGGGGGCGGGCCCGGGGCGGCTCGTGCGGTATGTGCTCGGTGCGTCGTTCGGTGGTCATTCCGCTTCCGTGTCACCGCTCGCGAATCGGTTCTTCTGGGGCTTTCTGCGGAGGATGAGTACCTTCCGAGCTTATGGGGTGCGGCGGAGCCGGCCCGTCAGCCATGCGGTGAGAGCGGTGACCAGACCGACGCCGAGGACCACCCAGGCGGTGGTGCGCAGGAACGCGGTGAGGGCGTCGTACACCGCTCCGGCGGCGGCCCGGTCGATGTCGGCCGGCAGGTCGTCGAGGGTCAGGCGGCGGCACACGGCGACCGCGATCCCCAGCAGGACGGCCCCGACCGCGATCCCGACACCGGTGGCCAGCACGGCGCGGCGCCGCCGCACGGCCACCGCCACGGCCGCCACGGCCAGCAGCAGGGTCAGCACGGGAAGCCACACCCCGGCGATCTGCAGCATGCGGAACCCCTTCCGGAGGGCGCCGAGGTTGTCGTACTCCATGACCTCCACGGACAGGTGGGTCTCGGGGATGCGGTCGGCGAACGGCACCCCGTCGGCCACCAGCTCCCCTTTGACCTGCGCGATCACCGGCGCGAGGTCGATGGTGACGGCGTTCCCGTGGCCACTGGTCAGCGCCTCCAGGAACGCGGTGTGGGCGGCCCGGTTGGCCGCGTCCCAGGCGGTCCGGTAGGCGGGGGTCCCGGCGAAGGAGCGCAGGGCCTCCCCGAGCAGGGCGTCCACCCCGCCCTGGAAGGGGCCCGCCTCGATCTGCCCGGACAGGGCGCGGCCGGCCTGGGTGACGACCACCTCCTGCACGGCGGGGTTCGTCGCGAGGGGGGACATGGCGGCGGTGTAGCGGTCGGCGTCACCCAGTTGGCGGTCGGCCCAGTACGCGACCGCGCTCGCGGGCACGAGGAGGGCCACGAGCACGATCAGGGCCGCCGACAGGTAGGTGCGCACGTCACCAGGGAAGGCGGACGCGCCGCCCGACGCCACCCCCGTTGCTGCGTACGGGGAGCGGCGGCGGCCGAGTCCCGCCCGGACGGGTGATCCACTTGCCGCCCCGGGGCGGCGGGTGTGCCCTGGAGGCTGGAAGAGAGGAGCCCGCCATGGCACACGCGGCCCCCACCGCCCCGCGGCGGTACCACCGTCCGACGGCGTCGGCGCAAGCACACGACATCACCAGGGGCGCCCTGGCCCGCCCGCTGCTGGCCGGCCTCGTCTACGGGGTCTGGGCGGCCTTCATCAAGCGCCAGATGGGCCCGGTCGACGCGGGCAACGTCTTCTACGGAATCCTCTGCGGCGTCATCTTCGCGGGGATCATGTTCGCCCTCGCCCGGCTCGGCCCGAGGCTCAAGCGGGAGGTGCACGCCGCCGCCTACGGGGTGTTCATCGGCTGCGCCGTCGGCTATCTGCACAGCCTCACCAACCAGTCCGTGCTCCGCGCGACCGTCGTCGGCCTCTTCTCGGGCATCGGCGTCGGGCTCGTCGCCTTCTACCGGTACTACACGCGGGAGGACTGAAATCCCGCGCACCGGGCCGTGGCGCCGGTTGCCGTACCCCGTCGCCGGGGCGCGGCAACCGGCGCCGCCTCATGGCCGGGCCCGGCCGGTTACGCGGCCGGGCCCTCGGTGTGCCGCCGGGGTTCGCCGGCCGGGGCGGTCTCCGGGGCCTCGGCGGCGCTCTCGCGGGCCGGGACCTGTGGTGCGGGCCGGTCCTTGCGGGCCGCCGGGGAGAAGCGGGCCGCCTCCGCGCGGATCATGGCGTTCAGGGCGGCGTACGGGTCGATGGGCATGACGGAACCTCACGGTGGTCCGGGGGCGTGCGGGGGGAGTTCTCGTGCTCGGCCCGCTCAGCAGCGCAGGACCACACTCCGTACCGTCCGCGGGGACACGGCCGCCCCGGCCGGTCCGCCCTGGGCCACACGGGTGGACTCGCCCGCGTGTTTCACGTGAAACGTCCCCGGCAGCCCGCGCGGGGCCGGAGCCCCGCGCACGACCGTCCGTAGGTCCGCCCGGCCGTCGGGATCCGCGGCCGGATCCGACTGCCCCTCGGCGGGGTCGGCCGGGGCGGAGGAGGCGGCACGGGGATCGGCCCCGGCGGTGGCGGCTGCCACCGGGCCGGCGCCGAACAGGCACAGCAGGGCGACGCAGGCCACCGTCAGGGCCCGCGCCGGCACCGTCCGCGCGTACCGCGCACCGCTCATGAGGTCTTCCCTGCCCCGCCGTCCCCGGCGGCTCCCCGGCCGCCGCCGAGAAGCCCCCGACCGGGGGACGGGAACACCCCCCTCGGCTGACGGGCGGCGGCCGCGCGCACCGGGTTCAGCCGGTGCGCAGGGGGCCGGTCAGCCGTGCGAGGACGGAGGTCTCGCCGCTGACCAGCCGCAGCCGTGCCCGTCCGCCCCGGTCGGGCGAGGTCACCCCGTACGGGGAGACCCGCTCGACGGTGAACACGGCCGTACGGTGGTCCGCGCGCGGGATCTCGATGATGCGGCCCCGCCGGAGTTGGGAGAGCGGGAGCCCGTTGCCGGTGACCACGGCGGTCCCGGCCGAGCCGGGGGCCGGGCCGGCGCTGTCCCAGCCGGCCGTGTCCTCACCGGCGGGTGTGCCCTCGGCCAGCGGGAGGTCCACCCCCAGGCTGGGGATGCGCAGCCGCAGCGGCCGTGAGGGGCGCAGTGGTCCGGCCGCTCCGGTACGGCTCCTGCGGGCCGGGGCGTGGCCGTGGGTGCCGGAGTGCTCCAGCTCGCGCACGAGGCGGCGGTGGCCGGACAGGCCGAGCGCGCGGGAGGGCAGGGCGTCGGCGATGGTCGAGGTTCCCGGATCCCGGCCCGCTCCGTCTGCGCCGTCCGCGCCGCGCAACAGGGCGATGCCGGTACAGAGCAGAGTGACCGTCAGTGCGGCGGCCGCCCATCGGGCGCGGGACATGGCATTCCTCCTGGGCCGGCTCGGGCGGCCGGTTCCTCGGAGCGTGGCCCACGTGCGGGGGGTCGGCGCGTCGGTGACGTACCCGAGTTGACGGGGTGTCATCGGTGTGTCGGGGGGTGTGCGGGGAGTCTTCGCAGCTGGCGGTGGGGGGTGGGGGGTGGCTGCGAAACCAGGGGCCGGTGCGGCCGAACGGGTGAGGGGCGCCTCGAACGCCGGCGGGGCCGGAGGCAGCGGGCTGGAGCTACGGGAGGGGGTCCGCGGGCCAGTTCAGGAGGCGGGCGCCGAGGGTGGCGGTCTGGAGGGTGTACCGGTGGGCGGGGTCGGCGGGGTTGTGGCCCGTCAGGCTGTGGATGCGTTCCAGGCGGTACGTCAGGGCCCGCACGCTCAGGTCCAGCCGCCGCGCCGCCTCCGCCGACACGCAGCCCGCGTCGAAGAAGGCGGTCAGCGTCTCCAGCAGGGGTACGGCTCCGCCGCGGCCGCCCCGCAGGGGGCCGAGCACGGTCAGGACCAGGTCGGCCAGGGCTCCCCGGTCCCGGGTCAGCACGGGGTAGACCAGCATGTCGGCGGCGCGCAGCACGGGGCCGTCGAGCCCGAGCCGGTCCGCGAGGCCGATGGCGCGCAGGGCCTCCGCGTACGAGGCGGCCACTCCGCCCACGCCGGGGTGCGGGCGCCCGGTCGCGACGAGCCCGCCGGGGCCGGAGCCCGCGTGGGCCAGCCGGGCGAAGCGGGCCGGTACCGCGTCGTCGTCGCCGGGGGCCACGCAGATCAGCCGGCCCTCCCTGACGGCGAGCAGGGCCGTCCCGGCCAGGGCCCGCTCCAGCCGCCGCACCTCCGGGCCGCCGTCCGCATACGGGGCCCGCGCCCGGGCGACGGCCACCGTGTACGACGCGGCCATACGAAGGCCAAACCGCCCGGCGTGCGACGCGAGGCGGTCCGGGGTGGTGTGGCCGAGGAGGAGGGCGTTGAGGAAGTCGTGGCGGGTCGCTTCCTCCTGGCGCAGTGCCAGCCGTGTGGCGCGGCCGTGGCCCTCGGCGACGGCGTCCACGGCCTGTTCCACGACGGCGGCCCGGTCGCCGAGCGCGGCGCGGGCGGCGGTCAGCTGGGCGCCGAGCAGGGCGCCGAGGCCGTACCCGGCCTCGGCGGCGTGCTCCCCGAGGTCGCGGAGGGCGTCCAGTTCCTCGTCCGCGGGCCGCCGGCCGGTGGCCGAGACCTCCCCGAGCATGCGTACGTACCCGGTCAGGTACTCCTCGGGTATGTCCCGCCCCGCCGCCGTCACACCAGTCCCCGCTCCGCTCGAAAAGCCCCATTCTTCCTCGTCGGGCGGGAAGTTCGGTGGAGGGGAGGACGGGGGCCGGGCAGCCGGCGGGCTCAGAACACCACGAAAACCACCGCCGCCGCCCCCATGAGGGCGGCGGCGAGGTGCATCGCGGGGTGGCCGTAGTCCCCGTACCAGAGCTGGCGGGCGAGCCCGCCGAGGGCGGCCAGGGCGGCGATGACGCCGATCTGGGCTAAGAGGGGGACCGCCGTGAACGGGGCCAGGCTCAGCAGCACCGAGTTCAGCCAGAACGGTGCGGCGCCGGTCCAGCCCCGCCATTCCCGGATCGCGGACTGCATGCCCGGTTCCACCCCTTCGCACCGGCACGTCCGCAACCGGAGTGCCGTCCTCAACTCATCGGCTGTACAGCCTCCTTGGGGGCGGCGGCCGGGGCAATAGCGCGTTCGGCTAGAAAACCGAAGGCCAGGCCGAAAGTCGTCCACACCACTGCCTGGATCGCCAGTGAGGAGAGCCGGAACTGCCAGATCAGCGCCGCCGGGAAGTCCGCCGGCACCTCGTTGATCCCCGGCAGCAGCGCATACGCGATGCCGACCGCCGCCACGAAGGCGAGCGAGGCGACGACCGAGGCGTTCCAGTTCCCCAGGCGCGGCGCGAGCCGGCGCCCCAGGATCAGGGCGGCCGAGGCCAGCAGCACGCTCAGGGCGATCATCAGCAGGAACAGGGTGGTCCGCCGGACGACCGTGTCCGGGTCGCCGACCGCGGGGGGATTGGCGGGGTACTTCAGGAAGGGCACCAGGCCGACCGTGAGGAAGAGCCCGCCGCTGACCAGGGCGGCCGTGGCCCGGGGGCCGAAGCGGCCGATGCGGCCCAGGGCGAAGCAGAAGACGAGCGCGGCGATGCCGCCGAGCGCGACCCCGTAGAGCAGGGTGCCGGTGCCGAGGCCGGCCGTCGCCTGGAGAGCCCGGCTGACCGGGGCGGCCTCGGCGTGGTCGTGCCCGGCCGCGCCGGCCTCCTCGATGGCGATCGCCGCGTCCACCTTGGACTCGCCGAGCAGGTACGCGACGAGGAAGGCGGCGACGCCCGCGAGCAGGCCGGCCAGCATGCCCCGGACCAGGAGGACGCGGGGGGAAATCGTGTTCACGTGAAAGCTCCTTGCGTGATCAGCGGGGGATCAGCAGGAGATTCAGTGGCAGGGGAAGCCGAGCAGGTGGCGGCCGTCGTGCATCCACTCGTGGACGGTCTCGCCCTGGAAGATCGCGGCGGCACCCTGCTCGACGCCGACGAGGTAGAGCAGGAAGAGGGTCACGACGGCGGCGAAGGCGGCCCAGGGGGCCAGTGCGGAAAGGGAGATGGGGGCTACGGCGACAGGGGCCGAAGCGGGCACGGCGGAGTGGGCCATGGCGGAACCTCCAGGGGAACACGCGTCCCGGTCAGTGGTGCTCTCGTCGAAGGCGGGCGGGTCTGACTTCCCTCCCCCGTCGCCGCGGGAGGATTCACAGTGGCGCGACCGTGCCGGATTCTCACCGGTACTTCCGTCATACCTTCTACATGTCGTCCGAGACGGTAGCGTGCTCCTGGCTTGAACACCACGGCGTGTGGCCGCCGTCTCACGCCCCGGGCGCGCGCTTTACGCTCTTTTTTATGCCCCTGCCTCCTCCGGTGCGCCTGCACCTGACCACGCCCCCGCTCGACGAGGGCGCCCGCCAGGGACGTTTCGGGTACGCGGAACCCTGTCCGGGGCACGAGGGCCTGGCCGCGCCGGACATGGGCGCGTGGGCCGGCCGCACCCTGGACGAGGTCGCCGCCGAGGACCCGGACGCGGTCCGGCGCTGGCTCACCGACCCGGAGTTCGCCCCGCCCGGCGGCGGGGAGTCCGTGGCCGCGCTGATCACCCGCACGGGGGAGCACCTGGCGCGCCTGGAGCCCGGCCGGCACCACGCGGTGGTCGCGCAGGCCGTCGTGCGGGCGGCGGTGGTGTCCGCCCTGGAGCTGCCGGCGGCCGCGTTCTGGCGGCTCGACGTCCGCCCGGAGACCGTGACCGCCCTCAGCGGGCGCGCGGGCCGCTGGAACCTGCTGCTCGGGCGGCCCCGGGAATGACCGCCGGCCCGGACCCCGCGACGCGGTCCGGGCCGGAACGGGCCGGTCGGAAGCGGCGTTACGCCACGATCCAGTCGGAAGTGGCGATCACCGGCTGGACGCCGTCACGGTGGACGGTGCCCTCGATCAGGCCGTACATCCGGTCCGCCGCGAAGTAGACCTCGTTGTCGTTCTTGAGGCCGAAGGGCTCCAGGTCGACGAGGAAGTGGTGCTTGTTGGGCAGGTTGAGGCGCACCTCGTTGACCTTGGGGCAGTTGTCGAGCACCCGCTCGGCCATCTGGTTCAGGGTCTGCTGGAGCGAGTAGGAGTACGTCTCCGCGAAGGCCTCGAGCATGTGCTTGCGGACCTTCTTGTACGACCGGTCCCAGTCGTACCCGGCGTCTTCGGCGGCCGGCGCCGAGTGCGCCCAGCGGGAGGTGACCTTGGTGGCCAGGATGCGGTCGTACGCCTCCTGGAGGGTCGTGTACTTGTCCTTGATGTAGCCGTGGAACTCGGAGTTGGTCGAGTTCATCACGGTCAGGTCCTTCAGGCCCGAGATGACCTGGAGGCCGGTGGTCTCGCTGTAGGTGACCTGCGCGGTGCGCACCTCCTGGCCCTTGCGGACGAAGGAGTGCTGCTCCTTGCGCGTGGGGACGGGGATCCGCTCCCAGGCGTACTCCTCGATGCGGATCTGCGCCTCGCGGATCGGGGCCTGGGAGGAGACGAAGTGCTTGGCGAGCAGGATGCCGAAGGCCTCGGGGGAGGAGATGCCGTGTTCCTTGCCGAAGGCGTACACCGTGTTCTTGGTGGTGTCGGTCGGAGGCAGTTGGCGTTGTCGCCGGTGAGGTGGACGTCGCGGAACTCGCCGCGCAGCGCGACCGAGACGTTGAGGTCCCGGATCTCGTGCCAGGAGCCGTCGCCGCCCTTGCGGGTCACCACGACGATGCGGTTCTCGGCCTTGCCGTACTGGTTCTGGCCCAGGACGTGCTTGCTCATGCTGTCTTCCTTCGGGTACTCGGGAACACGGAGTCCGTTGTTCTGGATCCCGTACGCCCGGCGTCCAGCGCCCGCCCCCCGAGGGGACGTCCCGCTCCCCGCCGTTCGGCCCCGGAGGGACCGCCCCGGGACTGACGTGCATCCCGGTCCGTAGGTGCTGAGTCGTAACTGTTGTACGGAAGTACTGACGGGATTGCACCATGTGTGCGGTGGGTTGACCACCGCACGGAACCTCCGAACACCCGCCCCGCCGGATTGGGCGACCCGACAAGGGGCGCCCGGCGCTCCGGTTCCGGCCTGCGGCCCAGGCCGAGGCTCAGGCCGACGGCTCACGCACACGGCTCAGGCACGCGGCTCAGGCACGCGGCTCAGGCCATGTGCGCGTCCGTGACGGCGAGCGCTTCGTCCAGGACCGCCAGCCCCTCGGCCACGTCCTCGGCCGGGATGTTGCAGGGCGGCGCGACGTGCATCCGGTTCCCGGCGAGCAGGGGCCACAGGCCGCCCTTCTTCAGGGCCGCGCCGAAGGCCGCCATGGGCGCGTTCTCGGCGCCCGAGGCGTTGTACGGGACGAGCGGCTCGCGCGTACGGGCGTCCCGTACGAGTTCCAGGGCCCAGAAGGTGCCCAGACCGCGGACCTCGCCCACCGACGGGTGCCGCTCGGCGAGTGCGCGCAGGCCGGGGCCCAGCAGCTCGGCGCCGGTGCGGGCCGACTGCTCCACGACGCCCTCCTCCTCCATCACGTTGATCGTGGCGACGGCGGCGGCGCAGGCCAGGACGTGCCCGGAGTAGGTCAGACCGCCCGGGTAGGGGCGGCGGGCGAAGGTCTCGGCGATCGCGGCGGAGATGGCGACGCCGCCGAGCGGTACGTAGCCGCTGGTGACGCCCTTGGCGAAGCAGACGAGGTCGGGGGTGACGTCCCAGTTCTCGGCGGCGAACCACCTGCCGGTGCGGCCGAAGCCGACCATCACCTCGTCCAGGATGAACACGATGCCGTAGCGGTCGCAGATCTCGCGGACCCCCGCCAGGTACCCGGCCGGGGGCACGAGCACGCCGGGGGCGCCGCCGACCGTCTCCAGGATGATCGCCGCGATGGACTGCGGGCCTTCGAAGACGACCGTGTCCTCCAGATGGCGCAGCGCGCGCTCGCACTCCTCGGCCTCGGTGCCGGAGTAGAAGGGGGAGCGGTAGGGGAAGGGGCCCCAGAAGTGCACGACGCCGGCGGTCGCGGTGTCGTTGCCGAAGCGGCGGGCGTCCCCGGTGAGGTTGATCGCGGTGGTCGTGGCGCCGTGGTACGAGCGGTACGCGGACATCACCTTGGGCCGGCCGGTGTGCAGCCGGGCCATGCGGACGGCGTTCTCCACGGCCTCGGCGCCGGCATTGGTGAAGAAGATCTTGTCGAGGTCGCCGGGGGTGCGCTCGGCGATCAGGCGGGCCGCTTCGGAGCGGACGTCCACGGCGAAACCGGGCGCGACGGTACAGAGCTTTCCGGCCTGCTCCGCGATGGCGGCGGCCACCTTGGGGTGCTGGTAGCCGATGTTGGTGTAGACGAGCGCGCTGGAGAAGTCGAGATAGCGGTTGCCCTCGTAGTCCCAGAAGTACGAGCCCTCGGCCCCGGCGACGGCGAGGGGGTCGATGAGCTCCTGGGCCGACCAGGAATGGAAGACGTGCTTCCGGTCGGCGTCTTTCACGGTGCGGAGGGCGTCGGCATCTGTGTTCATATACCGAGGGTAGTTGTCCAGGATGTGGACAGGGGGGTGCCCGGAAGGCGTGGCGGGGCCGGGGTGGCGGCGGGGGGACTTGACGGATCGGTCCGGCCTTCCTCGACGGTGTGGCCGTGGCCGGATTAGCGTCGCCCGGGCCGGCCGCTCCACGGGGGAGAGTGGCCGAAAACCCCTGGTGGGGGCCTTTCGCGTGCCTTCGGGACCCCGCTCGGAAGGTGGCGGGAGGCCCCCGCCGGGACCCTTCCCTGCGCGGCGGGGCGCACTCCGGCGGGGTTCCGGCGCCGCTGTGGTGCCGCTGTGGGACGGCTGTGGTGTCCTGGTGGCCGAAACCGTGGGATTTGTCCCCCCTGGTCGGGGGTAGGTGCGGCGCCGAGGGGGCGGGTGAGGCCATAGACGGGAGTGCGCCGGTGGCGGAACAGACGCGGAGGCTGGTCCTGGGCGGAGCCACGGCGGGCGTCGTCACCCGGTGCCGGGACTTCACCCGGCACGCCCTCGCCGACTGGCGCTGGGCGCCGGGGACCGAGGCCGAGGAGGACGTGCTGCTGCTGGTGTCGGAGCTCGTCACCAACGCCTGTCTGCACGCGGGGGGACCGCGGGAGCTGGTGCTGCGCTACGGGCCGGGCGGCCGGCTGCGGGTGGAGGTGACCGACGACAGCCCCGAACCACCCAGGGCCCGGGCCACGCAGGACCGTTCCCGGCCCGGGGGGCACGGGCTGGTCCTGCTGGACCACCTGGCGCAGAGCTGGGGGTCCTCGCCGCTGTCCGATGCCGCCCGGCCGGGCAAGACGGTCTGGCTGGAACTGCCGTCCCCCGTTCCGGAGGGTTAGCCGACGCCGACGCCGACGCCGACGCCGACGCCGACGCCGACGCCGACGCCGACGCCGACGCCGACGCCGACGCCGACGCCGACGCCGACGCCGACGCCGACGCCGACGCCGGCGGGCGCCGTCAGGGTGCCCCCAGGCCGAGGCGGACGAGGCGGTCGCGGTCGGTGAGGATGTCCAGGGCGGTGATGAGGCCGTCCCGGACGGTGAAGGCCATGAGGGACACCGGCCGCCCCTCCGCGTCGAGGGCGAGCACCCCCGGGGTGCCGTTGACCAGCACCGGGCGGCCGTCCTGCGCGAACCGGGCGTAGGCGATCGCCTGGGAGGCCACCTTCCGGGCCCCCCGCAGCAGGGTGCCAGGCAGGAGCGTGCCGCCGTCGGAGCGTGCGGTGATCTCCGGGTGGAGCACGCTGACCAGGGCCTCCAGGTCCCCGCCCCGGGCGGCCGACAGGAAGGCGTCGACGACCTGCCGCACCCGGACCGGGTCGCGGTCCGGGGCGGGCGCCGCGCCCTGGACGCGGCGCCGGGCGCGGCTGGCGAGCTGGCGGGTCGCGGCCGAGGACTTCTCCACCAGCGGGGCGATGTCCTCGAACGGCACGGCGAACATGTCGTGCAGGACGAAGGCCAGCCGTTCGGCCGGGGCCAGGGTCTCCAGTACGACCATCAGCGCGATGCCGATCGAGTCGGCCAGCAGGACCTCCTGCTCGGGGTCGATCCGGCCGGGATCGCCGACCACCGGGTCGGGCAGCCGCAGCGGCCCGTCCGGCCCGTCGAGGGAGTCCTCGCGCCGGGTGGCGCGCGAGCGGAGCATGTCCAGGCACACCCGGCCCACGACGGTCGTCAGCCAGCCGCCCAGGTTCTCCACCGCGCTCACGTCGGAGCGGCTCAGCTTGAACCACGCCTCCTGCACGGCGTCGTCGGCGTCGCCGAGCGAGCCCAGCATCCGGTAGGCGACCGCCCGCAGGTGGGGCCGGTGTGCGTCGAACCGCCGCGCCAGATCGTCCTTCTCGTTCACCGTCACGTCCCCCGGTGCTGATCGTCTGCTCCGGCGATCTTCCGATCCCCCGGGGAACGCTAACCAGCGGTGCGCGCACGTCCCACCGGTAGGGCCGAGTTCGTCAGGTCAGACCCACTCGCGCTGGGCCGCGCGCAGGCCCGCCTCGAAGCGGCTGCCCGCGCCGAGACGTTTCATCAGCCCCGCCGTCATCCGCCGCACCGTGCGCAGGGACAGCCCCGGCCGGCGGCCTCGTCGGTGAGCCCGCTGCCCAGCAGTCCCAGATCTGGTCGAATAGTCCGGCCAGGCCGACGACCACGCCAGATTCGGTCAACTGGACGGCGCCCTTGCGGGTGTTCTCCGGGTCGGCCGGGACGATGACCGTCTTCCGGTCGAAAACGAGCATGCGCAGCGGCAGCGGCAGCGGCAGCGTCGGCACGGTGCGGACCTCGCCGCCCAGGTCGGTGAGCCATTCCGCGTACTCGGTGGTGACCGCGTCGTTGCGGACGCTGTCCAGGTGGACCGTGCGCATCCGGACACCACGGTCCAGGGAGTCGCGGTCGAGGGGTTCGCTCGCCTAGAGGCTCGCTCGTTCGCGGGCGAGCTCTACCTGGCGGCCGGGGCTGGATCTGAGGCACCGCCGGCTCCGTCCCGGGCGGCGGACGGCGAAGGCGCGCCCGGGAGCCCCGGGCGCGCCTTCGCCGTCGCAGGTTTCCGGCCACCCCGTCGGGGCGGCCGGGCGGGGGGTCAGGCCTTGCGGCCCGCCCGGATCCCGGAGAACGCGGTACCCGCCCACAGCACGGCCGCGCAGCCCAGGCCCGGCACGTAGCGCCAGGCCTCCTTGTCCGCACCCAGCACCAGGACGGCGAGGGCGGCGAGGCCGACGGTGGCCAGCATCGCGGCGCCCACCCAGCGCAGCATCGGGGCGCGCAGGGTCCGGGCGAGCGGGAAGAAGTGCGCGCCGACGACCAGGGCCGACCAGCTGAGCATCATCTCGGGGCGGTCCAGGGTGGTGCGTATGTAGTTGTTGCCCGCACCCAGGACGGCGACCTCGATCAGCAGCACGGTGAGGAACTTCGGGCCGCCGCCGCCCGGGGCCGGGGGCGCGCCCTTCACGCTCGCGGGGGTGCGCCGGGCCAGGAGGAAGAGGCGCACGACCGTGGCGGCGCTCGCGGCGAACAGGAGGGCCCCGGCCGCGAGGACGAACGGGCGGGCGGCCCCGTGGACCGCGGGCTGTCCCAGGGCGAACCACATCACGCCGAAGGCGGTGCCGATGAGCGATGCCCGGCCACCGTTCTTGAGCTGGTCCCGTCGGGTCCGGATGACGGGGCGGACGGCGGTCTTTTCCACGGGTGTTGCCTCCTGAGTGGGTGGGTCTTACATCTTCTCGTAGCGGGTGAACCGGCCCTCCCACCCAGACCGGTCGCGGCGGTCTACCGGAAGAATCCGGCCAGTTCGGCCTTCAGGATCTTCCCTGTGGGGCCCACGGGAAAGGCCTCGGTGAAAAGACGATCCGGCGCGGGTACTCGTACCGCGCCAGCCGTTCCCCGCTCCAGCGGGCGATCTCCTCCGCCAGCCGCGGATCCGGCCGCCCCGCGCTCCCCGGCCGGCAGCAGCCGGATCCGCCGCGGCTCGTCCGCCGCCGCGATGCCGACCTCGACGCCGGGGATCGGCAGACCGACCGTCCCCGCGCGGCGCTCGTGGCCCGGCTGGTGGTAACTGACGCTGGGCGAGGTCTCGGTGAGCCCGTACCCCTCGTATACGGGCGCGCCCAGCACCTCCTCGACCCGCCGCAGCACTGCCGGGGGCAGCGAGGAGCCGCCGGAGTAGGCCCGTTCCAGCGGGGGGCGCGGATCGCGCCCGGCCGCGTCCAGCAGGGCGAGGTACATGGTCGGGACGCCCATGACGACCGTGCAGCCGTGAGCGGTCATCAGCTCCAGCGCGCATGGGGCGCCAACCAGCGCTCCTCCTCGGTGGCCGCGGCCCTCGCCGCCCGGCGCGCGCAGCAGCAGCCGGCCCCGGAGGCCTTCCGTGCCGACGCCCCGGAACCCCGCCCCGAAGGCCTCCCGCTAGGGCTGCTGCGGCCCGGTGCCCTCCGGGACGGTGAAGATCCGGTCCAGGTGGTGGCGGAGCACGGCGACGGCCGACTCGGGACCGCGCTGGCCCACCAGGATGCTCGTGCCCAGGGTCGCCGCCATGGCCAGCAGGCTGACCGCCTCCGTCCGCGCGTCCGCTCCGGGGTCGGCCAGGCCCGCCTCCTGCGCGCCCGCGATCAGCCCGGCCAGGGCGTCCTCGGCGGCGTCCGGGTCGGCGATGAACGGCTGGGCGGCCAGTGCCTCGTCGGTCACGGAGAGGATCGCGTACGAGGAGTAGAGGAGGTGGAAGGTGCGGCTCTCCTCGTCGGTGGGCAGCGAGGCCAGGATCAGGGCCTCGGCGATCGCCCGCGGGCCCGGGGCCGGGCCCGCGGCGGCGAGGCGGGCGCCGACGCGGGCGGTGAACCGCTCGGTGAGGTGCCGGAGCCCGTAGAGGAGCAGCTTCTCCTTGGTCTCGAAGTAGTACTGCACCAGCCGCAGCGACACCCCGGCCTCGGCGGCCACGTCCCGCATGCCGACGGCGTGCAGCCCGCGCCGCCCGGCGACCCGGACGAGCGCTTCGGCGATCTGCCCGCGCCGTTCCTCGTGGTCCACGCGCTTGGGCATGTCCTGGTACCTCCACCGTCGTCGCAGTCCCCTTCATGGTACCGCTGTACCAACAATATGGTACGGTCGTATCACGAAGAACGGAACTGCAACGGAGGTGCCGCCGTGCCCGAGAACAGGACCCGCGTACGCCGTGACGTCGGCCGCTACGTCAACGACGAGCTCCGCGACCGCTACTTCGCCGCGGCCGACGCGCTCTACGCGATGGGCGCCCCCATCCGCTCCGAGACGGACGTCGAGACCAGCTTCGGCACCACGCACGTGTACCGGTACGGACCCGCCGATCCGGCGGCCGAGTCCCGCACGCCGGTCGTCCTGATCCACGGCTCCGGAGGCAGCTCCGCCCAGTGGTACCCCAACACCCGCGCCCTCAGTGCCGAACGCCCCGTCTACGCCCTCGACACCCCCGGCGATCCGGGGCGCAGCGTCCAGCGCGAGCCCATGTGGCAGCCCGAGCGCGCGGCCCAGTGGATGGACGAGGCCCTTGACGCGCTCGGCCTGGACCGGGTGCACCTGGTCGGCAGCTCCTACGGGGGCTGGCTCGTCATCAACCAGGCGCACCTGCGGCCGGGGCGGCTCGCCTCGGTCACCGCGCTCGACCCGGGGGGCCTGGAGAAGGTGGGTCTGCGCTTCTTCGTCTGGATCTTCGCCAGCCTCTTCGCCACCTTCGCCCCGAAGGCCCTGCGCCCGGCCCTCGCCAGATGGCTGGAGCAGCCGGTCCTGGTGGTTCCGGAGCTGCGCACGTGGATCCGGGCCGGGGTGCGGGCCTTCCGGATCCGCCGTCCCGCGCCGCTGCCGCTGTCGGACGCGGAACTGGGCTCCATCCGTACGCCGTTCTACCTGATCATGGGCAAGCGCAGCCTCCTGGTCCACCCGAAGCGGCAGCTGGAACGCGTCCCGCGGGTCATTCCCGGCGCCCGCGCCGAGATCGTGGCGGCCACGGGCCACGGCCCCCAGATCGACCACCCGGACGTCATCAACGCGCGGATGCTGTCGTTCATGGACGACATGGACACCCTGCAGCACTCGGCCGCCTGACGCGGCCTGCCCGGAGCGCCGCGCGGAACCTCAACCTCCGCTGTTTTCAAGCGGATTGGTGCACTCCGGGAGTGCACCTGTGTACGCCCATGGTTGTATGGCCGAGGCGGTGATCCACTTCCTAGGGTGGCGCCCGTGATCAATCTCAGTGGGCAAGTGATCGTCGCCAGGCCGGTGCAGGTCCTGGACGTCCGTTGGCACTCCCTCGCGGACATCGTCCGCCTCTGCTGGGAGGAAGCCCGTCCCGTCGTCCAGGTCGCGTTCCTGCTGCGGTTCGCGGTCGGCGTGGTGTCCGCGGGGCAGCTGCCGCAGTCGCTGGGGCGGCCCGTGCTCGGCACGGCCTCCCTGTGGTGCGCGGTGGTCTGCGCCTACCTGCTGAACGGTGTCACCGACGTCCACGAGGACCGGGTCAACGGCTCGCGGCGCCCGATCGCCCGCGGGGACCTCCCCGAGCGGACCGCCGCCCGGGGCACCGTCCTGCTGGCCTGCGCCGCCCTCCTCCTCGGCGGGCTCGCGGGGCCCGCGGTGGTCGCCTGGACGGCCGCCTTCCTGGTGCTGGGCTGGGCCTACTCGGCCGACCCGGTGAAGGCGAAGTGCTCCAGCGGGCGCTGCGCGGCGGTGGTGTTCGGGCTGGGCGCGACCGCCTACGGGGCCGGGGTCGCGGCGTCCGGCGGGGCGTGGACCGTGACGGGCGTGCTGGTCGCCGGGGTGATGTCGGCGTGGATGGCGCTGGTCGGCGCCGTGACCAAGGACCTGGGCGACGTCAGCGGTGATGCCGCAGGCGGCCGCCGCACGGTCGCGGTCGTCCGAGGTCCGGCCGCCGCCCGGGCCCTGGCCGTGGCCGGCGCCCTCGCCGTCGGCGCGGCCGCCCCGGCGCTGGCCCTGCTGTGGGCCCGGCCCGCCCTCACGGTGGCGGTGCCGCTGGCCCTGGGGTCGCTCTGGGTGGTCGTCCGGGTGTTGCGCGGGGCCCGCCGGGAGGGCGTGGGCCGCGCGGAACGGCGCGGTGCCTACCGGGCGTTCATGGTCACCCAGTACGCCGCGAACCTGACCGCGCTGGCCGGTCTGACCCTGGCGGGGTCCCTGGGGTGAACCCGCGGGTCCCTGGGGTGAACCCGCCCGCCCGACGATCACCGACCGCGCCGCACCAGCGGCGCGGTCGCCCGTTTTCTCAGCGCCCCTCCGGGAACATCTTGTTCAGCGCCTGCACCCGGGAGCTGATGCCCAGCTTGCGGTACGCGTTGTGCAGGTGCCGCTTGACGGTCGCCTCGGTGATCTCGAAACGCCGGCTGATCTGCCGGTTCGTCAGTCCCTCCCGGACCGCCTCCAGGATCTCCCGCTCGCGCAGGGTGAGCACTTCCAGGGCCTGCGGTTCGAGATCGGCCTGCTCCTTCAGCCCGGACGGCCCCGGCGGGCGTCCGGCGGGGCCCTCCGGCCGTGCGGCCTCCTCGTAGCCCCGGATCCCCTGGTAGAGGCGGGCCCCGGTGACCGTGCGGAACGTGGTGCTGATCTCCTGCTGCACCGAGTGCCGCTGCTCGGCCGGCAGCTGTTCCGCCGCCCGGGCGACCGCCTCCCGCATGGCCTCCCAGAGCACTTCCGCCGCCCGGACCGACTCGGACACCGGGATCCGCTGCGTGACGCGGTGCGCCCCGAGCAGCCGGGAGTACTCCCCGACCCCGCTGACCTCCGCCGGCCGGCCGGTCTCCAGCGACTGCGCGCACTCGGCCACGATGTTCTGCGCCTGGTAACGGCACTGCTGCCAGGCGTCGTCGCGGGTCGCCAGCGGGCTGCCGAGCCGCTGGAGCTCCGCCCGGTACGCCTCGATGACCGCGGGCGCGGCGGTCCGGAGCTGCTGCGCGGCTGCCTGACGACTCAACTCTCGCCCACCTTCCCCCGGAACTGCGGCAGGGCCTTCCGGTTCGACCCGCCGCGTGAACCCGGTGAAACTAACACCCTGGGGATCCGAGGGGAACGACCGTCCGAAGAATGAGAAAGCATCGGTCCGGCGCCCCCACCGCCACGGATTTCGTGGTTCGAGGAGTGCCGGACCGATGCATTTCGTCGTTACGGACTGGCCTGGACGGTGGCCCGGTCCGCTCAGGACGTCCTGGCCCGCTGGGTGACGACGATGCAGGCCAGGACGATGCACGCGGTCAGGGGCACGGCCGCGCCGATCTGCTCGCCCATCAGCAGCACGGCCCACAGCAGGGTCAGCAGCGGCTGCGCCAGCTGGAGTTGGCTCGCCCGGGCCACGCCGATGAGCCCCATGCCCTTGTACCAGACGACGAACCCGCCGAACTGGGAGACGGCCGCGATGTACGCCATGCCGGCCAGGGCCTTCGCCGTCAGGTGCACCGGCTCGTGCGGCAGCGCCCAGGCGGACACGGCGATGTTGACCGGCGCCGCCAGCACCACGCCCCAGGCGATGACCCGCCAGCCGGGCATGCGGGCCGAGAGCCGCCCGCCGAAGGCGTACCCGGCCGCGCAGACGACGAGGGCGCCGAAGAGGTAGAGCTCGGCGACCGTCGGCTTGCCGTGGCTCTGCGTGAGGGTGAAGGCGATCACGGTCGCCCCGCCGGTCAGCGCCGCGGCCCAGAACACCTTCGAGGGCCGGCGCCGCGTGAGGACCGCGGAGAACGCCGCCGTGGCCATCGGCAGCGCGCCGATGACGATCGCCGAGTTCGCCGTCGAGGAAGTCTGCAGGGCCAGCGTGGTGAGCAGCGGGAAGCCGACGGCGCAGCCGCCCGCCACCACGGCGAGCGCGGCCCAGTCGCCCCGGGCGGGCAGCGGTGCCCGCGTCACCAGAAGCGCCGTGCCCGCGATCAGGGCGGCGAGCACGCCGCGCACCCCGATGGCGCTCCACGGACCGAACCCGTCGAGGGCCCATACGGTGCCGGGGAAGCTGAACGAGAAGCTCAGCACGCCGAGGGCGGCGTAGAGGGTGCCGCGCGCCCCGACCGGGGCGGCTGCGGCGGCTGCGGCTCCGGCCGGGGCCTTGGCCTGCGCCTGTGCCCGGGCCGGGGTCTGCGCCCCGGCTGCCTCGGCCGCCGAGGGCTGTTCTGTCGTTGCCATGGTGGTCATCCGTTCTTGCGTTCTCGGGTGATGTCTTCCAGCCGTGCGGCGATGGCCCGCGCGAACCGGTCGGCGGAGCCCTCCGCGAAAGGCATGCTCAGCGACGGCTCACACACTTCGAGTTCGAGCAGGACCGGCCTGCCCTCGCCGTCGCGGATGAGGTCGACGCGGCCGTAGAGCAGCGGCCGTTCCAGGTCGAGCCGGGCCACCACCGCCTTGAGCGCGGCCGAGGCCACCGCCCGTTCGTCCGGGGCGGCGTCCCGCGCGGTGCGGGCGTCCTGCGTGGGCACGTCGACCGTGCCGTCGGGCAGGAGCAGCGCCCGCTTGCGGATGGCGTGACTGTACTCGCCGTCGAAATAGATCAGGTCGGTCTCGCCGTCCCGGTCGATGGCGTCCATGTAGGGCTGGATCAGCGCGTCGCAGCCCTGCTCCAGCAGCTTGGCGACGTGCCGGGTCGCCTCCGGCTCCTGCGCGCGGGAGAACCGCTGCACGTCGCGCGAGTAGGCGCCGACGGTCGGCTTCACCACGAACTCGGCCGCATCGGGATACCGTTCGAGGAAGGCCCGCAGGGCGGCGGCCGGCTCGGCCTCCGGTGCCACGAAACTGCTCGGCACGACGGGCACCCCGGCCGCGTCCAGATCGCCCAGGTAGCTCTTGTCGAGGTTCCAGCGGACCACCGGGAGCGGGTTGAGCAGGTGCGTCACGGCGGTGACGCGCTCGCACCACTGCAGGAAGCGCGGCAGCTGCTCGACGTAACTCCAGGGGGACCGCAGCAGCACGGCGTCGAAGGCCCCCCAGTCGATGTCCGGGTCCTCCCAGCTGCATATCTCCGCCCGTACTCCGGCCTTCCGGCAGGCCTCCAGCAGCAGCGGCATGTCGTAGTCGATCGGAAGGCTGGTCATGTCGGTGGCCAGGGCCACGTGGTTGCCCATAGATGTGCTCCATTGATGTACCGGGGGTTACCAGGGGACGGTTTCGCCGCGGTGCGTGTACGTGCCGGTGGGGCCGTCGTCGCCGAGCAGCGCCATCGCCACGCCCGTCCGCGCGCCGTCCGGGGCGGCGAGGTCGCCCTCGCCGTCATTGAGGCCGGTCCGGGTGTAGCCGGGGTGCACGGCGTTCACCTTGACCGGGGTGTCGCGCAGTTCGTAGGCGAGGTGCACCGTCCAGGAGTTGAGTGCGCTCTTGGAGGCGCTGTAGGCGGGCAGCGACTTGAACATGTCGCTGTAGGCGTAGGAGGAGGGATCGCCGTGCGTGCCGACGGACCCCAGCAGGCTGGACAGGTTGACGATGCGGCCGGCCGGGGAGCGCAGCAGCAGCGGCAGGAAGGCCCGGGTCACCTCGACGACGGCGAACACGTTGGTGTCGAAGGTCCGGCGCCACTGGGCGAGCGGCTGCTCCGAGGGCTTCCTGCCGTACTCCTCGACGCGGATGGCCGCGTTGTTGACGAGGATGTCGAGCCGGCCGTACGCGCGCTCCACCTCGGCGGCCGCGGCCCGGACGCTGTCGCCGTCGGTCACGTCGAGGACCAGGGGCTCCACCGGGAGGCCGTCGGCGCGCAGTTCCTTCACCGCAGCGGCGACAGCCTCACCGTCGCGCCCGGAGAGCAGCACGCGGACGCCGGCGGCGGCGAGCTGGCGCGCCGTCTCGAAGCCGATGCCGCGGTTCGCGCCGGTGACCAGCGCCAGTCGGTAGGGGTGGGGGGACATGTGTTGCCTCCGGAGTGCCAGAGCGTGCTGAGGAACGTCGCGACGGGCGGGCCGAAGCGGTCGATGTCGATGAGGAAGGCGTCGTGGCCCTCGTCGCAGTCCAGGACCAGGAACTCGGCGTCGGTACCGCCGGCGCGCAGGCCGTCGGCGATCTGCCGCTGCTGTCCCGGCGGGAAGAGGATGTCGGTCTCCACGCCGATGACCAGCGCCCGCTCCAGGCGGATCCCGGCCAGCGCCTCGTCGGTCGCGCAGCCACAGGACTCGCCCAGCTCGAAGCGGTCCATGCAGCGGCTGAGGTGCAGGTAGCTGTTGGGGTCGAACCGGCCGGAGAACTTCCGGGCATGGCTTTCGAGGTACGCCTCGACCTCGAACTCGGGGCCGAAGGGCACGTCCGGCGCGAGGCGCTCCCCGGCGATGCGGCCGCGGCCGAACCGGCGGTCCCATTCCCGCGCCGAACGGTAGGTCGTCATGCCCAGCTTGCGCGCCGTGAGCATGCCGCGGTGCGGGTAGTTCTCCGCGTCGTACCGGCCCCCGTTCCACTGCGGGTCGAAGCGGATCGCCTCGCGCTGCAGCGAGCGGACCGCCGTCGCGAACGGCAGTGAGCCCGCCGCCCCGCAGACGTTCAGGTGGGCACGGGCCAGACCCGGATGCCGGGCCAGCAGGGACAGCGCGCTCATCCCGCCCATGGAGGTGCCGATGACGCAGGCCAGCCGCTCGACGCCCAGGGCGCGCACGGTGTGCGCGGCGGCGTCGGCGATGTCCTCCATCGACAGTTCCGGGAAGCCGGGCCCGTAGGGCTCGCCCGTGGCGGGATCGACGGAGGCGGGCCCGGTCGAGCCCTTGCAGCTGCCCAGCGCGTTGACGCAGATCACGTACCAGCGGTCGGTGTCGACCGGCTTGCCCGGCCCGACCATGGCCTCCCACCAGCCCGGCGAAGGGTCACCGGGGTGGGAGGCGACGTGGCTGTCGGGGGAGAGGCCGGGGAGGACCAGGACCGCGTTGTCGCGTTCGGGGGTGAGCCGGCCGAGCGTCTCGTACGCCACCCGGGCACCGTTCAGGGTGCCGCCGCGCAGCAGGGGGAAGCCGTCGGGCAGAGCGGTGAACCGGGCGCCCGGGGGGACGAATTCCTGACTCACGTCAGTTCCCGGCGTCCAGCGAGGCGAGCCACTCGTCGTCCGAGCCCTCGTTGACGCCCTCCATGAGGAAGGTGGACAGGTACCGCTCCCCGGTGTCCGGCAGCATGGCGAGCAGCACCGACCCCTCGGGGGCGGTCTCCGCGACGCGCAGCGCGGTGGCCAGGGTGGCGCCGGCGGAGATGCCGGCGAAGATGCCCTCCTCCGCGGCGAGCCGGCGGGAGGTGTCCCGTCCCACCGTCTCGTCGACGGTCACCAGTTCGTCGATGACCGAGTCGTCCAGCACGCTGGGCACGAAGTTCGGGGACCAGCCCTGGATCCGGTGGACGTTCCACTCCTGCTTGCCCAGGATGGCGGCGTTCTCCGGCTCGGTGGCGACCACCCGGACACCGGGGCGGGCCGTCTTCAGCATCTGCCCGACGCCGGTGAGGGTGCCGCTGGTGCCGAAGCCGGTGACGAAGTAGTCCAGCCGCTTGCCCGCGAAGTCGGCGAGGATCTCCGAGGCCGTGGTCTCCCGGTGGTAGGCCGGGTTGGCCGGGTTGTCGAACTGCCGGGCCCGGAACCAGCCGTGCTTCTCGGCCAGTTCGTCCGCGATCCGGTTGCCTCCGCTGCTGCCGAGCGCACCGGGGAAGAGGATCACCTTGCCGCCGTACGCCCGGATCAGCTGGCGCCGCTCCAGCGAGTAGGTGTCGCCCATGACGGCGACGAAGTGGTAGCCGCGCGCCGCCGCCACCATCGCCAGGGCGATGCCGACGTTGCCGGAGGTGCACTCCACGATCGTGTCACCGGGCTTGAGGAGCCCCTTGGCCTCGGCGTCGAGGACCACGGAGAGCGCGAGCCGGTCCTTCACGGAGCCGCCGGGGTTGAACGCCTCCACCTTCACGTACACCGTGGTGTGCGCGGGGGCGAGCCGGTTCAGCCGGACGATGGGCGTACGGCCGACGGTGTCGAGGATGCTGTCGTACAAGGGCATGGGGATCTCTCCAGGGCTGGCGAGGGGGAGGGGGGACGGCGGAGGGCGGGAGGCGGCCGGACTACCGGGCGGCGAGGGCGCGTTCGCCGGCCGGGCGGGTACTCCCGGCGGCGGCGTCCTCGAAGACGGGGGCGACCATGTCGAGGACCACGGCGACGGCCCGTTCGTTGACGGCCTCGTCGGTGGTGGCGTCGAACTCGGCGAGCTCGACGCCGAGCAGCCGGCCGGCGGGGATCGTCTCGAAGACCATCCGGATCTGCTCGGGCAGCAGACCGTCCGGGACGGTGTAGTCGGCGGGCACGTGGCCCGGTTCGAGGACGTCCCAGTCGATGTGCACCCAGACGGGGCGGTCGCCGATGGCGTCCAGGATGTTCTCCGGCGTCGTCTCGGCGGGCGGGATCACCCGGACTCCCGCCTGCGCGATCAGCTCGGCCTCGCCCTCGTCGATGTCCCGGGTGCCGACCAGCACGGCCTGCGCGGTGGGCAGCCCGCCTCCGTGGCCGCTCTCCCACAGGCCGCACGCGGCGGAGAGGACCATTCCGCCCAGGTAGCCGCTGCTGGTGGCCGGGGTGTTGAAGTCGCCGTGACCGTCGATGTAGAGCACCACGGCGTCCGGCAGCTCGCGGGCCACCACCGGCAGCGTGCCGATGCTCGCGGGGCAGGTGTTGGAGACCAGGACGGTCCGGCGGCCGGCCCGGATGGCGTCCCCGACGGCGCGGCCGAGCGCGGTCAGCTGCCCTTCGGCCTGCGGGAGGCTGTCGGTCCAGTCGTCGTCGGCGGCCGGCGAGGGCTCCCCGATCCAGCGGCCGGCCAGCCCGTAGCGCTGTTCGAGGGCGCGGGCGATCCGGGCGGCGCCCTCGATCATCCGGGGCTTTCGGTCGGCCACCCGGCCCTGGGAGACGATGAGCTCGATCATGGTCAGGACGTCCTCTGCGTGTCGTTGCCGTCGTCGGTACGGGGTGAGAAGGGGCAGACGTCGGTCCGCCCGGCGTTCTCCTCGATCAGCCCGTACTGGTGCCATTCGAGGGCGCCTATGCCGTAGGAACCCAATTGCGGGGAGTGTGGGACGCCGTCGTAGCGGTGTATCCGGCCGCGAATGTTGGCGCGCACCTTCCGGCCGCTCGGGGTGTCTCCGGCGAATACGTCGAAGCGTTCCCGGGGATTGATGACGAGAACGAACGACCCGCCGAGATTGCGGCTCCGGCGGACCCGGTGCCCGGGATTGCTCATATTGCAGAAGAGCGGCATTCCGTTGAAGCACATGGACCACGCCTCGGAGCCGGGGTCCCGGGCGACGCCGGCCGGCCAGGGCGCGGGGTCGACGCGGTGCAGCTCCTGCAGCACGTGCCAGCCGAAGGCGTGGTGCTCCTCGACCGAGTCCCCGGCCACGGCGTCCGGCGAGAACACCACGACCAGCGGATACGCGGTGTCCAGCTGCCCATCCCAGTCCCTCGCCTCCTCGACGTACTCCGTCAGGGCCGCCGCCAGGTGCCGGATGCCGTCGCTCCCGCCGTCGGGCACGAAGACGAACCGGAGGAGCTGCTTGCGGAAGGCGTTCCGCGAGAACACACAAGGGAATTCCGAGTCGGTCAGGCGCCCGGTGATCTCCTCGACCGCTGTGCGCTGCCAGCTCTTTTCGAATTCGTTTGTCTGCGCCTGGGGGACAATTGCTGTGGTGTGCTGCGACGTGTGCACCTAGCCATCCGTTTCTGCGGTTACGGGCTGTGGCGGTGGCCATCGTGACCTGCGGAAGCGGAGGGCCGCAACGGATTGAAACGAAGGGTTGAGGAAGCCGCCGACCCCGCTACAACGAAAGTTGTAGAGGGCTGCCCGGAGCCCCGCACCGGTAAATGGATGGCCCCCCTGGAGGGGTGGGGTTAGGGTCGTGCGATGAACGACTCACAACTGGTCCGCCCTCTACCGGTGAGCGGATTTCCCGAATGGCTGCCGGAAATTCGCATGGTCGAGCAGAAGTGGCTCGATATCGTCCGTTCCGGATTCGAGAGGTACGGATTCTGTTCGGTCGAGACGCCGTCGGTCGAGCCCCTCTCCGTGCTCACCGCCAAGGGGGAGACCTCGAACGAGGTGTACGCGCTGCGCCGGCTCCAGGAGGACGCCGACGACCCGAGCGATTCCCGCATCGGCCTGCACTTCGACCTGACCGTGCCGTTCGCGCGGTACACGGCCCAGCACTTCAACGAGCTGGTCTTCCCGTTCAAGCGCTATCAGATACAGCGCGTCTGGCGCGGTGAACGGGCCCAGGAGGGCCGTTTCCGGGAATTCACCCAGTGCGACATCGACGTCATCAACGTCGACCGGCTCCCGCTCCACTTCGACGCCGAGCTGCCGCGCATGATCCACGAGGTCATGACCGGGCTGGACCTGCCCGCCTGGACGCTCAGCGTCAACAACCGGAAGGTCCTGGAGGGGTTCTACGAAGGGCTGGGCATCGCCGATCCGACGGCGGTGATCCGGGCCGTCGACAAACTGGACAAGGTCGGGGCGGAGGGCGTCGCCCGGATCCTGTCCGACGGACTCGGCCTGCCCGCGCGGACCGTCGACTCCTGCCTGGCCCTCGCCCGGCTGCGCGGCGAGGGCGCGGCCGTCGTGGACGCGGTCAAGGGCCTCGGCGTCGCGTCGGACCTGCTCGACGAAGGGCTCGGCGAACTGGCCCAGGTCCTGGACTCCCTCGGCGACCTGCCGGCGGGCAGCGTCGTCGCGGACCTCTCGGTCGCCCGAGGCCTCGACTACTACACGGGGACCGTCTACGAGGGGAAGTTCACCGACTGGCCGGACTACGGGAGCATCTGCTCGGGCGGCCGCTACGAGAACCTGACCGGCTCCTTCATCCGGCGGAGCCTGCCCGGCGTCGGCATGTCGATCGGACTGACCCGCATCTTCGCCAAGCTCCTGGCGGAGGGCCTTCTCGACTCCGGCCCCAACTGCCCCAGCCAGGTCCTCGTGGCCGTCCCGCGCGACGAGCTCCGCGGCGCGGCCGGGGCCACGGCGGCGGGCCTGCGCGCGCGGGGGATGAACGTCGAGCTCTACCACCAGGCCGACAAGGTGGCCAAGCAGCTCCGCTACGCCTCCCGCAAGGGCATCCCGTTCGTCTGGTTCCCGCCGTCCGAGGAGGGCGGGAACCACGAGGTCAAGAACCTGGCGACGGGCGAGCAGACCCCGGCCGACCCCATGGCCTGGTTCCCGTCCCCGCGTTAGACGAGGCCGCGGCCCCAGGCCGGTGACCTGGGGCCGCGTCGTCACCCGGGGCGGCGGGACACGGCCGTGTCGCCCCCCCGGGTGGCGGGGGCGCGGCGGGGCCCGGTTCAGCCGGTTGCCGGAGGGCGGGGTTCGCCCGCTGCGCGGCGGTACTCGGCGTTGATGCGCTGGGCTTCCACGAGCTGGTCCTCGAGCGCGATGATGCGGCAGGCGGCCTCGATGGGGGTGCCCTGGTCGACGAGTTCGCGGGCGCGGGCGGCGATGCGCAGCTGGTAGCGGGAGTAGCGGCGGTGGCCGCCCTCGGAGCGGAGCGGGGCGATCAGCCGGGCTTCTCCCAGGGCGCGGAGGAAGCCGGGCGTCGTACCGATCATCTCGGCGGCCCGGCCCATCGTGTAGGCGGGGTAGTCGTCGTCGTCAAGACGGCCGAGCGGATCGTCTGCTGTCATTCTCACCTCTCCGTCGAACCTTCCGGTGCGCGGGCCGGCGGTCCGGCACTCACCGAGGGTAACGCTGCCGTCCGCGACGCCGGTATCGGCGCTCTTGACGGCTGGAGGGGTGGACGAGGGGAATCGCCCCCGTGCGGGGGACGGACGGACGAGCGGACGGGCGGGGCAGCCGCCCCGCCGCCGGCTCCTGTGCCGTCAGGCCGCGGGGGGTGCGCCCAGGAGGGCGGACGCCTTCCGGACCGGGTCGGCGGCGGCCGAGGGGGAGGCGACCGGGCGGATGCCGCACGTGAAGCCGAGCCGGGTCATGGCCCGCAGGACCTCGTTGACGCCGAAGTCGCGGCGGTCCTGGCGCGTGACGACCGCGCCGACCTGCTTGGCGGGGTAGTCACGGCGTCCGATGGTCACGAACGCGCCGGCCACGGGTTCGGGCTTGATGCCCTTCATCGAGGCCTGGACACCGCTCTTCGTCAGCTCGAACGGGAAACGGGCGATCACGCAGCGCATGGGGCCTCACAGGGGGAGAGGAAGGGAAGGGAAGGAAGGGAAGGGGTGCGGCGGGCGGTCGTTCCCGGCGCGGTGGTCAGGGGCGGGGCGCGGCCTGTGCGGGGGAGAGTTCGCTCAGGCGGGCCCGGTCGGTGTACGCGGGACTGGCGCGGAAGCCGGTGAGCTGGGTCCGGGTGACGAGGCCGGTGCGCCGGCCGTCGGCGTCGAGGATGATCAGGCGCGCGGTACGGGCTCCGTGCATGACCGCCAGGGCGACCTCGACGGTCATGTCCGCCCAGACGTGCGGGTCGGCCGTGGGCGGGGTGGACGGGTGGTCGGATCGTGTCTGTACCGGTGTCACAAGCGGCTCCTGGTGGGAAGGGGACGGGGAAGGGGCGGGGACGGGGATGGCATGGGTGCCGGCCCGGGCGGGTGGCGTCCGCCTACGTACCGGGGACGGGGACGCCCGAGGGGGTGCGCGCGCCGGTGATGCGGTGCAGTTCCGCCTCGCCGGGGCGGACCCGGGTGATCCGGGGCTGGACGCCCGCTCCGGACATGAGGCGGGCGGTGGCACGGCGCTGGTTCGGCGTGACCAGGGTGACGACGCTGCCGTGGTTCCCGGCCCTGGCGGTGCGGCCGCTGCGGTGCAGGTAGTCCTTGGGGTCGGCCGGCGGATCGACGTTGACGACGAGGTCGAGGCCGTCGACGTGGATGCCGCGGGCGGCGACGCTCGTGGCGACGAGCACCGGCACCTGTCCGCTCCTGAACCGGGCGAGTGCGCGGGTGCGCTGCGGCTGGGACTTGCCGCCGTGCAGCGCGGCGGCGAGCACCCCGCGGGCCAGCAGGTCCCGGGTCAGCAGGTCGACGGCTTCCTTGGTGCCGAGGAACATGATCACGCGCCCCGTGCGGGCGGCGATCTCGGCGGTCGCGGCCTGTTTGTCGTCGGCGTGGACGTGCAGGACGTGGTGCTCCATCGTGGTCACGGCCCCGGCCGCGGGGTCGACGGAGTGCACGACGGGGTCCGACAGGTACCGGCCGACGAGCCGGTCGACGCTGTGGTCGAGGGTGGCGGAGAAGAGCAGCCGCTGGCCTTCGGCGGGCACCTGGTCGAGGAGTTCGGCGATCTGGGGCGCGAAGCCCAGGTCGGTCATCTGGTCCGCCTCGTCCAGGACGGTGACGCAGACCCGGTCCAGCAGGCAGTCGCCCCGGGCGATGAGGTCCGTGAGCCGGCCCGGGGTGGCGACGACGATCTCGGCGCCCTTCCGGAGGGCGTAGGTCTGCCTGCCGAGGGGCGTTCCGCCGACGACCGTGGCCAGCCGCGATCCGACGGCGCGGGCGTACGGCGTGAGCGCGTCGGTCACCTGCTGCGCCAGCTCGCGGGTGGGGACGAGGACGAGGGCGAGGGGCCGTCTGGGCGCGGCCCGCGTTCCGGCCGTACGGGCCACCAGGGCGAGGCCGAAGGCCAGCGTCTTGCCGGAGCCGGTGCGGCCGCGTCCCAGGACGTCCCGGCCCGCGAGGGCGTTCGGCAGGGTCGCGCCCTGGATGGGGAAGGGCACGGTGACGCCTTCGGCGGCGAGCACGGCGAGCAGACCGTCCGGCAGGTCCAGGTCGGCGAACGCCCCGACCGCCGGCAACGGGGGAGCGGACGGCGAGGGGAGGGTGATCTCATGCCGCCCGAGGACGGGGTCCCCGTCGTCCCGGACGGAACGACGACCGGGCGGGTGCGTGCTGTTCATGCGGGACCTTCCTCGGTGCGAGACGCGTCAAGGAATGTCCGCGGCGAAGGAACGGAACGCAGTATTTCCCGACGGCTTCGAATGGGGCATGAAAGCTGAACCGCCGGAAAAGGGGCCCGAAAAGCCCGCTCGGCGGAGGGTGGTGGCGCGACTCGGAGGTGATGTCCGGCCGCCGGCCACGACGGGTCCGGGAGCGGATCCGTTCGACAGGATTTCGGTGGGGCGTACGCAGCTGGGGCCCGCACCCCGAAGGATGCGGGCCCCAGCTGCGGCGTGCGTGTCAGGCTCAGACGGAGACGATGTTCTCGGCCGTCGGGCCCTTCTGGCCCTGCGCGATGTCGAAGCTGACCTTCTGGCCTTCCTGCAGCTCACGGAAGCCCTGGGAGGCGATGTTCGAGTAGTGGGCGAAGACGTCGGGACCGCCGCCGTCCTGCTCGATGAAGCCGAAGCCCTTTTCCGCGTTGAACCACTTCACGGTGCCAGTGCTCATGTTGTATCTCCTTCGAGGATCATCGGCGTCCGCACTGTGCGGAAACCATGTCGCCGTGATGATTGCCCCGCCGGATAATCCGGAGATGAAAAAAGCACTCCCGCCGCCTTTGGGGGCGGCTGAGGACACCTGAAGTTTCGGGAACAGAACCACAACTGCAACTGAAATCGAGACTAGCACGACACCGTCCCGAAAGCCGGTCGAAAATCTCCGCTCCTTTTGCGCGGCAGTAATCCTTGTCGCGCCGTCTGTCGAATTCTCCTACCGCGGGGGTAGATATGGGCTCCGCCGGCGCATGCCGTCCGTCACCTCCGCCTCCGTGCTCTCCGCGGACATGACCACTCCGGTGTCGTGGACGTTGCCGGGGGTGGACGCGGCGGCCATCAGCCGCGCGGCGGAGGCGGGTTCGGCCTCGGGCGGGACCACGAGCAGGTCGCAGCGGCGGAGGCTGTACGAGAACAGGATCATCGTGTCGCGGTCCTGCTCGGAGAACCAGCCGACGTTCAGGCTGCGGCCGTGGACGGCGACCGTGTAAGGGAGGGCGGGCCACGGGTCGGGGTTCGCCGTGATACGTGTGATGCGCCCCCAGTTTTCCTCCAACGCATCCACCAGAGCCGGGAGTTCGGCGGCGAGATCGCGCGAGTACGGCCACCAGGCCCCGTCCAGCAGGCCGGCGAGGGAGGTCTTCGGGGTCAGCGCCAGGCGCACCTGGCGGGCGGGATCGGTCGTGCTGGTCATGGGGCGCGGACCCGTCCCCGGTACGCCCGTGAGCGGCCCGGCGTAACGATCTCCGGGAACGACGTCCGCGTGGAGGCGGGTGTACGGGGTGCTCCCGGTACTTCCAACGTACTCCGCGCCGGGAGCGGACGCGGGCGCCGGGCTGAACGGGCCGCACCGGGCCGCACCGGGAGGCGAAGGGTTCCCGCGCCGGCCGCCCCCTCGCGAATGCGCGCCCCCGCCCCGGGTAGGCGCCCGGCATGTCCGGTCACCACATAGACAGCACCCTGTCCCTGCTGGCCCACGGCTACGCATGGGCGCCGGACCTGCGCCGCGCCCACGACGGCGCGCCCCTCGTGCACACCCGCCTGATGGGGCGGCCGGCGGCCCTGCTGCACGGTCCCGAGGCCGTGTCCCTCTTCTACGACGAGAGCCGCGTCGAGCGGCACGGCGCGCTGCCGTCACCTGTGCTCGACACCCTCTTCGGCAGGGGAGCGGTGCACACCCTGGACGGGGCCCGCCACCGGGAGCGCAAGGAACTGCTGGCGTCCCTGCTGATGTCACCCGAGGCCGTCGGCGGACTGGCCGCGCGGGTGGAGAGCGGCTGGCGCGAGGCCGTGACCGGCTGGGAGGGCCGCGCGGTGGTGCTGTTCGACGAGGTGGCGACCCTGCTCGCGGGGGCGGTCTGCGACTGGGTGGGTCTGCCGGCCCCGGGCGACGCGGCCCGTGGGATCGCCGAGGACTGCGTGGCCATGGTCGACGGGTTCGCCACCGCCGGGCCCCGCCACGTACGGGCCCGTCGCGCCAGGCACCGCCAGGAGCACGACCTCATGGCCGCCGTGAACCGCGTCCGCGCACAGGACCCGCACCTGGTCCCCGGCACCGTGCTGGAGACGGTCGCCCTGCACCGCGGCCCGGACTCCGCCCTGCTCGATCCGCACACGGCAGCCGTCGAACTCCTCAACATCATCCGGCCGACCATCGCCGTCGCCTGGTACGTCACCTTCGCCGCGCACGCCCTCCACCGCCACCCGGACCAGCGTGACCACCTGCGCACCGGCGGTCCCGCCCACGCCCGCGCCTTCGCCCACGAGGTCCGCCGCTTCTACCCCTTCGTGCCCTTCGTCGCAGGGCTGGCCGCCCGGGACGTCACCTTCGCCGGTGACCAGATCCCGGCCGGGACGCTCCTCCTGCTCGACGTGTACGGGCACCAGCACGACCCCGCCCTGTGGGAGCGGCCCTACCACTTCGCCCCGGAGCGCTTCCTGCACCGCGAACCCGGCCCCGGCGAGCTGATCCCCCAGGGCGGCGGCGACGCGCGGACCGGCCACCGGTGCCCCGGTGAGGACATCACCCTCGCCCTGCTCGCCGCCCTCGCGTCGGCCCTCGCCCGCACCGACCCCGCCGTACCGCAACAAGACCTGTCCATTCCGCTGAAGCGGATCCCCACCCGGCCCCGCAGCGGATTCGTCATCGAGATCGCATCGCAGACAAGGAGTCACCATGCCCCGCGGTTCCAGCCCCAAGCGTGAACGCCAGTACGAACACATCAAGGAGAGTGCCGAACAGCGCGGTGAAAGCACCGAGCGGGCCAAGGAGATCGCCGCCCGGACCGTCAACAAGGAACGCGCCCGCGCGGGCGAATCGAAGACGGCCAGCCGCTCCTCCCTCGACGACATGTCCTCCTCCAAGCGGGGCGGGCAGCGCTCCCACAGCGGTGCCCAGGGCCCGACGAAGGAGCAGCTCTACAACGAGGCCAGGCAGCGCAACATCAAGGGCCGTTCCCAGATGGACAAGGCGGAACTCAAGCGGGCCCTCGGCCACTGAAGGAGGCGGACGTCGTGCGCATCGCGTTCCTGACAGCGCCCGAGGGCGTGGAGGAGACCGAACTGACCGCACCCTGGAAGGCCGTGGAAGCCCAGCACTGGATCCCCCAGCTGGTCTCCACCGCCCCCGGACGGGTCCAGGCGTTCAGGCACCTCGACAAGGCGGGTACCTACCCCGTCGATCACGTACTCGCCGGTGACACCGCGGACGCCTTCGACGCGCTCGTCCTGCCCGGCGGGGTCGCCAACCCCGACGCCCTGCGCATGGACGAGCGGGCGGTCGGATTCGTGCGGGCCTTCTTCGAAGCCGGCAAACCGGTCGCGGCGATCTGCCACGCGCCCTGGACCCTCGTGGAAGCCGACGTCGTACGGGGCCGGACGCTGACCTCGTGGCCGAGCCTGGCCACCGACATCCGCAACGCGGGCGGTACCTGGGTGGACGAGGAGGTGCAGGTCTGCCACGCGGCGCCCGCGGTACTGGTCACCAGCCGCAAACCCGCGGACCTGGACGCGTTCTGCGCCGCCCTCGTGAGGGAGTTCGCCGACACCCGCCACTCCGCGGCCGCTCACACCTGACACCGGCGCCCCGTCTGCGGCCGTTCATCCGAATGGCCGCACGCACCGGGGCATCCGGTGGGCTGACGGGGTTACCTGGTCGGAGGAACGATCCCCTCGATCCAGGGAGGCGGCATGTACCAGATGTGCGCAGGCCCTACGGCAGCGGACCCCGGCCCGGTGTGGCACGTCCTGTCCAAGAACGGCACCGACACCACCCTGTGCGGAGCGCAGGTTCCCGCTGTTGCGGAGGAAACGATCACGGAACGGCACTGCCTGTTCTGCCTGGACGTCCTCCGCGACCTGATGCGGCCCCAGGCCGCCTGACGGGGAGGACGACGGCAGGGGCGGCCCGGCCGGGGGCGGCCCGGCCGGGGGGGGCGGCTCAGGTACGGACGCGGCTGTTGGGGCCGTCCTGGCCGTCAGCCGACTCGTCGTTGAACCAGTAGTCGCCGGCGGCCAGGTACCGGAAGGAGTGGTTCGTCTCCCGCGGCAGGGCGACCGTCACCGCCCGCGTCATCCCCTGCCTGTCCTGGAGGGGATGGGCGTAGGGGTCCCAGCCGTTGAAGTCGCCCACGACGCTGACCGGCCCGGGCGGGGTGTCCGCGGGGAGCACGAAGGTGATCTCGGTGCGGTCCTCGCTCTGCTTGCGTTCGAGCACGACGGCGTTCTCCTGTCGGAAGGTGAGGGGGCGCGTTCATCCTGCTCCGGCTCCGGTCCGGCCGCACGCCGACACGGCCGAAACGGTCATACGACCCGAGCCCGGCGTGGCGCCGCGCGGGTCCCTTCCCGTCGGCTGCACCGGCCGTCGGCCCCGAGCATGACCGCAGGCACGCGGGTACCCTGGGAAACACGGCGGTATCTCGTCGGCCATGAGGTGTCGGCGGCGCCGCGCAGTCAGGCGAACCCACCATGGCCGAATCAGACGCCCCCACCCCTCCGAGGCTCCTTCCGGACGAGATCCACCGAGCGGTGAAACCCGGCACGGCCCTGCTCAGGCTGCAGACGACGCACTCCCGCGAAGGCGTCCTCGACGGCGCTTGGTGGCCGCGCTCCCGGAACGTGGCGGCCGAGCTGCCCGACCTGATCCAGGCGCTCACCGCCCACCTCGGCCCCATCACCCGGGTCGGCCTGGACAGGGACGCCTGGGAGGAGGTCCCGACCCGGGTGGTCGTCGACGACCGTCTCGTGCACCTCGACTCCTTCCCCGTCGGCGACGACACCGTTCTGATCACCCGAGGCGACAACGACCACTTCGCCCTGATGGTGGTGCCGCCGGACACGACGCCCGAGGCGGCGCGTGACGCCATGGCCCGCGCGGTCCGAGCCGACAACGTCACCCAGGCCGCGGAGATCCTCGTCGCCTCGCTTCCCGAACCCGCGACCGGCCGCGAGGAGTCGACATGATCCGGATGGCGGACATCCGTGAGTGGCGGACCCACGACGTGCTGGACCACCGGGGCCACAGGATCGGAGCGCTGGAGGCGATCTACGTCGACACCGGCACCGACGAGCCGGCCATGGCCACGGTCCGGGTAGGCCTGCCGACCCGGCAGCGTCTGGTGTTCGTCCCGTTGGAAGGGGCGATGGTGGGGCCGGGCTATGTGCAGGTCGTTCACGACAAGGCGCTGGTGAAACAGTGCCCGTCGATCGGTACCGACGACGTACTGCCCGCCGAGGACGAGGAAGCGGTCTTCCAGCACTACGGCCTCCCCTACGAGCCCGGGGCGAAGGGCGAACGGCAGCTGGCCCGTCGCTGAGCCCCCCGACCGACCGAGGGAGCATCCCCCATGACGCTCTTCCTGGCTCTGATCATCGTCGCGTTCGTGCTGGGCATCATCGGTGCCACCGTGCACGGACTGCTCTTCCTGCTGTTCATCGGCATCGCGGTACTCGTGGCAGCCGTCCTCTACATGGCCCTGCGCACCCGCCACTCCGCCCGCCACCGCCCGCTCAGGTGAAACGTCACCGCCCGCTCAGGTGAAACGTCCGCAACGCACCGGTCAGGCCGGGCCCGGGTCCGTCCCTTCCTCCTCGGCCTCCATGCGCCGGATCCCCTCGTGGGTGAGGGTGACCATCGCGGGGGTGTTGCCGGGATCCCAGTCGACGGTGACCAGCCCTTCGCCCACCAGGTAGGTGCAGGCGGCGGCCAGGTCCTGTTCCGGCACGTTCAGGTCGCGCCGCAGCTGTGCTCCGGTGATGCCGAGGAGGCGGTTGCCTTCGACGGCTCCGTACAGGACCTGGAGCACCTGATCGCGGTAGGTCTTGCGTTCGCGCAACGTGGCCATGACCGCGTCCTTTCGTGTGCGGGGCTCCGGGCTCCGCAACCGGTCCGGCTTCTCAGGTCTCGTCGGAGTGGGCACCGCGGTCGACGGGTCGGGGCGCCGAGGCGACCCGACCGCTGCCCCCGGCCGGAGGAAGGTGTGTTCCTCGCCGGCGGGCATCCGTGCGGTGGGCTCGACGTCCGGTGTCGTCCGGCAGGCCAGGAGGCCTCGGCAGGGGGTCGCTGAAGTGGTAGACCGCGATCCGGGCGTCGTGCTGGGCGTTCAGCAGGTGGATCCAGCGCGCTCCGACGGCAATTGCGAGGATGATCACCCCGACGAGGACGAGGGTCTCCACGAAGCTCACCTCCAGCCGTTTCCGGGCAGCGGCAGGGCGGATCTGTCCATCCGGTTCCCGAAGGGGGACATGCAGGCCCCGCCTTCGCTCTCCCAGAGGGCCTCGCGGCGGCGGGCGTCACGGACGCCGCGCCCGATGACGGTCTCGTTGGCCATGAGGACACCCGCGGTGAGGACGCTGCCCGGGATCGCGGCGGCAGACATCAGCCGGGCCGCGGCCGCGGGCTCGCTTTCGGGCGGGATGACCAGGAGGTCCCAGCGGCCGACGGTGTAAGAAAGCAGGATCAGCTTGTCGGGGTCCTGTTCGGTGAACCAGCCCACGTGCAGCGTGCGCCCGTCCCATGCGACCTTGTGCGGGATGACGGGCCAGCGGGTGGGGTTGACGGTGACGCGGGTGACGCGTCCCCAGGGTTCCTCCAGGGCGGTGACGAGCGGTGGGAGCTCGGCCTCGAGGTCGCGGGAGCGGGGCCACCAGGCCCCGTCCAGCTGGCCGGCGAGCGTGGTCTTCGGGGTGAGGGACAAGCGGACCGGGAACTCTGCGGCGAGGTCGCGGGACGCGGTCCGGTCGAGGATGGTGGTCATGATGCGGACCTGCCCCCGGGCTGCCCGTCGGCAGCCCGGTCTTTAGGCGATCGCCGGAAACGACACCCGCGTGAAAGCCGGTGTGCGAAGTACTCCCGGTGCTTTAACTGTACTCCTGTTCGACGGACTCTGACCGGCGTGACCAGGTGATTTCCCGTGGGCGGCGGAGCGGACGGGCTCTGGGCCTGCGGGCGAGCGGTGCTCTGGTCAGAGCCCTTCGTCGTGCAGGTCCTCTTCGCGCAGCAGGTCGTTCTCGCTGCGGCGCGGGGTCTCCTTCCGGCCGGGCTTCTGTCCCCTCTCACGGGACTGCCTGCCCGGCTGGGGCTGCGCGGGGTCCCCGGGGCGACGGTGTTCCTGCGCCTCGCTGCCCTTGCCCGGCTCCTGACGCTTGTCCTGCCTACCGTCCATGACGGCGTCTCCTCTCTCTGCGGGGTACGGATATCCCTCTCTGATCACGCTGACACGCACAGCGACGGTCTGCATCACGTCGACGGCGAAGCGAGGCCCGGTCGACGTCGACGCCGGCATCACACGGCGGCTCCGGGGCGGTGATCCTGCAGGGAACCGTGGTCATCCCGGAGACGGGCGGCGTGGCCTTCGCCCCCACCGTGCACGACACGCCGTCAAAGCGGATTCTCTCGATCCGACCGTGTCAATCTGCTCGCCTGTGCATGGTTTTCGAGCGGAGGTAAGCGTCCCGTGGGCGTCACGGTCAATCCCACCGTCAGCAGGCGCCGGCTGGGGGCGGAGCTCCGCAGGCTCCGGGAGAGCAGCGGCATGACGACACAGCAGGTGGCGGAGCAACTGCTGATCTCCCAGCCCAAGATCAGTCTGCTGGAGAACGGCCGCCGCCTCGTCAAGCCGCGCGATGTGCGCGATCTCTGCCGCCTGTACGGAGTCCAGGACCAGCGGAGTGTGGACCGACTGCTGCGGCTGGCCCGGGAATCGGGTCAGCAGGGTTGGTGGAACGCCTACGGCGACATCCCCTACGGCCCCTACATCGGCCTGGAGGCCGAGGCGGCCGCCATCCGGCTCTACGAGCCGCTGGTGATCCCCGGCCTGCTGCAGACCCCCGCCTATGCCCGGGCGGTCATCGCAGGAACGATCCCTCATGCCACGGCCGAACAGGCCGCCGCACGCCTCCAGGTGCGACTGCGGCGCCAGGACCGGCTTGGCGCCCCCTGCGACCCACTGCGCTTATGGGCCGTACTGGACGAATCCGCACTACGGCGCGTCGTAGGCAGCCGTGAGGTCATGCGCGAGCAGCTGGACCATCTGAACCGCCTCGGTGGCCGGCCGCACATCACCGTGCAGGTCCTCCCCCACGCTGTAGGCGCGCACCCGGGTGTCTTGGGGCAGTTCTCGCTGCTCGAGTTCTCCGACGCCACCGATGTGAGTGTGGTGTATCTGGAACGGTTCACCAGCGACCTGTATCTGGAGAAACCTTCCGACGTGCTGCTCTACAGGGAGATGTATGCGCACTTGCAGGCCCAGGCACTGAGTCCGGACGGTACCCGGCGTCTCATCGACGAAGCCGTCAAGGCGTACGCCGGCCCGGAACCTCCCGCTCTTCGCCGACCGGAACCATGACGCCGTCGGCCAGTGCGCCGGTGAACCCGGACGCTCGTCGCGTGAGCACGCGATGACGACGACGGTGACGTCGATGACGCGAGTGCCGTGGGCGGAGCTGATCACTCGCGAGCGCGCCGGGCTCCTGGACGAGGTGTCCAGGAGCCCGGCGGCCGAACGGCGAACGGGACGTCCTACGTGCTGGATTGGGCTTCGGCCCCTGCCGCCGATGCGTACCCGGCCGTCGGTGACGGGAGGGTGGAACACGCGCCGGTCCCCCGAGTGGCCGGGACCGAAGGGTCAGGGGCGTGAGGACGCCACGTCCGCGACGGGGCTAGCCCTGTCGAGGTGTCGTACCTCGCCGGATTCTCTTCCTGGCGAAGCGGAGCGTGCCTCCGACGAATGCCAGCACTGCCGCAGAGGCGGCCATGATGCCGGTCCCGTCGGTTGAGCCGGCCGCCGTAGGCTGCTGGCCGGTGGCGGCGCTCACGGGGGCGAAGTTGACCTTTTTGGCCGCCTGGCCGGGACCACCGTCGGGGTGGTTCGGCATGACGTCGGCCCACGGTGGTTTGCCCTCGTCGCGGCCGTCCTGACCGTCCTCGCCCTTGTCGTGGTCGTGGTTGCCGTCGTGGCCCTGGTCGTGGTCGTGGTCCTGGTCGGGGCCGCCGTCGTGGCCGCCGTCGTGGCCGCCGTCGTGGTCGTGGCCGTGGTCGTGGTGGCCCTTCTCGCCCTTGTCACCGCGAGGCCCCTTGGGTCCTGCGGGCCCGGTGGGTCCGGTCGGTCCGACAGGTCCTGCAGGCCCTGCAGGACCGGTGGGTCCGGGGGCACCGGGGCTGCCCGTGGGTCCGGGGCTGCCGGTGGGTCCGGGGGAGCCCGTGGGTCCGGGAGCACCGGGGCTGCCGGTGGGTCCGGGGGAGCCGGTGGGTCCGGGGGAGCCCGTGGGTCCGGGGGAGCCCGTGGGTCCGGCAGCGCCGGGGGAGCCGGTGGGTCCGGGGGAGCCGGTGGGTCCGGGGGAGCCGGTGGGTCCGGGGGAGCCCGTGGGTCCGGGAGCGCCGGGGGAGCCGGTGGGTCCGGGGGAGCCGGTGGGTCCGGGGGAGCCGGTGGGTCCGGGGGAGCCCGTGGGTCCGGGAGCGCCGGGGGAGCCGGTGGGTCCGGGGGAGCCGGTGGGTCCGGGGGAGCCCGTGGGTCCGGGAGCGCCGGGGGAGCCGGTGGGTCCGGGGGAGCCCGTGGGTCCGGGAGCACCGGGGGAGCCGGTGGGTCCGGGGGAGCCGGTGGGTCCGGGGGAGCCGGTGGGTCCGGGGGAGCCCGTGGGTCCGGGAGCGCCGGTCGGGCCGGTGGCGCCGGTCGGGCCGGTGGCGCCGGTCGGGCCGGTCGGGCCGGGGCTGCCGGTGGGGCCGGGAGGTCCGGGTGGGCCAACGGCGCAGTCCGGCCTCGTAATGGTGTTGTTGTCCATCGTGACCGCGCCATTACGCGCCAGGGCGCGGCCTTCGATCACGGCGCTGTTGTTCAGCGTGATGGATTCCAGGGCCAGGATGTTGCCCTTGAACTGGGTGGTCGTGTCGATGGTGGCGGAACTGCCCACCTGCCAGAACACGTTGCAGGGACTTGCTCCGTTGATCAAGCTGACGACACTTGCCGGAGCCGTGGTCAGGGTCGAGGGGATCCGGAAGATGAAGACGGAGTTGGGGTCGTTCTGGCCGTCGAGCGTGACCGTCCCGGTGAGCTGAATGAACGACGGGGCCGTATAGACGCCGGGTGCCAGCGTCAGTCCGCCGATTTCGGCCGAAGCGAGCACGGTTCCGGGCCCCCGGCCCGCCGCGTCGTCGTAGGCGACGACGAGGTCGGACTTCGCCTGACCGGCGGCGGCGTTGGGGAATACGCGCTTGACCCCGTTGATGATGCCGGGGGGGAAGCCGGTCACCGATGTGCCCGGGTAAAGCCCCAGGTCGCCATTGATGACGGTGGGGTTCGTGTTGGTGATCGTCGAACCGGCCAGGACCGCGTAACTGGTGGCGGTCCCCAGTCCCACGGTGGATTCCGCGGCGTGGGCGACGTTCGGGACCAGGACGGCCGATGCCAGGAGCGCTGCGGGGAGCAGGGCAAAGGCTCCCTGTCTGAGCAGACTGCGATAAGGGCTTGTGTCGGGTGGATCCGACCGGATGACATCCAACGCCATAGCAGGACCTTTCTTGTTGCTTCGATGCCTGGTCCTCCGGAAGGAGGATCCCGAGAGCCCGCGACGATGACTGCTCAGGGCTGCACGTTCCTGCCTGCTCCGGCGCCGCCGGGCTCGCCCTGGGCGAGGAGGAGGCGACTCCCCGCCGGAGGTGATGATGCACCGTCACCCCACATGACTCACGCATATTTCGCAGCAATAGCTAATAAACCGGAAAAAAGGGACTATACGAGTGACACCCCGCCAGAGAAGCCCATGGGTTGCCCGCGCTGCGATCCGGGGGCTGTGCGCCATCGTTCTGTTCGCCGGCTCCCTGCCGGCCGTGCGGTAGCGGCTCGCGTGCTTGCGGCCGCAAGAGCCCATGGCTCTGAGAATGTTGACGTGGGCGGGCACAAGACCGAGAGCGTGTACCGCGTGTCGCCTTCGTCGACTGGGAGAGAAGTATGACCATCAAGGACATCGGGCCGGAACCGCACAGCTTCGACCTTGAGGAGGCGACGCTCGAGAACACGGACTACCGCGTGGTCGCCTGGTCCGGGAAGTACCTTCAGCTGACCCTGATGTCGATCCCGGTGGGTGAGGACATCGGCTTGGAGGCGCACCCGGAGACCGACCAGTTCCTCCGGCTCGACGCAGGCCGGGGCCGCGTCCAGATGGGCAGCACGAAGGACCGGCTCGACTACGACCGGGAGGTCGAGGACGGCTGGGCGGTCTTCGTACCCGCAGGCACGTGGCACAACGTCACCAATATCGGTGACGAGCCCCTCCGGCTCTACGCCGTCTACGCGCCGGTCCACCACGCGTCGGGCAAGGTCCAGGCCACGGCCGCCGACGCGGAGCGCGACGAGGAGTCGGGCAACGACGAGCCGCCGAGCTGGTCGGTCCAGCCTGCCCGGCAGCCTTCGGACGAGCACGCCTGACCGGCGGGGGCCCACCGCGACACCGCGCGGGCCGGCCCCGACGGCACCACCGAGGCCGCCTCACGCACCCGGCAGCCGCAGCCGTCACCCCGCGGCGGGGGGTTCGGCTGCCTGGGTTGCCTGGCTGGTGCGGCGGTATTCGGCGTTGATGCGCTGGGCTTCCGCGAGCTGGTCCTCGAGGATGATGATGCGGCAGGCGGCTTCGATGGGGGTGCCCTGGTCGACGAGCTCCCGGGCGCGGGCCGCGATGCGCAGCTGGTAGCGGGAGTAGCGCCGGTGTCCGCCCTCGGAGCGCAGCGGGGTGATGAGGCGGGCTTCGCCGATGGCACGGAGGAAGCCCTGCGTGGTGCCGAGCATGGCGGCGGCCCGGCCCATCGTGTAGGCGGGGTAGTCGTCGTCGTCGAGACGATCGCCGAACGATTCGCGTGCTGTCATCTGCACCTCTCTCTGGAACGCGTGGAGGGGCCCTGGTGCCGTACGGCACCAGGGCCCCGAAGGAACTGCTTCACCATCTGCCGACCCTAGTACCGCGTCGGCCTTCTGTTGCCGCGGACCTGGCCTGTACTCGGCCGGGGGCGCGGGGATCGCGGTTGCTTGACCGGAGACCACCTCACTATCGATGTCCTGCGGTACCCGGGTTCGGTCTTTCGCCCCGGGCGATCCTGATGGCGGTCAACTCCTCCGTTCTTCCCTCTGAACCGATGTCGTACCAAGCGGGGGACTGCGTACTGCCTACTACTGCTACTGCTGCTACTGCGTGTACTGATGCCCGGTAGTTCGTCCCTCCGGGCCTTGCTCGATCTCTCGGCTACGAGAGAAACCATAGCCACCCCATCACCGAATGTCTACTTCGGCCGCCATAGATTTTCGTGTGTTCGACGAGGAGGTAATCGGATTCGAACGCGGCCTGATCGGTGTGTGGGCCTCGGCGGGCCATAGAATCGGCTCCCATGTCGAAGCCTGACGAGCTGCTCGTGAACGTCGCTGCCCTGGTGGAGTCCGGGCAGAGCAACCAGATGTCCCTGACCGTGGTCACCGGCGGTGCTGTGATCACCGGCCGGCTGGCTCCCGAAGCCGTGTGGCGGCAGCGGGTGTCGGAGGTGCTGGCGGATTCGGACCGGCTGGGGGAGTTCTCCGGCGTCTTCACCGCCGCCACGCGCAAGGAGGGGCCGCCCACGCACCTGCACTTCCATGTGGCACGGATCCTGCAGGGAACCATGGGCATCCCGGAGACGGGTGGCATGTACCGCGTAGCGATCGAGGACGTCACCGCCTGGACCGTGGGCGACTTCAGCTACTCCGACCACTGATCCACCCCTACGACCAGAACCTGCCGGCAGGGGTGAGCACCCGGTCCGCCCGGGCGCTCACCCCTGCCGTCGGGGTTTCCTAGACCGATTTCGCGGCGGTCCGGATCGTGTCGAGGACGGAAGTCCACCCCGGCAACGGCCGGGGCGCACCTCCGGTAACCCGACCGGGCTCCCGAGCCGCGCCCGTCGCCGTCCTGACCCGGGACTACGTTGAAGAGCGGACGCCCGGAACCGCTCCCGCAATCGGCCTCAGGGCGAGGACGATCAGCAGGGCGAACGCGATGAGGGCGGTGAGCGTGCGCAGGTTGTTGAAGAGTTCCCAGCGCCGCAGGATCTCCGCGTGATCGGCCGGGGCCGAGGTGACCGCCCATTCCTTGATCCGGCCGTTGATCGGCACGTTGCCGAGCCGGGTTATCAGGAAGGACCCGAGCGTCAGAAGACCTGCAGAACCCGCGATCAGCCGGGCGCGGCCGCGTGTCAGGGCCGCGAGAGCGAGGGAGCTCAGCGTCGACGCGGCCATCGCCGTCTGCATGGTGATGCCGTTCATCTTCATCAACTCGGCGTGGAACGACAGCCGCATGTCGAGCGGTACGGCGTTGAAGGTGGGGACGAGGTTGGCCGCGCCGTAGCCGAACGCGCCGGCGAGGAGGCCGGTGGCGAGCAGGGCGAGCCCCTGGACGAGTCGGATGGCCGCCGGCTCCCGGCGTTCGGCTGCGATCGCGGCTTGGATGTCCGCCGCTGGTCTCCGGTGTGTCAAGTTCCCCATGACCTCAAGGCTTTCGGCAGCCCCGCCATAAGTCCAAGACTTTGTACATCTCGCAACTAGAACGATCAGTTATGGACCTCCGGCAGCCCGAAAGGCAACTCGGGCTCCGTCCAGGGCCCCCCTCGGAAGAGGTCGAGGTGCTCGTGGAGGAAGGTTTCGAGGGCCCGGGGCGGCCGGCCGAGTATGCGGGTGACGGTGTCGTTGGGCTCTTCGGGGTGGGTGGTGGCCATGTGCTGGATCTCGACGATGTGGGAGGCCAGCCAGCCGGGCATGCGGGCTGTGCCGGTGAGGTGGCGGTGCAGGTCCGTGCCCGGCAGGTCGACGTACTGGACGTCGCGTTCCAGCAGGCTGCCGAGCAGGTCGGCGAGCTGGGGGTGGCTGTAGGTCCGGTCGCCGGTGAGGGTGTACGTGTGCCCGGCGATTTCGGGGCGGGTCAGCGCGGCTGCCGCCACGTCGGCGATGTCGCGGCAGTCGATGTAGTTGCAGGCCGCGTCCGCCATGGCGCCGTGGATGACGCCGCCCGCAGCGACCCCGGGTGCGAGGAGGAGCAGTTTCTGCATGAACGCGTAAGGGCGCAGGACGGTGCAGGTGGGCCCCGAGCTCCGGAGGGCCACCTCGATGGTGTGGTGTCCGCGGGCGATGGCTACGGGAGAGTCGGGACCGGCGCCGGGGGCGGAGAGTTTGACGATGTGCCCGATGCCGCTCTCGGCGGCTGCCGCGATCACATCGGTCTCCAGGGCGACCTGGGCGGGGCTGTTGGCCATGGTGAGGAAGAGCTGGGTCGCGCCGGTGAACGCGGCCCGCAGGGACGCGGGGGCAGCGGCGTCGGCGGCCAGGACTTCGGTCTGCGAGAGGGTGGTGCTGTCGAGTCGGGTGCGCAGCCGGCCGGGGTTGCGGCTCAGTGCCCGCGTGGGTATCCCGAGTTCGGTCAGGCGGTGCAGGAGGGCGCTTCCGGTCGCTCCGGTGGCGCCCATGACGACGATCATTCCGTGTCCTTCCTTTGGGGCCCGCGTGCGCATCAGGCACGGCCCCACCGATGTGGCGGATGCGGTGAAGGAGTTCAGTGGGTGACGCGGGGGACGGGGGTGGCCCCGCGCCAGCGCCAGGTGGTGATGGCGGCGGCGAGTGCCGCGGACAGCGGCAGGTCCAGGGGGAGGCGTCCGGGCCACGGCGTGCCGGACAGGAACGGCGCCGGCCATACGGCCAGGCCCTTGAGGGCGAGGTGCGCGGCCCCTGCCGCGACGGCCGCCGCCACCAGCCCTGCCCCTGCCGCCAGTACGGCCTTCGGCAGGGAGGCGGCCCAGCGGGGACGGATGCCGGAATGCTGGAGCCGGGCGCCGGTGAGGGCGGCGACGAGCGCCGAGGTGCCCGCGATGGTGGTGAGCGCGGCGACGGCCAGGTCCTGCTGCCCCGAGACGAGTCCCCCGGCGCCGGCGGTCAGAGCGGGAGCGGCGTAGGCCACCAGTACTTCGCGCCACAGGGTGAAGCGCGGCGGGGTGCGTTCCTCGGCGGTCGGGATGCTTCTTCGTCTACCCACGATGGCCTCTCGCTTGGCTGTTGCTTGGATCACTAATAATTAGGCACCTAACTACATGGGCATGCGATGCTGCGCATCCTTTGAACTCCTTGAACTCCTTGAGTTCCTTGAACCTGTGGGGCTTTGGGCGGCGCGGGCTACTGGTCGGTCAGTGCGCCGATGCCCCGCGTGACCCGGGAGAGCAGGTCGAGGAAGACGGTCCGCTCCTCGACGCTCAGGTCGGCCACCATGGCCTGAAGGCGGCGGAAGTGGTCGGGGGCCAGGTCGCGCAGCTTCCGTGCGCCGCGAGCGGTGAGGACGACCACCGAGGCGCGCCCGTCCTGCGCGGACGGACGCCGAAGAACCAGTCCGTCCTTCTCCAGGGAGTCGATGAGCCCGCTGACCGTCGCGCGGGAGACGCCGAGGCTGGCGGCCAGGAGCGAGGGCGACTTCTCGCCCTCGCTGTCCTCCAGGTCCGCGAGAAGGCGGTAGCGGCCGGTGGACAGCCCGAACCGGGAGAAATGAACCTCGCTCGCCTGGCCGAGCCGGGCCCCCGCGGCCATCAGGCGCACCGCGACCAGTACGGCCTGCGGGTCGGAGTCGAGGCCGTAGCGCCGGATCTGGCGCCTGGCCTGATCCAGCGTCGGGGCCTCCTCGGCCGGGGCCTTCTGTGCGTCCATGTAGATAATATGGAGCCTAACTAACTGGGGTGTCAAGCGTGTTGGCTGCTCGGCGCCTGCCGCGTGGCAGGGCCGGGAGTGGCCGGTGGCGGGGGGCCAGGACAACGGAGCCTCCCGACCCCTGCGTGATCCAGTGCACATTGCCAGGAGCGATGACCTCGCCCCTTGCCGTCGGTCATACGAGCGACACCAAGACAAGGAAGGCCTCGACATGACCCACTCGCTCACCGCACCCCGCGACGCTGTCTCCGCCGAGCCCACGCCGCGACCGGCCGCGCGGTGGGCGGTGGCCGGCGGCATGGTGGCGGGCCCGCTGTTCCTGGGTGCCGGACTCGCTCAGGGCTTCGCGCGGGAAGGCTTCGACTTCACCCGGAACGCCATCAGCCAGCTCGCAGTCGGGGAATCGGGCTGGATCCAGACGGTGAACTTCGTGCTCACGGGAGCGCTGTTGATGGCCGGTGCGACGGGACTGCGGCGCATGCTGCGCGGCACACCGGGTGGGACCTGGGGCCCGGCCCTGGTCGGCGTCTTCGCCGTCTCCTTCTGGGCCGCCGCGGTCTTCCCCGCCGACGCCGGCGCGGGCTTCCCCGCCGGCGCGCCCGAGACGACCGTGATGAGCGGGCACGGCGCCGTCCACATGTTCGGCGGCATGGTCGGTTACCTCACCCTGTGCGCCGCGTTCGTCGTCCTGGCCCGTCCGCTCGCCGTCCGGGGCCTGCGGGGCTGGGCCGTGGCTTCCCGCGTCATGCCGGTGGTCGTCCTCGCGGGGTTCATGGCCTCGGCCGCCTCCGTGCTGGCTTTCACCGCCGGCGCCGGTCTCGGCCTTCTGTGGCTGGCGGCGGTCACGGCCCGTCTGGCCGCCACCCCGGCCGAACGGCGCGCCAACGACCTCGTCGCTCACACCCTCGCCGAGGACAGCGGCAAGTGAGCAGGCCGGAACACCGAGGCCGGCGTCCTCGCCCAGGCGGTCCGGCAGGTTGAAGAGAGGGAAGAGGTACGCGGTGTCGCGGAAGGCGGTGATGCTGACGATGCGGTCGCCGGAGAACTCGACGACCTGCAGCGCCCAGGGCTCGTAGCCGGTTCCGTCCGGACGGAGGCGGTACTGGCCGAAGGCGGGGGAGCCGTTCGCCACGACGGGCAGCAGACGGGACCCACGGCAGCCGACGGCCGGACCGGTGAGCCACGCCTGGATGTCGGAGATCCCGCGCATCCACTTCGCGTACGGCGGCAGGCACAGGGTGGCGTCGACGTGGAGCAGCATGTTCAGCTCGTCCATGTCGTAGCGGGAGAACGCCGTGGCATACCGCGCGGCCAGTACCTGGCGGACGCCGTCGGACACCCCGCCGGCCTCCCCACGCCGGGCGGCCAGCGTGGCGCGGGCCCGCTGCAGGGCGCTGTTGACGGAGGCGACGGTCGATCCGTGCAGGTCGGCGACCTCGCGGGCGGAGAAGCCCAGAACGTCGCGGAGGATGAGCGTTGCCCGCTGCTTGGGCGGCAGGTGCTGGAGCGCGGCGACGAAGGCCAGGTGCACCGACTCGCCGGCCGCCACCGCGTCCCCCGGGTCACCGCCCGGACAGGGCTCGATCCACAGGGCCCCCTCCGCCGGAGCCCCCGGCGGTGTGGCGCCGTCGGCCGGGCTTGAGAGGTCCATCGGCAGAGCCCGCCGTTTGCCTGTGGCGAGCGCGTCCAGGCACACGTTGGTGGCAATGCGGTACACCCACGACCGCAGGGACGACCGTCCCTCGAACCGCTCGACGTTCCGCCATGCGCGGAGCAGGGTCTCCTGCACCGCGTCCTCCGCCTCGGAGAACGAGCCGAGCATGCGATAGCAGTAGCCGTTCAGCTCCCCCCGGAACTCTTCGAGCCGCTCCGCCACAGCCCCACCGCCACCCACGGCACATCCCCCTTCGTTCCCGTCCCTGACGGCCTCACCTTAGGCGGAGGCCCGTCATCAGGCAGGCCGGCGACTGACGCCGGACCGGCCGGAGTCGGGGCACGAGTGCGGACGGCCGGCCGCGACCCCGACACAGCCCACCGCACGGGCGCGACCCCGCCCGGTCCGTGTCCCGACCGCGGAGACGACACCGCGGGGTCGGCGCGCGGCGACGTGTGACCGTGCCCGGTGGGCGATCTGGCGGACCGCGGCCGGGGTCTTGTCGACGGCCTCCGCGATCTCGTCGTACCCGAGGCCGAACACCTCGCGCAGTACGAACACCGCCCGCTCGGTCGGCGCGAGCGTCTCCATGACCAGCGTCATCGCCATCGACATGCTGTCGGCCAGTTCTACGTCCTCGGCTACGTCCGGCACGGTGAGCAGCGGCGCGTTGCTCCCGCACCGCGTCGAGATCGACGCCCGCCCAGCGCAGCCAGGTTTCCCGGAGCACATCCTCCGCGTCGGCCGCCGAGCCGAGTATCTCGTAGGCGATGGTGAAGAGCGGGTTGCGGTGGGTGACGAACGCCTCGGGGGCGGGGTCGGGACGGGAGACGCCCTGTGACGCGCGCCACGTCGAAGGGGTGTCACAGGATTCGGCCCGCCGGCATCTCATGTCCGACCAGTCACACCGACAGGAGGCCGACATGAAGGTTGTAGTGGTGGGCGCCGGATACGCGGGCCTGCTCGCGGCGAACCGGCTCGCCAAGAAGGTGAAGGCCGCCGAGATCGCGGTGATCAACCCGCGCCCCCACTTCGTGGAGCGGGTACGGCTGCACCAGCAGGTTGCGGGGACCGCCGTCGCCGCGGCTCCCCTCACTTCGATGCTGTGCGACGGGATCACCTCGCGGGTGGCTGCCGTCGACAAGATCGGCGACGGCAGCGTCGCGCTCGACGACGGCACGAGCCTCGACTTCGACTACGCGTTCCTCGCCGTGGGCAGCACGGTGCAGCCGATGCCGGGATCGGTCCCGGTGGGCACCTGGGAGGGGGCAGAACAGGCGCGCGCGGCGCTCGCCGCACTTCCCGCGGGCAACACGGTCACGGTGATCGGGGGCGGCGCGACGGGTATCGAGACAGCGGCCGAGGTGGCCGAGGCGCGGCCCGACTTGCGGGTGCGGATCGTCGGTTCGGCGGTCGCCGGGGGCTTCTCACACCGGGCGTACCAGAGGGTCCGGTCCGGACTGGTACGGCTGAAGGTCGATGTCGTGGACGACGGCGTCACCGAGGTCGTCGGCGGCATCGTGCACCTTCGGTCGGGAGCGGCGTTCGCCTCCGACCTCACCCTGTGGGCGATCGTGTCGGGCGTCCCCGACCTTGCGGCACGCAGTGGTCTCAAGGTCGACTCGGAAGGCCGTGCGCTCGTGGACGAGTACCTGCGCAGCGTCGACGACGAACGGATCTTCGTCGTGGGCGACTGCGCGGCAGTACCCGGAGCCCGATTCGCCTGCGCGCTCGCCACGCCGCAGGCCGCTCACGCGGCCAACACCCTGGCCCGCCTGAGCGAGGGCCGCAAGCCCGAGCCGTACGCCCTTCGTTACGTCGCTCGGGCGGTCACGCTCGGACGAAAGAACGCGGTGGGCCAGTTCACCCGCCCCGACGACACCCTCCGGCGGGCCTACGTCACCGGGCGCACCGCGGTCGTGATCAAGGAGCTGGCGTCCCGCGGCGGGAAGTACGGCGCCCGCACGGGCACCGGCGCCTGAACACAGGGCCCGGGCGGGCCCGGACATCATCCCCTCTCAAACCCAGGAGAAGTCGCATGCCGACATCCCAGGCAACAACCAACAGAGCGGCGTTCAGCCGCTTCCACGACACCTTGAACACCGGCGATGTGGAGCTCATCTCGAAGACGATCGACGAGGTCGTCGAACCGGACGTGCTGTTCCACGCGCCGGTGCCGGTGGGTGTGACGGGGGTGCAGGCACTCAAGCAAGTGTGGACAGTGCTCCTTCGCGCGTTCCCCGACCTTCATGTCGCGGTCGAGGACGTGATCGCCGAAGGGGACAAGGTCGTGTTCAGGAACACGGTCACCGGGACCCACCAGGGCGAGTACAGGGGCCTCCCGCCAACCGGAAAGGCCGTCACCTACAGCGAGATCTTCATCTTCCGCTACACGGAAGGCCGGATCGCCGAGATCTGGGGGGTCGTCGACGTCTTCTCGCAGATGCGGCAGCTCGGCGTGATTCCCGGTGGCCCTTCATGACCGAAGTAACGTGGCCCGTGTTGGCGCCCGACGTGGCCGCTGACTGGCACGTGAGGGGTGCAGAGGTCTAGGCAACACAAAAGCCCCAGGCCGCTGACCTGGGGCTTTGTCATGGAGCGGATGACGGGAATCGAACCCGCGCACCCTGACTGGCACGTAGTGGCACGCTCCGTTCACGGCTCACAGGGCTCTTCATCACGGCGGCTACGCCTCGGCCGCGTTTCCGCCGGCGCTGACCAGTCCGGTCTCGTAGGCGACGACGACTGCTTGGGCGCGGTCGCGGAGTCTGAGCTTGGCGAGGATGCGGGCGACATGGGTCTTGACGGTCGCCTCGGACAGGTGGAGCCGGCCGGCGAGTTCGGCGTTGCTCAGTCCTTGGGCGAGCAGGCGCATGACCTCAAGTTCGCGCGGGGTCAGCGCGGCCAGGTCACGGTGGACCGCCGCGGTGGCGGGGTCGCGGCGGGCGAACCGTTCGACGAGGCGGCGGGTGATGGCCGGGGCCAGCAGCGCGTCGCCGATGCGCACCATGCGGACGGCGGCGGCGAGGTGCTCCGGACTGACGTCCTTGAGGAGGAAGCCGCTGGCCCCGGCGGACAGGGCGGCGTAGACGTAGTGGTCGAGGTCGAAGGTGGTCAGGATGATCACTCGTGGACCGTCCGCGTCGGCGGCGACGATGCGCCGCGTGGCCTCCAGGCCGTCCATCTCCGGCATGCGGATGTCCATCAGGACCACATCGGGCCGGGTACGACGTACCGCGTCGACGGCCTCGGCGCCGTTGCTCGCCTCGGCGACCACCTCCATGCCCTCGGACGTCAGGATCATCCTGAAACCGGCGCGCACCAGCGCCAGGTCGTCAGCGACCACCACGCGCAGCGACCCGGTCACGAGGCCTCCAGGGGTATCAGTGCTCTGACACGGTAGCCGCCCCGAGGGCGAGGCCCGGTGTGGAGGGTCCCGCCGTAGACGGCGAGGCGCTCGCGCAGGCCGATCAGTCCGCGACCGTTCCCGGAGGAGGCGGAGGCGCTCGGGCGGCCGCCGGTGTCGGTGACCTCGACGCGCAGGTGGTCGACGCTGAATTCGACGATCACTTCCGCGGTCGCACCACTCGCGTGCTTCACGGTGTTCGTCAACGCCTCCTGGACCACCCGGTAGGCAGCAAGTTCGAGGCCGGGCGGCACGGGGCGCAGCTGCCCGGCCACGGTCAGCTCGACCGGCATCCCGGACTGCCGTACTCCATGGACCAGGGCTTCCAGCCGGTTCAGGCCCGGCTGCGGTGTGAGGTCCGACGCCCAGGCCGCGTCGGGGCCGTCGTCCATCGTGAGCAGCCCCATGACATGGCGCAGTTCGGTCATCGCGCTCCGGCCGCCGGTCTCGACCGCGAGGAGCGCTTCGCGGGCCTGGTCGGGGGCGGCGTCCATGATCTTGCGGGCAGCGCCGGCCTGGATGACCATCACGCTGACGTTGTGCGTCACCACGTCGTGCAGTTCGCGGGCGATGCGGGCGCGCTCGTGCTCGATCGCGCGGTTCAGCGCCTCGACCTGCCCGTGTTCCAGAGTGGACATCCTTGCGCGTCCTTCGTCGACCCGGCGTCTCCACATGCGGATCTCGTAGGCCGCCGCGAAGACCGGCACCAGGACCAGGACCGCGACGACACCGTTCGGGAAGTGGGGCAGCTTCGCGTCCGTGAACAGCACCACCAGAACGGCGGCCGCCACCGGCAGGCTCACGAGTGTCGGCACCCGGTGAGGGCAGTAGGCCGCGGCGCTGTAGGCGGCGACGACGCAGACGACACCACCTGCCCAGAAGGCGATGTCCGGAGAGTTGTGCCTGATCAACGGGGTCAGCGCCATCACGGTCCACAGCACCGCCAGCGGAAACCGGCGGCGGAGTGCCAGGGGCGCCGGGGCGAGCGGCACGAGGAGTACCGTGCCGGTCCAGTCGACTGTCCCTGCCACATCCATGGCCGTGATGTAGCGGACGCCGATGAGGGAGAGGAGCAGCGCGAGCACCGCGTCGAATGCCCGGCTACGCCGAGCAAGGCGCGGCAGGCGCCCGGTGTGACGCGTTATCCGACGGGTCAGTTCTCGAAGTCGGTCCGCTCTCGGCACGTTCAACACCAGGCGATTGTTGCCGACCACCCGTCCTGGTACATCCCCCTGGTCGGTCTACCTGGTACATCCCTCGGCTACATCGCAAGGATGACACCAGGCGACCTCATCCCAGCGCGGTACGGGAAATGCCTCCTCCGAGCGAGGTGCCTGTCCGGGGCGCACTCCTAGTTTCGAACCGGTCAGTCCGGCAAGCGAGGGAGACGATGATGACCACGCCCGTGATCGAGCTGAGCGGTGTCAGCCGCCGCTACGACGAGGGGCCTGCGGCCCTGGACGACGTGTCGCTGACCGTGCGGGCCGGGGAGTCCGTGGCGATCCTCGGACCGTCCGGCAGCGGCAAGTCCACGATGCTCAACCTGATCGCCGGCCTGGACCGGCCGACCGCGGGGACCGTCACGGTGGACGGCGTGCGCGTGGACGAGTTGGGCGAGGCCGGGTCGGCGCGATACCGGCGGGCCAAGGTCGGCATGGTCTTCCAGTTCTTCAACCTGCTCGACGACCTGACGGTGGCCGACAACGTCCGGCTCCCGGCCGAGCTGGCGGGGATGGACCGTGGCGAGGCGCGCCGGCGTGCGGCGGAGCTGCTGGACACGCTCGGCATCGGCCGGCACACCCAGGCCTACCCGGGGCGGCTGTCCGGCGGCGAGCGCCAGCGGGTGGCGGTGGCCAGGGCTCTGATGAACCGTCCGGCGCTGCTGCTGGCCGACGAGCCCACCGGGGCGCTGGACTCCAATTCCGGTGACGACGTCAAGGCTCTGCTCAACGAGCTGCACGCCGACGGCCAGACGATTGTGACGGTCACCCACGACCTGACGCTGGCGCAGGCGTGCGCGACGCGCACAGTCAGGATTGTCGACGGCCGGATCGTCGCCGACATCCCGATCGCGGCGACCCGATGAGCGGCCTGGGCAAGGTCGTGCGATCAGGCGTCCGGCGCCGGAAGGTCCAGACTCTCGTGACCGGGCTGGCCACGATGATGGCCGTGACCGCGTCCGTGCTCGGGGGGTCGCTGCTGGTGGCCTCCACGGGACCCTTCGACCAGGCTTTCGCCAGGCAGCACGGCGCGCACCTCACCGCGCAGTTCGACGCGAGCAGGATCACTGCCGCGCAGCTTTCGGCCTCCGCGCACGCCGCCGGTGTCACTGCGGCCTCCGGACCGTTCCAGACCGCGACGATCAACCCGCAAGGCGGCTCGGACCTCGAAATCCCCACCGGTATGAGCCTGCCGCCGATGACGGTCGTCGGCCGCGCCGATCCCGGCGGACCCGTCGACGACGTCACGCTGCTCCAGGGAACGTGGGTGTCCGGCCCCGGCCAGGTCGTGTTGTCCACCGGCTACGACATCCCGATCAAGCGGGTGGGCACGACCTTGCGGTTCCCCGAGCTTCCCGGCGCTCCGACGCTGACCGTGGTGGGCTTCGCCCGGTCCGTCAGCCAGACCGCCGGTGCCTGGGTGGCGCCGTCCGAGATCGCCTCGCTCACGGCTCCCGGCGCGGCCGGCGGCTACCAGATGCTCTACCGCTTCGCCGCGGCGGGCACCGCCGCCCAGATCGAGGCCGACCGCGCCGCGGTGATGTCCGCGACTCCTGCCGGAGCCTTGGCCGGCGTGCAGTCCTGGCTCAACACCAGACAGGGCACCGACCGGAACACCGCGCTCTTCGTGCCCTTCCTCATCGCCTTCGGCCTGCTCGGCGTACTCATGTCGGTGCTCATCGTCGGCAACGTCGTCGCCGGTGCGGTCGGCACGGGGACGCGACGGATCGGCATCCTCAAGGCTCTCGGGTTCACCCCAGCTCAGGTCGTGCGTTCGTACATGGGCCAGGCCCTGATCCCGGCGGCGGCCGGCACCGCGATCGGTGCTGTCGCGGGCAACGCCCTGGCCGTCCCGGTGCTGTCCACGACCGCGCAGGTCTACGGCACGACGACCGCGGGCGTCGCCCCATGGGTCGACTTCGCGGTGATCGCTGGCGCTCTGGGCATGGTGACCCTCACCGCGTGGGCGGCCGCGTTGCGGGCCGGACGGCTGCGCACCGTCGACGCGCTCGCCGTCGGGCGGACCCCGCGTACCGGCCGCGGCCGGCGCGCTGCCCGGCTGACGGCGCGGCTCCCGCTGCCGCGGCCGGTCAGCCTCGGCCTGGCCCAGCCCTTCGCCCGTCCCGCGCGCGCGGCCGGGATGATCGCGGCGATCGTCTTCGGCGCCGCCGCCACCACCTTCGCCGTCGGCATGGCGTCGTCACTGAGCTGGGTGCAGACCGCCAAGCACCACGACACCGCCGACGTCGTCATCCACACCTTCAGTCCTCCGCCTGCACCCGGCCCCGGACGTCCCGGACCTCCGGCCGTGACACCGGCCACGACCGACCCTGCCGCCATCACCGCGGCGGTCAACGCCCAAGCCGGAACCCAGGATTACTACGGCACCGCAAACACGGAGCTGACCGTCGCGGGGGTGTCCGGATCCACCACCGTCTCCACCTTCACCGGCGACTCCACCTGGGCCGGCTACAAGATGGTCTCGGGACGCTGGTTCCACGGCCCCGGCGAGGCCGTCGCGCCGTCGACCTTCATGACCGCCACCGCCACCCGGATCGGGGACGCCGTCACGCTGCACGACCACGGCAAGGCGATCCCGGTCCGGATCGTCGGCGAGGTCTTCGACCCCCACACCCAGACCAACGAGGTCCTCACCGATGCAGCGACGCTCACCGCCGCTGAGCCTGACCTGCACCCTGCGAGCTACTACATCAAGGTGAAGCCCGGCACGAACGTGGCCGGCTACGTCGACACCCTCAACACCTCGCTGACGCCGCTGGGCGTCTCCGCCGTGACCGACCGGGCCGAAGGGTCGAGCGACGTGATCCTCGCCCTCGACACGCTGACCGCCATCCTCACACTGATGCTTGTGACCGTCGCAGGCCTGGGCGTGCTCAACACCGTCGTCCTCGAAACCCGCGAACGGGTCCGCGACATCGGCGTCGCCAAGGCACTGGGCATGACACCCCGCCAGACCATCTCCATGATCCTCGCGGCGGCCGCCGTTGTCGGCCTCATCGGCGGCGCCCTCGGTCTGCCGGCCGGCCTGGCCCTCCATGCGGTGATCGTGCCCGCCATGGGCCGCAGCTCCGGCCTCGATTTCCCCGCCTCGGCCATCAACGTCTACCCGGCGTCAGAACTCATCCTGCTCGGCCTCGGCGGCCTGCTCATCGCCGTCCCCGGCGCGCTCATGCCCGCCACCTGGGCCGCTCGGACCCGAACCGTCACGGCGCTGCGCACCGAGTAGCTCAGCGGAACTACCGTTTTGTGGAAACGAATTCGCGCGCGCGGGGATGTGCGCTCACGGGCCCGTCCCCACCACAGTGCGGGAAACGCTGGTTGAGACGGGCGTCCACTGTGCTGTACGCCAGCACCTGGGTAGTCGCCTCCACCCGGTGACCGGGGTGCTGTGCGAGTACTTCCTGTGCGAGTACCTGGCAGGCGAGGCCGCCAACGCCGACGCCGTAGAGAACGCGGACGTCATGTCGGTTCCGAAAACTCACTCACCCGGTTCATCCCCGTCGATACGATCTTCCCACCCATCCTGGCCGTCCTGGAGGAGCAGACGTGACGCAGCAGAACGCTGACGAGCGACCGGGCATCGCCGCGGCCATCGTGGTGCACGAGGGCCGCGTGCTCATGGTGCGGCGTCGGGTCAGCGAGGGCCAGCTCTCCTGGCAGTTCCCGGCCGGCGAGGTCGAGCCCAACGAAGCCCGCGAGGACGCCGCCGTACGGGAGACCCAGGAGGAGACGGGTCTCACCGTGAAGGCGGTGAAGCTGCTCGGCGAGCGGATCCATCCGGCCACCAGCCGCCTGATGTCGTACACCGCCTGTGAGGTGGTCGGCGGTGACGCACACGTGGCGGACACTGACGAGCTGGCCGAACTTGCGTGGGTTGCCCACGCTGAGATCCCGCAGTACGTCCCGTACGGCCTGTTCGAGCCGGTACAACAGCACCTTGACGCGGCCCTGGACCGCTGACGAAAGTCGGAGAACACAATGCTCGAACGGGTTCGCGCCGTCCTCGTCACCGCTGACGACACGATGCTGGTCATCCGCCGCACCAAGCCAGGAATCCCCGAGTACTGGGTGCTTCCTGGTGGTGGCGTCGAAGCCAGCGACGAGTCCAGAGAAGCCGCCCTCCACCGGGAGATCCACGAGGAAATCGCCGGGAAGGCCGACATCGTCCGCCTCCTCCACACGATGGAGTCGGACGAGGAGCGGCAGCTCTTCTACCTCGCCCGCGTCAAGACGTGGTCGTTCGAGGACCGCACCGGCCCCGAGTTCAGCGCCGAGGGCCGGGGCGCGTACGCGCTGGAAGAGGTCCCGCTGACCTTGGAGGGGCTCGACGGCATCGACTTCAAGCCCGAGGAGATCGTCCACGTCCTGAGGGGTGCCATCAGCGCCGGGACCCTCGCCCCATCCAGTCACTGAACGAACCAGGCGTTCTTTCGGGCAACACGGGCTTTGGCCCCTGGAGGGACATGGCCGTGGGGTCAGTGGTGGCGGCGGCCAGCGGGCTACCGCCCGATTCGGCGAGCGCTTGCGTCGGGGTGCGGACCTATCCCCGGCTGCGGTCCTCCCTCGGTCGCTGCGTGGCGGACCGGTGCCCCCTGGCTCCGGTCCGCCACGCCACCCCAGGGGCGGCACCGGCCGAGACGCGCTTCCCCGACGGGGTGGAGTGTCTTGGCCGATAACTTGCTCCGCCTGGAACGAGGTGAGCGGTTCCGGCTGCCGTCGGTCGTTGGCGACGAGGGTGTGCTGATCGTGCGTCGTACGAGCCTTCGGATGTGGGCAGGGCGGGAGACCACCGCGGCGCCCCGCCTCTTCGGGTGTCCGCAGGTCGGGAGGTCCTTCTTGGCCCTTTCGAGGAGGTCCTTGCCGGCGCCCAGGCCCTTGGCGCGAACTGCCTCTTCCATGCGGCGGCGCGAGACTCTCCCCCCACGGCCCAGCGGAGCGGTGCGCCCGATCTCGACTACTTGCTCGTAGGTGGCCCCCAGCTGCCCGGAGCGTTCGGCGGTCGGCTTCGCGGGCTCAGCCACTTGCTCGAATGGCGGCTGAGCCACATCTTCGTCCGGCTGCGGTTTGGGCGCGGTGACGGAGCCACGTCCGGGCCGTGGGCGCACGGGCGAGGTGATCCTCACAAGGGTCACGGCAACAACCTGACGCCCCGTTAGGGAAGTTATGGCATGCGAATGGCACGCAGGCCGGGATAGGTCTAGACAACAAACAAGCCCCAGGTCTGTGACCTGGGGCTTTGTCATGGAGCGGATGACGGGAATCGAACCCGCGCTATAAGCTTGGGAAGCTCATGTTCTACCATTAAACTACATCCGCGCAGAGGGCCCAGTTGCCTGGATCCCTACCGTTGCACACTGTACCCCATGATCGACCCCCGGTGAATCCGCCCGCGGGGTCGCCGTCTTTCGTGTGGGGCACCAGGCGTCACGCGGGCGGGAGTTGGGGCGTACCTTTGGGGTGCGGAGCGGCGGCTGGAGTGGGTCTCGTTCATCCCCTAATGTGGCGATTCATCGCAGTACGGCTCGTTGGGGAAAGGGACTCGATGGAGCGCACAGTCGTCCGTTGTGCCGAAGGGCACGTTTTCAGCACCGCCTCCTTCCCGCTGCAGCACCTCGGTGCCGGCCGGATCGGACCGGGGCGGCTGCTGCGGTGTCCGCGGTGCGCGCGGCTGAGGCACGCGGTGCCCGTGGGCGGCGTCAAGCGGTAGGGCCGTCACGCACGGCTTCCGGGCGCGCGGGCCCGCTCTCGATTGGGGGCGGCCCGCGCGCTCTGCGTATCCTCGGGACGTGCTTCTCTCCGACAAAGACATCCGGGCCGAGATCGACAGCGGACGGGTTCGCATTGACCCGTTCGACGAGTCGATGGTGCAGCCCTCCAGCATCGACGTACGCCTCGACCGGTTCTTCCGGGTCTTCGAGAATCACCGCTACGCGCACATCGACCCCGCCATCGAGCAGCCCGACCTGACCCGCATGGTCGAGCCGGAGGGGGACGAGGCCTTCATCCTGCACCCGGGTGAGTTCGTCCTCGCCTCGACGTACGAGGTCATCTCGCTGCCCGAGGACATCGCCTCCAGACTGGAGGGGAAGTCCAGCCTGGGCCGCCTGGGTCTGGTGACGCATTCGACGGCCGGGTTCATCGACCCCGGGTTCTCGGGCCACGTGACCCTGGAGCTGTCGAACCTCGCCACCCTGCCGATCAAGCTCTGGCCGGGCATGAAGATCGGGCAGCTGTGCATGTTCCGCCTCAGCTCGCCCGCGGAGTTCCCTTACGGCAGCGAGCGGTACGGCTCCCGGTACCAGGGGCAGCGCGGGCCGACCGCCTCGCGCTCCTTCCAGAACTTCCACCGCACCCAGGTGAGGCACGAGGCATGAGCGAAGTACGCGAGACCCTGACCTACGAGGCGTTCGGCAACGCCATCCGCGAGCTGGCGCAGGCCGTCGCCGCCGACGGCTACGAGCCGGACATCATCCTCAGCATCGCCCGGGGCGGGGTGTTCGTCGCCGGGGGTCTGGCCTACGCGCTGGACTGCAAGAACATCCACCTCGTGAACGTCGAGTTCTACACCGGCGTGGGCACCACGCTGGAGATGCCGGTCATGCTGGCGCCCGTGCCCGAGGCGATCGACTTCACCGACAAGAAGGTCCTCATCGCAGATGACGTGGCCGACACCGGGAAGACGCTCAAGCTCGTCCACGACTTCTGCCTGGGCCATGTCGCCGAGGTCCGCTCCGCGGTGATCTACGAGAAGTCGCACTCGCTCGTGAAGTGCGAGTACGTGTGGAAGAAGACCGACGACTGGATCGAGTTCCCGTGGTCCACGGAGCCGCCGGTGGTCAAGCGCGAGGGGCAGATCCTCGACGCCTGAGCCGGGTGGGCAAGGGGAAGGGCCCGCCGCGCTGGTGCGCGGCGGGCCCTTCCGTGTGTGCGGGGCGCTCCGTCAGAGCGTGCCGAGCTTGATCATCGACAGCAGGGCGACCAGCTGGATCGCGGACGCGCCCAGCGCCTTCTGCCAGGGCAGGTCGTGCGACTTGCTGACCATCGAGGTGAAGAGCGCCCCGGCAGCCAGCCAGGTCACCCACCCCAGGACCTGGACGACCATGTTGTCGCCGCTGAGGAACACCGCCACCAGCAGGCGCGGAGCGTCCGTGATGGACATGACCAGCATCGACAGGCCCACGGTCGGCTGCCACGCCCCGTCGCCGCCCAGCTGGCGCGCCAGGGTGTGCGTGACGGCGCCCAGGATGAGGCCGCAGAGGACGAAGGCCACGCCGGTGCTCAGGACGATCGGGATCAGCTGGGTGAGGGTCGCCTTGATCGCGTCCTCGCGGGCCTTGTCGAAGCCGAAGACGGCGAGCATGCCGTAGACGAAGGTCACGGTGAGGGCCGGACCCCAGACGGCGTAGTCGCGCATCTGCAGGAACGTCGGCCCGGGCCGCAGCACGATGCCGCGCAGCAGGTCCTTCCAGTGCAGGCGCGGCCCGGCCGGGGCGGGGGCCGCGGTGCCCGCGTGGTAGGTCGCCGCCTGGCTGTACGGGTCCTCGCCGACGGAGAAGGCCTGGGTGTGGCCCGGGTTGTCCGCGTACGAGGGCTCGTGCGGGGCGGCGTGGTGCGGGTGCTGGCCGTGGTGGCCGCCGTGGGCGCCGCCGCCGTACGGGTCGAAGTACTCCGGCTCCCCGTGGCCGCCGGTGCTCCCGCCCGGCTGCGGCCAGTGCTGCTGGGGTGGCGGGCCGCCGGCGGGCGGGTACGGCTGATGGCCGTACGGTGCCTGCGCCTGCGCCTGGGGCGCCTGCTGCTGACCGTACGGCTGCTGCCGCGGGGCGTGCGGGGGTTGTTGCGGGGGGCGGTTGTCGTCCCGGCCCCGTCCGATCCTGAATCCAGCCACGTGATCGAAAGTACCTGCTCGCGGGAGCGGCCGGGGCCGGGCCGGTGGAAACGGGGCCTTTGCGGCTGAGCTGTGACATCCCCTAGGGGCCCCTAGGGGGGAGTGCGGGTGGGTGGTTTACGGGGCCGTGTGGTGTTTTGGTGGTGTTCGTTACATTGCCTACGGATTGCGTATGGGTGGGGCTCGTAGGTTCGAAGTGTCCTCGAGCGCTGAGAGCCGTGTCTCCGAGCAAGGAAAGAGCCCCCCCGCCATGCGTCGCACCACTGTTTCCACCTCCACCCCCCTCCGTACCGCCGTCGTCCTGACCGGCGCCGCCGCCGTGCTGGCGCTGCCCGTGGGGTCCGCCTTCGCCGACTCGCCGGAGGGGCCGGAGCCGCAGGTGCTGCCGGGGGTGGAGCGGCCGGCTGTGGAGCAGCCGGCCGCGGATCCGAAGCCGGAGGTGGCTCCCAAGCCTTCGGTGGCTCCCAAGCCCAAGGTGGATCCGAAGCCGCAGGTCGATCCGACGGTGGAGCCGAAGCCCTCCACTTCGCCTGGGCCGGCGGCCGGGAAGCGGGTGTACGTCACCACCGTGAAGCTGGCCGACGGGTCGGTGGCGAAGGTCTACAAGGTCGGCGGCGGTCACTTCGAGGCGGACGTCCTCGTGGGTGGCACCAAGCTGGACACCCTGGTCAGCAAGGGCGGCAAGCCGGCGTACGGGCAGAACAACGGCCTGCACGTCGTCCTGCACCCGAACGGCACCGTGACCTCGTGGACCGAGGGCGGCGATCCGAAGCCGAAGCCGAAGCCCAAGCCGAAGCCGACGGATGAGGTCCGCAAGGGCGCTCCGGTACGGATCACCATGCCGGACGGGCGGATCGCGAAGCTGATCGACCGCGGCCCCATGGACAAGCGCGTCGAGATCTCCATGCCGAACGGGAACGTCCTCGGCAGCATCGACCTGAAGAACCCGAGCGTCGTGAACGACGGCTGGACGTACAAGCTCGTCCGGGACGGGGACCGGGTGAAGTTCGTCGTCATCGACGGCAAGGGCGGAGGGGGCAGCTGGGTGTACGACTTCGCCACCGGGAAGCTGATCGAGCGGTACGAGGCCGAGAAGCGCGGGCGGGTCGTCCCGAAGGGCGGGGTGAAGGCGGGGGCCGAGGGGGTTGCGAAGCCGGAGGCGGACACGCCGGTGCTGCTGGCCGCGGGTGGGGGGATGGCCGCGATCGGCGCGGCGGGGCTGGGCTTCGCGGTCCTCCGCGACCGCCCGCGCGGCTGACCGCCGCCGCGCTCCTGGGTGAACGGCGACGGCCGGCCCCCGAGAAGGGGACCGGCCGTCTCTTCGGTCGTACCGGCGGTCGGTGCTACTTGGCGCCGTGGGCCTTCGCCGCGGATTCCGGCGCGGCGTCCTCGGCCGTCACGTCCGCCTTGGTGTCGGCCTCGGCCGTCACCTTCGCGTCGGTGTCCGCCTCGGCCTGACCCTCGGCCTTGGCGTCGGCCTCGGCGTCGGGCTGACCCTCGGCCTTGGCGTCGGCATCGGTCGCGGGCTCTGCCTCCGGCTGTGCGGCCGCCGGCTCGTCCTTGACCTCGGTGGGCGCCTCGGCGGTGGGCTCCGCCGGAGCCTCGGCCTTCGCGTCCGCCGCCGCGGGGGCCTCGGTCTCGGGCTTCGTGTCCGCCGCCTCGGGGGCTTCCGCCTTCTCCTCCGCTACGGGAGCGTTCTCGGCGTCCTCGGTCGCGGCGTCGGCGTCCGGGGTCGTCTCAGCCTCAGCCTCGGCCACAGCCTTAGCCTCCGGCTCGGCCTCCGCCTTGGCGTCGGCGTCTGCGTCGGCCGCAGCCTCCGGCTCGGCCTTGGCCTCTTCCGGGGTGTCTGCGTCGGCCGCAGCCTTTGCCTCCGGCTCGGCCGCAGCCTCGGTCTCGGCCCCCGCGTCCGCCTTCGCCTCGGCCTCCGCCTTGGCCTTCGCGTCAGCCGCGGCCTTTGCCTCAGCCTCCGCCTCCGCGTCAGCCGCAGCCTTTGCCTCGGCCGCGGCCTTCGCCTCCGCCTCCGCGGCGGCCTTCGCCTCCGCCTCGGCCGCGGCCTTCGCCTCCGCCTCCGCGGCGGCCTCCGCCTCCGCGGCGGCCAGTTCTTCCTCCGTCGGTTCCGGGGTCTTCACCGACTCCAGCAGGAGCTGGGCGACGTCGACGACCTGGACGGATTCCTTCGCCTGGCCGTCGTTCTTCTTGCCGTTGACGGAGTCGGTGAGCATGACCAGGCAGAACGGGCAGGCGGTCGAGACGATGTCCGGGTTGAGGGACAGGGCCTCGTCGACGCGCTCGTTGTTGATGCGCTTGCCGATCCGCTCTTCCATCCACATCCGCGCGCCGCCCGCGCCGCAGCAGAAGCCGCGTTCCTTGTGGCGGTGCATCTCCTGCTGGCGCAGGCCCGGGACCGCGGACATGATCTCGCGCGGCGGGGTGTAGACCTTGTTGTGGCGGCCCAGGTAGCAGGGGTCGTGGTAGGTGATCAGGCCCTCGACCGGGGTGACCGGGGTGAGGCGGCCCTCGTCGATGAGGTGCTGGAGCAGCTGGGTGTGGTGGATGACCTCGTACTCGCCGCCCAGCTGCGGGTACTCGTTGGCGATGGTGTTGAAGCAGTGCGGGCAGGTCGAGACGATCCGCTTGGCCGACTTCGGCTTCTTCGTCGCCGGGTCCTCGTCGTCCTCGCCGAAGGCCATGTTGAGCATGGCGACGTTCTCCTGGCCCAGCTGCTGGAACAGCGGCTCGTTGCCCAGGCGGCGCGGGGAGTCACCGGTGCACTTCTCCTCGCCGCCCATGATCGCGAACTTCACGCCCGCGATGTTCAGGAGCTCGGCGAAGGCCTTCGTGGTCTTCTTCGCGCGGTCTTCGAGGGCGCCCGCGCAGCCGACCCAGTACAGGTAGTCGAACTCCGAGAGGTCCTCGGCGTCCTTGCCGATGATCGGGACCTCGAAGTCGACCTCCTTGGTCCATTCCACCCGCTGCTTCTTGGCCAGGCCCCAGGGGTTGCCCTTCTTCTCCAGGTTCTTGAGCATCGTGCCCGCCTCGGACGGGAACGCGGACTCGATCATCACCTGGTAGCGGCGCATGTCGACGATGTGGTCGATGTGCTCGATGTCGACGGGGCACTGCTCCACGCACGCCCCGCAGGTGGTGCAGGACCACAGCACGTCGGGGTCGATGACGCCGTTCTCCTCGGCGGTGCCGATCAGCGGCCGCTCGGCCTCCGCGAGGGCGGTGGCGGGGACACCGGCGAGCTGCTCGGCGGTGGCCTTCTCCTCGCCCTCCATGGTCTTGCCGCCGCCCGCGAGCAGGTACGGGGCCTTGGCGTGCGCGTGGTCGCGCAGCGACATGATCAGCAGCTTGGGGGAGAGGGGCTTGCCGGTGTTCCAGGCCGGGCACTGCGACTGGCAGCGGCCGCACTCGGTGCAGGTGGAGAAGTCGAGGATGCCCTTCCAGGAGAACTGCTCGACCTGGGAGACGCCGAAGACGTCGTCCTCGCCCGGGTCCTCGAAGTCGATCTCCTTGCCGCCGCTCGTCATCGGCTGGAGGGCGCCGAGCGCCGTCGCGCCGTCGGCGTTCCGCTTGAACCAGATGTTCGGGAAGCCGAGGAAGCGGTGCCAGGCCACACCCATGTTGGTGTTGAGCGAGACGGTGATCATCCAGATGAACGACACGCTGATCTTCACCATCGCGGTGAAGTAGATGGCGTTCTGCATGCCGGAGGCGGAGAGCGCCTTGAAGGCCAGGACCAGCGGGTACGAGGCGAAGTACGCCGGCTCGTACGCGTCCACCCCGTGGATCGCGCCCTCCAGGCCGCGCAGGCACAGGATCGCGATGCCGATGGTGAGGATGACCCACTCGACGAAGTACGCCTGCCAGGCCTTCGAGCCCGCGAAGCGCGACTTGCGACCGGCCCGCGAGGGAAGGTTGAGCAGGCGGATGACCATCAGGACGGCGATGCCGAGGACCGTCATCACGCCGATGAACTCGGTGTAGAGCTCGAACGGCAGCCAGTCACCGACGATCGGCAGCAGCCAGTCGGCCTGGAAGAGCTGGCCGAAGGCCTGCACCAGGGTCGGCGGGAGGGTCAGGAAGCCGATCGCGACGAACCAGTGGGCGAAGCCGACGATGCCCCAGCGGTTCATCCGGGTGTGGCCGAGGAACTCCCTGACCAGGGTGATCGTTCGTTCCTTCGGCCGGTCGGTGCGGCTGCCCGCCGGTACGGGTTGGCCGAGCTTCACGAACCGGTAGATCTGCGCCACGGCTCGGGCGAGCAGCGCGACGCCGACCACGGTCAGGACCAGCGACACGATGATCGCGGCGAGTTGCATGGGAGGGCTCCTCGGGCGGGACTTACTAAGCGGTAACTTATTGAGTCAAGGCTTGAGGTTACCCATTTCCCGCGCCGCACTGTAGGTGAGTGAGCGGTGATCTGTGTCGCTCAGGCACGCCTCTGTTCGTAGGCGGCCCGAGGGGTCTTCGCGAGGATCGCGAGGTCCATCCCCAGCCAGTGGCTCTCCACATAGTGCCGGTCCAGCAGGGGCATCTCCTCCCAGGGGAGGTCGGAACGTGCGCTGACCTGCCACAATCCGGTCATTCCGGGGCGTACGAGCAGGCGTTCGGGGTGCTCCGTACGGGTCTCGGGGCGCGGCCCGACCAGCGACATCTCGCCACGCAGCACGTTCAGCAGCTGGGGCAGCCCGTCCAGGGCGCACCGCCGTACCCAGGCCCCGGGGCGGCCGGCCCCCTCGGTGCGCAGCCGCCAGGTGCGGAAGGGGCGGCCGGCCAGACCGAGCGCGGGCTCCCGTACGAGGACGCCCGCGCGGGTGGCCCCGTACAGGGCGGTTGCCGCCAGGAGGAGCAGGGCCGCGCACAGCAGGGTCAGGGGGACCGCGCCGATCAGGTCGCACACCCGCTTGGCCGGGGGCCTGGCCGGCCAGTGCATCCGGATCCGGCTCCGGAGCGACCACGGCCGGGCGGGCCGGGCGGGCCGGGCGGCCCAGCCGGACCAGGGAGCCCGGGCGGGCCGGGCGTACCGGGCGAGCCGGGCGGCCCGGGCGGGCAGGGGCGGCATCAGAGGCATGCCAGGCACGCTGCCGGACGCCCGCCGCGAGCCGGGCGCGCCGCGCGGCCGGGCCCCGCACCGGGACCCGTTCGGGTGCCGCGCCGCGGCCGGGGGCTCTGCCCCGGAACCCCCGCGCCTCAAACGCCGGCGGGGCTGGATTCTGCAGCGCCGGGTCGCGCGTGCGCGACGCCGTCCCGCGGATTTCAGCCCCGCCGGCGCTTGAGGCGACGGGCGCGCAGCGCCCCGTAAGCGGGGAACCTGAGCGTAAGCTCCGCCTAAAGGTTGAGCCCCCTCGACTCACCTCTGTTGACGCAGGCGCGGCGGTGCGGCATCCTTGAGTCTGTTCCACTCAAGTCAGCTGGAGGAATCGAAATGGCACGTGCGGTCGGCATCGACCTGGGCACCACTAACTCCGTCGTCAGCGTTCTCGAAGGCGGCGAGCCCACCGTCATCACCAACGCCGAGGGTGCCAGGACCACGCCGTCCGTCGTCGCCTTCGCCAAGAACGGCGAGGTCCTCGTCGGCGAGGTGGCCAAGCGCCAGGCGGTCACGAACGTGGACCGGACCATCCGCTCCGTCAAGCGCCACATGGGCACTGACTGGAAGATCAACCTGGATGGCAAGGACTTCAACCCGCAGCAGATGAGCGCCTTCATCCTGCAGAAGCTGAAGCGCGACGCCGAGGCGTACCTGGGCGAGAAGGTCACGGACGCGGTCATCACCGTCCCGGCCTACTTCAACGACTCCGAGCGCCAGGCGACGAAGGAGGCCGGCGAGATCGCCGGTCTGAACGTCCTGCGCATCGTCAACGAGCCGACGGCCGCCGCCCTGGCCTACGGTCTCGACAAGGACGACCAGACCATTCTCGTCTTCGACCTCGGCGGCGGCACCTTCGACGTGTCCCTCCTCGAGATCGGCGACGGTGTCGTCGAGGTGAAGGCCACCAACGGTGACAACCACCTCGGTGGTGACGACTGGGACCAGCGCGTCGTCGACTACCTCGTGAAGCAGTTCCAGAACGGCCACGGCGTCGACCTGTCCAAGGACAAGATGGCGCTCCAGCGTCTGCGCGAGGCCGCCGAGAAGGCGAAGATCGAGCTGTCGTCCTCCACCGAGACGACCATCAACCTGCCGTACATCACGGCCTCCGCCGAGGGCCCGCTGCACCTGGACGAGAAGCTCACGCGCTCGCAGTTCCAGCAGCTCACCGCGGACCTGCTCGACCGCTGCAAGACCCCGTTCCACAACGTCATCAAGGACGCCGGCATCAGCCTGTCCGAGATCGACCACGTGGTCCTGGTCGGCGGCTCCACCCGCATGCCGGCCGTCGCCGAGCTCGTCAAGGAGCTCACCGGCGGTCAGGACGCCAACAAGGGCGTCAACCCGGACGAGGTCGTCGCCATCGGCGCCACCCTCCAGGCCGGTGTCCTCAAGGGTGAGGTCAAGGACGTCCTGCTCCTCGACGTGACCCCGCTGTCCCTCGGCATCGAGACCAAGGGCGGCATCATGACCAAGCTCATCGAGCGCAACACGACCATCCCGACCAAGCGGTCGGAGATCTTCACGACGGCCGAGGACAACCAGCCGTCCGTGCAGATCCAGGTCTACCAGGGCGAGCGCGAGATCGCGGCGTACAACAAGAAGCTCGGCATGTTCGAGCTGACGGGTCTGCCGCCGGCCCCGCGTGGCGTCCCGCAGATCGAGGTCTCCTTCGACATCGACGCGAACGGCATCATGCACGTCACGGCCAAGGACCTCGGCACGGGCAAGGAGCAGAAGATGACCGTCACCGGCGGCTCCTCGCTCGGCAAGGACGAGGTCGACCGCATGCGCCAGGAGGCCGAGCAGTACGCGGAGGAAGACCACCGCCGCCGCGAGGCCGCCGAGTCCCGCAACCAGGGCGAGCAGCTCGTCTACCAGACGGAGAAGTTCCTCGCGGACAACGCGGAGAAGGTCCCGGCCGAGGTCAAGACCGAGGTCGAGACGGCCGTCACCGAGCTGAAGGAGAAGCTCAAGGGCGACGACACCGCCGAGATCCGCACCGCCACGGAGAAGCTCGCCGCGGTCAGCCAGAAGCTGGGCCAGGCCATCTACGCCGACGCGCAGGCCGCCCAGGCCGCCGGCGGTGCCGGTGACGCGGGCCACGCCAAGGCCGACGACGACGTCGTGGACGCCGAGATCGTCGACGAGGACAAGCCGAAGGGCGGCCAGGCCTGATGTCGGAGGAGACCCCGGGCTTCGACGAGAAGCCCGAAGTCCCCACCGGCGCCGACGACGCCGAGCCGAAGGCCGCCGACTCCTCCAAGGAGAAGGAGGCGGCCCCGGCCGGGGACGCAGCTCAAGGTCCTGGGCAGGAAACGGCCCTCCTGGCGCAGCTGGACCAGGCCCGTACCGCACTCAGCGAGCGCACCGCGGACCTCCAGCGGCTCCAGGCCGAGTACCAGAACTACCGGCGCCGCGTGGAGCGGGACCGGGTCGCCGTCAAGGAGATCGCGGTCGCGAACCTGCTGTCGGAGCTCCTTCCCACCCTGGACGACATCGGCCGGGCCCGGGAACACGGCGAGGTGGTGGGCGGTTTCAAGTCCGTCGCCGAGTCGCTGGAGACGGCCGCCGCCAAGATGGGGCTGCAGCAGTTCGGCAAGGAGGGCGAGCCCTTCGACCCGACGATCCACGAGGCCCTGATGCACTCGTACGCGCCGGACGTCACCGAGACGACCTGCGTGGCGATCCTGCAGCCGGGGTACCGGATCGGCGAGCGTACGATCCGCCCCGCGCGGGTGGCGGTGGCCGAACCCCAGCCGGGCGCGGCTCCCGCCGGGAAGTCCGAGTCCGCCGACGGCGACACGCCGTCCGACAAGGACACGGATGCCCCCGACAAGGGCTGACGCACACCATGTAGGCAGGCGGGAGGAGGGACACCGGGGATGAGCACGAAGGACTTCGTCGAGAAGGACTACTACAAGGTCCTCGGTGTCCCGAAGGACGCCACCGAGGCCGAGATCAAGAAGGCGTACCGGAAGCTCGCCCGCGAGTTCCACCCGGACGCCAACAAGGGCGACGCCTCGGCCGAGGCGCGCTTCAAGGAGATCTCCGAGGCGAACGACGTCCTCGGCGACGCCAAGAAGCGCAAGGAGTACGACGAGGCCCGCGCCCTGTTCGGCAACGGGGGCTTCCGCCCCGGTCCGGGCGGGGGCGGCTCGTTCAACTTCGACCTGGGCGACCTCTTCGGGGGCACCCAGGGCGCCGGCCAGGGCGGCTTCGGCGGTGGCCTGGGCGACGTCTTCGGCGGCCTGTTCAACCGCGGCGCCGGCGCCGGTGCGGGCACCCGCACCCAGCCGCGCCGCGGCCAGGACATCGAGTCCGAGGTCACGCTCTCCTTCACGGAGGCCGTGGACGGGGCGACGGTCCCACTGCGGATGTCCTCGCAGGCCCCCTGCAAGGCCTGCTCGGGCACCGGCGACAAGAACGGCACGCCCCGGGTGTGCCCGACCTGCGTCGGCACCGGACAGGTCTCGCGCGGCAGCGGCGGCGGCTTCTCGCTGACCGACCCCTGTGCGGACTGCAAGGGCCGCGGCCTGATCGCGGAGAACCCCTGCGAGGTCTGCAAGGGCAGCGGGCGCGCCAAGTCCTCCCGGACCATGCAGGTCCGGATCCCGGCGGGCGTCTCCGACGGCCAGCGGATCCGGCTGCGCGGCAAGGGAGCCCCGGGCGAGCGCGGCGGCCCGGCGGGCGACCTCTACGTCGTCGTGCACGTGGGCACGCACCCGGTCTTCGGCCGCAAGGGCGACAACCTCACGGTGACCGTGCCCGTCACGATCGCCGAGGCGGCACTCGGCGCCGACATCAAGGTCCCGACCCTGGGCGGCCCGGCGGTGACGCTGAAGCTGCCCCCGGGCACCCCGACCGGCCGCACGATGCGGGCCCGCGGCAAGGGCGCGGTCCGCAAGGACGGCACCCGCGGCGACCTGCTCGTCACGGTCGAGGTCGCGGTACCGGTGGAACTGTCCGACAAGGCCCGCGAGGCCCTGGAGATGTTCCGGGACGCCACCGGGTCGGAGGACCCGCGTGCCCTGCTGTTCGAGTCCGCGAAGGGAGCTTGACATGGAAGGCCGCCGACGACAGTCCCGTTTCGGTGACGGGGCGTACCAGTTGACCGACGAGACCCCGGTCTACGTGATCTCGGTGGCCGCCCAGCTCTCGGGACTCCACCCGCAGACCCTCCGCCAGTACGACCGCCTCGGCCTGGTCTCCCCGGACCGCACGGCCGGGCGCGGCCGGCGCTACTCGGCCCGGGACATCGAACTGCTCCGCACGGTGCAGCAGCTGTCCCAGGACGAGGGCATCAACCTGGCGGGCATCAAGCGGATCATCGAGCTGGAGAACCAGGTGGCCGCGCTCCAGCAGCGCGTCGCCGAGCTGTCCGCCGCGGTGGACGGCGCTGCCGCGGCCCTCCAGGCCCGTGAGGCCGCGGTGCACGCCTCGTACCGCCGCGACCTGGTGCCGTACCAGCCGCCGCAGCCGGGCAGCGCCCTGGTCGTCTGGCGTCCCAAGCGCCCGATGGACTGACGCCGGGCCCGCACCGGCCGGCGCGGTCGGTGCGACTCGCCGAAGGCCCCGTCCAGGCCCCTCAGGGGCCCGGACGGGGCCTTCGGCATATCCCCCGCCCTTTCCCCTCAGCCGGGCCCCGCAAGGCCCTCGGCGGGCCCCTGGCAGCCCGGGGCGGGCGCCGTCCCGCCCTCGTCGTGGAGGATGCCGGAGCGGGCGATGAGGTAGCCCAGCTGGGCCCTGCTGCCGCTGCCGAGGGCGGTGGCCAGCTTCGCGATGTGCGCGCGGCAGGTGCGTACGTTCATCCCCAGCCGGCGGGCGATCGCCTCGTCCACGTGCCCCTCGATGAGGAGCTGGGCGATGGAACGCTGGACGCCCGATATGCCGTCGGGCATGTGCGTGTAGGTGACCTCGTCGCTCAGCGGCACGGCCCGCCGCCACAGCTGCTCGAACACCTTGATCAGGTAGTCGACGAGCCCGGGGTGGCGCAGCTCCAGCGCCACGCGGCGGTCGTCGCTGGCCGGGATGAAGGCCACGGTCCGGTCGAACACTATGAGCCGTTCGATCAGCTCCTCGAGGGTGCGGATCTCCACCTTGCCCGTCGAGATGCGGTCCACGTAGGCGAGCGTTCCCTGGCTGTGCCGGGCCGTGTGCTGGTAGAGCGTGCGGATGCTCACCCCCCGGTCGATCAGCGGGGCGTCGCGCTCCAGGGCCTCGCTGAGGGCGTAGGAGGGCCGTGCGCCGCCGGGCTGGACCGTCAGCATCTCCGTGTGGCACTCGGCCGTGGCCAGGTCGAGGGCGGCGTTGATCTGGTCGAAGCCCTCCAGCACCGTGATGGCGTGGGTGTTGGCGGGGTTCTGCGCGCTGATGGTGAGGAACGGCTCGAATGCATCGGTGAGATCGACGGCGGTGCGCCGCCGTTCCTGGATTTCGCGCTCCAGCGGCTGCAGCCGCTGGGCGAGGGCGACGGACGGTGGAACTGCGCGGAGCTGGTTCGCGTCATCCGGGTCGGGCCGCAGGAGTGCGAATTCGAGCAGGCAGGGGGCGTTTGCCACTTCGCTGCGGGGGATGCGGCCGGTGCTGAGCGCCGCCGCGTACAGTCGTGCACCTTCGTCGCACAGTGATGTGACGGGGTGGGGATGTGTCGGGTTTGTGTCGCTTATGGGCAAATCTCCACCCCCCAGGGTCCTGAACATGCAAGAACATGATGCATCGTCCCTGTGGCCGTAACGTGCCTGAATGAGCCATGGTCTGACGTGCGGGGGAGAGGATTCCATCAAGTGAGGACGAAGCCGACCATGTACAAGAGAATGCTTCGCTCGGCGCTTGCCGTTGTTTTCTCCGCTGTTGCGGTCTTTGGGGCAGTCAGCGCCGTCAATGGCGATGCGGGGAGCGCTCGGGCCGACAGCGGTTGGAACACCGCGCCCGCAGGCAAGGAAGACAGCGGCTGGAACAACATGGCGTCCGGCGACAGCGGCTGGAACATCGCCCCGACGGGCGCCGGCCCGGTCGCCACGACGAACGGCGAGCCCGACAGCGGTTGGAACTCGACACCCGAGACGGTCGCCTGATGACCCCCGACGACCGCGACTTCCGGCGCGAGATGGCTTCGGCGTACCGCTCTGGCTGGCAGTTCATCGACCTCGCCACGGCGATCCCCTACGCCGGCGACTCGCTGATGGTCACCCTGTTCGGCCAGCCGATCGTCATCGTGCGCGAGGAGGACGAGGACGTCCGTGCCTACCGCTGCCTGCGCCGCCCCCGGGGCGCACCGCAGCCCGTCCGCTGTGAAGTGCGGTACGGCATGGTCTTCGTCAACCTCGATCAGCGTGATCACCAGCTCTTCGAACCCGATATCACCACCGCCACCCCCCGCAGTGCCTGAGGCGATTCCCCCGTCGTTGCAGATCGCTCCAGGTGCTTCCCCCACACAACGGCGCCATCGTGGACCTGACCACGATGGCGCCGTTGTGCTGTCCGCGTCCAGTGTCCGAACCGGACATCCGGGTGAGGATCCACTGAGAAACGGTCCAGGACCGCTTGAGGACCGCTCGAATCCGGCCGTTTTTCTCAGGCGCGCCCCATGGCCCGGTCCAGCGTGATCTCCAGGACCACCCGGTCGGGGTTGGGCGAGGGCGTCCGCCCGTACCGCTGCGCGTAGCGCGCCACCGCCTCGGCGACCGACGCCTCGTCGCTGCGGACCACCGCGCGGCCCTCCAGCGTCGCCCAGCGCCGGCCCTCCATCTGGCACACCGCCACCCGTGCCGCTCCGCCGGGTGCCTCCAGGACGTTGCGCACCTTCTTGCTGTGCTTGCTGCTGATCACCCGCGCGAGCCCGGCCTCCGGGTCGTACGTCACCCCCACCGGGACCACGTGCGGGGTGCCGTCGGGCCGCGGGGTGGTCAGGGTGCAGACGTGCCGCTCCCGCCAGAAGGCGAGGTAGTCGGGCGTCGGGTTGAGTACGTCGTGGACCGGCTTCGAAACAGACATGGCCCGAAGCATATGTCCGGGCCGAATCCGGCCTTGAGTGGAATAGACTCAACTTTGCAGACGCTGAACCTGTCAGAGTTGTGAAAGTCCCGCCGGAGAGGAGAAACCGAGAGTGGACGCCGAGCTGACCAACAAGAGCCGTGACGCGCTGAACGCGGCCACCAGCAGGGCCGTCAAGGACGGCCACGCCGACCTGACCCCCGCGCACCTGCTGCTGGCCCTGCTCGCCGGCGAGGACAACGAGAACATCACCGATCTGCTCGCCGCGACCGGGGCCGACCAGGCCGCCGTCCGCGCCGGCGCGGAGCGGCTGCTCGCCGCCCTGCCCAGCGTCACCGGCTCCACCGTCGCGCCCCCGCAGCCCAGCCGCGACCTGCTCGCCGTACTCGCCGAGGCCGACTCCCAGGCGAAGGCCCTCGGCGACGACTACCTCTCCACCGAACACCTCCTCATCGCCGTCGCCGCCAAGGGCGGCCAGGCCGGTGAGGTCCTTTCCGCCCAGGGCGCGACCGCGAAGAAGCTGCTGGCCGCCTTCGAGAACGCACGAGGAGGACGGCGGGTGACCACCCCCGACCCCGAGGGCCAGTACAAGGCCCTGGAGAAGTTCGGCACCGACTTCACGGCGGCGGCCCGCGAGGGCAAGCTCGACCCCGTCATCGGCCGCGACCACGAGATCCGGCGCGTCGTCCAGGTCCTCTCGCGCCGCACGAAGAACAACCCGGTGCTCATCGGCGAGCCCGGCGTCGGCAAGACCGCCGTCGTCGAGGGCCTCGCCCAGCGCATCGTCAAGGGCGACGTCCCCGAGTCCCTGAAGAACAAGCGGCTCGTCGCCCTCGACCTTGGCGCCATGGTCGCCGGTGCCAAGTACCGGGGCGAGTTCGAGGAACGCCTCAAGACCGTCCTCGCCGAGATCAAGTCCAGCGACGGCCAGATCATCACCTTCATCGACGAGCTGCACACCGTCGTCGGCGCCGGAGCCGGCGGGGACTCCGCCATGGACGCGGGCAACATGCTCAAGCCCATGCTGGCCCGCGGCGAGCTGCGCATGGTCGGCGCCACCACCCTGGACGAGTACCGCGAGCGCATCGAGAAGGACCCGGCACTGGAGCGCCGCTTCCAGCAGGTGCTGGTCGCCGAGCCCACCGTCGAGGACACCATCGCGATCCTGCGCGGCCTCAAGGGCCGCTACGAGGCCCACCACAAGGTGGTCATCAACGACAGCGCCCTCGTCGCCGCCGCCACCCTCTCCGACCGCTACATCACCTCCCGCTTCCTCCCCGACAAGGCCATCGACCTCGTCGACGAGTCCGCCTCCCGGCTGCGCATGGAGATCGACTCCTCCCCGCTGGAGATCGACGAGCTCCAGCGCTCCGTCGACCGGCTGCGCATGGAGGAGCTGGCGCTGAAGAACGAGTCCGACCCGGCCTCGATCGAGCGCCTGGACAAGCTCCGCAAGGACCTCGCCGACAAGGAGGAGGAGCTGCGCGGCCTCACCGCCCGCTGGGAGAAGGAGAAGCAGTCCCTCAACCGGGTCGGCGAGCTCAAGGAGCGCCTGGACGACCTGCGCGGCCAGGCCGAGCGCGCCCAGCGCGACGGTGACTTCGACTCCGCCTCCAAGCTGCTCTACGGGGAGATCCCGGCGCTGGAGCGCGAGCTGGCCGAGGCCACCGAGGAGGAGGCCAAGGCCGGTCCCGTGAAGGACAGCATGGTCAAGGACGAGGTCGGACCCGACGACATCGCGGACGTGGTCGCCGCCTGGACCGGCATCCCCGCCGGCCGCCTCCTGGAGGGCGAGACCCAGAAGCTCCTGCGCATGGAGGAGGAGCTGGGCCGCCGCCTGATCGGCCAGACCGAGGCCGTACGGGCCGTCGCGGACGCCGTGCGCCGCACCCGCGCCGGCATCGCCGACCCGGACCGGCCGACCGGCTCGTTCCTCTTCCTGGGCCCCACCGGCGTGGGCAAGACCGAGCTGGCCAAGGCCCTCGCGGACTTCCTCTTCGACGACGAGCGGGCCATGGTCCGCATCGACATGTCCGAGTACTCCGAGAAGCACAGCGTGGCCCGGCTCGTCGGCGCCCCGCCCGGGTACGTGGGCTACGAGGAGGGCGGCCAGCTCACCGAGGCCGTCCGGCGCCGCCCGTACAGCGTGGTGCTGCTGGACGAGGTGGAGAAGGCCCACCCCGAGGTCTTCGACATCCTGCTCCAGGTCCTCGACGACGGCCGCCTCACCGACGGCCAGGGCCGCACGGTCGACTTCCGCAACACCATCCTGATCCTGACCTCCAACCTCGGCAGCCAGTTCCTGGTGGACCCGCTCCCCTCCGCCGAGGACAAGAAGGCCCGGGTCCTGGAGGTGGTCCGGGCGAGCTTCAAGCCGGAGTTCCTCAACCGCCTGGACGACCTCGTGGTCTTCGCGGCCCTCACCCGCGACGAGCTGGCGCACATCGCCGAGCTGCAGATCGGCCGCCTGGCCAAGCGCCTCGCCGACCGCCGCCTGGCCCTGGACGTCACGCCCGAGGCCCTGGCCTGGCTGGCCGACAAGGGCAACGACCCGGCGTACGGCGCCCGCCCGCTGCGCCGCCTGATCCAGACGGCCGTCGGGGACCGGCTGGCCAAGGAGATCCTGTCCGGCGAGGTCAAGGACGGCGACACGGTCCGCGTCGACGTGGCCGGCGAGGACCTGCTGGTGGGCCGGGCCCTGTAGCCCCCGCGCCCGTAAGGACCGCCGCGCGTCCGTGTCCGCCCGGAGCGGATCGGGCGTGCGGGGGTGGACAGGGGGTGGGCGCGATGGTGGAGGATGGCTGTATCCGCACGAAGGGAAGTACACGGTGAGCATCGACCCGGCCTCGATTCCGAACTTCGGGGGTCAGCCCGAACCGCAGGCGACAGGACCGGCGGGCCCCGTCGTCCCCGACCAGGACCTGGTCAAGCAGCTCCTGGAGCAGATGGAACTCAAGTACGTCGTCGACGACGAGGGCGACCTCGCGGCGCCGTGGGAGGACTTCCGCACGTACTTCATGTTCCGCGGTGAGGGCGAGCAGCAGGTCTTCTCCGTCCGCACCTTCTACGACCGCCCCCACGCGATCGACGACAAGCCGCAGCTGCTCGAGTCGATCGACGACTGGAACCGCCGCACCCTGTGGCCCAAGGTCTACAGCCACACGCACGACGACGGCTCGGTCCGTCTGATCGGCGAGGCGCAGATGCTGATCGGCACCGGCGTCAGCCTGGAGCACTTCGTGTCCTCCACGGTCAGCTGGGTCCGCGCGTCGATCGAGTTCGACAAGTGGCTCGTGGAGCAGCTCGGCCTGGAGAAGGAGATCGACTCCGCCGAGGGCGACTCCGGCTCCGAGGACGGGGACGACGCCTAGCCGTCCCCGCCCCCCGGCCCGCTACAGGGGCACCTTCGCCAGGAGCAGGAGGTACGCCCCGTAGCCGAACGACAGCCCGGCCATGCCGGCGGTCACCGCGACCGCCGTGCGCGGCCGGGCTTTCGCCGTGGCGGCGGCCAGCGGGATCAGCAGCGGGAACGCCGGCAGCAGGAACCGCGGCTTCGACTCGAAGAACCCCGCCCCGCCGAGGGTGATCACCAGCAGGACCGCGGTGTACACCAGCAGCGGCAGCGGCGCCCGGTCCAGCAGCAGGAGCACGGCCGACAGCCCGGCCACGGCCAGGGTGGCCACCGTGACGGCCACCGGGAGCGTCACGCGCCCGCCGGTCAGGACCTCGCCCACGGCGGCGACCGTGCCCGCGCCGAAGTCGAAGCGCGAGCCCCACTGCCGCTGCACGGTGAAGTAGCCGAGCAGCTCGTGCCGGCGCGCCCCGACGGCCAGTACGTACGCGACCCAGCCCGCGGGCGCCAGCAGCCCGGCCGCCCACACCTCGGGCGTCCGGTTGCCCCGCAGCAGCTCCCGCAGGGCCGGCAGGCTCACGGCGGCGGCCACGGCGATCCCGGTCGGCCTGGTCAGCCCCGCGAGCACCGCCAGGGAGGCCGCCCACATCCAGCGCCCGCGCAGCAGCGCGTACAGCGCCCAGGCGGCCAGTGCGCACAGCAGCGGCTCGGTGTAGCCGAGGTTCAGCACCACGGCGTGCGGCAGCGAGGCCCACAGCGCGACGAGCAGCACCCCGGCCCGCGCCCCGAGCAGCCGCTCCCCGACCCGGTACACGCCCGCGGCGGCCACCGCGGCGGCCGCCCAGGCCACCGCGAGCCCGGCGACGGGGCCGCCGCCGAAGAGGTGCACCAAGACGGGGTACAGCGGGAAGAAGGCGGCGTCGCTCTGGATGGAGTCGGAGGCGGGCCACATCTGGGTGCGGCCGTAGCCGTTGGCGGCGATGGAGAGGTACCAGTAGGAGTCCCAGGAGCCGCCGAGCACCTTGACCGGGTCGCGCCCGGCCCACCAGGCCCCGAGGGCGACCACCAGCACCCCGGCCCCGCGCACGCCGGCGAACACGGCGAGCGCCGCCCCGGCCGGCGCGGCCGGACCGGGGCTTCGGACGGTCCGCGCGGGGGCGGGCGGGGTCCGCTGCGTCGATACGCCCACGGCGGGGCCTAGAGCGCCCTCAGCCGGTCCACGGCTTCGCTCAGGACCTCCGTCTTCTTGCAGAAGGCCCAGCGGACCTGGGTGGAGCCGGCCTCCTGGTCGTCGTAGAAGACCTGGTTGGGGATGGCGACGACCCCGCAGCGCTCGGGCAGGGCGCGGCAGAAGGCCAGGCCGTCCTTCTCCCCGAGGGGGGAGATGTCGGTGGTGATGAAGTACGTGCCCTGCGGGCGGAAGACCCGCAGGCCGGCGGCGGTGAGGCCGTCGCTGAGCAGGTCGCGCTTGGCGGCGAGGTCGGCGCGGAAGGCGTCGTAGTAGGTGTCGGGGAGGGCGAGGGCCTCGGCGACGGCGTACTGGAAGGGGCCGGAGGAGACGTAGGTGAGGAACTGCTTCGCCGAGCGGACGGCCGAGACCAGCGCGGGCGGGGCGGTGATCCAGCCGACCTTCCAGCCGGTGAAGGAGAAGGTCTTGCCGGCGGAGGAGATGGTGACGGTGCGTTCGCGCATCCCGGGCAGGGAGGCCAGCGGGGTGTGGCCGCCTTCGAAGACCAGGTGCTCGTAGACCTCGTCGGTGACGACGAGCAGGTCGCGCTCGACGGCCAGCTCGGCGATGGCGGCGAGTTCCCCGGGGGTGAGGACGGTGCCGGTCGGGTTGTGGGGGGTGTTGAGCAGGAGCAGGCGGGTGCGCGGGGTGACGGCGTCGCGCAGGGCGTCGAGGTCGGGGCGGAAGCCGGGGGCGCGCAGGGTGAGCGGGACGCGGACGGCGCCGGCCATGGCGATGCAGGCGGCGTAGGAGTCGTAGAACGGCTCCAGGGCGATGACCTCGTCGCCCGGTTCGAGGAGGGCGAGGAGGGCGGCGGCGATGGCCTCGGTGGCGCCCGCCGTGACCAGGACCTCCGTGTCGGGGTCGTAGCCGAGGCCGTAGAAGCGCTGCTGGTGGGCGGCGATCGCCTCGCGGAGCTCGGGGACGCCCGGGCCGGGCGGGTACTGGTTGCCCCGGCCGTCGCGGATCGCCCGGACGGCCGCCTCGGCGATCTCGGCGGGGCCGTCGGTGTCGGGGAAACCCTGGCCCAGGTTGATCGACCCGGTGCGGGCGGCCAGGGCCGACATCTCCGCGAAGATCGTGGTGCCGAAGGCCGCCAGGCGGCGGTTGAGGAAGGGGCGGTCGCTGCTCACGAGTGCGCTCATGGGCGCCATCCTGCGGGGAACCTCTGGACTTGCTCAAGTGCGCTTTGGCGGGTTCGGCCCGCGGGCATCCCCCTGCACACGGGACACGGGGATCCCGTCCCCCGGGGGACCGGGGGTGTCAGGAAGGGGGCGGTGGCCATGGTCGTCGTCGTACTGGTCGCAGGGGCGATCGCCGCAGTGGTCGTCTGGGTCGCGAGGAAGCTGTCCGGCGGGGGCGGATCCGGCAGCGGCGGGAGCTCCGGCGGCAGCTGGTGGGCGGGCGGCGGGGGGTCTTCCTCCTCCTGCGGTTCGTCGTCCTCCTGCGGATCGTCCTGCGGTTCCTCCTGCGGTGGCGGCGGGTGCGGGGGGAGCTGACACTGGAGCGGGGCGGCGGGGGCCGCGTGGACAGGGCGCCCGGCGGGGACAACTTCCTTCGGGCGTCTTCTTGTTCGGGTGCGTACGAAGGCGTACGGACGGCCTGGTGTTGAACACGTGAACCGGGTAGCCCCCGAGGGGATGTAAACCCCTTCAAGTTGGGTAAAAACGCTGTGAGTGCCGTGCCTTTCATGATTCCCTCGGTTGAGTAGACCAGTCCTCGGAGGACCTCCCTGGACTTCTCCCCCAGCTACCGCTGGGGGGACCCCCAGTGGACCCGTGCCGGTATTCCCCCACCCGTTCTGTTGCCGCCGGCGGGCCCCGGCCCCTCTCCCTCGCGCGTTTGCGGAGCCGACTCATGCTCACGACCCTCCAGACCACCTACACCGACACGCGTGCCGCCGATCTCGCCTGGGCCCTGGGACGGGACCGGCTGCCCGCCCTGGCCGTACTGAACCTCCAGCTCCAGGACGCGAAGGTGGAGTTGCGCCTGCTCGGGGCCTCCCATCAGGTGCTCCTGGAGGAGGGCGAGGTGCTCTGTTCGGAGACGGTCGCCTGTATGCCCGGCAGCCGGACGCCGCTGCCGCTGGGCGTGGCCAAGCGGGTGGGTGACTGGGAGTACGAGTTCGCCGCGCGCGTCGAGACCCTTTCGCGCGGTTCGTTCGCGGGACGGGCGCAGGAGCTGCTGGCCCTGGTCGCGGATCACCCGAACGGACTGGCGGGCACCTTCCCGGGCGACCCGCACGCCTTCACCGCCATGCTGGCCCAGCACCACGAGGGGCAGGTGCGCTGGCGGACCTGGCACGCGTACCCGCAGGAGGGTCAGCTGGTGGCCACCCGGACCCGGGTGGGCGTGCGGATGGGGGCGCCGGTCTAGCCGCCGTTCCGTACGGCCGGGTTGTGTACGCATTAGGCCAACTGGCGGGATCAATGGGGCACTTGCACCCATGTGGGTGACAGGGTGTCCGTGGGTGGTGACGTACGGTTCGCTGCATGATCGACCGTTCCGCCCCCCGCGGGGTGCTCCCGGCGGCGGAGCCGCGGGGCGTGCAGACCGTTCCGGCCGCCCTGCCCGTACAGCCCCGGACCGGCCGACTCCTCGTCCTGGCCACGGTGTTCGTCTGTGCCGCCTGCGGACTCGTGTACGAGCTGGAGCTGCTCGCCCTCGGCTCGTACCTCATCGGGGACTCCGTCACCCAGGCGTCCGTCGTGCTGTCCGTCATGGTCTTCGCGATGGGCGTCGGTTCCCTCCTCGCCAAACGGCTCCGCACCCACCCCGCCGTCGGCTTCGCCGCCATCGAGGCCGGGCTCGCCCTGCTGGGCGGGTTCTCCGCCATGGCCCTCTACGCGAGCTTCGCCTGGCTGGGCGAGTCCCGGCCCGCGCTCGTCGCGTTCTCCTTCGCCATCGGGGTGCTCATCGGCGCCGAGATCCCGCTGCTGATGGTCCTCATCCAGCGCATCCGCAGACAGGACGCCGGCGGGGCCGTCGCCGACCTGTTCGCCGCCGACTACGTGGGGGCCCTGGTCGGCGGACTCGCCTTCCCCTTCCTGCTGCTGCCCGTCCTCGGCCAGCTCACCGGGGCGATGCTCACCGGCACCGTCAACGCCGTGGTCGGCGGCGGCCTGGTCCTGTGGCTGTTCCGCCGCGACCTCAGCCGGCGCTGCCGCTGGCTGATCCTCGCCGTCAACGCCGCGGTGCTGGCCGGTCTGGCCTGCGCGACCCTGCTCGCCGACGACTTCGAGCGCGTCGCGCGTACCGCCGTCTACGGCGAGGAGGTGCGCGTCGCGGTGCAGACCGGGGTGCAGGAGCTGGTGCTGACCGGCCCCTCCACCGGCTCCCCACGCTCCCTCGACCTCTACCTCGACGGGCGGCTGCGGGTCAGCGGCTACGACGAGTACCGCTACCACGAGGCCCTGGTGCACCCCGCGATGACGGGTCCGCACGCCCGGGTCCTGGTCCTCGGCGGCGGCGACGGGCTCGCCGCCCGTGAGGTCCTGCGCTACCCGGACGTCGTGTCCGTCACCGTCGTCGAGCTCGACCCGGGGGTGGTCCAGCTCGCCCGCACCGACCCGATGCTCTGCGCCCTCAACGGCCGGGCCTACGAGGACCCGCGCCTGGACGTGGTCTCCCAGGACGCCTTCCGCTGGCTGCGCGGACCCGCCGCCCGCGCCCGGTTCGACGTGATCGTCTCCGACCTCCCCGACCCCGGCATCACCCCGAGCACCAAGCTGTACTCGCAGGAGTTCTACGGGCTGGCCGCGCGGGCCCTGAACCCGGGCGGCCGCATCGCCGTCCACGCGGGACCGCTGAGCACGAGACCCCGTACCTACTGGACCGTCGAGTCCACCCTGCGCGCCGCCGGCCTGCGCACCACCCCCTACAGCGCGGGCGGCCGCCTCTCCGGCTTCGCCGCGGGGCCCGACCGCACCCTCGGCGCCGCCGACGCCCCGCCGCAGGACTGGGGCTTCGTCCTCGCCGCCCGGGACCGGGTCCCCGAGCTGCGGGTGGACCGCGACACGCCCGCCCTGCGCGCGGTGTCCACCCGCGGCCTCCAGGACGCCGCCCGCGACGCGGCCCGCCTCCGGCTGTCCGGCCTGCCGCCCTCCACGCTCCCGCACCCGCGCTACTCCTAGGACCACGGGCCCCGTCGCGTCCGTGTGCAGGGGCGGCTCTCGTCGGTAGGCTCGACCGCATGGAGCATCAGGTGTTCGTACCGGTACCGGCAGACGATCTGCGCGCCGTGCTGCGCGACCCCGCCCGGGTGGCCCGCTGCGTGCCCGGACTCCAGCAGGACGCCGACGCCGACGCGGCCGCCGGGGCCGTGACCGGGCGGCTCAGGCTGCGCGTCGGCTCCAGCACCGTCACCTACCGGGGGACGCTGGCGCTCGCCGAGCGGGACCCGGAGCACTTCACCGCGGACTGCGAGGGCGCCGAGGTACGCGGCCACGGCACCGTCAAGCTGTCCGCCGTGCTGCGGCTGATCCCCCACGACGGTGGGACCCGGCTGGAGTTCACCGGGGAGGCCGGCGCCGACGGACGCACCGCCGCCTTCGACCCGGAAGCCCTGACCACCGCCGTCCGGCGGCTGCTCGACCGGCTCTGCGCCAACCTGGCCGAGGAGGCCGGCCCCCGGGAGCCCGGGGTGCAGGGGGAGCCCGGGACCGGTGCGTCCTCCGTGTTCGACGCCGAGGTGCCGCCGCCGTCCCTCGACCCCTTCCTGGACGAGGGCTTCCCCGACCTGCCCGACTTCGCCGGGCTGCCCGAGCTGGGCGAACTCCCGCAGACCGCCGGGCCCGGGGACGCCGCCGACGACCCCACCGCACCCCCTCACCCGCCGGCCGAGGCCGCCCACGCCCGCCGCACGATGATCGGCCGCAGCGCGGAGGAGGTCGACCACGCACCCCCGCGCGGCCGTTACGCCCCCGTCCCGGCCCCCTCCTCCGGCGGGAGCTCCCCCGCCCTGCGCTGGATCGCCCCGGCCGCGGCCCTGGCCCTGGCCTCGGCGGTGGTCGTGGGACGGGCCCTGCGCCGACGCCGCTGAACGGCAGCCGGGGCACTGCCGAGTCACCACTGAACCGTCGCCGAGCCGCCGTTGAGCGGCAGCCGACCCCGATCGCCGTAGGGTCGGCCGTATGAGTACGCAACTGAGCTCCGGCGGCGCCGACATCACCATCGACCAGGAGAACGGCTGCCGCATCGCCGGCCTGCGCGTCGACGGCATCGAGCTGCTGCGCCAGGGCCCGCGCTACGGGGCCTTCCCGATGGTCCCCTGGTGCGGCCGCACCGCGAACGGGGAGTTCCGCGACGGCGGCACCGTCCACCGGATGCCCCTCAACCACCCCCCGCACGCCATCCACGGCCTGGGCCGCGACCTGCCCTGGCGGACCGCCTCCGTGACCGGCACCGGGGCGGCCTTCTACTTCGACCTCGCCGACCCCTGGCCCTACGCCGGCCGGGTGACGCAGACCTTCGAGCTGGGCGGGGACTCCCTCAAGATCAGCATGGGTGTGGAGACGTACCAGGACTCATTCCCGGCGCAGGCGGGCTGGCACCCCTGGTTCAACCGCACCCTGACGGACGGGGGCGCCGAGGCGCAGATCGCCTTCGAGCCGGCCTGGCAGGAGGAGCGCGGTGCGGACCACCTGCCGACCGGCCGCCGGATCGACCCCGCCCCCGGCCCCTGGGACGACTGCTTCGGGATGCCCTACGGGGTCGACGTCACCCTCACCTGGCCGGGGGAGCTGGAGCTGAAGGTCACCAGCCCGGCCGAATGGGTGGTCGTGTACGACGAGCAGCCCGAGGCCGTCTGCGTCGAGCCGCAGTCCGGTCCGCCGAACGGACTGAACACCCTCCCGCGCCTGGTCACCCCGGTGGACCCGCTGGAGGTCTCCACGACCTGGACCTGGCGCCGCCTCGGCTAGAGCCCCCTTAAGCTCGACGGCATGACTGACGTACGCGATGCGCTTCTGCAGCAGATCAAGGACAAGGCCGTCGTGCACGGCAAGGTGACCCTCTCCTCCGGCAAGGAGGCCGACTACTACATCGACCTCCGCCGCATCACCCTCGACGGCGAGGCCGCCCCGCTGGTCGGTCAGGTCATGCTCGACCTGACCGCCGACCTCGAATTCGACTGCGTCGGCGGCCTGACCCTGGGCGCCGACCCGGTCGCCACCTCGATGCTGCACGCCTCCGCCGCGCGCGGGCAGCGCCTGGACGCCTTCGTCGTCCGCAAGGCGCAGAAGGCGCACGGCATGCAGCGCCGCATCGAGGGCACCGACGTCAAGGGCAAGCGCTGCCTGGTCGTCGAGGACACCTCCACCACCGGCGGCTCCCCGCTGACCGCCGTCGAGGCGGTCCGCGAGGCCGGCGGTGAGGTCGTCGCCGTCGCCACCATCGTGGACCGCGGCGCGGCCGAGGCCATCGCCGGAGCGGGCCTGCCCTACCTCACCGGCTACCAGCTCGGCGACCTGGGCCTGGCCTGACCCTCCCCGGCGGCCCCTGCGCGGCCCGGGCCGTCTCGGAGTGTGGTCGCGAAGGGGTGGTGAGGGGGTCTCGGAGCGGGCCCGCCGCAACGGGTGACGAAGGTCCCCGGAAGCTCTCGCTCCACTCCTGACCTGCACCTTTTCGGAAGGGCGGGGTGTTTCACGTGAAACACCCCGCCCTTCTCGCCGTGCGAGGGCCGTCACGCGGGGTGGAGTGTCGCGCCGAGTCTGGAAAGATAGGCGCGACGTCTGACGTCGCCCCCAGGTCAGGGCCCGCAATAAGCACACTCCCCGCACATCCAAGGAGCGGACAGATGCCCATCGCAACCCCCGAGGTCTACAACGAGATGCTCGACCGGGCGAAGGCAGGCAAGTTCGCCTACCCGGCGATCAACGTGACCTCGACCCAGACCCTGCACGCTGCGCTGCGCGGCTTCGCGGAGGCCGAGAGCGACGGCATCATCCAGATCTCCACCGGCGGTGCCGAGTTCCTGGGTGGCCAGTACAACAAGGACATGGTCACCGGCGCGGTCGCCCTGGCCGAGTTCGCGCACGTCGTGGCCGCCAAGTACGACATCACGGTCGCCCTGCACACCGACCACTGCCCCAAGGACAAGCTGGACGGCTACGTCCGCCCGCTGCTCGACATCTCCGCCGAGCGCGTGGCCAAGGGCCTGAACCCGCTCTTCCAGTCGCACATGTGGGACGGCTCCGCCGAGACCCTGGCCGACAACCTGGCCATCGGCCAGGAGCTGCTCGCCAAGGCCGCCGCCGCGAAGATCATCCTCGAGGTCGAGATCACCCCGACCGGCGGCGAGGAGGACGGCGTCAGCCACGAGATCAACGACGAGCTGTACACCACCGTCGAGGACGCCATCCGCACCGCCGAGGCCCTGGGCCTGGGCGAGAAGGGCCGTTACCTGCTGGCCGCCTCCTTCGGCAACGTCCACGGCGTCTACAAGCCGGGCAACGTCGTGCTCCGCCCCGAGCTGCTCAAGGACCTCCAGCAGGGCGTCGGCGAGAAGTACGGCAAGAGCAGCCCGTTCGACTTCGTCTTCCACGGCGGCTCCGGCTCCACCGAGCAGGAGATCGCCACCGCGCTGGAGAACGGCGTCGTGAAGATGAACCTGGACACCGACACCCAGTACGCCTTCACCCGCCCGGTCGCGGACCACATGTTCCGCAACTACGACGGTGTCCTGAAGGTCGACGGCGAGGTCGGCAAGAAGTCCACCTACGACCCGCGCACCTGGGGCAAGCTGGCCGAGGCGAGCATGGCCAAGCGCGTCGTCCAGGCCTGCGGCGACCTGCGCTCCACGGGCACCAAGCTGAAGTAGTCCCCGGCGCCCACCGCGCCCGGGACCCGCAGAGGGGTCCGCCCGTCCGGAAACGGACGGGCGGACCCCTCTTTCGTGTGCGCGAGGTGACAGGGCCGGTGGACGTCCACCCGCGCGATGGTGTGGAATACCGGAAAACGTACCCGTGGGAATGTGAAGCCGGCGGGCCAGGAGAGGCGACGCCACCGATGAAGACCGAGAGACCCCAGGTGAAGCAGGACCGGGCGGTGCGCACCCGCCACGCCATCCTGCAGGCGGCGGCCGTGGTGTTCGAGGAGCACGGCTACGACGCGGCCAAGCTCTCGGACATCGTCAACATCGCCAAGGTCACCAAGGGTGCCCTCTACTTCCACTTCGAGTCGAAGGAAGGCCTGGCCCAGGCCGTCATCGACGCGCAGAACCAGGGCCAGCCGCAGGCCCTGCCCCAGCCGTACAAGGCGCAGGAGTTCATCGACATCGGCATGGTCTTCTCGCACCGGATGCGGCACGAGGTGCTGATCCGGGCGAGCGCCCGGCTCACGCTGGACCAGACGGGCCGCGACCTCGACCGGGCGACGCCCTACGAGACCTGGATAGAGCTGTGCACCGGCCTGCTCTCCGAGGCCCGCGACCGCGGGGAGCTGCTGCCCGGCGTGGAACCGGTCGTGCCCGCCCGGCTGATCGTCGGCGCGTACGCGGGGCTGAACACCATGTCCCACACCCTCGGCCTCGACCTGGACGCGCAGGTCGCCGAGCTCTACACGCACGTGATGCCGAACGTGGTGGTCCCGGCCGTGGCGATCCGCCTGGACACCGCCCCGGGGCGCGGAGCCCGGGCCCTCCACGGGCCGCTGGGCGCGCACACCTGCCGGGTCGGCTGCGCCGGAGGGGTCGCCCCGGCCGGGGAGTTCGGGGACCAGGACGACCCCGCCGCCTGAACTGCCCCACCAGCCCCGCCCCTTCCCAAAAAGATCCCCCCGGGTATTATTTTTTTGCTCGCCTGCCCAGGGAGAACACTGTGGACATTGAGGTACTCGGCGCACCACGGGTCACCGAGAACGGTGTGCCCATCACCGCCCCCACACCGGAGTCCCGGCACGTCCTGGCGGCCCTCGCGGCCTGCCCCGACCGGGTCGTCCCGGTCTGCGTGCTCGCCGACGAGCTGACCCGCCACACCTCGCCCGAACACTCGCGCGCCGTCCTGCACACCGCCGTACGCCGGCTGCGCGAGCGGTTCGCGGAGGCCCTGGGGGCCGGCTCGGTGCGTACCCCCGAGAGCGTCCTGGCCGCGCGTCCCGGCGGATACCTCCTCGACACCGGCGGCGGCCGCTGCGACGTCCGCGAGTTCGAACGCGAGGCCGGCGCCGGCTACCGGGCCATGGGCCGGGGGGACTTCGCCCAGGCCGCCTCCCGGCTGCGCCGCGCCCTCGACCTGTGGACCGGCCCCGCACTCGACGGCATCGACGCCGGGACCTGGCTGCGCGGCCGCACCGCCTCCCTCGACGCCGACCGGCTGTCCGTACTCGGCCAGTGGGTCGAAGCCGAGCTCGCCCTCGGTCACCACCGCGAACTGCTCCTGGAACTCGCGGGCCTGCGCGGTGCCGAGGGCCGCCACCACGACGGCACCTACCTCGCCGCCCTGCGCCGGGCCGAGACCCGCGTGGCCGCCCTGCGCGCCGCCCTCCCCGGCCCCGGCCTCACCCTGGCGGGCGCGGTACGCCGCTGACGGGGCGCGGAGCCCACGGCCCGGCCGGAGGCGACTCCCCGGCCGGAGCCCGCGTACCGCCAGGCAGGAGCCCACCGCCCGGCCAGCCTTTGACCCCTGCTTGACCCTTCGCCGCCCGGAACCTAGGTTCGGGACGGGAAGCGGGGAAAACAGCTGGTCGGAGGGGGTCGGCAGGATGCGCGGGGACGAGGCGGGCGCACTGGCCGTACTGGAACTGCTCGCGGAGGACGCCCCGCCGGGCCGGTACGAGGCGCTCCTCACCGACGCCCGCGCGGCCGGCGCCGACGACGCCACCCTCGACGGGCTCATCCGCGCCCTGGAACTGGCCCGCTCGGTCCAGGCCCGCGCCAGCCGCAGCCGGCAGCGCGAAGCCGCCCTCACCGCGCTCGTCGACACCGCGCACGACCTGACCTCCCCCTATGACATCGACGGCCTGCTCCGCCTGATCACCCGACGCGCCCGGCGCCTCCTCGGCTTCGACATGGCCTGGCTGTCCCTGAGCCGCCCCGACGGCACGGCGTACGTACGCACCTCCGAGGGCGAGACCACCGCCTTCAACGTCGGACTCGAACTCGGCACCGGCCGGGGCCTCGGCAGCATCGCCCAGGCCCGCCGCTCCCCGGTGTGGACCGCGGACTACCTCGCCGACCCCGCCATCGCGCACGCCCCCGGCATCGACGCCGTCGTCGAGGCCGAAGGCCTCCACGCGATCATCGCCGTCCCGCTGCGCCGCGGGGACTCCACCCTCGGCGCCCTCTACGGCTCCGACCGCGCCGTACGGCAGTTCAGCCCGGACGAGATCGGCATCATGCTCTCCCTCGCCGACCTGGCCGCCGTCGCCATCGAGAAGGCCCGCCTGCTGGAGCAGACCCGCGACCAGGTCACCGAGCTGGAGGCCTTCGGCTCCCGCACCCACACCGCCCTCACCCGCGTCCGCCACCTGTGGGAGTGCCACGCCCGCCTCGCCGGACTCGTCCTGGACGGCGCCGGCCTGCCCACCCTCGCCCGGGCCACCGCCGACGCGCTGGACGGCGTCCTCCAGGTACGGGACCCGGGCGGACGGCCGCTGACCGCCACCGGGGAACTGCCGGACCTGGACGAGGAGGCCGTCACCAAGGGGGCCCTCCACGCGCTGACCCTCCGGCGCCCCGTCCGGCTGCCCGGCGGCCTGTGGCTGGCCCCCGTCCTCGCCGGAGCCGAGGACCTCGGGGTGCTCCTGCTCAGCCCCTCCGCCCCGCTCGCCGACGAGGACGTACGGCTGCTCCAGCTGGCCGCCCAGTCCGTGGCCTCCCTGATGCTCATCCAGCGGGGCACCGCCGCCGCCGAGGGCCCCGTCCACGACGAACTCCTCGCCGACCTCCTCGACCGGCCGCACTCCGTCGACCCGCACCTGCTGGAACGCACCCGCCGGCTCGGCATCGACCTCGACCGCCCGCACGTGGTGGTCGTCGCCCGCCCCGAGGGCGGCGAACTGGGCAAGGCCGTCGCCTGGGCCTCCTCGTACGCCTACCGGATGGGCGGCCTCAAGGGCGTCCGCCGGGGCTGCATCGTCCTCGTGCTGCCCGGCACCGACGCCTCGGCCGCGGCCCACCGCGCCTCCGGCGAGCTGTCGCCGCTGCTCGGCCACGCGGTGTCCACCGGCGCCGCCGGTCCCACCGCGGCCCCCGGCGACGTGGCCCGTACCTACGCCGAGGCGGTGCGCTGCCTCGACGCGCTGACCGCCCTCGACGGGGTCGGCGGCACCGCCTCCCTGCGGGAACTGGGCTTCCTCGGCCTGCTGCTGTCCGCCGACCACGACGTGGAGGCGTACATCACCGGCACCATCGGCCCCGTCCTGGAGTACGACTCCGGCCGCCCGGCGGAGCTGACCCGCACCCTGGAGGCGTACTTCGCCTCCGGCGCCAGCCCCACCCACGCCGCCGAGGCCCTGCACGTCCACCCCAACACCGTCTCCCGCCGCCTGGAGCGCATCGCCGAACTGCTCGGCCCCGACTGGCAGAAGCCCGGCCGGGCGCTGGAGATCCAGATGGCGCTGCGGCTGCGCAAGACCCGTGCCGTCCTGCACGACCGCCGCACCGCCGCCAACCGCTCGGGCGCCGCCCCCTACGCGGCCCCGTACGAGAGCCCGTAGCCCTCCGTCGCCGTCAGCGCCCGCGCGGCGTGTGCCACCGAGGCCAGCGTCACGTGCCGGTGCCAGCCCGGCAGCGCCCGCCCCGCGAAGTCGCGCAGCCCCGCCTCCTGACCGCTGTGCTCGGCGGCGAACGCCACCCGCCGGCCCTGCTTCGTCAGCCGCAGCAGCGGGCCCACCGGCAGCCGCACCAGGTCCGTCACCCACAGCTGTGACGGGGCGCGCCGCGGGTCCGTCCACTCCCCGACCAGCAGCAGGTGGCGGCGGCGGGCCGGCGAGGGGTCGGGCATCATCACCCGCACCGCGACCGCGAGGGTGCTGCGGTGCCGGCCGGGCCCGGCCGCCGGATCGGGGTCGGTCCACTCCACCGGCGTGCTGAGCCCCTTCACCGCCTGCAGGACGTCCCGTGCGCAGCGGGCCCCCGCCCCGTGCCCGGGCAGCGCCGGATCGGTGACGAGCAGGGGGGTGGACGGGCTGATCCGGGCGATGACGGGCAGCCCCGCCTCCGCGAAACGGTTCATCGTGGAGCGCGTCCCGATCTGCCGGATGTCCAGCACCACGGGCCGCACCGGGCTCCCGCTGCGCCGCACCGTGGAGATCACGGCGGCCGCCGCGGCCTCCTCGTAAGCGGCCCGCGCGGCGTGCTCCCCCGACGGCTCCGCCGCGTATCCCTTCGGCCGCCCCGGCTCCCGCCCCCGCTCGGGGTCCTGCTCCGGGTCCGTCTCCGTCTCCGGAAGGAACATCTCCCAGCCCACCGGCGTCGCCAGCGCGGCCGAGGCGAACCAGGTCCCGAACGCCTGCTGCCCCCGGAACATCTGGCCCTGGTGGGGGTCGAACCGGTTGGCCACGCCCACCGAGTGCTCCCCGCCCTTCGGGATGGCCATCGGCTGCGCCACCCACGCCGTCAGCGGGCTCGCGGCCTCCAGGAACCGGGAGAGGTTGGCCCGGATCGGCTGCCAGTCCCAGGTGGAGCTGGAGATGAAGTGGTGCATGCTCTGCTCGGCCGCCCCGCCGCCGACCTGCCCCGCGATCCCGCGCATCGACTTGCGTCCCGGGAGGGCGAGCAGCCCCTGTACGTACCGCCTGCCCTTCTCCCGCTGGTCCTTGCGGCGCAGGGAGGACAGGACGGCGGCGCACAGGTCGTCGGCCGCCTGCCGGGCCGGATCCGGCCGCCCGCTCCCCTCGCCGGCCCCCGCCCCCGCGGATGCCCCCGTGTTCCTCCCCGTGCCCGTGACGGTGTTGCTGCTGCCCATGACCGCTTCCACGACATGCCCCCTCGGCGTGCGTCCACTGCCCCTCTACCGTCCGACGAGGACACCCCGTTGGGGGAGGTGTGCCGGTCACCGCGATCACCCCGGAGGTGGTGGGATCCCCACCACCTCCGCGACTTGACGGACTGTCGGGCCGGAACTGGCCGGATCACCGCAGATCGGGCACGGTCGGGACCCGCGACGGCGGCACGGGAGGCGTGGGAAGGCGGGAGCAGCGGCGTGCAGTTCGGCATCTTCTCGGTCGGTGAGCTCGCGCCCGACCCCCGGGCCGGCCGCATGCCGACCGAGCACGAACGCATCCGGGCCATGACCGCCCTCGCCGTCCGCGCGGAGGAGGCCGGCCTCGACGTCTTCGCCACCGGCGAGCACCACAGCCCGCCCTACGTGTGCTCCGCGCCGTCCACCCTGCTCGCGTACGTGGCCGCCCGCACCCGGCGGCTGATCCTCTCCACCGCCACCACCCTGATCACCACCAACGACCCGGTGCGCGTCGCCGAGGAGTACGCGCTGCTCCAGCACCTGGCGGGCGGCCGGCTCGACCTGATCGCCGGCCGCGGCAACACCCCCGACGTCTACCCGTGGTTCGGCCAGGACCTGCGCGAGGCCCTGGCCCTCGCCCGCGAGAACTACGCCCTGCTGCACCGCCTCTGGCGCGAGACCGACGTCGACTGGCGGGGCCGCTCCCGCGCCCGCCTGGACGGCTTCACCTCCACGCCCCGCCCGCTGGACGGCGTACCGCCCTTCGTCTGGCACGCTTCGGTGCGCTCCCCGGAGACCGCCGAGCGGGCCGCGTACTACGGCGACGGGTTCTTCGCCGACAACCTCCTCGCCCCCGTCGGGCACTACGCCCGCCTGATCGAGCTCTACCGCACCCGTTACGCCGAGCACGGCCACGGCGCCCCCGAACAGGCCATCGTCGGCCTCGGCGGCCAGCTGTTCGTACGGGCCCGCTCGCAGGACGCGCTGAGCGGGTTCCGTCCCTACTTCGACCGCTCCCCGGCCCGCTCCCGGCACTGGTCCCTGGAGGAGGCGGCGGCACGCACCCCGCTGACCGTGGGCAGCCCCGACGAGGCCATCGAGAAGATCCTCGGTTTCCGGGAGGTCTACGGGCACTACCAGCGCCAGCTGTTCACCGTGGACCACGCCGGGATCCCGCTGGAGACCGCGCTGGAGCAGATCGACATCCTGGGCGAGCACATCGTCCCGGTCCTGCGCCGCGAACTGGCCGCCACCCGCCCGCCCACGATCCCCCCGGCCCCCCGCCACCCGGCGACGGAGCCCGGGGCGGCAGCCCACCCGTCGACGGACCCCCGGGCGGCAGCCCACCCGTCGACGGCCCACCGGGCGGCGGACCCCCGGGCGGCGGCCCACCTGTCGACGGTCCGGGCGGCGGCAGACCCCCCACCGCCCTCCGCCCCCGCCAGCGCCACCCGGACGGCCGAGCCCGCCCCGGCCGCACCGCCGAAGCAGCTCACCGGGGCGGCCGCCCGGCCGCCCGGCCGCATCGGACACACCGATCCGACACACTGAACGCATGTCGATTCACCAGAACCTGCTCGGGGGCCCTGCCCCCACCCACCTGCCCGACGAGCCCGCGCCCCGCGAGGCCCTCGCCGCCGGCACCGCCCCCGCCGAGGTGGCCGCCGCCCACCCGACCTCCTCCCTCGCCTGGGCCGCCCTCGCCGACGAGGCCTACGCCGCCGGCCGGACCGTCGAGTCCTACGCGTACGCCCGCACCGGCTACCACCGCGGCCTGGACGCCCTGCGCCGCGCCGGCTGGAAGGGCCACGGCCCGGTGCCGTGGGAGCACGAGCCGAACCGCGGCTTCCTGCGCGCCCTGCACGCCCTGGCCCGCGCCGCCGGCGCCATCGGCGAGAAGGACGAGTACGAGCGCTGCTCGACCTTCCTGCGCGACTCCTCCCCGACCGCGGCGGACACGCTCGCGTAACGGCCGGGCCGAGTGCCCTAGAGGCGCCCCGGATCTCCTGTTTATGATGCGATGCAGGGGACCGGGGCTCCACTCACCCAATCGGAAGGAGCGGACCGCTACCCGGAAGCACGTGTCGAGGAGACAGCGATGTCGCACGCCCTTGATGCCTCCGGAGCCGGTTCGGATACCCCGAACCTCGACTTCGCCGGCACCACCCCGTACGAGGACTACGTCCAGGCGGACGTCCTCACCCACCTCCAGCACCCCCGCTCGGACGACCCCGGCGAGATGGTCTTCCTGGTCACCACCCAGGTCATGGAGCTGTGGTTCACCGTCATCGTCCACGAGTGGGAGACCGCCGCCCGCGCCCTGCGCGAGGACGACATCCCGGTCGCGACGGACGCGCTGAAACGATCCCTCCGGGAACTGGAAGCGCTCAACCACTCCTGGCGGCCGATCGCCCACCTCACCCCCGCGCAGTTCAACGCCTACCGCGCGGCCCTTGGCGAGGGTTCCGGTTTCCAGTCCGCGATGTACCGCCGGATGGAGTTCCTCCTCGGCGAGAAGTCCGCGTCCATGCTGGTCCCGCACCGCGGCGCCCCCCGCGTCCACGCCGAGCTGGAGAAGGCCCTCCACGAGCCGAGCCTCTACGACGAGACCCTGCGCCTGCTCGCCCGCCGCGGTCTGCCCGTCCCGCAGTCGGTCCTCGACCGGGACCTCTCCCAGCGCTACGAGCCCTCCGCCGCGGTCGAGGCCGTCTGGACGGACCTCTACGCCGACCCCACCGGCGCCCACGCCGACCTGCACCGCCTCGGCGAGATCCTCACCGACGTGGCCGAACTGGTCTGGCGCTGGCGCAACGACCACCTGGTCGCCACCCGCCGCGCGATGGGCGCCAAGACCGGCACGGGCGGCTCCGCAGGGGTGACCTGGCTGGAGAAGCGCGCCTCCAAGAACGTCTTCCCCGAGCTCTGGACGGCCCGCAGCCATGTCTGACGCGATGCTCAACGACCTCCAGGCCCGCGCCGCCCGCCTCGACGCCGAGGACCCCCTCGGCAAGCACCGCGAGCGCTTCACCCTCCCCGAGGGCGTGGTCTACCTCGACGGCAACTCCCTCGGCGCCCTCCCCGCGGGCGTCCCCGGCGCGGTGGCCGACGTGGTCGGCCGCCAGTGGGGCGAGCTGCTGATCCGCTCCTGGGACGAGAGCGGCTGGTGGACCGCCCCCGAGCGGATCGGCGACCGCATCGCCCCCCTCGTCGGCGCCGCCCCCGGCCAGGTCACCGTCGGCGACTCCACCAGCGTCAACCTCTTCAAGGCCCTGGTCGGCGCCGCCCGCCTGGCCGCGCCCGGCCGCACCACGATGCTGGTCGACGCCACCACCTTCCCCACCGACGGCTACATCGCCGCCTCCGCCGCCCGGATGACCGGCCTGGACCTCGTCCCGGTCGACCCCTCCGACGCGGCGGGCGCGATGGACGAGCGCACGGCCGTGGTCCTCCTCAACCACGTCGACTACCGCACCGGCCGGCTCCACGACCTGCCCGCCCTCACCGGGGCCGCGCACGCCGCGGGCGCGCTGATCGTCTGGGACCTCTGCCACAGCGCCGGCGCCCTCCCCGTCGGCCTCGACGCGCACGCCGTCGACCTCGCGGTCGGCTGCACGTACAAGTACCTCAACGGCGGCCCCGGCTCCCCGGCGTACCTGTACGTGGCCCAGCGCCACCAGGGCGCCTTCGACTCCCCGCTCCCCGGCTGGAACAGCCACGCCGAGCCCTTCGCGATGACCCCGCAGTACACGCCCGCCCAGGGTGCGGCCCGGGCCCGCGTCGGGACCCCGGACATCCTGTCCATGCTGGCCCTGGAGTCGGCCCTGGACGCCTGGGAGGACGTGGACGTCGAGGCCGTCCGCGCCAAGTCCCTCGCGCTGACCGACTTCTTCCTCGACTGCGTGGCGGCGTACGTCCCGCCGGGCACGGTCGAGGTGGTCACCCCGCAGGAGCACGCCCACCGCGGCAGCCAGGTCTCCCTGCGCACCGACGGCGCCCGCGAGGTGATGGCGGAGCTCATCTCCCGCGGCATCGTGGGCGACTTCCGCGCCCCCGACGTGCTGCGCTTCGGCTTCACCCCGCTCTACGTCGGTTTCGCCGACGCCGAGCGCGCGGCGCGCACGCTGGGTCACATTTTCGGGTGACGCGGTAGCGAAACGTCACACCACCGGGCGGGCGGGGCTGCGGCTCCGCCCGCCTCCGTGCGGACTCGTCCCGACGGCTAGGGGCACGTGGCAGCCTGATACGGTCCCGCTCTGCCGGAACACCGGAACATCTGTCCCCGCTGTCACACGCGTTACCGAGAGGCCGAGCCGATGACGGACCCCGCAGTCGAACGGGACGCCGCCGAGGCCGCCGCGGCCTTCGCGCACCCCCCGGTCGCGCCGGACGCGAGCGCCGCGTACGGGGAACACCCCGACCAGGTCATCGACTTCTACGCCCCGCGCGGGGACTGCGCGGGCACGGCACCGCTCGTCGTCGTCCTGCACGGGGGCGCCTGGCGCGCCCCGTACGACCGCGAGCACATCACCCCGTTCGCCGACTTCCTCGCCCGGCGCGGCTTCGCCGTGGCCAACGTCGAGTACCGGCGCGGGAGTTCCCTGCCCCACCAGGGTTCCGAGGGCCCGGTCGCGGGCCGCTGGCCGGAGACCTTCGACGACGTCGCCGCCGCCATGGACGCCCTGCCCGGCCTCCTCGCGTCCGCCCTCCCGGCCGCCGACCCGCGCAGGACGGTGGTCACGGGCCACTCCGCGGGCGGGCAGCTGGCCCTGTGGGCCGCCGCCCGGCACGTCCTGCCGCCCGGCTCCCCGTGGCGGCTGCCTTCCCCGCCGCAGCTGCGCGGCGTGGTGGCGCTGGCCCCCATCGCGGACTTCGAGGTCGCGGAGAAGCTCGGCGTGTGCGGCGGGGCCTCGGCCCAGCTGCTGGGCGGCCCGGCCCACTGGGACGCCCGCCGCCCGTCGGCGGACCCCGCCTCGCTCCTGCCGACGGGCATCGCGACGACGGTGGTCCAGGGCCGCGAGGACATCGTGGTCCCGCCGGCGGTGGCGGAGTCGTACGCGGCCGCGGCGGCGAAGGCGGGCGAGATCGTGGGCCTGACCCTGGTCGAGGGGGTCGGTCACTTCCCGCTGATCGACCCGGCGGCGGACGCCTGCGCGGTGGTGGCGGAGGAGATCTCGCAGCTGGCCTGGTAGAGCCCGGCGGCACGGTGCAGCAGCAGCGCGTGCACGAACCGGTCCTCGGCCCTCGGCGGACACCGCCAGGCCAGCGGCCAGGCCCCGTCGAGCGCGGGCACGGGGATGTACGTGGTCCGGCGCGGCCCGGCCGTGAGCCGCCGGAACCCGGGGGGCCACATGCGGTACTGGGCGCTGCCGACGGGGATCAGGAAGTAGACGGGCCGGCGCCCGTTGGCCTGCACGACGATGGGGCCGGGGTCACCGCCCGTGAGCGTCACGAGCAGATCGGCGAGGTCCCGTCCCATGTCACCGTCCACGCGTAGGGCGTCAAACTGCACGCCGGCCTTGCGGAACGCGATGCCGGCGGGCGGGAGCCAGGTGGGGGTGGGCGTGAGGGGGCTGTCACTTTCAGTGTTCATGGAACAAGCGTGATGGCTCAGGTCTACCGTTTCCATAGCCCGGACTTGAAGGCCTGAGAGTCATGGGATTGCGTCGAACTGCGCTTGAGACCGTTTGAGTTCGTTTGAGTTCGGGGGTGTTCGCTATGCCGAAGCCGGAAGGCGGCAGGGGCGGGGGACCGGACGCGGAGGAGGAACGCCCGGCGACACAGCTGATGGCCGAGATCGCCCGAATCCTGCGCCTGGAGAAGGGCCTGACCCAGGAGGCCGTGGGGCGGCTCACCAACTACACGGGGTCGGCGATCAGCGCCATGGAGACGGGCGCCCAGCCGGTCAGCGACAAGATGCTGGAACGCCTGGAGGGGGCCATCGGCGACAACAGGGGCATCTTCGAGGCGGGGCGCAAGTACGTGCTGATGGAGAAGTACCCGGTGCGGTTCCGGGGGTTCTCGCAGATGGAGGCGTCGGCGCACATGATCTCGTCCTACGAGACGATGGTTCTGGACGGCCTGTTCCAGACCGAGGCGTATGCGCATGCGCTCATCGCCGGTAGCTATCCACAGGTCTCCCCGGCCAAGGTGCATGAACTGGTGGATGCTCGGCTCGCCCGCAGGGCGCTGTTCGACCGTGACCCGACGGCGATGATCGAACTGATCGTGGAGGAGTCGGTGTTGCGTCGCCCCTTCGGCAGCTGGGACATCATGCGACAGCAGCTGCACTCGTTGGCGGATGACGCCCAGCGCCACAACGTAACGGTCCAGGTCCTGCCCCTCGACCGGGGCCTCAAGGGGACTTACGCCGGGGACCGTGGCCCGATGAAACTGGTCGAGACGAAGGACCACGAACACGTGGTCTACATGGAGATCGAGGACGAGAGCATCCTGATCAGCAACCCGGCCAAGGTCTCTCGGCTGATCCAGCGGTATGCGAAGATCCGCGCACAGGCGCTCAGCCCTGACGAATCCCTGGGGCTCATCAAGCAGTTGGCGGGAGAACGGAAATGAACACCAGCACCCTGCGGTGGTTCAAGTCGAGCTACAGCGACAGTGGTGGCGGCAACTGCGTCGAAGTGGCCTTCGACTGGCGCAAGTCGAGCTACAGCGACGGCGGCGGCGGTAACTGCGTCGAGGTGGCGGGGTGCCCCCATGCCATCCACGTCCGGGACTCCAAGAACCTCGGCCCCACCCTCACCCTGGCACCCACGGCCTGGGCCGACTTCGCCAACTGGGCGGCCGGACGGGCGTAGTGACGACCTGGGCGCTCCTCATGGAGCAGAACATCCCCAAAGGCCACGGGTTGGCCTGGTCGGTCACTGTCCTGGGACACGTGGACGGGACCAGGGAAGAGGCCCTGACCGCCCTCCGCGCACGGGCGGACGCGTTCGACCCCGCGCTCTTCACCAAGGTGAACCGACGGCGGCTCTACGGCGACGGCGACGGTTTCATGCTGCTCATGGAGGGCCGCTTCGCACGCGCGTGGCACTACCGGTTCAAACTCGCCGAGCTACTCGAGGACAGCGCCCTGCCACCCCCACCGCCGGAGCCGGAGCCGGAGCCGAAGCCGAAGCCCGTGGAGCAGCGGAAGCCCCGGAGGCCCCGCCCGCCCAGGCCCCCACAACCACGGGCCGCGCCAAGGGAGGCCGACATCCCCGAGCGCCCCAGCTGGCTCGGACGGGACGACCTGGTCTGACCCACTCGGGCGGTCTCAGAGAGGGGCTGGGGGCTTCCCGTCAGTCCCACTGTCCTTCCGGTCCGGGCCGCCCTGTCAAGGGCGCTCCTTCGTCGCGTCGCTTCGCGATCGCCTGCGGCGACCCTTGACAGGGTGGCCCGACGCGGAAGGACGATGAGACTGACGGGAAAGCCCCAACCCCTCTCTGAGACCGCCCAGCTGGAACCCCGGTCATCCCCGGTACCGGGCCGTTGTCCCGTTCCGTCCCGCTCGGATCCCGCCGTGAGGCGGGTGGGCAAACACCGCCCGGCCCCTACCCCTCGAGGGGGAGATGGCGGCCCCCGCCCCTCAGCCCCACTGCTGCGCGGCCAGCGTTTCCACCGGCTGCGGCTTGCCGATGACGGCCAGGGCGATGAAGAAGTTGATCTGGCCGATCGCGATCGTCAGGGTGGCCAGCGCCTTCTCGTCGTAGTGCTTCGCCACCTCCGCGTACAGCTCGTCCGAGACGCGCTCCTTGCCCGGTGCCGGCGGCTGGAGGGTGGCCTCGACCAGGGCGAGGGCGGCGCGTTCCGCCGGGCTGAAGTACGGGGAGTCCTGCCACGAGGCGACCGAGGTGATCTGTTCCTCGGACACCCCGGCCTTCCGCAGGAAACCCGTGTTCAGGATGGTCAGGTAGGTGTTGTTGACGATCTGCCCCGCACGCAGGTGCACGAGGCTCATCGTGCTGCGGGGGACCGACCGGTTGCCGGTGGCGCGGAAGAGGGCGGCGCCGATGTCGGCCAGTTCCGGCACGAACTCGCCCGGGTTCGGCATGCGGGAGATCGAGGTGGTCGCGGTGGTCGGGTTGTCCGTCATGGCTGCCCGTCTCCTCGGGTGGTGGCCGTCGCCGTGTGCGTCGGCCCTCACCCCACTGACGTGCGGGCGGGCCGTGATGTGACAGCCCGGCGGGAGGAACCTCAGGCCGTCCCGTCCGGATCCTCCGTCTCCGTCTCCGCCTCCGCACCCGCCTCCGGCTTCGTGTGGAGGATCTCGCGGGCCTGTTCCGCCGCTCGGGCGATGCTCTCGGAGACGAAGTCGACGAACCGGGCGATGTTCTCCAGGCGGACGCCCGCCGGGGTCTGGGAGCCGAAGACGCCCACGCCCTGACGTGCGGTCTCGGCGAGGTGGGCGGTGCCCTTGGCGCTGGCGATCATCGACTGGTACCAGACGTCGTTGTCGGCGACGTACCGCTCGCGGCGGCGTTCGTCGCGTTCCCGGCGGACGAGGCCCTGGGTCTCCAGGAAGGCGATCGCCTTGGAGATCGACGCCGGGCTGACCTGGAGCCGCTGGACGAGTTCCGCCGCGGTGAGGCTGCCGGAGTCGCTGGTGTACAGGCAGGTCATCACCCGGGCCATCATCTTGGGCGTGCCCGTCGCGATCAGGACCGTCGTGAAGGTCTCCTCGTACGCGGCCACCGCCTCGGGGTCGCGTCCGTGGGCCAGCGGTGGGGCCTCCGGGCCCCGGGGCGCGGCCTGCTTGCGGCGGTGGGCGCGGTGTTCGGTGGCGCGGTGGGCCAGGTCGGCGCGGTAGGAGGCGGGGCCGCCGTTGCGCATGACCTCGCGGGTGACCGTGGAGGTCGGACGGTCGAGCCGTCTGGCGATCTCGGCGTAGGCGAGTCCGTCGGCCAGTCCCAGCGCGATGTGCTGGCGTTCGGCCTGGGTGAGTCTGCCTCCCGGCATTGCGTCCTCCTCGGTGGTGCGCGGTGAGGCGGCCAGCATAGCGTTCAGTTGCAGTCCATTGCAATGATCGGCCAGGTTTCGTTGCGTTAGATTTCAAGCCGATGCAACGATTTCAGTGGTGTGACCTGCGAAAATGAGAATCCGACGCAACGACAGTGTTGCCACTCCAACAAACGCAACTTAGCGTTTCTCCTGTCAGAAACAACGCCGAGCGCAGGAGACCACAATGCAGACCTTCGCCACCACCGCCGCCGTCTCGACCGTCCTCGACATCCCCGCCGGACGCATCCGGCTCGTCGCCGCCGACCGCTCCGACGCCACCGTCGAGGTCCGCCCGGCCGACGCGTCCCGGAGCCGGGACGTAAAGGCGGCCGAGGAGACCACGGTCGAGTTCCGCGACGGGGTCCTGCGGATCGCCGCCGCACCCGGCGGCAGCCGGATCATGGGCAACTCCGGCCACGTGGAGGTGACCGTGCAGCTGCCCGCCGGCTCCCACGTCACCGCGACCGTGGCCGCCGCCGAGTTCCGCACCGCCGGGCCGCTCGGCGAGGTCGTCCTGGAGGGCGCGCAGGCGGAGGTCAAGGTCGAGGAGGCCGCCTCCGCGCGGGTGACCGTCCAGGCCGGTGACGTCGTACTGGGCCGGCTGAACGGGCCCGCGGAGATCGGCACCCAGAAGGGCGACATCACCATCGCCGAGGCCGCCAAGGGCGAGCTCACCCTCACCACCCAGCACGGCGCCATCACGGTCGGCGCCGCCCGCGGGGTCAGCGCCACCCTCGACGCCGGAACCGGCTACGGCCGCATCCACAACGCCCTGAACAACACCGACGGCCCCGCGGCCGCCCTCACCATCCGCGCGACCACCTCCTACGGCGACATCACCGCCCGCAGCATCTGACCGGCCTCCCCCCCCGCATGGACGGCGGCAGAAGAAGCCTCCGCGACCGCACCTCCCGCCCCGCCTCACCACCTCCCCACCACACCCAAGGAGCGCACCACCATGACCGACGACCACCGCCCCGAGCTCCAGCAGGCCATCCAGGACATCGTCGACTCCGGCTGGGCCGGGATGCAGCTGCGGGTGAACGACCCGCGCGGAGAGTGGGTCGGCACCGCCGGGGTGGCCGAGCCGGGCCGGAGCGCCGCGCCGCCGGCCGACGGGCACTTCCGGATCGGCAGCAACACCAAGGTCTTCACCGCGACCCTCGTGCTCCTCCTGGTGGCCGACGGCCGGCTGGAGCTCGACGGCCCGGTCGCCGACCACCTCCCGGAGTACGGCCTGGACCCGCGGATCACCCTGCGGATGGTCCTCCAGCACACCAGCGGGCTGTTCAACTTCACCGGCGAGTACTACGAGGACGGGACGACCGCCCCGGGCATTGCCTGGGAAGGCCGGGAATGGGTGGACAACCTGCTGCGCACCTACCGGCCCGAGGAACTGGTCCGGCTGGCCCTGTCCAAGCCCGCGCGGTTCGAGCCGGGGGCGGACTGGAGCTACTCCAACACCAACTACGTCCTGCTCCGCCTGCTGGTCGAGAAGGTCACCGGCCGCCCGTACGCCGAGGAGATGCGGCGCCGGATCCTCACCCCGCTGGGCCTGACGGGCACCGTGGCGCCGGAGGACTCGCCGGAGATCCCCGAGCCGCACGCCCACGCGATGTACACCTACCAGGACGGGGAGGAGTGGAAGACGCTCGACGTCACCCGCTCGAACCCCTCCTGGATCTCCGCCGCCGGTGACATGATCTCGACCACCCGCGACCTGCACGTCTTCTTCTCCGCCCTCATGGGCGGCCGGATCCTCCCGGCCGGACTGCTGGAGGACATGCGCACGCCGCACCCCAAGCTGGGCTACGGCCTCGGGCTGTTCGTGCAGCAGACGGAGGACGGCCGCACCGTCTACACCCACAACGGCGGCATGTGGGGCTGGGGCGCGCTGATGTTCAGCTCGCCCGACGGCGCCACCACCTTCACCGCCTCGCTGACCTGCGGGGACGCCCGGCTCGACATGATGCGGGTGGGGGAGCTGTTCGGGGAGGCCCAGAAGCGGCTCGTCGCCGAGGTGTTCTGATCAGGGAGGGGCCGGGGTACGACGGAGGGGCGGGGCACGCATCGCGTGCCCCGCCCCTCAGCGCCGTACCGCCGTATGCCGTACCGCCGTCCTGCTTACAGGAACGAGTTGATCTCGATCGTCTCGGTGCGGCCGGGGCCGACGCCGATCGCGGAGATCGGGGCGCCCGACATCTCCTCCAGCGCCTTCACGTAGTTCTGCGCGTTCTTCGGCAGGTCGGCGAAGGTCTTGGCCTTGGTGATGTCCTCGGACCAGCCCGGCAGGGTTTCGTAGATCGGCTTCGCGTGGTGGAAGTCGGTCTGCGAGTAGGGCAGCTCCTCGACGCGCTTGCCGTCGATCTCGTACGCGACGCAGACCGGGATCTCCTCCCAGCCGGTCAGCACGTCGAGCTTGGTGAGGAAGAAGTCCGTCAGGCCGTTGACGCGGGTGGCGTAGCGGGCGATCGGGGCGTCGAACCAGCCGCAGCGGCGGTCGCGGCCGGTGGTCACGCCGCGCTCGCCGCCGATGCGGCGCAGCGCCTCGCCGTCCTCGTCGAACAGCTCGGTCGGGAACGGACCGGCGCCGACGCGCGTGGTGTAGGCCTTGAGGATGCCGATGACGCGGCTGATCTTCGTCGGGCCCACGCCGGTGCCGGTGCAGGCGCCGCCGGCGGTCGGGTTCGAGGAGGTGACGAAGGGGTACGTGCCGTGGTCGACGTCGAGCAGGGTGCCCTGGCCGCCCTCGAAGAGCACGACCTTGTCCTCGTCCAGCGCGTTGTTGAGGATCAGGGTGGTGTCGGCGACGTACGGCTTGATCTGCTCCGCGTACTGGAGCATCTCCTCGACGATCGCGTCGACCTCGATGGCGCGGCGGTTGTAGAGCTTGGCGAGCAGCTGGTTCTTGTTCTCCAGTGCCGCCTCGACCTTCTGGCTGAGGATCGACTCGTCGTACAGGTCCTGGACGCGGATGCCGACGCGGTTGATCTTGTCCGCGTAGGTCGGGCCGATGCCGCGGCCGGTCGTACCGATCTTGCGCTTGCCGAGGAAGCGCTCGCCGACCTTGTCGAGGGTGACGTTGTACGGCGTGATGAGGTGCGCGTTGCCGCTGATGAGCAGCTTGGAGGTGTCGATGCCGCGCTCGTTCAGGCCGCGCAGCTCGGAGAGCAGGACGGCCGGGTCGACGACGACACCGTTGCCGATGACCGGCGTGCATCCGGGGGAGAGGATGCCGGAGGGGAGGAGGTGCAGCGCGTACTTCTGGTCACCTACGACCACCGTGTGGCCGGCGTTGTTGCCGCCCTGGTAGCGCACCACATAGTCGACGGAACCACCGAGCAGGTCGGTGGCCTTTCCCTTGCCCTCGTCACCCCACTGAGCTCCGAGCAGCACAAGAGCGGGCACAGGCGTACACCTCTTCCGGATGGGGCATGTCCAAGGTCAGGGGGCGTACGACGATGTACACCGCAGGCTGAGCCGTCGGACCGGTGCCCCGGAATAGACGAAGGCCCTGGCGCAATAGCGCAAGGGCCTCTTGCACAAAGATGCTACCCGAGGAAGGACCGAGGTGTCGGCTCCAGAGCCCACCATGAGCCATGCGGGCGCGCCGGTAGGCGGTCTGCTCGTGCTCGTCGACCCGGTCGCCCGCCGTCTTGACGGCGAGTCCGTGCGAATCGCGAAGGATGTGTTGTCAGCGGGGGCTGCGGCGAAAATCTGCCTCCCGGATTCGCAGGAGGAATTTGCGCGGGCGCTCGCCCGCCGGGGTCATCGGCGGCCGGTGGTGGTCGGCGACGACCGGGCGCTGGTGCGGGCCGTGGGGCTGCTGCACGGGGAGCCGGGACCCGGGGACGCCGCCGTCTCCCTCGTGCCGGTGGGGCCGGCGGGGTCGCTGGCGCTGGCGCGTTCGCTGGGGGTGCCGCTGTCGGCGGTGTTCGCGGCGCGGGCCGCGCTGGACGGGGTCCCGCGGCCGCGGGACCTGCTGGTGGACGACTGCGGCGGGGTGGTGCTGGGCGGTCTGCGGATCACCGGCCCGCCCCCGGCGCAGGCCGCGCGGCGGGCCGGGGGGTACCGGTCGTTGCTGCGGACGCTGCTGCCGGCTCCGGCGGCGGCGCCCGGGGCGGGGCGGCCGGTGCAGTCGCTGCGGGTGGAGGTGGACGGGGTGGTGCTGGTGGGCGAGGACCGGCCGGTGGAGGACGTCGCGGTACGGACCCGGGAGGACGGGGGGCCGGCCCGGGTGGTGGTCCGGGTCCGGGGCGGGGCGCCGCTGACGGGGCACGGGGAGGCGGTGACGGTGTCCGTGACGGGCCCCGCTGCGGCGTTCCACTACCGCGCCGACCACGCCCAGCCCGGCGCCCCGACCCGCCGCCGCACCTGGACCCGCCACCCGTCGGCCTGGTCCCTGACGCTGCCCCGCCCCTGAGGCCGCGCCGCCCCTGAGCCCGCGCCGCCCGAGGGCGGCCCGCCCCGGGAGCCGCCGCTCAGAACTCGACCGGCAGCTCCCGCAGGCCCCGGATGACGTAGCCCTCCTGCCACTGCGGCTCCCGGACGAGCCGCATCGGCGGGACCTTCTCGTCCAGCAGCGCGCCGAACGAGGAGACCAGCTCCAGGCGGGCCAGCGGGGCGCCCAGGCAGTAGTGGATGCCGGCGCCGAACGTCAGGTGCGGGTTGTCGGCCCGGGCGAGGTCCAGCGTGTCCGGGTCCTCGAAGCGCGCGGGGTCCCGGTTGGCGGACCCGAAGAGCAGGGCGACCTCGGCACCGCGCGGGATCACGGTGTCCCCCACCTCGATGTCGTCGAGCACCCAGCGCTCGAACATTTGTAGGGGTGTGTCGTAGCGCATGAGTTCATCCACAGCTGTGGACAACTTTTCGGGACCGGGGGATCCGGGGAGCGCGCGCAGCCCGGCGAGCTGTGCGGGATTGCGGAAAAGGGCCCACCAGCCGTTGACGGTGGTGTTGACCGTCGCCTCGTGCCCGGCGTTCAGCAGGAGGACACAGGTGGAGATCATCTCCTGCTCGCTGAGCCGGCCCCCCTCATCGTGGGCGGCGATCAGCGCGGAGATCAAATCCGGGCCGGGCCGCCGGCGCCGCTCGGCGATCAGCTCCCGCAGATAGGCGCTGAACTCCACACTGGCCGTCACCGCCCGCCGCGCGGTCTCCGCGTCCGGCCGGAGCTCGAACATCCCGCAGATGTCCGCCGACCAAGGCCGCAGCAGCCCCCGGTCCGCCTCCGGGATCCCCAGCAGCTCCGCGATCACCGCCACCGGCAGCGGCTCGGCGACGGCCGTCAGCAGGTCCCCGCCGCCCTCGGCCAGCAGCCCGGCCACCAGCTCCCGCGCCAGCCGCTCCACGGCGGGCGCGAGCCGCTCGACCGTGCGCGGGGTGAACGCCTTCGACACCAGCCGGCGCACCCGCCCGTGCGCGGGATCCTCCAGATCCAGCAGCCCGTTGCCGTTGAGCACGTGGAAGGGCTCGTGCTCCGGGGGCGGGGCCTCGCGCCCGAACTCCTCGTGGCTGAACCGGTGCAGGTAGGTCCGCCCCAGCCTGCGGTCCCGCAGCAGCGCGCTCACATCGGCGTAGTGCGACACCAGCCACTGCCCGGTCGCCTGCGACCACTCGGCCCGCCCCCGTTCCCGCAACTCCCGGTAGGCGGGGTACGGATCGGCGACGAAGCCGGCGTCCCACGGATCAAAGCCCATCCCCGCAGCCTAAGCCGGTGTCACCAGCCGTGTCTCGTAGGCGTACACCGCCGCCTGCGTACGGTCCCGCAGCCCCAGCTTCACCAGGACGCGGCTCACATGCGTCTTGATCGTGGACTCCGCGACCAGCAGCCGGTCGGCTATCTCCGCGTTGGACAGCCCCTGGGCGATCAGCACCAGCACCTCCGTCTCCCGCTCCGTCAACTCCCCCACCCCCGCCGGATCCGGGGACCGCGCGACCTCCGACAGCTTCGAGAACTCCAGGATCAGCCGCTTCGTCACCGAAGGGGCCAGCAGCGCCTCCCCGGCCGCCACCACCCGCACCCCCTCCGCCAGCTGCCGCGCGGACGCGTCCTTCAGCAGGAACCCCGAAGCCCCCGCCCGCAGCGCCTGGTACACGTACTCGTCGAGGTCGAAGGTCGTCAGGACCAGCACCTTCGCGTCCGTGTCGGCCGCCACGATGTGCCGGGTCGCCTCCAGCCCGTTCATCTCCGGCATCCGGATGTCCATCAGCACCACGTCCGGCCGCAGCGCCGCCACCTGCGCGATCGCCTGCCGACCGTCGACCGCCTCACCGACGACCTCGATGCCCTCCATCGCGTTCAGCAGGACGGAGAACCCCTCGCGGACCATCATCTGGTCGTCGACGATCAACACCCTGATCGTCATACCGGCGACTCCTCCGGCTGCGGCCGGCTGCGCACCGGAAGGAACACGGCCACCTCGTACCCGCCGCCCGCGCTCTCCCCGGCCGTCATCTCCCCCTCCAGCATGGCCACCCGCTCCCGCATCCCCGTGATCCCGTGCCCGGCGCCCGGCGAGGGCCGGACGTCCCCGACCGCCGGGCCGTTGACCACCCGTATCCCCAAGCCCCCCAGCACGTACGAGAGCTCCACCCCGGCCGACGCCCCCGGCGCGTGCCGCAGGCTGTTGCTCAGCGCCTCCTGCACGATCCGGTACGCCGACAGCTCCACGCCCTGCGGCAGTTCGCGCACCGCCCCCGTGACCGTCTTGTCCACGCTCAGCCCGGCCTCCCGCACATTGGCCAGCAGCCCGTCCAGCGCGGCGAGCGTCGGCTGCGGGGCCTGGGGGGCCTCGTAGTCCGCGGACCGGACCACACCCAGCACCCGGCGCAGCTCCGTCAGCGCCGCCACCGCGTTCTCCCGGATGGTGGCGAAGGCCGCCTCCAGCTCCGGCGGCGGGTTCTTCACCCGGTACGGGGCCGCCTCCGCCTGGATCGCCACCACCGACATGTGGTGCGCCACCACGTCATGCAGCTCGCGCGCGATGGTCGTCCGCTCCTCCAGCAGGGTCCGCCGGTCCCGCTCGACGGCCGTCACCTCCTGCTGCGCCGTCACCTCCTGCCTCGCCTCCCGCCGGGTGTTGCGCACGGTCACCGCCAGCAGCAGCACCGCCGAGGCGACCACCATCGGCGCCGGCTGCACCGAACCGGCGGAGCCCACGAGGACCGGCAGGGCCGTCCCGAACACCAGGGTGATGACCCACATCCATCCGGCCACCCGGGGCCGGGTCCGCATCGCCACGAACGCCATCACCGCGAGCTGCCCGACGAAGGTGGCCGGCGACCACGGCCAGACCATGATCCGGTCCTGGAGCACGGACAGCACCGCGGTGACGGCCAGGGCCGCCCAGAACGCGCCCACCGGCCGCACCAGGGTCATCAGCACCGGAACCGCCGCCAGCACGCCGATCACCAGGGCCTGGACCGGCGGCACCCCGTCGAAGCTGTCGGTGTTCCCCAGCAGGAACACGAAGAACGCCACCGCCGCCACCGCCGCATGCGGCAGGTAGGCGGCCTTCGGCCGTATCCGCCGCGGCAGCAGCCGGGGCAGCCGCCCGTCGGTCCGCATCGGGGCGAGCGGCCGGTAGGCGAAGGCATCGGTGAGCAGGTCGTCACGCAGGCTCTGGATCAAGCCCGAAGCCAGCCGCAGTTCGGGAGGCCGGGGGGTCGCCCCGGTGGTCGTCTCGGTCATGCCTTCACCGTAGGCCGGGGCCCGGTTCGTCCGCGTCGCCGCTGAAGGGGATTTCCCGGGGTCCCTCTCAGGTACTACACGGGCCCGTCAGTAGCCCGTCGGACGGATCAGACCCGTCTCGTACGCGAACACCGCCGCCTGCGTGCGGTCCCGCAGGCCCAGCTTCACCAGGATCCGGCCCACATGCGTCTTCACCGTCTGCTCCGCCAGCACCAGATGCTCCGCGATCTCCGCGTTGGACAGCCCCTGGGCGATCAGCGACAGCACCTCCGTCTCCCGCTCCGTCAGGTCCCGCAGCCGCGCCTTCGACGGCGCGCGCGGGGCACCCAGCCGGGAGAACTCGGTGATCAGCCGCTTGGTGATGTTCGGCGACAGCAGGGCCTCCCCGGCCGCCACCACCCGTACCGCCTCGGCCAGCTGATCGGCCGAGGCGTCCTTCAGCAGGAACCCGGAGGCACCGGCGCGCAGCGCCTCGTACACGTACTCGTCCAGGTCGAAGGTGGTCAGCACGAGGACCTTCACCGCGCAGTCCGGGACGGCGGTGATGACCGAGGTGGCCTCGATGCCACCCATCCCGGGCATGCGGATGTCCATCAGGACCACGTCCGGCCCGAGTTCGGCGGCCTTCGCCACCGCGTCCGACCCGTCGACGGCCTGGCCGACCACCTCGATGTCGGGCTGGGCGTTGAGCAGAACGGTGAAGCCCTGCCGGACCATCATCTGATCGTCGGCGATCATCACCCTGATCGGAGTGCTCATGCGTCCTTCTTCGTCTCGTGGGAGGACCGGCCCGGCGGGTCCACGGGGAGGACGGCGCTCACCTCGTACCCGCCGTCGGGGCGTGGCCCGGCGGCCAGTTCGCCCCCCAGCATGCCCGCCCGCTCCCGCATCCCGAGCAGCCCGTGCCCGGCGCCCGGCGAGGGGGGCACGGGCCGGGTCGGAGCGGAGTTCGCCACGCACAGGTGCAGGTCACGCGGCCCGTAGGCGATGCCGACCTCCACCCGGGAACCGGGGGCGTGCCGCAGGCAGTTGCTGAGCGCCTCCTGCACGATCCGGTACGCGGTCAGCTCCACGCCCGGGGTCAGGGGCCGCCGGATCCCCGCCACCTCCTGGGTGACCTCCAGCCCGGCGCCGCGCACGTTGTCCACGAGCCCGTCCAGCTCGGCGAGGGTGGGCTGCGGATGGTGCGGGCCGGCCGGATCCCCGGGCTGCTCGGACCGCAGCACGCCCAGCACCCGGCGCAGCTCCGTCAGGGCCTCCAGGGCGTTCTCGCGGATGCCCGCCAGGTTCTCCCTGAGCTCCTCGGAAGGGTTCTCCACCAGGTGCGGGGCGACCTGCGCCTGGATGGAGATCACCGACATGTGGTGGGCGACCACGTCGTGCAGCTCGCGGGCGATGCGGCTGCGCTCCTCCAGCAGGGTCCGCCGGGCCCGCTCCTCCTCGGTCAAGGTCTCTTGTGCGACGAGCTGGCTGCGGGCCAGCCGGGTGGCGCGCAGGGCGTACCCGAGGAGCCCGGCGAAGCCGAAGACGAGGAGTGCGCCGATCGCGCTGCTCTGGCTGTGCTCGGGCTTGAACGCCCCCTCGGCCACGCCGGTGGCGGCGATGGAGACCCCGATGACCGCGGCCGTGACCTTCGGTGGCACGCGCAGGGCCACGAGCAGGACCAGCGGCGCGAAGGCGAAGGGCCCGATCGGCGTCCAGGGCCAGCTCTGGCCCGGTCCGACGTGGCCGTGGATCGTGGAGGCGATGAACCCGGCCGTCACCAGCCCGAGCCACCAGGCGGCGATCGGACGGAACATCGCGGCCACGATCGAGAAGCCGGTGAACAAGGAGAGGACGACGATGCGCGGATCGTGCACGCCGTAGTGGTCCTGGAGCTGAAGGGACGTCATGAACCCGAAGAAGACGGCCGCGTACACGATGAGCCCGTGCGGCAGCCGGGCCAGCCACCGGGGCCGCTTCATGGGCGGCAGCGGGTCCCGCCGGAGGGTGAACAACTGCCCGGCCACCCCGTGCTGGGCGCGGCCGTCCCGCTCGGGGGAGGTCACCGGTGCCGGGGGTTCGCTCTGCTCGTTCACGCCGCCCAGCGTAGGCAGTGTCTTGGGGAGCAGGCCGGGCCCGGGTCGACCCGAAAGGGACCGCCTAGGCACGGAAGCCTCCCGGGGCCGCTGCCGGACGCCGGTCACGGCTGGTACGGGTGGTGTCCGCGGCGGTGTCCGCAGCGCCCGCGATACGGCCGGCCGCCCGCGGCCGGGGCCGCTCGTGGACCCGGAACGCGGCCCAGCAGACGGCCAGGACCCCGGCGAACACCGGCAGCCACAGCAGCCGGGCGGCGATCCAGCCCACCGAGACGGGCACCGTGTGCAGCCCGGGCAGATCGGTGGAGACCAGCAGTCCGAGCGCGGTGACGGCCATCATCGAGGTCTGGTGCCACAGGAACACGGTCATCGCCGACAGGTTCAGCAACGCCACCTTCGCCCAGGTCCGGGGCCGGCGCATCGCCCTGGCCAGCGGCTCGCGCACCAGCAGGGCCAGCCCGCACTGGGCCAGACCGAACGCGACGGCGGCCAGAGTCGGCGGGTTCAGGTTCGATATCGCCGCCCCGGGCACCCCCACCATCGACGCCGGATACCCGCCCCACAGGACCAGCGCGGCGGTGGCGGCCGCCCCACCGCCCAGCAGCAACAGGGCCGGACGCCGCCGGGCGAATGCCCCCCGGGCCCAGGCGGCCCCCAGGGTGTAGGGGACGAGCCAGCCGGCGGCCACGTTGACCCAGCCGGCCCACTGCGGCCCGCCGAGCCCGAACCGCCACACGTCGACCCCCGCCACCACGGCCAGCGGCCACACCGGGCTGAGCCGGGCCACCAGCGGAGTCGCGGCGGTGAGCGCGGCGAACACCAGCAGGAACCACAGCGGCGACCACGCCAGCGTGAGCAGCGTCTCCACGGTCTCCCCTCCGGCCCCGCCCAGCAGCAGTCCGCCCGCTACGACCACCCACAGGGCGACCACCGCCGCCACCGGACGGAACAGCCGCCCCAGCCGCTGCCGGACCCAGTCCCCGTACGCGACCCCGCGCGCCCGCGCCGACGCGTACCCCTGGGCCGCGACATGGCCGCCGACCAGGAAGAACACGGCCAGGGTCTGGAACACCCAGGACACCGGGGCCAGCCAGGGCATGCGCACCAGCGGGCTCGTGCCCTGCAGGGCGCCGTCGCCCGTGGTCAGGGCGGTGACCAGCCAGTGCCCGAGCACCACCCCGAGGATCGCGAAGGCCCGCAGGGCGTCCACGGCCCGGTCCCTCCCGGCCGGGGTCGCACGGTCCACCCGCTCCGCGAGCGTGGCCCACCGGTCGCGCACCTCAGACATGCGGGACCACCTCCGCGCCGAGGACGATGCGGGCCAGGCTGTCGAGGGAGGCGGTGCCGGGCTTGAGGTAGTCGCTGTGCCCGGCGGTGCCCGCCGCGAAGACCCGGGCGCCGAAGGCGGGGTCCACGGGATCGGGGCCGAACCCGACCCCGCCGACCCGGACATGCGGCACGCCCCCGATCCAGTCCTCACTGCCCCGCCCGGCCCACACCCGGGCCCGGGTCGGCAGTCCGGCCGCGGAAGCGGCCCCCGTACCCGGGCTGCCGAACAAGGCGATGTCCGTCACCCCGGGGCCGGTCTCCGTGCGGGCGCAGACCACCGAGCCGTAGGAGTGGCACAGCAGCGATATCCGGGCGCCGGCCGGGGCGAGACCCGGCAGCCGGGACAGGAACGGCCCGAGCTGGGCGGCGGCCTCGTCGGCGCGGTCGGCGGTCAGCACGGTGGTGCTGACCGTGCCCGGGGTGTCGTACCCGAGCCAGGCGATCACCGCGGAGCGCGGGTGTTCCTCCGTCAGCCGCCGCTGAAGGCTGAGCGCGCCGTCGCGGAAGCGCCGGTAGGTGTCCAGGGTCGTGTCGGAGCCGGGCACCAGCACCGCTATCCGGTCGGCGGCGCCCAGATCGCCGAAGACCTCTATGGCCCGGCCCCTGCCCCGCCCGTCGAAGGTGAGGAACCGCGCGTCCCCCTCTCCCGCCGACGCCATCTCCCGCAGCTTCGCCGCCCGCTCGACCCGCCCCGCCTCCTCGGCCATCCGGGCCGATTCGGCGAGGTTGGCGAGGTTGGCGGCATAACGGTCGCGCGGAGTGGCGGACTCGGCGAACACGGCCGGCGCCGGCGCCGGTACTCGGGGGGAAGCGGCGGCGGACACGGGGACGACCACGGCCGCGGCGACGATCCCCGCCAGCAGCGTGCGCCGCAGCCGGCCCCCACGGCCGCGGAACCGGCCGCCGCGGCCGTTGTCGCCGTCGACGCCGTCGACGCCGTTGCCGTTGCCGTTGCAGTCCTCGCTGTTCAGCCGGCTGTTCATGGCGGTGCCCCCGTACTTCGCTCCCGATCGGGCACTCGCCCGCTCCGGTACCGAAGTTAGGAATCCGGACCCCTGGCCGGCATCACACTGCGGAGCCGCCTTCAAACTGGCTCTCAGGTATGACGCGCCCTACCTGAGAGCCAGCGCCGCGGCTAGGGTCCGGGAATGATCGACATCGGCAACGACTGGCGGCAGGACCGCATCGGCAGCGCCCACCGGGGGCAGAACCCCACCGTCCTGCGCCGCCTGGAGGCAGGATTCGCGGCGATCGGGGACCGGCAGTTCCTCCCCGGCTACTCCGTCCTGCTCACCGACGACCCTGCTGTGACCCGCCTCTCCGACCTCACGCCGGCCCGCCGCACCGCCTACCTCGCCGACCTGGACCGGTTCGCCGAGGCCGTCGAGCGCGCCTGCGCCCGCCTCGACCCGGCCTTCCGCCGCGTCAACATCGAGATCCTGGGCAACACCGACCCGTACCTGCACGCCCACATCTGGCCGCGTTACGACTGGGAGCCCGCCGACCTCGTCCGGATGCCGGTCTGGCTCTACCGGGACGAGGAGTACTGGCGCGGCGACCGCCACGCCCTGGCACCCCGCCACGACGCGGTACGCACCGCCATCACGGAGGAACTGGACCGGCTCACCGGATGACGCAATCCGCCCGGACCCCCCTCCAGTCCTAGTCCCGGTCATACGTGAGAGGGGCGCTGTCCGACCCGTCCAGCTCGAGGCGCCGGACCCCGCCCCCTCAGCCGCCGGGTTCCGACGCCAGCGTGGCCAGGGCCTGGGACAGGCGTTCCAGTGCCGCCGCCGTCTCCGCGAAGGCCGCCTCGCCCAGGAGGGCCGCCAGCCGGGCCGCCAGTTCCGCGTGGCCCGGCCCGATGCGGGCGATCGCCGCGCGCCCCTCCTCCGTCGGACGGAGCAGTTTGGCCCGGCGGTGCGCGGGGTTCGGCACGTACTCGGCGAGCCCCCTGGCGGACAGCAGGTCCGCCACGCGCTGCACGCTCTGCCGGGTGATCCCCATCTTCCGGGCGATCCCGGCGACGGGCAGCGGCTCCGTCAGTACCGCGCCCAGCACCTGCCACCACGCGGCCGTCAGCCCCGCCGGCCGGGCCAGTTCCTCGGAGACGGCGAGGAACTGGCCGTTCAGCTGGAAGACGCCGAGCGCGGTCCGGCTGAGCAGGTCCTGCCGCTCCCGCCCGGACAGGGGCTCCGCGGGATCCCGCGGCACCGGCTCAGGCATCGCCGGCTTCCGCCGCCGCCATCAGGACCGGGAAGGCGCCGGCGTCGGAGTCGTGGAAGAGCCGGTACCAGGCGTCCAGTACGTCCGGCTTGTACACCCCCAGCCGGGCGAACACCTCCCGGGCGAAGGCCACCGGTTCCGTCGGCCCCGCCGTGATCAGGTCGCCCGCGGTGACCGCGTCGGCCTCCACGTACCGGGCGGCGCCCCCGTACCCCGGCTGCGCGGCGAGGTAGGCGGCGGCCCCGCTGGTGTGCGGGCGGTCGTCCAGCAGGCCTTCCCGGGCGAGGCCCGCCGTGGCCCCGCAGATCGCCGCGACCGGTACCCCGGCCGCAAGGAACTCGCGGGCCTTGGCCGCGAACGGGGCCAGTTCGTCGCCGGTGTCCCACAGCCGCGCGCCCGTCAGGATCAGCAGCGAGGAGTCCTCGGGGCGCAGGTCGGCCAGGGAGAGGTCGGGCTGGACGCGCAGGCCGCCCATGCTGGTGACCGGCACCCCGGCCGCCGGGCCGACCGTGCGGATCCGGTGGCCGCGCTGCGTGAGGTGCGCGGTGGTGTGGCCGGTCTCCCAGTCCGCGTACGTGTCGTAGACCGCGAGGTGCACGGGCCGCGTGGTCGCGGGGGCCGCCGCAGTGACCGGGGCCGCCGCAGCGACGGGGGTGGCCGCGGCAGCGACCGGGTGGGCCGCGGCGACGGGGGCGGCCGCGGCGACGGGGGCGGCCGCGGCGACGGGGGTGGCCGCAGCGATCGGGGTGTTCATGGGACGCCTCCGGGATACGAGCGGACGGAGCGCGGGAGGGACACCACCACGCTCCCCTCATGACAGCATGCTGTCAATACTGCTCCGGGCCGACAGACTGCCGAGGGCGGCCCCCCACCCCCATACAGTCCGCCGATATCCCTTCCCACCTGCGCACTTCTAGCGTGACGCCATGACCCCTCATGTCACCGGCGCGACCGTCAAGGCCGCCGACCGCGCTCACGTCTTCCACTCGTGGTCCGCCCAGGCCCTGATCGACCCGCTGGCCGTCGCCGGGGCCGAGGGCTCCTACTTCTGGGACTACGACGGGAACCGCTTCCTCGACTTCGCCTCCCAGCTGGTCAACACCAACATCGGCCACCAGCACCCCAAGGTGGTCGCGGCCGTGCAGGAGCAGGCCGCCAAGCTGTGCACCCTGGCGCCCGGGTTCGCCGTGGACGTCCGCTCCGAGGCCGCGCGCCTGATCGCGGAGCGCACCCCCGGCGACCTCGACAAGATCTTCTTCACCAACGGCGGCGCCGAGGCCGTGGAGAACGCCGTCCGGATGGCCCGGCTGCACACCGGCCGCCAGAAGGTGCTGTCCACCTACCGCTCGTACCACGGTGCCACCGCCGCCGCGATCAACCTCACCGGCGACCCGCGCCGCTGGCCCTCCGACACCGCCTCCGCCGGTGTCGTGCACTTCTGGGGCCCCTTCCTCTACCGCTCGCCCTTCCACGCCACCACCGAGGCCGAGGAGTGCGAGCGCGCCCTCGCCCACCTCGCCGACACCCTCGCCTTCGAGGGCCCGCAGTCCGTCGCCGCGATCATCCTGGAGTCGGTGCCCGGCACCGCCGGCATCATGACCCCGCCGCCCGGCTACCTGGCCGGCGTCCGCGAGCTCTGCGACCGCTACGGCATCGTCTTCATCCTGGACGAGGTCATGTCCGGCTTCGGCCGCACCGGCAAGTGGTTCGCCGCCGACCACTGGGACGTCACCCCCGACCTGATCACCTTCGCCAAGGGCGTGAACAGCGGATACGTGCCGCTCGGCGGCGTCGCCATCTCCGGTGCCATCGCCGAGACCTTCGCCACCCGCCCCTACCCGGGCGGACTGACCTACTCCGGCCACCCCCTGGCCTGCGCCGCCGCCGTCGCCACGATCAACACGATGGCGCAAGAGGGCATCGTCGAGAACGCCGCCCGCGTCGGCGCCGAGGTCATCGGCCCCGGGCTCGCCGAGATCGCCGAGCGCCACCCGTCCGTCGGCGAGGTCCGCGGGCTCGGCACCTTCTGGGCGGTGGAGCTCGTACGGGACAAGGAGACGCGCGAGCCGCTCGTCCCGTACAACGCCGCCGGCGCCGACAACGCTCCCATGGCCGAGTTCGCGGCGGCCTGCAAGGCGTCCGGACTGTGGCCGTTCGTCAACATGAACCGGACGCACGTCGTCCCCCCGTGCAACGTCACGGACGCCGAGGCCAAGGAGGGCCTGGCGCTCCTGGACGCGGCCCTCACCGTCGCCGACCGCCACACCACGGGGGCCTGATCGTCCGCATAGCGGTCGGTATCTCCGGATAACGGCGGGGAACCGATCGGTTTCGGCCGCGCTGTCTGGCCTAAGGTGTCCGAAGTTCTACCGAGGAGACGGGCCCCTATGTCAGGCAGCGGCGGAGGTGTCACCCGCAGCACCCTGCGACAGCAGATCGCGGACGCGCTGCGTGACGAGGTGCTCGCGGGCCGTCTGCCCCCGGGCACCGAGTTCACGGTCAAGCAGATCGCCGAGCAGTACGAGGTCTCCGCGACCCCGGTCCGCGAGGCGCTCGTCGACCTCTCCGCACAGGGGCTGCTGGAATCGGTGCAGCACCGGGGCTTCCGGGTCCGCGTCTACTCCGTGGACGACTACCGGGGCATGATCGAGGCCCGGATGCTGATACTGGACGGGATCTTCCGCCGGCTCGTCGAGTGCGGGACCGCGCCCGGTTCGGCCGAGCGGCTGGTGTCCGTGCGCCGCCGCGCGGAGGAGGCGCGGCGGGCCGCGCGCAGCGGTTCGCTCGAAGTGCTGATCGGCTACGACCTGCGGTTCTGGCGGGAGCTCAGCGGGCTGGTCGGCAACACGTACATCACCGAGTTCCTGCACCGGATCCGCGTGCAGTGCTGGGTCTTCTCCGTGCCGCACCTCCAGGAGGCCCCGGAGCTGGGGACCGCCCTGTGGGACGGGCACGGCGAGCTGGTCGACGCGGTGACGCTGGCCGACGCCGAGGAGGTGCGCCGCATCGTGCGCGCCTACAACCAGCACGGGCTGGACTGGGCCGCCACCCTCTGAGGCGCGGGCCCGGCGTCAGCCCGTCGCGCCAGGTTCTGCGCACCCCTTCGCGGAGCGTGTCCGGCGCATTACGCTGACCGGATCGGCGGCAACGACTGATCGGAGCCCGCGTGGCCTGTGACCTGTGGCTGGTCCCCCTTGTCGACGTGCTGTGCCACAGCCCCGACAATCCCTTCGCGGAGGAGATCGCCGCGTACGACAAGGCGCTGGGCGAGGCGGGTCTGCCGTCGGTGCCCGTGTTCGCCTACATGCCGGGCCTGAGCGGGGACGTGGCCCCGGTGGCCGGTTTCGACTACGACGCCCTGCACTTCCTGCGGCGGGCGTACCTGCTGCAGGTCTGCGGACTGCCGGTGACACCGGTGGACGAGCTGGGCGGGGACTACGAGCAGCTGCTGGAGATGTTCGAGCCCACCGCGCAGCAGTCGCACCTGGTGTGGCACTACGACCACGCCGGGGCCTACGTCCCGGTGGACTTCCCCGCGCCGCTGGCCAACGAGGAGCTGCTGGCCGGGGGCGGTCCGCTGGGGTCGGCGCAGGGGCTGCTGCGGGAGCTGGCCTTCGTCGCCCCCGCGATCGGGATAGACCCCGTGAATCCCCCCGCCGCGCCGGCGCCGCCGGGCAGACCGACGGCGCTGGAGGAGCCGGCGGGGCCGATCCCGTACGATGCGAGCCCCTTCGCGCGGGAGCGGCACGTCTGGCTGGGCCTGCACGCGGCGGCCACCCGGAGTCTGGGCCAGGGCTCCATGATCATCTTTAGCTGAGGGGGCCCGCCCCGCTCAGCGGGGCTGCTCCGGGGGCCGCTGGCGCGGCATGTTCGGGCGGGTGCCCGGGGGGAGGGGGAAGCGGGCCGGGGGGAGCCCCGGGTCCGGGCGGGCCGGGGCGGCGGCCAGGGACTGCATGGCCAGCGGCGTCGGCCCCGCCCGGAACTCCACCATCCAGTCGGCCGTCTCGGAGCGCACCAGTTCCGTGACGTCCTCCGAGAACCGTCGCAGCACCGTCAGACAGCGCTCGGCGGCCTCGCTCGCCGTCCCCTCCGTCGGCCCCAGCACCTCGCGCACGTTCTCCGAGGCCCAGTCGAACTGGAGCGTCTGGAGCCTGCGCTGCACCGCCTGGGCGGTCGCCACGTCGCGCATCCACCCCGACGTCAGCCCGAAGAACCGGTCGCAGGCCAGGCAGGCCGCGGCCAGCAGCAGCGAGAGGTAGCCGTACGGGGCCACCCCGGGAGCCGAGCCGGTCAGCTCCAGCAGCGGCATCGCCGCCCCCGTGACGGCGCCCACGGCCGCGCCCGCCCGCAGGGTCCGCGCGCCCCGCCGCTTCCAGGCCCGGTCCGACAGGTACCACTCGGCGGTGCGCAGGGCGTCGGCCTCCACCCGCCGGTAGAGCTCGTCGAGCCGCTCGGCGGGCTCGCCCCAGTCGCCGAGGGGGAACGGCCGGCCGGTCAGGTCGCCGTCCTCTGCGGGATCCCGGGGTGGCCCCTCGGGCTGCATCTCCGGCTGACTCACCCGGGCACTCCCTCTGCCTGCACTGACGTGTCGTGGTGCGCGTGTGCGCAATGGTGCGCATGCTCTTCCTACCTTCGAATGACACGCGATGGACAACGAATCCCCGGTTTTCCGCCCGCAAGGAGGGCTCCCTCAGGGACGCGCACGCCCCCTCTCTCACCCGAAAGAGTTGGTCCTCCCGGCGTAGGGCGCGGCGCGCGGGGAGCACGTAGGCTCGGATTGACCGAGCGTTCCCGACGGCCGAAGCCAGGCCGATGCGCAGATGGAGTGAGTACCCGTGATTCCCGGTGGTGGCCAGCCCAACATGCAGCAGCTCCTCCAGCAGGCCCAGAAGATGCAGCGCGACCTTGCGACGGCCCAGGAGGAGCTGGCCCGGACCGAGGTCGAGGGGCAGGCCGGCGGCGGCCTGGTGAAGGCCACCGTCACAGGTTCCGGTGAGCTGCGGGCCCTGGTCATCGACCCGAAGGCCGTGGACCCGGAGGACACCGAGACCCTTGCCGACCTGGTCGTCGCGGCGGTCCAGGCGGCCAACGAGAACGCGCAGGCGCTCCAGCAGCAGAAGCTGGGCCCGCTGGCCCAGGGCCTGGGCGGCGCCGGCAGCGGCATCCCCGGCCTCCCCTTCTAGCCCGCCCCTTTCGTTCCCGTCCCTTCCCTTTCCCTCCCCGTTCCCTGTAGAACACGGCACCAGAACCGAAAGAAGGCATTCCGTTGTACGAAGGCGTGGTCCAGGACCTGATCGACGAGCTGGGCAGGCTGCCCGGCGTCGGGCCCAAGAGCGCGCAGCGGATCGCCTTCCACATCCTGCAGGCCGAGCCCACCGACGTCCGCCGCCTCGCGCACGCGCTGCTCGAGGTCAAGGAGAAGGTCCGGTTCTGCGCGGTCTGCGGGAACGTGGCGCAGGAGGAGCGATGCGGCATCTGCCGCGACCCGCGCCGCGACGCCACGGTGATCTGCGTGGTCGAGGAGCCGAAGGACGTGGTCGCGATCGAGCGGACCCGCGAGTTCCGGGGCAAGTACCACGTCCTGGGCGGCGCGATCAGCCCGATCGAGGGCGTCGGCCCCGACGACCTGCGCATCCGCGAGCTGCTGGCGCGCCTCGCGGACGGGACGGTCACCGAGCTGATCCTCGCGACCGACCCGAACCTGGAGGGCGAGGCGACCGCCACCTACCTCGCCCGCATGATCAAGCCCATGGGCCTGAAGGTCACCCGCCTGGCCAGCGGGCTCCCCGTCGGGGGAGACCTGGAGTACGCGGACGAGGTCACGCTCGGGCGGGCCTTTGAAGGAAGGCGACTTCTCGATGTCTGACGCAACGCTGCACGCCCTGGGACAGGATCCGGACGACTTCGCCGCCTCGATCGCGGACCAGATCGAGTCCTTCCTCGTCGCGGTCACCGAGGTGGCCAAGGGCGAGGACCCGGACAGCGCCGTTCCCTTCCTCCTCCTGGAGGTGTCCCAGCTGCTGCTGGCGGGCGGCCGGCTGGGCGCGTACCAGGACGTCCTGCCCGAGGAGCGCTACGAGCCCGACCTGGGCCCGGAGCCGGACGTGGACGAGCTGCGCGAGCGGTTCGCCGTGATGCTGGAGCCGGTCGACGTCTACTCCGAGGTCTTCGACCCGTACGAGCCGCGCAAGGCCCCGGTCGCGCACCGGATCTCCGACGACCTGGCCGACGTGGTCGCCGACCTGCGGCACGGGCTCATCCACCACCAGGCGGGCCGGGTCACCGAGGCGCTGTGGTGGTGGCAGTTCTCGTACTTCACCAACTGGGGGCCGACGGCCTCGGCCACCCTGCGGGCCCTCCAGTCGCTGATCTCGCACGTCCGTCTCGACCAGCCGCTCGCGGCCCTGGACGGCCTGGACACGGACGAGGACCTGACCGAGGAGGACCTCGTGGAGCAGGCCGGCCAGGTCATGGAGCAGGAGCTCGGCCGTCTCGGCCGTAAATAATCCCATCTCATGATGTGGTACGAGGCGGTCGGATCCCGGCCGCTCGTTAGACTGCACCCGCAATGAGACGGACCGAGCGAGGAGCGCACGTGGGCCTTGTCGTGCAGAAGTACGGAGGCTCCTCCGTAGCCGATGCCGAGGGCATCAAGCGCGTCGCCAAGCGGATCGTGGATGCCAAGAAGAACGGCCACCAGGTGGTCGTCGTGGTTTCCGCGATGGGCGACACGACGGACGAGCTGATCGATCTCGCCGAGCAGGTATCGCCGATGCCTGCCGGGCGCGAATTCGACATGCTGCTGACCGCCGGGGAGCGGATCTCCATGGCCCTGCTGGCCATGGCGATCAAAAACCTGGGCCACGAGGCCCAGTCGTTCACCGGCAGCCAGGCAGGCGTGATCACCGACTCGGTCCACAACAAAGCGCGCATCATCGATGTGACGCCGGGCCGTATCCGCACCGCGCTGGACGAGGGCAACATCGCCATCGTGGCCGGCTTCCAGGGCGTGTCCGCGGACTCCAAGGACATCACCACCCTGGGCCGCGGCGGCTCGGACACCACCGCCGTGGCGCTGGCCGCGGCGCTGGACGCCGAGGTCTGTGAGATCTACACCGACGTCGACGGCGTCTTCACCGCGGACCCCCGCGTCGTGAAGAGGGCCCGGAAGATCGACTGGATCTCCTCCGAGGACATGCTGGAGCTCGCGGCCTCCGGCTCCAAGGTGCTGCTGCACCGCTGCGTCGAGTACGCGCGCCGCTACAACATTCCGATCCACGTCCGTTCGTCCTTCTCCGGACTGCCGGGTACCTGGGTCAGCAACGAGAAGCCCGAGTCGCAAGGGGACGAGCAGGTGGAGCACGCCATCATCTCCGGAGTCGCCCACGACGTCTCCGAAGCCAAGATCACCGTCGTCGGCGTCCCGGACAAGCCGGGCGAGGCCGCGGCCATCTTCCGCGCCATCGCGGACGCCGAGATCAACATCGACATGATCGTCCAGAACGTGTCGGCGGCCTCCACGGGCCTGACCGACATCTCCTTCACCCTCCCCAAGGCCGAGGGCCACAAGGCCATCGACGCCCTGGAGAAGGCCAAGGGGCAGATCGGCTTCGACTCCCTGCGCTACGACGACCAGATCGGCAAGATCTCCCTGGTCGGCGCGGGCATGAAGACCAACCCCGGCGTCACCGCCTCCTTCTTCCAGGCGCTGTCCGACGCGGGCGTCAACATCGAGCTGATCTCCACCTCCGAGATCCGCATCTCGGTGGTGACCCGCCAGGACGACGTCAACGCGGCCGTCATCGCCGTCCACACGGCCTTCGGCCTCGACTCCGACAGCGACGAGGCGGTCGTCTACGGAGGCACCGGACGATGAGTCCGCACCGGTCGGCCCCGGCCCCGGCGCTCGCCGTGGTCGGGGCGACCGGGGCGGTCGGATCGATCCTGCTCCAGATCCTGTCCCAGCGGGCGGACGTCTGGGGCGCCATACGCCTGATCGCCTCCCCACGCTCGGCCGGCCGCCTGCTGGCCGTCCGCGGCGAGGAGACCGAGGTGCTCGCCCTCACCGAGGACGCCTTCGAGGGCCTTGGCGAGGGCGACGTCGTGCTCTTCCTGACCCCGGCCGAGGTGTCGGCGCGCTGGGCTCCCGTCGCCACCGCGCGCGGGGCCGTGGTGGTGGACCAGTCCGCCGCCTTCCGGGAGGACCCCGAGGTGCCCCTGGTGGTGCCCGAGGTCAACGCCCCCGCCGTACGCAGCCGCCCGCGCGGGATCGTCGCGGGCCCGGACTGCGTGACCGCCGCGATGATCGCCGCCCTGGGCGCGCTGCACGCCGAGTACGGGCTGGCCGAGCTGGCCGTCTCCTCGTACCAGGCCGCCAGCCGTTCGGGCCGGGCCGGCGCGGAGGCGCTGCGCCGCCAGCTGTCGCTGGTCGCCGGGAGCCCGCTGGGGGAGCAGCCCGGGGACGTGCGGCGCGCGGTCGGCGAGGACACCGGGCCGTTCGCGGCCCCGCTCGCGCTGAACGTGGTGCCCTGGTCCGGCGAGCTGCGCGCGGACGGCTGGTCCTCGCACGAGCTGGCCGTACGGGCGGAGACCCGGCGGATCCTGGGCCTGGAGGCCCTTCCGGTCTCCGTGACCTGTGTACAGGTTCCCGTGGTGACCGGGCATTCCCTGACCGTGCGGGCCCGCTTCGAGCGGGAGGTGGCCGCGGCGCACGCCCGGGAGATCCTGGAAGCGGCCCCCGGGGTGGTCCTCGTGGACGATCCGGCGGCGGGGGAGTGGCCGACGCCGGCCGACGCGGCCGGGACGGATCCGGCCTGGGTGGGCCGGCTCAGGGGCTCGCTGGACGACGCCCGGTCCCTGGAGTTCTTCGTGTGCGCGGACAATCTACGCAAAGGCGCCGCGCTGAATGCCGCTCAGATCTCGGAACTGATCGCGGGTGAATTCGCGTAATCCGCTTTGTAGGATCGGTTGTGATCCCTTGGTCAAGGTGATGGCCCGACTGCCGCCTGGATGAATGGGGCAATCGGGAAGAGCGGGTACGCATGAAGGCAATGGGGAAATTGCTGAATACTCTGCCTCGCGCGTACAACCCTGGCGGGGGCACGCGTGTCCAACGGGCGTGGCAGAGGCACTCTTGGACTTCGCCGTCGTACCGGCACGCCCGGGGATCGTTCCCCCGCGCCGGCGCACCGGCGCATACGGCGGCATTCCTGTGATCGTGCCCGTCCCGCCGGCGGGCGTTCCCGCCGCGCCGTCCGTCGGGGCGGCGCCGGGCGTCCGTGTGCCCGCGCCCCGTGACCACGCGGAGCCGGCCGCGGGCCCCGCGGCTGCCGACATGGCCGCCGTCGCCGGCACCGCCGTCGCCGGGGCCGCCGTCGCCGGGGCCGCCGTCGTCGCCGGGGGAGCCGCCGCCGATGCGCCGCCCGTCGTGGCCGGGACCACGGTCGACCACCTCACCGAGACCTACCAGGCCCACTACCGTTCGCTCCTCGGCCGGGCCGCGCTCCTCCTCGACGACACCGCCTCCTGCGAGGACGTCGTCCAGGAGGCCTTCATCCGCGTCCACTCCGCCCGCAACCGGGTGCGCGACCGCGACAAGACCCTGGCCTACCTCCGCCAGACCGTCGTGAACCTCTCGCGCTCGGCACTGCGCCGCCGCATCCTCGGCCTCAAGCTGCTGTCGAAGCCGATGCCGGACATGGCCAGCGCGGAAGAAGGGGCGTACGACCAGCTCGAGCGCGACGACCTGATCAAGGCCATGCGCGGACTCCAGCGCCGCCAGCGCGAGGTGCTGGTGCTGCGCTACTTCGCGGACATGACGGAAGCCCAGGTCGCCGAGACGCTCGGCATATCGCTCGGCTCGGTCAAGGCGTACGGATCGCGGGGCATTGCCGCGCTGAGGGTGGCGATGGAGGCTGCGCAGTCATGAGGGACGACCACAAGAACCCGCCGTGCCCCGCCACCCCGACCGCCGGTGACGAGCAGGTGCTGCGCAGCCTGTTCGCCGGGGCCGTGCAGGGCCTGGAACCCTCCGAAGGGGCACTGGAGCGGCTGCGCCACGCCGTGCCCGCACGCCGGGCCCGCAAACGGCAGACCCTCGTCGGGGCGGCCGTGGCCGTGCTCCTGGCCGGCACCGGGATCCCCGCCGCACTGCACCTGGGCGAGGAGGACGAGGGCTCCGCCGCCGGGCACTCGGCGATGGCGGGCCACGGCGAGGCACCGGGCGGCCTCCCGGGCGACCCGCACCACGACGGGCCCGAGGGCGGGACGCGGCCGCAGCCGACGAGGCCCGCCGACCGGGGGCAGACGCCGGGCGGCACGGGCGGACGGCCCTCCCCGCGGCCCGGCGGTTCCCCCTCCGGCGGCGTATCGGCGGGCCCCTCCGGCGACGGCCTCCCCACGGCCCCCCTCGGCAACGGCCCGCAGCCCCCGGCCGGAGCGGCCGCCGCGGCCCCCGAATGCACCGCCGACCAGCTCGGAGTGGCGGGCAGCGCCCGCGCCCCCGAGTCCGACGGCAAGGTCTACGGCAGCTTCAAGGTCACCAACGTCTCCCCCCGGGGCTGCACGGTCACCGGCCCCGACACCGTGACGGCCGCCTCCCTGACGCAAGGCCCGCCGCCCGCACAGCCCCGCGGGGTGACGGTCACGGGCCACACGGCGGGGGACCCGGCGAGCGGACTGCCCGACCCCGCCGAGGAGGCGCCGGCTCTGGTGCTCCAGCCGAAGCAGGCGTACGAGGTCCTCTTCGCCTGGGTGCCCTCCGCCCATTCCTGCCCGGCCGGCACCCCCGGCCCCACGACCACGCCCGAGCGGCAGAACGGTACGGCGCAGCGCCCGGCGGGCCAGTCCGACGGCGGTCCGGCCGACACCGCGGCCGGCGGGGCCGCGGGCGTCCCGGCCGGGGCCGGCGACTCGGCCGGCGGAGTGCAGCGGCCGGCCGACCCGGACACGGCCGGAGTGGCGGTCTCGCACGCCCCGGCCACCGCCACGGGCGCCCCGGTCACCCAGACCACCATCCCGCAGGCCTGCGGCGGCACGGTCTACCGGACGGGGCTCATTCCCCAGCCGACGTCGTAGCGGAGGCCGTTCCGGCGGACGCCGCCTTCACCGGGGCCGCGTCGCTGTCCGCGTCGTGCGTGTAGGTGTCCGTGTCCGCTTTGGCGGAGGCGGTGCCGGGCGCGCCGGGCGTGCCCGCCGGGCTTGCGGCGGGCAGCAGCCCCGCCTCGGCGTCGCGCAGGGTCTCCAGCTCGCGCCGGTAGAGCCGCCACCACATGAACAGCACGAAGGCGACGAAGACGAACCACTCGCCGGTGTAACCGAGGTTCTGGAAGGCCTTCAGGTCGAGCCCGGTGTTGCTGGGCGCCTGCGCCGGGACGGGGACCATCCCGTCCGCCGGGGTCTGCACCGTCAGCCAGGCGTCGTACAGCGGGTCCTGCACCAGGTTGACCAGCGTGGCCGACCCGATCACCCCGAGCTGGCCCGGCGGCAGCCCGCCCTGGGCGTGCACGCCCTTGGTGCCGGCGTTCTCCGAGGCCTGCAGGGCCCCCGTCACCTCGACCCGCCCGGCCGGCGGGGCCGGAGCCTTTGCCGCGTCCGCCGTACCCGGCATCCAGCCCCGGACCACCGGGACGGTCTTGCCGGAGTCGGTCCGCAGCAGGGTCAGGACGTAGAAACCGCGCTTGCCGTCGAGGTCCCGGTCGGGGACGAGCAGCTGCTGCCCGTACTCGCCGGACGCGGAGGCCGGCCGCCCGGAGGTCTTCGTGTCCACCGGCAGGAGCGAGTCCAGCGGCGCGGCCGCCTCCTCGGCGGGCCGCTCGGCGCTCGCCTCCCGGTGGCTGCCCACGCGGTCCTCGAACCGGCCGAGCTGCCAGGTCCCCATGAACAGGCAGAACGGGATGGCGAGCGCGACGAAGACGTTGATCCCCCACCAGCGCGGGGTCAGGAGAAACCGGTGCACCCCACCAACGGTACGGGGGGTGCACCCGAAGCCCGGTGCCGGGTCAGCGCGGCGGGCCCTGAGGCAGGTGCTTGAGGGCGAATTCCAGCTCCATCCGGACCTGCTTGATCCGCTCCTCCACCACCAGCGAGCCGTGCCCCGCGTCGTAGCGGTACACCTCGTGGACCGCTCCGCGCGCCACGAGCCGGTCGACGTAGTTGTCGATCTGCCGGATCGGGCAGCGGGGGTCGTTCACGCCCGCCGCGATGTGCACGGGCGCCTTCACCGCGTCCACGTACGTCAGCGGCGAGGAGGCCTCGAAGCGGTCCGGCACCTCCTCCGGAGTGCCGCCGAAGAGGGTGCGGTCCAGGGACTTCAGCGCCTCCATCTCGTCGTGGTACGCCGTCACGTAGTCCGCCACCGGTACGGCGGCCAGCCCGACCGCCCAGTCGTCGGGCCGCGTCCCGATGCCCAGCAGGGTCAGGTAGCCGCCCCAGGAGCCGCCGGACAGCACCAGCCGCGCCGGGTCCGCCAGACCCGAGGAGACGGCCCACTCGCGGACCGCCGAGATGTCCTCCAGCTCGATCAGGCCGACGCGGTGCTTGAGGGCGTCCGTCCACTCCCGGCCGTAGCCGGTCGAGCCCCGGTAGTTGACCCGGACCACCGCGAAGCCGTGGTCCAGCCAGGCCGCCGGGGCGGCCGCGAAGGAGTCGGAGTCGTGCCAGGTCGGACCGCCGTGGATCTCGAAGACCGTCGGGAAGGGACCCTCGCCGTGCCCCTGCGGCCGCTGCGCCAGCGCGTGGATCCGCCCGCCGGGGCCCTCCACCCACACGTCCTCCACCGGCACCGAGCCGGGCGGCCGGAAACCGGGCGGGTCCAGCACCACTGCGCCCGCGGTGGACCGTACGGAGGCCGGTTCGGCCGCGGAGGACCACTGGTACTCGACCGTGCCGTCCGGGCGCGCCGTGGCCCCCGACAGCGACCCTGGGGGAGTGTCCACCCGTACGAGCTCCCGCGCGGCCAGGTCGTAGCGCCACAGCTCGTCGCGCGCCTCGAAGCTGTGCTCGATGAGCAGCGCCGTCCCGTCCGGGTACCACTCGGCGCTCACATCGCCCGGGAGCTCGATCGCAAGGTCCTCCTGGGCGCCGGTGGCCACGTCCCACACCATCGGTTCCCAGCGCCCGCGGCGCTGGTGGCCGACCAGCAGCCGGGTGTCCCCCTCGACCGGGGCGAAGCCCAGCACCTCCAGGCCCAGTTCCTCGGTGCCGCCGCGCGAGTCGTCCAGCTCCGCGACGGTGGCCCCGTCCAGGGTGACCACGCGCAGCGCCGAGTGCATCGCGTCGCCGTGCTCGGTGTGCTCGATCGCGACGAGGGTCCCGTCGCGGGAGAGGTCGCCGACGCCGGCCGACTCGCGGTGCCGGTAGATCACGGCCGGGGCGCTGCCGTCGGGGCGGACGACGTGGATCGTGGTGCCCTCCTCGTCGGTGGACCGCCCGACGACCGCCGTCCCGTCGCGGCCGATGGCCAGCCCGGCGGGGTAGGAGGGCTCCAGGCCGGGGGTGGCGGGCTCGTCGGGGCCGCCCGCGAAGGGCTGGCGGACCCAGGTGCCGAACTCGTCGCCGTCGGTGTCGGAGAACCACCAGATCCACTCCCCGTCGGGGGAGAGGGTGCCGTCGGTGGTGCCGTTGGGACGGTCGGTGGCCTGGCGCTGCGTGCCGGTGGCGCGGTCCCAGGCGTAGAGCTCGTAGGTCCCGGTGGCGTTCGAGACGAAGAGCGAGCGGTCCGGGGCGTCCTCGGCCCATTCGGGGAGCCCCACGCGCGGGGCCCGGAACCGCTTCTCCCAGTCGGGCATGTCGGAAGCGGGGGTCTCGCCACGGGTCCCGCCGGGGGTCACACCGGCGGTCAGATCGCTGTCGCTGCTGGTCATGCCCTCCATTCTGGCCCGACGGGCCGCCGGGATGCCGACTGCTCCGAACGGGCGCATGGTGGAGGGCGTACGAAGAACGCTTCCCAAGAGGGTGTTGATCATGGCCAAGAAGGCGCATACCGGTCACCACAGCCATCAGGACTCCGAGCGGGCGATGGCGAAGAACACGGCGGCCGAGGCGCGTGCCAAGGCCGCGGGCAGGGATGCCCAGTCCCTCTCGGCGAAGACGCGGGGCATGCACCAGAAGGCCCAGGCCAAGCGCGGCTGAGCCGCGACACCGGACGCAGTATCCGGTCACGGTCCGTGTTTCACGTGAAACACCGACCGTGCCGCCCTAGCCTGACGCCATGCGGATGATCGTCCGGGGCGCCCGGCTGCTGCACGACGAGGGCCTTCACGACGTGGAGGTAGCCGAGGACGGACGCATCGCGCGCGTCCTCCCGTACGACGACCAGAAGGAGCCGCCGGCGACGGGCGTGCTCATCGAGGCCCATGGCGGGCTGCTCAGCGCCCCCTTCGTCGAGCCGCACATCCACCTGGACACCGCCCTGACCGCCGGACAGCCGCGCCCGAACGCCTCCGGCACTCTCTGGGAGGGCATCGCCTGCTGGAGCGAGCGCAAGCGGACCCTGACCCGTGAGGACGTGATCACGCGGGCCACCGAGGTGCTGCGCTGGCAGGCGGCCCAGGGCGTCCTGCACGTCCGCACGCACTGCGACGTCACCGACCCCTCACTGACCGCCCTCGACGCCCTGCTGGAGGTCCGCGACCGGGTACGGGAAGTGATGACCCTTCAGATCACGGCCTTCCCCCAGGAAGGGATCGTCTCCTTCCCCGACGGTGAGGCGCTGCTGCGCGAGGCCGTGGCGCGCGGCGCGGACGTGGTCGGCGCGATCCCGCACTTCGAGGACACCCGCGAGGACGGGATCACCTCCCTGCGGACCGCGTTCGCGCTGGCCGAGGAGCACGGGCTGCGGCTGGACGCCCACTGCGACGAGATCGACGACGAACAGTCCCGCTTCGTGGAGGTGCTGGCCACCCTCGCGCTGCGCACGGGACTGCGGGAGCGGGCCACCGCCTCCCACACGACGGCCATGGGCTCCTACAACGGCGCCTACGCGTACAAACTCCAGCGCCTCCTGTCCCGTTCGGGCATCAACCTGGTCTCCAACCCCTTCGCCAACCTCAACCTCCAAGGCCGCTTCGACGCCTATCCCAAGCGGCGCGGCCTCTCCCAGGTGAAGGAAATGCTGGCGGCCGGGGTCAACGTGGCCTTCGGCCACGACGACGTGATGGACCCCTGGAACGCGCTCGGCACCGGCAACCCGCTCCAGACCGCCCTCGTCGGCCTGTACGCCGCCCAGCTCACCGGGGCCGACGAGATCCCGCTCGCCTTCTCGATGGTGACGGAGCGCGCGGCACGCGTCCTGGGCCTGGGCCCGGACGAGTACGGGGTGGCCGAGGGCGCCCCCGCCTCCTTCGTCCTCCTCCCGGCCCCCACCCCCGAGGAGGCCGTCCGCCGCCAGGTCCGCCCCCGGTACGTGGTCTCGCGCGGCACCGTCCTCGCCGAGAACCCGCCCGCCCCGGCCCGGCTGTGGTGGCCCGGGCAACAGGGCCCGTCGGAAGTGGACTTCACCCCGCCCCTCTAAGGTGCGGTGCATGACGTGGACCCTTCACCAGCCTGACTCGGACGCGGCCCGCCGCGCCTTCGAGATCGCCTCGGAGTACGCGGACGCCGCACTCCTCAACCACTCCGTCCGCTCCTACGCCTTCGGCGCCGAGTACGCCCGGCAGCACGGCCTCGCCCATGACGCCGAGCTGTTCTACGTCAGCGCCCTGCTCCACGACCTGGGCCTGACCGTGCCGTTCGACAGCCACACCCTGCCCTTCGAGGAGGCCGGCGGCCACGTGGCGCGCGTCTTCACGGCCGGCCTGGGCTGGGAGGCGGCCCGCCGGGCGCGGGCGGAGGAGGTGATCGTGCTCCACATGCGCGACGACGTCACCGCCGCCGAGGACGTCGAGAGCCACCTCCTCCAGGTGGGCACCAGCGCGGACGTCTCGGGCCTGCGCGTCCCCGACTTCGACCCCGCCTTCCGCGCCGCCCTCCTGTCCGCCCACCCCCGTCTCGGCTTCGGCCCCTCCTTCCTGTCCCTGGTCGAGGACCAGGCGGCCCGCAAGCCCGCCTGCGCGGCGGCCGCGTACGTGGCGGGCGGCGCGGCGAAGCGCATTGCGGCGAACCCGCTGGACGCGTGATCCGACTGCGAGACCCATAGGCCCCCGCAGTCCTCCGGCCGGGCTCAGGCCCGCTGACCGGCAGGGTGCGCCGGTTCGCGGCGCTTGCGTCCCACCGGCAGGAGCTCGGCGGTGATCAGGGCGGCGACCGTCGCCAGGATGACCACCGGCGTCATCGACGGGCTGCCGGTCAGCAGCAGCGCCATCACCGCACTGCTGACCGGCAGCCCCAGCACGCTGACACCGGCCGCGGCCAGCCCCGCCGCGACGGCCGGCACCACGCCCAGGCCCGGCAGCGGCGCCGCGAGCACCCCGGCCGCGGCCCCCAGGAACAGGGCCGGGAAGATCGGGCCGCCGCGCAGGCTGCCGAGGCACAGCGCGTACGCGGCCGTCTTGCACAGCAGCACCGCCACCAGCACGCCCACCCCCCAGGCGTGCGGGTTCCCGACCAGCGAGGCCATCGTGGCCTGCCCGGACGAGGCGACCTCCGCCGGGGACCGGTCGGTGACCAGGGCGTACACCGCCGCGCACACCCCGGAGCCGAGCGCGCACAGCGCCGTGCGGGCGACGGTCTGCCGGGTCACGAAGGCGGCGACGCCCTGCCCCGCACCCACCGTCAGCCGCAGCACCACCGCCACGGCCACCGCCAGCAGCAGCCCCCAGCCCACGTCCGCCACGTCCAGCCGGGGCGCCGCCTCGGGGATCTTGACGGTCAGCCCGCCGGTCTTCAGCCCGGTCCACCGCCCGAAGCCGGTGAACACCAGCGCCCCCAGCCCGCTGGACAGCAGCGCGGGCAGCATGACGGCGACCAGCTGGGGCCCGCCCACCCCCACCACCTCGATCAGCAGCACCGCCGCGATCAGCGGGCTCCCGAAGATCGCCGAAATGGCCGCGGAGGCCCCCGCCACCCCCATGAGCACACTGGCCTGCGGGGTTCCCGGCCCGCGCGCGAGGTCCCGCAGCAGCAGCGCGAGGCCGCCGCCCAGGGCGATCAGCGGGGCCTCGGGACCCAGTACCGCACCCAGCGGCAGGCTCGCGGTCGCGGCGAGCACCACCCCGGGCAACGCCGTGGTCGAGGCCCCGCCCACGGCCAGCCCGGCCGCCGGAACGTGCCCGCCCGCACCGGGCAGCCGGGCGGCCACCCAGCCCACCACGACCCCCGCGACCAGCAGCAACGGCAGCGGCCACCACCACGGCGCCGTCTCCCAGCCCAGCCCGTGCGGCAGGCTCTCCCACACCAGGTGCTGCAACTCGTGCAGCCCGGCCAGGAACCAGAAGCACACCAGGGACACCGGAATGCCGACCAGGGCGCACAACGCCAGCGTCTTCCGGTACGGAGGCGTCTTGAGCAGCCCCCGCAGCAGTTCCGCCTCCCCCGCCTGCGTCGCGGTCACGGCCCGCTCCTTTCGGGCTGCCGGGACAGCCCGGTCTGGACCGCGCCGAGGAGCACCTTGGCGACCAGTCCCACCACGATCAGGTCGGCCACCATCTGCACGGTGGTCAGCGCCCGCGCCGTCCCGTCGGCCGGCGCGATGTCCCCGAACCCCACGGTCGCGAACACCGTCACCGCGAAGTACAGGGCGTCGGTCCTGCTCAGAGGCTCCGAGAACGACAGGGGCCGGTCACGCGACAGCAGGAAGTACGTCGACGCGAACAGGACCAGGAACAACGGCACGGCGGTGGCCATCGCCTCCAGGGCCCGCAGCCGCGGACGCGCCGAACGGGCGATGGCGCCGACCTGCCACAGCACCAGACACCCGAAGAGCAACAGCCCCCCGGCCAGCGCCAGGACCGCCACGGCCCCGAAGCCGTAGTCGAGCGGAGCCAGGTAGTACAGCCAGGTGATCAGCACCACCGTCCCGGCGGGCAGCAGCAGGTGCCCCAGCACACCCCCGAGCCGAAAGCCACCACACCCCATACCCACACCTCCTCACACCCGCCACCCCCCTCCGGGCATTCCAACACCCCCCACCCCCACCCGCACCCCACACACCGCCACCAGCGCACAGGCAGAGAACACAGCCAAGCCCGCCAGCACTTGGCGCCACCCCCGAACGGCGTACCCCACCCACCACCCCGCTTGCTCACTCTTCGCGGTGCTTGCGGGCGCTGTGCTTGTGCAGGCCGATGATCCCGACGGTCGACCGTCGCGAAGCAGACCATCACCATGAACGCGGCCTGTGCGGCCAGTGCGGCCATCGGGCTCCAGGAGACGATCGGCCCGAAGGCGATGCCCAGCAGCCACCGGAGACGCAGGAAGGGCCTGATCCACTGAGTGGATCAGGCCCTTGACCTGGTCTTACGAAGTCGGGGTGGCGGGATTTGAACCCACGACCTCTTCGTCCCGAACGAAGCGCGCTGCCAAGCTGCGCTACACCCCGATCGCCGCCCCGGCGTTTCTGCCTGGCGACATCGATTACTTTAGCGGACCCGGCGCCGGAGACGAAATCCGGTTTTCGCGGGGTGCCCGCGGGGGCCCCGCCCGGGTTCTAGGGCTTCGGGGCGAGGGTCAGGAGGGTGGCCTCCGGGGGGCAGGCGAAGCGGACCGGGGTGAAGCGGTTGGTGCCGCAGCCCGCCGAGACGTGGAGGTAGGCGCGCTCGCCCCCGGCCTCGTACGTCGACAGCCCCTTGACCCGCTTCGTGTCGAGGTCGCAGTTGGTGACCAGGGCCCCGTAGAAGGGGATGCACAGCTGGCCGCCGTGCGTGTGCCCGGCCAGGATCAGCGGGTAGTGGTCGGCGGTGAAGGACTCCAGCACCCGCAGGTACGGGGCGTGCACCACGGCGATCGAGAAGTCCGCGTCCGCTTCCGGGCCGCCCGCGACCCGCTCGTAGCGGTCGCGCTTGATGTGCGGGTCGTCCAGGCCGGTGAACGCCAGCTCCATGCCGCCCAGCTTCAGCCGGCCCCGGGTGTTGGTCAGGTTCAGCCAGCCCGCCGCGTCGAAGGCGTCCCGCATCCCCTCCCAGGGGTTGTGGACGGCGCCGACGACCGGCTTGTTGCCGTTCAGGCCGTGCCGGCCCTGGGCCTTCTCGATCAGGTAGCGGCCCGGGTTGCGCAGCCGCGGCCCGTAGTAGTCGTTGGAGCCGAAGACGTACACGCCCGGGAACTCCATCAGCGGACCGAGCGCGTCGAGGAGCTCCGGCACGCCCTCGGTGTCGGAGAGGTTGTCACCGGTGTTGACGACGAAATCGGGGCGCAGCCCGGCGAGGGACTGGAGCCAGGCGCGCTTCTTGCGCTGCCCGCCGACCATGTGGATGTCCGACACCTGCAGGACGCGCAGCGGGCGGGCCCCGGCGGGGAGCACCGGAACGGTGACCCGGCGCAGCCGGAAGGAGCGGGCCTCGAACCCGGCGGCGTAGGCCACTCCCGCGGCCCCCACCGCCGCGACCGAGGCGGTGACCTTCAGGGGTACTCCGTAACGCGCACGCATGGCCCCATGGTCGCAGACGCGGAAAACGGATGGGCGCCACAGCCCCCGCACCTGGCAGACTCAAGGGCATGACCACGCTCAAGGCCAAGCTCCAGGAAGACCTCACCACCGCCATCAAGGCGCGCGACGAACTCGGTTCGTCCACGCTGCGCCTGACCCTCGCCGCCATCACCAAGGAGGAGGTCGCGGGCAAGGAGGCGCGCGTGCTCTCCGACGACGAGGTCCTCAAGGTGATCGCGAAGGAGGCGAAGAAGCGCCGCGAGGCCGCGGAGGCCTTCGCCCAGGGCGGCCGCGACGAGCAGGCCGCGCGCGAGACGGCGGAGGGCGAGTTCCTCGACGCCTACCTGCCCAAGCAGCTCGGCGACGACGAGCTCGACGCGATCGTGGCCGCGGCGGTCGAGGAGGCCAGGGCGGCCGGTGCCGAGGGGCCGCGGGCCATGGGCGCCGTCATGAAGATCGTGAACCCGAAGGTGGCGGGTCTGGCGGAGGGCGGCCGCGTCGCCGCCGCCGTCAAGAAGCGGCTTTCGTAAGTCGCGCGGGGAAGACGGGGGAGGGCCCCGGCCGGATGATCCGGCCGGGGCCCTCCCCCGTGCTGCTACTGGGTTTCGTTGCCCCCGATCAGGCCCGGGTCCGCGGGGAGCCCGGGGATCGGGTTGACCGGCGGGTCGGCCGGGGTGCCGGCACCGCCGGCCGTGCCGGGCCGGCTGTCGCCGGGCTTGCCGTCGCCGCCCGGCTTGCCGGGCTTCCCGGGCTTGCGCGGGTTCGTCGGCTGGTTCGGGGTGTTGCCCCGTCCGCCGCCGCCGTTGCCGCCGGCCCCGCCGCCGTTGCCGCCGCCGCCCCCGACCACCGGGTCCGGGACGTGGACGTTCGCGAAGGGCGGTGCCTCCCGGCCGGCCAGCGCGCCCGAGACCGCGTCCTTCCAGATCGGGCCGGGCAGGCCGCCGCCGAAGACCTTCGGGTAGTACTGACCGCCGATGGTGATGTCCTCCATCGTGATCTTCTTCGCGCCGCCGGAGCCGACCCACACCGCGCCGGACATGTTCGGGGTGTAGCCCACGAACCAGGCGTTGTAGCGGTTGTCGGTGGTACCGGTCTTGCCCGCGTTGTCGCGGTCGGTCAGGCCGGCCTTCTCACCGGTGCCGGAGTCGACCACTCCGCGCAGCAGGTTGTTGATCGTGTCGGCGGTGTCCTGGGACATGGCCCGATCGCACTTGCTCTTGGGCACCGCGAGCGCCTTGCCGTGGGCGTCGGTGATCGACTCCAGGGCGATCGGGGTGCAGTAGACGCCCCGGTTGGCGAATGCGGCGTACGCGTTGGCCATCGTCAGCGGGGACATCTCGGCCGAGCCGAGCGCGATGGACGGCTCCTCGGGCAGCTTCACCCCGCTGGCCGGGACCACGCCGAGCTTCTGCGTCATCTCCGTCACCGGGCAGAGCCCGATGTCGGAGATCATCTGCACGAAGTAGGTGTTGATGGACTTCTCCATCGCCGTCTTCAGCGCGTACGGGCCCTGCTCGTCCGCCGTCTCGTTCTGGGCGGTCTGCAGCTTGCCGCCGTCCAGCGGCAGGTTCTGCCACGGCGGGGTGCCCTCGCACCGGGAGACCGGGCTCGGGTAGTCCATCTTGTTCGGAGCCGAGTAGACCTTCGTCGGCTCCACTCCCTTCTCTATGGCCGCGGCCGCGATGAAGGGCTTGAACGTGGAGCCGACCTGGAAGCCGAAGTTGGAGCCGCCCATCCGCTTGTCGACGGAGTAGTTGATCTGCGTCTCGTTCTTCCCGAAGCCGTACGGCTTGGACTGGCCCATCGCCAGGATCCGGCCCGTGCCCGGCTGGACCATGGTCACGGCCGTGGCGATCGAGTCGTCCTGGTTGACGTGGTCGCGGATCGAGTTGTTCGCGGCGTCCTGCGACTGCGGGTCCAGGGTGGTGCGGACCGTCAGACCGCCCTGGTTCCAGACCTTCGCCCGCTCCTCGCGGGTCTTGCCGAAGACCGGGTCGGACAGGAAGGTGTTGCGCACGTAGTCGCAGAAGAAGCCGGCACCCTTGACGGCGGTGATGCAGCCGTTCTTCGGGCGGGTCACCTTCAGGGTGACCGGCAGCTTCTTCGCCTCGTCGGCCTCGGCCTGCGAGATGTCCTTCACGTCGGCCATCCGCTGGAGGACGACGTTGCGGCGCTTCATCGCCTCCTGCGCGTCGTTCACCGGGTCGAACCGGCTCGGCGACTGCACGACGCCGGCCAGCAGGGCCGACTCGTCCAGGGTCAGGTCCTTGGCCGGCTTGCTGAAGTAGCGCTGGGCCGCGGACTCGATGCCGTAGGCCGCCTGCCCGAAGTAGGTGATGTTGAGGTAGTTCTCGAGGATCTTCTTCTTCCCGAGCTCCTCCTCGACCTGGATCGAGTACTTCAGCTCGCGGATCTTGCGCCCGAGGCTCTTCTGCTGCGCCTCGGCGACCTTGGCCGGGTCGTCGCCGGCCTCCTCGACGAAGACGTTCTTCACGTACTGCTGCGTCAGCGTGGAGGCGCCCTGCGCGGCGCCGCCCTCCTGCGCGTTGCGGTTGACCGCGCGCAGGATGCCCTTGAGGTCGACGGCGCCGTGCTCGTAGAAACGCGAGTCCTCGATCGCGACGATCGCCTTCTGCATGTACGGCGAGATGGCCGTGAGCGGGACCACCTGCCGGTCCCGCGAATAGACGGTGGCGATCAGGCCACCCTCGGCGTCCAGAATGGTGGTCCGCTGGCTCAGCGGAGGCGTCTTGAGATTGGCCGGGATCTCATCGAAACCCTCGACGGTGCCCTTGGCGGCGAGACCCAGCGCACCGGCGCCCGGGATCGCGATGCCGGCGAGAACGACTCCGGAGAGAACCGACAAACCGAGGAACCTGGTGGCCTGCTGCGGCCCCGTGAGCCCTGCGCCCGAGCGCTTCTTTCCCATGGAGGGCAGCCTACGTTCTCATTCGCCGGACACGCGCGAATGCCTTGGCCTAAGCTGTCCCCAACTGTCACAGGAGTGTGGTGCGACATCAACCCTTCGGCTTGATTTTCACCCTTCCCGAATGGGGTGGACGGATGTCCGAATCTCGCCCTTCGCTCTGACGGCCGCTCACCGGCGCTTCCCTGATTTCACCCGAATCGCCGGAATGGCCGGGCATGTCGCCGGATCACTCCGTCGGGTGATCTGCCGCTTACCCATAGTCCGTTCGGACCATTCAAGATTGGGCCCGTCGGGGGTGTTGCGGCGTCCTCGCCTTCCGTAACGTCCTCAACTGGCAGCGGTGAATATGCCGCTACCGCCGTGGGGGAGCCTCGATTCGGGAGAGGACGGCACCGGGATGGGCTGGGTAACCGACTGGAGTGCGCAGGCAGCCTGCCGCACTACCGATCCGGATGAACTGTTCGTTCAAGGAGCGGCACAGAACAGGGCCAAGGCGGTGTGCACCGGATGCCCGGTGCGGACCGAGTGCCTGGCCGACGCGCTCGACAATCGTGTCGAGTTCGGAGTGTGGGGCGGAATGACCGAGCGGGAACGGCGCGCTTTGTTGCGCAGGCGTCCCACCGTCACCTCGTGGCGACGGCTGCTCGAAACCGCTCGCACGGAGTACGAGCGCAGTACCGGCATCCTCACCGTGGATGTCGGCGCGGAGATCGACGTGGCGTACGAGACCTACGCGGCGGCCGGGTAGCCACCCGGACACCGCGCAGGAAGCACTCGTCACCACGGTCAAGCTCCGGCCGGAACCCCGGCCGCGAGTCGCTCTCCGATGGCCCGCAGCCCGGCGAGGTCGTGCACATCGCCGGGCAGGGCGGCCACTTCGGCCACCGCCACCTCGGGATGCAGCGAGGTGAAGCGATCGCGCGTGCGCTGTTCCCGCGCGATCACCTGCATGCGTTCCGCGTGCAGGCGCAGCAGCCCCGCAGTGATCGCGTCAGCGTCACCGGAGCCGTCCGCGGTGTTCATGTCGTCCACGTCGTCCACGGCGGGGGAGCCGTCGTCGGCGTCACGAAGTCCAGCTTTCCCGGGCTCCTGATCGACAATGCCGCCTTCTTCAAGATTCTCTGCAGCCGCCAGCGCCCGCTCCGCGGACAGCTGCCGCGCGTCGCTGCCGTGCACCCGGTTCAGCACCAGACCCGCCAGCGGCATGCTCTCGGCGGCCAGCCGTTCCACGAAGTACGCCGCCTCGCGCAGCGCGTCCGGCTCGGGCGCCGCGACCACCAGGAAGGCCGTGCCCGGCGCCTGGAGCAGACGGAACGTCGCGTCGGCGCGGGTGCGGAACCCGCCGAACATCGTGTCCATCGCCGCCACGAACGTCTGCACGTCCTTCAGCAGCGAAGCCCCCATCAGCTTGCTCAGCGTGCCGGTCATCATCGACATGCCGACGTTCAGGAACTTCATCCCGGCCCGCCCGCCGACCTTCGCCGGAGCCATCAGCACCCGGATGAACTTCCCGTCCAGGAAGGACCCCAGCCGCTTCGGCGCGTCGAGGAAGTCCAGCGCGGAGCGGCTCGGCGGGGTGTCCACGACGATCAGGTCCCAGTCGTCCTTCGCCCGCAGCTGGCCCAGCTTCTCCATCGCCATGTACTCCTGCGTGCCCGCGAAGCCGGCCGACAGGGACTGGTAGAAGGGGTTCGCCAGGATCGCCCGCGCCCGCTCGCGGTCCGCGTGCGCCTCGACGATCTCGTCGAAGGTCCGCTTCATGTCCAGCATCATGGCGTGCAGTTCACCGCCGTCGCCGTCCACCCCCTCGACCCTGCGCGGGGTGTTGTCCAGCGAGTCGATGCCCATCGACTGCGCCAGCCGGCGCGCCGGGTCGATGGTCAGCACCACCACCTTCCGCCCCCGCTCGGCCGCCCGTACGCCCAGCGCCGCGGCCGTCGTGGTCTTGCCGACCCCGCCCGCGCCGCAGCACACGATGATCCGCGTCGTGGGGTCGTCCAGCAGCGCGTCGACCGCCAGCCGCTGCGGCGTGTCCAGGCCCATGGTGTTCCCGCTCCCGCTCATTGCGCGTCCGCCTGCTTGCGCAGCTCCGTCGCCAGCTCGTACAGCCCGGCCAGCTCCATCCCCGAGCCCAGCAGGGGGAGTTCGTACGTCGGCACCTGAAGCCCCGCCAGCACCGCGCGCTGCTCCCGCTCCAGCTCGACGCGGCTCGCGTGCTCGGCGGCCTGTGCCAGCAGCGGCTCCACCAGCCGCTCGGCCAGCCCGCCCCGCCGGGCCCCGCCGAGACCCGCCCGGGACAGGGCCTTGGCGATTCCGGGGCGCCGGCCCTCGGCGGCCGTGCGCAGGGTGTCCTCGTCCAGGTGGTGCGGGCGCACCATGTTGACGATGACCCGCCCGAACGGAAGTCCGGCCGTGCGCAGTTCCTCGATCCCGTCGGCGGTCTCCTGGACCGGCATCTCCTCCAGCAGGGTCACCAGGTGCACGGCGGTGTCCGGGGACTTGAGCACCTTCATGACGGCCTGCGCCTGGTTGTGGATCGGCCCGAAGCGGGCCAGCCCCGCCACTTCGTCGTTGACGTTCAGGAAGCGGGTGATCCGGCCGGTCGGCGGGGCGTCCATGATCACGTGGTCGTAGACGAACCGCCCGGCCTTGTCTTTCCGCCGCACCGCCTCGCACGCCTTGCCGGTCAGCAGGACGTCCCGCAGACCGGGTGCGATGGTCGTCGCGAAGTCGATGGCCCCGAGCTTCTTCAGGGCGCGTCCCGCCGACCCGAGCTTGTAGAACATCTGGAGGTAGTCCAGCAGCGCCCGCTCCGCGTCGATGGCGAGCGCGTACACCTCTCCGCCGCCCACGCCCGGCGCGACGGCGATCTTCCGCTCCTCGTAGGGGAGCGCTTCCGTGCCGAATAGCTGTGCGATGCCCTGCCTGCCCTCGACCTCCACGAGTAGAGTCCGCCTGCCCTCGCGCGCGAGGGCCAGCGCGAGTGCGGCGGCGACCGTGGTCTTGCCGGTGCCGCCCTTGCCGCTGACCACCTGGAGCCTGCTCACAACCTCCGAGCCTAACCACTCCCGCTCAGGCGTTACGCTCGCCCCCATGACCAAGAAGTTCGAATACGCGACGGTCCCCCTGCTGGTCCACGCCACCAAGCAGATCCTGGACACCTGGGGCGAGGACGGCTGGGAGCTCGTCCAGGTCGTGCCCGGCCCGAACAACCCCGAGCAGCTCGTGGCCTACCTCAAGCGGGAGAAGGCATGAGCGGCGCCGTCGAGGCCCGGCTCGCCGAGCTCGGCCTGACCCTCCCCGAGGTCGTCCCGCCGCTGGCCGCGTACCAGCCGGCGGTGCGCTCGGGCGCGTACGTGTACACCGCGGGGCAGCTCCCGATGGTGCAGGGCAAGCTCCCGCTGACCGGCAAGGTCGGCGCGGAGGTTTCGCCGGAGCAGGCCAAGGAGCTGGCGGCGACGTGCGCGCTGAACGCGCTGGCCGCCGTGAAGTCCGTGGCCGGTGACCTGGACCGGATCGCGCGCGTGGTGAAGGTCGTCGGCTTCGTCGCCTCGGCCCCCGACTTCACGGGGCAGCCGGGCGTGCTGAACGGCGCGAGCGAGCTGCTGGGCGAGGTCCTCGGCGACAAGGGCGTGCACGCCCGCAGCGCGGTCGGCGTGGCGGTCCTCCCGCTGGACGCCCCGGTCGAGGTCGAGATCCAGGTGGAACTCGCCCCGGACGCCTGAGGGCCCTTCTCGGCCTCGCCGTACCGCTCGCGCCGCCCGGCGCCGGGGCGCCTTGCCGGCCCCGCGCCGCTGCGCCGGACTCCGCCCGCCGGTGGCCGGGCGGGGCGGTTCCCCGGGCGCTGCGCGCCCGTCGCCTCCCAGGCCGGCGGGGCTGTGAACGGCCCCGCCGGCATCCGAGGCACAACGGCCGCACCCGCGACGGCCGCCCCCTGCGACGGCCGGGGGCCGCGGCGCAGGACCCGTGACGGCTGGGGCAGCGACGGCCGCACCCGCGACGGCCGCACCCGCGACGGCCGCACCCGCGACGGCCGCCCCCCCCCGCGACGGCCGGGGGCCGCGGCGCAGGACCCGTGACGGCTGGGGCAGCGACGGCAGGACCCGTGACGGCAGGACCCGTGACGGCCGGGGGCCGCGGCGCCGGACCCGTGACGGCCGGGGGCCGCGGCGCCGGACCCGCGGCGCCGGACCCGCCGTGGCCGGGGCCCCGTCCGGCAGGCCGGCGGACGCCGTCCGGCAGGAGCGGCCCTCGAACATCGGGCCGGATGGTCGTAGCATCCGGCCATGCCGAATGGTCAGCACGGTCAGCCCTCGCCCGAGCCCCCCGCCGGAGGCCAGTGGTACCCCCCGGAGTGGCCCGCCCGCATCCGCGCCCTGGCGGAAGGCGCCCTCACCCCCGCGGAGCCCCGGCGCGCCGCCACGGTGATGCTGCTCCGCGACACCCCCGCCGGCCCGGCCGTGCACATGCTGCGCCGCCGCTCCTCCATGGCGTTCGCCGGCGGCGCCTACGCCTACCCCGGCGGCGGGGTCGACCCCCGCGACGAGGACCACCGCATCGGCTGGGCCGGCCCGGACCAGGAGCAGTGGGCGGCACGCCTCGGTACCGACGCCGCCACCGCCCAGGCGATCGTCTGCGGCGCGGTCCGCGAGACCTTCGAGGAGGCGGGCGTCCTGCTCGCCGGGAAGACCCCGGACACCGTCGTCGGCGACACCACCGGGGACGACTGGGAGGCCGACCGGCAGGCCCTCGTCGGCCGCGAGCTGTCCTTCGCCGAGTTCCTCGACCGCCGCGGCCTGCTGCTGCGCTCCGACCTGCTCGGGGCCTGGGCCCGCTGGATCACCCCCGAGTTCGAGCCCCGCCGCTACGACACGTGGTTCTTCGTCGCCGCCCTCCCGGAGGGCCAGCGCACGCGCAACGCCTCCACCGAGGCCGACCGGACCGTCTGGATCCGCCCGCAGGACGCCGCCGCCGGCTACGACGCGGGCGAGCTGCTGATGATGCCGCCCACCATCTCCACCCTGCGCTCCCTGGAGCCGTACGGGGCCGCCGCCGACGCCCTCGCGGCGTCCGGCGCGCAGGACCTCACCCCGGTGCTGGCCGAGGCCACGCTGGAGGACGGCGTGGTCGTGCTCAGCTGGCCGGGCCACGACGAGTTCACCAAGCGCGTCACCCTCGGAGGAGGCCCCGCATGACCGACGCAGCGGCCCTGCCCGGCCAGCCCCGCGGAACGGTCGTCTCCGGACCGGCCACCGCCCGCGCGGTCAACATCCTGGCCCCCAACCCGTCGGCCATGACCCTGGACGGCACCAACACCTGGCTGGTCTCCGAGCCCGACTCCGAGCTCGCCGTCGTCATCGACCCGGGCCCCCTCGACGAGGCGCACCTGCGCGCCGTCATCGCCACCGCCGAGCAGGCGGGCAAGCGGGTCGCGCTGACCCTCCTCACCCACGGCCACCCCGACCACGCCGAGGGCGCCGGCCGCTTCGCCGAGCTGACCGGCACCAAGGTGCGCGCCCTGGACCCGGCGCTGCGCCTGGGCGACGAGGGCCTGGCCGCGGGGAACGTGATCCGCACCGGCGGCCTGGAGATGCGGGTCGTGGCCACGCCCGGCCACACCGCCGACTCCCTGTGCTTCCACCTGCCGGCCGACGGGGCCGTGCTGACCGGCGACACCATCCTGGGCCGCGGGACGACCGTCGTCGCGCACCCCGACGGCCGCCTGGGCGACTACCTGGACTCCCTGCGCCGCCTGCGCTCCCTCACCGTCGACGACGGGGTCCACACCGTGCTGCCGGGGCACGGCCCGGTCCTGGAGGACGCGCAGGGCGCCGTGGAGTACTACCTGGCCCACCGCGCCCACCGGCTCGCCCAGGTCGAGACGGCGGTCGAGGACGGTCTGGTCACCCCGGAGGCCGTCGTCGCCCACGTCTACGCGGACGTGGACCGCTCGCTGTGGCCGGCCGCCGAATGGTCCGTGCGCGCGCAGCTCGAGTACCTTCGTGAACACGGACTGATCCCGGGGGGACCTGAATGAACACGCTGTACGTGCTGCTCGCGGTGCTCGCGGCCGCGGGCTGGATCACCTCCACGGTGAGCCTGCGCATGCGCGCCCTGCAGGACCGCGCGGACCGGCTGGAGCGGCGGCTCGGCCTGGTGCTGGAGCACCTGGGCGTCGAGGAGCCGGAGCCGGCCGGGCTGGACGGAGTACGCGCGCTGATGCGCGAGGGCCGGACCGTCTCGGCGATCAAGGCCTACCGGGAGATCACCGGCGCGGGCCTGGCGGAGGCCAAGCAGGCCGTCGAGTCCCTGGACCTGGCGGGCAAGGCCCGGGGCTGACCCTCACGCCCCCGGCCGCGGGGCCTTCGTGCCGTGCCGGGCCCCGTACTCCGCCGCCAGCCACGGACCGAGGTCGTCCAGGTACCGGCGGGCCACGGCCGGGTCCTCGACCGGCTCCAGGGCCACGGCGGCGGCCTCGCGCAGCTGCGCCGCCCGCTCGGGGTAGTAGCGGCCGAAGACCTCCGCGGACTCGGCGAGGTCGCTGGTCCAGCCGCCCCACTCGGGCATGACCAGCGTGAAGGCGGTCCGCACCAGGTGCCGCGAGAAGAACCGGTTCATCCGGCGGAACTCGGCGGGCTCCGTCGCCGCCTCCCACCGGTCCCGCCACCGGGGCAGCAGGGCGGCCAGGTCGCCGTTGGTCTCCCGCGCGAGCAGGCTGTCGGGCCGGTAGCGGGGCAGGTGCTCGGCCAGGTCGGCGCCGAGCAGCGGGGTGCACAGGCAGGCCAGGAACCAGCCCAGGTCGTAACGTTCCTGCTCGCTCAGCAGCCGGTCCTTGCCGTAGAGCAGGATCCCGACGCCGTCGATCTGCGGGAAGTCCTGGTCGAGCCCGCGGCCCAGTACCTCGGCGGTGTCCCGGTCCTCGTCGGCGGGTTCCCGGTGCAGGGCGATCAGCAGGTCGAGGTCGGAGCGGCCGGGGCGGGCGGTGCCGCGCGGCACGGAACCGTACAGGTAGGCGCTGTGGAGCCGGTTCCCGTACGCCTCCACGAGCCGGCCGCGCGCGGCGGCGACGAGGTCCGCGAACGCGGGCTGGATCCTGCCGAGGGAGCCCTCCCGCTCGAAGTACCCGTCCGCGTCCAGCCCTCTGAGATCCATGATCCCTACTGTGCCCGGCGCACGGCCCGGGCCGCGGGCATTTACGTCCGGCGGCCCGGCCCGCGCCGCCGGACGCGCGCAGGGGCCCCGTCCGACACCCGGACGGGGCCCCTGCGCGAAGCTTGGTCAGCGCGAGCGCTTGGCGAGCCGCTCCACGTCCAGCAGGATCACGGCGCGCGCCTCCAGGCGCAGCCAGCCGCGGCCCGCGAAGTCGGCGAGCGCCTTGTTCACGGTCTCGCGCGAGGCGCCGACGAGCTGGGCGAGCTCCTCCTGCGTGAGGTCGTGGACGACGTGGATGCCCTCCTCCGACTGCACGCCGAAGCGGCGCGACAGGTCGAGGAGCGCGCGGGCCACGCGGCCCGGGACGTCGGAGAAGACCAGGTCGGACATCTGGTCGTTGGTCTTGCGCAGGCGCCGGGCGACGGCGCGCAGCAGGGCGGTCGCGACCTCGGGCCGGGCGTTCAGCCAGGGCTGGAGGTCGCTGTGGCCGAGGCCGAGGAGCTTGACCTCGGTCAGGGCGGTGGCGGTGGCGGTGCGCGGGCCCGGGTCGAACAGCGACAGCTCGCCGATCAGCTCGCCGGGGCCGAGGACGGCCAGCATGTTCTCGCGGCCGTCGGGGGAGGTGCGGTGCAGCTTCACCTTGCCCTCGGTCACGACGTACAGCCGGTCACCGGGGTCGCCCTCGTGGAACAGGGCGTCACCGCGTGCGAGGGTCACCTCGCCCATGGAGGCGCGGAGCTCCGCGGCCTGCTCGTCATCGAGCGCCGCGAAGAGCGGGGCGCGCCGCAGAACGTCGTCCACGAGTCTCTCTCCTATGTCGACCGGCCAGTGGGGACCGTTCCCCATTTTGCCGGACGGCTCAAACAGTGCGATCAATCACAAGGATGCCGGACGGACGGGCGTGCTGTGCGGCGAGAGGCCAATCGGGGTGGTGTTACCTGAGGTCCGGGCGGGGTGTCAGCGTCCGGCCTTAGGCTGGCCGGGTGTCCAATAAGCCGGTGAGAGCACAGGCCAAGGGGTCCGCGGGAGTGACGGCGGCCCAGAATTCAGCCGTGGGCGAACAGGCCCCTGCGGTGGCGTCCGAAACGCCCCGACCTGCCCCCCAGGGCAAAGCTTCGGCCAAGAAATCGCAGTCCGTGAAGGCCGCCGGGGCGGCCGGGCCGGCGCAGGCTGCGGAGCCCGCGACGAAGGCCGCCCGGGTCCCGCGGCCGGCCGCCGCGCCCAAGCCCGAGTCCCGCCTGGCCATGGTCCGCCGGGCCCGCCGCATCAACCGCGAGCTCGCCGAGGTGTACCCGTACGCCCATCCGGAGCTGGACTTCCGCAACCCCTTCGAGCTCCTGGTCGCCACCGTCCTCTCCGCGCAGACCACCGACCTGCGGGTGAACCAGACGACCCCGGCCCTGTTCGCCGCCTACCCGACCCCCGAGGACATGGCCGCGGCCGTGCCGGAGGAACTGGAGGAGATCATTCGGCCGACCGGGTTCTTCCGGGCGAAGGCGAAGTCCCTCCTCGGCCTCTCGCAGGCCCTGCGGGACGACTTCGGCGGCGAGGTGCCGGGCCGCATGGAAGACCTGGTCAAGCTGCCGGGAGTCGGCCGCAAAACGGCGAACGTCGTCCTCGGCAACGCCTTCGGGGTCCCCGGGATCACCGTCGACACCCACTTCGGACGGCTGGTGCGCCGGTTCAAGTGGACCGAGCAGGAGGACCCCGAGAAGGTCGAGGCGGAGATCTGCGCGATCTTCCCCAAGAGCGAGTGGACGATGCTCTCGCACCGCGTCGTCTTCCACGGCCGCCGCATCTGCCACGCCCGCCGGCCCGCCTGCGGAGCCTGCCCGATCGCCCCGCTCTGCCCGGCCTACGGGGAGGGCGAGACCGACCCGGAGAAGGCGAAGAAGCTGCTGAAGTACGAGAAGGGCGGCCAGCCGGGCCAGCGGCTCTCGCCGCCCCCGGACTACCCCGGCCTCCCCGCCGCGCCCCTGGGGGCCCGTACGGGGGCCTGAGCGGGGCGCCCGCGCCGCCGGGGGCGTGTGGCGCAGCCGCCGCGCGCCCCCGGCGGAACGAATCGGTACCCGGGCCGCGTTCAGCGGACGAGGAGAACACGGACAGGGGTTGCCCATGACGCGCGGTACGCAGGACGAGACCACGGCCGAGGCCGGGCACCGGGCCGACGGCCTGGAGCTGACGACGGCCGGCCTGCCCGGCTGGCTCGACCCCGTCGTCGAGGCGGCCCGGACGGTCCGGCCCCGCCAGCTCAGCAGCTTCCTGCCCCCCGAGGACGGCCGGGGCCGCCAGTCCGCCGTGCTGATCCTCTTCGGGGAGGGCCCGCGCGGCCCCGAGATCCTCCTCCAGGAGCGCGCCGGCACGCTGCGCTCGCATGCCGGCCAGCCCTCCTTCCCGGGCGGCGCCCTGGACCCGCAGGACGGCGATCCGCACACCACCGGCCCGCTGCGCGCCGCGCTGCGGGAGGCCGAGGAGGAGACCGGGCTGGACCCGGCGGGCGTGCAGCTCTTCGGCGTACTGCCCCGGCTCTACATCCCGGTCAGCGAGTTCGTCGTGACCCCGGTGCTCGGCTGGTGGCGCGAGCCCTCGCCGGTCGGCCCGGTGGACCCGGCGGAGACTGCCCGGGTCTTCACGGTGCCCGTGGCGGATCTCACGGACCCCGCCCACCGGGTCACCGTGGTCCACCCGAGGGGCCATCAGGGGCCCGCCTTCACCGTGGAATCGGCCCTGGTCTGGGGTTTCACCGCCGGGGTCATCGACCGGATCCTGCACTTCGCGGGCTGGGAACGCCCGTGGGACCGCTCACGTCACGTCCCGCTCGACTGGCACGCATGAGACGGTGACCCTCGTGAACGTGCTGGACATCCTGTTGCTGCTCGCGGCCGTGTGGTTCGCGATCGTCGGCTACCGCCAGGGCTTCGTCGTCGGCGTCCTGTCGGTGACCGGCTTCCTGGGCGGTGGCCTCATCGCCGTGTCCCTGCTCCCGCTGATCTGGGACCGGGTGACGGAAAACGGCACCCAGGTGTCCACCACGGTCGTGGTGATCGCCGTCGTGGTCATCATCATCTGCGCCTCGATCGGCCAGGCCCTGACCACCCATCTGGGCAACCGGCTCCGGCGCTACATCACCTGGTCACCGGCCCGCGCGCTCGACGCGACCGGCGGCGCGCTGGTCAACGTCGTCGCGATGCTGCTGGTGGCCTGGCTGATCGGCTCCGCGCTGGCCGGCACCTCACTGCCCACCCTGGGCAAGGAGGTCCGCAACTCCAAGGTGCTGCTGGGCGTGTCGCGGGTGCTGCCCGACCAGGCCAACACCTGGTTCTCGGACTTCAGCTCCACCCTCGCCCGCAACGGCCTCCCCCAGGTCTTCAGCCCCTTCTCGAACGAGCCCATCGCCGAGGTGAAGCCGCCCGACCCGGCGCTGGCCGCCGGCGCCGTCGCCCAGCAGGCCAGGCTCTCGATCGTGAAGGTCGTCGGCACCGCGCCCAGCTGCAGCAAGGTCCTGGAAGGCACCGGCTTCGTCTTCGCGCCCGGCAAGGTGATGACCAACGCCCATGTCGTCGGCGGGGTCATCGAGCCGACCGTGCAGATCGGCGGCGAGGGCAAGCTGTACGACGGCAAGGTGGTGCTCTACGACTGGGAGCGCGACATCGCCGTCCTGGATGTGCCGAAGCTGCGCGCCCCGGCCCTGGAGTTCACCGAGAAGGACGCGACGAGCAGCAGCGACGCGATCGTCGCCGGCTTCCCGGAGAACGGCGGGTACGACGTCCGCGCCGCCCGCGTCCGCGGCAGGATCAACGCCAACGGCCCGGACATCTACCACCGGGGCACCGTCCGCCGCGACGTCTACTCGCTCTACGCGACCGTCCGCCAGGGCAACTCCGGCGGCCCGCTGCTGACGCCCGAGGGCCGGGTGTACGGGGTCGTCTTCGCGAAGTCGCTCGACGACCCGAACACCGGCTACGCCCTGACGGCGGACGAGATCCGGGACGACATCCGCGTCGGCAGGATCGCCGACCGGCGGGTCGACACCCAGGGTTGCGCCCTCTGACCCGCTACACCCGTGGATGGCGCAGCCGCGCCGACACCCAGCGGGCGCGGCGGCGCAGGATGCGCGGAATCCCGAGGCGGGGGTCGTGGCCTTCGCGGCCCGCCCCCCTGTCGTGCGTGCCCGGCACCGTGGCCGAGCGGCGTTCGCGTGTGGTGTCACCGTGGTCGTGCGTCCAGCCCATACAACGAGCTGTGCCCGGCCTCCAAGGTCGGTAACCCCGTCCGCGGCGGCCAATTGGCCTATGCGCCGGGCAATTGAATGACCGTAAGCCAGTCGTACGAATAAACTGCGGACCCGTCAGGAACCGGTCATCGACCCGTCAGGTACAGGCCAAGGCTTCGTCAGGGGCGGTCGGGCTCGGGGTCCTTGAGCCAGTTCACCAGCTCGGCGGAGAAGGCGGCCGGGTCCTCCTCGTGCGGGAAGTGCCCGAGGCCGTCGAAGAGCCGCCAGCGGTAGGGAGCCTCGACGTACTCCCCGGATCCGGCGGCGCTGCGCGTACGCATCACCGGGTCCAGCGATCCGTGCAGGTGCAGCGTCGGCACCCGTACGGGCCGCTTCATCCGGCGGTAGAACTGCAGCCCGTCCGGCCGGGCCATCGAGCGCATCATCCAGCGGTAGGGCTCGATCGAGCAGTGCGCGGTGGACGGGATGCACATCGCCCGCCGGTACACGCCGAGCGCTTCCTCGTCCGAGCCCTCCTCCTGGAGCCGCGGCCCGGACCACTCCCGGATCAGCTGTCCCACGAGAGCCCCGTCGTCGGCGACCAGCTGCCGCTCGGGGATGAACGGCCGCTGGAAGCCCCAGATGTGGGAGCTCGCCCGGGTCTGCCCGACGTCGCCCAGCATGGCCGAGCGCCAGCGGCGCGGGTGCGGCATGGAGGAGACGACCAGCCGGCGCACCAGCTTGGGCCGCATCACGGCCGCCGTCCAGGCCAGGTAGCCGCCCAGGTCGTGTCCGACGAGGGCGGCGTCCGGCTCGCCGAGGGAGCGGATGACCCCGGTGACGTCGAGCGCGAGGTTCGCCGGGTCGTAGCCGCGCGGGGTGCGGTCGCTGCCGCCCACTCCGCGCAGGTCCATCGCCACCGCGCGGTACCCGGCGTCCGCGAGGGCGGTCAGCTGGTGCCGCCAGGTCCACCAGAACTGCGGGAAGCCGTGCAGCAGGAGGACCAGCGGTCCGTCGCCGAGCTCCGCGACGTGGAACCGGGCGCCGTTGGCCGCGACGTCCCGGTGAGTCACCGCCCTGCCGTCCGGCAGGGCGATCCGTACCGCCGTGGCGGCGGTGGGCGGAGTGCTGGAGTCCGGCGAGGGGGCTGTCATGAGGACGAGCGTGCCACACCCACGGCCTGGTCACTCACCGGCCGCGGATGCGGCTTGACGGTTCCCACCACCGCGGCGGTCTGCTTGACGGAGTCCATCGTCTTCACCGGCGGCTTGATCTTCTTGAACTTGGCCACCGCCAGCAGCCCGACCAGCCCCGCCAGCAGCCAGAACGCGCCGCCGACGATGAGGAAGGACCAGGCGAGCCCGAGACCGAGGTTGTGGATGCCGTAGGCCGCGGCGAAACTCAGTACGGGGAGGGAGAAGAGCACGAGCACGCCCGCCGCGATCGCGGCGCCGCTGCCGATGCCCGCGCGCTTGACGTCCTGCTTGATCTCCACCTTGGCGAGCGCGATCTCGTCGTGCACCAGGGCGGACATCTCGGCGGTGGCCGCGGCGACGAGCTGGCCGAGGGTGCGCTCGGCCCCCGGAGCCCCTTGGTCCACTGCGCTCATCTCTGTCTCCCTCTGTCGTCGTCTGCCGGCGGCTGTCCTCCGTCGTCAGTCAGATCATGCCGGACGGTCGGCCCGCGCGCTGGACCCGCCCGTTGCTTCGCCCGCGCCGTCGTCCGGCTCCGGGGACTGCGCCAGGGCGAGCGCGGTGGCCCGCAGGCGGTGTTCGGCCGCCTTCTCCTCGTGGATCCGAGCCATCCGCAGGTGGTACTCCGGGTTGCCCTCTTCGTAGATGTCCGGGATCCCGTCGCGGTCCTCGTCGCGCTCCTCCGCCTCGGTCAGGGAGCGGTACGTGCGGTCGCGGAGCTTGAGCATGACGCAGGCGACGACCGCCGCGATGAGCGAGCCGAGCAGGACGGCGGCCTTGACCTCGTCGGTGAGGACGGGGTCCTCGGCGAAGGCGAGTTCGCCGATCAGGAGGGAGACGGTGAAGCCGATGCCGGCCAGGGAGGCCACGGCGAGCACATCGGGCCAGGCCAGGTCCTCGCTGAGCTCCGCACGGGTGAAGCGGGCGGCCAGCCAGGTGCCGCCGAAGATGCCCACCGTCTTGCCGACGACCAGGCCGAGGACCACGCCCAGGGTCTCGGGGCGGGTGAAGACCTGCGCGATCGCCCCGCCCGAAAGGGAGACCCCGGCGGAGAACAGGGCGAAGAGGGGCACGGCCAGGCCGGCCGACAGGGGCCGGACCAGGTGCTCGATGTGCTCGCCCGGGGAGTGCTCTTCGCCCTCCCGGCGGGTGCAGCGCAGCATCAGGCCCATGGCGACGCCGGCGATGGTGGCGTGGACGCCGCTGTTGTACATCAGGCCCCAGATGACCAGCGCCAGCGGCACGTAGACGTACCAGCCGCGGACCCCGGCACGCAGCAGGAACCAGAAGAGGACCAGGCCGGCGACGGCCCCGCCCAGCGCGGCGAAGTCGATGCTGCCGGTGAAGAACACCGCGATGATCAGGATGGCGAAGAGGTCGTCGACGACGGCCAGGGTCAGCAGGAAGGCGCGCAGCGCGGAGGGCAGCGAGGTGCCGATGACCGCGAGGACGGCGAGGGCGAAGGCGATGTCGGTGGCGGTGGGGACCGCCCAGCCGTCGGTCGAGCCGCCGCCGAGGGTGTTGACCAGGAAGTAGACCAGCGCGGGTACGGCCATGCCGCAGACGGCGGCGATGACGGGGAGCGCGGCGGCCTTGGCGTCGCGCAGGTCGCCCGCGACGAGTTCCCGCTTGAGCTCGATGCCGGCGACGAAGAAGAAGACCGCAAGCAGGCCGTCGGCCGCCCAGTGCTGGAGCGAGAGGTCCAGGCCGAGGGAGGCGGGGCCGATGTGGAAGGAACGGACGTCGGCGAAGCTGTCCGATATCGCGGGTATGTTCGCCCACAGGAGTGCGGCGATCGCGGCCACCAGCAGCAGGACGCCGCCGACGGTCTCGGTGCGCAGCGCGTCCGCGACGAAGCGGTGCTCGGGGAGGGAGAGCCGTCCGAGGAGCTTGCGGCGGGGTGCGGGCGTGGCCACGGGGGGACCTCCGGTTGGTCGACGGCATGACGCATGCAGTTGCCGACCAGACTTCCCGGCACACCCAGAGACTTCAGTGAGGCTTCGTTGAGGCTTTAGGGCGTCAAATCTTGACGCTTCTCATATTTTACAGGGTCCGTTCCGTCGTATCGGGTGATCTTCACCTTAAACGGACGGAGGGCGTCCGGCGCGCTGTGCGCCGGACGCCCTCGTCGGGTCGTACTCGTCCTGCCGCAGGTCAGTCCTCGTCGGAGGCGCTGGGCAGCTTCGTCTGGATCAGGTCCATCACGGAGGAGTCGGCGAGCGTGGTGACGTCGCCGACCGCGCGGTTCTCGGCCACGTCGCGCAGCAGACGGCGCATGATCTTGCCGGAACGGGTCTTCGGCAGCTCCTGCACCGGCAGGATCCGCTTCGGCTTGGCGATCGGGCCGAGGGTGGCGCCCACGTGGTTGCGCAGCTCCGCGACCAGGCCGTCCGTCTCCGAGGCGCTGCCGCGCAGGATGACGAAGGCCACGATGGCCTGCCCGGTGGTCTCGTCGGCCGCGCCGACGACGGCGGCCTCGGCCACGGCGGGGTGGGAGACGAGCGCCGACTCCACCTCGGTGGTGGAGATGTTGTGGCCCGACACCAGCATCACGTCGTCGACGCGGCCCAGCAGCCAGATGTCGCCGTCGTCGTCCTTCTTGGCGCCGTCGCCCGCGAAGTAGCGGCCCTCGAAGCGGGACCAGTAGGTGTCGATGAAGCGCTGGTCGTCGCCCCAGATGGTGCGCAGCATCGACGGCCACGGTTCGGTGAGGACCAGGTAGCCGCCTCCGCCGTTCGCCACCTCGTGGCCCTCGTCGTCGACGACGGTGGCGCCGATGCCCGGCAGGGCGCGCTGGGCCGAGCCCGGCTTGGTCGCGGTGACACCGGGGAGCGGGGAGATCATCATCGCGCCGGTCTCGGTCTGCCACCAGGTGTCCACGATCGGGCAGCGGTCGCCGCCGATGTGCTTGCGGTACCAGATCCAGGCCTCGGGGTTGATCGGCTCGCCGACCGAGCCGAGCACGCGCAGGCTCGACAGGTCGAACTTCGCGGGGATGTCGTCGCCCCACTTCATGAACGTACGGATCGCGGTGGGCGCGGTGTAGAGGATGGTGACGCGGTACTTCTGCACGACCTCCCAGAACCGGCCCTGGTGCGGGGTGTCCGGGGTGCCCTCGTACATCACCTGCGTGGCGCCGTTGGCCAGCGGGCCGTAGACGATGTAGGAGTGCCCGGTGACCCAGCCGATGTCGGCGGTGCACCAGTAGACGTCGCTCTCCGGCTTCAGGTCGAAGACGGCGTGGTGGGTGTACGAGGCCTGGGTGAGGTAGCCGCCCGAGGTGTGCAGGATGCCCTTCGGCTTACCCGTGGTCCCCGAGGTGTAGAGGATGAAGAGCGGGTGCTCGGCGTCGAAGGCCTGCGGGGTGTGCTCGGTGGACTGGCGGCCGACCAGGTCGTGCCACCACAGGTCGCGGCCCTCGGTGAAGGCGGTGTCCTGGCCGGTGCGGCGGACGACGAGGACGTGCTCGACCTGCGGGCACTTGGCGACGGCCTCGTCGATGGCGGGCTTGAGCGCGCTGGGCTTGCCGCGGCGGTAGCCGCCGTCGGCGGTGATGACCAGCTTGGCGTCGGCGTCCTGGATGCGGGAGGCGACGGCGTCGGCGGAGAAGCCGCCGAAGACCACCGAGTGCGCGGCGCCGACGCGGGCGCACGCGAGCATCGCGACGACGGCCTCGGGGATCATCGGGAGGTAGACGGCGACCCGGTCGCCCGCCTGGACACCGAGCTCGGTGAGGGCGTTCGCGGCCTGCGAGACCTCGTCCTTGAGCTGGGCGTAGGTGATCGAGCGGCTGTCGCCCGGCTCGCCCTCGAAGTGGAGGGCGACGCGGTCGCCGTTGCCGGCCTCCACGTGGCGGTCCACGCAGTTGTACGCGACGTTCAGCTTGCCGTCGGCGAACCACTTCGCGAAGGGCGGGTTGCTCCAGTCGAGCGTCTCGGTGGGCTCGGTCTCCCAGGAAAGCCGTCGGGCCTGCTCGGCCCAGAAGCCCAGCCGGTCCGTGTCGGCCTTCGCGTACGCGGCCTCCTTCACGTTCGCGGCGGCGGCCAGATCGGCGGGCGGTGCGAACCGCCGCTCCTCTTTCAGCAGGTTGGCCAGGCTCTCGTTGCTCACGACATCTCCCTTTCCCAGGGTGTCCGTTGTCCCCGGGCATAGCTGAGTCCCCGGGGACAGCTCATCAGTCAGACGCCCAGGTGACAAGGGGTTGCCGAAAATTGGTTTAGACCTATACCACGACTGGGCCCGTGCTCCGCCTTCGCGCGCGCGGCGTGTCGGCGTGCGGGCGGGGCGGCGCGCCAAGGGCCCTTCCCGCCGCTGGTGCGGGAGGGCCCATGGCTTGCACGGATACGGGAGGGTATCGGTTCGGGAGGGCCTCTGGTCAGGCGTTCTGCCCGACGCTGTCGAAAACCCGACAGTCGAAGAAGTCCTCGCCGGCGGAGAGGAGATAGGCCTGGGCCTCTCCCACGTGGAAGTACATCCCGTGCAGCTCGAGCGTGCCCTCGGCGAGGCGCCGGGCCACCGACTCGTGGGCCCGCAGGTGCTCCAGCTGCTGCACCACGTTGGTCAGGCAGAGCTGCTCCACGGCATCGGCCGGGAGCCGCCCCGCGATCCGCGCCCAGGCGTGGTGCCGGCTGCCCATGCGCTGCAGGCTGGGCAGGCCGTGCCGCAGCCATCGGCTCAGCGGGGTCGCCGGAGCGCCCGGCCGGGAGTTGAGCAGGGCCTGCATGGCCCCGCAGCCCGAGTGCCCGCACACCGTGATGCTGGCGACCTTCAGCACGTCCACGGCGTACTCGATGGCCGCCGCCACCGAATCGTCGCCGGACTCCGCACCGGGCAGCGGGACGAGATTGCCCACGTTGCGCACGGTGAACAGGTCGCCCGGACCGCTGGCGGTGATCATGCTGGTGACCAGACGGGAGTCGGCGCAGGTCAGGAAGAGCTGCGAGGGACGCTGCCCCTCGCGCGCCAGCCGGGCCAGCTCCTCGCGTACGTGCGGGGCGGTGTCCCGCTGGAAGGCGGTGATCCCGCTGGCGAGTTGGCCCGCGCCGGACCGCCGGGGGGCGACCGCCGCAGCGCCGGGAGTCCCGCCCGCGCCCGGACCCGTACGGGCGGGGGCGCTCGCGGGGCCCGCGGCGCCGTGTCCCGCCCGGTCCGCCGGTGCGGGCTGGGCGGACTGCGCGACCGGAGCCGCCCGGTGGTCGCAGTGGTTCTGCCAGGGCGTCCAGGGGCGGCAGCACTGGTGCGCCCCCCGGCCCGCCTCGCCCCGGTGGCCGCCGGCCGGCGCGCCCTCGCGCCCGCCCTCGTCCCCGCCGTCGCCGGCCGCCCAGGAGCCGTCCGGGGTCCCGCCGGAGAACGCCCTGCCGCCCCGGCCGGTCAGTTCGAGCGTCCCGCTGTGCGCCAGGTGTGACTCCTGCCAGTCGTGCAGGGTCTCGTAGGCGGCGTGGTCCATGAACGAACCGTCGAGCTCGACCACCACATGCCCCTCGTGCGGAACCTGGTTCAGCACCCGGCTCAGCCGGGGGACCGCCAGGAAGGTCAACTGACCGCGCACCGTGACCCGGTGGACACCTCCCTCCTCCGCCACGGTGATCCGGGTGCGGGCCAGCCGGCGCAGCGCCAGGGCCACCGCCACCGCGATGCCGACGGCCACGCCCTCCAGTACCCCGCCCAGCACCACGGCCGCGATCGTGGTCGCGTAGACCAGGACCTCGCGGTGCCGGGAGACGGTCCGCAGGTGCGTGATGCTGACCATCTGGATTCCGACGAACATCACCAGCGCGGCCAGGGCCGCGAGCGGGATCAGGTCGAGGACCGGGACCAGCAGACCGGCGGCGAGCACCACCCACAGCCCGTGGAACATGGCTGATTTCCGGCTGACCGCGCCCGCCTTGACGTTCGCCACGCTGCGCACGGCCACGCCCGTGATCGGCAGTCCGCCCAGCAGCCCGGAGACGATGTTCGCCGCGCCCTGGCCGCGCAGTTCGCGGTCGAGGTCGGCCCGGGGCGGGCGGGCGTCCGTCCCGCGCTCGGAGGCGATCAGCTTGTCGGTGGCGACCGAGGAGAGCAGGGACTCCACGCTGCCCACCAGCGTGATCGTCAGGACGGCGGCGATCAGCCCGAGCACCGGCCCCTCGGGCACCCCTGGCAGCGCGTGGCTGCTCCAGGACGGCAGGTCGACCCGGGGCAGGGCGAGCCCGGCCAGGGCCGCGAACGCCGTGGCGGAGGCGACCGCGGCCAGGGCGGCCGGCACCTTGCGCAGGGCGCGGCCCACCCGGCCGGACAGCCGGTTCCAGCCGAGCAGCACGCACAGCGTCAGCGCGCTCACCGCCAGCGCGGCCGGGTGCGGGTCGGCCAACTGGGCGGGCAGGCCGAGCACGTTGGCCACGGCCGAGCTCTGCGGGGTGCCCCCGAGCACGATGTGCAGCTGGGCCAGTGCGATGGTCACGCCGATGCCCGCGAGCATGCCGTGCACGATGGCCGGACTCACCATGAGCGCCGACCGCGCGGTGCGCAGGAAGGCGAGCCCCAGCTGGCAGCAGCCCGCGAGGACGGTGATCGCGCAGGTGGTCCGCCACCCGTAGCGCTGGATCAACTCGGCGGTCACGACCGTGAGTCCGGCGGCGGGGCCGCTCACCTGGAGGGGCGCGCCGCCGAGCCGTCCGGCAACGATCCCGCCCACCGCCGCGGCCACCAGCCCGGCCTGAAGGGGGGCGCCGGTGGCGAGCGCGATGCCGAGGGAGAGCGGCAGGGCGATCAGGAAGACGGCTGCGGACGCGGACAGATCGGCCGGGAGGTCCTTGCGGAAGGCGCTCCCGCCCGGTGGCGGTCGGAGGGCGGATGGGGCTGGTGCGCTGGCTGTCATGGGTTCCCGTCTCCTCTGGGGAGGGATGAAGCGGCGGGAGTCTCAACACTCGGTAAATGGATGGTAATGGAGAGTAAAGAAGGGCGGGAGGGAATGCGGGCAAACGGCTTAGAAACCCACTCGCAGGAGTGATTAAGCATTTTGTCTGGCTTGTCATACCTTCCTAAAACCGCACCGCATGGGACGTTGCGTCGGGAACGTCCTGCATCGGTACTGCGAGGGAGAGGTGTGCGGATGATGGCCGCCACGAAGAAGATCGCCGGCGGGCTGGTCGCCACGGCCCTGGTCCTGTGCGCCGCCGGGTGCAGCGGCTCGGGGTCCACCGGGCGCGGGGCCCCCGGCGCGCCGAACGGGAGGAAGGGCGCCCCCGCCCCCGAGGCGCCCGGCAGCGTCAACCGGCCCATCGGCGACGGCTCGACCGCCTACACCGGTCCGCAGCCGAACGTGCAGAAGCCGCAGAAGCTGAAGCCCGGTGAGAAGCCGCCGCAGTTCGTGGTGTTCTCGTGGGACGGGGCCGGCGAGGACAGCCAGAAGCTCTTCTCGCACTTCCGCGAGGTCGGCAAGGAGTACAACGCCCGGATGACCTACTTCCTCAGCGGCGTGTACATGCTGCCGGAGGAGAAGCGGTCCCTCTACACCGCGCCGCAGCACTCGCCGGGCCTCTCCGACATCGGGTTCGGCGACCTCCAGGGCATCAAGGACACCGCCACCCAGGTCCGCGCGGCCTGGCTGGAGGGCAACGAGATCGGCACCCACTTCAACGGCCACTTCTGCGGCCCCGACGGCGGTGTGGGCACCTGGTCCGTCGAGGAGTGGAAGAGCGAGATCAACCAGGCCAAGTCCTTCGTCAAGAACTGGAAGACGAACGCCGGCCTGAAGGAGATGGACCCGCTCCCCTTCGACTACGACAAGGAGCTCATCGGCGCCCGCACCCCCTGCCTGGAGGGGCAGAAGAACTTCATGCTGGCGGCCAAGGACATGGGCTTCCGCTACGACTCCAGCGGGATCAGCAAGCAGGTCTGGCCCAAGAAGACGGACGGGCTCTGGGACCTCCCGCTCCAGCTGGTGCCGATGCCCGGCCGGGCCTTCGACACGCTGAGCATGGACTACAACTACATGGTCAACCAGTCCGGGACGACCACCCAGGGCGACCCCTCGCAGCACCAGTACTGGGGCGACCAGATGCGCGACGGCCTCAAGCAGGCCTTCGACCGGGCCTACGAGGGCAACCGCGCACCGCTGATCATCGGCAACCACTTCGAGTCCTGGAACGGCGGCACCTACATGCGCGCCGTGGAGGAGTCCATCAAGAGCATGTGCGGCCAGAAGGAGGTCCGCTGCGTGCCCTTCCGCGAGCTGGCCGACTGGCTGGACGCCCAGGACCCGAAGACCCTGGACTGGCTGCGGACCCTCGAGGTCGGCCAGGCGCCGAAGGAGGGCTGGAACAAGTTCCTCACCGCGGGGCCGCCGGCCGCGCCGGCCGCCCCGGCGGGGAAGGTCAAGCCGGCTGCGGGGCCGGCCGGCGAGCCGGACGCGGGCTGACCAGCCCCTCGTGGAGGACGAAGCCGGGGTCGACCTGTTCTGACAGGTCGGCCCCGGTCCTGGCGTTGCCCCAGCTCTCCGCGTTGCGCAGGTGGAAGTGGACCATCTGCTCGGTGTACCTGGCCCAGTCGCGGACGGAGTAGGAGTCCTGCGCCGCCTCCTGGAGGGCCCGCAGGGCGAGCCGGTTGGTCGCCTCCAGCAGCTCGAACGCGGCCGGGCGGCCCCGCTCCATCGCCCGCACCCAGTCGGAGTGCCCGAAGGTGACCAGCAGGTCCTCGCCCACCTCGTCCTGGAGGAACTCGATGTCCTCGGGCCCCTGCACCTTGTTCCCGACCACCCGCAGGCGGACCCCGAAGTCCCGGGCGTACTCCTTGTACTGGCGGTAGACCGAGACGCCCTTGCGGGTCGGCTCGGCCACCAGGAAGGTCATGTCGAAGCGGGTGAACATGCCCGAGGCGAAGGAGTCCGAGCCCGCCGTCATGTCGACGACGACGTACTCGTCCGGCCCGTCGACCAGGTGGTTGAGGCAGAGCTCGACGGCTCCGACCTTGGAGTGGTAGCAGGCCACCCCCAGGTCCGACTCGGCGAACGGGCCCGTCGCCATCAGCCGTACGGCGTCCCCGTCGAGCAGCAGCGTGCGCGCGCAGGCCTCGTAGACGGGGTTGTCCTCGTCCACCCGCAGCAGGCGCGAACCCGCACCGGGCGGCGTCGTCTTGATCATGCTGTCGGCCGAGGCGATGCGCGGGTTCGAACCGCGCAGGTACTCCTTGATCAGGGGCAGGTGCGCACCCAGCGCGGGCAGCGCGGCGGCCTCCTCCTCGGTGAGCCCGAGGGCGGCTCCGAGGTGCTGGTTGATGTCGGCGTCCACCGCGACGACGGGGGCTCCACTGGCTGCGAGGTGGCGGATGAAGAGGGAGGACAGCGTCGTCTTCCCACTGCCTCCCTTTCCCACGAAAGCGATCTTCATGTTCACCAAGAGTAGTGGGATGACAGCGCGGTGTGTCCGAGGTGAGTGAAGAAGACCACTCCAAGGAGGGGTCGGTGCTATGGGCCCGCAGTGCGTAGGCTCCCTACTTATGAGTAGCGCTTCCGATCCCCTGGCGGCCCTGGGCGCCCTGCCGGGCGTCGCAGAGTCCGTGGAATCCGTACGCAAGGCCGTGGACCGGGTCTACGGGCACCGGGTCATGCGCCGGCGCGGCGGGGAGATCACCTCGGAGGCCGCGCTGCGCGGCGCCCGGGGGAGCGCGGCGCTGTCGGCGGCCGACTGGGCGCTGGAGGAGGTGCGCCGCCGGACCGACTTCGGCGCGGACCCGGAGGCGCTGACGGTCGGCGCGGCCCTGCGCCTGACGGCGGAGGCGGGCCAGCTGCTGAGCATCTGGCGCCAGTCGCCGATGCGGGTCCTCGCCCGGCTGCACCTGGTGGCGTCCGGTTCGGCCGTGGCGGGGGACGTGGTGGGCCGCCCGCGCCTGGCCGGTGAGCCGGTGGACGAGCCCCTGGTGGACCTCCAGCTTCCGGACGCCGAGGAGGTCGCGGGCCGGCTCGACGGGCTGGCGCGCGTGGTCATCGCGGGCGGGTCGGCTCCGGCTCTGGTCACGGCCGCGGTGGTGCACGGCGAGCTGTTGGCGCTGCGTCCCTTCGCCTCGTACAACGGCCTGGTCGCGCGGGCGGCGGAGCGGATCGTGCTGATCAACAGCGGGCTCGACCCGAAGGCGATCTGCCCGGCGGAGGTCGGCCACGCCGAACAGGGGACGGAGGCCTACCTGGAGGCCTTCAAGGGCTACGCCTCCGGTACGGCGGAGGGGATGGCGGCCTGGATCGCGCACTGCGGCCGCGCGGTCGAGCTCGGTGCGCGCGAGTCGACGGCGGTCTGCGAGGCGCTCCAGCGCGGCGCGGCGTAGGGCCCGCGCGACGGGCGTCCGGGCGGAGGGTCCGGACACAGGGTTGCGGCGACACCGTACTGCTCTGGTGTCGCCGCTGGCATTCACGCCCAGTTACCAAGCGTCCTCGATGATGCCCATCAGGCCGGGTACTTTGCCCGTGGCCTGGTGCGGCTGGCCCGTAATCGACGGGTCGACGTCGCGTGGGTGCTCGGCGTTCCTGCTTCGGTCCGTGGGCCTTACTGCGTTTTAAAGATGATCCTCTCGGATGTTCTTTGGTCTCGCGGGCCGTGACTCCTTTGTACCTCGCTTCGGAGCCGAGTGAAACCCCTGGCCGGAGTTCTTTACTTTCCGGGACGATTCTGGGTGATTCGGACGCCCCATATCGCCCGGGTCGGGGCAAGACTCCGGGTCCGGGAGGGCCTGCGGGGCCTCGGGTCAGGCGGACGCGAGGGCCGCGGCCGCGCGGCGGCGGCTCGCGTACCAGACGAGCCCGGCGGTGGCCGCCGCCGCTCCGACAGCCGCGGCGGCGACGAGCGCGGGCCGGGCGGGCACCGACAGCCCGGGCAGCCGCTGCTTGAGCCGCACCGGCTTGCTGAACACCAGCACCGGCCACTCCCGCGCGACCGCCTCGCGCCTCAAGGCCCGGTCGGGATTGACTGCGTGCGGGTGCCCGACGGCCTCCAGCATCGGTACATCGGTGATGGAGTCGCTGTACGCGTAGCACCGCGCGAGGTCGTAGCCCTCGGATTCGGCGAGCTCCCGCACGGCCTCCGCCTTCGTGGGGCCGTAGGCGTAATACTCGATCTCCCCGGTGAAGCAGCCGTCCTCGCCGACCACCATGCGGGTGGCCACGACGCGGTCCGCGCCGAGCATCTCGCCGATGGGCTCGACGACTTCGGCGCCCGAGCTGGACACGATCACCACGTCACGGCCCGCCGTGTGGTGGGCCTCGATGAGGGACGCGGCCTCGTCGTAGATGATCGGGTCGATCAGGTCGTGCAGCGCTTCGGCGACGATCTCGCGCACCTGGCGGACGTTCCACCCCTTGCAGAGGGCGGACAGGTACTCGCGCATCCGTTCCATCTGGTCGTGGTCGGCGCCGCCGGCCAGGAAGATGAACTGGGTGTACGCGGTCCGCAGCACGGCCCGCCGGTTGATCAGGCCACCCTGGTAGAAGGACTTGCTGAACGTCAGGGCGCTCGACTTCGCAATGACCGTCTTGTCCAGGTCGAAGAAGGCGGCGGTCCGAGGCGAGGAGTGCGGCAAGGGCTGATTTTCCACGCACCGAGCATATGCGCCCACCATTCGGCGTAAGGTGTGGCGCGTGGGTTTGCCTGAGAAGGCTCTCGGGTACACCATGGAAGTCACGGATCGTTCGCGACCGTGCTAACCCGGTCTGACTCCTCCCCCCCCGAGTCGGACCGTGGGGACGACCCCCGCTCTCCCCCCCGGCGGGGGTCGTCGCATGTCCGGACGCGGTTCGCGTCCCACTCCTTCGGGTTCCGACGGACATCGTCCCGGCCCTTCCTCTTCGGCGGGCCCGCACGGCGCGGGCCCTCACCCCCTCCGACGCGTAACTCTGCGTAGTTGTTCCGGCGCGCTCCGGAACTCACTCGCGGGGGTGGAGAAGATATTCACAAGCCCCTTCTTGTCCACAGTTTTCCGGCAAGATCCACTTCTTTTTCCGGACCCCTGCACCGTGATTCCAGCCGCGAAGTCCGCGGCGTGTGGATTTGCAGTGAGAAGGGGGCGGAGATCGTGGCTGGATCGAAGTCGTGTGAAGCGCTGGAGACCGGTGCGGCGGGCGGGAGCGGGCCGGGCGCCCGCGCCGGCGGGTCCGGGCCCGGCGGTGGGCGGCCGCTGATCATCACCGAGGACCCGCTGCTCCTCGACGATCTGCTGCGGCTGTGCGCCGCCGCGGGCGCCGAGCCGCATGTGCACCATGCGGTGCCGGAGCAAAGCGGAGCCGCAGGGGACCCCGGCGGCGGTGACGTGGACGCCGCGGCTCCGGGCGGAGGCGCCGGGTGGGAGACGGCCCCGCTGGTCCTGGTCGGGGACGACGCCGCCCGCCGGGTGCGCGGGGCGCCGCGCCGGGAAGGGGTGTTCCTCGTCGGCCGGGACCTCGACGACCCCTTCGTGTGGCAGCGGGCCGTGGAGATCGGCGCCGAGGAGGTGCTGCGGCTGCCCGACGCCGAGAACCGGCTCGTCGACCGTCTCGCCGACGTGGTCGAAGGGGCCGGACGGCCCGCCCTCACGGTCGGCGTCATCGGCGGCAGCGGCGGGGCCGGGGCGTCCACCCTCGCCTGCGCCCTGGCGCTGCGGGCCGCCCGGTCCGGGGAGCGCACCATCCTCATCGACGGTGACCCCCTCGGCGGCGGCATGGACGTCCTGCTCGGCGGTGAGGGCGCCGAGGGGCTGCGCTGGCCGGACTTCGCCGCCTCGCGGGGCCGGGTCGGAGCCGGGGCGCTGGAGGAGTCCCTTCCCGAACTGCACGCGCTGCGGGTGCTGAGCTGGGACCGCGGGGACCGGGTGGTGGTGCCGCCCGCCGCCATGCGGTCGGTGGTGGCCGCCGCCCGGCGGCGCGGCGGGGTGGTCGTGGTCGACCTGCCCCGGCGGGTGGACGAGGCCGTGGCGGAGGTACTGGCCCAGCTGGACCTCGTCCTGCTGGTGGTCCCCGGCGAGCTGCGGTCGGTGGCCGCGGCGGGGCGCGTCGCCGCCGGGGTGCGGATGGTGGCCGGGGACGTCCGCGTGGTCGTACGGGGCCGCTGCCGGCAGGGGCTCGACGCCGAAGCGGTCGCGGGGCTGCTGGGAGCGCCGCTGGCCGGGGAGGTTCCGGTGGAGGTGGGGCTCCCGGGGCGGGTGGCCGAGGGGGAACCGCCCGGCGCGCGGGGTGCGCTGGCCCGCTTCTGCGACGGCTTCTGGCAGCGGGCCCTCGGCCCGGCGCAGGGGGTGCCGGCATGAGCGCGGTCCTGCTGGACGCGGTACGCCGGCGCCTCGCCGAGAGCGGTGCGGAGCCCACGCCGGCCCGGGTCGCGGCGGCCCTGCGGGCGCAGGGCCGGCTGCTCGGGGACGCGGAAGTGCTGGGTGCGGCGGCCGAGTTGCGGTCCGAGCTGGTCGGCGCGGGCCCGCTGGAGCGGCTGCTCGGCGACCCCGGGGTCACCGATGTGCTGGTGGCCGCCCCCGACCGGGTGTGGGTGGACCGGGGCGGCGGCCTGGAGCTGACGGAGGTGACCTTCGCCGACGCCGAGGCCGTGCGCAGGCTGGCCCAGCGGCTGGCCGCCGTCGCGGGGAGGCGGCTGGACGACGCCCGGCCCTGGGTGGACGCCCGGATGCCGGACGGCACCCGGCTGCATGCCGTCCTCCCGCCGGTGGCCGTCGGGTCGGCGTGCCTGTCCCTGCGGGTGGTGCGGCCCAAGGCGTTCACGCTGGAGGAGCTGGTCGCCGCGGGGACCCTCCCGCCGGGCGGGCAGCGGCTGCTGCGGGCGATGGTCGAGGCCCGGCTGTCCTTCCTCGTCTCCGGCGGGACGGGCACGGGCAAGACCACCCTCCTCAGCGCCCTGCTCGGACTGGTCGGGCCGGCCGAACGGATCGTGCTGGCCGAGGACTCCGCCGAACTGCGGCCGGACCACCCCCATGTGGTGCGGCTGGAGACCCGGCCCGCGAACCAGGAGGGTGCGGGCCTGGTCACCCTCGCCGACCTGGTCCGCCAGGCCCTGCGGATGCGCCCCGACCGGCTGGTGGTCGGCGAGGTGCGCGGCGCCGAGGTGGCCGATCTGCTGGCCGCGCTGAACACCGGGCACGAGGGGGGCTGCGGCACGGTCCACGCCAATGCCGCCGAGCACGTCCCCGCCCGGCTGGAGGCGCTCGGTACCGCCGCCGGACTCGACCGGGCCGCCCTGCACAGCCAGCTGGCGGCCGCGCTGACCCTCGTGGTCCATCTGGCCCGCGACCGGGCGGGGCGGCGCCGGGTGGCGGAGGTCCATGTGCTGGAGCGGGATCCGGACGGGCTCGTGGTGACCGTACCCGCGCTGCGCTGGGGTGCCCGCGGGTTCCTGCGGGAGCGGGGCTGGGAGCGGCTCGGTCCGCTGCTGCGGGGTGCGCGGTGAACGCCGGGGCGCTCGGGTCGGTGCCGGTGTTCGCCGGGGTGCTGTGCGCGGGGGCGGCGGCCTGGGGGCTGGCCGGGGGCGACGGGGTGTCCCGCCGGACCCGGCTGGTGCTGGCGGGAGGAGGGCCGGCCGTGCCGCGCGGGCCCTCGCCCGGGTGGCGGCTGGTGGCGGCCGTGCGGGGGCGGGCCGCCTGGTGGCGGGAGGGGGTGGTGCTCGCGGCCGGGCTGCTGGTGGCCGTGCTGGGCGGCTCGGTGATCCCGCTGGTGCTGGGGGCGGCCTCGGTGCCGCTGCTGCGCAGGTGGCTGCGGGCCCGGGAGCGGGAGCGGGCGCGGGACGCCCGGGCCGCCGGGGTGGTGGAGCTGTGCGGGGCCGTGGTCGGGGAGCTGAGGGCGGGTGCCCAGCCCGGGCAGGCCCTGACGGCGGCGATACGGCGTACGTCGGCCGGTCCCGGCGGTCCGGGCCCGGCGGAGGCGGCCGTGCTGGCCGCCGCGGCCTTCGGCGGGGACGTGGCCTGCGCCCTCCATGAGGCGGCGGGGGAGCCGGGCGCGGAGGGGCTGGCCGCGATGGCGGCTTGCTGGCGGGTCTCGGTGGACGGCGGCGCGGGCCTGGCGGCAGGCCTGGACCGGCTGGAGGGCGCCCTGCGGGCCGAGCGGGACCGCAAGGAGTCCCTGCGGGCCCAGCTGGCGGGGGCCAGGTCCACGACGGTGGTGCTCGCCCTGCTGCCGCTGGTGGGGCTGCTGATGGGGACCGCCCTCGGGGCGGATCCGCTGGAGGTGCTGCTGCACTCCCCGGTGGGGTGGGGCTGCCTGATGGCGGGCGGGGTCCTGGAAGCGCTGGGGCTGCTGTGGTGCGGGCGGATCGTACGGACGGGGGAGCGGTGATGGGCGGACCGGTGGTCCACAGGCTGGGGACGGTCCTGTGCCTGGCTGCGGTGGTGTGGTGCCTGGCCTCGGCGGTGTCGGCGCGGCTGGGGCGGCGGGCGGTACGGCGCAGGCTCGCGGCGGTCTTCCGGGCCGCCCGGCCCGTGCGGCGCGGGCCGCCGCGGGGCCGCCGGGTGCGGGCGGTGGTGGTGGCGTGGGCGGCGCCGGCCGGGGCGCTGCTGGCCGGCTGGGTGCTGGTCGGCGGGGCGTGGGGGCTGCTCGCCGGGTGCGGCGCCGCCACCGGGGTGCGGTGGTGGTCGGCCCGGCCGCGGCCTCCCGCCGGGGTCGACCCGCAGGAGGCGGAGCGGGAGTTGCCGTTCGCGGCGGATCTGCTGGCCGCCTGTCTGGCGGCGGGTGCGGGGCCGGTGGAGGCGGCCGAGGTGGTGGGGGAGTCGCTGGGCGGTGCGGTGGGCGAGCGGCTGGCGCTCGCGGGGGCGGAGCTGCGGCTGGGCGGTGAACCGGGAGCGGCGTGGGGGAGGTTGGCGGGCATACCCGGGGCCCGGGGGCTGGCGGAGTGCCTGGAGCGCGCGGCGCGGACGGGGGCGCCCGCCGCGGAGCCGGTCTCCCGGCTGGCGGCGGCCCTGCGGGCCGACCGCTCCCGGCGGGCGGGCGCCCGGGCCCAGCGGGCCGCGGTGCTCGTCACCGCGCCGGTCGGGCTGTGCTTCCTCCCCGCCTTCCTGGCGGTCGGGGTGGCGCCGGTGGTGATCGGAATGGCCTCCGGTCTGCTGTCGGCCGGCTGAAATCCCGGAGCCCTCCGGAGGCCGGGGCGCTCTCGCCGGGAGTTTCGCAATCAAAACCTGAAATCACATCAAGAACGTAATTCCACAGGAGGTTGTCATGAGGATCATCTGGTTTCGTCTGCGGGCGGCACTGAGCGGTCGCGGGAGCGACGCCGGAATGTCGACTTCGGAATACGCCATGGGCACGATCGCGGCCTGTGCGTTCGCCGCGGTTCTGTACAAGGTGGTGACGAGTGACGTGGTCGCGACGGCCCTTCAGTCGACCATCGGGAAGGCGCTCGATGCGCCCTTCTGAGCGAAAGCCGCCGGTCGCCCTGGACCGGGGTTATGTGACGGCGGAGGCGGCACTCGTCATTCCGGCCCTGGTGCTGCTGGCGGCCCTGCTGGTGTGGGCGCTGATGGCCGCGGCCGCGCAGATCCGGTGTGTGGACGCCGCCCGGGCGGGCGCCCGGGCGGCGGCCCGGTCCGAACCGGCCGGGGCGGCGCTGGCTGCGGCCAGACAGGCCGCCCCGCCGGGGGCCGAGGTGCAGCTGGAGCGGTCCGGGGACCTGTGGCGGGTGCGGGTGGAGGCGCCCGCCCCGGGGCCGGCCGGGCTGCCGGTACGGATCGGGGCGCGGGCGGTGGCCCTGGCCGAGGACAGCGTGGGGCCGCCGCCATGAGCCGGGACCGGGGCTCCGCGACGGTGTGGGCCACCGTGGTGGCCACCGCGCTGGTGGCGGTGTTCGGGGGCGTGCTGCTGCTGGGCCAGGCGGTGGTGGCCCGGCACCGGGCGGGGGCCGCGGCGGATCTGGCGGCCCTCGCGGCGGCGGCCACCTGGGCGCACGGCCCGCTCGCCGCCTGTGCGGCGGCCGGGCGGGTGGCCGGGGCCCAGGGGGCAGTGGTGGCCCGGTGCCGGGTCGGGGGCGAGGTGGCCGAGGTCACCGCCGTGGTCCGGGCCGGCCCCTTCGCCCCGGCGGCCGCCGCCCGCGCGGGCCCGCCCCTGCCCCGGGGGTCAGGGGGCCAGGAGGCGGCCGAGGAGGCGGATGGCGCCGCGTTTGTGGAGGGGGTCGTTGCCGTTGCCGCACTTGGGGGACTGGATGCAGGAGGGGCAGCCCGCCTCGCACTCGCAGGCGGCGATGGCGTCCCGGGTGGCCGTCAGCCATTCCCGGGCCGTGTGGAAGGCCCGCTCCGCGAAGCCGGCGCCGCCCGGGTGGCCGTCGTAGACGAACACCGTGGGCAGCAGGGTGTCCGGGTGCAGCGGGACGGAGACCCCGCCGATGTCCCAGCGGTCGCAGGTGGCGAACAGCGGGAGCAGACCGATGGAGGCGTGCTCGGCGGCGTGCAGGGCGCCGCCGAGGATCTCCGGGTTGATCCGGGCCTCGTCGAGCTGGTCCTCGGTGACCGTCCACCACACGGCCCGGGTGCGCAGGGTGCGCGGCGGCAGGTCCAGCTTGGCCTCCCCGAGCACCTCGCCGGTGATCAGCTTGCGGCGCAGGTAGGACACCACCTGGTTGGTGACCTCGACCGAGCCGTAGCAGAGCCGGGCCGCGCCCCAGGGGACCTCGGTCTCGGTCTCCAGGATGGAGATCGAGGTGGTGTCGCGGGCCGTGGTGGAGAAGGGCGGGTCCGCCTCCTCGACCAGGGCGACGGACTCCTCCAGGTCCAGCCGCCGCACCAGGTACGTGCGGCCCTGGTGGAGGTGGACGGCGCCGTCGTGGACCGCGGTGTGGGAGGCGGACTCGTCCACCGTGCCCAGCAGCCGTCCGGTCCCGGCCTCGACGATCTGGACCGGGCGGCCCCCGCCGCCGCGGATGTCGGTCAGGTCCGAGGCGCGCTCCCGGCGGGTCCAGTGCCAGGCCGCGGTTCGCCGCCGCAGCAGCTTCGCCGCCTCCAGCTGGGGCAGCAGCCCGGCCGTGGCCGGGCCGAAGAGGTCCAGGTCGGCCTCGGTCAGGGGCAGCTCGGCGGCGGCCGCGCACAGGTGCGGGGCCAGCACGTAGGGGTTGTCGGGGTCCAGCACGGTGGCCTCCACAGGCTGCCGGAAGAGGGCCTCGGGGTGGTGGACCAGATACGTGTCCAGCGGGTCGTCGCGGGCGATCAGCACCGCCAGGGCGCCCTGCCCCGAGCGCCCGGCGCGCCCCGCCTGCTGCCACAGCGAGGCCCGCGTGCCCGGATAGCCGGCGATCAGCACGGCGTCCAGGCCGGACACGTCCACGCCGAGCTCCAGGGCCGTGGTGGCGGCCAGCCCCAGCAGTTCCCCGGAGTGCAGGGCCCGCTCCAGGGCGCGGCGCTCCTCGGGCAGGTAGCCGCCCCGGTAGGCGGCGACCCGCCGGGGCAGGGACCGGTCCACCTCGGCCAGCCGCTCCTTGGCGATCACGGAGATCAGCTCGGCGCCGCGCCGGGAACGGACGAAGGCCACCGTCCGGACCCCCTGGACCACCAGGTCGGTCAGCAGGTCGGCGGTCTCCGCCGTCGCGGTGCGGCGCACCGGGGCGCCCCGCTCGCCCTTCAGCTCGGTCAGAGGCGGCTCCCACAGGGCGAAGACCACCTCGCCGCGCGGGGAGGCGTCGTCGGTGATCCCGGTGACCGGGACTCCGGTCAGCCGGGAGGCGGCGGCCGCCGGGTCGCTCGCCGTGGCGGAGGCCAGCAGGAACACCGGTTCGGAGCCGTAGCGGGCGCACAGCCGGCGCAGCCGTCGGAGCACCTGGGCGACGTGCGAGCCGAACACGCCGCGGTAGGTGTGGCACTCGTCGATGACGACGTAGCGCAGGGCCTTGAGGAAGGAGGACCAGCGGGGATGGGAGGGCAGTATGCCGCGGTGCAGCATGTCGGGGTTGGTCAGCACGTAGTTGGCGTACTGGCGCACCCACTCGCGTTCCTCGACGGGTGTGTCCCCGTCGTACACGGCCGGTCGCACGGCGTTCCCGAGGGGTGCGGAGAGTTCCCGGACGGCGCGCCGCTGGTCGGCGGCCAGAGCCTTGGTCGGAGCCAGGTAGAGGGCGGTCGCACCGCGCCCGTTCGGCGCCTCGGCTCCGTCGGCGAGGGCCGTCAGCACGGGGGCCAGATAGGCCAGGGACTTGCCCGAGGCGGTTCCGGTGGCGATGACCACCGACTCGCCGTGCAGGGCGAGCTCGGCGGCCGCGGCCTGGTGTTCCCACGGGTGTTCGATGCCCGCCGCCTGGATGGCGGCCACTACATCCGTTCGGACCAGGTGCGGCCAGACCGCATGACGGCCCTCCCGAGGGGGCAAGTGCTCCGTATGGGTGATGCGCGCAGCCCGGGAAGGCCCCCGTGACAGGCGGTTCAGAATGGTGCCGGGGGTGGGTCGTGGGTCCGCCGGTGCCGTGGCCGGACCGGGGCGGTGAGTGTTGGCCATTGGAACCGAGTGTGTCACCGACGTGCGGGACAATGGTCTCAAGGCGTCGTGCGCGCCTGCCGGTAAGTGATTGAATGCCATCGCGGCAGCCGATCCCTCCCCTACCTTCGGGTGGGAGGCCCCTGGGGGGCGCCGCTCGATAGCAAGGTGCTGGAGGATCCGTGGACCTGTCCCTGTCGACTCGCACTGTCGGCGACCGCACGGTCGTAGAGGTCGGTGGCGAGATTGATGTGTATACCGCGCCCAAGCTGCGCGAGCAGTTGGTGGAGTTGGTGAACGACGGCAGCTACCACCTGGTTGTCGACATGGAGCGAGTGGACTTCCTCGACTCCACCGGCCTCGGTGTGCTCGTGGGAGGCCTCAAGCGCGTCCGTGCGCACGAGGGCTCGCTGCGTCTGGTCTGCAACCAGGAGCGCATCCTGAAGATCTTCCGGATCACCGGTCTGACGAAGGTGTTCCCGATCCACACCTCGGTGGAAGACGCCGTCCAGGCCACCGACTGACATACGGCTCCGGGTACGAGGAGCCGTCGAGGAGCGGGGGTACCCGGACCATGGGTGGTCCGGGCCCCTGTCAAGGCACGCCTGTAGTCCGAGGGGGACGCACATGGCCACCGTTGAACTGCGTTTCAGCGCCCAGCCCGAACACGTCCGCACGGCCCGCCTGGTCGCGGCCGCCGTGGCGCGCCGGGCGGGGGTGGAGGAAGCCGTCCTCGACGAGGTCCGCCTCGCCGTGGGCGAGGCCTGTTCCCGTGCCGTCGGACTGCACCGCAGCAACGGGCTGACCGCGCCCGTCCGGGTGGTGCTGACCGAGGAGGAGAAGCTGTTCTCCATCGAGGTCGGCGACGAGGTGCCCGGGCCGGCCGGCGGTTCCTCCGAGCCGGTGCCCGGTATGGACGCGGCCCTGGATCCGGATGCCGACGGTGAGGACGAGATGGGGCTCGCCGTGATCAGCGGGCTCGTCGACGACGTCTCCGTGACCAGTGGTGAATCGGGCGGAACGATCCGGATGCGCTGGCCCGTCGCCAGGGTTTCCGATCTTCCGTAAGGCCGTGCCCGTCCTATCTTCCGATCTTTATCAAGGCCCTGCTGAGCAGGGCCTTTTTCATTCCCCAGGAAATCCTCTAGATCGTTGATCGGCCGTCAATGGCTTTGCCCCATTACCTCTTTCGGGGGTAAAGGAGTGACGCGATCTATTGCTGAGGAGCAAGAGCACGCCAATTCCGTTTCACGCCCACTGTTTTGATCAGGGCGCGCTCCCTACAATCCGTCCACATCTTGAGCTCATCACGTCAAGGAGGACGAATGACGGGGCTCTTCACCCCCCAAGCCGTGGATCACACCGGCGATCTGGCGGCCGCAGTACTCACGGATGACAACCGGCTCATCGTGTTCGTCATCGCGGGCATCGCACTGGCCGCCCTCGTGGTCGCGCAGATCCTGGTCCGCCAGGTCCTCGCGGCCGACGAGGGCACTACCAACATGAAGAAAATCGCGGCGGCGGTGCAGGAGGGCGCGAACGCCTACCTGGGCCGCCAGTTGCGCACCCTCGGCATCTTCGCCGTCGTGGTCTTCTTCCTGCTCTTCCTGCTCCCCGCCGACGACTGGACGCAGCGCTCCGGGCGCTCCGCCTTCTTCCTCGTCGGCGCCCTCTTCTCGGCCACCACCGGCTACATCGGCATGCGCCTCGCCGTGCGCGCCAACGTCCGCGTCGCAGCGGCCGCCCGCGAGGCCACCCCCGCCGAGGGCGAGCCCGCCAAGGACCTGACCGAAGTCGCCCACAAGGCCATGAAGATCGCCTTCCGCACGGGCGGCGTGGTCGGCATGTTCACCGTCGGCCTCGGCCTGCTCGGCGCCTCCTGCGTCGTGCTCGTCTACGCCGCCGACGCCCCCAAGGTGCTGGAGGGCTTCGGCCTCGGCGCCGCGCTCATCGCGATGTTCATGCGCGTGGGCGGCGGCATCTTCACCAAGGCCGCCGACGTGGGCGCCGACCTGGTCGGCAAGGTCGAGCAGGGCATTCCGGAGGACGATCCGCGCAATGCCGCGACCATCGCCGACAATGTGGGCGACAACGTCGGCGACTGCGCGGGGATGGCGGCCGACCTCTTCGAGTCCTACGCCGTCACCCTCGTGGCCGCCCTCATCCTCGGCAAGGCCGCCTTCGGCGACCTCGGCCTCGCCTTCCCGCTGATCGTGCCCGCCATCGGCGTCATCACCGCCATGATCGGCATCTTCGCCGTGGCCCCGCGCCGCGCCGACCGCAGCGGGATGACGGCGATCAACCGCGGCTTCTTCATCTCCGCGGTGATCTCCCTGGTGCTCGTCGGGGCCGCCGTCTACGCCTACCTCCCGGCCACCTACAAGGAGCTCACCGGGGTCGAGGACGCCGCGATCCTCGGCCACTCCGGCGACCCGCGCGTCCTGGCCGTCGTCGCCGTCGCCATCGGCATCGTGCTCGCGGCCCTGATCCAGCAGCTGACCGGCTACTTCACCGAGACCAACCGCCGCCCCGTCCGGGACATCGGCAAGACCTCGCTGACCGGCCCCGCCACCGTGGTCCTCGCCGGCATCTCCGTCGGCCTGGAGTCCGCCGTCTACACGGCGCTGCTCATCGGCCTCGGCGTCTACGGGGCCTTCCTGCTCGGCGGCACGTCGATCATGCTCGCGCTCTTCGCGGTGGCCCTGGCCGGCACCGGCCTGCTCACCACGGTCGGCGTCATCGTCGCCATGGACACCTTCGGCCCGGTTTCCGACAACGCCCAGGGCATCGCGGAGATGTCCGGCGACGTCGAGGGCGCCGGCGCCCAGGTCCTCACCGACCTCGACGCCGTCGGCAACACCACCAAGGCCATCACCAAGGGCATCGCCATCGCCACCGCCGTCCTGGCCGCGGCCGCGCTCTTCGGCTCGTACAACGACGCCATCACCAACGCGGTCAAGTCGGTCGGCGCCAAGGCCGGGGAGATGAACCTCAGCCTCTCCATCGCCCAGCCCAACAACCTGGTCGGCCTGATCCTCGGCGCGGCCGTCGTGTTCCTGTTCTCGGGCCTGGCCATCAACGCCGTGTCCCGCTCCGCGGGCGCCGTCGTCTACGAGGTGCGCCGCCAGTTCCGCGAGCACCCCGGGATCATGGACTACTCCGAGAAGCCCGAGTACGGGCGCGTCGTGGACATCTGCACCAAGGACGCCCTGCGCGAACTGGCCACGCCGGGTCTGCTCGCCGTGCTCACCCCGATCGCGGTCGGCTTCACCCTCGGCGTCGGTGCGCTCGGCTCCTTCCTCGCGGGCGCCATCGGCTGCGGCACCCTGATGGCGGTCTTCCTCGCCAACTCCGGTGGCGCGTGGGACAACGCGAAGAAGCTCGTCGAGGACGGCCACCACGGTGGCAAGGGCAGCGAGGCCCACGCCGCGGTCGTCATCGGCGACACGGTCGGCGACCCCTTCAAGGACACCGCCGGTCCGGCCATCAACCCGCTGTTGAAGGTCATGAACCTGGTGGCCCTGCTGATCGCCCCGGCCGTCGTGCAGTTCAGCTACGGCGCGGACACGAGCGTGACCGTCCGGGCCGTGGTCGCGGCGCTCGCGCTGCTGGTCATCATCGGCGCGGTGTACGCCTCCAAGCGCCGCGGCATCGCCGTCGGCGACGACGAGGGGGAGGGGGCCGCCGCGGAGCGCGTGGCCCAGCCGGCGGACCCGGCGACGGTCTCCTGACCCCGCGGAGCGCCTGAGGCGGCCCGGGCGGCCGGGAACGGCCCGCGACCGGTGGGCCGACCGGTCGGGGATGCGCCCGAACGGCGGACGGGCGGCGCGTACTGACGCGCCGTCCGTCCGCCTTTGTGTGTACTCGGATGGCGGGCGTGTATCTTCCGGCCGAGAGCCTTCGAAGGGACCAATCCGGTGAACAAGAAGCTTGCGGCCGCGGTGTCCTGCGGTGCGGTACTGATGCTCGCGCTGTCCGGCTGCGGCGGTGACGACGGCGGGGACAAGAAGGCTGACGCCTGGGCCAAGAAGGTCTGCGACAAGTGGGAGCCCCAGCTCACCAAGATCAAGGACACCAACGACGAGCTGAAGCGGGTCGCCTCGCAGAGCAGCAAGCCGGAGGAGGTCCAGAAGACCGACTCGTCCGCGTTCCAGACCCTTTCCGACTCCTACAAGAGCATGGCCGCCTCCCTGACGGCGGCCGGTGAGGCCCCGGTCAAGGACGGCAAGGCCGCACAGGACTCGGTGGTCAAGAGCTACGGCGAGATCTCCAAGGGCTACACCGACCTCAAGACGAAGATCGACGCCCTCGACCCCAAGGACCAGAGCAAGTTCGCGGACGGTCTCCAGCAGGTCGCCGGCGGTCTCACGGAGGTCGCGGCCAACGAGACCGCGAGCAAGGAGAAGCTCAACTCGACCGGTCTCAAGGTGATCTACACCCAGAAGGGCTGCCAGGTCTCGGCGCCCAAGTAGGTACCCGAGTATTCGCCCAAGAGGGTGCTCAAGCAGGTGCTCACGTAGCCGCCGCCGCACGGGGCGCGGGCGGGCGTACGCGGTCCGGCCGGCCGAGGTCCAGGGCGGACCCGGCCGCCGTGCCCCGGGGATCGCGCGGATCACCGGCCCCAGCGGCCACAATGGACGGGTGAGTACCACCAGCCTCCCCCAGCCCGCCCGCGCCGCCGAGCTCCGAGAAGCCTTCCTCGCCGCCGGTTTCACCGCCGACGGGCTGCTCGACCTGCTCGGCGCCCCCGCCTACGCCGCGCTCGCCCGCAGCGAGACGGTCCCCGCCCTGCGCGCCACGCGCAGCCACGGCGACGGCCCCCTCGCCACCCTGGTGCGGCTGTTCCTCCTGCAGTGCCCCGTGCCCCACGTGCACGCCGCCCAGGCGCTGCCCGTCGAGGCGGCGCTCGCCGACGGGTGGCTGCGGCGGGAGGGCGACGAGGTGCACGCCACCGTCGACGTGCGCCCGTACGGCGGTCCCGACGGCGAGGACTGGTTCATCGTCTCCGACCTCGGCTGCGCCGTCGGCGGGGCCGGCGGCATCGGCAGCCGCGAGGAGGGCGTCGTCCTCGGCGTCGGCGGGGCCTCCACCACCCTGGCCGGGATCACCGTCCGCATCCCCGTCGGCTCGGCCCTCGACCTGGGCGCCGGATCCGGGATCCAGGCCCTGCACGCCGCCCAGCACGCCACCCGCGTCACCGCCACCGACGTCAACCCGCGCGCCCTGGAATTCACCCGGCTGACGCTGGCGCTCTCCGGGGCGCCGGAGGCCGAGCTGCTCACCGGCTCCCTGTTCGAGCCCGTCGGCGACGCCACGTACGACCTGATCGTGTCGAACCCGCCCTTCGTCATCTCCCCCGCCGCCCGGCTCACCTACCGCGACGGCGGGATGGGCGGGGACGACCTGTGCCGGACCCTGGTCCAGCAGGCGGGGGACCACCTCAACCCCGGTGGCTTCGCCCAGTTCCTCGGCAACTGGCAGCACGTCGAGGGCGAGGACTGGCACGACCGGGTCCGCTCCTGGGTGCCGCGCGGCTGTGACGCGTGGATCGTGCAGCGTGACGTACAGGACGTGACGCAGTACGCCGAGCTGTGGCTGCGCGACGCCGGCGACCACCGCAGCGACCCGGCCGAGTACGCGGCTCGTTACGAGGACTGGCTGGACGAGTTCGAGTCCCGCAAGACCAAGGCCGTCGGCTTCGGCTGGATCACGCTGCGCCGCACCGACGCGGCCGAGCCCTCGATCGTGGTCGAGGAGTGGCCGCACACGGTGGAGCAGCCGCTCGGCGAGACCGTCCTGGCGCACTTCGCCCGCCAGGACTACCTGCGCGAACACGACGACGCCGCGCTGCTGGCCGGGTACTTCCGGCTGACCGAGGAGGTCGTCCAGGAGCAGGTCGGCGCGCCCGGCGCGGAGGACCCCGAGCACGTGGTGCTCCGGCAGAACCGCGGGATGCGCCGGGCCACCAAGGTGGACACGGTCGGGGCGGGTTTCGCCGGGGTGTGCGACGGTTCGCTCAGCGCCGGCCGGATCCTCGACGCGATCGCCCAGCTGGTCGAGGAGGACCCGGTCCTGCTGCGGGACCGCACCCCGGAGGCGATCCGGATGCTGGTCGAGCAGGGGTTCCTGGAGCCCGTGCAGGAGCCGCACCGGTAGCCGGCCCGGTAGCCGGCCCGGTAGCCGTTCCGCGGCCCGCCGGTGCCTGCTCCGGTAGCCGGCCCGGGTTCGCGGCGCCGGGCGAACCCGTGATGTAACCCGGGGTTCGCCCGCCGTATCCCCACGGGTGGCAGGCTCCCGGGCAGCGGGGGATTCGGGGGGATCCCCCGGGCGGCCCGGGTGGAGGGGGAACGGCATGGAACGCGGTCCGGCGGTCTTCGCGGCGGGCGTGTTCCTGCTGTTCGGGGCGGCTCTGCTGGTGTGGACGGGGGCGCGGGCCGGCCGTCGGGCGCCGGTCGCCGAGGGCGTGCGCCCCGCGGTGGCCGTACCGCTGGCGCTGCTCGCCGGCGCGGGCTCGCTGGCCCTGGGAGTCTGGTGCCTCCAGCGGTTCTGAGGCGCGGAAGGGCGATGATCTCCAGCGGGGTGTGAAATACGACGTCGGGGCGGGTGCGCGGGCGGGGCCAGACGGCCCCCAGGCCACTCGGCCCGGTGACCGGGAGGGGCCCGGCGCGGCATCCGGGCGGCAGAAATGGCACTTGTCGGGTTACCGTTCGAGTGGCCGTTGCGGGCTTGTGCCGTTTGACACGGGGGCGGGTTGTACCGTCACACTCCGCAGCGTCGCCGTACTGCGACCGAGTGCCGACCGGAGAGAAGAGCCAAGTTGTCCCCGACTAGCGAGACCGCACAGGGCGGCCGCCGACTCGTCATTGTCGAGTCCCCTGCCAAGGCGAAGACGATCAAGGGCTACCTGGGCCCTGGGTACGTCGTCGAGGCGAGCGTCGGGCACATCCGCGACCTCCCGAACGGCGCCGCCGAGGTCCCCGACAAGTACACCGGCGAGGTCCGCCGCCTCGGCGTGGACGTCGAGCACGACTTCGCGCCGATCTACGTCGTCAACGCGGACAAGAAGGCCCAGGTCAGGAAGCTCAAGGACCTGCTGGCCGAGTCCGACGAACTCTTCCTCGCCACCGATGAGGACCGCGAGGGCGAAGCCATCGCATGGCACCTCCAGGAAGTCCTCAAGCCCAAGGTCCCCGTCCACCGGATGGTCTTCCACGAGATCACCAAGGACGCCATCCGCGACGCCGTCGCCAACCCGCGCGAGCTCAACCAGCGCATGGTCGACGCCCAGGAAACCCGCCGCATCCTCGACCGCCTCTACGGCTACGAGGTCTCGCCGGTCCTGTGGAAGAAGGTCATGCCGCGGCTGTCGGCCGGCCGCGTCCAGTCCGTGGCCACCCGCCTCGTCGTCGAGCGGGAGCGCGAGCGCATCGCCTTCCGCTCCGCCGAGTACTGGGACCTGACCGGCACCTTCGGCACCGGCCGCGCCGGTGACGCCTCCGACCCCTCGACGCTGGTCGCCCGCCTGAACACGGTGGACGGCAAGCGCGTCGCCCAGGGCCGCGACTTCGGCCCGAACGGGCAGCTCAAGGGCGAGGTGCTGCACCTCGACGAGGCGAACGCGCGGGCGCTCGCCGCCGCGCTCCAGGGCGCCGACTTCTCCGTCCGCTCGGTCGAGTCCAAGCCGTACCGCCGCTCCCCGTACGCCCCGTTCCGCACGACGACCCTCCAGCAGGAGGCCTCGCGCAAGCTGGGCTTCGGCGCGAAGGCGACGATGCAGGTGGCGCAGAAGCTGTACGAGAACGGCTTCATCACCTACATGCGTACGGACTCCACGACGCTCTCCGACACCGCCGTGGCGGCGGCGCGGGCGCAGGTCACGCAGCTCTACGGGGCCGACTACCTGCCCGAGAAGCCGCGCGTCTACGCGGGCAAGGTCAAGAACGCGCAGGAGGCGCACGAGGCGATCCGGCCTTCGGGTGATCGTTTCCGCACCCCCGCCGAGACGGGCCTGACCGGCGACCAGTTCCGGCTGTACGAGCTGATCTGGAAGCGGACCGTCGCCTCCCAGATGAAGGACGCGACCGGTAACTCCGTGACCGTGAAGATCGGCGGGCGGGCGAGCGACGGCCGGGACGCCGAGTTCAGCGCCTCCGGCAAGACGATCACCTTCCACGGCTTCATGAAGGCCTACGTCGAGGGCGCCGACGACCCGAACGCCGAGCTGGACGACCGTGAGCGCCGGCTGCCGCAGGTCGCCGAGGGCGACGCGCTGACCGCCGAGGAGATCACCGCCGACGGCCACGCGACCAAGCCCCCGGCCCGCTACACCGAGGCCTCGCTGGTCAAGGAGCTGGAGGAGCGGGAGATCGGCCGCCCGTCGACGTACGCGTCGATCATCGGCACGATCCTCGACCGCGGCTACGTCTTCAAGAAGGGCACGGCGCTCGTCCCGTCCTTCCTCTCCTTCGCCGTCGTGAACCTGCTGGAGACCCACTTCGGCCGGCTCGTCGACTACGACTTCACCGCCAAGATGGAGGACGACCTCGACCGCATCGCGCGCGGCGAGGCCCAGTCCGTGCCGTGGCTGAAGCGGTTCTACTTCGGCTCCGAGCACGCCACCGAGGTCGTACCGGCCGACGGCGACGCGCTCGGCGGTCTGAAGGAGCTGGTCACGGACCTGGGCGCGATCGACGCCCGGGAGATCTCCTCCTTCCCTGTCGGCGACGGCATCGTGCTGCGCGTCGGCCGCTACGGCCCGTACGTGGAGCGCGGCGAGAAGGACGCGGAGGGCCACCAGCGGGCCGACGTGCCGGACGACCTGGCTCCGGACGAGCTGACGGTCGAGTACGCGGAGGAGCTGTTCGCGAAGCCGAGCGGCGAGTTCGAGCTGGGCAAGGACCCGGTGAGCGGGAACGAAATCGTCGCGAAGGACGGTCGTTACGGGCCGTACGTGACGGAGATCCTGCCCGAGGGCACGCCGAAGACGGGCAAGAACGCGGTCAAGCCGCGGACGGCCTCCCTGTTCAAGAGCATGTCCCTGGACACGGTCACCCTCGAGGACGCCCTGCGGCTGATGTCGCTGCCGCGCGTCGTCGGCACGGACGCGGAGGGCGTGGAGATCACGGCCCAGAACGGCCGCTACGGCCCGTACCTGAAGAAGGGCACGGACTCGCGGTCCCTGGAGACCGAGGACCAGCTCTTCTCGATCACCCTGGACGAGGCCCTGGCGATCTACGCGCAGCCCAAGCAGCGGGGCCGGGCCGCGGCCAAGCCGCCGCTGAAGGAGCTGGGCACGGACCCGGTCAGCGAGAAGCCGGTGGTCGTCAAGGACGGCCGCTTCGGCCCGTACGTGACGGACGGCGAGACGAACGCGACGCTGCGGCGGGACGACGACGTCGAGACGATCACGCCGGAGCGGGGCTACGAGCTGCTCGCGGAGAAGCGGGCCAAGGGGCCGGCGAAGAAGACCGCGAAGAAGGCTCCGGCGAAGAAGGCTCCGGCGAAGAAGGCCACGGCGGCGAAGAAGACGACCACCGCGAAGAAGACGACGGCCGCCAAGACGACGGCCGCTAAGACGACGGCCGCGAAGACGACGGCCGCCAAGACGGCCGCCGCGAAGAAGACGGTGGCGAAGAAGGCGACGGCGGCCGCGAAGAAGACGACGGCAGCCGCTCCGGCGGACGAGTAGGGCTCCGGGGCGGGGCCCCGTCCCCGCACAGCGGGTTGCGGACGGGGTGCGGGCGGGGGTGCGGGCGGGGTCACACGGGGCCCCGTCCACAGGCCACCGCAACGGCCCAGTGCAGCGGATAGGCTGGGCGGATGACGCGAGCCGAGCAGCCACCGGTCGTGACCGCCTCCGAGAACCCCGCCTACGACGAAGCCCTAGCCGCGGACTCCCGCGAGCGAGCGGTGCGCGCGCTGCTGCGCACCCCCGGGCTGCGCCGTCTGTGGAGCGCCCAGCTGGTGAGCGGCATCGGTGACGCCCTCGCCCTGCTGGTCCTCGTCCTGCTGACCCTCCAGGCGACCGTCACGACCACCACCGGCGGCCTCTTCGGCACCGGCTACCGCGGCGCCGCCTTCGCCGTCGCGGCCGTCTTCGCGGTGCGCGTCCTCGCCACCGTCCTGTTCGGCGCGGTCCTGCTCGGACCGCTGGCCCAGCTCACCGCCCCCGGCGGCAAGCTGGACCGCCGCTGGACGATGGCCGGCGCCGACGGGCTGCGGATCGTGCTGTTCGTCGTCGCCCCGCTCTGGCTCGACTGGATCCCGGCGCACGCCACGGTCGCCCTGCTGGCCACCGTCTTCGTCTCCGGCTCCGCCGAGCGGGTGTGGACCCTGGCCAAGGAGAGCGCCGCGCCCGCGCTGCTGCCCGCGCCGCCGCCGGAGGGGGCGACGGTACGCCCGCTCCCGGACCACCTCGACGCCCTGCGCCGCCTCAGCCTGCGCACCGCCTTTGCGGCGATGCCCGTCGCGGCCGCCGCCCTGCTCGTCGCGACGCTGGTCGGGCGGGCGCTGGGCCTGGGCGTGGACTGGTTCGCCGTGAACCAGTCGGCGCTGGGCTCGTACGTCGCCGCCGGCCTGTTCGCCGCTTCCGTCTCGCTGCTGCTGCCGCTGGCCCTGCCCGCCGTGAAGACCCCGAGGCCGCGTTCGCCGCTGGAGGGGCTGCGCGCCCCCCGCGCGGGCGACCGTGCCGAGAAGGGCCGTACGGGCTCGATCCGGCTGCTCGTGCTGGCCTGCGCCGCCGTCGCCGGAGCCGTCGCCTGCGCCGCCTCCGTCGCCGTGCTGCACGCCTTCGACCTGGGCGGCGGGCCCTCCTCGTACGCCCTGATGGTGCTCGCCCTCGTCGGCGGCACCGCCGCCGGCATCCGCGCCACCCAGGCCGGCAAGGTGCTGCCCGGGCTGTCCCGGCGCCGGCTGCTGGCCCTGGCCATGGCCGTCGCCGGACTGGCGCTGCTGCTGACCGGACTGGTCCGGGACACGGCGACCGTGCTGTTCCTGGCCCTGCTCGCGGGCACCGCCGCCGGCGTCGCCGCCAACACCGGCCACACCCTGCTCGACCAGGAGACCGAGGAGTTCCGCCGCGCCCGGGTCACCGCGCACCTGCAGGCCGTGGTCCGCGTGGCCGTGGCCCTCGGCGCGGTGGCCGCCCCGCTGCTGGCCGCCGCGATCGGCCCGCACCGGCTGGAGGCCGGCCGGATCGTCCTCGCGCACGGCGGCGCCGCCTACACCCTGATGCTGGTCGGCGCGCTGCTGCTGCCCGCCGCCGTCGTGGTCCTCACCCGGGCCGACGACCGCGGCGGCGTGCCGCTGCGCCGCGACCTGCGCGAGGCGCTGCGCGGTGGGGAGCCCGTCCAGGCCCCGTCCGCGACCGGGTTCTTCATCGCCCTGGAGGGCGGCGACGGCGCCGGGAAGTCCACCCAGGTCGAGGCGCTGGCCGACTGGATACGGGGCAAGGGCCACGAGGTCGTCGTGACCCGGGAGCCGGGCGCCACCCCGGTCGGCAAGCGGCTCCGTTCGATCCTGCTGGACATCTCCTCCGCCGGGCTGTCCAACCGCGCCGAGGCGCTGCTGTACGCCGCCGACCGCGCGGAGCACGTGGACACGGTGGTCCGGCCCGCCCTGGAGCGGGGCGCGGTCGTCATCTCCGACCGCTACATCGACTCCTCGGTCGCCTATCAGGGCGCCGGGCGCGACCTGTCCCCGACGGAGATCGCCCGGATCTCCCGCTGGGCCACGGACGGCCTGGTCCCGAACCTGACCGTGCTGCTCGACGTCTCCCCGGAGACCGCGCGGGAGCGCTTCACCGAGGCCCCCGACCGGCTGGAGTCCGAGCCCACCGAGTTCCACCAGCGGGTGAGGGCCGGTTTCCTGACGCTGGCCGCCGCCGACCCGGGCCGCTACCTCGTGGTCGACGCGGGCCAGGACCCCGGCTCCGTGACCACCGTCGTGCGCCACCGCCTGGACCGGATGCTCCCGCTGTCCGAGGCGGAGGTGGCCGCGCAGCTCGAAGCGCGCCGGCTCGCCGAGGAGGAAGCCCGGCGCAAGGCCGAGGAGGAGGCCGCGCGCAAGGCGGAGGAGGCCCGGCTGAGGGCCGAGGAGGAAGCCCGTCTGGCCCGGGAGGCCGAGGAGGCGCGGATCAGGGCCGAGCGGGAGGCCGAGGAGGCCCGCCGGCTCGCCGAGGTGGAGGCCGCGCGGAAGGCGGAGGAGGCCCGGGTGAGGGCCGAGGAGGAGCGGCGCAGGGTTGAGGAGGAGGCCCGGGTGCGGGCCGAGGCCGAGCGGCTGCGCGCCGAGGCCGAGGAGCGGGCCCGCGCCGCCGAGCTCGAGCGGATCCGGCTCCAGGAGGCGGAGGAGGCCCGGCTGCGCGCCGAGGCGGAGGAGCTCCGGCGGGAGAAGCAGCGGCGGGCCGAGGAGGCCCTGCTGCGGGCGGAGGAGGCGCGCAAGCTCGCCGCGGCCTCGGCCGCTGCGGCCGCCGCGGCGGCGAAGGCTGCCGAGAGGCCGGCCGCCGCGCCCGCCGCCGCGCCCGCTGAGACGGCGGCTGAGCCCCCGGCTGAGACGTCGGCGCCCAAGGTCGTGATGCGCAAGGACCCGCTGCTGGCGGACGAGGAGCTCACGGTCGAGACGCCGGCGGTGCGACGGGTCGTCCAGCCCGACGACGTCACCCAGACCGTCCCCGTGCCCAAGGTCGACCCGTCCGCCCGGCGCCCGTCCGACGAGACGGCGGTCATGCCCGCCGTACGGCCCGAGGGCCAGGCTCCCGCCGCCCCGGACGGGCGGACCCGTCCGGCGGAGCGTCCGACCGCCCCGCACACGCAGGAGCCGCCGGCCGACCGGGTGCCGCCGGGGATCTTCCGGGACTCCGCGAACGACGTGACGCGCGAGCTCCCCGCCTTCGACGAGGACGGCCGGCCGCGCCGGGCCCCCTCCGACTGGGCCGAGGCGACTCCGATGGACGACCTGCCGAGCCTGGTGGACGAACTGCTCGGCCCGCGCCCGGACGGCCGGGATGCCCGGGACGACCAGGGTGACGCGGACGGCCGGGGCGGCCGGCGGCGCCGCCGCTGACCCGGCGGCCGGTCCTCCCAGGGCGGGGACGGATTGTCAGTGGCACGCGCCACAATGTGAGCAGGGCAGGCAGGGCAGGCAGGGCAGGCGGGTGCGGAGCACCGGCGGACGGTGAAAGGCGGTGGGCGGGATGCCCGTGTGGGACGACCTGGTGGGACAGGCGCGCGTGCAGGCGCAGCTGGCCTCGGCCGCCCGCGACGCCGACGCCCTGGTCTCGGCCGTCGCCGAGGGACAGCCGCTGCCGCCCGGCTCCAAGATGACCCACGCCTGGCTGTTCACCGGCCCGCCCGGCTCCGGACGGGCCACCGCCGCCCGCGCCTTCGCGGCGGCCCTCCAGTGCGTCAGCCCGGACCGCGCCCTCGGCGGTGAACCGGGCTGCGGATTCTGCGACGGCTGCCACACCACCCTGGCCGGGACGCACGCCGATGTGGAGATCGTCCGCACCGATCTGCTGTCGATCGGCGTGAAGGAGACCCGCGAGCTGGTCCGCCGAGCCCAGCTGTCGCCGGCCGTCGGCCGCTGGCAGGTGATCGTCCTGGAGGACGCCGACCGGCTCACCGAGGGCGCGGGCAACGTCCTGCTGAAGGCCGTGGAGGAGCCCGCGCCCCGTACGGTCTGGCTGCTGTGCGCGCCCTCCCTGGAGGATGTGCTGCCCACCATCCGCTCCCGCTGCCGGCACCTGAGCCTGACCACCCCGTCCGTGGCGGCGGTGGCCGAGGTCCTGGTGCGGCGCGACGGCGTGGAGCCCGCCGCCGCCGCGGCCGCCGCCCGCGCCACCCAGGGGCACATCGACCGGGCCCGCCGGCTCGCCACCGACGAGGCCGCCCGCACCCGGCGCGCCTCCGTGCTGAAGCTCCCGCTGCGGGTGGACGACGTCGGCGGCTGCCTCAAGGCGGCGCAGGAGCTCGTCGACGCCGCCGCGGAGGACGCCAAGCAGGTCGCCGAGGAGGTCGACACGCGGGAGACCGAGGAGCTGAGGGCCGCGCTCGGCGCTGGAGCGGGGGCCGGCGGCCGGCTGCCGCGCGGCACGGCCGGGGTGATGAAGGAACTGGAGGACCGCCAGAAACGCCGCCGCACCCGCACCCAGCGCGACAGCCTCGACCTCGCCCTCACCGACCTGACCGGCTTCTACCGGGACGTCCTGGCCCTCCAGCTCGGCTCGGCCCTGGCCATCGCCAACGAGGACATACGCCCGGACCTCGACCGGATCGCCCGCGCCTCCGGTCCGGAGCGCACGCTGCGGCGCATCGAGGCGATCATCGCCTGCCGCGAGGCCCTCGACCGGAACGTGGCCCCGCTCCTGGCGGTGGAGGCCATGACCATGGCCCTGCGGGCCGGCTGACGGGTTCACCCGTACGAGCGGCGGCCGACGGACAGGCGTCCCGGCAGGCCGTACGCTCGCCGCATGGACACCAGGCGACTGCTGCGTACCACCGGGACCGTGATCGCAGCGGCCGGGCTGCTGCTCTCCGGCTGTACCTCCGGCAGCCCGGGCGTGGCCTCCGCCTCGGCCGAACCGTCCGCGGTCCCCTCCGCGCTGCGCCGGTACTACGAGCAGAAGCTGAGCTGGCGCGACTGCGGTGTCCAGGGCTTCCAGTGCGCCACGATGAAGGCGCCGCTGGACTACGCCCACCCGGGCTCCGGCCAGGACGTGGACATCGCGGTGGCCCGCCGCACGGCCACCGGCCCGGGCAAGAAGCTCGGCTCCCTGGTGGTCAACCCGGGCGGCCCCGGCGGATCGGGCATCGGCTACCTCCAGGCGTACGCGGGCATCGGCTACCCGGCGCCGGTGCGCGCCCGCTACGACATGGTCTCCTTCGACCCGCGCGGGGTGTCCCGCAGCAGCCCCGTGGAATGCCTGGCCGGGCCGGCCATGGACCGCTTCACCCAGGTGGACCAGACCCCGGACGACCAGGCGGAACGGGCCCGGCTGGTGGCGGCGTTCAAGGAGTTCGCGGCGGGCTGCGAGCAGCGCTCGGCGCGGGTCCTGCCGCACGTCTCCACGGTGGACGCCGCCCGCGACATGGACCTGCTCCGGGCGGTCCTCGGCGACCAGAAGCTGAACTACGTCGGTGCCTCCTACGGCACCTTCCTCGGCGCGACGTACGCGGACCTCTTCCCGGCCCGGGTGGGCCGGCTGGTCCTGGACGGGGCGATGGACCCCTCACGGCCCGCCCTCGAACTCAACCGCGACCAGACGGCCGGCTTCGACACGGCCTTCCGCTCCTTCGCCCGGGACTGCGCGAAGCAGGCCGACTGCCCGCTGGGCCAGGGCACCCCGCAGGCCCAGGGCCAGCGCCTGAAGGAGTTCTTCCGCAAGCTGGACGCCCAGCCGGTCCCCTCCGGCGACCAGGGCCGCCCGCTGGGCGAGTCCCTCGCGACGACGGGCGTGATCGCGGCCCTGTACGACGAGAGCGCCTGGCCGCAGCTGCGCCAGGCCCTGGGCGACGCGATGAACGGCGACGGGGCCGCCCTGCTGGCGCTGGCCGACAGTTACTACGAGCGCGACGCGGACGGCAAGTACGCCAACCTGATGTTCGCCAACGCCGCCGTGAACTGCCTCGACCAGCCCGCCGCCTTCAGCGGCCCGGAGGCGGTGGACGCCGCCCTGCCGTCCTTCGAGAAGGCGTCGCCGGTCTTCGGCGCGGGGCTGGCCTGGGCCTCGCTGAACTGCGCCTACTGGCCGGTGAGGGCCACGGGCACGGCGAAGCCCCTGAAGGCCCAGGGCGCGGCCCCGATCGTGGTGGTCGGCACCACCCGCGACCCGGCGACCCCGTACAAGTGGGCCCAGGCCCTGGCGGACCAGCTGGACTCGGGCACCCTCCTGACCTACGACGGCGACGGCCACACCGCGTACGGCCGCGGCAGCGACTGCATCGACACCGCGATCAACCGCTACCTCCTGGAGGGCAGTCCCCCCACCCCGGGCAAACGCTGCTGACCCCACAGCCGGAACCCGGTTCGGGGCATCGCTTCCCACCCTGTAGACTTGGCGACGCTGCTGATGAGAGGCTCCCTGCGGGGAAAATCTTGTCTTCCCAGCGGTGCCGCCTTAGCTCAGTTGGCCAGAGCAACGCACTCGTAATGCGTAGGTCTCGGGTTCGAATCCCGAAGGCGGCTCTGTAGAAGCCCCAGGACTCACTCGCCGTGACCTGGGGCTTTTGCTTTTTTGCTTGGTGTGAGGGCATGGGGCGGGAACCGGCCCACGCGGGCGCCCCCCGGGGTGCGGTGGCCGCCAGGTACGCCGGAACCAGGTGCTGGGCGGTTCCGCCCGTGGTCTTGGTCAGCGCCCCCGCATGCTCGCTGCTCGGTACAGGGAGGGGTGCGCGCGAACGCATCGTGGCAGACCTGCCGGTCAGTGCTCGATACCGGAGGACTTCGGTGTGATCTGCGGGGGTGTGGGCTCGCTCACGCCGTGGCCGGTGAGGACGCTGCGAGGCGTGCGGATGAGTCCGTGGCCTAGGTTCACACCGGGTATGAAGGTGCTCATGTGCTCCCTCCGCTTCGCCTCGGCGGTCGTCGGGTCCAGTGCCTCGTAGGAGTTGGCCGTTGACAGCCGGTCGACGATCGCCGCGTGGGCCTGCTTCTGGTCCTCGGGGACATCGATGGCGTGAAGCTTCATGGCGAATTCCTCGGGGGATTTCCCGGGGTCGTCGTCTCCCATCCGCAGTTGGCAGCGGATGGGGGGATGGGCCATGAACGCGTTGACGTCGGGCGGAAGGTGAGCGTGCTGAGGCAACGGCGTGGCGAACTTGATGCCCTCCTTGCCGACGTCGGCGTTCTTGAGGAGCGCCGGTATCTCGGTCTTGCCGAGGACCGAGTCCGCGGTGATGTCGGCGGCGAAGCCGATCACGAGTCCCTCGGTTGCGAGGGCGTACCGGTCCGAGAGGGTGTCCCAGGCGGCACCGTGAGCGGCGTCCAGTTCCTCCGGATCGAAGTCGAAGTGCCGGGCGAGCGCGTCCACCACGAATTCGTTGCCGAGGAAGTAGCCGTTGAGCCGGTGCCCGGCGGGGGTGTCCTCCAGCACCTGCAGACCGCGCGTCTGGCCACACGCCTTGGCCAGGAAGCGATTGGGCACGGGTTTCTCCACGCCCTCGAGCTTGGACTCGTAGGACCAGAACGCGCGGTGGGGGCCGCGGTCCGCGTTGGTGACCGACTCCTTCGCCGCAAGCTTCTCTATGAAGTCCACAAGACCGGGCTTGGGACCCTCCGCCTCCGGATCGAGCGTCGACAGGTAGTCGCCGTACAGCCTGCGGGCTATCGCGGCCCCGGACTGCCTGTCGCGTGGTTCCGCCGCGGCATGTTCCTGCTGGAGGGCAAAGGCCCGGGCTATCTCCTCCGGGGTCGGAGGGGCGTCGGGGGTCACGGGTTCCTCCGTGAACCTTCAGGGGCATTCACGGTCAGCTGGATCCGCGAACCGCCCGGCGTGTCAGTGGTCCACGCTGTGAACGACACCGACTGCGCAAGCACGATGAGTGCCTGCCCGGGATGGTCACCCACCGGCTTCCAGTACGCCATCCGGTAGGGGGTGCGGGTCTCGAGGCGGTATTCACGGCTCTCCCAGAACGCCGGTTCCATCGGCTCCGGGAAGTCTGGTGCATCCCAGGGGCCGGCCCATACCGCGGGCCCCAGCACGCTTTCGGCCGCTTTGACGAAGTCGGGCCATTCGTCGGCCGCGCGGGTCAAGAGACCGGGGTTCTCGGACGCCTCGTCTGCCTTGAGGTGCCACGCCCAGTGGGTCAGGCGTCGTACGGGATGCCAGTTGCCACCCGCTTCGAAGGTCCACCTGCCGCCGGCCCGGCTGAGCACCACAAGATTGCGGTCGGCCGTCTGCGGTTCCCAGCCGTAGCGCTCGCACCAGGTGCGGCATTCGGGAGAACCGCCCTGCGGCGGACCCGCCCAGACAGATGCCCAATCCACCCCCCGCAGGCCCTCCAGCTCGGCGGCCAGGTCACGGGCCGTGCGGCCCGATGTCTCCGTCAGCATCGTCCCAAGCTCCTCATCCTGTTGGTCGTCGGGCATCATGACATGCCGTCAGTGACGGGCGGCCGCTCGTATCAGCAGGCAGAAGGACAGCAGCCCGTGAGCCGGCGGCGCGGCCGTCGTGGAGCGGCCGGTTCCGGCGAAGCGCGGCGACGGCATGCGCGAGGTATTCCAGGGCTTCGGCACGATCGCGGCGGCCGGAGCGGCAGCGCCGGCGCCCAGGGCTGGGCCCGGGAGCAGCCGGGACTTCCGTCCGGCTGTGATGCGTGAGCGGAGCCGTGGCCGGCCCCGGGGGCCGGCCACGGTTTCGTGGGCTCAGCGGGCGCCCGGGTCGTACTTCGCGAGGGATGCCTTGACCTCGGTGGCGTACGGGCCCTCCCACCAGGGGATGGTCTCCACCAGGACCGGCTTCGTGCCCGAAGCCAGGACCAGGGCGCGGCCCGGGGGCATCGCGCCCAGGTCGGAGACCTGGAGGAGGCGCTCGCGGCGCCGTGACTCGTTCACCGTGCGGTTGCCGGACCAGCCGCCGAACTCCGCCTCCTGGGTCGCGGAGTACTCGCGGAGCTCGTACTCGCCGGCCAGTTCCGAGAGGTCGCCGAGGAAGCGGGTGTCGGAGACGCCGCCGCCGTAGACCCGGACGTTCGCGGCGGACCAGAGCTTCTCCATGCCGCGGTCGCCCCACACCTCGACGCCCTGGGCCCAGGACTGGAGGATCGTCATCAGGACGATGCCGCGCGAGCCGTAGTGCGAGTAGAGGTCGGGCAGGGCGCGCCAGCGGCAGACGTTCGCCGCCTCGTCCAGGACGCCGACCATCGGGAGCGACAGGCGGCCGCCCCGCTGGGTGGTGGCGTACTCCTCGGCCGCCTCGACGACGGCCACGGTCAGGGCCGTCACCAGCGGACCGGCCGAATCGCTGCCCTCGCGGGAGAGCGAGTAGAGGGTCGAGGAGGAGCGGACGAACTCGTGCGGGTCGAACTCCGGGCGGCCGTCGTCCGGGCCGAGCGGGGACACCCACTTGTTGACCTCGGGGTTGATCAGGCAGGACGCCATCTGCTGGGCGACGCCGTAGATACCGCTGCGCTGCTTGTCGGGGGCGGTGATGACGCCGCCCAGGGCGTCGGCCGGCATGTGGTGTCCGGCGCCGCGCAGGATGCGCTCCGGGGTGTCGTCCTTCGGGTTCGACAGCCAGGTGTAGATCTGGGTGATCGCCAGCTTGGCGGTGGCCGCCGCGAGCAGGAGGTTGGCGAGGAGGTCCTGGCCCGCCGGGTCGAAGAACGCGTCGGTGGAGGCGTCGGCGTCGCGCGAGCCCGAGGCGAAGTGGTCGGCCAGTTTGCGGGCCTTGGCCACGTCGGTGACGTAGGACAGGGGGTTCCACCACCACAGCGGCGGCTCCTGGGCCACCTGCTGCGGGTCGAACACCCACACCTGCCCCCGGGCCTGGCGTGGGCCGCGCGTGCCGTCGACGATGTCGCGCTTGTTGGAGGTCACGAGCACCGCGCCCGGGGCGGCGAGGATCGCCGGCATGGCGCGTCGGGTCGTCTTGCCAGTGCGCGGTCCCCAGATGTCGACGTGCATGTCCTCGAAGGAGCCGAACAGGGGCTGGCGGCCCTTCACGGAGCGGCCGATGAACACGCCCGGCACCTGCGCCTTCACGCCGAGCCGCTCGGCGGTCGCGGCCGCGCCCTTCATGGTGAGCTTGCCGAGGCCCGTCCCGTCCGCCATGTGCTTGGCCGCGCGGTCCACGTCCGGCTTGTCGCGCAGCCGCTGGCGTATCCGGTACCCGGCGGTGATCAGACCGGCGAGCAGCAGCGCCTCGGCGGCGGCGATGGCGCTGGCCGCGCCGCCGGGCCAGGAGTAGTCGCCCTTGGCCAGGGCGATGCCGAAGGAGAAGGGGTTGCCCGGGGGCTCCGGCTGGTCGGCGAACGCGGCGCCGAGGCGGGCCGCGAGCCAGGCGGCGGACAGGAGGGCCAGGACGCCGACCACGAGGAGGACGATCTCGATCGTCCAGTCGTCCTCGGCGCGCGGCTTCTTCTGTGGTTCGGGGGCCATGGTCAGGGCGTTCCTTCCGCCGGGCCTGTGGGGGGCATCGGCATCTTGTCTTCTGCTGGTTTCAGGGGGCGGGGGCTGGTGGTGGCCGCCGGATCAGGGGAACGATCCGCCGGTCGGCACCCGGTAGACGCCCGTGATCTGCCCCTGCCACTCCCAGTTGCTGAACTCGACGTTCTTGCCGGGTCGCGGAGCGTGGAGGATCGTGTGCTTGGCCGGATCCCAGACGATGCCGACGTGCTCCGAACCGGCCGAGCTGGGGTTGAAGAAGATCACGTCGCCCGGCCTGGCCTGGCTCAGGTCGACCTTGTACTTGGAGAGGTTCGGCTGCTGGTCGTAGGTGGAGTACCCGATGTTGATCTTGCCGCCGCTGGCTTGGTAGTAGATCCACTGGGTGAAGCTGGAGCAGTCGAAGGACGTGGGGTGGTCGCCCTGCAGACGGGCCGCCGCCCAGACGTAGGGCTTGCCGATACCGCGCTGCGCCCAGCCGAGCGCCGCCCGCACCACCGTGTCGTCGACGTCCGGGATGGGCCCGGTCGAGCCGGCGCCGTCCGGCGGGACGGCGGTGCCCTTGCCGTTCTTGGCGCAGTCGCGGTAGTCCGCGTCCTTGCCCTTGCCCGTGCCCCCGGGCACGCTGCCGTAGTCGGGGCTGGCCGTGATCTTCCCGGCCAGCCATCCCTCCGGGTCGATCTCGCCGGGGCCGTTGTCCTGGCCGCTGCGGAAGGGGTCGTCGACGCCCGGCATCAGCACCTCCCAGTGGAGGTGGGGGCCGAAGGCGTTGCCCGTTTCACCGACCGCGCCGATCTGGTCGCCGCGCTTGACGGTGTCGCCCACCTTCACGGCGACGCTGCTCTGGTGTCCGTACAGGGTGATGACGCCGCCCGCGTGCTCGATGCGGGTCTCGTTGCCGTACGCGCCACCGCTGCCGACCTTCACGACCTTGCCGTCGGCCGGGGCGTAGATCGGGGTGCCGGTGGACGCTTCCAGGTCGAGCCCGGTGTGGTAGCCGAGGCTCCAGTGCGGGCCTTCCTGGTGGTACTTGGTACCGAGCTTGTACGAGCCCTCCTTGAGCGGCCACTGCCAGTTCTTGCCGCTGGCCGTCGCGGGCGGGTCGTCCGGGCGGAACGGGGCCGTGAGCGGGCGGGAGAAGCCCATCGGTGCCATGGCCGTGGTCGTGCCGCCCTGCCCGCCTCCGCCGAGGGGCGGGGTGGACCAGCTGTGGGGGCCCTTGGAACGGATGCTCAGCGCCTCGCTCGGCTGGGCGTCGCTGCTGACGGGCTCGGGAATGCCCTGGCTCTGGCCCAGGACCGGGAAGGAAGGATTCTTCTCGACGGTGGCCTTCAGGTGCGCGTACCAGCGGTTGATCAGGTCCTTGTCGCTGGTGAGGGTGCCTCGGTAGCGGGCGGCCTGGGTGAGGACCACGCGGGGATAGACCGTGTTGGTCTTGGTGGAGCCGGAGTAGCCGAGCAGCGCGTCCCAGGCGTTGGTCTCCGCCTTCAGGGCGTGCATGTAGTTGGCCGCGGCGAAGGCCAGATCGTCGATGCCGTAACGGTCCTTCTGGCCGTCGCCGTTGCCGTCCTCGCCATACTGGCCCCAGGCCCAGTCACCGAACTGCAGCAGGCCCTTGTAGCCGAGGCCGTTGTCTCCGCCCGGGGCCGCGGACTTGTCCTGGCCGTACCTCGTCTCCTGGTACATCTGCCCGGCGATGATCGTCCAGTCCAGGCCGTCGTAGCGCGCGGCCGCGCGCATCGAGGCGAGGATCATCTTCGGAGGTATCTCGTCACGGGCGGTGTCGCTCGGCATGTACATCTTGCCGGCGGGCATGATCGGGTTCGTGCCCGCCTTGTCGCCGGTATTGCCGGCGCCCGCGTTCTCCGCGTAGTTGCCGCAGGCCGCCTGGGCGGCGCCGCCGCCGAGGCCCCCCACGAGGGCCATGATCAGGAGCATGACGACGAGGACGATGCCGAGGGTCGGCATCGAGCCGACGCCTGCGATGATCAACGCCCACTTGAGGTTGTTCTTCTTCTTCCCGCCGCCTTTGCCGCCCTGTCCCGAAGCGACCTGGGCCGCGCTCTTGGCGGCCTTCGCCACCTTGGCGGCCTTCGACGCGGCCGCCAGTACGGCAGGAGCCACCACGGCTGCCTCACCCCCCCTTGGGCTCGGGCGCGCCCACGTTGCCCAGGCCGTAGATGTCGAAGCCGTTCACCTGCCACGTGCCGCCGCTCTTGCGGGCGCTCACCAGCCAGGTGTTGGTCTCGGTCTCGGTCTTGCGGCCGTCGCTGGAGCGGGTCGCGGTCACTTCCACCACGCTTGAGATCGCCTGGCCGCTGCCGCGCGTGAGTTCGTCGGCGATCAGTGCGTCCCGGCGTACGGTGGCCCGCCCCGCGGAAGAGCACTTGGCCTGCTGACAGGTGGCCCATGCCTTGTCGGTCGGCAGCACGGTCAGCTTCTTCATCGTCTCGCCCCCGTCGGTGAGGGCCAGCAGACGAGGCGCCCAGGAGGCGGTGTTGTCGGTGTACTTGAAGGTGTTGATGCCCGCCATGTAGTCGGCCATCGCGCGGTGGGCGTTGGCGAGGTCGGCGGGCTGGACGATGAGGGGTACGCCGGCGGCCGACCCGGACTGCGGCGTGGCCGCTCCGGCGGCGGGACCGGCGCCCGTGCTGGTGGCCGCGCCCGTGCCCGCGCCTCGTGTGGCGGATGCCTTGGGCTTGGCGTCGTCCGCGGGTTCGTCCTCGCCGTTGAAGACGGTGAGCACGACGAGGCTGCCGACCAGCAGCGCACCCAGTAGTGCCAGCGCCAGTACCGCACTTCGCTTGTTCTCGGCGGGTGAGTCCACCGTCCCGGCCCTCCCTCAGTCAGGTCGCCGAGACACGGTAGGTGGCGGGACGGCCAGGGGAGCGCGGGTTTTCCTCGCGGGGAAAGCCGAGGAAAGCGAAGGGTTCGCCGTGAGGAAAGCGGGCCGGGCAGAGGGTTGTTGACGGATGTGGGGAAACGGTGAGGATCGCGCCGTGCCTCCTCACCGGTTCCTTACAAGGGCTGTGCCTCCGGGTCGTACTCCTCCAGTGGGAGCGGGTCGAAGGGGTACGCCGTGTGCCCGCCCGGCTTGGGGGAGCAGGCCGCGAACGGGCCGAGGTCGGTGTCCATCAGCACCCGCAGGTGCGGGTCGGCGTGGTGCAGCCACCAGGTCGACAGGCCGAGCGTCGGTTCCAGGCGCAGCTGCTCCCAGGCCAGCCAGAGCGCGGAGAGCCGCGCGCCGGCCTCGGGGTGCTCCCACCAGCGGGGGCACCAGGTGGCGGAGGAGCCGTTGAGGCGGCGGCGGACGGTCGGGGCGAGGAAATCCTTGACGAAGGCGAAGACATCGGAGAAGTACAGCTCGACCTGCTCGCCGGGAGCGGTCGTGTCCACGGAGCCGGTCACCGTCCGATTCCCGCCGACTCGGGTGCGGCCTCAATCCCGGGGTTGATCACGCCATGGGTGCTGGCTACGGCGATCGCGGGGCGGGGTGGCACGGTGAGGGTGGTGGGGATGGCCGCCCCGTGGATGAAGGACTGACCCAGTACGGGCTTCTTGGGCTCGGGCTGTTGGTGTCCTGCAGCCGGTCCCGCCAGATCCGTGTAACTCTCGGCCGCCCGCAGGCTCGTGACGGCCGCCGCGAGTGCCGTTCTCTGCCGCTCGGGGGCGTCGATGGCAGCGAGCTTGGCAGCGAACGTCGCGGGGGTGGTGCTTTTCGCGTCGTAGTCCTCCATCCGCAGCTGGCACCGTACGGCCTCGTCCGACATCAGCTCGTCCAGCTCCGCGGGCAGATGTTCGTGGCGGGGGAGCGGGAGGGGAAACCTGACGCCTTCCTTCCCGACGTTCGGGTGATCGAGGAGTTGCGGCATCTCGATCTCACCGAGGACGGAACGGGCGCCGATATCGGCGGCGAAGGCCACGACCGGCCCCTGGGCCGCCTGGGCATAGCGGAACGAGGCGGCCTTCCAGACCTCCGGAGCCAGTGACTGCAACTCCTGCTCGGGCAGACCGAGGTCCTGGGCCAGTGCTTTCTGCACCTCGGGCTGCCACAGGTGGTAGGAGTCCAGCGTCCGGCCCGCTTCGGTGTCCTCCAGCACCTGGTACCCGCGGCTCTCACCGCACGCCTGCGCGAGGAACCGGTGTCCCACGTCCTGCGGGGCGCCTTCCGGCTGGGACCTGTAGGACCAGAAGGCGCGGGTGTCGCCACGGCCCTCGATGGTGACCGAACGGGTGCCGGCGACCTCACGGATGAAGTCCAGCAGGGGTGGCCGGGTCCCGGCCTCCGGGTATGCCGCTGCCCAGTCGCCCCATATACGGGACGTCACCTCCTCCACCCGGTCCGGGGTGCGCGGCTTGGACGCCTCGTACGCGGTCTCCAGCGCGATGGCGCGTGCGAGCTCGGCGGGAGTGGGGTGCGTCGCATCCGTCATCGGCCGGAGCCCTGGAGCTCTTCGGGCGCGTACACGTCGAGGGAGATCGCCGATCCGCCGGGCATGTCGGCAGTCCAGGTCGGGAACGCCACCGACTGGCTCAGCACGATGAACGGCTGTCCCGACACGTCCGCGCCCGGTGCCCAGTACGCGAACTGGTAGGGGCGGCGCGACCGCATGCGCGCGTCACGGCTGTGCCAGTACGACGGGTGGGGCGGCTCCGGGAAGTCCGGGGCGTCCCAGGGGCCGGTCCATGTGGGCGCGCCCAACACGCCCACGGCTGCCTCCAGGTGCGCCGGCCAGACCGCGGCGGCGGTCGTGAGGACCTCGCTGTTCTCGGCTGCCGAGCCGGCCCTCACCTGCCACGGATAGTGCGTCAGGTTCACCAGCGGGCTCCACTCGCCGCCGATGCGGTCGTAGAACGTCCATCGTCCGCCGCTGCGGGTCCGTACGCGCAGCTGCCGGTCGAAGGTCAGCGGTTCCCAGCCGTACCGGCCGCACCACGCGTCGAACTCGGCCGAACCGCCTTGCGGCGGACCGGACCAGACCGACGGCCAGTCGTCGACCGTGCGCAGGCCGGTCAGTTCGGCGGCGAGGTCCTGGGGCGTGCGGCCGGTGGTCTCCGTCAGCATGTGCGCTCCTTCGTGCGTGGCGTGCAGTTGACCGTATCTCGTCAGGAAAGCAAGATCCCCAACGCGAACACGGCCACCACGATCGCGCCCATGATGAGGCGGACCTTCGGGTCCTCGCGCTCCCACAGTTCGTGGACCACGGCCCAGCCGGTCAGGCGTGCCGCGCGGCCGTTGTGGATGCTCGGGGTCTCCGTCGGCTCATGGGGCTCCGCGTCGTCCTCGGGCTCGTCGGCCTCGGAGTCGTACAGGGCGTCCGCGCCCGTCACCCCCTGCTGCGCCTGCGCGACCACCACCAGGCCCTCCAGCAGGTCCGGCATGGTGTGCGGGGTCAGGGGGTACGTGACCGTGCCGTGCGGGGTGCGCAGGCAGAGCTTCGACTGCCAGGGGTTTCCCGGCTCGTAGCCGGCGATCCAGGCGTGCTCGGCCTCCACCAGCGGCGGTTCGGGGGCCTCGGGGGCGGTGCCCGCGTCCTGCCACGGGTGAAGCTTCTGCTCGCTCAACTCTCGTCCTTCGGGAGGTCGGGGACGGCTCCGCGCCCGCGACTGGGGCACAACCCGGCATTGTGACGGAGCCGTGGGCGGGGCACCGCGCCGACGGCCCCTCGGTTTTCCTCGCAGGGATTCCTTATTTTTTCCTCACCCCCTCTCGCGGGGAAAAGCGGGAGGGGAATGTCAGCTCGATTTGCCACACTGCGGTCCGCACCTGGTCTCACCAGGGCCCGCCGCACGCCCGACCGGCGGACGGGGATCACACGCGGGGAGAGAGCCGACTCGATGACGGACCACAGCAGTTCTGCGGACGGGGTCGGCGAGGGCCGGTCCGCCGGGCACCCCGCGCAGCAGGCGCCGGGTCCGTACGACGCCCCGCCCGTGCCCCAGCTCTCGGCCGAGGCGGCCCGCAGCCAGGTGGCTGCCGCGTGGGTGCGCGTGGCCCCGCAGTCCAACGTCCCGCCTGGCCAGGCCGCCGTACCGAGCCTTCCGCCGCGCGCGGAAGGGCCCGCCGCCGAGTCGAAGAAGGACAAGCGGGAGCAGGCGAAGGCCGCGCGCAAGGCCGAGTACGAACGCAAGAAGGCGGCCCGCAAGGCCGAGTACGAGAGCAAGAAGGCCGCGCGCGAGAGCCGCAAGGGGGGCGGGAAGGCTTCCGTCGCCGGGATACCGGCCGTATCCGCCGCACCCGTATCCGCCGCACCCGCTGCCGCCGCCGCGCCCGCCACTGCCGCGGACCCGTCCGCCGCCGCTGTACCGGCGCCGGAGCGCAGCGGCGCCAAGGGGCCGGAAGCCCGGTTCGAGGTGCCGCGCCCCGGCGGCCGACTGCCCTCGAACGGCAGGAGCACGCACGTCGCCCTGCGCGCGACCCTGATGATCACCGCCTGCGCCTTCGCGCTCGGGTCCTGCGGTGTCACCGGCCTGGTCATCGGCAGGTCGTCCGTCTCCGTGAAGCCCGCCGCCCTCGACGGGCAGGACCTGACCCGCTACCGGCTCACCGACTTCCCGGTCCAGTCGGCGGCGGTCTTCGCCGAGGAGTACGCGTCCCTGTGCATGACGTACTCGCCGGAGAACGCCGACAAGCGCCGTGAATCCCTCTCCCACTACATCTCGTCCGGCGTCGACCGGGACTGCGGGTGGAACGGGAGGGGCAAGCAGCAGGTCAAGCAGGCGAGCTGGGACGGGACCGTCGAAGAGCTCCCCGAGTACGGGAAGAACGGCCGGTACCTCAACATCCAGGTCACCTACGCGGGCGGCCGCACCACCACCCTCTCCGTACCGGTGTACGTCAAGGACCTCGCCGGAGCTTCGGGGCTGCGGGTCGTCGGCAACGTCGGCGAGATGCCGCTGCCGGTCCGTGACACCGCGCCCGCGCTGGAGAAGGGGGGAGAGGTCGTCGACCAGGAACTCTCCAACCAGCTCAGGGACCAGGTCTTCGCGGGCTACTTCAAGGCGTGGGCCGCCTCCGACACCACCGCCCTCGCCCGTTTCACCACCCCCGACGCCACCCCGGCGGCGGTCTCGGGCCTGGCCGGCGCGCTGACCACACCGGTCGTCCAGGAGGTCCAGGCGCTGGCCCCCGAGGGCACCGAGACGGGCAAGAAGATCACGTACAACCAGGGCCAGGCGGTCCCGGCACGGGTGACCGTCGCCTGGGGCGGCGGAGGGGCCGATGACGCCAAGGCGGAAGTGACGCTGAAGCGCTCGTACCGGGTGACCGTGGTGAACACGGCGCAGGGCTGGTTCATCAAGGACATCCGCGGCGGTGTCATGGACCCGACGGGCGGCCGCGCGGACACACCGGGCACGGCCACGGCCTCGCCGAGCGCCGCCCCGGCCACCGGAGCGAGCGGCTCACCGGCCCCGTCCGGTTCGCCCTCGCCGTCCGGTCCGGCCTCCGCCGGCCCCTCCCCCTCGCCCAAGCCGGAAGCCTCCAAGTCCCACTGACGCGTCATCCGCGAGGCGGCGTACCGACCGCCCCGCCCGACGCGCCACCCATCCGTACGCCCCTCACACCGAAGGACAGACACCTCATGATCCTGGCAGCGACGACCCTCGACGGCATGTTCAAGTCGATCCAGACCATCCTGGCCGGCCTGGGCCTCACCGTCGCCTCGTGCGCCCTGCTCATCCTCGGCATCCGGATGCTGCTGTCGATGAAGCGCGGCGACGGCATGCGCGAGGCGTTCCAGGGCTTCGGCATGATCGCGCTGGCCGCCTTCATCATCGGCGGCGCCGCCGGCCTCGCCGGCATGCTCATCGGCCTCGGCGAGCAGATCGGCGGCAAGGGCTGACCGACGGGACGGGCCGCGGCGAAAGGTACGCCGCCCGCGACCGTAGACGTGCCGCCCGCGACCGCGGCGCACGGCACGCGACCACGCCAGAGAGGGGGACCGACCGATGACGCAGGACACGCCGGACGCGCCGGCGCCCATGGTCGCCTACGACCACACGGACCTGCTGAACCGGCCCAAGCGCATCTGGAACTGGGGCAACATCCCGCTTCCCGGTCTGCTCCTGCCCGCCCTGGGCGCGGCCTTCGGCTTCGGCGTGCTGTGGCTCGTGGTGCTGCTCTCGCTCTCCACCCTCCTGCCCTTCCTGGGCCTGTCCCTCATCACGTCGGTCCTCTACCTGGGACCGCCGGTCGCCGTCTACTTCGTCTGGGGCCGGCCGCTGCCCTCCGCCCTCACGCTCAGCCAGCAGGTGGTGGTCTGGGCGGACTACTGGGTCCAGCCCAAGCGCCTGCAGGGCCTGGCCGCGGACCGCGAGCCGGAGGAGCTGCGCTGGCAGGTCATCCTCTGGCAGCCGCAGGCACGCCGCTGGCACCAGCGGTACGAGGCGGCGCTGGCCACGGCGGCCCGGCACGGCTCCTCGTACGCCGCGTCCGCGGCGTCCCCCGCCACCTCATCGACGAACGCACCCGCCGAGACCGCACCCTCCGAGACCGCAGGATGACTCCTCCATGTTCATGCTGATCATTTTTGGCGGAGCGGTCGCGTTCTTCCTGATCGCCATGCTGCTCGCGTCCACTTCCTCCAAGAAGAACGCCGGTTCCGGGAAGGGCGCCTCCGGCGGTTCGCGCACGTCGGACAGCGGCTCCTCCCGCGACCGGTCCCAGGCCAAGCGGCGCGAGGAGATGCGGCTGCCCTACCGGTACGCCGACGACATGATCTTCGTCCACGGCGACTCCGTCTGGACGGGCATCGCCCTGCCCACGGCCATCGACGAGTACCTCAACGCGGTCGAGCTCCAGGCCATGGCCGAGGCCCCGGCCCGCGCGCTGCTCAACCTCGCCCGCGGTGACCGCAACGTCGAGTGCCACTACCGCAAGGTGTACCGGCCGATCACCGCCCAGGACTGGGCCGAGCAGCTCAACGCCGTGGCCTGGGACCCGACGGAGAACTACAAGGCGTACAACTTCCGCAAGGCCGAGTACCAGGAGCGCATCGGCGCGCTGCGCGAGCGCAACGTCCTGCTGGTCAAGCTGGGTTCGATGAAGCGGAAGTCCGGCGGCGACAGCGGCGTGCTGCCCGGCGGCGACGACCCGGTCGAGGAGGCCGGTCTGACGCGGTCCGTACGGGACGCCGCCGACGCGGCGGCGGCCGGTGCCACGGGCGTGCACGACGAGTACCTGTCGCCGGAGCTGCTGGCCCAGTGGGCCCAGGTCGCCCGTGAGGTCCACGAGAGCCTCGATGGCCTCGGCGGCACCCCGCTCAGCCGTGAGGAACTGGTCTGGCTGATCCGCAAGCCGCTCCACGGCGACCTGCCGATCCCCGCCGAGCCGGTGCTCGGCAGCCGCGCCTGGGGTCCCGACCAGTTCGACCTCGTCATCGACTTCTCCGGCGAGAACCGCAAGACGCACATCGTCCTGCACCAGTACGACGAGATGACCGGTGAGCGCCACACCAGCTACACGACGACCCTCGTCGCGGCGAGCTGGCCCACCGAGACCCGCTTCCGGCAGTCGACCGCGTGGGCCCGCTACGCGGCGCAGCACGTCGACTTCCCCGTCGAGATCGACATGCGGTTCACCCTCATCCCGTACCTGAAGTTCCAGGACCGGGCGAAGAAGATCAGCGGCAACCTCGTCGACGAGATGAACGACATGGCCAACTCCGGCCGTGTCCCCGGTACCCAGCTCGCCGCCCAGGTCACCCGTGCCCAGAACCTCCTCGACGACGTGGAGGAGCACAAGATGCCGGGCATGGAGGCGCAGATCCGCTTCACGATCTCCGCCCCCGACCTCGCCGAGCTGGAGCGCCGCCGCCGCATCCTGGAGATGCAGTTCAAGCAGGACCTGAAGGTCACCCTGCTGCGCCCGAGCCGCCAGCAGTGGCGCCTGCTGCAGTCGCAGCTGCCGGGCGACGCGCCCAAGCTGCCCATCGCGCCGTACCTGCGGCTCCAGGAGGTCGAGCAGCTCGGCGCCGGTCTGCCGACGGCCGGCACGGAGCTCGGGGACAACCCCGAGCACCGCTCGGGCAAGCAGCTCGGCTGGGTGGGCAACCTCGTCGGCTGGGCCGGCAAGACCCCCGTCCACTACTCCCTGCACGTCGGCCCGGCGCGCAACGACGGCGGTGGCGTGGCCATCGTCGGCGCCTCCGGCGGCGGCAAGTCCTCGCTGGCGCTGCAGAAGTTCTACGAGGAGTCGGAGTCGGGCGTGCGCTGCCTGGTCATCGACCCCAAGACCGACTTCGCACAGCTCTGCTACTACCTGGCCTTCGGGTCCCAGGTGAACGACCCCGAGTTCCCCCTCGACGCCGAGGCGGGCCTGCTCGGGACCCCGCAGAGCCGCTTCCAGCCGGTCAACCCGGAGTTCTGGGCCGAGACCGAGGTCGTCGACCTCCTCAAGGGCCAGGCCGGCGTGCTCGACCCGTGGGTGGTGGCGCGTGACGTGCCCTCCGGGCGACTGCTGGCGGAGACCATGCTGCGCGGCTTCCTCGGCGACGAGGACTACCAGCGGGTGCGCCTGCCCGTCATCGAGGCGATGGCCACGGTGGTCGGCTGGTACAACTCCGCCATCCGCCAGGCCACCGAGCAGGGGCTGAGCGCTCGCGACGCCGAGCGGCAGGTGCCCAGGCCGACGCTGTGGCAGGTGGTCGACGAGGTCATCCGGGCGTACGACGAGGCGGTGGCGAGCGGCGACCGCGAGGCCGTCAAGGACCTCAAGCTCGCCCAGATGCTGCTGACCGAGCTGCGGACCCTGCCGTACGCGCGACTCGCCTTCGCCGAGAACCCGCAGACCCTGTCCGCGATGCGCAAGCGCCGTACGGTCATCACCCTGCGCGGTTTCCAGACCCCGGCCTCCTCCGACCCGCGCAGCTGGAACCCGGCCGAGCGGCTGGCGGCCACCGCGCTGATGGCGGTCGTGGAGCTGGGCAGCCAGATGCTCGACGTCGGCTACGAGAAGAACCCGGTGACGGGCGAGGTCGGTCTGCGGCCCAAGGCGCTGTTCGTCGACGAGGCGTACGTGGTCACCGCGACCGAGAGCGGCCGCGACCTGATGCGGCGCGCGCTCAAGCAGGGCCGTTCGTACCTGGCGGTGATCGTCCTGATCACGCAGCAGGCCATCGACCTCGTGCAGATCGAGGACTCCGAGGCCCGCAGCGGTGGCGCCAACCAGATCCACACGGTCTTCGCCTTCAAGCAGAAGTCCGCCCAGGAGGCATCGCTGGTGGCGCCGCTGCTGGGCCGGCCCGAGAGCGACACGAAGGTGTCCAACTCCCTCCAGGAGCTGCGGACGGGTGTCTGCCTCCAGCGGGACGTGGACAAGCGGGTCGGCACGGTGGCGGTTGACCTGGTCTTCCAGGAGATCCTCGCCGCCACGGACACCAACGGCACCACCCGCCCGGGCCGCCAGTCCGTCGACCCGCCGCTCAGCGTGTGGGACTGGACCTTCATGCAGGAGGCCGCCCGCGAGGAGCGGGCGGCCGAGGCCGAGGCCGCAGCCGAGCGATAAGGGCTCCGCGTACCGAGCCCGCCCCGACGCACCACCCAAGGAGACACCATGCGCTTGTCCAGGACCCTCACCGCCGGAGCCGCCGTCGTGGCGCTCGCCTCCCTGACGGGGTGCGGCGGCGGTGGCGAGGCCGAAGCCGGAAGCGGCGGCAAGAGCCTGCCGAAGGCGAAGGACATCGCCGCGATGGAACGCTTCGTGAGCCAGTACACGACGTGCAAGGACCTCCAGCCGGAGGCGCCGTTGGCCAAGCACAGCGACACCCGTAGGGAATTCGCGAACTATCCCAAGGAGCCCGGAGCCGGTGTGAGGGAGCAGGCGTACTGCGAGGCCGAACGTGGACAGCCGATCGCCCTCCTGGGGATCTCCGACATGAAGAAGTTCCAGCAGGCGCTCAAGGCGAATGCGGATGCTGAAAAGAGTGAGGCCGCGGCAGCCTTGGTGGGAGCGGACTTCGCCGTCGTACCGACTGATGACGACAGCACGCGTGCACTGAAGTCCTCGGGACTGCTCATAGCGTCGTGCGACGCCAAGTACAACAGCAAGATTCCGAGTGGCTACCTCAAGCGCGAAGGCGCCGTCGAGGGATGTCTCCTGACGGATTACCTGCCCGCGTGACCCACCCCGCCGCCTCGTCCGTCCCTCGTGGAACCCCTCGAAGGAAGCTGATGTCCGTGCGCCGTAGCGCCAAGTCACGTGGACACGTCTCTGCCCGTCCCTCGCCCCGCGAGCGGGCGAAGGCGGTCGGACGTGCAGTGCGGGTAGGCGCTTTCCTGATGCTCGCGCTGTTCGCGCTGTCGATGGCCGTGCCCGGTCCGGCACGGGCCGTCGACTTCGCCTGCTCCTTCACCGGGAACGACATCTACCAGATGGACAACCCCGGACACATCGAATCGGTATTTCCGGCTGTCAAGCAATGGGAGGAGTCGCGACCCAAGACGCTCAACGACACGACCGGTCTGTTCGGCGGCGCTGTTGAGTTGTCCGGGGCGCCTGAGGACTACACGATGTACGAGCTCGCAGGTGTACGCGGGCTGAACTGGTCCATGACCATGCGGGACCGCGAAGACGCATCACAGGACAGCTCGACCCTGAACTTCAACGGCGCGGACGACTGCTCCGTCATGGACTTCGTCAATAACGGCATAGCGGACACGGTGTTCGACATCACCAAGCTGCTCACCCGTGCCGGTATCTCCATCAAGGAGTACGCCTCCAACCCGAGCCCGCTGGCCGGTCTCTACTCGGGCCGTGACAATGCCGTGGACAAGCTGAAGAACAAACTCTTCATTCCGGCTGTCCCCGTCATGATTTCGTTCACTGGATTCTGGGTTTTCGGCAAGTGGCGCAAGAACCAGATGCGAGAAGCCTGGTCGGGTATCGGTTGGGCGTCATTGACCACCGTGGCAGTTGTGGTGATGCTCACCGCCGGGAACTACCAGAAGTTCATCGACACAGCGGACTCCGCCATTGCGCAGGCCAACGCGGCGCTCAGCGAGGCGGTACTCAGCGGGCTCTCCGGCGAGGCGCAGCCCCCTTGCGACCTGCCTGTCGGCAAGAATGTCCCCAACCGGGGTATACGCATCAACAGCTGTGCCATGTACGACACGCTGGTGTTCAGGCCCTGGGCCCTCGGCCAGTTCGGCGAAGCCGGATCGGACTGCATCTTCCGGAAGAGCGGAGGAAAGGCCAAAAGTGGTGGTTGCACTCCTTCGGGCCATGACGACGACTGTTATTGGGGCATCAAGGGAAGCGCGCGCTGCGAGGACCTCAGGATCCGCCAACTGGTAGCCCAGGCGCGCACCAACAAGGAGATCGGAAAAGACCTCGACAAGGAGAACGACGACTGGGTGCCCATCCGCTACGACCTGGCCGGCGGAAAGGACAAGGGCGACGAGGACGGAACGAATGAGCGTGTCTACCCCGTCCCCTTCGAGCAATGGGCCGGACACAACGCCGGGGACCGGGTCGGAGTTGCGATCTACTCGCTCATCGCCGCTCTGATCGTCGCCGTCATGGTGATCGTGCTCAGTGTGCTCACCCTGCTGTGGCACGCGGTGACGCTCATCATGATCATCATGCTGCCGTTGATCGCCACACTGGGTATCCACCCGTCGCAGCAGAAGCTGCTGAAGGGCTGGCTGCAGACGTTCATCCACAGTTTCGTGCTCCGGGCCGGCTTCGGTGTCATCCTGACCGTGCTGCTCGTGCTGTACCAGATGATCCTCCCCGCCAAGATCTCCCTCGGTATGCAGCTGCTGATGCTCGTGCTGGTCAGCGTCGCCGTCGTGATGATGCTGAAGAAGCTGCTGTCGGGCTCCTACAGCCCGCAGATCGCCGGGGCGGAGGACGCCCTGGGCGTCGGGGACATGGCGAACACCGTGGGCGGCAAGCTGGGCCAGTACGCCCCTGGTGCCGCGGCCGGCGTCGCGAAGACGACGGGCCGTGTCGTCGGCGGCACGGCGAAGGTGGGCAAGAAGGGGACGCTGGCCGCTCTGCGGACCTACGACAACAGGAAGAACGACGGCCGGTGGCAGAAGGAAGGCAAGCTTTCCACCTCCGCACCCTCCAAGCGTGAACAGCGCAAGACCGATTACCAGACCGCAGCCGTCCAGAAGGACCAGCTCGAGGAGCAGTACGCGGCACTCGAGGCCAAGCGGGAGCGGCAAGCCGCAGAAGCTGAGCAGGCCCAGAGCAGCGGCCGTCTCGTGGGCGGTGGTACGCCGTCGGCCTACGTGCAGCGGCCGCAGCCGGCACCGCCCCTTCCGCCACAGCCCTCCGCGCCCGCCGTTCCCGCGCAGCAGGACCCCCAGACCTCCCGGGTCCGGGTCAACGTGCCGGACAACGGCCCCGCGCGCCAGCAGCCGCGTGTGCCGGCGCCCGATCCCGGGCCGGTGCGGCAGCCGTCGCCGGCGCCCGCGCCCGACCCGCGGACCCCGCCGACGCAGGCCACCCCGCGTTCGCCGCGGGAGGGCGGCAACGGCCGGGTGTCCGAGTAGGAGGGCCTGAGCCATGGCAAGCGTGATCGCCGACCATCCTCCGCAGGAGCTCGCCGCCGAGCTGGCCGGGCTCCTGCGGGTGGACTGGCGGGCCGTGTGGCCCGGGGTGCCGGACGACGAGGCTGGGCGCGCCGAGTGGTGCGCGGGGTTCGGGTGGCGGCCGCTGTGGTCGCAGTCGGGGCTGTGGGTGCGTACCGCGCAGGGCGGCCGGCTGCACCTGGCCGCCTCGCCCGGCCCCGGCCGGCCTGTGACCCGGGCGTCGTACGACGTCTGGAAGGCCGCGGCCGGTGCGGCGTCCGACGGGGAGGCCGTGCTGGCGGTCGCCCTCGAGCGCTACGCGGCCCACCTCGCCGGGGTGAGCGCCGCGCTGGGCGCACCGGGCTGGGAGGGGGCCTGGGACCGTCCGGACTTCCCGGAGCCGCCTGCTCCGGGCCGGTGGGGCGACGTCCGGGAGCTGCGGTCCCCGTACCGGCTGGCCCAGTGGAGCTACGCCAACCCGCTGGCCCCGGTGATCGTGCTCGCGCTGGAGCACCAGGAGGGCGGCTACGCGGGGGGTGGGACGATCTCTCTCACCTTCCACGGACCGGCCGACCCGAAGGCGCTGGACGGTCCTGGCTGGCTGCTGTGACGTACGAGACCTGAGAAAGAGAGAGCACGACATGGGCACGCCCTTCGAACCGCCGGTGGACCGCACCCCGCAGGAACTCGCCACCGAGCTGCGGGGGCTGGCGGACGTCCACTGGGAGACCGTCTGGAACGGCCCGCCGCTGCCCAGCCAGGGGCTGGACGAGTGGTGTGCGCAGTTCGGGTGGACGCCGACCCAGTTCGAGTACGTGCTCAATGTGCGCACGCGGACCGGGGGCGAGATGACGCTGAACGCGATCGGTGGAAGTTGGGCCCCGGTGGAGAGCCTCTCGCACTGGGTGTGGGGTGATTCGGCGACGGGCGGCCCGGAGGGCAACCCGGAACTGCTGGCGCAGGGGGACAGGGTCTGGCCCCTCTACCGCGATGCCGTCTCCTCGGTACTCGGCGCTCCCGCCTGGGAAGGCGCCTGGGACTCCGACTCCTTCCCGCGGGAGCTGGGCGAGTTCGCGATCCCCCAAGAGGCCGACCGCATCGAGGAGAAGGACCCGTACCACATGGCCTACTGGGAGTTCGCCGCTCCGGGAGGCCCGCTCGTGAGCCTGTCCATCGCGCCGGCTCTGGGTACTGCGGACGGGTCTCGTCACGGGGTGCTCAACATGAGCCTCCTCGTGTATCCCCGTCCGCTGGAGGCCGGCCGACGGTGAGCCCGGAACCGATACCGGAGGACATAGCGGCGGGCGCCCTCGCGCGGGCGGAAGCCTGGCACCTGGCGGCCCTGGAGGCCAAGCGCGATCCGAAGTCCGTAGCGCGGCGCATCGCGGCCGCGGCCGAAGCGGCGGGGCTGACGGACCAGAGGACGGAGACGGGAAAGCTTCTGGCGTCGAAGGAGAAGCAGTACATCGAAGCCCTGACCCGGGACAGGGCGAAGCTCACTCCGCCCGAAGGGACGAAGCCGATCAGCGCCTTCTGGTCGTACGGCCTCGAACACCCGGATGCGCCGAAGAACGACCGGGGCACCCCGTTCCTGTCCCAGCGCTTCATCGCGGAGGAGTGGGCCGCCCAGCAGAACACAGCCCAGCCCGGCACCGCCCAGACCCTGGAGACGACCCCGGGCGGCCGGGAGCTCGACAGGATGTTCCTCTGGGAACCGAAAGTCATCAACGCCCTTGGTGGCGCGGACGCCGGTTTCGGCCCGGGCTACGCCAAGGCTGCCTGGGACCAGATCTCCGAGACCTACGGCAGCGTGGCCGAAGGCCGGGTGCTGGTCTTCGCCGACATCGGCAACACCCGGGCGGTCCTTCAGCAGAAGGAACTCGGCGCGCTCTGCAAGAACCCGGACGTCGGGCTGCACAACATCCACTTCGCCTACGAGGCCCCCCAGTCCTGGCCCGAGACCACCCGGGCCGAGGCCGGTACCAATGCCGTGCGGGCGGTGGCGCAGTTCGACAACAAGGACCTCCCCCGCTACATCGACCCGCACGCCTTCGCCGCCGACGCTCCCGAGGTCCGCAAGGCGAAGATCGACAGCATCCTGGAGGCCGTCGCCCCCGCGCAGGCGCAGGCCCCGGCCGTCGAGGCGCCCGCGCGGCAGGCCACGCCGAAGAGTCTGCCCAGCCCGCTGTGGCAGATGGGCTTCCAGGTGCCGGCCACCGTCACCAGGCCCGCGCCCTCCGGGCCGGTCCCGGCCGCCGGAGTCGCGGGGGCTCCTCCGGCGCTCACTCCGCGCTCCACTGCTACAGGTATGGACGGTCCGGCATGACCCCTCGCCCCTCCCTCGACCCCGTCCGCCGGCTGCTCCGGCAGGAGCGCGATGACGCGTGGGCCGTGAGGCTGCTGCCCCGTGTCGTCCTCGGACTGGCCGGGGTCTACACGCTGTTCGTGCTGGCTTCCTCCGGGATGGCCTCGTTCATCACCGTGTGCGTGCTGCTCACCCTCGCCGGGATCCTGTGGCTGCTGCGCCGGCGCGGCCAGCTGCTGATCGCGCTCGGGTCCACCGTCGTCACCGCCGCCATGACCGGATACCTGGCCGCCGCGGGCGACATCGCGCGCGGGTCGGCCGGCGGACTGCTCAGCGGGCAGGCCGTGTTCGGATACTGGGCGCTCGGCGGGATGGCGCTGCTGGGTGCCTGGATGATCAAGCGGCCGCGAGGGCGTCGGGGTGTCACCGTGGTGCTGGCCGACGTGCTGCTGATCGGTGCGTCCGCGGTGGGAATGTTCGCCCCGCTCTTCGGTGTCCCCCTCGGATTCCTTTGCACCGTAGGGGTTCTGGCCGCCCGCAGCCGTCGCATTGCCGGTGGGGGCGAGGGCGGACGCGGCGGGAAGCGGCGGGGCCTGCGCCAGGTCGTGGCAGCCGCTGACACGGATGCGCGGTGAAGTGATGTCACGTCAGTTTCGTTGTGTAATAAATGCTGCACAGCCTGTGGAACGGCTTTGCCGCTGCCAATTCGCCTGTTCTAGAGTCCCCGTTGAATACAGAAAACATCGGGGGACTTCTTCCATGGTGAAGACAGCACTGAGATCCCGGCCGGCGCCCGTACTGCCGGCCACCACCACGCCTTTGCCCTGCCAGCGGCGGCCTGACATATTCGGCGAACCGCTCCTGGAGCACCCGCCCGCCGGCGCCCCGCAGCTCCCCTTCCGGACGCGCAGGAGCCAGGCCCTCACCCATGCCGCCCGCCAGCTCTGCTTCTCCTGCCCCGTCTGGGCGGAATGCCTCCAGGACTCCGTCATCCGGTCCGATCCGGGCGGTTACGCCGCCGCCACCACCGAGCAGGACCGCCGCTGGATCCGCAGGCGCCTGCACATCGGCGACAGCCGGGGGCGGCTGACCGCCTCCGCGTCCGCCGGCGGGCGCGGTGAGGCGGTCGAGGCCGCCGCCGTGCTCGACGCCTTCAGCGCCCTCCAGGAGCACCGCACCCGCCGGTCCTACGGGTCCGGCCTCGGGGCGGTGCCCGCCCAGCGGCAGCAGGCCGCACCGCACGTACCAGCAGACCGCCGACAGCGCGCCCGGACAGACGAGGAACCGAAGATGGCCGCTGCGGCCCTGTCGGGAGAACGCATCGCCTACTCGCTCGACGACCCGGCCCTGGCCATACAGAAGACCGTGCTCGGTCCGCTGGCGGGCGCCACGCTGCACATCCTCAAGGTCACCGAGCAGCTCGCCGGCATGCTCGCGCTCACCCCGTCCGCCGCCCCGGCCCCCGAGCTCCTCGGCGCCGTCAGCCGGGCCCGTCTGAGCCTGGAGTCCTGGCGCGAGGCCGCCGGCGACCGGACCCCGTACGCGGCCGGCGGTGGCGAACTGACCGGGTCCGTGAGCATCGAGCTCGCGACCTGCGACCCCGTCGCCGCGCTGCGGCAGGACATCTTCGAACCCCTGCTGCGGCGCCTGGCCGACTGCCTGCACCGGGTCGACGCCATCACCGGGCTGCTCGTCCCCGCCGCCGATGCCGCCGCCGACGCCGCGGCCGACGGCCCGGCCCCCGTCCCGTACGGCCGGGAGCTGGCGGCCGTACGCGAAGCGGTACGCGAGCTCGCCGCGCAGCTGGAGCGGTACGAGACGGTCGTCCCGCGGCCCCAGGACCACGGCGCCGGCCACGAGGTCCCGCACGACGCCCACCCGAGGGCCTTCACCGGGGCGGGCGGCGCCGGCGCCACCAGCCTGCGCCGGGCCGTGGAGACGGCCGTGGCCTCCTTCCCCGGCCACTTCACCGGCCGGGACGTGGTGCGGGCGCTGCCCCCCGGGGTCTACCAGGACGCGGGGAAGTCGGTCAGCAACGCCCTCTCCGCCATGGTCAAGTCGGGCCGGCTGCTGCGGGTCTCGCGCGGCACCTACACCGCCGGCCCGCAGTCCGGCGGCGAAGCCGTCCCGAACCTCTGAAAGGCAGTCGCCGTGCAGCCCACCTCACCGGCCGCGGAAGTCCGCGTCTTCTCCCACCACGCCGGCCTCATCGACGGTGTCCCCGTGACGGCCCCGCCGTTCGGGAACATCCAGGACGTCGTCATCGGCATCCTCCAGCAGCGCGCCCAGCAGCTCGGCGGCCCCACCCAGGCCGTCATCACCGACGACCGCTACGGCGGCGCGGTGCGCCTGCTCATCCACCCCGACGGCAGGGCGGAGCCGCTGCCCGAGCCAGCCGCCGGGCCGTGAGATGAGCAGCCGAAGGCGCAGGTCACGATGTATGTGACCTGCGCCTTTCCGTGTCCGCCCGGTGAGCGGCGCCGCCGGGGCGGGCTCCGGTCGCCCGGAGGGATACGTTGGCAGGGGCTCGGAGCCCGGGCGGCGGTGGAGGAGGCCGGGCATGGTGGCGCGGTGGCGCGGTGTGGTGGTCGGGGCGGCCGCGGTGGGGCTGGTGGTGGCTCCCGTGGGGGCCGGGGCCGGGCACGCGTGGGAGGCCGGTGGGCCGAGGGGCGTCGCGGCCACGCCGGCCGGCGATGAGTTCCCGCAGCTCACACCCGCCGTGGCGGAGCGGCTGGACCAGGCCGTGCGGAAGGTGCTGGACGAGGCCCGGGTGCCCGGGGTGATCGTCGCGCTCTCGGCGCCGGGCAAGGGGGAGTACGTACGGGCCTTCGGCGTCGCCGACAAGGCGACGGGCGCGCCGATGAGGACCGATATGAACATGCGGATCGGCAGCGTCACCAAGACGTTCACCGTGACCGCGCTGCTGCGGCTGGTCGATGCCGGGAAGGCCGGGCTGGACGACCCCGTGGGGAAGTACGTGGCCGGGGTCCCCAACGGGGACCGGATCACCTTGCGTCAGCTGGCCGAGATGCGGAGCGGGTTGTTCAACTACTCCGAGGACGAAGGGTTCTTCAAGGCCCTGACGAGCGATCCGCGGCCGCCGTTCACCCCGCGGGAGCTGCTCTCGTACTCCTTCAGGCATCCGGTGCTGTTCGCTCCGGGCGCGAAGTTCTCCTACTGCAACACCAATCTGATCCTGCTGGGGCTGGTGGTGGAGAAGGTGAGCGGGCAGCCGCTCAACCGTTACCTCGCCGATCAGGTGATCAAGCCGGCCGGACTGGAGCACACGCTGTTCCCGGCCGGGGCGCAGTTCCCGGAGCCGCACGCGCGGGGCTACACCGACCAGACGGCCACCGGGAAGGTCGAGGATTCCGCAGACTGGGCTCCCTCCTGGGGGTGGGCCGCCGGGGCGATGGTCTCCGACCTGGACGATCTGCGGAGCTGGGCCGGGACCCTGGCGACGGGAACCCTGCTGAAGCCCGCCACCCAGGCGCAGCGGCTGAAGGTGGTCCCGGCCGTGCCCGACGGGGGCTACGGGCTCGGCGTCTTCGACGTCGCCGGCTGGCTCGGGCACAACGGCTCGCTGCCGGGCTACGAGTCGCTGGTCGTCTACCTGCCGCAGCCGAAGGCCACGCTGGTGGTGCTGCTCAACACCGACATCGCGTACCGGGGCTCCGAGCCCAGTGCGGCCTTCGGTGAGGCGATCACGAAGATCGTCACTCCGGGGCACGTCTACGAGCTGCCCGCTCAGCCGGTCACCGGGCCCTGACGGCTTGGTCTGCCTCCGCGTCTGGTCAGGGCCTTCGGCCGCGCGCACAATGGACGGCCAAGCGTGAATGATCAAGGAGCGTCGGATGGCTGAGCAGGGTGGGGTCGCGGTACGGGTCGCCGGGGAGGCGGATCTCGATGTGGCCACCGAGCTGTTCCGGGGGTACCTGGACTTCTACGAGGTGACGGTCGAGGACGCCGGGCGACCCCGGGAGTTCCTCGCGGAGCGGATCGCCAAGGAGGAGTCGATCGTCCTGCTCGCCGATGTCCCGGACGCGGGCACGGTCGGCTTCGCACAGGTCTACCCGACCTTCTCCTCCCTCTCCATGCGGCCCGTGTGGATCCTCGGGGACCTCTTCGTGGCCCCCTCCGGTCGCGGCACCGGCGTCGGCCGGGCCCTGCTGCGCGAGGTGCTGGTCCGGGGGAAGGAGGCCGGGATGGGCGGGGTTCAGCTGGAGACCGGCTACGAGAACCACCTCGCGCAGGGACTGTACGAGTCGGAGGGATTCGTGCGCGAGGGCTACCACATCTACTTCCGCGAGCTCGGCTGACCACCCTTCGCCTCGGCGTTGTTTCACGTGAAACACGAGGAGACGACGGCTACTTCGCCTCCGCGTAGCACTCCACGACCGCCGTCGTGAACGGGAAGCGGACGGGGGTGTCGCCGAAGGCGATGCGGCCCGCGCGGTCGCCCGCCGCGCGGATCGCCTCGGCGACGGCCTCGGCCTCCTCGGCCGGGCAGTGCACGATCACCTCGTCGTGCTGGAAGAACACCAGCTCCGCACGCATGCCGGCGGTGGCCTGGCGCAGTGCCGCGAGCATCAGCAGGGCCCAGTCGGCGGCGCTGCCCTGGACGACGAAGTTGCGGGTGAAGCGGCCCCGGGCGCGGGTGTCGGTCGAGGCGTAGGACGGGGTCCAGGCGGTGGCGGCCTCGTCGTCGCGGTCCTGGGGGATGCCGGCCTCGCCGTCCCCGTCGGCGTCGGCCGGGGGCGGGCAGGTGCGGCCCAGCCAGGTGCGTACCAGGCGGCCCTCCTCGCCGGCGCGGGCCGCGTCGTCCACGTAGGCCACCGCGCGGGGGAAGCGGCGGCGGAGGGCGGCGAGGTTCTTGAGGCCGTCGCCGGAGGTCTGGCCGTAGACCGCGCCCAGCACGGCGATCTTGGCCTTCTCCCGGTCGCCGGAGAAGGTCTGGCGGGAGACGGCCGTGTAGAGGTCCTCCGGGCGGCCGGCCACCTCCATGAAGGCGGGGTCGCGGGAGATCGCGGCGAGGACGCGCGGCTCCATCTGGTCGGCGTCGGCGACGACGAGCCGCCAGCCCGGATCGGCGACGACGGCCCGGCGGATCACCTTGGGGATCTGCAGGGCCCCGCCGCCGTGGGTGACCCAGCGGCCGGTGAGGGTGCCGGCGGGGACGAACTCGGGGCGGAAGCGGCCGTCGTGGACCCAGTCGGTGAGCCAGGACCAGCCGTGGGCGGTGTAGATCCGGTACAGCTTCTTGTAGAGGAGGAGCGGCGCGACCGCCGGGTGGTCGACCTCCTGGAGCTCCCAGCGGCGGGTCGAGCGGAGTTTGATCCCGGCCTCGGCGAACGCCTTGACCACGTCGGCGGGCAGGTCGGGGCGCACCCGCCGGCCGAACGCGGCGGAGACCTCGTCGGCCAGCTGGGCCAGGCGGCGGGGTTCGCCGCCGCCGGCGTAGCGCTCGCCGAGCAGCTCGGTGAGCAGGGCGCGGTGGACGTCGGCCCGCCAGGGCAGGCCGGTGTGGTGCATCTCGGCGGCGATGAGGAAGGCCGCCGACTCGGCGGCGGTGAGGAGGCGGAGCCGGTCGGGGTGGGCGGTGGCGGCGTGCCGGCGGGCCTGGTCGGCGTGGACGGCGAGGAGGGCGTCGAGGGGGAGGGCGCCGGCGCCGTGGTGGTGCGGGTCGGCGAGGCCGGCGGCGTCGAAGAGGGAGTCCTGCGTGCGGGCGGTGGCGGCGGCGCGCTGCGGGGGGTCCGGGGGGACGGGGGCGCCGGTGAGGCGGGCCCAGGCGGCGGCGGCCGAGCGGGGTTCGCCGGAGCGGCCCTCGTGGCCGAGGAGGAGGTGCTCGGCGTCCTCGATGTCGTAGCAGCGGTCCACGCGGAGGCCGGCGGCGAGGAGGCGGGGGTAGACGGCGGGGGTGGAGCGCCAGATCCAGCGGGTGGCGGGGGGTGCGGTGCGGATCGCTTCCGCGGGGGTGGCGAAGGTGAGGGGGCCCGTGGGGGGCGGGGGGACCGGGGTGGCGTGCCATCGGCCGTCGGGGGCTTCGGTCAGGGCCCAGGGGGTGGGGTGGTCGCTCACGAGTGCGAGTGTCCCACCGGGGGCTGACAGGGGGCCGCTGCGCGGGGCCGGCTCCCCGCCCCGCCCTTTCTCCGTTTCCAGGGGCTCCGCCCCTGACCCCGCGCCTCGATCGCCGGCGGGGCCGTTCAGGGGGCGTGGCACCCTGAAGGGGTGAGTGAGATCGTCGGCCTGGTTGACCGGGCATTCGCCGCCGCCTTGTACGCCCAGGACGATGCCGGGCTCGACAGCGGGGCCTCCGTGCTGGCCGCCGGGGTGTGGGGGGACGTCGGGCGGGAGCTGGTCCGGCGGGGGGAAGGGTTTCTGCGGCGGGCCTGGGAGCGGGGGTGGCGGCCCGCGGACGTGGAGCGGCTCGTGCGGCGGGACCTCGGGGAGGTGCACCAGCGGGTCCTCGGGGACCTGGTCGCCGCCGAGGCGCGGCGGTACGGGCGGCTGCCCGACGGGTGGGGCGCCGGGGAGGTGTGGTGGTCCGGGGACGAGGCGTACGCCGACGGGCTCGCGCGGCGTGAGCGGGCCGACCGGTTCACCCTGGCCACCGCCGTCCTGGAGCTGTACCGGCTGCTGGTCCGGCTGCCGTCCGTCGAGCCGGTGGGGCCCGTCCCGGGGGATCCGGCGGGGGACCTCGCGGAGCACGCGCACATCGAGCCGCGGATGCTCGGGCGGATCCGGGCGCTGCTCGCCAAGGCCGAGGCGACCACCTATCCGGAGGAGGCCGAGGCCCTCAGCGCCAAGGCCCAGGAGCTGATGGCGCGGCACACCGTGGACGAGGCACTGCTCGCGGTGCGCGGCGGCGGGCCGGTGCAGGTGCCCGGGGCCTGCCGGATCGGGGTGGAGCCCCCGTACGAGGAGGCGAAGGCGGTCCTGCTGGACGCGGTGGCCACCGCCAACCGCTGCCGGGCGGTGTGGAACAGCGCCTTCGGGTTCTCGACCGTCGTCGGGTTCGAGAGCGACCTGGAGGCCGTCGAGCTGCTGTACACCTCGCTGCTCGTGCAGGGCACGGCCGCCATGACGCGGGCCGAGGCCGCCCAGCGGGCCGGCGGGCGCAAGCGGACCAAGACCTTCCGGCAGTCGTTCCTGCTCGCGTACGCCAGCCGGCTCGGCCGGCGCCTCGCCGAGACCGCCGAGCACACGGCCGGGGAGGCGCCCGACTACCTCCCCGCCCTGCTGGCCAGGGACGTGGCGGTCACCTCGCGGGCCGACGAGATGTTCCCGCGGACCACCACCACCCGGCTGCGCGGGGCCAGCGACCACGCGGGCTGGGAGGACGGGACCGCGGCCGCCGACGCCGCGCACATGGGAGGCAAGCGGCCCTCGCTGCCGTAGCTAGGCTGGGTCCTGGGTGGTGTTCTCCGAGCGCATCGCGCGGGCTTCCGACTTCAGGATGCGGGCCGACTTGCCCAGGGAGCGGGCCATGTCGGGCAGCTTCTTCGAACCGAACAGCATCAGGCAGACCACCAGGACGATGATCAGGTGCCAGGGCTCCAGGCCGTTGCGGAGCATGGGTACCTACTTCTTGGGTCGAGGGCGCCGGGGAGGCTGGGGCAGGAACGATGGTCTTGGTCATCGAACAGGGCCGCAAGGGGTGCGCACAAATCTGAAGAAGTCCTGAAAACCGCGGGGGAACGGGGGAACCGACCGCCGGAAACGGGCGTCGTACGCCAGGCGGCGGAGTGGTTGCCGGACTCGCTGGACGAGGTCGTGCAGGCCCTCCGCCCCTGACGGTGACCGCTGCGGCACGGCGCGTGCACGTGCATCTGCCCATGCATGCGATGGTGAACACAGCTATGATCCGGTGGAGTTGACATCTGCACTATCGGGGGCTTCCTGTGGACCACGCGTACAACGGGACGGCAGCTGCAGAACTCACTTCCCTGTATGAGCTGACCTGGCAGAAGAGCAGACACAGCAACTCGCAGGGTTCCTGCGTGGAGTTCGCCAAACTGCCCGGCGGCGACGTCGCCATGCGTAACTCGCGCTTCCCCGACGGTCCGGCGCTCGTCTACACGCCGGCCGAGATAGAGGCGCTGCTGCTGGGCGTCAAGGACGGCGAGTTCGATCATCTGATCGGCTGAAGGTACGGCGCGGGAGATCAGGCCATGCACGTGCACTGGCCGGGACCGATCGAAAGGATCGGGCCCGGCCAGTCGTGTGTGCGCGTACCGGCCCCCGGCGGGGCGGGGGCGGTCAGTCCCGGAGCAGGAACAGCGCCCAGACCACCTTGCCGGTGAGCCGTCCCGCGAGCGGGTGCCAGCCCCAGCTGTCGCTGTAGGAGTCCACCAGGAACAGTCCCCGCCCCGACTCCAGGTCGCAGTTCTCGTCCGTGCGCTCGGGCGCGAACGAGCCCCCCGGCCGGTCCTCGCTCGGATCCCGCACCGCGCACACCAGCCGGGTGCTCCACCGCATCAGGTGCAGCCGCACCGCCGCCGACTCCGGCTGTTCGCCGCCGCGGGGCCGCGCGTCGTCGGGCAGGGCGTGCCGCAGCGCGTTGGTGACGAGTTCGGAGACCACCAGCGCGACGTCGTCGAAGCGGTCGTCCAGGTCCCACTGGGACAAGGTCGATCTGGTGAAGGAGCGGGCGCCCCGCACCGCTTCGAAGCGGGCCGGCAGAGCGCAGGAGGCGGACCCGGAGACGGCCGTGGGATCGACCGGGGGCAGCCCCTGCCGTAACGGCTCGAGCATGACCGATCCAATCGTCCCCATGCGAGGCACTCCCGGGATTCGCGGACGAAGCGGTCGGCTTCGGCCAAAGAGAACTGCGGGGTGGGTCCGGCGCCGGCGCGAAGAGCACGCAGGTGCGCGGCACCATCGTTCCGAATGGCGAAGCCGGATGCAAGGGCAGATGCACGTGCACGCGCCGGACCTGTCCACTCCCGTGACGGTTCTTGCTCATTTCTTCCTACGCATACTTACGGACTTCTTTTCCGGGTCGCCGGATTCCGTTACAGAACGAGTACGGGCCGCTGCGTTTTGGTGGCAGACTGCGGCACCGGGGATACGGGGGCCCCGACGAGGCACGCGCACACCACGCGCACACCATTGCGATGGGGAGGGCAGTACTAGTGACCGCAGAAGCCAGCGGTTCTGTGGTGCGCCGCATCCTCCTGGGCTCACAGCTCAGGCGACTCCGAGAATCCCGCGGCATCACCCGTGAGGCGGCCGGCTACTCGATCCGCGCATCCGAATCGAAGATCAGCCGCTTGGAGTTGGGAAGGGTGAGCTTCAAGGCCAGGGACGTCGAAGACCTGCTGACCCTCTACGGGGTCACCGACGGCGCGGAGCGGGAGTCCCTGCTGGGGCTGGTCCGCGAGGCCAACGCCGCGGGCTGGTGGCACAGTTACGGCGACGTGCTCCCCGGGTGGTTCCAGACCTACATCGGGCTGGAGGGCGCGGCCTCCCTCATCCGCATCTACGAGGTCCAGTTCATCCACGGCCTCCTCCAGACCGAGGCCTACGCCCAGGCCGTCGTCAAGCGCGGCATGCCGAACGCCTCCGCCGCGGAGATCGACCGCCGGGTCGCGCTGCGCCTGGAGCGCCAGAAGGTCCTCGTCTCCGAGAACGCGCCCGTCTTCCACGCCGTCCTCGACGAGGCCGCGCTGCGCCGCCCGTACGGCGACCGCGACGTGATGCGCGGTCAGCTGGAACACCTGATCGACATCAGCCAGCGGCCCAACGTGCAGCTGCAGGTGATGCCCTTCTCCTTCGGCGGCCACGCCGGCGAGAGCGGCGCCTTCACCCTGCTGCGCTTCCCCGAGTCGGACCTCCAGGACATCGTCTATCTGGAACAGCTCACCAGCGCGCTCTACCTGGACAAGGAGGAGGAAGTGGCGCAGTACGCACGGGCGATGGAGCGGCTCCAGGCCGACTGCCCCGACCCCGGACAGACGCGGGATCTCCTGCGCGGACTGCTCCAACTGTCTTGAACCGCACGTACTATGACGTCTGATCAGTGCTCGACGAAGAACGAGACGAAGTAGATCGGTCTCCGGTGCAGCGCAGGGGTGCGCGCTCGCAGTAAGGGATGGCATGTCCATATTCACCGACCTGGCTCACCAGTACATAGACGGCGAATGGCTGGCCGGCACCGGTTCGTGGGACATCATCGACGTCAACCCCTACAACGGGGAGAAGCTGGCGGCCGTCACCGTGGCCACCGTCGAGCAGGTCGACCGGGCCTACCGGGCGGCCGAGCGGGCCCAGCGGGACTGGGCCGCCACCAGCCCCTACGCGAGACGCACCGTCCTGGAGCGCGCCCTCCGGATCACCGAGGAGCGCCAGAAGGAGATCGTCGAGGCGATGATCGACGAGCTCGGCGGGACCCGTCCCAAGGCCGAGTACGAGGTCCACCTCGCGATGGAGTTCCTGCGCGAGGCGATCCGGCTGGCCGTCCGCCCCGAGGGCCGCATCCTGCCCTCGACGGTCACGGGCAAGGAGAACCGCGTCCAGCGCCTGCCCGTCGGCGTCGTCGCCGTGATCAGCCCCTTCAACTTCCCGCTCCTGGTGACCCTGAAGTCGGTCGCCCCGGCGCTGGCCCTCGGCAACGCCGTGGTCATCAAGCCCAACCAGAACGCCCCGGTCTCCGGCGGCGGGATCATCGCCAAGATCTTCGAGGACGCGGGCCTGCCCGCCGGCCTGCTGAACGTCCTGGTCACGGACATCGCCGAGATCGGCGACGCGATCCTCACCCACCCCGTCCCGAAGGTCATCTCCTTCGCCGGCTCCGACCGCACCGGCCGGCACGTCGGCGCGGTCGCCGCCCGCCACTTCAAGCGGACCGTCCTGGAGCTCAGCGGAAACAGCGCCCTGGTCGTCCTCGACGACGCCGACGTCGACTACGCGGTCGACGCGGCCGTCTTCAGCCGTTTCGTCTTCCAGGGCCAGGTCTGCATGGCCGCCAACCGGATCCTCGTCGACGCCGCCGTGGCCGGGGAGTTCACCGAGAAGTTCACCGCCCGGGTCCGGGCCCTGAAGACCGGCGACCCGCGCGAGGCCGACACCCACATCGGCCCCCTGATCAACTCCTTCCAGGCCGACGCCCTGACCGCCCTCGTGGACCGCGCCGTCGAGTCCGGGGCCACGGCCCTCGTACGGGGCTCTACGCGCGGCAACCTGGTCGAGCCGACCGTCCTGGCCGGCCTCCCCGAGGACTCCCCGCTGCTGGGGCAGGAGATCTTCGGCCCCGTCGCCCTGCTGGTGGTCTTCGACGGGGAGGAAGAGGCCGTGCGCCTGGCCAACGCCACCCCGTACGGGCTCAGCGGCGCGGTGCACACCCGTGACGTCGAGCGCGGGGTCCGCTTCGCGCAGCGGATCGAGACCGGGATGATCCACGTCAACGACTCCACCATCGGCGACGAGCCGCTGACCGCCTTCGGCGGCGAGAAGGCCTCGGGACTGGGCCGGCTGGGCGGAGAGGCCACCGTGGAGGCCTTCACCACCCAGAAGTGGATCTCCGTCCAGCACGGCCGGACGACTTTCCCGTTCTAGGTCCCCGATCAAGGACAGAACCTGACCGCAAGGGCTCGTAGCGTGGTGGGTGTCAGCGGGGGAGACCCCGCACCACTACGGAAAAGGCGGTCGGTCATGGCACACCCCACCCAGGAAGTCGCGGGAGACGAGCGCGCCACCCTGCTCCTCTTCGTCGAGGACCAGCGCGAGGCGCTGCGCCGGGCCGCGGCCGGGCTCACGCCCGAGCAGACCGCGAGCCGGCCCACCGCGAGCGAGCTGTCCCTGGCCGGGCTGATCAAGCACGTGGCCGAGGTCGAGCTCAACTGGCTCCGCATGGCCCAGCAGAAGCCGAACGAACACCGGCGGGCGCCCGAGGACTGGCACGAGGGCTTCCGGCTGACCGAGGGGGAGACCCTGGAGTCCGCCCTCGCGTTCTGGGACACGGTCAAGGAGCAGACGAACGGCTTCATCGAGTCGGTCCCGAGCCTGGACGACGACTTCCCGCTGCCGCCGGCCCCTTGGTTCCCCGAGAACGCCACGGTCTCGATGCGCTGGATGCTGCTGCACCTGGTCCGCGAGTTCGCCCGGCACGCGGGCCACGCGGACATCATCCGCGAGACCCTGGACGGCACGAAGGCCATGGGCTGAGCCCGCCTCCCCGAAAACCGGGCTTGCACCTCACGCGGCGTGAGGAAGCACAGTCGAGGGCGTACCCAACCGAAGGAGCGGAAGCGATGGGCTACTCCGTGGGCCAGGTCGCCGGTTTCGCCGGAGTGACGGTGCGCACCCTGCACCACTACGACGAGATCGGCCTGCTCTCCCCGAGCGGCCGCAGCGGCGCGGGCCACCGGCGTTACGACGACGCCGACCTGGACCGGCTGCAGCGGATCCTGTTCTACCGGGAGCTCGGCTTCCCGCTCGACGAGGTCGCGGTCCTGCTGGACGACCCGAGTTCGGACCCGAGGGAGCACCTGCGCCGGCAGCACGCCCTCCTGACCGACCGGATCGCCCGGCTCCAGCAGATGGCCAAGGCCGTGGAGCACGCCATGGAGGCGAAGAAGATGGGCATCAACCTCACGCCCGAGGAGAGGTTCGAGGTGTTCGGGGACAAGGACCCGGAGCAGTACGCGGAGGAGGCCGAGCGCCGCTGGGGCGGCACCGAGGCCTACGCCGAGTCGCAGCGCCGGGCGGCCGCGTACACCAAGGCCGACTGGCAGCGGATCCAGGACGAGGTCGCCGACTGGGGTGCCCGGTACGCGGCCCTGGTGGCGGCGGGCGAGCCCGCCGACGGCGAGGCGGCCATGGACATGGCCGAGGAGCACCGGCGGCACATCTGCGACCGGTACTACGAGTGCGGATACGAGATGCACGTCTGCCTGGGCGAGATGTACGTCGCCGACGAGCGGTTCAAGGCGTTCTACGACGGTATGGGCGAGGGGGTGGCCGAGCACCTGCGGGACTCGATCACCGCCAACGCCGTGCGCAAGGCGTAGCCGGAACCTCACCGGTACCGCCCCCTCCGGTCCCTGGAACCCGGTGGGGGCGGTGTGCGTTCATAATTGAGACCGCCTGCATCGTCGCGTCCCCCACCGCAGACGTCCCCCTGCTGATCCAGGAGAGCCCGGAAACGTGGAACCCCTCTACACGCTTGCCCTCGGCCCCGCGTGGCTGTCCCCGGACTACCTGATCGGGGAGTACGGCCTGATCGGCATCCTGATCGTCGTCTTCGCGGAATCGGGCCTCTTCGCCTTCCTGCCTGGTGACTCCCTGCTGTTCACGGCGGGCCTCTTCACGGCCAGCGGCAGCATCAAGGAGCCGCTGTGGCTCGTGTGCACGATGATCGCGGCCTCCGCGATCATCGGTGACCAGGTGGGCTACCTGATCGGCAAGTTCTTCGGCCCGAAGCTGTTCAACCGCCCGAACAGCAAGGTGTTCAAGCGGGAGAACCTGGACGCGGCGCACGACTTCATGGCGAAGCACGGCCCCAAGGCCATCGTGCTCGCCCGCTTCGTGCCCATCATCCGCACCTTCGCCCCGATGGTCGCGGGCGCCGGCGCGATGAAGTACCGGGTCTTCCTCACGTACAACGTCATCGGCGGCATCGCCTGGGGCGCGGGCGTCACCGTCCTCGGCTACCAGCTCGGCCGCTTCGATGTCATCAAGAACAACATCGAGGCGATCTTCATCGTCATCGTGCTGATCTCCGTGATCCCGGTGATCTTCGAGGTGCTGAAGGCCCGCAAGGGCAAGAAGGCCGCCGCGGCCGCCCCGGCGCAGCCCGGCTACCCGATGGAGGAGCCACCGCCGGCCCCCGGCCAGCGCGGCCGGCACGCCAAGCGCTGACCTGCGCCCGCGCGCCGCGCCCCCCTGCGAGGTCCTGTGTGCCCCGGAGACGCCCCGTCTCCGGGGCACAGGCGTGTCCGGACGCGTCCGGGGGATACCCGTCGGCCCAGGGGGAGCCTCAGAAGCCGCGGGTCCGCTTGGCCGCCGCCCGGCGCTTGGCGGCGCTGCGCGCCCCCGGGATCCGCATGAACAGCCGCGAGCCCTCGGAGCCCAGGTTCACCCCGATCGCGATCGCGAGTGCGATCGCGGCGGCGTTGGTGAGCGAGCCCAGCCCCTTGTCCAGCCGGTTCTCGGCGATCGACAGCAGCCCGAAGTACGTCGCCGAGCCCGGCAGCAGCGGGCCGATGGCGGCCGTCACGTACGGGAGCGCGGACGCGTAGCGGTACCGGGAGAAGAGCTGCCCGAACAGGCCGACCAGCCCGGCGGCGATCGCCGTGGACGGGACCGGCGGCAGGTCGGCGGCCCGCAGCGCGCCGAAGGTGACCCAGGCGACCCCGCCGTTCAGGGTCACGATCCACACCGTGGAACGTTCCTGCTGGAGCAGGATCGCGAACGTGAACACCAGCACCATCGAGGCGAGGGTCTGCAGCAGCGGCCGGTGGGGGATCTGGAGCACCTCGTCCGGGTTCGGGGAGGCGCCGAACTGGAGGCCCACGTAGATCACCACGAGGACGCCGATGATGATCCCGATGAAGAGGTACATCACTTCCAGCAGCCGGGCGGACGCGGTGATGTAGAAGCCGGTCAGGCCGTCCTGCACGGCCGCCACCAGGGCCCGTCCGGGCAGCAGGGCGAACAGCCCGCCGGTGATCACGGCGGAGGCGCGCACGTCGATCTCGGCGAGCTTCAGGGCCACCCCGATCGCGGCCGGCGGCATCGCCGCCACCACGAACTGGTAGAACTCCGGCAGCCCGCGATCGGCGAAGTACCAGGCCAGCCGGTCGCCGAGGACGGCACCGAGGGCGGCGCAGAAGAACACCGTCACCCCGCCGCCGACCAGGATGGACGCGGCCCCCGCGAGCAGCCCGGCGGCGGCGGTGAGCACCCAGGTGGGGTAGGGGTGGCGGTTGCGGCGGATCACGGCCAGGCGGCGGTAGGCCTCCTCCAGGGAGATCTCCACGTCGGGCGCGCTGATGTCGTCGACCAGCCGGAAGACGGCGGAGAGCCGGGTGTAGTCGGTGCCGCGGCGCCGCACGGTGCGGCTCGCGGAGACCGGGTTGCCGACCAGGGAGGGCTGGTGGGTGATCGACAGCATGGTGAACGTGACGGTCGGCTCGGCGCGGTCGAGGCCGTAGGAGCGGGCCACGGCGAACATCGCGGCCTCCACGTCCTCGGCGCCCTCGCCGCCGGCCAGGAGCAGCTCCCCGATGCGCAGGGTGAGGTCGAGGACGCGGCCCACGGCGGGGCCGGACTCGCTCTGCCGCTGCGCCGCCTCCGGGACCGGGCGGACGTCCACCGGCATGCGCAGCATCGTGCGCATGCGGTCCTGCCAGGGCGAGGAGGCGGGGAAGGACGGCAGGGGGGCCGGGGTGTGCGCGGGCGGGGCGTGCTGGGCGCTGTAGGTGGCCGGAGCGCCGAAGCCGGAGCCCTCCGGCCCGGCGGACGGCGGCGCCAGGCCCTCGGGGAGGGCGAACTCCGACGTGGCCTGGTCCTCGTCGGGGAGCTCCGGTTCCATCCCGGGCGGCGGGGTGAAGGCGCTGTGCGCCTCGTCGGACTTCGGCTTCCGGTCTTCGGGACCGGGCCCTTCGGCCTCCGCCACGCATCCTCCCACCCTTGATCACCTGGCGGTATCAGTATGCGGAATCGTTTCCTCCGTGGCGAGACAGGCCGCCGCGAGGACCCGGAAACGCGGAAGCGGACGGCACCCGTGGAGGATGCCGCCCGCTGTCAGGCTCCAGCGTTCACCGAGCGGAGCTCAGTGGTGGCCGCCCTGGGCCTCGAGGCGCTTGTACGAGGCCTCGATCTCGGCCTCGGCCTCGGCGCGGCCCACCCAGTTGGCGCCCTCGACCGACTTGCCCGGCTCCAGGTCCTTGTAGACCTCGAAGAAGTGCTGGATCTCCAGGCGGTCGAACTCCGAGATGTGGTGGATGTCGCGCAGGTGCTCGACGCGCGGGTCGGAGGCCGGCACGCACAGCAGCTTGTCGTCGCCGCCCGCCTCGTCCGTCATGCGGAACATGCCGATCGCGCGGCACTTGATCAGGCAGCCCGGGAAGGTGGGCTCGTCCAGGATGACCAGCGCGTCCAGCGGGTCGCCGTCCTCGCCGAGGGTGTTCTCGACGAAGCCGTAGTCCGTCGGGTAGCTGGTCGAGGTGAAGAGGCGACGGTCCAGACGGATCCGGCCGGTCTCGTGGTCCACCTCGTACTTGTTCCGCGAACCCTTGGGGATCTCGATGGTGACGTCGAACTCCACGTCCTGCTCCTCCATGATCAGCTCCGGCCCGGTGCCGAAGCTTGACTGCTTCGAGACGGCATTTGATTCAACTGCGTGCGCGTCCGGCCCATCCCTGGGGTGGGGTGCCATGCTCGCGGCAAGACGCAGTGGTTAAGTGTCCCTCACGCATATGTGTGATCGCGAAAGGGGCTGGTCCGAGGTGCCATTGGTCAAGACGTGGCAGCTCATCGCGGGGTCGGCCGTCGCCGGCCTCGCCCTGTCGGCGGTGGCCGTGGCCGCCGCCGGTCCTTGGGACTCCGGCCAGCGTAAGGCCGAGCGGGACAGGGCCGCCTCCTGGAGCGCGACGGGTGGCGCAGATCACGCGGCCGGACCCCTCCCGCAGGCCGCACCGAGCGCCCCCGGCGTGCTCCAGGGCATCGCCCCGCGCACCGCCGACGCGTCCTCCTCCGCCCTCGCCGGCGCCCTCGGGCCGCTCCTGGCCGACCCCGCGCTCGGGACCGTGCGCGGCGCCGCCGTGGTCGACGCCGCCACGGGCGCCGTGCTGTACGAATCCGGGGCGGCCGAACCCATGACCCCCGCCTCCACCGTCAAGATCGCCACCGCCGGCGCCGCGCTGGCCGCCCTCGGACCCGAACACCGCATCCGCACCACCGTGGTCCCCGGCCCCGGCGCCGGCCAGATCGTCCTCGTCGGCGGCGGCGACCCGTCCCTCACGGCCAAGAAGAAGAGCCCGGCCGGCTCCGGCGGCAGCCTCGTCGCCCTCGCCGCCGACACCGCCCGGGCGCTCAAGGCCGCCGGCACCGACACCGTCACCCTCGGCTACGACGACACCCTCTACTCGGGCCCCGTCCGCCACCCCATCGGCCGCAACGACAACCTCGCGCCCGTCACCGCCCTCACCGCCGACGAGGGCCGCCCCGACGACTCCACCGCCGGACCCGTCGAACGCAGCGAGGACCCCTCCAAGGACACCGCCCGCGCCTTCGCCGCCCTGCTGCGCGACCGGGGCATCAAGGTGACCGGCGAAGCGGCCCCCGCCAAGCCCGCCGCCGACGCCCGCCCACTGGCCACCACCCTCTCCACCCCCCTCGCCGGGCTCGTCGAACGGATGCTGACCAACAGCGACAACGACATCGCCGAGGCCCTCGCCCGCCAGACCGCCCTCGCCACCGGCAAGCCCGCCAGCTTCGAGGGCGCCGAGCAGGCCGTCTCCCAGCGGCTCGGCTCCCTCGGCGTCGATCTCACCGGCACCCGCTTCGCCGACGGCAGCGGCCTCAACCGGGCCGACAAGGTCAGCGCCCGCCTCCTGGCGGGCCTCCTCGCCAAGGCCGCCGACCCCCAGCACCCGGAGCTGCGGCCCGTCCTCACCGGACTGCCCGTCGCCGGCTTCACCGGCACCCTGCGCACCCGCAACGCCGGCACCTCCCCGGCCGCGGGCCTGCTCCGGGCCAAGACCGGCACCCTGACCGGCGTGAACTCCCTCGCCGGCACCGTCGTCGCCCCGTCCGGCCGCCTCCTGGCCTTCGCCTTCCTCACCGCGAACGCCACCGACGGCTCCGCCGCCGAAAAGGGCCTCGACAAGCTGGCCGCCGCCGTCGCCTCCACCCCCTGACCCCAGGGCCCGCCACCGCAGCCCCGCCCGCCCCACGACACCCGACGACGGGCGCCGGGGGGATCCGCCGGGGCGCCGGTCCACGTACCGTTGACGCATGACGAGCATCGGTGGTGCGGAGATGGTCGACTGGAACCTCGCGGTGGCGACCGCGACCCGGCTCGTACGGCCGGGTCCGGAGGTCAGCCGCGACGAGGCCCGGGCCGTGGTGGCGGAACTCCGCCGGCACGCGAGGACCTCCGAGGAGCACGTGCGCGCGTTCACCCGGATGATGCCCGAGGGCGCCCCCCGGCCCGACACCCCCGTCCTCGTCGTCGACCGGGCCGGCTGGGTCCGGGCCAACGTCGCGGGCTTCCGCGAACTGCTCGGCCCGCTCCTGGCCAAGATGCAGGACCGCCGCGGCACCGCCCCGGGAGGCGCCGTCCTCGGAGCCGTCGGCGGCAAGGTCACCGGCGTCGAGCTCGGCATGCTGCTCAGCTTCCTGGCCTCCCGCGTCCTCGGCCAGTACGAGACCTTCGCGCCGGCCGCCACCGACCTGCCCGGCGACCCCGCCACCGGCGGCCGGCTGCTGCTCGTCGCCCCCAACATCGTCCACGTGGAGCGCGAGCTGGAGGTCAGCCCGCACGACTTCCGGCTCTGGGTCTGCCTGCACGAGGAGACGCACCGCACCCAGTTCACCGCCGTCCCGTGGCTGCGCGCCCACCTGGAGGCAGAGATCCAGGCCTTCCTCGGCGCCACCGAGATGGACCCCGGAGCCCTCCTGGAACGGCTGCGCGAAGCCGTCCAGTCCTTCGCGGGAGCCCGCCCCGACGGCGAGCGCGGCGACGAGGCCCACTCCTTCGTCGAACTCGTCCAGAGCCCCCTGCAGCGCGAGGTGCTCGGCCGGCTCACCGCCGTCATGTCCCTGCTGGAAGGCCACGCCGACTTCGTCATGGACGGCGTCGGCCCCGACGTGGTCCCCTCCGTCGCCGAGATCCGCGAGAAGTTCCAGCAGCGCCGCGCCACCGGCGCCGGCCGCCTGGACGCCGCCCTGCGCAAGCTCCTCGGCCTCGACGCCAAGCTCCGCCAGTACCGCGACGGCGAGCGGTTCGTGCGCGCCGTCGTCGGCGAGGTCGGGATGGACGGCTTCAACCGCGTGTGGACCTCCCCCAACACGCTGCCGACCAAGTCGGAGATCGCCAAGCCCTCGGACTGGGTGGCGCGCGTGCACCGCAAGGGGAGCGCGGGGCGCGAAGAGGGGTGACTCGGGAGGCGTAAACATGTCCCACTGGGGGAAGCAGCATCACCCTTCCGAGGGACCGTGAGCCGTTGCAGGGCGTGCGATGCTCGGGGAACGGCTCGCTTCTGTCACCATCGACGCACTCTGAGTGACCACTCCGCGCGAGCTACACCCCGAAGCCTCCGAGCATCCGAACTCCACGAAGGGCACCGGACATGGGTCCCCATCCTGCGGTCGCGGCGATACGCCTGGCGGTCCGCCGCGTACTCCACGACGTCCTCACCGACCTGACCGACCCCACGGGCCGTGCGGCCGCGACCCCGCCGCTCGTCCTCGTCGCCTGCTCCGGCGGCGCCGACTCCATGGCGCTCGCCTCCGCCCTCGCCTTCGAAGCCCCCAAGCTCGGCATCCGGGCCGGCGGAATCACCATCGACCACGGCCTCCAGCCCGGCTCCGACCTGCGCGCCGCGGAGGTCGTCAGCCGCATGACCGCGCTCCGCCTCGACCCGGTGGAGTCCGTCGCCGTGCGCGTCGGCCGCGACGGCGGACCCGAGGCCGCCGCCCGCGACGCCCGCTACGCCGCCCTCGACGAGGCCGCCGACCGGCTCGGCGCCGCCGCCGTGCTGCTCGGCCACACCCGCGACGACCAGGCGGAAACCGTCCTGCTGGGCCTCGCCCGCGGCTCCGGCATCCGCTCCCTGTCCGGCATGGCCGAAGTCTCCGGAGGCCCCGGCCGCACCAGGCGCTACCGCCGCCCCTTCCTCCACATCGACCGGCAGACCGCCCGCAAGGCCTGCATGGTCCAGTCCCTCCCCGTCTGGGACGACCCGCACAACATCGACCCCGCCTACACCCGCTCCCGGCTGCGCCACGAGGGACTGCCCGCCCTGGAGAAGGCGCTCGGCAAAGGGGTCGTGGAAGCGCTCGCCCGCACCGCCCAGCTCTCCCGCGACGACGCCGACGCCCTCGACGCCTGGGCGGCCGACGCCGAGGCCGGCGTGACCGACGCCGACGGCCGCCTGGAGTGCGCCAAGCTGTACGCCCTGCCGCCCGCCGTGCGCCGCCGCGTGCTGCGCCGCGCCGTGGTCGCGGCGGGCTCCCCGGCCGGCTCCCTCTTCGCCCGCCACATCGAGGAAGTCGACCGGCTCATCACCGGATGGCGCGGTCAGGGGGCCATCAACCTGCCCGGCCGCGTCGAGGCCCAGCGGCAGGGTGGCAGACTTGTCATCCGGCAGGGCTGATTGGTGCTGAGACACGGCTGAGTCCTCCGGGGACGACCTCCGGAGCCCCGGCCGACAACGAAAGTGATGCGGGTGGACGAGAAGGACATGGGCAACGACCTCCAGTCGGTGCTCATCACCAAGGAAGAGATCGACGCGAAGCTGGCCGAGCTGGCCGCGAAGATCGACGCGGAGTACGCGGGCAAGGACCTGCTCATCGTCGGTGTGCTCAAGGGCGCCGTGATGGTGATGGCGGACCTGGCGCGCGCCTTGTCCACCCCGCTCACCATGGACTGGATGGCGGTGTCCTCGTACGGCGCCGGAACCCAGTCCTCGGGCGTGGTGCGGATCCTCAAGGACCTGGACACCGACATCAAGGACAAGCACGTCCTGATCGTCGAGGACATCATCGACTCCGGCCTGACCCTGTCCTGGCTGCTGTCGAACCTGGGCTCCCGCCAGCCGGCCTCCCTCAAGGTCGTCACGCTGCTGCGCAAGCCCGAGGCCGCCAAGGTCGCTATCGACGTCGAGTGGGTCGGCTTCGACATCCCCAACGAGTTCGTCGTCGGCTACGGCCTCGACTACGCGGAGAAGTACCGCAACCTGCCGTTCGTCGGGACGCTCGCCCCGCACGTCTACGGCGGCTGAACCCCCTTCGTCACCGCAATCGCCCCCGGGGGGAACCCGGGGGCGATTCCCGCCGTTGGAGGAGAAGGCGGACCTGTCGGCCGTCCCACGGGGCGGCGGGTGACAATACAGGGGTACATTCCGAAGAACAGTCTTTACTCACAGCAGCATTTACCTACGGGCAGGAGGGACGGGGTGCCCGGCACCCCGTATGGATGGACGTGAAGCGATACTTCCGTGGGCCGGTCATGTGGATCGTGCTGGCCGTCCTCGCCGTGGTCGTGTTGATGAACGTCGTCGGCTCCGGCGGCGGCTACAAGTCGGTGGAGACCAGCGAGGTCATCAAGGCGATCAACAGTGGCCAGGTCGACAGCGCCAAGCTGACCACCGGCGACAGCCAGATGATCAAGATCGAGCTGAAGAAGGGCCAGAAGCTCGACAACAACAGCGGCACCAAGTTCCAGGCCAACTACATCGGGGACCAGGGCGTCCAGCTCGCCCAGAACCTCCAGACCAAGTACGAAGCCGGTCAGATCCCGGACGGCTACTCCGTCACGCCGGACAAGACCAGCCCGTTCCTGAGCGTGCTGCTCTCGCTCCTGCCCTTCGTCCTCATCGTCGTCGTCTTCCTGTTCCTGATGAACCAGATGCAGGGCGGCGGCTCCCGGGTCATGAACTTCGGCAAGTCCAAGGCGAAGCTCATCACCAAGGACACCCCGAAGACGACGTTCGCCGACGTCGCGGGCGCGGACGAGGCCGTCGAGGAACTCCACGAGATCAAGGAGTTCCTGCAGGAGCCGGCGAAGTTCCAGGCCGTCGGCGCCAAGATCCCCAAGGGCGTGCTGCTCTACGGCCCGCCCGGAACCGGCAAGACCCTGCTCGCGCGTGCCGTCGCGGGCGAGGCCGGCGTGCCGTTCTACTCGATCTCCGGTTCCGACTTCGTCGAGATGTTCGTCGGCGTCGGCGCCTCGCGCGTGCGCGACCTGTTCGAGCAGGCCAAGGCGAACGCCCCGGCCATCGTCTTCGTCGACGAGATCGACGCCGTCGGCCGGCACCGCGGCGCGGGCCTCGGCGGCGGCCACGACGAGCGCGAGCAGACCCTCAACCAGCTGCTCGTCGAGATGGACGGCTTCGACGTGAAGGGCGGCGTCATCCTGATCGCCGCCACGAACCGCCCCGACATCCTCGACCCGGCGCTGCTGCGCCCGGGCCGCTTCGACCGGCAGATCGCGGTCGACCGCCCGGACATGCAGGGCCGTCTGGAGATCCTCAAGGTCCACCAGAAGGGCAAGCCGGTCGCACCGGACGTCGACCTCTCGGCCGTCGCCCGCCGCACCCCCGGCTTCACGGGTGCCGATCTGTCCAACGTCCTGAACGAGGCCGCGCTCCTGACGGCCCGCTCGGACCGGAAGCTGATCGACAACCACATGCTGGACGAGGCGATCGACCGCGTCGTGGCGGGCCCGCAGAAGCGGACCCGGATCATGTCCGACAAGGAGAAGAAGATCACCGCGTACCACGAGGGCGGACACGCCCTGGTCGCGGCGGCCTCCCCGAACTCCGACCCGGTGCACAAGATCACGATCCTGTCCCGCGGCCGGGCCCTGGGCTACACCATGGTCCTGCCCGACGAGGACAAGTACTCGACCACCCGCAACGAGATGCTCGACCAGCTCGCGTACATGCTGGGCGGCCGCGCGGCCGAGGAACTGGTCTTCCACGACCCGACCACGGGCGCCGCGAACGACATCGAGAAGGCCACGGCGACGGCCCGCGCGATGGTCACCCAGTACGGCATGACCGAGCGCCTCGGCGCGATCAAGTTCGGCGGCGACAACACCGAGCCGTTCCTGGGCCGCGAGATGTCGCACCCGCGGGACTACTCGGAAGAGGTCGCGGCGCTGGTCGACGAAGAGGTCAAGAAGCTCATCGAGACCGCGCACAACGAGGCCTGGGAGATCCTGGTCGAGAACCGGGACGTCCTGGACAACCTCGTCCTCGCCCTCCTGGAGAAGGAGACGCTGGGCAAGGAGGAGATCGCCGAGATCTTCTCCACGATCGTCAAGCGCCCGGCCCGCCCGGCGTGGACCGGCTCGGCCCGCCGCACCCCCTCCACCCGTCCGCCGGTGCTCTCTCCCAAGGAGCTCCAGCTGACGAACGCCGCCAACGGCACCTCGGCCTCGGCCCAGACCGCCGTGTCGGTGGAGAAGTCCCCCGAGCCCTCCCCGGAGGACCGCCCGGAGGTCTGATCAGGTCCGGAATGGATGCCGCGCCCCCCAGGTTCTAGCCTGGGGGGCGCGGCACTTTTGTACGCCGCCCGCGCACACAGGAACGAGGATGAGATGACCGACCCAGTGACCCTGACCGGTGACGAGGGCACGATCGGCGAGTTCGACGAGAAGCGCGCCGAGGCGGCGGTCCGCGAGCTCCTGATCGCGGTCGGCGAGGACCCGGACCGCGAGGGCCTCATGGAGACCCCGGCGCGCGTGGCGCGGGCGTACAGGGAGATCCTGGCCGGCCTGCGGCAGAAGCCCGAGGACGTCCTCACGACGGTCTTCGACCTGGGACACGACGAGCTGGTCCTCGTGAAGGACATTGAAATCGTATCTCTGTGCGAACATCACCTGTTGCCGTTCCACGGCGTGGCCCATGTCGGCTACATCCCGGCCGAGAGCGGGAAGATCACCGGGCTGTCCAAGCTGGCCCGTCTCGTGGACGTCTTCGCGCGCCGCCCGCAGGTGCAGGAGCGTCTCACCACGCAGGTCGCCGACTCCCTGATGGAGATCTTGGAGGCGCGCGGCGCGATCGTGGTCATCGAGGCCGAGCACATGTGCATGTCGGTCCGGGGCATACGCAAGCCCGGTGCCAAGACGACCACCTCCGCGGTCCGCGGTCAGCTCCGCGACCCCGCGACGCGGGGCGAGGCCATGAGTCTGATCATGGCGCGCTAGCCGGATTGTCAGTGCTGCCCGCTACGGTCCCCCTCCGCGAACCGATGGAGGGGGACCGATGCTTTGGGGGTTACCGAGCAAGCAGACCGTCAATGCCGTGGGAGGGCGATTGCGGGCGTGCGACGTGCGGCCGGGCCACCGGTTGTGGACGCTGCGCGACGGCCGCACGAGCCAGACGGTGGTCACTGCCGTGGAGGCGGCCAAGACCCGCTCCGTAGTCGATGTGACCACGGACCACGCCACCTTCGCGGCGGGCCCGGACCAGCTCCTGAGCACTCCCGACGGCTGGACCCATGCGCGCGATGCCACTGGCACGGTGGTCGCCTGGGCGCACGCACGGAAGCTCTGTCGGGAACGGCTTTCCATCGTGCCGGGATACCAGCTCGGCTACCTGATCGGGGCGACGTGTTCCGACGGCACGGTGGGCAAGAACTACGTGTCCCTGGTGGTGAACGACAGGGCGTTCGCGGCGAAGTACGCACACTCGCTCACCGCTGCCACCGGCCTTCCCGCACGGCTCGAAGCAGTGACCCGGCCCTCCGGCTACCTCGGGAGGGACGTCCCGGGGTTCCGGGTCCGTGTGGTCTCCTCGTACCTTGCCGATCTCATGCGGCAGTACGTGGGCGGGGACGCGCACCACATGAGGCAGAGGTTTCCGCGGGTGGTGCTTCGGGACCGCGAGACCTTCGACGGATTCCTGGACGGCTACGAGGACGGGGACGGGTTCCGGATCAAGAGATGGCCGGCGAGGTTGCTGGTCAGCTCGAACGTGCCGTTCCTCGTGGAGCTCTCCGAGGTCATCGGCGCGCGCTTCACGCCGTGCACCAACGGAGCGGCGTCACATCTCGTGGTCGCCGACAGCTGGCCGACGAGGGGTACGTTCCGGCCGGAGGCGCATCCGGTTGACCTCGAAGAGTCCACATGGGTGGGGGTCGACGCGGTCACGGAGCGGGTGCCGAGCAGGAAGCCGTCCGTGGTCTACCGCTTCCGCCTCGACCCCCACCCGACGTTCCTCGTGAACGGTCACCTCGTGCGGACGCCCTGGCCGCGGTAGCCCTGGGGCGAGGCGCATCAGGCCGTCGCGTGGGCCTTGCCGGGGTCTTCGTCTTCCGGGAGTTTCAGGACGTGTTCCAAAAAGAGGGCCGCCGCGACGACCGCGGCGCCCGCCAGGACCGAGCCGCCCGCGTACCAGGTCTGGTCGCGGCGGGCCGGGACGTCCAGGGAGTCCGTCAGGAGGAAGACGCCGACGCCGCCGTACATGCCGGCGACCAGGGCGGCCACCAGGGCGCTGGCCTGGCCGAAGACCACCGCGCGGGCCGCCATCAGCGGCTCCACGCCCTTGGCCCCCGGGCGGCGCTCGCGCTGGGCCTTCAGGCGGGCGCGCAGGGACAGGGCCGTGGCGAACAGCACCACCGCGATGACCGCCAGCACGATCGGCGCGGCCAGCGGGACGCCCGGCAGGGTGCCGTAGGCGTTCCACAGGCGGGCGCCCGCCCAGGACAGCACCCCGGCGATCACGAAGATGCCCGCCAGGACCGCCGGCCTCAGTTGCTTCACGTTGCCCGTCCCCTGTTCCGTGCGGTGTCGGCTACCTGAACACGCTAACGGCTATTCCGGGAGACGGAGTTCCAGGTCGCTCCGCGGCGTGACCCCGCTCATGCCGATCGCGGCCAGCAGGCCGGCGACGGGGCCGCGGCCGGGGAGCCGGGCCTCGGGGGCGATGTCGTTCCAGGGGGCCAGGACGAAGGCCCGCAGGTGCGCCCGCGGGTGCGGGAGGGTGAGGACGGGGTCGTCGGAGACCACGTCCGCGTAGGCGACGATGTCCACGTCGATGGTGCGCGGCCCCCAGCGCTCCTCGCGGACCCGGTCGAAGGCCTCCTCGACGGCGTGCGCCCGCTCCAGGAGCGAGGACGGCGGGAGGGTGGTCTTCAGGGCGATGACCGCGTTGAGGTACGAGGGCTGCGAGCCCGGCTCGACGCCCCAGGGCTCGGTCTCGTAGACCGGGGAGACGGCCTTGACCCGCAGGCCGGGGGTGTCGCCGAGGGCGTCGATGGCGCCCTGGAGGGTCTCCAGCCGGTTGCCCAGGTTCGCGCCGAGCGCGATCACGGCCCATTTGGGGTTGGAGAGGGTGACGTCGGCCGCGTCGACCGCCTCGACGACGGACGCGGGGACGGGCTGGACCGTGGGGTCGCTCTGGGCGTTCTGTCCGTTGTTCACACGCGGCTCCGGGTGATCGTGATGGTCACGTCGTCGAAGGGCACGGTGATCGGCGCGTCCGGCTTGTGGACGACGACCTCCACCTGGGCCACGGCTTCGTGCTTGAGGCACTGCTGGGCGATCCGCTCGGCCAGGGTCTCGATCAGGTCCACGGGCTCGCCCTGGACGACGTCGACGACCTCCTCGGCCACGACCCCGTAGTGCACGGTCTTGGCCAGGTCGTCCCCGGCGGCCGCCGGGCGGGTGTCCAGGTGCAGCACGAGGTCGACGATGAAGGTCTGGCCTTCTTCGCGTTCCCGGGGGAAGACGCCGTGGTGCCCGCGAGCCTTGAGGCCGCGCAGCGCGACACGATCCACGCGAATCACTCCTGCTTTCGTAGGTGCTTCCGGTCCCGGGACTCCCCGGGCCCTTGGGCCTACGCCGAGTGCGGTCGGCGTCGTCCACCTTCGAATTTACCTGCGACAGACGTCCGCCCCCGCCCTTGGGGTCAGTCGGAGGCCTCTTCCTCCTCGTCATCGGAGTCCGTGAGCACCGGAGAACCGTGGTGGGACCAGAGGCGCCAGCCCTCGGGTGTGCGTCGGAACACATTCGTGGCGACCACCAGCTGGCCGACGAGCGGACCGAGTTCCCCGGCCTCCTCGGCGGGGCCCCCGCTGAGGATGTTCTCGGTGCAGGTGACCAGGGCGGTGTCGCCTATGAGGGTCACCTTGGTGTCGGTGAGGAAGAACTGGATGTACTCGGTGTGCGACATGATCAGCGCGTACGAGCGCAGCACCTCGCCCCGGCCGGAGAGCACGGGCCAGCCGGGGTGGACGCAGGAGATCTCGTCCTCGAGCCAGAGCGCCGACAGTGCGTCGAAGTCCCCCCGCTCCATGGCCTCGTAGAAGGCCGCGTTGACCTCTTCGACGGCTTCGATGTCGGTAAGGCTCACCGTTCCCCTTCCCTGTGCGTCCGGTCGCCGGTCCGCTCCGTCCGCTCGGTCGGCGCGGTCCGGTCGGCCCGGCGGGTCACAGAGCCCCTTCCACGGCGCGGGCCACCCGAACCGCGTCGGCGGTCGCCCGTACCTCGTGCACCCGTACGGCCCACGCACCCTGGTGGGCGGCGATGGCCGAGACGGCGGCCGTGGCGGCGTCCCGTTCGCGGGCGGGCGGCGGGGCGGCGTCGGCGGCGCCGGCCAGGACGCGGCCGAGGAAGCGCTTGCGCGAGGCGGCGACGAGGAGGGGGAAGCCGAGGGCGCGCAGCTCGGGGAGGCGGGCGACGAGGGCCAGGTCGTGTTCGGCGTTCTTGGCGAAGCCCAGGCCCGGGTCGACGACGATCCGCTCGGGGGCGATGCCGCCGGAGACGACGGCGTCGATGCGGGCGCGGAGCTCGGCGGTGACCTCGCCGAGGACGTCGTCGTAGACGGCGAGGCTGTTCATGTTGTCGCTGAACCCGCGCCAGTGCATGACGACGAAGGGGACGTCGGTGGCGGCGACGGCGGGGATCATGCGGGGGTCGGCGAGGCCGCCGCTGACGTCGTTGACGAGGCGGGCGCCGGCCGCGACGGCCTGTTCGGCGACGGTGGCGCGCATGGTGTCGACGGAGACGGCGACGCCTTCGGAGGCGAGGCCGCGGACGACGGGGACGACCCGGCGGAGTTCTTCTTCGGCGTCGACGCGGGTGGCGCCGGGGCGGGTGGACTCGCCGCCGACGTCCACGAGGTCGGCGCCCTGGGCGACGAGGTCGAGGCCGCGCTTGACGGCGGCGGTGGTGTCGAACCAGCGGCCGCCGTCGGAGAAGGAGTCGGGGGTGACGTTGACGACGCCCATGACCGCGCAGCGGTCCCAGTCGGGGAGCCCGGCCACCAGGCCCCTGGGGGCGGGTCCGCGGTTCGTGTTCATGGGGTCCAGGGTAGATCCCGGACGGCGGAACGCCCCCGGGCCCTGGTGGGCGCGGGGGCGTTCGGGCTGCCGGCGGTCAGGCCGCCTGGACCTCGCGGTCCGGCTGGGCGGGGATCTCGGCGTGCGCATGGGCGCAGGGGCGGGGCTTCTTCGGGCGGCGGCGGCTCTCGAAGAGGCGGGGGATGGCCAGGGTGACGAAGCCCTCGGCCTGCATCACGGCGAAGCCGATGCGCGGCAGGTCGCGGTGGTGCCGGTAGACCATGAAACGCGGCTCCCAGCGGGGGCGGAACTTCTCGTTGAACTTGTACAGCGACTCGATCTGGAACCAGCGCGAGAGGAAGACGAGCAGGCTGCGCCAGGCGCGCAGGACCGGGCCGGCGCCGATCTTCTCGCCGCGGGCCAGGGCCGCGCGGAACATCGCGAAGTTCAGCGAGACCTTCTCGATCTTCAGTTCGGGGGCCTGCTGGAGGGCGGCGACGATCAGCAGCTCGTTCATGCCCGGGTCGGCGCCGCGGTCACGGCGCATCATCTCCAGCGACATGCCGTCCTTGCCCCACGGCACGAAGTGCTGGATGGCCTTGAGGTCGCCGAAGGGGCTGCTGTCGCCCTCCTCCACGCGGTGCGCGGTGGCGATGATGCAGTCGCCGTCGTCCGGGTCGCCGATCCGGCCCAGGGCCATGGAGAAGCCGCGCTCGGTGTCCGTGCCGCGCCAGGCCTCGGCGGCGCCGCGCACCTGGGACAGCTCGAACTCGTTGAGCTCGCTGACCCGGCGGACCTTGGTGGTGTAGCCGTTGCGCTCGATGCGCTTCACCATCTGGCGGACGTTGCGCATGGGGCGTCCGGCGAGGGAGAAGTCTTTGACGTCGACGATGGCTTCGTCGCCGAGCTCCAGGGCGTCCAGGCCCGTCTCGCGGGTCCAGACCTCGCCGCCGGTCTCGCTGCAGCCCACGACGGCCGGGGTCCAGGAGTGGGCCTTGGCCTCCTCCATGAACCGCTCGATGGCGCCGGGCCAGGCCTCGACGTCGCCGACGGGGTCGCCGGAGGCGAGCATCACGCCGGAGACGACGCGGTAGGTGACGGCGGCCTTGCCGCTGGGGGAGAAGACGACGGCCTTGTCGCGGCGCAGCGCGAAGTGGCCGAGGGAGTCGCGGCCGCCGTGCTTGGCCAGGAGCTCGCGCAGTTTGGCCTCGTCGTCCGCGGTGAGCTGCGCGGCCGGGTGCTCGGGGCGGAAGGCGAGGTAGATCGTGGTGACGGCGGTCAGCATGCCGAGGGCGCCGAGGGAGTAGCCGACGGTCCAGCTCACCCGTCCCGCGTAGTCGACCGGGCCTTCGAAGCCGAAGAGGCCGTAGACCACGTGGGTGATCTGCTCGTAGAGGCTGGGGTGGCCGACGACCTTGTTCGGGTGGACGTTGACGATGACCAGGCCCAGGCCGATGGAACCGGCGCTCATCAGCACGAAGTTCGCGAGTGCCTTCCAGCGGCTGCGCGGGTCCGGCAGGGCCTTGAATTCACCCTGGTGGCGTACGAGGAGTGCGAGCAGCACCGCCGAGATGACCACGCTGACGAACGAGTGGCGGTAGGCGAACTGCGCGACGGCACCGGCCGGCAGCAGGATGACGGCGGCGCGCCAGGCGCGCCGCTTGTTCCGCTTGAGTCCGTGCGCGAGCAGCAGGATCAGGACGCCCGCGCTGATGGAGAGGGCCGCGGCGAAGGGGCCCAGGGAGCCGGGCAGCACCTCGGTGACCGCGTGGAACCGGCTGTGGCGGAATCGCGGGAAGACGCCCGCCGCGATGTCCAGAAGGCCGACGATCATGACGGCCGTACCTACGAGGCCGGGCACCGACTCCGGCCTGGGTCCGCGGAAGATTCGCCGGACCTTACTCGGAACCTGTCCCGACTTATCGCCATCTATCCTGCTAGACATCGCTTCCCGTTGCTCCGCGAGAGATCATGTGGCCGAAGGCCGCGACAGCCTCCGGGGTGTGGTGCGTCCACTAGGACGACATCGAGGAGGAGCGGGTTCACTCTTCCGTCGGAAAAATCCAGTCCTGCCATCAGAAAGTCGACTGACTGCTCATGGGTCTCACCAGTAATGCCGTTCTGGTCCTGGCCATCATCGCCGGTGTAGCGCTGTTCGCGGTGACGGTCTGGCTCTGGCCGAAGCTCTCGGGCCGCACCTGGCGGTCGGTCCTCGGCCGGATCGGCCTCCTGCTCGCGACCCAGCTGGCGCTGTTCTCGGCCGTCGGTCTCGCCGCCAACAAGTCGTTCCTCTTCTACGGTTCCTGGGCCGACCTGTTCGGCCAGCAGACGGCCATCGGCAAGGTCGTCGACCACTCGATGAGCAGCAAGGACATCAAGGTCCTCGACAAGCAGAAGCTGGACGTCCCCGGGGGCGGCCAGCCCCAGGTCGGTGGTCAGATCCTGAAGGTCGCCATCACCGGGCAGAAGTCGAAGATAACGAGTCCCGGCTACGTCTGGCTGCCGCCGGAGTACTTCCAGCCGCAGCACAAGGACAAGAACTTTCCCGCCTCCATCGTTCTGACGGGTTACCCCGGTACGGCCGAAAACCTGATCAAAGGGCTGAACTACCCCATGACGGCCTTCAAGCAGGCCAAGCAGGGCAAGATGAAGCCGATGATCCTGGTGATGCTGCGCCCGACCATCGCGCCGCCGCGTGACACCGAGTGCGTGGACATACCGGGCGGCCCGCAGACGGAGACCTTCTTCGCGCAGGACCTGCCGCAGGCCATCCAGGGTACCTTCCGGGTCGGCAAGAAGCCGCAGAACATGGGCTTCATCGGCAACTCCACGGGCGGCTACTGCGCCCTGAAGATCGCCGCGCACCACCCGCAGGTCTTCGGCGCCGCCGCGGGCCTGTCCGCGTACTACAAGGCGGCGGACGACCCGACGACCGGTGACCTCTTCCGCGGCGACGAGAAGCTGAAGAAGGCCGCGGACGTGCTGTGGAGCGTGGAGAACAAGAAGCCCACCGGCACCTCCTTCCTCGTGACCACGAGCGAGAAGGGCGAGGACAACCTGCACGACACCAAGAAGTTCATCAAGCTGGTCAAGGGTCCGGACCGGGTCTCCTCGATCATCCTCGACAGCGGCGGCCACAACTTCAACACCTGGCGCCGCGAGATCCCGCCGATGCTGGTGTGGATGAGCAGCCGCATGCAGGCCTGAGGCCGGGAAGCAGTACCGGGCGGTTCCCGCCCGCGCACCACCGGGGCCCGACGTCCGTCGGGCCCTTCGTCATGCCGTCATGCGGCGGGCGGCTCGGCCCGGCGCAGCGCCCGGTGGACGCCTTCCGGGGTCAGTACGCCGACCAGTGCCCCGGACTGCGGGTCCGTGACCCCGATGCGGCCCGCGTCCTCCTGGAGCAGGGCCGCCAGGGCCTCCCGCAACGAGGCCCCCAGTGCCACGGACGCGGCCGGCGCCTCGCCGTCCCGCGCCGCCGTGAGGTCGGCCTCCCCGACGGGGGTGACCGCGAGCCGCTTGAGGCCCCGGTCGGCGCCGACGAAGGAGGCCACGTAGTCGGTCGCCGGCGCGCCGAGGACGGCCGCCGGGCGGGCGAACTGCTCGATGGTGCCCTCCCCGTAGACCGCGATCCGGTCGCCGAGCCGGACGGCCTCCTCCAGGTCGTGGGTGACCAGCAGGATCGTCTTGCGGACGGTGTTCTGCAGGGCGAGGAACTCGTTCTGGAGCCGCTCGCGCACCACCGGGTCCACCGCGCCGAACGGCTCGTCCATCAGCAGCACCGGCGGGTCCGCCGCGAGGGCCCGGGCGACCCCGACGCGCTGGCGCTGCCCGCCCGAGAGCTGCTCGGGGTAGCGGCCGCCGAAGACGGCCGGATCCAGTCCGACGAGTTCGAGGAGCTCGGCCGCCCGGGCGCGGGCCTTGGCCTTCGGGGTGCCGGTCAGCTGCGGCACGGTCGCCGTGTTCTCCAGCACCGTCTTGTGCGGGAAGAGCCCGACCTGCTGGATGACGTACCCGATGCGGCGCCGCAGCTCGACCGGGTCGGCGGCGGAGATGTCCTCGCCGTTCAGCAGGATCCGGCCCGAGGTGGGCTCGATGAGCCGGTTGACCATCTTCATCGTGGTCGTCTTGCCGCAGCCCGACGGGCCCACCAGGGTGACCAGCTCGCCCTCCGCGACCTCGAACGACAGGTCCTCCACGGCCGTCGTCCCGTCGGGGTACCGCTTGGTCACATGCTCGAATCGGATCACCCCGCCATCCTCCCCCACCGGTGCGCACGCATGGGCGAAGGCTTTGTGAGGGGAGTGTTGCACGTGTGCGAATGATTCCGGCCAGAGCGGGTGCTGGGGGTTATGGTCACACTGGCCGGGTCTTCGGGTACGCGTGTGCGAGCAGGGAAGGGGGTGAGCGGTGTGGCGGCACGGAACTGCGTGGTGGCGAACGACTGGATCTGCTGGGACTACGTCACCTCCCGCGCCCCGGAACTCGCCGACGCCACCCTCGAACACGTCTGGATCACGGCGGTTTCGGTGCTCATCGGTGTCGCCGTGGCCGTCCCGCTGGCGCTGCTGGCCCGCCGCGGCCGCCGCTGGGCGGCCCCCGTCCTCGGCCTGACCACCCTGCTCTACACGATCCCCTCCCTCGCCATGTTCTCCCTGCTGCTGCCCTTCTTCGGGCTCTCGGCGGCGCTCGTGGTGACCGGCCTGGTCCTGTACTCGCTGACCATCCTGGTCCGCAACCTCCTGGCCGGCCTGGAAGCCGTCCCCGAGGAGGTGCGGGAGGCCGCGCGCGGCATGGGCTACGGCCCCCTCCGGCTGCTGTGGCAGGTCGAACTCCCCCTGGCGCTGCCCGCGCTGCTCGCCGGGGTGCGGATCGCGACCGTCTCCACCGTGGCGCTGACCACCGTCGGCTCCATCGTCGGCAAGGGCGGCCTGGGCAACCTGATCGCCCCCGGCGTGAACAGCTCCTTCAAGGCGCAGGTGCTCACCGCCTCCGTGCTGTGCGTCCTGCTCGCCCTGGTCGCCGACCTCCTGCTGCTCGGGCTCCAGCGGCTGCTCACGCCCTGGACCCGCGCCGGCCGCCCGGCCCGGGCGAAGGGGGTCTGAGCCGTGGGAGGAGTCCTGGGCAGGACCTTCGACTGGCTGGGCGACGGCGCCAACTGGTCGGGGGAGAACGGTGTCTGGCACCGGCTCGCCGAACACCTCCTGGTCAGCGGGATCGCCCTGGGCGTCGCCTGCGCCGTGGCCCTGCCCGTGGGACTGTGGCTCGGGCACGTCGGCCGGGGCGGGGCGCTCGCCGTGAACCTCTCCAACGCGGGACGGGCCGTGCCCGTGTTCGCCGTGCTGGCCCTGTTCATGGTCTCGCCGCTGCGCAGCGCCGGCTACCTGCCGACCGTCGTCGCCCTGGTGCTGTTCGCCGTGCCGCCGCTGCTGACCAACGCGTACGTGGGCATGCGCGAGGTGGACCGCTCGGTGGTCGAGGCGGCCCGGGGCATGGGCATGTCCGGCCGGCAGCTGTTCTGGCGGGTGGAACTGCCGCTGGCCCGGGGGCTGGTGATGACCGGGCTGCGCTCGGGCGCCGTGCAGGTCATCGCCACCGCCACGATCGCCGCGATGGTCGGCCAGGGCGGCCTGGGCCGGATCATCACCGCCGGCTTCAACACGTACGACACCCCGCAGGTGGTGGCGGGCGCCCTGCTGGTCGCGCTGCTGGCCCTGCTGGTGGAGGGCCTTCTGGTGGCGGCGGACCGGCTGCTGCTGCGGCGCGGCCGCCCGGCGCCGCGCTGAGCTCCCGCCCCTTCTTCCGTAGCTTCCCCCTGATCTCCAAGGAGCATGATGAGCAAGTCCACGCGCATCCTCGGCGCGACCCTGGGCGCGGTGGCCCTGACCGTTTCGCTCACCGCGTGCGGGGGCGACAGCCTGGAGAAGAGCAAGGACGGCGGTTCCTCCGCCCCCGCGTCGGCCGCCGGGGGCGGCAAGGGGAAGCTGGTGATCGGCGCGGCCGGGTTCACCGAGTCAAACGTCCTGGCCGAGCTCTACGGGCAGCTGCTCAGGCGGGCCGGCTTCAGCACCTCCATCACCACGGTCAGCAACCGCGAGCTGTACGAACCCTCCCTGGAGAAGGGGGAGATCGACGTGGTCCCGGAGTACGCGGCCACGCTCGCCGAGTTCCTGAACGCCAAGGTCAACGGCAAGGACGCGCCCAAGGACAAGCCGGTGGCCTCCAGCGACGCGAAGGCCACCGTGGCGGCGCTGGACAAGCTCGCGGGCCCGCTCGGCATCAAGCCCCTGGAGGCCGGCGAGGCCGTCGATCAGAACGCCTTCGCCGTGAGCAGGGAATTCGCCCAGAAGAACAATCTCAAGACGCTTTCCGATCTCGGCAAGTCGGGGCTGAAGGTGAAGATCGCCGCCGGGGACGAATGCTCCGTACGCCCCTTCTGCGCACCCGGGTTGGAGAAGACGTACGGAATCCAGGTTTCCGGTATCGACCCCAAGGGTGTCGGCACCCCGCAGGCCAAGCAGGCGGTCAAGGACGGGGCCGACCAGCTCGTGCTGACCACGACCACCGACGCCACGCTGGACGGCTACGGTCTGGTCCTGCTGGAGGACGACAAGAAGCTCCAGAACGCCGACAACGTCCTGCCGGTGGTCAACGTCAAGCGCGCCGGCTCCCCGGAGGTCGCGATGGCCCTGGCCGACCTCACCAAGGTGCTCACCACCGCCGACCTCGTCGAACTGAACCGCAAGGTGGACGCCGAGCGGGCGAAGCCGGCGGACGTCGCGAAGGCCTATCTGGAGTCCAAGGGGCTCCTGACGAAGTAGCAGTTACGGGATCGATGGCGAATTGTGCGGTAACCGTCCGGCAGAGATTGCCGGGCGGGTACCCCACACGAGGCCCACGCCCTGTAAATTTCAGGCCATGCCCCGTGGACGTCACCGCAATCCCGAGCCCCTGCACCGACTTCTCACGCCGACGGCCGTCGGCGGGGTTTCCGTCGCCAGCGCCGGCGCGGCCTGGCTCCTCGCGGAACCCCTCGCGCTGCGCCTGCTCGTGGCCCTCACGGCGGCCGCGGGCGCCGGCGGCGCCGTCCTGATGCGCTCCTGGGACCGGGCGGCCGGCCGCCGGGTCGCGGAGCTGGCCCGCGAGCGGGTCAAGGACGAGTGGAAGACGGACGAGCGGATAGCCGAGCTCGAGTCCGACCTGGAGGAAGCGCGCGTGCTGCGCGCCAAGCTGGACGCGAAGCTGCGGGCCAAGCGGGTCGAACTCGCGGGCCTGCGCGGGGAGCACGCGGCGCTGCTGCGCCGGTACGCCACCGCCGAGACCGAGCGGGCCAGCGCGCTGGAGAAGCGGCGGCTGCTGGCGCTGGAGAACGCGGGGACCCCGAAGGAGCTCCCGGCGGTGTCGCAGGAGCGGACCGGCAGCGGGGCGCCGACCGCGGTGGGCTACGCCCGCGCCAACGCGGCGATGACCGCGCTGCTGCGCAAGTCCGAGGCCCGGGCGGCCGCCGAGGCCGCCGCCGCGGCCCCGAAGGCGCTGGCCCCGGCGGGCGGTTCCGCGCACGCCCGTACCGAGGCCCCCGCGGCCGCCGCCCCTGTGCCGGCGCGGCGCCCGGCCGCGCCGGTGGCCCCGTACGCGGCCCAGCGGCGTACGGCCTCGCGGGTCGAGGGGGGCTTCGACTTCTTCGGCACGAAGAACACCGCGCAGGCGCGGGCCGCGATCGAGTCCGTGCAGAACGAGGACCTGGCGGACGTGGTCGGCGCGGAGGCGCTGGCCGCGCACAAGGCGGAGTCCGCGGACGCCGGGGCCGGACCGGAGTTCAAGCCGGTGACGCCGGAGCAGCAGGAGGCGGCCGGCCAGGTGATCGACCTGACGGCCCACGACGAGACCGAGCCGATCGACGTGGTCCGGCTGAGGACCGCCATCTCCTAGCCGGGCCCCCTGCGGGATACCGCCGCGCGGAGCAGTCTCCCCGCCCCGCCCCCCACCCGCTCTCCGGGGCTCCGCCCCCGGACCCCCGGCGCTCTCAGACGCCGGCGGGGCCGTTCGTGTACGACTCCACCAGGCGGGCGAGGTGGCGGCCCGCCAGGAGGAGGGGGGTGCGGGAGCGGGTGACCTGGGAGGTCATTTCCGCGCCCTCCAGGGTGGCGATCACCGTGACCGCCAGGTCGCGGGAGTCCTCTTCCGGGATGCCGGAGGCCCGCAGCTTCGCCGCCACCAGTTCCTGCCAGCGCCCGAAGGAAGCCGCGCACGCCTCCTGGAGTTCGGGCAGCCGCCCGACCGACTCCAGGGCGGTGGCCGTGACCGGACAGCCGTCGCGCCAGTCCGATGCCGCGAGGGCGTCCGCCAGCACCCCGGCCGTCGCCTCGAGCGCCCGCGCCGCGTCCGGGTCGCAGTCCAGCGCCGCGCGCAGCATCTGCGCGAACTCCCCGTCGCCGTAGCCGATCGCGGCGACCGCGAGCTCCTGCTTGCCGCCCGGGAAGAAGTGGTAGAGCGAGCCCAGCGTGGCTTCCGCCTCGCGGACGAGCTGCTTGACGGGGGTGCTCTCGTAACCGCCGTGCTGCATCAGGCGGGAGGCGGTGCGGACCAGGCGGTCGCGCGTCCCCGCCTCCGCCTGCTGCTTGTGCTGCTGCCGCTTCGTCGTGCCCGCCGCTGTCGCTGCCATGCGGGGGAGTCTACCCCCGGAATTGGATAGAGCGCTCGTTCTAGTCCCGTGCTACGTTCGTCCCGAGCGCTGGATAGAGCGTTCGTTCTAGTCCTACTGCGTGGGGAGAACTCCGTCATGAACCAGGTTTCGATCATCGGCCTCGGCCCCATGGGCCAGGCCATGGCCTCCGCCTACCTCGACGCCGGCTACGCCGTCACCGCCTGGAACCGCAGCCCCGGCAAGGACTCCGCCCTGCTGGCCCGTGGCGCACGGCGGGCCGCCACCGCCGCCGAGGCCGTCGCGGCCGCCCCGCTGAGCATCGTCAGCCTCATCGACGTGGACGCCGTGTACACCGCGCTCGACGACGCCGACCTCGACGGCCGGGTGCTGGCCAACCTGTCCTCCGACGTCCCGCAGAAGGCGCGGGCCGCCGCAGAGTGGGCCCGGGAGCGCGGGGCCTCCTACCTCACCGGCGGGGTCAACGTCCCGCCGGCCGGCATCGGCCAGGAGGGCGCCTCGATCTTCATCAGCGGCCCCGAGGAGGTCTACGCGGAGCACCGCGCCGCTCTCGACGTCCTCGCCGCCACCGACTACCGCGGCGCCGACCCCGGCCACGCGCAGCTGTACTACCAGCTCAACATGATCATGTTCTGGACCGCGTACACGGGCTGGTACCAGGCCGTGGCCGTCGCCCGCGCCAACGGCCTGACGGCCGCCGACATCCTCCCCTACGCCGGCTACACGGCCGACAGCATGCGCGGCTTCTACGAGGGCTCCGCGCCGCTCGCCGACGCGGACGACCACGACGGCACCCACGCCCGCCTCGCGATGTGCGCGGCGAGCCTGGAGCACGTCCTGCACACGGCCGCCGCCTCCGGCGTGGACACCGGGATCCTCGCCGCCCACGCCGAGCTGTACCGGCGCGGGGTCGAGGCGGGCTTCGGCGCCGACGGCACCGCCCGCCTGCTCGGCCTGCTGGGCGCGCCGAAGGCGGTGGCGGCAGGGGCCTAGACCCGGGCGCTCAGAACAGCGGGAGCTGGCCCGGGTGCGGGCCCAGGGCGAAGCCGTCCAGGGTCGGGGCGCAGGCGCCCAGCACCACGCGCGCCCGGGAGCCGGGGCAGGAGACCAGGCCGGCCCGGCGCCCCGCCGGAGGGTCGTGGCGGGCGATCCGGCCGGCCGTCACCGCGCAGTCGCGGCCGCAGGCGGGGCAGGCCCGTCGGGGGGAAGCGGACATGCCCCAAGTCTGCCCTGCCCCACCGGCATCCACCCCGCCGGCCCGTCGCCTCAGCCGCCGGCCCGTCGCCTCAGCCGGCGGCCGCGGCCGCGGGCGCGGCCTGGCCCGCCCGCCACGCCTCGTGCGCCCGGGTCACCCGGTCCCACAGGGCGGCGCGGTCCTCCGGGGTGACGTCGTCCAGGGCCCGGCCGAAGACCTCCTCGACGGCCCCGTAGAACTCGTCGGCGCCGGTGAGCTCCCGGACGGTGCGCGCACCGTCCACCGCGGTGTGGATCAGCATCCGGCCGTGCAGCCTGTCGATGCCCCGCCCGCTGCGCCGGAGCATCACGAAAGACTGCCGGAACGGAGACTCCTCGGCGGTGGACAGCCACCGGTGCGCGGGCTCGAAACCGGCCATGGAGGCGGGCGCCGAGCGGAAGTTCATGCGCGGCGTCGGCACCCCGTCCCGGCGCAGGCTCCAGCCGTCGCCCTCGCTCGCGCCCTCGTCCCAGGTCACGGCCAGCGGCTCCAGCCGGTATGCGAAGCCCTGCTCGTACGCGCCCGCGCGCAGCGGCAGCGGCTCGAGCGGGCCGTCGCCCATGCCGACGTCCACGAAGTGCTCCCGCCCCCCGACCCGTACGGTCAGGGCGAGGTGGTCGCCGCCCGCGTCCCGGGCCTCCGGGTCGGCGTGCATGCCGCCGAGGTGGCGGGTCACGTCGTACCCGAGCCCCTCCAGCAGCGCGGCGAAGGCCCCGTTGAGGTGGAAGCAGTACCCGCCGTGCCCGGCGGCGATCCGGCGCACGGACAACGCCGGGTCGATGCCCGGCGGCCGGCCCAGCTGGATGTCGAGGTTCTCGAACGGCACGCGCTCGACGTGGGCGCGCGCGAGGGCGTACAGCCCCTCCACGGAGGGGGAGCCGGGATCGGCGACGCCGATCCTGCGGAGGTAGCCGGTGAGGTCGTCTCGGGTGACTGTGGTCATACGGGCGACGGTAGGGCGCCCGTGCCCCGGCCCGGCGGCGATCGGCCGCCGACCGTCAGGTCCGGGCCGCCGGCCTACTTGTCGATGTCGCCGACCACGAAGAACAGCGAGCCCAGGATCGACACCATGTCCGCGACCAGCTGGCCCGGCAGCAGCACCGCCAGGGCCTGGATGTTGTTGAAGGAGGCGCTGCGCAGCTTCAGCCGGTACGGGGTCTTCTCGCCCTTGGAGACGAGGTAGTAGCCGTTGATGCCGAGCGGGTTCTCCGTCCAGGCGTACGTGCTGCCCTCGGGTGCCTTCAGCACCTTCGGCAGCCGCTGGTTGACCGGCCCCGGCGGCAGCTGCGCCATCCGGTCCAGGCAGGCCACCGCCAGGTCCAGGGCGTTGTGGGTCTGGTCGAGGAGCACCTCGAAGCGGGCCAGGCAGTCGCCCTCGGTCCGGGTGACCACCTTCAGGACGTCCTGGAGCTCCCCGTACGCCAGGTACGGCTCGTCGCGGCGCAGGTCGAAGTCCACGCCGGAGGCGCGCGCGATCGGGCCGGAGACCCCGTACGCGTGCACCGCCTCCGCCGACAGGACGCCGATGCCGCGGGTGCGGCCGCGGAAGATCTCGTTGCCGTGGACCAGCTTGTCGTAGACGTCCATCCGGGTGCGGACGTCGGCGATCGCCGCCCGGGCCCGGCCGAGCCAGCCGGCCGGCAGGTCCTCCTTCAGGCCGCCGACCCGGTTGAACATGTAGTGCATGCGGCCGCCGGAGATCTCCTCCATGACGGCCTGGAGCTCCTCGCGCTCCCGGAACGCATGGAAGATCGGGGTGATGCCGCCCAGCTCCAGGGGGTAGGACCCGAGGAACATCAGATGGTTCAGGACCCGGTTCAGCTCGGCGAGGAGCGTGCGCATCCACACCGCCCGCTCGGGGACCTCCATGCCCAGCATCCGCTCGACGGCCATGACCACGCCGAGTTCGTTGGAGAACGCGGACAGCCAGTCGTGGCGGTTGGCGAGCATGACGATCTGGCGGTAGTCACGGGCCTCGAACAGCTTCTCCGCGCCACGGTGCATGTAGCCGACCACGGGCTCCGCACTGGCGATGCGCTCGCCGTCCAGGACGAGCCGCAGCCGCAGCACGCCGTGGGTGGAAGGGTGCTGAGGCCCGATGTTGAGCACCATGTCGGTGCTCTCCGCCGCGCCGCCGATGCCGACCGTGGTCTCCGTCATGGGCGCATTGTCGCAGCCCTACGCTGGGGCCATGGAAACGGGGACGACGGGTGAGACGGACCGGCCCGCATGGGCCGCACTGCCGGGTGGGCTCCTGTCCCTCCGGAGGCTGCTGCTGGTGGTGTGGACGGCCGTGCTCGCGTCGGCGACCGCCCTCCCGCTGGGGCTGTTCGCCGGAGCGGGATGGGCGGCCTTCGGCGCGATATGGCTGCTGCCGCTGGTCTGGGGCTGGGTGCTGCTCGGGCGGAACTGGCGCTCCTGGCGCTACGCCGAACGCGCCGACGACCTGCTGATCAGCCGGGGGGTGCTCTGGCGGGAGGAGACGGTCGTCCCGTACGGACGGATGCAGCTGGTCGAGGTGACCTCGGGCCCGCTGGAGCGCCGCTTCGGGCTGGCCTCCGTCCAGCTGCACACGGCCGCCGCGGCCACCGACGCCAAGATCCCGGGCCTGGCCCCGGACGAGGCGCAGCGCCTCCGGGACCGGCTGGCGGAGCTCGGTGAGGCCCGATCGGCCGGCCTGTGACCGGCCCCACCCCGCCCCCGCCGGGCACCGAACGGCGGCTGCACGTCCTGACCCCGCTGCGGCGGGCCTGGGTGCCGGTCGGCGCCACCGCCGGCCTCGTCGCCCAGCAGGGCGAACGGGCCCAGGAGTGGGCGCTGGCCCTGCCCGTGTGGCTGCGCCTGGCGGTCCTGGCCGGGCTGGTCCTCGTCTTCGGCACGTACGGCTTCCTCAGCTGGTGGTTCACCCACTACGCCGTCACCGACACCGAGCTGCGCATCCGCACCGGCCTGCTCTTCCGGCGCACCGCCCACATCCGCCTCGACCGCGTCCAGGCCATCGACGTCACCCGGCCGCTGCTGGCCCGGGTGGCCGGGGTCGCCGCGCTGCGCATCGACGTCATCGGCACCGAGGACAAGGACGAGCTGGCCTTCCTCGCCGAGCGCGACGCCGTCGCCCTGCGCGCCGAGCTGCTGGCCCGGGCCGCCGGCTTCGCCCCCGCCGAGGCCACCGCCCTCGGCGAGGCCCCCGAGCGGGAACTGCTGCGGGTCCCGGTCCGGGACCTGGTGGTCTCCCTGCTGCTCAGCCTCGACGCGTGGGCCGCCATCGCCGCCGGGCTCGGCGGCCCGGTGCTCGTGTGGACCCTCAGCTCCAACCCCTGGGCGACCCTGGTCGCCCTGCTGCCGCTGCTGGGCGCCGGCTGGAAGGGCAGCGCGGCCCGCTTCCTCGCCGGGTACGACTGGCGGGTCGCCGAGTCCCCTGACGGGCTGCGCCTGGACCACGGGCTGCTCGACCGGGCCCACGAGACCGTCCCGCCGGGACGCGTGCAGACCGTGCGGATCGTGGAGCCGCTGCTGTGGCGGCGGCGCGGCTGGGTGCGGGTGGAGCTGAACGTGGCGGGCTCCAAGAACGGGATCCTGGTCCCGGTCGCCGGCCGGGAGGCCGCCCACGCCCTGATCGCCCGCGTGCTGCCGGATGCGGACCCGGCGGCCCTGGCCTTCGCGCCGTCCCCGCGCCGCGGGGCGCGGTGGGTGGTTCCGGTGTGGTGGAAGGGGTACGGGCTGGCCGTCTCGCAGGAGCTCTTCGCGGCCCGGCGCGGGCGGCTTTGCCGGCGTACGGAGATCGTTCCGCATGCGAAAGTGCAGAGCGTGCGCCGTACGCAGGGTCCCTGGGAGCGGATGCGCGGGGTGGCTGACGTGCACGTGGACACCGGCGCCGGCAACACCGTCACCGCCCGGCTGCGCGCGGCGGACGAGGCCGGGGCACTGCTGTACGCCCAGGCGAACCGTTCCCGCACCTCCCGTGCGACGGCGAGACCCGACCGCTGGATGGCGTGAAACGCCGCCGAGTCGATTTTCGGCCAGAGGTTCCGGCCAGCTGAAACCGTGTTTGTGTTCGCAACGTCCCTTCGGTAGACAGGGATGCACGCAAGTGACGGCTCAACACGTCAGGGGTGGGCGAATGAAGTTCGACATGGGCAGCACGACGCTGTCCGAGCTGGGCAAGGCCACGAGCGGCTCCAGCGACGACCTCGGCACTCTGATCAAGCTGCTGATCGCGGCCGCCGACCCGCTGGAGGGCAAGTTCAACGGGGTCGGCCGGACCGCGTTCGACTCGTTCAAGCGGCGCTCGGACGCCATCACCGCGGAGCTGAACGGCTCGCTGCGCGCCATCCTCGGCGGCCAGCGCGGCATGGACACCTCCTTCACCGCCGGTGACCAGGAGCAGGGTGACAACGCCCACCAGAACATGGGCTCCGCCAACTTCGACGCAGCCCGTTTCGGCGCCCGCTGAAACCCGGGGGATCGAGGAGACATGGGACAGAACCAGGACCGCACCTCGTACGACGTCGGCGCCTCCGTGGAGGTCCAGGGTGGCCTCGGCGCGATCATCGGCCAGCTGGAGCGGGTGCTCGGCGAGCGTGAGACGGCGGTGAAGGCGGCGATGGCCGAGTTCAAGGCCGACGGCGTCTCGGACGAGTACCACGGCAAGGAACTCCGCTGGCACAAGGCTGCCAACGAGGTGCGCGACATCATCCGCCTCGTGCGCACCACGCTGGAGCAGAACGACGCCACCGCGCAGGCGACGCTCGCGAAGGCCAAGGCGGCGGTCGACAACATCGGCTGACGCCGCCCGGAACGGAAGCAGGGACACGGGACACGGGGGTAGGTCATGGACTGGGACATCAAACCGTCCGGCGTGCAGGGCGTCGTCAACAAGACGATCACCGCCGCCGAGGGCTTCCAGAAGGCGGGCACGTCGCTCCAGAAGGAGCTGCCGGAGGCGGCCAAGCACGCCGGTACCGTCACCCCCGGCGGAGGCGCCGGCGAGAGCGGCGGCATGGGCCCCATCGCCGGCGCGCTGGGCGAGCTCATGGCCTCCCACCAACAGCGGCTGGGCTTCATCTCGGCCCGCACGGAGGCCTCCCTCAACGGGGCCATCAAGGCCACGACGGCGTACGTCCACGGCAACATCGAGCAGGCGGAGAACGCCCAGCGCGAGGCGCTGAAGGAGCCGAAGGTCGACCTTCCGGGGGCGGAGAAGAAGTGACCGACCACGTACCGATCAATCCGTGCACGATTCCGCTGTTCACGGGTGACCTGGACGAGCTGGAGAAGAACAAGACGGCGATCGCCACGGCGGCCGGGACGTTCCGTGACGCCGGGTCGAACGTGGACTCCGAGTTCCAGGGCCTGTCCGCGTTCTACTCCGCCCCGGAGGCGGAGAAGCTGTTCGCGACGACCAAGCCGGTCAAGACCGACAGTGACTTCTTCGCCGACCAGCTGGAATCGGCCGCCAAAGCGCTGGGCGAGTACATCACCGAGGCCCGGCCGATCGTGGCGCGGCTGAAGGAACTCCAGGCGAAGGCGACCACGTTCAGCAGCAAGATCAGCGGGGATGCGCACTGGAAGGACGACGGGGACAAGATCGATGAGAACAACGATCTGATCCACGACGTCAACGCCGCGGTCTCCGCGTTCTGGGCGGCCGAACGCACCTGCGCGAACAAGATCCGCGCCCTGTACTGCGCCGCGCCGCTGGTCGCGGACGACGGGTCGCACGGGGCCAACATGTACGGCTACAAGGGCGAGGACCTCAACAAGGCCCAGGACCTGCCGTGGGGTTCGCAGCTGGAGGAGACCCACCGGGCGTGGGAGATCGGCTACTGGGTCAAGTCGTTCGTGTGGGACGGTCTGATCGTCGACGGGATCTGGGGCACCATCCGGGGCCTGGGCACGCTGGTGGGTGTGGACGGCTGGGACAAGGCCGGGCAGGCCTGGACGGGTCTGGCCAAGCTGGCCACCGGTCTGGCGATCGCCTCCATCCCCGGCGTCGGCACGGCGTTCTGGCTCGCCGACGACAAGGACCTCCCCGGCTGGATCCGTGACTCGCGCACGGCGGTGAAGGAAACCGGCAAGGCCCTGGTCGCCTGGGACGAGTGGGGCAAGAACCCCGCCCGCGCGGCCGGCGCGGTCACCTTCAACGTCCTGACCACCGTCTTCACCGGCGGCGCCGGTACCGCCGCGAAGGCGGGCACGGTCGCGAAGGTCATCAGCGTGGCCGGGAAGGCCGGGCGGCTGATCGACCCGATGACCTACATCGGCAAGGCCGGCTCCCTGGCCAAGGTCAAGGTCGGGGACCTGTTCGCGAACTTCGGCAAGGTCGACGGGGCGTTCCCGAAGATCACCGACGTGGTGTGGAAGGACCTGCCCAAGGCCGACATGCCCGGGATCACGTTCCCCCACCCCGAAGACACCGTCCGCCTCCCGGACGACGCGCTCGGCCGCCCCCAGTTCTACGACAAGACCACCCACCAGCTCCTGGACCACCAGGGCCTCCCGAAGCAGGACCTCACCTCGGTTCCCAAGGGCCCCGACCACCCCCTGGCCGAAATCCCCAAGCACCAGGAAGTCACGGTCGGCGCACCCAAGCACCAGGAAGTCACCGTCGGCGGCCCGTCCCACACCGCCGAGGCCACCACCCACACCCCCGGCGGCACCGTCGACCACACCCCGGGCGGCACCGTCGACCACACCCCGCACAACAGCCACACCGAACCCGGCGGCACCACGGGGGGCCACCACACCACCGACAACACCCCCACCACCGGCGACGGTCACGGCGACACCCACTCCACCGGTGGCGGTCACGGTGACGGTCCGACCGTCCCGCACCAGGGCGATCACGGTGGGACGGGCACGCCCGGCGGCGGGAGCCCCGGCGGCGGAAGCCCCGGCGGCGAGGCCGAGCCCCCCGCCAAGGTGAGGAAGCCGGAGGAGTCCTGGCCGGCCGGCGACGACATCGTCGGTACGGCCAAGGGCAAGAACCTGATGTACCCCAACTCCCGCCACAACCTGAGCGGCATCAGGGGCGGTCAGGTGGACACGAAGAACACCATCATCCTGCCGGAGACCAAGGAACTGGTCAGGCAGGACATCGCGGAGATCGCGGCCGGACGCGCCGACTTCGACCCGGTGAAGCAGACCTACACGGTCAACGGGCGCAGCTACGGTGTGGAACAGACCGGGCGTACCTTCCCCGTGTCGGGTCCCGGACTCATCAACCTCGACCGCGTGGAGTTCGAGGCGATGAAGGCGATCATGAGGGCGGACGGAGACCTGAGCAAGGTCGACAAGATGTTCAAGAACGCGCCGAAGTTCAAGGAGAATCCGGAGAAGGTTCAGCGGATGATCGACCTCTACAGGGAGTACTACGGGTGATGTACGGATTCTTGACCGCAGCGGCACCGGAGCCGGAAGTGGTCGCCCGTGTGCTCGCGGAGACCTTCCGGGTGCCCCTGCAGTCGGTGGACGTCTCCCCGGCCAGTGAGATGGACGACCGGAACTGGGACGCGACCGTCACCTGTGACTACGAGCTCCTGCCGGGTGACCTGCCGGGTCAGCTGAGCGTGTACGGGGCGGAGGAGGTGCCCGACCAGCCCGCGGAGGAGGATCTCGCCGCCGCGCTGGCGCGCGCGTTGGCCACGCCGGTGCTGGTGTCCTGGGGCAGAGCTCCGTCGATCCACCGGGTCGTGACGCCCGAGGGTCTCACCACGTTCGCCCGCGTCGAGGAGCTGGAGGGTGAGGAGGCCGGCTGCACGGTCTCGACCACCCAGGTGGCCGTGGCCGGGTTCCCCCACGCGGTGGTTGCGGGACTCCCCGAGGTCGCGCGGGAGCTTCCGGTTTCCACGCCGGTGGCGGACGCTCTTCTGCCCGATGCGGACCGGCACAGCCCGGCTGGTGAGGCGCGGACGCTCGTGTGGCTGTGGGAGGCGCTCATCTCGCGGATGGCCACCGGCTGGCCGCCTGCGGGCTGGTACGGGGCCGACATGTACCGGGAGGACCTGGAGAACCGCGATCGGCTGAGCGCGGTGATCGAGGGGCTCGTCGCCGACGAGCGGGCGTCCGTGGTCGTCGCGGTGGAGTCCCTGGACGCGGCGTTCCGGGAGCACACGGCAGAGGACGGGGGCCGCGCGCTCGCCGGCGCTCTCGAAAAGGACGCCGGGGACTTCGCCTCGGCGGCGTGGTACTGGCATCGCCGCCCGGCGACCCTGCCGTGGAGCTGAGCCGAGGCGCTTGAGGTGTGACGTGCGTGGCCGGGCAGGGAGCGCCGTTCAGACCGGCCACGCCGATGGGGAGGGTCCGTGATCACGACCGAGCCGGTGGGGGAGTGGTTCTGGGAGCCCTCCCCCGTGCTCGACGCCGCGCCGCCTTCGGGGCGGGCGTGCCGTGGCTGTTGTGGTTCCGGGCGGCCCTGCGGGGCGTTGGAGGCGCTGGAGGGCTGCCTCGGCAGGACCGGGGACGGCGCGTCCGTCGGGGCGGTCGTGCACGAGGCGGCCTCGCTGGACGCGCTCGAGGACCTCTCCGGGAGGTACTGAGGGTGCCGACCCCGACAACCCGCCTGTCCACTTGGACGGCGACAAGATCGCGCAGCGGCCCTTGGGCAAGATGGCGCCCGAACGCGAAGCCGACGTCACGGAGGCCCGACGTGATCGAGCCCGGACTGGAGCCGGCGCTCGCGACGGCCGCACGGATGTCCGCCGTCCTGTCCGCACACGGTCTGCTCGATCCACACGCCCTGGAGTGGAGCTGGTTCGAGGTCGGCAAGGGCGGTCTCGGCATCGACAGCGGGCTGAGCCTCGTCAGCAGGTCCCTGGGTGATGAGAAGCTCGCGGACGAGATCCGCGGCTGTCGGCCGGTCGGGCACCCCCGCGCGGAGATGACGGGGTTCGTCGTGGTCGGAACGGGCGTGTGGTTCGACGCCGAGGGGACCGCCCGCCGGGAGGAGCGCCTGGTCGAGCTCCTGGTGTCGCCGGACGCCATCGGACCGTCGGCGGAGGTGTCCGTGCACCATGACGTGTGGGCCACCTGCGACTTCCGCGGCAATCCGCATCCCGCCGTGCACGCGCGCAACGCTCCCCGCCTCGCCGCGGCGCTGCGGGAGCTCGACGCGTTGCTGGGGGTCGAGGCCGAGCCGGGGGAACCCGGCTATTTCGGCATGGCCAAGGCTCGGGCTTGAGGACGCGGAACTCGTCGACGGCCGGGGCCCCGATCTCACCGACTTGCTGTAGCCGGCCGTGCGGCGTAGCCGGAGGAGCGGGTTTCGCCGTCGCCAGGGGCCTACTAGCGTTCGGGGCCGACAGGGAGAAGGGAGGCCGGGGTGGCGGCTGAGGATTACGACAGCCAGTTGCTGGAGTCCGTCGCGGTGCGGCGGCGCAGGCTGCGGGACGCCGTGCTGTTCGGGGCCCAGCGGGGCCGGCGGGTGGCCGACGAGCGGATCGGCAAGGCCGTCGCCGGGCTGGTGATCGCGGCCGTGCTGTGCGCCGGCTGCGTCGGCTGGTCGTTCGTCTCGCACCGGCTGATCGGCAAGGTCGGAACGCCGGGGCAGGTCCGTACTCGGTGATAGGTTCGAGCGCGTGGTGAGCATGGGGGCGGGAAGCGGTACAGCACTCAGCCGGATCACCCTGGTCGGTGAGCGGCGGCGGATGGATCTCGTCCTGCCCTCCCAGGAGCCTGTCGGGCGGCTGTTGCCCGACGTCATACGGATGCTGGACGACCGGGTGGCCGCGCAGCCGATGCTGCGTCATCTGGTCACGGCCGACGGGTCCGTACTGGAGCACGGGGTCTCGCTGGAGGACGCGGGCGTCGCCGACGGGGCCGTCCTGCGGCTCGTGCGGGTGCAGGACGTGCCGTCCGCGCCCGTGGTGCACGACGTCACCGACGAGGCCGCCGAGGACCTGGACGTACGGGCCTGGCGCTGGCGGCCGTCCGCGCGGCGGGTCACCGCCGGGGCCGGGATGGTGCTGTGGGCCCTGGTCGCCGGCTGGTTCGCCCGGGCCGCGTTCGCGCCGGGCACCGTCGCCGGGGTGCTGCTGGCGACCGCCGCCGGGTGCGGGATCGCCGGGGCCGTCGCGGGCCGGATGAAGGGCTCCGGGCTCGCCGCCGCGCTGCTCGCGACCGCCGGCACCGTCGGGGTGCTCGGGGCGTGGACCCTGGGCGACGCGCAGCACTGGGGGGCCATGGGCCGGCTGGGTGCCGTGGCGCTCGCGCTGGCCGTGGGGCTCGTGCTGCTGGGGTGGTTCACGCGGCTGGGGCGGGGCGGGTTCGTCGGGGCCGCCGCGGTGGCCGGGCTGACCGTGATCTGGGAGGGCGTGGCCCTGGTCCAGGGGCACGCGGGCGCCCGTACCGGAGCCGTGCTCGCCGTGGTCTGCGTCGTCCTGCTCGGACTGCTGCCGAGGCTCGCGCTGGCCGCGGCCGGGCTCACCGGGCTCGACGACCAGCGGGCCCGCGGGGCCTCCGTCAGCCGGTACAAGGTCGCCACCGCCCTCGGCGCCACCCACCGGGGCATGGCCCTGGCCACCCTCGCCACCGCCGTCTCGGCGGGAGCGGCCGGGGTCCTCGCGCTGACGGAACCCGACGTCTGGACGGTCTCCCTCGCCTCGGCGGTCGCCGCCGTGCTGTGGCTGCGCGCGCGGGCGTTCCCGCTGGTCGTGGAGGTGGTCGCGCTGCTGCTGGCGGGGGCCGCCGTCACCGTGGCCGCCCTGCTGGTGTGGGCCGGGCGGGCCGGTGCGGCCGGGCCGCTGGCCGTGCTGCTGGCGCTGGCCCTGGCGGCGCTCGGGGTGCTGGCCGTCCAGCCGCCCGAGCACGTACGGGTCCGGCTGCGCCGGTTCGGGGACGCCGCGGAGTCCTTCGGGGTCATCGTGCTGTTCCCGCTGCTCATCGGGGTGTTCGGCGTGTACGGGCGGCTGCTCGGCACCTTCGCGTAGGGGTTGCGACTCAGACATGTCAGACACGAACCGCCAGGACGACTGGCAGGCCGGCGTTCTTGGCGAACTGACGGGCACGGGCCCCTCCGCCGCGACCCCGCCGACCGGTGACGGCCGCTGGACGGAGACCGCCCCGCCCGCCGCCCCCGTACCGCCGCAGACCGGCCACCCGGCTCAGGCCGATGCCTTCCCGGCCTCGGGCGGCCCCGCCCCCGGCCAGGCGTACGAGGCCCCCGGCGGGGCGGTCGCGGACCGGGGTCCCGGCCAGGGCCCCCGCCCGGGCGCCCCGGCCCCCGGCCAGGGCCCCCGCCCGGGCGAGGCCTTCCCGGCGTCCGCCGGCCGGCCGTATCCGGCGCCCGGCGGGCCCGTCCCGCAGGCGGGTCCCGGCCAGGGCCCCCGGCCGGGCGAGGCGTACCCGGCCCCCGGCCAGGGCCCCCGCCCGGGCGAGGCCTTCCCGGCATCCGCCGGCCGGCCGTATCCGGCGCCTGGCGGGCCCGTCCCGCAGGCGGGTCCCGGCCAGGGCCCCCGGCCGGGCGAGGCGTACCCGGCCCCCGGCCAGGCGTACGCGCCGTCCGCCGCCGGTGCCGGGCCGTGGGAGGAGGCCGCAGCGCCCGTCCCCGGGCCGCGTCACCAGCAGCCCCAGCCGCAGCCCCGCCCCAGCCGCCGGGCCGCACCCGAGACCGTGCCCGTCCTCGGGGCCGGCGCGCCCCTCGGGCGGCCCCGGCACGGGGACCCCCTGATGCGGCGCACCCTGCGGACCCTGCGCGGGGCCCTCGGGTCCTCCGCCGCCAAGGCCGTCGCCGCCGAGACCGGGCTCGCCGCTCAGGTGCAGCAGCCCGTCACCACCGGGCGGCACATCGTCGTCACCAGCATCCGCGGCGGCTCCGGCAAGACCACCGTCACCGCCCTCCTCAGCCGCACCTACAACCACTTCCGCCACGACCCGGTGCTCACCCTGGAGGCCGACGCCGCCCTCGGCACCCTGCCCGTCCGGCTCGGTGTCGAGTCCCTGCGCTGGACCTGCGGCGACCTCGCCCAGATCGTCCGCCCCTCCATGCAGCTCACCGACATCACCGGCTACCTCGTCCCGCTCCCCGACGGCGGCTGGCTGCTGCCCGGCAGCCAGGGCCGCATCGGCGCCCAGGTCGACGTCGCCACCTACCGGACCGTCATGGTCGCCCTGCGCCGCTACTTCGGCGTCACCGTCGTCGACTGCGAGACCCTTCCCGGCGAGGTCGCCCGGACCGCCCTCGACACCGCGCACGCCCGCGTCCTCACCACCCCCGCCACCGCCGAGGGCCTCGTCTCCACCCACGCCGTCCTCGACTGGCTCGCCTCCCTGCCCGTGCCCGTCCTGCCCCGCACGGTCGTCGTGCTCACCGTGCAGTCCCCGCACCCGGCCGTCGACCTCGCCAAGGCCACCGAGAGGCTCGCCGCCACCGGCGCCGGCGTCGTCGTCCTGCCCTACGACCGCCACCTCGCCTCCGGCGGCGCCGTCCGTACCGACCTCCTCGGCGAAGGCACCCGGCAGGCCGCCGTCCGGCTGGCCGCCGAGGTCCTGCAGCGGGCCGTGGCCCTCCCGGCGGCCGGCGGCGCCCGGTGACCCAGCAGCTCGTCCACCGCCCGGCCCGCGGCACCCTGCCCCTCGCCCCCGGCGAACCCCGCCTGGTCGAAGCCCCGCCGAACCTCCCCGAGGGGAAGATCGGCAGCCCGGCCACCGCCCTGCTGCCGATGGCCGGCGTCATGGGCTCGGTCGTGATGATGACCGTCGTCCGCAACAGCCAGTTCGCCGCCGTCGGCGCGATCGTCCTGGTCTTCGCGCTGATCGGCGCCATCGCCCTGTTCTGGTCCCAGCGCGGCAAGGCCCAGCGCACCCGCCGCGCCCAGCGCGAGCGCTACCTGGAGTACCTGGAGGAGCAGCGCGAGGAACTGGGCGCCCGCGAGAAGGCGCTGCGCGAGGAGGCCCGCCGCCTCAACCCGCCGCCGGAGGCCCTTTACGACCTCGTACGCAGCCCCGCGCGGCTGTGGGAACGCCGCCGCACCGACGCCGACTTCCTGTGCCCCCGCCTGGGCACCGGGGCCGTCGCCGTCCAGGAGATCGCCCTCGCGTCGGGCGCCGGGAACGTCCTCACCCCGCCCGACCGGTTCATGCTCAACGAGGCCGGCGCCCTCATGGCCCGCTTCGCCCGCGCCAGCGACTTCCCGCTGACCGTCCCCCTCGACCGGGCCGGGAACGTCAGCATCATCGGCGACCGCGAAGGCGTCCTGAGCGTCGCCCGCGCCCTCCTCGCGCACACCGCCGTCCTGCACGCCCCCGACGACGTGGCCATCGCCCTCGGCGTGCCCGGGGAGCGGCTGGACGACTGGGAGTGGGCCAAGTGGCTGCCGCACGTCCTCGACCAGCAGGAACAGGACGGGCCCGTCGCCGCCCGACGGATCGCCCCCAGCCTGCCCCAGCTCGCCGCCGGGGTCCTCGCCCCCGACCTGCGCCGCCGCGCCTCGTACGCCGCCGAGGTGCGCCGCGGCCTGTCCGACCGGGGCGCCCTGCGGCTCGCCGGCCGGCTGCTCGTCGTCAGCGACGAGTACGGGGGCAACGCCGTCGAACTGCCCCGCCCCGACACCGCGGTGGGCCTGGCCGACATGAACACCACCGTCATCCACCTCCTCGCCGAACAGGTCCACGAACCCGACGAGGTGGCGATACGGATCACCGTCACCGGCTCCGGCGGCCCCGACGGCTGCCACGTCACCGTCCGCGACCTGCGCACCCCGCAGGCCCCCGCCGCCGAGGGCCTGACCGACGCCCTCGGCCCGGCCACCGCCGAGGGCCTTGCCCGGATGCTCGCCCCGCTGCGGCTGTCCGCCGAGTCCGTCGCCGAGGGCACCCCCGTCTCCGGCACGGTCGACTTCATGGGCCTGCTCGGCATCACCGACCCGGCCCGGCTCGACGTGGACCGGCTGTGGGCGCCCCGCAGCGAGCGGGACTTCCTGCGCGTCCCCGTCGGCATCGACGACCGCCACGGCCCCGTACTCCTCGACCTGAAGGAGTCCTCCCAGCTCGGCATGGGCCCCCACGGCCTGTGCGTCGGCGCGACCGGCTCCGGCAAGAGCGAGCTGCTGCGCACGCTCGTCCTCGCCCTGGTCGCCACCCACGCGCCCGAGGACCTCGCCATGGTCCTCGTCGACTACAAGGGCGGCGCCACCTTCGCCCCCTTCGAAAAGCTCCCGCACGTCGCCGGCGTCATCACCAACCTGGAGAACCAGGCCGGGCTGGTCGAACGGGTCCACACCAGCCTCGCCGGCGAGGTCAAGCGCCGCCAGCAGGTCCTCAAGGACGCCGGGAACGTAGCCGACATCGGCCACTACGCGGTCCTGCGCGCCGAGAAGCCCGAACTGGAGGCGCTGCCGCACCTGTTCGTCGTCATCGACGAGTTCGGCGAACTCCTCACCGCCAAGCCCGACTTCATCGACCTGTTCCTGTCCATCGGCCGCATCGGCCGCTCCATCGGCGTGCACCTGCTGCTCTCCAGCCAGCGCATCGAGGGCGGCAAGCTCAAGGGCCTGGACACCTACCTCTCCTACCGGCTCGGCCTGCGCACCTTCTCCGCCGACGAGTCCCGCACCGTCCTCGACACCACCGACGCCTTCCTGCTGCCGCCGCTGCCCGGCTTCGGCTACCTCAAGGTGGACACCTCCACCTACACCCGCTTCAAGGCCGGCTACGTCTCCGGCCGCTACCGGGGCCCGGCCGCCGGGCCCGGCGCCGCCGAAGAGGGCCCCCTCGCCCTGGCCTACCCGACCTTCAACACCCTCCAGGACGAGACCGGCCCCGCCGGGCCCGCCGAGGAGAAGCCCACCGCCACCGCCCGCGAGACCGGGCCCAGCGTGCTCTCCGTCATCGTCGACCAGCTCGCCGACGCCGCCCCGCCCGTCCGCCGCATCTGGCTGCCCCCGCTGCCCGACGCCATCCCCCTCGACGTCGCCGCCGGCCCCCTGTCCGTCACCGAGCACGGGCTCCGGCTCGGCCCCGGCGGCACCGGCCCCCTCGACAAGCCGCGCCGCGCCCCGCTGCGGGTACCGCTCGGCGTGCTCGACGACCCGGCCCGGCAGTGGCGCGGCCCCTGGGAACTCGACCTGACCGTCGCCGGCGGGCACACCGCCGTCACCGGCGGTCCCCAGTCCGGCAAGACCACCCTGCTGCGCACCCTCGCCCTCTCCCTGGCCCTGACCCACACCCCGCAGGACGTCGCGATATACGGCCTCGACCTGGCCGGCGGCGGCCTCGCCGCCCTCGCCGGACTCCCGCACGTCGGCGGCATCGCCGGCCGCGCCGACCGCGAGCGGGCCGCCCGCACGGTCGCCGAGGTACGGGCCATGCTCGCCGTCCGCGAGCAGCTGTTCCGCGAGCACTCCATCGACTCCGTCGACCAGCTCCGGGCGATGCGCGCCAAGGGCCTGCTGCCCGAGCTCCGCTCCACCGACATCGTCCTGCTCGTCGACGGATACGGGGCCCTGCGCGAGGAGTTCGACTCCCTCGACGACGCCGTCACCGACCTGCTCAAGCGCGGCGGCGGCTACGGCATCCACGTCGTCGCCGGCATGCTGCGCTGGAACGACGTCCGCATCGCCAACCAGTCGCTCTTCGGCGGCCGCGTCGAACTGCGCCTGGGCGACCCCTCCGACTCGGCCATCGACCGCAAACTGTCCGCGACCATCTCCGCGGACACCCCCGGCCGGGTCCTCACCGACGGCAAGCTCTTCGCCCAGACCGCGCTGCCGCGCATCGACTCCCGCGACGGCACCACCGACCTGGCCGCCGCCCTGGAGGAGGCCGCCGGCACCGTCAGCGCCACCTGGCACGGCGAACTCGCCTCCCCCGTACGCGTCCTGCCCTCCCGGCTCCCCGCCGACCGGCTGCCCTCCGCCGACGAGGAACCGCACCGCATTCCCGTCGGCGTCGACCAGGACGTCCTCGCGCCCGTCCTCCTCGACCTGTTCGGCCAGGACCAGCACCTGCTGATCCTCGGCGACAACGAGTGCGGCAAGACCAACCTCCTCGCCCTCGTCGCCCGCCAGCTCATCGCCCGCTACGGCGAGGACGAACTGGTCTTCGCCGTCTACGACCCCCGGCGCGGGCTGCGCGGCGTGGTTCCCGAGCCCTACCGGGGCGGCTACGCGCACAACGCGAAGATCGCCGCCGCGCTGTCGGCCGGGATCGCCAAGGAACTCGACAAGCGGCTCCCCGAGGACGGCCTCGACCCCGACGCCGATCCGGGCGAGGGCCCCGGCTTCGCCGGACCGCGCATCGTGGTCCTCGTCGACGACTACGACATCCTCACCACCGCCGGACAGCAGCCGCTCCAGGCGTTCGTGCCGTACCTGCCCTCCGCCCAGGACATCGGACTGCACTTCGTCATCGCCCGCCGCGTCGCCGGCTCCTCCCGGGCCCTGTACGAACCGCTGCTGACCACCCTGCGCGAATCGGGCACCGCCGCGCTCGTCATGAACGGCGAACGCTCGGAGGGCCAGCTGTTCCCGCAGCTGTACGCGAGCGCCCAGCCGCCCGGCCGGGGCACGCTGGTGCGGCGCGGCCGCCCCCACCAGGTCGTCCAGACCGCCCTGGGGAGCCCCTGACGGATCCCCGCGATACCTGACGGATCCCCACGACGCCCGACGGATCACGGATCCCCACGACGCCACGGAGACCCGGCAGCCCCCCCAGCCCCGCCGACCAGGAAGCGCCCCGACACCGTGACCAAGGACGTCATCGCCCTCACCCCGAAGATGCCCGACGCCGCCGCCCTGCTGGTGGCCCTCGCGGCCGGCGGCGCCGACCTGGACGCGGCGAGCACCGGCGAGGGGGCCGTCGTCCAGCTGCTCGGCGCGGGCGGCCGGCCCCTGGTCTCGGTCGAGGCGCCGGTGCTCGTCCAGGTACCCGGGGAGGCCCAGCGGCTCCTCGGCACCCCGGCCGAAACCCCCGTCTGGTGGACCGAGACCCGCGCCTCCACGGCCGTGCCCGAGGCGGCGGAGCTCGCCGGGGCCGTCGCCGGACGGCTCGCCGAGGTCCTGGGCGGGTCCGTCTGGCCCGAGGGGGCCGGCCGGGTCACGACCGTGCCCGTCACCTCCGAGGCCTCGGCGGCGCCCGCACCGGCCGGAGCCTTGCCCACCGTCGACGTGGTCACCGAATCCACCGCCGTCGTCCTCGCCGACCGGCCCGTCGTCCCGCTGACCGCCTGGCTGTCGGACGTCCTGCGCACCACGGCCGCCTTCGGCGCGGCCCTGCACATCGTCACCCCCGCCCACTGCCGGCTCAGCCTGCCGCTGCGCACCGTGCTGACCGGCGCGCCGAACCGGTGGGTGGTCCAGGACCCCGACTGCGGCTACTACGACGGCCTCTCCGGAGCCGTACTGGCCTGGCAGGACGGCACCTTCGCACCCGCCCGCGACGAACAGGGCCAGGCCCGGCTCGCCGGAGCCTTCCAGCGGCCCGCCGCCGCGGCCGGGGAGCGGCGGCTGACCGTCCACCTGCGCACGGAGCACCCCGCCGAGGCGGACACCCTGCTCGGCGGCGCGCTGGAGACCGCCTGGCAGACCCTCACCGGCGCCGGCCCGGCCGGCTGGGGCACCGCCGAACCCGTCAACCTGCCCTGGTCCCCGCGCCAGTTCACCGGCCTCGCCCGCAGCCGGATGCCCGAGCCCACCCTCGTCACCGCCGTCGGGCGGCCGGAGCGGCCCGCGCTGGCCACCGTCCGCGTCACCCGCACCGCGACCGGGGTCGAGGAGGACGTCACCCTGTCCCTCGGGTACGGGCCGGCCGAGGAAGTGCCGCTCGGCGCGGTCGAGGAGCTGGCCGAGGCCCTGGTCGGCGGGCACGGCCTGGTCAGCATGCTGGTCTCGGTGGGTCCCGGCCGGCGCGACCTGAGCCTGACCCCCCGCTTCACCGCCCCCGCCGTACCGGTGTCCTACACCCTGGGGGCCCGGGGCGTCACCGAGGTCACCCTCACGCAGGCCCGGCGGCCCCCGCTCGCGCTCAAGCCCGTACAGGTGGGCCCGGAGCGCAGGCCCGGCCTGCACTACCCGCTGGGCGACGGCACCGGCCCCGAGGCGTGGGAGGCCCTTTCCACCTTGCTGACCCACCTGCGCACGGCGGTCCCCCCGCTGCCGTAGGCCGGCCGGGGTAACTCGCTTATGAACACATGAATCCGACGGCTGTTCGGGGTAGGGCCGGACGGGACGGACCCTCGATCCGGTCCGCGCCCCGCAACCGAAGGACAGCGCCGATGCACCTCTCCCGCCCGGCCCGCCTCGCCGCCCCCGCCGTGGCCGCGCTCGCCCTCACCACGGTCCTCGCCGGCCCGGCCTCCGCCGCCCCCGCGGTCGTGTCCCGCGACAACAACCAGGTGGTCTTCACCGCGCAGCCCGGGGAGACGAACACCGTCACCTTCAGCACCCCCGGCGGCTGGCTCCAAGTGGAGGACAAGACCAGCAGGATGGTCCCGGGCTCCGGCTGCTCCCGGTTCAACAACGACCCGCACATCATCCGCTGCGGACACTCGGCGGCCGTCACCCGCCTCCAGGCCTCGCTGGGCGACCGGGACGACGTGGTCAGGAACGAGACGTCCATCCCGGCTGACCTGACCGGCGGGCCGGGCGACGACGTGCTCATCGGCGGCAGCGGCCCCGACCGGCTCATCGACTCCGACGGCTGGAACGCCGCACCCGGCTCCAACACCTTCGACGGGCGCGGCGGCAACGACACGATCGTCAGCCGCAACGGCGGCTACGACAAGATCGACTGCGGCGAGAGCCTCGCCGACCTCGACATCCTCCTGGCCGACGAGGCCACCTTGGACCACCTCGTCCCGAACACCTGCGAGTACGTCCGGCGCGGCTAGCCCGCCCCACCGCGCCCGCCACGCGCCGCCCCGCCCACCGCGCCCGCCGGGCTACAGCTGCGGGCCGCCCCCGGCCCGCACCAGGCCCGTCTCGTAGGCCAGCACCACCACCTGCACCCGGTCGCGCAGCCCCAGCTTCGTCAGGATCCGGCCCACGTGCGTCTTGACCGTCGCCTCCGACAGCACCAGCCGCCCCGCGATCTCCCCGTTCGACAGGCCCTGCGCCACCAGCAGCATGACCTCCCGCTCCCGCTCGGTCAGCCGCTCGATCTCCTTGTTCTCCGGCTCCTGCGCGGTCGTCGGCAGCATCGGCGCGAACCGGTCCAGCAGCCGCCGCGTCGTCGACGGGGCCACCACCGCGTCCCCGCTGTGCACCGACCGGATCGCCGCCAGCAGCTCCGCGGGCGGGACGTCCTTCAGCATGAAGCCGCTCGCCCCCGCCTTCAGCCCGGAGAAGGCGTACTCGTCCAGGTCGAAGGTGGTCAGGATGATCACCTTCGGGTGCTCGTCCGGCGCACAGATCCGCCGCGTCGCCTCCACCCCGTCCAGCCGGGGCATGCGCACGTCCATCAGCACCACGTCCACCTTCGTGGCCCGCAGCACCTCCAGTGCCTCCAGGCCGTCCCCGGCCTCCGCGACGACCTCCATGTCCGGCTGGGCGGCGAGCACCATACGGAAGCCCGTGCGCAGCAGCACCTGATCGTCGACCAGCATCACTCGGATGGAGTTTCCCGAAGCGGTTGCATGAGAGGCAGTCATGCAGCCAGGGTACGCAGCCGATGACGGTGCGGGCTGTCGCGCGTGCGAGGGCTCGGTCACTCGTTCGTGTGCGGTGCGGCGACTATCGGGAGACGGTCGGCACCTGGCCTTACGTTGGCGCTGTGACGGCATCAAGCGAAGTCGGGGACGCCGGGTACGCCCGGTTCACATCTTCCGCACCCCGAGCACGGGAGGAAGGCCGCCGGGGCGCTCGCCCGCTACCAGCGGATGATGTCCCGGCGGAAGCCCGGACGCGGTCAGGCAGCCTCTCCGCTACCAAGCGCGAGCTGATCAACATGGCGCGCAAGCACGGTCGGGCCCTCTACCTGGTGAACCCGGCACATACCACCACGGACTGCGGCCGGTGCGGAGCGAGAGCCAAGCACGCACTGCCGCTGTCGGAACGTACCTACACCTGCACCGAGTGCGGAGCCGTCTCCCCCCGAGACAAGAACTCTGCACGCGTGATGCTCGTCCGGGCCGGTCTCGACCCGGCTGGCGTTGATCGCGGAAGACCTGACGGACCGCCGGTCCGCCGGGCTGCCTGAGCCAGGAATCCCCCGTACGGGGGAGGTTTCAACTTTTCTTGAGCGGGAGCAGCGCGCTGATCCGGAAGCCGCCGCCGGGCCGGGGGCCCGCGTCCAGGGTGCCTCCGACCATACCGACGCGTTCCCGCATGCCGATCAGTCCGTGCCCGGCGCCGTCCGCGCCGCCGTCCTCGTACAACTCGTGTGCGGCGCCCCGGCCGTCGTCCTCGACCAGCAGGCCCAGCCCGTCGTCGAAGTAGACCAGCCGTACGCTCGCCTTCGCGTCCGGGCCGCCGTGCTTGCGCGTGTTCGTCAGCGCCTCCTGCACGATCCGGTACGCGGTCAGCTCCACCCCGCTGGGCAGCTTGCGCGGGGCGCCCTCCACCTCGAAGTCCACCGTCAGCCCGGCCGCCCGGACCTGCTCCACCAGGACCTCGATCTGCTCCACGTCCGGCTGGGGCACGTAGTCCTCGGACTCCTGCGGCTCGCCCGTGCGCAGCACGCCCAGCAGCCGGCGCATCTCCGCGAGGGCCTGCCGGCCCGTCCCGGAGATGGTCTGCAGGGCCTCCTTGGCCTGCTCGGGCGCCACGTCCATGACGTAGGCCGCCCCGTCGGCCTGGACCACCATCACCGACACGTTGTGCGCGACGACGTCGTGCAGCTCGCGGGCGATGCGGGCCCGCTCGGCGGCCACCGCCACCTTCGCCTGCGCCTCGCGCTCCTTCTCCAGCCGCTGGTTGCGCTCCACGAGCTGGGCGTAATAGGCGCGGCGGGTGCGCAGCGAGTCGCCCATGACCCAGGCCAGGGCGAAGGGCACGATCGTGAAGACGACGAACAGGGTCTCCTGCACGGTGCTCGCGTTCTTGTCGACGCCGAGCCGCAGGAAGTAGAGCGGGGGAGCCAGCAGCCCGGAGACCAGGGCGGTGCGCGAGACCCAGCGCGGGATGTCGCCGGAGGCGGCGACCGTGAACAGGATGACCAGCATCGCGAGGTCGCAGAACTGCGTCGGCGATCCGATGGCCAGCTGGTAGAGGCCCGCGCCCACCGTCAGCCAGTACATCTGCCCGGTCCATTTGCGGCGCAGCGCGATGACGGCGGTCAGGGCGGCCACGACGGGCACGGTGGCCAGCCGCAGTGCGGTGCTCGCCCCGTCGCCCAGGTCGGCGACGTTCAGCATCGAGATCCCGAAGAAGAGGACAGCCCAGAAGCTGTCGACGCCCGTCGGGTGTCTGCGGATGAAGTCGTAGAGGCGCTGCACGTAACCCAGAGTAGGGAAAGGGGATAGGTGCTGGAGTCAACCACAGGTGCGATCCCTGTGACGGGGGAGTACTCCCCAAGGTGGAGGGTGACCTTAACCTGGGCGGGATGAACGCTCAGGGTGGTGTCGGGGAACGGGCCGGGGGCCCCGTCGGGGTCGCGCGGCCGGTCCGGTGGCGGGCGGCCATGGAGGCCGCGCTGTACGGGCCGGGGGGCTTCTACGTGCGCCCCGGCGGCGCCGGGCCCGCCGGGCACTTCCGGACCTCCGTGCACGCCTCGCCGCTGTACGCGGGGGCCGTGGCCCGGCTGCTCGTCGCGGTGGACGCGGAGCTCGGGCATCCGGAGCGGCTGGACCTGGTGGACGTGGGCGCCGGACGGGGCGAGCTGCTCGCGGGGGTGCTCGCCGCCCTGCCGGAGGCGACGGCCGCGCGGGTCGTTCCGTACGCCGTCGAGCGCGCGGCCGCCCCCGGGGGGCTGGACCCGCGCATCCGCTGGGTGGACGCGCCGCCCGCGGGGGCGACGGGCCTGCTCTTCGCGAACGAGTGGCTGGACAACGTACCGCTGGAGATCGCCGAGGACGGACGGTACGTCCTGGTCGCCCCCGACGGGACGGAGACCCCGGGCGCCCCGCTGGAGGCCGCCGACCGGGCCTGGCTGGAGCGGTGGTGGCCCGGCGGGGAGCGGGAGGGACGGGCGGAGATCGGCCGGGCCCGCGACGAGGCCTGGGCCGGGGCCGTCGCCACCCTGGAGCGGGGCCTGGCGGTGGCCGTGGACTACGCCCACACCCGCGACGCCCGCCCTCCGTACGGCACCCTCACCGGTTTCCGCGAGGGCCGCGAGGTCGCGCCCGTCCCGGACGGCCGCTGCGACGTCACCGCGCACGTCGCCCTCGACTCCTGCGCCGGCCCGGGCGCCCGTCTGCTCACCCAGCGCGAGGCCCTGACCGCCCTCGGCGTCTCGGGCGGCCGGCCGCCGCTGGCCCTGGCCTCCACCGACCCGGCCGGCTACGTCCGGGCCCTGGCCTCGGCGGGCGAGGCGGCCGAGCTCACCGCGCGCGGGGGTCTCGGCGACTTCGGCTGGCTGCTCCAGCCGGTCGCGATCACCGGCGGGATCCTGGGCTAGAGCCGCTTCACGCTGCGCAGGGTCGTCGCGTAGTAGCCGTTGCCGTCGAGGCGCGAGGTGCCGCCCTTGTCGCCGATGGTGGGGCCGTTGGCCTCCTCCCGGCTGGAGATGAAGATCTGGTGGCCGTCGGTGTCGGTGCCGAGGTAGATGCCCGTGTGGTCCAGGCGGTCCTTGGTCCGGGCGTCGAGCTTGAAGAACAGCAGGTCGCCCGGCTGGATCACGTCGACGGACGCGGGCCGGAACTCCGCCCCCACCCCCTTGAGCGGGATGACGTCCGCGCCCAGCGCGGAGCGGGCGATGCCGTTCGCGGTGCGCGGCAGGCCGGGACCGGGGACGTCGTCGGGCATCAGCGGGTAGCGGGCCCGGTAGCCGAAGACCGTGCGGACGAAGCCCGAGCAGTCCATCGACCGGTAACGGGCGCTCTGCGGCTGCTTCTTCACCCCGTTGCGGAAGGTGTACGGGGCGCCGAGGTAGTCGAAGAAGTCCGACTGCTCCAGCCGCAGGTCGTTGCCCTCGGAGCCGTTGGGGTTGAGCGGGCCGAAGGAGGCGTCGCCCGCGTACGAGACGCCCTGCGCGTCCTTCTTCACCGGGGCCTGGTCGCCGTACTGGAAGGCGATCGCGAAGATGTCGTCCTCCTGGCTCCCGAAGTACTTCTTGAACCACTCCTTGAACCACGGCGCGCTCTCCGCGCCCTGCTTCCACGGCTCGGGCATCAGCCGCACCCAGTTCTCGGTGACGACCCGGGTGGTGGTGTTGGCGGGCTCGGTGAAGGTACGGCTCGGGCCGGTGAGGGTGGCCGTGCGGGCGCCGTCGGTGAAGGTGGCCAGGACCTGACCGGTGGCGTCGCGCAGCACCGACCGGTTCGGGCTCTGCACGCGCTCCCACTTCTGGCCGCCGGCGTCGCCCCCCTTGAGGGCCGCGGTGATGTTCTTGTCCTGCACCATCTGCACGGAGGGCGCCTTGGCCTGCTCCTGCGCGCGCAGCGCGTAGGTGAAGTAGGCGCTGCCGGCCAGCAGCGCGAGCACGGTGACCGTGTGCAGTACCGGGCGGGTGCGGCGGCGGCTCTTCGGCTTGGCGGTCATACGGGGGCTCCGGGGGTGGGGCGGTGCGGGGTCAGGCGGTGGGCATGACGCCGAGCAGGATCCCGGCGGTCAGGACGACGTACGTCATGAGCGTGGCGCTGCCGGTGGCGAGCAGGGTGGCGCCCTTCGGCTGGCGGACCAGCTGGTACGCGATCAGGCCGGGGACGATGAAACCGAGGGTCTGGTTCGCGTAGAGGAGCGGGAACTCCAGCTGGAGCACGATCACCACGGTGGCCTGGAGCAGCACGCCGATCAGGACGACGGCGGCGAACAGGCGCTTGCCGTAGAGGATCACGAACCGCTGCGTGAGGAGGGTCAGCACGTACGTCATGACGGTGATGCCGACGACCAGGGCCGCGCGCTGGAGGTCCTCGACGAGGGTGAGCGCCAGCCACCCCGGGGTGATCATGCCGCCGGGGGAGAGGTTGGTGGTGAGGTAGCAGAGCAGGGAGAACAGCAGGCCCAGCGCGATGCCGATCGCGGCGATCTCGGGGGTGAGGACGGCGGGGATCAACGGGGCTCTCCTGGGGTGTACGGGTGCGGCTGCGGCTGCGGCTGCGGCTGCGGCTGCGGCTGCGGTGCCTGCTGCGGCCAGGCCGGTACGGGGGTGGCGGCGGCGATCCCGTACGGGTCGGCGGGCCGCTGCGGCGGCCCGCCACCGCCGTACGGCTCCCCGGGGCGGGGGCCGGAGGGCGGCTGAGACTGCTGCGGGTACGGGTGGGCTGCCTGCGGGCGGGGCTGCGGCGGCTGCCCGTACGCGTACGGGTCCTGCGCGGGCCGCTGCCCGTAGACCTGCTGCCCGTACGGGGCCTGTGCGTGAGGGGCCTGCCCGTACGGGGCCTGTGCGTGAGGGGCCTGCCCGTACGCGGTCTGCGCGTGCGGGCCTTGGCCGTGCGGGCCCTGGGCGTGCGGGCCCTGGCCGTGCGGGACCTGGCCGTACGCCGCGCCCGCATACGGCTGTTCCCCGCCCGGGAACCCCGCGTACGGGTCCGGGCCGTGCGGGTCGTCCGCGTACGGGTCGAAGGGCCGGCCGAAGACCGGGGCCGGGGGCTCCTCCCCGGCCGGCGCCGACGCGGGGGCGTCCTCCGCCTCGTCCGGCGGCAGCTCCGCGAGGTGCTCCAGCAGCACCTCGCCCTGGCCGTGGATGTTGCCGATGGCCACGAGCGAGGAGCTCTCGCCGAGGTGGCCGAGCAGCTCGTGCATGAACTCCTCGCCGTCGCGCTGCTCGCCGCCGAGGTCCACCGCGCGGTCGCGCCACTCGGCCGGGATCGCGTCGATGGCGCTCTTCGCCGGGTGCCCGATCACGAACACCCGGTCCGGCCGCAGATCGGGAACGATCGCGCCCATCTGCCCGTTGCGCTCGACCCGGTCGGGCCGACAGTTGATCACCACGTTCAGGGGGCGGTCCACCGCGCCCAGGTCCAGCAGCTGGTTGATGTTCATCAGCGTGGACTCGGGGTCGTTCGCCGCGAAGACGTTCGCGAACCGCAGCCGCTTGCCGCCCGGGGCCAGGTACCGCTCCACCGACAGCACGCCCGGGTCCGGCGGGGCCTCGTACATGCCCTTCAGGGCCGTGGCCCGGTCCACGCCCAGGAGCTCGGCGACGGTGAGCGCGATCGCCACGTTCTCCTTGAACGTGAACCAGCTGAACCCGCGCAGCTCCTCGTCCGAGACCGTCTCCGGGTCCGCGTAGACGAGCTCGCAGTCCCGTGCGTCCGCCTCCTCCTGGAGCACGTCGAAGCGCTCCTTTTCGGCGGTCACGCAGATCCCCCCGTACGGCATCGACCGCGACAGCGAGCGCGCGATGTCGTCCAGGGTCGGGCCCATCTCGGCGACGTGGTCCTCGCGGACGTTGCACAGGACGCCGATGGTCGACTGGATCAGCTTGGACTGGTTGATCTCCTGGAGCGCCGGCATGACCGCCATGCACTCCATGACCAGCGCGTCCGGCCGGTAGGCGGCCGCGCGCCGCACGATGCCGATCTGCTCGACCACGTTCGCGATGCCGAACTTGCGGTAGACCGGCTCCTCGGTGGCGTCCGGGTGGATGAACCGGGCCGCGGTGCCGGTGGTCTTGGCGACCGTCGTCAGACCGCCGCCGCGCAGCGCGCCCGCGCACAGCCGGGTGATGGAGCTCTTGCCGCGGATGCCGTTGACCAGCACCCGGTTCGGTATCCGGTCCAGGTTGGCGAAGTGCCGACGCTGCTCCACGATGCCCGCGACCAGCATGATCAGGCAGCTGACGAGCAGCACGCAGTAGAGGAAGAGCACGGGGGATCAGTTCCTTCCGGCCGTGGTGGCGGAGGGGGCTCCCGCTCCCCCGGTGTCGGTCGTCGTCCGCTGCGGCCCGCGCCGTCGGCCGCCCTGCTGGAGCTGCTGGCGGATGATCTCCAGGCTGCGGGTCACGGCGCCGACCTCGTCGTGGTGGCGCGGGTAGAGGACGGTGCGGCGGTCGCCGTCGGCGAGGGCCTCGGCGCGGCGGGCGAGCTCGCGCAGCGGGGCGACCACGATGATCTGGAGCCAGCCCAGGCAGGCCGCGCCGACCGCGAAGCCGAGGAGCCCGGCGAGGACGGTGCGGTTCTGGAGGCTGTACTCGCGGATGGCCAGGCCCTTGGCGGGCTGCCAGCTGACCACGGTCCACTTCAGGTCCCCGGCCGCCCCGCCGCCCGAGAAGGGCGCGGCCGCCGCGATGACGTGGTCGCCGCCGCTGCGGTAGAGGACGCCGCCGGGCCGGGGGGCCATGCCGACCTTGAGGGAGGAGCCCTGCACGAGGGCGTCGAGGCGTCCGTCGCCGAGGTCCTGGAAGGCGCGGTAGCCGTTGTTGGAGCCGATGACCCGGTGCTTGGAGTCCACGACCCGGATCTCGCCGAGACCCGGCCGCTTGAGGAGGGCGTTGAGGAAGTCGATGCGGAACTCGCCGACGACGGCCGTGCCGGCCCGGCCGGGGATCTCGGCCGTGGCGATGATGACGGGCTCCTTGGCGCCGTCGTAGAGGGCGACGGGCTCCTTGCGGGGGCCCTTGCCGAAGGGCGCCCGGGGGTGGCCGCCCGCCTGGGCGAGGGCCTTGCCGGAGTCGTCGAGCACGTACAGGGAGGCGTAGCGGGCGTGCTCCCGCACCGTGTGTTCCAGGACGTCGGACATGCGGTCGGGCCCGGCGTCGGCGCCCATCAGCGCGGCCACGGACAGCAGGTCGGCCTGGCCCTCGTTGAGGGCGCGCCGGACCCGGTCGTTGAGGGTGTCGGTGCGCTCGCGCTGGTCGTTGACCAGCTGCTGCGGTACGACGACGGAGTCCCCGGCCCGGTTGACGAGCAGCCCCAGCGGCAGGCACCAGGCGAGGAGCAGCACCGCGCAGACCGCGACGAGCGTACGGGCGCCCGTACGCCGCTTGTCCCTGCCGCGGGCGCCGGGCGCGGCGGGGGCGCTGCCGCCGTCGCGGTCGCGGTCGCGGAGCTGGCCGCGCAGCCGGTCCAGCGCGAGGGCGATCCGCGCGGCCTCGCCGCCGCGGGGGATGGCCACGGGGCGGGTGAGGTCGCCGCGGGTCAGCCGGCGGCTCTCCAGGAACAGGGTGATCAGTGGCCGCTGCACGGTGGCGACCAGCAGGGCGATGACGAGCGCGCCGACCAGGAGCAGGGCGCCGGCGAGGACCAGTCCGGCGAAGGCGTCGGTGGCGCGGGAGGGGTTCTGGGCGATGTCGATCATCGCGACGACGGTCAGTTCCAGGCTGGTGGCGCTGGTGCCGACACCCGCTTCCGGTCCGGAGAGGCGGGCGTACCCGGCGGCGGCGCGCTCGCCGCTCGTCTCGCCGCCCATCAGGCTGCCGCTGACGCCGGGGAAGCCGCCGGAGCCGGGCTCCTTGACGGTCAGCGGGTTCGCCGCGGCCTTCTTGGCGGCGGTCCTGGCGAAGGAGGCCAGCTGCTTCGTGTCCCGTTTGACGTCGGCGCGCCGGTTGTCGCTGAGGAGCATCTCGGGCTCGGGTATGCCGTCGGTGCTCAGGACGGTGCCGTCGGCCCCGACGACGGCGATGCTGCGGAGGTTGCCGAGGCTGATGCCGGGGAAGCGCAGGCTGCTGGAGGCGACCAGCAGTTGCTGGGGCTGGTCCTTCCAGGTCAGGAGGGAGAGGGTGAGCAGGCGGGTCTCGCCGTTGGCGAGGGTGACCATGCGGGGGGCCAGGCCGCCCTCGCCGGAGAGCTTGGTGCGGTCGACGGCCGTCAGCGGGAGGTTCTCGCCGCGCGCGGCGAGCAGCCGGCCCGAGCCGATCTCGACGACGGCGGTGCCGCGCCACTTCTGGTAGACGCTGCCGATCCGGTCGAGCACGGCGTCGGGGGCGACGGGCTTGCCGGCGGAGAAGAGGGCCGCGGCCCGGTTCAGGTCGGTGACGCTCTCGTCCAGGGAGGCGCGCAGCGCGATCGCGCCGTCCTCGGCGAAGTGCTGCTGGGAGGTGAGCACGGCCTGGGGCAGCCGGTCCTCGCGGACACTGCCGAGGCTCATCGCGGTGAACCCCGCCAGGGCGAGCAGCAGGACCGACAGGACGGTGATCGGGGGCCTGATGCCGCCGAGCAGGGACATGTCGGCCCTGCGGCGGGCCTTGCGCCGTCGCTTGGCAGGCGAAGCGGCCACAGCGGGGGTCCTTCCTGGTGGGGGAGGTCTTGGGCCCGGGGCGGGTGGGGGTCTCCGGCGGGCTCAGGTCGTACGGGCTTGCGGGCTTACGGGCGGGTGCCGTGCGGGTTCAGTCGGGCAGCTCCCGAAGCGGGCGCAGTCCGTCCTTGGCGGCGCCGCGGTTGAGCAGCGTGCCCCGGGTGCGTTCGAAGGCCAGGCGGTAGCGGGCGCGCTGCTCGGGCAGCAGCTCCTTCCCGTCGGGGGTGGTGCCGGAGGCGAGGGCGGCGGCGACGTCGACCAGCCGGTGGTCGCGGACGGGGGCGGTCCCGGCTCCGGGCAGGGCGGTGCCGGGGGCGCTCTCGGGGTCCGGCGGGATGTCGGTGTAGGTCGGCACGTAGCGGGCCCGCACCTCCCACTTGCCGCTCTTCTCGGTGAAGTCGAACCAGCCGATGGCGCCCTCTTCGGTGAGGCCGCTGGGCACGTCGTGGCGGGCGAGCTGGTTGCCGAGCCCGTACGCGACCCAGGTGCCGTCGATCTTCTCCATCGGCTGGACGACGTGGGCGTGGTGGCCGATGACCAGGTCGACCCCGGTCTCCCTGGCGATCTGGCGGGCCAGTTCCAGCTGGGGGCCGCTGGGGTCGGGCTGGTGCTCGCGGCCCCAGTGGACGGAGAGGATCACCACCTCGGCGCCGGCCGCGCGGGCCCGCTTCTCGGCCGCGGCCACGGCCTTGACGCTGACCAGGTTGGCCAGCCAGGGCTTGTCCTGGGGGACCTGGCGGCCGTTGAAGCCGGAGGCGAAGGAGATCTGGGCGACCTTGACGCCCTTGACGTCCAGGATGTTCGGCTTGTCCGCCTCCTGCTGGCTGCGGGCGGAGCCGGTGTGCCGGAGGCCCTCGCGGTCCAGGGTGTCGAGGGTGCGGTACACGCCTTCGGGGCCGTGGTCGAGGGTGTGGTTGGAGGCCGTGGAGCAGGTGTCGTAGCCGATGCTCTTGACCGTCTTCGCGATCTGGGGCGGGACGAGGAAATCGGGATAGGTCTGGAAGGGGCCGTTCGGCTCGCCCAGGACCGGCTCCATGTGGCAGATGCCGAGGTCGGCCTTGCTGATGACCGGCTTGACCCCCGCCATGATCCGGTCGAAGTCGTACCCCGTGCGCCCGGCCGCCCGCGCGTCCCGGGCCGCCTGGTCGGTGAGCTGGGGGTGGATGAGGATGTCGCCGGCCGCGGCGACCGAGAAGGACCGGCCGCCGCCCTTGACGCCGTCGCCGCCGTCACCGCCTGCACCGCCGCCGGTGGCACTGCCGAGGAGGCCGCATCCCGCGAGGGCGAGGCTCAGCGACGCGCACAGGAGCGCGGTGAGGGCCCTGGGAGAGACCAGTCGGGTGGGGCGGGGGTTCATTCGGTTATTTTCAGCCAGTGATGACGGTGAAATTGACGAAAAACATAACGATCCCGGTGATCATTTGCCTAATGATCATGACGATCGTCGGTTATGCCGCTTTTCGCCCGACCAATTCGGCTAAAAAGGCGGAGGCATCCGTTCCGGCGCCTGTGGCGCAGGCCACCGATCTGCTCGACCGGGTGACCCGATTCACCTCCGAATTCGGGGTGCGGGGCGGTTATCGCACCCCCACCGAGGCGGAGAGGTCCGCCGTGCTTGCGGGTATTTCATCCCTTTTGGACGGGGATGTCGAAAAGGGACGGACCCGCCTCGCCGGGGTGGACTACCGCCTCGACACCTTCACCGACGGCCCGGGCGGCCGCCGCTACGCGGAGGTCGCGGACGCCGCTGCCCGCTCCGGCTCCGCCAACCGGGGCTGGGGCCGGGTCTACGTCGACCTCGGTGCCCCGGTGCGCTGGTCGGTACAGGTCCCGCACCCGATCGCCGACCAGGACACCGAACGGCTCGGGGTCGCCGTACTGCGCGGGACCCCGGGCGGGGTCATGGTCCTGGCGGGCGCCCACCGCAAAGCGGCCGGCGGCCCGGGCGGGGGCGACGGTGAGGGGGAGGAGGGCGACGGGGCCGGGGACGCGAACGCGGCCGGGGCCGGAGCGGGGAGCGGCGGTGGAGGCGGCGGTGGCACCGGGGAGGCCGACATGGCGCACCGCACCGACTCGGTCTTCCACGCCGTCATCGCCGAGCTGACCCGGCGGGGCCTGCCCGGCATCCAGCTGCACGGCTTCGCCGACTCCACCGTCCCCGGCGCCGGAGCCGTCGTCTCCACCGGGGCGGGCGACGCGGCGGCCGCCGACGCCGCACGGCTCGCCGACGAGCTGGCCTCCCGGGGCGTCCGCCCCTGCCGGGCATGGAGCACCGGCTGCCGGATGTCGGGCCGCGGCAACGCCCAGGGCCGGCTGGCCGCCGAGCTCGCAACGCGCTTCCTCCACCTGGAACTCGCCCGCTCCGTCCGGGCGGACCCCGGCCGGCGCGACGAGGTGGCACGCGCGATCGCGTACGTCACGGCGGGGTGGGCGGGGGCGTAGCCCCGCGGGGCGGGGTGCGGCGAAGGGGCCGGACACCCCCGCGGGATGCCGGCCCCTCCGTGCTGCCGCTCGCTCTGCCTACGACGCCTGTTCCGCCTACTCGGCGGCCTCGTGGTCGTGGCCCGGGCGCAGACCGCCGCCGTTGCCCGAGCCGGTGGTCGGCTTCGAGACGACCGGCTGCGACAGCGGCGCCAGGTCGTAGGCGTAGTGGCCCACCGCGTTCGCGATCACGTCGACGTTGATGTCGAGGGCCTTCTGGTCGATGTTGCCGATGTCGTCGCCCTTGCCGTGGTAGTTGACGTCGTAGGCGACACCCGCCTGACCGCCGAACTTCGCGGCCTGCGCCGGGGTCTTGATGCCCTCGGCGCCGGTGTCCGTGCCACCGGACGGGATGCCCGCCTCGATGAACGGGCCGTAGTCCGAGCGGCCGGTGAAGTCACTGCCCTCGTGCGGGATCTTCTGCGCGTCGAGGAAGTCGGTGATCTGCTTCTCCAGCTGCGCCGAACCCTCCGGGCCCGGGCCCGAACCGACCTTGTCGGAGTCGTCGCCGTCGTAGACGAAGTAGGCGGCGTTGGGCGAGGCGATCATGTCGAAGTTCAGGTAGAGCTTGATCTGCTTCTTCTGCTCCGGGGTCAGCGAGGCCACGTACGCCTCCGAGCCGAGCAGGCCGAACTCCTCCGCCGACCACCAGGCGAACTTGACCTTGTTCTTGATCTTCTTCTGCTCGCTCGCGAGGCGCTGCGCGACCTGGAGGATGCCGGCCGAGCCGGAGCCGTTGTCGTTGATGCCGGGACCCGCGGCGACCGAGTCCAGGTGGGCGCCGAGGAAGACCGTGTTGTCCGCGTCGCCGCCCTTCGTCTCCGCGATGACGTTCCAGGTCTTGCGGTTCTCGCGGAACTGGCGGACGTCGAGGGTCACCTCCACCGGCCCGGCGGCGGCCTCGGCGGCCAGCTTCTCGCCGTCGGCCTGGCTGATGCCGCCGGTGGGGACCTTGCCCGCGTTCGGGTCGCCGAGGGTGCCGTTCAGGGCGCCCGCGGTGTTGTTGTAGATGACCGCGCCGACCGCGCCGGCCGCCGCCGCGTTCGCCTGCTTCACGGCGAAGGTGCAGCCGCCGCGCTTGACCAGGGCGATCTTGCCGGTGAACGCGCCGGGGGCGAAGTCGGCGGCATCGCAGCCGTTGGAGCCGTCCGCGTCGACCGGTACGACCGCGACCGGGGCGGTGACCCCGCCCTCCGGGCCGCTCGCGGTGTACGTCATCAGCTTGAGCGGGACGTCGCGCCCGTTCGCGCCGTTGACCTTCAGGGTCTCCGCGATCGTCTCGACGTACACGAAGTCGAACTCGTGCCGCGAGACCTCGTACCCGGCGGCCTTCAGCACGCCCTCGACGTACTTGGCGGACTGCTCGTGCCCCTTCGACCCGGCGACGCGGGTGCCGTTGTTGTAGTCGGCGATCGACTGGAAGACCTTCAGGTGGTTGTTGGCGCCCTTGCCGGTCGCCTCCTTGACCAGTTTCCTGGCCAGGGCGTCGCCCCGGGCGGCGTCGCTCTGCGGGCTCGACGCGCCGGCCGGGCCGGCGAGGAGCAGCGGGGAGACGAGGGCCGCGGCCGCCAGGGCGGCGGTTGCTGCGGCTATACGGCGAGAAGGCATGAAAGTCCTTTCACGGCACGGGAGCGACTGCGGGGTGGAGCGGCCTGCGGGGTGAGCGGTGGGGGCACGTTAGGCAGCAATCCGCCGCCGTCGCCAGACTTTTCACTGCTTCCGGTTTGTGAAATCCGGATATCGGTCGGTCCGCGCCGACGGGTAACGGCGAAATCCGGCCACCGTCCGGACCCCGGACCGGGGGCGCCGGGAGGTCGGCGGCGGGAGGTCAGCGGAGGATGCCCTCGATGAGGTCGGGGCCTATCCGCGCGACCACGGACAGGTCCAACTGGTGCTGGACGTAGCGCCCCTGACGCCGGGTCTGCATCAGCCCCGCCCTCTTCAGGACGGCCAGGTGCCGGGAGACCTCCGGCGCGGATATCCCGTACACCCGGGCCAGCTCGCTGGTCGTGTACGGGGCCCGCGCCAGGCTGCGGCACAGCAGCATCCGCATGGGGTGCGCCAGCGCCTCCATCCGGCGCTGCACCAGCTCCACCGACGGCGGCTCCGAGGGCAGCTCCGGCGACTCCAGGGGGTAGTGGACCACCGGCATCCAGCCCGGTGCGTGCAGCACGAGCAGGTGCGGCCAGCCGAAGTTGGTCGGGACGAACAGCAGACCGTGGCCCACCTCCGGATCGGTGGCGGTGGCCTGGCCGTTGACCATCTTGTCGGCGGTGATCACCGTGTGCGCCTCGTCCACGCTCAGCGCCGAGGACACCTCCTTCAGCACGGCCGACAGCCCCCGGTGGCGCAGCACCTCCGTCTTGTGCCGGGCGTCCGCCGTCTGCCGCGGCTCGATCCGCCGCCAGGTCTCGGCGAAGAAGGCCTCGTCACAGTCCTCCAGCAGCCGCCTCAGCCAGACCCGCACGGACACGGGGTCGTCCAGCAGCCGCCGGGTGAACTCCAGCCGCCCCGGACCGCGCGCGGCCGCCGTCTCCAGCGCCTTGGCCCGGGCGCCGGCGTCCGTGAGCGGGGACGGGGCGCCGCCCTCGTTGTAGAGCGCCAGCCAGCAGTGCTCCAGCGCGGCCAGCACGAACCGCTCGTCGTCCAACCGGTCGAGGACGTCCAGCTCCTCGGCCAGGGTCGCCCCGGGGCGGCCGCTGCCGCCCGGGACACCGGCGAAGGCCATGAAGACGTCGGAGAAGGAACTGCGCCACATGAAATCGGCCTCAAGGAGCCGCTCGGCCAAGCAGGGGTCGAGCGAGGCCCTGGTCGTCCTCGTCCAGGAATGCAGCGCCGGATGGTGGGCGGGCTGCGAGAGCGCGTGCAGGGTCATGCAGAGCTCGGCGAGCGGGGAGGGCGCGAAGGCGATCCGCTCCACGGGGAGCCCGGCGATGTCGATGGTCACGCTCATCGCCCCATTCTGTCGGCCGCCACCCCCGCCCGGACCCCCGGGGTGGCCCCGCCGACACGCCCGACCCCGGGGCCGTCCGGGTGGCCGGGCGGGGGCTCCGCCGCAGGTGGGAGGCGTCGATTGACGCCTCGCGTCAATCGACGCGCGGACCGCGGCCGACGGGGTGAGGGTGGAGTCATGACCGCGATAGAGCAGTACCTCATCGACACCTACCGCGCCTCCCAGCACGGCACCCCCATGCCCCCGCCCCCGGGCCGCGACGACCTGGCCGTCCTGCGCTCCCTGCGCACGGCGGCCCAGTTCGAAGCCGCCGTCGAGGGCGCCCCCACCACCCACCCCTGGCGCCACGCCCTGACCCGGCTGTTCGTCCACGGGACGCGGACGTGCTGAGGGGGGGGTGGGGGTGGGGGGGGCGGGCCGAGGCGCGGGGTCCCCGTGGGGCGGGAGCGGGGCGGCGGAGCGGGGGTGGGGAGGGCGGGGTCCCGGCGGGGCGGTCTCAGGGAGGGGTTGGGGGTTTCCCGTCAGTCTCATCGTCCTTCCGCGTCGGGCCACCCTGTCAAGGGCGCTCCTTCGTCGCGTCGCTGCGCGATCGCCTGCGGCGACCCTTGACAGGCCGTCCCGCCACGGAAAAACGAAGACTGCCGGGAAACCCCCAAAGGAACGGGACGGATGTTCATTGGACATGCGGCCGTATCAGCGACCCTTCGGGGTCGTCGGGGGCCGCCTCGCCAAGCATCCGGGCCGACAGGATTGCCATCCGGGGCCGCGATCCGCGCCAGATCGCTACGCGCTCCTCCCGTCTCAGCGTCTACCAGCCGCCTGGGGCCGCTGCCCGCACCAAAGGCCGACAGGATCGTCATCCGGGGCCGGGGGGCGCCACAAATCGCTACGCGCTCCTCCCGTCCCGGCGTCTGACGGCCGTCTTGGGCTGATACCTGCACCAAATGACGAACAGGTCGGCATCCGGGCTTGCGGGCGCGCCAGATCGCTACGCGCTCCTCTCGTCTCGGCGTCCGGCCGCCGTCTGGGGCGGATATCCGCACCCGACCGGCTAGTGGTGGCAGTAGAAGTCGATGGCTTTGCCGAAGGAGGCGGAGTACGCGTTCTTGTAGGCCTCTTCGGCCTTCTTCTGGGCCTCTGAATCGGCGGCAAGCCCATGAAGGTTCGGCGTCCGCGGTTCGGCTTTCGCGTCACAGGCACCGGACTTGGCCAGCTTCCTCCCCTGGGCCCAGCCCTCGTTGGTGCCGCGGGTCTGCTCGGAGAGGATCAGCTTCTGGTTGACGATGTCCTGGGCTTCCTGTCCACCCACGCAGTTCACGCGCGGACCACCTTGCTGGAAGGCGACGTATTTACCGGCCGGTACCTCGCCGGAGGTGAACGTACCGTCGTCGCCCACTGTGGCGGTGCCGCCGCCGTCGCCGTCGGTCTGGTCGAGGAAGACCTTTCCCTTGGCCTTTGCGAAGCCCCCGCCCGTGACCGTCGCTTTCGTCGCATCGCCCGCCTTGGCTTCGACGAAGCACTCCGAACCGGACGGACCCGCCGCCGGGGCGTTGACGGCCCGTGCGGCGGTGACCGGCCCGACGGCGAGTGAACAGGCCATGAGGGTGGTGCACAGGGTTCTACGGGTTCGCTGGTTCATCAGAATTCCTCACCTGAGGGGGAGGGATCGAGAGGGACTCGGACCACGCCCATGACGACCAGCCCAGGAGTCCCTACCCTCATGCTCTCCTGCCCGTCGAGACATGTCGACCGGGGGTGTGCGCAACAACTTGCCTGGTCAACCTCCTCGTCAGGCCCCCCTGTTCGTCATTGGGTGCGGATATCAGCCCCAGACGGCGGCCGGACGCCGAGACGAGAGGAGCGCGTAGCGATCTGTTGCGCCCGGGTGCACCGGACACTGCTCTGTTCGTCTTCTGGTGCAGGCAACAGCCCCGGACGACCGGCAGCCGCCGGAATCTCGGCAGCGCGTAGCGATCTGGCGCGCCCGCAAGCCCGGATGCCGACCTGTTCGTCATTTGGTGCAGGTATCAGCCCAAGACGGCCGTCAGACGCCGGGACGGGAGGAGCGCGTAGCGATTTGTGGCGCCCCCCGGCCCCGGATGACGATCCTGTCGGCCTTTGGTGCGGGCAGCGGCCCCAGGCGGCTGGTAGACGCTGAGACGGGAGGAGCGCGTAGCGATCTGTCGCGGATCGCGGCCCCGGATGGCAATCCTGTCGGCCCGGATGCTTGGCGAGGCGGCCCCCGACGACCCCGAAGGGTCGCTGATACGGCCGCATGTCCAATGAACGTCCGTCCCGTTCCTTTGGGGGTTTCCCGGCAGTCTTCGTTTTTCCGTGGCGGGACGGCCTGTCAAGGGTCGCCGCAGGCGATCGCGAAGCGACGCGACGAAGGAGCGCCCTTGACAGGGTGGCCCGACGCGGAAGGACGATGAGACTGACGGGAAAGCCCCAACCCATCCCTGAGACCGCCGAGTGTGGTCCCGCCCTCCCCGCCCCCGGTCCGCCGGCCGTTTCCGGTCCGCGCGGACCCCGCCCGAGGCGGGTGGGCAGCCGCCGACCCGCCCCGGCCCCTCGCGGGGGCAAAAGCGGGCCCGCGCCCCACCCCCTACACCCGCGCCAAGAACCCCGCCACTGCCTCCCGGACGTCCTGCGGCGTCCACGCCAGCCCCGGCTGCGTCACCGTGACCTCCGTCATCGACAGGCCCGGCGCGACCCCCTCCGCGCTCCACCGCCCGAACAGGACCGTGCCCTCCTCCTCCGCCAGCCGTGTGCCCGCTTCGGTCAGGCGGTCCGGCTCGTGCGGGAGCCACACCTGGAACTGGTGCGTGTGCGGTACCCCGGGGTTGATCCGGAACCACGGCACCCCGGCCGCCTCGAAGCCCTCGCGCAGCGCTCCCGCGACCATCCGGGCCTGCTCGACGTACGCCGGGAGCCGGGGCAGCTCCCGGTCGAGGCCGGCCAGGGCCGACAGGGCCTGGGGGAACTGGCGGAAGATCTGGCCCCCGTACCGGTGGCGCCAGACGCGGGTCTCCTCCACGAAGCCGCGGGCCCCCGCCAGGCAGGCCCCGCTCAGGCCGCCCAGGGACTTGTAGAAGGACACGTAGACCGAGTCGGCCAGCCCGGCGATCTCCGCCAGGGGGCGGCCGAAGTGGACGGTGCACTCCCACAGCCGGGCCCCGTCGAAGTGGACCACCGCGTCCCGCTCCCGGGCGGCGTCCACGAGCCCCGTCAGCTCCTCCCACGAGGGCAGCAGGAACCCGGCGTCGCGCAGCGGCAGCTCCAGCATCAGCGTGCCGAAGGGCTCGGGGTGGTCCCGGACCTCCTCCGGCGTCGGCTGGCGCAGCTCCTCCACCGGGTGGACCGTGCGCAGCCCCGACACCGTCGACAGCGCGCCGCCCTCCCACCGCTCGGGGTGGCCCATCGGGTGCATCGCGACCACGGGGTTCCCGGTGCGGCCCGCCCAGCAGCGCAGGGCGATCTGCTGGGCCATCGTCCCCGTGGGGAAGAAGGCGGCGTCCTCGGTGCCCAGCAGGTCGGCGACCCGCCGCTCCAGCTCGGCGACGACCCCGTCCCCGTAGAGGTCGGCGGACGCGTCCATGTCGTACGGGGCGTCCGCCAGCTCCGCGAGCAGTTCCCCGACGGTCTCGGCCCGGGGGCTGCGCGTCAGCACCCGCGTGGCCGCCCGCCAGGCCTCCACGGCCCGCTTCGTCCGTTCCGCCGCCTCGTCGGCCGTGTCCGCCGTGTCCGCCATGTCCCCGACGCCCCCGTCTTCCTTCACGTCTTCGTCCGTCACACCATCCATCCCACGATCATGCCCCCCACCCCCCGGCCACCCCGAACCATTTACCACCCACCCCGCACCCCGCACCCCGCACCCCGCACCCCGCACCCCGCACCCCCCAGGCCTGACCGGCGCCCTCCCGCCCCGAGGGCCTAGCATGGCGACGTATCGTCCGGTACCCCCCGCGGACTGGAACGGAAGGCATTCCCCGCGTGAACTCATCGCAGCAAGAGCGCCCCGCCCGGCTCTCCGTCGGAGTCGTCGGCGCCGGCCGCGTCGGGCCCGCGCTGGCCCGCGCCCTGCAGCAGGCCGGGCACCACCCCGTCGCCGTCTCCGGCGTGTCCGACGCCTCCCGGCGCCGGGCCGACCGGATGCTGCCCGGCGTCCCCCTCCTCACCCCCGCGCAGGTGCTGGAGCGGGCCGAGCTGGTGCTCCTCACCGTCCCCGACGACGCCCTGCCCGGGCTGGTCGAGGGCCTCGTCGCGACCGGGGCCGTGCGTCCCGGGCAGCTCCTCGTGCACACCTCCGGCCGGTACGGGACCGCCGTGCTCGACCCGGCGCGCCGTGCGGGCGCCCTGCCGCTGGCCCTGCACCCCGCGATGACCTTCACCGGTACCGAGGTGGACGTGCAGCGGCTGGCCGGCTGCTCCTTCGGCGTGACCGCCCCCGACGAGCTGCGGCTCGCCGCCGAAGCGCTGGTCATCGAGATGGGCGGGGAGCCCGAGTGGATCGCGGAGGAGAGCCGTCCGCTCTACCACGCGGCCCTCGCCCTGGGTGCGAACCACCTGGTCACCCTGGTCGCCCAGGCGATGGAGCTGCTGAGCACCGCCGGGGTCGAGCACCCCGACCGGATGCTCGGCCCGCTCCTCGGCGCCGCCCTGGACAACGCCCTGCGCTCCGGCGACGCCGCCCTGACCGGCCCCGTGGCCCGCGGTGACGCCGGCACCGTCGCCGCGCACGTCTCCGAGCTGCGCAAGCACGCCCCCGGCACCGTCGCCGGTTACCTCGCCATGGCCCGCACCACCGCCGACCGGGCCCTCGCGCACGGACTGCTCAAGCCCGAGCTCGCCGAGGACCTGCTCGGCGTCCTCGCCGACGACGGCACCACCGACACCGCCGATCCGAAGGGTGGGGAGCGATGACCGGCCCGCTCCAGCTGCTGAACACCGCCGAAGAGCTCCACAAGCTGCCGCGCACCGGCCGCCGTGCCGTCGTGATGACCATGGGCGCCCTGCACGAGGGCCACGCCACCCTGGTGCGCGCCGCGCGCGAGCAGGCCGGCCCCGACGGGCAGGTCGTGGTGACGGTCTTCGTCAACCCGCTCCAGTTCGGGGCGAACGAGGACCTCGACCGCTACCCGCGCACCCTCGACGCCGACCTGGTGATCGCCGAAGCCGCGGGCGCCGACGCCGTGTTCGCGCCCTCCGTGGAGGAGGTCTACCCGGGCGGCGACCCGCAGGTGCGGATCACCGCCGGGCCGATGGGCGAACGCCTGGAGGGCGCCACCCGCCCCGGCCACTTCGACGGCATGCTCACCGTCGTCGCCAAGCTGCTCCACCTCACCCGCCCCGACCTGGCCCTCTTCGGGCAGAAGGACGCCCAGCAGCTGGCGCTGATCCGGCGCATGGTGACCGACCTCAACTTCCCCGTCGAGGTGGTCGGCGTCCCCACCGTCCGCGAGGACGACGGGCTCGCCCTGTCCTCCCGCAACCGTTACCTCACCCCGGCCGAGCGCCCCGCTGCCCTCGCCCTCTCCCGCGCCCTGTTCGCCGGCCGCGACCGGCTCGCGGCGCAGGCCGCGCTGCGCGCCCGCGCCGAGGCCGCGCCCGCCAGCGACGAGCGGGCCACCGCCCTGGCCCGGCTGGGCGAGATCCGCGCCTCCGCCGACGCCCACGCCGTGTCGGCGGCCGTCACCGCCGGCAGCGGCCTGCCGGACGCCGTACGGGCCGCGGCCCGGCACGTCCTGGAGGAGGCGGCCCGCCACGATCCGCCGCTGGTCCTGGACTACCTGGCGCTGGTGGACCCGCAGGACTTCACCGACGTCGGCCCCGAGTTCACCGGACAGGCCGTGCTGGCCGTCGCGGCGAAGGTCGGCACGACCCGGCTGATCGACAACATCCCATTGGAGTTCGGAGCACACGCGTGAGCACCACAGGCACTCCCGGCAACCCAGGCACCCCCGGCAACCCAGGCACCCCGGGCAACGCAGGCACCCCGGACGCCGCCGGCCCCGGCACCGGCATACGGCTGGACGCCCCCGCCCCCGGCTGGGCCGTCGACGCGGACGTCGTGGTCGTCGGATCCGGCGTCGCGGGCCTGACCGCCGCGCTGCGCTGCGCCGCCGCGGGCCGCCGTACGGTCGTGGTCACCAAGGCCCGCCTCGACGACGGATCGACCCGTTGGGCCCAGGGCGGCATCGCCGCCGCGCTCGGTGAGGGCGACACCCCCGAGCAGCACCTGGACGACACCCTGGTGGCCGGTGCGGGACTGTGCGACGAGAACGCCGTACGGCTCCTGGTCACCGAGGGCCCGGGCGCGGTGCGCCGGCTCATCGCGGCGGGGGCCGTCTTCGACACCTCCGCCGAGACCGGCGAGATCGAGCTGACCCGCGAGGGCGGCCACCACCGCCGCCGGATCGCGCACGCGGGCGGCGACGCCACCGGCGCCGAGATCTCCCGCGCCCTCGTGGAGGCCGTCCACGCCGCCGGCATAGAGACGGTCGAGAACGCGCTGGTCCTGGACCTGCTCCAGGACGCCGAGGGCCGCACGGCCGGCGTCACCCTGCACGTGATGGGCGAGGGCCAGCACGACGGCGTCGGCGCCGTCCACGCGCCCGCCGTGATCCTCGCGACCGGCGGCATGGGCCAGGTCTTCTCCGCGACCACCAACCCGTCCGTCTCCACCGGCGACGGCGTCGCCCTCGCGCTGCGCGCCGGCGCCGAGGTCTCCGACCTGGAGTTCGTCCAGTTCCACCCGACCGTCCTGTTCCTGGGCCCGGACGCGGAGGGCCAGCAGCCCCTGGTCTCGGAGGCCGTACGGGGCGAGGGCGCCCACCTCGTCGACGCCGACGGGGTCCGCTTCATGGTGGGCCAGCACGAGCTCGCCGAGCTCGCCCCGCGCGACATCGTGGCCAAGGGCATCATGCGCCGCATGCAGGAGCAGGACGCCCGGCACATGTACCTCGACGCCCGGCACTTCGGCGCCGAGATGTGGGAGAACCGCTTCCCCACCATCCTCGCCGCCTGCCGTTCCCACGGCATCGACCCGGTGAACGAGCCCATCCCGGTCGCGCCCGCCGCGCACTACGCCTCCGGCGGCGTCCGCACCGACCTGCACGGCCGCACCACCGTCCCGGGCCTGTACGCCTGCGGCGAGGTCGCCTGCACCGGCGTGCACGGAGCCAACCGCCTGGCCTCCAACTCCCTCCTGGAGGGCCTGGTCTTCGCCGAGCGGATCGCCGAGGACATCGTCTCCCGCGCCCCCGAGGGCAGCGGCCCGGGCATACCCGTGCCCGCGACCGGCCCGCTCCAGCCCGCGACGGCCCGCTACGAGATCCAGCGGATCATGTCCCAGGGCGCGGGCGTGCTGCGTTCCGCGGAGTCCCTGAGCGAGGCCTCCGAGGCCCTGGAGACCCTGTACACGACGGCCCTCGGCGAGCTGGAGACCCACGGCAAGACCGCCGAACCGGGCGTGGACACCTGGGAGGCGACCAACCTGCTCTGCGTGGCCCGCGTCCTGGTCGCCGCCGCCCAGCGGCGTGCCGAGACCCGCGGCTGCCACTGGCGCGAGGACCACCCCGACCGCGACGACGCCTGGCGCCGCCACCTGGTGGTGCGGCTCTCGGCGACGGAGCGCCGCGCGCTGGTCGTCACCCCTACCGACTCGGCGGACTTCCCGCCCGTGGACGCGGACGCCCCCTCCGGCGCCCGGCGCCCGTAGACGTTCCCCACGCCCACCCCTCAAGCCAGGAGCACCGACCGTGAGCACCCCCGAACTCCCCGAACTCCCCCTGATCGAGCAGAACGAAGGCGGCTGCGGCGACGACTGCGGCTGCGGCGAGGGAGAGGAGAGCGGCCTCGACCCGGCGCTCGCCCAGCTGCTCGCGGACGCGGGCCTCGACCCGATCGAGGTCGAGGACATCGCGCACATGGCGCTGTCCGAGGACCTGGACGGCGGTGTCGACGTCACCACCGCCGCCACCGTCCCCGAAGAGGCCGAGGCCGTCGCCGACTTCGTGGCCCGCGAGGCCGGGGTCGTGGCCGGGCTGCGGATCGCCGAGGCCGTGTTCTCCGTGGTCTGTACGGAGGCGTTCGAGGTGGAGCGGCACGCCGAGGACGGCGACCGCGTGGAGGCCGGGCAGCTGCTGCTGTCGGTCCGCGCCCGCACCCGCGACCTGCTGACGGCCGAGCGCAGCGCCCTGAACCTCCTGTGCCGCCTGTCCGGCATCGCGACGGCGACCCGCCGCTGGGCGGACGTGCTGGAGGGCACGAAGGCCAAGGTCCGCGACACCCGCAAGACCACCCCCGGCCTGCGCTCGCTGGAGAAGTACGCGGTCCGCTGCGGCGGCGGCGTCAACCACCGCATGTCCCTGTCGGACGCGGCGCTGGTCAAGGACAACCACGTGATCGCCGCCGGCGGCGTCGCCCAGGCCTTCAAGGCCGTCCGCGAGGCCTTCCCGGACCTGCCGGTCGAGGTCGAGGTCGACACCATGCACCAGGTCCGCGAGGTCGTCGACGCGGGCGCCGACCTGATCCTCCTGGACAACTTCACCGTCCCGGAGACCGAGGAGGCCGTCACCCTCGTGGCCGGCCGCGCCGCCCTGGAGTCCTCGGGCCGCCTCACCCTGGAGACCGCCCGCGCCTACGCCGAGACCGGCGTGGACTACCTGGCGGTGGGCGCGCTCACGCACTCCTCTCCGATCCTGGACATCGGCCTCGACCTGCGCGAGGCGGTGTAGCCGGTGCTGCTCACCATCGACGTGGGCAACACCCACACCGTCATGGGTCTGTTCGACGGCGAGGAGATCGTCGAGCACTGGCGGGTCTCGACCGACCCGCGCCGCACGGCCGACGAGATGGCCGTCCTGCTCCAGGGCCTGATGGGCATGCACCCGATGCTCGGCAGCGAGCTGGGCGACGGGATCCACGGCATCGCCATCTGCGCGACGGTCCCCTCCGTCCTGCACGAGCTGCGCGAGGTCACCCGCCGCTACTACGGCGACGTGCCGTCGGTGCTGGTGGAGCCCGGCGTCAAGACGGGCGTGCCCATTCTGATGGACAACCCCAAGGAGGTCGGCGCGGACCGCATCGTCAACGCGGTCGCGGCCGTCGAGCTGTACGGGGGGCCGGCGATCGTCGTCGACATGGGGACGGCGACCACCTTCGACGCGATCTCGGTGCGCGGCGAGTACGTGGGCGGGGTGATCTCCCCGGGCATCGAGATCTCGATGGAGGCGCTCGGGATGCGCGGCGCGCAGCTGCGCAAGATCGAGCTGGCCCGGCCGCGCAACGTGATCGGCAAGTCCACGGTCGAGGCGATGCAGTCGGGCGTGGTCTACGGGTTCGCGGGCCAGGTCGACGGGATCGTGCACCGCATGGCCCGGGACCTGGTGGGCCCGGACGGCGACCCGGACGACGTCCGGGTGATCGCCACCGGCGGGCTGGCCCCGATCGTCCTCGGCGAGACCACGGTGATCGACGAGCACGAGCCCTGGCTGACCCTGATCGGCCTGCGGCTGGTGTACGAGCGCAACGCGCCCAACTTCGACTGAGCGCACGGGACTCCGCCCGCCGTGCCCCGCCGGGGTGCGGCTGGCGGAGTGCTGTTCAGGCCCAACCGCCCCTCCGCGTACGGGAGTCGTCCGTACCCACCGTCATTCCGAATCCTCAGCTCCGAGCTGATCGGTTAGCTTGTCGGCGTCGGACGCACACGCTCCCGAGCGGCACGGTCGAGACGGCAGAGGACGGCCCGGATGCCCCGTGAATCACCGTACTTGCAGGTGGTCGAAGCCCTTCGGGCCCGCATCGAGGCGGGCGAGTGGAAAATCGGAGACCGGCTCCCCTCCCGCGCCCGCTTCGCCGAGGAGTACGGGGTCGGCCAGGGCGTCACCCAGCGGGCGATGGAGCAGCTGATCATCGAGGGGTTCCTGGAGGGCCGCGCCGGCTCCGGCACCTACGTGCGCACCCCGCGCCGCCGCATGCGGATGCTCCGCACCCGCCGCCGGGTCCCCGGCTCCGGCAACACCTTCCGCTCCGAGGCCGCCGCGCACGGCATCGCCGCCTCCTGGGACTCCCGGACCCACCCCCAGGTCCCCGCGCCCGAGCGGATCGCCGCCCGCCTGGCCATCGAACCCGGCGCGCCCTGCGTGATGACCCGCTACGAGTTCATGGCCGACGGCAGTCCCGCCGAGCTCTCCGAGTCCTGGGAGCCCCTCGCGATCACCTCCGGGACGCCGGTCGTGCTGCCCGAGGTCGGCGAGATGCGCGGCGCCGGGGTCGTGGCGCGGATGCGTTCCATCGGCATCACGGTCACCTCCGTCGTGGAGGTGCCGCGCCCCGCCCGCGCCAACCAGGACCAGGCCAACCTGCTCGGGATCAGCCTCGGCTCGATGATCACCCGGATCGAGCGGACCTACATCGATTCCGACGGCCGGCCGGTGGAGACCGCCGACCTCGTGATCCCCGACTCCCGCTACGAGATCGCCTACGCCTTCCCGGTCGAGTGACGGCCCGTGACGGCGGAGTGATATTTATCAGCCGTGTTTTTTTACGGGAAGTGGCCGGAGTGTGACTCAGACGAAGGTAGCGTCCCGCTGGAGAGGCAACGTGACCTCGTCCACAACGGAGGAGACACCATGACGAACGCCCCGACCGAGTGGCGCAAATCGTCGTACTGCGGCGAGGGGGAGGCCTGCGTCTACGTGGCGGCGGCCCCCGGCACCCTCGTACGGGTGGCCGACCGGGCCGACCCCGCGCACTTCGTGATGGCCACCACCCACGCCGCCTGGGCCGATTTCGTCGAGGCCGTGAAGGAGACGGGCTGATCCCGGCGGGGCCCGCGGCGCGCGCACGCCGCGCCGCACCTTCCCGCCATCAGGGGATTTTGTCCGATTAGCGCGTATCTTCGGCGCATGCCCACGCCCTACGGATCCCGCGGCGGCATGGCCTTCAGCGCCGCCGAGCTGCTCGTGCTCAGGCGGAGCCTCGCCCACGCCCTCCAGTCCTCCACGGCCCCGCTGACGGCCGCCGAGGTCCAGGACTGCCTGCGCCTCGCGGCGTCGGTGGACGAAGCGGTCCGGGAGGCGGGACGGCTCAGAGCCTTCCTGCTCGACGACCTCGCCCGCTACCGCAGAGCCCTGCCCGGGAGCCTGTCGGGCTACCTGGAACTGCTCCAGGACGCCCTCGCCGCCGGGTACGAGCCGGACCCCGACGACCTCTCCGCCCTGCGCGCCCTGCGGGCCAACCCGGTCGCCGCCGCCGTGCTGGAACGGGCCCAGGGCGTCGCGGGGCGCTCCGTACGGCGCCGGCTCGCGGCTGCGGCCCCGGCGCCCCGCACCCGCCTGCTCGCCCTGGCCGGCGGCCGCGGGGAGCCGGCCGCCGCCGCACCGCGCCCCGAGCGGCCCGGCCCCGAGCCCGCGCCGACGGAGCCGTCCCGGAAGGACGCGTCGCCGAAGGAGCCCGCACCGAGAGAGCCGTCGCCGAAGGGCCCCTCACCGAAGGAGCCCGCGCCGAGGACCCCCGACCCGAAGGCCCCCTCGCCGAAGGAGCCCCCGCGGCCCGGACGGCCCGTGCCCACCCCGGGGGAGGTCTTCCCGCCCCGCCGGGGGCCCGCCGCGCCCCCGGCGGCCGGCCGCGAGGCGGTGTAGCTACGCTGGGGGGCATGGACTACGTTTCCGCGCTCGTGCCCCCCATCGTGATGGCCACGTTCTTCATCTTCCTCGTGAGGACGATCGTGAAGAGCCAGGGCGGCGCCAACAAGGCCAAGGAAGACGCGGCCGTGGATGCCGTGCTCGCCCGCGCCGAAGCGGGACAGCCGCAGAAGTAGGACCGCCGCCCGGGTATTGGCCGCGCGTTGCACCACGAATAGTCGGGCAATTCCGCCCATTCCGCACTATCGTGCTGCTGTGCCTCGCCCCTTGGGAGAACTCGAAGACGCAGTCATGACGCGGGTGTGGCAGTGGAACCGCCCGGTCACCGTTCGGGAAGTCCTGGAAGACCTCCAGCAGGAACGGTCCATCGCGTACACCACGGTCATGACCGTTATGGACAATCTCCATCAGAAGGGCTGGGTCCGCCGGGAAGCGGAAGGCCGCGCCTATCGATATACGGCGGTCTCCACCCGCGCCGCCTACTCGGCCGCACTGATGAACGAAGCCTGGTCGACGAGCGACAACCCCGCGGCCGCCCTCGTCGCCTTCTTCGGCATGATGTCCCCGGAACAGCGCGAGGCCCTCCGCGACGCCGTACGCATCGTCCAGCACGACGAGCCCGAGCCCCCGGCCGCCGCCGACGCCCCCGCGCCCCCCGCCGCCGGCCCGGGCGCGGCCCCCTCCGCTCCCGGGGAAGAAGGGGGTTCCGGCGCGCGCCGGAGCGAGCCGGGGCGATAGCGTCCGGCCTATGGGAGAGCTTTCCACCACAGACGCGAAAACAGTGACCATCCGCCGCGCGCGCACGGGAGATGTTCCGGCCCTGCGCCGCCTGCTGGACCAGTACGTGCAGCAGCGGATCCTCCTCGACAAAGCCCCGGTCGTCCTTTACGAGGACATCCAGGAGTTCTGGGTCGCGGAACGCCTCTCCGACGGCCAGGTGGTGGGCTGCGGAGCTCTCCACGTCATGTGGGAAGACCTCGCCGAAGTGCGCACGCTCGCGGTCGACCTCGACCTGAAGGGCGCCGGAGTCGGGCACCAGCTGCTCGCCAAGTTGTTGGAGACCGCCCGCCGGGTCGGGGTGAGCCGGGTATTCTGCCTGACCTTCGAAGTCGACTTCTTCGCGAAGCACGGGTTCGTCGAGATCGGCGAGACCGCCGTGGAGACCGATGTCTACATGGAGCTCCTGCGTTCCTATGACGAGGGAGTCGCCGAGTTCCTCGGTCTCGAACGAGTGAAGCCGAACACCTTGGGCAACAGCCGGATGCTGCTGCACCTCTGATCGGTCGCGAGGGCTATTCCAGGCCGCAGCCGCCCGTGGCCTATGTCCGAATCGCGTACGTTTCCCGCCTTGTTGAGCTCCTGAACCTCTCCCGGGGGTTTGTGTTTTCCACGCAAAAGCGGTTTCCTTTCCGCGTACTGCATTTTCGATGAAAGGAAATCCGGTGGCACAGAAGGTTCAGGTCCTTCTTGTCGACGACCTCGACGGTGGCGAGGCGGACGAGACCGTGACGTTCGCTCTGGATGGCAAGACCTACGAGATCGACCTCACCACCGCGAACGCCGAAAAGCTCCGCGGGCTGCTCGACCCGTACACCAAGGGCGGCCGCCGCACCGGTGGACGCGCCTCCGCCGGCCGCGTCAAGGGCCGCGCCGCGGCTTCGGCCGGCAACCCCGACACCGCCGAGATCCGCGCGTGGGCCAAGGAGAACGGCTACAACGTGAACGACCGCGGCCGCGTCCCCGCGGACATCCGCGAGGCCTACGAGAAGGCCAAGGGCTGACGCGTACGCCGCCACAGGCGGGCGCGGTGGCATTCCGTCGCCGCCGCGGCCACCAGGCGTACGAGGTCGGGCCCGCCGGACCCCCCGGGTCCGGCCCCGGCGCCCCGCCCCGGACCCGGCAGGGCCGGCAGCGAGGCCTCGCACCCCAGCTCGGGGGGCCGCAGCCACACGGCGGCCCTCCCGGGATCCCCTCCCGGCTCGCGCCCGGGCGGCACGGGGGCGGTGATCCCGCCCCCCGCACCCAGGGCGGTGAGCTCCAGCGCCACCCCGCCCCACTCCAGCCAGTCGAGCAGCCCCTCCAGCTCGTCGGCGGCCCCCGGGGCGACCAGGAAGCGCATCCTGCGCCCCTCCAGCGCCACCGGACCGGTGGCCAGGCCGGGGCGGCGCAGCAGCCCGGCCCCGGCCTCCGCCGGAAGCTCCAGCACGTCGAACCGGACCCCGGTGACCAGCCGCACGGGCGGCCCGGCCACCGTGGCCCAGCCGAGCACCCGCTCGTACCAGGTACGGGTGTCCGCGCGTAAAGCCCGGGCGTCCGTCCCGGAAGGAGCGCGGGGCGGGGGAACGGCGTTCACGGTGTTGACGACGGCCATGAACGGATGAACTCCGGGCACCGCCACCGGGTTACGGAGTGCACCCGAATCAATGCGGAACGTAAACATCCGTGGAGCGGAGTCCCACATTCGGGACACAAGCGTGTTCGCCCGTAGCGGAGGGAACCGTGCTGACCGGCATGGAGTGTCAGTCCTTACGGGTAAGACATTCCTAGTGGATCGGGGCGACACGCTGATTTGAGCGGCTTCCGTTCGCCATCGGCGTACACGTGTGACGGGTATCTGCCTGGCCTGCGGGAACATCGTCTCGCACCATCAGGTTGGAGCAGTAGTCGGCTCTTACAGCCGGTTTTCCTCACCGACGTGGGGGTGAGCCGTGGACGGATGTCGGCAGTTGGAATGAGCTGTCCCGTCCCGCGGGACTAGCATGCGGAAGGACAGGGCGGGGACCGACCCCGAACTGCCCGACCGCTCTGAGGAGCGATAAACGATGTTCGAGAGGTTCACCGACCGCGCGCGGCGGGTTGTCGTCCTGGCTCAGGAAGAAGCCCGGATGCTCAACCACAACTACATCGGCACCGAGCACATCCTCCTGGGCTTGATCCACGAGGGTGAGGGTGTCGCCGCTAAGGCCCTGGAGAGCCTCGGGATTTCGCTCGAGGCTGTTCGCCAGCAGGTTGAGGAGATCATCGGCCAGGGCCAGCAGGCCCCGTCCGGCCACATCCCCTTCACGCCGCGGGCGAAGAAGGTCCTGGAGCTTTCGCTCCGAGAGGCCCTCCAGCTCGGCCACAACTACATCGGCACCGAGCACATCCTGCTCGGCCTGATCCGCGAGGGCGAGGGCGTCGCCGCCCAGGTCCTCGTGAAGCTGGGCGCCGATCTGAACAGGGTCCGGCAGCAGGTCATCCAGCTGCTCTCCGGCTACACCGGGGGCGGCAAGGAGTCGGCCACCGCAGGCGGCCCGGCCGAGGGCACCCCCTCGACCTCGCTGGTCCTCGACCAGTTCGGCCGCAACCTCACCCAGGCTGCCCGCGAATCCAAGCTCGACCCGGTCATCGGGCGCGAGAAGGAGATCGAGCGGGTCATGCAGGTGCTGTCCCGCCGGACCAAGAACAACCCGGTCCTCATCGGCGAGCCCGGCGTCGGCAAGACCGCCGTCGTCGAGGGGCTGGCCCAGGCCATCGTCAAGGGCGAGGTGCCCGAGACCCTCAAGGACAAGCACCTGTACACCCTCGACCTGGGTGCACTGGTCGCCGGTTCCCGCTACCGCGGTGACTTCGAGGAGCGCCTGAAGAAGGTCCTCAAGGAGATCCGCACCCGCGGCGACATCATCCTGTTCATCGACGAGCTCCACACGCTGGTCGGTGCGGGCGCCGCCGAGGGCGCGATCGACGCGGCTTCGATCCTGAAGCCCATGCTGGCCCGTGGTGAGCTCCAGACCATCGGTGCCACGACGCTCGACGAGTACCGCAAGCACCTGGAGAAGGACGCCGCGCTGGAGCGCCGCTTCCAGCCGATCCAGGTCGCGGAGCCGTCGCTGCCGCACACCATCGAGATCCTCAAGGGTCTCCGTGACCGGTACGAGGCCCACCACCGCGTGTCGATCACGGACGAGGCCCTGGTGCAGGCCGCCACGCTGGCCGACCGGTACATCTCGGACCGCTTCCTGCCGGACAAGGCGATCGACCTGATCGACGAGGCCGGCTCCCGGATGCGCATCCGCCGGATGACCGCGCCGCCGGACCTGCGTGAGTTCGACGAGAAGATCGCGGCCGTGCGCCGCGACAAGGAGTCGGCCATCGACTCCCAGGACTTCGAGAAGGCGGCTTCGCTCCGTGATTCGGAGAAGCAGCTGCTCGCCGCGAAGTCCAAGCGCGAGAAGGAGTGGAAGGCCGGCGACATGGACGTCGTCGCCGAGGTCGACGGCGAGCTCATCGCCGAGGTCCTGGCGACCGCGACCGGCATTCCCGTCTTCAAGCTGACCGAGGAGGAGTCCTCGCGACTGCTCCGCATGGAAGACGAGCTCCACAAGCGCGTCATCGGGCAGAAGGACGCCATCAAGGCCCTTTCGCAGGCGATCCGCCGTACGCGGGCCGGCCTGAAGGACCCGAAGCGCCCCGGCGGCTCGTTCATCTTCGCCGGCCCGTCCGGTGTCGGTAAGACCGAGCTGTCGAAGACCCTCGCCGAATTCCTCTTCGGTGACGAGGACGCGCTGATCTCCCTCGACATGTCGGAGTTCAGCGAGAAGCACACGGTTTCGCGTCTCTTCGGTTCGCCCCCCGGCTACGTGGGCTACGAAGAGGGCGGCCAGCTGACCGAGAAGGTCCGCCGGAAGCCGTTCTCCGTCGTCCTCTTCGACGAGGTCGAGAAGGCGCACCCGGATATCTTCAATTCGCTGCTGCAGATCCTGGAGGACGGTCGCCTGACCGACTCCCAGGGACGGGTGGTCGACTTCAAGAACACGGTCATCATCATGACGACCAACCTGGGTACGCGGGACATCTCCAAGGGCTTCAACCTGGGCTTCGCCGCCCAGGGCGACGTCAAGACCGGTTACGACCGGATGAAGGCGAAGGTCAACGAAGAGCTCAAGCAGCACTTCCGGCCCGAGTTCCTCAACCGCGTCGACGACACGGTCGTCTTCCACCAGCTCAGCCAGGAAGACATCATCCAGATCGTCGACCTGATGATCGCCAAGGTGGACGAGCGCCTCAAGGACCGCGACATGGGCATCGAGCTCAGCGGTGAGGCGAAGCTGCTCCTGGCCAAGCGCGGCTACGACCCGATCATGGGTGCCCGCCCGCTGCGCCGGACCATCCAGCGCGAGATCGAGGACCTGCTGTCGGAGAAGATCCTCTTCGGCGAGCTGCGCCCCGGTCACATCGTGGTGGTCGGTGTCGAGGGTGAGGGTGAGGAAGCCAAGTTCACCTTCCGCGGCGAGGAGAAGTCGGCCCTGCCCGACCTCCCCCCGATCGAGGCCACGGGCTCGGGCCCGGACCTGTCGAAGGGCGCGTAACGCGTCAGCGGAAGCCGTAGCTGCACGCGAAGGGGCGGCCCCGGGACCATTCGGTTCCGGGGCCGCCCCTTTGGCGTCGTGACAAGCCGCACAGAACAAAACGGACCTACTATCCGCCGCCGTAGGGGTTGGTGCCCCTTTTGTCCCCGCATTGGGCCTGGATGGGGGCCGTCAACGGGGGCCGGAAGGCTCATGCGGCTACGAGGGGGCGTAGTAAATCGGACGTTTGGGGAAGGCTGGGGGCGCGGGTTACCAAGGTGGGGCAAGCCCGGCAGTCGCGGCGCAGGCCGCAGTGCCGGGATCTTTCTTGCCCGCATCCTGTCCCCGGCCCCGGAGGTCCCGCATGTCCGCGAAGCGCGTCAGCACCCGTCGTACCCGTACCGCCCTCGCCGCCACCGCCCTCGGTGCGGCGCTGGCCCTCGGGGCCGGGACGACCGCCGCCTTCGCCGACGAGGCCCCCACCGCCCTGTCCGCCACCGCCGAGCTGACCGCCGTCCAGGCGCAGGCCCAGGCCCAGGCCCAGGCCCAGGCCGCCCAGGCCGCCGCCGGGAAGGCCGGGCTCTGGGACAAGCCCGTCGAGAGCTACACGCTCTCCGCGACCTTCGGCAAGGGCGGCAGCATGTGGGCCCACAAGCACTCCGGCCAGGACTTCGCCGTCCCCGTCGGCACCCCCGTGCACGCCGCCTCCGCCGGCACCGTCGTCAAGGCCGGCCCCAACGGCGGCGGCGACGGTCCGGCCTACGGCAACGCCATCGTGATCAAGCACGCGGACAACACGTACTCCCAGTACGCGCACCTGTCGAAGATCCTGGTCACGATCGGCCAGAAGGTCTCCGTCGACCAGAAGATCGCCCTGTCCGGCAACACCGGCAACTCCAGCGGTCCGCACCTGCACTTCGAGATCCGCACGACGCCGGACTACGGCTCCGCGATCAACCCCGTGGCCTTCCTGCGGACCGTCGGCGTCACCGTCTGATCCCCCCTGGCTCAGACGAGCCAGGCGTGGGTCGGCTTGATCTTGCCGAGCTTGTTGGTCTTCACGACCGTGAGCTGCTCCTGGTTCAGGACCTGGTCGAAGACCCGGATGTGGTCGAGGGCCCCCTCCCATGACGCGCTCCAGATCCCGTGGTGGCGGGCCCGGCCCAGCTGGAGCGGGCCGGGGCCGGCCCAGATGCCGGAGACCTGCGCCTGGCCGGCCTGCTTGTCGTCCACCCACAGCGCGATGGTCTTCTTCTCCGCGTCGTAGGTCCCCGTCAGCAGCGCCCACTTCTTCGTGGTGTCCACGTTGTCCACGACGACCTGCTGGGCCGTGGCCGCCTGGCCCTTGTCGCCGGTCTGCACCCGGAACACCCAGGCCTTCTTGCCGTTCACCACCTCGAAGCCCAGCTCGAACGAGTACGAGTCCCCGTCGCCCTGGCTGATCGCCATGTGCGAGCCGCCCTCGGTGGTGTTGTAGACGCGGGTGGAGACGCTGAAGCTCTTCGTGACGTCCACGGCCGCCTCGGCGCCCTGCGCGTACGAGTCCGGCGCGCCCTTGAAGCGGACCTCGGTGCGCATGGACAGTTCGCCCAGCGAGGCGCCCGGGCCCAGGGCGATGCCCGTCTTGCCGTTGTAGTCGCGCAGGACGTTCGGCTCGCCGGGGAGGGTCGGGTAGTCGTCGTCGGGGTTGTGGGTCGGGGACTTCGCCCCGCCCGAGGGGGTGGGGGAGCCCGAGGAGGAGGCCGCCGGCTTGTCCGGCTTGTCACCGCCCTGCAGTACGAAGAACGTCGCGCCCCCCGCCACCAGCAGCACGGCGAGCACCCCGCCGCCGATGGTGAGCATCCGGCGCTTCTTGCGCTGCGACTCGGAGGCGTCGGCCATCGCCTGCCAGTCCGGTGTGGGGCCGGCGGCGAAGGTCTCCGGTATCGGGGGCGGGAACGTTTCCCCGGCGGTGGGCGGCGGCCCGAAGCCCAGCCCCGGCTGCCCCGGAACGGGCTCCGGCTGGTAGGGGTTGGACGGCCCGGGCTGGGGATAGCCGTACCCGCCGGAGGCGGGGCCGGGCTGGGGGCTGTCAGGGCGATCCGTACCGTCAGTCATGGCACGGATGCTAGAACATCACCGCGAACCCGGAAGCCCCCGGACCGACACTGCCGGGGGGTCAGCCCGGGAGCTGGACGATCGGGAAGCTGCCCGTCGTCGTCGGGGCGTGTTCCGGGAGCCACAGGACCGCCACCGCCCCGGCCGCCGCCCCCTCGGTGTCCGCGCCGCCCGGCGCCGCGACGTTGCGGAAGGTGAGGCGGGCGCCCAGGACGCGGGCCTGCCCCTCGGCGATGGTCAGGCCGAGCCCGTGCCCGACCCCCGCCCGGTCCGTCGAACCGGTGCGGAACCGGCTCGGGCCCTCCCGCAGCAGGGCCTCGGGGAAGCCTGGCCCGTGGTCCCGGACGCGGACGACGCGGCCCTCGACGTCGACCTGGATCGGGGCTTGCCCGTACCGCGCGGCGTTGGCCAGCAGGTTGCCGAGGATCCGCTCCAGGCGGCGCGGGTCGGTGCTGACGATCTCGTCCGCGACCACCCGTACCGAGGCCTCCGGCATCAGCGCCGTCACCCGGCGGTTGACGAACTCGCCCAGCGCCACCTCCTGCAGCTCGGCACGCTCGGACGCGCCGTCCAGCCGGGCCACCTCCAGGACGTCCTCGACCAGGGCCCGCATCGCCTGCGCCCGGTCGCGCACCAGCTCCGTCGGCCTCCCCGGCGGCAGCAGCTCCGCGGCGGTGAGCAGCCCCGTCACCGGGGTGCGCAGTTCGTGCGCGATGTCGGCGGTGACCCGCCGCTCGGCCTCCAGCCGCTGCTGGAGGGCGTCGGCCATGGCGTCCACCGCCCGGGCGAGGTCGTCCGTCTCGTCGCGCACGACGCCGCCCACCGCGTCCCGCACGCGGACCTCGGGGTCGCCGTGCGCCACCCGCTGGGCGGCGGCCGCGGCCTTGCGCAGCCGGCTGGAGATCTGCCCGCCGATGAGCACGCCGAGGGCCGAGCCGCCGATCACGACGGCGAGGGAGCCGATGACGAGGGCCCGGTCCAGGTCGCGCACCATGTTGGCGCTCTCGCGGAACTCGTGGTGCATGGAGAGCACCTGCCCGTTGCCGAGCGGTACGGCCGCCCACACCTCGGGGGCCCGCTTGGGGGCCTCCTGGATGTAGGTGCCGCGCCGCCCCGAGCGGGCCTTCTCGCGCAGTTGGGCGGGGAGGTCGGGGTCGTTGAGCTTGGCGCCCCAGATGGGCTTGCGGCCGGCGTCCGGGGTGCGGGCGATGTACTGCACCCGTTCCAGCTCGGAGTCGCGGGCGCTCTCCAGCATCGACACGCGGGCGGCGCTGTGCACCACCAGGCTCAGGGCGAGCGCGGTGAGGGCGCCGACGGCGGCGATGGCGAGCGTGATCTTCCAGCGGATCCCCGTGCGCAGGGTGAAACGCCTCATGCTGTGGTTCTCATGCCTTGAGCTTGTATCCGAAGCCGCGGACCGTCTCGATCCGGTCCTGCCCGATCTTGGTGCGCAGCCGCTGGACGTGGACGTCCACGACGCGGGTGTCGCCGCCCCAGTCGTAGTCCCAGACCCGCTCCAGGAGCCGGTCGCGGGACAGGACGGTGCCGGGAGCGGAGGAGAACTCCAGCAGCAGCCGCATCTCGGTGGGGGTCAGGGCGACGGGGGCGCCCGCCCGGCGGACCTCCATGCCCTCGGTGTCGACCTCCAGGTCGCCGAAGGACAGCACCCCGCGCTCGTCGGCGCCGTCGTCGTCCCCCGGCCCGTTGCCGCCGTTCTGCGCGCCGCCCGCGTGTCCGAAGCGGCGCAGGACCGCGCGGATCCGGGCGACGAGGACCGAGCCGTCGAAGGGCTTGGTGACGTAGTCGTCCGCGCCCGCCTCCAGGCCCAGGACCACGTCGATGGAGTCGGCGCGCGCCGACAGCATGATCACCGGGACGGTGGACTCGTCACGGATGCGCCGGCACAGGCTCACGCCGTCCATGCCGGGCACCATGACGTCCAGCAGGGCGATGTCGGGCCGGTTCGCCCGGAAGGACTCCAGTCCGGACAGGCCGTCGGGCATGGCGGTGACCATGAACCCGTCGCGCTCCAGCGCCAGGGTCGTGGCCTCGCGGATGACGTCGTCGTCCTCCACGAACAGCACGTGGGTCTCGGCCATGCCCAGCCTCACTCCGGTCTTGTGCGTGTGCTTGTGCGGTCAGTTCTTCGGGGGGGTGACGGCGGGGGCCGGCTGGGCCCCGCCGTCACCGACGTTGCTGAACTCCGAGTGGACGCGGTCCTGCTCGGCGAAATTCTCCCCGTTCCAGCGGTACGTGATCACGTCCTCGCCGGAGGGGTAGGAGAGGGCGTCGCTCTTGCCGTAGACCGGCTTGCTGACCACCAGGTCGCCCCGGTCGATCTCGGCGTAGACGGGCGGCTGCTCGTCGGCGAAGACATTCTCGTACTTCCCGCCGTCCGACCGGTACACGTAGGAGCCCCGGCCCAGGGCGTCGGCGCAGGACAGGACGTTGACGACGATGTCGGCCACGCTGTTCCCGGTCACCTTCCCGTAGCTGACGTCGACCGGGTACTCCTTGCCCGTGCAGGGCTTGAGGTCCCGCTTGATCTCGGCGCTGACCTTGGGGTCCGCCTTCAGCAGGGCCACCGGGTCAACCTTCTTGAGGGGGTTGCCCGTCCCCGCGGCGGGGGTGTGGCCCAGGGCCACCGGGCCGCTCGGCGCGGCGGTGGGCTGGTTGTTGCGGGACACCGAGTCCGTACGGGCGGGGCCGCCGTCGCGCAGGCCGGTGCCGCCGGCGGAACAGCCGGCCGCGAACAGCACTGTGCCGACGAGGACGACCGTCCCCGCCGACGTCAGTACCAGCGAGTTTCTGCCGCTCAGGCTCGGGCCGTTCAGGCCGCGCACCGCTCCCGCCTCTCGTACCGCGTGGTGTGGTCACCGCGTTCGAGCGCACGCATGTCCAGGTCCCGGCTCTCCAGCTCCTGGCGGAGCCGGGCCAGCGCGCGGTGCAGGGTGCTCTTCACGGTTCCCGCCGACATTCCGAGCGCCGCGGCCGTCTCCTCGGTGCTCATCTGCTCCCAGTGTCGCAGCACCACGACACTGCGCTGCTTGGGCGCGAGGACCTTGAGGATGTCCATGAGCAGGGCCCGGTCGGCGCGCTGGTCGGAGCCGTCCTCGACGGAGGCGTCCGGGAGCTGCTCGGTGGGGACCTCGTCGAGCTTGCGGGCCCGCCACCACTCGGTCCGCGTGTTGATCATGACGCGCCGCAGGTAGGCGTCGGCCAGGGACTTGTCGGCGATGCCCTCCCAGCGGCCGTAGGTGCGCACGAGGGCGGTCTGGAGGAGGTCCTGCGCGTCGGTGGGGTCCGGGACCAGGCGCCGGGCGCTGCGCAGCAGGGCGTCCTGCCGGGTGCGTACGTACTCCTCGAACTCGAGTACATCTCCGTGCGCCATCCAGACCGCCTCCGCTGCCGTCCCCGTCACCCGCTGCGTCACCGCCGCCTTACGGATCCGAAGGTACGGACGGGTTGTCACGGCACTGTGCGGGTCAGCCTGCGGTGGGCGCACGGACACCCGTAGGTTGTGTAACAGTGCCCGTGAACTGCGGTTTCCCGGCACGAAACGGAATGTCCCGGTCAACTTCGCGGGGCTCCGGGGAGGGCCCGTCCGGCCTGCGGATTCCGGCGTGCGGGCCTGCGGATTCCGGTGTGCGGGACTTTGACGACAGGCCCTAGCCCTGCGGGAGGCGGTACATCCCGCGGGCGAGCGGCTCCACCAGCCCGTCCGACACCAGTCCGTCCAGCGCCCTGGCCCGTTGCACCGGCTCGTCCCACACCGCGTCGAGCTGCGCCTGCGCCACCGGCCCCGTCGTCTCGCGCAGGACGGCCAGCAGCCGGCCGCGCACCTGGCGGTCGGTGCCCGCGTACGTCTGCCCGCGCCGCGGCGGCCCGTCGTGCGCCGGCTTCCCGGCCAGCCGCCAGGCGCACAGCCCCGCCACCGGGCAACGGACGCAGTCCGGGCTCTTGGCCGTGCAGACCAGCGCGCCCAGCTCCATCGAGGCCGCCGCCCAGCGGGCCGCCGTGGCCTCGTCCTCGGGCAGCAGGGCCCGGGCCAGGCGCCGCTCGGCGGCGGTGGTGGCGTTCGGCGGGTACTCCACGCCGGTGGAGGTGCGGGCGAAGACCCGGCGCACGTTGGTGTCGAGCACCGCGTGCCGCTGCCCGTACGCGAAGGAGGCCACAGCCGCGGCCGTGTACTCGCCGATCCCCGGCAGCGCGAGCAGCTGCGCGTGGTCGCGCGGCACGTCACCGCCGTGGCGTTCCGTTATCGCCGCGGCCGCGCCGTGCAGGCGCAGCGCCCGGCGCGGGTAGCCCAGGCGCCCCCAGGCCCGTACCGCCTCGCCCGGCGCCTCGGCTGCCAGGTCGGCGGGCCGGGGCCAGCGGGCGAGCCACTGCTCGTACACCGGCAGGACCCGGCTGACGGGGGTCTGCTGGAGCATGAACTCGCTGACCATGACCCCCCAGGGGCCGGCCTCGGGGCGGCGCCAGGGCAGGTCGCGGGCGTGCTCGTCGAACCACGCGATGACCGGCTCGTGCAGGGCGCGGGCGGAAGCGGGCGACGGGGGTGCGGGGGCCGCGGAAGCGGAGAAAGCGGCGGATTCGGCGGATGCAGTCATGTCAGAGGCATCCTGGCACGTTCTACGGGTGGCGCGCCGGGCCCGGACCGGTGAACCAGACGGCCGCTCTGATCCCGCTCCCCTGCACGGCGGCGATCACCCGGCTCATCGGCCCGGTCAGCAGGGCCACGGCCAGCGCGCCCAGCGAGGCGCCGAGCAGCAGGCCCATCCCCACGTCGTGCGGGTAGTGCACGCCCACGAACACCCGGGAGAAGGCCATGAGCACGGCCATCGGCAGGGTCAGCACCGCCAGGCGCGGCACGGCCAGTGCCAGTGCGACGGCCGCGGCGCCCGCGATGGCGGAGTGGTTGCTGGGGAAGGACCAGTCCCCGTAGGGCGGACACGGGACCAGTGACGCGGCCGCCCGGGCCACCGCCCGGCAGGGCCGCTCCTCGTCGATGGTCGACTTCACCAGCTCGGAGGCGACGTACACCAGCGCGGTGGCCAGCGGTGCGAGCACGGCGCGCGCCACGTCCCGCGGATCGCGCCGGCCGCGCGCACGCCACCAGGCGGCTATGTAGAGCAACCCGAATACGAGGAGCCCGTATTCGGTCCAGACCTCGAAGGCCGACTGCACCCAGGGGGGCGTGTCGTGGGCGAAGTCGGTGATGTGGCGGTAGAGGTCGGAGGTGTCCATGGTGACTGACCGTACTCAACCCCAGGTCGAGGCCGTGTCAGCCCCTGGCCTGATCTCGCCGCTCCCGCCCCGGGCCCCAAGATGATCATCGGCAAAACCCGCCGTATGCGCGGCATGTGGGGCACGGATCGCGGCGCGAGTTCTCGTAAGGTTCGGTACGTGGGATCTCTGCGCAATCCGGTCGGGCCGCTTCCCTCCTCCATTTACTGGCGGCGGAGGGCTGTTCTGGCGTCCGTCGCCGCGCTCGCGGCGCTGCTCGCCGTATGGTTCGTCAGTTCCGGCGGGGGCGGCACGAGTACGAACGGCAAGGGCGGCGGCGACGGCTCCGGCCCGGTCCGCACGATCACCCCCGGTCCCTCCGGCTCCGGCCCGGCGATCAGTCAGGCCCCGGGCGGACGCGCGGAGTCGGGCGCCGGCGCCGGCTCGGCCTCCGGCTCGGACGGCGGCACGCCGAAGGACCCCGGCCAGGGCGGCGGTGCGGCCTCCGGCTCCTCCGGCGGCCCCGCGGGCGCCCCGGCGGCCCTCCCGGCGGACTCCCCCCTCCCGACCTGCGCGCCGAGCGCGGTGCAGTGGGAGGTCAAGAGCGTGAAGAACGAGTACGAGACGAACGAGAAGCCGCGCCTCGAACTGATCGTCCGCAACATCTCGGGCAGCACCTGCAAGTTCGGGCTCGGCCCGAGGCAGGCGGTCGTGACGATCTTCCAGACGACCGGCGCCAAGCAGGTCTGGTCCTCGGCCGACTGCCCGACGGGCCCGGCCAACGCGTACTTCCGCCTGCCCGCCCAGGGCGAGGCGAAGCAGTCGCTGGAATGGGACCGCAAGCCGAGCGCGGCCGACCAGTGCCAGTCGCCTCCGGCGGGCACCCCGGCCCCGGACACCTACGTGGTGGAAGCCCGCACCCCGGGCCTCCCGGTGGCCCGCACGTCCTTCGTCCTGAAGCAGGACTAGGGGCCGCTGCGGGGGGCCGCTGCGGGGGCCGGGAGGCGGCCCCGCGCGGCGGTCACACGTAGCGTTCGAGGATCGAGGACTCCGCCAGGCGGGACAGGCCCTCGCGGACGCTCCGGGCGCGGGCCTCGCCGACACCGTCCACGGTCTGGAGATCGTCCACGCTGGCGGCCAACAGCTTCTGCAGCCCCCCGAAGTGCTCCACCAGCCGCTCGATGATCGCCCCCGGCAGCCGCGGCACCTTCGCCAGCAGCCGGTAACCGCGGGGCGAGACCGCCGAGTCCAGGGTCTCCGGCGAGCCGGTGTACCCCAGCGCCTTCGCCACGATCGCCAGCTCCAGCAGTTCCGGATGCGTCAGCGCGTCCAGCGCCGGCAGCGCCTCCTCCACCGTGCGGGAACGCTTCGCCGTCGGTTCCGGAACGTAGTCCCGGATCACCAGCTCCCGCTCCTGCTCGATGCCCACCGTCAGCTCGTCCAGCTGGAGCGACAGCAGTCGCCCGTCCGTGCCCAGTTCGACCACGTACTCGGCGATCTCGGTCGCGATCCGGCGGACCATTTCCAGCCGCTGCGCGACCGCCGTCACGTCGCGCACCGTGACCAGGTCCTCGATCTCCAGCGCCGACAGCGTGCCCGCGACCTCGTCCAGCCGCAGCTTGTACCGCTCCAGCGTGGCCAGCGCCTGGTTCGCACGGGAGAGGATCGCCCCGGACTCCTCCAGGACCCGCCGCTCCCCGTCCACGTACAGCGCGATCAGCCGCATCGACTGGGACACCGACACCACCGGGAACCCGCACTGCTTCGACACCCGGTCCGCCGTGCGGTGCCGGGTGCCCGTCTCCTCCGTGGGGATCGACGCGTCCGGCACCAGCTGCACGCCGGCCCGCAGGATCTTCGTCAGGTCCTTGTCCAGGATCAGCGCGCCGTCGAGCTTGCACAGCTCCCGCAGCCGGGTCGCGGTGAACTCCACGTCCAGGACGAAGCCGCCGGTGCACATGGCCTCGACCGTCTTGTCCATGCCGAGGACGATGAGCCCGCCCGTGTTGCCGCGGACGATCCGCTCCAGACCGTCACGCAGCGGCTGACCAGGTGCGACCGCGGTGAGGGAGGCGCGCATCAACGCCTCGTGCTTGGAGCTCGCGCCCGACTTCCCGGATGCTGCTGCCCCGTCCTTGGCTGCCACTGCACTCCTCCGGTCGCGGGTTGCGCCGCCTGCCTAGGCCGGGCGGACCAGCACAAAGTCTACCGGCGCCGCCTGTGCGCCCGCCGGGCGTCGACCTGCAGCGCCGCGGCGGCAGCCCGTACGGCCCCGCTGACCTGCCTACCCGCCCCGCGCACCGGAGCCTCTCATTCCGCCGGGGCGGCTCCGGCTCACTCCGCCGGGGCGGCCGCGGCCCGCTCCCTGGCCGGGGTACGGGACCGGCCGCGCGGCAGGACCCGCAGCGCGTCCCCCATGTCCGCGACCTCGGTGACCTTCATCCCCGGCGGGACCTTCCCCGGGTCCGCCGGCACCAGCGCGTGCGTGAACCCGAGCCGGTGCGCCTCCGCGAGGCGCCGCTGCACCCCCGTCACCCGCCGCACCTCGCCGGCCAGTCCGACCTCCCCGATGGCGACCAGGTTCTTCGGCAGCGGCACGTCACTCGCGGCGGAGGCCAGCGCCAGCGCGATCGCCAGGTCGGCGGCCGGCTCCGTCAGCTTCACCCCGCCCACCGTCGCGCTGTAGATGTCCCGCTTGCCCAGCGCCGTGATCCGGCCGCGCTGCTCCAGCACCGCCAGCATCATCGAGACGCGCGAGGTCTCCAGGCCGGAGGTGGTGCGCCGCGGGGAGGGGATCTGGGAGTCCACGGTCAGCGCCTGCACCTCCGCGACCAGCGGACGCTTGCCCTCCAGGGCCACGGTCAGACACGTCCCCGGCACCGCCTCGGCGCGCCGGGTCAGGAACAGGCCGCTGGGATCGGCGAGCCCGGTGATGCCCTCGTCGTGCAGCTCGAAGCAGCCGACCTCGTCGGTCGCGCCGTACCGGTTCTTCACGCCGCGCACCAGGCGCAGCCGTGCGTGCCGGTCGCCCTCGAAGCTCAGCACCACGTCCACCAGGTGCTCCAGCAGGCGGGGGCCGGCGATGGCCCCGTCCTTGGTGACGTGGCCGACGAGGAGGGTGGCCATGCCCCGCTCCTTCGAGGCGCGGATCAGCGCGCCCGCCACCTCCCGGACCTGGGCCATGCCGCCGGGCGCGCCGTCGATCTCGGGGGAGGCGATGGTCTGTACGGAGTCCAGCACCAGCAGCGAGGGCCGCACCGCGTCGAGGTGGCCGAGGACGGCGGACAGGTCGGTCTCGGCGGCGAGGTAGAGGTGGTCGTCCAGGGCGTTGATCCGGTCGGCCCGCAGCCGCACCTGGCTCGCCGACTCCTCGCCGGTGACGTACAGGGTGCGGTGGTCGCCGGAGGCCGCCTTCGCCGCGACGTCGAGCAGCAGCGTCGACTTGCCGACGCCCGGCTCGCCCGCGAGGAGCACCACCGCGCCGGGGACGAGGCCGCCGCCCAGGACGCGGTCCAGCTCGTCCACGCCGGTGCTGCGGGCCGTCGCCGTCTTGCCGTCGACCTGTGCGATGGGCAGGGCGGCGGCGGTGACGCGGCCGGCCGCCGTGGTGCGCACGGCGGGGGCGCCCATCTCCTCGACGGTTCCCCACGCCTGGCACTCCGGGCAGCGGCCGAGCCACTTCACCGTCGTCCAGCCGCACTCGGAGCAGCGGAAGGACGGACGGTCCTTGGCGGATGAGCGAGAGGTACGGGCAGCCATGCCGCCACGGTATCCGGCGCCACTGACAACGCGGTGCGGGCCGGGTGCCCGCGGCCGTCCCCGGGTGTCCGCAGGCATCCCGGGGCATCCCGGGGCATACCCAGGCATCCGTCGGCGTCAGGGCCGCGGTCAGCGCGATGGCGATCTGTTCACCCGTAAGGGCTAAAACCGGTGAAGGCTTCCGGAGGGCCACGGGCCTGCCGCCTACCTTCGCCAGGTGGACAGCAGCGACCAGGGAGACCCCGCATCACGCACCGGCGCACACCCGGCGCACAGGCGCACGCCCCGTGCAGGGGCGCCGGAGGACAGGGCGGTGACGCCGGGTGCGCCCGGGACGTCAGGTGCGCCCGGGACATCGGGTGCGCCCGGGACCTCGGGTGCGTTCGGGGCGCCGTGGGACACCGGGGCCGCCGGGGGCGACGAGACGCCGCAGGAGAGCACGACCGTCCGCATGCCCTCGGCGGCAGGACCGGCACGGCCGCATCCCCCCGCGGGCCGTACGGGCACGGGGGCTCCCTGGCCCCCACCGCCGGGGGAGCCGGGAGAGCCGGGGGAGCCCAGGGCGCAGGGCCCGCGGGCCGGTGACGCGGCCGCCGCGCACCCGGGGGCAGGGGGCCCGGAGAGCCGCCGCGACCGGGCCGCCGGCCCCGAGGCGCCGCCCTCCCGGTACGAGCCCTACCTCGACGGCCTGTTCACCTACTGCCTCTCCGTCCTGTGCGACCACGACGCCGCCACCGACGTGCTCGGCGACGTCCTCGCCGTCGCCGACCGGCACCCCGGCCGATGTCCCGGCGAGGGCGACCGCCGGGCCTGGCTGTACGCCCTCGCCCGCTGGGCCTGCCTGCGCCGGCTCGCCGAGCAGCGGCGCGCCCGGCAGGGGGCGCATTCCGCCCGGCGCACGCCGGAGCACACAGAAGCCGAGCGTGCGCCCCAGGCGCACCGCCCGCACGGCTCCCTCGACGTGAACGCCTACCGCCGCACCGAACTCGCCCGCCTCGCCTGGCCCGAGGCCGCCGGCACCACCCCCGAGCAGCGCGAGGCCCTCGAACTCGCCGTCCGCCACCGCCTCGGCGTCACCGAACTCGCCGCCGTCCTCGGCACCGCCCCCGACACCGCCCGCGAGCTGCTGTCCGCCGCCGCCTGCGAGGTGGAACGCACCCGCGCGGCCCTCGCCGTCGTCGAGACCGGCCACTGCCCCGCCGTCTCCCGCCTCACCGGCGAGGGCGGCGACCGCGACGTCCTGCTGTCCAGCACCCTGCGCGCCGAGCTCGTGCGCCACGTCGACGACTGCCCGCGCTGCCGCCGCGTCGCCGAACGCGTCGGCGCCGGCGCACCCTGGCCCGGCTCCGGCGGCCTGCACGCCGCGCTCCCCCTGGTCGCCGCCCCCCGCGGCGCCGTCCGCGCGGCCATGCTGCGCTCCGGCCGGCGCCGCGGCGGCCGCCCCGGCCCGCGCTTCGACCGCACCGGCTTCCCCATGGACCCCAAGGACCGGGCCGCCCGCCGCGACCGGTTCCGGGCCCGGGCCGTGACCACCACGGTCGTCGCCACCGTCGTCGCCGCCCCCGTCATCGCCCTGTGGGCCGCCTACCGGGGCGCCCCCACCGTCGGCGAACCCGTCGGCGACGGCACCCGCATCTCCGCCGGCGAATCGCGGATCCCGCCCCCGCTCGCCGAGGGCCGCCCGCTCACCGCGTACGAGAACACCGGCAACACCGCCCGCACCACCGGCGAACCCGGCTTCGCCTCCGCCAGCGCCGCCCCCGACGTCTCCGTCGAGGTCATCAGCAGCGGCGCCCCCGCCACCCCCGACGCCGCCGGCCCCGGCGCCCCCGGCCGGCTCACGGTCTCCGCCGCCACCCGCGGCGGCACCACCCTGCTCACCCTCAGCGCCTCCGGCGGCAGCCCCGTCGCCTGGCGGCTCTGGTCCGACGCGCCCTGGCTGCGCGCGAGCCAGAGGGCGGGCATCCTCGCCCCCGGAGAATCGGTCACCCTGCGGATCACCGTCGACGCCGAAGCCCAGCCCGTCGGAGCCTGGAGCGCCCGCGTGGGCATCGACCCGACCGGGGCCGTCGTCTCCCTCTCCGGCCGGGGCCGCCCCGCCCCCGAACCGACCCCGCCGGCCCCGGACCCCACCCCGACGCCGACCCCCACGCCCACACCGACCCCCACACCGACGCCCCCGACGGACCCCACTCCGACCCCGACGCCCACACCGACCCCGACCCCGACCCAGCCCACGGACCCGGGAGGGTCGGCGGGCCCAGGAGGAACGGTTCCCTCTGACCCGGCACCCCCCACGCCGTAGGGCGGGGCGAGGGCGCCGGGCCCCCGGCGCAGGGGGAGCGGGGGCCGTGGAGCTACGCCGGATCGGCGGGGTGCGGGGCCATCGGCAGCAGCGACGCCAGCCGCGCCTCGCACAGCTTCACCAGCTCCGCGTACGCCTGCGGCCCCATCAGCTCCGTCAGCTCCGCCCGGTACGACACGTACACCGGCTCACCGGCCCCGTGCGCGGACGTCGCCGACGTGCACCACCAGTGCAGGTCGTGCCCGCCCGGCCCCCAGCCGCGCCGGTCGTACTCCCCGATCGACACCTGGAGCACCCGCGTGTCGTCCGGCCGGTCGATCCAGTCGTACGTACGCCGGATCGGCAGCTGCCAGCACACGTCCGGCTTGGTCTCCAGCGGCTCCTGCCCGCTCTTGAGCGCCAGGATGTGCAGCGAGCAGCCCGCCCCGGCCGGGAAGCCGGGCCGGTTCAGGAAGATGCACGCCCCGTCCCAGCGGCGGGTCTGCTTCTCCCCGTCGTCGTCGAGCTGCGTCCAGCCGCTCTCGCTGCCGACGTCGTGGAACTGCCACAGCTCCGGTGTGAGCCGCGCCACGTGCTCGGCGACCCGCTGCTCGTCGTCCTCGTCGGAGAAGTGCGCGCCCAGCGTGCAGCAGCCGTCCGAGGCCCGGCCCGCCTGGATGCCCTGGCAGCCGCTGCCGAAAATGCACGTCCAGCGGGAGGTCAGCCAGGTCAGGTCACAGCGGAAGACCTGCTCCTCGTCGGCGGGATCGGGGAACTCCACCCAGGCCCGGGGGAAGTCGAGCCCCTTCTCGTCCGCCACTTTGTCCTTGTTCTTCTTCGACTGGTTCTTGCTGGCCTTCTTCGTATTTGGCACAAACACCAGCCTAAGCGCCCCTTACTCCACTGCCCCGCGTCCGGCCCAGTAGCGTTTCCCGTATGAGACTCGGTGTCCTGGATGTGGGTTCGAACACGGTCCACCTGCTGGTGGTGGACGCGCACCCCGGCGCGCGCCCGCTGCCCGCGCACTCCCACAAGGAGCAGCTGCGGCTCGCGGAGCTGCTCGACGAGCGCGGAGCGATCACCCCGGAGGGCGTCGAGCGCCTGGTCTCCGTCATCGGTGAGGCCGTGCAGGCGGCCGAGGACAAGGGCTGCGAGGACGTCCTCCCCTTCGCGACCAGTGCCGTCCGCGAGGCTCCCAACGCCGACGAGGTCCTGGCCCGCGTCAAGGCCGAGACCGGCGTCGAGCTGCCGGTGCTCAGCGGGGAGGACGAGGCCCGGCTGACCTTCCTCGCCGTCCGGCGGTGGTTCGGCTGGTCGGCGGGCAAGCTGCTGGTCCTCGACATCGGCGGGGGCTCGCTGGAGATCGCGTTCGGCATCGACGAGGACCCCGACGCCGCCGTCTCCCTCCCCCTCGGCGCGGGCCGCCTCACCTCCGCCTGGCTCCCGGCCGACCCGCCGGACCCGGCGGACGTGAAGGCGCTGCGGCGGCACGTGCGGGCCCAGATCGCCCGGACGGTCGGCGAGTTCAGCCGCTTCGGGGTGCCGGACCACGTGGTGGCCACGTCGAAGACCTTCAAGCAGCTGGCCCGCATCGCCGGCGCGGCCCGCGAGGCCGACGGCCTGTACGTCCAGCGCGACCTGACGCGGAAGTCCCTGGAGGAGTGGGTCCCCCGCCTGACGGCGATGACGACGGCGGAACGTTCCACCCTGCCGGGCGTCTCGGACGGCCGCGCCTCCCAGCTCCTGGCGGGCGCCCTGGTCGCGGAGGCGGCGATGGACCTCTTCGGCGTGGACACCCTGGAGATCTGCCCCTGGGCCCTCCGCGAGGGCGTCATCCTCCGCCGCCTGGACCACCTGCCGTAGGGCCGGGCCGGCGGCCCGGGCCCTCGCGGCGTGGGCCCGCCGCCGATACGGAGCTCGCGGCGCGGGCCCGCCGCCGATACGGAGCTCGCGGCGCGGGCCCGCCATCTCCCCCTCGACGGGCCGGGGGCCGGGCGGTGGCTGCCCACCCGCCTCCCCGGGTGCGGGGCGGCGCGGGGCGCCGACCCCGCCGGACGGCAGCGGAGGGCCGGGCGGGACCTGGGGTGGGCGGGGTCCCGGCCGGGCGGTCTCAGAGAGGGGCTGGGGGCTTCCCGTCAGTCCCACTGTCCTTCCGGTCCGGGCCGCCCTGTCAAGGGCGCTCCCTTCGGTCGCGTCGCTGCGCGATCGCCTGCGGCGACCCTTGACAGGGCGTCCCGGACCGAAAAGACAAGGACTGCCGGGAAGCCCCCAGAGGAACGGTCCGGTCCAGAGTCGGACATTCGGCGGGATCAGCGCCCAGGCGGGGAGGTCGGGGGCCGCCTCGCCGGGCATCCGGCCCCTCGCCCCCGGCCCCAGGGCCGGGGGCCCGGCCGTCCCGCCACAGATCGCTACGCGCTCCTCCCGTTTCGGCGTCCGCCGCCCGTCTGGGGTCGCTGCTGTAGCCAGATGCCGACAGCAGGACCATCGGGCGACCTCAGGCGCATCCGATCGCTACGCGCTCCTCGCATTCCGGCGTCCGACCGCCGTCTTGGGCTGGGATGTCCTGCCGGTCGGCTTGTGGTGCAGGTGGCCCCGCCCCCTACCCATCACCCACGGTCCTGCTCGGGTCGTCCAGCCACGCGTACTCATGGTGGGAATCGCTGGTGACGCCGAAGCGGGTGATGTGTGGGCTGTCGTGATGTTCGTACCAGCTGAACGCGGCTGTTACCTCTGCCCACAGATCGCGTGGTCCCCAGGAGGTGACTGCGTCCCCCTCCCACCAGTCGGCGTAACGGACGATCGTGGCGGATGTGCCCGCCTCGTCGACGAACTGGACTCTCCGGTCGGCGCCTTCGCCGCGATATGAGTAGGAAACGTCCGGGACTTGGAGGCCGATGGCGAAGTCCTGGAGGTGTCCGGCGGAGAGGACCTGGTTCGGATCGACCGGTGATCTGCGGGTCCTCGACTCCTGTGGGACGTGGAGATCGACGGACGGTCGGTCGGCGCGTACCCACATGTAGGCGGCGGAGCCGATGAACCGGCCCTGGGCCAGGTTGTCGTGGAGCGTGAGGTCCAGGAGCCCGGCGTTGCTGTAGGCCGTGCCGAAGGGGGTGAGGATCTTCCCGCCGTCATGAGTTTGTTCCACCCAGGCGCGTGGGATCCGGCGTACTGCGGCGGTGCTGATCACCCGGTCGAAGGGAGCTTGGCCAGGGGCGCCGAGGAGGCCGTCCCCCGCGATCACCACCGGTTCGTAGCCCTGCGACTTCAGGGTGGTGGCTGCTGTGGCCGCGAGATACGCGTCGATCTCGACCGTGGTTACTCGCTGCCCTCCGACCCGCTCGCTCAGCAGGGCGGTGTGATACCCCGAGCCGGTGCCGATCTCCAGGACGGTGTGTCCGGACTCCAGGTCCAGCGCGGCGAGTTTGCGCATGACGATGTCGAGTGCTGACACGGACGAAGTGAAGGTGCCTGCGCTCGGACCCGGGGGCGTGCCGCCGTCGTCGAGCTGGGTGACCACGGATTGGTGGGGGTTCCAGACGGCCTGCTGCCAGGCCGTCGGATGGGTGCTTCGATCGACGAAGGTCCACAGGCCGTCCTCGTCCTGGACCGGGAGCCAGAAGGTCTGAGGGACGAATGCCTCCCGCTCCACCGCGTCAAAGGCCCGCAGCAGCCACGGTGCACGTAGTAATCCCGAGGTGAGCAGGGCCTCACGGCAGATGTCCCGGTTCACTTCTTCCCCGGCGGCGGTGGCGGAGGGGAAGACGGCTGGGGGGACGGACGGCTTCCGTCCGGGCTGCCCCCGGTCGGCGGCGGCGTCCACGGCTTGTCCTGCGGGGGGCCGGAGTGCTTGCCCATGACGTTCTCCCATCGGGTTGTGGTGCGGAATGCCCCTGTTCAGGTACGGGGCTTGGCGAGGTCGGGGGTTGGCGACGGTGTCGTCACCGGCCGTCCTTGTGCGTCGGGTAGTGGTCCTCGACGGCCCAGCCGTATCCGCAGAGTCGGCAGTCGGCCATGGGACCTCCGTACTTGAACCTGATCGGGGAGGGCAGCCAGCAGCCGGGACACTCCGCATAGGTGGTGGCCGACCGGTCGCGGTGGACGACTGCGGGTGTGGCCTGCAGTCCTTGGAGGGAGAGCGTGAGGGCTACCTGCCGCAGTGTCTCCAGCTGGCCGGCGCTGAACGGATTTGAGCCCCCTGCGGTGCTCGGTTGTGTCGGCATGATCTGCACGCTAGAGGCGTGGAGGGTTTCGAGCAGGTGTGATTCTCGATGATTCTCGTCAGCGCATCCGGGATTCTCGTGTCTTCTCACGTGAGGTTGACGTGCGCGTGCGCGCGGACGATCAGACGGTGTGCGGCGGGTCCGTATGCTGCCGACCTCCGCAGCGTTTCCCACACCCTGCTGTACACGGCGATGCTGTCCGCGTCATCGAGCCACAGCTCGGCGTGCCAGTCCTCGGCGATCACGAGGCGCTTGTCGTAGATCCAGAATCCGTTGGCGGGTGGGATACCCACGGCAGCGCCGAGCGGCACGATGCCGAGTCGCACCGTGTCGAGGCCGACGACCATGGCTAGTCGGTCCAACTGGGCCGCGAGAACCGGTGGCGGGCACACAGCTGCATGGAGGGCCGCCTCCCACATCAGGATGTCGAACTGTCTGCCTGGCTGGTGGAGTAACTCCTGCCGCCGCATTCGGGCGCGGACAGCGTCCTCTATGTCACGGACGGACTGGTGCAGTTCGGCGTACCGGGCGAAGACGTTGCGAGCGTAGTCGGCGGTCTGGAGCATGCCGACGACCATGGCTCCTTCCCAGGCGCGCAGATGCGCCGACCGCTCGTATTCGACCGTGAGCGCGTCCTGGACAGGACGGTGCCCGGCCCGTAGCTGCCGGCGCCAGGATCGGGTGTGGGATTCCAGTCCCTGGAGGCGTGCGCGCAGCTCGTTGGCCGCTTCGGGGTTTCCGGTGGCGGCAGCCCAGGCGTCGAGGTCTGCGGGGGTGGCTGTTTGGCGCCCGGTCTCCAACTTGGACACCTTGGACTGAGGCCAGCCGAGCCGTGCGGCGAGGTCTCGGCCGGTGGTCTCGGCCCGCAACTCTCGCAGCCGCGCGCCGAGGGCCACCCGTGCCTGCTGGAAGTCGGTGCTCACTTTTCGGACGGTACCGGCTCCTGGGGCTTGCTACGGGGTCGTGGCGTGGTGCCAGGCGGTTTCCCGGACCTGGCAGTACCTCAGTACGGTGTCGGTGGCCTCGTCGGATGCGTATCGGCGTCGACTTTCCAGGCGCCAGGCAGAGTGGGCGACGGTGGAGAACATGCCGTCGAATTCGTCGAAGGTGATGAACTGCGGCACGTGTACGGGGTCCTTCGGGCCGAAGTTGGCGAGGAGTTCCCGAGGGACGGTCACCGCTCCCTCGTCGGGTGTCAGGTTGTCGAGCTGGCCGAGCTCGGCGGGGTCCTCCACTCGCTTGCCCTGGACCACGTAGTTCCCGGTCTCCGGGTGCACGTACAGCGTGGGGCAGCCGTTGTTGCCGCTGTTTGTGCCGACCTTCAGGAGTCGTCGGTTCATGAGGCCCCCTCGTTCGCCGGTGGTTTGGTGTGACGCACCGTAGCGGCGGGGAAGCGGGCGCGGTAGAGCGCATGGCAGCGCGCGCCGGCGGGGGCATCGGCTGGCGGGCGGCGGGGCGCCGTCGGCGTGTCGGCCGGAGCAGGCGGGGAGCCGCGGTACGGGTCGATGTGAAAAGTATGACGAGAGTGGGTTTGTGTGCCGGGGCGCGGGCGGCAGGACCGTAATCTGGCTCCGTGGTCCGTAATCCGAGCAGCAGTGCCCCGAAAGTCGCCCTGTCCACCGCCTCCGTCTACCCGGAGTCCACGGCGACGGCCTTCGAGATCGCCGCCCGCCTCGGCTACGACGGCGTCGAGGTCATGGTCTGGACGGACCCGGTCAGTCAGGACATCGAAGCCCTGCGCCGGCTGTCGGACCACCACCAGGTGCCGATCCTCGCCGTGCACGCGCCCTGCCTGCTGATCACCCAGCGGGTGTGGTCCACCGACCCCTGGACCAAGCTCCAGCGCGCCCAGGCCGCCGCCGAGAAGCTGGGGGCGTCCACCGTCGTCGTGCACCCGCCGTTCCGGTGGCAGCGCCAGTACGCGCGGGACTTCGTGACCGGGATCTGGCGGATGGCGGACGAGACCGACGTCCGGTTCGCCGTCGAGAACATGTACCCCTGGCGCTACCGCGACCGCGAGATGCTCGCCTACGCGCCCGAGTGGGACGTGACCAAGGACGACTACCGGCACTTCACCGTCGACCTGTCGCACACCGCCACCGCCCGCACCGACGCCACCGCCATGATCGACCGCATGGGCGACCGCCTCGCCCACATCCACCTCGCCGACGGCAACGGCTCCGCCAAGGACGAGCACCTCGTCCCCGGGCGCGGTACACAGCCCTGCGCCGAGCTGCTGGCCGGCCTGGCCCGCAGTACCTTCGACGGGCACATCGTCATCGAGGTCAACACGCGGCGCGCCATGTCCGCCGCCGAGCGCGAGGCCGATCTCGCCGAGGCCCTGGCCTTCACGCGCCGGCACCTGGCGGTCGGGCCCCGATGAGCGGCGCCGAGCCGGTCCGGCGGCGGCGCGGGCCCGGGCGGCCCCGGCAGGACGAGGCGGAGGAGGGGCCGGGCACGCAGGAGCGGATCCGGCTCGCCGCCCGCGAGGTGTTCGCGGAGCGCGGGTACGACAAGACCTCCGTGCGCGGCATCGCGAAGGTGGCCGGGGTGGACCCGGCGCTGGTGCACCACTACTTCGGCAGCAAGGACGACCTGTTCGCCGCCGCCATCGAGGTCACCATGGAGCCCGCCCTCGTGGTCCCGGCCGTCGTCGGCGAGGGCCCGGACGGCATCGGGGAGCGGCTGGCCCGCTACTTCCTCGGGGTGTGGGAGAACCCGGCCACGCGCGCCCCCCTCCTCGCCGTGATCCGCTCCGCGCTCACCCACGAGGCGGCCGCGAAGGTGCTGCGGGGGCTGATCCTGCGGCGGGTCCTGGAGCGGGTCGCCGCCGACCTCGACGTCCCGGAGCCGACCTTCCGCGCCGAGCTGGCGGCCTCGCACCTGATCGGGATCGCCTTCGTGCGGTACGTGGTGCAGATCGAGCCCCTCGCGTCGGCGGACTCGGAGGAGATCGTGGCCCTGGTGGCCCCGACCCTCCAGCGCTACCTCACCGAGGCCTGAGCGGGACGGTGACCGAGGAGCGACCCCGCCGTCCCGGCATCCGGACCAGGTGTCCGGATCGCGGGCGTTGGGCGTAGCCTCGTAACCGAGCCATATCCGCAGTCGCGGCTGACCGTACGCGCAGCCGCACTCATGGGGAGTGAAACCGCATGCCCGAGCTGAGGTCCCGCACCGTCACCCACGGCCGCAACATGGCAGGCGCTCGTGCGCTGATGCGCGCGTCGGGCGTAGCGAGCGAGGACATCGGCAAGCCGATCATCGCGGTCGCCAACTCCTTCACCGAGTTCGTCCCCGGCCACACCCACCTGGCCCCCGTCGGACGCATCGTCTCCGACGCCATCCGCGCCGCCGGCGCCATCCCGCGCGAGTTCAACACGATCGCCGTCGACGACGGCATCGCCATGGGCCACGCCGGCATGCTGTACTCCCTGCCCTCCCGCGACCTGATCGCGGACAGCGTGGAGTACATGGTCGAGGCGCACTGCGCGGACGCGCTGATCTGCATCTCCAACTGCGACAAGATCACCCCGGGCATGCTGATGGCCGCGATGCGCCTCAACATCCCCGTCGTGTTCGTCTCCGGCGGCCCGATGGAGGCCGGCCAGGCCACCCTCGTCGACGGCACCGTCCGCAAGCTCGACCTGATCGACGCCATGGTCGACGCCTCCAACGAGAACGTCTCGGACGCGGACATCCTGCGCATCGAGGAGAACGCCTGCCCGACCTGCGGCTCCTGTTCCGGCATGTTCACCGCCAACTCGATGAACTGCCTCGCCGAGGCCATCGGCCTCGCCCTCCCCGGCAACGGCTCCGTCCTCGCCACGCACACCGCCCGCCGCGCCCTGTACGAGGACGCCGGCCGCACGGTCGTGGAGATCACCAAGCGCTACTACGAGGACGGCGACGAGTCGGTCCTGCCGCGCAACATCGCCACCCGCGAGGCCTTCGAGAACGCGATGGCCCTGGACATCGCCATGGGCGGCTCGACCAACACGATCCTGCACCTGCTGGCCGCCGCGCAGGAGGCGGGCCTGGACTACGACCTCAAGGACATCGACGCCGTCTCGCGCCGCGTCCCCTGCCTGGCCAAGGTCGCCCCGAACGTCGCCCCCGGCGGCACGTACTACATGGAGGACGTGCACCGCGCCGGCGGCATCCCCGCCATCCTCGGCGAGCTGCACCGCGGCGGGCTCCTCAACAAGGACGTCACCACCGTCCACTCGAAGGGCCTGGAGGACTGGCTCGCGAAGTGGGACGCCCGCTCCGGCACGGCGTCCGAGGAGGCCATGGAGCTGTGGCACGCGGCCCCCGGCTGCAAGCGCTCCGCGACCGCCTTCTCCCAGTCCGAGCGCTGGGAGACCCTCGACCTCGACGCCGAGGGCGGCTGCATCCGCTCCGTGCAGCACGCCTACTCCAAGGACGGCGGCCTCGCCGTCCTGCGCGGCAACATCGCCGCCGACGGCTGCGTGGTCAAGACGGCCGGCGTCGACGAGTCCATCTGGACCTTCGAGGGCCCGGCCGTGGTCTGCGAGTCCCAGGACGAGGCCGTGGAGAAGATCCTCACCAAGCAGATCCAGCCCGGTGACGTCGTCGTCATCCGTTACGAGGGCCCGCGCGGCGGCCCCGGCATGCAGGAGATGCTCTACCCGACCTCCTTCCTCAAGGGCCGCGGCCTGGGCAAGGTCTGCGCGCTGGTGACGGACGGGCGCTTCTCCGGCGGCACCTCGGGCCTGTCCATCGGCCACGCCTCCCCGGAGGCGGCCTCGGGCGGCGACATCGCGGTCGTCGAGGACGGCGACCGGATCCGCATCGACATCCCGAACCGTTCGATCGAGCTCCTGGTGGACGGGGCCACGCTGGCCGCCCGCCACGCGGCCCTCGGCGGCGTCTACGCCCCGAAGACCCGCGAGCGCACGGTCTCGGCGGCCCTGCGCGCGTACGCGGCGATGGCCACCAGCGCCGACAAGGGCGCGGTCCGGGACGTCTCGAAGCTGGGCTGACCGTCGCGGACCCCGGCTGCGGGCGGGCGGCTCACGCCCCCGCCCGCAGCCGGGGTTCCGCGTTTCCGGCACCCGGGGCGCCGGGGAAGGCCCCGCCGCCCGTCACCACCCGGCGGGGCTGCCCGCGTCCAGGGCGAAGACCGTCCCGTCGGGGGCGGAGGCGTAGATGCGGCCGTCCGCCACGACGGGCGCGGGGAGGGTGGCGCTGAAGGTGCCCTGCGCGGCGGGCATGCGCGGCTTGGTCTGGCCGACGAGCCTCCCGGCGGAGGCGTCGACGGCCAGGAGGCGGCCGTCCCCGGCCATCAGGTAGACCCGGCCGTCCGCTGCCACGGGCCGGGAGCCGCTGGCCGCCCCGGTCTCCAGCCGCCACAGCTCGCGTTCGGGCCCGACGGCGACGAGCCCGCCCCCGGTGCCGAAGGCGTAGACCGTGCCGTCGGGGCCGACGGTGGCCTCCGCGTCGAAGAGCGGCGTCGGCAGCTGTACCCGGCGCACGGTACGGGTCGCCGCGTCCACGCGGACGACGCCGCCGGCCTTGCCCGCCGCGTCGCTGTCCAGCAGGTGCACGGCGCCGCGGGCGGTACCGACCGGCCGCAGCCGGCCCGTGGCCCGGGTCTGCCAGCGCACGGCTCCGGTCGCCGGGTCGACTTCCGCGAGCTGCGTCGACCCGCCGTCGGCGGCCGCCGACGACACGTAGAACACGGGCGAGCCCGAGGCCCCCGGTCCGCCCCACCACATCGAGCCCGCGCCGCCGATCCGCCGGGTCCAGCGCGGGGCACCGCTCGCCCCGTCGAGACCGGTGACGCTCCCGTCGGCGGCGACCGTGATCACGTACGGGCCCGCGGCCACGGCCTGCGCGCCGCCGGGCAGCGTGTGCTGCCAGCGTTCCCGGCCCGTGGCGGGGTCGAGGGCCTGGAGCAGTTCGGTGCCGGGCACCGCCACGAGGACCGATCCGCCCGCGTACAGCGGGGCGCCGACGGCCGTGACGCCCTGTCCCGGGGTCTTCGCGGGCACCGACCAGCCCACCGAGCCGTCGCCCAGGGCGAGACGGGCGGCCGCCAGGCCCCGCCCCGAGCAGTACAAGGCGCCGGCTCCGCCCGAGCCGCCGGCTCCGGCGGCCCCGAGGGTGCAGGAGACCGGCGCGCCACCGGGGGAGACCGTCCACGGTGCTAGGCCGTGTTTTAGAACTCGCCGACCTGCCTGGTTGGCCGTCCGGGGAAGTCGCGGGCGGCCATTCAGACGGTGAGGTCGCGGGCGATGTCGTTGATGCTGGTCGCTGTGGTGACCTCGTGCTCGTTGCGGGTGGTATCGCGGCGGACGAACTCGTAGCCGCCTTCGTCCAGGACGGCCACGGAGGCGAACCAGACGGGGTCGTCCTCGTCGGGCTGGACGACCACGAAGGTGTTGTCGGAGTCGTTGAGGTCGCTGACCATCATGAACAGCGCGTCCTCAGAGGGGTCGTCGATGCGGTCGCCGTTCTCGCTGTCGGCGCCGTAGTACTGGGCCCCCATCGCTGCTTCTCCCTCGCGTTGTTCGCCCTGGCCGCGGTCAGCATGGCATGCGGACCGACGGCCCAGGCCAGTCACAGCCATTCACCGATGGCGGCGATCAGGACGGTTGCCTCGAAGCGGACCGCGAGCTTGTCGAACCGGGTGGCCACCGCCCGGTTGCGCTTGAGCCGATTGATCCCACACTCGACCGCGTGCCGAGCCTTGTAGTCCTCACGGTCGAAGGCCGGAGGCCGCCCGCCGGCCTTCCCCCGCCGCTTGCGGTTCGCGACCTGGTCGGCGGGCTCTGGGATGGTACAGCGGATTCCCCGTTTTCGCAGGTAGGCCCGGTTGGCGCGGGAGGAATACGCCTTGTCGCCCCGCACCCGCAGCGGGCGGACACGAGGACGGCCCGGTCCGGTGCGGGGAACCCGGATGCCTTCCAGCACGGCGGCGAACTGAGGGCTGTCACCACGCTGACCTGCGGTGACCAGCAACGACAGCGGCCGTTGACCTTGCTCGCAGGCTAGATGGATCTTCGTGGTGAAACCGCCCCGGGACCGACCCAGTCCGTGGTCTTCCGGCTCGGCGCGGGTCCCGCCGGGCGGTTCCTTCTGGGCCTGTCCGTCGCGGCGGGCACCCGCGGCGTGCTGATGGGCCCGGCAGATCGTGGAGTCGACGTTGACCTCCCACGTGATCAGCCCTGCCTCATCCGCGCGGGCTTGCAGCCTGGTCAGCAGTGCAGGCCAGGTGCCGTCACGCTGCCAGCGGCGGAAGAGCCCATAGACCGTCTGCCACGGCCCGTACTCCGACGGGAGATCCCTCCACGGAGCACCAGTCCGCACCCGCCACCGAATCCCGTCGATCAGCCTCCGCCGGCCCAACGGCGGCCGCCCCAACACCGCGACCGGCAGCAGTGGTTCCAGCACGGCCCACTGACCATCAGAAAGATCCCCTCGCCCCACACCACGATCATCACGGCGCAGGGCGAGCGACAAGCCCATTTCTAAAACACGGCCTAGGCCCTTGCCCGGCGTCCCGGCGGTGCCGGCGGCGGGCCGCCCCGCGGGCTCGGCACCGGATCCCAGCAGGAGGTAGCCGCCGACTGCCCCCGCCGACAGCAACAGGGCGAGCCCCGCCGCCGCCAGCAACAGCCGCCCGCGACGGCGCGGGCGCTGCGCGGGGGGCGCGCCGGGGGGTGCGTCCGCAGGTGCGTCCAGCCGCCGCTGGTGGGTGGGCTCCTCGTCCGCCACCGGACGCCGGGGCTGCGGTATGAACGCCTGGGTGTCCTCACCGGTCGGGTACGCCAGGGCCCGCATCTCCGCGATCAGCGCCTCGGCGGTCGGCCGCTCGGCCGGATCCTTGGCCAGGCACCGCGCCACCACGGGCACCAGCCGGGCCGGGAGCCCCGTCAGGTCGGGCTCGCTGTGCACGACCTGGTACGCCACGAGGTAATGGCTGTCCGAGTCGAACGGCCCGCGTCCGGTCGCCGCGTGCACCAGCACCGCACCCAGCGCGAACACGTCCGCCGCCGTCCCCACCTCCCGCGGCCGCTGGAACTGCTCGGGCGCCATGAACGGCGGCGTGCCGATCAGCTTCCCGGTCTCGGTCCGCAGATCACTGTCCGCCGGGCGCGAGATGCCGAAGTCGATGACCCTCACCCCGTCCGGCGCCATCAGCACGTTGCTCGGCTTCAGGTCCCGGTGCACCACCCCGGCCCGGTGGATGTCCCGCAGCGCCTCCGCCAGCCCGGCCGCGAGCCGGGTCAGCTCCCCGGCGTCGAGCACCCGCTCCCGTACCCGCTCGGACAGGGTCGGGGCGTCGATGAACAGGGTGGCCATCCAGGGCCGCTCGGCATCCGGATCGGCGTCCACGACGGGGGCGGTGAAAGCACCGCTCACCCTCCGCGCAGCCGCGACCTCCTGCCGGAACCGCGCCCGGAACTCCGGGTCCACCGCGTGCTGCGCGTGCACGACCTTGACGGCGAGTTTCAGCCCCGAACTGGAGGTGGCCAGGTGGACGACGCCCATGCCGCCGGAACCGAGCACGGATTCGAGCCGGTACTGCCCGGCGTACTCCGGAAACCCGGCGTAGTCCGCGCGCATCGACGGCACCGCTCACCACCCCCGACGGAGCCTAGTCGATGGCCCGTGGCAACATCCAAGGGCTTGCTACCCTGCGCGCGTTGCAGGGAGCAACACCCATGGGGGGAGATTCCATATGTCCGTAGAGAACGATTCCAGCCAGGTCGAGAGCCTCGCGGCCGCCGACGCGGGCTTCCAGTCCTACCCGACGGCCCCGGGGTACCGGGTCAACATCCGCAGCGGCCCCGGCACGGGCTACGCGATCATCGACGCCGTGCCCATCGGCGGTTCCGTCACCATCCGCTGCCAGTGCCCCGGCACGACCGTCTCGGGCCCGTACGGGACCACGGACGTGTGGGACTGCATAGGCAACGGCCGCTTCGTCTCCGACGCCTACGTCCACACCGGCTCCGACGGTTACGTGGCGGGCCGCTGCGGCTGAGCCGTTCACCGTTCTGCCAGGTGAGACACCCCCCGGCGGGCCGCGCCGCCGGTGGGGGCCCCCCCAGCGGTAGCTGGGGGAGATAATCGCGGACGTGAGCGAAGAGCAGCAGCGAGACCAGGGCCAGAGCCAGAGCCAGGACCAGAGCCAGAGCCAGAGCCAGGGTCAGGGCCCCGCATCCCCGGCCGGGCCGCCCGCCGGGCCGCAGCCCGAGCCGATCCGGTTCTTCGGCACCAGCTGGGTGGACCACGGCAACGGCTACGCCCTGCGCCGGGCCGCCCTCGCCGCCGGCTCGCTCGTCGCCGCCGCTGCCGGCGCCTACCTCCTGCGCCTCGCCTACGAGGGCCTGGAGATCGGCAACGTCGGCCTCTTCCTCAGCATCTCCGTGATCGTGCTCTTCGCGATCGCCACCGCAATCGCCTTCGCCAAGACCTGGGAGTCCTTCGGCCGCCGCCCCGCGCCGTCCTCCGACGAGGCCGCCCTCAAGGGCCTGAAGGCGATCGGTTTCATCGGCTCCCTCCTGGCGTACTTCCTGCGCTGCCTCACCGAGGCCCCTGGCGAGAAGCTCCATCGTGCCGAGTACGAGCGCGCCGCCGCCGAGTACGAGCGCCGCCGCAGCTCCCGCACGGGCAACCCGGCGGGCCGCCGCCGCCCCAAGCGCAAGAAGTAGCCGAAGCAGGCGCAGTAGCCGAAGCGGCCCCCTTGACGATCGGCTTCGGCCGATTGACGCCCGGCACCCCCAGGAGCATTATTCATCGCATGATGAATAACAAGCCGGAGGACCCCCCTCACCCTCCCGCCATCCACGCCCGCGGCCTCACCGTCCGCCGCGGCACCGGCCGCACCCCCCGCACCGTCCTCGACGCCATCGCCTTCGACGTCCCCCGCGGCCGCATCACCGGCCTCCTCGGCCCCTCCGGCTGCGGCAAGTCCACCCTCATGCGGACCGTCGTCGGCACCCAGGCCCACGTCACCGGCACCCTCGACGTCCTCGGCCGCCCCGCCGGCCACCCCGAGCTCCGCTCCCGCGTCGGCTACGTCACCCAGGCCCCCTCCGTCTACGACGACCTCACCGTCCGGCAGAACCTCGACTACTTCGCCGCCGTCCTCGACCCCGGCCGCGCCGCCGCGGACCGCCGCCGGGCCGCCGTCGAACGGGCCATCGCCGACGTCGACCTCACCAGCTGCACCACCGCCCTCGCCGGCGACCTCTCCGGCGGCCAGCGCAGCCGCGTCTCCCTCGCCGTCGCCCTCCTTGGCCGCCCCGAACTGCTCGTCCTCGACGAACCCACCGTCGGCCTCGACCCCGTCCTGCGCCGCGACCTGTGGAACCTCTTCCACGAGATCACCGACACCCGCGGCGTCACGATCCTCGTCTCCTCCCACGTCATGGACGAGGCCGAGCGCTGCCACGACCTGCTCCTCATGCGCGAGGGCCGCATCCTCGCCCAGGACACCCCCCAGGCCCTCCGCACCCGCACCCAGAGCGCCACCGTCGAAGAAGGCTTCCTGCGCCTCGTCGACGAGGCGAACGCGAACGCGCACGCCCACGAACCGAACGAACCCACCCGGGAGACCCAGCGATGAACGGCGCCCGCACCCTCGCCACCGCCGCCCGCGTCCTGCGCCAGCTGCGCCACGACCCGCGCTCCATCGCCCTGATGCTGCTGGTCCCCGTCCTGATGCTGACCCTGCTCCGCTACGTCTTCGACGGCAGCCCGCGCACCTTCGACAGCATCGGCGCGTCCCTCCTCGGCATCTTCCCCCTCATCACGATGTTCCTCGTGACCTCGATCGCCACCCTCCGCGAACGCACCTCCGGCACCCTCGAACGCCTCCTCGCCATGCCGCTCGGCAAGGGTGACCTCATCGCCGGCTACGCCCTCGCCTTCGGCGCCGTCGCCGTCGTCCAGTCCCTCCTCGCCACCGGCCCCGCCCTCTGGGCCCTCGGCCTCGACATCACCGGCTCCGCCTGGCTGCTGCTCCTGGTCGCCCTGCTCGACGCCCTCCTCGGCACCGCCCTCGGCCTGTTCGTCTCCGCCTTCGCCGCGTCCGAGTTCCAGGCCGTCCAGTTCATGCCGGCCGTGATCTTCCCGCAGCTGCTCCTGTGCGGACTCTTCGCCCCGCGGGCCACCATGCAGCCCGTCCTCGAAGCCCTCTCCGACGTCCTGCCCATGTCCTACGCCGTCGACGGCATGACCCAGGTCCTCACCCACACCGACATGACCGCCGACTTCGTGCGCGACACCGCCATCGTGGCCGCCTGCGCCCTGCTCGTCCTCGCCCTCGGCGCCGCCACCCTCCGCCGCCGCACGCCCTGACCACGGAGCGGACACCCCCTCTCCCGCGGGCGCACGGGTGCAAGGATGAGGGCGTAAGTGACGGGGGCGCACGTCCTCAAGGTTCGTTCGGCGAGGTGAATCGGGCATGACCCAGACAGTCGCAGTCCTCGGTACCGGCAAGATCGGCGAGGCCCTGCTCAGCGGGATGATCCGCGGCGGCTGGCCCGCGGCCAAGCTGCTCGTCACCGCCCGCCGTCCCGAGCGCGCCGCCGAGCTCCACACCCGCTACGGCGTCGAGGCCGTCAGCAACGCCGAAGCCGCCAAGCGCGCCGACACCCTCATCCTCACCGTCAAGCCGCAGGACATGGGCAAGCTCCTCGAAGAGCTCGCCCCGCACGTCCCCGCCGACCGCCTCGTCATCAGCGGCGCCGCCGGCATCCCCACCGCCTTCTTCGAGGAGCGGCTGGCCCCCGGCACCCCCGTGGTCCGCGTCATGACGAACACCCCCGCCCTCGTGGACGAGGCCATGTCCGTCATCTCGGCCGGCAGCCACGCCACCGCCGAGCACCTCGCCCACGCCGAGGAGATCTTCGGCGGCGTCGGCAAGACCCTGCGCGTCCCGGAGTCCCAGCAGGACGCGGCCACCGCCCTCTCCGGCTCCGGCCCGGCCTACTTCTACTTCCTCGTGGAGGCCATGACCGACGCGGGCATCCTGCTCGGCCTGCCCCGCGCCCAGGCCCACGACCTCATCGTCCAGGCCGCCATCGGCGCCGCCGTCATGCTCCGCGACAGCGGCGAACACCCGGTCAAGCTCCGCGAGGCCGTCACCTCCCCGGCCGGTACGACGATCAACGCCATCGTCGAGCTGGAGAAGCACGGCGTACGGGCGGCCCTCATCGCCGCCCTCGAAGCGGCCCGCGACCGCAGCCGCGAACTCGCCTCCGGCAACAGCTGAAACAGGGGAGGGGCCCCTGACCAGGGGCCCCTCCCTCCGCATTCACGGGGCCAGCAGCCCGATGGCCTCGTACGCCCGGTCCACCACCGGCCGCGCGATGCCCCGCGCCCGCTCGGCGCCCTCGCGCAGCACCCGCTCCACCTCGCCCGGATCGGCCGCCAGCCCGGCGTGCCGCTCCCGCAGCGGCCGCAGCAGCTCCACCACGGCCTCGGCCACGTCCCGCTTCAGCGGCCCGTACCGGTCGTAGTCCCCGGCCAGCTTCTCCGGTTCACCCCCGGTACAGGCGGCCAGGATGTTGAGCAGGTTCGCCACCCCGGGCCGCGTGGCCCGGTCGTAGAGCACCCCGCCCTCGCCGCTGTCCGTCACGGCCCGCATCACCTTCTTGGTGATCACGGCGGGCTCGTCCAGCAGATAGACGATGCCGGCGGTGTTCGCACTGGACTTGCCCATCTTCGACGTCGGGTCCTGGAGGTCCATGACCCGCGCACCCACGGCCGGCAGCGTCGCCCTCGGCACGGTGAAGGTGTGCCCGTACCGCTGGTTGAACCGCACCGCCAGGTCCCGGGCCAGCTCGACGTGCTGCCGCTGGTCCTCGCCGACCGGCACCTCGTCCGCCGCGTAGGCCAGGATGTCGGCGGCCATCAGCACGGGATACGTCAGCAGGGAGAGCCGCACGCCCTGACCGGCCGCCTCCGCCTTCGCCGCCTTCTCCCGGTACTGGATCATCCGCCGGAGCTCCCCGTCGGTGGCGGTGCACTCCAGCAGGTAGGACAGCCGGGTGTGCTCGCCGACATGGCTCTGGACGAAGAGGGTGCACCGCCGTGGATCCAGCCCGGCGGCGAGGAAGAGCGTGGCGTTCTGCCGGCTGAGCCGGCGCAACCGCGCGGGATCGTGCTCCACGGTCAGGGCGTGCAGGTCGACGACGCAGAACAGGGCGTCCGTCGGCGACTGCTCGGCCGCGACCCACTGCCGCAGGGCCCCCAGGTAGTTGCCCAGCGTCAGGTGCCCGGACGGGGTGATCCCGCTGAAGATCCTCGTCATGTCCTGTCTCTCCCTCGTGTCCTGCGGTGTGGTGTCGGGACCGCCGCGCGGGGCGGCCCGCCACTCCCGGGAGGGGAGAAAACAGAAACGGCCGCCGTAGCGGCGGCCGTGAGCGCATGCGTGCTCGTGTGATGGTCGGCCGCCGTCAGGCGGGCCACCAACGAAGGCTGAGCTTGGGTGCATGCGTGGTCATGGGAAGCAGCGTAGCCCCAGGGGGGATGAGGACGGGGTGAGTTCCACCAGAGCGGTCCCGACGGCCGGCCGAGGGTTGACACGTCCGTTCCAGGTCCGTAAGGTTCTTCGAGTTGTCCGACGTGAGCGCCGACCCCGGTCGGTCCCCGGACAGCCATCCCGCACTACTCATTCGAACGAACGACGCATCCTGTCGTCTCGTTTTCATGCGTATTTGCGAATGAGGAATCCGCGTTCCAGAACGCAGCCGCCGATTGGCTTCGGGGGCAAGGAATCCGCTACTGTCTCACTCGCCGGAAGGGCCCAAGGGCCCGGAACGCAAAGCCACAACTTCCGCTTCGCGGGAGGCCGCTGACTGGCAGTCAGGCCCGAAAGGATCTGATAGAGTCGGAACCGCCGGAAAGGGAAAGCGCGAAAGCGCAGGACCTGGAAAGCAAGCGAGAAAGACTCTGATAGAGTCTGAATCGTAAGAACGAAAGCCCGGAGGAAAGCCCCAGTAAGTGTTACTGAGGGTGAGTACAAAGGAAGCGTCCGTTCCTTGAGAACTCAACAGCGTGCCAAAAATCAACGCCAGAAGTTGATACCCCGTCCACTCCGGTGGATGAGGTTCCTTTGAAAAAGACCTGTCGGGCCTTCGGGCACTGGCAGGCGACAAACACAGCGAGGACGTTGTGGTCAGTCGGTCTTATTCCGACCGTGACTGGCCCGCTCTTTCGTGCGTGTGCACCGGATTACCGGTAAACATTCATGGAGAGTTTGATCCTGGCTCAGGACGAACGCTGGCGGCGTGCTTAACACATGCAAGTCGAACGATGAACCTCCTTCGGGAGGGGATTAGTGGCGAACGGGTGAGTAACACGTGGGCAATCTGCCCTTCACTCTGGGACAAGCCCTGGAAACGGGGTCTAATACCGGATACGACTGCGGGAGGCATCTCCTGCGGTGGAAAGCTCCGGCGGTGAAGGATGAGCCCGCGGCCTATCAGCTTGTTGGTGGGGTAACGGCCCACCAAGGCGACGACGGGTAGCCGGCCTGAGAGGGCGACCGGCCACACTGGGACTGAGACACGGCCCAGACTCCTACGGGAGGCAGCAGTGGGGAATATTGCACAATGGGCGAAAGCCTGATGCAGCGACGCCGCGTGAGGGATGACGGCCTTCGGGTTGTAAACCTCTTTCAGCAGGGAAGAAGCGAAAGTGACGGTACCTGCAGAAGAAGCGCCGGCTAACTACGTGCCAGCAGCCGCGGTAATACGTAGGGCGCAAGCGTTGTCCGGAATTATTGGGCGTAAAGAGCTCGTAGGCGGCTTGTCACGTCGGATGTGAAAGCCCGAGGCTTAACCTCGGGTCTGCATTCGATACGGGCTAGCTAGAGTGTGGTAGGGGAGATCGGAATTCCTGGTGTAGCGGTGAAATGCGCAGATATCAGGAGGAACACCGGTGGCGAAGGCGGATCTCTGGGCCATTACTGACGCTGAGGAGCGAAAGCGTGGGGAGCGAACAGGATTAGATACCCTGGTAGTCCACGCCGTAAACGTTGGGAACTAGGTGTTGGCGACATTCCACGTCGTCGGTGCCGCAGCTAACGCATTAAGTTCCCCGCCTGGGGAGTACGGCCGCAAGGCTAAAACTCAAAGGAATTGACGGGGGCCCGCACAAGCGGCGGAGCATGTGGCTTAATTCGACGCAACGCGAAGAACCTTACCAAGGCTTGACATATACCGGAAAGCATTAGAGATAGTGCCCCCCTTGTGGTCGGTATACAGGTGGTGCATGGCTGTCGTCAGCTCGTGTCGTGAGATGTTGGGTTAAGTCCCGCAACGAGCGCAACCCTTGTCCTGTGTTGCCAGCATGCCCTTCGGGGTGATGGGGACTCACAGGAGACCGCCGGGGTCAACTCGGAGGAAGGTGGGGACGACGTCAAGTCATCATGCCCCTTATGTCTTGGGCTGCACACGTGCTACAATGGCCGGTACAATGAGCTGCGATACCGTGAGGTGGAGCGAATCTCAAAAAGCCGGTCTCAGTTCGGATTGGGGTCTGCAACTCGACCCCATGAAGTCGGAGTCGCTAGTAATCGCAGATCAGCATTGCTGCGGTGAATACGTTCCCGGGCCTTGTACACACCGCCCGTCACGTCACGAAAGTCGGTAACACCCGAAGCCGGTGGCCCAACCCTTGTGGAGGGAGCTGTCGAAGGTGGGACTGGCGATTGGGACGAAGTCGTAACAAGGTAGCCGTACCGGAAGGTGCGGCTGGATCACCTCCTTTCTAAGGAGCACAGTACCGATTGCAGGCAAATGTTCTGCACGGTCAGCTCATGGGTGGAACGTTGATTAGTTGGCACGGTCTTCTGGATGGATCACGAGTACTGCTTCGGCGTGGAAAGTGAGTCACTGAAAGAGATCGTGCTTGGCACGTTGTTGGGTCCTGAAGGCACGGCCGTCTGGTCAGTCTTCAGTGCCGGCCCCGGTAAAGCTCTGTTTCGGCAGGGTGTGACGGGTGGCTGGTCGTTATTTGAGAACTACACAGTGGACGCGAGCATCTGTGGCCAAGTTTTTAAGGGCGCACGGTGGATGCCTTGGCACCAGGAACCGATGAAGGACGTGAGAGGCCGCGATAGGCCCCGGGGAGCTGCCAACTGAGCTTTGATCCGGGGGTGTCCGAATGGGGAAACCCGGCAGTCGTCATGGGCTGTCACCCATGCCTGAACACATAGGGCATGTGGAGGGAACGAGGGGAAGTGAAACATCTCAGTACCCTCAGGAAGAGAAAACAACCGTGATTCCGGGAGTAGTGGCGAGCGAAACCGGATGAGGCCAAACCGTATGCGTGTGATACCCGGCAGGGGTTGCGCATGCGGGGTTGTGGGAATGAGCTTCAGTCGTCTGCCGGCGGCTGGGCGAGTCAGAAACCGTTGATGTAGTCGAAGGACATGCGAAAGGTCCGGCGTAGAGGGTAAGACCCCCGTAGACGAAACATCAGCGGCTTGCTTGCTCATCTCCCAAGTAGCACGGGGCCCGAGAAATCCCGTGTGAATCTGGCGGGACCACCCGCTAAGCCTAAATATTCCCTGGTGACCGATAGCGGATAGTACCGTGAGGGAATGGTGAAAAGTACCGCGGGAGCGGAGTGAAATAGTACCTGAAACCGTGTGCCTACAAGCCGTGGGAGCGTCGGACGTACTTGTACGTCTCGTGACTGCGTGCCTTTTGAAGAATGAGCCTGCGAGTTAGCGGTGTGTAGCGAGGTTAACCCGTGTGGGGAAGCCGTAGCGAAAGCGAGTCCGAATAGGGCGATTGAGTTGCACGCTCTAGACCCGAAGCGGAGTGATCTAGCCATGGGCAGGTTGAAGCGGAGGTAAGACTTCGTGGAGGACCGAACCCACCAGGGTTGAAAACCTGGGGGATGACCTGTGGTTAGGGGTGAAAGGCCAATCAAACTCCGTGATAGCTGGTTCTCCCCGAAATGCATTTAGGTGCAGCGTCGTGTGTTTCTTGCCGGAGGTAGAGCACTGGATAGGCGATGGGCCCTACCGGGTTACTGACCTTAGCCAAACTCCGAATGCCGGTAAGTGAGAGCACGGCAGTGAGACTGTGGGGGATAAGCTCCATGGTCGAGAGGGAAACAGCCCAGAGCATCGACTAAGGCCCCTAAGCGTACGCTAAGTGGGAAAGGATGTGGAGTCGCAGAGACAACCAGGAGGTTGGCTTAGAAGCAGCCACCCTTGAAAGAGTGCGTAATAGCTCACTGGTCAAGTGATTCCGCGCCGACAATGTAGCGGGGCTCAAGCGTACCGCCGAAGTCGTGTCATTGCAGCAATAAGCCCCAACGGGTGTTGTGATGGGTAGGGGAGCGTCGTGTGCCGGGTGAAGCAGCAGCGGAAGCTAGTTGTGGACGGTTCACGAGTGAGAATGCAGGCATGAGTAGCGATACACACGTGAGAAACGTGTGCGCCGATTGACTAAGGGTTCCTGGGTCAAGCTGATCTGCCCAGGGTAAGTCGGGACCTAAGGCGAGGCCGACAGGCGTAGTCGATGGACAACCGGTTGATATTCCGGTACCCGCTTTGAAACGCCCAATATCGAATCCTCTGATGCTAAGGCCGTGAAGCCGTTCCGGACCCTTCGGGGAAAGGAAAGTGGTGGAGCCGCCGGCCCAAGGTGGTAGTAGGTAAGCGATGGGGTGACGCAGGAAGGTAGTCCAGCCCGGGCGGTGGTTGTCCCGGGGTAAGGGTGTAGGCCGAGGGGTAGGCAAATCCGTCCCTCATATAAGGCTGAGACCTGATGCCGAGCCGATTGTGGTGAAGTGGATGATCCTATGCTGTCGAGAAAAGCCTCTAGCGAGTTTCATGGCGGCCCGTACCCTAAACCGACTCAGGTGGTCAGGTAGAGAATACCGAGGCGTTCGGGTGAACTATGGTTAAGGAACTCGGCAAAATGCCCCCGTAACTTCGGGAGAAGGGGGGCCATTCCTGGTGATGAGACTTGCTCTCTGAGCTGGGGGTGGCCGCAGAGACCAGCGAGAAGCGACTGTTTACTAAAAACACAGGTCCGTGCGAAGCCGTAAGGCGATGTATACGGACTGACGCCTGCCCGGTGCTGGAACGTTAAGGGGACCGGTTAGTGACCTTTCGGGGTTGCGAAGCTGAGAACTTAAGCGCCAGTAAACGGCGGTGGTAACTATAACCATCCTAAGGTAGCGAAATTCCTTGTCGGGTAAGTTCCGACCTGCACGAATGGCGTAACGACTTCTCGACTGTCTCAACCATAGGCCCGGTGAAATTGCACTACGAGTAAAGATGCTCGTTTCGCGCAGCAGGACGGAAAGACCCCGGGACCTTTACTACAGTTTGATATTGGTGTTCGGTTCGGCTTGTGTAGGATAGGTGGGAGACTTTGAAGCAGCCACGCCAGTGGTTGTGGAGTCGCCGTTGAAATACCACTCTGGTCGTGCTGGATGTCTAACCTCGGTCCGTGATCCGGATCAGGGACAGTGTCTGATGGGTAGTTTAACTGGGGCGGTTGCCTCCCAAAGGGTAACGGAGGCGCCCAAAGGTTCCCTCAGCCTGGTTGGCAATCAGGTGTTGAGTGTAAGTGCACAAGGGAGCTTGACTGTGAGACCGACGGGTCGAGCAGGGACGAAAGTCGGGACTAGTGATCCGGCGGTGGCTTGTGGAAGCGCCGTCGCTCAACGGATAAAAGGTACCCCGGGGATAACAGGCTGATCTTCCCCAAGAGTCCATATCGACGGGATGGTTTGGCACCTCGATGTCGGCTCGTCGCATCCTGGGGCTGGAGTCGGTCCCAAGGGTTGGGCTGTTCGCCCATTAAAGCGGTACGCGAGCTGGGTTTAGAACGTCGTGAGACAGTTCGGTCCCTATCCGCTGTGCGCGTAGGAATATTGAGAAGGGCTGTCCCTAGTACGAGAGGACCGGGACGGACGAACCTCTGGTGTGCCAGTTGTCCTGCCAAGGGCATGGCTGGTTGGCTACGTTCGGGAGGGATAACCGCTGAAAGCATCTAAGCGGGAAGCCTGCTTCAAGATGAGTATTCCCACCTCCTTGAGAGGGTAAGGCTCCCAGTAGACGACTGGGTTGATAGGCCAGATGTGGAAGCCCGGTAACGGGTGGAGCTGACTGGTACTAATAGGCCGAGGGCTTGTCCTCAGTTGCTCGCGTCCACTGTGTTAGTTCTGAAGTAACGAACTCGCCTTGCCGGCTTGAGTTCAACTTCATAGTGTTTCGGTGGTCATAGCGTTAGGGAAACGCCCGGTTACATTCCGAACCCGGAAGCTAAGCCTTTCAGCGCCGATGGTACTGCAGGGGGGACCCTGTGGGAGAGTAGGACGCCGCCGAACAATCATTGTGGGAAAGCCCCGCACCAGTCATGGTGCGGGGCTTTTCTGCGTTTTCAGCCGTTTACCCGCACCGCCCTGCGGGGAACGTGCGGCGGACACTCGTATGGTGGGCTGATGGTCTACCAGCTGGTCATCTTCGACAACGACGGCGTCCTCGTGGACAGCGAGCCGCTCTCGAACACCATCCTCGCCGAGTACCTGACGGAGGTGGGGCACCCCACCACGTACGAGGACTCCCTGCGCGACTACATGGGCGGCGCCGTGCACCGGGTGCACGACCTCGTCCTCGAGCGCACCGGGCAGCGGCTGCCGGAGGACTTCGACCGGGTGCTCCACGAGCGGATCTTCGCCGCGTTCGCGCGCGAGCTCCAGCCCGTACCCGGGGTGACCGACGTGCTCGGGGAGCTGTCCGCGCACGGCATGCCGTACTGCGTCGCCTCCTCCAGCAGCCACGAGCGGATCCGCGCCGCCCACCGCAGTGCCGGTCTGGACGAGTGGTTCGAAGAAGAGTGGATCTTCAGTGCCGAGGAGGTCGGCCGGGGCAAGCCGGCGCCGGACCTGTTCCTGCACGCAGCCGACATGATGGGCGTCAACCCCTCGCAGTGCGTGGTCGTGGAGGACAGCCCGCTCGGGATCGAGGCCGCCCGGGCCGCAGGCATGGACGCCTTCGGCTTCACCTCCATGGTCCCCGCGTCGAAGCTCACCGGCGCCACCGCCTGCTTCGGGGAGATGAAGGAGCTGTCCGCCCTCCTCGGATTCGCCGTGTGATCTCTCTACCCACGGGTAGCCGCGGGGCCTACGCTGTGCCGCCATGACAGATGACGTGCGGCTGCGGCGGGGCCGCGGTGCCCTCGGGTTCAGTTTCCTGACTCAAGGGGTCACCTTCGCCCTGCTCGTGACCCGCATCCCGGCCATCCAGGACCAGTACGGGATATCCGACGCGCTGCTGCCCGCCTTCCTCGCCGCCGTGCCCGTCCTCGCCGGGGTGTCCAGCGTCGCCACCGAGCACCTGGTGAAGCGGGTCGCGCCCGGCACGGTGCTGCGGTGGGCGCAGCCCGTCGTGCTGCTGGCGCTGCTCGGCGTCGGGGCGGGCAGCCGGATGTGGCACGTGGCCGTGGCCCTCGGGGTGTTCGGGCTGGCGGTCGGGGCGCTGGACGCCTCGATGAACATGCTCGGGGTCAGCCTCCAGCGGGCGTACGGGCGTTCCATCATGCTGGGGTTCCACGCCGCGTACAGCCTGGGCGGGATCGTCGGGGCGTCGGCGGCCTGGGCGGGGGCGCACTGGCACCTGGCGCTGTTCACCGGGTACCTGCCGGCGGTGGTCGTCCTGCTGCCGGCTGCCCTGGTGGGGAGCCGGTACTACGTGGACGCGAAGGGCGGCGGTGCGGGGCAGGAGGCCGCCGAGGGGTGGCCGGCCCGGGGCGGGCGGCTGCTGCTGCCGCTGTGCCTGGTGATGGCGTGCGCGTACATCGGGGACTCGACGGTGGCGAACTGGAGTGCCAAGTACCTCCAGGACGTGCTGGGGAGCTCCGAGCAGCTGTCGACCGTGCCGTACAACGTGTACATGGTGACCACGCTCGTCGGGCGGGCCGTGGGGGACCTCGGGGTGCGGCGGTTCGGGGCGGTGGCCGTGGTGCGCTGTGGTGCGGTGGTGGCCGCGGCCGGGTTCGGGGTGGTGGCGGCGGCGCCCGGGGCGTGGACCGGGATGCTGGGGTTCACCTTGCTGGGGATCGGGCTGTGCGTGATCGTGCCGCAGACCTTCGCCGCGGCGGGGAGGCTGTTCCCGAACGCCTCGGACACGGCGGTGGCGCGGCTGAACATCTTCAACTACGTGGGGTTCCTGGTCGGTTCGCCGCTGGTCGGGGGGATCGGGGACGCCTGGAACTACCGGGGTGCCATGGTGGTGCCGATGGTGCTGGTCCTCGTCACGCTGGTCCATGCCCGCTCGTTCGGCGCTGTGGACCGGGCCCGATACGGTGTGCGGCATGAGCGGCGAGCCGGTGACCGGGCTGTTGATGTGGGACGAGGCGGTAACGAGGTATGACTTCGGGCCGGGCCATCCGATGGACCCGGTGCGCCTGGCGCTGACCATGGGCCTGGTGCGTGCCTTCGGGCTGGACCGGGAGATGGAGGTGCGGGCGGCGCCGGCGGCCGGGGACTCGACGCTGAGGCTGGTGCACCGCGAGGACTACGTGGCGGCGGTGCGGGAGGTGTCGGCGGATCCCGGGGTGGCCGACGGTTCGTACGGGCTGGGGACGGTGGACGATCCGGCGTTCCACGGGATCCACGAGGCGTCCGCGCTGATCGCCGGGCAGTCGGTGGCGGGGGCGGAGGCCGTGTGGCGGGGTGAGGCCGGGCATGCGGTGAACTTCGCGGGCGGGCTGCACCACGCCATGCCGGGCGGGGCGGCCGGGTTCTGCGTGTACAACGACGCGGCGCTGGCGATCGCCCGGCTGCTGGAGCTGGGGGCCGAGCGGGTCGCGTACGTGGATGTGGACGTGCACCACGGGGACGGGGTGCAGACGGCGTTCTGGGACGACCCCCGGGTGCTGACGGTGTCGTTGCACGAGCATCCTCGGACGCTGTTCCCGCAGACGGGCTGGCCGCAGGAGACGGGCGGGCCGGATGCCGAGGGGAGCGCGGTGAACGTGGCGCTGCCGGCCGGGACCGGGGACGAGGGGTGGCTGCGGGCCTTCCACGCGACGGTGCCGGAGCTGCTGGCCGATTTCCGGCCGCAGGTGCTGGTGACGCAGCACGGGGCGGACACGCACTTCGAGGACCCGCTCGCGCACTTGGCGGTGTCGCTGGACGCGCAGCGGGCGGTGCAGGAGGCCTGTCACGCTCTGGCGCACGAGTACGCGGGCGGGCGGTGGCTGGCGTTGGGCGGTGGCGGGTACGCGGTGGTGGACGTCGTGCCGCGGTCGTGGACGCATCTGGTGGGGATCGCGGCGCACCGGCCGGTGGACCCGGCGGCGCTGGTGCCGCAGGAGTGGCGGGACGAGGCGTACGCGCGGACGCGGCAGCACGGGCCGGCCCGGATGACGGACGGGCGCGAGGTCGTGTGGCGGGACTGGGCCGCGGGTTACGATCCGGCGGACCGTACGGATCAGGCCGTTCTCGCGACGCGTCGGGCGGTGTTCCCGTTGCGGGGGATGCTGATGTGACGGGTGGTCATGCCATGGCATGGTTAGGCCAACTGTGCGGCGCTCACGGATAACTGATGATGCGGCAGGTTCCGTGCGGCAGCATCGGAGGGTGTTGAGCGAGGGCGCGTTGCGCGCGCATCTGCTGGCGGCCCGGCTGGCCGGGCCCGTCGCCACCACGCGGGAGGAGAGCCTGCGCAGCTACCGGCTGTTCGCGGCGCGGGATCCGCGGGTGCTGCTGGGGCTGGACCCGGAGGGCCGCTGGGACGAGGGTGCGCTGCTGGGGCTGATGGCGGACCGGTGCGGGGTCTCCGCGGATCCGGCGCAGGTCGGCGGGTGTGACGTGATCGATCCGGAGCGGACGGTGGCGGCGCTGGGAGTGTTCGCGGAGCGGCTGCGGGAGGCGGCCGGGGCGCGGTCGCCGGTGTTGCTGGGTACGGGGCACCCGCATCGGCTGCTGGGGTTCTACGCCGGTTTGGCGGGGGCGTTGTCGGCGGCGGGATGTGTTGTCCTCACCCCGGCGCAGGGGGTGCATGTCGACATGGCGACCCGGTTCGGCGTACGTGGGCACCGGATCGATTACGTAGGGGGAGTCGCACTGGTGCGGGAACCCGGCGCGCGCGGGGCGGCGAGTGTCACCGGCGCACACACCCATTCGCCACTCCCGGTTCGGGTCGCGCTCGGGGCGCTGGCGGAGTCCGGGGGGCCGCTGCCGGAGCTGGTCGTGGGTGATCACGGGTGGGTCTGCGGTGCAGGTCAGCTGGGTGTGGAGGCGATCGGGCTGGCTGATACGGACGATCCCGCGCTGTTCGTGGGTGAGGCCGAGGGGCGGGTGGCGGCGGTGGTTCCGCTTGATGACGCGGTGCCTTCGGCGGCCTATGGGCCGCTCGCGCGCTTCGTGTTGCAGCGGGCGGGGCTGCCGGTGCGTCAGGAGTGGCCGTAGCTCCTCTTCCCCAGCCGTATCACGCGCCCCTACTCTGGGGAGTGAGCGTGCGACGACGAGGAGTAACCGGAGGGGAAGCCGGTGCCCGTCATGCGCGGAAGGTCAAGGTGGGTGTCATGGCTGCTGGCGAGAGGCCTCTCAGTGAGGTTCAGTTCCTGACCGTGGCGGAGGTCGCCTCGGTGATGCGAGTGTCGAAGATGACCGTGTACCGCCTGGTGCACAACGGTCATCTGCCCGCGATCCGGGTGGGCCGGTCCTTCCGGGTCCCCGAGAACGCGGTCCACGAGTACCTTCGGGAGTCCTACGTGGGGGTGGAGTCGGCCTGAGAATGAGGCTCGGGCAACGCCGCGGAAGCCTCGGATTACAAGCTCGGAGCTTGGGCGGGTAGGCTAGGCCGACGTAGGTCGTGTGGGCCCAGACGCCCCGCACCGATCCCCGCTGGCGCGGGGATGTTCCGAGAAGTGAGCGAGGGTAGTCGTGGGCTCTGTTATCAAGAAGCGGCGCAAGCGGATGGCCAAGAAGAAGCACCGCAAGCTGCTCAAGCGCACCCGCGTTCAGCGTCGTAACAAGAAGTAAACGGCAGCTGTACGTGTTTTCCGCAGCCCCTCCACCATCCTGGTGGGGGGGCTGCGGTGCAGCCGGGGTACTTCTTCGAGGGAGGCGCTGAGCTCGTGGGGAAGGTCGTGCTCGTCACCGGGGCTGCCCGGCAGCTGGGGGGCCGCTTCGTGCGCCGTATCCAGCGGGACCCGGAGGTGGAGCGGGTCATCGCGGTGGACGCGGTGACCCCGCCGCACCGGCTCGGCTCGGCCGAGTTCGTGCACGCGGACATCAGACAGTCGGCGATCGCCCGGGTGCTCGCCGAGCACGCGGTGGACACGGTGATCCACCTGGCGGTCACCGGAGGCGCGCCGGGGACGCCGGGCGGCCGCAGCGCCGTCAAGGAGACCAACGTCATCGGGACGATGCAGCTCCTGGGCGCGTGCCAGAAGTCGCCGACGGTGCGGCGGCTCGTGGTGAAGTCGAGCACCAGCGTGTACGGGGGCACGGCGCGGGATCCGGCCGTCTTCACCGAGACCACGCAGCCGAAGTCGCTGCCGTCGGCCGGCTTCGCGAAGGAGGCCGCGGAGGTCGAGGGGTACGTACGGGGCTTCGCGCGCCGGCGTCCGGACGTGGCGGTGTGCGTGCTGCGTTTCGCGAACATCCTGGGGCCGTTCGCGGACTCGGCGTTGGCGGAGTACTTCTCGATGCCGGTGGTGCCGACGGTCCTCGGCTACGACCCGCGGCTCCAGTTCGTCCACGAGGACGACGTGGTGGAGGTGCTGCGGCTGGCGGCCGGGGAGCCGCGGCGGGGGACGCTCAACAGCGGGACGTTCAACATCGCGGGGGACGGGGTGCTGCTGCTGTCGCAGTGCGCGCGGCGGCTGGGCCGTCCGGCGGTGCCGCTGCTGCTGCCGGCGGTGACGTGGGTGGGGCAGGCGCTGCGGGCGGTGGGGGCGACGGATTTCTCGCCGGAGCAGATCAGGCTGCTGACGCACGGGCGGGTCGTGGAGACGGCGCAGATGCGGGAGGTCCTGGGGTTCCGGCCGCGGTACACGACGGCGGAGACCTTCGCGGACTTCGCGCGGAGCCGGGGGAGCGGGCTGCTGCCGCCGGAGCGTGTGGGGCGGGCCGTGGACCGGGTGGCCGGGCTGTTGAAGGTGGACGAGAGAGTGGAGCGGTAGTGGCGGACGCCAAGGTCATTCCGTTCGGCGAGGACCGGCCGCGGCGGCGCGGTGGCGGTGCGCGCGGGGCGCGGGCGGTGGACGCGGTGGCGGCGCCCGCGCAGCCGCCGGGTCCGGCGCAGGAGTCCGGGCCCGTGGAGCTGCTCGCGCCCGTGGAGGCGCCGGCGGGCCGGGCGGGCGGTGCGGGGGAGTGGGACCGGCGGATCGCCGGCGGGCTGGCGTTCCTGCGGCGGCGGATCACGGGCGAGTACGAGGTCGACGAGTTCGGCTACGACAAGGAGCTGACGGACCAGGTCCTGATGTCCCTGATGCGGCCCCTGTTCGACAAGTACTTCCGGGTCGAGGTCAAGGGCGTGGAGAACATCCCCAAGGAGGGTGGGGCGCTGATCGTGGCGAACCACTCGGGGACGCTGCCGCTGGACGGGCTGATGCTCCAGGTCGCGGTGCACGACCACCATCCGGCGGAGCGGCACCTGCGGCTGCTGGCGGCGGACCTGGTGTTCATGCTGCCGGGGGTCAACGAGCTGGCGCGCAAGGCCGGTCACACGCTGGCGTGCGCGGAGGACGCGCAGCGGCTGCTGGAGGCCGGGGAGCTCGTCGGGGTGATGCCGGAGGGCTTCAAGGGGATAGGGAAGCCGTTCGGTGAGCGGTACAAGCTGCAGCGGTTCGGGCGGGGCGGGTTCGTCTCGACGGCGCTGCGGGCGGGAACTCCGATCGTGCCGTGTTCGATCGTGGGGGCGGAGGAGATCTACCCCATGATCGGCAACGCGAAGACGCTGGCGCGGCTGCTGGGGCTGCCGTACTTCCCGATCACGCCGACGTTCCCGTGGCTGGGGCCGCTGGGGGCGGTGCCGCTGCCGACGAAGTGGACGATCCAGTTCGGGGAGCCGATCGCGACGGACGGGTACGCGGCGGAGGCGGCCGAGGATCCGATGCTGATGTTCAACCTGACGGACGAGGTGCGGGAGCGGATCCAGCACACGCTGTACAAGTTGCTGGTGCAGCGGAGGTCCGTGTTCTTCTGACCGGGGGTGGTGCCGGGGGGCTCCGCCCCCAGACCCCCGCGCCTCAGACGCCGGCGGGGCTGTGAACAGCCCCGCCGGCGTCTGTCCTATTCGGCGTCTTCCGCCTTGATGCCCAGACCCGGGAGCAGGTTGGGGAGGAGGGGCGGGATGGTGATGTCCGGCCGGGGGAGGCCGGGGGCCACCGGGGCGGCCGGGGTGGACTGGCCGCCCTGTGCCGGCGGGTGGAGCAGGTCGCCCGTGCCGCCCAGGAGGCCGGTGCCGGGCGCCGCGGGGGCCTGGCTGCCCTGGGAGCTGGGTGCGGCCGGGGCGGACGGCTGTGCGGGGGCGCCCGACGCGGGGGCGGGCTGCTGGTGCTTGCCCGGGGTCGCGGGGGTGTCCGCCGTGGCCGCGCCGGAGCCCGGTCCGCCGCGGTTCTGCTCCGGGGGCTTCGGCAGCAGGCCCTGGAGCGGCTCCACGTCTTCGTCTATGGCCTGGAAGACCGAGGTCACCTGGTCGCCGACGTCGTGGAGCTGGGGCGGGAGGTTGGAGCGGAGCCGGCCCCAGGCGTCGCGGTGGGAGCGGGAGAACGAGGACAGCGTCTGGATCGGGCCGAGCGAGCCGTCCCGTTCGTAGGCCGCCTGGAGGAGCCGGTGTCCCTCCGCCGCGTCGTGCTGCATGCCCGCGAGGGCACGCCGGATCTCGCCCAGGACCTCGTGGTCCAGAGGGCCGGAGCGGCCGCGCTCCATCAGCCTGCGCGCTTCCGACAGGCGGTTGGAGGCCTGGTCGAGGTAGAGCTCGCCCCGGTCCGCGTCCTCGTCGGCCAGGCCCAGCTTGAGGTCTTCCATGCCCAGCTTGACCGGGTAGAGGGAGTCACCCGGCAGGGCGTCGGTGCTGGCAGCGGCCACTCCGCTGAAGGCCCCTGCGGCCACACCCACGGTGAGGCCGCCCGCTGCGATGCCCTTGGACCAGCGGGAGCGGGGCCGCAATTTCCGGAGCGAGGTCGCCCGGTGGGCGCCGCGGCCGGTCCGCTGCTCGGGCACCTGAGGGTCCGCGGCGGCACCGCCCCCGGCCCTCTCCTCCATCACCATGGCCTCCATGGCGGCTACGAGCTGGGCTCGTTGCACCACTTTGACCTCGGGGTCCAGCACCGGGCGCGGCATTCTTTCGCCGAGCACGCTCGCCAGGGCCAACAGCCGGTCGTGGTCGGCAGGTTCGGCAGGTGCCTCGGACTGCTCGGCCGCCGGTTCCGGTTCCGAAAGGTCGGAAGGGGTCCGATCTTCCAGGGCCTGGGCGAAGGCGTTCGCCCGCCGGTGCGGGGTCACGTTCGCGATCACTGGCGGCACCTCCTCTCGTCATGACGATCGACTCCCCCAGGTGTCCGGAAGGTTGCCTTCCTTGAGCACATCCACACTTTCGAGTGAGCGGCTTCGGGCAGGGCGTGTCCACAGGGAGCCTGCATTCCGCACAACGAGCGTCGCGGCACTTGGGTTACGGACGAAGGATGATCGGACCACAGCGTCATCGAGGGGTCACCGGGTGTGAGGTCGTCGTGTGGGACGCGGGCGTGATCGCCCGTGTCAGCGGGCGTCGTCGGGGAGCAGGCGGGCCAGGGTGCGGACCGCGCGGTACTGGAGCGTTTTGATCGCGCCCTCGTTCTTCCCCATGACCCGGGCGGTCTCGGCGACCGAGAGGCCCTGGAGGAAGCGCAGGGTCACGCACTCCTGCTGCTGCGGGTTGAGCTTGCGCACGGCTTCGAGCAGGGCCGCGTTGGACAGGGACTCCAGGACCGAGTCCTCGGGGCTGCGCTCCACCTCGTTGGCGTCGAGCATCTCGCCGGTGGTGACCTCCAGGCGGAAGCGGCTGGACTTGAAGTGGTCCGCCACCAGGTTCCGCGCGATGGTCACCAGCCAGGCGCCGAAGTCGCGCCCCTGCCAGGTGAAGGTGGAGATGCGGCGCAGCGCGCGCAGGAAGGTCTCGCTGGTGAGATCCTCCGCGGTCGCCTTGCCGCCGACGCGGTAGTAGATGTAGCGGTACACCGTGTCGCTGTACTGGTCGTAGAGGCGGCCGAAGGCCTCGGCCTCGCCCGCCTGGGCGCGTTCGACCAGGTCCATCATGCGGGCCTGGTCGCTGTCCGCCGTGGGGCGGCGGGCGGCGGGTGCGCTCGTGCCGCCGCCGGCGGCGGGCGCCGCGCTGCGACCGCGTCTGCCCACCGTCGCTCCGCCGTCGGTCAGGGCGTAGCAGGGACCGGCCGGGCCGAGTCCGGCGGGGACCGCGGCGGCGAGGGCGGGGACGGCGTACGCGGTGGGGACGAAGCCGCGCAGGTGGTCGAGGACCGTTGCGCGCAGCGTAGCCAGGCCCGAGGCGTCAACCCCGACAGGTGGGTACACGGGACTCCCAGAGGCAGAGCTTCCATCACGTGCAGTGCGGGACCGTTCACCCGTCGTGGCGACAGGCGGGCGGCGGCATGCGTTTGAGGAGAATAACGCTTCGTACAGGCAGCGCTACACCCAGTTGCTGAAATCACCGGTTCCGACACTTCCGTTGCGTGTCGAGGGCATATTCAGTCCTGGTTGGTGATCGGTTATTGATCACTTGGGTGCGCGGAATGGACGCTTCCAGGGTGTCCGGCGACCGAGTCGGGCAGGCCGGAGTGCCGCGCCGACGGCGCGGGTAGAGGGGAGCGAATGGCCGCCGGGCCGCCCGGGCAACGGGCGGGGCCCGGCGTTGCTACTTGCGGCGGCGGTGCAGGGCGATCGCGGCGGCCGCGCCGCCCGCGATCGCGCCGACGCCGGCGGCGGCCGGGACGCCGACCTTCACGGCCTTGCGTCCGGTCCGATAGTCGCGCAGCCGCCAGTCGTGTGCACGGGCATGCTTGCGCAGTTTTGTGTCGGGATTGATCGCGTACGGATGCCCGACCAGCGACAGCATCGGGATGTCGTTGTGCGAATCGCTGTACGCCGCGCAGTGCGTGAGGTCCAGGTCCTCGGCGGCGGCCAGGGCGCGCACCGCCTCCGCCTTGGCGGGGCCGTGCAGCGGCTCGCCGACCAGGCGGCCGGTGTAGACGCCGTCGACGGACTCGGCGACGGTGCCCAGGGCGCCGGTCAGGCCGAGGCGGCGGGCGATGATCGTGGCGGTCTCGACGGGGGCGGCGGTCACCAGCCAGACCTTCTGGCCGGCGTCGAGGTGGGCCTGGGCCAGGGCGCGGGTGCCCGGCCAGATCCGCTCGGCCATGTACTCGTCGTAGATCTCCTCGCCGATCGCCATGAGTTCGGAGACCTTGTGGCCCTTGACGATGGACAGGGCGCTGTCGCGGGCGTCCTGCATGTGGTCGGGGTCCTCGACCCCGGCGAGCCGGAACCAGGCCTGCTGCCAGGCGAAGCGGGCCAGTTCGCGGCGGCGGAAGAACTCGCGCTTGTAGAGGCCGCGGCCGAAGTGGAAGATCGCGGCGCCCTGCATGACGGTGTTGTCGAGGTCGAAGAAGGCGGCGGCGAGGTCGTCGCCGGGGACGGGGAACGCGGGCTCGGCCGCCGCTTCCCCGCCGGCCGTCCCGTCAGCCGTTCCGCCGGTCGTCCCGGCTGCCGTCGTGGTGTCGGTTCCGGTTCCGCTTGCGGTCCCGGGGGCCTCCGGCGCCGCCGGTTCGGCGTGCGGTGGGGTGTCGGGCCGCGCGGTCTTGCGTGCGGCCTCGGCCGAGGCCTCGCCTGCCAGCACGCTCCGCGCTGTCGCGGAGCGTCTACGGGGGGTGAGCCATCCCAGAGCGGCCATGACGCGAGCATAGCCACTGTGTTCGGGAGTTCCCGAACCGTCGGGAAACGGGGCGGTTAACTCTTCGGGCACGTGGGCCCGGCGCGGGACAATGGCGGCATGAGCCCTTTGCTGCGACGTAAGGAAAAGAAGCGTCCCGAGGAGCGGATGGTGACGCTTATCGGGAAGCCGGGGTGCCATCTGTGCGACGACGCCCAGGAAGTGATCGAGAAGGTGTGCGCCGAGACGGGTGCGCAATGGGAGAAGAAGGACATTTCGCAGGACGAAGAGCTCTACCGCCGGCACTGGGAGCAGATTCCGGTCGTGCTGGTGGACGGCGAGCAGCACACCTTCTGGAGGGTGAACCCGGACCGTCTTCGGCGGGCGTTGGGAGTCTGACCCTCCGGGCCGTTACCATCATGGGCGATTTATGGGGACTCGGGGGCGTATCGATGAGGAGTGTGTACCGTTTTGCCCCCCTCGGGATTTGAACGGGTTCGGCCCGTTCCCGGGTCAGGCCCCGTACGCCCAGCCTGCGTGACCCCGGTCACTTTGCTCGGACAAAGCGGACACAATCTTTGTGCACGCGTTCACAAAGACATAGCCTGCTTCCGACGGGGCGGTCCTGGGACACGAGGCCGCCTGCAGCCCCGCTCATCCCGCAGGAGCATCGTGGCAACTGGCCGAACTCACCGACCGGCGACCCGCAGCCGAGGTATTCCCGAGGCCACTGTCGCCCGGCTTCCGCTGTACCTGCGCGCGCTCACCGCGCTCTCCGAGCGATCGGTGCCCACGGTGTCCTCCGAGGAGCTCGCGGCCGCCGCCGGAGTCAACTCCGCGAAGCTGCGCAAGGACTTCTCCTACCTCGGCTCCTACGGGACGCGGGGCGTGGGCTACGACGTCGAGTACCTCGTCTACCAGATCTCCCGCGAGCTCGGGCTGACCCAGGACTGGCCCGTCGTCATCGTCGGCATCGGCAACCTCGGCGCCGCCCTGGCCAACTACGGCGGTTTCGCCTCCCGCGGGTTCCGCGTGGCCGCGCTGATCGACGCCGATCCGGCGATGGCCGGGAAGCCGGTGGCGGGCATGCCCGTGCAGCACACCGACGACCTGGAGAAGATCATCGAGGAGAACGGCGTCTCCATCGGGGTCATCGCGACCCCGGCGGGCGCCGCGCAGCAGGTCAGCGAGCGGCTGATCGCGGCGGGGGTCACCTCCATCCTGAACTTCGCGCCCACCGTGCTGTCCGTGCCGGACGGGGTGGACGTGCGGAAGGTCGACCTGTCGATCGAGCTGCAGATCCTCGCGTTCCACGAGCAGCGCAAGGCCGGCGAGGAGACCGGCGGCGGTGCCGCCGAGGGCGTCGGCGCGCCCGCCGAGGGCGGTGCCGGCGGGACCGGCGCCGCTCCGGCCGCGGCCGTCGAGCCGCCGGCCGGGCGGGGCGCGGCCTCCGCGCGCAAGGGCGGCCCCGAGGGCGACGTCCCGGCGGTGATGCCGGCATGAGTCTGCTCGTCGTTGGCCTGAGCCACCGCAGCGCGCCGGTGAGCGTGCTGGAGCGGGCCTCGCTGTCCGCCGACGCCAAGGTCAAGCTGCTGCACGACACCCTGGCCGCCGAGCCGGCGGCCGAGGCGACCGTGCTGGCCACGTGCAACCGGATCGAGCTGTACGCCGACGTGGACAAGTTCCACGCCGGTGTCGCCGAGCTGTCCACGCTGCTGGCCCAGCACAGCGGGGTCGCGCTGGAGGAGCTCACCCCCTACCTGTACGTCCACTACGAGGACCGGGCGGTGCACCACCTGTTCTCGGTGGCGTGCGGGCTGGACTCGATGGTGGTCGGCGAGGGACAGATCCTCGGGCAGATCAAGGACGCCCTGGCGCTGGGGCAGGAGCTCCACACCGCCGGGCGGCTGATCAACGACCTCTTCCAGCAGGCGCTGCGGGTCGGCAAGCGGGCGCACTCCGAGACCGGGATCGACCGGGCCGGGCAGTCGCTGGTGACCTTCGGCCTGGAGCAGCTGGCCGTGCGCGAGCCGGTCGCGGACTGGGCCGCGGGCAAGCGGGCGCTGGTGATCGGCGCCGGGTCGATGTCCTCGCTGGCCGCCGCGACGCTGGCGCGGGTCGGGGTCGCGGAGATCGCCGTCGCGAACCGGACCGCGGAGCGGGCGGAACGTCTCGCGGAGATCCTGGTTGCCTCGGGCACCGGTGTGGGGGCGCGGGCCGTTCCGATGTCCGCCGTCGCGGATGAGCTGGCGCTCGCGGACGTGGTGGTGTCCTGTACCGGGGCCACGGGGCTGGTGCTGACCGGTGACGATGTCGCGGCCGCGGTCTCGGGTGGCCCTGGGGGGCATTCCCCCACCCCGCCCCTTCTCCCCCAGCTACCGCTGGGGGGACCCCCAGAAACCGGGGCTGCGCCCCGGACCCCCTCCCAGGGCTCCGCCCCGGACCCCGTGGCCGGGGCTGCGCCCCAGGCCTCCTGGGGGCTCCGCCCCCAGACCCCAGCGCCTCAATCGCCGGCGGGGCTTGATCTGGCCGATGCCGATGTTCTGGCGCGGCTCGTCGCCGCTGCTGAAGGCGGGCAGCGGCGGCTCGCCGATGCCGGGGCCGCTCGGACCATCGTGCCTGCCGCGCCCGCTGAGGACGTGTGTCCCGTCGGGGACGGGCGGTCCGCGCTCGCCGGGGTGGACGCCAGTTCGCTGGAGCTGCACGGGGCCTGGGCCGATCAGGGCGAGGCCGCCGCGCAGCGGCAGCCCCGGCGGGGGACCCGCAGCCACGCCGACGGGGCCGTCCCCGTGCGGCTCGCCCTGCTAGACCTGGCCATGCCGCGGGACATCGACGCCGCCGTGCACCGGATCCCGGGCGTGCGGCTCGTGGACATCGAGAGCCTGGCCGAAGCGAGCGCGGACGCGCCCATGGCCGCCGACGTCGACGCCGTGAAGGCGATCGTGGCCGAAGAGGTCGCGGCCTTCGGGGCGGCGCAGCGGGCCGCGCACATCACCCCCACCGTCGTCGCCCTGCGGGCGATGGCCGCCGAGGTCGTCGCCATGGAGGTGGCACGTCTCGACGGGCGGGTACCCGACCTCGACGAACGCCAGCGCGCGGAGGTCACCCAGACCGTGCGCCGCGTCGTCGACAAGCTCCTGCACGCGCCGACCGTGCGCGTGAAGCAGCTCGCGAGCGAGCCCGGCGGCGCCGGGTACGCCGAGGCGCTGCGTGAACTCTTCGACCTCGACCCTCAGACGGTGGCATCCGTCAGCCGGGCGGACGCGGCCGATCCGAAGAACGACGACCCAGGACGGGCATCATGAACTCACGTCCCGACCAGCCCCTCCGGCTTGGCACGCGGCGCAGCAAGCTGGCCATGTCCCAGTCCGGGCACGTCGCCGAGGCGGTCCGGGCGGTCACCGGCCGGCCCGTGGAGCTCGTGGAGATCACGACGTACGGCGACGTGTCCCGTGAGAACCTCGCGCAGATCGGCGGAACCGGCGTGTTCGTCACCGCGCTGCGCGACGCCCTGGTGCGCGGTGAGGTCGACTTCGCCGTGCACTCGCTGAAGGACCTGCCGACCACGCAGCCCGACGAGCTGGTCATCGCGGCCATGCCGCAGCGGGAGGACCCGCGCGACGCCCTCGTGGCGCGCGACGGGCTGACCTTCGAGCAGCTGCCGGACGGGGCCCGGGTCGGTACCGGCTCGCCGCGCCGGATGGCGCAGCTGAACGCGTACGCGAGGAACCTGGGCAAGTCCGTCGAGTGCGTGGCCATCCGGGGGAACGTCGACACCCGGATCCAGTTCGTGCGCGACGGGGAGCTCGACGCGGTCGTGCTCGCCGCCGCCGGCCTGAACCGCATCGGCCGCGGTGACGAGGCGACCGACCTGCTGTCGGTCGACAACGTGCTGCCCGCGCCCGGCCAGGGAGCCCTGGCCGTGGAGTGCCTGGCGTCCGACACGGAGCTGATCGCCGCGCTCGCTCAGCTGGACGACCCGTACACCCGGGCCGCGGTGACCGCGGAGCGAGCCCTGCTCGCGGCCCTGGAGGCCGGCTGCAGCGCGCCCGTGGGCGCCCTCGCCGACGGCCAGACTGTCAATGAAATGCGCCTGCGTGGTGTCGTCGGGACCCTCGACGGTTCCACGCTGGTGCAGCTGTCCACCACCGGTCCCGTGCCCCAGTCGTACGACGAGGCCATGGCGCTCGGCCGCGAACTCGCGGACGAGATGCTGGCCAAGGGCGCGGCCGGTCTGATGGGGGAGCGATCCCTTTGAACCCCTCAAGCCCCACCACCTCCGCATTCCCGGCCGTCGCGGTCCAAGGGCTCGTCACCTTCCTGGGTGCCGGCCCCGGCGACCCGGGTCTGCTGACGCTGCGCGCCGTGGAGGCGCTCGGCGCCGCGGACGTGCTGATCGCCGAGCCCGAGGTGCTCGACGTCGTACGGACCCACGCGCGTGCGGGCGTCGACACGCCGCAGCTGACGGTGGCTGACGAGAAGTCAGCCGCCGCCGGGGTCCCGGTGATCCGCGACGCCGCCAATCTTGTCATGGAGGCCGCGCGGTCCGGCAGGCGGGTCGTCCGTGCCGTCACCGGCGACCCGGGGCTCGACGGGAACGCCGCCGCCGAGATGCTGGCCTGCGCGAACGAGGGCATCCCCTTCGAGGTCGTCCCCGGTGTCGCGACCGCCGTCGGCGTGCCCGCGTACGCGGGTGTGCCGCTGCGCGGCGACAAGGGCGCCGACGTGCGCTTCGTGGACGCCAAGCACGCCTCGCCGCGCTGCTGGGCCGAGGTGGGCGCCGGCGAGGGCGGCGTCGTGGTCGTCTCCGCCACGCTGGAGACGGTCGCCGCGGCGGCCGCCGAGCTGGTGTCGGCCGGGCGCAAGCCCGAGACCCCGCTGACGGTGACCGTGGGCGGTACGACGACCCGGCAGCGGACCTGGACCGCGACCCTGGGCACCATCGCCCAGGTGTTCAAGCAGGGCAAGGTGCTCCCCTCCCCCGAGGGCTCCCGCCCGGTCATAGCCGTGGTCGGCGAGCAGGGCGCCGCCGCGCGCCGCGAGGAGCTGGCCTGGTTCGAGTCGAAGCCGCTGTTCGGCTGGCGGGTGCTCGTGCCGCGCACCAAGGAGCAGGCCGCTTCGCTCTCCGACCAGCTGCGTTCGTACGGCGCCGTGCCGCACGAGGTGCCGACCATCGCCGTGGAGCCGCCGCGTACCCCGCAGCAGATGGAGCGGGCGGTCAAGGGCCTGGTCACCGGCCGCTACGAGTGGATCGCCTTCACCTCGGTGAACGCCGTCAAGGCGGTGCGGGAGAAGTTCGAGGAGTACGGGCTCGACGCGCGTGCCTTCGCGGGCATCAAGGTCGCCGCCGTCGGCGAGCAGACCGCGGCCGCGCTGGTGGAGTTCGGTGTGAAGCCGGACCTGGTGCCCAGCGGTGAGCAGTCGGCCGCCGGTCTGCTGGAGGACTGGCCGCCGTACGACCCGGTCTTCGACCCGATCGACCGCGTGTTCCTGCCGCGCGCCGACATCGCCACCGAGACGCTGGTGGCCGGCCTGATAGAGCTGGGCTGGGAGGTGGACGACGTCACCGCCTACCGGACCGTGCGCGCCTCGCCGCCGCCGGCGGACACCCGTGAGGCGATCAAGGGCGGCGGCTTCGACGCCGTTCTCTTCACGTCGTCCTCGACCGTCCGCAACCTGGTCGGCATCGCGGGCAAGCCGCACAACGTGACGGTCATCGCCTGTATCGGGCCGGCGACGGCCAAGACGGCGGAGGAACACGGCCTGCGCGTGGACGTGCTGTCGCCGGAGCCGAGCGTGGGCAAGCTGGCGGAGGCGCTGGCCGCGTACGGGGAGGCCCGCCGGGAGGCGGCCAAGGAGGCCGGCGAGACCGTGGCCCGGCCGAGCGAGCGCCGTCCGGGCGCGCGTCGCCGCCGTACGACGTGAGCGCCTTAGCGGCGTTAGCCGCAGCGGTGGCGGGAGGGGCCCGGGTGCGTAGAGCGCCCGGGCCCCTTCGGCGTACCGGGTACCCAGGCGGGGCTGAGTAGCGGGTTGAGTAGCCGTGCGGATCCGGTCGGGGCGCGGGTGCGGTGGGGTGGGGGCATGACCGAGAACCCCCTCACCACGGACGCCCCGGCCCGCTGGGCCTTCGTGGCACCGCTGGTCTCCACGCTGGTGACGCTGCCGGCGGCCCTGCTGGCGCTGTTCTTCGCGGGGATGTCGCCGATGGCCTGCGACTCCTGTGACACGCAGGCCGCGCACGCCTTCGACGCGAGCTTCCGGATCGCCTGGCCGGTGTTCATGGCCGGGCTCGTGGGAGTCCTGGTGCTGCTGGTGTGGTGCTGGGCGCTGCCGTGGCGGGTGCGCAACACGGCCCGGCGGGTGGGGCTGGCGTTCGCCGCGCCGGGTCTGGTCGTGCTGGACACGGTCGTCTTCTCGGCGCTGGTCGACTGGCCGTAGGGGACAGCCAATAGGCTGGGGGCGACTGCTGTCGATGCTCGAAGAGGCGACTAGAAGATGAGCGCGTACGGATCCTTCCCCGGCTCGCGGCCCCGGCGGCTGCGCACCACCCCGGCGATGCGGCGGATGGTGGCCGAGTACCGGCTGCACCCCTCGGACCTGATCCTGCCGGCGTTCGTCCGGGAGGGCATCAGCGAGCCCCTGCCGATCTCGGCGATGCCGGGCGTGGTGCAGCACACCCGGGACACGCTGCGGAAGGCCGCGGTGGAGGCCGTCGAAGCGGGCGTGGCGGGGATCATGCTCTTCGGCGTCCCGGCGGACGAGAACAAGGACGCGCTGGGCACGGCGGGCACCGAGCCGGACGGCATCCTCCAGCTGGCGATCCGCGACGTGCGGTCCGAGGTCGGCGACGACCTGGTGATCATGTCGGACCTGTGTCTGGACGAGTACACCGACCACGGCCACTGCGGGGTCCTGGACGAGAACGGCCGCGTCGACAACGACGCGACGCTGGAGCGGTACGCGGAGATGGCCCAGGTCCAGGCCGACGCGGGCGTCCACGTCGTGGGCCCGAGCGGCATGATGGACGGCCAGGTCGGCGTGATCCGCGACGCGCTGGACGAGACGGGCCACGAGGACGTGTCGATCCTCGCCTACACCGCCAAGTACTCCTCCGCCTTCTACGGTCCCTTCCGCGAGGCCGTCGCCTCCTCCCTCCAGGGCGACCGCAAGACCTACCAGCAGGACCCGGCGAACGCCCGCGAGTCCCTGCGGGAGCTGGCCCTGGACCTGGAGGAGGGCGCCGACATGGTGATGGTCAAGCCGGCCGGCCCCTACCTGGACATCCTGCACCGGGTCGCGGAGGCCGTGGACGTGCCGGTGGCGGCGTACCAGATCAGCGGCGAGTACGCGATGATCGAGGCGGCCGCGGAGAAGGGCTGGATCGAGCGCGACCGGGCGATCATGGAGACCCTGCTGGGCATCAAGCGGGCGGGTGCCGACACGATCCTGACGTACTGGGCGACCGAGGTCGCGGGCCGGCTGCGCAACGAGCGCTGACCTCCGGCGGTGGGGGGCGGTCGGTGCGACGGCCCCCCGCCCGGATTTTTTCCGCCCGGGCTGTCACATTCGCCTCGCGGGACGGGTCAGTGCAGTGAGAACGACACGCTGACACTGACGAAAGAAGAGGCCGGCCATGACCGAGACCCACCGCTCCCGCCTGTCCAACCCCGTGAAGACGCTGCCCGACCTCGGCGCGCTGACCGGGATGATGTTCAAGGTGATCGGCAACGGCACGGTCCCGCAGTCCACGATCTCCCTGGTGCACCTGCGGGCGGGCCAGATCGTCGCCAACACCTACCTGACGACGATGCACACCGACGCCCTGCGCGCCGCCGGCGAGACCGAGCAGCGCATCACCGCCGTCTCCTCCTGGGTGGACGCCCTGTGCTTCACCCCGGCCGAGCGGGCGGCCCTCGCCCTGGTCGAGGCCGTCCTGACGGCCCCGGCCGCCGGCACCGAGCGGGTCTCGGACGAGGTGTTCGCGGAGGCGGCGGAGCACTACGACGAGAAGGCCCTGACGACGCTCGTCCTCGCGATCAGCCAGGTCAACTTCTTCATCCCGCTCGCCCTGATCGGCAAGCCGCTGCCGGGCCAGGCCCCCTCCGAGCAGTGGACCTGATGCGCGGGGGCGCCGCCGGGTGCACCCTGGAATTCAGCGGCCACGGAGGTGATCGCCATGAAGGATGCCGTCGGATGGCATGTGGAAATGGAGTTCCAGGAGGACAACAAGCGCACACGGGCGGCGGCCCTCGTCCGGCTCCCGGACGGGAACGAGGTCCGCGGGCACGGGTACGCCAGCCGTCACCCCAGTGACGGTAATCAGGCCCGGGTCGGCGAGGAGATCGCGGCGGCCCGCGCGCTGAACGATCTGAAGGAACAGTTGCTCACCAAGGCGCACGGGGAGATCGACGAGGCGTCGGGACGCACGTCGTACCCGATCACCCGCTGACCCAGCCGGTGAGCGCCGCCCAGCTGGCGGGGGCAAGGTCGAGGACGGGACCGTCCTCGACCTTGCTGTCCCGGACGTGGATGGTGGTGGGGGTGGTGGCGACCTCGACGCACGCGTCGCCGTCACCCCCGCTGTAGCTGGATTTGATCCACTTCAAGTTGCTCATAGGTCTCCTAGCAGGCGGTCCAACAGGCCCTGTGTCTCGACGGTGTTGAGGGCCTGAGTCCGCAGCATCGCATATCGCCGAGCCATGATGCTGACCTCGGCGGGGTCCGAGATGAGCCTGCTGCCACGCTGACTCTCCGAGTACCCGAAGTGCTGGTGTGAGGGGGTCTCCACGAGGATGAAGGGGCCGTCGAGCGCCGCGTGGGCGGGCTGGCCCAGTGGCATCACCTGGATGGAGACGTCAGGGAGTTGCGAGCATGCGAGCAAGTGGCGCAGCTGTTCCCGGTGCACCTCAAGTCCGCCGATGCGGTGGCGGACGGCGGGTTCCCAGATGACGAAGCTGAGGGTCGGCGGTGTCTTGCGGTGCAGGATCTCCTGGCGTGCCATGCGGCGGGCGGTGAGATCCTCGACCGTCTTCGGGGGGTGCGCCGGGACTCGGCATGTGAAGAGGGCCCGGGCGTAGCCCTCCGTTTGAAGCAGCCCCGGCACGCGCTGGCCTTCGTACCAGGAGAGGGCGATGGCCGCCCGCTCCAGGGCCAGATATTCCTCGGCCCACGGAGGTGTCGTGTCGACGGCGGGGAGTTCGAGTGCTGCCACGGTCAGCAGGCCCGGCAGAGCCAGGTGGAAGTCCAGCAGCTCGGCGACGTTCGGCATGAGGGTGCGCCGACCTTGTTCGATGGAGCCGATCGTCTCCTCGTCCACCTTGATCAGGTCGGCGAGCTGCTTCTGGGTCAGGTTCTTGGCGAACCGGGCGGTGGCTACCTGCTTGCCGACCATCTTCATGGTCGTCGCATTGGGCCGCGGGCGCTTCTTGGGTGGCATGCCGATGAACTCCCCGCCTTCGGACGTGGATTATCCCCGGCCGACCCGTACTCATGGCAGAGTACGGGTCGGCGCTCTGTAGCAGCCTAGTCACGCCGCGCGACCATCGTCCGGTGGATCTAAATACTCAACCCGGGCTGATGCGGGAGCGGTTGTTCCCCCGGGCCTACCAGACGGTCTCCTCCGCACGGGACTTCGCGCGCGAGACGCTCGACGCGTGGGGGCTCCCGGACCGGCGGGACGACGTCGTGCTCTGTGTCAGCGAGCTGGCGACCAACGCCCTGCGGTACGGGGTTCCGCTGGGGCGGTCGTACCGGGTGCGGCTGCTGAACTTCGGGTGCTGCCTGCGCGTCGAGGTGCACGACAGCGGGCCCGGGCGGTCGCGGATGCTGGGGCGGGCCCCGGGGAGCGGGCTGCGGATCGTGGAGGCCGTTTCCGACCTGTGGGGGGTGCTGCCCCGCTCGCCGGGGAAGGTCGTCTGGGCCGAGTTCCGCTCCGACGGCTGTTGGCCGCGCCCGTGAAGGGGGCGAGTGATACGCCCGCTGACGCCGCCGGGAACCGGCGGCCCCGCTCGTCGCCGAGCGGGGCCGGGGCGGCGGTCGTCAGGCCGGCTGTTCCTGCATCGAGGCCGTGATGACGGAGAACGCGCCGCCCTGGGGGTCGGCCAGGACGGCCATGCGGCCCGCCGCCATGTCGAAGGCCGGGGCCAGGACCGTGCCGCCGGCGCGGACGGCGGCCGCCTGGATCTCGTCCACGCTGTCCACGTGGAAGTACGGCTGCCAGTGCGGCGGCACGCCCGGCGGGAGCTTGCTCAGGTCCATCATTCCGCCCACCGCGCGGCCGGCGACCTGGAACTCGATGTACTCCTCGGCGCCGGGCATCTCGGACCGTGCCGTGGTGACGGGCAGGATCGAGGAGTAGAAGGCCGACGCCCCCGCCAGGTCGGGCGTGGTCAGTTCGTTCCAGATCAGGGCGCCGTGCTCGTTGACGATGCCCGCGCCGTCGAAGGTGCCGGGCTGCCACAGGCCGACGACCGCGCCCGCCGGGTCGGAGATCACGGCCATCCGTCCCAGGTCCATGACGTCCATCGGGCCCATCATGACCGTGCCGCCGGCGTCGGTGACGGACTTGAGGGTGGAGTCGAGGCCGTCGGTGGAGAGGTACGTGGTCCACACGGTGGGTGGCATGGGGTCGGGGACCGTGCCGTCCGGGTTCATCGCCTTCATGATCCCGGCCACCGGCTTGCCCTTGAGGGTGCAGACGGCGTAGCCGCCCGTCTCGGGCGGGCCCACCTCTCCCTGCCAGCCGAAGAGGTCGCCGTAGAAGTCGAGGGCCGCCTGCTGGTCGGGGACCATCAGGTCGATCCAGCAGGGGGTGCCGGGCTTGTAGGGGCCGTTCATGTCGGGCACGGGGGCCTCCGGGGTCTGGGACGGGGGTGGACGGGCCGTCCCCTACCCGTCCCTGCGGGGCGGAACCGGGCCGTCCGGGTGAACCGCCGCCTCCCGGGGGCTGGCCCGCTAGAGCGCCACGCGGGATGCGAGGCGGTGGGCGGCCTTCGTGAGTTCCGGCTTCGTGCCGAAGGGGAGGACCGCCGCGCGGGTGGGGACGCGGACGCCGCCCGTCAGGGCGATCCGGGTGCCGGATCCGTCCGGGGCGGCGGCCAGGCCGACCAGGAGGAAGCGGCTCTGGAGCCAGCACCAGCCCGGGCGGCGGAACCCCCGCAGGTGGGCGCGGAAGCCGTACTTGCTGCGGGCCAGCAGTTCGATCCGGTCGCCGTCGCAGTGCAGGAGTCGGGTGTGCTGGAGGTCGGGGAGGAAGTCCAGGGCGGACATGACCGGCCAGACCTCCTCGAAGGGGGCCGCGAGGGTCCGCTCCACCAGCTGGGCGCCTCGTACGCCCGCCGCCATGACGCGGAGGCGGTGGACGTCGTCGATCTCGTGCGGCGTCATGCGGACCATGCCTTTCGGAAGCTGGAACGGGCCCGGTGCAGGCGGGACTTGGCGGTGCCGGGCGGGATGTCCAGGACGGCCGCCGCGGCCTCCTCGTCCAGGCCCTCCACGTCCCGCAGGACGAGCACCGCCCGGTGGGCGGGGGACAGGCGGGCCAGGACGTCCTCGATGTCGGAGGCCAGGTGGGGGTCGCCCTTGGCGGGGATCTCGGTCAGGTCCGCAGCCGGCCGGGTGCGGGAGGCGCGCTGGGCCGTGCGGACGGACTCGCGGACCGCGATGGCCCGCACCCACCCGTACAGCGCCTCGGGATCGCGCAGCGAGCGCAGGGCGGTGAAGACGGCCAGCAGTGCCTCCTGGGCGGCGTCCGGGCCGTCCGCGAGGGCGATGGGCGTGCAGATCCGGGCGACGTAGGGGGTGAGGTGGTCGAGCAGTTCGTGCAGCGCGAGGGTGTTCCCGGCGCGGGCCGCGCGGGCGAGGGCGATGCCGCGTGCGCGGTCGGCCGGGGTCATCTGGCGCGCGCCAGCCGTGCGGCCGCCCAGCCGAAGCCGAGGCAGGCGGGGGTGTAGACGGCGAGGTTGAGGGTGTGGAAGGGGCTGCCGGGCGGGCTGGGCAGGAGCCCCGCGGCCCAGGCCAGGCCCGCGAGGCCCCGTGTGGCCAGGCCCGCCGCGACCGCGCCGGTGACCGCGCGGGCGGCCCGGCCGCCGCGGCGGCGGGAGTGGGCGAGGACGGCGGCTGCGGCGGTGAGGGTGAGCGCGGCCAGGGGCAGGACGACGGGCGGGGCGAAGGACACCTCCGTGCCCAGGACCGCCAGGGAGAGGGCGCGTTCGCTCGGGGCGGGCCAGGTGGCGCCGGTGGCCCAGTACAGGTGCGCCAGTCCGTCGGCGGCCAGGAGCGCGGCCAGCGCGGCTCCCGTGCGGCGGCGTGCGGTGTCGTCGTCCATGTCGTGTCCCCCTCGGAGTGTCCGTTGGTGCCGGTACATCGAGGAGGCGGCCGGCCGCGGGAACGTTCCCTGTGACTCGCGTCACGTCAGGAGGGGGTCAGTGCAGGACGCGCTTGCCGGCAACGACCGGGGGATGGCCCCGCTCGGTGAGGACCCGGTGCAGGAGCCCCGCCGGCCGGTCACCGCGCTCCAGCGGCTACTCGTTGACCAGGACGGGGATCGACAGGACCGCCGCGGTCGGGGTGCCGGTGAGGTGGTCGGCGGGGACGGTGAAGTCGATGCCGTCGCCGGTGGCGCGGGGGCCCGTGTGGGGCTGTCCGGCGTGGCCCTCCTCGCCCTCCTCCTCGTAGTGGAAGGTGCCCGTGCCCAGGAGGTGGCCCTGGGCGTCGTAGTAGGCGGCGGTGATCTCCAGGGCCAGGGTGTCGCTGACGTCGGAGCTGATGGCGATGTGGCCGGTGACAGACGGGGCCGCGGTGAGGTGGGTGTCCGTCAGCTTCACGCGGTCCGTGAACGGGCCCTGCCCGGTGCGGACCTCGCCCGCGGCCGGCGCCGGGGTGAGGACGGCGGCCGGGGCCGGGGCGCTGCGCGGGGCGGGCAGGGACACCGGGGCGGCGGCCGGGGCCGGGTCCTTGGCGGCGGCGGGGGCTGCGGCGCCCGAGCAGCCGGTGGCCAGCGCGAGGAGGGCGGCCACGGCGGTGGCGGCGGCGGCCGCGCGGGGGAGGTGGGTCAGCGACATCGGGAGTGCTCCTGGGGAAAGACGGCGGCCGGGGCCGGGGGAGTGCGCCCCCGGCCCCGGCCGCCCGGGGATCAGTGCTGCTGCGGAGAGCGGCCGAACAGCGAGCGGTACATCTTGCCGTACAGCTCGGTGTTGATCTGGCTCGCGGCGAAGACGTTGCTGCCCGGGCCGTAGGCGTAGATCGGCACGTCCGCGCCGGTGTGGTTGCCCGACAGGTAGGTCAGCCACAGGCTGGCCTCGGGGCTGCCGTCCTTGACGTCCTTCGGGTCGTCCGGGGTGCGGAAGGTCGCCGGGGCGAAGTTCTTCGTGTCACCGGCGCCCGCGCCGTTGACGATGCCGCTGGAGCGGGCCGGGTCCTTGGCGCCGGAGGCGGTGCGCGAGGGGACGCTGTTGTTGGCGGGGTTGCCGGCGTCCGTGTTCGCCGGGGGCGCCACGGCCTCGGCGTTGGTGTACGTGCCCTTCTCGATGATGTTGAAGCCGGCGCACTCGTGGTCCGCCGTGACGATCACGAGGGTGTGGCCGTCCTTCTTCGCGAACTCGTACGCGGCCTTGACCGCGTCGTCGAACGCCTTGATCTCGTCGAGGGTCTGCGCGGCGTCGTTGGCGTGCGAACGCTTGTCGATCTGGGCGCCCTCGACCTGGAGGAAGAAGCCCTTCTTCGACTTGTGGCGGTCGTACGAGCCGCCCTTGCGGTCGGTCAGCAGCTGGATCGACTTGCGGGTCATGTCCGCGAGCGACGGCTCCTGCTTCTGCGGGGCGTCGGCCGGCAGGGCCGCCTTGTTGTGCTCCACGGTCAGGTTGCCGCGGTTGAACAGGCCGATGACCTTCTTGCCGTTGGCCTTGTCCAGGTCCGCCTTGGTGGCGACCTGCTGGCTGGCGGCCGTCTGTGCGGGCAGCTTCGGGTCGCCGAAGCTGCCGAGGACCTGGTAGCCCTGCGCCTGGAGGGCCTTCTGGTCGTCCGGCTCGAAGCGGGCCAGGCCGCCGCCGAGGATGACGTCGGCGGTGCCGTTGCGGGCGATCTGCTCGGCGATCGGGGTGATCAGCGTCTTGTCGGCCGGGGCCGCCTCGTAGCTGCCGTCGTCCTTCTTCGGCAGGCACGCGGCGTCGGAGTACACCGGGCCCTGGCAGCCGCGCAGCAGCGCGTGGCTGAACTCGGCGGCCGGGGTGGCGTCGGTGACCTCGGCGGTGGAGACGTTGCCCGTGGCGAAGCCGGCCGCGTGGGCCTGCTCCATCAGCGTGGTGACCTTCTTCTCGTACGCGTCCACGCTGATGGCCGCGTTGTAGGTCTTCACGCCGGAGGACCAGGCGGTGGCGGAACTGGCCGAGTCGGTGACCAGGGCGGGCTTCGCGCTGTTCTTCTCGACGGCGTAGGTGGCGACCGCGCCCGTGTTGGGGAGGGTCTCCATGGTGAGCTTGCCGCCGGCACCCATGAACCGGTCACGGGCGGCGGTCACGTGGGTGCGGCCCATTCCGTCACCGAGGAGGTAGATGACGTTCCGGATGTCCTGGTGCGAGTCGCTCTGCTGGGGCGCGGAGTTCGCGGTGACGGCGGTGCCGGCGGCCACGGCGCTGGCGATGGCCAGGACGGTGAGCGTCTTCAACGGTCTGCGGCGCATGTGCGGGAGATCCCCCTCGGGTGTTCGGCACGGTTCGCGCCGAACGTAGGAGGGCCGCGTGAACGGTCGGCTACCACCCGATGTTCCCCGGCCGAACAAACACTCGGCCCCCGGCGCGGGGTGGTTGCGCCGGGGGCCGTCGTGGGGTGGTGCGTCAGAGCTTCTCGGGGGTGCGGATGCCCAGGAGGGACATGCCCTTGTTCAGGGTGCGGGCCGTCAGGTCGCACAGGAACAGGCGGTTCTCGACCTGCTGCGGGGTGTCGGCCTTGAGGACCGGGCACTCCGCGTAGAAGGTCGTGTAGAGCGAGGCCAGCTGGTACAGGTACGCGGCCAGCTTGTGCGGGGCGTACTCGGACGCGGCCTCCGCCACCAGCTCGCCGAAGCCGTCCAGGTGCAGGCCCAGCGCCCGCTCCGAGGCCGCGAGCTCCAGCTCCGGGTGGGCGGCCGGCCGGGCCTCGCCCGCCTTGCGCAGGATCGACTGGATACGGGCGTACGCGTACTGGAGGTACACGGACGTGTCACCGGTCAGCGAGACCATCTGGTCCAGGTCGAACTTGTAGTCGCGCGAGGCGGAGGTGGAGAGGTCCGCGTACTTCACCGCGCCGATGCCCACCTGGGCGCCGCGCTCGGCGATCTCCTCCTCCGTGAGGTCCTGGGCCTTCTCCCGGACCACGGAGGCGGCCCGCTCCACCGCCTCGTCCAGCAGGTCCACCAGCCGGACCGTCTCGCCCTCACGGGTCTTGAACGGCTTGCCGTCCTTGCCCAGGACCGTGCCGAAGGCCAGCTGGACGGCCTTGACCTCGTCGTTCAGCCAGCCCGCCCGGCGGGCCGTCTCGAAGACCATCTTGAAGTGCAGCGACTGCCGCGCGTCCACCACGTAGATCAGCGTGTCCGCGTTCAGGTTCCCCACGCGGTCGCGGATCGCCGACAGGTCGGTCGCGGCGTAGCCGAAGCCGCCGTCCGACTTCTGGACGATCAGCGGCGTCGGGTTGCCGTCCGGGCCCTTGTACTCGTCGAAGAACACGCACAGCGCACCGTTGGAGCGGACGGCCACGCCCGACTCCTCCAGCAGCTTGCAGGTCTCCACCAGCATGTCGTTGTAGCCGGACTCGCCGACCACGTCCGGGTCCTGGATGTCCATGTCCAGCTTGTTGAAGACCGAGTAGAAGTAGATCTTCGACTCGTCCACGAACCGCTGCCACAGGGCCAGGGTCTGCGGGTCGCCCGCCTGGAGGTCCACCACCCGCGCCCGCGCCCGCGTCTTGAACTCCTCGTCGGAGTCGAACAGCGCGCGCGAGGCCTTGTACAGGCGGTTCAGGTTGGACATGGCCTCCTCGCCGGACGCCTCGCCCTCCCCGCCCTTGTGGTCCAGCTCGTGCGGGTGCTCCAGCAGGTACTGGATGAGCATGCCGAACTGGGTGCCCCAGTCGCCGATGTGGTGGCGGCGGACCACCTTCTCGCCCGTGAACTCCAGGATCTCCACCATCGCCGCGCCGATCACGGCCGACCGCAGGTGGCCGACGTGCATCTCCTTGGCCACGTTCGGCTGCGCGTAGTCGATCACCGTGGTGCCGGCGGTCGGGGACAGCGGCACGCCGAGGCGGTCGTCGGCGGCGCGCGCCGCGAGGGTGCGGATGATCGCCTCGTCCGAGACGGTGATGTTGAGGAAGCCGGGGCCCGAGACCTCGATCTCCTTGATCAGGTCACCCGTGGGGATGGCCTCGACCACGGTCGTCGCCAGCTCCCGCGGGTTGGCCTTGGCCTTCTTCGCGAGCGCCAGGATGCCGTTGGCCTGGAAGTCGGCCCGGTCGCTTCGTCGCAGCAGCGGGTCGGCCGCACCGGCCTCCGGCAGGGCGGAGACGAGGGCGTCCGAGAGGCGCTGTTCGACGGAGGAAGCGAGGGAAGGGACCGAGGCCATGAGCTGCCGTTCCTGTGAGGTTGTGCCCGAGTGGGTCTTGGGCGTTCCGACAAGTGCCGAGTATCCCACGCGGAGGCTGCCGGGTCCTCGGCATATCACCCGCCGCACCACCCGCCGTATCACCAGACGGAAGCAACCCCGGAGCGGCCCCTTCCGTCTGGGAGAATGGCCGAAGCCAGCATTCGAGATAGAAGGACGTGTCGTGGCTCAGAGCGCGCAGAGCAACACAGAGACCGACTGGGTCTCCCGTTTCGCGGACGAGGTCATCGCCGAGGCGGAGCGCCGAGCCCCGGGCAAAACGATCGTCGTCGCGTCCGGCCTCTCCCCGTCGGGCCCGATCCACCTGGGCAACCTGCGCGAGGTCATGACCCCCCACCTGGTCGCGGACGAGATCCGCCGCCGGGGCCACGAGGTCCGCCACCTCATCTCCTGGGACGACTACGACCGCTACCGCAAGGTCCCCAAGGGCATCCCCGGTGTCACCGAGGAGTCGCACGCCCAGCACATCGGCCGCCCGCTGACCTCCGTGCCCGCCCCCGAGGGCTCCCCGTACCCGAACTGGGCCGAGCACTTCAAGGCCGCCATGGTCGCCTCCCTGGCCGAGCTGGGCGTCGAGTACGACCCCATCAGCCAGACCGAGCAGTACACCTCCGGCGCCTACCGCGACCAGGTCCTGTTCGCGATGAAGCACCGCGGCGACATCGACGCAGTGCTCGCCCAGTACCGCACCAAGCAGAAGCCGGGCGCCAAGAAGCCCCAGCAGAAGCCCCTCGACGAGGCCGAGATCGAGGCCGCCGAGGGCTCCGGCGCCGCCGGCGAGGACGACGGCAGCGCCGAGGGCGCCGAGTACTTCCCGTACAAGCCCTACTGCGGCCAGTGCGACAAGGACTTCACCAAGGTCACCGCCTACGACGACGAGACCACCGAGCTGACCTACGTCTGCACCGAGGACCAGTTCACCGAGACCGTCAAGCTGTCGGAGTTCAACCGCGGCAAGCTGGTCTGGAAGGTCGACTGGCCCATGCGCTGGGCCTACGAGGGCGTCGTCTTCGAGCCGTCGGGCGTGGACCACTCCTCGCCGGGCTCGTCCTTCCAGGTCGGCGGCCAGATCGTCGGCCTCTTCGGCGGCGAGCAGCCCATCGGCCCGATGTACGCCTTCGTCGGCATCAGCGGCATGGCCAAGATGTCCTCCAGCAAGGGCGGGGTCCCCACCCCGGCCGACGCGCTGAAGATCATGGAGCCGCAGCTGCTGCGCTGGCTGTACGCCCGCCGCCGCCCCAACCAGTCCTTCAAGATCGCCTTCGACCAGGAGATCCAGCGGCTCTACGACGAGTGGGACAAGCTGGAGGGCAAGGTCGCCGACGGCTCCGTGCTGCCGGCCGACGCCGCCGCCCACTCCCGCGCCGTCCGCGTCGCCTCCCACGAGCTGCCGCGCACCCCGCGCCCGATGCCGTACCGCACCCTCGCGTCGGTCGTCGACATCACCGCCGGACACGACGAGCAGACCCTGCGCATCCTCTCCGAGCTGGACCCGGAGAAGCCGCTGACCTCCCTCGACGAGGTCCGCCCGCGCCTGGACCGCGCCGAGAACTGGATCACCACCCAGGTCCCGGCCGACCAGCGCACCCTCGTGCGCGAGGAGCCCGACGCCGAACTGCTCGCCTCCCTCGACGAGGAGGGCCGCCGCTCCCTGGCCATGCTGCTGGAGGGCCTCGACACCCACTGGTCGCTCGACGGGCTCACCACCCTCGTCTACGGCGTGCCGAAGGTCATGGCGGGCCTGGAGCCCGACGCCAAGCCCACCCCCGAGCTCAAGGTCGCCCAGCGCGAGTTCTTCGCCCTGCTCTACCGCCTGCTCGTCACCCGCGAGACCGGCCCCCGCCTGCCCACGCTGCTCCTCGCGGTCGGCGCGGACCGGGTGCGCGCGCTCCTCGCGGTCTGACCTCATAGGGTCTGACCTCATGGCCGAAGGGCCCGCACCGCCGGATCACCGGGGGTGCGGGCCCTTTCCGCGTGCGCGGGCGGCCTACTGCATGAACCTGCTCTCCAGGTCGCGCTGGTAGCGCTGCTTCAGCGTCGGCATCATGGCCTCGATGACCGAGACGCTGTCCGGTTGGAGCGGCCCGTAAGCGGCGGCGAGGGCCTGGTCCAGCTGGTGGGCGGTGGGGTGGCTGTTCTTCGCCTCCACGTAGGCCTGGTACGCCTCGTACGCCGCTTCCTCGAATTTCTCCTGGTCGAGGGCGTCGTGCGCCTCGTCGGCCTCGTCGTAGGCCGGGGTGCGGGGGTCCTGCTGCTCCTCCGGGCCCGCCGGGGGCATCACCGGGGTCGGCTCCAGGCCCTCCACGTACTGCGGGTTGTAGCCGCCCTCGTACGCCGCCTGCGGAGCCTTCGGCCCGGCGAACCAGGCACTGTCGTGCGGGGCCGGCATGGCCTCCGGGGCCACCGCGAACGGCGCCGGCGCCTGAGCGAGCTTCGCCTGCCCCAGCCGCGCCGCGGCCCGGTCCAGCCCCTCCCACTGCTCGGGAACGGCCGGCCCCTCGGGCTCCACGGGCCCCAGGTGCGCGACGTGCGCGACCTGCTCCACGGGCTCCACGTGACCCTCAGGCCCCGTCGGCCCCGCGCCCCCGGCGGCCTGCGGAGCCACCGCCAGGGCCGGAGCCGGCCCCGCCGCGGCAGCGCCCTGGCCGGCCCCGGGCGCCACGGGCAGGGCCGGTGCGGCACCCGCCTCCGGACCCGCCACGGCCGGACCGGCCACCGCAGTACCCATCGCGACGGCCGGACCGCCCACCGCGGGACCCATCGCCACCGCCGGGGCCTGCACCACCGCCGGAGGCAGCAGCACCGGGTCGATGCCCGCCGCGGCCAGCCCCTCCGGCGCCGTCTGCGCCAGCGGCACACCGATCCGCGCCAGCCGCAGCGGCATCAGCGCCTCCACCGGCGCCTTCCGCCGCCACGCCCGCCCGAACCGGGCCTGGAGCCGCGCCTGGTAGATCAGCCGGTCCTGCTCCATCCCGACCGCCTGCTCGTACGAGCGCAGCTCCCACAGCTTCATCCGGCGCCACAGCCTGAACGTCGGCACCGGGGACAGCAGCCAGCGGGTGATCCGCACCCCCTCCATGTGCCGGTCCGCGGTGATGTCCGCGATCCGGCCCACGGCGTGCCGCGCCGCCTCCACCGTCACCACGAACAGCACCGGGATCACCGCGTGCATGCCCACGCCCAGCGGATCCGGCCAGGCCGCCGCGCCGTTGAACGCGATCGTCGCCGCGGTCAGCAGCCAGGCCGTCTGCCGCAGCAGGGGGAACGGGATCCGGATCCAGGTCAGCAGCAGGTCCAGCGCCAGCAGCACGCAGATGCCCGCGTCGATGCCGATCGGGAACACCAGCGAGAAGCTGCCGAAGCCTTTCTTCAGCGCCAGGGCACGAACCGCGGCGTACGAACCCGCGAAGCCGATACCCGCGATGACGAGCGCTCCGGCGACCACGACACCGACCAGAATCCGGTGCGTACGAGTCAGCTGCATCGCGGCCACTCGAGATCCCCTCCCCTTGCGAAGCTACAGGCAGGCACAGCGTACGGGTGACCCTGCGTCACCCGCGCCGCAGACCCCTACTGCTTCGGCGAGGCCGAGGCCGACGGGGAAGCGGAAGACGAAGCGGAAGCCGACGGCGACTCCGCACCGGAAGGCGCCTGCTCGTTGGCGCCGTTGGCCACCGAGGTCACGACCTCCTTGGCCGCGGCGATCGCATCCTGGAGGAGCTTGCCCTGGTCCGGCGCGCCCGCGCCCTCGTAGGCGGCACCGTTGAAGTCGAGGGTGACCACGACGTTCTGGGTGCGGGCCACGACGGTGGTGTTGAAGAAGTCGACGTCCTTCTTGATCCCGTAGATCACGGACGTCCCCTGGTCACCGACCCCGTCGGCCTGCTCGACCTTGACGTCGTGCGCGTCCTTGGTGGTCTTCGCCAGCTCGATCTGCTTGTTGTACTGCTCCTCCGCGCGCTTGTTGCCGCTGCCCAGGGAGGCGTGCGAGTCGTAGCGCACCAGGGACACGGACAGCCAGCGGTACTGCGAGCCCTTCGTGCCGTCCGTCTCCAGACCGTTCCAGGAGCAGCTGGCGCGGTTGGCGAGGTCGTTGGACTTGGCGGCCGTGCCGTTCTTGTCCTTCGCGTCGTGGACGAGGGACTCGATCGTCTTGGCGGAGACCGCCTTGCAGGGGTCCGGCAGCTTCTCGTACGCCACCTTCTCCAGCGCGGTGGAGCCCTTCGTGCCCGGCTTGGACGAGGAGGACGACGAGGACTTCTTGCCGGAGTCCGAGCCCGAGGAGGACTTCCCCGAGTCGGAGGAGCAGCCGGCGACGGTGAGGATCACCGGGACGGCTGCGCAGGCGAGGACGCGGGTGAGGCGCGAGGCTGATCGGTGCATGGTTCCTTCAGACGTTGGGGACATCTCGGTGCTTCGGGGTCGTGCTTCAGGGGTGTGGGACCCCCGCAACGGTAGCCCGATCCGGAGCGGGACTGCTGTGCGCGCCGTCACGCGGGCCGTGCACGCCCCCCGGGAGCAGCGCGCTCACTCGCTGAAGCGCTCCGCCAGGGCCTCGGCCAGCTGACGGGTCTTGTCCTGCGTTTCCGCGGCCGGCGGGACCTTGCCCGGAGCGGAGGGCTGGACGCTGTACTCGACGGTGACGATCACGTTGGAGGTGCGGAAGACGATCCGCACGGTGCGGTTCTGCGCGGCGGTGGCCCCGGCCGCGCCGAGCTTGTCGTCGAGGAACCCCTCGCTCCCGAGCCCGTCCAGCACCCGCGAACCGAGCTCGGGGGAGCCGGTGGCGGAGGCGGAAGGGGTGGGGGCGGTGGCGGGCGGCGACTGCGGGGCCTCGGGCCCGCCGGGGGCGGTACCGGCGGGGGCCCCCGTGCCGGGGCTCGTGCTCGGGCTCGGTCCAGGGCTCGCGCTGGAGCCGGCGGCCGGGCCGGGGAAGGGCAGGTGCGCGTCCGTCAGCCGGCGCACGTACACCTGGTGAGCCTTGTCGTCGTCGCTCGCGGCGGCGCGGTCGTACGAGACCACCCGCTCGAAGGTGACCGACAGCAGCAGGGCAGCCTCGGGCGTCTGGGCGTTCCAGCGGCAGCCGACGTGCCGGTCGGCGTCGTACGAGGACTCGGCCGTCCCGGCGTAGAGCTGCTCGCGCTGCTCGGTGGTGAGGGAGTCCGAGGCCGGGAGCATGGCCCGCAGCCGCTTGCCGTCGACGGCCTTGCAGGGCTGGGGGAGGCTGCGGTACTTGCCGGGCTGCGCGGGCGCGGCGGTGCTGCTGCCGTTCTTCTGGTCGCCGATCCCGCCGATGCCGTCGCCGCCGGTGCACGCGGTCGCGCCGGCGGCGAGCGCGGTGAGCACCGCGATGCCCGGCAGGAATCGACGGCGCACCCGCGTGCGTTCCACGTCCATCGGCTTCACTCGCTCCCCTGGCTTCCTTGGCGTCCTCGGGAAAATCCGTTGCCGCGACTCGGACACGGATGGACACAATGTCTATCGCACACGCTGGTGCCGGCGCCGGTTCCCTGTCTGGTTTGGGGGTATGAGCGCGGCTTTTCGCGTACTCCTACCTTTCTGCTGATTTCCGGGGGATTGTTCTGTTATGTCGTATGTAGAGGTACCCGGGGCGAAGGTCCCGATCAGGATGTGGACGGACCCGGCGTCGGTCGAGGACAGCGCCATGCGGCAGCTGCAGAACACCGCCGGGCTCCCGTGGATCAAGGGCCTGGCCGTCATGCCGGACGTCCACTACGGCAAGGGCGCGACGGTCGGCTCGGTGATCGCGATGAAGGACGCGGTGTGCCCGGCGGCGGTGGGCGTGGACATCGGCTGCGGCATGTCGGCGGTCAAGACCTCCCTCACGGCGAACGACCTCCCGGGGGACCTGTCGAAGCTGCGGTCGCGGATCGAGCAGGCGATTCCCGTGGGGGCGGGGATGCACCGGGAGGCGGTGGATCCGGGGAGGCTGTACGGGTTCTCCGAGACCGGGTACGCGGACCTCTGGAAGCGCTTCGACTACATCGCCGATGCGGTCAAGTTCCGTCAGGAACGTGCCGTGAAACAGATCGGAACGCTCGGCTCCGGCAATCATTTCATCGAATTCTGTCTCGATGAGTCAGGTTCGGTCTGGCTGATGCTGCACTCCGGCTCGCGCGGCATCGGCAACGAGCTCGCCGCGCACCACATCGGCGTGGCCCGGGGCCTGGCGCACAACCAGAACCTGGTCGACCGGGACCTGGCCGTCTTCCTCGCCGCGACCCCGGAGATGGAGGCGTACCGCAACGACCTCTTCTGGGCGCAGGAGTACGCCAAGTACAACCGGGCGGCGATGATGAGCCTGTTCAAGGAGGTCATCCGGCGGGAGTTCCGCAAGGCGAAGGTCTCCTTCGGGCAGGAGATCAGCTGCCACCACAACTACGTGGCGGAGGAGCGGTACGACGGCATGGACCTGCTGGTCACCCGCAAGGGCGCGATCCGCGCCGGCAGCGGGGAGTACGGGATCATCCCCGGCTCGATGGGCACGGGCTCCTACATCGTGAAGGGGCTCGGCAACGAGAAGTCCTTCAACTCCGCCTCGCACGGCGCGGGCCGCAAGATGAGCCGCACGGCGGCGAAGAAGCGGTTCTCGGCGCGGGACCTGGCGGAGCAGACGCGGGGCGTGGAGTGCCGCAAGGACTCGGGCGTCGTGGACGAGATCCCGGGGGCCTACAAGTCGATCGAGCAGGTCATCGACCAGCAGACCGACCTGGTGCAGGTCGTGGCGAAGCTGAAGCAGGTCATCTGCGTCAAGGGCTGACGGGGGTGTGCAGGGGGCTCGGACCGACTGCGGTCCGGGCCCCTTCGCGTGTGCCCGGTTCTCACTCGCCGTCGAGGAGGAGGTCCACCGGGAGTTCGAGGGTCACGCCGACGTACTCGGGGACGGTGATGGAGGTGCCGCGCTTGTGGGACGTGCGGAGGCGGTAGGTGCCGTTGCGCGGGTCGCGGCAGACGACGACCTCGTCGTGGCGGCGGTCGGCGATGACGTAGAAGGGGACGTCGGCCTTCGCGTAGGAGTCCACCTTGGAGCCGAGGTCATCCGACCAGTTCGAGGAGGTCACCTCGACGATGAGGCGGAAGACCTCTGGCGAGTAGCAGTTGCTCCGGCCCTTGAAGTCCAGGAAGTCCTCGGTGACGAGCGCGAAGTCCGGGATGGCGTAGTCGTCGGGCCCGGTGGGCAGCCAGATGCCGATGCCCTGGAGGTACCGCAGGCCGGCCTTCTTGGCTCCGGCTTCGAAGAACGCCTCGGTCAACCAGCTCAAAGTGAGCGCATGCTCCCCGTCGGCAGGTGGTGTCACGGTGAGCCTCCCCTGGAGAATCTCCACTCGGTGCCTGGGAAGCTCCCTGGAGAGTCGATCGGCGGCTTCCGCGATCGTGGTCTCGTGCTGCATCACGGCCATAGCTTCCTCCCTTTCGCGGCTCACGTTTTCGGAGCGTAGCGCTGTCCGCTGCCGATTCGCGTGGATTCACCCGTATGGGCTCCGAGGGTCCCCTGAGGGCCAACTTCCACTTGTGGTGCGGGGGTTGACCGTGTCGGTTGGTCTAGACCAGGGTGGGCGTCATGTGGAGAACTCGTGTGTTCCTCGCCGCTCTCGCGGCGTTGTCGCTGGGGGTCGGGGTTGGCGGGTCGGCTCAGGCCGCCGTGGGGCTGCCGCCCGTCGTGGCGCATGTGCCGACGTCCGAGAAGGTCGTGTTCATCACGATCGACGACGGGTGGACGCATGACGCCGAGGCCGCGCGGATGCTGAGGGAGCGGCGGGTGCCCGCTTCGTTGTTCTTGCTGCCGGGGGCCACCGCCTATGACACGCAGTACTTCACCGATCTGGTCGACGGCGGGCGGGTCTCGGTGGAGAACCACACCGTGAACCATCCCGATCTGACCACCCTCGACGCCGCCGGGAAGGACGCCGAGGTGTGCGGGGCCGGGGAGCGGCTGGAGGAGACGTTCGGGAAGGCGCCCAGGCTGCTGCGGCCGCCGTACGGGGCCGTCAACGACGACGTGCGGCTGGCGGCCAAGGCGTGCGGGGTGAAGGCGCTGGTCACCTGGACCTACGACTTCACCACCTGGAGCCAGACCCCGCCGGCCCCGCAGCTGAAGGGCGGGGACATCGTGCTGCTGCACTTCACGCCGATGCTGGCGGCGGACCTGGACCGCGCGCTGGGTGCGGCCAGGGCCGCGGGGCTGAGGCCCGCGCCCCTGATGCCGTACCTCAGGAGTGCCGGACTGGTCTAGAGCTCGCGGTGGACCTTCGTGTTCGAGGCCTGGGCGCGGGGGCGGACCACGAGGAGGTCGATGTTGACGTGGCTGGGGCGGGTCACCGCCCAGGTGATGGTGTCGGCCACGTCGTCGGCGGAGAGGGGGTGCGCGACGCCCGCGTACACCTTCTCCGCCTTCTCCTTGTCGCCGCGGAAGCGGGTGGTGGCGAACTCCTCGGTCTTGACCATGCCGGGGGCGATCTCGATGACGCGGACGGGCTGGCCGACGATCTCCAGGCGGAGGGTCTCGGCGAGGACGCGGGCGCCGTTCTTCGCGGCGACGTAGCCCGCGCCGCCCTCGTAGGTGGCGTGGCCGGCGGTGGAGGAGAGGACGACGACCGTGCCGTCGCCGCTGGCGGTGAGGGCGGGCAGGAGCGCCTGGGTGACGTGGAGGGTGCCGATGACGTTGACCTCGTACATCGTGCGCCAGTCGGCCGGGTCGCCGGTGGCCACGGGCTCGGCGCCGATGGCGCCGCCGGCGTTGTTGACGAGTACGTCGCAGCGGGAGAGGGAGGCGGCGAAGGCGTCGACGGCGGGGCGGTCGGTGACGTCGAGGGCGTGGGCGGTGGCCTCGTGACCGGCCGCGGTGAGCTCGGCGGCGAGGGCCTCGATGCGGTCCTTGCGGCGGGCCGTGAGGACGACGTGGTAGCCCGCGGCGGCGAGCTGACGGGCGGTGGCCGCGCCGATTCCGCTGCTCGCGCCGGTGATGACGGCGGTTCGGGTGGCCGTGCGCGTGCTCATGGGCGGGGCTCCTCGTTCGGTCGCTCGTGGCGTGGTGCGTGCTCGTTCGTTCGTGCGTACGGATGCGCGCGAACGTTCGCCAGCATAGGCCGGGGGGCTGACGGGGCGCGTGCGGGAGCGGTGGCGAATGGGGGTGGGCTCGCCCTCGTTCGTGTGATGGTCCGATCGGCGGTTCGTCGGGGTGGTTACCGTCCGCGCGAGGAGGTGGTGGCGGTGCGCCGTGGTGCCGTACGGAGTGTGGTGGTGGCGGGCTCGCTGGTGCTGGCGGGGGCCGGGCCGGCGGGTGCGTGGGCCGGGCCGGAGGCGGACGTGGCCTACCACGGGCGGGTGTCCCTGGTGCGGGGGCAGCTGCGGGTGTGGATGGTGCCGCAGAACGAGGGGCCGTCGGGGCTGGCGGACGCGACGGTGCGGGTGCGGCTGTCGGCGGACCTGGCGGACGCGCAGGAGCTGTCCGCGGGGTGTGCGCGGGCGGGGGAGCGGGAGGTGGTGTGCGAGACGGGGCCGCTGCCCGAGCACGGGCGGGGGCGGCACATCGGGCTGGTGCTGGGGCTGCGGGAGCGGCCGGCGGAGGTGGCGGTGCGGATCGACACCTGGTGGAACGGCGGGGCGACGGACCGCAACAGCGGCAACAACGAGCACGTGGTGCTGGCGCTGGACACCGGGGACGCCTACGCGTTCTGAGGGGCGGCGGCGCGTCCTCCGGCGGGTGTCAGACGGCCGCGCCGTCGCCGAACTCGGCCAGGGCCTCGTGCACGATCCGCTCCAGGCGGGAGTGGTGGGCGCCGCGCCAGTAGACGCGTTCGCAGTCGGTGCACTGGGCGAAGACGTCGTACGAGCGCTGCGTGCCGTGCTCCAGCCGGTCGCCCACGCTGTCCTTGTCGGCCTCATGGAGGGGCCCGTTGCAGGCGGTGCAGCGGGTCCAGGGGGAGAGGTCGGGGGCGAACCGGCCCAGGACGTCGCGGAGTTGGTCGTCCGGGTTGTCGCTGTAGACGTAGGCGCCGGCGAAGATCTCGCGGCGGCGCAGCAGCCCGCGGTCGCGGGAGAGCAGGACGCGGCTCTCGGCGGCGGAGCGGGCGGCGAGGGCGGGGTCGCCGGGGTCCTCGTTGTCGTAGGCGGCGTCGACGCCGAGCAGGCGCAGCCGGCGGGCGAGGGTGCCGAGGTGGACGTCGAGGAGGAAGCGCAGCGGGGCGCCGGGGACCTGCTGGGGGCGGTCGACGCCGAACACCTCGACGGACTGGCCTGCCCGGGGCACGTACGAGACGGGCACCTGGCGGCCGTCGACGAGGAGGCGGCCGACTTCGGTGAGCGGGACTCCGGCGGATTCGACGACGTGTCCGAGGCTGGAGGCGCCGTCGGTGGCGGTCGGTACGCGGTCCACGCGCCGGCTGGGCGGCGCGAAGAGGCGTAGTTCGGGGGCGAGGGTGAGCTCAATACCGGGACCGTTCACGGTCCCAGCATGCCATCGGGGGTGGGGGCGGCGCGGCCGAATTTGCGAGGCCGGTCAGGTGGCGGACGCGGCTTCGTCGTAGGCCGTGCGGTGGGCGCTGACCTCGTCGAAGTGGTTCTCGGCCCAGCGCTTGACGGAGGAGAGGAGGCAGCCGAGGCTGCCGCCGAGTTCGGTCAGGCGGTAGTCGACGCGGACGGGGACGGAGGCGGTGACGGAGCGGGTGACGATGCCGTCGCGTTCGAGGGAGCGGAGGGTCTGGGTGAGCATCTTCTGGCTGACGCCGGGGATCTTGCGGCCGATCTCGCTGTAGCGCATGGAGCCGTTCTCGGCTTCGCCGAGGGCGCTGAGGATCAGACCGACCCACTTGTCGCTGATGCGGGCCAGGAGCTGGGTGGTGGGGCATTCCTTGACGAAGGCGTCGTAGGCGGCGCGGACGTCCTCGCGGCGGGCGGCGGCGGTCTGGGTGGCCATGGGTGCCCCACTTCCGGGTCGGGTACGCACTTCGAAGTGCGTACTTACGGAAAGAGAGTACCTCTCCTTAGGTTAGTGATCGTTGGGAACGACGGAAACGACGAACGACGCAACGAACGGGGAGAGATCATGAGCGAGCGGAACGAGACCATGCGGGCCGTGGTGGTGGACGCCTTCGGCGGGCCGGAGCAGGTGCGGGTGGCCGAGGTGGAGCTGCCGCGGCCGGCGGCCGGGCAGGTCCGGGTGCGGGTCCGGGCCGCCGGGGTGAACCCGGTGGACGGGGCAGTGCGCGCGGGCGTCTTCGGCGGGGCCGGGCAGCGGATCGGGCTCGGCTGGGACGTGGCGGGGGAGATCGACGAGGTCGGCCCCGGGGTGGAGGGCTGGACGGCGGGCCGCCGGGTGGTCGGGCTGCACTACGGCAAGGTCAAGCCGCTCGGTACGCACGCGGAGTACGTGGTGCTCGACGCGTCGGCGGTGGCCGCGGCGCCGGAGTCGGTGGATGCGGCCGTGGCGGCGGCGCTGCCGCTGAGCGGGCTGACGGCCGCGCGTGCGCTGGACCTGCTGGGGCTGGCCGCGGGGGAGTCGGTGCTGGTCACCGGGGCGGCCGGGTCGGTGGGCGCCATCGCCGTCCAGCTGGCGGTGCGGGCCGGGCTGGTGGTGACGGGCCTGGCGGGGGAGGGTGACGAGGAGTTCGTACGGTCTCTGGGTGCGACGGGGTTCGTCCCGCGGGGGGCGGCTCCCGCCGGGCCGGTGGACGGGGTGCTGGACACGGCCGTCCTGGGCGCGCCCGCCCTGGCGTTCGTCCGTGACGGAGGCGCCTACGTCGGGCTGATTCCGGGGGCGGAGCCCGCGCAGGAGCGGGGGGTGCGGGTGGCGGTGCAGGAGGTCGCGGCCGACGGGGCCGAGTTGGCGCGGCTGGCCGCGCTGGTGGACTCGGGGGCGCTGACGCTCCGCGTCGCGGAGACGTTGCCCCTCACGGAGGCGGCGAAGGCCCACGCGGCCCTGTCCACTCCGGGCACCCGGGGCCGCGTGGTCCTCACGGTCGCCTGACGCGAGGCCGGCTGTCGCGCGGCGGCGGCGCCGTCACGGCCAGACGAGGCAGTACGCCTGGTGGCCGTTCTCGTGCAGGCGGTGGGAGAAGTCCTGCCATTCGTGCAGCAGCTGGTAGACGTTGAACGCGTCCCGCGGGCCGCCCCGGTCGGGGACCGTCGACCAGATGAAGGCCGCCGCGCCGACCGACTCCTCGCCCACGTCGCGCAGCGGGTCGACCACCGTCATCGGCAGCTTGACCACCGCGTAGTCCGGGTGCAGGACGACCAGCTCCAGCGGCGGCACCTTGTGCAGCGGTATGCCCTCGATGCCGGTGAGGACCATCGCGGCCATCGTCTCCGGCTTGATCTTGGTGAACATGCCGCCCATGCCGAGCTCGTCGCCGCCGAGCTCCTCCGGCCGCATCGTCACCGGCACCCGCGCGGCGGTCGCGCCGTCCGGGGCGCCGAAGTACTTGTACGTCACGCCCATGCCGCGGCCCTTGGGCAGGTCGTCCGTGTCGCCGGCGCCCGCGGCGCTGTCGCCGTCCCGGCGGCCGGCGCGGTCGGCCCGCTCGGCCGAGCCGTTCCGGCGCGCGGTCCCGTCCCGGCGTCCCGCGTCGTCCGGGCCGGCGGGCAAGTCGCGGCGGGCGGGGTCCTCCGGAGCGTCCGGGGTGTCGGGGGTGCGGCCGGCGTGCGGGGCCGGGCCGGCGGCCGTCTCCGCCGCCTCCGCGGCCCGGCGGTGCTTGCCTCGGCGGCGGGCCTCGCGGGCGCGCTGCGGGTCCAGGCCGTCCGTACCCTCGCCCGGTCCACCACCGCGTTGCATATCTCCACCCGACTGGTATTTCCTGCACCGGCTTCGCGGCCCCCGCCACGCAGCCTGATCATCATGGCAGTGACCTCCCCCGAGGCGGCGCGGTGAAACGCCCCTCCGCAAGTCTGTCGCGGCCTCTGAGACCATGGCTGGTGTGAGCTACCCGTACCCGTATGAAGCCCCAGTTTCGCAGACGCTCTTCGAGCGCGCGTCCCTCGTGACCCCCGGCGGCGTGAACTCTCCCGTCCGCGCCTTCCGTGCCGTGGGCGGTACGCCCCGGTTCATGGTGTCCGGTACCGGTCCCTACCTGACCGATGCCGACGGGCGTGAGTACGTCGACCTGGTCTGCTCGTGGGGGCCGATGATCCTCGGCCACTCCCACCCCGAGGTGATCGAGGCCGTCCAGGCCGCCGTCGCCCGCGGCACCTCCTTCGGCACGCCCGGCGAGGGCGAGGTCGCCCTCGCCGAGGAGATCGTCGCCCGGATCGAGCCCGTCGAGCAGGTGCGCCTGGTGTCCTCCGGCACCGAGGCGACCATGTCGGCGATCCGGCTGGCCCGTGGCTTCACCGGCCGCGCCAAGGTCGTCAAGTTCGCCGGCTGCTACCACGGCCACGTCGACGCGCTGCTGGCCGCCGCCGGTTCCGGCCTGGCCACCTTCGCCCTTCCCGACACCCCCGGTGTGACCGGTGCGCAGGCCGGGGACACGATCGTGCTCCCCTACAACGACCTCGACGCGGTGCGGGCGGCGTTCGCCGCGCACCCCGGTGAGATCGCCTGCGTGATCACCGAGGCGGCCCCCGGCAACATGGGCGTGGTCACCCCCCTGGACGGCTTCAACCAGGGTCTCGCCGACCTCTGCCGCGAGAACGGCGCGCTGTACATCTCCGACGAGGTGATGACCGGATTCCGCACCTCGCGGGCCGGCTGGTACGGGGTCGACGGGGTCAGGCCCGACCTGATGACCTTCGGCAAGGTCATGGGCGGCGGCTTCCCGGCGGCGGCGTTCGGCGGCCGCGCCGACGTGATGGGCCACCTGGCCCCGGCCGGCCCGGTGTACCAGGCGGGCACGCTCTCCGGTAACCCGGTCGCCACCGCCGCCGGTCTCGCGCAGCTGCGGCTGCTGGACGCGGCGGCGTACGAGAAGGTCGACGCGGTGTCCCGGGAGATCCAGGGCCTGGTGACGGCCGCGCTGGCCAAGGAGGGCGTGGCGCACCGGCTGCAGACGGCCTCCAACATGTTCTCCGTCTTCTTCACCCCGGACGAGGTCCGCAACTACGACGACGCGAAGAAGCAGGAGGGCTTCCGCTTCAACGCGTTCTTCCACTCGATGCTGTCGCAGGGCGTCTACCTGCCGCCGTCGGCGTTCGAGTCCTGGTTCGTGTCCACCGCCCACGACGAGCGCGCCATCGAGCGCGTCGCGGCCGCGCTGCCCGCCGCCGCCCGAGCCGCCGCGGAGGCGACCGCATGAGCGACATCACCGTCGTCCACGTGATGCGGCACGGCGAGGTCCACAACCCCGACGGGGTGCTGTACGGCCGCCGGGCCGGCTACCACCTGTCGGAGCTGGGCCGGCAGATGGCCGACCGGGTCGCCGAGCACCTCCAGGACCGGGACGTCACCTACGTCGTGGCCTCCCCGCTGGAGCGGGCGCAGGAGACGGCCGCGCCGATCGCGAAGACGCACGGCCTGGAGCTGGCCACCGACGGCCGGCTGATCGAGGCGGGCAACGTCTTCGAGGGCAAGACCTTCGGCGTCGGTGACGGGGCGCTGCGCAAGCCGGGCAACTGGAAGCACCTGACGAACCCGTTCAAGCCGTCGTGGGGCGAGCCGTACGTCGAGCAGGTCGTGCGGATGATGAGCGCGATCGAGGCGGCCCGGGACGCGGCGCGCGGGCACGAGGCGGTGGCGGTCAGCCACCAGCTGCCGATCTGGATCGTGCGCAGCTTCGCGGAGAAGCGGCGGCTGTGGCACGACCCGCGGCGCCGGCAGTGCACCCTCGCCTCGCTGACGTCGTTCACGTACCAGGACGACAAGCTGGTGTCGGTGGGCTACAGCGAGCCGGCGCGGGACCTGGTTCCGGCGCACCTGCTGGCCGGCGCCAAGCCGGTGAAGGGGAAGTCCAAGGCGTTCGGCGCGTAGCCGGGCGGCCTGACCTGGGCCTCGACGCCGCGTCGGGGGGTGCGGAAGATCCGCAAATCGCTCATGCGAAACTTTTCACATGAGCCTTAGCCGCGCCCCCCGCCGCCGCCGCTCGACCAGCGGCCGCGCCATCCTGCTGACCGCGGTGGCCCTGGCGAGCGCCCTGACCCTGACGGCGTGCAGCGACGGCGGCAGCCCGTCGGCCGGGTCCGCCGGCGGCAACTACGTGACAGGTCCCAGCGGTATCTCCACCGTCGCCAAGGGCGAGCGGGCCGAGGCACCGAAGCTGGACGGTCCGACCGTCGACGGCAAGACCCTGGACACCACCACCCTCAAGGGCAAGGTCGTCGTCCTCAACGTCTGGGGCTCCTGGTGCCCGCCCTGCCGGGCGGAGGCCCCGTACTTCGCGAAGGTGTCCAAGGAGCTGGGCGACGCCGGCAAGGACGTGGCGTTCGTCGGGATCAACACCCGCGACAACAGCACGCAGAACGCGGCCGCCTTCGAGCAGAACTTCGGGATCACCTACCCGAGCCTGTACGACCCGGACGGCAAGCTGATGCTGCGCTTCCCCAAGGGCACCCTGAACGCGCAGTCGATCCCGTCCACGATCGTCCTCGACAAGCAGGGCAGGATCGCGGCCCGGACGCTGGTCGCGGTCAACGAGGAGCAGCTGCGTTCGATGATCGACCCGCTCCTCGCGGAGCAGTGACCTCGTGGTCGAGCACCTCCTCGCCGCCGACGCGACCGGCGTGAACACGACCGTCCTGTCCGGCGGGCTGCTGATCGCGCTGCCGATCGCCCTGCTCGCGGGGCTGGTCTCCTTCTTCTCCCCCTGCGTCCTGCCGCTGGTCCCCGGCTACCTGTCCTACGTGACGGGCGTCAGCGGCGCCGACCTCGCCGAGGCGCGCCGCGGCCGGATGGTGGCCGGCGCGAGCCTGTTCATCCTCGGGTTCACCGCGGTGTTCGTCTCCACCGGCATGCTGTTCGGGCAGGTCGGGAACGTCCTGCAGGGCGAGAACAAGGAGACCATCACCCGGGTCATGGGCGTCCTGGTGATCCTGCTCGGCCTGTTCTTCATGGGCTGGATCCCGGGCCTGACGATGCGCGAGTTCCGCTTCCACAAGAAGCCGACGGCCGGTCTGCTCGGCGCCCCGGTGCTCGGTGTCCTCTTCGGGATCGGCTGGACGCCCTGCATGGGGCCGACCCTCGCCGCCGTGGGAACCCTGTCCATCAACGAGGCGACCGCCGGGCGGGGCGCCCTGCTGACCGCCGTCTACTGCTTCGGCCTCGGGGTGCCGTTCATCCTCGCCGCGGTCGCCTTCCGCAAGGCGCTGGGTGCGTTCGGGTGGGTCAAGAAGCACTACGCGTGGGTGATGCGCGTCGGTGGCGGCATGCTGATCGTGACCGGTCTGCTGCTCGTCACAGGAATGTGGTTCAGCATCGTCAACGAGATGCAGAGCTGGACCAACGGCTTCACGGTGGGGATCTGAGGGACTACACGCACATGAGTACGACCGACAAGGCGCCCGCCGAGGCGCCGAACGAGGACGAGGCCGCCCGCGCGCAGCTGTCCACGGCCCCCGTCGAGGACGGCCCCGCCGGCCCCGTCGGCATCGGGGTCATCGGCTGGGCCCGCTGGTTCTGGCGGCAGCTGACCTCCATGCGGGTGGCGCTGATCCTGCTGTTCCTGCTGTCCCTCGGGTCCATCCCCGGCTCCCTCATCCCGCAGACCCAGGTCGACGCGATGAAGGTCGCGGAGTGGAAGAAGACCCACGAGTTCTGGGTCCCGGTCGCCGAGAAGCTCCAGCTCTTCGACGTCTACAGCTCGGTGTGGTTCTCCGCGATCTACATCCTGCTGTTCGTGTCGCTGATCGGCTGCATCGTCCCGCGCACCTGGCAGTTCACCGGCCAGCTCACCGGCCGCCCGCCGGCTGCGCCGCGCCGTCTGGACCGGCTGCCGGCGTACGCGACCTGGCGCACGGACAAGGACCCGGAGGAGGTCCTCGCGTCCGCGAAGGGGCTGCTCGGCGGGCGCCGCTTCCGTACCGAGGTCTCCGGTGGCGCCGTCGCCGCCGAGAAGGGCTATCTGCGCGAGGCCGGGAACCTGGCCTTCCACATCGCCCTGATCGTGATGCTCGTGGCCTTCGCCTGCGGGCAGCTGTTCAAGTCCGAGGGCGGCAAGCTCGTCCTGCGCGGCAAGGGCTTCTCGAACACGCTGACCCAGTACGACGACTTCAAGTCCGGCAGCCTCTTCTCCGCCGACGACCTCGTGCCGTTCTCGTTCACCCTGGACAAGTTCGACGCCAGCTACGAGAAGAGCGGCCCGCAGAAGGGCACCGCCCGCGACTTCAAGGCGTACGTCACCTACCGCGACGGCGCCGAGGGCACGCCGAAGAAGGCGGAGATCGAGGTCAACAAGCCGCTGGAGGTCGACGGCTCGAAGGTCTACCTCCTCGGCCACGGCTACGCCCCGGTCATCTCGGTCACCGACCCCACCGGCAAGGTGGTCTACCGCGACGCCGTCCCGATGCTGCCCTTCGACGGCAACCTCAGCTCCTCCGGCGCCGTGAAGGTCCCGGACGGCTACCACAACAAGAACGGCGACAAGGAACAGCTCGGCTTCAACGCCATGTTCGTGCCGACCTTCGCGGGCGCCGGCAAGGGCACGATGCTCTCCCAGTTCCCGGACCTGAACTTCCCCGTCCTCGCCCTCAGCGCCTACCACGGCAGCCTGGGCATGGACTCGGGCCTGCCGCAGAACGTGTACCAGCTGAACACCTCCAAGATGCAGGAGTTCAAGGACCCCGAGGGACAGCTGTTCAAGCAGCGGCTGCTCCCCGGCGAGACGATGACCCTCCCCGACGGCGCCGGCACGGTGAAGTTCGAGGGCATCGAGCGCTGGGCCACCTTCTCGGTCACCCACCAGCCCGCCTCCGGGCTGGCGCTCGGGGGAGCCGTGATCGCCATCGGCGGTCTGGCCGCGTCCCTGTTCGTCCAGCGCCGCCGGATCTGGGTCCGCGCGGTGCGCGGGGCGGACGGCGTGACCGTCGTCGAGATGGCGGGCCTGGGCCGCAGCGAGTCCGCGAAGCTCCCCGAGGAGCTTTCCGTGCTCTCCGCCGCCCTCTACGAGACGGCGCCGAGCCCGGTGGAAGCCGCGCCGGCGGAAGCCGACACCACAACAGAAGAAGAAGGGGAGCGCGCATGACGCTGCTCGCTGCGGCGACGAACGAGAGCCTCGCCGATCTCAGCAACAAGCTGGTCTACGCGTCGATGGCGGTCTACACGCTCGCCTTCTTCGCGCACATCACGGAGTGGGTGTTCGGCAGCCGCAGCAAGGTCGGCCGTACGGCCGCCGCGCTGACCCCGGCCGCCGCCGCGGCCGCAGGGGCGCCCGCCGTGCAGGTGCGGACCAAGGGCGGTGGCACGGCCGTCCTGGACAAGCCGAAGGTCGTCACCCGCGCCGCCACCGGCGTCCGTGACGTCCCGGACGGCCCCGGCGCGGCCGGCGGCACCGAGAAGGGCGACCTGTACGGGCGCATCGCGGTCTCCCTGACCGTCCTCGGCTTCCTCATCGAGGCCTCGGGCGTGGTCTCGCGGGCACTGTCGGTGGAGCGTGCCCCCTGGGGCAACATGTACGAGTTCAACCTGACCTTCTCCACGGTCGCGGTGGGCGCCTACCTGGCGCTGCTGGCGCTGAAGAAGAACGTCCGCTGGCTCGGCCTGATCCTGGTCACCTCGGTCCTGCTGGACCTGGGCATCGCCACCACCTGGCTGTACACCGCCAGCGACCAGCTGGTCCCGGCCCTGCACTCGTACTGGCTGTGGATCCACGTCTCCACCGCCATCTTCTGCGGCGCCGTCTTCTACATCGGTGCGGCCGGCGCGGTCCTCTACCTGTTCCGCGACGGCTACGAGAGCCACCTGGAGGCCGGGCGGACCCCGGGCCGCTTCCGCACCTCGGTGCTGGAGCGGATGCCGTCGGCGGCCTCCCTCGACAAGTTCTCGTACCGGATCAACGCGGCCGTCTTCCCCCTGTGGACCTTCACCATCGTCGCGGGCGCGATCTGGGCCGGCGACGCCTGGGGCCGCTACTGGGGCTGGGACCCCAAGGAGGTCTGGTCGTTCGTGACCTGGGTGGCGTACGCCTGCTACCTGCACGCACGGGCCACCGCCGGCTGGAAGGGCCGCAAGGCCGCGTACCTCGCGCTCTTCGCCTTCGCCTGCTGGATCTGGAACTACTACGGCGTGAACATCCTGCTCAGCGGCAAGCACTCCTACGCGGGCGTCTGACCCCGGTCGGTGGGACGCTGGTGGTATGTCTCCTGTGAGCCATGCCACCAGCGAGCCGCGCGGCCCCGACCGCTGGCTGCTGCGCTTCGAGCTGCACGTCCCGTACGCCTACGAGGCCCTGTGGCCCGTACTGACCACGGGTGACGGGCTGCGCACCTGGCTGGCGGCCGCCGACGTGCTGGAACGCCGTCTCGGCGGTGCCGTCACCCTGCGCTGGCTGAACACCGGCACCACGGTGTCGGGGGAGGTCACGGCCTGGGACACCGAGCGGGTCGTGGAGTACACGGTCTCCGAGCACGGCCGGATCCGCTTCCACCTGGAGCCCGTCGGCACCGACTCGACGGTGATCCGCTTCCTGAACGAGCGCGAGGGCAGCGACGCGGACCGCCTGGACTGCCTGGCCGGCTGGCACGACCACTTCGAGATGCTGGAGGCCGCCCTCGCCGGGCACCCGGCGGACTGGCCGTCGTGGACCGACGCCCGCTGGGCCGAGCTACGGGCCTCGTACGCCTCCTAGCCCTGGTCGTCCTTGTCCTTGTCCGTGTCCTTCTGCTCGTCCTTGCGCAGCGAGCGCAGGAACTCCGGGTTGTCGTCGGGCGCCACCCACTGCGTACGGCGCCCCCGGCCGCTCCCGCCGAAGCCGCCGCCGAAGGCGCCCGCGCCGCCGGCCGCCGCGCGCTTCTTGCCGGCGAGCAGCCACACCACCGGGCCGACGATCGAGAACAGCAGGATGATCAGCACCCACACCCCCTTGGGGAGGCTCTTGACCTCCTCCTCCGGGGTGTTCAGGCAGTCGATGAAGGCGTAGATGGTCAGCGCGATGATCAGCAGGAACGGCAGATAGCGCAGCACGGTGTGGGACCGACTCCCGGGCAGTGGCGGCGGGCCCGCACGGGGCCCCGGTGACGTCCCCAGGGTATTCGGTGACGGATACTGGGGCCCATGGCTTACGACGATCTCCGCTCGCTGCTCCGGGCCCTGGAGCGGGAGGGCGACCTCAAGCGCATCAAGGCCGAAGTCGACCCGTACCTGGAGGTCGGGGAGATCGTCGACAGAGTGAACAAGGCGGGCGGCCCGGCGCTGCTCTTCGAGAACGTCAAGGGCTCGGCGATGCCGCTGGCCATGAACGTCTTCGGCACGGACCGCCGGCTGCTGAAGGCCCTGGGCCTGAAGTCGTACGGCGAGATCAGCGAGAAGATCGGCGGCCTGCTCAAGCCCGAGCTGCCGCAGGGCTTCATCGGGGTCCGCGAGGCCTTCGGCAAGCTCGGCTCGATGGTGCACGTGCCGCCGAAGAAGGTGAAGGGCGAGTCCGCGCCCGTCCAGGAGGTCGTCCTCACCGGCGACGACGTGGACCTGGACGCCCTCCCGGCCCTGTTCACCTGGCCCAAGGACGGCGGCTCCTTCTTCAACCTGGGCCTGACCCACACCAAGCACCCCGAGACGGGCGTGCGCAACCTCGGCCTCTACCGGCTCCAGCGGCACGACAAGCGCACCATCGGCATGCACTGGCAGATCCACAAGGACAGCCGCAACCACTACGCCGTGGCCGCCGCGCGCGGCGAGCGGCTGCCGGTCGCGATCGCCTTCGGCTGCCCGCCGGCCGTCACCTACGCCTCGACCGCGCCGCTGCCGGGCGACATCGACGAGTACCTGTTCGCCGGGTTCGTGGCGGGCAAGCGGATCGAGATGGTCGACTGCAAGACCGTCCCGCTCCAGGTGCCGGCCAACGCCGAGGTCGTGATCGAGGGCTGGCTGGAGCCCGGGGAGATGCTCCCCGAAGGCCCCTTCGGCGACCACACCGGTTTCTACACCCCGCAGGAGCCGTTCCCCGCGCTGAAGATCGACTGCGTGACGATGCGCAAGCGTCCGCTGCTCCAGTCGATCGTGGTGGGCCGCCCGCCGACGGAGGACGGCCCGCTGGGCCGCGCGACGGAACGCTTCTTCCTGCCGCTGCTGAAGATCATCGTCCCGGACATCGTGGACTACCACCTGCCCGAGTCCGGCGGCTTCCACAACTGCGCGATCGTCTCGATCGACAAGAAGTACCCCAAGCACGCCCAGAAGGTCATGCACGCCATCTGGGGCGCGCACATGATGTCGCTGACCAAGCTGATCATCGTGGTGGACAAGGACTGCGACGTCCACGACCTGCACGAGGTGTCCTGGCGGGCCCTCGGCAACACCGACTACTCCCGCGACCTCACCGTGGTCGAGGGGCCGGTGGACCACCTGGACCACGCCTCGTACCAGCAGTTCTGGGGCGGCAAGGCGGGCATCGACGCGACCAAGAAGCTGCCGGAGGAGGGCTACACCCGCGACGGCGGCTGGCCCGACATGGTCGAGTCCGACCCGGCGACGGCGGCCCTGGTGGACCGCCGCTGGAAGGAGTACGGCCTGTGAGCACGGCGATGGGCGGCCCCGCCCTCTTCATCGGCACCGACACGACCTACGTGGCCCTCGTGCGCCCGCGCCTGGACCCGGCCGACCCGGAGGTCCGGCAGGCCGCGGAGCAGGCGGGCGTGAGCCCGGAGGAGTTCGCGGGGCCCGGCACGGTGTGGGCGCTGATGTGGGAGCAGGACGGGGTGGACGGCGGCGGCTTCGAGCTGCCGGGTCTGCGGGACGCGGAGGCGGAGGACTTCGCCGACCGGCTGCTGGCGGAACTGTCCTTCGAGACGGGGCCGTTCACCGTCGGCGCGGGCGAGGTGCTGCGCATCCAGGCCTACCCGGAGGGCGAGGGCTGCCGGTTCACGGCCGTCGTCACCCCGCCGGAGGGCGAGGAGCCCGGCCCGGTCACCCTGGAGATCCCGGAAGTGGACGCCGACGCGCTCCGCGCCGACCTCGCCGACTTCCGCGGGAGCCTCGCGTGATGGCCACCGCCGAAGGCGTGCTCGGCCCCGGACAGGCGCCGCAGCCGGCCGGCAAGGTCAAGGCGTTCCTGCGGCTGGTGATGATCGAGCACTCGGTCTTCGCGCTGCCGTTCGCGTACATCGCCGCGCTCACCGCCATGTTCCGCCTGGACGGGCGAATGCACTGGCGGGAGCTGCTGCTGGTCACCGTGTGCATGGTGGGCCTGCGGACCTTCGCGATGGCCGCGAACCGGATCATCGACCGCGAGCTCGACGCCCGCAACCCGCGCACGGCCGGGCGCGAGCTGGTCACCGGCGCGGTGTCGGTGCGGTCGGCCTGGACGGGCGCGGGGATAGCCCTCGTGGTCTTCCTGGGGGCCGCCGCCCTCCTCAACCCGCTGTGCCTGGCGCTGGCGCCGGTCGCGGTGGTCCCGATGGTGGTCTACCCGTACGGCAAGCGGTTCACGAACTTCCCGCAGGCCATCCTGGGCCTGGCCCAGGCGATGGGCCCGGTGGGCGCCTGGCTGGCGGTCACGGGGGAGTGGTCGTGGGAGGCCGTCGTCCTCGGTCTGGCGATCGGCGTGTGGATCGGCGGCTTCGACCTGATCTACGCCTGCCAGGACGTGGAGTCCGACCGCGCCGAGGGCGTCAAGTCGGTCCCGGCCCGCTTCGGCGTCCCGGGCGCCCTGTGGGGCGCCCGCGCCTGCCACGCCCTCACCACGGCCCTGCTGGCCTGGTACGCGCTCCTCACGGACGGCGGCGCGTTCCTGTGGCTGGGCCTGCTGATCGTCGCGGCGGCGTTCCTGTACGAGCACACGATCGTCAAGCCGCACGACTTGTCCCGGCTGAACCGGGCGTTCTTCACGGTCAACGGCCTGATCGGGATCTGCCTGTTCGTGGCGGCCCTCGCCGACCTCCTCACCCGAGGCTTCACGCTGTAGCCCGAAGGGGTGGAGGACGCCCGGACACGCCGCGGATCGTCCTTGTCCGGCTTGGCTTGAGGCACTGCTCCCGCGACCGCGGGGACGTCTGCACGACCCTCTGGAACCCGGGCCCCGACGGCTACCGGGGCCGGGACGTGATCCCGTACGGCGGGACGGTCGTCGTGGAGAGCGGTGTCGGCAAGCTCACGGTCGACACGTCCGGGCTGCCGGTGGACCCCGGCGCCGGGGCGTAGGTCACGGGCGGCGGTAGCAGAGGGCCGTCGCCACGCCCCCGGCCAGCCCGCAGAGGTGGGCCTGCCAGCTGATGAACGGGTCGAGGGGCAGGAGCCCCAGGAACATCGTGCCGCCGTAGTACGCGGCGACCACCACCCCCACCACGACGCCCAGGACCTTGCGTTCGACGAAGCCCCGCACCAGCAGGTAGCCGAAGAGGCCGTAGATCAGGCCGGAGGCGCCCACGGTGAGGCTGTGGGCGGGGGAGATCAGCCAGACGCCGAGCCCGTCGGCGGCGATGACCAGCAGGCAGACGGCCAGGAAGCGGCGGATGCCGCTGAGGGCGGTGACGAAGCCGAGGACCAGCAGCGGAAGGCTGTTGCCCGCGACGTGGCCGAAGCCGAAGTGGAGGAAGGGCGCCAGGGGTATGCCGGTGAGGCCGTCGGTCTCGCGCGGCTTTATGCCGTACGGGTCGAGGGCGTGGCCGGTGGCGTAGTCGACCGCCTCGATCAGCCACAGCAGGGCCACCCAGCCCAGCATCAGCTTGGCGGCCGCGAGCGCGCGGTCCTTCTGCGACCAGTCCGGAACGACCGTGCCCGTCGTGTTCGTACTCATGTGCCGTGCCCCCCGAGGCGTGTCGTGCGCGCTGCCGGTCCGGTCCGGGGAGCGCCCGGCACACCTTAACGAGTGTCCTCCCGGTGTGGCCGGATAGTCTCGGAGGTATGACTGAGCGCAAGCGCACCCCCTGGGTGGTGGGGGTTTCCGGGGCGTCCGGGACGCCGTACGCGGCCTCGGTGGTCCGAGGGCTGCTCGCGGCGGGCGAGGCGGTGGACCTGGTGGTCAGCCGGGCCTCGCGGCTGACCCTGCTGGACGAGACCGGGATCGCCTTCCGGGACGCGCACTGGCGCGACGACCTGGCCGAGTGGCTGGCGCGGGGCGCCGACGGCAAGCCGGGGACCTTCGCGGTGCCGGCGCTCGACGACGTGCGGTACTGGGCGGCCGGGGACCTGGCGGCCGGGCCGAGCTCGGGTTCGTACCCGGTCAAGGGGATGCTGATCGTCCCGGCGTCCACGGCCTGTGTGGCCGGCGTGGCGCTCGGACTGTCGAAGGACCTGCTCCAGCGGGTCGCGAGCGTGACGCTGAAGGAGCGGCGCAGGCTGGTGGTCGCGGTGCGGGAGACCCCGCTGAACGGGCAGACGCTCAGGCATCTGGTGGCGCTGGACGAGGCGGGCGCGATCGTGCTGCCCGCCTCTCCGGCGTTCTATGCGGGTGCGACGCACATCCAGGACCTCGTGGACTTCGTCGCCGGGCGGGTGCTCGACGCGGCGGGAGTGCCGCACGGTCTGTACCGCCGTTGGGAGGGGGAGCTTGGCAGCGCCCGCCCCCGTGACTAGCGCTTCTTGGCGCGGAGCGGCCTGCGGGTCCTGTCGTTGCGGTAGGCGGCTGCGGGCTGGTCGGTGCGGGATCGGTTGGCCAGCTCCTGGAGCTGTCGCATGTGCGCGTAGGCCATCTCGATCGTGTACACGGTGAACCACTCCTGAAGATCGTCATTGATCTGTTGAAAGATTCACAGGGTGTTGACCCTGTGTGCCTTTGATTCTATACCTAAACTTGCAGGATCGCCGAATAATGGAAGGCTCCACGTAATGGACACGGTGGACAGGCAGCTCATCCAGGCACTCCGGGAGAACGGTCGTGCCTCGTACGCGGAGCTGGGCCGTCTCGTGGGCCTCTCCGGCCCCAGCGTCACCGACCGGATCAACCGTCTGGAGACGGCCGGCGTCATCACCGGTTACCGCGCGACCGTCGCCGCCGCCGAGCTCGGCCTCGGCGTCACCGCGCTGATCGGCATCTCCCTCTCCGACGCCGCCGACCACGAGGACGTGGCCCGCCGGCTGCGCGACCTCGCCGAGATCGAGGACTGCTGGTTCATCGCCGGCGACGACTCCTTCATGCTCAAGGTCCGCGCCAGCGACGTCGACGGCCTGGAGAAGATCATCCGCAAGCTCTCCGGCACCAAGGGCGTCTCCCGCACCCGCACCACGATCGTCCTCTCCACCAAGTGGGAGAACCGGGTCGGCGAGCTGCCCGAGGACGCCTGAGAGTACGGTGGGTGGCGGTTGCACACAGGCTGGGACAGGAAAAGACAGGGAGACACCGGCATGGACGCTGGGCTCAAGCGCGAGCTGGAGGAGAAGGTCCGCTCCGGCGAGCGGCTGACGCGTGAGGACGGCATCGCCCTCTACGAGTCGGACGACCTGGCGTGGCTGGGCGGTCTCGCCCACGAGGTGCGCACCCGCAAGAACGGCGACGTGGTCCACTTCAACGTCAACCGCCACCTCAACATGACGAACGTGTGCACCGCCTCCTGCGCGTACTGCTCGTTCCAGCGCAAGCCGGGCGAGAAGGACGCGTACACGATGCGCATCGAGGAGGCCGTCCGCCTGGCCAAGGCCATGGAGAACGAGAACCTCACCGAGCTGCACATCGTCAACGGCCTGCACCCCTCCCTCCCGTGGCGCTACTACCCGCGCTCGCTCTCCGCCCTCAAGGAGGCGCTGCCGAACGTCTCGCTGAAGGCGTTCACGGCGACGGAGATCCACCACTTCGAGACCATCTCGGGCCTGTCGGCCTCCGAGATCCTCGACGAGCTGATCGAGGCGGGGCTGGAGTCCCTGACCGGCGGCGGCGCGGAGATCTTCGACTGGGAGGTGCGTCAGCACATCGTCGACCACCGCACCCACTGGGAGGACTGGTCGCGCATCCACCGCCTCGCGCACGAGAAGGGGCTCAAGACCCCGAGCACCATGCTCTACGGGCACATCGAGGAGCCGCGCCACCGCGTGGACCACGTGCTCCGCCTGCGCGAGCTCCAGGACGAGACCGGCGGCTTCCAGGTCTTCATCCCGCTGCGCTACCAGCACGACTTCGTGGACATGAAGGACGGCAAGGTCCGCAACAAGCTCCAGGCGCGCACGACGATGGCGACGGGCGCCGAGGCGCTCAAGACCTTCGCGGTCTCGCGCCTGCTGTTCGACAACGTGCCGCACGTCAAGGTGTTCTGGGTGATGCACGGCGTGCAGACCGCCCAGCTCGCGCTCCAGCACGGGGCGGACGACATGGACGGCTCGGTGGTCGAGTACAAGATCACGCACGACGCGGACAACTACGGCACCCCGAACAAGCTGACCCGCGACGACCTCCTCGAGCTGATCCGCGAGGCGGGTTTCCGCCCCGTCGAGCGCAACACGCGCTACGAGATCATCCGCGAGTACCCCGGCCCGGACGCCTCGCTGCGCGAGACCCCGCAGGCGATGCGCGTCTGACGCCCCGTCCGGCCCGTGCGCAGGCCCCGGTCCCCGGCGGACCGGGGCCTGCCGCATGCCGGAAACCCGTTGCCGGGGCGGGCAGGTAATAGATACCTTTCCACTGTGACCCTTACGACCCTTGCCTTCACCTTCGATCCCGTCGTCGACCCCGCCCTCCGCGACGGCATCGCGGAGCTGTGGACCGAGGTCTCCAATGCCGGGGGCGCCGTCGGGTTCGTCCCGCCCGTCACCCTCGAGGACATCCGGCCCGCCCTGGTCAAGCACCTCGTCGCGATGGCCGAGGGCCGCCACCGGCTGCTGATCGGGCGCGACGCGGACGGGACCGTGGCCGCCGTGGCCTTCCTCGCCTTCAACCCGCACCGCCTGATGACGCACTGGGTGTACGCGTACACCGTCATGGTCCGCCCCTCCCTCCAGGGCCGCGGCGCCGGCCGCGCGCTGATGGCCGCCCTCGCCGACGCCGCGCGCACGCTGGACGGCATCGAGGCCGTCGTCCTGGAGTGCCGGGGCGGCATGGGCCTGGAGCACTTCTACGCGGCCTGCGGCTACAAGGAGGTCGGCCGGATCCCCGGCGCCATCCGCGTCGCCCCCGGCGACGACCGCGACGGCATCACGATGCTGCTCCCCCTGCACTGAGGCCCCCGACGGCCGTGTGCCCAGGCCCGGCGTGCTTCACTGGACGGGTACGTGCCGACGCGTCCGACGTTTCCGATGAGAAAGAAGGGGTCATCGTGTCCCTCAAGCCGAGTGCGACGATCCGCTACACCGCGATGCGCCTGGGCATCTTCGTCGGATGCCTGGTCTTCGTCGCCCTCCTCGTCCACTTCGGCGTCGTGCCCAAGGGGCTGGGCGCCGCCAACCCCGCCTGGGTCGTGCTGCTCGCGCTGGTGCTCTCCGCGCCGCTCTCCTTCGTCCTGCTGCGCAAGCAGCGCGAGGAGATGTCCCAGCAGATTTCCGGACGCGTCGCGGATGCGAAGCAGAAGCTCGCCGCGAACCGCAGCCAGGAGGACGCGGCCGACGACGCCGCCCGCGCGTGAGCTGCTGATACGAACGCTCCACCGACGAGCCCCAGCGCCGGGAACACCCCCCGCCGCGCTGGGGCTTCGGCGTTTCCGGGGGTGTGTGGGCGCCATGGACCGAGGCGTCCGTGATCAGTTCTCAAAGCAACCCTTTGGGTTTCTCAAAGCAGAAGTGTTAGCGTGTGCGGCATGTTGACCGTCGCAGCGCACCCGATGAGCCCGAGCCTCCCGCTCGTGGCGCGCCTGCACGTCGACCTCTGCCGCCGCGTGTCAGCGGCCTGTTGCTGTTGCCGCTGAAGCGCCCGCAGCAGCGGTCGCCGGCCGGCCCGGCCCCTTTCCGGCTGCCGCCGTACCGCACCCCCCGCAGAAACCTTCCGCCGTACGTCCGTGCGTCCCCCGGAGATTGCCGTGTCCACGTCCCCCCAGGCCCAGGCTCCCGCCAAGGCCTCCTTCACGTTCCCCTTCTGGGCCCAGATCGTCGCCGGTCTCGCGCTCGGCGTCCTCTTCGGCTGGATAGCCCGCAGCCAGGACGTCAGCTGGCTGAAGACCACCCTGGAGCAGGTCGGTGACATCTTCATCCAGCTGCTCAAGCTGGCCGTCGCCCCGCTCGTCTTCTTCGCGATCCTGGTGTCGATCACCAACCTGCGGAAGGTGAACAACGCCGCCCGCCTCGCCTCCCGCACCCTGCTCTGGTTCATGATCACCTCGCTGATCGCGGTGGGCATCGGCCTCGCGATCGGCCTGCTGACCGACCCGGGCGCCGGCACCGGCCTCACCCCGGCCGACGGCAAGGAGCCCAAGCGGCACGGCTCCTGGATCGACTTCCTGACCGGCATCGTGCCGAAGGACATCGTCACCCCGTTCACCGAGCTGAACGTCCTGCAGATCGTCTTCCTCGCCGCCGTCGCCGGCATCGCCGCCCTCCAGCTCGGCGCCAAGGCCCAGCCCGTCCTGAACCTCGCCGAGTCCGTCCTGGAGCTCCTCCAGAAGGCCCTGTGGTGGGTCATCCGGCTCGCACCGATCGGTACCGTCGGCCTCATCGGCACCGCCATCGCCAGCTACGGCTGGGACCTGATCGGCAAGTACGCCACCTTCACCGCCGACATCTACATCGGCTGCGCCCTGGTCATGTTCGGCGTCTACCCGCTGCTCCTCGCCACGGTCGCCAAGGTCAACCCGGTCCAGTTCTTCAAGGGCGCCTGGCCCGCCATCCAGCTGGCCTTCGTCTCCCGCTCCTCGGTCGGCACCATGCCGGTCACCCAGAAGGTCACCGAGCGCCTGGGCGTCCCGAAGGAGTACGCCTCCTTCTCCGTCCCGTTCGGCGCCACCACCAAGATGGACGGCTGCGCCGCGATCTACCCGGCCCTCGCCGCGATCTTCATCGCCAACATCTTCGACGTGCAGCTGGGCATCAAGGAGTACCTGCTCATCGCGTTCGTCTCGGTCGTCGGCTCCGCCGCCACGGCCGGTCTCACCGGTGCGACGGTCATGCTCACCCTGACCCTCTCCACCCTGGGCCTGCCGCTCGCCGGCGTCGGCCTGCTGATGGCGATCGACCCGATCCTCGACATGATGCGCACGGCCACCAACGTCGCCGGCCAGGCCGTCGTCCCGGTCCTCGTCTCCGCACGTGAGGGGATCCTCGACAAGGAGGCCTACGCCGCCGCCTCGTCCTCCCCGCTGGACGAGCCCGCCGCCGCCCCGGCCCCGGCCCCGGTCGCCGTCGCCGCCTGACGCGCCGGCACCCGCACGCCGCGGCCCCCGCCCCCGTCCGGGCGGGGGCCGCGGCGTTTCCTCCTCCGCGTGCCGGTGGCGGGGGCTTCGCGCATGATGAGGGCTGTGGACGACGAGCGCGGGGACGCGCCGGCCGTGTCGGTCGCGGTCCCCGTCTTCAACGAGGAGGAAGTGCTGCCCGTCCTGGCGGCACGGCTCAGGCCGGTCCTGGACGGGTGCGGCGAACCGTACGAGGTCATCGCCGTCGACGACGGCTCCACCGACCGGACCCCCCTCCTGCTGGAGGACCTGCGCGCGGGCTGGCCGCAGCTGCGCGTGGTGACCCTCAGGCGCAACAGCGGCCACCAGGCCGCCCTCACCGCCGGACTGCGCCGCGCCCGCGGCGCGTACGTGGTCAGCATCGACGCGGACCTCCAGGACCCGCCGGAGGTCATCCCCGACATGCTCGCCCTCGCCCGGGCCGAACGCCTCGACATCGTCTACGGCGTCCGCACCGACCGCTCCACGGACAGCGGCTTCAAACGCCGCACGGCCGGCGTCTACTACCGGCTCATGCGCCGCCTCGCCGGCTCCTTCGTACCCGACCAGGCCGGGGACTTCCGGCTGCTGTCCCGTGCCGTCGTGGACACCCTCAAGACCCTCCCCGACCAGCAGCAGATCTACCGCCTGCTCATCCCCTGGCTGGGCTTCCCCAGCGGGCAGATCGCCTACCGGCGCGCGGAGCGGGCGGCGGGCACCTCCAAGTACCCCCTGCACAAGATGGTCCTGCTGGCCTTCGACAGCATCACCAGCTTCTCCGCCGTCCCGCTGCGGCTGGCCACCGCGATCGGCGCGCTGAGCTCCCTGGTCTGCCTGGGGTTCCTGGTGTGGGCCCTCGTCGTCCACGCCACGGGCGACACGCTGCCCGGCTGGACCTCCCTGATCATCACCATGCTGTTCTTCGGCGCCGTCCAGCTGTTCTGCCTGGGCATGCTCGGCGAGTACGTGGCCCGCATCCACACGGCGGTCCAGGCCCGGCCGACGTACGTCGTGGCCCGCGACACCGGGGAAGAGGGGCGGTAGGCCCCTCAGACCAGCACCCCGGCGAAGAACATGGCCGCCAGAAGGGCGTACTGGGCCGCGCAGGCCGCCAGGAGCGGGACCTGTACCCACACGGGCGTCCGCCGGACCAGGAGCAGCCCGACGAACATCTGCGCGTGGACCCGGTACCAGGACATCTGCGCTCCCGCGACGAACGGCACCAGGAACACCGCCACCGTCAGGACCAGCGCGGCCCACTCCTCGGCCGCGAGCCGCCGGCGCCGCAGCAGCAGGACGGCCGCCGTCGCCACCACCAGCAGCACGAAGGCGGCGTTCACCCACAGCTGTGGACGGTGCGCGGCGAGGGCGTGCTCCAGCAGCCAGGGCAGGTCGCCCTTGGGGGTGTACCAGTCGCGGAACGGGACCCGGTAGGCCCGGACCATCTCGGCGAAGGGCTCGCGGAGGTCCCCCTGCCCGTAGCTGATCCGCTGGATGGTCCGGTACGCGTCCCAGCGGCCCGTCGCCTGCCACATCTGCCAGGCGGCCCACAGCGCCCCGCACCCGGCGGCCGCCGCCGACAGCCCGGCCTTGGCCCACCGGCGCGGCCGGGTGTCCCCGCGCCACGCGAACAGGGCGCTCGACAGCAGCATCACGACGGCGACGGCGCCGACCGGGTGACAGGCGACCGCCACGAAGCCGCCCGCCGTGGCGGCCCACCAGGACCCGCGCCCCACGCCGGCGACGCAGACGAGCAGGGCCAGTGTCGCGAGGGCGATCGGGAACACGGCGTGGAAGTAGACGCCGCCCGGGAAGACGGTGCCGACGGCGAGGGTCAGCGCGGTGGCCCGGGTGAGCCGGGCGCCGAGCAGCCACCACAGCACCGCGAACATCCCCAGCAGCGCCGCCTCGGTGACGACGACGGCGGAGAGCTCGTAGGAGAGCCCGGTCCCGGACACCGCCCGCACCGCCATGGGGTACCCGGGGAACCAGGCCACGTTCCCGCACATGACGTCGGGGAAGTTCGCGTACCGGTCCCGGCAGCGGAACATCTCGTAGCCGCCGCGGGCGATGGAGAGGTAGTGCTCGGAGTCCCAGCGGCGGCGGCTGTCGGTGGACCAGTAGGCCACCCGTGATCCGTCCGCGGCGACGGAGGCGCGCGCCACCGCCCAGGTGACCAGGTTGGAGACCAGCCAGGCGACGACCGGCGGCAGCAGCAGCAGCCGCCCGCGGAGCCGGCCGTCCGTCCGGCCGGCCAGGGTGGATTCGGTCATCTCCCCGCCAGTCTGGCCAAGGCCCCACCGCCCCGCACCCGGAAGGCCGCTGGACAGCTCACCGGCTAGGCGGCGGCTAGGCGGCGGCTAGGCGTCCACCGGGTGCCAGGCCGGGCCGGCGGGGTCCTGGTCGATCCGGCCGAAGACGACGTCCGCGAAGTGGACGCCGAAGCCGATCGTGTCCGGCTCGGCGAGCTCCGCCGCCAGGCGGTGGCGGTGGACGGCCGTGGCGGGGAGGTCGTGGTCGAAGCCCGCGGACCAGGAGGGGTGGGAGGCCTGGATCGGCGAGTGCATCGCGTCGCCGAAGGCGATCAGGCGGCGGCCGCCGCCGGTGATGACGTACTCGGCGTGCCCGACCGTGTGGCCCGGGGTGATGCGGACGCGGACGCCGGGGAAGACCTCCTCGTCGTGGGTGATCGTGCGGACGTTCTTCGAGAGGGCCGCTGCCACATGGGCCTCCAGGGCGTCGCGGCCTTCCCACTCCGGCTCGGAGATCAGGAACTCGGCGTGTCCGAGGAGGGGTTCGCAGGCCCAGCCGAGGTGGTCGGGGTGGAGGTGGGTGAAGGCCACCGCCTCGATGTCCTCGGGCCGGCGGCCGAGGGCGGCCAGGCTGTCGGGGAGGGCGCCGCCGTGGGCCGAGTGCAGGGGGCCGTCCGGGCTCTCGAAGGCGTGCGGGCCGATACCGGCGTCGATGAGCAGGGCGCGGCCGCCGTGCTCCACGAGGAGGGCGCCGACGCTGCCGGCCAGGTGGCCCGTCTCGTCCAGGTACTCCGGGTGCGCGGCCCAGGTCGCGTCGGTGGTGCCGGGGAGCAGGCTCAGGGGGCGCAGGCGTACGGCGCCGTCCGGGACGTAGGACACCTTCGTCTCGCCCAGCTGGAGGGAGCGGACGCCCGAGGGGCGGCGGAGGCGGGCGTCGTCTCGGTGGGTGGATGCGGTCAAGTCGGGCATTTCTTCTCCCTGGTGAGGTGCCGGTGCGCGACGGTGATCACTATAAACATCAAGCTTGAATCATTCAAGCTGTAAATATATTGGCTTGATGGGGTTGTTAGGGTGGGCGGCATGACGAAGTCCCCGGAGCCGCAGTCGCAGGCCGTCGCCGAACGGCAGCTGTGCGGCCTGGTCGACGGGCTCGCCCAGCGGATCGCCGAACACGTGCGGAAGCGGGCCACCGCCCTGGGCCTGACCGCCGCGCAGGCGACCGCCCTGCGGGAGCTGACCGGGCCGATGACCATGCGGGAGCTCGCCGAGCGGATGAACTGCGAGCCCTCCAACGCCACCTTCGTCGTGGACCGGCTGGAGAGGCAGGGCCTGGTCGAGCGTCGTTGCCACCCCACGGACCGGCGCGCCAAGCTCCTCGTCCTGACGGACGAGGGCGCGGGGCTGCGGATCCGGCTGCTCGACCTCCTCCACGTCGATTCGCCGGTGGCGGGCCTCGCGCCGGAGGAGCAGCAGGTGCTGCGCGACCTGCTGGAGCGGGCCGTCACCGGTTCCTGACGGGCGGCCGGGCGTCAGAGGGTCTGGCCGCGCAGGAAGGCGATCGAGGCCAGGGCGAAGGGCGCCGCGTACCACCAGCGGCCCAGGGTGCGGTGGAAGACGGGCACGGCGGTCAGCAGCAGCCCGGCGAAGCACAGGGCGACGCAGGCGTGGGCCGTGAACAGGGCGTCGTCGCGGATCCGGTCGTACGGGCCGTCCGGGTGCAGGGCCAGGGAGACGTAGCAGAGACAGGCGGCCGGCAGGTAGACGAGGACGGCCAGGGGGGCGCCCAGCACCCACCGCAGGCAGCCCCGGTCCTGGGGCAGGTCGATGCTGTCGTGGGGGTGGCGGCGGTAGGTCATGCGCACATTCCCGGGGGTCTCGGCGGTTTTCAGGAGATCCGCCAGATGCGGACGGTGGAATCCTCGCTGCCGCTCGCCAGGTGCACGCCGTCCGGGCTGAAGGCCACGGCGGTGACGGCGCCGGTGTGCCCGTTGAGCTTGGTGGCGGCGGTGCGCGTGGCCACGTCCCACAGCCGGACCGTCCGCCCGCCGCCGCCCGCGAGGGTGCGGCCGTCGGGGCTGAAGGCCACCGACCGGACGGTGCTGTTGCTGCCGGTGAGGGTGGCGGTTGCGGCGGCGGTGGCCGGGTCCCAGAGGCGGATGGTGGTGTCGCCGCCGCCGCTGGCCAGGGTGCGGCCGTCCGGGCTGAACGCCACCGAGGCCACGTGCGCGGTGTGGCCGGTGAGGGTCGCGGTGTTGGAGCGGGCCGTGACGTCCCACAGTCGGACGGCGCCGTCCTCACCGCCGCTGGCCAGGGTGCGGCCGTCGGGGCTGAACGCGACCGAGCGGACGGTGCCGCCGTGGGCGTCGAGGGTGGCGGTCACCGTGCCGGCGGCGAGGTCCCAGAGGCGGACGGTGCGGTCGTCGGCGTCGGCGAGCAGCGTGCCGTCCGGGCTGAAGACGGCCGCCAGCACACCGGCCGACGCCTTCAGCTCGGCCTTGTCACTGCGGCGTTCGACGTCCGACAGGGCGATGGCCCGGTCCAGCCCGGCGCTCGCGAGGACCTTCCCGTCGGGGCTGAACGCCACGCACGTCACCGTCGCGGACCGGGCCCGGAAGGGGGAGGAGCCGGAGGCGGCCGCCATGTTCCACAGCCGGACCGTGCGGTCGCTGCTCCCGCTCGCGAGGAACCGGCCGTCCGGGCTGAACGCCACCGACCCGACGGAGTCGGTGTGATGGGTGATGACCACCCCCGCCCGGGGGCCGGCCGTCCCGCCCCCAGCGCCCGCGCCGCCGCCGCTCCAGCGGGTCAGCCGCAGCGCCGCGTAGGCCCCGCCCGCGGCCCCGGCGGCGCCCAGGCCCCCGAGCAGCACCGTGCGCCGCGTCGGCCCACCGCCGCCCCGGCGTTCGGGGCGGGGGCCGGGCCGGTCCGGGGGGCCGGCGTGGTGCGTGGGCCCGGCGGTGTCCGCGCCCGGGGGGCCGGGCGGCAGTGCCGGGCCGTCCGGGGCCGCGGCGCCGGGCCCGGGCGGCGGCACCTGCGCGTCCGGGGGCGGTGCCTGCGTGTCGCGGGTCAGCGGCCGTGCGTCCGGGGGCGGTGCCGCCGTGTCCCGGGTCGGCACCCGTGCGTCCGTCGTCGCCAGCAGGGCGCGCAGCCGCCCTGCGGCGGACGGGGCGTCGGGGCGGGCCCGCGGGTCCTTGGCCAGCAGGCCGGCGACCAGCTCCGCCAGCGGAGCCGGCACGTCCGCCCGTACGGTGTCCAGGGCGGGCGCGGTCTCGTCCAGGTGGCGGCGCATCAGCACCCATGGGGTCTCGGTGACCGGGAACGGCGGCGCACCCGTCGACAGCGCGTGCAGCACGCCCCCCAGTGCGTACATGTCGCAGCTCGCGCCGACCCGTTCGCCGCGCCACTGCTCGGGCGCCATATAGGCGGGGGTGCCGAAGACATGGCCGGTGGCGGTCAGGGAGGCCGTGGCATGGGCGGTGCGGGCGATGCCGAAGTCGCAGATCTTCAGGCGGCCTTCGGTGAGCAGGAACAGGTTCGCGGGCTTCAGGTCCCGGTGCACCACCTGTTGCGCGTGCGCCGCCGCGAGGGCCTCCGCCGCCTGCAGGCCCAGGTCCAGCACCTCGGGCAGCGGCAGCCCGCCCCCGGGGTGCGCGGCGAGGCGCTGGGCGAGGTCCATGCCCTCCAGCAGCTCCATCACGATGAACAGCCGCTTCCCGTGCCGCCCGGTGTCGTGGACGACCGTGATCCCCGGGTGCCGTAGCCGCGCCCCGATCTCCGCCTCCCGCCGGAACCGGCCCAGCTGTTCCTCGGAGGCGTCGAACTCCAGCAGCACCTTCACGGCCACGGCCCGCCCGAGCTCCAGGTCCTGGGCCCGCCACACCTCGCCGACGCCGCCCTGCCCGAGCCGCACGTCGAGCCGGTACCGCCCGGCCAGCTCCTCTCCCGCCCGCATCGCTCCCCCTGCCCGCCGCCGCCGGATCCCGGTCAACCGCCGCCGGGGCAGGGGTCATTGTGCAACACCCCGCTGACGGCGGGCTGTGGACGCGGGCCGCTTCACGCTTCCGTGGCCGCCGGGCGGCTCCCCGCCGACGGTGGCCCCCTCCGTCCGATGGTGCTAGCGTCATTAGCACCATGTTGCTGAGGCTGAACACCGCCGACACCCGCCCCCTGCACGAGCAGGTGGCCGGTGCGATCCGGCGCGCCATCGCCGACGGCGAGTGCGCGCCCGGGGACCGGATCCCGCCCGCGCGCGAGCTCGGGCAGGTGCTGGGGGTCAACGCCAACACCGTGCTGCGCGCCCTGCGCGCCCTGCGCGACGAGGGGTTGCTGGAGTTCCGGCGCGGCCGCGGGGTGACCGTCGCCGGTGGCGCCGACGGGCGTTCGCAGCTGCTGGAGCGGGTGCGCGCCCTGGTCGCCGACGGGGCGCGGCTGGGGTACGGCAGGGCCGAGCTCATCGAGATGATCAGGGGGATGCCGTGAAGGGCCGTGGGATGTGGGGAGCGGTCGGCTGGGGGGCCGGGGTGCTGGCCCTGCTGGTGGGGCTGCCGCTCGCGGCGGCCGGGCGGCTGCCGGACCCGGTGGCCACCCACTGGGGCGCGGGCTCCGACGGGCCCGACGGGTCGATGCCGCTGTGGGCGGCCGTGGTGTTCCCGGCGCTGGTGTGGGTGGTCGTGGTGGCCGCGGTGGTGTTCGGGGCCCGGCGCGGGCCCCGGCGCGCCTGGGGCCGGGCGGCGCTGGCCTTCGGCGGGGTGATGCTCGCGGGGGCGCAGGCCTCGGTCGTACGGGCCAACCTGGACGTCGCCGACTGGCGTCAGGCCGGGGACGTGACGGGGTGGGGCGTGGCGGTGATGGCCGGGGTGGCCCTGCTGGCCGGGGCCGGGGCGGCGCTGCCCGGGCGACGGGCAGGGGCGGCGGAGCCGCCGGCTGCGGAAGGGCCCCGGATGGAGATCCCGGACGGGGAACGGCTCGTCTGGCTGTCGAGCGCCGCCAACCCCTGGCTGCAACTGCTGGCCGGCCTGTTCGCGCTCGCCGCGCTGGGCGCCCTGCTCGCCGGGCTGGCGGGCCTGGCCGCGGACCCGTGGCTGACGGCCGGGACCCTCGCGCTCGCCGCCCTCGCGGTGCTGGCCTGCTCCTCGGTCCGGGCGAGGGTGACGCGGCGGGGGCTGGAGGTGGCCTTCGGCCCGCTCGGGTACCCGGTGCGGCGCTGGGCCGCCGAGGACATCGAGTCGGCCCGCATGGAGGTGCGTACGGCCGCCCGGGCCGGCGGCTGGGGCTACCGGATCAACGGGCTGGGCACGACGGTGATGCTGCGCGGCGGCGAATGCCTGGTCGTACGGGCGAAGGGGCGCGACTTCGCGGTGAGCGTGGACGACGCCGCGCGCGGCGCCGCCCTGCTCAACTCCCTTCGCGTGGGCAAGGGTTAGCCCCGGGCGTAGGAGCCCAGGCCGACCAGGCAGTACACGTACTCGTTGATGACGCTGCCGTTGATCGTGTAGCGGTACGAGAACCCGTACTCCGTATCGGAGTTCTCGTCGCAGCGGCTCATGTCCGAGGTTCCGGGGAAGCGCTGGATCACCCGGTAGTGCGCGTCGTCGGCCCCGCAGGAGACCTCGTGGACGCCGGTGACGCGCGTCGCCGTCGTGGAGTCCGGCAACTGGCCGTTGAGGCAGGTCCCTTCGTCGAAGGGGCGGGGGGCCTCGGAGGTCTGCCCGGGCAGGGGGAGCGAGAACGTCGGGGCGGCCGCCGGGTCGGTGGCCGGGGTGCCGGTGTCGGTGTACGTCGGCGTCGGCGTGGGCGGGGTGTACGGGCTGTACGGGCTGTAGGCCGAGGAGGGCGTGGCGGAGGCGGTGGCGGTGGGGCGGGAGTCGTCGTCGCTGCCGCTCGCCACCACGATGCCGATGACCAGCGCGGCGACGACGCCGAGGGCCAGCAGGCAGCCGAGGGCGCCGGACTTGCCGGTGGGAGCGGGAGCGGGGGTGGGGGTGGGGGTGGGGGTGGTGGCGGTAGCGGGCCCCGGCGTGGGCGGGGGTGGTGGCGGCGGTACGGGCTGGGTCGCGGCCGGGCCCGGCACCCGTATGCGCAGCAGTACCTCCTCGTCGCCGATTCGGGCCCGGACGAGGTCGCCGTCCCGGGCCGGCGGTATCCGGAGCCGCACGGTCCCGGAGGGGAGGGGGGCGTCGACGGTCGCTCCGGCGGCGGCCTGCGCGGGGGTGAGCGTTAACTGGACTTCCTCTGACGACACCGGCTGCTCCTCAAGGTGGCGGCGCCTGGCGGACGTCCGGAATTCTTCCCCCTCCGCCCTGGCTGACGCAGCCGTTCCGGCTCGTCGGGACCGGTCCGTGAGGTTGTGCGGACCAGGGGTGGAGATCGTTCGCGGGGTGTGGAGCTGTGGGGGAGGGCTCGTTCGAGGGGTGTTCCCCGGGGTGCGCGCGTGCGTAGATTACCGGCGGTAACTCCGATCGACCGAGGAGAACGAGCCGTGGACGCTGCCGAGCCGGAGCTGGTCGAGCCCGTCAAGACGATCGTCGCCGGAGTGGTGCGCGAGGTGGCGGTGCCCGCCCTCGCCGTGGCGCCGGCCGGCGGATCGCTCGGGGACCTGCCCTTCCTCAACGCCCTGGAGGCCCCGGGCGAGCCCGTACTCGCCCGCAAGGAGCGCGACGGCACCTGGCGGGACGTCACCGCCGCGGAGTTCGCCGCCGAGGTGCTAGCCGTCGCCAAGGGCCTGATCGCCGAAGGCCTCGCGGAGGGCGACCGGCTCGCCATCATGGCCCGGACCACCTACGAGTGGACCCTGCTGGACTTCGCGGGATGGGCGGCGGGGCTGGTCACCGTCCCCATCTACCCGACCTCCTCCGCGCTCCAGGCCCGCTGGATCATCCACGACTCCGGGGCCGTGGCCTGCGCCGTCGAGGACACCGTCCAGGCCCGGCTCATCAGCGCCGAACGCGCCCACCTGCCCGGCCTCGCCCACCTGTGGGAGTTCGACACGGGCGCCATCGCCCGCCTGGTCAAGGCCGGCGAACACCTCCCCGACGCGATCGTGCAGGCGCGCCGGGCCGCCCGTACGCCCGAGTCCTACGCCACCCTCGTCTACACCTCCGGCACCACCGGACAGCCCAAGGGCTGCACGCTGACCCACGGCAACTTCTTCGCCGAGGTCGACAACGCGGTGGCGCTGCTCCACCCCGTCTTCGATTCCGTCAGCAAGGACCCCGCCTCCACGCTGCTCTTCCTGCCGTTGTCGCACGTCTTCGGCCGGATGGTCGCCGTCGGCTGCCTGCGCGCCCGCGTCAAGCTCGCCCACGCCCCCAGCATCAAGACCGAAGACCTCCTCGCCGACCTCGCGGGCTTCCGCCCGACCTTCCTGCTCGCCATCCCCTACGTCCTGGAGAAGGTCCACAACACCGCCCGTGCCACCGCCGAACGCATGGGCCGCGCCGCCTCCTTCGACCGCGCCGCCCGCATCGCCCAGCGCTTCGGGGAGGCGACGGCCGCGGGCGCCCCGCCGGGGCTGGCGCTGCGGGCCGCCCGCGCCCTGTACGACCCGCTGGTCTACCGGCGCATCCGGGCCGCGCTCGGCGGCCGCGTCCGCTACATCCTCAGCGGAGGCTCCCCCCTCGGCCGGCGGCTCGCCGCCTTCTACACGGGCGCGGGCATCGAGGTCTTCGAGGGGTACGGGCTCACCGAGACGACGGCCGCCGCGACCGTCACCCCGCCGCTGCGGCCCCGCCTGGGCACGGTCGGCTGGCCGCTGCCCGGCACGGCGGTGCGCATCGCCGACGACGGGGAGGTGCTGTTGCGCGGCGGGCACGTGTTCGCCGGGTACTGGAACGTGTCCGCGCAGCCGGCGGGGGAGTGGCTGGCCACGGGCGACATCGGCGAGCTCGACGCCGACGGCTACCTCACCATCACCGGCCGCAAGAAGGACCTGATCATCACCTCCGGCGGCAAGAACGTCGCCCCCGCCCCGCTGGAGGACTGGCTGCGGGCGCACCCGCTGGTCGGCCAGTGCATGGTCATCGGCGACAACCGGCCCTACATCGCGGCCCTGATCACCCTGGAGCCGGAGGGGCTGGCGCACTGGCGGCAGATGCACAAGAAGCAGGACGTGCCGGTGCGCGAACTGGTCACGGACCCGGAGCTGCTGGAGGAGCTTCAGCGGGCGGTGGACGAGGCGAACAAGCTGGTGTCGCGGGCCGAGTCGATACGGCGGTTCGCGGTGCTGGCGGGGGAGTTCACGGAGGAACGGGGGCACCTCACCCCGTCGATGAAGCTGAAGCGGGGTGCGGTCGCCCGGGACTACGAGGCCGACATCGAGGCCCTGTACCGGGCACCCCGCGGCTCCTGAGGGGCCGCTGCGCGGAGCCGTCCCCCGCCGGCGTGCGGGGCGCGGCACGGTATCGGAGCCCCAGAGGGGGTGGGGGAGGAGGGCGGCCCCGCGCGGCGGCGACCCGCCGCCCGGCGGGCGGGGGCGGCGCGGGCCGCTTATCGTGGGCTGACCGGTTCCGGGGGGCCAGCCGAGGAGCGTGCCGTGCGCCCTGCCCGTGCCCGTACCCGCGCCCGCATACGTGCCGCCACCTGCGCCGCAGCCCTGGCCGCCGCCCTCTCCACCGCCCCCGCAGCCGCCACCGCCCCCACGACCCCCGCGCCCGGGGAGGGCGTGCGCACGGTCGCTGCGCCCGGGGAGGGCATGCGTACCGGCCTGGCCCCCGCTCCGGCCCAGGGCATACGCACCGGCCCCGCTCCGGCCCAGGGCATACGCACCGGCCCCGCTCCGGCCCAGGGCATACGCACCGGCCCCGCTCCGGCCCAGGGCATACGCACCGGCCCCGCTCCGGCCCAGGGCATACGCACCGGCCCCGCTCCGGCCCAGGGCATACGCACCGGCCCCGCGCCCGCCCAGGGCATACGCACCGGACCCGGCCCCGCTCGCCAGGGCCTGCGGTGGGGTGACTGCGCCGAGAAGCCCGTGCCCGACGGGATGCGGTGTGCCACGCTGACCGTCCCCCTCGACCACGACCACCCCGCCAAGGGCACCACCCGCGTGGCCCTGGCCAAACTGCCCGCCACCGCCCCCGCGCGCGGCCGCCGCGCCGGGTCCCTCCTGCTGAACTACGGCGGCCCCGGCGCCCCCGGGATCGCCTACCTCGCCGCCGACCCCGCCCTCTTCGCCAAGCTCAACGAGCGCTACGACCTGATCGCCTTCGACCCGCGCGGCGTCGGCCTCAGCGACCCCGTCTCCTGCGGCGGCGTCCAGGCCGCCGACTCCGGGGCCGGCACCGGCGATCCCGGCGACCCCGCCACCCAGCTGGCCGCCCTGCGCGCCGAGGTCCGCCAGTGCGAGCGGCACTCCGGACGCGTCCTCCAGTACATCGGCACCGTCCACGTCGCCCACGACCTGGACGACATCCGCCGGGCCCTCGGCGAGGAGAAGCTGGACTACCTCGGCTTCTCCTACGGCACCCGGCTCGGCGCCGTGTACGCCGCCCTGTACCCGGAGAACACCGGCCGGATGGTCCTCGACGGCGTCGACAGCCTCGCCGACTCCCTCACCGAGCAGGCCCTCGCCTCCGCACGCGGCCAGCAGCGCGCCCTCGACCACTTCCTGACCTGGTGCGCCCACCAGCAGGACTGCGTCTACGGCACGAACACCCGTACCGCCAAGGAGAGGGTCAACGCCCTCGTCGCCCGTCTCGACGAGCACCCGATGACCGGTACCGGAGGAACCCCGTTCACCGGCGACGACGCGGTCCTCGCCATCGGCAGCGCCCTCTACGACAAGGCCTCTTGGCCGGACCTGGCCGCCGCCCTGGGCCGGGCCGAGCGCGAGGGCGACCCTGCCGGCCTCGAAGGGCTCCTGGCCCCCGCCGAGCCGGCCCCCGCCGAGCCGGCCGCCACCGGCACCCCCTCCCAGGTGCCCGCCGACAACGCCTCGGCCGCCATCACCGCCGTGAACTGCGCCGACGACCCGGACCGGAGCAATGACAAGGCCGACCCGTCGGTGATCGCGAAGGAGGTCGGGGACCTCGGCCCACGGTTCCGCGAGGTCTCCGAGATCTTCGGCCCGCGCCAGCTGATGACCGTGCTGGCCTGCTACGGACGCCCCGCCGGCACCGACTTCATCCGCCGCATCGACCACCCCGGCGCCCCGCGCATGCTCCTCGTCGGCACCCGGGGCGACCCGGCGACCCCGTACGAGTGGACGGAGGAGACCGCCCGGCGCCTCGGATCGGCGGTGGTCGTCGACCACAAGGGCGAGGGGCACACCGGCTACCCCTCCTCCGCCTGCGTGCGCGGCTACGTGGACGGCTTCCTGATCGACGGCCGCCTTCCCGCCGGGACGCGCGCCTGCCCCGCCGGCGAGTGAACCGGCGGGGCAGGCGCGGACGGACCGGGTCCGGGTCCGGTCAGCAGTCGGGGTGCGTGGCGCGGCCCGCGAAGCGGTCCGCCAGCCAGTTCGCGGCCGCCGGGGAGTGGGTGATCACCCCGCTGACGTGCTCGCCGAGCAGGACGGTGTCGAACTGGAGGTCGGCGCCCCGCGCGCACCAGTCCGCCCGCAGCTGCCGCCCCACCGCGTACGGGATCAGCTCGTCGCCCAGCGCGTGGTACTGGAGCACCGGCGCCGCCGGGGCCGTCCGGCCGAGCCGGCTCTGGTCCAGCCGGGCCTGCCAGTCGGGCTGGGCGAGCGGGTCGCGGGTGGTCAGGTCGGAGATCCGCTTGAAGGAGCCGGCGATCGAGTCGATGGCCACGCAGTTCTCCTTCATCCCCTCGACCAGGGCCCGGCCCGCCGGGTTGAGGTAGGAGTCCAGCTTCAGCTCGGGGAAGGCCGCGTCCTGCCCGGCCGCCGCCATGAAGATCAGGCCGGAGCCGTAGGAGCCGTTGTTGAACGCGGCCACCTTCATCAGGTCCGCCGGGACCCCGCCCGTGGCCGTGCCCTTGACCTTCAGCTCCGGCGCGTACGACCCCTGTAGCTCGGCGGCCCAGCTGCTGGCCTGCCCGCCCTGGGAGTACCCCATGATCCCGACCGGGGTGTCCGCGCCCAGCCCCGCCTCCGGCAGCCGGATCGCGGCCCGGGCGGCGTCCAGGACGGCGTGCCCGGCCGACGGGCCGACGGTGTAGGTGTGCAGGCCCGGGGTGCCGAGGCCCTCGTAGTCCGTGACCACCACCGCCCAGCCGCGCAGGGTCAGCTGCTGGATGAGGTTGGCCTCCATGGCGGTGCCGTACGGGAGGTTGTTGCTCGGCGCGCAGGAGTCGCCCAGGCCGACCGTCCCGACGGCGTACGTGATGAGCGGGCGCGGCCCGGTGCGACCGTCCTGCGGGACGATGACGGTCCCCGAGACCACGTTCGGGGCGCCGTCGGCGGTGGTCGAGCGGTAGTGGACCTTCCAGGCCCGGGTACCGGTCGGCTGGCCGGGCAGCGGGTGGAAGGCGGACGGGGCGCTGTCGACGATGTCACCGGGCCGGGCGGCGGAGCCCTCCTCGGCGCCCTGTGCGGCGGTGGCCGGCACCCAGGCCGACAGGACCAGGGCGGTGACGGCGGCGACCAGGGCGGAGGTTCGCAAACGCATGGGCGGATCTCCCAACGTCCGTGTGGGGGTAGGTGAGGCGACGGTAGTGACCGACCGCTCGGCATGTCGCTGACCGCGCAGCTCACCTTTCCTGACCGCCCCTCACACCCCCGCCCGAGTGACGCCCGCCCCGCCCGCGCGACCCCCGGCACCTCCTAGCCGCCGGAGGCGATCCGGTACGCGCCCGGCGTCGTGCCCGTCCAGCGGCGGAAGGCGCGGTGGAAGGCGGTGTCCTCCGAGAAGCCCAGGCGGGCCGCGAGTTCCGCGATCGGCTCCCCGCTCTCGGCCAGGCCCGCGATCGCCGCGTCCCGTCTGACCTGGTCCTTCAGCCGCTGGAAGGAGGTGCCCTCCTGCTGGAGCCGGCGCCGCAGGGTCGCCGGGGAGACCGCCAGGCGGGACGCGACCTCCCCGAGCTCCGGCAGCCCCGGCGCCCCGCGCAGCCCCCGGGCCAGGGAGCGGCGTACCTGTTCGGCGACCGTGGTCCCGTACTCGGGGCGCGAGAGCAGGTCGAACGGGGCCCGGCGCAGCATCGCGTCCAGCGCGGGCTCGTCGCGCACCAGCGGGGCGGTCAGCCAGTGCGCGTCGAACGCGGCGGCCGTACGCTCGGCCCCGAACCGCACCGGGCAGTCGAACAGCACCGCGTACTCCTCCCGGTGCGGCGGCGCGGGATAGGCGAACGAGGCGCCGGTCAGGGGGATGCGCCGGCCTACCATCCAACTGCTGAGCCGGTGCCAGATCGCCAGCACGCACTCCGACAGGAACCTCTCCCCGTCCCGCCCGAGCTCCCCGCGCACCGTGAACAGGGCCTGGCCGCCCTCCACTTCGAGCGCCAGCTCCGGGCCGCCCGGGAACAGCCCGTAGAAGGCGGCGGCCCGCTCCACGGCCGCGCCCAGGTCCGGGCAGCCCGCGCAGGCGTAGCACATCATCGCGAAGGTCCCCGGCCTGCTCGGCACCGCCGCCAGGCCCAGGAACTCGTCCCGCGTGGTCCGGTACAGCGCCCGGAACAGCCGCGCGAACTGCGCGGGCGTGACCCGTGCCCGGTCGTCGCCCAGCAGCAGCGGCGGGATCTGCGCCTCCTGGAGCAGCGGTACGAGGTCCACGCCGTCGCCCCGCGCACCCGCGAGCACGGCGCGCACGTGGTGCACGCTGACCGTCCGCCTCCCCATGGCTCCGACGGTAGCCCCCGTGAGCGCTGGGGTCAGCGGGGCTGACGCTTCCGGTCATGCCGCCGGGGCGCCGCGCGCGCCCACCATCGGGGGGTCACCTATCCGGGGAGGGCGTGCGATGGACGGTCGGCCGGACACACTGGCGGTGTTCACCCAGTGGACCGAGGAGCGGTACGGGCCGCTGACGGCCCTCAGGTTCCGCGCACCGGATGGCCCGGACGGCGCCGACGGCCCGGACGGCCCGGAAGACGCAGACGGCCCGGACGGCGGCTGGCGGACCCGGACGTACGCCGAACTCGCCGCGTCGGTACGGGAGGCGGGGCGCGGACTGATGGGGCTGGGTGTCGGGCCCGGGGAGCGGGTGGCGGTGCTCGCGGAGACCCGGCCGGAGTGGACGTACGCGCACTTCGGGGTGCTGGCGGCGGGCGCCGTGCTGGTGCCGGTGTACCCGACGGCGGGGGAGGAGGAGCTGGCCTGGGTGCTGGCCGACTCCGCGGCGGTGGCGGCCGTCTGCGAGACGCCGCGCAGGCGGCCCGGGTGGAGGCGCTGCGGCCGGAGCTGCCCGCGCTGCGGGCGGTCGTGACGATGGACGGGACCGCAGCCCTGCCCCTGGCGCCGGAGGCCGAACTCGCCGCGCGGGCCGCCTCCGTGGCCCCCGGGGACGACGCCGCCATCGTCTACACCTCGGGCACCACCGGCCTGCCGAAGGGCTGCCGGCTCACCCACGGCAACCTCGGGGCCGTCCAGGACGCCACCCTCCCGCTGGTCGAGGGCGGCCCCGGCGACTCCACGTACCTGTACCTGCCGCTGGCCCATCTGCTGGCGCAGCTCATCCAGTTCACCACCCTGCTGCAGGGCGGGGAGCTGTGCTACTTCGGGGGCCGGGTGGAGGACGTGCTCGCCGAACTGGCGCAGGCCCGGCCCACGCACCTGCCGTCGGTGCCGCGGCTGTTCGAGAAGGTCCACGCGGTGGTGCTGGCGCTGGCCGAGGGGAGCGAGGGCGGCCGGGAGCGGTTCGAGGAGGCCGTACGGCTGGGGTTGCTCGCGGCCGAGGACCGCCTCCCTCCCGGGGACGGCCCGGCGTACGAGGAGGCGGAACGTTCCCTCTACGCCCCGGTCAGGCAGGCCTTCGGCGGTCGTCTCCGCTGGGCCCTGACCGGCGGGGCCCCGATCGCCCCGGCCACCCTGGACTTCCTGCGGGCCTGCGGGATCCGGGTGTTCGAGGGCTACGGGATGACCGAGTCCGGCGGGGCGATCAGCCTCAACCACCCCGGCGCCGCCCGCCCCGGCACGGTGGGGCGGCCCCTGGCGGGCTGCGAGGTGCGCATCGCCGGGGACGGGGAGGTGCTGGCCCGGGGCCCGATGGTCTTCCCCGGCTACCACGCGAACCCCGCCGCGACGGCGCAGGCCCTGGACGCGGACGGCTGGCTGCACACCGGGGACCTGGGCGCCCTCGACGCCGACGGCTTCCTCACCATCACCGGCCGCAAGAAGGAGCTGATCATCACCTCGGCCGGCAAGAACATCACCCCGACGGAGGTGGAGTTCGCCGTCCAGCAGGCCTCCCCGCTCGTCGCCCGGGCGGTGCTGATCGGCGACCGGCGCCCGCACCCGGTGGCCCTGCTGGCCCTGGACTCCGGGGAGCTCGCCGCCTGGGCGGCCCGCGAATCCCTGGACCTCGGCCCCGCCCCGACCGCCCACCCGGCGCTGCGCGCCCACCTCGAACGGGCCGTGACCGCCGCCAACGCCACCGTCTCCCGCCCGGCCCGCATCCGCGCCTTCCACGTCCTGACCGAGGAACTCTCGGTCGAGGCGGGCACCTTGACCCCCACCCTCAAACTCCGCCGCGCGGCCGTGGCGGACCGCTACGCGGCCGAAATAGAGGCCCTCTACGCCTAGCCCATGCGTTCGAACCGGGTCGCGAAAACCTACGCCACGGCGGCCCGCCGGACGGTCGCCCCGCACGTCAAAAGACCAAAGAACCGGGGGAAAGAACCAGACCAACCCCACCAGCCTCCCCGCGCGGACCTGGTCGCTCGGACGGGTGAACTATGCCAACTCGGCTGGATTTGGAGGTGGTTGCCGGGCATATGCTCGCGCCGACAACCCCAGACATGAGACGGCCCCCGGCGGGACTGCGAATCCCGGCCGAGGGCCTGATCCACGAGGAAGTAAGCGCCTTCCCAATGGTCTTCCAGCAGCCTAACGCGGGCCTGCCCGCGCCGCGCCGTGTTCCGGCCCGAACCGCCCGATCCGGTGGCTTCTCCGGCGTCACGCACGCGAAAGTCGCCCTTACGCGCGACTTCACGGTCGTTGCCAACGAGCTCGCCCAGCACGCGACCCTGTCGCTGCTCGCGATCGGCGTGGCGGTGCACATCCAGTCGCTCCCCGAGGGCACCCCGGTCGGCATCCGCGCCCTCGCCGACCGCTACCCCGAGAGCGAGTACCGCCTCGGGCGCGCCCTGAGGGAACTGGAACAGGCCGGCTACCTGTGCCGCAGCCGCATCCGCCTCCCCGCCGGCCAGGTCGTCACCCGCACGGTCGCCTACAACGTCCCGCCGTTCCCCGTCCCCCCGCAGCCACCACACCCACCGGGCCGCCCCGCAGCCCCCGCCCCCGACCCGGACCCGGCCCCCGACCCCGGCCCGGACCCGGCCCCCGACCCCGGCCCGGACCCCGGCCCCGGCTCGGACCCCGGCCCCGGCTCGGACCCCGGCCCCGGCCCAGACCCCGGCCCCGGCTCGGACCCCACACCCGGCCCGGACCCCACACCCGCCCCGGACCCCACACCCGCCCCGGAGCCCGAGCCGCCCGCGCCCGCCCCGGGCGCGGAGCAGCCCCGGCAGCGCCGGGACCCCGCCACCGGTTCCGCTCCGGCCGGGGAACAGGGCGACCAGTCCCCGCCCGAGCGCCCGCACCCGGCGGGTTTCCCGAGCCTCCTGCACCGCGAAGCCGCCCACCTCCTGGCAGGCCTGCGGGCCCGTGACCCCCGTCTCCTCCTCTCCGAGAAGGACGTCGAACGCCTCGTCCCCGACGTGGTGCGCTGGCTGGAGACGGCCCCGCCCGAGGCCGTGCGCCGCACCCTGACGGCCGACGTCCCGGACGACCTCCGCAACCCGGCGGGCCTCCTCGCCTACCGCCTGAAGGCCGCCTACCCCGTCCCGCTGCCCGCGCCCCGGCACCCGCCCCTGTCCACCGTCCCGCTGCCCGGGGACCGCGCCATCCACCCCTGGCAGACCTGCGACGGCTGCGAGCGCGCCTTCCGCGCCCCGGCACCCGGCCCCTGCGGCGACTGCCGCTCCCACAGCGGCAAGGCTGCCTAGCATGAAGGTGATGACTCGGCCCCCTGGGCACAGACGAGGAGCCACCGCCATGACCATCGCCCCGGACACAGCCCGCCGGGAACCGGCGCAGTACAAGGCCATGCGCGAGGCCCTGGAGTCCCTGGACGACACCGCTCCCGGCAAATTCGAGATCACGCGGGAAGGAATCGTCCACGACATGATGTCCCCGGGCCGTCCCCACGAGCTGACGGCCGCCCTCATCAGCCGCCGTATGGAGAAGGTCATGCCCGATGACCTCCTGGCGCACACGGGCACCCCGGACGTCGAGGACGCGCCCGAGGGCGTCATGCGGCATCCGGACGTCGTGGTCGTGGCGCTCGCGGACATGGAGGGTGAGGGCCCCTTCGACCCCCGCACCCTCCTCGCCGTCATCGAGGTCGTCTCCCGGTCCAACCCCGACAACGACTGGGTCGGCAAGATGCGGGACTACCCGCTCCTCGGCATCCCCGTCTATGCCGTGTTCGACCCCCGCACCGGCACGGGGGCCGTCATGTCCGACATCCACCGGACCCCCGGCGGGCCCCGCTACGCGACCCGCCGGGACTTCCTCTACGGCGAGGACGTGACCATCGCCCAGTGGACGATCTCCACGGACGGGCTGCCCCGCTACGAGGACGCCGGGGAGTAGGAGTCCACCGCCGAGCCCAGGCGGTCCAGGCCGACCGCGATCTCCTCCGGGGTGTGCGTCGTGAAGGACAGCCGCAGCGTGCGCGGGTCCGGGGTGCCGGTGAAGAAGGGGGCGCCGGGGACGTACGCCACGTCGTGGGCGACGGCCGACTTCAGGAGGGCCGTCGCGTCGTGGCCCTCGGGGAGGCGGGCCCAGACGAACATGCCGCCCCGGGGGCGGTTCCACTCCGAGCCCGGGGGGAGGGCCGCGCCGAGGCCCGCCAGGAGGGCGTCGCGGCGGGTGCGGTAGGCCCGGCGGACGCGGGCGACGTGGGCGTCGAGGTCGTGCGCGGCCAGGTAGTGGGCGGCCGCCAGCTGGTCCACCGTCGAGGTGTGCAGGTCGGCCGCCTGCTTCGCGACCACCGCCGCCCGCCGCAGGCCGGCCGGGGCGCGCAGCCAGCCCAGGCGCATCCCGGGGGCCATGACCTTGGAGAAGCTGCCGATCAGGGCGGTGCGGTCCTCGGCGCCCGGGTGGGCGGCGAGCCAGGGCTCGTGGGCGCCCTCGTAGCGCAGGTCCCCGTACGGGTCGTCCTCCACCAGCCACAGCCCGGCGCGGGCCGCGGTCCGCGCCACCTCCGCGCGGCGCTCCCCGGGCAGGGTGCGCCCGGTGGGGTTCTGGAAGGTGGGGACGGAGTAGAGCAGCTTGGGGCGCTCGTGGGCGGTGATCTCGGCGAGGGCGTCGGGGAGCAGGCCCTCCTCGTCGCAGGGCACGGGTATGACACGGGCCCCGGCCATCCCGAAGCACTGGAGGGCCGCGAGGTAGGTGGGGTTCTCCACGAGGACGGTGTCGCCGGGTTCCACGAGGGTGGCGGTGATCAGGGTCAGGGCCTGCTGGGAGCCGGTGGTGATCAGGATGTCGTCCGCCGTCGTCGGCAGCCCGCGCGCGCCCGCCCGGGCGGCGACGGCCGCGCGCAGTTCGGGGGCGCCCTCGGTGGTGGAGTACTGCAGGGCGCGGGAGGCGGAGGCGGCCCCGGCGAGGGCACTGTCGTAGGCGGCGCGGAGCCCGGCCGTGTCGAAGAGCTCGGGGGCGGGCAGCCCGCCGGCGAAGGAGATCACCCCGGGGCGTTCGGTGAGCGCCAGGATCTCCCGTACGGGGGAGCCGCCCACGGCGCGGGCACGGGAGGCGAAGGCGGGCAGGGGAGCGGGACCGGCGGGGGGCATGGGGGCTCCTTCGGGTGGCGGGTGATCGTGAGCCTAGCCAGGAAAGATGCAGACGGCACCTACCATTTCGAGGGCTGAACGGCACCCGCCCTCTCGCGAACTGACGGGACATCAGCTACACCGGTGCCATGACGAGCAGACAAGAGCAGGAGCGGGGGCCGCAGGACACCCGGGCCGAGGACTACGCCCGACTCGCGGCCGTCGGCCCGTACGGGGTCCGCCCCGGCCACGCGCTGATCACCATGGTCGAACCCCACCCGGGCCACGAGTACGCGTACAACCGCTGGTACGAGGACGACCACTACTACGCGGGCGCGATGGCCATGCCCTGGATGTACGCGGGCCGCCGCTGGGTGGCCACCCGCGAACTCCAGGAGCTGCGCTACCCGGAGAAGTCGGCGGTGGCCCAGCCGGTGACGGCCGGCTGCTACCTGTCGACGTACTGGGTGACCGAGGGCCGCTACGACGAGCACATGAAGTGGACCGTCGGCATCAACAAGCGCCTCAACCGCGACGGCCGCGTCTACCAGGACCGTACGCACGTCTTCACGGCCTTCCAGGACCACGAGGCCACCGTCTACCGCGACGGGGCCGCCGGCCCCCGCGACTACCACGCCCTGGACCACCCGTACTCCGGGCTGGTCCTCCAGGTCGTCGACGCCGAGGGCCCCGGGCGGCGCGCCGAGCTGCTGGAGTGGCTGCGCTCCCGGGCGCTGCCGCGCCGGCTGCACGGCTCACCGGCGGCGATGGTCACCGTCTTCCGGCCGACGCCGCTGCCGGGGGACCGGATGACCTACGTCAAGCAGGTCGAGGGGGTCGACAGCCGCCTCACCCTGCTGTGGTTCCTGGAGGCCGACCCGCGCGGCTGCTGGGACCGCTTCCAGGGGCTGGACGCGGAGGTCGCGGAGTCGGGGCTGGGGCGGGTGGAGCTGGTGGCGCCGTTCGTCCCGACGGTGCCGGGGACCGACCGGTACGTGGACCAGCTGCGCTGACCGCCGGTCGGGGAGGGGGCCGGCCGCACGTCCGTGCGCGGACATGGCCGAGCCCCCTCGGCCAGGACGGCGGACCGGTCGAGAGGGCTCCAGTCAGGGGTGCGGGCCGAGGTGCTCAGACGAGCCGGTCCTCGACGACGCCGGTCACGAAGGAGGTCCAGGAGCCGGGGGCGAAGGTGATCGACGGGCCGTCCTGCACCTTGGAGTCGCGGACCGCGATCGCCTCGGTGACGGGGGACTTGACCTCGACGCAGGCGCCGTTTCCGCCGGAGTAGGAAGACTTGGTCCAGTTTTCGGTGCCGCCCTGACGAATGCCCATGGTTCTTCTCCGGTTCAGAGAGTGGTTCCGGGAGTTCCCGGCTGTGCGCCGGCTCCATTCCCCGGGCCGACGTGATCGACGCTACCGGCACTTCCCGATGGGCGAAGCAGGCATTCACTCGACCGGGTGGCATATTCCAGTCAGGCCTTTTCCGGCCGGGGACCGACGGTGTACCGTGCCGGACCCCCTGCCACCTCCCTACTTGTCCAGGGCCGCGTAGTGGTCGATCACCTCGGAGATGAACTGCCGGGTCTGTTCCACATTGAGGGCCTGGGCCCTCAGGTGTTCGTACATCACGCTGTATTTCTGGACGTCGTTCGCCTTCTCCAGGTACAAATCGCTCGTGACGCCCTCGATGTAGACCACCGTCGAGTCCGAGGCGTCCGGGAATTCCAGAATCGCGTACTGGCCGTTCACCCCGGGATGGGCGCCCATCGTGAACGGCATCACCTGCACGGTGATGTACGGCTGGTGCGACTGCTCTATCAGGAACTGCAGCTGCCGGATCATCAACTGGGGATCGCCCACGTGCCGGCGCAGCACCGCCTCGTCGATCACCGCCCACAGCCGCAGCGGCCCGACTTCCGCGTTGTTGTTGTCCGTCTCGGACAGCCGCTTCTGGCGGTGCATCCGGACCTGGACGCGCTTCTCCACGTCGGCGGGCGCCGTCTCCGGCAGCGCGCCGCGGATCAGGGCCTGGGCGTACTCGGGGGTCTGGAGCAGGCCCGGGACCATCTGGGGCTCGTACGTGCGCAGGCTGGCCGCGTCGGTCTCCAGGCCGATGTAGACGCTGTACGGGATGTCGCCGAAGGCGTGCCACCAGCCCTGCTGGCGGGAGTCCTTGGCCATCTGCATGAGCGAGTCCACCAGCCGGGGGTCCTCCACCTCGTACACCTCGCACAGGTCGCGGACGTCGCGCTGGCTGATGGAACGGCGGCCGTTCTCCAGCCGGCTGATCTTCGACTGGGAGACGAGGAGGCGTTCGGCGACCTGTTCGGCCGTCATGCCCTTGTCCTCGCGGAGCTTGCGCAACTCCATGCCCAGTCGGCGGCGTCGGACGGTGGGATTGACATTGGACGCCACGGGATCGGCACCTCCGCCTTCTTCGGTAGCTGTCTCTCTACGTGTCTGATGTTCAGCAGACTGCCACCGAAGGGTGCGGCGCCGCTGGGGAACGGCGCGGAAAAACAGACGCGCGGGGTGGCGGGGGCCGATGCGTCGGTCCCGCCACCCCGCGTGCCGGGGGCTCCCGTACCGGGCCTCTGGGGGATGACCGGTTGCGGAGTTGGATCGTTTTCCCGCTGGTGGAGCTAGGGGTGTCGCGGGTCGTGCGGTGGTACCGGACGTGCGTGCGGTACTTGCTGTGCCGTGCCTGCCGTGCCTGCCGTGCCTGCCGTGCCTGCCGTGCGCTCAGTGCGCGGCCGCGCGGGCCATCGCACCCGTCCGGCGCGGCTGGAGCGGCACGCCGCCCGCCGTGGCCCGGGCGGCCGGCTGCGGTGCCGGGGCGCGGTCGCGGCGCGGCTGTGCGGCCACGCCGTTCTGGACGTCCATGACGGCGTGCGCCACGAGACCGCCCATCGGGTCGTGCCGGATCAGGTCCCGCAGCCGGGACCTGGACGACCGACCCTCGTTGCCGGGGTACAGGTGCTTGCCGAGTCCGACCGCGTGGGCCAGTGCGGCGAGCGCCGCGGTCCGCGGGTCCGGCGGTACGCCGGTGCGGATCGCACTGTCGAGCCGGGCACGGATCTCCCGGCTGATGGCCGTGTCCGTCGCCTGGTAGCGAGTCGTCGGCAGCACCCCGCACATCTGTCCCGCGACGGCATGCACCATGCCGCAGCGCTCCAGGTGGGCGAGGTAAATCTGGCGGAGCCCCAGCCGGGGTCCGCCGATCCAGTGGACGGCCCGTACCGGGCTGCCGCGCCTGCGCAGCAGTTCCAGTGCGGAGTCCAGAGTCGGATCTCCTGTCGGCCGTGGCATCACCACGGCGATACGATCCCCGTCAGGGGCTATCCGTCCTGCCAGAGCCAGCTCCACTAGCTGTGCCCCGGCCAGGCCGAGGTCGAGCGACTGCGGCTGCGCCGTGGTACCCGTGGCCGGGTCCAGGGCGAGCAGCAGAAGCTCCTCTGGAATTGTTCTGCGGCTCCTGCCCATCCATGCCTCCCCGCGTGGATGAGTGACAGGGTGACGCCTCTCACATTCATCTGTCGAGAGCGCCTGATCGCTTTGTGGGGGAACCAGTAGCTATGTCGTTCTCGTCTAGCACGTGGGCGAGGCCCCCGAGACGGGACACTGTTAGACGGTTCGGACAGTGACCGGACGGCGATCGAGGAGGAACGGTGGCGGGCGAGTCCCCCGACAAGTCGGTAAGTGAAGGAGCGTCGGGGGCGGCGAAGTCCTCCGGGGCCGGGGAGCAGGACCCGAGGGTCTCGGTGTTCCAGCCCCGCGTTCCGGTGAAGGACGCCGTGGCGGCCCGGGCGGTTGCGGACCGGGCGGCGGGCCGGGGCCCGGACGCGGCCTCCGAGCAGGCGCCGGGCGCGGACCCGGACTCCGACGACGGCCCGGCTACCGACGACGGCCCGGCTACCGACGACGGCCCGGCTTCCGACGACGGCCCGGCTACCGACGACGGCCCGGCTACCGACGACGGCCTGGACTCCTACGGCGGTCCGGGCGCCGGCACCGGCGCGGGCGCTCGCGACCTTGATGGCGCGGAGGGTGCCGAGAGGTCCCCCGGACGGGTGGAACGTGAGGAGTCCCCGGCGAAGTCCGGGGAGCCCCGGCAGGGTTCCGCTTCCGGGGACTCCGGCAAGGACGCCGCAGCCACCGCCGGCCCGGCGGACGGCGCATCCGCCTCTGAGGGTGACGGAGGGAAGCCGACCGGGACCGCCGCGCCCGCCTCCGAGCGGACCGCCGTCTTCCGCACCGTCAGGCCCGGTTCCGCTCCGGCGGACTCAGGGCGGGACGAAGACGCGGACCGTCCGGCGTCCGGCACGTCGGATTCCGGTTCCGGTTCGGCCGGTGCCGGGAAGTCCGGCGCGGGCTCGCGCACCACCGCGTTCGGGGTGGCGGCCTCGGACCCCGCCCCTGAGGACACCCGGCCCGAGCAGGCCCCCGGCCGCGACTCCGCTTCCGGCCGCGCCGACAAGGCCCCGGCGGCGGACCGGCCCGCTTCCGCCGACGCCGCGAAGCCCTCCGCCGAGCCGGATTCCGACGGGGCGCCGGCCGACTCCGGGCGCACGGCCGCCTTCCGCGCCGGCAAGTCGGCGTCTGCTGCGGCCGACTCCGCGAAGGACGAGGACGCGGACCGTGCGGCGTCCGCCAAGCCGGGTTCCGGTTCCGGCGCTCTGCGGACCACCGCCTTCGGCGTGGTGACCTCGGACCCCGCCCCCCAGGACGCGGACGCCCGCTCCGGCTCCGCCGACCCGCGTACCGCGAAGCCGGGTTCCGCGGCGGCCGGCGCCGCCGCGCGGGACCCGCGTGCCGCCGAACCCTCCGAGCGCACGGCCGTCTTCCGTACGGTCAAGCCGGGTTCGGCCCCGGCGGACTCCTCCAAGGAGTCTGAGGCCGGTTCCGAGCGGGGTTCCGCCGGGTCCGCGGCCCCGTCCGACGAGCGCACGGCCGTCTTCCGCGCCGTGAAGCCGGGTTCGGCCGCGGCGGACTCCTCCAAGGGCTCTGAGGCCGCTTCCGGGCGGGGTTCCGCCGGGTCCGCGGCCCCGTCCGACGAGCGCACGGCCGTCTTCCGCGCCGTCAAGCCCGCCAAGTCCGCCGCGCGGGACCCGCGTGCCGCCGCGCCGTCCGAGGACTCCGAGCGGACGGCCGTCTTCCGTGCCGTGAAGCCGGGTTCGGACGCCGCCGGCCCGAAGGACGCGACGGACCGGGAGGACGTGGCGGACGCCGCGGCTTCGGCGCCTGCGGAGAAGAAGGCCCCGGCCGAGCCGTCGGAGCGCACGGCCGTCTTCCGTACGGTCAAGCCGGGCACCCGCCCGGCGGACCCCGCCCGCAAGGCGGCTCCGGCCGGGCCCGGCAAGCCCGCAGGGCAGGACCCGCGTGCGGCCGGGCCCTCCGCGTCCGACGAGCGCACGGCCGTCTTCGGCAAGGCCAAGCCGGGTTCCGCCCCGGCGGACGACGCCGGCAAGGCGGCCGCGGCAGCGCCCGGTGGGGCTGCCGGGGCCGGAAAGCCCGGCGAGTCCGGAAAGTCCGGCGGGCCGGCCGCGTCCGACGAGCGCACGGCCGTCTTCGGCAAGGTCAAGCCCGGCTCCGCCCCGGCCGACGGCTCCGCCGACGCGGCTTCGTCCGGGTCGGGGAAGCCCGCCGAGGACTCCGAGCGGACCGCCGTCTTCCGTGCCGTCAAGCCGGGTTCCGCCCCGGCCGGCGCCGGCAAGGACGCGCCCGGGAAGCCCGGCGCGCCCGCGCCGAAGGCCGGCCCGGCCCCCGCACCCGAGGCGCGGGTCAGCACGTTCGTGCCGCTGGGCGACGAAGGGCCGAAGCCCGCCGCCCCGAAGCCCGCCCCCGCCCCCACGGCGCGGCGGCTGGACCCCAGCGAGCGCACCACGCAGCAGCCGCTGCCGCCCAGGCCGCCGCTCGACATGCTGGCGGACCTCACCAACAACCCGCCCCCGCCGCCCAGCCCGATGCGGACGGTGGTGCGGAGGGTCAAGATCTACGCGCCGATCGTGGTGCTGCTGGCCGTCATCCTGGCCGTCGTGCAGCTGGTGCGCCCGCTGCCCGCGCCGAAGCTCGTCCTGACGGCGAAGTCCCAGTACACCTTCCCCGGCGGGGCGCCCGACCTGCCCTGGCCCACCGAGGGCCAGGCCTCCATGGCCGCCGCCGGCCTCGGCACGATCGGCTCGTCCGGCGAGCAGAAGCCCGTGCCGATCGCCAGTGTCACCAAGTCGATGACGGCATACATCATCATGCGCGACCACCCCTTCAAGAAGGGTGAGAAGGGCGCGATGATCGACGTCGACAAGACCGCCGAGACCGAGGGCCAGAAGGACAAGTCGGACAACGAGTCCACCCTCAACACGGTCAAGGAGGGCGACAAGATCTCCGAGTACGACGCGATCGCCGCCCTCATGATCCCGTCGGCCAACAACATCGCGCGGCTGCTGGCCCGCTGGGACTCCGGCTCCCAGGAGGCGTTCGTCAAGAAGATGAACGACACCGCCAAGCAGCTCGGCATGACGAACACGACCTACACCGACCCCTCGGGCCTGGACGCGACCACCGTCAGCACCGCCGAGGACCAGGTCAAGCTCGGGCTGAAGATCGTCGAGCTGGACGCGCTGGTGGACATCACCCGCAAGCCCTCCTGGACCGACCAGACCGGCAAGAACTGGCCGAACTGGAACCGCCTGGTGCCGTACAACGACTCCCTCGGCATCAAGACCGGTACGACCACCAAGGCCGGCGGAAACCTCCTCTTCGCCGCCTACAAGAAGGTCGGCGAGACCAACCAGCTGATCGTCGGCGCGGTCCTCGGGCAGCACAAGCCGCCGATCATCGACACGGTCATCGCGGCGAGCAAGAACCTCCTCGTCGCCACCCAGAAGTCCCTGGAGGGCGCGCCCGTCGTGAAGAAGGGCGATGTCGTCGGGTACGTGGACGACGGCGTGGGCGGCCGGACCAAGGTCGTCGCCACCGCCGACGTGCAGGCGGTCGGCTGGTCCTCGCTGACCGTCGACATCAAGCTCGGCGACGGCGGTACCAAGATCCCCGAGACGGCGAAGGCCGGCACGGCGGTCGGCGTGCTGACCGTCGGCGACGGGGCCAGTCAGGTGAAGGTGCCGGTGGCGCTCCAGTCGGAGCTGACCTCGCCGGGCATCGCCAGCAAGCTGACCCGTATCGGCTGATACGGGTCGGCGGGCGCGGCACGGCGCCCCGGGCAACCCCGGGGCGCCGTGGCGCGTCCAGGGAGCCGGGACGGGACGAACGAACGTGCCGTGCCGGTGTCGGGAAGAGAGCATCGGTCGTGACCACAGCTGAGCAGCACAAGCCCGGAGGCCGGGTACCCGGCCAGAGACGGCAACCGCCCGCCGCGGATCCGGCGGGCGGCGTCCTGGGCTGGGCGCACCGCCACCCGGTGCCGGTGGCCGCCGCCGTGGCGGCCGTCCTGCACGTCGTCTGGTTCTTCTGCTTCGCCAACAGCGGCGGGGACCTGGCCGCGCAGGACGCGTGGGCGGAGTTCGTCGGCCGGCACCCGGACACGGCGTACAACCTCGCCTGGTACGGCGGTATGCACCCGGTCTCGTACAGCGTGGTGTCCCCGTACGTCATGCACGTGCTCGGGGTCCGCACCACGATGATGATCGCCGGGACCTGCTCGGCGGCCCTGCTCGCCCTGGTCCTGACCCGCTGCCGGGGTGCCGTCCGGCGCCCGCTGTGGCCGGCCCTGGCCGGGGTCTACGGACTGTTCTGCAACGCCCTCTCGGGCCGCGTCACCTTCGGGCTCGGGACCCTGTTCGCGCTGGGGGCCGTCGCCGCCGTCTTCTGCTGGCCCCGCAAGTGGGCCCGGCGGCGCTGGGCCAAGGCCGCCGTCGCCGCGCCGCTGGCCGGGCTGGCGACCGCCGCGAGTCCGGTCGCGGGGCTGTTCCTCGGGGTGGTCGCGGCCGCGCTGTTCCTGAGCCGGCGGCGCCCGGGCGCGTACGCCCTGGGGCTGGCCCCGGCGGCGGTGGTCGGGCTGTCGGCCTGGCTGTTCCCGTTCTCCGGGACCCAGCCGATGAAGATCGGCTCGGCCTGGCTGCCGTTCGTCTTCGGGCTGGCCATCGCCTTCCTCGTGCCCAAGCGGTGGAAGACGGTACGGATCGCCGCGGCGGTGTACGCCCTCGGGGTGTTCCTGACCTGGGTGATCGACTCCCAGATCGGCTCGAACGCCACCCGCCTGGTCATGCTCTTCGGCGGGGCGGTCCTGCTCGCGGCCCTGCCCTACGAGGCCCCCCGCACCCGGCGCCGGTACGCCGTACTGCTGGCGTTCGTCGGCCTCAACGCCTGGATCACCACCAACAGCATCACCGACATCGTCCGCACCACCCCGGTGGCCGCCTGGAACCGCGAGCTGGCCCCGCTGGTCGACCAGCTGCAGAAGGCCGGCGCCGACCGGGGCCGGGTGGAGGTGGTCCCGGCCAGCAGCCACCGCGAGTCCTCGGCCTTCCCGGCGTACGTGAACCTCGCGCGCGGCTGGAACCGCCAGGCCGACCTGGAGCGCAACCCGCTCTTCTACGACGACACCCTCACCGCCGAGAGCTACCGGGGCTGGCTGGAGCGCTGGGCCGTGCACTACGTGGTGCTGCCCGCCGACAAGCCCGACTCGGGCGGGGAGGCGGAGGCGGAGCTGCTGCGCGGGGGGCTGCCGTACCTGCGGCAGATCTGGGGCGACGAGAACTGGCGGCTGTTCCAGGTGGAGGATCCGACGAGCCTGGTGAGCGGGCCGGCACGGGTGGTCCGGGCGGGAGCGGACCAGCTGGTCGTGGACGTCTCGGCGCCGGGCCGGGTGCTGGTGCGGATCCCGCACTCGCCGTGGCTGGGCCTGGTGGACGCCGCGGGCAAGGCCGTGGAGCCGCCGCAGGAGACCCCGGCGTCGAAGGCGCGGGGCGCGGCGGGGGCAGGGGCACCGAAGGAGTACGCCAACACCGCCGGGTGCCTGTTCAAGGCCGCCCCCGACGGCATGGGCGACGCGTGGACGGAGCTGCTGGCCCCGGCGCCCGGGGAGTACCGGATCGCGGCGAAGTACCAGCTCCCGCGGGGGACGCCCTGCCCGGAGGAGCTGCTGCGCACCGTCCGGGGGACGGCGGGCCGCCCGTGACGAACGGCCCGGGTGCACGACGCCACACATCCGCATACCATCCCATTAATCCGATTGGTCGCTTCGCTTCCCGAAGGAGTTGACGACGGGATGAGCAAAGAGCAGAAGCAGGAAGTGCAGGCCGCGGTCGCCAAGGCGGTCGAGCAGCTCCAGCTCCAGACGCGGCGCGCGCAGGGCCACGGCCCCGAGCACGGTTTCGAAGGCCCCCTCCGCACCAAGGTGAAGGGCGGGGCACACACCAAGGCCGCCCTCAAGCGGTCCGGCACCCCCCAGGGCGACCGCATCGGCGAACGCAGCAGGGGCCTCAGCTGACGTCAGCCCTCCCCTCCCCGGGAGGGCTCTTTACGACTCCGCGCCCGACCCTCCGGGCAGCTGTTACCTCACCGACGCACCCCCCGTACACGCCCCGCATAGCGTCCCCCCATGCCCCCCACGCCCACGCCCCCCACGCCCACCCGCACCCCCAACCGCACCCCCGCCCCGATCCCGCGCACCCTGGCCGCCACCGCCCTGACCCTCACGGCCGCCGCCCTCGCCCTCACGGCCTGCGGCACCGCCTCGGCGACGAGGCTCCCGCCGGCCCCGAAGATCACCCCCACCGGCGCCGCCCCGGCCCCGTCCCCGGCCCCCGCCCTGGAGCGCTCCCGGCCCACGGGCCTGAGGATCGAGGCGGCGGGGGTGGACGCCCACCGGATGCTCGCCCTCAAGACCGACCCCGCCACCGGCGAGCTGAACGTCCCCGACCCCGACACGGAGGCGGACACCCCCGGCTGGTGGACCCAGGGCGCGACCCCGGGCGAAAAGGGCGTCTCGGTCCTCGTGGCCCACTTCGACACGAAGCACGGCCCGGCCCTGATGAAGGACGTCGCGAAGATCGGACTCGGCGACCTGGTGGAGGTCCCGCGCGAGGACGGCAGCACGGCGAGGTTCAAGATCCGCGAGATCGAGGACGTCAACAAGAAGGACTTCCCCACCCAGAAGGTCTACGCGGACACCGCCCGCCCGGAGCTCCGCCTCCTGACCTGCGGCGGCGACATCGAGAACGGCCACCGCACCAACAACGTGATCCTCTACGCGGACCTGGTCGCCTGACGCCGCCCGCCCCCCGGCCACGACGAAGGCCCCCAGCCGATCCCGGCTGAGGGCCTCCCGTCACTGTGCCCCCGGCAGGATTCGAACCTGCGACACCCGCTTTAGGAGTTCGCCTGGGGGCAACCCGATGCGGGTCGACCCCAGGACGCATCGTCTCTCCTCGGCTGCTCGCGGGCGCCACGGTCCACTCACGTTGTTGTCAGCCGCGGATGTCAGAGGTCGATCACCACCAAGACCACTTCTTCTTCCGAAGCGCCCGCTTCTTCGCCTTGGCTTCGGCCTCCTCGCGGTCTGCTTTGCCTCGCGCTGTCCACTCACCCTGATGCAGGTGGCATTGGCCGCTACCTACGATGGCCAGCCTTGTGCACCGACCACCGTCCTTCTTCGGAGCCCCACACCTCGGCTGGGTCACTTGCTCGTGTCTCCTTCCCCCTTCACCACACGGACGCTCGCAGCGTCTCGCCGCGCACCCAGGCTGGGAAGGCGCACACGGGAGCACAGCAGGGCACACGGCTCCGGAGGCCCCGTGCGCCACAAGAGTTCTCGCAACGGTCAGATGACGTCGGCCTGGCCCTGATGCGGCTGTTCCAACTGTTGTTCCCGCTTGCGCTGCTCCATCCGAAGCATCTCTACGTTCTCCGCGAACCTCTCCAGGTTTACCGCCGCGTCCTCATCTGCGTATGGCGCAATCCCCAGATCAAAGGCTGTGGCATGCTGCTCTACCTGATCTGCGGTCTGCTGAAGGTTGTACGCCCGCTCACGGAATTTGAAGTAGCCCGTCACGGCGGTAGCGAACGCCAGAAACGACCCCAAAACGATCAGGATCGTCTTACCCGGCTGCGGGGTCTCCCAGAAGGCCGTAGTCGCCGTGGTCCCCACCGACGCGAAGAACACCCCCCACTGAAACCAGTTGTGAATACGCCGGTAGAGCCGTGTATCCCGCCGCAAGCGATCTATCACCCGCGGTACGTGCTCCCGGTAGCTGTCCCGCCGCTCCGTCGTCGGGCGGGTCTTTGCGGCGTTGAGAGTCCACCGGTCATGGATGATCTCCAGATCTCTGCGGAGCTGGAACACCGACCTGACACCGTGTTTCTCGTCCTTCACCCGCAGGAAGAAGCCGACTAGGAACACCACCACCAGGACCAGCATCACCGCGATGGTCACGATGTTGAACGTGCGCAGCGCCGGCACGTCCTCCGGCCACAGGTTTCCCCACCCGGCCACTGCCAGAACCAGCGGCATCATCACAAGCGGCACCAGCCGGAGCCACCGCGACAGAAGAGCCCTGCGTATACGGCGCTCCGCCGTCGCGACGTTTCGCCGGTAGGTGATAACGCTGTTCGCGTACTCGTGTTGTTGAGCGGGCTCCAGGGTCCATCCGTACTCTTGTTTTGGGTCATTGAGGGATTCAATGACCTCTTCAACGAGGTCACCCCAGGTGGAATTCGAGTCCGCTGTGAAAAAATTCTCAAGTCGTACGTACCGTTTGTATCGGTCAGGTGACCCGTACCTGAGGTGGAAGACGTATGCACCGCCACTGGCGTATCTGACTTGCCTGGCTATTTGGACATGCATGGTCCATTTGAGTTCTTCCCTGTCGGTCTTCCAGGCGGCGGAGAGGATCGCGTCTACGCCCTCCCAGGTCAGTACGAAGTCCTCGGGGAGATGGGTGAGTGTGTCCGCCTCGGACAGCCGCTGGTCTTCGTATGCGAGGTGACGCAAGACATCACCCACTCACGATTCGTACCTGTGAGGGGTCTCGGGTTCATGTTCGCGCGGCACGTCGGTCAGGCCAGACATCGCGGAGTCGCTCCCGGTCAAGGGTGGTGGTGGACAGTCGACGGCACGATACCGCCGACCTGCCTTCGACCGGCCGGTAATCCGCCTGTTCAGCCTTGGAGTTGACTGCACCTTCCCCTAAGAGGCCACCCCAGGCTCGGCGTACGCGACGACGCGGAGGGTGCGGCGCCGGCGGTCTTGGAAACCGTCGTGGCGCGAGTCGCCGTGGGTTCAAATCCCACACCCCACCGCAGGCGAACGGCCCCTGGCCAGGCAAGACGGTCAGGGGCTGTTTGTGTGGGCGTTGTCTGCTGACGACCGTCATTCCCCGCTGCTTCCCCACGGAACGGGCGCGGGCAGGGCACGGCCCGTCTTCTGATCCGTGGCTCTAGCTGGATCGGTCGCCTAGGGTGCGTCCATGAAATCGGTTGCGGCGATCTTTGCCGTCCTTGGGGGCGTTCTTCCTGTCACCGCATTGCTCTGGGGTTGGCGAGCAACTCGCAGGGAGTACGCGCGGTTGGTATCTGATCTCGACGCCATCGACGTCGTGATAGAAGCTCCTGAGGGTGCATATCCAAGTATGACGGACCGGTCTGAAGCAATGTATGCAATTCGGGCGCCTAAATTCAATGTCGGGCGTACCACGTACACCTATGAGTGGATGCAGCGGCTGATCCTTCAGCAAGCGATGTCGGAACTCCGAGGGCCTGCGTGGCTTGCTGGGGCGGGTATTGCCTGCGGCACTGTGGCAAGCGTTTGGTCCCTCTGGCTGTAGCTGCTCCCTCAGCCACCACTCTCCCCAACTCCCATCCCGTCTGCCGTCGACCCACACGCATGTGGAGCGCCCGCAGGATCCCTCCCTTACCGACATGCCTCCTCGACAAGCGGGTGCGTGCTCCACGTTCGCCAGCAGACCCAGCGCCGGAGGGGCGTGCTGTACGACGACGACCCCAAGGGCCGTCGTCGCCGGACCGTACCGCTCCCAGCGATGTGCATCGCCCTGCTCCGCTGGCACCGCATACGCCAGATCGCCGCCTCACGGACGGTGGGGGAGTCGTGGGACGCAGGCGGGTACGTCTTCGCCACCCGCAACGGCCGGCCGATCGAGCCGCACAACGTGTACCGGTCCTTCACGCGTGTAGCCGTCGCCGACGGCCTGCGGGTCATCCGTCTCCATGACGCCCGGCACGGATGCGCCACACTGCTCACTGCTGCTGGGGGTGCCTCCCCGCGTGGTGATGGAGATCCTCGGCCACAGCCAGATCAGCATCGCGATGGACGTGTACACGCACGTCGTCCAGGACACGCAGCGTGAGGCGATCAGCCACATGGACCGCCTGCTCAGGAGGCGCCCGGGCCGTTCCTGACCGTTGCTGTTGATGTCAGCCGTGGATGTCAAAGACCACCTACCAAAATCGGTAGGTGGTCTTTTCCCTGGTGCCCCCGGCAGGATTCGAACCTGCGACACCCGCTTTAGGAGAGCGGTGCTCTATCCCCTGAGCTACGAAGGCGGGGCCTCGTGGAGGCCCGGGCCGCCGTGAGGCGGTCCAGGCACAGCGTAGCGGATCAGGTAGCGGCTCCGTGGGCCGGTTTCCCGCCGGGGCGGACGCGGGGGTCGGGGCGGCCGTCGAGGAGGCCACCCGGGCCACCGGGCGCCGTCCGCTGGTGGCGGCGGTCTCGCTGGGCGGGTACGTCGCCCTCGCCTACGGGGCCGCGCGCCCGGACACCGCGGCCGGCCTCCTCGTCCAGGGTTCCACCGCCCGGTCCTGCGCGGCGGCCTGGTACGCAGCCGTGAACTCCTCGCCGTCGCCCGCCCGGAGGCCTTCGCCGGACAAGATCACGCCGGGGGTCCGCGCCCGCATAATCGTCGCGGGGGCCGTTCCGTACCGAGGGGGAGAAACATGACCGAAGCCGTCGCGAGCGCCGAGACCGCCGTGTTGCCGCAGCCGTTCGGGGAGGGGTTCGCGGTGGACCCCTATGCCGTGTACGCGCGGCTGCGCGCCGAGGGGTCCGTGCACCGGGTCGCGCTGCCCGACGGGGCGCCGGTGTGGCTCGTGACGCACGAGGCCGATGTGCGCGCGGGGCTGGCCGACGGCAGGTTCTCGGTGGACAAGCGGCACTCCCGGGGCGGGTTCAAGGGCTTCTCGCTGCCTCCCGCGCTGGACGCGAACCTGCTGAACATCGGCCCCGAGGACCACCTGAGGCTGCGCCGCCTGGTGGCGCAGGGGTTCACGCCCCGGCACGTCGAGGGGATGCGCACGGCGATCCAGGCGGCGGTCGACGCGTTCGGGGACCGGCTCGTCGCGCGGCTGGAGGCCGAGGGGACCGCCGACGTGGTCGCCGAGTTCGCCAGGCCGCTGCCGCTGAAGGTCATCGGGGACCTGCTGGCCGTGCCGGAGGAGGAGTACGGGCGGTTCGCCGGGTGGATCGGGTCGATGCTCCTGCCCGGCAGCGGCGAGGAGCTCGCCGGGGCGGTGCGCAGCGTCCACGGGTACCTGGTGGAGCTCGTCGCCGCGCGGCGCGCCGCCCCCGGCGACGACATCCTGTCGGGGCTGATCGCCGCCCGGGACTCCGGCGACCGGCTCGGCGAGGACGAGCTGGTCTCCCTCGCCTTCCTGATCCTCATGGCGGGAAGCGAGAACGTCCAGCACCTGATCAGCGGCGGTCTGCTCACCCTCCTGACGCACGGGCTGGAGCGCCCGGAGCTGCTGCCGGAGGCCGTCGAGGAGCTCTTCCGGTACGCGGTCCCCAACCACACCGCCATCCGCCGCTTCCCGACCGAGCCGGTCGAGATCGGCGGCGTACGGATCCCCGCGGGCGACACGGTGCTGTTCTCGATCGCCTCCGCCCACCGGGACCCGGCCCGCTACCCCGACCCGGACCGCTTCGATCCCGGCCGGGCCGACAAGGCCCACCTGGCCCTCGGGCACGGGGTGCACTACTGCCTCGGCGCACCGCTGGCCCGTACGCAGGTCACGCTCGCCCTCGGGACCCTGCTGCGGCGGCTGCCGGGGCTGCGGCCGGCGGTGCCCGTACGGGAGCTGGAGTGGAGCACCACGTTCAGGTTCCGTGCGCTGCGCGCGCTGCCCGTCACCGCCTGAACGCCCTGGACGGTCTGTTCAGACCCCCATCGGGGTGTGGAGTTCCACGGTGAGTTCGACCTCCACCGGCGCGTCCAGCGGCAGTACGGCCACCCCGACCGCGCTGCGTGCGTGGATGCCCGCGTCGCCGAAGGCGGTGCCCAGCAGTTCGCTCGCGCCGTTGACCACGCCCGGCTGGCCGGTGAAGTCGGGGGTGGAGGCCACGAAGCCGACGACCTTCACCACCCGTTTCACGGCGGACAGGTCCCCGGCCACCGAGGCCACGGCGGCGAGGGCGTTCAGCGCGCACTGCCGGGCCAGTTCGGCGCCCTCCTCCGGGGTGACCTCGCCGCCCACCTTCCCGGTGCGCTGCAGTGCCCCGTCCACCATGGGCAGCTGGCCGGAGGTGTACACGTAGTGGCCGCTCACCACCGCCGGCACGTACACGGCGACGGGCGGGGCGACCGGCGGGAGTTTCAGCCCGGCGGCCGCCAGGCGTTCTTCGGGGGTGGTGTTCATGGGGAGCGCTCCTCGTGTGGAAGGGGTCAGGGGCGGGTGACGCGGACCCGGAAGCCGCCGTCCGGGAGGGCCGCCAGCACCGCGATGCTGATGTGCGCCTTGTCGTCGGTGAAGGTCTCGCCCGGCCGGAACGGCGCGTCCGACAGCTCGGCGTGCACGTTGGGGCGGCGCGTGCACCCGCCGCTGCCGTTCGCGCTGTCCGAGACCGTCACCGGCCCGCGCCCGGTGTCCACCTCCGAGTCCACCTTGTAGATCAGCACCCCGGGTTTGCAGACGGCCTCGTCGTTCCCGGCCCGGGTGCGCACCTCGATGGCGTAGCCGGCGCTCTCCGAGAGGGGGACGAAGGCCAGCTTCGTGCCGCCCGCCGCGGCCAGCGGGGTCAGCAGGTGCTCGCTGGCGCCCGGCTTGGAGGCGCAGCTGATCTGGGACGCGTCGAGCCAGCCCAGCTTCCACTTGTGCCAGCCGAGGAGGTCGTTGTTGGCGCCCCAGTCCTCGCTCATGATGTCCCAGTGCCCGACCGTGCCGCCGCCGTCGGTGGTGTAGAGGTCGGGCAGTCCGAAGACGTGCCCGTTCTCGTGCGGCAGCACCCGGTAGCCGGTCTCCCGGTAGGAGCCGGAGCCGTCGTCCTGCCGGCTGTAGACGAAGGACGTGTTCGCGAGCGGCACCCCGTCGGCCATGGGCGCCTCCCCGTTGCCGGAGAAGGTGACCGACAGGACGGTGTCCAGCGCGGACGGTCCGGCGTTCGGGGTGACCAGGATGTTGATCAGGTCGTAGCGGCTGAAGTCCACCTCGGCGTCGGCGGCCCGCGCGATGTGCTCGACCAGCTGGCGGTAGCCCGGCTCGTAGGGGGAGCCGCGCTCGATCCCGTACGCCGCGAAGGGCATCGGCATCCGCAGCCAGTTCCGTATCGGGGCCTCGGCCCGGTAGGTCAGCCGGCCGTAGGAACTGGTGCGGAACCAGTCGGAGGTCTGGGGGAAGAACTCCGCCAGCCGGTCCATCGCCGAGCCCTCTCCCTTGGCGTCGGGGAAATCGATCATCAGGTTGAGGGCGCGTACCTCGCCCGTCGAGCGGGCGTACCCGGGCGCGGTCGGCAGGCCCTCCGACATCTGGACGCCCATGGTCGCGGAGATCCGGCAGGGCGCCAGGGCGGATTCGGCACTGGCGGCCTTGGGGCCCGAGGTGGCGTGCCCGCGGCCGTGGATGCCCCCGCTGGCGGTGGCGGTGACGCCCAGGGCCAGGGCGGTGAGGCCGATGAACGCGCCGGTGCGGCAGGGTCTGCGTATCCGGGGGCGGGTCTGCGGCATGGAGATCGCCTTCGGGTGCGCGGCAGCCGGCCGGGTCCGGACTGCTCTCTGTGCGCTCACCCTCCGTCCGCTGCGACACGCCCGCGCGTCGAAAGCGGCCAAACGGGACGGAAGCCCAGGATTCGGGCGTGATGCGGGTCACACGGAGGAGTGAAATAACCGGGGACTGGTTCCCCGTTTGCAAGAGAGCTCCCGCAAGCGGGGAGCGAGTCCCCGGTTCGGGGAGTGTCCGTCCGTACGAGTTCCAGCCCAGGGAGGCCCGGAATGCAGAGCGCCACCGCCACCGCCCCGGCCACCGTCACCGCTCCGGCCGCCGCCACCGCTCCGGCCGCCGCCACCCGGGTGCCCAAGCCGCGCGCCGACGCGGTGCGCAACCGGGAGCGGATCCTCGGTGCGGCCCGCGAGATGTTCGTGGAGTTCGGCGCGGACGCCCCCCTCGACGAGATCGCCCGCCGGGCCGGGATCGGCAACGCCACCCTGTACCGGCACTTCCCCGACCGGGCCGACCTCGTCCACCACGTGGTGCTCTACGTGATGGACCGGGTCACCGCCCAGGCCGAGGACGCCCTCGCGGAGGAGCCCGACGCCTTCGCCGCGCTCTGCCGCTTCGCGCACGCCGCGGCCGACGAGCGGATCGGCGCCCTGTGCACGATGCTCACGTCCGGCTTCGACCACGACCACCCCGAACTCCTCGCCGCGCGCGAGGCGTTGGGGGCCGCCGTGGACGCCCTGGTCGCCGCCGGCCAGAGCGCGGGCCTGCTCCGCGCCGACATCGGCACCGGTGATCTGATGCTCGCCCTGTCCCAGCTCGCCCGTCCCCTCCCCGGGACCGACTGCACGATGGTGGGCGGCTTCGTCCACCGCCACCTCCAGCTCTTCCTCGACGGGCTGCGGCCCCCGGCCCGCTCCCAACTCCCCGGTACGGCCCTCACGTTGCAGGACCTCAGCCGGAAAACCATGTGACGCGGAGCCTCCTCCTTCCGTAGTCTCGAAAACTGCCTCTTTTCGTTTCATTCCTTTCTTTTCCAGTCATTCCGTTCGTTCGTTCCGCACAGTGAACGCACAGTGAAGTGGGTACCCCCATGTCCAAAACAGCCGCGTCCGCCTCGCCGGCTGCCGCTGCCGCCGCCGATCCCAGTCGCTGGAAGGCCCTGGTCTTCATCGCGCTGGCGCAGCTGATGGTCGTGCTCGACGCGACCATCGTGAACATCGCCCTGCCCTCCGCGCAGACCGACCTCGGCATCTCCGACGGCAACCGCCAGTGGGTCATCACCGCCTACGCGCTGGCCTTCGGCGGTCTGCTCCTCTTCGGCGGCCGCATCGCCGACAAGTGGGGCCGCAAGAACGCCTTCATCACCGGTCTCGCCGGTTTCGCCCTGGCCTCCGCCCTCGGCGGCGCCGCGAACGGCGAGGCGATGATGCTGGGGGCCCGCGCCCTCCAGGGCGCCTTCGGCGCGCTGCTCGCCCCGGCCGCGCTGTCGCTGCTGGCGGTCACCTTCACCGACGCCAGGGAGCGCGCCAAGGCCTTCGGCATCTACGGCGCGATCGCGGGCGGCGGCGGCGCCGTCGGCCTGATCCTCGGCGGCTTCCTGACCGAGTACCTCAACTGGCGCTGGACGTTCTTCGTCAACATCCCCTTCGCGGTCGTCGCGGCCGCGGGTGCGTGGATGGTCATCCGCGAGCCGGCCGGCTCCCGCAACAGCGCCCGCCTCGACATCCCCGGCGTGGTCCTCTCGACCCTCGGTCTGGTCTCGCTCGTCTACGGGTTCACCCGCGCCGAGTCCGCCGGCTGGACGGACCCGGTCACCGTGGGCCTGTTCATCGCCTCCGTCGTGCTGCTCGCGGCCTTCGTGGGCGTCGAGTCCAAGGTCAAGTCCCCGCTGCTGCCGCTGCGCGTCCTGCTGGAGCGCAACCGCGGCGGTGTCTACCTCTCGCTCGGCCTCGCCGTCATTGCGATGTTCGGCCTGTTCCTCTTCCTGACCTACTACCTCCAGGTCGTGAAGGGCTTCTCGCCCGTCAAGACCGGCTTCGCCTTCCTGCCGATGATCGCGGGCATGATCACGGGCTCCACCCAGATCGGCGCCCGCCTCATGACCCGGGTCGCGCCGCGGCTGCTGATGGGCCCGGGCTTCCTGCTCGCCGCCACCGGCATGCTGCTGCTGACCCAGCTGGAGGTCGGATCCTCCTACCCGGCGCTGATCCTGCCGGCGCAGCTGCTGCTGGGTCTGGGCATGGGCACCGCGTTCATGCCGGCCATGTCCCTGGCCACGTACGGGGTGAACCCGGCCGACGCCGGTGTGGCCTCGGCCATGGTCAACACCTCCCAGCAGGTCGGCGGCGCGATCGGCACCGCCCTGCTGAACACCATCGCCGCCTCGGCGACCACCGCCTACCTGACCGACCACGCCGCCCAGGCCGCGGCGGGCGGTGCCGTGGGGCAGCTGGTCCAGGCGCAGGCCATGGTCGAGGGCTACTCCTCGGCGATCTGGTGGGCCGTCGGCATCCTCGCGGTCAGCGCGGCCATCGCGTTCACCCTGATCAACACCGGCCGTCCGGGCCAGGGCGGCCCGGTGGCCGCCGGCTCCGGCGCGGCCTCCGAGGACGCCGAGCTCCTCGTCCCGGTGATCGCCCACTGACGGGGGCGCGTGCGCGGGAATGACTGAGAACCCCGCTTCGTTCAAATTTGAACGAAGCGGGGTTAGTCTTTTCGGGTGAACCGAGTACGCCCTCCCCGCGGACGACGTACGCCGTACGACCGGCCCGACGGCCCGAGGAGCGCCCGATGACCACAGCCCCCGCCCCCGCCCGCATGCCGGCGCTCTACCTCAGCCACGGCGCGCCCCCGCTCGCCGACGACCCGCTGTGGCCCTCCGAGCTCGCCGCCTGGTCGGCGGGCCTGCCCCGGCCGCGCGCGATCCTGATGGTCTCCGCCCACTGGGAGGAGGCCCCCCTGGCCCTCGCCGCCACCGAGCCGGCCCCCCTCGTGTACGACTTCTGGGGCTTTCCCGAGCACTACTACCGCGTCCGCTACGGCGCCCCCGGCGCCCCGGAGCTCGCCGCCTCGGTCCGCGCCCTGCTGAAGGCCCCCGGCACCCCGGTCCAGGACGTCCCGGACCGCGGCCTCGACCACGGCGCGTACGTCCCCCTCGTCGAGATGTACCCCGAGGCCGACATACCGGTCCTCCAGATCTCCCTGCCCACCCTGGACCCCGCCCGCCTGATGGACATCGGCCGCAAGCTCGCACCGCTGCGCGACGAAGGCGTGCTGATCGTCGGCAGCGGCTTCTTCACCCACAACCTGGCCGCCCTGCGGCACACCGGCCCCGGCGTGCCCGGCTGGTCGGCGGAGTTCGACGCCTGGGGCCGCGAGGCCCTGGCCGCCCACGACGTGGACGCCCTGCTCGACTTCGAGGCCAAGTCCCCGGCGGGCCGCCTGGCCCACCCCCGCACGGAACACTTCGCCCCGCTGTTCGTCACCCTCGGCGCCGCCGGCTCCGACCTCACGGCCCAGTCCACCCCGGTGGACGGGTTCTGGATGGGGCTGTCGAAGCGGTCGGTGCAGTTCGGCTAGGAGGCGTCGCGGGCGGGTCCGGTGATCGCCTCTCCGATGACGAACCCCTTGGCCGGCCCGTCCGGGATGGTGGCCTCCCGGCCGTAGGGGACGCGGATCATTGCGGCGTAGTCGGCCCGCTGGGGGTTGGGTGAGGTGAGTACGGTGATCTTTCCCCCGTCGTCGTAGTCGTCGACGATGACGTACACGGGGATCCCGGCGCGGGCGTACGACCGGCGCTTGCGCACCCGGTCGCGTGCGGTGCCGTCGTATCCCGGGGAGACGACCTCGACGACGACTTCCACGGCCGAGGCCTTGAGGCCGATGCCGTCCTCGGTGACGTGCTCCTCGGCCTCCTCGGGGGCTACGACGACGTCGGGGATCCAGACCTTGCGCCCATGGACGACGTTGATGTCCTGGTAGGCCGCGAGTTCGCCGGCGTCCAGGAATGTGTCCAGGGCGCGGCGTAGGCGGTTGGCCACCCGGGCGTGTGAGTAGCGACCGGTGGGCGACACCTCGATGGACCCCTCGATGATCTCGGCGTGGAAGCCCTCGGGGAGTGTCTCGACCGTGGCTCGCCATGCGGACCACAGGGCCTCGTCCAGCTCTGAGTGGGGCATGGCGGCCTCGGTGGGCTCGTGGGCCAGAGCGGTCATGGTGCAGCACCTCCTCCTCCAGTGTGGGCGTCGTCGGCCGGGCGGTACAAGCGACTCCACGACGCTAGGGCGGGTCCGGGGTGTGCCGGAGGGATATGCCCAGGCCTCGCCCGAACGGGTGACCGGCAGGCAACCAGAAGCCCGCGCGGGCCGTCTTGGGGGGTGGGAGTGCAGCCCGTGAGCGGTGCCGGGGCCGATGTGCCGCGTGTGACGGCCGTCTCATCGGTGCCGGGACCGCGCGGACCGCCCGGGTGTGCCCGGAGCGGGTCTGACCTGCACCTCTTCTGGTTCTGGCAGCCCGCCCGAACCGCCCGGCCAGGGCGGCGGCGGGGCAGGATACTGCAAGATCCCGGAAAAGAGGGAGGCGTGTGGGAATTCTGTCCCGATTCCAGTCGTTGTTTCCCTCGGAAGCGGGCACTCGGGAGAGTGTCCGAAGACGCACCGCGACCGTTCATCGCATCGCAAGGGAGCACCGCATGGCAACCCGCGCCGTCGCCCGTCGTCAGTCCACGAGCAGCGCCCGCGCCGCGGGCGGGGAAATCGTCGACCGCGACCTGGTCGGCATGTACCTGGACGAGATCGCGCGCACCCCGCTGCTCGACGCCGCCCGGGAAGTGGAGCTCTCGCAGATCATCGAGGCGGGCGTCTACGCCCGGCAGATCCTCGACGGAGAGGTCGAGCGCGACGGGGAGACCCCCGCGCGCGAGGAGCTGGAGGTCCTGGCCGCCGAGGGGGAGCGCGCCAAGGAGGTCTTCATCCGGTCCAACCTCCGCCTCGTCGTCGCCGTCGCCCGGCGCTACCCACGCAGCGGACTGCCCCTCCTCGACCTGATCCAGGAGGGCAACGCGGGCCTGGTCCGCGCGGTGGAGAAGTTCGACTACACCAAGGGCTTCAAGTTCTCCACGTACGCCACGTGGTGGATCCGCCAGGCCATCACCCGCTCCATCGCCGACCAGTCCCGCACCATCCGCCTCCCCGTCCACCTGGTGGAGGAGCTCGGCCGGATCCGCCGCATCCAGCGCGAGTTCAACCGCGAGAACGGCCGCGACCCGGAGCACGCCGAGATCGCCGCCGAGCTCGACTCCACCGAGAAGCGCGTCGGCGACGTGCTGGACTGGGCGCGCGACCCGGTCAGCCTCAACATGTCCGTGGACGACGAGGGCGACACCCAGTTCGGCGACCTGCTGGAGGACACCGGCGCGATCTCCCCCGAGCAGTCCGTGCTCGCGCTGCTGCGCAGCGAGGAACTGGAGGACCTGCTCGGCAAGCTCGACCAGCGCACCGCGTCGATCATCAAGATGCGTTACGGCATCGAGGACGGCCGCGAGCGGACCCTGACGGAGGTCGGCAAGCAGCACGGGCTGACCCGCGAGCGGATCCGCCAGATCGAGAAGCACGCCCTGCTGGAGCTGAAGCGGATGGCCCGCGACACCGGTTTCGACGCCGTGGCCTGAGGCGCGTGAGGCCCGCGGCCTGACGCCCGGCCGAAGCCCCCGAGACGAGCCCCGGCACCCATCCCCCCCCGGGTGCCGGGGCTCCCCCCTGCCCCGGCCCGGCCGCCGGCCCCCTGCCGCCGCGCCGCGCACGGCACCTCCCGCGCCCCCTTACGCCGGCCCGGCCGGCCCCGTACCGCCGGACGGCGCCGATGCCGCCCCGGCCAGCCGGGTCGCCAGGGCCGCGGCCGCACGGACCAGGAACTCCGGCCCCCTCACCGTGAACTCCAGCCCCGTCAGCGCCATCCGCGCCGCCAGCCACTCCGGCCCGTCGCCGCTCTCGAAGCGCACCCGCGACCCCGGCCCCTCGGCCACCGCCCACTCCCGCAGCCACCCCGGCAGCTCCTGCGGCGGCGCCGCGAAGGACACGTCCGCCGGGTAGGTCTCCGCGCCCCGCAGCCCGCGCCGCACGAACTCGGCCGCCTCCATCGGCAGCGGCCGCGGGCTGAAGCGCGCCCCCGTCGGGAACGGCTCGCTCACCCGGTCCACCCGGAACGTGCGCCAGTCCTCCCGCTCCAGGTCGAAGGCCACCAGGTACCACCGGCTGCCCGTGCTGACCAGCCGGTACGGCTCCACCAGCCGCCGCGAGTCCACCCCGTCCCGCGCCCGGTACGCGAACCGCAGCCGCTCCGGCCCCGCCACCGCCGCGGCCATCGCCGTCAGCGTCCGCGGATCCACGCTCGGCCCGTCGCCCCGGGTCACTGCCACCGTGGCGGACTGCAGCGCCCCCACCCGGCGGCGCAGCCTGGCCGGCAGCACCTGCTCCAGCTTCGCCAGCGCCCGCACGGAGGCCTCCTCGACCCCCTCGATCGCGTGCCCGGCCCCCGCCCGCAGCCCCACCGCGATGGCCACGGCCTCCTCGTCGTCCAGCAGCAGCGGCGGCATGGCCGCGCCCGCCACCAGGCGGTACCCGCCGACCGCCCCCAGCGTGGCCTCCACCGGGTACCCCAGGTCCCGCAGCCGCTCGATGTCCCGCCGGATCGTCCGCGCGCTCACGCCCAGCCGCTCCGCCAGCTCGCTGCCCGGCCACTCGCGCGGGGTCTGGAGCAGGGACAGCAGGGTGAGCAGCCGGGCGGGGGTGTCGTTCATGTTTCAAGATTGCCAGGTAAATAGGACACAGCCTGGCCTAGATGCGGTCTACGTTTCTCCCCATGAGCACCGAGACGCCCACAGCATCGCCCGAAAGAGAGAACGGGCCCGTACGAGAAGAGGGGAACGCGGCCGCCGCGGCGGCACCCGACACCATCGCCGAACCCGCCACCCCCGACGCACCGGCCGACCGTCTGCGCTGGCTGGCGCTGGCCATCGTGATGACCGCGTCCTTCATGGACCTGGTCGACGTCACGATCGTCAACATCGCGATACCCAGCATGCGCCAGGACTTCGGCGCCACGACCAGTGCGATCCAGTGGATCACGGCGGGCTACGCGCTCGCCTTCGCCGCCGGCCTGATCACCGGCGGCCGTCTCGGTGACATCTACGGCCGCAAGCGCCTCTTCCTCGTCGGCGTCGCCGGCTTCACCGCCGCCTCGCTGCTCTGCGGCATCGCACCCGACCCGGGCATGCTCGTCGCCTCCCGCCTCCTCCAGGGCGGCATGGCCGCGATGATGGTCCCGCAGGTCCTGGCGATCATCCACGTCACCTTCCCGCCGCACGAGCGCGGCAAGGTCTTCGGCATGTTCGGCGCGATCGTCGGCCTCGGCGCGGTCTCCGGCCCGCTGCTCGGCGCGCTGCTCACCGAGTGGAACCTCTTCGGCCTCGAATGGCGCACGATCTTCCTGATCAACCTGCCCGTCGGCATCGCCGCCGTGATCCTCGGCCGCAAGTTCATCTCCGAGTCCAAGGCCCCCAAGGCCCTGCGCCTCGACCTGATCGGCGTCGTCCTCGCGACCCTCGCCCTGGTCCTGCTGATCTACCCGCTCACCCAGGGCCGGGAGAACGACTGGCCGCTGTGGGGCTTCGCCTGCATGATCGCGTCGCCGGTCGTCTTCGCCGTCTTCATCGCGTACGAGAAGTACAAGATCAAGAAGGATGGCTCCCCGCTCGTCGAGCTCTCCCTCTTCCAGGTCAAGAGCTTCGCCGGCGGCATCACCGTCCAGCTGGCCTTCGGCCTGGCGACCGGCATCTTCTTCCTGGTCTGGACGCTCTACATGCAGATGGGCCTCGGCTGGACCCCGCTGCGCGCCGGCTGCACCGGCATCCCCTTCTCCATCGCCGTCTCCGTCGCCGCCGGCCTCTCCGTCGAGAAGCTCGTCCCCCGCTTCGGCCGCAAGGTGCTCCAGGCCGGTGCGCTGGTCATGGCCGCGGGCCTGCTCCTCTACATCTGGGAGTCCCAGCGCTACGGCATGGAGATCGCCTCCTGGCAGATGGCCGCCCCGCTGGTCGTCATGGGCATCGGCATGGGCCTGATCGTCGCCCCGCTGAACGACACCATCCTGTCCCAGGTGCCGCGCGAGCACGCCGGGTCGGCCTCCGGCCTGATCAACACCACCGGCCAGATGGGCAATGCCCTCGGCCTCGCCCTGACCTCCGTGGTCTTCTTCGGGTCGATCGACGACGACCGGATCCTCGGCGCGCCCTACGTCGAGGCCTTCCGCGGCGCGCTGTGGTGGGTCGTGGCGGTGCTCGTCGTGATCTTCGCGGTGATGTTCGTCCTGCCGCGCAAGCAGGTCCCCCTCGCAGAGCGCGAGGGCGCCGTGGAACAGGCCGCCCAGGCCTGAGCCCCCGGGCCGTACCCTCACGGACATGTCCGCCCTGTGGGCGGGCATGTCCGTTCTTCTTGGTCCCCCTGACCCCGCGCGGCCGGCGCTACCGCACCCGCGTGCGCAGTTCCATCGCCCCGCGCGCGGCGGCCTCGGTCCCGTAGACCTCGCACATGTGCCGGCCGTCCGGCGTGGCCGTGTGCTCGACCTCCCACAGGCTGACTTCGGTCCCGTCCAGCAGGACGAACGCGTGCTCGTACAGACTGAAGCCCGCGTCCCGCCCGTCGGCCAGGCAGTGGCGGCCGCCGAAGGCCTGGGTGATCTGGTGCGCGTAAGCCGACTGCAGCAGCTCCGCCAGCTCCTGCCCGGGGCGGTCGGTGTTCTCCGCGCGCCGCAGCACCCGGCGGGCGTGGTCGGCGGAGTCCTCCACCGTGTACTCGCGGTGCCGCTCCCGCGGATCCGGGGCGGCGAACAGGGCGCTCAGCAGCGCCAGATCCTCCTCCGCCACCTCCGCGCCCCAGCCCTGCGCCTCCTCCTCGGCCCCGTCCGGCCCGGGAGCGGGCGACAGGACCGGCTCCGCCGCGGCCTCGCCGAACAGCCGGGCCCCCGCCAGGGCGAGTTCGTCCCGGCCGGCGAACACCTCGTGCCGGCTGCTGCGGTCACCCCTCATCCGGTACGCCAGCTCCCACAAGGAGGCCGTCTCGCCATCGGAGAGCAGGTAGGTGTGCCGGTGGGTCTCCCGCCACAGTCCCGCCGACGGGCTGTGGTGCGTCGTGTAGAGGGAGGAGCTGTGGGCGAGCGCGGTACCGAGGCGCTCGACCAACGCGTCGGGAAGGTCGAAGGAGTTGAGGGCGCGGCCGAGGAGTCGCTCGAGGTGCGCCTCGGTTGTCTCGTACGGATCGCTCAAGGTGGGCTCCAGGCCATCGCAGCTTGTCACTTCGCGGAAGCACAACGTAGCCCCTGGCTCTGACATCACGTCCGGGATTCGGTAAAACGTCCGGGAAGCATCAGGGGTTCCCGCCACACCTTCAGGTCAACTTGCCCGGGAATGGCCCGCGTTCGTCAGGGTTTGCGGTGGTGCGCGGGACTATGGCCGGCATGGCAACGAACACAGTGGACGTCCCCCGCCAGCGGCGGCGCCCCCGTACCCGCTCCGAGGACGAACCGGACGCCCCCAGGTCCCTGGCCTGGCTGCTGGTGGTCACCGGGGCCGCCGGACTGCTGGCCTCGTGGGTGATCACCCTCGACAAGTTCCTCCTGCTGGAGGACCCGGACTTCAAGCCCGCGTGCAGCCTCAACCCCGTCGTCTCCTGCGGCAGCGTCATGAAGAGCGCCCAGGCGGCCGTCTTCGGCTTCCCCAACCCGATGCTCGGGCTGGCCGCCTACGGGGTCGTGGTCTGCGTCGGCGCCGGACTGCTCGCCGGGGCCCGCCACCGGCGCTGGTTCTGGCTGGGACTGAACGCCGGCACGGCCTTCGGCACCGGCTTCTGCGCCTGGCTGATGGTTCAGTCGCTCTACGAGATCAACGCCCTGTGCCTGTGGTGCTGCCTGGCCTGGACGGCGACCCTGCTGATGTTCTGGGCGGTCACGGCCCACAACGTCCGCACCGGCCGGCTGCCCGCGCCCACCCCGCTGCGGGGGTTCTTCACCGACTTCGCCTGGGCGCCGCCCGCCCTGCACCTCGGGGTGATCGGGATGCTGGTCCTGACCCGGTGGTGGGACTTCTGGACGGGGTAGCCCGGGTGGCCCCACGCGTACGAGGGCCCCGGCGGCTGGACGCCGCCGGGGCCCTCGTCACTTCGCTCCGCGGGCTGCGGCCCTGGACCAGGAAGGGTGGGGCTGGGGTCAGCTGCCCGAGGAGACGTTGCCGGACAGGACCGGGATGTTGTCCAGGATGTGCGAGAGCGGCTCGTCGCCCTTGGCCTGGGTGGAGTTCTCGGTGCACTGCTGGTTCTGCGGGTTGGACAGGATGTTGATGTCCTGGACACCGATGTTGGCCACGAGGGCGACCACGGACTGGGCGTTGACCTTCGCCGGCAGGGCGATGCAGGGCTTGTTGAGGGTGCCCTGGACCACGGAGAGCTGGGGGCTCATGTCGCCGGCGGTCTTCTGGTTGCCGTAGATCTGCTGGGAACCGTTGCCGTTGACGGTGTTGACCCCGTTGTCGTTGCCGATGGCCATGGCGGGGGAGGCAACCGCGGCGCCGGCGCCGACGGCAACGGCGGAGACCGCGGCGGCGGTCATGATCTTCTTGAGCATCATTGATCCTTTTGTCGCACGAGTGCCCGCTAGTGGAGCGCCCTGATCAACCGGCCGCCGCGGGGCATGGTTGCGCTGCTTCACTCGAACGGCTCGTGCGGGCCCGGGTTTTCCCCGGGGCGGGTGAGGCCGCTGCGGACACCTGCGCGAAGCCCGTACGCAGCCCCATGCGCGCGGGGGCGCCCGGGGTTCCGGTTGCGCCCCGTGGAGGGTGTTCGCACGGTGGGTGAGTAAGTGGACTACTCCGGTCCGCTTGCGCGACCACCCCGTAAGGATTCCTCATGCACTCCACCAAGGCGTCCCGTCTCCGCGTCCTCGTCCCGTCGGCCCTCGCCGTCGTCATACTGTCCGGCGCGGCCGCCCCCGCAGGCGCCGCGGACGGCCAGGGCCCCGCCGCCGTTGAGAGGAAGGCGGCGGCCGTGCAGCAGCAGATCGAACGGCTGGAGGAGGCGGCGGAATCCCGGGAGCGGGTCGCGGCCGGCCCGATCGACGACCTCCTGGCCGGCCTCTCGAAGACCCTCTCGGACCTGCTGGCCTCGCTCACGGGCCTGGTCGGGGGGATCAAGCTCCCACCGATCGAGCTGCCGAAGCTCCCCGAGATCAAGATCCCCGACGTCAAGCTGCCGGACCTCCCGGTCACCGTCCCCAAGCTGCCCGACCTCCCGGTGACCGTGCCCTCGGTCCCGGCGGTCCCGGCGGTGCCCGGAGCGGTACCGGCCGTCCCGGCCGTTCCGAGCGTCCCCGACGTCCAGATCCCCGACATCCCGATCAGCAACTAGCGGCCGGCCGCGGCGGACCCGGGCGGGCAGGATGGTTACGACTATTGGGCTGAACAGGTCAGATCTGGCCCTCGGCCGTGTCGTTGGGGAAGGTGGACCGTTTCGCTCGGTGTGAGCCCCGGTACCGGGGCAGGACATTCGAACGAGAAGGTGCACTTCCCATGAACTCTGCTGCCAAGAAGGCCGCCGTGGCCCTGGCCTCCGCTGGTCTCGCCGTGGCCGGTGCCGCCGGTGCCGCTTCCGCCGACGCCCAGGCCGAGGGCGCGGCCGTGGGCTCCCCGGGTGTCCTCTCGGGCAACCTGGTCCAGGTGCCGGTTCACATCCCGGTCAACATCTGCGGCAACTCCGTGAACGTCATCGGCGCGCTGAACCCGGCGTTCGGCAACATCTGCGTCAACGACTGACGTACGTCGCAGTCGGCACCCCGTGACCGTGGGCGCCACCGGCCTCGCCGGTGGCGCCCACGGTCGTGTCGGGAGCCTTGACGGCAGGCCCCCCGGCGTCACTTGCCGCCGTTGAGCTCCACTCCGCCGAGCAGCGGGGAGACCTTGGTCGCACCGTTCGCCAGGCCCAGGGCCGTGCCGGGAACGTCGTTGCGGATCTTGTTGACGCTCTGCGCGGTGCCGACCACCTTGCCGACGGTGTCGCCCTGCTCGGCCAGCGCGTTGCCCGCCGTCTGGGGGAGGGCCTCGGAGACGGGGTTCACGGCGTTCAGCACCTCGGTCACTCCGCCCGTCGCGCTCATGGGGGGCATCGCGGGGGCGTCGGCCGCGAAGGCGGGGGCCGTGGCGCCGAGAGCGGCGACGGACCCGACGACGACGGCGGCGACCTGTGAGAGCTTCATTGTCGAAATCCTCTTCTTTTCGTGGACCGAGGCGTCAGCGGCGACCGGCTCGCCGCTTTCGCCCTGCGTAACGATTCCCGGCCGTTCCGGAAACGCCGGCCGGCGGACGCGCGGCAGCGGCCGGAGAATCCGAGGTGGATTCTCCGGCCGATATTTCTTCCGATTACCGGTATTCCCGGTCAGGCGGCCGCGGACCTCCGGTAGAGAATCGCGCCGCCGAGGACGAGCGCCGAGGCGAGGGCCGCCATGGCGCCCAGCTCACCCGCGCCGGTGGCCGCCAGCTGCGGCCCCGCGTGGGCGGGCGCCGGCGCCGGGGCCGGCGCGGGCAGGGTCACCGGCGGGGCGGTGACGGGCGCGGGCGCCGGAGCGGGCGCGGGCGCCGGGGGCAGGTGCACCGGGAGGTCGCCGGCCGGGGCGGCCGGGGGCTGGTCGGCCGGCGGGGCGACCACCGGGGCGGGGGCCGGGGCCGGCCACTGGGGCTGGCTGCCGTGCGGGGGCCGGGGCGCCGGGACCTCCTGCGCGGGCGGCGCGGGGACCGGCTGTGCCTCGGGGGCCGGGGCGGGCACGGGCGCCGGGAGGGTGTGCGGCTGCTCCTCGACCGGGGCGGGGAGGGTGTGCGGCTGCTCCTCGACCGGGGCCGGGAGCGTCTGGGTGTGCTCCTGCGGAACGGGGGCCTCGGCGGGCGGGGCCGGCGGCGCGGGAACGGGGGCCTGGGCGGGCGCCGGAGCCGGTGCGGGGGCCGGGAGCGGGGCCGCGGGCGGTGCCGGGGCGGGCGCGGGCCGGGGCTTGGGGGCGGGCTTCGGCCGGGGCTTGGGCTTCGGGTGGTGCGGCGCGGGCGCGGGGGGAGCCGGGTGCGGGGCCGGGGGCTGCGCGTGGGGGGCGGGCGGGTGGTCGTCGCACTCCTCCTGCCCGCCCCGCGGACCGCGGTCCTCCTCGCCGGAGCCGCCGTAGGCGTCCTTGTGGCGGCTGTCGTCGTGGCGGGGCGCCGCATGGCGCGGGGCCTCGTGCCGGGGTGCCTCGGGGCGGGGCGCCGCGTGCTTGGGCGCCTCGTGCCGGGGAGCCCCGGGGCTGGCCTCCTCGTGCCGGGGGGCCGCGTGCCGGGGGGTGTGGGCGCGGGGTGCCTCGTCGCCGCGCTCCCCGTAGCCGCCCTCGTCCTCGCCGCGCTGCGCGGGCAGCGCGGGCCGGCCGCTCTCGCGCTCCTCCAGGTAGTGCCGGAAGGCCTCGGCGTTCTCGGGACTCAGGTAGCGCTCGTAGTCGTGGTGGCCGCCCTCGGAGCCGGTCGAGGTCGCGCAGTTGTTGCCCATCGCGGGGTTGAGCGCGGCACCCCCGTCCACGCTGTTGCCGCACACGTTCGGCGACAAGGTGATGGGTACCGAGACGCTGTTGCCGGACAGCACGCCCGGTGAATGCGAGGCCTCCGCCATCGCCCCGGGATGCGCGTAGGCCGCGCCGGTCGCGATCGACAGCAGACTCGAGGCGGCCGCAGCCGTGAGCACCCCCTTGCCCAGTACCTGTCGGCTCAGTACCTGTCGCATGGGTCCTTCCCTGTCTACCGGCGCGGGGGCCGGTCCTGAATCGAAGGTGGCCTCGGAGTGCACCGCCGTGCACTCCGAGGCCACCCGAGGAGGTTCGCCCTTGCGGGCGCAGGCGCTTCGTCAGTTGTTGACGCAGGTGTTGCCGAACGCGGGGTTCAGCAGCGCGATCACGTTGACGGTGTTGCCGCAGACGTTCACGGGGATGTGGACGGGGACCTGCACGAGGTTCCCGGAGCCCACGCCGGGGGAGCCGACGGCCTTGCCGTCGGCGACCGAGTCGGCGATGGCGGGGGAGGCGGCACCGGCGGCGACGAGAACGCCGGCGGCCATCACCACTGCCTTCTTGTACTTCATCTGAATTCGATCCTTCCCGCAGAGGTCTGTCCGCTGCATAGACAACAACGAGTGGGCCGGAGAAAAGAAACCGCAGAATCACGGTATTTCCGGGGGGTGCCGGTCAATTCACTCCGATGCTCCGGCGGTGCGTTCGGGGAATTTTGGTCCGCATTTATCGGGCGGGGAATTGGGGGGCCCGATACGCGGCGAGGCCGCCGCGACCCCGGGGGTGCGGCGGCCTCGCGGTGCGGCCTCGGTCAGCTGCCGACGGAGGCGTTGCCGGACAGGATCGGGATGTTGTCCAGGATGTGCGAGAGGGCCTCGTCGCCCTTGGCCTGGGTGGAGTTCTCGGTGCACTGCTGGTTCTGCGGGCTGGACAGGATCGGGATGTCCTGGACGCCGACGTTGACCGCGGACAGGATCGACTGGGCGTTGACCTTGGCGGGCAGGGCGATGCAGGGCTTGTTGAAGGAGCCCTGGATCAGCGCCATCTGCGGGCTCATGTTGCCGTAGGTGGCCTGGTTGCCGTAGATCTGCGCGGAGTTGTTGCCGTTGACGGTGTTGATGCCGTTGTCGTTGCCGATGGCCATCGCCTGCGGGGCCATGGCGGCGCCGAGGCCGACGGTGGAAGCGGCAACCGCTGCGCCGGCGACAAGCTTCTTGATCATTACCATCCCTTTTTTGCAGGATTGCCCGGTACTGGAGCACCCGGATCAACGGCCCGGCTGGGGCTCGGGTTGCGTCCCTTCACCCGGATGCCGCCGTTTCGGGCGGCGCGGTTGACGTTCAGGCGTTCACGCAGTGGTTGCCGAAGGCCGGGTTCGGCAGCCCGATGAGCTGGGCGGTGACGCCGCAGACGTTCACCGGCACGCCGACGGGGACCTGACGAGGTTGCCGCTCGGCACGCCGGGGACTGCGCGGCGACGCCCTATTCCTTTCGGTTCGGACCTCGAACGACGATGCACCGGCATAACGACCCGCCCACCGCCGGGGTGCGCGCTATCGCCCGAAAGGCCGTACGAGCGAGTCCGACGTGATTTCCAGCCCGATTTCTGACAAAGTTCACTCCTGTTTTGTCCCCTTGATCGAAAATGGAGACGGGGTCATGGGTTCCTCCCGCAGAATCCTCGGCGCACTCGGTCTGCTGTCCGGCCTCGTGCTTTCCGCGCACGCCCCTTCGGCGGGTGCCGCCGTTCCCGCCGCGGCACGTGAAATGCCCCGGATCCCCTTCACTCAGCGTTACCAGTCGGTGCAGCACGGCGGACTGGTCCGCGCCTCGAACTCGGCGATCAGCTGCCGCCGCGAGGAGTCCCCGCAGGCCGAGCCGTGCCCGGAGGTCAAGAAGGGCGCGGCCGGGACCAACGGCGACTTCGAGATGTTCTACGACGAGGTCGACAAGGACCCCGACACCTACAACTCCACCCGGGCCGAGCTCAAGGTCCCGCAGGGCGCGAAGGTCTCGTACGCCCGGCTGTACTGGGGCGGGAACCTGCGGGTCGGGGAGCAGAAGCCGCCGGAGGACAACGGCCGCGTGCTGGTCGCCGAGCCCGGGGGCGCGTACAAGGCGGTGATCGCCGACACGGTGATCGGGCACCGCACCGACGCGGGCAGCGACGCCTACCAGGCCTCGGCCGACGTCACCCCGCTGGTGCGCAAGGGCGGTGCGGGGATGTGGACCGTGGCCCAGCTCAACGTGGCCATGGGGCACTCGGAGGTGGGCGCCTGGGGCGGCTGGACGCTGGTGGTCGCCTACGAGCACCCGCAGGAGCCGGTGCGCCGGATCTCGCTGTGGGACGGCTTCGAGTCCCTTGCCGCCGGGGCCGGCGAGGCCGCCGCGGAGACGGTGCAGGTGGCCGGGCTGGACGCGCCCCCGGGGGCCGCGGGCAAGGCCGGCGTGGTCGCGTACGACGGGGACCGCGGAGCCCTGGGGGACTCACTCACGGTGACGGCGGACAGCGGGCGCCGGATCAACGTCAGCGACGCGGAGAACCCCTTCAACGACGTCATGAATTCCACCATCACGGAATTCGGGCGTTCTGCATCCGTACGACAGCCTGAAAATATTAATAATCTCGGATATGACGCGGACGTGTTTGATCTGAGTCCCGCTCTGTCCGGTGGCGCCCACAGCCTGGACTTCAGGTTCACGGGCGAAAGCCAGGGTCAATTCCTCGGTGTGCTCTTCGTTCAGACAGACGCGCGCCGCTGAGCGCAGGAGACCGCTCCACGTGCCGAAACACCCCTCGCCGGCCGGCTCCCCGGCCGCGCAGTCCGTTACCGTCCTGCACCTCGTCCAGCCCGTCGAGGGCGGCGTCGCACGGGTCGTCACCGACCTCGTACGGGCCCAGTCGGCCGCCGGGCTGCGCGTCGTCGTCGGCTGCCCCGACGGCGGCGTCCTCGCCGGCGACGCCCGCGCGGCCGGGGCCGAGGTGCTGACCTGGCGCGCCGGACGCTCCCCCGGACCGGGACTGCCGGCCGAGGTGCTCGCCGCCGCCCGACTGGTCCGCCGCGTCCGCCCCGACCTGCTGCACGCCCACAGCGCAAAGGCCGGCCTGGCCGGGCGGATCGCCGTACGGGGCTCCCTGCCCACGGTGTTCCAGCCCCACGCCTGGTCCTTCGACGCCGTCGGCGGCACCACCGCCGCCCTCGCGCTGCGCTGGGAACGGGCCGGCGCCCGCTGGGCCGACCGGGTGCTCTGCGTCAGCGAGGCCGAGCGCCGGGCCGGCGAGTCCGAGGGGATCGACGCCCGCTGGACGGTGATCCGCAACGGCGTCGACCTCACCCACTTCCGCCCCGGCCACCCCGACCCCGGCCGCGACCGCGCCGAGGCCCGCGCCGGACTCCCGCTGCCCGCCGCCCTCCAGGACGGACCCCTCGCCGTCTGCGTCGGCCGGCTCTGCCCCCAGAAGGGCCAGGACGTCCTGCTGCGCGCCTGGCCCGAGGTGGCGGCCACCGTCCCCGGCGCCCGCCTCGCCCTGGTCGGCGACGGCCCCGACGCCGAACGGCTGCGCCGCGCCGCACCCCCCGGAGTCCACTTCGCCGGAGCCGCCGCCGACATCCGACCGTGGCTTCGGGCCGCCGATCTCGTTGTATTGCCGTCGCGGTGGGAAGGCATGGCGCTCGCCCCCCTCGAAGCCATGGCCTGCGGCCGACCGGTCCTGGTCTCCGACGTCAGCGGTGCGCGGGAGAGCCTGCCGTCCGGCCACGGACGGCTCTGCCTGGTACCTCCGGAGGACCCGACGGCGCTGGCCAAGGCGCTGGGACGGCTGCTCGCCGAACCGCGGCTGCTCACCGAACTCGGGGAGCAGGCCCAGCAGCACGCCCGGAGCGAGTTCGACGTGCGGCGGACCACGGACGCGGTCACCGGCCTGTACCACGAACTGCTGGGCAGGCCCGCCCCCTTGCTCCACCGGGGGGACCCCCAGCCCTTGAACCAGGAGCGCATCAGCCGATGACGATGGACAGCGCAGCCGCCCGGCACACCGGAGGGCAGAGCGGCACGGGGCACGCCGGCGGCAGCGCCTTCGCCTCCGTGTCGCGGGCCGCCCCACCCGCCGTGTCACCCGCCAAGCCCCGCCGTGCCGTGACCGCCATCCACCCGCCGCGCGGCCCCCGCGCCGATCGGGCCCGCCCCGCCGTCCGCCCGGACCGGGTCCGCCGCGGCCGGGGTCCCGCCGCGCTCCTGGCCGCCGACGCGCTGGCCGCCGCCGTCACCGCGACCGCCCTGCCCGGCTCGCCGCTCCCGCCCCAGGCCGCGGTACCGGCCGCCGTCCTGCTCGCCGCCGCCAACGCCGCCCTCCAGGCGCAGGGCGGCCTCTACCGGCCCCGCCTCGCGCCCTCCGCCCTGCTCGAACTGCCCGCCCTGGCCGGGCGGGCCGCCGCGCTGTGGTGCGGGGCCGCCGCCGTCCTCGCCGCCGCCGCACCCGGGCGGGCCCTCGGCTGGAACACCCTGCTCACCGCCGTCTGCCTGCACGTCGTCCTGGCCTGCGCGGGACGCGGGCTCGTCCACCGGATGTGGCGCCGATCGGCCGTGCGCCGCCCCGTCTCCACGCTCGTCGTCGGCCCCGGGGACGGCGCCGGCGCGGTCGCCGCCGCGCTGCACGGACGCCCCGAGTACGGGCTGCGGCCCGTCGGGATCGCCGACCCCGCCGAGGCCGCCGACGGGGAGGGCGGCCCGCTGCCCGTACTCGCCACCCACGAGGACGTCCGGCGCGCCGTCATCCAGAACTCCGTGCGCTGCGCCGTCTTCACCCGCCCGCCCGAGGCCGACGAGCGCACCGCCGCACTGGTCCGCCTCTTCCACGACCACGGCTGCCGGCTCTGGCTCGCCGACCCCGCCGGCACCGCCAAGGTCACCGGCATGCGGCTCGCCCACCCCGCCGACCAGCTGTGGGGCCACGCCGTCCAGCCCCTGCTGCCCCGCCCCGCCCGGCCCCTGGAGCGGTCCGCCAAGCGGGTCATCGACTCCCTGCTCGCCGCGCTCGCCCTGCTCGCCGCCGCCCCCGTCATGGGGGCCTGCGCCCTGGCCGTACGGCTGTCCGACGGACCCGGGGTGATCTTCCGTCAGGAACGCGTCGGCCTCTACGGACGCCCCTTCACCCTGCTGAAGTTCCGCACCCTGCGCGCCGACGCGCACGAGTCCGCCACCCGCTGGACCGTGGCCGGCGACTGCCGGATGAGCCTCGTCGGCTCCTTCCTGCGCAAGTCCTCGCTGGACGAGCTGCCGCAGCTGTGGAACGTGGTCCGCGGCGACATGAGCCTGGTTGGCCCGCGCCCCGAACGCCCCTTCTTCGTCGCCAAGTTCAGCAGCATCCACCCCGGCTACGAGGCCCGCCACCGGATGCCGGCCGGCATCACCGGCCTGGCCCAGATCAACGGGCTGCGCGGGGACACGTCCATCGAGGACCGGGCCCGCTTCGACAACCACTACATCGACACCTGGTCGCTCTGGCAGGACCTGTGGATCCTGGCCCGCACCGCCGCCTCCTTCTTCCGGTTCCGGCTGGGCGGGAGCTGAACCATGACCCTCGCCGTCCCCGGACCCGTGCGCCCGCCCGGCGCGGCCGCCGCGCTGCGCCGGCACTGGCCGCTGCTGCCGCTCGCCGCGACCGTCCTGTTCCTCCTCGCCCCGCTCCCGGCCGGTGACGCCACCGCCTCCGGGAAGGTCGGCCCCGCCGACGCCGCCTCGCTGCTGCTCGCCCTCGTCTGCGCCGTCCAGGCCCTGCGCGGGAGGGTGCGCAGGCTCGACCCGCTGGGCGTGCTCGTGCTCGGGGCGCCGGGGATCGGGCTCGCCGTCGCCACGATGACCGCCGGGGACCCGTACGCCGCCCTGCCCGGGTTCGTGCGCTACCTCCAGGTGTTCGTACTGGTCCCGGCGGCCGTGGTGCTGCTGGTGCGCGACGCCCTGGAGTTCCGGCTGGCCGCCGGGTGCTTCGTCGTGCTCGGGCTGGTGCAGGGCGCCGTGGGCGTCGTGCAGTACGCGACCCACACCGGAGCCTCCTACCAGGGCGAGGACATCCGCGCCGTGGGCACCTTCGGCCCCGGCGACGTCATGGGCATGGCCACCGTCGTCGCGTACGGGCTGATCGTCGCCACCGCCGCCGCCCTCGCCCCGGGACTGTCCGCGAAGGTCCGGCGGACCGCCGGGGGCTGCGCGCTGGTCCTGGTGGTGCCGCTGGTGCTCTCCTTCAGCCGGGGCGCGTGGATCGCCACCGCCGCGGCCGCGCTGCTGGTGATGTGCCTGGCCGGGATCCGCCGCGCGCTGGCGGTGCTGCTGGCGCTGACCGCCCTCGGGGTGGTCCTCGTCGGCGGGCTCGGGCTGGGCTCCGAGATGGTCGCCGAACGGCTGAACTCCATCACCCAGGTCTCCAGCGCCCCCGACCAGTCGGTGACCGACCGCTACACGATGTGGGCCGCCGCCGAGTCGATGTGGCGCGAGCGGCCCGCCGTCGGGGTGGGCCTCAAGGGCTTCCCCGCCCAGCGCGACGGGCACTCCTCGCTCGGGCTGTCCTCCGGCAGCGACACCGCCGGGGCGGGCCAGGCCTTCGTGAAGCAGCCCCTGCTCTCCCCGCACAACATGTACCTGCTGGTCCTCGGCGAGCAGGGGCTCGTCGGACTGCTCGCGCTCGCGGGCGGCTGGGCCGCCCTCCTGGTCGCGGGCCTGCGCCGGTACGCGGCCGCCCGGGACCGGGCGCTGCGGGACTGCGGGCTGATCGCCACCGGCCTGTTCGTCTGGCAGCTGACCGACTTCCTGTACGCGGACATCGGCGGCCCCTCCACCGTGCTGACCGGTGTGATCATCGGGCTCGCGGCCTGGTGGGCCCTGCCCTCCACCGGCCTCGCGGGCGGCCGGCCCGCCGACGGGCCGGCCGCCCGGTGACCGACACGACACCCTGGCGGAGGCCCGCGGCCCCGGCGACCGACGTCGCCGCGGCCGCGGGCCCCGCCGCTGTTCCCGCCGGACGGGCCGCCCGGCCCGGGCGGGGCACGGGCCGCGCCCGGGCTGCGGCCGGGGCCGGGGCGGGGGCCGGGGCGGGGGCCGGGGCAGTGAAGGCGGCTCCGCTCGGGCGGTTCCTCGCCAAGGCCGCCGCCGTCACCGCCGGACTGACCGCCGCCGGAGCCCTGTTCGGCCTCGTCCGCGACCAGACCATCGCGCACCTCTTCGGCGCCGGACACGACAGCGACGCCTTCCTCATCTCCTGGACCGTCCCCGAGATGGCCTCGACCCTGCTGATCGAGGACGCCATGGCCCTGCTGATGGTGCCCGCCTTCAGCCACGCCCTCGCCCGGCGCGCCGCCAGCCGGGCCGGGCTCACCCGCCGGGAAGCCCGCGCCGCCGACCCCGTACGCCTGCTCGTCGGGGCCACCCTGCCGCGCCTGATGGTCTTCCTCGCCGCCGTCGCCTCCGTGCTCGTCCTCGCCGCACCCCTGGTCGTCGACATCCTGGCGCCCGGCCTGCCCGACCCGGAACTGGCCGTCCAGTGCACCCGGATGACCGCCCTGACCGTCCTGACCTTCGGCATCGCCGGATACTTCAGCGCCGGCCTGCGCGCCCACCGGTCCTTCCTGCCGCCCGCCGCGATCTACGTCTCGTACAACGTCGGCATCATCGGCACCATGGTCGCCCTCCACACCCTGTGGGGCGTCCGTGCCGCCGCCGCCGGGGTCGCCGTCGGCGGACTGCTGATGGTGCTCGTCCAGCTGCCCGCGTTCATCCGCAACGTCGGCTTCGGCCCTCCCCGTGCCAGGAGGACCCCGCGCAGCCAGCGCGACCGCGACCGGCCCACCCTCGTCGCCTTCGGGATGATCGCCCCCGTCATCTCCTTCGCCGTCTTCCGCCAGTCCCAGGTCCTCGTCGAACGCTTCCTCGCCGCCTCCCTGCCCCCCGGCGCCATCTCGCACCTCAACTACGCGCAGAAGGTCGCGCAGATGCCGATGGTGCTCTCCCTGATGATCTGCACCGTCACCTTCCCCGTCGTCGCCCAGGCCATGGCCGGCGGCGAACGCGAGAAGGCCCGCCGGCGCGTCGAACAGGACCTCGCCCTCGCCTCCCTCGCCGTCCTCCTCGGCACGGCCCTGGTCATCGGCTACGCACCGCAGATCATCGAAGTCCTCTTCGAACGCGGCGCCTTCACCCACCAGGACACCCTCACCACCGCCTCCGTCATGCGCGTCTACGGCCTCGGCCTCCTCGGCCACTGCCTCGTCGGCGCCCTGTCCCGGCCCTTCTTCTCGACCGCCCGGCCCACCTGGTTCCCGGCGCTCGCGATGGGTGCCGGGCTGTTCGTCAACATCGCCGCCGGAGCCCTCTTCGTCGGCTGGTGGGGCACCTACGGCATCGCCGCCGCCAACGCCGCCGGCATCACCGCCGCCGCCGCCCTGCTCCTCACCGGCATCGGCTCCCGCATCATCCCCATCCAGGCCCGCCGCGTGGCCGTCAGCATCGGCCGCCTCGCCGTCGCGGCCGCCTCCGCCTGCGCCACCGGCTGGCTCGCCGGCCCGATGATCCCCGACCCGCTGCTCAGCGCCGCCCTCGGCTGCCTGCTCGTCCCCGCCATGTTCGGGGCCACCGGCATGGCCATGAGAGCCATCGAGATCACCGCCCTGCCCGGCCAGATCGCCCAGCTCGCCGCCCAGACCGCCGTCCAGATCACCCAGCTCACCCAGAGGTTCCGCAATGCCCGCTGACACCGACACGGCACCCGCCGCCGTGACGGCCGCCGCCCGCCGGACCGCATCGCCGTGGGTCCTGATGTACCACTCCGTCGCCGAGTTCACCGACCCGGCCGAAGACCCGTACGGGATCACCGTCACCCCCGGCGCCCTGGAGGCCCAGCTGCTGTGGCTGCGCTCCCGCGGGCTGCGCGGGGTGTCCGTCGGCGAACTCCTGCGCGCCCGCGCGGCCGGCCGCGCCCAGGGCCTCGTCGGCCTCACCTTCGACGACGGCTACACCGACTTCCTCACCCGCGCCCTGCCCCTGCTGCGCCGCCACGGGTTCACCGCCACCCTCTTCGTACTGCCCGGCCGGCTCGGCGTCGACAACGTGTGGGACCCGCTCGGCCCCCGCAAGTCCCTCCTCACCGCCGAGCAGATCCGCGAGGTCGCCGCCGCCGGCCAGGAGATCGGCTCCCACGGGCTGCTCCACCAGGACCTCACCGCCGCTCCCGACGACGTCCTCCAGCAGGAACTGCGCGGCAGCCGCGAGCTCCTGCGCGAAATCACCGGCACCCTCCCCGAGGGCTTCTGCTACCCCTACGGGCACCTCGACGCCCGTGTCGTCGACGCCACCCGCGCCGCCGGGTACGGGTACGCCTGCGCGATCTCCCCCGGCCGCCTCGCCGGCCGCCACGCCCTGCCCCGTACGCACGTCAGCCAGGCCGACGGAGCCGCCCGGATGCGGATCAAGGAGCTGCGGCACGGGGCGCGCGAGCTGCGGCGGAAGGTGCCGGTGCTGCGGTGAAGGCCCTCCACGTCATCACCGGGCTCGGCGTCGGCGGCGCCGAACAGCAACTGCGCCTGCTGCTGCGCCACATGCCGATGCAGTGCGACGTCCTGACCCTCACCAACCCCGGCCCGGTCGCCGAAGGGCTGCGCGCCGACGGGGTCCGCGTCGTCCACCTCGGCATGCGCGGCAACCGCGACCTGGGCGCGCTGCCCAAGCTCGTCCGGTTCATCCGCCGCGGCCGCTACGACCTCGTCCACACCCACCTGTACCGGGCCTGCGTCTACGGCCGCATCGCCGCCCGGCTCGCGGGCGTCGGCGCGACGGTCGCCACCGAACACTCCCTGGGCGAGGCCGAGATCGAGGGCCGCCCGCTGTCCCGCGGGGTCCGCTCCCTCTACCTGGCCAGCGAACGCCTCGGCGCGGCGACCGTCGCCGTGTCGGACACCGTCGCCGCCCGGCTGGAGGACTGGGGGGTGCCGGCCGCCCGCGTCCACGTGGTCCCGAACGGGATCGAGGCCGCCCGCTTCCGCTTCGACGAGGGCGTACGCCGCGCCACCCGCGCCCGCACCGGGCTGCCCGAACGGGCCTTCGTGATCGGCGGGGTCGGGCGGCTGGTCCCGGGCAAGCGGTTCGACGTCCTGGTACGGGCCGTCGCCGCGCTCCCGGGGGCGCACCTGCTGCTGGCCGGGGACGGGCCCGAGCGGGCCGCGCTGCGCAGCCTGGCCGCCGAACTGGGCGCGCAGTCGCGGATCCACCTGCTGGGGGAGCGGGACCCGCTGGGCGACAGCCCCGACGGGCGCACCCCCGGCATCCCCGCGCTGCTGGCCGCCATGGACGTGTTCGTGTCCCCGTCGCGGGAGGAGGCGTTCGGGCTGGCCGTGGTCGAGGCGCTGGCCGCGGGGCTGCCCGTGCTGCACGTCACCTGCCCCGCCATCGACGACCTCCCCGCCGCGCAGGCGCCGGGCGCGCGACGGATCGGCACCGGCACCGCGGAGCTGGTCGCCGCGCTGCGCGGGCACATGGAGGCGGGGGCGCGCCGGCTGCCGGCGCCGCCGGTGGTGCGGCGGTACGACATCGCGCGGAGCGCGGAACGGCTGCTGGACGTCTACGGGCTCGCGCTCGCGGCGCCCGTGCCCGTGCCCATGCCCGTGCCTTCGGCTCGGGGCGGGGCGGAGCCGGAGCCGCCCGGGCCTGCCGGGCCGGGGCCGGTCCGGGACGGCTCGGGGGAGGGCTGACCCGCCTCCTTTCCGCGTACGTACCCGATCACCTCATCACCCCTTCGTCTCTTCACCTCCCACCCCTCCACCCAGGAAGCGAGCGTCCTCATGACCGACACCGCCGACCAGAAGAAGTCCGACCACCGTTCCGGCAAGAAGCGCAGGTTCCTGCCCCCGCCCGCCTGGTGGCCGCTGCCCGCCTGCGCCCTGCTCGGACTGGCCGCCGGCGGGGCGTACGGGGTGCTCAAGGCACCCGACTACGCGGCCACCAGCTACGTCGTCGCCGTGCCGAACGAGACCACCCAGCCGGCCACCGCCCAGGGCTTCGCCCAGGCCTACGGCCGCATCGCCACCAGCAGCTCCACCCTCGCCTACGCCCAGCCCCGCGCGGGCATCGGCGCCCAGCAGCTGCGGACGCAGGTCCGGGCCGAGACCTCCCCCGACTCCCCGATGATCGCGATCACCGGCACCTCCAGGAGCGCTTCCGAGGCCGCCGACATCGCCAACGCCGTCGCGGACGCCCTCACGCTGAGCAGCAACCAGGCCGCCAAGAACACGGGTGTGCAACTGCTGCTGTTCAGCCAGGCCGTCGCGCCGACCGAGCCCTCCTCCCCGTCCGCCGCGATCAGCGCCGCCGTCGGACTGTGCGCGGGCGGGCTGCTCGGCGGGCTGTGGCTGCTGGCCCGGCCCGCCCGCCGCCGGCCCGAGGAGCGGGAGGGGGCGGAGCACCCGGTGGTGGAGGAGTACGCCTCCCTGCCCGCCCAGGGCGAGCACTCCGGGCACTCCGAGACCAAGGAGAAGGAGTCCGTGCGATGACGCAGGGCTCCACCGGGGCTCTGACGGTGACGCTGTGCCGGGACTCCCGGCAGTTCGCGGCGCTGGAGGAGGCCTGGAACCGGCTCGTCCGGGCGTGTCCCACCGCCACCCCCTTCCAGAGCCACGCCTGGCTGCACTCGTGGTGGCTGTCGTACGGCAAGGACGGGCGGCTGCGGATCCTGCTCGTGCGGCGGGGCGAGGAACTGGTCGGGGCGGCCGCGCTGATGCTCGTACACCGGCCGCTGCCGCGGCTGGTGCCGCTGGGCGGGCCGATCACCGACTACTTCGACGTGCTCGTGTCGCGGGAGCACGCCGGGCAGGTCGTGCCCGCCCTGGCGCAGGGGCTGCACCGGGCCGCCCGCAGGGCCGTGGTCGACCTGCGCGAGGTACGGCCCGGGGCCGCCGCCGAAGCCGTGTTCGAGGTCTGGCCGGGGGTGTCCAGCAGGCTGACCGACTCCACCTGCATGGAGCTGCCCGCCCTCCCCTTCGACCAGCTCGTCAAGCGGATGCCGGCCTCCGGCGCCCAGCGGGTGCGGGCCAAGCTGCGCAAGACCGACGCCGCCGGGATCGAGGAACACGAGGTCACCGAGCAGGAGGTGCCGCAGGCCGTACGGACCCTGCTGCGGCTGCACGAGAAGCAGTGGCGCGGCCGCGGGGTGACCCCGGAGCACCTCAGGCCCCGCTTCGCCGAGCACCTGACCCGGGCCACCCGGCGGATGGTGCGGGCGGGGGAGGGCCGGCTGACGGAGTTCCGGCTGGACGGGAACGTGGTGGCGGCCAACGTCACCCTGCTGTCCGCCGCGCTGAGCGGCGGCTACCTGTACGGGGCGGACCCGGGGCTGCGCGAGCGGAAGGTGGACGTGGCGACGCTGCTGCTGCGCTACGAGGCCGGGCGGGCGCTGGAGGAGGGCCGGGCGGTGGTGAGCTTCCTGCGCGGCAACGAGCCGTACAAGAACCACTGGCGTCCGGAGACGGTCGTCAACCAGCGCCTGCTGATGGCCACGCACGCGCTCGCGCCCCTGCTGCGACTGCACGAGTCGCAGGTCACGGGGCGCGAGCGGGCGGTGGGGGCGCTGCGCGAGGCGCTGCCGGCCGCCCGGGACTGGCGGGCGCGGCTGAACGAACTGCGGGTGCGATGACCCGGCTAGAAGGGCCAGAACCCGGAGTCCCCACCCCAGCCGCCGAAGGTGATGCAGAGCGACCGCTTGCCCATCAGCTTCGAGAACCAGTCGCCGAAGTCGAGCGGCAGGCACCACTGCTTGCTGTTGACGGGCTGCTGGGGCTGCGGCTTCGGTTCGGGCTTGGGCTGCGGCTTGGGCAGTGGCTTCGGGGGCTGGGACGCGGACGGAGCCGGCCGGGTGGGCAGGGGCTGGGGCTCGGGTGCGACCGGGGTCGGCGTCGGTGTGGGGGTGGGGGTCGGGGTCGGGGTCGGGGACGCCTCGGGGGTGGGCACCGGCGGGACCACGGGCGGGACGGAGACCTCGGGTTCCGGGCGTACGGGGGTCGGGGTGGGTGTGGGAGTGGGGGTGGGCTCGGGGGCCGGAGCGGATGCGTCCGGTGTGGGCGCGGGCGGCGTGGGGACCTGGGGAGTGGGGACCTGCGGGGTCGGGACCTGCGGGGTCGGGATCTGGGGCGTGGGGATCTGCGGGGTGGGGATCTGCGGGGTGGGGACGACCGGCGTGGGGACGACCGGCGTGGGTACGACGGGGGTGGGGACGACGGGGGTCGGGATCACCGGGGTGGGGACGACGGGCGTGGGGACCACCGGGGTCGGGACCACCACCGGTCCCTGGTCGGTCAGGGCGTCCCGGAAGACCTTGGAGGACTGCGGGTTCTGCTTGCACTGCCAGACGCCGTGCGGGCAGTAGTCGGTGATGGTGTGGTAGAGCGGGTGGTGCTGGTCGATCCACTGGAGCATGCGCCGTACGTATTCCGGGTTGTCCCCGTTGCGGAACAGCCCCCACTCCGGGTACGAGATCCGCTTGCCGTGTGCTTTCGCGAAGTCGACGTGCTGCTGGAGCCCGTACGGCTGCTTGACGTGGTCGTCGAAGGTCCGGCCGGGCCCCTGGTCGTACGAATCCATGCCGATGACGTCGACCACGTCGTCGCCCGGGTAGCACGCGGTCCACGGGATCGCGTCGGTTCCCCGGTTGGGGGTGAAATCGAACTTGAACCGCTGTCCGGGGACGGAGCGCATCGTGTTGACGACGCGGTTCCAGTACGCCTTCCAGTGTTCCGGGTCGGGACCGCAGCGGTGGGTGTACGTGGTGCCGTTCATCTCCCAGCCGAGCACGATCACCGTGTCCGGGACGCCCAGCTCCACCAGCCGCTCGGCCAGCTTCCGGAAGTGCCGGTCGTACTCGCCCTGCGCGCCCGCCCGGATCAGCTGGGTCACCTGCCAGTCGGGCACCCGGCCCTCGTTGCGCGCCTGCATGGGCACGTTGAGGACGAACATCCGGTCGTCCTCGGCCCGGCGCCACTGCGCCCAGTCCTCCAGGAACGGGACGCGGCCCTCGATGCCGGCCCAGGAGTCGCCGGGCAGATAGGTGTGCCCGACCCGGATCTCGCGGCCGCCCAGCCAGCGCGACAGGTAGGGGATGCGGGCGATGCCGGCTCGCCCGTAGTCGAGATAGGCGCCGAAGGCGGTGTCGGAACCCTGGGCAGGATCGTCGTCCGGCGCCGCGAGCGCGGCGCCGGTGGCGAGCAGCCCGGCCGTGACCGTACCGACGCAGGTGCTCACCAGGCGGTGGTGTGGTCTGGCCATGTCGTCTCCCGAGCTCTGCCGAACCGGTGTGCTTGCCCAAGACGTTAGACATCACATCTGACGAACGGCCTGTCCGGTGGCCGCTTCCTAGGCCATTCGCAGCTGCGCATCCCTCCCGCTTGGTCCGACTAGGTGAAAGTCCGTTTGTATGTACGCGTTCGACGGCCATGTGCCCGCAGTTCTGCTCAGACTCGATCGCAATCCGTTCCACCACGGAACCCTCGGCGCCGTCAGATCCCTCGGCCGCCAGGGCGTGGAGGTCCATGCCGTCGTCGAAGCCGGAGGAGGTCCCGTGAGCCGCTCGCGGTACCTGCGCGCCACGCATCCCGGACCGGCCGGCGGAGTGGACCCGGAGGCGCCCGAAGCGCTCCTGGAATGCCTCGTCGGGGTCTCGGAGCGGATCGGCCGGCCCGCCGTGCTCGTCGCCATGGACGACCTGAGCGCCATCGCGGTCTCGCGCGTGGCCCCGATGCTGACGGGCCGTTTCCGGATCCCCCATCAGCCGGACGACCTGCCCGCCCGGGTGGCGGACAAGGCGGAGCTGTCGCGGCTGTGCGCCCGCTGGGACGTCCCGCACCCGGAGACCGTGATCCCGCAGAGCGGGGGCGAGGCGGCCGGGGCCGCGTGGGCACTGGGGCTGCCGGTGGTGGCCAAGTGGAGCCGGCCCTGGCTGCTGCCCGCCGGGAGCGGGCTGCGCAGCACCACGCTGGTGGACAGCGCCGCCGGGGCGCGGGAGCTGTACGAGCGCTCCGCCGAGGCCGGGAGCCCGCTGCTGCTCCAGCGCTTCCTGCCCGCGGGGCCCGACACCGACTGGTTCTTCCACGGGGCCTTCGGCCGGGGCGGGCGGCCGCTGCTGGCCGGGTCGGGCCGCAAGGAACTGGCGTGGCCGGTCCGGGCGGGGCTGACGGCGGTGGGGCGGTGGCTGGCCGACCCGGCGGTGGAGGAGTCGGGGCTGCGGCTCGCCGAACGGCTCGGCTACCAGGGGATCCTGGACCTCGACTTCCGCCGCGACGAGCGGGGTGCGGTGCGGCTGGTGGACTTCAACCCGAGGCCGGGGGCGCAGTTCAGGCTGTTCGCGGACGACGCGGGGCTGGACGTGGTCCAGGCGATGTACCTGGACCTGACGGGGCAACGGGTGCCGGAGCCCGCGGGTGGTCCGGGGCGGGTCTTCGTGGCGGAGAACTACGCCCTGCTGGCGGCGGTGCGCGGGCGCTCCCTGCCGCGGCTGCGGCTGCGGGGCGGCGGTGGTGCCGGGGGCGCGTCCGGGGCCGCTGCCGGCGGGGTGGGTGGTGGTCCGGGGGCTGCGGGGGCTGCCGGGGCTGCCGGGGCTCGGGGTTCCGGTGCGGACGGCTCGGGTGTCCCGGGGGCGGGTGTCGTTCCGGGGCCGGGTGTTTCGGGGCTTTCCGGTGTTTCGGATCCGGGGCCTTCGGGTCCGTCGGGTCCTTCGAGTCCGGGTCTCTCGGGACCTTCGGGTCCTTGGGGTGCTGATGGTGCCGGTGGTGCCGGTGGTGCTGCTGGTGCTGGTGCTGGTGGTGCCGGTATGGCGTCCGGTTCCGCGGGGCCCGGGGCCCTACGGGTGGCGGAGGACGGGGAGCGGGGGCGGGTGGAGGCGGCCTGGTTCGCCGCCGACGACCCCGGGCCGTTCCTGGCGATGCTCTGCGCCTTCCTGGGGCGCGGCCTGGGCAAGGGGGCGCGCCTCCTGCGCGGGGTCCCGGCGCAGGGGCGGCGCACCGTCCGGGCGGTGCGGGCCCCGCGCCAGCGCGGCGGCGAGCGGGCGGGCGGGGACGGCCTCGCGGAGGCCGGCCCGGCGGTGACCTGCCAGGGCGCGCCGGGGGTGCCCGCACCCCCGGGCTCCCCGGAGGCGTCGGCGGAACCGGACGAGCTGGTGTCGCGGTGACCGGGCCACGGGTGGCCCGGCGACGGGCGGCAGGTGACGGGTGGCCGGGGCGACTGGTGACTGGTGACTGGTGACCGGGCCGGGCGGCAGGTGACCGGGTGACCGGGTGACGGGTGACCGGGCGGCAGGTGACCGGTGACCGGCCGCGCGGGCTCCGGGGTGGCGTGGTGACGCCGGGGTGACGGTGCCCCGGTGACCTGGTGACGGGCCGTCACGCGGTGGCGTGGCGGTGGTCGTGCTGGAGGAAGAGGAGCGGCCGTGAGGCGGATGGACGATCTCGTGGTGGTCGGCGCGGGCCCGTACGGGCTGTCGATCGCCGCGCACGCGGCGGCGGCCGGGCTCGGCGTACGGGTGCTGGGCCGGCCCATGGCCTCCTGGCGGGACCACATGCCCGAGGGCATGTACCTCAAGTCCGAGCCCTGGTCCTCCAGCCTCTCCGCCCCCGGCGGCCGCTACACCCTCGCCGAGTACTGCGCCACCCGGAGCCTCGTCGCGGAGCACGGCAGCCCGCTGCCGATCGGCACCTTCAGCGCCTACGGGCTCTGGTTCGCCCGCCACGCCGGCCTGCCCGAGGTGGAGGAGGTCACCGTCACCGAGGTCGCCCCCGAGGGCGACGGCTTCCGCGTCAGCACCGCCGAGGGCCCGCCGCTGCTCGCCCGCACGGTGGCCCTGGCCGTCGGGGTGATGCCGTTCACCCACTACCCCCGGGCGCTGCGCGACCTGCCCCCGGCCCACTACTCGCACAGCAGCGGCCACCGCGACCTGTCCCGGTTCGCCGGGCAGGAGGTCGCCGTCCTCGGCGCCGGGCAGGCCGCGCTGGAGACCGCCGCCCTGCTGGCCGAGTCGGGGGCCCGGCCCTGCCTGGTGGCCCGCCGGTCCCGGCTGAACTGGAACCCCGTCCCGCAGCCCCTCCGGCGGCCCGTGCTGCGGGCCCTGCGCGACCCGCACAGCGGGCTCGGCACCGGCTGGCGGAGCTGGGTGTGGTCGGAGCTGCCCTGGGCCGTGCGGGGGCTGCCCGCGCCGACGCGGGAGCGGATCGCCGCCACGGCCCTGGGGCCGGCCGGGGCGTGGTGGCTGCGGGACCGCTTCGAGGGGAGGGTGCCCGCGCTCATGGGGCACCGGCTGCACCGGGCGGTGGCGGTGGGCGGCCGGACCCGGCTCGGGCTGACCACGGCCGCGGGGGAGTCCGTCGTCCTGGACACCGCGCACGTCATCGCCGCCACCGGCTTCACCCCGCGGCTGGGCCGGCTGCACCTCCTCGACGCGGGCCTGCGGGCCGCGCTGGCGACCGTGGGCGAGGGGGACACCCCCGAGCTGAGCCCCGGTTTCGAGTCGTCCTGGCCGGGACTGTTCTTCGCGGGGCTGCTGACGGCTCCCTCATTCGGACCTTCCATGCGATTCGTGCACGGCGCGGGCTTCACGGCGGGGAGACTGGTGAAGGGAGTCCGCAAACGCCTCGGCGCGCGGGGTCCCCTGCCGGGCCGGGCCGGCGGGGTCCGGCCGGTCCGGGCGTCCGCCGGACGTCCGGAGACGTATCTACGCTGAGATCCACCTGAGAGGGGTCCGCGATGAGCGCGGAGCGAGCACAGGGCGGCCGTGGCTGGGTGCGCATTCCCGCCAGCCGGGGCGAACAGCCCCCGCCGGCGGCCACGGGCAAGCCGTACGGGCAGGGGCAGCACGGAGCGTACGGGGGAGGGCAGCACGGGACGTACGGCCCAGGCCGGCACGGCTCCGGCCCGTACGCCGCGACCCCCTTCCGCGGGACCGGCCCGTACGGGCCGGCCGGGGCGGGGGCCGGGGACCCGGCGCAGATCTACCTCTCCCTCGTCCAACGCTGGCGGGAGGCCGGGCGCACCCTTCCGGGGCATCCTGACGAGGAGTGGGAGCGGCTGATCTCGCAGCCGTGCTGGCCCGGCCGTTAGGTGGTGTGACTCTGGTGGCAGCGGCGGAGCGGGACGGCGCGGGGCAGGGCGCGCCCCAGCCCCTGACGGGCCCCGGGGAGCGGCTCGCGCTCAACGGCATGGGCAGCTTCGAATGGGACCTGGACAGCGGCACCCTCGTCCTGGACGAGGCCGGGCTGTCCGTGTTCGACCTGGAACCCGAGGAGTTCGACCACACCCCCCGGGGCCTCGGCCTGCGCATCCCGGCCGACGACTCGGCCCGCCTCCAGGACACCGTGGACGGGGTGCTCGGCGGCGGCGGGGAGACGTACGGCTCGTACTTCACCGTCCGCCGGCGCGACGGCCGCGACCAGTGGACGCACACCCAGGGCCGGGTGCTGCGCGACGCCGACGGCAGGGCCCTGCGGATCGTCGGCATCGTCCGCGACGCCACCGCCGAGCTGGCCCACGCGACGGTGCTGCGGAAACTGGAGAACGCCCGCATCCAGCAGGCGGCCATCGTCCAGCGCACCACCGAGGCCCTGTCACGGGCCGTGACCGTCGACGACGTGACGGCCGCCCTCACCGGCGCGGGCGCTCTCGAACGGCTCGGCGCGGACGGGCTGGCCCTGGGGCTCGTGGAGAACGGCGCCATCAAGATCATCGCGTTGAGCGGGGAATCCCTGGAGATCCTCGACGAACGGAAGTTCACCCGGCTGGACGGCTCCCTGCCCCTGTCGCAGGCCGTGGTCACCCGCAAGGCCCGCTTCGTCACCTCGCTCACCGCCCTCGCCGACGAGTTCCCCCTGCTGGCCGACTACCTGCGCCGCATCCGCTTCGACGCCGCCGCCTACCTGCCGCTGATCGCCCAGGCCCGGGCCATCGGCGGGCTCGTGCTCTTCTACCGGCGGCGCACCGAGTTCAGCCCGGAGGAGCAGAACCTGTGCCTGGGCCTGGCGGGCATCGTCGCCCAGTCCCTCCAGCGGGCCCTGCTCTTCGACCAGGAGCGTGAGTTCGCCACCGGCCTGCAGGCCTCGATGCTCCCCCGCCGCATCCCCGAGATCACCGGCGGGGAGATCGCCGTCCGCTACCACTCCGCGTGGAGCGGACGGGAGGTCGGCGGAGACTGGTACGACGTCATCTCCCTGCCCCGCGACCGCGTCGGGATCGTGGTCGGCGACGTACAGGGCCACGACACGCACGCCGCCGCCATCATGGGCCAGCTGCGCATCGCCCTGCGCGCCTACGCGGGCGAGGGGCACCCGCCGTCCACCGTCCTGGCCCGGGCCTCCCGCTTCCTCGCCGAACTCGACACCGAACGCTTCGCCACCTGCATGTACGCACAGGTGGACCTGGAGACCGGAGGCGTCCGGGCGGTCCGCGCGGGCCACCTCGGCCCGCTGATCCGGCACACGGACGGGCGCACCGGCTGGCCCAACGTCCGCGGCGGCCTGCCCCTGGGGCTGGCCTCGGCCTTCGGGGAGGAGGACTACCCCGAGACCCGGCTGGACCTGGTGCCCGGCGAGACGCTCGTCCTGTGCACCGACGGCCTCGTCGAGGAGCCCGGCTCCACCATCACCGCCGGCATGGACGCGCTGGCCCACGCCGTGCGCAGCGGGCCCCAGGGCCCCGGGGAGCTCGCCGACCACCTCTCCGACCGGCTCTGGGAGCGCTGGGGCTCCGGCGACGACGTCGCCCTGCTCGTCCTGCGGCGCGCCCCCGACCCGGGCACGCACCGCGCCCCCCGCATCCACCAGTACGTCCACCAGGCCGACCCCGAGGGCCTCTCCGAGGCCCGCTACGCCCTGCGGCAGGCCCTGCGGGACTGGGGGATGGGCGAGCTGGCCGACGACGTCGAGCTGGCGGCGGGGGAGCTGCTGGTCAACGCCCTGCTGCACACCGACGGCGGGGCGGTGCTGACCATGGAGGTGCTGCCGGAGCCGGTGCGGCGGATCCGGCTGTGGGTCAAGGACCGCTCCAGCGTGTGGCCGCGCCGGCGCACCCCCGGCGAGGCGGCGACCACGGGGCGCGGGCTGCTGCTGGTGGACGCGCTGGCCACGCACTGGGGCGTGGAGTCCCGGGGCGACGGCAAGGCGGTGTGGTGCGAGTTCGACGCGGGCGCGGCCGCGCGCGGCACGGCGTGACCGTGAGGCTCCGTGACCGAACGGTCACGCCGGGTTGTGAGGTGCGGGGAGCGGAGTCATGATTCGGCCATGAAACCGAAGCGTGGTCTTCCGCGCGGCCGTCGGAACGAGCCGTGCGCCGCCTGAGCAGGGGCACGGTCACGGGCATCGTGATAACGCTCCTGGTGCTGCTCCTGGCGGCCGGGGGGCATGCGGTCGTGGACTGGACGACCGGGCGGCCGCACAGCGAGCCCGGATGCCAGACGGTCGCGTTCATGTCGATGACGGGCGTCGCGCCGGAGTGCCGGTAGCGGCGGCTACCGGAACCCGCCCGCGGACCGTCGTCCCGCTACCGGTGGTCGACGGTCACCTCGATGTCCTGCCGGTCCTCGGCGACCGTGCTGAGCGCACGCGGCATCAGCCCGGTCATGTGGATCTCCTGGAGCTCCGCGACGGCGCGCGCGGCACCCGGGTGCAGGCCGCCCGTCATCGGGCTCACCGCCTCCCAGCTGTGCTCCCGGCCGTCGCAGAAGACCTCCCCGGCGCCGATGCTCAGGCGAGTGGCGTCCTGGACGACGGTGGCCTTGATCTGGATCGCGGCCGAAGCCGGCGAGAGTTCGCACTGGTAGGTGCCGGAAAGGACGACCGAGCCCTCCGCGGTGATGCGGGCTTCCGGCCGCAGGGAAATTCCCTGGTGGAAAACGGTGGCCAGGGCGGGAGTGGCGAAGAGGGCGGTGGCGGCCAGGGCGGAGAAGGCGGTCAGGGTCATTCGGCGGGCGGGGATGCGCATTTTTCCTCCGGGTGGGTGGGGCGGCGGGATTCCGCCGCAACGCATTGTGCTGGCAGTCGGCGGCCAACCCGGTCCGTGCGCTCGTGTCGGTGTGTGCAATTCCCCGCTCGGGCGCGTGAGACTGGCCGGAAGATATCGTCGGCAAACGCCGCCGCCTTCCCTTCCGCCGATCCCCGGATCCGCAGAACCCCGAAGGGGTCCCCGTATGCGTCAGACCGCCTCCGTACTCGCCGCCACCGCGCTCCTGCCCGCCCTGCTGCTGACCGCCACCGCCTGCCAGAGCGCCTCCGAGGGGTCGGCCACGGCCCCGGCCGCGGCGCCCGCCGTCCCGGTGGACGACGGGGCGCCCGGCACCGACGAGGAGCCCGTCGCCCCGGACCGGGCAGACGCGGCGGGCGCCGCGAAGGATGCCCATGTGGGTGACTCCGTACGGGTGCAAGGGCGGGAGGTGGGTCGACACCTCCAGGCGGTGCTCGGCGCGTTCGTGGACCCCGCCGTCAGCGTCGAACCGAACTACGCGCCGCCCGCCGGGAAGCGCTGGGTGGCCGCCTCGATGTCCTTCGTCAACGTCGGCGGGGCCTCGTACGGGGCACTCGGGCGCATGTGGGCGTACGACGGCGCGGGCAAGCGCTACCCGGTCGTGCGCACCGGTGAACTCACCACCGGCAAACCGCTCGTCTTCGATTCCCTGGCGGTCGGCGAGCGGGCCGAAGGATGGGTGGTGTTCGAAATTCCGGAAAACCAGCGCATTGTGCGGCTCCAGTACCAGGACGCGAACATGCGGCCGAATTCCGGAGGGGGATTCTGGGCCGTGTAACCCGCCCGGGTGAAAGGCCGTGAAAGGCCCGGGCGGGAGAGCACTAAGGTGCGGCGCATGACTTCAACGCAAGCCGAAACCGACCGCTCCCTGCTCGGCACCCTTTCCGTCCTCGCCTGGATCGGTGACCCCTCGGAGGGCCACGACGTCCCGTACCTCATCGCCTACACCCTCGGCGACGGCCCGCAGGGCCGGGAGGGCGGCGAGGCGGCCGCCCGCGGGCTGCTGGAGGAGATCGGCCTGCAGATCGGCGACGTGGTCATCGACGGAACGCGCAACCCGCGCACCTTCCCCGTACAGATCCTGCTGGCCGACGACCAGATCGCCCTGACCATGCCCGGGCTCAACGCCACCTGCACCGCGCCGCCCGAGTGGGTCGCCGCGGCCAACGAGAGCGGGCAGGCCTACTTCCTGTTCGCCACCCGCGCCTGGCCCGAGGCCGTTCCCGGCCAGGTGGTGTCGCCGGAGCTGCTCCAGGGCTTCGCCGGGGACGAGGCGGTGCTGACCAGCAGCGCCCACTGCGTCCTCACGGTGCAGACCCTGCAGAAGTAGCCGCGGCGGCGGACGCCGCGCTCCGGCCGCCGGGCTCCCAGCCTGCCCGGCGGCCGGCCCCTTTCTCCGGTGGCCGGCCCCCGTCTCCGGCGGCCCCCTCCGGATCAGGGGGTGTCGAAGGCGAACCGCAGCGAACGGACGCGGTTGTCGAAGTTGGACCCCGCCAGATCGGGCAGACCCACCGCCCGCAGACCCACCGGCCGGGTCAGCAGCTCACGGAAGAGGGCCTTCATCTCCACCCGGGCCAGATGCGCGCCCAGGCAGAAGTGCGGGCCCCCGCCGCCGAAGCCCAGATGGGGGTTGGGCGAGCGGGTGATGTCGAAGGCGTCCGGGTCGGGGAAGACGGCCTCGTCCCGGTTGGCGGAGGCGTAGTACAGCACCACCTTGTCCCCGGGCTCGAACGCGCGCCCGCCCAGCGTGTGTTGCGCCGTGACCGTCCGGCGGAACTGGATGATCGGCGTGGAGTGCCGGATCATCTCGTCCACCGCCCCGTCCGCGTACTTCTCGAAGTCCGACAGCAGCAGGTCCCGTTGGGCGGGGAAGTCGGTCAGCAGGGTCAGCCCGTGCGTGATGGCGTTGCGGGTGGTCTCCACCCCCGCCACCATCAGCAGGCTGAAGAACGCCCCCAACTGCCGGGCACCGAGCGCCTGCCCGTCCACGTTCGCGCAGACCAGCGCCGAGATCAGGTCGTCGCAGGGGTTGCGACGCCGCTCCCGGCCGATGCCCGCCACCATCCGCTGCATCCGCGCCAGCGCCCGCAGCCCCCGCCCCGGCATCCGCAGCCGCGACGCCAGCCCCCGCTCCACCCCGATGTTCTCCGAGGCGTGGTTGACCCGGTCGGCGATCTCCGCCCGGTAGCGCTCCGGGATCCCCATCATGTTGCAGATGACCTCCAGGGGCAGCCGTGAGGACACCGCCGAGACGAACTCCTCGGGCCGCCGCTCCAGCACGTCGTCCACGATCCGGGCCGCGACCGCGTGGATGTCCGCCTCCGCCGCCGCCAGCAGCCGGGGCGTGAACGCCCGCTGCACGATCTTCCGCAGCTGTGCGTGGTCCGGGCCGTCCAGGTTGACCATGGAGTCCCCGAACAGGGCCCGCACCCACCGCGCCGGCTCCGGCGTCGTCACCCCGGGGGCGCTCGCGAACACCTTGGGCAGCCGGCTGGCCTCCTGCACGTCCGCGTGCCGTACGAGGGCCCAGTGGCCGCCCCGGCCGCCGCCCTCCGGGACGAACACGGGGGAGTCCAGCGCGCGCAGGCGGGCGAAGGCCGCGAGGCGGTCGGCGGGCGGCCGCTGCCAGAAGCCTGGCTCGGCCAGTTCCCCGCCGGGGCCGGTTGCGAGTCTCTGTGAGGGGAGTGTCATCCGAGGTGCCTCTCTGCTGTCGCCCGTCGCCGTGGCGTCCTGCGATGGAGAACGGCGGCGGCGCCATGGGGGTGACGGTCCCGGGCGCCACCGCCTCAGACGGTGGCCGGTACGGGGCGGACCGAGAGGGTCGTTCCCGCCGCCACCGTGGCCGCCGAGACCAGGCCCGCGTACAGCACGGCGTAGGAACCCGCCCAGGTACAGGCGAGGATCGCGACCGCGGCCACCGGCAGCACCAGCTGCTGGGCGAGCCCCCGCTTGAAGTGCCGCGAGTGCAGCAGCCACACCATCAGCAGGAACACCGACGCAGGGACGGTCACGGCCGCGTTCGCCGCCACCTGCGAGATGTGCGCCTTGCCGACCGCGTGCTCCACCGCCACCTCGATGCCCGCGCCGATCGCCGCACCCGAACCGAAGACCACCAAGTGGCCGTAGCCCCACGGGATCGCCTCCCGGTTGGAGTTCAGCCGCTCGTGCATCGGGACCGCGAAATAGATCCACCACGCGGCGAAGACGATCAGCAGCCCACCCGCCGCGATGGGCAGCAGCTCGCCCAGCGCCTCGTGCTCGTCGAGGGCCGACTTCACCGCCACCGTGCTCGCGGCGATCGTCTCGCCCAGCACGATGATGGTGAACAGGCCGTACCGCTCCACGATGTGGTGGGCGTGCCACGGCGTCTGGTGCCCGCGCTCCGCCACCAACGGGACCATCAGCTCGGCCACCAGCAGCACCAGGAACAGCCGGCGCTTCCAGTCGTCCGGCGCAAACAGCAGCCCCACCCAACCCGCCTGGCACAGCAGCAGCCCGGCGGCGTACTTCAGCGCTGCGGACCGGCCAGGCCCGCTCTCCCCGGCCGCGGCCCGCAGCCACTGCGCCGTCAGCGCCACCCGCATGATCAGGTAGCCGACGACGGCCACCGTCCAGTCATTGCTGTCGAAGGCCCGGCTCACCCCCGCCGCGTAGACGAGGACCCCCGCGATCTGCACGAGCGTGGCGATCCGGTACGGCACGTCGTCGCAGTCGTAAGCGGAGGCGAACCACGTGAAGTTCATCCACGCCCACCACACGCCGAAGAAGACGAAGAAGTAGCCGACCAGCCCGCTGCCCGGATGCCCCTCCGCCAGCGCGTGCACCAGCCGCTGGCCCGCCTGTGCGACCGCGACGACGAAGCACAGGTCGAAGAACAGCTCCAGGGAGGTCGCCGTCCGGTGGCCCTCGACGCGGCTGCGGGCGGTCATCGGCACGTACGTCATACCGCCCAGCACACCAGGGCCCACCCGCCCGGCAGCCGAGGCGCGCGGCCCGCGTCCCGCGGGTACCCCGGGCGGACGCGGGCACCGGCGGACAGACCAACGCACCTCCCGTGCCGGGACCTTGTCCCGCCGTCCGCACGACGTTCGCCCCTGCCGCACGCCACCCCCGCGAGCAGAGCCCGGAAGGGTCACGACCCTTCTCGACCGTCAGGACGACGCCACGAGCACGGCAACCCAGCAAGCGCCGGAGGTACTGGCCGACCCGGCACAGTACCGGCCGGGCCACACCATCACGCAATGGACGCCGGAGGATCCGTCCTTCTGGCCCGAGGGCCAGGGTCCCGAGGCGCAGGCGGCCGCGCTGAAGCAGTCGGAGATGGAGGCGGGCGCCGTCACCGGCTTCTCGTCCGCCATCGCCGCCTACGGCTTCTTCTTCATCCCCGCCATGTTCGAGGCCACCGCCGTCACCAACGCGCTGTGGATGTTCATCGGCTTCTACGCGACCTGCCTCGCGGTCTGCTGGTGGTTCTACGCCCGCAAGGGCGCGGAGGCCCCCAGCTGACCCGGGCCGGGGCCGGGGCCCGAGCCGGGACCCCGCTCCGGGCCGGGGCCCGAGGCCGGGGCGGCCGTACCCTTGAGGCATGAGCACCGCCCCCACCTCCGACCCGCAGTCCCCCGAGCCCGCAGCCGGGGCGAGGCCCGAGCCCACCCCGACCCCGAGGCCCAGGCCGAAGCTGGTCTTCGACGACCCGCTGGACCAGCAGTCCTCGGACGACACCGACCGGGGCTGGGGCGAACGGCCGCCCGCCGGCGGAAGCACGGCCGACCTCGCCCGCTTCCTCGACGAGAAGCCCCCGCACCACATCTGATCCGCCGCGGCGGTCAGACCGCGTCGCGCGCCCCCGGTGTCCTGGCGCTCTCGCCGTTCCCGCTGCGCTGCGAGACCAGGGTGTCCCGGATCTCCTTGAGGACTTCCAGCTCGGTGATCTCGATGGTCTCCTTGACGCCCTCCCTGGCCTTGCGGCGCGCTTCCTGCCTGGACAGGTACTTCGCCATCGGCAGGACCATCAGGAAGTAGACGACCGCGGCGGTGATCAGGAAGCTGAGCGTTGCGTTCAGGACCGAGCCCCACATGATGTTGACGCCGGTCGGCTCGCCCTTGGCGTCCACCCCACAAGGTGCCTTCAGGCACGAGGTGTAGACATCCAGGCTTTTGGTGCCGATGGCGCCCACAAGCGGGCTGATGATGCCCTTCACGATCGAGTTCACGATGTTCGTGAACGCGGCGCCGATGACCACGGCCACCGCCAGGTCCACCACGTTGCCGCGCATCAGGAAGGCCTTGAAGCCCGCCAGGACGCTCTCCTTCTTCTTCTCGCTCACGACTGAGCCTCTCTTCGTCACTGCTGTACACGGAGCCAACGGTTCCGAAAACTACGACAGTGATGGCACGCCATGTCCAATCGGTGCCCACCCCAGAGCGACTTGACTGTGCGCCAGTGCGAATCAGCACAACGCCACCGCCAGCCGTGCCACCGCTCCGGCCCCCACCAGGGCCCGCGCGGTGTCCCGGGGCACCGACAGCACCACCAGCGCCCCACCGTCCCCCACCCCCTGGTCCGGAGCCGGGACTTCGGCCACGCGGGCCCCCGACGCCACCACCCTCGGCGGCCCGGTGCGCTCCGCTGCCACCACGTCGACCCGGTCCCCGGGCCGCAGCAGCCGTACCGTGGCCGCGTCCGCGATGCGCACGGGAGCCGACACCATCCGCACCGCCGCGGGCGACGGCTTCACCTCGGGCGGGGCCGCACCCCGGGAGGCCTGCGCGTCCGTCCCGCCCACGGCCAGGGCGGCCGCCACCACGGCCAGCCCGGCCGAGGCCGCCCGCCGCTTGCGGCGTACGGCACGACCCAGCCGCCCCCGGGCCCGGCCCACGCGCAACGGCGGGAACGGGGGTACGGGGCGCGCCGGGCGGCACGTGGAGGAGGCGGAGGAACACGGGGAGGAGGCAGAGGAAGAGGACGCGGCAGAAGCCGGGGATTCCGGGGAAGCCGGGGATTCCGGGCGGCCGGGAGAGGACGTGGACATGCTGATCACCGCCGAAGGGTTCGAGATCCGGTGCCCGGGCCCTGCGCCCGGACCCTCCCACGATCCGCCTCTCCGCCCCTCCCCGCCCCGGCCTGTGGACGATCCCCAGGTTGTGGACAACCCGTTCACCCGCAGGGGCAGGCCCCCGCCGCTCGGCCGCTCAGGACCGGCCCGGCACCCGGCAGGTCTCGGAGAATCCCTGGCTGGTCAGACCGAAAGCGCTGTTCACCCGCGAGCGCCAGTTCTCGAGCGCGACCACGGCGGTGAGCTCGACGAACGCCGCCTCGCCCAGCCGCGAGATGAGCTCTGCCGCCATCTCGTCGGTGACCGCAGGCACGGTCTCGGTCATCGCCTCCGCGTACTCCATGACCAGCAGCTCCAGCGCGGTGAACACCTCCCGTTCCTCGCGCCACCGAGGCACCCGCTCGATCTTCTCCGGCGACAGGCCCAGCTCGTGGCCCTCCCAGTAGCCGAAGTCCATGCACCACGAGCAGTTGATCCGGGCGGCGCAGGCCATCACGGCCAGGTGCTTCAGCCCGGCGTCGAGCTCGTTCCACTTGGCCGCCCGCTGCTCCATCCGGGCGTACGTGAACAGCACGCGCGAGTTGTGCCCGTACGCCTGGCCGGGGTCGAGCACCTTGCCGTAGGTGCGGCGCGAGTACCAGGCGCCGAGGCGCATCAGGAGGGTGCGGGGCGGGGTGAGCGAGATGCGCGGCATGGCTGGCCTCTTCCGGGAGGGGGCCCTTTCGGCCCCGTCACCAGCGAGACAGAACAGCCCCGCGGAACGTGACACCGTCCGAGGAATCGATTCACCCGGTGGCCAGGACGCCCGCGCGGAGCCCCACGGAGGGCCTGGAGCCGGGCCGCGGACCCCAGGGCTCCACCCCAGCTCCGGCCCGCCTGTAGCGCGCCTACGGCAGTTCGATGCCCAGGTCCCAGCCGTCGTGGGCGTGGGTGCACAGGCAGTCGCGCTCAGCGGTCGCGGGCAGGGCCGCCACGGTGTCGAAGAGGACCTCGCGCAGCCGGCTGACGTTCTCGCCGAACACCTTCAGGACCTCGGCGTGCGAGACCCCCTCACCCGTCTCGGCGCCCGCGTCCAGGTCTGTCACCAGCGCCATCGACGTGTAGCAGAGCCCCAGCTCACGGGCGAGCACGGCCTCCGGGTGGCCGGTCATGCCGACCACCGACCAGCCGGCCGCCGCGTGCCACTGCGACTCCGCGCGCGTCGAGAACCGCGGGCCCTCGACGACGACCATGGTGCCGCCGTCCACCGGCTCCCACTCCCGCCCGCGCGCCGCCGACAGCGCCACCGAGCGCCCCACCGGGCAGTACGGGTCGGCGAAGGTGGTGTGCACGACGTTCGGAACGCTCCCGTCGGGCAGCGGCTCGCCGTCGAAGAAGGTCTGCACGCGGGACTTCGTCCGGTCGACCAGCTGGTCCGGGACCAGCAGCGTGCCCGGCCCGTACTCCGCCCGCAGGCCGCCCACCGCGCACGGTCCCAGCACCTGCCGGACGCCGACCGAGCGCAGCGCCCACAGGTTGGCCCGGTAGTTGATCTTGTGTGGCGGCACGGTGTGGCTGCGTCCGTGCCGCGGAAGGAACGCCACCTGCCGACCGGCCAGCTCGCCCAGGTACAGGGAGTCGCTCGGGGGCCCGTAGGGGGTCTCGACCTGGACCTCGGAGACGTCCTCCAGGAAGGAGTAGAAGCCCGAGCCGCCGATTACACCGATCTCTGCGTTCACCATGCGGCCACCCTAACGGGGGACGCACAAGGCCCCGCCGCCCAGGAGGGCGAACGGGGCCTTGCGCAAGAGGTGAGAGAGGTCAGGCGGCCGAGCTGGAGCTGCCGCCCGTGCTCGAGGAGGCCGAGGAGGACGCGGCCGCCGGGGCCGAAGCGGTCGACGTCGACGTTGTGGTGGACGACGAGGACGAAGACTTCGAGGCGGGCGTGCTGCTCGACGAGGCGCCACGGCTGTCGTTCCGGTAGAAACCGGAGCCCTTGAACACGATGCCGACCGCGGAGAACACCTTCTTCAGGCGTCCGTCGCAGCTCGGGCACACGGTCAGCGCTTCGTCGGTGAACTTCTGCACGGCCTCAAGGCCCTCACCGCACTCGGTGCACTGGTACTGGTAGGTCGGCACGAATTTCCTCCTGGCACTCTGACTCAATGAGTGCTAACGACGCTCCATGGTGACGTATTCCGGCGGATCAGTCCACCGTCACGGGCGTGCGGTGACCGATCCCACGCCCGTTCGTGCGCTTCCGGCCGGCCGCGTCCGCCGCGGCGGCGGCCGGAGCGGAGGAGTTCACGATGCGGCTCGGGGCCTTCGGCGCGAGCTTCGCGCGCAGGGCCAGCAGCGTGGCCAGCGCCAGCGCGGTGGCGGCCAGCGGCACCAGGAAGCCGTACGAGGACCCGTGCGCGTCCGTCAGGCGGCCGGCCACGATCACCGCGACGGCCTGCCCGAAGGCGACCGCGCCGGTCAGCCAGGTGAACGCCTCGGTGCGCGAGGCGGCCGGGACCAGCTGCTCGATCATCGTGTAGCCGGTGATCAGCGCCGGGGCGATGCACAGACCGACGACCAGGCCGACCGCGCCCATCAGCACGACCGAGTTCACGGTCCACAGGACCGAGGCGGCGGCGGTCAGGCCGATGTAGCCCAGGATCAGGCGCCGGCGCGGTCCGATCTTCCAGGCGACGGCGCCCATGGTGATGCCGGCGATCATGTTGCCGGCCGCGAAGACGCCGTACAGCAGACCGTTGGCGCCCGGGTTGCCGATCTCGCCGGCGAAGGCGGTGAGGGACACCTGCATGCCGCCGAAGACGGCGCCGATGCCGAGGAAGGCGACGATCAGGACGCGCAGACCGGCGAAGGACAGGGCCGAGGCGTGCTTCTCGCCCTGGGTCGCGTTCGCGGTGGTCTCCGGCTCGGTGGAGCGCTGCGCGGCGAAGAACAGGCCGCCGAGCAGGGTCAGGGCCGCCTCGGTGGCCAGGCCGGCCGCCGGGTGGACGCCGGTGCACAGCGCGGTGGCCAGCACCGGGCCGACGACGAAGGTGAACTCGTCGGTGACGGACTCGAACGCGGCCGCCGTCGGCAGCAGCGGGGAGCCCTCCAGCTTGGCCGCCCAGCGGGTCCGGACCATGGGCCCGACCTGCGGGACGGAGGCGCCGGCCGGGACGGCGGCCAGCGCCAGCGCCCACAGCGGGGCGCCGAGGAGGGCCAGCGAGGTCAGAGCGGAGACCGCGGTGGCGTGGGTGAGGACGACCGGCACGAGGACGGCGCTCTGGCCGCGGCGGTCGGTGAGCTTGCCCATGACCGGGGCGAACAGGGCCATGGAGACGCCGGTGACGGCGGAGACGATGCCCGCGTCGCCGTAGGAGCCGGTGGCGTGCTGGACGAGCAGCAGGATGCTGATGGTCAGCATGCCGAACGGCAGACGGGCGGCGAAGCCGGGGAGGACGAAGGAGAGGGCGCCGGGCGTGCGCAGGAGCTGCCCGTAGCCGGGTCGGACGGACTTGTCGGTCGTGACCGCGGATGTCACGGCCTGGCCTTTCCGCTGCCTGGTAGAGCGTCCCCGTCTGCGGACGGCCGGCCGCTTTGTGAGCGGCCGCACCCGTACATGTGGGAGCCCCGAGAGCTGTCCTCTTGCGCAGAACCGAGTGATACCTGGGCGCCCACTGCGGGAGGGTGCCACGGCCGCTTTGCGGTCGCGCCAGCTCTGCGTCAGGCAGAGTTGGTTCGATCTGGTGTGCCTTCATCGTACAGGGGAATCGCCTACCACGCCCTGTGATTACGGTGACAAGCCATGTCTTCACCTGCGATTAACTGGAACTTCGCATTCCTGGCCCTCTGAAATGGGGGCAAGGTCAGTCGCAAGCCACTGAAAATGGGCTAATTAGAATGGCGCTCTAACGGAAAGTCGCTGCTCGGACGGCCTTTGCGGCCACCCTCCGGTACCTAGAGTGACGGTCCGCCACCGGTGCCCAGCCACCCCGCGAGCTTGCCCCCGCGGGCCACCGCCCGCAGCCGGGCCTCCGCCGCGTCCCGCACCGGATCCGTGGCCACCACCAGCAGCTCGTCCCCCCGGCGCAACACCGTCGACGGCGCCGGCACGAAGCTCTTCGCGTCCCGGACCACCAGCGTCACCGACGCCCCGGCCGGCAGCCGCAGCTCGCCGACCTCGACGCCGTGCATCCGCGACGCCTCGGGTATCGCGAAGGACAACAGGTGTCCACGCAGCTTCTCCAGCGGCGCCGACTCGATCCCCAGGTCGGCGGCGGCCTCGCCGGTCTCGCGCAGGTTCAGCTTGCGCGCCAGCCACGGCAGGGTCGGCCCCTGCACCAGCGTGTAGACGACGACCAGCACGAAGACGATGTTGAAGACCCGGTCGCTGCCCTCGATCCCGGTCACCATCGGGATCGTCGCCAGGATGATCGGCACGGCGCCGCGCAGCCCGGCCCACGACATCAGCACCTGCTCCTGCCACGCGACCCGGAACGGCAGCAGGCTGACGAACACCTCCAGCGGCCGCGCCACCATCGTCAGCACCAGTCCGATGATCACCGCGGGCCAGAAGTCCCCGGCCAGCTCGTGCGGCGTCACCAGCAGACCGAGCAGCACGAACATGCCGATCTGCGCGATCCAGCCCAGCCCGTCCGCGAACCCCCGCGTGGCCGGCCAGTGCGGCAGCTTCGCGTTGCCGAGCACCATCGCCGCCAGGTACACCGCGAGGAAGCCGGAGCCGTGCGCCATCGCGCCGGCCGCGTACGCGGACACCGCGATCGCCATCACCGCGATCGGGTACAGGCCGGAGGCCGGCAGGGCCACGTGCCGCAGCCCGTACGCCCCCAGGAACCCCACCGCCAGACCTATCGCCGCGCCGATCGCCAGCTCCAGCGCGATCTTGCCGACCAGTACGTACCAGCTGTCCACCGGCCCGACCGTCGCGAAGGCCACCACCAGGATGACGACGGGGGCGTCGTTGAAGCCCGACTCGGCTTCCAGCACGCCCGTCACGCGCGAGGGGAGCGGGACCTTGCGCAGTACCGAGAAGACCGCCGCCGCGTCGGTCGAGGAGACGACCGCACCGATCAGCAGCGACTGCCGCCATTCGAGTCCGACCAGGTAGTGCGCACCGGCCGCGGTGACGCCGACGCTGACCGCGACGCCGACCAGCGACAGGACGACCGCCTGCGGCAGGGCCGGTTTGATCTCTTTCCACTTCGTGCCCAGACCGCCCTCGGCGAGGATGACGACGAGCGCGGCGTAACCGATGACCTGCGTCAGCTCGGCGTTGTCGAATACGACGTGGCCGATGCCGTCCTGGCCTATCGCGATGCCTATGCCGAGGTAGATGAGCAGGCTGGGCAGGCCGCTGCGTGAAGAGATGCGTACCGCCGCTACCGCGACGAGCAGCACGAGCGAGCAGACCAGCAGAAGCTCATTGAGCGTGTGGACAGTCAGTGGGCAGCCCTTTCCTCAAAGCGCGCCAGGCGGAACGTTCCACCAGGCGGCGTATTCGGCAAGTGCTTCGTTACCTTACCTAATCTTTGACGGACTCTTTACGTGATACCCACATTGTGAAACGGCAGTTCGCCCCTGTCCTACGGACCTTGACCCCTGGCGGATCAACGGAGGCGGTCCTGCGCCTATGGTTGCTCCCAGCACTCCCAGGACCACCCTGCCCCTCGAAGGACAGCGATGCCCGCCAAAGAATCCGGACCTTCCGTCAAGAAGAAGGGACGACGCGCACGCCTGCTCGTGCTCGTCTTGGTCCTGGCGCTCTTGGCGGGCCTCGGCTACGGCGCGTACTGGAGCGTGGACACCGTGCGCGCTTCGTTCCCGCAGACCACCGGCTCCCTCAAGGTCCCCGGCCTGACCGGGACCGTCGAAGTCAAGCGCGACGAGCACGGGATCCCGCAGCTCTACGCCGACAGCGACGAGGACCTCTTCCGCGCGCAGGGCTTCGTCCAGGCGCAGGACCGGTTCTGGGAGATGGACGTCCGCCGGCACATGACCTCCGGCCGCCTGTCGGAGATGTTCGGCTCCGGCCAGGTCGAGACCGACGCCTTCCTGCGCACCCTCGGCTGGCGCCAGGTCGCGCAGGAGGAGTACGACAAGAAGCTCTCGCCCGAGACGAAGAAGAACCTCCAGGCCTACGCCGACGGGGTCAACGCGTGGCTGAAGGGCAAGTCCGGCAAGGACCTCTCCGTCGAGCACGCCGCCCTCAAGCTCACCGGCGACTACAAGCCCGAGCAGTGGACCCCGGTCGACTCGGTGGCCTGGCTCAAGGCGATGGCCTGGGACCTGCGCGGCAACATGCAGGACGAGATCGACCGCTCGCTGATGTCGAACAAGCTCACGCAGGCGCAGATCGACGAGCTCTACCCGGCGTACCCCTTCGACCGGAACAAGCCGATCGTCGAGGGCGGCGCCGTCGCGGGCGGCAAGTACGCGCCCCAGGGCACGGCGGGCTCCTCCGCGACGGGCGCCGGCTCCTCCTCGACGGGCACCTCCGGCACGGGCGCGAGCGGCACCGGCTCCACCGCCGGGGCGGGCACGGGTTCCACCGCGGGCACCGGCACCGGCTCGCAGGCCACCCCGAACGGCGGAACCAACCCCGCCACCGGCCTCGCCGACAACGCGAGCGCCCAGGGCGCGACCGTCGGCCTGCGCACGCAGCTGACCGCCCTCTCCAAGACGCTGGACGACATCCCGGCCATCCTCGGCCCCAACGGCAGCGGCATCGGCTCCAACTCCTGGGTCGTCTCCGGCAAGTACACGACCACCGGCAAGCCGCTCCTCGCGAACGACCCGCACCTGTCCCCGCAGCTGCCCTCGGTCTGGTACCAGATGGGCCTGCACTGCCGCGCCGTCTCGTCGAAGTGCCAGTACGACGTCGCCGGCTTCACCTTCTCCGGCATGCCGGGCGTGGTCATCGGCCACAACGCCGACATCGCGTGGGGCATGACCAACCTCGGTGCCGACGTCACCGACCTCTACCTGGAGCAGGTCCGTCCCGAGGGCTACGTCTACGACAACAAGGTCGTCCCCTTCACCATCCGTGAAGAGGAGATCAAGGTCGCGGGCGGCAAGAGCAAGAAGATCACCGTCCGCACGACCAACAACGGACCGCTGATCTCCGACCGCAGCGACGAGCTCGAGACCATCGGCTCCCGCGCCCCCGTCCCGAGCTCGGCCCCCGACCGCGGCACCGGCTACGCCGTCGCCCTGCGCTGGACCGCACTGGACCCGGGCAAGTCGATGGACGCCGTCCTCAAGCTCGACCGCGCCAAGGACTTCGCGAGCTTCCGGGCGGCGGCCGCGGACTTCGAGGCCCCGTCCCAGAACCTGATCTACGCGGACAACAAGGGCCCCAACGGCAACATCGGCTACCAGGCCCCGGGCCGCATCCCGCTCCGCGGCCAGGGCGACGGCCGCATGCCGGCCCCGGGCTGGGACCCCAAGTACGCCTGGAAGGGCGGCCGGGACGGCAACGCCGGCTACATCCCGCAGAACGAACTGCCGTGGGAGCTCAACCCGCAGCGCGGCTACATCGTCACCGCCAACCAGGCCGTCACCGAGTCCGGCACCGGCGCGGGCAAGTACCCGTACGTGCTGACCACCGACTGGGGCTACGGCGCCCGCAGTCAGCGGATCAACGACCTCATCGAGGCGAAGATCAAGGACAGCGGCAAGATCTCCACCGACGACATGCGCACCATGCAGATGGACAACAGCAGCGAGATCGCCGCGCTGCTGACCCCGATGCTGGCCAAGATCCCGGTCTCCGACCCGGACGTGCGTTCGGCGCAGAAGCTGCTGGAAGGCTGGAACTACACCCAGGAGAACGACTCGGCGGCGGCCGCGTACTTCAACGCGGTCTGGCGCAACATCCTCAAACTGGCGTTCGGCGACAAGATGCCGAAGGAGCTGCGCGTCACGGACAGCTGCATGAACGTCATCGAGGAGGGCACCGGCCCGAACGACGACCTCGCCAAGACCGTCCGCGAGTGCGGCACCCGCGGCGCCGACTCCGCGCAGCCGGACGGCGGCGACCGCTGGTTCGAGGTCGTCCGCCGCCTGGTCAAGGACGAGAAGTCGCCGTGGTGGACGGCCACCCCGAAGACCGTCCACGACAAGCCCATCAAGACCCGCGACGAGCTCTTCGCCCGGGCGATGGAGGACGCGCGCTGGGAGCTGACCGCCAAGCTCGGCAAGGACCAGTCGACCTGGAGCTGGGGCCGGCTGCACCAGCTGACGCTGAAGAACCAGACGATCGGCAAGGAGGGGCCGGGCTTCATGCAGTGGCTCCTCAACCGCGGCCCGTGGAACCTGGGCGGCGGCGAGGCCACCGTCAATGCCACCGGCTGGAACGCCTCCAGCGGTTACGACGTCACCTGGGTGCCGTCGATGCGCATGGTCGTCAACCTGAACGACCTCGACAAGTCCCGCTGGATCAACCTGACCGGCGCCTCGGGTCACGCGTACGACAGCAACTACACGGACCAGACGACGCTGTGGGCCAAGGGCGAACTGCTGGACTGGCCGTTCGGGAAGGCCGCCGTCGACAAGTCGACAGTGGACACGCTGACGCTCAAGCCGTGACCGGCGCGCACGCCCTGATCCGGCCGGTGTGATCAGCAGACCGCACTCACCGGCGATCGGCAGGATCAGGCCGTGAAGCGCACCACCCCCGACGGGGTGGCGACCGCCTGGACGGGGTGGTCGTGCGGTTCCTCCGGGACCCGCGCGACCACCTCCTCGTCGTAGAGGAGCACCACCAGCGCCGGATGCGCGCCGGCCCGTTCCAGCCGCGCCAGCACCCGGTCGTACGACCCCCCGCCGCGCCCGAGCCGCATCCCGCGCCGGTCCACCGCCAGCCCGGGCAGCAGCACCGCGTCCGCCCCGGTGACGGCCTGCGGACCCAGCGGCGGACCGGAGGGCTCCAGCAGCCGCATCCTCCCCGGGTGCACCGCCTCGGCGAGGCTGCCCGGACCCTCGTACGCCGCCCAGTCGAGGTCGTTGTCGGGCAGCAGCAGGGGCAGGAGCACCCGCTTCCCGGTGTCCCGCAGCGCGTCGATCAGCTCGCGGGTGCCCGGTTCCGCGCCGACGGAGACGTACGCGGCCACCGTGTGCGCGCCGGCCAGCTCCGGCAGCGCCAGCGCGGAGCGCGCGAGCGCCCGGGCGGCCGTGCGGCGGGCCTCGGGGGGCAAAGCCCGGCGGGCGGCGAGGAGTTCCCGGCGGAGGGCGGCCTTCTCGGGAGGGAAGGGGAGGTTTCCGGACAGGCTCTCTACCACAGTTGCGTCACAATTCCTTTTCTATCGGGACAGAGTTGGATCTATTTACCGGAATCTGGCCGGGTGTTCGGTACGACCCACTATCGTTCTGCCCATGACTCAGTCGCACCCTGTGATCAAGAAGGCCGTCATTCCGGCTGCGGGCCTCGGTACCCGGTTCCTCCCCGCCACCAAGGCGACCCCCAAGGAAATGCTCCCGGTCGTGGACAAGCCGGCCATCCAGTACGTGGTCGAGGAGGCCGTCTCGGCCGGCCTCGACGACGTCCTCATGATCACAGGACGTAACAAGCGCGCTCTCGAGGACCACTTCGACCGCAACTACGAGCTGGAGTCGGCCCTGATCGCGAAGGGCGACGACGACCGGCTGAAGAAGGTCCAGGAGTCCAGCGACCTGGCCACCATGCACTACGTCCGCCAGGGCGACCCGCGCGGCCTCGGCCACGCCGTCTTGTGCGCCGAGCCGCACGTCGGCGACGAGCCCTTCGCGGTCCTCCTCGGCGACGACCTCATCGACCCGCGCGACCCCCTGCTGCGCCGCATGGTCGAGGTCCACCAGAAGACCGGCGGCACCGTCATCGCCCTGATGGAGGTCGACCCCGCGCACGTCCACCTCTACGGCTGCGCCGCCGTCGAGGCGACCGGTGAGGACGACGTCGTCCGCATCACCGGCCTCGTCGAGAAGCCCGAGCCCGCCGAGGCGCCCAGCAACTACGCAGTCATCGGACGCTACGTCCTGGACCCCGCGATCTTCGGCATACTGCGGGAGACCGAGCCGGGCCGCGGTGGGGAGATCCAGCTCACCGACGCCCTGCAGAAGCTGGCCGCCGACGAGACCGTGGGCGGCCCGGTGCACGGGGTGGTCTTCCGCGGCCGCCGCTACGACACCGGGGACCGGGGGGACTACCTGCGGGCCATCGTCCGACTCGCGTGCGAGCGTGAGGACCTGGGCCCCGAGTTCCGCACCTGGCTTCACCGTTACGTCACGGAGGAGATGTAGCACCTTGAGCAGCAGAGCACCGCAGGACACCGGCCACCACCGCCTGTGGTCGGTGGACGAGCACCTCGCGGACGTCCTCGCAGCCGTCCGGCCGCTGGAGCCCATCGAGCTCCAGCTGCTCGACGCCCAGGGCTGCGTCCTGGTCGAAGACGTCACCGTGCCCGTCGCCCTCCCGCCCTTCGACAACAGCTCCATGGACGGGTACGCCGTCCGCACGGCCGACGTCCAGGGCGCGAGCGAGGAGTTCCCCGCGGTGCTCACGGTCGTCGGCGACGTGGCGGCCGGCAGCGGCGAGCTGCCCACCGTCGGCCCCGGCCAGGCCGCCCGCATCATGACCGGCGCCCCTGTGCCGCCCGGCGCGGAAGCCGTCGTACCGGTGGAGTGGACCGACGGCGGTACGGGCGGCGGCGCCGCCTCCGGCATGACCCCGGCCAGCGCCGCGCCCGAGGGCGGCGCCGGCGAGGTACGGGTCCACCGCGCGGCCGAGGCCCGGGCACACGTCCGCGCCCGCGGCAGCGACGTGCAGGCCGGGGACCTCGCGCTGGCCGCGGGCACCGTCCTCGGCCCGCCGCAGATCGCGCTGCTGGCGGCGATCGGCCGCGGCACAGTACGGGTCCGGCCGCGCCCGCGCGTGGTCGTCCTGTCCACCGGCAGCGAGCTGGTCCAGCCGGGTGAGGCACTGGCCGCCGGGACGATCTACGACTCCAACAGCTTCGCGCTGGCCGCCGCCGCCCGGGACGCCGGCGCCATCGCCTACCGCGTCGGCGCGGTCGCCGACGACGCCGAAACGCTGCGCGCCGCCATCGAGGACCAGCTGGTCCGCGCCGACCTGCTGGTCACCACGGGCGGGGTCAGCGTCGGTGCGTACGACGTGGTCAAGGAGGCCCTGACCGCGGCCGGCACCGGCGACGGCGAGGAGCCGCAGGCCGGCGGCGTGGACTTCCGCAAGCTCGCGATGCAGCCCGGCAAGCCGCAGGGCTTCGGCACGGTCGGGCCCGATCACACGCCGCTGCTGGCACTGCCCGGCAACCCGGTGTCCTCGTATGTGTCCTTCGAGCTGTTCGTGCGCCCGGCCATCCGGGCGCTCATGGGGCTGCCTCCGTCGCAGGTCAGCCGGCCGAGCGTGCGGGCCGTGCTGAAGGCCGACGAGCCGCTGGGCTCCCCGGCCGCCCGCCGGCAGTTCCTGCGCGGGAAGTACGACCCTGACGCGGGCACCGTCAGCCCGGTCGGCGGATCGGGCTCGCACCTGATCGCCGCGCTGGCGCACGCCGATTCTCTGATCGTCGTACCGGAAGACGTCACCTCGGTGGAGCCGGGCACCGAACTGGAAGTCGTCCTGCTCGGCTAGGGGGCGGCCAGGGGGTCTCCGCCCCGCCCGCCCGGCGGTCCCGTCCGGGCGGGTCGTCGCAGGCGGCCGCGGTGGCGCCGTTCGTCCGGTGGCGCAGTTCGCCCGGGGCGCCGTTCGGCCAGTGGTCCTGCCCGGCTGGGTACCGCCCGGTGCGGGTAGCGTGTTGCACCACACAGGCCCCAGCGTTTCGGGGCCCGGAGCGGGAGCGGCACGTAGACATGAGTACGCAGAGCAGGCTGACGCACATCGACGAGGCCGGCGCGGCCCGGATGGTCGATGTATCGACAAAGGACGTCACCACCCGCACGGCGCGCGCCAGCGGCCGCGTCCTGGTCTCGTCCCGGGTGATCGAGCTGCTGCGCGGCGAGGGAGTGCCGAAGGGCGACGCCCTCGCCACCGCGCGGATCGCCGGAATCATGGGGGCCAAGAAGACCCCCGACCTGATCCCGCTCTGCCACCCGCTGGCGGTCTCCGGGGTGAAGGTGGACCTGAAGGTCGCCGACGACGCCGTCGAGATCCTCGCCACCGTCAAGACCACCGACCGCACGGGCGTCGAGATGGAGGCGCTGACCGCGGTCGCCGTCGCCGGACTCACCGTGATCGACATGGTGAAGGCCGTCGACAAGGGCGCGGTCATCACCGACGTCCGGGTGGAGGAGAAGACGGGCGGCAAGTCCGGCGACTGGAGCCGCTCGTGACGCCCCCGCGCGGCGGCGAGGTCCACAGCCACGTGCCGCCCGTGGCCGCCGCGGCCGGGCAGGCCGCACCGCCCGCTGCCGGGGCGCCGGAGCTCCGCGGCCTGGTGGTCACCGCCTCCAACCGCGCCTCGCAGGGCGTGTACGCGGACAAGGGCGGCCCGCTGCTGGCCGAGGCGCTGGAGAAGCTGGGCTTCACGGTGGACGGCCCGCGCGTCGTCCCGGACGGGGACCCCGTCGAGGAGGCGCTGCGCCAGGGCGTGGCCGCCGGGTACGACGTCATCCTGACCACCGGCGGCACCGGCATCTCGCCGACCGACCGGACCCCCGACGCGACCGCTCGCGTGCTCGAGTACGAGATCCCGGGCATCCCGCAGGCCATCCGCGCCGAGGGCCTCGCCAAGGTGCCGACCGCCGCGCTGTCGCGGGGCATGGCGGGCGTGGCGGGCCGCACGCTGATCGTGAACCTGCCCGGTTCCACGGGCGGAGTGAAGGACGGCCTCGCGGTGCTGGCGCGGGTCCTGCCGCACGCCGTCGACCAGATCCGCGGCGGAGACCACCCCAGACCGGACGCGGCAGCCGGGAGCCAGAGCTGAACGGCCCGTCCTGGCCGGTGGTGCTGGCGGACGGCGACGTCACGCTGCGGCCGATAAAACTGCGCGACCAGCGCGCCTGGCGCGAGGTCAACCGCCGCAACCGCGAGTGGCTGCGGCCGTGGGAGGCCACGATCCCGCCGCCGGCGCCGTGGGGGCCGGCGATCCACCGGCCGACGTACCGGCAGATGGTCCGCCACCTGCGGGCGGAGGCGAACGCGGGCCGGATGCTGCCCTTCGTCATCGAGTACCAGGGGCGGCTGGTCGGCCAGCTGACGGTCGCCGGGATCACCTGGGGGTCGATGTGCGCCGCCCATGTGGGCTACTGGGTGGACCGGGACGTGGCGGGCCGTGGGGTGATGCCGACGGCCGTCGCGCTCGCGGTGGACCACTGCTTCCTGAGGGTCGGGCTGCACCGCATCGAGGTGTGCATCCGGCCGGAGAACGGCCCCAGCCGCCGGGTGGTGGAGAAGCTGGGCTTCCGTGAGGAGGGGCTGCGGCCGCGTTATCTGCATATCGACGGAGCGTGGCGCGACCACCTGGTCTTCGCGCTCACCGCGGAGGAGGTTCCGGAGGGGCTGCTGCGGCGGTGGAACCGGGTGCGGAAGAAGGAAAGCCCGCCACCGGCGAACGCACCGTAAAGCAGGTAATCGCAAAAGCGTTCGAATTGCTTCCCGATTCGCCCATAAGCCGATCCGAAGAATCACAAAAAAAGTCGGTGATATCAGCCGGATCGTGCGACACACCGGCCCAATTGGCTGATCCCTTCGGCCGCACCCCTCTACGGTGTGGGGTGTGAGCAGCAGCGGCCTCATCTACGCAGTCATCGTCGGGGCCTGGGCCGCCTACTTGGTGCCCATGTGGCTCCGGAGGCAGGACGAGCTGAACGAAGCGCGTCCGACGGAACGCTTCTCCACTGCCATCCGGCTGCTTTCCGGCCGGGCGGGAATGGAGCGGCGTTACGCCAAGGGGCTGCGTGAGCGCGGCGAAGTCCAGGCGGAGGCCCAGCCCCACGCGGACCCGGAAGCGGCGACGGAAACGGTGAATTCCGTGGACGCCGACGCCCGGGCCTTCGGCGTGTCCCCGACCAGGGCCGAGCCGAGATCGGTCGAGGTCGAACGGGTCGAACGGGTCCGGCGCCAGCAGCGCCTCCAGGTCCTCGCGCGCCGCCGGCGCACCACGGCCCTGCTCTTCCTCGCCTTCAGCGGCGGCGCGATCGCCGCGGCCGTCGGCGGGCTGCGCTACCTGTGGGCGCCCGCTGTGCCGGCGCTGCTGCTGAGCGCCTACATCGTGCACCTGCGCGTCCAGGAACGCAGGCGCTACGAGTTCACCATGGACCGGCGCCGCGCCGAGGCGGCCGCCCGCGCCCTGCGCGAAAGCCGCTCCCGCCGCCGCGACCAGGGCCCCGAGCCCGCCGGCATCGCCGAACCGGACCCCGCGCCGCCGGTGTCCCCGCAGGAGGCCGGGCGCCGCGCGCTCGTCGAGCAGACCGACCACGCCGAGTGGGTCGACCAGCAGCGCGAGCGCGAGCGCGGCCCGGCACGCGGCGACAGCTGGGAACCCGTACCGGTCCCGCTGCCCACGTACGTGACCGCCCCGGTCGCCCCGCGCGCCACCGGCCCCGTCAACCCTGACGGGTGGAGCGCCACCCGTTCCAGCACCGCCGAGCCCACGAACCCGCGCCTGCGCGCCCAGCCTGGCCCCGCGCCGGCGCACGCGGACCCGCAGCCCCACCCGGCCACCCCGCGCCCGCGCGGCCGCGACGCCGGACGCACGCCGCTCTTCGACCAGTACGAGAGCGACGAGCGGCCGCGCGCCGCGAACGAGTGACGGCCCCGCGCCCCGGCGGGTGACCTGCACGGACCCCGCCGGAGATGCGGTGCGGGGCCGGCGGGCCGCGGGCCCGGAACGCGTTTTGGAGCAGCGGCGCGGGGATGCTAATGTTTCACACGTCGCAAGGGCCTGTGGCGCAGTCTGGTAGCGCACCTCGTTCGCATCGAGGGGGTCTGGGGTTCAAATCCCCACAGGTCCACAGACGACAGTTCTTGAGTAGCTCTCAGGAATCGTCACGAGATCCCGTTTCCGCCGAAAGGCGGGGCGGGATCTCGGCGTTTGCGGGGTGCGTGCGGGGGCATCCGCGTTGCCGACCAGCCGGTGCAGTTCCGTCGCGGAGGCGGGCGCGAGTCGGTAGATGCCCTGGACGCTGATTGAGTGGATCAGCCTGCCCTCCTGGACGTGCTTCAGCGACCGTTCGCCGCGGCGCGAGGTGTAGGTCAGCCGTTCCAGCAGGTCCGGCGGAACGGTCGTGCCGAACGAGAGCGCGGAGCCCGGCGGACCGGTCACCACCTCCGTGACACAGCCGGCCTTCAGCGGACGCCAGTCCAGGAGTTCCGCGTAGTCGTCGTCGTGGAGCACGGCGCCCGCGTCCTCGTGGGGGATGATCCGGGACACCTCCAGGGCGCCCAGTACGTACAGCTGGGCGCCCAGGACCCGCACGGGGTAGATCCGGTCGCCGGGCTGTACGCCCGCCCGGCGGAAGCTCGGGAGCGACTGGTGCGGTCCGCCGAACAGCATCGTCAGCCGCCGGCCGGCGTAACCGGACCGCTCAAGCTCGCGGCACAGATGGTTGGTCCACAGGGTCGTGTACGAGTTCGGCATGACCGGACCGTAACCGCGCCCACTGACAGTGGCTGAGATGCCGTTCAGCGGTGTTCGTGGTGGCCGAGCTGTGCATGTGGGGGTGGCGGGGGCCGTGGGCCGGTCGGCGCGGGGGTTCGACTCGCTGGTTCAGGCGGGTGTGTGCGGTGACGGGAGGAGCTTTGCCATGCAGCGGCTCGACTCGTAGTCGCGGTAGTAGCCGAACTTCTCCGACAGCGTGTACCCCGACGACAGGTACAGCGCTATCGCCTCCGGCTGCCGGTCGCCCGTCTCCAGGACCATCCGCCGGCGTCCGGCCGCCGTCGCGTCGGCCTCCAGTTCGGCCAGGATGCGGCGAGCCAGTCCCTTGCCGCGGGCCTCGGGGATGACGTACATGCGCTTGACCTCGGCGTCGCCGTCCGAGTAGCCCTCGTCGTTGTGATCCTGCGCACGCCAGGCGCCGCTCGCCACCGGGGCGTCCGAGGCGTCGTACGCGAGCAGGTAGAGCCCGGTCGGCGGGAGGAACATCGCCGGGTCGAGGTAGGTGGCGTCGCCCTCGCCGTCGTAGCGCTCCTGGTATTCGAGCTGGACCTGGGCGTCGAGTTTCAGCGCGTCCGGGTGGTCGTACGGTACGGCGCGCAGGTGTATCCCGTGAGACATCAGAACATCGTACGGAAGGCTGCGGTTATGGTGCTGGGATGCTCACCGTGACCTCCGTGAATGTGAATGGGATCCGCGCCGCCGCGAAGAAAGGCTTCGTGGAGTGGCTCGCCGGATCCGATGCCGATGTCGTGTGTCTGCAGGAGGTCCGGGCGGAGGCCGCGCAGATTCCGGTGGAGGCCCGGGAGCCCGAGGGCTGGCACACCGTGTTCGCGCCGGCCGCCGCGAAGGGCCGGGCCGGCGTCGCCCTGTATACGCGGAACTCACCTGAACGGGTGCAGGTGGGCTTCGGCAGCGACGAGTTCGACGCGAGCGGGCGGTACATCGAGATCGATCTGCCCGGGGTCACCGTGGCCAGCCTGTACCTGCCCTCCGGCGAGGCCGGAACGGAGAAGCAGGAGGAGAAGTACCGCTTCATGGCGGAGTTCCACTCCTACCTCGAGGCGCTGAGGGTGCGGGCCGCCGCCGACGGCCGGGAGGTGGTGGTGTGCGGTGACTGGAACATCTGCCACCAGGAGGTCGACCTCAAGAACTGGAAGACCAACCGCAAGAACGCCGGGTTCCTGCCCGAGGAGCGCGAGTGGCTCGGGAAGGTGTACTCGGAGGCCGGGTACGTGGACGTCGTGCGTGCGCTGCACCCCGACGCGGAGGGCCCGTACTCCTGGTGGTCCTACCGCGGGCGGGCCTTCGACAACGACGCCGGCTGGCGCATCGACCTCCAGGTCGCGACGCCGGGGCTGGCGGCCAGGGCCGTCAAGGCGTTCGTCGAGCGGGCCGAGACGCATCCGGAGCGGTGGTCCGACCATGCGCCGGTGACCGTCGTCTATCAGCTCGGAGTCTGAGGGGTCCGGGGTGCTACGGGGGCGCGGTGCTGGTGGAGGCGGTCCATTGCCATCGTGAGTTCCGCCTCGACCACGCTCTTGGCCAGCGGGCGCAGCCTGCCGACGGCCTCCTCCCCGATGTGGGCGGAGATCAGCTCGGTGAACAGGGCCGCCAGCGCGTCCGCGTGCTCGCGCACCCGGCGGCCCGTCTCCAGTACCGCGGCCAGCGGCACGCCCTCGCGGACCAGGGCGGAGGAGACGTCGAGCAGGCGCCGGCTGACGTGCACGATCTCCTCGCCGTCAGGGGCGAGGTAGCCGAGGTCGAGGGCGGCCGCCAGGTTCTCCGGGGTGACCTCGCCCTCGAAGTAGTCGGCCAGTGCCTCCGGCGACAGCCGGACGGGGGTCTCGTCCGTCCACCCCATGCCGAGCAGCTCGCCGAGCTGGCCGACGTCGCGGCCCTTCTCGAAGGCGGCGGTGAGTTCCGCGATGCCGCCGAGGGTGTGGCCGCGTTCCAGCAGGGCGGCGATCGTGCGCAGCCGGGCCAGGTGCTGGTCGTCGTACCAGGCGATCCGGCCCTCGCGGCGCGGTGGCGGGAGCAGCTTGCGCTCGCGGTAGAAGCGCAGGGTGCGCAGCGGGATGCCGGCGGCCTCCGCCAGCTCCTGCGTCCGGTACTCGCGCGTCACAGCCGCCTCCGCCTCCCACGTCCCCCGCGTCTCCACATGCGCAGCCTAGGGCGTACCCGCAGTAACTTTCCGGGCGCGACCCCTACCCATGGGTACGGAGCTGCTCTACCCTCCCGATTGTGCCAGTGATTGCTGGCAGTGTTGCGGTGCGAGTGTGTGATGGCGTGGCTTGACGTGGCTGGGACGGACTGCGGAAGCGGGAGGCGGCGGGAATGAGCGGCATAGACGGCAGGGGCGGGCACGGGCGCGAGCACGTACGGGTGGCGGTGATCGGGTCCGGGTTCGGCGGGCTCGGCGCGGCCGTGCGGCTGCGGCGCGAGGGGATCACGGACTTCGTCGTCCTGGAGCGGGCCGGCTCCGTCGGCGGCACCTGGCGCGACAACAGCTATCCCGGGTGCGCCTGCGACGTCCCCTCGCACCTGTACTCGTTCTCCTTCGCCCCCAACCCCGACTGGCCCCGCACCTTCTCCGGGCAGCCGGCCATACGCGCCTACCTGGAACACGTCACCGACACCTTCGGCCTGCGGCCGCACATCCGCTTCGGCCACGAGGTCCTGATGATGCGCTGGGACACCGAGGAACTGCGGTGGGAGATCGACACCTCGGCGGGCGACTTCACCGCCGATGTCGTGGTGTCGGCTACCGGCCCGCTGTCCGACCCGAAGATGCCGGAGATCCCGGGGCTCGACGAGTTCCCCGGCAAGGTGTTCCACTCCGCACGCTGGGACCACGACTACGACCTGAGCGGCAAGCGCGTCGCCGTGATCGGCACGGGCGCCTCCGCGATCCAGATCGTGCCGGCCATCGCCCCGCAGACGGCCCGCCTGACCCTCTTCCAGCGCACCCCGCCGTGGGTCATGCCGCGCACCGACCGGGCGATCAGTTCCCTCGAGCGCCGGCTGCACCGCCAGCTGCCCTTCACCCAGGCCGCCCGGCGCGGACTGCTGTGGGGGATCCGGGAGCTGCAGGTCAGCGCCTTCACCAAGCGGCCGAACCAGCTCGGGCTCATCGAATCGCTGGCCAAGGCCAATATGGCGCGCTCCATCAAGGACCCGGTGCTGCGGGCCAGGCTGACGCCCTCGTACCGGATCGGCTGCAAGCGGATCCTGCTGTCCAGCGAGTACTACCCGGCGCTCGCCCGGCCCGACGTGGACCTCGTCGCCTCCGGGCTGAAGGAGGTCAGGGGCTCGGTGCTGGTCGCCGCGGACGGGACCGAGACCGAGGTCGACGCGATCATCTTCGGCACCGGGTTCCACGTCACCGACATGCCGATCGCCGACCGGGTGGTCGGCGCGGAAGGGCAGACGCTCGCGGACGCGTGGAAGGACGGGATGCAGGCGCTGCGCGGGGCGACGGCTGCCGGCTTCCCCAACTGGATGACGATCATCGGGCCGAACACCGGCCTCGGCAACAGCTCGATGATCCTGATGATCGAGTCACAGCTGAACTACATGGCGGACTACCTGCGCCAGCTGTCCCTCCTCGGCGGAGGCAGCCGCGGCGGGCGCACCGCGCTCGCCGTGCGCCCCTCCGCCGTCAACCAGTGGAACCGGCATGTGCAGGCGCGGATGGAGCGGACGGTGTGGAACACCGGCGGCTGCACCAGCTGGTACCTGGACGCGCAGGGCCGCAACACGACCGTCTGGCCGGGCACGACGGGTGAGTTCCGGCGCGCGACGTTGACGGTCGACCTGGCCGAGTACGAGGTCGTACGGGTACCGGGGCGCGAGGGGGCGGCCCAGCGGGTCCCGGCCACCGCCACCGCCACCGCCTCGGCCGCTGCTGCTGCCGCCTCCGCCCCCGCCGCTGCCGCCGAGCCGGCCCCCGCCGGGGAGGGTGCGGCGTGAGCCGGCCGCCGTACGTGACCGGCGGGCGGTACGCGCCGCCCGTCGCCGGCCGTGAACTGACCGCCGTCTCGGCCGACGGGTCCCGGCTGCACGTCGAGGTGCACGGACCCGACGGCGCGCCGGCCGTCGTCCTCTCCCACGGCTGGACCTGCTCCACGGCCTTCTGGGCGGCGCAGATACGGGAGCTGGCCCGCGACCACCGGGTCATCGCTTACGACCAGCGCGGCCACGGCCGCAGCCCGGCCGCAGCCGCGTACAGCACCACCGCCCTGGCCGACGACCTGATCGCCGTATTCGAGGCCACCCTCGTCCCGGGCGAGCGAGCCGTCGTCGCCGGGCACTCCATGGGCGGCATGACCGTGATGGCCGCCGCCGGCCGGCCACGGTTCGCCGAGCACGCCGCGGCCGTCCTGCTGTGCAGCACCGGCAGCTCGCGGCTGATCGCGGAGGCGACCGTGCTGCCGCTCGGGCCCGGGCGTGCGCGGACCCGCATCACGCGGGCGCTGCTGGGCTCGCCCGCCCCGCTCGGGCCCGTCACCCCCGCCACCCGGGCGGTGCTCAAGTACGCGACCATGGGCCCCGGCTCCGCACCCGAACGGGTGGAAGCCTGCGCCCGGATCGTGCACGCCTGCCCCGCCGGAGTGCGCCGCGGCTGGTCGCGGGTACTGGCCGGGCTCGACCTGGACGACGGGGTGGCGCGGCTGACCGTGCCCACCGCCGTCGTCGTGGGCCGCGACGACCGGCTGACCCCCGTCGTGCACGCCCGCGGGCTCGCGGCCGCGCTTCCGCACTGCGTGGGACTGACCGAGCTCACCGGAATGGGGCATATGACCCCCATTGAGGCACCCGAAGCGGTGAGTTCCGCCCTGCGCGAGTTGACGTCCCGGTACCTGAGCGCGTCGGCGGCGACCCCCACGACCACGACCGAGAAGGAGAAGACGCCGTGAGTGCTCGCAGGAGTCTGGAAGGCCAGGTCGCCGTCGTCACCGGCGCCGCCCGTGGGGTCGGCGAGCTGCTCGCCCGCAAGCTGTCGGCACGCGGCGCGAAGGTCGCACTGGTCGGCCTGGAGCCGGAGGCGCTCAAGGAGGTCTCCGAGCGGCTGCACACCGACAGCGACCACTGGTACGCCGACGTCACTGACCACGAGGCGATGGCCCGGGTCGCGCAGGAGGTCAAGCAGCGCTTCGGCAAGGTGGACATCGTCGTCGCCAACGCGGGCGTCGCCTCCGGCGGCCCGTTCGCCGACTCCGACCCGGACGCGTGGCGGCGGGTGATCGAGGTCAACCTGATCGGCGGCGCCGTCACCGCCCGCGCCTTCCTGCCCGTCCTCATGGAGAGCCGCGGCTACTTCCTCCAGATCGCCTCCCTCGCCGCGATCACCCCCGCGCCGATGATGACGGCGTACTGTGCCTCCAAGTCCGGGGTCGAGGCCTTCGCGCACTGCCTGCGCGCCGAGGTCGGCTACAAGGGGGTCAAGGTCGGCGTCGGTTACCTCTCCTGGACCGACACCGACATGGTCCGGGGCGCCGACCAGCACGACGTCATGCGCGAGCTGCGCGGGCGCCTGCCCTGGCCGGCGAACCGGACCTACCCGCTGGGCCCGGCCGTGGACCGGATCGTCGCGGGCATCGAACGGCGCTCGGCGCACGTGTACGCGCAGTGGTGGCTGCGCGGGATGCAGGGCGTTCGGGGCTACCTGCCGGCGGTCATCGCGGCCGGCGGGCAGCGTGAGATGAAGCGGTTCGAACCCCGCCTGGCCGGAGTCCCCAAGGGGCTGGTGGGCGCGGGTGGAGCCGCCGACGAGCAGGAGCGCGCCCAGGGCCGCCGCCGCTGAACGGTACGAACGCGGGGCCCGGTCGGGTTTCCCGGTGATCCGGTGATCCGGTTCCGGTGTCCCGGTGCCCTGATGCCCTGGTGATCAAAATGCGGCTTTTGTTCCTGCGTGTCAGTCTGGTCGAGGCCCAACCACCAACACCCCCCAGGGAGTGCAAGCATGGGTATCAAGGACCAGTTCCAGGACAAGGCGCAGGAACTCAAGGACAAGGCGCAGAAGACCCAGCAGGGCGCGAAGGAGCAGGCCTCCTCGCGTTCCCAGCAGGCCAAGGCGAAGAAGTCGCAGACGCAGCAGCAGATGGACGACATCCGTGACGAGGCTGACGACAGCTGGGACTGATCCCGCCCTGGTGGGAACTTCCCGGGTCTGACTGCTACCAGGCCCGTCGCACATAGCGCCGAGGGGCGCGACCCGTACTTCCTACGGGTCGCGCCCCTCGTGTCGTACAGGAATGCGGCGCGGGACTACGGCCGCGGCGGCAGCTTCGGCCTGCGTCCGTCCGGGACGTCGGTGTAGCCGGGCGGGATCGCGGCCGGGTCCTGCTCCAGCAACTCCAGTGCCAGGTAGACCGCGTCGTCCAGCTGAGCGTGCCGGCCCTCCGCCCAGTCGAGGGGGGTGCGCATGATCTCCAGGTCCGGCTCCACGCCGTGGTTCTCCACCGACCACCCGTACTCCGGGAACCATGCGGCGTTCATCGGCACGGTGATGACCGTGCCGTCGCCGAGGGTGTGACGGCCGGTCATGCCGACCACACCGCCCCAGGTGCGCTGGCCGACGACCGGGCCCAGGCCGAGCAGTTTGAACGCGGCGGTGATCATGTCCCCGTCGGAGGAGGTCGCCTCGTCGGCCAGCGCCACGATCGGTCCGCGCGGCGCGTTGGAGGCGTAACTCACCGGTTGGGCGTCGCGCGTCAGGTCCCAGCCCAGAATCGATCGGGTGAGTTTTTCGACGACGAGTTCACTGATGTGCCCGCCGGCGTTGCCGCGCACGTCGACGATCAGGGCGGGCCGGGACATCTCCATGCGCAGGTCGCGGTTGAACTGCGCCCAGCCCGAGCCGCCCATGTCGGGGATGTGCAGGTAGCCGCAGCGGCCGCCGCTGACCTCGCGGACCACGGCGCGGCGCTTGGACACCCAGTCCTGGTAGCGCAGCGGCCGTTCGTCGACGAGCGGCACGACCGCCACGCGCCGTGAGCGGCCCTCGCCCTCCGCCGGGGTGAACGTCAGCTCCACCGTCGTGCCCCCGGCCGCCGCGAGCAGCGGGTAGGGGCCCGCGACCGGGTCCACGGGCCGGCCGTCGACGTGGGTGAGCACCGCGCCGTCGCGGATCCCCGTGCCGGCGAGCGGGGAGCGGGCCTTGGAGTCGGAGGACTCGCCGGGCAGGATCCGCGCGACCACCCAGCCCTCCTCCCGGCGTACCAGGTTGGCGCCGAGCAGGCCGATGGCCCGCTGGTAGTGCGGCGGGCCCTCGTTGCGGCGGGCGGGTGAGACGTACGCGTGCGAGGTGCCGAGTTCGCCGAGCACCTCGCGCAGCAGGTCGGCGAACTCGTCGGGGGAGGCGACCCGTTCGACCAGGGGCCGGTACTGGCGCAGCACCGCGTCCCAGTCGATGCCGCACATGTTCGGTTCCCAGAAGTACGCGCGGATGAGCCGGCCGGCCTCCTCGTACGCCTGGCGCCACTCGGCGGCCGGGTCCACCTCGTGCAGGATGCGCCGCAGGTCGAGGTAGACGGTGGAGTCGCCGTCACCCGATTCGGTGGCCGGCACGGCGCGAAGGTCACCGTCGTCGTTGACGACCAGCCGGGTGCCGTCGCCGCTGACCGCGAACCAGTCCAGACCGGAGGCCAGTTCGGTCTTGCGGGCCTTGGTCATGTCGAAGTGCTCCAGCGTCGGCTTGCCGCTGGTGTCGGCCGGGTTGGCGAAGGTCTCGCCGAGCGCGCCCGAGATGGGCCAGCGCAGCCACACCAGCCCGCCGCCGTGCACGGGATGCAGGGCCGAGTACTTCGAGGCGGCCACGGGGAACGGCGTGACCCGGCTCTCCAGTCCCTCCACCTCCACGGTCACCGTCCCGTCGCCCTCGCCGGGCTCCCCCTCGACGGGGTCGAGCCCGCCCGCCGCCGGGCGGCCGTCGGGGGAGAAGGCGAACGGCGAGGGGGTGGCGGAGGACAGCGGCACCAGGTACGGGCGGCAGCCCAGCGGGAACGACAGGTCGCCGGTGTGGACGTCGTACACCGGGTCGAAGCCGCGCCAGGACAGGAACGCGAGGTAGCGGCCGTCCCGGGTGAAGACCGGGTTCTCGTCCTCGAAGCGGCCGTTGGTGACGTCGACGACGACGCGCGCGCCCGGCCCGGAGATCTTCGCCATCTTGATCTGCCGCAGCGAGCGCCCGATGCCGGGGTGCGACCAGGTCAGCCAGCAGCCGTCGGGGGAGAAGGCGAGGTCGGTGACGGGCCCGTTGATGGACCGGATCAGCTCGGTGACCTCCCCGTTGGACTCCTCCGTCGCGTCGAGGAGCAGCAGCCGTCCGTCGTTGGAGGCGATGGCGAGCCGCTCGCCCGCCGGGTCGGACAGCAGTTCGGTGACGCGGCCCAGCTCGCCCGAGGCGAGCCGGCGCGGCTCGCGCTCCCCGGTGGCGCGGGGGAGGTAGGCGATCTCGATGGCGTCCTCGCCCTCGGCGTCGGTGACGTACGCGACCTGGCCGCCGCCGCCGAGCATCTCCGGGAGGCGGACGCGTACGCCCGGGGTGTCGGCGATGGTGCGGGCGGGCCCGTCGCGGTGGGTGAGCCAGTACAGGCTGCCGCGGATGACGACGGCGCTGGCCCGGCCGGTGGTGTCCACCGACAGCGAGTCGACGTTGCTGGCGGCCGGCACCTGGTACGTACGCCGTCCCGCGCGCGGGCCGCCGAGCCGGACGTCGAGCTTGCGCGGGGAGGCGGCCTCGTCGAGGGAGTCGACCAGCCACAGGTCGCCTGCGCACTGGTAGACGACGCGGGACCCGTCGCTGGAGGCGTGGCGGGCGTAGAACTCGTCGTGGTCGGTGTGGCGGCGCAGGCCGGTGCCGTCGGGCAGGCAGGAGTAGAGGTTGCCGATGCCCTCGTGGTCGGAGAGGAAGGCGATGCGGCCGCCGACGAACATGGGTGCGTCGATGTGGCCCTCGATGTCCTCCAGCAGGCGCACGCCGTGCAGCCAGAGCCGGCCGGTGGCGCCGCCGCGGTAGCGCTTCCAGGCGGCGGGTTCGTGCGGGGGTTTGCCGGTCAGCAGCAGGGTGCGGTGCTCGCCGTCGACGTCGGTGACCTGGATGTCGGAGACCGGGCCCCAGGGCAGGCGGCCGCCGGGGCTGCCGTCGGTGGGCAGCTTGTAGGCCCAGGAGTAGTACGAGAACGGCTGCCCGTGGGAGGAGACAGCGAGGACGTTGCCGTCGGGGTCCCAGCCGCAGACGCGGGTGTCGGTGGACCCCCAGTAGCTGAGCCGGCGGGCCGGGCCGCCGTCCACGGGAGCGAGGTGGATCTCGGGGTCGAGGCTGCGCCAGGTGGTGAAGGCGATGTGCCGTCCGTCGGGGGAGAAGCGGGGGTGGCCGACCCGGGTGCGGTCGACGGTGATCCGCCAGGCCCGGCCCGGGGTGTGGCCCTCCGGGACCAGGGGGGCGACCCACAGATCGTCCTCGGTGGCGAAGCACAGCAGTTCGTCGTGCAGGTGCGGGAAGCGGAGGTACGCGACGTCGTGACTCACCCCACAATGCTTTCCGCGCCAGGGGACCCCGGCAACTCGTACAGGTGCTCCATGGGTGCTCCGCCGGGTTGCCCGCCGTGTGACCGCCGTGTGACCGACGCCACGGCCGCAGCGAAACGGAACGGTTTCGTTTCGTTAAGCGCCCCGGTAGGCTTCCATGTGTACGAAACCGTTTCGTTCGGATGGGTGGTCGTGATGAAGGGAAGCTGCCGGGTCACCGACGCGATGTCGGCGCGGCGCAGCCGGATCACCCCCGAGCGGGAGGCCGAACTCCACGAGGCGGTCCTCGACCTCCTGCGCGAGGTCGGCTACGAGGCGCTGACCATGGACGCGGTCGCCGCCCGTACGAAGTCCAGCAAGGCCACCCTCTACCGCCAGTGGGGGAGCAAGCCGGAACTGGTCGCGAAGGCCCTTCGGTGTGCCCAGCCGGTCTCCCTGCGGGAGATCGACACGGGCACCCTGCGCGGGGACTTCGCCCTCATGGTCGCGCACTCCGACGACGCGCAGATGGCCAAGGACACCGCCCTGATGCGGGGTCTGGCCCACGCCGTCCACGAGAGCCCGGAGCTGCACCGGGCGCTGCGCGACCTGCTGGTCGACCCGGAGATCAACGGTCTCCAGGCCATGCTCCGGCGCGCGGTGGAGCGGGGCGAGGTCAGCCCGGACTGTCCGGCGCTGGACTTCGTGCCGCACATGCTGATCGGGGCGTTCATCGCACTGCCGCTGATCGAGGACCGGTCCGTCGACCGGGCGTTCCTCACCGAGTTCATCGACGCCGTGGTCTTCCCCGCCCTCGGCGTCTGATCCCCACAAGAACCGTCTGCTGCTCCTGACACGCCGCTCTCGTCGTCGGGCCGGCTTTCCACGCCCTGATCCGCCCATGGCCGACGGCCGTATGGGCGCAGGATCCATCCCACGACCTGAAACGGGAGAACCACGACGTGGCCACCTTCCTCTACCGGCTCGGGCGCGGTGCCTTCAGGCGCCGCGGCCTCGTCGCCCTCATATGGGTGGCGCTGCTGGTCGCCGCCGGCTTCGGCGCGGCGACGGCCGCAGCGCCGACCTCCGGCTCGTTCTCGATCCCCGGCACCGAGGCCCAGAAGGCATTCGACCTGCTGGACAAGAAGTTCCCGGGCATGTCCGCCGACGGCGCGACCGCCCGGATCGTCGTCAAGGCGCCGACCGGTGCCAAGGTCACCGACCAGGGCCCCAAGGCCGAGGTCGAGAAGCTGATCTCCGGCCTCAAGCAGGGCGAGGGCGCAGCCCAGGTCGCCACCGTCGACGACCCGTACCGGATGCAGGCGGTGAGCCAGGACGGCTCCACCACCTACATCACGGTGAAGTACAAGGTCAGCGGTATGGAGCTGAAGGACGTCACGCGTGACGCCCTGAAGGACTCCGGGCACGACGCGCAGAAGGCCGGCCTCCAGGTGGAGATCGGCGGCGACGCGCTGATGGAGGCCCCCGAGACGGGCTCCGGCGAGGCCGTCGGCATCCTGATCGCCGGCATCGTCCTGGTCATCACCTTCGGCTCGCTGGTCGCGGCCGGGCTGCCGCTGCTGACCGCGCTGATCGGCGTCGGGATCGGCGTGTCCTCGATCACCGCACTCGCCAACGTGCTGGACCTCGGCTCCACCACCTCCACCCTGGCGATGATGATCGGCCTGGCGGTCGGCATCGACTACGCGCTGTTCATCGTCTCCCGCTACCGCGTGGAGCTCGCCGAGGGCCGCGAGCGCGACGAGGCGGCGGGCCGCGCTGCCGGAACCGCTGGTTCCGCGGTGGTCTTCGCCGGTCTGACCGTGGTCATCGCCCTGGTGGGCCTGGCCGTCGTCAACATCCCGATGCTGACCAAGATGGGTGTCGCGGCCGCCGGCACGGTGGTCATCGCGGTGCTCGTCGCCCTGACGCTGGTCCCGGCGATCCTCGGCTTCGCGGGCAAGAGGGTGCTGCCCGCCGGCAAGAAGAGCAAGCTCTTCGGCAAGGGCCGCCCGGCCGGCGCGGAGGCCAAGCCGAACGGCGGCACCCGCTGGGCCCGCTTCGTGCTGCGCCGCCCGGTCGTGGTGCTGCTGGCCGGTGTGATCGGCCTCGGCGCCATCGCGGTGCCGGCGAGCAAGCTGGAGATGGGCCTGCCGGACGACGGCTCCAAGCCGGTCTCCACCAGCCAGCGCAAGGCGTACGACATGCTGTCCGAGGGCTTCGGCCCGGGCTTCAACGGTCCGCTGATGGTGGTCGTGGACGGTGACAAGGCGCTCGCCGACAAGACCGTCGACCGGATCAAGGGGCTGGAGGGCGTGGTCGCGGTGACCCCGCCGCACCAGAACGAGGCCAAGGACGCCGCGGTCATCAGCGTGATCCCGAAGGAGCGTCCGTCCTCGACCCAGACCGAGGACCTGGTCCACAAGATCCGTGAGGGCAACGGGAACGACGTGTTCGTCACCGGTGCGACCGCGATGAACATCGACTTCTCGCAGAAGATGAACGACGCGCTCCTGCCCTACCTGGCGCTGGTGGTCGGCCTGGCGTTCCTGCTGCTGATGCTGGTGTTCCGCTCGGTCCTGGTGCCGCTCAAGGCGGCCCTCGGCTTCCTGCTGTCGGTCGTCGCGGCCCTCGGCGCGGTCGTCGCGGTCTTCCAGTGGGGCTGGCTCGGATCCCTCTTCGGGGTGGAGCAGACCGGTCCGATCATGTCGATGATGCCGATCTTCATGGTGGGTGTCGTGTTCGGCCTGGCGATGGACTACGAGGTCTTCCTCGTCACCCGGATGAGGGAGGCGTACGTCCACGGCGAGCGTCCGGGGCAGGCCGTCGTGACGGGCTTCCAGTTCAGCGCCCGCGTGGTCGTCGCCGCCGCCGTCATCATGATCGCCGTCTTCTCCGGCTTCCTGGGCGCCAGCGACGCGATGGTCAAGATGATCGGCTTCGGCCTGGCCGTCGCCGTGCTGTTCGACGCCTTCGTGGTGCGCATGGCGATCGTGCCGGCGGTGCTGGCGCTGCTCGGCCACAGGGCCTGGTGGCTGCCGCGCTGGCTGGACCGGATCCTGCCCAACGTGGACGTGGAGGGCGAGAGCCTGCGCAAGCACCTCGGGGAGAGCGCGCCGCACGCCGGGTCCCCGGAGGACCCCGACAAGCAGCGCGAGCTGGTCAACGCCTGACCCGTCAGGCCGCCGGTCCGCCGCCTGATGCCTGGTGGTGAGCGCGCGGCGGGCGAGTGCCGGCCCCGCATCCGGAACCCCGGGTGCGGGGCCGGCCGCGTGCGCTACGCCGAACGGGTGGCCGCGGTGCGCGCACCGGCGTCGCCGGGTCTCGCGCCGCCGGCGGTGGAGGCGGAGTACGTGCGGCGCAGGAAGCGGCGCAGCACGGCGCTGTCGAACTGGATGACGGCGACACCCTCGGGGGAGTGGAACTCGACCACCGCCTGGACCCGGCCGCAGGGCCATACGCGTACGTCCCCGGTCCCGGTCGGCGCGTGCAGCCCGGCCTCCAGCAGGGCGCGGGGGAAGGCCCACTCGTTGTCGGTGCCCTCGGGGGACAGCTCGGCGGGGAAGACGATCCGGACGGCCAGGGGTTCGGCGGGGGTGAACCGCAAGGCGACCGGGATCGCGCGGTAGAGGGGGTCGTCGCTGATCACGCGGGCGCTCACGCGCTCCTCGACGGCAGCGGCGGTGGCTGGTGGATTCTCGGCGGTGGCTGACATCGACCGGACTCCTCGAATCGGAACATTCACGTCCGTTTGTCCGTCCAGCCTCGCACATTCCCACGAAACCGCACGTATGTATTTGTGTGGCGCCAGCTCTTGCCAACGATTTGCAAGTGGGCACTACTCTTGAACGGTTCAACACTCATGTGAGGAAGAGGAAGCGGAGCCGCTCCATGCACGTGCCCGACGGATTCATCGACGCACCCGTCTCGGTGGCCGCAGGAGTGGCGGCCACCGCCGCTGTCGCGGTCAGCCTGCGCGGCGCCCGCCGCGAGCTCGACGAACGCACCGCCCCGCTGGCCGGCCTCGTCGCCGCCTTCATCTTCGCCGTGCAGATGCTGAACTTCCCCGTCGCCGCCGGCACCAGCGGCCACCTCCTCGGCGGCGCGCTCGCGGCGATACTCGTCGGCCCCTGCACCGGCGTGCTCTGCGTGTCCGTCGTCCTGCTGATGCAGGGCATCCTCTTCGCCGACGGCGGCCTGACCGCGCTCGGCGTCAACATCCTGAACATGGCCGTGGTGACCGTCCTCGTCTCCTACGCCGCCTTCCGCCTCCTGCTCAAGGTCCTGCCGTCCGGCCGGCGCTCGGTCACCGTCGCCGCCTTCGCCGGAGCGCTGCTCTCGGTCCCGGGCGCGGCCGTCATGTTCACCCTCCTCTACGCGCTCGGCGGCACCACGGACGTCCCGATCGGCAAGGTCTTCACCGCCATGGCCGGCGTCCACGTCCTCATCGGCATCGGAGAAGCGCTGATCACCGCCGCCACCGTCGGCGCCGTGATCGCCGTACGGCCCGACCTGGTGCACGGCGCGCGCGGACTGGCCACCCCGCTGAAGCTGCGCGTCGGCGGCGAGCTCGTCGACGCGCCCGCCGCGGCCCCGGCCGCCGTCCCGGCCGCCGCCCGCTCCACCCGAAAGCTCTGGCTGACCGGACTGGCCACCGCCCTCGTGCTCGCCGGATTCGTCTCCTTCTACGCCTCCAGCAGCCCGGACGGCCTCGAGAAGGTCGCCGCCGACAAGGGCATCGACGCCAAGGCCCGCGCACACGCCGCCGCCGACTCCCCGCTCGCCGACTACAGCGTCAAGGACGTCGACGACGCCCGCCTGTCCGGAGGCCTCGCCGGCGTCATCGGCGTCGGCGCGACCGTCGCCGTGGGCAGCGGGATCTTCTGGGCCGTACGCCGGCGCCGCGCCCAGGACCTGACCGCGGCCTCGACGGCCGCCCCGTCGGCGAGCTGACATGGGCGCCGGTCACGCACACAAGCTCTACCGGCACGGGCACTCGCCCGTGCACGAGCTGCCGCCGCACTGCAAGATCGCTGCTACCGCCGCGTTCGTGATTGTCGTCGTGTCGACACCGCGCGAGGCGATGTGGGCCTTCGCCCTGTACGCCGTCCTCGTCGCGGCGGTCGCGGCCGCGGCCCGGATCCCCGCGGGGTTCCTGCTGCGGCGGCTGCTGATCGAGGTGCCGTTCGTGCTGTTCGCCGTGCTCATGCCCTTCGTGTCGCAGGGCGAGCGGGTGGAGGTGCTCGGCATGTCGCTGAGCGTCTCCGGGCTGTGGGGCGCCTGGAACGTGCTCGCCAAGGGCACTCTCGGCGTCGCCGCCTCCGTGCTGCTGGCCTCGACCACCGAACTGCGCGCGCTGCTGCTGGGCCTGCAGCGGCTGAAGCTCCCGCCGCTGCTCGTGCAGATCGCCTCCTTCATGATCCGGTACGGGGACGTCATCACCGACGAGCTGCGCCGGATGTCCATCGCCCGGCGCTCGCGCGGCTTCGAGGCGCGCGGGATCCAGCACTGGGGGGTGCTCGCCAAGACCGCGGGCGCCCTCTTCATCCGCTCCTACGAGCGCGGCGAGCGGGTCTACCTCGCGATGGTCAGCCGCGGCTACGCCGGCTCCATGCCGGTGATCGACGACGTGACGGCCACCCGCGCCCAGTGGGCGTACTCGGCCGTGCTCCCGGTGACGGCGCTCGCCGTCTGTCTGATGGGATGGACGCTGTGAACGCTCCCTCCGCCTCTCCTGCCTCTTCCGCGCCCGCTGACATCGCTCACGCGCCTTCGCTGGAGGTGTCCGGGGTCGCATACGCCTACCCGGACGGGCACCAGGCGCTCTTCGGTGTCGACCTCACGGTCGGGCGCGGCGAGCGCGTCGCCCTGCTCGGACCCAACGGCGCCGGGAAGACCACCCTGGTCCTGCACCTCAACGGCATCCTGGGCGGCGGCGTCGGCTCCGTCACCGTCGCAGGGCTGCCAGTGGAGAAGCGCAACCTCGCCGAGATCCGGCGGCGGGTCGGGATCGTCTTCCAGGACCCCGACGACCAGCTGTTCATGCCGACCGTGCGCGAGGACGTGGCCTTCGGCCCCGCGGCCGCGGGCCTGCGCGGCGCCGAACTGGAGACGCGGGTCCGCGAGGCCCTCGAACAGGTCGGCATGGCCGGCTTCGCCGACCGCCCGCCGCACCACCTGTCCTTCGGACAGCGCCGCCGGGTGGCGGTGGCGACCGTACTGGCCATGCGGCCCGAGATCCTCGTCCTGGACGAGCCCTCCTCCAACCTCGACCCCGCCTCGCGGCGCGAGCTGGCCGACATCCTGCGCTCGCTGGACGTCACCGTGCTGATGGTGACGCACGACCTGCCGTACGCCCTGGAGCTCTGCCCGCGCTCGGTGATCCTCAGCGAGGGGGTCATCGCGGCCGACGGACGCACCCGGGACCTGCTGTGCGACGAGGAGCTGATGGGGGCGCACCGGCTGGAGCTGCCGTTCGGGTTCGACCCGCGTTCGGTGGCCGCGGCATAAGGGCGGGGCCGTTGTTGTTGGTGTGCTCGTGAACATCCAGGGTGTGGTGACCGAGGGCTTCGAGCCCGTACGCGAGGCCTTCGCGCGCAATTTCGAGGCCCTCGGCGACCGGGGCGCGGCCGTGACCGTGTACCGCGACGGCCGCAAGATCGTCGATCTGTGGGGCGGCACGAAGGACGCGAACGGCACCGAGCCGTGGGCCGAGGACACCGCGACGATCGTGCGGTCGGCGACCAAGGGGGTGGCCGCGGCGGTACCCCTGCTGCTGCACCAGCGCGGACTGCTGGACCTGGACGCGCCCGTGAGCTCGTACTGGCCGGAGTTCAAGGCGGGCGGCAAAGAGCGGACCCTGGTCCGCCATCTGCTCGCGCACCAGGCCGGCGTGCCCGCGCTGGACCGGGGGCTGACGGTGGCGGAGGCCGCGGACGGGGTGTCCGGGGCGCGGGCCGTCGCCGCGCAGCGGGCGTTCTGGGAGCCCGGCAGCGCGCACGGCTACCACGCGCAGACCTTCAGCTGGCTGGTGTCCGAGCTGGTGCTGCGGGTCACGGGGCGCAGCGTCGGCGGGATCCTGGCCGAGGAGATGGCCGAGCCGCTGGGGCTGGACTTCTGGATCGGCCTGCCGGAGGGCGAGGCGCACCGGGTGGGCCGGGTGGCGCCGGTCGAGCCTCCGTCGAGTGCGGGGCTGCTGAAGACGCGGCCGAGGAGAAACGTTTCGGAGGCGTACGCCGACCCGGATTCCCTGACCCGCCGCGCTTTCGCCGCCATCGATCCGCAGCCCGACGAGAACGACCCGGTCTACCAGGCCGCGGAGCTCCCGGGCTCGGCCGGAATCGGCACGGCGCGTGCTCTGGCCCGCTTCTACGCCGCGACGATCGGCGTGGTGGAGGACGGGGCCCGTATCTTCACCCCCGCGACCACCGCGCTGGCCGGCACGGAGTTCGCCGCGGGCCCCGACCGGGTGCTGGTCGTCGGCACCCGGTTCGGGCCGGGCTACATGCTGCACGGGCCGGCGTCCCCGCTCCTGTCCCCGGCCTCCTTCGGCCATCCGGGCCGCGGCGGGTCGCTGGCCTTCGCGGACCCGGAGGCGGGCATCGGGTTCGGTTACGTCACCAACGCGCACGCCAAGTCGGTGACCGCCGATCCGCGCGCGCAGGCGCTGGTGCGCGCGCTGCGCGGCTGCCTGTAGCGATTTGTCGCTTTGTCGCTTCGTCGGTTTTGCCGGCGCCGGCGGTCACTTCCTCTCGCGTACGTCGGCCAGCTCGGCGGCGGCGTGGGTGACGAGTTCGCGCGGGGGCATCGGGAACACGGCGTGCGGGGTGCCGGCCGCCGCCCAGACGACGTCGTGCCGCAGGAGGGACCGGTCCGCGAGGACGCGGGTGCGGGTGCGGTGGCCGAAGGGCGGGACGCCGCCGATGGCGTAGCCGGTGGTCTCGCGGACGAGTGCCGCGTCGGCGCGGGTGACTTTCGCGGCGTCCAGTTGACGCCGCACCGCCTCTACGTCGACGCGCGAGGCGCCGTCCATGAGGACCAGGACCGGGACGCCGTCCGCCGTGAAGATCAGTGACTTCACGATCTGGCTGAGCTCGCAGCCGATCGCGGCGGCTGCGTCGGCGGCCGTGCGGGTGCCTTCGGGGAAGGTCCGGATGGCGAGGTCGAGGCCGAGTCCGGCGAGGGCCTGGGCGAAGAGGGGGTGCGGGGTGCTCGTCGTCATGCCGGGACGCTAGCGCTGTGCGGGGCCGGGGGCGAGGCGTTTTGCGCCTGCCCCGGCCCAGTGGTCCGCGTGCTGGGGAACGGTGTCAGGAGGCGTTGAGGACCCGGGCCACGATCGGGCCCGCCGCGTCCGCGCCGTGGCCGCCGCCCTCGACCATGGCCGCCGCCGCCACGTCGCCGCTGAAGCCCGTGAACCAGCTGTCCGGGGCCGTCGCGCCGTCGACCTCCGCCGATCCGGTCTTCGCGCCCTTGTCGGAGCCGCCGACCGCGGCCATCGCCTTCGCCGCCGTGCCGCTCGTCGCCGTCTGCCGCATCATCCGCACCAGCTGCGCCGACACCCCCGGCGCCAGCGACCGCGGGGCCGTCGCCAGGGTGCGGCCGTCCAGGGAGGCCTTGACCAGCACCGGCTGGCGGAACACCCCGGTGCGGGCCGTCGCCGTGATGGAGGCCATGTTCAGCGGGTTCATCTGGATCGCGCCCTGGCCGATGTACTCGGCGGCGGCCGCCGAACCCGAGGTCACCGGGACGCTGCCGTCCTGCGAGGGGATGCCCGTCTTCCAGTCCAGCCCGATGCCGAAGGCCTCCTTGGCCACCCTCGGCAGCGCGCCGTTGTCCTTCACGTCGTCGATCAGGCTGATGAAGGCGGTGTTGCAGGACCGGGCGAAGCTGGTCGAGAAGGGCTGGCCCTGGAGCGAGAAGCCGTCCTGGTTGCGGAAGACCTTGCCGTCCCACGTGGCGCTCGGCGGGCACGCCGCCGGCCGGTCGGCCGCCACCAGGCCCTTCTCCAGCAGCATCGCCGCCGTCACGATCTTCATCGTCGAACCGGGTGCGCGCCGGCCCAGCATCGCCGCGTTGAAGCCGTCCTGGCGGTGGTTGGCCACCGCCAGGACGTCGCCCGTGCTCGGCTGGACCGCGACGACCGAGGCCTCGGCGTACTGCGCCACCGCCTTCTCCGCCGCCGCCTGCACGTCGGCGTCGAGGACGGTCTGCAACTGCCCCGGCTTGCCCTCGACCAGCGTCGTCAGGGTCCGCTTGGGGGCGTCGGCGCCGGCCGGTTCGATCCACACCTCGACGCCGGGGGTGCCGCCGGCCTTCTCCCCGTACGCCTTGCGCAGCGCGTCCAGAATCGGCCGCAGAGACGGGAACTGTTCGGGCGTCAGCTCCTTGCCGTGGCGGTCGACGGCCTTGACCGGCGGGCTGGCCGGGGTGCCCGCGCGCAGCCGCTCGTCTTTCTGCAGCTGCGGGTGGATCACCGAGGGCTGCCAGTCGACGAGCGGTTTGCCGCTGCCGGCGCCGCGGACGACGGTCAGCTGCGAGTCGTAGACGAAGGGCTTGGTCGTCCCCTCGTGGGTGATCTCGGCCTCGACCTTGAAGGGCACGGTGGTGCCGTTCGCGGTGCCGGGCGTGATGACCGCCTTGGAGACGAGCGCCTTGGACGTGAAATCGGCCACCGCCGGCTGCGCCGCCTGCGCGTTGTTCGTCAGGTCCGCGGCCGTCCGGGCGTCGCCCGACGCCCACGCGGCCAGAAACGCCTTGGCGATCTGGCCCGTCTCCTGGTCGGTGACGGGCCCGCTCGCCCTCTGCGCGGTCACCGCGCCGTTGCCCCCCGACCCGTTCTTGCCGTCACCGCCGTGGTCGCCGCTGTCACCCACGAGGGTGACCACCCCGTACGCCGCACCGCCGGCCATCGCGAGGAACACCCCGCCGACGATGGCACCCTTGGCCGCCCCGTTCACTTGCGTCCCCTCCCCAGGAGCCCCAGCCCTCTGAACGTGTTCAAAGGATCCGTGTCGGACACCTTACGCGGGGTTAACGGGTCAGATCCACGTATCCAGCCACATCCGGCCACGCCACGAGTCCATGGGCAGGGGCTGGCCGGTGTAGATCGGCCAGAAATAGATGAAGTTCCAGACGATCAGCAGCACAAGCACGCCGGCCCCGATCGCCCCGATCGCCCGCCGCCGTTCAGAGGAGCCCGCCGGCCCCAGCACGGCCCCGATCATCATCGCCACCGCCAGGCACAGGTAGGGGACGAAGACCACCGCGTAGAAGTAGAAGATGGTCCGCTCCTGGTAGTTGAACCAGGGCAGCAGGCCGGCGCCCAGCGCGCACACGATCGCACCCGCCCGCCAGTCGCGCCGGAAGAACCACCGCCACAGCACGTACAGCAGCGCGACGCAGCCCGCCCACCACAGCAGCGGCGTGCCCAGGGCCAGCGCCTCGCGGGCGCACTTGCCCGCCTCGGTCGCCGGGCAGCCGTCGGTGCCGGGCGAGGGGGACTCGTAGAAGTAGGACACCGGCCGGCCCAGGACCAGCCAGCTCCACGGGTTGGACTGGTAGGTGTGGCCCGAGGTCAGGCCCACGTGGAACTTGTAGACCTCCGTCTCGTAGTGCCACAGGCTGCGCAGCCACTCCGGCAGGAAGGCCAGCGAGCTGTTCTGGTCGTACTTGGCCGCCCAGTCGCGGAAATAGCCGCCCTTGCCGTCGTCCGGGCTCAGGATCCAGCCGAGCCAGGAGGTCAGGTACACGGCGATCGCCACCGGCACCGTCGACAGGAAGCCTGGCAGCGCGTCGCGGCGCAGCATGGCCGCGTACGGGGCGCCCGCGCCGGCGGTGCGGCGCGCGGCCGCGTCCCACAGCACGGTCAGGACCCCGAAGAAGGCCAGCACCACCAGGCCGTTCCACTTGGTGCCGAACGCCAGGCCCAGGCAGACCCCGGCCAGCAGCCGGTACGGACGCCAGCCCAGCCGCAGGGTCTCCGCGACGGCCGCGTCCGGGCGGGTGCGGCCCTCCTCGTCGACCGGGAGCGCCGCCGCGAGGCGGGCCCGTGCCCGGTCGCGGTCGATGAGCAGCGCTCCGAAGGCGGCCAGGATGAAGAACATCAGCACCAGGTCGAGCAGGGCGGTGCGGCTCATCACCAGGTGCAGGCCGTCGACCGCGAGCAGCGCGCCCGCGAGACAGCCGAGGAAGGTGGAGCGGAAGAGGCGCCGGCCGATGCGGCAGAGCATCAGGACGGACAGGGTGCCGAGCAGTGCGGTCATGAACCGCCAGCCGAACGGGTTGAAGCCGAACATCCACTCGCCGAGCCCGATCACCCATTTGCCGACCGGCGGGTGCACGACGTAGCCGGGGTCGGTCGGCAGCGGCACCGCGTCGGGATTCAGCAGGATCGACTTGTCGACATCCTTGGGCCAGCTGGCTTCGTAGCCCTGCCGGATGGTGGCCCACGCGTCCTTGGCGTAGTACGTCTCGTCGAATATCACCGCCTTCGGGCTGCCCAGGTGCGTGAACCGCAGCACCCCCGCCACGAGCGTGACCAGCAGCGGGCCCGCCCACGCCATGACCCGCTGCCAGACGTGCCGCGCCGTCTCCGGGATCCCGAGCGCCGCCCACAGCTGGGCGGACGGCCTGGCGTACGGGGGCACGAGGCGGGTACGGACATCGGCCGCCGGTGCGGCCGGCAGGTAGCCGAACCCCCGCAGGCGGCGCAGCCACACGGGCGGCTCGTGCTCGGAGCCGCGTCCGCCCGGCGGGACGGGCGGGGCCCCCGCGGGGCTGGGCGGCGGCGTCGCGGTACTGGTCACCGGGTCATCGTAGGGAACGCCCCTGTGCGAGCCCCAGTCCCCACGAGCCCCAATGAGAGGATGTGGCGGTGACAGCAGACCAGCCGCGCGGCGCCCAAGCCCCCTCCTCCGACGGTGTACTCGTCCTCGCCGGGACTCCGATCGGCGACCTGGCCGACGCCCCGCCCCGGCTCGCCGCCGAGCTGGAACGGGCCGACGTGATCGCCGCCGAGGACACCCGGCGGCTGCGCCGCCTCACCCAGGGGCTCGGTGTGCACACCACCGGACGCGTCCTGTCGTACTTCGAGGGCAACGAGTCCGCCCGCACCCCCGAGCTGGTCGAGGCCCTGGAACAGGGCCGTCGGGTGCTGCTGGTGACCGACGCCGGAATGCCCTCGGTCTCCGACCCCGGCTACCGGCTGGTCGCCGCCGCGGTGGAGAAGGACATCAAGGTCACGGCCGTGCCCGGGCCCTCCGCCGTCCTCACCGCGCTCGCGCTGTCCGGGCTCCCGGTGGACCGCTTCTGCTTCGAGGGGTTCCTGCCGCGCAAGGCGGGCGAGCGCCTCGGCCGGCTCCGCGAGGTCGAGGGCGAGCGGCGCACCCTCGTCTACTTCGAGGCCCCGCACCGGCTCGACGACACCCTGGCGGCCATGGCCGAGGTCTTCGGCGCCGACCGGCGGGCCGCCGTGTGCCGGGAGCTCACCAAGACCTACGAGGAGGTCAAGCGCGGCGGGCTCGGCGCTCTGGCCGAGTGGGCCGCCGAGGGGGTGCGCGGTGAGATCACCATCGTCGTCGAGGGCGCGCCGGCCGCCGGGCCCGCCGACCTGGACGACGAGGAGCTGGTGCGCAGGGTGCGGGTGCGCGAGGAGGCGGGGGAGCGGCGCAAGGAGGCCATCGCGGCGGTCGCCGCCGAGGTCGGAGTACCCAAGCGCGAGGTCTTCGACGCGGTGGTCGCGGCAAAGAATGCGGCACAAAAGATGCCGTAGATCGGTAAAGAGCTAACCTGAAAAGCAAAGCTCAGACCGCGCACCGGCCGCTTTGAGACATGACTGGCCCAAAGAGAGTCCAACACTGGACAGGGCCTGATGCGCTCCCGCCCGAAGAGGCGTCCACTGGCAATGGCACCAGTGGAACAAGAGGAGCTGGCATGAGTGAGATCGCTGACACCCCGGTACCCGTCCCCGCCGCAGGTCCTGCCGCCGTTTCCACACCCGACGTGCAGACCGTGCACGAGGCCTACTCCTTCGCGTGCATGAAGTGCGGGTACGGCTGGGAGCAGTCCTACGCGATTGAGCACCACACCGACGGCAAGGGCCAGCCGTTCATCATGTACAAGGTGAACGCCGAGCGGGTGCCCTCCCCGCTGTCGAACCCGACCTGCCTGAACTGCGGCGGGCACGTCGTACGGATCATGCGGGCCGGCACCGTCTCCCAGGTGAACGCCACCATCGACCGGCTCTACCACCACCGCATCGCCCCCGGGATCGCCGGACCGGTGCCGGCCGGCGAGAACCCGCCGCGGCCCCCCAGGCAGCGCAGGCCCTCGCACGACTCCCCGGGGCCGGTGGCCGTCAACGAGCCCGGCGGCCGGCGCCGGGGCCTGCTCTCCCGCCTGCTGGGGCTGCTGCGCCGGTCATAAGATCGGCCCATGAGCCCTAGCCCTTCCGCCTCCTCCTCCGCCGCCAAGGACGCCCCGCCCCCGCTGCCCGAACCGCTGCGGGTGGCGGTGGCCGACTCCCACACCCACCTCGACATGCAGTCCGGCACGGTCGAGGAGGGGCTGGCGAAGGCCGCCTCGGTGGGGGTGACCACGGTCGTGCAGGTGGGCTGCGACGTGAAGGGCTCGCGGTGGGCCGCCGAGACCGCGGCGGCCCACCCCAACGTCCACGCGGCGGTGGCACTGCACCCGAACGAAGCCCCCCGCATCGTCCTCGGGGACCCCGACGGCTGGTCGCGGCAGGGCGCCCGGGCCGGCGGCGGTGAGGGCGCGCTGGACGACGCACTCGCCGAGATCGAGGCACTGGCCGCCCTCGGCCACGTCAAGGCGGTCGGCGAGACCGGGCTGGACTACTTCCGCACCGGACCGGAGGGCATGGCCGCGCAGGAGCGTTCCTTCCGGGCCCACATCGAGATCGCCAAACGGCAGGGGAAGGCGCTGGTCATCCACGACCGCGACGCCCACGCCGACGTGCTGCGCGTGCTCCGCGAGGAGGGCGCGCCCGAGCGGACCGTCTTCCACTGCTACTCGGGGGACGCCGAGATGGCCCGGGAGTGCGCTGCCGCCGGGTACTACATGTCCTTCGCCGGCACGGTCACCTTCAAGAACGCGGCGCCGCTGCGCGAGGCGCTGGCGGTGGCCCCGCTGGAGCTGGTGCTGGTGGAGACGGACGCCCCGTACCTCACGCCGGCGCCCTACCGCGGGCGGCCCAACGCGCCGTACCTGATCCCGCTGACGGTGCGGGCGATGGCGGCGGTGCGCGGCATCGACGAGGACGCCATGGCCACGGCCCTCGCGGCGAACACGGCCCGCGCCTTCGACTACTGACCGGCCGCCGCGCCGGTGGGGCGCGGCCCTGGGGCGCGGGCGGGTGGCGCGTGCGTTGCCGCCCGGCTGCGGGTGCCTGCGGGGGGTGTGCGCGCGGGGTGCTTGCGGGTGTGTGTGGTGCGCGGCTGGTGTGAGTTGCGTGTCGTGCGGTTGACGCGTGCGCGGGTCGCGTACGCGGGTCGCGTGCGGTGTGGGTCGTGTGCCGTGCAGGTGGCATTGGCGACATGGGGATATATGGGTGTGCCGACATGGTGATGTGCCGACATTTCGGTACGGCCGTGGCAACACCTTCGGTACACCCGTTCGTTCGACACGCTGGGTAGTCGAACGGCTTTGGTGCGTGACGGTCGCTCCCGCTAGGGTGCCGTGCCCGAACCAGCCGGGGCCGGACCAGTGGAGCGAGCGACGTGAGCGATACGCAGGGCAGTCACCGCCGTGTCTCCTGGCCGGAGGCCGAGCCGGACGCCGGCCCGGCTCCGGATCCGGACCTGGACCTGGACCTGGCCCTGGATCTGGACCCGGGCCTGGGCCAGCGCCAGGGCCCCGGCCCCGAGCCCGGGGTCCCCGCCCCCCGGGCCGAAGGGCGGCGCGGAGCCCGGCGCAGGGCGTCCGGTGCGGAACGGACCGAAGCGGGCCCAGGCGGCGGCCCCCAGAGCGCGGGCCCGGGCGGCGCCGGTCAGCCCGCCGGCCGGACCGGCCAGGGCACCGGCAGGCGCCGCGCCGGAGCAGGCCCCGCCCCCGGCCCCACACCCAGCCCGCCCCCGCCCGCCGCCGGCGACCCCGCCCCGGCCCCCTCCCGCCGGGCCGGAGGGGGTGGCCGCCGCAGGGCCGCCGCCCCGGCCGGACCACCACCCCCGGCCGACGGAATCCCGGGCGCGGCCCCCGCCGAAGGCCGCCGCCCCACCGGCAGGCGCCGCGCCGGCGCGGCCCCCGGCCCCGGCGCGGCCCCCGGCCTCGGAGCCGCCCCTGACGCCCCCACGGCCACCGGTCGCCGCCGCGCCCCAGGCTCCCCCTATGGCGGCGACCCCGCCCCGGACGCCAGCCCCGGCCGTCGCCGGGTGCCAGGCTCCCCCTACGGTGACGGCCCGGCCCCGGACACCGGCCCCGGCCGTCGCCGCGCCCCAGGTTCCCCGTACGGTGACGGCCCCGCTTCGGACACCGGCTCCAGCCGTCGCCGGGCGCCAGGTTCCCCCTACGGTGACGGCCCCGCTTCGGACGCCGGCCCCGGCCGTCGCCGCGCCCCAGGTTCCCCGTACGGTGACGGCCCCGCTTCGGACACCGGCTCCAGCCGTCGCCGGGCGCCAGGTTCCCCCTACGGTGACGACCCCGCTTCGGACACCGGCCCCGGCCGCCGCCGGGCGCCAGGCTCCCCGTACGGCGACGCCCCCGCCCCGGACGCCGGCCCCGGCCGTCGCCGGGCGCCAGGTTCCCCGTACGGTGACGCCCCCGCCCCGGACGCCGGCCCCGGGCGCACCCCGGCCACCGGACGCCGCCGTGCCCCCGGTGCCCCGGCCGAAGCCGGGGGTGATGCGGGCGCAGCCGCCGGCCGCCGCAGGGCGTTCGACGGCGTTCCCGCCCCCGCGGGACCCGACCTGGCCGCCCCCACCGGCCGGCGCCGTGCCGCCCCCCACCCCCTGGACGCAGCCGAACCCGACGCCGCCGCCCCCGGCCGGCGGCGCCGTGCCCGTACCGGCGCCGTGCAGGGTGCCGCCGTCCGTGACGGCTGGCGGCGCATCGTCCCCCAGGCCCTCGTCGTGGCCTTCCTCGCCGGGGGCACCACCGCCTTCGTCGCCGCCGACAAGTCCGTCCACCTCACCGTCGACGGCGAACCCCGCACCCTCCACACCTTCGCCGGGAACGTCGAGGACCTCCTGGCCGCCGAAGGCCTCGGCGTCGGCCCCCACGACCTCGTCGCCCCCGCCCGCGACTCCTCCCTCGAGGACGGCGAAGAGGTCGTCGTCCGCTACGGCCGCCCCCTGAGCCTCACCCTCGACGGCACCAGCCGCCGCGTGTGGACCACCGCCCGCACCGTCGACGCCGCCCTGCGCCAGCTCGGCGTCCGCGTCGAGGGCGCCTACCTCTCCGCCCCCCGCACCGCCCCCGTCCCCCGCACCGGACTCACCCTCAGCGTGCGCACCGAACGCGGCGTCACCTTCATGGCCGACGGCCGCGAACGCACCATCCGCACCAACGCCGCCACCGTCAAGGAGGCCCTCGACCAGGCCGGCATCACCCTGCGCGGCGAGGACACCACCTCCGTCCCCCCGGACTCCTTCCCGCGCGACGGCCAGACCGTCACCGTCCTGCGCATCACCGGCACCCGCGAGGTCCGTGAGGAGCGCATCCCGTACGAGACCGAACGCGTCGAGGACGACACCCTGTTCGCCGGCAGCGAGGTCGTCGAGCGCGCCGGACGCCCCGGCGCGCGCCGGGTCACGTACGGGCTGCGCACCGTCAACGGGGTCCGCCAGCCCCCCCGCAAGATCGCCGAGGAGGTCGTCCGCGAGCCCGTCAGCCAGCTGGTCAAGGTCGGCACGAAGCCGCTGCCGGCCTCCGTCGCCGGCGCCGACCACCTCGACTGGGGGGCGCTGGCCCAGTGCGAGTCCGGCGGCCGGCCCTCCGCCACCGACGCCTCCGGCACCTACGGAGGCCTCTACCAGTTCGACGTGGCCACCTGGCAGGCCCTCGGCGGCAGCGGCCGCCCGCAGGACGCCCCCGCCGGGGAGCAGACGTTCCGGGCGAAGAAGCTCTACGTGCAGCGGGGGGCGAGTCCGTGGCCGCACTGCGGCCGTAGGCTTTACCGGTGAGCACCGCAGAGCAGCAGCAGCCCCACGGGACCCCCGGGAACACCGAGGCCCCTTCCGACGCCCTCCTCGGCCCGGCCGACATCCGAGAGCTGGCCGCCGCCCTCGGCGTGCGCCCGACGAAGCAGAAGGGCCAGAACTTCGTCATCGACGCCAACACGGTCCGCCGGATCGTGCGCACCGCCGGGGTCCGCCCCGACGACGTGGTCGTCGAGGTCGGCCCGGGCCTCGGCTCGCTGACGCTCGCCCTGCTGGAGGCCGCCGACCGGGTCGTCGCCGTCGAGATCGACGACATCCTGGCCGCCGCGCTGCCCGCCACCATCGCCGCCCGGATGCCGCACAAGAAGGACCGGTTCGCGCTCGTCCACTCCGACGCGATGCTGGTCACCGAGCTGCCCGGCCCCGCGCCGACCGCCCTCGTCGCGAACCTCCCCTACAACGTGGCCGTGCCGGTGCTGCTGACCATGCTCGACCGCTTCCCCAGCATCGAGCGGACCCTCGTCATGGTCCAGGCGGAGGTCGCCGACCGGCTCGCCGCCCGCCCCGGCAACAAGGTGTACGGGGTCCCCTCCGTCAAGGCGAACTGGTACGCGGACGTCAAGCGCGCCGGGGCCATCGGCCGCAACGTCTTCTGGCCCGCCCCGAACGTGGACTCCGGACTCGTCTCCCTCGTCCGCCGCTCCGAGCCGATCGCGACCAGCGCCTCCAAGGCCGAGGTCTTCGCGGTGGTCGACGCGGCGTTCGCCCAGCGGCGCAAGGGCCTGCGCTCGGCCCTGGCCGGCTGGGCCGGCTCGGCGGCCGCCGCCGAGGCCGCGCTGACCGCCGCCGGGATCAACCCGCTGGCCCGCGGCGAGTCCCTGACCGTCGAGGAGTTCGCGGCGATCGCCGAGCACAAGCCCGCCCACGCACAGAAGCCCGCGCTGTGAGCGCCGCGCCCCGCGGGCCGGTGGCCGGGCCGGTCACCGTACGGGTTCCCGCGAAGGTCAACGTGCAGCTGGCGGTGGGCGCGGCCCGCCCCGACGGCTTCCACGACCTGGCCAACGTCTTCCTCGCCGTCTCCCTCTACGACGAGGTGACCGCGACCGCCACCACCGGCGACGGGCCCACCGTCAGCTGCGAGGGCCCCGACAGCGACCAGGTGCCGCTGGACCGGACGAACCTCGCGGCGCGGGCCGCCGAGATCCTCGCCGCGAGGGCCGGGCTCACCCCCGCCGTCCACCTGCACATCGCCAAGGACATCCCCGTCGCGGGCGGCATGGCCGGCGGCAGCGCGGACGGCGCGGCGGCGCTGCTGGCGTGCGACGCGCTGTGGGGGCTCGGAACCCCGCGCGAGGAACTCCTCGCCATCTGCGCGGAGCTCGGCAGCGACGTCCCCTTCAGCCTGGTGGGCGGCGCGGCACTGGGCACCGGGCGCGGGGAGCTGCTGACCCCCGTGCCGGCGGGGACGTTCCACTGGGTGTTCGCGGTGGCGCACGGCGGGCTGTCGACGCCGGCGGTGTTCCGCGAGTTCGACCGGCTCACGGAGGGCACGGCCGTACCCGTGCCGCAGGCCTCGGCGGAACTGCTGGCCGCCCTCGCGTCGGGTGACCCGGACGCGCTGGCGGCGGTGCTGCCGCGGTCCAACGGGCTCCAGCCGGCGGCGCTGTCGCTGCGGCCGGAGCTGGCGCAGACGCTGGCGGCGGGGGTGGGGGCCGGGGCCCTGGCCGGGCTGGTGTCGGGGTCGGGGCCGACGACGGCGTTCCTGGTGCGGGACGCCGAGGCGGCGGTGAAGGTGGCGGCGGAGCTGGAGGCCTCCGGCACGTGCCGGGCCACCCGCGTCACCGCCTCGCCGGCGGCGGGGGCCACGGTCCTGGCGTAGCCGGGCCCGCCGGGGGGTGCGCGTGGTGCCGCTGCGCGGAGCCGTCTCCCCGCCCCGCCCTTTCTCCGTCTCCCGGGGGCTCCGCCCCCGGACCCTCCCCCAGCTACCCGCTGGGAGGTGCTCCCAGCGCCTCAAACGCCGGCGGGGCTGGAATTGCCCTGCGGGCAATCCAGCCCGCGCGGCGTTTGAGCGTACGGGCGCGCAGCGCACGTACGGGGTCCGGGGCTTGCCCCGGGGAACGGGCGAAGGGCGGGTGGGGGACCTCGCCCCGCGCAGCGGCACCCCTGCCCAGTCCCCGGTACCTAGGCCGCGGATGAGTAGCCGCGCCCTGTTCCCGCCCGCCCCGCGCCGCGAGCGTAGGGGACATGACAGCCAGCGCACGCGAACTCGCCGACGCCACCCCCGCCTCGCGGGACCGGTACGTGGACCTCCTCCGCGTCGCCTCCCTCGGGACCGTCGTCCTCGGCCACTGGCTGATGGCCGCCGTGAGCTCCGCCGGCATCGGGAACCTGCTCGCCCTGCTGCCCCGGCTCCAGCTGCTCACCTGGGGGCTCCAGGTGATGCCCGTCTTCTTCTTCGTCGGCGGGTTCAGCCACGCCCTCTCCTACCGCTCCCTGGAGCGCCGCGCCGCCGGCCGGCCCGTGTACGCCGTCTTCCTGCGCGCCCGGCTGCGCCGCCTGCTGCGGCCCACCCTGGTGTTCGTCCTGGTGTGGGCCGTCCTCGCCCTGGCCGTGCAGCTCGCCGGCGCCGACCGCGGCCCGCTGGCCGCAGCCGCGCTGCGGATGGTCACCCAGCCGCTGTGGTTCATCGGGATCTACCTCGCCATGGTGGCCCTCACCCCGCCCCTGCTGCGCGCCCACGCCCGCTGGGGATGGGGCGCATTCGCCGCCCTGGCGGGCGCCGCCGCGCTGGTCGACGTCCTGCGCTTCGCCCTGCACGTCCCGTACGCCGAGTTCCTGAACTTCGCCTTCGTCTGGCTCGCCGTCCACCAGCTCGGCTTCCTGCGCGCCGACGGCCGCATCCGCCGCCCCGCCCTCCTCGGCGGCGCCGGCCTCGCCGGGGCGGTGCTCCTCGTCGCCGCCGGGCCGTACCCGCTGTCGATGGTGGGGATGCCCGGCGAGAAGGTGTCCAACATGGCCCCGCCCACCCTCGCCCTGCTCTGCCACGGCATGTGGCTGGTCGGCGCCGTCCAGCTGCTCGCGCGCCCCGCCGCCGCCCTGCTCGCCCGGCCCCGCGTCTGGCGCGGGGTGGTCGCCGCCAACGGGGTCGCCATGACCGCGTTCCTGTGGCACCTCACCGCCATGCTCGGGGTGTACGCCGCCCAGCTCGCCCTCGGCCTCGCCCTGCCCGAGCCGGCCACCGCCGCCTGGTGGGCGCAGGTCCCGGTCAGGATCCTCCTCGCCGCCGGGCTCACCGCCCTCCTCGTGGCCTGCTTCCGCCGCTTCGAGGCACCCTCCCGCACCCCCGCCGCCGCGGCCGGCCCCGCCGCCCCCGCTGCCGGCCCCGCCGCCGCCCTCGGCACCACCCTGTGCCTGCTGGGGATCCTCGGCCTGTCCACGACCGGCCTCGGCGGGCTCCTGGAGGGGCACACCGCCGTCCTCATCGCCCTCCCGGTCACCGCGCCCGCCGCCATCGGCATGGCCCTGGCGGGCGCCTGGCTGGTGGAACGGTCGGCGTCGGCGCGGAGGGTTAGGCTGAGGGGCTGATCCACACCCTTTCCCTGGAGCGCGTCTGATGGCCGTCAACCTGGTCAATGTCGAGGCAGTCAGCAAGGTGTACGGCACCCGTACCCTGCTCGACGGCATCTCCCTCGGCGTATCCGAGGGCGACCGGATCGGCGTGGTCGGCCGCAACGGTGACGGCAAGACCACCCTCATCCGGATGCTCGCCAAACTGGAGGAGCCCGACAGCGGCCGGGTCACCCAGAGCGGCGGCACGCGGATGGGCGTCCTCACCCAGCACGACTCCCTCGACCCCTCGGCCACCATCCGCCACGAGATCATCGGCGACATGGCCGACCACGAGTGGGCCGGCAACGCCAAGGTCCGCGACGTGCTCACGGGCCTCTTCGGCGGCCTGGACCTGCCCGGCTTCGGCCAGGGCCTGGACACCGTCATCGGCCCGCTCTCCGGCGGCGAGCGCCGCCGCATCGCCCTCGCCAAGCTGCTCATCGCCGAGCAGGACCTCCTCGTCCTCGACGAGCCCACCAACCACCTCGACGTCGAGGGCATCTCCTGGCTGGCCGGCCACCTCCAGACCCGCCGCAGCGCCCTCGTCTGCGTCACCCACGACCGCTGGTTCCTCGACCAGGTCTGCACCCGCATGTGGGACGTCCAGCGCGGCTCCGTCTACGAGTACGAGGGCGGCTACAGCGACTACGTCTTCGCCCGCGCCGAACGCGAGCGGATCGCCGCCACCGAGGAGACCAAGCGGCAGAACCTGATGCGCAAGGAGCTGGCCTGGCTGCGCCGCGGCGCCCCCGCCCGGACCTCCAAGCCCCGCTACCGCATCGAGGCCGCCAACGAGCTGATCGCCGACGTGCCGGAGCCGCGCGACAAGTCGGAGCTGATGCGCTTCGCCAACGCCCGCCTCGGCAAGACCGTCTTCGACCTGGAGAACGTCACCGTCCAGGCCGGACCCAAGACCCTCCTCAAGCACCTCACCTGGCACCTGGGCCCCGGCGACCGCGTCGGCCTCGTCGGCGTCAACGGCGCGGGCAAGACCTCCCTGCTGCGGGCCCTCGCCGAGGCCGCCCGCACCCAGGGCGAGGTCCAGCCGGCGTCCGGCGAGATCACCGTCGGCAAGACCGTCCGCCTGGCCTACCTCTCCCAGGAGGTCGGCGAGCTCGACCCGTCGCTGCGCGTCCTGGAGGCCGTCCAGCGCGTCCGCGACCGCGTCGACCTCGGCAAGGGCCGGGAGATGACGGCCGGTCAGCTGTGCGAGCAGTTCGGGTTCACCAAGGAGAAGCAGTGGACGCCCGTCGGCGACCTGTCCGGCGGTGAGCGCCGCCGGCTGCAGATCCTGCGCCTGCTGATGGACGAGCCCAACGTCCTCTTCCTCGACGAGCCCACCAACGACCTCGACATCGAGACCCTCACCCAGCTGGAGGACCTCCTCGACGGCTGGCCCGGCTCGATGATCGTGATCTCGCACGACCGGTTCTTCATCGAGCGCACCACCGACACGGTGATGGCCCTGCTCGGCGACGCGAGCCTGCGGATGCTGCCGCGCGGCCTGGACGAGTACCTGGAGCGCCGCCGGCGGATGATCGAGGCGGCCGCCCCCGCGCCCGCCCCGGCGGCCGCGGCCAAGTCGACGTCCTCCGGCGACTCCCGCGCCGCGAAGAAGGAACTCCAGAAGATCGAGCGGCAGCTCAACAAGATGTCCGACCGCGAGTCGAACCTGCACGCCCAGATCGCCGAGCACTCCACCGACTACGACAAGGTCGCCAAGCTCGACGCGGAGCTGCGCGAACTCATCTCCGAGCGGGACGAATTGGAGATGCGCTGGCTGGAACTGGCCGAGGAGGCCTGAGCCCCGGGACCCCGGGAGGCCCGATAACGGCCGCGTCACGGGCCGGTCCGCCCTTGGGAACAGGGGTGCGACCGGCCCGTTGCGTACCGGCCACGGGTGATAGAAAGGGTCGGTTCTTTTCGATCTCCGCCGGGTCCCGCCCGGTTCACCGACCGCCTGAAGCCGAAGGTATGCGCTGATGACCGAGCCGCCCCAGCCGCCGCCGAACCAGCCGCCGCCCCCTTCCGGTTACGGCCACCTCCCCGGGCCGCCCCAGCCGGGATACGGATACCCGCCGCCCGGCGGCAACCCGTACGCCCAGCAGCCGCCGACCGTTCCCCAGCCGCCGGTCCAGCCCGGCGGCTACGGCTTCCCGCCGCCGCCCGGCGGACCCGGCGCGCCCGCCGGCCCGCCGCCCGGCGGCCGCCGCAAGGGCGCGGTCCTCGTCGCGGCGGCCGCCGTGGGCGTCCTCGTCCTGGGCGCCGGCGCCTGGTTCGTCTTCGGCGGCGACGACGAGCGCCCCAAGCAGCCCGTCGCACAGGGCTCCACCCCCGCCGACCCCAAGCCCTCCGCGTCCGTGGACAAGGGCGACGGCAGCGGCAACGGCAGTGGCGAGCAGACCGACCTCAACGCGGGCCGCAAGCCCGGCGAGGACAAGGCGCTCTGGCTCAAGACCGTCAAACTCCAGAGCTCCGGCTCGGGCGGCATCTCCACCCGCGGCCAGTGGGTGGTCGGCGACACCATCGCCAAGACCATCGGCAACACCGTCGTCGGCTACGGCACGGCCGACGGCAAAGAGAAGTGGAAGATCGACGTCCGAGCGGAGATCTGCGGGATCGCCGCCCAGGCCACCGCCGACGGCAAGACCGTCGTCATCGTCAAGGACGGCGCCGGCTCCAATGCCGAGTGCAACCAGCTGAAGCAGATCGACCTCAAGGCCGGCAAGGAGGGGTGGACCAAGGAGGTCGTCAAGGAGAGCCTGTTCGGCGGCGGCGCCAGCGCGACCCTGAGCCTCACCGGCGACACCGTCGTCGTCAACCGGCTCGGCGGCACCAGCGCCTACCGCGTCAGCACCGGCGACAAGCTCTTCTCCGGCAACGTCCCCGAAGGCTGCCAGCCCACCCAGTACGCCGCCGGCCGCGACAAGGTGCTCGGCATCGCCCTGTGCATGGACGCCGACCGCACCGTCGAGGTCCAGGACGCCGACCCGGTCACCGGCAAGAAGAGCTGGGCCTACCGGCTCCCCAAGGGCTGGCAGGTCAACGGCGTCTACTCCGTCTTCCCGGCCGTCCTCGACATCGGCAACCGCGACACCAAGGAACGCGCCGTCATCGCCCTGACCGCCGACGGCAAGAAGCGCTCCGCCATGGCCGCCGAAGGCTCCTTCGCCGTCAACTGCGGCAGCAGCACCCTCGACGACCTCCAGGGCTGCGGCGACGCCGCCGTCGACGGCGACACCCTCTACCTGATGACCGACACCAAGGGCGGCGACAACAACGAGATCGTCGCCTTCGACCTCGCCACCGGAAAGCCCAAGTGGCGCCGGGCCGCCGGCGACAAGCGGAGCCTGAGCCCCCTCAAGGCCGCGGGCGGACAGCTGATCGCCTACCACACCGGCGCCCTCGACCAGCCCGGCGAGATCATCTCGATCCCGGTGGCCGGCGGCACGCCCACGACGCTGCTGCGCCTGCCCTCGGGACCGGCCGCGAAGATCGAAGGCTCCTTCATGTTCTCCCAGAGGGCCTTCCAGGACGGCCGTTTCTTCCTGTCCGTGACCACCCTGATGGCCAACAGCACGGACGAGAAGTTCCTGATGGCATTCGGCAAGTGAACGAGTCCACCGAGCCGCCCACCGAGAGGCAGTAGCAGCAGATGAGCACCCCGCCGCCCCCCAGCCAGCCGCCGTCCGGCGGTTTCGGCGGTCCCCCGCCGCCGCCCGGCCCGCCGCCGGGGCAGCCCCCGGCCGCCCCGCAGGCCCCCGGCACCCCGCCGCAGCAGCCCCCGCAGCCCGCGCAGCCTCCGCAGTCCGCCACCCAGCCCGCCCAGCCGGCCATGCCCCCGACGGCCGGCCAGCCCGGCTACGGCTACCCGCAGCAGCAGCCCGGCTACGGCTACCCGCAGCCGGGCACCCTCCAGGCCCCCGCCCCGGCGCAGCCCGCCGCAGGCGGCTCCAACGACCTGCGCAACCAGCTGCTGATCGTCGGCGCGGCCGTCCTGGCGATGGCCCTCATCATCGGCGGCGGCTTCTGGTACACCTCCGGCGACGCGGGCGGCGACAAGCCGCCCGCCGCCTCCGCGAGCGGCTCGCCCGACCCCAAGGGCCCGGCCCTGGCCGGCAGCGAGAAGGCCCCGGCCAACCCCAAGTCGAAGCCGCTGGCCAGCGCGACCACCCAGGTGTCCGGCGACAGCGTGATCGGCGTCGACGGCTCCTGGCTGACCGACACCACCTACGTCAAGTCCGACCTGGGCAAGGTCGTCGGCTACAACCTCGTCGACGGCGGCAAGAAGTGGGAACTCCCGCTCGGCGCCAACGTCTGCGGAGCCACCAAGCACATCAGCGACAACAAGACCGCCATCCTCTTCGAGGAGGGCCCGGCCACCGCCGACAAGAAGTACCCGCAGTGCACCCAGGCCGGCGTCGTCGACCTGAACACCGGCAAGCTGGTGTGGTCCGCCACCGCCAAGTCCGCCACCGGCGGCGACAAGCCGGTGGCCTTCAGCGAGATCACCATCAGCGGCCAGACCGTAGCCGCCGGCGGCCTGTACGGCGGCGCCGCCTGGAACCTCGCCGACGGCAAGCCCCTGTGGACCCCCAAGACCGACGCCCAGGGCTGCTACGACCTCGGCTACGCGGGCGGCGAAGCCCTCGCCGTCCTGCGCAAGTGCGGCGGCAACTCCGACGAGACCCTCTTCGCGCAGGCCCTCGACCCGGCCACCGGCGCGCCCAAGTACTCGTACAAGCTGTCCGCGGGCATCGAGTGGGCCGGCATCATCTCCACCAAGCCCCTCGTCATCGCCGCCAACGTCGGCAACACCGCGAAGAACGCCACCAACGTCAGCGACCTCTTCGTCCTCGACGACGCCGGCCAGCTCAAGGCCCGCATCGGCCTCTCCTCCGGCAGCTACGCGCCCCGCTGCCCGGCCACCGAGGTCGAGCAGTGCACCAACATGGTCGTCGGCAACGGCAAGGTCTACCTGCCCACGTACGAGCACCAGGGCTCCTCGCCCACCGGCCGCACCAACGAGATCGTCTCCTTCGACCTCGACACCGGCAAGGCCACCAGCGACCGCGCCGACGCGGGCGAGAAGTACGTCATGTACCCGCTGCGCATGGACGGGTCGAACATCATCGCCTACAAGGTGCCCCCGTACGACAACGGCGGGCAGGTCGTCAGCCTCGACGGCAAGACGATGAAGGAGACCGTCCTGATGCAGAACCCGGCCGCCAGCCGGAGCCAGGAGGCCGGCTTCTCCCCGGACCGCTCCGAACTGCGCTACCACAACGGCCGCCTGTTCATGTCCGAGAGCCTGGCCAGCAAGCCGTACTCCGACAAGGAGAAGGACTACCTGTTCATCTCCTTCGCCGCGAACTGACACCCGCGCCGCGCCAAGAGCGCGCGGACGCCCGCGAAAGCCCCCGGCCGGTGCCCGCCGATCGGGGGCTTTCGCGCGGTAACCACCGCGCCCCGTCGAACAAGCGTGTAGCTTGCCGGGTCAGAAGGATCTGGGGTGGGAGCCTTGATGGGCGTACGCGTCATGGTGGTCGACGAGCACCGTCTGCTGGCCGAGGCGCTCGCCTCGGCCCTGAAACTGCGCGGGCACCGGGTGCTCGCGGCGGCCGCGCCGGCGGCCGGAGCCGCGGAACTGGTCATCAGCCGCGCCCCGGAGGTGTGCCTGCTCGGCACCGCCACCCCCGCGGAGCCCGGGGTCTTCGAGCCGGTCGTGCGGATCAAGCGCGAGCGCCCGCAGATCGCCGTCGTCGTCCTCGGCCCGGTGCCGAGCCCGCGCGGGATCGCCGCCGCCTTCGCCGCCGGCGCCTCGGGCTACGTGCGCCAGGACGAGCGCATCGAAGGCGTCGAGCGGGCCCTGGCCAAGGCCCGGGCCGGGGAGGTCGTCATCTCCCCGCAGCTGCTCCAGAGCGCCTTCGCCGAGCTCCTCAACCCCGCCGCGCAGCCCGACGACGAGGGCACCCGGCTGCTGCGGCTGCTGACCCCGCGCGAGGTGGAGGTGCTGGTGCGGGTCGCCGAGGGCGAGGACACCCGGCTGATCGCCGCCGGCATGGACATCGCACCGAGCACGGCACGCACCCACGTCCAGCGGGTCCTGATGAAGCTGGGCGTGGGCTCCCGGCTGGAGGCGGCCGCGCTGGCCGCCCGTACCGGACTGCTCGACCGGGCCCCGCTGCCCGCGCCCCGGGAGCTGCCACGGGAGCTCCAGGGCCCGCAGGACCGGCCGCAGCCCGCCGCGGGCTGAGCCGCCCGGGCCCGCGATTTCCCCGGAAGCTCGGAATCCGGTAAGCCAGACACCGGCACGCGCAGTCGCGTGCTTCCGCGAGAGGTTAGGAGTGCGAGTGAGCAAGTACCTGGTCACCGGTGGTGCGGGATACGTCGGCAGTGTCGTGACCGCCCATCTCCTGGAGGCCGGACACGAGGTCACCGTCCTCGACGACCTCTCCACCGGCTTCGCCGAGGGCGTCCCCGCCGGCGCCACCCTCGTCAACGGCCGCATCCAGGACGCCGCCCGCCACCTGGACCCCTCCTACGACGCCGTGCTGCACTTCGCGGCCTCCTCGCAGGTCGGGGAGTCCGTCGTGAACCCCGGCAAGTACTGGGACAACAACGTCGGCGGCACCCTCGCCCTGCTCACCGCCATGCGCGAGGCCGGGGTGCGCACCCTCGTCTTCTCCTCCACCGCCGCCACCTACGGGGAGCCCACCGAGGGCGCGCTCACGGAGAGCTCCGCGACCGCCCCCACCAACCCGTACGGCGCCTCCAAGCTGGCCGTCGACCACATGATCGCGGGGGAGTGCGCGGCGCACGGCCTCGCGGCGGTCTCCCTGCGCTACTTCAACGTGGCAGGCGCCTACAAGGAGTTCGGCGAGCGCCACGACCCCGAGACCCACCTGATCCCGCTCGTCCTCCAGGTCGCCCTCGGGGAGCGCGAGGCCATCTCGGTGTTCGGGGAGGACTACCCGACCCCCGACGGCACCTGCGTGCGCGACTACATCCACGTCGCCGACCTCGCCGAGGCCCACCTCGCGGCGCTGCGGGTCGCGGCCGGGGGCGAGCACCTGATCTGCAACCTCGGAAACGGCAGCGGCTTCTCGGTGCGCGAGGTCATCGAGACGGTCCGCAAGGTCACCGGCCGCGACATCCCCGAGGTGGTCGCCCCCCGCCGGGTCGGCGACCCCGCGGTCCTGGTCGCCTCCGCGCGCACGGCGCACGAACGCCTCGGCTGGACCCCGACCCGCTCGGACCTCACGAACATCGTGGCGGACGCCTGGGCCTTCGCCCGCAGACAGCGTTCCTGACGCTCCGGCCGCCCGGGGGGCGCGCGCCCCCTGAGCCCCCCGTGCGCCGGTCCTCCGGCGTCCCGCCGCGCCCCCCGCACCGTCCGGTGCGGGGGGCGCACGCACATCCGGCGAGCGCGGTGGACGGGCGCCCTGCGCGGGCGCCCGGCGTGCGTACGCCGGGTGAAGTGGACGCCGTGCAACTGCCTGGGGCACGCGCCGGGTAGGCAATCTGGAGGGAATCTGGAGGGAATCCCGTTCCCGGGCTTCCGGACAGTCGAAATCCGGCCACCGCGGAAGCCGTTGCGGAGCCCGCGACCCGAAAATCGCTCGGAAAACTTCTGCTATTCGGCCAACCACGGGACGCCCCCCGTCCTACGCTGATGAAGGACGCCGGTGGGGGCCGGTGTTGATTCAGGGGTCGAGACACGCCGGGTACGGCGTCGGTCCCGGGTAGGTGCACCAGAAGTCGCGGCGGCGGCCGCGGCGGCCCGTGGGCCACCCGGCCGGGCGTCGTACCCGTAGTCGTCCGTTCCCCGACCCTTGGGGGTTTTGTGGTTCGTATCCGGGTCCTGGTGGTCGACGACCACCGCATCTTCGCCGAATCTCTCGCGGCCGCGCTCGCGGCCGAACCGGACGTGGACGTGTCCGCGGCCGGCAGCGGCCCCGCGGCCCAGCGCTGCCTGGAGCGCGCGGCCGCCGAAGGCCGCCGCTTCGACGTGCTGCTGGTCGACGCCGACCTCGGAGCGGCCGCCGCGCCCACCGCCCCGGGCACACCGGCGGTCCCGGGCCCGCCGGGGACGCCCGGCCCGCCCGGTACGGCCGCCGGGGCCGGTACGGGCGCGGTGCTGCCCGTCCCCGGCCAGCGGGCGCCCGGTGCCCCGTCCCCGCCGCCGGCGGACGGGATCGCGCTGGTCGCCGGGGTGCGCACCGCCCATCCCGGCGTCCGCACGGTGGTCCTGGCCGAGCGGGACGACGCGCGCCGGGCCGCCCTCGCCCTGCAGGCCGGGGCCTCCGGGTGGGTGGCGAAGGACTGCTCGCTGTCGCGGCTGCTCGCCGTGATCCGGGGGGTGCTGCGCGAGGAGACCCACCTGGCGCCCGCACTGCTCACCGGGGTGCTGCGGGAGCTGACGGCCGCCCGCAAGCACCGCACCGACAGCGAACGGCTCGTGGAGTCCCTCACCCCGCGCGAGCACGAGGTGCTGCGCTGCATGGTGGCGGGGCTGGGCCGCAAGGACGTGGCGGCGCGGCTGTTCCTGTCCCCGCACACGGTCCGCACCCACATGCAGAACGTGCTGGGCAAGCTCGGGGTGCACTCCACCCTGGCGGCCGTGGCCCTGGCCCGGCGGGCCGGCGTGCGGCCCGCGGAGCTATCCGGGGATGTTGTCGAACGGAGCGGTCAACTGGCGTAGCAGGCCCGCGAGGTCGACGCGCTCGGCCGTGGAGAGCTGGGCCAGGATCGCCCGTTCCTGGGCCAGCAGCCCCGCCAGGGACTGGTCGGCGCGGTCGCGCCCCTCGGGGGTCAGCCGCACCAGCACCCCGCGGCGGTCGCTGGGGTCCGGCAGCCGCTCGACGAGGCCCTTCTTGGCCAGCCGGTCGATGCGGTTGGTCATGGTGCCGGAGGTGACGAGTGTCTGGGTGAGCAGTTGCCCGGGGGAGAGCTGGTACGGGGCCCCGGCGCGCCGCAGCGAGGTCAGGACGTCGAACTCCCACGGTTCGAGGCCGTGCTCGGAGAAGGCCAGCCTGCGGGCGCGGTCGAGGTGGCGTGCGAGCCGGCTGACGCGGCTGAGCACTTCGAGCGGTTCCACGTCGAGGTCAGGGCGCTCTCGCCGCCATGCCGCGACCAGTCGGTCGACCTCGTCCTCCATGCCGATCAGTGTACGGGGTCTGTCGACATGAAGTCTCTTCAAATCGAGAATCTTGACATCGAGATATATTTTCGCCGAGCATGGGCATGGAGGGGGCCGGAACGGCTTCCGCTTCCATCCGCCCCACCAGTAGGGAGGCTCGAACATGCATTCCGATACCGCGTCGGCCGTGCGCCCCCACGCCATGGACGGCTCCAGCCCCTCGGCACCCGTCTGGGACCCCCACCAGTACCTCCGGCACGCCGGCCACCGAACCCGCCCCTTCCTCGACCTGCTGACCCGCATACCAGAGCTCCCCACCGACCCGGCCGCCCGCATCGCCGACCTGGGCTGCGGCCCCGGCAACGTCACCGCACTCCTCGCCGACCGCTGGCCCGGGGCCCACATCACCGGCTTCGACCTCTCGCCCGACATGCTCCGCCTCGCCGAGGCCGAACACGCCGGACCCACCCCCGGCGGCGGCCGCCTCGACTTCCGCCCCGGCGACATCACCACCTGGATGCCCGAGGAGACCTACGACCTGATCGTCTCCAACGCCGCCCTCCAGTGGGTCCCCAGCCACCCCGGCTCCTTCGCCGCCTGGATCAACGGCCTGCGCCCCGGCGGAACCTTCGCCTTCCAGATCCCTGCCAACTTCACCGCTCCCAGCCACCGGCTCCTCGCCGAACTCTGCGACACCCCCCGCTGGCGCGAACGCCTCGCCGGCCACGGAGCCCGCTACATCCACATCCTCGAACCCGCCGAATACCTCGCCCGGTTCACCGAACTCGGCTGCGAGGTCGAGGTCTGGGAGACCACCTACTACCAGATGTTGCAAGGCCCCGACCCCGTCCTGGACTGGGTCAAGGGAACCGCCCTGCGCCCCGTGCTCACCGCCCTCGGCGACGACCGCGACTCCGCCGAGCGGTTCCTCGCCGAATACCGCGAAGCCCTGCGCCTCGCCTACCCCAGCGGCCCCAGGGGCACCGTCTTCCCCTTCCGCCGCATCTTCGCCATCGCACGCAGGGAGGCATGACCGTGCTGAGCGCAGTCGACCACCCCAGCTCGCCGCACCCCCCGGATCGGAGGACCGGCTCCGCGCCTACTACCAAGGCGTCCTGGGCATGACCGAGATCTCCAAACCCCCCGTCCTCGCCGCGCGCGGGGGCTGCTGGTTCGCCGCGGGCGCGGTACAGCTGCACCTGGGGGTGGAAGAGGACTTCCGGCCCGCCCGCAAGGCACACCCCGGACTGCGCGTCACCGGCATCGAGGAGTACGCCGGCAGACTCCGCGCACGCGGAGCGGACGTCGTCTGGGACGACAACCTGCCGGGCCACCGGCGCTTCTACTCGCACGACCCCGTCGGCAACCGGCTGGAGTTCCTCGAACCCCTCCCCGGCCACTGAGCACCACCCGCCCCAGCCGGGCGGCCCGCACACGACGGCGCCCCGCCACCGGAAACCCGGTGGCGGGGCGCCGCCCCGCCCGCACCACGCGGGGATCAGCTCTTGCGGTGGCCCACCAGCCGCGGCCGGGCCTCCAGGTTCTCCAGCCCGTGCCAGGCCAGGTTCACCAGGTGCGCCGCCACCTCCGCCTTCTTCGGCCGCCGCGTCTCCACCCACCACTGGCCCGTCAGCGCCACCATCCCCACCAGCGCCTGCGCGTACAGCGGCGCCAGCTTCGGATCAAAACCCCGCGCCTTGAACTCCAGGCCCAGGATGTCCTCCACCTGCGTGGCGATGTCACTGATCAGCGAAGCGAACGTGCCCGTCGACTGCGCCACGGGAGAGTCCCGCACCAGGATCCGGAACCCGTCCGTGTAGTTCTCGATGTAGTCCAGCAGCGCGAACGCCGCCTGCTCCAGCAGCTCCCGCGGATGCCCGGCCGTCAGCGCGCCCGTCACCCCGTCCAGCAGCTGGCGCATCTCACGGTCCACGACGACCGCGTACAGGCCCTCCTTGCCGCCGAAGTGCTCGTACACCACCGGCTTGGACACCCCGGCCTTGGCCGCGATCTCCTCCACCGAGGTGCCCTCGAACCCCTTCTCGGCGAACAGGGTGCGGCCGATGTCCAGCAGTTGCTGGCGCCGCTCGGCGCCCGTCATCCGGACCCGGCGTCCCCGCCTGGGCTTGTCGCTGCTGGTACTGCTGCCGTCGATCGCCACGTCCCCCATCATGCCGCGTTCGAGCTCTTGCCCCTGCGCCGGGCGTCGATCCTCGCCCCCGACGGCCAGCGCACGTCCGAGGCCCAGCCCGCCAGCTCGAACCACCTGATCAGCCGCGCACTCGAGTCCACCTGCCCGCGCAGCACACCGTGCCGCGCCGACGTCGGATCCGCGTGGTGCAGGTTGTGCCAGGACTCCCCGCACGACAGCACCGCCAGCCACCACACGTTGCCGCTGCGGTCCCGCGAACGGAACGGCCGCTTGCCCACCGCATGACAGATCGAATTGATCGACCACGTCACATGGTGCAGCAGCGCCACCCGCACCAGCGAACCCCAGAAGAACGCCGTGAACGCCCCCCACCACGACATCGTCACCAGGCCCCCCACCAGCGGCGGGACCGCCAGCGACACCGCCGTCCAGAGGATGAAGTCACGGCTGATCCGCCGGATCACCGGATCCCGGATCAGATCCGGCGCGTACTTCTGCTGGTCCGTCTGCTCCTCGTCGAACAGCCAGCCGATATGCGCCCACCACAGGCCCTTCATCAGCGCCGGCACGCTCTCCCCGAACCGCCACGGCGAATGCGGGTCACCCTCGTGATCGGAGAACTTGTGGTGCTTGCGGTGGTCCGCCACCCAGCGCACCACCGGCCCCTCCACCGCGAGCGACCCCATCACCGCCAGCGCGACCCTCAGCGGCCGCTTCGCCTTGAAGGAACCGTGCGTGAAATAGCGGTGGAAACCGATGGTGATCCCATGGCACGCCAGGAAGTACATGAACACCATCAGACCGAGGTCCAGCCAGCTCACCCCCCAGCCCCAGGCCAGCGGCACCGCCGCCAGCAACGCCAGGAACGGCACGGTGATGAACAGGAGCAGCGCCACCTGCTCCACGGAACGCTTCTGCTCGCCGCCGCGCGTCGCGGACGGCACTGGACTACCGGAAGACGCCGAAGCGCCCTCCATCAGATCGGTACTGAGGGTCATCAAGGATCCCCTAGGGGGGTGAGAAGCCGGCAGGTGCCCCGGTCACGACCCAGACCTACGGATCCGTAACCTACGGCAACGTAAGTATGGCAAAACCCTCCCGTCCGGCAAGAGGAGCACGCCCTCACCACCGCCCTCACCACCCGCCCGAGCCCCCCACGGCCCCCCGCACCACGCCGCTCCGCCAGCACACCGGCACGCTCTGCCAGGGCACAGGGGCGCGCCGCCTATCCTGGTGTCGTCGGACAGCGCGGTCCGCACGGGCAGCCCGGGCTGCGCACCCCATCGGCACCGCCGCACGCGCACCCCGGGAGCCCACAGCCCAGTAGCGCTCGAACACTGCAAGGAGCCGCACCTGTGAGCAGTGCTGACCAGGCCGCCCAGGCCCCCGTCACCCAGCCCGCCGCCCCGACCGACCGCACGCACGCCGCGCAGACGGCCAACGCGGAGCTGCGCGCCGACATCCGCCGCCTCGGCGACCTCCTCGGCGAGACCCTCGTCCGCCAGGAGGGCCAGGACCTCCTCGACCTCGTCGAACGCGTCCGCGCACTGACCCGCACCGACGGCGAGGCCGCGGCCGCCCTGCTCGGCGACACCGACCTGGAGACCGCCGCCAAGCTCGTGCGCGCCTTCTCCACCTACTTCCACCTCGCGAACATCACCGAGCAGGTCCACCGCGGCAAGGAACTGCGCGCCCACCGCGCCGCCGAAGGCGGGCTCCTCGCCCGCACCGCCGACATGCTCAAGGACGCCGACCCCGAACACCTGCGCGAGACGGTCAAGAACCTCAACGTCCGCCCCGTCTTCACCGCACACCCCACCGAAGCCGCCCGCCGCAGCGTCCTCAACAAGCTCCGCCGCATCGCCGCCCTCCTCGAAGAGCCCGTCACCGGAGCCGGCGACCGCCGCCGCCACGACCTGCGCCTCGCCGAGAACATCGACCTCGTCTGGCAGACCGACGAACTGCGCGTCGTGCGCCCCGAACCCACCGACGAGGCCCGCAACGCCATCTACTACCTCGACGAACTCCACGCCGACGCCGTCGGCGACGTCCTCGAGGACCTCGCCGCCGAACTCCAGCGCGTCGGCGTCGAACTCCCCGCCGGCACCCGCCCCCTCACCTTCGGCACCTGGATCGGCGGCGACCGCGACGGCAACCCCAACGTCACCCCGGAAGTCACCCGGGACGTCCTGATCCTCCAGCACGAACACGGCATCACCGACGCCCTCGAACTCATCGACTTCCTGCGCGGACTGCTCTCCAACTCCATCCGCTACACCGGCGCCACCGAGGAACTCCTCACCTCCCTCCAGGCCGACCTCGAACGCCTCCCCGAGATCAGCCCCCGCTACAAGCGCCTCAACGCCGAAGAGCCCTACCGCCTCAAGGCCACCTGCATCCGCCAGAAGCTCCTCAACACCCGCGAACGCCTCGCCAAGGACACCCCCCACGAGGAAGGCCGCGACTACCTCGGCACCGCCGAGCTCCTCACCGACCTCACCCTCATCCAGACCTCCCTGCGCGAACACCGCGGCGCCCTCTTCGCCGACGGCCGCATGGACCGCACCATCCGCACGCTGGCCGCCTTCGGCCTCCAGCTCGCCACCATGGACGTCCGCGAACACGCCGACGCCCACCACCACGCCCTCGGCCAGCTCTTCGACCGCCTCGGCGAGGAATCCTGGCGCTACGCCGACATGCCCCGCGACTACCGGCAGAAGCTCCTCGCCAAGGAACTCCGCTCCCGCCGCCCCCTCGCCCCCACCCCCGCACCCCTCGACCCGGCCGGCCAGAAGACCCTCGGCGTCTTCTCCGCCATCAAGGACGCCTTCGAGAAGTTCGGCCCCGAAGTCATCGAGTCCTACATCATCTCGATGTGCCAGGGCGCCGACGACGTCTTCGCCGCCGCCGTCCTCGCCCGCGAAGCCGGCCTCCTCGACCTCCACGCCGGCTGGGCCAAGATCGGCATCGTCCCCCTCCTGGAAACCACCGACGAGCTCCGCGCCGCCGACGTCATCCTCGACGACATGCTCGCCGACCCCTCCTACCGGCGCCTCGTCTCCCTGCGCGGCGACGTCCAGGAGGTCATGCTCGGCTACTCCGACTCCAGCAAGTTCGGCGGCATCACCACCAGCCAGTGGGAGATCCACCGCGCCCAGCGCCGCCTGCGCGACGTCGCCCACCGCCACGGCGTACGCCTGCGCCTCTTCCACGGCCGCGGCGGCACCGTCGGCCGCGGCGGCGGCCCCTCCCACGACGCCATCCTCGCCCAGCCCTGGGGCACCCTCGAAGGCGAGATCAAGGTCACCGAACAGGGCGAGGTCATCTCCGACAAGTACCTCGTCCCCTCCCTGGCCCGCGAGAACCTGGAACTGACCGTCGCGGCCACCCTCCAGGCCTCCGCCCTGCACACCGCACCCCGCCAGTCCCCCGACGCCCTCACCCGCTGGGACGCGGCCATGGACATCGTCTCCGACGCCGCCCACGCCGCCTACCGCGAACTCGTCGAAGACCCCGACCTGCCCGCCTACTTCTTCGCCGCCACCCCCGTCGACCAGCTCGCCGACCTCCACCTCGGCTCCCGGCCCTCCCGCCGCCCCGACTCCGGCGCCGGCCTCGACGGCCTGCGCGCCATCCCCTGGGTCTTCGGCTGGACCCAGTCCCGCCAGATCGTCCCCGGCTGGTACGGCGTCGGCTCCGGCCTCAAGGCCCTGCGCGAATCCGGCCAGGACGACGCCCTCGGCGAGATGGGCCAGAAGTGGCACTTCTTCCGCAACTTCCTGTCCAACGTCGAGATGACCCTCGCCAAGACCGACCTGCGCATCGCCCGCCACTACGTCGACACCCTCGTCCCCGAGGACCTCAAGCACGTCTTCACCCGCATCGAGGCCGAACACGAACTCACCGTCCGCGAGGTCCTGCGCATCACCGGCGGCGAGAAGCTCCTCGACTCCCAGCCCGTCCTCCAGCAGACCTTCGCCGTCCGCGACGCCTACCTGGACCCCATCTCCTACCTCCAGGTCTCCCTCCTCGCCCGCCAGCGCGCCGCCGCCGCCCGCGGCGAAACCCCCGACCCGCTCCTCGCCCGGGCCCTCCTCCTCACCGTCAACGGCGTCGCCGCCGGCCTCCGCAACACCGGCTGACCCCACCAGGACACGACGGAGCCCCCCGCACCATCCGGTACGGGGGGCTCCGTCGTATCCCGGCCGCCCTACGCGTTGTACGCGGACTGCGCCCGCTCCAGACCCTCCTGGACCAGACACTCCACCGCGTCCGCCGACCGGTCCACGAACCAGTCCAGCTCCTTGCGCTCCGTCGACGAGAAGTCCTTCAGCACGAAATCCGCCACCTGCATCCGCCCCGGCGGCCGCCCGATCCCGCACCGCACCCGGTGGTAGTCCGCACCCATCGCCTTCGTCATCGACTTCAGCCCGTTGTGGCCGTTGTCCCCGCCACCCAGCTTCAGCCGCAACGTCGCGTAATCGATGTCCAGCTCGTCATGGACCGCCACGATCCGCTCCACCGGCACCTTGTAGAAATCCCGCAGCGCCGTCACCGGACCACCCGACAGGTTCATGAACGACATCGGCTTCGCGATCACCACACGCCGGTTCAGCGGCCCGGGCGGACCCATCCGCCCCTCGAGAACCTGCGCCCGCGCCTTGTGCGCCTTGAACTTCCCGCCGATCCGCTCCGCCAGCAGGTCGGCCACCATGAACCCGATGTTGTGGCGGTTGCCGGCGTACTCCGCCCCCGGGTTACCGAGACCGACGATCAGCCACGGCGCCGTATCGTCCGACATCACAAACTCCTCAATCCCGTGAACGAGAACGACCGCCGTCCCGCTCCAGTGGAGCCGGACGGCGGTCGGTCAGCAACTGCTGAGGGGGAGGGGCGAGGCTCAGGCCTCGTCGCCCTCGGCCGCCTCGGCGGCCGGCTCCTCGGCCTGCGGGGCGACGACCTGCAGAACGGCGGTCTCACCGTCGACGGCCAGCGTGGTGCCGGCCGGCAGGACCAGGTCGGAGGCGTGCACCGTGGCACCGGCCTCCAGGCCCGCGATGGAAACGGTGACCTCGGTCGGGATGTGGGTGGCCTCGGCCTCGACGGTGATCGTCGTCAGCAGGGTCTCCAGCAGGTTGCCGCCCGCAGCCAGGTCGCCCTCGGTCACGACCGGAACCTCGACCGTGACCTTCTCGCCCTTCTGGACGATCAGGAAGTCGACGTGCAGGATGTTGCGCTTCAGCGGGTGACGCTGAACGGCCTTCGGGATGACCAGCTCGGTGCCGTCGCCCTCGATGTCCAGGGACAGCAGCACGTTCGGGGTCTTCAGGGCCATCATCAGCGCGTGGGCCTCGACGCCGACGTGCTTCGGGTCGGCACCGTGACCGTAGATGACACCCGGGGTCAGGGCGTCACGACGGGACTGGCGGGCAGAGCCCTTGCCGAAGGTGTCGCGGAGCTTCGCGGAAAGCTTGATCTCGGACATGTTCACTCCTCGTGGGGTGACGAAACGGACAGAAGTCACCCGGCCGGAACGGCCTGCTACGAAGAGCGCGTCGATAACGGAGCACCCGCACCCGAAAACAGGTACGGCCTCCCTCGCCGAGCAACTCATCGAGTGTACCCGGCGGGGAGGCCGCCCCCAAAAGGATCTAGCGCAGGCCGTCAGGCCCAGGTCCTACTGCTGCTCCTCGAACAGGCTCGTCACCGAACCGTCCTCGAACACCTCGCGCACCGCACGGGCGATCATCGGGGCGATCGACAGGACCGTGATCTTGTCGAGCTCCAGGTCCGAGGGGTCCGGCAGCGTGTTCGTGAAGACGAACTCGCTGACCTTCGAGTTCTTCAGACGGTCGGCAGCCGGACCCGACAGGATGCCGTGCGTCGCGGTCACGATCACGTCCTCCGCACCGTGCGCGAACAGCGCGTCGGCCGCGGCGCAGATCGTGCCACCCGTGTCGATCATGTCGTCGACCAGGACGCAGACACGGCCCTTGACCTCACCGACCACCTCGTGGACCGTCACCTGGTTGGCGACGTCCTTGTCGCGGCGCTTGTGCACGATCGCCAGCGGCGCGTCCAGACGGTCGCACCAGCGGTCCGCCACACGCACACGGCCGGCGTCCGGGGACACCACCGTCAGCTTCGTGCGGTCCACCTTGGCGCCCACGTAGTCCGCCAGGACGTTCAGGGCCGACAGGTGGTCCACCGGACCGTCGAAGAAGCCCTGGATCTGGTCCGTGTGCAGGTCCACCGTCAGGATCCGGTCCGCACCCGACGTCTTCAGCAGGTCCGCCACCAGACGCGCCGAGATCGGCTCGCGGCCCTTGTGCTTCTTGTCCTGACGGGCGTACCCGTACGACGGGATGATCACCGTGATGGAACGAGCCGACGCGCGCTTCAGCGCGTCGATCATGATCAGCTGCTCCATGATCCACTTGTTGATCGGAGCCGTGTGGCTCTGGATCAGGAAGCAGTCCGCGCCACGCGCCGACTCCTGGAAGCGGACGTAGATCTCGCCGTTCGCGAAGTCGAAAGCCTTGGTCGGCACCAGGCTGACCCCCAGCTGGTGCGCGACCTCCTCGGCCAGCTCGGGGTGGGCGCGGCCGGAGAAGAGCATCAGCTTCTTCTCGCCGGTCGTCTTGATCCCGGTCACAGCACTGTCTCCTCAGACGTGTGAAAAGCTGCTCGCCCCCGTGTACGTCCGTCCCGCACACGGTGAGCCAGCCGAATTGCGTGCACCTATCACGGTACGCCGTCCCGGGCGCACTCGTTTCCGGTCAGTTCACCTCAGGGGTGGCCGGAGTCCTTCTCGGACGAGGACTGCGCGGCCGTCGCGGCCGCGCTGCCGGGCCGCTTGCGGGCCACCCAACCCTCGATATTCCGCTGCTGACCGCGTGCCACGGCCAGCGCACCCGCCGGGACGTCCTTCGTGATCACCGAACCGGCCGCCGTGTAGGCGCCGTCCCCGATGGTGACCGGAGCCACAAACATGTTGTCCGAACCCGTCTTGCAATGTGAGCCGACGGTCGTGTGGTGCTTGTGCTCGCCGTCGTAGTTCACGAAGACGCTCGCCGCACCGATGTTCGTGTACTCGCCGATCGTCGCGTCACCGACGTAGGACAGGTGCGGGACCTTCGTGCCCTCGCCGATCGTCGCGTTCTTCATCTCGACGTACGTACCGGCCTTCGCCTTCAGGCCCAGGTTCGTCCCCGGACGCAGGTACGCGAACGGGCCGACCGTGGCCTGGTCGCCGACGACCGCCCCGTCCGCCACCGTGTTGTCCACCCGGGCGCCCGCGCCCACGCGGGTGTCCTTCAGCCGGGTGTTCGGGCCGACCTCGGCCCCCTCGCCGATGTGCGTGGCGCCCAGCAGCTGGGTGCCGGGGTGGATCAGGGCGTCCTGCCCGAAGGTGACCGTCACGTCGACGAACACGCTGCCCGGGTCCACGACGGTCACGCCCGCGAGCATGGCCCGCTCCAGCAGACGCGCGTTCAGCAGCGCGCGGGCCTCGGCGAGCTGCACGCGGTTGTTGATCCCGAGGATCTCCCGGTGGTCGCTGCCGACCGCCGCGCCGACGCGGTGACCCGCCTCGCGCAGGATCCCGAGCACGTCGGTGAGGTACTCCTCGCCCTGGCTGTTGTCGGTGCGGACCTTGCCGAGCGCGTCGGCGAGGAGGGCGCCGTCGAAGGCGAAGACCCCGGAGTTGATCTCGCGGATCGCGCGCTGGGCGTCGGTGGCGTCCTTGTGCTCGACGATGGCCGTGACGGCGCCGGTGGCCTCGTCGCGGACGATGCGGCCGTAGCCGGTGGAGTCGGGGACCTCGGCGGTCAGGACGGTGACGGCGTTGCCGTCGGCCTCGTGGGTGGCCGCGAGGGCGCGCAGGGTCTCGCCGGTGAGCAGCGGGGTGTCGCCGCAGACGACGATGACGGTGCCGGTGAGCGTGCCGCCGAGCTCTTCGAGGGCCATCCGGACGGCGTGGCCGGTGCCGTTCTGCTCGTACTGGACGGCGGTGCGGACGCCGGCGTCGATGCCGGCGAGGTGCGCGGTCACCTGCTCGCGGGCGTGGCCCACGACGACGACGAGGTGGGCCGGGTCGAGCTCGCGGGAGGCGGCGACCACGTGACCGACGAGCGAGCGCCCGCAGATCTCGTGCAGGACCTTGGGAGTGGCCGACTTCATGCGGGTGCCCTCACCCGCTGCGAGTACGACGACGGCTGCCGGGCGGGTTGCGCTCACGGGTGTGCCCTTCGGCTTCGGGGGTGGACCCGTGAAGGATAGCGGGGGGTCACGGGTCGGAAACGAGGCCGGGTCCCGACCTTGAGGTCAGGACCCGAAACTGAGTGGTTGTGCTCTGTGAGCTCCCGGAGAAGGATTCGAACCCTCATTCAATGGACCAAAACCATTTGTCCTGCCCTTAGACGATCCGGGATGGTTCGCCCTCTATGTCCGATTTTGTTGATCGGATTCGGTTGCAGCCCCTACTATGCCGTACCACCAGCCTTCGATGCGACGGTACAGACCCGCGCTTTGCAGTACGCGCACCGCGAGGCAGCCGTAGTAGTTCTCGCCCGAATTCTTCCGCGTGGTTTTGGGGTTGTGGCGCTTCAGGACCGTCTTGAGGAAGTGCGACGCGTCCGCTCCTGTGAAGTCGAGCCAGAAGCGCTCCGCGCCGGCGACGTCGGCCGTCTCGTGGATCATGAGGGTGAACCGGAGCCGCTCTTCCTTGATGCCCAGGAGGCGCAGCCACGAGAGGTACACGCGGATCATGCCGGGGTCGCTGTTGACGAACGTCGCCCGCTCCCGGCGTTCGTAGGGCTTGTCCTTGCTGCCCTCCGACCAGTACAGGCCCACTCCCAGCAGGAACAGCTCGCGGTCCGACAGTGCGCCGATCTCGGCGGCGGCCTCCTGCTTTGCCCGGCGCCGTTCTTCGTCGCGCAGGGAGAGGGTGCGCTCCCATCCGCGCCTGGCGATCGCGGATGCCTCCTCCGGGGAGCGCCGGCGCTCCGGCTTCGGCAGGTCGCGGACCCAGAGGGAAATCGAGCTCTTCGAGCAGCCCAGCTCGAGCTGGATCTGATCGTAGGTCAGGCCCTGGAGGCGGAGTTCTCTGGCGCGGTCGCGGAGGTCGTCCTTCGCGTTGGGGCGCTTCGTCCATTCCGGGGGCGGCTCGCCCTCCAGGAGGCGGTTGAGGATGTCGTTGTTGTCGACGTGCAGCCGGTCGCGGATCTGGCGGCGGCTGAGGCCTTCGCGGCGGAGGGTCACGGCCTGGGTGCGGAGGCCCTCGAAGTCGGCGTATTTGCTCATGGGGTCAGGTTGGTCCGGAATGTGGGATTCAGGTCTCGGATCGCGGGCGATTCATTCGTGCGTGCGATTACCCCGCGTTCGCCGGAATTCCGTTCGCGCCCGTGCTGGGGGCGCTGCGTACGCTGGCGGCATGACCAGTACGGGGGAAGAGCGCGACGGGGCCGGGCGGGACGGGCCGTGGTGGTGGGAGCGGCGGCGGGGGGCCGTGCTCGATGTGGGGCTGGGGGTGGTTTCGGCCGCGGAGTGTGCGGTGGAGGGGGTTCCGTTCGCGCGCGAGGCCGGGGTGCCGGTGCTGCTCGGGGTGGTGTTCGGGGTGGTCGTGGGGTCCGTGCTGGTGCTGCGGCGGCGGTGGCCGGTCGCCGTGGTGCTGGTGGGGATCGCCGTGACGCCGGCGGCGATGGGGTTCCTGCTCGGGGTGCTGGGGCTGTACACGCTGGCCGCCTGTGAGGTGCCGCGGCGGATCACGGCCACGCTGGCGTCGATGGCCCTGGCGGGGACGTTCGTCGTCACGTACGTGCGGACCCGGGGGGACGTGGACGGGGAGGGCGCGCTGGTCTTCGTGCTGTCCGCGTTCATGGCGGTGGCGCTGACCGTGCCGCCGGTGCTGCTCGGGCTGTACGTGGGGGCGCGGCGGCGGTTGATGGAGAGCCTGCAGGAGCGGGCGGATTCGCTGGAGCGGGAGCTGTCGCTGCTGGCGGACCGGGCGGAGGAGCGGGCGGAGTGGGCGCGTCAGGAGGAGCGGACGCGGATCGCGCGGGAGATGCACGACGTGGTGGCGCACCGGGTGTCGCTGATGGTGGTGCATGCGGCGGCGTTGCAGGCGGTGGCGGGGAAGGACCCGGAGAAGGCGGTGCGGAACGCGGCGCTGGTGGGTGACATGGGGCGCCAGGCGTTGACGGAGCTGCGGGAGATGCTGGGGGTGCTGCGGGCGTCGGAGAAGCCGGTGCGGGCGGTGGCTGCCGTGGCGGCGTCGGTGGCGGTGGCCGAGGAGGGGCCTTCGCTGGCGGAGCTGGAGGTGCTCGTGGGGCAGTCGCGGGCGGCGGGGATGAGCGTGGAGGTGGTGGTGCAGGGGGAGCGGGGGGTGTATCCGGCGGAGGTGGAGCAGACGGCGTTCCGGGTGGTGCAGGAGGCGTTGACGAACTGCCACAAGCACGCTCCGGGTGCGCGGGTCGTCGTCCGGCTGGCGCACCGGGAGGGGGAGGTGGCGATGCAGGTGGAGAACGGGCCGTGTGAGGGGGAGGCGCGGGGGGCCGATCTGCCCAGTGGGGGGAACGGTCTGGTGGGGATGCGGGAGCGGGTGCTGGGGCTGGGCGGGGTGTTCGTGTCGGGGCCGACGGACGGGGGCGGGTTCAAGGTGTCGGCGGTGTTGCCGTTCCGGTAGTCCCGCCCCCGGGTGTGGTCAGGCTTCGGTGGTGAGGCGGGCGGGCTGGAGGCCGGTGAGGAGGAGGGTGAGGGCCTCGTCGAGGGTGGCGCCGAGGTACCAGTCGCCGGTGTGGTCGACGAGGTAGGTGCGGCCTTCGCGGTCGATGGCGAGGTGGGCGCCGCCGGTGGTGTCGGAGCCGAGGGGGCAGAGCTCGGTGGACAGGGCCCGTCCGAGGTCGGCGAAGGTGCGGGCGAGGTGGAGGCCGGTCAGGGGGTCGAGGCGGACCGGGGTGGGGGCTATCTGGCGGCCGGGTCCGGGGGCGGCGATGGTGAGGCCGCCGAACTCGGCCCAGGCTTCGACGGCCGCGGGGAAGACGGTGTGGCGGTGGCCGGCGGGGGTGGTGTGGTCGCGGAGGGCGTCGGCCCAGTATTCGGCTTGCTTGATGTCCCAGCGGCCGGGTTCCCAGCCGGCGGTGCGCAGGGCCGCGTCGACGCCGACAGGGAAGCGGTTGGCGGAGGAGCGGCCGTAGGAGGCCGGTGCGGGCGAGGAGGCCGGTGCGGCCGGTGCGGCCGAGGTGGCTGAGGAGGCTGAGGAGGCGGTCATGGTGGCTACTCGGGCTGGGTGAGGTCGACGGGTCGGACGCCGAAGTGGTTGAGGAGCGCGTCGCAGGAGCGGCAGGGGGGTGCGTAGCTGCCGTGGAGGGGGTCGCCGTCCTCGCGGATGCGGCGGGCGGTGATCTTGGAGTGTTTCAGGGCGCGGCGGGCTTCGCTCGCGGTGAGGGGTTTGCGGGAGGCGCGTCTGCTGCGGGCGCCTTCGACGGTGGTGAGGTGGCGGGAGAGGAGTATCGCCTCGGGACAGCGGCCGGTGAAGCGTTCCCGCTGGCCGCTGGTGAGGGTGTCGAGGAAGTCCTGGACGAGGGGGTGCAGTACGGGTGGCTGGTCGCCCTTGCCGGCGGTGCCGGTGAGGGTTTCGCCGCGTACGGAGAGGGCGGCGGCGACGGTGGGCAGGATGCCGTCGCGGCGGAAGCGCAGTACGGGCGGGGTGTGGGGGCCCGCGGCGGTGCTCCAGCGCAGGCGGGGGTCGCCGGCGGGGCCGGTGTCGGTGTGCTGCCCGCGGTCCGTGCGGGGTGCCGCGTGCTGCGTGCTCGCCGTGCCCGCCGTGTGCGTGGTCGCTGTCTGCATGGTCCCTCTTCCCTCCCGTGGCGGCGGTGGTGGCCGCTGTCGCTCACGCCCCCGTGCTGCGGGGACAGCCTGTCAAATGTCCGCTGTCGCGTGGAAGCGGGGTCGAATATTCGTATCAATTCGGATGTTCCTGCCCCGTGCGCCCCTGCTGGGGTCGGGGGCGGCCAGGGGTCTTGCCGGAGCACATAGGCTGTGGTGAACCAGCCAGATCCAGCAGGGGGCCACCACCATGACGACAGGTCGGCTCGGGCAGCAGGCCGTGCCACCCAACGCCGCGTACTCGGGGCAGGTCGTGCATTTCCCGGACCCGGTCCGGGCCGCTCGGCATCCCCACGGCGTGCGGATGGACGGGGACGGCCATCCCGACTTCTCGCGGTACGCGCGTGCGGCGGTGGAGATCGCCGAGCCGCCGGAGGGGTTCGGCGCGGACGAGCTGCGGCTGACGGACTGCGTGTCCGCGAACGCGGCGATGCGGGCGGCGGCCCATCCGCTGTGGGACACGGTCGGGCCGGTGGCGACGCCGCACGGCTGGACGTGGCACCACGTGGCGGGTTCGCGGCGGATGGAGCTGGTCCCGGTCGAGGTGAAGGCGCTGCTGCGGCATCACGCGGGTCTGGCGACGGCTCCGGTGGACCACGAGAAGCGTGGCGGGCGGCCGTTGCAGGAGGTGCGGCCGGTGCACCTGGGGCTGCCGAAGACCCTGGTGTCGGTGTCGGAGTCGCAGGTCCAGGGCGTCGAGGAGGATCTGGGGTACCGGCTTCCGGAGGCGTACCGCTCGTTCCTGAAGGCGGCGGGCGGGTGCGCGCCGGTGGGCGCGGGGCTGTTCGTGGAGCTGGGGATGCTGGTGGACCAGCCGTTCTTCACGGTGCGTGAGGAGGCGGCGGTCAACGACCTCGTCTACATCAACAAGTGTCTGCGGGACCACCTGACGAAGGACTACCTGTGCGTGGCCTTCGTGCAGGGCGGGCTGCTCGCGGTGAAGGTGCGGGGGGATCAGGTCGGTTCCGTCTGGTTCTCCCCGTACGACGACGCGCGCGACCGGGACGGCTGGTCGGTGCAGGAGCGCGTGGAGCGGCTGTTGCTGCCGTGCGGTGCCGATTTCGATGCCTTCCTGGAGCGGTTGGCGGGGAACCCGCCGGAGCTGGAGACGGTGGCCGGTCTGATGGTGGACGGCGGATTCGCGCGCTCGGTTGCAGTGTCGGGGTCGGTTCCGGTGGCTGGCACCGGCATGGGTGAGGGGTGAGCGCGTCGTGGTGACGTTCGCGCAGGCGCAGGAGCGCGCCGAGGAGTGGATCAACGGGGACGTGCCCGGGTACCAGCACCGTGAGGTGCGGGTGCGGGAGTTCGGGCTGGGCTTCGTGGTGTGGGCGGAGGACCGGGCCGGGGGTCCGGTGTCGGGTGGTGGCCGGCAGCGGCTGGTCATCGCGCGGGACAGCGGTGAGGTGACGCTGTGGCCGGGGCTGCCGGTGGGTGAGGTGATCCGGCGGTACGAGGAGGAGTACGGGGCGGCTGCCGCGGCGGCTGCGGAGGCTTCGGTTCCGCCGCCGCGGATCGATTCGGAGCAGACGTCGTTCATGCTGAGCCCGCCGGAGTGGCTGCAGGAGGCCGCGGACCGGGCGGGGATTCCGCCGGCGGGGGCCGGGGCGGGGGCCGGTTCCGGGTCTCGGTCTGGGGCCGGGGCCGGGGTGGTTGCGGGGGCTGGTTCGGGTGCCTCCGGGGCCGGTGCCGGTTCGGAGGGCGCTGGCTTCGGTGCCGGTTCCGGTGCGCCGGATGTGGTGCCGTTGCGGCGTGAGGGCGAGGTTGCGCACGAGCCGACCGCGAACGACGGGGTGCCGGCCGGGGCCACGCCGTGGGCCGGGACCGATGTGAACCCGGGCGCCGACGACGGCTCCGTACCGCTGCCCGCGACGGTGTTCGCGCCGGCGCTGTCGGGTTCCGACCTGGATGACGCCCCGGGGTCCGCCGGGGCGTCTGCGGAGGCCAGGACCACGCTGATGCCGGGTGGGAGCCAGCTGCCGAAGACCGCGATCGCTCCGGCGCTGGGGCTGGGTGCGGCCGCCGCGGGTGCGGCTGTTGCGGACATCGCCGACGCCCCGGCGGGCGGGGTGCCGCAGGGCGGTGGCGGCCCGGTTCCGGCGGTCCCGCCGGTTCCGGCTGGTGCTCCGGGTGTGCCGGGTGTGCCGGCTGCTCCGGGCGCTCCGGGCGCTCCGGGTGTGCCGGCTGCTCCGGGTGTGCCGGGTGCTCCGGCTGCTCCGGGTGTGCCGGATGCTCCGGGTGGGCCTGGTGCGGCTGGGGGTTCGGCGCCGTCCGGGCCGTCCGTTCCGCCTGCGCCCGTTGGTGCGCCTTCCGCGCCCGGTGCGCCTTCCGCGCCCGGTGCGTCCGGGGGTGGGGCGTACGCCGCGACGATGCTGGCCGGGCCGGGGACCGTTCCGCCTCCCGGGCCTCCCGCGCCGCCCGGTGCACCGGTGCCGCCTCCCGCGCCGCCGGGGGCTCCGGCTGCTCCTGGTTCCGGTTCGCTCGGGGGCGGGCTCGACCACGCCGCCACGATGCTGGCCGGCCCCGCGGTCGTGCAGCCGCCGCAGCCGCCCGGGCCCCCCGGTGCGCCGCCCGCGCCTCCCGGTGCTCCCGCCGCGCCCGCGCCTCCGGGTGCGCCCGGGGGCGGGCTTCAGCATGCCGCGACGATGCTCGCGGGTCCGGCCGTCGTGCAGCCGCCCCAGCCGCCCGGGCCTCCGGGTGCGCCGGTGGCTCCGCCCGCGCCTCCCGGTGCTCCGGGTGCGCCCGGCGGGGCCGGTGGTTCGCTCGGGGGTGGGCTCGACCACGCCGCCACGATGCTGGCCGGTCCGGCCGTCGTGCAGCCGCCCGCCCCGCCGGGGCCGCCCGGTGCTCCTGGTGCGCCCGGGGCTCCCGGCGCGCCCGGGGCTCCCGGCGCGCCCGGGGGTGGGATGCAGCACGCCGCGACGATGCTGGCCGGGCCCGGCACCGTTGCGCCGCCCGGGCCGCCCTCCGCGCCGCCCGGCGGGCCTGCGGGGCAGCCGCCGGCCGCCCCGTCCGGCGTGCCCACGGTCGGCCCGGGCTACCAGGCCGTGCTCCGCTACCGTGCGCCCGACGGCTCCGAGCAGCAGCTCATCCGCCGCTCGGCGCCCGGTACCCCGCACCCCGAGTGGCAGATCCTCTACGAGCTCCGTGCGATGAACGTGCCGCCGCAGCAGGTGCTGGAGCTGCACACCGAGCTGGCCTCCTGTGAGCTGCCCGGCGGCTACTGCGCGCGGATGATCCGGGAGACCTGGCCGCAGGTGCGGATCACGAGCGTGGCCCCGTACGGGACCGACCACGCGGGACGCCAGCAGGGCATGCGGCACCTGCTCACCCATCAGGGCGAGCTGCACCAGGTGGCGGACGGTCCGGCGCGTCCGGCGCCGGTGCGGGCGCCGCTGCCGCAGGTGCCGCTCCAGCCGGCGATCCCGATGGACGCCATCGCGCAGGAGCTCGCGGGGGCGTTCGGGCCGCAGGGCGTGTTCCGGTTCGACCAGCGGGCGGTGTCGCGCCAGGGTGTGCCGGAGATCGTGGCGCAGACCCTGATGTGGGCGGGTCTGCCGGTCGATTTCGGGCCGTTCTTCTGGGCGCAGGCCGTGCCGGGGCAGCCGGTGCCGACGCTGGCCGAGCTGGCGGCGCAGCGGCAGGTGCAGCCGGCGTCGGACGCGGGTTCGTACCTGGTGATCGGCAGTGACTTCGGCAAGGCGCTGTGCGTGCAGTACGGGACGGCCCACATCGTGGCGGTGCCGGTGGAGGGTGGTCCGGGTGGGGCGCCCGTGCCGCCGCAGTTCGTCAATTCGAGCCTGCCGCAGTTCGCGCGGTCGCTGGCGATGCTGGGTCAGATGTGGCGGCTGCGGCAGCATCTGACGCCGGAACAGGCCGGGCGCTGGACGGTCGATTTCCAGGCGAATCTGGCGGGGCTCGACAGTGCGGCGCTGGCGTCGCCGGAGAGCTGGTGGTCGGTGCTGCTGGAGCAGATGTGGGACGGACTGCTCTGATCGGGCGGGTCCGTTGATCGGACGGATGGCCGGGCCGGGACCCTCGACGGGGGTCCCGGCCCGGCCATTCAGGCTTCTGGCCTCAAATGACGCATCCTTGACGGGAATCCCCGCGAGAGAGGCGCTTCCAGGATGAGTGCACCCATGTCACCTCACGGACCCCAGGGTTTCTCGACCGTGCGCGGCGGCCGCGGCTACCGGCCGGAGGACGTCGACCGGTACGTCGCCCGGCTGGCCGGCAGCCGGGACGAGGCCTGGGAACGGGTGGCACGGCTGACCGTCCTGGCGCGGCAGATGGAGGAGGAGGCGGAGCGGCTGCGTGCGGCGGTGGCGGCGCTGGCTCCGCAGACGTACGACGAGCTGAGCGAGCGCGCCCGGCGGATCCTGTCGCTGGCCCAGGAGGAGGCGGAGGTCCTGCGGGCGGACGCGCGGGCGGACGCGACGGAGGCGGCGGGGGCGGCCGAGGCGCACGCGGAGCGGGTGGCGGAGCTGGCGCGGCACGACGCGGAGGCGGTGCGGGAGCAGACCGAGGTGCGGGCGCGGCAGGGGCTGTTGCGGGCGCAGCGGGAGGCGGACGAGGCGCGGGCGAAGGCGCGCGAGGACGCCGCGGGGTGGCGGGCCGAGGCGCAGGCCGGGCTGGCGGAGGCGCGGCGGCGGTCGCAGGCGTTGCTCGCGGAGCGGGAGCAGGAGCAGGTGGAGCGGTGGGACGCCGCGGGGCGGGAGGCGGCGGCGCGGGAGGCGGAGCTGGAGGCGCGGCTGGCGGAGATGGAGCGGTACGCGCAGGGGCGGTTGGCGGAGGCGCGGCGGGGGTTCGCGGAGGCGGAGGAGTCGGCGCGGCACGGGCAGGAGGACGCGGAGGCGCGGGCGGCGGAGCTGGTGGCGCAGGCGCGGGTGCGGGCCGAGCGGGTGGTGCGGGAGACGGACCGGATCCTGCGGGAGCACGCGGAGGCGCAGGAGGAGATGCGGGCGCACATGAACCACGTCCGCTCGAGCCTGGCGGCCCTGACGGGACGGGCGCCGGCGGAGGGGTAGCCCCAGCCCGGGGGAAAGCCGGTGCCCTGTGTGCCGGGACCTGTCAGGATCCCCGCATGGAGATCCGTCGCGTCACTGAGGCCGAGGACGTCAGGGCCGCCGGGCACCTTTTCGATGCGTTCCCTCAACCGGGGGCGACCGCACGGTTCCTGGCCGACGAGCGTCACCACCTTCTGATCGCCTACGTGGACGGCGTCCCGGCAGGGATGGTCACCGGTGTCGAGATGACGCATCCGGACAAGGGGACCGAGATGTTCCTGTACGAGCTGGGAGTGGACGACTCGTTCCGCGGGCGTGGTGTCGGCCGGGCCCTGGTGGCCGCGCTCGCCGGTCTGGCGCGCGAACGCGACTGCTACGGCATGTGGACGGTCACGGACGAGGACAACGCGGCGGCACTGGCGACGTACCGTCGCGCCGGAGGGGTGCCGGAAGGGGATCAGGCGGTACTGGTCTGGACGCGGGACGGGACGTAGCTGCCCGGGGCCCGGTCGCGGTGTGCCGCGTTGCCGACCGGACCCCGGGCACGCGCTAACCGGCGGGCGGCCGGGCGGGGGTGGTCTGGGCGGGGGTGTGGCGGTAGGGGTCGCTGCGCAGGCCGCGGGAGGTGACCACCACCGTGAAGGGGGGTGTGGTGTCGGGCGGGAGGGTGGCCGTGAGGGAGCCGGTCGCCGGGTCCTGGACCGCCGGGAGGGGGGTGTCGTCCACCGTGAGGCGGGGGTCGGTGAAGCCGCCGCCCTCGACCGTGAGGACGCCGTCGGGGCTGACGGCGGCGTGGGTGATGACGGGGTTGCCGCGGGTGGCCATCTTGTTGACCAGGTACGCCCCCGCCGGAGCGCCGGTCAGGGCCCAGATCTCGGCCGGGAGTTCCGGCAGGCCGCCGCCCACGTCGGAGAGGAAGAACAGGACGACGTACAGCATCGTCACCGCGCTCAGGGCCACGTACTGGAGGTCCACGAGGTCGGTGCGGCCGCTGTCGTTGGCGATGAGCTCCCGCAGCGGCCGGCGGCCGGTGGCGGTGGGCTTCGGGGCCGGCTTGGCCAGGGTGCCGTGCTCCACCCGGATGCCGACGACCGTCTTCGCCGCGATCAGGGCGACGTACGGGCCGCCGAGCAGCGGGAGGTAGACGGTGGTCAGGGCGGACAGCGGGCCGTGTTCGCCGCGGAAGTAGCCGGTTCCGCCGCCGGCCGTCAGCCCGTAGCCGAGGATCGTGAGCAGCAGCCAGACCAGGATCACCGTCCAGGCCAGGGCCAGGGTGGTCGAGGTGGAGAGCCGGCCGTCGCGTCCGGTGACGAAGCCGGGCCTGCGGTACAGGCGCAGGGTGACGGGTCCGGCCAGGGCGGCCAGTAACGCCAGTGCGAAGAGTGCGGATGCCATGTCGTCCCCCCGGGGTGTGGTCGTGGGGAGAGCGTCACCCGAGCAGGGCGGGCATGACAAGTTGTCAAGCGGCTGTCATTCGTGTTCCGGCAGGACGGGGAACCGTCTGGGCGCCACGAGCAGCAGCACCAGCACCGCCGCGACCCCGGCGAACGCCGCGCCGAGGAAGATGTGGTGCACCGCGGCCGCCACCGCCTCCCGCAGGTGCTCCGACGCGGCCCGTGAGAGGCTGCCCGGCTCGGCCAGGGCGCGTGACACGTCCTCCAGCCGGTGCGGCAGCCCCGGCTCGCGCTCCCGTGCCAGCCGGGCGGCGACGGTCGCGTTGGCCACCGCCCCCATCAGCGCGGCCCCCACGGCCTGCCCGACGGTGCGGCAGAAGAGCACCGAGGCGGTGGTCGTGCCGCGCTCGGCCCAGCCCACGGTGGACTGCACCCCGGCCATCAGCGGCAGCTGGAACAGGCCCAGCGCCGCCCCCAGCAGCAGCATGATCACCGCGGGCTGCCAGGGCCGCGCCGGGGAGGGAAGCAGGGTGAAGGAGAACAGCACCGCCGCGGCCAGCCCCATCCCCAGGGCAGCGGTGTCACGGAAGCCGATGCGCCGGTACACGTGCTGGCAGACGGCGGCCGACAGCGGCCAGCTCAGGGTCATCAGGCCCGTCACCAGCCCCGCCCCGACCGGCCCGAGCCCCAGCACGGACTGGGCGTAGGTCGGCATGAACACCATCGGGGCGACCATCAGCAGCCCCAGCGCCCCCATGGCCAGGTTGACGGCGGCGATGGTCCGCCGGCGCCACACCCACCCGGGCAGGATCGGGTCCGCGGCCCTGCGCTCCACCCGCACCACGACCGCCGCCAGCACCGCGCTCGCGCCCAGCAGCCCCAGCGACGGCGGGGACAGCCAGGGCCAGGCCACCCCGCCCTGGACCAGCGCGAACAGCAGCAGCCCGCCGCACGCGAAGATCCCGAGCGCCCCCGCCCAGTCGACGGGCCCGCGCCGGCCCGGGGAGCGCCGGGGTTCGGTCAGGTGGCGGACGGTCAGCCACAGGGCCAGCCCGGCCATCGGCACGTTGATCAGGAAGGTCCAGCGCCACCCCGCGTACCCCGCGATCACTCCGCCGAGGGCCGGGCCGATGAGCGCGGAGCTCGCCCACACGGTGGTCATCCGGGCCTGGATGCGCGGGCGCTCGCGCAGCGGGTAGAGGTCGGCGGCCAGGGTTTGCACGGTGCTCTGCAGGGCGCCGCCGCCCAGCCCCTGGACGATCCGGAAGGCGATCAGCGCGGCCATGTTCCAGGCGGACGCGCACAGCAGCGAGCCGACGAGGAACAGGGCGGTGCCGAAGACCAGGACCGGTTTGCGGCCGAAGGTGTCGCTGAGTTTGCCGTAGACGGGGAGGGTGACGGTCACGGCGAGGAGGTAGCCGGAGAACAGCCAGGAGAAGACGGAGAAACCGCCGATGTCCCCGACGATCTGGGGGACGGCGGTCGAGACGATCGTGAGGTCGAGGGCGACCAGGGCCATGCACAGCATCAGCGAGGCGACGACCTTCGCCGGGGGCCGGCCCTGGACGGGTATGCCGGCCTCCGCCTCCCCGGCGGAAACCTTTCCCCCGGCGGCGCCGGCCGCCCCTCCGCGAGGGGATCCGTCCCCGCCCTCGTCCGTCCCCACCGGCCTCTCCCTTCGTCCGCGCGTGCACACCCTCTCACCGGGGTGGGCCGGGCGGAATCCCCATCTCACGCGGGGTGACCCGGGCGGTGCCCCCTACGTCCCGTCCACCGCAGGGGGGACGACCCCTAGGGGTCCCTCAGCAATTGGGCCCATGGGACTTTCGTCCCGGCGGAGGAGGCCGAAGGGCCCGGCACGTCTTTAACTGGTTCACATGGGCGGGGCCGCGGGGGCGAGGTGGGGTTAACCCCCGGCGGATACGGCGACGGGCACCAGGGCGCCGGGCACCCCCGTTCAGCAGACTTCACGAAGGCGACGCGCGGACGCATGCACGCAGTTACGCACGCGGCGGTACGCACGGACGCACGCACCACACCAACAGGGGAGAAGCAGTGACAACGGCGATGACCGAGACCAGGCACGGAAGCGGCGGGGGACACGGCTCCGTGGCCGCACGGGCGCGCCAGGTCGTCAAGGCGTACGGCTCCGGCGAGACCCGCGTCGTCGCCCTCGACCACGTGGACGTGGACATCCACCGCGGCCGGTTCACCGCGATCATGGGCCCCTCCGGCTCCGGCAAGTCCACCCTCATGCACTGCCTGGCCGGCCTGGACACGGTGACCAGCGGGCAGATCCACCTTGAGGACACCGAGATCACCGGCCTCAAGGACAAGAAGCTCACCCAGCTGCGCCGCGACAAGATCGGCTTCATCTTCCAGGCGTTCAACCTGCTGCCGACGCTGAACGCCCTGGAGAACATCACCCTCCCCATGGACATCGCGGGCCGCAAGGCCGATCCGCAGTGGCTGGAGCGCGTGGTGCAGACCGTCGGCCTCGCCGGGCGCCTCAAGCACCGTCCGACCGAGCTGTCCGGCGGCCAGCAGCAGCGCGTGGCGGTCGCCCGCGCCCTCGCCGCCCGCCCGGCGATCATCTTCGGGGACGAGCCCACCGGAAACCTGGACTCGCGGGCCGGGGCCGAAGTCCTCGGCTTCCTGCGCCAGTCGGTGGACGAGCTCGCCCAGACCATCGTGATGGTCACCCACGACCCGGTCGCCGCCTCCTATGCCGACCGCGTCGTCTTCCTCGCCGACGGCCGCATCGTCGACGAGATGTACGGGCCCACCGCCGACCAGGTCCTGGACCGGATGAAGGACTTCGACGCGCGCGGGCGGACCTCGTGACCGTCATGAAGACCGCGCGGCGCAACTTCTTCGCGCACAAGGGCCGCATGGCGCTGTCCGCCGTCGCCGTGCTCCTCTCGGTCGCCTTCGTCTGCGGGACCCTGGTGTTCACCGACACCATGAACACCACCTTCGACAAGCTGTTCGCCGTCACCAGCTCCGACGTCACCGTCAGCCCGAAGGAGCTCGCGGAGGGCGAGGAGAACCCGAACCGCGGCCGCCCGCAGGTGCTGCCCGGGTCGGCCGTGGAGAAGGTGCGCGGGGCCGAGGGCGTGAAGTCCGCCGAGGGCGGCGTCGTCTCGACGGCCGTCACGGTCGTCAACGCCAAGAACGAGAACATGGGCTCCACCACCGGCGCCCCGACCATCGCCGGCAACTGGACCGATGGCGAGCTCAAGTCCATGAAGATCACCTCCGGCCGGGCCCCGCGCGGACCGACCGAGATGATGATCGACGCCGACACCGCCGACAAGCACCACCTGAAGCTCGGCGACGAGCTGCGCACCATCGCCATCACCGGTGACGTCCGCGCGAAGATCAGCGGCATCGCCTCCTTCACGGTCACCAACCCGGGCGCGGCCGTCGTCTACTTCGACACCGCCACCGCCCAGGACAAGCTCCTCGGCGCGCCCGGCACCTTCACCCACGTCAACGTCACCGCGAAGGACGGCGTCAGCGACGAGCAGCTGAAGAAGAACGTGGCCTCGGTCCTCGGCGCCGACACCTACAAGCTGCAGACGGCCAAGGAGGCCACGGCCGCCAACAAGAAGGACATGGGCTTCCTCGACGTCATGAAGTACGTGATGCTCGGGTTCGCCGGCATCGCCTTCCTCGTCGGCATCTTCCTGATCTTCAACACCTTCTCGATGCTGGTCGCCCAGCGCACCCGCGAGATCGGCCTGATGCGCGCCATCGGCTCCGACCGGGGCCAGATCAACCGCTCGGTGCTGCTGGAGGCCCTGCTGCTGGGCGTCGTCGGCTCCGCCGCCGGTGTCGCGGCGGGCGTCGGCCTGGCCGTCGGCCTGATGAAGCTCATGGGCCAGATGGGCATGCACCTGTCCACCGGCGACCTGACGGTCCGCTGGACCACCCCGGTCACCGGCCTGGTCCTGGGCACCGTCGTCACCGTCGTCGCCGCCTACGTCCCGGCCCGCCGGGCCGGCAAGGTCTCCCCGATGGCCGCCCTGCGCGACGCTGGCACCCCCGGCGACCGCAAGGCCGGCGCGGTCCGCGCCGTCCTCGGCCTGGTCCTCACCGGCCTCGGCGCCGCGGCCCTGTTCCTCGCCGCGGCCGCCGACAAGGCCTCCGCCGGTTCGCTGTGGCTGGCCGTCGGTGTCCTGTTCAGCCTGATCGGCTTCATCGTGATCGGCCCGCTGCTGGCGGGCGTCGTGGTCCGGCTGCTGGCCGCGCCCGTCCTGCGGCCCTTCGGCTCCGTCGGCCGGCTCGCCGAACGCAACGCCCTGCGCAACCCGCGCCGTACGGGGGCCACGGCCGCCGCGCTGATGATCGGACTGGCGCTGGTCGCCTGCCTGTCGGTCGTCGGCTCCTCGATGGTGGCCTCCGCCACCGACGAGCTCGACCGCACGGTCGGCGCGGACTACATCGTCGCCTCCCAGGGCGGCCAGCCGCTGATGCCGCAGGCCGAACAGGCCATGCGCGGGGTCAAGGGCCTGGACCACGTCACCGCCTACCGCGAGGTCGAGGCGAAGATCACCGCCCCGGACGGCACCTCCGCCCAGGACCGGCTCAGCGCCACCGACCCCTCCTACGCCCAGGACGTCCGCCGCAAGACGAGCGCCGGGCAGCACCAGGACGCGTACGCGCCCGGCTCGATGGCCGTCGGCTCGGAGTACGCCGTCAAGCACCACGTGAAGGTCGGCGACGAACTGGGCGTGGCCTTCAACGGCGGCAAGACCGTCAGGCTGAAGGTCGCGGCGATCACCCTGGACGAGGGCAACCTCGACAAGGGCGTGAAGTACATCAGCACCGCCACCGCCGAGGCCAACCTGCCGGCCGACCAGCTGCCGCGCCCGTTCATGCTGCTGGCCACGGCGCACAAGGGGCAGGCCGACAGCGCGTACACGGCGCTCAAGGCGGCCATGGCCGAGTACCCGCAGTACAAGGTGCTCAACCAGACCGACTACAAGAAGGACCTCAAGGACCAGGTCGGGCAGCTGCTCAACATGGTCTACGGCCTCCTCGCCCTGGCGATCGTCGTCGCGGTGCTCGGCGTCGTGAACACGCTGGCCCTCTCGGTGGTCGAGCGGACCCGGGAGATCGGCCTGATGCGCGCCATCGGCCTCTCGCGCCGCCAGCTGCGCCGGATGATCCGCCTGGAGTCGGTGGTCATCGCGCTCTTCGGCGCCCTGCTGGGCCTGGGGCTGGGCATGGGCTGGGGCGCCACCGCGCAGCAGCTCCTCGCCCTCCAGGGCCTGAAGGTGCTGGAGATCCCGTGGGCGACGATCATCGCGGTCTTCGCGGGCTCGGCGCTGGTGGGCCTGTTCGCCGCACTGGTCCCGGCGTTCCGGGCGGGGCGGATGAACGTCCTGAACGCGATCGCCAGCGAGTAGCCGCCGGCGGTCGTACGGGGGAGGCACCGGGACCCCACGGGGTCCCGGGCTCCCTTCGGGGGAGGTACGGGAGCCCACGGGGAAACCGGGGCCCCACGGGGGAGTACGGGGGAACACGCCGGCCCCGGGGCGTCCGCGAGGGCGGCCCGGGGCCGGCGCCGTGCGCGGCCAGGCCGGCCGGGCCGGGGTCCGCGCGCCACGTCACGGTCATTCCCCGGCGGCTCCTCCGGGCGGCGTCGGGGCCGGGTTTCGCCCCTACAGCTGCCGTTCCAGCAGGACCATCCCGCCCGCCTCGCCCACCAGGGCGAACCGCGACCCCGGGTGCAGCCGCCCCGCGTACGCCAGTGGGTCCCCGGCCCAGCCGGAGGCGTTGTCGAAGACCAGGTAGGCCGGGCGCACCCCGCGCGTGCCGCCGAGCCAGAAGACCCGGCAGCGCGAGGTCAGCCGGGTCAGCGCCGGGTAGTCGGCCTCCACCGACACCCCGTCCGGGATCCGCGCCAGCAGCCGCTCGACCGCGACGGCCCGCTTCGGCTTCTCGTACGCGGCCCGCTCCCCGAGCCGGGCCAGCGGCAGGCTGGTCGCGCTCAGCGCGAGCGCGGCGGCCAGCACGGCGCCGGGCAGCTGGTGGGCGTACGAGCGCAGCCACGGCCGGGGGCTGCGCCGGACGGTGTCGAGGGAGTCGGCCAGCGCCAGCGTCACCACCGGCATCAGCACGGCGCTGTAATGGAAGTCGGTGGACCAGTAGTTCGGGTCGGCGGCGGTGAACCGCCAGCCCAGCGTCGGCAGGGCCACCCACAGCAGCGGGGAGCGCAGGGCCAGCAGGCCGCTGGTGGGGACGAGCACCCAGGCCAGGGTGGTGAGCTTCGTGCCGAGGCCGTGCAGAGCGTCGCCGGGGCCGCCGGCCTTCTGCCAGTAGGTGTAGCCGTCGGCGGCGAAGGCGGGGATCACCACCGTGAACACGAGTGCGGCCGCCGCCGCCCCGGCCACGGCCACCCCGAGGGCCAGCCGGGCCGCCCTCCGGTCGGTGCGCCGGGCCCGCCAGGCGACGACGAGCGCCAGCGCCGCCAGGGTGAGCCCCTGGTCCTCCTTGACCAGCAGCAGAGGCAGCCCCCAGGCCACCGCCGCCCGCCAGCGGCCCGCCAGCAGTGCCTCCAGGGCGAAGGCGATCAGCGGTACGGCGAAGCAGATCTCGTGGAAGTCGAACTCGACGGCCCGCTGGATCCCCCAGGACAGCCCGTACGCCGCCCCGAGCGCGAGCCCCCGCGCCTGCCCCAGCAGCCGCGCCGAGGCCCGGGTCACGGGCAGGGCCGACAGCGCGAACAGCGCCGCCTGCACCACCAGGAGGGTGACCGGGCCGGGGAAGACCCGGTAGAGCGGGGCGATCAGGGCGATGACGGGGCTGAAGTGGTCGCCGAGGACGAGGGTGCCCGGGCCCTTCAGGTCCACGACGGGCGCCTGGAGGTGGGCGTAGGCCCGGACGGCCTGCTCGAAGATGCCCAGGTCGTAGGAGGAGTCCTCCATTCGCCGGTGGCGGGTCACGGAGAGCGTGGCGTACGCGGCGAACAGCGCGGCGGTCAGCACGTACGGCGCCCGGGCCCGGGCCCACGCGGCGGCCCGGGCCCACGCGGCGGCCCGGGCACTCCGGGCGGGGCGCGCCACGCCGGCGGTGGGCGCGGCCGGCTCCGCCGGGGGCGCGGTGGCGGGCGCGGCGGATGCGGCCGGCGCCGTGCGGGGCGCGGTCGTGCCGTCGGGCGGGCGTGCGGAGGGGGACATCCGGACAGATTGTCATCCCGGTGCGGAAGCACTGCCTCCGCCCCCGGAGCCGTACCGGAGCCGTACGCAGCCGTACCGGACCCGTACCGCATCCACCCGAACCCGTACGCGCCCCGAATCCCGCGCGCGGCCGGCACACCCGCGGCATAGGGTGGGAACCCCCGGCCCGTTCACGTGTCGGGTGCTTCGCGTTGCCCCCGCCCGCCCCTCCACCGGATGGAAAGCCGCTTTCATGAGCCTGCACGGACTGCTCGACGCCGTCACCCGGGACCCCGCCCTGGCCGAGGCGGTCACCGCGGCCGGGGACGGCAACCGCATGCACGTGGACCTCGTCGGCCCGCCCGCCGCCCGGCCCTTCGCGATCGCCGCGCTGGCCCGCCGCACCGGGCGGACCGTGCTCGCCGTCACCGCCACCGGCCGGGAGGCGGAGGACCTGGCCGCCGCGCTGCGTTCGCTGCTGCCGCCCGACGAGGTCGTGGACTACCCGTCCTGGGAGACCCTGCCGCACGAGCGCCTCAGCCCGCGCAGCGACACCGTCGGCCGGCGCATCGCCGTCCTGCGCCGCCTTGCCCACCCCCGTGCGGACGACCCGGCCGCCGGCCCCGTCTCGGTGGTCGTCGCCCCCATCCGCTCCGTGCTCCAGCCGCAGGTCAAGGGGCTGGGCGACCTGGTGCCGGTGAGCCTGCGCCACGGCGAGAGCGCCGACCTCGGCGCGGTCACCGAAGCCCTGGCGGCCGCCGCGTACGCGCGCGTCGAGCTCGTGGAGAAGCGCGGGGAGTTCGCCGTGCGCGGCGGCATCCTCGACGTGTTCCCGCCCACCGAGGAGCACCCGCTGCGCGTGGAGTTCTGGGGTGACGAGGTCGAGGAGATCCGTTACTTCAAGGTCGCCGACCAGCGCTCCCTGGAGATCGCCGAGCACGGCCTGTGGGCCCCGCCCTGCCGGGAGCTGCTGCTGACCGGCGAGGTGCGCGAGCGGGCGGCGGCCCTCGCCGAGCAGCACCCGGAACTCGGCGAACTGCTGGGCAAGATCGCCGAGGGGATCGCCGTGGAGGGCATGGAATCCCTCGCCCCGGTCCTCGTGGACGACATGGAACTGCTCCTCGACGTCCTGCCGGCCGGTTCCATGGCCGTGGTCTGCGACCCCGAGCGGGTCCGCACCCGGGCCGCCGACCTGGTGGCGACCAGCCAGGAGTTCCTGATGGCCTCCTGGGCGGCCACCGCCGGCGGCGGCCAGGCCCCCATCGACGTCGGCGCGGCCTCGCTGCGCGGGATCGCCGACGTCCGCGAGCACGCCCGCGAGCTCGGCATGATGTGGTGGTCGGTCTCCCCCTTCGCGGCCGACGACCCCGGCCTGGGATCCGACACCCTCAAGCTCGGCATGCACGCCCCCGAGGCCTACCGGGGCGACACCGCCCGCGCCCTCGCCGACACCAAGGGCTGGATCGCCGACGGCTGGCACACCGTCTACCTCACCGAGGGCCACGGCCCGGCCGCCCGTACCGTCGAGGTCCTCGGCGGCGAGGGCATCCCGGCCCGCCTGGAGGCCGACCTCGGGGCCCTGGAGCCCTCGATCGTCCACGTCTCCTGCGCCTCGCTCGACAACGGCTTCATCGACCCGGCCCTCAAGCTGGCCGTCCTCACCGAGACCGACCTGACGGGCCAGCGCACCGCCACCAAGGACCTCGGCCGGATGCCCACCCGCCGCCGCAAGTCCATCGACCCCCTCACCCTGGAGGCCGGCGACTACATCGTGCACGAGCAGCACGGCGTGGGCCGCTACGTCGAGATGGTGCAGCGCACCGTCCAGGGCGCCACCCGCGAGTACCTCCTCGTCGAGTACGCGCCGGCCAAGCGCGGCCAGCCCGGCGACCGCCTGTACATCCCCACCGACCAGCTGGAGCAGGTCACCAAGTACGTCGGCGGCGAGGCCCCGACCCTGCACCGGCTCGGCGGCGCCGACTGGACGAAGACCAAGGCGCGGGCCAAGAAGGCCGTCAAGGAGATCGCCGCCGACCTGATCAAGCTGTACAGCGCCCGCATGGCGGCGCCCGGCCACACCTTCGGCCCCGACACCCCCTGGCAGCGCGAGCTGGAGGACGCCTTCCCGTACGCGGAGACCCCCGACCAGCTCACCACCATCGCCGAGGTCAAGGAGGACATGGAGAAGTCCGTCCCCATGGACCGCCTGGTCTGCGGCGACGTCGGCTACGGCAAGACCGAGATCGCGGTGCGGGCCGCGTTCAAGGCGGTCCAGGACGGCAAGCAGGTCGCGGTCCTCGTCCCGACGACCCTGCTGGTGCAGCAGCACTTCGGGACCTTCTCCGAGCGCTACAGCCAGTTCCCCGTCAACGTGAAGGCGCTCTCGCGCTTCCAGTCCGACACCGAGTCCAAGGCCACCCTGGAGGGCCTCAAGGAGGGCTCGGTCGACGTGGTCATCGGCACCCACCGCCTGTTCTCGCAGGAGACGAAGTTCAAGGACCTGGGCCTGGTCATCGTCGACGAGGAGCAGCGGTTCGGCGTCGAGCACAAGGAGCAGCTGAAGAAGCTCCGCGCCAACGTCGACGTGCTCACCATGTCCGCCACGCCCATCCCCCGCACCCTGGAGATGGCGGTCACCGGCATCCGCGAGATGTCGACGATCACCACCCCGCCGGAGGAGCGCCACCCGGTCCTCACCTTCGTCGGCCCCTACGAGGAGAAGCAGATCGGCGCGGCCATCCGGCGCGAGCTGCTGCGCGAGGGCCAGTGCTTCTACATCCACAACCGGGTCGAGTCCATCGACCGGGCGGCCGCCAAGCTCCGGGAGATCGTCCCCGAGGCGCGGATCGCCACGGCCCACGGCCAGATGTCCGAACAGGCCCTGGAACAGGTCGTGGTCGACTTCTGGGAGAAGAAGTTCGACGTCCTGGTCTCCACGACGATCGTCGAGTCCGGTATCGACATCTCCAACGCCAACACCCTGATCGTGGAGCGCGGCGACAACTTCGGCCTCTCCCAGCTGCACCAGCTGCGCGGCCGTGTCGGCCGGGGCCGCGAGCGCGGCTACGCGTACTTCCTGTACCCGCCGGAGAAGCCGCTGACGGAGACTGCGCACGAGCGGCTGGCCACCATCGCCCAGCACACCGAGATGGGCGCCGGCATGTACGTGGCGATGAAGGACCTGGAGATCCGCGGCGCGGGCAACCTGCTCGGCGGCGAGCAGTCCGGCCACATCGCGGGCGTCGGCTTCGACCTCTACATCCGCATGGTCGGCGAGGCCGTCGCCGACTACCGGGCCGCCGTGGAGGGCGGGGCGCAGGAGGAGCCGCCGCTGGAGGTGAAGATCGAACTGCCGGTCGACGCGCACGTCCCGCACGACTACGCGCCCGGCGAGCGGCTGCGCCTGCAGGCCTACCGGGCGATCGCCTCGGCGGCTTCGGAGGCCGACATCAAGGCGGTCCGGGAGGAACTCACCGACCGCTACGGCAAGCTGCCGGAGCCGGTGGAGAACCTGCTGCTGGTGGCGGGCCTGCGGATGCTGGCCCGGGCCTGCGGGGTCGGGGACATCACCCTCCAGGGCCCCAACATCCGCTTCGGCCCGGTAGAGCTGCGCGAGTCGCAGGAACTGCGCCTCAAGCGCCTCTACCCCGGCACGGTCCTCAAGCCGGCCACCTCCCAGGTCCTGGTCCCCCGGCCGAAGACGTCCCGCGTCGGCGGCAAGCCGCTGGTCGGCCGCGAACTCCTGGCCTGGACGGGCGAGTTCCTGACCACCATCCTCGGATCCTGACCCCCGCCCCGCGCCCCCGCCGCCCGCACCCACCCGCGGGCGGCGGCCGGGCGCGGCCGTACCATCGCCCGATGACCCCTCCCGTCACCCTCCGCGCCGCCCCGGCGGCGGGCCGGCCCGCCCTGCTCCTGCGGCCCTGGCGGGAGGAGGACGTCCCCGCGCTGGTGGAGGCGTGCGCGGATCCCGCCATGCGGCAGTGGATCCACCACCGCGCCGACGACGAGGCAGAGGGCCTGCGCTGGCTCGCGGAGCAGCGGCGGGGCTGGGCCTCGGGCGTGCGCTTCGCCTTCGCGGTCCTGGAGGAGGACGCCCCCGCCCCGCGCCGCCTCCTGGGCAACGCCGTCCTCAAACTGCCGAAGCCGGGCGCCCCCGCGGCCGAGGTCGGCTACTGGACCGCCGCCCACGCCCGCGGCCGGGGCACCGCCACCCGCGCCCTGGACACCCTCACGGCCTGGGCCGCCAAGACCTTCGCCCCCACGGGCCTGCGACGCCTCGACCTCTTCCACCAGCTGGACAACGAAGCCTCCTGCCGCGTGGCCCGGAAGGCCGGCTACCCCACCCACACCACCCTCCCCGCCACCCCACCGACCCACCCCCTCCCGGGCCACCTCCACACCCACCACCTCACCCACCCCTGACCCCCGACCGAGCGGCAGCCCCGCGTGGCCGGCAGGGCCGGAGAGGAGTGCCACGCGCAGCACGTCCTGGAGTGCGGGTCGGCGATTGACGAACTACGTTCTTCTTGATCGGACTTGAGACCGGAGGTCAGCAGATGGCAGACGAGACGGTGAACGCGCAGGGGACGGCCGGATTCATCTTCGGCCGCCGCTACATCGACGCCGCCCCCAACCAGGCCGTCACCGCCGACCAGGTCTCGGCCGCGCACCCGGCCGTGAGGGCCGGTGTGCAGCGCGTGGTGGAGGAGTACGAGGCCAACGACACCCCCGAGGCGGTCGTCGCCAAGGACGCCGACAAGCTGGAGTGCCTCGTCCAGGCCGTCGAGTACCGGGCGCAGGGCAACACCCTCGTCCAGGACTGGATCGACACCTCTCTGGGCAGTCTGAAGACGGCATCCGCCCATGCCCTCGCCGAGGCGGCGCTGACGATGTCGCCGCTGGAGTGGCGCAAGACGTTCCTCGGCTGAGTCCGAAGGCCGGCAGCGTCAGATCGATTCGCCCGGCGGGGTGTCCAGTTTCGAGAGGTCGAGGATGTCGGGGTCCTTCGGGGAGGTCGTGTCCACCGGGACGTCGAAGGCCGAGAAGAGGGCCTCGCCCGTGGTGTCGCCCATGACCGTCGACTTGAGGATGTACGGCTTGCCCTGCGTGGCCACGTAGTCGGTCTGGGTGCCCTGCTTCGCCGGGGAGGTCACCGCCAGGGCCGGCTTGCCGTCGACCGTCGCCGTCTCGCCCTTGCGGGCGAGGGGGCTGGGGCGGTCGAGGTCGCTGGTCAGCTTGGTCAGGTCGCAGCTGCCCGTCATCGGGGCGGCGCGGGGGTCGGAGGCGGGTATGCGGACCCAGCGGTCGGCGAGCATGGCCACCAGCTGGTCCGTCCGCTTCTGCGGGGTGTGCTGCAGCTCCGCGGTGCCCCGCCAGTAGGCGCGGTCACCCCGGAAGTGGACGAACTCCGAGGACTTGACGACGTCGAGCCGGCCCAGGCCCGCCACCCGGATCTCGCCCCTGCAGTTGCCCTTGCGGTCGAGGGAGAGGTCCACCTTCATCGGCTTGCCGTCCTGCTGGATCGTGGCCGCCACCCGCATCGAATCGGCCTTGCGGGTGGTCTCGTAGGCCTCGGTGAGGATCTCCTGACCGGAGCGGGACGAGGCCGGGGAGGGGGAGGGGGTGGAGGGGGCTGGGGTGGCGGGCTGTGCGGCGGCGGGGCGGTGGACGGACGGGCCGCAGGCCGTCAGGGCGCCCAGCAGGGCCGCGGCGGCTGCGACGGCCGACGCCGCCCTGGACTTCGTACGGCTGCGCATGTGCGGTGACCCCCGTGGTGACGACGTGATGCCGAGCTCGCGGCTTCCTCGTCGAGGGTAGGGGGCACCTCTGACAGGCCGGCCGGGGCGGGGCGGTTACGCGGCCGGGCCCGTCAGGTCCCGGTACTCGACGCTCCCGCCCTCCGGCCCGGTCTCCGCGTGCCCGAGGAGGTACGGCGTGCCCTCCAGGGCCACGTGGTCGGTGATGTCGGTGCCGCCGGGGCCCTTCGACACCAGCACCGCGACCGGCCTGCCGTTCAGCCGGGCGTCCGGGCCCCGGCGCAGGGCGGTGCGGTCCGCCGGGAAGGCGCGTGCGGGGGAGCCGTCCCGGCACAGGGCGACGAGGTGGGCGACCGCCGGGTCGCCGGGCTTCACGTCGATCCAGCCGTCCGCCGTGTCCGGGGACTTGGCGGGACCGCTCCCGAACTGGTCCCGCAGGAAGCCGTCGTCGCCCCTCAGGGAGACCTTGGAGTCGTCCACCAGGATCTCCCCCGTCCCGGCCCTGCCGACCTTCACCTCGCCCCAGCAACTGTCGCCCTCGAAGCTCAGCTTCGCGGTGATCTCCCGCGTCCCCGTGCGGCGCGAGATGACCGCGGTCTTCGACGCGGCCCGCTCCGTCTCCTCGTACGCGGCGCGCAGGACCGCCGCCGGTTCCCGGCCCGCGAGCGGGTCCCGGGCCGTGGAGGCCGGGGCCGACGGCGCCGCGCCGCCGGCTGCCGGGCCGCAGGCGGTGGCGGCGGTCAGCAGGGCCGCGCAGGTGAGCGCGGCCACGGTCGTGGTTCTGGGCGTGCGGGTGCGCATGACGGTTCCCCCCCCGGGATCGATCAGGAGCGGCGAGGTTAGCCGACGGGGCAGGAGGGCCGCTGGAGGCGTATGGGGACCGGGGCCCGGGCGGGCGTGCTGCGACCCTGCAACGGTTGCGCCCATCCCCTCACCGGCGGCCGGAAACGCTGTATACGCTTCCAGCCGTCACCCTTTCCGCACGGCCCGTCAGGAGCAGCGATGCACGGCCCCGGCATCCCGCCGCAGCAAGGCCCCCACGGCCACCGGCCCTTGTCCGGGGCGGCGATGACGCTGCGCGTGCTGTTCACCGCCCTGCCCCTCCTGAGCTGTGGTTTCTTCGCCTGGGGTGCGCTGCTGCGGATCGCTCTGCTCACCCGTAAGACCCGCGACTGGGTGCTGCTGGTGCTGGGCGGGGTGCTCTCGGTCGTCTGGATCACCTTCATCGAGCTCGACCCGACGGAGGAGACCAACGGCTGGCAGGGCAACCTCGGCGCCGGTGGCTCGATCTTCACCGGTTTCGCCGTCTGCGTGTACTACCTCGTCGCCGACATCAGGCACCACGAGGCGAAGGCCGCCGCCGCTCCCGCGGTGGGGGCCGCGCCCTGGTACCCGGCGCAGCAGTCCCCGTACGCCCAGCCGCAGCAGCACCAGCCGCAGCACCTTCAGCCGCAGCCCCCGCACCAGACCCGCCCCTCCTACGGCTACCCGCCCGTCCCGCCGCAGCAGGCCCCCGCCCCGGTCCAGCCCCCGCGCATCGGCCAGGTCCGCGCCGAACTCGACGAGCTGAGCGAGCTCCTGCGCAAGCAGACCCCGCACACCCCGCCCCGTCCCCCGCAGCCCGGCGGCCCCTACCAGGACCCGAACAGCACGGCGGTCCAGGACCCGCAGCAGTGACCGGCGGCGAACGGCTCGTCGGCGAGCGCTACGAGCTCGCCACCATCCTCGGCCAGGGCGGCATGGGCCAGGTGTGGACGGCCTACGACAAGCGGCTGGACCGCCGCGTCGCCGTCAAACTGCTGCGCCCCGACAAGGTGGCCGGCCCCGGCACCGTCGCCGAGGAACTGCGCCGCCGCTTCGTGCGCGAGTGCCGGGTCACGGCGCAGGTCGACCACCCGGGCCTGGTCACGGTGCACGACGCGGGCAGCGACGGCGACGAGCTGTACCTCGTCATGGGGTACGTCGAGGGCTCCGACCTGGCCGACCACCTCGCCGCACACGACCCCTACCCCTGGCCGTGGGCGGTCGCGGTGGCCGCCCAGCTGTGCGCGGTGCTGTCCGCCGTGCACGCCGTGCCGATCGTCCACCGGGACCTCAAGCCCCGCAATGTGATGATCCGCCCGGACGGAACGGTCCTCGTCCTGGACCTCGGCGTCGCCTCCGTGATGGACACCGACACCACCCGCCTCACCAGCACCGGCACCCCGATCGGCAGCCCCGCCTACATGGCGCCCGAGCAGGCCATGAGCGGCGCGGTGGGCCCCTACACCGACCTGTACGCCCTCGGTGTGCTGCTGTACGAACTCCTCAGCGGCAACGTCCCCTTCGCCGGGTCCACCGCCCTCGGCGTGCTGCACCGGCACCTTTACGAGCCCCCCGCCCCCGTACGCGCCCGGCGCCCCGAGATCCCGCAGGAGCTGGAGGCGCTGCTGATGCGCCTCCTCGCCAAGGACCCGCAGGACCGGCCCGGTTCGGCGCAGGAGGTCTACGAGGCCCTCGCGCCGCTGCTCCCGGCCCCCGGCAGCCGCCCCGTGGCCGGCGCCCTCGACCCGACCCGGCCCTTCCGGCGCCCGCAGGCACCCTGGCCGGACCGGCCGGACCACGTGGACCGGGCCGACCACGCGCCCGGCGGCGTCCCGCCGATGCCCACCGTGGCCCCGGCCCCGGCCCCGCCCCGCCCGGACATCCCCGGCGCGGTGGACGAGGCCCGCAGGCTGCTGGACCAGGGGCGGCTCACCCAGGCCGTGGACATCCTCGGCGGGATCCTCCCGGCCGCGGCCGCCGAGCACGGGGAGCGGTCGCCGGTGGTGCGCAGCCTGCGCAAGCAGTACGCCGCCACGCTGATGGACGACGGCCAGTACCGCCGCGCCCTGCCCGAACTGCGCCGCCTCGCGGAAGAGTTCCCGGCCGGCGATCCGCAGGCCCTGCGGCTGCGCTACGACGCCGCGCAGTGCCTGGAGCAGCTGGGCGAGCCGGCCGCGGCCCTGGCCGAGTACCGGTCGCTGCTCCCGCTGTTCGAGAACCACTACGCCAACCCGGACCCGGGCCTGCCGCTGGAGGTCCGCCGCCGGATAGCGCACCTGCTGCTCTCCCTCGGCGACCGCGCCGCCGCCCACGACACCCTGGTCCGGCTCCTGTACGACGCGGACCGGGTGCACGGCCCGGCGCACCCCCTCCCGGTGGAGATCCGCCGGACCCTGCAGTGGCTGGGCCAGGTGCGCTGACGCAGGGCCGTGCCCGGGGGCGCGGCGCAGTCCTCACGCGCCCCCGCGCCGGACCCGCGGCCCCGCCAGGAGCCCCGGGCGCCGCCTGAGCACCGCCAGCGCGGCCACGGCCAGCGCCGACGCCCCCGCCAGTCCCGCGCCGGGGAGCAGCCCGGGCGGGGTGAAGGCGCAGTGCAGGGTGCTGGTGCGGCCGTCCAGGGGCACCGCCAGCAGCCCCAGCCGGGACCCGGCCGGGCGGCCCTCGCAGCTCCAGCCCGCGATGGCCGGCACCGCGACGACCGCCGTGCCCGTGCTGCCGGGCGGCAGGGTGGCGGTCAGGTCCGAGTCGCCGGCCCGCACCGCCGTGGCGGCCGCGCCGCGCAGCGCCGCCACCGCGGCGGTGAGCTTCGACCGGTCCAGGCAGGACAGCGCCCACTGGTCCGGTGCCGGGCGGTCGAAGACCAGCGCCGAGGAGACCCCGTGCGAGCGCCCCAGGGGCTGGAGCGCCGCCCGGTTCTTCGGCGGGGTGCCGTTGAGCCTGGCCGGGCGCCCGTCCGCGAGGCGGGCCGTTCCGCTGTACTGCGGGGCCCACAGGAAGGCGTCGGTGCCCGCCCGGCAGGTTCCGGGCGCGACCGGGTCCTCGTACACCTTCGCCCCCAGCAGCAGCTCCTGGTTGGCGAACGGCGACCCGCCGAACTCCGGGGATGGACCGGCGGGCCGGACGGTGACCAGCGGCAGCGCCTCCGCCCGGACGGCCCGCCCGTCGGTCTTGAGGCGTGCGCCGACCGAGAACAGGGCGTCCGTCACCGGGTTGTCCAGGCTCTGCACGCTGCGCCCGCGCGAGGTCCAGCCCGCCCCGAGCGCCGCCATCGTGCGGGTGAAGACGTCCGGGGTGTGGCTGCTGTAGTACGAGCCGCCCTCGCCGCCCAGCAGCAGCGGGTCGTTGTTCGAGAGCGCGGGCCGGCCCGCGTCGGTGCGGTACGCCGGCCAGCCGTCGGCCTGCGCCAGGGCCCGTTCGCGGACGGTGTGGGTCCGCCCCCAGGAGGGGTAGTCGTCCAGCCCGCCCAGCTTGCCCTTGTGCCCGTACGCCGTCGTCGCTGCGGCCTGCGCCACCAGGGCCGCCGCCAGCACGGCGGCCGCCGGCAGCAGCAGCCGCCGGTGGCGCAGGCCCCACCAGGCCCCCGCCGTCAGTGCCAGCCCGCCGCAGAACAGGGCGTACCCCCAGCCCGTGGCCAGCGCGCTGCCCGCCGCCCACGCGGCGGCCGCCGCCAGGACGCCGGCCCCGGCCGCCAGCGCCCGTACGCCGGGCAGCCCGGCCGCGAGCCCGGTCCAGGCGGCGATGACCACGATCCCGGCCAGCACGAAGGTCTGCCGGTACGGGCTGCCGTTCGGGGTGGCGAAGACGTGCCAGGCCAGGTGGGTCGGCGCCCACTGCAGGGACAGCAGCACCGCCGCCACCAGCCCCGCCCACCACAGGCGGGTGCGCAGGGGCAGCGCCCGGTGGAAGGGCAGGGCCGTCACCAGCAGCAGGGTCCCGGTGCCGACGAACAGGGCGGGGGAGCCGAAGGAGTAGGTGGCCGGCATCAGCCGGGCGAGCAGGTCCGGCCAGGGCACCGGGGCGAACTCCTTGGACCAGCCCGGGTAGGCCTGCTGCGAACTCAGGAACAGCGGCACCAGCAGCGGCGCCGTCAGGGCCATCCCCAGCACGGTCGTCACCGCCGCCCGCCCGACCACCCGGGCCCGCTCGCGCATCCCGTCATGCGTCAGCACCACCCGCACCACCAGCACCAGCGCCGCGCCGAGCGTGGCCATGTAGGCGGTGTAGAAGTTCGCCGTCCACGAGACGGCCACCACCAGCACCCCCAGCAGCGGCCGCCGCCCGCGCAGCGCCCACTCGCCGGTCAGGCACAGCAGGGGGAAGGCGATCAGCCCGTCCAGCCACATCGGGTTGTACGAGGCCTCGATCACCGACCAGCCGCACAGCGCGTACGAGGCCCCCAGCAGCCCCGCCGCCCACCACGGCCCGGGCCGCTGGGTGCGCAGCAGCCAGGCCATCGCGGCGGCCGCGGCGGTCATCTTCACGACGGTGACCACGTACACGGCGAGGTCGATGTCGTGCCGCGGGAAGAGCCCGACCAGCAGGGCGAAGGGGCTCGTCAGGTACGTGCCGAGGTCGGGCAGGAAGCTGGTGCCGTACCCGGACTGCCAGTTGAACAGCAGTCCGCCGTGCGCCCGGCCGTGCAGCAGGTCCCACAGGTGGGCGTGGAAGGGCACGAACTGGTTGCCGAGGTCGTTGACACTGCGGTGCCGGGGCCCGTACGGGAAGACCCGCGCGACGGCGTCCCCGGAGCACACGGCCACGGCCGTGACCAGGGCGGCGAACGCCGAGCCGGACAGGGCGGGCCGGCGGCCGAAGCGGTGTACGGGGGCCGGAGCGGGGCGCTCCGGGGTGTGGTGCGGAGCGAGCTGCGAAGTCGACATGGTGAGCCGACCTTCGCAGGGACGTCCGGCTCCGCGGTAGCCGGGGGGTTAATTCGCACCTTCGACACCCCGGGAATCGTTGGTCGAACAGGTGGCTCGGGCCACTTCGACTGCATACCATCGATCACCGCACGGCCTTGTGCACCGACGCACAATCTCCCGGCCCTGGAGGCTCCTTTGCACCGTCGCACAGCGCTCTCCGTATCCGTCGCCCTGCTCGCGGCGGCCCCCTTGCTGGCCGCCTGCTCGGGCGGGACCCGTCCCGGTACCGCGGCCGTCGTCGGCGGCGAGCGCATCACCACGTCCGCGCTCCAGGCACAGGTCAACGACGTGCGCACCGCGCAGAACCGGTCCGAGCAGGGGGCGCGGCTGATCGGGGCCACCGCCGGACTCGAGCGGCTCAAGCTCAACAAGATGATCCAGACCGCCGTCCTGGAGCGGGCGGCGGACGACGCCGGGCTGAGCGTGAGCCCCAAGGAGATCGAGGACGTCCGCAAGGCGCAGCTCCAGCAGGTCGGCGGGGAGAAGGCGCTGGCCGCGGCCGCTCTGGAGCAGGCGCAGCTGGCCCCGGACCAGATCGACGCCGACACCCGGTTCAAGCTGCTGCGCGACAAGCTGTTCGCGCACTACGGCAGCCAGGACAAGGCGCTCGTGAAGCTCGGGGAGGCGGCGAAGGAGCTGCACATCGAGGTCAACCCGCGCTACGGGCGCTGGGACGAGAAGCAGATCCTCCTCGGTGACCAGCAGACCCCGTGGATCACGCAGAAGACGATGCCCGAGCAGGCGGCCCCCGCCGGAGCCTGACACCCGGGGACGGAGGTAGGTTCGGAGGGTGACCGACCACACCGCCGAACCCGCCTCCGCCGTCGCCCCCGCTCCCGCCGTCGCCCCCGCCTCCCCTGCGGACGCCGGGCGGATCGTCCTGCTGACCGCCAGCCACCGGGTGGCCCCCGGGCTGCTGTCCTGGCCGGCCTGGCAGGTCCTGCACGCCGCGGACCGGGTGCTGTGCGCGGACCCGGGCCACCCGCAGCTCCCGTACCTGCGGGAAGCGGGGGTGGTCGTGGCGCACGAGGCCCCCGACGCACACGCTCTCGTCGATGCCTGCGCCGGGGGCCGCACCATCGTGGTGATCCCGGCCGGTGAGGGCGACCAGCGGCTGACGGACGGACTGGCGCGGCTGGCCGGCTCGGGCCGGGTGGCCATGCCGGACCTGGAGCTGCTGCCGGGGTCGTACGACCTGCCGGGCGCGCGGCTGCTCGACCTGGTGCAGGTGATGGACCGGGTGCGCCGGGCGTGCCCGTGGACGTCGCGGCAGACCCACGAGGGGCTGGTGAAGTACGCCATCGAGGAGGCGTACGAGCTGGTCGAGGCGATCGAGGACGGCGACCGGGACGCGCTGCGCGAGGAGCTCGGCGACGTCCTGCTCCAGGTGGTCTTCCACGCGCGCATCGCCGAGGAGGGCGCGCAGGACGCCGGGGAGGCGGAGGCGTTCTCCATCGACGACGTCGCCGGCGACCTGGTCGACAAGCTGATCCGGCGCCACCCCCATGTCTTCGGGGACGCCACGGCCGAGTCCCCGGAGGACGTCAGCGCCCACTGGCAGGCCACCAAGGCGGTCGAGAAGCAGCGGGAGTCGGTCACCGACGGGATCCCCCTGGCCCAGCCCGGGCTCGCGCTCGCGGCGAAGCTGGCCGGCCGGGCCCGCGCGGGCGGGGTCCCGGTAGAGCTGCCCCGGGGCGAGGGCATCGGCTACGAACTGCTGGAACTGGCGGCCCGCGCCGAGGCGGCGGGCACCGACCCCGAAACGGCACTGCGCGCGGCGGCCCGCGCCTACCGCGACGCCATCCGCGCGGCGGAGGGCGTCGCCGGCTAGCCCGGGCAGTTCAGCCCTCAGGGGGCGTCAGTCGCCCGGGGCGCGGGCCGACGGGTCGTGCCAGTGCGGGGCCGGGCGGTGCAGGAACCACTCCCCGAAGCCCAGGGGGCGCCCGCCGCGGGCGGAGCCGGGGACGGGGACGGCGTCGTGGAAGAGGCGGTCGGGGCGGGCGCCGAGCTCCTCCAGGAGGAGGGCGGTCTCCTCCATGAACACGGGCGGCCCGCTCAGGTAGACGTCCTGCTCGGGCCACAGGGCGCGGTGGCCGAGGGCGGTCGCCAGCCGGGCGGTGGCCTGGTCGCGGTGCTGCCCGGGGGCGGGGGTGATGTAGGTGACGCCGAGCCGGCGGAAGGCGGCGGCGTAGGCGTCGATCCAGGGCCGGTCGTAGAGGTGCGCGGCGTCCCGGGCGGCCAGGAAGAGCCGTACGTCCCGATCGGGAGGGTGGTCCGCGAGCTCCTCCAGCATGGCCCGCACGGGCGCCCACCCGGTGCCCGCGGCGATGAAGGTGACGGGCCGGTCCGCGCGGCGCAGGGTCAGCCTCCCGCCCGGGGCGCTGAGCCGCAGCGGCTCGCCGGGCCGGATCTCGCGGACCAGGGCGGTGCTGAGGCGGCCGCCCTCGATCCGGCTGACGTGCAGGTCGACGGTGTGGTCGGCGCGGGGTGCGTTGGCGAGGGAGTACGTGCGCCAGACGGACGGGACCCGCCCGCTGCTCACGCTGACGTACTGGCCGGGCCGGTAGGGCAGCGGGGCGTGCGGTGCCAGGGTCAGGACCGCGATGTCCTGCCCGTAGCGCAGGTGGCGCACGACCTCGGCGTCCCACCAGGGCGGGTCCTCGCTCGCGGCGGCGCCGGCCGTCATCGCGTCGGCCATCAGCTGGTAGGCCTCGCCCCAGGCCTTCTCGGCGTCCGGGGTCCAGGCCGCGCCCGAGGTCGCGGCGAGGGCGGCGAGCAGGCTGGCGCCGACGGCGGCGTAGTGCTCGGGTCCGACCAGGAACTTGCGGTGGTCGCGGCCGAGGTCGTGGAGATAGGGGAGGAGGCTGTCGTCCTCCAGGCGGGAGACGACATGGGTGAGGGCGGCGAAGAGCCGGTCGCGCTGGCGCTCCATGTCCTCGGCGGAGTCCGGGAACAGCCGACGGATCCCGGGGTTGTGCCAGAACAGGTGGGAGTAGAAGAACTTGACCGTGTGCTCGGCCCGTCTCTCCACCACCGCGAAACTGCTCTTCAAGATCCTCACGTCCACAGGACCGAAGTAGGAATGTCCGACAAGCCGCCGTCAAGTGAGGGGCGATCCACGGACAGCCGCGGCGAACCGCCCATAAAGGATGACCGGTAGCGGGCCGGGATACCGTCGACGGGTGCACGAGCAGACCCCCGACACCCCGCCCGCCCCCGCCGTCCCGGCGGCGCCGACCCTCTTCGACTGGGAGTTCGCCACCGACCCCTACCCCGCCTACGCCTGGCTGCGCGAGCACGCGCCCGTGCACCGGGCCACGCTCCCCAGCGGGGTCGAGGCCTGGCTGGTGACCCGGTACGCGGACGCCCGCCAGGCCCTCGCCGACCAGCGGCTGAGCAAGAACCCGGCGCACCACGCGGAGCCCGCCCACGCCAAGGGCAAGACGGGGATCCCCGGGGAGCGCAAGGCGGAGCTGATGACCCACCTGCTCAACATCGACCCGCCGGACCACACCCGGCTGCGCCGGCTGGTGTCGAAGGCGTTCACCCCGCGCCGCGTCGCGGAGTTCACCCCCCGGGTGCAGGAGCTGACCGACCGCCTCATCGACGGGTTCGAGCAGAAGGGGGAGGCGGACCTCATCCACGAGTTCGCCTTCCCGCTCCCCATCTACGCCATCTGCGAGATGCTCGGCGTACCGCGCGAGGACCAGGACGACTTCCGCGACTGGGCCGGGATGATGATCCGCCACGGCGGCGGTCCGCGCGGCGGGGTGGCCCGCTCGGTGAAGCGGATGCGCACCTATCTCGGGGAACTGATCCACCGCAAGCGGGACGATCTGGGCAACGACCTCATCTCCGACCTGATCCGGGCGAGCGACCACGGCGACCACCTGACGGAGGCCGAGGCCACCGCCATGGCCTTCATCCTGCTGTTCGCCGGCTTCGAGACGACCGTGAACCTCATCGGCAACGGCGTCCACTCCCTCTTCATGAACCCCGGCCAGCGCGCCCTCCTCCAGGACTCCCTCGCCGCGGGCGAGACCGCCCTGCTGGAGACCGGGATCGAGGAGCTGCTGCGCTACGACGGCCCGGTGGAGCTGGCCACCTGGCGGTTCGCCACCCGCCCGCTGACCCTCGGCGGCCAGGACGTCGCCGCCGGCGACCCCGTGCTGGTGGTCCTCGCGGCGGCCGACCGCGACCCCGCGCGCTTCGCCGATCCGGACACGCTCGACCTCTCCCGGAGTGACAATCAGCACCTCGGATACGGCCACGGGATCCACTACTGCCTCGGCGCCCCGCTCGCCCGCCTGGAGGGCCAGACGGCGCTCGCGACTTTGCTGAAGCGTCTGCCGGATCTGGAACTTGCCGTTCCCCCTGCGGACCTGCGCTGGCGCGGCGGACTCATCATGCGGGGCCTGCGCACCCTGCCCGTCCGCTTCACAGTCCCGAACGTCTGAGGCGCGCACCCGGGCGCCCGCAACGGCCCCCGGGGCGGCGGAACTGACCGGAATTCAGTCTTCGGCCGAACTTGTGACATCCGTTCGAAGGCGGCTAGGTTCTGCCGTTACCCCGCCGTTATACGAAAGGTGCAGGCTCATGCTTCCCGGGAACGGCCGCCACAGACGACCCCGTCAGGTCCCCGCCATCGTCGTCACCGCCGGAGTCACCGGCTCAGCGCTGGCACTGCCGCTGCTCGCCGCCACGGGCGCGAACGCGGCCGACACCGCGACGTGGGACAAGGTCGCCGACTGCGAGAGCGGCGGCACGTGGAGCGCCAACTTCGGCAGCGGGGCCTACGGCGGCCTCCAGTTCACTCTGGAGCAGTGGAAGAACGCGGGCGGACTCGAGTACGCGGAGCGCCCCGACCTCGCGAGCCGGTCGCAGCAGATAGCGGTGGCTGAGCGGGTGCTGGAATCCCAGGGCCCCGAGGCGTGGCCGCTGTGCTCCGCCTCGGCCGGGCTGTCCAAGAACGGGCCGAAGCCCGACGTGGACACCGGCACCTCCAAGATCCCCGGCCCGGTCGGCCCCACCCCGGTCCGGCCCGACTTCTCGGTGCCCTCCACCGGCCGGGACAAGCCCTCCACGGACTTCGGGGCGCCCACCCCGGCTCCCGGCACCCCGGGCCCGGGCGTACTCCCGGACTACCCGCTGGGCGCCACCAGCGGACTGCCCGTCATGCCGGAGCCGGACTACTCCCTGCCGCCCACCCCGACCACGGGCCCCACCGTCCCGCCCACCACCCCGGCGAACCCGGGCAACCCGGGCAATCAGAACGGCCAGGGCAACCAGGGCAACTCCAACAACCAGGGCAACCCAGCCAATCCGACCGCCCCCGGCACCCCGACCGCCCCGGTCGACCCGACGGCCCCGGCCACCCCGGGCGCCACGCCCTCTCCCTCGGCCTCCGCCGGCGCCTCCGACGGCAGCGGCAAGCACCGCGGCCCGGCCGCGGTCGAGGTGCCCGCGGCCCCTGGCGCGGCGTCAGCCTCCGCCGCGGAGCCCGTGTACACGGTGAAGCCGGGCGACAGCCTGGCGGCCATCGCGGACGCCAACGGCCTCAAGGGCGGCTGGACCGCCCTCTACCAGGCCAACGAGCAGGTCATCGGCAAGGACGCGGACCTCATCAAGCCCGGCCAGAACCTGGATCTAACCAAGAAATAGGGGGTAGTTCGGGCAGCCATTACGGGCTGAATGTCCGTTATCGGCAAGTGAGACATGCATCTCTTCCGGACAACTGGCGTGTCTCATTCCGGAACTTCCGCAAACCCGGCTCCGACCTGCGCAAACGTGCTCTCCCGGAACGCAAGTAGGCCGGTTTCTCCCCAAAATCACACGTTGAACATCGGGGAGAGACCTGTCTACCTTCTGAGTCGCCCGCCACCGCGGGCTCCTTCGACCGCATCGCCGAATCCTGCCGGCGGCCGGAGGGAACAGTCGTCGCGCAAGCGCCGTTGGCAGGAGCGGGGGAACCAAGGTAGGTGCCGGGAAAGGCCGTTGAGAGACGGCCCGCGTACCGGCTTGGGGTGAAGACGCGCAACTGCGCGACCGGGCAACTCATCCGCCCGAACCCGACAGCTCACCTCGAAGGCGTCGGTGAGGAGAAACTCCATGCTGCTTTCCGGCAAGGGCAAGCACCGCCGCGGCTCCAAGGCCGTCCGCATCGTCACGCTCGCCGGTGTCGCCGGTGTGGCCGTCGCCGCGCCGCTGATGGCCGCCGGCTCCGCCAGCGCCGCCACCGTCTCGGAGTGGGACAAGGTCGCCGCGTGCGAGTCCGGCGGCAACTGGTCCATCAACACCGGCAACGGCTACTACGGCGGCCTCCAGTTCTCCGCCTCCACGTGGGCCGCGTACGGCGGCAAGGCGTACGCCGCGCAGGCCAACCAGGCCACCAAGTCGCAGCAGATAGCCATCGCCGAGAAGGTCCTCAAGGGCCAGGGCAAGGGCGCCTGGCCGTCCTGCGGCGTCGGCCTGTCCAACTCCGCCTACAACGGCGGCGGCTCGACCACCACCCCGGCCAAGCCGAAGCCGGAGACCAAGCCGGCCCCGGCCAAGCCCGCCCCGGCGAAGCCCTCCACCCCGAAGGCCGACACCGAGACCAAGTCCACCGGCTCCGGCTCCGGCGACTGGACCCCGTCCAAGCCCGCCCCGGCCAAGCCGTCGGCCCCGAAGACCGGGACCCCGGCGACCGGCAACGGCTCGTACACGGTCCAGGAGGGCGACACCCTCGGCACCATCGCCGAGGCCAACGGCGTCAAGGGCGGCTGGGAGAAGCTGTTCGACCTGAACAAGGACACCGTCCAGGACGCCGACCTGATCTTCCCGGGTCAGAAGCTGAACCTCGGCTGAATTCCCGCGTAACACCCGAGCAGCACCCCGGCACGGACCGCGGCATCGACGCCCGGCGCGCATCCTTCGCGCGCCGGGCGTCGTCGCGTCCGCGCCGCGCCGCCGCATGTCCGGCCCGTTTTCCGGGGCTCTATGTCCCGGAAGGCGGGTATTCGGACCCTTTTTCGTCCCAGGACCCGGGCGGTCGGCTGGCCGACCGCCCGGAGCCGGTTAGGCTCTAGTCGGCGAGGCCGTCCCAGGCCACACGCCACCGCACACCCAGCGTCACATCCCAGAAGGAGATGCTCGTGCCGTCCATCGACGTCGTCGTAGCCCGGGAAATCCTGGACTCCCGAGGCAACCCCACGGTCGAGGTCGAGGTGGGCCTCGACGACGGCAGCACCGGCCGTGCTGCAGTTCCGTCCGGTGCCTCCACCGGAGCGTTCGAAGCCGTAGAGCTCCGCGACGGTGACCCCAACCGCTACCTGGGCAAGGGCGTCGAGAAGGCCGTCCTCGCCGTCATCGAGCAGCTCGGCCCGGAGCTGGTCGGCTACGACGCCACCGAGCAGCGCCTGATCGACCAGGCGATGATCGACCTGGACGCCACCGAGAACAAGGGCTCCCTCGGCGCCAACGCCATCCTCGGCGTCTCCCTCGCCGTCGCGCACGCCGCGTCCGAGGCCTCCGACCTCCCGCTCTTCCGCTACCTCGGCGGCCCGAACGCGCACCTGCTGCCCGTTCCGATGATGAACATCCTCAACGGCGGGTCGCACGCGGACTCCAACGTCGACATCCAGGAGTTCATGATCGCGCCGATCGGCGCGGAGTCCTTCTCCGAGGCCCTTCGCTGGGGTGCCGAGGTCTACCACACCCTCAAGAAGGTCCTGCACACCAAGGGCCTCTCCACCGGCCTGGGCGACGAGGGCGGCTTCGCCCCGAACCTGGAGTCCAACCGCGCCGCGCTCGACCTCATCATCGAGGCCATCAAGCAGGCCGGCTACGTCCCGGGCAAGGACATCGCGCTCGCGCTCGACGTCGCCGCGTCCGAGTTCTACAAGGACGGCAAGTACCAGTTCGAGGGCCAGTCCCGCTCGGCCGCCGAGATGACCGAGTACTACGAGGAGCTCGTCTCCGCGTACCCGCTGGTCTCCATCGAGGACCCGCTGTTCGAGGACGACTGGGCCGGCTGGAAGACCGTCACCGAGCGCCTGGGCTCCAAGGTCCAGATCGTCGGCGACGACCTCTTCGTCACCAACCCCGAGCGCCTCGCCCGCGGCATCGAGGAGGGCTCCGCGAACGCCCTGCTCGTCAAGGTCAACCAGATCGGTTCGCTGACCGAGACCCTCGACGCCGTCGAGATGGCCCAGCGCAACGGCTTCAAGTGCATGATGTCCCACCGCTCCGGCGAGACCGAGGACGTCACCATCGCCGACCTCGCCGTCGCGGTGAACTGCGGCCAGATCAAGACCGGCGCCCCGGCCCGCTCGGACCGCGTCGCCAAGTACAACCAGCTGCTGCGCATCGAGGAGATCCTCGACGACGCCGCGGTGTACGCCGGGCGCAGCGCCTTCCCGCGCTTCAAGGGCTGAGTCCTCGCCTAGCCTCCCTACGTCCCCGCACTCGGTCCCGTACCGTGTGCGGGGACGTATTGCGTAGCGCGCGCACAAGGGGAGGCGGATCATGGCCGGGAACCGGGATCGGTTCTCCACCTTCTCCACGGCGACCAGGCTCCGGCAGCTCGGCGAGCGGACCGCGGCCCACGTCTACCGCTCGCAGTCCCGCCGGGTCGTGCGCCGCAGCCGGCTCACCGGCCGGGCGGCCCTGCTGGTGCTCGTCCTCTGTACGCTGGTCGTCGCCCTGGCGTACCCGATGCGCCAGTACGTGTCCCAGCGCTCGGAGATCGCCGACCAGCAGCGGGCCGCCGCCACCGCGCGCAAGCGCCTGGAGCAGCTTCGCGACGAGAAGGCGCGCTGGCAGGACCCCGCCTACGCGGAGCAGCAGGCGCGCAGGCACCTGCACTTCCTGCGCCCGGGGGAGATCGGCTACATCATGACCGACCCCGGGGCCGCGGCCGCGGAGCACCGCCGCGGCGGCCAGAGCGGATCCGACCGCCCCTGGTACTCCAACGTCTGGGACGGCGTCGACAAGGCCGACCGCCCCGGCGACTGACCCACCCATCACGACCGTCACGTACGGGCGACCGCAGGCGGCCGCCCCGTACGACCGAACGAAGAGACTTCCTCCAGGCATGCAGACGCCCCCGCCCCAGACCGACCGGACCGAGCCGACCGCCGCCGACATCGAGGCGTTCGAGCAGCAGCTCGGCCGCCCCCCGCGCGGGCTGCGCGCCATCGCGCACCGCTGCCCCTGCGGCCAGCCGGACGTCGTCGAGACCGCCCCGCGCCTCCCCGACGGCACCCCCTTCCCGACGCTGTACTACCTCACCTGTCCGCGCGCGGCCTCCGCGATCGGCACGCTGGAGGCCAACGGCGTGATGAAGGAGATGCAGGCCCGCCTCGCCGAGGACCCGGAGCTCGCCGCCGCCTACCGCAAGGCGCACGAGGACTACATCCAGCGGCGCGACGCCATCGAAGTGCTCCAGGGCTTCCCGAGCGCCGGCGGCATGCCGGACCGGGTGAAGTGCCTGCACGTGCTGGTCGGGCACTCGCTGGCGGCCGGCCCCGGGGTGAACCCGTTCGGCGACGAGGCCCTGGCGATGCTGCCGGAGTGGTGGGCCAAGGGCGCCTGCGTCACCCCGTGCGGTGAGAAGGCGAAGGAAGGGGAGACGGCATGACCCGGGTCGCCGGCATCGACTGCGGTACCAACTCCATCCGCCTCCTCGTCGCCGACTGCGACCCGGCCACCGGGGAGCTGGTCGAGCTCGACCGCCGGATGACCATCGTCCGGCTCGGCCAGGGCGTGGACAAGACCGGCCGGCTGGCCCCGGAGGCGCTGCAGCGCACCTTCGCGGCCTGCCGCGAGTACGCCGCGGTGATCAAGGAGCTGGGCGCCGAGCGGATCCGTTTCGTGGCCACCTCGGCCTCGCGCGACGCCGAGAACCGCGAGGACTTCGTCCGGGGCGTCCTGGACATCCTGGGCGTGGAGCCCGAGGTGATCTCCGGGGGCCAGGAGGCGGAGTTCTCCTTCACCGGCGCCACCAGGGAGCTGACCGGTGACACGGCCCTGGAGCGGCCCTTCCTGGTGGTGGACATCGGCGGAGGCTCGACCGAGTTCGTCGTCGGCGAAGAGCACGTGCGCGCGGCCCGCTCCGTCGACGTGGGCTGCGTCCGGATGACCGAGCGCCACCTGGTGGTGGACGGTGAGGTCACCGACCCGCCGACCGGGGCGCAGATCGCCGCCATGCGCGCCGACATCGAGGCGGCCCTGGACCTGGCCGCCGAGACCGTCCCGCTGGAGGAGGCCCGCACCCTGGTGGGCCTGGCCGGCTCGGTGACCACGGTCGCCGCGATCGCCCTGGACCTGCCGGAGTACCGCTCCGAGCGCATCCACCACTCCCGCATCTCCTACGAGCAGGTCCGCGAGATCAGCGAGCGCATGCTGACCGCCACCCACGCCGAGCGCTCGGCGATCCCGGTGATGCATCCCGGGCGGGTCGACGTGATCGGCACCGGCGCCCTGGTCCTGCTCGCGATCATGGAACGCACCGGCGCCGCCGAGGTCGTGGTCTCCGAGCACGACATCCTGGACGGCATCGCCTGGTCCGTGGCCTGACCGGTCCGCCCGTGCGGGTGGACGAGGGGGCGTTCCGCGCTGGGCGCCCCCTCGAGCCGTTCGCGGACGTTCCTGCGGCGGCCGTCGTGCGGGGCTGTGGCGCGAATATCGCGTTCCACCCGATGAGTGGCTGGTGGGGCGGGGGAGCACGCCCGGGGCGGGGGCTGTGCGAGGGCTGTGCGGGGGCAGTGCGGGGCTCCCGGGAGGCCGAAAAGGCGCTGCCGCGCACCAAGTTCGTGAAGTTCTTCACAAGGAAAAAGCGTCCCCCGGGTCAACAAGAGGGTCGTTCGAGGGGTTCTTGAGGGTCGCAGGGCCGTTTCAGCACCTGTTTGTGCGATGCGCGGGCGCTGCGGGTTTCGTATCGGAGGTAAGGACGAAACCCGGTGGTCCAGTCCGGTCGAGGCCCTGGAGGCCAGTTCAGGGCGGGTGAACAACGAGTCCCGATACCCTCTGGTTCCCGTTGCGCGCCATGATCTGGGTCACGCGGGGCGCGCAGTGTAGCAGAGCTCTCCTCGCTCCTTGTGAAGGGGCTCACGAGCATCACCCCTTGGGGTGCTGGATACTCATCTCATGAGCACCACGGAGCGTCCCAGGATCCTCGTTGTAGGAGGTGGGTACGTAGGCCTGTACGCAGCCAAGCGCATCATGAAGAAGATGCGCTACGGCGAGGCGACCGTCACGGTCGTCGACCCGCGCTCGTACATGACCTACCAGCCCTTCCTCCCCGAAGTGGCCGCAGGCAGCATCTCGCCTCGGCACGTCGTCGTCCCGCTGCGACGCGTGCTGCCCAAGGCTGAGGTTCTCACCGGCCGGGTCACCACCATCGACCAGGACCGCAAGGTCGCCGTCGTCACGCCGCTGGTCGGCGAGGCGTACGAGCTGCCCTTCGACTACCTGGTGATCGCGCTCGGCGCCGTCTCACGCACCTTCCCGATCCCCGGCCTGGCCGAACAGGGCATCGGTATGAAGGGCGTCGAAGAGGGCATCGGCCTGCGCAACCACGTCCTCGAACAGCTCGACAAGGCCGAGTCCACGACGGACGAGAACGTCCGCCGCAAGGCGCTCACCTTCGTCTTCGTCGGCGGCGGCTTCGCCGGCGCCGAGACGATCGGCGAGGTCGAGGACATGGCCCGCGACGCCGCGAAGTACTACACCACGATCAAGCGCGAGGACATGCGCTTCATCCTGGTCGACGCGGCCGACAAGATCCTCCCCGAGGTCGGGCCCAAGCTCGGCACCTGGGGCAAGGAGCACCTCGAGTCCCGCGGCATCGAGATCTACCTCAACACCTCCATGGACTCCTGCGTGGACGGCCACGTGGTGCTGAAGAACGGCCTCGAGGTCGACTCCAACACCATCGTGTGGACCGCGGGCGTCAAGCCGAACCCGGCGCTGGCCCGCTACGGCCTGCCGCTCGGCCCGCGCGGCCACGTGGACACCGCCCCGACCCTCCAGGTCCAGGGCACCGACTACATCTGGGCCGCCGGCGACAACGCCCAGGTCCCGGACGTCGCCTCCCGCAAGGCCGGCGTCGAGAACGCCTGGTGCCCGCCGAACGCCCAGCACGCGCTGCGCCAGGCCAAGGTCCTCGGCGACAACGTGGTCTCCGGCATGCGGGGCTTCCCGCAGAAGGAGTACCAGCACTCCAACAAGGGTGCGGTGGCGGGCCTCGGCCTCCACAAGGGCGTGGCGATGATCGTCATGGGCAAGATGAAGATCAAGCTCAAGGGCCGTCTCGCCTGGTACATGCACCGTGGCTACCACGGCATGGCCATGCCGACCTGGAACCGCAAGATCCGCGTCTTCGCGGACTGGACCCTCGGCATGTTCCTCAAGCGTGAGGTCGTCGCCCTCGGCGCCCTCGAAACCCCGCGCGAGGAGTTCTACGAGGCCGCCAAGCCGGCGCCGGCCCCCGCCGCCGCCGCTGCCCCGGCCGAGAAGGCCAAGGCCTGACCCCGGCGCTGACGCCGGGTCCCTGAGCACGACCCCGAAGGGGCCGCCCGCCATCCGTGGTGCGGGCGGCCCCTTCGGCGTACCCGCGCACCCGGGCCCGTGCCCCGGGCCCCGGCGCACGGGCCCCGGCGCGCGGCGACTCCCGGGCGCACGGCATGGTCAAGGTGCGCTCAAGGTGCGGTCCAGGTGTGATTCGGTGGCGAATGCCCTTCGGCGCGAGTGGGTAGCCGGTTGGTCTGAACACCTTGGAGGTGCCTCGATGACCGACGCCGCGCCGCGGCTGGCAGCCCTTGCCGAAACCCTGCTGGGCGCCCCCCTGCCCGTCCGCATACGTGCCTGGGACGGCAGCGAGGCCGGCCCCGCCGCCGGCCCCGCCCTGGTGCTCAACCACCGGCGCGCCCTGCGCCACATGCTGTGGAAGCCGGGCGAACTGGGCCTGGCCCGCGCCTGGGTGGCCGGTGACCTGACCGTCGACGGCGACCTGTTCGAGATGCTGGACAAGGTGGCCGGACTCGTCTGGGAGCGCGACCACGCGGCCGCGCCCGTCCCCGCCCGCCGCCCCCGCAGCGGCCTGGCCAAGCTCGCCGCGCTGCGCCCGCACCTGCCCGCGCGCGCCTCGGGCGCCGCCGGAACGGCCGCCCTGCTGCGCGACCCGGCGACCCGCGCCGCCGTACGGGAGCTCGTGGCCCTGGCCCGCCCGTGGACGCGGCCCGCCCCGCCGCCGGAGGAGGCCGTCCGCCAGGGCGGGATCATCCACTCCAAGAGCCGCGACCGGCACGCCATCAGCCACCACTACGACGTGGGCAACGAGTTCTACGAGCACGTCCTCGGCCCCTCGATGGTGTACTCCTGCGCCTACTGGACCGAGGGCGGCACCCTGGAGGAGGCCCAGCGCGACAAGCTGGACCTGGTCTGCCGCAAGCTGGCCCTGAAGCCCGGCCAGCGGCTGCTGGACGTCGGCTGCGGCTGGGGTTCGATGGCCCTGCACGCCGCCCGCGAGTACGGGGTGCAGGTCACCGGTGTCACCCTCTCCACCGAGCAGGCCGCCTACGCCCGCAAGCGGATCGCCGACGAGGGCCTGACCGACCGGATCGAGATCCGCGTCCAGGACTACCGGGACGTCAAGGACGGCCCGTACGATGCGATTTCCTCGATCGGCATGGCCGAGCACGTCGGCTCCGTGCGCTACCGCGAGTACGCCGGGATCCTGCACGCACTGCTGGCCCCGGGCGGCCGCCTGCTCAACCACCAGATCGGCCGGCCCCCGGAGCCCGACGAAGCGGCGTACGAGATCGACGAGTTCATAGACGCCTACGTCTTCCCCGACGGGGAGCTCTCCCCGGTCGGCTCCACCGTCGGCGAGCTGGAGAAGGCCGGCTTCGAGGTCCGCGACGTGGAGGCGCTGCGCGAGCACTACGCGCTGACCCTGCGGGCCTGGGTGGCCCGGCTGGAGGAGCACTGGGACGAGGCCGTACGGCTCACCTCGCCCGGCCGCGCCCGGGTCTGGCTGCTCTACATGGCGGCTTCGGCGCTGGGCTTCGAGCACGCGCGCCTCGGGGTCAACCAGATCCTGGCCGTGAAGCCGGGCGGCGGCGGGACCTCGGGGATGCCGCTGCGCTCCCGGGTCTGGGGCGGCGCGTAGCCCCGTACGCCCACAACGCGCAAGGGCCCCGGGGCAGCTCGCCCCGGGGCCCTCCGTGTCCCTGCTCCCGCCCCGGGCTACTCCGTCTTGATGGCGGTCAGCATGTTCAGCCGGGCGGCGCTGCGGGCCGGCCACATGGCGGCCAGGACACCGACGACGGCGGCCAGCAGGAGGAAGACGCCGAGCCGGCCGTAGGGGAGGATCAGCTCGTAGTTCGGCACCGATTTGGTGAGGGTGCTGCCCACGGCCCAGGCCAGGAAGAGGCCGATGCCCATGCCGAGGACCGCGCCGAAGAGCGAGATCACCACGGACTCCAGGCGGATCATGTTCTTGACCCGGGCGCGGTCGAGGCCGATCGCCCGCAGCATGCCGATCTCCTGGGTCCGCTCGAAGACGGACATCGCCAGGGTGTTGACCACGCCGAGCACCGAGATGATCAGCGCCATGCCGAGCAGGCCGTACATGATGTTCAGCATCGTGTTGATGATGCCGCCCATCTCGTTGCGCATGTCCTGCCGGGTGGCGACGGTCATCGCCGGGTTCTTGCCGAGGGCGTCGATGACGGCCTGCTGGCCGGCCTTGGAGTCGCCGGCGGTGGCGTTGACGTAGACCTCGCGGACGTACTGCTGGTCGGTGTGCGCGCCGAGGACCTTGTTGTCGACGACGTACGGGGACAGCAGGCCTTCCAGGTCCTTGTAGACGGCGCCGATCTTCAGGGCGGTCTTCTGGCCGTCCTCGAACTGGACCTGGAGGGTGGAGCCGACGGTGAGGTTCTGCTTCTTCGCGGTGCTCTCGGCGACGGCGACCTCGCCCTTGCCGAGGGAGGCAAGGGAGCCGGACGTGACGTCGATGTTGAGCAGTTCGCCGATGGTGGCCGGGTTGACGCCGGACGCCGAGCGGAAGCTGTCGCCGATCTTGAAGTAGCCGTCGGCCTGCGGGGAGACGGCCTTGATGCCGGGGGCTTTGGCCAGGGTGTCGGCCACGGACTTGTCCAGGCCGCCGATGCCGCCGGCCATGGAGACCTTGTAGTCGGCCTTCAGCTTGTCGGTGCTCATCCGGTCGACGGCGGTGCCCAGGGTGATGCCGAGGACCGACAGCGTGGTGACCAGGGTCAGGCCGATGGCCAGGGAGGCGGCCGTCACGGCGGTGCGGCGCGGGTTGCGCACGGCGTTCTGCGCGGCCAGCTTGCCGGGGACGCCGAACACCTTCTGCAGGAGCGGGCGGACGGCGCCGATGACCGGCCGGGACAGCAGCGGCAGCAGGACGATCATGCCGATGAGCATCAGGCCGGCGCCGCCGCCGATGACCATGCGGCCGTCGCCGCCCATGGACACGCCGAGGAAGACGATGCCGATGCCGGCGAGGCTGATGAGCGAGCCGAGGACGTTCCGCACGACCAGGGACTTCGCGGTGGCCGGGAGGTGGGCGCTGCCCATGGCGGCGACCGGGGCGATCCGTCCGGTGCGCCAGGCCGGCAGCAGGGCGGCGAGGGTGGTGACGACGACGCCGATGACCAGGGCGGCGATGACCGTGCCCGGGGCGATGACGAGGTCGCCGTCGGGGATCTTGGCGCCGATGGAGTCCATCACGGAGCGCATGCCGGCCGCCAGGCCGATGCCGGCGACCAGGCCGATCGCGGCGGAGGTGGCGCCGATGACCAGGGCCTCGGCGAGCACCGAGCGCATCACCTGGCCGCGCTTGGCGCCGACGGCGCGCAGCAGGGCCAGTTCCCTGGTGCGCTGGGCGACCAGCATGGTGAAGGTGTTGTAGATCAGGAAGACGCCGACGAACAGGGAGATGCCGGCGAAGGCGAGCAGCATGGTGCTGAAGCTGCTCATCTGCTTCTCGATGTCCTTGGCCTGCTGGGCGGCGAGTTCCTTGCCGGTCTGGGCCTTGGCGTGCTTGGTGTCGAGCAGCGGCTTGATGTCGGAGAGCAGCTGGTCGGCGGAGGTGCCGGCCTTGGCGGCGACGGCGAGCTCGTCGTAGAAGCCGGGCTGGAGGTAGAGCTCCTGCGCGACCTTGGTGTCGAAGAGGACCAGGCTGCCGCCGGCGTTGACGGCGCCGTCCTCGGTGGTGAAGACGCCGGTGAGGGCGAACTCCTTGACCGGGCCGTTGGTGGCGACGCGGACCTTGTCGCCGACCTTGTAGCCGCCCTTGGCCGCGGACGCCTTGTCGAGGGCGATCTGGTCGTCCTTGGCGGGGCCGGTGCCGTCGGTGAAGGCGTAGCGGGGGTCCTTGCCGTCCTTGACGGGGGCGTAGTTGGAGCCCTTGTTGGCCCAGCCGGAGCCGATCAGCTTGCCGTTCTCGTCACCGACGCCGGCGAAGCCGGAGACCCGGCCGGAGACGGAGTCGACGCCGCGCACGGCCTTGACCTTGTCCAGGGTCTGCTGGCTGATGCCGGGCTCGCCCTCCTTCTGGCCGTCCTCGTTGCGGGACGGGCCCCACGAGGTGACGGAGACGGCTATGCCGTCGTAGCTCTTGGCGGACTGGCCGGAGAGGGCCTTGCTCAGGGTGTCGGTGAAGACGAGGGTGCCGGAGACGAAGGCGACGCCGAGGGTGACGGCGAGGACCGTCATCAGCAGTCTGGCCTTGTGCGCGAGGATGTTGCGCAGGGCGGTACGGAACATGGGGTTATCAGTCCTGGGCTGGAAGTCTGTTCGTGGCTTCGGTGATCAGTGACCGATCAGCTGGTGCGGCCCTTGGCGTCGAAGGCCTTCATCCGGTCGAACACGCCGTCCGCGGTGGGCGCGTACATCTCGTCGACGATGCGGCCGTCGGCGAGGAAGATGACCCGGTCCGCGTAGGAGGCGGCGACCGCGTCGTGGGTGACCATCACGACGGTCTGGCCGAGCTCGCGCACCGAGTTGCGCAGGAAGCCGAGGACCTCGGCGCCGGAGCGGGAGTCGAGGTTCCCGGTGGGCTCGTCGCCGAAGATGATCTCGGGGCGGGCGGCCAGGGCGCGGGCCACGGCCACGCGCTGCTGCTGGCCGCCGGAGAGCTGCGTGGGGCGGTGGGAGAGGCGGCCGGAGAGGCCGACCATGTCCACCACGGTGTCCAGCCACTGCTTGTCGGCCTTGCGGCCGGCGATGTCCATGGGGAGCGTGATGTTCTCCAGGGCGGTCAGGGTCGGCAGCAGGTTGAACGCCTGGAAGATGAAGCCGATCTTGTCCCGGCGCAGCTGGGTCAGCTGCTTGTCCTTCAGGGTGCCGAGCTCGGTGTCGCCGATGCGGACCGAGCCGCCGGAGAAGGTGTCCAGGCCGGCGACGCAGTGCATCAGCGTCGACTTGCCGGAGCCGGAGGGGCCCATGATCGCGGTGAACTGGCCCCGGCCGAAGTCCACGGAGACGTTGTCCAGCGCGACCACCTGGGTCTCGCCCTGGCCGTACACCTTGGAGAGCTGCGTGGCACGGGCGGCCACGGCCTGGGCGGTGTGCTGCGGGGCGTAGTTCATGGCGGTCACGGGGGCTCCTGTCGAGCGGGGTCTGCTGCGCGGTGGCGGGACCCTTCCATCCTCACCGCGGCCTTACCGCGGGGGGATCAGCCGCGGTGCCCGTTCGACGGCCCACTCGAGTCTGACCGGGGGCGCGGTCGTCTCCTCCTCTGGTATGACGGGAGCCCCGAGGAGGGCCCGTACGGAGGGGTGGCCCGGGGTGGCGCGGGGCGGCGAAATCACGTCATTTGCGAGGAGGTGCGGAGCGTCTCCCTCAGCACTGCCGACCGTGACTTATCGGTCCTGACGCCCACTCAATCGCCAATAAAATCAGACAACATCGGATAGAGGCGCCGCTGACGGGCGGGGTGTTCCGGATAGGCTCACCGCAGCGTTCAAGGCTTTTGCCACGGGGCCCGCTGCGCCCTGCCCGGATGGTGGAATGCAGACACGGCGAGCTTAAACCTCGCTGGCCCTCGGGCCGTGCCGGTTCAAGTCCGGCTCCGGGCACTTCCGCGCTCCCGCCACGGCCCCGCACACCGTTCCCGGGGCCCTTCCGTCATCTCCGGCGATCCGCCGCGCCTTCTCCTAGGCCGTGTCTTCAAATGGTTCTGATGGGGGATCATGTCGGCATGGTGCGTCGTCATGAGCTGACGGATGTGGAGTGGGAAGTGCTGTCCGGGCTGTTGCCGCGGTCGTCCTCGGGGCGGCCGCGGTTGGACGACCGGCGGGTGCTGAACGGGATCGTGTGGAAACTGCGGACGGGGTCGGCATGGCGTGATGTGCCGGCACGGTACGGGCCCTGGCGGACTCTGTACACGCGTTTTCGCAGGTGGGCGCTGGACGGGACGTTCACGCGGATGCTGGCCGCGGTCCAGGCGGAGAAGGACGCGACCGGTGACATCGACTGGCTGGTGTCGGTCGACTCCACGGTCGCGCGGGCCCATCAGCATGCTGCGGGCGCCCGTAAAAAGGGGCAGGGCAGGGGGACGAAGTATGTGATCACGCCCTCGGGCGATCCCGGGGCGGACTGACCACGAAAATCCACCTGGCCTGCGACGGCCGCGGCCGGCCGCTGGGCTTCGTCCTCACCGGCGGCAACGCCGCCGACTGCACCCGCTTCGAGGAGGTCATGGACACCATCAAGGTCCGCCGGGCCGGGCCCGGGCGGCCCCGAACCCGCCCGGACCACGTCCTGGGCGACAAGGGCTACAGCTCCCGCAGGATACGTGCCTACCTGCGTAAACGCGGGATCGGCCACACCATCCCCGAGCGCCGTGACCAGCGGGCCAACCGCTACCGCAGAGGCCGCAACGGAGGCAGACCACCTGCCTTCGACACACAGCTCTACAAGAAACGCAACGTCGTCGAACGCTGCTTCAACCGCCTCAAGCAGTACCGCGCGATCGCCACTCGCTACGACAAAACCCGCGAGTCCTACCACGCAGCCGTCACCATCGCGTCCCTGTTCCTCTGGCTCAGACCCCTTTGAAGACACGCCCTAAGATCCTCCTCCAGCAGTAGGGTGCTTTCTTTGCTAACGCATTACCCTTGACGCAAGGCCGCGCACCGTGGCCACGGAGGAGTGAGATGAGGAGCAGTAACCCGGTCTTCTCGCGACGGGGGTTCAGCCGCGACAACGGCGGCTACGCGGGCTTCGACGCGCAGTACGCGCAGGCCGGGACCGCGACCAACCCGTACGCGACGAATCCTTACGCCATCGACCCCACCACGGGCATGCCGGCCGCGCCGGCCCGCGGCGCCGCCATGACCATCGACGACGTCGTGAGCCGTACGGCCATGACGCTCGGCACCCTGATCATCACGGCGGCGGTCGCCTGGCTCGCCCTTCCGGTGGACCCGGCGAACCTCGGCAAGTCGTACATGATCGGTCTGGGCGCGGCGCTCGTCGCCTTCGTCCTCGCGATGGTCCAGAGCTTCAAGCGCAAGCCTTCCCCGGGCATCATCCTGGCCTACGCGGCGTTTGAGGGCTTCTTCCTCGGCGTCATCTCCGCGGCGACCAGCTACTACCTCAGCCCCGGCGTGGTCATCCAGGCCGTGCTCGGCACCATGTGCGTCTTCGCCGCCGTCCTGGTGGCCTACAAGATGCGCTGGATCCGCGTCACGCGCCGCTTCACCGGCTTCGTGATGGCCGCGGCCCTCGGCTTCGTCCTGCTGATGGTCGCCAACTCGCTGTTCATGCTGTTCGGCGGCGGTGACGGCCTCGGCTTCCGCAGCGGCCCGCTCGGCATCGTGTTCGGCATCGTCGGCGTGGTCCTCGGCGCCTGCTTCCTCGCCATGGACTTCAAGCAGGTCGAGGACGGCGTCACCTACGGCGCCCCCCGCGAGGAGGCCTGGCTGGCCGCCTTCGGCCTCACCGTGACCCTGGCGTGGATCTACCTGGAGCTGCTGCGCCTGTTCCAGATCCTCTCCGGCGACGACTAGTCGTACCGGTAGTCCGGCAGTACGGGGAAGGCCCCGCGAGCGACGCTCGCGGGGCCTTCCCGCATCTCGGGGGCGTACGGGCAAGGGGGCCTGGGTTCAGCCGAACCGGCGGGCCGCTCTGCGCAGCCCGTACTCGTGGACGATCGCCTTCGCCTGGCCGTGCGACAGGTCGTGCGCGCCGAGCAGCCAGTTGACCTTCTCCTCGAACCGGAGGAGGGACGGGCCCTCGTCGACGGTCCGGAGCCAGTCGGAGATCTCACGACCGGTGGTCTGGGGGATTCTGTCGATCATGTTGCGGTGGGTCTGCTCGGAGAACTCAACGGACATGGGCGCCTCCGGGGGTATCGCCGTGCTGTTCTCTTCACTGCACCGTGCCGGAGAGTTCGCCCGTTGGCAATGGCGCCCGGGCGGCGCGTAAGGTCGGCCGGGTGCTCGATACCTCGCCCCTGACCGCCGCCGTGGAACGCTTCGCCGACCGGCTGCGGGCCGCCCCGCAGAGCCGGCTCCAGCGCGGCGCCGCCGCGGAGGCCCTGGAGCTGGCCCGTGAGCTGGCCGTGCGGGCGCAGCGGCTGGAGGACCCCTCGGGGGCGGCTCCGGCGCGCGTGATGCCCGACGAGGGGGTCTTCGTCGTCGGGGACCAGCTGGCGGTGGCCGGGCTGGACCTGGCCGAGGCGCTGCGCGCCGCGGGCCCCGGCAGCGCGAAGGCCCCGTCCGAACTGCTGGACGAGGCCGTGGCGCTGGTGGAGCGGGCGGAAGTCAGAGCGATGCGATGACGCGGTCGGCGAGGATGTAGACGTTGCTGTCCGGGTCCTCGGTGTCACCGCAGGAGAAGGTCAGCGCGTAGGCGCCGGAGATGCCCGAGCCGCCCAGCAGGACCGGGGCCGTACCCGAACGCAGGGCCTCGGCGAGGCGCTCCGCGGTCTCCCGGTGGCCCGGGGTCATGCACAGGGTGGTGCCGTCCGTGAAGACGTACACGTCGAGGGTGCCCAGCGGGCCGGGACGGACGTCCGCGAGGGCCGTACGGGCCTCCGCGAGCTCCTCCAGGCGGCTGACCGTGCGCTCGTGGTCGGCGCCGGGGTGCGGCTGGACCGGGACGAAGTCCGGGTGGGAGGGGTGGCGCCGGCGGGCCGCGGCCAGCTCGGCCGAGTCCTCCGGGTACTCGTCGGCGAGGTCGTCGCCCAGGACCGGCTCCAGGCCGACCAGGTCCGCCTGCCGGGGCAGGAAGACGGGGCCTTCCTCGCCCAGGCCCGGCAGCCCGCCCAGCAGGGACGGGGCGTCGGCGGCGTCACGCGCCTCCTGCGCGGCCCAGAAGGCCCGCGCCTCGGCCAGCTCGCGCTCGCGCTCCTCGGCGAGGGCGGCGGCCACGGCGGCTCGTATCTCGGCGGCGGGGGACTCGACGGCGCTGCGGGCGTGCGGGACGCTCGCGCCCCGGGCGTTGGCCGGCAGGGCGAGCTCATCGCGAAGGGCCGACACCTGCTTGCGCAGTCCGTGTACGGCGTGCAGCGCAGCAGCGCCCACGGCCGTGGCAGCGGCCGTGGTCAGCAGCAGGGCAAGAGACATGGCGCTCACTGACTAACTCCTGGTTGGTTCGATCCCCCGACTTCCTACATCAGCTTGTCCTGTGCTGGGAATGGCGTGCAGTGCATTACGTCATGAAATGGACAGGTCTTTCGTCCTGGAGGCCCTAGGGGGATGGCGTCTGACCTGGGCAAATACCGATCCCCCAGGACAAAGGTCACATCCTGGGGGAGATTCGGTCACAGGTCGGCCGCGACGGGATTAGACCTGATGTCAGTACACCGTATGGATCTAGAGGATCCCTTGCGGGAGCTGGGGGCCCGGCTGGAGCGGTACCGGACCCCTCACTCTGTGCGCTGTGGCCCGCGTCTCAGCTGAGGCGCTCGATCACCATCGCCATGCCCTGGCCGCCGCCGACGCACATGGTCTCCAGACCGAACTGCTTGTCGTGGAACTGGAGGCTGTTGATCAGGGTGCCGGTGATCCGGGCACCGGTCATCCCGAACGGGTGGCCGACGGCGATGGCCCCGCCGTTGACGTTCAGCTTCTCCAGGGGGATCTCCAGGTCCCGGTAGGACGGGATGACCTGCGCGGCGAAGGCCTCGTTGATCTCGAACAGGTCGATGTCGCCGACCGTCAGCCCGGCCCGCTTCAGCGCCTGCTTCGACGCCTCGACCGGACCCAGGCCCATGATCTCGGGCGACAGGGCGGTCACGCCCGTGGACACGATCCGGGCCAGCGGGGTCAGGCCCAGCTCCCGCGCCTTGGTGTCGCTCATGATGACGAGCGCGGCGGCGCCGTCGTTCAGCGGGCAGCAGTTGCCGGCCGTGACCAGGCCGTCGGGACGGAAGACGGGCTTGAGGCCCTCCACGCCCTCCAGGGTGACCCCGGCGCGCGGGCCGTCGTCCTTGCTGACGACCGTGCCGTCGGGGGTGGTGACCGGGATGATCTCGCGGGCCCAGAAGCCGTTCTTGATGGCCTCCTCGGCGAGGTTCTGCGAGCGCACGCCGAACTCGTCCATGTCCCGGCGGGTCACGCCCTTGAGGCGGGCCAGGTTCTCGGCGGTCTGGCCCATGGCGATGTAGGCGTCCGGGACCAGGCCGTCCTCGCGCGGGTCGTGCCAGTCGCTGCCCTCGCTCTGCGCGACGGCGACCGTGCGGGCCTCGGCATCGGCGAACAGCGGGTTGTGCGTCCCGGGCATGCCGTCGGAGGAGCCGTTGACGAACCGGGACACCGTCTCGACACCGGCGGAGATGAAGACGTCGCCCTCGCCGGCCTTGATGGCGTGCAGCGCCATGCGGGAGGTCTGCAGGGAGGAGGAGCAGTAACGGGTGATCGTGGTGCCGGGCAGGTAGTCCATGCCCATCTGCACGGCGACGATACGGGCCAGGTTGTGGCCCTGCTCCCCGCCGGGCAGACCGCAGCCCAGCATCAGGTCGTCGATCTGGCGCGGGTCCAGCTCGGGGACCTTGGCGAGGGCGGCCTGGATGATCGTGGCGGTCAGGTCGTCCGGCCGGACGTCCTTCAGCGACCCCTTGCCGGCGCGCCCGATGGGGGAGCGGGCGGTGGAAACGATGACGGCTTCGGGCATCGGGACTCCAAGGGGTGTGCGTGCGTCGTTGCGGGACCGCAAGCGAAGTTACCGCCCCGTACGGTCGAGGTCACCGGGGCGGTGATGTGATGCCCGTCGCTCCGGCCCGCCATCGGCCCCCCTCAAGGGGCCGGGGGCGGCGGTGCCGGGGCGGGGCGGGACATGCCGGCGGGCCGGGGGTGGGGGTGGCCGGGGTCCCGGCCGGGCGGTCTCAGGGAGGGGTTGGGGCTTTCCCTTCAGTCTCATCGTCCTTCCGCGTCGGGCCACCCTGTCAAGGGCGCTCTACTTCGTCGCGTCGCTTCGCGATCGTCTACGGCGACCCTTGACAGACCGTCCCGCCGCGAAATGCCGAAGACTGCCGGGAAACCCCCAAAGGAACGGGACGGACGTTCATGGGACATCCGGCGGCATCAGCGACCAGGCGCCCCCCGCGCCGCCCCCCGCGAGGCTCACGAGGCCGATGGTGTTGCCGGTTCGGGGACCGGTTCCGTGGGGAGGCGTCGGCGGCGGCGGTGTTTGAGGATGGCCCAGGGGCCGCGGGCCGCCGTGACCTCCGTGCCCGGTTCGCCCGCCGCCGCCGAGGCGGCCTGGGCCACCGGCAGCATGTCCTCGTTGCGGGAGACGTCCAGGCGGTCCGACTCCGGCCACACGCCCAGCGCCGCGCACAGGGTCGGCAGGACGGCCATCGCCGCCGTCGCGTAGCCCTCCGCCGAGGGGTGGTACGAGTCCGGGCCGAACATCTCCCGGGGGTTCGCCGCGAACTCCGGGCCCAGCATGTCCCCCATCGAGACCGTCCGCGCGCCCAGCGCGACCACCCCGATGGTCTGCGCGGCCGCCAGCTGGCGGGACACCCGCCGGGCCATCCACCGCAGCGGCTGGTACACCGGCTCGATCGTGCCCAGGTCGGGACAGGTGCCGACCACCACCTCCGACCCCGCCAGCCGCAGCCGCCGTACGGCGGCCGTCAGCAGCCGCACCGACTGCGTCAGCGGCATGCGCCGGGTCACGTCGTTCGCCCCGATGATCACCACGGACACGTCCGGCGCCGGTCCGTCCCCGTCCAGCAGCAGTGACACCTGGCGGTCCAGGTCGTCCGACATCGCCCCCGACAGCGCCACGTTCCGCAGCTCCACCGGCCGCTCCGCCACCGCCGCCAGCCCCGAGGCGAGCAGCGCCCCCGGCGTCTGGCGGGCGCGCCGTACGCCCAGGCCGGCCGCCGTCGAGTCGCCCAGCATCGCCATCCGCAGTGGCCCCGGGCTCAGCTCCGGCCCGCCGAACTCGCTCCCGTACAGGCCGTCCGCGCGCGGCGGGTCCGGCAGGCCCGTGCCCACCGTCCGCTTGGCGAACTGCACCTCCGCCAGCACCAGCCCCACCGCGGCCACCCCGACCAGCCCGAGCCCGCCCCCGCCGTACGCTGCCCCCGCCGCGATCCGGCGGGCCGTTCTCGCTCTGGACACCTCTCAGGCCACCTCCTCGGTCGTGTTGACCTTCCTGCCCCGTACTGCCGGTCGGCCAATCCCTTTCCGCATACTCTGGCCGGACCTCCCGGAGAACCCGTGGAGTCCCCTTCTTGGAGAACATGGTGCAATTCCACGACTCGATGATCAGCCTCGTCGGCAACACCCCGCTGGTGAAGCTCAACCACGTGACCGAAGGCCTGCAGGCCACCGTGCTTGCCAAGGTCGAGTACTTCAATCCCGGCGGTTCCGTGAAGGACCGGATCGCCGTCCGGATGATCGAGGCCGCCGAGCAGAGCGGTGCCCTCAAGCCGGGCGGCACCATCGTGGAGCCGACCAGCGGCAACACGGGCGTCGGACTCGCGATCGTGGCCCAGCAGAAGGGCTACAAGTGCATCTTCGTCTGCCCTGACAAGGTCTCCCTCGACAAGATCAACGTGCTGCGCGCGTACGGCGCCGAGGTCGTGGTCTGCCCGACCGCCGTCGACCCCGAGCACCCGGACTCGTACTACAACGTTTCCGACCGCCTGGTCCGGGAGACCCCGGGCGCCTGGAAGCCGGACCAGTACAGCAACCCGAACAACCCCCGTTCGCACTACGAGACCACCGGTCCGGAGCTGTGGGAGCAGACGGAGGGGAAGATCACCCACTTCGTCGCGGGCGTCGGCACCGGCGGCACGATCTCCGGCACGGGCAACTACCTCAAGGAGGTGTCCGGTGGGAAGGTCAAGGTCATCGGCGCCGACCCGGAGGGCTCCGTCTACTCCGGCGGCAGTGGCCGCCCGTACCTCGTCGAGGGTGTCGGCGAGGACTTCTGGCCCACCGCCTACGACCCGAACGTGACCGACGAGATCATCGCGGTGTCCGACAAGGACTCCTTCCAGATGACCCGCCGGCTCGCCAAGGAAGAGGGGCTGCTGGTCGGCGGCTCCTGCGGCATGGCGGTCGTCGCCGCGCTGCGCGCCGCCGAGGGTCTGGGGCCGGACGACGTGGTCGTCGTCCTGCTGCCGGACAGCGGGCGCGGCTACCTCAGCAAGATCTTCTCGGACGAGTGGATGGCCGGTCACGGCTTCCTGGAGGAGGCCGGTCCGGCCGCGCGCATCGGCGCCGTCCTCGCGGACAAGGAGGGCGGCATCCCGTCGCTCGTCCACATGCACCCGGAGGAGACGGTCGGTCAGGCGATCGAGGTGCTGCGGGAGTACGGCGTCTCGCAGATGCCGATCGTCAAGCCGGGCGCGGGCCACCCGGACGTGATGGCGGCCGAGGTCATCGGCTCGGTCGTGGAGAAGGAGCTGCTGGCGGCGCTGTTCGCGCAGCGGGCCTCGCTGGGCGACCCGCTGGAGAAGCACATGAGCGCGCCGCTGCCGCAGGTGGGTTCCGGTGAGCCGGTGTCCGAGCTGATGTCCGTGCTCGGTGAGGCCGACGCGGCGATCGTGCTGGTCGAGGGCAAGCCGACCGGTGTGGTGAGCCGGCAGGACCTGCTGGCGTTCCTGGCGAAGACCTCGAAGTAGTCCTCAGGGGAGGCCGGGGCCGTCGCCGCCGGGGCCGGTGGCCGTCGGTGCCGGGCCGGGGGCTGTTCCCGGCCCTTGGCGCAAACGGTACGGTCCCGACACGTGACGGCAGCACCCGCTTAACACGGCACCGGCACAGTGGTGTTGTCGGCGGGGCCGTCCGGGGGTCCGGGTGGTCCGGTCGGCGCCATGTGCGGTGTCAGCGTGCCTCCGGAGCGGCTCCCGGAGGGGCGGGGCGCCTCAGGACGCGGCCAGCCCTGACCCGGCCCGTGTCCCCGGCGGGGCCGCCGTCGTCCCGCCCTCCGGGCCTGGCCCGGGGGTACGGCGGCCCCTCCCTCCGGGTCCCGCTGGGCGGAGCCGTCTCCCCGCCCCGCCCTTCCTCCGTTCCTCCCCCGGCCACCGCTGGGAGGTACCCCCAGGGGCTCCGCCCCCACCCCGCTCCCGGGGACTCCGCCCCCAGCCCCCCGCGCCTCGAACGCCGGCGGGGCTCAAGAGTCGGGGCTCCGCCCCAGACCCCCCGGCCTGAAGCGCCGGCCGGGCTCAAGGCTCGGGGCTGCGCCCCAGACCCCCGGGCCTCCGGCCCCGGTGCGCTGGGCGGCGTGAGGGTCCGCCTGCGGCCCGGGCCGTGCAGGGGGCGCCCGGATCGTGGGCATCGGGTTGCCGTCCTGCATAAGTGCATGCAGAGTGCACCCTGACTGAATATTTTTCTCGGACGGACGGAGGGCCCCGCGATGAGCGACAACCCGGCCGCGCGGCTGCAGAAGCTCTTCGAGGGGCACCGGCTGACCCCGACCCAGCGGCGGATCGCGCACTGCATGGTGCGCGGCGCGGCCGAGGTGCCCTTCCTGTCGAGCGTGGAGCTCGCCGAGCTGGCCGGGGTGAGCCAGCCGTCGGTGACCCGGTTCGCCGTGGCCCTCGGCTTCGACGGGTACCCCGCCCTGCGGCGGCACCTGCGCGAGGTGGCCCCGGCGGAGCCGCCGCGGGCCGCGCGCGAGGAGTCGTACAACGAGTACCAGCAGGCCGTCGAGGGCGAGATCGAGAACCTGCGGCGGCTGGCGACGATGCTCGCGGACCCGGCGCCGGTGGAGGAGGCGGGCCGGCTGCTGGCCGGGTCGTCCCCGCTGCCGGTGCTCGGGCTGCGCGCGGCGTCCTCGCAGGCGCGCGGGTTCGCGTACTTCGCCGCCAAGGTGCATCCGGACGTGCGGATCCTCGACGAGGGCGGCTCGATGCTCGCCGACAGGATCGATGCGGCGGCCGGCGCCGGGGCCTCGGCGCTGCTGTGCTTCGCGCTGCCCCGCCACCCGCGTGAGGTGGTGGAGGCCCTGGAGCACGCGCGCGGGGCCGGGCTGACCACCGTGACGGTGGCCGATTCGGCGTTCGCGCCCGTCGCCCGCTACTCGGACCTGCTGATCCCGGCGCCGGTCGGCACCGGGCTGGCCTTCGACACGGCGTGCGCGCCGATGCTGCTGGGCCGGGTGCTGCTGGAGGCCATGGCGGACGCCCTGCCGGACGCCCAGGCGCGACTGGAGGCCTTCGACGCCCGGGCCGCGGCGCGCGGGCTGTTCGTGGACTGACGACCCGGGCCGCGGGCCCGGCCGGAGGGTCCTGCCGCCCTCGCCCCCGCCGCCGCTCTTACAGCAGGGCGTCCCCGTATGCCCCTCCCGCCTCCGCCACCAGTTCCGTCGGCGTCTGCGCCGGGCGGACCAGGGTGAAGCGGACGGTGCCGGAGGGGTCGGCGGTGAAGCCGTGGACGGCCGGGCGGGGCAGGCTGTTGTAGCCGTAGTGGGCGGTGAAGGCGTACGCCCCGGTGTCGGGTACGGCGATCAGGTCGCCGGGGGCCAGCTCGGGCAGTTCGCGGGCGGTGGCCAGGAGGTCCCCGGCGAAGCAGGCGGGGCCCGCGATGTCCTGGGCGACGGCGGGGCCGGTCTTCGGGGTGCCCTTGGCGTCGTAGGGGAGGATCCGCAGGGGCCAGGCCGCCGGGGCGTAGACCGTGCGGGTGGCCACCTGCACCCCGGCGTGGGTGAGGGCGATGGGGCGGCCCCCGGTGGACTTGGTGTACTCGACGCGGGCGAGCACCGTGCCGTGCTTGGCCAGCAGCGACCGGCCGAACTCCGTGACCAGCCCGTACGAGCCGTCGAACAGGGCGGGGACGGCTTCGCGCAGGGCGGCTGCGTACTCCGCGTAGGTGGGGGTCTGCTCGTCCGAGGTGAAGTTCACCGGCAGGCCCCCGCCGATGTCGAGGGTGTCGATCCGGCGGGTTCCGGCGGCCTCGTTGATCTCCTCCGCGAGCGCGTGCAGCTCCCGTACGCCCCGTGCGATCAGGGGCAGGGGCAGGCCCTGGGAGCCCGAGTGGGCGTGCAGACGGGTGATCCAGGGCCGGTCCAGGCAGGCCCGTACGAGCCGTTCGCGGGCGCCGGGGTCGCGCAGGCCGATGCCGAACTTCGAGGTGGCGGTGGCGGTGGAGAGGGCGTCGATGGCGCCGGCGCCGGTCTGGGGGTTGACCCGTACGCCGACGGGCGAACGGGTGGGGGCCGCCGCGATCAGGGCGTCGAGCCGTTCCAGTTCCTGGTGGTTGTCGGCGTTGACGGCGATCCCCAGGGCCAGGGCCTCGCGCAGCTCGCCGGTGGTCTTGGCGGGGGAGTCCAGCACGATCCGCCCGGCCGGGATCCCGGCGGCCCGGGCCAGTGCCAGCTCGCCGGGGCTGGCCACCTCGCAGCCCAGGCCGCAGTCGGCGAGCAGCCGCAGGACGGGGACCAGCGGGGCGGCCTTGGCGGCGAAGGCGTGCAGGACGGGTGTCCCGGGGGCGGTGACGGCGTCGAAGGCTTCGGCGAGGGCGGCGGCGGAGGCGCGGATCCCGGCGGTGTCGAGCAGGCAGACGAGTGGCCCGGAGTCCAGCAGCCCCTGCTCCACGGCGGCCCGCACGGCCAGATCCCGCCGCCGGACGGCGTCCCGGGCGGCGGTGTCCCGCGCGGCGGCGGCGCGGCCCTCGGCGACGCCGTCTCCGGCGGCGTTCCCGTGCCGGGCCGCTTCCCGCGATCCGGCGTCCGCCCGCGCGGAGCCGCCCCGCGCGGAGCCGCCCCGCGCGGCGGCGGCCTCCCGTCCGGCGCTGTCCCGCTCGGCGTGCTCGCGGGCGGAGGTGTCCCGCCCGGCGCCCTCCCGCCCGGCGCCGTCTCCCCGCCCCGCTGCTTCCCCTAAGGCGTCCATGCTCGCCATCCCATCATCCCGTGGACCCGTGCGCAGCTGTTGACTGGATCTATTCAAGGCGCCAGGATGTGAATAGATTGCTCAACATTCGGAGGAGGCACCCGCCATGTCAGGACCCCGCCCCGTACGGGCCGCGCGAGGCACCGAGCTCAGCACCCTGGGATGGCAGCAGGAGGCCGCCCTCCGGATGCTGCAGAACAACCTCGACCCCGAGGTCGCGGAGCACCCCGACAAGCTCGTCGTCTACGGCGGCACCGGCAAGGCGGCGCGCGACTGGCGCTCGTTCGACGCGATGGTCCGCACCCTGCAGACCCTCAAGCAGGACGAGACCATGCTCGTCCAGTCCGGCCGCCCGGTCGGCGTGATGCAGACCCACGAGTGGGCGCCGCGCGTCCTGCTCGCCAACTCCAACCTGGTCGGCGACTGGGCCAACTGGGAGGAGTTCCGCCGCCTGGAGCAGCTCGGCCTGACCATGTACGGCCAGATGACCGCCGGTTCCTGGATCTACATCGGCACCCAGGGCATCCTCCAGGGCACCTACGAGACCTTCGCCGCCGTGGCCGCGAAGAAGTTCGGCGGCACCCTGGCCGGCACCATCACCCTCACCGCCGGCCTCGGCGGCATGGGCGGCGCCCAGCCGCTGGCCGTGACGATGAACGACGGCGTCGCCATCTGCATCGACGTCGACCCGCGCGCCATCGAGCGCCGCATCGAGCACCGCTACCTCGACGTGAAGGCCGACAACCTGGCCCACGCCCTCCAGCTGGCCGTCGAGGCCCGCGACGCCCGCCGCCCGCTCTCCATCGGCCTCCTCGGCAACGCCGCCGAGCTGCTCCCGCAGATGCTGGCCGAGGGCGCGCCGATCGACATCGTGACGGACCAGACCTCCGCCCACGACCCGCTCGCCTACCTGCCCGTCGGCATCGCCTTCGAGGACATGGCCGACGCCGCCGCCAAGGACCCGGCCGGCTTCACCACCCGCGCCCGCGAGTCCATGGCCAAGCACGTCGAGGCCATGGTCGGCTTCATGGACGCCGGCGCCGAGGTCTTCGACTACGGCAACTCCATCCGCGGCGAGGCCCAGCTGGCCGGCTACGACCGCGCCTTCGCCTTCCCCGGCTTCGTCCCCGCCTACATCCGCCCGCTGTTCTGCGAGGGCAAGGGCCCCTTCCGCTGGGCGGCCCTGTCCGGCGAGGCCTCGGACATCGCCAAGACCGACAAGGCGATCCTGGAACTCTTCCCGGAGAACGAGTCCCTGCACCGCTGGATCAAGATGGCCGGCGAGCGCGTCCACTTCCAGGGCCTGCCCGCCCGCATCTGCTGGCTCGGCTACGGCGAGCGCGACAAGGCCGGCGAGCGCTTCAACGACATGGTCGCGAGCGGCGAGCTCGCCGCCCCGCTGGCCATCGGCCGCGACCACCTCGACTGCGGCTCGGTGGCCTCCCCGTACCGCGAGACCGAGGCGATGCTCGACGGCTCCGACGCGATCGCCGACTGGCCGCTGCTCAACGCCATGGTGAACGTGGCCTCCGGCGCCTCCTGGGTCTCCCTGCACCACGGCGGCGGCGTCGGCATGGGCCGTTCCATCCACGCGGGCCAGGTCACCGTCGCCGACGGCACCCCGCTGGCCGGCGAGAAGATCCGCCGCGTCCTCACGAACGACCCGGGCATGGGCGTGATCCGCCACGTCGACGCCGGCTACGACATCGCCGAGTCCGTCGCCGACGAGCGCGGCGTCCGCGTCCCGATGCGGGAGGGCGACGCCTGATGAGTGCGGGCAATCGTTCCGCTGGAGGCGGGGCCGGCCCGGTGGGTGCGAACGCGCCGTCGCCGGGTGCGGGTCCGGTGGTGCCCACCCTCCCCCAAGCTCTCGGCTCCGCTCGGGCAGGGGGTGCCCCCCTCGCCCCAGCGGAACGACTGCCCACCACCTCTTCGTTCCACGCCATGTGGGACGAGCTGGCGCCCATCGGCCGCCACGACGACAGCGGCGGCTACCGCCGCTTCGCCTGGACCGGGGCCGACGCCGACTGCCGGGACTGGTTCCGGGCCCAGGCCCAGTCGCGCGGCCTCGCCTACGAGGTCGACCGCAACGGCAACCAGTGGGCCTGGCTCGGCGACCCCCTGGCCGGCGACGCCGTGGTCACCGGCTCCCACCTGGACTCCGTCCCCGACGGCGGGGCCTTCGACGGCCCCCTCGGCGTGGTGTCCTCCTTCGCCGCCCTGGACGAGCTCCGCGCCCGTGGCGCGGCCTTCACCCGCCCTCTCGCCATCACCAACTTCGGCGACGAGGAGGGCGCCCGCTTCGGCCTCGCCTGCGTCGGGTCCCGGCTCTCCGCCGGGCAGCTGACGAAGGAGAAGGCGTACGAGCTCCGTGACGCCGACGGGACCACCCTCCCGCAGGCGATGGAGCGCGCCGGCCACGACCCCGAGGCCATCGGCGCCGACCCCGAGCGCCTCGCCCGCATCGGCGCCTTCGTCGAACTGCACGTGGAACAGGGCCGCGCCCTCGACCTGTCCGGCGACCGGGTCGGCATCGCCTCCGCGATCTGGCCGCACGGCCGCTGGCGCTTCGACTTCCACGGCGAGGCCAACCACGCCGGCACCACCCGCCTGGCCGACCGCCGCGACCCGATGCTCACCTACGCGGCGACCGTCCTGGCCGCCCGTCAGGAGGCCGCCCTCGCCGGGGCCGTCGCCACCTTCGGGAAGATCGCCGTCGAACCCAACGGGGTCAACGCCATCCCCTCCCTCGTGCGCGGCTGGCTCGACTCCCGGGCCGCCGACCAGGCCACCCTCGACACGGTCGTCACCGCCGTCGAGAAGGCCGCCCGCGAGCAGGCCGAGCGCGACGGCATCGACCTCGCCGTGGTCCGGGAGTCCTTCACCCCGGTGGTCGAGTTCGAGCACGCCCTGCGCGACGAGCTGAACCGGATCCTGGGCGGGGCCGTCCCCGTCCTCGGCACCGGGGCGGGACACGACGCCGGAATCCTCTCCGCCGCCGTCCCGACCGCGATGCTGTTCGTGCGCAACCCCACCGGTGTCTCCCACTCACCGCGGGAGTTCGCCGCCGAGGACGACTGCGTGGCCGGAGTCCTCGCCCTCGCCGACGTACTGGAAGGTCTCGCATGCAGTTGAAGGGGCCCGTGCCGACCGTGCAGAAGACGTACTGGCTGGAGCACGCCTGGCTCGGCGACCTGGTCGAGCCGGGCGTTGCCCTCGGCGTGACGGCCGACGGACGCATCGCCGAGGTGCGCACCGGGGCGGCTGCCCCGCCCCCGGGGGCGGAGGTGCTGCGCGGCCTCACCCTCCCGGGCCTGGCCAACGCGCACTCCCACGCCTTCCACCGGGCGCTGCGCTCCACCGTCCAGGTCGGCTCGGGGACGTTCTGGACCTGGCGCGAGGTCATGTACGGCGTCGCCCAGAACCTCACCCCCGAGAGCTACTTCGACCTCGCCCGGGCCGTGTACGCGGAGATGGCGCTGGCCGGCATCACCAACGTCGGCGAGTTCCACTACGTCCACCACGCCCCCGGCGGCACCCCGTACGCCGACCCCAACGCGATGGGGGAGGCCCTGATCGAGGCGGCCGCGGCGGCCGGCATCCGCATCACCCTCCTCGACACCGCCTACCTCGCCGCCGGCTTCGGCGAGGCCCCCAACGCGCACCAGCGGCGCTTCTCCGACGGCACCGCCGAGGCCTGGGCCGAACGGGTGTCCGCCCTCAAGCCCCGCGAGCACGCGCTGATCGGCGCGGCCGTCCACTCCGTCCGGGCCGTCCCGGCCGGCCAGCTGGCCACCGTCGCGGCGTGGGCGCAGGAGCGCCGGGCCCCGCTGCACGTGCACCTGTCCGAGCAGACGGCGGAGAACGACGCCTGCCTCGCGGCGCACGGCCGCACCCCGACGCAGCTGCTCGCCGACCACGGCGTGCTGGGCCCGCACACCACCGGCGTCCACAACACGCACCTGACGGACGAGGACATCGCCCTGCTCGGCGGCACCACCACCGGCACCTGCATGTGCCCGACCACCGAACGCGACCTCGCCGACGGCATCGGCCCGGCCGGCCGGCTCCAGCGGGCGGGCAGCCCGCTGTCCCTGGGCAGCGACAGCCACGCGGTGATCGACCTGCTGGAGGAGGCGCGGGCGATGGAGCTGAACGAGCGCCTGCGCAGCCGCACACGCGGGCACTGGACGGCGAACGCCCTGCTGGCGGCCGCCACCGCCGACGGCCACGCCGCGCTGGGCCGCCCGGACGCGGGCCGGCTGGAGGCCGGGGCCCTCGCGGACTTCACGACCCTCGCGCTGGACACCGTCCGCACGGCCGGGCCGCTGCCGAGGCTCGGTGCGGAGACGGCGGTCTTCGCGGCCTCGGCCGCCGACGTCCGCCACACGGTGGTGGGCGGCCGCCACGTGGTCCGCGACGGCGTCCACACCCTGGTCGGCGACGTGGCGGGGGCCCTGTCCGAAGCGATCGCCGCCGTCCGGGGCTGACGCCGGGAAACGAACTTTCCGAGAGGAACCATGACCACCACCGCCATCACCAACATCGGCAGCCTCGTCACCAACGACTCCTCCCTCGGCGACGGAACCCCCCTCGGCCTGATCGAGAACGCCGCCCTCGTCATCGACGGCGACACCATCGCCTGGGTCGGCGAGGCCGCCGCGGCCCCCGCAGCCGACGCGTCCTTCGACGCGAAGGGCCGCGCCGTCATCCCCGGCTTCGTCGACTCCCACTCCCACCTCGTCTTCGCCGGCGACCGCACCGCCGAGTTCAACGCCCGTATGTCCGGCCGCGCCTACTCCGCCGGCGGCATCCGCACCACCGTCGCCGCCACCCGCGCCGCCACCGACGCCGAGCTGGAGGCCAACCTCGTCCGCCACCTCGACGAGGCCCTCCGCCAGGGCACCACCACCTTCGAGACCAAGTCCGGCTACGGCCTCACCGTCGCCGACGAGGCCCGCGCCCTGCGCATCGCCTCCGCCCACACCGACGAAGTCACCTACCTCGGCGCGCACATCGTCTCCCCCGACTACGCCGAGGACCCGGCCGGCTACGTCGACCTCGTCACCGGCGAGATGCTCGCGGCCTGCGCCCCGTACGCCCGCTGGGTGGACGTCTTCTGCGAGAAGGGCGCCTTCGACGGCGACCAGGCGCGCGCGATCCTCACCGCCGGCGCCGCCGCCGGGCTGATCCCGCGCGTCCACGCCAACCAGCTCACCTACGGCCCGGGCGTGCAGCTCGCCGTGGAGCTGGAGGCCGCCTCCGCCGACCACTGCACGCACCTCACGGACGCCGACGTGGACGCCCTCGCCCAGGCGTCCGCCACCACCGTCGCCACGCTCCTGCCCGGCGCCGAGTTCTCCACCCGCGCCCAGTGGCCCGACGCGCGCCGGCTGATCGACGCGGGCGCCACCGTGGCCCTGTCCACGGACTGCAACCCCGGCTCCTCGTACACGAGTTCCATGCCGTTCTGCATCGCCCTCGCCGTCCGGGACATGCGCATGACCCCCGACGAGGCCCTGTGGTCGGCCACCGCCGGCGGGGCCCGCGCCCTGCGCCGTACGGACATCGGCCGCCTGGTCCCGGGCGCCCGCGCCGATCTGGCCCTCCTCGACGCCCCCAGCCACGTCCACCTCGCCTACCGGCCGGGCGTCCCGCTCGTCTCGGCCGTCTGGAACCGCGGGGTGCGCGCGGCCTGACCCGTACGCCACGGCCCGGCGGGGCGGTCCACCGGGCCGTTCACGCCGGGCCGTCCTTTGTCTTCCCTCCGTAAGGTCCCGGGCGTACCTTGAGCCACCAATCTGACATGGCGTCAGTAACCCGTCCCGTGGCCCGAGGGGAAGACCAAGGTGTCCGACCGGAAACGTTCCACCGCGCTCGCGCTGGCCTCCGCGCTGGCCGGATCCGCCGTACTGCTCGCCGCCCCCGCGGCCCACGCCGACGTGGTCGACGTCCAGTACGACTGCAAGACCCCGATCGGGGACAAGTCGGCGGTCTCGCCCATCGACATCAAGGCCGTCAAGGAGGGGGACGGCTACAAGCTGACGATGTCCTTCCAGAAGGGCGTCTCCTCCAGCCCCATCGAACTCGGCAAGGGCGCCATGAACCCCAGCGCCGTCATCATGACCGGCGGCGCCGAACAGGCCTCGGTACCGGTCTCCGGGGCCCCGAACGCCGAGGCCGCGCCCGCCAACACCCCGATCAAGATCAGTGACCTGTCGGGCACGTACACCCCGAAGAAGAGCGGCAAGGTCACCTTCACCGCCGGGGTCCTCACCATCAAGGCCATGGGGACCACCACCACCTGCACCCCCGGCAACAGCCCCAAGCCCTCCCTGGAACTGGACGTGACGGCGGCCGTGGGCGCCGCCGCCCCCGAAGGCACCCTCCCGCAGACCGGCCCCGCCGACTCCGCCCTGGCGTTCGGCACCCTCGGCGCCACCGTGGCCCTCTCCGGCGCCGCCGGCCTGCTATGGCTGACCCGGCGCGGCCCGCGGGCCCAGCGCACCCCGTCCTGAACGGAGCGGCCGCCCGTGCTCCGCACCCTCACGCCCCGCGCCCTGCGGCGCCTCGCCGCGCTGCTCCTGCTGGCCGCCGCCGCCCTCCACGGGACCCCAGCGGCGGCCGCCGACGGTGGCGAGCCCGGCTGGACCGCCGAACCGGCCTCCGGGGACACCGCCACCGCCCGACGCCCCTCCTTCTACCTCGCGGGCCCCGCCGGCACCGTGCTGGAGGACCGCCTCGCCCTCACCAACACCGGCGACCGGCAGCGGGTCGTCACCCTGCGCGGGGCCGACGCCTACAACACCCCGGGCGGCGCCTTCGCCGTCCGCCCGGCCGCCGCCTCCCGGGGAGCCGGGTCCTGGATCAGCTTCGGCTCCGCCGCCACCGTCACCCTCCCGCCGCACACCCGCGCGCTGGTCCCCTTCACCGTCACCGTCCCGCCCGCCTCCCCGCCCGGCGACCACCCCGCCGCGGTCGTCGCCGCCGAGGGCGGCCACGAGGCGGGCGTACGGGTCGACCTGCGCGTCGGCGGCCCGGCCCTGGCCGCCCTCACCGTCGAGGACGTCTCCGTACGCGGCCACGGCGCGGCCACCACCGTCGCCTACACCCTGGTCAACCGGGGCAACGTCGCCCTCACCCCCGCGCTCGCCCTGCACGCCGCATGCGGCCTCGGCGGGGCCTGCGGCGGACCCCGCAGCGGCCACGCCCTGCCGGTGGAGCTGCTGCCGGGGCAGCGCGTCGCCCTGACCGAGCCCTGGCCCGGCGCGCCCGCCCTCGACCGGGTCTCCCTGAGGCTCACCGCCACCGCCCCCGGCGCCGCCCCGGCCACCGCCACCGCCACGGCCTGGTTCCTGCCCCCGGGGAGCGCGGCCTGGGCCGGGGCCGGTCTCGTCGCGCTCGGCGGCGCCGCGCTGCTCCTCGTACGGGCCCGGCGGCGCGGGCCGGCCGGGGAGCCGTCCCGGGAACCCGTGCGCCCGCGGGCCCCGGCACCGCGATCCGAACCCGAGCTGACGGGAGCGTCCAGGTGAGCCGCACGCCCGGCCCGAGCGCCGTATCCCGCGCCGCGGCGGCACTGGCCGCCCTCGCCCTGGCCCTCCTGCCCGCGGCCCCCACCCCCGCCGCCGAGGGGAAGCCGGCGGTGGCGCTCTCGCAGCAGGAGGCGGCCAAGGGCGCCGAGCTCACCGCCACCGGGACCGGCTGGCCCGCCAGGACCCTGGTCATGCTGCTGGTCTGCGGCCAGAACATGATCGGCGGCACCAACAGCTGCGCCAACGCCGACGGGGTGGCCGTCTCGGTCGCCGACGACGGCCGCTTCACGGCCCGGCTGCCGGTCGCGGAGCCGCCCAAGCCCTGCCCGTGCGTGGTGAACGTGGCCTCGGTCAACGGCGACCAGTCGACCGTCGCCGTCCCGCTGAAGATCACCGGCCATCCGGTGGCCGACCTGCCCGCCGAGTCGGGGTCCGCCCGGCTCGCGATGCTCACGGGCGCCCGCCTCAAGGGCGGGGACGGGGTGCTGACCTGGTTCGGGGCGCCGCCGTCGCGGAGGTTCACCGCGACGATCGGCAACCTCGGCTCGGCGCCGGTCAAGGACCCGGTCTTCCAGCTGGGCACCGGGCACGGGGTGTTCGCCCCGCAGTGGGAGGAGGCCCGCTGGAAGGGCACCATCCCGCCGGGCGGGAAGGCGGAGGTGGGCCTGGACGTGGAGCTCCCGGCGGGCGCCCACGGGGACTACACCGTCTCGCTCAAGTACGGGGAGACCGTCCTCGCCACCCAGCCGTGGGGCGTGGACCGGCCGTACGGGGTGCTGCTGTTCTGGGCCCTGCTGCTGGTGGTGATCCCGACGGCGCTGTTCCGGCTGGGCATGGCCGTCGTGGACCGCTTCCGCCCCCGCCCCGGGGCGCCCGGCCGCCACCGTGGCTCGGGGCCGGCCCCGGAGGGCGCCGCGGCGGTGACTGCCCGCCTGCCGAAGGTCCCGCCCGCGGGGGTTGCCGGGCCCCCGCCGCCACCCCTGCCGTGGTTCACGCCGGAGCCGCGGGAGGCGGGGCCCCCACAGACATCCGCACCGTCTGAGAACCGTCCGACGACGAAGGGACATTCGTGAAGACCCAACGGAGGGCTGGTGCGGCCGCGGCCGCACTGCTGCTCGGCGGCGCGGGCGTGCTGCTGGCGCCGAGCACCGCCCAAGCAGCCGTGATCGACGTCCAGTACGACTGCAAGACCCCGATCGGGGACAAGTCGGCGGTGTCGCCCATCGACATCAAGGGGGTGAAGGAGGGGGACGGCTACAAGCTGACGATGTCCTTCCAGAAGGGCGTCTCCTCCAGCCCCATCCAGCTCGGCGCGGGGGCGATGACGCCCAGCGCCGTCATCGTCGTCGACGGCGCGGAGAAGACGTCCGTACCGGTCACGGGCCCGGCCAACGCCGAGCCCATCCCCGCCAACACCCCGATCAAGATCAGTGACCTGTCGGGCACGTACACCCCGAAGAAGAGCGGCAAGGTCACCTTCACCGCCGGGGTCCTCACCATCAAGGCCATGGGGACCACCACCACCTGCACCCCCGGCAACAACCCCAAGCCCTCCCTGGAACTGGATGTGACCGCCCCCGGAGGCACCACGGGCGGCACGACGGGCTCGACGACCACCGGCGGCACCACGGGCGGAAGCACGACCGGCGGCAGTACCACGGGCGGCTCCACGACCGGCTCGACGACCACCGGCGGCTCGACGACGGGCGGCTCGACCAGCGGAGGTTCCACCACCGGGGGCTCCACCACCGGCGGCTCCACCACCGGCGGATCGACGGCCGGCGGCTCCACCACCGGCGGCTCCGGCGGCCAGACCGACTTCCCGGGCAAGGCGGTGGACGTCACCTACGACTGCGGCGCCGTGGTGCCGGGCGGCATCAAAACGCCCGTGACCATCAGCGCGAAGAAGAACGGCGGCGACTACGCCCTCACCGTCAAGACCGCCAAGGGAGCGATGGCCAGCCCCATGCAGCTCCCGGCCGGAGCCCTCAAGCCCTCGATGGACATCAAGCTCGGCGGCGCCGACAGCGGCACCGTCAAGGTCACCGGCCCGGCCAACGCCGAGCCGATCCCCAACGGGGCGCCCGTGAGCCTGACCGACATGACGGGCACCTACAAGCCCGGCAAGTCAGGCAAGGTGACCCTCACCCCCGACCAGCTGACCATCGACGTCACGATGGCCCCGGGCTCCACTCCGATCAACGTGCCCTGCAAGGCCACCGCCAGCGGGGTCTCCCTGGAGCTGGACACCACGGCCCAGCCCGGAGGCTCCGGCTCCACCACCGCCGGCTCCACCACCGCAGGCCCCTCCGCCGGCGGCTCCTCGGCCGCCGCCTCCGGCGGCCTCGCCGAGACCGGCGCCCAGGACGACGGCGGGATCAAGGCCCTGGCCCTGGTCGCGGGCACGGTCATCCTCCTCGGCGGCGCGGTCTTCACCTTCACCCCCTGGCGCCGCCTGCGCGGCACGCGGTAACCCGCCCGGCGGACACAAGAAGGCCCGGCACACCATCCGGTGTGCCGGGCCTTCAGTCACCCCTCGGGGCGGTGGGTCAGTTCAGCTCGCCCATCAGGGCGTCGACCTTCTTGCGGTACATGTAGATCGCCAGACCGGCGACCACGGCGGCGGCCGCCTGGAAGAGGATCACACCGACGCCGTTCAGCTTCACGTCGGCCAGACCCAGCAGACCGGTCACGCAGTCACCGGCGGTGACGGCGAGGAACCAGACGCCCATCATCTGGGAGGCGTACTTCTGCGGCGCCATCTTGGTGGTGACCGACAGGCCGACCGGGGACAGGCAGAGCTCGGCGACGGTCTGCACCAGGAAGATCAGCACCAGCCACCACATGGTGACCTTGGTGTCGTTGCCCGCGGTCTGGTTCAGCGGCAGCGCGAAGATGAAGAACGAGGCGCCGACCAGGGCCAGGGCACCCGAGAACTTCACGATGGTGCTGGGCTCGCGGTTCCGGCGGGCCAGGACCACCCACAGGGTGGCGAAGACCGGGGCGAGCGCCACCACGAAGAGCGGGTTCAGCGCCTGGAAGATGACGGTGGGGACTTCCCAGCCGAGCAGGCTGCGCTGGGAGTTCTTGTCACCGAACAGCGAGAGGGTCGAACCGCCCTGGTCGTAGATCATCCAGAACACGGCGGCGGCCACGAAGAACCAGATGTAGGCGCTCATCTTGGACTGCTCGCCGGCCGACAGGTCCTTGTCGCGCTTGATGCGCACGAGGACGGCGACCGGTATGACCAGACCGATGATGGTGATCGGGTACAGCGCCCACTTGATCGTGAACATGCCCGCCATGCCCACCGCGGTGTAGAAGACGGCGACGACGGCCAGGACCGCGAGGACCTTGACGATCACGGCCTTGCGCTCGGCCGGGGTCAGCGGGTTCGGGACGACGCTGCTCTCGGGGTTCAGGGTGCGGGCCGCGAGCAGGTAGACCGCCAGGCCCACGCCCATGCCGATGGCGGCGAGCAGGAAGCCGAGGTGCCAGCTGACGGTCTCGCCGATGGTGCCGATCACCAGCGGGGCCGCGAAGGCACCCACGTTGATGCCGATGTAGAAGATCGTGAAACCGCTGTCGCGGCGCGAGTCGTCCAGGCCCTTGTAGAGGTGGCCCACCATCGTGGAGATGTTGGCCTTCAGCAGACCGGAGCCGAACGCGACCAGCAGCAGACCCACGAAGAAGGCGATCGTGCCGGGGACGGCCAGCGCGACGTGGCCCGCCATGATCACGCCGCCGGCGATGGCGACGGTCTTGCGGGCGCCCCAGACGCGGTCACCGAACCAGCCGCCGGGCATGGCCATGAGGTAGACCATGGCGACGTACACCGAGTAGATCGCCGTGGCCGTCGCGGCCGTGAAGGCGAGACCCCCGCCCTGGCTGCCGGTCGCGGCGTCAGCGCCGCCGGAGACCAAGTACAGAACGAGAAGCGCACGCATGCCGTAGTAGGAGAAGCGCTCCCACATCTCGGTCATGAACAGCGTGGCCAGGCCAACGGGGTGGCCGAGGAAGGTCTTCTCGTGAGCTGCGCTCGGCGAGGCCTTCGTCAGGCTGGAAGCCATGGTCGATCCTTGCTTGCTCGGGACGCTTGGCTTCGTGAGCTGTTCAGCGCCCGGTGGGGGGTGGCCGGCACCGGCGACGGATGCCCCTACCCCACGCCCTGGGGTGTCGTTCCCCGCTGTGACGGGGTGACGGAGCAGCCGTAACCGGGATCCACGCCCTCCGCGCATCCTCGCGCGCAGGGCCCGGCCCATAGGTCATTCACTGTCATCTGGGCCGGACGAGACCGACCAGAGCAGAATTTGAGGTTCTTGGCTCGGATTTGAGCGCAGATGTCCCCTCGATAGTGCATCGGGCGTTCCGCCACCATACGACAGGGCGCCGATGCATATGGAAGGGCTTGAGATATGGATCACAGGGAAGACGGGAACCGATACGTCAAGTTCGAAGGCCGATAGTAGTCAATAACCCCAGTTCCAGAGGGGTACGCAGGCAGGCGCCTCCTTCGACCCGCCGCGGACTACCATCACCCACATGACGCGTGTACTGCTCGCCGAGGACGACGCATCCATCTCGGAACCCCTGGCCCGCGCCCTGCGCCGGGAGGGCTACGAGGTCGAGGTCCGGGAGGACGGCCCCACCGCCCTGGAGGCCGGACTGCAGGGCGGCGTCGATCTCGTCGTCCTCGACCTGGGACTGCCCGGAATGGACGGCCTGGAAGTGGCCCGGCGGCTGCGGGCCGAGGGCCACGGCTTCCCGATCCTGGTCCTGACCGCCCGGGCCGACGAGGTCGACACGGTGGTCGGCCTGGACGCCGGCGCCGACGACTACGTGACCAAGCCCTTCCGCCTCGCCGAGCTGCTGGCCCGCGTACGGGCCCTGCTGCGGCGCGGCGCCAACGACGCCGCCCAGGCCCCCGCCACCCACGGCGTGCGCATCGACGTCGAGTCCCACCGCGCCTGGATGGGGGAGGAGGAGCTCCAGCTCACCGCCAAGGAGTTCGACCTGCTGCGCGTCCTGGTCCGCGACGCCGGCCGCGTCGTCACCCGCGACCAGCTGATGCGCGAGGTCTGGGACACCACCTGGTGGTCCTCCACCAAGACCCTCGACATGCACATCTCCTGGCTCCGCAAGAAGCTGGGCGACGACGCCGCCAACCCCCGCTACATCGCCACCGTCCGGGGAGTCGGCTTCCGCTTCGAGAAGAGCTGACCCGGGGGGCCCGCGGAGGGGCGGGGCGCGCTCGTCCGTTAGGGCATGCTCTACGGCATGCGCCGCCGTCTGATCAACTCCACCCTCGCCGTGGTCCTCGTCGTGATCGCCGTGTTCGGGGTCTCCCTCGTCATCGTGGAGACCCGGACCATCACCAGCAGCGCTCAGGACCGCATCGGCTCCGAGGCGCTGCGCCTGCTGGGCGTGGTCGAGGCCGACGCCCTGGAGCACCGGCGGGTGGACCCCGGCTCGCTGTCCGAACAGCTGGACATGGGCACGTACGCCCGCATCTCCGTCCCCGGTCAGCCGACGGTCGAAGTCGGCGACCGCATCGAGGACAACGTCATCCGGGGCACCGCACGCGGCGAACAGGGCGAGGTCGTCGTCGTGGAGGAGTCCCGCTCCACCGTCACCCGCGAGGTCGGGCGCACCCTGGCCGTGGTCGGCGCCGTCGCCCTGCTGGCCGTCGTCGCCGCCGTGCTCCTCGCCGTCCGCCAGGCCAACCGGCTCGCCTCCCCGCTGACCGACCTCGCCGAGACCGCCGAGCGCCTCGGCTCCGGCGACCCCCGGCCCCGCCACAAGCGCTACGGGGTCCCCGAGCTCGACCGGGTGGCCGACGTCCTCGACGCCAGCGCGGAGCGCATCGGCCGGATGCTCACCGCCGAACGCCGCCTCGCCGCCGACGCCTCCCACCAGCTGCGCACCCCGCTGACGGCCCTGTCGATGCGGCTGGAGGAGATCACCGTCACGGACGACCTGGAGACCGTCCGCGAGGAGGCGAGCATCGCCCTCACCCAGGTGGAACGGCTCACGGACGTGGTGGAGCGGCTGCTGACGAACTCGCGCGACCCCCGCACCGGCTCCGCCGTCCCCTTCGACCTCGACGAGGTCGTCAAGCAGCAGCTGGAGGAGTGGCGCCCGGCCTACCGCAGCGCCGGCCGGGCCATCGTCCGCTCCGGCAAGACCGGCATGCGGGCCGTCGGCACCCCCGGCGCGGTCTCCCAGGTCCTGGCCACCCTCGTGGAGAACGCACTCATGCACGGCGGCGGCACCGTCGCCCTGCGCACCCGCGTCACCGGCAACCAGGCCGTCATCGAGGTCACCGACGAGGGCCCCGGCGTCCCGCCCGACCTCGGCAACCGGATCTTCGAGCGGGCCATCAGCGGCCGCAACTCCACCGGCATCGGCCTCGCCGTCGCCCGGGACCTCGCGGAAGCGGACGGCGGCCGCCTGGAGCTCCTCCAGAGTCAGCCGCCGGTGTTCGCGCTCTTCCTCAGCCGCACCGCGCCCCCGCGCGCGGAGCCGGAGCGGACGGTCAGGTAGGCCTCAGCCCTGGTTGCCCGCCGGCTCCGGGGTGCGGGGGGCCACGGGCGCCGGCTCCTGCCCGTCACGCTGCTCGACGACCAGCGAGGGCGCAGCGTCCGTCGGCAGGGCCTTGAAGACCCACGTCCGGTACGACCAGAACCGGAAGACCGTCGCCACCGCCATGCCGAAGAACTTGGAGACGTTGTTCTGCAGCGAGCTGTCCAGCCCGAAGCCGTACGTGGCGACGTAGAGCACGCCGCTCTCGATGACCATGCCGATCACGCTGAACAGCACGAAGAGGATCATCTCGCGGCGCCGGCTGCCCAGGTCGCGGTCACGGTAGGTGAAGTAGCGGAACCCCACGTAGTTCGTGATGATGGCGACCACGATGGCTATCACGTTCGCGCGGACCGTCTGCAGGTCCGTGGTGGCGCGCAGCAGGTTGAAGACGCCGAAGTTCACCAGGACGCCCGCGCCGCCGACCGCGCCGAACTTGACGACCTCCCGGGCCAGGCCTCGGAAGCGCTCGGACAGCGGTACTGCGTTCGGGGTGCTCATGTGATGGTTCAGTCCCTGTCAGTCGTCGTGTGAGTCCCGGGTGGGCCGCGGGAGGGTCCGCGGGGTGGGCCGTCAGCGCCCGCCGGGCGTGTCACCCGATCTCGTCAACCCCACCATGTTAAGTGTCGCCCCGGGGGGCCCGCCGCGCCTCGGCACCCCGTGCGACGCAACGCACACAAGGCCTCCGGGCCCCACCGGCGAGTCCGCGCCAGGCCTGCGTCCGTATGGCGGAATACCGGCGGATACCCTGGAGGCGTGACGTTCCCGGTAGTCGGCATGGTCGGCGGCGGTCAGCTCGCCCGCATGACCCACGAGGCGGGCATCCCCCTCGGCATCAGATTCAAGATCCTCAGTGACACCCCCCAGGACTCGGCGGCCCTGGTCGTGAACGACGTCGTCATCGGCGACTATCGCGACCTGGACACGTTGCGCGCCTTCGCGCGCGGCTGCGACGTGATCACCTTCGATCACGAGCACGTACCCACCGAGCACCTCCGGGCCCTGGAGTCGGACGGCATCCCCGTCCGGCCGGGGCCCGACGCGTTGGTGCACGCCCAGGACAAGGGGGTGATGCGCGCCAGGCTCGACGAGATCGGCGCGCCCAGCCCCCGCCACCGGATCGTGAGCGATCCGGCGGACGCGGCGGCCTTCGCGGAAGAGGTCGGCGGCTTCCCCGTCATCCTCAAGACGGTGCGCGGCGGGTACGACGGCAAGGGCGTGTGGTTCGTCCGCACGCCCGAGGACGCGGAGGCCCCGTTCAAGGCGGGCGTCCCGGTCCTCGCGGAGGAGAAGGTGGACTACGTCCGCGAACTCGCGGCCAACATCGTCCGCTCCCCGCACGGCCAGGCCGTGGCCTACCCCGTCGTCGAGTCCATCCAGGTCGACGGCGTGTGCGACACGGTGATCGCCCCCGCCCCCAACCTCTCCGAAGCCCTCGCGGGCGAGGCCCAGGCCCTGGCCCTGCGCATCGCCAAGGAACTCGACGTCACCGGCCACCTGGCCGTGGAGCTGTTCGAGACCACCGACGGCCGCATCCTCGTCAACGAACTGGCCATGCGCCCGCACAACAGCGGCCACTGGACCCAGGACGGCGCGGTCACCTCCCAGTTCGCCAACCACGTCCGCGCGGTCCTGGACCTCCCCCTGGGCGACCCGCGCCCCCGGGCCCGCTGGACCGTGATGGCGAACGTCCTCGGCGGGGACTACCCCGACATGTACGCGGCGTACCTGCACTGCATGGCCCACGACCCGCAGGTGAAGATCCACATGTACGGCAAGGACGTGAAACACGGCCGCAAGGTCGGCCACGTCAACACCTACGGCGACGACCTGGACGATGTGCTGGAACGCGCACGCCACGCAGCCGGCTACCTCAGAGGAACGATCACCGAATGAGCACTTCCCCCGTCGTGGGCATCGTCATGGGCTCGGACTCCGACTGGCCGGTCATGGAGGCCGCCGCCCAGGCGCTGGACGAGTTCGAGATCCCCTACGAGGTCGACGTCGTCTCCGCCCACCGGATGCCGCGCGAGATGGTCGCCTACGGCGAGCACGCCGCCGAGCGGGGCCTGAAGGCGATCATCGCCGGTGCGGGCGGGGCAGCCCACCTGCCCGGCATGCTCGCCTCCGTCACCCCGCTGCCCGTCATCGGCGTGCCGGTCCCGCTGAAGTACCTCGACGGCATGGACTCGCTCCTGTCGATCGTCCAGATGCCCGCCGGGGTTCCCGTCGCCACCGTCTCCGTCGCCGGCGCCCGCAACGCCGGCCTGCTCGCCGTGCGCATGCTCGCCGCGCACGACCCCGAGCTGCTCGGCCGGATGCGGGAGTTCCAGCAGGAGCTCAACGACCAGGCCACAGAGAAGGGCAAGCGGCTGCGCGCCAAGGTGGCGGGCGCGGAATCCTTCGGGTTCGGCAAGTGAGCGCGGCGGACCTGCTCGCGCGGGCCCGGGAGCTCCTCGCCGAGCACCCGGTCGTCGACGGCCACAACGACCTGCCCTGGGCCCTGCGCGAGCAGGTGCGCTACGACCTCGCCCGGCGCGACATCGCCGGCGACCAGTCGGCCCACCTGCACACCGACATCCCCCGGCTGCGCGCCGGCGGGGTCGGCGCGCAGTTCTGGTCGGTCTACGTCCGCTCCGACTTCGCGGGCGACGAGGCCGTCAGCGCCACCCTGGAGCAGATCGACGCCGTCGGGCAGCTGATCGCCCGTTACCCCGGGGACCTGGTGCGGGCCCTGACGGCGGACGACATGGAGGCGGCCCGCGCCGACGGCCGGATCGCCTCGCTGACGGGTGCCGAGGGCGGCCACTCCATCAACAACTCGCTCGCCACCCTGCGCGCCCTGCACCGGCTGGGCGTGCGGTACATGACGCTCACCCACAACGACACCATCGACTGGGCGGACTCGGCGACCGACGCACCCCGCCACGGCGGCCTCGCGGACTTCGGCCGCGAGGTGGTGCGCGAGATGAACCGCATCGGCATGCTCGTCGACCTCTCGCACGTCGCCGACACCACCATGCGCGACGCGCTCGCCGTCTCGGCCGCGCCGGTGATCTTCTCGCACTCCTCGGCCCGGGCGGTCTGCGACCACCCGCGCAACGTCCCCGACGACGTGCTGGCCCAGCTGCCCGCCAACGGCGGCGTCGCGATGGCCACCTTCGTGCCGAAGTTCATCCTCCCGGCCGCCGTCGAGTGGACCCTCGCCGCGGACGAGAACCTGCGCGCCCACGGCTTCCACCACCTCGACACCACCCCCGAGGCGATGGCCCTCCACCGGGCCTTCGAAGCCGGCCGCCCCCGCCCCGTGGCCACCGCCGCCACCGTCGCCGACCACCTCGACCACATGCGCGAGGTCGCCGGCGTCGACCACATCGGCATCGGCGGCGACTTCGACGGCACGGCCTTCACCCCGGCCGGGCTCGACGACGTCTCCGGCTACCCGAACCTGATCGCGGAGCTCCTGCACCGCGGCTGGTCCCGGGCCGACCTGGCCAAGCTGACCTGGTCCAACGCCGTACGGGCGCTGCGCGACGCCGAAGCGGTCGCCCGGGACCTCTCGGCCACCCGCGGCCCCTCCAACGCGGTGCTCTAGCCGCACCCGCAGGGGAGACCGCGCACAGGGGCGGGACCGGGAACACCCGGCCCCGCCCCTGTCCCGTACCGCCGTACACCCCGGCCCCGGCCCTGTCCCGTACCGCCGTACACCCGAACGCCGCATTCGCCGGGCGCCACCCTCACCCCGCATGTCACGGTGGCCCCATATCTCCCTGCTGCCGCCGAGACCGGAGCGAATGCCATGGCCGACCTGCAGGATGAACCCCACTCCGTGGGTGTCGGAGCCGAAGACGTCCCCGTCACCGCCCCCCTGGCGGCGGGCGGATCACTGGACCGCGCGGCCGCGCTGCTCGCCGTCCATCCCGTGGCCGACGGCTGCAACACCCTCGTCTGGACCCTGCGCCAGAGCCCGTACCACGACATCGACACCCCGGACACCGAGGTCGACACCGACATCCCCCGGCTGCGCGCCGGGGGCGTGGGCGCCCAGTTCTGGACCCTCCTCGTACCCCCCGGCCCGCCCCGCGCGGACTCCTGCGCCCAGGCCGTGTGCGAGACCCTCGAACAGATCGACGCCGCACGCGCCCTGATGCGCCGCTACGCCGACACCCTGTACCTCGCCCTGACCGCCGACGACATGGCCGACGCCCGCAACCGCGGCCAGATCGCCTCGTTCCTCGGCCCCGTCCCCGGCAGCACCCTCACCGGCTCCCTCGGCGCCCTGCGCGCCTTCCACGCCCTCGGCGTACGCCTGCTCGCGCCCGCCGGGGCCCCCTGGGCCGACGAGGGCCTGACGGCCTTCGGCCACGAGGTGGTCAAGGAGGCGAACCGGCTCGCGATGCTGATCGACCTGACGGGCTGCCCGCCCGCCGCCGCCTGCCAGCTCGCGGCCGCCTCCAAGGCACCCGCGATCATCTCGAACACCGGCGCCGCCTCCCTCAACCCGCACCCGGACAACGCCACCGACGAGGTCCTCCTCGCCCTGCGCGCGGCCGGCGGCCTGGCCATGGTCACCTTCGACTCCGAACGCACCGGCGACTCCCTGCACGCCGTGGCCGACCACGTCGAACACGTACGCGCCCTCGCGGGCCCCGACGGCGTCGGCCTCGGCGCCGCCTTCGGCTCCGAACAGGGAAGCCCGAGGCCGGCCGGACTCACCGACCCCTCGGGCTACCCGCGGCTGATCGCGGAACTACTGGAACGCGGCTGGTCGGAAGCCGACCTCGCCCTGCTCACCTGGGGCAACGCCCAGCGGGTGCTGCGCGAGGCGGAGTTCACCGCCCGCGCCGCCCAGCACAAGGGCACCCCCGGCTAGAGCTCCGCCTTCGGCAGGACGGTCGCCTTCCACAGCCGGACGCCGGACCACACCGTCGCGAACAGCAGCAGGGCATTGCGGGAGCAGAGCAGGACCGTGCCCAGCGTGCTGGTGGTCAGGACCTCCGCGTCGTAGAAGACGGGGAAGACCAGGGTGGTCAGCGCGGTGGTGGCGACCAGCAGCCAGGCGACCGGCCGCTGGGTGCTGTGCTTCGAGGTCAGGCAGACCGCCCCGAGACCCAGCAGCCAGATCATGTACTGCGGGCTGATCACGCGGCTGGTGACCGTGAAGACCAGGATCGCGCAGAGCGCGGCGTCGAAGGGCGTCGCGCTCGACCAGCGGTTGGCCTTCACCCGCCACAGCAGGAGCAGCAGGAATCCGATCACCGTCAGGCCCACCGAGGCCCGCGCGACGCTCGACACGTACGGGCCGACGTACTCGAACGCCCCGAACTGGAAGTTGGTCTTGCCGGGCCACAGGTGCACCAGCTTCGCCGCCATCAGCGCCGAACCGCCCAGCGACTCGACCTGCACACCGCGGTTGCCCTGGTTGCCCAGGAACCCGAGCGTGTCCTTGAACAGCAGCGCGAACACGCCCAGCAGCGCCGCGCAGGACAGCGCCGCCGCGACGATCGCGTCACGCGTGGACTTGCCGCGGGGGACGCCGAGCAGCGTCAGCAGCGGCCACACCTTGACCATCGCCCCGATACCGGCGACGACCCCGCCGAGCCGCGGCCGGTTGCGCATGCAGAGCAGCGCGAAGACCGCGAACAGGGTGACGTGGATGTCGTAACGGGCGAACGGGGTCGCCATCATCAGCGGCAGCGCCACCAGCCACATCACCGCACCGGCCATGCTGCCGTCGTCGCGCCGCGCCGCCCTCAGGAGGCCGAGCAGGATGACGGCGTCGCAGAGCACCGTCAGGGCGACGAAGGCCTGGAAGTAGGTGAGGAACGGCAGCAGGTCCGGGGAGAGGAAGACCGCCGCGGCCGCCGGCGGGTACTGCCACATGACGTCGTTGTGCGGCATCGTCCAGTGGACCAGGACGTTGTACCAGTTGTGGTAGGTCACGGAGACCTCCACCCGGGTGTTGGTGGAGTGCCCGACGTCGTGGACGAGCGTCCAGAGCATCGCCGCCCTGGTGGCCAGCCAGAAGACCGCGATGCCCAGCAGGGCGCCGCGTCCTCGCATGGCCGCTTCGAAGGATCCCCGCCGGTCACGCGTGGCGGGCGCCGTCTTCGAGGGCGCCGTGGGCTGGACTGCGGGGCTGCTGGTCGTGGTCATCGGCCCCGAGTCTACCCAGTCGTTCATTCCGCTTCTTTGACTGAGAACCTTCAAAAGTGGGTACCGAAGTACGCCCCGGCCGGCCCGCGGGGGGCCCGGAAGCCCCTTATGCCTGCGGGCGTCCCATGGCCCGGTAGGTCCACCCGGCGCCCCGCCAGCGCAGCGGGTCGAGGGCGTTGCGCCCGTCGAGGATCAGCCGGTCCGTGACGACGGACCCCAGCTCGGCGGGGTCGAGCTCGCGGAACTCGCGCCACTCGGTCAGGTGCAGCACGACCTCCGCGCCGCGGGCGGCGGCCAGCGCCGAGTCCGCGTAGCCGAGGGTGGGGAAGACCCGGCGGGCGTTGTCCATGCCCTTGGGGTCGTAGACCGTGACCTGGCCGCCCTGGAGGTGGATCTGCCCGGCGACGTTCAGCGCGGGGGAGTCGCGCACGTCGTCCGAGTCCGGCTTGAACGTGGCGCCGAGCACCGCCACCCGCTTGCCCAGGAAGGACCCGCCCACCGCCTCGCGCGCCAGCTCGACCATGTGGCCGCGGCGTCGCATGTTGATGGAGTCGACCTCCCTGAGGAAGGTCAGCGCCTGGTCGGCGCCGAGCTCGCCGGCCCGGGCCATGAAGGCGCGGATGTCCTTGGGCAGACAGCCGCCGCCGAAGCCGATGCCGGCGCGCAGGAACTTGGCGCCGATCCGCTCGTCGTAACCGATGGCCTCGGCGAGCTTGACGACGTCACCGCCGGCGGCCTCGCAGACCTCGGCCATGGCGTTGATGAAGGAGATCTTCGTGGCGAGGAAGGAGTTGGCGGCGGTCTTGACCAGCTCGGCCGTCGGGAAGTCGGTCACCACCAGCGGGGTGCCCTCCGCCATGGGCGTCGCGTACACCTCCCGCAGCAGCTTCTCCCCGCGCTCCCCCCGCACGCCGATCACGATCCGGTCGGGGTGCAGGGTGTCCTGCACGGCGAAGCCCTCGCGCAGGAACTCCGGGTTCCACGCCAGCTCCACGTCCGCGCCCGCCGGGGCCAGCGCGGCGAGCTTCGCGGCGAGCCGCTCGGCCGACCCCACGGGCACGGTGGACTTCCCCACCACCAGCGCGGACCGCGTCAGGTGCGGGGCCAGCGACTCCACGGCCGAGTCCACGTACGACATGTCGCACGCGTACTCGCCGTGCTTCTGCGGGGTGTTCACGCACACGAAGTGCACGTCGCCGAACTCCCCGACCTCCTCCCACGACTGCGTGAAGCGCAGCCGCCCGGTGGCCCCCGGCAGCCCGGCCACGTGCCGGGCCAGCAGCTCCTCCAGCCCGGGCTCGTACATGGGGACCCGGCCCGAGGCCAGCATCTCGATCTTCTCCGGCACCACGTCCAGCCCCAGCACCTCGAAGCCGAGCTCCGCCATGGCCGCGGCGTGCGTGGCGCCCAAGTAGCCGGTGCCGATCACGGTGATCTTGAGGGGGGCCATGGATGCTCCAGAGGTGCGGGGCCGTTTGCGGCCCCCGAGCATAGTCGGGCCGGTCCCGGGGGACGTTCCCAGGAGTACCCGGCTGTCACGCAGCTCACGTACGCGCTGCATATCGCTGCACGGGCGCCGGGAACTAGAATTTGGGTTACTTAACGGTAGTTAGCATCCCGCGCCGCGCGCCTGCCAGCGACACACGGCTGTCAGCGCCCTACGGCGCGTCATCCTGGGGAGTGACTGATCTTGGCGGGTTCTGCCGACTTCGACCTGTACCGCCCGGCCGAGGAGCACGACATGCTCCGCGAGTCCGTCCGCGCGCTCTGCGAGGCGAAGATCCTCCCGTTCGCGGCCGCGGTCGACGAGGAGGCCCGCTTCCCGCAGGAGGCCCTCGACGCCCTCGTCGCCAACGACCTGCACGCCGTCCACGTGCCCGAGACCTACGGCGGCGCCGGCGCCGACGCCCTCGCCACGGTCATCGTGATCGAGGAGGTGGCCCGCGTCTGCGCCTCCTCCTCCCTGATCCCGGCCGTGAACAAGCTCGGCTCCCTCCCGGTGATCCTCTCCGGCTCCGAGGAGCTCAAGGCCAAGTACCTCGGCCCGCTGGCCAAGGGCGACGCGATGTTCTCCTACTGCCTCTCCGAGCCCGACGCGGGCTCCGACGCGGCCGGCATGAAGACCCGCGCGGTCCGCGACGGCGACTTCTGGGTGCTCAACGGCGTCAAGCGCTGGATCACCAACGCGGGCGTCTCCGACTACTACACGGTCATGGCCGTCACCGACCCCGAGAAGCGCTCCAAGGGCATCTCGGCCTTCGTCGTCGAGAAGTCGGACGAGGGCGTCTCCTTCGGCGCCCCGGAGAAGAAGCTCGGCATCAAGGGCTCCCCGACGCGCGAGGTCTACCTCGACAACGTGCGCATCCCCGCCGACCGCATGATCGGCGCCGAGGGCACCGGCTTCGCCACGGCGATGAAGACCCTCGACCACACCCGCATCACCATCGCCGCCCAGGCCCTCGGCATCGCCCAGGGCGCCCTGGACTACGCGAAGGGCTACGTCCAGGAGCGCAAGCAGTTCGGCAAGCCGATCGGCGACTTCCAGGGCGTCCAGTTCATGCTCGCGGACATGGCCATGAAGATCGAGGCCGCCCGCCAGCTGACCTACGCCGCGGCGGCCAAGTCCGAACGCGTCGACAGCGACCTGACGTTCTTCGGCGCCGCGGCCAAGTGCTTCGCCTCGGACGTCGCGATGGAGGTCACCACCGACGCCGTCCAGCTCCTCGGCGGCTACGGCTACACCCGCGACTACCCGGTCGAGCGCATGATGCGCGACGCGAAGATCACGCAGATCTACGAGGGCACGAACCAGGTCCAGCGCATCGTCATGGCGCGCAACCTGCCGTAAGGCGTCGCGCGGACCGACCCGCTCCCGCACACGACAAGGCCCCGGCACCCAGCCGAGGGCCTTGTCGCGCTTGCGCCGTCCGCGGGCCCGACGGCGTCGGGGCGGTGGATGCGAAGGGTTCCTTTGTAACGATTCCGATCCAGCGGGCCGGTCCGGCCGAGGTGTCCGTGCTGGTGGGCGGTGCGGTGCCGGTGCTGGGGGCCACGGGCCGGCGGGTGCCGGGGTTGCGGGGTGCGGACGGATGTGGTGGGCGGGGTTCCGGGGCTGAGCAGGGGGTCTCCCCCCGGGGGTGGCGCGGGCCGCCCCTATAGAGGGGACAGGCCGGGGCGCCGGCGGCCGCAGCGTGCGGAACCGGCCGTAACCGGAACGTTGCCGGAGGCGGCCCGGGCGGGCCTCCGCCGGGCGTCGCACTGTGCCGGATGGGCTAACTTTGAAGCTTCGTACGCCTGAACCGGTTGGGGAGAGAACAAAATGACGGAAGCGATCCTGCTGGTCGGCGGGCAGGGGACGCGTCTGCGCCCCGTGACGGTGAACACCCCCAAGCCGATGGTTCCGGCAGCGGGCGTCCCGTTCCTCGCCCACCAGATCGCCAGGGCCGCTGCCGCCGGTGTCACGCACATCGTGATGGCCACCTGCTACCTCGCCGAGGTCTTCGAGCCCTACTTCGGCGACGGATCCGACTTCGGCATCAGCCTCGAGTACGTCGTCGAGGACGAGCCCCTCGGCACCGGCGGTGCCATCCGCAACGCCGCCCAGCGCCTGACCGGTGGCCCGGACTCGCCCGTGCTCGTCTTCAACGGCGACATCCTGACCGGCCTCGACATCGCCGGCCTGGTCGAGTCCCACCGGGCGGCCGACGCCGACGTCTCCCTCCACCTCGTGCGCGTCGAGGACCCCCGCGCCTTCGGCCTGGTCCCGACCGACCCCGACGGCCGGGTGCTGGCCTTCACCGAGAAGCCCGAGACCCCCGAAGAGATCATCACGGACCAGATCAACGCCGGCTGCTACGTCTTCCGCCGCAGCGTGATCGACTCCATTCCGGCCGGCCGGCCGGTATCCGTCGAGCGCGAGACCTTCCCCGGCCTCCTCGCCTCCGGTGCCAAGCTGCACGGCGTGACCGAGGACACCTACTGGCTGGACCTCGGCAAGCCGGAGTCCTTCGTCCAGGCTTCCGCCGACCTCGTGCGCGGGGTCGTCTCCTCCCCGGCCGTCCCCGGCCCCCGCGGCGAGGCCCTCGTCCTGCCCGGTGCCCAGGTGTCGGAAGGCGCGAAGCTGACGGGCGGTACCGTGGTGGGTGCCGGCGCCCGGATCGAATCGGGCGCTGTCGTCCAGGGTTCCATCGTGCTGGACGGCGCGGTCCTCGGCGCGGACACGGTGGTGAACGCCAGCCTCATCGGCGCCGGCGCCTCGGTGGGTTCGCGCACGGTCGTGACCGGTGCCGTCATCGGTGACGGTGCCGTCGTGGGGGCCGACAACGAACTTCGCGCAGGGGTGCGGGTGTGGTGCGAGGCGGAACTGCCCGACGCAGCCGTCCGTTTCTCCTCCGACCGGTGACCAACTCAGTGAGGCATAACCCTGTGATAGGCGAGCAGCAGACTCCCCGCAAGACCGACGTTGCCACCACCAAGCTCCCCGACACCTGGGCGCACACCCCCCTCACCGTGGTCATGCCGACCTACAACGAGGCGGGCAACCTCCCGGGCATGGTGGAACTGCTGATGGGTCTCGACCAGCCGGGCCTGCGCCTGCTGATCGTCGACGACTCCTCGCCCGACGGCACCGGCAAGATCGCCGACGAGCTCGCGGAGGGCTACCTCACCGAGGAGGGCAAGCCGCGCATGTCGGTCCTGCACCGCACCGCGAAGGACGGCCTCGGCCGCGCCTACGCGGCCGGCATGGCCAAGGCCGTCGAGGAGGGCGCCGAGTACGTGCTCCAGATGGACGCGGACGGCTCCCACCCGGCCGGCAAGATCGCCGAGATGCTGGGCGTGGCCCGCTCCACCGGCGCCGGCCTGGTCGTGGGCTCCCGCTACGTGCCGGGCGGCACCCTGTCCGACGCCTGGGGCGCGCACCGCAAGCTGCTCTCCCGCTGGGCCAACGCGTACGCGAGCACCATCCTGGGCACCCGTGTCCGTGACATCACGGGCGGGTTCAACCTGTGGAGCGCGGGCGCGCTGAAGGCCATCGACCTCGCGTCGATCGGCAGCGCCGGCTACAGCTTCCAGGTGGAGATGAAGTACAAGGCGCTGCGCCGCGGTTTCCAGGTGATGGAGGTCCCGATCCACTTCGAGGACCGTACCGTCGGCGAGTCGAAGATGAACCTGGCCGTGCAGCTGGAGTCCATCGCGATGCCGTGGAAGCTCCGCGCCCGCGCCGGGCGCTGATCCGCCACGAGGACATGCAGAAGGGGCACCCCCTCGGGGGTGCCCCTTCCGCGTGCCCGGCGGCCCTCAGGCCCTGGCGGGGCGCCGTTCCAGCATGCGCTTGAGCGCCGCCGAGCCGGGCCGTTCCACGAACCGCACGACCAGCCAGGACGCCAGCAGCATCGAGCCGGTCATCGACAGGATGAGCACGTAGGGGTGGACGTCGCCCGCCCAGTGCTCCATCAGCGTCACACCCACCTGCTGGTGCAGCAGGTACAGGGGGTAGGACATCGCGCCCGCCACCGACAGCCAGCGCCAGTTGATCCGGTCCAGCAGGCCCAGCGCGACCGCGGCCATCACGAGGTAGAAGAAGGTGACCACGGCGACGCACACGGCCCAGGACAGCTTGTCGCCGGCGCGGGTGTTCCAGCCGTGGATGTCGGTCATGTAGCGCTGCATCAGCAGCCAGGACAGGGCCAGCAGGATCCAGGGCTCGCCGACGCGGGCGCCCTCGCGGCGGATCAGGTAGAAGCAGATGCCGGAGATGAACAGCGGCGAGTAGGTCTGGTTCGCCACCGCCTCCAGCACCGGCAGGCCGGAGGTCGGCGCGAGGATCGAGACGACGGTCCAGATCCAGCAGAAGTTCATGACCCGGCGGTACGTCAGGCCCTTCCAGGCGACGATCGCGAAGATCAGGTAGAACCGGGCCTCCGACCACAACGTCCAGTAGGAGGGGTCGAGCGAGGGGTTGTTCAGCGGCATCTGCACCATCGTCAGATTGGTCAGGATCTGACTGGGCGTGGGATGGCTGCCACCGTAGGCCTGCGCGTAGAGCACCATGACGGTGCCGGTCACCAGGGCGCAGAACCAGTACGCCGGACCGAGCCGTACGACACGGCTGCGCAGGTAGCTGCCCAGCGGCCGGCCCCAGGCGGACATGCAGATGACGAAGCCGCTGATCATGAAGAACAGCTCGACGCCGAGCCAGCCGTAGCGCGAGACCGTGGCCAGCGGGCCGAACAGCTCCTTGTTCTCGCGGCTGCCCCAGATCACGGGGTGCACGTAGTGGGCGCTGAGCACCACCACGGCCGCCACGATCCGCAGGCCGTCCAGGACCCGCAGCCGGGGCTTGGGGGCGGAGGCCGGGTTGCGCCGCTGCTCCACGAGGGCTGTCGCTTGGGCTCCGTCCCGCCTCAGGTCGCCGAGTTCGGGCGGGGCCGCTGGCAAAGACATCTACGCTCCAGAGCAGGCGTGCAAAAGGCGGCCCAGTCTTACGAAGAACTCACCGGACTGTCCAGCGCTCCGCGGAACGAGTGCTTCATTTCACTGCCGGCCTCGCTTCCGGCTCACTGCCCCCTGACGGTGACCTTCTGATCGTTCTGGATCTCCTTGACCAGCTGCTGGACCTTCGGCTTGTCCCACAGGAGGTTGCCGCCCCGCTGCCCGGAGATCGGCATGTTCATCGACACGCCCTCACCGCTGTTGATGCCCTTCATGGCGAAGAACATCTGGCCCATGTCCCACAGGGACATGTCCTTGTCGACGATGAGGGTGTCCAGGCCGGCGCCCAGCACCGGGTAGAGGGAGAAGGGGTTGAGGACGGTGCCCGGGGTGGCGGCCTGGGAGGCGAGCGCGGCCAGGAACTTCTGCTGGTTCTTCGTCCGTTGCAGGTCCGACTCGGCGAAGGCGTAGCGGGTGCGGACGAAGGCCAGGGACTGCTCGCCGTTGAGGGTCTGCTTGCCCGCCTTGAAGTCGGCGCCGGACTTCTCGTCCTTGAAGCCCTGTTCGATGTTCAGCTCCACGCCGCCGAGCGCGTCGACGATGTTCGCGAAGCCGGCGAAGCCGATCTCGGCGTAGTGGTCGATGCGCAGGCCGGTGTTGAACTCGATCGTCCGGACCAGCAGCTCCGGGCCGTCGTCGGCGTACGCGGCGTTGAGCTTGGTCCGCTTGCCGGTGCCGGCGTACTTCTTGCCCGACTGCGAGCCGACGAACGAGGGGATCTCCACGTCGGAGTCGCGCGGCAGCGAGACCATGGTGTTCCCGCTGGAGCACTTGGCCAGGATCATCATCGAGTCGGTGCGCTTGCCCTCGGCGGAGCCCGTGTGGAGCTTCTTCTTCTCCTCGTCGGACATGCCCTCGCGGCTGTCGGAGCCCACGATGAGGTAGGTCGTGCAGTCGCCTTCCTTCGGCCGCTCGATGACCTTGGACAGGTCGACCTCGCGGCGGACCTTGGAGTCGGCCCAGAAGTAGGTGCCGATCGTGGTCACCAGGAGTACGGAGACGATCGCGATCGAACCGATCTTGATCCGCTTGCGCCAGTCCGGCGCGGGACCGGCCGGCCGCACCGGACCGCCGGGGCCGCCCGGTCCGCCGGGTCCGCCGGGACGCCCGGGACCGGAGGGACCGGAGGGACGTCCGGGGCCCGAAGGGCGGCCGTAGACCTGGCCGGTGTTGTAGCCGCTGTCGTACGCCGCGTCGGGACCCTGCGTCTGCTGCGGCGGCACCCCGTAGCCGGGGCCGGGCCGCGCGCCGGGCGGCGGGGCCTGCGGCGGAACGGAGGGCCGGGCGGGGCCCTGGGCGGGACGGGGCTGGGACCGGGGAGGCTGCGGGGCCTGCGGCTGCCGCTGCACGTGGCGCATCCGCTGCGGCCCCTGCGGCTGCGCCTGCCCGCTGCCGCGTCCGTACCCGTCATCACGTCGGCCGCGCGCGTCGCGCTCCCCGCCGAAGCCGTCCCAGTCACTCATGCGCACAAGGATGCCCGGCCGGGAGCGCCCCGGGACACCCCGGTGGGGTCTTCGTACCGGGGCTGTTGCACACCTGATGCCTCGGAGACGCACTTAAGGTGGCTGCATGACACAGATACCGGACGCACCGGAGGGGAAGCCGATCTCGGCGTCCCGGACCACCCTCAGCCACATCATGACCGCGGCCGACACCAACCTCCTCGGCACCGTGCACGGCGGTGTGATCATGAAGCTGGTGGACGACGCGGCCGGCGCCGTGGCCGGGCGTCACTCCGGCGGGGCCGCCGTCACCGCCTCCATGGACGAGATGGCCTTCCTCGCCCCGGTCCGCGTCGGCGACCTGGTGCACGTCCGGGCGCAGGTCAACTGGACCGGCCGCTCCTCGATGGAGATCGGCGTACGGGTCCTGGCGGAGCGGTGGAACGAGTCCACCCCCGCCACCCAGGTCGGCAGCGCCTACCTCGTCTTCACGGCGGTGGACTCCGACGGCAAGCCCCGCACGGTCCCGCCGGTGATCCCGGAGACGGAGCAGGACGAGCGCCGCTACCAGGAGGCCCAGATCCGCCGCACGCACCGCCTCGCCCGCCGCCAGGCGATCAAGGAGCTGCGCGAGCGCCGCATCGCGGAGGGCCTGGACGAGGACTGACCCACGGTGACCGCGCATACGGGAGCCTTATCCGAAGCCCCCGTATGCTGATACGTCGACGTCCGGCTCCCGCGCGAGGGACGGCCGTGCACCCACGACCGGCTCTGCCGCGGAGATTTCCTGATGCCGACTGCCACGCAGACCGCCCCCGCGCCCGCCGCCCCCGCCCGTGCGGGCCGGCGACGGCCGCCCGGGCCCGACTGGCTGTGGGCGGCACTGCTGACCCTGGCGGTGACCACCTTCCGGGCCGGGACCCCGCAGCTGTGGCGTGACGAGCTGGCCAGCTGGAACGCCGCCTCCCGCAGCACCGGCGAGCTGTTCGGGATGCTGGGGCACGTCGACGCCGTCTCCGGCCTCTACTACCTGATGCTGCACTACTGGGTCTCCGTCTTCGGGGACTCCGCCGCCATGCTCCGGCTGCCCTCGGCGCTGGCCATGGCCGGTTCCGCCGCCCTGGTGGTGCTGATCGCCCGGGCCCTTTTCGACCGCCGGACGGCCGTGTTCGCGGGGCTGCTGTTCGCGCTGCTGCCCGTCGTGACCCGGTACGGCACCGAAGCCCGGTCGTACGCCTTCGTGGTGCTCACCGTGACCGCCGCGACGTGGCTGCTGCTGCGGGCGCTGGAGCGGCCGTCGGCGGGGCGCTGGGCCGGGTACTCCGCGCTGGTCGCGGTGTCGGGGCTGCTGCACATGGTGTCGCTGCTGGTCCTGCTGCCGCACGCGATGATCGTGGCCCTGCGGTGGCGGGACGGCCGGCGTACCCGCAGCGCGCTGTCCTTCGTGGGGGCGGCCGGGGTGGGGCTGCTGCCGGTGGTTCCGCTGCTGCTGCTGGGGCGGCGGCAGGTCGGCCGGCAGATCAGCTGGATCGAGACCCCGCACCTTCGGGACGTCGCCGGCCTCTGGGACAACCTGTTCACCTCCCCGCTGGTGGGCCTGGCCGTCGCCGCGCTGGCACTGCTGCCGCTCGCGTGGCCGCGGGGCCGGCGTCCCGCCGTCGAGCTGATGCTGCTGGGGGCCGCGCCGATCGCCGCCTGCTTCGTGGCCTCGCAGGGCAGCTCCTCGTACTTCATCGACCGCTACGTGCTGTTCACCGTCCCCGCCTGGGCGGTCCTCGCCGCCGCCGGGCTGGCCGCGCTGCGGCCCCGGGCGGCCGGTGCGGCCGGGCTGGCGGCGCTGGTCCTGCTCGGCGCCCCCGACCAGCGCCAGCTGCGCACCGAGCAGGCGAAGGAGACCTCCGACGGCATCGCGGCGGCACGGGTGATCGCCAAGGGCTACCGGGCCGGCGACGGCCTCGTGACCCCGCGCGGCAAGGCGGAACGGGTGTTCATGATCGACTACCAGATCGGGTACTACCTGCCCGACCGGGTCCGGCCGCGCGACGTCTTCGCCGAGCGCTCGGCGGTGGCGTCCGACGACCTGTTCCCCGTGGAGTGCAGGCAGCCCGAGCGCTGCCTGGGCGACACGAAGCGGATCTGGCTGGTCACCCGGGACACCGACGACGGCCACCACGACCCGTACAACAAGCTCCCCGCGGCGCCGAAGAAGGCGCTGAAGGACCACTACCGGGTCGCTTCGACGACAGAGGTGCGCGGCCTGCACGTCTCCCTGCTGGAGCGGGTGAAGTAGCGGCCCCGGCGCGGGCGGCTACTTCCCGCAGACCACCTGGTCGCCCGTGACCACGCCGAACTCGCCCTGGTAGGGGTCCTCGGGCCGTACCGGGACGACCTTGGTGTAGTCGGAACCGGCGATGACCAGCACCGTCCGGCCCTGCCCGGCCACCGCGCGCAGCTCGCTGCCGGGCAGCGCCGCCGCCACCGTGCGGGCGGAGCGGTCCCAGCGCGGGTCGTACGAGATCACCGTGCGCCGCACGCCGCGGCCCGCGCCGCTGCCGGGGGTGCCGGTGGTGTCGAAGCCGGTGGCGCGCAGGGCGGAGTCCACCCGGCCGCCGAGCCCGTCGATGCGGGTGCCGTTCTCCACCTGGACCCGGACCTGCTGCGGGGGCACGTCCACCGGGACGGCCGCCGGCGTCGCGGCGGGCGCGGGACGGGCGGCGGGGTGCCCGGGGCGGGCCGGGGCCAGGGGGCGGTCCTCGCGCAGGGACTCGAAGAGCTGGGCGGCCTTGGACTCGTCCCACTTCACGGTCGAGCCGATGCCCTTGACCGGGTACGAGGCGTCCCCGATCGGGACGGAGGCGAACTCGGACGAGGAGGGGGTGAAACCGCGCATGGCCTGCCCCAGCGCCAGCATCTGCTCGGAGCCGAAGTCCTTGTCGGCGCGCACCGAGCCCAGCAGGGTGGAGCTGACCTCCTTGAACTTCACCGGGTTGAGCAGCACCCCGCCGCCGGTGGCCTGTTTGATCAGGGCGGCGACGAACCGCTGCTGGCGCTGCATGCGGCCCAGGTCGGCGGCCCCGTCGACATGGCGGGAGCGGACGTACTGGAGGGCCTGGCCGCCGGTGAGGCGGTGGGTGCCGGGCAGCAGGTGCAGGCCGGTGTTCTGGTCGTGGAGGGCCTTGGCGGTGCAGATCTCGACCCCGCCCATCGCGTCGACGGTCCGCATGAAGCTGGTGAAGTCGACCTCCAGGTAGTGGTCGATCTTGACCCGGGTCATGCTCTCGACGGTCCGCACGGTCAGGTTCGGCCCGCCCTCGGCGTAGGCGGCGTTGAGCTTCACCGGGTGGGGGCGGTGGGGCGCGCCGGTGTCCGGGTCCGGGTGGGCGGGGAGTTCGGCGTAGCTGTCGCGGGGGAGGCTGACCACGCTGGCCCGCTGCTGGTCGGCGGAGAGGTGCACCAGCATGATCGTGTCGGTGCAGTGGCAGGGCTCCCCGCCGAGGCGGTACTCGCGCTTCTCCTCCGGGGTGATCTTGTCGCGGCCGTCGGTGCCGACCAGCAGGAAGTTCATCCCGTGCCCGGCCTGGGGGCGGTTCTTCATGTCCTTGAAGGGGTCCACCCGTTCGATACCGGTGTCCAGGCCCGTCATCACGGCGTGCCCGACGGCCCCGGAGCCCAGGACCACCAGGGAGAACCCGGCCGCGATCCGTACGCCCCAGCGGGGCCGGTCGCGCCGGCCGCGGGCCGTCCCGCCGCGGCCGCCGCCCTTCCGTGCGCGCTGCGGCTGGGCCGGCCCGGCGGGCCGGTGGGGACGGTGCGGCTGGGGCACGGGGGACACCTCCCGGTACGTCGGGCAGATTCATCGGAACAGTAGGCCCATACGATCAGCGTCTGTCCGTACCGCTCGTCCGCCGCGCACCCGTTTCCCCCGTACGCGGTAACGTGACACCGATACCCGACCGTGAAGGACGACATGCCCGCCCAGCAGCCCGCAGTCTCGGTGATCATGCCGGTGCTCAACGAGGAGCGCCATCTGCGTGACTCCGTCCGGCACATCCTCGGACAGGAGTACGCCGGAGAGATGGAGGTGGTGATCGCGCTCGGGCCGTCCACGGACCGCACCGACGAGATCGCCGCCGAACTCGTACGCGAAGACCCCCGCGTCCACACCGTCCCCAACCCCACCGGACGGACCCCCGCCGCCCTCAACGCCGCGATCAAGGCCTCGCGCCACCCGATCGTCGTCCGCGTCGACGGCCACGGCATGCTCTCCCCGGACTACATCGCCACCGCCGTCCGCCTCCTGGAGGAGACCGGTGCGCAGAACGTCGGCGGCATCATGCACGCCGAAGGGGAGAACGCCTGGGAGGACGCCGTCGCCGCCGCGATGACCTCGAAGATCGGCGTCGGCAACGCGGCCTTCCACACCGGCGGCGAACCCGGCCCCGCCGACACCGTCTACCTCGGCGTCTTCCGCCGCGAGGCGCTCGAACAGCAGGGCGGCTACAACGAGGAGTTCATCCGCGCCCAGGACTGGGAGCTGAACTTCCGCATCCGCGAGGCCGGCGGGCTGATCTGGTTCTCGCCCGAGCTGAAGGTCCAGTACCGGCCCCGGCCCTCCGTGCGGGCCCTGGCCAAGCAGTACAAGGACTACGGCCGCTGGCGGCACGTCGTGTCCCGCTACCACGCCGGCTCCATCAACCTGCGCTACCTGGCCCCGCCGACCGCCGTCTGCGCGATCGCGGCCGGGGTGGTCGCGGGCGTCGCCGTCACCCCGTGGGCGTTCGCCGTCCCGGCCGGCTACCTCGCGGCGATCACCGCCGGGTCCGTCCCCGCGGGCAGGGGGCTGCCGCTGAAGGCCCGGGCGCAGATCCCCGTGGCCCTCGCGACGATGCACATGTCCTGGGGCTACGGCTTCCTCACCAGCCCGCGCTCGCTCGCGCGGAAGGTCATCGCCAGCCGCCGCCCGTCGGTGCGCCGCGACCCGGCCGAGGTCTGAGGGGCGCGACCCGCGGCACACGCGAAGGGGTGACCCGGTCCGTACGGGACCGGGTCACCCCTTCGCGTTCAGTGGAGCCGCCGGCTCACCAGCGGTACGGCTTGTAGACGTCCATGCAGGCTCCGGTGTCCGAGCCGTTGATCGCGTCGGCGGTGTCCGGGATCGACCCGGCCGGCGGCGGGGTCTGCGCCGGGAAGGCGTTGCCCTCGCGCCAGTCCGCGCCCACGATCAGGGTGATCTTCGAGACGTCGGCCGACTGCTGCACCGCCGTCTCCGGGATGCCCAGGGAGGCCGCCACGTTCTTCGCCTCGTCCGCCAGGTCCGGCGTCGGGTAGCGCACCACGGTGGTCTTCTCCGGGATCAGCGCGCTGTCCGCCCGGGCCCCGGTGAAGCCCTTGGAGACCAGGACGTCCGCGATCGCGTTCGCCCGGTGGGGCGCCAGCGGCTGGCCGGCGGCCGTGCCGTTGACCACGTTCACGGCGATCTTGTCCGGGGCCGTGCCCGGGAGCTTCGAGGGCACCTGGCCGGCCGGCGCCGCGGGCTGCGAGCCGGTCGGAGCGGGCTGAGGGGCACCGGGAGAGGGCTGCGCGGCCGACGGGCTCTGCGCGGCCTGCGGCGCTCCGTTCTTGTCGAACGCGATGTCCTTGCGGAGCATCGTCCACAGCTTCTCGGCGTCCGGCTGGTTCACGATGAGCCGGTCCTCGTCCCGGGGGTCCTGGAACGTCGGCATCGTCGTCATCGTGATGCGGTTGGTCGGGACGTCCTTGAGCTGCATGGCCAGGTTGTAGAGCTTCTTGACCGAGCCGATCTCCTCGGAGACCTCCAGGGCCTTGGTGCCCGCCTCCGCCAGGTCCGTGATCCGGCCGACGTCGGTGAAGGCGTTCTGGCTCTTGAGCTCGCGCATCATCGAGTTCATGTACATGTGCTGGGCCTGCGCCCGGCCCAGGTCGCTGCTGAACGCGTGCCGGGTGCGCAGCCACTGGAGCGCCTGCTCGCCCTTGACCCGGGTCGTGCCCTTCTGGAGCTTCAGGCCCGAGCCGCCGCTCGAGGTGGGCAGCGGCCGGTCCCAGACGTTGTCCTTGACGCAGACCGGGACGCCGCCGATCGCGTCGGCCATCTTCACGACACCGGAGAAGTCGATCATCATCCAGTGGTCGATGTAGACGTTGGTCAGCTTCTCCCAGGTGGCCAGGGTGCAGCCGGGGCCGCCGCGGCCGAGCGACTCGTTGATCATCGCGTTGGTCTTCTTGAACTTCTCGCCGGACTTGGGGTCCGTGCACTCGGGTATGTCGACCCGGGTGTCGCGCGGGATGCTCACGACCGAGGCGTTCTCGCGGTCGGCCGACACGTGCAGCAGCATCTGCACGTCCGCGAGCGGGGGGTTGCCCACGGTGTCGCGGCTGCCGCCGAGTTCCACGTTCTCCGGCTTGTTGCGGCTGTCGGAGCCGATCAGCAGGATGTTCAGCGGGCGCTGGCCCTTGGCGTTGGCGTGGGTCTTCTCCACGCTGCTCTCGCCGCTGAGGCGCTGTCCGCTGCGGATGTTGTTGTTGAGGTGGTTGTAGTAGAGGTACCCGGCCGCCGAGGTTCCCAGGATCAGGAACGCCAGGACGGACGCCACCCAGAACAGCACCCGCCGGCGGCGCCGGCGGGCGGGGATGCCACCGCCCGGGGGCTGGGCGCTGCCGCCCGAACCCTCCCGGGGTGGGGGCACCGCGCCGGACGCCTTCTTCTTGCCGCCTTCGGATATGCCGTCGGCGTCGGCGGCCTTGTCGGGCGCCCCCTCCCCCCGCACGCTGCTGTGCATCACGCGTACCCCCCTCAAGAATCTTTACCGGTCGGTATTGTGCCGGTCCTGCCGGCTACCGCCCCATCGGCGGTCTGTGGACTTTCGGCGGGCGGCCCGATCGCCGCCCGGTACTGCTTCGCCGCGCCGTCCCCCGGCGCCCTCCGGAGAGGCCGGTCACTTGGCGCAGACCGCCTTGTCCGCCTCGACCCGCTGGACCCCCTCCGGGGCCTGCTGCGGGGCCGCCGCGCCGAGCGGTGTGCCGGGTTCCTTGAAGTCGGAGCCCAGGGTCAGCTTCATCGGGGTCTTCGGCCCCGCGTCCACCGCACCCGGTTTCAGGGCGGAGGCGGGCAGGCCCATCATGTCCGCCAGCGCCCTGGCCTGGTCGGCCTGGTTGGGGGCGTACTCCAGCTGCGTGGCGGCCAGCCGCGCCGAGGCGTTGCCGTGGTTGCCCGCCTTGTACACGCCCTTGGTGTTCTGCAGCCAGGTCAGGGTGGTGGACGCCGCCCCCGGGGGGCCGCCGCCGTTGTACACGTCCACCCGGACGTCCCCGGCGGGGGCCCGGTTGCCCTGGAGCAGCGCGTCCTGCTTGCTCTTGGCGTCGGCGTCCGCCGCGTTCTTGGCAGCCTGCTCCTTCTTCTCCACCTCCGTGAGGGACACGTCCCCCCGGATCATCTGCAGGAGCGGGTCCGCCTGCGCGGAGTTCACGACCACGGTCGCCTTGCGGTTCGCCGGCTCGTTCGGGTTGTCGACCACCGGCAGCGTCGTGAACGTGACGTTCTTGGGGCTGATGTCCTTCAACTCGCCCGCGAGGGCGGTGAGCTTGCCGATCGAGCCCAGCCCCTGGTCCACGGTCAGCGACTTCGTCGCCGCCTCCGCCAGCGAGAAGAACTTCTTCGGACTGGTCAGCGTCTCCTTGGACTTCATCTCGCGCATCATCGAACCCAGGAACTGCTGCTGGGTCTTGATCCGGTCCAGGTCGCTCTCGTTGCCGAAGGAGTGCCGGGTCCGTACGAAAGCCAGCGCCTGCTCGCCCTCCAGCCGGTGCTCGCCCGCCTTCAGGTTCAGCTTCGAATCGCGGTCGTTGACGTCCTTCGCCACGCAGACGGGCACCCCGCCGACGGCCGTGCTCAGGCTCTTCACCGCATTGAAGTCGACCATCATGAAGTTGTCGACGTCGAGGCCGGTCAGCTGTTTGACCGTGCGCATCGTGCAGCCCGGGTCGCGGCCCTCCTGGCCCAGGCTGTTGTTGAAGCGGGTGGCCCGCGTGCCGGGGATCTCCTTGACCGCGCCGTCGATCTTCGTCGGGCAGGCCGGGATGTCGGTGATCAGGTCGCGCGGGATGGACAGCGCGGTCGCGTTGCTGCGGTCCTTGGAGACGTGGAAGAGGATCGTGGTGTCGGCGTGGCCGACGCTGTCCGCGTCCCCGTAGCCCTCGTTGCCCTTGCCGCTGCGCTTGTCGGTGCCGATGACCAGGATGTTGATCGGCTGGTCCTTCTTGAACCCGCCGCCCGCGCCGCCGGTGTCGATGACCTTCAGGTTGCCGTTCAGGTGCTCGTAGTAGAGGTAGGAGCCGACCCCGCCGCCGACCAGCAGGAACGCCAGGGTGCCGCCGGTGACCTTGAGCAGCCGCTTGCGGCGGTCGGGGGCGCCGCCCCCCTTGCGGGAGCGCCCGCCGCCGCGCCGCCCGCCGGGCGGGCCCTCGCCACGGCGGGGCCCCGGGACGGCGGGGGAGGGGGCGGCCGGTGCCGCGGGAGCCGTGGGCGCGGAGGATTTGCGGGTTCTGCGGGGGGCGGAGACCAGGCGCTGCTGCGCAGCGGAACGGCCCAGTTGCAGTTCGTAGTTGCCAGTGCGGGGATTGAGGACCCACTGGTCAGCGGGGTCGATCTCGTCCGCCCGCCCACGGCTTTGCGCATCCACGGTTGCTCGAATCCTCCGTCGGTGCTTCGCGACGCGCCTCCCCCCAGGCGCGCGGTCAACGATCCGGCTGCTGGTGCACGGCCTCTTCACAGCCGGTGCACCGGATCGCTCACCTTATCCGGCCAGGTCAGCCGCAAACCATGCCGGTGACAAAATCCACTCCCCCCATAACGGGCCAAAGCGCTCATCCGGCGCGGTTGGCCAGGCGGCTTTTGGATTGCTTTACCGGCAGTCGGCCGTGCCTGCTGTGGTTCCAGTGAAGGTAGGTGCGGGTGTGGGCGCCGAAGAGGTTCCGCTTCCGGTCGGCGAGGGCCCGCCCGAACCGTCACCGGCGGCCTCGCCGGAGCCCTCCGCGGAATCACCGCGCGCGGCCCCGGACGGCTCCGGATCCGGGCTCGGCGACGCCTCCGGCGCGGTCACCGTCACCGGCCGGTCCGCCCGCAGCTGCTCGAACAGCCGGGACGCGTCCGGCTCCACCAGCTCGTCCCGGTTCGGGTCGGCCGCATAGGGGCGACGGGGCACGGTCAGGAACTTGACCTGGTCGGCCGGTATGCCCCGTACGCCCCGTACGAGTTCATACAGCCCCCGCAGCGAGGCCAGCCCCGGGTCCGTGGTCACCGAGGAGGTCGCCGCGTCCAGCACCGGGTACAGCCTGGCCGGGTTCAGCAGCACCCCGTTGCTGCTCACCTTCTCCCACAGCGAGCCGAGGAACTGCTGCTGGCGCTCCATCCGTTCGGTGTCACTGCCGTTGCCCAGGCTGTAGCGGGCCCGGACGAACCCCAGCGCCTGCTCCCCGCCCAGCACCTGCCGGCCCGCCGGCAGCCGCAGGTGCGCCTCGGTGTCGTCCACCGGCCGCTTCAGGCAGACCTCCACACCGCCGACCGCGTCGACCATCTTCTTGAACCCGCCGAAGTCCACCACCATGTGGTGGTCGATCCGGATCCCGGTCAGCTTCTCGACCGTACGGATCGTGCAGGCGGCCCCGCCCCACTGGAAGGCCCAGTTGAACTGCGCGAACCGGTCCCCGGTGCGCGAGCCGTCCGTCCCCAGGCACTCCGGCACCTCCGTCATCAGGTCCCGCGGGATCGACACCGCCGTCGCACTGCGCCGGTCGGCCGGCAGGTGCAGCAGGATCGTGGTGTCCGAACGCTGCGTGCCCCCGTCCTGCCCGTAGCCCGCGTTCTCCGACCCGGAGCGCGAGTCCGAACCGATCAGCAGGATGTTCTGGGCCCCCGACGCGAAGTGCGCCGGCCGCTCGCGCTCGTAGCGGCGCAGCTCGGCCGTGGCGGAGGTGTCCTCCGTGATGTTCCCGTCGAGCTTCGCGTACAGCCACCAGCCCGTCGCCGCCCCCGCGAGGACCAGCAGGACGGCGCCGAGCCCGATCCAGCGCAGCAGCCGGCGCCGCCGGCGGCCGCGCGGGGGCGTTCCCGCGCCCGCGCCCGCGGCCGTTCCAGCGTCGTCCGGTATGCCCGCGCCGTCCCTCACTCGCGCACCGTCCCCTCGCCGCGCCGGCCACGGCTCCGCCGCACCGGCCAGGGGCCGTACGGGTGAGCACGGCCTGCAGCGATACTCCCCCCACGGGAGACGGGCGGCCCGGGGGCGGGGGGCTGTCTAGACCCATGCGGGTGACAAATCGCCGCCGCACGCCCTTTCGGGGCCGCCGGATCGCGAGGCCGCCGGATCCCACGGCCCCCGGATCCCACGGCCCCCGGATCCCAGGGAGGGCGGATCGCGCGGGGCCGGTTCACGCGGGGCCGGATCACACGGTGTGCGTGACCCGCTCGCTCTCCACCCGCTGCGCCAGCGCCTCCGGCGCCAGCCGGTCCAGGTTGCGGCACAGCACCACCGAGCCGCCCGCGGCCAGCGGCCCGTACAGACCCGCCGACAGCCCCTCCCAGCCGTCGAAGCCCAGCCCCGACAGCACCCGGGCCCCCGCGCCCAGCCCGCGCTTCGCCGCGTCCTCCCGGGCCCGCTCGACCAGCGCCGCGTACGACAGCTCCTCTCCGCCGACCACCAGCCCCGGCCCGTCCGCGTCCACCGGGACGAACGGTGCGAACCGGTCACCCTGCCCCGGCACCTCCACCGCGTAGTCCGCGAACCCGGCCGGCGGCTGCGGGAACCGCCCGCCCAGCGGCCGCAGCGCCAGCGCGACCCGCTCACCGGAGCAGGCGCGGGCCTCCTCCAGCGTGTCGGGCCCGCTCACCACCAGGTCGGCGTCGGCGGGATCCCCGCCGATCTCCACGACCACCCCGACGGAGGCGCAGGCGAGCAGCCACACGGCGCTCTGCCAGTGCGCGGGCAGCAGCAGCGCCAGCCGGTCGCCCGGCTCGGCGCCCAGGTCGCCCTGGAGCAGATTGGCGGTCTTGGCCACCCAATTGGCGAAGGTGGCGACGGACAATTCGACCCGCTCGCCCGTGGCGTCGTCGTAGAAGGTGACGAGAGGGCGGCCCGGATCGGCGGCGAGCGCGGATCGCAGCAGGTCGGCAGGGGTGCGGTCAATGGCGTTCACCCGCCCCAGCGTACGCGGACCCCTCCCCCGTACGGGGGCGGACGCTCGCCCGTCCAGGGGAGGCCCGCCCGGCGCGCCGCCGGACGGGCCGTCAGTTCTCCGATGGCGCTTCGTGGTGGCTGTGCCCAGCATCGCTTCCATGCGCGGATTCCTTGCTTCCTCGATCGGTGTCGTGACGGCCACCGCACTGGCGATGCCGCTCGCCCTCTCCACTCCGGCCCGGGCCGAGGCGGTCCCCGACGCCCCGGGGTCCACCCAGTCACTGCCCCTCGCCCCCCTCGGACCCTCCGCCACCGCGCGGATCCCCGGCGTCCCCGGCATGAGCGCCTCCCCGGACCTGGCCGAGACCCGGGGCCTGACCCCGCGCGACGTCAAGACGTTCTCGCTCGTCGGGGTCGTCTGGGACGACGCCGCCGCCGAACTCGGCGGCCGGGTCCAGGTACGCACCCGCTCCGTCGCCACCGGCGCCTGGTCCGACTGGCAGGACGTCGACACCCACAACGGCGAACACGCCGCCGACCCCGACGCCGCCGAACGCGGCACCGGCCGCCTCCGCGGAGCCACCGCCCCCCTGTGGGTCGGCCCGTCGAACGGCGTGGAGGTCCGCGTCCAGGCGGACGCCGCCGCCGCCACCCCCACCCGCGGGGCCGCCCGCCCCGCCCGCCTCCCGTCGGGCCTGCGCCTCGAACTCGTCGACCCGGGCTCGGCCGCGCAGCCGCAGGCCTCCCCGGACGACAAGAACGGCGCGCCCCCGTCGTCGGCCCCCGCCGTCCCCCCGGACGACGACAAGCCCGACGTCCCCGCCGTGCCCGAGATGACCATGGAGGCGGCGGAATCCTCCTCCGCCAACGTCCCGCACGCCCCGCTCGGCGCACTGGAGATCAGCGCCCTCGACAAGGCCGACTCCACCGCCGACGCGCTCGTCGTCGGCGACGGCGAACTCACCGCCGCCGCCCGCCCCTACATCGGCCCCCGCCCGCGGATCGTCACCCGGCGGGGGTGGGGCGCGGACGAGTCCCTGCGCGAACCGGGCTTCGTCTACACCAGCACGGTCAAGGCGGCCTTCGTCCACCACACCGCCTCCGGCAACAACTACGCCTGCAAGGACGCCCCGGCGGTGCTGCGCAGCCTGTACCGCTACCACGTGGTCAGCGAGGGCTGGCGGGACTTCGGCTACAACTTCGCCATCGACAAGTGCGGGACGGTCTACGAGGGGCGGGCGGGCGGGGTCACCAAGGCGGTCCTCGGCGCCCACACCATGGGCTTCAACGCCGACAGCATGGGCGTCGCGGTGATCGGCACCTACTCCTCCACGGCCCCGCCGAAGGCGGCGGTGGACGCGGTGGCCCGCCTCACGGCATGGAAGCTCGGCCTGTTCGGCGCGGACCCCCGGGCCAAGACCACGCTGACGTCGGGCGGGGGGAACCGGTACAAGAAGGGCACCAAGGTCAAGCTGAACGTCATCTCGGGCCACCGCGACGGCTTCGCCACGGAATGCCCGGGCCGCCTCCTGTACAACCAGCTCCCCCCGACGCGCTCCGCGTCGGCAAAGCTCCAGGGCCGGTAGCGGCACGCCTGCCGGGGCCGCCACACCCGAGTGCCGGGCCCGCTATCTCCCCCTCGAGGGGCGGGGGCCGGGCGGTGTTTGCCCACCCGCCTCCCGGGTGCGGGTGGGTGGGGCGGGGGCGGCATCCCGCCGGGCGGCGACGGGACAACTGACCGGAACCGGGGATGGCCGGGACCTCACTCGGCGGTCTCAGAGAAGGGTTGGGGCTTTCCCGTCAGTCTCATCGTCCTTCCGCGTCGGGCCACCCTGTCAAGGGCGCTCCCTTCGGTCGCGTCGCTTCGCGATCGCCTGCGGCGACCCTTGACAGGGCGTCCCGCCACGGAAAAACGAAGACTGCCGGGAAACCCCCAAAAGGACGGCACGGTCCATCGATGGACATACGCGGGATCAGCGACCCTTCGGGGTCGTCGGGGGCCGCCTCGCCAAGCATCCGGGCCGACGAGGCAGTGCATCGGGGCCGCTCTCCGCGACAGATCGCTACGCGCTCCTCCCGTCTCAGCGTCTACCAGCCGCCTGGGGCCGCTGCCCGCACTGAAGGCCGACAGGACCGTCATCCGGGACCGGTGGGCGCCCCAGATCGCTACGCGCTTCTCTATTTTCGGCGTCCGACGACCGCCTGGGGCTGGTACCCGCAGCAAATGACGAACAGAGTGGCAAGCGGGACCGGGGGCGCCCCAGATCGCTACGCGCTCCGGTCATCTCGGCGTCGGCGGTCGTCGTGGGTTGGTGTGACGGGGGTCAGCGGATGGCTCGCCAACCGATCCGGTAGCCGAGGGCCGGAGCCCTACGCTGTGTCTCCGCGCCTGCGAGCGGTCTGGGGCTGGTCGTAGAACAGGTTCGGTCCGCAAGGAGTTGGATGTTCTTGCTGTGCGCGGCCTCGGCCTCGTCGGCTTGAAGGACTCGATGTTGCGCCCTCACCTCGTCCGGCAGGACGGTGGCCTGCGTGTGCGGGTGCTGCTGCTGGACCCGGAGGCGCCGGCCGTCGCGTTGCGTGCCGCCGAGATCGGCGAGTCGGCGGAATCGCTCGCCAGTGGTGTGCGGCTGGCCGAGGCCAGACTGCGTGAGCTTGCCGAGATCTGCGATATCGAGGTGTACAGGTACGGCATGCTGCCGACATGGCGGTTGATCCGTGCTGATTCCACCATGTTCGTCGGGGCTTTCGACGCGGGCTGGGAAGGACATGAGTCCGCCACCTACAAGGTGATGCGGACCCCGCACGGCGTTGTTCAGGGGGTTTCAGCGCATGTTCGAGGCTATCGCCGTGGGTGCGGAACGCACGGTGTGAGAGGGGAGGGCCAGTGATCGAAGCGGAGTTGAAGGCGCGCGTTCACGCACCGCAAGAGATCCTGCGGCGGCTGGGTGAACGGGCCGACGGCCGGGTCGAGGTGTACCAGGACACCTATTACGACACCGTGGACGGATCACTCGAAGCGCGGGACGAGGAGCTGCGGGTCCGAACCGTGCACGGTCCCGACGACACCCGCACGGTCCTCAAGGCCCAGCGCCTGAGCGAACAGAAGGAGGCATGACCGCCAGCGCCTCGCCGAACGGCTCAACGCCCTGCCACTCCGTGTCGGTTGCCGGGGTGGTGGTGCGCGATGACGGCCGGCTATTGGCGATTCGCCGAGCCGACAACGGCACCTGGGAGCTGCCCGGCGGGGTCTTGGAGCTGGTAGAGACCCCGGAGGCTGGGGTGCGGCGGGAGGTGCTGGAGGAAACCGGCATCCACGTCGAGGTGGGCCAGCTCACCGGCGTGTACAAGAACATGACGGCCGGGGTGATCGCCCTGGTCTTCCGCTGCAAGCCCTCCGGTGGCACGGAACGCCTCTCCGGTGAAAGCACGGCAGTGCGGTGGCTCACGAGGGAGGAGGTCGAAGACCGGATGTCCGAGGTCTATGCCGTCCGCCTCTTGGACGCACTGGACGGCAATAACCCCCATGTCCGCAGCCACGACGGACGCCGACTCCTTTCAGACCAGCCCCAGACGGCCGTCGGACGCCTGGATCTGGGCAGCGCGTAGCGATCTACTGCGCGTGGGTGCTCCGCAGGGCGGTCCGTTCGTCATTTGGTGCAGGTATCAGCCCAAGACGGCTGCCAGACGCCGGGACGGGAGGAGCGCGTAGCGATTTGATGCGCCCACCGGCCCCGCATGCCGATCCTGTCGTCCTTTCCTGCGGGCAGCGGCCCCAGACGGCCGCCAGACGCCAAGACGAGAGGAGCGCGTAGCGATCTGTCGCGCCCACCGGCCCCGGATGACGATTCTGTCGGCCTTTGGTGCGGGCAGGGACCCCAGGCGGTCGTCGGACGCTGAGACGGGAGGAGCGCGTAGCGATCTGTCGCGGATCGCGGCCCCGATGAACTGACTCGTCGGCCCGGATGCTTGGCGAGGCGGCCCCCGACGACCCCGGAGGGTCGCTGAGTCCGCCGGATGTCCAATGAACGTCCGTCCCGTTCCTTTGGGGGTTTCCCGGCAGTCTTCGTTTTTCCGTGGCGGGACGGGCTGTCAAGAGTGGAGCGCAGCGACATCGCGTAGCGACGCGACGAAGGAGCGCTCTTGACTGACCGGCCCGACGCGGAAGGACGATGAGACTGACGGGAAAGCCCCAACCCCTCTCTGAGACCGCTGAGTGAGGTCCCGACATCCCCGGTGCCGCCCGGCCATACGCCTCCGCCCCGCCGGGCCCCGCCGGGCCGCCGGTACCGCCCGTGGGAGGCGGGTGGGCAGGCGCCGCCCGGCCTCCACCCCTCGAGGGGGGGATGGCGCGCCCGCCCCCGCCGCAGCCGTCCGTTCCGGGGCGACGGCTGCCCCGCCCCGCCCTGTCAGCCCCCGCCGCTACCCTCGAAGCATGGCCGGCCGATTCGATCCCCCGACCCGTACCGACCTGCGGGCCGGGCGGACGCCCGTGCCCGCCGGGCGCGGGGCGGCCGCCGGTGGGGGGACGCGCCGTCTCTGGAAGCCCGGCGGGCCCCTCGACCTGGGCCTCGTCCTCGGCCCCCTCCGCCGTGGCCCCGGTGACCCGACCTTCCGCACCACCCCCGACGGCTCCGTCTGGCGGGGCACCCGGACGCCGGCCGGCCCTGCCACCCTCCGGGTCGCCGCCACCCCGGACGGGGTGGACGCCGAGGCGTGGGGGCCGGGGGCCGACTGGGTGCTGGACGGGCTGCCCGCGCTGCTCGGGGCCGATGACGACCCCGGCGCCTTCGTCCCCCGGCACCGGCTCGTGCACGCCAGCCACCGCCGCCGCCCCGGCCTGCGCCTCACCCGCACCGGACTGGTCCTGGAGTCGCTGATCCCGACCGTCCTGGAGCAGAAGGTCACCTCCGACGAGGCCTACCGCTCCTGGCGCCGCCTGGTGCGCCTGCACGGCGAGCCCGCGCCCGGCCCCGGCGGGCTCTACGTGATGCCCTCGGCCCGGGCCTGGGCGCTGATCCCCTCCTGGGACTGGCACCGTGCCGGGGTGGACCTGAAGCGCTCCGACACCATCGTGCGGGCCGCCCGGGTGGCGGCCCGGCTGGAGGAGGCCGCCGCGATGGAGCTGCCGCAGGCGGCGGCCCGGCTGGAGGCGGTCCCGGGCATCGGGCCGTGGACCTCCGCCGAGACCCTCCAGCGCAGCAACGGCGCGCCGGACGCCGTCACCACGGGCGACCTGCACCTCCCCGGCATCATCGGCTACGCCCTGACGGGCAACCGTGACGCCGACGACGCGCTGATGCTGGAGCTCCTCGCCCCGTACGCCGGCCAGCGCCACCGCGCGGCCCGCCTGATCCTCCTGGCGGGCCACACCCCACCCCGCCGCGCGCCCCGCATGTACCGGAGCGACATCAGCCGCCTCTGAGACGGGACGGGACCAGACGGGACGGGACTAGACGGGACGGGACTAGCCGGGACGGAACCAGACGGGACGGAACCAGACGGGACGGAATAGAACAGGACTACCGGACCTCGACGAAGTCCTCCACCGCCCGCGCCCCCCGCTCCGGCGGGGCCCCGGCCGGGTGGCCCACGGCGACGGCGCCCATCGGCTCCCAGTCCTCCGGCAGACCCAGCACCTTCCGCACCACGTCCCGGCAGAACATCGTCGAGGACACCCACGCCGATCCCAGCCGCTCCCCGGCCAGCGCGACCAGGAAGTTCTGGACGCCCGCACCCGTCGCGACGACGAACATCTCCCGCTCGGCCGCGTCCCGCCGGGCGTGCCCGTAGTCGTGGGCGCCGTCCATGACCATGCACGGCACCACCAGGAAGGGGGCGTTGCGCAACACGTCGCCGCGCCGGACCCGCTTGGCGATGGACTCCTCGGACTTGCCGTCGCGCCGCAGGTCCGCGATCCACGCGTCCCGCATCGCGTCCAGCAGCTCCCGCCGTGCGTCCGCCGACTCCAGCAGCACGAACCGCCACGGCGTCGTGTGGTGCGGTGCCGGGGCCGTCAGGGCCGCCGCGACCGCGCGCCGTACCGCGCCCGGGTCGACCGGCTCGTCGGTGAAGGAGCGGACGGTACGCCGCTGCGTCACGGCTTCCCGTACGGCCTCCGACGTGCCCAGCCGGAACATGTCGTCGGCCGGGGCCCGTACCAGGTCACGGGCCGAGGAGGCGCCGCCCACCAGGTGTCCCAGTCCCCGGACGACGGCCACCGGAAGTCCGGCCGCCTTGCCCTTGACCAGGTCGCCGGCGGCGGCGAGTTCGTCCGCCGTCGCCACTATCGTCGCGCTCAGCGGGTTGCCCTGGGCGTCGGTGCCGCCGCGCAGGTCGTCCAGGACCCGTACCCCGGCCGCGCCGATGGCGACGTCGGTGAGCCCGGCGCGCCAGGGGCGGCCGAAGGTGTCGGTGACCACCACGCCCACGTCGGCGCCGAGCAGCGTCCGAAGCCCGTCACGGATGGCCGCCGCCGAGGCGTCGGGGTCTTCGGGCAGCAGCAGCACGGTGCCGGGTTCGGTGTTGGAGGCGTCGACGCCCGCCGCCGCCATGACCAGCCCCTGCCGGTTCTCGACGATCCGCAGCGTGCCCCGGCGCGCGACGACCCGTACGGTCTCCGCGTCTATGGCCTCCTCGCGGGAGTCGGCCCGTACGATCCGCCCCTCCGCCTTCGAGACGATCTTCGAGGTGACCAGCAGGACGTCTCCGTCGCGCAGGCCGGGAGCCGCGTCCGCGATCAGCCGGGCCAGGTCGTCGCCGGGCCGGACCTCGGGGATCCCGGGGAGGGCCCGCACCTCGTAGGAGACGCCCGACGAGCGACCGGAGGACAGGCCGGACGAGAGACCGGAGGACGGGCTGTTCACCGGGCCTGCTCGGCGAGTTCCAGTGCGGCGCGGGCCATGGCGGCGGTGGCGGCCGTGTCGGTCATCATCAGCGGCACGGCCCGGCAGGCGATCCCGGCGGCGGTGACCGTCTCGACGGCGTCGGCGTCCGAGGTGTCCACGAGCCAGCCGTCGAGGAGTCCGGCCCCGTAGTGCAGGGCGACGGCCGAGGCGGTGGACTCGACGCCGACCGCCGCGAGGACCTTGTCGGCCATGCCGCGCACGGGTGATCCGCCGACGATGGGGGAGAGGCCGACGACCGGGGCGGCGGCCTGGGCCACGGCCTCGCGGATGCCGGGTACGGCTAGGATGGTGCCGATGGAGACGACCGGGTTGGACGGCGGGAAGAGGATGACGTCGGCGGCCGCGATGGCCTCCAGGACGCCGGGCGCGGGCTTGGCCTGCTCGGCGCCGACGGGGACGACGGCCTCGGCGTCGAGGGAGGCGCGCAGCTTGACCCAGTACTCCTGGAAGTGGATGACGCGGCGCTCGCCGGTCTCGGGGTCGTTGACGGCGACGTGCGTCTCGACGCGGTCGTCGGACATGGGCAGCAGGCGGACGCCGGGCTGCCAGCGGTCGCACAGGGCCTCGGTGACGGCGCTGAGCGGGTAGCCGGCGTCGATCATCTGGGTGCGGACGATGTGGGTGGCGAAGTCGCGGTCGCCGAGGCCGAACCAGGAGGGTCCGACCCCGTACGCCGCGAGTTCTTCCTTGACGGTGAAGGACTCGTCGGTGCGGCCCCAGCCCTGGTCCTCGTTGATGCCACCGCCGAGGGTGTACATCACGGTGTCCAGGTCGGGGCACACCTTCAGCCCGAACAGGTGAATGTCGTCACCGGTGTTGCCGATGACGGTGATCTCCGCGTCGGGGACCGCCGACAGCAGTCCGCGGAGGAAACGGGCGCCGCCGATACCGCCGGCCAGAACAACAATGCGCATGCATCGAAGTGTGTCAGGCGGGTACGTGCTCCGCGTGGGCCGGGGAGCAGTGGTGCATCGGCATCTCGGTCAGGCCGGGGAAGTAGACGTGCAGGCTGACCGCTCCTTCGAGGGTGTCGTTGACGACCTCGTGGGCGTAGCCGGGGGCGAAGACGCGCTGGGCGCCGGCGCGGTGGGTGAGGCGGCCGCGCGGGGTGTGCTCGGTGAGCTCGCCGTCGAGGACGGTCAGGACGCCGGAGGAGCCGCCGTGGTCGTGGAGGCCGCTGCCCTGGCCGGGGACCCAGCTCAGCAGCCAGACCTCGTAACCGATGGGGGCGCCCCCTGCTCGAGCGGAGTCGAGAGCTTGGGGGACGATGCGCAGGCGGTGGTACCAGCGGGTGGTGGCGTCGTACTGGACCAGGTGCTCCCAGCTCGCGCGGTCCTCGGCGAGGGAGCGGGCGAGGCCGACGAAGTCGGCGACGGTGACCGGGTGTTCGCGGGCGGGCTGGAGGAGGTGCTGGACGGCCAGGATGTCGCCGGCGATCTGCAGGTCGCTCTCGACGGGCGCGGGGGCGTCGGCGCGGGCGGGCGCGGGAACCTCGGCGCGGGCGGCGGCGGCGACGGCAGGGGCAAGGGCGGCAGGAGCGGTGACGGCGGGGGCGGCGACGGTGGAAGCGGGGGCGCTGTTCATCGTGGGGGTGTCCTCGACGTGTGTCAGTCGTGCGGGGCGGTTGCTGTGGGGGGATGGCTGGTGCTCAGGGGAGCCGGGGCTCCGGGGGCATCAACAGCTGCAACAGCAACAGCGAACCTGGGCAGCGCACAGGAACCCACGAATGGGGGTCCGGGTGGTGGCTGCGGGCGCTGACATGAGGACAAGGAGACCGGGCCGGAGGTCCCGCTGTCAACCCAATGTCTGGTTTGACCGGAAAGTTTCACCTCATCCGGTTACTGTGCGCGGAGAAAGGTTTGTGCAGTCCCGGCCCGGGCATGTGCCGCTCCACGCGCACCGGCGCGTACCGCTCTCAAACCTGCCGACGCCAAGTCGTGACCGGAATGTGATCCGCGCCGCATCTTCGGCCGGATTGCAACCCCTCCACGGAGTGACGCGTCGCCCAGGGGGGAGGGCGTCACGCGCCGGAGCCCGGTAGCTTCTGTCACGATTTTTGGCGATATGAACACTTTCTGCATAGGCTTGGTTCCGCAGAGTGAATAAGGGGCCCAATAGCAGATCTCGGCTTGACTGGGCAGAAGCCACACACTTGTAATTTCACTCGTGTCGTTACCCGGCGATCGGTAACGGCAACACCACGGGGACGCACAGACAGAGCGAGGGGCGCACATGACCGAGCTGTTTCAGGAACTGCTGGTCGAGGAGGCGGACGAGGAGCTCGGATGGCAGGAGCGCGCACTGTGCGCCCAGACCGACCCCGAATCCTTCTTTCCCGAGAAGGGCGGCTCCACCCGCGAAGCCAAGAAGGTCTGCCTCGCCTGCGAGGTCCGTTCCGAATGCCTTGAGTACGCCCTCGCCAACGACGAGCGATTCGGCATCTGGGGCGGACTCTCCGAAAGAGAGCGCCGCCGCCTGAAGAAGGCAGCGGTCTGACCCGCCGCACACCCCACGACGACCCCGGTCAACCGCGCTCCACGGAGCGCCGCACACCCCAGCAGACAGAGCAAACGGTCCGCCTCCCGCACCTTCCCCGCAGGAGGCGGACCGTCGCGTTCAGGGCCTTCCCCGCAGGAGGCGGACCCGCCCCTTCCGAGCCGTTAGTGTGGGGCGCTGTCCAGCAGCCTCCGAGGGCATCCCACCCCCGGATCCCCAGGCCGGAGGGCCCGTACCGCGATGTCCCCGCACAGCAACTCGCCGGTCTCCCAGCAGGCGGCCGCCACCCCCGAGTTCCCCCGGCACGTCGTCACCGCAGTGCTCGTCGCCCACGACGGAGCCCGCTGGCTGCCCCAGACCCTCGCCGGACTCCTCGCCCAGGAGCGCCCCGCGCAGGCCCACGTCGCCGCCGACACCGGCAGCTCCGACGCCTCCGCCCGCCTCCTCGCCGAAGCCCTCGGCGACGAGCACGTCCTGCACCTCGCCCGCCGCACCGGATTCGGCGCCGCCGTCGACGAGGCCGCCCGCGCCGCCGGCACCCTCACCCCCGACGACCTCCCCTACCTCAAGCGCCCCAGCGGCTGGGACCCCGTCAGCCGCACCTGGCGCGACGACACCTACGACCTCCCCGACCTCCCGCACGGCGAACCCGTGCAGTGGCTCTGGCTCCTCCACGACGACAGCGCCCCCGAACCCGACGCCCTCACCGAACTCCTGCGCGTCGCCGACGGCAACCCCGAAGCCGCCGTCATCGGCCCCAAGCTCCGCGGCTGGTACGACACCAAGCAGCTCCTCGAAGCCGGCGTCACCATCGCCCGCAGCGGCCGCCGCTGGACCGGCCTCGACCGCCGCGAACAGGACCAGGGCCAGCACGACCAGGTCCGCCCCGTCCTCGCCGTCTCCACCGCGGGCATGCTCGTGCGCCGCGACGTGTACGACGCCCTCGGCGGCTTCGACCGCCGCCTGCCCCTCATGCGCGACGACGTCGACCTCTGCTGGCGCGCCCACAGCGCCGGCCACACCGTCCTCGTCGCCCCCGACGCCGTGCTGCGCCACGCCGAAGCCGCCTCCCGCGAACGCCGCACCGTCGACTGCGCGGGCCGCTCCTCCGTCGACCCCCACCGCGTCGACAAGGCCGGCGCCGTCCACACCCTGCTGGCCAACACCCCCGGCCGCGCCCTGCCATACGTACTGCTGCGCCTGCTCCTCGGCACCCTCCTGCGCACCCTCGGCTACCTCATCGGCAAGGCCCCCGGCCAGGCCGCCGCCGAGTTCACCGGCCTGCTCGCCACCCTGCTGCGCCCCGGCCGGATCCTCGCCGCCCGCAGATCCCGCCGCCGTACCGCCGTCCCCGCCGCCGAGCTGCGCCCCCTCTTCCCCCCGCCCGGCGCCACCCTGCGCGCGAACGCCGAGCAGCTCGCCGCCTACCTCGGCTCGGGCCAGGGCACCGAAGGCGCCCCCACCGGCCGCCACGGCGGCGCCGTCGAATCCGGACCCGGCGGCGACGACGCCGACTACCTGGAGATCGAGCAGTTCTCCCGGCTCAGGCGGATCGCCCGCAAGCCCGCCCCCGTCCTCTTCGCCCTGCTCCTGCTCGTCTCCCTCGCCGCCTGCCGCGCCCTGATCGGCGGCGGCAGCCTCATGGGCGGCGCCCTGCTGCCCGCCCCCGCGAGCGCCCTCGACCTGTGGCACCGCTACACCACCGACTGGCAGCCCGCAGGCACCGGCACCACCGCCGGAGCACCCCCCTACCTCGCGGTCGTGGCCGCCGTCTCCGCCCTGCTGTTCGGCTCCACCAAGGCCGCGCTGACCCTCCTGCTCGTCTGCTCGGTCCCGCTCGCCGGCCTCACCGCCTACTTCGCCTCCCGGCCGCTGGTCGAGTCCCGGCTGCTGCGCGCCTGGGCCGCCGTCGCCTACGCCTTCCTGCCCGCCGTCACCGGAGCCCTCGCCGGCGGCCGCCTGGGCACGGCCGTCCTCGCGATCCTCCTGCCCCTCCTGGCCCGCTCCGCCGTCACCGCCTTCGGCTTCGCCGACCGCGACACCCCCGGCGCCTGGCGCGCGGCCTGGACCTACACGCTGCTGCTGACCCTGGCCACCGCCTTCACGCCGGTCGTCTGGCCGCTCGCCGCCGCCCTGGGTACCGCCGCGCTCCTGGTGCGCCGCGCGCACCTCACGACGTACGCCCCGAGGCTGCTCGCCACCCTCGCCGTACCCGTCCTCGTCCTCGCCCCCTGGTCCCTGGGCCTGTTCGCCCGCCCCGGCCGCCTCCTGCACGAGGCCGGACTCCCCTACGGCAGCGGCTCCGCCACCCCCCTCGGCCTGCTCACCGCCAACCCCGGCGGCCCCGGCACCGGCGGTGGGCTCCTCCTCGCGGGCACCCTGCTCGCCGCCCTCGCCGCCCTGCTCCGCGCCGACCGCCGCCCGGCCGTCGCCACCGCCTGGAGCGCCGCCCTGGCCGGGCTGCTCCTCGCCGTGCTGCTGAACCGCACCGGCTGGGCCGGCCCCGCCACGCTCCTGTACGGGCTCGCGCTGATCGCCGCCGCCGTGCTCGGCGCGGACGGCGCCAAGGAACGCGTCGCCGCCCGCAGCTTCGGCTGGCGCCAGCCGCTGGCCGCCCTCATCGCCCTCGCCGCCGCCGCCGGCCCGCTGCTCGCCGCGGCCGTCTGGACGGTCGCAGGCGCCGACGGACCGCTGCGCCGTCACGACCCCGTCCAGGTGCCCGCGTTCGTCGCCGCCCAGTCCGACGACAGCAACCGCACCCGCACCCTCGTCCTCGGCGGCGACTCGCCCGCCACCGTCTCCTACACCCTGGTCCGCGGCGGCGGCGTCGGCCTCGGCGACGCCGAGGTCCTTGCCGACGCCGGCGCCCAGCCCCGTCTCACCCAGGCCGTCTCCAGCCTGGTCTCCGGCTCCGGCGCCGACCAGTCCGAGCAGCTCGGCGCCTTCGCCGTGCGCTACGTGATGATGCCGCCCGGCGGCCCCGCCGCCCTGCGACAGGTCCTCGACGGCACCCCCGGCCTCAAACAGCACCACCAGGACGACGGCACCGCCGTCTGGGAGGTCCAGCGGCTCCCCGCCCGCGTCGCGATCGTCCCCGCCAAGCGGGGCCAGGCCCCCATCGCCGTCGACGCCGGCCCCGTCGAGGCCCATGCGAAGGTCCCGGCCGGCGAGGAGGGCCGCACCCTGCGCCTCGCCGACCGCGCCGACCCGGGCTGGAAGGCCACCCTCGACGGCCACCCCCTCACCCCCGTCACCCTCGACGGCTGGGCGCAGGGCTTCGAACTGCCCCGGGACGGCGGCCGCCTCGACCTCGTCCACCAGGACTCCGTCACCCGCGACGCCTGGCACTGGGCGCAGGGCCTGCTCGCCCTGGTCCTGCTGGTGATGGCCCTGCCCGGCCGCCGCGCGCGCCTCGACGACGACCTCCCCGAGGAGGCCGCCCCCGCCGCCGGCGCGGTGGACGGCGAGAGCGGCCAGGGCCGCCGCGCCCGCCGGCGGGGCGCGTCCGCCGACGGCCCCGAGCCGGCGGCGGCGCAAGCGGTGGCCGACCCGTACGCACAGATCCCCGCCCAGCAGGTGTACGGCGAGGAGTCGTACGCCTACCAGGAGCCCTACGCCTACGAACCCCCGTACGAGGCCCCGTACGAACCCGCGTACGAAGCACCTTCCGAAGCCCCTCGCGAACCCGGGTACGGGCCCGGTCACGGCGGGCAGCAGCCCCACCCGGCCCCCTACCCCCAGCCGCCGCAGTACCCGGAGTACGGCGGGACCTACGCCCAGCCCGGGCAGCAGCCCGTCTTCCCGCACCAACAGCAGCCCTACCCGTACGAGTACGAGACCCAGCAGCCCCAACAGCCCCAGCAGTACGACACCTACGGACAGCACCACCCGCGTCCGGACGGGAGCCCCCAGCCGTGAAGCAGCGCGCCCCCCTGACGCTCGCGGCCGTGACGGCGGCCCTCGCCGCCTCCTGCGGCCTGGCCTTCCTCACCGCCCCCGCCGCGGCCCCGGCCGCCGGTGCCCGCGGCGCGGCCGCCGCCCGCATGCCGGTGGAGCGGTCCGTGCTCGTCTGCCCGGCGCCCAGTTCCTCGGACATCGCGGAGACCACCTACACCTCCCTCACCCCGGTCACCCCCGGCCTGGCCGCGGGCAAGGGCGCGGCCAGGCTGGCCAGTACGGAGGGCAAGGCCGTCCTGGAACCCAAGGAGCCCGGCAAGCCGGTCGCGGCCACCGTCTCCGGCGCCGAGGCGCCCGCGCTGACGGGCACCGCCCAGGGCGCCCTCGCCCCCGGCTGGACCGCTCAGCAGACCACCAAGGTCGCGGTCGGCCAGGCGCGCGGCCTGCTCGGGCTCGCCTGCACCGCGCCGGGCACCGACTTCTGGTTCCCCGGCGTCAGCACCGCCAAGGGCCGCCAGGACTACGTCCACCTCACCAATCCCGACGACACCGTCGCCGAGGTGGACATCAAGCTGTACGGCCCCGACGGCCTGCTCAAGCCCAAGCCGGGCACCCCGGACCTGGTCACCGAGGTGAAGCCCCACTCCACCACCAAGGTGTGGCTGGCCACCCTCGCCGCCGACGCCCAGCTCCCGGACGTCACCGCGCACGTGACGACCCGTTCCGGCCGGGTCGGCGCCTCCACGCAGATCGCCGAGGACGGGGTCGGCTCCGACTGGCTGCCCGCCTCGGACGGCCCGGCGGGCTCCCTGGTCCTGCCCGGCATCCCCGCCGACGCGACCTCGGTGCGGCTGGTCGCGTTCGCCCCGGGCGAGGACGACGCCGACCTGAACCTGAAGCTGTCCGGCCCGAACGGTTCCATCAGCCCGGCCGGCAAGGAGCAGTTGCACGTCAAGGCCGGCATGACGGCCTCCCTGGACCTGGCCGACCTCACCCGCGGCGAGGCCGGCTCCCTGTTCCTGGCCCCCGCCGACCCGAAGAAGCCCGTACCGGTGGTGGCCGCGCTGCGGGTGGTCCGCGGCACGGGTGCCAAGCAGGAGGTGGCCTTCATCCCGGCGAGCCCGCCGGTCGGCGAGCGGGCCACCGTCGCCGACGACCGCCTCGACGACAAGGCCACCACCCTGACGCTCACCGCCGCCGGCGCCGACGCCAAGGTCCGCGTCACCGCCTCCCCGGGCACCGAGGGCGGCCGCCCGTCCGTCCAGGAGCTCACCCTCAAGGCGGGCACCACCCGCGCGCTGACCCCGCCGCCGGCCCCCACGGGCGGCAAGGGCCCGTACGCGCTGACCGTCGAGACCCTTTCCGGCGGCCCCGTCCACGCGGCCCGCACCCTGGCCCTGCCGCAGGAAGGGATCCCGATGTTCACCGTCCAGACCTTCGCGGACGACCGCTCCCGGGTCTCCGTCCCCCACGCCGTCGAGGACCCGTCGATCCTGGTCCGCTGAGCGCGCCCGGCCCGGCCCGGCCGCGCCCGGCCCCGGTCCGGCCGCGCCCGGCCCCGGTCCGGCCCTGCCCGGCCCCGGTCCGGCGGGCTCAGTCCTGTCCGTACCGGGGGTCGACGGTCTCCGGCGAGAGCCCCAGCAGCTCCGCCACCTGCTCCACGACGATCTCGTGCACCAGCAGCGCCCGCTCGTCGCGGGACTTCGCCCGGATCTCCACCGGCCGCCGGAACACCACGATCCGGGCCGGCCGCCCGTCGCGGGCCTCCACCAGCCCGCCCAGCGGCACCGCCTCGTCGTTCCAGCCGCCGTCCGGGCCGCCCGGCGGCCCGGGCACGTCCGCGATCACGAACTCCACCTCGTCCAGCTGCGGCCAGCGCCGCTCCAGCCGCTCCACGGAGTCCCGTACGAGGTCGCCGAACAGCTCCGCCCGGCTCGCCGACAGCGGCACCTGGGGCGGGGCCAGCGGCCCCCGCATCCCGCGGCCGTGGCGGTCGCGCCGCCGGGGCCGGGGCTCCTGCGGGGCCTGCGCGTCGGATGCGGGGCGGGGAGGAAGCGAACTGTCCGTCACCCCGGCAGGGTAGCTCCCGCGCGGCAGCGGCCCACGGCCTCGATCCGGTCACGACCTGGTGTCGCGCCGGTGTCACGCCCCGAACGATCCGGCCAAGATCGCGCACCATTACGGACTCGGTGCCCCTGTTCGTCACCGCCCGGCGGACACGACACGGGGGAGTGGCCGGGGGGCGAGTCGTCGCGGCCCGGTCAAGAGTGCGGTACCGTCCAACGTCGTGAGCCTTGTACGTCGCTGTTCGCGCACCGCGTGCGGCCGCCCTGCCGTCGCCACACTGACGTACGTCTACGCCGACTCGACCGCAGTTCTCGGTCCGCTCGCCACCTACGCCGAACCCCACTGCTATGACCTGTGCGCCGAGCACTCCGAGCGCCTGACCGCCCCGCGCGGCTGGGAAGTCGTCCGCCTGTCGGACGGCTCCGGCCCCTCCGCGCGCACCGGCGACGACCTCGAAGCCTTGGCCAACGCCGTCCGTGAGGCGGCCCGTCCGCCCGACCGCGCGGCCGAGGCGGGAGGCTCCGCGGGGAGCGGCCCGGCGCCCGGCGAGACGCGCCGCGGACACCTGCGCGTCCTCCGCTCGCCCGACTCCTGACACCCAGATCGTCTGAAAAGCCACTCTCCGTACAAGGTAGGTTTGCCCCACCGCACGGAAACCTCAGGAGGGCAGGCAGTGGCCGCAGATCTTTCGAACATCGTCAAGGCGTACGACGTCCGCGGCGTCGTACCGGACGAGTGGGACGAGCCGCTGGCCGAACTGTTCGGTGCGGCGTTCGTCCAGGTCACCGGTGCGAGCGCGATCGTCGTCGGCCACGACATGCGGCCCTCCTCGCCCGGCCTGTCGGCCGCCTTCGCCCGCGGCGCGGCCGCCCGCGGCGTCGACGTCACCCTCATCGGGCTGTGCTCCACCGACCAGCTGTACTACGCCTCGGGCAAGCTGGACCTGCCCGGCGCCATGTTCACGGCCTCCCACAACCCGGCCCAGTACAACGGCATCAAGATGTGCCGCGCCGGCGCCGCCCCGGTCGGCCAGGACACCGGCCTCGCCACCATCCGCGAGCTCGCCGAGAAGTGGACCGACGAGGGCGCCCCCGAGATCCCCGCCGGCACCGTCCCGGGCACCGTCACGGAGCTGGACAGCCTCCCCGGCTACGCCGAGCACCTGAAGTCCCTCGTGGACCTCACCTCGATCCGCCCGCTGAAGGTCGTCGTCGACGCGGGCAACGGCATGGGCGGCCACACCGTCCCCACCGTCTTCGCGGGCCTGCCGCTGGACCTCGTCCCGATGTACTTCGAGCTGGACGGCACCTTCCCCAACCACGAGGCCAACCCCCTCGACCCGAAGAACATCGTCGACCTCCAGGAGCGCGTGAAGGCCGAGGGCGCCGACCTCGGCCTCGCCTTCGACGGCGACGCCGACCGCTGCTTCGTCGTCGACGAGCGCGGCGAGGGCGTCTCCCCGTCCGCCATCACCGCCCTGGTCGCCGCCCGCGAGCTGGCCCGCAACGGCGGCACCGGCACGATCATCCACAACCTGATCACCTCCTGGTCGGTCCCGGAGGTCGTCCGCGAGAACGGCGGCACCCCCGTCCGCACCCGCGTGGGCCACTCCTTCATCAAGGCCGAGATGGCCACCTCCGGCGCGATCTTCGGCGGCGAGCACTCCGCGCACTACTACTTCAAGGACTTCTGGAACGCGGACACCGGCATGCTCGCCGCGCTCCACGTCCTCGCCGCCCTCGGCGGCCAGGAGGGCCCGCTCTCCGAGCTGGTCTCCTCCTACGACCGCTACGTCGGCTCCGGCGAGATCAACTCCACCGTCGCCGACCAGGCCGCCCGCACCGCCGAGGTCAAGGCCGCCTACGCCGGCCAGGACGGCGTCACCTTCGACGAGCTGGACGGCCTCACCGTCTCCGCCGCCGACTGGTGGTTCAACCTCCGCCCCTCGAACACCGAGCCGCTCCTGCGCCTCAACGTCGAGGCCCGCGACGCGGCCACCCTCGACAAGATCCGCGACGAGGTCCTGGCCCTGGTCCGCGCCTGACGCGAACACGGGCGGGGCCGGATCCGGCCCCGCCCGGGAGCACCGGTGGCCGGGGGAGTGTGGGGCGCCGCGAACCGGGGGAGAACCCCGCAGCGGCGCCGCCCCCCCGCGGGTGGCGCACCAGACCACCCCGGGGCGGGGCCCCGACCCGGGCGGGCCCACGAACCACCGCCGAGCCGCACGCCCAGTGACTCGGCGGTACGCTGACCTCGCCCAATCCGCACCCCCCGAAGGGACACCGCCCCATGCCGCTCGAAGCCGGCCTGCTCGACATCCTCGCCTGCCCCGCCTGCCACGCCCCCTTCCAGGACAACTCGGCGGACGAGACCAGCCCCGAGCTGATCTGCACCGGCCAGGACTGCGGCCTCGCGTACCCGGTCCGCGACGGCATCCCGGTCCTCCTCGTCGACGAGGCCCGCCGACCCGCCTGACCCGGCCCCGCCCCGCTCGACCAGCCTGGATCCGTCAACACCGCCGGAGGCCCCCATGCTCGACGAGTCACTCCTCGACGCACCGGACGATCTCGCCCGTGCCGACCGCCGCGGCCTGCTCCGCGGCGCCGCCGAGGCCGGGGCCAGAGTGCGCACCGCCGCCCGGCACGCCACCGAGGCCGGCCTCGCGGACCTGCGCCCCGACGGGCGACCCCGCGCCGTGCTCATCGCCGGCCCCGGCACCGCCGCCAGAGGCGTCGCCGACCTCCTCGGCGCCCTCGCCGGAGCCTCCGCCCCGGTGACCCGCCTGCACCCCACCGGCGTCGCGCACGCCGCCGGGGCGCTGCGCTGGGCCCTGCCCGGCTGGGCGGGCCCCGTGGACCTGCTGCTCATCGCCACCACCGACGGCACCGAGCCCGGCCTCGGCGTCCTCGCCGAACAGGCCTACCGGCGCGGCTGCACCGTCGTCGCCGTCGCCCCCGAGCGCTCCCCGCTCAGCGAGACCGTCGACGGCGCCCACGGACTCCTCGTACCGATGGCCAAGGCCCCGTACCAGGAGTACGACGAATCGGCCGCCGCCGGACCCGGCGCCCTGTGGGCCCTGCTCACCCCGCTGCTGGTGCTCCTCGACAAGGTCGGGCTGATCGCGGCCGCCCCGGACACCCTCCAGCTCGTCGCCGACCGCCTCGACCGCACCGCGGAACGCTGCGGCCCGGCCATCGCCACCTACTCCAACCCGGCCAAGACCCTCGCCGCCGAACTCGCCGACTCGCTCCCCCTCATCTGGAGCGAGGGCACCGGCGCCGGTCCGGCCGGCCGCCGCTTCGCCGCGACCCTCGCCGAACTCGCCGGCCGCCCCGCGCTCGCCGCCGACCTCCCCGAGGCCCTGCCCGCGCACGGCGTCCTGCTCTCCGGCGCCTTCGCCGCCGGGGCCGACCCCGACGACTTCTTCCGCGACCGCGTCGAGGAGCCCCAGGCCCTGCGCGCCCGCGTCGTACTGCTGCGCGACCGGCCCACGGGCGGACTCTCCGCCGCACCGGCCGCGCGCGAGCTCGCCCTCAGCCACGACACGGCCGTCAGCGAGCTCGAACCGGAGGAGGGCGGGGAGCTGGAACAGCTCGCCGAACTCCTCGCCGTCACCGACTTCGCCACCGCCTACCTGGCGCTGGCGGCCCGGGGACACAGCTGAGGCACGCATCCGTGCCCGCACCGCACCAGCTCCAGGAAGACGACGATGGACCGCCTGACGAACACGATCCGCCCCTACGTGTGGGGTTCCACCACCGCGATCCCGGCCCTCCTCGGGGTCGAGCCCACCGGTGAACCCCAGGCCGAGATGTGGATGGGCGCCCACCCGGGCGCCCCCTCCCGCCTCGACCGCGGAGCCGGCGAGACCACCCTGTCGGCCGTCATCGCCGCCGACCCGGAGGGCGAACTCGGGTCCGCCGCCGTCGCGAAGTTCGGCCCCGCCCTGCCGTTCCTCCTGAAGGTCCTCGCCGCCGGCGCCCCCCTCTCCCTCCAGGTCCACCCCGACCTCGCCCAGGCGAAGGCCGGCTTCGAGGACGAGGAGCGCCGCGGCGTCCCGGTCGACGCGGCCCACCGCAACTACAAGGACGCCAACCACAAGCCCGAACTGATCTGCGCCCTCACCCCCTTCGACGGCCTGTGCGGCTTCCGCCCGCCGCTGGAGGCGGCCGACCTCCTCGAAGGCCTCGGCGTCGACTCCCTGAAGCCGTACGTGGACCTGCTGCGCGCCCACCCCGAGGACGCGGCCCTGCGCGAGGTCCTGACCGCCGTCCTCACCGCCGACCGCGAGGAGATGGCCCACACCGTCGCCGAGACCGCGGCCGCCGCCGAGCGCCTGGGCGGCCCGTACGCCCCGTACGCGGGCCTCGTCCACGACTACCCGGGCGACCCGGGCGTGATCGCGGCCCTGCTCCTCAACCACGTCCGGCTCCAGCCCGGCGAGGCCATGTTCCTCGGCGCCGGCATCCCGCACGCCTACCTCGACGGCCTCGGCGTCGAACTCATGGCCAACTCGGACAACGTGCTGCGCTGCGGGCTCACCCCCAAGCACGTCGACGTCCCCGAGCTGCTGAAGGTCGTCGTCTTCGAGCCCAGCGCCCCCGGCGTCCTGCGCCCCGAGGGAGACGGCGAGGAGGTCTACGAGACCCCCATCGACGAGTTCCGCCTCTCCCGTTTCGCCCTGGCCCCCGGTGGCGCCCCCCGCACCCTTCCGGACACCACCCCGCAGATCCTGCTCTGCACCGCCGGCAACCCGCGCGCCGGCGAACTGGCCCTCGTCCCGGGCGAGTCGGTATTCGTCCCCGCGGGCGAAAAGGTCGAACTGTCCGGAAGCGGCACCATTTTCCGTGCCACCGTGGTCGTCTGACGTGACGTCGGCCGTACGGGCAGCTGCAACAATGTGCGGCCGTAGCCAGTGGCCAGGAAAGGACATCCACCACCCATGAGCGCGTCGGGCGGCACCAAGGCGATCGTGGCGGCACTCGCCGCCAACCTGGCCATCGCTGTGGCCAAGTTCGTGGCATTCCTCTTCAGCGGCTCCTCGTCGATGCTCGCGGAGAGCGTCCACTCGGTCGCCGACTCCGGCAACCAGGGGCTGCTCCTCCTCGGCGGCAAGAAGGCCCAGCGCGAGGCCACCCCGCAGCACCCCTTCGGGTACGGGCGCGAGCGCTACATCTACGCCTTCCTCGTCTCCATCGTCCTCTTCACCGTCGGCGGCATGTTCGCCATCTACGAGGGCTACGAGAAGATCCACGACCCGCACCCCATCGAGTCCTGGTACTGGCCCGTCGGCGTCCTCGTCTTCGCGGTCATCGCGGAGGGCTTCTCCTTCCGCACCGCGATCAAGGAGTCCAACGAGACCCGCGGCAGCCAGTCCTGGGGCCAGTTCATCAAGAGCGCCAAGGCCCCCGAGCTGCCCGTGGTCCTGCTGGAGGACCTCGGCGCCCTCGTCGGCCTCGTCCTCGCCCTCCTCGGCGTCGGCCTCGCCCTGATCACCGGCGACGGCGTGTGGGACGGCATCGGCACCCTGTGCATCGGCACCCTGCTGATCGCCATCGCCGTCATCCTCGCCCTGGAGACCAAGTCCCTCCTGCTGGGCGAGTCCGCCGGCACGGCCGAGGTCGAGAAGATCAAGGCCGCGCTCGTCGACGGGGACACCGTCACCGGCGTCATCCACATGCGCACCCTGCACCTCGGCCCCGAGGAGCTGCTGGTCGCCGCCAAGATCGCCGTCCAGCACGACGACACCGCGACCGAGGTGGCCAACGCCATCAACGCCGCGGAGGCCCGCATCCGCGCCTCCGTCCCGATCGCCCGCGTGATCTACCTGGAGCCGGACATCTACAACCCCGAGGCCGCCAAGGCCGACGGCCGCTGACCCGCCCGCCCCACCGGCCCGCACCGGACGCACGAACGCCCCCGCAGCTCACCACGAGCCGCGGGGGCGTTCGCCGCAGGGGAAGGCCCTAGGACTGCGCGTCCGCGCTCTCACCGCCGGCCGGTGCCGCTGCTGCCGCCGCGACCGGCTCGGACGCCTGCGCCTCCGGCGCCTCCGGGGCCGCCGGGGCGGCGGCGGCCCGCTTGCGGGCCCGCCGGGACACGAACGCCAGCACCGCGCCGGCCAGCAGCACCAGCGCACCGGCCACCTGCCCCCACACGGCCAGCTTCGCCATCGGGTACATCACGACCTTGGCGCAGACGTGGTCCGCCGGAACCGGCCCGTTGTTCGCGTACTGCGAGCCGTCCGAGTTCATCCGGTTGTCGCCCATCAGGAACACGTACCCCTCGGGCACCGTCACGTCGAAGGCCACCGCCGAAGGGTTCTTCCACTGCTCCAGGTACGGCTCGTCCAGCGGATCACCGTTGAGCACCAGACGGTACTGGCCGCTGGTCTTGCTGCTCGGCTTGTACCGGATGCGGTCCCCGCCCACGGCGATGACCCGGTTCATCTGCGTCTTGTGCAGGGACCACGGAACGGAGGCGAGGACGACGTCGCCCCGCCGGAGCTTGCCCGTGTCCACCGGCTCCAGGTAGATGCTCTCCCCGTCGGTGTAGGTAGGCGCCATCTGCCAGCCGGCCGCCTTGCCCTCCGAGTAGCGAGCCGGAGGGTTCACGGCCTTCGCCACCGTCACCCCTCCCAGGATGACCGCTCCGAGCACCAGCAGGACGATCGCCGCGATCCCGCGCCTGCGTCCTGGCCTGTGTGTCATTTCGTCCCTTCCGATGTACCTGCCTTGCATCGTAGGTCGACGGCGACGCCCCGAACGCCGCCGGGGGCCCGGTGCGCCAGGTCCGTACATACCGATTCGGACACTGCCCCCAGGCCGCCGGGCCCCGTACCGCGGCGGTACGGGGCCCGGCGGACGGACGCGGCGGGGACGGCGGCTACCGGATCTCGCGCAGCAGCTCCAGGACGGCCGGCCCGTCGGGCGCGGACCGTAGCCGGTCCCGGAAGCCGCCGTCCATCAGCTTGCGCGACAGCAGCGCCAGGATCCTCAGGTGCTCGTCCCCGGCCGCGGCCTCCGGCACCGCGATCATGAAGACCAGGCGGGCCTTCGTGCCGTCCAGCGCACCCCACTCGATGCCCTCGCCGGACCGGGCGAAGCCCACCGTGGGGCGCACGACCGCGTCGGTCTTGGCGTGCGGGATGGCGATCGACTCACCGAGACCGGTCGTGCCCTGCGCCTCCCGGGCGAGCGCGACCCGCACCAGCTCCGCCACGTCGCGGACGTTGCCGGTGGTCGCGAGCATCTCGGCCATCTCCCGGATCGCCGCCTCCTTGGAGCCGGCCGCCAGCTCCGTCCTGACGGTCCGCTCCGTCAGGTAGCCGGACAGCACCTCCGCCTCCCCGGCAGCCGCGGCGGCGCCGGCCGGGGAGGCGGCCGGGGCCACGGCCGTACCGCCCGCCCCGGCAGCCGCCCCGGCGAGCACCGGCTCGGGCACCCGCGCCGCGGCCCCGGCCCCCGCCGGGCCGGCCTTGCGGCCCTTGAGCTCGATCAGCGCGTTGGTCGTCAGCGCGGTCACCGCCGTGCCGATGGCGATCGCCATGAAGAACATCGCCACACCGCTGATCGCACCGAACAGCGAGACGACCGGACCGCCGTGCGGCACGGAGTTCCCCACCCCCGCCACGCCCGCCACCGCACCGGCCACCGCCCCGCCGAGCATGTTCGCGGGGATGACCTGCGCGGGCCGTGCCGCGGCGAAGGGGATCGCCCCCTCCGAGATGCCGAAGAAGCCCATGAACAGGGCCGCCATCCCGGCCTCCCGCTCCTGGCCGGTGTAGAGCCTGCGGCGCAGCAGCGTCGCCAGGCCCTGGCCGAGCGGCATCACCGGGATCGCGGCGGCGGCCATGCCCATGACGGCGTTGTTGGTGCCGATGAGGCCCACGGCCACGAGGAAAGCCGTCTTGTTGACCGGGCCGCCCATGTCGAAGGCGATCATCAGGCCGATCAGGGCGCCGAGGATGACCGCGCTGGAGCCGGTCATCCCGTTCAGCCAGCCGGTCAGGTGCGTGAACAGCCACGAGATCGGCTGACCGATGACGTAGATGTAGAACAACCCGAGCACCAGCGTCGACGCGATCGGGATCACGATGATCGGCATGATCGGCTGGACGAACCGGGGGACCTTGACCTTCTTGATCCACACGACCAGGTAGCCGGCCAGGAAACCGGTGGCGATGGCCCCGAGGAAGCCCGCGTTGGCGTCCGCCCCGTAGATGTTCACCGCGTCGGCGGCCAGGAACCCGCCGATCATGCCCGGCACGAGCGCGGGCCGGTCGCCGAGCGCGTGGGCGATGTAGCCCGAGAAGATCGGCAGCATCAGCTTGAAGCCGAGGCCGCCCAGCTGGTTGACGTAGAACCAGAACGAGTCCTTGTCGAACTCGATGCCCTTGGGCGTGGAGTGCCCGCCCAGCGCGATCGAGACGGCGAGCAGCAGACCGCCCACGACGACGAACGGGATCATGTGGGAGACGCCGTTCATCAGCGCCTTGTACGCCACGCTGCGATCCCGGCCGCCGCCCCCGGCCGCCACGGCCGTGCCTTCCTGCACCTGAGCCGTCCGTACCCGCTCGATCAGTTCCTCCGGGCGGTGCACCCCGTCCGCGACGCCCGTGGACAGGACCCGCTTGCCGGCGAACCGCGCCCGGTCGACCTCCTTGTCGGCGGCGATGATGATCCCGTCCGCCTCTCTGACATCGTTGTCAGAGAGCACGTTCTCCGCCCCGATGGAACCCTGCGTCTCCACCTTCATGTCCACGCCGAGCTCGGCGGCGGCCTGCTGGAGCTTCTCCGCTGCCATGTAGGTGTGCGCGATCCCCGTGGGGCACGCGGTGACGGCGAGCAGCTTCAGCCGCTTCGCGCCGTCCGCGCCCCCGCCACCGGGAGAGCCGGCCGTCGTACTCACGTGGAATCTCCTTCGCACCAGGGGTCGGTCCAACGGCATCCTCCCCCACCCGAGGAGTGGATCAAAAGTCCGAAAGGCCCCGAACACTCCGCCGGACGGCCCGGAAACACGGCACTACTTCTCCCCCGCGGGCTGGGGGCCGCTGCGCCGATCGGTGTAGATTCGTCATCAGTGTCAGGCGTCGCTGCTGATGGCGGTCGGGCGGTCCTCGCGACCGGCCGAGGGGAGAGAGGACCCCGCGACGGACTGTGCTCGGCGCACCGGCCCGCCCGTGCGCGGCTCAGCCGTACCCACCTCTCGACCCATGAGGAGCAGCACCCATGGACTTCAAGGTCGCCGACCTTTCCCTTGCCGCCTTCGGCCGCAAGGAGATCACCCTGGCCGAGCACGAGATGCCGGGTCTGATGTCGATCCGCCGGGAGTACGCCGAGGCGCAGCCGCTGGCCGGCGCCCGCATCACCGGCTCCCTGCACATGACCGTGCAGACCGCCGTCCTGATCGAGACCCTCGTCGCCCTCGGCGCCGACGTCCGCTGGGCCTCCTGCAACATCTTCTCCACCCAGGACCACGCGGCCGCCGCCATCGCCGTCGGCCCGAACGGCACCCCGGAGAACCCGCAGGGCGTCCCGGTCTTCGCCTGGAAGGGCGAGACGCTGGAGGAGTACTGGTGGTGCACGGAGCAGGCGCTGACCTGGCCGAACACCCCCACCGGCGGCCCGAACATGATCCTCGACGACGGTGGTGACGCCACCCTCCTCGTCCACAAGGGCGTCGAGTTCGAGAAGGCCGGCGCGGCCCCGGACCCGTCCACGGCGGACTCCGAGGAGTACGGCCACATCCTGACCCTCCTCAACCGCACGCTCGCCGAGTCCCCCCAGAAGTGGACCCAGCTCGCGTCCGAGATCCGCGGCGTGACGGAGGAGACCACCACCGGTGTCCACCGTCTCTACGAGATGATGCAGTCCGGTGACCTGCTCTTCCCGGCGATCAACGTGAACGACGCGGTGACGAAGTCGAAGTTCGACAACAAGTACGGCTGCCGCCACTCCCTGATCGACGGCATCAACCGGGCCACCGACGTGCTGATCGGCGGCAAGGTCGCGGTCGTGTGCGGTTACGGCGACGTCGGCAAGGGCTGCGCGGAGTCCCTGCGCGGCCAGGGTGCGCGGGTCATCGTGACGGAGATCGACCCGATCTGCGCGCTGCAGGCGGCGATGGACGGCTACCAGGTCGCCACCCTGGACGACGTGGTGGAGACGGCGGACATCTTCATCACCACGACGGGCAACAAGGACATCATCATGGCCTCGGACATGGCCAGGATGAAGCACCAGGCGATCGTGGGGAACATCGGCCACTTCGACAACGAGATCGACATGGCGGGTCTGGCCAAGGTCGAGGGCATCGTCAAGGACGAGGTCAAGCCGCAGGTCCACACCTGGACGTTCCCCGACGGCAAGGTCCTGATCGTGCTGTCCGAGGGCCGTCTGCTGAACCTGGGCAACGCGACGGGCCACCCGTCCTTCGTGATGTCGAACTCCTTCGCGGACCAGACGCTGGCGCAGATCGAGCTGTTCACCAAGCCCGAGGAGTACCCGACCGACGTCTACGTGCTGCCCAAGCACCTGGACGAGAAGGTCGCCCGTCTCCACCTCGACGCCCTCGGTGTCAAGCTGACCACGCTCCGTCCGGAGCAGGCGGAGTACATCGGCGTCAAGGTCGAGGGCCCGTACAAGCCCGACCACTACCGCTACTGATCCGCACCCAGCGGATCGCGCACACTGAAGCAGGCCCCCCGGCACCCGTGCCGGGGGGCCTGCCCCATACGCACCCGGTACGTCAGCCAAGGACCACAGCCCATGCCCCGCGGCCGCTACTCGCTCCACGACCCGCACGACCACACCCCCCTCGGCGAGGAGCACTTCCACTGCGCCCCCGGCCCCTCCGGCTGGCGGTACGTCTCCCAGACCACCTCCCCCGGCGGCGACCACCGGGGCTCCCTCGACCTCGCCGTCGACACCCTCGGCCGCCCCATCCGCCTCGAGGTCAACGCATCGAGCTGGCAGGTCCGCGGCGCCGCCATCGACGGCGTCACCTGGGTCCGCACCGACCCCACCGGCACCGAGGCCACCGAGGGCAACGTCGCCGCCCCCGGCTTCACCGGCACCTCCCCGGCCTTCCTCATCGCCACGGCCCGCCTGCTGCGCCTGACCCCCGGCGCCCCCGCGACCCGCATCCGCCTCGTCGCCCTCACCGACCCGGTCCTCGCCCCCCGCACCGTCGACCAGGCCTGGGCCCTGCGCTCCCGCGCCGAGCACCCCACCGACAGCGGCCCGCTCGTCGTGGACGAGTACCAGGTCACCGCCCTCGACACGGGCGAGGTCCACACCGTCCACATCGCCGGCGACGTGGTCCTCTCCGCCCCGGGCATCGAACTCGAACACCTGGAAACCCCGCCGTCGACCTTCTCGGAGGAGTCCGAGGAGTCCGACGAGTTCGAGGACTAACCGGGCGGCGCGAACCCGGACGCAGGCCGGGCCGGCTCGGCGGGCGCCGCAGGCCGTACCGGCTCCACCGGCTGTACGGGAGCCGCCACCGGCGCAGCCGGCGAGGCGACGGGCACCACCGGCGGCCCCCCGTACGCCACGGGCGCGGCAGCCGGCCCGCTCGCGGTGGCGAAGGCCCGGGCGGCGTCCCGCGACTGCCGCTCGTGCACCACGGCCATCAGGAACGCGGCCGCCGGCACCCCGGCCGGCGCCGGCGCCCCGGTCCGCGCCACCACGTCGTCCGCGAGCCGCGCCGCCATCACCGCGGCCGTGTGCGGGTCCAGCTGGTTCATCCGCGTCAGGTACTGCCGGATCGCCAGCCACAGCCCGTCGGGCACCGCCGACAGGTCCAGCCCCGCGAACCGCCCGGCCAGCCACGGCGGCGGCGGGGGCACGGGCAGCACCCGGGTCCCCGGCACCCGCTCCCGCACCACCAGCGTTCCCCCGAACACGTCCCCGAGCCGCCGCCCCCGCTCCGACACCAGCGACGCGATGCACGCCACCGTCCCGAAGACCATCAGCAGCTCCACGACCCCCATCGCCCCGCGCACCAGCGCGTGCCGGAACCGGATCGGCCCGCCGTCCTCCCGCACCACCCGCAGCCCGCACGCCAGCTTCCCCAGCGAACGCCCGTGGCTCAGCGTCTCCACCGCGATCGGCACCCCGACCAGCACCAGCACCAGACACGCCACCGACACGGCCGCCTGCGCCGCCATGTCGAGCCCGGAGGTCGCGAGGACCAGCAGGAAGAACACCAGCACGTAGCCGGTGAAGTACACGAACAGATCGAGCAGGTAGGCCAGCGCCCGGCTCGGCAGCCGCGCGGGCCGGAGCCCCAGGACCACCGCGTCCCCCGTCACCAGACCGCTCACCGGACACACCTTTCCCCGACCTGACCCGCCCCTGTGGAACCCCAGTCTGCCAAGCTGACCGCAGGACAGACAGCCGTATCGGGCGGGGCCAGGGGCAGGGGAGCGACAACCGGATGGATCTCGACGTCTTCGTGGCCGCCCACCAGGCGCAGTGGGCCCGCCTCGAACAGCTCCTCGGCCGCGGCCGCCGGCTCACCGGCGCGGAGGCCGACGAACTCGTCACCCTCTACCAGCGCACCGCCACCCACCTCTCCCTGATCCAGTCGAGCGCCCCGGACCCGCTGCTCACGGGCCGGCTGACCCAGCTCGTGGCCCGCGCCCGCTCGACCGTCACCGGAACCCGCCGCGCGAGCTGGCGCGACGCCGCCCGCTTCTTCACCGCCGGTTTCCCGGCGGCCGTCTACCGCAGCCGCCGCTGGTGGATACCGGCGGCGCTGCTCTCCACGGCCGTCGGCGTGCTCATCGGCTGGTGGATCGCCACCCACCCGGAGGTCCAGGCCGCCGTCGCCGCTCCGGAGCAGCTCAAGCAGCTGACGCGACCGGGCGGCGAGTACGAGACGTACTACTCCAGCCACCCGGCGGCCTCCTTCGCCGCGAAGGTGTGGACGAACAACGCCCAGGCCGCCGCGGTCTGCCTGGTCCTGGGGGCCTTCCTCGGCCTTCCGGTGCTCTGGATCCTCTTCCTGAACATGGCCAACCTCGGGGTGGGCCTGGGCCTGATGGCCTCGGCGGGCCGCCTCGACGTCTTCCTGGGCCTGATCCTCCCGCACGGTCTGCTCGAACTGACCGCCGTCTTCGTCGCCGCGGGCACGGGACTGCGCCTGGGCTGGACGGTCGTCGACCCGGGCCCGCGCACCCGCCGCGTGGCCCTGGCGGAACAGGGCCGCGCCGCCCTGGGCATGGCCATCGGCCTGGCGGTGGTCCTGTTCGTCTCCGGTCTGATCGAGGGCTTCGTGACCCCGTCGGGCCTGCCCACCTGGGCCCGCATCTCCATCGGCGTGGCCGCCGAGGCAGCCTTCCTGGCGTACGTCTTCGTCCTGGGCGGCCGCGCCTCGCGCGCCGGCGAGGCGGGCGACGTGGAGGAGGCGGACCGCACGGCTCTGCTGCCGACGGCGGCGTGATGTGCGTACAAGCCCGTTCGGCTGCTAGTCTCCTCGTCGTCGCAAGGGGTGTTGACACACCCGGCGCGCGGAGGTAGATTCGAACGGTTGCCTCGAACTGGACAAGTTCGGCAGCGATGGTTTAGAATCTTCTTCGCCCCCAAGAATCCAAGGAATTGCATTCAACCGGGGCACATCCATCTCTGAATCAGGAAACTGAAGCCGGGAAATCCGGTGGAAAACTTCTGATAGAGTCGGAACCGCCGGAAAGGGAAAGCGTGAAAGCGCAGAACCTGGAAAGCACCGAGGAAGTCGGGCCCGAAAGAGTCTGATAGAGTCGGAAACGAAGAAAGAACGAAAGCCCGGAGGAAAGCCCGCGAGGGTGAGTACAAAGGAAGCGTCCGTTCCTTGAGAACTCAACAGCGTGCCAAAAATCAACGCCAGAAGTTGATACCCCGTCCACTTCGGTGGATGAGGTTCCTTTGAAAAAGACCTGTCGGGCCTTCGGGCACTGGCAGGCGACAAACACAGCGAGGACGTTGTGGTCAGTCGGTCTTATTCCGACCGTGACTGGCCCGCTCTTTCGTGCGTGTGCACCGGATTACCGGTAAACATTCATGGAGAGTTTGATCCTGGCTCAGGACGAACGCTGGCGGCGTGCTTAACACATGCAAGTCGAACGATGAACCTCCTTCGGGAGGGGATTAGTGGCGAACGGGTGAGTAACACGTGGGCAATCTGCCCTTCACTCTGGGACAAGCCCTGGAAACGGGGTCTAATACCGGATACGACTGCGGGAGGCATCTCCTGCGGTGGAAAGCTCCGGCGGTGAAGGATGAGCCCGCGGCCTATCAGCTTGTTGGTGGGGTAACGGCCCACCAAGGCGACGACGGGTAGCCGGCCTGAGAGGGCGACCGGCCACACTGGGACTGAGACACGGCCCAGACTCCTACGGGAGGCAGCAGTGGGGAATATTGCACAATGGGCGAAAGCCTGATGCAGCGACGCCGCGTGAGGGATGACGGCCTTCGGGTTGTAAACCTCTTTCAGCAGGGAAGAAGCGAAAGTGACGGTACCTGCAGAAGAAGCGCCGGCTAACTACGTGCCAGCAGCCGCGGTAATACGTAGGGCGCAAGCGTTGTCCGGAATTATTGGGCGTAAAGAGCTCGTAGGCGGCTTGTCACGTCGGATGTGAAAGCCCGAGGCTTAACCTCGGGTCTGCATTCGATACGGGCTAGCTAGAGTGTGGTAGGGGAGATCGGAATTCCTGGTGTAGCGGTGAAATGCGCAGATATCAGGAGGAACACCGGTGGCGAAGGCGGATCTCTGGGCCATTACTGACGCTGAGGAGCGAAAGCGTGGGGAGCGAACAGGATTAGATACCCTGGTAGTCCACGCCGTAAACGTTGGGAACTAGGTGTTGGCGACATTCCACGTCGTCGGTGCCGCAGCTAACGCATTAAGTTCCCCGCCTGGGGAGTACGGCCGCAAGGCTAAAACTCAAAGGAATTGACGGGGGCCCGCACAAGCGGCGGAGCATGTGGCTTAATTCGACGCAACGCGAAGAACCTTACCAAGGCTTGACATATACCGGAAAGCATTAGAGATAGTGCCCCCCTTGTGGTCGGTATACAGGTGGTGCATGGCTGTCGTCAGCTCGTGTCGTGAGATGTTGGGTTAAGTCCCGCAACGAGCGCAACCCTTGTCCTGTGTTGCCAGCATGCCCTTCGGGGTGATGGGGACTCACAGGAGACCGCCGGGGTCAACTCGGAGGAAGGTGGGGACGACGTCAAGTCATCATGCCCCTTATGTCTTGGGCTGCACACGTGCTACAATGGCCGGTACAATGAGCTGCGATACCGTGAGGTGGAGCGAATCTCAAAAAGCCGGTCTCAGTTCGGATTGGGGTCTGCAACTCGACCCCATGAAGTCGGAGTCGCTAGTAATCGCAGATCAGCATTGCTGCGGTGAATACGTTCCCGGGCCTTGTACACACCGCCCGTCACGTCACGAAAGTCGGTAACACCCGAAGCCGGTGGCCCAACCCTTGTGGAGGGAGCTGTCGAAGGTGGGACTGGCGATTGGGACGAAGTCGTAACAAGGTAGCCGTACCGGAAGGTGCGGCTGGATCACCTCCTTTCTAAGGAGCACAGTACCGATTGCAGGCAAATGTTCTGCACGGTCAGCTCATGGGTGGAACGTTGATTAGTTGGCACAGTCAGATCTGAGAAGTCGTGAGTACTGCTTCGGCGTGGAAAGCGTGATTCGATGAGTGACTGTGCTTGGCACGTTGTTGGGTCCTGAAGGCACGGCCGTTTGGTCAGTCTTCAGTGCCGGCCCCGGTAAAGCTCTGTTTCGGCAGGGTGTGACGGGTGGCTGGTCGTTATTTGAGAACTACACAGTGGACGCGAGCATCTGTGGCCAAGTTTTTAAGGGCGCACGGTGGATGCCTTGGCACCAGGAACCGATGAAGGACGTGAGAGGCCGCGATAGGCCCCGGGGAGCTGCCAACTGAGCTTTGATCCGGGGGTGTCCGAATGGGGAAACCCGGCAGTCGTCATGGGCTGTCACCCATGCCTGAACACATAGGGCATGTGGAGGGAACGAGGGGAAGTGAAACATCTCAGTACCCTCAGGAAGAGAAAACAACCGTGATTCCGGGAGTAGTGGCGAGCGAAACCGGATGAGGCCAAACCGTATGCGTGTGATACCCGGCAGGGGTTGCGCATGCGGGGTTGTGGGAATGAGCTTTCACAGTCTGCCGGCTGTGAGGCGAGTCAGAAACCGTATGGATAGGCGAAGGACATGCGAAAGGTCCGGCGTAGAGGGTAAGACCCCCGTAGCTGAAATCTGTACGGCTTGCTTGCTCATCTCCCAAGTAGCACGGGGCCCGAGAAATCCCGTGTGAATCTGGCGGGACCACCCGCTAAGCCTAAATATTCCCTGGTGACCGATAGCGGATAGTACCGTGAGGGAATGGTGAAAAGTACCGCGGGAGCGGAGTGAAATAGTACCTGAAACCGTGTGCCTACAAGCCGTGGGAGCGTCGGGATCTTCGGATCCTCGTGACTGCGTGCCTTTTGAAGAATGAGCCTGCGAGTTAGCGGTGTGTAGCGAGGTTAACCCGTGTGGGGAAGCCGTAGCGAAAGCGAGTCCGAATAGGGCGATTGAGTTGCACGCTCTAGACCCGAAGCGGAGTGATCTAGCCATGGGCAGGTTGAAGCGGAGGTAAGACTTCGTGGAGGACCGAACCCACCAGGGTTGAAAACCTGGGGGATGACCTGTGGTTAGGGGTGAAAGGCCAATCAAACTCCGTGATAGCTGGTTCTCCCCGAAATGCATTTAGGTGCAGCGTCGTGTGTTTCTTGCCGGAGGTAGAGCACTGGATAGGCGATGGGCCCTACCGGGTTACTGACCTTAGCCAAACTCCGAATGCCGGTAAGTGAGAGCACGGCAGTGAGACTGTGGGGGATAAGCTCCATGGTCGAGAGGGAAACAGCCCAGAGCATCGACTAAGGCCCCTAAGCGTACGCTAAGTGGGAAAGGATGTGGAGTCGCAGAGACAACCAGGAGGTTGGCTTAGAAGCAGCCACCCTTGAAAGAGTGCGTAATAGCTCACTGGTCAAGTGATTCCGCGCCGACAATGTAGCGGGGCTCAAGCGTACCGCCGAAGTCGTGTCATTGCAGCAATAAGCCCCAACGGGTGTTGTGATGGGTAGGGGAGCGTCGTGTGCCGGGTGAAGCAGCAGCGGAAGCTAGTTGTGGACGGTTCACGAGTGAGAATGCAGGCATGAGTAGCGATACACACGTGAGAAACGTGTGCGCCGATTGACTAAGGGTTCCTGGGTCAAGCTGATCTGCCCAGGGTAAGTCGGGACCTAAGGCGAGGCCGACAGGCGTAGTCGATGGACAACCGGTTGATATTCCGGTACCCGCTTTGAAACGCCCAATATCGAATCCTCTGATGCTAAGGCCGTGAAGCCGTTCCGGACCCTTCGGGGAAAGGAAAGTGGTGGAGCCGCCGGCCCAAGGTGGTAGTAGGTAAGCGATGGGGTGACGCAGGAAGGTAGTCCAGCCCGGGCGGTGGTTGTCCCGGGGTAAGGGTGTAGGCCGAGGGGTAGGCAAATCCGTCCCTCATATAAGGCTGAGACCTGATGCCGAGCCGATTGTGGTGAAGTGGATGATCCTATGCTGTCGAGAAAAGCCTCTAGCGAGTTTCATGGCGGCCCGTACCCTAAACCGACTCAGGTGGTCAGGTAGAGAATACCGAGGCGTTCGGGTGAACTATGGTTAAGGAACTCGGCAAAATGCCCCCGTAACTTCGGGAGAAGGGGGGCCATTCCTGGTGATGAGACTTGCTCTCTGAGCTGGGGGTGGCCGCAGAGACCAGCGAGAAGCGACTGTTTACTAAAAACACAGGTCCGTGCGAAGCCGTAAGGCGATGTATACGGACTGACGCCTGCCCGGTGCTGGAACGTTAAGGGGACCGGTTAGTGACCTTTCGGGGTTGCGAAGCTGAGAACTTAAGCGCCAGTAAACGGCGGTGGTAACTATAACCATCCTAAGGTAGCGAAATTCCTTGTCGGGTAAGTTCCGACCTGCACGAATGGCGTAACGACTTCTCGACTGTCTCAACCATAGGCCCGGTGAAATTGCACTACGAGTAAAGATGCTCGTTTCGCGCAGCAGGACGGAAAGACCCCGGGACCTTTACTACAGTTTGATATTGGTGTTCGGTTCGGCTTGTGTAGGATAGGTGGGAGACTTTGAAGCAGCCACGCCAGTGGTTGTGGAGTCGCCGTTGAAATACCACTCTGGTCGTGCTGGATGTCTAACCTCGGTCCGTGATCCGGATCAGGGACAGTGTCTGATGGGTAGTTTAACTGGGGCGGTTGCCTCCCAAAGGGTAACGGAGGCGCCCAAAGGTTCCCTCAGCCTGGTTGGCAATCAGGTGTTGAGTGTAAGTGCACAAGGGAGCTTGACTGTGAGACCGACGGGTCGAGCAGGGACGAAAGTCGGGACTAGTGATCCGGCGGTGGCTTGTGGAAGCGCCGTCGCTCAACGGATAAAAGGTACCCCGGGGATAACAGGCTGATCTTCCCCAAGAGTCCATATCGACGGGATGGTTTGGCACCTCGATGTCGGCTCGTCGCATCCTGGGGCTGGAGTCGGTCCCAAGGGTTGGGCTGTTCGCCCATTAAAGCGGTACGCGAGCTGGGTTTAGAACGTCGTGAGACAGTTCGGTCCCTATCCGCTGTGCGCGTAGGAATATTGAGAAGGGCTGTCCCTAGTACGAGAGGACCGGGACGGACGAACCTCTGGTGTGCCAGTTGTCCTGCCAAGGGCATGGCTGGTTGGCTACGTTCGGGAGGGATAACCGCTGAAAGCATCTAAGCGGGAAGCCTGCTTCAAGATGAGTATTCCCACCTCCTTGAGAGGGTAAGGCTCCCAGTAGACGACTGGGTTGATAGGCCAGATGTGGAAGCCCGGTAACGGGTGGAGCTGACTGGTACTAATAGGCCGAGGGCTTGTCCTCAGTTGCTCGCGTCCACTGTGTTAGTTCTGAAGTAACGAACTCGCCTTGCCGGCTTGAGTTCAACTTCATAGTGTTTCGGTGGTCATAGCGTTAGGGAAACGCCCGGTTACATTCCGAACCCGGAAGCTAAGCCTTTCAGCGCCGATGGTACTGCAGGGGGGACCCTGTGGGAGAGTAGGACGCCGCCGAACAATCATTGTGGGAAAGCCCCGCACCAGTCATGGTGCGGGGCTTTTCTGCGTTTACGGGCCGTGCCGTACCGAGTGGCAGGCCCACGCTTCACCAGTCGGCGGGGTAGCCCTCGGGTAGTCGTGCAGCTCGTCGCGGATGTCAGTGAGGGCATTCGTTCGGGAGACGACTTCCACCACCATCAGCACGTCACGTGAGTTGACGGCCTTCGCTGTGTCATCGGTGTCTTCGTCCGCCATGACCAAGAGATCGGGGATTTTGGTCAGGCCGGTCACGGGATCGGCCATGTTCGTGTCGCTGAGGGTCGCGGCGTCAGGTGTCTGGGCCTCGATCTGGCGCCGCAGCCGCATCACGTTGAGCCCGTGCGGAGCTGTCGGGCTCATCATCGTGAGGAAGATCTGACCATCGGTGGTCTGAACCTTCCACTGATCTTCCTGATGTTCGGCCAGCTCCGCGAGCTGCTCCGCGAAGTCGTGCATACGGCGCATTTGCTCGGGGCTGAAGTCGGCCATGTGTCCTCCTGGTGGGTGCTCTGTCAGCGTATCCAGTCGGACAACCCCTAGAGCCGGCCTGCCGCCTTCAGCGCCAGGTAGGTGTCCGCCAGGGTGGGGGCCAGGGTGTCGGGGGTGGCGTCGACCACGTGGACGCCGTGGCGGGCGAGCTGGTCGGCCGTGCGGCGGCGCTGGGTCTGGGTCTGGGTCGCGGCGGCGGCCTCGTAGACCGCGTCCACGGAGCCCCGGGCGGCGGCCATCGACGCGATGTGCGGGTCGGCCACCGAGGCCAGGACCACCGTGTGGCGCTGGGTGAGGCGGGGGAGGAGCGGGAGCAGGCCCTCTTCCACCGGGGCCGCGTCCAGGCTCGTCAGGAGGACCACCAGGGAGCGGCGCGGGGCGCTGCGCAGGATGGTGGAGACCAGGCCGCGGGAGTCCGTCTCGACCAGTTCCGCTTCGAGGCCGGCCATCGCGTTCACGAAGGCCGGCAGGACGTCCGCGGCCGCGCGGCCCTGGACCAGGGCGCGGGTGCGGCGGTCGTGGGCCAGGAGGTCCACGCGGTCGCCGGCGCGGGTGGCGAGGGCGGCCAGCAGCAGGGCGGCGTCCATGGCCGAGTCCAGGCGGGGGGCGTCGCCGACGCGGCCGGCGGAGGTGCGGCCGGTGTCCAGGCAGATGAGGATGTGCCGGTCGCGTTCGGGGCGCCAGGTGCGGACGGCGACCTTGGGGCGGCGGGCGGTGGCGCGCCAGTCGATGGAGCGGGTGTCGTCGCCGGGGACGTAGTCGCGGAGGCTGTCGAACTCGGTGCCTTCGCCTCGGGTCAGGACGCTGGTGCGGCCGTCGAGTTCCCGCAGGCGTGCCAGGCGGGACGGCAGGTGCTTGCGGCTGGTGAACGGCGGCAGGACGCGGACCGTCCAGGGGACGGTGTGGGAGCCCTGGCGGGCGAAGAGGCCGAGCGGGCCGTAGGAGCGGATGGTGACGCGGGCCGCGCGGCGGTCGCCGCGCCGGGTGGGGCGCAGGCGGGTGGTGAGGCGGCGGCGTTCGCCTACGGGGACGGTGACCTCATGGCGGGAGGCGGCGGTTTCGGTGCCGGGGATCCAGCTGCTGGGGGGCCAGGCGTCGCGGACGTGGGCGCGCAGGCGTCGGGTGCCGGGGTTGGTGAGGGTCAGGTGCACGTCGGCGGTCTCGCCGAGGCGGACCGTGGTGTCGCCGGTGCGGGCCAGGCGCAGGGTGCGGACGGGTGCGGCGAGGGCGTAGTCGACGGCGCAGGCCAGGCCGAGGGTGCCGTTGACGGCGAGGAGGCCCGTCCAGCTCGGTTCGAGGAGGCCGACGGGGAGGCTGCCGAGGGCCGCCAGGAGGGCGGCGCGTCCGGTGAGGGCCATCAGCGGGGGACGGGGACGTGGGTGAGGATCGCCGAGATGACGGAGTCGGCGGTGACGCCTTCCATCTCGGCTTCCGGGCGGAGCTGGACGCGGTGGCGCAGGGTCGGCAGGGCGAGGGCCTTGACGTCGTCGGGGGTGACGTAGTCGCGGCCGGTGAGCCAGGCCCAGGCGCGTGAGGTGGCCAGCAGGGCGGTCGCGCCGCGCGGGGAGACGCCGAGGGTGAGGGAGGGCGATTCGCGGGTGGCGCGGCAGATGTCGACGACGTAGCCGGTGGTCTCGGGGGAGACGGTGACGCGGGTGACGGCCTCGCGGGCGGCTTCGAGTTCCTTCGTGCCGGCGACCGGGCGGATGCCGGCGGCGTGCAGGTCGCGCGGGTCGAAGCCGGCGGCGTGCCGGGTCAGGACGCCGATCTCGTCCTCGCGGGAGGGGAGGGGGACGTTGAGCTTGAGGAGGAAGCGGTCGAGCTGGGCTTCGGGGAGGGGGTAGGTGCCCTCGTACTCGACGGGGTTCATGGTGGCGGCGACGAGGAAGGGCTCGGGGAGCTTGCGGGGGGTGCCGTCGACGGTGACCTGGCGCTCCTCCATGGCCTCCAGGAGGGAGGACTGGGTCTTGGGGGGCGTGCGGTTGATCTCGTCGGCGAGGAGGAGGTTGGTGAAGACGGGGCCGTCCTGGAAGGAGAACTCGGCGGTGCGGGCGTCGTAGACCAGAGAGCCCGTCACGTCACTGGGCATCAGGTCGGGGGTGAACTGGACGCGCTTGGTGTCGAGTTCGAGGGAGGCGGCGAGGGCGCGGACGAGGAGGGTCTTGGCGACGCCGGGGACGCCTTCGAGGAGGACGTGGCCGCGGCACAGGAGGGCGACGACGAGACCGGTGACGGCGGAGTCCTGGCCGACCACGGCCTTTCCGATCTCGGCGCGGAGCGCTTCCAGGGAGGAGCGGGCGCTGTCCGTGGTGGCCGTCATGAGGTGCGGACCTCTCTTTCGAGGGCGTCGAGGTGGTCGGCGAGCGCGACGAGTGCCGCGTCGTCGGCGGGAGTGGGGCCGAAGAGCAGGGTGGTGACGTCGCGTCCGGTGGCGGCGTCGGGCGGCTCGGGCAGGCGGGCGCTGACGGCGGCGGTCAGGACCGCCGGGTCGTGGGCCTGCGCGGGCGGTACGCCGGCCAGTGCGGCGAGGCGTTCGCGGGCGGCGGCGCGCAGTACGTCGGCGGCGCGGTCGCGGGCGGCGGCCTTGCGGTAGAGGCGGGCGCGGCCCTCGGTGGTCTCGGAGGCGCGGATGGCGACGGGCAGGTCCTCGGTGACGAGCGGGCCGAGGCGGCGGGCCCTCCACAGGGCGGCGAGCGCGGCGGCCGCGAACAGCTGGAGCAGGGCCCAGTACCAGCCGGAGGGGACGAGTTCGAGGAGGCTCTTGTCCTGGGCCGGGCCGTCGGCGGGCATGTCGGCGAGGGTGGGCAGGTACCAGACGAGTTCGGGCCGGGAGCCGAGGAGTTGGAGGGCGAGGGAGGCGTTTCCCTCTTCGGCGAGGTGCCGGTTGAGGAGGGGTTGGTCGGAGCCGAGGAGGACGGTGTCGCCGCCCCGGGTGGTGCCGGGCAGGACCAGGAGGGTGGGGTGGCCGTCGCTGGGGTAGCAGCCGGTGGTTCCGGGGAGGTCGGTGGCGTAGCGCAGGCCGTCGCCGGTGCCGGCGCGGCCGGCGGTGGTGGCGGTGGGCAGGGGGCAGGCGGGGTCGAGGTCGCGCCGGCGGGCGAAGCCCTTGGTGTGGACGGCGGGGGCCAGTTCGGCGAGGGCGGTGGCGGTGGGGGCGACGAGGAGGGTGCGGCCGCCGGAGAGGTCGATGGCGGAGCGGATGGCGCTGCGCTGGGGGGCGCCGAGGAGGTCGGGGTCGGTGACGAGGAGGGTGGTGCGGGGGCCGGCTGCGGCGGCGGCCTCCTCGGCGTTGGTGACGACGCGGGTGGTGACGCCGCGTTCCTCGAGGAGCCGGGCGAGGGCGCGGCTGCCGTCGCGGTCGGCGGAGCGGGGGTCGAGGCGGCCGTGGTGGTCGCCGGCCTGGAGCCCGGCGAGGGCGACGGCGGCGACGAGGAGCACGGCGAGGGCGAGGAGCAGCCCGCGGGCCCGGGCCCAGAGCTGGGCGGGCCCGAGGGCGGTGGAGGTGGCGGCCTTGCCCTTGCCCTGGCCGGGGGTGGGTGTGGGTGTGCCGGGGCCGGCGGCGGCCGGGGGTGGCGGGGTCGCCGTGCCGGGGGCCGGGGTGCCTGCGGCGGGTCCGGGGGTGGCTCCTGTGGTGTGGGGGCGTCCCGGGGCGGGCTCCTGGGCTGGGGTGCCGGTGCCTGCGGGGGGCGTGGTGGCGGCCGGTTGGAGGGCGCCGCCCGGGGTGGGGCGGTTGTCGGGGGCCGGAGGTGCGGTGGCTTCCGGGGGCGTGGCGGGACCTTGGCCGGGGGTGGGTGTGGGTGTGCCGGGGCCGGTGGTGGCCGGTTCGGGGGCGCCGCCCGGGGTGGCGTCGGGGTGTGGGGGCTGGGTCGGGTGGCCGGTCATGGGGTGGGGTCCGTCAGGATCGGCTTCGTGTGATCCAGGGTGAGGTCGAGGGTGCGCAGGCGGGCGTAGGTGTCGGGGCCGGCGGTGCGGCCGCCGTAGGTGACGTCGTCGAAGGTGCGGGCCGCGGCGCGCAGGCCGTCGGCGTGGGCGGGGAGGGAGCGGGCGGCTTCGGCGGCGGCCTCGTCGGCGGTGCGGCCGGGGCGGGGGTCGAGGAGGGTGCGTTCCTCCAGGGAGCGGACGACGGCCCGCATGCGTTCCTGGACGGCTTCGTTCCAGCGGCCGGCGGCGGCGTGGGCTTCGGCGGCCATGCGGTGGTCGGCGGCGCTGCGGGGGCCCTCGTCGAAGAGGGCCGCGGCGCTGCGGGCGGCGCGGCGGGGGGTGCCCAGGCGCCACCACAGGGCGGCGGCGGCCAGGATCACGAGCAGGGCGATGGCGAGCAGGCCGAGGCCGCCGCCGGGGGTGGCCCCGGAGGCGTGGTCGAAGATGTCGCCCAGCCACTCCCAGAAGCGGTCCAGGGCGCGCTGGAGGAGCCCCGGCTCGTCCTGGTGGTAGACGGGCTTGGCCAGCTCGCGTTCGGCCGCCTCGCGGGCGGCTTCGCGTCCGGTGGTCAGCGGCGGTGTGTCGCCGCCGGCGATGGTGATGAGTCCCCCCGTGCTCATGCGGCGCGTCAGCCTCCGGTGGGTGCCGTGGTGCCGGTGCTGTCGTAGCCCTCGACGCCGGCGGCGCGGGCGAGCTCGAGGTCGAGTGCCTCGCGGCGGATGCGCTGGTCGATGTAGAGGAGGGTGGTGACGCCCGTCTGCATGGGGGCGGTGACGGTGGCGCCGACGACGGCGCCGATGCCGGTGACGATCAGGACGGACCAGTCGCGGGCGGCGGAGCCGTCGAGGAAGCTGCCGAGGCCGCCGGGGGCCAGGGCCACGGCGATGCCGGCGAAGGGCATGGCGATCACGGTGGAGGTGATGGTCCGCATGATCCAGGTGAGCAGGCTGATGCCGCAGACCCGCCACCAGGCGCCCTTGACCAGCTTGGCGGAGCGCTTGAGGGCGGCGACCGGGGTGCCGCGTTCCAGCATCAGGGCGGGCGGGGCCAGGGCGAAGGTCACGTAGAACCAGGCCAGCAGCACGAGGCCGACGGGCACGCCGAGGGCGGTCAGGGCGGCGCTGCCGAGGAGGATGCCGGGCAGGGCCGGGAGCAGGCCGGCGGCGAGGGCGCCGAGGAACAGCAGGCCGGTGAGGCCGAGCAGGCGGGGGGCCAGGGGGCGCACGGCCCTGAGGGTGCCGCCGAGGGTGGAGGCCTGGCCGAGGACGGCGCGGCTGACGACGGGGGCCAGCAGGGCGGTGAGCAGGATCAGCCCGAGGATCTCCAGGTAGTACTGGAATCCGGAGAGGGCCCCGAGATCGCCCAGGGCGCGGACGGCCTCCGCCGGGGTGGCGGGCTCGGTGTCGGGGACCGTGAGGCTGTCCATGGTGAGGCGCTGGACGGCGAGGAGCGCGATCTGCGACAGGGCGGCGATGACGAGGCTGACGGAGAGCACGGAACGCCAGTGGCCGCGCAGGGTGGCGACGGCGCCGTCCAGTATCTCGCCGAGGGCCAGGGGGCGCAGCGGGATCACGCCGGGCTTGGCGGCGGGCGGGGTGCTGCCCCAGCCGCCGCCGGGGTTGCCGTAGGCGTAGGGGGCGGTGCTCTGCTGTCCGGGCTGGGAGGGGTACGCGCCCCAGCCGGCGCCCTGGCTCGGCTGCTGCGGCGGGGTCTGGCCGGCGGCGGAGCTGCCCCTCCCCCAGACTCCGTCCGGGGGGACCCCCGGGCCGGGCGGTGGCTGGGCGGCGGACCATTTGGAGCCGGTGGAAGCGGAGCCGGTGCCTTCGGCGGGCGGCTGCTGAGCGGCGTCGGGGCCCTGGCCGTCGGAGGGGGATCCGGGCGCGGCCCAGCCCGGAGAGTCGTTCATCGTCGCTCCTTCACGTGCACCTGCCGTGGCGGGCGCGCTGGTCGGCTGTCATCGTGCCATGGGCAGGCCCGGGGACGACCCGGCCGTTCCCCTCGGATCCCGGTCCGCTCTTCCGTTCAATTGTCGCGCGGATCCGGGGCAGACTGGTCGTCCTGATCTCCACGCAGGTCCGAGGGGCGATTTCCAGCCCTTTTGGCTGTGGGACAGCTCACCGCCAGGTAACGATTAGCTAATGGGATGATGTCAACCATGAAGGGACGCGTCCTCGTCGTCGACGACGACACCGCGCTGGCCGAGATGCTCGGCATTGTGCTGCGTGGAGAAGGTTTTGAGCCGTCGTTCGTAGCGGACGGTGACAAGGCACTGGCTGCCTTCCGGGAGGCGAAGCCGGATCTTGTGCTGCTCGATCTCATGCTGCCCGGGCGGGACGGCATAGAGGTGTGCAGGCTGATCCGCGCCGAATCGGGCGTGCCGATTGTCATGCTCACCGCCAAGAGCGACACCGTGGACGTGGTGGTGGGCCTGGAGTCCGGCGCCGACGACTACATCGTCAAGCCGTTCAAGCCGAAGGAGCTGGTCGCCCGCATCCGGGCGCGCCTGCGCCGGTCGGAGGAGCCCGCGCCCGAGCAGCTCGCCATCGGTGACCTCGTCATCGACGTGGCCGGGCACTCGGTCAAGCGCGAGGGAACCTCCATCGCCCTGACCCCGCTCGAGTTCGACCTGCTGGTCGCCCTCGCGCGCAAGCCCTGGCAGGTCTTCACCCGCGAGGTGCTCCTGGAACAGGTCTGGGGCTACCGGCACGCGGCCGACACCCGGCTGGTCAACGTGCACGTGCAGCGGCTGCGCTCCAAGGTCGAGAAGGACCCCGAGCGCCCCGAGATCGTCGTGACGGTGCGTGGTGTCGGCTACAAGGCCGGACCCAGCTGACGTGCAGCCCGGCAAGGCCCGGCGCGGCTCCCGCGGGGGAGCCCTGCGGGGCGGCGGGCCGTTCCGTCAGATGGCCGACGGAGCGCCCGGCGGCCCCCTGCTGCGGCTGTGCGTACGCCTCGTGCGCCGGCCGCTGCTTCCGGCTGTCCGCATATGGCGGCGCAACATCCAGCTGCGGGTGGTCGCCGCCACCCTGCTGATGTCCCTCGCCGTGGTCCTCGCCCTCGGCTTCGTCGTCATCGCCCAGGTCAGCAAGGGTCTCCTCGACGCCAAGGAGGAGGCCGCGCAGAGCCAGGCCGCCGGCGGGTTCGCGGTCGCACAGGAGAAGGCCAACACCCCCTCCGCCTCGGACGGGGCCGACGCCGCCGACAACAAGGTCGGCCGCGACGCCAGCACCTGGATGAACTCGCTCGTCAAGCAGCTCGCCAGCGGCGGCCAGACCGCCTTCGAGGTGGCCGCGCTCGGCGCCGGCACCGGCGAGCAGGCCCCCACCAGCCAGGGCGTCAAGGGCGCCCGCGCCTCCGGCAACGTCGACCCGACCGCGAGCGTCCCGCTGGACCTGCGCAAGGCCGTCAACCACAACACCGGCACCTTCAAGACGTTCTCGCAGATCCGCTACACCGCCGGGACCGGCAAGCAGCCGGAGCCCGCGCTGGTCGTCGGCAAGCGGCTCACCGACATCAACGGCGACCCCTACGACCTGTACTACCTCTTCCCGCTCACCCAGGAGGAGGAGTCCCTCAACCTGGTCAAGAGCACCATCGCCACCGCGGGACTGTTCGTCGTCGTCCTGCTCAGCGCCATCGCCTGGCTCGTCGTGCGCCAGATCGTCACCCCCGTCCGGATGGCCGCGGGGATCGCCGAGCGGCTCTCCGCCGGCCGCCTCCAGGAACGGATGAAGGTCACCGGCGAGGACGACATCGCCCGGCTGGGCGAAGCCTTCAACAAGATGGCCCAGAACCTCCAGAACAAGATCCAGCAGCTGGAGGAGCTGTCCCGGATGCAGCGCCGCTTCGTCTCCGACGTCTCGCACGAGCTGCGCACCCCGCTGACCACCGTCCGCATGGCCGCCGACGTCATCCACGACGCCCGGGTCGACTTCGACCCGGTGACGGCGCGCTCCGCCGAGCTCCTGGCCGGACAGCTCGACCGGTTCGAGTCCCTCCTGGCCGATCTGCTGGAGATCAGCCGCTTCGACGCGGGCGCCGCCGACCTCCAGGCCGAGCCCATCGACCTGCGCGACGTCGTACGCCGCGTCATCGACGGCGCCGAACCCCTCGCCGAGCACAAGGGGACCCGGATCCGCGTCCTCGGCGACACCCAGCCCGTCATCGCCGAGGCCGACCCCCGGCGCGTCGAGCGGGTCCTGCGCAACCTCGTCGTCAACGCCGTCGAGCACGGGGAGGGCCGCGACGTCGTGGTCCGCCTCGCCTCCGCCGGCGGGGCCGTCGCCGTCGCCGTCCGCGACTACGGCGTCGGCCTCAAGCCCGGCGAGGCCACCCGCGTCTTCAACCGCTTCTGGCGGGCCGACCCCGCCCGCGCCCGCACCACCGGCGGCACCGGCCTGGGCCTGTCCATCGCCGTCGAGGACGCCCGGCTGCACGGCGGCTGGCTCCAGGCCTGGGGCGAGCCCGGCGGCGGCTCCCAGTTCCGCCTCACCCTGCCCCGTACCGCGGACGAGCCGCTGCGCGGATCGCCGATCCCGCTGGAGCCCGAGGACTCCCGGTCCAACCGGGCCAGGGCCGCCGCCGAGGCCGCCGGACGCGCCGGCGCCCCCGGCCGGCCGGGCACGCAGCCCGACGGACGCGCCGAGCGCGCCGACCGCGACCCGATACCGCCCCGGCCGGCGGTCACCACCGCCCTGCCGGTGCCCGCCGACCCGACGGCGCTGCCCGGCAACGGCGCCCGCGTCGTGGCCCGGCCCGCCGACCAGGGCCCAGCACAGGAGGATGGAACCGGTGGAGGACGCTGAGCGCCGCGGGCGGGCACGGCAGACCCCGCACGCCCCGCAGGCCCCGCAGGCCCCGCTGAGGGGCGCCCGTGCGCTCCTGGCCCTGGGCGTCGTCGGGCTGCTCCTCGCCGGCTGCGCCTCCATGCCCGACCGCGGCGAGATCCGCCGGGTGGAGGCCTCCCAGGGCGTCGACTCCCAGGTCCGGGTCTTCGGCGTGCCCCCGGCCGACAAGGCCAGCCCGGCCGAGATCGTCGACGGCTTCCTGGAGGCCATGACGGGCGACGACCCGCGGCTGGCCACCGCCCGCAAGTACCTCACCGACGACGCCGCCAAGAACTGGAAGCCCTCCTCGGCCGTCACCGTGCTCTCCGCCGGCCTCGACCGCGTCCCCGTCCAGGGCGAGAAGGACCCCGACGGGCCCCGCTGGAAGGTCACCGGCAAGAAGCTCGCCACCGTCGACGAGCGCAGCGCCTACCAGCCGGAGACCGCCGGCAGCCGCTACGAGGAGTACCTCCAGCTGGTCCAGGTCAAGGGGCAGTGGCGGATCGCCACCCCGCCCAGCAGCCTCGTGCTCAGCGAGTCCGACTTCCAGCGCATCTACAAGCCCGTCAACAAGTACTACTTCGCGGGCAGTACGCTCGTCGCCGATCCGGTCTACGTGCGCCAGCGCAGCGACCCCGATTCGCGGATGGACCCCACCACCCTCACCGTGCAGTCGCTGCTGGCCGGGCCCTCCAAGTGGCTCGGGCCCGTGGCCTCCACCGCGTTCCCGACGGGCGCCGGACTGCGCGAGGACACCAAGTCCCTCGCCTACGACGGCCAGAACACCCTGCGCGTCCCGCTCAACAAGGCCGGGGAGAACGTCGCCCAGCCGCAGTGCCAGAAGATGGCCACCCAACTCCTCTACACCGTCAGGGACCTGACGGCCTCCCGGCTGGACCGCGTGGAACTGCTGCGCTCCGACGGCAAGTCCTCGCTGTGCTGGGTGACCGGCTCCACCGCCGCGACGATCGCGAACCGGCCGGTCCCGCCGCAGCACCAGTACTACGTGGACAAGGACGGCCGGCTCGTACGGATGGTCCTCAACGCGGGCGCCGACGAGCAGCAGCAGGACAAGCCCGAGCCGGCCCCCGGACCGCTGGCCACGGCCGCCGGGTTCAAGGTGGGCTCGGCCGCCGTGACGTACGACGAGAAGCGCGCCGCGGTCGTCTCCGAGGACGGGCACGGGCTGTACGTGGTCACGCTGACCACCGCCGGGGCCATGCCGCAGGCGCTGCTCACCAGCAAGACCGGCAAGCTCACCGCGCCCAGCTGGGACGCCCAGGGCGACCTGTGGATCGCCGACCAGGACCCGCAGACCCAGGGCCTGTGGCGGGTGCCCGGCGGGACCGGCACCCCGCAGAAGGTGGACGTCGCCGGACTCGACGGGACGAAGATCAGCGGGCTGAAGGCCTCCTCCGACGGGGTGCGCATCGCCCTGCTCGTCGAACGGGACGGCGGCCGCAAGAACCTCTACATCGGGCGGATCGAGCGGCCCGAGGGCAAGGGGGACCCGTCGAAGGTGTCGGTGCGCGAGCTGCGCCCGGCCGCCCCGCAGATGGCCGAGGTGACGGCGATGAGCTGGGCGCCGCGGGGCCGGCTGCTGGTGGTGGGCCGCGAGAGCGGCGGCGTCGACCAGGCCCGCTACATGCTGGCCGACGGGTCGATGGTCGCGGCGAGCCTGCCCGGGGCCACGGGGCTGAGTGCCATCGCCGCCTCCGAGGACGACTCGAAGCCCGTGGTGGCCTCCTCCACCGAGGACGGCATCGTGTGGCTGCCGCCGGGCGCGCAGTGGCGCACCGCGGCGGCGGGCGGCCGGGCGCCGGTCTACCCGGGCTGACGCGCGCGCGGGGCCGAGGCGGACGCGGGGCGGCCGGCCGGGTACTCCCGGCCGGCCGCCGCGGTTTTCCACAGGGGTCGCGGCCCGCCCGTGCGCCGGGCAGGGTGGAGTCATGCGGGGGTGGTGGCAGGAGCTGGCCGGGCTGGTCCTGCCGGCCGCCTGCGCGGGCTGCGGGGCCGCGCGCTCACTGCTGTGCGGGGCCTGCCGCGGGGCCCTGGGCGGCGCGGGTGCGGGGCCGGTGTGCCCGGCGGTGCGGGGCGCGCTGCCGTCGTTGCCGCCGGTGTACGCGGCGGCCCGGTACGAGGGGCCGGTGCGGGCGGTCGTGCTGGCCCACAAGGAACGCGGCGCCCTGCCCCTGGCCGGCCCGCTGGGCGCCGCCCTGGCCGCGGCGGTCTCGGCGGCGGCCCGCACGGGGGCCCGGGGAGAGCGCGGGGGCGGGGCGGGGGCCTGGGGAGGGGAGCTGGTGCTGGTCCCGGTGCCGTCCGCGCGGAGGGCCGTGCGGGCGCGCGGGCACGATCCGGCGCGCCGGATCGCCCTGGCCGCCTCCCGGCGGCTGCGGCGGGCCGGGGAGCCCGCGCGCGTGGCGCCCGTACTGCGGCTGCGGCGGCGGGTCGCCGACCAGGCCGGGCTGGGGGCCCGGCAGCGGCGGGAGAACCTGGCCGGGGCCCTGGAGGTGCGCCCGGGCGGGGTGCGGACGGCGGGTGGGGCTCGGATCGTGGTGGTGGACGACGTGGTGACGACCGGAGCCACGCTCGAGGAGGCGGCCCGGGCGCTGCGCGCGGCGGGGCTGCGGGCGGACGCGGCGGCCGTCGTGGCGGCGCCATCCGGATCGTTCGCCCGGGCCCTGATGCTAGAGCGCCGGTGGACTACTCGTACAGAGCAAAAATCTCGTGAATAGATTTGGAACTGCTGGGGAATGCGCATCGTTGCAGGTAGTAAGAGGGACCACCCACCTGAACGGAGGTAGGTTCCGGTAGCGGGTGCCGACAACCGGCTTGGAGAGATATGTTCGGTTGTGAGGAACTGGCGATCCTTGGGCCCCCTGGTATCGGAGCGCCGGTCCGCCCGTTTTGGAATCTTCGTGTCAGAGGGTGTCTCTCTACTCCGAAGTCGGTGGGGTGTAGATCTTGCCGATGGGGGAGGAGGAGGTGAAAGTCGCCAAGTCCGAGGCTCCGGTGTTCACCGGAGCCTGGTGCGAAAGGGAGACGCTTCGCCGCTCGTGGTGAAGGTCTCCGGGAACGGAGTTCTGCGTGGACATCGTCGTCAAGGGCCGCAAGACCGAGGTGCCCGAGCGGTTCCGCAAGCACGTGGCCGAGAAGCTGAATCCCGAGCGGATCCAGAAGCTCGACGCCAAGGTGATCAGCTTGGACGTCGAGGTGTCCAAGGAGCACAACCCGCGTCAGGCCGACCGTTCCGACCGTGTCGAGATCACCCTGCGTTCGCGGGGCCCGGTGATCCGCGCCGAGGCCGCCGCAGGCGACCCGTACGCAGCCCTCGACCTGGCTCAGGACAAGCTGGAGGCCCGGCTGCGCAAGCAGCACGACAAGCGTTTCACCCGCCGCGGCACCGGACGGCTCTCGGCAGCCGAGGTCGCCGACAGCGTGCCGGGCGTGGCGACGCTCAACGGCAACGGACAGCCGGTCGGTGAGGAGACCGAGGACGGAATTCCGACCACCCGGATCGGATCCCTCGAAGTGCAGGGCGAAGGCCCGCTGATCGTCCGCGAGAAGACCCACTCGGCCCGGCCCATGTCGCTCGACCAGGCTCTCTACGAAATGGAACTGGTCGGCCACGACTTCTATCTGTTCGTCGACTCCGAGACCAAGATGCCGAGCGTCGTCTACCGGCGCCACGCCTACGACTACGGCGTCATCCACGTGGACCCCGACGGGGCATCCAGCTCGGAGGAGTCGGCCGTCGGCGGCGCCGGCGGAGCGCTCGGAGGCTGACCATCGATCCGTTGCCCCTGCGGAAGCCACGGTGTTTCCGCAGGGGCACCTGTATGACTCGTATGAGCCAAAGGGATTCCGCCAGACCCCCGTGTGACGGTGCGGGCATGGAATCATGGCGGGCAGTCAACCGGCGGCCGCCCCCGCCGGGTTGGCCCAGCAGCTCGGTACATGCAGGGGGAGGAACGATGGCGGACAGCTTCGGGCCGGTGCGCGGTGACGACGGAGCCGGCTGTCGTGCGGCGGAGGCGGCGGACCCGGCGGAGGCCGGGGAGCCCATCCGGGTCCTCGTGGTCGACGACCACGCCCTCTTCCGGCGCGGGCTGGAGATCGTCCTCGCGCAGGAGGAGGACATCCAGGTCGTCGGCGAGGCCGGGGACGGGGCGGAGGCCGTGGACAAGGCCGCCGACCTGCTTCCGGACATCGTGCTGATGGACGTGCGGATGCCGCGGCGCGGCGGGATCGAGGCCTGCACCTCGATCAAGGAGGTCGCCCCCTCCGCGAAGATCATCATGCTGACGATCAGCGACGAGGAGGCCGACCTCTACGACGCGATCAAGGCGGGCGCGACGGGCTACCTGCTGAAGGAGATCTCCACGGACGAGGTCGCCACCGCGATCCGCGCCGTCGCGGACGGGCAGTCGCAGATCAGCCCGTCGATGGCGTCGAAGCTGCTGACCGAGTTCAAGTCGATGATCCAGCGCACCGACGAGCGCCGGCTGGTGCCGGCGCCCCGGCTGACCGACCGGGAGCTGGAGGTGCTGAAGCTGGTGGCGACCGGGATGAACAACCGGGACATCGCCAAGCAGCTGTTCATCTCCGAGAACACCGTGAAGAACCACGTCCGCAACATCCTGGAGAAGCTCCAGCTGCACTCGCGGATGGAGGCGGTCGTGTACGCGATGCGCGAGAAGATCCTGGAGATCCGCTGAGCGGTGCCGCTCCGCGGCGGGCGCCGGGCGGGGCCCCGCGCCACCGCGGCGCTACGCCCGGCGGGCGGCGAGTTCCGCCGTGACCGCCGCCGCCTCCCGCTCGTCGCCCGCGCGCTCGACCCGTACGTCCTCGCATCCCACCCAGCGGGCGGCTTCCCACAGCGCCTCGGCCATCGCCCCGGCGGCCTTCGGGGTGGTCAGCGACAGCTGCCGGGCCACCAGCGTGCGCCCCTCGCGGCCCGGGTCGACCCGGCCCTGGAGCCGCCCGCCGGCCAGCAGCGGCATCGCGAAGTACCCGTGTATCCGCTTCGGCTTGGGGACGTACGCCTCCAGCCGGTGCGTGAAGCCGAAGATCCGCTCGGTGCGGGGGCGGTCCCACACGAGGGAGTCGAACGGGGACAGCAGCGTGGTGCGGTGCCGGCCGCGCGGCTCGGACGCCAGCGCCTGCGGGTGCGCCCAGGCCGGCTTGCCCCAGCCCTCCACCGACACCGGGACCAGCCCGGAATCGGCGACCACCGCGTCGAACTGCTCGCCCTTGAGGCGGTGGTAGTCGGCGATGTCGGCCCGGGTGCCCACCCCGAGGGACCGGCCGGCCAGCTCGACCAGGCGGCGCAGGCACTCGCGGTCGTCGAGGTCGTCGTGGAACAGGGCGTCGGGCACGGCCCGCTCGGCCAGGTCGTAGACCCGCTTCCAGCCGCGCCGCTCGGTGCAGACCACCTCACCGGTGTCGAGCAGCCACTCCACCGCGATCTTGGTCTCGGACCACTCGAACCACTCCCCGCCGTTCTTCGCGCCGCCCAGCTCGGAGGAAGTCAGCGGGCCGTCGGCGCGCAGCCGGTCCAGGACGGCGGCCGTCGAGCGCTCCTTGTCCTGCAGGACGTGCCAGCGGTGGCCGCGGGCCCGGCGGGCGCGGCGGCGGAACGCGAAGTGCGGCCACTCCTCGATGGGCAGGATGCACGCCGCGTGCGACCAGTACTCGAAGGCGTGGCTGTCCGACCAGTACGCCTGCTCCACGGTGTCCCGGCCGACCGCGCCGAGCCGGGCGTAGGGGATCAGCTCGTGCGACCGGGCCAGGACCGAGATGGTGTCCAGCTGTACGGCGCCCAGGTGCCGCAGCACCCCGCGCACACCTGCCTTGCGGTCGGGCGCGCCGAGGAAGCCCTGCGCGCGCAGCGCGATCCGGCGGGCCTCGTCGGCGGAGAGGGCGATGATCGGCATTCCGCGAGCCTAGGGGGTGGCACTGACAGCGGGCAGGTACGGCAGCCGGCAGGGCAGCCCGAGGTCCGAGGGGAGCAGGCCGCCGACCCAGCAGTCGCGCAGGGTGCCGCGTATGTCGAGGGCGGCCCGCAGGGTGCCCTCGACGCGGAAGCCGGCCTTCTCCGCGACGGCGCGGGAGGGCGCGTTCCCGACGGCGGCGCGCCATTCCAGGCGGCCGGCGCCGACCTCGGTGAACAGCCAGCGGGCCACACCGTCGACCGCTTCGGTCATGTAGCCGCGGCCCCGGTGCTCCTTCGTGGTCCAGTAGCCGATCTCGTAGGCACCGGGGCCGCGCACGTGCACCCCGACGGAGGCGACCAGCGGGCCGTCCTCCCCGAGCCGTACCGCGAAGGTGTACGCGCGGTCCTCGCGCCAGGCGGCGGGGGAGAACTCGTTCACCCACTCCTCGGCGTGCGCCCGCTCGTAGGGGGAGGGCACGACGGTCCAGCGCTGGATCTCGGGGTCCTGGCAGGCGGCGTGGACCTCCTCCGCGTCGGAGGGGGCGAAGGGGCGCAGGGTAAGCCGGGCGGTGGACAGAGTGAGGGGTTCCATGAACGGATTGTGGCGGCCCCGGGTAACCCGGGCGAGGGGTTTTCGCCCGTACCGGCACCCAACGGGTCCCCCGTACGTTCTCATTCCGGGCGCCCGTGCCCTGCGGACACGGCGGACCTCCCGACGCGACCACGTCCTCGCTTACGATGGCCGTTGCGGTGGGGCCCACCTGCCGTGCCCGGCTACGTAAAGTGCCCAGGCCCGACCGGCAAGGAGACCAGCCTCAGTGTCCGTCCTCACCAAGCTCATGCGTGCAGGCGAAGGCAAGATCCTGCGCAAACTGCACCGCATCGCGGACCAGGTCAACTCCATCGAAGAGGACTTCGTCAACCTCTCCGACGCCGAGTTGCGGGCCCTCACGGACGAGTACAAGCAGCGCTACCAGGACGGCGAGAGCCTCGACGACCTGCTCCCCGAGGCCTTCGCGACCGTCCGCGAGGCCGCGAAGCGCGTCCTGGGCCAGCGGCACTACGACGTCCAGATCATGGGCGGCGCCGCGCTGCACCTCGGGTACGTCGCCGAGATGAAGACCGGTGAGGGCAAGACCCTCGTCGGTACGCTGCCCGCCTACCTGAACGCCCTGTCGGGCCTGGGCGTCCACCTGATCACGGTCAACGACTACCTCGCCGAGCGCGACTCCGAGCTGATGGGCCGGGTGCACAAGTTCCTCGGCCTGGAGGTCGGCTGCATCCTGGCGAACATGTCGCCCGCCCAGCGCCGCGAACAGTACAACTGCGACATCACGTACGGAACGAACAACGAGTTCGGCTTCGACTACCTGCGCGACAACATGGCCTGGTCGAAGGACGAGCTGGTCCAGCGCGGCCACAACTTCGCCGTGGTCGACGAGGTCGACTCCATCCTCGTCGACGAGGCCCGCACCCCGCTGATCATCTCCGGCCCGGCCGACCAGGCGACGAAGTGGTACGCCGACTTCGCCAAGCTGGTCACCCGCCTGACCAAGGGCGAGCCGGGCAACCCGCTCAAGGGCATCGAGGAGACCGGCGACTACGAGGTCGACGAGAAGAAGCGCACGGTCGGCATCCACGAGGCCGGCGTCGCCAAGGTCGAGGACTGGCTCGGCATCGACAACCTCTACGAGTCGGTGAACACCCCGCTCGTCGGCTACCTGAACAACGCCATCAAGGCGAAGGAACTGTTCAAGAAGGACAAGGACTACGTCGTCATCGACGGCGAAGTCATGATCGTCGACGAGCACACCGGCCGTATCCTCGCCGGCCGCCGCTACAACGAGGGCATGCACCAGGCGATCGAGGCGAAGGAAGGGGTGGACATCAAGGACGAGAACCAGACCCTCGCCACGATCACCCTCCAGAACTTCTTCCGCCTCTACACCAAGCTGTCCGGTATGACCGGTACGGCCATGACCGAGGCCGCCGAGTTCCACCAGATCTACAAGCTCGGCGTCGTCCCGATCCCGACGAACCGCGCGATGCAGCGCAAGGACCAGCCCGACCTCATCTACCGCACCGAGGTCGCCAAGTTCGCCGCCGTCGTCGACGACATCGCCGAGAAGCACGAGAAGGGCCAGCCGATCCTCGTCGGCACGACGTCGGTCGAGAAGTCCGAGTACCTCTCGCAGCAGCTCTCCAAGCGCGGCATCCCGCACGAGGTGCTCAACGCCAAGCAGCACGAGCGCGAGGCCGCCATCGTCGCCCAGGCGGGCCGCCGCGGCGCCGTCACCGTCGCCACGAACATGGCCGGCCGCGGTACCGACATCAAGCTCGGCGGCAACCCCGACGACCTCGCCGAGGCGGAGCTGCGCCAGCGCGGCCTCGACCCGGAGGAGCACATCGAGGAGTGGGCGCACGCCCTGCCCGAAGCGCTCTCCAGGGCCGAGGCGGCCGTGAAGGCGGAGTTCGAGGAGGTCAAGGAGCTCGGCGGCCTGTACGTGCTGGGCACCGAGCGGCACGAGTCGCGCCGTATCGACAACCAGCTGCGCGGCCGCTCCGGCCGTCAGGGCGACCCGGGCGAGTCCCGTTTCTACCTGTCGCTGGGCGACGACCTGATGCGCCTGTTCAAGGCCCAGATGGTCGAGCGCGTCATGGCCATGGCCAACGTGCCGGACGACGTCCCGATCGAGAACAAGATGGTCACGCGCGCGATCGCGTCGGCCCAGTCGCAGGTCGAGACCCAGAACTTCGAGACCCGTAAGAACGTCCTGAAGTACGACGAGGTCCTCAACAGCCAGCGCGAGGTCATCTACGGCGAGCGCCGCCGCGTCCTGGAGGGCGAGGACCTGCACGAGCAGGTGCGCTTCTTCATGGACGACACGATCGACGCGTACATCGCCGCCGAGACGGTCGAGGGCTTCGCCGAGGAGTGGGACCTGGACCGGCTGTGGGGCGCCTTCAAGCAGCTCTACCCGATCAAGGTGACGGTGGAAGAGCTGGAGGAGGCCGCCGGGGACCGCGCGGGCATCACCGCCGAGTTCATCGCCGAGTCCGTCAAGGACGACATCCACGAGCAGTACGAGGCGCGCGAGGCGGCCCTGGGCGCCGACGTCATGCGCGAGCTGGAGCGCCGCGTGGTCCTGTCGGTGCTGGACCGCAAGTGGCGTGAGCACCTCTACGAGATGGACTACCTCCAGGAGGGCATCGGCCTGCGCGCGATGGCCCAGAAGGACCCGCTGGTCGAGTACCAGCGCGAGGGCTTCGACATGTTCAACGCCATGATGGAGGGCATCAAGGAGGAGTCCGTCGGCTACCTGTTCAACCTGGAGGTCCAGGTGGAGCAGCAGGTCGAGGAGGTCCCCGTGCAGGCCGAGGCGGCCCCGTCGCTGGCCAAGGAGCCGGTGCCGTCGGCGCGCCCGGAGATCCGCGCCAAGGGCCTGGACACCCCGCAGCGCCCGGACCGCCTGCACTTCTCCGCCCCGACGGTGGACGGCGAGGGCGGCGTGGTCGAGGGCGACTTCGACGACGCCAACGGCGGAGACGGCCTGACCCGCGCGGAGCGCCGCAAGGCCCAGAAGGCGACGGGCGGCCGCCGCCGCAAGAAGTAACCCCCACGCGCGCTGCGCGCGGGCCGGGGCCGGACACCTTGGGGTGTCCGGCCCCGTTTGGTTTTACGTCGGCACGGGGGGCGGGACTTTTCCCCCTGCGAGGGGCCGGGGGCGGGCCGGTGGCTGCCCACCCGCCGCGCGGGGTGCCGGGCGGGGGGCGGTGGCACAGTGCGGCGGGCCCAGGGCCGGGACCGCGGGAGCCCGCCGGACGGAGCCGGTCAGCCGGGCGGGGCGGTAGGGGGCGGGGTCCTGGCGGGGCGGTCTCAGAGAAGGGTTGGGGCTTTCCCGTCAGTCCCACTGTCCTTCCGGTTCGGGCCGCCCTGTCAAGGGCGCTCCCTTCGGTCGCGTCGCTTCGCGATCGCCTTCGGCGACCCTTGACAGCCCGTCCCGCCCCGGAAAGACAAGGACTGCCGGGAAACCCCCAAAAGGACGGCACGGTCCATCGATGGACATACGCGGGATCAGCGACCAGGCGGGTAGGTCGGGGGCCGCCTCGCCGGGCATCCGGGCCGACGAGGCAGTGCATCGGGGCCGCGATTCGCGACAGATCGCTACGCGCTCCTCCCGTCTCAGCGTCCGCCGCCCGTCCGGGGCCGCTGCCCGCAGGAAAGGACGATGGAATCGTCATCCGGGGCCGGTGGGCGCGACAGATCGCTACGCGCTCCTGTCTTTTCGGCGTCCGGCGGCCGGCTGGGGTCGCTGCCTGCACGAAATGCCGATGAGAAGGCCATCAGGCGACCCCAGGCGCGTCAGATCGCTACGCGCTCCTCATTTCTCGGCGGCTGATGGCCGTCTTGGGCCGGGATGCTCTGCGGATCGGCTTTTGGTGCCGTCACCAGCCCCAGATGGCCGCCGGACGCCGGAATTCGAGGAGCGCGTAGCGATCTGACGCGCCCCCGAGCCCGGATGCTGCTCTGTTCGTCATTTGGTGCAGGTATCAGCCCCCCGCGGCCGCCGGACGCCGAGAAGAGAGGAGCGCGTAGCGATCTGGGGCGCCTGGCGGCTTCGGATGCCAATTCCGTCGGCTTTTGGTGCGGGCAGCGGCCCCAGACGGTCGCCAGCCGCTGAAATCAGAGGAGCGCGTAGCGATTTGATGCGCCCACCGGCCCCGGATGACGATCCTGTCGGCCTTTGCTGCGGGCGGCGACCCCAGACGGCCGTCGGACGCCAAAACCAGAGGAGCGCGTAGCGATCTGTCGCGGATCGCGGCCCCGATGAACTGACTCGTCGGCCCGGATGCTTGGCGTGGCGGCCCCCGACGACCCCGAAGGGTCGCTGAGTCCGCCGGATGTCCTATGAACGTCCGTCCCGTTCCTTTGGGGGTTTCCCGGCAGTCTTCGTTTTTCCGTGGCGGGACGGGCTGTCAAGAGTGGAGCGCAGCGACATCGCATAGCGACGCGACGAAGGAGCGCTCTTGACTGACCGGCCCGACGCGGAAGGACGATGAGACTGACGGGAAATCCCCAACCCATCTCTGAGACCGCTGAGTGTGGTCCCGGCCATCCCCTGTGCCGGGTCGCCGGGTGCGGAGAGTGAAGGGTCCCGTGGGTTGCTGGGGTGCGGTGTGTGGGGCCGGGAGGGTGACTTGGGCGTACCCCTTTCGGGCTTGGGTCGGCGGGGGTTCCGGCGTCCACGTAGGGCCTTCGTGAGGGGTTTTCCGGGCCTGGCTGAGGGGGGCCGGCACTCGGATAGGTGAAGCTCGGCGGGGGCTTCGGGGGTGGGGTGCGGTGGTTGCGGAGCGTGTTCGGGGGTCGTAGAAAAACCGGGTCAAGTTACCGCCTGGTACCGCTGGGGCCAGGCTCGGTCTGATCGGGGGAATCGGCATGGACACCACCACGCGCGGCGCCATCGGCGGCGAGGGGAGCCGCAGCAGGCCGGGGGCGGTGAGCCGGACCCGGCCCGCCGGGCGGCGGGACCAGCGGCGGCCGGGCGCCGGGCCCCGGTCGGCGGGCGGGACCCGCCCCACAGCCGGGCCGGGGCCCGCCGGGGTTGGGCCGCTGCCGACCCCCGCCGGGGTTGGGCCGCTGCCGACGCCCGCCGGGGGCGGGCCGCTGCCGGCCCCCGCCGGGGGTGGGCCGCAGCGGGGGCCGGGCGGGGGTGGGCCGCAGGCGGGTGGGCGGGTGGCCGGGGTTCCGCTGCAGCGGGGCCTCGGGAGTCCGCGGTCCGTGCGCCGGCTGGGGCCGCACGAGTGGTTCGCGCAGCGGATCCTCGCCGTGGTGAGCGGGCAGCGGCCCGTGCATTCGCTGCTCGGGCTGACCGTCGGGGAGGCCTACGACCAGCTGGTCGAGCTCGCGCCGACCGGGCCGCTTCGGGAGCGGCTGCGGCCCGTGCTGCGGCACTGCGGGCGGTTCCACCCGGGGCCGGGGGTCATCGAGGCGTTCGCCCGGATCGCGACGGGGGACCGGGTCTCCGCGATGGCATTCCGGCTCGAACAGGGGGCTGATCAGCGCTGGCGGTGTGCCGCCGTGGAGATCCGGGGTCCCCGCCCCTGGGGGAGTTCGCGGGTCGCGGTCGTATCCTGAGGGGGTTTTCCGACTACCGAAAGCAGCCGGCCATGCGCGTGTACGTCCCCCTGACCCTTCCCGGGCTCGCCGAGGCGCACAAGGCGGGCGAGCTGGGGCCCGCCCCGCTCCGCGCGTACGCCGTGACCCCCGGGCTGCGGGAGTGGTACGTCTCCGACGACATCGAGGAGCTGGAGTACGCGGCCCTCAGCCGGGCCGCCGCCGCCTCCCTGCGGATGCTGGCCGCGGACGCCGCCGCGCCGCGCAAGCGGGTCGTCGTCGCCGTCGACGTGGACGACAAGGCCGCCGTCGCCTCTCCCGGGCTGGACGAGGCCACCCTCGGGCAGGTGACGCTCGCCGCCGCCGTGCGGCTGACCGTGGCCGCCGCCGTGCACGTGGACGCCGGGGACGCCGAGGAGGACGTGACCGCCGCCGCCGGGGCGCTGGCCGCCGCGGACGCCGGGGACGACGACGCGCAGTTCATCGTCGACGGCGCCGAGGACCACGAGCTGCTGTGGTTCGGCGTGCAGGAGATCCCCGGGCTGCTGGGGTGAGTGGCGTGAGCGGGGTGCCTGGGGTGAGTGGGGCGGACACGGCGGACGCGATGGACGTGATGGGTGGGTTGAGTGGAATGGGGGCGGAGGTTCCGGTGAGTGGTGGTACGGCCCACATCGTGTGGGACTGGAACGGGACCCTGCTGCACGACATCGACGCCGTCATGACCGCCACCAACGCCTCCTTCGCCGAGCTCGGTTTTCCGCCGATCACCCTGGAGCGCTACCGCGAGCTGTATGTCGTCCCCGTGCCGAAGTTCTACGAGCGGCTCATGGGCCGGCTGCCCTCCGAGGAGGAGTGGGTCGTGATGGACGAGGCCTTCCACCGGCACTACTGGGCGGCCGCCGCGGACTCCGGTCTCGCCGAGGGCGCGCGGGAGCTGCTGCGGGGCTGGCAGGCGGACGGGTACACCCAGTCCCTGCTGTCCCTCGCGCCCCACGACAGGCTCGTCCCCCTGGTCCGCGAACACGGCATCGACGTGCACTTCCTCCGGGTCGACGGCCGCACCGGACCCTCGCACACCTCCAAGGCGGGGCACCTCGTACGCCATATGGCCGCCCTGGAGGCGGCCGGTGTGACGGCTTCCCGTACGGTCCTCGTCGGCGACGCCGTGGACGATGCGTTGGCCGCCGCCCACGTGGGCGCACGCGCCGTCCTGTACACCGGGGGCTCGCACAGCCGGGCCAGTCTGGAGTCGGCGGGCGTGCCCGTGGTCGACAGCCTCGCCGAGGCCGTCGCCACCGCCCGTGAGCTGGCCGGATAACGACCCCCGCACGCCGCGGCGGCGGAGTCGCTGGCCAGAGTGTCCAGGTTTTACCCCCGGTTTTGTACAGATGCAGTGAATGACGACCTGGGGGTCCGGCGAGATAGCCTTGTACCCGTGATCAGCGCGATAGTCCTCGGGGGCACCCATGCCCCCGGCCCGCGCCCGGCGCACATTCGTGCCCGGGCCCTCGCTGATCCCCGCCGCCGGGACCTGTCGATCATGGTCGAAGCCCTCCCGGGCGGCTCTCCCGACGACACGGCGTCGCAACCGGATCCGGACGGACTTCCCACCCCATCGCGGCGCTTTGTCATTCCTTCCTTCACCTACGTCACGCAATGGCGCGCGACAGGAGCCAGAGGACATGCAGACCAAGCTGGACGAAGCAAAGGCCGAGCTGCTCGCGCGGGCGGCACGGGTAGCTGAGAACAGCCCGGCCGGGGGGCTACTTCCGACTGGGTCCGAGCAAGGGGAGCACCCCGGGCAGGGCGCGACGCTCGCCTACCTCCAGCGCTACTACCTGCACACGGCCCCCGAGGACCTCGCGGACTGCGACCCGGTCGACGTGTTCGGTGCGGCGCTCTCCCACTACCGGCTGGCGGAGAACCGCCCGCAGGGCACGGCGAGCGTGCGCGTGCACACCCCCACGGTCGAGGAGAACGGCTGGACCTCCAGCCACTCGGTCGTCGAGGTCGTCACCGACGACATGCCCTTCCTCGTGGACTCGGTCACCAACGAGCTGTCCCGCCAGGGCCGCGGCATCCACGTCGTGATCCACCCGCAGGTCGTCGTGCGCCGTGACGTCACCGGCAAGCTGATCGAGATCCTCGGCCCCGACTGCGACGCCCACGGCCCCAAGACCGCGCGCCCCCACGACTCCCTCGTCGAGTCCTGGATCCACGTCGAGATCGACCGCGAGACCGACAAGGCGGACCTCAAGCAGATCACCGGCGACCTGCTGCGCGTCCTGTCCGACGTCCGCGAGTCCGTCGAGGACTGGGAGAAGATGCGCGACGCCGCGCTGCGCATCGCCGACGAGCTGCCGGACGAGCCGACCGCGCCGGACCTGCGCGAGTACGAGCTGGAGGAGGCCCGCGAGCTGCTGCGCTGGCTGGCCGACGACCACTTCACCTTCATCGGCTTCCGCGAGTACAACCTGGTCGACGGCGACGCCCTCGCGGCCGTCCCCGGTACCGGTCTGGGCATCCTGCGCTCCGACCCGGTCCACCACGGCCAGGAGGACGCGCACCCCGTTTCGCCGTCCTTCAACCGGCTGCCGGCCGACGCCCGCGCCAAGGCCCGCGAGCACGAGCTGCTGGTGCTGACCAAGGCCAACAGCCGCGCGACCGTCCACCGCCCCTCGTACCTCGACTACGTCGGCGTGAAGAAGTTCGACGCCGAGGGCAACGTGGTCGGCGAGCGCCGCTTCCTCGGCCTGTTCTCCTCCGCCGCGTACACCGAGTCCGTGCGCCGCGTCCCGGTGATCCGCCGCAAGGTCGCCGAGGTGCTGGAGGGTGCCGGCTTCTCGCCGTCCAGCCACGACGGCCGCGACCTGCTCCAGATCCTGGAGACCTACCCGCGCGACGAGCTGTTCCAGACCCCCGTCGACAAGCTCCGCGAGATCGCCACCTCCGTCCTGTACCTCCAGGAACGCCGCCGGCTGCGCCTCTACCTGCGCCAGGACGAGTACGGCCGCTACTACTCGGCGCTCGTCTACCTGCCGCGCGACCGGTTCACCACCGGCGTCCGGCTGCGGCTGATGGACATCTTGAAGGAGGAGCTCGGCGGCACCAGCGTCGACTTCACCGCCTGGAACACCGAGTCGGTCCTGTCCCGCATCCACTTCGTCGTCCGCGTCCCGCAGGGCACCCGGCTGCCCGCGCTGACCGACGCCGACGTCGAGCGCGTCGAGGCCCGCCTGGTCGAGGCCGCCCGCTCCTGGGCCGACGGCTTCGGCGAGGCGCTGACGGCCGAGCTGGGCGAGGAGCGCGCCGCCGAGCTGCTGCGCAAGTACAGCGGCTCGTTCTCCGAGGGCTACAAGGCCGACCACACGCCGCGCATGGCCGTGTCCGACCTGTGCCACCTGGAGCGGCTCTCCGCCAGCGACCGCGAGTTCGCGCTCTCCCTGTACGAGCCCGTCGGCGCGGGCCCGGGCGAGCGCCGCTTCAAGATCTACCGCGAGGGCGAGCAGGTCTCCCTGTCGGCCGTCCTGCCGGTCCTCCAGCGCCTGGGCGTCGAGGTCACCGACGAGCGCCCGTACGAGCTGCGCCGCAGCGACCGGGTGAGCGCCTGGATCTACGACTTCGGCCTGCGGATGCCCCCGGCGGGCAACGGCGACGCCTACCTCGGCGACGACGCCCGCGAGCGGTTCCAGGAGGCCTTCGCGGCCGTGTGGACCGGCGAGGCCGAGAACGACAACTTCAACACCCTCGTCCTGGGCGCCGGGCTCACCTGGCGGCAGGCCGTGGTCCTGCGCGCGTACGCCAAGTACATGCGCCAGGCCGGCTCCACCTTCAGCCAGGACTACATGGAGGACACCCTCCGCAACAACGTCCACACCACCCGGCTGCTGGTCTCCCTCTTCGAGGCGCGGATGTCGCCCGGCCGCCAGGCCGCCGGCACCGAGCTCGTCGACGCCATGCTGGAGGAGCTGGACGGGGCCCTGGACCAGGTCGCCTCGCTCGACGAGGACCGCATCCTGCGGGCGTTCCTGACGCTGATCAAGGCCACCCTGCGCACGAACTTCTTCCAGCTGAACGACGCGGGCGAGCAGCACGCGTACGTGTCGATGAAGTTCGACCCGCAGGCCATCCCGGACCTGCCGGCCCCGCGCCCGGCGTTCGAGATCTGGGTGTACTCCCCGCGCGTCGAGGGCGTCCACCTGCGCTTCGGCAAGGTCGCCCGAGGCGGTCTGCGCTGGTCCGACCGGCGTGAGGACTTCCGTACGGAGATCCTGGGCCTGGTCAAGGCGCAGATGGTGAAGAACACCGTCATCGTGCCGGTCGGCGCCAAGGGCGGCTTCGTCGCCAAGAACCTGCCGGACCCGTCGGTGGACCGCGACGCGTGGCTCGCCGAGGGCATCGCCTCGTACAAGATCTTCATCTCGGCGCTGCTCGACATCACCGACAACATGGTCGCGGGCGAGGTCGTCCCGCCCAAGGGCGTGGTCCGCCACGACGGGGACGACACCTACCTCGTCGTCGCCGCCGACAAGGGCACCGCGACGTTCTCCGACATCGCCAACGGTGTCGCCGAGTCGTACGGGTTCTGGCTGGGCGACGCCTTCGCCTCGGGCGGCAGCGCCGGCTACGACCACAAGGGCATGGGCATCACCGCCCGCGGTGCCTGGGAGTCGGTCAAGCGGCACTTCCGCGAGCTGGGCCACGACACCCAGACCGAGGACTTCACGGTCGTCGGCGTCGGCGACATGTCCGGTGACGTCTTCGGCAACGGCATGCTGCTCTCGGAGCACATCCGCCTGGTCGCCGCCTTCGACCACCGGCACATCTTCATCGACCCGACCCCGGACGCGGCCACCTCGTACGCCGAGCGCCGGCGCCTGTTCGAGCTGCCGCGTTCCTCGTGGGCGGACTACGACACCGCGCTGCTGTCGGCGGGCGGCGGCATCCACCCGCGCACCGCGAAGGCCATCCCGGTCAACGCGCAGATGCGGGCGGCCCTCGGCATCGAGGCGGGCGTCACCAAGATGACCCCGGCCGACCTGATGCAGGCGATCCTTAAGTCCCCGGTGGACCTGCTGTGGAACGGCGGCATCGGTACGTACGTCAAGGCGACGGCCGAGACGCACGCCGACGTCGGCGACAAGGCCAACGACGCCATCCGCGTCAACGGCTCCGACGTCCGCGCCAAGGTCATCGGCGAGGGCGGCAACCTGGGTCTGACCCAGCTGGGCCGCATCGAGTTCGCCCGCAGCGGCGCCGGCGGCGAGGGCGGCAAGATCAACACCGACGCCATCGACAACAGCGCGGGCGTGGACACCTCGGACCACGAGGTGAACATCAAGATCCTGCTGAACGCCCTGGTCACCGAGGGTGACATGACGGTCAAGCAGCGCAACAAGCTGCTCGCCGAGATGACGGACGAGGTCGGCCACCTGGTCCTGCGCAACAACTACGCGCAGAACGTGGCCCTGGCCAACGGTTCGGCGCAGGCGTCGAGCCTGCTCCACGCGCAGCAGCGCTTCATGCGCCGCCTGGGCCGCGACGGGCAGCTGGACCGCCAGCTGGAGTTCCTGCCCAACGACCGGCAGATCCGCGAGCTGCTGAACACCGGCCGTGGTCTGACCCAGCCGGAGCTGGCCGTCCTGTTCGCCTACACCAAGATCACGGTGGCGGACGAGCTCATCCACACCGAGCTCCCGGACGACCCGTACCTGCGCCGTCTGCTGCACGCCTACTTCCCGGGCGCGCTGGTGGCGAAGTTCCCCGAGCAGGTCGACGGGCACGCGCTGCGCCGCGAGATCATCACGACGCTGCTGGTCAACGACACCGTCAACACCGGTGGTTCGACCTTCCTGCACCGGCTGCGGGAGGAGACCGGGGCCTCGCTGGAGGAGATCGTCCGGGCGCAGCTGTCGGCCCGTGAGATCTTCGGCCTGGCCGAGGTGTGGGACGAGGTCGAGGCCCTGGACAACAAGGTCGCGGCCGACGTCCAGACCCGGGTGCGGCTGCACTCGCGGCGCCTGGTGGAGCGCGGTACGCGCTGGCTGCTGAACAACCGGCCGCAGCCGCTGCAGATCACCGAGACGGTCGAGCTGTTCAGCGCGCGGGTGGCGCAGGTCTGGGCCGAGCTGCCGAAGCTGGTGCGCGGCGCGGACCTGGAGTGGTACCAGTCGGTGATGGACGAGCTGACGGGCGAGGGCGTGCCGTCGGAGCTCGCGGCGAAGGTGGCCGGGTTCTCGTCGGCGTTCCCGACGCTGGACATCGTCGCGACCGCCGACCGGACGGGCGTGGACCCGCTGGCGGTCGCCGAGGTGTACTACGACCTGGCCGACCGGCTGGAGATCACGCAGCTGATGGACCGGATCATCGACCTGCCGCGGTCGGACCGCTGGCAGTCGATGGCCCGTGCGTCGATCCGCGAGGACCTGTTCGCGGCGCACGCGGCGCTGACGGCGGACGTGCTGTCGGTGGGCGACGCGGACGCGGCTCCCGAGGAGCGCTTCCAGGCGTGGGAGGCGAAGAACGCGGCGCTGATCGCCCGGGCGCGGACGACCCTGGACGAGATCCGCAGCTCGGACGACTTCGACCTGGCGAACCTGTCGGTGGCGATGCGCACGATGCGCTCGCTGCTGCGGGCGCACGTCTAGTCGTCGGGCAGCCGCCGGAGCGAACGGGCCGGGCCCGGAACCCCTCGGAGGGTTCCGGGCCCGGCCCGTTTCCGCTGCGGCACGCCCTAGCCGCGGGTGTACGCCTCGTAGGCGTCGCAGACCTCCTTGGAGGGGCCGTCCATGCGGATGACGCCGGACTCCAGCCAGATGGCCCGGTCGCAGGTGTCGCGGACGGTGCCGATGGCGTGGCTGACGAGGAAGACGGTGCCGGCCCGGGCGCGGAGTTCCTCGATGCGGGCCTGGCTGCGGCGCTGGAAGGCGGCGTCGCCGGTGGCGAGGGCCTCGTCGATCATCAGGACGTCGTGGTCCTTGGCGGCGGCGATGGAGAACCGCAGCCGGGCGCCCATGCCGGAGGAGTAGGTGCGCATGGGCAGGGAGATGAAGTCGCCCTTCTCGTTGATGCCGGAGAAGTCGACGATGTCCTGGTAGCGCTCGCGGATCTGCTGTTTGGTCATGCCCATCGCCAGTCCGCCGAGGACCACGTTGCGTTCGCCGGTGAGGTCGTTCATCAGGGCGGCGTTCACTCCGAGGAGGGAGGGCTGGCCGTGTGAGTAGACGGCTCCGCGGGCGACCGGCTGGAGGCCGGCGATGGCCTTGAGGAGGGTGGACTTGCCGGAGCCGTTGGTGCCGATGAGGCCGATGGCCTCGCCCTTGTAGGCGGTGAAGCTGACGCCGCGGACGGCGTGGACCTCGCGGACGCCGGGGGCGGGCTTGCGGGAGAAGATGCGGCTGAGCGCGGCGGTGGCCCCGCCCTTGCGGGTGCCGGAGTTGACCTTGTAGACGACGTGCACCTCGTCGGCGATGACGGTGGGCACGCGGGTGTCGGCGGCGGCGCCGGGGGCGGCGCCGGTGCGGGTGAGGGTGTCAGCCACGGCCGTACTCCTCCTCTGCCTTCCAGAAGTAGACGAAGCCGCCGATGCCGGCGAACAGGGCCCAGCCGATGGCGATCGGCCAGACGTGGTGGGGCAGCTGCGAGGCCTTGAAGCTGTCGATCAGCGCGAAGCGCATCAGGTCGATGTAGACGGCCGCGGGGTTGAGCTTGAGCATCATCGTGACCCAGTGCGGCAGGTGGTCCGTGCGCAGGATGGCGTCGATGGACCACATCACGCCCGAGGAGTACATCCAGGTGCGGAGCACGAACGGCATCAGCTGGCTGACGTCGGGGTTCTTGCTGCCGACGCGGGCCATGACCATGGCGCAGCCGGCGCAGAAGACGGCCATCAGGAAGAGGGCCGGGAGGGCGAGCAGCCAGGCCGGGGAGGGGACCTGTCCGAAGGCCAGCAGCAGGATGACCAGGGCGCCCATGGTGACGAGCAGCTGCTGGAAGAGCTGGACCACCGAGGACAGGGGCAGGCTGGCGCGGGGGAAGTGCAGGGCCCGGACCAGGCCGAGGTTGCTGTGGACGGCGCGGGTGCCGGTGTTGACCGAACTGCCGATGAAGTCCCAGACGAAGACGCCGGTGATCAGGAACGGCAGGTAGTCCGGCACGCCGTGGCTGGCGTGCATGACCAGGCCGAAGATGAAGTAGTAGACGGCCGCGTTGAGCAGCGGGGTCATCAGGTGCCAGACCTGGCCGAGCTTGGCCGTGCTGTACGTGGCCTGCATCCGGGCGGTGGCGTACGCGATCACGAAGTGGCGGCGGTCCCACAGCTGTGCGACGTAGCCGGGGAGGGAGGGGCGGGCGCCGCTGAGGGTCAGGCCGTGGGCCGCCGCCAGTTCCGCGGCGGTGGTGGGGGCCGCGGCGGGTGGCGCGGAGGTCGCTCGGGTCACGGGCTTCGCTTTCGACGGGTCGGTGCGTCGCCGGCCGGGGGCACCCCGAGGGGGTCCCCGTACGGGTGCGGGGTGGGCCGGGCGACGGGACGGGTCCGTATCGTCGCTACGGCGAGGTTAGGGCCCAGAGGGACGGAACGCAACCGTATCGTCGTGACGGGGTAGTGGCGGCGTGCGCGGCTATGCTCTGTGCATGACCACCGAGCCTGCCGCCGCCCCGACCGCCGCCCCCGCGCCCGCCCCGGCCCGCCGTGCCCCCGCCGGCGCGGCCGTCCTGCGCGAGGACGTGACGGAGGCGATCCGCGCCGCGGTGCTCGCGGAGCTGGCGGAGGCGGGCTTCGCCCGGATGTCCATCGAGGGCATCGCCCGCCGCGCCGGAGTCGGCAAGACGGCCGTGTACCGGCGCTGGAAGTCCAAGCTGCACCTGGTCCTCGACCTGATCGGCGCCTTCGCCACCGACGGCCTGCCCGTCCCCGCCACCGGCTCCCTCTACGGGGACGTCCGCGCCCTGCTGGAGGTGATGACCCATGTCCTGCGCCACCCCGTGGCCTCGGCGGTGATCCCCGACCTGCTGGTGGAGGCCGCCCGGAACCCGGAGATCGCCGACGCGGTGCGCGGGGCCCTGCTGGACGGCCAGCGCCGGCTCGCCGAGGGGATCGTCGCGGAGGCCGTCGCGCGCGGCGAACTGGCGGACTCCGCCTCCCCCGAGCGGGCCCTGGACCTGGCGATCGGGCCGCTGTACTGGCGGCAGGTCGTCGTGGGGGACTCCGTACCCGCCGCCTACCTGGACGGACTCGCCCGCTCGGCGGTGGCCGGGCTGAAGGCCGGCTGACCCGCCGGGCGGCGCGGTCCGGCACTGCCCCGCCGGTGTGATCCGGCGCACACCGTGTCACGTTCCGCGGGCCTGCGTTGTCCTGTGGTCGAACCCCCTGGAACCGGAGGAGCGACCATGAGCGGCAAGAGCACCGAAGTCCTCGTCATCGGCGGCGGATACGCGGGTGTCATGGCGGCCAACCGGCTGACGCGGCGTGGTGACGTGGCGGTGACGCTGGTCAATCCGCGCCCGGACTTCGTACACCGGATCCGTCTCCACCAGCTGGCGGGCGGCACCGACTCGGCGGTGGTCGCCTACCGCGAGGTGCTGGCCGAGGGCGTGCGCCTGGTGGTCGACTCGGTGACGCGGATCGACGCGGCCGGCCGGTCGGTGGAGCTGGCTTCCGGTGCCAGGGCCGGTTACGACTACCTGATCTACGCGGTGGGCAGCGGCAGCGCCGATCCGGGCGTGCCGGGGGCCGCCGAGCACGCCCACCCGCTCGCGACCTTCGAGGAGGCGCGGCGGCTGCGCCCCCTGCTGGAGGCGGCCTCCGGGCAGGCCCCGGTCGTCGTGGCCGGCGGCGGTCCGACGGGCATCGAGACGGCCGCCGAGCTGGCCGAGGAGGGCCGTGCGGTGACCCTGGTGTGCGGCGGGGTCCTGGGCCCCTACCTCCACGCCCGGGGGCGGCGCTCGGTCGCCGGCCGCCTGGCGGCGCTCGGCGTCACCGTCCTGGACGGCCCCGGCGCGCGAGTGACGGAGGTGGCCGCCGGCGCCGTGCACCTGGCCGACGGCCGTGAACTGCCCAGCCGGGTGACCGTGTGGACCGCCGGCTTCGGCGTGCCGGACCTGGCGGTGCGCAGCGGGCTGCGCACCGACGCCCTGGGCCGGCTGCTCACGGACGAGACCCTGACCAGCGTGGACGACGAACGCATCGTCGCGGCCGGGGACTCGGCGGCGCCGTCGGGACTGCCGCCGCGGATGAGCTGCCAGGCCGCGATCCCGCTGGGCGCGCGGGCCGCGGACACCGTCCTGTCCCGGATCGCGGGTGAGCGGCCCGGGACGCTCAGGCAGGGGTTCGCGGGCCAGTGCATCAGCCTGGGCCGCCGCGACGGCATCTTCCAGTTCGCCACCAAGGCCGACCGTGCCGTGTGGCTCCACGCCGACGGCCGGCTCGGCGCGAAGCTCAAGGAGCTCGTCTGCAAGGGCGTCGTCAAGCACCTGGCCGGAGAGGCCCACAAGCCCGGCGCGTACAAGCTGCACCAGGTCCCGGGAGCCACCCGCCGGAAGCTGCTGGACGCACGCGACGCCGGAGAAGCACGCGACGCCGCGGACGCGCGGGACGCCGGGGTGGCGGCGACCGCCGGACAGGCCGCCTGACCGCCGCGCTGCGGAGCCCATCCGGACGGACCGCCCCCGGCGGGACGCCCTCCCCGGCAAGATGATCTTCCGGTGGGCGCACGTCCGAAGACCACCGCCGGCCCGCACCGGCCGCGAAGAAGAGGGAACGGGACATGAGCACCGAGACCACCGACCCGGCGACCGAGGCGTTCGTCGCCCACCGCAACCTGCTGTTCACCGTCGCCTACGAGATGCTCGGATCGGCCGCCGACGCCGAGGACGTCCTCCAGGAGACCTGGCTGCGCTGGGCCGGCGTCGACCTGTCACAGGTCCGCGAGCAGCGCGCGTACCTGGTCCGCATCACCACCCGCCAGGCCCTCAACCGGCTGCGCAGCCTCCAGCGCCGCAAGGAGGCCTACGTCGGCCAGTGGCTGCCGGAGCCGCTGCTCACCGCCCCCGACGTCGCCGAGGACGCCGAGCTGGCCGAGAGCGTGTCGATGGCGATGATGCTGGTCCTCGAAACCCTCTCGCCGACCGAACGCGCCGTCTTCGTCCTGCGCGAGGCCTTCGACTTCGGCTACGAGGAGATCGCCGCCGCCGTCGACAAGACCCCGGCGGCCGTACGCCAGATCGCGCACCGGGCCCGCAAGCACGTCGACGCCCGCCGCCCGCGCCAGGTGGTCCCGGCGAGCGCGGCCTCCGCGGCGGTGGAGTCCTTCCTGCGGGCCGTGGAGACCGGGGACCCGCAGGCCCTCCTCGACGTGCTCGCCCCCGACGTGGTCCTCATCGGCGACGGCGGCGGCCTCAAGCAGGCCGCGCTCCGTCCGATCGGCGGCGCCGACAAGGTGGCCCGCTTCCTCCTCGGCGGCATCGGCAAGACGAGGCTGCCGCTCACCCTCGCCCCCACCGTGGTCAACGGCAGCCCCGCCCTCGTCGCCCATCTGGACGGCGAGCTCGACGGGATCATGGCGATGCGGATCGACGGCGACCGCGTGACCGGCCTCTACTACGTCCGCAATCCCGAGAAGCTGACCCGCGTCCTGTCCGAGACCCCGCTCACCCTGCGCTGACTACGGCCACAGGCCCGCCGTCAGCGGCGTGCGGGCCGGGGCCGCAGCCGGGGAGGGCGCCGGCGGCGCGGGATGGCGGTCCTCCAGCGGGACGACCGCCGGGAGCGGCGTCTGCTGGCCCAGGAAGACGCGCCGCACCACGCGTTCGGCCGCGTACCCGTCGTCGTACGAGCAGAACCGCGCGCGGAACGCCGCCCGCAGCTGGGCCGAACGCGAGCCCTGCCAGTGCCCGGTGCCGAAGATGTCGACCAGCTCGTCCTCGGTCCGGGCGATCGCCCCCGGCGGACAGGCCCGCAGGTCGAAGTAGGTGCCGCGGGCTGCCTCGTACGCCTCCCAGTCGTCCGCGTGGATCACGATCGGCCGGTCCAGGCAGGCGTAGTCGAACATCAGGGAGGAGTAGTCGGTGACCAGCGCGTCCGAGGCCAGGCAGAGCTCCTCCACCGACGGGTGGTCGGAGACGTCCAGCAGCCTCGGGTGCACGTCCCGGGCCCGCTCGGTGCCCGCGTACGTGAGGTGGGTGCGGGACAGGACCGTGAAGCGGGGCCCCAGGTCCCGCAGGACCCGCTCGAAGTCCAGGTGCTCGGGCCGGCTGCGCCGGTAGTCGCGGTGGGTGGGGGCGTAGAGGATCACGGTGGTGCCCGGGGCGATGCCGAGGCGTTCGCGCAGGGCCACGACCTCGGCCTGGGTGGCCCGGTGGAAGGGATCGTTGCGCGGGTAGCCGTATTCCAGGGTGGTGTACGAGGCGGGGACGGCCTTCTCCCACACGAGGGTGGAGTGCCGGTTCGAGGACAGCAGGAAGTCCCACTGGTCGGCGCCGCGCAGCAGGCCCTCGAAGTCGGCGGTGGGGGCGGCGGCCGGGCGGTCCTGGAGGTCGAGGCCGACCCGCTTGAGGGGGGTGCCGTGCTGGGTCTGGAGCAGGACCTGGCCCGGCCGCTTGACCAGGCCCCGGTCGAAGTTGACGTTCGTCGTCAGGTACGTGGCCCGGGCCAGCGCCGTCCAGTACGCGGCCGAGCCCGGCTTCAGCGGCGTCGTCCCGGGCGGCAGGGTCGCGGTGTGCCGGGGGTCGCAGATCCACGCCGTCCGCATGTGCGGGGCCAGTTCGCGCAGCGTGGCCTCGATGGCGGCCGGGTTGCAGGCGTAGCCGCCGTGCCAGTACGCCGAGAACACCGCGAGCTCGGGCCGCAGGGGCCGCAGCCGCTGGATCCGGTAGTGCAGGCGCAGGGCGCTCTCGTGCAGCCCCCGCCGCAGGGCCGAGCCCGCCCGGGCCGCGGCCAGCGCCGCCGCGCGGGCCGCCGACGCCAGCCGGTAGGTACGGCGGGCCCCGAGCCGCATCAGGGTGTGCCGCAGCCGGTCGGTGCGGCTCGGTGCCGGCGGCAGGGCGCCCGCACCGCCCGGGGTGCGGTAGCGGCGCAGCAGGGCGCCGGCGCGGGCGAAGAACTCGGCCCGGCCGGCGCGCGGGAGCCGGCGGGGGTCGGCGTACACGGCGCAGAAGTGCTCGGCCATCCGCCGGTGCACCGCCGGGCGCCAGCGCTCCAGTTCGGGCCGGCCCGCGAGGTAGCCGAAGACCCGGTCGTACTGGTCGAAGATGTCGAGGTGGCGGCGGCTGGTGGTGGTCAGGATCGAGCCGGTGCGCCGCTGCCGGTAGTGCACGCACACCCGGTCGAGGACGGCCACGGACTCGGCGGCCAGCAGCGCCGGATAGGTCCAGGGGGTGTCCTCGTACAAGCCGGGCGGGAATGCGAGGCCCTCGCGCTCCACGTACTCGCGGCGGTACGCCTTGTTCCAGACCACCATCAGCATCCCCAGCAGTGCCGGGCGGTCCGCGAGCCGGAAGCTGGCCGGGCCCTCCTCGCTGAGGCGGTGCGCGAGCCGGTTGCGGACCAGTTCGCCGGTCCAGAAGGCGCGGGCGTAGTCGTAGACGAGGACGTCGGGGGAGCCGGTGGCCTTGAGCCGGTCGGTGATGGCCTGCAGGGCGCCCGGGGCGAGGGTGTCGTCGCCGTCGAGGAAGACCAGGTAGTCGCCGGTGGCCCGGGACAGGCCCGCGTTGCGGGCCGGCCCCAGGCCGAGGTTGTGCGCCAGGTGCACGGCGGTGACGCGGGGGTCGCGGGCCGCGTACTCGTCGATGATCGAACCGCAGGCGTCGGGGGAGGCGTCGTCGACCGCGATCAGCTCCAGATCCGGGTACGACTGCGACAGCACCGAGTCCAGGCTCTCCTGGAGGTACGCCTGAACCTTGTACGCGGGCACGATGACGCTGAACCGGGGCACGGCACATCCAGGGGTCGGCGCGGGCATGTTGCTCCCCCAGCCGCCGCTGGGAGGTGCCCCCAGCAACGCCCGCGTGGCGATCGGGTTACGTGCCCTGCGGCATTCGGGTTACGCAGCGTCAACACACCACGTCAACAGCATGATCACAAGGCTTTTGGAGCTATTTGACCGCCCCGGCCATCACCCCCGTCACGAACTGCCGCTGGAAGGCGAAGAAGACCACGAGCGGCACGACCATCGACAGGAAGGCCCCGGGCGCCAGCACGTCGATGTTGTTCCCGAACTGCCGCACCTGCTGCTGGAGCGCCACCGTCACCGGCGGGTGCGCCGAATCGGCGAAGACCAGCGCCACCAGCATGTCGTTCCACACCCACAGGAACTGGAAGATGCCCAGCGAGGCGATCGCCGGCCCGCCCAGCGGCAGCACCACCCGGGCGAACAGCCGCAGTTCGCCCGCCCCGTCCAGCCGCGCCGCCTCCAGCAGCTCGCGCGGGATCTCGGCGAAGAAGTTCCGCAGCAGGAACACCGCGAACGGCAGCCCGAACGCGGTGTGGAACAGCACCACCCCGGCCGTGGTCTCGAACAGGCCGATCGCGCCGAAGAGTTCGGACACCGGGATCAGCGCCACCTGCACGGGCACCACCAGCAGCCCGACCACGACCAGGAACAGCCAGTCCCGGCCGGGGAACTCCAGCCAGGCGAAGGCGTATCCGGCGAGCGCGCCCAGGGTGAGGACCAGCACGGTCGCCGGGACGGCGATCAGGGCCGTGCTCAGCAGGGAGCCGGTGATCGTGTCGTTGGCCAGCAGGTGCGCGTAGTTGGACGCCGTCAGCCGGGACGGCGCGGTCAGCGCCCGCCACCAGCCGCCCCGGTTCAGATCGCCAGGGGACAGGAAGGAGGAGACCAGCAGACCGACGGTCGGCACCAGCCAGAACAGCGCGGCCAGGACCAGGAACACGCGCAGCAGCACACTGCCCGCGAGGCGCCGTACGGCGTTCACCGGGAGGCCTCCCTTCGCATCCGGCGGATGTTGACCAGCATCACCGGTACCACCAGCACCAGCAGCAGCACCGCGATGGCACTGCCCAGCCCCTGGTCGGCGTCCGTGCCGAAAGAGGTCCGGTACAGCTGGAGCGCCAGCACGTTCGCGTCGTCCTGGACGGCGCCCGGCGCGATCACGAAGACCAGGTCGAAGACCTTCATCACATTGATCACCAGGGTCACCAGCACCACCACCAGCACCGGCGCCAGCAGCGGCACGGTGATCCGCCGGAACACCTGCCACTCGCCCGCCCCGTCCACCCGGGCCGCCTCCAGCAGCTCCCGCGGCACCGCCGCCAGCCCCGCACCGATCAGCACCATCGCGAACCCCGCCCACATCCACACGTACGCGCCGATCACCGCCGGGGTCACCAGGACCGGCCCCAGCCACTCCACCCCCGCGTACGCCTCACGGAAGTTCGACGCCGGCAGCCGCAGCCGGGCCCCGTCCGCCGCGGCCGGCAGGGTGAACGTGCCGTCCGCGCGGGCCGTGGCGCTCGCCACCGTCCGGCCGTCCTTCACCGCCTCGATCCGCATCCCCGCCAGACCCGTCTCCGCCGGGTCGACCACGTTCACCGCGCCGCCCCCGCCCCGGGTGAAGTCCTGCCAGACCGTGCCCGTCACCTCCCCCGGCACCGGACGCGCCCCCACCGCAGTACGGGCCCCCTCCGGCAGCGCCTCCGGCGCCACCCCGACCAGCGGCAGCAGCACCGGGGTACCCGCCCGGACCGGGTCACGCGTCACGAAGCCGCCGTCCCCGGCCGGCTCCAGCGGGGAGTCCCGGCCCGGACGGGCCTTCGGGAACGCCGAGGACGCGGCGAAGGTGTCGTGCACCCCGACCACGACCGCGTTGGCCACGCCCCGGTGCGGATCGTGGTCGTACACCAGCCGGAAGATGATCCCCGCCGCCAGCATCGAGATCGCCATCGGCATGAACACCAGCAGCCGGAACGCCGTCCCCCAGCGGACCCGCTCCGTCAGCACCGCGAAGACCAGCCCGAGACCGGTCGCCACGGCCGGGGCCACCGCCACCCACACCGCCGTGTTGCGCAGCGCGGTGCGGATCGCCGGATCACGGACGATCGCCTCGTAGTTGGCGGCGCCGACGAAGGAGTCCCCGGAACGGTCGAAGAGGCTGCGGTAGAGCGAGAAGCCGATGGGCTGCACGACCAGCGCCCCCAGCAGCACCAGCGCCGGCAGCAGGAACGCCGCCGAGACCAGCCGCCGCCGCGCGGCGGCCCGGCGGCCCGGGGTGTCCCGGGCCGCCCGCGTCGAGGCCTTCACGCCCCTAGTTCCCGTACGCCTTGGCCGCGTCCGCCTCCAGCCGCGCCTGGGTCCCCGCCACGTCGGACGGGTTCGCCAGGAAGTCCTGGAGCGCCTTCCACTCACCCGTCCCCGGCGTCGCGCCGAACGCCGCCGGAGCCTGGTCCGACATGTCGAAGCGGAAGTCGTCGCCCGCCGCGATCAGCGCCTTCGCGATGCCCCGCTGGATGTCGTTCGGGTACGCCGCGAGGTCCACCGCCTTGTTCGGGGAGACGAAACCGCCCTCGGCGGCCTGGATCCGCGCCGCGTCCGCCGACGCCAGGAACGTGAGCAGGGCCTGCGCCCCCTTCGACGGCTTCAGCGCCACCGCCACGTCACCGCCCGACACCACCGGAGCCTTCGCCCCGACCGCCGGGAAGGGGAAGACGAGCGCGTCCTTGCCGACCTTCGCCTCCGTCTGGGCGATGTTCACCCCCACGAAGTCGCCCTCGAAGACCATCGCCGCCGCCGGCCGGTCGCCCCCGGTGAAGGTCTGCGTCACCGACTTGGGGAACTCCGTCGCCAGCGCCCCGCTGGTGCCGCCCGCCAGGAAGTCCTTGCGGCCGAACAGCTCGGCGAGGGTGGTCAGCGCCTGCTTGACGCTGTCGTCCGTCCACTTGATCTCGTGCTTCGCCAGCCGGTCGTACTTCTCCGGGCCCGCCTGCGAAAGGTAGACGTTCTCGAACCAGTCCGTCAGCGTCCAGCCATCCGCGCCCGCGACCGAGACCGCCGGGGTGCCGGACGCCGAGAGGGTGTCCGCGGCCGCCAGCAGTTCCTTCCACGTCTTCGGCGGCTTCACGCCCGCCGCCTCGAACGCCTTCGCGTTGTACCAGACCAGCGACTTGTTGGCCGCCTTGTAGTAGACCCCGTACTGGGTGCCGTCCACCGCCCCCAGCTGCCGCCAGCCCGGCGAGTAGTTCGCCTCCAGCTGCGCCCGGGCCTCCGGGCCCACCGGCTGCGCCCACTTGTTGTGCACCGCCGCCACCAGCGCGCCGACCTGCGGGAGCAGCGCCACGTCCGGCGGCTGACCGCCCGCGACCTTGGTGCCGAGGAAGGTGACGATGGGGTCCTGGGCCGGGACGAAAGCGACGCTCGCGCCCGTCCGCTTCTCGAACTCCTTCAGCACCTTGGCGAAGTTGGCCTGCTCGGGGCCCGTCCAGACCGCCGAGACCTCCAGCTTCTCGCCGGGGAGCTTCGGTAATTCGACCGTGTGCGCCTGCTCCTGCCCGGCGGACGGGGTGCTGCCCGCGCTGCCGCCGCCGTCGCCGGTGTCGCAGGCGGCGAGCGCGAGCGCCCCGGCGGCGGCCAGGGCGGCCCAGGCGTGCGCTCTCGCCCGCGCTCTTCCCGGGCTTCTCCTGCGGCCGTCCGCGCCGCTTCCCGTCTGGCTCGATCCGTGCTGTGCGTGCTGTCCGGACATGGTGCCGCCCCCGATGCCGTGTGGCCGTGAAGTGCTCCGTGCCACCAGGTCTACGCCGCGCCGCGCACCCCCGCAATACCGCGTCGGGGGGGAGCGGCGGATCGTCAGGGGGCCGCGGGGAACAGCACCGGTATGGCCGAGACCAGGTGCGAGGCCCGGTCGAGGGCGCTGGCCAGGAGGGCGAGGTCGGTCGGCCCGTTGCCGAGCTCCCGCACCGGACGGCGGGCCGGCGGGTCACCCATCCGCTCCCACTCCACCGGAACCACGGTGGGCCTCAGGGTCGCGGTGCGCGGGATCCGGCCGGTCACCCGGCCCGCCTGGAACGGGACGGCCCGCCCGTCGGAGTACAGCAGCCGGCCGCGGCCGGGGCCCGGCCGGTCCGGGGCGTCCAGCTCCACCCGCAGCGCCGCCTGGCGGGCCGGCTCGGTCCCGGCGGTGCGGTCCGGGCGGGCGGTGGCGGTGATCAGGTGCACCCCGAGGCGGGCGCCCTCACGGGCCACGCCCTCCAGGATCCGTACGAGCGAACCCGCGGCGGGCCGGCCCGGGCTGCCCAGGGCCGGGGCGACCAGCGCGTCGAAGTCGTCCACCAGCAGCACCAGCCGCGGCAGCGGACTCGGCCCGGCGGCCGGGTCGGTGCGCGGAGCCGAGGCCCGCAGCCGCAGCGTGCCGGTGCGCTGCGGGTCGAGGTCGCCGCGGTGCTCGCCCGGACCGGGGTCGCGGGGCGAGACCATCCGGTCGGAGAGGCTGCGCCGGCCGTGCCACTCCACGAACGGCACCCCGTCCAGCAGCTCGTGGCGGCGCCCCAGCTCGGTGGCGAGGGCCTGCGCGAACTCCCGCATCCGCAGCGGGTCCGAGGCCACGAGATGGGCCGACACGTGCGGGAGCTCCGTGCAGGGCAGCAGGCCTTCGCCGCGCTCCCCGCCCGCGCCGTCGAGGAGGAGCAGGCCCAGGTGGTCGGGGCGGGACCCGGCCGCCAGGGAGGCGGCGAGGGAGCGCAGGAGCTCCGTGCGGCCGCTGCCGGCGGGGCCCTCGATGAGCAGGTGCGGGCCCTCGTGGACCAGCTCGGCGCCGACCGGCCCGCGCCGGCCCGCCCCGAGGACCACGTCGGCCAGGCCGCCGACGGCCCGGCCCTGGTCGGCGGCGGCGGCCCAGCGGGCCATCAGGGAGGCCGGGGTGGCGCGGGCCAGCCCGAGCTCGTCGAGGAGCCGGGCGGCCGCGGGGAGGCTGGCGGCCGGGCGGTGGGCGCCCTGGTGGTCGGCCGGGGGCGCGTCGGCGCGCAGCGGGGCCAGGGCGCGGGCGAACCGCTCCGCCCAGGCGGCGGACACCCCGTCGGCGACGGCGGTGCCGCCCGGCGGGACGGGCCTGCCGTCGCCGATCGCGAAGGTGCGCACGGCGGTGGCGACGTCCCCGCTGAGCAGGGCGACGGCGCCGCAGTCCCGGAAGGCGGGGACGCTCGCGCAGGCGGTGTCGTACGTCTGCGCCACCGGGGAGGCCGGGGTGGCGGCCGGGGCCTCGGCGAGCGCGAGGACGTGGATGCCGGCGGCGGGGCCGTGCGAGGCCAGCCGGCCGGTGAGCTCGCGCAGGGCGGCGGTACCGGGGTCGCCGTCCACGACGAGGAGGGTGCGGGGGCCCTCGTACGCGTCGGCCGTCCGGCGCACGGCTGCCGGATCGGCGGCCGCCCAGCCGCTGCCGAGCGGACCGTCGTCCAGCCGCCGGGTCAGCTCGGCGGTGCGGGCGGCCGCCTGGTCGCGGTCGTAGGCGAGGAGGAGCCGGCAGTCCTGGCCGTGCGCGGGCCGTACGTGGGGCAGCCAGCCGAGCCAGGCCCAGTCGCGGCGGCGCTCCTGCAGGGGCCGGACGCGGTCGGCGGCCAGCAGCACGATCTCCAGCTGTGCGGGCGAGTGCAGTCCGGCGAGCTGCGCCACGACGGACCGGGCGACGCCCATGAGCCGGGCCCGCGGCCCGGCGATCCCGAGCGCCCCGCTCTCGTACAGCGCGACCCGGCTGCCGGCTCCCAGCCCCACTTCGAGGAACCCGGGATGCCCCGGCCCCCGTGACCAGAGCCGCCCGGTGGGCCCGAGTGCGGCGAGCAGCAGGGCGGCGGGGTCGTCGGCGTCGGGCACCGCGGCGGCGGGCTCCACCACCCCGACGGCCTCCACCGCCACGTCCTCCTGCCCCCGCACCCACTTCCGCGCCCAGGCCCCGATCCCGCCCCGCCGCCGGGGGCCGCCGTCGGCCGCACCGGCGGCCCGGCCGGGTGCGGATGCGGGGCCGGAGTGGAGGGCCGCGGGTCCGGGGCCGGAGGCCCCGGCGTGGGCCCCGCCGGGAGCGCCCGGGTGGTCCCGGCCGCCGGGCGCGGACGGCCGGACCGGAGCTCCGGCAGCCTGCTGCGGCCCCGTACCGGCCGTGGCGGCGGGGGCGCCGGGGTGGGGGGCGGACGCGCCGGAGCCCCCGGCCGGCCGGCCCGCAGCGGCGTCGGGCGCGCCCGTGCCCCGGCCGGCCGCACCGCCGGACGTACCCGCGCCCGGCCCCGGAGCGCCGCCGGAAGCATCCGTACCGGCCTCCGGCCCGCCCGCCAGGGCCAGGTGGCCCTCGTGGTCCGGGACGACCGGCAGGCGGGTGCCGCCGCCCGTGGCCAGGCGGAGGGTGGATTCGCCGATCCGCAGGAGCGCCCCCGGCGCCAGCGGGACGGCCCGGACGCCGACCTCCGCGCCGTCCAGCGTCGTCCCGTTCGTCGAGCCGAGGTCGGCCACCGCCACCCGTCCGTCCGGCATCACGGTCACCGTGCAGTGGAGCCTTGAGACGTCCGGGTCGTCCAGCGGGACGTCGGCGTCCGCCGAGCGGCCGATCCGCACCGACCCGGGGTGCAGCAGGTGGACGCCGCCCGCGTCGGGGCCGGCCACCACGTGCAGCTGCGGGGCGCCGAGCCCGTCGTCCCCGAGCGCGTCCGCGTCCGGCGCCGGGATGTGCAGCGTCAGCACCGCCCCGTCCACGAGCGGCGGCTCGCCCAGCACCGCGCGCTGGGGGTCGAGCCGCTGCGACCCGGCGTACAGCACCACGGTGCCCCGGGGAGTCCCCCCGGCGGTGGCCGCGGGGGTGTCGGGTCCGCCGACGGTCGCCGCTAGCCCGGAGGCCACGGCGGCCAGCGCGGTCCCGGCAGGGGCGGTGACGAGCACGTCACAGCCGGCGGGCGCGGGGGCGGCCTGGTGGCCGCCGCGCGACCCGAGGACGGTCAGCCGGATCTGCATCGCCGTCAGCGGTCCCTTCTGCGCGGAGCGCAGTGCACGGTGCGGGCGCCCGGCGGGGGGAGCGGCGGGACATGTCTGCCCGGTCAACCCCCCGCCCGGCACGGACGCTTCGTCCGTTCAGGTCAGCCGGAAGGCAGGGCTCCCGTCCCGGCCGTTCCGTACGGGTGCATCCTCGCACCTGTCGCCCGCAACACGCCCGGCACCCGCCCAGTAATGATCTTGATTCGCGTAGGCCGGCTCCCCCTGCCGCTCGGATCCGGCCACCCGGCCGGGCGAGCGACGAGGCAATTCCGGGGAAAAGAGCCTCCGGCATACGCCGCAAAACTCACCCTTCGCACAAATGTGCGGCAACCAACCTCCCTCGGCCCGCGTCCTCCATCGGGACACCCCCTAGAGTTGGGCCGGAAACCCACCGGGCCCCGCAGGGGACCCACGACAGCAGGACGACAGCAGGGGAGCGCGAGACGTGCGGCCAGTCGGCAGCAAGTACCTGCTCGAGGAGCCGCTCGGACGCGGCGCCACGGGCACCGTCTGGCGTGCCCGCCAGCGGGAGACGGCCGGTGCGGAGGCGGCCGTCGCCGGCCAGCCCGGCGAGACCGTTGCCATCAAGGTCCTCAAGGAGGAGCTGGCCCAGGACGCGGACATCGTCATGCGCTTCCTGCGTGAACGCTCCGTCCTGCTGCGCCTGACGCACCCCAACATCGTCCGTACCCGCGACCTCGTGGTCGAGGGCGACCTCCTCGCCCTCGTCATGGACCTGATCGACGGCCCGGACCTGCACAAGTACATCCGGCAGAACGGCCCCTTCAGCCCGGTCGCCGCGGCCCTGCTCACCGCCCAGATCGCGGACGCCCTCGCCGCCAGCCACGCCGACGGAGTCGTCCACCGCGACCTGAAGCCGGCCAACGTCCTGCTCGACGAGAGCAACGGGCAGATGAAGCCGATGCTCACCGACTTCGGCATCGCCCGCCTCGCCGACTCCCCGGGCCTCACCCGCACCCACGAGTTCGTCGGCACCCCCGCCTACGTCGCCCCCGAGTCCGCCGAGGGCCGCCCGCAGACCTCCGCCGTCGACATCTACGGCGCCGGCATCCTGCTGTACGAGCTCCTCACCGGCCGCCCGCCCTTCGCCGGCGGCACCGCGCTGGAGGTGCTCCACCGCCACCTCAGCGAGGACCCTCAGCGGCCCTCGTCCGTGCCCGAGGCGCTGTGGATCGTCATCGAGCGCTGCCTGCGCAAGGAGCCCGACGAGCGGCCGAGCGCCGAGAGCCTGGCCCGCGGCCTGCGCGTGGTCGCCGCCGGCATCCGCGTGCACTCCTCGCCCGACGAGGTCGAGGCCGCCCTCGGCGTCGGCGCGCTGCTCGCGCCCGACCCCTCCCCGGCGCCGGTCCCGACCTCGGCCCCCCAGTTCCCCGGGAGCGCCGCGCCGACCGAGGTGACGCCCGTGGTGGCGGCGGGGGAGTACGACCCGAACGCCATGACCAGCGTCCTGCCGCCGGTCGACGGCGCGGACGCCACCACCGTCCTGCCGCCCGTCGCCGGAGGGCCGGGCGCGGGCAGCAGCCCGGGCGCCCCCGACCCGACCTCCGTCATGCCGCCCGTGCAGCGGCCCGACGCCCCGCACCCGTGGCAGTCGCAGATGGCCGCAGCGCGGGACCGCAACGAGCAGACGCAGATGCAGTACCTCGACCCGGGCGAGGACCCCCTGCGCCGCCGCCCGCAGCGCCAGGCCCCGCCGCCCCCGCAGCACCAGCCGCGCCAGAACCAGCAGCAGTACCAGCAGCCGCCGCAGTACCGTCCGGCCCCGCCGCCGCAGCAGCAGTACCAGCAGCCGCCCCAGTACGCCCCCCAGCCCCAGCCGTACCAGCAGCCGCAGGCGTACCAGCAGCCGCAGCAGCAGGCGCCGTACCGGCAGCCCCCGCAGCCGCAGCCGCCGGTGCAGCAGCCCCCGCAGCAGCGCCCGCCCCGCCAGCAGCCCCCGCGCGAACCGCGACCGCCGCGCGAGCCGCGCCGCCGCAGCGCCAACCCGGTCCGCATCCCGGGCCTGGGCTGCCTCAAGGGCTGCCTCGTCCTGATCCTGCTGCTCTTCGTGGGCGGCTGGCTGGTCTGGGAACTGACCCCGCTCCAGGAGTGGGTCGGCACCGGCAAGGGCTGGTGGGACCAGGTGTGGAGCTGGGGCAGGGACGTCGCCGACTTCGTCGGCTCGATCGGCGACAAGACGAACGGCGGCTCCGGCAGCGGTTCCTGACGCCCAGGCAGCCCCGGGGCCCGCGAACTGGGCGCCCCAGGAAGGCCTTTTCGGCCCTCCGTAGCGCCGACCTTGTGGATTTGTCGACTTCCAGGGCGTGATTTCGCCCGCAGAAGTGAAGGTCACCGCGATCCGGAGCGCCGGGCCCCCCTTCGGCCGCGTAACTTTGGGGCGTTACGCCAGCCGCTGAGGGAGCAGTCGTGGCACGGAAGATCGGCAGCCGGTACACAGCGCACCAGATCCTGGGGCGAGGCAGCGCGGGCACGGTGTGGCTGGGCGAGGGGCCGGACGGGCCCGTCGCGGTCAAGCTGCTGCGCGAGGACCTCGCCTGCGACCAGGAACTGGTCGGACGCTTCGTCCAGGAGCGCAGCGCCCTGCTCGGCCTGGAGCACCCGCACATCGTCTCCGTCCGCGACCTGGTCGTGGACGGCGACGACCTCGCCCTCGTCATGGACCTCGTCCGCGGCACGGACCTGCGCACGCGCCTCGACCGCGAGCGTCGGCTGGCCCCCGAGGCGGCCGTGGCCATCGTCGCGGACGTCGCGGACGCGCTCGCCGCCGCGCACGCGGCGGGCGTCGTCCACCGGGACGTGAAGCCGGAGAACGTCCTGCTCGACATGCAGGGCCCCCTCGGTCCCGGCGGCGCGCACCCCGCGCTGCTGACCGACTTCGGCGTGGCCAAGCTCATCGACCACCCGCGCCGGGCCCCCGTGCCGGCCGGGGTGCGGGCGGCGGCGCAGGCGACGCGGATCATCGGGACGCCGGACTACCTGGCCCCGGAGATAGTGGAGGGCCTGCCCCCGCGGGCGGCCGTCGACATATACGCCCTCGCCACGGTGCTCTACGAGCTGCTGGCCGGGTTCACCCCCTTCGGCGGGGGCCACCCGGGCGCGGTGCTGCGCCGGCACGTCACCGAGACCGTGGTGCCGCTGCCGGGGATCCCCGAGGAGCTGTGGCAGCTGATCGTCCAGTGCCTGGCCAAGGCCCCGGCGTCGCGGCTGCGGGCCTCGGAGCTGTCGGTACGGCTGCGGGAGCTGCTGCCGCTGCTGGCGGGTATGCCGCCGCTGGACGTGGACGAGCCGGACGACGCGGAGCCGGCTGAGCCGGAGGCGGCGAGCGCGTCGGAGGAGTCGGCGGCGGCGGATCCGGTGCGGCGGCGGGGGGTGGTGCCGCTGGTCCCGGGGTCCGCGACGGATTCCAACCGCGACACCCACACCTCCATGCGGGTGCCGACGCCCGACGAGCTCGCGGGCGGGGCGCTGGGCACCGCGCGCGTCCCGCGGCCGGCCGGCGGGCACCGGCCGGGCACCCCCCGGCACCGGGCGGAGGCGGTGCGCAAGCGGCGGCTGGTCCTCTCGGCCTCGGCGGTGGCGCTGGCCGCGGCGGTCGGGGTGGGCAGCTGGCTGGCCGCCTCCGGCGACGAGTCCGCCCCGCCGCCGCGCGAGACGAAGCACTCGTCGCCGTCCCGGCCGTAGCCGTCGGGCGGCGGGGCGGGGAGACGGCTCCGCGCAGCGGCCCCCCGGCCCCGCCCCCGGACGGTTACGCGGCCAGCGACGGGTGCCAGCGCCGTGCCACCGCCGGGTGCGCCCGGACCCAGCCCTTCAGCTCGTTGCGCCCGTACTCCGCGTGCAGCGGGTTCGACGCGTCGTGCGCGACCCCCGGCGCGGCCCGCAGGTACTCCCCGGGCACGGTGTCGATCACCGCGTCCAGCCTCGGGTTGTAGAAGAACGGCACCGAGAACCGCTCCACCGCCCCCGGCGGGCTGACCACCCGGTGGTCGGTGGCCACCAGGTACCCCTCCGTGGCGATCTCCAGCAGCTCTCCCAGGTTCACCACGAACGCCCCCGGCAGCGGCGGGATGTCCACGAAGCCGCCGTCCCGGACGACCTGCAGCCCGCCCACCCCGTCCTGCAGCAGCAGCGTCAGGAAGCCGTAGTCCTTGTGCGCGCCGACCCCCTGGTCCGCACCCGAGGGGGCCGACCCGGGGTAGCGGATCAGCTTCGTGTGCAGGTGCGGCCGGTCCGCGAAGGCCGCGTCGAAGAAGTCCGGGGGCGCCCCGATCGCCGCCAGCAGCTCCCGCAGCAGCCGGTGCGCCACCACCGCCAGCCGCGCCTGCCAGCCCAGCACCGCCTCCCGCAGCTCCGGCAGCGCCTCGGGCCACTGGTTCGGGCCCTCCAGCCACAGGTACTCCGGGTCACCCGGCCCCACCTGCGGCGCCGGCCGCTCCGCGCCCACGTCCAGCTGGTCCCGCCAGTCCGAGGCCCCGCCCGTCAGCTCGTGCCCGATGCGGGTGTAGCCGCGGAAGTGCGGGGAGTTCAGATTGCTCACGGCCAGCCGGTCGGCCTCCGGGAGCGCGAAGAAGGCCCGGGTCAGCTCCAGGATGCGGGCGGTCTCGGCCTCCGTTATCCCGTGCCCGGTCAGGTACAGGAAGCCGGTGTCGCGGGCGGCGGCGTGCAGCTGCTTGAGGAAGTCCTCCCGCTCGGCGGGGTCGTCGGCCCGGGAGAGGTCGATCACAGCGAGGGAAGGGGAGGAGGAGGGGTGCGCGGACGGCATGACGGCTCCGTTTCGGATGTCACGGGGTCCTGTGCCCCAGAGATGGCGGGGCGGCGGGCAGCGTGGAGCGGACCGGCCGGCAGGGATGGCGCCGGGCGGACCTGACCGCGTACAGGACCGAAGTCGGATCGGGGTTGATCAGGCTTGTGCGAGGTCCGGCGGCAGACAGCTCGTGGTGGTGACACGCATGTGGTCCACATGGCGGCGCTTCACGAGTAGAACGGTCATACGGTGAGCGTACGCCCGTACCCGCCCTCCTCCGAAGCCGTTGATCCGGCCTGGCCGGAGATGGCCGTCCGCGGACCGGCTACGCTGGACCCGTGGCAGTCGTCGATGTTTCCGAAGAGCTGAAGTCCCTCTCCTCGACCATGGGGTCGATCGAGGCCGTCCTGGACCTCGACAAGCTGAGGGCAGAAATCGCCGTGCTCGAGGAGCAGGCCGCCGCGCCGTCCCTGTGGGACGACCCGGACGCCGCCCAGAAGATCACGAGCAAGCTTTCGCACCTCCAGGCGGAGGTCCGCAAGACCGAGACCCTCCGCGGCCGCATCGACGACCTCGCGGTGCTGTTCGACCTCGCCCAGGAGATGGACGACGCGGACACCCTCGCCGAGGCGGAGGCCGAGCTGGTGTCCGTCCGCAAGGCCCTGGACGAGATGGAGGTCCGCACCCTGCTCTCCGGCGAGTACGCCGAGCGCGAGGCGCTGGTCAACATCCGTGCCGAGGCCGGCGGCGTCGACGCCTCCGACTTCGCCGAGCGCCTCCAGCGCATGTACCTGCGCTGGGCCGAGCGCCACGGCTACCCCACCGAGATCTACGAGACCTCGTACGCGGAAGAGGCCGGCATCAAGTCGACCACCTTCGTGGTCAAGGCCCCGTACGCCTACGGCACGCTCTCCGTCGAGCAGGGCACCCACCGCCTGGTGCGCATCTCGCCCTTCGACAACCAGGGCCGCCGCCAGACCTCCTTCGCGGGCGTCGAGGTGCTGCCGGTCGTCGAGACCAGCGACCACGTCGAGATCGACGAGACCGAGCTGCGCGTCGACGTCTACCGCGCGTCCGGCCCCGGCGGCCAGGGCGTCAACACCACCGACTCGGCCGTGCGCATCACGCACCTCCCGACCGGCATCGTGGTCTCCTGCCAGAACGAGCGCTCCCAGATCCAGAACAAGGCCAGCGCGATGAACGTGCTCCAGGCCAAGCTGCTGGAGCGCCGCCGCCAGGAGGAGCAGGCCAAGATGGACGCCCTCAAGGACGGCGGCAGCTCCTGGGGCAACCAGATGCGCTCCTACGTCCTGCACCCGTACCAGATGGTCAAGGACCTGCGGACGGAGTTCGAGGTCGGCAACCCGCAGGCGGTCCTCGACGGCGACATCGACGGCTTCCTGGAGGCCGGCATCCGCTGGCGCAAGCAGCAGGAGCAGCAGAGCGCGTAAGCGCCGCACACCGTGAGGAAGGGCCCGGACACCGTGGGTGTCCGGGCCCTTCTCCCTTGGCCTGTGATCGGAACGCGGCGCGGCCTACGCGGCCCGGGCCACCAGTGCCAGCGCGGCCACCAGCACCACCATGAGCGCGATGAGCGCCATCGGATTCAGCCCTGCGAAGGGGCCCTCCTGCTGGAGGCGCTCCCGGTTCGCCCGGCACACCGGGCAGCGGCCCTGGCTGACGGGTGCGGCGCAGTTCGCGCACACGAGCCGGTCATATGTCATGCGCTCCTCCTCTCGTCCCCTTATGACGCTTAACGGCAAGGGGACCGAGTCCGTTCCCCCTACCACTGTGCCAGCTCCGCCGGCATTCGGCGCGGCCCGTCCGGGCAAGAGCGATCGGGCTCGCCCGGGAGCTTGGGATAAATCGGGCAACTCCGGATGCCGGGTCCCCACCCAGCGCCCGTTCGCGTATGGTCACGCACACCTACTCCCGGCGACCGTGGTGCACCCGTGATCCGATTCGACAACGTCTCCAAGTCCTACCCGAAGCAAACCCGGCCCGCACTCAGAGATGTCTCCCTCGACATCGCCAAGGGCGAGTTCGTCTTCCTGGTCGGCTCCTCCGGCTCCGGCAAGTCCACCTTCCTGCGGCTGGTCCTGCGCGAGGAACGGGCGAGCCACGGGCAGGTGCACGTCCTGGGAAAGGACCTCGCGAAGCTCTCCAACTGGAAGGTCCCGCACATGCGGCGCCAGCTGGGGACCGTCTTCCAGGACTTCCGGCTCCTGCCCAACAAGACGGTGGCCGAGAACGTCGCCTTCGCCCAGGAGGTCATCGGCAAACCCCGCGGTGAGATCCGCAAGGCCGTCCCGCAGGTCCTGGAACTGGTCGGCCTCGGCGGCAAGGAGGGCCGGATGCCGGGCGAGCTGTCCGGCGGCGAGCAGCAGCGCGTGGCCATCGCCCGCGCCTTCGTCAACCGCCCCGCCCTGCTGATCGCCGACGAGCCGACGGGCAACCTCGACCCGCAGACCTCCGTCGGGATCATGAAGCTGCTGGACCGGATCAACCGGACCGGCACCACCGTCATCATGGCCACGCACGACCAGCAGATCGTGGACCAGATGCGCAAGCGCGTCATCGAACTCGAACAGGGCCGACTCGTGCGCGACCAGTCGCGCGGCGTCTACGGCTACCAGCACTGAAAGGTCCCTCAAGACGCCATGCGCGCCCAGTTCGTCATGTCGGAGATCGGCGTAGGCCTCCGCCGCAATCTCACCATGACCTTCGCGGTCATCATCTCCGTGGCCCTGTCGCTGGCCCTCTTCGGGGGCTCCCTGCTCATGCGGGACCAGGTCAGCGCCATGAAGGGGTACTGGTACGACAAGGTCAACGTCACCGTCTACCTCTGCACCAAGAACGACGCCGTCGACGCCGCCGACAGCACCCCGGCCGCCGCCGGCGCCCCGGGCACCCCGGCCGCGCCCGCCGCCGGCAACGGCAAGCCCTGCTCCAAGGGGGCGGTCACGCCCGAGCAGAAGCAGGGCATCGAGCGCGAGCTCAAGAAGATGGACCTCGTCCAGACCGTCATGTACGAGTCCTCGGACGAGGCCTACAAGCACTACAAGGAGCGCTTCGGGCACACCGCACTGGCCTCCGTCGTCACCCCCGACCAGATGCCCGACTCCTTCCGGGTCAAGCTGAAGAACCCGGAGAAGTACGAGGTCATCACCTCGGCCTTCGCCGGCCGCGACGGGGTGCAGTCGGTGGCCGACCAGTCCACCGAGCTCGACAACCTCTTCGCCCTGCTGGGCACCCTCAACTGGGCCGCCCTCGGCATCATGCTGATCATGCTGATCGTGGCGCTGCTGCTGATCGTCAACACGGTGCGCGTCTCGGCGTTCAGCCGTCGGCGGGAGACCGGCATCATGCGGCTGGTGGGCGCCTCCGGCTTCTACATCCAGGTGCCGTTCATCATGGAGGCGGCCGTGGCCGGCCTCATCGGCGCGGGCTTCGCCTGCGGCATGCTGGGCGCCGTCCAGTACTTCGTGATCGACCACGGCATCGCGCTCCGCGACAAGCTCCAGCTGATCAACTTCATCGGCTGGGACGCGGTCTTCACCAAGCTCCCCCTGGTCCTGGTCATCGGCCTGCTGATGCCCTCCCTGGCGGCGTTCGTCGCGTTGCGCAAGTACCTGAAGGTATGACAAGCGTCCCCTGTCGTCTGCGGTCAACCCCGCTTGCGGCAGCGGCGCTTGTCCTAGACTCGGCCGCATGCCGGGTCTGCCCGCTCTCTGTCTCCGGCCCCGTGACCTGCGTCGCGGGGCCGTTCTGACGTTGCTCTTCGCCGTGTCCGTGGGCACCGCGGCCGCCACCGGGCCCTGGGGCTGCGCGGAGGTGGACGACGCTCCCCCCGCAGCCCTCGCGGGCACCGCGGGGGCGGGCGCCGCCCCCTCCGCCGGGACGGCCGACCGGGAGGCCGTCGCGCGGGCCGCCGCCGAGGCCGTCGCCGAGGGGAAGTCCGGCAAGAAGGCGGCCCAGGAGGTCGTCAGCCGCAGCGGGGACCGCTGGGGCGCCGTCTACGACCAGGGCGAGTACGCCGCCTTCGCCGAGGACCTCGACGGCCGCTGGACCGGCGTCGGGCTCTGGACCGGGCGCCGCGGCGACGGCCGCATCGAGGTCGACCGGGTCCAGCCCGACAGCCCCGCCGCCCGGGCCGGGCTGCGCGCCGGCGACCGGTTGCTGAGCGTCGACGGCCGCGAGGTCACCGGTCTGCCCGTCGCCGACGTGGTCGCCCTGCTGCGCGGCCAGGCCGGCACCCCGGTGGTCCTCGGCCTCAGCCGGGAGGGCGTCGCCCTCACCGAGACCGTCCGCCGGGCCGAGCTGCACGCCGACCCGGTGACCGTACGCCGCCTCGCGGGCGGCATCACCGTGATCAAGGTGGCCTCCTTCACCCGGGGTTCGGGCGAGCGCGTCAAGGAGGCCGTACGGGAGGCCCCGCCCGGCGGCGGGGTGATGCTGGACCTGCGCGGCAACCCGGGCGGGCTGGTCACCGAGGCGGTCACGGCGGCCTCCGCGTTCCTCGACGGCGGGCTCGTGGCGACGTACGACGTACGGGGCTCCGAGCGCGCCCTGTACGCCGCCCCCGGCGGGGACACCGGCCGCCCCCTGGTGGCCCTCGTGGACGGCGGCACGATGAGCGCCGCCGAGCTCGTCACCGGCGCCCTCCAGGACCGCGGCCGCGCGGTGACGGTCGGCACCCGCACCTTCGGCAAGGGCTCCGTGCAGATGCCGACCCCGCTGCCGGGCGGGGCGGTGGCGGAGCTGACGGTCGGCACGTACCGCACCCCGGCGGGCCGCAGCCTCGACGGGGGCGGCATCACCCCGGACCTCGCCGCCGGCGACGGGGCCGAGGAGCGGGCGCGGACGGTATTGGGTGGCCTCGGGGCGGGGTCGTAGTGCGAAAATGACCGCACTATGGCTAAGGAAAAAGGGCGCAAGCTGATCGCCCAGAACAAGAAGGCGCGGCACGACTACGCGATCATCGACACCTACGAGTGCGGCATCGTGCTCACGGGCACCGAGGTCAAGTCCCTGCGCCAGGGCCGTGCCTCGCTGGTGGACGGCTTCGTGTCGGTGGAGAGCGGCGAGGTGTGGATGTACAACGTCCACGTGCCGGAGTACAGCCAGGGCACCTGGACCAACCACAGCGCCCGCCGCAAGCGCAAGCTCCTCATGCACCGCGAGGAGATCGACAAGCTGGAGCGCAAGGCGGACGAGTCGGGCCACACGGTCGTGCCGCTGTCCCTGTACTTCAAGGACGGCCGCGCGAAGGTGGAGATCGCGCTGGCGAAGGGCAAGAAGGAGTACGACAAGCGCCAGACCCTCCGCGAGAAGCAGGACACGCGCGAGACCCAGCGGACGATCTCGGCGATCCGGCGCAAGCAGCGGGGCACGGTTTAATCTCCTGGCACGCGGTGGTCCACTTCGCGTACCATGGCGTCAGCACCACCCCCCAGGGGGCGGCGCACCTTGAGAAAAAAACATGGGGATGATCGGTTTCGACAGCGGATGTCGATGCAGGGGAAGCGAGCCGAGGAAGCGGCAATGATCTCGCTAACCACATGTCGCAAAAAATAATCGCCAACTCCAAGAGCGATAACTCCCGCTTCACCCTCGCTGCCTAATAACAGTGAGCTGAAGCCTCTGTGAGGAGCGTCAGCCCGGAAGTGGTCCCGGTCCGGATCCTGGCGTCAACTAGGGATCTAAACCTCTAGCCCCGGTCACGGGGGGTGGAGGGAAACCAAACAGTGACTGAGCCCGTCGGAGACTTGTCCGTGTGATCTCCGGGGCCGAGAAAAGCGCAGCGGACTGCGCTCGGAGAAGCCCTGCTTCTGCACCGTTGGACGCGGGTTCGATTCCCGCCATCTCCACTCATCCCATGTGGGCGAAGGCCCCCCGACCTGCGAAAATCTCGCGAGGTTGGGGGGCCTTCGTCATGCGCCGTTGGCGGCGATGACCTCGATCCCGCAACGCGGCTTCTGAACGCCTCGTTTGATGCGCACGTCGGCCGTCAGCAGGGGGACGCCCAGGGCCTCGGCGAGGGCGACGTACGTCGCGTCGTAGGCGGAGAGGTTGGCATACAGCTTTCGGATCCGGGGGAGCAGCAGGCCCGTCTCGTGCCGCTGTACGCGCAGCCCCTGGTAGGTCTTGAAGTGCTCGTCGAGGCTCGTGGGGTCGATCTTGGTGCCGCGTGCCATGCCCAGGAGGGCGGACGCGACCTCGGTGTCCAGGAGGTAGGGAGCGGCGAGGGTGTCCTCCTCGCTGATGCGCCGGCGGGTGGCGGCGCCAAGCGGGCCCCTGTCCGTGAGGAACAGGACCAGGGCGGAGGAGTCCACGACGATCAACGGCCCGCCCTGCCTGCGTCGACGGCGTCGAGGACGTCCTGGATGTCGATGTCCTCCGTGGCGTAGCGCTCGGCGCGGGCGGCCATTTCGGCGAGCGTGGGCTGGGTGGCGTCTTTGGTCACGAGGCTGAGCAGGTAGCTCTGGAGGGACTGTCCGGCCTCGGCGGCTCGGACCTTTATGCGGCGCGCGATGTCATCGGGGACTTCCCGGATCGTGAATGCGGTCATGACTGCATTTTATCGTCAATGCAGTCACTTTGCAGTCGCCCCTCATGCCGGGGCGCACTCCTCGCCCCCGGTCGGCTACTAATCGGTACCGGCCCGGCGCCTTACTCCTTTAGGGTGGCGCGATGTTCGAAGGAAACCTGGTCAGACTGCGGGCGCTGCGCGCCGAAGATGCCGGACACCACCTGCGGTGGCGCAACGACCCGGAGGTGGTGCGGCTGGCCGCGGCCGGGGACCCCCTCTTCGGGCCGGTCACGGCGGAGGCGGTCAGGGCCGCGTTCGAGGGGAAGCTGCGGCTGGTGCCGAGGGAGGCGGCCGTGCTCACGGTCGAGGACCTGGCGAGCGGCAGGGTCATCGGCATGGTCGACTACCGCGACCTCGACCCCTACGCCGGAGTGGCCACCCTGGGGATCACCATCGGCGAGCGGGAGTTCTGGGGCCGCGGCCATGGCAGTGAGGCCGTGCGGCTGCTCGTGGACCACCTCTTCGGCGCGTACGGGCTGCACCGGCTGGAGCTGGACACCTGGAGCGGCAACGAGCGTGCCGTACGGGCCTTTTCGAAGCTCGGCTTCCGCGAGGAGGGGCGCCTGCGGGCGGCCGTGCTGGTGCAGGGGGAGCGCTACGACCGGGTGCTGTTCGGGATGCTGCGCGAGGAGTGGTCCCGGTCCGTCTGAGCGGGACCGGGGGAACGGGCGAAGGCCCCACGGCCTGTCGGCTGCGGGGCCTTCGTGGTGCGTACGGTGCCGCGCCCGGCGGGGCGGGCTACGAGCAGTACGGGACCTTGTTGAGGTTCAGGGCGTAGCGGGCGGCGATCCAGCCGCGGCCGTCGGCGAGCTTGTACCAGATCGCGTTGTCGTCGACCTGCTCGCCGTTGACCTTGCACTGGAGGGCCACGACCGTGTTGGCCGCGAGCTTGCCGGTCTTGCCGTAGCCCGTGCCGGGGCCGGAGCGGATGCCGAGGCCCTGGCCGGAGCTGACGACGCGGGCCTTCGGGCCGCCCTTGCCGTGGTCGCCCTTGTCGCCCTTGCCGTGGTGGTCACCCTTGCCGTTGTGGTCACCCTTGTCGTGGTGGTCCTTGCCGCCGTGGTGGCTGTTGCACTTGCAGTCGCCGGGCTTGCCCTTGTCGCCCTTCGGGCCCTGCTCGCCCGGGTAGCCCTTGGGGCCGCGCGGGCCTTCGGGGCCCTGGGGGCCGGCGGGGCCGCGGTCGCCCTGGGGGCCGGTGTCGCCGGGGTAGCCCTTGGGGCCGCGCGGGCCTTCGGGGCCCTGCGGGCCGGCGGGGCCGCGCTCACCGGTGTCGCCCTTGTCGCCCTTGGGGCCCTGCGGGCCGCCCGCCGGGCCCGTGTCGCCCTTGGGGCCCTGCGGGCCGGTGTCGCCGCGGTCGCCCTTGGGGCCCCGGTCGCCCTTCGGGCCCCGGTCGCCGGTGTCTCCCTTGTCGCCCTTGGGGCCCGGGCGGCCGGGCCTGCCGTGGTGGCCCGGCTTGCCGTCGTGGCCGTCGTGGCCGTGCTCCCCGGGCGGGCCGTCGTCGCCCTTCGGGCCGCGTACCGGGGTGGCCACGGCGAACAGCGCGGGCGCGTCCTTGCCGTCGGACCACTCGCCGCCGTCCAGCGTGGTGCCCTCGGGGGCGTTCGCGTCCACCTTGAGGGAAACCGCCAGCCGCGTCTGGGCGTTGGCCGGGAAGGCGAAACCGGCGCGGGTCCCGGCGTTGCAGGTGAGCAGGCGCGCGTCCTTCGAGCGGCTGCACGAGCCGCCCGCCCGCTGCCCGTTCCAGTAGAACCGGGCCTCCGGGAACGTGGTCCGCTCCGGTGCGGTGATGCGGAAGGTGCTGCTGTGCGCAGGGTCCGCCCCGTTCAGGGCCGCGATGACGACGCGGCCCGTCTTCCCGGGGGCGATGGAGGGGACGTAGGGCTGGGAGAAACGGACGTGCGAGGAGTCCGCCAGGGCGGGAACGGCGGGCATCAGACAGGACGCCGTGACGGCCGCGACGATCAGGGCCGAGGAGACGGAGCGCGAAGCAGACAAGGGGAGTTCCTCCGCTAAGGGAAGGGTTTGGGGGAAAGCCTCCCCAGTTATGGCGGATTGCGGCCCGGAAGGGTGCGACCCACGCGGTGGCGTCACCCGGCAGCCGGATGAAATCCCGATCAACGACCGGGTCGTGGAGTCGCCGATCCGATAAGCAGAGCGGTCACGGCGGCGGCCGCCGGCAGCACGTACGCCGTCCCCGTCCCGAGGTGGTCGACGGCCAGGCCCGCCGTCGCGGAGCCGGCCGCGATACCGGCGAGGATCGCGGTGACGGCCAGCGTCATGCCCTCGTTGACGCGGCCCTCGGGGGTACGGGACTGGACCAGGCCCATCGCGGTGACCATCACCGGCGCCGTGGCCATCCCGGCCAGCAGCAGGGCCGGGGCGAGCGCCACGACGGAGCCCGTGGCGGCCGCCGCCCAGGGCAGGGCCATCGCCCCGGCCAGCCAGGACAGGCAGGTCCGCAGGCTCCGCGGGCGCCGCGCCCCGTACAGCAGCCCGGCCACGCAGGAGCCCGCCGCCTGGAGCGCGAGGACCGGGCCGGAGCCGCCGCCCAGGCCCAGGGCGGCGAGATGGGCGACCGAGGTGACCTCCATCGAGCCGAAGACCAGGCCGGTGGCGAGGAACAGGCCGAGGAGGGGCAGCAGGGCGCGCAGCGGGGACCGGCCCCGTCCGGCCCCCGGTGCTCCGCCGGCCGGGGGCTCGGTGGCACGGTGCGCCGTGAACACCAGCATGCCGGTCAGCAGCAGCACCGCCCCGGTGAGGGTGCCGGCCTCCGGGAAGACGGCGGTGCACAGGAAGGCGGCGAGGACCGGGCCGAGCATGAAGCACAGCTCGTCGGCGGCCTGTTCGAAGGACATCGCGGTGTGGTGCGCGGAGCGGGGCAGCAGGTGCGTCCAGCGGGCCCGGGACATGCCGCCGATGTTGGGGGTGGTGGCGGTGGCCACGTAGGAGGCGAACAGGGTCCAGGCCGGGGCCTGCGCACGGACGCACAGGACCAGGGAGAGCGAGCCGAGGACCGCGATCACGGTGGCCGGCACGGCGATCCGGGCCTGCCCGTACCGGTCGACGAGGCGGGCCGTCCACGGAGCGACGAGGGCGGTGGCGGCCATCCCGGTCGCGGTGACCGCCCCGGCGAGGGCGTACGAGCCGCGCTGCCCGGCGATCATCATGACCGCGCTGATCCCGAACATGCCCATGGGCAGCCGGGCGAGCAGGTTCCCGGCGGTGAACCCGCGCGCCCCGGGGACGGAGAAGAGGCGGGCGTAGGGGGAGAGGAAGCCGGTCCGGGAGCGGTGGCGGACAGGGGTAGGGGCGGAGGTGGGGGCAGGGGCAGGGGCGGGGGTGGCCAGGACCAGGGTGGTGCCCGTCACCGCCATGAGCGGGGGTTCTTGCGGCATGCCATGATCCTGCGGCCCGGCCCCGGCGGAGGTCCAACACCTCTTCCGGGGCCATTCACGCCCTCCCGTTGTTAATCTTTCCGGGTGACCTCCCCCGACGTGGACCCCCGGCTGCTGCGCGGCTTCCTCGCCGTCGCCGAGGAACTGCACTTCACCCGCGCCGCCGCCCGCCTCTACGTGGCCCAGCAGGCCCTCAGCCGCGACGTCCGCCGCCTCGAACAGGCCCTGGGAGCCACCCTGTTCACCCGCACCACCCGGGCCGTCGAGCTCACCGCCGACGGCGAACGCCTGCTGCCCCACGCCCGCGAGGTGCTCCGCGCCCACGACGAACTCGCCGCCGCCTTCGCCGGACCGCCCCCCGCCCTCCTCGTCGACCTCAACACCGACGGCCCCACCACCGGCCGCCGCGTCCTGGACCGGGCCCGTGAACTCGCCCCCGGCCACGAGCTGATGGCCCGCTTCGAGAGCGGCCTCACCCACGCCGCCGCCGAGATCGCCGCCGCCCGGCTCGACGTCTCCTTCGGCTACGTCGCGGGCCTCGACCCCGCCCTGCGGGCCCGGCTCGCCCACCGCCCCGTGCGCTACGAACCCCTCGCCGTCCTGCTGCCCGAGGAACACCCGCTGGCCGCGAGGGAATCCGTACCGCTCGCCGCCCTCGCCGGGGAGACCGTCTACGCCGGCGCCGGCAACCCCCGCACCCTGGAGTGGACCGGACTGGCCCGCGAGCTGTTCGCCGGACGCGGCATCGCACTGGCACCGCCCGCACCGGTGGCCATCGGCAAGGAGGAGTTCGGCCGGGTGATGGCCAAGACCCGCAATCCCGTCCTGGTCACCGTCGGCTTCCTCGACATGCCCGGCTGCGTCAAACGGCCCCTCGTGGACCCCGTACCGCTCTCCCCGCTCTCCCTGGTCTGGCGCGCGGGCCTGCGCCACCCCGGCCTGGACGCCCTCACCCGCGCCGCCGAAGAGCTCCAGGCCGCCCACCGCTGGCTGGAACTGCCGCCGGACCACTGGCTCCCCGCAGCGCTCACACCCGGCCCGCACGGAGGGTGAGAGCAAGGTTTCCCCCCGGTCATCCGGCGGGGACCGGGGCCGAAACGCGCCGTTCCTAGCGTCGTCACCACGGACGCGAGAGCTGTGGAGGCGTGAGATGACCGCTACGAGGACGACCCCACCGCACGAAGGGGCCACCGGCGGGAAGGACGGCCGGGACGACCGGGACGGCCGGGACGGGCGAGTCAGCCAAGGCGGCCCGGGCGGCCCGGGCGGCCGCCGAGGGGGCCGCTGGATCGAGCACTGGGACCCCGAGGACGAGACCTTCTGGCGGGAGACCGGAGAGAAGACCGCCCGCCGCAACCTCCTCTACTCCGTCTTCTCCGAGCACATCGGCTTCTCCATCTGGTCCCTGTGGTCCGTGATGGTGCTCTTCATGGGCCCCGGCTACGGCATCGACCCCGCCGGGAAGTTCTTCCTCATCGCCACCGCCACCACCGTCGGCGCCCTCGTCCGCATCCCCTACACCTTCGCCGTCGCCCACTTCGGCGGCCGCAACTGGACCGTCGTCAGCGCCCTGCTCCTGCTCGCGCCGACCGTGGCCGCCCTGGTCGTCATGGAACCCGGCACCCCGTACGGGACCTTCCTCGCCGTCGCCGCGCTGACCGGCGTGGGCGGCGGCAACTTCGCCTCCTCCATGACCAACATCAACGCCTTCTTCCCGCTCCGCAAGAAGGGCTGGGCCCTCGGCCTCAACGCCGGCGGCGGCAACATCGGCGTCCCGGTCGTCCAGCTCGCCGCGCTGCTCGTCATCGCCACCGCCGGCGCCGGACACCCCCGGCTGCTCCTCGCCGCCTACCTCCCGCTGATCGTCGCCGCCGCCGGGCTGGCCCTCGTGCGCATGGACAACCTGGCCCCGGTACGGGGCGACGCGGGCGCCGTACGGCAAGCCGTCCGGGAGCCGCACACCTGGATCATGGCCCTGCTGTACGTCGGCTGCTTCGGCTCCTTCATCGGCTACGGCTTCGCCTTCGGACTCGTCCTGCAGACCCAGTTCGGCCGCACCCCGCTCCAGGCCGCTTCCTTCACCTTCGTCGGCCCGCTGCTCGGCTCGCTCGTCCGGCCCGTGGGCGGGGCGCTCGCCGACCGGTACGGCGGGGCGCGGATCACCCTCGCCTCCTTCGTGGCGATGGCCGCGGCGACCGGGGTGGTCGTGCTGGCCTCCGTACGGGAATCCCTGCCGGTGTTCCTGACCGGCTTCACCGCCCTGTTCGCGCTCAGCGGGCTGGGCAACGGCTCCACGTACAAGATGATCCCCGGGATCTTCCAGGCCCAGGCCCTCGCCCGCGGTCTGCGCGGCGAAGAGGCCGCCGCCCACGGCCGGCGGCTGTCCGGGGCCGCCATGGGCCTGATCGGCGCGGTCGGCGCGCTCGGCGGCCTCGGCATCAACCTGGCCTTCCGCGAGGCCTTCACGGCCTCCGGGACGGGCACCGCCGCCTTCGTCTCCTTCCTCGGCTTCTACGCCGTGTGCTGCGCCGTCACCTGGGCCGTATACCTCCGCCGGCCCACGGCCCCGCCCGCCGGCCCCCAGGCGGCGGACAGCGGGGCGCAGGCACAGCTCAGCCCGGTGTGAGGGGTGCCGGGGGCGTCGGGGCCGGTTAACGGCACGGAAATACGGAGGAACCGAGCCCGACACGACGCCTTGGCAGGCTCGGACACCGCCGCCGCGCAGCCTCCGGCCGACAGCGCCGTCGGCCCGGCCGGCGGCGGCGCGGCCTCCGGCTTCGGCTCCGGCTTCGGCTCCGGCTTCGGCTTCGGCAACAGACGTACTGGGCAAGGCAGGTCACCACCATGGACGACGCTACCCACGGCCCCCTCTCGGGGTTCACCGTAGGAGTCACCGCCGCGCGGCGCGCGGACGAGCTGATCGCCCTGCTGCGCCGGCGCGGCGCGGCGGTCGTACACGCGCCCGCGCTGCGGATCGTGCCGCTCGCCGACGACGGCGAACTGATGGCCGCCACCAAGGAACTCCTCGACACCCCGCCGGACGCCGTCGTCGCCACCACCGCCATCGGCTTCCGCGGCTGGATCGAGGCCGCCGACGGCTGGGGCATCGGCGAACGGCTCCTGGAACGGCTGGGCGCCACCGAACTGCTGGCCCGCGGGCCGAAGGTCAAGGGAGCCGTACGGGCCGCCGGGCTGGTCGAGGCCTGGTCCCCGCAGTCCGAGTCCCTGGCCGAGGTACTGGACCGGCTGCTGGCCGGCCCGGTCGCCGGACGGCGCATCGCGCTCCAGCTGCACGGGGAGCCGCTGCCCGGGTTCGTGGAGGCACTGCGCGACGCCGGAGCCGAGGTGGTGCCCGTGCCCGTGTACCGGTGGATGCCCCCCGAGGACCTCGCACCGCTGGACCGGCTGCTGGACGCGGTGGCCGTCGGGACCGTGGACGCCCTCACCTTCACCTCCGCCCCCGCCGCCGCCTCCCTGCTGTCCCGGGCCCGGGAACGGGGGCTGCGCGAGGCGGTGCTGGAGGCGCTGCGCGGGCCGGTGCTCGCGGCGTGCGTGGGGCCCGTGACCGCGCTGCCGCTCCAGGGCGAGGGGGTGGCGACCGTCCAGCCGGAGCGGTTCCGCCTCGGACCGCTGGTGCAGCTGCTCTGCCAGGAACTCCCCGGCCGGGCACGGGTCCTGCCCGTCGCCGGACACCGGCTGGAGATCCGGGGGCACGCGGCGGTGGTCGACGGCGGGCTGCGCCCCGTGCCGCCGGCCGGGATGGCCCTGCTGACGGCACTGGCCCGGCGGCCCGGCTGGGTGGTGTCGCGGGCCGACCTGCTGGGCACGCTGCCGGGGGCGGGGCGCGACGAGCACGCCGTCGAGACGGCGATGGCCCGGCTGCGGGCCGCCCTGGGGGTGCCGAACCTGATCCAGACGGTGGTCAAGCGCGGCTACCGGCTCTCCCTGGACCCCGGTGACGGCGAGGTCTGGAGCGGGGCCGGGGCAGTCCGCTAGCGTGCCCGCATGATCATCAACGGGGTGGAAATGAGGGGCCTGGCCGTCGAGGACGCCGCCGGGCTGGCCGACGTACTGACACGCAACCGGGCGTACATGGCGCCCTACGAGCCCCGGCGGCCCGAGGCGTTCTACACCGAGGCCGGACAGCGGGACCGCATCGAGGGCATGCTCGAGGAGCGGGACGCGGGGCGGCTGGTCCCGTACGTGTTCGCGGAGACGGCGACCGGTGCGGTCGTCGGGGCGATGAACCTCGGCAGCATCGCCCTCGGGCCGCTGTGCAGCGGCGGCGTCGGCTACTGGGTCGACCGGGCCTGGCACGGCAAGGGCCTGGCCACCGCCGGCCTGGAGGAGGTCGTCCGCACGGCCCGCGACGAGCTCGGGCTGCACCGGATCGAGGCCGGGACCCTCGTCGACAACACCGCCTCCATGCGGGTCCTGGCCAAGGTCGGCTTCACCGAGTTCGGACTCGCCCCCCGCTACCTCCACATCAACGGCGCCTGGCGCGACCACCGGCTCTTCCAGCGCCTCTTGCACGACGACCCGCCGCCCGCGTAGCCCGCGCGGGGGCTTCCGCTTCGTGGTCGGCGACGGCACTCTGGGGAGGCGTCCGACGGCGACGACCGAGGCGGTGACGGGCATGTGGTTCGACTCCGGGCGGGTCTGTCTGGACCTGCTGGCCACCCGGACTCCCCAGGGGGCCGAGGCCATCCACGACGGCGACGAGCTGCACCTGTGGCTGGTCGGGGCCGGGCTGGTCCCCGACCGGACCCCGCTCGGCCGGCTCGGGCCCGACTGGGTGGAGGCCTTCCGCCGCCTGCGCCGCGACGTCGACCGCCTCGTCCGCGCCGAACTGGCAGGCACCGCCCCGGAGGAGGACGCCCTGGCCCGCGTCAACGCCGCCGCGGCGGGCCCGCCGCCGGGGGTGTGCGCGGTCCGGGACGGGGAGGGACACCTGGTGCGGGAGCTGTGCGGCGGCGTCGAATGCGCGGGCCTGCTGGCCACGGTGGCCCGGGACGCGGTGGAACTCCTCACCGACCCCGGCGACCTGTCCCTCCTGCGCGCCTGCGGCGGCGACGGCTGCGCCCGCCTCTACCTGGACACCTCCCGCGGCCACCGCCGCCGCTGGTGCAGCAGCGAGGTCTGCGGCAACCGCGAACGGGTGGCCCGCCACCGTCGGCGGGTCCGGGGGGCGGTGGGGTAGGGGGGTGGTGCTTTACGTCGGCACGGGGGGCGGGACTTCATCCCCCGCGAGGGGCCGGTGGCGGGCCGGTGGCTGCCCACCCGCCGCCCGGGGTCTCCGGCCGGGACGGCGCCTGCCCAGTGCGGCGGCCCCCCGGCGGCCGCCCCACCCACCGGCCCAGCACCCAGGGCGGCGGCCCGCACCGGGAGCCGCGCCGCCTGCGGCGTCGCCGGCGGTCCGCCGCACTGTGCAGGTGCCGCCGCGCCCCCGGCCCCGGGCGGCGGGTGGGCAGCCACCGGCCCGGTGTCACCCCTCGCGGGGGTGAAGGTCCCGCCCGCCCATGTCCTCGTACGAAAGGACGCCCGCGTCCCGCCGCGCGGACCGGGCGTGCGGAGTGGGGGCTGGTTCGCGTACGGTTGACGGTCGCCCATGCACGTAAGAAGGGGGCCTTCGTGGCCGCGCAGAATGCCGCTGTCGACAGCACGGCGGATTCCGTCCGCGATCGGGAGATCGCGGTCGAGCAGACGCATCTCGACCGGGTGTACCGACGCCTTGAGGAGAAGATCCACGAGGCCGAGTTCCTCATGAACGACGCCGCCAAGCGCGGCCAGGTCGGTACGCCCGGCGCGCTCGCCGAGCGGGACGCGCAGGTCTTCCGCGCCGGGATCCACCTCAACCGCCTCAACAACGAGTTCGAGGACTTCCTCTTCGGACGGATCGACCTCGTGCTGGGCAAGGACGGCGAGCGCGGCCCCGACGGGGCCTACACCTCGGTCGAGCCCGCCGACGACGCGATCCGGTCCGACCTCACGGCCGACATCGCCGAGACCCTGCACATCGGCCGCATCGGCGTGCTCGACACCGACTACGCGCCGCTCGTCATCGACTGGCGGGCCCCCGCGGCCGCGCCGTTCTACCGTTCGACCCCCAAGGACCCCGGCCGGGTGATCCGCCGCCGGGTGATCCGGTCCAAGGGCCGCAAGGTGCTCGGCGTCGAGGACGACCTGATGCGTCCCGAGATCACCGCCAGCCTCGACGGCCGGGAGCTGCCCGCCATCGGTGACGGTGCGCTGATGGCCGCCCTCGGCCGGGCCCGTACGCACACCATGCGGGACATCGTCTCGTCCATCCAGGCCGAGCAGGACCTGGTCATCCGTGCCCCCGCCGCCTCCGTCGCGGAGGTCGCGGGCGGTCCGGGCACCGGCAAGACCGCCGTGGCCCTGCACCGGGCCGCGTACCTCCTCTACCAGGACCGCCGCCGCTATTCGGGCGGCATCCTGATCGTCTCGCCGACCCCGCTGCTCGTCGCCTACACCGAGGGCGTGCTGCCCTCGCTCGGCGAGGAGGGCCAGGTCGCGATCCGGGCGCTGGGCTCCCTGGTCGACGGGGCCGAGGCGACCACGTACGACGACCCCGCCGTGGCCCGGATCAAGGGCTCCTCCCGCATGCTCAAGGTGCTCCGCAAGGCGGTGCGCGGCGCGCTGGAGCTGGGCGACGCCCCGGAGCGGCTGCGCGTGGTGGCCTTCGGCCGCCGCGTGGAGCTGGAGGCCCCGGAGCTGAACCGGATCCGGCAGAACGTGCTCGGCGGCACCGCCCCCGTCAACCTGCTGCGTCCGCGCGCCCGCAAGCTCCTCCTGGACGCCCTGTACGCGAAGACCGGCGCGAACGGCCGGCACAGCGACCCGGAGCTGGCCGCCGAGCTGCGCAGCGCCTTCGACGAGGACGTCTCCACCGAGGACGACTTCCTCGGCTTCCTCAACGCCTGGTGGCCGGAGCTGACCCCGCGCCGGGTGCTGGCCGCGATGGCCGACGAGCGCCGCCTGGGCCGCTGGTCGCGCCGGGACCTGAACCCGCGCGAGACCCGCCAGCTGGCGCGTTCGCTGCGCCGGGTCGGCGCGGACGGCTCGGGGCCGCTCTCGGTGCACGACGTGGCGCTGCTTGACGAGCTCCAGCAGCTGCTCGGCGCGCCCGCGCGGCCGAAGCGCAAGCGGGAGCTGGACCCGTTGGAGCAGCTCAGCGGGCTGGAGGAGCTGATGCCGACCCGGGAGGAGACCAGCTGGGAGCGGGCGGAGCGGCTCGCGGCGGAGCGGACCGAGTACGCGCACGTGATCGTGGACGAGGCGCAGGACCTGACGCCGATGCAGTGGCGGATGGTGGGCCGGCGGGGCCGTACGGGCACCTGGACGGTGGTCGGCGACCCGGCGCAGTCCTCCTGGACGGACCCGGACGAGGCGGCCGCGGCCCGTGACGAGGCGCTGGGGTCCCGGCCGCGCAGGCGGTTCACGCTGACCGTGAACTACCGCAACCCGGCCGAGGTCGCCGAGGTGGCGGCGCGGGTGCTGGAGCTGGCCATGCCGGGGATGGAGCCGCCGACGGCGGTGCGTTCGACGGGCCTGGAGCCCCGCTTCACCGCTGCCGGAGAGGATCTGGGGGCGGCGGTGCGGGAGGAGACGCGGCGACTGCTGGGCGAGGTGGACGGCACGGTCGGCGTGGTCGTGGCGATGGACCGGCGTGCGGAGGCGGCGGGCTGGCTCGCGGACCTGGGCGAGCGGGCGGTGGCGCTGGGCAGCCTGGAGGCGAAGGGCCTGGAGTACGACGCCACGGTGGTGGTCTCCCCGGCGGAGATCGCGGAGGAGTCCCCGGCGGGCCTGCGGGTGCTGTACGTGGCGCTGACGCGTGCGACGCAGCAGCTGACGGTGGTCTCGGCGGAGGCCGACCGGCCGGACGGGTCCGGGGTGCCGGAGCTGCTGCGGCCAGGCGCGTGACGGCGGTGTCCGACTCGCGGGAGGGGGACCGCTTCCGGCGATCCTTTGTTAGCCTGGTTACGACACCGGCTCGATCCAAGCCCCCGGGCCCAACCTTCGTCGCTTAGAGCGACCACTTGCCGCGAGGCGAGCATGGCGGGTCGGTGTCGTAGGCATCCCGTCCGTCCTGGACGGAACACCAGGTCCGCGCCCTCCACGAGTGGGGGGCGCGGACCTGTTTTGTGTGTACCACCCATTCCACCACCCCGAGTTATCTCGTATGGTGGAAGAGTTCTTCCGAAATTTGTAGCTGGTTACCTTGTACCGGCTGGTAGGTGGGACGATCGGACAACAGGTCCCGCCCGCGCGGGACCCTGTGTGTACAGAAGAACCAGGGACAGAAGAGGAACACGGCCATGGCAACGGCGCCCAGCGTCTCGTATTCGATGACGGTCCGCCTGGAAGTGCCCGCGAGCGGAACCGCGGTCTCCCAGCTCACCACCGCCGTGGAGTCTTCCGGAGGCTCGGTCACGGGCCTCGACGTGACCGCGTCCGGCCACGAGAAGCTCCGTATCGACGTCACCATCGCCGCCACCTCCACCGCCCACGCCGACGAGATCGTCGAGAAGCTGCGCGGCATCGAGGGCGTCAGCCTCGGGAAGGTCTCCGACCGCACCTTCCTGATGCACCTCGGCGGCAAGATCGAGATGTCGTCCAAGCACCCCATCCGCAACCGCGACGACCTGTCGATGATCTACACCCCGGGCGTCGCCCGCGTGTGCATGGCCATCGCCGAGAACCCCGAGGACGCGCGCCGCCTGACCATCAAGCGCAACTCCGTCGCAGTCGTGACCGACGGCTCCGCCGTCCTGGGCCTCGGCAACATCGGCCCGATGGCCGCGCTGCCCGTCATGGAGGGCAAGGCGGCCCTCTTCAAGCGCTTCGCCGGCATCGACGCCTGGCCGATCTGCCTCGACACGCAGGACGCCGACGAGATCGTCGCCATCGTCAAGGCCATCGCCCCCGGCTTCGCGGGCATCAACCTGGAGGACATCTCCGCGCCCCGCTGCTTCGAGATCGAGGCCCGGCTGCGCGAGGCCCTCGACATCCCCGTCTTCCACGACGACCAGCACGGCACCGCCATCGTCGTCCTCGCCGCCCTCACCAACGCACTGCGCGTCGTGGGCAAGGAAGTTGAGGACGTCAAGGTCGTCATGTCGGGCGCCGGCGCCGCCGGTACGGCCATCCTCAAGCTGCTCCTCGCCGCCGGCGTGAAGAACGCCGTCAGCGCCGACATCCACGGCGTCGTGCACGCCGGCCGCCCCGACCTGGTCGACGCCGCGCCGGACTCCCCGCTGCGCTGGATCGCCGACAACACCAACCCCGAGGGCTACACCGGCACCCTCAAGGAGGCCGTGGTCGGCGCCGACGTCTTCATCGGCGTCTCCGCCCCCAACGTGCTCTCCGGCGACGACGTCGCCGCCATGGCCGAGGGCGCCATCGTGTTCGCGCTCGCGAACCCGGACCCGGAGGTGGACCCGGCCGTCGCGCGCCAGACCGCCGCCGTCGTGGCCACCGGCCGCTCCGACTTCCCGAACCAGATCAACAACGTGCTGGTCTTCCCGGGCGTCTTCCGCGGCCTCCTGGACGCCCAGTCCCGGACCGTGAACACCGACATGATGCTCGCCGCCGCCACCGCCCTCGCCGACGTCGTCGGCCGCGACGAGCTGAACGCGAACTACATCATCCCGTCCGTCTTCAACGACAAGGTCGCGGGCGCCGTCGCCGGCGCCGTCCGCAAGGCCGCGCAGGCCGGTGCCGAGAAGGCCGCTGTGACGGGGCCCACGGTCTGATCCCGGCGCGTCGCGGGATGCGGGCCCGCCGGGGCGCCTCTAGGGTTGCGGGGATGCCCGCGCGGCGCGCGGCCCGCATCGGCATCGGAGCCTCGGGTGCGACGGAGCGTCACTGCGGCGTGACTGTGGCGCTTTTCGTGTGACCCTGGCGGGTGCCGGATTGGCTTTCCCGCCGCTGGTGGGGGCAGGATGCGTAACCGGGCGAGAGGGTCTGACGTTCAGACCCGGGTCCGGGGACTGTCCTAGGGCCCTGGCAGCATCGGCTTCGATCTCACGCCTCTAAGGCAAGTTGAACACGGGAGTACAACATGAACCGCAGTGAGCTGGTGGCCGCTCTGTCCGAGCGCGCCGAGGTGACCCGCAAGGACGCCGACGCCGTTCTGGCCGCGCTCGCCGAGACCGTCGGCGAGATCGTCGCCAAGGGCGACGAGAAGGTCACCATCCCCGGCTTCCTGACCTTCGAGCGCACCCACCGTGCCGCTCGCACCGCGCGCAACCCGCAGACCGGCGACCCCATCCAGATCCCGGCCGGCTACAGCGTGAAGGTCTCCGCGGGCTCCAAGCTCAAGGAAGCCGCCAAGGGCAAGTAGTACCGCCCTTGTGCCGAGGGCCGCACAGGCCCCCGGGACGGCAGTGGTACGTAGAACGGCCGAGGGCGGCCACCCCCGCGGGGGTGGCCGCCCTCAGGCCTTTCCCGGGCCTTCCAGGCCCTCCCAGGGGCCTCGTGGGCCCTGGGAGGGGGAAGTTCCGGACGTCGGAGCGACCGTCAGACCAGGTCGCCGTTCGGCAGTTCGACCTTCGCGCCCAGCTCGACGAGCTTCTCCATGAAGTTCTCGTAGCCGCGGTTGATCAGGTCGATGCCGTGGACGCGCGAGGTGCCCTCGGCCGCCAGCGCCGCGATCAGGTACGAGAACCCGCCGCGCAGGTCGGGGATGACCAGGTCGGCGCCCTGCAGCTTCGTCGGGCCGGAGACGACCGCCGAGTGCAGGAAGTTGCGCTGGCCGAAGCGGCAGGCGCTGCCGCCCAGGCACTCGCGGTACAGCTGGATGTGAGCACCCATCTGGTTCAGCGCCGAGGTGAAGCCGAGGCGGGACTCGTAGACCGTCTCGTGGACGATCGACAGGCCCGAGGCCTGCGTCAGGGCCACGACCAGCGGCTGCTGCCAGTCGGTCTGGAAGCCGGGGTGCACGTCCGTCTCCAGCGCGATGGCGTTGAGCGGGCCGCCCGGGTGCCAGAAGCGGATGCCCTCGTCGTCGATCTCGAAAGCGCCGCCGACCTTCCGGTACGTGTTCAGGAAGGTCATCATCGAGCGCTGCTGCGCCCCGCGGACGTAGATGTTGCCGCCGGTCGCCAGGGCCGCGGAGGCCCAGGACGCGGCCTCCAGACGGTCCGGGAGCGCCTTGTGGTTGTAGCCGCCCAGGCGGTCGACACCGGTGATCCGGATGGTCCGGTCGGTGTCCATGGAGATGATCGCGCCCATCTTCTGCAGTACGCAGATGAGGTCCTCGATCTCCGGCTCGACGGCGGCGTTGCTGAGCTCGGTGACGCCCTCGGCCAGGACGGCCGTCAGCAGGACCTGCTCGGTCGAGCCGACCGACGGGTAGGGCAGGCGGATCTTGCAGCCGCGCAGGCGCTGCGGGGCCTCCAGGTACTGGCCCCCCTCGCGCTTCTCGATGGTCGCGCCGAACTGGCGCAGCACGTCGAAGTGGAAGTCGATCGGCCGGCCGCCGATGTCGCAGCCGCCCAGACCCGGGATGAAGGCGTGGCCGAGGCGGTGCAGCAGCGGGCCGCAGAAGAGGATCGGGATGCGGGAGGAGCCCGCGTGCGCGTCGATGTCGGCGACGTTCGCGCTCTCGACGTACGTGGGGTCGAGGACCAGCTCGCCCGGCTCCTCGCCGGGGCGCACGGTCACACCGTGCAGCTGGAGCAGACCGCGCACGACCCGCACGTCACGGATGTCGGGAACATTGCGCAGCCGGCTCGGCTCGCTGCCGAGCAGGGCGGCCACCATGGCCTTCGGCACGAGGTTCTTCGCACCGCGGACACGGATCTCGCCCTCGAGCGGGGTTCCGCCGTGGACAAGCAGGACATCGTTGCCGGTCATGGATCTCGCGTTCCGGAGTGGATGGGCAGGGGACCAGACGTAAGGGTAAGGGCCACCACCCCCTTGTTTGTATGGGTGACGGGGCCGTAGGACTGTCATGCAGTCGGCACACCACGTACGGTGTCCGCCAGGTAGCGGAGTGTTGCGTTCCGGCGTGTGGACCGGCGCGCGCCTGCGTCTGCAGCCGTGCGCCCTGAGCTGCGCGTGATCGGATCGCGCCGCCCGCTCCCCCCGGAGGGCGAATGTGCGAGATCATGTGCCCATGACCGAGGTGTCCTCCCTCACAGGGCGGCTGCTCGTGGCCACCCCCGCCCTCGCGGATCCGAACTTCGACCGCGCGGTGGTGCTGCTGCTCGACCACGACGAGCAGGGCTCCCTCGGCGTGGTCCTCAACCGGCCCACCCCCGTGGACGTCCGCGACATCCTGCTGCCGTGGGCCCCGCTGGCCGGCGATCCCGGCGTGGTGTTCCAGGGCGGCCCCGTCGCCCTCGACTCCGCCCTGGGGGTCGCGGTGATACCGGGCGAGGAGGGCCCGCTCGGCTGGCGCCGGGTGCACGGGGCCATCGGCCTCGTCGACCTGGAGGCCCCGCCGGAACTGCTCGCCGCCGCCCTCGGAGGCCTGCGGATCTTCGCCGGGTACTCCGGCTGGGGGCCCGGCCAGCTGGAGGACGAGCTGGGCGACGGCGCCTGGTACGTGGTGGACTCCGAGCCGGGCGACGTCTCCTTCCCCGACCCCGAACGGCTGTGGCGGGCGGTGCTGCGCCGCCAGCGCAGCGACCTCGCGATGGTCGCCACCTATCTGGACGACCCGTCGCTCAACTGACCCCGGCGGCGTTCAGTACCCTGGTTTTTATGAGCACTCTCGAGCCCGATCGCGGGACTGGTACGGGGACCCTCGTAGAGCCGACGCCCGTGGTGTCCCACGGCGACGGCGACCACGAGCGCTTCGCCCACTACGTCCAGAAGGACAAGATCATGGCGAGCGCCCTCGACGGCACCCCCGTCGTCGCGCTCTGCGGCAAGGTCTGGGTGCCGGGCCGCGACCCGAAGAAGTACCCCGTCTGCCCCATGTGCAAGGAGATCTACGACTCCATGGGCGCCGGCGGCGACAAGGACAAGGGCGGCAAGGACTCGTAACGGGTCCGGCTCCCGCCGACGAGGCCCCCGGGGCGTGCGCCCGCGCGCACCCCGGGGGCCTTCGTGCACCCGGATCCATTTGTCCGGACCTTTCGCCGCCGGGGCCTATGCCGGGGGCGGGTGCGCGGCTAGGGTCGGGCGCGAGGAGCGCTCTGTCGTGAGGGGCTGACGCATGGACCTGATCCCCGTACCCCGGATGGCCGTTCCCGACGAGGAGGGCCGCCGCTACGTCTTCGGGCCCGAGCCCGTGCTCGACGCCGGGCCGGGCTGCGAGGGCGTCGCGCGCTGGCTGCGCCGGGAGGTCGGGGGCGCCACCGGGTGGGCGCTCCCGGCGGGGGCGCCGGGCGACCTGCGGCTGAGGCTGGAGCCCGGGGGCGCGGGGTCCGGGGGCATGGGGTCCGGGGGTACGGAGCCCGAGGCGTACCGGCTCGACGTCGGCGCCGACGGGGTCGAGCTGACCGGTGCGGACGCCGCCGGGCTGTTCTGGGGCGCCCAGACGCTGCGTCAGCTCCTGGGCCCCGACGCCCACCGGCGGGCCCCGCTGCGGCCCGGGCGGACCTGGGACCTGCCGTACGTCCGCATCGCCGACCGTCCCCGCTTCGGCTGGCGCGGGCTGATGCTGGACGTGGCCCGGCACTTCATGCCCAAGGACGGGGTGCTGCGCTACGTCGACCTGCTGGCCGCGCACAAGCTCAACGTGCTGCACCTGCACCTGACGGACGACCAGGGGTGGCGCATCGAGATCAAGCGCCACCCGCTCCTCACGGAGACCGGCTCCTGGCGGCCCCGCAGCCGCTGGGGGCACCGGGCGTCCCCGCTGTGGAACGAGACCCCGCACGGCGGCTTCTACACCCACGACGACATCCGCGAGATCGTCGCCTACGCGGCCGAGCGGCACGTGCGGATCGTCCCCGAGATCGACATCCCCGGACACTCCCAGGCCGCGATCGCCGCCTACCCCTGGCTGGGCAACGCCGACGTCGTGGACACCGCCGCGCTGGAGGTGTGGGACGACTGGGGCGTCAACGAGAACGTGCTCGCGCCGACCGAGGAGGTCCTGCGCTTCTACGAGGGCGTCTTCGAGGAGGTGCTGGAGCTGTTCCCGCCCGAGGTCTCACCGTTCGTGCACGTGGGCGGCGACGAGTGCCCCAAGGACCAGTGGCGGGCCTCGGCGACGGCGCAGGCGCGCATCGGGGAGCTGGGCGTGGACGGGGAGGACGGCCTCCAGGCCTGGTTCATCCGGCACTTCGACCGCTGGCTCGCCGACCGGGGCCGCCGGCTCATCGGCTGGGACGAGATCCTGGAGGGCGGTCTCGCGGACGGCGCGGCCGTCTCCTCCTGGCGCGGCTACGCGGGCGGGATCGCCGCCGCCGAGGCCGGGCACGACGTGGTGATGTGCCCGGAGCAGCAGGTGTACCTGGACCACCGTCAGGCGGACGGCCCCGACGAGCCGATGCCCATCGGGTACGTGCGTTCGCTGGAGGACGTCTACCGGTTCGAGCCGGTGCCGCCGAAGCTCTCGCCGGAGGCGGCCGCGCACGTGCTGGGCGCGCAGGCGAACGTGTGGACCGAGGTGATGGAGCACCAGGGGCGGGTCGACTACCAGGTGTTCCCCCGGCTGGCCGCCTTCGCGGAGGCGGTGTGGTCGTGGCTGCCGGAACCGGAATCCCGTGACTGGGCCCGCTTCGAGGGGCGGGTGGCGGGGCACCTGGCGCGGCTGGACGCCCTCGGGGTCGCTTACCGGCCACCGGGCGGGCCGCTGCCGTGGCAGCGGCGGCCGGGGGTGCTGGGGCGTCCGCGCGAGGGCGCGCCCCCGATCGTGTGACCCGGGGGCGCGGGGGAGCCGCGTGTGCCCGCCGGCGCCCTCCGCGTCCGGAAGCGGAACTCTACGGGAACCTTGGGGAAGCTTCGGGAACCTTCGGGAACCTTCTGGAACCTTTGGAACTGTCGCTCGAACAAGGTGTATCCGGGGGAAAACGGACGTTCGGGTCGGTGTCGTACGAAGGTGGTACGGGTGGGTCCGGAGGGGCTGCGGAGGGGGCCGGCCGTGGGGGTGGCCGGGGGCCCGGCCCGGGTGGAAAAGGCGTGGCGGGCGGGTGTGCGGAAGGTGTCCGGGCGCCCCGCCGCCGGGACCCGGACGCCCGGGGCCGGTGGTACCCGGGAGACCCTCGCGCCGGGCGGTCCCGAAGATGTGCCAGAGTTGCCACGTCCCGGCGGTGAGCACGTACCGTACGGCGGACAGGCGTGAGCGCCAGGACCGGGACATCGGGAAGGGGCAGCTGGGTTGACCACGCACGCACCGCACACACCGCATTCGGCTCAGGGGCCGCACACCCCGCATTCGGCGCCGGGGCAGGCGGCGCAGTCCGTGATGCTGCCGGCCTCGCTCGACGAGGCCGTCGCGGCGCTCGCCGCCATGCCCGCAGCCGTCCCGGTGGCCGGTGGCACCGACCTCATGGCGGCCGTCAACGCCGGACTGCTGCGGCCCGCCGCGCTGGTGGGCCTCGGGCGGATCAACGAGATCCGCGGCTGGCAGTACCAGGACGGGCACGCCCTGCTCGGCGCCGGTCTGACCCACGCCCGGATGGGACGGCCGGATTTCGCCGCTCTGATCCCGGCGCTGGCCACGGCCGCGCGTGCGGCCGGCCCGCCGCAGATCCGCAACGCCGGCACCCTGGGCGGCAACATCGCGACGGCCGCGCCGACCGGTGACGCACTGCCCGTGCTGGCCGCGCTGGAGGCGGTGCTGGTCATCGTCGGCCCCGGCGGCTCGCAGCGCGAGATCCCCGTCTCCCACCTGCTCGCCGGGCGGGAGATGCTGCGTCCCGGTGAGCTGATCGGTTTCGTGCGGGTGCCGCTGCTGCACGCCCCCCAGGTGTTCCTGAAGGCCACGGGGCGGACGGGACCGGGGCGCGCGGTGGCCTCCGTGGGGCTCGTGCTGGACCCCGCGCGCCGGGGCGTGCGGTGTGCGATCGGCGCGGTGGCCCCGATGCCGCTGCGGCCGCTGGAGGCCGAGCAGTGGGTGGCCTCGCTGATCGACTGGGACGGGGACCGCAGTCTGGCCCCGGAGGCCCTGGAGGCCTTCGGCGAGTACGTCGCGGCGGCGTGCGTGCCCGACCAGGGGCAGCAGGTCTCCGCCGGAGTACTGCATCTGCGGCGCACCGTCGCCGTGCTGGCGCGCAGGGCCCTGGGGAGGGCGCTGACCTCATGAGTGAGAACGAGAACGTGAGCGGAACGAGCGGGGACGCGCAGAACACGGGGAACGGCGGCGCCGGGGGCGCGGCCGCGGGGGCCGGCTGGGGCTGGGAGCCGGTGCCGCACGGGGGCGACTACGACTCCGACGCCACCGCCTTCGTGCAGCTGCCGCAGGACATGCTGGACGCGCTCGACACCGGGGAGCCCCTCGCGGCGCCCGGGCACGGCTTCGTGCCGCCTCCGATGATCATGCCGCTGGGCTCGTCCGGCAGTACGGACCCCAGCGCCACCGGCACCTGGACGATGCCGGCCCAGTGGCCCGCGGCGGGCGGCGCGGGCGGGCAGGCCGAGGCCGCCGACGCGGCGCCGGCGGCTCCGTCCCGCGCGCCGATTCCCGCGTCGATCCCGCTCCCGGCGTCGGTGGCGGCCGCCTTCGCGGCGGCCGAGCCCGAGGCGCACGCGGAGTTCCACGGCGGCGCGCGGCCGGACGCCGCCCAGGACGGACGGGCGCAGCCCGGCTCCCGGCTGGCCTCCCACGCCGGGGCCCACGGGACGGCGCAGCACGGGGAGCCCGGGGAGTTCGCGGAGTTCGCGGGGCACGGGGAGTACGCGGAGTCCGCGGGGCATGCGGAGTCCGGGGGCTTCGCGGGGCATGCGGGGCACGGGGAGTCCGGGGAGTTCGCGGAGCCCGCGCAGTTCGCGGAGCGCGCGGAACCCGTGGGGTTCGCGGAGCAGCGGCACGTGCAGCACTACGCCGGCCCGCACGCCGGGGTGGACCCGGGGGCGACGGCCGAATGGCAGTTCCCGGAGGCGCTGCACCAGGACGAGGAGTCCTCGGCCACCGGGCACTGGACGCTGCCGGCCGACCTTGCGGGTGGCGGCGCGGGTGCGGATGCCGGTGGTGTGGGTGGCGTCGACGGTGTCGGCGGTATCGGTGGGGACGGTGTCGGCCCCGACGGTTTCGGGCTCGGCCGGGCTGCCGGAAGCGGCGCCGGTGCCGGGCGCGGCGGTGAGCTGCCCGGCGGGACCGGGGAGTTCCGGGCCGGCGGGGCGGACGGTGGCTGGGGCCAGGCCCCGGTGACGCTGCCGGGCGGGGCCCAGGCCCCCTGGGCGGCGGCCGAGGTGCCGGGCGGGCCGGGGGCGGAGGCCGTGGCGGCCGCGGCCGAGATGCCGCTGAGCTCCGGGGTGCTGCCGGGCGGCGGTGGCCAGGGGCCGCAGGGGGCCGGGGCCGGGGTGCCGGGGCGCGGGCCGAGGGTGCTGGGCGGTCCCGGTGTCGGGACCCCGCTGCCCGAGGGCTACCCCCAGGCCGGGCCGGAGCCCGAGTCCGTGCTGGACGCCGCCCCGGACATCGAGGCCTCGCACGGCCACGGCCCGGCGCAGCCCCCGGCGGGGGACGAGCGGCCGCGGCCGGCGGAGGCCGAGGGCGCCGACGCCGCACCGGGGGAGGGGTCCGCCCCCGCCCCGGTACCGGGCGGGACGGACGGGCACGGCTTCGGGGAGGGGGCCGGTGCCCCCGCCGGAGCGGAGGCCGCGCCCGCGCCGGGTGAGGACACCGCCGACAGCGCCGTGCCGGCCCCGGCCGGGCACGACACCGGGGAGTTCCCGCTCGGGGAGGCGTCGTACGAGGAGGAACGGCAGCCCGCCGTCGCCCATCACGAGCACCCTTCCGCGTCGTACGTCCTGCGCGTCAACGGCGCCGACCGGCCCGTCACCGGCGCCTGGATCGGCGAGTCCCTGCTCTACGTGCTGCGCGAGCGGCTCGGCCTGGCCGGCGCCAAGGACGGCTGCTCCCAGGGCGAGTGCGGGGCGTGCGCGGTGCAGGTCGACGGGCGGCTCGTCGCCTCCTGCCTGGTCCCGGCGGCCACCGCGGCCGGCTCCGAGGTCCGCACGGTCGAGGGCCTGGCCCAGGGCGGGGAACTCTCGGACGTGCAGCAGGCGTTGTGCAGGTCGGGCGGGGTGCAGTGCGGGTTCTGCGTGCCCGGCATGGCCATGACCATCCATGACCTGCTGGAGGGCAACCACGCCCCCAGCGAGCTGGAGACCCGCCAGGCGCTGTGCGGCAACCTCTGCCGCTGCTCCGGCTACAAGGGCGTCATCGAGGCGGTCCGCGAGGTCATCGCGGAGCGCGAGGCCACCGCGTCGCAGGCCGCGGAAGCGGGGGCGCAGGCCCCGGCGGAAGCGCTCATCCCGCACCAGGCGCCGCCGGGCCAGGGCGGCGTGCACGGCTTCGACGTCCCGGCCCCGGGCCCCGACGGGACGTTCGGCGGCAACGGCTTCGACGCCTCCGCCGTGTTCGAGGCGTCCGGCGGCTTCGACGCGGGCGTTCCCGGCCCGAACGGGACACTGGGCGGCAACGGCTTCGAGGTACCGGGCGGCTTCGAGGCCGTAGCCGGCGGCCCGGGCGGCCCCGGCGGCCCCGGCGGCACGCTGGGCGGCAACGGCTTCGACGCGTCGGCGGCCTTCGAGCCGGCCCCGGGCGCGGACGGGACCTTCGGCGGCAACGGCTTCGACCCGTCCGGCGTGGCCCACGCCGGCGGCTTCGCCGCGTTCGACGCGCTCGACACGACGGGCGCCCTCGGCATCCCCGGCACCCCGGGCGCGGCCGGCGGCGCGGCCCCCGGCCCGCACGGGTTCGACGGCGCCCACGGCCCCACCCACGGCACCAGCAGCAGCGGATTCGACGGGATCCACCACAACGGAGGCATGGCGTGAGCGGGCAGGACGCGGCCACGGCGACGACCACGACCACCACGACCACCACCATGACCATGGCGACGCTCAACGGCGGCGCCGACGGCGACGGTGACGGCGGCGGCACGGGCGACCAGCGCCCCGCGCGCGGAATCGGAGCCTCCGTCCCCTCGGCGGACACCCGTGCCAAGACCGAGGGCACCTACCCCTACGCCGCCGACCTGTGGGCCGAGGGCCTGCTGTGGGCCGCCGTGCTGCGCTCCCCGCACGCCCACGCCCGTATCCGTTCCATCGACACCTCGGCCGCCGTCGAGATGCCCGGCGTGCGGGCCGTCATCACCCACGCCGACGTCCCCGGCGCCACCACCCACGGCCGCCGCATCGCCGACCGGCCGGTCTTCGCCCACGACGTCGTGCGCCACCACGGCGAGCCCATCGCCGCCGTGGCCGCCGACCACCCCGACACGGCCCGCCTCGCGGCCGCCGCCATCGCCGTCGAGTACGAGCTCCTCGACGCCGTCACCGACCCCGAGCAGTCCTTCGGCGCCGCCCCGCTCCACCCGGACGGCAACCTGATCCGGCACATCCCGCTGCGCTACGGCGACCCGGACGCCACGGGCGAGGTGGTCGTCGAGGGCCTCTACCGCATCGGCCGCCAGGACCCGGCCCCCATCGGCGCCGAGGCCGGCCTCGCCGTGCCCCGCCCCGACGGCGGCGTCGAGATCTACACCGCCTCCACCGACCCGCACACCGACCGCGACCTCGCCGCCGCCTGCTTCGGCCTCGACCCGGACCGCGTCCGCGTCGTCGTCACCGGTGTCCCCGGCGCCACCGCCGACCGCGAGGACCCCGCCTTCCAGCTCCCGCTCGGCCTCCTCGCCCTGCGCACCGGCTGCCCGGTCAAACTGGCCGCCACCCGCGAGGAGTCCTTCCTCGGCCACGCCCACCGCCACCCCACCCTGCTGCGCTACCGCCACCACGCGGACGCCGAGGGCCGGCTGGTCAAGGTCGAGGCGCAGATCCTGATGGACGCCGGCGCCTATGCCGACGCCTCCGCGGAATCCCTCGCGGCGGCCGTGGCCTTCGCGTGCGGCCCGTACGTGGTCCCGCACGCCTTCGTGGAGGGCTGGGCGGTCCGCACGAACAACCCGCCCTCCGGCCACGTGCGCGGCGAGGGCGCCATGCAGGTCTGCGCAGCCTACGAGGGCCAGATGGACAAACTCGCGGCCGCCCTCGGCATCGACGGCGCGGAACTGCGCCTGCGCAACGTCCTCGCCACCGGCGACCTCCTGCCCACCGGCCAGACCGTCACCTGCCCGGCGCCGGTGGCCGAACTCCTCCGTTCGGTCCGCGACTTCCCCCTCCCCTCCCTCCCCAAGGACACCCCGGAGGAGGACTGGCTGCTGCCCGGCGGCCCCGAGGGCGCGGGCGAGCCCGGTGCGGTGCGGCGCGGCGTCGGCTACGGCGTGGGCATGGTCCACATGCTCGGCGCGGAGGGCGCCGACGAGGTGTCCACCGCCACCGTGAAGGTGGTCGGCGGCACCGCCACCGTCATCTGCGCGGCCGTCGACACCGGCCAGGGCTTCGCCACCCTCGCCCGCCAGATCGTCCAGGAGGTGCTGGGCATCGACGAGGTGACCTGCGCCCCCGTGGACACCGACCAGCCGCCCGCGGGCCCCTCCGCCCACGGCCGCCACACCTGGGTCTCGGGCGGGGCCGTCGAGCGGGCCGCGAAGATGGTCCGCACGCAGCTCCTCCAGCCGATGGCCCACAAGCTCGGTATGTCCACCGAACTCCTCCAGATCCAGGACGGCCGGATCACGTCGTACGACGGCGCCTTCTCCCTCTCGGTGGCGGAAGCCATAGAGGGCAAGGAGCTCTGGGCGACGGCCCAGTGCCGCCCGCACCCCACCGAGCCGCTGGACGACCACGGCCAGGGCGACGCCTTCGTGGGCCTGGCCTTCTGCGCGGTCCGCGCGGTGGTCGACGTGGACATCGAACTCGGCACGGTCCGGGTGGTGGAGCTGGCCGTCGCGCAGGACGTGGGCCGCGTCCTCAACCCCCGCCAGCTGGAGGCCCGTATCGAAGCGGGCGTCACCCAGGGCGTCGGCGCGGCCCTGACGGAGAACCTCCGCTCGGTCGCCGGCCTGGTCCGCCACCCCGACCTGACGGGCTACGCCCTGCCGACGTCCCTGGACGCCCCGGCGGTGCGGATCGTCCGGCTGGTGGAGGAACGGGACGTGGTGGCCCCGTTCGGTGCGAAGGCCGCGAGCGCGGTCCCGGTGGTGACGACCCCGGCGGCGGTGGCCTCGGCGGTGCGCGCGGCGACGGGGCGGCCGGTGAACAGGATCCCGATCCGGCCATCCGCGGCGGTGGCGGTGCCCAACTCGTAGCGGTCTGCCCCACCTTGCCGTCAGTGCCGGTCGTTAGAGTGGCGGGTGACAGGGGGGACGCACGCGCGCGGACGGGTGCGGACGGGGACGGGAAGTGGGGGAGGCCATCGTGGCAGGCGAAACCACGCCGGGACTGCTGGGCGGCGGCAACATCGCCGGAGGTGTGGCGGACGCGGTGATGCGCCAGGCGAAGGCGCTCGAAGTCGAGTACGAGTCGCTGACCGACGCCAAGAAGCGGGTCGACGCCCTGCTGAAGAAGCTGGACGGCTCCGAGGCGGACGCCGGCAAACTCGCCCACGGCTCCCTCCCCGCCGGCACCCTCGGCACGGGCTTCGCGGAGGCGGAGTCCCTGTTCAAGGCGTACGACACGGTCCACAGCGAGCTCCAGAAGCTGTCGCAGGGCCTGGCCGGGCAGATCGAGGCGCTCGGCATCGCCATCCAGACGGCGGGCAAGGGCTATGCCGGAGTCGACGAGGACACGCAGGCGAGGATGCGGGCCCTCATCAGGCGCTCGAAGGAGGAGTACGTAGAGGACCGCGACCCCCTCATCCAGCAGCAGAAGGAAGCCCAGAAGCAGCACCAGGGCTCCTCCGCCCCGACCACCCCGACCCCGACTCCGAGCACGTCGAAGGGCACGATCTGATGGCGACGACGAACTTCGAGGGCTACTCGCACGAGCAGTTGCTCGCGATGATCGCCTCCCTCGACCCGGAGACGGTCAAGGCGCGCGCCACGCAGCTGGCGGACGCGGCGAAGGCGCTCAACGAAATCGGCGAGAGCCTGAAGAACCACCAGGTCAAGGGCTGGGAGGGCGAGGCGGCCCACGCCTTCCATGACTGGGTGAGCCGCGCGGGCAACGCCACCCTGACCCTGGGCAAGTACAGCGACGCGGGCAGCACGTGGATGACGCACGCCGCCCAGACGATGGTCGAGGTCAAGGCCAACACCCCGAAGTACGACAAGGGGGCGGCCGACAACCTGGAGGCGGCCCGCAAGTCCCACAACGACCCGGACGCCCAGCAGATCGGCCAGACGGCCCACGCCAAACTGACGGCGGACCACGAACAGGCGGTCCAGCAACTGACGAAACTGGCCCAGTCCTACGACGCCTCGGCAACCCAACTGAGCCGCACGGAGGCTCCTACGTTTCCGCCACCGCCAGCGGTGTTCGCGCCGCAGGGCGTCGATTTCGAGGAGATCTCCCGCCCTCGGGGGGACGGCGCTGCAGCCGGGCCTTCTGGTTCCGGTGTTTCGACCCATGCCGTGGTATCGCCCAGTGGTGGCGGCCCTTCCGCGGATGCGGGGTTGACGCAGTCTCACACCTCATCTGATGCGGGACGACCTGCGTCTGCGCCGCCGTCGCCCTCCCCGCAGGGCATCCCGGGCCGTGGCGTGAATGTGGATCTTGACCATGTCGCGACCCTTCCGGACAAGACTCTGCCTCCGACCCCGGGTCTGCCTGTCGGGCCCGGCCCGAGCGTGCCTGGTGGGAACCCTCCCAGCAACGGCCTGATCCTGCCACCGCCATTGCCCCCAATCGGTGGACCGCCATCGTTGGGCGGCGGCTCGCTAACCGTGCCCCGGGCCCCAGGTGGCATTGGCGGCAAGGTGGGTGGCATCCCGGTTCCGTCGCCGCGCGATACAGGCATCGTGGGTGGCCGACAGATCGCCACAGGTGGACCCAGCGCCAATATTCCGCGAGGCACGGTCATCGGAGCTGAAGGCCCGTACGCGGGTGGCAGCCGCGGGATGCCCGGCATGATGGGTGGCGGCCTCGGTGGTGCGCACGGCGCTTCAGGCAGTCCGGTCACTGGTCGGAGGCTAGCGATGGAACCGGGTGGCGTTGTCGGGGGCCGTCAGGCCACGGCTGGTGGCCAGCCGTTCACCCAGGGAGGGTCGGGCCTTGTTCGCAATGGAGCGGGCGTCGGTGCCGTGGGCCATGGTGGCACGGCCTCCCCGGCATCGCCCCGTCGCCGTGGAGGCCAGGACGGCAATCGCCCGGACTACCTGACTGAAGACGAAGAGACCTGGCAGGGTGACCGTCGTGTTGTGCCGCCAGTGATCGACTGAGCGGATCGGACAATGCAGCAGATGCGCATGTGCAAGGCGACCTCTGCCCTGATGGGCGTACTTTTGGCCGGCGTTGCTGCTACTCCGGCACATGCGCAGACCATTCGAGAGCAGCAATGGCATCTAGATGCCATGAAGGCTGACGATATTTGGAAGATCAGCACCGGTAAGGGGGTCACTGTTGCTGTCATTGACAGTGGCGTCGACCGTATTCCGGAACTAGAGGGTCAGGTTCTACCGGGAAGGGATTTTGCGGCAGGCCTGGATGGCTACAAGGGCGACGAGCGTACTGACTATGACAAGCACGGGACCACGATGGCGGCGTTGATCGCTGGCTCAGGAAGGCATCCAAGCGGTGACGGCGCGTTCGGCCTGGCCCCTGGAGCCAAGATTCTCCCCATTCGGGTACCGCACGAGTTCAATGCTGCAAGCCCGTCGTGGACTGCCGCAATTCGGTTCGCGGCCGATTCGGACGCCAAGGTCATAAATATCTCCATGGCGACTCCCAAGGACGACCCTGGGCGGCTCGATGCTGTGAAGTACGCGCTTTCTAAGGGGAAATTGATCTTTGCCGGTGTTGGCAATGACGGCGATACGACGAATCCCGTTCTCTATCCGGCCGCGACGCCTGGAGTGGTGGGGGTCGGAGCGGTTGATGCGGATGGGGCTGCAGCAAAGGTGTCGCAGCATGGGCCGCAGGTCGACATCTCAGCCCCCGGTGTTGGCCTCGTAACAGCGTGTGCACGCGAGACGGGGCTATGCACCAGCAGCGGCACCAGCGACGCCACCGCCCTAACCTCCGCCTCCGCCGCCCTCCTCTGGTCCGCGCACCCCACCTGGACCAACAACCAGGTCCTCCGCGTCCTCCTCAACACCGCCGGCAAGCCCGTCGACGGCGTAGAGCGCAACGACTACATCGGCTACGGCGTAGTCCGCCCCCGCGTCGCGCTGCCCACCCCCGGCGACCCCGGTCCTCCGGACGTCTACCCCCTCCCCGATCTCGCCGCCGCCGCGGCCGGCTCCCCCTCTCCCGGGGGAAAGATCACGCCATCGCCTGCGTCGCAGCCCCAAGCTGCGGTAAGAAAGGCCGACGGTGGCGGTCCGCCCTGGATCGCCCTCGGACTCGGGGCCTGCGTTCTCATCGGTGGAGCCGTCACCGCGGTCGTCGTACGCCGGGCCAAGCGCTGACCTGAACCGACACACGAGTGGAGTGCACGCCATGTCCTTCGAAGAGGAATGGTCCGCCGCCCGCGCCACCGCCGCCGCCAACGTCTCCATGCGGCTCAACCAGGCCCCCGCCGCCTCCGGCGCCGACCTCGAGCTGAACCAGGACCACATCGGAGCCGTCGGCAGCGAGGCGTACAAGCTCCACTCCCGCCTCCAGACCGACGGCAAGCACGCCGCCACCGCCTCCGGCGAGGCGGCCGGCGCGCTCTCGCGGGAGGGCTTCGCCAGCGGGGCCGCCCTCGCCAAGGCGAACAGCCGCTGGGAGAGCCAGGTCAAGACCCTCGTCGCCGCCTGCGCGCAGATCTCCAACGGGCTCAACTACTCGCTCTCCTCCCACGCCAAGGAAGAGCAGCAGCTCTACGCCGAGTTCACCTCCTCCAAGATCGACGAGTACCTCAAGTAGGGAAAGGCGCGCGGCCGTGCTGACGTACGAGAACGTCCTCAACGCCCCGATCGACAAGCTCGCCACCGCCGTCCGCGACTGGCAGGCGATGGTCGCCAAGCTGGAGGAGCTGGCCGAGGCCGCCCGCAGCGGGATGAAGGCCAAGTCCGACCAGGCCCAGTGGAGCGGGGTCACCGCGGGCGTGGCGCGGCCGTTCGTCGACAAGACGGCCAAGGAGTTCCAGGACGCGGCCAAGGAAGCCAAGGGCATCCATCAGGCGCTCACCCAGGGCCACGACGCCTTCAAGTCCTCCCGCGACCAGCTGAAGAAGATCGCCGAGGAGGAGGCCCCCGCCGCGGGCTTCCAGGTCGACGCGAAGGGCAAGGTCACCGCGGTCCCCCTCGCCTCCGCCGCGGACCGCAACACGGCTCGGCACGACCTCGACTACCAGCAGTCCCTCCGAGCCAACCAGGCGCAGTGGCAGGCGAAGGTCGACGCCCTCATCGACGCCTGCGACGACGTCGACCAGTCCCTTGCCCGCCTCCTCAACGCCAACGTCGCCGAGGACCACAACTTCAGCGCCCCGAAGTACTCAAGCCTCGCCGCCGAACAGGCCGGCCGCGCGACCGACCTCGCGAGGAAGGGCCGCAACCTCTCGCACGCCGAGCTCACGGAACTCAACGAACTACTGGCCGACAACGCCAAGGTCCCGGAGTTCTCCACCGCCTTCTACGGGAACCTCGGCCCCAAGGGCGCGCTCCAGTTCTTCGGCACCATGGCCACCGACACCTACGAGTACGGCAAGCTCGACGAGCAGCGGCTGAAGGACGTCCAGGAACTCCAGCAGAACCTGGGCCTCAACCTGGCCACCGCCACCCGCTCCACCACCGAACCCCACCTGCCCGACAGCTACGCGGCCGAGCTCCGCAAACTGGGCACCCAGCAGATCCCCCTGGCCCGCTACGACCAGAACCCGCCGTACGGGTACCAGCTGCTCGGCGGGATCATGCGCTACGGCAACTACGACCCGAAGTTCCTGGTCCCGATCGCCGAGCACGCGACGCAGATCCACGCCAAGAACCCGGACTTCTTCACCGGAACCCGCCAGCTCAACGGCTACGGCAAGAACATGCTGAACCCCTCCGGCATCAACGGCGCGGGCTACGACCCGGTCGTCAGCTTCCTGGAGGCCCTGGGCCACAGCCCGGAGGCGTCGGCCCAGTTCTTCGACCCGAAGCGCGAGCACCTTCCCTCGTACAACGAGGACGGGACGGTGCGCGCGGGCGACGCCAACCTCGGCAAGGACGCCAAGGGGAAACCGATCGCCAGCTACCTCGACTTCTTCGCGAACGAGAAGTACCACCCCACCATCGACATGGAGGGCATGAACCCCGACGACCTGAAAAAGGTCGGGAACTACATGCCCGACGCCCTAGGACACGCTTTGGAAGCGGCCACTCTCGGCCACGCCTGGGACGACCCCAAGCCGGAGCTCCACCGCACCGAGACGGGGGCGCACGTCATGGAGGCTGTAGCGCTGAAGTACGGCGGCGACGCCGGACTGCTCATGCGCCAGGAGGTCCTCGCGGACAGCTTGGGAAATATGACCGCAGGCTACGTCGACGACGTCAACTGGGCGCTGAACGAGAACGACCAGCGGAGCATCTTCGCCCCACGATCCGAGGGGGCAACGCACGCGAGCTTCGGGCGCGCCGGTGTCCGCGACCTGTTGGCCGCCTTGGGACAGCATCCTGACGCCTATGCCACGGTGTCCACCGCCGAACGCGTCTACTCCGCGAGCGTCCTGGAGAGCCAGGGGGTGCACGACGGCGCGATCGACGAGGGCCGGGCGCGGACGGCGATCCGTACCGGTGCCGAGGTTCAGGGAATCCTCGACGAGTCACGGGCGGAGCAGGTCAAGGGAGTCAACGACAGGAAGCAGGAGCTGTACGAGAGGGCGCACGAGCAGAACTCGTCCTGGATCGAGTTCGGCACCACGGCTGCCATCGCAGCCGGTGTTGCCTTCCTGCCCGCCACGGCTGCTGCGGCAGGTGCGGCGGCGGTCGTCGTCCCCCTGGCCATGGACACCGGTACCGGTCTCGTGGAGCAGGCCGCAGGGCAGGTCATCGGGGAATGGTCGGAGACGGCCAAGGAGCAGCACAAGGACGATCTCGACGGCAAGACGCACGACGACAACAAGGCGACGTTCCAGAGCGGCGAGTACAGCGCCGAGGCGCCCATGCGGGCCTTCATGACGCGTCATGACGTCGACCGGAACAGCGTCCTCGGCAACAACCTCTACGAGTCGATGCGCAGCGGCTATATGACGGGCAACTCCACCGCCCGTCAGCAGGGCCACGAGGCGCAGACCAAGGGCGTCGAGTGAACCACGGACGGATACGGCGCCCGCTGGGGTGCCTGGTGCTCGTCCCCATGGCGGCGGTGGGCTGTTCCGGCGGAACGCCGGAGCGACCGGCTCCGGCGCCGACCGTGGCGAGGGTTTCGGCTGACCAGGTCTGTGCAGGCCTGTTCACGGGAGATGGTGGGAAGGGGCTGGAGCGGGTCCTCGAATCCACGGAGTTCCGGCTCCGGAACCAGAAGTGGAATCCGGATGCCAGGGCCGTCGCGCAGGTGATGGAGGACGCGTACAGGTCTGGCAACCGGATCCGCGAGATGCCTCAGGCGGTCTGCGAGGTCTCGGGATCCGAGAAGGAACTTCACGTGCCGACGGTGACGCTGCAGTTCACCGCCTTCAGCCTGTACGCCGGAGATCCCGCCGACTTCCCGTCCGGGAGCGACCGGGGTGTGCGGGTTGCCAGCAGTCCAGGGAAGTTCATGCACCTCTCCTATGACTGCGTCAGCTCCCGAGTCGGCTCCACACCGGAGGTTCCCCTGCGGATCAAGATCCTGCTTCACGAGGAGTGGGACGAGAGCAAGGGCGGGGACGTTCTCCGCGCCGACTACATGGCCATCAACCACTCCGCCGGCCTGGCCGTGGCCAAGGAGCTCCGGTGCGCGGATGACGGCGGGCTTCCTGCTCGGGCTGCCGACCTGCCGACGGGCTGAGGGCCGCCCGCGGAACACTCCCCGGGCGGCCCTCAACCCGTCGTAGAGGCCGTGACCGGAATCGAACCGGCGTAACTCGCTTTGCAGGCGAGTCCCTCAACCACTCGGGCACACGGCCGTGCTGTGCTGCGCTGGGTACGACGCTACGGGCCCCCGGCGGCGGCCGGGAAGGGGAGCGTGGGGGCTGCAATGTGACTGCCATGCGGCGTTTACACGGGCCCTTCGGCCTAGGTCCCGCGGACCATGCGGGATCCGACCAAATGACAGGGGCGAGACCCGGCCGCGCACCTTACTCTGGGGCGATGAGCGCCCTTGAACCCCGGATATCAGAGAACAGTGACGCCGCCCCGCCACCGCCGGGCGGCGGGATTCTGGGGCCGGCGTACCGGACGCTGAGCGTCGGGATCATTTCCGTGATCTTCCTGATCGCCTTCGAGGCCACCGCCGTCGGGACCGCCATGCCCGTCGCCGCGCGCGAGCTCGACGGGATCGGGCTCTACGCCTTCGGGTTCTCCGCCTACTTCACCACCAGCCTCTTCGGCATGGTCCTGTCCGGCCAGTGGGCCGACCGGCAAGGGCCGCTGCGGCCGCTGAGCGTCGGGATCGGGGCCTTCGCCGCCGGGCTGGTGTGTTCCGGGACAGCCGCCGTCATGGGGGTGTTCGTGCTGGGGCGGGCCGTGCAGGGGTTCGGGGGCGGGCTGGTCATCGTCGCGCTCTACGTCGTCGTCAGCCGGGCCTACGAGGAGCGGCTGCGGCCCGCGATCATGGCGGCCTTCGCCGCGAGCTGGGTGGTCCCGTCCATCGTCGGGCCGCTGGCCGCCGGGACGGTCACCGAGCGCCTCGGCTGGCGGTGGGTGTTCCTCGGGATCCCCGTCCTGGTCGTCGTCCCTCTGATCGTGGCGCTGCCCGCGATCCGCCGGACCGCGTCCGGGCCGGTGGACACCGGCGGGGAGGCGCCCGCCGCCTTCGACCGGCGGCGGATCCGGCTGGCCCTCGGGATCTCGGTGGGCGCAGGGCTCCTCCAGTACGCCGCGCAGGACCTGCGGTGGCTGTCGCTGCTGCCCGGCGCCGCCGGCGCCGCCCTGCTGGTGCCGGCGGTGCTGGGGCTGCTGCCGCGCGGGACCTACCGCGCGCGGCGCGGGCTGCCGTCCGTGGTGCTGCTGCGCGGGGTGGCGGCCGGGGCCTTCATCGGGGCGGAGAGCTTCGTGCCGCTGATGCTGGTCACCCAGCGCGGGCTCAGCCCGACCCTGGCCGGGTTCTCGCTGGCGCTGGGCGGGGTGACCTGGGCGCTGGGCTCGTGGGTGCAGTCCCAGGGGCGGACGGCGCCCTACCGGGAGCGGCTGATGGTGGCCGGGATGGTGCTGGTGGCGCTCGCGATCCTCGCCGCCCCGGCGGTGCTGGTCGAGTCGGTGCCGGTGTGGACGCTGGCCGTGGCGTGGGCCGTGGGCTCCCTCGGCATGGGGCTGGTGATCGGCTCGACGAGCGTGCTGCTGCTCCGGCTGTCGGCGCCGGAGGAGGCGGGGGCGAACTCCGCCGCGCTCCAGATCTCCGACGCGCTGGCCAACGTGGTGCTGCTCGCGGCCGGCGGGGCGGCGTTCGCCGCGCTGGGCGGGGGAGCGGTGGGCGCGGGGCACGTGCTCGAAGCGGGGGGCGGGGCCTCGCACCCGGCGGCGTTCCGCGTCGTGTTCCTGCCGATGGCCTGCGTGGCGCTGGTGGGGGCCTGGGTGGCGACCCGGCTGCACGAGCGTCCGTCCGAAGCGGCAGGGACGGGGGCGAAAAGCGGGTGATCGGGAGGCGGGTCGTCGTTACTCTGCGTGCATGAAGGACGCGGATGACAGGGACGACGTGGACGACGCCAACGACACGGGCGGCGCGGGCGAGCTGGTCATCCGGCTCTCCGCAGCCGAGGCCGCGGAGCTCGCCGACCTCGCCGACGCCTCCGGCTCCACCCCCGAGGAGCACGCCCTCGCGGCCGTACGGGAGCACCTGCGCCGGGAGCGCGAGCGGGTCGGTGCCGCCGCGGAGCGGCTGGCGCGGCTGCACGCGCCCCTGCTGAAGAGGCTCGGCGAATGACGGGAACGAACGCCGCCGTGCGCCACCTCACCCTCGCCGAGGTCCTCGACCTGGCCCGGTACGCCTGCCTGGCCCAGGACCAGCCGGTCGAGCTGCGAGCCCCCGGACTGCTGGAGTCCGCCGTGCACCGGCCCCGTGCGCGCATGCTTGGGACGCCGGCCTACACCGACCTCCACGAGCAGGCCGCCGCGCTGCTCCACGGCATCGCCGTGAACCATCCGCTGGTCGACGGGAACAAGCGCACCGCCTGGCTCGCCGCCGCCACCTTCCTCGCCGTGAACGGGGTCGACCCGGCCGCCGCCGACCAGGACGCGGCGTACGCGCTGGTCGTCGACGCGGCCTCCGGCGCCGAGGCCCGGGTGCCGGTGATCGCCTCCAGGCTGCGGGAGTTGCTCCCGGTGTGACGCTCGCCGCACTGCCCGAGGTCACGGGCCTGTCCCTCCTCGGGGGGTGCTGCGGCGCGGGTAAGGTGGCCCGGTTGTCCGCCCGGTTGTCCTGAGTACAGTACGACCGCCACCGAGAGCCCGAACCGGAGACCGTGACTACTACCGCCTCCCACCACCTCTCACCCGCCTTCCCCGGCCGCGCGCCGTGGGGTACCGCCAGCAAACTGCGTGCCTGGCAGCAGGGGGCGCTGGACAAGTACATCCAGACCCAGCCCCGTGATTTCCTCGCCGTCGCCACCCCCGGCGCCGGCAAGACCACCTTCGCGCTGACCCTGGCCTCCTGGCTGCTGCACCACCACGTGGTGCAGCAGGTGACCGTGGTCGCGCCGACCGAGCACCTGAAGAAGCAGTGGGCGGAAGCCGCCGCCCGCATAGGCATCCGGCTCGACCCCGAGTACTCGGCCGGGCCGCTCAGCAAGGACTACCACGGCGTCGCCGTCACCTACGCCGGTGTCGGTGTGCGCCCGATGCTGCACCGCAACCGCTGCGAGCAGCGCAAGACCCTGGTGATCCTCGACGAGATCCACCACGCGGGCGACTCGAAGTCCTGGGGCGAGGCCTGCCTGGAGGCCTTCGACCCGGCGACCCGCCGCCTGGCCCTGACCGGAACGCCCTTCCGCTCCGACACCAACCCGATCCCGTTCGTGACGTACGAGGAGGGCAACGACGGCATCCGCCGCTCCTCCGCCGACTACACGTACGGCTACGGCAACGCCCTCGGCGACGGCGTGGTCCGCCCCGTGATCTTCCTGTCCTACAGCGGCAACATGCGCTGGCGCACCAAGGCGGGCGACGAGATCGAGGCGCGCCTGGGCGAGCCGATGACCAAGGACGCCATCTCGCAGGCCTGGCGCACGGCGCTGGACCCGCGCGGCGACTGGATGCCGAACGTGCTGCGCGCCGCCGACCAGCGCCTCACCGAGGTCAGGAAGGCCATCCCGGACGCCGGCGGGCTCGTCATCGCCGCCGACCAGGACGCGGCGCGCGCCTACGCCAAGCTGATCCGGGAGATCACCGGCACCAGGCCGACCGTCGTCCTGTCCGACGACACCGGCGCGTCCAAGAACATCGACACCTTCAGTGCGAGCGACGACCGGTGGATGGTCGCGGTCCGCATGGTGTCCGAGGGCGTCGACGTCCCCCGCCTCGCGGTGGGCGTGTACGCGACGACGATTTCGACGCCGCTGTTCTTCGCGCAGGCCGTCGGCCGCTTCGTGCGATCGCGCAGGCGCGGCGAGACGGCCTCCGTGTTCCTTCCGACGATCCCCTACCTCCTCGGCTTCGCCAGCGAGATGGAGGTCGAGCGCGACCACGTCCTGGACCGGCCGAAGAAGGCGGGCGAGGACGAGGACCCGTACGCCGAGTCCGAGAAGGAGATGGAGGAGGCGAACCGGCAGGAGGACGAGGACACCGGCGAGGACGAGCAGATGTCCTTCGAGGCGCTGGAGTCCGACGCCGTCTTCGACCGGGTGCTGTACGACGGCGCCGAGTTCGGCATGCAGGCCCACCCGGGCAGCGAGGAGGAGCAGGACTACCTCGGTATCCCGGGCCTGCTGGAGCCGGATCAGGTGCAGCTGCTGCTGCAGAAGCGGCAGTCACGGCAGATCGCGCACAGCCGCCGCAAGCCGGACTCGGAGGCCGACCTGCTGGAGCTGCCGGCCGAGCGGCGGCCGGTGGTTTCGCACAAGGAGCTGCTGGAGCTGCGCAAGTCGCTGAACACGATGGTGGGCGCGTACGTCCACCAGAGCGGCAAGCCGCACGGGGTGATCCACACCGAGCTGCGCCGCGTGTGCGGCGGGCCGCCGAGCGCGGAGGCGACGGCGGGGCAGCTGAAGGAGCGGATCAAGAAGGTGCAGGAGTGGGCCACCCGGATGCGGTGAGTCCGGTCCTGTCGTCGTGAACGCGGAACGGGGTCCGTGCGCAGGTGCGCACGGACCCCGTTGCCGTAGGGCGTGGAGCCGGGTCAGTTGGTGACGCGGCGACGACGGCCGGTGCCGGCGACCAGGGCCGCACCCATGGCGAGGGCCACACCGCCGGTGCCGAGCGCCCAGCTGGTGGCGGCGTCCGCACCGGTCTCGGCGAGCTCGCCGCCGGTGTTGGTGCCGGTGCCCGTGCCGGTGCCGGTGTTGTGGTCGACGATCGGCGTGGTGGTGCCGCCGCCGTTCGGCTTGGTGTCGTTACCGCCACCGGTGTTGCCGCCACCGTTGTGGTGGCCGCCGGTGTTGCCGGTGTTGCCACCGGTGTGGTCGCCGGTGTTGCCACCGCCGTTGGTGCTGCCGGAGACGATCTTCGACTCGGCCCAGGCGGTGTCGGAGTAGACGGTCTCGTCCACGTTGCTGCCGCCGGCCACCGCGATGGCGATGTTGCCCTTGGGGGCGTTCGCGTTGAACTTGACGCGGACCTGGAGGCTCAGGGACTTGGCCGGGATCTCGACGTCGTCGGTCAGCAGGGCGACCGGGGTGCCCTCGTCGCTGATGACCTGAACGTCGTGCCAGCCGCCCTGGTAGTAGAGCTGGACGTGGACGTCCTTGGCGCTGAGCTTGTTGGCCTCGTCCGCGACGGCCAGGACGAGCACGTAGCTCTCCTGCGCCTTGCCCTTGGAGTTGTCGACCTTGACGGTGATGTTCGTCCAGTCGCCGCCGGCCTTGAAGGAGGCCGGGACGCCGCCGAGGCCGAGGACCGGGCCGGTGGCCTTGAAGTCCTCGTCCTCGTCCACCGGGGCCGGAGCGGGCTTGGCCGGAGCCGGGGCGGGCTTCTCGGCGGCGGGCTTGGCGTCCTTCGCCGGGGCGGGGGTCTCGACGGCCGGCTTCGCCGTGTCCGCGGCCGGGGCGGCCGGGGTCTCGGCGGCGGCGGAGTCACCCTTGGGGGCGGAGTCCGGCGTGGTGACGGCGGTGTTCTTCGCTTCGTCCGCCATCGCGGGCGTGGCCATGAGGACCGTCGGGCCCACTACCGCTGCGGCGGCGACCACGGCCATGCGCTTGAGGTTCACTGCTGGTTCTCTCCCCTGGTATGTGTCCGGGGCGCGTGTCGCCCGGACCCCCCCAACATCTTTTTGAACACGATCAGAGTAATGGCCATGTAAACCGATTTTCGGTCGGGAGACATTACGAATCGATACAGTCGCGAGGAGGAAAGGGCCGAAACCGGCAGGAGGCGACCGGATTCTGGACGAGGCCTTCCGCTGAGCGGACCCGCTCGCTACTGTCCCCGCATCGAACGCCCCGTGGCAGCGCCGCCGCGGGAGCGCAGCCGGTGCCATGGCCGCTACCGGCGGCCTCTCCGTGCGTCGCCGAGGGACCGGCAGCGCTGAACTCATGAGAGTCACCGCCGTCCACCGACGACACAGAGGGAGAGGCAAGCGACGTGACCGCGGAAACCTCCCAGACTCTCGACCGAGGGCTCAGGGTCCTCAAGCTGCTCGCCGACACCGATCACGGGCTGACCGTGACCGAACTCTCCAACCGGCTCGGCGTCAACCGCACGGTGGTCTACCGCCTGCTCGCCACGCTGGAGCAGCACGCCCTGGTCCGCCGTGACCTCGGCGGACGCGCCCGCGTCGGGCTCGGCGTGCTGCGGCTGGGCCGGCAGGTCCACCCGCTGGTGCGCGAAGCCGCCCTGCCCGCGCTGCGTTCGCTCGCCGAGGACATCGGGGCCACCGCGCACCTGACCCTCGTCGACGGCACGGAGGCGCTCGCCGTGGCCGTCGTCGAACCCACCTGGACGGACTACCACGTCGCCTACCGGGCCGGTTTCCGCCACCCGCTGGACCGCGGCGCGGCCGGGCGGGCCATCCTGGCGGCCCGTCAGGGCTCGCTGATCGAGCCCGGCTACACGCTCACCCACGGCGAACTCGAGGCGGGCGCGAGCGGCGCCGCGGCCCCCCTGGTCGGCATCACCGGGCTGGAGGGCAGCGTCGGGGTCGTCATGCTCGCCGACGCCGTGCCGGAGCGGGTCGGTCCGCGCGTGGTCGACGCGGCCCGCGAGGTCGCCGACGCCCTGCGCTGACCCCCGGCCGGGGCCCGTCCGCCGGGCGCGGCTGCGTGCGCCGCGGCAGCGTGCGGCGCGGGGCGGGCCGGACGGGTCGGTAGATTGGCCGGGTGCTCTCTCGCCTCACACGTCTGCCGCGTCCCACCGCCCTGGCCGTCTGCGCCGCGCCCGTCGTCGCGCTGTTCGCCGTCGCGGCCCTCGCACCGCTGCCCTTCGTGGTGGCCATTCCGGGGCCCACGGCCGACGTGCTGGGCTCCGACCAGGGCAAGCCGGTCATCACCGTCACCGGCGCCCCGGTCCGCGAGACCAAGGGCCAGCTGCGCATGACCACCATCCGCGCCACCGGCCCCTCCTCCACGATGAGGCTGCACGAGCTGGTCGACCACTGGTTCCGGAGCGACCAGGCGGTCATGCCCCGGGAGGCGGTCTATCCCACGGGCGGCAGCGAGAAGCAGATCGAGCAGCACAACCTGGAGGAGATGTCCCAGTCGCAGTCGGCCGCCGAGGCCGCCGCGCTGGGCTACCTCCACAAGGACCCCAAGTCCGTCAAGGTCGGCCTCAACCTCGCCGACGTCGGCGGCCCGAGCGCGGGCCTGCTCTTCACCCTCGGCATCATCGACAAGATCGACGGCGACGGCAGCGGCGGTGACCTCACCGGCGGCCGCAGCATCGCCGGTACGGGAACCATCAGCGCCGACGGGACGGTCGGCGCGGTCGGCGGGGTCGGGCTGAAGACCCAGGCCGCCCGGCGGGACGGGGCCACGGTCTTCCTCGTCCCGAAAGGCGAGTGCTCCGACGCGAAGTCGGAGCTGCCCGAGGGGCTTCGGCTGATCCCCGTCACTTCGCTGACGGATGCGGTGAACGTTCTGCGGGCGCTGAACCGGGGAGAGGGCGTTCCGTCCTGCTGACGACGGACGACGGCTTGGCGTCCATGCCGCGCCAGGCGGGGAAGACGACCGGGGCCAGGGTGGTCAGGAAGTAGACCGCGCCGAAGGCGAGCAGGGCCGTGTGGACGCCGAGGCCGTCCACCAGGAGGCCCGCCGTGAGACCGCCCAGCGGCATGACCAGCTCGCAGCCGGCCGTGGTCACGCCGGAGACCCGGCTGCGCAGTTCCTCGGGCACCGTCTCGAAGACCACCGTCGACAGGATCGGGTTGAGCACGCCCACGCTCAGGCCCGCCAGGGCCATGGTCACCGCGAGGGGGAGCGGGGTGCCGGTCACGGCGGCGACCACGTAGCGGGTGGCGCCGGAGACCAGGAAGGCGCCCGCGAACAGCGCCCGGCGCGGGAAACGCTCGCCCCACGCCCCGTAGAGGAGGGCGCCGAGCAGGGCGAAGCCGCCGAAGAGGGAGATCATCAGGCCGATGGCGGTGGCGCCGCCGAGGTCCTCGCGGCCGTGGACCGGAAGGAGCACGGACGACCAGCCCTGGTCCAGGCCGTTGGTCATCATCACCATGAGGGTGATGCCCAGCAGGAGGCGCGAGCGGGTCAGGAACCGCCAGCCCTCGGCGAGTTCGGTCCGGTAGGCGGCGAACGAGGGCTTCTCCGCGGCCCGTCGGGGTTCGGCGGCCGGGACCCCGCGCAGGAAGGCGGAGACCAGCAGGGCCGACACGGCGTAGCTGGCCGCGTCCATCAGCAGGACGGACTCCGCGCCGAGGACGGCGATCAGCAGGCCGGCGACCGCGGCCCCGATCATCCGGGCGCCGCGCGAGACGGCGTCGTAGAGGCTCGCGGCCCGGGTGACGGTGGTGCCCGCGTGCTCGGCGAGGCTGGGCAGCAGCACGGAGCGGGCGGTCAGGCCCGGGGTGTGCACGAGGCCGCTGAGGGCCATCAGGGCGCACAGCATCCAGAACTCCAGCAGCCCCGCGTAGTGCAGCAGCGGGATCGCGCCGACCGAGACGGCGCAGACGAGGTCGGAGGCGGCGGAGACCCGGCGGCGGCCGATCCGGTCGATGACCGGGCCGCCGACGAGGGCCGCGACGACGACGGGCAGGGTGGCGCAGAAGGCGACGATCCCCGCCCGCCCGGCGCTGCCCGTGGTCTGGAGCACGAACCACGGGACGCCGATCATGGTGAGTGAACTGCCGGCTATGGAGATCGTGTTGGCGGCCAGGAGGGCCGCGAGGGGCCGCCGGCTCATGCGGCGTGCTGCCGGATGCGGGTGTGGAGGTGCTCGGGCTGCATCAGGCGGATCCCCGCGGACACCAGGGCCTCGCCGAGCCGGTTGCGCAGGGCGGCGGGCGCGGCGGGCGCGGTGGTCGGGTCCGGCGGGGCGGCTTCGTGGGCGAGGCGCCAGGCGGCGGCCTCGGCGGCGAGTTCGGCGGTGCGGGCGGCGTGGATCCGGGTGTGCGTGAAGGCGTGCATGGCAGGACTCCTTCTGAGCGGGCGCGGAAAAACGGGCGCGGAAAGGGGTGGGAAGGGGGTGGGGAAGGGGCGGGAGGGTGGGGCGGGCCGGGCGGGGTGCTACGCGGTGCCGTGGCGCGGGAAGGCGTGCGTGTGGAAGCGGACCGTCTCGGTGTTCTCGGCCTGCGGCAGGTCGCGGTAGCTGTTCACCAGGTCGTGGACCTTGTGGATCAGTTCGGTGGCCTGGGCGGGCGTCAGCCGCAGGGTGAAGTCGCTCATGTCCGTGGCCGCCCGCCACTCCCTCGGCCAGTTGTGGGAGTCGCCGAGCCAGGTGCTGAGCTCCTGGGTGTGGATGGTGGCGAGCTCGTGGAGGAAGGCGTCGGCGGCGCCGCGCGTCTGCGGGTCGGCCTCGTCGTACATCAGCGTCTCGTCGAAGGCCGTGCCCTGGTGGACCGCCTGCCACCAGCGCTCGCGGCCCTTGCCGTGCCCGGGGGCGTCCTCGACGAAGCCGTGCGCGGCGAGCTGGCGCAGGTGGTAGCTGGTGGCGCCGCTGGACTCGCCGAGCCGCTCTGCCAACTGGGAGGCGGTGGCGGGCCCTTCGTGGCGCAGGGCGGCCAGCATGCGCATGCGCAGGGGGTGGGCGAGGCCGCGCAGGGAGCGGGCGTCGAGCGTCCGGACGGCGGGCCGCTCGGGAGTGGGAGCGGCCGGCTGCCGCGGGTTCTCGGCGTTCGTTTCGGGCATGGCTCAACCGTAGGGCTTGCAAAGGGTTCTATGCAAGGGTTTCTTTGCAAGCTTTTCTTTGGAACTCCTCAGTGGTCCTCGGCCGCCTGCTCCACCAGCGGGATGATGCGCAGCGGGACCGGGTTCTCCATCACGATCGCCGTGGACGCCCGCACGATCCCCTCGAAGCCCACCACCCGGTCGATGACCCGCTGGAGGTCGGCGTTGGACCGCGCCACCAGCCGGCACAGCATGTCCCCGTGCCCGGTGGTCGTGTGCAGCTCCAGCACCTCCGGCACCCCGGCCAGGTGGGCCCGTACGTCCGCGCCCTGCCCCTGCTTGATCTCCAGCGTGGCGAAGGCCGTGACCGGATATCCCAGGGCCGCCGGGTCCACCTGGGGCCCGAAGCCGCGGATGACCCCGTTCGCCTGGAGCCGGTCCAGCCGCGCCTGCACCGTGCCCCGCGCCACCCCCAGCCGCCGGGAGGCCTCCAGGACGCCGATCCGGGGTTCACGCGCCAGCAGCACGATCAACCGTCCGTCGAGCTCGTCGATAGCCATGGAAACCTTCCCTCGATCGGCTGGTCATACTGCACAGATCTCTCAGCCATCCTCGGGTTCTGCTGGGCAATCTGTACAGCAGAAATGGAAACTATTGCGCAGCTTGTGGAACGGCGGGACGCTGCGCACATGACTGAGACCCTGGACACCACCCCGCAGACCGCGCGTGAGGCAGACCCCTTCCCGGTGAAGGGCATGGACGCGGTCGTCTTCGCCGTGGGCAACGCCAAACAGGCCGCGCACTACTACTCGACCGCCTTCGGCATGAAGCTCGTCGCCTACTCCGGACCGGAGAACGGCAGCCGCGAGACCGCCAGCTACGTCCTGACCAACGGCTCCGCGCGCTTCGTCCTGACCTCGGTCATCAAGGCGGCCACGGACCACGGCCGTTTCATCGCCGAGCACGTCGCCGAGCACGGCGACGGCGTCATCGACCTCGCCATCGAGGTCCCGGACGTCCGCGCCGCCTACGCGTACGCCGTCGAGCAGGGCGCCCGCGGGCTCGACGAGCCGTACGAGGTCAAGGACGAGCACGGCACGGTCGTCCTCGCCGCGATCGCGACGTACGGCCAGACCCGCCACACCCTCGTCGAGCGCGTCGACTACACCGGCCCCTACCTGCCGGGCTACGTGGCCGTCGCCCCGCTGGTCGAGCCGCCGGCCAAGCGGACCTTCCAGGCGATCGACCACTGCGTCGGCAACGTCGAGCTCGGCCGGATGAACGAGTGGGTCTCGTTCTACAACAAGGTCATGGGCTTCACGAACATGAAGGAGTTCGTCGGCGACGACATCGCCACCGAGTACTCGGCGCTGATGTCGAAGGTCGTCGCGGACGGCACCAAGAAGGTCAAGTTCCCGATCAACGAGCCGGCGATCGCGAAGAAGAAGTCGCAGATCGACGAGTACCTCGAGTTCTACAACGGGCCGGGCGTGCAGCACATCGCGCTGGCGTCGAACGACATCGTCGCCACCGTGCGCACCATGCGCGCGGCGGGCGTGGAGTTCCTGTCCGTCCCGGACGCGTACTACGACACGCTGGGCGAGTGGGTCGGCGACACGCGCGTGCCGATCGACGAGCTGCGCGAACTGAAGATCCTCGCGGACCGCGACGAGGACGGCTACCTGCTGCAGATCTTCACGAAGCCGGTGCAGGACCGGCCGACCGTGTTCTTCGAGATCATCGAGCGGCACGGGTCGATGGGCTTCGGCAAGGGCAACTTCAAGGCGCTGTTCGAGGCCATCGAGCGGGAGCAGGAGCTCCGGGGCAACCTGTAGTCCACCCGGCCCCGCCACGGTTCCCGGGGGCCCCGCCCCCGGGAACCGAAGGGCGGGGAGGGGCCCCGGCCCCGCGCGGCGGGAGTCGGGGCTCAGGTGCCGGACGGGCCGGGCTTCGGCTTCGCCGGGGCCGGCTTCGCGGGCTTCGGGGGCTGCGCCGCAGGCTTCGGCCTGGGTCGTGGCTTCGGCAGCTCCGGCGCCACCCACGGCGTGCGCGGCTGCATGTTCTCCGGCCCGCCCGGCGCCGGCTGCCCCACCGCCGCCAGGGCCTCCTTCGCCAGCGGCCCCCGCACCGGCGAGAAGTCCGGGTTGGTCCGCGCCACCTCCTGAAGGTGCCGCCGCGCCGCCGCCTCGTCCCCGAGGCCCTGCTCGATCACCGCCCGGTGGTAGGCGAACTCCGCGCTCCGCAGCCCGGGCTCCGTCGCCTTCTTCGCGTACTCCAGCGCCTGCGCATCGTCCCCGGCCCGGTGCAGCGCCCACCCCAGCGCGTCCGCCACCTGCACGCTCTTGTGACGCTCCCACTCCGCCGACAGCCGGCGCACCGCCACCGCCGGATCCCCGTGGTCCGCCTCGAACAGGCCCAGGACCACCTCCTGGTCCACCCCGTCCGCAGCCCCCCGCGCCGCCAGCACGGACACCGCCTCGTACTGCGCCCGCGCCTCCTGCGGCCGCCCCAGCGAGTCCAGCAGCTCGCCCAGCTCCAGCGCCAGCCGAGGCAGCGGCGTACGCCCCAGCACCATCCGGTAGTCGCGCACCGCCTCTCCGCTCCGCCCCAGCGCCGCCAGCGCCCGCGCCCGGCCGCCCAGGGCCTCCGCCTGCGCCGGGTCCGTGCGCTGCGCCGCCTCGTACTGGCGCAACGCCTCGGCCGCGTCGCCCCGTTCCCAGGCCAGCTCCCCCAGCCGGAACAGCACGTACGCCTTCTCCGCCGGGGACTTCGCCGCACCCCCCGCCGCCTCCAGCGCCACCACCGCGTCCTCGCGCCAGCCCCGGTCCCGGTACACCTGGGCCGCCCTCAGGTCCGCGGCCAGGCCCGGACGCAGCTCCTGCAGCTGCTCCATCGCCTTCTGGGCGCCCTTGTAGTCGCCCAGGCCCGTGTACGCGTCCACCAGCACCGGGTACGCCGTCCAGCGCCGCGACGCCTGCGCCCGTACCAGCTCGCCCCACTTGCGGGCCGTCACGAAGTCCCCGCGGGCGCCCGCCAGCGCGCCCATGCCCGTCATCGCGTCGAAGTTGCCCTTCTCCGCGGGCCGGACCTCCAGGGACCGCTTCAGGGCCCGTTCCGCCTTCGGGAACCAGCCGGAATCGGCCGTCCGCCGGGCCTGTTCCAGGTACGCCGAACCGAGCACCGCCCACGAAGCGTCGTCGTCCGGATGCCCGGCGAGCCACTTCTCCCGGTCCGCCACCAGCGCCGTCAGGTCCACCGCCGCCGCCGGGGCGCCCCGGCCCACCGCCGACGCGGCCCGCTCGCCCGGCCCCGGCGGACGCGCGTCGTCGCCCGAGCGGGCGGGGCGGATCAGCAGGGTCGCGGCGATCAGGACCACCGTCACCGCGGCCGCCACCACCGTCTTGCGGCCGGTGAAGGTCACGGGCGGCGCGGGCTGCGGAGAATGCTCGTCGAAACCGTCCATGCGCTCACTGTGCGTCAATATGAAGAGACCGCCCGGGTGTCCGAAGCCCGTCGCAGCCGTGTTCACACCGATGGCCCCGACTGCCACTGTGGCCCCATGGACGACGATCTCGCCTCCCCGCTCCCCGGTCTCCTCGCAAGGCTGCGCGAAGGGCTCCCGCCCGAGGCGCTGCTGACGGACCCACAGGTGACCGCCTCGTACGCCACCGACATGGCGAGCTTCTGCCCCGCCGGCACGCCCGCCGTCGTCGTCCTCCCGCGGACCGTGGAGCAGGTCCGGCACGTGATGCGCACCGCGACCGCCCTACGCGTCCCCGTGGTCCCCCAGGGCGCCCGTACGGGCCTGTCCGGGGCCGCCAACGCCTCCGACGGCTGCATCGTGCTCTCCCTGGTGAAGATGGACCGGATCCTGGAGGTCTCCGCCGTCGACCGGATCGCCGTCGTCGAGCCGGGCGTGGTCAACGCGGTCCTCTCCCGGGCCGTCGCCGAACAGGGCCTGTACTACCCGCCCGACCCCTCCAGCTGGGAGCAGTGCACGATCGGCGGCAACATCGGCACGGCCTCGGGCGGACTGTGCTGCGTCAAGTACGGGGTCACCGCCGAGTACGTGCTCGGGCTGGACGTGGTGCTCGCGGACGGGCGGCTGCTGCGCACGGGGCGGCGCACCGCCAAGGGCGTCGCCGGATATGACCTGACCCGGCTCTTCGTGGGCTCCGAAGGCACCCTGGGCGTGGTCGTGGGGGCCGTCCTGGCGCTGCGGCCGGCGCCGCCCCGGCAACTGGTGCTCGCCGCCGAGTTCCCGTCCGTCGCGGCTGCCTGCGAGGCCGTCTGCGCCGTCATGGAGGCGGGCCTGGCGCCCTCGCTGCTGGAGCTGATGGACCGGACGACCGTCCGCGCCGTCAACGCCCTCGGCCGTGGGAGCCGCCCCCGTTCGAGCGGAGCCGAGAGCCCGGGGGAGGGCCTGCCCGACAGCACGGAGGCGCTGCTGCTGGCCGCCTTCGACACCCCGGACGCGCCCGCCGGCCTCGCCGCCGTCGGCGCGCTGTGCGAGGCCGCCGGCGCGAGTGCCGTCGTACCCGCCGAGGACGAGGCGGAGTCGCGGCTGCTGCTCCAGGCCCGCCGGACGGCCCTGACCGCCCTGGAGGCGCTGCGGCCCGCGACGATGATCGACGACGTGTGCGTGCCGCGGTCGCGGCTCGCCGAGATGCTGGACGGGACCGCCGCCATCGCCCGGGCCCAGGGCCTGCTCATCGGCGTCTGCGCGCACGCGGGCGACGGGAACACCCACCCGGTCGTCTGCTTCGACCCCGCGGACGAGGACGAGGCGCGGCGGGCCCGGGAGTCCTTCGACGAGATCATGGCCCTCGGGCTGGCCCTGGGCGGGACCATCACCGGGGAGCACGGGGTCGGGGTGCTGAAGAAGGAGTGGCTGTCGCGCGAACTCGGCCCGGTCGGGCTGGAGATGCAGCGCGCCGTCAAGCAGGCCTTCGACCCGCTCGGGCTGCTCAACCCCGGCAAGCTGTTCTGACACGCCGTCCGGGGCGGTGCCCCTGTTGCCGCCGGCGTCCCTCACAGGTCACCGTCCGCGGACTCCTCGGAGGGCCACGGGTCGCGCAGCCACAGCTCGTCGGCCGGGGTCGGGGTGAGCAGCTCGGCCAGCGCCTCGTCCAGGCAGAGCCGTTCCGCCTCGGTCCCGGGCGGCACCACGCGCAGGGTGCGCTCCAGCCAGGCCGACACCGCGCCCGCCGGGGCCTCCAGGAGGGCGTCGCCGTCGGGGGAGCTGAGCGCCATGCACAGCACCGACTCACTGCCGATCTTCGTGGGCCAGATCCGGACGTCCCCCTGGCCGCAGGGGCGGAACACCCCCTCGACGAGCAGTTCCCGGGCGAAGGTCCAGTTCACCGGGGCGCTGGTGCCGGTGTGGAAGGTGATGTGCACGGCGTAGGGGTCGTCGGTCAGGTAGAGCAGCTTCGCGGGGACGCGGATGCTGCGCTCGGGGGACAGGATCAGCCTGAGCTCCAGCTCGCGCTCGATGACGGGGTGGTGGTGCACGGCGGCCTCACTTCGGTGCGTCGGTTGCGGACGTGGGGCGCGGATCGCCCCACGTGGGGAGAGAGCGCCGATGTGCCCGGGTATGACGCGACTTCCGGCACCGGTTTCGAGGTTGGCCGGAATCTGTCGGATGACCGAAATCGGTGGGGTGGGGTGACGGTCGGACCGGGGGCGGGACGAGGTTCGCTCAAAGGCTTGGAATCTGCCGTTACCGGACCTGTCGGGAAGGGGTTCTTGGCTATGGTCCTCCCCTTGGGTCCTCCCCTGCACAAGCCTTGAGCCACGATCGGAGTTGGGGACATTGACGGCCTCCCCTGGTGACGGCGAGCACGCGGCCCGCGAGGGCTACTACCCCGATCCGTCCATCCCCGGGTACGTCCGGTACTGGAACGGCGCCGCCTGGGTCCCGGGGACGAGCCGTCCCGCCCCCGCGCCCGCCCCGGTGGAGGAGACGGGGCCGGTGTTCCTCGACGAGACCCCCGAGACCGGGGCCCTGCCGGACCCCCGCCCCGGCCCGGCGGCACGGGACCACGCGGCGGCGACGGCCTGGCGGGGGGAACCGGAACGGGAACGGGAACGGGAGGCGGAGGGCAGGCGGCCGGAACGGGAGGCCGGGGGCTGGCCGGCGGAACGGGAGGCCGGGGGCTGGCAGGCGGACCCCGCGCACCAGGCGGGGTTCGGCGGGCCGCGCGACGTCCGGGTGTCCTGGGGCGGCCCGGACCTCGCGGAGCCCGAGGACGTCCGGCCCGGCGGGATCTCCCTGGCCCGCCCCGCGGCCGCCGCCCCCGCCGCACGGCGGCTGCCCGCGCAGGCCGCCGCCGAGAGCGTGGGCATCCTCTCGGCGCGCCCGCCGGCCTGGCCGGACGCCCCGGCGACGGGCGTCTCGGGCCTCACCTCGAGCTGGCCGGAGGCCACGGCCACCGCCCCCGCCCCACCGGCCCCCGGCGGGGGCGCGGCGTGGTCGGCGGCTGCGGGGTCGGAGGCGGAGGGGGAGCCCGGCCGGGGATGGGCCGGGGCCCCGGGTTCGCGTTCGGGCGGGGGTTCCGTTCGTCCGGCGGGGTTCCGGGAGGAGGGGGAGCCCGGCCCGGAGGGTGCCCTGGGCCCGGGCGGGTGGTCAGCCCAGGCGTCGGCCCCGTCGGCATCGGATTCCGCTCGGGTGGCGGGTCCCGCGGGCGGGGAAGGGGAGCCCGCCTGGGGGTCGGCCGGGGTTCCGGCGGACGGCGTGCGGGCGGCCGGTGTGGCTGCGGGGGATTCGGCCCGGGCGTGGTCCGGGAACCCGGACGCGGAAGGGGAGCCCGGCCGGGTGTGGGCCGGGGGGCCGGCGGACGGCGTGCGGGTGACCGGTGTGCCCTCCGGGGGTACGGCCCGGGCGTGGTCCCGGAAGCCGGGCGCGGAAGGGGAGCCCGCCCGGGGGTCGGCCGGGGTTCCGGCGGAGGGCGTGCGGGCGGCCGGTGTGGCTGCGGGGGGTTCGGCCCGGGCCGGGTCCCGGGACGCGGGCCCGGAGGGGGAACCCGCCCAGGGGTGGGCCGGGGCCCCGGGGTCGGCTTCGGCTTCGGCGGATGCGGCACGGGCGTGGTCCGGGGGCGCAGGCATGGCGGGGGAGTCAGACGGAAGGTGGTCCCCGGCCCCGGGAGAGGCCCCGGCGGGGAGCTCCGCCCGCGCGGCGCACGGGCGGGCCGATGCTCCGGCGGGCTCCCGCCCGGGTGCGTACCCCGGCCCCGCCGCCAGGCGGCCGGAGGGGACCGCTGCGGCACCCGCCGCGGACCGGGCGGCCGCGCACGCCCCCTCGTCGGCCCCCGCCCCGGTGCCGGACGAGGACGCGCGGGCCGTCTTCGAGCGGATGGCGGAGCGGGCCGTGCGGCCCGCCGGGCTGGTGCGGAGGGGGCTGGCGCGGCTCCTGGACTCGCTCGTGCTCGCGGGGGTGGCCGTCGCCGCCGCGGTGCCCCTCGTACCCGGGGTGACGGCCCATCTCCAGGCCAAGGTCGACGCCGCCCGGGCCAGCGGCCGCAGCACCACCGTGTGGCTGCTCGACGCCACCACGGCCGGCGGGCTGGGCCTCGTACTGGGTGCCGTCCTGCTGTTCGGAGTGCTCTACGAGGTCCTGCCCACCGCCCGCTGGGGCCGTACGCCGGGCAAGAAGCTGTGCGGGGTGCGGGTGCTGGGCACCGCCACCCTGCGCCCGCCCGGCTTCGGCGCGGCCCTGCTCCGCTGGCTCGTGTACGCGCTGCTGGGGCTGCCGGGCAGCCTGTGGTGCCTGGTCGACCGCCCGCGCCGACGGGCCTGGCACGACAGGGCGGCCCGCACGTTCGTGACCCGCTGAAGACCCGGGCGGCAGGACCGGCCCACGGCGTCCCTCGCAGCCCGTCGCGGACGAACGGGCACGCCCCTGCCTCCCACCCGGAAGCGGGCCCACCGATGGCGGCCCGTGCGGCGCGTGGCCCGGCCGGGCCCGGCCCGGCCGGGCAGAGGGGTCCGGGGCCGGAGAACCCTGTCCCCGGCGGCTACGGCCCCAGACCTACCCCCCAGCGGCCGCTGGGGAGTGGGGCGCACCGGCCGCGCAGGGACCGGTCCAGGGGGCAGGGGGTGGCGCTCCTGGCAGCGGCCGAAGTGGGTTTCCCCCCGGGCAGAGTCCGGGGGAGGGGCGGGGAGCTCGCCCCGGGCGGGGGCCACTCCCCCGGACGGGCGCCGTTGCGTTGCGGGTGGGGCGGGGGCGGGTTCGACTCGGGCCATGAGTACCGACCAGCCGCCGCCGGGCGGGCAGCCCGAGGACGACCCGTTCCTCAAGAAGCCGCAGGAACCGACGCCTCCGCCGGGTGACCCGCCCTACGGCTCACCGCCTCCGGGCGCCGGCGGCCAGCCGCCCCCGCCGCCCGGCGGGGGGTCTCCGCCCCCGGCCGGCGGTCCGGTCGGCGGTCCGCCCGGCGGGGGATACCCGCCGCCCTCGCCCCCGCCCCCGTACGGCTACGGCATGCCCGACCCGCTCGCCGGCATGCCCCCGCTGGCGGACACCGGCAAGCGGCTCGTCGCGCGCCTCATCGACCTGGTGGTCGTGTTCGTCCCGCTCTGGCTCATCCTCTTCGCGATCGGTTTCGCCCTTCCGGTGCACACCGACCAGAACGGGGAACTGACCGACTCCGCCTCCAGGTGGGTCACCGGTGCGGCCCTGCTGTGGTGGCTGGTCTACGTCGCCGCGTGGATCGTCTACGACTGGTTCTTCACCCAGAAGAGCGGCCAGACCCTCGGCAAGAAGGCGATGCGGCTGCGGGTCGCCATGCTCAACGACGGCAGCGTGCCCTCGTCCGGCGCCGCCGTCGGCCGGGCGGCCACCCTGTGGGTGCCGGCGTTCCTGTGCTGCGGCCTGTGGTGGGTCGTCGTGGGCATCTCGATCCTCGTCGACCAGCCCTACAAGCAGGGCCTGCACGACAAGGCGGCCAGGACCGTGGTGGTCTCGGTGCCCTGAACCACCTCACTGCCCTGATGTCCTGACACCGCCGCAGGCGCGCGTGGACGGCCGGTCCCACCCGGGGCCGGCCGTCCACGCGCGTGCGCGTACGTGTCCGGGTCCGTGTCCCGGGGGCCTCAGCGGTGAACGGAGTGCTCCGCGGGGGCCGTTCGCGGCTCCGGCACCCGGCCGCCCCCGGCCCCCGCCCCGCCGGGCGCCGCGGCCGACGTGCCCGGCGCGGCCGCGCCCGCCCGGCTGCCCCGTACGGCGGCGTGCCGGCCCCGGCGGCGCGGGAGCGGCACCGTGAGGGCGACCAGCAGCCCGAGGGCCAGCGCGGCGGCGGAGATGACCGCGACCCCGATCCCGGTGCTCGTCTGCGAGAGCAACAGCATGGCGATCGTCGACACGACGACGGTGGCGGAGCCGTAGGCGAGCTGTGCGGCAGTCGGACGCGGCATGACGTGTTCCGTCCTCGGAGGCGGGAGGTGCGTGGGTACGTCGGCTCGGAGTCCCCTCAACGGTCGCGCGCGTCAAGTGACCCATACGACGGGATGCCCGAGGAAGGCCACAAGTAAGCGTGGCCTTACCCACGGGACCGGAGCACGGGGGGCGCACGGGGTCACAAACCGGGTCGCAACCGGACGGGAAGCCGGCATCCGGGGCTCTCTTCGCCCCGGAAGGCCCCGATGACTCCAAACGTCCGAATAGCGGAACTCGCTGACCGCATAGTGCAGTTGTAAGGAAGAAGTCAAGGTCTGTCTTTTCTTTAGACTCTCCGGTCAAATGTCGTCACTTGAGACGCGCGCCGCGCGGAACCCCCCGCTCCAATGGAGACGTTCCGACCAACGCCCGCGGCCGCGGGAGGGGAACGACATCAAGTGACCGGCAACTCCGCAAGGCGTCGCGCGCTGCGCGCCGCCGCAGTTGGCGTGACCATGGCGGCCACCGCCGCCACCGGCGCCATGTTCACCACGGCCCAGGCCAACACCAGTTGGGGCGGCGTACCCGCCTCCGGCAAGCAGGACCCGACCGCTCCTGCCCAGGAGAAGGTCAAGCACGACCTGGAGACCCCGTTCAGCAAGCAGCAGGCGCAGGAGCGCGAGGCTGCCCTTGACCAGGTGCTGGCGGGCAAGAAGCAGGTCGAGCAGCGCGGTGCCTCGAAGGTCGTCAAGCTCGACGACAAGAAGTACGTCGAGCTCGGCCGCGAGAAGACCGACAAGATCTTCACCATCCTCGTCGACTTCGGCGACCAGGTCGACAACACGACCATGTTCGACCCGGACGGCCCGGCCGGCCCGAAGCCGCCGCAGCCCAAGTACGGGGGCACGCCCGGCCCGCTGCACAACCAGATCGCGCAGCCCGACCGCGCGACCAACAACAGCACCGCCTGGCGCAAGGACTTCAGCCGCGACTACTTCCAGGACCTGTACTTCGGTACCGGCCAGGGCAAGAACTCGCTGAAGACCTACTACGAGAAGACCTCCTCGGGCCGCTACTCGGTCGACGGCCAGGTCGCCGACTGGGTCAAGATCCCGTACAACGAGGCCCGTTACGGCTCGAACTACTGCGGCCAGACCAACTGCTCCAACGTGTGGGACGCCGTCCGCGACGGCGTGAACGCGTGGGTGGACGGGCAGAAGAAGGCCGGCAAGACCGACGCCGAGATCAAGGCCACCCTGGCGCAGTACGACCAGTGGGACCGCAACGACTACGACGGCGACGGCAACTTCAACGAGCCCGACGGCTACATCGACCACTTCCAGATCGTCCACGCGGGCGAGGACGAGTCGGCCGGCGGCGGCGTGCAGGGCACCAACGCGCTGTGGGCGCACCGCTGGTACGCGTACGGCACGGACGTCGGCAAGACCGGTCCGGCCAACAACAAGGCCGGCGGCACCCAGATCGGCGACACCGGCATGTGGGTCGGCGACTACACGATGCAGCCGGAGAACGGCGGCCTCGGCGTCTTCGCGCACGAGTACGGCCACGACCTCGGTCTGCCGGACCTCTACGACACCTCCGGTGGCGGCGAGAACTCGGTCGGCTTCTGGTCCCTGATGTCGGCGGGCTCCTGGCTCGGCGAGGGCAAGGACTCCATAGGCGACCTCCCGGGCGACATGACCGCCTGGGACAAGCTCCAGCTGGGCTGGCTGAACTACGACACGGCCAAGGCCGCGACGAAGTCCACGCACAAGCTGGGTGTTTCGGAGTACAACACCAAGGACAAGCAGGCGCTGGTCGTCGAGCTGCCGAAGAAGCAGGTCAAGACCGACATCGTCGCCCCCGCCGAGGGTTCCTCGCAGTGGTGGAGCCAGATGGGTGACGACCTCAAGAACACCCTCACCCGCTCCGTCGACCTGACGGGCAAGAAGGCCGCGGCCCTCTCCCTCAAGGGCTGGTGGGACATCGAGCAGGACTACGACTTCCTGTACACCGAGGTCTCCACGGACGGCGGCGCCACCTGGACCGCCCTGCCCGGCACCGCCGACGGTGCGGCCCTCCCGGCCGACGCCTCCGGCGCCCCCTCGCTGACCGGTGCCTCCGGCGCCTGGAAGTCCCTGAACTTCCCGCTCGACGCCTACGCGGGCAAGAAGATCGACCTCCGCTTCCGCTACCAGACGGACGGCGGCGCGGGCGGCAAGGGCTTCACGGCCGACGCCATCACCCTGACCGCCGACGGCGCGGCCGTGTTCACCGACGGTGCCGAGAACGGCGACAACGGCTGGACCGGCAAGGGCTTCCAGCGGGTCGGCTCGGGCTTCACCAAGGAGTACCCGCAGTACTACATCGCGGAGAACCGCCGCTACGTCTCGTACGACTCCACCCTCAAGGTGGGCCCGTACAACTTCGGCTGGGGCAACTCGAAGCCGAACTGGGTCGAGCACTACCCGTACCAGGACGGCCTGCTGATCTGGCTGTGGGACAAGTCCCAGAAGGACAACAACACGAGCCAGCACCCGGGCTCGGGTCTGATCCTGCCGATCGACGCCAACGCCAAGCCGATGAAGTGGGCCGACGGCACGCTGCTGCGCAACAAGATCCAGCCGTACGACGCCCCGTTCAGCGCCTACTCGACGGACGCGTTCACCCTGCACAAGAACGGCGAGTCGCTCTTCGTCAAGCCGAAGCCGGCCAACCTGGTCTTCGACGACCACAAGGGCAAGTACTACTACGACGAGAACCCGACCGGTTCGGTGAAGGTCGCTGACACCAACACCAAGATCAAGATCGCGAAGGAGACCTACGACGGCCTCCAGATGACGATCGAGGTCGGCCCCTCGGGCAAGTAGTGACCTGAAACCCCAGGTCAAAGCATGATCGGCCGTCGCCCTCTAGCGGGCGGCGGCCGATCGCGTTTAGATGCACGGACGACTGTTCTTATTGACGGGGGAGCTGAGGATCATGCCAGGTGGAGGTTTCGTCAGACTGCCGGGCGGCAGCGTGGTGGTCGCGCTGACGCTGCCGAGGCCGTCCGGCGAGGGCGGAAACGTCCGCGTGCTCGTACACGCCGCGAACCGGGCCCGCGCCCTGACCAGGCTGCGGAACCTCGGCATGCGGGCGGTGTACCTCCGGGGCAACGCCCACCCCCCGACCCCGGACGAGATCACGGCGGTCCTCCACCACCCGGACGGCCTCCTGTGGCGCGGCACCCCGGACGGCACGGCGGAGCTGTGGCACCCGATCCGGGCCCTGCTGGGGCACTAGCGGCCCGGGCCGGCCCCTTGAACCCCCTGGACGGCCTCAGGCCGGTTCCGCCAGGGGGTGGGCTCCCCGCTGCGGTGGGGGAAGGGCTGGGCGGGGGTCAGGCGTGGGGGTGGTCGCCCGCGGTGCCGACGAGGGTGACCCCGGCCGCCCGGAGGTCCTCCAGGGCCTTCGCGGTGGTGTGGGGGGCCACGGCGGCCGTCAGGTCCAGGAGGACGCGGGTGGCGAAGCCCTCGCGGGCGGCGTCGAGTGCGGTGGCGCGGACGCAGTGGTCGGTGGCGATGCCCACGACGTCCACCTCGCTCACGTGGCGCTCGCGCAGCCACTGGGCGAGGCTGTCGCCGTTCTCGTCGGCGCCTTCGAACCCGCTGTACGCGGCCTCGTACGCCCCCTTGTCGAAGACGGCGGCGACCGCGCCGGAGGCGACGGCGGGCGCGAAGTTCGGGTGGAACCCGACGCCCTCGGTCCCGGCGACGCAGTGCGGGGGCCAGGAGTTCTCGTAGTCCGGCTCGGCCGGGGGGCGGGCGAAGTGCGCGCCGGGGTCGATGTGGTGGTCGCGCGTGGCCACGACGTGCCGGTAGCCGGCCGTGGCGTTCCCGATCAGCTCGGTGATTGCGGCGGCGACGTCGGCGCCGCCGGTTACCGCGAGGCTGCCGCCTTCGCAGAAGTCGTTCTGTACGTCGACGACGATCAGTGCGCGGTGCATGTCGCGTGCCCTTCGGCTCGGTGTGGATGGTTCTTCGGTGCGGCGGCGCGTCGGGGCCCTGCGGGTGCTCTTCCCCCACCCCGCCCCTTCCCGAAACTGGGGGCCGGACCCCCAGCCCCCGGCTACCGCCGGAGAACCCCCAGGCGGGGCGGCCGGCTGGCCCCGGGGTTAGGCGGGCCCGCACCGCCCCCGGGCCCGCACCGCCCCCGGGCCCGCACCGCCCCCGGGCCTGCTCGCCCCCGGGGCTGCCCGCCCCCGGGCCTGCTCGCCCCCGGGCCTGCCCGGCCCCGGGCCTGCCCCGGCCCGGGGTTGCCGGGGTCGGGGTCGGGCCCCGGGAGGGGCGGTGCGGGGTTAGGCGTACTCCGTCGGGATGACCGGTTCGCCGCGGGACAGCTGTGTCGCCGACAGCGGCAGGCCCGCGCGGGCGCGTGCGTGGCGGGTGCGGGCCGTGTCCAGGGGTTCGCGGGCCACCACCTCGCCCGCCTTGACCAGCTGGACCAGCAGCTGCCGGTCCGCCAGGGCCGTCGGGACCGGGCCCGTCCCGACCACCTCGGCCTCCGCCACGCCCTCGGCGTCCAGCCGCCGCGCCGCCCACTTGCGGCCGCCGATCGAGGTCTTCCCGCCGGAGGACTTCTTCGCCACCGGAACGAGCGGGGCCTTCGGGTCCGCCGACTCCGCCCGTGCGACCAGCTTGTAGACCATCGAGCACGTCGGGTGTCCGCTGCCCGTCACCAGCTGCGTGCCCACCCCGTAGGCGTCCACCGGCGCCGCCGCCAGCGAGGCGATGGCGTACTCGTCCAGGTCGGAGGTGACCACGATCCGGGTGTCCGTCGCCCCCAGCTCGTCCAGCTGCTGCCGCACCCGGTGCGCGACCAGCAGCAGGTCGCCGGAGTCGATCCGGACCGCGCCCAGCCCCGTTCCGGCCACCTCCACCGCCGTGCGGACGGCCTCCGCGACGTCGTAGGTGTCCACCAGCAGGGTGGTCCCGGAGCCCAGCGAGGCCACCTGCGCGGTGAAGGCGTCGCGCTCCGTGTCGTGCAGGAGGGTGAAGGCGTGCGCGCTGGTGCCGACCGTGGGGATCCCGTACCGGAACCCGGCCGCCAGGTCGGAGGTGGAGGTGAAGCCGCCCACGTACGCGGCCCGCGAGGCCGCGACCGCCGCCAGCTCGTGGGTGCGGCGCGCCCCCATCTCGATCAGCGGCCGCCCGCCCGCCGCCGAGGCCATCCGGGAGGCGGCCGCCGCGATGGCCGAGTCGTGGTTGAGGATCGACAGGACGACCGTCTCCAGCAGCACGCACTCGGCGAAGCTGCCCTCGACCCGCAGCACCGGCGATCCGGGGAAGTAGACCTCCCCCTCCGGGTAGCCCCAGATGTCACCCGAGAAGCGGTACGAGGCCAGCCAGTCCAGGGTCCGCATGTCGACGACGGCCCGCTCGCGCAGGAACTCCAGCACGGCTCCGTCGAAACGGAAGTTCTCCACGGCGTCCAGGACTCGCCCGGTCCCCGCCAGCACCCCGTAGCGCCGCCCCTCGGGCAGGCGCCGGGTGAAGACCTCGAAGACGGAGCGTCGGTCGGCCGTGCCGTTGGCCAGCGCGGCCTGCAGCATCGTGAGCTCGTAATGGTCCGTGAAGAGCGCTGTCGACGGCACGTCCACCGGCAGGCCCAGGTCCGCAGGGTTCATGTCACGGATGCTAGCGCACATCTCGTCAAACTGACGAGATGTGGTCCGGAGGGCGGGACGGCGCGGAGCCCGGCAGGGGGCCCGTTTGTGCGACGGGCCTGTCGCAGTGGCAGCATGGGACGAGTGAGTGTTGCTCCGATTGAGATCGAACGGACCGAATCGGCTGAGGAGACCTACGCGGTCCCGGAACCGGACGTCCCCTGGGTGACCCTGGTCCACAACGACCCGGTCAACCTCATGAGCTACGTGACGTACGTGTTCCAGGCGTACTTCGGCTACCCCAAGGACAAGGCGACCAGGCTGATGCTCGACGTCCACAACAAGGGACGGGCGGTCGTCTCCAGCGGCACCCGCGAGGAGATGGAGCGCGACGTGCAGGCCATGCACGGGTACGGGCTCTGGGCGACCCTCTCGCAGGACCGCAACTGATGGGCGGCGTGTTCGAGCCCCTGAAGGGCGGCGGGGCCGCCGTCGCGCTGGACGAGATCGAGATCTCCATCCTGCGCTCCCTCGCGGTGCAGCTGCTGGAGCTGATCGGCCCCGGCGAGCCGGAGCCCGCCGAGGACGCCGACCCCCTCGCCGTGCTGTTCGCCGCCGAGGGCCCCACCGAGCCCCCGTCCGACCCGGCGCTGGCCCGGCTGTTCCCCGACGCCTACGGGGGCCCGGGCGCCGCGGCTGGCGAGGACCCGGAGGAGCTGCGGGCCCGCTCGGCGGAGTTCCGCCGCTTCACCGAGAACGACCTGCGCACCCGCAAGCGGGAGGACGCGCTGGCCGTCGTGCGCAGCCTCGACGCGCTCACCCCGGCCAGCGACGGCGCGGCGGTGCTGGAGCTGTCCGGGGAACTGCCGCTGCGCTGGCTCGGCGCCCTCAACGACCTGCGGCTGACCATCGCCGCCCGGCTGGAGATCACCGAGGACGAGCAGAGCGGGGAGTTCTACCGGCTGCCGGACGACGACCCGCGCAAGCCGATGGTGATGGCCTACCTCTGGCTCGGCGGTCTCCAGGAGACCCTCATCGAAACCCTCTGAGGATCCTCAAGCGCGCACACCGTTCGCTCAGCGGACGCTCAAATCCGGATAACGATCAGATCACCGCCATGCGGTGATCTGATCTCTTTCAGGCCATATGTCCCGATTTAACCCCTCCCTGCGTCGCATTTCGCCCCTTCCTCCACCCCTAAGCGCGTGATAAATCTTCACGACCGCCGCCGGGACGCCACCCATGTCCCCCGGCCCGCTTGAACCGGCTGACCGCCGGGTGCAACTCCATCCGTATCCGGGGGGATCGAGGACCCGATCCGCAGCCGTCTCAGGCGCGGGTCGGCGTGGAGAAAGGCGCACCAAACATGACCTCTGTGCAGGTCGAGCAGCACGACAGGACGCCCGGCGAGGGCGCACAGGGCGAGGGCGACGGCGAGGGTTACCACCGCGCGCTCGGCGCCCGCCAGATCCAGATGATCGCGATCGGCGGGGCCATCGGCACCGGCCTGTTCCTGGGCGCGGGCAAGGCGATCTCCAAGGCCGGGCCCAGCCTCATCCTGGCCTACGCCATCGTCGGCCTGGTCATCTTCTTCATCATGCGGGCCCTGGGCGAACTGCTCATGTACCGCCCCGTCTCGGGCTCCTTCTCCGACTACGCCCGCGAGTTCCTCGGCCCGTTCTGGGGTTACGCCACCGGCTGGACGTACTGGCTGTTCTGGGTCGTCACCGGCATCACCGAGGTCACCGCCGCCGCGAAGTACATGTCGTACTGGACGCACGACAGCTTCCCGCAGTGGGCCTACGCGCTGATCTTCACGGTCATCCTCTACGCCGCCAACCTGATCTCCGTGAAGCTCTTCGGCGAGCTGGAGTTCTGGTTCTCCATGGTCAAGGTCACCGCCATCGTCGGCATGATCCTGATCTGCGCCGGCATCCTCACCGTCGGCTTCTCCGACGCCGCCGCCGGAGCCTCCGTCTCCAACCTCTGGAACGACCGCGGCTTCTTCCCCAACGGCATCGGCGAGACGCTGATGACCCTGCAGATCGTCGTCTTCGCCTTCCTCGCGGTCGAGCTCGTCGGCGTCACCGCCGGCGAGTCCAAGGACCCCGCGAAGACCCTGCCCAAGGCCATCAACACCGTGCCGTGGCGCATCGCCGTCTTCTACGTCGGCGCGCTCATCATGATCATGTCGGTCATCCCGTGGTCCAACTTCAAGGCCGGCGAGAGCCCCTTCGTCCTCGCCTTCGAGAAGATGGGCCTGGGCATCGGCGCCGCGATCGTCAACTTCGTCGTCCTGACCGCCGCCCTGTCCTCCTGCAACTCGGGCATGTACTCCACCGGCCGCATGCTGCGCGACCTCGCGCTCAACGGCCAGGGCCCGAAGTTCTTCACCAAGCTGACCAAGACCGGCACCCCGCTCGTCGGCACCACCTTCTCCGCCGCCCTCATGCTCGTCGGCGTCTGGATCAACTACGTCGCCCCCGGCAAGGCCTTCGACTACGTCGTCTCCTTCGCCACCATCTCCGGCATGTGGGCCTGGATCGTCATTCTGGTCTGCCAGATCCGCTACCGGGCCAAGGCCGACCGCGGCGAACTGCCCCAGTCCTCCTTCCGCACCCCCGGCGCCCCGTACACCAGCTACTTCTCCCTGGCCTTCATCGGCATGGTCATCGTGATGATGGGCCTCGACAAGGACTCCCGCGTCTCGCTGTACTGCGCGCCGCTGTGGGGCCTGATCCTCGGCGTGTCCTACCTCGTCCTCAAGGCCCGCAACCCCGGCGGCGCCGCGTTCGAGAAGGCCTCGAGCTCCTCGTAGCCCGGGCCGCGAGCCATGGGTCCCGGCCGCCTGTCACCGCCGGGAACCGCGCTCCTGCGGACCTCGTGTCCACCATGCGGGCCCTTCCGTACCACACCTCGGTACGGGAGGGCCCGTCTGCTTATCCTGAGCCCCATGCTGACCCTCACCCAGGCCCTGTACGACCAGATCGTCGAACACGCGCGCAAGGACCACCCCGACGAGGCGTGCGGCGTCGTGGCCGGCCCGGCGGGCACCGGCCGCCCCGAGCGGTTCATCCCGATGCTCAACGCGGCCCGCTCGCCCACGTTCTACGAGTTCGACTCGAAGGACCTCCTGAAGCTCTACCGCGAACTCGACGACCGGGACGAGGAGCCCGTGATCGTCTACCACTCGCACACCGCGACCGAGGCCTACCCCTCGCGCACGGACGTCACCTACGCCAACGAGCCCGGCGCCCACTACGTCCTGGTGTCCACGGCCGACACCGACGGCCTCGGCGAGTTCCAGTTCCGCTCGTACCGGATCCTCGAAGGCGTGATCACGGAGGAAGAAGTGCAGGTCGTAGCCGCCTACTGACCACTATGTGAGCGGCAGGCGTCCACGATGCGGGATCACACTCCAAACGGGGGACCGGGAATCGTTAACATGACCGCATGGTTTCCCACGACGTGAGCATCGAGACGCCCGGCAGGCTGCTGCTCGTGGCGCGGCTGCACGTCGACCTGTGCCGCCTCGCCAGCGCCATCTGTCCTGCCGCCTGAGCACCACGGCCCCGCGCGCGGGCCGCACGAGAACGCGCCCGCATTCTTCTCTCCACCTCCTCCTTCACGACACTGGAGCCTGCTGCCATGGCCATCGAGGTCCGCATCCCCACCATCCTCCGCACCTACACCGACGGCGAGAAGGCCGTCACCGGCCAGGGCGCCACCCTCTCCGAGCTGTTCGCGGACCTGGAGACCCGCCACAAGGGCATCGAGGAGCGCATCGTCGAGGGCGGCCAGCTGCGCCGCTTCGTGAACGTCTACCTCAACGACGAGGACGTCCGCTTCATCGACGGCATCGCCACCGCCCTCAAGGACGGCGACAGCGTCACCATCCTCCCGGCCGTGGCCGGCGGCTCGAAGTAATGCGGTACGACTCCCCGCTCGCGGCGGTCGGCAACACCCCGCTGGTCCGCCTGCCGCGGCTGTCCCCCTCGGCGGACGTCCGGATCTGGGCCAAGCTGGAGGACCGCAACCCGACCGGCTCGATCAAGGACCGCCCCGCGCTCCACATGATCGAGCAGGCGGAGAAGGACGGCCGCCTCTTCCCCGGCTGCACCATCCTGGAACCCACCTCCGGCAACACGGGCATCTCGCTCGCCATGGCCGCGAAGCTCAAGGGCTACCGGATCGTGTGCGTGATGCCGGAGAACACCTCGCAGGAGCGCCGCGACCTTCTCGCGATGTGGGGAGCCGAGATCATCTCGTCGCCGGCCGCGGGCGGTTCGAACACCGCGGTGCGGGTGGCCAAGGAGCTGGCGGCGGAGCACCCCGACTGGGTGATGCTCTACCAGTACGGCAACCCCGACAACGCGGGCGCCCACTACGCCACCACCGGCCCCGAGATCCTGGCGGACCTCCCCTCGATCACCCATTTCGTGGCGGGCCTGGGCACGACCGGCACCCTCATGGGCGTCGGCCGCTACCTGCGCGAGCAGGTGCCCGGGGTGAAGATCGTGGCCGCGGAACCGCGGTACGACGACCTCGTCTACGGCCTGCGCAACCTCGACGAGGGCTTCGTCCCCGAGCTGTACGACGCGTCGGTCCTGACGACCCGCTACTCGGTCGGCTCGGCCGACGCGGTGACCCGCACCCGTGAACTCCTCCAGCAGGAGGGCATCTTCGCGGGCGTCTCCACCGGCGCCGCCCTGCACGCGGCGATCGGCGTCGGCCGCAAGGCGGTGGCCGCCGGCGAGTCCGCCGACATCGTGTTCGTCGTGGCCGACGGGGGCTGGAAGTACCTCTCGACGGGCGTCTACACGGCGGCGACGACGGAGGAAGCCATCGAAGTCCTCCAGGGCCAGCTCTGGGCGTAGCCCCCCAGGGAGGCGCGCCAAATCCAGCCCCGCCGGCGTTTGAGGCGCTGGGGGCACCTCCCAGCGGTAGCTGGGGGAGGGCCTGGGGGCGGAGCCCCCAGGAACGGGGTCAGGGGCGGAGCCCCTGGGAACGGAGGAAGGGCGGGGCGGGGAGACGGCTCCGCGCAGCGGTAGCCGCCCTCACTCCGCCAGGTGCTCCGCCAGGATGGCGGCATGGCTGGACGCCGGGTCACGGACCGCCGTGAGCAGCGTCATCGGCCCGTCCGCCGCCAGCGCCCGCAGCCGGTCCAGTTCCGCCCCCGCCCCCGCGAGCTCCGCCTCGTACCGCGCCCGGAACTCCTGCGCCGACCCGCCCCCGTGGAACCACTTCCGCAGCTCCGCCGACGGCGTCAGCTCCTTCGGCCACTCGTCCACCGCCGCCGCCTCCTTCGACAGCCCGCGCGGCCACAGCCGGTCCACGAGCACCCGTACGCCGTCGGCCCCCGGCTCGGGCGGATCGTAGACCCGCCGCAACCTGACCTCCCGCCCGCTCATCCGCTGCCGCCTCCCAGTCCCTTGGCCTCGTCCCACAGCGCCGGATCCAGCGTCCCGAGCCTGCGCCGGAACTCCCACACCGAGACCTCCTCCGGCCGGTCCGCCTCCAGGAAGCCGCCGCGTCCGCCGTCCCCCGCCGTGCCGGGCGGCAGCGGGACGACCCCGGGCCGCCGGTCGTCGTACTTGCCGACGATCCACGCCACCCGCGCCGACTCCCGCTGCGGCCGCGCCGACAGCACCAGGCAGGTCCGCCCGTCCGCCAGGCCCCACAGGTCGCCGGCCCGCACCCGCGGCGGCGGCCCGAGCCCGTGCGGCGGCGCCGGGGGCGCACCCGCACGCCTCCTGACGTGCCACGGCAGCAGCACCACCCCCACCACGGCGACCGCCGCCGCCACGGCGAACCACCAGGACGTGTCCATAAACCGACCGTAGCCGTGACGGCCACCCCCGGCGCGGCAGCGACACCGCGGCGTCACGGCAGCGACACCGCGGCGACATGGCAACGCCCGTACCACTCGTCGCTCCCCTGGGTGACAGCACAGGTGATTCCCCCCACAACGGCCTGCCGCGGAGGAGCGACCGAAGGTTTCGCGCCTTACGCTCGACGCACGCACGGCCCGCAATCCGTCCACGGACCGTCCACGGAGGTTCACGCTCCATGAAGCTCACCGTCGTCGGCTGTTCGGGGTCGTTCCCGTCCGCGGATTCGGCTTGCTCGAGTTATCTCGTAGAGGCCGACGGCTTCCGGCTGCTCCTCGACATGGGCAACGGCTCCCTCGGTGCCCTCCAGCGCCACTGCGGTCTCTACGACCTCGACGCGATCTTCCTGAGCCATCTGCACGCCGACCACTGCATCGACATGTGCGCGTACTTCGTCGCCCGCTACTACCGGCACGAGGGCGGCCGCTGCGCCCCCCTGCCCGTGTACGGGCCGGAAGGCACCGAGCAGCGCCTGACCACGGCCTACGAGGACGTCCCGGACGAGCGCTCCATGAGCGAGGTCTTCGACTTCCGGACCCTGAAGTCCGGCAGTTTCGAGATCGGCCCGTTCACGGTCCGCACCGAGCGGGTCTGCCACCCGGTCGAGTCCTACGGGATCCGCATCGAGCACGGCGGCCGGGTGCTCGCGTACTCCGGGGACACCGGGGTCTGCCCCGAACTGGGGGCGCTGGCCGAGGGCGCCGACCTGTTCCTGTGCGAGGCCTCCTTCACCTACGGCAAGGAGGCCATCCCGGACCTCCACCTCAACGGCCGCGAGGCCGGGGAGTACGCCCGCGCCGCCCGGGTCGGGCGGCTCGTGCTGACGCACATCCCGCCGTGGACGGACGCCGGACAGAACCTCGCGGACGCCCGCGCGGTCTACGACGGCCGCGTCGACCTCGCGTACGCCGGCGCCGTCTACGAGGTCTGAGCCGCGACCGGGAGCCCCGGCACGAACGACGGAGCCCCCGCCTCCCTTCCGGGAGAGCGGGGGCTCCGTCGCGTAGTGCCGCCTACGAAACTTACTTCGCCTCGGCCTTCGCCAGCTCGGCGAGCTCCTCGTCGGACTCGCGGCCCGGCGTCGGGAGGTTCCACTTGGTGATCGCGAAGCGGAAGATCACGTAGTAGAGCGCCGCGAAGCAGAGGCCGACCAGCGCCAGACCGGCCGGGTTCGTGGCCTTGCCGAGGTTCAGCAGGTAGTCGATGGCGCCGGCGGAGAAGCCGAAGCCGTCCTTCATCCCCAGCGCCCAGGTCAGGGCCATGGAGACACCGGTCAGGACCGCGTGGACGGCGTAGAGCACCGGTGCGATGAACATGAAGGTGAACTCGATGGGCTCGGTCACGCCGGTGACGAACGAGGTCAGCGCGAGGGAGAACATCATGCCGCCGACGACCTTGCGGCGCTCGGGGCGGGCGCAGTGGACGATCGCCAGGCACGCGGCCGGCAGGGCGAACATCATGATCGGGAAGAAGCCGGTCATGAACTGTCCGGCGCTCGGGTCGCCGGCGAGGAAGCGGGCGATGTCGCCGCTCTTGCCGTTGTACTCGCCCGCCTGGAACCACGGGAAGGAGTTGAGCAGGTGGTGCATGCCGACCGCGATCAGACCGCGGTTGGCGACGCCGAAGATGCCCGCGCCGACGGCGCCCGAGCCGACGAGCCACTCACCGAAGCCGTGCAGACCGGTGCCGAGGACCGGCCAGATGAGACCGAAGACGATGCCGATCAGCAGACCGGCGAAGGCCGAGAGGATCGGGACGAGACGGCGGCCGCCGAAGAAGCCCGCCCACTCGGGCAGCTTGGTCCGGTAGAACTTCTGGTAGATCAGGGCGACGACGAGACCCATCACGACGCCGCCGAGCACCTTGGCGTCCACGGGGGCATCCACCAGGGCGACCTTGTGGTCGACGACCACCTCGACCTGGGGCAGGTTCGGGTCCGTGAAGGTCGCGAGGACCTTCGAGAAGACCAGGTAGCCGGTCACCGCGGCGAGCGCGGTCGAGCCGTCGGACTTCTTGGCGTAACCGATCGCGATGCCGACGGCGAACAGCAGAGCCATGTTGGCGAGGATCGCGCTGCCACCGGCGGACATGTATCCGGCGATCTTGGTGAGGAAGCCCGGCAGCGAGGGATCGCCCAGCATGTCCTTGTCGCCGAGACGGACCAGCAGTGCGGCGGCCGGCAGCACCGCGACGGGGAGCATGAGGCTCCGGCCGATGCGCTGCATGACGGCCATCACGCCAGCGCCCTTCTTCTTCTCCGCAGCGGTCGCTGTGGACATGGGCTTCCTCCATTGGGCAAGGCGCTGCCAGGGGACAGGGGAAAATGGGGTGGCGGCGTCTCGGAAGAGACCACTGGGCTGCTCGGGCGGCCTGCATGGTCTACACCATTAGGTGGTGTAGACCAGTTGTAGCACGGTCGGGGTTAGATAAGGAACCTTCGATTTTGTGTGGCCTGGACCACAGGACGAAGGGCCTCCGGATCCTCGGATCCGAAGGCCCTTGCCCTGTGCCGCACGGCGGTTCCCGCCATGCGCTACGCCTTGGTGTTCTCCGCCTGCATCGCCGCGATCTCCTCGTCCGACTCCCGACCCGGCGTCGGGATGCCGAACGCCGTGATGGCGAAGCGGAAGATGACGTAGTACACGACCGCGAAGCACAGCCCGATCGGGATGATCAGCCACGGCTTCGTCGCCAGCCCCCAGTTGATGACGTAGTCGATCAGACCCGCCGAGAAGCTGAACCCGTCGTGCACCCCCAGCGCCCACGTCACCGCCATCGACACCCCCGTCAGCACGGCGTGCACCGCGTACAGCAGCGGCGCCACGAAGAGGAAGGAGTACTCCAGCGGCTCCGTGATCCCCGTGACGAACGAGGTCAGCCCCACCGACAGCATCAGGCCCCCGACCTCCTTGCGCCGCAGCGGCTTCGCGCAGTGCGTGATCGCCAGCGCCGCCGCCGGCAGCGCGAACATCATGATCGGGAAGAACCCGCTCAGGAACAGGCCGGCGTGCGGGTCGCCCGCCAGGAACATGTTGATGTCACCGTGCTTCACCTGACCCTCGGGCGTGGTGAACGAACCGAACTGGAACCACACCGGCACGTTCAGGAACTGGTGCAGCCCGATCACCAGCAGCGCCCTGTTCGCCACACCGAAGATCCCCGCACCCCACGCCCCCAGACCGATCAGCCAGTCCGAGAAGTGCTCCAGCGCACCGCCCACCGGCGGCCAGACCCACAGGCACACCACCGCGAACGCGATCGCCACGAACGCCATGATGATCGGCACCAGCCGGCGCCCGTTGAAGAACCCCAGCCAGTCCACCAGCTTCACCCGGTGGTACCGCTGCCAGAACCACGCCGCCAGCAGCCCCATCACGATCCCGCCGAACACCCCCGGGTTCTGGTACGTGTACCCCGCGAACGTGTCCGCCGGCGTCAGGCAGCCACCCCCGACGTCCCTGGTCCCCACGGGGCAGTCCTTCGGAAACGCGCGCAGCACCCCCCGGTAGACGAGGAACCCCGCCACCGCCGCCAGCGCCGTCGACCCGTCCGCCTTCTTGGCCATCCCGATCGCCACACCCACGCAGAACAGCAGCGGAAGCCCCAGCTCGGGGTCGAGCAGCGCCCCGCCCGCACCCGCCATCACCTTGGCCACCGGCGCCCAGTCCAGCCCGTCCTTGCCGAACACGTCCGGCTGCCCCAGCCGGTTGAGGATGCCCGCCGCCGGCAGCACTGCGATCGGCAGCTGCAGACTGCGCCCCATCTTCTGCAACCCCGGGTACAGGCCGCTCCACCACTTCGGCTGCGGTGCCGCTTCGGCACTGCTCGCGCTCATCGCGTCCTCCCTGGACCGGCCCGTTTTGGCAGCCGCACCGCGTACGGCACACTGGTGTAGACCAGTTGTGGGGCAGGGTGCTGCTGATCGTCATCATTCGGCAGACCCCAGACCCGTGCTCGCGTAGATAGGCCAACCGTGAGCTACCGTGACGAAGCGGACGCAGCTGGTAACGGCCGCCGAGACTCGTTCTTCGCCACACTCAGGGAGAAACACATGGCCACCAAGGCTGAGAAGATCGTCGCCGGGCTCGGCGGAATCGAAAACATCGAAGAGGTCGAGGGCTGCATCACCCGCCTGCGCACCGAGGTCGTCAACCCCGACCTCGTCGACGAGGCCGCCCTCAAGGCCGCCGGCGCCCACGGCGTCGTCCGCATGGGCACCGCCGTGCAGGTCGTCATCGGCACCGACGCCGACCCGATCGCCGGCGAAATCGAAGACATGATGTGAACCGCCCCCGCGGAGCATGACCAGGACCCCGTACCGGCCCGACCGGACGGGGTCCACCCGTACCCACACCCCCCTGCACCGGCCGTACTCCCGCCCGTCACCCGGCCCGCCCCCGCAGCGACTAGGCTCACAGCCATGTCTCGCATCGACGGCCGCACGCCCGAACAGCTCCGCCCGGTCACCATCGAACGCGGATGGAGCAAGCACGCCGAGGGCTCCGTCCTCATCTCCTTCGGAGACACCAAGGTCTTCTGCACCGCCTCCTTCACCGAAGGCGTCCCGCGCTGGCGCAAGGGCAGCGGCGAGGGCTGGGTCACCTCCGAGTACTCGATGCTCCCGCGCTCCACCAACACCCGCGGCGACCGCGAATCCGTCCGCGGCAAGATCGGCGGCCGCACCCACGAGATCTCCCGCCTGATCGGCCGCTCCCTGCGCGCCGTCATCGACTACAAGGCCCTCGGCGAGAACACCGTCGTCCTCGACTGCGACGTCCTCCAGGCCGACGGCGGCACCCGCACCGCCGCCATCACCGGCGCCTACGTCGCCCTCGCCGACGCCATCGCCTGGGGCCAGAAGAAGAAGCTCATCAAGGCCGGCCGCAAGCCGCTGACCGGCACCGTCGCCGCCGTCAGCGTCGGCATCGTCGACGGCGTCCCCCTCCTCGACCTCTGCTACGAGGAGGACGTCCGCGCCGAGACCGACATGAACGTCGTGTGCACCGGCGACGGCCGCTTCGTCGAGGTCCAGGGCACCGCCGAGGGCGAGCCCTTCGACCGCAAGGAGCTCAACGCCCTCCTCGACCTCGCCGCCGGCGGCTGCGCGGACCTCGAAGCCCTCCAGCTCGGGGCGCTGGACCTCCAGCTCCCCTAGGCATCCGGCAACCGCGCGGCACGGGCCCGCGTCTACGCCGGTACGGGCGCACGGTCTCACGGCCGCGCGCCCGTACCCGTACCCACACCCCCGGGGGGGACCCACATGAACCCGCACCTCACCCGTCCGAAGCTCCGCATGGCCGCCCTGGCCCTGACGGCCACCCTCACGGTCCCGGCGCTCGCCTCCTGCGACGCCATCTCCACCGCGATGGACTGCGCCAACACGGCCGTGGCCATCACCAACGGGGTCAACAACCTCCAGCAGGCCGTCTCGAACGCCGGCAACAGCGTCCAGGACACCCAGAACGCGCTGAACCAGATAGACACCGACCTGAAGAAGATCAAGGACCAGACCGGCAACGCCGACCTCGGCAAGGCCGTCGACTCCATGACCACGGCCGTCAACAACGTCCGCACCTCCGTGCAGCAGGGCAACACCGCCCCCGACATCAAGCCGGTCGCGGACGCCGCCGCGGAGATCTCCAAGGTCTGCACCCCGGGCTGACGACCTGCCCCGACGACCTGCCCCGGCCGGGATAATGGCGCCATGACCCGCCTGATCCTCGCCACCCGCAACGCGGGCAAAGTCACCGAACTCCGCGCCATCCTCGCCGACGCCGGCCTGCCGCACGAGCTGGTCGGCGCCGACGCGTACCCCGAGGTCCCGGACGTCAAGGAAACCGGCGTCACCTTCGCCGAGAACGCCCTCCTCAAGGCCCACGCCCTCGCCCAGGCCACCGGCTACCCCGCCATCGCCGACGACTCGGGCCTGTGCGTCGACGTCCTGAACGGCGCCCCCGGCATCTTCTCGGCCCGCTGGGCCGGCGCCCACGGCAACGACCGCGCCAACCTGGAACTGCTCCTCAACCAGCTCGGCGACATCGCCGACGAACACCGCGGCGCCCACTTCTTCTGCGCGGCCGCCCTGGCCCTCCCGGACGGCACCGAACACGTCGTCGAGGGCCGCCTCCTGGGCACCCTCCGCCACACCCCGGCGGGCGGCGGCGGCTTCGGCTACGACCCGATCCTCCAGCCGCTGGGCGAAACCCGCACCTGCGCGGAACTGACGGCAGCGGAAAAGAACGCCATCTCCCACCGAGGCCAGGCCTTCCGCGCCCTGATCCCGATCCTGCGCGACCTGCTGGGCTGACGGTCCGCCCGCCGGATAGCCCGAAGGCCCCGAACGCGGTTGCGTACGGGGCCTTCGGTGTGGTGCGGCCGGGGGGATTCGAACCCCCACGGGATTTCTCCCACGGCGTTCTAAGCGCCGCTCGGCTGCCTGTTACGACACGGCCGCGAGATGCTGCCATGGTAGCGGCCAGCCATCCGCTGCGGTGAAGGACTCCTCAGACGGACCGGCGGCGTCCCCCTCTGCACCAGGTGGTTGTGATCGCGTGGCAGTTGGGGCACAGCAGTCGCAGGTTCTCGCGGCGGTCGTCCCTCCAGTCGCCGTTGACGTGATCCACCTCGAGGGTCATGGCAAGCCCCTGCCACTCCGGGCCGGTTCCACACTCGGCGCAGCACTCAGGCACGCCGATTGCGCGCAGAGCGCGGCGCAAGAGCTCGGTTTTCGTGCGCCGCCCTCCGGTGCGGAGCACGAGGACTTCCTCCGGGGGCTTGAGCGGAACGGTGCCGGGTCTGCCCCGTTGATGCGCCTGCCCCAGGAAATGGGAGGTCGAGAGCCCCTGCTCGTGTATCCATGCCCGCAGCCTTCCACGCTGCCCGCCGGAGTCGGGCAGAGACAGGCGCCGCAGCGTCTCGGCCAGTGACCGGGACTCGGCGACCGCGTCGCGTATTGCCGCCGGGTCCGGCCGGGATCGGCTGTTGCGTCGGCGGGGCTGCTCGGAATGGGAGCCGTTCATGCTGCCCGCCGCTTGGCCCGGCCTCGGTACGAGTCCGTCGTGGAGTGGCAGTTCGGGCACAGCAGGCGAAGGTTCGCCAGCTGGTTGTTCCGCCAGTCGCCGTCGATGTGGTCGACCTCAAGGGGGAGTGGGTAGCCGCGCCACATTGCTTCAGTGCCGCACCTCGAGCAGCGCTCCGGCACCCCGCAGGACCCCATGGCGCGCTTGAGGCGGTCACCCGGGATGCGGCGTGCGCTTCCCGGTTCCTGCACCACCAGCAGGGTCTCCGGAGTCCGGCGCGTCTTGGGCCGGCCAGCCGGTGAAGGGATCTTGAAGTGCGAGGTGTCTATGGCCAGCGACCTCACACGCCGACTGATGTACGTATGGTGGCCACCCACGACGTCCAGTCCCAGTCGCCGCAGTACCTCGCACATGTTCGACGAGACCGCGACCGCTTCGGTCAGGACCTCCGCGGTCCACTTCACCCCCTCCTTCTCGAAGTGGGAGATCTCGATCCCGAGCTTGCGCATGCGGTTGCGAACGTAGCGCCGTGATCCACCGCGCGGATCCACCCCGAGCCGCTCCAGTGCCTCGCTCAGTGTCCTGGAAGAGCCTGCCGCCTCCGCGAGGCGTTCCTTCGTGTACGGACTGACCGGCATGGTCGCCACCCCCTGTTCTCGGCCACGTGTGCGGACCTCGCATGGAGTAACGGATCGGTAGTCGGACGGTTACGGCAGGTTTCGTCCGATAAGCGGAACGGTCCGCACCGGGAGGGTGCGGACCGTTCCGCGGGGACGGGTGGGCGGGGTCAGATGCCCAGGTCCTTGATGATCTTCGCTACGTGGCCCGTCGCCTTGACGTTGTAGAAGGCGTGCTCGACCTTGCCCTCCTCGTCCACGACCACCGTGGAGCGGATGACCCCGGTCACCGTCTTGCCGTACAGCTTCTTCTCGCCGAAGGCCCCGTACGCCGCCAGGACCTCCTTCTCCGGGTCGCCGACCAGGGTGACCTTCAGGTGCTCCTGCTCGCGGAACTTCGCCAGCTTCTCCGGCTTGTCCGGGGAGACGCCGATGACGTCGTAGCCGGCCGTGGCCAGCACGTCCAGGTTGTCCGTGAAGTCGCAGGCCTGCTTCGTGCAGCCGGGGGTCAGGGCCGCCGGGTAGAAGTACACGATCACCTTGCGGCCCTTGTGGTCGGCCAGCGACACCTCGTTGCCGTCCGCGTCGGGCAGGGTGAAGGCGGGGGCGGGGTCGCCCGGCTGGAGTCGCTCGCTCATGTCAGTGCTCTCCTCGGGAGGGGATCCGTACGGCATGAGCCTAAGCTGACTGAGCTGACAGACTGTCCATGACGGATCAAGCCCATACAAGACCAGACACGACGACGGAGGCAGCGCGGTGCCGGAAGCCAGGACCCCCGCACAGATCGAGGCGGACATCGTCCGCCGCCGCGAGCAGCTCGCCGAGACGCTCGACGAGATCGGCGTGCGCATGCACCCGCAGACGATCATCGGGGACGCGAAGGCCAGGGTCGCCTCGACGGTCGACCACACCGCCGGGCGCGCCGTCGCGTGCGTCAACCGGCTGATCACCGACGTGAAGGACGGCCTGCGCCACGAGGACGGCGCCCCGCGCTTCGAGCGGATCGCCCCCGTCGTGCTGCTCGCGGCCGGCGTGGTCGGGCTGCTCGTGGCTTCCGCGCGCCGCAAGCGGTGACGTCCGCCGTGATGTCGACCCTCACGGGTGCGCGGCGCGCGGCGGCAGGTAGGTTCGTGGCGTGAGCGAGAACACCACCCACGACAAGCTGCCCATCCGCATGCTCCACGACCGCGTGCTCGTGAAGTCCGACACCCCCGAGGGCGAGCGGCGCTCGGGCGGCGGGATCCTGATCCCGGCGACGGCCGCGGTGGGCAAGCGGCTCGCCTGGGCCGAGGTGGTCGCGGTCGGGCAGAACGTACGGAGCGTGGAGCCCGGCGACCGCGTGCTGTACGACCCCGAGGACCGCGCCGAGGTCGAGGTGCGGGGGGCGACGTACGTGCTGATGCGCGAGCGGGACCTGCACGCCGTGGCGGCGGAGCGGCTGGAGGGGTCGAAGGACTCGACCGGGCTGTACCTCTGACTGACGGACGCGGTACGAGAAAGGGCTGGTGACCCGGGTCACCGGCCCTTTTGCACGCCCTTTGCTACGGTGGTGGGGAACCACCCCGACGAGACGCGCCGTACCGGGTAGCTGGGTCAGCTGGGTCGATCGGATCGGCTGGACCAGCGTGCAAAGACGACGCACCCCCGTTCCGTTCTCGTCCCGGAGGTGCCGTCATGGCCTGGGTTCTTCTTCTCTTCGCCGGCCTGCTCGAGGTCGGCTGGTCGATCGGCATGAAGTTCACCGAGGGCTTCACCCGGCTGTGGCCGTCGGTGTTCACCGGTGCCGGGATCGTCGCCAGCATGGTGCTGCTGTCCTACGCGGCCAAGACCCTGCCCATCGGTACGGCGTACGGCGTGTGGGTGGGCATCGGTGCGGCCGGTGCGGCGGTGCTCGGCATGGCGGTGCTGGGGGAGCCCGTCACCGCCGCCCGGATCTTCTTCATCTGTCTGCTGCTGGTCGCGGTGGTGGGGCTGAAGGCCACCTCCGGCCACTGACGGTCATTCGAGGAACAGCGACGGAGGGCGGCGGCGCGGGGTGAGGCCGCCGCCCGTGGCCTGGCCGCCGTTGGTTTCGCCACCGCCGCCCGTGGCGCCCGTGGTGTCGCCTCCGTTGGTCTGGCCGCCGGTCGTCTGACCGCCGTTGGTCTGGCCTCCGGTGTTCTGGCCTCCGTTGGTCTGACCGCCGTTGGTCTGGCCTCCTGTCGTCTGGCCTCCGGTGTTCTGGCCTCCCGTGTTCTGGCCGCCGTTCGTCTGGCCTCCCGTGTTCTGGCCCCCGTTCGTCCGCCCGCCGTTGTCCTGGCCCCCGTTCGGGGGGTTGGGGCGGCCGCTCTGGTCCGGCAGCCACGGCGGGCGGCTGCCCTGGGGCTGCTGCGGGGTGGTGGGCTGGACCGGTGGCGGGGGCTGGGCCGCGCCCGGCTGGAGGTCCAGGTCGAAGTCGGCCGGCTCCGTCCCCTCCAGGGCCTTCTTCGTGTACGCCGCCCAGATCCGCGCCGGGTAGCCGCCGCCTCCGAGGCGGGGTTCGCCGAGGGCCCCGTACAGGGGTTCGAGGGTGCCCGAGTCGGGGTCCTGTCCCATGACCGAGACGACCGTCACCAGGTCGGGGGTGTACGCGGCGAACCAGGCGGCGCGGTCCTGCTCGGCGGTGCCGGTCTTGCCCGCCGCCGGCCGGCCGGCCGCGAGGGCCTCCGTACCGGTGCCGTTGTCCACGACGCTGACCAGCATGGAGGTGGTCGTGTCGGCCGCTTCGCGGCTCACGGCCTGCTGGGGGGTGCGGTCGGGCAGGTGCAGGGTGTCGCCCTCCTTGGTGATCTTCTCCACGAGGGTGTACGGGGTGCGCCGGCCGTGGTCGGCGAGGGTCGCGTACGCCTGGGTCATGTCCAGCACGCTGGCCTGCATGGTGCCGAGCGCCATGGCCGGGACGGCGTCGAAGTTCGGCGTGTCCTCGGGGAGGCCGAGGCCGATCGCCGTCTGCTTGACCTTCTCCGTGCCGACGTCGACGACCATCTGGGCGAAGACGGTGTTGACGGAGAGGTCGGTGGCGGTGTTGACGGTGATCTGACCGTACGACTGCTGGCCCTCGTTCTCGGGGGCGTAGGGAATGCGGGTGCCGACGACGCGGCGCCGGTTGTCGCCGTTGTAGACCGTGTTCGGGGTGATCCGGCGGCCGTCCTGGGTGCGGGAGTCGTTCTCGACGGCGGAGGCGAAGACGAACGGCTTGAAGGTGGAGGCCACCTGGTAGTCGTGCCGGGTCGCGTTGTTGACGTACTGCCTGGTGTAGTCGATGCCGCCGTACATGGCGACGACCTTGCCGGTGGCCGGGTCGATGGAGACCCCGCCGGCGCGCACCACCTTGTCGGCCGGGCGGCCCGCCGGGTCGAGCTTGTCGACCATCTGCTTCTGGACGGCGTCGACGAAGGCGTTCTCGCGGCGCTTGTCGATGGTGGTGGTGATCCGGTACCCGCCCTCGGCCAGGGTCTTGTCGTCGAGGATCTTGTGTTCGGAGATGTAGTCCTTGACGGCTTCGACGAGGTAGCCGCGCTGGCCGGAGAGTCCGGCGGCGGCGCGGACCTTGCCCGGTTCGGGGAAGGTGGCCGCGGCCCGCTCCTCGGGGGTCATCCACTTCTTCTTGACCATGCCGTCGAGGACGTAGTTCCAGCGGGCGAGGGCGCGGGCGCGGCTCTGGGGGTGGGCGACGACGTCGAAGGCGCTGGGGGAGTTGAGGAGGGTGGCGAGGTAGGCGCCTTCGGGGGTGGTGAGCTTGTTGACGTCCTTGCCGTAGTAGGCCTGGGCGGCGGCCTGGATGCCGTAGGCGTTGCGGCCGAAGTAACTGGTGTTCAGGTAGCCCTCGAGGATGTAGTCCTTCGACTTCTCGCGACCGAGTTTGATCGCGATGAAGAACTCCTTGACCTTGCGTTTGATCGTCTGTTCCTGGCCCAGGTAGTAGTTCTTGACGTACTGCTGGGTGATGGTGGAGCCGGACTGCGTGCCCTTGCCGGTGGCGGTGTTCCAGGCGGCGCGGATCATCGCCTTGGGGTCCACCGCCCGTTCGGAATAGAAGTCCCGGTCCTCGGCGGCCAGTACGGCCTCCTGGACGGTGCGGGGGACCTGGGAGAGCGGGACGTTGACGCGGTTGACCTCGCCGTCGCGGGCGAGCTGGGAACCGTCGGCGTAGAGGAACACGTTGGACTGGGCGGTGGCGGCCGAGTTGGCCGGCGGGATGTCGACCAGCAGGTAGCCGGCGACGAGCGCGCCGCCGAGCAGCAGGAGGAGCAGCAGGATCCCGCCGAGGACCATCCGCCAGGTGGGGAGGAGACGCCGCCATCCGGTGCGCTTGCGTTTCACCTTGGGGCTCGGGCTGGCGCTGGCGCTGCCGTTGGGGCCGGCCTTGGCCTTGCCCTTGCCCTTGGCCTTGGCGTTGCGGCTGCCCTTGCCCTTGCCCTTGCTGTTGTCCTTGCCGCCGTCGCCCCGTGGTCCCGTGGGCCCCTGCGGCTTCGGGGTGTCCGGATCACGAGGGGTCCAGCCCGGGGGTGGTGACTGGTCGCTCATCGCCGGGACTCCTCGTGACCGTGCGCAATATCCACATCTGTACCTCATGGTGTCTACCCGATGGCCGCTGCTTCCGCTCCGGACGGGCATAAAACGGTCGCGTGGCTCGCCCCTCCGCACTAAGCTCGCGCGCTTTGGCCGACGTAGGAACGACGTGGAAAACGGAGGGATACGGTGCGGCTCTATCTGGCCGTCGCCGCGGGCGGGTTCCGCCGCTACGCGGCCTACGGGACGGCGACCGCCGCAGGCGTCTTCACCAACACGGTCTTCGGCTTCATCGTCGCGTACACGTACATCGCCCTGTGGGACGAGCGCCCCCACCTCGGCGGCTACGACCAGGCCCAGGCCCTCACCTTCGTCTGGGTCAGCCAGGCCCTGCTGGCGGCCGCCTCGCTCATCGGCGGCGGCTTCCAGGAGGAGCTCCAGGAACGCATCCGTACGGGTGACGTCGCCGTCGACCTGTACCGCCCGGCCGACCTCCAGGCCTGGTGGCTGGCGACCGACCTGGGCCGTGCGGGCTTCCAGCTGCTGGGGCGCGGGCTGTTGCCGCTGGTGGCCGGGGCGTGTGTCTTCACCCTGGCGCTGCCGTCCGATCCGCTGCGCTGGCTGCTGTTCCTGCTGTCGGTGGCCCTCGGGCTGGTCGTCGGGTTCGGGGTGCGGTACCTGCTGGCGCTGGCCGCGTTCTGGCTGCTGGACGGGGCGGGCGTCAACCTGATGGCGACCGTCGTCACCGTCTTCTTCTCCGGGATGCTGCTGCCCCTGACCGTCTTCCCCGGAGGCTTCGGCGAGGTGGTGCGGCTGCTGCCGTGGGCCGCGATGCTCCAGGTCCCGCTGGACGTGCTGCTCGGCACCCACGCCGGGTCCGGAGGAGCGGTGCGGGCGCTGGGCTTCCAGGCGGTGTGGGCGGTGGGGCTGCTGGGCGCGGGGCGGCTGGTGCAGTCGGCGGCCACGCGGAAGGTGGTGGTCCAGGGTGGCTGAGACGGTGGTGAGCCGTACGGGGACGGGGGCGGCACCGGGCGGGCCGGGGCGGTGGCCGTACGAGCCCGCGTCGGGGCGTGGTGGCCGGCTGCGCGAGGGGCTGCGGGGCTACGGGCTGATCGTGGGGATGTGGATCCGCTCGACGATGGCGTACCGGGCGTCGTTCCTGCTGGCCACGGTCGGGAACGCGGCCATCACGGTGCTCGACTTCGTCGCGATCGCCGTCATGTTCTCCCACGTGGAGGCGCTCGGCGGGTTCACCCTTCCCGAGATCGCCCTCCTGTACGGGTCCTGCTCCGCCTCGCTCGGGCTGGCGGACCTGCTCCTCGGCAACACCGAGCGGGTCGGCGCCCGGATCCGCGACGGCTCCCTCGACACCATGCTGGTGCGGCCCGTCCCGCTGCTCGCGCAGGTGGCCGCGGACCGGTTCGCGCTGCGGCGGCTGGGGCGGATCGCGCAGGGGCTGGGGGTGCTGGGCTGGGCGCTCTCGGTGCTGGACGTGGACTGGACGCCGGGGAAGGTGCTGCTGGTGCCGGTCATGGTGGTGGCCGGGGCGGGGATCTTCGGCGGGGTGCTCGTGGCCGGGGCGGCCTTCCAGTTCGTCGCCGGGGACGCGGCGGAGGTGCAGAACTCCTTCACGTACGGGGGCTGCACCATGCTCCAGTACCCGCCGACGGTGTTCGGGAAGGAGCTGCTGCGCGGGGTGACCTTCGTGGTCCCGCTGGCCTTCGTCAACTGGCTGCCCGCGCTGTACGTGCTGGGCCGGCCCGATCCGCTGGGGCTGCCGGGGTGGGTCGCGTACCTGAGCCCGCTGGTCGCCTTCGCGGTGTTCCTGCCCGCGTCGCTGGCGTGGCGCGCGGGGGTCCGTTCGTACCGAAGCACGGGGAGCTAGTCGTGTCCGATGTTCTCGTCTCTCTGGAGGCGGTCGAGAAGGTCTTCGAAGTCCGGCGCCGTGTCGGGCTGATGCGCCGGGAGAAACGCCAGGTCAGGGCGGTGGACGGGATCAGTTTCGAGGTCGCCCGGGGCGAGGTGGTCGGGTACATCGGGCCCAACGGCGCGGGGAAGTCCACCACGATCAAGATGCTGACGGGCATCCTCACCCCGAGCGGCGGCCGGCTGCGGGTCGCGGGCATCGACCCGTCGCGGGAGCGGATGCGCCTCGCGCACCGGATCGGGGTGGTCTTCGGGCAGCGGACCACCCTGTGGTGGGACCTGCCGCTGAAGGACTCGTACGGGCTGATGCGCCGCATGTACCGCATTCCGCAGGCCCGGTTCCGGGAGAACCTGGACCGCTGCGTGGACCGGCTGGACCTCGCGGCGCTGCTGGACGTGCCGGTGCGGCAGCTGTCGCTGGGGCAGCGGATGCGCGGGGACATCGCGGCGGCGCTGCTGCACGACCCGGAGGTGCTGTACCTGGACGAGCCGACGATCGGGCTGGACGTGGTCAGCAAGGCGCGGGTGCGGGAGTTCCTGCGGCAGCTGAACGAGGAGCTCGGGACGACGGTGCTGCTGACGACGCACGACCTCCAGGACATCGAGCAGCTGTGCGAACGGGTGATGGTCATCGACCACGGCCGGCTGGTGTACGACGGGGCGCTGGGCGGTCTGCACGCGCTGGGGGAGGGCGGTGAGCGGACCCTGGTGGTGGACCTGGAGCGGGAGCTCCCGCCGCTGGAAGTGGCGGGGGCGCGGGTGGTGCGGGTGGAGGGGGCGCGGCAGTGGCTGGCCTTCCCGGCCCGGGAGTCGGCGGCGCCGCTGGTGGCGGCGGTGGCGGCGCGGTATCCGCTGCTGGACCTGTCGGTGCGGGAGCCGGACATCGAGGACGTGATCGCACGGATGTACGCGGGGCGGGGCTGAGGGGGGCGGGGCCGTCCGGGGGCGGAGGTCAGGGGGAAATCAGGGGCGGGGTCGGGGTGCCGCCCGGGGTCGGGACCGTTCAACCGCCGGGCTTCTCTGCATAGTCTGACCCGCATGAGTGACGAGCGCCCGGAGCAGGCGACGCCGGAGAAGACCTCCCTGGACAAGGCCCCCCAAGGCCAGGGCCCCCAAGGCCAGGCCCCTCAGGCCCCTCAGGCATCTCAGGTATCTCAGGTATCTCAGGCCCCTCAGACATCTCAGGCCCCTCGGGCATCTCGGGCGGAGGCCGCCCCCTCCCTGCGGGCGTCGGACGCCGACCGCGAGCGGGTCGTCGAGCGCCTGCGGGACGCCGTCGCCGAGGGCCGGCTGGACATGGAGGAGTTCGAGGAGCGGCTGGAGGCGGCGTACAAGTCCCGTACGTACGCCGAACTCGAACCCCTGACCAGCGACCTTCCGGCCCCCGAGTCCTCCTCGGCCCTCTCCTACGCTCCCGGCCCCGTCTCCGCCACCTCGTCCTGGCAGTCCCGCATCGGCGGTACGTGGGCCTCCTCGTCGGCGGTCGCGATCATGTCGGGGTTCCAGCGCAAGGGGCACTGGACGGTGCCCGCGCAGTTCAACGCCGTGGCCTTCTGGGGCGGCGGCGAGCTCGACCTGCGCGAGGCCGACTTCGCGGCGCGCGAGGTCGTCATCACCTGCGTGGCCATCATGGGCGGCATCGAGATCACCGTCCCGCCGGGCGTCGAGGTCGACGTACGGGGCATCGGCATCATGGGGGGCTTCGACCAGGGCCGGTCCCTGGAGAGCCGCCCGGAACCTGGGGCCCCGCGGGTGATCGTCAACGGCCTCGCCTTCTGGGGCGGAGTGGCGGTCAAGGTCAAGGCGCCGAAGCCTCCCAAGCAGCCGAAGGGCGGCAGGAACCTGGGCGGCGGCGAGGTCCGCAAGGAGCTCTAGCGGGACCCGGTCGGCGGCGCGCCGGGAACTCCCCGGCCCTCCCGGGAGTCGGATGCTATGCAGACAAAACCGGCCATCGGGGGAAGGCAGGAGCACCACATGAAGGAACCGGGACCGGCTGCGGGCCCATCCGCCCGCGGCGCGTTCGTCTTCAACGAGGCGGACGAAGAGCGGCGGCGGGGCGTCCGCCGCATGAAGACGACCGCGACGGGTCTGCTGATCGTCGTCGCGGTGGTCTACGTCCTGGCCACATGCGCCCAGCAGGCCTGGGGCGCGGGCGGCTGGGCCGGATACGTAGCCGCCGCGGCGGAGGCCGGCATGGTCGGCGCGCTCGCCGACTGGTTCGCGGTGACGGCCCTCTTCCGCCACCCCCTGGGGCTGCCCATCCCCCACACGGCGATCATCCCCACGAAGAAGGACCAGCTGGGGGTCTCGCTGGGGGAGTTCGTGGGCGAGAACTTCCTCTCCGCCGACGTCGTACGCGCCCGGCTGCACGCCCTGGGCATCGGCGGCCGCCTCGGCGCCTGGCTGGCCGAGCCCGAGCACGCCGACCGGGTCACGGCGGAACTGGCCACCGCCCTGCGCGGCGCCCTCACCGTCCTGCGCGACTCCGACGTCCAGGCCGTGGTCGGCGAGGCCATCACCCGCCGGGCGGAGGCGGCGGAGATCGCGCCGGGCATCGGCAAGACCCTGGAGCGCGTCGTCGCCGACGGAGGACACCACCGGGCGGTCGACCTGATCTGCGCCAAGGCCCACGACTGGCTGGTCACCCACGGGGACTCCGTCATGGACGCGGTCCAGGGCGGCGCCCCGGGCTGGACCCCGCGCTTCGTCGACCGCAAGGTCGGTGACCGGGTGTACAAGGAGCTGCTGCGGTTCGTCACGGAGATGCGCGACATGCCGGGCCACCCGGCGCGCGGGGCGGTGGACCGCTTCCTGACGGACTTCGCGGCGGACCTCCAGGCGGACACGGAGACGCGGGCCCGGGTGGAACGGCTGAAGTCGGAGGTCCTGGCGCGGGGCGAGGTGCAGGACGTGATCGCGTCGGCGTGGACGGCGGTCCGCTCGATGATCATCTCGGCGGCGGAGGACGAACGCAGCGAACTGCGCCTGCGCGTCCGCTCCTCCCTGATCTCCCTGGGCGCCCGCCTGGCCACCGACGGCCGCCTGCAGGCGAAGGTGGAGGGCTGGATCGAGGGCGCGCTGGTCTACGTCGTCACCACGTACCGCACGGAGATCACCTCCCTGATCACCGACACGGTGGCCGCCTGGGACGCGGAACACACCTCCCGCAAGATCGAGGCCCACATCGGCCGCGACCTCCAGTTCATCCGCATCAACGGCACCGTGGTCGGCGCCTTGGCGGGCCTCCTGATCTACACGGTCTCCCGCACGCTCGGCGCCTAGCCGCCGCCCCACCGGGGCCCCGACCACCCGGCCGGTCCCGTCCGGCATTTCGGTGCCGGTCGCGTGCGGTACAGGCGGAGGGCGGCCGGCACACTCCGCCACCGCCCCGCCACCGCCCCGCCTCCCCCTCAAGGGGGGCAATGGCCAGCGACCCCGCCGCCCCGCCCCCCGGGCGGGGTCACCCCCGGTCGGACACCGCCCACGCCGTCGCCGCGACGACGCCGGCCGCTCCGGCCACCGCCGGCCACGCGCCGACCTTCTTCGCCAGCGGATGCGCCCCCGCGAAGCCCGCGAGGTACAGCGCCCCCAGGCCGGCCGCCGCCGGGACCCCGCCGCGGCGGTGCCACTCCCGGCCGGCCACGATCCCGGCGGCGCCGAGCACGACCCCGCCCAGGGGGCGCTTCTTCGTCCACCGGGCGACGGCGTAGCCGCCGATCAGCCCGGCTGCCGCCACCGCGGAACTCGGTACCCGCGCCATGTCGAACTCCCTCGTCGTGTCAGACGTACGCACCACACAAATCCACGTACGCGCCAGATAAGTCATGTCATGCGATGAACTACTCACGAGGCTAACGCGGACGCCTGGAACCCCGGCGGACACCCACCGCTCCCAGCGCGAGCACGGCCCCGCCCACCACGGCGTCGGGCAGCGCCTCGCGCACCGCGCGCGGCAGCAGCGCCACGACCCCGAGGACGAGAAGGAAGGCGAGCGCACATCGGCCCGCCACCAGCAGCAGTCTGTCCACGGCTGCTCAACGCCCGGCGCCGCCCCGCGACACGCACACACGACGGCCGATTTGTCGGCACACGCCGGGTTCCTCCTATCCGCAGGTTCCGCGCCCCCGTCACCTACTTTCGGTTTCACCCACACTCGGCAACCACCCCGCCCCCCACCCATCCACCCACCCCCGGAGCCGCTCGTGATCTCCTACGGCCGCGCCGTCCTCGACCTCGCGGACGAACTCCTCGACGCCTACGCCGACGTCTTCTCCGCCCCGCCCTGGAACGAAGACGCAGAAACCATTCGCCAGTTCGCGGGCCGCCTCCACACCGACGTCCGCCGCCCCGGATTCCGTACCGCCTTCGTACAGTCCCCCGCCGGCGTCGACGGCTTCGCGACGGCCTGGCTGACCCCGGCCCCCTTCCCCGGGGGCCGGGGCTATCCCCAGGTCGCCGCGCAGCTCGGCCCGGACCGGGTGCGCGACCTGCTGGTCGGCGCCCTGGAGGTGGACGAACTGGCCGTACGGGCCTACGCACGCGGCACCGGCGCCGGCCGGGCCCTCCTCACGGAGATCACCGCCGACGCCCCCGAACACCGCGCGTGGCTCCTCACCTCACGCCTGGCCGAGGACACCGTCGCCACCTACCACCGCCTCGGCTGGCACGAGGTCCCCGCCCTCCCGGGCACCGAGACGAACGTGGTCGTCTTCCTCTCCCCGAACCACCCGGGCCGATCGGACCACCCGCACTGACCCCACCGCCACCCGAAAGAGACGACTGGACACGCCCACCCCGGGCATACCGGGGCCATGATCACCCACAAAGCAAGCACCCCAACCCCTACGCCCCCCACCCCCACATCCCCCACCCCCACATCCCTCACCCGCCGCCAGCTGAACCTCGCCACCCGCCACCAACTCACCACCGCCCGCGTCCCCCACACCACCATCACCTCCCGCATCCGCCCCGGCGGCCCCTGGCAACGCCTCCTGCCCCGCGTCTACCTCCTCCAGACGGGCCCTCCCGACCACCGCCAACGCGCCCTGGCCGCCGTCCTGTACGCCGCCGAACCCACCGCGGACCCCCTCACCGGCGACACCGCGGCCCTCACCGGCGGAGCCGCGCTCACCCTCCTCGGCATCCGCGACGCCCCGCCGACGTCCTGATCCGCAGCCCGCGCCGGCTCACCGGCACCCCTCAGGTCCGCCCCGTGACGACCGCCCGCTGGCCGGGCACCCTGGCCGTCTCGGGCGTGCCCAGCGCCCGCCCGGTCCGCGCGGCCGCCGACTTCGCCGCCCGCTGCCCGAGCGCCGAGCGGGTCCGCTCCGTGCTGGCCCAGGTCGTCCAGTGGGGCTGGTGCCACCCGCACGACCTCCACACCGAACTCCGCAGCGCCCGCCTCCTGTCCCGCCCGGCGATCCACGCCGCCGCCGGGGAACTCCTGGCCGGGGTCCGCTCGGTCGCCGAAGCCCAGGCCCGCGACGCCCTCACCGGCACGGACCTCCCGCCCCCGCTGTGGAACGCACGCCTCTACACCCCGGACGGCACCTTCCTGGCCAGCCCGGACGCCTACTGGCCCGACGAGGGCGTGGCCCTGGAGGTCGACTCGGCGGAGTACCACTACACCCGCGACGCCTGGCACGCCACCCTCCGCCGCCGCCTCCGCCTGGAATCCCACGGCGTCCTGGTGGTCAGCGCCACCCCGTCGATGATCCGGGACACCCCAGACGAAGTCCTCGCGGCCCTCCGCACCCTCCTCACCCTCACCACCCCCCGCCCCACCCCACCCACCGCCACAGCCCGCGGCCACCAACAGCTCGAGCTGCCCTGGCCTACTGATCGCGAGTCGCGGCCGTGAGCAAGTACTCGACGTCCTCTTCCCGGCCGGCGTGCCGCAGTGCGGCCACGATGTTAAGAACAGCCTGTTTGTCGGCCCGTTCGCTGGCACTGGTCAGGACGGATTCCGCAGCCTCGTCTAAACCTGCCGCCCGGCAGGAGCTGATGGCTTCGACAAGCTCTGGTGCGGAGAGGGTCCGTCCCGCGCGCCACAGCAGCAGGCCTGCGTCGCGACGCCTGCCGTCGGAAAGGAAGCCGGTAAGCGTCTGCATCTCGGTCCAGTCGGTATCGACGACGAGCGCGCGCGGCCGGTCCCCCTCCTGGAGGGGGACCGGCACGCGCTGCCGTGCGGAGGCCGCGAATACTGCAGTGCGGGTAAGTGCTCTGCCGTGGCGTAGGCGGCGTCTGCCTGCCCTGAGCGAAGGCCGAACGGGCGCAGGCTCGGAAACCGGTGAAGCCGGCGTTTCCGTCCCGCTCCCACCAGGCGGGGCGGCCCGGGGGTGAGGAACACAGGAGCAGTGCTGAACGCGGGCCAGGCGCCGCAACTCCAGCAGCTCCTCCAGCGAGCACGGCAGCGGCACGGCTGCTGTCCCGGCTGCTGAAACCTCGTCCTGGATCACTCTGTAGAACGCCCTGACCAGCGACTCGTCCGGAATGCGGCCGCCGTTGAGGTGGTTGGAAAGGCTGGTCGCCACGAGGAATCCCGACGCGGCGATCGCCGCCTGCGTGCGGGGGCTGCAATCGCGCAGCTTCCGCAGCACCAGGACGAACTCCCTGTGTGCCTGCGGTAGATCCGGAGGCAGCTCCTTCCACTTCCTGCTGCGCCGAGGCATCACGACTCCGTTCCCCTGTTGGCCAGTACACCGCCGAATTCTTCCGGCAGTCGGCCGCTGCGTGAACTGCCTGAAGTTTTCAACTGACCTCGAAATCGCGGCAGGTATGGCGTTGGGCTGAGCCGCTGAGTGACAGTTGCGTCGTTCGCCGACGCGGCCGGTAGGGGGTCCTCAGGCGCCGCGCGGACAGTTCGCGGTTGACGGGAATAAGGAGATAGGCAATGGCTCTTCCGTCCTGGGAGGACAAGAAGTTCGGCACGATGAAGCGTGCTGCGCTGTGGCTCGTTACGGTGGTGGGGGAAGGAAACGCATTCACGAAGGAGGACGTGAAGCGAGCGTTTCCGGGGGTGAGCCAGGCCGACCGCCGGGTGCGGGACCTGCGTGACTTCGGTTGGAGGATCGACACGCACCGGGAGGACTTGACGCTCGGTCAGCACGAACAGCGTTTTGTGTCTGCGGGAGAACCCGTCTGGGAGCCGGGCAAGGGCACCAGGCCGGCCACGTCCCTGAGCGATACCCAGCGCCGTGAAATCCTGGCACGGGACGGCCATCACTGCCGTTCCTGCGGCATCACCGCCGGCGAGATGTACCCCGGGACCTATGAGTCCGCCCAGCTTGACATCGCCCGGCGCCCGGTGGTCCAGCCGGACGGTGCCACCACTGTGGAGAACGTGGCCGAATGCAACCGGTGCCGTGTGGGCGGCCGGGGTCTGACCGCTGACCTCGGCAGCGTCCTGGTCCGGGTGGAACGCCTGGCGGGAATGGACCGCAAGACCCTGACCGACTGGGTAGCGGCGGATGCGCGGGAGTTCGCAGAGGTGGAGCGGCTCTGGGCCGACATCCGAACGCTGCCGGCCGACGCGAGGAACAAGGTCCGCGAATCCCTTGGCCTCCCGCCGGTCTGACAATACGAACACGGGGTCGCGTAGACAGCGCGGCCCTACCCGCCCCAACCCACCACGTATCCCACGGACATGCAGTCAGAGGAGAACGCACCGTGAGCATGGACTTCGGCCGGCCGCCCCGCGCCACGATGATCCAGGAGCTGGTCGAGACGCGGCTCAAGGAAGTCAGTGACGGCGGCGGGCTCCAGGAGACGCTGACGATCGAGTGGCGCACCAAGCCCTTGGTGGTCCAGGTCATCGACATGCCCATCGACCAGGTGTATTTCAACCCCGCCACGCACCGCATCCGCGCGCAGCGCAGCTTTGACCCAGAGCGTGATGCCCTGCTCACAGAAGCCCCGTGGAGCCCGGAGAGCCAGGAGTACCTCCGCTATCTGCTTCAGGCTCTGCCCTCGAACCCGGCCAAGCGGGACGGGGACTTCGACGAACTCAGGCAGAGCCTGAAAGACTACCGGCAGAACGAGCCGGGTCTCATGACCCGTGACGGGATCCTCGTCAACGGCAACACGCGGGTCGCGGCCCTGCGTGAGCTCGGAGTGCCCAGCGTCCGCGTCGGCGTCCTGCCGGAATCGTGTACCTGGGCGGACATCAACGCGGTCGAGTTGTCCCTTCAGCTCCGCCACGACACGCGCCGGCCGTATTCGTACATCAACAGGCTGCTCACCATCGAGGAGCAGGCCGCTGCTGGCCGGCCGCTCGCCGACATCGCGAAGGACTTCCGTATCCGGACGGAGACGGCCGAACAGGACCGGTGGGTGCTGTCCACCCTCAACGACCTCGTCACGCGTTCCAAGACTGGGTCGGCCCAGCTCAAGCTCATGGACTTCGAGGACCACCAGGAGAAGCTCCGTGAACTTCACCGGGCCTACGCGAAGGCGGCGCGCCAGAATCCCGGGCAGGCGGACCTGCTGAAGGAGAACAGGCTCGCGCTGATCGTCCTGGAGTTCTCGAAGACGGACGTCCGTCTCGCCGACGTGGACTTCCGCACCCGCTACCTGCAGCGGCACCTTCCCGAGCAGCTGCAGCAGGCTCCAGACCAGCCGGCGGCGGCCAGGGTTATCCCTGGGCTCAACCGCTCACTTCCGGGCGACAATCCGCAGGTGGCGGCTGCGAAGGCATTCACCAACACCCTGCTGCGGGCGAAGGCGGTGGAGCGGGCACCCGAGGGGGTGAGCCAGGAACAGTCCGACGAAGCGGCCGCGCTGTGGCAGCAGGCCAGAGAGGCGGTGAATGAAGCCCTCGTTCCAGCCGGCAAGGACGCGCGGGTGCGAAAGCGCAAGCAGGCAGCCCCCGACCGCCTTCACGACGCCGTCCAGGACATTGAGCAGTGCGTCACGGACATGACGCTCGCACGCGCCTCACGCAACCTGGACGAGGAGACGCTGGACGAGGCGATCCTTGCCCTCCGGACCAGCCTGAAGAAGCTGGCGCGCGAAGCCGCCCGCATCCAAGAGCCTGGTGACGGAGTGGTCTGGCTGCTGGACGCCGTGCGGCAGGAGGAGGCATGAGCGAGCCGTCGCTCCGCCTTGGCTTCGACATCTCCCGCACCAACGCCCTGCTCCGTGCCACTGAGCCGTTCGGTGCTGACCTGACGCACCTCGCCGCAGGTTTTCCGGTGGGCGGTCAGCGTGGGCCGCTGCTGCTGGAAGTGCCGCTCGACGACTTCTTGTCGGGCCTGCACGTCCTGTCGGACTGGCCGGATCCGGACTCCGTCGAGTGGGACGAGGAACTGCTCGCCCTGGTCAGTGACGTCCTCGACGACGCGGAACAGGCGTCCCGGTTCCTGGAGCACGGTGCGCAGGACTCTGCCGGCACCGAGTGCGCTGACAGCGGGGCACTGCCGCAGCAGGTGCTGGGGGCCGGCTGGCGCGCGGATCTCACCGCTTTCCAGCAGCGTGACATCTCCAGGCTGCTCGCGATGCGGCACGGCGCCAACTTCAGTGTTCCCGGTGCTGGCAAGACCCGTGTCGGCCTTGCGGTCTACGCGGCCATGAAGGAACGCGGGGCCGCACGGCGGCTTCTCGTGGTGAGTCCGAAGTCGGCGTACGAATCGTGGCTCTCGGAGAGCCGTGAGTGTTTCGATGCGCCTCCGGTGACCACCGTCATGGAGAAGACCCCGGATCCGCACGCGGAGATCCTGGTGGTCAACTACGAGCGTCTGGACCGCTCCCTGACGGGCCTGGCGGGCTGGCTCCGCGCGGCTCCTTCCATGGTGATCCTCGACGAAGCGCACCGGATGAAGCTGGGAGCGCAAGGCACGTACGGCAGCGCCTGCATGGCACTCGGGCCGCTCAGCCGCCGTCGTCTCATCCTGACGGGTACACCTGCCCCCAACGGGGCGAGGGACCTGGAGAACCTGCTCTCTTTCGTCTGGCCGGGGCACGGCCGCCGTGTGGTGACGCAGGCCGTGGCCGGCGGTGACCTCGCCCACGCGAGTTCCGTCCTGCGGCCGCTCTTCACCCGTACGACGAAGAAGGAACTGGGGCTCCCGCCGTTCCAGCCGGTCATGCGGACCGTCCCGCTCGAAGGCCTGCACCGGGAGATCTACGATGCCCTCGTTGGCCGCTTCACCGCCCGCGCAGAACTTTCCCGAGGGGACTTCGACGCACTGGGTAAAGCGATGCTCCGGCTGCTCATGGCGGCCTCGAGCCCAGCACTGCTGGTGGAAGGCAGCAGCAAGTACGAACCCCTGAATTTCCAGGTTCCGCCCCTGGAGGTGCCGGCTGGAGAATCGCTTTTCACGTTGCTTCAGCGGCTTCCCCAGCATGAGATGCCGCCGAAATACCGGGAAGTGCGGGACATCGTGTCCCGTAATGCGGCGGCTGGCCGGAAAACGCTGGTCTGGTCCACCTTCGTCCGCAACATCACCAGCCTTGAGGTGCTGCTGGATGAGTACCGGCCCGCAGTAGTCCACGGCGGTACTCCGGACCGGGAAGACCAGATCAGGCGCTTCCGGCAAGATCCCGACTGCTTCGTCCTGATCTCCAACCCGGCTACGCTCGGAGAGGGCATCAGCCTGCACCAGGACTGTCATGATGCTGTCTACGTCGACCGGGACTTCATGGCTGGCAGGTTCCTGCAGAGCCTGGACCGTATCCATCGCCTGGGTCTCGCCCCGGATACTGAGACCCGTGTCACGGTCCTCGCGTCAGAGGGCACGATCGACGAGGTGGTCGCGCTCCGGCTATCCGAGAAACTGGAGTTCATGGGGAGCATCCTCGACGACCCCTCAGTGCGGCAGCTGGGCGACCTGCAGGAGGAGCAGGCGGTGGCGGGCGGTATGGACGCGGCTGACGTGCGGGCACTGCTGGAGCACGTGGAGGCTGCGGCGGTCCGGTGACGCGCACGGGGCAGGTGTGCCGACTGGGTCCGGCGTGCCGGTCTGGGCTGGGGTTTCGCCGGGTGTCAGTGGCAGATGCGACACTGGCCTGTCTGCATCTGCCACACCAGGAGGACTCGATGGGTGCCAGCGATCACACGCTGACCTCGATTGAGATTTGCGCCGGCGCCGGAGGGCAGGCCATTGGCCTCCACCAGGCTGGCTTCAGTCATCTCGCACTCGTCGAGATCGATCAGTACGCGGTCGCAACGCTGCGGCGCAACATCGAGGCCCGGGACGGCTGGGAATTCGAACGCAAATTCTGCGACATCGTCCATGCGGATGTGAATGATTTCAAGCCCCTGGTCGACCTGGAAAGGCCGGTCGAGTATCTGGGCCGCCAGCTGCGGCGGGGAGAGCTCGGCCTCCTGGCGGGCGGAGTCCCGTGCCCCCCGTTCTCGCATGCCGGAAAGCAGCTGGGCAAGGACGATGAGCGTGATCTTTTCCCGCGGATGCTGGAACTCGTGGACGAGCTTCATCCGCAGGCCGTGATGATTGAAAACGTCCGTGGAATCATGGATGACAAATTCTCGGACTACCGTGACTGGGTGATCGCGCGTCTTCAGGGAGGGCGTGCCAAGGATCCCCAGACGGGCGTCGAGACCGATTTTGACGGCGCCGATTACAAGGTCTGCGGCTGGAACGTCATCGAGGCGAGTGATTTTGGCGTCCCTCAGCTCCGGCCGCGGGCCATTCTCGTGGCGATCCGGAAGGACGTCCTCGGAACCAGCGCGTTCCAGTGGCCTCAGCCCCAGGGGAGCCCCGTCACCGTGGCGCAGGCGCTCGGCCCGAGCATGGAGGCCCGCTACGCCCCGTACATTGCCCAGGGCGGGACGATCGGCCTGAAGGCCACGGACGCGCTCAAGCGCTGGCAGGGTATGAGCGGTGCCATCGCACCGACTCTCGTCGGCGGATCCAAGAAGCACGGCGGAGCAGATCTCGGCCCCAGCCGGGCCAAGGCGGCGTGGAAGGCCCTGGGTGTCAACGCTCTGGGTGTTGCCAACTCGCCCAAGGACGTGGAAGAGAAGAAGAGCCGCGAGCGCGATCTGTTCCGGGCGGAAGGGCCGATGCTGACAGTGGGCCAGGCTGCCCTCATCCAGGGCTTCCCGCCGGAGTGGGACTTCGAGGGCGACAAGAACCAGGGGCGCCTTCCGGGTAAGACAGCCCAGTACCGGCAGGTTGGGAACGCATTTCCGCCGCCTGTGGCGCGCGTGGTCGGAGAGGCCATCGCCCGGGTACTGAACGCTGCGGCCGGGAGCGGCCTGGGCGAGGCTCCTTAAGTCAGTCCGCCTCGGCCGGCCGGCCGCGGCGGTCCTGGACCATGGACACGATCGTGGCGGCACAGACGTCGGACTGCTCGTGCTCCCAGAACCGGAGCACGAGCCAGCCAGCCCGCTCCAGCTGCTGGTCCGTGTCGCGGTCCCGCGCCATATTCCGGGCCACCTTGTCCGACCAGTAGCCGGGATTGGTCCTGGGCGGCACATAGTGCTCAGGGCAGCCGTGCCAGTAGCAGCCGTCGATGAAAACGGCCACCTTCGCCCGCCGGAAGACGAGGTCGGCTGTCCGCCGGAGATCAGGCAGGGGACGGGCGGCGACCCGGTAGCGCAGCCCCTGCGCGTGGACCAGCTGCCGGATCACACGCTCCGGCTTGGTGTCGCGGCTGCGGATCGCCTGCATGTTGCGCCGCCGGGCAGCCGAGGAGGCCCAGGAGCCCTCGGGAGGCTGCCACGGGTTCTCACCCGTCATGAGCCCACCCTTCCTCCAGCCGCAGGGCCACCCAGTCCTCCGGCCCCAGAGTGATTTTGTGAGCGGCTGCGAGATCCTGCTGGTCCCGCCACTTCCCGCACAGCAGGGTAAGGCCATCCTTAGCCAGATGCTTCCTGATGTTGCGGGCACGCCGGAGCGGGTCAAGCTTGCCCGCGCCAACCGTCGCGATGACACTGCGCGGGATGACGTGCCCTTCCAGGTACCGGAACATCATGGCGAAGCGGTGTTCCTGGCCCGGATGCTTCGCCAGGACGCGGCCAGCCTGCTCCGTGGTGAGCAGGGTCAGGGGATTGACCGGCAACGGGGTCCAGTCGTACAGCGGAATGCTCCACCGGTCGCGGGCTTCGACGGCGAGGCCTCGCTTGCCGTCCTTGTTGCCCTTGCCCCGGTAGAGCCACGAGCGGTGGGCCCGGACCAGCCACGAGCGGTGCCGGCCCCGCCCGAGCTGTATCTGGGTACAGATGCACAGCTGGCAGTGCGCTTCCGACGGTATCGCCCAGTTCGAACCGACGGTCGCCTTGATGTCGACCGGCACCTTTGCGATGTGCGTGTCGAGCGGGCGCTCCTTCGGAAGCGAGAACGAGCGGAGAACCTCGTACTCGAGCTTTGCCCCCACAGAGGCCCTCTCGCCCGGGTGGACATCGGTAGAGAGCAGGTAGTACCGGCCGGTCCGTGCTCCGTCCAGGACATAGTCGATCGCGTTGGCGATGGCGCCCGTGTAGAGCCCAGCAACATCGAAGGGCCGCAGCCAGTCCAGGACGGCCTGGGCGTCCGCGTCATCGCCGGGCGCGAGCAGCGCATGCTCACCCACGTCGGTGTTCGTGCAGATTTCCCCTGGTTCCTGGAGGACGAGACGTCCTCTGCTCATACGTCTGCCGCCCCCGAGCTTTCCCCGTGGCACTCCGCGTACGGCTTGCCTGAGGTGCACCAGCAGGGGGCCGTGGGGGTGGGGGGCCAGGGGGTGGCTTTGCCTCGGGCGGCCAGGGTGGTGGCGTATTCCGCCAGGAGGGACGGGGAGGCCGGGGAGGATTTTTCCGATGCGGCGAAGGCCTCGTACGAGGGGACGCTGGCCGTGACGATGCCGAGGTTCGTGGTGCCCGAGGCGGCCAGGGTGCGCAGGGAGGACTCGACCTTCGCCAGGTGGGCCTCGTGGGTGGGGTACTCCGCCGCCAGGGTGGGGTAGCTGGTGAGGAGTTCGGCCAGTTCGCGGGCGGGCCAGTGGAGGATGGCCACCGGGAAGGGGCGCGAGAGGGCGGCGCGGCGGTCGCCGAGTTCGGCGCGCAGGCGGGCGATCTCGGCGCGGAGTTCCGCCGGGTCGTTGGAGCCCAGGGCCCAGATGCGCTTGGGGTCGTGGAGTTCGTCCAGCGGGATCGGGCCGATGTGGCGGGTGTCGGCGACCATGTCCCAGTCGTCGTGGGGGAGCGCGAGGAGCCGGCGGACGCGGTGGCGGCCCGTCAGGAGCGCGGTCGTGGCCTGGGTGAGGGGGGTGTCCTCCGAGGTGAGGAGGGCCGCCGCCTCCGTGAAGCACTCGTGGGAGGCTTCGAGCTCGTCGTGGGCCTCGAGGGCCTCCGCGATGATCTCCCAGGGGGCCGGGTCCGCGGGGGCGGCGGCGCGAATGCCGGAGATCAGGGCGCGGGCCTCGGCCTCGTGGCCGTACTCCCACAGGTTCGCGGCCTGGCGGGCCTTGATCAGGTGGGGGTTGGCGGGGGAGGCGGACAGCAGGCGGTCGTAGAGCGCGCTCGCGCGATCCCGGGCGTCGCCCAGTTCGAGGTGGGCCGCGGCCTGGAGGAGGAGGGGTTCCTGGTCCTCGGGGTAGCGGGTCGCCGTGCGGATGAGGCGCTCGGCTTCGGCGATGTGCTCTGCAGGCGTGTCGGGGCGCATGGTTCACACCGTACTGCCGCTGGTCAGTTGAGGGGGGAAGTCTTAGGGTGCCGGCCGTGCGGGATCAGGTGCGCGTGGTGGTGCAAGGGGGCGGTCGGCGGGCGGGCCGGGCCGGGTTCGCGCGGCTGCTGTGGGGGGCCGGTGAGGTCCTGACCACGGTGGGGGTGGTGGTGGCGTTGCTGGTGGTGCACCAGGTGTGGTGGACCAATCGGCAGGCCGTGGCCGGGGCGCAGGCGCAGGTCCGGGCCCTGGAGAGGGGATGGGCAGAAGGGGGAGGAGGGGGAGGAGGGGGAGGGGGAGGAGGAGAGGGGGCGGCTGGGGTGTCTGGGGTGGGGGAGGTTCCAGGGGTGGTCGAGGGGGGTTCTAGCGGGGGTTCGGGTGAGGGGGCTGGTGGGGGTTCCGGCGGGTCCGGGGCTTCGGCGGGGGCCGGGGGCGGTGGGAAGGGTGGGAAGCCCGCGGGCGGGGGTGCCGGGCCGGCGCGGGACGAGGCGTACGGGGTGTTGCGGATCCCCCGGCTCGGGCTGGCCGTGCCCGTCGCGGAGGGGGTCGACCGGCGGGCCGTGCTGGACAAGGGCTACGTGGGGCACTACCCGGGGACGGCGCAGCCGGGGGCGGAGGGGAACTTCGCGCTGGCCGGGCACCGGAACACGCACGGGGAGCCGTTCCGGTACCTGAACCGGCTGCGGGCGGGGGACGAGGTGTCCGTCGACCTGCGGGGACGGCGGTACACGTACGTGGTGGGGAAGGTGCTGGCGGAGACGAGGCCGGGGGACGTGGGGGTGATCGCGCCGGTGCCGCGCAGCGGGGTGAAGCCCGGGTACGGGTACGAGGAGGCCGGGTCGTACATCACGCTGACGACCTGCACCCCGGAGTACACGTCCAAGTACCGGCTGGTGGTCTGGGGGACCCTCAAGGGCGTTGTCGGTGGGAGCCGTTAGGATCGAGGAGCTGGTGTCGATCGTGAGTTCTGGTGTGGTGAGGGGGGTGGTTCGCGTGGGTCGTGCGGTTGAGGATCGGCGGTTCGGCGTGTCCTCCTTCTTGTTCCACGAGGGCTCCCGCGCCGCCCGGCTGCTCGTCGGGCTCCTGCTGCTCGGCGGGGTGCTGGGGCTGCTGTCCGGGGAGGCCGGCCTGGCGGCCGGGGTGGTCGCGCTGGCCGCGGCGGTCGCCGTGGGTGCGGCCGTGCTGGCGGCGGCGTGCCTCGTGCGGCCCGTTCCGCCGCACCGAATACGTACCGCGATCCGTGATCGCGAGCAGCGCACGGCGTTCCTGCCGCAGCGCGATCCCGACGCTTCGGGCCGGTCGCGGCCCAGGGCGCCCGGCCGTCTGGTCCTGACGGCCGCGTAGGGGCGCGCAGTGTCCGCTGCCTTCTGCTCTTCCTTCGACTGAACGCTGTTGTCGCCCCTCGTGGGTCGTCGCGCCGAAATGCACCTTTTCGACGTTTGACGAGACCCCTCGGAGGGCCCGCGTGTCCGTTTTCACTCATCTCGTTGCCGAGCTGGGCCGGCTCCTGGAGCCGGTACTGGCCGAGTCCGCGACCGCTGCCGCGATCGTGCTGTTCACCCTGCTCGTACGGCTCGCCCTGTTCCCGCTGGGCCGTGCCGCGTTCCGTGCGGCGACCCCGGGGGCGGGGTGTCTGCCGATGCTGCTGCAGCTGCCGGTGTTCTACCTGATGTACCGGTCGTTCTCCTCGGGGGACGAGCTGCTCGGCCACCGGCTGTTCGCCGCGCCCCTCGGGGCGCGGTGGTCCGGGGCGCTGGAGGCGGGCGGCGTGTTCGGGCCGCAGGGGCTGGTGTTCCTGGGGCTGTTCGCCGCGATCGCGGTGGTGGCTGCGTGGAGTGCCGTGCGGGGGCGGCGGGCCGCGGCGGCCGCGCCGGTCGTGGCGCCCGTGCTGCCCGTGCCGCCCTCCTCGGTGAAGGGGGCGGGCGGGGCGGCGGCCGCGCCGACCGCCGGGCAGCTGGCCGCGATGCGCAAGCTGGGCGGGGTGCTGCCGCTGCTGTCGTTCGGGACGCTGATCACGGCTGCCGTCGTGCCACTGGCCGCCGGGCTGTACCTGCTGACCACCACGGCCTGGTCGGTCGCCGAGCGGGCCTGGCTCCAGCGGCGGGCCGCTGCGGGGGCGGGTTCGGCGGTGGACGGAGCGGTGCGTTCCAGTCTGTGAACAGGGTCTTGCGGATGGGGCGGGCATCTTGGAGGATCAGCCAATCCTCCGATGGCCGCAACCCATCGGCCGGCCCTCGGGTGCCTCTGGCATGCCCGCGGGCCGACCACCCACGACCACGGGAGAATGCCCATGAAGCTGCTGCGTGTCGGACCCGCTGGGTCGGAGCGTCCCGCGCTGCTCGACCAGCACGGGACCCTTCGGGATCTGTCCGGCCTGATCACGGATGTGGACGGGGCCCTGCTGGCCGACGACTCTGTGCTCTCCCGCGTACGGGACGCCGCCGCGGCCGGTGAGCTCCCGGCGCTCGACGCGGAGGGGCTGCGCGTCGGCTCCCCGGTCGGCCGCATCGGCAAGGTCGTGGGCATCGGCCTGAACTACTTCGGGCACGCGGCCGAGATCGGCGCGGAGCCGCCGGCCGAGCCGATCCTGTTCCTGAAGGCCGCGGACACCGTGGTCGGCCCGGACGACACCGTGTTCATCCCGCGCGGCAGCGTGAAGACCGACTGGGAGGCCGAGCTCGGCGTCGTCATCGGCAGCACCGCCCGCTACCTGGGCTCCGCCGAGGAAGGCCTCGCGCACGTCGGCGGATACACCCTGGTCAACGACGTGTCGGAGCGCGAGTTCCAGATCGAGCGCGGCGGCACCTGGGACAAGGGCAAGAACTGCGAGACGTTCACCCCGCTCGGCCCCTGGCTGGTCACCGCCGACGAGATCCCGGACCCGCAGGTCCTGGACGTGAAGCTGTGGGTCAACGGCGAACTCAAGCAGGACGGCAACACCTCGGACCAGATCTTCCCGGTGGGCGAGGTCGTGCGGTACCTGAGCCAGTTCATGACCCTCTACCCCGGTGACGTGATCGTCACGGGCACCCCGGCGGGCGTGGCCATGGGCCAGCCGGAGCCGAAGCCGTACCTGCGGGCCGGCGACGTCGTGGAACTGGAGATCGCGGGGCTCGGCCGGCAGCGCCAGGAGTTCAAGGGCGCGTAGCTCAGGGGCGCCGAGGGCTCAAGCGGCCGAGGGTTCAAGGGGCCGAGGGTTCAAGGGCGCCTAGGGCCGCCGTAGGCGGAGGGGAGGGGGCGGGGCGGGCTGCCTGTGGGCGGCCGGCCCGCCCCTTCGTCGGGGGGGTGACCCGTGTGGGTCAGCCTTCGGCCGACGTGCGGCGGCGGCGGTTGGCCACGACCAGGCCTGCGCCCGCGGTGAGGGCGGCGGCGCCGGCGCCGGCCATCCAGGTGGTCTCCGAACCGGCGCCGGTGCTCGCGAGCGGGCCGGAGGAGGAGCCGCCGGCCGGGGCGGCGTTGCCGTTGCCCTTGCCGGTGCCCGTGGCGACGGCCTGCTGGGCGCCGTTGCCGGTGCCACTGCCCGTGCCGGTTGCGCTGCCGCCGCCGCCCGTGCCGTGGCCCTCGTCCTTGGCCCGGGCCACGTGCTGGCCGGTCTTGAGGAAGGCGGCGCGGTCCTCCGGCGTGCCCTTGAGGGCCGCGAGGGCGGCCTTCTTCAGCTCCGGGCCGGCCTTGGCGACCATGGACGCGATCTGCACCTTGTTGTCCTCGTCGCGCAGCTCGTGCTGGGTGGTCGTCACGAAGGTGCGCAGCTGCGCCGGGGTCGGGTTGCCTTCGAGGAGCTTGATGATCCCCTCCTTGAGGCCCGGGCCCGCGTCCTTGATCATCCCGAAGAGCGCGACCCGGTCGTCCTCCGCGCGGACCTTGTGCTGGCCGGTGGCGACGAACTCGCGGATCTGCTCGCGCGTGCCGTGGTCCAGCAGCTCGTTCACGGCCTGGGTGACGCCCCGGCCGGCGCCGTTCAGCATGCGCGCCAGCTCGACGCGGTCGTCCTTGAGGCGGGCCGCGTGCTGCCCCTCCTTCAGGAACTCCGTGTACGCCGCCTGGGTTTGCTTGCGGAGGGCCTCGATCGCGGCCGCCTTCACGGCGGGGCCGCCGTCGTTGTGGATCCGGGAGATCTTGACCTCGTCGTCGACGAACTGCTGCTCCGCCAGCTCGACCGTCAGGAACTGCCGCATCTCCGCGGCTGTTCCCTTGAGCGCCTTCGCGGCCGCCTGACGGACGCCGGGACCGCGGGCCGGGTCGGCGAGGATCGCTTCGATCGCCGCCCGGTCCTTCGCCGCCTGGGGGTCCTCGGCGGGCTTGTCCGCCGCCGGCTTCCCCTCAGAACCCTGGTCGGGCGCGGTCGGAGAGGGCGGGGTGGACGGGCTGGACGGCGTCGCCGACGCGCCGTCCGCGGCGAAAGCGGGCGAGGAGAGCAGGACGGCCGGGGCGATCGCGGCGGTGGCCACGATCGATGCGATCCGGGGCAGCTTCACAGGCGGGACGTCCATTCTTCACAAGTGTGATCATCGGCAGCTTGTGAAGGATAGATCGTTTCCATGCCCGCAAACCGTCGATTTTGCGACAGGTTGGATCACAGGGCGACGACCGACCCCTCACGGGACGAAACGCGCGCCGCCTCCAGCACCGCCAGGCAGTGCGCCGCCTCGTCGGCCGTGACCGGGGCCGGTCCGCCCGTGCGCAGCGCCTCCGCCACCGCCGCGTAGTAGGCCGGGTAGTCGCCCGGAACCGTGGGCACCGGATCGCCGCCGCCGGTCAGCGGGGATTCGCCCGAGCCGAGCCGCCCCCACAGGTGCTCCGGCTCCTCGCCCCATGCTGGCCCGCCCGCACCGCCCGGCCGCAGCCCCTCGCGCAGCGCGGCCTCCTGCGGGTCCAGGCCGTACTTGACGTAGCCCGCCCGCGAGCCGAGGACACGGAAGCGCGGGCCGAGCTGCGCGGCGGTGGCGCTGACGTAGAGGTGGGAGCGGATGCCGTTCGCGTGCGTGATCGCGATGAACGTGTCGTCGTCGGCCTCGGCGCCCGGGCGGCGTACGTCGGTCTCCGCGTAGACCCGTACGGCCGGCCCGAACAGCACCAGCGCCTGGTCGACGACGTGGCTGCCCAGGTCGTACAGCAGGCCGCCGATCTCCTCCGGTGCTCCGGACTCGCGCCAGCCGCCCTTGAGCTGGGGGCGCCAGCGCTCGTAGCGGGACTCGAAGCGCTGGATCTCGCCCAGTTCGCCGTCGGCGAGGAGGCGGCGCACGGTGAGGAAGTCGTTGTCCCAGCGGCGGTTCTGGAAGACGGAGAGGAAGGTGCCGGTCCGCTCGGCGAGCGCGGCGAGTTCGCGGGCCTCGGCGGCGGTGGCGGCGAGCGGCTTGTCCACGACCACGGGGAGGCCGGCGGTGAGGGCGGCGGTGGCGAGCGGGACGTGGGTCTTGTTGGGGGAGGCGATGACGACGAGGCCGAGGGAGTCCTCGGCGTCGCCGGTGCGCTCCCACAGCTCGTCGGCGGAGGCGGCGATGCGGACGCCGGGGTAGGCCTCGCGGGCCTGGGCCTGCCGGCCGGGGTCGGAGGTGACGATCGTGTCGAGGACGAGGCCCTCGGTCGCGGTCACGAGCGGGGCGTGGAAGACGGAGCCGGCGAGTCCGTAGCCGACCAGCGCGACGCGCAGGGGGGTGTGGGGGGAGGTGGAGGGGGAGGCTGGGGAGGCGTTCATGGGTTCCACTTTGGCAACAGTGTTGTGTAAGTGCAAGGAGGGTGGACAATGGGCGGGTGAACAGGGCGAACGTGGACGGTGGCCGGGGCGGAGTGAACCTGCCGGCGCTGCGCGGGCACAACGAGGCCCTGCTGCTGGACCTGCTGCGCGCCGCGGGCCCGCCAGGGCTGGGGCGCGCCGAGCTCGCCGCCCGGACGGGGCTCACCCCGCAGGCCGTCAGCAAGATCACCGCCCGGCTCACGGCCGAGGGCCTGGTGGCCGAGGCCGGCCGCGACGCCTCGACCGGCGGCAAGCCGCGCACCCGGCTGCGGCTGGTCCCCGGCGCCCGGTGCGCGGTGGGGGTGCACCTGGACCGGGACGAGCTCCGGGCCGTACGGGTCGACCTGGCGGGTGGCGTCGTCGAGCAGTGGAGCGGCCTGCTGGACTTCGGGGTCGGCCCGGAGGCGGTGGCGGAGGCTGCCGTACGGGCGGTCGGGCGGGTCTCGGGCGGGCTGGAGGCGCCGCTGCTGCTTGGGGTGGGCGTGGCCGCGCCGGGGCCGCTGGACTGGCGGACCGGGGTGCTGGGGCGGGTGACGGGCTTCCCGGAGTGGGAGGGGTACCCGTTGAAGGAGGTGCTGGCGGGGCGGCTGGGGGTGGCGGTGGTGGTGGACAAGGACACCAACGCCGGGGTCGCTGCGGCGGGGTGGGGTGCGCTTGACGGGGCGGGGGCGAGTGGGCCGGGGTCGGGTGGGCCCGCGTCGGGTGGGCCCGCGTCGGGTGGGCTCTGGTCGGGTGGGGCCGCGTCGGGTGGGCTCTGGTCGGGTGGGGCCGCGTCGGGTGGGCTCGGGTTGGCTGGGGCCGGTTCGGGTGGGCTGGCGTCGGGCGGGCTCGGGTTGGGTGGGCCCGGTTCGGGTGGGCTCGGGTTGGCTGGGCTGGCGTCGGGTGGGTCGGCGTCGGATGGGCTGGGTTCGGGGTGGCCCAGGGCGGGCGGGGCGCGTTCGGATGGGCTGGCGTCGGAGGGGTCGGCGTCGGGTGAGCTGGGTTCGGGCGGGCCCTGGTCTGATGGGCGTGGCTCGGGTTCTGCCGTGTACCTGCACTTCGGGACCGGGCTCGGGGCGGGGCTGCGGCTGGGCGGGGCGGTCTACCGGGGTGCGCGGTCGGGGGCGGGGGAGTTCGGGCACCAGGTGCTGCGGCCGGACGGGCCGCCCTGCCGGTGCGGGGGCCGGGGCTGCCTGGAGGTGCTCTGCCTGGAGGCGGTGGCCCGGGGCGACCTGGCGGGGGCGGCGCGGGTGCTGGGGGAGGGGGCGGCGAACCTGGTCGCGCTGCTGGACGTGGACCGGGTGCTGCTGGGGGGCCGGGTGGTGGCGGGGGCGCCGGAGGTGTTCGTGAGGGGGGTGCGGGAGGTGCTGGCCGCCCGGGCCCTGACGGCCGAGCCGCCGGTGGTGGGGCTCGCGCCGGCCGGTGTCGCGGAGGGGGCGGCGGAGCTGGTGCTGGCGCCGCTGTTCGGGCGTGGCTGAGCCGGCGGGTGGGCCGCGCGGCCCGGTTGGCCGGTTGTGCCGTGCGGCGTCGTTGCGTCGGCCGGCCGGGGTGCCACTGCGCGGAGCGGTCCCCTACCCGCCCTTCCACCGTTCGCCGGGGCGTTGCCCCGGCCCCTGTGGTGCTGGGCAGCCTCCGGGGGGGGCTCCGCCAGCCTCTCTCAGCTACCGCTGAGAGAGGTGCCCCCAGGCGGGGCTGAAGATGCGCTGGGCGACCCCTCGGGCCCCAACCCCCGGCACCCAGGGCCATCCGGGGGTAAACGGCGAGGAGTCGGGCGTGGGGGTGGGGTTGGGGTGTGGGGGCGTGGGAGGGTGCGGGCAGGGGCGGGGTGATTGTCGCCTCGTCCGATCATCACTCCGTCCGGCGAGCAGCGAGGTCTTCCATGCGACTGCGCAACGCCCCCGCCCTCACCGCCCTCCTCCTCGCCCTCGCCGCACCCTCCGCCACCGCGGACAACGGCACCGGCGGCGGCCCCCACCCCGCCCCCGCCCCCGCCATGCCCGCGCCGGCGTTGCCCTCCCGCGCGCGTGCCAGCTGCGGGGACGGCAAGAGCGGCGCCTTCCCGATCGGGGCCCGCATCCGTGGCGGGCCGTCGGTCTACCGGGCCGGCGGAGGCCCGCAGAGCTGGCTGCTGGACCTGACGAACGCCACCGGCGCCACCTGCACCGCCATCCACCCCGTGATCGTGTTCACCGACCCCGCCCGGGCCCTGCGCCCCGCCCACCTCCGCATGGAGTTCGAAGCCCCCGGCGGCCCCTTCCCCGTCAGCCTCGAACGCAGCGACCGCGACGAGATCATCGCCGTGTTCGACGGCAAGGACGCCTTCCCCGGCTTCTCCGTACCGGCCGGCGGCTCCGCCACCGTCAAGGTGCAGCTCGCCTTCGCCCCGGACGCCCCCCTCGGCGAGGTCGTCGCCGATGCCGCGCTGGTGCAGCGGAAGGGGGACGACGGGGAGTGGGTCGGCGAAGCCGGCGGGTACCGGTTCTCCGTGGAGGGCCCGGAGGAACCGCAGGATGCGGCCGCGGCCGAGGCCGCCGCGGGCTCGCTCGCGCACACCGGGCCCCGGGAGTGGGCCTACGGCGCCGGAGCCGTCGCCGCCCTGGCCGCAGGCGGCGGCCTGCTGCTCGGCGCCCGCCGCCTTCGCCGCACCCCGCAGAGCACACGCCCCTTGCGCTGAAACCCCCGTGCGGGATCCCGTCCGGGCCCCGCGTGCAGGCCCCGCGTCCGGGCCTGCGTCTGGGGCCCCGCCCAAGCCTCGCGTGCAGGCCCCGCCTCCGGGAGCTCGTCCCGGCCCCCGTCCCGGCCCGCGCCCGACCCCGCTGCCCCGCCCCGCCGCCCCGCCCCGACCCCGTTACCCGCCACCCGTCGCCCACTCCCCCCGCAGGTCAGGCCGCCCCCCACCCCTCCCGTACACCTCCCGCACGTACAGTCCGACCGTGGAAGAACAGAACCGGCACCCCGCCCCCCACCGCCCCGGCTCGCCCGTCCGCTCCGGGATCCCCGAGCACGGCCGCATCCCCAAGTACTACGCCGTCAAGGCCCGGATCGCCGAGCTCCTCGACGAGCTCGGCGAAGGCGGGGCGCTGCCCACCGAGCGGGACCTCGCCGAGCGGTACGAGGTGGCCCGCGAGACCGTGCGGCAGGCGCTGCGGGAGCTGCTGCTGGAGGGCCGGCTCCGCCGGGCCGGCCGGGGTACCGTCGTCGCCGGGCCCAAGCTGGAGCAGCCCCTCTCCCTCGCCAGCTACACCGAGGGCGTGCGCCGCCAGGGCCGCCGGCCCGGCCGTCACCTGATCGGCCTGGAACGCTTCCCCTGCCCGCCCGAACTCGCCCGCGGCATCGGCGCCGAGGCCGGTGAGCCCGTCTGGCACCTGGAGCGCGTGCTGCTCGCCGACGACGAGCGCGTCGGACTGGAGAGCACGTACGTCCGGGTGGCCCGCGCGCCCCGCCTCGACGTCGATTTCCAGCCGGACTCCTCCTTCTACGGGTACCTCCGCGACAGCCTCGGCATCTCCTTCGGCGACGCCGACGAGAAGCTGGAAACCGTCCTCGCCACCCCCCGCGAGGCCCTCCTGATCGGCACCCCGCCGGCGCTGCCGATGCTGCTCATCCACCGTTTCTCCCGGGACCAGGACGGCTGGCCGCTGGAGCGGGTGCGTTCGCTCTACCGTGGCGACCGGTTCAGCTTCACGACCCGCCTGCGGCCCGAATAAGCCCTGCGGCCCCGGAGGAAACGAAACGAAAGCTCCCAAACCAGACCGACTAAGATAACAGAATGATAACGGGTCTAGTCCAAGCGTCGAGGGCTGTTCACCGGCCCGTCGCCCACCCGATCCTCCCGGGTCACGGACCGCCCCGACCGTGGACGCCGTGAGAGTCATAGTCGTCGGAGGCGGCGTGGTCGGCACCATGCACGCCTGGCAAGCAGTCCAACGCGGCCACGAGGTCGTCCAGATCGAGCGCGAAGCCGAGGCCCGCGGCGCCTCGCTGCGCAATTTCGGCCAGATCTGGGTCAGCGGCCGGGCCGGGGGCGAGGAGCTCGACACCGCCCTGCGGGCCCGCGAGCTCTGGGAGCGGATCGGCGCGGAGGTGCCCGGCCTGGGCTTCCGCGCCATCGGCTCCCTCACCCCCGTGCGCAACGCCCGCGAGTACGCGGTCGCCGAGGCGGCCGTCGCCCGCGCCGACGCCGCCGCCCGCGGCTACAAGCTGGTCACCGCCGAAGAGGCCCGGGCCGTCAACCCCGCCCTGCGCGGCGCGTTCGAGGCCGCCCTGTGGTGCGAGCGCGACGCGGCCGTCGAACCGCGCACCGCCCAGCTCCACCTCCGCGAGGCCCTGCGCGCCTCCGGCCGCTACACCTTCCTGCCCGGCCGTGAGGTCCGTGACCTGGCCGGCCCCGCCGCCGTCCGCGACGACCACGGCGACGTCCACCGCGGCGACGCGGTCGTCCTCGCCACCGGCGCCTGGCTCTCCGGCCTGGTCCGCGAGCTCGCCCCCGGCCTGCCCGTGCGCCGCGTCCGGCTCCAGATGATGCAGACCGCCCCCCTCGGCGAGCCGCTCACCACCTCCGTCGCGGACGCCGACAGCTTCCGCTACTACCCGGCCTACCGGTCGGCGGCCCTGGACGAGCTCAACGCCTCCCAGGCCCAGGCGCCCGTCGCCGCCGCGCACAAGATGCAGCTGCTGATGGTCCAGCGCCGGGACGGCGGCCTGACCATCGGCGACACCCACGAGTACGAGCACCCCTTCGCCTTCGACACCCTCGAGGACCCCTACGACCACCTCACCGAGGTCGCCGAGTCCTTCCTGGGCCGCCCGCTGCCGAAGATCAGGCACCGCTGGGCGGGCGTGTACGCGCAGTGCTCCGACACCAGCCGCGTCGTCCACCGCCAGCAGGTCGGCGAAGGCGTCTGGCTCGTCACCGGACCGGGCGGCCGGGGCATGACCTGCTCGCCTGCCATCGCCGAAACCACCGCGAACGAACTGGGCTGGTGAGCCGCATGACCGACACGACCGCAACCCCCGCCACCGCAACCCCCGCCCCCAAGAGGCTGATCGTCCTCGACATGGCCGGCACCACCGTCGCCGACGGCGGCCTCGTCGAGCGCGCCTTCGAACGCGCCGCCGAACGCCTCGGCGTGGAGCCCGGCACCCCCGCCCACGCCGCGAAGCTCCAGTACGTCCGCGACACCATGGGCGAGTCGAAGATCTCCGTCTTCCGCCACCTCTTCGGCACGGAGGAACGCGCCCAGGCCGCCAACTCCGCCTTCGAGCAGGCCTACGCGGAACTCGTCGACGGCGGCCTCGTCGCCGGGCTCCCCGGCGCCCGCGAGACCATCGAGGAACTCCGCGCCGCCGGCCACACCGTCGTCCTGACCACCGGCTTCGCCCGCGTCACCCAGGACGCCATCCTCGACGCCCTCGGCTGGCGCGGCCTGGCCGACCTCACCCTCTGCCCCGCCGACGCGGGCGGCCGCGGCCGCCCCTACCCCGACATGGTGCTGGCCGCGTTCCTGCGCACCGGCGCGGTGGACGACGTGCGCGAGACCGTCGTCGCCGGGGACACCGCGTACGACATGCTCAGCGGCCGCCGCGCCGGCGCCGGCACCGTCGCCGGGGTCCTCACCGGGGCCCACGACCGGGCCACGCTCACCGGGCACGGAGCCACGCACGTCCTCGGCTCGGTCGCCGAACTCCCGGCCCTCCTCCTCGCGGGGTCCTCGTGAGCGGCATCCGCTTCGACTCCGTATCGGTCGCCTACCACGGCACCACCGTCCTGGACTCCCTCGACCTGACCGTCGAACCCGGCGAGGTCATGGCCCTCCTCGGCCCCTCCGGCTCCGGCAAGACCACCGCCCTGCGCGCCGTGGCCGGCTTCGTCCGGCCCGTCTCAGGGCGGGTACTGATCGGCGGTCAGGACGTCACCACCCTGCCCCCGCACAAACGGGGCATCGGCATGGTCGTCCAGCAGTACGCGCTCTTCCCGCACATGCGGGTCGAGGACAACGTCGCCTTCGGCCTGCGCGCCCGGAAGACCCCCAAGGCCGAGATCCCCGCCCGGGTCACCGAGGCCCTGGAGATGACGGGGATGGCCGCGTACGCCAAGCGCTACCCCCGCGAGCTCTCCGGCGGACAGCAGCAACGGGTGGCCATCGCCCGCGCCCTCGCCATCCGCCCCGGCGTCCTCCTGCTGGACGAACCCCTCTCCGCCCTGGACGCACAGCTGCGCTCCGGGATGCTCGCCGAACTGGCCCGGCTGCACCGCGAACTCCCCGACGTCTCCATCCTGTACGTCACCCACGACCAGGTCGAGGCCCTGACCCTGGCCGACCGGATCGCCGTGATGGACCGCGCCCGCCTCCAGGACTGCGGCACCCCGCAGCAGCTGTACCGGGCGCCGCGCACGGAGTTCACCGCGTCCTTCGTCGGCAACGCCAACCTGCTCCCGGTGACGGTCGCAGGCGCCGGCGGCGGCGCCGTCTTCGCGGGCCGCCCCCTGGACCTCGACACCGGACGCGCGGCCCCCGGGGCGACCGCCACCCTGTGCGTACGGCCGCACCTGCTGGGGCTCGGCGAGGGCCCCAACGCCCTGCGCGGCACCATCACCGAGGTGCAGTGGCGCGGCTCGACGCACCGGCTGTACGTCGACGTCGACGGGCACCGCGTCAAGGCGGACCTCCCCGAACTGCGGGAGACCCCGGCCCTCGGCGACGTGGTCACCCTCCACTTCGAGCCCCGCGACGCGGTGCTCCTGGCGGCGGGGGTCGCGGATGCCTGAGGCCACCGGCCACCCGGCCGCCCAGGCCCGCCCGGACCCCCTGCCCCCGGCCCGGCCCCCCGGCGGCCCGGCCGCGCCACCGGAGCCGGGACCGGCTGCGGGTCCCTTCCCGCCCCCGGCTGCGGGTCCCGTCCCGCCTCCGGCTGCGGGTCCCGTGCCCGCCCCGGCTCCGGGTCCCGTACCGCCTCCGGCTGCGGGTCCCGTACCGCCCCCGGCTGCCACCCCGCCCGTGCCCACACCCCCGCCCGGCGCCACGACCGCGCCCGGCGCCACACCCCCGCCCGGCAGCCGGAAGCCACCCCGGGAAGCGGCCCCGCCCGGGAGCCGGCTGCCCCGGGCGGCGCTGTGGGCCCTGCCCCCCGTCGCCGTGCTCGGGCTGGTCTTCCTCTACCCCCTCGCCCTGGTCGTCCGGCAGTCCCTCACCCCGGACGACGCCGCCGACGGCGGCGCCTTCGACGCCTACACCGCCGTCTTCGCCTCCCACGCCTTCCGCGAAGCCCTCGGCACCACCGTCTGGCTGGCCCTCGCCGCCACCGCCGGCTGCCTCCTCCTCGGCTTCACCCTCGCCCTGGTCATCGCCTTCGTGCCCTTCCCCGGGGCCAAGGCCGTCGCCAAGTTCATCGACGTCTTCCTCTCCTTCCCCTCCTTCCTCATCACCCTCGCCCTCCTCTTCATCTACGGCACCGTCGGCATGGCCAACGGGCTCTGGACCGACCTCCTCGGCGGCGCCGAAGGCCCGTTCCACTTCCTCACCACCCCCTGGGGCGTCCTCCTCGCGGAGATCACGTACTTCACCCCCTTCGTGATGCGCCCGCTGCTCGCCGCCTTCTCCCAGCTGGACACCGCCCAGCTGGAGGTCGCCGCCGGCCTCGGCGCCCGCCCCGCCCGGATCGTCCGCCAGGTGATCCTCCCCGAGGCCCTTCCCGCCCTCGCGGCGGGCGGCAGCCTCGTCCTCGTCATGTGCCTCAACGAGTTCGGGATCGTGCTCTTCACCGGAGCCAAGGGCGTCACGACCCTCCCGATGCTCGTCTACGGCAAGGCGATCCTCGAGTCCGACTACCCGGCCGCCTGCGTGGCCGCCGTCGTCAACATCGCCATATCCATCGGCCTGTTCGGCCTCTACCGGGTGGTGGGCAAGCGTGCTGGTGCATAGCAGGGGCGGCCGCTGGGCCGCCTGGAGCCTGTTCGGGATCCTCTTCGTCCCCCTCTTCGCCCTGCCCCTCCTCGTCGTCGTGGCCGCCTCCTTCGCCACCCACTGGTCCGGCGCCTTCCCCTCCGGCCCCACCACCGCCAACTACGCCTCCGCCGTCCAGGGCGAGTCCCTCCAGGCACTGACGACCTCCCTGGTCACCGCCCTGGCCGCGAGCCTCCTCGCGCTCGCCGCCGGCACCTGGGCCGCCCTGGCCGCCGCCGCGCTCGGCAAGCGCGGCAAGCGCGTCCTGGACGCCCTGTTCATGCTGCCGGTGGCCGTGCCGTCCGTGGTCGTGGGCCTGGCCGTCCTCGTCGCGTTCAGCAAGCCCCCGCTGCTGCTCAACGGCACGAGCACGATCGTGGTCCTGGCGCACACGATCCTCGTCACGGCCTTCGCCTACCAGTCGGTCTCGGCGGCCCTCGTGCGACTCGACCCCGCGTACGAGCAGGCGGCCGCCTCCCTGGGCGCCCGTCCCGCGTACGTGCTGTGGCGGGTCAGGCTCCCCCTCCTGCTGCCGTCCCTCACGGCGGCCGCCGGGCTCTGCTTCGCCCTCTCCATGGGTGAGCTGAGCGCCACGATGATGCTCTACCCGCCGGACTGGATGCCCCTCCCGGTCCGGATCTTCACCGCCACCGACCGCGGTTCGCTCTTCGGCGGATCCGCCGTGGCCGTGGTGCTGATGGCCACCACCCTGCTGGTCCTCCTGGCCGTCTCCCGCATCCGCACCCGAGCCTCCTACCGCTGACACCCCCGGCGCCCCCCAGCCGCCCCCCGGCTGCCAAACCCCCGTCCCCGCCCCCCCGTAAGGAAGTCCCATGTCCAGAGCGCTCCTGCTCCGCACCGCCACCGCCCTCACCACCGGCCTCACCCTCGCCGCCGCCCTCACCGCCTGCGGCGGCTCCTCCACCACCGCCGGCGCCGACTCCGGCGGGGGCGGCGGGAAGACCGTCACCGTCTACAGCGCCGACGGCCTCAAGAGCGACAAGGGCGACGGCTGGTACGACAAGGTCTTCGCCGACTTCACCAAGAAGACCGGCATCGAGGTCAAGTACGTCGAGGGCGGCTCCGGCGAGATGGTCCAGCGCGCCCTCCGCGAGAAGACCAACACCCAGGCCGACGTACTGATCACCCTGCCGCCCTTCATCCAGCAGGCCGACGGCAAGGGCCTGCTCCAGCCCTACGCCCCCCAGGGCTCCGACAAGGTCAGCGGCGCCGACAAGTCCGCCGACGCCAAGTGGACCTCCGTCGTCAACAACTACTTCGGGTTCGTCTACAACAAGAAGGAGCTCACCAGCGCCCCCAGGACCTGGGAGGAGCTGCTGGACGCCAAGTACAAGGGCAAGCTCCAGTACTCCACCCCCGGCGTCGCGGGCGACGGCACAGCCGTCCTCGTCAAGTCCCTGCACGACTTCGGCGGCAAGGACCAGGCGATGGACTTCCTCAAGAAGCTCCAGGCCAACAACGTCGGCCCGTCCTCCTCCACCAGCAAGCTCGCCCCGAAGACCGACAAGGGCGAGCTGCTCGTCGCCAACGGCGACGTCCAGATGAACTTCGCCCAGTCCAAGTCCATGCCCAACCTCGGCATCTGGTTCCCCGCCAAGGACGGCGGCAAGCCCACCACCTTCGCCCTCCCGTACGCGGCCGGGCTGGTCGCCAAGGCCCCGCACACCGAGAACGGCAAGAAGCTCCTCGACTACCTGCTCAGCGAGGACGCCCAGAAGCTGGTCAGCGAGGTCGGCGGCGGCTTCCCGGCCCGTACGGACGTCAAGCCCACCGACGCCAACGCCATCGAGCTCACCCAGCTGATGACCGGCGTCGAGGTGTTCGAGCCGGACTGGACCGACATCGACAAGAACCTCACGGGCTACGTCGACGCCTGGAAGTCCGCGACCGGCAGCTGAGCCTTCACCTCCCGGCCACCCCCACCGGGAACCATATCGAACGGATAACGGGTCTGGACCGAAACCGCACCTCGGTCCGGACCCGCCGCATGCGCGCCCGTCCCTGCGCCCGCGGCGCCCGCACGCGCACACCCGGCCCACACCCACTTGCTCCTGGAGGAGTACGTGTCCCCTGACCTGCGCGGACGCACCCTCGCCGTGACCGCCACCGCCACGGCGCTCATCGCCACCGCCCTCGGCCTCACCACCCCGGCCACCGCCGCCCCCGGCGACCCCAGGGCCGCGGCCGAAGCGGCGGCCAAGGCGGCCGCGGCCAAGCCCGCCACCGCCACCACCGCCACCACCGCCACCACCGCCGGCTCCGTCGGCAAGGTCCTCGTCATCGGCCTCGACGGCGTGGTCCTCGACCGCGTCAAGGCCGCCAACGCCCCCCACCTCAAAGGCCTGATGGCCGAAGGCCTCACCGCCCGCAGCACCCTCTACGCGAGCCCCATGGCCGCCACCTCCTCCGGCCCCGGCTGGTCCACCATCGCCACCGGCGTCTGGCCCGACCAGCACGGGGTGAAGGACAACTCCTTCACCGGCAAGAACTTCACCGCCCACCCGGACTTCCTCACCCGCGCCGAGAACGCCAACCCGGCCCTCAACACCTATGCGGCCGCCGACTGGGAGCCCCTCACCTCCACCGACCAGAACGGCCCCGTCTTCTCCGCCAAGGCCGACAAGCGCCTCTCCCTCACGGGAGACCGCGACGGCTACGGCAACGAGGACCCGAAGATCGCCACGGCCGCCTCCGCCGAGCTGCGCGACGGCAACCCCGACGCCTCCTTCGTCTACTTCGGCCAGGTCGACTCCGCCGGCCACTCCTACGGCGCCGCCAGCCGGCAGTACCTCGACGCCATCGGCCGCGTCGACACCCTCGTCGGTCAGCTCCTCACCGCCGTCAAGGCCCGCCCCGCCTACGCCCAGGAGAACTGGAAGATCCTGGTCACCACCGACCACGGCCACACCGACGCCGGCGGCCACGGCGGCTCCACCATCCAGGAGCGCGGCACCTTCGTCATCGCCAAGGGCGCCGGGATCCCCGCCGGTTCGGTCCGCGACGACGTCAAGCTCGTCGACGTCGCCGCCACCGCCCTCGCCCAGGTCGGCGTCCCCACCACAGGGCTCGACGGCGTCCCCCTCGACAGCCCCGACAACGACCCCTTCGACACCCTGCGCCCCGCCCTCCGGGCCCGCGTGGACGAGACCGGCATCCCGGCCGGGACGAAGGGCTTCACGCACACTCCGCCCGCCGGCTGGTCCGTGGACAACTCCAGGATGGGCACGGGCGGCGTCACCGAGTGGGCCGGATGGGCCTTCTCCACCGACGAGTTCTGGAGCCAGGCGCAGCGCGACCAGTGGCGCGAGCTGGGCGTCCGCTCCCGTGACGTGTTCGCCGTCGCCGACTCCGACGAGTGGGACGACAAGACCCACACGGGCACCTTCGACTCCACCCTGATCACCCCCAAGTGGGCGGTCACCGGCGGCACCACGCGCACCCTGGACTTCCGGACGCACTACCGCCACGAGGCCGGCCAGACCGCTCAGGTCCTCGTCTCGTACGACGGCGCCGCCCCGGTCGTGGTGAAGACGTACACCGCCGACGCCGTGGCCGCGTCCGAGTCCCTGCCGCTGCCGATCCCGGCGGGCGCCACCGACGTCCAGGTCCGCTTCCGCTACAGCGGCGACAACAACTGGTACTGGACCGTCGACGACGTCCGCCTCCGCTAGGCCGTCCGGGCCGTGGACGCCCCCGGCGCCCACGGCCCGCGCCCGCTAGGGTGGGTGGTACAGACCACAGACCCACAGGTCAGCGGCCATCGAAGAGCGGAGAGAAATCCGTGGCAGAGCGCAAGCCGATCGAATCCTGGCTCACCGACATGGACGGCGTCCTCATCCACGAGGGCACGCCGATCCCCGGCGCCGATGCCTTCATCAAGCGGCTGCGCGAGTCCGGCAAGCCCTTCCTGGTCCTCACCAACAACTCCATCTACACCCCGCGCGACCTCCAGGCCCGGCTCAGCCGCATGGGCCTGGACGTGCCCGTGGACAACATCTGGACCTCGGCGCTCGCCACCGCGAAGTTCCTCGACGACCAGCGCCCGGGCGGCACGGCGTACGTCATCGGCGAGGCGGGGCTGACCACCGCCCTGCACGACATCGGCTACATCCTCACCGACCACCAGCCCGACTACGTCGTGCTCGGCGAGACGCGCACCTACAGCTTCGAGGCCATGACCAAGGCCGTCCGGCTGATCAACGACGGCGCCCGCTTCATCTGCACCAACCCCGACGAGACCGGCCCCTCCACCGAGGGCCCGCTCCCGGCCACGGGCGCGGTCGCCGCGCTGATCACCAAGGCGACCGGCAAGAAGCCGTACTTCGCCGGCAAGCCCAACCCGCTGATGATGCGTACGGGCCTCAACGCCATCGGCGCCCACTCCGAGACCAGCGCGATGATCGGCGACCGGATGGACACCGACGTACTGGCCGGCCTGGAGGCGGGCATGCAGACCTTCCTCGTGCTGACCGGGCTGACCACGGTCGAGGACACCGAGAAGTTCCCCTACCGTCCGACCCGGACGGTGGACTCCATCGCGGATCTCGTCGACCTGGTGTAGTCGCGGAGGGCGCCGCGGCTGCCGCGTTGGCGCATACGGCTGACACGTACGGGCCAAGAGAGCGCCGCTCCGGATGCGGAGCGGCGCGCCGCGCGTGAATCTCCTTGTGAGGAGGTTCACCATGCGAAGTTCTCTGATCGCTCTCCGTGCCGCAGCGGTGGCCGTGACCCTGGCGGCCTGCACCGCCGTGACCGCCCCCGCCGCCCTCGGATACGACGGGGACCGCGGCGGTGTCTCCGTCGAACCGAACCCGGCCGAGCCCGGCGACCGGGTCAAGGTCCGCGTGCGCGCCTGTGAGGGTGACTGGGCGGTGGCCCGTTCCCCCGTCTTCGAGGGGGAGGTCCGGCTGCACAAGGGCCACGAGGACCCCCGCACCCTCTTCGGCGAGGCCGAGATCCGCCGGCACGCCGACCCGGGGTGGCACGAGGTCCGGGTCAAGTGCGAGGGCCGCGACGAGGGCCTTCGCGGTTCGCTGGAGGTCCGCCGCGACCACCGCCCCGACCCCCACCACTCGCCGGTCTGGCCGGTCCACGCGGGCGGCGGCGCGATGGCCGCCCAGGTCGCCGAGACCACCCGGCTGGCTTCCGCCTCCGCCGCGAAGAAGAGCCACCACGGTGACGGGCCCGGCCTGTCGCAGACCGTGGTCGGCGCGGTCCTGGCCGCCGCCGCCACGCTGGTGGTCGCCGGGCGCGCCCTGACCCTGCGCCGCCGCCGCAACGACGGATGAGCGGGCCCCGCCCCCTGGCCGGCGGCCGGCTGCTGACCTTCACGGCCTGGTCGGTGCTGGTGCTCGGGCTCTGGCTGTGGGGCAAGGAGATCACGGGGGTGCCGGCGGGCCCGCTCTCCGGGCGGCCCGGCGGCCAGGCGGGCCCGGGCCTCCCGGCGGCGCGGGCCCCCCTGACGGCGGCGATGCCCGCGCGGGTCGACGTACCGTCGCTGGGGGTGCAGGCGCCGGTGATCGCGCGGGGCCTGGACCGGCAGGGGGCGATCGAGCCGCCGCCGTACGAGCTGCCCGGCACGGTGGGCTGGTGGGGCGCGGGCCCCGCACCGGGTGCGGTGGGGGCGGCGCTGATGGTGGGGCACGTGGACACGAAGGCCAAGCCGGCCGTGTTCTTCGGCCTGGGCTCGGTCAAGCCGGGGGAGAAGGTCCGGGTGGCGCGGGCGGACGGGACGGTCGCCGAGTTCACCGTCGAGGACGTACGGGTCTACGAGCGCGCGGGCTTCGACCCCGCCAAGGCGTACGGGCCGCGGGTCCCGGGCCGCGCCGAGCTGAGGCTGGTGACCTGCGGCGGGACCTACGACAAGGCGGCCGGACAGTACTCGGCGAACGTGGTGGTCTCGGCGTACCTGACGGGTGCGGGGACCAGGCCGGGGGCGGCGGCGTAGAGGCGGCCGGCCCCTGGCTTCCGGCAGAACGAAGAAGCCCCTCGTAGCTTTCGCTACGAGGGGCTTCCCCTTGTCTGTGCGCCGCCAGGGACTCGAACCCCGGACCCGCTGATTAAGAGTCAGCTGCTCTAACCAACTGAGCTAGCGGCGCTTGCTGACAGGGAAAACTCTACCCCACTGGTGGGGGTGCTCGTGACCAGCCGCGCCCGCGTTGTCCGATTAACCCATGTTTGAGGGGTTTTTCGTGCACGATATGTCTGGGCCGAACCGCATCTGACGCTCCGTCGGGTACGGCTGCGGCCCGGACCGACGACGAACAGGAGCGATCGGCCCTGATCAGGGGACCCCTCAGGACTGATCAGGACCGATCAGGGGAGTGGACGGAACCGCATGACGACGCAGCCTCCGGTGCATGTGCAGATGCCGATGCCTGTCTTCGAGGAGTACGAGCCCGCCGGCGACTGCGCCTGCCCCGGCTGCGCCCAGCGCCGCAGGGCCCTCGCCCGCGGGCGGGCCATAGCGCTGCGCGACGCCGGGCTGCCGGCCGTACGCGGAGCCCGCCGTGCGCTGGTGCTGGCCACGGCGGCCGGGGTGGTCCTGGGCGGCGGCGGCCAGGCGGCCGCCCACCACGCCACCCCGCCGCCCCCCCGCCCCACGGACCCGCTACCGCCCCTGGCGCGCGCGGCGACCCCGGCGCCCTCGGCCGGCCCCGCGCACGCGGGCGGGCGGGCGAACCCGGCCGACACCCGGCACGAGGCCGCTGACCCGCAAGCGGCTGCTGCGCCGCACGAGGCCGCTGCCCCGCACGCGGGCGGTACCCGGGACTCGGCCGGCACCCCCCACCAGGCCCCCACCCTGCACTCGGCCGACACCCCGCAGCAGGCCCCCACCACGCGCGCGGCCGACCCCGCCACCCGCGCGGCCGCCTCCGCCCGCGAGGCCGGTCCCGCCCACGAGGCCGCCCCTGCCCATGAGGCCGGTCCCGGTCCGTCGGCCCGGGACACGCCGGGCAGCCCGCAGGGCGGCCGGGCCCCGCTGCACGGCCGCCCGCGCCCCCCGGCCTCCGGGCCGGCACGGCCGGGCGCGCCGTCCCTCGCGCGGCGCATCGACCGAGCCACGATCATCAACCGGGCGAAGCTGTGGCTGGAGGCGCAGGTCCCGTACAGCATGTCCGAGTACTGGACGGACGGATACCGGCAGGACTGCTCGGGATACGTCTCCATGGCCTGGAACCTCGGTACGAACGAGTGGACCGGCAGCCTCGACACCTTCGCCACGAAGATCACGAAGGAAGAGCTCCTGCCCGGCGACATGCTCCTCTTCCACAACCCGGCGGACCCCAACAAGGGCTCGCACGTGGTCCTGTTCGGCGGCTGGGTCGACGAGACGCACACGCACTACATCGCCTACGAGCAGACCCCGCCGGTCACACGGCGGCTGGCCACGCCGTACGGGTACTGGAACAACGCGGCCAAGTACGTCCCGTACCGGTTCAACGGGGTGACCGGCGGGATCCTCCCGGGCGACTCGGTGCCGCCCGCGCAGCAGCCCACGGTCACCTTCCCCGGAGCGTCCAAGTTCGGCCCCGGCGCCGACAACAAGTACGTCGCCGAGCTGGGGCGGATGCTGATCGACCGCGGCGCCCTGCGGTTCTACCCCAACGGGCCGAGCACCAAGTGGAGCGAGGCCGACCGGCAGGCCACGGAGGCGTTCCAGCTGGCGCAGGGCTGGACGGGCGCCGACGCGGACGGCATCCCGGGCCCGGACACCTGGCGGCTGCTGGTCCAGCACCAGGGCGCGGACATCGTGCCGACGGGCCGTACGACGCCCCCGCCGCCCCCGCCGGCCCCCCGCCCGGGCCCGGCCGGGGTCCCGGCCTACCCCGGCCCTAGGGCCTTCCGCCCGGGCCAGTCCCACCTGGCGATCGTCGCGATGGGGCGGCAGTTGGTGAGGAAGGGCTTCGGCAAGTACTACACGGCCGGCCCGGGCCAGACCTGGACCGAGGCAGACCGCCGCAACGTCGAGGCCTTCCAGCGCGCGCAGGGCTGGCGCGGCGCCATGGCCGACGGCTACCCGGGCCCGGAAACCTGGCGCCGGCTGTTCGCATGACGGAGGCAACGATGTACCCCACCCGCACCACGTCCACGACGGGCACCTTCCACCCCGCCCCACCCTCCGCCACCACCCCCCACCACGCGACACCGCCCGGACCGCTGCCGACACCGACCGCCACCGCGCGGCCCCGTCACGACGATCCGCCGCCGGCGTCCCGTCCCGGGGCGGCGATCCCGGCCGAGGCGGAGGGCGTGGCCGCCGGGCGGCCCGGAGAGCTTCCGGCGGTGCCCCTGCCCGGGGCCATGGCTCCGGCCGGGTCCGGCGCAGCGGGGGTCGCCGCCGGGCGAGCCCGAGACGGCGAGCTGCCGCCGGTGGCCCGTCCCGGGGCTGCGGTCCGGGCCGAGGCGGAGGGCGTGGCCGCCGGGCGGCCCGGTGAGCTTCCGGCGGCGTCCCGGTCCGGGGCCATGGCCTCGTCCGGGTCCGGCGGGTTTTCTGCTCCGGCCGACGTGGCGGGGGTTTCCGTCGGGCGGGCCCGTGACGGCGAGCTGGCGTCGGTGGCCCGGCCCGGGGAGGCGATCCGGGCCGAGGTGGAGGGCGTTGCCGCCGGGCGGGCCGGTGAGCTTCCGTCGGTGTCCCGGGCCGGGGCCATGGCTTCGGCCAGGTCTGGCGGGCTGTTTGCTCCGGCCGGGGCGCCGGGCGTTGCCTCCGGGCCGCCCGGCGACGGTGAGTTGCCCCCTGTGCTCCGCCCCGTAGCTGCCCCGGAGACATCGACGGCTGCGGCTGCCCCGCCGCGTGCGCCCGAGCCGAGCCCCGAGTGGCAGGCGGCGCGCGGGGTGGCGTCCGCTCAGGCCGCATCCGTGGACGTGGCGCCTTCGGCTGAGGCCGCAGCCACCCCACGGGCCGGAGTCGCCCGCCTGGACAGGACGACGACAGCCCCGGCCGCCACGCCCCATCAGCCGGTGTCGGCCGGTGCGTTGCCGACGGCGTCCCGGCCGGCCGGTACCGCGCCGGACGGGGCGGTACCGGCCGCCGCCCGGTCCGCGTCGCCGCTCACTGCCCCTGCCGGAGGCCCCTCCGCCCCGCAGGCCGACACCCCACGGCCTCGTGTCGTTGCGCCGACCTGGGCTCCGGACCCGACGCGGGTGGTCCGGGTCGGCGACGCAGCCCGGCAGGCACCGCGCCGTACCGCCGGACCTGTCGCCGAGACCCGTACCGGAGACTCCGGCCCGCGGCCGGTGGCGTCGGCCAGGGGCACGGCAGAGCGCCCGACGGGAGCCACCCGCTTCACCTCCGGCCCCGCCGCCCCGGCCCTGACGCCCCGCTCGGAGCCTCAGCCCGCCGTGTCCGCCGCTGCGGCCGCGCACCCGGCCGGGCCGGCCGTGGCGGCCGCCTCGGAGTCCTTGTCGGGGTCGACGGCTGCCAGGCACCCTGCCGGTGCGGACCTGCCGGTCCAGGTGGCGCACCCGGCCGGTGGCCCGGCGGCCCCCGTCACCGCGGAGCCCTCGACCGGTCTGGCTGCGTCCGAGGCTCCGGCCCGGCCCGCTGTCGGGGAGCCCGCGCCTTCGGCGCGCACTTCCGCCGCGTCGTCTTCGCCCAGGGGTACGGCGCCTCGGGAGTCCGCCCCCGGACACCCCGCCGCGACGGACCCGGTGGCCCACGCGGGCCGGAGTGCGGAACTTCCGTCCCACCTCGGGGAGGCCGGAGACCCGACACGTCCGCAGGCTCCGGCCCCGGCAGGGGAGGGACCCCACCCGGCCCGGGCCGGGGCGATGGCGCCCGCACGGGCCGGCACGACGCCCGACCAGGCGCCCGACCCGGTTCTCGGAACCCGCCCCGAGGCCTCAGCGGCCTCATCCCGCACGGGTCACGTCGCCCCCGTGACCTCGCCGCAACCTGGTCAGGAGGCTCCTGCGACCTCGCCGCGAGCCGGTGAGGAAGCCTCTGTGTCCCGGCTCGGTCAGCAGGCTCCTCTGTCCTCTTCCCGTGCGGGCCACGAGGGCCCCGAGCCCCCGCCCGGGGCTGGTCAGGAGATTCCTGTGTCCTCGCCCCGGGCTGGTCAGGAGGCCCGTTTGTCGTCTTCCCGTGTGGGTCAGGAGGGCCCCGTGACTTCACCCCGGACCGGTGAGGAGGCTTCTGTGTCCTCGGCCCGGGCCGGTCAGGAGGCCCGTTTGTCGTCCTTCCGCGTGGGTCAGGAGGACCCCGTGACCTCGGCCCGGGCCGGTCAGGAGGCTCCTGTGACCTCGGCGGGTCAGGAGAACCATCTGCCCTCGTCCCGCGCCGGTTACGAGGCCCCCGTGACCTCCCCCCGGACTGGTCACCCAGCCGACACCGACCCCGCCCGCGAACCCACGACCACCCCCACCCCGGCCCGGACGGCCGACCCTGCGTCGGAGTCGACTACCGCTGCCCGGACGCCTGCACCGCCGGCGGTAGCCGCGGCCGGGCGCCCCACGGAGTCGCCCGCCGGGACCCGAACCGCCCTACACGCGCCGGAGGATGCCGTCGACGAGAGGCTGAGGGTCCCGGCCCGCGCGGGTGCCGGAGAGCCGGAGCACCCGACCGCTCCGGCCCCGCGCACCGAGCCGCACCCCCACGCCCTGCGCGCGGAGCCACCGCGCCCGGCCGTGCCCGCTCCCCACGCCGAGCCGCAACCCACCACCGCCCGCCCCGACTTCCAGCCCGCCACCACCCGGACGGAGCCCCGTCCCGCCACCGCCCGCACGGAGCGGCAGCCCCGGGTCACGCCCGCCGCCCGCACCGCCCCGCAGCCCCACGCCGCCCGCGCGGAGCAGGAGCCCGCGATCGCCCCGGCCCGCACGGGCCCGCAGGGCCACGCCACCCGGGCAGAGCCCCAAGGTCCGGACGCCGCCACTGCTGGCAGCGCCGGGGACGGCCACGCCCCTCACCCGGCCCCGCAGCCCCCGGCCGAGCCGACGCCCCCCGTGCCCGAGGCCCCCACCGCGCCCCAGCACCCCGCAGGGATCCCGCATCCGCAAGGGGCCGGGGTGCCCGGGCCCGGGGTGGCCGAGGTCGTCGCGCAGGCCGTCGCGCGGGGGATCGAGGGAGGACGGGAAGGGGCACGGGGGGAGACCGCCGCAGGCCCCCTCGCACGACGCGCGCCCGTGCGCGGGGCCGCCGTTATCGAGGTTCCGGTCCATCTGCCCTTCCGGGCCCAGCCCATGACCCCCGAAACCGCGACCACGACCCGGCCCGGGACCACGGCCGGGACCGCGAACGGGACCGCGACCAAGACCGGGGCGACGACCACGACCACCACCATGGCCGGGGCCAAGACCACCGCCGCCCTCACCCCCCGCCCCGCCGAGCGTGCGGCGACGGCCGGGCGGCGGGTGCCCCGTGGGGACGAGCGGTTGCGCGAGCACCGGGGGCCCGTGCTGCCCGGGTGGATCGCCGTCGTCGTCGGCGCCCTCGCCCTCACCGGCTGCGCGGCCGTGCTGTGGCGCGCCGGGGTCGTCCCCGCCGCCCTCGTCGCCGCCTTCGGGGTGCCGCCCCGCCCCTACCACGGGCTCCGCGCCACCCACTGGCCCCCGCTCGCCTTCCTCGGCGTCGTCACCCTCCTCGCCCTCGGCGGCCTCGGCCGCGCCAGGGCCGGCCACGCCTGGGTGCTCACCCTCTTCGGCAGCTACCGCGGCACCGTCCGCCGTACCGGCCTGACCTGGATCAGCCCCCTGCTGCTGCGCCGCCGCGTGGACGTGCGGCTGCGGCACTGGCGCAGCGAGCCCATGCCCGCCGTCGACTCCGGCGGCCTTGCCCTCCAGGTGGTCGTCCAGGTCGTCTGGCAGGTCCGGGACACCGCCCGGGCCACCCTCGCCGTCGAGGACCACATCGACTACCTCGCCGAGCAGGTCGAGTCGGCCACGGCCCGCGTCCTGTCCCGGCTCCCGGCCGACGCCTTCCACGACGACGCCCCGACCCTGCGCGACGCCGAGGCCGTCGGCGAGGCGCTGACCCGGACCCTCGCCGCCGAGACCGAGGCGATCGGCATCGAGGTGTTCTCCGCGCAGCCCACCCGCATCGAGTACGCCCCGGAGGTGGCCGAGGCGATGCGCCGCCGCCGGATCGCGGCGATCGACGCCAAGCACCGTGACACCGTCCTCACCGCCGTCGTGGACGCCGTGGACGACACGGTGCACCGGCTCACCTCGCGCGGGATCGTCGAGCTGGACGACTACGAGCGCAAGGCGCTCGTGAAGGACCTCACCGTCGCCTTCTACACCGGCAGGTCCGATCAATAACCGCCACAACCGCGCTCAACAGCGCTCAAAGGGAGAACGGGTGGCCGGTAATGACCGGACCACCCGTTTTCGCATGGGGATGGACAGGGCCAACTGCCGTCAATACTGTGGGACTTGGTCTAGACCTAGCTCTCCCCACCCGTGGCCCGCCCCCGTACCCGCACCCCAGCCCCGCGCCCGCCCCCACGCAAGCGCACGCACGCACACGAGCGCACGCACACGAGCGCACGCACACGAGCGCACGCACACGAGCACGCACAAGAGCGCGCGCACCGGCAGCCGCACGACTACGCACACGGGGCAGCCGCACCACCGCGCACACGAGCCCCGCCAGGCTCTCCCCCCACACCCAAGGAGCAGCAACATGCGTCCCTTCCGCATACCCGGAATACCCGGCCGCGCCGCCGGCGCCACCGCGCTCGGCGCCGTCCTCCTCGCCGGCGCGACCCTGATCACCGCCCCCGCCGCCAGCGGCCACGGCTACACCGACACCCCCATCAGCCGCCAGAAGCTCTGCGCCAACAAGACCGTCCCCGACTGCGGCCCCATCCAGTGGGAGCCGCAGAGCGTCGAGGGCTACAAGGGCTTCCCGGCGGCCGGCCCCGCCGACGGCCAGATCTGTTCCGGCGGCCACAGCGAGTTCGCCCAGCTCGACGACCCCCGCGGCGGAACCTGGCCCGCGACCCGCGTGGCCTCCGGCCAGAGCTTCGACTTCCGCTGGCAGTTCACCGCCAACCACTCCACCACCGACTTCAAGTACTACGTCACCAAGAACGGCTGGGACCCCACCAAGCCCCTCACCCGCGCCTCCCTCGACTCCCAGCCCTTCCTCGTCGTCCCCTACAACGGCGCCCGCCCGGACATGACCACCATCCACCACGGCGCCATGCCCAGCGGCAAGACCGGCCGGCACATGATCCTCGCCGTCTGGACCGTCAACGACACCGCGATGGCCTTCTACGCCTGCTCCGACGTTCAGTTCTGACGCAACGTCAGTTACCCTCCGGCGGCATGCGGACGACGACGACCACCATCACCGACCCCGACCCCGACCCCGAACCCGACCCCGACCCCGAACCCGACCCCGCACCCGCCCCCGGAACCGTCGCGGAGCTCATCGCGCGCCAGTGGGGCGACCACCGGCCCGGGCTGAAGTACGGCGCGGAGGCCGGCCCCGGGGCCACCCGGACGCCGGCCACCGTCCTCACCCGCCACCGCACCGCCCAGGAGGCGGCCGCCCGCGCCGCGCTCCTCACCGACCTCCTGCCGCCGGGGGCGGAGCCGCACGTGGGGGTGCTGCTCGACAACACCCCCGAGTTCCCCTTCTGGCTCGGCGCGGCGGCCCTCGCCGGGGCCGCCGTCGCCGGGATCAACCCCACCCGCCGCGGCCCCGAGCTGGCCCGCGACATCCTCCACACCGACTGCCGCCTCCTCGTCACCGAGCCCGCCCACCTCCCGCTCCTGCGCGGCCTCGACCTGCCCGGCGTACGGATCCTCGTCACCGGCACCGAGGAGTACGAGGCCCTGCTCGCCCCCTACGCCGCCGCCAAGCCCGGCGAGGCCCACGTCCGCCCCGGCGGCCCCCGCCCCGACAGCCGGCTGCTCCTCTACTTCACCTCCGGCTCCACCGGCGCCCCCAAGGCCGCCATCTGCAGCCAGGGCCGCCTCGCCGCCGCGGGCCACTCCCTCGCCCGCCGGTTCCGCGTCACCCCCGACGACGTCCACTACGTCTGCATGCCCCTCTTCCACGGCAACGCCGTCATGGCCTGCTGGCTGCCCGCCGTCGTCGCCGGCGCCCCCGTCGCCCTGCGCCGCCGCTTCTCCGCCTCCGCGTTCCTGGACGACGTGCGCGGCTACGGGGCCACCTATTTCACCTACGTCGGCCGTGCCGTCCAGTACCTCCTCGCCACCGACCCGCGCCCCGACGACCGCGAGCACACCCTGCGCCTCGGCTTCGGCACCGAGGCCGGGGCCGTGGACGCGGCCCGCTTCGCCGAGCGGTTCGGGGTCCGGCTGGTCGAGGGGTACGGGGCCACCGAGGGCGGCGCCTCGATCCTGGGGGCACCTCCCGGCGGTAGCGGGGGGAACACCCCCGACACCCCGCCGGGCGCCCTCGGCCGGGCCGGCGCGGGCGACGACCTGGCCGTCGTCGATCCGGAGACGGGCCGCGAATGCCCCCCGGCCCTCCTGGACGCGCGCGGCCGCCTGCGCAACGGCGACGAGGCCATAGGCGAGCTGGTCAACCGCGGCCGCAGCCACTTCGAGGGCTACTGGCGCAACCCCGAGGCCGAGGCCGCCCGCACCCGCTCGGCGCACCCCCGGACGGAGCCCGGGGGAGGCTGGTACTGGACGGGCGACCTGTTCTTCCGGGACCCCGACGGCTTCCTCTACTTCGCGGGCCGCGCGGACGACCGGCTGCGCGTCGACAGCGAGAACCTGGCCGCCGCGATGATCGAGAACATCCTGGCCCGCTGGGAGGCCGCGACGGCCGTCGCCGTGTACGCGGTCCCGGACGAGGTGGCGGGGGACCAGGTGATGGCCGCCGTGGCCCTGCGCGAGGGCGCGTCCTTCGACCCGGGGGCCTTCGCCGCGTTCCTCGCCGCCCAGCCGGACCTGGGGACGAAGATGGCCCCGCGCTACGTGCGGATCCTCGACGCGATGCCCGTCACGGCGACGAACAAGGTCCACCGGGCCGGCCTGCGCCGGGCCGGGTTCCTGTGCCCCGAACCCGTCTGGCACCGAGTCGCCGGCGTCTACCGCCCGCTCGACGGGCCGGCCCTGGAGGCGCTGCTCTCGACGTACGAGGACCAGGGGCGCCGGGACCTGCTGGAGCGCTGAACGGAACCGGAGGCGCCGCGCGGCCCTCTTCCCTGGGGAGGGGGGTTCCCATGACGACCACACCACCCGCCACACCACCCGCAACGCCACCCGCCACACCACCCGTCACGCCGTCGGCCGCGAAGGCCTGGGCGGCCGCGGCGGCCCTGGTCCTCAGCCTGGCCCTGGCGGCCTGCGGGACGCACGTGACGGGCCGGGCGGCCCCGCCGCCCGGCCCGCTCCCGGCCGCCACGACCTGCGGCCCGGCCGTCGCGGACCTCCCGACGGAGGACCGCACCGCCACGGCCCCCGAGCCCCCCACCGACGAGGACCCGGGCACCCCCCAGCCCCCCACCGACGAGGACACGGGCACCCCCGGCCCGCCCACCGACGAGGACACGGGCACCCCTCAGCCCCCCACCGACCAGGACCCCGGCACCCCCGGCCCGCCCACCGACGGCGGTGGCGCGGCGCCCGCCGGCTCCGCCCGCCCCTGCCCGGTGGTGGACGGCTGGTACGACATGACCGGCGACCTCGGCGCCTACTACGCCCGCCACCGCACCCGCGCCGACTCGCTCATGCCGCCCGGCAGCCTCAAGGAGGTCCGGGTCCGCAAGACGGGCGGGACCTCCGAGGCCCGGGTCGTCTTCACCACCGGCTCCGTCGGCAAGGGCCTCGGCGAGGACGCCCGCCGGGTCGCGCAGGTCTTCGCGGACTGGCGCCACGAGGTCTACGGGGACACCGGCACCGTCCGGGTCCGCACCCCCGACGGGACCGAGATCGCGGCCCTCTCCTGGTGACCGCGCGGATCTGGTTTGGAGCACCCCTCGGGACCAGGTAGTATTTTCTCTGTCAGCAAGCGCCGCTAGCTCAGTTGGTTAGAGCAGCTGACTCTTAATCAGCGGGTCCGGGGTTCGAGTCCCTGGCGGCGCACCTGATCTTCGGGCGGTTTCCGGTTCACCGGGAACCGCCCGAAGTGCTTTCCGAACCGGGGTGGCAGGCCCCCGGGTCACGCAACCCACAGCGCGCAGCACCCCACGCCACGCCCTCCCCGCCCCCGTCCGCCCGTCCCTCAGAGCGTGAGCGACAGCAGCAGTGGCGCGGCCTTCCGGTTCAGCTCGTCGGCGGCGGCGCGCAGCCGGTGCGCGTGCTCGACGGGCATGGACAGGGCCAGGCAGCCCACGGCCGCCCCGGCCGTGATCGGCACCGCCGCGCAGACCGTGCCCACGGCGTACTCCTGGAGGTCCAGCACGGGCACGGTGGCCGGCTGGCTGTCCAGCTTCGAGAACAGGATCCGCTCGTTCACGATCGTCTTCGACGTCAGCCGGGCGATCTTGTGCCGGGACAGGTGGTCGCGCCGCCCGTTCTGGTCGAGCTGGGTGAGCAGGCACTTGCCGACCGCGCTGGCGTGCGCCGCCGAGCGGAAGTCGACCCACTCGTGCACCTTGGGGGTGCGCGGACTGTCCGCGAACTGGGTGATCCGGACCTCGCCGTCCACGTAGCGGCTGATGTAGACGGCCACGCCCACCGAGTCGCGCAGCCGGTCCAGGGTGTCCTGGAGCTTCTCCTGGAGGGCTTGCTGGCGGTCGGACCCGGACCCGAGCAGGACGAGGGAGTCCCCTATGGCGTAGGCGCCGTCGGAGACCTGGAGCACGTACCCTTCCCGGCGCAGCATGAGCAGCATCGGGGTGAGATGGACCGCGGGCAGGCCGGTCTCACGCGCGATCTGTACGTCGGTCACACCGCCGGTGTGCCGCGAGATCGTTTCGAGTACGCGCAGGGCGTACTGCACCGAGTGGAACGGCGCGGTCGGCTCGGGCTTCAGCGCCACGGTTTCCCCCTACCAGGTTGTTACCGCTTGCTCTACCACGATAGCCATCAAGGAGCCCGTGTGGAGCGTCTGTTGAGGAGATTGATGGCTTAATCAAGCTCCTCTGGCCTGGTCTATTCGCGTGGCATATGCCACGGTCATGGACCTGTGCCGTCTGCCGGGAATGCCCGGCGGCCGCTCCCCGTTCCCCTTCTCCGTACGGGCGCCCGGCGGGGCGTACCAGCCGGACGGAACGGGAGCGACGACGATGAGCGACACCGAGGCCACGGGCCCTGGGGCAACGGCCCCCGAGGGTACGGGAGCCGCTGCCACGGGACCCCACGCCACGGGACCCCACGCCACGGGACCCACCGCCCCCGCCGCGCCGGAAGCCGCCGCGGCCGGCCCCGTCCGCGGGGTCGTCCGGGGTTCGGCGCCGGTGCCACTGTCCGTCCTCGACCTGGTCACCGTCGGCAGCGGCAGCACCGCCCGCGCCTCCCTGCGCACCAGCGTGGAGATATCCCGGCTCGCCGAGTCCCGCGGCTACCACCGCCACTGGGTCGCCGAGCACCACTCCATGCCCGGGGTCGCCAGCTCCTCCCCGGCGGTGATCCTGGCCCACCTCGCCGCGCACACCTCCCGCATCCGCCTCGGCTCGGGCGGGGTCATGCTGCCCAACCACGCGCCGCTGGCCGTCGCCGAGCAGTTCGGCACCCTCGAAGCCCTGGCCCCGGGCCGGGTCGACCTCGGGCTGGGCCGGGCGCCGGGCACCGACCCCCGCACGGCCGCCGCGCTGCGCGGGCCCGGACGGCTGGACGAGGCGGCGGACGAGTTCCCCCGGCGGCTCGCGGAACTGACCCGCTTCCTCGACGACGACTTCCCCGACGGGCACCCGTACGCCCGCGTGCACGCCGTGCCCGGCCCGGTGCAGGGGCCCGCCGCCCGGCCCCCGATCTGGCTCCTGGGCTCGTCCGGTTTCAGCGCCCGCCTGGCGGGGGAGCTCGGACTGCCGTTCGCCTACGCCCACCACTTCTCCGCCGCCGGCACCCTGCCCGCCCTGGACCTCTACCGGCAGAGCTTCCGGCCCTCGGCCGTGCTGGACGCCCCGTACGCCCTGATCGGGGTGTCGGCGCTCGCCGCCGACACCGGCGCACAGGCCCGCGCGCAGGTGCTCACCGGCGCACTGTCGATGCTCCGGCTGCGCAGCGGCCGGCCCGGGCTGGTCCCGACGCCGGAGGAGGCGGCCGCGTACCCGTTCTCGCCGCTGGAGCGGGAGTTCGTGGACGGCTGGCTCGCGAACATCGTCCACGGCACCCCCGACGAGGTCCGCTCGGGCCTCGACGCGCTGGTGGAGCGGACGGGCGCGGACGAGCTGATGCTGACCGCGAACGCGCACGGCGGGGCGGCCCGGCTGCGCTCGTACGAGCTCGTCGCAGATGCGTACAGCATGCCCGTGACCGCCTAGTTCCGGGCTCGATTCCAACCGGACGCAGGAGAACGGGGTTTGGCTGGTTTGTTGCCGAAAGCTTGCCGGAGCGTGACCTAAGGCATCCTTAAACCGCTCGTCACCCGGGGTGGCGGGCGGTTCCTGCTGTGCGCCCGTGCCTCTGACGAGGGGATTTACCGGCTCAGTGGTCTAGTCCTTATTTGGTCCAAACCATTGACTGGGGTGTGTCGTGATCGCTATCACTTCTCTCACCCGAAGCTGATGCCCTCCCCCCCCACCCCCCGGAGGCAGTTCATGCACATCCGTAAACCCCTCGTCGCGGCCGCCGCCACGGCCGCGCTGGCGGCCGGGGCACTGGCCGCCTTCGCGGGAATCGGCACCGCCCAGGCCGCCGCCACGGCCACCGCCTCCGGAACCGCCGCCGGCGGCGTGCGGATCGCCTACTACGACCAGTGGAGCGTGTACGGCAACGCGTTCTACCCCAAGCACCTGGACACCCGGGGCATCGCGGGCAAGCTCGACGTCATCAACTACTCGTTCGGCAACATCCACCCCACCGACCTCACCTGTTTCGAGGCGAACAAGGCGGCCGGGGACGACAACAACCCCAACGCCGGTGACGGGGCGGGCGACTCGTACGCCGACTACAGCAAGTCCTTCGGCGCGGCCGACAGCGTCAGCGGGGTCGCCGACAAGTGGGACCAGCCGATCGTGGGCGTCTTCAACCAGTTCAAGCAGCTGAAGGCGAAGTACCCCAACCTGAAGATCAACATATCGATCGGCGGCTGGACCTACTCCAAGTACTTCAGCGACGCGGCGAAGACCGACGCCTCCCGCAAGAAGTTCGTGTCCTCCTGCATCGACCAGTACATCAAGGGCAACCTCCCCAAGGCCGACGGCTACGGCGGCCCCGGCGCGGCGGCCGGCATCTTCGACGGCATCGACATCGACTGGGAGTACCCGGGCTCCTCCGGCGGCCACCTCGGCAACCACTACGCCCCCGAGGACAAGCAGAACTTCACCCTGCTGCTCAAGGAGTTCCGCGACCAGCTCGACGCCTACGGCCAGGCCAACGGCGGCAAGAAGTACCTGCTGACCGCGGCCCTCCCGGCCGGCCAGGACAAGATCAAGTACATCGAGACGGACAAGATCGGTTCGTACCTCGACTACGCGAACATCATGACGTACGACATGCACGGCGCCTGGGACGGCGACGGGCCGACCTACCACCAGTCCCCGCTGCTGGACTCGCCCGCCGACCCGACCGACCCGATCGCGCCCGGCACCCAGAAGTACGGCATCAAGAACGCCATCGACTCCTGGCTCGACGGCAACCCGGCCTACGGCATCGCGGGCGGCTTCCCCGCGAACAAGCTGACCCTGGGCTACGAGTTCTACTACCGCGGCTGGAAGGGCGTCCCCGCCGGCACCGCCAACGGCCTCGCCCAGACCGCCACCGGCCCCTCGGGCGCCCGCCCCACCTCCCAGCAGGCCGGCATCGCCAACTACAAGGAACTCGGCGGCATCGTCGACAACCCGGCCACCACCTTCTGGGACGACCAGGCCAAGGCCTCGTACTTCTACAAGGACGGCGAGTTCTTCACCGGCCTGAACCAGAAGTCCATCCAGGCCCGGGTCGACTACGGCAAGAGCCGCGGCCTGGCCGGCGCGATGATGTACTCCCTGCTCGGCCTGGACGACAAGACCACCCTGCTGAACCAGATCAACGACGCCCTCGGCGGCGCCACCACGCCCCCCACCACCCCGCCGACGACGCCGCCCACCACCCCGCCCACGACGCCCCCGACCACCCCGCCCGGCACCGGCTGCGGCAGCACCCCGGCGTACGTCGCGGGCCAGGTCTACACCGGCGGCAGCGAGGTCGCGTACAACGGCCACAAGTGGAAGGCCCAGTGGTGGACGCAGAACGAGGTGCCCGGCACCACCGGTGAATGGGGCGTCTGGAAGGACCTCGGCGCCTGCTGATCCCCCCACCCGGCGCCGAGCGCCGGCCGCCCCCGCGCCCCTCCCGGGCCGGGGGCGGCCGTGCGCCCGGCGCCACCGGCCCGGGAGGGGCGCCCCTCAGAGCCCGGAGACGTCCGGACGGGCGCTGATCATCTCGGCGATCCGCTCCGGGGCCACCGCGCGCGAGTACAGCCAGCCCTGACCGGTGTCGCACCCCACCCGCCGCAGCCGGGCCGCCTGGCCGGCGGTCTCCACGCACTCGGCGGTCACCGTCAGCCCCAGCCGGTGCGCCAGCTGCACCAGGGCCTCCACGATCGTCTCGTCGGCCGGGTTCGGATGCGTGCCCTCCTCGTAGCGGAAGCCGCGCACGAAGGACCCGTCCAGCTTGAGCACCGACACCGGCAGCCGCGACAGGTAGGCCAGGTTCGAGTACCCGGTGCCGAAGTCGTCGATCGCGATCCGCACGCCCATGTCGCTGAGCGCCTGGAGGGCCTGCAGGGGCCGCCCCGCCGAACCCATCACCGCGGACTCCGTCAGCTCCAGCTGGAGCAGCTGCGGGGCCAGCCCCGTCTCGGCGAGGATCTCCGCGACGTCGCCCACCAGGTCCGAGTCCCACACCTGGCGCACGGCCACGTTCACCGACACGAACACCGGGGAGTCGCTGGGCTGCTCGATCTGCCAGCGCCGCGCCTGCCGGCAGGCCGTACGCAGCACCCACTGGCCCAGCTGCACGATCGACCCGTCCTCCTCGGCGATCCCGATGAACCGATTCGGCGTCAACGTCCCGAACTGCGGGTGGTTCCAGCGCACCAGGGCCTCCACCCCGCGCACCACCCCGCTCTCCAGGTCCACCAGCGGCTGGTACTCCAGCTCGAACTCGCCGCCCTCCACGGCCGGGCGCAGCGAGCTCGACAGGGCCTGCCGGGTCATCCGGTGCGCGTTGCGCTCGGGGTCGAAGAGGGTCCAGCGGGCCTTGCCGTCGGCCTTCGCCCAGTACAGGGTCGTGTCGGCCGCCTGCATCAGGCCCGTCGCCGAGGTCCCGGCCGCGTCCCGCTCCACCACGCCGATCGACGCGGACACCGAGAGCCGCTGCCCGGCCAGGTCGAAGGGCTCCTGGACGGCGGCCAGCACGCTGCGCGCGAGCTCGGCGAGCTGTTCGGTGCCGGTGGAGTCCTCCACCAGCAGCGCGAACTCGTCGCCGCCGAGCCGGGCCACGAGGTGCCCGCCCGAACGCCCGTACCCGGACTGGTCGGCGCACTGCGTCAGCCGGGCCGCGACGGCGGTGAGCAGCCGGTCTCCGACCCGGTGGCCCAGGGTGTCGTTGACGGCCTTGAACCCGTCGAGGTCCAGGTAGCACAGGCCGATCCGGCCCGTCCCGCCGCTGCCGTACGCGGAGGACTCCAGGGCCGCCGAAAGCCGCTCGAAGAAGAGCGCCCGGTTGGGCAGGCGGGTCACCGGGTCGTGCATCTGGAGGTGGCGGAGCCGGGCCTGGAGGTCGCGCCGGTCGCTGATGTCGGCGACGGACAGCAGGACGTCCGGCGTGCCGGGCACGGGGCCCAGGGTGACCTCGGTCCACAGCGAGTGCCCGTCGGGGTGTTTGAGGCGGCGGGTGCAGCGCAGCCGGGCCTGCCGTCCGCGCAGCACCTCCTGGTAGGCCTGCCAGGTGCGGGCCTCGGCGGCCAGGTCCACCAGGTCGGCGGCGCACTGCCCGGTGAGCTCGTGCGGCTCGCTGCCCAGCAGGGCGGCCAGCGCCCGGTTGGCGGCGATGACGTCGCCGCCGCGGCCGACGAGGGCCATGGCGAGGTGGGCCGCGTCGAAGGCGGCCCGGTAGTCGCGGGCTTCGCCCGCCGCCGCACTGCCGATCACCCCGGCCGCCCTGACGTCGGTGCCGGTGCCGGTGCCGGTTCCGATGCCGGCGTCGGCCCTGGCGGTGTCGCCGGCCGGGGCAGCGGCCGCGAGCCGTGACGACGGCGCGGACATGCCCGGCACGGCCGGCACTGCTGGGTGACGCTCCGTAAGGGCCGATCGGATGCTGTCGGCTGCCGAACCGGTTCCGTCTGAGCTTCCGTTCACCCTTGGCTCCCGCAGTGTTCGTGAGTGTCGGTGCAGGAAAGTGTGCCGATCATAGAGGCTGCCGGAGGCCCTATCCAGCGGCGTCGCCGTGTGGGGCACGGGCCGTCGCCGTGCTGACGTCCCGTCGGCCGGTCTCTGACGCCCCGTCGGCCGTCGGTGGATGACCGATTCCGCACGCCCGTGAGCGCACCGGGTCCAGGTCTGATCCCGGGTGACCGGTCGTGACGTTCCGTAAGTATGTGCGTGAACCCCGGAGGTCACCAGCTTGCCGTAGTGCTCACTCGTGTGGGGCAGGGGAACCGCGCATAAGTAAGACAATCGCCTCAAGGTGGATGGAACAGGACGAATCCACTACCGGAGGTCGATGTGCCGCGACAGCTGACACCCGGGGGAGTGGACCGCTCCCGCTTGCGAAGTACGGCGGCCATCCTCACCTCGATGACGGCGCTCGCCGCCATGTCGCTCGTCGCGGGACCCGCCGTGGCCGCGAGCCCCGCCACCGGCGGGCCCTGCGCACTGACCCGCACGGCCGCACACCACTCCCTCGGCCTGGACACCTGGAACCGGGCCTACCCCAAGCCGGTGCGCACCCTCAACGCGGTGATGGTCTTCCTCTCCTTCCCCGACCACCAGACCGCCGTCACCCCCCGGGAACTGGCCGCCGACTACTTCCCGGCGACCAGCGACTTCTTCGAGCGGGCCTCCTACGGCCGCTTCCGGCTGGTCCCGCACCCGCAGCAGCAGTGGGTCCGGATGCCCCGCCCGTCGACCGCGTACGGGATACAGCGCGACTGGGCCCCGGACGCCCGGGCCGCCTACCTGCGGGACGCGGTGGCCGCCGCCGACCCGTCGGTGGACTTCAGCCGGTACGACATCGTGTACTTCGTCGCCGACCCCAACGCCCCGGGCGTGGACTCCGACGCCACCAAGGTCGTCAACTTCGACCGCCCCCTGCGCGCCGACGGCACCGACCTCAGGCGGATCGTCACCGTCTTCGAGCGGCACCCGCCCGACCGCAACGTGCTGGCGCACGAGACCGGGCACGTCTTCGACCTGCCCGACCTCTACCACCGCCCGACGGACGGCAAGGGCGACTGGGACACGTACGTCGGCGACTGGGACGTCATGGGCAGCCAGTTCGGGATGGCCCCGGACCTGTTCGGATGGCAGAAGTGGAAGCTGGGCTGGCTGGACGCCTCCCAGGTCGACTGCGTGCGCTCCGGCACCTCCCTGCACACCCTCCAGCCGCTCTCGCAGCCCCTGCAGCCCGGAGCCACGGGCGGCACCCGCCTCGCGGTGATCCGTACGGGCCCCGGCAGCGCCATCGCGGTCGAGGCGCGCGGCTCCGCCGGCAACGACGGGGACACCTGCACGGAGGGGGTCCTGGTCTACCGGGTCCACAACGAGGCGGCCTCGGGCGGCGGCCCCATCGAGGTGCTGGACGGCCACCCGCGCACGGAGGCCTGCTGGGACCGCTCGGTGTACCCGCCGCTGGCGGACGCGCCGCTGGAGGTGGGGGAGACCTTCACCGTGCCGGGGGAGCGGATCACCATCGAGGTGGCGGACCGGACACCGTCGGGGGCGTACACGGTGAAGATCACGACCTGACGCCGCGCCCGCCCCGGGACGCCCGGACACGAAGAAGGCCCCCACTCGATGAGTGGGGGCCTTCTCCCGTCTGTGCGCCGCCAGGGACTCGAACCCCGGACCCGCTGATTAAGAGTCAGCTGCTCTAACCAACTGAGCTAGCGGCGCTTGCTGACGTCGTAGACATTAGCATCCGGATCCGCCGAACCAAAAATCGATACCGGGGCCGGACCCCGTGCGGCGTGCAGGAACGCCCACAGCAGGCAGTCCGGACCGGGCAGCCAGGGCATCCGCGTGTCCGGCGCCACCAGCCACCGGGAGGGCCCGGAACCGGGTCGCAGCGGAGGCACGGTCACGGCGTCGCCGTGACCGTGGCACAGGGGCGCCGGGGCCGGTGCGGTCGGCCCCCACTCCTCCCAGGCGAGCAGCGCGGGGAGCCGGTGGGCCGTCCCGGGCGAGGCGAAGAGCAGCATCCGCCCCCGGTGCACGGCGGCCGGCCCCGACCCGGGCCCGCGCTCCCAGAGCAGGTCGAGCATGCGCCGGCCGAGCACGAGCGGAACGTTGACGACGTCGAAGGCGGTCCCGCACGGCAGCACGGCGTGAGCGTCGGGCCGCCCCTCCCACACGGCGAGGGTGCTCCCCGGCTGCGCCGAAGCGGAGGCCAGCCAGGCGGCGCCCTGCGGGGTGACCTGCGTGGCGGGCGCGGTACGCGCGTCGATGCCGTCGAGGGCGGTGCAGCCGGTGGCCGTCGTCAGGATCGTCATATGCCAATGTCTACCGCGCGTAGTGTGTCGGTTCCCACGAGTTACCGAAAACCGGGACAGGAGGGGGGTAGGTGCGGTATTTTGCGCGGCGCTCGGGGCGGGCCATCGCCCCCTCGAGGGGCCGGGGGCGGGCCGGTGTTTGCCCACCCACCTCGCGGCGGTCCCGGCCTTCCCGGCTCCGGTCGGCATTCCGGCACCGCCGGGCGGGAGCACCCCCCCACCACCCCCCGCGGGGTCAGGACTCCGGTGGGGTGCCGCGTTGGAGGTCTTCGCCGAATTCGATCATGCGGCGGGCGTAGTCCTCGGTCCATTCCGCCGCCTCGGCGATCGCGGACGGGGAGAGGCGGTCGAAGCGGCGGGGGTCGGCCAGCTGGGCCGCCGCCAGGGCCTGGAACTCCTCCGCCCGGTTCTGCGCGGCCCGGAAGGCCAGCGTCAGCTCGGTCGCGCGCGCCAGCAGCTCCCGCGGATCCTCGATCGACTCCAGGTCGAAGAAGTGCTCCGGGTCCGCGACGGCTTCCGAGGGCTCGAAGAGCAGCGGTGCCGGCCGCTGCCTCCGCTCGGTCCGCTCGGGCTCTGCCATGCGTGTCCTCCTGCGCGTACGAAATTCCTCCGGGCCACCCTCCATTGTCCAACGCCTGGCAAGGGTGCCGGGCGTCACGCCGTCGCGGGCTCCTTCACCAGCGCCGCGATGTCGTCGAGCACGCCCGACACCTCGGCCGTCAGGCCCTCCGGCGCGGCGAAGCCGTCGGCGCCGAGCAGGCCGAGGACGCCGGGGACCGCCACCGAGCGGGCCGCGGGCACCATGCCGACCTGGGTGAGCACCGGCAGCAGCATCTCGGCGGCCGGGGCGCCGCCCGTGCCGCCCGCGCTGTAGCTGACGATGCCGACCGGCTTGCCCTGCCACTCGCGGTAGAGGAAGTCGACGGCGTTCTTGAAGGGGGCGGTGAAGCCGCCGTTGTACATCGGCAGGACGAACACGAACGCCTCGGCGGAGTCGATGAGCGCGCTCCAGTCGAGGGTGTGCCGGTGGACGTAGTTGCCGCTGGAGGGGAACTCCGGCTCGTCCAGGAACGGCAGGGCGACCTCGGCGAGGTCGACCGGGGTCACCTCGAAGGAGCCGTGCTCGCGGGCGAGGTCGGCCACCCAGCGGGCGAGGGGGCCGCCGGCGGAGGTGGGGCGGTGCGCGGCGTAGATGACGTGCAGGCGGGTCATGACGTGAACTCCCGTTCGGTGCGGAGGTGATGGTGCGCACGGAGTCTTGTTGTTGACGTGTCATATAGACAACTCGACGGTGCGTGATGTGTCAACTAGGTAGGTGATGTGTCACCAAACTGGTTAGTCTGCTCCCATGACCGAAGTGCCCGAGTCCGCCCACCCCCGCTGGCTCACCGAGTCCGAGCAGGACGCCTGGTACGCCTGGCGTCGGATGTTCCCCCTCGTCAACGCCGAGATCGCCCGCGACCTCCAGCAGGACAGCGCGCTCTCCGAAGCCGACTACGACGTCCTGTCGGTGCTCGGCTCCACCGACGGCCACCGCATGCGCATCACCGCGCTCGCCTGCCTGATGAGCTGGTCCCGCAGCCGGCTGTCCCATCAGCTCACCCGCATGGAACAGCGCGGCCTGGTGCGCCGCGAGGAGGTCGCCTCCGACGGCCGGGGCGCGGAAGTGGTGCTCACCGGCGCCGGGGTGGACGCGATCACCGAGGCGGCCCCGCGCCACGTCGCATCCGTACGCCGCCACCTGATCGACATCCTGACGCCCGATCAGCTGCGCACCTTCGCCGAGGTCGGCGAAACCCTCCGCCGGAACTTCGGCGCCACCCGCAAGTAGGCGCCTACGGCCGCCAGGCCACGCGGTGTTCGGCGAGGTGGGACAGGACCGAGTGGTTGGCCTCCCAGCCGTCCGGGAACTTGATCGTCGCGCCCAGCTGGACCGGTTCCGTGGACGGGTGGTCGTCCAGGAGTTCCGCGATGCCCGCCCGGGCCACCACCACGCAGGCGTGCCGGTGGCGGGAAGCCAGGACGCAGAGGCGGCCCGTCTCCAGGTGGAAGGCGGTCGCGTCGGGGCGGCCCGACAGGGGGTGGAGGACCACCGTGAGGTCGTACTCGCGGCCCTGGAGGCGGTTCGCGGTGTCCACCGTGACGCCCGTGACGCCGAGGGCGCCCAGAGCCGTGCGGACCGCCGCCGCCTGGTCGCGGTGCGCGGTGCCCACCGCGATGCGGGACGCGGTCAGGGGCGCGGGGGCCGGGGAGCGCTCGTCCGAGGTGACCGCCCCGCGGTCCAGGGCGCGGCGGACCACCAGGGCCACCGCCCCCACCGCCTCCGGGTCGGTGCGCGGGGTGTGCCGGGCGGGGAGCTCCAGCAGGCCCCAGCCCGCCTCGGCCGCCTCGTCCAGGACCCGGTCCGGGCCGGAGCCGTCCGACGGGACCCCGTACGCGAGCCGCCGCTCGCCCGGGCCGGTGCCGCTGCGGAACTGCGAGTACGGGTAGAAGGCGCGCGAGACCAGCGGCGCGGCCGTCGCCGGGAGCCGCCACGACACCGGGAGCCGGTGCTGCGGCAGTTGGGGGTTGTGGGCGAGGAGGGTGCTCACCGCCGAGGCGGAGGGGTCGTAGGACAGCCCGGCCCACTGCTCCGCGCCGACCACGCTGAACGGGTCCAGCTGCCCCGGGTCGCCCACGAACAGGGCCCGCTCGAACAGCCCGGCCACGGCGAGCAGCGCGTCGGAGCGCATCTGGTACGCCTCGTCCACGATCGCGTGCTCCCAGGGCTCCGCCTTCACGTAAGCCCACTTCGCGGCCGTGGAGATGGTGACGGGCAGTTCGGCCAGGTCGGCCGGTCTGGCGGAGAGGGTGACCGACGGCAGGTCGCGCAGGGCCGGGTCGTAGGCGTCGGCGTCGCTGCTGTGCAGTCGGCCGACCTTCAGCTCCGGGTCCTTCTCGGCGAGCCGCAGCACCAGGTCGTCGACCTGCGCGTTGGTCTGTGCGACCACCATCAGCCGGCGCCCGGCGGCGGCCAGCTCCCGGGCCGCGCGCACCACCAGTGTCGACTTGCCGGCCCCGGGCGGGGAGTCGACGACCACGCCCCGCTCGGTGCCGTGCAGGGTGTCGTGGAGGATGGCGGCGGTCGCCCGGTCGGCGGCCGCGCCCGGGTCGAAGGCGGTGGTCACAGGAGGTCCTCGTCGGTCACGGCGTCCAGGGCGGGGGCGGTCGCGGATCCCGGCGGGCCGCCGTGCGTCCACGGGGTGTTCTCCGGGTCGGGCAGCTTCGGTCCGCCGCGCGCGTCGTGCTCGAACAGGGTCCAGCACACCCGGTCGCCCTTCTCCGGCACCGAGCCCGCCGCCGGTTCCCGGCCCGCGCCCATCTTGTCGAGGACCCGCAGCAGCAGCCGGCCGTCCTCCGCGCGGCCGACGAACTCGAAGGCCTGCTGGCGGCCGTCCAGGGAGCGGAACACCTTGCCGCCGCCTTCGTCCGCGAGCTGCGGCCGGTCGTCGGTGGCCACCGTCAGCAGCGGGCGCGGGCGGGGCCGCTTGCCCTCGGTCCACTCCATCGTCACCTCGGTGACCTCACCGGCGAAGGCCTCGCCCGCGAACCGCCGCTCCGCCATGACGAGGGGGTCGTCCAGGGCCTCCTGGGCGTCGAGGCGTACCTGTTCGGTCTCCCGCGTGGCGAGCTTCTGGGCCGCCGTCACCGCGTCGTCGCGGCGCGGCTGCGGCGGTTCGCCCGCGCGGACCCGGTCGCGGTGGCCGGTGAAGGACCAGCGGTCGCGGGTCCAGCGCTCCTCGGTCCGCTCGCCGGGCGGCAGGGTGCGCAGCAGGTCGATCGCCTCCCACGTCTGCCACCAGGTGTTCTCCATCTGCCCCAGCACCAGCCGCCGGACCGCCCGCTCGGCGAGCCGCGCGGTGTCCCCGTCGCGGGGCTCGCCCGCCGCGCGCGCCGCGTCGAACTTCGCGATCGCCGGGGCCAGCAGCCGGTTGTCGAAGGCGGGGTCGGTGGCCGGGCCGGCCGGCGGGCACAGCAACTGTCCGTCCTGGTCCCGGCCGAGCTCCATCCGCAGCGCCCACTCGGCGCCGCGGACGCCCTCGGGCGGGGCGATCCAGGCCAGCAGGGAGCCCAGGTGCTGGTCCTCCAGGCTGCTCTGGCCGGTCGCCCAGTGCCGGGAGAGCAGGTCGGTGGCGGCCAGCAGCATGGAGGAGCCGGGCACCCGGGAGCGTTCGGCGAGGTGGGTGAGCCAGCGGCCCAGCAGCGGGACCCGGGAGGGCGCCGGGTACGGGTTCTCGGGGTCCTCCTCGGCGGTCCGGCGGAACCGCATCGAGCGGCCCAGCAGCCGTACGTACTCGATGCCTGCCCGGCTCGGTACGACGATCTGCGGCGCGTCCACGCACAGTTCGGCCTCGACCTTGGTCCTGCGGCCGGTCTCCGGGTCGGTCTCGGACCGCTCGGCGGGCTCGACGACGTCCTCGTAGGCCTCGATGTAGGGCATCAGCAGCCGTGCCAGCTCGCCGAGGAACTCCCAGCGCAGGTCCCGGTCGCGGGGCTGCGGTATGACGAGGATCCGCGGCTCGTTCCGGTCGGTGCCCAGCATCGCCCCGAGCGGGGCCCCGGCCTCACCGGCGGTGGTCAGCGGTACGAGGACCAGCGGCTCGGCGCCCAGGTGGCGGTGGCGTACGGTCGCCAGCGGCCGGGCGCGGCCCGCGCGGACCGCCTCCAGCCGGGCGAGGGTGCTCAGCAGGGGCATTCGGGGGTCTCCGGGGCCTGGTACGGGGGGCGGGCGGCGGCCTGCTCCAGGGCTTCGGCGCGCAGCCGGGCCGCCCGGCGCAGCGCGTCCGCGGTGGGGTCGCCGTCGGGGCCCGCGCCGGAGGCGGCCGCGAGGGCTTCCTCGACGCCGGCCAGCCCGCCCAGCTCACCGCGTACGGACCGGCCGAGCGCGGCGGGCTCCCCGGCGGCGCGGGAGCGCTCGCGGCAGTGGAAGGCCAGCTCGCAGGCGGCCAGGCACTCGGGGGCGTAGGCGGCGGAGACCGCGGCGACGGCCTCGGTCAGTTCCTCGGCGGGGCGGGCGGGGTCGAAGCAGAGCCCGTCGGGCAGGCCGGCGGCCAGGTCCTCGATCCGGGTCAGCCGCTCCAGCTGGCGGCGGGTGACGGCCCGTTCGCGGCGGACGTCCACGGGTTCGGCGGTGGGCAGGTTGGAGAAGTCCTTGGGGCAGACCAGCAGGATCCGGTGGTCCACCTCGGCCCCGGACAGCTTCGCGGCGGTCTGCTCCAGGGCCAGCACGTAGACGGCGGCCTGCCGGGCGGCGGCGCCCACCTTCGCGGCGTCGGCGGCTCCGTCGATCATCGGGAACGACTTGATCTCCACGACGGTCCAGCGGCCGTCGGGGTGCACCACGACGGCGTCCGGTTCCAGGTAGGCGGGGGTGCCCGCCACCTCCAGGGCCAGCATCGGATGGTCCAGCAGGGTCCACGTCCGCGCGGCGGTGGCCTCCCGCAGGGCCAGCGCGGTCCGGGCGGCCCGGCCCTCCGGTCCGGCGGCGGTGAGGTCGGGCACCCGGGCGCCGGACCCGGGCGGCTCGGCCCCTGCGCCGAGGCGGGCGTGCACCAGGCGCAGCAGTTCGGCTCCGCCGTCGCCCTTGACCTTGGCCTCGAAGGAGTTCCCGCGGATGATCGCGAACTGCGACTGGCCGAAAGCCGCCGGTGTGCCGAGGGCCGCGGCCAGGGCCGTCTTGTCCACTCCGGCGCCGTCGAGGAGCGCCCGTCTGCCGCAGCCCGGGTTCGCGGCGAGCGCGGCGAGCGCCCGGGCGTCGAGCGGACGGGGCGGCACGGCGGGGCCGCGCAGGTCAGCGAGCCGCTGCCGCAGTGTCGTCGTCTGGGGCGGGCCGCTGGGCGGGTAGGAGCTCACGGGCGGAAGTGTCCCATCCGCCACTGACAATCGTGGACCTACGGCCGAAACGGACCGGTTCTCGCCGTCGCGGCCGGCCGTACGCGCGGAACCGGGCCATCGCCGGGCGGGCGGAGTCGCCCCCCGTTCTCGTCGGCGATGATGGTGGGACGACGGATTCGCGCATGCCAGGGCGAACCACCACGGACCGGGAGAAACGCTGATGGCCCCGCGCATCCTGCTGGCCCGCCACGGCCAGACGGCATGGTCCCTGCTCGGCAAGCACACCGGGCGCACGGACGTGCCCCTGCTGGAGGAGGGCAGGCAGGGGGCGAAGCGGCTGGGCGAGCGGCTCGCCGGCGAGCCCTGGAGCTCGCTGCGCGGCCTGGAGGTGCGCACCAGTCCGCTGGTCCGGGCGAGCGAGAGCTGTGACCTGGCGGGCTTCGGGGCGCAGGCCGAGCCGTGGGACACCCTCATGGAGTGGGACTACGGCGACTACGAGGGGATGACCCCGGCCGAGATCCAGGCGGTCCGGCCGGGCTGGCTGATCTGGCGCGACGGGGTGCCCGGCGGGGAGGCCGTCGCCGACGTCGCCGCCCGCGCGGACGAGGTGGTCACCTGGGCGCGCTCGGCCGAGCGGGACGTCCTGGTCTTCGCGCACGGGCACGTCCTGCGCACCCTCGCCGCCCGCTGGCTGGGTTTCGAGGCCTCCTTCGGCGCGCGCATCCGCCTGGACCCGACCTCCTTGTCGGTCCTGGGCTGGGCGTACGGGGCGCCGGCCCTGGAGCGCTGGAACGACACGGGGCACCTGGACGGGTAGCCCCCGGCCGACCGTCCCGCCCGGGCCTCCGTCCGGGCCTGCGTCCGGACCTCGGCCTGCGCCCGGGCCTCCGTCCGGGCCTGCGTCCGGACCTCGGCCTGTGCCTGTGCCCGGCCCGGGCCCGGGCCCGCGTCTACGCCTGTGCCTGGGCGTGGCGGGTCAGGAAGGTGCCGACGCGTGGGGAGCGCTGGTGCGGGACCAGGGTGCGGGCGGTGCCCGCCAGCATGGCGCGGATCCGGGTCGACTGGACCTCCGCGAGCAGGTCGAGCACCCGCCCGCCCGCCCAGGCGGCCTCGTCGGGCGCCCCTGCGCGGGCCAGGTCGTCGGCGAGCTCGGCGGTGTAGAGGGCCACGTTCCGCGCGAAGTGCGGGTCCTGGAGGTCGGCCGCCCGGCGGGCGTGTCGCGCCGCGCGGGCGTGTTCCCCGAGCGCCGCCCAGCAGCGGGACTCCAGGGACTCCAGCTCGGCCTCGCCGAAGAAGGACATCCACTCCGGGTCGGCGGCGCACGCCCCCCGCGCGAACTCGGTGTGCGCCCGCGTCAGCGCCTCCTCGCAGGCCCTGCGGTCCCCGAGCCCCGACCAGCCGCCCGCCTCCCGCAGCGCCAGCAGCGACAGCAGCCGGGGCGAGCCCAGCGAGCGGGCCGCCCGCCGGCCCGCCTGGGCGGCCCGTACCGACTCGCGGGGGCGGCCGCAGTCCCGGGCCAGGAAGGCCATGTTGCTGAACGCGTGCGCCTCCAGACCCGCGTCCCCCGCGACCCGGGCGGTGGCCAGGGCCTCGGCGTAGTGCGAGCGGGCGTCCTCGAAGCGGCCGGAGTCGTGGGCCAGCCAGCCCACCGAGACGGCCAGCTCCCCGGCGCCCGCGTGCAGCCGGTCCTCCGTGGACTGCCGGGTGGCTCCCGCGTCGAGCAGGGCGTAGGCGGTGCGCAGGGGCTGGGCGGCCCGCCGGTAGAGGGCGTCGGCGCCGTGCCGGTCGTCCAGCAGCCGGATCTGGCGCACGGCGTCCTCGACCGCGGCGGCCTCGGCCTCGCCGGCCCGGGAGGGGATGCGGCGGCTGTCGCCGAGCAGGGTGAGGCCGAGCGTCGCGGCCGCCACGGTCGCGGAGCCGCTCGCCATGAACGCGCGGCGCAGCACGTCGCTCTCCTTGGAACGGTGGATGAGGTGGGTGAAGACGGGCGGGGTGGGCAAGGCGCGCTGCGCGGCCCGCCCGCGGACCGCCTCGCGGGGGGAGAAGCCCAGGTCGGCCAGGGTGCGGCCGGGGAACATATGGAGGAAGACCCGCTCGTAGGCGTAGTTGGGGCAGCGGATCTCGCCCGATTCGACGCGGCCGATGTAGCGGGCGTCGCAGGAAACCGTTTCGCCGATCTCCCGTGCGGCCCGGCGCACCATGGCCGCGAACTCGGCGGGGGAGTGCGCTCCGCGCAGCCGGCGGAAGCTGGAGTTGGGTGAGTGGGGTGACGCCGCCATGGACGCTCTGCCTCTCTGGACACGCTCGCCCCGGAGTCGGGTGCTCCGGCGCGCATGAACGTACCGCCAGCGAGGGGGGCCTCATGCGGTGTTTGGCTACAAAACGGATATCTCACCCGCGATCCGCCATGAACTGCCATCCTTTGCGGCGTCTTGCCGCCGCACCTGTTGACGCTTCGCGGCGTTGAACCCATGCGGATACGGATCGAGGAGGGGTTCCCCTTGGTGGAGGCCGGCATGGACAGCATTGGTACGAACACCGCGCCCGAGGCCGGCGCGACCCCCCTTACCGCCCCGGCCCCGGCGCCGGCCCCGGTCCCGGTCCCCTTCCCGGCGCCGGACCTGGTGACGGTCTCGGTCCGGCAGGGGCTGGAGGCCGTGGACATCATCCGCCGGGGCGCCGGGCAGGCCGTGCCCGCGGTCGGTCCGGTCCTGCACGACTGCTCCGGCGACACCCTCGGCTTCCTCGTCCCGCCCGGCACCGCCGACGCCTGGGACCTGCCGGGCAGTGCCTGTACGCAGACCAACGGGCGCGGGATGCGCTTCGGCGACCTGGCCGCCGCGCCCCCCGCGGGCGGTACGGGCTGGCTGCTGCCGCCGGAGGCGGTGGGGCCGGTCACCGATCCGGAGGTGCTGCGGGCGGCGCTCGGCGAGGCGGCCCGGCTGATCGAGGCGGCCGACAACTGCCGGTGAAGCTCTGGCCAGCGATAATGGGGGCGTGGCAGGCAAGGGTACGGGCAGGGACAAGGGCAGGAACCGCGACGCGGCGGCCCGGCGGGGTGCCGCCGAGCCGGTCACCGGGCAGGTGGGCGGCGGTCTGGCCGAGCTGTCCCCGGACCGCGAGCGCGCCCGCGCCTGGACCCTGCTGATCGACGGGGCTCCGCAGTCCCACGTCGACCTGGACGACCCCGGGCACCTGGACTTCGCCTACCAGCGCCGCATCGGCCACCTGATCGACCTCATCGCCCCCGCCCGGCAGCCCCTGAACGTGGTGCACCTGGGCGGCGGCGCCTTCACCCTGGCCCGCTACACGGCCGCCGCGCGCCCCCGCTCCGCGCAGCAGGTGGTGGAGGTCGACGCCGCCCTGGTGGCCTTCGTACGGGAACACCTGCCGCTCGACCCGCAGGCGCGGGTCCGGGTCCGGGCGGTCGACGCGCGGGCGGGGCTGGCGAAGGTCCCGGACGGCTGGGCGGACCTGGTCATAGCGGACGTGTTCAGCGGGGCCCGCACCCCGGCGCACCTGACCAGCGCCGAGTTCCTGGACGACGTGCGCCGGGCGCTGTCGCCCACCGGGTGGTACGTGGCCAACCTCGCCGACGGGCCCCCACTGGCGCACCTGCGGGGCCAGGTGGCCACCGCCGCCTCCCGCTTCGAGCGGCTGGCGTTGGCCGCGGATCCCGTCGTCTGGCGGGGGAAACGTTTCGGCAATGCGGTGCTCGTGGCCTCCGACCGGGAGCTGCCGGTCGCGGAGTTCACCCGCCGCGTGGCGAGCGACCCGCACCCGGGCCGGGTGGAACACGGCCGGGCCCTGACGGACTTCACCGGCGGAGCGCCCCCCGTCTCCGACGCCTCGGCGACCGCCTCGCCGCAGCCGCCGGCCTCGGTGTTCCGCTAGGCCAGGTCAGGCCGGGCCGGGCGGGGCTACGGGTCGACGGTCTCCACCGTCGGCGGGTGGTCGTGCCAGGTGCAGAACACCGACACCTCGCGGCCGTCACGGGTGAACGTGACCCGGATCCAGAAGTCCTGCTTCCACACCTGCACCCGCCACCCCGCCTCCGGGGTCGCCGAGACCAGGGCGGCGGAGGAGGTGCCGAGGTCGAAGACCACCCGGCCGCCCGAGACCGAGTACCCCTTCACGTTCCCGGACCCGCCCTGCCCGCCGGCCTCCTGGACCGGGCGCTGCTGCCCGGCCGGCGGGGCGGACTTCGACCGCGCGGGCGCGGAGGGGGAGACCGGCGGTGACGAGGAACCCGGTGCGGACGGCGAGGGCGGGGCCGAGGGCGGCACGGACCCGGCCGGCGGCGACGGCACCGGTTCCGGCCCCCGCGTCGAGGAGGACAGCGGCCGGGTCGTCAGCGGAACCGCGAGCGGAGGATCGTAGGCCGTCCCGGACATGACGGTGCGCACACCCCACCACGACAGGGTCACGGCGGCCGCGGTCGCCACCACCCAGGCCATGGCATGTACAAGTCCTCGTCGCATCAGGGCACATAGTGCACCACACGTCACAGACCCGTCCCGGCACCTCCCGGGGTCGCCCGAATGGACTACCGTGCGCCCATGGCTAGTGTGCTCGTGGTCGAGGACGACCAGTTCGTACGTTCCGCCCTGATCCGGCACCTGACCGAGGCCTCCCACACCGTACGGAGCGTCGGCACGGCGCTGGAGGCCCTGCGGGAGGTCGCCCACCACCGCTTCGACGTGGTCATCCTCGACCTCGGCCTGCCCGACCTCGACGGCTCCGAGGCGCTGAAGATGCTGCGGGGCATCACCGACGTGCCGGTCATCATCGCCACGGCCCGCGACGACGAGGCCGAGATCGTCCGGCTCCTCAACGACGGCGCGGACGACTACCTCACCAAGCCGTTCTCCGTCGAGCACCTCTCCGCCCGGATGGCCGCCGTCCTGCGCCGCTCCCAGGCCGCCGCGGCCGAACCGCCCCCGCGCGTGCTGCGCGTCGGCGGGCTCGCCATCGACCCGCTGCGCCGCCAGGCCGAGCTGGACGGGGCCGTACTCGACCTGACCCGGCGGGAGTTCGACCTGCTGGCGTTCCTCGCCGGGCGGCCCGGGGTGGTCGTCGCCCGGCGCGAGCTGCTCGCCGAGGTCTGGCAGCAGTCGTACGGGGACGACCAGACCATCGACGTCCACCTGTCATGGCTCCGCCGCAAACTCGGCGAGACCGCCGCCCGGCCGCGGTACCTGCACACGCTGAGGGGCGTGGGCGTGAAGCTGGAACCGCCGCTGTGAGATGGGCGCTGGTCAAGGTCTGTCTGGCCGTCACCACCATGGTGGCCGTGGCCTTCGCGGTGCCCCTGGGGCTCGTGGTGCAGGAGATGGCCAGCGACCGGGCCTTCTCCAATGCCGAGCGGCAGGCCGCCACCATGGGGCCGACCCTGTCCATCACCACCGACCCGGTCCAGCTGCGCAAGGCCGTCGAGTCCACCGAAATGGGCGCCGCCCGGCGGATGGCCGTCCACGTCCCCGCCATCGGCGGCGCCGCCCCCGTGGACATCGGCGACGGCTGGGCGGGCGCGCACGCGGTGGCCGAGACCCGCTCCATGGGCCGGGCCACCACCGCCGGGGCCGCCGGCGGGGGCTCCGCGCTGCTCCAGCCCATCGCCCTCGGCTCCGGGGACATCGCCGTCATCGAGATCTACGTACCGGAGAGCGAGGTCAGCAACGGGGTCGCCACCGCCTGGCTGATCCTCGCCGGCGTCGGCCTCGCCCTGGTCGTCGGCTCGGTGGCGGTCGCCGACCGGCTCGGCGCCCGCCTCGTCCGCCCGGCCGAACGGCTCGCGGACGCCGCGCACCAGCTGGGCGAGGGGCGGCTCGGGGCCCGGGTGCCCGAGGAGGGGCCCAAGGAACTGCGTTCGGCGGCCGTCGCGTTCAACTCGATGGCCGACCAGGTCGTCGAACTCCTCGCCAACGAGCGGGAACTCGCCGCCGACCTCTCCCACCGGCTGCGCACCCCGCTGACCGTGCTGCGGCTCAACGCGGCCTCCCTGGGCGACGGCCCGGCCGCCGAACACACCCGGGCGGCGGTGGAGCAGCTGGAGCGCGAGGTCGACACCATCATCCGCACCGCCCGCGAACAGCGGCCCCCCGCCGCCGCGGCGGCCACGGCCGGCTGCGATGCGTCCGAGGTGATCCGCGACCGGATGGCCTTCTGGTCCGCGCTCGCGGAGGACGAGGGGCGCGAGGTGCGGCTCGCGGGCGTGGACCGCACCGTACGGGTGCCGGTGGCCCGGCCCGAGCTGGCGGCCGCCCTCGACGCCCTGCTCGGCAACGTCTTCCGGCACACCCCCGAGGCCACCCCGTTCGCGGTCGACGTCCACGACGCGGGGGACGCCGTGATCGTCCTGGTCTCCGACGCGGGCCCCGGCATCGCCGACCCGGAGGCGGCCCTGCGGCGCGGCAACGACGGGGGCCGCGACGGCTCCACGGGGCTCGGCCTGGACATCGTGCGCCGCGTCGCGGAGTCCACGGGCGGCGACGTACGGCTGGGGCGCTCCGTGCTCGGGGGGACGGAGGTGCGGGTGTGGCTCGCCCTGGACGACCGCGCCCGGCGCCGCGGCCCGGGCGGCCGCCGCGACCGCCGCGCGCGCGGCAGGCGCAGGGGCGAGCGGACCGGCCCGACGGGGTGAAGGCGCGCCTCCGGTGCCGGGCGGGTGCAATACCGTACGGTCCGGGCCGGTTGGCGGCCGGCACGCAGGGGCCGTCGCGTTCGGCCGCATCCCGCGCACGGCTCGTGTCACACCCTTCGGAAAAGGACATCCGCATGCGTTACGCAGTTCTCGGCACCGGAATCGTCGGCCGTACGGTGGCCGCCCGCCTGGCCTCCCTGGGCCACGAGGTGGTCATCGGCACCCGTGACCCGCGGGCCACCCTCGACCGGGCGGAGTACGCCGCATGGCAGGAGGCCCACCCGTCGGTCGCCCTCGCCGCCTTCCCGGAGGCCGCACGGCACGGCGAGACGCTGGTCAACGCCACCGGCGGACGGGTCAGCGTCGAGGCGCTGACCGAGGCCGACGCCGCCCACCTCGACGGCAAGGTCCTCATCGACATCGCGAACCCGCTGGACTTCTCGCACGGCTTCCCGCCCCGCCTGGACCCGGTCGGCGACGACAGCCTCGGCGAGCTGATCCAGCGCACCTTCCCGCAGCTGCGGGTGGTCAAGACCCTCAACACCATGAACTGCCAGATCATGGTCGACCCCGCCCGGGTCCCCGGCGAGCACTCCGTCTTCCTCTCCGGCGACGACTCCGACGCGAAGAAGGCCGTCCACGCCCTGCTGGTCTCCTTCGGCTGGCCGGAAGCGTCGATCATCGATCTCGGCGGCATCGAGACCGCACGCGGCACGGAGATGCTGCTGCCGGTGTGGCTGCGTCTGATGGGAACCCTGGGACACGCGGACTTCAACTTCCACATCCAGACGGCCCACCCTTCCTCCTGACCCCTTCCTCCTGACGCCTGCCCCCTGAGCTGCCCGGACGGGGGCGCAGATGTTGCCGCGCCCCCGGCCCGTGCGGAGGGTGGGGGGTGACGGAGGGAACCGCACATGAGGGTGATGCTCAGGGCCCACCTGGACACGGCCGCCGGCAACGAGGACATCAAGACCGGGGCCCTGGTCCAGGCGATGCGGAAGTTCCTGGAGAGGGTCCGGCCGGAGGCCGCCTGTTTCGGCCTCCACGAGGGCGTGCGCTCGGTCCGCACCCTCGCCTAGAGCCTGGCCGGCCGGAGCCTGCCGCCCGCCGTGAGGGCCAGTATCGCCGAGGCGGTCACCGCCGCGCAGGACACGGCGAACGCCGCCCGGTGGCCGTACGCGGCGGCCAGGGGGCCGGACGCCGCCGCGGCCAGGGCCTGGCCGACGATCAGGCCGCTGCCCACCACCGTCATCGCCTCGCCCATCCGCAGTTCCGGTCCGGTCCGCTCCACCAGCCCGAACAGGGCGATCAGGTGCGGGGCCACCGCGAGCCCGATCCCGGCGACGGCCGCGGCCGCCCCCCAGGGCCCGGTCACCGCGAGCAGCGGCAGTGTGAGCACCGCCTGGAGCCCGATCGTCCACCGCAGCCGCGTCACCAGGTCCGCCGACCCGGGCCGGGCCACCGTGACGAAACCGGCGGCCGAACTGGTCACCGCCATCGCCGCCCACACCAGCCCGGCCGTACCGCCCTGGCCCAGGGACTTCGCGAGGGCGTTGACCCCCGTGTTGGCCCCGCTCCACGCGGCCCCCTGGAGCACGGCCAGCGCGAACAGCAGGGCCAGCCCCGGCGACCACAGCCGTACGCCGGCCCGCCCGCCCCGCCCCGTCGCCGGCCCGGGCGCGCTGGGGTGCAGGGCGAACAGGGTCCCGAACACCAGGATCAGGACGGCGGCCAGCACCAGCGCCGAGGCCGGGTGCACGGTCACCGCCAGGATCCCGGCCAGCGCGGGCCCCACCATGAAGGAGGCCTCGTCGAGGGTGGTGTCGAAGGACAGCGCCGACCCCAGCAGCGCCCGGTCGGGGCCGGCCAGCCGCGCCCAGCGGGCCCGCGCCAGCGGCCCCACCTGCGGAACGGTCAGCCCGGCCGCGACGGCGAGCCCGATCCGGGCGCCCAGCGGCAGCCCGCTCAGGACGGCGCAGACCAGCAGGGCCAGGACCAGGCCGTTCGCGGCGCAGGCGGCCAGCAGGACCGGGCGGTGGCCGCGCCGGTCGGCGAGCCGGCCGATCACCGGGCCGCCCAGGGTCTGGCCCAGCCAGAGGGCGGCGGCCACGGTCCCGGCGTCGCCGATCCCGTCGCGGTCGTTGATGAGCAGCAGCGTTCCGATGGGGCAGAGCGCGGCGGGGAGCCGGGCGAGGAACGCGTACAGGGGCAGGGTCGTGCCGCCGAGTGCGAACACCCCGCGGAATCCGGCCTTCACGGGCCCGGGCGCGGACCCTGGATCGGACGTCTGCGACGTCCGGGACGTCTCCGGTGCGGACATGGGGCAACCTCCAGCCGCACGCCGACCCTCCCGTGTCTCCGGCGCGCACCGTTGCCCGTTGCCGTGGACGTTAGCCCGGCCGGCCCGGGTCCGGGAACCCCCGCCGGACCCGGGCCGTAGCCGAAAAACGCGGAAGGCCCCGGTCCGCTTTCGCGGACCGGGGCCTTCCCACAGGGTGAGTGACGGGACTCGAACCCGCGGCCACCTGGACCACAACCAGGTGCTCTACCAACTGAGCTACACCCACCATGTCCGGTCGTGGAACGACCGGCCGAAGAAAAGGGTACAGGGTCCGGGAGGGTGCTCGCTCCCCCCTTTCCCCGTACCCCTTGCGGCGGCGCCGCGGGCGGTCCTACTCGTCGGCGACCACGTGCTTGGCGGCGATGGCCTTCGCCGTGTCCGAGTCCGGTCCGGGCTGCGGGACGAAGACCGCCTCGCGGTAGTACCGCAGCTCGGCGATGGACTCCTTGATGTCCGCGAGCGCCCGGTGGTTGCCGTTCTTCGGCGGACTGTTGAAGTACGCCCGCGGGTACCAGCGGCGCGCCAGCTCCTTGACCGAGGACACGTCGACGATCCGGTAGTGCAGGTGGGCCTCCAGGGCCGGCATGTCGCGCGACAGGAAGCCGCGGTCGGTGCCGACGGAGTTCCCGCACAGCGGTGCCTTGCGCGGCTCCTTGACGTGCTCACGCACGTACGCCAGGACCTGTGCCTCCGCGTCGGCCAGGGTCGTGCCGCCGGCCAGCTCGTCGAGCAGGCCGGAGGCGGTGTGCATCTCGCGCACCACGTCCGGCATGTTCTCCAGGGCCGCGTCCGGCGGGCGGATCACGATGTCCACGCCTTCGCCGAGCACGTTGAGCTCCGAGTCGGTGACCAGCGCGGCCACCTCGATAAGTGCGTCGTCCGTCAACGAGAGCCCGGTCATCTCGCAGTCGATCCACACCATGCGATCGTTCATGCGCCCCACCTTATGCCGAAGGCCCCCCGCGGTGGTGTCCGGCCGATGCGGGGGGCCTTCGTCATGCGTCTTCCGGGTCGTCGGGGCGGCGGCTACGCGTGTTCGCGCAGCACCCGGCCCGGGGCGTAGAGCTCCGTCACGCTCGGACCGGACGCGGCCAGGGCCGCCGCGGCCCGCTGGGGCTGCGGGGTCCGCTGGTGCGGCAGCGCGGTCCCGGAGATCTCCGACACGGGGGACACGTCGGCCTGCGGCCGGCGCGCCCGGTAGGCGGAGCGGTAGGCGGCCGGGGAGGACCCCAGCTGCCGGCGGAAGTGGCCGCGCAGGGCGACCGGCGAGCGGAAGCCGCAGCGTCCGGCGACCTCGTCGACCGAGTAGTCGGAGGTCTCCAGCAGCCGCTGTGCCTGGAGCACCCGCTGGGTGATCAGCCACTGGAGCGGCGCGCTGCCGGTCAGCGAGCGGAACCGGCGGTCGAAGGTGCGCCGGCTCATGTAGGCGCGGGCGGCCAGCGTCTCCACGTCGAACTGCTCGTGCAGGTGCTCCAGCGCCCAGGCCACGACCTCGGCGAGCGGGTCGGCGCCGATCTCCTCGGGCAGCGACCGGTCGAGGTAGCGCTCCTGGCCGCCGGTGCGGCGCGGCGGGACGACGAGCCGGCGGGCCAGCGCCCCGGCCGCCTCGCTGCCGTGGTCCGTGCGCACGATGTGCAGGCACAGGTCGATTCCGGCCGCGGTACCGGCGGAGGTCAGCACGTCGCCGTCGTCGACGAACAGCTCGCGCGGGTCGACGTGGACGGACGGGTAGCGCTTGGCCAGCGTCGGCGCGTACATCCAGTGCGTCGTCGCGGGCCGGCCGTCCAGCAGTCCGGCGGCGGCGAGCACGAACGCACCCGTGCACAGGCCGACGATCCGGGCGCCCTCCTCGTGCGCCAGCCGCAGGGCGTCGAGCGCCTCCGGCGGCGGCGGGGAGGTGATGGAGCGCCAGGCCGGGACGACGACCGTGCCCGCGCGGGCGATGGCCTCCAGCCCGTACGGCGCGGTCAGTTCGAGTCCGCCGGTGGTCCGCAGCGGACCGTCCTCCCCGGCGCACACGAGCAGCCGGTAGCGCGGCACTCCGGCGTCCTGGCGGTCGATGCCGAACACGGACAGCGGAATGGAACTCTCGAAGATCGGCCCGCCGCTGAACAGCAGCACGGCGACGATCTCTCTGCGGCGACGCCCCGCGAGCTTCCTGCCCGCGTCGGCGATGACTGCGGTGGAATCCTGGCTCATGGCGCTAAGCCCCCCTTGGGTGTCGCGACTCCTTGGTCTGGTCGCACCTGCACGTTTCCCCTCGGCCTTGCACGTGGATCCCCCGCCGTAAATACATGATCGAATCTACTGCGTCCCGTGGTGTCGGCGTGACAAGTTCAGCACGCAGCGCTATGTCGACTTGGCAACTTGGCGAAAAGCATTCGATCAGGAAGCGTTCCACTCCGCTACCCGCACGGGAACCTCACGATCCGGTCGTGGCCAGTACCCATGGGGTGTTTTCGCCCCCTTCGCTCTGTCGTCGCTGGTGGTAGGGGGGTTGGGGGGACATTCCGGCAAGGGAAGCGTTCGGTCCGGAAGTTGGCTGAAAACAACCGGGTGTGTACGTGCGAATCGGTCAGTCGTGAGGGGAGGGGCCCATGGGGCCGTGGCAGCCGCGGTGGGCGCCGGACCCGCTGCGGGAGTGCCGGCCGCGGTGCCCGTGCGGCTCCCGCCCCGCCACCCGGGCCGCGGCCCGTCCCGCCTTCTCGGAGTGCCGCAGCAGCACCCGGCAGGCGGCGGTGACGGCGGCCAGACCCAGGGTGGCCACGGCGGCCCCGCCGTACGAAGTCCCGTAGACCACCAGGACCACCGGCACGAGCAGGCAGCTGAAGGCGGCCCAGCGCACCACGTCACCCCCGGGGTCGTCATGCGGCCGGCCCGAGGCGGACCGCACGGACGGGTGACGCGGGTAGGGGTGCCCGGAGGGAGCGGAGGATGTCGGCGGAGCGGGCTGGACGGGCTGGACGGGGTGAACCGGATGGCCGGGCACGGCGTACTCCCTGCGGGCTCTTCCTGGACGGTCGGACTCCTGTCCAACGCTCGCGCACAGGTCCCGGTCACTGCGCGCACGGGTGGCGCGAGGGTCTTCCGTCACTGGCTGTAGGGGACAGCGGCCATTGCCAAGGGGGCTCCGCTCCGGCATGCTCCCTTGGACGCTCTCCAAGGGCGGCATGCCCTGTGCAGGACGGGAGTGTCGCCGTACCCTGGTGGGTAAGGGCTTGGAAAGATGCTTCCAGGACAGAACTCCGTCACGCAGCGTCGCCAAAACGCCCGCCTCGTCGTCAGAAAGCCCGAGTCGCCGAAACCGCCCCTGTCGCTTCCCCCGAGGACTTTTCGCCGAGACATCCATGGCCGGTCACGAATTCTTCGAACCCGCGGACCGCAAGCGCAAGCACCAATTCGCCGATTCCGCATCGAGCGACCTGCGCGCGGTGGAACAGACACGCCTGCCCTGCGACCCTGCCTTCCGGCACGGGGTGGTGGTGGGCTTCGACGGCTCCACGTCCAGTGAGCGCGCCCTCGCCTACGCGATCGGCATGGCCCGGCGCTCCGGCTCCGGCCTGATCATCGTGCACGTGGCGAACCGGCTCCCCACGACGGTGTGGGCCGGCTGTGAGCCCCCGGTCTTCGTGGACGTGCCGGACCACCGCACCGAGGTGCTGGGCCTGGAGCTCGCCTGCGCGGACTACCTCTCCGAGGTGCCGTGGATCCTGGTGGAGCGGGGCGGGGACATCTGCCACGAGCTGGAGGAGGTCGGCCGGGAATACTCGGCGGACGCCATCGTGGTCGGTTCCACTCACGGTCTGGTCGGCCGCATCTTCGGCTCGGTCGCGGGGCGTCTGGCCAAGCGGGCGCAGCGACCCGTCGTTGTCATTCCGTGACCCTCTGTATTCCGGTTGTGCGGTTGTGAACCCGCGTAAAGGGTAGATAAGTGCTGCTGGGACGCAGCAAACAACTGCAGATCGAAGGGAGCCCGCCGTGGACAATGGTGTCTCTGCGGGAAGCACGGCCTCGACTTCGACCCTGGGGAACATCGCCCTGGGTCTCACCCTTCTCGCGTTCGGTATCGGCCACACCGGCGTCCTGTCCGGTGTCACCGCTGCCAACTCCGTGTCGCTCGCGATGTACGTCGGCGGCGCGGCCCTCTTCCTCCTCGGTCTCCTGGAATACCGGGGCGGCAACGGGTTCAACGGCACCGCGTTCGCGGGCCTGGGCATCTTCTGGTTCACCTGGGCCAAGGGCGCGGGGGCCACGGTGTCCGACGAGGCGGCCGGAACGTTTCTGGTCCTCTTCGCGATGCTCGCGCTGACCCTCACGCTCGCCGCCGCGAGCGGTCTGTTCGGCCAGGGCGTCTACGGACTGCTCACCCTCGCCCTGATCCTGCTGGCCATAGGCGCCTTCGCGGACAGCGCGGGCCTGGCCAAGGCCGGCGGCTGGGTCGCGGCCGTGTCCGGCCTGCTGGCCTGGTACGGGGCCACGGCGACGCTGGCGCACTGGCCGATGGCCCTCGGCAAGTCGGCCGGAAGGGGAGCGGTCGCGGCGGGCTGAACCCGGCCCGCACCGCGGGCTGGGCGGGCAGGGGCGCCACCGGAGTTACCGGTGGCGCCCCTGTCGCGTACCGCGGGCGGTGCTGTGGCGGGTCCTACTCGACCGTGACCGACTTCGCCAGGTTGCGCGGCTTGTCGATGTCCCGGCCCAGGGCCAGGGCGGTGTGGTACGCCAGCAGCTGGAGCGGGATGCCCATCAGGATCGGGTCCAGCTCGTCCTCGTTCTTCGGGACGAGGATCGTGTGGTCGGCCTTCTCCTGCACCCGGTGGGCGACCGCCAGGATCCGGCCGCTGCGGGCCTTGATCTCCTCCAGCGCCGCGCGGTTCTTCTCCAGCAGGTCGTCGTCCGGGACGATCGCGACCGTCGGCATCGCCGGCTCGATGAGCGCGAGCGGGCCGTGCTTGAGCTCGGAGGCCGGGTAGGCCTCGGCGTGGATGTAGGAGATCTCCTTCAGCTTCAGGGAGGCCTCCAGGGCCACCGGGTAGCCGCGCACCCGGCCGATGAACATCATCGACTTGGCCTCGGCGTACTCGGCCGCCAGCTTCTTGATGTCCTCCTCGCCCTCCAGGATCTCCTGGATCTGGCCGGGGAGCTTGCGCAGGCCCTCGATGATCCGCTTGCCGTCGGCGACGGACAGGTCGCGGATGCGGCCCAGGTGCAGGGCGAGCAGGGCGAACGCGGTGACGGTGTTCGTGAAGCACTTGGTGGACACGACGCAGACCTCGGGGCCGGCGTGCACGTACACGCCGCCGTCGGCCTCGCGGGCGATGGCCGAGCCGACCACGTTGACCACGCCGAGGACGCGGGCGCCCTTGCGCTTGAGCTCCTGCACCGCCGCGAGCACGTCGTAGGTCTCACCGGACTGGGAGACGGCGATGTAGAGGGTGTCGGGGTCCACGACCGGGTTGCGGTAGCGGAACTCGGAGGCCGGCTCGGCGTCGGCGGGGATGCGGGCCAGGCTCTCGATGAGGCCGGCGCCGATCATGCCCGCGTGGTACGAGGTGCCGCAGCCGAGGATCTTGACCCGGCGGATGCCGCGGGCCTCGCGCGGGTCCAGGTTCAGGCCGCCCAGGTGGACGGTGGAGAAGCGGTCGTCGATCCGGCCGCGCAGCACGCGGTCGACCGCGTCGGGCTGCTCGGAGATCTCCTTGTGCATGTACGTGTCGTGGCCGCCCATGTCGTAGGAGGCGGCCTCCCACTCCACGGTCTCGGGCGTGGCGGTGGTCGTCGTACCGCTGGTGGTGTACGTGCGGAAGTCGTCGGCCTTGAGGGTGGCCATCTCGCCGTCGTCGAGGGTGACGACCTGGCGGGTGTGGGCGACGAGCGCGGCGACGTCCGAGGCGACGAACATCTCCTTCTCGCCGATGCCGAGGACGACCGGGGAGCCGTTGCGGGCGACGACGATGCGGTCGGCGAAGTCGGCGTGCATGACGGCGATGCCGTAGGTGCCCTCGACGACCTTGAGCGCCTCGCGGACCTTCTCCTCCAGGGTGACGGCCTGGGAGCGGGCGATCAGGTGGACGAGCACCTCGGTGTCGGTCTCGGAGACGAAGACCACACCGTCGGCCTCCAGCTTGGCGCGGAGCTCGGCGGCGTTGTCGACGATGCCGTTGTGGACGACCGCGACCTTGTTCTCGGCGTCCAGGTGCGGGTGCGAGTTGATGTCGCTCGGCGCGCCGTGGGTGGCCCAGCGGGTGTGGGCGATGCCGGTGGTGCCGGCGAAGCGCTTGGGGACGCGGGACTCCAGGTCGCGGACCCGGCCCTTGGCCTTGACGACCTTCAGGGCTGCCGACTTCGGGCTGTTGACGACGATGCCCGCCGAGTCGTAGCCGCGGTATTCGAGCCGCTGGAGGCCTTCCAGCAGCAGTGGTGCCACGTCACGCTTGCCGATGTAACCGACGATTCCGCACATACGGTGTTGCCCCTCCTGAAGTTCGGTGTCCGTGCCCGGACGCGTACCGGCCCCGTGCGGGGCCCGCCCCCGGCTGGAGACGATGCGGCGTCTCAGCCGTAGACGATGCGGCGCAGCTGCCGGAGCGAGAGCTCCGGGGGCGCCACGGCGCGGTGCGGCAGTTCCGCCGCGATCCGCTCGAAGATCTCCGCGTTGACCGCTCCGCCGGACTGCAGCTCGCGGTGGCGGCGACGGACGAACTCCTCGGTCGTCTCGTCGAAGTACGCGAGTACGTCGAGCACCACCCGGGCGGCCTCGCCGCGCTGCAGCGCGGTGGTGCGTACCAGGTGGTCGACGAGTTCGTCATGGGACGGTCGGCGGTCGAGCACCAGTAGATATTGACGGCCTAGGGGCAGAAACGCAAAGATCCTGCCCGGAATCGGGCAGGATCATGCTGGTCTGGACCAAGGAATAGGTGATTCCGGTCTCGTTTGGTTAGAAACCGCCCAGAATGGCGGCCTTCGCCGCCGTGAACTCGTCCGCGGTGAGGACCCCGCTCTGGTGCAGCTCCCCCAGCTCGCGCAGACGCCGCAGCAGGGTGTCGTGGTCCGCCGGCTCGCCCGCCAGGGCCGGGGCCGCCTCCGCCAGGGGGACGGGGGCGGGGGCGGGGACCTGCGGAGCCGGGGCCGCCGGGTGCGGCATCCGTACCGCCACCGCCGCCGCGACCAGGGCCATCAGCGGGTCCTTCTTGAAGCCGAAGAGCTCCACCGTGTGCGGGTCGTACTTGGGCGCGGGGGCCGGCGGGGCACCCGTGAGGGTGAACCGAAGCCAGCCGTTCTCCAGCCCCTTCGAGGGGGTCCACTCCACCGTCCGCACGTCCGCGACCCGGAACTCGCGCGGACCGCCCGAGGCCTTCGCCTCCTCGGTGGTCCAGTTCCAGTCCAGCACCACCCGGTCGCCGTCGAAGGAGGCCGTCCCGTCGCCCGCGCCGACCGAGATCGGCACCGCCGGGCCCGGCAGCAGATAGGCGTCCGACGGGCCGGGATCCACCTGCTCCAGCAGCAGGGCGCTGCGCACCTCGTCGACGAAGTACTCCGCCACCCCGGTCCGGTCCGGCTCCACGCCCAGCCGGTACGGGTCCGAGGACTCCGGCAGCCGTCCGCCGGTCACCTGGAGCAGCGGGTCCGCGCCGTCCCGCAGGCGCAGCCGCAGCCGCCCCGACTTGCGGCCCGGCTCGTAACTGATCCCCCCGATCGCGCGCAGCGGCACGACCACCTCACCGAGCTGCTGCCGCAGCAGCCCCACCCCCTTGTCGCGGCCCGGCACGATGCGCACCGTGTCCCCGTCGAAGGTCCAAGTACCGTCCTTCTGGATGATTTCCGCCATCCGGGGATTCTCCCATCGGGTCCACGGGGTCCGGCTGGAGGCCGTTTGGCCTATACCTGGGCGCATGAGAGTCCTGCGCCGCACGCTCGGCACCCTCGTGGCCCTGGCCGCCGTCTGGCCCTCCGCCGCCTGCACCGCCGCCCACGGGGACGACGCCAAGCCGGCCGCCGCCGCCGTGCTCACCCCGTACCAGCGGCTCCTGCCGGCGCCGGCGGCCGTGCGCGCCGAGGGGCCCGGCTACGCCTTCGGGGCGGGCACGGTCATCCGTACGGGAGGGCCGGGCGCCCCTGAGGAGGTCCGGCGGATCGGCGAGCTCCTCGCGGAGCAGCTGCGCGGGCCGACCGGGCTGCCGCTGCCGGTGGTGGACGGGGCGGACGGGCCGGGCGGGCCGGGAGGGTCGGGTGGGTCGGGCGGTGAGGACGGTGGCGGCGACGGGGTGAGGCTGCGGCTGGACGGCGGCGCGGCGGACCTGGGCGAGGAGGGCTACCGGCTCCGGACCACCGCCACGGGCGTCACCCTCACCGCCCGCACCCCGGCCGGTCTCTTCCACGCGGGCCAGACGCTGCGGCAGCTGCTGCCGGCACGGGGCGCGGGGACGGTCCCGGGCGGGACGGTGACGGACACCCCGCGCTTCGCCTACCGCGGTGCCATGATCGACGTCGCCCGGCACCACTTCCCGGTCGAGCAGGTGGAGCGGTACGTCGACCAGCTCGCCCAGTACAAGATCAACACCCTGCACGTGCACCTCACCGACGACCAGGGCTGGCGGATCGCCGTCGACTCCTGGCCCCGGCTCGCCGAGTACGGCGGCGCGAGCGAGGTGGGCGGCGGGCCCGGCGGCTCCTGGTCCAAGGACGACTACCGCGAACTGGTCGCCTACGCGGCTGACCGCTACGTCACCCTCGTCCCGGAGATCGACATGCCGGGCCACGTCAACGCCGCCCAGGCCGCCTACGGCGAGCTGACCTGCGACGGCAAGGCGCCCGCGCGCTACACCGGCGTCAAGGTCGGCTTCAGCTCGCTGTGCGTGGGCAAGGAGCGCACGTACGAGTTCATCGACGACGTCCTCGGTGAACTCGCCGCCCTCACCCCCGGCCCCTACCTCCACATCGGCGGCGACGAGGCCCACTCCACCCCGGCGGCGGACTACGCCAGGTTCATGGACCGCGCCCAGGCGGTGGTGGCCCGGCACGGCAAGACGGTGATGGCCTGGCACCAGCTCGCCTCGGCCCGCCCGGCACCGGGCGCGGTCCTCCAGTACTGGGGCCACGACCGCACCCCCGCCGCGGAGAAGGCGGCGGTGGCCGCGGCCGCCAAGGCGGGCCACCGGGTGGTCCTCTCCCCGGCGGACCACGCCTACCTGGACATGAAGTACGACCAGCAGACCCGCCCGGGCCTGGCGTGGGCCGGGTACGTCCCCGCCCAGCGCGCCTACGCCTGGAACCCGGGCTCCTACCTCCCCGACGTCCCCGAATCCGCGGTCCTGGGCGTGGAGGCCCCCCTCTGGACGGAGACCATCTCCACCCGCGCCGACTGGGAACTGATGGCCTTCCCCCGCCTCCTCAGCCTCGCGGAACTCGCCTGGTCCCCGCCCGCCGCCCTGAACTGGACCACCCACCGCCAGCGCCTGGCGTCCCAGGGCCCCCGCCTGGACGCCCAGGACATCACCTACTACCGCGCCCCGGAGGTGCCGTGGCCGTAGCCCTCGCCCCTTCGCGGGCCCAGTGTCCACCGGCTTGACGGAACGTCACTGCCCGGACTGCTCCGGGGCCGGGTGCTTCTCGGCGGCGCGGGCCTTCTCCAGGAGCATCTTGAAGGGCGTCTGGTCCATGGACCCGCGTGCCAGCGAGAGGCCGTACCGGTCGATGAGCTGTTTCCGGTAGTGGGGGTCGTGGGGGTCGAAGGTGATTCTGCCGCCCGGCGGCGTTATGGCCAATTCTATGCGCGACCAGTTCGGGAAGGACAGCTTCCACGCGCGAATGGACTGCCGACCTCGGGCGATGTTGAGGATCTCGCTGCTGTTCGAGATGTTGGATTCATCCCTGTATATTGCGTTCCCGGGTTCCCCGGCGCTCCATTTCCTGTCCCTCTTGAGTGCCTCGACGGAGCTTCGGGACTGCCCGTACTCGGGAGGCAGTGTCATCCTGTCCCGCCTGATCGCATATATCTCGGTCTGGGTCCTGAGTATCTCGTAGTCGAGTTTGAGTTTGTCGGGATCCTTGATGTCGATGACCGCGTCCTGTGATATCTCTTCCCCCGGGTCCAGTTCACGCCCTGCCGGGGTGACGAATTCGCCATCGTAGATCAATTTAAAGCTGGAGCTGGGATCCGTGGTCTGGTGGATATCGTTGGCCGGTCCGCCATGGACCCAGTAGATGCTGCCGAGGATGTAGACGGGAACGCTGCCGTTGTTCCTCACGTAGGCATGGACCGTCACGTGCAGTACCGATCTGGCGCTGTCCAGGCTCGCCTCCTTGAATTCGGCGCCACTCATGATCAGCGGAGCCGTCACGGTGGGTACGTAGAGCTGCGTATACGCCAGGTTGATACCGGCGAGCAGGGCGGGCACGATCGCGCCGATCGCTATGCGCCCGGGATAGCGAAGCCCCTTCCATGCCCGGAGCTTGACGAGCTCGACCCCGGCCAGAATGGATCCGGTGAGGAAGGAGATCCCGATCACCGACCAGCCGGTGAAACGCTCGCCGATCTGCAGGAAAAGGAGCGAGGAGCTGCAGAGGAAGACGATTCCGACTCCGGCCATGAGGAGCGGCCCCGAGTAGGCCCGCTTCCGCTGGTGCCAGTAATCGAGAGTGGCCAGTGCGGCGATCAGCTCCACCAGACCCGCAGCCAGTACGGAGTATCCGGCGAGTCGCTCGCCGAACGTCAGGGCGCGCTGGCTGTCCATCCAGCCGATTCTCAGGAGCAGTACGGCGGTCAACAGGAAGCCGATGCACATGAGGCTGCCCACTATGCGCCGCTGTGCCGTTCTGTCCGGCCAGACAAGGCTGTCTCCACCGAGCCAGTGGACGGGGTGTTCGGGTTTCAGCCCGGCACGTTGCAGAAATCTTCGGAGTTCCCCGGGAGACCGCACCTTGCCTGCGCACTTGCCTTTCGTCGAGACTTTTCGCCAGCCAAGGTCATCAGGCGGCCCTACGGTTACCTCGGGCAGGTTCGCCATAGCACCAGCCTGCCGCCTGTTCGGGGAAGGCGCCTCTGGAGCAGGTGCGCGCCCCGCCCCAGCTGGGCTCCACGCATCTGGTGCGCATGAGACGGTCCTGGGTGAAGCTGGTCATGACGTGGTGGTGTCGCTCGTCCTTACAGGAGCTCCCATGCGTACTCGACTTCTCACATTCATCGCCGCCGTGATCCTGGCCGCTCTCGGCGCCCTGGCGCCCGCCGTGCAGGCCGCCGCACCGGGTATCGACGAGCCGGGCTGCAAGGCCGGCGGTGGAACGGTGCAGTACGACCCCGGTTCCGGCCGGTGGATCTGCGCGGGGGGCAGTTACGACGGCGAATCCATCAACTGACAACGGCCGTTCGCAACCGTGGGCCGCTGGAACGGCTGCCGGGGCGGGTGAAGGGGGTGAGGGGGTTTTTGAGGGTGCCGATCAGTTGGAGGGCTGCCGAGGGGTCGGACAGGTCGACCATCTGCTTGTTGTTGCGCAGCTGGAGGCGGTTGAGGCAGGAGAGCTGGAACTCCGGCGTGAAGAGGTCGTAGCGGGCGAAGCGGTCCGCCAGGGCGGGGAGGGACTGCTGGTAGTCGTGGGCGCAGTCCGCCACCGCCTGCCAGAACGTCGATTCGGTGCAGATGCCTTCCGTCACCAGGATGGAGTTCAGGAAGCGGAAGAAGCAGTCGAAGACGTCCGTGAAGATGGACAGCAGCTTCATGTCCTCCGGGATGTCGGCCCGGATGCGCTCGACCGCCGGCGGGAGGACCGCGTCGGGGTCCATGACCACGATTTCCTCGGCGATGTCCTTGAAGACCGCCCGCTGGACCACCCCGTCCTTGATCACCAGGATCGTGTTCTCGCCGTGCGGCATGTAGGCGAGGTCGTACTGGTAGAAGCAGTGCAGGAGGGGGAGCAGGTAGGCGCGGAGGTAGGGGCGGAGCCACTCGGCGGGGGTGAGGCCCGATTCCTCGATGAGGGCGCCGACGAAGGACTTGCCGTCCTCGTCCACGTGGAGGAGGGAGGCCATCGTGGCCAGGCGCTCGCCCTCGCGCAGGGAGTTCACCGGCGACTCGCGCCACAGGGCGGCCAGCATCTTGCGGTACGGGGAGTAGCGGTCCGTCGCGCGTTCGTACTGGCGGTGGTGGTAGCCGATCGCCGCGCGCTCGCGGATGATCGAGAAGTTGACGGAGCGGAGCGTCTCGTCCGATTGGATGAGCTGGTGGAGCCAGTCGTTGATGGCCGGGGTGGCCTCCATGTAGGCCGCCGACAGGCCCCGCATGAAGCCCATGTTGAGGACCGAGATGGCCGTCTTGACGTAGTGCTTGGTGGGGGTCGTCGTGTTGAAGAAGGTGCGGATCGACTGCTGGGGGAGGTAGGCGTCCTCGCCCTCGCCCAGGAGGACCAGACGGCGATGGGCGATCTCGGCGGCGAAGGTGACCGTCGTCTTGTTCCACCACTGCCAGGGGTGGATGGGGAAGTAGTGGTAGTCCGACGGGTCCAGGCCGAGGGCGGTGAGCTTCGCCGCGAAGCCGGAGACGGCCGCCTCGCCCAGTTCCTCGCGGATGAACGTGTCGTGGTCCAGGCCCGCGCCCGCCGTGAAGGTGGAGACGTCCTTGTGGGCGGCGGCCCAGACCAGGTGGACCGGGTTCGCGGTCTCGGGGGCGTACGCGCGGTACTCGTGCACGCCGAAGCCCAGGCGGCCGTTGTTGGCGACGAAGCAGGGGTGGCCCTCGGTCATGCCCGTCTCGATGTCCTGGAACGAGGACTTCGCGAGGACCGCGGAGGGGGTGTGCGGCTTGGTGTACTTGTAGCCGGTGCCGGCCAGGGTGGAGGAGATCTCCTCCAGGTAGACGGGCAGGACCTCCGCGCTCAGGCCGAGGGCGTCCCGGAACTCTATGTGGAAGTCCAGGGCGTCGAGGGCGAGCTCGGTGCCGTCGCGGTGGCGGGTGATGGACTGCTCGTCCACCGCCCAGTGGTCCAGGGCGTGCAGGACCGCGCGGAAGCGGTACTCGACCGTGCCGTCGTCGCTGAGGACGGCGTACAGGTCCTCGCCCAGGGGCTTCGGGGTCAGCAGGCGCTCGTGGGAGAACTCCGCCAGGGCCTTGCGGACCAGGGCGCGGTTGGCGCGGGCCCACAGCTCCGGGGTGAGGTGGGCGATGTCGGCGGAGAGGTTCATATCGAGACCCCGGTGGTGAGGGCGGTGGCCGCCTCGAACTGGGCCCGGGTGCAGAAGCTGAGGAGGGCTTCCTTCTCCGGCTTGGTGACGGGGCCTTCGGGGACGAAGCCGACGGCCTCGTTGAGGGCGTGGACGGCGGTGTTGCGGACGTCCGGTTCGACGACGACGCGCTCGGTGGCCGGGTCGGCGAAGAGGGCCGCCATGACGGTGGTGATCACGGCGCGGGTGAAGCCGGGGAGCGGGGTGTCGGTCGGGGCGACCAGGAAGTGCATGCCCACGTCACCCGGCTGCGCGTCGTAGAGGCCGACGAGCTCCAGGCGGGCCGGGTCGTAGCGCTCCATCAGGAAGGCCGGGCGGCCCTCGTGGAGGCCGAGGAAGGCCTGGTGGTGCTCGTGCGCGGTGATGCGCACGTATTCGCGCTCGACGTCGGTGAGGGTGGCGTCCTGCATCATCCAGAACGCGGCCTTCGGGTGGGTGACCCAGGCGTGGAGGAGTTCCGCGTCCGCGAAGGGGTCCAGGGGACGGATCGCGAAGGTGCCCAGGGCGGGGTCGGTGCGGGTGAAGAGGGTTTCGGTGGTGCTCATGCGTGCGTGCCTTCCGGGGCGGCGAACTGCTGGAACGCGATGGACTTCTCGACCTTGTAGTGCTCGCGGCCGAGGAGTTCGGAAACGATGTACGCGTTGCGGTACGCGGCCATGCCCAGGTCGGGCGAGGTGAGGGAGTGGTTGTGGGTGGTGCCGTTCTGGAGGTAGATCCCGCGGCCGGTGATGTCGACCGCGTAGTTGCGGGCGGCGTCGAGGCGGCCGTGGCCGTCGAAGTTCAGGCGGTCGCGGACGGGCGCCAGGAACTCCGGGATGCGGTACTTGTAGCCGGTGGCGAGGACCAGGCCCTCGGTGGTGAGGGAGAAGTCCCGCTCCTGCTCCTCCTGGCGCAGCCCGAGGGTGTACGTGCCGGTGGTGGTGTCGTACGCCGTGCTGTTCAGGGAGGTGTTGGTGAGCAGGGTCGTGGGGACCTGGCCCGGCATCTCGACGCGCTTTTGGTAGAGCAGGTCGAAGATGGCGTTGACCAGGTCGCCGTCGATGCCCTTGAACAGGTTCTTCTGCTGGGTTTCGAGGCGGTAGCGGGTCTCCTCGGGGAGGGCGTGGAAGTAGTCCACGTACTCCGGGGAGGTCATCTCCAGGGTGAGCTTGGTGTATTCGAGCGGGAAGAAGCGCGGGGAGCGGGTCACCCAGTTGAGCTGGTAGCCGTGGACGTCGATCTCGGCGAGGAGGTCGTAGTAGATCTCGGCCGCGCTCTGGCCGGAGCCGATCAGAGTGATCGACTTCTTCTTCCGGAGGACTTCCTTGTGCTCCATGTAGGTGGAGTTGTGGAGGAAGTCGCCGCCCAGGTTCTCGCAGGACGCGGGGACGTGCGGCGGGGTGCCGGTGCCGAGGACCAGGCGGCGGGCGAGGAACGTCTCGCCGCGGTCGGTGCGCACCTCGTAGAGCCCGGCTTCCTCGTCGTACGCGACCTCGGTGACGGAGGTGGAGTACCGGACGTTGTCGAGCCGGTCGGCGGCCCAGCGGCAGTAGTCGTTGTACTCGGCGCGCAGCGGGTAGAAGTTCTCGCGGATGTAGAAGGAGTACAGCCGGTCCTTGTCCTTCAGGTAGTTCAGGAAGGAGAAGGGCGAGGTGGGGTCGGCGAGGGTGACCAGGTCCGACATGAACGGCGTCTGGAGGTGGGCGCCGTCGAGGAACATGCCGGCGTGCCACTCGAAGTGCGGCTTCGACTCGATGAACAGGCCGTCCAGCTCGTCGATGGGCGCGGTCAGGCAGGCCAGTCCCAGGTTGAAGGGGCCCAGGCCGATGCCGATGAAGTCGTAGGGCTTAGCGGTGGACGGCAAGGGACTCTCCCAGGAACTGCTCGGCATGTGCGGCGATGAGGTCGAGGACGGCGGTGATGTCGGCCGTCGTGGTCTGCGGGTTGAGGAGGGTGAACTTCAGGTACTGCTTCCCGTCCACCTTGGTGCCGGCCACGACGGCCTCGCCGGAGGCGAACAGGGCCTTGCGGGCGTGCAGCTGGGCCTCGTCGAGCAGTTCGGGGCGCGGGCCGGCGCCGGCTTCGCCGGCTTCGGCGGCGGGGACGTAGCGGAAGACCAGGGTGGAGAGCTGCGGCCTCACGACCACCTCGAAGCGGGGGTCGGCGTCAAGGATCTCCCAGCCGGCCGCGGCGAGGCCGACGACCTCGTCGAAGAGGGAGCCGACGGCGTCGGCGCCCATGATGCGCAGGGTCATCCAGAGTTTCAGGGCGTCGAAGCGGCGCGTGGTCTGGATGGACTTGTCGACCTGGTTGGGGATCCGCTCCTCGGCCATCCGGCGCGGGTTGAGGTAGTCCGCGTGGTACGTGGCGTGCGCGAGGGTGTCGCGGTCGCGGACCAGCATCGCGCTGGAACTCACGGGCTGGAAGAAGGACTTGTGGTAGTCCACGGTCACCGAGTCGGCGTGCTCTATGCCGTCGAGGAGGTGGCGGCGGGTGGGGGAGACCAGCAGTCCGCAGCCGTAGGCGGCGTCCACGTGCATCCACGCGGAGTGCTCGGAGGCCAGGCGGGCGATCTCGGGGAGCGGGTCGATGGACCCGAAGTCGGTGGTGCCGGCGGTGGCGACGACGGCCATGGGGAAGTGGCCCTCGGCGGCGCAGTTCTCCAGTTCCAGGGCGAGCACGGAGGTGTCCATGCGGCGGGCCCGGTCGACGGGGACCGCGATGACGGCTTCGTAGCCGAGGCCGAGCATGGCGGCCGACTTCTGCACGCTGAAGTGGCTGGCCTCGGAGGTGAAGATGCGCAGCTTGGGCAGGAGTTCGGCCTTGCTGAGCTCGGTCCCGGCGTCCAGGGCACGCTTCATGACGATTCGGCAGGCCTCGTCGCGGGCGAGGAGCAGCGCGTGGAAGTTCGACTGGCTGCCGCCGGAGGTGAAGATGCCGTCGGCGCCTTCGCCGAGGCCGATGCGGCGGGCGGTCCAGTCGATGAGGCGGCGCTCGATGAGGGTGCCGCCGATGGACTGGTCCCAGGTGTCGAGGGAGGAGTTGACGGCCGACAGGACGGCTTCGCCGACCACCGCGGGGATGACGACTGGGCAGTTGAGGTGGCCCAGGTAGCGCGGGTGGTGGAAGTAGACGGCGTCGCGCAGGTAGACGTCCTCGAGCTCGTCGAGGGCGGCGGCGGCGTTGCCCAGGGGGCGGTCGAGGTCGATGCCGCCGATGACCGGAGCGAGTTCGTCCACGGAGATACCGGTGTGGGGGCGCTGCGTGGCCGCGAGTTTGGCGGCGACGCGTTCGACGCCCTCGGTGACGGTGCGCCGGTATTCGTCCGCGGTCGTCTCGTTCAGCAGATGCGAGCGCATCAACTTTCCTCCGGGCGGGGAGAGCGGGGGGTGGGTGCGGGATTTAGGTTAGCCTAACCTAAGTTAGATCACAAATGAGGAAGGGCCCCGGCTGGCGCCGGGGCCCTTCCTCAAATACCTTGCGAATATGGGGAGTTGACTACAGCTCGGCCGCCGGGTCTTCGCTCGGGGCCTTGCCCGCGTACGCCTCGGCGAGCAGCTGCTCCTCGCTCGCGCCGAGCCTCCAGTAGCCGGTGAACCGCACCGCGCGCCGGTCGACGGAACGTTCCTGCACGAGGTGGCGGCGTACTGCCCTGATCGTCCCGGCCTCGCCCGCGAGCCAGGCGTACGGGGACTGCGCGGCGGGGAGCTGCGCCGCACGCAGCTCGGACAGCACCCGTTCGGTGCGTGCCGCCGCGCCCTCGCCCTTCTCGCGCACGATCCAGGTGATGTCCTGGTCCGCGAGGGTGTGCAGGCTGAGCCGGTCGTCCGGGTGCGGGACCTCGAACCAGGCCTTCACCTTGGTCCCGGCGGGCAGCCGGTCCAGGATCGCCGCGGCGGCCGGCAGGGCGGTCTCGTCCGCGTACATCAGTACCGTGTCCGCGTCGTCCGGCCGCTGGAAGCGGACCGACTTGTTCTCCGCCACGGCCGGGCCGATCGCCATGATCCGGCGGCCGGTCACGGCCCGGCCCGCCCAGCGGGAGGCCGGGGACGCGTCCCCGTGGAGGACGAAGTCGATGTCCACCTCGTCCGCCCCCGCCTCCGTCCGCCGCTGCTCGCGCACGGTGTACGAGCGCATCACCGGCCGGACCTCGTCCGGCATCGACCGCCAGGCGCCGAACCAGGCGTCCTCGTCGGTGGAGGGGAGTTCGGTGTGCTCCTGGTCCCCCACGGGGAGGAAGAGCGACAGGCTCTGGTCGTAGCCCCCCGAGCGGAACGCCGCAAGGGACTCCCCGCCGAAGGTCACGCGCAGGAACGAGTGGCCGAGGCGGCGCGTGCGCAGGACTTCGAGCGTGAAGAACCGGAAGTGCGCGGCGGCCGCGGCCGCGTCGGCGCCGGTGTCGGCGGCGGTGGCGGTGGCGGCGTCGGAAGCGGTGGCGGTCATGCGGAGGTCCCCCCTGGGTTACCGGGTCAGCCGAGCTTCTTGGCGTTCTGGATGGTCTTCGCGAGGTCCTCGAGGATCTGCGCGCACTTCTCGTACGAGTAGATCGGCTCGGTCACGCGCGGGGCGACCTGGCCGGCCTTGACCGCCGGGAGCTCGTTCCAGGTCGGCTTGGCCTTCAGGGCCTCGGGCTGGAGGGCCTGGGTGCGGTTGTCGAGCAGGATGACGTCGGCCTTGTACTTGCCGGCGTTCTCCCAGCTGAGGCTCTCGTAGAAGCCCTGCGGGTCGAGCTTGTCCTGCTCCGGGCTGACGAACTCGACGCCGAGGGACTCGAAGTACTTCAGGTCCGCGGAGGTCTTCGGGGTGGAGACGTAGAACATCTGGTCGGAGCCGGAGCCGACGAGGACCTTGACGCCCGGGTTGGCCTTGACGGCCTCGCGGACCTTGGCGGAGGCGGCGTCGAAGCGGGCCTTCGCGTCGGCGCTCTTCTTGGTGTTGAGGTCGGCGCCGAGGGACTTGGCGAGGTCCGCGGTGCGCTCCAGGGCCTTGTCCATGGACACCTTGTCGCCCACGCCGACGGCGGCGGCCGGGGCCAGCTTCAGGATCTTGTCCTTGGAGGCCTCGGGGACGTACCAGTACGAGCCGTCCCAGGTGTTGGTGGCGAGGAGGTCCGGCTTGAGGGCCGCGTACTTCTCGACGTTGAACTCGTCGTAGACGTTGCCGAGGATCTCGACCTTGGAGATGTCCATCGTGCCGGCCATCGGGTCGGGCTTGCCGTCCGCCAGCTTCGTCGGGCCGAAGACGCCCTTGACCTGCACGCCGTAGTCGTAGAGCGCGGCGGCGGTGCCGGTGTAGGCCACGACGTTCTTCGGCGTGGACTTGGCGGAGACCGTCTTGCCCAGGTCGTCCTTGAAGCTCCAGGCTCCCGATGCGGCAGCGCCCTGGTCGCCCGCCCCGTCCTTCGCCTTGTCGCTGCCGCCGCACGCGGTGAGCGCCGCGACGAGGCCGAGGGCGCCTCCGGCCGCGATGAGACCGCGGCGGGAGAGGAAGGTGGAGCTGGGCTTGGGCATGGCGGTGTCCGCTTTCGTACGTGCAGGGCGGCTGCGAGGGTAGGCCGTTCGGTGGGAAGGTTAGCCTAACCTTGGCCGAAAGCGGTAAGGGGGACCTAACTTCTTTCGGGGCGCACCGGCGCACGAACGCGCAACGGCCCGCGCCGGGGGCGCGGGCCGTCGTGCGGGCGGGCCGTCGTGAGGGGCGGCCGGGGGACCGGTACGAGGACCGGTGCGGGATCAGCCTGCGAAGCCCAGTTCGCGGGCGATGAGCATGCGCTGGACCTCGCTCGTGCCCTCGCCGATCTCCAGGATCTTCGAGTCCCGCCACATCCGGGCCACCGGGTACTCGTTCATGAACCCGTAGCCGCCGTGGATCTGCGTGGCGTCCCGCGCGTTGTCGACGGCGACCGTGGAGGAGTACAGCTTCGCGATCGCCGCCTCCTTCTTGAACGGCTCGCCCGCCACCAGCCGCGAGGCCGCGTCCCGCCAGCCCAGACGGGCCATGTGGGCGCGCGTCTCCATGTCGGCCAGCTTGAACTGGATGGCCTGGTTGTCGCCGATCGCCTTCCCGAAGGCCTGACGCTCCTTGGCGTACTTCACCGACTCGTCCACACAGCCCTGCGCCAGACCGGTGGCCAGCGCCGCGATGGCGATCCGGCCCTCGTCGAGGATCCGCAGGAACTGGGCGTAGCCGCGGCCCTCCTGGCCGACCAGGTTGGCGACCGGCACCCGGACCTCGTCGAAGGACAGCTCACGGGTGTCCGAGGAGTTCCAGCCGACCTTGGAGTACGGGGCCGCCACCGTGAAGCCCGGGGTGCCGGACGGGACGATGATCGAGGAGATCTCCGGCCGGCCGTCCGCCTTGCGGCCGGTGACCGCGGTGACCGTGACCAGACCGGTGATGTCCGTACCGGAGTTGGTGATGAAGCACTTGGAGCCGTTGATGACCCATTCGTCGCCGTCGCGGACGGCCGTGGTGCGGGTGCCGCCCGCGTCGCTGCCGGCGCCGGGCTCGGTCAGGCCGAACGCGCCGAGCACCTCGCCCGAGCACAGCTTCGGCAGCCACTCCCGCTTCTGCTCCTCCGTACCGAACAGGTAGATCGGCATGGCGCCCAGGGAGACGCCCGCCTCCAGGGTGATGGCGACCGAGGAGTCGACGCGGGCCAGCTCCTCCAGGGCGATGCCGAGGGCGAGGTAGTCGCCGCCCATGCCGCCGTACTCCTCCGGGAAGGGCAGGCCGAACAGGCCCATGCGGCCCATCTCGCGGACGATCTCGTACGGGAACTCGTGGCGCTCGTACAGGTCGCCGATCTTGGGCGCCACCACGTCGTGCGCGAACGCCTCGACGGTGCGGCGGAGTTCCTCGTGCTCGGGGGTGAGCCGGTGGTCGAGGGGCATGGCTTCGTTACTCCTTGTGGGAGAGGGCGCGGACGGTACGGGAGGGGCTGGGACGGCCCAGCCGTTCGGCCATCCACACGCTCGTGGCGGTGAGGGCGGCCAGGTCGACCCCGGTCTCGATGCCGAGGCCGTCGAGCATCCACACCAGGTCCTCGGTGGCCAGGTTGCCGGTGGCGCTCTTCGCGTACGGGCAGCCGCCGAGGCCGCCGGCGGAGGCGTCGACCGTGGTCACGCCGTGCTGGAGCGCGGCGAGGGTGTTGGAGAGGGCCTGGCCGTAGGTGTCGTGGAAGTGCACGCCGATCCGGCCGGTGACCACGCCCGCCGCGTTCAGCTCGCCGAGCAGCGCCTGGACGTGGCCGGGGGTGGCGACGCCGATGGTGTCGCCGAGGCTCAGCTCGTCGCAGCCCAGGTCCAGCAGCGCCTTGGCGGTGCGGACCACCTGGGGGACCGGGACCGCACCCTCCCAGGGGTCGCCGAAGCACATCGACAGATAGCCGCGCACGTGCGCCCCGGCCTCCTTGGCGCGGGCCACGACGGGCTCGAACATGGCCAGGGACTCGGCGACCGTACGGTTCAGGTTCCGCGCGGCGAAGGTCTCGGTGGCCGAGCCGAACACCGCGATGCGGGTGGCCCCGAGGGCCAGGGCGCGGTCGAGGCCGCGCTCGTTGGGCACCAGGACGGGGAGGTCCGCGGGGACGTCGGAGAGCAGCGGGAACAGCTGCTCGGCGTCGGCCAGCTGGGGCACCCACTTGGGGTGGACGAAGCTGGTGGCCTCGACGGTGGTCAGGCCGGCGGCGGCCAGCCGGTGGATGAACTCGGCCTTCACCTCGGTGGGGACGGCCGTCTTCTCGTTCTGGAGGCCGTCGCGGGCGCCGACTTCGTGGATCCGCACCCGCGGGGGGAGCCCGGCGGGCGACGGGACGGTCATGGGGAGCCCGTTCACTCGCTCGCCTCGGCTTCCTCGTCGGGGGTGATCACGGCCAGGACCTGGTCCATGGCCACCGTGGTGCCGGGGGTGACGTCGAGTTCGGTGACGGTGCCAGCGTGCGGGGCGGAGATGACGTGCTCCATCTTCATCGCCTCCACGACCAGCAGGCTTTGCCCGGCCGCCACCTTGTCCCCGACGGCCACCTTGACGACGGTGACCGTGCCGGGCATGGGGGCGGCGAGGGTGTCGGCGTTTGCGCTGGCCGCGCCCTTCGCAGTGACGGGGTCGTGGCGCTGGACGTGCCAGGAGTCGGCGTCGCGGCCGAGCCAGGTCCCCTCCGGGGAGGTGGCGTGGGCGAAGTGGTGCGTGACGCCGTCCAGTTCGACGGAGAGGCGGTCGGGGGTGAGGCTGATGATGCGGCCGCGGGCCGGCGTCCTGGGGCTCTGCCCCAGACCCCGCGCCTCAATCTCCCCCAGACTCCGTCCGGGGGTACCCCCAGGCGAGGCTGGATTTGGTGCGGCTCGGTTGTCGGCTGCGGATTGTGCAGGCGACTGCGTGTCCGTGCCCAGCAGGATCTCCTGCTCCGTGCCCCGCTGGCGGGTGCGGACCGTGACCGGGTCCTGGCCTGGGAGGCGGAAGTGGCGGACCGTCCAGGCCGGGGTGCCGCCCAGGCGCCAGCCGTTGGCGGCGGAGAACGGGTCCGCCCACGCGCCCGCGCTACCCCCCGTCGGCGTTTGAGGCGCGGGGTCCGGGGCGGAGCCCCGGTTACGGGAAGGGGCGGGGTGGGGGAGAGAGGCCTGGGCCAGCAGCGCCGCGGCGGCGTACACCTCGGCGGGGACCCCCTCCGGCAGGAGGGACGGCAGGTCCCGCTCCACCAGCCCCGTGTCCAGGTTCCCGGACACCACGTCCGGGTGGGCCAGGAGTCTGCGCAGGAACCCGGCGTTCGTCTGGACGCCCAGGATCACCGTGTCCGCGAGGGCCCCCCGCAGCATCCGCAGGGCCGTCTCCCGGTCGGGGCCGTGGACGATCACCTTCGACAGCATCGGGTCGTACGTCGACCCCGTGTCCACCCCGGCCAGCAGCCCGGAGTCCGTGCGCACCGCGCCGCCCGAGGGCTCGGACAGCGCCAGCACCGTGCCGCCGGACGGCAGGAACCCGCGCGCCGGGTCCTCCGCGCAGACCCGGGCCTCGATCGCGTGCCCGTTCAGCCGGACGTCCTCCTGGCCGAAGGCCAGCGGAGCCCCCGCGGCCACCCGCAGTTGCTGCTCCACCAGGTCCAGCCCGGTGATCAGCTCCGTGACCGGGTGCTCCACCTGGAGGCGGGTGTTCATCTCCATGAAGTAGTACGAGGACGGGTCGCCGCCCGGCACGATGAACTCCACCGTGCCCGCGCCGACGTACCCGCAGGAGCGGGCCGCCTCCACCGCCGCCGCGCCCATCGCCGCCCGGATCTGCGGGGTCAGCAGGACCGAGGGGGCCTCCTCGATGACCTTCTGGTGGCGCCGCTGGAGCGAGCACTCGCGCTCGCCGAGGTGCACCACGTTGCCGTGGGCGTCGGCCAGGACCTGGATCTCGATGTGCCGCGGCCGGTCCACCCACCGCTCCACCAGCAGGGTGTCGTCACCGAAGGAGGAGCGCGCCTCGCGCCGGGCCGCCGCGATCTCCTCCGCGAGCAGCCCCGCGTCCCGGACCAGGCGCATGCCCTTGCCGCCGCCGCCCGCCGAGGGCTTCAGCAGCACCGGCATGCCGATCTTCTCGGCGGCCTTGACGAGTTCGGCGTCCGACAGCCCGCTCCCGGACGACCCGGGCACGACCGGCACCCCGGCGGCCTTCACCGTCTCCTTGGCCCGGATCTTGTCGCCCATCAGGGAGATCGCCGAGGCGGGCGGCCCGATGAAGGCCAGCCCCGCCTCGGCGCAGGCCTGTGCGAAGGCCGCGTTCTCCGCGAGGAACCCGTACCCGGGGTGGACGGCCTCGGCCCCCGTGCGCCGGGCCGCGTCGAGCAGCTTCTCGACCGACAGGTAGCTCTCGGCGGCCGCAGCGGGGCCGATCCGGACGGCCGTGTCGGCTTCCCGTACGTGCCGGGCGTCCGCGTCGGCGTCGCTGAAGACGGCCACGGACCGGATCCCGAGCTCCCGCAGGGTGCGGATGACCCGTACGGCGATCTCGCCCCGGTTCGCCACCAGAACAGTGCTGAACATCTGTGAGGTCCTCACGTCACAAGTCACAAGTCACGGGTCACATGCGGAAGATGCCGTAGCCGCGCTCGCCGAGCGGGGCGTTCGCGCACGCGGTCAGGGCCAGTCCCAGCACCTGCCGGGTCTCCAGGGGGTCGATGACCCCGTCGTCCCACAGCCGGGCGGTGGCGTAGTAGGCGTTGCCCTGCTCCTCGTACTGCGCGCGGACCGGGGCCTTGAAGGCCTCCTCGTCCTCGGCGGGCCACTCCTGGCCCGCGCCTTCGATCTGGTCGCGCTTGACGGTGGCCAGGACGGAGGCGGCCTGCTCGCCGCCCATCACGGAGATCTTGGCGTTGGGCCACATCCACAGGAAGCGCGGCGAGTACGCCCGGCCGCACATCGAGTAGTTGCCCGCCCCGTACGAGCCGCCGACCACCACGGTCAGCTTCGGGACCCGGGCGCAGGCCACGGCGGTGACCATCTTCGCGCCGTGCTTGGCGATGCCGCCCGCCTCGTAGTCGCGGCCGACCATGAAGCCGGAGATGTTCTGGAGGAAGAGCAGCGGGATGCCGCGCTGGTCGCACAGCTCGATGAAGTGGGCGCCCTTCTGCGCGGACTCGGAGAAGAGGATGCCGTTGTTGGCGATGATGCCGACCGGGTGGCCGTGGATCCGGGCGAAGCCGGTGACCAGGGTCTGCCCGAACTCGGCCTTGAACTCCTGGAAGCGGGAGCCGTCCACGACGCGGGCGATGATCTCGCGGGCGTCGTAGGGGGTGCGGGAGTCGACGGGGACCGCGCCGTAGAGCCCGTACGGGTCCACCTTCGGCTCCTCGGCCGGCTCGACCGACCAGGGCAGGGCCCCCCGCTCGGGCAGGGTCGCCACGATGTTCCGGACGATCCGCAGCGCGTGCGCGTCGTCCTCCGCGAGGTGGTCGGTCACGCCGGAGGTGCGCGAGTGCACCTCGCCGCCGCCGAGCTCCTCGGCCGTGACCACCTCGCCGGTGGCGGCCTTCACCAGCGGCGGGCCGCCGAGGAAGATCGTGCCCTGGCCGCGCACGATGACGGCCTCGTCGCTCATCGCCGGGACGTACGCGCCGCCCGCCGTGCAGGAGCCGAGGACGGCCGCGATCTGCGGGATGCCGGCGCCGGACATGCGGGCCTGGTTGTAGAAGATCCGGCCGAAGTGCTCCCGGTCGGGGAAGACCTCGTCCTGCATGGGCAGGAAGGCGCCGCCCGAGTCGACCAGGTACAGGCAGGGCAGCCGGTTCTCCAGCGCCACCTCCTGCGCCCGCAGGTGCTTCTTGACCGTCATCGGGTAGTACGTGCCGCCCTTGACGGTGGCGTCGTTGGCGACGATCACGCACTCGCGGCCGCTGACCCGGCCGATGCCCGCGATCACGCCGGCCGCCGGGGCCGCTCCCCCGTACATCCCCTCGGCGGCCAGCGGGGCCAGCTCCAGGAAGGGGGAACCGGGGTCGAGGAGGGTGTCCACGCGGTCGCGGGGCAGGAGCTTGCCGCGCGCGGTGTGCCGGGCGCGGGCCCTCTCGCCGCCGCCGAGACGGGCCGCGTCCAGCCGGGCGCGCAGGCCCTCGGCGAGCTCGCGGTGGGCGGCCTCATTGGTCCGCCAGGCCTCGGACGCCGGGTCCGCGGCGCTCGTCAGCACTGGTGCCTGCTGCATCGGTCGAGCTCCCTTGCTCGGTACCTGCTGTGTTAATGACCGTTAACGCGTGTGGGTCACAGGTTAACGAGCGCTAACCGCCCTGTCTAGAATGGATTCCCATGAGCACCAGAGCTGCCACCCCGACCCGCCGCGAGCAGATCCTGCGCGAGGCCGCTCGGCTTTTCGCGGAGCGCGGCTTCCATGGCGTGGGCGTGGACGAGATAGGGGCCGCGGTCGGCATCAGCGGCCCGGGCCTCTACCGGCACTTCGCCGGCAAGGACGCGATGCTCGCCGAGCTGCTGGTCGGGATCAGCGAGCGGCTGCTGACCGGCGGCCGGCGCCGGGTCGAGGAGGCCGCGGCCGACCCGCGGGCGCTGCTCGCCTCCCTGGTCGAGGGGCACATCGACTTCGCGCTGGACGACCGGGCGCTGATCACCCTGCACGACCGGGAGCTCGACCGGCTCAAGGACGAGGACCGCAAGCTCGTGCGGCAGCTCCAGCGCCAGTACGTCGAGTTGTGGGTGGCCGTCGTGCGCGAACTGCACCCCGAGGTCGGGGAGGCGGAGGTACGGGTCGCCGTGCACGCCGTGTTCGGCCTGCTGAACTCCACCCCGCACCTGGGCGCGCCGAGCCGCGAGGCGACGGAGTCGCTGCTGCGCCGGCTCGCGCACGGGGCCTTCGGGGCGTTGTCGGGGTGAAGGGGCTTCCCGGCTTGAAGGCGGCTTGGCGCGGCGGACGGATCCGGCCGGGCGGCGGCAGAATGGACCGCATGCCGAAGCCGACAGAGCCCATAGAGACCCCCAGCCGCGCGCAGCTCATCGACCACCTGGTGCGTACGCGCATCGCGGGACAGGTGGCCACCCCGCGCGAGAACAACCTCTCCCACTACCGCAAGCTCGCCAACGGCGACCGGCACTACTGGCTGGGCCTGGAACTCGGCGACCGCTGGGCGGACGAGCAGGACGTGCTGGCGGTGATGGCGGAGCGCGTCGGCGTCGTCGACGACCCGGCGCACCGGGCCGGGCAGGACACCATCGACCCGGAGCTGACGGTCGCGGGCCTCGACCGGATGGCGGCCCGCCTGCGCAAGGCGGCGCTGGACCGGCAGAGCGTGCTCTTCGCCACCGGCCACCCGGGCGGCCTCCTGGACGTCCACCGCGCCACGGCCGGCGCGCTGCGCGCCGCGGGCTGCGAGATCGTCCGCATCCCGGCGGGGCTCGTCGCCGACGAGGGCTCGGTGTGGCAGTTCGCGGACGTGGCGGTCCTGGAGCGGGGCGCGACCCTGTGGCACACCCACTCCCCGGCCCCGATGGCGGCCGTCCTGGACGGCCTGGCGGCCGAGGGCCGCCCCCTGCCGGACCTGGTCGTCGCCGACCACGGCTGGGCGGGGTGCGCGGCGCAGCGGGGGCTGGACGCCGTGGGCTACGCCGACTCCAACGACCCCGCGCTGTTCCTCGGGGAGGCGGAGGGCACCCTCCAGGTGGCGGTCCCCCTGGACGACCACGTGCGCGATCCGCGTTTCTACGACCCGATGGTGGCGTACCTGCTGTCGGCGGCGGGCCTGCTGTAGCGCGTCCGGCTAGCCGAGCCAGGAGCCCATCTCGGTCTGGACGGCGGAGCCGTCGAGGTCGGCGAGCTTCCTGCCCACGAAGGTGCGCGCCCAGTCGGAGGTCTGGATCCGGAACGGCATGTTCTCGGCGGTCAGGGCCTCGACGACCGGCGCCGCCGCCTGCTCCGGGGTCTGCGCGGTGTCGCTGCCGAAGGACCGCATGGCGTGGTCGATGTAGCCCTGGAGCTGCGGGGCGTACGGGCCCGCCTGGGCGAGCAGGGCCGGGATGTCGAGGCCGACGTTGTTGACGAACTCGCTGGAGACGGCGCCCGGTTCCACGACGGAGACCTGGACCCCCGCGGCCGCGGCGACCGGTGCGAGGGATTCCATGAAGCCCTCGACGGCGAACTTGGCCGCGCAGTAGGACTCGTTGAACGGCTGGCCGACCACGCCGCCGACGCTGGTGACGGTGATCACCCGGCCGCCCGAGGCGCGCAGGTGGGGGAGGGCGGCCCGGGTGAGCTCGACGACGCCGAAGAAGTTGACCTCCATCACGGAGCGCACCTCCGCCATGCCGTGCTGCTCGACGGTGCCGACGAAGCCGGCGCCCGCGTTGTTCACCACGGCGTCGAGGTGGCCGTGTTCGGCGACGACCTCGGCCACGCAGGCGGCGACGGAGTCCGCGTCGGTCACGTCGAGCCGCTTGACCTGGACGAGACCGGTGACGCCGGCTTCGGCGGCGGCCTTGACCAGGGCCTCGGAGCGGGAGGTGTCGCGCATGGTGGCGACGGTGTGCCAGCCGGCCCGTGCCGCCGCCACCGCGGCGGCGAGTCCGATGCCGGATGAGGTGCCGGTGATGAGGACGGTCTTTGCGGACGTGCTGGTCATGGAAGGCTCCCTAGATTTGTGCGTGCACACACACATTAACGATGTGTGCACGTGCACGCAACCCGGTACCCTTTCCCCATGGCGCACGCGAACCTCAACCTGGACGGCCTCACCCCCCGTGACCACGCCTTCTACGGTCTGGTCTGGGCCGGCACCACCCTCACCGCCCGGGTCGACCAGGCGCTCACGCGCCGCCACGACCTGCCGTTGTCGTGGTTCGAGGTGATGCTGTGGCTGAGCGTGCAGCAGGAGCCGGTGGCCCCCTCGGAGCTGGGCGCCAGGACCCTGCTCAGCCGCAGCCAGGTCTCGCGCGTCGCCGACTCGCTCCAGGCCCGCGGGCTCATCGAGCGGATACCCTCCCCGACCGACGCCCGCTCGGTCGGCATCGCCCTCACCGAAGCCGGCCGCCGCACCTACGCCGAGGCCGACGCCACCCGCCGCGAGGCCCTCGCCGAGGTTTTCGACGACCTGCTGGACGACGCCGACATCGCCGCCCTGGAGGCGGTCTGGGCCAAGCTGAAGGCCCGCCCCAAGGGGTAGCGGGGAGGCGCGTGCGGCAGCAGCCGTACGGTGATCACATGATCATCATCGTCGGCCTGATCCTGCTGGTCGTCTTCACCGTGCGGATCCGCTCCGTGCTGCGAGCGACGGGCGTGACCCGCTGGGCGCGGGCGGCCGTCACCCTCTTCCTCGCCACCTGCACCCTCTACGCCTGGGGCCTCTTCCACGCCCTGGGAGGAGGCCTGCGCATGGACAAGACCTGCGAGTTCTTCGAGGGAGCCGTCTACGTGCCGGGGGAGGCCAGGGAATCGCTCCTGCCGCTGTCGAGCACCTGCAACGCCCACCACGACATGGTCCCCGGCTATGTGAACCCCGGCCTGGCCGTGCTCTCCGCCGCGACCCTCGCGGCCGTGGCGGCGGCCGTCATCCTCGCGGTACGCGGACCACGCCCTCCTGGATCACGGTGACGGCCAGCCGGCCGTCCTGGGTCCAGATCCGGGCCTGGCCCAGGCCCCGTCCGCCGTGCGAGGTCGGCGAGTCCTGGTCGTACAGCAGCCACTCGTCCGCCCGCAGCGGCCGGTGGAACCACATCGCGTGGTCCAGCGAGGCCCCGACCACGTCGCCCACCGCCCAGCCGCCGCGCCCGTGCGCCAGCAGTACCGAGTCCAGCAGGGTCATGTCCGAGACGTACGTGGCCAGGCACGTGTGCAGCAGCGGGTCGGCGCTGTCGAGCTTGCCGGCCGTGCGGAACCACACCTGCGAGCGCGGCTCCACCGGCTCGCCGATCGACCCCCACGGCGGCGTCGTCGCGTACCGCAGGTCCACGGCGCCGCGCGCCTCCAGCAGCCGCTCCACCGTGCCCGGGTCCCGGAACAGGTCCCGGTAGGCGGGCAGGGCCTCGGCGGCCGTCGGCAGGGTCTCCGGGTCGGGCGCGTCGGGCATGCGGATCTGGTGGTCCAGCCCCTCCTCGTCCACCTGGAAGGAGGCCGACAGGTGGAAGATCGGCTGCCCGTGCTGCACCGCGACGACCCGCCGCGTGGTGAAGGAGCGCCCGTCGCGGATCCGGTCGACGGTGTACACGATGGGCGCGCCGGGGTCACCGGTGCGCAGGAAGTACGAGTGCAGCGAGTGAGCCGTACGGTCCCCGGGCACGGTGCGGCCGGCCGCGACCAGCGCCTGGGCCGCGACCTGTCCGCCGAAGACGCGCGGGATCAGCGACGGGCGGCTGGTCCCGCGGAAGATGTTCTCCTCGATCTGCTCCAGGTCGAGCAGATCGAGGAGACCGGAGAGCGCTTCGTTCAAGGGGACTTACAGACCCATCGACTTGGCGATGATCGACTTCATGATCTCGCTGGTGCCGCCGTAGATGCGGTTGACGCGGTTGTCCGCGTACAGGCGGGCGATCGGGTACTCGTTCATGTAGCCGTAGCCGCCGTGCAGCTGGAGGCAGCGGTCGATGACGCGGTGCGCGACCTCGGTGCAGAAGAGCTTCGCGGAGGCGGCCTCGGCCGGCGTCAGCTCGCCCGCGTCCAGGGCCTCCAGCGCGCGGTCGGCGACGGCCTGGGCGGCGTCCACCTCGGCCTGGCAGGCGGCCAGCTCGAACTTGGTGTTCTGGAAGTGCGCGACCGGCTTGCCGAAGACCGTGCGGTCCGTGACGTACTGCTGGGCGAACCGGACGGCCGCGGCGGCCTGGGCGTAGGCGCCGAAGGCGATGCCCCAGCGCTCGGAGGCCAGGTTGTGGCCCAGGTAGTAGAACCCCTTGCCCTCCTCGCCGAGCAGGTCCTCGACCGGGACCTTGACGTCGACGAAGGCCAGCTCGGCGGTGTCGGAGGTCTTCAGGCCCAGCTTGTCGAGCTTGCGGCCGATCGAGTAGCCCTCGGACTTGGTGTCCACGGCGAACAGGGAGATGCCGAAGCGGCGGTCGTCCTCGCTCGGGGCGGAGGTACGGGCGCAGACGATCACGCGGTCGGCGTGCACGCCGCCGGTGATGAAGGTCTTGGAGCCGTTGAGGACGTAGTGCGTGCCGTCCTCGGAGAGCTTGGCGGTGGTCTTCATGCCGGCGACGTCGGAGCCGGTGCCCGGCTCGGTCATCGCGAGCGCCCACATCTCCTCACCGGAGACGAACTTCGGCAGGAAGCGCTTCTTCTGCTCGTCGGTGGCGAGCATCTTGATGTAGGGCAGGGCGAGCAGCACGTGCACGCCGGAACCGCCGAAGTTGACGCCCGCGCGGGAGGTCTCCTCGTACAGGACGGCCTCGAACTTGTGGGTGTCCAGGCCCGCGCCGCCGAACTCCTCGGGGACGTTGATGCCGAAGACGCCCAGCTCGCCGAGCTTGTAGTAGAAGTCGCGCGGCGCCTGGCCGGCCTGGAACCACTCGTCGTAGACCGGGACGACCTCGGCCTCGATGAAGGCGCGGAGGGTCTCGCGGAACGCCTCGTGGTCCTCGTTGAACACCGTACGGCGCACGGCCGGCTCCCTTCGTCGCGGCGGTCCGCCGCTTATGTCTAAGCGCTTGCTCATAGCTAAGTTACCGGCGGGTTGTGGATCCTGTCCAGACTCGGCCGTCCGGTGCTGAATCCTTTCCGGTGGCCCGTGCCTCTTATCCCCGTACCGCGACGGACGCGGGTACGGAACGGACCTGGAGGTCGCCATGATCATCGGTATCGCCATCGCCATCGCCGTGGGCGCGGTGCTGCTCTGCACGTGCGTGTTCGTCCTGAAGCGGGGGCGCGGCGCACGTGGCTGACCCGTCCTGGCCCGGCGAACGGCTGATCACCGCGGCCCAGGGCGGTGACCTCGACTCGCTCACCGCCCTGGTCTCGGGCTCGCACCCGAACGTACGGCGCTTCGCCCGCTCCCTGTGCGCGACCCCGGAGGACGCCGAGGACGCGGCGCAGGAGGCCCTGATCATCCTCTACCGCAAGATCGGCATGCTGCGCGCCTCCGGCGCCCTGGCCTCGTGGATGTTCCGCATCGTCCGCAACGAATGCCTGCGGCGCGCCCGTGCCGTCGTCCGCGACCGGGAGCACCCCGCGGCCCCCGACGCGGCCCCCGGCACCGCCGTGGACTCGGCGGAGGACGAGGCGCTGCGCCGCCTGGAGGCGGGCCGGGTGGCGGCGGCCGTCGCGGCCCTGCCGCCCGACCAGCGGCGGGTGCTGATCATGCGGGACGTCCAAGGCCACAGCGGCCGCATGGTCGCCGACGCGCTGGGCCTCAGCACGCCGGCGATGAAGTCCCGCCTCCACCGGGCCCGCGCGGCGGTCCGGCAGACGCTCCTCGACACCGCCCCAGGAGGAAACGATGCCCGCACCGAAGGCTGACGGCCCCGACTTCGCCAGTGCGTCCCTGCCCCGGCATCTGGCGCGCGGCGCGCTGGGCTTCGGCTCGCTGGCCGGCGCCGTCGCACTCCTGCCGTACGCCTGGCCGGTGAGCCTGGCCCTCCTGCCGGCCGGGCTGCTCGCGCTGCGCGGCTGCCCGATGTGCTGGACGGTCGGCCTGGTGCAGACCCTCTCCAGGGGCCGGCTGCGGCGCTCCTGCGAGGGCGGGCGGTGCCGGATCACCCCTGCTTGAGCGCGTCCGCGGAGGCCGCCCGGGGGGCGGGGTCGGCCGAGTCGCCGCGGTACGTGCACCGGGTCGCCGTCAGCCGGGGGGCCCGGAGGGCCGGTCCGGTGCCGGACCGAGCCACCGCAGGGCGAACCACAGCTCCATCCGGGTGTCCGTGTCGTCCAGGTCGGCGTCGCCCAGCAGGGCCGTGCACCGGGCGATCCGCTGGCGGACGGTGTTCCGGTGGACCCCCAGGGCCGCCGCCGTGCGGTCCCAGCTGCCGTGGTGGGACAGCCAGGCGCGCAGGGTCTCCCTGAGGGCGGGGGAGAGGGGCCGCAGCAGCGCTTCGGCGTGGCCGCGGGCTTCCGCTGCGCCGACCAGGCCCGTGACGCCGGGGTCGGTGTGGCGGGCCAGCGGGGTGCGGGAGGCCTCGGCGCGGGCCAGAGCGCGGCGGGCCTGGGCGTCGGCCGTGCGCAGCTCCGCCGGTGCGGCAGGGGCGCTGACCCCGAGCCGCCACCCCGGCTGCGGGCCGGGCTCCCGGTCGGTGATCAGGCGCACGCCGTCCCCGCGCGGGTCCAGCAGCACGGTGCCCAGCGCCGCCGCGAGGGCCCGCGGGTCCCCGCCGCCCCGGGCGTGGACGGCGTACCAGGGGCCCGGGGTGAGGGCGGCGGCCGGGTCGCCGTCCAGCAGGAGACGGGCCAGCGCGGCCGCTTCCGCGCCGGCCGGGCCGCTCGCCGTGAGCAGGGTCAGCAGCACGGCGCCGACCGAGGCGATGGTGTGGTCGCCCGCCGCCCGGCCGGGGGTGGCCAGGGCCAGCACCCGGCCGCCACCGACCGCGTAGGCGGCCAGCTGGGTACCTCCCAGGCTGTCGGTCGCGGTCGCGGCACTCCCCGGCACCACCCGCCGCGCCAGCGCCGCCAGGGCGGCACGCACCTCCTCCCCGGGCTCGGGCCCGGCCGCCGCCCTGGCCGGACGGAACGCGGTGGCCGGCGCGCCACCGTCGGCAGTGGAGCCCGGCCCGACGCCCGCCCCACCGGCAGCACCCGCCCCACCGGCAGCACCCGCCCCGGCGGCCGCGCCCGTGCCCGCCCCGGCTCGCCGGCCCGCCGGCTCGGGCCCGACGCCCGCCCCACCGGCAGCACCCGCCCCGGCGGCCGCGCCCGTGCCCGCCCCGGCTCGCCGGCCCGCCGGCTCGGGCCCGACGCCCGCCCCACCGGCGGCACCGGCCCCGGCGGCCGTGCTCGCACCGGCCCCCGGCCCTGCTCCGGTACCCCGGCGCCGATCCGCTGGCCCGGGGGCAGGGGCCGTGCCGACGGCAGCACCCGCAGGGCCGGAGCCCGGGCCCGCCGGGCCGGGTCGCTCCCCTTCGTCGGCGCCCGCCGCGTCCGGCTCCCACAGCGCCGCCCAGCCCCCCAGGGTCGCCGCCAGGCGGGAGAGGACCGACGGGACCGGGTCCGGGCGGGCGGCGGCCGCCGCCAGGGACTGCTGGGCTTCGGTGACGCGGCGGAGCTCCCGCGTGCGGGCCTCCGCCATCAGCCGCCAGACCGTGCGGGCGACCGCCGTGAAGGGGGTCCCCGGCGGCACCTCCACCAGCGGCAGCCCGTACTCCGCGCACGCCTCCGCCAGACCGGCCGGGACCGTCTCGTGGACCGGCGTCACGCCGAAGCCCAGCCCCGCCACCCCGGCCCGCACCAGCCGTGCGACGTACGCCCCGGCATCCGCGTCCCCCAGCCCGGCCCCGGCCGTCAGCAGCAGCTCGCCGCCCAGCAGGTACGGGGACGGGTCCGCCATCTCGGAGGCGTGCACCCCGTGCACCTCCGCCACCGCCGGCCCGGCGAGGTGCCGCAGCCCGAGCCCCCGCTCCCCGAGCAGCCCCGCCAGCCCCACGGGCGGCGTCATCGGTTCCCCGGCGGGGGCGGACGACGCCGCCCGGGGCCCGGTGCCGGGATGCGGGGGGACCGGGAGGTCGGCCATGGATACTCCGTACATTTCGGCGTGGCCAGATGGATGAAACGTACCCTCCCCACCCCCGCGCGGCACGCTTACGCTCGAAAGACCGCACCAGCAGGACCACCAGAAGGGCACCCCCCATGAGCACCGAGCAGACGCCGCGCGGCCCCGTCGACTCCTCCCGCATCCCGCGCTACGCCGGTCCGGCCACCTTCGCCCGCCTGCCCCGCCTGGACGAGGTCGGCTCCGCCGACGTCGCCGTGGTCGGCGTGCCCTTCGACTCCGGTGTCTCCTACCGCCCCGGCGCCCGCTTCGGCGGCAACGCCATCCGCGAGGCCTCCCGCCTCCTGCGCCCCTACAACCCGGCGCAGGACGCCTCCCCGTTCGCCCTGGCGCAGGTCGCGGACGCCGGCGACATCGCGGTGAACCCCTTCAACATCAACGAGGCCGTCGAGACGGTCGAGGCCGCCGCGGACGAGCTCCTGTCCTCCGGCTCCCGTCTGATGACCCTCGGCGGCGACCACACCATCGCCCTCCCCCTCCTGCGCTCGGTCGCGAAGAAGCACGGCCCGGTCGCCCTGCTGCACTTCGACGCCCACCTGGACACCTGGGACACCTACTTCGGCGCCGAGTACACCCACGGCACCCCGTTCCGCCGCGCCGTCGAGGAGGGCATCCTCGACACCGAGGCGCTGTCCCACGTCGGTACCCGCGGCCCGCTGTACGGCAAGCAGGACCTGGACGACGACGCCAAGATGGGCTTCGGCATCGTGACCTCGGCGGACGTCTACCGCCGCGGTGCCGACGAGATCGCCGACCAGCTGCGCCAGCGCATCGGCGACCGCCCGCTGTACATCTCCATCGACATCGACGTCCTGGACCCGGCCCACGCGCCCGGCACCGGCACGCCGGAGGCGGGCGGCATGACCTCCCGCGAGCTGCTGGAGATCATCCGCGGTCTGTCGTCCTGCAACCTCGTTTCCGCCGACGTGGTCGAGGTCGCCCCGGCGTACGATCACGCCGAGATCACCTCGGTCGCGGCCTCGCACACCGCGTACGAGCTCACCACGATCATGAGCCGCCAGATCGCCGCCTCGAAGGCCAAGTAGCACCCGGCGGGCACGGCGGCCCGGCAGCACAGCGCGGCGGCGCACCGGCACGAAGGGCACGCAAGCACGTGACGCACGACCACGACCTGGTTCTCCGCCCCACCGAGGCCCAGACGGCGGCCGCCCTGGCCCCGCCGCCGGGCCGCACGGGCGGGGACCTGGTCGTGGAGACGCTGCGCGGCCTCGGCGCGACGACCGTCTTCGGTCTGCCGGGGCAGCACGCGCTCGCCCTCTTCGACGCCGTCGGCCGCTCCGACCTGCGCCTGGTCGGTCTGCGCACGGAGAACAACGCCGGCTTCGCCGCCGACGCCTACGGCCGCCTCACGGGCGAGGCGGTCCCGCTCCTGCTCTCCACCGGCCCGGGGGCGCTGATGTCCCTGCCGGCCCTCGCGGAGGCGGCGGCCGCCTCCGCGCCCGTCCTCGCCCTCTCCTCCCAGGTCCCGTCCCCGGGCCTGGGCGGGGGCCGGCGGGGCCACCTGCACGAGCTGCGCGAGCAGTCCGCGTCCTTCCGTGACGTGGTCAAGTCCGTCCACATCGCCCGTACCCCCTCCCAGATCCCCTCCGTCGTCGCCGAGGCCTGGGAGTCGGCCCTGACCGCCCCGCACGGCCCCGTCTGGGTGGAGATCCCCGAGGACGTGCTCCGCGCGGAGACGGTGATCCCGCAGGTCACCGGCATGGACGCGACCCCGCGTGAACTGGCCCCGCGCCCGGAGCTGACCGCACTGGCGGCGCACTGGCTGTCCCGGGCCTCCCGCCCGGTGATCATCGCGGGCGGCGGCGTGGTCCGCGCCGACGCCGCCGGCAAGCTCAGGCAGCTCGCGGAGCGCCTGAACGCGCCCGTGGTCACCACCTTCGGCGGCAAGGGCGCCTTCCCCTGGACGCACCCGCTCTCCCTCCAGTCCTGGCTGGAGGACCGCCACATGACGGACTTCCTGGAGGACGCCGACGTCCTCCTCGTCGTCGGCTCGGGCCTGGGCGAACTCAGCTCCAACTACCACACGTTCTTCCCCACCGGCCGGGTCGTCCAGATCGAGGCCGACCTCGGCAAGCTGGAGTCCAACCACCCGGCCCTGGGCATCCACGCGGACGCCCGCCTGGCCCTCCAGGCCCTCCTGGAGACGGTCGAACCCCGCGAGGACGCCGACGCCCCCGCCCGGGTCCGTGCGGTCCTGGCCGACATCGCTGCCCGCCTCGCCGCCCAGGACCTCACCCTGGAGCAGGAGCTGCTGACCTCGATCCGGTCCGCCCTCCCGGCCCGCTCCCCCTCCTTCTGGGACATGACGATCCTGTCCTACTGGGCCTGGTCGGCCTTCGACGCCAGGCACCCCAACACCATGCACTCCGCCCAGGGCGCCGGCGGCCTCGGCTACGCCTTCCCGGCGGCCCTCGGCGCGGCGGTCGCGGAGCCGGGCACCCCGGTCCTCGCGGTCTCCGGCGACGGCGGCGCGATGTACTCCGTCGCCGACCTCGCCACCGCGAAGCAGTACGACCTCGACGTCACCTGGCTGATCGTGGACGACGGCGGCTACGGCATCCTGCGCGAGTACATGACGGACGCCTTCGACGGCCGCACCACCGCCACCGAACTCACCCGCCCCGACTTCACCGCCCTGGCCGGCTCCTTCGGCATCCCGGCGGCCACCACCACCCCGGCCACCCTCCGCAAGGACCTGGCCGAAGCCCTCGCCACCCCCGGCCCCTCGGTCCTGGTCCTCCCGGCCACCCTGAAGATGTTCGCCCCGACCCACCTGGGCTAGCGGTGGCCCGCTCCGGGCGAGGCGGCATATGCTTCATATGCGCCGAACCCAGGAGGCATATATGTCGAACCTCTACGTCGACGTCGACGACGAAGCCCTGGCCGAGGCCGCGTCGATACTGGGCACCAAGACGAAGAAGGACACGGTCAACGCGGCGCTGCTCGAAGTCGCCAAGAGGCACCGCCGTCTGCGGGCTCTGGAACGGCTCGCCCAGATGGGTGAACGCGGGGACTTCGACCTCCTCCTGGACAAGGAGAACTACCGGCGGTGAGCCCGGTCACCCATCTCATCGACACGTCGGCCGTGGCCCGGATCCTGACCGACCCGGCCGTCCGCAAGCCCCTCAGCCGCCACCTCGTCGAAGGGGTGATCGGCATCTGTGAGGTCACCGAGCTGGAGATCCTCTACTCGGCGCGCTCCCTGGCCGACCGGCTGGACAAGGAAGACCTGCTGACGGAGCTGTTCAACTGGGTCCCCGTCCCCGACGGCGTGTACCAGCGCGCCCGTGCCGTACAGCGGATGCTCACCGACCGGGGCGAGCACCGCAGTGCGGGGCCCGTCGACCTCATGGTGGCGGCCACCGCCGAGCTGGCCGGTCTGACCCTGCTCCACCACGACAAGGACTTCGAGACGATCGCCCGCGTCACGGGCCAGCCGGTGGTCTGGGTGGGGCGCCCGGCAGCACCCGGCACCGCCTAGCCCGTCCGGGCGCTTCCGGAGTGCGCCGGAGGCGCCGTACGCGGATGTTCGAATTGTTGCGGCGGGATGAAATCCGCCGGTCGCAGCGTTGGGGGTCTCGGCAGGACAGGACCTACGGGGAGGCACCCACGTGACGGCGGCGGCTGGCGAGAAACAGGGCTGGGGCAGGCGGCTCGCCGCCTACACCTGGCGGTACAAGCTCAACGTGCTGCTCGCGCTCGGCTCCTCGCTGGCCGGTATGGCCGTCATGGCGCTCGTGCCGCTCGTCACCCGGGTCATCATCGACGACGTCATCGGGGACGAGACCAAGGCGATGGCCCCCTGGGCGGGCCTGCTCGTCGGCGCCGCCCTGCTCGTCTACGTGCTGACCTACATACGCCGGTACTACGGCGGCCGCCTCGCCCTCGACGTGCAGCACGACCTGCGCACCGACATGTACCGGACCATCGCCCGCCTCGACGGGCGGCGCCAGGACGAGCTCTCGACCGGCCAGGTCGTCGGGCGGGCCACCAGCGACCTCCAGCTGATCCAGGGCCTGCTCTTCATGCTGCCCATGACCATCGGCAACTTCCTGCTCTTCGGGATATCCCTGGCCGTGATGGTCTGGCTGTCGCCGCTGCTGACCGTGGTCGCGCTGCTGATGGCCCCCGCTCTGTGGTTCATCGCCAAGCGCAGCCGCAAGAAGCTCTTCCCCGCCACCTGGTACGCGCAGAGCCAGGCCGCCGCCGTCGCCACCGTCGTCGACGGGGCCGTGACCGGGGTCCGCGTGGTCAAGGGCTTCGGGCAGGAGGAGCAGGAGACCGGCAAGCTCCGCGAGGCCGGCCGCAGGCTGTTCGGCGGGCGGATGCGTGCCATCCGGATGAACTCCCGCTACACCCCCGCCCTCCAGGCCGTTCCCGCGCTCGGCCAGGTCGCCATGCTGGCCCTCGGCGGCTGGCTGGCCACCCGGGGGCACATCACCCTCGGTACCTTCGTCGCCTTCTCCACCTACCTCGCCCAGCTGGTGGGCCCCGTCCGCATGCTCGCCATGGTGCTGACCGTCGGCCAGCAGGCCCGGGCGGGCGTCGAGCGGGTCTTCGAGCTCATCGACACCGAGCCGGTGATCGAGGAGGGGACGCGGGAGCTGCCGGCCGACGCGCCCGCCACCGTCGCGTTCGAGGACGTCCGCTTCGGCTACGACCCCGAGCGGCCCGTGCTCGACGGGTTCTCGCTCACCGTCGCCGAGGGCGAGACCGTCGCCGTGGTCGGCGCCTCGGGCTCCGGCAAGTCCACCGTCTCCTTGCTCCTGCCGCGCTTCTACGACGCCGACCACGGCACCGTGCGCGTCGGCGGCCACGACGTGCGCGAGCTGACGTACGACTCGCTGCGCGCCGCCATCGGCCTGGTGCCCGAGGACTCGTTCCTCTTCTCCGACACCATCCGCGCCAACCTCGCCTACGGCCGCCCCGAGGCCACCGACGAGGAGATCCGCGCCGCCGCCCGCGCGGCCCAAGCGGAATCGTTCATTCAAGCCCTCCCCGCGGGCTACGACACCAAGGTCGGCGAACAGGGCCTGACCCTCTCCGGCGGCCAGCGCCAGCGGATCGCGCTCGCCCGCGCCCTCCTCACCGACCCCCGGCTCCTCCTCCTCGACGACGCCACCTCCGCCGTCGACGCCCGCGTCGAGCACGAGATCCACGAGGCCCTGCGCGCCGTCATGGCCGGCCGCACCACCCTCCTGATCGCCCACCGCCGCTCCACCCTCGCCCTCGCCGACCGGATCGCCGTCCTGGACGCCGGCCGGCTCGCCGACATCGGCACGCACGAGGAACTGGAACGCCGCTGCGCCCTCTACCGCCGCCTGCTGACCGACCCCGAGGCCCTGGGCGCCGGCTCCCCGCGCACCCCCGACGCGCTCTCCATGACCGAGTTCGAGCGCGACCTGGAGCGGGACATCGAGCTGGAGGCCGAGATCGACTCCGAGCCGGTCAACGCCAAGCGGCGCGTGGCCGACGGGGTCACCCCCGAGCTGTGGCGGCGCCAGGACAAGGCCGAAGAGCTCGCGCCGGGCGCCACCCCCGAACTGCTCGCGCAGGTCGCAGCCCTCCCGCCGGCCGACGACCGGCCCGAGGTGGACGAGGAACGGGCCGCGGCCGCCGAGGACAGCTACGGCCTGCGCCGGCTGCTGCACGGCTTCTGGGCCCCCCTCGCCATCAGCCTCGGCCTGGTCGCCCTCGACGCCGGGGCCGGACTCCTGCTGCCGGTGCTGATCCGGCACGGCATCGACCAGGGCGTGGAGAAGGCCGCCCTCGGAGCGGTCTGGGCGGCCGCGGGCCTCGCCCTGGCCGTCGTGATCGCCCAGTGGGCCGCGCAGTTCGCCGAGACCCGGATGACCGGGCGCACCGGCGAGCGCGTGCTCTACGCCCTGCGCGTCAAGATCTTCGCCCAGCTCCAGCGCCTCGGCCTGGACTACTACGAGCGTGAGCTCACCGGCAAGATCATGACCCGGATGACCACCGACGTGGACTCCCTCTCCAGCTTCCTGCAGACCGGCCTGGTCACCGCCGTCGTCTCCGTCCTGACCTTCTTCGGCATCCTGATCGCCCTGCTCGTCCTCGACCTCGAACTCGCGCTGATCGTCTTCGCGACCCTGCCCGTACTGGTCCTCGCCACGGTCGTCTTCCGCCGCAAGTCGGTCGCCGCGTACGAGCTCGCCCGCGACCGGGTCAGCCTGGTCAACGCCGACCTCCAGGAGTCCGTCGCCGGGCTGCGCCTGGTCCAGGCCTTCCGCCGCCAGCACTCCGGCGCCACCCGCTTCGCCGAGCGCAGCGACTCCTACCGCCAGGCGCGGGTGCGCGGCCAGTGGCTGATATCCGTCTACTTCCCCTTCGTCCAGCTGCTGTCCTCGGGCGCGGCGGCGGCCGTGCTGATCGTCGGCGCGGGGCGGGTGGAGGCGGCCACCCTCACCACCGGCGCGCTGGTGGCGTACCTGCTGTACATCGACCTGTTCTTCGCCCCGGTCCAGCAGCTCTCCCAGGTCTTCGACGGCTACCAGCAGGCCACCGTCTCCCTCGGCCGCATCCAGGACCTGCTGCGCGAGCCCACCACCACCCCGCCCCCGGCCGCGCCCCGCGAGGTCGCCTCCCTGAGCGGCGAGATCGCCTTCGAGGACGTGCGCTTCGCGTACGCCACCGCCGAGGAGCGCGGCGAGCAGGGCGAGGCGCTGGGCGGCATCACCCTGCGGATACCCGCCGGGCAGACCGTCGCCTTCGTCGGCGAGACCGGCGCCGGGAAGTCCACGCTGGTCAAGATGGTGGCCCGGTTCTACGACCCGACCTCCGGCCGGGTCACCGCCGACGGCACCGACCTGCGGGAGCTGGACCTGACGGGGTACCGCCAGAGGCTGGGGGTCGTCCCCCAGGAGTCGTACCTCTTCCCGGGGACGGTCCGCGACGCCATCGCCTACGGGCGGCCGGAGGCGTCCGACGCCGAGGTGGAGGCGGCCGCCCGCGCGGTCGGCGCCCACGACATGATCGCCACCCTCGACGGCGGCTACCTGCACATCGTCAGCGAGCGCGGCCGCAATCTCTCCGCGGGCCAGCGCCAGCTGATCGCCCTGGCCCGTGCCGAACTGGTCGACCCGGACGTGCTGCTGCTCGACGAGGCCACGGCGGCCCTGGACCTGGCCACCGAGGCCCAGGTCAACCAGGCCACCGACCGGCTGGCGGGCAAGCGCACCACCCTGGTGGTGGCCCACCGGCTGACCACCGCGGCCCGGGCCGACCGGGTGGTGGTCATGGAGCGCGGCCGGGTCGTCGAGGACGGCAGCCACGCCGAACTGCTGGCCCGGGGCGGCCGCTACGCCCTGCTGTGGCGGACCTTCGCCGGGGAGGACGAGCCGGCCGCCGCCGCGTAGCGGACCCGTCAGGAGGCCGCCCCGGGTGTCAGAGCTCGCCGAAGAGCAGGTTGCCCGGGGCGTCCTCGTCCTCACCGGTGTAGTACTCGCGTACCGCGTCGAGGAGTTCGTCCACCGACAGGTAGCCGTCGTGGTTCTTGTCGATCCGCTCGAAGAGGGCGTCCGCGGCGGCGGGCTCCAGCCTGGTGTCGAAGGCCAGCTGCGCCTTGTGGAACTCCTCCGGGCTGATGTGCCCGTCCCCGTTGGTGTCGACGACCGTGAGCATCGCCTTCATCATCGGCCGGAAGGACTTCTCGTAGGCCGGGCCGCCGTCCTTGTAGAGGCGGGTCATCCCGTCCCGGTACTGCTGCGGCGTCAGCTTCTGGTCCTGGCCCACGCCCAGCTCGTTGAAGAGGTCCACCCAGAAGTCGGTGAGCCCGCGGAACACCTCGGCCGCCTTGGGTGAGTCGGCGGGCTCGGCCAGCGCCGTCAGCAGCCGGGAGCCGAGGGCGATCATGTCCTTCTCGTCGATCACGCCGTTGTCGTCCGCGTCCAGGTGCGCGAACGCACGCTCCAGCTTCCGGTCGAGCAGGTCGGTGGTCGTCATGGGAGGACGCCTTTCGTGACTACGGTGAGCATGCGGTCGATCGCCCAGGGTAGTGCAACCTTCCGGTGGTCCGGCGCGTCGTACGTACGTCAGTACGTGTTACGTACGACCGATCGGGGGGTCAGGGTGTCTCAGGGGTGGACAGCGCGGAAGGCGCGGCGGCGGGGGGTCTCCCTCGGGGTGGTCGGGGCCGCACTGTGGCTGGCCGCGGGCGGGGTGTTCGCCGCCGCGCCGCAGGCGGCGGCCGCCACCGGCGGCTGCCCGGGCGAACTGGTCCGGACGCTGCCGCTGCCGGACGCCGAGGTGCGCGTGTACAAGAGCCGGACGCAGGTCTGCGCGGTCAACGTCGCCCTGCACCCCGGGGCACGCCGCCACCTCGCGGTCAGCGTTCAGCCGCGCGGTGGGGTTCCCGTGGGCGATGCGGGGCAATTCACCCGCTACGCGGGCCCCGTCACCGTCGCCGCGATCAACCGGTGTGTGTACGTAAAGGGCGGTGTCGCGGCCGGATCCGTGGAGTCCGGCTGGATCCTGTGCTGAAGCAGCGGCCCAACCGGTACTGTTCACGGGCGTGTTGACCCCGCTAGGTTCACGGCGACCACCAGTGGACCGAATGGGGAGAGTGCATGCGCAAGACGCTTGGCCGGCTGCTGCCGCTCGCGGTGCTCATCGGCACCTTCGGCTCGGCCGGCCTGACGGCTCAGGCGGCCACCGCCGCCGAGCCGGCCGCCGCCGCGCCGACCACCGCAGGGCAGGGCGCCACCGCGGACATCAAGGACCGGATCCTCGCCATCCCGGGCATGAGCCTGATCGAGGAGAAGCCGTACCCCGGCTACCGGTTCTTCGTGCTGAACTACGAGCAGCCGATCGACCACCGGCAGCCGTGGAAGGGCACCTTCAAGCAGCGGATCACCCTGCTGCACAAGGACGAGTCACGGCCGACCGTGTTCTACACCTCCGGCTACAACGTCAACACCAACCCGCGCCGGGCCGAGCCGACGACCATAGTCGACGGCAACCAGGTGTCCATGGAGTATCGATTCTTCAACCCGTCCCGCCCCGACCCGGCGGACTGGTCGAAGCTCGACATCTGGCAGGCCGCCAGCGACCAGCACCGCATCTACACCGCCCTGAAGAAGATCTACTCCAAGAACTGGCTCGCCACCGGCGCCAGCAAGGGCGGGATGACGGCGACGTACTTCGAGCGGTTCTACCCGCGCGACATGGACGGCGTGGTCGCCTACGTCGCGCCGAACGACGTCGTCAACAAGGAGGACTCGGCCTACGACCGGTTCTTCACCAAGGTCGGCACCAAGGAGTGCCGCGACAAGCTGGCCGCCGTCCAGCGCGAGGCCCTGGTCCGCCGGGAGCCGCTGGAGGCCAAGTACAAGGAGGCCGCCGCGGCGAGCGGCTGGACCTTCAACACCGTCGGCAGCCTGGACAAGGCCTTCGAGGCCGTCGTCCTCGACTACACCTGGGCCTTCTGGCAGTACAGCCTGCTCTCCGACTGCGGGACCGTCCCCGACGCCAAGACCGCGACGGACCAGCAGATCTGGGACAGCGTCGACACCATCTCGGGCTTCTCGGCCTACACCGACCAGGGCCTGGAGACGTTCACCCCGTACTACTACCAGGCCGGCACCCAGCTCGGCTCGCCCGACATCAAGCAGCCCTGGCTGGGGAACCTGAGCCGCTACGGCTACCAGCCGCCGCGCGACTTCGTCCCGCGCGACATCCCCATGACCTTCCGGCCGGGGGCCATGGCGGACGTGGACAACTGGGTGAAGAACAACGCCCACCAGATGCTGTTCGTGTACGGGCAGAACGACCCGTGGGGCGCCGAGCCCTTCCACATCGGCTACGGGGCCACCGACAGCTACGTGATGATCGCACCGGGCGCCAACCACGGGGCCAACGTCGCCAAGCTCCAGGACGGCGAGAGGGCCCTGGCCACCGCACGGATCCAGCAGTGGGCCGGAGTGGCCCCCGCCGCGGGCGCCTCCGGCACGGCCACGGCCAAGGCCGCCGCGCAGGCGGCCCCCCTGGCCGCCCCGGACCCGGAGCTCGACCGGACCGACCTGCGCCACGACTCGCTGCGGCCGTAGCGCGGCGGTCCCACCGGGCCGCGGGCCGGGGTGCCTCAGTACCCCAGCCCGTGGCCCAGCGGATAGCGGCCCGGAACCGGGACGGGCAGGCGGCCGGCCGGCCGCCGCGCCCCCGTCAGCACCCGGGCCGCCGCCCGCACCTCCACGTCCGTCCACGTGTAGGTGGCCACCTCGGCCGCGCACGCGGGCAGCCGGGCCGGGTCGTACGGATTGCGGACCGCCACCAGCACCACCGGGACGCCCGTCGCGACCAGGTCCGCCACCAGCGTCCGTTGCGGACTCTCCCCCTCCGGGACGTTGTACGTGCACACCACCACCGCCGCGTGGCCCGGCGCGGCCGCCACCGCCCGCTCCGCGGGCAGGGACTGCGCCCGGCAGCCCAGGGCCGTCAGCTCCCGCGCCAGGACCTCGGTGGGGGGTCCCGTCGTACCCGTGGGGGAGGCCGGGTCGGCGCCCGTCACCAGCAGCCGGGGTCCGGACGCCGCGTCCAGGGGGAGCAGCCCGCGCGGATTGGCCAGCAGGGTGGTCGTACCGGCGGCGATCGCGTCGGCCGCCTCCAGGTGCTCCCCGGTGCCCACCACCGCGTCCACCCGGCCCTCGTCGGCGTACGGGTCCTCGAACAGCCCCCGGCGCGCCTTGACCTCCAGGATCCGCAGCACCGACTCCTCGATCCGCGCCCGCGTCAGCTCGCCCGACCCGACCGCCGCCAGCACGCTGCGGTACGCCAGCCCCAGGTCGGGCGCGTTCAGCAGCTGGTCGCAGCCCGCCTTGAGGGCCAGCACCGGCACCCGGTCGTCCCCGTACTTCTGGCGGACCCCGGCCATGTCGAGCGCGTCGGTCACCACCACCCCGCGGAACCCCAGGCGTTCGCGCAGGATGCCGGTCACGATCGGCCGCGAGAGGGTCGCCGGGTCCCCCGAGGGATCGAGCGCGGGGAAGACGATGTGCGCCGTCATCACCACGTCCGCGCCCGCCTCCACCGCCGCCCGGAAGGGGGGTTCGTCCAGCTCCTCCCACTGGGCGCGGCTGTGCCGCATCACCGGCAGCCCGACGTGGCTGTCGGTCTCGGTGTCCCCGTGGCCCGGGAAGTGCTTCGCCGTCGCGGCCACCCCCGCCGCCTGGTACCCGCGCACCTGGGCGGCCGTCAGCTCCGCCACCGCTTCCGGGTCGGAGCCGAAGGAGCGGACGCCGATCACCGGGTTGGCCGGGTTCACGTTCACGTCGGCCACCGGGGCGTAGTCCTGCCGGATGCCCAGCGCGGCCAGCTCCGTCCCCGCCAGCCGGGCCGCCCGGCGGGCGTCGGCGGGGGAGCCGCCCGCGCCGAGCGCCATCGCGCCCGGCAGCAGGGTCGCCGGCCGGCCGATCCGGGCGACGGCCCCGTGCTCCTGGTCGACGGAGAGCAGCAGCGGGATCCCGGCGCCGGAGCCGGCCGCGGCCCGCTGGAGGCCGTTGGAGAGGGCGGCGATCTGCTGCGGGGAGCGGGTGTTGTGCGCCCAGGCGAAGTAGACGATCCCGCCGAGGTGGTAGCGGGCCACCAGTTCGGCGGCGGTGCGCACCCCGAACTGGGCCCGGTTCAGGTCCGCGTCGGCCGGGTCGGGGTCGGTCGCCGAGTGCCCGTACGCACGGGACACGAACAGCTGGCCCACCAGCTCGGGCAGCTCCATGGAGGCCGTCAGGGCGCGCAGCCGCTCCCGGTCCGGGCGGCGGCCCGGCGGAGCCCCGGGGGGACGTGGGTCGTCAGGCGTGCGGCGGGGGCCCACGGTGGAGGAGGCGGCGCCGGTGGCCGTGGCGGCGGCCATGGCCGCGGCGGCGAGCAGGGCCCGGCGGGAGGCGTGGTACGGCACCCCCGGGACCCTACTCCCGGTCCGCGCCCCGCGTCCCCGGGACACCCTCGGCGTCCCCCGGAAGCAGGCCGGACACGGCCGGCCAGTGCTCCTGGAGGGTGCGGACGGTCTCGGTGATCGCCGGCCGGCGGGACGCGCCCGTCCGCCACAGGGCGTACAGCCGGCGCACCGGGACCGGCTCCAGGGGGACGGCCACCGCGCCCGGCGGCAGCGGCCCGGTGCCCAGCCGGGGCACCACGGCGATCCCGAGCCCGGCGGCGACCAGGGCGACGATGGTGTGGTTCTCCTCGGCCATGTGCGCGACGTCCGGCTCGAACCCGGCCGTGCGCAGGGTCCGCACCAGCCAGTCGTGGCAGACCCGGCCGGGCGGCTGGCACACCCACCGCTGCCCGCCGAGGTCCGCCCGCCGGACCAGCCGCCGGGCGGTGAAGGGGTGCCCGGCCGGCACCACCAGGTCGCAGCGGTCGTCGCCGATCAGTGCCTGCTCCACGCCCTCGGGGGCGGGCAGCGGGGCGATGTCCCAGTCGTGGGCCACCGCCAGATCGGTGACGCCCCGGGCCACCAGGTCCACCGAGAGGTGGGGGTCCACCTCCGTCAGGCGTACGTCCAGCGCCGGATGGCGGCCGGCCAGGTCCGCCAGGACGCCCGGGAGCAGTCCGCGCGCCGCGGAGGCGAAGGCGGCCACCGTCAGCAGCCCGCTGGGGCGGCCGCGCCGTTCCTCCAGGGTGGTCTCGGCCCGCTCGACGATCGCCAGCAACTCCTGGGCGGTCTCGGCCAGGTGGCGGGCCTCCTCGGTGAGGGCGACCCCGCGTCCGCGCCGCTCCAGGAGGGTGGTGCGGGTCTCCCGTTCGAGTTTGCCGATCTGCTGGGAGACGGCGGAGGGGGTGTAGCCCAGGGCGGCGGCCGCGGCAGCCACGGAGCCGTGGACGGAGACGGCGTGCAGGGCGCGCAGCCGGGGCAGGTCGAGCATCCGGCCATCGTAGGGGGTGTGGGCGGGCAATCGTAAGGAATCCTTCATCCATCCCGGAAGGAATGCGCGCTGGTGCTACATGGTGGGGCGGGCGGATGCTCGGGTCATGCGTCCCGTACACACCGCTCTCGCCGTACTCGTCGCCGCCGTCTGGGGGTTCAACTTCGTCGTCATCCAGATCGGTCTCGGCCACTTCCCTCCGCTGCTGCTGTCCGCGCTGCGCTTCCTCGTCGCCGCGCTGCCCGCCGTGTTCTTCGTGGGGCGGCCCAAGGTCGCCTGGAAGTGGGTCGTGGGGGTGGGCGTGGCCCTGGGCATCGCCAAGTTCGGGCTGCTGTTCACGGGCATGGCCGCCGGGATGCCGGCCGGGCTGTCCTCGCTGGTGCTCCAGATCCAGGCCGTGTTCACCGCCGTCCTCGCCGCCGCCGTGCTGCGCGAGCGGCCCGGGCGGGTGCGGCTGCTGGGCATGGCCGTGGCGCTGGCCGGGATCGCCGTCGCCGCCGTGGACACCGGCCTGTCCGGCCCGGCGACCGGGTTCACGCTGGTCGTGGCGGCCGCCGCCTGCTGGGGCGTGTCCAACGTGCTCACCCGCAAGGCCGCCCCGCCCGACGCGCTGAACTTCATGGTGTGGGTGTGTACCGTCCCCGTGCTGCCGTTGCTGGGGCTGTCGCTGCTGCTGGAGGGGCCCGGCCGGGACCTGGCCGCGCTGCGCTCCCTGGACTGGTCCGGGGTGGCCGTGATCGGTTACGTCGCCTGGGTGTCCACGGTGTTCGGCTTCGGCGCCTGGGGCTACCTGCTGCGCCGCTACCCGGCCTCCGCCGTGGCGCCGTTCTCGCTGCTGGTACCGGTGTTCGGGATGTCCTCGGCCGCGCTGGTGCTGGGGGAGCCGGTCTCGGGGCCGCGCTGGCTGGCGGCGGTGCTGCTGGTCGGCGGCGTGGGGCTGACCTCGCTGGCCCCGGCGCGCGGGAAGCGGCGCGCGGCGGCGGCCGAGGGTGCTTCCGCCCCTGCGGTGGGGGCGGCCCGCTAGTGCGCCACGGGCCGCCGCCGGTCGCTACTTCTTGCCGCCGCCGAGGATCTGGCCCAGCAGGTCGCCGAGGCCGCCGCCCTCCGCGGGGGCGGCGCCCGGGGCGGGCGCTCCGGCGGTCGGCGCGCCGGCGCCCTTGTTCGCGGCGGCGCGCTTGGCGAAGACGGCCAGCAGGACGGGGATGAGCAGCTCGATGACCCGGGAGACGGTCGTGGCGGGGACACCCGTCTTCTTCGACACCGCCTCGGCGACCGGCCTGCTCACCTTGCTCAGCACCCCGGCCATCATCCCGCCGCCCAGCAGGCCGCCGAGGCCGCCGCCGAGGGTGGCCACGCCCTGGAGGGGCGGCTGGACCACCTCGGCGAACGCCTGGCGGACCTCGTCGTCCCCGCCTTCGGCCTTCTCCTGGAGGCCGCCGGTCATCGCTCCGACGGTGTGCGCGACGGTCTCGCGGGCGCCGGTGGTGTCGGTGCCGAGCAGACCGGCGATCTCCTGGAGTCCGTCGTCGCCGAGTTCGTGGATCACGTCGTCCTGGATGGAAGATTCGCTCATGCCTGGAACGCTACGTGTGAGGGGATTTATCGGCATCTCAGAGCGACCCGGAAGGCACCGTCTGCAACGGAAAGGTAAAGCTGTGATTCCGCATGCAACCCTTCGGGCCGGGCGCGGGTCGTATGGTGCGTCGGGACTTCCGGGAGGGGATCCGGGGGGAGCGGGAAGTCCGACGAGGGAGGGGTAACCGTGAGGGGGTCCGGCCGTGAGGCCGGACCCCCTTTCGTTCGTCCACAGGCCGGGCCGGCTGTCGGCGCGGGACGGTAGCTTCGTGCCATGCAGAACAACGGGGTGGTGCAACTGGCGGTGGTCGAGGGGGTGCTGGAGCGCATCACCTACGCCAACGAGGAGAGCGGCTACACGGTCGCCCGGGTGGACACGGGCCGGGGCGCGGGCGACCTGCTGACCGTCGTCGGCTCGCTGCTGGGCGCGCAGCCCGGCGAGTCCCTGCGGATGGAGGGCCGCTGGGGCTCGCACCCGCAGTACGGCAGACAGTTCAGCGTCGAGAACTACTCGACGATCCTGCCCGCCACCATCCAGGGCATCCGGCGCTACCTGGGCTCCGGCCTGATCAAAGGCATCGGGCCGCGGATCGCCGACCGGATCGTGGAGCACTTCGGGCTGGACACCCTCGACGTCATCGAGGCGGAGCCGAAGCGGCTGATCGAGGTGCCGGGCCTGGGCCCCAAGCGGACGAAGCTGATCGGAGCCGCCTGGGAGGAGCAGAAGGCCATCAAGGAGGTCATGGTCTTCCTCCAGGGCGTCGGGGTCTCCACCTCCATCGCCGTGCGCATCTACAAGAAGTACGGGGACGCCTCCATCTCGGTGGTGAAGAACCACCCCTACCGGCTCGCCGCCGACGTCTGGGGCATCGGCTTCCTGACCGCCGACCGCATCGCCCAGGCCGTCGGCATCCCGCACGACAGCCCCGAGCGGGTCAAGGCCGGCCTCCAGTACGCGCTGTCCCAGTCCGCCGACCAGGGCCACTGCTTCCTCCCCCAGGAACGGCTCATCTCCGACGGGGTGAAGCTGCTCCAGGTGGACACGGGGCTGGTCATCGAGTGCCTGGCCGAGCTCGCCGCCGATCCGGAAGGGGTGGTCCGGGAGGCCGTGCCCGATCCCCAGGGCGGCCCCGACCCCCTCACCGCCGTGTACCTCGTCCCCTTCCACCGGGCCGAACTCTCGCTGGCGGGCCAGGTCCGCCGGCTGCTGAGCGCCGAGGAGGACCGGATGCCCGGCTTCCAGGACGTGGACTGGGAGAAGGCCCTGGGCTGGCTCGCCGGGCGGACCGGAGCCGCCCTCGCCCCCGAGCAGCGGGACGCGGTGCGGCTGGCGCTGACCCGCCGGGTCGCCGTCCTCACCGGCGGGCCGGGCTGCGGGAAGTCCTTCACCGTGCGCTCCATCGTGGAGCTGGCCCGGGCCAAGAAGGCCAAGGTGGTCCTCGCCGCCCCCACGGGCCGGGCGGCGAAGCGGCTGTCCGAGCTCACGGGGACCGAGGCCTCCACCGTGCACCGGCTGCTCGAACTCAAACCCGGCGGGGACGCCGCGTACGATCGGGACCGGCCGCTGGACGCGGACCTGGTCGTGGTCGACGAGGCCTCGATGCTGGACCTGCTGCTCGCCAACAAGCTGGTCAAGGCGGTGGCCCCGGGGGCGCACCTGCTGCTGGTCGGCGACGTGGACCAGCTGCCCTCGGTCGGTGCGGGAGAGGTGCTGCGGGACCTCCTCGCCGAGGGCGGGCCGGTGCCCGCCGTCCGGCTCACCCGGATCTTCCGGCAGGCCCAGCAGTCGGGCGTGGTCACCAACGCCCACCGCATCAACACGGGGGCGGCGCCCATCACCGACGGCCTGCCGGACTTCTTCCTCTTCCCGGAGGAGGACACCGAGGCGGCCGGGGTCCTCGCGGTGGACGTCGCGGCCCGCCGGATCCCCGCCCGGTTCGGGCTCGACCCGCGCCGCGACGTCCAGGTGCTGGCGCCCATGCACCGCGGCCCGGCCGGTGCGGGCCACCTCAACGGGCTGCTCCAGCAGGCCATCACCCCGGCCCGGCCGAACCTGCCCGAGAAGCGGTTCGGCGGCCGGGTTTTCCGGGTTGGTGACAAAGTCACCCAAATCAGGAACAACTATGAGAAGGGTGCCAATGGCGTCTTCAACGGCACCGTCGGTGTGGTCACCGCTATCGACCTGGACGAGCAGCGCTTGACGGTCCGTACGGAGGAGGACGAGGAGGTGGGCTACGAGTTCGCCGAGCTGGACGAGCTGGCGCACGCCTACGCCGTCACCATCCACCGCTCCCAGGGGAGTGAATATCCGGCGGTCGTGATCCCGGTCACGACCGGGGCTTGGATGATGCTCCAGCGGAACCTGCTCTACACGGCCGTGACCAGGGCGAAGAAACTCGTCGTCCTCGTCGGGTCCCGCAAGGCCCTCGGGCAGGCGGTCCGTACGGTTTCCGCAGGCAGGAGGTTCACGGCGGTCGCCGCCAGGCTCGCCGGACGTATACCGGTGGGAAACATCACCTAGATGATCGATCATTTGGGTTCCCACAGGCCCCGCGGGCAGGGCAGGATGAGCAGGTTGACGGCACTCAGTGCCGTCAAAAAGACCAAAGGCCGACCCCGAGTGCACTCTCCTGCGCCAAATGGGGGAAGGTAGAGGCAGTCAGGGCACCTCGAAGAAGAGGCACTACGTCGGTGAGGGATGACGTGAGCGACAACTCTGTAGTACTCCGGTACGCGGACGGCGAATACACCTACCCGGTGATCGAGAGCACCGTCGGTGACCAGGGCTTCGACATCGCGAAGCTGAGGGCCCAGACCGGGCTCGTCACTCTGGACAGCGGCTACGGCAACACCGCCGCCTACAAGTCCGCGATTACCTATCTCGACGGTGAGCAGGGCATCCTGCGCTACCGCGGTTACCCGATCGAGCAGCTGGCGGAGCGCTCGACCTTCATCGAGGTCGCCTACCTTCTGATCAACGGTGAGCTGCCGACCGTCGACCAGCTCGCGTCGTTCCGCAACGAGATCACCCAGCACACCCTGCTGCACGAGGACGTCAAGCGGTTCTACGACGGCTTCCCGCGCGACGCCCACCCGATGGCCATGCTGTCCTCGGTCGTCAGCGCGCTGTCCACCTTCTACCAGGACAGCCACAACCCCTTCGACGAGAAGCAGCGCCACCTCTCGACGATCCGCCTGCTGGCCAAGCTCCCGACGATCGCGGCCTACGCGTACAAGAAGTCGGTCGGCCACCCGGTGGTCTACCCGCGTAACGACCTCGGTTACGTCGAGAACTTCCTGCGCATGACCTTCTCCGTGCCGGCCCAGGAGTACGAGCTCGACCCGGTCGTGGTCTCCGCGCTCGACAAGCTCCTGATCCTGCACGCGGACCACGAGCAGAACTGCTCGACCTCCACCGTGCGCCTGGTCGGCTCCTCGCAGGCGAACATGTTCGCCTCGATCTCCGCCGGCATCTCGGCCCTGTGGGGTCCGCTGCACGGCGGCGCCAACCAGTCCGTCCTGGAGATGCTGGAAGGCATCAAGAAGGACGGCGGCGACGTCGACGCCTTCATCCGCAAGGTGAAGAACAAGGAGGACGGCGTCCGCCTGATGGGCTTCGGGCACCGCGTCTACAAGAGCTTCGACCCCCGGGCGAAGATCATCAAGGCCGCGGCGCACGACGTCCTCTCGGCGCTCGGCAAGAGCGACGAGCTGCTGGACATCGCGCTCAAGCTGGAGGAGCACGCGCTCGCCGACGAGTACTTCGTCTCGCGCAACCTCTACCCGAACGTGGACTTCTACACCGGTCTGATCTACCGGGCCATGGGCTTCCCGACCGAGATGTTCACCGTGCTGTTCGCCCTCGGCCGCCTGCCCGGCTGGATCGCCCAGTGGCACGAGATGATCAAGGAGCCCGGCTCCCGCATCGGCCGCCCGCGCCAGATCTACACCGGCGAGGTCCTGCGCGACTTCGTCCCGGTCGAGGCCCGCTGAACCTGAGCCCCCAGGGCCCGAGTACGCGAAAAGCGCCCCGCCGTCGATCCCCCCACGGGTCGACGGACGGGGCGCTTCCCTTTCCCCGGCAGCGGATTCCCCCCACGGGACCCGCGCCGGGGCGTCGGTGTGTTGCCGGGACCCGTTCGGGTCGGGAGGGCCGCTCAAAGCTTCCCGAGGGCACGCGTCCCGGCCGGCGAATGCCGCGGACGTCCCCCAAGACCTCCGTGAAACATCCCCCAAGATGTTTCTGGCATCGCCCCATTAGACCCGGGACGACCCCGGATGGTTACGTTGCCATCACTGTGATCTGCGTCTCCAGTGAAGGATGTGTGGAGGCCGAGGGGAGGAGATCCTTCCGGAGGTCCTCCCAGAGGTCTTTCCGCGGGCTCCTAGCGGAACGAGCGCAGCCGCAGGCTGTTGGTCACCACGAAGACCGAGGAGAAGGCCATCGCGGCCCCCGCGATCATCGGGTTGAGCAGGCCCGCCGCCGCCAGCGGCAGCGCCGCCACGTTGTAGCCGAAGGCCCAGAACAGGTTGCCCTTGATGGTGGCCAGCGTCCGGCGCGAGAGCCGGATGGCGTCGGCCGCCACCCGCAGGTCGCCCCGTACCAGGGTCAGGTCGCCGGCCTCGATGGCGGCGTCGGTGCCGGTGCCCATGGCCAGGCCCAGGTCGGCCCGGGCGAGGGCGGCGGCGTCGTTGACGCCGTCGCCGACCATGGCGACGGTGCGGCCCTCGGCCTGGAGCCGGCGCACCACGTCCACCTTGTCCTGCGGCATGACCTCGGCGATCACCTCGTCGATGCCCACCTCGCGGGCCACCGTCTCGGCCACCGCCCGGTTGTCCCCGGTCAGCAGGACCGGGGTCAGGCCGAGCGCCCGCAGCCGGGCCACGGCCTCGGCGCTGGTCGGCTTCACGGCGTCGGCGACGGTCAGCAGCCCGCGGGCCCCGCCGTCCCAGGCGACCAGCACCGCGGTGCTGCCGCGGGCCTCGGCGGCCGCCGCCGCCCCGGCGAGGCCGGCGGGCAGGGCGATGCCCCGTTCGGCCAGCAGCCGTTCGCGCCCCACCAGGACGGAGCGGCCCTCGACCACGCCCCGGACGCCCAGCCCGGCCAGGTTCTCGAAGGACTCGGGGACCGGCAGAGCGCCCGCCGCGCCGGCCGCCTCGGCGGCCGCGGCGGCGACGGCCCGGGCGATGGGGTGCTCGGAGGCGTGTTCCAGGGCTCCGGCGAGCCGCAACAGCTCCTTCTCGTCCACCCCGTCCGCGGGGTGCACCCCGCAGAGGGCCATCCGCCCCGTGGTCACCGTGCCGGTCTTGTCGAGGACGACGGTGTCGACCCTGCGGGTGGACTCCAGCACCTCCGGGCCCTTGATCAGGATGCCGAGCTGGGCGCCCCGGCCGGTGCCGACCATCAGGGCGGTCGGGGTGGCCAGGCCCAGGGCGCAGGGGCAGGCGATGATCAGGACGGCCACGGCGGCGGTGAAGGCGGCGGTGGCGTCGTCGGTGATCAGCAGCCAGGCCACCCAGGTGCCGAGCGCGAGGAGCAGCACGACGGGCACGAAGACCCCGGAGATCCGGTCGGCGAGCCGCTGCACCTCGGCCTTGCCGTTCTGCGCCTCCTCCACCATGGCGGCCATCCGGGCGAGCTGGGTGTCGGCCCCGACCCGGGTGGCCTCCACGACGAGCCGGCCGGAGGCGTTGACGGTGGCGCCGGTGACGGGATCCCCGGCGGTGACGTCCACCGGCAGGGACTCGCCGGTCAGCATCGAGGCGTCCACGGCGGAGGATCCCTCGACCACCCTGCCGTCCGTGGCGATCTTCTCCCCGGGCCGCACGACGAACCGGTCGCCGGTGACGAGGGAGTCCACCGGGATCCGGACCTCCCGGCCGCCCCGCAGCACGGTCACGTCCTTGGCGCCCAGCTCCAGCATGGCCCGCAGGGCCGCGCCCGCCTTCCGCTTGGAACGGGCCTCCAGGTAGCGGCCGAGCAGGATGAAGGTGACGACGCCCGCCGCGACCTCCAGGTAGAGCGCCGAGGAGCCGTCGGCGCGGCCGGCGGTCAGGTCGAAGCCGTGCCGCATGCCGGTCATGCCGGCGTGCCCGAAGAACAGGGCCCACAGGGACCAGGCGTAGGCGGCCAGCGTGCCGACCGACACCAGGGTGTCCATGGTCGCGGCGCCGTGGCGGGCGTTGGCCCAGGCGGCCCGGTGGAAGGGCAGGGCGCCCCAGACCGCGACGGGGGAGGCCAGCGTCAGGCAGAGCCACTGCCAGTTGTCGAACTGCAGGGCGGGCACCATCGAGAGCAGGACGACGGGCAGGGCCAGGGCGGCGGACACGAGCAGCCGCTGCCGCAGCGCGTCGAGCACGGGATCGGAGCCCGCCTCCGGCCCGGGCCCGTGTCCCTGCGGCCCCGACTCCTCGCGGGCGGGCTCCGGCGGCGGGGGTTCCTCGGCCGTGTACCCGGTCCTGACCACCGTCTGGATCAGGTCGGCCACCCGCACGCCCCCGCCGTAGGAGACGCGCGCCTTCTCGGTGGCGTAGTTCACCGTGGCGCTGACGCCGTCCATCCGGTTCAGCTTCTTCTCGATGCGGGCCGCGCAGGAGGCGCAGGTCATTCCGCCGATGGTCAGTTCGACCTCGGCTATGGGCCCCTCGTGCACTGTGCTGCTGCTCATGTCCCGCTCCGGGGGAAGGGCCGGGGCCGCACGGTCCGGTCGGACGCCGGCGGGTGCGGCCCGGCGGGGTACTGCGGAAGGAAGGGGGCTGAGGGCGGGGCCTCAGACCTGGCCGGCGAGCTCGTAACCGGCCTCGTCCACGGCGGCGCGCACGTCGGCCTCGGCGAGCGGGGCGGCGGACACCACGGTGACCTCACCGGTGGCGGCGACGGCCTTGACGGAGGTGACGCCCGGCAGGGCGGTCAGCTCGGCGGTCACGGCGCCCTCGCAGTGCCCGCAGGTCATCCCGGCGACCTTGTACACGGTTTCCGTCACGGCGGTCATGTCGTTCTCCTATCAGGGGGTGTCTCTCTCTATCAGAGAGTATACCCCTAGGGGGTATTGACTCATCATCCGGCACCTCTCCAGTGTGTGCCGGACGGGTGGCGTTGTGACGGCGGACGGATGCCGCCGGTGGCATCACTCCTCGCGCCGTCCCCGGCTGCCGGGGCGGCGGGCCACCCAGGCCCGGATCGTGTCGGCGTACCAGTACGGCTTGCCGCCCTCCACGTGGTCGGGGGTGGGGAGCAGGCCGTGCTTCCGGTAGGAGCGCACGGTGTCGGGCTGCACCCGGATATGGGCGGCGATCTCCTTGTAGGACCACAGCTGCCGGTCGCTCATCGACGACACCTCCTCGTCCACGCCCCGGGGCCGGCCGGGAGGCCGTCGGGGGAGCCGGCGCGCGGACACTGACGATCACTCGCTTTGTGCCCGGAGAACGACGCCCGGTGAGGGCGGGGGAGGGGCTGTGGGCCGGCTGTGACGGAAAACCCGCGTAATCCGGATATGTGTGACACGGGCGCGACTCCTGTGACCGACGCGGCACAGGAGTCACCCGGTGAATCCGGGGCGCCGGCCGTGGCTCAGCGGTAGAGCTCCGGCCGCTCCACCAGCCGCACCTCGGTCCGTACGCCGCTGCGCGCGGCAGCCAGCCCCGCCTCCGAGACGGCCGCGGCCGCGTACCCGTCCCAGGCGTCCGGGCCGTCCACCCGCCCCCGCGCCGCCGCGGCCACCCACCGCCGCACCTGGCGGTCGTAGGCGTCGGCGAACCGGACGGTGTAGTCCTGGGCGATCTCCCCGCCCCACCGGCCGCCCGACTGGACCACCATCGCGTGGCCGTCGCCGATGGACGCGCTGCCGGACTCCCCGACCGCCTCGCACCGCACCTGGTAGCCGAACCCGCAGTTGACGAAGATCTCCACGTCCACGATCGCCCCGCCCGAGGTCTCCAGCAGCACCAGGCGCGGGTCGCGCAGCCCCTCGGGCGCGGCCGAGGACGGCCCCGGCGACAGCACGGTCACGGCCGTGACCTCCTGGCCCAGCAGCCAGCGGGCCGCGTCCACCTCGTGCACCACGGAGTCGCTGATCAGCATGTCGCTGGTGAAGGAAGACGGGGAGGAGGCGTTGCGGTGCCGGCAGTGCAGGAAGATCGGCCGCCCGATCCCGCCCGCGTCCAGAAGCTCCTTGAGCCGCTCGTACTCGGCGTCGAACCGCCGCATGAACCCCACCTGCACCAGCCGCCGGCCCAGGCGCCGCTCCGCCTCCAGCACCCGCAGCGCCCCCTGCGGATCCGGGGTCAGCGGCTTCTCGCAGAGCACCGGCAACTCCCGCTCCAGGGCGTGCAGAATCGCTTCCTCGTGGGCGGGTCCGGGCGAGGCGATCAGCACGGCGTCCACCCCGGGGGCCGCGATCGCCGCCGCCGGATCCGTGAACGCCGCCGCGCCCCCCGCCCGTGCCGCGACCGCCTTGACCCGTTCCCCGTCCGGATCGGCGACGGCCACCACCCGCGCCCCGCCGACCGTGTCGCCGATCCGCCGGACGTGGTCGGAGCCCATCCTCCCGGTGCCAATGACGGCGATGCCGAGCGTGTCCATCGTTCCTCTTCCTCCAGGGTCAGCGGGCGCCGCAGGAGCGCAGGTAGGCGCGGGTGCGCCGGGCGATCGGCAGCGGGCGGTCCGGCGGGCACGGGTACATGTCCTGCTCCACGATCGCGAAGAGCTCCACCCCGAGCCGCTGCGCCGCCGCCAGCACGGGCTCCAGCGCGGGCACCCCCGACGGCGGCTCGCACATCACCCCGCGCTCCACCGCCGGCCCGAACGGGACCCCGTCCGCCACCACTTCGGCCAGGATGCGGGGGTCCACCTGCTTGAGGTGGAGGTAGCCGATCCGCTCGCCGAAGGCCTCGATCGCCTGGACGCTGTCCCCGCCGCAGTACGCGTAGTGCCCGGTGTCCAGGCACAGGGACACCAGCTCCGGATCGGTCGCGTCCAGGAACCGCGCCACGTTCTCCGGGGTGTCCACATGGGTGTCCGCATGCGGGTGGACCACGATCCGCAGCCCGTACCGCTCCCGCACCTCCCGGCCCAGGCGCTCGGTCTGGGAGGTCAGTTCACGCCATTGAGCAGGCGTCAGCACCGGATCCTCCAGCATCCCGCCGGTCTTGTCGTCGCGCCAGAACGAGGGGATCACCACGAGGTGCTGCGCGCCCATGTCCCGGGTGAGCGCGGCGATCCGCGACACGTGCGCCCAGGTCTCCTCCCAGACGGCGCGGCCGTGATGGAGTCCGGTGAAGACCGTGCCGGCGGACACCCGCAGGCCCCGCCTGGCGGTCTCCTCGGCGAGCCGGGCCGGATCGGTGGGCAGGTAGCCGTAGGGGCCCAGCTCGATCCACTCGTACCCGGCGTCGGACACCTCGTCGAGGAACCGGTCCCAGGGAACCTGGAGGGGGTCCTCCGGGAACCAGACACCCCAGGAGTCCGGAGCCGAACCGACACGGATACGGGTCAACGCGGGCGGGGAGGAGGTCATGACGGCCACCTTAGGGTGCGAGGTCCGAGGCGAAAGGGAGGACGAGTGCGAGTGGGAGGAGTACCCGACGTGACCACGGGGGACGCAGGGGGCGGGACCGGGGACGGGCCCGCGTACGACCTCATCACGATGGGGCGGATCGGGGTGGATCTCTACCCCCTGAAGACCGGCGTACCGCTCGCCGAGGCCGACACCTTCGGCAAGTTCCTCGGCGGCTCCCCGGCGAACGTCGCCGTCGCCGCCGCCCGCCTCGGGCGGCGCACGGCCATGATCAGCCGGACCGGCGCGGACCCCTTCGGGGCGTACCTGCGCGGCGAACTGCGGCAGTTCGGGGTCGACGACCGGTGGGTGGGCGAGGTGGCGCACTACCCGACGCCGATCACCTTCTGCGAGGTCTTCCCGCCGGACCGCTTCCCGCTGTACTTCTACCGGCTCCCGAAGGCGCCCGACCTGGAGATCGAGCCGGACGAGATCGACCTGGAAGCGGTGCGCGACGCACGGGTGTTCTGGATGACCGGCACGGGACTGAGCGCCGAGCCGAGCCGCGCCGCGACCCTTGCCGCGCTGGAGGCCCGCTCGAAGTCCGGGACGACCGTCTTCGACCTCGACTGGAGGCCGATGCTGTGGCACGACGGCCCGCCGCGGCCCTGGTACGAGCGGGCGCTCGCGCTGGCGACGGTGGCCGTCGGGAACGCGGAGGAGTGCGAGGTCGCCACCGGCGAGAGCGAGCCGTACGCGGCCGCGCGGGCGCTGCTCGCGGCGGGGGTGGAGCTGGCGGTGGTCAAACGGGGCCCGGAGGGGGTGCTGGCCGTCCACCGCGACGGGACGGCGGTGGAGGTGGCGCCGGTGCCGGTGACGGTGGTCAACGGGCTGGGCGCCGGCGACGCGTTCGGCGGGGCCCTGTGCCACGGGCTGCTGGCGGGCTGGGAGCTGGAGCGGGTGCTGCGGTACGCGAACGCGGCGGGGGCGATCGTGGCCTCGCGGCTGGCGTGTTCGACGGCGATGCCGTTTCCGCACGAGGTGGAGGAGGTGCTGGACCGTGCCGGTGCTGTCTGAGACGGGGATGGAGTTCACGCGGCTGGTGGTGCTGGAGCTGGTGCCGGGGGAGGTGTACGCGCACGCCTGCGGCGACGCCGAGTGGATCGTCCTCCCGCTGAGCGGCGCCTGCGAGGTCCGCTGCCCGGCCGGGCCGGGGGCGGAGCCTGCGGTCTCGGGAAGGGGCGGGGTGGGGGAAGGCCCCGCAGGGAGCTTCCGGCTGCGCGGGCGCGCCTCGGTGTTCGACGGGCCGACCGACTTCGTCTACCTGCCCCGGGACGGGCACGCCGACATCGCCACCGCCGGAGGCGGCCGGTTCGCGCTCGTCGGTGCGCGGTGCGAGCGGCGGCTGAGCCCCCGGTACGGCCCCGCCGATGCCGTACCCGTCGAGCTCCGGGGCGCCGGCCAGTGCTCCCGCCAGGTGCACAACTTCGCCGCCGCCGGCGCCTTCGACTGCGACCGGCTCATCGCCGTCGAGGTGCTCACCCCCGGCGGCAACTGGTCCTCGTACCCGCCCCACAAGCACGACGAGCACCACCCGGGCGAGGAATCCCGCCTGGAGGAGATCTACTTCTACGAGATCGCCCCGCACGACGGCACCCCCGGCGTCGGCTACCAGCGCGTGACGCCCTCGCCCGCCGGGAAGACCGACGTGCTCGCCGAGGTCCGCTCGGGTGACGTGGTCCTCGTCCCCGACGGCTGGCACGGCCCGTCCATCGCGGCGCCCGGCCACGACATGTACTACCTGAACGTGATGGCCGGCCCGGACACGACGCGGGAGTGGCTGATCCGCGACCATCCCGACCACGCGTGGATTCGCGGGGCGTGGACGGGGCAGGAGGTCGATCCCCGGCTTCCGCTGAACCGGCCCGCACCCCGCCCCGAGGAGACCCCGTGACCGCGCCGCGCAGCGTCCGGCTGACCACCGCCCAGGCGCTCGTGCGCTTCCTGAGCCGCCAGTACACCGAGCGCGACGGCCGCCGCCGGCGGCTGATCGCCGCCACCTGGGGGATCTTCGGGCACGGCAACGTCGCCGGTGTCGGCCAGGCCCTGCTGGAGAGCGGGCCGGCGGCGATGCCCTTCCTCCAGGGGCGCAACGAACAGGCCATGGTGCACGCCGCCGTCGGCTACGCCCGCCAGTGCGGCCGGCTGTCGGCGCACGCCGTGACCACCTCCATCGGACCCGGCGCCACCAACCTCGTCACCGGAGCCGCCCTCGCCACCGTCAACCGGATCCCCGTGCTCCTGCTGCCCGGGGACACCTTCGCCACCCGGCCCGCCGACCCGGTGCTCCAGCAGCTGGAGGTCCCCTACGCGGGCGACCTCTCCGTCAACGACACCCTGCGGCCGGTCTCCCGGTACTTCGACCGGATCACCCGCCCCGAGGCCCTGGTCCCCGCCGCCCTCCAGGCGATGCGGGTACTCACCGACCCCGTGCAGACCGGAGCCGTCACCCTCGCGCTGCCGCAGGACGTCCAGGCGGAGGCGTACGACTGGCCCGAGGAGTTCTTCGCCGAGCGGGTGTGGCACGTGCGCCGCCCCCGGCCCGACACCGGCGAGCTGCGGGCCGCCGCCGAGGCGGTACGGGCGGCCCGGCGGCCCCTGCTGATCGCCGGCGGCGGCATCCGGCACAGCGGGGCCGAGGAGGCGCTGCGGGCCTTCGCCGAGGCCACCGGCATCCCCGTCGCCGCCACCCAGGCCGGCAAGGGGGCCCTGCGCCACGACCACCCGGCCGAGGTGGGCGCCGTCGGCCACACCGGCACCGCCACCGCCGACGACCTGGCGCGCGCCGCCGACCTGGTCATCGCGGCCGGGACCCGGCTGACGGACTTCACCACCGCCTCCTCCACCCTCTTCCAGGACCCGGGCGTCCGTTTCCTCGGCCTCAACCCCGACCCGTACGACGCCCACAAGCTGGCCGCCCTCCCGCTGGTCGCGGACGCCCGCGAGGGCCTGGACGCCCTGCGGGCGGAGCTGACCGGACACCGCGTGGACCCGGCGTACGAGAGGACGTACCGGCAGGCGAAGGGTTACTGGGAGGCCCTGGTCGACCAGGCCTTCCACGCCCCCGACGAGGACGCCGTCCCCACCCAGGCGCAGGTGCTCGGCGCCCTGGACGCCGTCGTGGACGACACCGACGTGATCGTCAACGCGGCCGGCTCGCTCCCCGGCGACCTGCACCGGCTCTGGCGGGCCCGTTCCGCGTACCAGTACCACGTGGAGTACGGATACTCCTGCATGGGCTACGAGATCCCGGGCGCCCTCGGGGTGGCCCTGGCGGCCCCGGACCGGCCGGTGTGGGCGCTCGTCGGGGACGGCTCGTACCTGATGAACCCGACCGAGCTCGTCACCGCCGTCCAGGAGGGCGTCCCGCTCAAGGTGGTCGTCCTCGACAACCACGGCTACGCCTCGATCGGCGGGCTCTCGGGCGCGGTCGGCGGCGAGGGCTTCGGCACGGCCTACCGCTTCCGGGGGCCGGACGGCGGATACACCGGAGACCCCCTTCCGGTGGACCTCGCGGCCAACGCCGCCTCCCTCGGGATGGCCGTGATCCGCACCCACACCATCGGTGACCTGCGAAAAGCCCTGGCCGAGGCGCGCGGGTCGGACCGTCCCACATGTGTCTACGCACAGACCCGAACACCCGACACTGTGTCGGGCCCACCCCCGGCACAGGCGTGGTGGGATGTTCCCGTGGCCGAGACCGCGACCCGTGCGTCGGCGGCCCAGGCCCGCGAAGAGTACGACCGGCAAGCCGCGCAGCGACGTCGCCATCTGTGAAGGAGCAAGCATGAAGACCGTCAACCACTGGATCGGTGGCAAGACCGTCGAGGGCGCGTCGGGCAACTACGGCCCGGTCACCGACCCGGCCACCGGCGAGGTCACCACGCAGGTCGCCCTCGCCTCGGCCGCCGAGGTCGACGCGGCGGTACAGGTCGCCAAGGAGGCCTTCCTGTCCTGGGGCCAGTCCTCGCTGGCCGCCCGCACCAAGGTGCTGTTCGCCTACCGCGCCCTGCTGGACGCCAACCGCGACGCGATCGCCGAGCTGATCGTCGCCGAGCACGGCAAGGTGCACTCCGACGCGCTGGGCGAGGTCGCGCGCGGCCTGGAGATCGTGGAGCTGGCCTGCGGGATCACCACGCAGCTCAAGGGCGAGCTGTCCACGTCCGTCTCCAACCGCGTGGACGTGGCCGCCATCCGCCAGCCGCTGGGCGTGGTCGCGGGCATCACCCCGTTCAACTTCCCGGCCATGGTGCCGATGTGGATGTTCCCGCTGGCCGTCGCCTGCGGCAACACCTTCATCCTCAAGCCGAGCGAGAAGGACCCGTCGGCCGCCAACAAGCTGGCCGAGCTGGCCACCGAGGCCGGTCTCCCGGCGGGCGTGCTGAACGTCGTCCACGGTGACAAGGTCGCCGTCGACGCCCTGCTCTCGCACCCGGACATCGCCGCCGTCTCCTTCGTCGGCTCCACGCCCATCGCCCGCCACATCCACACCACCGCCTCCGCCAACGGCAAGCGCGTCCAGGCCCTGGGCGGCGCCAAGAACCACATGCTGGTGCTGCCGGACGCCGACCTCGACGCCGCCGCCGACGCGGCCGTCTCCGCCGCCTACGGCTCCGCCGGCGAGCGCTGCATGGCCATCTCGGCGGTCGTCGCCGTCGGCGCCATCGGCGACACCCTCGTGGAGAAGATCCGCGAGCGCGCCGAGAAGATCAAGATCGGCCCCGGCACCGACCCGGCGTCGGAGATGGGCCCGCTGATCACCGCCGCCCACCGCGACAAGGTCGCCTCCTACGTCAAGGGCGCCGCCGACCAGGGCGCGGAGGTCGTCCTCGACGGCACCGGCTACACGGTCGAGGGCCACGAGAACGGCCACTGGATCGGCCTGTCGCTCCTCGACCGCGTCAAGACCGACTCCGACGCCTACCGCGACGAGATCTTCGGCCCGGTGCTGTGCGTGCTGCGCGCCGAGACCTACGAGGAGGGCGTGGCCCTCATCAACGCCTCGCCGTTCGGCAACGGCACCGCGATCTTCACCCGGGACGGCGGCGCGGCACGCCGCTTCCAGCTGGAGATCCAGGCGGGCATGGTCGGCGTCAACGTGCCGATCCCGGTGCCGGTGGGCTACCACTCCTTCGGCGGCTGGAAGGACTCGCTCTTCGGCGACCACCACATCTACGGCAACGACGGCGTCCACTTCTACACGCGCGGCAAGGTCGTCACCACCCGCTGGCCCGACCCGGCCGAGGACCCCTCGGGCGTCGACCTGGGCTTCCCCCGCAACCACTGACCCACCCGCCCCACCGCCCCCGTACCGCAGCGACCCCCGGCCCACCCTCACCGGCCGGGGGTTCCTGCCGTTCCGGCCCCCTTGACCGGGCCCATCCCCCAGAGTGAGCTGTGCAACCAGGCGCAACGCGCTCGACAAGGAGGGACACCATGGCCTTACGGTTCGTTGGTAAAGATCCAGAGTCCGGCGATCACGGATGTCCGGCCGTGTGGGTGGACGACGACCGACGCATCCTCGTCCAGGGGGCACGGGCGGACACAGCCATGCTCAGCCAGACCTCGGCTGACTCGCCCCAGGCTGACGGCGAAGCCTTGATCATCCTTGAACCCAGGATGATCCCGCTCCTCAAGGAGGCCATCCGTGTCGCAGAGTCTGACTGACTTCTCCGACCTCATCAGGTCGGTACAGGAGTCGGCCGTTCATCTGGAGATGCGCGATGGGTACGGCGTAGACAACGAGATCGAAGGCTTCGCAGCGTGGAAGCGGGGCCACCGGCTCAACCCGGACTACCGCGCTTCCTGGTGGCGGCCGTGGCTCGACCTCGTGCAGGAGGTCACGGCCAAGGGTGTGCTGATCCGTAGGGCCCGGATCATCTCTGAGCCGGTCAGTGACTACATCGCGTACGAGCACTCGTTCACGTTCACCAACATCGCCGCCGGGGAGCAGATCCGTTGGCTCCCGCGTCGCCAGGCATCCGACCTGCTGTTGCCCGGCAACGACTACTGGCTTTTCGACGGGCGGCTAGTCCAGTTCAACGTCTTCGACGGCCTCGGCCGGTGGGTCCACACGGATCAGACCGAGGACCCTGCCATTGCGGCACAGTGCACGGCAGCGTTCGAAGCAGTGTGGGAGCGCGCCATCCCGCACGAGAAGTACACCGTGTGATCCCTGGTCCGGTCAGCTCATGCCCACGTCTCCGTTCTCCAGTGCCCAGGCCGCGCGCAAGGCCGTCGCCGTCCGCCTCCAGGGGCTGATGAAAGATGCTGGGCTTTCGGGGCATGAGTTGGCCGTCCGGTGCGGTTGGCACCGCGCGAAGTCGTCCCGCATCGCGAGGGGCATCACGCCGCCCTCGGACGCGGACATCCGCGCATGGTGCGCGGCCTGCGGAGCCGAAGATCAGGCTGCGGACATAATCGCCGCGTCCCGGAACGCCGAGTCGATGTACGTCGAGTGGAAGCAGATCCACCGCGACGGGATGCGCCGCGTCCACGAGAGGACCGTGCCGCTCTACCAGCGGACCCGCTCCTTTCGCGTCTACGCGTCGAACGTCGTGCCGGGGATGCTCCAGACCGCCGGATACGCCACAGGGCTCTTGAAGGGCATCACGCGATTCCAGGGCACCCCCGACGACGTGGCCGACGCCGTACAAGCCCGACTCAACCGCTCCCGGGTGATCAGAGAAGGGGACCACCGCTTCGCGCTGCTCCTCGAAGAGACAGTTCTCTACTACCTGGTGTGTGGGCCCGAAGCGATGGCGGAGCAGCTGGAAGCGCTTCTGGCCGTGATGAGCCGGCCGAACGTGTCCCTCGGGATCATCCCCAAGACGGCGCGTCGGACCGTGTGGCCCTTGGAAGCCTTCTACGCCTTCGATGATCAACAGGTGGCCGTCGAGACGCTGACGGCAGAGATCAACCTGACCACGCCCGGCGAGATCAAGACCTACCTACGGGCCTTCTCCGACCTGGCCAAGACAGCGGTCCACGGCGCCCCAGCCCGAGCCCTCATCAGGGAAGCGGTAACCGCACTCGGGTGAAGCCGTGCAACAGCGTGCAACAACGTGGCCCGGTAACCAGCCCGCTCCCTACGGTCAATTCATCGACCTCGGAAGCAACTGGGAGGGGCACAGCGTGACGATGGCGGAACGCAAGAGGTGGCAGGAAGACCCGGTCACGCTCCCGTTGCGGATGGAGCCCCGCCCGAGCCCGGTAGCCGGGTGTCCCGAGTGCGCGCGTCTGGATAGGCTCCGCAGGGCCGCGGGGATGGAGCAGGACGCCACCACCGTGGCCGACTGCAACATCCTCCTGCGGATGCACGACACCGGGCACGGCTGATGGAGATGCAGACCTGGCGAGAGGCCCGCGACCGGGCCACAGACGCCACCGAGTCCATACGGGCAGCCTTGGCCGCACTCGGCCTCTCCGAGTCCGTGTGGTGCAGCGTGCGGCCCTCTGTGACGCACACCGGCAGGGCCTACGTGGACCTCGGCAGGCTCCCCGCCGACGTGGTCGAGCAGATCGCCGAAGCGCTCCGGCACCCCGTCGCTTCCCACTGACTCCCGCCCCTGCGGGGGCGGGCCCCCAACCGCGCAAGCGAGGGGAGGTGAAGCAATGACCGACCCCGGCGACAAGCCCGGAGAAGGCGGAGGCCAGTTCCCGCCTCCGCCCGCAGCCTGAACCAACCTGATTGGAGGCACCAATGACGACCCTGCTCGAATCCCCCGTCGCCTTACGGCGCGGCCGGGACCTCGTCAGTCCCGAGCTGTTCGAGAAGGTCTCCGAGTTCTGCGCCGAGGAGTACGGACACGAGGTGTCCATGGCCCGTCGGATCGTGGACCAGGCCCTTGCCTTCCTCAAGGTCATGGGCGACACCCGCCAGTTCGACATGACCCCGTCGGACGTGGTGGACCCCGGCTGGCACTCGTTCGTCCTTCACACGCAGGCGTACGCCGCCTGGTGTGACGAACAGTTCGGGTTCTTCCTCGGCCACGAGCCCAAGGCCACCGTCCGCACCCGTCCCCTGATCGGCTCCGTCGTGGAACGCGTCCGGGCCGCCGGGTTCTTCGTGGACGACCGGCTGTGGGGTGCCGCGAAGGAGTGCAACCCGCCGGCCTGCTGCGGTGACGGTGACGGCTGCTGACCCACCCGTGAACGGAGCGGTCCGGGCGTGGCTAAGGCGCCCGGACCGTCACAGACCCAAGGGTTCCATCAATGAGCAGCAATGACGAGGGCCTCACCGCAACCGGCAGGGTCACCGTGTTCACCATGTTCGGGGTGGTCTTCGGGTACGCCACCCACCACCTTGACGCGCGGCAGATCGGAGACGTGGCCGTCGTCGGGCCGCTGACGCCCGGGGTCGAGTGGCCGCGCCTGTGGCAGATGGCCCGAACCTGCGGCAAACCGACCGCCAAGGACGCCGAGCTTGCGGAGTGGATCCTGACACAGGCCACCCGAGCGTTCGTCTGTGGCAGTGACCGCATCGCCCAGTTCGACCGGCAGGGGTGGAAGCTGGAACCGGGTGGGAAGCGCGTCAGCTTCGACGCGACATACGCCAACCGCGATTACCTCTGGACCGGGAACATGACCGTGGAAGGCCTCACACCGGAGCAGGTGGTCGATCAGCCCACCATCTATCACGCCTAGATCGTCGTTGCGCGACAGGCGGTCCTGGGTCGAGACACCGAGACAGGCCCCCCGGCCAACCCTCACCGGCCGGGGGTTCCGGCCGTCCGCGGTCAGCGTGCCGCCGCCAGGTCCGGGGCGGGGGCCGGGCCGGGGAGGGCGGTCCGGCGGCGCCGGCGCAGCACCAGGAGGGCGATGCCGGTCCCGGCCGACAGGAGGAGCGCGCCCGCCGCGGGCCAGGGCACGGCCAGGAAGTCCGTACCGGCCTCGGAGCGCACGTCCGGGTAGGCGGCGGCGCTCGCCGTGACCTTGACGGCCACCCGGTCCAACTGGGGGGAGTCCGGCCAGGGTTCCGTCAAGGTGATCCGCTGGCCGGGCAGCAGGGCCGGCTGGGGTCCGCGGGCGGCCCGGTCCAGCAGCCGGCGCCCGAACAGGCCGCGCGCGGACACCGCCACCTTCGGCTCGACCACCACGTTGCCCCGGTTGACCAGGGTGTAGGTGATGGTGGCGCGGGCGTCCTTCGTCCAGGGCAGCAGCGGGGCCCCGCGGCGGACCCTGACGTCCTCCACGCTCAGGGCCGGGGTCAGCGGGCCGGGCACCCTCAGGTAGAGCCGGGCGCCCACCTGGCGACGCACCCCGACCTGGACCTTGCCCTCCTTCGTGATCCCCTCGACGGCCGTGTTCAGCGCGACGATCCCGCCCACGTGGTCGCCCGGGGAGGCGTCCTGGGGGACCTTGACGGTGAAGGGGATGTCCTTGCGGCCCTTGGGCGGGACGGTGACGGTGCCCGCCGTCTCGGGCGGCAGCGCGATCCACGTCCCGACGTCCTTGGGCCGGGTCTCGGCGGGGAGCAGGGCGAAGGCCCCGCCCGAGGGGGTGTTCACGGCGTCGGTGGCGAAGACCCGGAAGGTGAGCTCCTTGTCGGAGGAGTTCAGGAGCGTCACGCTGTCGCTGACCGAGGCCCCGGCGGCGCCCTGGTGGAAGAAGTACGCCCGGTCGGTCATCGCCGCCCCGGCCGGGGGCGTCGGGAACACGCCCCAGGTGCCGTTGTCCGCGGCCGCGGCGGGGACGGCGGGGAGCAGCAGCAGCGCGCACAGGCCGGACAGGAGGGTGCGCAGGACGGTCGGGCGCAGGCGCATGGGCGGTCTTCTCCAGGGTCGCGGCGGGAAAGCGGGAGGGTGGTGCGGCGCCGGGGCGCCGCACCACCGGGGTCGGGCCGGGCGGGACGGTCAGGCGATCGAGAAGGTCACGACCGACCGGTAGGTGTCGGCGAACATGAACGGCGGCAGCTGGAGCATCGCCGCGCCGCCCACGGCGAACTCGCCGCCGGTCAGCTCGTCACCGCCGGCCGCCTGCGAGGCGACCTTCATCGGGGTCTCCGTGATCGCGCCCGGCGCGCCCGCGGAGCAGGTGCTGGGGCTGTCGGGGTTGGTCACCGTGCAGGACGGCTGGATGCCGAGCTGCGCCTTGGCCATGGCATGGCCCGTCGTCTCGTTCAGGAACGGTGTACGGGTCGCCGTCACGTCCCAGCCGAGGGTGCCGCCGCGGAAGTCCTGGACGGTCGCGGCGTTGAACGCGCCGAACACCGACTGGGCCTTGCCGTTGATGGTCACCGAGCCGAAGCTGACGGCGGGCTGGCCGTCCTTCGGGCCGAGGGCCAGCGGCCCGGGCAGCACCTCGACGTCCACCGGGTTCTTGACGCCGGCCTGCTCCTCGACGAACACGAAGGGCTTGGCCGGCGGGACCGAGCCGTCGATCTTGATGGCGTCGGCCTTCTTCGTGACGGTGATGTTGCAGGTGGCGGCGCCGGAGGCGTCGGCGGTGCCGGTGCCGGTGTCACCGGTGGCGGCGCCCGCGAGGAGGGCGGAGCAGGTGACCGGGCCGGCCGGGAAGTTGGCGCCGGTGGCGACGACGGCCGTACCCGCCTTGCCGCTGTTGGGCGTCAGCCTGGTGGTGACCGGGTCCTTGGGGAGGGCTTCGACGGCGATCGAGCCGACGGAGCCGCTGGGGCGCGGGTCGGGGGTGCAGGTGGTGGTGTAGACCGTGCCGCCGAGGTCGGCGTCGGTGACCACCTGGTCGATGGTGATCTGGACGGTGGTGCCCTCGCTGCCGTCCGGGATCTTGACCGTGCCGGAGAAGGCGGGCGGGTCGGACTTCTTGTTCGCTTCCTGGTGGCTGGGGACGGCCGGGCTGGTGACCGTCTGGGCGACCCCGCCGACGAGCAGCTTCGCCTTGATGGTGTTCACCGTGTCGATGGTGAACATCGGGATGACGGGGGTCTCGCCCGGGTCGATGGTGATCGGTACGGTCTCGCCCGCCTTGGCGGTGTCCGGCACCGTGATCGTGTAGTCCTGGCTGCCGTTCGCGCCCGGCTGCGGGGCGGGGGCGACGCACTTCACGGGGACGGGAGTGGTCTTGGTCGCGGCCTGCGCCGGCCCGGTCAGGGCCACGACGCTGCCCGTCAGGGCCAGGGACAGGGCGCCCGCCCCGGCCAGCACTCTTCGTTTGAGCGTTCTCGAACTCACTGGGTCGCGACTCCTTCGTCATGACGAACCCTCCCCCCACCCGCTGTGTGGGGGAGGCCGAGCCGGTGCGGATGGCCGTCATTGACGCGTCGCGGTGCAGAGAAGTCAATGGATTGCCCGGGTGCGAAGCACACAGACATTGATGTCCCATCAGACCCGGTCGGACGGGACATCGGATACCGACCGGTCGGTGACCGGCGGCCCGGGCTCAGGGCCCCTTCGGTACCTGGAGGAGCAGGTTCGGGGTGCCGGCGGGCAGGTCCGTGATCAGGCCCGGGGCGGCGTCGCGGACCAGGGCCGCACGGACCTGCTCGGGGGAGTGCACCGTGCCGCCGGCCAGGAGCAGGGCGGCGGCGCCCGCGACGTGCGGGGCGGCCATGGAGGTGCCGGTGGCCCGGGCGAGGGCCGTCGTGGACCCCTTCCAGGCGGAGACGACGGCCACGCCCGGCGCCGAGAGGTCCACGCAGGGGCCGTGGTTGGAGAAGGACGGGTGGTGGTCGGCCGCGTCGGTGGCGGCGACGGTGAGGGCCTGCGGCACGCCGGAGGGGGAGCCGTTGCAGGCGTCGCGGCCCTCGTTGCCGGCGGCCACGGTGACGGTGATCCCGTAGGCGGCGGCGCGGATGACGGCGGCGTCCATGGAGTGGCTACGGGAGCCGCCCAGGCTCATGTTGGCGACGGCGGGACGCAGCGGGAAGCCGCCGCGGACGACGTCCTTCACCATCCAGTCGAGGCCGCGCAGGATGTGCGACAGCCGCGCGTCGCCCCGGCAGTCGGCCACCTTCACCCCGACCAGGGAGACCCCCTTCGCGACCCCGTAGGTGGCCCCGCCGACGGTGGCCGCGACGTGCGTGCCGTGGCCGTTGCAGTCGGCGGAGCCCTCCATCCACAGCGCGTTGTAGCCGGTGCGGGCGCGGCCGCCGAACTCCTGGTGGAGGGTGTTGATCCCGGTGTCGACCACGTAGACCGTGATGCCCGCGCCGGTGGTGGGGTAGGCGTACGAGCCGTCGAGGGGCAGCGCGCGCTGGTCGAGCCGGTCGAGGTGCCAGGGCGCCTGCGGCTGGCTCCCGGGGGTGCCGGCGGCGGAGTCGGAGATCCGGTACACCGTGTCCGGCTCGACGGAGGCCACCCGGGGGTCGGCGGCCAGCGCGGCGGCCCGGGCCGCGGTGGTGGTCACGGCGAACCCGCTGAGCGCGGTGTCGTAGACCGCGTCCACCCGGTCACCGGCCTCCGTCGCCTCGGCGGCCAGGGCACGGGCCGGGGCGCGGGTGGCGGCGTCCTTGAGGACGACGACGTAGGGCGCGGTGGGCGTATCGGCGCCGGCGGCGTGTGCGGCGGGCTGCGGGGGCAGCACGGTGGCCGCCGCCAGCAGGGCTGCGGCCGGGAGGAGCGCGGTCATCACGGTCATGCGCCCGATGCTCGGCCCGCCCCGCCGCAGCCGCGCGGAGGGTGCGCCGACTGGCCGCACGACACACCCCCAACCCGGGCGCGCCGCCACCCCCGCGCCCCCCGCCCCGGGCCCCGCCATCGTGGGGCCGCCCGCCGGGCGGAGCCAGGCCGGGCGGGATTCCGCCCCCGGGATCCGCATGCCGGAGGCTGCGCCTGTACCCGCCCGTCCGGTCGTCCGTCCGGCTGGGCGGACGCCGGCGGCGGGCCTACTACCCGTCAGGCCGTGCGTCTGCCAGGCCGCCGGTCAGGCCCTGCGTCCGTCAGGGCGTGCGCAGGGCCAGTGCGGCGGCGTAGGCGGGGGGTGCCGTGAGGTCCCTCAGGGTCCAGCCCGGCACTCGGGCGGGGGTGGGAGCCGCGCCGACGTACGGCTCGACCAGGCCGTTGGCGAGGCCCGCCCCGGTGGCCTTGAGGCAGGCCTCCTTGCGGGACCACACCCGGGCCAGCGCCGCCCGCCGCTCTTCCTCCGGCAGGGCGGTGATCTCGGCCGCCTCCGCCGGGTGCAGGCTGCTCAGGACGTCGGCCACCGCCCCCGCGTTGGGCAGCCCCTCCACGTCCACGCCCACCGGCACCGCTGCGAAGGCGAAGTACGCCAGGCCGTGGCTGTGGGACAGGGAGAAGTGGACCCCGCCCCCGGCCACCGCGGGCCGGCCGTGCGGGCCGCCGCAGTTCAGGCAGTCCTCACGGACGAAGCGGACCTCCTCGGGGGCCCTCCCCAGGTACGCGCCGAGCAGCACCCGCAGCCCCAGGTGCGAGGCCAGGTAGGTGCGCCGGTCGCCGGACCGCACCAGACGGCCCGCCCGCTTCCGCTCGTCGGCGTCCAGCAACGCCTCGGCCTCTTCGGCCTCGTGGCCGCCGATCACCCCGCGCGTGGTGTCCAGCGACCACACCGCCACCCGGGAACCCGTCGGGAGGCCCCCGGTCCGCGGTGCCGTACCGCCGAGTTGGTTCAGTTCCTCGATCACCTCACGAGAGTAGTGGGGGTGGTCGGTGTCCCGGTTAACCTCGTGCTCGATATCACCGTGGACAACTGGGGGGAAACACACCGTGCGCAGTGCCGTCGTGACGCCGGAAGGCGACCGGATCCGCTGGGTCGAACTCCCGGGAGAGGAGCCGGCCCGCGTCTACCTGCACGGCCTCGGCGCCACCGCCCCCGCCTACTTCGCGGCGAGTGCCGTCCACCCGAGACTGGCCGGGCGGCGCTCGCTGCTGCTCGACTTCCTCGGGCACGGGCACAGCGACCGGCCCGAGGCCTTCCCGTACACCCTCGAAGCGCACGCCGACACCGTGGCGCAGGCGCTCACCGCCGCCGGCGTCGGCGCGGCCGAGGTGATCGCCCACAGCATGGGCGGCGCGGTGGCCATCGTGCTGGCCGCCCGGCACCCGGGGCTGGTCTCCCGCCTCGTCCTGGCCGACGCCAACCTCGACCCCCTCCCGCCCACTCCGGGCACGGCCGGCAGCAGCGGGATCGCCTCCTACACGGAGGAGGAGTTCCTGGCCGGCGGCTGGGCCGAGGTCCGCGACCGGGTCGGCGCCCACTGGTGGTCGACCATGCGGATGGCGGCCCGCACCGGGCTGTACCGCAGCGCCGTGCACCTCGCCGCCGGTACGACGCCGACCATGCGCGAGCTGCTGCTGGAGCTGAAGGTCCCGCGCAGCTTCCTCCACCCGGAGGCGGACGGTGCCCCCGCCGGGGCCGAGGCCCTGGAGGCCGCCGGGGTCGCCGTCGTCCCCGTCCCCGACTGCGGGCACAACATCATGCTGGACAATCCCGAGGGCTTCGCGCGGGCCGCGGCCGAGGCGCTCGTACGGGACTGATCCGTCAGCGGCGCACGGCCGGGACGGCCCCGGAGCCGGGGCCGGCCGGTGTGCCCTCCGGTATTCGGGACCCCGGAGAGGGCGTTCCGTCGGTCCAGGCGTAGACCTTCTTGCCGCGCACCGACACCTGGTACTGGTAGCGGTCGCGGCACTCGGGCCGCTCCTCGGACCGGATGTCGCGCGGCCACCAGCGGGCGCCCAGCCGGGGGCCGCCCGCCTGCTTCGGGGGCTCCGCCGGGCACTGCGGTCCGTCGAGGGGCGTCTTTCCGAGGGTGAACCGGATGAGCCGGGCCTTGCCGTCGGCGCGGGCCTGGATCCGTATGTCGGTGGCGTCCCTCGGCATCCAGCTGGGCAGCGCCAGGGTCCGGTCCCCCCGGGTGTGCGCCTCGGCGGCGCCGGCGGTCGCGAAGTGCCGGCCCTTCTCCTTGAAGAACCGGTCGTTGAGGGCGTTGGTGAGCGGGTTGGGCGGGAGGTTGGGCAGCGCGAAGGCCGCGGTGGCGAGGGCTCCCACGATGGCTGCGGCGATGACGAGCGGACGGCGGTTCATACCGACAAGTGTTCGCGGCGGAGGCAGTGCGCGCGTCCCTCCCCGGTATCAACTTCGGCTCTGCCGGAAGTCGCACACGGACTCATACCTGAGAGTGGTCCCGGGCGCGGTCAACCCGCCGCGGGCAGGAACGCCCGGGGCCGGGCCGCGTTATAGGGGCAGCCCCGGTCAACTCCCGGTGCGGCGAAGGCCCTCACCACCGAAGCGGCCGTCGCCCGCCGCCGCGCCCCCGCAGGAACGCCCATGCGCCGCCGCCCCCTTCCCCTCCCCGCGCGCCCCTTCCCCGCTGTCGCACCGGCTGTCACGGCCGCCCTGCTCCTCCTCGCCTCCCCCGCTTCCGCGGTCCCGGCGGTCCCGGCGGACAAGCCGCAGGTACTGAGCCGCTGGACGCAGACCGCCGCGGCCAGCCAGGACGCCTGGCTCGGGGCGCGCGCGCACCCGGCCGACTGGGCCGCGTACGGGTTCGACTGGTCGACGGACTACTGCACGACCTCCCCGGACAACCCCTTCGGCTTCCCCTTCCGCGCCGCGTGCGCCCGCCACGACTTCGGCTACCGCAACTACCGCGTGGCGGGAGCGTTCCAGGCCAACAAGTCCCGGCTGGACGCCGCCTTCCACGCGGACCTCGAACGGGTCTGCGCGCGGTACTCGGGTGCGAGAAAGGCCTCCTGCGACGGCACGGCCTGGACCTACTACCAGGCGGTCAGGGCCTTCGGAGCCACCGGGGAAACCGGCCCGGCGCAGTCGACGGCGCCCTGAGCCGCCCATCCGGGCGACGGCCGTTTTGCGCCTGCAAGGATCCGGTCGGGTGATTTTTCGCCAGCCGTGGACGGCGTCCCGCCGGGACGCCGGGCAGGGCTCCTCGGCGAAGAGCGAAGAAGAGTGCCCCCGGCAGGACTCGAACCTGCGGCCAAGCGCTTAGAAGGCGCCTGCTCTATCCACTGAGCTACGGGGGCCGGTGGTGACCGTGGTGGCCTGGAGCCCCTTGGTGGGGGTGGGACTGCGGTCGTGCCGGGTCAAGGATAGGGCTCCGGTTGCCTTGTCCCGGTTGCTTCCCTCGCGTGCCACGTTGTGGAGGTTCGGTGAAGCGGTCCCGATAATCGCAGGCAGGTGCGATTCTCGCACCGCTTTTGCGCCGCGGCGGCCTCGGTGTTGTGCACTCGTTATGCCTGCGTCCCACTCGTCCTCCGTGTCCATGATGTCCCACAGGAGTCGCGGTCGGCGCGCAGAGGGCGTATAAGCTTCAAAAATGGTCCTAAATTGGGCATTCTTCGCATGTGGTGACCTTGGATGTTCGGCCTCAGCTGCTCGATGCCCTGTCCGCCCTGCGCGACCGGGTCGCGTCCGTGCGTCTGCCGCTGCCCCTGCCCGGCGCCCCGCGCGCCCGCCAGACCAGAGCCGAGCTGCTCGCGCAGCTCGACGACTACCTCGTACCCCGGCTCAAGGCGCCCGAGGCGCCGATGCTCGCCGTCATCGGCGGATCCACCGGAGCCGGTAAGTCCACCCTCGTCAACTCCCTCGTCGGCCGCAAGGTCAGCGAAGCCGGAGTGCTGCGCCCCACCACCCGCACCCCGGTGCTCGTCTGCCACCCGGACGACCACCACTGGTTCGCCGGAATGCGGGTCCTGCCCGACCTCATGCGCGTATGGGCACCCCAGGACGAGGAGGACCCGCTCCCCACCCGCAAGGGCCGCCCGCCCGGAACGCGCCGCGGCGCCCCGACCCGCGAACTGCGGATCGAGACCGTCTCCACCCTCCCGCGCGGCCTCGCCCTCCTCGACGCCCCGGACATCGACTCCCTCGTCGTCGAGAACCGGACCCTCGCCGCCCAGCTGATCTGCGCCGCCGACGTCTGGGTCATGGTCACCACCGCATCGCGGTACGCCGACGCCATCCCCTGGCACCTGCTGCGCACCGCCAAGCAGTACAACGCCACCCTGATCATCGTCCTGGACCGCGTCCCGCACCAGGTGCTCGCCGACGTCTCACGCCAGTACGGGGCGCTGCTCACCCGGGCCGGGCTGGGCGACGTACCACGGTTCACGGTGCCGGAGCTGCCCGAGTCGGCCGGCGGCGGCGGACTGCTGCCCGCCAGCGCCGTCGCCCCGCTGCTCGCCTGGCTCGGCCACCACGTCCAGGACCCGGCCGCCCGGCAGTACGCCGTCGGCCGCACCGCACTCGGCGCGCTCGACTCCCTCCGGCGCCGCATGCCCGAGCTGGCCTCCGCCGTCGCCGCCCAGCACGCCGCCGCCGTCCGGCTGACCTCGGCCGTCGAGGAGGCGTACAAGAGGGAGGGCAAGCGGGTGCAGGGCCGCCTCGACAGCGGCGCGGTCCTCGCCGGGGACGCCCTCACCCGCTGGCGCGGTTACCCCCTCGACACCAGCGCCGACGAACTCCTCGACTCCCTCGCCGAATCCCTCGCCGCGCTGCTCCAGTGCGCCGTCGCCGCCGCCGACGAGCGCATCGCCGAGGTGTGGCGCCGCGAACCGGCCGCCGGGGCGCTCCCGCTGCCCGGACCCGACCGGGAGGCGGCGGAACGTATCGGCATGGCCGTACGGCGCTGGCGGCGCGTACTGGAGGAACTCGCCGAGGAGGAGGTCGCCAAGCTCGACAAGCAGCCCGAACCCGACCCCGACGGCATCGCCGCCCTGCTCGTCGCCGCCCTCCTCGGCGGCAAACGGGCCCGCCCGGCAGGGGAGAAGCTGGCCGAACGGATCGGTGTCCAGGCCGCCGTACGCCTGCGCGACCGGGGCGGGGAACTGGTCAGCGACCACCTCGACCAGGTCCTGCGCGCCGAACGGGACCGCCGCCTCGCCCCGCTCCAGGCGCTCGAAGTGACCCCGGAACCACAGGCCGAGCTGATCGCGGCGCTGTCCGTACTGCAGAAGGAGAGGTGAGGGGGTGACCGCCTTGACCGACCGTGACCGCGATCGGGCCGGAGACCGTGACCACGTCCGCGACCAGGCCGGGGACGGGGTGCGCCTGCGCGACCGGGCCGGTGACCGCGACCGGGCGGGTGCCCGCGACCGCTCCGCCGGCACCGGCGCCGACCCCGAGCGCACGGACGGCCGTACCGGCGACCGCGCCGCCGAACGGGCGGCCGACCGCTGGGACGACGGGTTCATCGCCCGCTCGCGCTCCCGGACCACCCGCAAGGGGGGTTTCGGAAGGGCCCGTTCAGGCGGAGCCGAGGACGAACTCGCCGCCGAGGGGCTGGACGAGGAGGCGGACGCGGGCGAAGAAGCCCTCGTCCGCGCCGTCTCCGGCGCCGGGAGCGACGGCGGCAAGGCCCCCGCGCCCCCGCTCAGCCCCGAGGCCCAGGCCCTGCGCAGCCGCCTCGACGCGCTGCGCCAGCTGGTCGGACTCTCCCGCACCCGCCTCGACGGAAAGACCCTCGCCGAAGCCGGCCGGGTCCTCGACGAGGCGGCCGCACGCCGGGGCCTGTCCGCCCAGCACACCGTCGTCGCCGTCGCCGGAGCCACCGGAAGCGGCAAGTCCACGCTCTTCAACGCACTCGCAGGAGTGCAGATCTCCGAGACCGGGCTGCGCCGTCCGACCACCGCCGCGCCGATCGCCTGCAGCTGGTCGGACGGAGCCGCGGGACTGCTGGACCGGCTGGAGATCCCCGGACGGCTGCGCCGCCGCCCCCGCGAGACCCCCGAAGCCGAGGCGCTGCGCGGGATGGTCCTCGTCGACCTGCCCGACCTGGACTCGGCGCTCGGCGTGCACCGCGAACACGTCGACCGGGTGCTGGCCCTGGTCGACGCCGTGATCTGGGTGGTCGACCCGGAGAAGTACGCGGACGCCGTCCTGCACGAGCGGTACCTGAGACCGCTGGCCGGGCACGCGGAGGTGACGTTCGTCGTCCTGAACCAGGTGGACCGGCTCCCCGGAGAGGCGGCCGACCTGGTCCTGGACGACCTGCGCAGGCTTCTCGACGAGGACGGCATCGCGCTCGGCGAGCACGGCGAGCCCGGCGCCACCGTCCTCGGGCTGTCCGCCCTGACGGGTGAAGGGGTCGGGGAACTGCGCGAGCTGCTGGGACAGTTCACCCAGGAGAAGGGCGCCGCGACCCGGCGGATCGCCGCCGACGTCGACCGGGCCGCCACTCGCCTGCGCCCGCTGTACGTGGCCGACAGGCACAACGGACCCTCCGGGCCCGAGATCGGCGAGGCGGCGCGCGCCGAGTTCGAGGACCGGCTGGCCGAGGCCGTCGGGGCGTACGCGGCCGGCCTCGCCGCCGAACGGGCCTGGCGGCGCAACGCCGGTAAGGCCTGCGGCACGCCCTGGCTGCGGCTGTGGCGCTGGTACGAGAGCCGGCGCGCCCCCCGTTCGCTGGCCGGCCTGTCCGCCCTGGCGGTGATCGGCCGCTCCACGACGCCCGCCGCGGCCATGCCCGCCGAGGAGGAGGTGACCGCCCGGCAGCGGGTGGAGCAGGCCGTGCGGACCGTCGCGGACGAGGCGGCCGTCGGGCTGCCCGAGCCCTGGGCGCAGGCCGTACGGGAGACCGCGGTGCGCGGGGCCGCCCTGCTGCCGGAGGCCCTGGACGAGCTGGCCGTGACCCTCGGCGCGGCCGTTCCGGCGCCCGGGGCGAAGCCGCCGCGGCCCGCCTGGTGGCCGGCTGCGGTACTGGCGCAGGCCGCGATGACGCTGGTGCAGATCTTCGGCGGGCTGTGGCTGGTCGGGCAGATCGCCGGGGTCCTGGAGCCGAAGCTGCTGCCGCCCGTGCTGTTCATGGTGGCGGGCATCGTCGGTGGGCCGCTGGTGGAGTGGGCCTGTTCGATGGCGGCCCGCGGACCTGCGCGCAGGTACGGGCAGGACGCCGAGCGGAGGCTGCGTCAGGCGGCGGCCGGCTGCGGACGGGCCCGGGTGCTGGAGCCGGTGGCGGCCGAGCTGCTGCGCTACCGGGAGGTCCGGGAGCAGTACGCGGCCGTCTCCGCAGGGGGGACGAGGTTGTCCACAACCCGCCACTAGTCCACAGGCCGCAGCAGCCGGCCGGGGGGCCGGGCCAGCATGGTCGTACCTCGTGCGGACGGTCCGCGCGAGCCGTACGGAATGCGGGGAGGGCGGCCGGGATGAACGACACCCTGGTGACGCTGGTGGGGCACGTGGCGACGCAGATCGACTTCAAGGAGACGGTGACCGGACCGTCGGCGAGGTTCCGTTTCGCGGTGACCCCGCGGTACTTCGACCGGCGGACCGAGGCCTGGACGGACGGGACCACCAGCTTCTACACCGTGTGGGCGCGACGGGTGCTGGCGGTGAACCTGGCGAGTTCCGTCTCGGTGGGGGAACCCCTCGTGGTGCACGGGCGGTTGAGGGTCCGGGAAGGGCCGCCGGACGGCGAAGGGACCCGCTGGTTTTCGGCGGACATCGACGCGATCGCCGTCGGACACGACCTGAACCGCGGAACTGCGGCCTTCCGCAGGGTGGTCAAGACGGATACTCCCCTGATGGACCCTCAGGAGGCGGGGGTGGTCTAAGTGTTCGATGAGGCTAGGATTCCCCGGTACTCACGGGTGCCTGGGTCTTTGGGCCGAAGGGGAAGACTGTGTCGATTGCTGTTCCCGCGTCCTGCGGGTCCTCCGAGTCCCGCGCCACGTCCACGGACGGACCGGCCTCCGCCGCGGGCGCCTCGCCGGTGGTTCCGCTTACGGGCGTGTCCGCTGCTTCCGCCGCTTCCGCGGGCCCTGTTCCCGTTCCCCGTCCGCTTTCCGGCCGCCGTCCGGTTCCCGAACCCCTCGCGGGTACGGGCGTGGGTGACGGGCCGCCTGCTGCCGGCGGCGGGGCTGCTTCCGCCGCCGTGGGGAGCGCGGTGCGGGGTGCCGCGCGACGCCCGCTGGCGGTGGCCCTGCTGGCCGCCGCCCTCACCGCCGCCCCGGGCGCCCGTGCCTCGGCCGACTCCGAGCAGGCGGCGGCCAGTGCGGCGGCCGGCGGTGCGAGCGCCGTGCTCGACGGGCTGAAGACGTACGGCCAGGCGGTCCTGCACGCACGGGACGGCTCGGTCCGGCAGATCCGGGCCGGTCTGTACGAGATGCGGGTCGACGGCGGCGGAATGCTCCAGACGTACGGGGTCGGCGTCGCGGGCAACGCGCAGCCGCAGGCCCACTACACCGAGAGCGGCTGGGGCGGCAGCCCCCTCGCCGCCAACGCCGAGGCGGGCGGCCGGATCCGCTGGGTGCTGGAGCACTCCTACCCGCAACTCAACGACCTGGCCGGGCTGGCGAAGGCGGCCGGGGCCGGAGCGCTGACGGCGGAGAGCGCGGCCGCCGGGACCCAGGTGGCGATCTGGCGGCTGGCGGACGGAGCCCAGGTCGAGGCCACCGACCAGGCGGCCGAGATGCTGGCCGACTACCTCCAGCGGGAGGCGGGCCGGCTGCCGGAGCCACCGGCCTCGCTGGGGCTCGATCCCGGCCGCGTCTCCGGTCCGGTGGCGGGGCCCACCGGCAGCCGGCTCGGCCCCGTCACGGTCCGCACCGGGGCGCAGAGCGTGTCCGTCACCCCGGACGCGGCGGCCGTGGCCATGGGGGTCCGGGTGGTCGACGCCGACGGGCAGCCGGTGACCTCCGCGGCCGACGGCGCCCGCCTCTACTTCGAGGTGCCCTCCGGCACCCCCGACGGGACGGCCTCGGTCACCGTGCAGGGCTCGACCAAGGTGCCCGTCGGGCGGGTCTTCACCAGCGGGATCCCGGACGAGGCGCAGGTCGTGGCCGGCTCCAGCGAGTCCGCGGCGACCGCCACCGCCACGGCGGTCTGGCCGCAGCCGCCGGCCGGCCCGGCCGGGAAGGTGGGCACCCTGGCCGGCAGCGCCGAGGTGATCCCGACCGGCACCGCCGGTCCGCAGGCGCAGTCGCCGGACGAGGAGCGGCTGGCCGTCAGCGGCAGCTCCGCGGCCACCCCGGTGATCGCCTCGCTGGCGGTGGGCCTGGTGGTGCTGGGCGGCATGGTCGTCCTGCTGCTGCGCAAGCGGCCGCTGGAAGGAGAGGAAGGGGAAATGGAGGGCTGAACGAGGGGCGGGGTGCTTCACGACGGCGGACCCCGGGTAAGCGCGGGAAATGGCAGACCATGATCAGCGACTGACCTGGCGGGGCACCGCCGCGCAATGGGACCGGCGGCTGTTCGACGCCGTGGCGCGCCGGCACTGGCCCGCGGCCGAGCGGGCCCTGCCCGCGCTGGGGCGGGCCGCCAACCACGGGGTGCTGTGGGGCGGGATCGCGGCGGCGCTCACCGCCCTCGGGGCGCCGCGCACCCGCCGGGCCGCGCTGCGGGCGGCCGCCTCGCTCGCGCTGGCCTCCGCGACCGTCAACTCCGTCGGCAAGTGGTCCGTCCGCAGGCCGCGGCCGCTGATGGAGGGGGTGCCGCTGGTGCGGCGGCCGGCCGTGGCGCCGTGGACCACCTCCTTCCCGTCCGGGCACTCGGCCTCGGCCTTCGCCTTCACGGCGGGGCTGGCGCTGGAGTCCCCGGTGTGGGGGGCCGCGGTGGCGCCCCTGGCCGCGTCGGTGGCGTTCTCCCGGGTCTACACCGGGGTGCACTACCCGTCGGACGTGGCGGCGGGGGCCCTGCTCGGGGTGGCGGCGGGGTTCGCCGTGCGCGAGCTCGCGCGGGGCGTGCAGCAGGCGCGGGCCGTCCCGGGCGACGAACGGCCGGCGGCCGGTGTGCCCGCGCTGCCGGACGGGGCCGGGCTCACGGTGGTGGTGAACACCGGCGCGGGCACGGCCGGAGCCGCAGCGCTCGACGCCCTGCGGGACCGGCTGCCGAAGGCGGAGATCGTGGAGTGCGGGGGCGAGGAGCTCGCGGCGGAGCTGTCGGCCGCCGCGGCCCGGTCGGCCGTGCTCGGGGTCTGCGGGGGCGACGGCACGGTCAACGCCGCCGCGACCGCCGCGCTGCGGGCCGGGGTGCCGCTGGCGGTGTTCCCTGGGGGCACCCTGAACCACTTCGCCCTCGACCTCGGCCTCACCGGCCCGGAGGACACCTGCCGGGCGGTGGCCGGGGGCCAGGCCGTCCGCGTGGCCGTGGGCCGCTTCACCCCCACCGGTACGCCGCCGCCCACCCGGCCCCGCCCCACCGGCCCCGGGGCGACCACCCCCGACACCACCCCGCCCCCGGCCTCGGGCCCGGCCGTGGCCCCGGCCCCCGGTGCCGGGCCGGCGTCGGGTTCAGGGTCCGGTGCCATCCCGGCCTCGGTGTCGGGTCCGGCCGTGGCCCCGGCCTCCGGTGCCGGGGCGGCGTCGGAAGCCGGGGCGGCGTCGGGTTCGGGGTCCGGTGCCATCCCGGCCGCGGTGTCGGGCCCGGCCGTGGCCCCGGTCTCCGGCCGGGGTTCCGGTGGGGTCCCGGCGTCGGGGGCCGGCTCGTCGGGGGCGGCGGTCTCCGGGGGCGGGGAAGGCGGGTACTTCCTGAACACCTTCAGCTTCGGGGTCTACCCCGAGCTGCTGCGCCACCGGCTGCGCTGGGCGCCCAGGATCGGCGGCGGGCCGGCCGCGGTCGCGGCCGCCTGGCGGGTGCTGCGCGCCGAGCGGCCCGTACGGCTGACGCTGGCCGGGCGGCCCCGCAGCGCCTGGCTGCTCTTCGCCGGCAACGGCACCTACCAGGGCTCCGGACCCACGCCCCGCCGCCGCGACGGTCTCGGCGAGGGCCTGCTCGACCTGCGACTGGTCCACGGCGGCGGCCGCCCCGGCCCCCGCCTGCTGGCCGCCGCCCTCGCCGGGCCGCTGACCCGTTCCCCGGCGCACGTGGCCATCCGCGTACGCCGCCTGCACATCGAGGACATCCCGCCGGGCACCCCCTTCGCCTACGACGGCGAATACGCCCAGGCCCCGCCCGCCCTCGTCCTCGACGCCCTCCCCGACGCCCTCGCCGTCTACCGCCCCCGCTGACCGCCCGGGCCGGCCCCGGCCCGCGCCGCCCGGCGCGGCCCGGGCCGTATCTCGTCGGACCGGCTCTCCCGTGCTGCTGCCGCCTCCGAGGGTGCGGACGGGACCGGAACGGGCCGCCCCGGCGGTGAGCCGCAGATCAGGGCCCTGACCATATGCGTTTCCCCCGAGGGATGGACGTACGGCAGTATGGGGTGTATCTGCCCACCCATCGATCTGCCGGACGGTTTCTCTTGGCTGAGTTCATCTACACCATGCGCAAGACGCGCAAGGCCCACGGCGACAAGGTGATCCTCGACGACGTGTTCCTGAACTTCCTGCCGGGGGCGAAGATCGGCGTGGTCGGCCCGAACGGCGCCGGCAAGTCGACCGTCCTGAAGATCATGGCGGGCATCGAGCAGCCGTCCAACGGCGACGCCTTCCTGTCGCCCGGCTACTCCGTCGGCATCCTCATGCAGGAGCCCAAGCTCGACGAGTCCAAGACGGTCCTGGAGAACGTCGAGGACGGCGTCGGCGAGATCAAGCAGAAGCTCAACCGGTTCAACGCGATCGCCGAGGAAATGGCGACGAACTACACCGACGAGCTGATGGAGGAGATGGGCAAGCTCCAGGACGACCTGGACCACGCCAACGCGTGGGACCTCGACGCCCAGCTGGAGCAGGCCATGGACGCCCTGGGCTGCCCGCCCGGCGACTGGCCGGTCACCAACCTCTCCGGTGGTGAGAAGCGCCGCGTGGCCCTCTGCAAGCTGCTGCTGGAGGCCCCCGACCTGCTGCTCCTCGACGAGCCCACCAACCACCTCGACGCCGAGTCCGTGAACTGGCTGGAGCAGCACCTGGCCCAGTACAAGGGCGCCGTCGTGGCCGTCACCCACGACCGCTACTTCCTCGACAACGTCGCCGAGTGGATCCTCGAGCTCGACCGCGGCCGCGCCCACCCGTACGAGGGCAACTACTCCACCTACCTGGAGAAGAAGTCCGAGCGCCTCAAGGTCGAGGGCAAGAAGGACGAGAAGCGCGCCAAGCGCCTCAAGGAAGAGCTGGAGTGGGTCCGCTCCAACGCCAAGGGCCGCCAGGCCAAGTCCAAGGCCCGTCTCGCCCGCTACGAGGAGATGGCGGCCGAGGCCGACAAGATGCGGAAGCTGGACTTCGAGGAGATCCAGATCCCGCCGGGCCCGCGCCTGGGCTCGATCGTCGTCGAGGTCAACAACCTCTCCAAGGCCTTCGGTGACAAGGTCCTCATCGACGACCTGTCCTTCACGCTGCCGCGCAACGGCATCGTCGGCGTCATCGGTCCGAACGGCGCGGGCAAGACCACGCTGTTCAAGATGATCCAGGGCCTGGAGACCCCGGACTCCGGCGACATCAAGGTCGGCGACACCGTCAAGATCTCCTACGTCGACCAGGGCCGCGCCAACATCGACCCCAAGAAGACCCTCTGGGCGGTCGTGTCGGACGAGCTGGACTACATCAACGTCGGCAACGTCGAGATGCCGTCCCGCGCGTACGTCAGCGCCTTCGGCTTCAAGGGCCCGGACCAGCAGAAGCCGGCCGGTGTGCTCTCCGGCGGTGAGCGCAACCGCCTGAACCTCGCGCTCACCCTCAAGCAGGGCGGCAACCTGCTGCTCCTCGACGAGCCCACCAACGACCTCGACGTCGAGACCCTGGGCTCCCTGGAGAACGCGCTGCTCGAGTTCCCCGGCGCGGCCGTGGTCGTCTCCCACGACCGCTGGTTCCTGGACCGAGTGGCCACGCACATCCTGGCGTACGAGGGCGACTCGAAGTGGTTCTGGTTCGAGGGCAACTTCGAGTCCTACGAGAAGAACAAGGTCGAGCGGCTCGGCCCGGACGCCACGCGTCCGCACCGTGCCACCTACAAGAAGCTCACCCGGGGCTAGGTCGCGCACATGGCCAGACACCACTACCGGTGCCCGCTGCGCTGGGCGGACATGGATGCCTTCGGGCACGTCAACAACGTGGTCTTCCTCCGCTACCTGGAGGAGGCGCGCATCGACTTCATGTTCCGCCTGGCGCCCGGTGAGGGCAGCGAGTCCTTCACGGGCGGCTCCGTCGTGGCCCGTCACGAGATCGACTACAAGCTCCCGCTCGTGCACCGGCACGAGCCGGTGCTCATCGAATCCTGGGTGACCCGGATAGGGGCCGCCTCCCTGACCATCCGCTACGAGGTCAAGGACGAGGCGACCGAGGACGCACCCGAGACGGTCTACGTCCGGGCCGAGACGGTCGTCGTGCCCTACAACCTCGCCGAGGGGCGGCCCCGCCGCATCACGGACGAGGAGCGGGTCTTCCTCCAGGAGTACCTGGAGGAGCCCGCGAGCCGGGTCGCCGGCCGCCCCAAGGGTGCGGAAGGGCGCCTGGCGGCATGACCGAGCAGCTGCACTTCGCAGACTCCGGGGAGGCGGCGGACCTCGCCGCCTTCCTGGGCCGGCTGGTGCACTACGACCGTGCCGCCGCGGTCCGCCTGCAGGCGCGGGCGGGCGGCGGCGCGCTCGCCGTCTTCGGACGGCCGCCGTCCTTCGACGTCCTCGCCGTCCGCGCGGTGCGGCTCGCCGCGCCCCTCGCGACGCCGCTGGACGTGACCGTGTCGGCGGGCGAGCTGCTGGAGTCCGTCGACGAGGCAGGCGCCGGGGCCCGGGTGCCGGGCGCCGTCACCGGCCCGCCCTGGACGGGCGTCCTGCCGCCCCAGGGCGGCTGGCGGCCCGTACCCGGACTGCCCCGGCCCGAGGCGGTACGGGCGGCCCTGGCCGCGGCCGTCGCCGAGTTCCGGGCCCGGGACGAGGCCCTGCCCCCGCAGCACCGCACCCGCTCCGAGCGCGACCGCATCGGCCGCGAGATCTGGTCGCGGACGCTCGGCGACACCGAACTCCCGCTGCGCGCCGCCCACGCCGCCCAGTCCCTGGGCTTCCTGCGGCCCGTACGCGCCACCGTCCCGGCCCCCGCGCCCGGCGGCGCCTCCGCGGCCCCCGCCCCGGTGGCGTTGTTCGCCTCCGGCGGCTGGCTGCGGCTGAGCACCCCGTACGGGTCCGTCGCGACCCGCCGGCCCGGACCGGGCGGCGGGCTCGGCGCCCTCCAGGTACGCCCGCTCTAGGGCCTGTCGTCCTCTAGGGCCTGTCGTCCTCTAGTGCCCGCGGCCCCGGGCCGCGGGCACACGCGGATGCCGGCTAGCCGGCCGTGTTGATCATCGAGGCGGCCGCGTACGTCAGGTACCGCCACAGCTGCGCCTCGTGCTCCGGCGCCAGGCCCAGCTCGTCCAGGGCCTCCCGCATGTGCTTCAGCCACGCGTCGTGCGCGGCGGAGTCCACCTGGAACGGGGCGTGCCGCATGCGCAGGCGCGGGTGCCCGCGGTTCTCGCTGTAGGTGCCCGGGCCGCCCCAGTACTGCATCAGGAACAGCGCGAACCGCTCCTCGGCGGGCCCGAGGTCCCCCTCCGGGTACATCGGACGCAGCAGCGGGTCTTCCGCGACACCCTGGTAGAAGCGGTGGACCAGACGGCGGAAGGTCGCCTCGCCGCCCACCTGCTCGAAGAAGGTCGTCTCCTGGACGTTGCTCTGCGGATCGTCATTCACCCGACCATCGTCTCAGACACCCGGACGGAGGACCCCGGTCCTAGGACCGCCCGCCGCCACCGGATCCGGGAGGGCTCGCATGCGGCGGCCGCCCGCCGCACAGTGGAGACATGGGCACGGGCGGCAAGGGCGGAGCACACGCGGCACGGACCCCGCGGGGGCCGGAGGAGCCGGTCCGCGATCTGCGGGAGATCGCGCACGCCGCCCAGGTGCGGGAGCTCACCGCCGCCGGGGTGCTGGAGGACCCGGCCTGGCGGGCCGCCTTCGCGGCCGTGCCCCGGCACCTGTTCGTGCCGTACTTCTGGACCGGCCGTGGAGCCGGCCACGAGCGGCTGTGGGCCGAGGACCCCGACCCCGAGCACCGGGCCCGCTGGCTGCGCGGGGTCTACACCGACGCCCCGCTCGCGACCCGGCTGCGGGACGGCGAGCTGGTCTCCTCCAGCAGCCAGCCCTCCCTGATGGCGAAGATGCTGGAGGCGCTGCAGGTGCGCGACGGGGACGACGTGCTGGAGATCGGCACGGGCACCGGCTACAACGCGGCCCTGCTCTGCCACCGGCTCGGCGAGGAGCACGTCACCACGGTGGACCTGGACGAGGAGATCACCGAGTCGGCACGGGCGCACCTGGCGCTGCTCGGCTACCGGCCCACCGTCGTCACCGGGGACGGGGCGCGCGGCTGCCCCTCCCGCGCCCCCTTCGACCGGATCCTGGTCACCTGCACCCTGCCGCTGATCCCGCACGCCTGGCTCGGCCAGTGCCGGCCCGGGGCGCGGATCCTGGCCCCGCTGTCGACCGGGCTGATCGCGCTCACGGTCCGCGACGCCGACTTCGCGGAGGGCCGCTTCCTGCACACCTCCGCCTACTTCGTCCCGCTGCGCGGGGCCACGGCCGGGCCTCCGCTGCCCGGGGCGGGCGGTCCGCTGCACGGGGTCCCGTACGAGCTGGTGGAGAACGAACGCTTCCAGTTCCTGCTGATCCTGACCGCGGGCGTGCTGCGCCCCCGGGAGGCGCTGGACCTGTGGCGCGGCGAGGGCCGCCCGGCCCGCGAGCGGTTCGGGGTCACGGTCACCGCCGAGGGGCAGTGGGCCTGGCTCGACGACCCCCAGGGGCCCTACGTGTGGCCCCTGGGGGAGGGCGCCGGCTAGGGCGTCGGCTAGGGCGCCGGCCAGGGGTGTCCGGTCAGCCGCGCCGGATGGTGATGGTGGTCCAGGCGCCCAGGTGGACCCGGTCGCCGTCGGCGAGGGGGACCGGGACGTAGGGCTGGATCGGCTCCTCGCCCATGTTGACGGTGGTGCCGTTGGTGGAGTTCTGGTCCACCACCGCCCAGCTGAGGTCGGGCTGCTGGACGAGCACCGCATGGCTGTGCGAGACGCCGGGGTCCTCCGGCGGCACCGACAGGTCGATGTCCGGGGACTCGCCCGTCGAGGCGCGGCGGCGGCCGATGGTGATCTGGCCTCCGGAGAGCGGAAGGTGCAACTCCGGGGAGTAGGCGGGCAGGTTGAGCCCGGCCGCCTCCGGCCCGCTGCGCTGCATCATCGCCATGAAGTACGAGCGGTCCGGGGCGATCGTCGCCGTCCAGGAGCCGCCGCCGGACTGCTCCGGAACGGGCGCGGCGGGGTATTCCGCGCCGGGCGCCACCGGATGCTCCTGCTGGACGGGCTGCTGGACGGGCTGCTGGACCGGCGCCGGTGCCACGGGCGGGGGCGGCGGCGGGGCCACCGCGACCGGCGGGGCGGGCGGCTCCGGGGCGGCGGGCGGCGGCAGCAGCCAGTCGTCGTCGTCCTGGAGCGGCTCGGCCGGGCGGTTGACCCGGGAGGGCCGGGAGCCCTGGTACTCGAAGTGGTCCTGGGAGTAAACCGGCTGGGGCGGGAGCGGCGGCGGCGGGGGCGGCGGGGTCCCGCCGGTCACCGGGGCCGCCAGGGCCTGCGCACCCGTACCGGCCGGACCCGCGTCGGGGGCGGACGGCGGCGGGGCGTACGGGTTCGCCGTCCGCGTCAGGAAGTTGTACCGGCACTCCTCGCAGAACGGGGCCATGGCCTCGCGCGGGGTCTTGCACTGCGGGCACAGCTCCGCCTGGGCGGTGGGCTCACCGGTGGTGGGAGGGTAGGCGTAGGAGGCGGCCGCAGGGGGGCCCGCCGGGGCAGCCATCCGGTGGCCGCAGACCTCGCACCAGTCGTCGGAGGCGGACTGGTGCCCGTTCGGACAGGTCGGCATCGCGGCGCTTCCCCCTTCTCCCTGCGTCATCGCCGCAGGCGTCTACTCAGGTCTTCTTCACTCGGACGGTCTGTGTCGAACGGGTTTCAAGGGTCATCTCGTCGGCATCGGCGACCTTGGCTTTCAGGCGCACAGTACCCGCCGCCGCGTCGACGACGTCCACCACCTTGGAGAGCAGTCTGGCGGTGTCCGCGTTCCCGGAGGCGCTCGCCAACTGCACGGCACGGCCGAGTTTGGCCGTGGCGCCGTCGACATCGCCCATTTTGCGGGCATGCAGGCCCTGTTGGATAGCCTGCGCGAGCTCCGCCTGCCCCGTGTAGTGCGCCACCTGCGGGCTGATCGCGGTCGACGCGGCGAGGTCGTTCGTCCACACCGCCCGGACCAGCCCCTGGGCGACCGGGGAGCCCGGCCCGCCGGCCGGCCCCGGCAGGACGAGCGAGGCGCGGGCGGCCAGCATCTCCTGGCCGACGGAGGCGTCCGGCACCCGTACGCACAGGTGGTAGTCGCGCGACTCGTCACCCCAGGAGCCCGTCGGATAGTCCCCGGCCCGCGGCCCCGCCTCGGTACGGCGGCCGGTGAGGTCCTGGACGGACGGCGAGACCTGCTTGACGTAAAGGATCTCCGCCCCGACCGGGGTCCACACGCGCAGCGCGACGTCCGCGACCTCCTTGCCCATGACCTTCTCCATCATGAGCGTGAAGTCCTCGGCGAGACGGGCCGGATCGGCGACGATGTCGGCGGAGCCCAGCAGGGCGCTCGCGATCCCCGTCACCTCCTTGACCTCCCAGTCCGTCCCCACCCCGCGCGCGTCGCAGGTGAAGCGGCCGGCGCAGGCCTCGAGGGTGGCGCGCAGCACAGCCGGGTCCTCGTGCTCGTTGCGGCCGTCGGTCAGCAGGATGCCGTGCCGGATGGCGGCCGGGGAGCGGCGCAGCAAGCCGTCCGCCAGCCGCAGCCAGGTGCCGATGGCGGTGCCGCCGCCCGCGCTCAGGCCGCGCAGGGCCTCCTTGGCCCGCGCCCGGGTGGTCGCGTCGGCGGTGGCGAGGAGGCCCTGGCCGGGATAGACCTCGCGGGCCTCGTGGGTGCCGGCGATCACGGCGAAGGCCGTGCCGTCGCGCAGGGTGTCGATCGCGGCGGCGGTGGCCTCGCGGGCACCGCGCATCTTCTGCGGCGGGTGGTCCATCGAGCCGGAGCAGTCGACCATGATCACCACGGCCGCGTCCTGCCCGAGCGCCCGCCCGGCGGTGGCGATGGCGCCGCCGCTGGAGGTGACCGTCACGATGGCGTGGACGTCCCGACCGCCCTCGGGCAGGAACTCGTTCTGGTACACCTCCATGCTGAAGCGCGGGGCGCGCGGCTTGGCGAAGTTCGCCATCGGGGTGACTCCTCGGGGGCTGTCGGGGCGGAGCGGACGGACCCGGGCGGGGCGGACGGGCCGGGGCTGGGCGGACGGGCCGGGGCGGTTCAGGCCAGGGGGTGCGGCGGCTCGGTCCGGGACGCCGTCCCCGCTTCCGCTCCGGCCTCCGCCACGCCCGCCGTCCCCGGTTCCGCTCCGGGTTCCGGCGGCGCGGCGGTGAACGGCACCACGGCGACGGTGATGTTGTCGTGCCCGCCACCGTCGAGGGCGTGGCCGACCAGCACCTGGGCGCAGTGCAGGGGCCGTTCGGCGGCGTCGGGGGGCAGGATCCGGGCCATGTCGACGGCGGACTCGGCGTAGTTCCACAGGCCGTCGGTGCAGACGACGACCACGCCGGGGTGGTCGGGTCTGAAGCTCGCGGTGTGCGGGTCGAGGTCGTACGCGTCGGCCCCGAGCCAGCCGGTGATGGCGTGTGCCCGGACGTCGGCGTAGGCCTCGGCCTCGCCCATCAGACCCGCCGCGACCATCTGCGCGGCCCAGGAGTCGTCCTCGGTGAGCCGGCGGGGCGCCGCCGCACGGTCGTCGGGGACCCAGTAGGCCCGGCTGTCGCCGACCCAGCCGATGGTCAGCACGCCGCTGCTGACGACGGCCCCGACCAGGGTGCAGGCGGGGGCGTTCTGGGCGCCGGGGGGCTGCGGGGCGAGGGCGCTCACCGCGGCGCCCGCCGCGAGGATCGCCTCGTGCATGGCCTCCGCCGGGTGCGCGCCCCGGGGCAGGGCGTCGAGCAGGGCCTCGCTGGCCGCGCCGGCGGCGGCGGCCGAAGCGTCGTCGGGGCGGCTGGCGGAGGAGACGCCGTCGCAGACGATGGCGACGGTCGCGGCGGAGCCGTCGGGCATGGCCGTGGCCGCCACCGCGAAGGAGTCCTCGTTGCGGTGGTGGCGCAGCCCCCGGTCACTGACGGCGGCGACGCTGCACAGCTCCTCCTCCACGTGGTCCCGCTCCCGCGGCTGGGCGTGACCGCAGTGCTCGCAGTAGCCGTCGGTGTCCACGTACCCGGACCGGCAGGCGACGCAGGTCCGCCCGCCGCCGCTCCCCTGCGGGGCCCAGGCGTGGGGGTCCTCGTGCGGGTCCTCCTGCGGGTCCGGCGAGGGGGCCCGGCCGTACGGGGCGTCAGCCCCGGGTGCGCCGGCGGCGAGCGGGGCATCGTGCGGGTTCTCCTGCGGCGCGGCGCCGTGGGCCTCCTCGGGCGCCGCCCCCCGGGGCCGGCCGTGGTCGGCGTCGTCCGCGCTGCCGTACGGGACCGCGCCCCACGGGGTGTCGGCGGGGGACGCGGGGGCGGTACCGGAGGCGACCGCGGAACCGGGGGGCACAGGGGTGCCCTCCCATCCGGGCGCCGGCACCCCGACGGCGGACCCGAAGCCCGGGGCGGCGGTCGTGGCGTACGCGCCCGCTTCGGCCGGGCGCGCGGCATCCGCTCCGCGGCCTGGGTGCCCCGAAGCGGCGGCCGCGCCCGCCCACGCCGGGGACTCTCCGGCCGCCGGGCCGGGTACGAACCCGCCGCCCGGGTCCGGGTCCGGCAGGGTCGGGGTGCGGTCCGGGGGAGCGGGCGGGGCGGAGAGGGCGTATCCGCACACCCCGCAGAAACGGTCACCCTCCTCCAGGGGCTCCGCGCAGCTGGGGCAGCCCGACAGCCGATGCATCGACATCACTCACACCCACGTCCGGGGACGGAAACGGTTGGCCCGCTCCACCAGTTCGATCCTCTCCTCGCCCCGCTGTGCCAGCCGGGCGAGGACGCGGTAGGAGCGCTCCAGGCCGAAGCGCAGCCCCCGCTCGTCCAGTTGACTGCCGAGCAACGAGCTCCGGCCGGGGTCGGCACCCCGGCTACCCGACAGTACCCAGTCCAGGGCCGCGCCCAGAACCTCCGTCGCCAGCCGCTCCTGGCGTTCCGGGTCGAGTCCGAACCGCCGCAACGCCTCGACCTGGTCCGACGCCGCCCCGAGGTCCGCCAGGAGCTCCTCCTGCGGCGACCGGTCGCGCAGGCGTGCCCGTACGGCCGCCACCCGTGCGGCCGTGTAGTGGATCGAGGACTCCGGTACGGACTCCAGCGTACGGACGGCCGCGGCCCGGTCTCCGGAGGCCAGTTGGACCCGGGCCAGCCCGAAGGCCGCGCTCACGAAACCGGGATCGGTGATCCAGACGAGCCGGTAGTACTCGGCGGCGTTGTCCAGCTGGCCCAGGATCTCCGCGCACAGCGCGAGTGCCAGCTTCGGTGCGGGCTCGCCCGGGAACGCGTCGTAGACGGCGTCGAAGGACAGGGCCGCTATCTCGTCGTCCCCGGTGGCCAGCGAGGCGATCCCGCGCGCCCACACCACCCGCCAGTCGTCGGGGTACGTGGCCTCCAGCTCGGCCAGGGCCCGCGCGGCCACGGCCAGTTCGCCCAGCTCCAGTCGGGCCCGCAGCTCCCGCAGCCGCAGTTCGGCGGAGTCGGAGACGGCCGCGCCCAGGGCCCCGAGCAGGTCGGCGGGCGCGGAGGCGAGCAGGCCCGCCAGGAACCCGGCGTTCGGGTCGGCCGGGTCCACCAGCGGCACGGGCAGCGCCAGCGCGGTGTCACGGACGTCGAGCGGAGCCAGCCCCGCGGCCGCGGCGGCGAGGGGGAGGGAGGCGGCGGCGGTCGCCGGAGCCGCCGGGACCACCGGGGCGGGACGGGGCCCGGGCAGCCCGGCGCGGCCCACGTGCGTGGCGCTGGTCCCGAGCACGGAAACCCCGGCCGCGCCCGCGGTGCCACCGCCGACGGCCCCGCCGGGACCCGGCCCGCCATATCCGGAAACGGCCTTCCCCGGCCCGGAGTTCCGGCCGCCGGATCCCGGCGTCCCGGCCCCCGGCACCTCCGACCCCGCAGCGGCGGAGGTGAAGCCCGCCCCCGCCACGCCGGGCCCGGACACGCCCGGCTGCCATGGGGCCCCCGGCACGAAGGGCCGCGGTACGGAGCCCGAGGGCCCGGACGGGCTCCCCGGAGCAGAGGCTTCCGCCCCCGCCGCCCCGGGGCTCTGCGCAAGGGAGCCAGTACCCGGGCCCGCCGCCCCCGCGATGCCCGCCGCCCCCGCGGGGGACTCCGCGCCCGCGCCGGCGGCAGCCGTACCGCGGCGCCCCAGGGCGAAGCCGCGCCGGGGGAGGGGGCGGGTGCCCAGGCGGGAGACCTCCGCGTCCGGGGCGTCCTCGTACAGCTGGGTGTCCGCAACGCGCAGCTCCGGGCCGAACAGGGTCGACAGCTGCGGCCGCGGCCGGCCCGTCTGGAGCGCGACGACCTCCCGCAGCACGCCCGTCAGCTGGTCCGCCATCTCCTGCGCGGAGGCGAACCGCCGCCCCGGATCCGGATCGGTGGCCCGCACCAGCAGCCGGTAGAAGGACTCGTACCGCTGGAACACCTCGATGTGCTCCGGGTCCGGAAGCGAGTCCACGAACACGTTCGTGTAGCCCTGGAAGTCGAACGTCAGCACCGCCAGCGTCCGCGCCACCGTGTACAGGTCGGAGGCCACCGACGGCCCCAGCTCCGCCACCTCCGGAGCCTGGTAGCCCACCGTGCCGTAGATGGCCGACTCCTCGTCGTCCATCCGCCGCACCGCGCCCATGTCGATCAGCTTCAGCTGGTCCTGCTGCTGGATCGCGTTGTCCACCTTGAAGTCGCAGTACAGCAGGTTGCGGCTGTGCAGGTGCCCCAGGGCCTCCAGCGCCTCGATGCCGTACGCGCACGCCTGCTCCACCGGCAGCGGATCACGCCGCCCGTCCGGCCGGCGCCGCTCGTTGGCGATCTCCTTCAGCGACTTGCCGCCCACGTACTCCATGACGATGTACCCGTCCAGCGAACCCGTCCGCTGGTCCAGGTGCTCCACGAAGTTGTAGATGCGCACGATGTTGGAGTGCTCGATCTCCGCCAGGAAGCGCCGCTCGGAGATCGCCGCCTCCATGGCGTCCTGGTCCCCGGTGTCCAGCAGGCCCTTGAGCACCACCCACCGGTCCGAGACCGCCCGGTCCACCGCGAGGTACACCCAGCCCAGCCCGCCGTGCGCCAGGCAGCCCGCCACCTCGTACTGGCCGTGCACCACGTCCCCGGCGCGCAGCTTCGGCACGAAGGAGTACGGGTGCCCGCACTTGGTGCAGAACCCCTCCGTCCGCCCCGGCCGGTCCCCGCGCGCCCGGCCCACCGGAGCCCCGCAGTCCGAACGAGAGCAGAACCGCTTGCGCTCCGGCACCTCCGGGTTCGCCAGCACCGCCGCCGAGGGATCCGGCCGCGGTACCTCGGGCACACTGACCAGCCCCGCGCCCAGCCGGCTGCGCCCCGAGGCCCCGGACGCCGATCCCGAACTGCGCACCGACACCGACCGGCTGGACCCCGAACCCGGCAGGGAACGCGACAGCCGCCCGGACACCGAGCGGCGCGAGGACGAGGACCGGGAGGAAGCCGAACGCGCCGACGCCGAGGAACGCCCGGAGCCGCGCGAGCCCGCCGACCCCCGGGAGTCCCCGTGCCGGGCGGCGCTCGTCATCCCCGTCGGCGGGGACACCAGCTCCTGCGCGCCCGCCGCGACCGCACCCAGCGGGGCCAGCCCACAGGTGTCGCAGTACACCTCGCCGCCGCCCATGTCCTCGTACGCGCCCGGGCAGCCGGCGCGCAGGCAGGGCGATCCGATCAGGCTCACGCTTCCTCCTCCCCGGGCCCCTCGGGCCGGTGGTCCTCCGGCGGGGCCAGCGCCTCGGCCGCCGCCCGCTGGTAGCGCAGCACCGCCCCTTCCGCCGCCCGCAGATCGCACGGTGCGCTCCACAGCATCCGACGGGCCGTGTCATACCGCTCGACCAGCAGCGGATCCTCCGCCAGGCCGTGCCGGGCCACCTTCGCCCGGTACGCGTCCAGCCGCCCGCGCAGCTCGGCCCGTACCGCCAGCGGCGCCGTCACCGCAGTCAACGATTCGCGGGCCCGCCGGAGTTCCTCCTCGGCCCGGTCCTCCAACGCGTCCAGCAGCGGCGACAGCCGGTGCCACTGCGACCGCCTGCGGTACTCGGCCGCCGCGGCCAGCTGCTCCTGCAGGGCCGTCGGCGGGCCGCTGACGGCCGGCACCTCCGACGCCGCGATCTTCGCCAGCACCTCCCCGCGCGCCGTCCGCGCCTCGGAGAGGGTCCGGTCGGCCCGCGAGAGCACGTCCCGCAGGGCGATCAGCCGGGCCTCCGCGTCCTGCCGCACCGTCAGGACCGCCTCCACCTCCCGGCGTACGTCGTCCAGCGCGCGGGCCGCCCGGTCGTAGCGGGCGGTGTCGGGCCGGCCGCCGCCCGGGGCGGAACTCCCCGAGGCGGGCACCCAGAACGCCAGCGGATCGGCGATCACCGCCTCCCGCAGCTGCGCCAGCTCGGCGGTGATCTCCTCCAGGTCGTCCCCCGACGGGTGCTCGCCCGGCCGGACCCCCACCGAGTGCGCCAGTGAACGCGTCCGGTGCAGCTCGGCGGCGAGCAGGTCGATCCGCGCGGGCAGCGCCGACCACACGGCGTCGGCGGCGACCACCACGTCCAGCGAGGCGGCGTACAGCTCGTTCATCCGGGCCACCAGCTCGGCGAGCGAGAACCGCTCCGCCAGCCCGGCACCCTCCACCCCGGCCCCCGCGATCGTCACACCCGGCCCGCGCAGCCGCTCCGTCAGCTCCGCCAGGTCCTCACGGCTCGGCCAGCGACGCCGCTCGCGGATCTCCCGGGCGGCGGCCAGCGCCCCGCTGTAGGCGTCGAAGTACGTCCACAGCCGGGTCACGGCCGCGTCGGCGGCGGCCCAGCGCTCCTTGGTGACCCCGCTCAGCGCCGCGCCCTCCAGCAGCCGGCGCCCCGCGTGGTCCTGCAGCGCGAGCAGCGAGGTCTCCACGGCCTCGTGCTCGGCGCCCAGGCGGGTCAGCGCCCGGTCCACCTCGTCCCGGTCCATCAGCCCCGTCCGGCTCACGTACGGCTCCGATCCTGCCCCGCGAACATGCGGTACCCCCACCACCGGCCTCAGCCCTCCCGGTATTCGGGCGCGGGCGGCACCGCGGCCTTGGGCAGCACGTCCTCGAAGTGCTTGCGGTAGGACGTCGCCCACCGGCTCTGGTCACCGCCCGCGCGGTAGTCCTCAAGCACCTTGTTGACCCGGCGCACCAGGTCCGGGGCGTCCTTGTTCATCGCCACACCGTAGAACTCGCGGGTGAACGGCGCGCCGACCAGCTGCACCGACGGATCCTGCGCCGCCTGCCCGGCGGCCAGCGCGTTGTCGGTGATGATCCCGTCGACCTCGCCGAGCTGGAGCCGCACCAGGCAGTCCAGCTGGTTCGGCACCGACACCGGCACCGAGCCGTAGCCCTGGGACTTCAGGGCCGCCTCCGCGGTGGATCCCGCGGCCGTGCAGATCCGGCGGCCCTTCAGCGAGGCGTCGTAGCCGGTGATCGGGGAGCCCTTGGGCGCCAGGACCTGCTGGCCCGCCTCGAAGTAGGCGGTCGAGAACGCCACGTCCTCCAGCCGCTTGCAGTTGATCGTCATCGTCCGCACCACGATGTCGACCCGGCCCTCCTGGAGCGCCGGGATGCGCTGGCTCGTGGGGATGGCCCGGTAGATGACCGCCTCCTCGTTGCCCAGGATGTCCTTGGCTATGGCCTTGACGAGGTCTATGTCGAAGCCGTCGAGGTGCCCGTCGGGGTTGCGGTAGCCCCACTTGAAGCTGTTCTGGTCCACGCCCGCGACCAGCTTGCCCGCCTTGCGGATCCGCTCGATCGTCGGCCCGTCCAGCGCGGACGGCCGCAGACTGGCCTCCGGGTGCTGGCAGGTGTCGGTGAGGGTGAACGGGGCCGCCGCCACCGACGCGGGCTCGCGCACCACCCCGGGGTGGTGCCCGGTGCCCGGCGAGGAGTGCGCCAGCGGCAGCAGCACCGCCGCGGCCGTCATCGCGCAGGCGGCGGCCATCGCACTGACCCCGCCCCAGCCGCGCAGCCGTCCCGCCGCCCGCCGCAGCCGGCGCTCCCGCTCCGCCGGTGTCCGCCGTATCCGCATCGCACTCACCTGTACTCCGAAAGCCTGCGACCGATACCGAGGAGGGCCGCGCCGGCGCCGACGACCGCGAGCGCCGCCGCTCCCGTCGCCAGCCCGCCCAGCGCCCCGAGCCCGCCCCGCGCGGCCAGGGTGAACTGCTTCTGCTCATGGGCCACGGCCTGTTCCAGGGAGGCGTCCACCGTGTCGAACGAGGCCCCGCTGCTGTCCTCGTGGCCCTTGCCCCCGATCACCTGGGGCAGGGCGAGCTCGTAGTCGCCCCTCATGTCCGACTCCCGCGCCGCCGCGTGCCGCTGCTTCCACTGCGCCGCGCCCGCGGCCGCCTTCGCCACCGGATCCCGGCCGCTCGCGTCGTCGGCCAGCTCCAGCGCCCGCGCCAGCCCCGCGTCGAGCTGCTTCATGTTCTTCGCGTAGTCCACGTCGTACTTGTCGGACTTCTTGTCCTCGGCCAGTACGGCGCCCCGCGCGATCAGCGTCAGGTTCTCGTTCGCCCGCGCCTGCAGGGAGGCGATCCGGGCGTCGTTGAGCACCTTCAGCGATTCCTGCCCGTCCGCCCGCGCCTCACCCAGGCCGGACCGGGCCACCGTCTGCCCCACCGTCAGCCACACCAGCACCACGGCCGTCGCCGCCGTCGCCGCCAGCAGACCGTGGTTGAAGACCCGGTGCGTGAGCAGGTAGTTGCGCCGCTGCGCCCACACCAGGGCCCCGAGCGCCAGCACCCCCGCGCCCGTCGCCGCCAGCGGCCAGCCCCGGGCCTCGTCGTAGTCCGTGTACAGCCGCCCGGTCTCCGCCTCGTACAGCCGCTGGGCGGCAGGCAACAGCACCGTGCTCATCTGCTCGTTGGCGTAGCGCAGGTACGCGCCGCCCAGCGGCAGGCCCTGCCGGTTGTTCGCGCGGGCCTGCTCGATCAGGCCGGTGTAGCGGGGCAACTGCTCGCCGAGCAGCGCGATCTCCTTGCGGGACTCCCCGCCCGCCCCGGTGTTCGCCGCGGCGCTCACCAGCAGCCGGGAGGCGTTCGCCATGTCCTTCTCGTAGCGCAGGCGGACCTCGCGCGGCTCCTGCGCGCCCGCGAGGAACCCGCTGGAGGAAGCCGTGTCGGCGTCCGCCAGGGAACGGTAGATGCTCGCCGCGTCCGCGCTCAGCGGCTGGCTGCGGCCCACCACGTCCTCCGCGGCCGTCAACCGGCCCGAGACCTCCCAGACGGCCACCGCACCGAACAGCAGCACCAGCGCCGCCAGCACCGCGCCGATGATCCGCAGCCGGCCCGGCTCGGTCGTCGCCGTCGCGCGCAGCCGCTCCACGCCCTCGGCCCAGGCCGTACCCCGCCCGGCCGGCCCGGCGGGCACCCCGGCGGCACCGCCCCCGGGCGCGGACGGGCGTGTCGTGATGGCCACCCTGACCTCCCCCTCGGTCCCTCTGCTCCGCAGCAGTATGGCCGTAGTGGCGCCGGACCACAGCACCCGGTGCTCGATCTTGGACGATCCCCTCCCCGGACCGCCCCGACCACCCTCCCCCCGACCTCCCCCGCCACCCCTTCACCGTCAATACGCCGGACCCGCCCCCACGGTTCCCCGCGCACGCGCCCCCGGCCCGGGTTCACTCGAATTGGGCACGGAGCCTCGCGTGCGCCCCCGCCGGGGCGGCGGCGGCGTCCAGGCCCAGCAGGGCCGCGCCCAGGACCGGCGGGGCCGTGACCACCGAGGGACGGGCGTGCGGGGCGCGGGCGGCCAGGAGCTGCGCGATACGGGCGTCGAGCTGCCGGTGCCCCGCCGCGAGGACCCCGCCGCCCAGCAGTACCGGCACCTCCTGCGCCAGCAGCCCTAGCCGCTCCAGCGCCACCGACGCCAGCGCCACCACCTCCTCCGCCTGCCGTTCCACGATCGCCGAGGCCACCGCGTCGCCCGCCGAAGCCACCGCGAACAGCACCGGCACCAGCTCGTGCAGCCGCCCCCGCGGGATCCCGCCCAGGTGCAGGCCCTCGATCAGCCCGGCCATCGCCGTCAGCCCGAAGTGCCCCGGCAGGGCCTTCGCCAGCGCGGTGGGCCCGCCCCGCCCGTCCTCGGCCCGCGCCGCCCACCACACGGCCTCCTCCGCCAGCCCGCTCCCGCCGCCCCAGTCCCCGGAGATCCGGCCCAGCGCCGGGAAGCGCGCGGTGCGCCCGTCGGGCAGCAGGCCCACGCAGTTGATGCCCGCCCCGCACACCACGGCGACCCCGCGCGGCCGGTCCACCCCGGCCCGCAGGACGGCGAACGTGTCGTTGCGCACCTCGACGGCCGGCGCCCAGCCCCGCGCGGCGATCGCGTCCGCCAGCTGCCGCTCCTCCACCGGCAGGTCGGCGTTGGCCAGACAGGCCGAGACCCGGACGGCGTACGGCGGCCCGGCCAGCCCGGCGGCGCAGGCGGCCTCCGCGACGGCCTCCCCGAGCACGTCCACGGCCGGACCGACCCCCGTCCGGGGCGGCTGGAAGCCCCCGGAACGGCCGGTTCCCAGGACCGTGCCGTCGGCGCCGACCAGGGCCGCGTCCGTCTTGCTGTTCCCCGCGTCCAGTGCGAGCACCGCGGCGGGGGCGGGGCGGCTCACGCCCATGGCAGGTGCTCCTTGTTGTGTGCGAGCAGCCGGTCGGTCAGCGCCTCGGCCAGGTCGAACTGACCGACCAGCGGGTGCGCGAGGAGGGCCCGGGCGACCCGTTCGCGACCGCCGCGCAGCGCGGCGTCCAGCGCCAGGTCCTCGTACGCCGTCACGTGCGCGAGGAGTCCCGTGTACAGGGGGTCGGGGCGGGGCACGGCCAGCGGGACGGGACCGGAGCCGTCGACGGCGGCCTGGACCTCGATCACCGCGTCGTCCGGGAGGAAGGGCAGGGTGCCGTCGTTGCGGGCGTTGACCACCTGCACGGCCGGGCCGCCGCCGCCCAGCAGGGCCGCCGCGAGGTCCACGGCCGCCTCCGAGTAGAAGGCCCCGCCCCGCTTGGCCAGCAGCGCGGGCTTCTCGTCGAGCGCGGGGTCCGCGTACAGGGCGAGGAGTTCGCGTTCCATCGCCGCGACCTCGGCCGCCCGCGAGGGCTTCTCGCCGAGCTCGCGGACCACCTCGTCGTGGGAGTAGAAGTAGCGCAGGTAGTACGAGGGGACGACGCCGAGCCGGTCCAGCACCGCCCGCGGCAGCCGCAGGTCGGCGGCGATCGCCTCCCCGTGCTCCGCCAGCAGCCGGGGCAGCACGTCCTCGCCCCCGGGCCCCCCGAGCCGTACGCCGAACTCCCAGGTCAGGTGGTTGAGGCCGACGTGGTCGAGGTGGATCTCGGCGGGCTGGGCGCCCAGCAGCGCGGCGAACTTCCGCTGGAGGCCGATGGCGACGTTGCACAGCCCGACCGCCTTGTGCCCGGCCTGGAGCAGGGCCCGGGTGACGATCCCGACGGGGTTGGTGAAGTCGATGATCCAGGCTCCGGGGGCGGCCTGCCGCACCCGTTCGGCGATGTCCAGCACCACGGGGACGGTGCGCAGGGCCTTGGCCAGTCCGCCCGCGCCGGTGGTCTCCTGGCCGACGCAGCCGCACTCCAGCGGCCAGGTCTCGTCCTGCAGCCGGGCCGCCTGCCCGCCGACCCGCAGCTGGAGGAGGACGGCGTCCGCGCCGGCGACGCCCGCGTCCAGGTCGGCGGTGGTGGTGATCCGGCCGGGGTGCCCCTGCCGGGCGAAGATCCGCCGGGCCAGGCCGCCGACCAGCTCCAGCCGTCCGGCGGCGGGGTCGACGAGGACGAGCTCGGTGACGGGCAGGGTGTCGCGCAGCCGCGCGAATCCGTCGACCAGTTCGGGGGTGTAGGTGGAACCGCCGCCCACCACTGCGAGTTTCATCGCTTTCAGCCTTTCACGCCGGTCAGGGTGACGCCCTCGACGAACGCCTTCTGGGCGAAGAAGAAGAGGAGGATCACCGGGGCCATGACGAGCACGGTCGCCGCCATGGTGAGGTTCCAGTCGGTGTGGTGCGCGCCCTTGAAGGACTCCAGGCCGTAGCTGAGGGTCCAGGCGGCGGGGTTGTCGGAGGCGTAGACCTGCGGGCCGAAGTAGTCGTTCCAGGCGGCGAAGAACTGGAAGAGGGCGATGGCCGCGATGCCGGGCTTCGCCATCGGCAGGACCACCCGCAGCAGGGTGCGCAGCTCGCCGCAGCCGTCGACGCGGGCCGCGTCCAGGTACTCGTCGGGGATGGTGAGCAGGAACTGGCGCAGCAGGAAGACGGAGAAGGCGTCGCCGAAGGCCATCGGGACGATCAGCGGCCACAGGGTGCCGGACAGGTCGAGCTGCTTGGCCCAGAAGAGGTACATGGGGATGACCACCACCTGGGGCGGCAGCGTCATCACGGCGATCACGAGCAGCAGGACGAGCCGCCGGCCGCGGAAGCGGAACTTGGCGAGGGCGTAGGCGACGGGCACCGAGGACACCACGGTCAGGAGGGTGCCCAGGCCCGCGTAGAGGAGGGTGTTGCGCCACCAGGTGAGGAATCCGGGGGTGTGCCAGACCGTGGCGTAGTTGCCCCATTCCCAGGTCCGCGGCCACAGGTCGCGGGTGAGGGCCTGCTGGTCGCCCATCAGGGAGGTGAGGAGGAGGAAGACGAAGGGGAGGACGAAGAACAGGGCGGCGGCCACGGCCAGCGCGTGCACGCCGATCCAGTGCAGTACGGCCCGCCGGGCGCCGCGTGCGGTGCTCATGGTCATGCGTCCGCTCCCGTCAGTCCGCCGCGGCGGCGCATGAGCAGGGCGGTGAAGGCCATGGAGAGGGCGAACAGGACGAGCGCGAGGACGCAGGCGGCGCCGTAGTCGAAGCGCTGGAAGCCGAGGTTGTAGACGAGCTGGGGCAGGGTCAGCGTGGACTTGTCGGGGTAGCCGGGCTCGAACTGCTGCCCGGAGCCGCCGATGACCCCGGCGGCGGTCTTCCCGGCGACGAGCGGCTGGGTGTAGTACTGCATGGCCTGGATGACCCCGGTGACCACGGCGAACAGGATGATCGGGGAGATGTTCGGCAGGGTGATGTGCCGGAAACGGGCCCAGGCGCCGGCCCCGTCGAGCTCGGCGGCCTCGTACTGCTCCTTCGGCACGTCGAGCAGGGCCGCCATGAAGATCACCATGAGGTCGCCGACCCCCCACACGGCGAGCGCGGTCAGCGCGGGCTTGGACCAGCCGGGGTCGGTGAACCAGCCGGGAGCCGGCAGCCCCACGCCGTCGAGGAGGGTGTTCACGGGGCCGGTGCCGGGGTTGAGGAGGAAGACGAAGGCGAGCGTCGCGGCCACCGGCGGGGCCAGGTAGGGCAGGTAGAACAGGGTGCGGAAGATCCCGGCCCCGGTCTTGACCTTCGTGACGAGCAGGCCGGCGCCCAGGCCGAAGACGACCCGGCAGGACACCATGACCACGACCAGCCACAGGGTGTTGCGCAGGGCGGGCCAGAAGAGCGGGTAGTCGGTGAAGACGTAGCTCCAGTTGGCCGTGCCGTTGAAGGCGGGCGGGCGGAAGCCGTCGTAACGGGTGAAGGAGAAGTAGGCGGTGGACAGCAGCGGGTAGGCGAAGAAGACGGCGGAGCCGATCAGCCAGGGCGAGAGGAACGCGGCGGTCCGCAGGGCGGCCCGGCGGCGCTTGGCCAGGAGTGCGGGCGGGGCCATCGGACTACTCGGCCTTGGCGATGTCGGTGTCGATCTGCCGGGCCGTGGCGGCGAGACCGGCCTGGAGGTCGGGGACCTCGCCCTTCTCGGTGCGGTAGGCGAAGTCCTGGAACGTCAGCTGGTAGGTGCCGCCGTCCGCGCGGGCGGGGGTGGTGCCGGACTTCGGGTGCCGGGCGATGTCGAGGAAGGTCCTGGACTCCGGGGTCACCTTCAGCTGCGGGGACTGGAGGGCGGCCAGCGTCGAGGGCACGTTGTGGATGGCGTTGGCGAAGGAGACCACCGCCTCGGTGTCGGTGGTCATGTACCGCACGAGTTCCCAGGCGGCGTTCTGTTTGCGGCTCGCCGCGGATATCCCCATGACGGTGCCGGAGAGGTACCCCTTGCCGTAGTCGGCGGCCTGGTCGTCCGGTACGGGCAGCGGGGCGGTGCCGACCTCGAAGGAGACCCCGGCCTCCCTGGCCATCTCCGGCCGCCATTCCCCGTCGATCTGCATGGCGACCAGCCCCTTGTGGAAGGGGTGTCCGGCGCTCCACTCGTCGCCGAACCCGGCCCGGAACCGCTCCAGCTTCTCGTACCCGCCGAGCTTGTCCACCAGGTCCTTCTGGGCGGTCAGCATCTTCGCGAAGGCCGGGTCCTTCGCCAGGCTGGAGCTGCCGTCGGCGGCGAAGTACGCGGGGCTCCACTGGGCGGCCAGGCGCATGGGGGTGGTCTCGTAGCCGTGGAAGGTGGGCATCACGCCGAGCTGTTCGTACGAGTCCCCGCGCGGCTTGGTCAGCTTCTGGGCGTCCTCGGTGAACTGGCTCCAGGTGCGGGGCGGTTCGGTGATGCCGGCGGCCGCGAAGGCGGTCTTGTTGTAGACCAGGCCGTAGGCGTCGCTCAGCAGGGGCAGCGTGCACTGGTTGCCCTTGAACTGCGTGTACTCCAGCAGGGTCGCGGGGAAGACCTTGGTCTTGTCGACCCCGGACTTCGCCAGGAAGGGGTTCAGGTCGGCGAAGGCGCCGGAGGCGCAGAACGTGCCGACGCTGTCGGTGCTGAAGGAGGAGACCACGTCGGGGGCCTTGTCGCCGCCGGCGCGCAGCGCCTGGTTGATCTTGTCGTCGGTCATGTTGCCGGTGACCTTGACCTTGATGTTCGGGTGCGCCTTCTCGAAACGGGCGATGTTCTCCTCGATCGCCTTGACCTCGCCGGGCGCGGACCAGCCGTGCCAGAAGATGAGGGTGGTGTCCGCCTTCGGGTCGTCGGAGGCGGTGGCGGCGCCCTGGCCGGTGCAGGCGGTGGCGAGCAGGGCCAGGGCGGATAGGGCGGCCAGTGCGGTGGCCGCGGTGACGGGGCGTCCGGCTGTGCGCATGGCGGGGCTCGCTCTCTGGGGGAGGAACTTCCGGTGAGGGGATGCCGGTCGGGGTGGGGTCGGGGGGTTCAGCGGGAGGTGTCGAAGACTTCCTCGCGGGTGGTGGCCAGCGCGCTCTCCAGGGCGCCGCGCAGGACGGGCCGTTCGCCGACCTCGCCGGGGACCAGCCGGGGCCGGGAGGGGGCCAGCTCGGCGAGCTCGGCCTCCAGCAGGGCGCGCAGCGGGTCGCCGCCCGCGGCGATCGCCTGCCCGGCGAGGACCACGAGCTCCGGGTCCAGTACGGAGACCAGCGAGGCCAGACCGGTCGCGAGGGCGGTGGCGTACGAGCGGAGGAACTCCAGCCGGGCCCCGTCGGGTTCGGAGGCGGCCTGCCGCAGCAGGGCGACGGCGGCGGCCACCTGGGCCCCGCGGGGGAGCCCGGAGGTGTCGATCCCCGCCTCGGCGGCGAGCGCGGGCAGCACCTGGACGCCGGCCAGCTCCTGGTAGCCGCCCGTGTTGGCGCGGGCGACCTGCCGGACCAGGGGGTGTCCGGGGACGGGCAGGAAGCCGACCTCGCCGGCGCCGCCGGTCCAGCCGCGGTGCAGCCGGCCGCCGAGCACCAGGGCGGCGCCGAGGCCCTCCTCGTTCCACAGCAGGACGAAGTCCTCGTGCCCGCAGGCAGCGCCGAGCCGCTGCTCGGCGACGGCGGCGAGGTTGACGTCGTTCTCGTACTCGACCGGGACGGGCAGGGCCGCGGCCAGTTCGTCGAGCAGGGTGGGGGAGTGCCAGCCGGGGAGGTGGCTGGCGTAGCGCAGCCGGCCCGAGCGGGGGTCGAAGGCGCCGGGGGTGGCGATGACCACGCGGTGCAGGTCCTCCAGGCCGAGGCCGGCGTCGGCGAGGGCTCCCGCGAGGGCGCCGGTGACCTGGCCGACCGCGTCGGAACCCTCGGCGTAGGGGAGCTCGAAGCGGCCGGTGACGGTGCCGGTGAGGTCGGCCACGGCCGCGAGCACCCGGTCGGGGGTGACGTCGAGGCCGCCGACGTGGGCGGCGCGGGCGTTGAGCGCGTACAGCTGGGCGTTCGGGCCGGGCCGGCCGCCGTCCGTTCCGGTGGCCACCACCAGCCCGGCGGCCTCCAGGCGGGCCAGCAGCTGGGAGGCGGTGGGCTTGGAGAGGCCGGTGAGCGCTCCGATGCGGGTCCGGGACAGGGGGCCGTGCGTCAGCAGCAGCTCCAGGGCGGCGCGGTCGTTCATGGCGCGCAGCAGGCTGGGCGTTCCGGGCGTGGCGGCGGGCATGACGAGGCTCTCCCTCACCGAAGCGAACTGTTAGGTAAGTTTCCTATCGCCTGCTGAGCCCTGTCAATGAAACCGCCCCGCCGGAACACCGGCGGGGCGGGCGGGGACCGCGTGACTACTTGGGGAGCCGGGGCGCGGCCGGCGGCGGGATCGGGGTCGTGGCCAGGGACTGCGGCGAGGCGGGGTTGGCCAGCACCGACGGCGGGGCGACCGAGGCGGACGGGTCGGCGGCCGCCTCCTCCTCGCCGGCCGCCTGGAGGCCGCCGATGATCCGGATGCCGGCGGCGTCGAAGGCCTCCTTGATCCGCCAGCGCAGCTCGCGCTCCACGGCGAACTGCTGCCCCGGCATCGTCTTCGCCGACACCTTCACGGTCATCGAGGCCAGCAGCACCTCGTCCAGCCCCAGCACCTCCACCGGGCCCCACAGGCGCTCGTCCCACGGGGACTCCTTGGCGAAGGCGTCGGCCACCTCCTGAAGGGTCTCGCGCAGCCGCGCGAGGTCCTCGGTCGGCTTGACCTGCACGGCCACGCCCGCGGTCGCCCAGCCCTGGCTGAGGTTGCCGATCCGCTTGATCTCGCCGTTGCGGACGTACCAGATCTCGCCGTTGTCGCCGCGCAGCTTGGTCACGCGCAGACCGACCTCGATCACCTCACCGGAGGCCACACCCGCGTCGATCTTGTCGCCGACGCCGTACTGGTCCTCCATGATCATGAACACGCCGGACAGGAAGTCCGTCACCAGGTTGCGGGCACCGAAACCGATCGCCACACCGGCCACACCGGCACTCGCCAGCAGCGGCGCCAGATCGATCTTCAGTGCCGCCAGCACCATCAGCGCGGCCGTACCGAGGATCAGGAACGAGGCCACCGAGCGCAGCACCGAACCGATCGCCTCGGAACGCTGGCGCCGCCGCTCGGCATTGACCAGCAGCCCGCCGAGCGCGGTGCCCTCGACGGCCTCCGCGCTGGTGTTCATCCGGCTTATCAGCTTGGTCAGCGCCTTGCGCACGACCGAACGGAGCGCGGCCGCGATCACGATGATCAGCAGGATCCGCAGGCCGACGCTCAGCCAGGTGGCCCAGTTCTCCTCGATGAAGCTCGCGGCGTTGGTCACGCTCTCGGCGGCGTCGTCGGTGGCGGTCGCTGCCAGCGGGAGCAGGGTGGCGGGCGAGGGCACGGGGGAACCTCCAGGCATAGCGGCCTGCCCGTGGAAACGGAACGCGGTGTACGGGCAGGTCTTCCACACTAACGGGGCTCGGGCCCGACCTCGTTGCCGTGTTCGAGGGAGAGACCGCCCTCACCTGGGGATGAAGGGAGTGTGGTTGAAAACACCTCGGGCCCGTTACCGGCGCGTGGTGGCGTTTCGACCAGCCGTAAGGGGAGACTGGAAAACAGATCGTCCCGGCGCGAGCCACGCGCCGCCGGCGTACAAGGAGGCAGTCCGTGCCGCACGTCCTGGTCCTCAACGCGTCGTACGAGCCCCTCGGCGTCGTACCGCTCCGCCGCGCGCTCGTCCTCGTCCTGGAGAACAAGGCCATCTCCCTCGAGGAATCCGGCGCCTTCCTGCACAGCGCGACACAGGCCGTCCCCGCTCCCAGCGTGGTCCGGCTCAAGCGCTTCGTGCGGGTCCCCTACCGGGGGCCCGTTCCACTCACCCGCCGCGCGCTGTTCGCCCGCGACGGCGGCCGCTGCATGTACTGCGGGGCCGTCGCGACGAGCGTGGACCACGTGATCCCGCGCAGCCGGGGTGGCCAGCACGCCTGGGACAACGTGGTTGCCGCCTGCCGGCGCTGCAACCACGTCAAGGCGGACCGCCACCTGCTGGAACTGGGGTGGAGGCTGAGGCACCAGCCGGCCCCGCCGTCGGGGCTGGCGTGGCGGATCATCGGGACGGGGCACCGGGACCCGCGGTGGATGCCGTACCTCCAGCCGTACGGCGCGGAAGACGCGCTGGAGCGCATCGGGGTGGGGGTCGCCGCCGCTTCCTGACGGGGTGCCGCCGCGCGCGGCGGCACCCCGCGGCCCTCGCTACGGCACCACCGCGAAGGCCGTCGCCGACCAGAGGCTGCATCCGTACGGGGTCGCGCGCCGGTCGCAGGTGACGCGGAGGAAGCGGGTGTCCGCGGCGGGGTCCAGGCGCAGGGTGTCCGTGCCGCCCCGGGAGGAGACGGTGGCGGCCGGCCGCCAGGTGACCCCGTCCGACGAGGTCTCGACCCGGTACGCCGACGCGTACGCCTCCTGCCAGTGCAGGGTCAGCACTCCGATCCGGGCCGGTGCGGCCAGCTCCGCCCGCCACCACGCCCCGTCCACCGGCTTCGAGGACCACCGGGTCAGCTCCGAGCCGTCCACCGCCGCCGACGCGGGGAAGCGCGCCGACTCGTCCCCCGAGGACGTGACCCGGGCCGTGCGCAGCAGGTCCGGGCCGCCCGTGCGCGGGACCGCCCGGACCGTCAGCGTGCGCACCTGGCCGTCGAAGGCGAGGGGGATCGCGTACGTGCCCAGCGGAGTGGACGCCGGGAGGCGGACCTCCACCGGCAGCGAGAGCCGGCCCCCGCGCGGGAGCGTGACCTCGCCCGGGAGGCGGACCTCGATGCCCGCCGGTGCCGGCCCCGACAGGGTGAGCGCGCCACGGACCTCGCCGGGCCGGACCGCCGACAGTTCGGCCGTCACCGTGCGCGCGGCCCCGCCGGCCTCCACGTCCACCCCGCCCCCACCGGCCAGTTCGAACCCGGCCTGCGGGTCGTCCGCGAACCACGGGACCACCTGGTGGACCACCGGGGCCTCGCCCGGCCACGACAGCCGTACCGCGTCCGCCCGTACCCCGCCCGCGTCGGCCTGGGTCCACCCGGACCCCGACGCCTCACCGATCCGCCGCCAGCCCTCGCCCGGGACCCGCACCTCCACCGCCGCGCCCCGCGACCCGGGCGCCAGCGGGTCCGTCATCACCGTGACGGCCGCGAGCGGCCGCGGCTCCTCCAGCGTCACGGTCCACGAGCCGGGCTCGCGCCGCACCGTACCGGCGGGCCGGGACGCGCCGGTCCAAGCGTCCGACTCCGCCGCCGCCTTCGCCAGGAACGGGTCGAGCACCGAGGCGTCCACCCGTACCCCGTCCTGCTCCGCCAGCGCGCTCCGCGCCGCCGCCAGGTCCCGCGAGGCCTGCCAGGCCGCCGCCCCGTCACCCCGGGCCTGCGCGCGCAGCAGGTCCACCGCCAGCTCGCCCGCCGCCCCGTACCGCGAGAGCCGCTCCAGCCAGGGCCCCGCCTCCCCGGAGAGGCCGGGCAGCCGCGCCGGGGCCTCCCGCAGCACCGTGAACGCCGCCCGGAGCCGTTCGCCCGCGGCCTTGTCCCCGGCCGCGCGGGCCCGCCAGAACTCCTCCACCAGCGGCTTCAGGTACGCCGACTCCTCCAGCTTCAGCCCCGAGGAGGCCGTGTTCCCGGCCAGTGCGGCCAGCGCCGCCCGGGCCCGCTGGTCCGGGCCCGACAGGTCGCGCACCGCCGCCGCCCAGGACTCCCCGGGCCGGTACCCGGTCGGGTTCCAGGCGTAGTCGGCGGCCGTGAACAGCGGGATCCGCGACAAGGTGCCCTGCGGCATCGCGTTGGCCAGCACTGCCGCCGAACCGCTCGCCACCGCCGGATCGCGGCCGGCGTACGGGCCGAGGAAGATGCGCTCCGGGTCCCAGTCGTTGACCGGGTAGTTGTCCATCGTCACCAGCGGGTGCCCGAGCGCGGACCGCGCCCCGGCCAGCTCCTTGCCCGTGATGGTGCGCGGCACCACGCCCACGCCCGTCCAGGCCACCTCCACCCGCGGATCCAGGGCCTGGGCCAGGGTCGTCCGGTAGGCGGTGGCGCCGTCCTGGAAGTACTCGGTCGGCAGCAGCGACAGCGGAACCGCCCCCGGATGCCGCTCGGCCAGGTGCGCCGCGAGCTCGCCCGCGACCTCCGCGTGCGCCTTCGCCGCCGCCACCGGGCCCGTCCCGTACCGCACCCGGTCGGCCCGGCAGCCCCACTCGGCGTAGCTGACGTCCTGGAACTGCAGCTGGAAGGCCCGGAACCCCAGGTCCCACATGGCGTCGACCTTGCGCAGCAGCGCCGCCCGGTTCTCCGCCGAGGCCAGGCACATGGACTGCCCCGGGGACACCGCCCAGCCCAGCGTCACGTGGTTGGCGCGGGCCCGCTCGGCCAGCGCCCGGAACTCCTCCTGGGACGCCGCCGGGTACTCCTCGCGCCAGGCCGTCGTGCGGTACGGGTCGTCACCGGGCGCCAGCAGCAGCCGGTTCTGCTTGGTGCGGCCCAGGAAGTCCAGCTGTGCGAGCCTCTGCTGCCGGCTCCACGGCTGCCCGTAGAACCCCTCGGTGACCCCGCGCACCCGCGCCGTGGGCCAGTCCCGCACCAGCATGCCGGGCACCTTCCCGCCCCCGGCCGCCAGCAGCTGACGCAGCGTCTGCGCGGCGTGGAACAGCCCGTCCCCGCCCACCCCGGCCAGCGCGACCGTGTCCCGGCCGCCGGTCCTGCCCACCGCCAGCCGGTAGCCGCCCTCGGGCAGGTCCCCGGCCGGCGCCGCGCCGAGCGCCAGCAGCGCGGCCTCCGCGTCCGCCCCCTGGAGCCGTACGACGAGGGCCCCTTCGGGCAGCACCGCCCCCGGCGGCCGGTCGTGCAGCGTCCGTACGCCGGCCGCGCGCAGGGCGGTGCGCACGACGTCCACGGCGTACGGGTCCACGCCCTCCGGCGCCACCAGCACGGCCTCCGCCGCGACCGGCACCTCCCGGGCCGGGTCGGCGTGCGCCGACTGCGGCCGCGGCCACACAGCGGGGCCCTCGGCGGGGGCTCGGGGAACGTCGTAGGCCGGGTCGAGGAGCGGTCCCGGGCCACCGGAGGCCACGGCGGCGGCCCCGCCGTCGGGGCGCGGCACCGCCGGGGACTTGGGCGTGGCGGCCAGCATGCCCTCGGGGACCGAGGCCGCCGCCCCGCCGAGCAGCGAGCCTATGACGGCCACCGCCGCGGCGGTGGTCCGCTTCCTGCCCCTGAGCTGCACGGAGCCTCCCCGTCCCGAGCCGTCCCCCGTCCGTACGAATGAGCCCGAGCCCACCACCCGTGCGGCTGAAGTGTCAATGCGGGTGGGGCGATCTGACCAAGATCGGCCAGGAATGCGGTGCCCCGGACTGGGTATGGCTGCGGTGTCCGGCGCAGGTGTTGCATGGGCGGATCCGCCGGACCAGCCGGGTCCGGAGCACCGGCCCGAAGCACGTACGAGGGAGCCCCCATGAAACCCCGCACCGCGCCGCCCGCCGCCCGCAGCCGTGCCCCGCTCGCCCACCTGCCCGTGCAGTCGGGCCCCGCGGACGTGCCCCCGGGAGCCGCGTCCCCGTTGTCCGGGTGTGCGGACGCCCCGCTGACCAGTGAAACGCCGCTGCCCGGCTCGGCGTACGCCCCGCTGACCAGCGAGACCCCGCTCGTGCACGAGGCCCCGCTGACGAGCGAGGCGGTTTCCTAGCCCCCTCCCACCCCCAAGGATGCAGATGGACGACCTCGCCCGGCTCGCGGCCCACCACGGCGTCGCCACCACCTACCAGCCCGCCGAGGACGTCACCGTCCAGGTGCCGCCGGCCACGGTCCGCGCCGTACTCGGCCTGATCGGCGTCCCCGCCGGCACCCCCGAGGACGCCCGGCGGCTGGCGGACTCCGCCGAACGGGAGGCGGCCGGGCGGCTGCTGCCGCCGACCCTGGTCCAGTGGCGGGGAGAGCCCGCCCCCGCGGCCCTGACCGGGCTGCCGCCCGGGACCCGGCTGCGGGTGACCCTGGAGGACGGTGCCGGGGAGGCGGCGTGGGACCCGCGCCTGCCCCTCGGGGTGCACCGGCTGACCGCCGAGACCCCCGACGGCCGTACCGCCGGGGCCACCCTCATCGTGGCCCCGGACCGGGCACCGGCGGCGCCCGAGCGGGCCCACGGGCTGCTCGTCCAGCTGTACTCCCTGCTCTCGGAGCGCTCCTGGGGCATGGGCGACCTCGGCGACCTCGCGGAACTGGCCCGCTGGGCCGCCGACACCCACGGCGCCGGGTTCATCCAGGTCAACCCGCTGCACTCGGCCGTCCCCGGCAGCCCGACCGACCCCTCTCCCTACCGGCCGGCCTCCCGCCGCTTCCCCGACCCGGTGTACTTGCGCGTCGAGGACCTGCCCGAATGGGAGGCCTGCCCGGACCGCGATGCCCTCGCCGAACTGGCCGGGCGGGGCGGGGAGCTGCGCCGCGAGGTGCTGGAGAAGGGCGCCCTGATCGACCGGGACGCCGTGTGGGCCCTGAAGCGGGCCGCCCTGGAACTGCTGTACGCCGTCCCGCGCACCCCCGCCCGTGAGGCCGCCTACCGGGCGTACCGCGCCGCCCAGGGCCAGGGGCTCGACCTGCACGCCGCCTGGTGCGCGGCCGTCGCCGGGGAGGACCCCGAGGAGCGGGCCGACTTCCACGCCTGGCTGGTCTGGCTGACGGACACCCAGCTGACCGCCGCCCAGCGGGCCGCCCGGGAGGCCGGGATGGAGGTCGGCATCGTCCACGACCTGGCCGTCGGCGTGCACCCCGAGGGCTCCGACGCCCGCCACGGCTCCCTCCACGCCCGGTCCGTCTCCGTCGGCGCCCCGCCGGACGCCTTCAACGCCCGCGGCCAGGACTGGGGGCTGCCGCCCTGGCGGCCCGACGTCCTGGAGGGGACGGCGTACGCCCCCTTCCGGGCCCTGCTGCGCGGGGTGTTCCGGTATGCGGGCGCGCTGCGCGTGGACCACGTGATGGGCCTGTTCCGGCTCTGGTGGATCCCGGAGGGCGCCCCGCCCGCCGACGGCACGTACGTCTCCTACGACGGCGAGGCCATGCTCGCCGTGCTGGTCCTGGAAGCCCACCGGGCGGGGGCGCCCGTGGTGGGCGAGGACCTGGGGACGGTCGAACCCCGCGTCCGGCAAGCCCTGGCCCGGCGCGGGATCCTCGGCACCTCCGTGCTCTGGTTCGAGCGGGACTGGTCCGGGGACGGGCTGCCGCTGGCCCCGGAGGCCTGGCGGGCCGACTGCCTGGCCACCGCGACCACCCACGACCTGCCGCCCACCGCCGCCAAACTGGCCGGCGCCCACGTCGAACTCCGCGACCGGCTGGGCCTGCTGACCCGCCCGGCGCAGGAGGAGCGGGCCGAGGACGCCGCCGACACCGCGCAGTGGCTGCGGGTGCTGGACGGGCTGGGGCTGGAGGCCAAGGACGAGGAGGGCGCCGTACGGGCCCTGTACGCCTTCCTGCTGCGCACGCCCGCCCGGCTGGTCGGCGTCTGGCTGCCGGACGCGGTGGGGGACCGGCGGCCGCAGAACCTGCCGGGCACCTGGGACCAGTACCCCAACTGGCGGCTGCCGGTGGCCGACGCGGTGGGCCGGCCGCTGACCCTGGAGGCCCTGACGGCCTCGCCCCGGGCGAACGCCCTGCTGAGCGCGGTGCGGGAGGGCGCACGGACCCGTACGGCACCCCCGGGCGCGCGCCCGCTTTAGGTGTTCGCTACGTTTGCACCGTGGACAAGAAGAACGCTCTGCGCGCCGGCGCCGTCTCGGCCGGAACGACGCTGATGATGCTGCTGATGACGTCTCCCGCCCTCGCGCTCAGCCGCGACGACGGCGACGACCCGGGCAAGGGGCTGAGCATCGGCGAGACGCTCGGCCTGTACGTGGGCCTGCCGATCGTGATCTTCCTGATCATCGCGGGTCTCGTGATGGTCGGCGACCAGTCGCGCAAGCAGCAGAAGCAGGGCTGACCCGCCCCCGGGCGGTTCCAGCACTCCAGCACTTCCGGGCGCCGGAGGTCCGTGGCGCCGGCATGAGCCGGCCCCGTGGCGACCTCCGGCGCCTCGGCGTACCCGGGCACGGGACGCCGCGCCCCGAGGCGCCCGGGCCCGCCGCCCTCAGGGCATGTCCGCGAGGAGCTTGCGCAGGAGCCCGCCGAGCGCCTCGACCTCCTCGGGGCTGAAGTCGGCGAGACCGGACCGGTTCACCTCGATGCCGTCGGCGACCGCCTCGTCCACGAGGGCGAGGCCCCGCTCCGTGAGGGTCACCTGGAGCCCGCGCCGGTCGTGCGGATCGGGGCTGCGGGTCAGCAGCCCGGCCTTCTCCAGCTTGTCCAGGCGCCCGGTCATCCCGCCCGTCGTGAGCATCAGCGTGGCCGACAGCTGCCGCGGCGAGAGCGTGAACGGGGTTCCGGATCGCCTCAGCGTGGCGAGCACGTCGAACTCCCCGCGGGACACTCCATGGCGGTTGTACGCCCGCTCCACCGCGTCTCCCATGGCCTTCGAGATCCGGTAGATCCGGCCGAAGACGGCCATGGGCGTGGTGTCCAGATCGGGACGCACCGCGTACCACTGGTCGGTGATCGCATCGACGGCGTCCTTGGCGATGTCCTTCTTCAGTGCGGTCATACCCGCAAGTATCGGCTTCCGCTTAGTCACCCACAAGAAAGTAGCTTGCCAAAAAGTAGCTTAGTGCTAAGCTACTTACCAGCGACCTACTCGGGGAGGCCGGGACGGGCCCCCGAGTAGGTCGCAGCCAAAAAGCCCCGCCCGCCGTACCCATCACCTGCCCGAGGAGTGAGTGACCGTGAACCGAGTCACCACCATCGTCCTGACCGCACTCGCCCCCATCTCCTGGGGCTCGACCTACTTCGTCGCCAGTGAGCTGCTGCCGCCGGACCGGCCGCTCTTCACCGGTGCGATGCGGGCCCTGCCCGCCGGTCTCCTGCTGGTCGTCCTCTCCCGGGCCCTCCCCAAGGGCGCCTGGTGGTGGAAGTCGGCGGTCCTCGGCACCCTCAACATCGGCGCCTTCTTCCCGCTCCTCTTCCTCGCGGCCTACCGCCTCCCCGGCGGCGTCGCCGCGGTCCTCGGCTCCGCCGGCCCGCTGTTCGTCGTCGGACTGGCCGCCCTGCTGCTGGGCGAGCGGGCCAGGCTGCGCAACGTGCTCGCCGCGATAGTCGCCGCGCTCGGCGTGAGCATGGTGGTCCTCACCTCCCAGGCCCAGCTCGACCTCGTCGGCGTCATCGCCGGCATCGTCTCCTCGGCCTCCATGGGCGCCGGCACCGTGATGACCAAGCGCTGGGGGCGCCCCGAGGGCGTCGGCCCGCTGGCCGTGACCGGCTGGCAGCTCACCGCGGGCGGACTGGTCATCATCCCGATCGCCGCCCTGGTCGAGGGCGCCCCGCCGGCCCTCGACGGCAAGGCCTTCCTCGGCTACGGCTACATGATGCTGATCAACACCGGCGCCGCGTACTTCCTCTGGTTCCGCGGCATCGGCAAGCTCTCCGCCACCTCGGTCACCCTCCTCGGCCCGCTCTCCCCGCTCACCGCCGCCGTCATCGGCTGGGCCGCCCTCGGCCAGGCCCTGAGCCCGGTCCAGGTCCTGGGCATGGTGATCGCCTTCGGCGCCACGGTCTTCGGACAGCTCCCGGGCCGCGCGCCGAAGGTGAAGGCCGCCGAGCCGGCAGAGGCCCCGCGCATCGAGACCCCGAAGGTCAAGATCGCCTGAACCCCCAGTTCCTGCTCCCTCCCCCGGGTCCCCGGGAGGTCGTCCCCCGGCCTCCCGGGGACCATTCGTTTTCCCTAAACCAACCCATCGAATTCTTTCGATGGACCTGGACGGTCAAGCAGTGCGACGGTATCCCCACCACCACCACCACACCACCGGAAGGGGACACCAGAAGTGGCCGTCACGGACCGCGCCCGGACCACAGCCCGAGAGGACCGGCAACACACCACCGGCAGCACGGCGAAGAAGGGGGCGCTGGGCCTCGGCGTACTCCTCGCCCTGCTGGCCACGGTCGTCTGGTCCGGCAGCTTCGTCGCCACCCGCGGCATGTCCGGGACCGTCCCCCCGGTCCAGGCCGTCTTCTGGCGCTGGACCATCGCCGCCGTCGCGGTCACCCCCTTCGCCGCCCAGCAGGCCTGGCAGCAGCGGGCCCTGATCCGCAAGCACCTCGGCTACGTCAGCCTCGCCACCCTCTTCGGCGTCACCCTCTACAACACCCTGGTCCACCAGGCCGGACTGACCACCTCCGCCTCCAACATGGGCACGATCATGGCCGCTTCGCCGGTCATCATGGCCCTCTACGCCCGCCTCGGCGGCGAACGGCTCGGCGCCCGCCGCGTCTTCGGCCTGCTGCTGGCGGCCCTCGGCGTCCTCCTCCTGGTCGGCCACGGCTCCCTGAGCCTCCACTTCGGCGCGGGCGACCTGTGGATGTTCGCCGCCGCCTTCTCCTTCGCCACCTACAGCGCGCTCCTCAAGCGCAAGCCCGCCGAGATCGGCGGCCTCACCTTCCTCCTCACCACCTTCGTCCTCGGCGCCCTGATGCTGGCCCCCGCCTACGCGATCTCGCTCCACGTCCAGGGCGGCTTCGAGGCCACGCCCGCCACCCTCGGCCCGCTCCTCTACGTGGGCGTCTTCTCCTCGGCCGTCGCCTTCTTCGCCTGGAACAAGGCCGTCTCCCTGATCGGCGCGGCCCGCGCGGGCATCGTCTACTACCTCCAGCCGGTGTGCGTCGCCGCCCTCGGCCTGCTCCTCCTGGGCGAGCGCACGGGCCCCGCCCAACTCCTCTGCATGGCCCTGATCCTGGGCGGGGTCGCCCTGGGCAGCGCGGCCCGCAGGTAATTTCACCCCGTGACGGACTGGGACATCAAAAAACTGCGGATCCTGCGGACCCTGGCCGACCGGGGCACCGTGACCGCGACGGCCGAGGCGCTGCACATGACGCCCTCGGCCGTCTCGCAGCAACTGACGAACCTCGCCCGCCAGCTGGGCGTCGTCCTCCTGGAGGCCCAGGGCCGGGGCGTCCGCCTCACCGACGCCGCCCACCTGGTCCTGCGCCACACCGAGGCCGTCTTCGCCCAACTCGAACGCGCCGACGCCGAACTGGCCGGCTACCTCTCCGGCGACGTGGGCGAAGTCCGCGTCGGCGCCTTCTCCACCGCCATCCCGGCCCTGGTCGTCCCGGCCGTGGCCGCCCTGAAGCGCGACCACCCGGGCGTGGAGGTCCGCGTACGGGAGGCCGAGGCGGCGCAGTCCTACGAGCTGCTGGCCGCCGGAGCGGTGGACCTCGCGGTGTCGCTGGCCGCGCACGCCCCCACGGCCCGCGACTCGCGCTTCACCCGGGTCCCGCTGCTGGCCGACCCGCTGGACGTGGCCCTCCCGCCGGGCCACCCGCTGGCCGACGCCCCCGCCCTGCGGCTGGCGGACCTCTCCCGCGAACCGTGGATCTACGGGGGCTCCGGCCCCTGGTCGGAGATCACCCGGGCCGCGTGCGAGGCGGCCGGCTTCGTCCCCGAGCAGGCCCACTCGGCCGCGGGCTGGACCGCCATCCTGGCCCTCGTCGAAGCGGGCATGGGCGTCGCGCTGATCCCCCGCATGGCGGTGGCCCGCGCCACCGGAGTCACCGTCCGGCCGCTCCCGCACGACCGCCCGACCCGCCATGTCATCGCCGCCACCCGCCGCGGCGCCGACGCGGCCCCCGCCGTCGCCCGCGTCCTCGAAGCCCTCCGCCAGGCCGCCGCACCGGGCCCGTGTTGACCCTCGACCTGGTGCAGGGACCACAGTGACGGGCGTGGAGAACGTGATGCGCAGTATCGGCGAGACGGCCCGCGACAGCGGCCTCGGGGTGAGCGCCCTGCGGTTCTACGACCGGGCCGGCGTACTCGTCCCGGCCCACGTGGACCCCGTCACCGGCTACCGCTGGTACGGCCCCGAACAGGTGGACGAGGCCCGCCTGCTGGCCCGGCTCCGCCGGGCGGGCCTGCCGCTGGCGGACATCCGCCTGGCCCTGGCCGGCTGGCCCGGCCGGGACAGCGGGCTCGTACGGCAGCTGTTCGAGGCCCACCTGCGCCGCCTCGAACGCGGCCTCGCCGAGGCGCGCAGCGAGTTCTCCACGGTCCGCTCGCTCTTCGACCACAAGGAGAACCCCATGACCCAGCACGCCCGGGTGACCGTTCCGGCCCCCGCACTGGCCGCCGCCCTCGACTCCGTCCGCTTCGCGGCGGGCACCGACCCCGAGCTGCCCGCCCTCGGCGGCGTCCTGTTCGACCTCGACGGGCCGACCCTGCACCTGGCGGCCACCGACCGCTACCGCATGGCCGTCGCCCAGGTCCCCGCCGAGGGACACGAGGCACCCCGCACCCAGGTCGTCGTACCGTCCCCGCTCGCCGACGCGATGCGGGCCCTGCTCGCCGACGGAACCAGCGCACTGCTCACCGTGGACGGCGACCGGGTGACGCTGGAGGCCGGCGACCGCCAGGCCGCCGGCACGTGCCCGGACCACGACTTCCCCGACTACCGGCGCCTGGTCCGGCTGCCCGAGGGCCGCCGCGCCCTCGTCGACGTGCCGGCCTTCCGCACCGCCCTGGAGAACGGACCCGTCGTGGCGGGGGAGACCCGCGACGGCGACGCCTGCGACCTCAGCCTGCTGACGGTGGCCGGGGCGGAGGCCGTCCTGTGCGAGGACGACGAGGCCGGCCCGGACCGGGTCGCCGTCAACCGCGCCTACCTCCTGGAGGCCCTCGCCGCCGGCGCCACGGACCGCCTGGTCCTGGAACTCGGCGCTCCCACGGCCCCCCTGGCCGTCCGCCGCCCCGACGACGAGACGTCCTTCTCCCTCCTGATGCCGGTCCGCCTCCCCAACTGACAGACGCTCACCGGATCACCGGCCCATTGCCGGCCCGCCAGTCGTCAAGGCGTTTGCGGATGCTGGGGACCATCGGCAGCCCGTCGGTCTCCTCCGGGGTGAACCAGCGGACTTCGAAGGACTCGTCGGAGCTGCGGAGGGTGCCCCCAGTCGGTCGCGCCAGGAGGCAGACGGAGAACTCCTGGCGCACCTCGCCGTCGTCGTAGGCGAAGACGTGCCCGGGGTGGGTGTAGGTACCGACGATGCCGGTCACCTCGACGATGACGCCGGTCTCCTCGTAGGTTTCCCGGATCGCACAGTCCCCGATGGACTCGCCGAGCTCCATCCTGCCGCCGGGAAGCGCCCACATCCCGTTGTCGACCCGGCGCTGGAGCAGCACCCGTCCGTCATCGTCCACCACGACAGCCGAGGCGGCGGGCACGAGGCTGTTCGCCACCGGGGCGCCGGGATCGTCTTCGTAGTCACGCCTGGCCATTGCTCTCCCTGCCATCTCAATTCCCGCGACAGCCCTCACGGTAGACGGGGTATCACGGACAACTCCGCGTCACCCGACCCGGCCACGGCGTAGTTTTGCGGTATGGCCTCTGAGCACCTGGGTGACCGGCTGAGCCGTCTCCGTCGCTTCCCCCCACCGCCTCCTCCGCCGCCGCGTCCGCGAATTCACCGCCGTCGCCAACGTCCAGCCCGCCTATGACCAGCCCCGGACGGACCGCAGACGCCGAGACCTCGGCAGCGCCTAGCGATCTGCCGCGCCCGCGTGCTTCGCACGCTGGTCTCGTCGTCATTTGGTGCGGGTATCAGGCTAGACGGACCGCAGACGCCGAGACGAGAGAAGCGCGTAGCGATCTGGGGCGTGGGTCGGCACCGATCCAGCGGCTCGTCGGCCCGGATGCTTGGCGAGGCGGCCCCCGACCTCCCCGCCTGGTCGCTGAGGGAGCCGGATGGTCAAGGTACGACCGTGCCGTCCTTTTGGGGGTTTCCCGGCAGTCCTTGTCTTTCCGGGGCGGGCTGTTCTGTCAAGGGTCGCCGCAGGCGATCGCGAAGCGACGCGACCGAAGGGAGCGCCCTTGACAGGGCGGCCCGAACCGGAAGGACAGTGGGACTGACGGCAAACCCCCAAGGCATCTCTGAGACCGCTCAGCCGAGACACCGCACCCGGCACCACCGGCCCGCAGACGGGGAGGCGGGTGGGCAAACGCCGACCCGCCCCCGGCCCCTCGAGGGGGAAAAAGCGGGCCCGCACCAACCGGACCCGCCCCCCCCGTCAGGCTCCCGCGCCCGCCGCCGCGTCCGCCGCCTGGGCCTTCAGCGCCCGCTCGATACCGGCCCGGGACTCCGACACCAGGCGCCGCAGGGCGGCGTTCGGCTCGGCCGAGGCCAGCCACGCGTCCGTCGCCGCCAGCGTCTCCTCCGACACCTGGAGGGACGGGTACAGCCCCACCGCGATCTGCTGCGCGATCTCGTGGCTGCGGCTCTCCCAGATGTCCTTGACCACCGCGAAGTACTTCGCCGTGTACGGCGCCAGCAGCTCCCGCTGGTCGGCCTGGACGAAGCCGCCGATCACGGCCTCCTGCACCGCGTTCGGCAGGTCGCCCGACTCCACCACCGCGGCCCAGGCCTCCGCCTTGGCCTGCGCCGTCGGACGCGCCGCCCGCGCGGTCTCCGCGTGGCGCTCGCCCGCCGCCGTGGCGTCCCGCTCCAGCTCCGCCGCGATCTCCGCCTCGTCCGCACGCCCCGTCGCGGCCAGCCGCTCCAGGAACGCCCAGCGCAGCTCCGTGTCCACGACCAGGCCCTCGACGGTCTCCGCCCCGGACAGCAGCGCACCCAGCAGGTCCAGCTGCTCCCCGGTGCGCGCCGTCGCCGCGAAGGCACGCGCCCACGCCAGCTGGTGGTCGCTGCCCGGCTCGGCCGCGCGCAGGTGCTCCAGCGTGGCCTCCGTCCAGGCCGCCAGGCCCTGCTCCCGCCACGCCGGGTCGGCGTACACGTCGATGGCCAGCTTCACCTGGCGGTGCAGGGACTGCACCACACCGATGTCCGACTCCTTGCCGATGCCGGACAGCACCAGCGCCAGGTAGTCGCGCGTCGCCAGCTCGCCGTCACGCGTCATGTCCCAGGCCGACGCCCAGCACAGTGCCCGCGGCAGCGACTCGGTGAAGTCGCCCAGGTGCGCGGTGACGTTGGCCAGCGAGACCTCGTCCAGGCGGACCTTGGCGTACGACAGGTCGTCGTCGTTGAGCAGCACGACCGCCGGACGGGCACGCCCCACGAGCTCCGGCACCGCCGTCAGCTCGCCGTCGATGTCCAGCTCGATCCGCTCCGTACGGACCAGCTTGCCGCCCTCCAGCTCGTACAGGCCGACCGCGATGCGGTGGGGCCGCAGCACCGGCTCGCCCTTGGCGCCCGCCGGCAGCGCCGGGGCCTCCTGGCGCACGGCGAACGAGGTGACGACACCCTCCCCGTCCGTCTCGATCTCCGGCCGCAGCACGTTGATTCCGGCCGTCTCCAGCCACGCCTTCGACCAGGCGGTCAGGTCGCGGCCCGAGGTCTCCTCCAGGGCGCCCAGCAGGTCCGACAGGCGCGTGTTCCCGAAGGCGTGCGCCTTGAAGTACGCCTGCACGCCCTTGAAGAAGGCCTCCATACCGACATAGGCCACGAGCTGCTTGAGCACCGAGGCGCCCTTGGCGTACGTGATGCCGTCGAAGTTGACCAGGACGTCGTCCAGGTCACGGATGTCGGCCATGATCGGGTGCGTGGACGGCAGCTGGTCCTGCCGGTACGCCCAGGTCTTCATGGAGTTCGCGAACGTGGTCCAGGCGTGCGGCCACTTCGAACCCTCGGCGTACGCCTGGCAGGCGATCGAGGTGTAGGTGGCGAACGACTCGTTCAGCCACAGGTCGTTCCACCACTCCATGGTGACGAGGTCGCCGAACCACATGTGCGCGAGCTCGTGCAGGATGGTCTCCGCCCGCACCTCGTACGCGGCGTCCGTCACCTTCGACCGGAAGACGTACTGGTCGCGGATGGTGACCGCACCGGCGTTCTCCATCGCGCCCGCGTTGAACTCCGGCACGAAGAGCTGGTCGTACTTCGCGAACGGGTAGTCGTACGCGAACTTCTCCTGGAACCAGTCGAAGCCCTGCCGGGTGACGTCGAAGATCGCGTCGGCGTCGAGGAACTCGGCGAGAGAGGGGCGGCAGTAGATGCCGAGCGGGACGACCTGCCCGTCCTTGCCCTCGTAGGAGCTGTGCACCGCGTGGTACGGGCCCACGATCAGGGCGGTGATGTACGAGGAGATGCGCGGGGTCGGCTCGAAGGCCCACACCCGGTCCTTCGGCTCCGGCGTCGGGGAGTTCGAGATGACCGTCCAGCCTTCGGGGGCCGTCACGGTGAACTGGAACGTCGCCTTCAGGTCGGGCTGCTCGAAGCTGGCGAAGACCCGCCGCGCGTCCGGCACCTCGAACTGGGTGTACAGGTACGCCTGCTGGTCGACCGGGTCGACGAAGCGGTGCAGGCCCTCGCCGGTGTTGGTGTAGGCGCAGTCCGCGACGACGCGGAGCTCGTTGGCGCCGGCGGCGAGGTGGTCCAGGGCGATGCGCGAGTCGCGGAAGACGGCGGCCACCTCCAGGGCCTTGCCGTTCAGCACGACCTCGTGCACGGCAGGCGCGACCAGGTCGATGAAGGTCCCGGCCCCCGCCTCGGCCGACTGGAAGCGCACGGTGGTCGCGGACCGGAAGGTGCCGCCCTCCTGCGCGCCGCTGAGATCGAGCTCGATCTCGTACGAGTCGACGGTGAGCAGCTTCGCCCGCTGCTGAGCCTCTTCACGGGTGAGATTCGTGCCAGGCACGCGTTCATCTCCTTTGATGGTGACGTTGCCCGGCCATCCTTCCATGCAGGGCCCGCCGCCGGGCGGGAGTAATCCAGAGGCGAACACGACCACCCCTGCCCGGCCCCTGCGCGAAAGCGAAGGGGCGGCACCGTAGGCACCGCCCCTCCCGCGTCGGCGTCGCCGCCCGCGGCCGTCAGCCGCGCAGCTCCTCCGCCACGAGCTCCGCGATCTGCACCGCGTTCAGCGCCGCGCCCTTACGGAGGTTGTCGTTGGACAGGAACAGCGCGAGGCCGTTGTCGACCGTCTCGTCCACCCGGATGCGGCCCACGTACGAGGCGTCGCGGCCGGCGGCCTGCAGGGGGGTCGGGATCTCGGACAGCTCCACGCCCGGGGCGTCCTTCAGCAGCTCGTAGGCGCGCTCGACGCTGATCGGGCGCTCGAAGCGGGCGTTGACCTGGAGGGAGTGGCCCGAGAAGACGGGGACGCGCACGCAGGTGCCGGAGACCTTGAGCCCCGGGATCTCCAGGATCTTGCGGGACTCGTTGCGGAGCTTCTGCTCCTCGTCGGTCTCGAAGCTGCCGTCGTCGACCAGGTTGCCCGCGAGCGGGACCACGTTGTAGGCGATCGGGCGCTTGTAGACGGCCGGCTCCGGGAAGTCCACCGCGCCGCCGTCGAAGGTCAGCTGGTCGGCGGCCTCGGAGACCGCGCAGGCCTGGCCCTTGAGCTCGGCCACGCCAGCCAGGCCGGAGCCGGAGACGGCCTGGTAGGTGGTGGCGATCAGCGCGGTCAGGCCGGCCTCGTCGTGCAGGGGGCGCAGCACCGGCATCGCGGCCATGGTGGTGCAGTTCGGGTTCGCGATGATGCCCTTGGGGCGGTTCTTGATCGCGTGCGGGTTGACCTCGGAGACCACGAGGGGGACCTCGGGGTGGCCGCGCCAGGCGGAGGAGTTGTCGATCACGACCGCGCCCTGGGAGGCGACCTTCTCGGCGAGGGCCCTGGAGGTCGCGCCGCCCGCGGAGAAGAGCACGATGTCCAGGCCGGAGTAGTCCGCCGTGGCGGCGTCCTCGATGGTGATCTCCTGGCCCTGCCACTCCAGGGTCGAGCCGGCGGAGCGGGCCGAGGCGAAGAGCCGCAGCTCGTCGACCGGGAACTTCCGCTCGGCGAGGATGCTGCGCATGACTCCGCCGACCTGTCCGGTGGCTCCGACGATTCCGACCCTCACGGTGACTCCTTCTGGTACGTACGACGCGGGCGCGTGAGGCCATCATGCGTTCGACCCCACGAGGCTTGTCCAATCCATTGTCCGAGGTGCGGACAGTGTCGGGCCCGTGAACCCCCGCGACGAGTCCGTGACGGGCGTGTTTCACCTCCCCTGAAGGTCCGTTTTGCCAGGTCGGAGCCGGTTAGCTTCCGTTCAGCCGTGATCGTTATCCGGACGCGGCGCACCAGAATCCGAAGCACCGGAACCCCCGGGGGGAACACCACCATGCGGACCATCCGCCACCGACACCACCGCCGGTCCATACCGGCCATACCCGCCCTCGCCGCCCTCGCGGCCGCCGCCGTCGCCGCGCCCCTGCTGCTGACCGCCACCGCCACCCCGGCGGCCGCCGCCCACCCCCGCGAGGGCCGGCTCGCCAAGGAGCTGGTCGAGGAGGTCACCGCGCGCGGGGCCTACCGCCACCTGGCGAAGTTCCAGCAGATCGCCGACGCCAACGGCGGCAACCGGGCCGCGGGCTCGCCGGGCCACGCCGCCTCGGCCGCCTACGTCCACGACACCCTGAAGAAGGCCGGCTACGACGTCTCGTACCAGGACTTCGACATCTACGAGGCGCACACCAAGACCGAGAAGACCACCGTCCTCGGCGACCAGCCGCGCGAGCTGGCCACCGCCGCCTTCACCTTCACCAAGTCCACCCCGGCCGGCGGACTGACCGCCCCGCTGGCCCTGGCCCGGGTCGACGAGACCCCGGGCTGCTCCGCCGACGACTACCCGGCCGGCGCCTTCGCCGGGAAGATCGCCCTGGTCAAGCGGGGTGCTTGCACCTTCGTGGAGAAGCAGCGGGCCGCCGCCGCGGCCGGCGCGGCCGGTGTGATCGTCTACAACCACAGCGGCACCACCCCCGTCCGCGGCGGGTTCTCCTCGCCCTCCGACGGGATCATCCCGAGCGCGGGCATCACCCTGGCCGACGGGGAGGCGCTGGCCGCGGCGGCCGCGAAGGGCGAGGTGAAGGTGCGCCTGGACCTCGACCAGGAGCACGTCAGGAAGACCACCCGCAACGTGATCGCCGAGACCAAGGGGGGCCGCCCCGACCGCGTCGTCACCGTCGGCTCGCACCTGGACTCCGTCCCCGAGGGCCCCGGCATCAACGACAACGGCTCCGGCTCGGCCGGCCTCCTCGAAGTCGCCCTCAAGCTCGCCGACGAGGGCGCCAACAAGAAGGGGAAGGGCCCTGCCAACAAGGTGCGCTTCGCCTGGTGGTCGGCGGAGGAGCTGGGTCTGCTGGGCTCGGAGCACTACGTGGGGCAGCTGTCCGAGAAGCAGAAGAAGGACATCGCCCTCTACCTGAACTTCGACATGATCGCCTCGCCGAACCCGGTGCAGTTCGTCTACGACGGCGACGACTCCGACAAGACGGGCGCGGGCGCCGGCCCGGCCGGCTCGGCGCAGATCGAGTCGCTGATCAACGGCTTCCTGGACAAGAAGGGCAAGCCGCACGAGGGCAGCGACTTCGACGGCCGCTCCGACTACGGCCCGTTCATCGAGAACGGCATCCCGGCGGGCGGCACCTTCACCGGCGCCGAGGGGATCAAGACCGCCGAGCAGGCCAAGCGCTACGGCGGCACCGCCGGGGCCCCGTACGACCCGAACTACCACGGGGCGGGGGACACCCTGAAGAACCTGGACCTCAAGGCGTTCGACACCAACCTCGACGTGATCGCGCACGCGGTCGGCACCTACGCCCAGGATCTGAGCTCGCTGAAGAAGTGACGTAGCCCGAGGGGGCATGCGGAAGGGGCGGGCGCTCATCGAGCGCCCGCCCCTTCGTCATGCTGTCAGCTCACGCCCTTACGGGGTGACCTTGTCGATCTGCACGCTGCCGGTGCCGGCGGCGGTGCCGCGGCCGTTGAGCAGCTGGACCTGGCCGAAGAACTGACGGCCCTCGGGGGCCGCGGCGGAGACCAGGACGTTCGCCGAGACCTGCGCCGAGGCGCCGTTGGCGAGGTTGACCGCGGCGGCCTCGTCGACCTGGACGGTGCCCAGGGCGGACGAGAAGTAGACGTCGCGGTAGTCGTACGTGGTGGAGCCGGACGGGACCGCGTAGCCGATCACCTTGATGGTGTAGGTACCGGCGGCGGGCTTGTCGAGGCTCACGGACTCGTCGGAGTCGCCGTCGGCCGAGGAGGCGACCTTCACGCCGTCCTTGTAGACCTCGAGGTCGAGGTCGGCGGCGGCGTCGGAGGTGTGGTTGATGGCCACGTCCAGACGGGAGACGCCCTCACCGACGGTGACCTCGGTGGTCTTGGTCTCGCCGGCGGCGATGGTCGGCTTGTCGACCTTCGCCGAGCCGAGCGGGCTGCCCTGGAGCTTGCCGCCGGAGATGGCCGCGCCGGTGTTCTTCACGGTCCACTGGACCGGGGCCGGGGTGCCCTGCTTGACCTCGGGGAGGACCTTGACCGCCGGGTCGAAGCCCGCGCCGAGGACGGAGACGTCCAGCTTGAACGGGTTGTCCAGCAGCGGCGACGTACGGCGCGACTCGACCTCGATCTCCCAGACGCCCGGCTGCGGGTTGTCGTAGGAGCGCAGGTCGGGGCGGCACTTGTTGGCCGGGTTGTTGTAGTTCGGGTAGCACTGGGTGGTGGCGCTGTCCTCGACGCCCGTGCCGTACGGGTGGATCGAGATGAAGCGCGTCTGGCTGCCCTCGGCGAGACCGCCGAGCGCGACCTCGAGGGTCTTGGCGCCCTGCGGGACCGTCACGAAGTACGACTTGTGGCTGTTGCGCTGCACGGAGGAGGTGTCCGAGAGCGCGAACGACGGCTGCGCCAGCGGGGTGGAGGCGACGACCGTGGCCAGGATCTGCTTGTCGATGCCCTCGGTGGTCGGGTCGTCGAGCTGCAGGATGCCGCTGTGGACGCCGGCCGACTTGACGTTGGCCTCGACCTTGATGGTGACGGGCTTGTTCAGCGGCAGGGTGACGTAGTCGTAGCCGCCACCGCCGACGACCTTGAAGGTGCCGTCGTTGTTGCGCCAGCTGATGTTGTGGCGGGTGCCGTACTTCGGGCCGGTGGTGCGGGTGACGACGACGTCGTAGACCTTCTTCTGGCCGACCTTCAGGCCGCCCTCGCGGTCGTAGAGGCCGGTGCCGAAGCCCGGGGTCTTCAGGAACTGGTCGAGGGCGGTGTCGACCGGGGCCTTGACCGTGAACTCGTTGGCCTTGGCGCCGCGCTGGATCGACTCCCACGCCTTGTTGATGTCGATGAGGCCCGCGCCCTGGGCGTGCGCCGGGACACCGTCGATCTTCTTGGCGGTGCTGGTCAGCGCCACGCGCAGGTTGGCCGGGGGCAGCGCGATCTTCGCCTGCTTGGCGGCCGAGATCAGCAGGGCGCTGGCGCCCGCCGCCTGCGGCGAGGACATCGAGGTGCCCTGGAGCATCGAGTAGCCGGCCGGCAGGCTGTAGCCCGCCTCCTTGACCGGGCTGCCGGGCAGCCAGGTCTGGGTGGTGTTGATGGCCGCGCCGGGGGCGGTGATGGTCGGCGTGAACCCGCCGTCCTCACGCGGACCGCGCGAGGAGAAGGGGAACATGTTGTACTTCGTGGTCACGCCGGAGCCGTAGTTGGCGGCCCAGGTCTCCTTGGAGACCGCGGCACCGACCGAGACGACCTTGTCGGCCAGACCGGGGTCGCCGATGGTGTTGACGCCGGGGCCCTCGTTGCCCGCCGAGATGACGAGCTGGACGCCGTAGGTGTCGATGAGGTTCTTGTACAGCTCGGAACGGGCGTTGTTGCCGTCGTTCAGCGCCGGGAGACCACCGATCGACATGTTGACGATGTCGACGCCGCGGTTGACGACGAGGTCGATCATGCCCTCGGTCAGCGCGATGTTGGTGCAGCCGCCGGACCAGGAGCAGGCGCGCGAGGAGACGATCTTCGCGCCGGGCGCCTCGCCGTTCATCTTGCCGCCGAAGAGGCTGTTGGCGGCGGTGATGCCGGCGACGTGCGTGCCGTGCTCGGACTCGATGATGCCGATGTTGACGAAGTCGGCCTTCTTGCCGACCCAGTCCCCGCCCAGCGGGTCCATCGGAACGTCCTTGCGGATCTGGATCACGAAGGGGATCCGCTCGGCGACGTCGGTGGCCGGGTTGTCCGTGCCGAAGTAGCCGATCTGGTAGCCGTCCTTGTACGGCTTCATCGGCTCGTTGTTGGTGAAGTCGCCGTCCTGGTCGGTGTCCACGCGGACGGTGCCGGCGACCGGGTCGTACAGCATGCCGAACTTGTCGGTGGTGTCGCCGTCCCGGTTGACGTCGCCCTTCATGTCACCGGTGGCGGTGATCGACTCGCTGAAGCGGCTCCACTGGAAGGTGCCCTCGGGGGCCTTCCAGCTCTGGCCGCCCGCGGTGAAGGAACCGCCGGTGGAGGTGACCGGGGTGATCTGGGGGCGCCAGGTGGCGTCGTTGTCCAGGATCGGGTCGGTCGCGGTGACCCAGTCGACGATCTTGCGCTCGCCGGTGGTGGTCTTCTGCAGCGCCGGGTGGGCGATGTCGACGCCCGAGTCCAGGATGCCGATGGTGACGCCGCGGCCGTCGGCCTGCGGGTTCTTCTGGACGAAGTCCACCGCGCCGGTCTCGAAGGACGGGTTGTACGGGTTCTTCGCCGGGGTGTTCTTGTCCGGACCGGGGTAGGTCTCGGCGGCGGTCTTGCTGCCCGAGCCGTCCTTGCCCGAGTCCGGGCGCGGGTCCGGCAGCTGGATCTCCTGCTTGAGGTCCAAGCCGTGCACCGACTCCAGCTTGGCGGCCGCCTTCAGCGCCGCCTCCGCCTTGTCGGTCGGGAGGGTGGCGCGGACGTAGCCGAGCTTGTCGTACGTCTGGCCCACCGAAGCGCCCTGGACGGCGTCGAGCTGGTCGGCGACCTGCTTGGTCTGGCCCGGCGCGGTCGCGACCATGACGGTGACGGTCGCGTCACCCTTGGCCTTGGCCTCCTGGAGCAGTTCGGCGTCCGCCGAACCGAGCTTCTGGTCGGCCGACTTGGCCGGCGCCGGGGCCGACGGGTTGTCACCGGCCGCCGCGAAGGCGGGTACGGCGCCGGTGGCGCAGAGCGCGGCCACCAGGCCCGCGGCCGCCGCGACGCGGGCCGCGCGCCGGGCGCCGGGTATGGCCCCGGTGGAGCTGGGGGATTCGAGGGTCATCAGCATCCCTGGCTAGAGATCGATACGGTCCGGATTTCGGTGCCGGATGACCGGTCAGCTTTGCGCAAGTGACAGCTGTTTGGGGAGAGCTGTCATTGACCGAGACCTGTCATGGCGGACACCCGCCAGGGTGGAGTTCCCGCCATCGGGAACATGCCGGGGCAAGCCGGGGCGACTTGCATCGGTGAGGGAGTGGATTTATCGACTTACAGGCCTTGTGGCGGCAGTGTTTCGGGGGCTGCCCTCACCCCAGGTGTGACAGATTCCGACCGTTCAGCGCTCGCGCGTGCGCGCGTAGTGGCGCGAGGCCTTGGCGCGGTTGCCGCAGACGGCCATCGAGCACCAGCGCCGGGTGCCGTTGCGCGAGGTGTCGTGGAAGTGCAGCACGCACGTCTCCGAGGCGCACTTGCGGATCCGGTCCGGAGCCGACTCCAGCAGGGTCAGGTAGTCGCGGGCCGCGGTCCAGGCCGGCCCCCAGGCCGGGTCGTCGAACTCGGCCCGCTCGCCTGGGCCTTCGGCGGTGAGGGTGGCCCGGATGCGGCCGTGCTCCAGTACGGCGTCGACCAGTTCGCGGGCGCCGGCGTCGGCCGGGTCCGCGACGGCGCGGGCCAGCGCCTCGCGCGCGGTCAGCAGGTGGACCAGGGTCGACTTGTCGGCGCGGAAGCGGGCGGCCAGGCCCGTGCTCTGGAGCCAGAGGCCCAGCCCTTCGAGCCGGCTCAGCCCGAAGGCGCCGGCGAAGAGGTCGGTGAGCTTGCCCTCCGGCATCCAGCGCGTGTTGATCAGGTCGAGGGACAGCGGCTCCCCGGTGAGCGGGCGGGGGTCCGTCGTCGGTGGTGCCGTCATGTCCGCCTCCTCGCGCCGCTAACCCTTCAAGGGTACGTGACCGGTTGACGGCCCGGTCCCTAACCTCTAATCTCAATTTAGAAGGTTAGAGAGCCGGAGAACACCGGACATCCTTGGGAAGGGAACCCTCATGACCACCACCACCGCCGTCGGCACCCTCCGCACCGGGCACGTGGGCCTCAACGTCACCGACCTGGGGCGCTCGCTCGCCTTCTACCGCGACGCCCTGGGCTTCGACCTGCTCGGCGAGGGCAAGGAGGACGGGCGCCGCTTCGCCTTCCTGGGCCGGGACGGCGAGCTCGTCCTCACCCTCTGGCAGCAGGCGCAGGACCCGTACGCCCCGCGGGCGGCCGGACTGCACCACCTCGCCTTCTCCGCCGGAGCGATCGAGGAGGTCCGGGCGTACGAGGAGCGGCTGCGCGGCCTGGGCGTCGACTTCGCCTACGAGGGCGTCGTCGCCCACCGGGAGGGCGCGGCCTCGGGCGGGATCTTCTTCCACGACCCGGACGGCACCCGCCTGGAGATCTCCGTGCCGACCGGCGCCGAGGGCGCTCCCGCCCCCGTCGAGTCCGCTCCCACCTGCGGTTTCTTCTAGACACTCGGGAAGTGAGGGCCGTCATGGACCGGTACCACCAGGGATCCCTGGCCATCCAGGAACGGGTCGGCGTCCGCGCGCTCGCCGAGCACGTCGGGCGCTCCATCGGCCCGGGCATCCGGGACGTGGCGGCCGCCTTCCTCGCCCTCCAGCCCCACCTGGTCGTCGGCGCCGCCGACGGCGTGGGGCGGCTGTGGGCCTCGCTGCTCACCGGCCCGCCGGGCTTCGTCCGGGCCACCGGGCCGGACCGGGTCGCGGTCCGCGGCGGCCTGCCGCACGGGGACCCCCTCGCCGGCGCACTGGCCGCCGACGGCACCCGGGTCGCCACCATCGCCCTCGACCCGCGCACCCGGCGCCGGATGCGGCTCAACGGCACCCTCGCCGTGACGCCCGGCGGCTTCGCGGTGGCGGCCGAGGAGGTCTTCTCCAACTGCCCGAAGTACCTGCAGAAGCGGCAGCCGCTGGAGCTGGTGGCCGAGGGCCCCGGCATCGTACGGCGCTCCGCGGGGCTCACCCCGGACCAGGAGCGGGCCGTCCGCGCCGCCGACACCTTCTTCATCGCCACCACCGCGGACCCGGGAGGGGCCGACGCGAGCCACCGGGGCGGGATGCCGGGCTTCGTGGAGGTGCTTTCGCCCACCGAACTGAGCTGGCCGGACTATCCGGGCAACGCGATGTTCCTGACCCTGGGCAACCTCGCCCTGGACGAGCGGGCCGGACTGCTCTTCCCCGACTGGGAGGGCGGCGGGCTGCTCCAGCTGAGCGGGCGGGCCCGGACCGAGTTCGGTGCCGACGGGGACCGCTGCGTCCGGTTCCGGGTGGAGGCGGTGGTGCAGAGCCTGCATCCGGGGCGGCTGCGCTGGAGCGCGCCGGAGTACTCCCCGGCGAACCCGGCCGTCCCCGCCCGCCCGGGCGCCCCGAGCCTCCCGGGCGGCCCTCACCGGGGCAGTACCACCAGGTAGGCGGCGGGTTCGCGGTCGCAGGACGCCGTCAGGGCGGTCCGGACGACCGCGGCCTGCTGCTCGGGCCAGTCGCGCAGCTTGCGCGGGGTCAGGTAGAGGACGGTCACGCCGAGCCGCTCCAGGGTCTCCCGCTTGCGCACCGCCTCGGCGAAGTCCTCGTCCTCCCCCTGGCGCGGGGCCCGGGTGTCGATCTCGATGGCCACCGCCTGCTCGGGCCAGTACGCGTCCACCCCGCCCAGGTGCGGGCCGCCGGGCAGCCGCAGGTCCACGTTCCAGACCGGCTCGGGGAGCTCGTAGCCCCGTACGAGCTGGTACAGCCGGTCCTCGGCGAGGGCCCGGCCCTCGGCCAGCAGGGACTCCACGGCGTCGATCACGTGTGGCCGGTTCAGCAGCCGGGCCACCGTCAGCTCCCGCACCACGGCGGCCGGTTCGCAGTGTCCGGCGCGGACGGCCTCGCTGAGGATGCGGCGCACCGCGGTGGCGTCGTCCAGCTGGGCGACGGCGTCGGCGACGGCCCGCGCCACCGGCGCCACCGGCACCCCGGTCACCTCCAGCGGGCGGGGCGGGGTGTGGGAGCGCACGATGCGCACGTCGCCGGTGGAGCGCAGGCGGCGGGTGTTCGGGACCAGGACGTCGATGTGCGAGAGGGAGAGCAGGGCGGGGGTGGAGGAGAACCGGTAGAGCGCGAGTGCGGCCAGCCCGGTGATCATGGCCTCGCCGTTGCCGCGCTTGCCCGCGTACAGGAGGGCGGCGTGCAGGCGCTCCTCGCTCGTCGCGGGGCCGGCGTGCAGCAGGAACACCCCGGGCAGCACCTGCTGCCACGGCCGTCCGGCGGCCTCGGCGGCACTGACGCCGTGCTCGCGCAGCTGGGCGAGGGTCAGCACGCGGGGGCGGCTGGCGGTGAGGTGGGCGAGGGGGAGGGGTGCGTTCTGGTTCATGACGCGGTGATTCCCTCAGGCCATGGCCTTGCTAACGCCTGTTACACACTCGTCGACAAATCCGGACAAGATGGGGCTAAAGTACGCGCGTTCGACTGCCGATGGCGCTGCCGGGCGCGGGCGCCGCTGCGCGGGGCGGGGAGCAGCCCCGCGCAGCGGCAGCCCCGGGGCTACGCGTCGCGGGACTGGGCCCGCAGGGCCCGGGCCAGGTCGTCGCGGGACTCCAGGACCAGGCGGCGCAGCGCGGGGGCCGCGTCGGGGCGGGCCGCCAGCCAGGCGTCCGTCGCCTCGACGGTGGCCTGCGAGTCCTGGAGCATCGGGTACAGCCCCTTCACCACGTCGATGCCGATCTGGATCGACCGCTCCGCCCAGACCCGCTCGATCACCTCGAAGTACCGTGCCGCGTACGGCGCGAGCAGTTCCCGCTGCGAGGACTGCTGCATTCCGCTGATGGTCGCCTCGACCAGCGCGTTCGACAGCACGTCCGACTCGACCACCACCGCCCACGCCTGGTCCTTGACCGCCGCCGAGGGCCGCGCGGCCAGGCAGCGCACCTGGTGCCGCTTGCCCGAGGCGGTGTCGTCGCGGACCAGCTCGGCCGCGAGCACCGACTCGTCCACCACACCGTGCGCGGCCAGCGGCAGCAGGAAGTCCCAGCGCAGCTCCTGGTCGACCTCCAGCCCGTCGATCCGCGCCGAACCCTCCAGCAGCCCCAGCAGCAGCTGGAAGTCGCCCTCGCTGACCGCGCTCGCCGCGAAGAAGCGGGCCCAGGTCAGCTGGTGCTCGGAGCCCGGCTCGGCCAGCCGCAGTTCGTGCAGCGCGCCCGCCGCGAGCTCCCGGCCGCCCTGCTCGCGCCAGTCGGGCGCCGCGTAGTGGGTGACCGCGCTCAGGGCCTGCGCGTGCAGCTGCTGGAGCACGCCGACGTCGCTCTCGCGGCCGGCGTGGGCCAGCACCAGCGACAGGAAGTCCCGGGCCGGCATCAGCGCGTCCCGCGTCAGGTTCCACAGCGCCGACCAGCACAGGGCGCGGGCCAGCGGGTCGGTGAGGTCGCCCAGGTGGCCGCGGAGCGTGGCCAGCGAGGCCTCGTCGAAGCGGATCTTGCAGTACGTGAGGTCGTCGTCGTTGACCAGGACCAGGTCGGGCCGCTCCAGCCCGGCCAGCTCCCCGACCACCGTGCGCACGCCCGCCACGTCGGCCTCGGCCCGCGCGTAGCGCACCAGCGAGCCGTCGGCCTCCAGCCGGTACAGGCCCACCGCCACCCGGTGGGGGCGCAGCTCGTCGCCCTCCTGCACCACGGCCAGCTCGGTCAGCCGGCCGGCCGCGTCCGTGGTGACCTGCGGGGTCAGCGCGTTGACGCCCGCCGTCTGCAGCCAGGCCCGCGACCACTCGGCCATGTCCCGCCCGGAGACCTCGCCGAGTACCGACAGCAGGTCGTCCAGGGTGGTGTTGCCGTACGCGTGCGCCTTGAAGTAGCGCCGCGCGCCGTCCAGGAACGCCTCCCGGCCCACGTACGCGACGAGCTGCTTGAGCACGGCCGCGCCCTTGGCGTAGGTGATCCCGTCGAAGTTCAGCTTGGCGTCCTCCAGGTCACGGATGTCGGCCGTGATCGGGTGGGTGGACGGCAGCTGGTCGGCCCGGTAGGCCCACGCCTTGCGGTTGTTGGCGAAGGTGACCCAGGCCTGGTCGAAGCGGGTGGCCTCGACCAGCCCGAAGGAGCCCATGAAGTCGGCGAAGGACTCCTTCAGCCACAGGTCGTCCCACCACTTCATGGTGACCAGGTCGCCGAACCACATGTGCGCCATCTCGTGCAGGATGACGTTGGCGCGCCGCTCGTACGAGGCCTGCGTCACCTTGCCGCGGAAGATGTACTCCTCGCGGAAGGTCACCATGCCCGGGTTCTCCATGGCGCCCAGGTTGTACTCGGGCACGAAGGCCTGGTCGTACTTCCCGAAGGGGTAGGGGTAGTCGAAGATCTCGTGGAAGAGGTCGAAGCCCTGTTTGGTGACGAGGAAGACGTCGTCCGCGTCGAAGTGCCTCGCCAGCCCCTTGCGGCACATCGCGCCCAGCGGGATCGTCAGGTCCCCGCGCGTGTAGGTGTCCGTGACGTAGTGGTACGGGCCCGCCACCACGCAGGTGATGTACGTGGAGATCGGCGCGGTCTCCGCGAAGCGCCACACCCCTCCCTCGCGCGACTCCTCCGCGCCGTTGCTCCAGACCGTCCACCCCTCGGGAGCGGTCACCTCGAAGCGGTAGGGGGCCTTCAGGTCGGGCTGTTCGAAGTTCGCGTACACCCGCCGCGCGTCCGCCGGCTCGTACTGGGTGTAGAGGTAGACCTCGCCGTCCTCCGGGTCGACGAAGCGGTGCATGCCCTCGCCGGTGCGGCTGTACGCGCAGTTCGCGTCGACCACCAGGACGTTCTCGGCGGCCAGGCCGTCCAGGGCGATGCGCGCCCCGTCGAAGACGGCGGCCGGGTCCAGGGCGCGGCCGTTGAGGGTGACCGCGTTCACGGACGGGGCGATCAGGTCGGCGAACGAGGAGGCGCCCGGGACCGCGGCGCGGAAGCGCACGGTCGTCACCGAGCGGAACGTCCGGGGGCCCTCGGCCGGTTCGGCCTCGTCCACCGCGGACCTCAGGTCGAGGACCACCTCGTACCCGTCGACGGACAGCAGCTCGGCCCGCGCGCGGGCTTCGTCGCGGGACAGATTCTCACCGGGCACGTGGCACTCCTTCGTGCGTGATCGCTTCTTCGGCCGAATCCTCCCACGGAGGGAATGCGTGCGGCTGCGGCCCGGTTGGCCAGGAGGAACCTGAGCACAGACGCCCCATGTGACCCGAGGAGAGACATGACCGACACCCAGGTGCGCGAGAAGACCCCGGTCGACTTCTGGTTCGACCCGCTCTGCCCCTGGGCCTGGATGACCTCCCGGTGGATGCTCGAGGTCGAGAAGGTCCGTGACGTCGAGGTCCGCTGGCACGTGATGAGCCTGGCCGTGCTCAACGAGGACAAGCTCGACGAGCTGCCCGAGCGCTACCGCGAGCTCCTCGGCCCCAAGGGCTGGGCCCCGGTGCGCGTGGTGATCGCCGCCCAGCAGAAGTTCGGCGAGGAGATCACCGGCAAGCTGTACACGGCTCTCGGCACGAAGATCCACAACGAGGACCGCGGAGCGACCCGCGAGGTCATCGCCGACGCCCTGGAGGAGGTCGGCCTGCCGGCCGAGCTGCTCGCCTACGCCGACTCCGACGAGTACGACCAGGTGCTGCGCGACTCCCACAACGACGGCATCGAGCGCGTCGGCCAGGAGGTCGGCACCCCGGTGATCTCCGTGCCCGGCGCCGACGGCGAGGAGGTCGCCTTCTTCGGTCCCGTCGTCACCCCGGCCCCGCGCGGCGAGGCCGCCGCCCGCCTGTGGGACGGCACGCTGCTGGTCGCCTCGACCCCGGGTTTCTACGAGATCAAGCGCACCCGCACCAAGGGCCCCAGCTTCGAGTAGTCGCACCCCCCCGGTACAGACGGAAGACCCCCGTGAGTCACGTCCTCACGGGGGTCTTCCGCTCTGCACGCCCGCACGCGAAGGCTGAGAAGACGATCACGAGGCGGGCGGTCTACGGGGTGCCGGTCAGCCCTTGACGGGGATCAGCAGCGGGGTGTTCGCCTTGGCGTCGGCGTAGCGCCTGGCCACGTCCTGCCAGTTGACGACGTTCCACATGGCCTCGATGAAGTCCACCTTCTGGTTCTTGTACTGCAGGTAGAAGGCGTGCTCCCAGGCGTCGAAGACCAGGATCGGCGTGCTCGCCACGCCCACGTTGCCCTGGTGGTCGTAGACCTGCTCGACGACCAGGCGCCCGCTGACGGGCTCGTACGCCAGCACGCCCCAGCCGGAGCCCTGCGTCGCGGAGGACGCGAAGGTCAGCTGCTTCTTGAACTTCTCGAAGGAGCCGAAGGATTCGGTGATCGCGTCCGCGAGGTCGCCCACCCCGTCGGCCGCGGTCGGCTCGCCGCCGCCCTCACCGGTCTTCGGGCTCGCCATGTTGTTCCAGTAAATGCTGTGCAGGATGTGGCCGGAGAGGTGGAACGCCAGGTTCTTCTCCAGCCCGTTGAGCGCGCCCCAGTTCTCCTTGTCGCGTGCCTCCGCCAGCTGTTCCAGCGTGGTGTTGGCGCCCGTGACGTAGGCCGCGTGGTGCTTGTCGTGGTGCAGCTCGATGATCTGCGGGTTGATCACCGGCTCGAGCGCCGCGTAGTCGTAAGGAAGCTCAGGAAGCGTGTAGATGGCCATGCGTGTGTCCGGTCCCCTCAGCGTGCCAATCGCTTATTGCAACTAATGCGCAACTGCACGCTAGCAGTATCTGTTCCCGCTCACACATAAGGGTTGCCTGGGTACGAAGAGAGGCGGATCCCGTGTCGCACACGGGATCCGCCTCAAAAGGGGCCGGGGAGCCGCCGGGCCGTCAGGTCCGGGCCGCCGCCCGGCGCTGCATCAGGTACCCGGTCGCCGCCAGCGCCGCCGCGAGCCCGCCGGTGAACAGCACCTGCGTCCGGGTGTCCTCGCCGACGGCCATCAGCACCAGCACCCCGGCGACCCCGGCCAGCGCCAGCCACGTCAGGTACGGGAAGCACCACATCCGCACGGTCAGCTTCCCGGGCGCCTCCCGCTCCAGCCGCCGGCGCAGCACGAACTGCGAGACGGCGATGAAGCCCCAGACGACGAGGATGACCCCGCCGACCATGTTCAGCAGCCAGGCGAACAGGGTGTCCGGGTACCAGTACGACAGCAGGACCGTGACGAACCCGAACCCGCTGGAGGCCAGCACCGCCCGGCGCGGCACCCCGCCCGAGACCTTGGCCAGCGCCTTGGGCCCCTGGCCCCGGGAGACCAGCGAGTGGGCCATGCGCGAGGAGCCGTAGATGTTGGCGTTCATCGCCGACAGCAGGGCGGCCAGGATGACCCCGTTCATGATCTGGCCGGCCGCCGGGATGCCCAGGTGGTCCAGGGTCGCGGCGTACGGACCGTGGCCGCTGACCGCCGGGTCGTTCCAGGGCAGCAGGGTGACGATCACCAGCATCGAGCCGACGTAGACGATCGCGATCCGCCACATGGTGGTCCGCACCGCCCTGGCCACGCCCCGCACCGGGTCGTCCGACTCCGCGGCGGCGATGGTCACAGTCTCCAGGCCGCCGTACGCGACGACCGAGGCCAGCACGCCGACGAGCAGCCCGTCCACGCCGTTGGGGAGGAACCCGCCGTCGTGCACCAGGTTGGCGGCGCCGGGGGAGGAGGTCCCGGGCAGCAGGCCCAGGACGGCCAGCACGCCCAGGCCCAGGAACAGCCCGATCGCGCCGATCTTCAGGGCGGCGAACCAGAACTCGAACTCGCCGAAGTTGCGCACCGCGCCCAGGTTGCTGCCGCAGAACAGCGCCATGAACACCAGCACCCACAGCCACGACGGGGTGCCCGGGAACCAGCCCGTCATGATGTGCGCGGCACCGATGGCCTCGATGGCCACGCCCACGCACAGCAGGGTCCAGAACATCCAGCCCGCCGTGAACCCGGCCCAGGGGCCGATCGCCCGCTCGGCGTGCACCGAGAAGGAACCCGACGCGGGGTTGGCCGCCGACATCTCGCCGAGCATCCGCATCACGAACATCACCAGCAGACCGGAGACCGCGTACGCGAGCACGATCGAGGGCCCCGCGGCCGCGATGCCGGCGCCCGAGCCGACGAAGAGGCCGGCGCCGATGACCCCGCCGAGGGCGATCATCGAGAGGTGGCGCTGCTTGAGGCCGGTGCCGAGGGGGGATCCGGGCGCGGACGGCCGCAGTTCGGGGGGCGTGATGGTGCTCTGACTCATGGGCCCAGTCTGCCGACCGTCCGTTTATCGGACGTCTGCTGTTCAGCATCCGGACACTCGGCTCACGCGCCGTGACCGCGCCCCGCACAGAAGGAAAGCGGCCCGGGACACACGTCCCGGGCCGCTCGGCGTCCACACGTCACTGACGGGGCCTCAGCCCCGGCGCGCCCGCACCTCCCGGTACGCGGCCACCAGCAGCACCACCGCCGCCGCGCCCGAGGACCACAGCAGCTGCGGCCGCGCCGAGTCGTCGAAGAGCATCAGCACCAGCACCGCCGCCATCCCCAGCAGCGCCGCCCACGTCAGGTACGGGAACGCCCACATCGGCAGCGTCAGCCGCTCCGGCATCTCCCGTTCCAGCCGGGGCCGCAGCCGCAGCTGCGAGACCGCGATCAGCGCCCACACGAACAGCAGCACCGCGCCGACCGCGTTGAGCATGTAGAGGAAGACCGTGTCCGGCCACAGCAGGTTCAGCACCACCGACGCGAACCCGAAGACCACGGAAGCCAGCACCGCCCGCCGCGGCACCCCGCCGCCCGAGACCTTCAGCAGCGCCTTGGGCGCCTCACCCCGTTCGGCCAGCGAGAAGACCATGCGCGAGGAGCCGTACAGGTTCGCGTTCAGCGCCGACAGCAGCGCCACGAACACCACGATGTTCATGATCTGCCCGGCCGCCGGGATCCCGATCGAGTCGAGCACGGCTACGTACGGGCTCTCCCCGGGCTTGAGCGAGTCCCAAGGCAGGAGGGTCACGATCACCAGCATCGAGCCGACGTAGAAGAAGAGGATGCGCCACACCGCGCTGCGCACCGCCCGCGACACCGACCGGGCCGGGTCGTCGGACTCGGCGGCCGCGATGGTGACGACCTCCAGGCCGCCGAAGGCGAAGACGACCGCGAGCATGCCCGCGACGACCCCGCCCATCCCCTTCGGGAAGAACCCGCCCTGCCCGCTCAGGTTGGCCAGGCCCACCGGCTCGGTGTCCGGCAGCAGGCCGAAGACCGCCAGGGTGCCCAGGACCAGGAACAGCACGATCGCGCCGACCTTCAGCGCGGCGAACCAGAACTCGAACTCGCCGAAGTTCCGCACGGCGGCGAGGTTGCTGAGGGTGAAGACCACCATGAACAGCAGCACCCACACCCACTGGTCCACCGACGGCAGCCAGCCGTGGGCGATCTTCGCGGCCCCGGTCGCCTCCACGGCGAGCACCACGACCAGCAGGAACCAGTACAGCCAGCCCGCCGAGAAGCCGGCCCAGCGCCCCAGGGCCTTCTCCGCGTAGACCGAGAAGGAGCCGGAGGCGGGCATCGCCGCCGACATCTCGCCGAGGGCCCGCATCACCAGCATCGCGAGCGCGCCCGCGAGCAGGTACGAGCAGATGATCGCGGGGCCGGCGATGCCGATGCCGGCGCCGGAGCCGACGAAGAGCCCGGCGCCGATCACGCCGCCGAGGCCCAGCATGGTCAGGTGGCGCTGCTTGAGACTGTGGCTCAGGGGTTCCGGGGGCAGCTGGCCCTCGGTGACGGACGGTTCGGGCAGTTGGTCGCGCATGAGGAGGTGCTCGTACTCTCGGTCGGCCAAGCGGCGCTGTGGGCTGCGCAAGGGATTGGCGGGACCCTACAGTCTTGCCGGAGGGCGCCCGTGGGAGCAAAAAGGAAGTGTCGCCGGATGTTCCCCGTGATGGGGATCACTTCACATCGGGTGTAAGGCGCGGGCTTTGTGTGGTCCCCACCAAACCGGACAGTATGCCTTTGTCCCGGCCGACGGTGGGGCGGCGCGGCGGCGCGCACTAGCGTCACGGTGTCCTGTCGATCACCACCCCGCGGAGCCCCTCATGAGCACTGCTTCCGTCTCCTTCCGGCCCGGCGCTGTCCTCGCCGACCTGCTGCCCGCGAGCCGCGTCCGCGACATCGCGCTCGTCGTCGGCGGAGCCGCGCTCACCGGTCTGGCCGCTCAGATCTCCGTACCCGTTCCCGGCTCTCCCGTTCCGGTCACCGGCCAGACCTTCGCCGCCCTGCTCGTGGGCACCGCCTTCGGCGCCCGCCGCGGCTTCCTGGCGCTCGGCCTGTACGCCGCCCTGGGCGCGGCCGGCCTGCCCTGGTTCGCGGGCGGCACCTCCGGCGCCGGCGGCGCCTCCTTCGGCTACGTCCTCGGCATGCTGCTGGCCGCCACCGTCGTGGGCGCCCTCGCGCGGCGCGGCGCCGACCGCTCGGTGCTGCGCACGGCGGGCACGATGGTGCTGGGCTCGGCCGTGATCTACGCGGTGGGCGTGCCGTACCTGATGGCCGCCACCGGGATGTCGCTCACCGCGGCCCTCGCGGCGGGCCTGACCCCGTTCCTGATCGGCGACGCCCTCAAGGCCGCGCTGGCCATGGGCGCCCTGCCGGCCGCCTGGAAGCTGGCCGGCCGCCGCGGCTGACCCGTACGGCCCTTCTGCCGGCGCCTGCGCAGCAGCCCCGGACCGCGTGCGGGCGGTCCGGGGCTGCTGCGGTGTGCGGGGGTCCGGTCAGACCGCGTCGGCCACGGCGTCGGCCGTGGCCTCGACCGCGAGCTCGCCCTTGCGGCGGGCGTTGCGCACCACGCCGATCGCGATCACGACGGCCGCGACGAGCAGGGAGTACAGCACCGTCTCGCGGTTGTCCTTGTCGTAGACCATGTAGCCGAGGACGAAGGTGATCATCGCGGCGGTGGCCCACGTCAGGTACGGGAAGAGCCACATCCTGACGGTGACCTTCTCCGGCGCCTCGCGCATCAGGATCCCGCGCATCCGCAGCTGGGTCAGGCAGATGACCAGCCACACGAAGAGCGCGATGGCACCCGAGGAGTTCAGCAGGAAGTTGAACACCGTGTCCGGGGACGTGTAGTTGAAGTAGACGGCGATGAAGCCGAAGACCACCGAGCCGAGGATGGCGACCGTGGGCACGCCGTTCTTGCTGGTCTTGGCGAACGCCTTGGGCGCGTCACCGCGCTCGCCCAGCGAGAACGCCATGCGGGAAGCGGTGTAGAGGCCCGAGTTCAGGCAGGACAGCACGGCCGTCAGGACGATCACGTTCATGATCTGGCCGGCGTGCGCGATGCCGATCGAGTCCAGGGCGGCGACGTACGAGCCCTTCTCGACGATCGACTTGTCGTTCCACGGCAGCAGGGTGAGGACGACGAAGATCGAACCCAGGTAGAAGACGCCGATGCGCCAGATCACCGAGTTGGTGGCCTTGGTGACCGCGCGGCGCGGGTCCTCGGACTCGCCGGCCGCCAGGGTGACGATCTCGCTGCCCATGAAGGAGAAGACGACCATCAGCACACCGGTGAGGACCGAGCCCCAGCCGCCCGGCATGAAGCCGCCGGCGTCGGTGAGGTGGGCGAAGCCCGCGCCCGGGTTGTCCGAGCCCGGCAGCACGCCGAAGACGGCGAGCATGCCGACGATCACGAAGGCGCCGATGGCGACGACCTTGATGCCCGCGAACCAGAACTCGAACTCGCCGTAGGAGGCGACGGAGCCGAGGTTGGTGGCCGTCAGGACCACCATCACGATGAGGGCCCAGGCCCACTGCGGGACGGCCGGTATCCAGCCCTCGAGGATCTTCGCGCCGGCGGTCGCCTCGACGGCGAGCACGACGACCCAGAAGAACCAGTAGAGCCAGCCGATGGAGAACCCGGCCCAGCGGCCGAGCGCCCGGTCGGCGTACGCGGAGAAGGAGCCCGAGTTCGGGCTGGCGGCGGCCATCTCGCCGAGCATCCGCATCACGAAGACGACCATCGCGCCGACGAGCAGGTACGAGATCAGGATGGCGGGGCCGGCCTTGGCGATACCGCCGCCGGAGCCGACGAACAGGCCGGCGCCGATGACGCCGCCGATGGCGATCATGGAAAGGTGGCGGTTCTTGAGACCGGCCTTGAGACCGTCGGAGGGCTGTGCGGAACCGGGTTCGCCGGTGGGTCCGCCTGCCTTCTGAAGGGTCGTCGTCGTGCTCATGGACGAATCCTTTGGTTCTCGGGTGGAGAGTTCCGGCATTCAAACCCGATTTCCGGCCAGGACGGAAGACCTTCTTCCGATGGTTACCCAAGGCCCCCATCCCGGGACCAAGGTCCCGACCCCTCCCGTCTGCGTTCTTTGGGTTTACTTGAGGTTTAGAAGTGATTTATGCGACACCCCTCCGCCCTCCCTTGAGGTCACGCATGCCACACTCGACCCATGCGCGTGTATCTCGGATCCGACCATGCCGGTTTTGAGCTCAAGAACCACCTCGTGGACTGGCTCAAGAACAACGGCCACGAGCCCGTCGACTGCGGGCCCCACATCTACGACGCGGTGGACGACTACCCGCCGTTCTGCCTGCGCGCCGCGGAGAAGACCGCCGCGGACGCCGACAGCCTCGGCATCGTGATCGGCGGCTCCGGCAACGGCGAGCAGATCGCCGCCAACAAGGTCAAGGGCGTCCGCGCCATCCTCGCCTGGAGCGTGGAGACCGCGAAGCTCGGCCGCGAGCACAACAACGCCAACGTCATCTCCGTCGGCGGCCGCATGCACACCCAGGACGAGGCCACCAGCTTCATCGAGGCCTTCCTCGCGACCCCGTACTCCGACGAGGAGCGCCACACCCGCCGCATCGACATGCTCTCGGCCTACGAGCAGACCGGCGAGCTCCCCCCGATCCCGGCCCACCACCCGCAGGACCAGTAGTCCGCCCGCGTGCCGCCGGACGCCCGTGTCCGGCGGCACGCACCTGCACGAAGGAAAACAGGAGCAAGGCGTGCCCGAGGGCCATACGATCCACCGCCTCGCCCAGGACCACACCGAGCGCTTCGCCGCCCGCCCGGTCCGGGTCAGCAGCCCCCAGGGACGCTTCGCCGAGAGCGCGGCCCTCCTCGACGGGCGCGAGCTGGAGAGCGCCGAGGCCCACGGCAAACACCTCTTCCTGGAACTCGGCGACGCCTGGATCCACATCCACCTCGGCCTCTTCGGCAAGCTCGGCTTCGGCCCCGCCCCGGCCCCGCCGGCCACCGACACGGTCCGGCTGCGCCTGCTGAACGAGGACCACTACGCGGACCTGCGCGGCCCCACGGCCTGCGCCCTGGTCACCGCGGCCGAGAAGCAGGCGATACACGACCGCCTCGGCCCGGACCCGCTGCGCCCGGCCGACGACCCCGGCCGAGCCTGGTCCCGCATCTCCCGCAGCCGCACCACCATCGCCGCCCTGCTGATGGACCAGAAGGTCATCGCGGGCGTCGGCAACGTCTACCGCGCCGAGGTCCTCTTCCGGCACGGCATCGACCCCTACCGCCAGGGCAAGGACCTCACCCGCGCCGAATGGGACGCGATGTGGGCCGACCTGGCGGAGCTGATGCGCGAGGGCGTCCGCCGCAACCGCATCGACACCGTCCGCGACGAACACCTCCCCGAGGCCATGGGCCGCCCGCCGCGCGTCGACGACCACGGCGGCGAGGTGTACGTCTACCGCCGCGCGACGCTCCCGTGCCACATCTGCACGACGGAGGTCCGCACGGCCGACCTGGCCGCCCGCAACCTCTTCTGGTGCCCTTCCTGCCAGCAGCGTTAGCCGCGGGGGCCCCGCCCCCCCGGCCGGCGGCGCGGACTAGAAGTTGTGCGGGAGCCACGGGGCGACATCCCCCGCGAAGGCCCGCGAGGCCTCCCGCAGGGCCCCCGGCCGCAGCTCCCGCACGCGCCCGGCCGCCGCGAGCGAGGCCCACGTGACCCCGCCCAGGTACACCGACCCCAGCTCCCGCGCGGACAGCGCCAGCTCCGCCGCGTCATCGCTGCGCACGCACCGCGCCCCGGAACCGTCCGCACCGGCCGTCAGCCGCCACCGCCCCGCGTTCCACGGGCAGAACGCGTCCTCGACCTCCATCACCACGTCCACCGCGGCCCCGTACCCCCGCGCCCGGAGCGCCCCCGGCAGATCCACCACCCGCAGGTACAGCGCGTCCCGCTGCTGCGCCCGGACCCGCCGCACGTCGTTGACCAGGTGCAGCAGCGGATCGTCCACCGGCCGCCGGAAGGCCCGTACGTGCCAGGTCAGGTCGATCTCGAACAGGTAGCGCCACAGCGCCGCGTACGCCGCCGGGTCCACCGCGTCCACCTCGCCGACCAGCACCTTGCCGTCCGACCCGGCAGGCTCCCAGTCCGGCCGCACCCGGTAGCGCGCGTACCCGACGACGACCCCGGCCGCGTCCTCCGCCACCACGCACTTCAGCGGCGACGCCCCCTCCCGGCGCGACTCCGGGTCGAGCAGCCCCTGCCGCTCCCACCCCGGCTGCCGGGCGGGCATCCCCGGCCGGCCCGCGACCAGCGCCGCGTACACCCGCTCGCAGTCGTCCAGCGCCTTCAGCGGGTCCACGAGCCGCAGCCGCACCTCGTCCGTCCCCGGCGGCGCGTTCAGCCGTACGCGGGTCGTGTCGATGTCCACCAGCAGGTCGTAGGCCGCCACGCCGTAGCCGAAGCGCCCGTAGATCTCCGGTTCCGAGGCCGTCAGCACGGCGACCGGTTCGCCACCCGCCCGGACGTCGTCCAGCTGGCGGCGCATCATCGAGGTCAGCACGCCCCGCCTGCGGTGCGTCGGCGCCACACCGACCATCGTCACGCCCGCCGCCGGGACAACCGCCCCGCCCGGCACCGACAGCCGGAAGCCGAACGACCCGGCCGAGCCGACGCAGGTCCCGCCGTCCCAGACGCCCAGCGAACGGTCGAGCTCCGTCAGGGACCGGTAGAGCGTCCGCTCCTCAGGGGATTCCGGCACGCCACCGAACGCCAGTTCCAGATGGTCGTACCAGACATCCCACTCGTCAGCCTGCAATACGCGCGTATCAAGAGCCATAGGGCCATCCCTACCAGGGCAATACGGCCCGGTCGATCTGTTTTCGGGCATCCGCGGGCCAGGGGTACGGGGGTACCCCTGCGCGCACACGGCCATGATGGATAGGGTCCCGATGCAATGGCCGGAGCACGTGTGGAGACGCTCAGGGCCCGGGCGCGCATGCTGTCGCACCGGGTCCGCACAGCCCTGCGCAAATCCGCCGTCGACTACTTCCGCGGGGACGCGAGCGACTGGCTGGCCTTCGCGGGCCTGCTGCTCACCGTCCCCGCCATCGCCTGCGGCACCCTGCTGATGCCCGTCTGGTTCTCGCCGTCGGCCCTCGTCCTGCCCATCGTGGCGGGCGGGCTGCTGCTGCGGCCCGCCAGCCTGCTCGGGCTCTACGCCGCGTCCGCGACCGCCCTGATCGTCGAGGCCCTGGTCCTCGGCCCGTACACCCAGGGGCCCGCCCGGGTCACCCCCGGAACCGTCCTGGTCGTCGCCGCCTGCGGCTTCTTCGGCCTGATCATCGCCCAGTTCCGCAGCCGCGTCGGAGTGCCGTGGAGGCGCGGCGGCACCATGCTGTTCGACCTGCGCGAACGCATCCGGGTGCAGAGCAAGCTCCCCGCCCTGCCACCGTCCTGGCACCGCGAGATGGCTCTGCGGCCGGCCGGCGGCCAGTCCTTCTCCGGCGACTTCGTCGTCGCCGCCCGCACCAACGGCGGGCGCACCCTGGAGGTCGTCCTCACCGACGTCTCCGGCAAGGGCATGGAAGCCGGCTCCCGGGCCCTCCTCCTCTCCGGTGCCTTCGGCGGGCTCCTCGGCGCCCTCCCGCCCCAGGACTTCCTCCCCGCCGCCAACGGCTACCTCCTCCGCCAGGACTGGGACGAGGGCTTCGCCACCTCCATCCACCTCGTCCTGGACCTGGAGACCGGCGACTACGAACTCCTCTCCGCCGGCCACCTCCCCGCCCTCCAGCTCTCCGCCGGCACGGGCCGCTGGCAGGAGAAGTCCGGCGAAGGCCCCCTCCTGGGCGTCTACGACGGCGCGGAGTTCGAACCTGCGCGCGGCAACCTGCGGCCCGGCGACGTCCTGATGCTCTTCACCGACGGCCTGGTCGAGACCGCGGACCGCGAGATCAGCGAGGGCATCGACCGCCTGACGGGCGAGGCCGACCGGTACGTCGCCGCCGGGTGGGAGGGCGCGGCGTGGCACCTGATCGAAAAGGTCGCGAAGGACGTCAACGACGACCGGGCCCTCCTCCTGATCCGCCGCGCCGCCTTTTGACGCGCGGCCCGGGGCGGAACCCCAGGGGTCTTCAGCCGAGGGGCTGCGCGCAGCGGTACGGCCGGCCCCGGCCACTGCGTGGCGATTGGCACGTCCGCCCCGCCCCCGCCAGGGCTACCGTCCGCCCATGGACGCCACCCTCGCCGCCGACCTCGCCCGCCTCCCCGCCCTCCTGGACGCCACCCGCCGCGCCGCCGTCGAAGCCCTGGGCGCTCTGGAGGCGCGGCCCGTCGTGCCCCCGCAGGACGGGCCGCCCGAGCCCCGCCCGCTCCCCGCGCACGGCACCGGCGCCACCGCCGCCCTCGACGACTTCCGGGCCCGCTGGGAGCCCCGGTTCTCGGCCTCCGCCGGCCCCCGCTACCTCGGCTTCGTCACCGGCGGCGCCACCCCCGCCGCCCTCGCGGGGGACTGGCTCACCGCCGTCCACGACCAGAACTCCAACTCCTCCCTCGACCCCGCCGGCCAGCACCTCGAACGCGAGACCGTCTCCTGGCTGCGCGAGCTCTTCGGGCTGGGCGCCGCCCACACCGGCACCTTCGTCAGCGGAGCCACCCAGTCCAACACCGTCGGCCTCGCCATCGCCCGCGAGTGGCTCGGCGAGCGCTTCGGGGTCTCCCCGGCCCAGGACGGCGTCGTCGCGCTCGGCCCCGTCCGCGTCCTGTCCGGCGCCCCGCACTCCTCCATCGCCAAGGCCCTCTCCGTCCTCGGCCTCGGCCGCGCCGCCCTCGTCCCGGTGCCCACCCTCCCCGGCCGCGAGGCCGTCGACCCCGCCGCCCTGGACCGCGCCCTCGCCGACATCCCCGGCCCGGCCGTCGTCGTCGCCAACGCCGGCACCGTCAACACCGTCGACTTCGACGACCTGCGGGCCGTCGCCGCGCTCAAGGACCGCCACGACTTCTGGCTGCACACCGACGCCGCCTTCGGCGCCTTCGCGGCCCTCTCCCCGGAGCACGCCCACCTCACCGCGGGCCTCGACGCCTCCGACTCCGTCTGCGTCGACCTGCACAAGTGGCTCAACGTCCCCTACGACAGCGCCGTCCAGTTCACCCGCCGCCGCGACCTCCAGGCCCGCGTCTTCGCCAACGCCGCCGCCTACCTCGGCCCCCTGGGCGCCGACCCCGACCTGGTCCACCTCACCCCGGAGAACTCCCACCGGCTGCGGGCCCTGGCCGCCTGGTTCACCCTGCGCGCCTACGGCCGCGAGGGCCACCGCGAGATCGTCGAACGGGACGCCGCCTGCGCCCGCGCCCTCGGCGAGCTCCTCGGCCGGGACCCGGCCCTGCGGCTGCTCGCCCCCGTCCGGCTCAACGTCGTCTGCTTCACCCTCGCCGAGGACCCCACCCCCGAACGCCTGGCCGCCTTCCGCGAGGCCGTCGCCGCCGAGGTCTTCGTGACCCCCACCGTCCTCGGGGGAACCCCCGGCCTGCGCGCCGCGTTCTCCAACTGGCGTACGACACCCGCCGACGTGCGCCGGACCGCCGAAGCCCTGTGCACGGCAGCGAAGGAGACCGCATGACCGACCGCTCCCTCACCCTCGCCGAGGTCGAGGCCCTGGCCCGCTCCGCGCACGAGGGCCAGACCGACAAGGCCGGCCGCCCCTACGCCGAGCACCTCGCGGCCGTGGCCGAGGGCGTCCGCCTGCGCGGCGGCAGCCCGGCCCAGCAGGCCGCCGCCTGGCTGCACGACTCCGTCGAGGACGACGCGCTCAGCCCCGCGCAGCTCGCGGCCGCCGCCCTCCCCCAGGAGGTCAAGGACATGGTCCTGGCGCTGACGAAGCGCCCTGGAGAACCGGTCGAGGAGTACACGGCCCGCATCCTCGCCACCCCCGGCGCCGTCCTCGTCAAGGAGGCCGACCTCGCGCACAACGCGGACCCCGTACGCCTCTCCGTGCTGGACGCGCCCACCCGTGACCGGCTGACCGCCAAGTACGCCCGCGTCCGCTCGCTCCTCGGCATCACCGCCCCCTGACCCCCGCCCCGAGCTCCCCCTCGCGCCCGAAATGTGCCCGGTTCGTGTCCGCTTGGCGGGAAAGGCGTGTTGTCGATTCGTCACGGCGCGGATAGGAGGGCCCGGTTGGTGGGAGGATGGTCCATGTGGGGGTGTGCACGGGCGTGACCCCCGGGCCGGCCAGGGGACGACCGAAGGTGTGATCAGAAGTGGCCATTTCGCTGTCAGTGGTGGTTCTGTTGGCGATCATCCTGGTGATCCTGATCCGCGGCAAGCACATGAAGGCGGGACCGGCGATCGTCGCCGTCCTCTTCGGCTTCTTCCTGGCGTCCAGCTCCATCGCCCCGGACGTCAACCGCTTCCTGAACTCCCTCGCGGACACCATCGCCGGCATCAAGCTCTGAGGGTCACCGACAACGCGTCAGGGCCGGGCCGAGGAGGTTTCCTCGACCCGGCCCTGAGCCGTTGAGAGCGGGTGACGGGAATCGAACCCGCGTAGCTAGTTTGGAAGACTAGGGCTCTACCATTGAGCTACACCCGCAGTACGCGCGCCGCAGGTCCGTGGGACCGCGGCACGGACAGCATCCTAGCGGGTCGCGCGGGGGGAGTGCACACCGCTTTCGGGCGCCGTGTCGCCGCAGGCGCCGCGCGCGCGTGCGCCCGGCGGGAAACCGGGGGCGCCGGAGCGTCTTCGGGCATGTACCCTACGTGTCGCACCGACGGGGTGTGGCGCAGCTTGGTAGCGCGTCCGCTTTGGGAGCGGAAGGTCGTCGGTTCGAATCCGGCCACCCCGACCACCAGCAGGGTCCCCACGGAGATCGCGTTGTGGGCTGATTGCCGCTTGCGGTTACTATGCAAGCTGCGTGCCCGTGTGTCTGATGTACCGGGCCGAATCCGTCGAGGCCGCTGAATCGCAGCGTTCCGGCAGAACCCCCAAGCAGTCAGCCACAAGGAGACCGAACCGTGAAGAGCGCCGTGGAGACCCTGAACCCGACTCGGGTTCGGCTCACTGTCGAGGTGCCCTTCGAGGAGCTCAAGGACAGCCTCGACGCGGCGTACAAGAAGATCAACCAGCAGGTCACGGTGAAGGGCTTCCGCAAGGGCAAGATCCCTGCCCGGGTCATCGACCAGCGCTTCGGCCGCGGTGCGGTGCTGGAGGAGGCCGTCAACGACGCCCTCCCGAAGTTCTACACCGAGGCCGTCAACGAGGCCGACCTGAACCCGCTGGGCCAGCCCGAGGTCGACATCACCGAGCTGAAGGACGGCGAGCTGCTGGCCTTCACCGCCGAGGTGGACGTCCGCCCCGAGATCGAGATCCCGGACTACTCCGGCATCGAGGTCGAGGTCGACGCGGTCGAGGTCTCGGACGAGGACGTCGAGAAGTCGGTCGAGCAGCTGCGCAGCCGCTTCGCGTCCACCAAGGACGTCGAGCGCGCCGCCGCCGAGGGTGACGTCGTCACCATCGACCTCGAGGCCAAGGTCGACGGCGAGGTCCTGGCGGACGGTGTCGCCACCGACGTCTCCTACACCATCGGCTCGGGCGAGCTCCTCGACGGCATCGACGAGGCCGTCAAGGGCCTCGAGGCCGGCGGCGAGGCCACCTTCACCTCGCAGCTGAAGGGCGGCTCCGCCGAGGGTAAGGACGCCGAGGTCACCGTCAAGGTCACCAAGGTCTCCGCCCGCGAGCTGCCGGAGCTGGACGACGAGTTCGCCCAGATGGCGAGCGAGTTCGACACCCTCGACGAGCTCAAGGCGGACAGCCGCAAGCGCCTCGAGAACATGAAGCAGTACGACCAGGCCACCCAGGCCCAGGAGCGCGTGCTGGAGAAGTTCCTCGAGCTCGCCGAGATCCCCGTCCCGGAGAAGCTGCTCGCGGACGAGGTCCAGACCCGCAAGCACAACCTGGAGCACCACCAGCTCGGCCAGATGGGCCTGAACCTCGAGAAGTTCCTCGAGATCCAGGGCAAGACGGTCGAGGAGTTCGACGCCGAGACCCGCGAGCAGGCCGTCAAGGGCATCAAGACCCAGTTCCTGCTGGACGCCCTGGTCAACAAGGAGAAGCTGGGCGTCAACCAGGAGGAGCTCACCGAGCACCTCATGCGCCGCGCGCAGTCCTCGGGCATGTCCCCCGACCAGTTCGCCCAGGCCGTCGTCGAGGGCGGCCAGGTCCCGATGCTCGTCGGCGAGGTCGCCCGCGGCAAGGCCCTCGCGGTCGTCGTCGAGGCCGCCAAGGTCGTCGACACCAAGGGTGAGGTCATCGACCTGTCCGACGACGAGGACGAGGTCGAGACGGCCGCCGAGGTCGTCGAGGCCGCCGTCGAGGGTGACGACGAGGCGAAGGCCGAAGAGGCCAAGTAACACCCCGGGCGAAGCCCGCTGAGCAGTGCCGTGAAGGGCCCGGACGCAGCCGCGTCCGGGCCCTTCCGCATGGCTCGGGAAAGGCCCCGGGACCTTGCGCTCCGAGCGAACAGTTCGGGAAGCGGGATGGCGTTGTCCGACCTGCGCGTTAGGGTCCATGAATACGAGGGCACGGGAGTACCCGGAGCCGGCGGGGCATCGCACCACCGCCCGGTCCGCGCCCCAGAACGAGACGCTGAGACGGCATGTGGCCGTCGGAGACGAGCAGGTGGATACGTGACGAATCTGAAGCCTTACGCCGCGGGTGAGCCGTCCATCGGTGGCGGCCTCGGCGACCATGTCTACAACCGGCTGCTCGGCGAGCGCATCATCTTCCTCGGCCAGCAGGTCGACGACGAGATCGCCAACAAGATCACGGCGCAGCTCCTTCTCCTGGCCGCGGACCCGGACAAGGACATCTACCTGTACATCAACAGCCCCGGTGGCTCCGTGACGGCCGGCATGGCGATCTACGACACCATGCAGTACATCCCGAACGACGTCATCACCATCGGCATGGGCATGGCCGCCTCCATGGGCCAGTTCCTGCTGACCGGCGGTACCCCGGGCAAGCGCTTCGCGCTCCCGAACACCGACATCCTGATGCACCAGGGCTCCGCCGGCATCGGCGGCACCGCGTCGGACATCAAGATCCAGGCCCAGTACCTGCTGCGCACCAAGCAGCGCATGGCCGAGATCACCGCGCACCACTCGGGCCAGACCGTGGAGGCCATCATCCGCGACGGCGACCGCGACCGCTGGTTCACGGCGGAGGAGGCCAAGGAGTACGGCCTCATCGACGAGATCATCTCCGCCGCGTCCCTGGTCCCGGGCGGTGGCGGCACCGGGGCCTGATCCCCGGCCCCGGCGTACGGACCGCCGTGCGCCCGCCCGCCCGTCCAGGCACCCACAGCCCGCTGAACGCCACCAGGATGGTGAACACCCAGATGCAGAACAACTTCTCCGCGAGCGGCCTCTACTCCGGCCCGCAGGTGGACAACCGCTACGTCGTCCCGCGCTTCGTCGAGCGCACCTCGCAGGGCGTGCGCGAGTACGACCCGTACGCGAAGCTCTTCGAGGAGCGCGTGATCTTCCTCGGCGTGCAGATCGACGACGCCTCCGCCAACGACGTCATGGCCCAGCTGCTGTGCCTGGAGTCGATGGACCCGGACCGCGACATCTCGATCTACATCAACAGCCCCGGCGGTTCCTTCACGGCGCTGACGGCCATCTACGACACGATGCAGTTCGTGAAGCCCGACATCCAGACGGTCTGCATGGGCCAGGCGGCCTCCGCCGCCGCGGTCCTGCTCGCCGCCGGTACCCCGGGCAAGCGCATGGCCCTCCCGAACGCCCGCGTGCTGATCCACCAGCCGTCGGGCGGCACCGGCCGCGAGCAGCTCTCCGACCTGGAGATCGCGGCCAACGAGATCCTGCGCATGCGCGACCAGCTGGAGAGCATGCTGGCCAAGCACTCGACCACGCCGATCGAGAAGATCCGCGACGATATCGAGCGCGACAAGATCCTCACGGCCGAGGACGCGCTGGCCTACGGTCTGATCGACCAGATCGTCTCGACCCGCAAGATGAACGCGGCCTGATCCTTGCCGCCAGTTGGCGCGGCCGCACCGCAGGATTCTGCGCTGTGAACCGCGTCAAGGGGGCCCCGTACGGGGCCCCCGGCAAGGTACCGTCGGATATGAGGCACCAGGAGCGCTGAACCAAGCGTCTCCCAGGCGAAGGGGAAGCACCTCGTGGCACGCATCGGTGACGGCGGCGACCTGCTCAAGTGCTCGTTCTGCGGGAAGAGCCAGAAGCAGGTGAAGAAGCTCATCGCAGGACCCGGTGTGTACATCTGCGACGAGTGCATCGACCTCTGCAACGAGATCATCGAAGAGGAACTCGCGGAGACCTCCGAGGTCCGGTGGGAAGAACTCCCCAAGCCCCGTGAGATCTACGAGTTCCTGGAGAGCTACGTCGTCGGCCAGGAGCCGGCGAAGAAGGCGCTCTCGGTAGCGGTGTACAACCACTACAAGCGCGTCCAGGCCGGCGAGAACGGCGGCGCGCAGGGCCGTGACGACGCGATCGAGCTCGCGAAGTCCAACATCCTGCTGCTGGGCCCCACGGGCTCGGGCAAGACCCTGCTGGCCCAGACCCTGGCCCGCATGCTGAACGTCCCGTTCGCCATCGCCGACGCCACCGCCCTGACGGAGGCCGGCTACGTGGGCGAGGACGTCGAGAACATCCTGCTCAAGCTGATCCAGGCGGCCGACTACGACGTCAAGAAGGCCGAGACCGGGATCATCTACATCGACGAGATCGACAAGGTCGCCCGCAAGAGCGAGAACCCGTCGATCACGCGCGACGTCTCGGGCGAGGGCGTGCAGCAGGCCCTGTTGAAGATCCTGGAAGGCACGACCGCCTCGGTCCCGCCGCAGGGCGGCCGCAAGCACCCGCACCAGGAGTTCATCCAGATCGACACGACGAACGTGCTCTTCATCGTGGGCGGCGCCTTCGCCGGCCTGGAGAAGATCATCGAGTCGCGGGCGGGCGCCAAGGGCATCGGCTTCGGGGCGACGATCCGCTCGAAGCGGGAGATCGAGGCGAGCGACCAGTTCCAGGAGGTCATGCCGGAGGACCTGGTGAAGTTCGGGATGATCCCCGAGTTCATCGGCCGTCTGCCCGTCATCACCTCGGTCCACAACCTGGACCGTGAAGCCCTCCTCCAGATCCTGGTCGAGCCGCGCAACGCCCTCGTCAAGCAGTACCAGCGCCTGTTCGAACTCGACGGCGTGGAACTGGACTTCGAGCGCGAGGCCCTGGAGGCCATCGCCGACCAGGCCATCCTCCGCCAGACCGGCGCGCGCGGCCTGCGCGCCATCATGGAGGAGGTCCTGATGTCGGTGATGTACGAGGTCCCGTCCCGCAAGGACGTGGCCCGCGTGGTCATCACGGCGGACGTGGTCCGCTCCAACGTCAACCCGACCCTGGTCCCCCGCATCGTCCCGAAGGACCAGGGCCCGCACGAGAAGTCGGCGTAGCCGTCTGGTTGTTGCACGCGGAAGGGGCGCCCCGGACATCCGGGGCGCCCCTTCTGGTCGTGTGCCGCCGCGGTTACTTCTTGACGCGGGCGGTGTTGTAGAGCTTCGCGGCGAAGTCCGCGTTCTGCTCCAGCGTGTAGCCCGGCTTGCCGGTGAGGAGGGATCCCACGTCGGTGGACATGACCGTGGCCGCGGTGCTGTAGTCGGCCCAGATGCAGAGCGGGACCGTCATCTCCTTGGGACCCTTGGTGGAGGGGTCCTTCGAGGTGGCCTTGAGCTCCTGGCACTTCATGACGGCGCCCTTGAACCCGGCGGGGGTCATCTTCTTCGGGCTGCCGATGAGCTGGACTTCGGACTTGTTGTCCTTGGAGAGCCGCAGCTTGGCCGCTGCGAACTGCCCGTCGACGGTCTTCTCGGGGTCGGCGATGTCGCCGTAGAAACCGCTGAAGGTGATGCCCTTGAACGTGAGCGGGTTCTTCTGGTCGCCGGACACGTAGTCCATGCCCACCTGGGTGGGGTTCTTGATGCCCGCGGCCTCGACCTGCTGCTTGTCCTCCGGGCTGAGCTCCTTCGCCTTGTACTTCGGGTCCTTCTGGAACTCACCGACGGCCTCCGGCGCGACCAGCTTGTAGCCCTTCGTCGCGTCCGAGACCGAGCCGCCCGAGCCGCCGCCCAGGAACCACCAGCCGGCGCCGCCGATGACGGCCACGACCGCGATGACCGCGATGACCGGGCCCGCCTTCGACTTCTTCGGGGGTGCCGGCGGGGGCATGTAGCCCTGCTGCGGGGGCTGCTGGTAGCCGTAGGCGGGCTGCGGGGGCTGCTGCGGGTAGCCGCCCTGCTGGGGGAAGGCCGGCGGCGGGGGCGGCGGGGTCTGCTGGGGGTAGCCGTAGCCCGGCTGCGGGGCGGGCTGGCCGTACGGGTTCGGCGGCGGCGGGGGCTGCTGACCGTAGGGGCCCGGCTGCTGCGGCTGCTGGCCGTACGGCCCTGGCTGGTTGTAACTCATCCCGAGTCCCCCTGTGAGGTTTCCTTATCCGTTTCACACATCCTTGCGGAAGGCCTGTTCGGCCGGGGCATCGGGGTCCGGGCCGTTACCGAACTACGACCCGGCCGGTACTTCCATCGCCGCCCGCAGCGCACGCGTCTGCGCGGCCAGCGCGTCGAGCGCGACCGGCTTGTTCTCGACGGGGACCGTGACCGTCACCAGGGAGCTGTGGTCGGCCCACATGCACATCGTCAGCGGACCCGCCCCGGTCGTCAGGGTGCCGCACTGCATCGCCCCGCCCGCCGGGGTGCCGGAGTCCTGCGGGGCGGCCCCGTCGACGCCCATGTCGTGGAGGCCGCGGACGAGCACGTGCCCGGGGTCGTCGTCCGTGAAGGTTCCCGACGCGCCGCTCACCACCAGCTGTGCCGTCCCCGTCTGGTCGGCGTAGACGACGGCCACCGGCACGGTGCCCTCCTTGGGGGTGCCCTGCCCCTGCTTGATCGCGTCCACCCGCGGCCCGGACTCCTGCAGGGCCAGTCCCTGGAAGGAGGCCGGCGGGACCAGCCGGTACCGGCCGGCGTCCTCGGGGCCGGCGAGGGCCGCGTTCACGGCCCAACGGCCTGCGAAGGCCGCCGCGGCGAGGGCCAGTACCGTCCCGGCCGCACCGATGAAGCGCTTGCGCTTGCGCTGCGCGGGCGACACGGGCTGGTAGGGGAAAGGGGCGGGCGGGGTGATCTCGTTCATGGGCGCATGAGACGTCCCCGGACCGGCCGAGGTCAACGGGAGCTCCTGCGGTGGAACGGATTCGTGACGCGGGCGGGGCCCGCCGTATCCTGTGCCCCGTGACCGAGAACACGCAGACACCCAGTGCCCCCAACTCCGAACTGCCGACCCAGTACGCGCCGGCCGAGGTAGAGGGGAAGCTCTACGAGCGCTGGGTAGAGCGCGGTTACTTCGAGGCCGACGCGAAGAGCGACAAGCCCGCGTACACCATCGTCATCCCGCCGCCGAACGTCACGGGCAGCCTGCACCTGGGCCACGCCTTCGAGCACACCCTCATCGACGCCCTCACCCGCCGCAAGCGCATGCAGGGCTTCGAGACCCTGTGGCAGCCCGGCATGGACCACGCCGGCATCGCCACCCAGAACGTGGTCGAGCGCGAGCTCGCCAAGGAGGGCAAGTCCCGCCACGACCTGGGCCGTGAGGCCTTCGTCGACCGGGTCTGGCAGTGGAAGGGCGAGTCCGGCGGCCAGATCTCCGGCCAGATGCGCCGCCTCGGCGACGGCGTCGACTGGTCCCGCGAGCGCTTCACGATGGACGAGGGCCTGTCCCAGGCCGTCCAGACCATCTTCAAGCGGCTCTACGACGACGAGCTGATCTACCGCGCCGAGCGCATCATCAACTGGTGCCCGCGCTGCCTCACCGCGATCTCCGACATCGAGGTCGAGTACCAGGACGACGACGGCGAGCTCGTCTCGATCCGCTACGGCGAGGGCGAGGACTCCCTCGTCGTCGCGACCACCCGCGCCGAGACGATGCTCGGTGACACCGCCGTGGCCGTCCACCCGGACGACGAGCGGTACAAGCACCTCGTCGGCCGTGAGATCAAGCTGCCGCTGACCGACCGCTCCATCCCGGTCGTCGCCGACACGCACGTCGACCCGGAGTTCGGCACCGGCGCCGTCAAGGTGACCCCGGCGCACGACCCGAACGACTTCGAGATCGGCCAGCGCCACAACCTGCCCAACCTCGCCGTCATGGACGAGCGCGCGGTCATCACCGCGCACGGCCCCTTCCAGGGCCTGGACCGCCTGGAGGCCCGTTCCGCCATCGTCGCCGCGCTGCGCGCCGAGGGCCGGATCGTCGCCGAGAAGCGTCCGTACGTCCACTCCGTGGGCCACTGCTCGCGCTGCAAGACCACCATCGAGCCGCGCCTGTCGATGCAGTGGTGGGTCAAGGTCGGCCCGCTCGCCAAGGCCGCCGGTGACGCGGTCCGCGACGGCAAGGTCAAGATCCACCCGCAGGAGATGGAGAAGCGGTACTTCGACTGGGTCGACAACCTCCACGACTGGTGCATCTCGCGCCAGCTGTGGTGGGGCCACCGCATCCCGGTCTGGTACGGCCCGGGCGGCGAGATCGTCTGCGTCGGCCCGGACGAGCAGCCGCCGGCCGGCGAGGGCTGGCACCAGGACACCGACGTGCTCGACACGTGGTTCTCCTCGGGCCTGTGGCCCTTCTCCACCCTCGGCTGGCCGCAGCAGACCGAGAGCCTGGCGAAGTTCTACCCGAACTCCGTCCTGGTCACCGGCTACGACATCCTCTTCTTCTGGGTCGCCCGGATGATGATGTTCGGCCTGTACGCGATGGACGGCACCCCGCCGTTCCACACCATCGCCCTGCACGGCATGGTCCGCGACCAGTTCGGCAAGAAGATGTCGAAGTCCTTCGGCAACGCGGTGAACCCGCTGGACTGGATGGACACCTACGGCTCCGACGCGGTCCGCTTCACGCTGGCCCGCGGCGCGAACCCGGGCGTCGACGTCCCGATCGGCGAGGACTGGGTCCAGGCCTCCCGCAACTTCGCCAACAAGATCTGGAACGCGACCCGTTTCGCACTGATGAACGGCGCCACCATCGAGGGCGAGCTGCCGGCCCCCGAGCGGATGTCGGCGACCGACCGGTGGATCCTGTCGCAGCTGAACAAGACCGTGGCCGAGGTCGACGCCTTCTACGAGGACTACCAGTTCTCGAAGCTGTCGGACTCCCTCTACCACTTCGCGTGGGACGAGGTCTTCAGCTGGTACGTCGAGCTGTCGAAGACGACGTTCTTCGCGGGCGGCGAGCAGGCGCAGGTCTCCGGCCGCGTCCTCGGCGAGGTCCTGGACGTCATGCTGCGGCTGCTGCACCCGGTGGTCCCGTTCGTCACCGAGACCCTGTGGACCACGCTGACCGGCGGCGAGTCCCTGGTGATCGCCGACTGGCCCGCCGACAGCGGATTCCGCGACGAGGCGGCCGAGGCCGAGATCGAACTGGTCAAGGCGGTCGTCACCGAGGTCCGCCGGTTCCGCAAGGAGCAGGGCCTGCAGGACGGCCAGAAGGTCCCGGCCCGCCTGGACCTGGGCGGTACGCCGCTGGCCGCGCACGAGGGTGCCATCCGCCAGCTGCTGCGCCTCCAGCCGGAGGGCGAGGGCTTCAGCGCCACCGCCACCCTGCCGGTCGCCGGCGCCACGGTGGCCCTCGACCTCTCGGGCACCATCGACGTGGCCGCCGAGCGGGGGCGCCTCTCCAAGGACCTCGGCGCCGCCGAGAAGGAGAAGCAGCAGGCCGAGGCGAAGCTCGGGAACGAGGCCTTCCTGGCCAAGGCCCCCGACCACGTCGTGGACAAGATCAAGGGCCGTCTGGCCAAGGCCGAGGCGGACATCGCCCGCATCCAGGCCCAGCTGGACGCCCTGCCCGCCGCCTAGCGGTCGGCGACGGAACACAGTGGAAGGCCCCCGCCCGCCCGGTGGGGGCCTTTCGCGCGTCCGGGCGGGGACGTACGGCCCTACCCGGAGTGCCGTTTATCACGTGATATGTCCAAATGGCTGAGCCGATCCCCGGGGCGGACCACGCATGATGGGGGCATGCACCTGTTGCCCTCCGACTCGGCGCTGCACCGGGCCGTGGCCTCCGGGCGCCGGCTCGCCGATGGCTGGGGCGCCTCGCCCCGGGCGCAGGACGTCGTCACGGCGCTGAGCTGCCTGGGCCTGATGGCGCTGGACCTGCCGGGTCTGGCCGCCGCCGACAACTCGCTCAACGGGTGGCAGGCCGCCTTCGTGCTCACCGCCGGCTGCGCGACCCTGCTGGTGCGGCGCCGGGTGCCCTGGGCGGCGTACGTCACCGCCCTGCTGTTCATCGGCTGGCTGCACGAGCTGACCCTGATCCAGTTCGCCCTCTACTCCGTCGGCCGCTACCGGGGCCGGCGGGCCGCGGTCCTGGCGACCACCGGTTACGTGGCCTTCGCGCTCGCCGTGTTCTGCCTGCCGGGCTGGCCCGAGCCGAAGGCGGAGACCCTCAGCTCCTTCCTCAGCCTGGTCGTGCCCATCGGGGTGCTCGCCTCCGCCGTCGGGATCGCCGCCTACCGGCACGACCTGGTGCGGGAGCTGGAGGCCCGGCGCGCCGAGGCGGCCGTGCTGCACGCCGTCGAGCAGGAGCGGACCTCCGTCGCCCGTGACGTCCACGACTTCGTCGGGCGGGAGCTGACCCTGCTGACGGTGCGCTCCGAGGTGCTGTCCATGCGGGCGCGCGAGACCCCGTACGCGAAGGACTTCGAGGAGCTGTCCGACACGGCCCGGCGGGCCCACCTGGTGCTGAACGAGATCATCGTGCAGCGGGGCGAGCGGGCCGCGACCCCTGGCGTGGAGGGGCTGGCGGCGCTGGCGGAGGTGAGCGGGCGGGCCGGCTCGCCGGTCCGGCTGACGATGGACCCCCAGGCGTACGCGCTCTCGCCGCTGCGGCAGGCGGCGGTCTACCGGGTGGTCCAGGAGTGCCTCACGAACGCGGCCAAGCACGCGCAGGGCGAGACCATCGAGGTGTCGGTCCGTGCGGACGGCCCGCACCTGAGGATCGCCGTCAGCAACGGCCTCCCGGACCGCGCCCCCGGCCGGGCGCCCGTCTCGGCCGGCTCGGGCACGGCCAGCATGGCCGAGCGCGTCCGCAGCCTGGGCGGGAACCTGACGGCGCGGCGCGGCGAGGACACGTACGAGGTCGTCGCGACCCTGCCGCGCGGCTGACCCACACCGGGGCCCCGGCCTCCGCCGAGGCCCCCGGCCCCGTCAGGCCTTCGCCGGGGACAGCAACGCCCCCAGGGTGTCCAGGTCCTCCACGCAGCGCCCCGACCCGAGGGCCACGCAGTCCAGGGGCGCGTCGGCGACGAACACCGGGATGCCGGTGGCGGAGGCCATCCGCAGGTCCAGGCCGGGCAGCAGCGCACCGCCGCCGGTGAGGACGATGCCGTGCTCCATGACGTCCCCCGACAGCTCGGGCGGGCACTCCTCCAGGGTGGCGCGGACGGCGGCGATGATCGCCTCGACCGGCTCGTCCAGCGCGGCCCGTACGTCGGCCGCGGTCAGCTCCAGGGTCTTGGGCATGCCGCCGACCCGCTCCCGGCCGCGCACCGTGAAGGTGCGGGTCTCCAGCTCCGGACGCTCGGGGACGGGCCAGGCCGAGCCGATGGCGACCTTGACGTCCTCGGCGGTGCGCTCGCCGATGAGCAGGGAGTGCTCCTTGCGCACGTGGTCCGTGATCGCGGCGTCGAGCCGGTCCCCGCCGATCCGCAGGGACTGCGAGGTGACGATCCCGCCCAGGGAGATGACGGCCACCTCCGAGGTGCCGCCGCCGATGTCCACGACCATCGAGCCGCGCGCCTCGGCCACCGGCAGCCCGGCGCCGATCGCGGCCGCCATGGGCTCCTCGATCAGGTGGACGCTGCGGGCGCCGGCCCGGGTGGAGGCGTGCACGATGGCCCGCCGTTCGACCGGAGTGACCCCGGACGGTACGCAGATCACCATCCGGGTGCGGGGGCGCCGGCCCGGGACCGCCTTGCGGACGAAGTGCCGGATCATCTCCTCGGCGGCCTCGTAGTCGCAGATCACCCCGTCCTTGAGGGGGCGGATCGCGGTGATGGAGCCCGGGGTGCGGCCGATGGTCTCCTTGGCCTCCGAGCCCACGGCGAGCGCGGTGGTCGTGCCCGCCTTGACCGCGACCACGGACGGCTCATTGAGGACGATCCCGTGTCCGCGGGCGTAGACCAGGGTGTTCGCGGTCCCCAGGTCTATGCCTATGTCACGGCTGGAGGCGGTCTTGTCGGTACTGGCCTGCGGCATTTGTTCCCCAATCTCCCGTCCGCAAGGCTTGCATAACGATCCGGTCGCTTTCGCCGCCGAAGGTCCCGAAACGGCCGGGCCGAAAGTCCCCGGGGCCCGCGTCCGTAGACTGGGGGCTGTGAGTGAGCAGCAGCCCGAGGGCCAGGACCGCGACCGCGACGGCACGTTCGACGAGTTCGACCAGATAGTGGCGGAAGAAGCCGACCGAGACCCCGACCTGGCGGTGATCGAGGCCGGCAGCCGCACCCTGCGTGCCCAGGCCGGCCCGCCCACGGGCGACCCCGTGCCCGCCCGCCCCGAGGACCCCGAGGTGGCCAAGGCGCTGCTGGAGGTGGAGCAGGAGCTCTCCACCCGCTGGGGCGAGACCAAGCTGGACCCCTCCGTCAGCCGCATCGAGGCGCTGATGGACGTCCTGGGCCAGCCCCAGCGCGCCTACCCGACCATCCACGTCACCGGTACGAACGGCAAGACCAGCACGGCCCGCATGATCGAGGCCCTGCTGAACGCCTTCGAGCTGCGCACCGGCCGCTACACCAGCCCGCACGTCCAGTCCGTCACCGAGCGGATCAGCCTGGACGGGGCGCCGATCAGCGCCGAGCGCTTCATCGAGACCTACCACGACATCAAGCCGTACGTGGAGATGGTCGACGCCGCCGAGGACTTCCGGCTGTCCTTCTTCGAGGTCCTCACGGGCATGGCGTACGCCGCCTTCGCGGACGCGCCCGTGGACGCGGCCGTGATCGAGGTCGGCATGGGCGGCACCTGGGACGCCACCAACGTGATCGACGCCTCGGTCGCGGTGATCACCCCGATCAGCCTGGACCACACGGACCGGCTGGGCTCCACGCCCGGCGAGATCGCCCAGGAGAAGGGCGGCGTCATCAAGCAGGACGCCACCGTGATCCTGGCGCAGCAGCCGGTGGACGCCGCGCAGGTGCTGCTGAAGCGGGCCGTCGAGGTCGACGCGACCGTGGCCCGCGAGGGCATGGAGTTCGGCGTGGTCTCCCGCGAGGTGGCGGTCGGCGGCCAGATGCTCACCCTGCGCGGGATGGGCGGCGAGTACGACAACATCTTCCTGCCGCTGTACGGCGCCCACATGGCGCACAACGCGGCGGTCGCGCTGGCCGCCGTCGAGGCCTTCTTCGGCGTCGGCGGGCAGCAGGCGCGCCAGCTGGACGCGGACACGGTGCGGCAGGCCTTCGCCTCGGTGACCTCGCCGGGCCGCATGGAGGTCGTGCGCCGCAGCCCGACGGTGATCCTGGACGCCGCGCACAACCCGGCGGGGGCGCAGGTCACCGCGGAGGCCGTGACCGAGGCCTTCGGCTTCAGCCGGCTGATCGGTGTGGTGGCGGCGAGCGAGGGCAAGGACGTCAAGGGCGTCTTCGAGGCCTTCGAGCCGATCTTCGCGGAGGTCGTGGTCACCGAGAACACCAGCCACCGGGCGATGGGCGCGGACGAGCTGGCCGCCATCGCGGTCGAGGTCTTCGGCCCCGACCGGGTGCAGGTGGAGCCGCGGCTGGACGACGCCCTGGAGGCGGCCGTCACCCTGGCGGAGGAAGAGGCCGAATACGGAGGGGCCGGAGTCCTCGTGACCGGTTCCGTGATCACGGTGGGCGAGGCGCGCCTGCTGTTCAAGAGGAGCTGAGGGATCGATGCGCACGCTCTGCGCGAGCACGCTGATCGGTGAATTCTTCGTCGTCGGCTTCGCGGGCCTGGTGGCCATGAAGAACCCTGACCTGACCCAGACCGCGGTGTGGACGGTCTGCGGCGTGACGATGCTGCTGTCGGTGCTGCTGTGCGGGATGCTGTCGCGCCGCGGCGCGGTGGAGCTCGGCTGGGCACTGCAGATCGGCCTGATCGCGAGCGGGTTCGTGGTCCCGACGATGTTCTTCCTGGGCGCGGTCTTCGCGGCCCTGTGGTGGTGCTCGGTGCACTACGGCCGGCGGATCGACGCCATCAAGGCGAGCTGGGCCGCCCGTCAGGCCGAGGCTGACGCTGCGTGACGGGTCCCCTTAACGGCCCTGTAGATTCGCCCTACCGCACCCGTATGCCGCAAGGAGTTGGAACATGACCCAGCGCACGCTCGTCATCCTCAAGCCGGACGCCGTCCGCCGTGGCCTGATCGGCGAGATCATCGGCCGTATCGAGCGGAAGGCCGGCTGGACGATTCCGGCGCTGGAGCTGCGCACGCTGGACCAGGAGACCCTGGAGGCCCACTACGGCGAGCACAAGGGCAAGCCCTTCTACGAGCCCCTGATGGGCTTCATGTCGAGCGGCCCGGTCGTCGTCCTCGTGGTGGAAGGGGAACGTGTGATCGAGGGTGTCCGCCAGCTGGCCGGACCCACCGACCCGATCGCCGCAGCGCCCGGCTCCATCCGGGGCGACTTCGGCTCCATCACCCGGGAGAACCTGATCCACGCCTCGGATTCCGAGGAGTCCGCGGAGCGCGAGCTGAAGCTGTTCTTCCCCGCTCTCTGACCCGTCGCGAGCATTCCTTTCTGACGCGACATCAGCCGAATAGCGCTCACGACCTGGGGCGACCGAAGTAATTTCGGTCGCCCTTCGGTATTGCCGGCGCCGCTCGGGAACGCATGGACAGGACACGACGTCACCACTAAGGGGGCGGGTATCCGTTCCGGCGGGATTGCCGGAGTCCCGTCGCGCGATGTCCGTACCTGCGGCACTACGATGGGGCCTCCACCCACACACCCACCTCGCCGACCTGACAGCAGCCGCTATCAACTGGAAGGCCAGACGCTCCTCATGGGGAACAAGGGGAACAACATGTCGTTCATCGGCCGTGACATGGCGATCGACCTCGGGACCGCCAACACGCTGGTGTACGTGAGGGGCCGGGGAATCGTCCTGAACGAGCCGTCCGTGGTCGCCATCAACACGAACACCGGCGGCATCCTGGCGGTCGGCTCCGAGGCGAAGAAGATGATCGGGCGCACGCCCGGCAACATCGTCGCCGTACGCCCCCTCAAGGACGGCGTGATCGCCGACTTCGAGATCACCGAGCGGATGCTCCGGTACTTCATCCTCAAGATCCACAAGCGTCGCTACCTGGCGCGTCCGCGCGTGGTGGTCTGCGTGCCCTCCGGCATCACCGGAGTGGAGCGCCGCGCGGTCATCGAGGCGTCCACGCAGGCGGGCGCCCGCCAGGTGCACATCATCGAAGAGCCCATGGCCGCCGCCATCGGCTCGGGCCTGCCCGTCCACGAGGCCACCGGCAACATGGTCGTGGACATCGGCGGCGGCACCACCGAGGTCGCCGTCATCTCCCTCGGCGGAATCGTCACGGCGCAGTCCATCCGGGTGGCCGGCGACGAGCTGGACAACGCGATCATCCAGCACATCAAGAAGGAGTACTCGCTCCTCCTCGGCGAGCGCACCGCCGAACAGATCAAGATCACCATCGGTTCGGCGTACGACCTCGACAAGGACGAGCACACCGAGATCCGCGGCCGCGACCTCGTCTCCGGCCTGCCGAAGACGGTCGTCATCTCCGCGGCCGAGGTCCGCAAGGCCATCGAGGAACCGGTCAACGCCATCGTGGACGCGGTGAAGACCACCCTCGACAAGTGCCCGCCGGAGCTCTCCGGCGACATCATGGACCGTGGCATCGTGCTCACCGGCGGTGGCGCCCTGCTGCGCGGCCTGGACGAGCGGCTGCGCCGCGAGACGGGCATGCCGATCCACATCGCCGAGGACCCCCTCGACTCCGTGGCCCTCGGCTCCGGCAAGTGCGTCGAGGAGTTCGAGGCCCTCCAGCAGGTCCTGGACGCCCAGCCCCGGCGGTGATCAAATCCCCGTAACGGGGCATGTGGAACACAAGGATCCGCCGTACGGGTGCTGTCGCGCCCGTGCGGCGGATCGTTGATATACAGGCACAGTCCGCAGAGCCCCGGCTCCGCCGGAACGGTTCCGCCGCACGAGTTTCTACGAGGAAGGCACGGCCGCCGCACGTGAGGGACACACGAGAGAGCCGGCTGCTCCTGGTACTGCTGATCGCCATCGCGTTCGCGCTGATCACGGTGGACATCAGAGCGGGAGAGGCTTCGCCGGTCGACGGCGCCCGGCGGGCCGCCGCCGCCGTCTTCGGCCCGGTCGAGGAGGGCGTCGCGACCGCCGTGGACCCGGTCGCCAACGCGATAGGGGCCGTCCGCGACTCCGACAAGCGCCACAACCGGCTCACGGACCTGGAGCGCGAGAACACCGCCCTGAAGATCAAACTGGGCAGTGACGACCGGACCCGCAGCCGCATCCACGAGCTGGACGAAATGCTCAAGCGGGCCGGCGCCGGCCAGTACGGCATCAAGGGTGCCGAGGTCATCGGGATAGGAGCGGCCCAGGGCTTCTCCTGGACCGTCACCATCGACGCCGGCAGCAAGGACGGCATCGAACGCGACATGACCGTCCTCAACGGCGACGGGCTCGTCGGCCGCGTCGCCACCGTCGGCCCCGACACCTCCACCGTCGTCCTCGCCAACGACCCCGGCTTCACCGTCGGCACCCGCCTGGAGAAGACCGGCGAACTCGGCTTCGCCACCGGCCAGGGCGACCGCGCCCTCTCCGTCCAGATGCTCAACGGCCGCGCCAAGATCAACCCCGGCGACCGCCTCGTCACCTTCGGCTCCCGCGCCAACAAGCCCTTCGTCCCCGGGGTCCCGATCGGCGAGGTCGTCAAGGTCGACCCCTCGCGCGGCGACCTGACCCGCACCGTCTGGGTCCGCCCCTTCGTCGGCTTCTCCCGCCTCGACATCGTCGGCGTCGTCGTCATGCCCCCGCGCGAGGACCCCCGCGACGCCGTCCTGCCGCCCAAGCCCGAGCCGCCCAAGCCCACCCCGACGGTCACCGTCACGGTCACCCCGTCCCCCTCCGCCAGCGTCTCCGGCAAGCCGGCCGACGAGTAGGAGCTGACCGCCATGCGCATCAACCGGATCCTGCTCGCGGGCTCGCTCGTCTCCGTCGCCCTCGTCATCCAGGTCACCGTCCTCGGCCGGCTCCAGCTGCCCGGAGCCGTGCCCGACCTCGTCCTGCTGACCGTCGTCGCCCTCGCCCTGGTCTACGGACACGTCAGCGGAGCCCTCATCGGCTTCGCCGCCGGCCTGCTCACCGACCTCGCCCCGCCCGCCGACCACGCCGCCGGACGGTACGCCCTCGTCCTGTGCCTCGTCGGCTACCTCGTGGGCCTCGCCCGCCCCGACAACGGCCGCTTCCGCTCCGCCTGGGGGCCGATGCTCACCGTCGTCGCCGCCGCGATCGGCTCCACCCTCCTCTACGCGGGCGTCGGCGCCCTCGTCGGCGACACCGCCGCCCGCCACGTGGGCCTGGTCGGACTGCTGTTCACCGCGACCCTCTACGACCTGCTGCTCGCGCCGTTCACCGTGCCGTTCATCATGGCCCTGGCCCGCCGCGCCGAGAACGACCCGATGGCCGTCGAGGCGGGCGGCGGCCCCCCGCAGGGCAAGGACGTCGCCTCCGGCTGGCTGGCCGGCGGCACCGGCCTGCGCATCGGCAGCCAGCGCGGCGGCCTGCGGATGATGACCGCGCGCGGCCGCGCCAACCGGGCCGGCCGCATAAAGGGCGTCAAAGGCGTCAAAGGTGTCAAGGGCGTGAAGAGCGTCAGGAAGCTGTGACGGGGGAGCAGTAGTGACCAACATTCCGGAGACCGGCCGCACCCCCCGGGTGCAGATCCGGCTCGTCATCCTCCAGGTGCTCGTCTTCTCGCTGCTGCTCACCCTCGGCGGACGGCTCTGGTACCTGCAGATCCGCAACGGCGCGGAGTACTCCGACGAGGCCAAGAACAACCACGTCCAGCAGGTCGTCCAGCCCGCCGTCCGCGGCTCCATCCTCGACGCCCGCGGCATCCCGCTCGCCGACAACGAGACCCGGCTCGTCGTCTCCGCCAGCCGCACCGAGCTGATGAAGATAAAGGACAAGGGCAAAGGCGTACTGACCCGTCTCGCCGGGGTGCTGGACATGAAGCCGCAGGACGTCATGGACAAGGTCCGGCTCTGCGACTCCAAGACCCCCCAGCCCTGCTGGAACGGCTCCCCCTACCAGCCGATCCCGGTCACCCTCGAGGCCACCACCCAGCAGGCCCTCCAGATCCGCGAACGCCCCGAGGACTTCCCCGGCATCACCGCCGAACCCACCGCCGTACGCCGCTACCCGGCCCCCGGCGGAGCCAACACCGGCCAGGTCCTCGGCTACCTCTCCCCGGTCACCGACGACGAGATCATCAAGGCCAAGAACACCAACTCGCCGTTCCTGCGCTCCGACCAGGTCGGCCGCTTCGGCCTCGAACGCACCTACGACAAGCAGCTGCGCGGCAAGTCCGGCGTCACCCGCTACGAGGTCGACAACCTCGGCCGCGTCATCGGCCAGGCCGAGAACGACCCCGCCGTCCCCGGCGCCAACCTCGTCACCAGCATCGACGCCCGCGTCCAGGGCGTCGCCGAGTACGAGCTCAACGCCGCCATGGTCGAGGCCCGCAAGCAGATCGACCGCAACACCGGCGTCCCCTACAAGGCCGACGCCGGAGCCGTCGTCGTCCTCGAATCGAAGACCGGCCGGGTCGTCGCCATGGCCTCCAACCCCACCTACGACCCCAACGTCTGGGTCGGCGGCATCTCCGGCAAGGACTACGCCAAGCTCACCGCCAAGGAGTCCAACGTCCCGCTGATGAACCGGGCGATCCAGGGCCAGGCCGCCCCCGGCTCCATCTTCAAGGTCATCCCCACCACCGCCGCCGTCAACGCCGGATACCCCTTCGACGGCAGCTACCCCTGCCCCAGCTCGTACTCCATCGGCGGCCAGGTCTTCAAGAACTTCGAGTCCCAGGGCCACGGCAACATCACCCTCGGCCAGGCCCTCGAAGTCTCCTGCGACACCGTCTTCTACGCCCTCGGCCACCAGCAGTGGCTCAAGGACGGCGGCCTCCACCCGGTCAAGAACCCGGCGGAGATCTTCTACAAGACCGCCCACCAGTTCGGCCTCGGCGCCGAGACCCACGTCGACCTCCCCGGCGAGGAGAAGGGCCGCGTCCCCGACCGTGCCTGGAAGCAGCGCTTCTGGGAAGCCAACAAGGACCAGTGGTGCAAGACCGGCAAGAAGGGCGGCACCTACGTCGAGCTGCTCTCCTACGAGAACTGCCTCGAAGGCAACCTCATGCGCGCCGGTGACGCCGTCAACTACTCCATCGGCCAGGGCGACACCCTCGTCACCCCCATCCAGATGGCCACCATCTACGCCGCCATCTCCAACGGCGGCACCCTGTGGAACCCGACCATCGGCAAGGCGGTCGTCAGCGCCGACGGCAAGAAGGTCGAGGAGATCAAGCCGCAGGCCCACGGCAAACTGCCCATGGACGAGAAGACCCGGCAGCAGATAAGCGAAGCACTGGAGGGCGTCGCCACCCGCGGCACCGCCGCCTGGCGCTTCGGCGGCTGGCCGCAGAAGCAGATCCCCATGCACGCCAAGACCGGCACCGCCGAGGTCTACGGCAAGCAGACCACCTCCTGGTTCGCCACCTTCACCGACGACTACACCATCGTCATGACCATCTCCCAGGGCGGCACCGGCTCCGGCGCCTCCGGCCCCGCCGTGCGCAACATCTACAACGCCATCTACGGCCTCGACATGGCCGGCAAGCAGGACCTCTCCAAGGCCCTGCTCCCCAAGCCCGAGGCCGCTCTGCCCGCCATCCAGCCGGACGGCTCCATCGACGCCCCCGAGATCCGGCCGTACGTACCGCCGTCCCCCGAGGACGTACCGCCCGCCCTCGCCGGCCCGCCGGCCCCGCCCGCGCACAAGCAGGACTGAGGCCGATGCAGACCGCCAACAAGTTCTCCGTCTCCCGGTACGCGCCCGAGCGCGGGGCCGTCGCCAAGCTGACCGCACGGGACTCCGTCCTGCGCCGGCTCGACTGGCCGATACTGCTGTCCGCCCTCGCCCTGTCCTTCCTCGGCGCCCTGCTGGTGTGGTCGGCCACCCGCAACCGCACCAGCCTCAACCAGGGCGACCCGTACTACTTCCTGACCCGGCACGCCATGAACACCGGCATCGGCCTCGTACTGATGATCGGAACGATCTGGCTGGGCCACCGCACCCTGCGCGGAGCCGTGCCGATCCTCTACGGGCTCTCCCTGGTGCTCGTCCTGGCCGTCCTCACCCCGCTCGGCTCGACCATCAACGGCGCCCACGCCTGGATCGTCATCGGCGGGGGCTTCTCCCTCCAGCCCGGCGAGTTCGTCAAGATCACCATCATCCTGGGCATGGCGATGCTGCTCGCCGCCCGGGTCGACGCCGGCGACCTCGAACACCCCGACCACCGCACCGTGGTCAAGGCCCTGTGCCTGGCCGCCGCCCCCATGGGCATCGTCATGCTGATGCCCGACCTCGGCTCCGTCATGGTCATGGTCGTCATCGTGCTCGGCGTGCTGCTCGCCTCCGGCGCCTCCAACCGCTGGGTCGTCGGCCTGCTCGCCTCCGGCGCCGCCGGAGCCGTCCTGATCTGGCAGCTCGGCGTCCTCGACGAGTACCAGATCAACCGCTTCGCCGCCTTCGCCAACCCCGAACTCGACCCCGCCGGCGTCGGCTACAACACCAACCAGGCACGCATCGCCATCGGCTCCGGCGGCCTCCTCGGCTCCGGCCTCTTCAAGGGCTCCCAGACCACCGGCCAGTTCGTCCCCGAACAGCAGACCGACTTCGTCTTCACCGTCGCGGGCGAGGAGCTGGGCTTCGTCGGAGCCGGGCTGATCCTGGTCCTGCTCGGCGTCATCCTGTGGCGGGCCTGCGTGATCGCCCGCGAGACCCCCGAGCTGTACGGGACCGTCGTCTGCGCCGGGATCATCGCCTGGTTCGCCTTCCAGGCCTTCGAGAACATCGGCATGACCCTCGGCATCATGCCCGTCGCCGGCCTGCCACTGCCCTTCGTCTCCTACGGCGGCTCCTCGATGTTCGCCGTCTGGGTCGCCGTCGGGCTGCTCCAGTCGATAAGGGTGCAACGCCCGATGTCGGCCTGATCCGGGCGGTGCGCTGGACGCTTCGAGCCGCAGTGCGCAGCGCCCTGCCACCGCCCCGGAACGGGACTAGATTCGATCCATGGCGGACACCCATCGCGAGATCGAGCGGAAATTCGAGTTCACCGGGAGTCAGGGGAGCCCCGGGGGTTCCCCGGGCCACGGCAAGCGGGCGAAGCGGGACGGGAAGAAGGCCGGGCCCGCCCGGCCGCAGGTGCCCGACCTGACCGGGACCGCCGGGATCGCCTCCGTCCGCGACCGGGGCACCGCCCGCCTCGACGCCGTCTACTACGACACCCCCGGCCTGGCACTCGCCGCCGCCGGCCTCACCCTGCGCCGCCGCACCGGCGGCGAGGACGCGGGCTGGCACCTCAAACTCCCCGTCGCCCCCGGCGTGCGCGACGAGGTCCACGCCCCCCTCTCCGACACCCTCCCGCCCGGCCTCGCCGCCCTCGCCCGCTCCCGCACCCGCCGCTCCGCCCTCGCACCCCAGGTCCGCCTCCGCTCCGAACGCCACACCCGCGACCTCCTCGACGCCGACGGCACCCTCCTCGCGCAGCTGTGCACCGACTCCGTCCGCGCCGACCGCGCCGGCGCCGCCACCGCCTGGACCGAGGTCGAGGTCGAACTCGCCGACGCCGCCGGCCCCGCCCTCCTCGACGCCGTCGAAGCCCGCTTCGCCGAGGCCGGCCTGCGCCCCTCCGGCGCCCCCTCCAAACTCGCCCGCGCCCTCGCCGCCACCGGCGCCGCCCCGCCCGCCCGCCCCGACCCCGGCCCCGCCGACGGGACGGCGGGCGCGCACGTCCTGGCGTACCTGCGCGAACAGCGCGACACCCTCATCGCCCAGGACCCCGCCGTCCGCCGCGACCTGCCCGACTCCGTCCACCGGATGCGCGTCGCCACCCGCCGCCTGCGCAGCGCCCTGGCCACCCACCGCAAGGTCCTCGACCGCACCACCACCGACCCCCTCCGCGACGAGCTGCGCTGGCTCGCCGCCGAACTCGGCGCCGACCGCGACCGCGAAGTCCTCCTCGAACTGCTGCGCGGCCGCCTCGCGGAACTCCCGCCCGCCCTGCGCGTGGGCCCCGTCCGCGACCGGCTCCGCGCCTGGAACTCCACCCGGCGCTCGCGCACCCGCCGCCGCGCCGTCGCCGCCCTCGACGCCGACCGCTACCTGGACCTCCTCGACTCCCTCGACGCCCTCCTCGCCGCCCCGCCCCTGCGCCCCGCCGCCGCCCGGCCCGCGGCCGGGCCGCTGCGCAAGGCCGTCCTGCGCGACTGGGACCGGCTCGCCGACCGGGTCGGCGCCGCCCTCGCCCTCGACCCGGGCGAGGAACGCGACCGTGCCCTCCACGAGGCCCGCAAGGCCGCCAAACGCGCCCGCTACGCCGCCGAGGCGGCCGCCCCCGCCCTCGGCAAGCCCGCCCGGCGGCTGGCCAAGGCCGCCAAGTCGGTGCAGAGCCTGCTCGGCGACCACCGCGACGGGGTCGTGGCCCGCGAGGCCCTGCTCGGCCTCAGCGCCCAGGCGTCCGACGCGGGGGAGTCCGCGTTCACCTGGGGGCTGCTCCACGGCCGTGAGGAAGGCCGGTCCGCCCGCCTGGAACACCGGCTTCCGGCCATCTGGGCCAAGGCCGCGCGCCGCAGGTCGAAGGCAGCCCGGAAATGATCACGTGGAGAACGGCGGCCGGGCCTCAAGGTACGCTTGAGAGTCGCCCCCTGCCCGCTTCACGAAAGTCGCGTGATGTCCGAGTCGGTCTTCCCACAGCTCGAAGCTCTGCTCCCGCATGTGCAGAAGCCCATCCAGTACGTCGGCGGTGAACTGAACTCCACCGTCAAGGACTGGGACGCGTGTGACGTCCGCTGGGCGCTCATGTACCCGGACGCGTACGAGGTGGGCCTGCCCAACCAGGGCGTCATGATCCTCTACGAGGTACTGAACGAGCGCGAGGGCGTCCTGGCCGAGCGCACCTACTCGGTGTGGCCCGACCTCGAAGCCCTCATGCGCGAGCACCAGGTGCCGCAGTTCACCGTCGACAGCCACCGCCCGGTCTCGGCCTTCGACGTGTTCGGCCTGTCCTTCTCCACGGAGCTGGGCTACACCAACATGCTCACGGCCCTGGACCTCGCGGGCATCCCGCTGGAGGCGAAGGACCGCACGGTCGACCACCCGATCGTCCTCGCGGGCGGCCACGCGGCCTTCAACCCCGAGCCGATCGCGGAGTTCATCGACGCGGCGATCATCGGCGACGGCGAGCAGGCCGTCCTCGACATGACCGAGATCATCCGCACCTGGAAGGCCGAAGGCCGTCCGGGCGGGCGCGAGGAGGTGCTGCTGCGCCTCGCGAAGACCGGCAGCGTCTACATCCCGGGCTTCTACGACGTGGAGTACCTGGAGGACGGCCGCATCGGCCGCGTCGTGCCGAACCGCTCCGGCGTTCCGTGGCGCGTCTCCAAGCACACCGTCATGGACCTCGACGAGTGGCCCTACCCCAAGCAGCCGCTGGTCCCGCTCGCCGAGACGGTCCACGAGCGGATGTCCGTCGAGATCTTCCGCGGGTGCACCCGCGGCTGCCGTTTCTGCCAGGCCGGCATGATCACGCGCCCCGTGCGGGAGCGAAGCATCACCGGCATCGGCGAGATGGTGGAGAAGGGCCTGAAGGCGACCGGCTTCGAAGAGGTCGGCCTGCTCTCCCTGTCCTCGGCGGACCACACCGAGATCGCGGACATCGCCAAGGGCCTCGCGGACCGCTACACGGACGACAAGATCGGCCTCTCGCTGCCCTCGACCCGCGTCGACGCGTTCAACGTGGACCTGGCCAACGAGCTGACCCGCAACGGCCGCCGCTCCGGTCTGACCTTCGCCCCCGAGGGCGGCTCCGAGCGCATGCGCAAGGTCATCAACAAGATGGTCTCGGAAGAGGACCTGATCCGCACGGTGGCCACCGCCTACGGCAACGGCTGGCGCCAGGTGAAGCTGTACTTCATGTGCGGCCTGCCGACGGAGACCGACGAGGACGTCCTGCAGATCGCCGACATGGCGATCAACGTCATCGCCAAGGGCCGCGAGGTCTCGGGCCAGAACGACATCCGCTGCACCGTCTCGATCGGCGGTTTCGTCCCGAAGCCGCACACCCCGTTCCAGTGGGCCCCGCAGCTCTCCGCCGAGGAGACCGACGCCCGCCTGGCGAAGCTCCGCGACAAGATCCGCGGTGACAAGAAGTACGGCCGCTCCATCGGCTTCCGCTACCACGACGGCAAGCCGGGCATCGTCGAGGGCCTGCTCTCGCGCGGCGACCGCCGCATCGGCGACGTGATCCGCGCGGTCTACGAGGACGGCGGCCGTTTCGACGGCTGGCGCGAGCACTTCTCCTACGACCGCTGGATGCAGGCGGCGGAGAAGACCCTGCCCGCCCACGGCGTGGACGTGGCCTGGTACACCACCCGCGAACGCACGTACGAGGAAGTGCTCCCCTGGGACCACCTGGACTCCGGCCTGGACAAGGACTGGCTGTGGGAGGACTGGCAGGACGCCCTCGACGAGACCGAGGTCGAGGACTGCCGCTGGACCCCGTGCTTCGACTGCGGCGTCTGCCCCCAGATGCAGACGGAGATCCAGATCGGCCCCACCGGCAAGAAGCTTCTGCCGCTGTCGGTCGTGAAGTGATCTGAGGCTTTGCGCGTGCGCCCCTCACCGGTTCCGGTGAGGGGCGCACGCGTCTGAGCACCGCAATCGCCCCGCGGCGGCGCAACGGCCCGGCGCCGTCTGGTGTCCTTAGCGGCATGGATATCGAGAAGCCGCGGGCCCCGCAGGGTGGCGACGGGTGTCTGACGGGAGTCGTCAGGGTGCCCGTGAAGGTCGTGGCCGTGCTGGTGGTGCTGCCCGTGCGGATGGTGTGGGACCTGGGTGCGGCCTGTGCGCGGGCTGCCGGGCGGCATGTGCTCGCGCCGCTGGGCAACGGCCTCGGGTGGCTGCTCGTGCGGCTGTGGCGGTACGCGGTGCGGCCGCTGGGGGCGGCCGTCCTCTACTGGCCCTGGGTGGGGCTGTGGCGGTACGCCGTCGCCCCGGCCGGGAGCGCCGCGTACCGGTACCTGCTGCGGCCCCTCGGGCTGGGGGCCGCCTGGGTGGTGCTGGCCTGCGGACGGTACGTGCTCGCGCCCGTGGGCGCCGGGCTCGGATGGGTGCTGCGGGACCTCGTCGCCCCGCCGCTGGCCTGGCTGTACCGGCGGGTGCTCACCCCGTTCGGGCACGGGGTGCGGTGGCTGCTGCGGGGGGCCTGCCTGCTGGTGTTCGTCTGGCCCTGGACGGGGCTGTGGCGGTACGCCGTCCTGCCGCTCGGGCGCGGGGCGGCCTGGGTGGTGGTGCACGTCCTCGTGCCGCCCCTCGTCCTCCTCGTGCGCAACGTGCTGGCCCCCGCCTGGCACCTCGCCGGCCGGATCACCCGGGCCCTCGGGCGCGGACTGCGGTGGCTGTGGCGCGGCTGCGTCGCCCGCCCGCTCGCCCGGTTCCGCCGTCAGGTGCTCGCCCCCGTCGGGCACGCCCTGCGCCAGGTGTGGCGCGCCGCCCGCGCCGCGGTCGGGGAGGCCAGGGCCGAGGTGCGGCGGGCGCTCTTCGGCGGAGGCGCCTCCCCGAGCTGAGCCAGGGGAACCGGCGAGGTCACGGGCGCGTACTCTGGGTAGTACGACAGCCGCCGACGCGGCACCCGCTCCCGAGATCTCCCCGCCCCGCCGGCGGGGGTGAGCCGGACGGGTCGACAGACCTCAGGGCGACGCGCGAGCCGCGACGCCCCGCACAAGGAGAAGAACCACTGGGCAAGCGACAGCCCGAAGGCCCGCCCCCCGCACCGGTGGTGCAGCGCATCCGACTGCGCTACACCAAGCGTGGCCGCCTCCGGTTCACCAGCCACCGAGACTTCCAGCGCGCCTTCGAGCGCGCCCTGCGCCGCGCCGAGGTACCCATGGCGTACTCGGCCGGCTTCACCCCGCACCCCCGCGTCTCGTACGCGAACGCCGCACCGACCGGCACCGGCAGCGAGGCCGAGTACCTGGAGATCGCCCTCGCCGCGCCCCGCGACCCCGAGACGCTGCGCAAGCTGCTCGACGAGTCGATGCCGCTCGGCCTCGACATCGTCGACGCCGTCGAGGCCCGCACCTCCGGGCTCGCGGACCGGCTGACGGCCTCGGTCTGGGAGCTGCGCCTGGAGGGCGTCGAGCCCGCCGAGGCCCAGCGCGCGGTGGAGGTGTTCCTCGCCGCCGAGACGGTGGAGGTGCAGCGCCGCACCAAGAACGGCGTGCGGACCTTCGACACCCGCGCCGCGGTCGTCAGCCTCGAAGCCCTTCCGGCCCAGGTTGATAGGCCGCTGGACCAGGCCTGTGCGATACTGCGGCTGGTTGTTCGGCATTTGACACCTGCCGTGCGACCCGACGACGTCCTGTCCGGTCTCCACGCTGTGGCCGACCTGGCGCCGCCGGTCCCCGCTGCGGTGACCAGGCTGGCGCAGGGGCTCTTCGACGAGGAGTCCGGCACGGTGACCGACCCGCTCGCGCCCGACCGCGAGGCTGACACGGCCGCCCCACCCACGGCCGCCGTGAACGCCGACGCGAAGGCGCCGGAAGGTCCCGCCGCGTAGGGATCGTCGTCGTCGCGCCGCCCTGGAACTCGGGAGCCACCTGGGTCGGGCAGCGCACAGACCTGAAGACTTCCGCCAGGCCGTACGGACAAGACGTACGGAACCGGCGGCCATGGACTACAGCTCCCGTGTGGCGAACGCGCCCCGGAGGCCGGCCCCGCGTACTTCGCGCGGAGCCGTGCCGGACCGGACGTCAGCCGCGGCGCCCGGGAGCGTGACGGGAGAACCGCCCGCATGCTCGAGAACGAGAACGAGAACACCCCCGCCGCCGACACCGGCAGCCCCAGCGACAACCTGCCCCCGCGCAGGCGTCGCCGCGCGGCTTCCCGGCCCGCCGGCCCGCCCGGCGGTGTCGCCGCCGAGGCGCCCGCCGCCGCGGCAGCCGCCGCCCCCGAGGCCGTGGGGGCCGAGGAGGCTCCGGCCGCTCCGGCTCCGCGTGCCCGTCGTCGTGCGGTCCGTGCGGTGGCCGCTCCGGCCGCCGCCGAGCCGGTCGAGCTGGTCGTGGAGTCCCCGGCCGCCCCGGCCGCCGCCGAAGAGGCTCCGGCCGCTGCGGCCCCGCGCAGCCGCCGCCGTGCCACCCGCGCCGTGGCCGCCCCCGAGGCGCCCGCCGCCGAGGCCCCCGCCACTGCGGAGCCCGTCGTGGCGGAGGAGGCTCCGGCCGCTGCGGCTCCGCGTGCCCGCCGTCGTGCGGTCCGTGCCGTGGCCGCTCCGGCCGACGCTGCCGTCGAGGCCGCTGCCGCCCCTGCCGCCCCTGCCGCCCCTGCCGCTGTGGAGCCCGTCGTGGCGGAGGAGGCTCCGGCCGCTGCGGCTCCGCGTGCCCGTCGCCGTGCGGTCCGTGCGGTGGCCGCTCCGGCCGCCGCCGAGCCGGCCGAGGTGGTCGTCGAGGCCGCCGCCGCTCCGGCCGTCGCCGAGGAGGCTCCGGCCGCTGCGGCTCCGCGTGCCCGTCGCCGCGCCACCCGTGCCGTGGCCGCCCCCACCGCCACCGAGGCCGCCGCGGTCGTGGTGGAGGAGCCCGCCGAGGAGACCCCCGTCGTGGAGGAGGCCCCCAAGGCGGCCACCCGCGCGGTCACCGTCGCCGACGCCGTGGACGCCCCGAAGCGCGGCCGCCGCCGCGCCACCCGCGCCGCCGCCCCGGCCGCGGCCGCCGCCGCTCCCGCGCAGCCCGAGGCCGCCGCCGAGCCGGAGGCGCCCGCCCCCAACCGCGCCGCCCGCCGTGCCGCGCGTCCGGCCGTGGCCGTCTTCCAGGCCCCGGTCTTCGCCGAGCCGATGTTCCAGACCCCCGAGACGGCCGCCCTCGCCGCCGCTGCCGCAGCCGCCGCCGTCGAGGCGGAGGAGGAGGCCGAGGAGGAAGAGGCCGAGACCGTCGCCGAGGTCCAGGCCCCCGCCGCCGCCCAGCCCGCGGGCCGCCGCCGTCGCCGTCGTGGCGCCGCCGAGCCCGTGGCCCCGTCCGAGGCCGAGTTCGCCGAGGAGGAGCCGGAGGCCGAGGCCGCCGAGCTCGACGAGGAAGAGGCCGACGAGTCGGGCGACCGCCCCTCGCGCCGCCGCCGTCGCGGTGGCCGTCGCCGTCGCCGCGGTGAGGCCGCCGACCTCGACGAGGGCACGGAGGAAGAGGCCGAGGCCGCCGACGAGGAGGACGGGCAGGAAGAGGACGAGGAGGCCGAGGAGGCCCTCGGTTCCTCCTCCAGCCGCCGTCGCCGCCGTCGCCGCCGCCGCAGCGGTGACGCCGCCGAGGTCGAGGCGGGCGAGGAGGACGGTGTCCGCACCGTCGTCAAGGTCCGCGAGCCGCGCCCGGCCCGCGAGAAGGCCGAGCCGTCCGACGAGGTCCAGTCCATCAAGGGCTCGACCCGCCTGGAGGCGAAGAAGCAGCGCCGCCGCGAGGGCCGCGAGCAGGGCCGCCGCCGCGTGCCGATCATCACCGAGGCCGAGTTCCTGGCCCGCCGCGAGGCCGTCGAGCGCGTGATGGTCGTCCGCCAGGCCGGCGAGCGCACCCAGATCGGCGTCCTCGAGGACAACGTGCTCGTCGAGCACTACGTCAACAAGGAAGAGGCCACCTCGTACGTCGGCAACGTCTACCTGGGCAAGGTCCAGAACGTGCTGCCGTCGATGGAGGCCGCCTTCATCGACATCGGCAAGGGCCGCAACGCCGTCCTGTACGCCGGCGAGGTCAACTTCGAGGCGCTGGGCATGGCCAACGGGCCGCGCCGCATCGAGTCCGCCCTCAAGTCCGGCCAGTCGGTCCTGGTGCAGGTCACCAAGGACCCGATCGGCCACAAGGGCGCCCGCCTGACCAGCCAGGTCTCGCTGCCCGGCCGCTACCTGGTCTACGTGCCCGAGGGCTCGATGACCGGTATCAGCCGCAAGCTGCCCGACACCGAGCGCGCGCGTCTGAAGACCATCCTGAAGAAGATCGTCCCCGAGGACGCGGGCGTCATCGTGCGCACCGCCGCCGAGGGCGCGAGCGAGGACGAGCTGCGCCGCGACGTCGAGCGTCTGCAGGCGCAGTGGGAGGACATCCAGAAGAAGTCGAAGCAGATCACGACCTCGTCGCCGAGCCTGCTGTACGGCGAGCCGGACATGACCGTCCGCGTCGTGCGCGACATCTTCAACGAGGACTTCTCCAAGGTCATCATCAGCGGTGACCAGGCGTGGGAGACCATCCACGGCTACGTGTCCCACGTGGCCCCGGACCTGGCCGACCGGCTGTCGCGCTGGACCTCCGAGGTGGACGTCTTCGCGACGTACCGGATCGACGAGCAGCTCGCCAAGGCGCTCGACCGCAAGGTGTGGCTGCCCTCGGGCGGCTCCCTGGTGATCGACAAGACCGAGGCGATGATCGTCATCGACGTCAACACCGGCAAGTTCACCGGTCAGGGCGGCAACCTCGAGGAGACCGTCACCCGCAACAACCTGGAGGCGGCCGAGGAGATCGTGCGCCAGCTGCGGCTGCGCGACCTGGGCGGCATCGTCGTCATCGACTTCATCGACATGGTCCTGGAGTCCAACCGCGACCTGGTGCTGCGGCGCATGCTGGAGTGCCTGGGCCGCGACCGTACGAAGCACCAGGTGGCCGAGGTCACCTCGCTCGGCCTGGTCCAGATGACCCGCAAGCGGGTGGGCCAGGGGCTGCTGGAGTCCTTCTCCGAGACCTGCGTCCACTGCAACGGCCGCGGTGTCATCGTCCACATGGACACCCCGGCCGCGGCCGGCGGCGGGGGCAACGGCAAGCGCGCCAAGCGCCGTGGCGGCCGTGCCCTGGAGCACGAGCACGAGCACGAGCTGGAGACGGCCGAGACCGTCGACGCCGAGGCGTTCGAGACCGAGACCGAGGCCGAGGTGGCCGCCGAGGCCGCCGCGCCGCGGGCGCTGCCGGAGCCGGCGTTCGTCCCCGGCGAGGAGCTGTACAGCAGCCCGGCCGAGGCCGAGGCCGCGGCGGGCATCAGCGGGCGGCGCAACCGTCGCCGTGCCACCCGCAAGGCGACCGCTCCGGCGGGCGCCCCGCGCGGCGGCGAGCGGCAGGCCGCCCCGGCGCCGGTGACCCCGGTCGTCCTGGACGAGCCGGTGACCGAGCCCGCCGACACGGTGCTGGAGCCGGCCGCCGAGGTCGTCACCGAGGCCGTGGAGGCCGTGGAGACGGTCGAGGCCGCTCCGGTCGAGGCCGCCCCGGTGGCCGAGGAGCCCGCGCCGAAGGGCCGTACCCGCCGCCGGGCGACCCGCAAGGCCACCGCTGCGGCCCCCGAGCCGGCAGCTCCGGCCGAGGCGGAGCCGGTCGCCGCTGAGCCGGAGCCGGTCGTGGAGGCCGTCACCGAGCCCGAGCCGGTCGCGGAGCCCGAGCCCGTGGCGGAGGCCGTCGCGGAGCCCGTGGCCGAGCCCGAGCCGGTCGTGGAAGCCGCCCCGGCGCGTCCGCGCCGTCGCGCCGTCCGCAAGGCCACCGCACCGGCCGGTGCGGCCGAGGCCGCCATCGTGGTCGTCGAGGCCCCTGCGGCCGAGCCGGCCGCTCCGGCCGAGGCCGAGGCCAAGGCCGTTGCCGAGCCCGTGGCCGAGGCGGACGCCGAGGCCGAGGCCCCGGCGCCGGCCAAGAAGACCGCCCGCAAGGCTCCGGCCAAGAAGGCGGCCACGGCGAAGAAGGCCCCGGCCAAGAAGGCGGCGGCCGCCAAGAAGACGGCCGCGAAGAAGACGACGACGGTCAAGAAGACCGCCGCGAAGCGGACGACGAAGAAGACCGCGGCGGCGGAGCAGCAGACCCCGCCGTCCGTCTCGGCCCCGGCCGAGGCCTGATCGTCCACGGTCCGTGGGGTCCCGCCGAGAGGTGGGGCCCCACGGGCGCGCGGGGCCCGGTTTGACCCTCTCGGACCGGCCCCGTAACCTAGACCGTCGGCGTGTCCTGGACGTTTACCGTGCAGCGCGCGCCGCGCTCCTGAGCACCTTCCTCCCGCACTCTCCGCGCAAGCGGACGGGACACGGGAGAGGCCGCTCGTCCAACTCCGGATCACCGTGGGCCCCGGCCCGCGTGAGCGGCTGGCTTCAGGAGTATCCGCCCCGAGTGAGAGAGAGATCCGCGTGTACGCCATCGTGCGCAGCGGTGGTCGCCAGCACAAGGTTGCTGTCGGCGACATCGTTGAGGTTGACAAGATTTCCACTGCCAAGGTTGGCGACACGGTCGAGCTCTCGACCCTGCTCGTTGTCGACGGCGACGCCGTGACCAGCGACCCGTGGGTCCTGGCCGGCATCAAGGTCCAGGCCGAGGTCGTGGACCACCACAAGGGCGCCAAGATCGACATCCTGCGCTACAAGAACAAGACCGGCTACCGCCGTCGCCAGGGTCACCGTCAGCAGTACACGGCGATCAAGGTCACCGGTATCCCCGCGGCTGCGAAGTAAGAGGGACTGAGACATGGCACACAAGAAGGGCGCATCGTCCACCCGGAACGGGCGCGATTCCAACGCTCAGCGGCTCGGCGTGAAGCGCTTCGGCGGTCAGGTCGTTTCCGCCGGCGAGATCCTCGTCCGCCAGCGCGGCACCCACTTCCACCCGGGTGCGGGTGTCGGTCGCGGTGGCGACGACACGCTGTTCGCGCTGCAGGCCGGTGCCGTGCAGTTCGGCACGCACCGTGGCCGCAAGGTCGTCAACATCGTTCCGGCCGCCTGATCCAGCTCCTGCTGAATCACAAGCGTTCGTAACACCCCGAGGGCGGATCTCAGCTCTTCCCGGCGGATGCCGGGAAGAGAGGTCCGCCCTCGGCGCGTTGTCACATAGACACGTTTAATGGGCAGCAAGGCCTGCCCGGGACATTCCCGTATGTATCTGGAGGAACACCCATGACCACCTTCGTGGACCGCGTCGAGCTGCACGTCGCCGCGGGTAACGGGGGCCACGGCTGCGCCTCCGTTCACCGGGAGAAGTTCAAGCCCCTCGGCGGACCCGACGGCGGCAACGGCGGCCGCGGCGGTGACGTCATCCTGGTGGTGGAGCAGGCGATCACCACCCTGCTGGACTACCACCACAGCCCGCACCGCAAGGCCACCAACGGCAAGCCCGGCGAGGGCGGCAACCGCTCCGGCAAGGACGGCCAGGACCTGATCCTGCCCGTGCCGGACGGCACGGTCGTCCTCGACAAGGAGGGCAACGTCCTCGCCGACCTCGTCGGCCAGGGCACCACGTACGTCGCCGCCGAGGGCGGCCGCGGCGGCCTCGGCAACGCGGCGCTGTCCTCCGCCCGCCGCAAGGCCCCCGGCTTCGCGCTGCTCGGCGTCCCCGGCACCACGGGCGACATCGTCCTGGAGCTGAAGACCGTCGCCGACGTTGCGCTCGTCGGCTTCCCCAGCGCCGGAAAGTCCTCGCTGATCTCGGTGCTCTCCGCCGCCAAGCCGAAGATCGCGGACTACCCCTTCACCACCCTGGTCCCGAACCTGGGCGTGGTCACCGCCGGCTCGACCGTCTACACCATCGCCGACGTCCCCGGCCTGATCCCGGGCGCCAGCCAGGGCAAGGGCCTCGGCCTGGAGTTCCTGCGCCACGTCGAGCGCTGCTCGGTCCTCGTGCACGTCCTGGACACCGCGACCCTGGAGTCGGACCGCGACCCGGTCGGCGACCTCGACCTCATCGAGGAGGAGCTCAAGCTCTACGGCGGCGGCCTGGAGAAGCGCCCCCGCCTCGTCGTGCTGAACAAGGTCGACATCCCCGACGGCCAGGACCTCGCCGAGATGGTCCGCCCGGACCTGGAGGCCCGCGGCTACAAGGTCTTCGAGGTCTCCGCGGTCGCCCGTACGGGCCTGAAGGAGCTCTCCTACTTCCTCGCCGAGATCGTGGCCAAGGCGCGCGCCCGCAAGCCCAAGCAGGAGGCGACCCGTATCGTCATCCGGCCGAAGGCCGTGGACGACGCCGGCTTCACCGTCGCCTACGACGAGGTCGAGGACGTGTACCGCGTGCGCGGCGAGAAGCCGGAGCGCTGGGTGCGCCAGACCGACTTCAACAACGACGAGGCCGTCGGCTACCTCGCCGACCGGCTCAACCGCCTCGGTGTCGAGGACGCGCTGAAGAAGGCCGGTGCCAAGGCGGGCGACGGCGTCGCCATCGGCTCCGAGGACAACGCGGTCGTCTTCGACTGGGAGCCGACCATGATGGCCGGCGCCGAGATGCTGGGCCGCCGCGGTGAGGACCACCGCATGGAGGCCCCGCGTCCGGCCACGCAGCGCCGCAAGGAGAAGGAGGCCCGGCGCGGCGACTCCGCCCAGCAGGAGTACGACGAGTTCCGTCCCTTCTAGCGGCCTCCGGCGGACTTGAAGCCCGCTTTACGCCGTTCGCCTAGGATCCTGCGGGTGAGCAGCAGCAATTCCAGCAGTGACACCCCCTCGGTGTCCGTGGTCGTGATCGCGTACAACGACGCCGGGCTCGTGGGCGAGGCCGTCTCCTCGGCCCTCGCCCAGGGCCCGGTGGTCGCCGAGGTCATCGCCGTCGACGACGCCTCCTCGGACGGGACCGCGCGGGTACTGGACGAGCTGTCCGCCGCCCACCCGCGGCTGAAGGTCGTCCACCGCACGGAGAACAGCGGCGGCTGCGGCACCCCGCGCAACGACGGGATCGCCGCCGCCACCTCCCCGTACGTCCTCTTCCTGGACAGCGACGACGTCCTGCCCCCCGGCGCGGCCGACGCCCTGGTGCGGGCGGCTGAGCGGCACCGCGCCCCCGTCACGGTCGGGGCGTGCGTCCGGCGCGAGCTGCCCGAGGGCCGCGACGTCGCCTGGATGCCCGGGCTGTACACGCCGGGCGAGGTGGTCGAGCGGCCCGCCGACCGGCCCGAGCTGGTCCGCGACACCCTCTGCGTCAACAAGCTGTACGACCGCTCCTTCCTGGAGAAGCACGGGATCCGCTTCCCCGACGGCCGGTTCGTCTACGAGGACTTCGTCTTCACCTCCCGCGTCCTGGCCGCCGCCCCCCGCATCGCGGTCGTCGGCGACCTGGTCTACGTGTGGCACGTACGCCGGCGCGCCGCCCAGGTGTCCATTTCCCTGGACCGCAAGGACATCGGCAACTGGAGCTCGCGCGTCGAGGCCCACCGCACCGCCTCCCGCACCCTCGCCGCCGCCTCCCCCGAGCTGGGGCGCGCCTGCCAGGTGAAGTTCCTCGACTACGACCTGCGCATGTACCTGCGCGAGCTCGGCAGGGACCCCGGTTACCGGGCCGCCTGGTGGACCCTGACCCGCGACTACCTGGCCGGCTTCGACGCCGCCGACCTCGACGCGGCCCCCGCCCGTGCCCGCTGGACCGCCCGCGTGCTGCTGGCCGCCGAGACCCCGCCCGCCGACGTCGAGCGGCTGATGACCGGCCTGGCCGCCGAGCCCGCCCGGCTGCTGCCCCCGTACGCCTGCGGCCCCGCCGGGGAGCCGGTGTGGAGCGAGGAGCTGCCGGTCCCGCTGGACGGCCTCGACGGGCTGCCCGCCGACGAGCTGCCCCTGACCGTGGACGCGCGGCCCGCCGGGGGCGCGGCCGTCCAGGTGCGGGTGCGCGAACTGTACGGGCGGCTCGCGCAGGCCCGCCCGCGGACCGTGCGGCTGAGCTTCCTGCCCCGCACCGGAGGCGACCCCGTCCAGGTGCGCCCGGTGGAGCTGCGGCCCGCCGCCGACGGGGACGGCTGGACCGCCGAGGTCCCCTTCCGGCTCGCCGCGCTGGCCGCCGAGGGCCGCCGCCGGGGGCTGCGCGGCATGCAGGCCTGGGACGTCCGGGCGGGCGTGGACTGCGCCGACGGGAGCTCCCCGGTCACCTCCCTGCGCCCCCTGGGCGGACTGCTCCGCCGCCGGGCCCTGCCCAGCAGCCGGTACGGTGTTCTGCTGGCGCAGCCCTACCGCACGGCCTCCGGCGCGCTCGCGCTGCGCCTCGCCCCCGGTGCCGGGGGCGCGCTGACCTTCGTACGCAACCGCCTCGACCGCGCCCGCACGCGCAGGTCACGCCAGAGCTCGGGAGAAAAAGCATGACGTTTCTGATCACCGGTGGTGCCGGATACATCGGCGCGCACGTCGTCCGCGCGATGCTGCTCGCGGGACAGAAGGTCGTGGTCTTCGACGACCTCTCCACCGGCCGGGAAGACCGTGTGCCGGAGGGCGTGCCACTGGTGACCGCCTCGGTGCTGGACCGCCTGGCCCTGGACCAGGCCCTCGCCGAGCACAAGATCACCGGCGTGGTGCACCTGGCGGGCAAGAAGCAGGTCGGCGAGTCCGTCGAGAAGCCGCTGTACTACTACCACGAGAACGTGGAGGGCCTGCAGGTCCTGCTCGGGGCCGTGGCCGCCGCGGGCATCCGCAACTTCCTCTTCTCCTCCTCCGCCTCCGTGTACGGCATGCCCGACGTGGACTCGGTCACCGAGGAGACCCCGTGCAGGCCGCTGAGCCCCTACGGCGAGACCAAGCTGGCCGGCGAGTGGCTGGTCCGGGCCGCGGGCAAGGCCCACGGCATCTCCACCGCCTGCCTGCGCTACTTCAACGTGGCGGGCGCCGCCACCCCCGAGCTCGCGGACACCGGGGTCTTCAACCTGGTCCCGATGGTCTTCGAGCGCTACGACGCCGGCGAGGGCGCCCGGATCTTCGGCGACGACTACCCGACCCCGGACGGCACCTGCATCCGCGACTACATCCACGTCGAGGACCTGGCGGACGCCCATGTGGTGGCCGCGCGCAGGCTCGCCGAATGGGGCGCGGCGGGCGAGTACAAGGACCTCACCGTCAACATCGGGCGCGGTGAGGGCGTCTCCGTCAAGGAGATGGTCGAGCTGCTGAACGAGGGCACCGGGCACACCTACGCGCCGGTCGTCACCCCCCGCCGTCCCGGCGACCCGGCGAAGGTCGTGGCCTCGGCCGACCGGATCGCCGCCGAGCTGGGCTGGAAGGCGCGGCACGACGTCCGCGAGATGATCAGCTCCGCCTGGGCGGGCTGGGAGGCCAACCGCAACGCCCCGCGCCACGACCGCCGCAAGGACGCCCACACGGTCTGACGCCCGCACCTGCGAGAAGCCGCCCGCCCCGGAACCGGGGCGGGCGGCTTTCCCGTACGCGGGGGAGGGGCTCAGCGCTCCAGGAAGGCGAAGAGCTCCTCCCAGCGGTCGGTGATCTCCGCGCTGGAGTAGCGGCGCACGCTGCGGAAGGCCCCGTCACCGAGCCGGTCGCGGGTGGCGGCGTCCGACATCAGGGTGTCGAGGTGTCCGGCCAGCTCCATCGTGTTGCCGAGGCGGGCCAGCAGCCCGTCCTCGCCGTGCCGCACGATCTCCCGCACACCCGGCGCGCAGTCGAACGCGGCCACGGGCAGGCCCGCCGCCATGGCCTCCAGCAGGGTGATCGGGAAGCCCTCGGCCCGGGAGGCCTGGGCGAAGACGGAGGCCCCGCTCAGCGCGCCGAGCACGTCGTCGGTGCTGCCCATCCACTCCACGGAGTCGTCCAGCCCGAGCGAGGTGCAGTGCGCCCGCAGGGTGGCCTCCTCGACGCCCGCCCCGTAGATCCGCAGGGTCCAGTCCGGGTGGCGCGGGACGGCGTCCGCCCAGGCGTCGAGCAGCAGGTCCACGCCCTTCTCGAAGGCGAGGCGGCCGACGCTCGCGACGACCTTCGCGGTGCGCGGGGCGGGGGAGTCCGGCATGAACGGCAGCGGGTTCGGCATGCTGTCGACGTTCTCCATGCCGGACCGGATCCACAGGTCCGCGTCCTCCGGGGTGAGGACGAGCAGCCGGTCGACCTCCGGGTACCAGCGGCGGACCCGGTCGCCCCGGGTGGACTTCTGGCTGGCCTCGAAGGACTCGTGGCTCATCCCGATGACGGAGAGCCCCTTGGTGTCGGCGAGGGCCACCCACTCCATCGCCCAGACCTGGGTGACGATCACCACGGCACCGGGCGCGGCGGCCCGGCACAGCTCGCTCAGTTCCTCCGCCCTGGCCCGCATCCCCGCCCGCCGGGCCGCCTGGCGGCGCCGCTCGGGGGCGTTGAGGCGGCCCTTGAGGCCGTGCAGCCGGCGGGCCTTCGGCGGGTGGGTCTCGTACAGCGTGGTCATCTCGTACGGGAGGTCCGCGGGCAGCTTCTGCCGGATCTCCTCGGCGACGGGGGCGATGCCCACGATGTGCACGTGGTGGCCCCGGTCGGTGAAGAGCCGGGCCATCTGGTGGGACCAGGTGGTCACACCGCCGAGCTCGTCCACGCTGTTGGAGACGATGAAGATGTCCCGGCTCACTTGCCGCTCCTGGTGAAGAACTTCTCGACGATCTGACGGGCGGCGTCCCCGCGGTCGTACTCGCCGAACTCGGCGAGGAACCGCCGGCGGGCATCGGCGTACTTGGCGTCGGCCTCGTCGAAGGCGGCGACGGCCTGCATCAGCTCGTCCGCCGTGGCCACCACCGGGCCCGGGGCCTTGTCCAGCAGGTCGAAGTAGGTGCCGCGGATGTCCGTCGCGTACTTCTCGTAGTCGTACGCGAAGAAGATCATCGGCCGGTCCAGCACCGCGTAGTCGAACATCACGGACGAGTAGTCGGTGATCAGCCCGTCGGCGAGCGCCAGCAGCGGGGTGATGTCGTGGTGGCGGGAGACGTCGATCACCCGGCCCGCGACCGACGGCGGCAGCGAGACGCTGTTGAGGTAGTGCGTGCGCACCAGCAGCGTGCAGCGGTCGCCGAGCCGGTCCGCGAACTCCTCCACGTCGAAGGGGAACGAGAAGCCCTCCACCGCGCCGTCCGCGGTGGCCCGGAAGGTCGGCGCGTACAGCAGCACCCGCTTGTCCGGGTCGATGCCCAGCTCGGCGGCGAGCGGCCCGCGCACCCTCCCCCGGCTACTGCCGGGAGGTGCCCCCACCCCGCTGTCCGCCTCGGCCCGCTGCGCCTCGACCAGGGCGTCGTTGCGCGGGTACCCCGTGCGCAGCAGCACCTCGTCGCGGAGCCGGAAGCCCTTGGCGAGGGTGCGGACGTCGTGCTCGGAGCGGATCAGGAAGTGGTCGAAGCGGTTGACGGCCGCCTGGAAGCGGTCCTGCGCCGGCTTGCCCTGCGCCTTGGTGCGGGGCTCGTGGAAGCCCATCCGCTTGAGGGCGGAGCCGTGCCAGGTCTGGATGTACGTGGTCCCCGGGCGCTTGGAGAGCGCCAGCGGGAAGCCCTGGTTGTCGACCCAGTACTCGGCCTGGGCCAGCGCGCGCAGGTACTGCCAGCTCCAGCGCTTGACCAGGGTGGCCTCCTGGGGGAAGCCGGTGGGCTTGGCCCCCGCGTAGGACCAGATGGCCTCGAAGGGGGCGTTCTGGCGGACCAGCTCCTCGTAGATGGCCTTCGGGCTGTCGCTGTACTGCTTGCCCATGTGGCTCTCGAAGACGACCGTGCCCTTCTTGACCGGCAGCTTCGAGAAGACCTCGTGGTAGACCTTCACCTTCTGCTCGCCGGAGCCGATGTTGCGGCGCGCCTTCAGGGCCCGGCGCAGGCTGCGCTTGACCACGCCGGCGGCCTTGCCGTGCATGGCGCTGCTGATCAGCGACTGGGTGCGGACGGCGGCGGCGCCCTCGGCGGTCAGGACGTAGGAGAGGTTGCCCTTCTTGGTCATCTCCGGCTCGAAGCGGTCGGAGACCAGCCGGGTCAGCCGCGGGCGCACCCGCAGCCGGGCGGCGGACTCCAGGTCGACCCCGCCGACCGAGACGCGGGCGGTCATCCGGTCCTTGCCGGCCGTCAGCTTCAGGCGCACGTCCCAGACGGCGTCGATGATGCCGAGGGGGCGGACGGTGCCGCCGACGTCGGCGGTGGTGCTCCACTCGATCGTGTCACCGGCGTGGCGCACGGTTGTCACGGGGAAGCTGAAGGAGCGCACGCCGACCTGCCGCCGGGCCCGGAACTCCAGTGAGGCCGACAGCTCGGCGTCCTCCGCGATCCGGCCCAGGGGGTTCACGACGGCGCCGGAGAGGGTGACCTTGCCGCGTCCGTCGTCCTCGTACGAGGTCAGCCGGTTGCCCAGGGCCAGGGAGGACAGCGGCGCGGTGTGGAAGCCCTGGTCGGTGACGTCCAGTATGCGGCGGCCCTCGGCGTCGTCGAGATGCCCGGCGCACCAGTAGATCCGCCCGTCGCGCTCGGCCAGCGGGGAGGACAGCCGGCCCTTGTTGGTCATCGCGTCGGCGGCAGCGAGGAGGTTCTTCCAGTCCTCCTTGCCCAGCAGGTAGGCGCAGATCGCCTGGAGGTGGGTGACGTTCTCGTACGCGGCCGGGTCGATGCCGGCCAGGTAGCCGTTGGCGAGCCGGGCGAACTCCTGGCGGTAGGCGTCGCCCAGCAGGGGCAGGTCGCGCAGGTGCAGCACCAGGTCGTGCTTGAGGAACTTGGCGTCCTTGGCGGTCTTGATGGCGGTGTGGCCCTTGGCGGCCAGCAGCTCGTCGACCCGGCGGTGGATCTCCATCCGGTGGACGAAGTTCGCGATCTCGTGGCGCCGGTTGCTGATCGACTTGGCGGCGGCCTTCTCGACCACGTTCCAGTAGTAGACGTGGTTGGGGATCAGGGTGATGCGGCGGGCCGCGACGTAGGCCTGGGCCGAGAACAGCAGGTCCTCGTAGTGGATGCCGACCGGGAACTCCAGGCCCTGCTCCAGCAGGAACGAGCGCCGGTAGCACTTGTTCGTGGAGAGGGTGTCGTAGACCAGCAGGTCCGGGTACTCGGTGATCGACTCCAGCGTGCGGGTGCGGGCGTAGATCCACGGGTACCACTCGGTGGTCTTGCCCCAGCGGTTGTCGAGGTGGACGCGTACGCACATGCCCGAAACCAGGTCGGAGCCGGTGCGCTCGGCGGCGGCCAGCATGTTGCGGCAGGCGTTGCGCTCCAGGACGTCGTCGCTGTCCAGGAACATGACGTAGGTTCCCGTGGCCTGCTTGATGCCGTGGTTGCGGGGGGCGCCACAGCCGCCGCTGTTCTCGGGCAGCCGGAAGGCGCGGACCCGTCCCGGGTTCGCCGCTTCGAGCTCCCGGGCGACCTCGTAGGACCGGTCCTTGCTGCAGTCGTCCACGATCACGACTTCGACCCCGCGCAGGGTCTGGTCCAAAACCGACCGGACGGCTGTCGGGAGACGCTCTGCGTCGTTGTAGACGATGACGACCACGGAGACGTCAGGCACGTGCACCTCGATCCCTTCGTTCCATTCCGCTTATCCCGTCAAAGCTACCGTGTGCCGCGCACGACTCGGGCAGGGCGACCTTCGCCGTGCATACTTCTAAGGAAGAGTTGAGACGCGGGTCCGGTTGCCGACAATCACCCGTTCGGACCCCAGCAGGAAGTGCCCATGACCAAGCTGTCGGTAGTTGTCCCCTGTTACAACGAAGAGGCCGTCATCGACCGCTTCGACGAGGAGATCCGCAAGGTTCTGGACGACCTGCCCGTCGAGTACGAGGTCTGCTACGTCGACGACGGGAGCCGTGACGGCACCCTCGGCAAGCTCCGGCGGATCGCCGCCGAGCACGGGGAGCGCACCCGCTACGTCTCCTTCAGCCGGAACTTCGGCAAGGAGGCGGGCATGCTCGCCGGCCTGCGCGAGGCCACCGGCGACGCCGTGGTGATCATGGACGCGGACCTCCAGCACCCGCCGGAGCTCATCGCCACCATGCTCGAGCACTACCGCCAGGGCCACGACCAGGTCATCGCCCGGCGCACCCGCGAAGGCGACAAGAAGCTCCGCTCGGCCCTCAGCCGCCTCTACTACCGGGGCGTGAACAACTGGGTCGACGTCGAGCTGACCGACGGGGTCGGAGACTTCCGGCTGCTGTCCCGGCCCGCCGTGGACGCCCTGCTCGCGCTGCCCGAGTACAACCGCTTCTCCAAGGGGCTCTTCTCCTGGATCGGCTTCGACACCGTCCACTTCGACTACCGCAACGCCCAGCGCGAGGCGGGCGAGACCAAGTGGAAGTTCGCCTCCCTGCTGAACTACGGCATGGACGGGCTGATCTCCTTCAACAACCGGCCGCTGCGCATCGGCATCTGGCTCGGGGTCTCGCTCGTCGCGCTGACCGGCCTGTACGCGCTGTGGATCACCGTGATGGCGATCACCAACGGCATCGACGCCCCCGGTTACGTCACCATCATCGCGATGATCGCCGGCATCGGCGGCATGCAGATGATCATGTTGGGTCTGATCGGCGAGTACATCGGCCGCATCTACTACGAAACCAAGCGCCGCCCGCACTTCCTGGTCAAGGAGGCCCACGGCGCGCCCGTGGCCGCCGCGCCCACGGAACCGGTCGTCGCGGAAGGCAGCGGCCGATGAGCGCCCCCACCCGCCGTGAGCAGCTCGGCCAGATATTCCGCTTCGCCCTGGTGGGCGGGGTCAACACCGGCACGTTCTACGTGATCTACCTGCTGCTCCACCCCTGGCTGCCGTACTTCGCGGCCTACACGCTGGCCTTCCTGCTGGCGATGGTCGGCTCGTTCTTCATGAACACCTACTTCACCTACCGCACCCGGCCCACCTGGAAGAAGTTCCTGCTCTTCCCGCTGACGAACGTCACCAACTACGTGATCCAGTCCGCGGGCCTCTACGCCCTGGTGAGCTGGGCGGGCATGGACACCCGGATCGCCCCGCTGGTCGCCGCGGTCCTGGCCATCCCGTTCACCTTCGTCCTCTCGCGCAAGATCCTCATTCCGGGGACGGGCCCGGAACCGGCCCCCGAACCGGAGCGGACCGCGGCGGGCTCGGCGTCCAGGGGCTGAAACCGGCGGGCGGGGCGGGCACGGGACCCCGTAGATTGAGCCGGTTGGTTGGTCGGTTTCGTGCGTGTGCGAGGGGAAAAGACGTGTCAGCGGCTAGGCAGGGTGTCGTGGACGCCCGCAGGATCGTGGTCAAGGTCGGCTCCTCCTCCCTCACCACCGCGGCGGGCGGGCTCGACGCCGACCGGGTGGACGCGCTGGTCGACGTACTGGCCAAGGCCCGCAGCGGCGGCGAGAAGGAGATCGTCCTGGTCTCCTCCGGAGCCATCGCCGCCGGACTCTCCCCGCTCGGCCTGGCCCGCCGCCCCAAGGACCTGGCCCGGCAGCAGGCCGCCGCCAGCGTCGGACAGGGCCTGCTCGTCGCCCGCTACACCGCCTCCTTCGCCCGCTACGGCGTGCGCGTCGGCCAGGTACTGCTCACCACCGACGACACCAGCCGGCGCGCCCACTACCGCAACGCGTTCAACACCCTGGACCAGCTCCTGGCCATGGGCGCCCTGCCCGTCGTCAACGAGAACGACACCGTCGCGACGGACGAGATCCGCTTCGGCGACAACGACCGGCTCGCCGCCCTCGTCGCCCACCTGGTCCGCGCCGACCTCCTCGTCCTCCTCTCCGACGTCGACGGCCTCTACGACGGGGACCCCTCCCTGCCCGGCACCACCCGCATCGAGGAGGTGCGCGGGCCCGAGGACATCGCCCACGTCTCCATCGGCAGCGCCGGCAAGGCGGGCGTCGGCACCGGTGGCATGGTCACCAAGGTCGAGGCCGCGCGGATCGCGGCGGCCGCGGGCGTCCCCGTCGTCCTCACCTCCGCCAGCAGGGCCGCGGACGCCCTGGCGGGCCGCGAGACCGGCACCCTGTTCCACCCCACCGGCCGCCGCTCGGCCGACCGGCTGCTGTGGCTCCAGCACGCCTCCACCCCGCAGGGGCACCTCGTCCTCGACGAAGGCGCCGTCCGCGCCGTCACCCAGCGCGGCAGCTCCCTGCTGCCCGCGGGCATCGCGGCCGTCGAGGGCGACTTCGTCGCGGGCGACCCCGTCGAGCTGCGCTCGGCGGAAGGGGTCGCGGTGGCCCGGGGGCTGGTCAACTTCGACGCCAAGGAACTCCCGCAGCTCCTCGGACGCTCCACCCGCGAGCTTGCGCGGGAGCTCGGACCCGCGTACGAGCGGGAGGTCGTGCACCGGGACGATCTGGTCCTGCTGCAGGGCTGAGGTTCGGGAAAACCACCGCGCGGCGGGCCGGGGACTGGTCAACTGTGAGGGGCGGACACGCGTAGCGCAGACAGGAGGCGGCTGGTGAGACGAGCGCTGACCAGCGTCGGTACCGGGGACGGCGCCGGCGGGGAGGAACAGGGCCCGGTGTCCCGCCTCTGGCACGTGACGCTGAGCGTCTCGGGCAAACCGGCACCGCTGGCGGAGGTGCGGCGCGGGCTGGAGCAGCTCGCGCACGACCACCCCTTCCTGCTGACCAGCCGGTATGCCGACGACCATGCGGAGATCCGGTACTGGGAGGAAGCCCGCGACCTCCACGACGCGGCGGCGGTCGCCCTGCGGCTGTGGGGGGAGCACCGGTCGACGGCGCGGCTGCCCCCCTGGGAGATCGTCGGGCTGGAGGTCATCGACCGCACGACGTACCACCAACGCGTAGCGGAGGGCTACGGCCCACCCCCGGCCCACCCGGTGGGCGTGCACCCCTATTGACGCGTCGCTCGCGCGGCTCGGCCGCGAGCGGCCTCCCCGGCTTCGCGGCGCTGCGCCGGACTCCCTCCGGCGACGGCCGGGCGGGGCCACGGGCCCCGGCGGGCCTCCTGGGCTTCGCACCGCTGCGGCGGACTCCGTCCGCCGGTGGGGGTTGGCCGTCGGGTGCGGGCCAGCACCGCTGCGGGGGACTCCGTCCGCCGGTAGGGGGTTGGCCGTCGGGTGCGGGCCGACGCTGCCCCTGGCGGAGGCCGGGACGTCCTCTGCGGGCTGCTGCCGCTGTGGCCGGCGTCCTGGTGTCGGCTGCGGGTGGTGGGCCGCTGCGCGGGGCGAGGTCCCCTACCCTCCCCCAGACTCCGTCCGGGGGGACCCCCACTTCGCCCGTTCCCAGGGGCTCCGCCCCTGACCCCGTACGTGCGCTTCGCGCCCGTAGGCCCCCCCAGCGGTAGCTGGGGGGTGGTCTGGGGGCGGAGCCCCCAGGAGCGGGGTCCGGGGCGGAGCCCCGGGAAACGGAGAAAGGGCGGGGTGGGGAGACGGCTCCGCGCAGCGGCGCAGCGCAGCCGCCCCCGCACGGGACCCGGCTCCGCAAAGAGCCCGCCCGGCCCGGCCAGGGCAGCCATCGAACCTCTGGCCGAGGCCCGCGCCGCCAGGCCGCGGCAGGGGCCGTCTCGCGGGGTGGAACTCCGTGAGGGGCCGGGGCGGCGGGGACTAACCTTGGCGGCATGACCTCGCTCGACGACGCCCCCGCGACCTCCCCCGTCCTCGCCACCGCGGCAGCGGCCCGCACGGCCGCCGCAGCCATCGCCCCACTCCCGCGGTCCGCCAAGGACACGGCCCTCCTGGCGATCGCGGACGCGCTGACGGCCCGCACCGACGAGATCGTCGCCGCCAACGCCGAGGACACCGACAAGGCCCGCGCCGCCGGCACCAGCGAGACCGTCATCGACCGGCTCACCCTCACCCCGGAGCGGATCGCCGCCATCGCCTCCGACGTGCGCGACGTCGCGGCCCTCCCCGACCCGGTCGGCGAGGTCGTCCGCGGCTCCACCCTCCCCAACGGCATCGACCTCCGCCAGGTCCGCGTCCCCCTCGGCGTGGTCGGCATCATCTACGAGGCCCGCCCCAACGTCACCGTCGACGCCGCCGCGCTCTGCCTGAAGTCCGGCAACGCCGTCCTCCTGCGCGGCAGCTCCTCCGCCTACGCCTCCAACACCGCCCTCGTCGCCATCCTGCGCGACGCGATCGAGAGCGCCGGCCTGCCCGCCGACGCGATCCAGCTCGTCCCCGGCGAGTCCCGCGACTCCGTCCGCGAGCTGATGCGCGCCCGCGGCCTCGTCGACGTGCTCATCCCGCGCGGCGGCGCCTCCCTCATCAAGACCGTCGTCGAGGAGTCCACCGTCCCGGTCATCGAGACCGGTACCGGGAACTGCCACGTCTACGTCGACGCCCAGGCCGACCTCGACATGGCCGTGGACATCCTCGTCAACTCCAAGGCCCAGCGGCCCTCCGTCTGCAACGCCGCCGAGACCCTCCTCGTCCACCGCGACATCGCCGACGCCTTCCTGCCCCGCGCCCTCGACGCCCTCGCCGACGCCGGCGTGACCGTCCACGGCGACGCCCGGGTCCTGGCCGCCGCGGAGGAGAGCAAGGCCACCGCCGTGCCCGCCACCGACGAGGACTGGGCCGCCGAGTACCTGTCGTACGACATCGCCGCCGCCGTCGTGGACTCCCTCGACGCCGCCGTCGCCCACATCCGCCGCTGGACCTCCGGCCACACCGAGGCCATCGTCACCACCTCGCAGGCCGCCGCGCGCCGCTTCACCCAGCTGGTCGACTCCACCACCGTCGCCGTGAACGCCTCCACCCGGTTCACCGACGGTGGCCAGTTCGGGTTCGGCGCCGAGATCGGCATCTCCACCCAGAAGCTGCACGCCCGGGGCCCGATGGGCCTGCCGGAGCTCACCTCCACCAAGTACATCGTCACCGGTGACGGTCACATCCGGTAACCGGCACCCGAACCCGTTGTGGCCGGATTCCGGCTTTCACCCTGCCCAAAGCGGCCCCCCAGGTCTACGCTGTTCCCGTGCCGGACGACGTGGGGGGCAAGCCGTTCCCGGACGACGGGGAGCCCGACGACGACCGCGGAGGCGCGGATCAGGACTTCGCCTCCGTGGTGTTCGACGAGGACTTCGTCCGGAACGCCAAGATCCATGAACCGAGCGCGGCCGAACGCCAGCGCGCCGCCGACCTGGCCCGCGCCGAGGCGGAGGCCGCCCGCGTCGCCGGAGGCTGGGCGGGCGAGGACGACCACGGCCTCCCGGACGGACATCCCTTCGACGACCCCGCCTGGGACGCCGGCCCCTATGGCTACGCCGAGGGCCCGTACGGGGCCTACGGCGGCAGCCTGCGCCCCTACCGCGGCCGGGCCGGGTGGCTGAGACCGGTCGCCTGGGTGCTCGCCGTCGTCATGGGACTCGGCATGGTCGCCCTGGCCTTCAGCGCCGTCTACCGCAGCGCCGCGGGCGAAGCGGACCCCGCACCCGCGCCCGCCAGTACCCCGCTCGGGGAAGTCACCGGCGTCGGCGCGTTTACGTACCCCGTCGGCCGCCAACCCTGAAGGTACGACCCCACTCGCCCGTCAGGAGCTGGGGGCTTCTCTGAAGCGGGGACAGCGGGGAGAAGCGATGGCCGTACCAGGAGATCCGCCCAACGGCACCCCCGAGGGAATCGGCGGGGGCGACGACGAGCTGCGCCCGGACGAGTACCGGTCGGTGGTGTTCGACGAGGACTTCGTCCGTGCTGCCCGGCTCCAGGAGTTCTCCGCCCAGGAACGCATGGGCGAGCACGCCCGGGCCGTCCGCAGCCGCTCCATCTGGTCGTCCGGCGGCTCCGCGGGCCGCGGCACCGGCACCCCGGGCCGTGGCGCCCGCCAGGGCATGCTGCTCGTCCTGCTCATCGCCTCGGCCTTCGCGGTCGCCGTCTACCTGGGCGTGCGCAACCCCTACGTACCGCCGGCCGGCGGCAACGCCGAGCCGCTGAGCAGCACCGTCGTGCCCCTGGCGCCGTCGGCCGCCGTACCGGGCGGCACGCCGGCCGACCTGTACGCCCGCAGTCCCGCGGCCGACTACCGGACCGGGGCCGCCGGGATCACCTTGCCGGCCGTACGCCGCACCCACCACTTCACCGAGAGCCAGGTCGTCGCCGCCCTGTCCATCGCCAAGGACTACCTGGTGCAGTCCTCCCTCGACCCCGACGTGCTCTCCGGCAGCGCCACCCGGCCCGTACGGGTGCTGCTGGACCCCGGACAGCTCGCCCAGTTCGACGAGAGCATGGCCTCGCCCTCCGGGGACGGCCGGCACGCCGCCACCGGCTGGCTGGTCCGTTTCGACCCGCACACCGCGGTCCTGGCCGACTCCCGCGTCCGGGTCAGCGGCACCCTCTCCTTCGAGGAGGTCAGCCCGGAGGTGCTCGTGATCACCACCGACCACACCTTCGTGTACGCCGTACGGGGAGTCTCCGGCCCGCCGGCCGGGCCCGACGGGGCCTCCCTCTTCACCGTCCGCCGAGAACTGCGGCTGCGCTTCGACCACGAGGACCTCACCACCCGGCGGGCGGAACTGGCCTCCTCCTACGTGATGGCCGGGCCGCAGGACTGCGCCGCGGACCCGGCCGGGAGCTTCCGCCCGCTGCGGGCCGGAGCCGGCCCCACCACCGTGGGCCCGCCGGTCAGCGACCCGTACGCCAGCGGCCGCCCCCGGCGCACGGCCGGACTGTGCGGGGTGATGGACCCGGCGGCGGCCGCACCCGACCCGTCGGCCCAGCCCTCGCAGCCTTCGCAGTCCGAGGAGCCCGCGCAGTCCCCGGGCCCGCCGCAGCCCGGCCCGGCGGCGGCGGGACCGCCCGTGGCACAGCCCCAGGCACCGCCCCCGCCGGCCTCCGTCAGCCCGCTCCGGTAGCGCCCTTCTCCTCGCCGCCGGCCGGGCCGGTGAACCGGTCGCGCAGCTTGCCGCCCAGGTCGCCCGCGCCGCCGGCTATGTCGCCGACCAGCTTCATCAGCGGATCCTTGCTGGTGCGCACCGAGTCCGCGTAGTGCGAGGCGGACTGGCGGAAGGAGTCGGCCACCGAGGCGTCCTTGTCCTCGTCCCGCCGCGGGTAGTGCCCGTCCATGATCCGCTGGTAGTCCCGGCTCTGCGACCACTTGCGCAGCTCGGCGGCGCGCACCGTGGTGAAGGGGTGGGTGCGCGGCAGCACGTTGAGGATCTTCAGGACCGAATCGCGCAGGTCGCCGCCGGCCTCGTACTCGTCGGCCTGGGCCAGGAAGGCGTCCACGTTCATCTCGTGCAGGTGGTTGCCGCCCGCGATCTTCATCAGCCCGCGCATCGAGGCGTTCACGTCCTGCCCCACCAGCAGGCCGGCCCGGTCCGCCGACAGCTCCGACTTGCGGAACCACTCCCGCAGCGCGGTGACGATCGCCATGATCGCCACATTGCCCAGCGGGATCCACGCCACCTTCAGCGCCAGGTTCGTCAGGAAGAGCAGCACCGTGCGGTACACGGAGTGCCCGGACAGCGCGTGGCCCGCCTCGTGGCCCACGACCGCCCGCATCTCCTCCTCGTCCAGCAGCTCCACCAGCGCCGTCGTCACCACGATGATCGGCTCGTCCAGCCCGATGCACATGGCGTTCGGCTTCGGGTCCTGCTGCACGTACATCTGCGGGACCTTCTCCAGGTCCAGGATGTAACAGGCGTCGCGCAGCATCTCGTACAGATGGGGGAACTGGGTCTCGCCCACCCGCACCGAGTCCGACAGGAACAGCAGCCGCAGGCTGCGCTCCGGGAGCAGCCCGCTGAGGGCCTTGAAGACCGTGTCGAAACCGGTCAGCTTGCGCAGGGCGACCAGCGCCGAGCGGTCCGCCGGGTGCTCGTAGGCACGCGAGGAGATGCCCGGGAACCTCCTGCGGTCGCGTGCCGGTGTCTTCTCGAATCCGCTGTCGGTCATGGCGCTTCCCCCTGGATCGGCCTGTGCTGCACTGCGTCCATCTTCTCCAACGCATGAGTCGGCGTGAGCGTGCCCGGGGCCCCCGCATACGATGTGAGGGAAGTCTCCGCTCGCTCCCCGACTCGATAGGTACCTGCCTGATGAGCCTCTCCACCACCGCCAACAACCTCGTCCTCCTCGCTTCGGAGGGCGCCGAGCAGCACGGCGGCAACCACGAGAGCCTGAGCCCCTACCTGACCGGTGGCGGTGCGCTCTTCGTCCTGCTGCTGCTGCTCTGGGTGACCACGCGCCTGAACCGCGACCGCTGAACCACTCGGTCGGACCGGGCCTCCTCGCGCGTGCCACCGGGCCAGTAGGCTCTGCGCTCATGGGAGAGCAGGAAGTGCCTACGGGCCCGGTCAAGCGCCGGCTCGGCGTGATGGGCGGGACGTTCGACCCGATCCACCACGGACACCTGGTGGCCGCCAGCGAGGTCGCCGCCCTTTTCCACCTCGACGAGGTGGTGTTCGTCCCCACGGGCGAACCGTGGCAGAAGTCCCAGCGGGCCGTGTCGCCCGCCGAGGACCGCTACCTGATGACGGTCATCGCGACGGCCTCGAACCCGCAGTTCTCGGTGAGCCGCATCGACATCGACCGCGGCGGGCCGACGTACACCATCGACACCCTGCGGGACCTGAGCGCGCTCAACGAGGACGCCGACCTCTTCTTCATCACCGGCGCCGACGCCCTCGCGCAGATCCTCACCTGGCGCAACGCCGACGAGCTCTTCTCCCTCGCCCACTTCATCGGGGTGACCCGGCCGGGCCACGTCCTGACCGACGACGGCCTGCCCGAAGGCGGCGTCTCGCTCGTGGAGGTGCCCGCGCTGGCGATCTCCTCCACCGACTGCCGGGCCCGCGTCGCCGAGGGCGACCCGGTCTGGTACCTGGTCCCCGACGGCGTGGTGCGCTACATCGACAAGCGTGAGCTGTACCGGGGAGCCTGAGCTCCCGGAACGACGAGAGGCCCGCGGTGAACGACCCACAGGATCCGTACGACCCGTACGCCGCCCAGCAGCAGCTCATCGGCTACGACCCGTACGGCCGGCCGCTGTACGGCCAGGTGCCCGCGCAGCAGCCCCTCCAGCCCGCCCCGCAGCCCCCGTACGGGCAGCAGTACGAACCCCCGTACGAGCCCTCGTACGAACAGTCCCACGCACAGCAGTCCCACGCACAGCAGTACGGCTACGAGCAGCAGCCGCAGGGGTACGCCCCCCAGGCCCCCTCCTACGGGTACGACACCCGGCAGCAGCCCTCGCAGTGGATCCCCCAGCAGGCCGCCGCCCAGGCCCCCGCGCAGCCGCCCGCCGCGGCCCCGGCCCCCGTCCCCGGGCCGCGCCGGTCGTATCCGGAGGACCCCGCCGGGCCGGACCCCGCGGGGCAGGAACCCGGCCCGGGCGGGCCGGCCGCGGGCTACCGCACCGAGCAGTTCGCCTTCATCGACCAGCCGGACGAGGACTCCGAGGACGTCATCGACTGGCTCGCCTTCACCGAGAGCCGTACCGAGCGCCGCGAGGAGGCCCGCCGCCGCGGCCGCAACCGGGTGGTCGCGCTGGTCGTCGTCCTGGCACTCCTCCTCGTCGGAGGCCTCGGCTACCTCTGGTACGCGGGCAAGCTGCCCTTCCTCGACGCGCCCGGCCCGAAGAAGGGCGCCCCGACCGCCGCCGGCGCCCAGAAGCGCGACATGATCGTCGTCCACCTGCGCAACACCAAGCGGGGCGGCAGCTCCACCGCCCTCCTCGTGGACAACGTCACGGCGCGGCAGGGCGCCACCGTCCTGCTGCCCAACGCCCTCGCCGTCACCAAGGACGACGGCACCGGCACCACCCTCGGCAAGTCCGTCGAGGACGGCGGCATCGGCACCCGCGAGGCCCTCGACACCGCCCTCGGCACCCGCATCGGCGGCACCTGGCGCCTGGACACCCCCTTCCTGGAACGCATGGTCGAGCTGGTCGGCGGCATCGAGACCGACACCGACACCGCCGTGCCCGCCGACGACCAGGCCAAGACCCCGGCCGTCGGGCAGGGCCCCAGGCAGACCCTGACCGGCGCCATGGCCGTCGCCTACGCCACCTACCGCGCCCCGGGCGAACCGGAGGCCAAGCAGCTGGAGCGCACCGGCCGGGTCCTGTACGCCGTCCTGCGCAAGATCCCCTCCGACCCGAAGGCGGCCGCCACGACCGTCGAGAGCCTGGGCCAGATCCTGGACCCGGGGCTCGACGCGCAGAACCTCGGCGGCCTGCTGGCGCGGATCGGCGAGCACGCCAAGACGGCCGCGTACCGCACCGAGGTGCTCTCGGTGAAGCCCGACGGCGGCCTCACCGACGACGCCTCCAAGAAGGTGGTCAAGGAGCTCCTCGGCGGGACCGTCACCGCCGCCCAGCCCGGAGCGGCCCCGCGGGTGGGTCTCAAGGACGCCACCGGGGACGAGAAGGCGCAGGTCGCGGCGAAGGCGGCGCTGCTCAACGGCGGCTACGCCCTCGTGGACGGGGGCAGGGCCGACCGGCCGGCCGCCACCTCGCAGGTCACGTACCAGGACGAGGGCCAGCGGGCCCGCGCGGTCGAGGTCGCCAAGACGCTGGGGCTGCCGGAGACGGCGGTGAAGAAGGCCGAGAGCGTGGTGAACGCGGACGTCGTGGTGACCCTGGGCAAGGACTGGAAACCGTCCTGACGGGGTGGGGCCGGCAGTACATGAGACCCTTGTAGGGATCTGCCCGCCAACCCGAAAGCATGGCCAGTGACCGCCACGGACCGCTCCATCGAGCTCATCACCACCGCCGCCCAGGCGGCGGCCGACCGGCTCGCGCACGACATCATCGCGTACGACGTCAGCGACGTGCTGTCGATCACCGACGCCTTCCTGCTCGCCTCCGCGCCCAACGACCGCCAGGTCAAGTCGATCGTGGACGAGATCGAGGAGCGGCTGCTCAAGGAGCTCGGCGCCAAGCCGGTACGCCGCGAGGGCGACCGCGACGCCCGCTGGATCCTGCTCGACTACGTCGACATCGTGGTGCACGTCCAGCACAGCGAGGAGCGCGTCTTCTACGCGCTGGAGCGCCTGTGGAAGGACTGCCCCGAGATCGAGCTCCCCGAGGACGCCAAGCTCACCATCGGCAAGGCCGAGGAGCACGCCAAGCTGCGCGAGGCGCAGGGCGACGACGAACTGGACGGTGATCTGTTCTGAGCGCGGCCACCGGTACGGCAAGGCCCGCCGGCGGCTCCGCCCGCACCGGCCGGAAGATCGTCCTCTGGCGGCACGGCCAGACCTCCTGGAACCTCGAGCGCCGCTTCCAGGGTTCCACCGACATCGAGCTGACCGAGACGGGGCTGGCGCAGGCGCGCCGCGCCGCCCGGCTGCTCGCCTCGCTGGGGCCGGACGCCATCGTGGCCTCGGACCTGAAGCGTGCCGCGGCCACGGCCGCCGAGCTGGCCGCCGTCACGCGCCTGCCCGTGGCGCACACGGAGGCGCTGCGCGAGACGTACGCCGGTGAGTGGCAGGGCCTGACGCACGAGGAGATCGTCGAGAAGTACGGCGAGCAGTACGCGGCGTGGAAGCGCGGCGAGCCCGTCCGGCGCGGCGGGGGCGAGCTGGAGACCGAGGTCGCCGACCGGGCCGCCCCGGTCGTGCTCGACCACGCCGACCGGCTGCCCCCGGGCGGCACGCTCGTCGTCGTCAGCCACGGCGGCACCATCCGTACGACCATCGGCCGCCTGCTGCGGCTGGAGGCGCGTGACTGGGAGAGCCTGGGCGGGCTCTCCAACTGCTGCTGGTCCGTCCTCGGCGAGGGCGCGCGGGGCTGGCGGCTGCTCGAGCACAACGCCGGCACCCTGCCGGAGCCGGTGCTCGGCGACGACGACTGAGCCCCTCCGCGGGGCCGCTCCGACCCGGATTTCACTTTCCGGCTGGTCACAGGCTAGAGTTCTTCTTGTTCGCAGCGAAGAACACCGGAAACGGGGGGAACGCCGCGGAGAGCGGGGCTATAGCTCAGTTGGTAGAGCGCCTGCATGGCATGCAGGAGGTCAGGAGTTCAATTCTCCTTAGCTCCACAATCAGGATCCCGTCCCCAACAGGGGGCGGGATCCTTGCGTTTGTCCCTCCTGTGCTTGCTGACCTCGCCGGGACCGGCGTGGCAGAATCGGACGGCCGGAGGGGGACACGACGGTCCGACGCGGGAGGGAGTCGCTGACGGATGGGTGCACACCGGCGGCGGTGCGACTGGTGCAACAACGGCACGCCGATCGTTCGGGACATGGAGCCGGTCAATCCCGACTACCAGTACTGGTGCGAGGAATGCGCGCGGGCGCTGATCATAAAAGGCGACCCCATCGAGACGTACCGGGAACTGGAGGGCGAGCCGATCTACGGCCGGCTCCTCGACGAGCACTGCACGCTCAAGCGCTTCTACCAGTTCGCCCGGGCGTGACGGGGGCAGCGATGGGCAAAACGGACATAACAGCCCCCCAGGAAACCGATTTTTGGTCTGGGGCGGTGACCGTGTAATGTTCTCGATGTCGCCAGGGGGAACCGGCAAGGGAAACCGAGAAGGGGCCCGGCGGCAGAGAGAAACAAGGGGCTATAGCTCAGTTGGTAGAGCGCCTGCATGGCATGCAGGAGGTCAGGAGTTCAATTCTCCTTAGCTCCACAGTGCGGAAGAGGGTCACTCGGATCGGGTGGCCCTCTTCTCGTTGTGCGGAACGTCAGAGCGGTCGCACGGGCCCCTGCGGTACCCTGACGCCATGCGTGCCGTACGCCTTCTGCTTACCGAGCCGCGCTGAGCAGCACCGACCCCGAGAAGGTCGGTATCGGCGCGGCGTCCCCTCCTGTGCGAGGGGTTTTTTCGTTTGGGCAGGCAGAGACGGCAGAGACGATCGATGGAGCTTCAGGAATCATGAGCGAGACGAACACCCCGGCCCCCGAGGCGGCCGAGGGGCACCGTTACACGGCTGCCATGGCCGCCGACATCGAGGCACGCTGGCAGGACGTATGGGACGCGGAGGGCACCTACGAGGCGCCCAACCCGAGCGGTGACCTGGCCGGTGACCCGGCGGTCGTCGCCCGGCCCAAGAAGTTCATCATGGACATGTTCCCCTACCCCTCGGGTGCGGGCCTGCACGTGGGCCACCCGCTCGGGTACATCGCCACCGACGTCTACGCCCGTCACCAGCGCATGTCCGGCCACAACGTCCTGCACACCCTGGGCTTCGACGCCTTCGGCCTGCCGGCCGAGCAGTACGCCGTGCAGACCGGCACGCACCCGCGCGTGTCGACCGAGGCGAACATCGAGAACATGAAGGCCCAGCTGCGCCGCCTGGGCCTGGGCCACGACAAGCGCCGGTCGTTCGCGACGATCGACCCCGAGTACTACAAGTGGACCCAGTGGATCTTCCTGCAGATCTACAACTCCTACTACGACACGGACGCGAACAAGGCCCGGCCGATCTCCGAGCTGGTCGCCGCCTTCGAGAACGGCTCCCGTGAGGTCCCCGGGGGCCGTGCCTGGGCGGAGCTGACCGCGAGCGAGCGCGCCGACGTGCTGAACCAGTACCGCCTGGCCTACTCCTCGGACGCGCCCGTCAACTGGTGCCCCGGGCTGGGCACCGTACTGGCCAACGAGGAGGTCACCGCCGACGGCCGGTCCGAGCGCGGCAACTTCCCCGTCTTCAAGTCCCGGCTCAGCCAGTGGAACATGCGCATCACCGCGTACGCCGACCGGCTGCTGGACGACCTGGACGCGCTGGACTGGCCCGAGGCCATCAAGCTCCAGCAGCGCAACTGGATCGGCCGCAGCGAGGGCGCGCGCGTCGACTTCGCCCTGGGCGACGAGGCGATCACCGTCTTCACCACCCGCCCCGACACCCTGTTCGGCGCCACCTACATGGTGCTGGCGCCCGAGCACCCGCTGGTCGAGAAGTTCGTCCCGGCCGCCTGGCCCGAGGGCACCCGCGAGGCGTGGACCGGCGGGCACGCCACCCCGGCCGAGGCCGTCGCCGCGTACCGCAAGCAGGCCGGCGCCAAGTCCGACGTCGAGCGGCAGGCCGACGCCAAGGTGAAGACCGGCGTCTTCACCGGCGAGTACGCCGTCAACCCCGTCAGCGGCGAGAAGGTCCCGGTCTTCATCGCCGACTACGTGCTCATGGGCTACGGCACCGGCGCGATCATGGCCGTCCCGGCGCACGACGCCCGCGACTTCGAGTTCGCCCGCGCCTTCGAGCTGCCGATGCGCTGCGTGGTCGAGCCCACGGACGGCCGCGGCACCGACCCGGCCGAGTGGGAGGACGCCTTCGGCTCCTACGACGCCAAGCTGGTCAACTCCTCCGGCGAGGGCATCTCCCTGGACGGCCTGGGCGTGGTGGAGGCCAAGGCCGCCATCACCGACTGGCTGGCCGAGCGCGGCCTCGGCGAGGGCACCGTCAACTTCCGCCTGCGCGACTGGCTCTTCAGCCGCCAGCGCTACTGGGGTGAGCCCTTCCCGATCGTGTACGACGAGGACGGCGTCGCCCACGCGCTGCCCGAGTCGATGCTGCCGCTGGAGCTGCCCGAGGTCGAGGACTACTCGCCGCGCACCTTCGAGCCCGACGACGCCGACTCCAAGCCCGAGACCCCGCTCTCGCGCCGGGCCGACTGGGTCAACGTCGAGCTGGACCTGGGCGACGGGCGCGGCGTGCGGTCCTACCGCCGCGAGACCAACACCATGCCGAACTGGGCCGGCTCCTGCTGGTACGAGCTGCGCTACCTGGACCCGCACAACGCGGACGCGCTGGTCGACCCGGAGATCGAGCAGTACTGGATGGGCCCGCGCGAGAGCGCCCCGCACGGCGGCGTCGACCTCTACGTGGGCGGCGCCGAGCACGCGGTGCTGCACCTGCTGTACGCGCGCTTCTGGTCCAAGGTGCTGTTCGACCTGGGCCACGTGTCCTCGGTCGAGCCGTTCCACAAGCTGTTCAACCAGGGCATGATCCAGGCCTACGTCTACCGCGACGAGCGCGGCTTCCCGGTCGCGGCCGCCGAGGTCGAGGAGCGGGACGGCAAGTTCTTCTTCGAGGGCGAGCCGGTCAAGCGCGAGCTGGGCAAGATGGGCAAGTCCCTGAAGAACGCCGTCACCCCGGACGAGATCTGCGAGGAGTACGGCGCGGACACGCTGCGCCTGTACGAGATGGCGATGGGCCCCCTCGACGTCTCCCGTCCGTGGGACACCCGCGCCGTCGTCGGCCAGTACCGGCTGCTCCAGCGCCTGTGGCGCAACGTGGTGGACGAGGAGACGGGCGCGGTGACGGTCGTCGACGCCGAGCCCGCCGAGGACACCCTGCGCGCCCTGCACAAGGCCATCGACGGGGCCGGCTCGGACATGGCGGGCCTGCGGTTCAACACCGCCATCGCCAAGATCACCGAGCTGAACAACACCCTGACCAAGGCGGGCCGCCCGCTGGAGCGGTCCGTGGCCGAGCGCCTGGTGCTGCTGATCGCCCCGCTGGCGCCGCACATCGCCGAGGAGCTGTGGCACCGCCTGGGCCACACCGACTCGGTGGTCCACCAGGACTTCCCGGTCGCCGACCCGGCGTACGTCGTGGACGAGACGGTCACCTGCGTGGTCCAGGTCAAGGGCAAGGTCAAGGCCCGCCTGGAGGTGCCGCCGGCCATCTCGGAGGCCGACCTGGAGCAGCTGGCGGTCACCGACGCGGGCGTCGTCGCCGCGCTGGGCGGCGCGGAGATCCGCAAGGTGATCGTGCGCGCGCCGAAGCTGGTGAACATCGTCATCTGACGCCCGGGGCCCCGCGTCTCGGGGTGATCCCGTACGGGCAGGTTGGGGGTTCGTTTGGAACCCCCGGCCTGCCCGTGGCGTTTACGGTGGAGGGGACGGGAACAGGCCGGGGAAGGGAACCTCATGGAGGTAGGCGCGTTGGTCATCATCTTTGCCCTGGTGGTGCTGTTCGCCTTCCTGGGGCTGGGCGCCTGGGCCACGGTCAAGGCGGTGGGCGCGGCCAAGCGCGGCGTGGACCGGACGATCACGCAGGCCCGCCGGACGGTCGAGGACACCACCCTGAGGGCCAAGAGCCTCGGCCAGGTCGGGGTCACCGCGGCGCTGGCCCAGCTGCGGCTGGACCTGCGGACGTCCATGCGGGCCACGCAGGCGGCCCTCTACCAGGGGGTCCAGGCGGACGCCTCGCTGAAGGAGTCGGTCGCCCTCTTCGAGCGGCTGAGCCGGCACGGGCACGAGCTGGACGACGAGCTCAAGCGGCTGGAGCAGGAACCGGACCGCAAGCGGATCGCGGAGTGCCTGCCCGGGCTGCGGGAGCGCACCGCCAAGATCACCGAGTCGGCCGATTCGCTGCGCTGGGCGGCGCGCGACCGGGCCCGCCAGTTCGCCGACGAGGACCTGGCGGCGCTGTCGGCGCAGATCGAGGTGGAGTCGAGCGCGCTGCGCGACTGGTCCCGGGAGTCGGTGGACGACCTGACGGCCGCCGCGGCGGCGTGGGACGCCGGGCAGGGGGCGGATACCCCGGGAGCCGGGGCCCCGGCTCCCGGTGCGCCGGGGGCGGGTGCGGCGGCGCGCGGGCGGGCCTCGGGGCCGCAGCGGCCCGCACTGGATCCGTCCGGACCGGCGCCGGCCTACCCCTGGCAGAAGGCTCCCCGGCCGGAGGCCGCTTCCTGAGCGCGGGGCCGGCAGCGGGCCGAGGACCGGGGAGGCCGGAGAGGCGGGGGTGACGGACGTGGCCCGGGCTGCCGGATCGCCTCCTCGGGCGGTAACCTCCGGCTCATGTCCCGCCATGTCGCGATCGTCACCGATTCCACGGCCTATCTGCCCCCGCCGGCCATGGAGCGGCACGGGATCACCGCCGTGCCCCTGACCGTCGTACTGGGTGACGAGGCCCTTGAAGAGGGCACGGAGATCTCGGCCCGCAGCCTGGCCACGGCCCTGCAGAAGCGCCGCTCGGTCACCACCTCCCGTCCCGGCCCGGACCGGTTCGTCCGGGCCTACCGGGCGGCGGCGGAGGCCGGTGCGACCGGCATCGTGAGCCTGCACCTGTCCGCCGAGTTCTCCGGCACCTATGACGCCGCCGTCGTCGCGGCGAAGACGGCCCCGGTGCCGGTCCGCGTCGTGGACACCGGCATGGTCGCGATGGCCCTCGGCTTCTGCGCCCTCGCCGCCGCCGAGACGGCCGAGGCGGGAGGGTCCGTCGACGAGGCCGTGGCCGCCGCCGAGAAGCGGGCCGCTGAGATGTCGGCGTACTTCTACGTGGACACCCTCGACTACCTCCGCCGCGGCGGCCGCATCGGGGCGGCGCAGGCCCTCCTCGGGTCGGCGCTCGCGGTCAAGCCGCTGCTCACGCTGGACGGCGGGCGGATCGAGATGCTGGAGAAGGTGCGGACGGCCTCCAGGGCCATCGCCCGTCTGGAGGAGCTCGCCGTCGAGCGGGCCGGGGCGCGCAGCGTCGACGTGGCGGTCCACCATCTGGCGGCGCCGGAACGGGCCGAGAAGCTCGCGCAGCGGCTGCGGGAGCGGATTCCGGGTCTGGTCGAGCTGCACGTGAGCGAGGTCGGGGCGGTGATCGGCGCGCACACCGGGCCGGGGCTGCTGGCCGCGGTGGTCTCGCCGCGCTGATCCGGGACCGGTGCCCACCCGATCGGGTGGCGGGGTTTTCCACAACGGGCCGGTCATGCACCGGAATTGGCGGCTCCGAGCGGGGGGCCGGGGACCGGCCCTAGCGTCGTGGCATGACTCTTCGAACGCGTGCTTCACGCCTCTCGCGTACCTCCGTATCTTTCGACGACCGCGCGTCTGACGTCGGCCGGTCGCCCCAGCGCCCCGACCCCGCCGCCGTGCTCCGCCGTGCGGAGGCGCTGCTGGGCGGGGCCCCACCACGACCCCGCCGCCCCGAGCCGCCTCCGGCGCCCGAGCCGCCTCCGGCGCCCGAGGCGCCTGAGCCGCCTCCGGCGCCCGAGCCGGCTGTGGTGCCCGAGCCGCCTGTGGTCCCAGAGGCCGCGCCCGGGGCGGCCCTGGGGTCCGGGGAGCCGGCTCGGGGTCCGGGGGCCGGGGGTGGGGTGCCGGCTGGAGCGGCGCCCGGGCCCGGGCCCGGTGTGGTGCCGGGGGCCGTCGGGGGTGGGGCCGGGCGGTGGGTGGCCGTGCGGGAGCGGCTGCCCGTGTGGGCGCAGGCCCGGTGCGGGGTGGAGCCCCGGGCCGTGGCCGCCGTGGGGGTGGTGCTGGCCGTGGCGGTGGGGTTCGCCGCCCAGCAGTACTGGTCGGCCCGGCCGCAGCCGGTGACGGCGCCGGCGGTGCTCGCCCCCGCGCCTCCCGCGACCCCGCCCCCGGTGCCGGGAGCGGGCCCGGGCGGTCCGGGCGGGCGCATCGTGGTGGATGTCGGCGGCAAGGTCCGTGAGCCCGGTGTGCTGCGACTGCCCGGCGGCTCGCGGGTGGAGGACGCGCTGGCCGCCGCCGGGGGAGTGCGGCCGGGTACGGACACCACCGGGCTCAACCGGGCCCGGATGCTGGTGGACGGGGAGCAGGTCCTGGTCGGGGTCAGCGCGCCGCCGGCGCCGGCCGGCGGGGGTTCCGGGGGCGGCGCCGGTCCCGGTCCGCTGAGCCTCGGCAGCGCGACCGCCGAGCAGCTGGACGGGCTGCCGGGGGTCGGACCGGTGCTGGCCCGGCACATCGTGGAGTTCCGCACCGCCCGGGGCGGGTTCCGCGCCCTGGAGGACCTCCGGCAGGTCGACGGCATCGGCGACCGCAGGTTCGCCGAGCTCCGGAAGCTGGTCCGGCTGTGAGCGCCGCCGGGGCTCCGGGCGCGTGGCCCGGACGGGGTGGCGCCGGGGCGGGGCCGGACGGCCCGGTGGGCGCCCGCCCGGCCGCCCCGCCGGGCGGGGCTTCATGGCCGGACCGGGTCGGCGCGCCGGTGGACGGGCCCTTCGGCGGCCGGCCGGTGGGGGCCGGGGATGGCGGTGCGCCGGCGGCCGGGGGCGGTGATTGCGGTCCGGCGGTGGGCGGGCAGGAGGCTGACGGTGATGGCGGGCCCGTGGACCTGCGGCTGGCGGGCCCCGCCCTGGCCGCGTGGGGCGCGGCGGCCGTCGGGCTCGGGGTGCCGGCCGGGTGGTGTGCCCTCGGGGCGGGGGTCGCGGTGGCCGTCGCGGGGGTGCTGCTGGTGGCGGGGTGCCGTGGGGCGCGGCCCGGGTGGCGGGCCGGCACGGCTGTGTCGGCCGCGCTGTTGTGCGCGGCCGCCGGGGCGGGGGTGGCCGGGCTGGAGCGGGCCGAGGCGCGGGCGGGGCCGGTGGCCCGGCTGGCCGGGGAGCACGCCCGGGTCGTGGTGGAGCTCACCGTGGGCTCCGATCCCCGGCCCGCCCGGAGCGGGAGCGGGCCGCCCGTGGTGGTGCTGGACGCGGTGGTGACCCGGGTGACGGGCCCCGACGGCGTGGGCACCCGGGTGGAGACCCCGGTCCGGGTGCTGGCCGGGCATCCGGAGTGGGCCCGGCTGCAGCCCTCGGTCCGGGTCGCGGTCGCGGCCCGGCTGGCCCCGGCGCGGGAGGGGGAGCGGGCCGTGGCGCTGCTCCGGCCGGCCGGCGACGTCCCGCCCCGGGTGACGGGGGGCCCGGACCTCGCGCAGCGGGCCGCCGGGAGGCTGCGCGCCGGGCTGCGGGAGGCCTCCGACGGGCTCCGCGGGGACGCCCGCGCCCTGCTGCCGGCGCTGGTCGTCGGGGACACCTCCCGGGTCCCGCCCGAGCTGCACGACGCGTTCGAAGCCACCGACCTGCTGCATCTGCTGGCCGTGTCCGGGTCCAACCTGACCGTGGTGCTGTACCTGCTCATCGGGCCGCCGGGGCGGGCGCAGTACGTGGAGCGGGGCGGGCTGGCGCCCCGGCTGGGGCTGCCGCTGCGGTTCACCGCCCTGTGCGGGGCGGCCCTGACGGTGGGCTTCGTGGTGGTGTGCCGGCCCGATCCGAGCGTGCTGCGGGCCGCCGCCTGCGGGGCGGTGACCCTGCTGGCCCTGGCCACGGGGCGGCGCAGGTCCCTGCTCCCGGCCCTGGCCGCGGCCGTGCTGCTGCTGGTGCTGTACGACCCCTGGCTGGCCCGGGCGTACGGGTTCCTGCTGTCGGTGCTGGCCACCGGCGCGCTGCTGACCCTCGGGCCGCGCTGGGCGCGGGCGTTGCGGGCGCGCGGGGTGCCGTCGCGGCTGGCCGAGGCCCTGGGGGCCGCCGCCGCGGCGCAGGCCGTGTGCGCCCCGGTGGTGGTCGTGCTGTCGGGCCGGGTGAGCCTGGTGGCGGTGCCGTGCAACCTGCTGGCGGAGCTCGCCGCGGGGCCGGCCACGGTGCTCGGCTTCGCCGCGCTCGCGGCGGCTCCGCTGTCGCCGGCCGTCGCGGAGCTGCTGGCCCGGTGCGCGGGGGTGCCGGCGGGGTGGATCGCCGCCGTCGCGCGGGCCGGGGCACGGCTGCCGGGGGCGGAGCTGCCCTGGCCGGGCGGGTTCGGAGGGGGCCTGCTGCTGGCGGGGGTCACGGCGGCCCTGGTGGGGCTCGGGGTCCGGTTCGGCCGGCGGCGCGGTGTCCGTGCCGGCGTGGCGCTGCTGTTGCTGGTCGCGGTGGTGCGGCCGCCGCAGCTGACCCGAGCGCTCACCGGCTGGCCGCCGCCGGACTGGAGCTACGTCCAGTGCGCCGTGGGCCAGGGGGACGCCGCGGTGCTCGCGGCGGGACCGGGGACGGCCGTCGTGGTCGACGCCGGGCCGGAACCGGGCCCGGTGGACGCCTGTCTGCGTGCCCTGGGTGTGAGAAGCATCCCATTACTGCTGCTGACGCACTTTCACGCCGACCACGTGGGCGGGCTGTCCGGGGTGTTGCGGGGCCGTTCCGTGGGTGTGATCGAGACCACCGCGGTGGCGGATCCGCCCGGCCGGGCGGCCCAGGTCCGGCGGACGGCGGCGGGGGCCGGGGTGCCGGTCGTGGCGGCGGTGGCGGGGGAGCGGCGGCGCGCCGGGCGGGTGGAGTGGCGGGTGCTGTGGCCTTCGCCTTCCGCACCGGTCCCACAGGGGCCCAACGACGCGAGCGTGGTCCTGCTGGCACGGGTCTCGGGGCTGACGTTCCTGCTGCTCGGGGACCTCGAACCAGCCTCCCAGCAGGCCCTGCTGAGGGAGCATCCGGAACTGGGGGCGGTGGACGTGCTCAAGGTCGCCCACCACGGTTCGGCGCACCAGGACCCGGGCCTGATGGAACGGATCCGGCCACGGCTCGCCCTGGTCCCGGTGGGGTCCGGCAACCGCTACGGGCACCCCGCGCGGGGCACTCTCGCACGGCTCGAATCCCTTGGGGCAGCTGTGCTGCGCACCGATACGGACGGCTCCGTGGCAGTCTGCGGCGGCGGTCCGGGGCTGCGTGCGGTTCCGTCCGGACGTCGTCCGAAAAGGCGCGGTCATACCGGGCGCGACCATTCTGTTTGCCCCCAACCCGACAGCATGATCGAATGCCTCTTCGCCAGAACCGACCAAGTACACACAGCACGGGGGTGCATCAGCCATGTTCGGTCGCCGACGGGGGACGGATACGGCCGGGAGCGGGAGTTCGCAGACGTCCGCCACACTGACACTGCCGCCCACGGCACGCCTGTTGAGCTGCCGGGTCCTCGACACGGTCCACCAGCCCATCCGCCAGGCCAAGTTCGAGGTGACCGACCCGATCGGCCGACGGGTCGTCAGCGGCGAGACGGACCCGTACGGGGGGTTCACGGCGGCCATGCCGGAGGGGGAGTACCGGCTGTCGGTCAGCGCCGAGGGCTACGCGCCGTTCCACGGGGCGACGCTCGTGGGGGACCCGGCGCAGCCCGGCACCGCGGAGATCGTCCTGGACGCGGTGGAGCCGCCGGTGCTCCCGCAGCCCGGCCACTGGGAACTGGACCCGACGCACTCCTCGATCGGGTTCACCGCCAGGCACATCGGCTTCGCCCGGATCCACGGCCGGTTCACCACCTTCGCCGGCGCGGTGCGGATCGCGGAGCGCATGGAGGACTCCTCCATGCACGTGATCATCGACGCGGCGAGCATCGACACCGGTCTGCGCATGCGGGACGACCACTTGCGGTCGGCGGACTTCCTGGACGCGGCCCGCTATCCGACCGTGGAGTTCTACAGCGAGCGGTTCATCCACCGCAGCGGCAGCCGCTGGGCCGTCGCGGGCGCCCTGACCCTGCACGGGGTGAGCCGTTCCGTCACCCTGGACACCCAGTACCTGGGCGTCGGCACGGGCCTGGAGGGCGAGCCGCGCGCCGCCTGCCGGGCCACGGCGGAGCTGCAGCGCGAGGACTTCACCCTGAACTGGCAGTCGATGCTGGCGCAGGGGATCGCGGCGATCGGTTCGAGCGTGGAAGTGGCGCTGGACGTCCAGATCGTCCACAAGGCCTGAGGGCGGCCCGGCCGGGAGGTTCAGGGGGCTTCGAGCCAGCCCTCGTACTCGGCGGCGAGCTCGTCCAGTACGGCGGCGTCCAGCCGCTGCTGCGGGTCCTCGACGACCACCAGCCACTGGGCGTCCTCGGCGTCGTCCTCGCCGGCCAGGGCGTCGCGCACCAGCTGGGGTTCCTCGGGGAGGCCGAAGCGGCCGACGGCCTCCTGGGCCACCTCCTCGGCGGCGTCGCGGTCGGGCAGGACCAGTACATGTCGCAGGTTCACCGGACCATTCTCGGGCACCGGGCGCGGGGTGCTGTCAGTGCGGCGTGGGATGCTGGAGCCGATGGCCACCAGGAAGAACCCCACCGACGATCTCCTCGCCCCGATCACCCTCGCGGTGGGGCAGGAGGACCTGCTGCTCGACCGCGTCGTCCGGGACGTGGTGAAGGCCGCCCGCGCGGCCGACGCCGACACGGACGTGCGGGACCTCACCTCCGACCAGCTCCAGCCCGGCACCCTGGCCGAGCTGACCAGCCCGTCGCTCTTCTCCGAGCGCAAGGTCCTGATCGTGCGGAACGCGCAGGACCTGGGCGCGGACACGGTGAAGGAGGTCAAGGCCTACCTCGCCGACCCGTACGAGGAGATCAGCCTCGTCCTCCTCCACGCGGGCGGGGTCAAGGGCAAGGCCGTGCTGGACGCCGCCCGCAAGGCGGGGGCCCGGGAGGTCGCCTGCCCGAAGATGACGAAGGCCGCGGACCGGCTCTCCTTCGTCCGGCAGGAGTTCCGGACACTGGGCCGTTCGGCCACGCCCGAGGCCTGCCAGAACCTGGTCGACGCGATCGGCGCCGACCTGCGGGAGCTGGCGAGCGCGGTGGCGCAGCTGTGCGCGGACGTCGAGGGCACCATCGACGAGGCCGTGGTCGGCCGCTACTACACCGGCCGTGCCGAGGCCTCCAGCTTCACCGTCGCCGACCGGGCGGTCGAGGGGCGGGCGGCGGAGGCCCTGGAGGCCCTGCGCTGGTCCCTGGCGACCGGGGTCGCGCCCGTGCTGATCACCAGCGCGCTGGCGCAGGCCGTCCGGGCGATCGGGAAGCTGGCCTCCGCCCCGCGCGGTGCCCGCCCCGGCGACCTCGCCCGGGACCTCGGCATGCCGCCGTGGAAGATCGACCGGGTCCGGCAGCAGATGCGCGGCTGGTCGGCGGACGGCGTCTCGGAGGCGCTGCGCGCCGTCGCGCTGGCCGACGCGGGGGTCAAGGGCGGCGGGGACGACCCGGAGTACGCCTTGGAGAAGGCCGTCGTGGCCGTGGCCCGCGCCGCCAGGCCGCAGCGCCGCTGAGCCCGGGCGCCCCGGGCGCCCCGGGGCCCTGCGCGGCCCTCCGGAGGCCGGAGACGCGCGAAGGCCCCGGTCGCCGCCCTGGGGAAGGGCGGAGGCCGGGGCCTTCGGTCACTGCTGTGTGCGCCGCACCCGCGTGGCGAACGCAGGCCGCGTGCGACGCTGGTTGCCGGTCAGGAGCGGATGAGAGGGCCCGCTTGGTCCTTCCCGGCGTTCACATCGAGTGCGGAACCTCAGATGGAGGCAACCTTGGAAGCCAGCGCCGACTTCTTGTTGGCGGCGGCGTTCTTGTGGATGACACCCTTCGAGACGGCCTTGTCCAGCTTCTTGGAAGCCAGGCGGGCCGCAGCGGTGGCCTTCTCCGCGTCGCCGGCGAGGATGGCCTCGTTGGCCTTGCGGATGAAGGTGCGCAGCTCGGACTTGACCGACTTGTTGCGAAGGCGGGCCTTCTCGTTGGTCTTGTTCCGCTTGATCTGGGACTTGATGTTCGCCACGAAAGAGCCTTTTCAGGTTCAGAGTATTTTTCCGGATGTGCCTCTTCTGCTGAGAGGGCATGCGAGACACAGCCACCCAGGCTACCAGGCGCGCTCCGACCGGCCCAAACCGAGCGCATCGCCCCGTCCATGGGACCATGGGAGCCTGCGTACCGTTCGACAGCAGATCCGACAGCGACCCGAGAATCAGGACACTGCGTGCCCGCCATCCCCAGCCACGTGCCCGAGCCGAGCCGTACCGACCCGGCGCTGATCCGCAACTTCTGCATCATCGCGCACATCGACCACGGCAAGTCGACCCTCGCCGACCGGATGCTGCAGCTCACCGGCGTCGTCGACCAGCGGCAGATGCGCGCCCAGTACCTCGACCGCATGGACATCGAGCGTGAGCGCGGCATCACGATCAAGTCGCAGGCGGTCCGTCTGCCCTGGGCCCCCACCGAGGGCGAGGGCCAGGGGACCACGCACATCCTGAACATGATCGACACCCCGGGCCACGTCGACTTCACCTACGAGGTCTCGCGCTCCCTCGCCGCCTGCGAGGGCACGATCCTCCTGGTCGACGCCGCCCAGGGCATCGAGGCCCAGACCCTCGCCAACCTGTACCTGGCGATGGAGAACGACCTCGCGATCGTCCCGGTCCTGAACAAGATCGACCTGCCGGCCGCCCAGCCGGAGAAGTTCGCCGAGGAGCTCGCGAACCTGGTCGGCTGCGACCCCGACGACGTCCTGCGCGTCTCGGCGAAGACCGGCCTCGGCGTCGACGCGCTGCTCAACCGCGTCGTCCAGACCGTCCCGGCCCCGGTCGGCGTCAAGGACGCCCCGGCCCGCGCGATGATCTTCGACTCGGTATACGACTCGTACCGCGGCGTCGTCACGTACGTCCGTGTCGTGGACGGCACGCTCAACAAGCGCGAGCGCATCCGCATGATGTCCACGAACGCCACCCACGAGCTGCTGGAGATCGGCACCAACTCGCCGGAGATGCTGCCGGCCGACGGCCTGTCCGTCGGCGAGGTGGGCTACCTGATCACCGGTGTGAAGGACGTCCGCCAGTCCAAGGTCGGCGACACCATCACGCAGATGACGGGCGGCGCGACCGAGTCCCTCGGCGGCTACAAGGACCCGAAGCCGATGGTCTTCTCGGGCCTGTACCCGCTCGACGGCTCGGACTACCCGGAGCTGCGCGAGGCCCTGGACAAGCTCCAGCTCAACGACGCCGCGCTCGTCTACGAGCCGGAGACCTCGGCGGCGCTCGGCTTCGGCTTCCGCGTCGGCTTCCTCGGCCTGCTCCACCTGGACGTGGTCCGCGAGCGCCTGGAGCGCGAGTTCGGCCTCGACCTGATCGCCACCGCGCCCAACGTGGTCTACCGGGTGGTGCTGGAGGACGGCAAGGAAGTCACCGTCACCAACCCGAGCGAGTTCCCCGAAGGCAAGATCAAGGACGTCTTCGAGCCGGTCGTCCGGGCCACCGTGCTGGCGCCCACCGAGTTCATCGGCGCGATCATGGAGCTCTGCCAGCAGCGCCGCGGCACCCTGCTCGGCATGGACTACCTCTCCGAGGACCGCGTCGAGATCCGCTACACGCTCCCGCTCGCGGAGATCGTGTTCGACTTCTTCGACCAGCTGAAGTCCAAGACGCGCGGTTACGCCTCCCTGGACTACGAGCCCACCGGCGAGCAGTCGTCCAGCCTGGTCAAGGTGGACATCCTGCTGCACGGCGACAAGGTCGACGCCTTCTCCGCCGTCTGTCACAAGGACGCCGCCTACGCCTACGGCGTGCGCCTGGTCGCCAAGCTGCGCGAGCTCATCCCGCGGCAGGCGTTCGAGGTGCCGATCCAGGCGGCCGTCGGCTCCCGCGTCATCGCCCGCGAGACCATCCGCGCCATCCGCAAGGACGTCCTCGCCAAGTGCTACGGCGGTGACATCTCCCGTAAGCGGAAGCTGCTGGAGAAGCAGAAGGAAGGCAAGAAGCGCATGAAGATGGTCGGCTCCGTGGAGGTCCCGCAGGAGGCCTTCATCGCCGTCCTCTCCAGCGACGAGTCCAGCGGCAAGAAGAAGTAGCCGCGGCCGCCCCTGGCGTGCGAAAGGGCCCACATGCACTCGCATGGGGGCCCTTTTCGTTATGAAGCGGCCGCTCGGAGGCCCTTACGCACCGGCCGGGCGGCCTCTACCCTGATCAAAGCTCGATGGTTACCGGCCAGTTAACCGGCCGGTAATGAAAACCTGCCAGCCGCGTACCCGGTGGCCGGCCCCGCCAGTCCCAAGCGCCCCACGCCCACGCCCTGGCCGCGTGGACCCGGTCCGGAGGATGTCGTGAGCGACACACAGACCTTGATCGAGAACCGTCCGCCCACCGTGGCGGCCCTCTTCCTTGACCGCGTCGCCGCCACGCCGAACGGGGAGGCCTACCGCTACCCCGTTCCCTCGGCCCGCCCCGGGGGAGGCCCCGACGACTGGAAGTCGCTCAGCTGGGGGCAGGCGGCCGACCGGGTCTTCGCCATCGCCGCCGGCCTGATCACCCTCGGCCTGCGCCCCGAGGAGCGCGTCGCCCTCGCCTCCAACACCCGCGTCGAGTGGATCCTGGCCGACCTGGGCGTGATGTGCGCGGGCGGCGCCGTCACCACGATCTACCCCAGCACCAACGCGGAGGAGTCCTCCTTCATCCTCTCGGACTCCGAGAGCCGGGTGCTCATCGCCGAGGACGGCGCCCAGCTGGCCAAGGCCCGCGAGCGCCGCGCCGACCTCCCCGACCTGCGCCACGTGGTCGTCGTGGAGGCGGCCGACGCGGTGGCGGCCGAGGGCGACCCCGAGGGCTGGGTGCTCTCCCTGGCCGACCTGGAAGCGCGCGGCAAGGAGTACCTGGACCAGCACCCGGCGGCCGTCAAGGACCGGATCGCGGCCATCACCTCCGACCAGCTCGCCACCCTCATCTACACCTCGGGCACCACCGGCCGCCCCAAGGGCGTCCGCCTCCCGCACGACAACTGGTCGTACATGGCCAAGGCCACCGTCGCCACCGGCATGATCCACAGCGACGACGTCCAGTACCTGTGGCTGCCCCTCGCGCACGTCTTCGGCAAGGTGCTCACCTCCGGCCAGATCGAGGTCGGGCACGTCACCGCCGTCGACGGCCGCATCGACAAGATCATCGAGAACCTGCCGGTCGTCCAGCCCACCTACATGGCGGCCGTCCCGCGCATCTTCGAGAAGGTCTACAACGGCGTGGCCGCCAAGGCCCGGGCCGGCGGCGGCGCCAAGTACAAGATCTTCCAGTGGGCCGCGGGCGTCGCCCGCGAGTACGCCAAGGTCACCCAGGACAACTACCGCCGCACCGGCCGGGCCACCGCGCCCTTCGCCCTCACCACCAAGCACAAGGTCGCCGACGCCCTCGTCTACTCCAAGCTCCGCGAGGCTTTCGGCGGCAAGCTCCGCGCCGCCGTCTCCGGCGCCTCCGCCCTCTCCCCCGAGATCGGCTACTTCTTCTCCGGCGCCGGCATCCACATCCTGGAGGGCTACGGGCTGACGGAGTCGAGCGCCGCCTCCTTCGTCAACCCCGGCGAGGCCTACCGCACCGGCACCGTCGGCAAGCCGCTGCCCGGCACCGAGGTCCGCATCGCCGACGACGGCGAGGTCCTGCTGCGCGGCCCCGGCATCATGCAGGGCTACCACCGCCAGCCCGACAAGACCGACGAGGTCCTGGAGAGCGACGGCTGGCTCCACACCGGCGACATCGGCGAACTCTCCCCGGACGGCTACCTGCGCATCACCGACCGCAAGAAGGACCTGATCAAGACCTCGGGCGGCAAGTACGTCGCCCCGGCCGAGATCGAGGGCCAGTTCAAGGCGATCTGCCCCTACGTGTCCACGATCGTCGTCCATGGCGCCGACCGGAACTTCTGCTCCGCCCTGATCGCCCTCGACGAGCCCGCCATCCTCGGCTGGGCCGCCGAGAACGGCCTGGAGGGCAAGACCTACGGCGAGGTCCTGGCCGCCCCCGAGACCGACCGGCTGATCGAGACCTACGTACAGACCCTCAACGAGAACCTCCAGCGCTGGCAGACGATCAAGAAGTTCCGGATCCTGCCGCGCGACCTGGACGTCGAGCACGGCGACCTCACGCCCAGCCTCAAGCTGAAGCGCCCCGTCGTCGAGCGCGAGTTCAAGCACCTCATCGAGGAGATGTACGCGGGTTCCCGCGAGGCCTGACGCCCGCCGCCGCGCCGGCGGCCCGCGCCCCTGCCGGCGCGGGCCGCCGGGCCACCGCGAGTGCGGGACAATGGCCGTATGCCTTCCGCACTGCCCGACGGTGACCCCATGCCCGAAGACGGCTCGCTGCCGTCGCACGCCCTGGCGGGCGCCGGGGAGCGGCCGCTGGGGTTCTACCTGCACGTCCCGTACTGCGCCACCCGCTGCGGGTACTGCGACTTCAACACCTACACCGCCACCGAGCTGCGCGGCACCGGCGGCGTCCTCGCCTCCCGCGAGAACTACGCCGACACCCTGATCGACGAGGTCCGCCTGGCCCGCAAGGTGCTCGGCGACGACCCGCGCGCCGTACGGACCGTCTTCGTCGGCGGCGGCACGCCCACCCTGCTGCCCGCCCGCGACCTCGTCCGCATGCTCGGCGCGATCCGCGACGAGTTCGGGCTGGCCGAGGACGCCGAGGTCACCACCGAGGCCAACCCCGAGTCCGTGAACCCCGAGTACCTGGCGGAGCTGCGCGCGGGCGGGTTCAACCGGATCTCCTTCGGCATGCAGAGCGCGAAGCAGCACGTGCTCAAGGTCCTCGACCGCACCCACACCCCGGGCCGCCCCGAGGCCTGCGTCGCCGAGGCCCGCGCGGCGGGCTTCGAGCACGTCAACCTCGACCTGATCTACGGCACCCCCGGCGAGTCCGACGAGGACTGGCGGGCCTCCCTGGACGCCGCGCTCGGCGCCGGGCCCGACCACATCAGCGCCTACGCGCTCATCGTCGAGGAGGGCACCCAGCTGGCCCGCCGGATCCGCCGCGGCGAGGTCCCGATGACCGACGACGACGTCCACGCCGACCGGTACCTGATCGCCGACGAGGTCATGGAGCGGGCCGGCTACCACTGGTACGAGGTCTCGAACTGGGCCACCTCCGAGGCCGGCCGCTGCCTGCACAACGAGCTGTACTGGCGCGGGGCCGACTGGTGGGGCGCCGGCCCCGGCGCCCACTCGCACGTGGGCGGGGTCCGCTGGTGGAACGTCAAGCACCCGGGCGCCTACGCGGCCGCCCTCGCCGAGGGCCGCTCCCCGGGCGCGGGGCGCGAGCTGCTCTCGGAGGAGGACCGGCGGGTGGAGCGGATCCTGCTGGAGCTCCGCCTGGTCGACGGCGCCCCGCTGTCCCTGCTGGCCCCGGCGGGCCTGGCGGCCTCCCGGCGGGCCCTGGCGGACGGCCTGCTGGAGGCGGGCCCGTACGAGGCCGGCCGCGCGGTGCTGACCCTGCGGGGGCGGCTGCTGGCGGACGCGGTGGTGCGGGACCTGGTGGACTGATCCCCCGCCCGGGTGAATCCCCCCGTAACCCGGAGCCCTCTGCCTACGCTGTCCCTAGGCTGCCGTCGACAGTACGCGGCGGATGTGGAGGACCACGGAGATGACCGCTGTGGACGAGCGTGGGATGGCCAAGTTCTTCGAGGGGTTCCAGCCTCCCGACGGAGTCAAGGTCGAGCTCCTCCGGGGGGAAATCGTGATGATCGCCAGTCCCGATCTGGTGCACAACCTGATCGTGGAGGACGTGCAGGACCAGATCCCGCGCAAGCGCTGGGCGCGGCTCCAGACCCAGGACGTCGACATCGTCGACGAGGCGAGCGAGCCCGTGCCCGACCTGGTGGTCCTGGACCGCCAGGCACACCCGGGGTCGGGCCGCCTCCTGCCGTCGCAGCTGATCACGCTGGTGGTGGAGGTCGTGTCCAAAACCAGCGTCGACAGGGACTACGTGGTCAAGCGCTCGATCTATGCCGCGGGCCGGGTGCCCGCCTACCTGATCGTCGACCCGGTCGTCGGGCAGTGCGTCCTGCTGACCATCCCCGTCGGGAAGGGGGACGACGCCGACTACCGTGCGCAACGGGTCACGAAGTTCGGCGAGCCGCTGCCGCTGGAGCCGCTCGGCATCGAGCTGGACACGAGCGACTTCGGCACGTTCCAGGGCGTCAGGCCCCACCACTATCCGTGACGAAGTCGATCAGCTCCTCCACCCGCCCCAGCAGCGTAGGCTCCAGGTCGCGGTAGGACGTCACGCGGGACAGGATGTGCTGCCAGGCGGCCCCCGTGTTCTCCGGCCAGCCCAGGGCCCGGCAGACGCCCGTCTTCCAGTCCTGGCCGCGCGGAACCTCCGGCCACGCGCCGATGCCCAGCGCCGACGGCTTCACCGCCTGCCAGACGTCCACGTACGGGTGGCCCACCACCAGCACGTCCGGCCCGGTCACCGACGCCGCGATCCGGGACTCCTTCGACCCCGGCACCAGGTGGTCCACCAGGACCCCGAGCCGCGCGTCCGGACCCGGGGCGAACTCGGCCACCACCGCCGCGAGGTCGTCGACCCCCTCCAGGTACTCCACCACCACGCCCTCGATCCGCAGGTCGTCGCCCCAGACCCGCTCGACCAGCTCCGCGTCGTGCCGCCCCTCCACGTAGATCCGCCCCGCCCGGGCCACCCGCGCCCGCGCCCCCGGGACGGCGATCGAGCCCGAGGCCGTACGGGCCGGCCCGGCCGGAGCCCGTGAGGGGCGGGTCAGCGTCACCACCGCGCCGTCCAGCAGGAAGCCGCGCGGCTCCAGCGGGAACACCCGGCGCCTGCCGAACCGGTCCTCCAGGGTCACCGTGCCCGCCTCGCACGCCACCACTGCGCCGCAGAAGTCCGTACCCGCCACCTCGACCACCAGATCGGGGTCGGCCGGCACCTCCGGAACGGCCTTGGCGCGCTTCCACTGCGGGGTCAGGTCGGGGGAGTACTCACGCATCCGGCCGACACTAGGAGCGCGGCCGCCCTCACGCCCGCGACACGCCGAACCGGTCCGCCAGTGTGTCGCGTTGCGCACGCACGAAGCCCGCGTCCACCACCGCTCCGTGACCCGGCACGTACAGCGCGTCCTCCCCGCCCAGCGACAGCAGCCGGTCCAGGGCCGCCGGCCACTGGCCCGGCACTGCGTCCGAGCCCGCCTGGGGCTCCCCGGACTCCTCGACCAGGTCCCCGCAGAACACCGCCTCCCGCTCGCCCGGCACGAAGACGGCCAGGTCGTGCTGGGAGTGCGCGGGCCCCACGTTGGCGAGCAGCACCTGCACCCCGCCGAGCTCCAGCGTCCACTCGCCCGACACCAGGTGCCCCGGGGCCTGGAGCAGGTCGCACGCCTCCGCGGCCGCGTCCTGCGGCAGGCCCTGGGCCACGGCGCTCTCCCGCAGCTCCTCGCGGCCCCCGGACGTCGCCAGCAGCCGCTCCAGTCCGACCGCCCCGTAGAACTGGGCGCCGGAGAAGGCGGGACCGCCCAGCACGTGATCGAAATGTCCGTGCGTGAATGCGATATGGGTCACGTGCCGCCCGGTCAGCCGCTCCGCCTCGGCACGCACCTGAGCCCCTTCCCGCACACTCGATCCGGGGTCGATCAGGAGCACCGAGTCGTCCCCCACCACCAGCCCCACCGTGCAGTCCCACACCGGGAGGCGTCGTCGGCCCACCCGCGCGGCCACCCGTTCCCAGCCCGCCTCTTCCCAACGTACGTCCATGCCGCGACGCTACCCTGGCGGGCCACCCTTGCCTGCGGCGTACTACCCGGCCGTACACTGAGCGGGGGATCTCTGGCACTCGGACGAGCAGAGTGCCAGCCGATCAAGACCGCAAGCCGGCAGGAACGCAGGACCGCAGGACTGACCGGCCACGACCGCCCGACGACCGACCGCATCCGGAGGTGTGCGCAATGCTCAGTGAACGCAGACTCGAAGTGCTGCGCGCCATCGTCCAGGACTACGTCGGGACGGAGGAGCCCGTCGGCTCCAAGGCCCTCACCGAGCGGCACAAGCTGGGCGTCTCACCGGCCACCGTGCGCAACGACATGGCGGTGCTGGAGGAGGAGGGCTACATCGCCCAGCCCCACACCAGCGCCGGCCGGATCCCCACCGACAAGGGCTACCGCCTCTTCGTCGACAAGCTGGCCGGGGTCAAGCCGCTGTCGACGCCCGAGCGGCGGGCCATCCAGAACTTCCTCGACGGGGCCGTGGACCTCGACGACGTCGTCGGCCGCACGGTCCGGCTGCTCGCGCAGCTGACCCGCCAGGTCGCCGTCGTCCAGTACCCGTCGCTGACCCGCTCCACCGTCCGGCACGTCGAGCTGCTGTCGCTGGCCCCGGCCCGGCTGATGCTCGTGCTGATCACCGACACCGGACGGGTCGAGCAGCGCATGGTCGACACCCAGACCCCGTTCGGCGAGAACTCCCTCGCCGATCTGCGGGCACGGCTCAACAGCCGGGTGGTCGGCCGTCGTTTCACCGACGTTCCGAACCTGGTGCAGGACCTGCCGGAGTCGTTCGAGATCGACGACCGGGCCACCGTCAAGGCGGTGCTCGCGACCCTCCTCGAAACGCTGGCCGAGGAGGCGGAGGAGCGGCTGATGATCGGCGGCACCGCCAACCTCACTCGCTTCGGACATGATTTTCCCTTGACGATCAGGCCCGTCCTGGAAGCGCTCGAGGAGCACGTGGTGCTCCTGAAGCTGCTGGGCGAGGCCGGAGAGTCGGGGATGGCCGTACGGATCGGGCACGAGAACGCCTACGAGGGGCTCAACTCCACGTCGGTCGTGTCCGTCGGCTACGGTTCGGGCGGCGAAGCAGTCGCCAAACTCGGCGTGGTCGGACCGACCCGCATGGACTACCCCGGAACGATGGGAGCGGTACGCGCAGTGGCACGTTACGTCGGACAGATCCTGGCGGAGTCGTAAGTGGCCACGGACTACTACGCCGTACTCGGCGTGCGCCGCGACGCATCGCAGGACGAGATCAAGAAGGCCTTCCGCCGCCTCGCGCGTGAACTCCACCCGGACGTGAACCCGGACCCGAAGACGCAGGAGCGCTTCAAGGAGATCAACGCGGCCTACGAGGTCCTCTCGGACCCGCAGAAGAAGCAGGTCTACGACCTCGGCGGCGACCCGCTGTCCTCCTCGGGCGGCGGCGGTGGCGCGGGCGGCTTCGGAGCCGGCGGCTTCGGCAACTTCTCCGACATCATGGACGCCTTCTTCGGCCAGGCCTCGCAGCGCGGCCCGCGCTCGCGGACCCGCCGCGGCCAGGACGCCATGATCCGCCTCGACCTGGAGCTGGACGAGGCGGCCTTCGGCACGACCAAGGACATCCAGGTCGACACCGCCGTGGTCTGCGGCACCTGCTCCGGCGAGGGCGCCGCACCCGGCACCTCCGCGCAGACCTGTGACATGTGCCGCGGTCGCGGTGAGGTCTCGCAGGTCACCCGGTCCTTCCTGGGCCAGGTCATGACCTCGCGCCCCTGCCCGCAGTGCCAGGGCTTCGGCACCGTGGTCCCGACCCCGTGCCCCGAGTGCGCGGGCGACGGCCGGGTCCGCTCCCGCCGCAGCCTGACGGTCAAGATCCCGGCCGGCGTCGAGAACGGCACCCGGATCCAGCTCGCGGGCGAGGGCGAGGTCGGCCCCGGCGGCGGCCCCGCCGGCGACCTGTACGTGGAGATCCACGAGCTGCCGCACCCGACCTTCCAGCGGCGCGGGGACGACCTGCACTGCACGGTGACCATCCCCATGACGGCCGCGGCCCTGGGCACCAAGTGCCCGCTGGAGACGCTGGACGGCTTGGAGGAGATCGACGTCCGCCCCGGCACCCAGTCCGGCCAGGCGATCCCGCTGCACGGGCGCGGCGTCACGCACCTGCGCGGCGGCGGCCGGGGCGACCTGATCGTCCACGTCGAGGTCACCACCCCCGGCAAGCTGGACGCCCAGCAGGAGGAGCTGCTGCGCCAGCTCGCCAAGCTGCGCGGTGAGGAGCGGCCCATGGGCCAGTTCGCGCCGGGCCAGCAGGGCCTGTTCAGCCGCCTGAAGGACGCGTTCAACGGCCGCTGACCGCTCGGCGGACGGACCCCGCGAGAGCCCGGTACGGGAGACCCCGTACCGGGCTCTCGCCGTTGCCGGGCCGCCGGGAAAGCGGACTATGCCAGGCGAATGCCATGATTCGGCGCCGTGACCCGGACATGGCACGATGCAGTCCATGTCCTCCGCACCGAACGGTCTCCACCCGTATCCGATCGTGCAGGCTCCCATGGCGGGCGGCGTCTCCGGCCCGCCCCTCGTCGCCGCCGTGTGCGAAGCGGGCGGGCTCGGCTTCCTGGCCGGCGGCTACAAGACCGCCGACGGCATGTACCAGGAGATCAAGCAGACGCGCGGACTCACCCGGCGTCCCTTCGGCGTGAACCTCTTCCTCCCGCAGACCGGCCAGGTCGACCCGGCCGCCGTCGAGGCCTACCGCGGGCAGCTGGCCGGAGAGGCGAGCTGGTACGAGGTCTCCCTCGCGGAGGAGGACATCATCGGCACCAGCGACGACGGCTACGACGCCAAGCTCGCCATCCTGCTGGAGGACCCGGTACGGGTCGTCTCCTTCACGTTCGGCTGTCCCGACCCCGCCGCCCTGGCGCGCCTGCGGGCGGCCGGCACGTACACGATCGTCACCGTGACCTCGGCCGAGGAGGCCCGCGCCGCCCAGGCTGCCGGCGCCGACGCCGTCTGCGTCCAGGGCGTCGAGGCCGGCGGCCACCAGGGCACCCACCGCGACGGCCCACAGACCGACGGCACGGCCGGCGTCGGCTTGCTCGCCCTGGTCACCCAGGTCCGGGAGGCCGTGGCCCTGCCGATCATCGCGGCGGGCGGGGTGATGCGCGGCGCGCAGATCGCGGCGCTGCTCGCGGCGGGCGCGGAGGCCGCGCAGCTCGGCACGGCCTTCCTGGCCTGCCGGGAGTCGGGCGCCCACCCGCTGCACAAGAAGGCCCTGACCGACCCGATGTTCCCGCACACCGAGCTGACCCGGGCCTTCTCGGGCCGGCCCGGGCGGGGCCTGGTGAACCGGTTCGTGCGCGAGCACGGCCCGTACGCCCCGGCCGCCTACCCCCAGATCCACCACATGACCTCGGGGCTGCGCAAGGCGGCCGCCGCGGCCGGGGACCCGCAGGGCATGGCGCTGTGGGCGGGGCAGGGGCACCGGCTGGCCCGGGCGCTGCCGGCCGGGGAGCTGGTGGAGGTGCTGGCGGCAGAACTGGCCGAGGCACAGAGCGCGTTGAAGGTGTTGCAGATGAGGAGAGCGTCATGACGGCCCCCGTGTTCGTGGTCGAAGAGGTCCCCGCGGGGCCGGAGTTCGTGCTGGACGGCCCCGAGGGGCGGCACGCCGTGTCCGTGAAGCGGCTGGCTCCGGGCGAGGACGTGGTCCTCACCGACGGGCGGGGCCGCTGGGCGGAGGGCGTGGTCAAGGCGGCCGAGGGCAAGGACCGCCTGGTGGTCATGGACCTGCACGAGATCCGGGAGGAGCCGGAGCCGGCCGTGCGGATCACGGTGGTGCAGGCGCTGCCCAAGGGCGACCGGGGCGAGGTCGCCGTGGAGACGATGACGGAGACCGGGGTCGACGCCATCGTGCCGTGGCAGGCCTCCCGGTGCATCACCCAGTGGCGCGGCGAGCGCGGGGCCAAGTCCCTGGCCAAGTGGCGGGCCACCGCCCGGGAGTCGGGCAAGCAGTCGCGCCGGGTCCGTTTCCCGGAGGTCGGCGAGGCGCTGTCCACCAAGCAGGTGGCCGCGCTGCTGGCCACCGCCGATCTGGCCATGGTGCTCCACGAGGACCGCGAGGCGGGCTCGGAGCCGCTGGCGACGGCCGCCCTCCCCGAGTCGGGCTCGGTGGTCCTGGTGGTCGGCCCCGAAGGCGGGGTCTCCCCGGAGGAACTGGCCGCCTTCGCGGAGGCGGGCGCCCGCCCGTACCGCCTGGGCCACAGCGTCCTGCGCACCTCGACGGCGGGCACGGCGGCCACCGCCGTCCTGCTGGCGCGCACGGGGCGCTGGGGGTAGGCCCCGGGCCGGGACCGCGGCCCCGCCGGGCGCCCGGCGGACGCCGCCGCGGCCCCGCACGTCGCATCGGGGCGGGCCTGTGCGGGCAGCGGCGCGGCCCGCAGGGCACCGCGGGCCGCTCGGGGTGGTGGCGGAGGGGGGTGGAGGCCCGCTCGGCCGACGGGGCGGGGCCGGGGCCGGGCCGGTAGCATGCCCCGACCGATCCACTTCACGGGAGGCACGGCCATGGCCGGGGAACCGCAGGCGGACTGCCTGTTCTGCAAGATCGTCGAGGGGAAGATCCCCGCGACGGTGGTCCGGGAGACCGAAACCACCGTGGCCTTCCGGGACATCAACCCGCAGGCGCCGACCCACGTGCTCGTCATCCCGAAGGTGCACTACCCCGACGCCGCCTCCCTCGCCGCCGCCGAGCCGACCGTGATCGCCGACATACTGCGTGAGGCCGGGGAGATCGCCGCCGAGGAGAAGGTCGCCGACCACGGCTACCGGGTCGTGTTCAACACCGGCGCCGGTGCGGGCCAGACCGTCTTCCACGCCCACCTGCACGTCCTGGGAGGCCGCGGCCTCCAGTGGCCCCCCGGGTAGCGGTTCGTGTCCGTACGCGAGTTCGTGGTCCTCGGCACCGCCAGCCAGGTACCCACCCGGCACCGCAACCACAACGGCTACCTGCTGCGCTGGGACGGCGAGGGCATCCTCTTCGACCCGGGCGAGGGCACGCAGCGGCAGATGCTGCGGGCCGGGGTCGCGGCCCACGACATCAACCGGATCTGCGTCACCCACTTCCACGGTGACCACAGCCTCGGCCTGGCCGGGGTGATCCAGCGGATCAACCTCGACCAGGTCCCGCACCCCGTGACCGCGCACTACCCGGCCTCCGGGCAGAAGTTCTTCGACCGGCTGCGGTACGCGACCGCCTACCGGGAGACGGTACGGCTGCGGGAGGAGCCGGTGGCGCGGGACGGGGTGCTCGCGCAGGGCCCCTCGTACGTCCTGGAGGCCCGGCGCCTGTCGCACCCGGTGGAGTCCTTCGGCTACCGGCTGACCGAGCCGGACGGGCGCCGGATGCGGCCGGAGCTGCTCGCGCGGCACGGGATCAAGGGCCCGGACGTCGGGCGGATCCAGCGCGAGGGGCGGCTGGGGGAGGTCACCCTGGAGGAGGTCAGCGAGCACCGGGCGGGGCAGCGGTTCGCCTTCGTCATGGACACCCGGCTGTGCGCGGGGGTGAGCGAACTGGCGCAGGGCTGCGACATGCTGGTCATCGAGTCGACGTTCCTCGGCGCGGACGCGGCGCTGGCGGAGGACCACGGCCACCTCACGGCCGGGCAGGCGGCGGGCGTGGCGCGGGACGCCGGGGTCCGGCACCTGGTGCTGACGCACTTCTCGCAGCGGTACTCCGATCCCTCGGAGTTCGAACGGGAGGCGCGGGAGGCCGGGTTCGAGGGGGAGCTGACCATCGCGGCCGACCTGGCCCGGGTCGCCCTCCCGAAGCGCTAGGGGGTGTCCATCAGGCACCCCCTGGCCCGTCCGGGACCAGTGGGACGACGGCGAAAGGAGAGCCGGGCTCAGGTGAGGTGCGTCACACTGGGATCGGCCCAGGGGAGTCCGGGCGAACCCGGCGGCCCCTCACCCGAACGCAGAAACGACACATCAACGGGGGTTACACCGTGACCAGTCGGGACAGCCGCACCAGCCGCCCCGGAGCACTCGACGACCTCGACCCGCTCGGCCCGCTGCGCGACCCCCGAGAGCCGGGCTGCGACGTCTTCCTGACCGGCACGGTCTTCCTCGACATCATCTTCACCGGCCTCGACTCCGCCCCCGTCCGCGGTACGGAGTCCTGGGCGCGCGGCATGGGCTCCAGCCCCGGCGGCGTCGCCAACATGGCCACCGCCCTGGCCCGCCTGGGCCTGCGCACCTCCCTCGCCGCGGCCTTCGGCGACGACCACTACGGCGAGTACTGCTGGGACGCCCTGGAACAGGGCGAGGGCATCGACCTGTCCATGTCCCGCACCGTCCCCGGCTGGCACAGCCCCGTCACCGTCTCCATGGCCTACGAGGGCGAGCGCACGATGGTCTCCCACGGCCACGAGGCCCCGCCCCCGGCCGGCCCCGGCCCCTTCCCCTGGTGTCCGCCGAGGACCCGTGCCGCCGTGGCCTCGCTGGCCGCCGGCCGCCGCGAGGACTGGATCGGCGAGGCGGCCCGCCGCGGCTCGCGGATCTTCGCCGACGTCGGCTGGGACGACACCGGCCGGTGGGACCTCGGCTCCCTGACCGACCTGGAGCACTGCGAGGCCTTCCTGCCCAACGCCGGCGAGGCCATGCGCTACACCCGCACCGACTGTCCCCGCGCCGCGGCCCGGGCGCTGGCGGACAAGGTTCCGGTCGCCGTGGTGACCATGGGCTCGGAGGGCTCGTACGCCGTGGACTCGCGCACGGGCGAGACGGCGGAGGTCCCCGCGATCACCGTCGACGCCCTGGACCCGACCGGCGCCGGGGACGTGTACGTGGCCGGGTTCGTCACCGGCAGCCTCGCGGGGTGGCCGCTGGCGGACCGGCTCGCCTTCGCCGGCCTGACCGCCGCCCTCTCGGTGCAGGAGTTCGGCGGCTCCCTCTCCGCCCCGGGCTGGTCCGAGGTGGCCCACTGGTGGCGCACCGCCCCCGAGGAGCTGCGGGGCCGCTACGCCTTCCTCGACGCCCTCGTCCCGCCCGGCGCCGTCCCCTGCTACCGCCGCCGGGCCGTCCCCACCATCGGCTTCCGCAGCCCGGCCTAGGCGGGCCCGGCCCCGGGCCGGAAAACCCCTCGGGAACGGTCCGGGGTGGACGTACCCTTGGTACTCCGGAGGCCGTCGATCGGCGCGGCCCCTCAGCGGGAGGTATGCGCAGGCCACAGTGCCGGCCCATGACTCAGACACCGACAGCCCACAGCCCCGTTCCGGGTCAGGCGCGAGCCCATTTCACCGTTCCGGCGACGCACCCCATGGTGACCGTCCTCGGCTCGGGCGACGCGCTGCTGCGCGTGATCGAGAAGGCCTTCCCGAGGGCCGACATCCACGTTCGGGGCAACCAGGTCAGCGCGGTCGGCGAGGCGGCGGAAGTCGCCCTCGTCCAGCGCCTGTTCGACGAGATGATGCTCGTGCTCCGCACCGGGCAGCCGATGACGGAGGACGCAGTGGAACGCTCGATCGCCATGCTCAAGGCGAACGGCAGCGACGCGGAGGGGCGCCCGCTGGAGACCCCGGCGGAGGTGCTCACCCAGAACATCCTCTCCAGCCGGGGCCGCACCATCCGCCCCAAGACCCTCAACCAGAAGCGGTACGTCGACGCGATCGACAAGAACACGATCGTCTTCGGCATCGGCCCCGCCGGTACCGGCAAGACCTACCTCGCCATGGCCAAGGCCGTGCAGGCCCTGCAGTCCAAGCAGGTCAGCCGGATCATCCTGACCCGGCCCGCCGTCGAGGCGGGGGAGCGGCTCGGCTTCCTGCCGGGCACGCTCTTCGACAAGATCGACCCCTACCTGCGCCCGCTCTACGACGCCCTGCACGACATGATGGACCCCGACTCCATCCCCCGCCTGATGGCCGCCGGCACCATCGAGGTGGCGCCCCTGGCCTACATGCGCGGTCGCACGCTCAACGACGCCTTCGTCGTCCTCGACGAGGCGCAGAACACCAGCCCCGAGCAGATGAAGATGTTCCTGACCCGCCTCGGGTTCGACACGAAGATCGTCATCACCGGTGACATCACCCAGGTCGACCTCCCGAACGGCACCAGGAGCGGTCTGCGCCAGGTCCAGGAGATCCTGGAGGGGGTGCCCGACATCCACTTCTCGCGGCTCACCTCCGAGGATGTCGTCCGGCACAAGCTGATCGGCCGTATCGTCGACGCGTACGAGAAGTACGACGACAGCCAGGCGGCCCGGGAGACCGGTCCGGCCCGGAACGGCAACCAGCGGAAGTAGAACCCAGCGCACCATGTCGATCGACGTCAACAACGAGTCCGGAACCGAAGTCGACGAGCAGGCGATCCTCGACATTGCCCGCTACGCGCTCACCCGGATGCGGATCCACCCGCTCTCCGAGCTCTCCGTCATCGTCGTCGACGAGGACGCCATGGAGCAGCTCCACATCCAGTGGATGGACCTGCCCGGACCCACCGACGTCATGTCCTTCCCGATGGACGAGCTGCGTCCGCCGTCGAAGGACGACGAGGAGCCCCCGCAGGGGCTCCTCGGGGACATCGTCCTGTGCCCCGAGGTGGCGAAGAAGCAGGGCCAGGACGCCCCCACGCAGCACTCCATGGACGAGGAGCTCCAGCTCCTGACCGTCCACGGGGTGCTGCACCTGCTCGGGTACGACCACGAGGAGCCGGACGAGAAGGCCGAGATGTTCGGCCTCCAGGCGGCCATCGTCGACGGCTGGCGCGGTGAGCGCGGGATCACCGGTCCCTCCCCGGCGCCGACCGTCTCGTGACCGGCGCCTACCAGCTGATCACCGGGGCGGTCCTGCTGACCGTGGTGGCCTGGTTCGCGGCGTGCGCCGAGTCCGGGATCGCCCGCGTCTCCAGCTTCCGCGCCGACCAGGCCGTACGGGAGGGCCGGCGCGGCAGCGCCAAGCTGGCCCAGGTCGCCGGCGACCCCACCCGCTACGTCAACGTGGCCCTGCTGGTGCGCGTGACCTGCGAGATGGCGGCGGGCGTGCTCGTCACGTACGTCTGCCTCGACGCGTTCGGGGAGAACTGGACCGCGCTGCTGGTGGCCATCGCGGTGATGGTGCTGGTCTCCTTCGTGGCGGTGGGCGTCTCCCCCCGCACGATCGGCCGCCAGCACCCGCTGAACACCGCGACGGCGGCCGCGTACGTCCTCGTCCCGCTCGCCCGGATCATGGGGCCGATCCCGCAGCTGCTGATCCTCATCGGCAACGCCCTCACCCCGGGCAAGGGCTTCCGCAAGGGGCCCTTCGCCTCCGAGGCCGAGCTGCGCGCGATGGTCGACCTCGCGGAGGCGGAGTCGCTGATCGAGGACGACGAGCGCCGGATGGTGCACTCGGTCTTCGAACTCGGCGACACGCTCGTGCGCGAGGTGATGGTGCCGCGCACCGACCTCGTCTGCATCGAGCGCTACAAGACCATCCGCCAGGCGACCACCCTCGCCCTGCGCTCCGGTTTCTCCCGGATCCCGGTCACGGGGGAGAACGAGGACGACATCGTCGGCATGGTCTACCTCAAGGACCTCGTCCGCCGTACGCACATCAACCGGGAGGCCGAGACCGACCTGGTCTCGACGGTGATGCGGCCGGCGGTCTTCGTGCCCGACACCAAGAACGCCGGGGACCTGCTGCGCGAGATGCAGTCGGTGCGCAACCACGTGGCCGTCGTCATCGACGAGTACGGAGGCACGGCCGGCATCGTCACCATCGAGGACATCCTGGAGGAGATCGTCGGCGAGATCACCGACGAGTACGACCGGGAGCTCCCGCCGGTCGAGGACCTCGGCGACGACCGCTACCGGGTCACCGCGCGCCTGGACATCACCGACCTCGGAGAGCTGTTCGGGGCGCTGGCCTTCGACGACGAGGACGTGGAGACGGTCGGCGGACTGCTGGCCAAGGCCCTGGGCCGGGTGCCGATCGCCGGTGCCTCGGCGGTGGTGGACCTGCCGGACGGGCGTCCGCTGCGGCTGACGGCCGAATCCCCGGCGGGCCGCCGGAACAAGATCGTCACGGTGCTCGTGGAACCGGTGGTTCCCGAGGGCGCCGAGGGTGAGGAGGGGGCATGACCCCGGCGGAGCTGCGCGCGTTCTGTCTGAGCTTCAACGCGGCGGTGGAGGAGTTCCCCTTCACCCCGGAGACCTCGGTGTTCAAGGTGCTGGGGAAGATGTTCGCCCTGTCGGCCCTGGACGGCGAGCCGCTGAAGGTCAACCTCAAGTGCGAACCAGAGGCGGCGGTACGGCTGCGTGAACAGCACGCCGCGATCGTGCCCGGCTGGCACATGAACAAGCGGCACTGGAACACCGTGACGGTCGGGGAACTGCCGGACGCGCTGGTGCGGGAGCTGGTGGAGGACTCGTACGACCTGGTCGTGGCCGGCCTGCCGAGGGCCGAGCGGCTGCGGCTGGACCGGCCGTGAGTCCCGGCCGCTCCCCGGTCGAAGGTTAGGGTCGAAGGTCATACGGGTTCGGGACCTTCGGATCGCAGGGTCCGGCTGATTCGCTGTTTAGGTTTGTTCTGCGCCCCGGGGGGAGGCGTGACGGGGGAACCGCCCCGGCGGGGTCGTTGCACGGCGCCGCCGGGGCGCTCCCTATGCTTTCGCCTATGACCGAGAGCAGCGTGGGCGCGGGGATCGACCCCGAGGACAGCAAGATCATCACCCTGGCGCGCAGCGCCCGGGCGCGCAACGGGGTCCCCGAGGGGGCGGCGGTCCGCGACGAGACCGGCCGCACCTACGTCGCCGGGACCGTGGAGCTGGACTCCCTCAAGCTCAGCGCGCTCCAGACGGCCGTCGCGATGGCGGTGGCCAGCGGCGCCCGCTCCCTGGAGGCCGCTGCCGTGGTCAGCGCGGCCGACGCCCCGGCCGAGGCCGACCGCGCGGCGGTCCGCGACCTCGGCGGCCCGGCCACCCCGGTCCTGCTCGCCGGCCCGGACGGCACCCTGAAGTCCACCACCCCCGCCGGGGCCTGAACCCCCTGCGCGCCGCCCGGCCCGGGCGGCGCGCTCCCGGTCCCCCCGGGGGCCGGGGCTCAGGCCGTGGCCGGGACGGCGGCGGCCCCTTCCGGGCGGCGCCGGATCACCATCGCCAGCAGGGCCGCCACCGCGCACAGCGCGCCCGAGGCGTACCAGACCAGGTCGTACGAGCCGAGCGCGTCCCGCGCCACCCCGCCGAGGAAGGCCACCAGCGCCGCGCCCACCTGGTGCGAGGCCAGCACCCAGCCGAAGACGATGGCGCTGTCCTGCCCGTAGTGCTCCCGGCACAGGGCGATGGTCGGAGGCACGGTCGCGACCCAGTCCAGCCCGTAGAAGACGATGAACAGCACCATCGGCGGGTGCACGGCCGGCGCCAGCAGCACCGGCAGGAACATCAGCGACACCCCGCGCAGGGCGTAGTACACCGCCAGCAGGCGGCGCGCCTCGAACCGGTCGGTGAACCAGCCGGAGGCGATGGTGCCCAGCACGTCGAACACGCCGATCACCGCGAGCAGCCCGGCGGCGGCCGTCACCGGCATGCCGTGGTCGTGGGCGGCCGGGGTGAAGTGGGTGCGCACCAGCCCGTTCGTGGAGGCCCCGCAGATCGCGAACGTGCCCGCCAGCAGCCAGAACGGCCCGGTCCGGGCCGCCTGGAAGAGCACGGTCACCGCCCGCCGCGCCGCGCCCTGGACCGGTGCGGGCTTGGGCGCGTAGGTGCCCCCGTACGGGGCGAGGCCCACGTCCGCCGGGTGGTCGCGCAGCAGCAGCCACACGAAGGGGACGACGGACAGGGCCGCCAGCGCCACTGTGACGGAGGCCGGCCGCCAGCCGTGGTGCTCCACCAGCCAGGACAGCAGCGGCAGGAAGATCAGCTGCCCGGAGGCGCCCGCGGCGGTGAGGATGCCGGTGACGAGCCCGCGCCGGGCGGTGAACCAGCGGTTGGTCACCGTCGCGGCGAAGGCCAGCGCCATCGAACCGCTGCCCAGGCCCACGAGCACGCCCCAGAACAGCACCAGCTGCCAGGACGCGGTCATCCACACGGTGGCCAGCGAGCCGCCCGCGATGACGGTCAGGGCGAGCGCGACGACCTTCCGGATGCCGAAACGGTCCATCAGGGCGGCGGCGAAGGGGGCGGTGAGCCCGTAGAGGGCGAGGTTCACGGAGACCGCGAAGCCGATGGTCCCGCGCGACCAGTCGAACTCCTGGTGCAGCGGCTCGATGAGCAGTCCGGGCAGGGAGGCGAAGGCGGCCGCGCCGGTGATCGTCACGAAGGCGACGGCCGCGGCGTACCAGGCCCGGTGGATGCGGCCGGGCTCGCGGGGCGCCGCGGGCGCGGTGTCCTGGGTGCTGGAGGTGGGTGCTGTCTGCGTCACCCCGACAGCTTCCGGCCAGGAGGACGCCTACGACAGTGGCCTGACCGACACGCTTCGATACGATCGGGCCATGGCCACCGCCGCGCAGCCCCACCGTGTCGTCATCCTCGCCCTCGCCGGGCTCCTGCCCTTCGAACTCGGCATCCCGCACCGGATCTTCGGCTACGCCAAGGGCCCCGGCGGGCGGCCCCTGTACGAGATCCTCACCTGCGGGCTCGCCCCCGGGCCGGTCCGCACGGACGCCGACTTCGCCATCCACGTCGAGCACGGTCCCGAACTGCTCGCCACGGCCGACACCGTGGTGGTGCCGGCCTCGTTCGAGCTGGGGCCGGTCTACGCCGAGGGCCGGCTGACCGGCGAGCTCGCGGCGGCCCTCGCGCACATCCGGCCAGGCACCCGGCTCGTCTCCATCTGCACGGGCGGCTACGTCCTGGCCGCCGCCGGGTACCTGGACGGCCGTCCGGCCACCACGCACTGGGCTTCCGCCGAGCACTTCCAGCGGATGTTCCCGGCCGTGCGGGTCGATCCGGACGTCCTCTACACCGACGACGGGGACGTGCTGACCTCCGCCGGGGTCGCCGCGGGCGTCGACCTGTGCCTGCACATCGTCCGCCGCGACCACGGGGCCGCCGTGGCCAACGAGGCGGCCCGGCGGACCGTCGTGCCGCCCCACCGGGACGGCGGGCAGGCGCAGTTCGTCAACCGGCCCGTGCCCGAGCCGCAGCGGTCCAGCACCACCGCCGCGCGGGCGTGGGTGCTGGACCGGCTGCACGAGCCGCTGCTGCTGAGCGACCTGGCCCGGCAGGAGGCCATGTCGGTACGGACCTTCACGCGCCGTTTCCGCCAGGAGTCGGGGGTCAGCCCGGGGGAGTGGATCACGGGCCAGCGGGTGGAGCGGGCGCGGCAGTTGCTGGAGCGGACGGAGCTGTCGATGGAGGCGGTGGCGCGGGAGGCGGGCTTCGGGACGGCGCAGTCGCTGCGCAAGCACGTCCAGGCGGCGCTGGGGGTGAGCCCGACGGCCTACCGGCGGACCTTCCGGGCGACGGAGGCGGGGGCCTGACCCCTGCTGACGCCTCGTCAGGTCCGGGCGCCCCGTGCATTGACTTCTCCCGCGGCTCGCCCGTGAATGGCCCTCTGTCGGGTCGGTTCGGGGCGGCGGGAGGGGGCGGGGCGGTGCGGAGAGGGGCGCGCGCCAGGGGCCGGGCGGCGGCCCTGGGCATGGCCGTACTCGTGGCCACGGCCGGGGGAGCGCTGGGGGCACCGGCGGCGGCCGACGGTGAAACGCCCCCGGGGCGGGTGGAGTTCCCCACGCGCTGCCTGCCGGCCGCCGAGGGGCCGACGGCGGCCCGGATCGAGGTGGACGACCCGGCGCCGGGGGTCGGTGACACGGTGACGGTGACCTACCGGCTGGACCGGACCCCGGCCGTGCCCCCGCCCCGGGCCGGCGCCCCCGCCCCCACCGGACGGATCCTGCTGGGCGGCGCCCAGACCGGCGAGGTGACGCTCGCCTCCCCGGACCCGGACCCGGACCCGGACCCGGACCCGGCCCCGGACGGGGGCCCGGGACCCGTGACCCCGGCGGCCGGGGCCGCCGGGGTGGTCATGCGGGGGAGCTTCGTCGTCGGCGAGGCCGGTGAGATCACCCTCACCCCGGGCGGCTACAGCGTCGGGGGAGTCGCCTGCGCCGTGGCCGGGCCATCGGCGCCGGTCGCGTCGCGGATCACCGCGGCCCCGCTGCCCGTCATGAACCTGCGGGGCCTGGCCCTCGGCACCTCGTACGGGGAGCCGGGCGCCCGGGTCCGGATCACCGGGGCCGGGTTCCCGCCGGGCGCCGCCGTGACGGTCGCCGGCCGCGCGGGCGCCGCCGGCACGGCCGACCGCGCGGCGGCCACCGCGGACCGGTCCGGAGCGTTCGCGGCGGAACTGGTGGTGGCGGACCGGGGGACGACCGGGGTCGTCGCGTACGAGGGCGCCGCCTGGTCGGCGGAGCGGGGTACGCGGCCCGAGCCGTACACGGTCGTCGAGCCGGCCCCTGCCGTGGGCTCGCTGACGATGACGCAGGCCGGGGCGGCGATCACGCTGGGCGCGGTCGGGTACGGGGGCGGAGGCGCGGCCGACGGGCGGATCGGCACGGTGACGGTGGTCGACACACGGGGTCCCGGGACGGGGCGGTGGACGCTGCGGGGCAGGCTGACGGGGTTCACGGGGGCCGACGGGGCTCCCGTCCCGGGGGCGGTGCTGGCGTGGGCCCCGTCCTGCGCGGGGGGAGGCTGTACGGCGGGAGGCCCGGGGGTGGTCGGGCCGGAGGGAGCCGTGCTGGCCTCGGGGGCGGGTGGGACGTCCACGATCGACGCCACGGTCACGCTGCGGCTGCCCGCGTACACCCCGCCGGGCGCGTACCGGGCGGCCCTGACCCTGACCCTGTCCTAGCCGGACCCGTGCCCCGTGGCCGCTGCGCGGGGCTTCTCCCCGCCCCGCCCTTCCTCCGTTCCCACCTCGATCGCCGGTGCGGCTCAAAGATTCGCCTCAAACGCCGGCGGGGCTATTCATAGCCCCGCCGGCGTTTGGACAGCCCCGCGGGGCGGTCTGGTCGGCGGGCCGGGCGGCATCGGGGAGAATGGCCCGTATGAGCGATCGTTCCCCCGAGCCCACCGCCCCGCACCGCGCGGGCTTCGCCTGCTTCGTCGGCCGCCCCAACGCGGGCAAGTCGACCCTGACCAACGCGCTGGTGGGCACCAAGGTCGCGATCACCTCGAACCGGCCCCAGACCACCCGCCACACCGTCCGCGGCATCGTGCACCGCCCCGACGCCCAGCTGGTCCTCGTGGACACCCCCGGCCTGCACAAGCCGCGCACCCTGCTGGGCGAGCGGCTCAACGACGTCGTGCGCACCACCTGGGCCGAGGTCGACGTCATCGGCTTCTGCCTGCCCGCCGACCAGAAGCTCGGCCCCGGCGACAAGTTCATCGCCAAGGAGCTCGCGGGGATCAAGAAGACCCCCAAGATCGCCATCGTCACCAAGACCGACCTGGTGGAGTCCAAGCAGCTGGCCGAGCAGCTCATCGCGATCCAGCAGCTCGGCGCCGAGCTCGGCATCGAGTGGGCCGAGATCGTCCCGGTGTCGGCGGTCGGCGACAACCAGGTGCAGCTGCTGGCCGACCTGATCGCCCCGATGCTGCCGGAGAGCCCCCCGCTCTACCCGGAGGGCGACCTCACCGACGAGCCCGAGATGGTCATGGTCGCGGAGCTGATCCGCGAGGCCGCGCTGGAGGGCGTCCGCGACGAGCTGCCCCACTCCATCGCCGTCGTGGTCGAGGAGATGATCCCGCGCGAGAACCGCCCCGCGGACCGGCCGCTGCTCGACATCCACGCCAACGTCTACATCGAGCGGCCCAGCCAGAAGGGCATCATCATCGGCCCCAAGGGCTCCCGCCTGAAGGAGGTCGGCATGAAGTCGCGCAAGCACATCGAGGCGCTGCTCGGCACGCCGGTCTTCCTCGACCTGCACGTGAAGGTCGCCAAGGACTGGCAGCGGGACCCCAAGCAGCTGCGCAAGCTCGGTTTCTGACCCCGGCCGCCGCCCCCGTCAGGGCAGGCGGCGGACCTTGAGGGTGTTGTCGTAGCCGTGTCCGGGCCGGTCGGCCTCCGCGCCGACCCGCTCGTGCTCGGCGCAGACCAGCACCTCCCAGCCGCCCTCGGGCAGCTCCAGGCCGGCCAGCACCTCCTCGGGGGTGGGGAAGTACAGGTCCGGGTGCGGGTTCTCGGCACCCGGCGCCGGACCGCCGTGCCCGGCCACCAGCAGGACCCCGCCGGGGGCGACGGCCGCGGCGGCCGTGCGCAGGATCCGCTCGCGGGGCATCTCGCCGGGGCTGTGCAGGAAGCAGGCCGCGACCAGGTCGAACTCCCCGTCGGGGAAGGACTCCCCGAGGTCGTGGCGCTCGAAGGCGATCCGCTCCGCCAGGCCCGCCTCCGCGGCGTGCCCGGCCGCCCGCTCCAGGGCCACGGGGGAGATGTCGGTGCCGGTCACCGTCCAGCCCCGTCCGGCCAGCCAGACCGCGTCGGCGCCCTCGCCGCAGCCGAGGTCCAGGGCCCGGCCGGGGGCGAGGCCCGCGGCCTCGCGGACCAGCACCGAATTGGGCCGGCCGCTCCAGATCCGCTCGCCCTCGCGGTAGCGGGAGTCCCAGAACTCCTGGCCGGCCGCCTCGACGCGGTGGCCGTGATCGTGCTCGTGGTGGGTGGGGGAGGGGGTGGGCACGCGGTCTCCTCGGTGAGCGTGAGCGCCTGTACGGACACCGCCGATGCTCCGCCCCCGCCCGCGAGCGCGGCAAACCTTCTTGCGGTTTCCGCAAAAAGACGGCTCCGGCGGCCTATGCCGCCGGGGGCTCCGCGATGAGGGCCGTGCCGACGCGGCGGAAGCCGGCGCGGGCGTAGATCCGGGCCACGTCCTCGTCGCCGGCCGACAGGAACACCGTCGTCACCCCGCCCTCCAGGGCCTGTGCGACCAGCGCCGCCGTCACCCCGAGGGCGAGCCCCTGGCGCCGGGCCGCGGGCAGCGTACCGACCCCGACGATCTCGGCCACCTCCCCGACCGGGTTGTACTGGCCCGAGCAGAGCACCACCCCGTCGCGGACCGCCGCCGCCATCCCCGTGCGTCCGTCCGCGAGCATCCCCGACACCCGCGCCCGGCGCTCCTCGACCGCCGGGTCGGCCAGCGCCGCCGCCAGTTCCGCCGGGCCGGCCTGGCCCGGGGCGGTCCCCGGCTCGCGGAAGGCCAGCCCCGCCACCGTCACGGCGGCCGCGAGCAGGGGGTCCCCGGCGCCGAGTGCGCGGACCTCCGGATGCGGGGCGAGCGGTTCGGCGCCGGCGTCCAGCACCATCAGCGGGTGCGCGTGGACGTGCAGCCCCGCCGCTTCCACGGCGGCCCGCAGGCCGGGGCTGTTTTCGGCCACCCATTCGAACGCCTCGGGCACCTCCAGTTCCCGCTGCCTCTCCAGCACCTTCCGTACGTCCGCGGCGGTGGCCTCGGGGCCCCCGAGCGAGGGCCGCGCGTAGTACTGCCAGCCGTTCCCCTCCTGTACGAACAGGGTGAGCGGCCCGAAGTCCTCACCCCGGGCACCGCCCCGGCGGGGAACGGTGTCGTAGTACTGCTCCAGGGATTCCAAGATCTTTGTGGTCATCCGGCCATCCAAGCAGGAGCGCCCGGCCCGGGCACCCGCATTGTCGCCCGGGCCGCAGGAGCGCCCGCCGCTACGCGCCTTCCTTCAGCACCCGTGTGATCAGGCCGCGCTGGGAGTCCGTGAGGTGGGGGTCGTGGCAGGACACCGTCCGCCCGTCCACCGTGATGCGGTAGGCGAACCCGTCCCGGACCCCGCCGGGCCCCTCGGCGGCCCGGGGGTGGGGGTGCAGGGCCAGCTCGGCCAGGTCCCGCCACTCCTGCTCGTCGGGCCGGCCCGAGGTGTCCACCTCGGCCCGGCGCTCGATCCCCGCGAATCCGCCCGTCCGCACCACTTCGATCTTCATACCGGCATTCCTACCCCAGGCCGACGGCCGCCCAGGCCTTCTGGAGCGCCTGGTGCTCGGCGCCGCCCTCCCCGTACCGGGCGACGGCCGCGGCCACCGACAGCCGGGCGAAGTCCTTGAAGTCCGCCCGGGACTCCAGCTGCCCGCCGGTCAGGGTGTCGTACCAGATCTGTCCGGCCCGCTCCCAGGCCTTGCCGCCCAGCTCGGTCGCCACGATGTAGAAGGCGTGGTTGGGGATGCCGGAGTTGATGTGGACGCCGCCGTTGTCGCGGGAGGTGGTCACGTAGCCGTCCATCGTGGCCGGCTGCGGGTCCTTGCCGAGCTCGTCGTCGTCGTACGCCGTCCCCGGCGCCTTCATGGAGCGCAGCGCGACCCCGGTGACGTGGGGGCCGAGCAGCCCGGCGCCGATCAGCCAGTCCGCCTGGTCGGCGGTCTGGCCGAGGGAGTACTGCTTGATCAGCGAGCCGAAGACGTCCGACATCGACTCGTTGAGGGCGCCGGACTGGCCGTGGTAGTCGAGGTTGGCCGTGTACTGGGTGACCCCGTGCGTCAGCTCGTGGCCGATGACGTCCACCGACACCGTGAAGTCGAGGAACAGGTCGCCGTCGCCGTCGCCGAAGACCATCTGCCGGCCGTCCCAGAAGGCGTTGTTGTAGTCCTCGCCGTAGTGCACGCTCGCGTCCAGCGGCAGGCCGGAGCCGTCGATCGAGCGGCGGCCGTAGCCCTTGAGGAAGAGTTCGTACGTGGCGCCCAGCCCCGCGTAGGCGCGGTTGACGGTGGCGTCCTTGGAGGCGTCGGCCCCCTCCGCGCGGACCTTCTTGCCGGGCAGCCGGGTCTGGTGCTGGGCGTCGTAGATCGTGCGCCGCGGTCCCTCGGGGGCGGAGGAGTCCGCATCGGCCGGGGCGATCCCGCGGACGGTGCTGATCCGGCGCCGGGTGCGCAGGAGGGCGTCGGTCTCCAGGGTGCGCTGGGCGGCGTCGGCCCGGGCGGCGTCGGCGGACCGGGCTGCCTTGTCCAGCAGGTGCGGCGGCACCACGGTGCAGAAGACGGAGTGGTGGGGGGCGTGTCCGTGGGAAAGGAAGGCATCCATCCCGGAAATGTGGCAGTGGGTGATGGTGCTGTCACTACTGGCGAGCATGATTCATTCGGTTGTCTCAAAGTCGACGCGCCGTGTTGACGGATCCGCCGGACCTTGCCGGATGAAAGGCGTCCTGAGTCACAAAGGGTATAAATCGGACGCGCCGGTCTTGCATACTGAAACAGGTCCTCGCGACACGGCGCGGCTCGGTTAGGCTCGGCCCATCATGCGTTTCGGGCTGCTTCTCCTTAGCTGCCGCGGCGAGGGTCTGTAGTCGTAGGCCGGCCCCCTCCCCGCGGAGTTTGGTGTTGCGGTTTTCACTACCGCCGTCGGCCGTTCAGCGAACTACACGCGGACACGCGAGGAGCCCAACGCCATGAGCCAGCAGCCTTTTGTCGGTCGCCCCACGCCCATCACCAACGCGACCCACACCCAGAAGCCCTCCGGGATGCCGATCCACAAGTACGGCGTGTACGAGCAGGTGGACATCCCGGACCGCACCTGGCCGGACGCCCGCATCACCAAGGCCCCGCGCTGGCTCTCCACCGACCTGCGCGACGGCAACCAGTCGCTGATCGACCCGATGACCCCCGCCCGCAAGCGCGAGATGTTCGACCTGCTGGTGCGCATGGGCTACAAGGAGATCGAGGTCGGCTTCCCCTCCTCCGGCGAGACCGACTTCGCCTTCGTGCGCTCCATCATCGAAGAGGGCGCCATCCCCGACGACGTCACCATCTCGGTACTGACCCAGGCCCGCGAGGACCTGATCGAGCGGACCGTCGAGTCGCTGGTCGGCGCCAAGCGCGCCACCGTGCACCTGTACAACGCGACCGCTCCGACCTTCCGCCGGGTCGTCTTCCGCGGCTCCAAGGAGCAGATCAAGCAGATCGCCGTCGACGGCACCCGCCTGGTCATGGAGTACGCCGACAAGCTGCTGGGCCCCGAGACCGTCTTCGGCTACCAGTACAGCCCCGAGATCTTCACCGACACCGAGCTGGACTTCGCCCTGGAGGTCTGCGAGGCCGTCTGCGACGTCTGGCAGCCGGGCGAGGGCCGCGAGATCATCCTGAACCTGCCCGCCACCGTGGAGCGCTCGACGCCCTCCACCCACGCGGACCGCTTCGAGTGGATGGCCCGCAACCTGACCCGCCGCGAGCACATCTGCATCTCCGTGCACCCGCACAACGACCGCGGCACCGCCGTCGCCGCCGCCGAGCTGGCCCTGATGGCCGGCGCCGACCGCATCGAGGGCTGCCTGTTCGGGCAGGGCGAGCGCACCGGCAACGTCGACCTGATCACCCTGGGCATGAACCTGTTCTCCCAGGGCATCGACCCGCAGATCGACTTCTCGCAGATCGACGAGATCCGCCGCACGAGCGAGTACTGCAACCAGATGGAGGTCCACCCGCGCCACCCCTACGCGGGCGACCTGGTCTACACCGCCTTCTCCGGCTCCCACCAGGACGCCATCAAGAAGGGCTTCGACGCCATGGAGGCCGACGCCGCCGCCCAGGGCAAGACCGTCGACGAGATCGAGTGGGCCGTCCCGTACCTGCCGATCGACCCGAAGGACGTCGGCCGCTCCTACGAGGCGGTCATCCGGGTCAACTCCCAGTCCGGCAAGGGCGGCATCGCGTACGTCCTGAAGAACGACCACAAGCTGGACCTGCCGCGCCGCATGCAGATCGAGTTCTCGCGGATCATCCAGGCCAAGACCGACGCCGAGGGCGGCGAGGTCACGCCGAAGGCGATCTGGGAGGTCTTCTCGGACGAGTACCTGCCCAACCCGGAGAACCCGTGGGGCCGCATCCAGCTGCGCTCCGGCTCGACCACCACCGACAAGGACGGCACGGACACGCTGACCGTCGAGGCGGTCGTCGACGGGGTGGAGACGGTCCTGAACGGCACCGGCAACGGTCCGATCTCGGCCTTCTTCGACGCGCTGGCCGGCATCGGCGTGGACGCCCGCCTGCTGGACTACACCGAGCACACGATGAGCGAGGGCGCCTCCGCCGTGGCCGCCTCGTACATCGAGTGCGCCATCGACGGCCGGGTCCTGTGGGGCATCGGCATCGACGCCAACACCACCCGTGCCTCCCTGAAGGCGGTCATCTCCGCCGTCAACCGCGCGGGCCGCTGAACCACCCCTGACGGAGCCCCGTCCCGCCACCGGCGGGGCGGGGTTCCGCCGTGCCGTCCGGGGCCGCCCGCGGGCCGTCGGACGGGGGGCGCAGATCGGCCAAGTGCGCCCCCCGGGCCATGTTGTCTTGCCGCACGACTGACGCACACTCACCGATGTGGCTAACATCACGCCAACCCGGCGTCGTTGCCCGGGGAGTTACGGAGGTGCGACGTGCTGCCAGTTCGGGGTGGGGACGGCCGGAAGCTGACGCTCTGGGGCATCCGTACCAGCTGGAACACCGTGGGCGACGGGGAGTTCTTCTGCCCCGGCTGCGGCGGTGACCGCAACTACCGCCGGCGCACCGGGCGCCGCCGCTTCACCGTGCTCGGCCTGCCGCTGCTGCCGCGCGGACAGGCCGGACCCGTCGTCGAGTGCCAGGCCTGCCGCGAGCGCTTCGGCACCGAGGCGCTGGACCACCTCACCACCACCCGCTTCTCCTCGCTGCTGCGCGATGCCGTGCACACCGTGACGCTGGCCGTGCTCGCCGCGGGCGGGACCTCCTCGCGCAGTGCGCTGGAGGCCGCCGTGTCGGCCGTGCGGGGCGCCGGTTTCGCGGACTGCACCGGGGAGCAGCTGGAGTCCCTCGTGGAGGCGCTGGCCACCGACGAGGGCCGGCTGGGGCTGTACGACGGGCCCGACTGCTGCGGGGCGGCGCTGTCGATCGAGCTCCACGAGGCCCTGGAACCGCTCGCGGCACACCTGGCCGGGCCCGGACGCGAGTCGATCCTGCTGCAGGGTGCGCGGATCGCCCTCGCTGACGGGCCCTACATCCCGGCCGAGCGCGAGGTGCTCGCCACCGTGGGCGCCGCGCTGCGGATGGGTTCGGACGAGGTGGCCGGGCTGCTGTCGGCGGTGCGTGCGCCCTGACGCCCCCCTCCCGTACGCGGATCCGGGCCCGGCGGAGGTTTTCCGCCGGGCCCGGACGCGTTTTCCGGGCCGGAATCCCGCTATGTGGGCGGTCGTGAAGTAACGATTCGGCCGTACTGGCGGGAAACGGAGCCCTGCGGTGGCCCGTTTCAGGGTGGAGCACTCCATTCCGTACACGAATTCCGTATTCCGGACGGCCGGAGCGGGGTCCCCTGATGCACGTGTCGGCATGCAGGTGACCCCGTAAATCCCTTGTCGGGAAAGGGAACTACGCAGGTGCGCGGGGGAAACGGCAGGGTCCGGGGGCGGATTCCCATACTCCTGTTTGCGGGCCCCCGCTATGGGAGGAAGCTCCAGAGAGGGCGCCCTGAAACGTCGACACTTTGTCGGAGTCTCCGATATCTGTGAGCGCGCCCACAGGCGTTCAATTCCGGTCACACGACGAGATCTGCGTGTTCCGACTGACAACCCCGGCGGACCAACGGGTTAGCGACCCACTCCGGCCAGGGGATAACCAGCTTCCTCTCAATTACCTACCTCCTTGAAGGGCAAGGCAGAGATGGCACGTGTCGCCGCCCGGCTTTCCGCAAGCGGAGAGCAGAGCTCGCACCCGGTCGACGAGGTGCTCCCCCTCCCCAAGCTCGCGCTGTACGGCTTCCAGCACGTACTCGCCTTCTACGCCGGCGCGGTGATCGTTCCGATCATCGTCGGCAGTGCGCTGAAGCTGAGCCCTGAACAGCTGGTCTACCTGATCAACGCGGACCTCTTCACCTGTGGCATCGCCTCGATCATCCAGGCCTTCGGCGTCGGCCGCGTCGGTGCCCGGCTCCCGCTGATCCAGGGCGTGACCTTCACCGCGGTCTCCCCGATGATCGCCATCGGCCTCGGCGCCGGCGGCGGAACCGCCGCCCTCCTGGTCATCTACGGCGCCGTCATCACAGCCGGCATCGCGACCTTCGCCTTCGCCTGGCTTCCCGCCAAGGCCTTCCGCGCGGTCATGCGGCTGTTCCCGCCGGTCGTCACCGGCACGGTGATCACGGTCCTCGGCATCGTCCTGATCCCCGTCGGCCTCAAGGACGCGGCCGGCGGCGCCCCCACCATCGCCGACGGCGGCGTCCCGACGCAGCTGGCCTACGCCGGCGGCACGATGCTCTTCATCCTCGTCCTGATGAAGTTCGGCGGGCCGTTCCTGCGCAGCATCGGCATCCTGCTCGGCCTGGTCGGCGGCACGGCCGTCGCCTTCCTGCTCGGCGACGCCAAGTTCGGCGACGTGGGCAGGTCCGACTGGATCGGCGTCACCACCCCCTTCCACTTCGGCGCCCCGAAGTTCGAATGGTTCCCGATCCTCCTCATGCTGATCGTCATGCTGATCACCATGGTCGAGACCACCGGTGACACGTACGCCGTCGGCGACATCGTCGGCAAGGAGGTCGACAGCGAGACCGTCGCCCGCGCCCTGCGCGCCGACGGCGCCGCCACCGCCCTCGGCGGCATCCTCAACTCCTTCCCGTACGTCGCCTTCGCCGAGAACGTCGGCCTGGTGCGGATGACCAAGGTCAAGAGCCGCTTCGTGGTCGTGGCCGCCGGCGTCTTCATGATCGTCCTCGGTCTGATCCCCAAGGCCGCCGCGATCGTCGCGTCCGTCCCCCCGGGCGTCCTCGGCGGCGCCGCCACCGTGATGTTCGGCATGGTCGCCCTCGCCGGTATCCAGACCCTGGCCAAGGTGGACCTCAAGGAGGAGAAGAACGCCCTGATCGTCGGCGTCTCGGTGGCCTTCGCGCTCTTCCCGGCCACGGTCCCGGCGTACTTCGAGAAGCACATGAGCGCGGACCTGTCCTCGCTCCTCAACAGCGGTGTGACCCTCGGTGCCACCGCCGCCATCGTCCTCAACCTGGTCTTCAACGGCCTGGCCGAGGACGGCGCGCGGAACGCCGCCCCGGAGGTCGAGGCCCTGGCCGAAGCGCTGTCGCAGACCCTGACCGGCCACGCGGCGGTACCCGCCCAGCCGGCCGCCGCCCCGGCGTCGGCCGAGAAGGCCGGCTGCGCGAAGACGGACGCCGCGAAGCCCGAGGCCGCGAAGCCCGAGGCCGCCCAGGAGGAGGCCGCTCTGGAGGAGGCCGCTCCGGACGGCGCTGCTCAGGGCGACGCTGCTCAGGGCGACGCTGCTCAGGACGACGCAGCCAAGCCCGAACCCGTGAAGCCCGAACCCGTGAAGGCCGTCGCCAAGGCCGACGTCGCCGAGGACGGCCCCGTGAAGGAAGAGGAGACCGACCAGGCGGGAGCCCCCGCCGCCTGACCGTCTCCCCGCAGACCCTCCCAAGGGGTGCCGCCCCCGTCCGGACACCGTTCCCGGACGGGGGCCGGCGCCGTCCGCGCACAGGGGACAATGGGCGCATGAGTCTGTTCCGCGACGACGGCATCGTGCTGCGCACCCAGAAGCTGGGCGAGGCGGACCGCATCATCACGCTGCTCACCCGCGGCCACGGCCGCGTCCGGGCCGTCGCCCGCGGGGTACGGCGCACGAAGTCCAAGTTCGGCGCCCGGCTGGAACCTTTCTCCCACGCCGACGTGCAGTTCTTCGCCCGGGGCAGCGAGCTGGTCGGCCGCAGCCTGCCGCTGTGCACCCAGACCGAGATCATCGCCCCCTACGGCAACGGCATCGTCACCGACTACGCCCGCTACACCGCAGGCACCGCGATGCTGGAGACGGCCGAACGCTTCACCGAGAACGAGGGCGAGCCCGCCGTGCAGCAGTACCTGCTGCTGGTCGGCGCCCTGCGCACGCTCTCCCGCGGCGAGCACGAACCGCACCTGATCCTCGACGCCTTCCTGCTGCGCTCCCTGGCCGTCAACGGCTACGCGCCCAGCTTCGAGGACTGCGCGAAATGCGGCATCCACGGCCCCAACCGGCACTTCTCCGTCGCCGCGGGCGGGGTCATATGCGGCGACTGCCGGGTCCCCGGAAGCGTCGTACCATCTGCTGAGGCCATCGGCCTGCTCAGCGCCCTGCTGACGGGGGACTGGCCGACGGCCGACGCGGCCCAGCCGCGGCACGTGCGCGAGGGGAGCGGACTCGTCTCCGCCTATCTGCACTGGCATCTGGAACGCGGGCTGCGTTCCCTGCGTTACGTAGAGAAGTAACCGAGATCGGAGACCGAAGCGCCATGGCAGTACGCGGATTCCTGGGACTCTCCCGCCGTGAGTACGCGACCCCCGAACCGCACCCGACCGGCGCCCGCCCGCCGAAGATCCCGGGCGAGCTGGTCCCGGAGCACGTCGCGATCGTGATGGACGGCAACGGCCGCTGGGCCAAGGAGCGGGGCCTGCCGCGCACCGAGGGCCACAAGGTCGGCGCCGAGCGCGTCCTCGACGTCCTCCAGGGCGCGATCGAGATGGGCGTCAAGAACATCTCGCTGTACGCCTTCTCCACCGAGAACTGGAAGCGCTCGCCCGACGAGGTGCGCTTCCTGATGAACTTCAACCGCGACTTCATCCGCAAGACCCGCGACCAGCTCGACGCGCTCGGCATCCGGGTGCGCTGGGTGGGCCGCATGCCCAAGCTGTGGAAGTCCGTGGCCAAGGAGCTCCAGGTCGCCCAGGAGCAGACCAAGGGCAACGACAAGCTGACCCTGTACTTCTGCATGAACTACGGCGGCCGCGCCGAGATCGCCGACGCCGCGCAGGCCCTCGCCGAGGACGTGAAGGCGGGCCGGCTCGACCCGTCGAAGGTCACCGAGAAGACCCTCGCCAAGTACCTCTACTACCCGGACATGCCGGACGTGGACCTGTTCCTGCGCCCCAGCGGCGAGCAGCGCACGTCCAACTACCTGATCTGGCAGAGCGCCTACGCGGAGATGGTCTTCCAGGACGTCCTGTGGCCGGACTTCGACCGGATCCACCTGTGGGACGCCTGCCTGGAGTACGCCAAGCGCGACCGCCGCTTCGGCGGCGCGGTCCCGAACCAGCCCGAGGGCTCCGAGAGCTGACCCCGGACGCGCCTGCGCCGCCGGCCCCCGAGGGGCCGGCGGCGCAGGCGTGTGACATCGACCGGATCCCGACCGGTGTTCGACCGGAATCCGACCCTTTCGGACTAGCCGGCGGCCGCGCAGTCCGCGCAGGTGCCGAAGATCTCGACGGTGTGGGCCACGTTCACGAAGCCGTGCTCGGCCGCGATGGACTCCGCCCACTTCTCCACCGCCGGCCCCTCCACCTCGACGGCCTTGCCGCACTTGCGGCAGACCAGGTGGTGGTGGTGATCGCCCGTGGAGCAGCGGCGGTAGACGGACTCACCGTCGCTGGTGCGCAGCACGTCCACCTCGCCGGCGTCCGCCAGGGACTGGAGGGTGCGGTACACGGTGGTCAGGCCCACGGAATCGCCGCGGTGCTTGAGCATGTCGTGCAGCTCCTGGGCACTGCGGAACTCGTCCACCTCGTCCAGCGCCGCCGCCACGGCGGCCCGCTGCCGGGTGGATCGTCCTCGTACTGGCGCGGTATTCGTCTCGCCAGGCGCAGTCGCCACCGGTTCCTCCTCGTTTCGGCCTCGCCTCATTGTGCCAGGCGGCCGGTCCTCCTAGACCTTCACGTCGTCCCGGGTGCAGACCTCCTCGGCGGCCCTGGCGGCCTTCGCACGGCGCCTGGCCAGCGGAGCGGACAGGGCCGTCATCGCCATGAAGACGCCGATCGCGAGCAGCACGATCGTGGCGCCCGACGGCGCGTCGATGTAGTACGTGGCGGCCGTACCGGTCAGCGAGACGGTGAGGCTGATGGCCACCGCCAGGCCGAGCGTGGCGGCGAAACCGCGGGTGAGCCGCTGGGCGGCCGCGACGGGAATCACCATCATGGCGCTGACCAGCAGCAGGCCGACGATGCGCATGGCGACCGTGACGGTGACGGCGGCGGTGACGGCGATCAGCAGGTTCAGCGCGCGCACCGGCAGGCCGGTGACCCGGGCGAACTCCTCGTCCTGGCAGACGGCGAACAGCTGGCGGCGCATGCCGATGGTGACGGCGAGCACGAACGCCGCGAGGATCGCCATCGCGGTGACGTCCTCCGGGGCGACCGTGGTGATCGAGCCGAACATGGCGCTGAGCAGGCTGGTCGTGGAGCCGCCGCCGACGTTGATGATCATCACGCCGCCGGCGAGGCCGCCGTAGAACAGCATCGACAGGGCGACGTCCCCGCTGGTCTTGCCGCGGGAGCGGATCAGCTCCATGCCGACGGCGCCGGCGACCGCCACGAGGGTGGCCGTCCACACCGGGCTGGCCTGGAGGACGAAGCCGAGCGCGACGCCGGTCATCGCGACGTGGCCCAGGCCGTCGCCCATGACCGCCTGGCGGCGCTGGACGAGATAGGTGCCGATCGCGGGCGCGGTGATGCCGACCAGAGCGGCGGCGATCAGCGCCCGCTGCATGAAGGCGTAGTTCAGGAGGTCCATCAGCTCAGCAGTCCCGTCCGCAGGGGCTCGGCGTCGTGCGCCGCGTGGGGGTGTACGTGGTCGTGGCCGGGCAGGGCGTGCTGGCCCACGGCCTCCGGCGGCGGGCCGTCGTGGGTGACGCAGCCGTCGCGCAGGACCACGGCCCGGTCGATCAGCGGCTCCAGCGGGCCCAGCTCGTGCAGGACGAGCAGGACGGTCGTGCCGGCCGCCACCTGCTGCCGTACGGCGTTCGCGAGGACTCCCTGGTTGCCGAGGTCCACGCCCGCCATCGGTTCGTCCATGATCAGCAGCTCGGGCTCGACGGCCAGCGCCCTGGCGATGAGCACGCGCTGGTGCTGTCCGCCGGAGAGGGCGTTGACCGAGGCGTCGGCGTACTCCTCCATGTCGACCAGGGCCAGGGCGCCCTCGACGGCCGCCTTGTCGGCCTTGCGCAGGATCCCGAAGCGGGAGCGGGCGAGCCGGCCGGCGGAGACGACCTCGCGGACGGTGGCCGGGACGCCGCTGGCGGCGGTGGTGCGCTGGGGGACGTACCCGATGCGCGACCACTGGCGGAAGCGCCGGAACTCGGTGCCGAAGAGGGACAGGGTGCCGGCGGTGAGCGGCACCTGGCCGACGACGGCGCGTACGGCGGTGGACTTGCCGGAGCCGTTGGCGCCGAGCAGCGCGACGACCTCGCCGCGGCGCACGGTCAGGTCGATCCCGCGCAGCACGGGGCGCGAGCCGAGCGAGGCGGTGGCCCCGCGCAGGGATATGACGGGCTGGTCCTCGGGTTCCCGCGACGTGGACTGCATGGCTCGCGCCTCCGTTGCTGCTGCTGTCATCACTTGCTTCCGAGTGCCTTCTGGAGGTTCTTCAGGTTGGACCGCATGACCTCGAAGTAGTCGGCGCCCTGCGACGCGGCCGTGATGCCCTCCAGGGGGTCGAGCACGTCCGTCGTCAGGCCCGTGTCCCGGGCGAGGCTCTTGGCGGTCTTGTCGCTGGCCAGGGTCTCGAAGAACACGGTCGTGACATTGTCCTTCTTCGCCACGGCCTGGAGTTCCTTCATCCGGGCCGGGCTGGGCTCGGACTCGGGGTCGACGCCGGAGATGCCCTCCTGGTCGAGGCCGTAGCGCTCGGCGAGGTAGCCGAAAGCGGAATGGGTGGTGATGAAGGTCCTGGAGGCCGGGTTCTTCAGGCCGTCCTTGAACTCGGTGTCCAGCGCGGCCAGTTTGGCCAGCAGTGCGTCGGTGTTCTTGCGGTAGTTCGCCGCGTGGCCGGGGTCGGTCTTCTCCAGGGAGGCGCCGAAGCCCTTGGCGATCTCGGCGTACTTGACCGGGTCGAGCCAGACGTGGGGGTCCTCTCCGGACTCGCCGTGGTCGTGGTGGGCGCCCTCGGGCTCGCCCTCGACGGCGTGGTCGTGGTCCTCGTGGCCGGAGGCGGAGTGGGTCTCCAGCTTGGTGAGCGTGGCCGCGTCGACGGTGTTCTTCACGCCGGACTGGGCGACCGCCTTGTCCACGGCGGGCTGGAGGCCCTTGAGGTAGAGGACCACGTCCGAGTCGGCGAGCTGCGCCGTCTGCTTGGGTGTGATCTCCAGGTCGTGCGGTTCGACGCCCGGCTTGGTCAGGGTGGAGACCTTCACGTGGTCCCCGCCTATCTGCTCGGCGAGGAACTGCAGGGGGTAGAACGACGCCGTCACGCCGAGCTTGCCGTCCTTGTCCGTGCCCGCGGCACTGGCCCCGGAGCAGGCGGTGAGGGCCGCGCCGGCGAGGGCGACGGCACCGGCGAGCGCGGCGGTGGGTATGAGGCGTCGTACGTTCATGACATCCATTTTCATCAAAGATGGAAACCGTTGTCAAAAAGCCAGGTGAAGGGCCCGGAGGGGCATGCTGGAAGGGGGGTACCGACTTGAAGTGGAGGGTGCGGGCGCCGGTAACCTAAAGCCTTCGCCGTTCGTCCTCGTAATGAAGAGAGCACCGTGGCCGCCGACAAGATCGAAACCATCGTCAGCCTGAGCAAGCGCCGTGGCTTCGTTTACCCGTGCAGTGAGATCTACGGCGGCTCCAGGGCTGCCTGGGACTACGGTCCGCTGGGTGTCGAGCTCAAGGAGAACATCAAGCGCCAGTGGTGGAAGGCCATGGTCACCGGGCGTGAGGACATCGTCGGCATCGACTCCTCCGTGATCCTGGCCCCCGAGGTCTGGGTGGCCTCCGGTCACGTCGCGACCTTCTCGGACCCGCTGACCGAGTGCACCGCCTGTCACAAGCGTCACCGCGCGGACCACCTGGAAGAGGCCTACGAGGCCAAGCACGGCCGCCTCCCCGAGAACGGCCTGGCCGACATCAACTGCCCCCACTGCGGTGTGAAGGGCCAGTTCACCGAGCCGAAGCAGTTCTCCGGCATGCTGGAGACCCACCTCGGCCCGACCCAGGACACCGGCTCCAAGGCGTACCTGCGCCCCGAGACCGCCCAGGGCATCTTCACCAACTTCGCCCTCGTGCAGACCTCTTCGCGCAAGAAGCCGCCGTTCGGCATCGCGCAGATGGGCAAGTCCTTCCGCAACGAGATCACTCCGGGCAACTTCATCTTCCGCACGCGCGAGTTCGAGCAGATGGAGATGGAGTTCTTCGTCAAGCCGGGCGAGGACGAGCAGTGGCAGGAGTACTGGATGCAGGAGCGGTGGAACTGGTACCGCGGCCTGGGCATGCGCGAGGAGAACATGCGCTGGTACGAGCACCCGAAGGAGAAGCTGTCCCACTACTCGAAGCGCACCGCCGACATCGAGTACCGCTTCAACTTCGGTGGCAGTGAGTTCTCCGAGCTCGAGGGCGTCGCCAACCGTACGGACTACGACCTCAAGGCCCACTCCGCCGCCTCCGGCCAGGACCTCGTCTACTTCGACCAGGAGTCGAAGGAGAAGTACACCCCGTACGTCATCGAGCCGGCGGCCGGTGTCAACCGCGCCATGTTCGCCTTCATGATCGACGCGTACGTCGAGGACGAGGCCCCGAACGCCAAGGGCGCCATGGAGAAGCGCACCGTGATGCGCTTCGACCCGCGCCTGGCCCCGGTCAAGGTCGCCGTCCTGCCGCTGTCCCGCAACGCGCAGCTGTCGCCGAAGGCCAAGGGCCTGGCCGCCGACCTGCGCAAGAACTGGAACATCGAGTTCGACGACGCGGGCGCCATCGGCCGCCGCTACCGCCGCCAGGACGAGATCGGTACGCCGTTCTGCGTCACCGTCGACTTCGACACCCTGGAAGACAACGCGGTGACCGTGCGCGAGCGCGACACGATGAAGCAGGAGCGCGTCTCCCTGGACCAGATCCAGGCCTACCTCGGCAGCCGTCTGCTGGGCTGCTAGGACGCCTGCGAAAGACCGGTGGCCCGGTGCGCGGATCGCGCACCGGGCCACCGGTCTTTTCGCGGGTGCGGCCGTCAGGCCGCGGCGCCCCCGGCCGGGGCGGCCGCGGCGGCGGCGCGCTTCTCGCCCTCCGCCTTGGTGCGCTTGACGAAGCCGACGGTCCACAGGGCCAGGCCGCCGAGCGTGCCGTAGATCATGAACGGGCTGATGGTCACCATGGTGGAGGTGTCCAGGACGCACGACAGGACGATCCGGACGGCCGCCTCGATCAGGGAGACCACGCCCCAGACGAGGGTCATGCGGCGCTGGGCGTTGCGGAAGCCCTCGAACCGCCACAGGTTGTTGTAGTACGCCACGCCCGCCGGGGTGCCGTCCGTGCCGAACTTCCGGCCGAAGTAGAACATCAGCGGACGCGGCGCCAGCAGCGTGGCCAGGCACAGCAGCCCGAACAGCCCGGTGACGGCGGAGTCCTTGACCAGCAGGGCCCGGGTGGAGTGGGTGCCGATGAGGGAGACGGCGGCCGTGATCGCCAGGAACACCAGGGTGACCATGGCGAACTCGTCCAGCTTGCGCCGCCAGGCCACCATGATGGCGCTGTCGAGGACCGGCCAGGCGCCACTGACGAGCAGGGCCGAGGCCTCGCTCCACCCGTGGTCGTCGACGAGCGTGTTGTAGGTGACGATCGGCGCGACGATGCTGAGCGCGATCGTCAGGATCAAGCCGATGGCGGCGGCTCCGCCGGAGCGTGCGGGAGGTGAGGGCTGTACTGCTGCCGTGGACAAGGTTCCCCCTGGAACGTGTAGTGCGGTAGGGGGACCGTAAAGAACTGTCAGTGACATGTACAAGTCGATACGGCTCAAAATGATCACCAAGCTGTGCGGAGGGTCTTATTCCGCACAACGGGGTGCGCAGTCGCGCCAGTTCAGGCGCGCAGGCCCCTGATGACCAGCCCGACGACGGCCTCGAACTCCGCCGTGATCGTGGGGGAGAGCCACTCCGCCACGTACTGGGGATCATGGAAGCGGCCGGTGGCGTCGAAGACGGCGCGCGCGGCGGCCGGCACGTCGGGCGCGGCCAGGGTGCCGGCGGCGACGCCCTCGGCGATGATCCGGGTCAGCTGGTTGATCAGCTCTGTGAGGTGGGCGTCGACCACCCCGCTGTTCTCGGCCAGCAGCACCGTGTAGGTCGCGAAGAGCTCCGGGTCGTCGCCCGCCTTGTGGCGCTTGGCCTCGAACAGGGCCTCCAGCCAGGACTCCAGCTTGGAGGGGGCCGCCTCGCCCGGCGCCGAGGCGATTCCCTCCAGCATGACCACGCTCTTGGCGAGCCAGCGGTCGGTCACGGCCTCCCGCAGCGCCGCCTTCGAGGGGAAGTGCCGGTAGACGCTGCCGTGGCTGACGCCCAGGGCGCGCGCCACGTCCACCACGGTGGCCTTGGTCGGGCCGAAGCGGCGCAGCACTTCCTCGGTGGTCTCGAGGATGCGCTCGGGGGTCAGGGGCTCGGCTGAAGCGGAAGGCATGGGTCGACCGTACCGCCAGCTCAGTGCTCGCTGTCGAGGTGGGCCATCTGCGCGGCCGGGTACCGGTCGCCGGACGCGGCCCCGGCCGGCACCGCCGCCTCGATCGCGGCCAGGTCGGCGTCGGTCAGCTCTATCCGCAGCGCACCCAGGGCCTCGGTCAGCCGGTCCCGGCGGCGGGCGCCCACCAGGGGCACGATGTCGACGCCGCGGAGCGGACCCTGGGCGAGCACCCAGGCGATCGCGATCTGGGCGACGCTCACGCCCTTCTCCCCGGCGACCTTGCGCAGGGCCTCGACCAGGTCGAGGTTGCGCGCCAGGTTCTCGCCCTGGAAGCGGGGGCTCATCCCGCGGAAGTCGCCGGGCGCGAGGGCGCGGTCACGGCTGAAGTGTCCGCTGATCAGGCCGCGCGACAGCACCCCGTAGGCCGTCACGCCTATGCCGAGCTCGCGGGCGGTCGGCAGGATCCGGTCCTCGATGCCGCGGGAGATCAGCGAGTACTCGATCTGGAGGTCCGAGATCGGGGCCACCGCTGCGGCCCGGCGCAGGGTGTCCGCGCCGACCTCGGAGAGCCCGATGTGCCTCACGTGCCCCGCCTGCACGGCCTCGGCGATGGCGCCGACGGTCTCCTCGATCGGGACGTCGGGGTCGACGCGGGCGATCCGGTAGACGTCGATGTGGTCCCGGCCGAGCCGCTGGAGCGAGTAGGCCAGGAAGTTCTTCACGGCCGCGGGCCGCCCGTCGTACCCGGTGAACCCGCCCTCGACGGTCCGCAGGGCGCCGAACTTGACGCTGGTCAGCGCCTGCTCGCGGGCGGCGGCCGGGGCGGTGCGCAGGGCCTCGTTGATCAGCAGCTCGTTGTGGCCCATGCCGTAGAAGTCGCCGGTGTCCAGGAGCGTGTTCATGCCCTCGGGGGCCGCTTCCAGGAAGGCGTGGATCGTGGCGATGGACTCGGCCCGGTCGGCCTCGCCGTAGAGGGCGGACATGCCCATGCAGCCCAGCCCCAGGGGGAAGACGGACGGGCCGGTGGCCCCGAGCCGGCGGGCGGTCGCGGCGGTGGACGCGGAGTCGGATGCGGAGACGGATGCGGAGGTGTTCTCGTTCGTGGTCATGGAATGAGAATGGCATGACCGATGACAGATTTCAATATCTGTCACTCGATGGGCTGACCGGGGTGCGAAACGGCGCACAGGAAAGGCGCCCCGCGGGCGGCGGCTCAGCCCGCCGGAGCCGGACCGGGAGCCGGGGGCAGCCCGCCGTCCATGCGGGGGCCCGGCGCCTGCCCCGGCGGGGGAGAGGGGGGAGCGGGCGGAGCGGAGGGGGTGGAGGGCGACGGCTCCAGGGCCCGGGCCGTCCGCAGCGCGGTGGCATGGGCCCACGGGCCGGTGGTGAGGGCCCCGACGACCAGCACCACGAGCGCGCAGCCGGAGATGATCCACCACGCGGGCCGGGTCGCTGTCGCGAAGTCGGCGCCGCCCGAGGTCCCGGCCGCCAGCACCGCCCCTATCACCGCCACGCCCAGCGCCCCGCCGGTCTGCCGGCTGGTGGAGGCCACCGCGGCCGCCACCCCCGCCTGGGAACGCGGCATCCCGGACAGCGCCGTATTGGTGATCGGGGCGTTGACCAGGCCGAAGCCGATGCCGAAGAGGACGTACCCGGTGAACATCAGCGGAGTGGAGGCCTCCGCCGAGAACGCCGCGAACAGCAGCCCGCTCGCGCCCATGGCCACCCCCGACACCAGCAGCGAGGGCCGCGGCCCGTGGCTGGCCACCAGCCGCCCGGAGACCGGCGCGCACAGGAAGGCCATCGCGGCCATCGGCAGCATGTGCAGCCCCGCGTCCAGCGCGTTCAGCCCCCGCACCTCCTGGAGGTAGAGGGTGGTCAGGAAGAGGAACCCGGAGAGCGAGGCGAAGGTGCTCACCGCGATCACGGTCGCCCCGCTGAACGGGGCGCTGCGGAAGAACCGGGGGTCGATCAGCGGGTCCTTGCGCCGGGACTCGTAGAACAGCAGCCCGCCCAGCGCGGCCGCGGCCCCCAGCGCGCACGCCAGGATCGGCGGGGAGTTCCAGCCCTCGGCCGGCGCCTCGATGATCGCGTAGGTCACCCCGCCCAGCAGCACCACGACGAGGAGCTGCCCCACCGGGTCCGGCCGCCGCGGCCGCTCGGAGCGGGACTCCGGCACGAACCGCAGGGTCAGCGCCAGGGCGGCCAGCCCGACGGGCAGGTTGACCCAGAAGATCGACCGCCAGCCCACCGAGTCCACCAGCAGCCCGCCGATCAGCGGTCCGGCGGCCATGGAGATGCCGACCACCGCGCCCCAGACGCCGATGGCGCGGGCGCGCTCCTTCGGGTCGGTGAAGGTGTTGGTGATGATCGACATGGCGACGGGGTTGAGCATGGCCCCGCCGACGGCCTGGACCATCCGGAAGACGATCAGCCAGTGCAGCCCGGGCGCCAGGGAGCACAGCACCGATCCCGCCGTGAACAGCACCAGCCCCCAGGCGAAGACCTTCCGCCGCCCGATCCGGTCCGCCGTGGCCCCGGCCAGTATCAGCAGCGAGGCGATGACCAGGGTGTAGGCGTCGATCGTCCACTGCATCCCCGAGACCGACGCGTCGAACTCGCGGCGCATCGCCGGCAGGGCCACGTTCAGGACGGTGTTGTCCAGGCTGACGATCAGCAGGCTCATGCAGCAGATGCCCAGGACGAGCAGGCGGTGCCGACGGCTCCGGTGATCCACGCCACTCATGTGATGCATACCGCCGAGCGTACGAATAAGTAGGGAACGGCGCTGCGGGACAATGGGGGGATGACCACGCTTCCCGCCCCCCTCGCGATCGGCCCGCACACCGTGCAGCCCCCGGTGGTGCTCGCGCCGATGGCCGGCATCACCAACGCCCCCTTCCGGACCCTCTGCCGCGAGTTCTCGGGCGGCAAGGGGCTGTTCGTGAGCGAGATGATCACGACCCGCGCCCTGGTCGAGCGCAACGAGAAGACCATGCAGCTGATCCACTTCGACGCGACCGAAAAGCCGCGGTCGATTCAGCTGTACGGGGTGGACCCCGTGACGGTCGGCAAGGCGGTCCGCATGATCGTCGAGGAGGACCGCGCCGACCACATCGACCTCAACTTCGGCTGCCCGGTCCCCAAGGTCACGCGCAAGGGCGGCGGCTCCGCCCTCCCCTACAAGCGGCACCTGCTGCGCGCCATCCTCCGCGAGGCCGTCGCGGGCGCCGGCGACCTGCCGGTGACCATGAAGATGCGCAAGGGCATCGACGACGACCACCTCACCTACCTCGACGCCGGCCGGATCGCCGTCGAGGAGGGGGTCACCGCCATCGCCCTGCACGGCCGCACCACCGCCCAGCACTACGGCGGCACCGCCGACTGGGAGGCCATCGCCCGCCTCAAGGAGCACGTCCCGGAGATCCCGGTGCTCGGCAACGGCGACATCTGGTGCGCCGAGGACGCCCTGCGCATGGTCCGCGAGACCGGCTGCGACGGCGTGGTCGTGGGGCGCGGCTGCCTGGGCCGCCCGTGGCTCTTCAACGACCTGGTGGCGGCCTTCGAGGGGCGCCCCGAGGACTTCCACAGGCCCACGCTGCGCGAGGTCAAGCGCACCATGCTGCGCCACGCGCAGCTGCTGGGGGAGTGGATCGGGGACGAGGCGCGCGGGGTGATCGACTTCCGTAAGCACGTCGCCTGGTACCTCAAGGGGTTCTCCGTGGGCTCGGAGATGCGCGGGAAGCTGGCGGTCGTCTCCTCCCTGGCCGAACTGGACGCTCATCTGAGCGAGCTCGACCTGGACCAGGCGTGGCCCGAGAGCGCGGACGGCCCGCGCGGCCGGACGTCCGGAAACAACCGGGTTGTCCTGCCGGACGGCTGGCTGAAGGATCCGTACGACTGCGCCGGTGTGAGCGAGGACGCGGAGCTGGACACGTCCGGAGGCTGACAAATCGCCCTGCGCGGCGCGTGATATACGCCACGCATGGGAGAGGTTTCGCTCAGATGAGCGCGCACGTCACGGGTAAGACTTCCAAAGGGTGGCACTGGGTGCCACCCTTTGTGCGTTCAAGACTTGAACGCAAATGTATCGATGATCGCTCATCCGAGCGTGATCAAGCCGTTCCGGGTCCCTCCCCCTTCGGGATGTGAACGCTGTGGGTAGGTTCTCATTACCGACCGGTTACTTTCGATACGGTGGCGCACGGGTGGTTACGGCCCCATGACCGCCAAGTGGACGTACCGATAAGCCTTCGATCTGGGTATGTTCCTGGCCGTCAGGGCAGCCACCCGAGTCCTCGAGGAGTCGAGACCCGTGTCGGAAAACAAAGATCAGAAGTTCGTCTACGACTTCACCGAGGGCAACCGGGACCTCAAGGACCTTCTCGGCGGCAAGGGGGCCAACCTCGCCGAGATGACCAACCTCGGTCTCCCGGTCCCTCCCGGCTTCACCATCACCACCGAGGCCTGCAAGGTCTACCTCGAAAGCGGCTCGGCCCCGGCCGAGCTGCGCGACGAGGTCAGCGCGCACCTCGCCGCCCTCGAGACGAAGATGGGCAAGAAGCTCGGCCAGTCGGACGACCCGCTCCTGGTCTCCGTGCGCTCCGGCGCCAAGTTCTCCATGCCCGGCATGATGGACACGGTCCTCAACATCGGCCTCTCCGACGAGTCCGTGGTCGGCCTCGCCGCCCAGGCCGACAACGAGCGCTTCGCCTGGGACTCGTACCGCCGCCTGATCCAGATGTTCGGCAAGACCGTCCTCGGCGTCGAGGGCGAGCTCTTCGAGGACGCCCTCGACGAGGCCAAGGCCGCCAAGAAGGTCACCGTCGACACCGACCTCGACGCCGCCGACCTCAAGAAGCTGGTCAAGGCCTTCAAGAAGATCGTCGCGAAGGAGGCCGGCCGCGAGTTCCCGCAGGACGCCCGCGAGCAGCTCGACCTCGCCGTCGAGGCCGTCTTCAACTCCTGGAACACCGACCGCGCCAAGCTCTACCGCCGCCAGGAGCGCATCCCCGGCGACCTGGGCACCGCCGTCAACGTCTGCTCCATGGTCTTCGGCAACCTCGGCCCCGACTCGGGCACCGGCGTCGCCTTCACCCGCGACCCCGCCAGCGGCCACGCCGGGGTCTACGGCGACTACCTGCAGAACGCCCAGGGCGAGGACGTCGTCGCGGGCATCCGCAACACCGTCCCGCTCGCGGACCTGGAGACCATCGACAAGGCCTCGTACGACCAGCTCATGGCGATCATGACGAAGCTGGAGACCCACTACAAGGACCTCTGCGACATCGAGTTCACCATCGAGCGCGGCCAGCTGTGGATGCTCCAGACCCGCGTCGGCAAGCGCACCGCCGGCGCCGCCTTCCGCATCGCCACCCAGCTCGTGGACCAGGGCCTGATCTCCGAGGCCGAGGCCCTCCAGCGCGTCACCGGCGCCCAGCTGGCGCAGCTGATGTTCCCCCGCTTCGACGAGTCCGCCAAGACCACCCTCCTGGGCCGCGGCATCGCCGCCTCCCCGGGCGCGGCGGTCGGCAAGGCCGTCTTCGACTCCTACACGGCCGTCAAGTGGTCCCGCTCCGGCGAGAAGGTCATCCTGATCCGCCGCGAGACCAACCCCGACGACCTCGACGGCATGATCGCCTCCGAGGGCATCCTGACCTCGCGCGGCGGCAAGACCTCGCACGCCGCCGTCGTCGCCCGCGGCATGGGCAAGACCTGCGTCTGCGGCGCCGAGGAGCTCGACGTCGACACCAAGCGCCGCCGGATGACGGTCGGCGGGCAGGTCATCGAAGAGGGCGACGTCGTCTCCATCGACGGCTCCACCGGCAAGGTCTACCTCGGTGAGGTACCCGTCGTGCCGTCCCCGGTCGTCGAGTACTTCGAGGGCCGCATGCACGCCGGCGCCGACGACGCCGACGAGCTGGTCGGCGCCGTGCACCGGATCATGGCCTACGCCGACCGCGTCCGCCGCCTGCGGGTGCGCGCCAACGCCGACAACGCCGAGGACGCGCTGCGCGCCCGCCGCTTCGGCGCCCAGGGCATCGGCCTGTGCCGCACCGAGCACATGTTCCTCGGCGAGCGCCGCGAGATGGTCGAGCGCCTGATCCTCGCGGACACCGACTCCGAGCGCGACGAGGCACTCAGTGCCCTCCTGCCGCTCCAGAAGAAGGACTTCGTCGAGCTGTTCGAGGCGATGGACGGCCTGCCCGTCACCGTCCGCCTCCTCGACCCGCCGCTGCACGAGTTCCTGCCCGACATCACCGAGCTGTCGGTGCGCGTCGCCCTCGCCGAGTCCCGCCAGGACGCCAACGAGAACGACCTGCGCCTGCTCCAGGCCGTGCACAAGCTGCACGAGCAGAACCCGATGCTGGGTCTGCGCGGCGTCCGTCTCGGCCTGGTCATCCCCGGCCTGTTCGCCATGCAGGTCCGGGCGATCGCCGAGGCCGCCGCCGAGCGCAAGAACGCCAAGGGCGACCCGCGCGCCGAGATCATGGTCCCGCTCGTCGGCACCGTCCAGGAGCTGGAGATCGTCCGCGAGGAGGCCGACGCGATCATCGCCGAGGTCGAGGCCGCCACCGGCACCAGCCTCAAGCTGAGCATCGGCACGATGATCGAGCTGCCGCGCGCCGCGCTGACCGCCGCCCAGATCGCCGAGGCCGCGCAGTTCTTCTCCTTCGGCACGAACGACCTGACCCAGACGGTGTGGGGCTTCTCCCGCGACGACGTCGAGGCCAGCTTCTTCACCGCCTACCTGGAGAAGGGCATCTTCGGGGTCTCGCCCTTCGAGACCATCGACAAGGACGGCGTCGGCTCCCTCGTGCGCTACGCGGTCGAGCAGGGCCGGGCCACCCGTCCCGACCTCAAGCTCGGCGTCTGCGGCGAGCACGGCGGCGACCCCGAGTCGGTGCACTTCTTCCACGAGGTCGGCCTCGACTACGTCTCCTGCTCGCCGTTCCGGATCCCGGTGGCGCGCCTGGAGGCCGGCCGTGCCGCCGCCGAGGCCAAGGGCTCCGACAGCCGCTGAGCCCGGCTCCCCCGACAGCGCCCGCCCCCGGTTCCCTGACTGCCGGGGGCGGGCGCTTCCATCTATTCGGAAGCCCCCTGCGCCTCGCCCGGCCGGGTTTCGCGAATATTCAACGAAGTCATTACGGCGCCAGGCGGCGGACGGATCCCCACCCGTCCGCCGCCTGCCGCCTATCCGCCAGGCACGTCGGCGCTTCCCGGTGCGACCGACCGCCAGGCCCCGCAAAGCCCCCCACGGCCTTCACGGAGCGTTTCGGTCGCGCCGGAGTGTGCCTGGCGGAGTACAGGATTTCGCTTGTCACGCCCCTGCCGAAAGGGGTTTCAACTGTGGCCGAAAGGGCGTGGTGACCACGTGTGACGGCATGCATACTCATGGGGCGGGGGGATTGCGGTTGCACAGGTGGGGGTTCGGTGCTGCGTATCCATTTCACTGGAGTGGACCTGGCACGCGTACGGATGGCAGGGCGTCCCGATGCGTTGTGGGAAACGATTCTTAGTTTTCATCGCTTAAGAGACCGGCGTGACGCCCGGCTGTTCGGCGAATGGCGTACGGAAGCCCGGAGCCGGTTGAATGGTGAAACAAGGCTGCTGAGCGCACTCATACCGGCTCGCGGCTATTTCCCCGATTTCCTGACCCCCTCCGAGGGCCAGTACGGGTGGGACGTCGGCCTCGACGCCCTGCGCGGGCTCCCCGGGGACCGGCTGCGCCACGAGCTCTCCCTCGTGGGCGCGGGCGCCGCCGCGGGCTTCGGCGCGGCCTTCGGGACCCCGCCGCCGGCCCGGCTGCGGGAGTTCATGGACGGCGGCACCAAGTACCTGCCCCGGCTGCTGGCCGAGCTGCGCGGCTACCACCGTGCGGCCGTGGAACCGTACTGGACCCACATCCAGGCCCAGATCGAGGCCGAGCGGGCCGCACGCGGGCGCGCCCTCCTCGACGGGGGCGCGGACGAGCTGCTGGCCTCCCTGCCGCCGATGCTGCGCTGGCGGGCGCCGGTGCTGGAGTGCGAGTACCCGGTGGACCGGGACGTACGGCTGCGGGGGCGCGGGCTGCTGCTCCAGCCGTCGTTCTTCTGCCGGCGCACCGCGGTGACCCTCCACGACCCGCAGCTGCCGCCCGTGCTGGTCTACCCGGCCGCCGCCCAGCTGGCCGGCGCCGGAGCCGGCGGGGAGTACGCCCGGCCGGCCGAGGAGCAGCGCCAGCGCACCCTGGGCAAGCTGGTGGGCCACACCCGCTCGGTGGTGCTGCGCGCCATCGGGGACGGGGCCACCACCAGCGAACTGGCCCGCCGCGCCGGGGTCTCCCTGGCCTCGGCGAGCCAGCACGCCTGCGTGATGCGAGAGGCGGGCCTGGTGACCACCCTGCGCCACGGCAACGCGGTCCTGCACACGGTGACCCCGCTGGGCGCGGCCCTCCTCAAGGGCGGCGCGGTGGTCTCCTGAAGGATCGGTTCACCTGGGCGGCGGTCCACCGACCGCCGCCCAGGCACCGACCCTGACCTGCGGTTTCGTGCTCCGCAGAGAAAAATCGAAGAAATCCCCGCGCGCGGCGATGAGTTCCCGCGCCGCCCCCGGTCTACCTCTCGACAGCAACGAACGGAGCGCGCGCACCGCGCGGCCCGCCCCAGCAGAGAGAAGAGACACCGGGATGTCCTCCACCATGATCTTCGTCAACCTGCCCGTCAGCGACCTGGAGGCCACCAAGGCGTTCTGGGGCAAGCTCGGCTACTCCTTCAACGCCCAGTTCACCGACGAGAACTGCGCCGCGATGCCCATCACCGACACCATCGCCGCGATGTTCCTGACCCACGGCCGCTACAAGGACTTCACCCACAAGGCCATCGCGGACGCGCGGACCACCTCCGAGGTGCTGCTCTGTCTCAGCGCCGCGAGCCGCGACGCGGTCGACGAGCTGGTCGACGCGGCCCTGGGCGCCGGGGCCACCGAGCCCCGCCCCGCCCAGGACCACGGCGTCATGTACGGCCGGGCCTTCGACGACCTCGACGGCCACACCTGGGAGATCATGTGGATGGACCCGTCCGTGGTCCAGGGCTGACCCTCCGCCTCACGAGGTCGCGGCGGTCCGCACCGGGTAGGTCCGGACCGCCACCTCCTCGTCGTCCAGGCAGCGCCCCGACTCCAGGTCGAAGCGCTGCTTCAGCAGCGGCGAGGCCACGAACGGCCGGCCCGCCGACCAGCCCACCAGCCCGCGCGAGAGCACCTGCGCGCCGGTGAAGGGGTCCTGGTTGCCGATCGCGTACGGGCGCCCCGCGCGGTCGACGAACACCGCGGCCTGGTTCCCGTCCGGGAGCAGGGCCGCCACCCCGCGCCCGGGGGTGAGCGAGGACAGCTCGCACACCGTCAGCCAGCCTTCGGCCACCCGCAGTTCCACGGTCATCGGACGGGACCTCCAAGGGTCAGGACGGCCAGGTCGGGCTTGACCTGGCCGCGTTCGGGGACGAACCGCACGGTCGGGTCGGGGGCGCCGGGCGCGTTAACGAAGGACACGAACCGCCGCAGCCGGTCCGGGTCCCGCAGGGTCTCGGCCCACTCGTCGCGGTAGTGCGCCACGTGCTCGGCCATCAGCGACTCCAGCTCCGCGCACAGCCCCAGCGAGTCGTGCACCACCACGTCCCGCAGGTGCTCCAGGCCCCCCTCCAGCCGCTCCAGCCACGCGGAGGTGCGCTCCAGCCGGTCGGCGGTGCGGATGTAGAACATCAGGAACCGGTCGATGAGGCGCACCAGTTCGGCGTCGGAGAGGTCCTGCGCGAGGAGGTCGGCGTGGCGCGGGACGGCCCCGCCGTTGCCGCCGACGTAGAGGTTCCAGCCGTTGGCCGTCGCGATGACCCCGAAGTCCTTGCTCTGCGCCTCCGCGCACTCGCGGGTGCAGCCGGACACCGCCGACTTCAGCTTGTGCGGGGCGCGCAGGCCCCGGTAGCGCAGCTCCAGGTCGATGGCCATCCGCACGCTGTCCTGGACCCCGTAGCGGCACCAGGTCTGCCCCACGCAGGACTTCACCGTCCGCAGGGCCTTGCCGTACGCGTGCCCGGACTCGAAGCCGGCGTCGACCAGCCGGGCCCAGATCGCGGGCAGCTGGTCCACGCGCGCCCCGAACAGGTCGATGCGCTGACCGCCGGTGATCTTCGTGTACAGGCCGAAGTCGCGCGCCACCTCGCCGATCACGATCAGCTTCTCCGGGGTGATCTCGCCGCCCGGGATGCGCGGGACGACCGAGTACGAGCCGTTGCGCTGGAGGTTCGCCAGGAAGTGGTCGTTGGTGTCCTGGAGGGCGGCCTGCTCCCCGTCGAGGACGTAGCCGCTGGCGCCCACGGCGGGGGCGAGCGAGGCGATGATCGAGCCGACGGCGGGCTTGCAGACCTCGCAGCCCTCGCCTCCCCTGGCCTCCGGCCGGCCGTGCCCGTCCAGGAGCTCCCGGTACGAGGCGAGGCGCCGGGTGCGGACGATCTCGTACAGCTCGGCCCGGGTGTACGGGAAGCAGCCGCACAGCCCCGGGTCGGCGGCGGGCGGCAGCAGCTGCCCGATGACCTTGAGGCAGCCCCCGCAGCCCGTCCCGGCCTTGGTGCACTTCTTGACCTCGGGCAGGGTGGAGCAGGCGGTGATGGCCTTCTTGGTGACGTTGTGGCAGGAGCAGATCACCGCCGTGTCGGGCAGCGCGGACGGGCCCAGCTGCGTGGCGGGGCCGAGCCCGGCGGGCAGCACCAGCTGCTCGGGGGCGACCGGCGGGACGCTGCCGGTGAGCGGGCGCAGCAGCCCGTAGGCGTCGGCGTCGCCGACCAGGACCCCGCCGAGCAGGACGCCCTCGGCGGACATGACGAGCTTCTTGTAGACCCCGGAGCGGGAGTCGGACCAGATCACGTCCAGGCTGCCCTCGGCCGCGCCGTGCGCGTCGCCGAAGGAGGCCACGTCCACGCCGAGCAGCTTCAGTTTGGTGGACAGGTCGGCGCCGGTGAACTCCCGCTCGCGGCCCAGCAGGTCCTCGGCGGCGGTCTCGGCCATCTCGTAGCCGGGCGCGACCAGGCCGTAGACCCGGCCGTCGACGGCCTGCGCGCACTCGCCGATCGCGTACACCCGGGGGTCGGAGGTGCGGCAGCGGGCGTCGACGGTGACGCCGCCGCGCTCGCCGACGGCCAGGCCGCAGTCACGGGCGAGCTGGTCACGGGGGCGGACCCCGGCGGAGAAGACGACGAGCTCGGTGTCGAGGGACGATCCGTCCGACAGGCTCATCCCGGTGACGGAGCCGTCCTCGCCGGTCAGCACCGCCTGGGTGCCGACGCCCGTGTGCACGGCCAGGCCCATCTCCTCGATGGTCCGCAGCAGCGCCGCGCCGCCGCCCTCGTCCACCTGGACGGGCATCAGCCGGGGCGCGAACTCCACGATGTGCGTGGACAGTCCGAGGCCCTGCAGGGCGCCGGCCGCCTCCAGCCCGAGCAGGCCGCCGCCGACGACGGCGCCGGTCGTGCGGCCCTCGGCGTACTCCTCGATGGCGAGCAGGTCCTCGATGGTGCGGTAGACGAAGCAGCCGGGGGCGTCCTTGCCGGGGACGGGCGGGACGAACGGGTAGCTGCCGGTGGCCAGGACCAGCACGTCGTACGGGAAGACGCGCCCGGAGCGGGAGGTCACCGTACGGGCCTCGCGGTCGACGGACTCGGCGGGGTCGCCCAGGTGCAGCTCGATGCCGTGCTCCGCCATGAAGCCGGCCGGGGTGAGCGAAAGCTCCTCGGGGCTGCTGCCGGAGAAGTACGAGGTGAGGTGTACCCGGTCGTAGGCGGGCCGGGGCTCCTCGCAGAGCACGGTCACCCGGTGGGTGGCGGTGGCCCCGCGTTCGGCGAGCGCCTCCAGGTAGCGCTGGCCGACCATGCCGTGCCCGATGAGCACGATCGCGGGCTGGGGCTCGGTCATTCAGTGGCCTCCGTCGTCGGTGAGCAGGTGGAACGTGTCGTGCGGTGCGTCCAGGGACTCGTCGCCCTCCCAGGTGCGGGCCAGGGCCCCCACGGTGGAGAGCTCGCCGAGCAGGACCCCGCCGACGAGCCGGTCGCCGCGCAGGACGACCTTGCGGTAGGTGCGGCGGGTGGCGTCGGCGAGGCGGACCACGTCGTCGCCGGGCAGCGGGGTGGGGTCGCCGAAGGCGGCGAGGTCGAGCGGGCGGCCGGCGCCGCCGAGGGTGAGCCGGGTCAGGGCGCGGGTGCCGGTGTAGTCGGTGGGGGAGCCGGAGAGGGTGGCGGCCAGGGCGTCGGCCTGCTCCAGGGCCGGCCCGGCCAGGCCGTAGAGCCGGCCGGCGTGCTCGGCGCAGTCGCCGATGGCGTGGACGTACGGGTCGCTGGTGCGCAGCCGGTCGTCGACCAGGACGCCCTTGCGGACCTCCAGGCCGGCCGCCCGGGCCAGTCCGGTGCGGGGGCGGACGCCGCAGGCGAGGACGACGAGGTCGGCCGCCAGGCGGTAGCCGTCCGCGAGTTCGACCCCCGTCACCCGGCGGTGGACCCGGCCGGGCGGGGCGGAAGCGCCGCGCAGCGGCTCCCCGGTGGTGGTCAGGCCCCTGACGCGGCACTCGGTGTGGATCTCCACGCCCAGCCCCGCGAGGTGCTCCCGCAGCAGCGCCGAGGCGTCGGCGTCGAGCTGCCGCTCCATCAGCCGCTGCGCCTGCTGGGCCACGACCACCTGCGCACCCCGCGCGGCCAGCGCACGGGCCGCGGAGACGCCCAGGAGGCCGCCGCCGATCACCACCGCGCGCACGCCCGGACGTACGGCCGCGTCCAGGGCGAGGCAGTCGTCCATGGTGCGGAACGCGTGCACCCCGGCCGGGAGTTCCCCGCCGTTAGGCGGGAACAGCCCGCGCAGCGGCGGCAGCACCGGGTTCGAGCCGGTCGCCAGCACGAGGACGTCGTACTCCGGGGCTGTGCCGTCGTCGCAGTGCACCCGGCGCACGTCACGGTCGATCCGTACCGCCCGCACCCCCCGCCGCAGCACCGGCCCGGAGGCCGGCAGCGCGGCCACCTCGGGGGCGTACCGCCCGGCCAGCACCTCCGCGAGCAGGACCCGGTTGTAGGGGGCGTGGGACTCCTCGCCGAGGACGGTGACGGCGGCGGCCGGTCCCAGCCGCGCGGCGAGCCGCAGGCCGGCCAGGCCGCCGCCGATCACCACCACACGCTGCTTCGAGGTCATGGAACGAGCGTGCGGGGCGGCTGTTTCCCCGCGGCATCGCTCCTGTTACCCGGACGGAACGCCGCCCTCAGCGCCCGCCGCGGCGGCCGGTGAGGCTTCCGGCGGCGGGCGGCGGGCGGCGGGCGCCGCGGCCCGTGAACCTCAAGCTTCGCGCAACTTTCCCCGGATCGATGGGACCGGCACGGATCCGCTCCCTAGGGTCGGGACCGTGCCTGACATATCAACGACCATGATCATCGTGCTGTGCGCGGCTGCCGCGGCGGCCGGCTGGATCGACGCGGTGGTGGGCGGCGGCGGACTGCTGCTCCTGCCCGCGCTCCTGCTCGGCCTCCCGCACGCCCAGCCCGCCGCCGTCCTCGGGACCAACAAGGCGGTGGCCATCGTCGGGACGGCCGGGGCGGCCGTCACCTACGTGCGCAAGACCCCGGTGGACGTGAAGCTCGCCGTCCGGATCGGGCTGGCCGCGCTCGCCGGTTCGGTGGGCGGGGCCGCCCTGGCCGGCGGGATCAGCAAGGACACGATGCGGCCGCTCATCATGGGCGTGCTCGTGGTGGTCGCCGCCGTCGTGATCTTCAAGCCGGGCTTCGGCGCCGCCCCCTCCACCTCGCCCGTCTCGCGCAAGCGGGTCCTGCTCACCATCGCCCTCGCCGGCCTGGGCATCGGTTTCTACGACGGCCTCATCGGCCCCGGCACCGGAACCTTCCTGGTGCTGGCCCTCACCGCCCTGCTCCACCTCGACCTGGTCACCGCCTCCGCCACCGCGAAGATCGTCAACTGCTGCACCAACGCCGGGGCGCTGGCGATGTTCGCCTACCAGGGGATGGTGTTCTGGCAGCTGGCCGCGCTGATGGCCGTGTTCAACCTGGCCGGGGGCATGGTCGGCGCCCGGATGGCGCTCAGCAAGGGCAGCGGGTTCGTCCGCGGCGTGCTGCTGACCGTGGTCGGCGCGCTGGTCGTCAAGCTCGGTCTGGAGCAGTGGGGCTGAGCGGGCGCGGGACCCCGGGGCCGCGCGCCCGCCGGTGCGTCAGGCGCGCGGGGCGCGGCGCATCACCCAGAGGGTCGGACCGCCGCCGGGCAGCTGGGCCTCGCCGAGCACCGTGAAGCCGAAGTGCTCGTAGAAGGGCACGTTGGACTCCTTGGAGGACTCCAGGTACACGGGCAGGCCCGCCGCGTCGGCCTGGGCCAGCCCCGAGCGCAGCAGCGCCGCCCCGTGCCCCTGGCCCTGGCCGGCCGGGTCGGCGCCGAGCACCGCCAGGTACCAGTGCTCCTCCGGGGGCGCGTGCTCGGCCGCGGACACGATGCCCTCCCGGAACACCCCCGCCCGGTCGCCGAGCACGGTGGCGAGCTCGTCCAGGGTCTCGTCGTCGGGAAGGGCGCGGCCGCCCGGTGCCACCCAGAAGGACGCGGCCAGGTCCGTGCGCTCGCACACGCCGTGGCGGCCGTAGTGCCGGGTGTGGAGCGTCGCGAAGTACCGGGCCATGCCCTCCTCGCGCGTGCTCTCGTCGGGGAAGAACCAGCACATCATCGGGTCGTCGGCGAAGGCGCGGGCCAGGCTGCGGCTGATGTCCGCGGCGTCGTCGAGCGTGGCTGTCCTGGGCGTGTTCGTTATCGACATACGGGTCATTCTGCAACTTGATGATCTTGGTCGGGGCGGCGGGGTGCCCGGTTTCAGTAGGTCCCGGTGAGATGGGCGAAGACGACCACGTTGCCCTGGTAGCCGGTGCGCGGGGAGAAGCCGCCGCCACAGGTGATCACGCGCAGCTCGGCGCGCGGCGACGGCCCGTACACGCGGCGGTCCGGGAAGGACTTCGCGTCGTAGACCTCGACCGCGTGGACGGTGAACACCGCCGTGCGCCCGTCCGTGCGGGCGACCTCGATCGCGGCGCCCCGGTGCAGGGCGCCCAGGTGGTAGAAGACCGCCGGGCCGCTCGCGTTGTCCACGTGGCCCGCGATCACGGCGGTGCCCGTCGCGCCCGGGGTGATGCCGTCCCGGTACCAGCCCGCGAGGTCGCCGCGGGCGGGGGGCGGCACCTCCAGGCTGCCGTCGTGTTCCAGGCCGAGCCCCGTGAGCGGGGCGTCCACATGGATGGACGGGATCCGGATCCGGGTCGGCGCGGAGCCGGGCAGCGGGTCGATGCTCCCGGGGTAGAGGGCCTGCGCGCTCAGGGCGTCGGCGGGGGAGGGCAACGGCGGCCGGACGGTCTCGCCGGAGCCGCTGGTGACGAGCCATACGCCGACGCAGGCGGCCAGGGCCACCAGACCGGCCTGCCCGCGCCGCCCCGGCCGGCCGGGGCGCATGTCATGGCCGCGGTCGTGGCCTCCGCCGTGGCTGCGGCCGGGGCCGGGGCCGTGGCCAGCGGCGGGGCGGGATTCCGTACCCGGGTCGCCGGCCGGGGCCGTGCCGGAGCCGGGGCGGTGGCGCCGCCCGGGGCCCACGGCCCGGAGGACGCGGAGGCACCGGAAGCCCGGGAAGCCGGCCATGCCTCGTACCCCCTTGCCTCGCCGTTGACAGGAGTGGCCGTCGCCCGGCCCCGCGAACGGGGGGGACCTCGCGGGGCGGGCGACGGGGGGCGATACCGGTCGGACCGCGGCCTCGGCCGCGGTGGGCGCCCGTCAGCTCCGCGTGCCGCTCGCCCGGCGACGCAGGAGCCAGGTACCGCCGACGGCGGCCGCGGCCAGCACTGCCGCTCCCGCCGTGATCTTGGCCGGGTCGGTGGTGGTGGAGGTGCCACCGCCCACCCCGGTGCGCACGTGCCCCTGGGGGCCGTGCTCGGTGACGACCAGGTCGCCGGTGGCGAACTTGCCGTCGGCGCAGGTGGCGCCGATGCCGTACTTCCCGGGCCGGATGTCGCGGGCGACCTGGAACTGGCCCGCCACGACCTCCTTGTGGGTGCCCGGGGTCAGCTTGAACCGGCCGCCGCCCACGGTGGTGGCGTCGCCCTCGGCATGGCTGCCCGAGCCGCAGGCCTTGGTGTTCACGGTGACCGTGGTGCCCGGTACGGCGGACTTCGGCCAGACCTCCAGCACGGCGAAGTCCCCGGGTGCGAAGGGGGGCATGCCGAGGTCCGCGGCGGCCACCGCTCCCGCGACCGGGCCGGCGAAGGCGACGGCGGTCAGCGCGGCGGCGGTCAGCGCGTGGGCGGTCCTGCGGCGCATGGGTCACTCCAGGGGACACGGGGTCGTGTCTCGAGGAAAACCGGGCCGCCCCGAAGCCGCCTGCTGACCCCCTGTCAGATCCTGCTCCGGGCGCCTTCGGGAAGGGAATCCGCCCACGTCAGAGGCCCGGCGCGGCCATCCGTGCACCCCCACCCCGTCCGGGTGAAGCCCGGCCCCCCTCAGGCCTCCGGCAGCCGGGCCTCCTCCCGGTCGCCGTCCAGCCGGGCCACCTCCAGCAGGTCCTCCGTCAGCGTGCGCAGCGCCGCCACCCGGTCCCGTACCAGCTCCGTCGGCCGCCCCGCCGGAAGCAGCTCGGCCGCCGTGTGCAGTCCCGTCAGCGGGGTCCGCAGCTCGTGCGCCACGTCCGCCGTGAACCGCTGCTCCGCCTCCAGCCGCCGCTGGAGGCTCGCCGCCATCGTGTCGACCGCCGAGGACAGTTCGGCCACCTCGTCACGGCTGCCCGGAGCCCCGGACGGGCCGATCCGGGCGTCCAGGTCGCCCGCGCTGATCCGCCGGGCCGTCTCGGCCGCCGCCCGCAGGTCCTTGCTCAGCCGGCTCGCCAGCAGCGCCCCGCCGACCGCCGCCAGCGCCACCACCCCCGTCCCGGAGGCGAGCAGCTGGGCGTCCAGCTCCTCCAGCTCGGCCCGCTCCTCGGCCAGCGAGCGCCGCACCGACAGCACGTGCCCGCTGCCCACCGGACGCGCCGCCCACACCGCCGGATCCGCGCCGGACAGGTCGAGGTAGGTGGTCCGGCGGCCGTCCAGGGCCGCCGCGCGCAGCTCCTGCGGCACCTGGGGGCAGTCGATCCGGGCGTCGGCCTCGCCGACCTTGTCGTAGTCGAGGCGGCCCGTCAGCTCGTAGACCTGCCGTACGCGGACCAGCTGCTCGGTCGCGCCCTTGCGGGCCGCGTCGGAGACCTGGCGCACCCGGGCCTCGTAGATCAGGACCCCGATGGTGACCGCGACCAGCGAACAGCCGGCCGCCAGCAGCGCGGCGATCTTCCAGCGCAGCCCGAGGGCCAGTCCGCGAACAGCCGCATCCGCGGGTCCGCCTTGACGACCTCGGCCGCCTTCACCGCCGTCAGCCCCTCGGGGCCCGCCTCGGGCGCGTCCGCCAGCGGCGCCGGCGGGGGCTGCCGGGTGCCGGTCGCCGCCCCCGGGGACTTCGGGGAGTCGTCGGCCCAGGCCGGCCACAGGGCCTGCGGCTGGGGCTGCGCCGACGCCGGGGCCACGGGCTCCCCGGCGGCCAGCCCGCCGGGCGCGGCGCAGCCCCCGGCGGCCGGTGCGGCGGCGCACAGCAGCAGGGCGGCGAGGGGGAGACGGCGGGGTGATCGCGACATGGGAAGGGAACCATGGGGGTGAGGAAAAGGGATGAATCGGACAGTAATCGGCGACCGTCACAGCGACCGGGAGATTGTGTAACAGCGGTGCGTACGGTGGGGGTGCACGGGAAAGACGGGCCTTTCGGCCCGGGCCGGGCAGGTCCGGCGTAGCCGAAGGAGGGGCTCGTGACATCGGTCGACCGGCCGGGATCCGGCGGCGTCCTGCCGTTCTTCGTCTACGGGACGCTGCGGCCCGGCGAGGCCAACCACCGGCTGTTCCTGCGCGGCCGCACCGCCGCCGAGGAGCCGGCCCGGCTGCCGGGGGCGGTGCTGTACGAGGGGCCCGGCTATCCGTACGCGGTGGAGCGGGCCGGCTCGGTGATAGCCGGTGAGCTGATCACTCCGGCGGCGGACGCGTACGGGGAGCTGCTGGGAGCGCTGGACCTGCTGGAGGAGTACGTGGGGCCGGGCAGCCCGCGGAACCTCTACGACCGGGTCGCGCGCGAGGCCGTCCGGCCCGACGGCACCCGGGTCCTGGCGTGGGTGTACCTGGCGGCCGCGCCGCTGGCCCTCCGGCTCGCGCGGTCGGGGACCGAGATCCGGTCGGGGGACTGGCTCGAACGCCGGCGGAGCTCTGAATAGCCCCGCCGCCCGCTACAGACCCTCCGCGCCCCGGTTGCGCAGGCGTTGGCCGTACTGCTGGAGGACCCACAGTTCCTGCTGGACCGCCGCATGCTGTTCCGGCGGGGCCTGCGGGCCGAGGCGGGCCATCTGGCCCTGGATCTCGTGGACCCGGCGGTCCACCGCCCGCAGGCGGACCTGCACCAGCTGGACCCCCGCGTAGACCTCGTCCACCGTCTTCGCGTGGATGGCCTCCACCGCCAGCTCCGTCACCAGCGCGCGCACCGTGTCGTTCGGGGCCGCCTCCCGCACCCGGGCCAGGTAGTCCTCCGTGCCCTGGGCGGCGCCGCCCGCGTCCTGGATGGCCTGGCGGACCGCCGCGTAGGGCGGGGCCGTGAACTCGTCCGACCCGTACGCGTCGAAGGCGGGGGAGACCAGGGCCGGGCGCTGGAGCGCCAGCTTGAGCAGCTCCCGCTCCGTCCGGTGCGCCGGGCTGCGCAGGTTCAGGGCCGGGCCGCCCGGCTGCGCCGGGGCCGGTGCGGCGGCCGGGGCCTCCTCGTAGCGGCGGGCGGGCTGCCGCCGGTCCGGCTGCTGGCCGCGCTCGCGCGCCCAGCGGGCCTGCTGCGCGACCCGCTTGACGACGAACTGCTCGTCGCGGATGCCCAGCATGCCCGCCAGCTGCACCGCCGACTCGTGCTGGATCGCGATGTTCTTGATCCCGGCCACGACGGGAGCGGCCTCGTCCAGGGCGGCCGCCCGTCCCGCCGGGTTCTCCAGGTTGTGCCGGGACACGATGTGGCGCAGCGCGAACTCGAACAGCGGAGTGCGGGACTCCACCAGCCCGGAGACGGCCGCGTCGCCCTGCGCGAGGCGCAGGTCGCAGGGGTCCATCCCGCCCGGGGTGATCGCGATCGAGGTCTCCGCCGCGAACTTCTGGTCGTCCTCGAAGGCCCGCAGCGCCGCCTTCTGCCCGGCCGCGTCACCGTCGAAGGTGAAGATCACCTCGGCGGTCGCGTTGTCCATCAGCAGCCGGCGCAGGATCTTGATGTGCTCCCCGCCGAAGGCCGTGCCACAGGTGGCGATGGCGGTGGTGACCCCGGCCAGGTGGCAGGCCATCACATCGGTGTAGCCCTCGACGACCACGGCCCGGGAGGTCTTCGCGATCTCCTTCTTCGCCAGGTCGATCCCGTAGAGGACCTGGGACTTCTTGTAGATCGGCGTCTCGGGGGTGTTCAGGTACTTCGGGCCGTTGTCGTCCTCGCGCAGCTTGCGCGCTCCGAAGCCGACCACCTCGCCGCTGATGTCCCGGATCGGCCACATCAGCCGGCCGCGGAAGCGGTCGATCGGCTTGCCGCTGCGGCTGTCCTGGGCCAGCCCCGAGAGGATCAGCTCCTTGTCGCTGAAGCCACGCCCGCGCAGGAACCGGGTCAGGTGGTCCCAGCCGGCCGGGCTGTAGCCCACCCCGAAGTGCTCGGCCGCCGCCTGGTCGAAGCCGCGCTCCGCCAGGAAGCGCCGGGCGATCTCGGCCTCGGCGCCGCCGAGCTGGTCGGCGTAGAACAGGGCGGCGGCCTTGTGCGCCTCGACCAGGCGGATCCGCTCCCCGCGGCCGCTGGTGCCGGCGGTGTAGCCGCCCTCCTCGTAGCGCAGGGTGATGCCGGCCTGGCCGGCCAGCCGCTCGACCGCCTCCGAGAACGAGAGGTGGTCGATCTTCATGATGAAGTCGAGGGTGTCCCCGCCGGCCTGGCAGCCGAAGCAGTGGTAGAGCCCCTTGCTCGGGCTGACCTGGAAGGACGGGGACTTCTCGTCGTGGAAGGGGCACAGGCCCTTGAGGTTGCCGCCGCCCGCGTTGCGCAGCTGGAGGTACTCGGAGACCACGGCGTCGATCGGGACCGCGTCCCGTACCGCCTTCACGTCGTCGTCGTTGATCCGTCCTGCCACCCGAGAATTCTACGGTGGGACGGCGGCAAACCCGTCAGGCCCCCTGGGCCGGGACCAGGGAGTCAAGCGGAACGGAAGGGTCCGCCAGCTTCTCGCGGTCCACCGGCGCCTTCGACCGGATCAGGTTCTGGATGTGCTCGGTGACGTCCCACACGTTCACGTTCATCCCGGCCAGCACCCGGCCGCCGGAGAGCCAGAACGCGATGAACTCGCGCTTGCCCGCGTCTCCGCGCACCAGCACCTGGTCGTAGCTGCCCGCCGGGGCGTACCCCGAGTACTCCAGGCCCACGTCGTACTGGTCGGAGAAGAAGTACGGCACCCGCTCGTACGAGACCTCCTGCCCCAGCATCGCCCGCGCGGCGGCCGGGCCCCCGTTGAGGGCGTTGGCCCAGTGCTCCACCCGCACCCGGGTACCCAGCCCCGGGTGCTGGGCGGCGGCCACGTCGCCGACGGCGAAGACGTCCGGGTCGGAGGTGCGCAGCGAGGCGTCCACGGCGATGCCGCCGCCGTGCTCCCGGTCCACCAGGGCCAGCCCGGAGGTCTCCGCGAGCGCGGTGCGCGGCGCCGCGCCGATCGCGGCGAGCACGGCGTGCGCCGGGTGCTCCTCGCCGTCGTCGGTGCGGGCGGCCAGCACCATCCCGTCCTGGCCGACGATCTCCGTCAGCATGGCCCCGAAGTGGAAGCGCACCCCGTGCCCGGTGTGCAGGTCCGCGAAGAACTGGCCGATCTCCAGTCCGAGCACCGCGTGCAGCGGGGTGGGCAGCGGTTCGACCACGGTCACCTCGGCGCCGTAGGTGCGGGCCGCGGCCGCCACCTCCAGGCCGATCCAGCCCGCGCCCGCGATCAGCAGGTGGCCGTTGTCGCGGCCCAGGGAGGTCAGCGCCTTGCGCAGCAGGTCGGCGTGGGCGAGCCGGCGCAGGTGGTGCACCCCGGCCAGGCCGGTGCCCGGGATGTCCAGGCGGCGCGGCTCGGCGCCGGTCGCCAGCAGCAGCTTGTCGTAGTGCAGCAGGGTGCCGTCACCCAGCCGGACCGTCTTCGCCCCGCGGTCCAGGTGCACCGCGGGCTGCCCCAGGTGCAGCTCGATGTCGGCGCCCGCGTACCAGGACGGCTCGTGCACGAAGACGCTGTCGCGTTCCTCCTTGCCCAGCAGGTAGCCCTTCGACAGCGGGGGCCGTTCGTAGGGGTGGTCGCGCTCGTCGCCGATCAGGATGACGCGGCCGGTGAACCCCTCCGACCTCAGCGTTTCGGCGGCCTTCGCCCCGGCCAGCCCCGCGCCGACGATGATGAACGTCTGGTGTGCGTCGACCACCTGATGCCTCCTCATAACCTCTCCGCCATGTGCGGCCACATGCGAGCGTCCCGCACCGAGCCTGCCCCGTGAAGGGGGAATGGCCCGATCGGCTCACCCCTCGGCGCGCCGTCCGCGCCGGGTGAGGCGTGCGTGCAGGGACCGGGCCGAAGCATCGGTGAGGCACGCGATCTGGTCGACGACCGCCCGCTTGCGGGCCTTGTCGTCCGGCGCCGCGTCGAAGATCGCCCGGAACTGGGGGTCGAGTCCCTCGGGCGCGCGGGCGCTGAGCGCCTCGGCGAGTTCGGCCAGGACGATGCGCTGGTCGGCCCGCAGCCGCTCCTGCTCGTCGCGCTGCATCACGTACAGGTCGGCGACCGCCTTCAGGACGGCGCACTCGTTGCGCGCCCGGCGCGGGACCACCAGCTCCGCCGCGTACCGGGTCAGCGGGCCGCCGCCGTACGCCTCACGGGTGGCGGTCTCGGCGGCCAGGCAGAACCGGCCGATCAGCTGGCTGGTGGCGTCCTTGAGCCGGGCCTGCGCCACGGCCGAGCCGTCGTACCCGTGCGGCCACCACTCCTCCTCCATCAGCCGGTCCAGCGCCTCGCGCAGTTCCTCCGGCTCGGTGTCGGCGGGCACGTACCGGCCGATGGCGACCCGCCAGATCGCGGCCCGTTCCGGTTCGGCGAACAGCAGGTTGGGGTCGAGGTGCCCGGCGTGCAGCCCGTCCTCGAAGTCGTGGACCGAGTAGGCGACGTCGTCCGACCAGTCCATCACCTGGGCCTCGAAGCACTTGCGGTCGGCGGGCGCGCCGCGCCGCAGCCAGGCGAAGACCGGCAGGTCGTCCTCGTAGGCGCCGAACTTCACCGAGTCGGGGTCGGTGGGGTGCCCGCCGCGCGCCCAGGGGTACTTGGTGGCGGCGTCCAGACAGGCCCGGGTCAGATTGAGTCCGACGCTCACCGGCTCGCCCGTCGCCGGACCGGGCACGAACCGCTTGGGCTCCAGCCGGGTCAGCAGGCGCAGCGACTGGGCGTTGCCCTCGAAGCCGCCGCAGTCCTTGGCGAACTCGTTGAGCGCCTCCTCGCCGTTGTGCCCGAACGGCGGGTGCCCCATGTCGTGCGACAGGCAGGCCGCCTCGACCAGGTCGGGATCGCAGCCGAGGGCCGCGCCGAGCTCCCGGCCGACCTGCGCGCACTCCAGGGAGTGCGTCAGCCGGGTACGGGGGCTCGCGTCCCAGTCGTACGAGCGGGTGCCCGGGGTGACCACCTGGGTCTTCCCGGCGAGGCGGCGCAGCGCGGCCGAATGCAGCACCCGGGCGCGGTCGCGCTGGAAGGCGGTCCGCCCGGGCCTCTTGTCGGGCTCGGCGGCCCACCGCTCGGTGGCGGCGGGGTCGTAGGAGTCGTACGCGGGGTTCTGCGCGGTGCCTTCCATATATCAGACGGTAACCGGAGACACCGACAATCCGAGCAATCCGGTCCCGTCCGGTCTTCAGGCAGTGGCCGGTTCCCGCTGGTGCGCGGGGCGGGCCAGGGCCTGGTCGTAACGGTGGAGGACCAGCCGGGCCAGGGCCGGGTGGGCGCCCAGGGGTGCGGCGGCCGGGCCCGGTGCGGCGGCGGCGCTCGCGGCGGCGAAGCGGCCGGGGGCGGTGAAGTACGAGGCCACCGCCACCCGGTGGCCCCGCGCCACGAGCGCCCGTACGGCGTCCGGGACGGCCGGCGCGGCCGCCGAGGCGTACGCCGGGGTCACGGGCACCCCGTCGAGGCGTTCCGAGAGCAGCGCGGCCGTGCGGCGGGAGTCGGCGGCGCAGTCGGGGTCGAGGGAACCGGCGGAGGCCAGGACCACGGCGGTGCCGGGCTGCCAGCCGGCCTGCAGGAGCCTTTCGGCCAGGGCCTCCACCAGCAGCGGGTGCGGCCCGAGCGGGGCCGCGACCCGTATCCGCAGGTGCCCGGCGCGGGCTGCGGCGGCGGGGAGGTCACGCTTGACGTGGGTCCCGCGCCCGAGCAGCAGCGGTACGAGGACGACCGCACCGGTGGCGTCCGCGAGGGTGTCGGCGAGCAGCGGCCGGTTCAGCTCGATGTGCCCGAGCCGGACGTCGAGGCGCGGGCGGAGCTCGCGGACCCGTTCGAGGAGGGCGAGGACGGTGAGCGCGGCACGTGGGTCGCGGCTGCCGTGGGCCACGGCGACGAGGGTGGGGTGCATGAGGGGGCTCCGTGGGGCCGGGCGCGCGGGGGGCGCACTCCGCTCAGCTGGGCGCCGAGCTGGTGGGTGATCCGGGTCAGCAGCTCGGCCGCGCCGCCGAAGGGGAGGGAGGGGGAGGGCGAGGGGGAGGACTGGCTTTCGGGAGGGTGCACCGGCTCCGTCATGGACCGATCCTGCGGGCCGCAGATTGCGTGGGCGTTGCGCGGCGGTGACGGGTGTTCGCCGGGTGCTCACAGCTGGGCCGGGGAACCGTTCCGGCGGTCCCGGCCGTCCTGACCCCGTAGGAGCCGCCGGGGGCGGCACCACCACGACCACCAGGGGGAATCGCCATGCGCCGACCGCGCCTCGGCACCGTACGGGCCCGGCGGCGGGCGGTGCAGGCCGTGATGGCCCTGTGCGTGCTGGCCCTGCTGCCCTCCACCTGGACCCACGCCACCGCCGCAGGCCGGCTGCGCACCACCGCGCAGGCGCCCGCGGCCGGGGTGGCCGTCGTCTTCGGGGCCGGGCTGTGGGACGGCCGGCCCACCCCGTACCTCGCGGCCCGCCTGGACGCGGCCGTCGAGCTGTACCGGGCGGGGAAGGTGAAGGCCGTCCTGGTCACCGGGGACAACAGCCGCACCGAGTACGACGAGCCCGACGCGATGCGCGCCTACCTCACCCGGCACGGGGTGCCCGACGGGCGGATCGTCAGCGACTTCGCCGGCTTCGACACCTGGGACAGCTGCGTACGGGCCCGGGAGATCTTCGGCGTGCGCCGGGCGGTGCTCGTCAGCCAGAGCTTCCACATCCACCGGGCCGTCACGCTGTGCCGGGCCGCGGGCGTGGACTCCTACGGGGTCGGTGTCGACAACGCGCACGACGCCACCTGGTACTACGGCGGCGCCCGCGAGGTCTTCGCGGCCGGCAAGGCCGCCGTCGACGCCGTCTTCGAGCCGCCGCCGCACTTCCTCGGCCCGAAGGAGGAAGGGGTGTCGCGGGCCCTGGGGGCTCTGGCAGACTGACGCCGCGATCCGGCTGGACGGCTGGCCTGACGGTGAAGCACCTGACGGGTCAGTAGCCGGGCCCGGGGTACGGGTGCCGCTGCGCGGAGCCGTCTCCCCGCCGCGCCCCTTCCCCGTTTCCGCCTCAAACACCGGCGGGGCTGATTCCAGCCCCGCCGGCGTTTGAGGCGCGGGGTCCGGGGCGGAGCCCCTGGGGCACCTCCCAGCGGTAGCTGGGGGAGAGACGGCGAAAGGGCGGGGCGGGGAGAGCACCCTCCAGCCCCGGCCGCGGGGTCTCACCGGCGCCGTCCGCCCGCGCTGAGCCCCCGCACCCCCGGCCGTAACGCGGCCGGGCGCCCGCCGTAACACTCCGCCCGCACCCTGACCCGTATGCACAGCACCCAGGGAGTCACCGCCACCCACTGCCCGTACTGCGCCCTCCAGTGCGGCATGAACCTCCGCCCCCAGCCGGACGGCGACGGCGGCGTCACGGTCGAGGAGCGGGCCGACTTCCCGGTCAACCGCGGAGCCCTCTGCGGCAAGGGCCGCACCGCCCCCAGCGTGCTCTCCTCCCGGGTGCGCCTCACCGAGCCGCTGGTCCGCACCCGCCCCGGCGGCCCGCTCGTGCCGGCCACCTGGGACCAGGCCCTCGACGCCGTGGCCGCCGGCCTCGCCCGCACCCGCCGCACGCACGGCCCCGACGCCGTCGGCGTCTTCGGCGGCGGCGGGCTCACCAACGAGAAGGCCTACGCCCTCGGCAAGTTCGCCCGCATCGCCCTCGGCACCTCCCAGATCGACTACAACGGCCGCTTCTGCATGTCCTCGGCCGCCGCCGCCCACCAGCGCGCCTTCGGCCTGGACCGCGGACTGCCCTTCCCCCTGGAGGACATCCCGCGCACCGGCTGCGTGATCCTCGTCGGCTCCAACCCGGCCGAGACCATGCCCCCCGCCCTGCGCTACCTCACCGAACTCAAGGAGGCCGGCGGCACCCTCGTCGTCGTCGACCCCCGCCGCACCCGCACCGCCGAACTGGCCGACCTCCACCTGGCCCCCCGCCCCGGCACCGACCTTGCCCTGGCCCTCGGCCTGCTGCACCTCGTCGTCGCCGAGGGCCGCACCGACACGGAGTTCATCGCCGCCCGCACCACCGGCTGGGAGGACGCCCGGGCCGCCGCCATGGCCCACTGGCCCGAGCTCGTCGAGCGGATCACCGGCGTCCCGGTCCCCCGCCTGCGCCGGGCCGTCGAGCTGTTCTGCGCCCCCGAATCCGCCATGGTGCTCACCGCCCGCGGCCCCGAACAGCAGGCCAAGGGCACCGACACCGTCGGCGCGTGGATCAACCTGTGCCTGGCCACCGGACGGGCCGGCCGCCCCCTCTCCGGCTACGGCTGCCTCACCGGCCAGGGCAACGGCCAGGGCGGCCGCGAGCACGGCCAGAAGGCCGACCAGCTCCCCGGCTACCGCAAGCTGACCGACCCCGCCGCCCGGGAACACGTCGCCCGGGTCTGGGGCGTCGACCCCGAGACCCTGCCCGGCCCCGGCCGCAGCGCGTACGAACTCCTCGACGCCCTCGGCGGCGACGTCAAGGCCCTCCTGCTCATGGGCTCCAACCCCCTCGTCTCCGCACCCGGCGCCGCCCACGTCGAGGAACGCGTGCGCTCCCTGGACTTCCTCGCCGTCGCCGACGTGGTCCTCTCCGAGACCGCCGCCCTCGCCGACGTGGTCCTGCCCGTCACCCAGTGGGCCGAGGAGAGCGGCACCACCACCAACCTGGAAGGCCGCGTCCTGCTGCGCCGCCGGGCGCTCACCCCGCCGCCCGGCGTCCGCAGCGACCTGGAGGTCCTGCACGGGCTCGCCGCCCGCCTCGGCCTGGAGAAGGCCTTCCCCACCGACCCCGAGGAGGTCTTCGCGGAACTGCGCCGAGCCTCCGAGGGCGGCCCCGCCGACTACTCCGGCATCACCTACGACCGCATCGCCGCCGAACAGGGCGTCTTCTGGCCCTGCCCCGAAGGCTCCCCGGGCACGCCCCGGCTCTTCCTGGACCGGTTCGCCACCGAGGACGGCCGGGCCCGCTTCGCCCCCGTAGCCCACCGCGAGGCCGCCGAGACCCCCGACGCCGAGTACCCGCTGCTGCTCACCACCGGCCGGGTCGTCGCCCAGTACCAGTCCGGGGCACAGACCCGCCGCGTGCCCGAGCTCAACGAGGCCGCCCCCGGCCCGTTCGTGGAGCTCCACCCCCGCCTCGCCGCCCGCCTCGGGGTGGCCGACGGCGCCCCGCTGGCCGTCACCTCGCGGCGCGGACGGGCGGTGGCCCCGGCCCGGATCACCGACGCCATCAGGGCGGACACCGTGTTCATGCCCTTCCACTGGTACGGGGAGGGCCGCGCCAACACCCTCACCAACCCCGCCCTGGACCCCGTCTCCCGGATGCCGGAGTTCAAGGTCTGCGCGGTCCGCGTGGAGCTCGCCTGACCACCTCCCCGGCGGACCATCTCTTGCCGCCTCTTGCCGCACTCTTGGGGCCCGCTTTGGGGAGCCTCACAGCTCCCCCAACTAGCGTTCCGCGCATGTCACCTCGACCCTCGAACACCCTCCCCGTGCTGCCCTACCGCAAGCCCACCCGCGGCCGCGACTACTGGGTGCTGGACGACGTACTGCCCGACGCCGACGCCGTACGGGAACGCTGCCTGGCCAAGGGCGACTGGGTCCAGGGCGCCCCGCACAAGCCCGAGCCCTGGCCCGGGCTGCGCGCCATGCCCGCCCTGGAACCGGCCGAACTCGCCCACGTGGAGAAGCTGGTGCGGCAGGCCACCGGGGCGAAGCGGATCTGGGCCGAGGACCCCGCCGGAGCCGGCACCTTCAACCACAACTGCGTCCAGGTCGTCGGCGAGGGGGAGTGCGAGTCCCGCCCGCACACCGACTCCCGCACCGTGTGCCGCTACGCCGCCGTGCTCTACCTGACCCCCGGCATCCCCAAGGACTGCGGCACCAGCTTCTACCGCCAGAGCCTCCCCGGCGGGGTCCTCGGCGGCAACCAGGTCCTCGCCCCGCACAACAACCTCGTCGACGCCCTCGGCACCCGCTTCGTCCCCGAGGACTCCTTCACCGAGGACCTCCGCGTCCCCCACCGCTACAACCGTCTCCTGCTCTACTCCGCCAACCTGATCCACAGCGCCACCGGCTACTGGGGCACCACCCTGGAGGACAAGCGGATGACGGCCGTCTTCTTCTGGATGGCCTGACGGGACGCCCTGCACGGGCCCGGCACGGGCGGCCCCCGATCGTCTCGGACATGAGTCCGATCCGCATCGGGGTTGCCGCCGGGGGGTAACCATCCGGTCACGCAGCGGGCTCAGAAAGTGCCCGCACGCCCCTCGTGGCAGCGATGTGCCGTACCCCACACTGAGGTGCGGTGCCACCGTCCTCGGAGCCCCTGGAGGTCGCCCCCGTGCAGACCCGGACCCTGACCGTGAACGTGAGCCACCCCGCCGGCAGCTCCTTCCACGCCGGTGAAGTCGCAACCGCAGAGGCCGAGGCCGAGGCCGTGGACGAGACCGCAGACGCCGCCGCACGCGAAGCCGCCGAGCGCGACGGGGACGAAGAACCCGAGGTGTTCGAACTCATCGAGCAGCCGCCCCCGCAGCCCGGCCGCGGCCCCGCCGGCCCGGCCGCGGGCGGCCCCTCCGCCGACCTCTTCCGCCAGTACCTGCGCGAGATAGGCAGGATCCCGCTCCTCACCGCCGCCGAGGAGGTCGAACTCGCCCGGCGCGTGGAAGCGGGACTCTTCGCCGAGGAGCGGCTCGCGGGCGCCACCGACCTCGACTCCCAGCTCGCCGTCGACCTCGACAAACTCGTCGTCATGGGCCGCATGGCCAAACGCCGGCTCATCGAGTCCAACCTGCGCCTCGTCGTCTCCGTCGCCAAACGCTACGTGGGCCGCGGCCTGACCATGCTCGACCTCGTCCAGGAGGGCAACCTCGGACTGATCCGGGCCGTCGAGAAGTTCGACTACGCCCGTGGCTACAAGTTCTCCACCTACGCCACCTGGTGGATCCGCCAGGCGATGTCACGGGCCCTCGCCGACCAGGCCCGTACCATCCGCGTCCCCGTCCACGTCGTCGAGCTCATCAACCGCGTCGTCCGCGTCCAGCGCCGCATGCTCCAGGAACGCGGCTACGAACCCACCGCCGAAGAGGTCGCCCTCCACCTGGAACTGACCCCCGAACGCGTCCTGGAAGTGCTGCGCCTCGCCCAGGAACCGGTCTCCCTGCACGCCCCCGTCGGCGAGGAGGAGGACGTCGCGCTCGGCGACCTCATCGAGGACGGCGACGCCGCCTCCCCCATGGAGTCCGCCGCCTTCTTCCTGCTGCGCGAACACCTCGAGGCCGTCCTGTCGACCCTCGGCGAACGCGAACGCAAGGTCGTCCAGCTGCGCTACGGGCTCGCCGACGGCCGCCCCCGCACCCTGGAGGAGATCGGCCGGATCTTCGGCGTCACCCGGGAGCGGATCCGCCAGATCGAGTCCAAGACCCTCGCCAAGCTCCGCGACCACGCCTTCGCGGACCAGCTGCGCGGCTACCTCGACTGACCGCCCCGCGAACGGGAAGGGGGCGCCCCGAAGGACGCCCCCACCCGCTCGCGCGCACCCGGGTCAGTCGACCTCGGCGACCGCCTGCGCGAACTGCGCCGCGTACAGCCGCGCGTACGCGCCCTCCGCGGCCAGCAGCTCCTCGTGCGAGCCCTGCTCCACGATCGAGCCGTTCTCCATGACCAGGATCACGTCGGCATCCCGGATCGTGGAGAGCCGGTGCGCGATCACGAACGACGTACGGCCGTGCGCCAGGCGCGCCATCGCCTTCTGGATCAGCACCTCGGTACGGGTGTCCACCGAGCTCGTCGCCTCGTCGAGGACCAGGATCACCGGGTCCGACAGGAACGCCCGGGCGATGGTGATCAGCTGCTTCTCGCCCGCGCTGACGCCCGCGCCCTCGTCGTCGAGCACCGTGTCGTAGCCGTCGGGCAGCGTACGGACGAACCGGTCCGCGTGGGCCGCCCGCGCGGCCTCCTCGATCTCGGCGCGCGTGACCTCCCGCGAGGCACCGTAGGCGATGTTCTCCGCGATGGTCCCGCCGAACAGCCAGGTGTCCTGGAGGACCATGCCGATCCCGGAACGCAGCTGCTCGCGGGTCATCTTGGCGATGTCCACCCCGTCGAGGGCGATCTCGCCACCGGTGACCTCGTAGAACCGCATCAACAGGTTGACCAGCGTGGTCTTGCCCGCGCCCGTCGGGCCGACGATCGCGACCGTCTGACCCGGCTCCACCCGCAGCGACAGGTTCTCGATGAGCGGCTTGTCCGGCTCGTAGCGGAAGGCCACCTTGTCCAGGACGACCTGCCCGCGCAGCTCCTCCGGACGCTCCGGAACCTCCACGTCCGGCTCCTGCTCGGGCGCGTCCATCAGCTCGTACACCCGCTCCGCCGAGGCGACGCCGGACTGCACCAGGTTCGCCATCGACGCCACCTGCGTCAGCGGCATCGAGAACTGGCGCGAGTACTGGATGAACGCCTGCACGTCACCGATCGACAGGGTGCCCGAGGCCACCCGCAGCCCGCCGACGACGGCCACCAGCACGTAGTTGATGTTCGAGACGAAGAACATCACCGGCTGCATGATGCCGCTGACCAGCTGCGCCTTGAACGAGGCCCGGTACAGCTCCTCGTTGTGCTCGGCGAAGACCTCCGCCGACTCCTTCTGCCGCCCGAAGACCTTCACCAGCGCGTGGCCGGAGTACATCTCCTCGATGTGGGCGTTCAGCGTGCCGGTGCTCTTCCACTGCGCCACGAACTGCGGCTGCGACTTCTTGCCGATCTTAGCCGCGACCACCATGGCCAGCGGCACGGTCGCCAGCGCGACCAGCGCCAGCAGCGGCGAGATCCAGAACATCATCGCCAGCACGCCGACGATCGTCAGCAGCGAGTTCATCAGCTGACCCAGCGTCTGCTGGAGCGTCTGCCCGATGTTGTCGATGTCGTTCGTCGCCCGGCTGAGCACCTCGCCGCGCTTCTGCTGGTCGAAGTACGACAGCGGCAGCCGCGACAGCTTGGCCTGGAGCTCCTCGCGCATCCGGTACACGGTGCCGTTCTGCACCCGGTTCGACAGCCGCGTCGCGACCAGCATCAGCAGGGACGCCAGCACGAAGACCGCCAGCGCCCACAGCGCCACGACCCCGACGGCACCGAAGTCGATGCCCTTGCCCGGCGTGAAGTCGGTGCTCGCCAGCATGTCCGCCACGCCGCCGTGCCCCTGGGACCGCAGCCCCTCCAGCGCCTGCTCCTTGGTCAGGCCCTCCGGCATCTCCCGGCCGACGATGCCCGCGAACACCAGGTCCGTGGCCTCGCCGAGGATCTTCGGACCGACCACGGAACAGCCGACGCTGCCGACCACGGCCGCGACCATGCCCCACAGCTTCGCCTTCTCCTGCGCCAGCTGCGCCAGCAGGCGTTTGCCCGACCCCTTGAAGTCCAGGGACCTCTGGGGCGAGCCCATCATCATCCGTCCTCCGGGCCCGCTCATGCGGCCTCCGCCTCCGTCAGCTGGGAGAGCACGATCTCCCGGTAGGTCTCGTTGCCGGCCATCAGCTCGTGGTGGCGGCCCTCGCCGACCACCTGGCCCTCGTCGAGGACGATGATCCGGTCGGCGTCGCGGATCGTGGAGACCCGCTGGGCGACGATGACCACCGTCGCCTCCTCCGTCTCCCGCGCCAGCGCCGCGCGCAGCGCCGCGTCCGTCGCGTAGTCCAGGGCCGAGAAGGAGTCGTCGAACAGGTAGATCTCCGGGCGCTGCACGAGCGTGCGGGCGATCGCCAGACGCTGGCGCTGGCCGCCGGAGACGTTCGTGCCGCCCTGGGTGATGGGCGCCTCCAGGCCTCCCTCCAGCGCGGAGACGAACTCCTTGGCCTGGGCCACCTCCAGGGCCTGCCACAGCTCCTCGTCCGTCGCGTCCGGGCGCCCGTAGCGCAGGTTGGAGGCGACGGTGCCGGAGAACAGGTACGGCTTCTGCGGGACCATGCCGACCGTCCGGGCCAGCAGCTGCGGGTCCAGCCGGCGCACGTCCTCGCCGTCGACGAGCACCGTGCCGCCGGTCGCGTCGAACAGCCGCGGCACCAGCCCCAGCAGCGTGGACTTGCCGCTGCCGGTGGAGCCGATCACCGCCGTGGTCTCGCCGGGGCGGGCCACCAGGTCCACCCCGCGCAGCACCGGCGCCTCGGCGCCCGGATAGTGGAAGTCCGCGCCGCGCAGCTCCAGCTGCCCGCGCAGGGACACCGTGCGCACCGGGTCCGAGGGAGGGACCACGCTGGACTCGGTGTCCAGGACCTCCTGGATGCGTTCGGCACAGACCTCGGCGCGGGGCACCATCATGAACATGAAGGTGGCCATCATCACGGCCATCACGATCTGCATCAGGTAGGCCAGGAAGGCCGTTACCTGGCCGATTTCCATCCCCTGGCTGTCCACGCGCATCGCGCCGAACCAGATGACCGCCACGCTGGAGACGTTCATGACCAGCATGACGACGGGGAACATCAGGGCGAGCAGCTTGCCCGAGGCCAGCGAGACGCCGGTCAGTTCGGAGTTCGCGCCGCGGAAGCGCTCCTCCTCGTAGCCGTCGCGGACGAAGGCGCGGATCACGCGGTTGCCGGTGATCTGCTCGCGCAGCACCCGGTTGACCACGTCGAGGCGGACCTGCATCCGGCGGAACAGCGGACGCGTCCTCCAGACGATCGCGCCGACCGAGATGCCCAGCACCGGGACCACGGCGAGCAGCACGCCCGACAGCTTCACGTCCAGGGAGAGCGCCATGGCGATGCCGCCGATGCACATGATCGGCGCCGAGGCCATCAGCGTGAAGGTCAGCAGCGCCAGCATCTGCACCTGCTGGACGTCGTTGGTCGTACGGGTGATCAGCGACGGGGCGCCGAACTGGCCCACCTCGCGGGCGGAGAAGCTCTGCACCCGGTCGAAGACGGCGGCGCGGATGTCGCGGCCGAGCGCGGCCGAGGTCCGTGCGCCGAAGTAGACGGCGCCGACGTTGCAGACGAGCTGGACGAGCGAGACACCGAGCATCAGCGCGCCGGAGCGCAGGATGTAACCGGTGTCGCCCTTGACGACACCGTTGTCGATGATGTCGGCGTTGAGCGTGGGCAGGTAGAGGCTCGCACTGGTCTGCAGGAGTTGCAGCAGTACCAGTGCGGCGATGGGTTTCCGGTGCGGACGCAGGTACGTTCGCAGAAGTCGTATGAGCACGCGTAGGCTCCGGTAGGCATGATCGAGGGGGTTCACTCCATCTTGTGTCAAGCGGAGGCTTGATCCCTACCTCTTTTCGCAAAGCCGGGACAAAAGGAGTAGGCCACTTCGTGCCAAGGTCCCGTTCCCGCCGGAAGCAGGGGGCGCTAGGGGTTGCGGACCGGGCGTGAGCCCTGTCACGCAGCTCAGAAGGCCCCCGGGTGCAGCTGCTCCCGCGTCGTCACGTACTGCTGGCGCACCGCCTGCCAGGCGGCGAACTCCTCGCCCGGCTCGAAGACCTGCGCGGCCGGGGCCGGCCACAGCGGAGGCGTGTGCGGGGCGAGCGTGCCCTGCTGCACCCCCAGCGCCCACGCCGCCTGCCGGGCCGCGCCCAGCGCCGCGTAGTCCGCCGGTGCGGGCACCACGACCTGCGTCCCGAACAGCCCCGGAGCGGCGGCCTGTACGGCGGGCAGCTCGGCGGCCGCGCCCAGCAGGAACACCCGCCGGATGCCGACCCCCCGGTGCCGCAGCACGTCCAGGGCGTCCACCAGCCCGCACAGCATCCCCTCGAACGCGGCCCGGGCCAGGTGCTCCGGCTTCATCGAGTCCCGGCGCAGCCCCGACAGGGTCCCGGCGGAGTGCGGCAGGTGCGGCGTGCGCTCTCCCTCCAGGTACGGCAGGAGTACGAGCCCGTGTGCACCCGGCGTCGACTTCAGCGCGAGTGCGCTCAGCCCCTCCAGGTCGGTGCCCAGCATGTCGGCGGTGCCGCGCAGGGGCCGTACGGCGTTGGAGGTGTTCACCACCGGCAGGTGCATGCCGGCCGCGTCGGCGAGGGAGGTGATCAGGCCGCCCGGCTCCACCAGGGCCTCGTGGTGCACGGCCATCACCGAACCGGAGGCGCCCAGCGAGACCACCGCGTCCCCGGGACCCAGGCCCAGCCCGAGCACGGCGGCCGTGGTCTCCCCGGTCCCGGCGGAGATCAGCAGCCCTTCCGGGGTCATCCCGGCGGCGTCGCTCGGACCGAGCACCTCGGGCAGCAGCGCCTGGTGCCCGAGCGCCAGCTCGACCAGGTCGGGGCGGTAGGAGCCGGTGGCCGCCGACCAGTACCCCGTCCCGGAGGCGCCCGCCCGGTCGGTGGTGCGCCGGGCGGGCCGGCCCAGCAGCTGCCAGACCAGCCAGTCGTGCGGGGACAGCAGCACCGCCACCCGGCGCGCGGCCTCCGGGTCGGTACGGGCCAGCCAGGCGAGCTTCACGATCGGCTGCGCGGGGTGCGGGACCGAGCCCACGGCCGCCGTCCAGGCGGCCTTGCCGCCGAGCGCCTCGACCAGTTCGGCCGCGGCGACCTGCCCGCGCCGGTCGTTGCCGACCAGGGCGGGCCGGACCAGCCCGCCCTGTGCGTCCAGTGCCAGCAGGCCGCGCCGCGCGGAGACCCCGATGGCCTGGACGCCCTCCAGCAGCCCGCCGCCGGCCGCCTCGCCCAGGGAGAGCAGCCAGGCCTGCGGGTCGGTCTCGTGGGGGACCGTCTCGCCGACGGACTGCGGATGGGGTGCGTAGCCCTGGCGCAGTACGGCGCCCGTGTCCGTGTCACAGACGACGATGCGAGTGAAGGTGGAAGAGCTGTCCAGCCCGGCGACTATCCCCATGCGGAGAATTCTGCCCCACCGGACGGCCCTCCCAGGAGGGTCAGGTGTTGCTGGTCCCCCACTCGTCCTCGTACCCCTGCCCCCGCTCCCGCAGCCCCGGCACCCGCCGCGCCACGGAGGCCGGCAGCGCGCCGCCGACCTTGTCGCCGACGGCGGCGAAGGCCTTCCCGGCGAACGCCCGCCCGCTCTGCCCCGCCGTCTCGGCGGCGTTGCGCACCACCGGGTTCTGCGCGATCCGCCGCGCGGACTTCTTCATCCCCTCGTACCGCTCGCGCCCCGCGGCCGTTCCCACCACGTAGCCGACGGCCACCCCGGCGAGGAACGTGACCTTGTACCGCATGCCTGCCACCCTTCGTCGTGTCGGTGCCCGGCCGGCTGGCGATACCGATTGGCGGAGCACCCCCCTGCTTGCGCTAATCTATGACTCGCAACGGGCGCTCGCCCCCCGGCAAGGCCGGAGGTGGGCTGTTCGTGGCACCGCAGCAATCCCCTGTAGCTCAATTGGCAGAGCAGCCGGCTGTTAACCGGCAGGTTACTGGTTCGAGTCCAGTCGGGGGAGCGCGGTCCCCTGTAGCTCAATTGGCAGAGCAGCCGGCTGTTAACCGGCAGGTTACTGGTTCGAGTCCAGTCGGGGGAGCAGGAAGGGATGGAGGACCCGGTCGGGTCCTCTTTCTTTTTGCCCCGGACCTGGAACCGGGCAGCTTCCAGCGCGGTCTCTCTGAACATGCGAAGCCGATCATGCGAGGCAACCGGAGCAGGAGATCGTATGAGCGGCTATGCTGCGGCAGACGGCGCGCACACATGTACGCGCCACGCCGTGAAGGGGCGGTAGCTCAGCCGGTTAGAGCAGCGGACTCATAATCCGTCGGCCGTGGGTTCGAGTCCCACCCGCCCCACTGCACACCAGGTGTGCAGAAACGATCTGACCAGCATCTTTGCTGGCGGCGCGAGTCACTTCGGTGATCCTGGCGGCCCTCCGGGGCCGTCTTTCGCGTTCCAAAGCCGCTGCGGGGCCACAGCGGGGCCGCGCGCGTGTCTGTTTTGTCGCATGTTGTGTAAGCGTCGTCTTGGTGTGTGCCGGTTGTGTGGGTGATCACAGCCTGGAGCTCGCCGAAACACCCTGGCGTCCGCGCAGCCAACACGGGAAACGGCCCGTACTGGAAACGGCCCCGACGGGGCCGTCGGCAATGCCGTAGGTCCGCTCGCAGGTCCGGTGTGGGGCGGGGCGGCGCGATCGGGCAGCTTCGCGCCGTGGACCGCTTCTACGAGCAGCAAGGGCGACCGCACCGCGCAGTACCGATCGGTGGAACCGGCCGACATCCTCAGCGCCTGGCCTTCACGTCGCGCCGAGCTTCTCCAACGGCACATCGACCTCGTCCGGAAGGCAGATGCTGACGAAGCAGTCGCCTACATGGTCGAAATTCGAGCCAACCGCCAGGCCGTTGCCGCAGGCCTCACCCGGCCGGTCGAGCAGCGCCAGCTGACCGGCAACTGATTGCGGAACTCGCGGCGCGAGTGGCGGCTACGGGTCGTCCCTCCGCTCCGTACCGGCCGCTCCACGTACGCCACGAAGTCTGCGCCACGTAGCGCCCACACTGGGGACCTTGAACGCTCCTCTTCTTCTCGGTTCCATCCCGAGGGTGACCAGGTGGCCTGGACTGGCCGCGGCGCAGGTCACCTGGTCGCGACCACGTAGACGCTGGCCCATTCGCGCTTCGGGTTGGCCATGGCGGCGTCGAACGGCCACGGCTCGACGGTCTTGAAGCCCGCCTCCGTGAACAGCTGGCAGAGCTTGTCGAGGTCGTAGGCCCAGAGGTGCGGGGTGTACGTGGGGTGGTCGTCCTGGTCGCGGAAGACGTAGTTGATCAGGTCGAGATAGGTATTGATGTCCTGGCGGCAGTTCCGCTTGGCGTACCAGCGGTCGATCATCTCCTCGGCCTGCTCGGGCCTGGCGGGGTACGGGCCGAGGACGAACGATGCGTCCGGGACGCCGGTGATGAGCCGCCCGCCGGAGGCGAGGACGCGGTGAGTCTCGCGGGCGTAGTGCTTGGCAGAGGTCGGGTAGTCGATGTGCTCGAGGAAGTGCTCGGAGAACAGCACCTCCACCGTGCTGTCCTGGAGCGGCAGCCCTTCGCGGACGTCCCACAGCAGGTCGGCCGGCGGTACGGCATCGATGTTGAAGAAGCCGTCGATACGGTGGGCGCCGCCGCCGACCTGGACGTTCTTCGGGGCCGTGTCGATCCGGCCGCTGGGAAAGGCCCTCTGGCTGACCCTGTGGTACCGGCTGAGCTCGATCTCCTTGGCCGCGGCCCGGAGCGTCCGGGCCAGGCCGTGTGTGGTCGCGGGGTCGGCGAGGAGCGTGGTGATCTGCTCGCCGAGGTGGTCGATGGAGGTGCCGTTCGTGCGGTGGGCGTTCATCGGAGCGGTGTCCTCTCGCATCAGGCGGTGCCAGCGGCCGAGGCGGTCCACTGGTTGTTGCGCATGAGCGTGTACTTGATGTCGACCAGGCGCGGGGCGATGGTCAGATTGAGCTCCTCGGCGGGCTGGAGGTGGCCGCTGTCGTCCTGCTCAGCTCGCCAGACCCGGTACGCCAGGTCGGGGTACGCGGGGTTGATACCGATCTCGCCCTTCGGGACGGTCCCGTTGAAGGGCGTGATGATGTCCATGTGGTTCCAGTAGTTCCACGCCTGCAGCGCCTTGTGCTGGTCGAAGTAGAAGTAGAAGTCCGGGTACCGGCCGAAGGTGCGCAGCTCGCGGTGGATGAGGTGGCCGAGGAGTGGCCCGAGCTGGGTGGAGAGGCTGTCGAACTCCCAGCGGGTGCGGTGCCAGGCTTCGGGTACCTGCCCGGGCGTGAAGAGGCGGACCGCGACGAGGTGGCTGATCCGCTCGGTCAGGTAGCTACGGGCGTGGCGCACGTCGATGCCCGGGTCGATGCGGGCGAGGAGCGTGGCCAGGTCAGCGGGCGACGGCCGGAACTTGGCCAGGTCGAACTTGCCCGCCATGTCCGGGAAGGACGCGAACAGCATCTCTTTGTAGAGCCAGTTGTCGAACTCGCCGCGCTCGGCCCGCTCGCGCGTACCAGGGGTGGCGGAGTGCAGCATCAGGTACTCGGCCAGAGCCTCGAAGTACACATAGCCGAGGATCGGCAGGCGGGGGATCGTCTCGTCCAGCAGCCGCAGAAACCTATCGGACTGGACGATCGCGCCCTGGTAGGCGACGGCAGCCGCCAGGGCGAGGAAGGCTGTGGAGTTCTTGATCCGGCTGACGATGGTCTCGCGCAGCTGGTGGCGTTCAGTCTTGGAGAGCAGGTACTCCAGGCGGCTGTAGATCTGGAGGTGGATCGAGCCGAGGCGGAGGTAGTCCACGCCGGCCAGCCCCCGGTACGCCTGCGACGGGAGAGTCACTTCGAAGATCAGCGGCGTGGGCGTCCGCCCCGAGGCGTTGGCCTTGGCGGCGAAGGCAGGGGCTTCCTTGGTCAGGATGTACTCGCCGAGGTTGTGCATGTGGAAGCCGCGCTCGGTTGCTGTGAGGGGCGCGCAGTAGACGCTGCCGACCAGGCAGCCACCGGAGGGGTAGAGCGTGCCGTGCTTGCTGATCTGCTCCAGGGCGTGCGTGACGTGGAGGAGGTGGAGTTTGCCGTCCCCGCTCAGCGCGCGGAAGAGGGCGTTGTCCCGAAGCAGCCGGCCGTTGGGGGTAAAGGCCAAGCGATCCTCCCACGCCGCGATCTGGCCCGCGAGCGGATCCTGGACGTCGGCGGGGCTCGGGATGAGCGTGGTGTCGAAGAACGCGTGGGCGTCGGCCCACTGCTCGTAGGCGTCGAGGAAGTCCATCAGCTGATCAGCTCCAGCTGAGCCAGCCCGGTGAACACGGCGTCCGCGCTGCTCGCCCCCGCCAGCCACGCCGACTCGGAGCGGATGACGAGCTCGAAGGCGGTGGCGCGTAAGTCGTCGAACGCCTCGCAGCGAACCTGGGCGGGGTCAGGCCACCAGGTGAGCTTGGGCAACCGGTAGCGGTCCAGAGCGTCGGCGGCCTTCAGCAGATCGCTGATCGTCTCGGCGCGTCTGTGGTCTGTGTGGTCGTCCGGGGAGAAGTGCTCATACGGCACGTCGTGGAGGCGGACGGCCGTGCCGGCAGCGGCGATGCGGCTTGGTGTAGGGGTGAGCCCGAAGTGGCTCCAGACGGTGTCGGCGTTGCCAGTGAGCCAGATGGCTGCCCGGGCGCCGTGGCCGCGGTCGTCCTTGTCGTGGAGGCGGCGGCAGTCATGGACCGCCGCGGCCAGGACGAGAGTGGCGGTGTCGTTGTCGCTGAGCCCCCTGGCCTCGGCCAGGAGAGCCGCCAGGGCGGCGGTCCGCATGGCGTGCCTGACGCCGTGGAGGGAGTCATGGCATTTGGCCTCGGCCAGCCAGTCGCCGGGGATGGCCGCGCGCGTCACGAGCCCCTGTGGATGCGGCCGGAGGGTGGGAGGAGGCGGGCCGTCGGGGAAGTCCGGCCGGTTGACGGTGATCCAGCGGACGGTGGCGGGATCGGTGTACTGGTGGTGCGGGAGCTGCTTGCGTGCAGCCAGCTCGACCAGCCTGCCAGCCGGCGAGGTCGTGCTCATCGGGCCCACCTCCTCGTGGTGGTCTACGAAGCGGATGGCTAGCGGGCGGGCGCGGCGACGGTGGCCGCGTCCCTGTCCTTGCGCTCCTGCTCCGCGGCCTCGAAGGCGGCCGTGAAGTCGGCGAGCTCCTGCTCGGTCATCAGGCGTACGCCGAGCTCGTCGGCGACGTTGCGGATGCGGGCGGCGGCCTCCTCCTGCGCCGTGGCACCGGCGGCCTCGTCCAGGAGCACCTCGAACTCGGCGTGGTGGCCCCAGGCCTCGCTCCACTTCACGGCGATTTCGACGCCGCGGAAGCGGAAGTTGTGTCGCTGGTTGAACGCTTGGTGCATGGTGCCTTCAAAGCCGAGGGCGTTGAAGATCCGTACCGCGGCCGGCACGTCCTCGCGGCCGATGGCGATCTCCGTTTCGGGGAACGCGGCGCCCTGGCCGATCTTGCTGGCCTTGAGCGTGACCTTCGCCGAGCCGGCGGCCACGTTGTCGGTGACCTTCAGCAGCTGGTCCGGGAGCACGTAGAAGAAGATATTCTTGTCGTCGCAGCCGAGGTCCTCGGCCTCCGCCGTGAGGCGGTCGATGAGCTGGTCGTAGGCGTCCTTGTCGAACCGGGCGCGCATCTCGATCTCGATGGCCACAGGGGCTCCCTTCCGGAATCGGGCATGGGTGATTCGCCCGAGCCAGGCCATGCATGGGGATGGCTCAGTTGGATGCGATGTGTGGTTGATCAGCGAACGGCGGGGTGCGGTCCGCGGCCGCGTGCCGCACCGCCGCCGTGGTTGTACGTCAGTCGAGGTCGCCGAAGCGGTCGCGTACGACGCCCTCGTGCAGGTAGTTCGGCAGCGGGACGCCGCCGACGGACACCCGCTTGGTTGCGACGTCGCCCTCCGTCTCGTCCGGGAAGCCGGCCAGCAGCGTCAGGCACTGCTTGGCCCACTCGCGGGACTTGGCCCAGTCGCCGATGTCACGGCTGCGGGTGGCGAGAGCGAAGGCGGTCTCCGCCGCGGCCCAGAGGTCGGTGGCCAGCTCCTGCTGGAAGACGTTCTCCAGCTCGGCTACGGAGGCGACGCGGGTCGGGTTGGTCATGATGCCTTCTCTCCTACGGTGGTGCCTGGTGGTGTTCAACGCGTCGACAGCCGATAGGTGACATCGGTCCGGGCTCAGTACGTGAAGATCTCCGCGAGGGTGCGGTAGTCGTGGAGCTCGTCCTTGTCGAACCAGAGGTCCACCTCCATGTCGGCCTCCTTCTTGTTGCCCGAGGCGTGGACGAGGTTCGCCACGGCCTTCCCGGAGGCGGCGCTGGCGCCGCGGCTGTAGTGGGAGAAGTCGCCGCGGATGGTGCCGGCGGGGGCCTCGTTCGGGTACGTGCTGCCGACGATCTTCCGGACCGTCGCGACGGCGTCGAAGCCCTCCAGCACGAGCGCGATGACCGGGCCCTGCTGCATGAAGGTCGCGGTGAGGTTGTAGACCTCCGGGCCGAGCCGCTCCTCCAGGTCGAAGTAGTGGCGCCGGGTGAACTCGGCGTCCATCTGCTTCATCTTGATGCCGACGATCTTCAGCGACGCGTCCTCGAAGCGGGCGATGATCTTCCCGCTGAATCCGCGGACCATCGCGTCGGGCTTGAGGAGCACGAGCGTGCGCTCCACGGTGTTTTCCTGATCCTGGGCCATCGATTCCCTTTCAGCTCTCAGGCAAGCCATATGACGGGCGCTCAGCGCCTCGTCCGCCAGAGGTTACCGGCGCCGAAACCCCCTTCTGTGCCAGTTACTTGACCGATAGAAGGGTTATCAGCCAAGTGGCCGAGACTCCCGCCCGATGAGCACCCAGTGCAGCTGCTCCAGGCGGAAAACGCACTTCTTGCACGCGTGGATCTCGGCCGTGACGTCGCCCACGACGATGGAGCCGATGACGGTCACCTCGACATCAAGCCGTTCGCAGCGGAAGCAGTTCCCGCTTGCCCACTCGAACCGCTGCCACAGTTGCTGAGGCTTCACGCGGCCGGATCGCCGTGGGCCGGCCGGAGGCCATCGATCGGCGCCGTCCACTTCTTCCCGCCGCCTTCCGGCCGCAGCCAGGCACTGGTAGGCGGCCTCTCGGAGTAGTAGGGCCACGGCTGCACCTCACCCCGGCGGCCGGTGCCCGTGTCGATCACGAGCGCGCGGACCGTGAGCCACTCCGGCAGTGAACTCCAGCCGGCCGCGGCTTCGACGGTCACGGGGCGCTGCGATACGGCCTGGACCGCTCCTTCAGGATCTTGCGGTGCGGGCGTCATGGCTGGGCCATCTCCGATCTCTCTGCCTGAAGAAGACGGGCGGAACGGACGAGCATCATTCGCCAATGCCAGTCGATGCAGAACGAGTTGTTCGCATCTCACAGCGGTGTTCACGGTCTGCTGCGACAGTAGCCAGGACGCCCGGTGACACGCCGGAAAAACTTTCCGGGGTTCACTTCGGCCACGAGGTGATGATCAGGACATGCGAGGTATGATAGAGAACCTGACCATCGGCGAGCGCGTCGCCTGGTACCGGCGCCGACGTGGCCTCTCCCAAGAGGTACTGGCTGGCCTTGTCGGCCGTACCACGGACTGGCTGAGCAAAGCGGAGAACAACCGAATCGAGCTCGATCGCCTCTCGGTGATCACCTCACTCGCCGGAGCCCTCGACGTCTCGCTCGGAGACCTGCTTGCCGAGCCGGCGCTCATGGAGTGGTCAGCCGACAGCGGCCACCGGACGGTTCCCGCGCTGCGCGAAACGCTGATGGACTACAAGCAGCTCGCCCCTTTACTCGGAGTCGCCAGCGGCGAGGAACCACCCGATCTGCAGGACCTCCGAGGCAACGTCAGCGACGTGCTCGACGCCTACCAGGCATCTCGGTACGGCTTCGCCACCCGACGTCTCCCCCTTGTCCTGGCTGATGCCCTCGCCGCGTCCCGCGCCTACACGGGGCGCGAGGCGGAGGAAGCCCACGCCTTGCTCGCTCTCGCCTACCACGGGGCGGCCATGGTGCTGGGCAAGGTCGGAGAGTCCGAGCTGGCGTGGATCGCCGCCGACCGCGGTCTGGCAGCAGCGCAGCGCAGCGGCCGCAGTGAAATCACGGGATCGCTCTTCCGAGCGGTCACGCACTGCCTCCTGGCCACCGGACGCTTCAAAGCCGCAGTCCAGCTGGTGAACGACGCGGCAGCCGTCATGCAGCCCGAGCTCGGCAACGCCAACGATGAGTACCTCTCGGTGTACGGCACGCTGTTCCTCACAGGCGCGATGGCCGCCGCACGGGCAGAAGACCGGGCGACCACGCAGACCTTCCTCCGCGAGGCGAACGAGACCGCGCAACGGCTCGGCGCCGACGCCAATCACATGTGGACGGCCTTCGGCCCGACCAACGTGGCGATCCACTGCGTGGCCACCGCCGGCGAACTCGGCGACATCCAGATCGCCGCGGACCTGGGCTCACGAATCGACACGACCGCCCTGCCCGTGGAGCGGCGCGTACGGCACAGCCTCGAAGTCGCAAGGGCGCTCAGCTCCTGGAACCGCACCGACGAAGCCGTGGCCGTCCTACTCGAAGCGGAACAGGCCGCCCCCGAGCAGGTACGCCACCACTACCTGAGCCGAGAACTGGTCATCGGCTGGATACGCGGCACCAGAGGCCGGCCTGCCCATCCCGTCGCAGACCTGGCCCGCAGGCTGGGCATCGTCGTGGGCAGCTAGAGTCCGATCCGTGAGCGAGAACGAGCACGAAGCGAAGATGGCCCGCCCCCGCATGGCAGCCGGCGCTCTCTTCTTCGACGAAGCCGATCGAGTCCTCCTCGTCGAGCCGTCCTACAAGGACTACCGAGATATCCCAGGGGGCTACGTCGAGGAGGGGGAGTCGCCCCGGCAAGCCTGCGTGCGCGAGGTCCAGGAGGAACTCGGCATCGCACCGCACATCGGCCGCCTACTGGTCGTCGACTGGGCACCGAACCCCGGAGAGGGAGACAAGGTCCTCTACCTCTTCGAAGGCGGCTTCCTGAGCACAGATGACCGCCGACAGATCGCACTGCAAGCCGACGAGCTCCGCGGCTACGACTTCCACAACGCCGACCAGGTAGCGGAGCTCACCATCCCTCGCCTGGCGCGCCGAATTGCCGCCGCCATCCACGCACGAGCATCCGACCTGACTGCCTATCTGGAGCAGGGGGAGCTGCCGGCGACGGGGACCTGACAATCGGCAGAGGCTGACGCCGTAGGCGGCCGATGGCAGCCCCACCTTCACCTCGGAGCCGCTGGCTCAGCGCGCATTCTGAGCAAGCATCCAGACCACGGTGCTGCAGCTGGCTTGCCTTGGCAAGCGAGGATGCCGGGCGGGTGCCACCGGATTCCGGTTCACCGCCCCGACGGCGCCTCCACAGAGGGAGTGTCATCGGAGCAACCGTTGCACCGCACATCGGAGTGATCTTTATTTGTGAAGTATGGGGACGAGTCACCACATCCTTGAGAGCAAGCCTGACCGGAACAGGTACATAGCCGGGCACTCGCCGTTAGGCTCTCACTGGTCAGGGCGCTCGTCGTGGGGGATAGGCCGCTGAACGTGGTGGCCTGACACTCGGACGGGGCTTGGGGGGACCATGGCAGTCGCATTACCTGAGAAGGGCCGACAGGTACGCGTGGACGGCGCACTGGTTACCGTGCGCGATGCCGAACACGCCGGTGACGGCACTATTGAGCTGTTCGTGGTTGATGCCGCTGGGGCCCCTCAGCGCATCCTGTTGACCACTGCCCAACTCGTAGCTGGTCTCGTTCCCGTCAACGATCGGGGTGGCGACCCGGACAGGGCGCTGACTGGCTTATGGGGCCGCTGGATGCAGCACGCTGTTCCGCGCATCCGCTCCGCGGTGCTGGCGACTCGCCCCTTGAAGCCCTTCGCCCATCAGGATGAAGCTGTGCATGGACACATGCTCACCCAGCCGCGCCTCCGGTTTCTGCTCGGAGACGAGCCTGGGACCGGCAAGACCATCATGGCCGGTATGTACCTAACCGAGGGGCGCCGCGTCGGCCTTGTCCAGGGTCGAGCGGTGATCATCGTTCCTGCGCACCTTGTCACGAAGTGGGAGCGAGACCTCCAGCGTCTCTTCGGGGTGACGGCCAAGCGCATCACGGCAGCGATAGCCGCAGACCCGGCCGATCTGGACCCTCGCTACGACACATGGCTCGTCTCGCTGGACCTCTTCACCCACAATGGTGAGGTTCGCCGGAAGGTGGCAGGATCACACAGTTCCTGGTCGCTCGCCATCTTCGATGAGGCCCACCGCCTCACGCCGACGAGCCAGTTTCTTGCCGCGGCACGCCAAGTAGGCGACTGCTCCCACCACTTGCTCCTAATGACGGCCACGCCACATCGCGGCAAAGAGCACTACTTCCGCGGTTTGATGAACTTGCTTGATCCCACGCTGTATCCGTGGGATCCACGCAAGACCGACTATGAGACTGCGCTCGTTCCCTCGAAGCTGTCGTTCTTGCGTCGCATGAAGGAAGACCTCGTCGGACATGACGGGTCGAAGCTGTTCAAGCAGCGATTCTCCGAAACAATTTCGGTGGATCTCAACCCATATGAGTCAGCCGTGTACGACGCGGTGATGGACTATGTGGAGACGTTCTACGCGGACTCGGCCACGTTGGCACGCTCGATCTACGGTAAGCGGGCTGCATCGTCGCTGTCCGCGGTTGCCGCGACATTGCGTCGTCGCCAGGCCTCCCTCATGGGTGCTGCTCATGAGCGGACCCAGCCGGTTCCTCCGGAGGGACTCATCACGGTGCACGGCCTCGGTGCTGCTGCGGACGACGACGAGGCCTGGGCGCGGGCAGAGACGGCCCTCGTTGCCGCCCGAACTAAAGACAAGCCCCGAGAGCTGTCCGAAGTGGCAACGCTCCTCGAAACGGTGACTCGGGCAGAGGCCGCCCAAGCGCCAGCGAAGTGGTCTCATCTGATGCAGTTAATGGAGCGCCATGGCCTTCGCCAAGGCGAGGGCCAGCTCCTGGTCTTCAGCGAGTTCTCTGACACTGCGCGATGGCTCCAGGCGCGCTTCGAGGAGGCGGGGTTCAGCTCGCGCGTCCTCGAGGGGTCCGTCGACCACACAACTCGCGATGCGCTGCAGGAGGACTTTCTGGCAGGTGAGTTCCAAGTCCTGGTATCCACCGATGCTGGCGGCGAGGGGATCGACCTCCAGTCCGCTTACGTGATGGTTGACTGGGACCTGCCTTGGTCCATGGTCCGCCTTGAGCAGCGCATGGGCCGACTGCACCGAATCGGACAAGAGAATCCTGTTTACGTCTATCACCTGGTCGCTCCGCACACGAGGGAGGGGCGCGTCCAGCAGGTGATGCTGACCAACCTCGAGAACGCAGGAAAATCTCTTGAAGGCAAGGTCTACGACTTACTGGATGCCACGGCCGATCGCGCTGGCTTCGACTGGGGCAAAGCAATGCTGGATGCTCAAGCGGGCCGAGAAGTCGTCGTTCCTGACACGCAGACACTGATCGCTTCGGCCCAGGCGCTCGTCGCCGAGGAGCGGAGTTTGGCCACCCCAGCCAACGTCTCCGAAGCCTTGGAGAGGTTTGCAGCAGACCGGCTTGAGGCCATCAACCCGATCATTGTCGAAGCGATGGTCGAGCAGATTGCCCGCACCGAACGTTGGCGAGTAGGGCCCGGTCCCGCCAAGGGCATTCGGGAAGTTGCTGCGGCCCTCGCACCATTACCCACGGCTTTGGGTGGCATGTGGCACGCCTATGTGGCTGCGGCCGGTGACTCCGTACGGCAGGCGATTAACGACGGCGCCACTGGCCTCGACGACGTGATCGTGCTCGGTCCTACTGAGGAGCCCTTTCAGGAGCTCGTGGCACACGCGCTGGCCCTCGGCGAAGCGGACCTGGTCCGCGGATCGACGCTGGTCGACAGTGGTTCGCTGACTTCGTACGTGCTGACCCTGTTTGATGCGGACATCCAGGTACACGACGGCCGTACCAGGATCATTCGCAAGGCTCCGTTGCTCATCCGGTGTTCCCTCGGGCAGGCGATACCCGTGGCGTGGGACTCTCTCATGAAGTTGCGCGCACCAGCCTCCGAGGACCCGGCAGCGGGAGGTACTGAGTCGCTACCGCCTGCGGTTCGCCACGATGCGCATGAAGCAGCCCGTGAAACCCTGCGGAGCCAGGTTGCAGTCCTCGTAGACGAGCGTCGGGCCTGGATAGCTGCCGCCCGTTCTCAGCTGGATGCCACCCAGTACCGGTTCGAAGAGTCGATCGCAGACCGCCCGCTCGACGAGCGGCGTTCTCTGCTCGAGCAGTTCGCCGTGGCGAAGTCGTCGCGGGCGGCTGTCCTCGAGGACATTGCCGGCGTTACGGCTAGCTCTGTACGACTTGTCGGCTGGGTGAGTGTGACGGGCGGAGCGCGGGTCGAGACGTTGGGATACGACCCGGACGCAGAACAAGTGGCAATCACCACTGTCGTCACTGAGCTCGAACGTCTGGGTTACGACGTCGATGACCGGCAGAGCTCTGGCTTGGGATATGACCTTTACGCCCGCCACCGGGTGACCCGAGAGCAACGGCTCATCGAGGTGAAGGGGCAGAGCGGCCCTCTAAGGGCTGTCTGGCTGGAACAGAATGAGTGGGCGCAGGCCCAGCAGCGTACAGATGCGTACTGGCTCTACGTAGTCATCAACTGCGCGGCTACTCCATTCGTCATCCTACGGCAGCAGGATCCTGCTGCCGCTCTCAGCGGACATCGGCGCGTCGAACGCTTCCAGATTCCGCTCTCTGAGCTCAACAGACTGATTGGAGACCAGTAGTGACAGCCGGATCTGTCGTGAACTCAGCGACGGGCATCGACCGTTCTGCATCGTCGGTGCAGGGGAATTCGGCCCCCGATACGACGGCACGCATGATTGACACCTGGTTTCCCTGTGCCGAAGTTGACTTGGCCGTCACTACTCCAGCAGGTTCTGGGCGAAGCGAGAAAGCCCTGTTTACCTGGTTCGCATCGAGGCCCATTGCTCAAGCACGAGCAGCAGTGCTCTGCGCTTTGCTAGCTGATACACCTCAGAACCGGACCGACGTCAAACTCGCAGTGAAGTCCGGCGATGCTGGCGCGTTGGCTAGGCTCCGGGAGCAAGTGGCGGCCCAGTATCCGAGCAAACCGCCTGTTGTCCTCGACATGTTCTCGGGGCGCGGAATTATTCCGCTTGAGGCTGCAAGGGCTGGGGCAACCGCTGTCGGTACGGACCTCTCGCCGGTGGCTACCTTGGCGGGCAAGCTGCTGGGCGATTACCCATTGCGTGATTGGAGCAACGAGCCGCGGATCTCATATGCGGGGGTCGGTGATGAGAAGCGCCATGATCCGAATGGTCCGGCCGAGGCTCCTGGCGACTGGGCTTCGGAGACTCTGTCGCTCGACGGGATCGCAGTGGAAGAGCCGCGGCTGCTGACCGATGTGCGATCTGTACTGGCTGAAGTCGGCCGGCGGGTTGCAACCGAGGTGGCCGCCTTGTACCCGGGGAATCAGGCGCGCGGAGGAGCGTTGCCGTGGGCGTATCTCTGGGCCGTCACGATTCCATGCGACGGCTGCAGGCGGCGCTTCCCGCTGCTCGCCTCCATGGCGCTGCGCCATCCCTATGGGCGTACTGGGGACCAAGGGCAGGCGATGCGCCTTCTTGCCGACGGTGACGTTTGGAAGATTGAGATTCACAAGGGAGTGCCGTCGCAGAAAGGAACATTCACAGCCCCAGACGGAAAGCGGGGCAAGTCGGCGCATTGCCCATTCTCGACATGCGGTCACGTGCACACACTCGACGTTGTCAAGGCTAAGGGGTTCGCTGGTCAGTATCGGGATGCAATGCTGGCTGTAGGTGAGACTGATCCTGACAGCAATCAGAAGATTTTTCGAGTACCACGGGACGAGGAAATCGCGGCTGCGGATTCCGCCGATCCTGCGAGTCTTTCGCCAGTCAACGGACATCGTGCTGTACCCGATGAAAGTATTCCGGAAGGTAACAAGGATAACGTACGTGGAAGTGGCTACGGCTACTCGACATACGGATCGTTGATGAACGACCGGCAAGCCGTGCTGTTTGCCACTACGGCGCGCGTCATATCTGACGTCCATCGTGATCTGGCTTCCATCGTGTCGAGTGACTACGCTGCCGCACTTGCGAGTTACGCCGCCAGCAACATTATGCGTCAGATTCGACGAAGCACTCGAGGTGCCGGTCTTTTGTCTCACGGAAATAGGAGCGGTGCGGCTCAGAATCGTTGTCAGGCGGCTGACATGTTTTCGTCGCAGTCTGTCGTGAAGCACCAGTTCGACTACCTCGAAGCTGGTCCTGGGGAGGGGCCCGGCACGTGGTCCTCCGTTTCTGCCAGTCTTGTGAATGCGCTGAAGAAGATCTTGGGTGAGACGCATGCCTCGGGTCGTCCAGGACGATTTCGTCGGGCGTCGGCGGTTGCCTTGCCATTCAGGGATGCCACCGTGGATGCCCTGGTATGCGACCCTCCGTATTACGACATGATCGCCTACGCGGATTCGTCAGATCTCTTCTATGTGTGGTTCAAGCGCGCCTTGAGAAATGCGATGCCGGAACTCTTCGACGGCAGCGCAGAGGGCTCTGATGGGCTGCAGGACAAGGCCGAAGAAATCATCGTGAAGGGGCGGGGAGCCAAGGGGGCCGGTGACCACAGGTCGAGCGAAGAGCGTTATGAGGCCATGCTGGCCAGGTCGTTCACTGAGGCGCGACGCGTCCTCAAGCCTGACGGGCATCTCACGGTGATCTTCGGCCACTCGGACCCGGAGGCGTGGAAGAGATTGCTCTCCGCATTGACAGATGCTGGGTTCGTCGTAACGTCTTCTTGGCCTTCGAGGACTGAAACCGCGGTCACGGGTGTGGCCACAATCTCCGTCACTGTGTCGATCGGTGCACGTGTCGCACCCAGGCGCCGACCGATCGGAATCGCCGCTCAGGTGGACGCGGACGTCGTTGCTGACGTCAAGGCCCGTTGTCGTGGTTGGGACACTGACGGCCTTGCGCTGGAAGACCAGCTCATGGCGTCGTACGGTGCGGCACTCGCGATCGTGGGTCGCTATGAGCGTGTCATCACCCCGAGCGGCGAGCAGGTTCCGCTTGAGCACTACATGACTCTGGCGCGTCGTGCAGTTCGAGATGCAGTCGCTCTACGACTGGATGAGCTGCCCTTGGAGACGTTCGATCCGCACACGCGCCTGGCGGTCTTCTGGCACGAGCTCTACGGTCGCGCGGATGTACCGAAGGGGGAGGCTCGGTTCTTCGCTCAGTCGGATGATCTCCGCCTTGAGGATTTGCGTGGTCCGATCCTCCTGGAGACCAAGGCGGGATACAGGCTGCGCCATGACGCCCCCGAGAAGGTTGCACCCTCATCGAGCGTGTACGAGGTGATCCGTGCGATGGCGGCCCAGTGGTCGTCAGGAACTGAGGCAGTTGCAGCGGTCATCGCTGACGCAGAGCTGTCGCCCACCGACGCTCATCTGTGGGCGGTCGTGGACTGGGTCGCCGCCAAACTTCCAGGTTCGGACCCCGTTGCGGTTGCCCTTGCCGCTATCAAACGCAATCGCGGCACTGTGCAGGCGTCTGCCGCTGTCACGCCCACCGCAGCAGCCGCTGTGCCGCACCCTCGCAACCAGACCAGCCTCTTTTAGGAGATGACGTGACCGCTACCACACCTCCCGTCGCTCACTGGGCTGACGTTCTGACGCTGAGGGATGAAGTTCGCCAGACCGAAGGATCAGTGGGCGAGCTTCAGATGAGCCTTGCCAAAGCGGTTTACCAGACCGTGCCTGTTCCGTATGCAGATTGCGGCTATTACACGGACATCACTCAGCCGACGCCAAAACTCGTCGGGTTCCTCGGTCGTGTAGCCCGCCGGCTCGGTGTGAGCCATCTCGATGCCCAGGCGTGCTTCCACCTCGACCAGGGGATGGGTGGAGGTAAGAGCCATGCTCTGGTGGGGATCTGGCACATGATCAGTCGCCCGGACGCGTTCTTTGCTTCCGAACTGGGGCTGGCGGTGAGTGCAGAAGCGGGCGCAGGACAGCACGCCGTTGACCTGTCGCGAGTGCTTCCGGTCATTTTGACGTGCGATGGAATGTCGCCCGGCAAGACGGATCCTCGTTTCGGTCCCGCTACGGATCTCTTCGGCCGCTTTATCTGGCTCCTGTTCGCGGATAGCCCGAACAGGATGGACCGTTATCAGCATTACAGTGGTCTGGGTGCGAATAAGGCGACTTTGCAGGCCGCGTTTGCTGAGGTTGATCGCCCAGTTCTGGTTCTCGTAGACGAACTCATGGACTACGCGATGGCGCTCACCGACGAGAGCGCCATCGGTGGAATGCCGGGCGAGCAAGCATTTCTGAATGCGCTGACTGACGCCGTGGATGACCAGGCTGGCGTTGCTCTTGTGCTCGTCATGATTAAGAGCGAGGAAGACCAGAGTGGCTATCATCCCGCAGCCGTGGCTTTTCGCGATTACCTCAGTCCGCGTCTGCAGCGGAACGGGGAGACGGTAACGGTAACCGAACCGTCCGATTTTGCACAGATCATTCGTCGCCGCTTGTTTACTCAGGCTAAGACTGATGATGTCGCGGTCTCCATAGCTTCCGCGTTCACGGCTGCCGGCCATAAGGGGGCGTGGAAAGATCAGGTATACGCGCCGCTGGGAAGTAAGCGTACGCTGGCTGGACTGTCGGAGCGTGTTACAGAAACATATCCGTTCCACCCGGATCTGTTTGCCCTGGTGAGCAAGGAGTGGACCGTCGTCCAAGCCTTCCAGCGGGTGCGTTCAACTGTCTCAATCTTTGCTCGCACTGCCCTCTTCTGGAGTGACGAACACAAGGCGGGGCGCTGGGCTCCCGCCCTCATCGGTGTGGGCGACATACCGCTGCACACCAGCGCACTGGAGGCACTTCTCTCGAGTGGTGTCCTTGCGGGGAATGATCGTGCGATTCAGGGCTACCGAGCTGTAGCGACCACTGACATTGTCAACACTGGCGCCGGCGGTGGTACGGCGTTCGTTCTCGACGCTGCCCTGAAGGCCAGTGGAGTGGATGCCGGACAGCCCGTCCCTGCGTTGCGGATGGGCACTGCCTGCCTCGCTTACAGCCTGGTACCCCGCCCTCGCGCAGTCCGGGGGGCCACCAAGGCCGAACTGCTGGCCGCGGTTGCGGGGCCTGGGGTGGACTACTCCGCCGCCGAGGAGGTATTCAACGCCCTGGTAGCGAGCCCGGCTGAGGGAGGGCTTGGGGCCCTTGAGCGGAGTCGGCCAGGCAGGGGACCTGAGCGTTTCTATCTGTCCATCAAGCAGACGCTGAACATGTACCACGCGAATGCTCTGTCGATGGTCAGCGGCGAAGAGTCAGCCGACACGGTGTGGGTGCGCGCGCAAGCACTTGCGGAGAAGCACAGCTTCACGGCGCTTCACAAGCTGGCTCGTCCCGAGCACGAAGCTTCTGCAGCCGCCGCGTTTGCTGGACTGGATTCTCAGCAGACCAGGCTCGTTGTACTCGACCCGCGTCGTTGGACGCTGCTCAACGGCAGAGACCAGGCAACTCGCGCTGACATCGACGTCGCGTACGGAATTTCTCCAGGCTTGCCCAGCACCTTCGCAGCCTCGATGGTGATGGCTGTGGCCACCACCCAGCGACGGGACCGTGCTAAGGCTTTCGCCCGCGACTACCTAGCCTGGAATCAGGTTGTCGCTCAATTGGCCGAGGACAGCGAAGAACTAGACGCAGCACGCGAGCGCCGTGATCAAGCGGGTAGGAAGCTTGATGAGGCTGTCGCTTGGGCGTTCCAGCACTACGCGTTTGTGTTGCGGACTGACAGCGGGCTTGCAGTGCAGTACAAGACGCTGCCGGAGCCGCAGACGTCGCTCTCTGGCCGTCACGTATGGGCTGCCCTGGTAGCCGACGGCCGGGCTGTACAGACGAACCAGCTCTCTGCCGAGTATGTGGCGCAGCTCATTACGTCGGGTCAGTATGGGCGGGACCTGACCCCGAAGGAACTGTTCGCGCACCCATACAGCGATCCGACTTGGCCGCTGATCCAAACCGACGAGGAGATGCGTCTGGCGCTGTTCAAGCTGGCCACCTCCGATGAATGGATGCTCACGGACAGCGACGGCGTAGAGATTCGGCCTGCGACCGCGGCGCAGATCCAATCTGCAACTCTGCAGCAGCAGCTTCGGCCGCGGCTGCTCCTGGCACCGCCGGAGCAACGGAACGGGGAGCAAGCTGACACTGTTCGTAGTCCTGCTGCTTCCGCGGCGGCCCCCGAGCGAATTAGTGAGTGCGGTTCGCCGGCCCCTGGAAGCCCTGCCGTCACTGTTCCGGTTCAGGCGGGCCGGGTGACCGAGCCGTCGTTCGAAACCACGGTCATCAGCATCCCTCTTTCGTCGGTGACCGACCCTGCGAAGCGGGAGCAGGTCTGGCACCTGTTGCGTGAAGTGGCGTCGCTCGTCGACCCCGCGAAGTCGAGTCAGAACGATCTTCAGATGGTTGGCTTGCAGATCACGATTTCGGCCGCCACTGGGGAGACGCAGGGCATGCTGGGCAAGGCATCGCAGGTGCCTGGTTCAAGTTCGCGAACAGAGCAGGACGATTTTTAGGTAGCTGAGGCTCGCTCACCTACAGCTCGCGCCGCTCGAGGGCTTTCGAATAGCCGTTCGCGACAGCGCGGCAAGGGGGTGCACAGGGTTCGCCGCGCGTCAGTGGTCCCCGGGATGTCCTGACTGCAACGGGAGGCCGAGCAGGCCTTGAGGCTCCACCCCGAAAGTGCGGGGGTGGAGCCTCTTCGCGTTGGAAGCGGAATCCGCTGCTCGGGAGTTTGGGGCCTGCCCCTGACCGCGGACTACCCGAACTTCGGCGGCCTGGGCGGCCGCGCGAGGACCGTAAGGGGACGCCAAGGGGACACAAGGGCAGGAACAGACAGGCAAAGGCCGAAGCGGTCAATCGCACCGCACGTCGTCTGACCTGGGGAAACGTCAAGAATTCGCACTGGTGCGCAAGGGCCGCCAAGATCCCGAGAGGACTCATAATCCGTCGGCCGTGGGTTCGAGTCCCACCCGCCCCACCACGAGGCCTGTGTCGCAGAAACGTTGCGGCTGGTGCCGTCGGCGTCATCAGTGCCCCGCCCAGTACTCCTGGGCCGGGGCACTTCTGCGTTCCGGGGGTGTGGGGCGCGCCACAACGCGGCGAAGGCGGCCCCGGGGGGCCGCCTTCGGATGCCGGAGAGGGGACGGAGGTCAGTCCCAGCTGATGACCTTCTTGTCCAGGGGCGCCGAGTCCCAGCTGATGACCTTCGCCGTGGCCGGGGCCGAGGCGCGCACGGAGTCCCAGCTGATGACGCCCGGGCCCTGCTCCGTGGCGGTGGCCGTGGTGGTCACGGCGGCGGAGAGGAGGGCGGTGAGGGCGGCGGTGGTGACGAGGCGGGCGGTGCGAGACATGAGATCCCCCGGTACGAGAACGGCTGGCTGGAACAGTGGTCGGCGCGCTGCACCGGTCCGGCCTTTCGGCCCTGGCCTGGGGTGGGGCTCCGTGCCCCGCCGTCCCGGTGAACACCATCCTGCTGGCCCGGAAGCTCTCGCAGAAGGGGTCCGGGGTGGCACCAAGGTGACTGACACCATGGTGCCGCCTGGGGCCTTTGACCTGCACACCTTTAGGATCGGTCGAGCCGTCGGACGGTCGTCCTGCGGTACGGATCGGAGCCGGGGGGCACGGATGCTGGAAGCGCTGGGGCTGGACACGCACGTGGAGGCCGTTTACCGGGGGATGCTCGCGGACCCGGCCGGGGGAGTGGCCGATCTGTGCGTCCGGCTCGGTATGACCGAGGCTCAGGTGCGCGACGGGCTCGACCGGCTCGTGGACCTCGAACTGCTCACCCCGTCCCGGGAGAACACCGGCGGGCTGCGCGCCGTCAGCCCCGAGGCGGGGCTGGAGCAGATCCTGCGCCGCCAGGAGGAGGACCTGCTCCGCCGCCAGCAGGAGCTGGCGCTCAGCAAGGCGGCCGCGGCCCGCGCCGTCGCCGAGTTCGCGGGGCTGCGGCCCAACACCGAGACCGACGGCGCCGAGCGGCTGGTGGGGCTGGACGCCATCCAGTCCCGGCTGGAGGTGCTCGGCCGGGAGCTCACCTCGGAATGCCTGTCGATCATGCCGGGCGGTGCCCAGTCCCAGGCCAGCCTGGACGCCTCGAAGCCGCTGGACGAGCAGGCCCTGGCCCGCGGCATCCAGATGCGGGCCGTCTACCAGGACAGCGCCCGCAACGACCAGGCCACCCTCGCCTACGCCCAGTGGACCACCGACCGGGGCGGCCAGGTCCGCACCAGCCCGGTCCTGCCGCCCCGCCTGGTGATCTTCGACCGGAAGACCGCCGTGGTCCCCATCGACCCCGCCAACTCCCGGCTGGGCGCGCTGTGCACCACCGCCCCCGGCATCGTCGCGCCCCTCGTCACCCTCTTCGAGCAGACCTGGGAGACCGCCGTCCCGCTGGGCGCCGCCCGCGAGCAGGCCCCGGACGCCGGGATCACCGCCGGCGAACGGGAGCTCCTCAAGCTGCTGGCCTCCGGGCTGACCGACGAGGCCGCCGGCAAGCGGCTCGGCGTCTCCCTGCGCACCGTCCGCCGCCAGATGTCGGGGCTGATGGAGCGCCTCAACGCCGCCAGCCGCTTCGAGGCCGGCCTCCGGGCCGCCCAGCGGGGGTGGCTCTGAGACCGGCCCCGGAGGGGGTCAGGCGAGGTCGCTGCGGAACAGTTCCAGCTGCCGGAGCCGGAGTCCCCCTTCCTGACCGGGCCGCTGATGCCGCTGCCGGTGCTGGGCCCGTGCCGCAGGAACGTTTCGGCTGATGCCGTCGGCGTCATCAGTGCCCCGCCCCAGTACTCCTGGAGCCGGGGCACTTCTGCGTGCCGGGGTGCCGGTCGGGGTATGAGGCACGCCACGGCGCGGCGGAGGCGGCAGCGGAATAGGGGGTCGCCGGAGGGGGTAGGGGGTCGCGCCGGTAGGGGTTAACGGGGTCCGGGTGGGGTCAGTAGGTTGCGGCCGACGCGTCCGGATCGCAGAGAGGCCCCCATGGAAGAGATCATCAGCGCTATCCGGGCCACGGATGCCGAGGACGGGGGGCCGGAGTCCGCGGCCTTCGCCGCGCTTCCCGTTCCGGACAGCTACACGGGAAGCGTGCTGCTCAAGGACGAGGCCGGGATGTTCGACGGGCTCGCAGGCGCGGACAAGGACCCCGCCAAGTCTTTGCGTCCGCTCGAGGTGCCCACGCCGCAGCCAGGACCCGGAGAGGTACTGGTCGCGGTCATGGCCAGCGCCGTCAACTACAACACCGTGTGGAGCTCGATCTTCGAGCCGCTGCCGACCTTCGCCTTCCTCGAACGCTACGGGCGTACCGGGGCGATGGCGGCGCGGCACGATCTGCCGTACCACGTGGTGGGCTCCGACCTGGCCGGCGTCGTCCTGAGGGCCGGGCCGGGGGTGGACCACTGGCGGCCCGGAGACCGGGTGGTGGCGCACTGCCTGTCCGTCGAACTGGAGTCCCCGGACGGGCACGACGACACGATGCTTGACCCCGGCCAGCGCATCTGGGGCTACGAGACGAACTTCGGCGGTCTGGCGGAGCTCGCCCTCGTGAAGGCCAACCAGCTGATGCCCAAGCCGGAGCACCTGACCTGGGAGGAGTCGGCGTGCTCCGGGCTGGTGAACTCGACCGCGTACCGGCAGCTGGTCTCCCGCAACGGCGCTCAGATGAAGCAGGGTGACACCGTCCTGATCTGGGGTGCGGCCGGCGGCCTCGGCTCCTACGCCACCCAGCTCGCCCTCAACGGCGGGGCCCAGCCCGTGTGCGTGGTGTCCAGCGAACGCAAAGCGCAGCTGGTGCGGTCCATGGGCGCGGAGGCAGTGATCAACCGGGCCGAAGAGGGCTACCGCTTCTGGAAGGACGAAGACACCCCGGACGTGCGGGAGTGGAAGAGGTTCGGTGCGCACCTGCGCGAGCTGACCGGCGGTGAGGACCCCGACATCGTCGTGGAGCACCCGGGGCGGGAGACCTTCGGAGCCAGCGTGTTCGTCGCCCGCCGCGGCGGAACGGTGGTCACCTGTGCTTCCACTTCCGGCTACCGCCACGAGTACGACAACCGCTATCTGTGGATGCACCTGAAGCGGATCGTCGGAAGCCACTTCGCCAACTACCGTGAGGCATGGGCCGCCAACCGCCTCATCACCAAGGGGCTGGTGCACCCGACCCTGTCCGCGGTCTTCCCGCTGCACGAGGCCGGTCTTGCCGCGGCCGAGGTCCACCGCAACCGGCACGACGGCAAGGTCGGTGTGCTGTGCCTCGCCCCGGTCGAGGGTCTCGGCGTACGCGACCACGAGCTGCGCGAACGTCATCTGGACGCCATCAACCGGTTCCGCACCACCCCCGGGGCGGCAGCCGGCGCCGGCGCGGCACAGGCGGTCCGTGCAGATGGATGACCGCGCCTTCGCCACCGAGTCGGCCGCCCAGGAGGCGACGCGGTTGTGGATCCGGCAGTACCTTCCGGCGCCTGACGCGCCCGTCCGCCTGGTCTGCTTTCCGCACGCCGGCGGTTCGGCGACCTACTACCTTCCCGTGGCGCGGGCGCTGTCCCCCTCCGTGGACGTCCTCGCCGTTCAGTACCCGGGCCGCCAGGACCGGATGCGGGAGCCGTGCGTCGAGTCGCTGCGAGAGCTCGCCGACCTGGTGGCCGAGCAGGTCCTGCCCTGGACCGGGCGGCCGTTCGCGCTGTTCGGCCACAGCATGGGAGCGACGGTGGCCTATGAGGTGGCGAAGCGGCTGGAACGGGAGGGGCGCGAACCCCTGCGTCTGTTCGCTTCGGCACGCCGGGCGCCGTCTACGCACCGCGACGAGACCATGCACCTGCGCTCCGACGCACAGCTCCTGGAGGATCTGCGCAGGACAAGTGGCACGGATCCGCGGCTCTTCGAGGACGAGGGCCTGCTGCAGCTGGTGCTGCGCGCGCTGCGCGCCGACTACAAGGCGGCCGCAACCTACCGGCACACCCCCGGGGACGGGCCGGAGCCGGCCTGCCCGATCACGGCCCTGATCGGCGACCGCGATCCCAAGGCGAGCGTGGACGAGGCGCGGCCCTGGAGCGCGCACACGAGGTCCGCATTCGACCTCCGGGTGTTCGAAGGCGGCCACTTCTTCCTCGAAGATCACGCGTCCGCCGTCATCGATCTGATCGCGGAGGGTATCTCGGAGGGCCGTCGCCGGACGGCGGCGTCGGGCGGAGGGCGCTGACGCGTGCTCGGAGTCATCCTGCCCGCCGAGGTCGCCACGGCCGAGGCGTTCCGCGACCTGCCCGAGTCGCAGGCCCCGCTGTCGGCCGGCGAGCTCCAGGCCGTACGCGGCGCCGTGCCGTCGCGCCGCCGCGAGTTCGCCACCACCCGTTTCTGTGCCCGGGAGGCCCTCACAGCCCTCGGGCGGCCGTCGGCGGCGCCGCTGCGGTCCGACGCGGCCGGCGCGCCGCAGTGGCCGGACGGGGTGGTCGGCAGCCTCACTCATTGCGCGGGGTACCGGGCGGCTGCCGTCGCACTCGCCCCGGGTGCGGCCAGGGGGGCGGGCATCGCGGGCATCGGCATCGATGCGGAGCCGCACCGGCCGTTGTCGGCCGGCGTGTTGGAGACGGTGGCGCGCCCGGAGGAGCTCGATCGGCTGGCCGGGCTCGCCCGCCGGGAGCCCCAGGTGCACTGGGACCGGCTGCTGTTCAGCGCGAAGGAGTCGGTGTTCAAGGTCTGGTACCCACTGGAGCGTGGCTGGCTGGGCTTCGAGGAGGCGTCCGTGGCCGTCACCGCGCTGACGCCCGGTGCGGGGCTCTTGACCGTCTCCCTGCTCCGTCCGTCCCGCGGCCTGCCGCCCGTCCTGAAGGGGCGCTGGCTGGTCGCCTTCGGGCTCGTGCTCACCGCCGTCGTCCTGCCCGGGCCGAGCGCGCCTGTCCACGGGGAACGGCTCGTCGCCCTCCCGGGGGAAGGGGGCGACGAGCCGTGGTGAGGGGACCTCTGCCGTGTCCGCTACTTCTGGGCGGTCGCGGGCGCGGCCCCGGCGGGCGCGGTGGCCGCAGCCTGCGGCGGCCTGCCGGGCAGCCAGCGCAGTGCCACGACCGTGGCCGCCAGCGCAATGACGGCGGAGATCAGCATGGTCACCTGCATGCCGGACTGGTAGGCGTCGAACGCGTGCTGCTTGAGGGCTTCCGCGTCGGCGGCCGAAACCTTGTCACCGGCCGTTCCCAGAGCCCGCAGCGTGGCTCCGACGGAACCGGCGGCCTCCTCGCGCAGCTCGGTCGGCAGGACGTCCGCCGCGCTACCGAGGCCGGACCGGTACGAGGCCCCGAGCAGGCTGCCGATCACCGCGACGCCGAGGGCACCGGACACCTGACGGACGGTCTGGGAGACGGCCTGGCCGGCTCCGGCCTTGACCGGCGGGACGGCGGACATCAGCGAAGCGGTGGCAGGCGTCATGATCACGCCCCAGCCCAGGCCCAGGATCAGCTGGATCACGGCCAGAACCCAGAACGAGGTGCTGTGGTCCACGAAGGCGAAGCAGACGAAGGCGACGGCCATGGCGGTCGCCCCGCAGGCCACGACCCGGCCGGCGCCGAACCGGGCGATGAGTGCGGGGCAGCGCTGCGACATGAAGAACCCGCCCACGCCGATCGGCAGCATCAGCGCGCCGACCTCCAGGGGCCGGTAGCCGTGCACCGACTGGAAGTACACCGCCGTGACGAAGAGCGAGCCGATCAGGCCGAAGAACGCCAGGGCGATGGAGAACGTACCGGCGGAGAACCGACTGTCCTTGAGCAGGCTCATATCGAGGGCGGGCACCGTCAGCCGGCCCTCGACCCACACGAGCAGGCCGAGCAGCACGATGCCGGCGGCGATGGGCCCCACGGTGCCCAGGGCCAGCCACTCGCCCTTCTCGCCGCCGTTCACGAGGCCGTAGACCAGTACGCCGACACCGGCGACGGACAGCACCACACCGGCCGGGTCGAAGGTCTTGTTGAGGGTGTTCTTGGACTCGGGGACGAGCCAGGCGATCAGCGCGATGCCGAGCAGGATGAGCGGCGCGTTGATGAGGAAGACCGAACCCCACCAGGAGACCTGGAGCAGCAGGCCGCCGACGAGCGGACCGACCACCGTGGCGATACCGGCCGTGCCCGCCCAGCCGGCGATGGCCTTGGGGCGCTCGGCCGGCGGATAGACGTTGATCAGAATGGCCAGCGTGACCGTGGGAACGGTGGCGGCGCCGATACCCATGACGGCGCGCCAGATGATCAGTTCGGTGATGCTGCCGGAATACGCGGCGAGGACCGACGCGACGCCGAAGACGAGCATCCCCGCGATGAGGATCTTCTTCCGTCCGAAGCGGTCCGCGGTGACGCCGCCGGTGAAGATGAAGGCCGCGAACGTGATCAGGTAGGCGTCCAGGGCCCACTGCAGGCCCGCGGTGGTGGTGGCCAAGTCCTCCTGGATCGTGGCCAGGGCGACGTTCAGGATGGTCAGATCCATGACGACCACCAGGCCTGTCACGGCGAGCACCACCAAAATAAGCCGTCGGCGCCCCGGACTGACTTCGGGATTCATTTAATGCCCTCGCTGAATTCTTCCTGGAAGCTGTCCGAGAAACGGCTTCTTGGGGTTTCTCTGTGGTTTACCCGCCGGTTCCCGCGGCCCGGGTTGAGCGTTTGTTCGACCCGTGGCGGAGGCGTCGTTCGCACCGAGTAAAGCTGCTTGTCTTGCTGTCGTCAAGAGGCTCCACTGCCGCTCCGGTGGCGCTTGACAGGCCTCGGGAAATAGGGTTTTCTCAAGCGAGTAAAGCCAACTGACTCAGGAGATGTCTTCATGCCCATGCACCTCATCAGCGAGACGGAAGAGCGCACCAACAGGACGCCGGCGGGTGTCGCGGCCGGTCTCGCCGCTCCCAGCCAGGGCAGCAACGAGGTGTGCACCTGGCGCGTCCAGATGGACCCCGGTTTCGAGGCTCCGCTGCACCTGATCGACCGCGACCAGGTGTGGATGCCCATCGCGGGCACCTTCTCCTTCACCGTGGACGGTGAGACCCAGAAGGCCTCCGCTGGCCAGGCCGTCGTCATCCCGGCGAACGCGTCGCGCCAGTTCCAGGCCATCGGCGAGACCGCCCAGGCTCTGGTCGCCATGGCCGCCGGCGGCCGCGCGGGCGTCCCCGGCAGCGACGAGCGCCACCCGCTGCCCTGGGCCCTCTAGCCCACCCAGCTGGGGCGCCGCTGCTCTGTCAGCGGCGCCCCGCATGCCTTACCAGGACAGCTCCGCGCAATCCAACAGGGGGAAACCGTGACCGACACCGCACCAGACCTGCAGTCCTTTCCGATGCCCCGTAGCTGCCCGTTCGCCCCACCGGAGCAGTACGCCGAAATCCGTGACAAGGAGCCGGTGTCCCGCGTCAAGCTCCCGAACGGCAAGACCGCTTGGATGGTGACCAGCCACGAGCTGGTGCGCCAGGTCCTGGCCGACCCCCGGATCAGCTCCGACCGCCGCCTGCCGGGCAATCCGCAGCTCGTGCCGATCCCGCCGGCGGCCCTCGAGGGCGCCATGCGCTCTATGCTCGTGATGGACCCGCCCGAACACACCGCCCACCGCCGGCTGGTCATCAACGAGTTCACGGTGAAGCGGATCCAGGCTCTGCGCCCGCGCATCCAGGAGATCGTGGACGAGCGGATCGACGCGCTGCTGGCCTGCGACCGCCCCGCGGACCTCGTGGACGTCCTGGCCCGGCCGGTACCCGCGCTGGTGATCTGCGAGCTGCTGGGCGTGCCTTACGAGGACCGGGAGACCTTCTACCGGTTCGGGACCGTGGTGTTCGGCGAGAAGAGCACCCCGCAGGAGGTCGGCGCGGCCATCATGGAGACGCGGATCTTCCTCGGCAAGCTCGTCGCCGCCAAGGAGCAGGAGCCCGGCGACGACCTCCTGAGCCGCCTGATCGTCAAGTACAAGGAGCTCGGCGAGGGCGAGTACGACCCCCAGCAGGTCGTCAGCACAGCGCAGCTGCTGCTCAACGCCGGTCACGAGACCACGACCAGCATGATCTCCCTCGGCACCGCAGCCCTGCTGGAGCACCCCGACCAGCTCGCGGCGCTCGTGGAGGACGCAAGCCTCATCCCGCAGGCCGTCGAGGAGCTGCTGCGCTACCTCAGCATCGCCGACCTGGTGACCTTCCGCACCGCCACCGCGGACATACAGGTCGGAGACGTCACCATCCGCGAGGGCGAGGGCGTCCTCGCGCTGAGCGGGGCGGCGAACTGGGACCCGGCGGCCTTCGCGGAACCGGACAAGCTCGACATCCACCGGAACCCGCGCCAGCACGTCGCGTTCGGCTATGGGGTCCACCAGTGTGTCGGCGCCAACCTGGCGAGGCTGGAGCTGGAGATCGTCTTCAAGACGCTGTTCGACCGGGTCCCCGGCCTGCGTCTGGCCACACCGCTGGAGGAACTGCCCTTCCTCCAGCGGATCCTGTACGGCATGGCCTCGCTTCCCGTGACCTGGTGAGCATGACCGGGGTACGGGTGGAGGCCGACCGCGAGCGGTGTGTCGGGGCAGGGCACTGCGTCCGCTCCCTCCCCGCCGTGTTCGACCAGGACGAGCACGACGGCAGGGTGCTCCTGCTGTCGGCTGCGCCCCCCGCCGGCCTGGGGGACGAACTCCACGAGGTGGCCGATCTGTGCCCGGGACGGGCCCTGACGGTCCACGAGGACTGACACGGCCGCCGGTCAGTCCGCAGCACGGAACACTGCGCCCCGCTGAGCGACGCTCGGCGGGGCGCAGTGCTGGGCGGACGAGGACCCGTCCGGTGTTCGAGGACGGTCAGGCGCCGGAGGTCTGGGGCGCCGGGTGGCGCAGCAGGGCGACCGTCAGATGGGAGCGCTTGCGTACCTTGAGCTTGCGGTAGATCCGGGTCAGGTGCTGCTCCACGGTACTCACGGTGACGAACAGCTCCGCCGCGATGGCCCGGTTGCTGTGGCCCTGGGCTGCGAGCAGCGCCACGCGGCGCTCGGCGAAGCTCAGTTCGGCGATCGGGGCGCTGACCCCGGTGAGCGCGTGGGGCTTCTGCCGGGAGCCCGGCACGCGCGGCGCCATGCGGGCCTTGGGCCCGTGCGGGAGACTGCCCCGGAGCGGGGTCTCGTTGCCGCATTGCTGTGCCAAATGGATCACCTGCCGGGCCAGGGACGTGGCGCGGGCCTCCTCGCCCAGGATGTGGTGCGCCCGGCTCAGGTCGGCAAGGGTCGCGGTCAGCTCTGTCCGGTCCCCGGCGGTCCTCAGCTTCTCCGCCGCCTTCCTGAGGATGGCCGGACGCCTGCCGGGTTCACTCGTCGCGGCCAGTATGCGCAGGCAGGCACCGTGCGTCCGCCTGTCGCCGGGGTGCAGCCGGGCGAGCTCGTCGCCGACGAGCGACCGGGCGGCGTCCTTGCCGCCGAGGACGAGATGGGCCGCCGCGGCGGACAGCCGCCACGGGACGATTCCGGGCGAGTCCAGCCCCCAACGGGTCATGAGCGTCCCGCAGGCATCGAAGTCGCTCAGCGCGCTGCGCGGACGCCCCGTGGCCAGGTGGTGCCGGCCACGGGCGTGCAGGTAGTGCAGCCCGGCCGGCGTACGGAACGTGGCTTCCGGGACCGGAATGCCCAGATAGGTCGCGGCCTCGTCGTGCTCGCCCATCTCGGTACACGCCAGCACCATCGCGGCGACCGGCAGGCCCAAGGCGATGCCCCAGCTCTGCGGGGAGATCAGTGTGAGTGCGGTGCGCGCGTGGTCCCGGGCCAATGCCAGGTCCCCCTGCCGTACGGCGATCAGCGCGCGGGCGCCGGCGAACAGGGCGCGCGAGGTGGGAGTGCGACTGGCTGCGGCCTGCTCCAGCAGGGAGTCGCACCAGGAAGCGGCGCGTTGCAGCCGGTTGGCGAAGACCAGCGTGCCGAGCGCGGCCAGGGCGGGCAGTAGCGTCGAGCCGTTCAGCCGCAGGTCCTGCAGCACCCGCTCCGCGTCGTCCAGGGCCTTCTCCTCGCCGTCCGAGCGGAGCACCCTCAGCAGGGCCAGGACCGACCGCAGCTCGTGGCGGCCGGCAGCGGTCGCCTCCCAGGTACCGGCCGGTCGGCCGGTCGTGTCGTCGAAGAGTTCGGGGTAGGCGCACGCCAGCCAGCTCCGCAGGGCATCGAGCGCCGCCAGGGAGCCGGAGTCGGACGACGGGGCGTCCGTGGCCACGTGCTTCAGGCTTTCGACGGCCTCCTCGGGGCGGCCGTGCCACAACAGGTAGCCGATGGTGGTGATCGCGTCGCGCCTGGTGGCCCGGCCGTCGGCGACCGCCGGTACCAGTTCTGCGAGGTGCCGCTTCACCGCCGCGGGATCCACCTGCCATTCCGCCCGGGCCAGTGCCGCCAGCAGCGCGGAGCGCCGCGGGCTGTCGGGAGCGTCCCTGGCGACTCGCTGCGCCCCGCGCAGGAACGAGATGACCGAGGGGATGTCGCTGTCCTCCATCGCCCGCTCCGCCGCCTCCATGAGCACAGGCACCGCCCAGGGCGCCTGGAGCCGCTGGGCGGCGATGAGGTGCCTGGCCACGAGCGTCGCGGGGGCCCCGGCTTCCTGGAGCAGCCCGCCAGCGCGGCCGTGCAGCCGGGCCCGCTCCGCTGGGAGTATCCCGTCCAGCACTGCCAGGCGGCCGCATTCGTGACGGAACAGGCCGTCGCTCAGCAGACCGATCGCGTGCAGCGTGTCCAGGGCTTGCGCTGCCGGAGCGGCGGGGATGCCGAGCATGTCGCCCAGCAGCTCGGGCGGGAAGGGCCCGCAGGAGGAGGCGTCGGCCAGCACCGCGAGGGCCCGGGCGGTGCCGAGAGTTCCCGCCGGACAACGACCCAGGCTGCTCAGCACGGTCTTCTTGAAGGTGTCGCCCACCGTGAGTTCGCCCTGCCGGGGGCCGTTGCCGGCGAGGTAGTCCTCGAGCAGAGCACGCACCAACATGGGACTGCCACCGCTGATGCGGTGGCAGGAAGGGGCGAGGTCCTCCGCTGTTCGCTTGTCCAGGTGTGCACCGAGCAGGGCGGCGACCCCGGACGGGGTCAACGGAAGGAGGGGGATGACCGTACATCGGGTGCCGCGGAAGAGGTCCGCCGCGGGAGGCAGCTCGCCGCCGGGGGTTCGCGCCCCCGCCGTCAGGACCACCAGGACGCGTACCGAACGGATCCGGCGGATCAGGAACAGCAGGCACTGGAGGGAAGTGGCGTCGGCGTGGTCGACGTCATCCACGGTGATGAGGACGGGATGCTGGGCGGCCAGCTCCTGCACCGTCTGCCAGAGGCGGTGCAGGACGGGCGCCGGCACGTGGCCCTGAGATCCGTCGTCCGGCCCGTGCACCGCGGCACTGAGGGCGCCCGCTTCCAGCAGACCGGCGACCCGGTCGGCGAACGTGGTGCGCGGAGCCAGCCCGCTGAAGAGCTGGCTGATCACTCCCATGGGCAGCCCGCGCTCCGCGAGCGAGGCCGAAGCGCTCAGCACGAGGGCGCCGGACGCGGCCGCCGTCTCCTCGAAGGTGTGCAGCAGGGCCGTCTTCCCCATGGCCGTCACCCCGGTGATCAGGGCCGTCCCGCCCTCTCCCGACAGGGAAGCGGTGTGCAGCTCCCCCAGGGCGGCGAGTTCGCTCGCACGGCTCGTTGCCGTCATCGAGCCGCCCCCCCTCGGAATGCTGAGGACGCCCGGATTCCGCCAGACCGTGGCTCCGCGCAAGACTGGCCCCGCGAAAAGCGACTCATCAGTAAAAACGAACGGGATGGTTCGGATCCGCCTGAGGGGGAAACGTAAAGATCGGATTTGTCGGCGTGTCGTATGTCACCCAAAGTGTGGTTCCGGCGACAAGAAGTGCGTATGGGTGAGTCTGTGTTCCGTACCGCGCCCGTGCCTGGGTACGGCACACCCTCGGCCAGCAGTTTCATCGATACCCCCGTATCTGCTCTGTGCCTTGAGTAAATTCTTTTGACTCCAATTGTGTCAAGATTGATCTGTGACGCCCCAACATCCGCCCCAGACAGCTCCGGACTCGCCGGAGGACCCGCTCCAGGGCGCCGACCTGACGTTCCTGCTCGGCATGGCGTTCCAGCTGGTGCACGGAGAGTTCGTGTCCAGGATCAATGCCCTGGGCTACGGTGAGCTGCGTCCGGTGCACGGGATGGCGTTCCAGGCGTTGCACGGGGGCGGGGTCACCAGCAGCGAGCTGGCCGAGCGTCTCGGCGTGACGAAGCAGGCGTCCGGGCAGATCGTGGACTTCCTGGAGGAGCACGGGTACGTGCGCCGTGAGCCGCACCCCGAAGGCGGGCGGCGCAAGCTCGTGGTCCTCACCGACAAGGCACGGCACCACCTCGCTGCCGCCGGCCGGGTCCTCTACGGTCTCGAGGTCGAGCTGGCGAGCCAGCTCGACCCCGAGGCCTTGACATCCATGCGCCGCGAACTCGCGAGGCTGATCCGGCAGTTCGCCGGAGACACGCTCCCGCCGCTGCGCCCCCTGTGGTGAGGCGGTACAGCCGCTACGGATACGAGTAGAACCCACGGCCCGTCTTGCGGCCCAGGAGGCCGCCTTCGACCATGCGGGACAGGAGGGGAGGCGGGGCGTAGGACGTGTCCTTGTACTCCGCGTACAAGCCGCTCGCCACGTCGGCGAGGGTGTCCAGGCCGACCAGGTCGGCGAGCTGCAGCGGACCCATCGGGTGGGCGCAGCCCAGGGACATGCCCTTGTCTATGTCCTCCGCCCGGGCGTGCCCCGCCTCCACCATCCGGATGGCGCCCAGCAGGTAGGGCACGAGCAGGGCATTGACCACGAAGCCCGGCCGGTCCTGTGAGCGGACCACCTCCTTGCCCAGCTGCCCGGACATGAACGCCTCCGTGCGCTCGTACGTTCGCTCCGACGTCAGCAGGGAGCAGCCCACCTCCACCAGGGCCAGCACCGGTACCGGATTGAAGAAGTGGGTGCCGATCACCTGTGCGGGGCGGCTCGTGACCCGGGCCAGCTTCATGATGGGCACGGAGGAGGTGTTCGAGGCCAGGACGGCCTCCGGATCCTCGACGACCGCGTCCAGCGTGGCGAAGAGCTCCAGCTTGACGGCCTCGTCCTCGATGACGGACTCGATGACGAACTCCCGGTCGGCCAGGTCCTTCAGGTCCGCGCTGAAGGAGATCCGCTCCAGCGTGGCGGTACGCTCCGAGGCGGTGAGCCGTCCCCGGGCCACCGCCGTGTCCAGCGATCGGGTGACCCGCTCGCGGCCCGCCGCGACCGACGCCTCCCGCGAGACCACCACCCGCACGTCACAGCCCGCCCGGGCGCTCACCTCTGCCAGGCCGGACCCCATCAGCCCGCAGCCGACGACTCCCACCCGCGCGATCGCGCTCATCGGGCCACCGGCCCGGACCAGCGCATCAGGCAGTTGCCCAGTGCCATGCCGCCGCCGAAACCGGCCAGCAGCACCATGTCGCCTTCGGCCAGTGCGCCCGAGCTCGCTGCCTGGTCCAGGGTGATGGCGACGGAGGCGCTGCCCACGTTTCCGTACTGCTCCAGCGTCAGATGTGTCCGGGCCTTGACCAGGCCGCAGCGCTCGACGAGGGTCTCCAGCATCACGCCGTTGGCCTGGTGCGGGATGAAGTGGTCCACCTGGTGCGGGCGTACCCCGGTCCGGTCCAGCAGGTCACCGACAGCGCCCGGGACGTTGGACAGGACGAAGTCCGTCACGTCGCGCCCGCGCATCTTCAGGTAGTGCCCGCCCTCGGCCAGTGTCTGCGGGGAAGCGGGGTTCCTGCTGCCGCCGGCCGGGATGACCAGCAGGTCGTGGGCTTCGCCGTGGGTGCGCAGGTCCACGTCGATGATCCCGGTGGAAGCCGGGACGGGGCCCACCACCGCCGCGCCCGCGCCGTCCGCCAGCAGCACCGAGGTCCCCCGGTCGGCCGGGTCGATGAACCGCGAGAACACCTCGGCGGCCAGGACCAGCGCGTACGAACCGGGGGATACCGCAGCCATCGCGCGGGCGAGGCCGATGCAGTAGACGAAACCGCTGCAACCGATGTTGATGTCGAAACAGGCGGCGCGGCGGGCGCCCAGCGCGTTCTGCACCAGCGCGGCCGTCGGAGGGAACGGGGTGTCGGCCGTGGCCGTGGAGACGATGATGTAGTCGATGCGCTCCGCGGGCACCCCCGCGCGTTCCAGCGCCACGTGCGCGGCCCGCACCGCCAGGTCGGAGGCGGCGTCGCCAGGTTCGGCGTAGCGTCGCTCGCGGATCTGCGTCCTTCGGGCGATCCACTCCGGCTCCACGCCGAAGGCCGGGGCTATCTCGTCATTGAGGACGCGCCGCTCCGGCAGGTACGAGCCCGTTCCCAGGATGCCCACAGACTGGTTGAACATGGTCACTCACCCCCCAGCGGGTTCAGCCGGTCCTCGCCGATCCTCGCCCTCGTTTCCGGATCGGTCACGCCGAGGCCGCGCTCCGGCGCCATGCACAGGACTCCCACCTTGCCCATGTGCCGGTTGGTCTGCACCATGCGCGCGGCCTCCCCTATCTCGTGCAGCGGGTAGACCGCGGACAGGCCCGGCATGAGCCGTCCCATGGTGACCAGACGGTTGGTCTCCCACTGTTCCTGAAGGTTGGCGCCGTGGCTTCCGATGATCCGTTTGAGCTTCATCCACAGATAGCGGTTGTCGTAGTCGTGCCGGTATCCGGTGCTGGACCCGCAGGTCACCACCGTGCCGCCACGCCGTACCACGAACATCGAGATGCCGAAGGTGGCCCGGCCGACGTACTCGAAGACGATGTGCGGATCCTCGCCGGTTTCCCGGCGGATGATCCGGCCGAGCCGCTTGCCCGCCTCGATCACCCGGGACGGATCGTCGGCGAAGTCGTCGCCGATGCCGATCTCGTCGCGGTTGATCACCACGTCACAGCCGAGCCGGCGCAGCGCCTCCGCCTTCTTCTCCGAGCTGACGACACCCACGGAGATGCCGCCGCCATTGCGGACGAGCTGTACCGCATACGCACCCAGACCGCCCGAGGCACCCCAGATGAGCACGACGTCGCCCTGCTTCATCCGGGCGCCCCGGTCGCTGACCAGCATGCGGTAGGCGGTGCCTCCGCAGCCGGGGATGCTCGCCGCCTCCTCCCACGTCAGGTGGGCGGGCTTGGGAATGAGCTGGCTGGCGCGCACCACCGTGTAGTGGGCCAGACCACCGAAGTTCGTCTCGTACCCCCAAGCGCGCTGCTCGGCACCGAGCATGCCGTCGGCGTGACTGGCCGCTTCCTGGTCGTCCGCCTGAACGGGGCTGACGACCACATGGTCGCCCACCTTCCAGCGGCGCACGCCCGTCCCGACCCGGACGATCACACCAGCGGCGTCGGATCCCAGCACGTGGTAGGGCTGGTCGTGGCGGCTCTCCCAGTGTCCTCTGCCCTGGTAGTGCTTGAGGAACGAGAAGGTCGGTATGGGTTCGAAGGTGGCCGACCACACCGTGTTGTAGTTGACGCAGCTGGCCATCACCGCGACGAGCACCTCGTCAGGGGCCGGCTCGGGCATGGGCAGGTCGCCGACATGCAGGGACTTGCGTACGTCCTTGTCCGCGGCGTCGCCGAACATGCCCACATCCTCGATACGGGTGTGGGCGGCGGTGAAACTCTTCGGCACCGCGGTACGGGCGAGTTCGTCGGGACTCGCCCCCGCCAGTAGAGCCTCAGCCATGGATCTCAATGGAACCCCTTCCTTCACTGGTCCTTGGTCCTCGAACGAGGCCGCCGAAGCCGAAAGGCCGTCGAGGTCCTCAAGTGAGCCCAGGCAAGCAGGCTCGAGCGTTCCACTAGCCGATCGCGAAGGCCACGGCCCGCGGTCCGGCTAGGGGATGTGTAGGGGCTTCCGCGTCCGGCTAGGGGATACGAAGGAAGGGGTTGGGCCGCTGCACCCCCTGTCCTAGGTTCGCCACCAGGACGTTTCGAGGGGGCGGCGATGATTCCAACGCAGAACGGCGAGCGGTCCAGTGGCGTAGGGGGCCAGGGCGACGAGGCGGTCGCGGTCGTGGGAATGGCCTGCCGTTTCCCTCAAGCTCCCGGTATCGACGCGTTCTGGCGGCTGCTCGCCGACGGTGAGAGCGCCATCGTCGCGCGCCCCGCGGACCGTGCCGCCGGCGCTTCTCCGCGCGGCGGGTTCGTCGAGGGTGTAGACCTGTTCGACCACGAGTTCTTCGGCATCTCGCCACGCGAGGCCGCGGCCATGGACCCGCAGCAACGGCTGATGCTCGAGCTGAGCTGGGAGGCGCTGGAAGAGGCCGGGATCGTGCCGGGGACGCTTGTCGACAGCGCCACCGCGGTCTACCTCGGCGCCATCGGCAGCGACTACGCCAGCCTCGTGCACGGCGGCGGCCCGCAGGCCGTCACCCAGCACTCGCTCACCGGCCTGCACCGGAGTCTCATCGCCAACCGCGTCTCCTATGCGCTGGGACTGCGCGGGCCCAGCATGACGGTCGACGCCGGACAGTCGTCCTCGCTGGTCGCGGTGCACATGGGTTGCCGCAGCCTGGTGAGTGGCGAGGCCCGGCTCGCCGTGGTCGGCGGGGTGCAGCTCAACCTCGCCCGTGAAAGCCTGGCCATCGCCGAACGCTTCGGCGGACTGTCCCCCGACGCCCGTTGCTTCACCTTCGACGCGCGGGCCAACGGCTACGTGCGCGGCGAGGGCGGCGGTGTCGTCGTACTCAAACTGCTCGCCGACGCCCTCGCCGACGGAGATCCCGTGCACGGGGTGATCCGCGGCAGCGCCGTCAACAACGACGGCGGGGGAGCGGGCCTCACCGTGCCCAGCCGTGTCGCCCAGGAAGAGGTCATCCGGCTGGCGTACGAGCGCGCCGGCACCCCCGTCGGCGACGTGGACTACGTGGAGCTGCACGGTACCGGCACCAGGGTCGGAGACCCCGTCGAGGCCGCGGCCCTCGGGGCCGTGCTGGGCGCGGGCCGCGACGCCAGCAACCCTCTGCTGGTGGGCTCCGTGAAGACCAACATCGGTCACCTGGAGGCTGCCGCGGGCATCGCCGGACTGCTGAAGACGCTGCTCGCCCTGCGTCACCGCACCCTGCCCGCCAGCCTCAACTTCGAGACGCCTCATCCCGCGATCCCGCTGGACGAGCTGGGACTGCGGGTCAACACCGGGGCGCGGCGCTGGGAGGCCACGGACCGGCCGCTGGTCGCGGGTGTCAGCTCGTTCGGGGTAGGGGGCACCAACTGCCATGTCGTGGTGGCCGAGCCGCACCCCCGGCCGGTCGCCGCCCCGGCGGACTCCGCCCCGCAACCCGGCACCGTTCCCTGGCCGCTCTCCGGCCGGGACGAAGCCGCGCTCCGGGCACAGGCGGCCCGTCTGCGCGACCACCTGGACGAGCGGCCCGAGGTGACCGCGGCGGAGGTCGGATGGTCGCTGGCCACCACCCGCGAGTCGTTCGGCTGCCGGGCTGTTGCCCTCGGCGGCGACCGCGAGGAGTTGCTGCGGGCCCTGGCGGCACTGGCCGACGGGGAACCGGCCGTGAACCTGGTGGACGGCGCCGAGCCCCAGGCGGCGGACCGCGGCGAGGCCGTGTTCATCTTCCCCGGCCAAGGCACCCAGTGGGCCGGGATGGCCGTGGAACTGCTGGACGGCGCACCGCGCTTTGCCGAGCGGATGCGGGCCTGCGACCAGGCGGTGGCGGCACTGGCTGGCTGGTCCGTGATCGATGTGCTGCGCGCTTCGCGGGAGCCCGCAGGCGCGGCCGAGCTGGAACGCATCGAGATTCTGCAGCCGGTGCTGTTCTCGGTGATGGTGTCCCTCGCGGAGTTGTGGCGTTCCTTCGGCGTCGAGCCCGCAGCGGTGGTGGGCAGCTCACAAGGCGAAATCGCGGCGGCGTACGTCGCGGGCGCGCTGACCCTGGAGGATGCGGTGCGCGTGGTCGTGCTGCGCAGCCGCTTGTTCGCGGAGGAACTCGTCGGGCGCGGCGCGGTGGCCTCGGTGGCGCTGCCCGTGGGGGAGGTGCGAGAGCGGCTGGCGGACTTCGGGGGACGGCTCGATGTGGCCGGCGTCAACGGGCCCCGCGCCGTGACGGTGGCCGGCGACACGGCAGCGCTGACAGACTTCGTGGAGGCCTGCGCCGCCGACGACGTGCGCGCGCGGATCGTGCCCTCCACGGTGGCCTCGCACTGCGCGCAGGTGGACCCGCTGCGGGAACGGCTGCTGGAGATGCTGGCGCCGGTCAAGCCCCGGCCGGGCACTCTGCCCGTGTACTCGACGGTGACGGGTGCCGCCGTGGACGGCACGCACCTCGACGCCGGGTACTGGTACCGCAACGCCCGCGAGCCCGTGGATTTCGACGGGGCGCTGCGGGCGCTGCTGGCCGACGGCTACCGGGTGTTCGTCGAGTCCAGCTCCCACCCCGTGCTGGCGCCCGGCGCGCAGGACGTCTGCGAGGACTTCGGCGTGGAGGCCGTCACCCTGGGCACGCTGCGGCGTGGCGAGGGCGGCCCGGCCCGGTTCTTGCGGTCCGCCTCGGAGGCCAATGTCCGCGGGGTGCGCGTCGACTGGGCGGCGGCGTTCGAGGGCTGCGCGGTGAGACGCGTACCGCTGCCCGCGTACGCCTTCCAGCGCAGCCGACACTGGGTTTCCGCGGACGCTGCGGACGCGGCGGCCCCCTGGGCGCCGGACGTGCGGACGGCCACATCGGTCTCCGTCACCGACGGGCCGCGTGAGGAAGCAGGCCCCACGTCGCGCGCGGGCGTCGGTGACGCCGGCAGGACCCCAGCGCCGCTGGCCCGGCTGGCCGGGCTGTCCGACGCCGACGCCGAGCAGGCCGTGCTGAGGATCGTGCGCACCTGCGCGGCGGCCGTATCGGGCCGCAGCGAGGTGGACGCCGCACACACCGGACGCACGTTCAAGGACCTCGGCTTCGACTCGGCGATGTCCGTCGAACTGCGCAACCGGCTGGGCAGGGCCACCGGGGTCACCTGGCCCGGCAGTGTGGTCTTCGACCACCCCACTCCCGCCGCGCTGGCCCGGCACATGAGCCAGGTGCTGTTGCAGGCACGGGACGCGGAAGCCGCGGTAGAACCGGCCCAGGACGCGGAACGTGCGGTCCGGAACACGGCGGAGGCGGACCCGCAGGCCGACGGCGACGCCATCGCCGTCATCGGCATGGCCTGCCGATACCCGGGCGGGGTCGACTCGCCCGAGGCCCTGTGGGACCTGGTGCGCACCGGTACCGACGCGGTCGGAGACTTCCCTGCCGACCGGGGCTGGCGGCTGGAGGAACTGTACGACCCGCATGGCAGCCGTCCCGGCACGACGTACGCCCGGGCCGGCGGGTTCCTCGACCACGCGGGAGAGTTCGACCCCGCGTTCTTCGGTATCTCCCCGCGCGAGGCGCTCGCCATGGATCCGCAGCAGCGGCTGCTGCTGGAGACCGGATGGGAGGCGCTGGAACGGGCCGGACTCGACGCGAACGCGCTGCGCGGCAGCCGTACCGGCGTCTTCGTCGGGGCTATGGCACAGGACTACGGGCCGAGGCTGCACCAGAACGGGAACGGCAAGGGCGTCGAGGGATACGCGCTGACCGGGACCACCACGAGCGTCGCCTCCGGCCGCCTGGCCTACACGTTCGGCTTCGAGGGACCCGCCCTCACCGTGGACACCGCCTGCTCGTCCTCGCTCGTCGCCCTGCACATGGCAAGCCGCTCCCTGAGCTCCGGCGAATGCTCGCTGGCGCTGGCCGGCGGTGTCACCGTCATGCCGACACCGGGCCTCTTCGTGGAGTTCGCCAAACAGCGCGGGCTGTCGCCCGACGGGCGGTGCAAGGCGTTCGCGGCGGCGGCCGACGGCACGGGATGGTCGGAGGGCGCCGGACTGGTGCTTCTCGAACGGCTCTCGGACGCCCGGCGCAACGGGCACCGGGTGCTCGCGGTGCTGCGCGGCTCGGCGGTGAACCAGGACGGCGCCTCCAACGGCCTGTCCGCGCCCAACGGCGTCGCCCAGCAGCGGGTGATCCGCGAGGCCCTCGCCGACGCCGGGCTGACCGCCGCCGACGTGGACGCGGTGGAGGCGCACGGCACGGGCACTCGTCTCGGTGACCCCGTCGAGGCGCAGGCACTGCTGGCCACCTATGGGCAGGAGCGGGAAGGGGACCGGCCTCTGTGGCTCGGTTCGCTGAAGTCCAACATCGGGCACACGCAGGCCGCCGCCGGCATCGGCGGCGTGATCAAGATGGTCATGGCCATGCAGCACGCCACGCTGCCGCGCACCCTGCACGTCGACGCCCCTTCCACCTTCGTGGACTGGACGTCCGGGGCCGTCTCGCTGCTGACCGAACCCCGCGCCTGGCCGGAGTCCGGTCGTCCGCGCCGCGCCGCCGTCTCCTCCTTCGGCATCAGCGGCACCAATGCCCACGTCGTGCTCGAACACGCCGCGGAGCCCGCGCCGCCGACCGGCCCGCACGCCGCCGACGGCCAGGTGCGCCCGCTCGTGGTGTCGGCGCGCGGGGAAACCGCCCTGCGGGCACGCGCCGGACAGCTGCACGCCTTCACCGCCGCCGACCCAGGCCTGGCCCCCGGCCGGCTCGCCCACGCGCTGGCCACCACCCGCACCGCCCTCGACTGCCGCGCCGTCGTGCTCGCGCACGATCGCGACGCGGCGCTGAACGGCCTGGAGGCCCTCGCCGCCGGCAGCCCGTCGGCGAGCGTCGTCACGGGTACGCCGGGCGCGCCCGGCCGGACCGCTTTCGTCTACCCCGGCCAGGGGTCCCAGTGGGCGGGCATGGCAGCCGAACTGCTGGGGACCAGCCCCGTGTTCGCGGAGCGCCTGAACGCCTGTGGCGAGGCACTCTCCCGGTACGCGGACTGGTCGCCCGTCGAGGTGCTGCGGGGAGCTCCGGGCGCACCGCCGATGGACCGGGTGGACGTGGTCCAGCCCCTCCTGTGGGCCGTCATGGTCTCCCTGACCGAGGTATGGCGCTCCGCAGGGGTCTCCCCGGAGGCCGTGATCGGCCACTCCCAGGGCGAGATCGCCGCCGCGACCGTCGCGGGCGTGCTGTCCCTCGACGACGCGGCCCGCGTCGTCGCCCTGCGCAGTCAGGCCCTCACACTGATCGCCGGGACCGGCGGCATGGCCTCCGTGGCCCTCCCGGCCGACGAGGTGCGCGACAGGCTCCTGCCCTGGGAGGGAGCGCTGGACGTGGCCGCGGTCAACGGACCCGTCGGCACCGTCGTCGCCGGCACACCGGAGGCCATCAGGGAGTTCGTCGACGCCTGCACGGCGGACGACGTGCGCGCCCGGGTGATCCCCGTGGACTACGCCTCCCACTCCGGCCAGGTGGAAGCCATACGGGAGCAGGTGCTGGAGCTGCTCGCCCCGGTGACTCCCCGTCAGGCCGACCTCGCGTTCTACTCGACCCTCACCGGCGGGCGGCTCGCCGACACCACCGTCATGGACGCCGCCTACTGGTACCGGAATCTGCGCGAGACCGTCCGCTTCGAGGAGGCGGCGCGCGCGCTGCTCCACGACGGCTACAGCGCCTTCGTGGAGTCCAGTCCCCATCCGGTGCTGGTCCAGAGCCTCCACGAGATGTTCGCGGACGTCAGCTCGCGGAACGGGGCCCAGGAGCCGGTGGAGGGAACCGCCGTCGGTACCCTGCGCCGGGACCAGGGCGGCATGGCCAGGTTCCTGGCCTCCGCTGCCGAACTGTACGTCCGGGGAGGTGATGTGGACTGGGCCGCCCTGACGGCCGCGGGATCGTCCGACACCTGGATCGACCTGCCCACCTACCCCTTCCAGCGCCGGCGCTACTGGCTGGACTCCGACAGCGGCCACGAGGCCGGCCTGGAACCGGCCGGACTGTCAGCGGCGGACCATCCCCTGCTGGGGGCGGCCGTCGACCTGCCGGACGGCACTCTCGTGTTCACCGGACGGCTGGACACCCGCACACACCCCTGGGTCGCGGACCACGCCGTTCTCGGCACCGTGCTGCTGCCGGGCACCGCCCACGCCGAACTCGCCCTGCACGCCGGAGCAGTCGCAGGGTGCGGCGTCCTGGAGGAGCTGGCCCTGCACGCCCCGCTCGTCCTGGACGGGGGTGCCCCCGTCCGCATCCGGATCGTCCTGTCGCCGCCGGCCACGGGCGAGACCACCGGACGCCGTGCCGTCGCCCTGCACGGCCGCCCGGCCGACGCCGCCGACGGCACGCCCTGGACGTGCCACGCCACCGGTACCGTCATCCCGTCGACCGAGGCCGAGACCCCATCGACCCCGGCGGAAACCTGGCCGCCCGCCGACGCGCGGGAGGTCGACCTGACCGGAGCGTACGAGCGGCTGGCAGCCCTTGGATACGGGTACGGGCCCGCGTTCCAGGGACTGCGCGCCCTCTGGCGGGACGGGGACGACCTCTTCGCCGACGTGGCCCTGCCCGGCACGGGCGACGGCCCCGCGGACGCCGCCGGATACGGCATCCACCCGGCGCTGCTCGACGCCGCCCTGCACCCGCTGCTGGTCGCGCCGGACACGGAACCCGGCGCGTCGGACGGCCCCTTGCTGCCGTTCTCCTGGTCGGACCTTCACCTGCACGCCGTCGGCGCCACCCGGCTGCGCGTGCGCATCATCCGGCGCGGTGCCGGTGAGATCGGCCTCATCGCGGTCGACCCGGCCGGGGCCCTGGTGGCCACGGCCGCCTCGCTGAGCCTGCGCGCGGGCAGCGCGGGCGAACTCGCCCCCGTCCGCAACCCGGGCCAGGACATGCTCTTCCGCCTCGACTGGAGCAGCGTGCCGCTCCCGCGGGACGCGGCACCCCTTTCGGCCGCACTCCTCACCCGCGGTGTGCGAGAACCCGCCGCCCCCGGGACACACGGCCTGCCCGCCCATCCGGACCTGGCGACGTTGCGGGCGGCGGTCACCGCCGGCACCCCCGTCCCGGAGGTGCTCCTGGTCTCCTGCACGGCCCCCCACGAGGAAAGCTGCGAGGCCGCCCGGGCCCACCGGGTGGCCGGGGAACTGCTGGGTCTGATCCAGGAGTGGCTCGCCGAGCCCGCGTTCGCCGACAGCCGCCTGGCCGTGCTCACCCGCGGCGCGGTGGCCACCGGTACGGACGACGGCGTCCACGACCTGCCCGGTGCCGCCGCGTGGGGACTGGTACGCAGCGTCCAGTCCGAGCAGCCGGGCCGGATCCTCCTGCTCGACCTGGACCCCGCGCCCGCCCCGCGCCGGGGCCTGGCCCGCGAGCGCAAGGACGCTTCCGCGTCGACGACGCCGGAGGTGCTGCCGACGGCGGCCCTCGCCGCGGCTGTGGCCCTCGGCGAATCCCAGATCGCCCTGCGCGAGGGCACCCTGCTCGCCCCGCGGCTCGTCCCGGCCTCCTCCGGCCCGGGCCTCGTCCCGCCGGCCGGGGACGGCACCTGGCGGCTAGACGTCGCGGCGCCTGGCAGCCTCGACGGGCTCGCCCTGTCCGAAGCCCCGGAGATCCGCCGCCCGCTGGGGGCCGGACAGGTCCGGGTGGCCGTACGAGCGGTCGGAGTCAACTTCCGGGACGCGATGATCGCCCTGGACATGTACCCCGGCGAAGCACACCTGGGCGGGGAGGCCGCCGGCATCGTCGAGGAGGTCGGCCCCGGCGTACCGGGCCTGGTCCCCGGCGATCGGGTGACCGGCCTGTTCACCGAGGGCGTCGGCCCCTACGCGATCGCCGACCACCGGCTCCTCACCCGTTTCCCCGGCGGGTGGACGTTCGCCCGCGCCGCCAGCGTCCCCGCCGTTTTCCTGACCGCCTACTACGGTCTGGTACGACTGGCCGCACTCGGGCGGGGAGACACCCTGCTGCTGCACTCCGCCGCCGGAGGCGTCGGCATGGCCGCACTCCAGCTCGCCCGTTACCGGGGCGCCGAGGTCTTCGCGACGGCCAGCCCCGCCAAGTGGGAAACCCTCAGGATGCTGGGTCTGGACGACGAGCACCTTGCGTCGTCCCGCGACCTCGGCTTCGAGGACGCCGTCCGCCGGGCGACCGGAGGCCGCGGTGTGGACGTGGTCCTCAACTCCTTGGCCGGCAAGTACACAGACGCTTCCCTGCGGCTGCTGGCCGACGGCGGCCGGTTCGTGGAGATGGGCAAGACCGACCTGCGCGACCCCGCACAGCTCGCCGAGACCCGCCCCGGCATCACCTACACGCCGTTCGACCTGCTGGCCCTCAACCCGGACTCCATCCAGGAGATGCTGGCCGAGCTGATGGCACTGTTCGCGACCTGCGCCCTCAAGCCGTTGCCCGTGACGGCGTGGGACCTGCGCCAGGCGCCGCGTGCCCTGCGCCACGTCAGCCGCGCCCGGCACGTCGGCAAGGTGGTGCTCACCCTGCCCGCCGCGCCCGATCCGGACGGCACCGTGCTGATCACCGGCGGCACCGGCGCGCTCGGCTCACTGACGGCCCGCCATCTGGTCACCGAGCACGGAGTGAAGCACCTGCTGCTCGTCGGCCGCCGCGGCGCCGACGCCGAGGGAGCGCAGGAGCTCCACGAGGAGTTGACCGGCCTCGGCGCGACGGTGACCATCGTGGCCTGCGACATCACCGACCGCCAGGCGCTCGCCGCCCTCGTGGCGGGCGTGCCCGCCGAACACCCCCTGACCGCCGTCATCCACGCCGCCGGCGTCCTCGACGACGCCACCGTCGGCAACCTGACCCCCGGCCGGCTGCACCGCGTGATGAGGCCCAAGGTGGACGCCGCCTGGCAGCTGCACCGTCTGACGGAGCACCTCGATCTGCGGGCGTTCGTGCTGTTCTCCTCCGCCGCGGGCATCCTGGGCACTCCGGGCCAGGCCAACTACGCCGCCGGCAATGCGTTCCTCGACGCCCTCGCCGAACACCGCCACGCACGAGGCCTGCCCGCGACCAGCCTGGCCTGGGGCTACTGGGCCCAGGCCGGCGCGATGACGGGTCACCTGACGGCAGCGGACATAGCCAGGCTCGCCCGTTCCGGGAGCCTGCCCCTGGCCACCGACGAGGCACTCACCCTGTTCGACACCGCGCTGAGGGGCGACCGGGCGGCCTACGTCCCCGTGCGCCTCACCCTGTCCGATCCGCATCCGGGCGACGGCCCGTACGCGATACCGCCGATGCTGCGGGGGCTCGTCCGTACTCGCGTACGGCGCCGTGCCGCGACCACGGAACACGCGCCGGAGACGGGTGCCGGCGTCGGTACGTCCGGCCTGGCCGGCCGGCTGGCAGGGCTGACCGCGTCCGAGAGGCACCGCCACCTGCTCGACCTCGTGTGCGGCCACGCCGCCGTGGTGCTCGGGCATTCCGGGGCGCAGGAGGTGGGCGCCGCCCGGACGTTCAAGGACCTGGGCTTCGACTCCCTGGCCGCGGTGGAGCTGCGCAACCGGCTGAGCGCCGCCACGGGCCTGCGACTGCCGGCCACGCTGCTGTTCGAGAATCCGACGCCGACAGCCGTCGCTCGGCGCCTGCTCACCGGACTGCTGCCGGACCCCGGCGACGAGGCTTCCGCTCCGGCCCCGACGGCAGAGCAGTCCGGCCAGGAGGCCGGTCCCGCCGCGGCCGCCGGTCCCGCCGGCCGCGGCGGCCTGGGCGACGCCGCGGTGCCGGCTGTGAGCGAGCCCGCCGCCGCCCCGGTCGCGGCCGCGGCCGTGGGCGAAGGCCACGAGCCCCTCGCCGTCGTCGGCATCGGCTGCCGGTTCCCTCAGGCCGAAGGCCCTGAGCAGTTCTGGCGCTTGCTGCGTGAGGGCACCGACGCCGTCCGGCCCGTACCTGCCGAGCGCTGGGACCCCGCCTACAGTGCCCACGCCCCTGCTGGTCCCGCCGGGTTCGGAGGGACCGTGCCCACCCGAGCCGGGATGCTCGACACACCGGTGGACGAGTTCGACCCGCTGTTCTTCGGCATTTCCCCGCGTGAGGCACAGGAGATGGACCCGCAGCAGCGGATCTTCATGGAGGTCGCCTGGGAGGCGCTGGAGGACGCCGGCCTCGCGAACGAGAAGCTCACGGGCAGCCGTACCGGCGTGTTCGCCAGCGCTGTGTGGCACGACTACGCCGAGCTGGCTCCCGGCGCCCCGTCCCCGCACTCCGCGACCGGCCGTGCGCTCAACATGGTCGCCAACCGCCTGTCCTACGCCCTCGGCCTCCGCGGGCCCAGCATGGTCGTCGACAGCGCCTGCTCCTCCTCTCTCCTGGCCGTCCACCTGGCCTGCCAGAGCCTGTGGTCCGGCGAGTCCGACACCGCCCTCGCCGGCGGAGTGAACCTCATGCTCAATCCCGCGAACATGCTGTCGCTGACCAGCTTCGGCGGGCTCTCGCCGGACGGCCTGTGCAAGGCGTTCGATGCACGGGCCGACGGGTTCGGGCGCGGTGAGGGCTGCGGCGTCGTCGTACTGAAGCCGCTGTCCCGCGCGCTCGCCGCCGGCGACGACGTCTACTGCGTGATCCGGGGCAGCGCCGCCAACAACGACGGCCTCAGCAACGGGCTGACCGCGCCCAGCCCGGAGGCGCAGGAGGAGGTGCTGCGCGAGGCCTACCGCCGTGCCGGCGTGGACCCGCGCGACGTGCACTACGTGGAAGCACACGGCACCGGCACCCACCTGGGCGACCCCATCGAGGCCGTCGCGCTGGGAGCCGTCGTTACCCAGGGCCGCCCGCCCGGGGAACCGCTGCTCATCGGATCGGTCAAGTCCAACATCGGCCACCTGGAGGCAGCGGCCGGCGTCGCCGGCCTCATCAAGGCCGCCTTGTCCCTGCGCCACCGCGCGGTCCCGCCGAGCCTCCACTTCGAGACACCCAATCCCCACATCGCCTTCGACGACCTGGGGCTGTGCGTGGTCGAGCGGCTCGAACCGTGGCCCGCCGACAGGCCTGCCCTGGCCGGCGTCAGCGCGTTCGGCTGGGGCGGTACCAATGTCCACGTGGTTCTGGAGGGTGCACCGGCCGCCCTCCGCCCTGCCGCGGCCCCGCAGCCGGCCGAGGAGACGGACAGCCACCTCTTCCCGCTGTCCGCGAAGACCCCCCGGGCCCTGCGGGAGCTGGCGGGCCGAGTGGCGTCAGCCCTTGAGCCGCGGGACGGCGACGAGCCGGCCCGGCTCCCCGACCTGGTCCGCGAAGCCACCCTGCGCACCGCCCAGCCGTACCGGCTGGCCGCCGTCGTGCGCACCCCGGCAGAACTGCGCGAGGCGCTGGCCGGCCACAGCGCCGCAGACCCCGACGCCGGCCTCCAGGCCTCGGACCAGGCGGTGGACACCCCGCCGAAGATCGCCTTCGTCTTTCCCGGGCAGGGTTCCCAATGGCTCGGCATGGGGCAGGAACTCCTGCTCCGGGAGCCGGTGTTCGCGGAAGCGGTACGAGCCTGCGACGCGGCCGCACGCACCTACGTCGACTGGTCGATCCTCGACGAGCTCACGGCCGGTGAGGAGTCCTCACACCTCGATCGGGTCGACGTGGTCCAGCCCGTGCTCTTCGCCGTCGCGGTAGGCCTCGCCGCCCTGTGGCGCTCGTGGGGCATCGAGCCGGACGCCGTGATCGGACACAGCATGGGCGAGATCGCGGCGTCGTACGTCGCGGGCGCGCTGTCGCTGGACGACGCGGCCAGGGTGATCTGCCTGCGCAGCAAGCTGCTGCGCAGGACCAGCGGCCAGGGGGCGATGCTGGCCGCCGAACTGACCTTCGACGAGGCCCGGCAGGCTGTGGAGGGCCACGAACACCTGGTGTCGATCGCTGTGAACAACAGCCCGAGGTCCGTCGTCCTGTCCGGTGACCGCCCCACTCTGGAGCGTGTCAAGGAGAACCTGGAGGCGACGGACGTCTTCTGCCGCTGGGTGAAGGTGGACGTGGCATCGCACAGCCCGCAGATGGATCCTCTGCGCGAGGATCTGCTCCGGGCACTCGAGGGCATCACCCCGGGGCGCGCGAGCGTGCCCATCTACTCCACCGTCACCGGCGACATCGTCGACGGCACCGGCCTGGAGCCGGCCTACTGGGTGGACAACCTGCGGCGCCCGGTCCTCTTTTCCGACCAGGCCGTCCGCCTGCTCGGCGACGGTGTACGGGCCTTCCTCGAGATGAGTCCGCACCCGGTGCTGCTGCCTGCCCTGGAGCAGGTCGTGGTGCACGTGGGCGCGACAGCGGGCGTCGTCCCGTCGATGCGCCGGCACGAACCCGAACGCACCACCCTGCTCGCTTCGCTGGGCAAGCTGTTCACCCTCGGTGCGTCCATCACCGACAGCGCCGGGCTCACGCTCGGCGAGCGCACCTTCAAGCTGCCCACCTACCCCTGGCAGCGGGAGCGGTACTGGCACCCCGGGACCGTCGGCGCGGTCACCGTGGCGACCACCACGCGGACAGCCCCGGGCGAACACACCCTGCTGGGGGCGCGCCTCGACTCTGCCGTGGAGCCCGGCACGCACTACTGGCAACGGGAGTTCGACGCCGCCACCGTATCCGTCGGTGACCACCGCATCGGACGTGCCGCCGTGGCGCCGGGCGCGGCCTACGTCGACATGGCGCTCTCGGCGGCCCTCGAAGTGGCCGGCACGGGGGAGGCGGCGGCGTTCGCCGTCCGGGACCTGGCGTTCCATGCACCGCTCGTGGTGCCCGACAGCGCGGCCCGGTCCGTGCAGGCCGTTCTGGTCGAGGAGGAGGGCCGTTCCTCGCTGCAGATCTTCGCCCGGAACGACGGAGGGTCCGGGATGGTCCGGGTCGCCGACGCCGTCGTGGTCCCGGCCGACGAGGCGGACCGGCCCGCGGCACCCTGCGATCCAGCGGTCCTCGCAGACCGTATGGGCGAGGCCATCGACGGTGAGGAGTACTACGCGCTGCTGACGGGGCGCGGCGCCTCCTACGGTCCGGCCTATCAGGGAATCGAGCGGATCTGGCGCGGCGAGGAAGGCCTGGGCGAGGCGCTGGCCCGGCTCCGCCTGTCCGATGACATCGTCCGGGGCGCCGGTGCCGGACACGAGGTGCATCCCCGGTTCCTGGACGCGGCTCTGCAGTCGGCGGTGGCCCCGGTGCTCGGCCCCAAGTGGGGCGCGGGGGAGGAGCACCCGCTCCTGAGCACGGGCATACGAGGCGTGGTCGTGCACTCCCGGCCGGGCCCCGACGCCTGGGCGCACGCGGTGGTGCGCGCCTGGGACGAGGAAACGCGGCGCCACGAGGTCGACGTGACCGTGTTCGGACCGGACGGCCGCCTCCTCGTGGAGGTGACCGGCCTGAGCGTGGTCGGACGGGACCGGCTGCCCCTCGGACTGGGGGCCGCCGAGGCCGCTGCCCCGGCCGACGCCCCGGAAGCGGGCGCCGGCCCATCCGTTGAGCACGCCTCCGCGAGCCGGGTCCGGGCCTCCCTGCTGTCCGTGCCCGCCGGCCCGGAGCGTCTCGCGGCCCTTGAGGCGGTGATCCGGGAAAGCGTCTCCCACGTCGTCAGGCTGTCGGTCTCCCGTGTGGACGTCGACGTTCCGCTGCGTTCCATCGGCATCGACTCGGTGATGTCCCTGGAGCTGCGCAACCGCCTGGAGCGCGAGCTGGGCGTACGGCTGTCGGCCACCTTGATCTGGAACTACCCCACCGTGCGCGAGATGGCGCCGTTCCTCGCCCGGAACATGGCGCTTCCCCTCGTCGAGGATCGTGCCGATCCAGGGCCGGAGCCGGAGCCGGAGCCGGGGTCGGATCCGGTGCCGGAGGCGCGCGAGGCGGCCAGCAGCCAGGACGGCGCCTCCGCCGAAGAACTTCTGCAGCGCGAGCTCGACGAGCTCACCCGACGGATGGAGAACCTCTGACATGAGCAGCCCCAGCACACCGGACCCCGCGGCTGCCGCCGGGTCCACGCTGACCAGGGCCCTCGCAGCAGTCCGTGACCTGCGCAGGAAGGTCGACTCGCTGGAGAACGCCAAGCGTGAGGGCATCGCGATCATCGGCATGGGGTGCCGGTTCCCGGGCGGCGCGAACTCCCCCGACGCTCTGTGGCGGCTCCTGGAGAGCGGAACGGACGCCATCACCGAGGTTCCGCCCACCCGTTGGGACCAGGCCGCGTACTACGATCCCGACCCGGACGCCCCCGGGCGGATGTACGCGCGGCACGGGGGCTTCATTGACGGCGTGGACCGCTTCGACCCGTACTTCTTCGGAATATCCCCGCGCGAGGCCGCCCAGATGGACCCGCAGCAGCGGATCTTCCTGGAGGTCGCCTGGGAGGCGTGGGAGGACGCAGGGCTGACGCGTGAGGCCGTCCAGGGCAGCAACACCGGCGTGTTCGTCGGGGCCAACTCCTCCGACTACCTCCAGATGCAGTTCCAGCGGCCCCAGGGGATCGACACGTACACCTCTGCGGGCGGGGCGAACTCCCTGATACCCAACCGTCTGTCGTACCTCTTCGACCTGCGGGGTCCCAGCCTCGTCGTGGACACGGCCTGCTCGTCCTCCCTGGTGGCCCTGCACCTGGCCGCGCAGAGCCTGCGTGGCCAGGAGTGCGAGACCGCCGTGGTCGGCGGGCTGAACCTGGTCCTGTCGCCGATGCCGATGGTGGGCTTCGCCAAGATCGGCGCGCTCGCCCCGGACGGCCGCTGCAAGACCTTCGACTCCCGCGCCGACGGCTACGTGCGCGGCGAAGGCGTCGGGGTCGTTGTCCTCAAGCGGCTGTCCGACGCGCTCGCGGCGGGGGACAGGATCTGGGCCGTCGTCCGAGGCTCCGCCGTCAACCAGGACGGGCTGACCAACGGACTGACCGCCCCCAACGGCGTCTCCCAGCGCGAGGTCATATCCTCTGCTCTGCGCGCCGCCCGCCTTGAGCCCTCCCAGGTCACGCTCCTCGAAGCGCACGGGACGGGAACGGCGCTCGGGGACCCGATCGAGGTCGAGGCGCTCAACGAGGTCTACGGCCGGCCGGGTGCCGGGGGCAGTGGTGAGGGCGTCGAGGGCCAGGACGCCTGCGCCCTCGGTTCCGTGAAGACCAACATCGGTCATCTGGAGGCGGGTTCCGGCATCGCAGGCCTCCTGAAGGCCGCCCTGAGCATCCACCACCGTGCCATCGCGCCCAACCTGCACCTCGAAGCGCTCAACCCGCACATCTCCCTCGACGGCAGCCGGCTGTTCGTCCCGACCGAGCCGCAGCCGTGGAAGGTGTCCGACGACCGGCGGCACGCCGCAGTGAGCGCCTTCGGCGCCGGGGGCACCAACGCGCATGTCGTCCTCGGGCCCGCGCCCGCGGCCGTGGCCGCAGGCCACGATGCAGAGCCCGGCAGCGGAAGCCAAGGCGGTCTGCGCCTGCTGACGATCACCGCGCGCACCGCCGACGCGCTCGCGCCGATGGCCGCCGCCTACCGCGAGCACCTGCGCTCACCGGCGGGGCAGACCGTGCCGTTCCCCGCCCTGGCCCACGCCGCCGCCGTGCGCAGGACGCAGCACCCGCACCGCTGCGTAGTCGTCGCCGACTCCCACGCACAGGCCGCCGACCGGCTCACCGCCTGGCTCGACGGCAATGAGTTCACCGGGGGCGTCATCGGACGCACGACCCGTCCCCTCGGCCGCGGAACCGCCTTCGTCTTCGCCGGGCACGGCTCCCAGCGCCTCGGCATGGGACGTGAGCTGATGCGTGACTGCGCCGTCTTCCGCTCCGCCGCAGAGGAGTGCGACGAGACCTTCCGGCGGCTCCTGGGGCGGTCCGTCATCGATGAGATCCACCGGACCGACACCGACACGCTGACCACGGACCTGGAGATCATCCAACCCGCCCTGTTCACCGTCGCCGTCGCCCTCGCCGCGCGCTGGCGCTCCTTCGGCGTCGAACCGGACGTCGTCGTCGGTCACAGCACCGGTGAGATCGCCGCCGCGCATGTCGCGGGAGCCCTCACGCTGGAGGATGCGGCCCGAGTGATCCACGTGCGCAGCGGACTGCTCGGCCGGCTGCACGGCTCCGGCAGCCTGCTGGTGGTGGGCCTGCCGATGGACGAGGCCGACGCGCTCCTTGACGGCTGTCGCGAACGCGTGGCGGTGGCCGTGTCCAACAGCCCCACCTCGACGGTGCTGTCCGGTGACACCGAGACGCTGGAGACGCTCGCGACGACGCTGCGCGAACGCAATGTCTTCTGCCGGTCGATGAAGAACACCGTGGCCGGGCACGGCCCGCAGGTGGACCGGCTGCGGGAGGACCTGCTGGAGGGGCTGGCCGGACTGGCACCGAAGCCGTCGGCCGTCCCCATCTTCTCCACCGTCGCCGGGAAGCTGACGGACGGGTCGGAGTTCGACGCCGCGTACTGGTACCGCAACCTCCGCGAGCCCGTGCTGTTCTGGCAGGGGATGCAGGACCTCGTGGAGCAGGACAATGGCGTGTTCGTCGAGCTGAGCCCGCACCCGTTGCTGCTGTCCGCTGTCGAGCAGGCCCTGGAGCGGTCGGGACGCGAAGGCCTGGCCCTGCCTTCCATGAGGCGTGCAGAGCCGGAGGCACAAGCCCTGCTGGAGGGCCTCGGCGCCCTCCACGCGAACGGACTCGCCGTACCGCTGGACCATCTGTTCGACGGCCCCGCACCGGCGGTGCCGCTGCCCGCCTACGCCTGGCAGCACGAGAGCTTCTGGTTCCGTACACCCGCTGAACCCGGCACCGAGCCCGGCTCCGCGCGGGCAGCCGAGCCGCGACCGGAGCCCGAGCCGGTACCCGTGTCCGGTCCGGCGGACCGTGCTCCGGAGCCCGTGACCGCGCCCGCCGACGTCTACCGCCTCGTCGTGGGAACCGTCGCCGACGTGCTCGGCTTCCACGTCTCGCGCATCGACCCGCAGACCGGCTTCTTCCAGATGGGCATGGACTCGCTCCTGGCCACCCAGGTCCGCAAACGGCTGGAGAACGCCCTCGGCCTGGCACTGACGACGGCCGTGATGTTCGAGCACCCCACCGTGGAGGGGCTCTCCACCCACCTCACGGCCCTCGTCGGCCCGGACCTGGACGAAACGCCTGCCGCCGAGGTCCCGCCTACCCCGTACGACACCGAAGCCGCCCCGTACGCCGCACCCGCCGACAACGCCCACGACCACGATGTGGAAGGCCTGACCGAGCAGGAGCTCCTGGCCATCCTCGCCGACGAGATCCGCGCTGCAGACCGTGCCGCAGGGAGTTCCGAATGACCGAGACCACCGACCACGACCAGCGTCAGGTCCTCGCGCAGAGCGTTCTTCAGATACGCCGGCTGCGTGCCGAGCTGGAATCGGCCCGGCGCACCGGCAGCGAGCCGATCGCCATCGTGGGCATGGCCTGCCGGATGCCCGGCGGTGTCGAAACCCCCGCTTCCTTCTGGGAGTTCCTGCGACGCGGCGGTGACGGCATCACCGACGTGCCCGCCTCGCGCTGGGACGTGGATCGCTATTACGACGCTACGGGTGAGACCCCCGGAACGTCGTACACCCGCAAGGGCGGGTTCCTGGACGACATCGACGGGTTCGACGCCGCGTTCTTCGGGATCTCCCGCCGCGAGGCGGAGTCACTCGACCCACAGCAGCGGCTCCTCCTCGAGGTCGGCTGGGAGGCCCTGGAGGACGCCGGCATCGCCAACGAGCGGCTCACCGGCACCCGCACCGGAGTCTTCCTCGGCGTCACCAACCACGATTACGCCCAGGTGCAGATCCAGCAGGTCTCCCCGGCCGATCTGGAGGCCTACTACGCCACCAGCAACGCCTCCACTTTCGGCGCCGGACGGCTCTCGTACTGGCTCGGCCTGACCGGCCCCAGCCTGTCCGTGGACACCTCTTGCTCGTCGTCGCTGGTCGGCGTGCACCTCGCCTGCCAGAGCCTGCGGGCCGGGGACTGCACGACGGCGCTGGCCGGCGGCGTCAACGTGCTGCTGTCGCCCGAGTCGTTCGTCGTCCTCGGCAAGACGCACGCGCTGTCCCCCGACGGAGCGTGCAAGACCTTCGACAAGGCAGCGGACGGTTACGCCCGCGGCGAGGGCTGCGGCGTGATCGTGCTCAAGCGCCTCTCCGACGCCCTCGCGGCCGGCGACCGGGTGCTCGCAGTGATCCGCGGCTCCGCCGTCAACCACGACGGGCGCAGCAGCGGGCTCACGGTGCCCAACCCGGCGGCCCAGCAGGACGTCGTCCGCCGGGCACTCTCCGCTGCGGGCCTTCCCCCGTCGCGCGTGGACTACGTCGAGGCGCACGGCACCGGAACTCCCCTCGGCGACCCCATCGAGCTGCGCTCCCTCGCCGCCGTGCTGGGCGAGCGGGACGGCCGCGGGGCGCTGCTGGTCGGCTCCGTCAAGACCAACGTGGGGCACCTGGAGCCGGCAGCGGGCATCGCCGGACTGATCAAAACGGTCCTGGCCATGCGGCAGGGGGAGATCCCGCCCCATCTGCACCTGACCGAGATCAACCCGGAGATCGGCATCGAGGACCTGGAGGTGGCCGTTCCGACGGAGCCCACAGCCTGGCCCGCACACGACGAGCCGCGGCTCGCCGGGGTCAGCTCATTCGGGGCGAGCGGCACCAACGCCCACGTCCTGCTGGAGCAGGCCCCGGACGCCCCTCGGACGCCGTCGGCCGCCTCGGAACGACCCGTTCACCTACTGGCGCTGTCGGCGAAGACCCCTGCCGCGCTCACCGCGCTCGCCGCCCGCTACCTGGACAGGCTTGCCGCAGCCCCGGACGGCGAACTGGCCGACATCTGCTTCAGTGCCGCCACCGGCCGCTTCCACTTCCCCCACCGTCTGGCGGTGACCGGAGCGACTCCCGCCCAGCTGCGCGAACGCATCGCCGAAACCCTCGCGGCAACGGATGGCGCGGTGGCGCCGCCCGGGGTGAACATCGGGCACGCGAGGACCGGAGCCCGCCCGGAGGCGGTGTTCCTGTTCACCGGACAGGGCGCCCAGTACCCCGGGATGGCCCGCGGCCTCTACGCCACCGAACCCGTTTTCCGTGACCGGATCAACGCCTGCGACGAGGTACTGCGCCCGCTGCTGGGCCGCCCCCTCACCGAGATCCTCGATCCCGCACCCGGCGACGAGGGGCTGATCCACGAGACCCGCTACACCCAGCCCGCGCTGTTCGCCGTCGAGTACGCGCTGGCCGAGCTGTGGCGCTCCTGGGGCGTCGAGCCCGCCGCCGTGCTGGGGCACAGCGTGGGCGAGCTGGTGGCCCTGTGCGTGGCCGGCGTGCTTACGCCGGAGGACGGACTGAGGCTCGCCGCCGTGAGGGGCCGGCTCATGCAGGAGCTCGCCGATCCGGCTGCCATGGCCGCCGTCTTCGCTTCCGAGGAACGCGTCGCCGGAGCGTTGGCCGCATGCGGAGGACGGGTGTCGCTCGCTGCCGTGAACGGGCCCGAGAGCGTGGTCGTCTCCGGCGCCCGGGAGGCGGTCGAGGAGCTGGTCGCGGCTCTGGGACGGCAGAGCGTGCGCAACAAGCCGGTGGCCACCACCCGGGCCTTCCACTCCCCGCTGATGGACCCGATGCTCGACGCATTCGAGGAGGAGGCCGCCCGCGTCACGTTCGCGGCACCCCGCATCCCCGTGATCTCCAATGTCACCGGCGCGATCCTGACCGAGCCGGTGACCGCCCGCTACCTGCGCGAGCACGCCCGCCGGACGGTTCGCTTCCACGACGGGATGACGGCCCTGTACGAGCAGGGCCACCGGACGTTCCTCGAGATGGGGCCGGCCCCCACCCTGCTGGGCATGGCGAAGCGGTTCGCCCCGGCCGCCGGGTCCACGTCCGGGGACGAGACACCAGCCGCCCGGTTCCTGCCGTCGCTGAGGCGTGGGCAGGACGACACGGCCGTCCTCCTGGAGAGCCTGGGCGGCCTCTACGCCGAGGGCTTCGCCATCAACTGGCCGGGGTACGAAGAGGGACGCGGACGCCGCCGCGCGGACGTGCCGTTCTACCCCTTCCAGCGCGAGCGCCACTGGTTCCGCCCGAGTGCCCTGCCGCCGGCCGCTCCTGCCGCCCCGCCGGCTCACGGGGCCCGGGCCCTCCCCGCCGACGGAAGTCTGCTGGGCCGTCGGGTCCCCTCACCGCTCGACACCATCCAGTACGCGTCGCTGCTCGACCCCGACCAGCACGGCTGTCTGGGCGACTGTGTGATGGACGGCCTGCCCGTCGTCAACGTCGGCGTCTACCTCGACTCCGTCTTCACGGCCGCCCGGCAGCTGCGAGGCCCCGGCGCCCTGGTGGTCGAGGGGCTGCTCGTCCTCCAGAGCCTCGTCCTGGACCCGGGCGTGCCCCGCCCCGTCCAGCTCGTTCTCGATCCCGACGCGGGAGAGGGCGCGGCCTTCCGCTACTTCGCCGCCGCACCGGGGGGTGACGAGACCGGGGAATGGGTGTTGCACTCCCGTGGCACGGTGCGTCGCGAACCGGCTCTGGCCGCGCCCCGCTCCGCCACCGCACACGAGGAGGAAACCCGCCGCCGGCTCGGCACCGAGCTGTCGGGTCGCGACTTCTACCAGCGGCTGTGGCGGCGCAAGCTCTACCTGGGGCCGGCCGCCCAGTGGATCGACCGGGTGTGGAGCGCCGACGGCGAGGCCGTGGCGCGCATGAGGCTGCCGGAGGCGGGCGAGACCGACCGCTACCTGCTGCACCCCGGCCTGACGGACGCGCTGTTCCAGACGCTGTTCGCCTGCCTGCCCGCCGACAGCCCCGCCGATGCCGTGTACGCCCTGGTCGGCATCGACCGCTTCGTCTTCCACGAGCAGACAGGGCCGGGACCGCTGTACTGCCACGCAACCCTTTCACCCGCCTCTGATCCCTCCGCCATGCTCATCGCCGACGTACGGGTCACGGACGCCGACGGCGGAAGCGTGGTCGAGGCGACCGGGGTCTACGCCAAGCGCGCCGTGCGCTCCACCGTGCTGCGAGACTCCGCGAGGGCGCGCGGGGCGGAGCCCGTCGCCGCTGCACTGCCCGTCGCCGCCGCCCTGCCGGTCGCGGCCCCGTTGCCCGCCGCGACCTCCGGCCTCGATGAGATCGACCGGGCCGGCGCCGTGGAGCGTCCCGCCGCACTCCGCGCCCTGCTGCTGAGGGCCGTGGCCAGGGCTCTGCGCACCGATGCCACCGCGCTCGACCCCTACGAACCGCTGCAGAACCTGGGCCTGGACTCGCTGATGGCCCTCGAACTCAAGGACGCGCTCTCGGCCGAGCTGGGTGTCACCCTTCCGCTGGTGGCCTTCCTCGACGGCAGCAGCATCGCAGGGCTGGGGGAGCACATCCTGCCGATGCTGGACCTGACCGCCCCCGCTCCAGGGGACACGCCGTCGGCGGCCGAGACCGCCCAGGCACCGCTGCCCGAGAAGGAGGAGCCCCTACCGCTCCTCGTGCACGACCCCGTCGGCCGCCATGACCCCTTCGGCCTGACCGACCTCCAGCAGGCATACCTCGTCGGCCGCTCCGACGCCCTGCCGCTCGGCCGTATCTCCACCTACTTCTATCTGGAGGTCGACCTCGTCGGCGTCGACCTGTCGCGCGTCGCCGAAGCGTGGAACACCGTGGTCGCCCGCCACGACATGCTGCGCGCGGTGGTCACCCCCGACGGCCTCCAGCGGGTACTGCCCCACGTGCCGGCGTACGACATACGCAGCGTCGACCTGCGCGGTCGCGGCGAGGAAGCGCGCCGCTCCCATCTCGACGCCGTGCACGAGGAGATGAAGCACCAGGTGCTGGACGCGGCCAGCTGGCCGATGTTCGACATCAGAGCCACCCTGCTCGACGAGCACACCACCCGCTTGCACCTCGGCATGGACGCCCTGGTCATGGACGCGTGGAGCACCGGCGTCGTGTTCGACGAGTGGGCGCGGGCCTACCACGGCGACGGAGCCGAACTGGCCGAACTGCCCGTCACCTTCCGGGACTACGTCCTCGCCAGCCGCGAGCTGGAGGACACCCCCCGGTTCCGCCGAGCGCTCGATTACTGGCGCGACCGCATCAAGACGTTGCCGCCCGCCCCAGAACTGCCGCTCGCGAAGAACCCCGCGTCGCTGGCGCGCCCGGAGTTCACCCACCGTGCGGCACGTCTCGACGCGGAGGCATGGACCCGGTTCAAGGAACGCGCCGCCGCAGCCGGGGTCACCCCCTCGGCCGCCGTGTGCACGGCCTATGCGCAGGTCATCGCGGCATGGAGCAAGTCCAGCCGGTTCACGTTGAACATCCTGTTCTTCAACCGCCAGCCCCTCCATCCGCAGGTCGCCGGAATCGTCGGCAACTTCACCGCCACCACCCTCCTGGAAGTGGACAGCACGGCGACCGACGGCTTCCGCGTCCGGGCCGGAAGACTGCAGAAGCAGCTCTGGAGCGACCTGGAGAACAGTCAGGTCAGCGGTGTGCGGGTGCTCCGCGAGCTGAACCGGTCCCAGCGCAACTCCGCCCCCGCCACCATGCCCATCGTCTTCGCCAGCACCGTCAATTTCGGGGCGAAGGAGAACCCCGGCGCCGCCACCAGCCTGTCCCACCCCATCGTCTCGATGGGGGAGAGCGGCGAAGAGCGGTGGAGCTCGGTGCGCACCCCCCAGGTATGGCTGGACCACCAGGTTCTGGAGGACGCGGGCGGCCTCACCGTCAACTGGGACTCCGTGGACGAACTCTTCCCGCCCGGGATGGCCGACGCCATGTTCACCGCATACGTCGGCGTGCTGAACGAGCTGTGCGACGACGAGAACGCGTGGGGCCGTCCCTCACCCGTCCTCGCCCCCGAGACCGACCTGCGCACGCGGGAGGCGGTCAACGCCACAGCCGCCCCGGTACCCGAAGGCCTGCTCCATGACGGCTTCGTCGCCCGCGCGGGAGAGCAGCCCGATCGGCCGGCGGTCATCGCACCCGGACGCACCCTCACCTACGGTGAACTGGACGGCCTGTCCAACCGGCTCGACCGCTGGCTGCGCGAGCGGGGCGCCGGGTCCGGGACGCTCGTAGCGATCGTGATGGAGAAGGGATGGGAGCAGATCGCGGCCTGCTTCGGCGTCCTCAAGTCCGGTGCCGCTTACGTACCCATCGACGCGGGCGTGCCCGCGGAGCGGCTCCGGCTGCTCCTCGCCGGGGCCGGAGTTTCCCTGGTGCTGACCCAGTCGCGGGTGCACGAGGTGACCGCCTGGCCCGAGGGCATGGCCGTCCTCAGTGTCGACGGGCCCGACGCGGATGCTCACGGAACCGAACCACTTCCCCCGGCGGGCACCACGCCGGACGAACTGGCGTATGTGATCTACACGTCCGGGTCAACGGGTCAGCCCAAGGGCGTGATGATCGAGCATGGCAGCGCCCTGAACACCGTCCGCGACGTCAACGACCGCTTCGGCGTCACTGCCGACGACCGGGTGCTCGCCCTGTCGGCGCTCAACTTCGACCTGTCGGTGTACGACGTGTTCGGGCTCCTCGGCGCGGGCGGCGTGGTCGTCCTGCCCGAGCCCTCTGCCCACCGGGAGCCCGCACGCTGGGCGGAGCTGGTCGCCGAGCACCACGTCACCGTGTGGAACACCGTGCCCACGCTGATGGAGATGTTCACCGAGCACGTGCTCGCGTCCGCCGCCGACGTACCGCTGCGGACCGTCATGATGAGCGGCGACTGGATCCCGGTCACCCTGCCCGACCGGATCCGCCGGATCGCCCCGGACGCCGCGATCTGGAGCCTCGGCGGGGCCACCGAGGCCTCCATCTGGTCGATCCTCTATCCGATCGGCGAGGTCGATCCGGCCTGGCCGAGCATCCCGTACGGCACGCCCATGCTCAACCAGCGCTTCCACGTCCTGAACGAGGCCTTCCAGCCCTGCCCGGCCTGGGTACCGGGCCAGCTGTACATCGCCGGCACCGGGCTCGCCCGCGGCTACCTGGGTGACGATGCGAAGACCCGGGCCGCGTTCGTGCGCCACCCTGCGACCGGAGAGCGGCTGTACCGCACCGGCGACCTCGGACGCTACCTGCCCGACGGCACGATCGAGTTCCTGGGCCGCGAGGACTTCCAGGTCAAGGTCCAGGGCTACCGGATCGAGCTGGGCGAGATCGAGGCCGCTCTGCTGCGGAGGCCCGGCGTCCGGGCTGCTGCCGTCACCGCCCTCGGCGCACGCCACGAGGGCAAGCGCCTGATCGGTTACGCCGTGGCCGACGACGGCCACACGCTGGAAGCCGCCGGCCTGGAGGACGCCCTGCGGCGGGAACTGCCCGACTACCTTGTCCCGCAGCGCATCCTCGTCCTCGACGAGCTGCCGCTCAGTGCCAACGGCAAGGTGGACCGGGCCGCGCTGCCCGCACCCGACGAGGGCCTCACGGACGGGCCCGGAGCGGTGGTGCCGCGCAACGGGACGGAGAGGAGGCTCGCAGCGATCTGGGAGGAGTTCTTCGAGACGCGGCCCATCGGCGTGACCGCGAACTTCTTCGACCTCGGCGGCGACTCCCTGCTCGCCGTGCGCGTGATGGCGCGCATCCATGACGTGTTCGGCCATGCGCTGCCCCTGTCCACGCTCTTCGCCCACCCCACGATCGAGCAGCTCGCGGAAGCCCTGCGTGACGGGGACGCCGACACCCGGCGCTCCGCCCTCGTACCGATCCGGCCCGAAGGCGGCCGACCGCCGCTGTTCTTCGTCCACCCGGTCGGCGGCGACGTCCTGTGCTACGCCGAACTGGCCTCGCTCCTTGACTCCGACCAGCCCTTCTACGGCCTCCAGGTGCCCGACACCGACGATGGTGTGCCGCTGGAGAGCATCCAGGAACTGGCGGTCCATTACGCCCGGTCCGTCACCGGTGCGGCGCCCGAAGGGCCTCTGCGCCTGGGCGGCTGGTCCATGGGCGGTGTCATCGCCCTGGAGCTGGCCCGGCTGCTGACCGAGGCCGGACGGGACGTCGAACTCGTGGCGGTGATCGACCTGCTGGAGCCGCCCGGCCCGCACGACACGCTCGTGGAGGAGTCCGCACTCCTCGCGTGGTTCGCCCGCGACCTGGCAGGCCTCGCCGACCAGGACTGGACACCGGACGGGGACCTGTTCCGCGGCGACGGGGGACGCTCGCCGCTGGAGGCCCTGCACACGGAGGCGGTACGCGCCGGCGTGCTGCCCCCGGACATCGACGTCCGCACCCTCGGCGGGATCGTCAGCCGGTTCTGCGCCAACTCCCGCGCGCTGGTGACGCACGAGCCGCGTCCCTACGAAGGCCGGGTCGTGTTCCTCAGAGCAGCCGACGGCGGCGCCTCCACCGAGACCGCCGGGCAGTGGCTGGCCCTGTGCCCGGGTGCAGGATCAGTGATCCGCGACGTCCCGGGCGACCACTACACCGCGATGCGCCGCCCCCACTTGGCCACCCTGGCCGCCGAACTGCGCACCGCCCTGGAGGAGAAGCCGCCATCCGTCCCCACCCGATGAACCCCGACCACGAAGAACACCCGGCGACAACACGCCCGGCACACACGAAGGAAGACGACACCATGAGTCTCAAATTCGGCGCGTTCATGGCCCCTTTCCACGGCCTCGGCGAGGAGCCCACCACGGTCTTCTGGCGCAACCTCGACCTGATCGAGTGGCTGGACGTGCTCGGTCTCGACGAGGTCTGGGTGGGTGAGCACCACTCCGGAGGCTGGTCGCAGATCGCTTCTCCGGAGCTGTTCCTGGCTGCGGCCGCCGAGCGCACGCGGACCATCAAGCTGGGCACCGGTGTGGTCAGCCTTCCGTACCACCACCCGCTCACGGTCGCGGAGCGGATGGTGCAGCTCGACCACCAGAGCCGCGGCCGGGTGATCTTCGGCATGGGTGCGGGTGTCGCACCCGCCGACGCCCACATGCTCGGTATCTCGGTGGGTGACCAGCGCCGCATGATGGCCGAGGCCGTCGACGCCCTGGTCCCCCTGCTGACCGGAATGGAGCCGGTCACCCGCAAGACCGACTGGTTCGAACTGCGCGACGCGATGCTCCAGCTCCGCCCTTACACCAAGCCCTGCTTCGACATGTGCGTGGCGAGCGCCGGCTCCGAGCGGGGCATGCGCCTCGCGGGGCAGCACGGCCTCGGCTCCCTCACGTTCGCCGGCCGGCCCGGAATGCCCGACCTGCCCCTGGCCAACCTGTGGGAGGCGGCTGAGGACGAGGCCGCCAAGAATGGCAAGACGGTGGACCGCTCGAAGTGGCGCGTCGCCATCTGCATCCACCTCGCCGAGACCCGCGAGGAGGCCTTTGCCCAGGTGAGGCCTGGGATGAGCCGCTGGTACCGGGAGTACGTGCGGGACACCTTCGGGGCTCCTGCCACCCTTCAGGAAGGCCGGGAGATCGACGAGTGCGCCGAGCAGCAGACCGTGATCATCGGCACGGTCGAGGACGCCATCGAGGCCATCCAGCGGCTGCTGGACGAGAGCGGCGGCTTCGGCACCCTTCTGGTCAACACCCATGACTGGGCCACCCGGGAGCAGGTCAAGCACAGCTTCGAACTGCTGGCCCGCTACGTCGTACCGCACTTCAACGGTTCTCTCGAGGGTCTGCGCGCCTCGCAGCGGTGGGTCGCCGAACGTAAGGACGACTTCGCCGCTCAGGCCAAGGAGGCGGCCCAGGCGGCAGCCGCGGGACGGTCGTGACTGCGCAGGCGGTGACCTCGTACGCGGGCCCGTTGCTCGACGGGCCCGCGTTCCGGGAGGCCATGTCCCAGCTGGCGGCGCCGATCACCATCGTCACGGTGCGGGACGAGACGGGCCGCCCGTGGGGGTTCACCGCCAGCTCGGTGAGCTCGGCCTCCCTGGAGCCGCCCCTGCTGACGGTGGGTATCTCGCGGACGTCGAGCTGCCACGAGGCGCTGATCGCGGCACCCGAGTTCGTGGTGAACGTCCTCGGCAGCCGGCACCGCGAGGTGGCCACCCGGTTTGCCACTCACGGCGTGGACCGTTTTGCGGCTGGTGACTTCAGGCCTTGGCCGGGTTCGGAGCTGCCGTGCCTGCCGGATGCGCATGCCCGCTACCGGTGCGTCACGACCGACGTCATCCCGGTGGGTGACCACGACCTGCTGGTCGGGGCGGTGGTGGAGGCCGGGTCCGGGGATCCGGCCGACCTGGGCGATCCCCTCCTCTGGTACCAGCGCGGATTCCACACGTGCACCGCCGCGCAGTCATGAGGGTGTGAGGCGGGTGTGACTGCCCCAGGTCCCACGCGAAGTGGCCGGGGGCGTTCGCGCCCGTTCCAAGGGGCCGCAGGCGCGCGCCGGCACCTGCGGCCCCGGATCCCCGGCTGGGGCCGGTCAGGCCTTCTCGGTCTCCTCCACCAGGTGGCGCAGCACGTCCGTCAGGTCCTGGCGGCGCGCGAAGGCCGCCCGCTGCCGGGCCGCGCCCGAGCCGTCGCGCAGCAGCCCGCCCAGGGTCCGTGCCGCGTGGTCCAGGTCGCCGGCGGCGGCCAGGTCCGGGGCGACCAGGTCGAGCAGGGCCTCCGCCAGGTCGGCCGCCGGGAGCTCGGCACCCGTGTACGGGTCCAGGCCGAAGCCCTCCAGGCCGTCGTGCGCCGCCCGCCACCGCGCGAGCCGCAGCACGTCGTCCCGTAGCGGACGGTCGGGCCGCTGCTCCGCGATGTCGCGCAGCGCCGAGGAGACCAGGGCGCGGCCCAGCTCGGCCTGGAGCACGGCCGTGTCGATGTCCGGGGACATGTCGGGCGCCCGGATCTCGAGCGTGGGCCAGTTCCCGGAAGGGCGGAGGTCCCAGTAGACCATCTTGGTGTCCAGGGCCGCCCCGGAGCCGAGCAGGGTCTGCACCGAGCGCCGGAAGTGGGCCGTGGACGGGAAGTGCGGGGGCAGGCCCGCCGAGGGCCAGCCCGACCAGGCCATCGCCCGCCAGCTGGAGTGGCCGGTGTCGCGGCCGCCCCAGAAGGGGGAGTTGGCCGCCAGCGCGATCAGCGTGGGCAGCCAGGGGCGGACCCGGTTGGACACCGCCACCGCCGTGTCCACGTCGAGGGTGCCGATGTGGATGTGGCGGCCGCAGCTGACCAGGGTGTCGGTCAGCGCGCCGAACCGGCGGTGCTGCTCGCGCTGGCGCGGCTCGTCGTCGGTCAGGTGCAGCGGTCCTTCGACGGCCACGACGGGCGAGGGGGCGGCCAGCAGCCGGCAGCCGTGCTCGCGGGCCGCCGCCGCGAGGGTCCGCCGCAGGGCGGCGAGCTCCTCGCGCAGGGTGATCGCCGAGTCGGCGACCGGGGTGGAGATCTCCACCTGGTACCGGGTCCCCTCGGGGTGCAGCTGCTGGGGCAGCCCGCCGGCGGTGGCCAGGACGCGCGGCGCGGCCGGGACCACCCGCAACGTGCGGTCGTCGACGAGCAGGAACTCCTCCTCGACCCCGACCGTGAGGGGGGTGGTGACACCGCTCGCGGCGCGCAGGCCGTGGCCCGCGGGGCCGGTGTCACTGGTGCTCGTGGTGCTGTTGCCAGGATCGATCACTACGCCTCCCTGGACATACGAGTCTTTCATCATGAGCCGAACAGGCGGGCAGGAGGCAACGCCGATCCGGTCAAATGTCGGGTGATAATGGCGAGTTAGCGGCAAGACCGATCCCGCCCTGAAACCCCCGGTCCGGGTGGGTCGCACGTTGCGCGTGTGTGATGCCCGCACGAACGCGTCCCCGGCTCCAGAGGCGCCCTAGACCGCGCTGGTTACCATCCCGTGTGACTGGTATTGCCTCACCGCCCCGACCGAAGCGACGCATCTTCGCCGACCTGACCCCGCTGCGCACCTCCGCCCACTACAGACGGCTGTGGGTGGGCGGCACCATCTCCTGGATGGGCCAGGCCATGACCGCCCTGGCGATCTCGCTCCAGGTCTACGAGATCACCGGCTCCAGCTTCTCCGTCGGCCTCGTCGGTCTCTTCTCGCTCGTCCCGCTGGTCGTCTTCGGCCTGTACGGCGGCGCCATCGCCGACTCCGTGGACCGGCGCAAGCTCGGCCTGCGCAGCCAGACCGGGCTCACCGTCCTGTCCTCCGGCCTGGCCGCCGCGGCACTGCTCGGCTACCACCAGGTCTGGCTGCTCTACACGGTCGTCGCCCTCCAGTCGGTCTGCGGGGCGCTGAACGGGCCGGCCCGTTCGGCCATGATCCCCAAGCTGCTGCCGCCCGAGCAGCTGCCCGCCGCGAACGCGCTCAGCTCCGTCACCATGACCTCCGGGACCATGCTGGGCCCGGTGCTGGGCGGCCTGATCGTCGGCTGGTGGGGCTACCAGGCGGCCTACCTGATCGACGCCGTCACCTTCATCGCCGCCCTGTACGCCATGTGGCGGCTGCCCGCGATGCTGCCCGAGGGCCTGCCGGAGGGCCGCAAGGGGCGGGCCTCGGTGCTGGACGGGCTGCGCTTCCTCGGGACCCGGCCCAACATCCGGATGAACTTCTTCTCCGACATGGCCGCGATGATCTTCGCCCAGCCGAAGGCCCTGTTCCCGGCCATCGCCGTCCTCTGGTACGGGGGCGACGCCAAGACCGTCGGCCTGCTGGTCGCCGCCCCCGCCGTGGGCGCGCTGCTCGGCGGGGTGTTCTCCGGCTGGCAGGGGCGGATCCGGCGGCACGGTCTGGCGATCCTGCTGTCCGTCGCGGCGTGGGGGCTGGCCATCGCCGTGTTCGGGCTGACCCGGAACCTGTGGCTGGGGCTGTTCTTCCTGGCGCTGGCCGGATGCGCCGACACCATTTCGATGGTGTTCCGCTCCACGATGATGCAGGCCGCGACCCCGGACGGGATGCGGGGCCGGCTCCAGGGCGTGTACATCGTGGTCGTCGCGGGCGGACCCAGGCTCGGGGACTTCCTGGCCGGCACCGTCGCCGACCTGACCTCCCCGGCGGTCGCCGTCACGGGCGGCGGGCTGGCGTGCGTGGTGGTCCTGGGGCTGCTGGCCGCACGGTGGCGGTCCTTCGCCCGGTACGACTCGCGGTCGCCGCAGGCGTAGGGGGCGGGGCGGGGGCCCCGCCGTCAGCGGGCCGGCAGTGTCCGGGGGTCCCGCGGCCTGCCGGCACGCTCCACGAGCAGCGGGAGCAGCCTCTGCCGCCACGTGTCGAGGTGGACCATGCCGCCGGACATCCCGCCGTGGGCGTACCGCTCCCGGTACACGTGCGGCGCCGGGTCGCCGTAGAGGTCGACCTCCACGAGCTCTTCGAACGTCGCCCGCAGGAGGCCGGCGACCGCCTCCGCCGACGGCGGGACGTCCGTACCGGACAGGCGTCGCGGAGCGCCTGCCAGACATGGGGATCGCCGCGCAGGCCCCATCGGCCCGGGGCGGGGTCGAAGAGGTCGGACATCCTGGCGGCAGCGGCCTGATCATGTGCCATGGCGTCAGTCTCCCAGGCCCCGCGGTCCGGCCTACGCGCCGCCCTTGGGGCCGACGATGCCCCGGGCCACGCCGAGGTCGACCAGGTCCTGGGGGCGGATGCGCAGCTGGTCCGCCGTGGCGGGGGCCTCCTCGGCGGGGCGCTTGAGGATGGCCGCCGCCAGCTCGGGGGCGATCACCGAGAAGTAGCTGTCCGGGGTCACCCAGGTGTTCCCCGGCGCCGCCAGGGCGAGCGCCCCGCCCGAGCCGCCCTCGCCGATCAGCAGGGTCGTCACCGGGACGGTGGCCGCCGCGACCGCCGCGAAGCAGTCCGCGATGGCCGGGCCGGCGCCGGCGTGCTCGGCTGCGGCGTCGTTGGCCGCGCCCGGGGTGTCGACCAGGGTGAGCACCGGGATGCCCAACCGGTCCGCGAGCCGGATCACGCGGGCGGCCGTACGGTAGCCCGCCGGGCGGGTGGCGGTGCCGCACTGGGCGGCGTACGCCACGGCCCGGCCCTCCCGCAGCCCGAACCCGCACAGCATCCCGGCGTCGAAGGCCCCGGCCCGGTCCCCGCGCAACGGCAGCCGCAGCCCGAAGTACGCGTCCAGGTACGCCTGCGCGCGGGGCCGCTCGGGGTGCCGGGCCTGCCGGACGGCGTCCCAGCCGGTCAGCGGGGGCGTGACGCCGCCCAGCGCTGCCGGGGGCTCGACCGGCCCGGCGGCCCGGGGCGCGGCCAGCACCCGCAGCCAGTCCCCGACCGCCCCGGGCAGCTCCGCCGCGGGGACGACGGCGTCGACGTGCCCGGCGCCGTACTGCCCCTCGGCGGTGTAGGCCGCCGGATCGGCGTCGGCCGGCCGCACACGGGACCCCGCGAAGCCGACCTGCGCCCCGGGCAGCGCCAGCACCACGTCGGCCCCCGCCCCGAGCGTGGCCCACCCGCCACCGGTGGTGGGATCGCGCAGCACCGCGATCTGCGGGAGCCCGGCGGCCCGGGTCAGCACGCACTGGCGGGCCACCCGCTGGAGCTGCGCCAGCGCGAGCATGCCCTCCTGCATCCGGGAGCCGCCGGTGGCGATCAGGGAGACCAGCGGCAGCCTGCGCTCGCGGGCGTGCGCGTACGCGGCCTCCAGCCGGTCACCGGTACGGCGGCCGAGGCTGCCGCCGAGGAACCCGAACTCGAAGGAGACGACGACCGCTTCGCACCCGCCGACCCGGGCGGTACCGGTCACCACGGACTCCCGCTCCCCGGTCCGCGCGGTGGCCCGGGCCCGCGAGGCGTCGTACCCCTCCCAGCCGAGCGGCCCGTCATCGTCGGGATACTCCGCCCGGGGCGCGGGCAGCTCCTCGAAGCTCCCGGGGTCGGTCAGGGCGGCAATGGCGGCACGGGCCGAGAGACGGGTCGTCACGGGGCCAGCGTAGGCGGTGGGGGCGGGGGCCGGGGGGTCGTGGCGGGGGCCCGCCATCGCCCCCGCGAGGGGTAGGGGGCGGGCCGGCGGCTGCCCACCCGCCTCGCGGCGGGATCCGAGCGGGGCGGAACGGGGCAGCGGACCGGTACGGGGGATGACCGGGTTCCAGCTGGGCGGTCTCAGGGAAGGGTTGGGCGTTTCCCGTCAGTCTCATCGTCCTTCCGCGTCGGGCCGCCCTGTCAAGGGCGCTCCTTCGTCGCGTCGCTTCGCGATCGCCTGCGGCGACCCTTGACAGGGCGTCCCGCCACGAAAAGCCGAAGACTGCCGGGAAACCCCCAAAGGAACGGGACGGACCGGAGAAGGACAATCGCCGGGATCAGCGACCAGCCGGGCAGACCGGGGGCCGCCGGACCGGGCAGCCGGGCCGACATCCCTCGCCATCGGGACCGCCCCCACGCGACAGATCGCTACGCGCTCCTCCCGTCTCAGCGTCTACCAGCCGCCTGGGGCCGCTGCCCGCAGGAAAGGACGACGGAATCGGCATCCGGGGCCGAGGGGCGCGGCAGATCGCTACGCGCTCCTCGAATTCCGGCGTCCGCCACCCGACTTGGGCGGATACCCGCACGAAATGCCAATCAGAGCCCCATCCGGAGCCGTGGGCGCGTCAGATCGCTACGCGCTTCTCGGAATTCAGCGTCCGGCGGCCGTCTTGGGTCGCTGTGCTTCACAGACGCGCCCAATGGACCGTCCGGCTTCATCGGCTGAGGGCGTCAAGGGCCAGGTCCCACGGGTACGGTCGCTTTTCCCCCGGAGGGTTCGGCTGGAAGCCGTTCTCGCCGAACAGGACGTGCACACCGGCTGTCCGTAGCGTTTCCAGGGACAGGGGGAGCTGCGGGTGTTGGGCGTAGGCGGCGTTGACGCAGGGCATCAGCGTGAGGGGAATGTTCTTGCCGAGGGCTTCGGCGACGAAGCCGACGACGAAGCTGTCGGTGATGCCCAGGGCCCAGCGGTTGATCGTGTTCGTGGTGGCCGGGGCCACGAGGACGGCGTCTGCCGGTGGCCAGACGTCGGGCTGGCCCGGGCGCTTGTAGCGGTAGCGGACGGGGTGGCCCGTGAGTGCTTCGAGCCCGGCCAGGCTGTCCTCCAGCCATTCGGCGGCCGTCGGGCTGAGACCGAGGCAGACGTCCCAGCCACGCGCCTGGGCGTCCTCGATCACATGGGCCACGTCGAATACGGGCGGCGCAGCCGAGCAGAACAGGTAGAGCCCTCATCCGCGTCGGCACCGCCCGACTCGAAGAGCAGGCCAGCAGCCCTCCCGGCTGAATCCGCCCACCCCGGATAATCGCCCAGTTGTTCCGTGGGGCCGATATCAGCCCAAGACGGCATCCGGACGCCGAAACTCGAGGAGCGCGTAGCGATCTGTCGCGCCCGGGTGGTCCGCAGGCCGGTCTGTTCGTCATCTGGTGCGGGTATCAGCCCAAGATGGCCGCCGGACGCCGAAATTCGAGGAGCGCGTAGCGATTTGTCGCGCCCACTGGCCCCGGATGCCGATTCCGTCGGCTTTTGGTGCGGGCAGCGGACCCAGGCGGCTGGTAGACGCTGAGACGGGAGGAGCGCGTAGCGATCTGTCGCGGATCGCGGCCCCGGATGGCATGGAGGTCGGCCCGGATGCTTGGCGAGGCGGCCCCCGGCCTCCCCGCCTGGTCGCTGATCCCGCGTATGTCCATCGATGGACCGTGCCGTCCTTTTGGGGGTTTCCCGGCAGTCCTTGTCTTTCCGGGGCGGGTCGTGCTGTCAAGGGTCGCCGTAGGCGATCGCGAAGCGACGCGACCGAAGGGAGCGCCCTTGACAGGGCGGCCCGAACCGGAAGGACAGTGGGACTGACGGGAAAGCCCCAACCCTTCCCTGAGACCGCCGAGCGGGAACCCCGTCCCTCCCCCGTACCGGTCCGCCGGCCCGTTCCGGCCCGCGCGGGGTCCGCCGTGAGGCGGGTGGGCAGGCGCCGCCCGGCCCCGGCCCGTCGAGGGGGAGATGGCGGGCCCCCGCCGCCGGCTACAGGCCCGACTCCCACGTCACCGTCGTCCCGCGGGCCCCCGCCTCCGTGTGGCCGTCGTCCGAGACCGTAAGGCGGACCCGGGAGGGGGTGGCGTCGACCTCGACGTCGATCGCCGTGACCCCGCTGCGGCGGTGGGCCGCCGCCAGGGCGCTGCGGAGGGTGGCGAGGAGGGCGTCCGTCACGCGGTCCGGGAGCAGGGCGTCCACCGCGCCCGCGAAGTGCACCGACGGCTGGAAGCCGAGCAGGACGGCGGCTCCGCCGGTTTCGCGCAGCACTCGGCCGCGGAAGGTCGTCGGGGCGTCCGTCGGGGGTTGCTGGAGGGCGAAGATGGCCGTGCGGACCTCCTGGATGGTGGAGTCCAGCTCGTCCACCGCCCGGCTCAGCTCGTCGCCGACGTCCGCCTCGTCGCCCGAGGGGGCGTTCGAGGAGCGCCGCCGGGTGCTCTCCAGCATCATCTCCGTCGCGAACAGCCGCTGTACGACCAGGTCGTGCAGGTCGCGCGCGATCCGGTCGCGGTCCTCGTACACGGCGAGCTGCTCGCGGTCGTGCTGTGCGTCGGCCAGGACCAGCGCCAGGGCCGCCTGGGAGGCGAACTGGGAGGCCAGGAGCCGGTCCACGGCGTCGTACGGGCGTCCGCCCCGCGCCCTGGGCAGGGCGAGGGTGCCGATCAGCTGGCCACCGCTCTGGAGCGGGAGCATCATGCTCGGTCCGAAGCGCTTGCGCACGTGCGTGGTCATCCGGGGGTCGGTCGCCGAGTCCTCTATGAAGACGGGTTCACCGCCCAGCAGTTGCACCAGCACCGGAGAACCCGGGGCGATGGTCGTGCCGACCAGGTCGCCGGGGTCGCCGTGCGTGGAGGCGGCCACGATCTCCATGCCGCCCTCCGGCGTCGGCTGGAGCACCACGCCGGCCGCCGCGTCCGCGAGCAGCCGGGCCCGTTCGGCCACGCACATCAGGGCGTCGGCCGCCGGCCGCCCCGCCAGCAGGGTGGTGGTCACGGCGGCCGCGCCCTCGATCCAGCGCTCCCGGCGGCGGGCGGTCTCGTACAGGCGGGCGTTGCCGATCGCTATCCCGGCCTGCGAGGCCAGCACCCGCATCAGCGCGAGGTCCTCGTCCGTGAAGGGGGCGCCGCCGCGCTTCTCGGTGAGGTAGAGGTTGCCGAAGACCTCGGTGTGGACCCGGATCGGCACGCCCAGGAAGCTGCGCATGGGCGGGTGCCCGGGCGGGAAGCCGGCCGAGCGGGGGTCCTTGGTGAGGTCGTCCAGCCGTAGCGGCCGGGGGTCGGCGATCAGGACGCCGAGCACGCCGCTGCGGCCGTCGGGCAGTCGGGGGATCGCAGCCCGTTCGGCCTCGCTCATCCCGGCGGTGAACAGCTGGGTCAGCCGGCCGCGCTCGGGGTCGACGACCCCGAGCGCGCCGTAGCGGGCTCCGCACAGGTCGGCGGCGGAGTCCACGACGTGCTGGAGGGTGGCCTGGAGCTCCAGCTCCGAGCCGACGCTGAGGACGGCGTCCAGCAGCACCGGCAGGCTGGACGGCGCCCCGCCGGCCACCAGCCCGCCCGCCCCGGGCTCGGCCCCGGACTCGGCCCCGGACTCGGCCCCGGCCCCGGCCCCGGCCTCGGCCTCGGCCCCGGGCCCCGGCTGCGCACCCGGCCCGGTGTCGGCCGGCCTGCGCGTCATTCGGCCAGCGGGTTGAGGACCATCGGGGCGATCTTCCCTTCGAGCATCGCGCCGAGACCCAGTACGGCGCACACGTCCGGCCGTTCCGCGATGGCCACGGGCATTCCGGTGGAGTCCCGCAGCATCTGGTCCAGCCCCGGCAGCAGGGCGCTGCCTCCCACCATCATGATCCCCCGGTCCGTCAGGTCCGCGACCAGGTCCGGCGGGCAGTCGCGCAGCACCTTGCCGATGCCGTCCAGGACGGCCGTCAGCGGGGTGTGGATGGCGTTCCGCACGGCGGCGGTGTCCACGTGGACGGAGCGGGCCAGTCCAGTGGCCACGTCGCGGCCGTGGATCAGCGTGGAGGCGGGGCCGTCCGGGGTGATGCCGTTGCCGCTCAGGGCCAGCTGGAGGGGGCGGACGGCCTGGCTCGGCAGCATCAGCTCGTGGGCGTGGCGCAGGTGCTGGACCACCGCGTGGTCGATGGCCTCGCCGCCGACGGGGATCCGTTCGGCGGTGACGATCGAGCCGAGGGAGAGCACCGCCACCTGGGTGGCCGCCGCCCCGCACACCATGATCATCGTCGCGGTCGGCTGCTCCACGGGAAGGCCGCAGCCGACGGCCGCCGCGATCAGGGTGTCGACCAGTTCGACGCGCCGCGCCCCCAGCCCGACCATCGTCTCCACGGCCGCGCGCTGGGCCAGCGGGTCGGCGTCGTGCGGGGTGCAGCAGGCGGCGCGCAGCCGGGGCTTGCGGCGCAGTGCGCGGCGCAGCTTCTCGCCGAGCAGGTGACGCAGCATCCGCTGGGCCATCTCGATGTCGACGACGGTGCCGCCGGAGACGGGGCGGACGACGCGGATGTAGTCGGGCGTGCGGCCCGTCATCCGTTCGGCGAAGGTGCCGACGGCGATGAGGGCGCCGGTGCGGGTGTTGACCGCGGCGACGCTGGGCTCGTCGACGACCAGTCCGGCACCCTTCACGTAGACGCGGGTCCTCGCGGCTCCCAGGTCGACGGCGACGTGGCAGCGGCGCAACTGCTCAAGACTGACGGTCACGGCAGGTCCTCCCGAGAGCGCTTGGTACAGAAGGGGACCGGCGGACGCCGGTCGCAATTCATATCTTCTCGGGTCAATGGGTCATATCGCCCGCTGGAATGCTCCGGCCGGGGCGTGTCGTGCGGGGCGGGCGTGCTGCACGGGGGTGGATTTCTGTACCGACAGGCACCACCATGCGCGCACCATCCGCGCTACCCGTGCGTAACAAGGTAAAGGGGACCCGATGCTGACGCCCCGCCAGAAATGCCTGGCGCTCCTGGCCCTCTGCCTGACCCTGTTCGCGCCCATCCCAGCCCACGCCGCGGTCGCCGGGCCGCCGGCAGGGCAGGCCGCCGGACCGGCCGCCGGACCGGCCACCGGACCGGCCGCAGCACAGGCCGCAGGGCAGGCCGCCGGACCGGCCGCAGCACAGGCCGCCGCCCCGGCCGCCGGCCGCAATCCGGTGGTCTTCGTCCACGGATACAACGCCGACCCCGGCGTCTGGGGTTCCCTGCGCGAGGACCTGCGGGCCGACGGGTACGCGGACTCCGAGCTGTTCTCGTTCGGCTACGACACCCACCAGTCCGTCAACGAGGTGCTCTCCGGCCGACTCGCCGCCTACGTGGACGACGTCCGCCGGCAGACCGGCGCCGCCCGGGTGGACCTAGTGGGCCACTCCTTCGGCTCGCTCGTCAGCCGCTGGTACGTCAAGTACGGCGGCGGCGCCGCAACCGTGGACCACTGGGTCTCGCTGGCCGGCCCCAACCACGGCACCTCCACCGCCTGGGCCTGCGCCCTGTGGGACCAGGCCTGCCGCGACATGACCCCGGGTTCCTACGTGGTGAAGAACCTCGCCTCCGGCGACGAGACCCCGGGCGCGGTGAAGTACGCGACCTTCTGGTCGGACTGCGACGAGGTGGTCAACCCCGACAGCAGCGTCCCGCTCGCCGGGGCCCTGAACACCCAGGTCGGCTGCCTCAAGCACAACGACCTGCTCGGCGACGACGTCACCTCGGCAGGGGTCCGCGCCTTCCTCAGGTCCTGAAGCCGGGACCCGGGCGAGCCGGACCCCCCGCTTCCCCCGCTTCCCCCTCCGCCTGCACCCGCTGGAGCAGGCCGTACGTGAACTCCGCCACCAGGGCCCGCCCCGACGCGCTGAACGCCAGCCGCCAGCGCGTCGGCGCGGTGCCCTCCATCGGCCGGGCCGGTGCGAAGGCCCGGGCCACCTCGTCCACCGTCGCCGACCAGGGCCGCAGGTCCGCCTCCGTCTCCAGCACGGGCCCCCGCGCGCCCGGGGCCCGCACCAGCCACTCGTTCCACACCGCCCCGTCCGGCGCGGCCAGCACCTCGAAGCGCAGCTCCGGCCAGAGCGGCACCGGCCACAGCAGCGCCTCGCACTCCAGGTCCCCGATCCGGCGCCGCTCGGCCGACTCCGGCGGGCCGAGCACCGACCGGTAGCGGGCCAGCGCCCCGCGCGTCCTGGGGGAGCGGACCATCGCCTGCCAGCGCCGGTTGGCCTCCCGCTGCTCGGCGAGGGTGGCCCCCAGCCGCAGCCGGGCCGCCTCCGCGAGGCCGGGCTGGAAGTCCGCCATCCTGCGCAGCAGCACCAGCTGGAAGGCGCCCGGCCCGAAGGCTCCCGGACGGGCCGGATGCGGGGTCGCGGTCATGGAGGCCACGATTCCACACATAATCCTCACGCTCCCGGAATACTTATGTTGCCGGGGACGGCATAGCCTGCGGGCGCCATGAACTACTTCTGCCCCGACTGTCAGAGGCACCTCAACGGAGCGCTCGCGTGCGCCGGCTGCGGGACCCCGGCCGAGTATCTGGTGGCCGCCGCCCCCGCCGCCCCCGCCGGGGCGCATCCGGGCCCGGAGCCGCAGCCGGCGCTGGCCGAGGTGTTCGCGGACTCCCTCGTCGTGCTGACCGCCCCCCACGAGGGCCGCGCCGGTACGCGCAAACGCGCGGCCTCCCGCCGCAGGCGGGGGCGGACCACCATGGCCGTCGGTCTGGGGCTGTTGCTCGCGACCGGTGGCTCGATCGCCGTGGCCCGGATCGCGGGCGACGACGGGGGCGTGAACCGGGCCGACCGGGTGGAGCTCACCGACAGCGGCCCCGCGCAGCCCGACGCCCTGCCCAGTGCGGCTCCGGCCGCGCCGTCCGCCCTGCCGAAGGGCGCGGGCGGGGCGGCGAAGACGGCCCGGCCCAGCGGGAGCCCGAGCGGGTCGGCGCAGGCGAGCCCGAGCGGGAGCGCCTCCGCCCCGACGGGGAGCCCCTCGCAGAAAGGTTCCGGCGGAGAGGAATCCGTAAAGACGACGCCACCCGGTACGCCGTCGCCCCGTGCTTCCGGCACGGCGCAGCCGCCCACGGCCAGGCCCACCCCCAAGCCGAAGCCCCAGCCGACCGACACGTGCGTGTTGTGGATCTTCTGCTGAGCGGTCCGCTCCGGCCTGCCCCGCGCCTCAGCCCAGCATCCGCCTGAGCAGGTCCCGCAGCGCCGTGCGCTCCTGAGCGGAGAGCCCGGCCAGCGGTTCGCGCGCGAAGTCCAGCGACTCGCGCAGCCGCTCCGCCGTCTCGGCCCCCTCCTCGGTGGGAGCGGCCAGCTTCACCCGGCGGTCGGCCGGGTCCGGGCGGCGTTCGACCAGGCCGCGGGTTTCGAGCCGGTCGATGATGCCGGTGACGTTGGAGGGCTCGCAGCGCAGCTTCTGCGCGATGCGGCGCATGGGCAGCGGCTCCAGCGACAGCAGCGTCAGGACCTTCGCCTGGGCGCCGGTGAGCTGGTGGCGGGCGGCCGCCTCCTCGTACTCCATGTGGTAGCGGGCCACGACGTCGCCGATGAGCTCGACGACCTCGACGGTCACTGGGTCTGCGCGACGACTGGACATGGCACCAGCGTACCCATTTGCTTGACAACATGAAATATCCAGGAGCATGGTTGTTTCAGGACGTGAAGCATTCCGCTTCCCGCCCGCCTCCCCTCCCACTTCCTGGAGTCCCTCATGTCTCAGATCCCCGCCGTCAGCCGCGAGTGGCACCTCGTCCGCCGTCCGCAGGGCTGGCCCGTGGCCGAGGACTTCGCCCTCCGTGAGGTGCCCGTCTCCGCCGAGCCCGGCGCCGGCCGGATCCTGGTCCGCAACCTCCACATGTCCGTGGACCCCTACATGCGCGGCCGGATGAACGAGACCAAGTCCTACATCCCGCCCTTCCAGCTGGACGAGCCGATGCAGGGCGGCGCGGTCGGCGAGGTCGTCGCCTCCAACGCCGAGGGCTTCGCCGTCGGCGACCACGTCCTGCACATGCTGGGCTGGCGCGAGTACGCCGAACTCGACGCGAAGCACGCCACCAAGGTCGACGCCTCCCTCGCCCCGCTCTCCGCCTACCTCGGCGTCCTCGGCATGCCGGGCCTGACCGCCTACGCGGGCCTCTTCGAGGTCGCCTCCTTCAAGGAGGGCGACTCCGTCTTCGTCTCCGGCGCGGCGGGCGCGGTCGGCAGCCTCGTCGGCCAGTTCGCGAAGATCAAGGGCGCCTCCCGGGTGATCGGCTCCGCCGGCTCGGACGAGAAGGTGACGCTCCTCACCGAGAAGTACGGCTTCGACGCCGCCTTCAACTACAAGAACGGCCCCGTCGCGAAGCAGCTGAAGGAAGCCGCTCCCGAGGGCATCGACGTCTACTTCGACAACGTCGGCGGCGACCACCTGGAAGCCGCCATCGCCGAGATGAACCCGCACGGCCGCGCCACCCTGTGCGGCGCGATCGCCGGCTACAACGACACCGAGCCCACCCCCGGTCCGCGCAACCTCACCCTGGTCATCGGCAAGCGCCTGCGCCTCCAGGGCGTCCTGGTCGGCGACCACGCCGCCCTCCAGCCGCAGTTCGTCAAGGACGTGGCCGGCTGGCTGGCCTCCGGCGAGCTCCGCTACGACGAGACGGTCGTCGAGGGCGTGGAGAACGCGACCGACGCCTTCCTCGGAATGCTGCGCGGGGCTAACACCGGAAAGATGATCGTTACGTTCACCCGTTAGGCTCCCTCCATACCGTCGCGATCGTGGGCGCGAGTCGCGGCGACTATCTGGAGGATCCACTTTCATGTCCATCACGCAGTCCGACGTCGCGTACACGGCCGTCGCCACCGCCGAGAACGGCCGTGACGGCCGCGTCGCCACCAACGACGGCCGCCTCGACGTCGTCGTGAACCCGCCGAAGGAGCTCGGCGGCAGCGGCGCCGGCACCAACCCGGAGCAGCTGTTCGCCGCCGGCTACAGCGCCTGCTTCCAGGGCGCCCTCAGCGTCGCGGCCCGCAACGAGAACGTCGACGTCAGCGGCTCCACCGTGACCGCCGAGGTCGGCATCGGCAAGAACGACGAGGGCTTCGGCATCATCGTCAAGCTCACCGCCTCGATCCCGAACGTGGACGCCGCCGTGGCGAAGGACCTGGTCGAGAAGGCCGACCAGATCTGCCCCTACTCCAAGGCGACCCGCGGCAACATCACGGTCGAGCTGAACGTCGCCTGACGTCCCGCGCCGCAGCTCCACGAAGGCCGCACCCCCTCGGGGGGGTGCGGCCTTCGCCGTAAACTGGCCGCATGCGTGATCTTGCGGGGGGTTTCCGGTACCTGTGGGCCGGACAGAGATGGGTGTTCGGCAACGGCCGCTGGCTGGGCTTCGGCCTGCTGCCCGGCCTGGTCACCCTGGTGCTCTACGGCGCCGCGCTGACCGGCCTCTTCTACGGGGCCGACGACTTCACCGTCTGGGCGACGCCCTTCGCCTCGGACTGGTCCTCGCCCTGGCTCGGGCTCTTCCGCGGGTTCCTGACCGCCGTGGTCGTCTCCCTCGGCCTCTTCCTCTCGGTGATCACCTTCACCGCCGTGACCCTGCTGGTCGGCCAGCCCTTCTACGAGTCCCTCTCGGAGCAGGTCGACCGCACCGAGGGGGGTGAGGTCCCGGAGTCGGGGCGTTCGTTCTGGGAGGACCTGTGGATCTCCGCCCGGGACAGCCTGCGGCTGCTGGTTCGGGTGCTGCTGTACGGGATCCTGCTCTTCGCCCTCGGGTTCATCCCGGTGGTCGGGCAGACGGTGGTCCCGGCGATCGGCTTCTGCGTCTCCGGCTTCTTCCTCACCCAGGAGCTCACCTCCGTCGCCCTCCAGCGGCGCCGGGTGGACCTGGACGAGCAGCTCACCCTGCTGCGGGGGCGGCGTGCGGCGGCGCTCGGCTTCGGGGTGCCGCTGGTGCTGCTGTTCCTGGTCCCGCTGGTCGCGGTCTTCCTGATGCCGGGCGCGGTGGCGGGGGCGACCCTGCTGGCGCGGGACCTGGTCGGGGACGACGAGGCCTCCGAGGGCGGGGAGGGTGACGCCGCCCCGGCGGAGGCGGGCCCGTACGCGGCTCCCGGCCAGGCGGGCCCCTACGGCGCGACCGGGCCCTACGGCGGCCCCGCCCCGGCGGGCCCCTACGGCGGCCCCGGGCAGGGCTACGGCGGCCAGGGCTACGCACCGGCTCCCGGGCAGGGCTACGGCGGCCAGGGCTACGCACCGGCTCCCGGGCAGGGCTACGGCGGCCAGGGCTACGCACCGGCTCCCGGGCTGGGCTACGGACAGCAGGCTCCGGGTCAGGCGCCCCCGTACGGGCAGCCGTACGGCTACCCCCCTGTCTCCGAGCAGGACCCGCGTTCCTCCTCCTGAGGCCGGGCCCCGGGCGGCTCAGCGCCCGGGGGCGGCGGTGCGGCGCAGAAGGGTGATGGCGCCGACCGTGTCCTCCGCCGCGTGGGCGGCCGGGTCGGCGTCCAGGCGTTCGCGCATCAGGTGCAGGTACGGCTCGATCAGCTCGGCGCTGACCCCCTGGTCGGCGGCGGTGCGCAGCAGCGTGCCGCTCGCCTGGACCTGCATGGCGAGGCCGGACACCACTCCGGTGGTGAAGTCGCGGGAGGTCAGCCGCTCGGCGGCGTTCCCGACGAAGAAGCCCATCGCGCCCAGCCACTCCGACAGCAGCGGTGCCAGGTCCTTCGGTGCGATGTCCTCGCCCTCGATCAGCGCGTAGGCGTGCGAGATCCCGGCGAACAGCCCGTACATCGCGCTCAGCAGCGCCACGTCGTGCAGGGCCGCGTGGCCCGGGTCCGCGCCGACGAAGCGGGCGCCGGCCGGGACCTCCAGGGTCGACCGGTGGGTGTCGAAGAGGGCGCGGGAGCCGCTGTAGAAGACGTAGCCGCCGGTCTCCGGGGCGCCGATCATCGACGGGACGGCCATGATCCCGGCATCCACGAAGCGGGCGCCGCGCTCCTCGGCCCAGGCGGCGCGGGCGCGGCCCTCGGCGGGGGTGCCGGTGGTGAGGTTGACCAGGTCCTTGCCGGTCAGGTCGACCCCGTCCAGCACGGAGCCGATGCTCGCGTCGTCCAGCAGGCAGAGCACGATCAGGGTGTTCGCGGCGACGGCCCCGGCGGGGGTGGCGGCGACGGCCGCGCCCCCGGCGGCCAGGGGCGCGGCCTTGGCGGGGGTGCGGTTCCAGACGGTCAGGGGGTGGCCGGCGGCGAGCCAGGTCCGGGCGAGGGCGGTGCCCATGTCGCCGAGGCCGAGCAGGGTGAGCGGGCGGTGCTCGGCGTCGTTGTCGGTCATGCCGTTTAGCCTGGTGGCAGGCTGACGGGTGCTCAAGTACGCACTTCGGAGTGGGTGCTTACCCCGGGGTGAGCGAGCAGGTGGGAGGGGTGGGCGGGATGGCGACGGTGCGCAGGCCGGGGGCGGACCACTGTGGGATCGCCGCGGCGATGGCGGTGATCGACGGCAAGTGGAAGGTTTCGATCCTGTGGGAGCTGGAGCAGTGCCCGGGCCGTCGGTTCGGTGAGCTGCGCCGGCTGGTCCCCGGGGTCTCGGAGAAGGTCCTGGCGGCGCAGCTGAGAGAGCTGGAGGCGGACGGCATCGTCCACCGCGAGGTCTTCGACGAGGTCCCGCCGCGCGTGGAGTACTCCCTGACCCCGCTCGGCCAGGAGCTGAGCGGGGCCCTGGAATCCCTGGGGGAGTGGGGCGCCAAGCACCTGCTGCCCGATTCGGCCTAGGACCCGATCCGCGGGCAGGAGGTCCCCCGTTCCGCCGCCCCGGCGGCGTGGCTGCTCGCCTCGATGCGGATTCCGGGCGTGTCATGTGTGCGGGCCAGTGGGCGCCCGTACGCGTCGGAAAGAGCGCCCGGGACGGGCCGGAGGCACCTCCGCCCGCACGGCCGAGACGAACATCCCGTGCCGAGGCTGAGGAGCCAAGATGAAACGTCCCGCGCGCCGTTCCCTGCTCACGGCGGGGGTCGGCGGATCGGTCGCGGCCGTCGTCTCCGCGGCCTTCCTGCTGCGGGGCGGCCCCGGGGCACCCGGACCGGCGCCCTCCCCCACACCGCCGGGGCCGTCCGCCTCCGGGGCCGGCTCGCTCCGCACGGACCTGACCGTACGCAGCAGGCTGCTCGGGCGGGACGTCCCGTACAGCCTCTACCTGCCCGCCCGGGCGGCCTCCGTGCGCCGGGAGGGCGGGCCGGACGCCGGGGTCCCGGTCCTCTTCCTCCTGCACGGCACGAGCGGGAGCCATACCGACTGGGTCGTCAAGGGTGGCATCGTGCCGACCCTGGAACGGGCCGTCGCGGCGGGCCGGATCCCGGCATGCGCCCTCGCCATGCCCGACGCCCGGCGCGACCCCGGCCGGCCCGGCGGCGGCCAGGACGAGACGTTCTACATCAACGACCTCGACGCCGCCGGAGCCGGCGGCGACACCCTGCGCTACGAGGACATGTTCATCGAGGAGTTCGTCCCAGCCGTCGAACAGGCCCACGGGCTGGGCGGCCGGCCGGAGAAGAGGGCCATCGCCGGGCTCTCCATGGGCGGCTACGGCGCGCTGATGTACGCCCTGCGCTACCCGGGCCTGTTCGGTGCCGCCGCCGGACTGAGCACGGCGCACTTCACCGACGAGGGCTACCGCGCGATCCCGATGAAGGAGTGGAACCGCTTCTTCGGCCACGCCTTCGGCCGTGATCTGGCGGGCTCGGCCCGCCTGACGGCCCGCTTCCGGGAGTACGACCTGGCCGACATGATCCGCCGCACCGCCCCCGACCGCCTCCGCCGCGCCCGCTACCACCTCGGCTGCGGGACCGAGGACGCCAACCACCTGCCGGGGACCGAGGACCTGAGCACCGCCTTCGCGGCCCGCGGGGCGGACACTGAGACGGTCCTGCAACCGGGCGGCCACAACTGGCCCTACTGGAGCGTCGCGGCGGAACGCATGCTGGACTTCTTCGGCCGCCGGCTCGGCTGACCCCGCCCGGACAGGCCCTAGAAGACTGATGAAGATCTTGTTGAGGGGCCGTCCGGCCGTAGGCCGGGCGGCCCCTCTGGTTATGTGATGGCCGGTGCGAGGTGCCAGGTGCCGCCTGTGTGAGTGAGTCCGAGGTTGATCAGGCGGCGGAGGTTGAGGGCGGCTGCTCGGGTGTGGAGCCAGGCGTTGTTGCTGATGGTGCCCCGGTAGCGGAGTCGGCGGTTGCCGTGGTGGACGAGCCAGGCGACGGCACGTTCGACTGGTGGCCGCCAGCGGCGGTAGTCGGCCTGCCAGGCGGGGTCGGTGGCGGCCTGGCGGCGGGCCGCGGCTTGGAGATCGTGGTGGGGGCGGATGGTCAGGACGCGTCCGGCTTTGGCCTTGGTGCACTGCTCACGCAGCGGGCATCGGGTGCACACGTTCCCGAAGACGGCCCTGCGCTGGTGGTGGCGGCCGCCGGGCTCGGACAGGCCGACGGTGTGGCCTTGGGGGCAGGTCACGGTGGCGGCCGAGGTGTCGATGGCGAAGTCGTCGAGGGTGAAGCCGTCTGGGACGGCCGGCCGCAGCGGGGCGGGTTTGAGGAACAGCCGGTGTCCGGCCTCTTCGAGGGCCTGGCGGGCGTCGCCGGTGGAGTAGGCGGTGTCACCGAAGGCGTCCACCGGGGTGTCCTCCTCGGCCAGCAGTTCAAGGCCGACGGCTGCCTCGTGGTGCTCTGGCCCGGCCCCGGGCCGCAGGGCGACGGCGGTGTATAACCCGGTCTCCGGCTCGACGGCGAGGTGGGCCTTGTATCCGTCCTGCTGATGGGAGCGGGTCTTGTGGATGTGCCGGGACTCGGGGTCGACGGTGGAGATCATCCGGTCCGGGGCGGTCCCTTGGGTGATGCGCCAGCGGCCGTCACGGCCGTCGGAGTCCTCGGCCGGTTCCACGTCCTGCCCGGCGACCAGCGCGAGGATGCCGACCGCGTTCGCTGCCTTCTCGCCCAGTTCCTGCTCGGGCAGATGCCCGAGCAGTCTGACCGCGTCGCCGACGAGCGCGTCGACCAGGTTGGCTCGTGCCTGGGCATCGTTCCAGGTGATGCGGGGTTTGCCCGGGTCGGTGTAGTCGTGGGCGGTGCACTGCGCGGCGGCAGCCTCGGCGCCGCCGGGGACTTCCCGGATCACCACCCGGATGGCGCCGATGATCTGGGTGACGGTGTCCTGGGTGGCGACCGCGTCGTCCAGCACGGTGGAGTCCAGTGCCCGCCGGTGCTTGCCCCTGAGGACACCGGTGGCCTTCACGACCTCCCGCACGGCCTCGAAGGCCCGGTTCGGGCTGGTGGAGCGGGCCAGCCGGCGCCGGAAGTACGCCAGAAGCGACGGGTCGAACGCGGTGTCATGCAGTCCCAGCCCGCACGCGGCCTTCCACCGCAGGTCACACCGCAGTTCCTGGACCGTCTCGAAGTCCGACATGCCGTGCAGGGCCTGCAATGTGATCGCCGCGGCCAGAATCTGCGGCGGCATGGACGGCCGCCCGTTCGCCGACGGATACATGTCCGCGAACATCGCCGCGGGGAACAACCGGCCACGGTGCTCGGCCAGGAACGCGAACACACTCCCAGCCGGAATCAACTCCCGGCACGTCGCCCACACATCAGGTCCGACCGTCTCCCCGACCCACTCCCCTTGAACCACAACACGAGTCTGGCCCCACCGCTGACGCGGCGGGGCCAGAACCCAACATCTTCATCAGTCTTCTAGGCCGCCGGGACGTCCGCCGTGGCCACGGTCGCGGTGTGGGCGTCGGCCTCGGCGAGGGGGGTGCCGTCCGGGGCCCAGACGGCCGCGCCGCCGCAGCCCGTCCAGGGGCCCGCCGGGCCGACGTGGTTGGCGAGGACCACGTAGAGGCCGTGTTCCTTCGCCATGCCCGGGTAGACGGTGGCGCGTTCGGTGATGCCGTCGCCGGTGCCGTAGAGGGAGCTGGCGAGGTGGACGCGGCAGCCGTCGGCCGCGCCCCGGGCGGGCAGGTCGGGGAAGTGGTTGTCGAAGCAGACGCCCAGGGAGAAGCGGATGCCGCCGAGTTCGAAGCGGCCGTCCGTGGTGCCGGGGGTGAAGGCGCCCTGTTCGTGCTGGTAGAGGTGTTGCTTGGCGTAGGTGGTGAGGTGCGTGCCGTCCGCGTCGTAGACCAGGGTCGCGAGGGCCGGCAGCGGGTCGGGCGTGCGCAGGGAGGCGTTGACGGCGACCGCGATGCCGGCCGAGCGCAGCCCGTCCAGGCGGGGGTCGTCGGCACCGGACAGCCACAGGGCGGGGTCCTCGGCGATGGCTTGCATCTCGTAGCCGGTGAGCGTCAGTTCCGGGAAGAGCACGAGCTCCGCGCCCTCGTTCCGGGCCCGTGCGGCGAGGGCGGTGGCCTGCGCGGCGTTGGCGGTGACGTCGGCGGGTATGCAGGTCAGCTGTGCGGCGGCGATCTTCATGGGGTTCAGGATGCCAGGGAGGGGGAGGTGGCGCCGGGAAGCTCTCCGCGGCGGCGTACGAGGGCCAGCTCCACCAGGTTGAGGCCGGTCACCACCGCGGTCAGCAGCGCGAGCGCCGCCAGCGAGGGCAGCAGCAGGGCCGCGGGCAGCAGGAGCAGGACGGCCGCGGCGGCCGTCAGCCGGGTCACCGACCAGGAACGGAACAGGTGCCAGCGGGTGTATCCGAAGGTGGCGAGGAAGAGGGCGCAGCCCCCGTAGAGGAGGGCGGCGACACCGAGCGGGAGCCGGGCCCCGGGGTGGGCGACGGCCTCGGCCATGCCGACGGCGACCGCGATGACCGAGGCGATCAGGGAGAGGTGCCCGTACGAGAGGACCTGCCGGGCCACGTCGGCCCGTACGGCGGCGGTCTCCAGGCCGTGCCGGACGGCGTCGGCGGCGAGGTGGAAGTACACCCACCACAGGCCGCAGACCAGGGCGAAGGCCACGGCGACGGCGGCCAGGGCGCCGGTGTCGAGCTCGGGGGCGGAGGCCACCGGGGCGCCGACGGCCACGATGGACTCGCCCAGTGCGATCATCACGAACAGGCCGAACCGCTCGGCGAGATGGCCCGAGTCGAAGGCCAGCCGGACCATGTGGGGGCGGGTCAGCCGGGGCGCGGCCAGGTCCACGGCGGCGGCCAGCGCCCACAGCCCGGTCCGGGCCGTTCCGTCGAGGAAGGAGCCGGCCAGCAGCAGCGGGCCGCTGACCAGCACGGACAGGGTCACCGGGGTGAGCCGCAGGCGGCGGCTGCGGCCGTGCGCGAGGGTGGCGAGCACCAGGCGGGCGCCGAAGTAGGCGCCGGCCAGGAGCGGTCCGCGGTCCCCGAAGGCGTCGGGCAGGGCCAGGGCCATCAGCAGGCCGCACAGTCCGGCGGCGAAGAGGCCGAGCCGCTCGCCGGGCCGGTCGGCGTCGTGGGTGTTGGCGTGGACGGTGTTGCCCACCCACACCCAGTAGACGGGTACGAACACGATCAGGGCCCGGCCGGTGCCGGCCCATCCGTGGTCGTGGTGGAGCAGTGCCGAGACCTGTGTCACGGCGAAGACCAGCACCAGGTCGAAGAACAGCTCCGACCACGTGACCTTCTTCTCCCGCTCTTGCGGCTCCATGTCGTGTCCCCCCGGTCGAAGTCCGGGGGAAAGGATGCCCGTTGGCGGTCGAGTGCTACGCGCCGGGGCCCCTCAGCAGGGTCAGGAAGGAGCGGAACGCGGCGGGCATGTCCACCGATTCCGGGGCCAGCAGCCACTGGTACTGGAGGCCGTCCATGACCGCCGTCAGCAGTGGAGCGGCCTGTTCCGGGGTGAGGCCGGAGGGCAGGAGCTCGCCGAACTCGGCCCGCAGCAGGTCGGCCATCTCCCCGCGGACCTGCGCGTAGCGCTCGGTGAAGAAGGTGCGGGCGGGGTGGCCGTCGGTGACGCTCTCGCCGAGCAGGGCCGAGAAGGTCTGCACGATGCCCGGGCGCATGGCGTTGTACTCGACCAGCGAGGCCAGCAGGTCCAGGCGCCAGGCGCCGGCCGAGGCGCGGGTGCCGCCGCCGGTGTCCCAGCGGTCGCGTTCCTCCAGGACCGCGACGAGCAGGGCCTCCTTGGTCGGGAAGTAGTGCAGCAGGCCCTGCTGGGTCAGGCCCACGCGTTCGGCGACGGAGCCCAGGGAGGCGCCCCGGTAGCCGCGCTCCGCGATCACCTCGACCGCCGCGCGGACGATCTCGCCGCGGCGCTCCTCGCTCTTCGCCCTGACCATCGCCCGCCACACCCCTTCCGATCGGACCTGCCCGGCAGTCGTACGACCGTACGCCATCGATACGTCACGAAAAGATTACAAGACCTACCGGGTTACAGGGAATGGGTCCACCATGGGCCCACCGCACCGCACCCACACAGCGAGGAGGCACGGCCGTGACCGCTGCCGATCAGGTCCCCGACGAGCGCGCGAGCGAGCAGCTGCGCGAAGACGCCGTCGAGGCCGCCCTGGACAAGCTGGACCTCGACGCCAAGGCCCGGCTCCTGGCCGGCCAGGACATGTGGTCCCTGCCCGCCCTCCCGGAGATCGGGCTGGGCTCCCTGGTCATGTCCGACGGGCCCATCGGCGTCCGCGGCGTGCGCTGGACCGCCGACGACCCCTCGATCGCCCTGCCCTCCCCGACGGCCCTCGCCGCCTCCTGGGACCCGGCCCTGGCCCGCCGGGCCGGCCGGCTGCTGGCCCAGGAGGCCCGCCGCAAGGGTGTCCACGTCCTCCTCGCACCCACCGTCAACCTGCACCGCTCCCCGCTCGGCGGCCGCCACTTCGAGTGCTACTCCGAGGACCCGTACCTGACCGGGGCCATCGGCACCGGCTACGTCCAGGGGGTCCAGGACGGCGGCATCGGCACCACCGTCAAGCACTTCGCGGGCAACGACGCCGAGACCGAGCGCTTCACCGTCGACTGCGCCATCGCCCCGCGCCCGCTGCGCGAGCTCTACCTGGCGCCCTTCGAGGCGATCGTCCGCGGCGCCCGTCCCTGGGGCGTCATGACCGCCTACAACCGGGTCAACGGGATCACCATGACCGAGCACGCGCAGCTGGTGAACGGGATCCTGCGCGGCGAATGGGGCTTCGACGGCTACAACGTCTCCGACTGGATGGCGGCCCGCTCCACCACCGGCTGCATCGACGGCGGCCTCGACGTGGCCATGCCCGGCCCGACGACCGTCTACGGGCCCGCCCTCGCCGCCGCCGTCCGCGCCGGGGAGGCCGACGGGGCCGCCGTCGACGGGGCCGTGCGCAACGTCCTGCGCCTCGCCGCCCGCGCGGGCCTGCTGGAGGGCGCCCCCGCCGCCGTCACCGAGCTCCCCGCGCCGCTCGACGGGCAGGCCCTGGCCCGCGAGCTGGCCGCCCGCGGGGCCGTCCTCGTCCGCAACGAGGGCGGCGCTCTGCCCCTGGACCGCACCCCGGGCCGCACGGTCGCCCTGATCGGCGCGGCCGCCCGCGACGCCCGCGTCCTGGGCGGCGGCAGCGCCACCGTCTTCCCCGAACGGGTGGTCTCCCCGCTCGACGGACTCACCGCCGCCCTGCCCGAGGGGGCCCTGACCTACGCCGTCGGCGCCGACCCGAGCGAGGAACCCGCCCCCGCCGGGCAGGGGTTCGAGCTCCGTGCCGTCTGCCGCGACGCCTCCGGGGCGGTCCTCGGCGAGGGCGGGCTGCCGTCCGGGCAGGTCCAGTGGATCGGCGAGGACCTGCCCGAGGGGGTCTCGTACGAGACGATGGCCTCCATCGAGGTCACCGGGACGTTCGTCCCGCGCGAGAGCGGCGAGCACGTCTTCGGCACCCGCGGGCTCGGCGCCTTCCGCCTGGCCGTCGGCGGGCGGACCCTGTGGGAGGGCGTCCAGGAGATGGGCGCGGAGGCCGACCCCTTCGAGGCGTTCTTCGGCGCCCCCAGCGAGCGCGCCCGGGCCGTCCTGACCGCCGGGGAGCCCGTCGAGGTCTCGCTGGCCTACCAGGTCCCCGACATGGGCGCGATGCCGCTCAGGGCCGTCATGTTCTCCCTGCTGCACCGCGGCCCGCGCCGCGACGCCGACGAGCTGATCGCCGAGGCCGTACGCGCCGCCCGCGCCGCCGACACCGCCGTCGTGGTCGTCGCCACCACCGAGCGGGTGGAGTCCGAGGGCTTCGACCGCGGCGACCTCGCCCTGCCGGGCCGCCAGGACGACCTCGTGCGGGCCGTCGCCGCCGCCAACCCCCACACCGTGGTCGTCGTCAACGCCGGCTCCCCCGTGGAGCTGCCCTGGCGCGAGGACGTCGCCGCCGTCCTGCTGAGCTGGTTCCCCGGGCAGGAGGGCGGGGCCGCGCTGGCCGACGTGCTCCTCGGGGACGCCGAGCCCGGCGGCCGCCTGCCCACCACCTGGCCCGCCACCCTCGCCGACGCGCCCGTCACCGAGGTGGTCCCGCAGGAGGGGCGCCTGGAGTACCGCGAGGGGCTGTTCATCGGCTACCGGGCCTACGAGGCGCACGGCGTGACCCCCGCCTACCCCTTCGGGCACGGGCTCGGCTACACCGACTGGGCCTACGAGTCCCTGGAGGCCACCGCCGAGTCCGTCCGGGTCCGCCTCACCAACACCGGCACCCGGCCCGGCCGCGAGGTCGTCCAGGTCTACCTCGCCCCCGCCTGCGACCCCGTGGAGCGCCCGGCGAGCTGGCTGGCCGGCTTCGCCTCCGTCTCCGCCGCGCCCGGGGAGAGCGTCGAGGTGGAGATCGAGCTGCCCGCCCGGACCTTCGAGATCTGGGACGAGGAGGCGAACGGCTGGCGCCGGATCGGCGGCGCCTACGAGGTCCGCGCGAGCCGTTCGCACGCCGACACCCGGCTGACGGCCACCCTCGACCTGTAGCCGCGGCGCATCCGCGACCCGCCGGGGCGGGGGATTGGCCGGAAATCACCCCCGCCGCGGCGTAAGCACCGGGCCGGGTGCGGCCCCTGACCCCCCGCCACCACCGGGCGGCGCCCCCGGCCCCCCGGCCCCTTCCCGTACCCGCGCCGTCAACGCGGCGGCTCGGCCGCCGTCACCTGCCGGTGGGCCAGTTCCGCGAGCCGCGCCTGCCCGTCCCGGCCGGGGTGGAACCAGTCCCAGTGGCTCAGCTGCTCCGCCCCGAACGGGTACTGGAAGACGGCCCCGCCGTCGTAGCGGCACAGGGCGTCCTGCGCGCAGACCTGGCGCAGCACCTCGTTGTACTCGACCACGCGCGCCCGTACCTTCTCCCGCCGGGCCGTCGCCCCGGCGTCGGCGGCCAGGGGCTCGGCCAGCATCGACTGGCAGATCCCCAGCTTCCAGATCTGCCGGACCATCGGGCTGTCCTTGCCCTGCTCCCACAGCCGTTGGAGGTCGGGCACGGAGGACACGTACACCTGCGAGTCCGGCGAGGCCGCCCGCAGCCCCTTCAACGCCTGTTCGAATTGGGCCCGGAAGTCCGCCACCGAGGTCATCGACGAAGCCGTGGGCCGGCAGGCGTCGTTCGAGCCGACCATCACCGTGACCAGGCCCGGCTTGTGCTCCGCCGCCTCGGCCAGCTGCCCGGGCAGGTCCGCCATGCGCGAGCCCGTCACCGCGTAGTTCCAGCTGCGCGCGGGCACCTCCGCCCCGCCCAGCAGCCGGGCGGCCAGGGAGTTGACGGCGGGGTCGCTGCCGGTGGCCCAGGAGACCTCCGGGCAGTCGGCCAGTACCGAACAGGCGTCGAACCCGCGGGTGATGGAGTCCCCGACGGCGGCCACGGACGTCGGCGCCGGGTTCCAGCGCGGCCTGGCCTGCGCCCCGCGCTCGCCCGCCTTCGCCGCCGGCCCGCCGTCGTCACACCCCGTCACCATCGTGGCCAGTACGGCCGCCGCCACGCCCGCGCCGGTGACGGTCCGGCGAACGCGGCGCCGCGCGGCGGTGGTGCGCATCGGGTGGTCCCTCCCTCGTCGCCCCGCGTCCTTCCGAGGGCGTCCTGCTGAGTGAATGCTCTGTGTTTACGGGCTTCGGAGCGACCGTACGTCACACCATGACCCCTGGCGCACGGTAGCTTTTTCCCGTGGCGTTTCGGCCGCAGGTGCCGCTACGCAATGTCCAATATTTTCCGTTACATTACATCACGTCACATACTGTCCGTTTTATGGAGTTTATTCCCGACCTCGTCCCACACTGGAGGTCCCGGTGACGACACGTGGAGTTCTGTACGTGCATTCCGCACCGCGCGCGCTCTGCCCGCATGTGGAATGGGCTGTTGCGGGCGTGCTCGGGGTGCGGGTGAACCTCGACTGGATCCGGCAGCCCGCCTCCCCCGGCACCTGGAGAGCCGAGTTCTCCTGGCAGGCCGAGGCGGGAACCGCCTCGAAGCTCGCCTCCGCCCTGCGCGGCTGGCACCTGCTCCGCTTCGAGGTGACCGCCGAGCCCTGCCCGACCGCCGAGGGCGAGCGTTACAGCTCCACCCCGGACCTCGGCATCTTCCACGCCGTCACCGGCATGCACGGCGACATCCTGATCCCCGAGGACCGGCTGCGCGCCGCCCTCGCCCGCTCCGCGCGCGGCGAGACCGACCTGGAGGCCGAGATCGCCAAGCTGCTCGGCAAGCCCTGGGACGACGAACTGGAGCCCTTCCGCTACGCCGGCGAGGGGGCCCCGGTCCGCTGGCTCCACCAGGTGGTCTGAGGACGCGAACGAGGAAGGCCCCCTCCCGGCACTGCTGCCGGGAGGGGGCCTTCCTCGTGGTACGGGTCCCTACCCTCAGACCGTGCGGAACGCCAGGGAGACGTTGTGGCCGCCGAAACCGAAGGAGTTGTTGATCGCGGCGATCGGACCGTCGACGGGCAGCTTGCGGGCCTCGCCGCGCACGATGTCCGCGTCGGCCTCGTCGTCCAGGTCGTCGATGTTGATCGTCGGCGGGGCGATCCGGTGGTACAGCGCCAGCACGGTCGCGACGGTCTCGATACCGCCCGCGCCGCCCAGCAGGTGACCGGTCATCGACTTGGTCGCGGAGATCGCGACGTGGTCGAGGTCGTCGCCCAGGACCTTGCGCAGCGCCTTCAGCTCGGCCGTGTCACCCTGCGGGGTGGACGTGGCGTGCGCATTGACGTGGACCAGCTCGGACGGGTCGAGCTCGGTGTTGTCGAGCAGGTTGCGCAGGGCGGCCGCGACACCGCGGCCCGTCGGCTCCGGCTGCGCGATGTGGTGGCTGTCCGCGGACAGACCCTGCCCCAGCACCTCGCAGTAGACCCGGGCGCCGCGCTTGGCGGCGTGCTCGGCGGACTCCAGGACCACGACGCCGGCGCCCTCGCCGAGGACGAAGCCGTCGCGGGCCTTGTCGTAGGGGCGGGAGGCCGTGGTCGGGCTCTCGTTGTTCTTGGACATCGCCATCATGTTGGCGAACGCCGCGATCGGCAGCGGGTGGATCGCCGCCTCGGTGCCGCCGGCGACGACCACGTCGGCACGGCCGGTACGGATCATCTCGACGGCGTAGCCGATGGCCTCCGCGCCCGAGGCGCACGCGCTGACGGGGGTGTGCACACCGGCGCGGGCGTTGACTTCCAGGCCGACGTTGGCCGAGGGGCCGTTCGGCATGAGCATGGGGACGGTGTGCGGGGAGACCCGGCGCACACCCTTTTCCTTCAGTACGTCGTACTGGTCGAGCAGGGTGGTGACACCGCCGATACCGGAGGCGATCACGGTGCCCAGACGCTCGGGGACGATCGTCTCGTCCTCGCCCGCCGGAGCGGTGTAACCCGCGTCGGCCCAGGCCTCACGGGCGGCGATGAGGGCGAACTGCGCCGAGCGGTCGAGCTTGCGGGCCAGCGGGCGCGGGAGTACCTCGCTCGGGTCCACGGCGGCCTGGGCTGCGATACGGACCGGCAGTTCGGCGAAGCGCTCGCCCTCCAGGGGCGAGACGCCGGACCGGCCGGCGAGCAGACCTTCCCAGGTCGAAGCGCTGTCGCCACCCAGCGGAGTGGTTGCGCCGATACCGGTGACGACCACGGTGCGATTGGTCGGGCTCACAGGAATTCTTTCTCCACGTCTCAGGGGGTGCTGAATTGTCACGGCGCCACCGCCGGGTGGCGACAAACGCTCGTCAGGCTCAGGCCTGGTGCTTCAGGATGTAGTCAGCGGCGTCGCCGACCGTCTTGAGGTTCTTGACGTCCTCGTCCGGGATCTTGACGTCGAAGCGCTCTTCGGCGGCGACGACGACCTCGACCATGGACAGCGAGTCGACGTCCAGGTCGTCGGTGAAGGACTTGCCGATCTCGACGTCCTCGACCGGGATGCCCGCGATCTCGTTGACGATCTCCGCGAGACCCTCGACGATTTCTTCCTGCGTGGCGGCCATGTGGCGCTCCTTCTGTAGCTAGCTAGCTGGTGGTTCAGGTCCGGGAAGTGATCCGGGCCCTAGGGGAGGGTAACGACCGTCGCGGCGTAGACGAGCCCCGCCCCGAAGCCGATGACGAGCGCGGTGTCGCCGCTCTTCGCCGCTCCGGTCGCCAGGAGCCGCTCCATGGCGAGCGGGATCGAGGCGGCCGACGTGTTGCCGGTGGTTTCCACGTCACGGGCGACCGTGACGTGCTCCGGCAGCTTGAGAGTCTTCACCATCGAGTCGATGATCCGCATGTTGGCCTGGTGCGGAATGAAGACGTCCAGGTCATCCGGGGTGATCCCGGCGGCGTCGAGCGCCTGCTGGGCCACCTTGGCCATCTCGAAGACGGCCCAGCGGAAGACCGCCTGACCCTCCTGGGTGATGGCCGGGAACTTCTGGGCGGTGTCCGTGCTGCGGAACTCGTCCCACGGCACGGTCTGCTTGATGGTCTCGGACTTGTCGCCCTCCGAACCCCACACCGTGGGGCCGATGGCCGGCTCGTCCGAGGGGCCGACGACCACGGCGCCGGCGCCGTCGCCGAACAGGAAGGCCGTCGCCCGGTCCTCCAGGTCCGTCAGGTCCGACAGCCGCTCGACCCCGATGACCAGGACGTACTCGGCGGAACCTTCCACCACCATGCCCTTGGCGAGGGTCAGGCCGTAGCCGAAACCGGCACAGCCCGCGGAGATGTCGAAGGCGGCGGGCTTGCCCGCGCCGATCCGGTGCGCGATCTCGGTCGCGACGGCCGGGGTCTGCTTGAAGTGCGAGACCGTCGAGACGATCACCGCGCCGATCTGCTCGGGGGAGACCCCGGCGTCGGCGAGCGCCTTGCCGGAGGCCTCCACCGACATCGCGGCGACGGTCTCCTGGGGCGAGGCCCAGTGCCGGGTCGCGATGCCGGAGCGGGAGCGGATCCACTCGTCCGAGGAGTCGATCTTCTCGAGGATGACCTCGTTGGGCACCACCCGGGTCGGGCGGTAGCCGCCGACGCCGAGGATGCGGGCGTACGGGGAGCCCTTGGCCGGCTTGATCTTGGACATGCTGTGTGGGCTCCTACTCTCAGGCCGTCAGCTCGGCGATGAGCTGCGCGGCCTTGTCGAGGTCGTCCGGCGTCTTCAGCGCCACGTTCGGCACGCCCTTGAGCGCGCGCTTGGCCAGACCCGTCAGGGTGCCGCCGGGGCTCAGCTCGACGATCCCGGTGACGCCCAGCTTGGAGAAGGTCCCCATGCACAGGTCCCAGCGCACCGGGTTCGCGACCTGGCCGACCAGGCGGGCGACGACGTCGGCGCCCGACTCGACCACGAGTCCGTCCTTGTTGGACACGTACTTCAGCGCCGGGTCGGCCGGGGCGAGGGCCTGGGCGGTCTCCGCCAGCGTGGCGACGGCGGGCGCCATGTGGTGCGTGTGGAAGGCCCCCGCGACCTTGAGGGCGACGACCTTCATCGAGCCCTCGGGCTTGTCGGCGACCAGGGCCGCGATCTGCTCCGCGGTGCCGGCGGCCACGATCTGGCCCGCACCGTTGATGTTGGCCGGGGTCAGGCCCAGGTTCTGCAGGTGCGCGACGACCACGTCCTGGTCACCGCCCAGGACCGCGGCCATGCCCGTCTCGGTGACGGCGGCGGCCTCGGCCATGGCCAGCCCGCGGGTGCGGACGAACGACAGCGCGTCGCCCTCGTCCAGCACACCGGCGAACGCGGCCGCGGTGATCTCACCGACGCTGTGGCCGGCGACGGCACCGAAGGCCGAGGCGTCCAGCGCGGAAGCGGACAGCAGGCCGGCCGCGACCAGCAGGGGCTGGGCCACCGCCGTGTCGCGGATCTCGTCCTCGTCGGCCTTGGTGCCGTAGTGGACGAGGTCCAGCCCGATGGCGTCCGACCACCCCGCGACGCGTTCGGCGGCGCCGGGGAGTTCGAGCCAGGGAGTCAGGAAGCCGGGCGTCTGAGCGCCTTGGCCGGGAGCGACGAGTACGAGCACCCTCACACTCTCTCTTGTGGGTGGTCTCCGCCGCCCGTGGGGACAGGGACGAAGAACCGTCGGGGTAATTGTTGATGTCCAACAAAAGTTTAGGGCTGCTGATCTCCGTCGGCCAGACGCCCGAGGATCAGGGCGATCCGCAGCGTGAACGCCGAACGGACATCGGAGGGTGACCAGCCGGTGACGTCGGTCACACGTCGGAGCCGGTAGCGCACCGTGTTGGGGTGCACGAACAGCATCCGCGCGGCCCCCTCCAGGCTGCTCGCCTGCTCCAGGTAGACGCTCAGCGTCTCCAGCAGCGCCGAGCCCGCTTCTTCCAGCGGTCTGTAGATCTCCTCCACCAGCTGCTCCCTGGCCGAGGGATCCGAGGCGATCGCGCGCTCGGGCAGGAGATCGTCCGCCAGCACCGGACGCGGAGCGTCCTGCCAGGCCGTGCAGGCCTTCAGCCCCGCGGCCGCCGCCTGCGCCGACTTCGTCGCGTTCAGCAGGTCCGGGACCACCGGCCCCGCCACCACCGGACCGGCCGCGAACGGCCCGATCAGGGACTTCGCCACCTGGAGCGGGTTGTCGCTGCCCCCCGCGATCACCACCAGCCGGTCGCCCAGCACCCCCGTGAGCACCTGGAGCTTGTGGTGGCGGGCCGCACGGCGGATCGCCTCCACCGTCAGCTCGCTGTCCCCCTCCGGAGCGGTGCCCAGGACCACGCACACGTGCTCCGGGGAGTTCCAGCCCAGCGCCGCGGCCCGCGACAGCGCGCCCTCGTCCGCCTCGCCCGACAGCACCGCGTTGACGACGAGGGATTCCAGCCGGGCGTCCCACGCCCCGCGCGCCTCGGCGGCCTGCGCGTACACCTGGGCCGTCGCGAACGCGATCTCCCGGGCGTACACCAGCAGCGCCTCGCGCAGGATCGACTCGTCGCCGGGGGCCGCCACCTCGTCGATCGCGGCCTCCATGACCTCGATCGTCGTACGGACCATCTCCACGGTCTGGCGCAGGGTGATCGCCCGGGTCAGCTCCCGCGGGGCCGTGCCGAAGACGTCGGTGGAGATGGCCTGCGGGGTCTCGGGGTGCCGGAACCACTCGGTGAACGCGGCGATGCCGGCCTGGGCCACCAGGCCGATCCAGGACCGGTTCTCCGGAGGCATCGCCCGGTACCACGGCAGGGACTCGTCCATGCGCGCGATGGCGTTGGCGGCGAGCCGGCCGGAGGACTTCTCCAGCCGGCGCAGCGTTGCCGCGTGCGGATGGGCCGGATGCGCGGGCCGGGTCTCGGGGGAATGCTCACGTTCGGGTTGGGGCACGGGACAAGACTGCCTTATCGACGGCCCGGCGCGGACCCGGGTCCCGGGCCCGGGCCCCGGGGAGGCGGCTACGGTGGCTCCCATGATCGATGTACGCCGCGCCGCCGACCGGTACGCGGGAGGGGATCCGGACACCGGGATCACCACCCGGCACGCCTTCTCCTTCGGGTCCTTCTACGACCCGGACAACATCCGCTTCGGCCCGGTGCTCGCCTGCAACGAGGAGCTGCTGGCCCCCGGCTCCGGCTTCGACGAGCACCCGCACAGCCACACCGAGATCGTGACCTGGGTGGTGGAGGGCGAGCTCACCCACCGCGACAGCACCACCGGCCACACCGCCGCCGTGCGGCCCGGGGACGTCCAGCGGCTGGGCTCCGGCTCCGGGGCCCGGCACGTGGAGCGCAACGACGGCGAACGGCCGCTGCGGTTCGTGCAGATGTGGCTCGCGCCGCTGGCCGCCGGCGGCGAGCCCTCGTACGAGGTCGTGCGCCACCTCGCGGACGGCACCCCGTACGAGGTCCCGGCAGCCGGGGCGGTGCTGCACGTGCGGCGGCCGGCCGCGGGCGAGCGGCTGCCCGTGCCGGACGCGGAGCGGGTCTACCTGCACGTGGTGCACGGGGACCTGCGGCTCGACGGGGCGGAGCTGGGGCCCGGGGACTCGGCGCGGATCACCGGCGAGAAGGGCCTGGAGGTCACGGCCGGCTCCCCGGGCGAGCTGCTGATCTGGGAACTCCCCGCCTAGTGCTGTGACCGGAGCTCCGCGAGGACCGCGTCGGTGAAGGGGGTCCACGCCTCCACGGCCCAGGGGCCGAAGGCGCGGTCCGTCAGCGCGACGCAGGCGGCGCGGACGTCGGGGTCCACCCACAGGAAGGTGCCGGACTGGCCGAAGTGCCCGAAGGTGCGCGGGGAGGAGGTGAGCCCCGTCCAGTGCGGGGACTTGCCGTCGCGGATCTCCAGGCCGAGCCCCCAGTCGTTGGGCGACTGGTGCCCGTAGCCCGGCAGGACGCCCTTGAGCCCGGGGTGGACCACCGCGGTGGCGTCGGCGACCGTGCGCACGTCCAGGAGCCGGGGCGCCTGGAGTTCGGCGGCGAAGCGCACCAGGTCGGAGACGGTGGAGACGCCGTCCTTGGCGGGGGAGCCCTCCAGGGACGAGGAGTCCATGCCCAGCGGCTCGAAGACGGCCTCGCGCAGGTAGTCGGCGAAGGGGATCCCGGTGGCCTTCGCGAGGTGGTCGCCGAGCACCTCGAAGCCGGCGTTGGAGTACAGCCGGCGCTGTCCGGGCGGGGCCGTCGCGCGGTGCTCGTCGAAGGCCAGGCCGCTGGTGTGGGCGAGGAGGTGACGGACCGTCGAGCCCTCGGGGCCGGCGGGCTCGTCCAGCTCGACCGCCCCCTCCTCGTACGCGACGAGGACCGCGTACGCGGCGAGCGGCTTGGTGACCGAGGCCAGCGGGAAACGCCGGTCCACCGGACCGTGGGAGCCGGCCAGGCTCCCGTCGGCGCGCACGACGGCCGCCGCGGCGGTCGGCACCGGCCAGTTCTCGACGGCCCGCAGGCTCTCCAGGCGGTTGACGCCCTCCATGCTCTCCATGCGCCCGAGCCTACTGGGCGCACTTGCCTGGAGTGCACTCAAGGGTTTTAGCGTAGCGGTCATGAACCTGACGGAGACCCGGTACACGATCAGCGAGGTCGAGGCCCGGACCGGTCTGACCCAGCACACGCTGCGCTGGTACGAGCGGATCGGCCTGATGCCGCACGTGGACCGCTCCCATTCGGGGCAGCGGCGGTTCAGCGACAAGGACCTCCAGTGGCTGGCCTTCGTGGGCAAGCTGCGGGCCACCGGGATGTCGGTGGCGGACATGGTCCGGTACGCCGAACTCGTCCGCGAGGGGGACCACACGGTCGACGAGCGCCGGGCGCTCCTGGAGCGGACGCGCAGGGAGGTGCTGGCGCGGGTCGCGGAGCTGACGGACGCGCTGGACGTCCTGGACTTCAAGATCGCACTGTACGCGGGAACGGGGAAGGCACAGTCATGACGGAGCAGACCACCATCGCACGCACCGAGCTGGGCAAGGGCGGCCCGGTCGTCGGGATCCAGGGCCTCGGCTGCATGGGCATGAGCGAGTTCTACGGGGACACCGACGAGACGGCGGCCCGCGAGACCCTGGACGCGGCGCTGGCCGCCGGGGTCACCCTCTTCGACACGGCGGACGTCTACGGGCGGGGCGCGAACGAGGAGTTCCTGGCACCCTTCGTGGCCGCCCACCGGGACGAGATCACCCTGGCCACGAAGTTCGCCATCGAGCGGAGCGACGACCCGGCCTACCGGGGCGTGCGCAACGACCGCGCGTACGTCCGGCAGTCCGTCGAGGGCAGCCTGCGGCGGCTCGGCGTGGACGTCATCGACCTCTACTACATGCACCGGCGGGACCCGGCCGTGCCCTTCGCCGAATCGGTGGGCGCGATGGCCGAGCTGGTGCAGGAGGGCAAGGTGCGCCACCTGGGGCTCAGCGAGGTCACGGGCCCCGAGCTGCGCGAGGCGTACGCGGTGCACCCGATCGCGGCCCTGCAGTCGGAGTGGTCGCTGTTCAGCCGGGACGTGGAGCGCAGCGCGGTCGGGGCGGCGGCGGAACTGGGGGTGGCCTTCGTGCCGTACTCGCCCCTGGGCCGCGGGTTCCTGACGGGGGCCTTCGCGGACGCGGCGGCCGAGCTGCCGGCCGGTGACTTCCGGCGCAGCCAGCCGCGTTTCACGGGGGAGAACGCGCGGGCCAACGCGGCCCTGCTGGCTCCCATCCGGGAGGTCGCCGCCGCGCACGGGGTCACGGCGGCGCAGGTGGCGCTGGCGTGGGTGCAGCAGCGGGCGGCGGTGCACGGGCTGGCGGTCGTGCCGATCCCGGGGACCCGCAAGCCGGAGCGGCTCGCGGAGAACACGGCCGCGACCCGGCTCACGCTGACGGCGGCGGACCTGGCCCTCCTGGAGCCCCTCGCGGCCCGGGTGGCGGGCGCCCGCTACCCGGACATGACCTTCACGTCGGCGGCCCGCGAAGCCTGACCCGGGCGGGGGGCCGCTGCGCGGGTCCGGGGCGGCTACGCCCCGGCGGTGAAGCGGGCGCGGAGGGTTTCGTACTCCGCGTCCGTCAGCAGCCCCGTGCTGTGCAGCTCGCTCAGGTGCCGTAGCCGTTCCCCCGACACCCGGGCCCGGGGCACCGACCCCACCGGGGTCCGCTCCCGCAGCGCGGCGAGCACCGCCGCCGCGAACGGCAGCGACTCGTGCACCGCTCCGTAGCCCACGCCGAACACCGCCGCCGCGAGGTCGTGGTCGGGCGTGGCTGCGGGGCCCTCGGCGGGGTCCCGCGGCAGCAGCCGCAGGTACCCGCCTCCCGGGCGGTCGGGGGAGACCCACTCCACTCCGGCCAGCGCGGCCAGCGCGAACCTCTGGTCCCCGGCCCGCCACTTCGCGCTGCTGGCGCCCGTCCGAGACCAGTGGAAGGTCAGGGCCGAGCCGTCGAACGCCACCCGTGCGTCATACGCCTTGAGCGTGAGCGGCGGCTGCGGAACCGCGACGAGGAACCGTTCCGCCGGCGCCGCCCCGCCGCCGTCCACACCGTGCACGCCGTCCACACCGTGCACCCCGTCCGGGCCCAGCCGCTCGCGCAGCGCCTGCGCGAAGGCCGCGGCCTGGTCCGCCCGGTCGGCGGGCACCACCAGCCGGTACGGGTCGCAGGACTCCTTCAGCTGCCCGGCGGCAGCCTCCATCAGCGGATCGGCCCCGGGCCGCGGCACGGCGCGCAGCACCACGGCCTCCCGGCGCCCGACTCCGGCCGCGACGGTACCCACCGTCACCCCGGACAGCGCTTCGAGGGGGATCCGGCGCTCGCCCAGCGCGTGCCAGAGTCTTGGAGTCCGTATCCCCCGTGCGAAGCGGATGAGCACCGAGTCCGAGTCGGCGTCGAACTCCCAGACGGCATGATTTCCGGCCAGTACGTCACCCATGCGGCACATGGTAAAGGGACGCGCCCCCGCGCGTCCCCCTCGTCATCCGGCCCGATTTTTCGACTTGCTACGGGTTCGCGGAGCGTCAGTCACCGTCCGTGCCGGAAATTCCGCCCCGGCAGTCGGTGCTGCCGTTCGCGCACGCGACGGAACCGAAACCGCCGGTTCCGATCTTGGCGAAGTTCTCCAGCGAGGCGGTGCCTGGCTCGAAATAGCCGGTGTGGCTGTGGGCCCCGTCGGCCGACAGCAGCCGGGCGCCGAACCCGGGCGACACCGGGTCCGCCCCGTGGCCGACGCCGCCGACCTCCAGGTGCGGCACGTCGGCGATCCAGTCGCCCTCGGCGCGCGTGGCCCACACCCGCGCGGAGGTGTCCAGCTCCGCGGCGCTGCCGACGCGCATGCCGGGGCTGCCCGCCACCACCACGTCGGTCACCCGCTGCGGCAGGGCGTGGGCGGCGACCCCGCACACCACCGAGCCGTAGCTGTGGCAGAACAGGGCCACGCTCGCGTCCCCGGGCAGGGCCGCGGCGAGGGACTGCAGCCGTGCGGCGCCCTGCACCGCGAGCCGGCCGGTCGCGGCGTCCACGCCGACCCCGGCGGGGGCGACGTAGCCGGCCCAGGCGATGACGGCCGTACGGGCCGCGGGCGCGGCCGCGCGCTCGGCCTCGTACAGGGACTGCGCCATGCCGGCGGGGGCGGTCAGCCGGCGCTGGCTGCGCTCGAAGGTGAGGGCGTCGGTGTCCACCCCGGGGACGATCACCGAGACCCGGCGGGCCGTGTCGAGGTCGCCGTAGACCTCGGCGACGAGGCCGTCGCCGGAGGGGTCGAAGAGGAGGATCTGCCGGCCGTCCTCGGCAAGGGACTCGAAGCGGTGCGCCCGGCGTATGGCGCCCGCCCGGTCGGCCGGGGTGAGGGCGACGTCCTTGCCCCGGGCCTCCTCCAGCCGCGCGGCCTGGGTGAGCGCGTTGTGGTTGGCCCGGTAGCGGGTCGCGGCGGGGACCCCGTCGAGGCTGCCGACCACGAGCGGGTAGCCGTCGGCGAGGCGGGTCCGCTGGGCGGCGTCGAGGCCGGCGAAGAAGCGGGCGACCGTCCGCACGGGGGCGTCGGCGGCCGGCACCGGCCGGCCTTCGACCCGCGCGGTGGCCCAGGCGGCGAGCGCGGCGGTCCGCACCGGAACCGCCGTGTCCGGGCGGTGCACGGCGGTCCAGCCGGTGGTCGCCAGCATGAGGAAGACGACGCCGAGCGCGAGCAGCATGCGCAGGACGGCCGGGCGCACGGGGGCGTCGGCGACGGGGTGGGCGGGGCGGCCGGGCAGGTTCACTGGAGCCAGACTAGGAGACCTCTGGAGCCAGTGGTGTCAGGGGTGACCGGACTCACGGCCGACCGGGGTACCCCGCGCCCCGCGCGGTCACGCTCCGTTGCGAGAGGGGCCGTTGGGGTCGCCGGAGGGGTGGCCGGAACCCGTCGGCGGAAGCTCCGGACCGCCCTCCGGTGCCGGGGCTCGGCGGCGCCCCGCCGCTGCCGCTCAGGCCCCGTCGGCGGCCGCCGGGCGGCGCCAGTCCTCGGCCAGGGCGGGGCCGATCTGGCCGAGGTAGGTCTCCGTCATCTGCCGGATCGCGGTCACGCTGACGTCCTCGCCCTGCCCCCAGAGCCGCCCGGTGACCCGCATCACCCCGCAGAACGCGGCGACGGCGATCCGCGGCCGCGGGTCGGCGTCGAGGTCGAGCCCCTCGCGTTCGGCGATCAGCCGGGCGATCCGCTCCTCCAGCTCGGTGGAGCGCCGCAGGTGGACGGCGAGCAGGGCCGGGGTGGACTCGATCAGCCGGTAGGCCTGCATGTACAGGTCGACGGGGACCACCTCGGAGAGGGCTTCGTCGAGGGTGTCCCATGCGGCGAGCACCGCGCGCCGCATGGCCTCCAGCGGCGGCTCGCCGGCCGGGCGGGCGGCCAGCGCGGCGACGAAGTGCGACTCGACCAGGTCCTGGACGGCGAAGGCGACCTCCTCCTTGTTCGCGAAATAGCGGAAGAAGGTGCGCTGGGAGACCTCGACCGTCTCGGTGATCTCGTCGACGGTGGTGTGCTCGTAGCCCTGCGAGATGAACAGGAGCAGCGCGGCGCGCAGCAGCGCGTCCCGGGTGCGCCGCTTCTTGCGCTCGCGCAGTCCGGCCGCCCGGGCGGGCCGCTCGTCGGTCATCACCGCGGGGTCCTCTCTGCTGCTGCATCTGACGCTGAGTGAGCGGTCAGGGTACCTGTGACGGAGCTGACAGCTACTGCCGCGTTAAGCCGTTTGTGAACTGTCAGTCGCTGTCACTAACCTGCTGGGCATGACTGGTCAGATCACCGTCGCCAAGGAATCGAGTCCGTCACCGGTCCGCGCCGGTCTGCGCGGGCACCCGTGGCTCACGCTGTTCGCCGTGGCGATCGGCGTCATGATGGTCACCCTCGACGGCACGATCGTCGCCGTCGCCAACCCCGCGATCCAGAAGGACCTCGGCGCCAGCCTGGCCGAGGTGCAGTGGATCACCAACGGCTACCTGCTGGCCCTCGCGGTCTCCCTGATCACCGCCGGCAAGCTGGGCGACCGCTTCGGACACCGCCAGACCTTCCTCATAGGCATCGCCGGCTTCGGGCTCTCCTCGGCGGTGATCGGCCTGTCCAGCGGGGTCGGGCTCGTCATCGGCTTCCGCGTCGCCCAGGGCCTCTTCGGCGCCCTGCTGATGCCGGCCGCCCTCGGCCTGCTGCGCGCCACCTTCCCCGCCGAGAAGCTCAACATGGCCATCGGCATCTGGGGCATGGTCATCGGCGCCTCGACCGCCGCCGGGCCCATCGTCGGCGGCCTGCTCGTGGAGCACGTCAGCTGGCAGTCCGTCTTCTTCATCAACGTGCCCGTCGGCATCGTCGCGCTCGTCTTCGGGCTGTTCATCCTGCTCGACCACCGCGCCGAGAACGCCCCGCGCTCCTTCGACCTGCCGGGCATCGTGCTGCTGTCGGCCGCGATGTTCTCCCTGATCTGGGCGCTGATCAAGGCCGCCGAGTGGGGCTGGGGCGACCTGCGGACGGTGCTCTTCCTCCTCGCTTCCCTGGTGTGCTTCGTCCTCTTCGCCTTCTGGGAGACCCGGGTCGCCGAGCCGCTGATCCCGCTCGGCATGTTCCGCTCGCCGGCGCTGTCCGCGGGCACGGTGCTGATGGTGCTGATGGCCTTCGCCTTCATGGGCGGGCTGTTCTTCGTCACCTTCTACCTGCAGAACGTGCACGGGATGAGCCCGGTCGACAGCGGCCTGCGCCTGCTGCCGCTCACCGGCATGATGATCATCGGCTCGCCGCTGGCCGGCGCCGCCATCACGAAGGCCGGACCGCGCGTCCCCCTCGTCGCCGGCATGGTCGCCACGGCCGTCGCCTGCTTCGGGATGTCCCGCCTCACCCCGGACACCGGCACGCTCACCATGTCCCTGTGGTTCGCCCTCCTCGGCCTGGGCCTCGCCCCCGTCATGGTCGGCGCCACCGAGGTCATCGTCGGCAACGCCCCGCTGGAGCTGTCCGGCGTGGCCGGCGGCCTCCAGCAGGCCGCCATGCAGGTGGGCGGCAGCCTCGGCACGGCCGTCCTCGGAGCGGTCATGGCGGCCGAGGTCAGTGACACGTTCGGGGACAACTGGCAGCGGGCGAGCCTGCCCCCGCTCACCCCCGAGCAGCTGGAACTCGCCGAGAAGGGCGTCCAGGTCGGCATCGCCCCCGTTCCGCCCGGGGCTCCCGAGCCGGTCGCCCAGGCCATCTCCTCCGTGGCCCACGAGACCTTCGTGTCCGGTATGAGCACGGCCTTCAGCTGCGCCGCAGTGGTCGCGGTCCTCGCCGCGGTCGTCGCCTGCTTCACCAAGCGCGGCGAGAACGCCGAGGCCGGAGCAGGTGCGGCCCACATCTGAGCCGCACCGCCCGCCGTTACGGCCGCGTCAACAGCGCGCCCGCCACAGCCCCGCCGCAGCCCCGCGGCGGGGCTGTCGCCTATCAGGGTGGACCCGCCCGCAGCCCCTTCCGCTCGCACGTCGTCGCAGGTCAGCGTGGTGTCACGGAGCCTTCGGAAACCGTCCGGGGCCCGTACGTCCACAAGGAGTTGACCCCGTCATGCGTACGTGGAGCACCGCACGCGTCACCACCCTCGCCGCCGCCCTCCTGGCCGCCTGCGCCCTCGTCCCGTCCACCGCCACCGGAGCGCACGCCGCCTCCCCGCCCTGCGCCACGGGAGAGCTGTGCCTGTGGGCGAAACCCGACTTCAAGGGCACCAAGCAGACCTACGACCTCAGCACCCTCGACATCAACAGCTGCACCGCCCTGCCGCCCAAGGCCGGCTTCCAGTCGCTGGTCAACCGCACCGGGCGCCCGGTGACCACGTACCAGTCGGCCGAGTGCGCGGAGACCGGCGAGTTCCAGACCTACCCGGGCGACGGGATCTGGCTGCCCCAGTCCCCCTACCAGGTCAGGGCGTTCAAGGTGTGGGAGCGGTAGGCCCCGCCTGACCGGCGGCCGGCTCGGGGCCCTGGGCGGCCTGGGCGGGCATCGCGCACCGGGATCCGTGGCCCAGCCGCGCGACCTCGGCCCGCAGCGCCCGCACCTCCTCCTGGAGCTCCCGGACGGCCGCCAGCTGCAGCCGCTCCACCTGGTCGTCGCGCTCGAAACGGGCGATGAACCAGGCGGCGATGTTGGCGGTCACCACACCGAGCAGGGCGATCCCCGACAGCATCAGCCCCACCGCCAGGACCCGGCCCAGCCCGGTGGTGGGGGAGTGGTCCCCGTACCCGACGGTGGTCATGGTGGTGAAGGACCACCACACCGCGTCGCCCAGGTTCTTGATGTTCCCGTTGGGCGCGTCCCGTTCCACGCTCAGCACCGCGAGGGAACCGAACATCAGCAGCCCCACCACGGCGCCCGCCACGTACGTGGTGAGCCGGATCTGCGGGGCCATCCGCGCCCGCCGCCCCACCAGCATCAGGGTCGCCACCAGCCGCAGCAGCCGCAGCGGCTGCACCAGCGGCAGCACCACCGCGGCCAGGTCCAGCCAGTGCGTCCGTACGAAGACCATCCGGTTCCCCGACAGCCCCAGCCGCACCACGTAGTCCACCGCGAACGCCGCCCACACCGCCCACTCCGCATGGGTGCAGGCCCGGTGCACCCCCTCTCCGGCGTCCGGCGCGACGATCGGCACGGCGTAGGCGACGGCGAAGGCCACGGCGAGCACCAGCAGGGGGACCTGAGTACGGCGCTCCCACCGCGCCTGGCGGGAGGTTTCCTTCATACGGATCATCGTAGGTAAAGCGGACGGGGGCGCTGGGACAGGTGTCCCAGCGCCCCCTCGGAAGAGTGACCCCTCCGGCGGCTCCCGCCGCGGCTACGCGTCCCCGCCCGCCGCGCCCGGGTCGGCGGCCGCGACGTCCAGCAGCTGGTACCGGTCGATGGCCTGCTTCAGCGCCGAACGGTCGATCTTCCCCTCACGGGCCAGCTCCGTCAGCGTCGCCAGGACCACCGACTGCGCGTCGATGTGGAAGAAGCGCCGCGCCGCGCCGCGCGTGTCGGCGAAGCCGAAACCGTCCGCGCCCAGCGAGGTGTACGTGCCCGGCACCCAGCGCGAGATCTGGTCCGGCACCGCGCGCATCCAGTCCGAGACCGCCACGAACGGACCCTCCGCACCCGACAGCTTCCGGGTCACGTACGGGACGCGCTGCTCCTCCTCCGGGTGGAGCAGGTTGTGTTCCTCCACCGCGACGGCCTCGCGGCGCAGCTCGTTCCAGGAGGTCGCCGACCAGACGTCCGCCCGGACGTTCCACTCCTCGGCGAGGATCCGCTGCGCCTCCAGCGCCCACGGCACCGCCACGCCCGAGGCCATCAGCTGCGCCCCGACGGCGCCCGAGGTGCCCTGCGAGATGCGGTGGATGCCCTTGAGGATGCCCTCGACGTCCACGTCGGCCGGCTCGGCCGGGTGCTGGATCGGCTCGTTGTAGACCGTCAGGTAGTAGAAGACGTCCTCGCCGGGCTCGTTCGTCTCGGTCGGGCCGTACATGCGGCGCAGGCCGTCCTTGACGATGTGCGCGATCTCGTAGCCGTAGGCCGGGTCGTACGCCACGCACGCCGGGTTGGTCGACGCGAGCAGCTGGGAGTGGCCGTCGGCGTGCTGGAGGCCCTCACCCGTCAGGGTGGTCCGGCCGGCGGTCGCGCCCAGGACGAAACCGCGCGCCAGCTGGTCGGCCATCTGCCAGAACTGGTCACCCGTGCGCTGGAAACCGAACATCGAGTAGAAGACGTAGACCGGGATCAGCGGCTCCCCGTGCGTCGCGTACGCCGAGCCGGCGGCGATCAGCGAGGCCGTGCAGCCGGCCTCCGAGATGCCGTCGTGCAGCATCTGGCCGGTCGGGGACTCCTTGTACGCCAGGAGCAGGTCGCGGTCGACCGCCTCGTACTGCTGCCCCAGCGGGTTGTAGATCTTGGCGCTCGGGAAGAAGGCGTCCATGCCGAAGGTGCGGTACTCGTCGGGCGCGATCAGCACGAAGCGCTTGCCGATCTCCTTGTCCCGCATCAGGTCCTTCAGGATGCGGACGAAGGCCATCGTGGTCGCGATCGACTGGTGGCCCGAGCCCTTCTTGGCCGCCGCGTAGGCCTTGTCGTCCGGCAGCGCCAGGGGCTTGGCGCGCACCACGCGGGTGGGCACGTAGCCGCCGTGGGCGCTGCGCTGGTCGTGCATGTACTGGATCTCGGGCGAGTTGCGGCCCGGGTGGTAGTACGGCGGGGCGCCGTTCTCCAGCTGCGCGTCGGTGATCGGGATGTGCAGGCGGTCGCGGAAGCGCTTGAGGTCGTCGACCGTCAGCTTCTTCATCTGGTGCGTCGCGTTGCGGCCCTCGAAGTTCGGGCCGAGGGTCCAGCCCTTGACCGTCTGCGCGAGGATCACCGTCGGCTGGCCCTTGTGGGCCTTGGCCGCCGCGTAGGCCGCGTAGACCTTCTTGTGGTCGTGGCCGCCGCGGCCCAGGTGCTGGATCTGCCGGTCGGTCATGTTCTCGACCATCGCGCGCAGCCGCTGGTCCCCCCCGAAGAAGTGCTCGCGGATGTACGCGCCCGACTCGGTGGCGTAGGTCTGGAACTGCCCGTCCGGGGTGGAGTTCATCTTGTTGACCAGGATGCCGTCGCGGTCCTGGGCCAGCAGCGGGTCCCAGGAGCGGTCCCAGATCAGCTTGATGACGTTCCAGCCGGCGCCGCGGAAGATCGACTCCAGCTCCTGGATGATCTTGCCGTTGCCGCGCACCGGGCCGTCGAGGCGCTGGAGGTTGCAGTTGACCACGAAGGTCAGGTTGTCCAGGCCCTCGCGGGCCGCGATCGAGAGCTGGCCGAGCGACTCCGGCTCGTCCATCTCGCCGTCGCCGAGGTACGCCCAAACGTGGGACTTGGAGGTGTCGGCGATCCCGCGCGCCTCCATGTACCGGTTCATCCGGGCCTGGTAGATCGCACCGAGCGGGCCGAGGCCCATCGAGACGGTCGGGAACTCCCAGAAGTCGGGCATCAGCCGCGGGTGCGGGTAGCTCGACAGGCCGTACGGGGCCTTCGACTTCTCCTGGCGGAACGCGTCGAGCTGCTGCTCGGTGAGCCGGTCCAGGAGGTAGGCGCGGGCGTAGATGCCGGGGGAGGCGTGGCCCTGGAAGAAGATCTGGTCGCCGCCGTCGCCCTCGTCCTTGCCCCGGAAGAAGTGGTTGAAGCCCACGTCGTAGAGGGAGGCGGAGGAGGCGAAGGTCGCGATGTGGCCGCCGACGCCGATGCCGGGGCGCTGGGCGCGCGAGACCATGACGGCCGCGTTCCAGCGGGTGGCGTTGAGGACCTTGCGCTCGATCTCCTCGTTGCCGGGGAAGAAGGGCTCGTCCTTGGTGGCGATGGTGTTGACGTAGTCCGTGGAGCGCATCTCGGGGACGGCCACGCGCTTCTCGCGGGCCCGCTCGATCAGTCGCAGCATCAGGTAGCGGGCGCGCTCACGGCCCCGCTCGTCGACGGCGGCGTCCAGGGAGTCGAGCCACTCCTTGGTCTCCTCCGGATCGAAGTCCGGGACCTGGCTCGGCAGGCCGCCAATGATGATCGGATTGCGATCGGATGCGGAAGCCACGCTGTTCCTTCGCTGTCAGGGGAGTCGTGCCTTGGGTCGCCGCCTCCCATGGTCTTACGCCCAGCCGGAATCTTCACCTCTACCACTGGGTAACACCTGGAGCGGGGAAGGAGCGCCGGGCGGGCCGTACCGGTCCAGGACGCGGCGGGGCCAAATCGCAACCTTACGCCCAGGGCGATCACCGGGTTCGTAAGGCCGTTCGTCCCTCAAACAGGTAGGAAGTCCTCATGCGATGCCGAATGAGCTGGAATGGTGTGGGATGAATCACCGGTGGCCCACCCCGGAAGCCTGAAAGTTGCGGCGAGACGGCCGCAATCGTCACCGTTTCGACGGTCTCGGCGGCCGGGTACTTGCGCGATCCGCCGCGCCCGTGTGGACTACGCCCAATGCTGCGCGTACGCGCGCCGCCGAAAGACATTCACCGAACATGAGCAGGAGGCACCCCGTGAGCGCGACCGCGGACCACGCGGAGAGCCTGGCCGCCCGGCTGGGTTTCCAGTCCGAACAGGTGGTCCAGGAGATCGGCTACGACGAGGACGTCGATCAGGAATTCCGCAACACCGTCGAGGCCCTCGTCAGTGAGCTCGCCGACGAGGACTACGACGACGTCGCCGACGCGGTGCTGCTGTGGTTCCGCGACGAGGACGGCGACCTGACGGACGCCCTGGTCGATGCGACCGAGCTGGTCGAGGACGGCGCACTGATCCTGCTGCTGACCCCCAAGACGGGCCGTGACGGCTACGTGGAGGCCAGCGACATCAGCGAGGCCGCCGAGACGGCCGGCCTCTCGCTGGCCAAGGGCCTGCCCGTCGGCAAGGAGTGGACCTCCACCAAGCTGGTGACGCCGAAGGCCGCCAAGTCCAAGCGCTGAGCCGCTCCCCGCAGCCAAGTGGGACGCACACCCCGCCGGCCCGGATCACCCGGGGCCGGCGGGGTGTGCGCGTTCCGGGCCCGGCCCCCGGCCCCGCCGGGGCCGGCCGGCCGATCCCGCCGCGCGCGCCACGGCCCCGCCGGCGGCCCGATCCGCGGGACCGGCCTTAGGGTGGGTCTCACCCGAACGGCCCCGTGCGGGACCGCAGGAACGAAGGGATGCGAGAGATGGCGATCGAGGTCGGAACCAAGGCCCCGGACTTCGAGCTCAAGGACAACCACGGCGCCACCGTGCGGCTGTCCGACTTCCGGGGGGAGAAGGCCGTCGTGCTGCTCTTCTACCCGTTCGCCTTCACCGGCGTGTGCACCGGCGAGCTCTGCGAGCTGCGCGACCAGCTGCCCCGCTTCCAGAACGACGACGTCCAGCTGCTGGCCGTCTCGAACGACTCCGTGCCGACCCTGCGCGTCTTCGCCGACCAGGAGGGCCTGGAGTACCCGCTGCTGTCCGACTTCTGGCCGCACGGCGAGACCTCCCGCGCCTACGGCGTCTTCGACGAGGAGAAGGGCTGCGCGGTCCGCGGCACCTTCGTCATCGACAAGGACGGAGTCGTGCGCTGGAGCGTCGTCAACGGGCTGCCCGACGCGCGTGACCTGAACGAGTACATCAAGGCCCTCGACAGCCTCTGAGGACCCCCGGACGGGTTCGTGGTGAAAACCCGCCTGCGGGCGGGAACCCGTCACTAGGATCGAAACGTTGATCCGGTAGCAACGCACGCGGGGCACCGCCCCTCACTCATACCAATGGAGGACTCGTGGGAGTCAGCCTCAGCAAGGGCGGCAACGTCTCGCTGACCAAGGCCGCGCCCAACCTGACGGCGGTCATCGTCGGTCTGGGCTGGGACGCCCGCACCACCACCGGTGTCGACTTCGACCTCGACGCCAGCGCGATCCTGACCAACGACCAGGGCAAGGTCGCCACCGACTCGAACTTCGTGTTCTTCAACAACCTGAAGAGCCCGGACGGTTCGGTCGAGCACACCGGTGACAACCTGACCGGCGAGGGCGAGGGCGACGACGAGGCGATCAAGGTCAACCTCGCAGGCGTCCCGGCCGATGTGGCCAAGATCGTCTTCCCGGTCTCCATCTACGAGGCCGAGAGCCGCCAGCAGAGCTTCGGCCAGGTCCGCAACGCGTACATCCGCGTGGTGAACCAGGCCGACAACAGCGAGCTCGCCCGCTACGACCTCTCCGAGGACGCCTCCACCGAGACCGCCATGGTCTTCGGCGAGCTGTACCGCAACGGCGCGGAGTGGAAGTTCCGTGCCATCGGCCAGGGCTACGCCTCGGGTCTGCGCGGCATCGCGCAGGACTTCGGCGTCAACGTCTGAGCCGTCCGAGCCGCCCGGGCCGCCGTCCGAGCCCGGGAAAGTCAGTCCGTCCGGCGCCGTGCACCTCTGTGTACGGCGCCGGACCGGCTTTGCCACCATGGAGGCGGGTGGCGGGGCCACCATCACCACGTCGTTCGGGGAGGACCACATCATGGGCGTCACACTCGCCAAGGGGGGCAACGTCTCCCTCTCCAAGCAGGCACCGAACCTCACCCGGGTTCTGATCGGGCTCGGATGGGACGCGCGCTCCACCACGGGGGCCGACTTCGACCTCGACGCCAGCGCGCTGCTCTGCCGTGACGGCCGGGTGCTCGGCGACCAGTACTTCGTCTTCTACAACAACCTCAAGAGCCCCGAGGGCTCCGTCGAACACACCGGCGACAACCTCACCGGCGAGGGTGAGGGCGACGACGAGTCGATCATCGTGGACCTCACCAAGGTCCCGGCCCAGGTCGACAAGATCGTCTTCCCGGTCTCCATCCACGAGGCGGACAGTCGCCGGCAGAGCTTCGGCCAGGTCAGCAACGCCTTCATCCGTGTGGTGAACATGGCGGACGACCAGGAACTGGCCCGCTACGACCTGACCGAGGACGCCTCCAGCGAAACGGCGATGATCTTCGGTGAGGTCTACCGCTACGGGGGCGAATGGAAGTTCCGGGCGGTGGGACAGGGGTACGCGTCGGGGCTGCGGGGCATCGCTCTAGACTTCGGGGTCAACGTTTCGTAAAGCCGTACAAGACGATGGGGTGCCAGTGGTTCTCAAAACCTTCGGCTGGTCGTTCGCAGTCACTGCGCTCGGTCTGGTCGCAGCGGTGTTCTACGGGGGGTGGACCGCTTTTGGGATCGTGGCGATCCTGTCGATCCTCGAAATCTCGCTGTCCTTCGACAACGCGGTGGTCAACGCCGGAATCCTGAAGAAGATGAATGCCTTCTGGCAGAAGATCTTCCTCACGGTCGGCGTGCTCATCGCCGTATTCGGCATGCGCCTGGTCTTCCCCGTCGTGATCGTCGCGATCAGCGCCAAGATCGGACCGCTCGACGCGGTCGACCTCGCGATGACCGACAAGGAGATGTACAAGCAGCTCGTCACGGACGCCCACCCGTCCATCGCCGCCTTCGGCGGCATGTTCCTGCTGATGATCTTCCTCGACTTCATCTTCGAGGACCGTGACATCAAGTGGCTCGCCTGGCTGGAGCGCCCGCTCGCCAAGCTCGGCAAGATCGACATGCTGTCCGCGTGCATCGCGCTGATCGTCCTGGTCATCACCTCGATGACCTTCGCCACCCAGGCCCACCAGCACGGCGGCGCCCACGTGGACAAGGCGCAGACCGTCCTGGTCTCCGGCATCCTCGGCCTGATCACCTACATGATCGTCGGCGGCCTCTCCGGCTACTTCGAGAACAAGCTCGAGGAAGAGGAGGAGGCCGAGCACGAGGCGGAGGAAGCCGCCAAGAGGAGCGGCAAGCCCGTCTCGGCCGTCGCGATGGCCGGCAAGGCCGCGTTCTTCATGTTCCTCTACCTCGAGGTCCTCGACGCGTCCTTCTCCTTCGACGGGGTCATCGGCGCCTTCGCCATCACCAACGACATCGTGCTCATGGCCCTCGGCCTCGGCATCGGCGCCATGTACGTCCGCTCGCTCACGGTCTACCTGGTCCGCCAGGGCACCCTGGACGACTACGTCTACCTGGAGCACGGCGCGCACTACGCCATCGGCGCCCTCGCCGTGATCCTGCTCGTCACCATCCAGCACGAGATCAACGAGGTCATCACCGGCCTCGTCGGCGTCGTGCTGATCGCCTGGTCCTTCTGGTCCTCCGTGCGCCGCAACAAGCGGCTGGCGGCCGAGGGCGGCGACGGGGAGACGGCGGAGGTCAGCGCCGGGGTGTGACCCGGCCCTGATTGCGGAACGCTCCTACAGGAGCCGTCTCTTCTTCGGCGGGGCGGCCGCGCGGATCCCACGGGACCGCGTGGCCGCCCCGCGGCATATCCGCGGCACGGCCGCGCACGGACCGACCAGGGGGGTTGGGGCACATGGGGTTCTTCGACGGGTTCTTCGACGGGATCAGGGGCGCCCGCGCCATGCAGTTCGACTCGGGCAACGCCTCGTCGAACGCCATCGAGCTGACCAAACGGCAGCCGACGGTATCGCTCACCAAACAGCAGGCCGTCCACGGCAACCTGCGGGTCAACCTCTCCTGGCGGATGCGCACCTCGGACATAGGGGGCGGCTCCGGCCAGAGCGGCCGGCTCTTCCGCCACCCGTTCAAGCTGTTCAAGCCCGACATGGTGCAGGCCCACACCCAGGGCATGGTCAACGTCGACCTCGACATGGGCTGCCTGTACGAGCTGACGGACGGCACCCGCGGCGCCGTGCAGCCGCTGGGCAACCTGCTCGGCGACCTCAACGACCCGCCGTACGTGAAGCTCAGCGGGGACGACCGGTTCGGCTCCCCCTCGGGGGAGACCCTCTACGTCAACCTCGACCATGCCGACCAGATCAAACGGCTGCTGGTCTTCGTCTACATCTATGACCAGACCCCGGCCTTCGACCGCACCCACGCCCTGGTCACCCTCTACCCGACCGCCGGCCCGAGGATCGAGATCCCGCTGGAGGAACGCCACCCGCAGGCCCGCTCCTGTGCGGTGGTCTCCCTGCAGAACGTCAAGGGCGAGCTGATCGTCCGCCGCGAGGTGAAGTTCGTGTACGGGTTCCAGGCCGAGCTCGACCGGCTGTACGGCTGGGGGCTCCAGTGGGGGCGGGGCTACAAGACCAAGGCCTGAGCCCCTCCCGCACCGCCGGCGCCCCCGTTGGCGGCTCCGTCAGCGGCGGATGAACTGGGGGCCCTGCACCGGCAGCCGGAACGAGGGGTCCCCGCCCGGAGCCGGCACGGGCACCGGGGACACCTGCTGGGGGTAGCCGTAGGCGGGCTGGACGGGAGGCGGCGCCTGGGTGACCGGGGCGGGCGCGGGCGGGCGCATGGCGGCGGTCAGGTCGTCGGCCGGCCCCGCGGAGGGCGCTGGCGCGGCAGCGGCGCTCTCGCCGGCCTCGGCGGCGTTCTCGTCGACGGAGATCCCGTGGTCCGTCGCCAGCCCCACCAGGCCGTCGGAGTAGCCCTCGCCCAGCGCGCGGAACTTCCACCCCTCGCCCCGGCGGTACAGCTCGCCGCAGATCAGTGCCGTCTCGGCACCCGTCTCCGGCCGCACGTCGAAGTGGGCCAGCGGCTCCGGCGCGCCGCCCGGGGAGGCGTCGTACAGCTGGATCCGCAGGTCGTGGACCTGCTCGAAGGGCACGTCCTCGGCGGAGGCCACCACCAGGATCCGGTCCACGACCGGGGGCACGGCCCGCAGGTCCGCCTGCACCGCGTCCGTGACCCCGTCCCCGACCTGCTTCTTGCCCAGGCGCCAGACGGACCCCGAGGGGTGGCGGGGCTGGTTGTAGAACACGAAGTCCTCGTCCGAGCGCACGCGACCGTCCGCCCCCACGAGCAGCGCGGAGGCGTCCACGTCCGGTACGTCGGGCCCGGTGGTCCAGCGCAGCACCGCCCGGACCGCCGTGGCGGCCACCGGGATGTTCGAGCCCTTCTGCATCGCGTGCGTCATGCCCGTCATCCTGCCCTCCCGGACGGGCGGGGAACAATGCGGCCCCCCGTAGGGCCTTGTCCCCGGCCGAGGAGCTGGGCATGGTGCGAGAGGGTTACCGGAACTTCATGTGCTTGAGGAACTCTTGACTCACGTTCGTACGTACTATTACCGGCCACGCCAGTTGGGCCGCCGAGGCAGTACGGGGGAAGCACATGCGTCACTTTGGGCACATAGCGCCCGCAGCCCGGAAGGGCCTCTTCCACCAGGAACCCGCCGAGTTCACCCTGGCCTCCCCCGCCCGTACCCTCGCCGCCGCACTCGGAGCCACCCTCTACAGCCCGGCCACCCGCCCGCGGCTGGCCGCCGACATCCGCAAGCAGGCCGGCCGGGGCGTCGTCTCCATGGTCCTCTGCCTGGAGGATTCCATCAGCGACGCCGACGTGGTCGACGGCGAGGAGAACCTCGTCCGGCAGTTCGCGGAGCTCGAAGCCGAAGGTGCCGGCGCCGGGGAACTCCCCCTCCTCTTCATCCGCGTCCGCACCCCCGAGCAGATACCCGACCTGGTGCGCCGCCTCGGCCGGTCGGCGCGGAATCTGGCCGGATTCGTACTTCCCAAATTCAACGAGAGCCGCGGAGCCGCCTTCCTCGACGCCGTGGCCCATGCCGAGGCCGTCAGCGGCCTGCCCCGGCTGTACGCCATGCCCGTCCTGGAGACCCCCGACCTCCTCCACCTGGAAACCCGGGTCCAGGCCCTCGCCGGCATCTCCCGCACCGTGAACCGCTCCCGCGAGCGGGTCCTGGCCCTGCGCCTGGGCGTCACCGACTTCTGCTCCGTCTACGGGCTGCGCCGCACCCCCGACATGACCGCGTACGACGTCCAGATCGTGGCCGGCGTCATCGCCGACGTGGTCAACGTCCTCAGCCGCGCCGACGGCACCGGCTTCACCGTCACCGGCCCCGTCTGGGAGTACTTCCGCAGCCAGCAGCGCCTCTTCAAGCCGCAGCTGCGCCGCAGCCCCTTCCTGGAGGAGGGCGTCGAGGAACTGCGCACCGCGCTGATCGAGCACGACCTGGACGGGCTGCTGCGCGAGGTCGAGCTCGACCGGGCCAACGGGCTGCTCGGCAAGACCTGCATCCACCCCGCCCACGTCACCCCGGTGCACGCGCTGTCGGTCGTCTCCCACGAGGAGTTCTGCGACGCCCAGGACATCCTGCGGCCCGAGCGCGACGGCGGCGGAGTGATGCGTTCCGCCTACACGAACAAGATGAACGAGGTGAAGCCCCACCGGGCCTGGGCCGAGCGCACCATGCTGCGCGCCGAGGTCTTCGGTGTGGCGAAGGAGGAGGTCGGCTTCGTCGACCTGCTGACCGCCGGGCTCCAGCTGTGAGCGGCCCGCCGCCGAGGACGAGGATGACGATGAAGGGCAAGACGATCGACACGGTGTGGCCGGGAACCTGGGTCGCGCAGCGGCTCGGCGTGCGCCTGGAGGGCGCGGAGGGAACCGGCGGCGAAGGGGGCCCCGGCGACGGGAGCCTGACGAAGCTCCTCGGGCTGGCCCTGCGGCGCAACCCCAAGCGGGCGCACCTGCTGGTCTCCCAGGTACTGGGCAAGCACGTCCCGCAGTCGCCCGCGACGGTGTACGCCGCCGGGTACGGGCTCGGGGAGCGGGTCCGGGCGCTGCTCGGCGACTCCGCGGCCTCCGCGGTGGTCCTCGGCTACGCCGAGACCGCGACGGGGCTGGGCCACTGCGTCGCCGACGGCCTGGGCGCGGCCCCCTACCTGCACTCCACGCGCCGCCCGGTGCCGGGGGTGCGGCCCGCGGGCGGGTTCGAGGAGGCCCACTCGCACGCCACCTCGCACCTGCTGCTGCCCGAGGACCCGGAGCTGCTGGCGGGGGACGGGCCGCTGGTCCTCGTCGACGACGAGTTCTCCACCGGCAACACCGTCCTCAACACCATCCGGGACCTGCACGCCCGCCACCCGCGCGGCCACTACGTGGTCGTCGCCCTGGTCGACATGCGCTCCGCCGCCGACCGCGACCGGCTGACCGCGTTCGCCGCCGAACTGGGCGCCCGCGTGGACCTGATCGCCCTGGCCTCGGGCACGGTCTCCCTCCCGGAGGGAGTCCTGGCCAAGGGGCAGGCCCTGGTGGAGGCGTACGAAACCCCCGGCGCGGCCGGGACCGTTCCCGCGCCGGCCTCCGCGGGGTCGGCCGGGGCGGGCCTGCGCCGGTCCGCGCCCGGTCCGGCTGACGCCCCGTACGCGCGCGTCGTCCTGGAGTGGCCCGCCGGGGTTCCCGACGGGGGCCGGCACGGCTTCACCCCCGGCCACCGCGCGGCGCTGGAGACCGCTCTGCCCGCCCTCGCCGGGCAGGTGGCGGCCGCGCTGGGCGAGGGGCCCGGGCGGGTCCTCGTACTCGGCAACGAGGAGCTGATGTACGGCCCGCTGCGCCTCGCCGCGGCCCTGGAGGAGCGCGGGGCGGCGGCCGAGGTGCGGTTCTCCTCGACCACCCGCTCACCCGTCCTCGCCGTGGACGACCCCGGCTACGCCATCCGCACCCGCCTGGTCTTCCCCGCCCACGACGCCCCCGCCGACGGCCCCGGCGACCGCTACGCCTACAACGTCGCGGGGGCCGGCTTCGACGCGGTCGTCGCGGTCGTGGACTCCGCCGGGGACACCCCCGAGCTGCACACCGGGCTGCTCGCAGCCCTGGCCCCGCACACCGGCCGCGTCGTGCTGGCCGTCGTCCCGTCGTACGCCCCGGGCGCACCCGCCGCGAACGCGCCCGGCCGCCCCGCCGCGAACGCGCCCGGCATACCCGAGACCCCCCACCGGCAGGAGCCGAAGATGTCCGAGCCGCGCCTGCCGGAGCCCCTGCGCGGGCCCGCCTTCTCCTCCTACGCCCCCGAGGACGTCGGCTGGCTGCTCCAGGACCTCTCCGCCGTCGAGCTGGAGGCCCCGACGGAGGAGCGCGAGGAGGCCATCCAGGCCGGCGGCGCGCACTACGCGGAGTCCCTGCCCGTGGAGTACCAGCCCTCCCCGCGCTACCAGGAGCTCTACCAGGACGCCCTGACCACCTCCGCGGCCCGGGTCGCCCGCGCCGTCGGCACCGTCACCGAGACCGTCCTCGCCGAACGGTCCCCCTCCCCGGTGCTGGTCTCCCTGGCCCGCGCCGGAACCCCCGTCGGCGTGCTGATGCGCCGCTGGGCCGCCGCCCGGCACGGCCTGGACCTGCCGCACTACGCCGTCTCCATCGTGCGCGGGCGCGGCATCGACGCCAACGCCCTGCGCTGGCTCGCCGCCCACCACGACCCGGCCGACGTGGTGTTCGTGGACGGCTGGACCGGCAAGGGCGCCATCACCCGCGAGCTGCGCGAGGCCCTGTCCGCCTTCCCCGGCTTCAACCCGGAGATCGTCGTCCTCGCCGACCCCGGCGCGTGCGTGCAGACGTACGGCACCCGCGAGGACTTCCTGATCCCCTCCGCCTGCCTCAACTCCACCGTCTCCGGACTGGTCTCGCGCACCGTCCTGCGGTCCGACCTGGTCGGCCCGGACGACTTCCACGGCGCGAAGTTCTACCGCGAGCTGGCCGGCGCCGACGTCTCGGGCGCCTTCGTGGACGCGGTGGCCGCCCGCTTCGAGGAGGTCGCCGAGGCCGTGGACGCCGAGGTCAAGGAACTCCTCGCCGCCGACCGCACCCCCACCTGGGTGGGCTGGGCGGCCGTCGAGCGGATCAGCGAGGAGTACGGCATCCATGACGTGAACCTGGTCAAGCCGGGCGTCGGCGAGACCACCCGCGTACTGCTGCGCCGCGTACCGTGGAAGATCCTGGCCCAGCGCGGCGCCGGCTCCGACCTGGACCACGTACGCCTGCTCGCCGCCCAGCGCGGCGTTCCGGTCGAGGAGGTCGACGGCCTCCCGTACACCTGTGTAGGACTCATCCACCCCCGCTTCACGCGCGGCGCCACCGGCGCCGACGGAAAGGCAGTGGCCGCCCAGTGACCCGCCAAGGCACCGTCCTCGTCGCCAGTGACCTCGACCGCACGCTCATCTACTCGTCGGCCGCCCTCGGCCTGACCATGCCCGACCCGCAGGCCCCCCGGCTGCTGTGCGTCGAGGTGCACGAGGGCAAGCCGCTGTCCTTCATGACCGAGACGGCGGCCACGCTGCTGGCCGCACTGGCCGCCGACCCGGCGGCCGTCTTCGTCCCGACCACCACGCGCACGCGCAAGCAGTACCAGCGGATCCGCTTCCCCGGCCCCCCGGCCCCGTACGCGATCTGCGCCAACGGCGGACAGCTGCTGGTGGACGGGGAGCCCGACCGGGGCTGGCGGCGCGCGGTGGCCCGGCGGCTCGCCGAGGAGTGCGCCCCGCTGGAGGAGGTACACCGGCACCTGCTGGACGCGGCCGACCCGCAGTGGCTGCGCAAGGCACGGCTCGCGGAGGACCTCTTCGCCTACCTGGTGGTCGAGCGGGCACTGGTCCCCGACGAATGGCTCAAGGCACTCACCCGCTGGGCGGAGGAACGCGGCTGGACCGTCTCGCTCCAGGGCCGCAAGATCTACGCCGTCCCGCGCCCGCTGACCAAGAGCGCCGCGATGCACGAGGTGGCCCGCCGTACGGGCGCCACCGCCACCCTCGCGGCCGGCGACTCCCTCCTCGACGCCGACCTGCTGCTGGCCGCCGGCCGGGCCTGGCGGCCGGGCCACGGCGAACTGGCCGACGCCGGCTGGACCGCGCCGACGGTGACCGCGCTGCACGAGGCCGGGGTACTCGCCGGGGAGGAGATCGTCCGCGCTTTCGGGCGGGCGGTTGCGACACTGACCGCATGACCAAGGGCAACAGCACCAAGATCACCGACGAGCTCTACCGCTACGTCCTCGCGCACAACCCCCCGCTGGACGAGTTCCAGCGGGGGCTGGTCACCACCACCTGGGAGAAGTTCCCGCAGTCCGCGGGCATGCAGTCGGCGGAGGAGCAGGGCCCGCTGCTGGCCTTCCTGGTCCGGCTGACGGGCGCGAAGCACATCGTGGAGGTCGGCACGTTCACCGGCTTCTCCGCCCTGTCCATGGCCCAGGCCCTGCCGGCCGACGGCCGCCTGATCGCCTGCGACGTGTCGGAGGAGTGGACCGCGTACGGCCGCGAGGCATGGGAGGCGGCCGGCGTCGCGGACCGCATCGACCTGCGCATCGCCCCCGCCCTCGACACGCTGCGGGCCATGCCGGCCGAACCACACATCGACCTGGCCTACGTGGACGCCGACAAGGAGAACCAGATCCTCTACTGGGAGGAGCTCGTACCGAGGCTGCGCCCGGGCGGCCTGATCGTCACGGACAACACCCTCTTCCACGGGACGGTGCTGGACGAATCCCCGGACAGCAGGGGCGCGAGCGTCCGCGCGTTCAACGACCACGCCATGGCGGACACCCGCATGGACTCCGTCCTGCTGGCCATCTCGGACGGCCTCACCCTCTCCCGCAAGCGCTAGCGCCGGCCGGCCGGCCGCCCCCCGTCCGGGCTCAGCAGCAGCCGCCCCCGCCGCAGCAGCCCCCGCCGGAGGGCGCGGGGGCACTGCTGGTCCCGCCGACGGCGACAGCGGACAGCAGCTTCACGGTGTCGGCGTGCCCGGCGGGGCAGTCGGCGGGCGCGGACGACTCGGCCATCGGACGGCTGACCTCGAAGGTGTCGTCGCAGGTCCGGCAGCGGTATTCGTAACGAGGCATGCGCACAGGCTAACGGGCCGCCGCCCCGCCCCGGGCCCGTTCCTCGCGGGCGGCCTCGTCGGGGTGGCGGGCGCGCCAGTACGGGTTGTCGTGGGGGAGGGCGCTGCCCACCCGCCCGTACATCCCGAACCACATCAGCATCACGCCGACGACGAAGCTGAACAGCACGTTCTGGATCTTGAAGGCCAGGAAGTTCAGACCGGTGTCCAGCAGAGCCAGGTTCACGAACCCGCTGGCGATGAAGAGCAGCCCCAGCACGATGTTGAGGGTGGAGGCGAAGGTCCCGCCGATCACCATGCCGGCGGCCAGCAGGATGCCGATGCAGATCGACAGCACGCTCAGCGCGCCGTTGGTGTTCAGGGCCAGCACGGTGTCGCCGCCGGTGTCGAAGAACCCGATCTGGTGGACCAGGCCCAGGATCCCGAAGGCGATGAGGAGCAGACCGGTCAGCCCGGCGCCGACCCGGTAGACCTTGCTCAGCTTGTGGTCGGTGGGCAGGTGCTCGTCGAGCCGGGCGTTGACGGGGTGCAGCAGGCGCTGCGCCAGCCGCGGACCGTGCCGTTCGGGAGGCGGGCCATAGGGCTCGTGGGGGACGTAGGGCGCGTAGTGCTCGTGCGGCTCGGTGCACCCGTAGGCCGCGTGCGGCACGTACGTCTCCGGGCGCGCGGGGGGCGCCCGGCGCTCGCGCGGCCTGTGGAAAGCATGGACAGCCATGACGCCCTCCTCGTTTCCGTTCCCGGCACCCTCCAGCATCCGCCGAACCCCCGCCCCGGACAACTCCTCCCCCACCGGACCCCGTCGCCACCCCGGCCCCGTCGCCGCCCCGGTCCCGTCGCCGCCCCGGCCCCGGCGGCCTCAGCCACCCGGCCGCCTCCGCCGCACCGGAGGGCTCACCCGGCGGCGCGGCGACCCCGCATGTCCGCCACCACCCGGCCCACCGACACCCGGACCTCCTCCATCTCCTGGAGGAAGTGCCAGTAGTCGGGGTGGCGCCCCTCCAGGCCCGCGAGCGCCCGCTCCATCCGGGCCACCGACTCGTCCAGCGGCCGCGCGTGCCGCGGATCCGGCACGCTGCGGCCGTCCATCGCCAGGCGCTGCGCGTCCCGGATCGCGAACCGGGTCCGCTGCACCTCCGCCTGCGGGTCCCGCGCCACCGCCTCCAGCCGCGACAGTCGGTCCTGCGCGGCCGACACCGCCTCGTCGACGGCGTCCAGCCCCGCCCGCACCGCCTCGACCAGCGCCGTCACGTCCGCCCAGCGCTGCTCGTCCCGCGCCCGCCCGGCCTCCGCCAGCCGCTCCTCGGCCTGCGCCACGTCCCGCACGGCCTGGTCGGGAACGTGCTGGAGGTCCTGCCAGCAGTCCGCGCTGAACCGGCGGCGCAGCTCGCTGAGCACCGGATCCACCCGGTCCGCCCGGTTGCGCAGCGCCTGCGCCCGCGTCCGCAGGCTCACCAGCCGCCGGTCGATCTCCGCCGCCCGCTCCGGCAGCCGCTCCGCCTCGGCCCGCACCGCCCCCGCGTCCCGCAGGATCCGCTCCGCCCGCTGCACCGTCTCCGGCACCCCGTGCTGCGCCGCGCCCTGGTTCAGCTTCGTCAGCTCGGGCCCCAGCGCGGCGAGCCGCGCCGCCAGGTCGTCGGCCCGCATCCCCTTGGCCCGTACGGCGTCCAGCGCGTCGCTCGCTGCCAGCAGCGCCGCCTTCGCCCGCTCCCGAGCCGGCGCGACCCGGGCCAGCTGCGTCTCGGCCTTGTCCAGCAGCGGCTGCAGCCCCCGGGCGAACCGCTCCAGCTCCTCCTTGACCCGGACCAGTTCCTCCCGGGCCCGGGTCAGCTGCTGCCGGGCCTGCGCCGCGACGGACCCCTCCAGGTCGACCCGGTCCAGGTCGTGCGCGTCGACGGCCTCGATGTAGGCGTGGCTCACCTCGTCGATCCGCCGCCCGAGCGCCGCGAACCCCTCGGCGGCCTGCCGCGCGGCGGGCGAGCCGTCGGCGGCGGCGATGGTCTCCATCGAGATCCGCAGGTCCCGCTGGGCGGTGTCCAGTTCGTAGAACGCGGCCGCGGCGGCATCCTTCGCCGCCTGCGCATCCGCCCGCCGACTCTCGTCCCGCCCACCGAACCACCGCCGGGATGCCGTCGCCACAGTCCCTCTCCCGTACCCCGTCCGCCAAGCCCCGGTCCATTCTCCCCCACGGGAACGGGTTTGCGTGGGGGGTGCGCCCGCCATGTAGGCTGTCCACTCGTCCACGGGTGCGTAGCTCAGGGGTAGAGCGCTGCTCTTACAAAGCAGATGTCGGCGGTTCGAAACCGTCCGCGCCCACCAGTCAGAAGGCCCCCAACCGATCACGGTTGGGGGCCTTTGACATCTACATCTGACACCAACGGGGACGGTCAGGAGCGGTCGCGCCGGGCCCTGAGCAGCCGGTCGATGTGCCCGACCGCCTCGCGCTGCGTGTCCTGCACGACGCGGGCGTACTGCTGGCCTTCGGTGCGGATCCTGAACGCGCAGATCCTGACGGCCGCACCCCCTTGGGGGTAGCCACCCTCTACGCCCATGACCCGGTACGACCTGGGCCGTGCCGCGGCAGGTCACCGAAAGAACCTCGGCGTCGGTGAGCTCGCAGGTGTCGACGACCAGCGCGACGCGGGGGTCGGCGGCGAGGATCCGTTCCATGCGGGAGTAGGACCCGGTCAGCCACCAGAAGGCGCCGCCCTCCCAGAGGAACCACACGGGCCGGACCTCGGGCCCCTGCGTGGCGACGCGTGCGACGAGGGGGCGGGCGAGGAACTCTTCGACATCCACCAGGCTGCCTTTCGATCGGGTGCGGAGATCGTTTGGCTGGAGCTTGCAGGGGGTGCGGGTGAGGCACGAGTGGCGTGGGGGCGTCAAGTCACGTTCTTCCGGGGCGTGACCCGTGGGGGCCGGATTGCGCTTACTTGAGGTCCGGTCGCTACGGAACGGCCGAGCGACGGAACGCAGAGGAGCAGCAGCCATGTCCCATCACGTTCACGCCCCGAGCCCGGTCCCGGCCAAGCGCCGGATGCTCCGCTACACGATGGTCCTGACCTCGGCCGCCTTCGTCGCCAGCGGTATCGCGTCCCTGGCGACGCCGGCGTCGGCGGCGGCCGTGCCCCGGGCTCCGGCGGCTGTCAAAACCGACGCGTTGCCCTGTCCATCGGGTTACGTCTGGCGGGACAGCTATGACGGCGACGCCCTGTGCGTCACCCCGGCCGAGCGAGACCGGGTGCATGCGCAGAATCCGAACCGGCAGCCCGGTGGGGGCGCGTACGGGCCCAGTACCTGCAAGCCGGGGTTCGTGTGGCGGGACAGTTACGACGGCGACACGCTGTGTGTCACCCCGGCCGAGCGGGACCGGGTGCATGCGCAGAATCCGAACCGGCAGCCCGGTGGGGGCGCGTACGGGCCCAGTACCTGCAAGCCGGGCTACGTCTGGCGGGAGAAGTGGGTCGGGGACACGCTGTGCGTGACGCCCGCCGAGCGGGACCGGGTCAAGGGGCAGGGGCGGCTGATCGACAACGGGCCGGATCTCATCGGCATACCTGGGAGGTGATCCCCATCTACGAGCCCCCGGCCGGTTGCGGCCGGGGGCTGCGGGGGTGTGGGCCGCGGTCAGGCGTTGGGGCGCTTTCCGTGGTTGGCCTTCTTCTTCTTGCGGGCGCGCTTCTTGTTTCCTCGCTTGGCCATCGGGCGTCTCCCTTGAATCGCCTGTAACGCGGATGTTCCGGGCGTTCGTCAGTCTAGGATCCGGGCCGGTTTCCCGCGCGGCGGCGCGGGGACCATCCCGCGGGGGGTGATGGGTGTGGCGGGTGCCGGGGAGTGGATCTGGTCCGTCGGGGCGTTCGGGCTCGGGGCCGCCTGGCTGGGGCTGGCCGCCTGGTGGCCGGGACGGGGACGGTTCGAGCGGGCGCGCGAGGCCGAGCGGGAGCGGCTGCTCGCACGGCTGGGGGAGAGGGCGACGGAGACCGGGACGGCCGGGGATCCGCGGCTGGTGGACGCCTCCGCAGGGGGGAGGGAAGGGGGTGGGGGGCCGGGCGACGCATTCACGCCGATGCTCGTTGAGTACTACGCGTACGGGCTGACGCAGGCGCGCGCCAGCTTCGCCACCAGCCAGTGGTTCGCGGGCGTCGGCGCGGCCGTGCTGCTCTTCGGGATCGGGCTCGGGGTGTGGAAGGCCGAGAGCGGCGGGGAGGCGTACATCGGGGTGGTGACCAGTTCCGTCGGGGTGGTCGTCACCCTGGTCGGGCAGTTGTTCCACCGCCGGGCCGATGCCGCCCTGCGGCACATGGCCGCCCAGAGCGCCTCCCTCCGCGAGGACCGGCGGGCCGCGGAGGGCACCCGGCAGGCGATCGCCCTGCTGGAGGAGATCGCCGATCCGGACCTGCGGGCAAGGCTGCAGGCCGGGCTGGTCATCAGGCTTTCCGGGGCGGAGCTGCCGCCCGCGGGGTCATAGTGGAGGTATGTGCCGTTCCATCAAGACCCTGCGCCCGCCCGCCATCCCCGAGAAGGCCACCGAGGAGGAGATCCGCGCGGCCGCGCTCCAGTACGTGCGGAAGGTCTCCGGGTTCCGGGCACCGGCCGCGCACAACCAGGAGGTGTTCGACGCCGCCGTGGACGCCGTGGCCGAGGCGACGCGGCTGCTGTTGGACGGGGTGCAGGTGCGCGGGCGGGCCGCTGCCGCGGTGTGAGGGTCAGCGGGCTTGCGCCGTGCGGCGGCGCAGCAGCCAGATCCCGGCTCCGAGCGCGCCGGCCGCGAGGGTGCCGCCGACGGCGATCTGGGCCCGGCTCATGGAGTCGACGCTTCCGCCGAGGCCGCCGCGGGCGGCACCGGGGGCGACCTGGAGGGTGACGGTGACCCGGCGGCCTCCGCACTCGAAGGTGACCGGGTAGGAGCCGGGGGCCGCGTCGCTGAAGACGGTGGCCGCGCCGGAGAGGTTGCTCGCGGTGGCGCTGCCCGGGGCCAGTGCGACGGTGTTGAAGACACGGGAGGACGCCCGGCCGGTGCGCGTGCTGCAGCCGTCGACGTTGAGGCCGACGCGGCCGCCCGGGGAGACGGTGCCGGGGGAGACGGTGGCGGAGGGGGTCGTGCCGCCGGCGGGGGCGGCGAAGGCGGGTGCGGCGGCTGCGATGACCAGCGTCGCGGCGGCGACTCCGGTCAGGCGATGCCGGATGAGCATGGGGGGCATGGCGGGATCTCCTCGGCTCCTCGGAACGGCGCCGCCGGGACAGTGACGTGAGGCCGGTTCGGTGGCGTGCCGTGTTCTGGACGCTAGAAGCCGGGGCGGCGGGCCGCGATTGCTGCCGGGTGAACGGGTGACCCACTGGACCACCCGGCCCATGCCCCCGCGGGGCGGTGGCGTCAGGCGGTGGCCTGGGGTGTAGGGGAGGGGCGGCGCAGGAGGAAGGCGGAGAGGGAGCCCGCCGTGAAGAGGGCGAGGAGGGAGACCGCCGTGCCCAGCCAGGCCGTGCCCAGCCACTGGGTGCCGAAGTAGCCCAGGGCCACGCTGTAGCCCGCCCAGCTGATGCCCGCCAAGACCGACCAGGGCAGGAACTCCGCCAGCGTGCGCCGTGTCTTGCCCGCGCCCAGCGAGACCACCGAGCGGCCGGCCGGGGCGAAGCGGGCCAGGACCACCAGCAGGCCGCCGCCGCGGGCCAGGGCCGTGCCCAGCCGGTCGTGGGCCCGGGTCAGGCGGCGGGAGCGGGCGATGGCCCGGTCCAGGCGGGGCCCGCTGCGGCGGGCCAGCCGGTAGGCCGTGAGGTCGCCCAGCACCGACGCCGTGGCGGCCACCGTCAGCAGGACCGCGACGTCCGGGACCCGCGAGGGCGGCCCGCCGGCCGCCGCTGCCGCCGCCCCGGTGATCACGAGGACTCCGCTCGGCAGCACCGGCAGGAACACGTCCAGCAGGACCGACACCGCCACCAGGGCGTAGATCCACGGGCTCGCGGTCAGCGACCCCAGCGTCTCGATCACAACGGGACTCCCCATTCCGGAGCGCCGCGTGGTCGCGGGGGAGCGGCAGGGGCGGCTTGACAGCCATACAGCGTACGCCCGGCGCCCCCGCCCGAGGGCCCCGGCCTACTCCGCTCCGGTGAGCCGGCGGTCCAGGACCGTCAGCAGGCGGGCGCCGGGCCGCGACCGCCGGGCCTGGTCCAGCCGGAGCCGGGCCTCGCGCCCCGACAGGGTCAGCGTCATCAGCTGGTTGCCGAACCAGGGGCCGCCCGTACGCCGCCAGCTCAGCGGCGGCCGTCCCGTCCGGCCGTGCCGGGAGAAGCCGCGGCCGAGCCAGCGGCCCAGCCGGGACCAGCCCAGCCGGAAGCCCCATTTCACCGCCGTGTGGATGGAGTTGTGCACCGGCGAACAGGTCAGCTGGAACACCCGCGCCGTACTGGGTATGAGCGGCTCGGCCACGTACGCGTGGTGGACGTCCCCGGACAGGACCGCGACCGTCGCCGGGGCCTTCGGGCCCGTCCCGACCTCCTCGATCAGGTCGCTGAGCGCGACGAACGACGCCGGGAACGCCGCCCAGTGCTCGAGGTCGCTGCGCCGCCGCAGGTCCTCCCCGATCCGGGCCCATCTCTCCCCGCGCTCCCCGCGGCAGAGCGCGGCGTTCCACGCTTCCGCGTCATGGATCAGCGGCGGCATCAGCCACGGCAGCGAGGAGCCGATCAGCAGGTGGTCGTAACCGCCGTGCCCGGACAGGGCGTTCTCCCGGAGCCAGCGCTGCTCCGCGTGGTCGAGCATGGCGCGCCCGTCCTCGGCGAGCACCCTCGCGGCCCGGGTGTCGACCATCAGCAGCCTGGTCCGGCCGAAGTCCCGGCGGTAACTCCAGCGCACCGAGGCCGGATCGGCGTCGGCCGAGGCCGCGAAGGCGCGCAGCGCGTCCGTGCCGTCCGGGGTGGCCCGTACGGCCGCGTACAGGGGGTCGGCGGCGAGTTCGGCGGGGGAGAGGTTGCCCAGGTGCTGGTACACCCAGTACGACATCAGCCCGCTGAGGATCCGCTCCGGCCACCAGGGGGTCGCGCGCATCTCCGCCTGCCAGGAGGCGCTGGTGTTCCAGTCGTCTATGACGTCGTGGTCGTCGAATATGTGCAGGCTCGGGACGGTGGACAGCAGCCAGCGGATCTCCGGGTCGCCCCAGGACTCGTCGTAGAGGCGGGTGTATTCCTGGTAGTCCGCGACCTGCGCGCCCGGTGCCTCGCGCAGGTCCCGGCGGGCCGCCAGCCATCGCCGGGTGTCCTTCGACAGATGGTCGGCGTAGACCTGGTCGCCGAGGAGCAGCAGGAGGTCCGGGCGGGCCTCCGACGGGTCGGCTGCCAGCCGCGCCGCGAGGGTGTCGAGGGCGTCCGCCCCGTGCGGCCCGCGCCGGCCGGCGGGCGGGGCGGCCTGCCGGCACGAGCCGAACGTGATCCGCAGGCCGGGCGCGGGGTGGCCCGCGCCGCCTCCCACGGCCGGGGTGGTGATCGTGCTGGGCGGGAAGCGGCCGGCGGGCCCGGGCCAGACGGTGGCGCCGTCGAGCAGTACCTCGTACGCCGTTTCACTGCCGGGCGTCAGGCCGGTGACGGGTACGAGGGCGTAGTGGTGGCCGGTGATCTGGAAGGTGCGGGCGCTGCCGCCGGACCCGTCGGCGCACCGCACCTCCGCGGTGCACGGGCGGTCCGCCTCGACCCATATCGTGGCGGAGCCGCCCGTGTCCCAGTCGACGTAGCGCAGCAGTGGTCCCAGTCGCAGTCCGGCCATCCGACTCCCCCTCCTCGACAGCCCTTTGGATCACGGTACGGGGCGGGGCGGGGGCCCGGCCTCCCCCTGGCGGGGGATAGCGGGGGTGAAAATTCCCGGTGAGCGGCGGGGTGTCAGCAGCCGTTGAGGACGTTCACCAGGGCGGTCTTCTCCCCGGCGTCCATGCTCAGCCCGTAGTACTGCTTCACCTGGACCCAGGAGCGGGCGTAGGTGCAGCGGTAGGCGGTGCGCGGCGGCAGCCACTTGCCGGGGTCGAGGTCGCCCTTGGCCTGGTTGACGTTGTCCGTGACGGCTATGAGCTGGGGGCGGGTGAGGTCGTTGGCGAACTGCTGGCGCTGGGCGGTGGTCCAGGTGTTGGCGCCCGAACGCCAGGCCTCGGCCAGCGGGACCATGTGGTCGATGTCCACGTCCGAGGCGGCGGTCCAGGTGGCGCCGTCGTACTCGGAGTACCAGCTGCCGCTGACGGCGGCGCAGGAGGAGTCGGTGACGACGTTGACGCCGTCGCGCTTGAGGACCGTCTCGCGGGTGTTGCAGCTGCCGGAGATCGTGATCCAGTGCGGGAACTGGCTGCGGCTGTAGCCGGTGAGGGAGCCCTCGGCGGCCGGGGTGACGGTGGCCAGGTAGGCGCGGGCCTCGGCGGCGCTGATGGGGGTGGGCGGGGAGGCCAGGGCGGCCGGGGCGTTGACGAGGGAGGTGAGGGCGGCGAGGGCGACGGCGGAGGCGAGGACGCCGGCCCGTCCGGCGCGGCGGATGCGACGCGCGTAGACGGAGGGCGCGCGGAAGGGCGTGAGGGGCATGAGGGGCTCCCTGATGCGGGGGGTTGACGGCCGTGCGGCCCCGGCGGGGCGCGGCCATGGTGGCGGCGCCGGATGTCGCGGGGATGGGCACCAGGTGACAGATTGCCGACATGGGCACGTCACATCAAGGAGATCAACGGCCCGCATTCAAGGGGAAGTTGAGATTCCGGCCTTCGGAGCGGGGCAGAATGGGGCCAAGCTCACATTCCGGACTCCCGGGGGTCGCGGCCGTCATCGCGTACCCTGGACGGAGCAGAAGGGGAGTAGCTCTTCGCCGGACCGTCGACATACTGCTGGGTCACACCAGCCGGCGCCCGGAGGCGGACCGCGTCAGCGGGCCGCCAGCGAGACCTTCGGCCGCAGTGTCCTGTCCATGTGACGCGACGCGCGCGGCGCAGCGTGCGCACACCGCATGCGCGCGGTGTGCGGCGTGTCGACGTACCTCAGGGCGCCGCCGAGCCGAAGCGACCCCTGAAACACCCCAGGTCTCTCGGTCCCGATGGCGTCCTGCCCGACCGATCGAGGTTTCACCCCGTGTTCAGCTTCACCGTGCTGGCGATCGCCTTCGGCGTCGTCTTCCTCGCCGAACTCCCCGACAAGACGGCCCTGGCCGGTCTGATGCTCGGCACCCGCTACCGCGCCTCCTACGTCTTCGCGGGCGTGGCCGCCGCGTTCGCCGTGCACGTCGGGCTCGCCATCGCGGCGGGCAGCGTGCTCACGCTCCTGCCGCACCGGCTCGTGCAGGCCGTCGTGGGCCTGCTGTTCCTCGCGGGCGCGGCCATGCTGCTGCTGAAGAAGAACGACGAGGAGGAAGAGGTCAAGGCGCCCGCCGACCAGTCCTTCTGGAAGGTCTCCGGCGCCGGCTTCATGCTGATCCTGGTCGCCGAATTCGGTGACCTGACCCAGATCATGACCGCCAACCTCGCGGCGCGGTACGACAATCCGCTCTCCGTCGGCCTCGGCGCCGTGCTGGCCCTCTGGGCGGTGGCGGGCATCGGCATCCTGGGCGGGCGCACCCTCATGAAGTACGTCCCGCTGCGGCTCATCACCAAGGTCGCGGCCTGCGTCATGGCGGCGCTGGCCGGGTTCTCCCTCTACGAGGCGATCGCGGGCTGAGGCCGCCGGTCGCGTCCCCTCGCCCCGGGGCGGCTACCGCGCCGGGGCGAGGGTGAGGCGGATCGAGCCGTCGTCGGCGGTTTCGACGCGGACCGCGGTGAGGTCGTCGACGTGGGCCGTCGGGCCGTGGGCGGCGGCGCGCGGACCTATGCCGATCACGCGCATGCCGGCCGCGAGGCCCGCCGCGATGCCGGCGCCGGAGTCCTCGAAGACCACGCAGTCGGCCGGGTCCACGCCCAGCTCGGCGGCGCCCTTGAGGAAGCCCTCCGGGTCGGGCTTGCTGGCCCCGACGGACTCGGCGGTGATCCGCACGTCCGGCAGCGGCAGGGCGGCGGCCGCCATGCGGACCCCGGCCAGGGCGGCGTCGGCCGAGGTGACCAGGGCGTGCGGCAGGCGGGCGATCGCGGCCATGAACTCCGGGGCGCCCGCGACGGGCACCACGCCGTCGGTGTCAGCCGTCTCGCGGGCGAGCATCTCGGCGTTCTCGGCGTGGTTCAGCTCCATCGGGCGCCCGGGGAGCAGGATGGCCATCGTGGCGTAGCCCTGTCGGCCGTGGACCACCTTGAGGGCTTCCTCTGGGTCCAGCCCGTGCGACAGCGCCCACTCGCGCCAGCAGCGCTCGACCACCGCGTCGGAGTTGACGAGGGTGCCGTCCATGTCCAGGAGCAGGGCCCTGGCGGTGAGGACGACGTGGGCGGAGGCGGTGCTGGCCGACATCGGCGGGGCTCCAGACGGGGCGGGAGAAGAGAACAAGCGGTTCCGTCCACCGGTCAGGGGGTGTGGACGGAACCACTTTGTTCCTACACGATACAAAACCCGGGGCGGTGTGCGCCACCGCCGCCCGCGTGAGCTATCCCTCCAGGGCGCTCCGGGTCGCCGGACCGTAGACGCCCCAAGGGTCCCCGTAGACCCCGGACTCCATCTGGAAGTCCTCCACGGCCCGCTCCACGGAGCGGCCGTACCGGCCGTCGAACCGGCCGTTGTACATCCCGCGGTCCGCAAGCAGCCGCTGGAGCTTCAGCACCTCGGGGCCCGAGTCGCCGGAGCGCAGGGTCGGGGGCTTGGAGGGCGCCGGCGGAGGCGGTGCGACGGGCTTGGTGGTGCGGGGGGCGCTCGCGGACGGGCTCGGGGACGGCGCCGCCGAGGTACGGGAGGCGCTCGGGGACGGGGACGGCGACCGGGACGCACTCGCCGACGCGGACGGCGAGGCCGACGCGGAGGCGCTTTCCGCGGGGCCGGACGGCGTCTGCGACGGGCCGGCCGGGGCCTCGCCGGTCACCGGGACCGACGGCTTGGGGTCCGCGAGCGCCGTGCCGTCCTTCCCGGAGCCCGTGAACAGCCCCAGCGCCAGCGCCACCGCCCCGGCGGCCACCACCGCCCCGGCCGCCGCCAGCAACGGCACCACCCGCCGCCGCTCCGGCCGCCCGGCCCCCGCCGTCCCGACCCCCGGCGGGGCCACGGCCCGCAGCCGCATCGTCTGGTCGGCCACCGGCGCCCCGGGTGTCGGGGCGCCGGATATCGGGCCGCCGGGTCCGTGCGGGTCCGCCGGGACGGGCGGGAACATGGCGGTAGGCGCCTCGGGGCCCGCCCCGGCCGGTGCCGTCAGGTGGGACGGCGCGGTCGGGATCATGGCGGTAGGGGCCTCGGGGCCCGCCCCGGCCGGTGCCGTCAGGTGGGACGGCGCGGTCGGGATCATGGCCGTGGGGGCCTCGGGGGCCGCGCCGGACGGGGCCGCCGGGTCCGCCACGACGGGCGGGATCACGGTCGTGGGGGCTTCGCCCATGGCACCCAGGACCGGCTGGGGCGGCGTCGGGGGAGGGGCCGTCCCGTCGGCGCCGGGCGCGGCCATGTACGGGCGGATGCGCAGCGGGTTGAACCCCACCCCTCGCGCACAGGTGCAGTCGGCGCCCGCGGCGCCGCATTCCGGACAGCGCTCAGCGCTCACTGATAACCCCTCCCTGGACACTGCCAGCGATTATGCAGACCCCTTTGGCCCCACCCAACCCTTCCGAGAGGCCATAACCGGACAGACCACTCAGGATGGAGATGTTGATCCGGCGGGAGGAGAAGCCGATGGCTCAGGATGTGACCGCGTCGCCAGCTAATCCGGCCCAGGGGGCCGAACACGCTTCACGGGACGTGCTCGTCTCGATCGGGGCCCTCCTGCTGGGCCTGCTGATCGCCGCACTCGACCAGACGATCGTCTCCACCGCGCTCCCCACGATCGTGAGCGAGCTCGGCGGCATGGAGCACCTGTCGTGGGTGGTCACCGCCTACATGCTGGCGTCCACCGCAGCCACCCCCCTGTGGGGCAAGCTCGGAGACCAGTACGGACGCAAGAGACTCTTCCAGTACGCCATCGTCATCTTCCTCATCGGCTCCGCGCTCTGCGGGCTGGCCCAGGACATGCCGCAGCTGATCGGCTTCCGCGCCCTCCAGGGCCTGGGCGGCGGCGGGCTGATGGTGCTGTCGATGGCGATCGTCGGCGACATCGTCCCGCCCCGCGAACGAGGCAAGTACCAGGGCCTCTTCGGTGCCGTCTTCGGCGCGACCAGCGTGCTCGGCCCCCTGCTGGGCGGCCTGTTCGTGGACCACCTCTCCTGGCGCTGGGTCTTCTACATCAACCTCCCCATCGGTCTCGTCGCCCTCGTCGTCATCGCGGCCGCCCTGCGGATCCCCGCCCGGCCTTCCCGGCACACCATCGACTACCTCGGCACCGCCCTGATCGCCGGCGTGGCCACCTGTCTCGTCCTCGTCGCCTCCCTCGGCGGCAGCTGGGGCTGGGGCTCGGCCCGGATCGTGGGCCTCGCCGTCCTCGGCGCCGTCCTCCTCGTCGCCTTCCTCTTCGTCGAGCGCCGGGCCGCCGAACCCGTCCTGCCGCTGAAGCTGTTCCGGATCCGGACCTTCACCCTCTGCTCGGTGATCAGCTTCATCGTCGGCTTCGCCATGTTCGGCGCGATGGTCTACCTGCCGACCTTCCTCCAGGTCGTCCGCGGCGTCTCACCGACCATGTCCGGCGTCCACATGCTGCCGATGGTGCTCGGCCTGCTGATCGCCTCCACCACCTCCGGGCAGATCGTCAGCCGCACCGGACGCTGGAAGGTCTTCCCCATCAGCGGTACCGCCGTCACCGCCATCGGCCTGGTGCTCCTGCACCGGCTCGAACGCACCAGCTCCGACCTGGAGATGAGCGCCTATTTCTTCGTCTTCGGCGCCGGCCTCGGCCTGGTCATGCAGGTGCTGGTCCTGGTGGTGCAGAACGCCGTCAGCTACGCCGACCTCGGAGTCGCCACCTCCGGTGCCACCTTCTTCCGTTCCATCGGCGCCTCCTTCGGCGTCGCCATCTTCGGCACGATCTTCACCAGCCGGCTCGGCGAGAAGCTCAGCTCCGCCCTCGCCGGCGTCCCCCTCCCACCCGCCGCGAGCCCGCAACGCATCGAGGCGGACCCCCGGGCCATCGGCGCCCTTCCTCCCGCGGTGCGGCCCCGGGTGCTGGACGCCTACTCCAGCGCCATCACCGACGTCTTCCTCTACGCCGTCCCCGTGGTCCTGCTCGCGTTCCTGATCGCCTGGTTCCTCAAGGAGGACAAGCTGCGCGGGTCCGTCACCGCACCCGATGTGACGGAGACCCTCGCCTCCAACCCCGTTGAGCGCTCCTCCCGCGACGAGGTCGCCCGCGCCCTGTCCGTACTCGGCACCCGCGAGGGCCGCGTCCACGTCTACGAGAAGATCACCGCGAAGGCGGGCTACGACCTGCTGCCCGCCGCCAGCTGGATACTGCTGCGGATCAAGAAGTACGGATCGGTGGACCCCGGGGTGCTCGCCGAACGCACGTCCGTTCCGCTCAGGGTCGTCACCGACGCCGCCCGCCAGATCGAGGAGCGCGGGCTCGCCGTCCGGGAAGGGCTCTCCCTCGTCCTGACCGACCGGGGCCGCGAGTCCGCGGACCGGCTGGCCGCCGCCCGGCAGGAGTCCCTCGCCGACCTGCTCGGCGACTGGTGGGGCCCCGACCGCCCCACCGACCTGGTCAAACTCGTCGAGGAACTCAGCCGGGAGCTGTGCGGATCCGACGCCGAGGAGCCCTACGACACCCTCCCCCGCCGGGACCACGCGGCGCGCTGACCGGCAGCCCTGATCGGCGGCCCTGACCGACGGACCCGAGCCGCGGGGCCAGGCGGCCGGCAGGCCGGTCCGGCCGGCCCTGACCGGTCAGACCAGCGGCTTCTCGAACCAGTGCTGGGCGTACGGGCCGGAGTTGTACGCCGGTATCTCCCGGTACCCGTGACGCGCGTACAGGGCGCGCGCCTCCACCAGGTCGGTCCGGGTGTCCAGCCGCATCCGCCCGGCGCCCAGCGCGCGGGCCTCCTCCTCCAGGGCGGCGAGCAGCGCAGCCCCGCCCCCCGTGCCGCGCGCGCTCCCGTCGACGTAGATCCTCGTGAGCTCGGCGGTGGCGGGGTCGAGGAGCCGTATGCCGCCGCAGGCCAGGGGCCGCCCGTCGAGCCGGCCGACCACGAACTGCCCCGTCGGAGGTGCGAGCTCGTCGGCCGGGTCGTCCAGCATCCCCTGGTCGATCTCCGCCTCGGTCACGGACCGCTCCCAGTAGCGCCCGGCGACCTCCGCGTAGTACGCGCGCCGCAGGGCGGTGGCGTCCGCCGTCGCGAACGGCTCGGGGGCGACGACCCAGCCGCAGGCTCCGGGCCGTCCCGTCGTCGTGCCTGCACTGCCTGCCATGGTGATCGAATTCCTGTCCATGGCGCCATTGTGAAGACCCGTCCCCGTCCCCCGCGTGGAATATCCACAGGCACGGGCCGATGATGAGAAAAGGCGTAAATACCACGAACGAAACGAAGGGTGGACGGTCATGTCGGAGCATCCGGACTGTGCCCTGATCCGCCGCTGCTACGAGGCCTTCGGCAAGGGCGACATGGAGACCCTGGGCAGCCTGATGACGGCTGACGTCATCCACCACATGCCCGGCACCAGCCCCCTGGCCGGGCACCACAAGGGGCGGGAAGCGGTCCTCGACCTCTACCGCCGCCTGGGGGAGGAGACCGGCGGCACCTTCAGGGTCAGCCTGGAGCGCGTGCTGGTCGACGGCAGGGGCCACGCGATGTCCTTCCACACCACCATGGCCGACCGCGGCGACCGCGGCATCGAGATCCACGAGGGACTCTTCTTCACCATCGTCGGCGGCAAGATCACCGACATCGACCAGTGCACGCAGGACATCGACGAGAGCGACGCCTTCTGGAGCTGAGCGCCGCAGCGGAAGGGCCCGGGAGCCCGCGCCCCCGGGCCCTTCCGGCCGTCCTCACGCCTTCTTCGGCGCCGCCTGCTGCACGACCTCGAACGACCACACCTGCGACCCCGAGGCCGCCGGCTTCGGCCGGTCCCCGCCACCCTGGTGCGCCGCCTTCATCGGGCCCTCCATCCACGCCTGGAAGTCCTCCTCGGAGCGCCAGCGCGTGTACACGAGGTACTGGTCCGTGCCCTCGACCGGCCGCAGCAGCTCGAACCACTCGAACCCGTCCGAGGACTCCACGGCCCCCGCCCGCGAGGCGAACCGCTGTTCCAGCACCTCCCGCTGGTCGTCGGGAACGGCAAGGGCGTTGATTTTTACCACGCTAGGCACATGACACCTCTCAGGAAAAGCAGGCTGGGCACTGCACCTAGCCTTGACCACGTGCGAGCAGTCTCCTACATCCGTCAGTCAAAGCGTCGTGAGGACGATTCACAGGCGTCACCCGTGGCGCAGCGCGACAGGTGCGCGTCACTCATTAGCTCGAAGGGGTGGAACGACGCGGGCCACTTCGAGGACGTCGGCAAGTCCGGATGGGACCCCAGCATCCACCGCCCGGGGTTCGAGGAGATGATGGCTGCCGTACGCGGCGGACACGTGGACGCGGTGGTCGTCTTCTCGCTGTCCCGCCTCACGCGCCGTGGCGCTCTCGAGGCCATGCGGATCATCGAGGAGCTGGAATCGCACGGCGTCCGGCTGGTGAGCGTCGAAGAGCCGTACCTCGACACGTCCACCCCGGTCGGTGTCGGCATCCTCGCCATCATCGCGGGTCTGGCGCAGCAGGAATCCGACATGAAGTCGGCCTACGTCTCCGCCACGAAGGAGACGCTCCGGCGGGCCGGTAGCCACGTGTCCGGTCTCGCTCCCTATGGCTTCACGACGGAACGCGGCACCAGCGGCAAGCTGTCGGTCATCCGGCTCGTCCCGGACCCCGTAGAGGCCCCGCATGTGCGCGACATGGCCAGGTGGGCGGCCGACGGACTGTCCGCCTCGCAGATCGCCAAGCGACTCAACGAAGAGTGCGTACCCACCAAGGCCGAGTCCCTGGGAGAGGCGGGCATAAAGAGGCTTGCCGCGCGGCGCGCTCGGGCGATCTCCGAAGCTGTGGACCGGCCCGCGTGGGTGTCCTCCACCGTGCTCCGCATCCTGCGGGACCCGCGCCTTGCCGGGTACGCCATCGAATGGCAGGGACGCGTACTGCCAACCAAGGATGCTGACGGCAACCCGGTCCCGGGGAAGACCGGCAAGCGCGTCATCCTCCGTGACGAAGAGGGGCAGCCTGTCCAGACGCACGATGCACTGATCCCCGTCGAGGAGTGGTGGCAGCTACAGGACGTGCTCAACGGCCGTACACAGACCGTCGTGCGTGCCGGACGACGCGTGCCCACGCTGCTTGCCGGTCACGGGCTGCTGTTCTGCGACGTGTGCGGCTCCGTCATGGTCGCTGACCGCCGGGCGGGAAAGCTCTACTACAAGTGCAACCGTGCCGGGGGAGTCGTAGCCGGCCATGGCGGTCTCGTCATCGGCCAGGAAGCGGCGGACGACCAGACAGCACGACGAGTGTGGGCGCGCCTCACGGCCATGGACCCGGACGACCCGGACGACCTCGAATGGCTCGCTGAGGCATCCCGCCGATTCGCCAGGCAGCGGGACACGTCCCAGCGGGACGCTGAACGAGCGGCCGTGCGCGCCGAACTGGAGCACGTACGGGAGTCCCGCCGCATCCTGCACATGGACCGGTTGGCGGGCGTCTACGACGACAAGACCGGCACGCAGATGTTCCACGAGTCGATGGCGCGTCTGTCGGCCCACGAGGAGCGCACGGCCGAACGGCTTGCCCAGTTGGACGCGACGGAAAGCCGGACGATCGAGATTCCCAACGAGTGGACCGGCGTGGACGGAGACCCGCTCGGAGAGGGGTCCACGTGGGCAGCCTGGGACCTCAAGACGAAGCGGGAGTTCCTGGCGCTGTTCATCGATTCCGTGAGGATCGCCAAGTCTGTCGGCAGGGGCCGGAACGCGAAGACGCTTGACCGCGTGATCCTGCGATGGGCTGAGTCTCCGGAACCTGCGGACGCCTGAGCTTGCCTGAGCGCCGTTCACGGCCCGCTGTTGGGGAACCCCGGTGGCGGGCCGTCCGGCGTTCCAGTGGGCGTGTGCGGCTCCATGGGCCTCGCCCTTGCCCCGTCGGAGAGGCGGGAAGGCGGCCAGTGACGTGGCACTGGACGGCCGGACGTCGTACGCAAGCCCCACTCAAGGACGCGGAGTGACGGATCGCCGCCTCGTCTCACCATGAGTAGCGAAGGGTGCCAAAAATGCAAATCTGACCCCTAGTTTCATTTTCTCTCTAACCTCGCCGTTTCGGTTGGGGTGATGAGACGTCGCTGATCGTCTGCTGCCAGGGGGGCGAGGTGACTTCGTTGCTTGAGCATGGCGGAGTCCCGGCGCGGGGGTCGGGTTCTCCAAGGTCTTTCGGGTCGTGGGCGGTCGGGGGCTTGCTGGTCAGCCGGCGGGACGGGGCAGTGCGGCGAGGCGGTGGAAGGCCGTGGCCAGTTCGTGTCTCCAGGGCCAGGTCTGCGATATCCGCAAGCGCAGTCGCCGGCCACCTCGGGTGAGGCGGGCGGCGACGTGCAGCAGCCGGTAGCGGAGCTTCTTCGGCTCGGCAGCCGCCAGCTCCCCGTCCAGCAGCAGGACACGCATCCAGGCCAGCAGGTCGATCGCCGCGAGGCTGAGTTCGAGCCAGGCCGAGTTGATCGTGAAGTGGCGGGAGGGGAAGCGGCCGAAGCCTGTGGTCTTGCCGCACCGGATGTGGTCCTCGACGGTGGCATGACCGCGGTGGCGGACCTCCAGGAACTGGGCGGAACCACCACCGGAGTAGGGGGTGTCGGTCAGGAGCACCTGGTGCCTCAGGCCCTCGTCCTCGTCCTGGTCGAACAGGGACAGCTGGGCGCCGGGGTGTGGTCGCTCGCGGCGCACGATGATGCGCGTGTCGGCCGGATAGCCGGTCAGCTCGACCATCCCGGTCAGCTCGGCGACCTCGGCGCCGGCACGGAGCGAGCCGTCCTGGTCCAGGGCGGGATGCCAGAGATGGTCGGGCATGGCCCGGATCGCGTGGCGGACCGGCTCGGTGACCGTGTATCCGACTGAGAAGAAGGTACTGATTCCTCGTTTCCGCACGTCTCGGACGTGGGTGAGGAAGGCCTTCGCGGATCCGGCGCTGTCGGTGCGGATAAGGATGTCAGTGCCGTGCCGGTGGGCGTCGGGGATCTGCGCGAGTGCCTGGTCGAGCACCGTGATGTGGTCGCTCGCGGTGTTGGCGCCGGCGTTTCCGGGCCGCAGCCGGCCGGACAATCCCTCTCCGGTGTTCGCGAGGAAGCACAGCAGCGGGTGGAATCCGAAGCCGCCCTTGTAGGTGGGTGCGGCCTGGTCTTTCTCGGAGTGGCAGGTGATCAGCGTGGCGTCGAGGTCCAGGACCAGTCCGGGCAGCATGCGTCCCGCGGCCCGGACTGCGGGTATCCCCTCACCTTGCTCGGCGGCTTGCAGCCAGGCGACTTCCCGGGCCTGGGCACGGGCCGAGCGCAGAGCGATCAGTGTCCTCTCGTCGGTGTCGGCGAGCAGTCGCCAGGCCGTCGGTGTCGAGGCGACGGGGCCGAACACCTCGCCCTGGTCGCGCAGTACTGCCAGGTCCGCGATGGCCTCGGCTCCGTCGGCGAGCATCACCGCCAGGTCGGTGGCGATCCGGCCCGGATCATGCCCGGTCCCGCGCGGCCGAAGCGGCCTGAGAGCGGCGGAGTACGCGGCGGTCAGCCCGGTGGCACCAGCGAGATCCGCCAGCAACCGTGCCCCGGCATGCCCGGCCACCCCCGAACCATCGGCGCTGACATGGACCTTGGGACGCAACCCGATAGCCTGCACGTAGAAAGTGCCCTCCGCTTGGACCGACAGAACCCCTCAGCAAAGTTCATCGTTCCAGGTCAGGAAGGCACTTTCGCGTTTCCGCCTCACCAGCTGCCGTACCAAACCGAAACGGCGAGCCTAGTGGAAGTCGCGCGGGCCCAGCCCGGTGAAGGGGGTTATCCAGGACCCGGGTCCCGATCAACGGTGGGTCGGCCGCCACCCCCGGTCGCCGGGCCAACGCCACCGTCCGGCCGACCGGCGGACCCCTGTACCGACGACCTGAGTCACCGAGGGCGTCCGGGTCCGTTCCGCCATCGCCGTCCAGAACCGGCCGAGCTCACGGTCGGTCATACCTTGCCAGCCTGCCCTCGTGCGCCGGATGGTGCGCCTCTTCAGCAGTGCCTGCTGCTGCCGGCAGAAAGGTTCGTGCAGCTCGGCGCCTGGCTGCGCCCCCTTCGCGGGGTACGGGCACAGCTCGAACTGGCAGCTACGCAGGCAACTCGTCCCGGGTTCGGCCGTACCCGGCATGCCCACCGTACGCTCGGGATGGAGCGCCGTGCGGTCCTTCGTCAGGCAAGGCGGCAGAATCGTGCGGTTGGTGCGCTCCAGCCGGCTGTCGACCACCATCAGCCCGTCGCGTTCGGTGAGGTTCAGAAGCAACAGAATGTCGGCGAGGAGCTGCTGGGCGCGCGGATTCAAGGTGCTCCACCCCACCGATGGCGGAATCCAGAGGTTGTGCTTGCGATGGACGGTGGGATCGGCGGGCCGTGAGCCGATGTTGGCCATGGTCCCCTTCTCGTCGATCCAGATGAACCGCTCGGGACGCCGGGTCTCCAGGGCAAGCGCCGCGAGGTCCCCGGCCTCGGCGACGAAGGGGTGCAGCCGCTTTCCTCCCCGCACCGTCAGCTCATCCGCGGGCCGATCGCCGGGAGCCTGCTCACTGCCCGCCATGCCGAGCCAGCGTTCCACGGCCTGCAGCGGGTCGGCGCTGGCCCGGCGGCCGCCCTCGGCGCCCTCCAGCACGTCGTCGGTGCTGTCCGGCAGCTCCCAGAGGCACAGGGCGTGGATGAGAGTGACCTGGGAGTACCAGTAGCGTGCGTGCGTCAGCATGTGCTCCGCCCGTTCGATCAGGTACTCACGGGCCTCGTTGGAGGTTGCAGGATGCCGCCTCCGGCGGTTGGCCGCGCCCTTGAAGCCCTGGGCGAGGGCGATCTCCAGCGAGATGGGCAGATCCGCGCGCCCCGTCGCGGGGTTCGGCGTGAGGTGTTGCAGCCAGAGGTCCATGCGCTCACGGGCCTGGCTGCACCGCTCGTTACCCACCGAGCCCACGATCATGGGAACGAGCCAGGCCCTGGTGACGAACTCGCGCCAGATCTGCACTGCGGTCCGCGCTTCCCGCTCGACCCTATCCAATTCGCCGGTCGGGCCGATTCTCTCCTCGCGTGCCGTGCTCTCCTCGTACCTCTGGACCTCCATGGCGGTTTTGTACTGTTCCCATGGGTCGTATATTTCGGCGTCGGAAGCATTCTTACGCTTCGGCCACGGGAAGAGCCTGCGCAGCGCGTCGAATGCATTGTCGCCGCCAGCGCCGATCTCCTGGGCGATAGCCAGCCTGACGGGATAGCTGGCCTCGACCCAACTGATCCTCATCATGTCGCTGTAGGCCGGCTTGGCCCATTTTTTGGGGTCTTCCGCGTTCAAGCGATCGAGTCGACGAGCCTCCTCGCCGAAGGAGTGCACCAGCCGCAACTTTGCCTCGTCGAGCGTTCTCGGATCGCCATCGACGATCTTCGGCCACCGCCGCAGGATCGTTCTGGTGATCCGCACGTGGGCCGAATCATTGGCCTCACCGGTATCGATCTCCAACGCTGCGGCGAACAGATCGAGGGCTTTGTCGTCCCGGCGCTCCCGAGCCACCTTGACCAGCAGCTCGACGGTGGCGCGCTGCGGGGTCTCCCGATTATTACGGCGGGAGCGCAGGACCAGGGCGATGAGAAGCTCACGGCCTGGTTCGGCGAGTGCCGTTTCGAGGTCTCCCACGTGGTCCTGCTGAACGGCGTCGAGGAAGGAGGACCCCAGATAGGCCTGCAGAATGCTGTGCGGAAATCTCACCTTGAAGCTCTGGGCTTCCACCAGCCCGAGTTGCTCACCCCACGCCGCATACCGCGACAAGGCGGTGCGCCAGCAGGAGTCCTCCTCGTCCCTTGGCAGGTCTCCGACTCTCCGGCGCAGCGCGCCGAGGATCTCCGGATAGGGGATCCTTGGTTTCTTCTTCCGCTCACTGCTGTCGCCGTTCCAGCTGATCAGTTCTTCGAATTTTACCTCCAACCGGTCCTTGAGCAGTCCAATACAGGCCAGCGCCGAAATCACCGAAACCGTCCTCTTCCGCTGCTCTGATGAGGTGTCGAACTGGGCCTGGAGATGGCCGTCGACTAGTGCCTTCGTCCAGGATTCCAGGAGACTCAACCGAATGCCCGACCGGTCGCCTCCCCGGGTGTTGATCTGGTCCCACTCCTTGATGTTCTCGAAATGCTCCCGAATCTGGTGCTGCCGTAGCTGACGGGCGATCTGGAGGTACAGCGGCGACTCGGCAACCCCGGCCGTCTCGACGATCCAGTCCAACCTCCGGTTGTCCGCGCCGGGTTCCCGCTGCGCCAAGTAGCCAAGCGCGGCCTCCTCGCTGAGCGGTTCGAGATCGATTACGGCCGCCTGGGTGCCTTCGAGCGCCGCGTGCGGACGCGAGGCGATCACCAGCGGAAGCTTCTGTTTCTGGGCCCGTCCGATCGCGCGGCGGATCACACTGTCCCGGTTCGTCTGTTTCTCGTCGTCGCAGAACGCCTCCTCAAGCCCGTCCGCAATGACCACGGCCTTGTCCTCCATGCAGAGCTGCCGCCATACCCGCTCGGCCTGGGCCCTGGATATCACGCCGGGGTCCACCTCGTCACAGAAGCGCTTTTTGGCCAGCTCGCCGAAATTCAGGTCGTCACCATCGAGGTCAATGCGCCGGAGGTGAATCGGGACTGGAACAGCGCCGTTCTCCGCCAGCACCTGGGTCAGCTGCACAAGCACGGCCGTCTTCCCGCTGCCGATACCACCCACGAGCACGTACGGCCGGCGGCGGCGCCGGTCCCGCAGGGCCTGCGCGATGACCGAGCACAGCTCCTGTCGGCCGACGACCTCGTCTACGATCGTTCCGGCCGTGGGCACCAGCTGCTGCGGGTTCCTCCGTGCGGTTCGCCCTATCGGCCGGATTGTCTTCCAGTGCCGAACGCCCAGAAAGACAGCCGTGCTTAGCGAGAGGACAAGGAAGGGCGTGGTGAAGCTGATGACTACGCTGCAGGACTGGCTGATACTGCGGCAGGTGTTCTCAACGAATCCGGGCTTTCCGCCAATGATCACGTTGCCGGCCAGGTACAGCCAGCCGAGGAATAGTATCGTTCCGATCCAGGAGGACACCTTGACATAGTTTCCGGGCGTCCATCTTCCGTGCCATTTCCGGGGAGTGGCCACCCGCTGCTGGGCCTCGCCACGGACGCGTCGCATTCGCCACGTTCGGCGTACATGGGATCTCAGCCAGGAAAGGAAGCGCTTTCCACGAACGAAGCGCGGCTCGTCCGGAGGCCGAAACTTCCCCTCAGGATGCCGGATGACCTGATTCATCGGGGTCTTCCCTCACTGGCATCGGATGGAATATTCCACTGCCCATACCAGCCAGACTACGCGTGCCGCAGCCAGGACGCGCAGTGGCTTGTGCGGCGTTGACACGGTCGTAACCCTGCCCATCGACACTCAGTAACGAGCGCCTCGGCTAACTCATTGCCGCGTGCTCGCGCATCAGCCAGCCGACGGCTCTTGTACTGGTTCGCCAGTTCGATCCACTGGAGCAAGCCAAGGGCATCCCCGCCAACCTCCGCCGAGTCATCTCCGAGGTGGAGCACATGATGCTGCTGCGGACAGACCTCGCCGCACTCGACGCCATGGCCCACGGCGCCCTCTGCGCCGGGATCGGCGTGTCCAGTGCCGTGCGGCACTCTGTGGCTGCGCGCGAGCGAGCCGCAGTTCACAAAACCCGGCCCGCAATACCCGAGTGTTCTCATGCCGGAGCTCATGTGCTTCAAGGGAGCCGAGGCGCTATCGAACAGCCACGCGAACGCGGAGTAGGCGACCTGCCACTGCGAGGTGTGCGACGGGCGGGGTCTCGACCGCCTTTCAGGACCGATGGCGAGACCCGCATCGAAGCTGAGGACCACAACGTCCTCACCTGGAGCGCGCGGGTGGGCGAGATGGCCGGCTTCGACGCCGGACTGAAGCGCAAGTTGTGGTGGCGAGACCAGTGCGTCGCCGCCGTCGACTGCTACGCGCTCGAGAACCAGCGAATCGGGCTCTCCACGAAGGCGGGCTTCAAGCCGCCTGCTCCTTTGAGCTCGTAACACGATCATGAATCTGGCTTGTTGAGGCGTCGCCAGCAGATGAGGCTGCAGGCGAGGGAGATGAAGGCATCGTGGAGTTCGGTGCGGCGTTCCCAGCGGACGGCGAGGCGTTTGAAGTGGTGGAGCAGGGCGAAGGTCTGCTCGACGACGTAGCGGAGCTTGCCCATGCCCTTGATGTTCCGGGCGCCCTTGCGGGAGATGGCCGGCAGGATCCGGCGTTTGCGCAGCTCATCGCGGTTGGGGTTGGAGTCGTAGCCCTTGTCGCCGAGCAGGGCCTCGGGACGCCTTCGGGGACGGCCGGGGCGGCCCGCGACGGGTGGGATGCCGTCGACCAGGGCGAGGGTCTGGGTGACGTCGTTGACGTTCGCCGCGGTCGTGATGACTTTGAGCGGGGTGCCGCGTCCGTCGCAGATCAGGTGGTGCTTGCTGCCCGTTTTCCGCCGGTCGACCGGCGACGGGCCGGTGTCGGCGCCCCCTTTTTCGCGCGGATGTGGGAGCCGTCCACGCAGGCCCTGGACCAGTCGAGGCGGCCGGCCGTGTTCAGTTCGGCGAGGAGGATGCGGTGCAGCTGGTCGAAGACCCCGGCCTGCTGCCACCGCTCCAGTCTCCGCCAGCAGGTCTGTCCGGAGCCGAACCCCAGCTCCAGCGGAAGCAGTTGCCAGGCGATGTCGTTGTAGATCACGTACAGGACGCCCTGCAGGCACAGCCGGTCAGCCACCGGCCGGGGCCCCGGAGACCGCTCCGGCCAGGGCGGCAGCAGCGGCTCGATCACTGCCCACAAGTCGTCGTTCACGATCCACGGCCGGTTACTCACACCATCCCGAACGGCCGAATCGTCACACCGGTCACGGCTGACCAGTACATCTCACCAAGATCCTGTTACGAGCTCTTTGCATGCCTGGGCAACGCTCCCCGCGGTCTAGCCTCGCTGTTTCTCTTGGGGTGACGAGGTGACGCTGTGGGGTCGATCGAGGCGGTATCGGGCGGTGGGCATGGTGGGGACCCGGCGCGTTGGTCGGGTTCTCCAAGGTCTTTCGTGTCGTAGGTGGCCGGGGCGGCTGGTCAGTTGGCGGGGCGGAGTAGGGCGAGACGGTGGAAGGCAGCGGCGAGTTGGTGTCGCCAGGGCCAGGTTGCTGCGATCCGCAGGTGGAGGCGGCAGCCGCCGCGGGTGAGACGGGCAGCGACGTGCAGGATCCGGTAGCGGAGTTTCTTGGGTTCGGCGGTAGCCAGCTCGCCGTCCAGCAGCAGGACGCGGGTCCAGGCCAGAAGGTCGATGGCCACGAGGCTGAGCTCGAGCCAGGCGGCGTTGACGGAGAACAGGCGGGATGGGAAGCGTCCGAAGCCAGTGGTCTTGCCGCACCGGATGTGGTCCTCGACGGTGGCGTGTCCGCGGTGGCGGACCTCCAGGAACTGGGCCGAGCCGCCGCCGGAGTACGGGGTGTCGGTGAGGAAGACCTGGTGCCGCAGGCCCTCGTCACTGTCGAACAAGGAGAGCCGGGCGCCGGGGTGGGGGCACTCGCGGCGCAGATTATGCGGGTGCCGGCCGGGTAGCCGTTCAGGTCGACCATGCCGGTCAGCTCGGCGACCTCGGCCGACTCACGCAGGGTCCCGTCGGCGTCCAGGGCGGGGTGCCAGACGTGTTCGGGCAGGGCGCGGATCGCGCGGCGGACCGGTGCGGTGACCGCGTATCCGACCGAGAAACGCAGGTGAAGGCCGTTGTCACGCAGGGCGCGGAGATGCGTGAGGAACGCCTTCGCGCTGCCCGCGTTGTCGGTGCGGACCAGGATGTCGGTGGCGTGCCGGTGGGCGTCGGGGATCTGCGCGCGAGGGCCTGGTCGAGGATGGTGATGTGATCGGCGGCGGTGTTGGCTCCGGCGTTGCCCGGCTGCAGCAGCCCGGACATCGCCTCGCCGGTGTTGGCCAGGAAACACAGCAGCGGGTGGAATCCGAAGCCGCCTCTATAGGTGGGTGCGGCCTGGTCTTTCTCGGAGTGGCAGGTGACCAGCATGGCGTCGAGGTCCAGGACCAGGCCGGGCAGTTCGAGTCCGCCCGGCCTTCACTGCGGGTATCGCGGTGCGGGTATCGGCGGCCTGCTGTCAGGCCACCTCCCGGGCTGCGGCGCGGGCCGATCGCAGGCGGTCCGGTGTGCGTTCATCGACGGCGGCCAGCAGCCGCCAAGCCGTCGGCGTGGAGGCCACGGGCCGAACACCTCGCGCTGGTCCCGCAGAACGGCCAGATCCCGATCGCCTCGCCGCCGTCGGCGAGCATCACTGCGAGATCGGTGGCGATCCGGCCTGGGTCATGGCCCGTGCCGCGCGGCCGGAGCACGGTGGAATACGCCGCCGTCAGCCCGGTCGCTTCGGCGAGGTCCTCCAGCAAACGTGCTCCGGCGTGCCCGACCACCCCCGACCCGTCAGTGGACACCACAAGCCGGGGCAGCGAACCGATAGCCTTCACGCAGAAAGTGCCTTTCTCTGGCGACGACAGAACCCCTAGACAAGGCCCATCGTCCCAGCTCAGGGATGCATTTTTGCGTTTCTACCCAACCCTCAGCCGCACCCCAACCGAAACGGCGAGGCTAACGCGTTATAGAGAAAATGAAAAAGGCGGTTAGTTTGGCATTTTGGCGCTCAGTCGGACCAGTGTGGCCGACGGAGGCCAGGGGGGATCCTCGTCGAGCTGATGCGAGTGACCGTCAGATGGCTGGTCCTCGCGCGGCGTACGGGTCTGGTGGATGCGGGCGGTCGGGTGTGACGGAGTGTTATGGCTGGCCAGGGGTCTCGTAAACGATGGTTTATGAGACATCTGCGGCAGCGACCCGAGGGTGGCGGGCTTGTGTTTCAAAACCCGTCTCAGAATCTCTCGGAAGCCGTTGAGGTTTTGAGACGGGTTGTGCGACGATCTCTGCATGGCGACGACCGCAGGACACCTGATCGGATACGCCCGAGTCTCCACCGACGACCAGGAAGCGCAGTTGCAGCACGATGCGTTGACCGAGGCAGGCTGCATCCGGATCTTCACGGACAAGGCGAGCGGGAAGAATACTGACCGCGCGGAGCTGACGGCCGCTCTGGACTACCTGCGCCCCGGCGACACCCTGTGCGTTTGGAAGCTGGACCGGTTCGCCCGATCGCTGATCGACCTCGTGACCCTCGTGGACTCGCTCGCTGCCCGTGGCGTCGGCTTCAAGGTGCTGACGGGAGCGCTGGCGAGCATCGACCCGAACACGCCGGACGGACGGCTCATGCTTCAGGTGGTGGGTGCCATGGCGGAGTTCGAGCGCAGCCTGATCAAGGACCGCACCCGCGCCGGTCTGGACGCTGCCCGCGCTCAGGGGCGTACGGGTGGACGCCCAGCCGTCATGGACGCGGACAAGCTTGCTGCGGCCAAGGCCCGCCGGGCCAAGGGGGAGAGCGTCACGGCCATCGCCAAGGCCATCGGGGTCTCACGCGCCACGCTCTACCGGGCTCTGGGGGACACGGCCTGAGGGAGAGAGCCGGACCGTGCGGTGTTGCACCCGACCCAAGCTCCCGGTGCGTACGCCGGGTGCAGCGCCGTTTTTCGGCCTGGCTTGGCGCTGACCAGCTGAAACAACTCCGCTACTACCCGAGAGCGGCCCCTTGACGGGGTTGGGAGAGCCATTGGAACCCCTGCCCGCCCTTTAGGTGCGTTCGATCTCCGCCATGAGCAACCGCAGCGTCAGGGAGTGTTTCTCCGGCGGCAAGGCGTCCAGTGCTGTCCGGGCGTAGGCGGCTCCGCCCAAGAGGTCTCCGGACCGGGCGAGCATGAGCCCTCGGTGCATCTCCAGGTGTGTCGCGAATCGGGGCAGCTCTGCGGGGAGTTCCCGGCGTGCTGCTTCCTGTGCTTCCACGGCTCCCCGTTCATCTCCCAGGCGGGCCAGGAGGAGGGACAGGAAGACGTTCATCCGCCACCAGGGCACGGCGTAGTCGCTGGTCTGCTCGTGCGAACCCGCCTTGTCGAAGATGCGCCGGCCACGGTCCGCCAGGTGGAGCGCTGTTGCGCGGTCCCCTCGGATCGCTGCCGCGTGCGCCTTGCCCATCACGGCGTTGAGGAGGCCGAGGGAGGGGCGATCCGATATCGCCATGGCTTGGTCGGCCAGTACGTCAGCCACCCCGAGGGACGCCCCCTCGTACCCCAGGGCGATAGCGGCACGGCCCCGGACCCACACCCGCGCTTCGTCGTTGCCGGACTGGTCGGCAGCCGTCGCCGCCATCCGGTACCAGTGCACGGCCTTGGAGCCGTCCGACCCCGGGAAGGTCTTGGCGTAGAGGGTCATCAGGCGGGAGGCGACGGACCACAGCCGTGGGTCATCGAGTTGCTGCTGCACGGTGATGAGTTCGCCAGCGACCCGACGTTGGATGTCTGCCGCGCCCATGGACATGTACTCGGTGCCGTACGTGGCCAGCTTGGCCTCCCACGCGTCCACTGACGGCCCGCCACGCAACCGGGCGGCGAATCCTGCGCTGATCAGATCGGAGGCAACGACAGGGGCTATGGCGGCCCCGGCCACGTCGGTAAGGAACTCGCGTCGGTCCACTTCACCTTCAAGGACAGCTAGGGGAACGTCGAGCACGGCGGACAGCGCGGCCAGGTAGAACGGGCCCGGCCTGACTTTGGAACGCTCCCAGTTGCTCACGTACTCCCGGGTCAGCGTCGTGCCGTGAACCTTGTTGATCTCCGAAGCTAACCGCCCCTGGCTCCAGCCACGAGCCGTGCGGAGATCCCGAATCAGCTCCCCGATGTCCATGCGGCCATCTTGCTACCAGGGATGCCACTAGACGGAGGGATTCCGGGGCCCGAGGGACGGTTGCCACTACGGATCACACTAGGCCGGGCTTCCCGGCGGCGGAACGATGCCCGCACCGAGGGTGACACGGAGGTGCAGCATGCCGACGGCAGCACGACAGGAAGTGAACCGGCCGGAGGCCTCGGAGCCTCTCGCTCATGAATGCGGGGTGTGCCGCGCGCTCGACGCCGACCTGACGGTGGCCGAAGCGGTCGGCAACCTGGGCGCTGTCGAGTCGCTGCGTAACGAGCTGCGTAACCACTCCCGCGACGGGGGCGCGGCATGACCGTTCGAGCCGTCCTCCGCTTCGTCCACTACGTGATGCACCGCCATCCGTCGGCGGAGACGACCGCCACAGCACGGTGCCTGAACCCGGACTGCCAGTGGGCGGCCGCTCCGACGGGCAACGCGGACGTCTGCACCGACATGTGCATCGAGCACACGGGTCGGACGGGGCACATGACGTTCCTGCGGGAGTTCTCGGAAGTCGCCGTGGTGGAGCGGGTCCGGTGAGGGGGCGGTCCCGGCTGACGATCCGCGTGCTCAGCGGGGGCTCAGCCGGCCCCGTGCTGATCTTCCGGTCCGGTGACCCCGTGCGCCCGCTGGTGCGCGACCCGATCGACGTGGCGCGCTTCCGCCGTGACGGCTACTGGGAGGGCTTCGGGGACGTGTTCCCGCCTTGTGAGTGCCTGCGCTGCCTACAGGCCATGTGGAACTTCGAGACTCCCCGCCCGTGACCGGTGGGGGCAGCGCGGGGACCGCTTCCCCGCAGCGCGGCCAAGGGAAGGCACCATGACCACGATTCCCGGTGCCGGACGCGGAGCATCACCAGATGCTGTGGTGCCTGTCCTGCTCACTCCTCCTTGCCCCGTCTCGCACCCGGACTGCGCGTGCTGGACGAACACCGGGACCTGAACCGCTGAGCCGGCCGCGAGCCCCGTTCGGCGACGGAGACCGACCCCGCCGGGCGGGCTCCCTATGCTTAAGTCGCCGGCGTGAGTCACCCGCAGGTGGGGCTCTATGTGAGCGCCTTGACACCCTTGTTGATCTTCACGATGCTCATGCCGCCATCCTAGGGATCGCGCGGGGGATATCGTCGTCCCGGTAGTGAACCCCAGTGACAGGCGCGGCGCGTGCCGCGGTACGGCAGCCAGGCGGAGTCAGGGTTGCGGTCGGCAGGGCGGGAGGACGGCGAGGCGTGGCTGACGCGGCGGAGCACGGCGGTGCCAACGGACATGCCGGGGTCATAGGCGGTAGCGGCAGACTCGGGGCGGCCCGCCTCCTGCTGTGGGCGCTCGCGGGTCTCCTCACCGTCAGACAGGCGGCCTCCGTCCTGCGCGTGCCCCCGGCCGAGTGGTTCGGCGACCTCCACCTCTCGGCGAGCACCGCGGCCCCCGGCACCCTCTACGACGCCGGACAGTTCACCGGCACCCCCTTCGCCGGCCTGGTCCTCAAGCCCCTCGCCGGCCTCGCCGCGCCCTCCTCGCTGGAGGTCGCCTGGACCTGCGCGACCCTGCTCCTCGTCGCCGCCGTCGGGGTGGTCGCCGCGCGCGGGCTGCCCGACCCGGTGCCGCGCCGCACCGCGCTGCTCGCGGCGCCCGTTCTGGTCGCGCTGATGATGGTCTCCCTGCCGGTCCGCGCGGCCGCCTTACCGGGGCAGACCGCCGTCCTGCCCGTGCTGCTGGTGCTGCTCGCCGTCTTCCGGGTGCCCGGCGAGCGGCCCGCCGGGCTCCTCGTCGGCCTCGCCGCCGCCCTCCAGCCCGCCCTCCTGCTCTTCGCCCCGCTGCTGTGGCTCACCGGCCGCCGCCCCACCGCCCGCGCCGCCGCCGCGACCTTCGCCGGAGCCACCGTGCTGGCCTGGGCCGCCCTGCCGCGCGACTCGTGGACGTACTGGATCCACCACCTCGCCGGCACCGGCCTCGGCGGCTCCCCCGACGGCCTCGCCAACCAGTCCGTCCACGGCGCCCTGCTCCGCTTCGGCCTCAGCGGCCCCGGCGAGATCCTGCTCTACACGGCCCTCGCCGCCGCGATCACCTGGGCCGCCCTGCGCCGCGCCGCCCGCTACGCCCGCGACGGCCAGCTGCTGCTCGCCGTCGCCGTCACCGGCTGCGCGGCCGTCGCCGTCTCCCCGACCGGCTGGCGCCACCAGCTGCTGTGGGTGCTGCTCGCGGTGGCCGGCAAGGTGGGGAGGCGGGCCGCGGACCGGCGGGTGTGGCCGGCCGCCGTGGTCCTGGCCATCACCCTGCCGAGCGCGGTCCTGCTGCCCAACCTGGCCGCACTGGCCCCCGTACGGGACAACGTTCCGCTCCTCGCGGCCGTGGCCGCGGCGTGCGCCGTGCCGTTCCTGCCGCGCTCCTCCCCGTACTGGCGCGAGCCGGTCCCCACCGTCTACGGGCGGCCCGCCGCCGCCCGCCGGGCGTGGGTGCCGCTGCTGCCGTTCTGGCGGCGCGCGCTGTCGCGCCCCAGCCTGCTGCTGGAACTCCTGCTGATACGGGTCGGCTACTCGGTCTACTCGCACATCCGCGCCGCCGCCCCCGCCAGCCGCTCCCTCGCCGAGCGCAACGGGAGCCGGATCCACGGCATCGAGCGGGTCCTCGGCATCGACATCGAGCGGGCCGTGAACCGGGCGGTGGTCGACACGCCGTGGCTGGAGGCGTTCTTCAACTTCTACTACTCCTCCTTCCACTTCGTGGTGCCCCTCGGGATCCTGGCCGTCCTCTACCGGCGCCGCCCCGGCGACTACCGCTGGGCGCGGGCCTCCCTGGGCCTGGCGACCGCCCTCGCGCTCGCCGGGTTCTGGCTGTTCCCGCTCGCGCCGCCGCGGCTGATGCCCGGGCTGGGCTTCGTCGACACCGTGCACGGGGCGCAGGACCTGGCGAACCCCTCGTACGGGGCGATGACCGCGATCTCCAACCAGTACGCGGCGATGCCCTCGCTGCACTTCGGCTGGTCGCTGTGGTGCGGCATCGTGGTCGTCGTCCTGGCGCCGAAGGGCTGGCAGAAGCTGCTCGGTGCGCTGCACCCGCTGATCACGGTGTGCGCGATCGTGGCGACCGCCAACCACTGGGTGCTGGACGCCGTCGGCGGTGCGGCCGTCGTCGGAGCGGGCTTCGGGCTGGTCCACGTCCTGTCCGGGCCGCGCGGGCTGCGCGTCACCCTGCCCGTGCAGCGCACGACGGCCGGGGAGCCCGACCGGCTGGCCGCCGCCGCGCAGCGGTAGGACGCGGGGCCGGGACGCCGGGACGCCGGGGCGCCGGGGCGCCGGGGCGAGGCGCGGGGTCGGGACGTGGCGTCAGGAGGCGTCGGCCGGTGGGATGTTCTGGTTGAGGCGGAAGAGGTTGCCGGGGTCGTAGTGGCGCTTCAGTTCCCGCAGCCGCCGGTACTTCGCCTCCCCGTAGGCCTGCGCGACCCGGTCCTCGCCCTCCTCCATGAGGAAGTTGGAGTAGACGCCGGTCTGGTAGGGGGCGAGCGCCGACCACAGGCCGCGCGCCCACTCCCGTTCCGCCTCGAACCCCTCGGGGCCCTCCGTCGTCCCGTTGATGTTGAAGGTGTGCCCGGAGGACCGGCCGCCGAAGGCCGTCTCGTCGTCCCCGACCCGCCGGATCGCCCCGCCCAGCTGGAAGATGGGGAAGGCGGTGAGCGGTGACACCATCCGGGCCGTGTGCTCGGCGGTGCGGTCGATGACCTCGTCGTCCAGCCGGTCCACGTCGCAGGACTTGAAGTAGTACCAGCGCCCGCGTGGGAAGGACGGGTCGAACATCGCCTGGTGGGCGGTGAACGGCTTGGGCACGCACAGGTCCAGCAGCGGCGGCGGGCCCGCCTCGCGCAGCGGCCGCAGCACCTTCTCACCGTCCTCGACCGGCCCGGCGTAGCAGCACACCACCATCACCACCGGCCGCCCGTGCAGCTCCCGCGGCATGAACGGCACCGGCGGCACCCGGCGGTGCACGACCGCGGTGGTCAGCTCGTCCGGCACGTCGGTGATCCAGTCCCGGTACAGGCGCAGCAGCCGCGGAGACTCCTCCATCGGCCACAGGACCGGACCCGCGAGGACCACCGGACCCACCGGTTGGAGACGGAACTCGAACTCCGTCACGATCCCGAAGTTCCCGCCTCCGCCGCGGATCCCCCAGAAGAGTCCGGCGTTCTCCCTCTCGCTTGCCGTCAGGAACGACCCGTCGGCCGTGACCATGTCCACCGACAGCAGCTGGTCGATGGTCAGCCCGTACTTGCGCATCAGCCAGCCGATCCCGCCGCCCAGGGTGAGCCCGGCCAGCCCGGTGGTCGTGACGATCCCGGCCGGGACCGCCAGCCCGAACGCCTGGGTCTCCCGGTCCAGCTCGCCGAGCCGTACCCCCGCCTGGGCGCGGACGGTACGGGCCTCGGGGTCCACGCGGATGCCGCGCATCGCGGAGAGGTCGAGGACGATCCCGTCGTCGCACACCGAGTGCCCGGGGAAGCTGTGGCCGCCGGAGCGGACGGCCAGGGGCAGCCCCTCGCCGGCCGCGAACCGTACGGCGTCCATGACGTCCGCGACGCCCGCGCAGCAGGCGACGAGGGCGGGGTGCCGGTCGACCGAGCCGTTCCAGACCCGCCGGTCCTCGTCGTACGTGGGGTCTCCGGGCCGCACCAGCCGTCCCCGGAAGGAGGGGCCCGGCGCAGCCGTGACCGTGGCCATGGCCCCAGTCTGGCACCGCCCCGGGGCGCCCGCACGCCGGCCTCGAAGGGAAGCCGAAGGGAAGCCGAAGGGGCGCCGGGGCCGTGCGGGCCCCGGCGCCCCTTCGGTGGATCGCCGCGTCCTGCAAGGATCGGCCCGCTTCCGGAGTTCCGCCACCCGGGCGGTCCTCCGGTGGGCCGTTCCAGCGGACGGCAGGGGCCGGGGCGTGGGAGGTGACGGCCCCTGCCGTCCTGGGTCACGGGTCAACCGGCGTTGACCCGGAGCTCCTTGATGCCGTTGAGCCAGGCCGCCCGCAGCCGCCGCGGCTCGCCGCCCTCGGGGGCGAGCCGCAGGTCGGGCAGGGTGTCGGCGAGGGCGTTGAAGATCAGGTCGATCTCCATGACGGCCAGGGACTTGCCGAGGCAGAAGTGCGGGCCCCCACCGCCGAAGCCGAGGTGCGGGTTCGGGTCGCGGGTGATGTCGAAGGCCTCCGGGTCCCGGAAGACCTCGGGGTCGTGGTTGGCGGAGGAGTAGAACATCCCCACCCGGTCGCCCGCCTTGATCTTCTGCCCGCCCAGCTCGGTGTCCTGGGTGGCGGTGCGCTGGAAGGAGACCACGGGCGTGGCCCAGCGCACGATCTCCTCCGCGGCCGTCGACGGCCGGGTCGCCTTGTACAGCTCCCACTGCTCGGGGTGGGTGAGGAAGGCGTGCATGCCGTGGCTGATGGCGTTGCGCGTGGTCTCGTTGCCCGCGACCGCCAGCAGCAGCACGAAGAAGCCGAACTCGTCGGAGCGCAGGTTGCCCTCGCCCTCCGCCGCCACCAGCTGCGTCACGATGTCCTTGGCCGGGCACTGCTTGCGCTCGGCGGCCAGGTTCATCGCGTAGCCGATGAGCTCCACGGCCGCGTTGGCGCCGACCTCCTCGGTGATGGCGTACTCCGGGTCGTCGTAGGCGACCATCTTGTTGGACCAGTCGAAGATCTTGGACCGGTCCCGCTGCGGTACGCCGATCAGCTCGGCGATGGCCTGGAGCGGGAGTTCGCAGGCGACCTGCGTGACGAAGTCGAAGCTGCCGTCGCCCGACGCCGCCCGCGCCTCCTCGACGATCTTCCGGGCCCGGTCGCGCAGGGCCTGTTCGAGGCCGCGGATGGCGCGCGGGGTGAAGCCGCGCTGCACGATCTGCCGTACGCGGGTGTGCTCGGGCGGGTCCATGTTCAGCATGATCAGCCGCTGGGCCTCGATCTGTTCGCGCTGGACGTGCGCGTTGAAGCGGATGATCGCCGTGTTGGTGGTCGAGGAGAACAGTTCCGGGTGCGTGGAGACGTACTTGACGTCCGCGTGCCGGGTGACGGCCCAGTAGCCCTCGTCGTCGAACCCGGTGATCCCGCGCGGCTGTGCGCACCACCACACGGGAGCGGTCTGCCGGAGCCGCGCGAACTCCGGCAGCGGGACCCGTTCCTGCAGGAGGTCGGGGTCGGTGGCGTCGAAGCCTTCGGGCAGCACGGGACAGGACATCGGGCGACTCCAAGGTCTGACGAAGGTCTGACGGCCCATCAGAAGTTGGCTCGAAGGTAGTAACGAGTTCTAGAAGTGACAAGGGCCTCCGCGCCAACTGTTGAGTGTGGAATCCGTGGAGGGGGCGTGCAAGACCCTTGCGTGCCGGGGGTCCAGGTCATAAGACTGCGGTAGATAACTAGAACGCGTACTAGTTCGAGCAGGGCGGCAGCCGGGACGGCCCGCCACGCCGGCGCTGTGCAGAGTGTGCAGGAGAGGACGAGCTCATGGCCGCGGAACCCGTCATCGTCGAAGCCGTACGCACGCCCATCGGGAAACGCGGGGGCTCCCTGGCCAACCTCCATCCCGCCTACCTGCTCGGCGAGACCTACCGCGAACTCCTCGCCCGTACCGGAATCCAGCCCGACTGCGTCGAACAGATCGTCGGCGGGACCGTCACCCACGCCGGTGAGCAGTCCATGAACCCCGCCCGCAACGCCTGGCTCGCCATGGGGCTCCCCTACGAGACGGCCGCCACCACCGTCGACTGCCAGTGCGGCAGCTCCCAGCAGGCCAACCACATGGTCGCCAACATGGTTTCCGGCGGGGTCATCGACATCGGAATCGCCTGCGGCGTCGAGGCGATGAGCCGGGTGCCGCTCGGCTCGGGCTCCAAGCACGGCCCCGGCAAGCCCTTCCCGGACGAGTGGAACGTCGACCTCCCCAACCAGTTCGAGGCGGCCGAGCGGATCGCCCGCCACCGGGGCCTGACCCGCGAGGACGTCGACCGCCTCGGCGTCCTCTCCCAGGAGCGGGCCGCCACCGCCTGGGCCGAGGAGCGCTTCAAGCGCGAGACCTTCGCCGTCCAGGTCCCCACGACGGAGGAGGAACAGGCGGCCGGGCAGGGCATGTGGCGGCTGGTCGACCGGGACGAGGGCCTGCGCGACACCAGCATGGAGGGCCTGGCCCGGCTCAAGCCGGTCATGCCGACGGCCGTGCACACCGCCGGGAACTCCTCCCAGATATCCGACGGGGCCGCCGCCGTCATGTGGGCCTCCCGCAAGATGGCCCGCGCGCTCAAGCTCAAGCCGCGCGCCCGGATCGTCGCCCAGGCCCTGGTCGGCGCCGACCCGCACTACCACCTGGACGGGCCCATCGACGCGACGCGGGCCGTGCTGGGCAAGGCCGGGATGTCCCTCAGGGACATCGACCTCGTCGAGATCAACGAGGCCTTCGCCTCCGTCGTCCTCAGCTGGGCCCAGGTCTTCGGACAGGACCTGGAGAAGGTCAACGTCAACGGCGGCGCCATCGCCCTCGGCCACCCCGTCGGCGCCACCGGCGCCCGGCTGATCACCACCGCGCTGCACGAGCTGGAGCGGCGCGACAAGGAGTTCGCGCTGATCACCATGTGCGCGGGAGGCGCGCTGGCCACCGGCACGATCATCCAGCGCCTCTGAGCGCACCGCGCCCGAGGGCGCCTACCGAACCCGTGGGATGGGATGCGAAGGCCCCGGTGGCCGGACCTGGGGAGGCCGGCCACCGGGGCCCTCGTATGCCCTCTGCCACTACGTCGCGTACGGCAGCGGCCGGGTGCTCACCCGGTCGAGCAGGCAGCCCGGGCGGGGCTGACCGTCACGGCGCAGATACCCTCGTAGATCTTGAAGTGTGGAGAAACGTCATGGCGAAAGCAGAGTTCTACGTCTCCGTCGACGTGGAGGCCGACGGGCCGGTGCCCGGGCCGTATTCGATGTCGAGTTTCGGGATGGCCGTCGCGGGGGTTCGTGACGGGGCCGGGTTCCGGGGCGCCGATCCGGCCGAGCGGACGTTCTACGCCGAGCTGAAGCCGATCAGTGACGACTACGACCCGGAGGCCCTGGCCGTCGGCGGGTTGGACCGGGAGCGGCTGGCGCGGGAGGGGCGGGAGCCTGCCGAGGCCATGAACGCGGCCGCCGGCTGGATCGCAGCCGTGGCCGAGGAGTTGGGCGCCACCCCGGTGTTCGTCGCGTACCCGCTCGGCTACGACTGGATGTGGATCTACTGGTACTTCATGCGGTTCGCGGACGGGGGCTCGCCCTTCGGGCATTCGCGCTGCATGGACCTCAAGTCGCTCTACGCTGCCAAGGCCGACGTGCGGGTCGGCGAGGCGACGAAGCGGTCAATGCCCAGTCACCTGCTGTCGGACCGCCCCCACACGCACAACGCCCTGGACGACGCGATCGAGCAGGGCGAACTGTTCCAGAACCTGATGCGCTGGGACGGCGGCCGGGCGTGAGGGGATGAGCACGACACGAAGAGCCGCTCGCCCGGGGTTTCCGGGGGAGCGGCTCTTCGCGTGTGTGCCTGGTGGCTTAGTACCAGTGGTTGGCCTGCCAGAAGTTCCAGGCGCCGACGGGGCTGCCGTAGCGCTCGTTCATGTAGTCCAGGCCCCACTTGATCTGGGTGGCGGGGTTGGTCTTCCAGTCCGAGCCGGCGGAGGACATCTTCGACGCGGGGAGGGCCTGGACCAGGCCGTAGGCGCCGGAGGAGGAGTTCGTGGCGGTGTAGTCCCAGCCGCTCTCGTGGGTGACGATCTTGTCGAAGGCCGCGAACTGCGCCGGGTCCTTGATCATCTGCTGGGCGATCGCCTTGGCGCTCGTCGGGGCGGCCTGCGCGGGGACGGTGGCGAGCATCGAGCCCGCGACGCCCAGGGCGAGGACGGTACCGGCGAGGGTCTTCTTCGAAGCGGCGATGCGGCGGATGACGGCGTTGGACACGGAGGAACCTTCCGACGGGAACAGGGGCGGTCGCGGCGCATGCCGGAGCATGCGTGAGCCACTCACACGGGGGAGAGGGGTTCGACCGGGCGGGGGGCGCTGCGCCCCGGCCGCCGTGGCGACAACACCAGTTAGCCAGGCCCCCGCCGCCCTGGCAATGCCCCCCTGCTACTAACGCCCTTCGGGGGCGGGGCGGAAGGTCCCGGCCCGGCCGTGAGGGTGTTCCCGCTGGTGAGGAGCGGGGCGGGGGGCCGGGGCGGGGGCTACTAGGCGGGGCCGGATGTGACGTGGGTCCTGTGGGCCGCCTCACCGCCCAGCGGCCCGGATGTCACGTTATGTGTCCGCTCGTACCCTGTCGGGTGCGTGGCCCGGGCCACTTCCGGCCGGTGAATCGAAGGAAACGGGCGCGTCGAACGCAGCTTTCCGAGTCGCCCGTCGCAGCGCCCTCAGCACCGTGCCCCCGAGGGTGAGGGTCAGGACGACGGTCAGGGCGGCCCGCCCCAGGTCCCAGCCCAGCGAGGTGGCCAGGCAGTACGCGAGGAAGCGGGCGAGGTTCGCCGGCACGGGGTCACCCGGATGGAAGGAGACGCCCTGGCCCATGCCCTGGAGCAGGACCCAGCCCTGGAGGTTCATGACCGTCCCGTACGCGAACGAGCCCAGGAACCCGTACGCCGCGAGCATCGCCAGCTCGGCCCGCCCCCGGATCGCCCCCCAGGCCCTCGGCTTCGCTCGACCAGGGGGGACCTCCATCGCCCCGGGCAGCAGCCCGGCGCCCAGCGAGAACCAGCCCAGGGCCAGCATCTGGAACGGCATCCACGGTCCGACCCCGCCCGTGAGCAGGGCGGACGCGAACATCGTGACGCCGCCGAGGACGAAGCCGAAGCCGGGGCCGAGGACGCGGCCGCTGAGCACCATCAGGAAGAACATGGGCTCCAGACCGGCCGTACCCGCGCCCAGCGGGCGCAGCGCCGCCCCGACGGCGGCGAGCACCCCGAGCATCGCCACCGCCTTGGCGTCCATCCCCTGGTCGGCGATGGTCGCGATGACGACGGCCACCAGGAGGGGGAGCAGCGCCGCGAACAGCCAGGGGGCGTCCTGGGAGTGGGCCAGACCGGACTGGGCGTCCGCGAGCAGGGGCCAGCCGAAGGCGGCGATGCCGATGAGGGTGACGAGGACCAGGGCCGCGGCGGCGCGGGGGCCGATGCGGACGGGACGGGGGCTCATGGGGTCACCTCCGTGGCCCCTGTGGCCTGCGCGGCGCCCGTGGCCTGGGGGGCCTTCAGGGCGGCGGCCACCTGGGAGACCGTGAGCCAGTGGCCCGGGGCCAGGACCTTCGCCACCTGCGGGGCGAAGGCGGGCGAGGACACCACGACCTCGGCGGTCGGCCCGTCGGCGACGATCTCACCGCCCGCCAGGATGACGACGCGGTGGGCCAGCTCGGCGGCGAGCTCCACGTCGTGGGTGGCGAGGACGATGGCGTGGCCGTCGGCGGCGAGGGCGCGCAGGGTCTCGACGAGGCGGGCCTTGGCGGCGTAGTCCAGGCCGCGGGTGGGCTCGTCCAGGAGGAGCAGGGCGGGCCGGGCGGTGAGGACCAGGGCGAGGGCGAGCGTGAGGCGCTGGCCCTCGGACAGGTCCCGGGGGTGGGTGCCGTCCGGTACGTCGGGCAGCAGGGCGCTGACCAGGGCCCGGCAGGTCCCGGGCACGGCTGCGGCGTCGGCGTCGGCCGCGGCGCACTCGGCGGCGACGGTGTCGGCGTAGAGGAGGTCGCGGGGCTCCTGCGGGACCAGGCCGACCTGGCGGACCATCTCCGGGGGCGGGGTCCGGTGGGGGATGCGGCCGCCGACCGTCACCCGGCCGGTGGTGGGGGCGAGGGTGCCGGTGAGGGCGGCGAGGAGGGTGGACTTGCCGGCGCCGTTGCGGCCCATGAGGGCGATGGTCTCGCCGGGGGCGACGGTGAGGGTGATGTCGTGCAGGACCTCTGCGCGGGCTCGGCGGATGTGGAGGTGGGTGGCGGTGGCCGCGGGGGCGCCGAGGCCGCCGGCGGGGGTGGCGGGGGTTGCCGGCGTTGGCCTGCGGCGCGCGAGGCGGGCCAGCAGGCGGCGGGGGGCGGGTTCGGGGGCGGATGCCGGGAGTGCCGCTGCGCGGAGCCGCTCCCCTCCCCTCCCTGCCACCGTTCCCCGGGGCGCCACACCGGAGTCCCGCACCTCAAGCGCCGACGGGGCCGGGTGGGCCGGGGGTGCCGCGTCGGGGGCCTGGGCCTGGGGCTCCGCGGGGTGAGCCGGGGACGCTGCCTCGGGTGCCGGTGGGGCTGGAGAGGGCAGGGACGTTGCCCCGGGGGTCTGTGCCCCGGGTGTCGGCGGGGCTGGGGTCGGCAGGGGTGCGGCTTCGGGGGGCCGTGCCTCGAACGTCGGCGGGGCTGCGATCGTCGGGGTCTGCGTGGACAGCCGGGCGCGGAGCGGAGCCGATGCGCGGCGGGCGTCGCGGACGGACAGGGGGAGCGGGGTCCAGCCCGCGAGGCGGCCCAGGGAGACCACCGGGGGGTGGACCGGGGAGACGGCCATGATCTCGGACGGGGTGCCCAGGACCGGGGCCGCGCCCGGGGACGGGAGGAGGAGGACGCGGTCGGCGTACTGGACGACCCGTTCCAGGCGGTGTTCCGCCATCAGGACGGTCGTGCCGAGGTCGTGGACCAGGCGTTGCAGCACGGCCAGGACCTCCTCCGCCGCCGCCGGGTCCAGGGCGGAGGTCGGCTCGTCCAGGACGAGGACCTTCGGGTGCGTCGTCAGGACCGAGCCGATCGCCACCCGCTGCTGCTGCCCGCCCGAGAGGGTCGCGATGGGGCGGTCGCGGAGTTCGTTCAGGCCCAGCAGGTCGAGGGTCTCCTCGACCCGGCGGCGCATCACCGCGGGCGGCAGGCCCAGCGACTCCATGCCGTAGGCCAGCTCGTCCTCCACCACGTCCGTCACGAAGTGGGCCCGCGGATCCTGCCCCACCGTGCCCACCACGTCCGCGAGTTCGCGCGGCGGATGCGTGCGCGTGTCCCGCCCCGCGACCGTCACCCGCCCCCGCAGCGTGCCCCCGGTGAAGTGCGGGACCAGCCCGGACACGGCCCCCAGCAGGGTCGACTTGCCGACCCCCGACGGGCCGACGAGCAGGGTCAGCTCCCCTTCCGGAAGGGTGAAGTCCGCATCGCGGAGCGAGGGCTGCGCGGCGCCCTCGTACGTCACCGAGACCTGGTCGAAGCGGATCAACGGGACGGCTCCTCGGACGAAGGGGAGGGGGACGGGGCGGGGACGGGGGCCACGAACGCGGGGAGCAGGCCGAGCAGGACCGCCGCCGCCGGCCACAGCGGCAGCCCCGGGGCCACCAGCGGGACCACGCCCGGCCGCAGCCCCTCGGGGTCCACCGATCCCGCGTGGACGAGGAGGGCCGCCACCGCCGCCCCCGACCCGGCGACGAGCCAGGCCCGCGCCCCCCACCGGTCGGGCCGGTAACGGGTGCGGATGCTGCGCCGCCCGCCCAGCCGCAGCCCCGCCAGGGCCAGGACCAGGCCGAGGCCGAGCAGGGGCAGCCCGTAGCCGGCGCCCTCCGCCGCGAGGAGGGCGTACGTGCCCGCGCACAGGCCGAGCAGGCCGCCCAGCACGAGGGCATTGGTGGTGTGCCGCACCGCGGGCGGGACCTGTGCCGTGCGCCCGTAGCCGCGTGCGTCCATCGAGGCGGCGACGGCCACCGAGCGCTCCAGCGCGCCCTCCAGTACCGGCAGCCCGATCTGCAGGACGGCCCGCACCCCGCCCGTGGGACGGCCGCGCAGCCGGCGGGCCGTCCGCAGCCGGGCCACGTCCGCGACCATGTTCGGCGCGAAGGTCATGGCCACGATCACGGCCACGCCCGCCTCGTACAGCGCGGCCGGCAGCGACTTCAGCAGCCGCGCCGGACTGGCCAGGGCGTTCGCCGCGCCGACGCAGATCAGCAGGGTCGCCAGCTTCGCCCCGTCGTACAAGGCGAAGACCAGCTGCTCGGCGGTGACCCGGCCGCCGAACCGGATGCCCTGCGCCCATGCCGGCAGCGGGAGCTCCGGCAGGGTCAACAGGGTGTGCGCGCCGGGGACCGGGGAGCCCAGCAGGGCGGAGAACAGCAGCCGCAGCCCGATGACGAACAGGCCGAGCCTGACGAAGGCCCCGTAGGAGCGCGCCCACGGGGCCTCGGTGCGGCGGGCGGCGACCACGTACCCGGCGACGCCGATGACCAGCCCGAGCAGCAGCGGATTGGTGGTCCGGGAGGCGGCGGTCGCGAGCCCCAGGGCCCACAGCCACCAGGCCCCCGCGTGCAGGGCGTTGCCGCGCCGTGCCTCGGGAGCCCGCCAGGGCCGTCCCTTCTCGTACGAGGTCCCGCGCGACCCCCGACCGGCCCCTGCGGAGCCGGGCCCGGCCGGGGTCGCGTCTTCGGCCGCCGGACCGTGGGCGGTGCGCCCGGCCTGCGGCGACGTGCCGTCGCCCGGTGGGCCCGCCGGGGCCGTGCCGTGCGGTGGGTTCGGCGGGACGGGGGTCATCGCCTGCGGCGGCGGGACTGCCAGACGGCCGCCGCGCCCAGGGCGGCGACCGCCGCCACGCCCGCGACCAGGCCCGCCGAGGGGCCGGAGCCCCCGCCCGAGGAGGGCGCGGCGGCCGGGGCCGGGGCGGACGCGGACCCGGACGCCTTGGGCTCCGGGTCGGCGATGGGCTCGCCGCAGCCCGACTTCGGATAGCCGGAGACCGCGCACAGCAGCGCCGCGCCGTTGTAGCGCAGCGGCTTCGCCACCGCGGCCAGCGCCTCGGCCGCCGTGGCGTCCGGGGCCACCTGGGCGCAGGCCGTGCGCGGGGCATCCTGCGGCGGGGCCTCCCCGGCGGGGGCGTCCGCGGGCACGCCGAAGTCGATGACCAGCGCCACCCGCTTCTTGCCCTCCACCGCGCCGGTGGCGCCGCAGACGGCCTCGAAGTCGGCTCCGGCGCGCGGCTTGGCCGCCTCGGCGCCGGCGTCCTTGCTCACCGAGAAGCGGAAGCCGAGCGTGGTGCCGTCCGCGGGCCGGGCCGTGGACGGGCCCTCGGTCGCGTAACCCCAGTTCCCGCCCGAGCCCTGCCAGAACGACCAGTAGCGGTAGCTCGCCGCCAGGGCCGGGGAGGCCGCGAACAGGGTCAGCAGCAGTCCCAGGGCGGCCAGCAGGCCGACAAGGCCCCGCGTACCGGCCAGGCCCCGCGAACCGGCCAGGCCGCGCGTACCAGCCAGGCCGCGCGTACCGGCCAGGCCCCGCGAACGGAGGCGGCTCACAGCTCGTTCTTCTTGCGGCGGCCGCTCAGCAGGATGCCGATGCCCATGCCGGCCGCGGCGCCCGCGCCGATGATCCACCACAGGTTCTGGCCGCCCGAGCCGGTCTTGTCGGCCTTGTTCTCCACCTTCTGCGCCTGCGCGTCCGGCTGCTGCGGGGCCGGGCCGGTCGCGTTCAGCGCCGCCACCAGGTCGACGCCGCCGAAGGCCTTCGGGTCGGTGCCGGTGGCGTGGGCGGTCAGGACCAGGGTGGCCAGGGCGGCCGGGTTCCGGTTCGACCAGGAGGCCGAGTTGTTCTTCAGCCACTCCAGCGCGCCCGACGCCGCCTGCCGGTGTCCGGCCGCCGCCAGGGCGATCACCGCGTCGGCGGTGTTGCCGGTGTCCGGGGTCGGCTGGTCGGCGCCGGGGGTGACCGCCGTGAGGTGGCCGTCCTTCTTCAGGGCCTCGGCCAGGTAGCCGGCCGCGGCCTGGGCGGCGGCCGCCGGGTCGGCGGCGCCCGCCGGGCAGGCCAGCGCGGCGGTGGGGGTGTCCGTGGTGGCGGGCTCGACGAGGGCGCCCTTGCCCAGGCCCGCCAGGACGGCGGCGGCCGTGGCGTCGGCGTTGGCGGCGAGCTTGCCGTCGGCCGGCTGGTACCCGAAGGCGCCCCGGTCGGCGGCCGGCTCGGCGGAGCAGCCCAGCTGGAAGGAGAGCAGGCCGTCGTAGGCGGACTTGCCGGCCTTGGACTTCACCTCGGCGGGCTTCTCGCCGGCCACCGCCAGCGCGCTGATCACGATCGAGGTAGAGCTGCCCTCGCTGGGGGATCCGGGGACGTAGGCCCAGCCGCCGTCCTCGTTCTGGACGGACCTCAGCCAGTCCGCGGCCTTCTTGACCTGCGCGTCCTTGCCGCCGAGGGCCTTCAGGGCCTGGACGGCCACGGCGGTGGCGTTCGTGTCGAACACGGTCGTCGCGTCACAGGCCTTCGTGGCGTCCGCGCGGAACGAGGTGAAGCCGCCGTTCGCGCACTGCTGGCCGGTCAGCCAGTCGACGGCCTGCGGGGCGGGCTTCTCGCCGACGGTCTGCTGGGCGAGCAGCGCGAAGGACTGGCGCCACACGCCGTCATACGAGGGGTCGGCCTTGCCGAAGAGACCCGAGGGGATGACCGGCGGCGCGGAGGGGGCGGGCGGCGGCGTGTCGGCGAGGGCTGCGGGGGCGGCGCCCACGCAGAGCACGGCGGAGGCGGCGAGCGCGGCTGCGCTGCGGCGGACGTTCATGGCGGGGCGGGTGCCTCTCGTGCGGGGAGCGGGAGACGGGCACGCGCGGGCACCGGGCTCCGGCTCCGTTTACCTCGACGGTGCCGGCCGCCGGGGGCTCCGGCGGCACGAGCCGCGCACCTCCGCTACGGGGCGTTCCGGCTCCCCGCCCCGCGAGCTGCGGGCCGGGTCACGGTTGCGGGTCAGCGCCGGATTCGCACCGGCTTCCCCCCGTACGGAAGTGTGGACGACGGCCTCACTCTACCGGCCCGTACCCCGCGGGCCCCGGGGCGCCGGACCCCGGCAGCCCCGCCCGGCGCCGCTCACACGGCCCGGTACGCCACCGGGTCGGTGCCCGGGACCGCCTCGGCCCGGCCCTGTTTCACCAGCCGCCGCAGGTGGGCCTCCGCTTCGGAGACGGCGATGTTCCGCGAGCCGTACGGGATCTGCTCCCAGGGCCGGTTCCACTCCATCCGCTCCGCCAGGGCCCAGGGGGTCAGCGGGTCGGCCAGCAGCCGCCACAGTCCGTCCAGCCGCTCCTCGTGGTGCGCGAGGAGTTCCCGGACGCGGGCGGGGGCGTCGGTGAAGGCGTGCTGGTGGGCCGGGAGCACCTCGGCGGGCTCCAGGCGGCCGACGCGTTCGAGGGAGTCGAGGTAGTCGCCGAGGGGGTCGGTGACCCGGGTGTCCTCCGGGTCCTCGTACAGGCCGATGTGCGGGGAGATCCCGGGCAGCAGGTGGTCGCCGGAGAACAGCCGGCCGTTGCCGGGCAGGTGCGCCGGGTGGGCCTCCTCCAGGTGCAGGCAGACGTGACCGGGGGTGTGCCCGGGCGTCCAGATCGCGCGCAGCCGGCGCCCGGGCAGCGCCAGCAGCTCCCCGGGGACGATCTCCCGGTCGGGGACGGCGGCCCGCAGCCCGGGCAGGGTCCGGGCCCGGCCGCTCTCCCGGAGCGCCCGCAGGGGTGCGACGTGCTCCTCGGGGGCTCCGGCAGCGGCCAGCTTCTCGCCCATGTAGTCGAACCAGTGGCCCGGATCGGCCGAGCGGGTGCGCAGGACGACCTCGGTGTCGGCGGCGTGCATGGCGATCCACGCCCCGGAGGCCTCGCGGACCTTCCCGGACAGGCCGTGGTGGTCGGGGTGGTGGTGGGTGATGACCACCCCGTGCACGTCGGCGGTGGCGATGCCCAGCGCGCCGAGCCCCGCGGTGAGGGCGTCCCAGGAGTCCGGGTCGTCCCAGCCGGTGTCGACCAGGACGGGGCCGGCGTCCGTGTCGAGGACGTGGACGAGGGTGTGTCCGAGGGGGTTGTCGGGGATGGGGACCTTGATGCCCCACACACCCCCGCCGTGGTCGGTGACCTGTGACATGACCTCTGACATGGGGGCTCCCTGGCCGGCTCGGTCCGCTCTGACGAGAACGCGTTCCAGTAGTAGCCCAAGTCGACCGTCCACCAACAGTCCTGACCTGTCATCGGATCTTCCGCGGTCCCCGTCCCGACCGTGGACTCCTGGAACTAGAACTGGTATCAGTTCTGCGACATCGGTGAGAGCGTGCGCAGCCCCTGGAGGCATCGGACATGACCGAGCTCGTGGAACACGGACAACTGTTCATCGGCGGGGAATGGACCGATCCGCTGGGCACCGGCACCATCCGCGTCGTCTCCCCCCACACCGAGCAGGTCATCGGCAGCGTCCCGCACGCCTCCGAGGCCGACGTCGACCGCGCCGTCGCCGCCGCCCGCAAGGCCTTCGACGAGGGCCCCTGGCCCCGCCTCACCCTGGACGAGCGCATCGCCGTCGTCTCCCGCATCAAGGACGCCATCACCGTCCGGCACGAGGAGGTAGCCCGCTCCATCAGCTCCCAGAACGGCTCCCCGTACTCCTGGAGCGTCCTCGCCCAGGCCCTCGGCGCGATGATGGTCTACGACGCCGCCATCACCGTCGCCCGCGACTACCCCTACGAGGAACGCCGCCAGGGCGCCCTCGGCCCGATCCTGGTGCGCCGCGAACCGGTCGGGGTCGTCGCCGCCGTCATCCCGTGGAACGTCCCGCAGTTCGTGGCCGCCGCCAAACTCGCCCCCGCGCTGCTCACCGGCTCCTCGGTCATCCTCAAGCCCTCGCCCGAGGCCCCGCTGGACTCCTTCATCCTGGCCGACATCGTCCGCGAGGCCGGGCTGCCCGAGGGCGTGCTGTCGGTCCTGCCCGCCGACCGGGAGGTCAGCGAGTACCTGGTCGGACACCCCGGCATCGACAAGGTCGCCTTCACCGGCTCGGTCGCCGCCGGCAAGCGGGTCATGGAGGTCGCCGCCCGCAACCTCACCCGGGTCACCCTCGAACTCGGCGGCAAGTCCGCCGCCGTCATCCTCCCGGACGCCGACCTGGAGGCCGCCGTCGCCGGGATCGTCCCCGCCGCCTGGATGAACAACGGCCAGGCCTGCGTGGCCCAGACCCGCATCCTCGCCCCGCGCAGCCGCTACGGGGACGTGGCCGAGGCCCTGGCCGCGGCGGCCGGAGCCCTCGTCGTCGGCGACCCCCTCGACCCGGCGACCCAGCTCGGCCCGCTCGTCGCCAAGCGCCAGCAGCAGCGCTCCCTCGACTACATCCGCATCGGCCAGGAGGAGGGCGCCAAGCTCCTCACCGGCGGCGGCCGCCCTGCGGGCCTGGAGCGCGGCTGGTACGTCGAACCCACCCTCTTCGGCGACGTCGACAACTCGATGCGGATCGCCCGCGAGGAGATCTTCGGCCCGGTCGTCTGCCTGATCCCCTATGGCGACGAGGCAGAGGCCGCCCGTATCGCCAACGACTCGGAGTTCGGCCTCAGCGGCAGCGTCTGGACCGCGGACACCGACCACGGCATCGACTTCGCCCGCCGCATCCGGACCGGCACCTTCAACGTCAACACCTTCAGCCTCGACATGCTCGGCCCCTTCGGCGGCTACAAGAACAGCGGCGTGGGACGCGAGTTCGGCCCCGAGGGCCTGAGCGAGTACCTGGAGCACAAGATGATCCACCTGCCGGCGGGCTCGTGATGGGCGACCGCTGGCAGGTCGAGGTGGACCGGGGCGTCTGCATCGGCTCGGGCATGTGCGTGAACCACGCCCCGGACGCCTTCACCCTCGACTCCGCCCGCCAGTCCCACCCCCGCACCCCGGAGACGGACGCCAACGAACCCACCCTCACGGCGGCGGAGGGCTGCCCGGTGGAGGCCATCCTGATCACCCTCGCGGCCACGGGGGAGCCGGTGTTCCCGCCGGAGGACTGACGGCAGGAGGGCCGGGGCCGCCCGGCTCCGGCCCGACATGCCGCACCACCCGACATGCCCGACCGGAATATCCCATTTCGCTAACTTGTCGCATCATCCCCTTCCACTGCTCCGGAAGAAGACCGATGCGCCAGCCCGCCCCGTCCACCGCGCGCAGACGCACCGCGTGGTGGCCCCTGGTCCTGACCGCACTCCTCCTGGCCTGGGCCCTCCCTCCCGCCCCGGCCCAGGCCACCCCCCGGCCCCAGCCCCGGCCGAACCGCGAGCACCGGCACTCGGTCCACCACAAGCGCCACCATTCACCCCGGCTGTCCCAGCAGGCGAAGACGGGCCGCTACGGGGGCGGCGAGGCCAGGCTCGGCACGCTCCGCACCTGGCCGACCGTCGACTGGTCGCAGCAGACCGTGCTGCGGGAGTTCCGGCTGCGCGCCGTCACCGAGCACGCCGAGATCTGGGTCCCCACCGGCGACCTGCCGGTGGACACGGACGACTGCAGCAGCTCGAACGCCGACGACCTCGTGATCACCGACCCGCAGCTGCGCTACCTGGGCGAACAGTTCGAGCACGTGATCCGCCCGCGCGAGGCCAAGGTGTTCGGCGTCCCGAGGCCCCGCGACGGCAGCCACGCCAAGCCGGAGCTGCTCGACCCGAGCATCCCGCCGGACGCCTGGCGCGGCAAGGGCGACCGCGTCGTCGTGCTCGTCGACAACATCGCGTCCGGCGGCGAGTTCATCAGCGCCGACGTCGACGCGACGGACCGCAACATCCTCATCATCGAGGCCGCGGGCTGGAAGACCATGCTCGGCGCCAGGCCGGCCAACCTGGGCGGCAGCCCGTGCCGCATCTGGGAAGGCTTCCCGATGCCGAACTACATCGAGGGCCTGCTCGCCCACGAGTACAACCACGTGCTCTGGTACAGCGGCGCGCAGGACCCCAACGGCGCCAACTGGACCATCGAGGGCACGGCCGAATGGGCCAGGTGGCTGGTCGGCTACGACGACCGCTCCGAGGACGCCCTCAAGAACCTCAAGATCGGCTGCTTCCAGGGCCGCCAGAGGGCCATGTTCCCCGCCGGGTACACGGACCCGTACGGCGACCGCAACGGAGGACCCGAGAACTCGCTCACGCTCTGGCCCGACCCGGGACAGAGCTTCCTGTGCGACTACGGAGCCTCCGAGGTCATGATCCACACCCTCTCCGAACGCCACGGACACGGCTTCGTCAGGGACCTCCTCTACGCAGGCGGAGGCTCCGGCTTCGAGCGCCTCGCCAAGACCCTGGCCCGGCACGGAGCGCACGAGGACCCCTTCGCCCTCCTGCGCGACTGGTCCACCACGGCGGCCCTCGACGGCATCCTCGACGACGGCGCCGAACTCACCGGAGCCGACCCCCGCCGCTTCCGGGCGAAGGCGCTCCACTCCACCGTCAACCTCGACACCCCCTTCGCCTACGCCCGCCCCGGCGCCCCCTCCAACGGCGCCGACTTCGTCCGCCTCCGCGACGCCTCCGGCAGGCCCCTGACGGCATCCGCCCTGCGGAGCCTGGACTTCGAGGCACCACTCGTCTACCCGACCCGCCCGGTCGAGTGGACCGTAGACCCGGACGGCCACGCACCCGGCGACCCCGCCCTCTACTCGGGCCCCCCTGGCGACGAGGTCAGCATCGACCGCAGCATCGTCCGCGAGATCACGGTCGACCCGGCCGACCCCACCCTCACCTTCGACGCCCGCTGGGACATCGAACCCGGCTACGACCTCGGCGCCGTCCAGGTCTCCACCGACGGCGGCGCCACCTTCACCTCCCGCCGCAGCGCCGGCATGGTCACCACCCTGAACGGCGATGCGGCATCCGACATCGCGGCCCTGCTCCCCGGATTCACCGGAGACTCCGGCGGCTGGACCCACCAGAGCATCGACCTCTCCGACCTGGCCGGCCGGACCGTACTCGTCGCCTTCCGCTACAAGACCGACGCCAGCGTGATCCAGCCCGGCCTGTGGATCGACAACATCAAGTCCGGCGCCACCCTCGTCTCCGACGGCACGACCCTCACCGGCTGGCAGACGATCAGCAGCTACCAGATCCACACGATCCCCGGCATCAGCCTGCGCCTCGTCGCCTACACCGACGACCACCAGCACGCCTGGACCGCCGACGTCCCCCTGGACGCCAACCACCACGGGGCCCTCGACCAACGCCGCCTGCGCCGCCTGCTGGGCACACAGGCCAAAACGGTCTTCGCGATCATCGACCACTACGAACCCACCGAATCAATCAAGATCGCGGCGCCCTACCGCCTCACCGTCAACGGCGTCCTCCAGCCCGGCGGCAGCTGACCGCCGGCCCGGCTTCCCTACCGGCCGGGAAGGGAGGATCGTGGACGGTATGACCGCTAGGAGGTGCGTTATGCGCAAGGTCATGGACTGCAGGGAGTACCCCAGCGAGGTCGGGTGCACCCTGGTGATCATCGGCGAGGAAGACGAGGTCATGGGCGCGGCCGTCCAGCACGCGGTCGCCGTGCACGGCGAGGAGGACAGCCAGGAGTTCCGCGACGCACTGCGCGGCATGCTGAAGCCCGAGGTCGCCCAGCCCGCCTGACCCCGCCCGGACCGGCAGCCTCCCTGATCCCGTGAATCCACGGGATCAGGAGGAAGCCGCCGGTCCACCGACGCCCACGCAAAAAACGAGCTGCGAGCGCATCGCCTCCCTGCAAGGCTGCGCCGGGTGAACCGTGAACAGATCTCGAAGCTCGCCCATACCCACCACCCCATAAAGTCCCCCCTCAACGACGACTCGGTGACCCGCCTCCTCGCCGACGCCCTCCCGCGCGGCGACGAACGCGTCCTGGACCTCGGCTGCGGCAGCGCGGAATGGCTCCTGCGCGCCCTCACCACGCACCCGAACGTCCACGCCGAGGGCGTGGACATCTCGGAGTCCGACTTGACGGATGCCCGCCACAGGGCAAAGGCCCTCGACGTCTCCGACCGCCTGACCCTCCACCACCAAAGGGCCGAGGACTTCACCCCTTCCCACCCCTTCGACCTGATCCTCTGCGTCGGCTCCACCCACGCCCTCGGCGGCCTCCTCCCCACCCTCGAAGCCGCCCGCACCCACCTGGCCCCCGGCGGCCGCGTCCTGATCGGCGAGGGCATCTGGGAACGCACCCCCACCCCCGAAGCGGTGGACATGCTGGGCGACTTCGCCGACCTCCCGACCACGATCGACCGCATCACCGCCGCCGGCTGGACCCCCGTCCAGGGCCACACCAGCACCCGCCAGGAACTGGACGCATACGAGTGGTCCAACTGGGGCACCCTCGCCGACTGGGCCCTGGACCACCCCACCCACCCGGACAGCCCCGAGATCCTGACCTGGGCCACCACCCGCCGCACCGACTGGCTCCGCACCTACCGCGACACCTGGGGCTTCGCCACCCTGACCCTCCGCCGCACGACGGACTGACCCCGACTCCGATCCCGCCCTGGCGGCAGCGCCGCCAGGGGCTTCAATCCGTCCATTCGCCGGCTTCGACGTTCCCGACGGCGGTGCTGAACTCACGGCCCGACGCGTCGCGGATGTAAGCCAGTTCCACCCACCGCTCGCATCCGGCGAAGTCCGAGACGTCCTCGTTGATCACGGCCATCAGCACCCCCTCGACACCGGACGGGATGTCCCGCACCCGACGGCGCAGCAGGTACGCGTAGCCCTCATTCATCGACCGTTTCCTCGAAGGTGTCGACGAAGCGCTCCCACCCGGCCAGCACACGGTCCAGCAGATCGGCGCTGGGCGTGGCGTAGGGAGGGCTGTGCACCTCAGGCGTCTCCGCCTCGACCGGAAACTGCCGCATTGGGATCACTCCTCTCAGGGGGAAAGCCAGGCGGGTGCCTCTCTAGAGAAGCCACTCGATCGGGGTGCGAAGAGGCCGCAGCACCCCTGAGTGCAGCGGTCTGCCGCTGGGTCTAGGGTGTCTAGAGAGGAGAGGGAGTGATCAGTTCGATGACCAGCCAGGGAAGTTCCCGCCAGCCGAAGTACCAGCGGATCGCCGATGCGTTGAAGGCGGCCATCCGGTCGGGCGAGTACGGCCCTGGTGACCGACTGCCCGGCGAGAACGACCTCATGGCCACGTACGACGTCGCCCGCATGACCGCGCGCCAGGCCCTCGGGGTTCTGCAGAACGAAGGCCTCGTCGAAGCACGCAAGGGCGCCGGTGTCTTCGTCCGCGCCTTCAAGCCCCTGCGGCGGCGCGGTATCGAGCGGTTGGCACAGGAGCAGTGGGGTTCGGGCCGTTCCATCTGGTCGGCCGACACCGATGACCGTGAGCTCCTAGTCGACCAGATCGACGTACACGAGCAGCAAGCCGACGACCGCGTTGCCGAGGCGCTCGGCATCACCTCCGGCGACCAGGTCTGGGCCTGCAGCCGCCGCTTCGTGCTCGACGGCAAGCCGGTGCTCATCGCGACGTCGTACCTCCCCTCGACCCTCGTCGCCGACTCCGCCATCACCCGGACCGACCCCGGCCCGGGAGGCATCTACGCACGGCTGACGGACCTCGGGTACGCCCCGGTCCACTTCCGTGAGGAGATCCGCTGCCGCATGCCGTCGGCGGACGAGGCCGACCGGCTGTCGCTCACCCTGGGCACGCCCGTCATCCAGATCGTCCGCACGGCCTTCGCCGAGGGCGGCCGCCCCGTCGAGGTCAACGACACGACCCTGGACTCGGCGTCCTACGTCCTGGAATACGACTTCGACGCCTAGCGGGGGGCCCGGCCAGGGTCCGTGGGCGGAGATGTCCATCGGTCCCCGATGCCGCTCTGTTCGTCATCAGGCGCGGGTATCAGCCGCAGACGGGCTGCGGACGCCGAACCGAGAGAAGCGCGTAGCGATCTGGGGCGCCCCCGGCCCCGGATGACGATTCCCTGAGACCGCCCAGCCACGACCCGGCCGCCCGACAACCCGTTCAGGCCTTTTCCGGTGCCGTCAGGTCGATCAGCCGGCACACCGTCTCGATGTCTATCTTCACCTGCGCGATCGACGCCCTCCCCGACAGCCACGTGATCAGCGCCGAGTGCCAGGTGTGTTCGATGACGCGGACCGCCGACAACTGCTCTGCCGTCGGCGGGGCCTCCAGCCCCATCGCGTCGAGGATGATGGCCGTCGTCAGCCGCGAGACCGTGTCCACCTCCGGGCTGACGCTGCGGTCCGCGAACGTCAGGGCGCGGACCATGGCGTCCGCCAGGTGCGGTTCCCGCTGCAGCGCCCGGAACGCCCGCATCAGGGTCTCCGCCACCCGCTCCGCCGGCTCCTCGCCCGCCGGCGGCCGCTTGCGCAGCGTCGCGTGCAGGTGCTGGAGCTGGTCCTGCATGGTCGCGACCAGCAGGTGCACCTTGGACGGGAAGTAGCGGTACAGCGTTCCGAGCGCGACCTGCGAGGACTCCGCGACCTCGCGCATCTGCACCGCGTCGAAGCCGCCCCGGCTGGCCAGTTGCGCGCTCGCGTGGAGGATCCGGCGCCGCCGGGCCTCCTGGCGCTCGGTCAGGGGAGGGGATGCCGGGCCGGTCGTCGTCGCCGGTTTCGTGACGGCCTTCGCTTCCGCTGTCATGTGTCCCGTTCCTGGCGTTCCGTGTCGTTGCGGGGGCTGATTCCGGGATGGGCCGGTGGAAGTTCCGTGACGGTCCGGACGTCAGCATGTCAGGCGTCCGAGCCGTGGCGCGAATCACCTGCTCCGCCTCTTACGGTGTGGTTTCCGGCCGGTAGATTCAATGGTCTTCGACGGATCAAGTCTGAAACTTGTTCTACATTATCCGAGCGGTTACGCTCCGGCGACAGCGCAGGGAGAAGGGGGCCGAGAGTGACCGCAGAGGCCGTGGTGACGAGCCCTTTCGAGGCCGTCGAGGCTTCCGCCGCCGACGGCGACCGCCCGATGCGCATCGCACTCCTCACCTATAAGGGGAACCCGTTCTGCGGCGGCCAGGGCGTCTACGTCCGCCACCTCTCCCGCGAGCTCGTGAAGCTGGGCCACTCCGTCGAGGTGATCGGCGCGCAGCCCTACCCGGTGCTCGACACCGGCGCCACGCTCACCGAGCTGCCGAGCCTGGACCTCTACCGCAGCCCCGACCCGTTCCGCACACCGGGGCGCGACGAGTACCGGGACTGGATCGACGCCCTCGAGGTCGCGACGATGTGGACCGGCGGCTTTCCCGAGCCGCTGACCTTCTCCCTCCGCGCCCGACGCCATCTCCAGGCCCGCGCGGGCGAGTTCGACGTCATCCACGACAACCAGACCCTCGGCTACGGCCTGCTCGGTGACCTCGGCGCACCGCTGGTGACGACCATCCACCACCCCATCACCGTCGACCGCAAGCTGGACCTCGCCGCCGCCAAGGACCGCAAGAAGCGCGCCTCCGTGCGCCGCTGGTACGCGTTCACGCGCATGCAGGGCCGCGTCGCCCGCCGCCTGCCCTCCGTCCTCACGGTCTCCGGCTCCTCCCGGCAGGAGATCGCCGAACACCTCGGTGTCCGCGACGACCGCATCCACGTCGTCCACATCGGCGCCGACACCGACCTCTGGTCGCCCGACCCCTCCGTGGCCGAGGTCCCCGGGCGGATCGTGACCACCTCCAGCGCCGACGTCCCGCTCAAGGGGCTCGTCCACCTCGTCGAGGCGCTCGCCAAGCTCCGCACCGAGCAGCCCGACGCGCACCTCGTCGTCGTCGGCAAGCGCGCCGAGACCGGGCCGGTCGCCCGCGCGATCGAGAAGTACGACCTCCAGGACGCGGTGCGCTTCGTCAAGGGCATCACCGACGCCGAACTGGTCGACCTCGTGCGCAGCGCCCAGGTGGCCTGCGTGCCCTCCCTCTACGAGGGCTTCTCGCTCCCCGCGGCCGAGGCCATGGCCACCGGCACCCCGCTCGTCGCCACCACCGGCGGGGCCATCCCCGAGGTGGCAGGCCCGGACGGGGAGACCTGCCTGGCCGTGCCGCCCGGCGACGCGGGAGCGCTGGCCGCGGCCCTGGGCCGGATGCTGGGCGACGCGGAACTGCGCGTCCGGCTCGGAGCGGCCGGCCGGGAGCGGGTGCTGGCCCGGTTCACCTGGGCCAAGGCCGCCGAAGGCACCGCCGCGCACTACAGAGCCGCCATCGCGCGTGCCGCCGCCGCTCGGACCCGGTGACGGACGCACCACCACCCGGCGAGCACCGCACGCACCGCAGACCACCCGCACCCCCCCACGCCACCCGCACGACCCGCACGACCCGCACGACCCGCACGACCCCACAACACTCACCACCCCGCACCATCCCGCACCACCCCACAACACTCACCACCGCGCACCACCCCGCACCACCCTTCACCCCCGTGACCGCGAAGGCAGGACCCCGTGCTGACCGTCGATTTCTCCCGGTTCCCGCTCGCCGCAGGCGACCGTGTGCTCGATCTGGGCTGCGGCGCAGGCCGGCACGCCTTCGAGTGCTACCGGCGCGGCGCCCAGGTCGTCGCCGTCGACCGCAACGGCGAGGAGATCCGCGAGGTCGCCAAGTGGTTCGCCGCCATGAAGGAGGCCGGTGAAGCCCCGGCCGGCGCCACCGCCACCGCCATGGAGGGCGACGCCCTGGCCCTGCCCTTCCCCGACGAGTCCTTCGACGTCGTCATCATCTCCGAGGTGATGGAGCACATCCCCGACGACAAGGGCGTCCTCGCCGAGATGGTGCGCGTGCTCAAGCCGGGCGGCCGCATAGCGGTCACCGTCCCGCGCTACGGCCCGGAGAAGATCTGCTGGGCGCTGTCCGACGCCTACCACGAGGTCGAGGGCGGCCACATCCGCATCTACAAGGCGGACGAGCTGCTCGGCAAGATGGAGGCGGCGGGCCTCAAGCCGTACGGCACCCACCACGCGCACGGCCTGCACTCGCCGTACTGGTGGCTCAAGTGCGCCTTCGGCGTGGACAACGACAAGGCGCTGCCGGTCAAGGCGTACCACAAGCTCCTGGTCTGGGACATCATGAAGAAGCCCCTGGCCACCCGCCTCGCCGAGCAGGCCCTCAACCCGCTCATCGGCAAGAGCTTCGTCGCCTACGCGACCAAGCCCCACCTCCCGGTCGAAGCCGCCGAGGCCGCCAAGCCCTCCAAGGCCGCCAACGCCTCCAACGCCGCCGGCGCAGCCGGTTCAGCCCAGTGAGCTCGCCGGAGCGCACCGTTCCCGAACACCTCGTGCTGGACGGCGTGCTGACCGCCGAACAGGCGGCCCGCACGGTCGAGGGGATACTCGCCGTCCAGCGCGCGGACGGCGCCATACCGTGGTTCCGGGGCCACCACCTCGACCCGTGGGACCACACCGAGGCCGCGATGGCCCTCGACGCGGCCGGCGAGCACGAGGCGGCGGAGCGGGCCTACGTCTGGCTGGCCCGCCACCAGAACCAGGACGGCTCCTGGTACGCGGCCTACGCGGACCGGCCCGACGGGGTGGACACCGCCGAACCGCAGGACGCGGGACGGGAGTCCAACTTCGTCGCGTACATCGCCGTCGGCGTCTGGCACCACTACCTGGCCACCGGCGACGACACCTTCCTGGACCGGATGTGGCCGGCGGTCGTGGCGGCCGTCGAGTTCGTCCTCGGCCTCCAGCAGCCCGGCGGCGAGATCGGCTGGAAGCGGGAGGCGGACGGCACGGCGGTCACCGACGCCCTGCTGACCGGATCCTCCTCCATCCACCAGGCCCTGCGCTGCGCCCTGGCCATCGCCGACCACCGCGGTGACCCGCAGCCCGACTGGGAACTGGCGGCGGGCGCCCTGGCGCACGCGATACGCCGGCACCCGGAGCGGTTCCTGGACAAGTCCCGCTACTCGATGGACTGGTACTACCCGGTGCTGGGCGGCGCCCTGACGGGTGCGGAGGCGAAGGCGCGCGTCGAGGAACGCTGGGAGGAGTTCGTCGTCCCGGACCTGGGGGTGCGGTGCGTGCTGCCGAACCCGTGGGTGACGGGCGGGGAGTCCTGCGAGCTCGCGCTCACCCTCTGGGCGATGGGGGAGTCGGACCGGGCGCTGGAGATCCTGCGCTCGATCGGCCACCTGCGCGCCGACAACGGCATGTACTGGACGGGTTACGTCTTCGAGGTCCGGGCGGTGTGGCCGGTGGAGCAGACGACCTGGACGGCGGGCTCGCTGCTGCTGGCGGTGGCCGCGCTGGGCGGGGACGAGGCCACCACGGTCGTCTTCGGCGGCGACCGGCTCCCGCCGGGCATGGACCCGGGCTGCTGTTCCTAGGACCGTAGGACCGTTCCTCTGTTCCTAGGACCGTGACCGTTCCTCGGACGCGGCCTTTCCCCCGTTCAGAGGCGGTGCAGGAGGCGGGCCAGGGCATGGCCCGCCACCAGGTAGACGACGGCGGCGATGCCGTAGCCGACGACCACCTGCGCCCAGTGGCGGCCGAGGTGGAAGATGTCGAGCGACCAGCCCGCCAGCCAGGTCGCCGCGTCGTGGAACCACTGGACTACGTCGTTGGAACGGTTCGCGTCCAGCAGGTCCATCACGATCCACACGATGATGATCAACGCCACGACGTCGGCGGCCAGCGCCACGAGCCGGCCGGCCGACCAGCCGGCCCGGCGGCGTCCTGCGATGCGGTCTCCGTACATGCCGGGCGTCTTGCCGCTCCCGCCCGGTTGAAACCCGTACGGCCCCGTTCCGGTGGCGACGGCCGCTCCGTCCCCCCCGTGTCCGAACGGGTCGCCCGAGTGGCGGGGGGACGGCGGCCGGGTGAGGCTGCGGGGGACACCTCAGTCCCCGGAGGCAACCGTGCGCGTACCCACCACCGTCCGATTCCGCCGCGCCGTGGCGGCCGTGGTCCTGTCCACCTCGCTGATCGCCGGTGCCTCCGCGTGCGGTACCGGCGGCGACCGGGGGCAACGGGAGGAGGTCTCGTCGGCGGCGACCGCGGCGGAGCTGGCCGCCCTCGCGGTGGCGGAGCCGGACGCGGCCGAGGCCGACGAGCTGGCCGCGGCGACGCCCGAGCCGAGCACGTCGGAGGAGCGGCAGAAGTTCGCCAAGACGCGCTTCGTCGCCAACGCCGGTCTCGCGGCGGGGGCCACCTACCAGTGGATCATCAAGCCGTACCGGGCGGGCAAGTTCAAGAAGGGCGCGAAGGGGCGGACGTTCGCGCTGATCAAGGCGGGTCTCGCGGGCGCGTTCGCGTACAACCGGCTGAAGGCGGCGGCCGACAACGCCAAGGGCGACCCGCTGCTGTCGAAGGCGATGGGGCCGCTCACCGCGGGCATCGACTCCCTCAAGAACCTGGGCAGCAAGCTGCGCAAGGGCAACGCGGGCGACGCCGACATCAGCTCCTTCGAGAACGTGATCAGCGGGGTGAAGGAGGCCGGCAAGAGCGCGGGCGCCCCGGTGACCGACCAGGTGCCGAGCGTCTCCCAGCTGGGCGGCTGACCGCCCCGCCGCCCGGCCGCGGGTGCTTGGCCGCACGGCCGCCGATGCCGCCCACCGGGAGACCGGTGGGCGGCATCCGCGTGGCGGCGCAGCCGGTGGCGGATTAACCGTTGAGCTCCGCCAGGACCCGGAGGGTGTGGGGGTCGGGGGCGGTGACGAGGAGGTCGGTGACCGGGCCCTTGCGCCACAGCTCCAGCCGTTCCGCGATCCGTTCGCGCGGGCCGACCAGGGAGATCTCGTCGGCGAAGGCGTCCGGCACGGCGAGGACCGCCTCCTGCCTGCGCCCGGCCAGGAACAGGTCCTGGATCCGGCGGGCCTCGGCCTCGTAGCCCATCCGGGCCATCAGGTCGGCGTGGAAGTTGCGGGCCGCGTGCCCCATGCCGCCGATGTAGAAGCCGAGCATCGCCTTGACCGGGAGCAGCCCCTCGGTGACGTCGTCACAGACGTGGGCCCGGGCCATCGGAGCGATCATGAACCCCTCGGGCAGACCGGCCAGGGAGGCCTGGTAGACGTCCGTGCGGGTCGGGGACCAGTACAGCGGCAGCCAGCCGTCGGCGATCCGGGTCGTCTGGGCGATGTTCTTCGGCCCCTCCGCCCCCAGCAGCAGCGGGAGGTCCGCGCGCAGCGGGTGGGTGATGGGCTTGAGGGGTTTGCCGAGGCCGGTGCCGTCCTGCCCCCGGTACGGGTGGGCGTGAAAGCGGCCGTCCAGCGCCACGGGGGCCTCGCGGCGCAGCACTTGGCGGACGACGTCGACGTACTCGCGGGTGGCGGTGAGCGGGCTCGCGGGGAAGGGGCGCCCGTACCACCCCTCCACCACCTGAGGCCCGGACAGGCCCAGGCCCAGCATCATCCGGCCGCCGGAGAGGTGGTCCAGGGTGAGGGCGTGCATGGCGGTGGCCGTGGGGGTGCGGGCGGCCATCTGGGCGATGGCGGTGCCCAGGCGGATGCGGGAGGTGTGGGCGGCGATCCAGGTGAGGGGGGTGAAGGCGTCGGAGCCCCACGCCTCGGCGGTCCACACCGAGTCGTAGCCCAGGCGTTCGGCCTCGGTGGCGAGGTCGAGGTGGGAGGGGCTGGGTCCGCGGCCCCAGTAGCCGAGTGCGAGTCCGAGGCGCATGTACGGTCCCCTCCGCGATGCCGGTGCCGTTGCCGTTGCCTGAGCCGGGTCCTGACCGGGGTCGCGAGCCGTGATGCGAGCCGAGCCCGAACTCAGGTCCCAGCCGAAGCCGAAGCCGAAGCCGAAGCCCGAGCCTGAGTCTGAGCCTGAGCCCGAGCCTCAGCCCGAACCCGAGCCGAAGCCTGAACTCTGGCCCGAGCCCGAGCCCGGACGGGATCTGATGCAGCGTCAGGTACCGTCCGGGCGACTGTAGGGCACGCCGCCCCCGCCGGGAAGTGCGACGGCCCCCCGCCGGTGGGGCGGGGGGGGGCGTGCGGGTGCGCTGCGTGCGGGCGGGGGTCAGCCGCGCTGGATGCCCGAGGTGTCGTTCAGGACGCCGCGGCGGCCGTCCTGGGTCTGGGCGATCAGCGTGGACGGGCCGCGCTGGTCGACGGCCAGGTACCAGGTGCCCGGGGCGAGTTCCGCGATCGGCGTCGGGGAGCCGTCCTCGGCGAAGAGGGGCCGGGCCACCGGCACCGCGAACCAGAACGGCGTGAACTCCGCGGCCGGGAACCCGGCGCCGGCGGAGTCCTGCGGGGCGCCCCCGTACGGCGGGGCCGGCTGCGGCGTGGCCCCGTAACCCTGCGGCTGCTGCCCGCCCGGGTAGCCGTAGCCGGTGCCGGGCTGGCCCCCGTACGGCTGGGCGGTGACCGGCCTGGGCTCCGGGACCAGCGGCCCGGCCAGCGCGGGGACCTTCGAACCGGCGACGGCCACCGCGGCCAGGGCCAGCGTGGCGAGGAAGCCGAGGATGCAGCCGGCGGCCAGGTCGGCCAGCGGCGGGGTGGCGATCAGCGACCAGAGTCCGTTCCAGGCGGCGGCCACGGCCAGCACCGTGCCCCAGGCCGTCAGGGTCAGGCCGGCCACCTTGCGGCCCTCGGGCTGGAAGCGGGCCCCGATCAGCAGGCCCGCCGCGATGAAGCCCATCAGGAAGACGGCCGGCAGGGCCAGCCGGTAGACGTCGGTGTCCCACACGCTCGGGAGGTCGGCGCCGCTGGCGGCGGAGTAGAAATCGAGGAACGAGGCGATGAACAGCAGCACCGCTGCTCCGATCACCACGCCGTCGCCTCGAGTGAGGGAGCGGATGTTCACGTCTCTGGTGTCCTTCTCGGTCTTGGCAGGGGGCGGATCGGGCGCCCCCATGGTACGGAGGTTTCCGCGGCCGAGAGGACCGGGGCGGCGAGCCGCCACGGGACTGCCCCTGGGGACTGTCCCCGGGGGCGGCCCCCGGGGGCGGCCCCGGGGGACTGCCTTCCAGGGGACGGCCCTTCGGGGGCCGCCGCCCCGGAGGACTACCCGCCCAGGAAGCCGGTGATGCCGTCCGCGATGCCCTGGGCCGCCTTCTGCCGCCACTCCGGACTCGTCAGCTGCGCCGCGTCCTTGTCGTCCCGCATGTTGCCGCATTCGAGGAACACCTTGGGCCGGGTCGACAGGTTGAGGCCGCCCAGATCGTCCCGGACGACCAGCCCGGTGCCGCTGCCGAGGTAGTTGGCGGGGGACGAGCCGGTGGTGCGGGCGAAGTTGGAGGCGATGCGCTCGCCGAGGTCGCGGGAAGGGCCGACGATCTTCGCGGTGTCGGCCGCGCCGGCCTTGACGCGGGCGGGCAGGATCACGTGGAAACCGCGGTTGCCGGCGGAGGCGCCGTCGGCGTGGACGGAGACGACGGCGTCGGCCGCGGCCTGGTTGCCGATCCGGGCCCGCTCGTCGATGCAGGGGCCCCAGGGGCGGTCTCCGTCGTGGGTCAGGACCACCTTGGCGCCTTTGCCCTCCAGCAGGGCGCGCACCCGGTGGGAGACGTCGAGGGAGAACTCCGCTTCCATGTAACCGGAGTTGGTGGTGGTGCCGGTGGTGTCGCACTCCTTGCGGTTGGTGCCGATGTCCACCTGCTGGTCGATCTCCCGGCCGTGCTTGAAGTTCCCCGTGTTGTGCCCGGGGTCGATGACGACGGTCCGGCCGCTCAGCGGACCCTTGGCGGGAGCGGCGGCGGGCTTCGGGGCGGCCGGGGCGGCCGGGGCGCTCGGAGAGGCGCTGGCCTTGGCGTCAGCCGCGGCCGCGGGGGTGGAGGCGGCGGCCGCCGCCCCCGCGGGCTGCGGGGCGGCGGCTCCCGAACCGGCCAGCACCTGGGTGAGCACCCAACCCGCCAGGCAGGTCGGGGCCAGCGCCGCGAGCGCCACCGCAAGGGCGGGCCGGCGTGCGAACCAAGGCCGGTCGGGGCTGATGGAGGAGGCGGACTCGGGCGGCGGGGGGCTGTCGTCGTAGCGCACGTCGCGATGCTAGAACGCCCGGGCGGCTCCCATACGCACACTGCGCCATCCGAGGGCGTGGTCTGATTGTCGGTCTTGTAGGCCTGGCTTGGCCCGGCTTGGCCTGGCGGGGGTGTCCCCGCCGAGCCCGGATGCGCGAGGCCTATGGGAGGCCTATGCCAACGCGAGGCCTGTGCCGACGCGAGGCCTGTGCCGACGCGAGGCCTGTGGCGACGCGAGGCCTGTGCGGGGTCAGACGCCCTCGGCGATGCGGCGCAGGACGCGGAGGGAGTTCGTCACCGAGAGTTCCTCGAAGGCGCCGGAGGCCAGGGCCCGCAGGTAGATCCGGTACGGGGCCTGGCCGCCGTCGGCCGGGTCGGGGAAGACGTCGTGGATGACCAGGGTGCCGCCGACCGCCAGGTGCGGGGCCCATCCCTCGTAGTCGTTCGTGGCGTGCTCGTCGGTGTGGCCGCCGTCGATGAAGACGAAGCCGAGCTTGCCGCCCCAGGCCGCCGCGACCTGGGGGGAGCGGCCCACGACCGCGATCACGTGCTCCTCCAGGCCGGCCTTGTGGAGGGTGCGGCGGAAGGTGGGGAGGGTGTCCATCAGCCCGACCTCCGGGTCCACCACCGTCGGGTCGTGGTATTCCCAGCCCGGCTGCTGCTCCTCGCTGCCCCGGTGGTGGTCGACGGTGATCGCCGGGACCCCCGCCTCGCGGGCGGCGTCGGCCAGCAGGATCGTGGAGCGCCCGCAGTACGTGCCGACCTCCAGCAGCGGCAGCCCGAGCGCGGCCGCGGCGGAGGCGGCCTCGTGGAGGGCGAGGCCCTCGTCGACGGGCATGAACCCCTTGGCGGCCTCGAAGGCGGCGAGGGTCTCCGGCTTGGGGGTGGCGGCCATGGGTGGTCCTCCGGGCGGTGAGCGGGTCCGGCGCGGATGCGGCGCGGGTGTGGCGGGCGTGGTGCGGGTGTGGCGGCCCATGGTGCCCTACCGGGCGGTAGGGCACCATGCCGGGGGTCCGGGGAGGGGGTCGGGAGCAGGGGAAAGGGCAGGGAACGGGGCAGGGGGCTGGGGTCAGTCCAGTTCGTAGGTGAACGTGTAGGGGACGGACGTCTCGCCCTGCCGGTGGACGAAACCGCCGCTGCCGCGCAGGCCCGTCAGGGCGCCGGTGCCCGAGCCCGGGACCACCTCGAAGGTGCACTGGGTCGTGCCGTCCTCATGGAACGAGCCCCGCTCCTCGACCGCGAAGCCTCCGCCGCGGCCGTCGAGGCTGCCGGTGATCAGTTCCAGACCGGTGAACGTGCCGGTGGCCGCCGTCAGGTAGGCGATCGCGTACGTGCACACGGTCTCGGCGGCCTCGATGCCGCCGGAGAAGGAGTTGACGACCGAGGCCTGGGCGAGCCGGGGCAGTACGTCGTCCGGGCCGGCGGCGTGCTCCTCCCACTTGGCGTAGGTGAAGCGGCCGGTGGCGGTGTGCGTGGGCATGGCTGTCCTTCCGGAACGGGCGGTGGTGCTCGTGCGGTGACCAGCTTCGGCGGGATACCTGACATCTCCTGTCAGGTATCCCGCGGAGAATGGCCGCATGCGCGCCGACCGGCTCCTCTCCCTGCTCCTGCTGCTCCAGAACCGCGGCGGTATGACCGCCCCCGAACTCGCCGCGGAACTGGAGGTGTCCGTCCGCACGGTGTACCGGGACGTCGAGGCGCTCGGCGCCGCCGGAGTGCCGGTCCGTGCCGACCGGGGGCCCGCCGGTGGCTACCGCCTGATGGACGGCTACCGCACCCGGCTGACCGGCCTCACCGACGCCGAGGCCGGCTCGCTCTTCCTGGCCGGGGCGCCGGGGCCGGCCCGCGACCTGGGCCTGGGTGCGGTGGTGGCCACCGCCCGGCTGAAGCTGGAGGCCGCACTGCCCGCCGCGCTGGCCGACCGGGCCCGGCTCGTCCAGGACCGCTTCCACCTGGACGCCCCGGCCTGGTTCCGCGACGCCGACCCGGTGCCGCACCTGGCGGCGGTGGCCCGGGCGGTGTGGGAGCAGCGCACGCTGCGGGTGGAGTACCGGCGCTGGTCGGGCGAGCTGCGGCGGCGGGAGCTGCACCCGCTGGGCATCGTCCTCAAGGGGGGCATCTGGTACCTGGTCGCGGCGGCGGCCGGGAGCCCGCGCACCTACCGGGTGTCACGGCTGCTGGCGGTGGAGGAGACGGGCGCGGCCTTCGAGCGGCCGTCCGGCTTCGACCTGGCCGCCCATTGGGAGGAGTCCTCCCGCCGCCTGGAGGCCGCCCTCCACCAGGACACGGCCCGGTTGCGGATCTCGCCCCGCGCCCAGCGGCTGCTGCCCATGCAGTTCGGGGCCCCGGGGGTGCGGGCCCTGGAGGGGGCGGGGGAGCCGGACGGGGAGGGGTGGGTGGAGGTGGAGCTGTCGGTGGAGTCGCGGGCCGTGGCGGTGGGAGACCTGCTCCGGCTGGGGGCGGAGGCGGAGGTGCTCGGTCCGGCGGAGCTGCGGGCGGCGGTGGCCGAGGCGGTGGGGGTGCTCGCCGCTCGCTATGCGGAGCCCGCCCCGTCGGGCCCCGTTGTGCCGCGCCGGGAAGAACCCTCGCATCTTCTCATCTGACCTTCCGTCAGATTGAAACGTGTTCTAGTCTGCCGCGCATGGGCATCGGAATCACGCAGGAGCAGCGGGAGTTGGCCGACGCCGTGCGCGGCTGGGTGGCGCGGGCGGTGCCGCCCGAGGCGGTGCGGAAACTGCTCGACGCCCCGCCCCAGGCCGGGGCGCGGCCGGGCTACTGGGACGGCATGTGTGCGCAGGGGCTGGTGACGCCCCATCTGGAGGGCGGGACCCTGCTGGATCTGGCCGTCGTCGTGGAGGAGGCCGCCCGGGCGGCGCTGCCCGGGGCGTTCCTGCCGAGTGCGCTGGCCTCCGTACTCCTGGACCGGGCGGGGGCTGAACCTCTCGACGGGCGGGTCGGGGCGGTCGCCCTGGGGGCCGGCGGGGTCACCGCCGTCGCTGCCGAGGGGGGCGGGTGGCGGCTGGACGGCCTCGCGCCTCCCGTGCTCGGGGCCGGTGAGGCGGAGCTGGTGCTGCTCGCCGCCGAGGGGGCGGGCGGGGTCCGGTGGTTCGCGGTGGACGCCGCAGCGCTGGAGGTCCGGCCGCACGAGAGCGCCGACCCGACCCGGCCCACCGCCGAGGTCCGGGCGCACGGGGTCACCGTCCCGGCGGAGCGGCTCCTGGGGCTGGACGAGGCCCTGGTGCGGGACCTGGCCTGCGTGCTCTTCGCCGCCGACGCCTGCGGCACCGCCGCCTGGGCGGTGCACACGGCCGCCGAACACGCCAAGACCCGCGAGCAGTTCGGGCGCCCCGTCGGGCGGTTCCAGGGCGTCAAGCACCTGTGCGCCGACATGCTGGTCCGCCTCGAACAGGCCCGCGCCCTCGCCTGGGACGCCGCCAACAGCGCGACCCCGCCCCCCGGCGATGCGCCCGGCGGAACCCCCGGCGGAACCCCCGGCGAGGCCCCCGGCAGGCTCCCCGGCGAGGCCTCCGGCGCGGCCCCCGGCGAGGCGCCCGGCAGGCTCCCCGGCGAGGCCTCCGGCGAGGCCTCCGGCGAGGCCATCGGCCAGGCCCCCAGCGGTACCCCCGGTGAGACTCCTGGCCAGGCCCCCGGCGGCACCCCCGCTAGCGAGGCCCCCAGCGGTACCCCCGGCGGGGCCCCCAGCGGTACCCCCGGCCAGGCCCCCAGCGGTACCTCCGCGGAGGCCCCCAGCGGGACCCCCGGCGGAGCCCCCCGGCACGCCTCCCCCCACCCCTCCGACGTGCGCTCGCTCGTCGCCGCGCTCGCCGCCGCGACCGCCCTCGATGCCGCCTGGTCCTGCGCCAAGGACTGCATCCAGATCCTGGGCGGCATCGGCTTCACCTGGGAGCACGACGCCCACATCCACCTGCGCCGCGCCCTCGTCGCCCGCCAGCTGCTGGGCCCCGGCGACGCCCACCGCCTGCGCGCCGTACGCCTCGCCGCAGCCGGGGCCCGGCGCGAGCTGCGCCTGGAACTCCCGGCGGAGGCCGAGGCCCACCGCCCGGCCGCCCGCGCCGCCATCGGGGCCGCCCGCGGCCTCGACCCGGCGGCCGCCCGCCGGCTGCTCGCGCCCACCGGCTACGCCAACCCCCACCTCCCGCCGCCGTACGGGCGGGGCGCGGGGCCGGCCGAGCAGATCGTGATCCAGCAGGAGCTGAAGGAGGCCGGCGTCAAGGTCGCCGATCTCGGGATCGCCACCTGGATCGTGCCCTCGCTGATCGCCTTCGGCAGCGAGGAGCAGCGCGAGGCGTACGTCCTGCCCACCCTGCGCGGGGACACCACCTGGTGCCAGCTGTTCTCCGAGCCGGGCGCCGGCTCCGACCTGGCCTCCCTGCGCACCCGGGCCGACCGGACCGCAGACGGCTCCTGGAGGATCAACGGCCAGAAGGTGTGGACGAGTTCCGCCCACACCGCCGACTTCGGGATCCTGCTCGCCCGCACCGACCCGCAGGCGCCCAAGCACAAGGGGCTCGGCTACTTCGTCGTCGACATGAGGAACACCCCGGGGATCGAGATCCGCCCGCTGAAGGAGATCACCGGCGACTCCCTCTTCAACGAGGTCTGGTTCGAGGACGTCCTGCTGCCCGCCGGGGCCCTGGTGGGCGCCGCCGACGGCGGCTGGAAGGCCGCCCGCAACACCCTCGGCAACGAACGCGTCCACATGGCCGACCAGATGACCTTCGACAGCGGACTGGAGACGCTGATCGCCGCCTCCTCCGGCCTCGACGCCTCCTACGGGGCCCGGATCGGCGCGCTCGCCGCCGAAGCGCACGCGCTCGCCTGCATCGGCCTGCGCACCACCCTCCAGCAGGTGTCCGGACTGGAGCCGGGCGCGGGCGCCTCCGTCCGCAAGCTCGTACAGACCCCCCACCAGCAGCGGACCGCCGAGCTCGCGCTCGAACTGCTGGGCCCGGCCGGCGCGGTGCGGGAGGGGGCGGGGGAGCGGGCGGTGCACGGGATGCTGATGTCGCGCTGCCTGACCATCGCCGGGGGCACCACCCAGGTCCAGCTGAACGTCGTCGCCGAGCGGATCCTCGGCCTCCCCAGGGACTGACTGAAGGGCAGCATTGATGAAGTCGTACATCGTGGGCGTCGGCATGACGAAGTTCGAGAAGCCGGAGTCACGGGACTGGCAGTACTGGGACATGGTCAGGGAGGCCGGCGGCGCGGCGCTCGCCGACGCCGGCGTGGACTACGGGCTGGTGGAGCAGGTGCCGGTGGGCTACTGCTTCCAGCCCTCCACCGCCGGCCAGCGGGCGGCGTACGAACTGGGCCTGACCGGGGTCCCGGTCTACAACGTCAACAACAACTGCGCGACCGGCTCGACGGCGCTGATGATGGCCCGCCAGTTCGTGCAGGGCGGCATCAGCGACTGCGTGCTGGCGGTCGGCTTCGAGAAGATGAAGCGGGGCGCGCTCGGGGGCGGCGCCGACGGCGGGGACTTCAACACCTCGCCGGTCGCCCGGCACTACGGGATCATGGCCGCCGCGCACGGCTTCGAGATGTCCCCGCCCACCGCGCAGATCTTCGGCAACGCCGCCCGCGAGCACATGGAGCGGTACGGGACCACGCCCGCGCAGCTCGCGGCGGTCGGCGCCAAGAACCACCGGCACTCCGCGAACAACCCGAACGCGCAGTTCCAGGACGTGTACACGGTGGAGGAGGTCCTCGCCGCCAAGACCATCCACGATCCGCTGACCAAGCTCCAGTGCTCGCCCACCTCCGACGGCGCGGCCGCCGCCCTCGTCGTCTCGGAGCGGTTCGTCGTGGCGCACGGGCTGCACGACAAGGCCGTCGAGATCGTCGCGCAGGCCATGACCACGGACACCGAGGAGAGCTTCGGCGGCTCCTGCATCGACGTGGTCGGCAAGCCGATGACGGCCGCGGCCGCCCGCAGGGTCTACGAGGACTCCGGGCTCGGCATCGAGGACGTCGACGTGGTGGAGCTGCACGACTGCTTCTCGGTGAACGAACTGCTGACGTACGAGGCGCTCGGCATGTGCGCGGACGGGGCCTCCGGCAAGCTCGTCGAGAGCGGAGCCACCACCTACGGCGGCCGCTGGGTGGTCAACCCCTCGGGCGGCCTGATCTCCAAGGGCCACCCGCTGGGGGCGACGGGGCTCGCGCAGGCGGCGGAACTGGTGTGGCAGCTGCGCGGCCAGGCGGGGGCGCGGCAGGTCCCCGCCGCCCGGGTGGGCCTGGCCCACAACATCGGGCTGGGCGGGGCGGCGGTGGTAACCCTCCTGCGCCGCTGACGGCGCCGGCCCGGGCCGCCGGGCGGGCGGCACGGGCCGTGCCGGGCCTGCCGGGCGGCGCGGCCCGGCGGCGGGCGGTACGGCAAGGGCCGTACCGGCGGGGTTCCGTCTCGTCGGGCGGCGGCCTGCGGGGGCGTCAGGCGCGGACCAGGCCCGGCATCAGGCGCAGCGCGTTCTCCCGGTTCACGGCCCGGCGCAGTGCCGGGGTGAACGCCGGGTCGGCGGCCAGGGCGGGGACGGCCAGGTCCGTGACGACGGAGGCCGGGCAGGCCGGCCAGTCGCTGCCGAACAGGATCCGGCCGGGGTCGACGGTGGCGAGGAGGGTGCCGGCCGGGGAGAGCGGGCCGGCGGTGTCGTAGTAGAAGCGGTGCATGTGGTCCCGTACCGCCGCGGGCTCCACCGGCGGGTCGAAGGCGTACGCGAAGGCCTCCATCCGGGTCGCGATCTGCGGGAGGAAGCCGCCGCCGTGCGGCAGGATCACCGACAGGTTCGGGAACCGGTCGAGGGTCCGGGTACGGATCATGTTCGCGGCGGCGCGGGTGGTGTCGAGCAGGAAGTCACAGAGGAAGTTCGGCAGTCCGGGCACGGCCACCGGCCCCCCGCGCCCTCCACCAGGCCCGCCGGGGGCCCCGTGCCCGCCCGGACCGCCGGCCGCACCTGCGGGCGGGCCGCCCGGCCCCCCGGGTGCCACCGTGGGCCGTCCGCCGGCCGGGCCGTCCGGGAGGTTGTGCGGGTGGGTGTCCACGATCGCCGCGCGTTCGTCGAGTTCGGCGAAGATCCTGTCGTACGAGGGGTCACCGAGGTACACCCCGCGGTAGTTCGCCGTCACGTTGACCCCCACCGCCCCCAGCTCGTCCAGGCCGCGCCGCAGGGTCCAGGAGGAGACCTCCTCCTCGTCGAGGAACAGGGGCGCGTGGAACGCGAAGCGCCCCGGGTACGCCTCCACCACCCCGGCCGCCGCCTCCATCGTCACGGCCACCGCCTCCCGCAGCTGCGCGGCACTCTCGTACCGTGCGGGCAGCATCGGCTTCAGCACCGCCACGGCGATCCCCGTCCGGTCCATCACCGCCAGCGCGCTCTCCGCGTCCCAGCCCGCCCATGGCGGCAGCGACCGCGGGCCCACCAGCCCCTGCCGCTCCGCCCAGCGGCGCCAGTCGGGGGCGCAGAAGTGGTGGTGGACGTCGATCACACCCCCGCTCCCGTCGTCCTCCGCCCCGACCGCCGCCCCGGCCGTAGCCGCCGCGTCCCGGCGTACCGCTCCGCCGGCGGCCAGGCCGCCCGCACCGTATTCCGGCATGTGCGCATTTCCCTCTCGTCGGCCCGCGAATCGAAAACCACCGCACACCCTAGGGCGGCTCCCCGGAACCGCCGCCCGGACATTCCGCCGGGGGAGGTTTCGGCTCCGAACGGGTCAATCGGGTTTCGCCCTCGATCCGGCCCGGGAAAGGAGCCGACTGTCAATTCCGGGTTACCCGAAAGGTCTGGGCGCGTGACGACTGAACCGACTACCGCGGCGGATGGCGGTCTCGCGCTGGACGAAGCGGTGGCGGCCGCGACGAAGAGCACACCGGAATACCGGCAGTGCCCCTATCCGGTCTACCGGACCCTGCGCGAACAGGCCCCCATCGCCCGGCTCACCCCGGGCCACGGCGTGGACACGTACCTGATCACCCGCTACGAGGACGCCCACGCCATCCTCGCCGACCCCCGCATCGGCAAGGACATGCACGAGGGCATCGACCTCTACCACGCCCTGTTCGGGGACCTGTGCGAGGCGCTCGACGACAACCTGCTGTTCGCCGACCCGCCCCGGCACACCCGGCTGCGCCACATCGCCAAGACGGCCTTCACCCCGCGCCACATCCACGCCCTGCGCCCGCACATCGAGGAGCTCGCCCACGGGCTGCTCGACCGCTGCCCCACGGACCGGCCCGTCGACCTGATGCAGGCCTTCGCGCTGCCGCTGCCCGTCATGGTCATCTGCGAGCTGCTCGGCATCGTCGGGGAGGAGCGGACCGAGGTCCTCAAGTGGTTCGCCGTCGTGACGCGCTCACGGTTCAGCAAGGACCTCAAGGGAGACCTGCAAGAGGCCGAGATCTGGCTGCGTGACTACTTCGCCCGGCACATCCACCGGACCCGCCTCCAGCCCACGGACGACTTCCTGACCATGCTGGTGGAGACGCCGCACGAGGAAGAGCCGCTGACCGACGACGAACTCGTGTCGATGATCTGGGTCCTGCTCTTCGCCGGACACAAGACGACCACCCTCCAGATCGGCAATTGCGTCTTCAGCCTCCTGACCCACCCGGACCAGTTGCGGGCGATCCAGGAGAACCGGAAACTGCTGCCGCAGGCGATCGAGGAAATGCAGCGCTTCGAGGGCTCGGTGGAAACCTCCACCTTCCGGTACGCGCTGGAGGACGTCGAAATCGGCGGGACGGTCATTCCGAAGGGGGCCGTCGTGCAGATCGCCCTTTCGTCCGCGAACCGCGACCCGGAGAAATTCCCCGACCCCGACACCCTGGACTTCACCCGGGAAGGACTGCAGAGCAGCCACCTCGGCTTCGGCTACGGGGCCCACTACTGCCTGGGCGCGCCGCTGGCCCGGCTGGAGCTGGAGATCTGCCTCACGGCCCTGCTCGACCGCTTCCCCGACATGGTCCTCGCCATGCCGACGCCGGCGGAGGGGGACTGGCTCAAGGGGCCGTTCCCGGCCTTCCGCGGGCTGGAGAAGCTGCCGGTCGCACTGGACCCCTCGCGGACGGTCGACGACTGGACCGCGGGCAGCTGACCGGGGCCCGAGCCCCGAGGGGAGCCCTCCGCCGCTGACCGGCGGAGGGCTTTCATACACCCCCGCGCCCACGCCGCCCCCACGCCCACGCCGCCCCCGCCCCCACCCCTGCCCGGACAGCGGCCGGGCTGCTCAGGGCCCCGCCAGCGCCGGGTCCACCACCGTCTCGCCCGTCGACGCCCTCCGCAGGCACTCCGCCAGCTCCTCGACCGGCCCGTCCCGCAGCACCAGCCCCGCCGCGCCCGCCGCCAGGACCGCCTCCCGCAGCCCCGGGTGCGCCGACCCCGTGGCCACCAGGACCCGGCACTCCGGGTCCTCGGCCAGCAGGGCCGCCACCGTGGCGGGGTCCTCGACCAGCGCCACCGCCGGCCGCTCCGCCGGCGAGGCGACCACCTCGATGTCCGGCTGGAGCCCGAGGCGGAGCGCGAGCGGCGGGTTCGGCGGGTCCAGCAGGACGCGCAGGGAACGGGCGGGCCGGTGGGTCGCGGGCATCTCATCCACCGCCGCAGGCTACCGCCCGGCCCTCGACGTGCCGGGCAACACGCCCCGCACCACGATCATCTGACGCGAAGTCAGCAGCCTTCTTCCCAACCACGGGGGCGTGCGTTATACATTCCCTCAGCCGCTTCCTAGAACGCGTTCTAGAACCGGCTCCGCATGCGACCTCGGTGCGGCCGACGGTGCGGACGGTCGCACCGAGGTCTTCCAGAGAGCAGAAGGAGCAGCATCCGAATGCCGATCGATGCCGCCAGGGCCCTCGCCGCCGACCCCCGCCAGGGGGAGATCGGCTGGGACCACAAGGACGTCCAGCTCTACCACCTCGGCCTCGGCGCCGGCGCGTCCCTGCACGGGAACAGCCTGGCCACCGACCCCGACGAACTGCGCTACACCCTGGAGTCCAAGCTCCACGTGCTCCCCAGCTTCGCGACCGTGGCCGGCGCCGGCATGGCCATGCTCGGCGGGCTCGCCGCCCCCGGCATCGAGGTCAACCTGGCGCACGTCCTGCACGGCGGCCACTCCATCGAGCTGCACCGGCCGATCCCCGTCAAGGGCCGGGCCACCTCCTCCTCCAAGGTCGCTGCCGTCTACGACAAGGGCAAGGCGGCCGTGATCGTGCTGCGCTCCGAGGTGGCCGACGCCGACGGGCCGCTGTGGACCAGCGACGCGCAGATCTTCGTCCGCGGGGAGGGCGGCTTCGGCGGCGACCGCGGCCCCTCCGTCCGCGGCGAGCTGCCCGAACGGGCCCCCGACCGGACCGAGGAGCGGCCGATCCGCGAGGAACAGGCCCTGCTCTACCGGCTCTCCGGGGACTGGAACCCGCTCCACGCCGACCCCGAGTTCGCCAAGCTCGCCGGCTTCGACAGGCCGATCCTGCACGGCCTGTGCTCGTACGGGATGACCCTCAAGGCCGTCGTCGACACCGTCCTCGGCGGGGACGTCTCCCGGGTCCGCGCCTACCGCACCCGCTTCGCCGGCGTCGTCTTCCCCGGCGAGACCCTGCGCATCCGGATGTGGCAGGAGCCCGGCCGCGTCCTGGTCTCGGTGACCGCGGCCGAACGCGACGACGCGCCGGTCCTCGCCGACACCGTGGTCGAACACGCGTAACGCGCACAGCGCACCGAACACACACCCCCCACCCCCCGCCCCACACCGCGCACCGCGCCACCCCGCACCCGCACACGCCCAGGCACACGCCCCTAAGGAGCCGCACCGTGCGCGCAGCACTGCTGAGCGAGATAGGCCAGGACAAGCTAGAGGTCGTCGACGACATGGAAGCCGTGGGCCTGGGCCCCGGCAAGGTGCGGATCCGCATCAAGGCCACCGGCCTGTGCCACTCCGACCTCTCCGCGATGAGCGGCGTGCTGCCGCAGCCCGCGCCCTTCATCCCCGGCCACGAGGGTTCCGGGGTGATCACCGGCGTCGGCGAGGGGGTCGCCGGCCACCAGGAGGGCGACCGGGTCCTCGTCTGCTGGCTGCCGCCCTGCGGGCACTGCGCCGCCTGCAAGCGCGGCCAGGGACACCTGTGCCTGGAGAGCCTGGTCAACGCGGGCATCCCCAACTTCCGCCGGGCCGGCGGGGAGATCTTCGGCTTCGCCGCGACCGGCACCTTCGCCGAGGAGATCGTCGTCGCCGCCAACTGCGCCGTCCCGATCCCCGACGACGTGCCCTTCGACATCGCCGCCCTCATCGGCTGCGGCGTCACCACCGGACTCGGTGCGGCCATCAACACCGCGAAGGTGGAGGCGGGTTCCTCGGTCGCCGTCATCGGCTGCGGCGGCGTGGGCATCTCCGTCATCCAGGGCGCCAAGGTGCAGGGCGCGGCGCAGATCATCGCCGTCGACCCGGTGGAGTCGCGGCGCGAGGCGGCCCTGCGCTTCGGGGCGACGGAGGCGGTCGCGCCGGACGCGTTCGAGGACGCGAAGGCCCGGATCACCTCCGGCGAAGGCTTCGACTACGTCTTCGAGGTCGTCGGCAAGTCCGTCACCGCACGCACCGCCTACCAGATGACCCGGCGTGGCGGCTCGGTCGTGATCGTCGGGGCGGGGGCCCTCGACGACAACTTCCAGATCGACATGTTCTCGCTGTTCTTCGACGAGAAGAAGATCCTCCCCTCCATGTACGGGGGCGGGGACGTGCTGCGTTCCTACGCGCGCACCATCGAGCTGTGGCGGGCCGGTCGCATCGACCTGGCGGGCCTGATCACCCACCGGGTGCAGCTCGCCGAGATCAACGACGCCCTCGACCAGATGCGCACGGGCACGGCCCTGCGCACCTGCATCGAGATCTGATCCGTCCTGAGAGGAATCCGGCACATGTCACTGCCACTTGAGGGGCTCAGCGCCATCGTCACCGGCGCCGGCCGGGGGCTCGGCCGGGCCGAGGCGCTCGAACTGGCCCGGCTCGGCGCGAGCGTGGTCGTCAACGACTTCGGCCAGAGCGGCCGCGACGGCTCCGGGGAGGCCTCGTCCGCTCCGGCGGAGGAGGTCGCCGCCGAGATCCGCGCGGCGGGCGGCCAGGCGGTGGCGCACCTCGGGGACGTGGCCGACTTCGAGCAGGCGCGGGAACTGGTCGACCTGGCCGTTTCCGCCTTCGGGAAGCTGGACGTCCTGGTCAACAACGCGGGGATCCTGCGCGACCGGATGGTCTTCTCGATGTCGGAGGACGAGTGGGACTCGGTGATCCGGGTCCACCTCAAGGGCCACTTCAACACCACCCACTTCGCCTCCGCGCACTGGCGCGAGCGCTCCAAGGCGGCGGGCGGCCCGGTGTACGGGCGGATCGTCAACACCTCCTCCGAGGCCTTCCTCGGCGGTTCGGCGGGCCAGCCCAACTACGCGGCGGCCAAGGGCGGCATCGTCGGCCTGACCACCTCGACCGCCCTGGCCCTGGCCAAGTACGGGGTGACCGCCAACGCCATCTGCCCGCGCGCCCGCACCCGGATGACCGAGGACGTCTTCGCCGGCTTCCAGGTCCCGGAGGAGGGCAAGCTCGACCCGCTGGCCCCCGAGCACGTCGCCCCCCTGGTCGGCTACCTCGCCTCACCGGCGTCGGCGAAGGCCAACGGCCAGCTGTTCGTGGTGCACGGCGGAATCGTCGTGGTGATGGAACGCCCCCGGGTGGCGGCGAAGTTCGACACCGCGAAGGAGGTCTTCTCCTTCGAGGAGCTCGACTCCGTCCTCACCCCGCACTACGCCTCCCGCCCGGCGGGCGAAACCTTCGCGGCGGCAGAGGTCCTGGGCCTCAAGCACGACTAAGGCCGCCTTCCGGATCGCGCTGGTGGGGCCCGCGTCCTTGCCCCGGCGGGCCCCGGGGCCCGCCGGGGATCAGTGGTGTTCGGCGAAGCCTGCCAGGAGGGCGCGCGGGTCGAAGGTGACCCGGATCCGGGTGATCTTTCCGTCCGCCGCGTGCATCCAGTTCGCGGTCGGCGCCGGCGGGGCGATGCTGGTGCACAGGTCGAACCAGGTGATCACCTCGTCGCCCTCCGCCACCCGCACCTTCACGTCGATCCTCTCCAGCACCTGCCCGAGCCCCTTCAGCCCGGCCAGCGCCTCCTCGGTGCCCTGGGCCGTCCCCAGCGCCCCGACGAAGTCGACGTCCTCGGCCAGTAGTCCGCGCATCGTGTCGAAGTCGCCCGCCTCCCAGGCGGTGAAGTAGGTCTCGGCAAGCTCTCGTGCGGTCCTCGTCGTCGTCATGTCTCCATCCTGGTGGCCCCGCGGTCATCCGTCCAACAGATGGATCAGATGCCAGCTATCATCATTAGATATGGAGATGCACCAGCTGCGCTACTTCGCCGCCGTCGTGGACGAAGGCACCTTCACCGGCGCCGCCCACCGGCTGCACGTCAGCCAGTCCGGCGTCAGCACCCAGGTGGCCAAACTGGAACGCGAGCTGGGCCATGCCCTCTTCGACCGCTCCGGCCGTCAGGTCCGCCTCACCCCGGCGGGCGAGGCGGTCCTCCCCCTCGCCAAGAGCGCCCTCGCCACCCTCGACGCCATCCGGCACACCGCGGCCGAGTTCGCCGACGCCGTACGCGGCCGGGTCCGGCTCGGCATGGTCATGGGCTGCTCCATCCCGCCCTTCCTGGACACCCTCGCCGACCTCGGCCGCAGCCACCCCGGCATCGAACTCGGGCTGCACGAGGGGCACTCCGACGCCCTCCAGGCCCAGGTCCTCTCCGGCTCCCTCGACCTGGCCCTGATCGGGTTCGCGGGCGAGGCCGCCACGGGCCTGGAGGCGGACATCGTGACCGACGAGCCGATCGCCGCCGTCGTCCCGGCCGGGCACCCCCTCGACCGGACGGAACTGCCCCTCACCGCCCTGCGCGGCGAGAAGGTCCTCTGCCTCCCGCCGGGCACGGGCATCCGTGCCGCCTACGAGGACTCCTGCCGCCGCGCCGGCCTCGACCCGCGGGTGGACCTCGAAGCCAGCTCCCCGGCCGCACTGCTCCGCCTCGCCGAGCGCGGCGCGGGCGTCGCCGTCCTCAGCGCCTCCTCCGCCCGGGCCGCCGGCCTGCGCGCCGTCCCCCTCGCCGACGCCGCCACGCACGCACGGCTCGGCCTCGTCACCCGCCCCGACCAGCACTCCCCGGCCGTCCGCCTCCTGCGCACCAGACTCCTGGCCGCACTGCGAGCCGGCTGAACCGCCCTATCCCAGGAAGGCGAGCGCCCCGCGCAGGTCCTCGGGCCCACGGAAGTGGACGCCCGTCATCCCGAGCGCGACGGCGGCCTCCACGTTCTCCCGCCGGTCGTCCACGAACAGGCAGCGCTCCGGGGCGGCGCCCGCCCGGCCGGCGGCGATCGCGTAGATCTCCGGGTCGGGCTTGGCCACCCCTTCCAGGGCGCTGTTGACCACGTGGTCCGCGAGGTCCTCCAGCCCCATCGCCGCCAGGTCCTCGTCCAGGTCCAGGGCCGCGTTGGTCACCAGCACCAGGGAGAGTCCGGCCTCGCGCGCCCCGCGCAGCGCGCGGACCACGGCCTCGTCGGCCTCGAACGGGGACAGGGCGAGGGCGTCGGCCAGCTCCCGCGCCCGCTGCCCGGGCAGCGGGGCCTCGGCACCGAGCCGGTCGGCGACCGACTCCGCCCACTGCTCCTTGGTGACCTGCCCGAGCACCAGCGGGTCGCCCTGGTCCGGGCGGAACGCCACCGCCGCCGTCGCCCCCTCCGGGAGCCCGGCCGCGCGTTCCAGCTCGGCCAGCCGGGAGGAGTCGTAGAACCGGATGACGTTGTCGACGTCGCACAGGACCGCGTCGAAGGGCCTGGCCGTACCGGGGGCTGTCGAAAGGGTCATGCCCCTTCCCTATCACGCCACTTCGTACGGGCATCAGCCCAGCGGTGCCTCCCGCAGCGGTACCGGACGGGCGGCCGGCTTCGGCGGCGGGTCCACGTGCACGGGCGGCGGCGGGGCGGCCGGCTGGCTCAGCCCGACGGTCCCGCAGGGGACCTCCGGGGTGGAGTACGGCAGCCGCAGCCGGCCCTCCGGGGTCCACAGGCCGGTGCCGAGCCAGCCCTCCGGGGCGCCGAGCCGGAACACGTACCGGTCGGCCGGACGCCACAGGGCGAGGCCCGCCCCACCGCCCGCGCCCCCGCCGACGCGCAGCGCGACCCCGCAGGTCTCCGGCATCAGGATCTGGCCCGGCTGCACCGCGAAGGGGTGGGCGTCCTCCAGCCGCAGGCACTCCGGGAAGCGGACCGGGCGCGCGCTGCCCAGCACCCCCCAGCCGAGCCGCGGCTCGCCCGGGGCGTCCGAGCGGATCAGCAGCAGCCCGCTGTCCGGGGCCGCCATCAGCAGCCGGTCGTCACTGCCCTCGGCGATCTGCAGCAGCGGGGTGACCACCCCGCCCCGGGTCAGGTCCACGGCCACCGCCTTGACCCGCCCGTCCGTCTCCCGGTCCAGCGACAGCAGCCGGCCCGCGCGGTCCAGCCAGACCCCGCCGGAGCAGCGGCCCGGCAGCACGGCGGCCCGCCGCGGCCCGTCGGAGCCGTGCCCGGCCACCTGCCAGACGGTGGTCTCCTCGTCCCCCACCGCCAGGGCGTAGGCCGCGCTCCCGTCGGGGCAGGGCGGCAGCAGCCGGACCCGCAGCCCCTCCTCGGCGTCGATCCCGCCGAGCCGGAGCTCCCCGGTCCGCGGTCCGGCGCCGGAGCCCGCGGCGCGGGGGCCCGTGTACGTGCCCGAGGGGTAGAGCAGGGCGAACGCGTGCCGGTCGGCGACCCGGCGGTGGATCAGCACCCGCCCGTCGGCCAGCGGCAGCACCTCGCTGTCGGCCTCCTCCGGCTGCGCGAGCGGCAGCGGCACCGCGTACGGCTCGGGCCCGTCGAGCGTCCACCGCTCGGGATAGCGGGCCTCCCCCTCCCCGGCCAGCCGCGCGGCGTACGCCCCGTCGGTGGTGATCGTGAGGGGGGCGCTCGTGGTCATCTCGGTGGCACAGACAGTCATCCGGCCGTCACCTCCGGGGAGGAACCTAGGTTTCGTGCTTCCGACCGGACAACACGACCGCGCATGCTTCACACGTACGGGTGGCACCACCGCGGTTCTCCCGTGACGGGGGGACCGGCTGTGCCGTCCCGGTGACAGGCTGGGCGGTCGCCACGGACGGTAGCCTTGGCCCGTGCCCTCTCTCTCTGAAGTCATCGCCGCGCTGGACGCTCTCTGGCCCCCCTCGCGGGCCGAGCAGTGGGACGCCGTCGGCACCGTCTGCGGCGACCCCGACGCCGAGGTCACCCGGGTGCTGTTCGCCGTGGACCCCGTACAGGAGATCGTCGACGAGGCGGTGAAGCTCGGCGCCGACCTGGTCGTCACCCACCACCCCCTCTACCTGCGCGGCACCACCACCGTCGAGGCGGGCACCTTCAAGGGCCGCGTCGTGCACACGCTGATCAAGAACGACATCGCGCTGCACGTCGCCCACACCAACGCCGACACCGCCGACCCCGGGGTCTCCGACGCCCTCGCCGGCGCCCTCGACCTGCGCGTCACCGGCCCGCTCGTGCCCGACCCGACCGACCCGTCGGGCCGCCGCGGCCTCGGTCGGATCTGCGAACTGGACCACCCCGAGACCCTGCGCGAGTTCACCGCCCGCGCCGCCGCCCGGCTCCCGCGCACCGCCCAGGGCATCCGCGTCGCCGGCGACCCGGAGACCCCGATCCGCACCGTCGCCGTCAGCGGCGGCTCCGGCGACAGCCTCTTCGCACAGGTCCGCGCCGCCGGCGTGGACGCGTTCCTCACCGCCGACCTGCGTCACCACCCGGTGTCCGAGGCCCGCGAGCAGAGCCCGCTCGCCCTCGTCGACGCCGCCCACTGGGCCACCGAGTGGCCCTGGTGCGAGCAGGCCGCGGCCCAGCTCGACGCGATCTCCGAGCGCCACGGCTGGGGTCTGCGGACCCACGTGTCGCGCACGGCCACCGACCCGTGGACGGCTCATGCGCCGTCCGAAACCACCCCTTCTAGTGTCTCTGGAGCCCCCAACTGAACGCCGAGCCCGCCGACCAGATCCGACTGCTCGACGTCCAGGCCCTGGACGTCCGCCTGTCGCAGCTCGCCCACAAGCGCAAGTCGCTGCCCGAGCACGCCGAAGCCGACTCCCTGACCAAGGACCTCAGCCAGCAGCGCGACCTCCTCGTCGCCGCCCAGACGCAGGCCAGCGACGCCGCCCGCGAGCAGACCAAGGCCGAGCAGGACGTCGACCAGGTGCGCCAGCGCGCCGCCCGCGACCAGCAGCGCCTGGAGTCGGGCGCCGGCGTCTCGGCCAGGGACCTGGCGAACCTGCAGAGCGAGGTCGCCTCGCTCGCCAAGCGGCAGGCCGACCTGGAGGACGTGGTCCTGGAGGTCATGGAGCGCCTGGAGGGCGCGCAGGAGCGCGTCACCGAGATCACCGGGCGGGTCTCCGCGCTGGAGGCCAAGCTCGCCGACGCCATCGCGCGCCGCGACGCCGCCACCGGTGAGCTGGACGCCGAGGCCGCGAAGATCACCAAGGACCGCGAGGTCATCGTCGGCTCCATGCCGGCCGACCTGATGGCCCTGTACGAGAAGATCCGCGTCAAGCAGGGCGGCGTGGGTGCGGCGCGCCTGTACCAGCGCCGCTGCGAGGGCTGCCGCCTGGAACTCGACATGGCCGAGATCAACGAGATCAAGGCCGCCGCCGCCAACCAGGTCGTACGCCACGACAACTGCGGCCGCATCCTGGTCCGTACGGCGGACTCGGGCATCTGATGCCGCGTTTCGTCGTGGAGGCCGACGGCGGCTCCCGGGGCAACCCGGGGCCCGCTGGCTACGGCGCGGTCGTCCTGGACCCGGTCACGGGAGAGACCCTGGCCGAACGCGCCGAGTTCATCGGCGTCGCGACGAACAACGTCGCCGAGTACCGGGGCCTCATCGCGGGGCTGAAGGCCGCCCGTGAGCTGGCCGCCGACGCGGAGGTCCGGGTCCGGATGGACTCGAAGCTCGTCGTGGAGCAGATGTCGGGCCGCTGGAAGATCAAGCACCCCGACATGAAGCCGCTGGCGGCGGAGGCGGCGACGGTCCTGCCGCGCGGGCAGGTCACGTACGAGTGGATCCCGCGCGAGCGCAACAAGCACGCGGACCGCCTGGCCAACGAGGCGATGGACGCGGGCCGCCGGGGCGGGCAGTGGGAACCCTCCGCCTCCACGGCCGACCTGCCCCCGCAGGGCCCCCCGGGCGACGCGGCGAAGGGCGCGGCCGCGGTCCGCGCCGCCATGGCCTCCGGCGGCGCCACGAGGCCCGCTGCGCCGGCCGACTCCGCCGCCGCGGCGGCCTCCGGCGGCGCCACGAGGTCCGCTGTGCCCGCCGACTCCGCCGCCGCGGCGGAATCCCACCCGGCCCCGGCCGGCACCGACGTGCGCGCGGCGCACACCGCGGCCGGCCCCGCGACCCCCTCCGGCCCCGCGACCCCGGGCACGGCGACCGCCGACGTGCGCGCGGCGCGGAGCGCGGCCCACGGCACCCCGTCCGCCGGCCCGGCTGCCCGGGATGTCGCCGCCGACCTGCGCGCAGCCCGGACCGCGGCCGGCCCGGAGGCCGACACCCTCTTCGGCGAAGCCGAGGCCCTGGCCCCGGTGGCTCCGGCCCAGACCCCGGCCCCGGGCTCCGCTCCGGCCGGCGCCGCCGCCCAGAGCCCGGCGGGCTTGGCCGCCCGGGGCGCCGGAGCCCCGGCCGCAGCCGCCCAGCCCCGCGCCACCGCCGGAGGCACCGGCACCGGCTGGGGTGGCCCTGACATGGGGGCCCCCGCCACCTTCGTGCTGCTACGGCACGGCGAGACCGCCCTGACCCCGCAGAAGCGGTTCTCCGGCAGTGGGGGCACCGACCCGGAGCTGTCCGAGGCCGGGCGCCGGCAGGCCGCCGCCGTGGCCGAGGCGCTGGCCGCGCGGGGCACAGTCCAGGCCGTCGTCAGCTCGCCCCTGCGCCGCTGCCGCGAGACCGCCCAGGCCGTCGCCGACCGCCTCGGACTGCCGGTCACCGTCGAGGAGGGCCTGCGGGAGACGGACTTCGGCGCCTGGGAGGGCCTGACCTTCGCCGAGGTGCGCGAGCGCTTCCCCGACGACCTCCAGGCCTGGCTGGACTCCCCGAAGGCCGCCCCCACGGGCGGCGGCGAGAGCTTCGCCGCCGTCACCCGCCGGGTCTCCGCCACCCGGGACCGGCTGCTGTCCGCGTACGCGGGCCGCACGGTCCTGTTGGTCACCCACGTGACCCCGGTGAAGACCCTGGTCCGTCTCGCGCTGGGCGCCCCGCCGGAGTCCCTGTTCAAGATGGAGCTCTCCGCGGCCTCCCTCTCGGCGGTGGCCTACTACGCCGACGGCAACACCTCGGTCCGGCTCCTCAACGACACCTCGCACCTGCGCTGACCGACGGGGCGGCCCCGCCCCGAATGCCGCGCAGGGGAAGGCCCCGACCCAAGGGCGGGGCCTTCCGCCCTCAGGTCAGACCGTGCAGCTTCCGGTGGAATCCCAGCGCAGGAAGACGTCACCCCCGGAGTCGCCGTTGATGAGGACGGCGTACTTGGAATAGGGCCAGTGCGCGGTGGTCTCACCCGACAGTTCCCTGCAGGACCGAAGGGATGCCAGGCGCGCCCACTCCGCCCGCGTGGCCCCGTCCCACCGGGGCTCGTCCGCCCACACGTACATCACGCGGTTGGCGGGGTCGAACCCGACGCTCAGGTTGTCGTGGCTGAGGCGGCCGGCCCTGCTGCCGGACGGGTCGGCGTTCCAGTCCTTGATGATCGCGGTGGCGATCCGGTCGGCGATGCGGATCTCGTCCGGGTCGTGTGACGGGATCTGGGCGGCGGCGAACCCCGTGGCGAGGGGATACCAGTCGGTGGCCTGCTCCGCCCGCGGAGCCGTGGTGCGGTCCGTCACGGACGCCGAGCAGGTGGTGTTGGTGAGGAAGTTGTCCGACCAGATGACCGCAGGGCCTCCTCGGCGCGCGGTGTCGACGATCACGTAGGTGCTGTACGGGAGGTCCGGGTAGGCGCCGCGGAGGCCGCGCAGGCCCAGGCAGGCGAGCCGGGCCAGCTCGCGCATCGTCCCGCCGTCGAGTTCCTGGCCGCCGGAGGCGATGTACACCTCGCCACGGGGCTGGTGGAAGGTGAGGGCGAACTGCTGATCGGGATAGGCGACGGGGTCGAGCCAGGCCCCGGTCCCCATGGCCGGGCGGGCGTCGTTCTCGGCCGGCGTCTGTGCGGCCCGTGCCTGCCGCCATGTCGCGAGGGTCGGCGCGTTGTCCGTCGGGCCCGCGGCCGGGGACGGTGGCTCGCCGCTCCCGGCCGGGACGGGGGACGCCGACGTGCCGGAGACGGCGGCGGCCGTATGGCCGGGGGCAGCCCCGGACGGGGCTGCCCCCGGCGGTCGGCCGTGAGCGGCGGGAAGAGCGAGGAGTCCGCCGACGAGCCCGCCGGCGACGGCCGCGCCCACGGCGACGGTGAACAACAGCCGCTTCCGGCCCCGGGACGGCGGGGCGGCCCAGGCGGGGTCCTCGACCTCGGGAACGGTCCACTGGGCCTGGACCGCCTCGGCGAGGGTCGGTGCGCTGCCGGGCAGGCCGGCCTGCGTGGTCCCGGCGGCGAACAGGGCCGCGCAGTGGAGGGCGGCCTCTTCGGCCGTCGGGCGGGTGTCAGGGGTCTTGGAGAGGGCTTTCTCCACCAACTCGCGGAGCGCCTGCGGCACACCCTCTAGGTCCGCCTCGCCCGACAGGATGCGGAAGGCGACCACATCGGGTGCTCCGGCTCCGAAGGGCAGGCGGCCCGTGGCGGCGTAGGCCACGAGGGCGCCCCAGGCGAAGACGTCGCCGGCCGGGCCGGACGTGCCGGAGCGGTAGTGCTCGGGGCTGATCCAGCCGGGTGTGCCGGTCATGATCCCGGTACGGGTCACGGACGTGCCGTCGGAGGCGCGGGCGATGCCGAAGTCCAGCATCCTCGGTCCGGCGGGGCTCAGGATGACGTTCTGCGGCTTCACGTCGCGGTGGACGACGCCTGCGCGGTGGATCGCCGCGAGCGCCTGCGCGGTCCCGGAGGCGAAGGCGTACAGACTGCCGCCGACGAGCGGGCCGTGAGCGGCGAGGTGCCGGTCCAGCGTCGGGCCGGGTATGTACTCCGTCGCCAGCCACGGGCCTGCGGCCTCGGGATCGGCGGCCAACAGGGGCACCAGGCAGGGCCCTTGCACACGGGAGGACAGGGCGACCTCGCGGCGGAACCTTGCCCGGAACTCCGGATCCTGCGCCAGCGGCTGGTGGACCGCCTTGACCGCGACCCTCGTTCCCCGGGGGTCGAGGGCGGCGTGGACGATGCCCATGCCGCCGCTGCCGAGGCGCCCGATGATCCGGTAGGGACCGATCCTCTTCGGGTCACCGGGGTGGGCGGGCTGGACCCGCCCACCAGGGTCGGTGCTTCTCAAGGGGACTTCTCTCTGTCAGCGCGGCTTGTCGGGGGCGACCGTCTCATCCCGGTGACCCTCAAGGGCGCATTCTGACAGTTCTGACAGTTCGTCAAGGCCGGCGCTGTTCATGTTCCGTGCCCGTGGGGCCCGTTCGAGGGGCGCGCTACAGGCCCGTGGTGTCGATCTCGATACCGAACGGCTCGGGGAGCCGGACCGGGACTCCGAAGGCGTGCGGCCCCTCCGCCTGCGCGTAGCCGTCGTGGACGGGGTCGGAGAAGAGGGTCCAGGTACCGTCGATGCGGTCCACGAGCAGGTAGAGCGGTACCCCGAACTGGCCGTACCGGCGGCGCTTCTTGATCCGGTCGTCGGACGCGTTCGACTCGGATGTCACCTCCACCACGAGGAGCGCCTCGTCCACAGGCAGGGACTTGGCGCCCTTGGCGATCTCCTGCGGGATGATCGCGATATCGGGCAGGTACCAGTTCTCGGTACCCGGCAGGTCGAGGTTCCCCGAGCCCTTGACGCATTTCAGCTCTCGGGCCCTGTGGGCGAGGCCGTCGCGGATCAGGTGCACGGCGTTCTCGTGGTCCCAGGTGGGAGCCATGATCTCGAATTCCCCCTCGATGAGCTGCGCGCGTACGCCGCTCTCATCGAGTCTCTGTACGGCGAACTTGAGCGAGGTCTCCCGGTCGACGGGGAGGTACTCGCGGTGCCGGTGCTGGGCGGACATCGTGGGTGCTCCCAATGGGTTACGCGGCGGGTACCGGTTGGGGGACTGCGCGCCTGCTGGGTACGGAGCCGGAGCGCGGGACCAGGGAGAGTGCCGGCAGCCGAAGGGCGGCGAGGCAGGTCACGGCCATCGTCCACGCCCGAAGCACCGGGGTGGCCCCCACGGCGGCGAGCCGGTCGGTGAACAACTGGTCGAACTGCAAGGTGTGTCCTCTCGTCCGTTGCCCACGGTACCGGGCGCCTGTGACAGCGGCTCCGGTGAGCGGTTCCGGGCGGCGGCGGGCAGCCCCCTTTTCCGTGTCCGGGACGCAAAAGCCCCGGACCGGAGGATCCCCGGTCCGGGGCGTTCGGCAGGACGAGCCGGCCTGTACGCCGGGTTCTGTCGCCCGGAGACCTCGCGGTCGCCGGGGAGACGGCCATCCATCTAGGGCCGGCGTTGCCGCCGGCCTCGTGCGGTCTACCCGCGAACTCGGGCGGGCAGCCCTCAAGCGTTCGCGCAGATCCGTCCGGGGACGGATCCTCTTGACCTTGCTCCAGGTGGGGTTTACCTAGCCGCCTGAGTCACCTCAGGCGCTGGTGGTCTCTTACACCACCGTTTCACCCTTACCGGCGGCCGAAGCCCCCGGCGGTCTGTTTTCTGTGGCACTGTCCCGCGGGTCACCCCGGGTGGGCGTTACCCACCACCCTGCCCTGTGGAGCCCGGACGTTCCTCGGCGGGATCCGGGGATCCCGACGCGGCCGCCCGGCCGACTCGTCTGTCGTAGCGACCATGCTACCGGCTGCCGGTGCCGGCTTGACCTTGACGCAGCGGCAGGGCTTCTACTGAGGGGCATGCGGATCGGAGAGATCGCCACGCTCGTCGGGGTCACCAGCTGGCCGACGCCCCCGCCGACGACCCACGGATCGGCCCGCTCGCGGAGGCGATGGTGGCCGCCGTACCGGATGCGGCCTTCGCCGCGATTCCGGCGGGCGGGCCCGTCGTCCCCGGCTTCGGGGAGGCGCTGCTCGCCGAGTACGCCCCCGCCCAGGCGGAGGTCGTCCGCCGGGTGATGGCGGCCTTCGCGGGAAGGGGGCCGGCGTGAACGCCGTCCGTGCGGCCCGGATCGCGGCCGCCGCCGCGGTACCGGGCGAGCTGGTCCTCGTCGTCTGCCTCGCGTCCGGGGTGCGGCCGCCCGGCCGGCTGACCGCCGGCGTCGAGTCGGCGGTGCTCGGGATGCTGCTGCTGGAGGGCTGGGTGCTGGTCTCGCTGCGGCGGCGCACCGGCTCCTGGCGGGAGGCCGTAAGGGCCGTGGTGCCGGAGCCGGTGCGCCGGCTGCTGCTGCACGAGCTGCGGGCCTGCGCCTCGCTCGGCCGGTGGGTGGCCCGCCGCCCGCACGGGGTGCGGCCGGGGGACCTCGCCGCCGCCTACACGGGGCCGCAGACGGCGATGATGTACGGGCTGCTCTTCGTGTCTCTGATCGAGACCGTCGCGCTCGCCCTGCTCATCCCCTGGCCGGCCGTGCACCGGGTGGTGCTCGTGCTCGACGTCTACGGGGTGCTGCTGGTGCTCGCCCTGCACACCGCCTGCGTGACCCGCCCGCACGTCGTACGGCCCGACGGGACGCTGCGGATCCGCTACGGGGCCCTGTTCGACCTCACCGTCCCGCCGGAGGCGGTGGCCTCGGTCCGGGTGGACCGGCGCTACCCGGAGGGCCGGCTGGTCACCCTCTCCGGAGACGGGGTGCTCGACCTGATCGTGGGCAGCCAGACGACGGTCACCCTGGAGCTGCACCGCCCCCTGGAGTTCCGCCGCCCCCTCGGCGCCCGCGCGCGGGCCCGGACGATCCGCTTCCACGCCGACGACCCCCGCGCCCTGGTCACCGCCCTGCGGCGGCAGCCGCGGGCGCGAAGAGGATCTTCGCGGTGCCCGGGTCGGCCTGCGTCAGGCGGACCCGGATGCGGTCGCCCAGCGGCAGGGGACCCGCCTCGGACCTGACCCGGCCGACCACCGCCGGGTCCTCCAGGTGGACCGTCCCGGCCTGCGGGTCCCGCTCCTCGACGTCGATGACCGTCGCCTCGAAGGTCTCCCCGACCCGGTCTTTCAGCAGGGCCGCCTCGACCAGGTCCACGCACTCCCGCTCCACGGAGTTGGCCAGCCTGGTCCCCTCCTGCATCTCGTGCGGCAGCGCCGCCAGCGCCGCCACCGCCCAGTCGGGCGGCGCCGCCCCCGCGACCGCCGCCACGCACAGCTCCCCGGCGTAGCGGTCGACGAGCCGCCGCAGCGGGGCGGTGCTGTGCGTGTACGGCGCCGCGACCGCCGCGTGCACGGCGTGCTCGGGCCGCTCGCCGCCGGTGAACACCGTGTACCCGGCGCCGCGCAGCAGCGCCGTGCACTCCTGGAGGAACGCGGCGTGCGCGGGGATCCGCGGGTCGAGGGAGCGCACCAGCCGGGCGTACGGCACGTGGTGCGGCCAGTCGATCCGCAGGGCCTGCGCGGCCCGCCGCAGCCGGCCCACCGCACCGTCGGGGGCGGCCGGGAGGGTGCGCAGGATCCCGGTCCCGGCGGCCAGCATCAGGTCGGCGGCGGCCATGCCGGTCATCAGGGAGATCTGGGCGTTCCAGCCGTCGGCGGGCAGCGGCGCCCGGTAGGCCAGGTGGTACGAGCCGTCCGGTGCGAGGACGACCTCCTGTTCGGGGACGTTCAGGGAGATCCCGCCGCGCGCCGTCTCCAGGGCCTCGCGCAGGGTCCCGACGTCCTTCAGCAGGGCCAGGGCGGGTTCGGCGGTGCCGGTGTCGATGGCCTTCTGCACGCCGTCGTAGTCGAGTTTGGCCCGGCTGCGGACCAGGGCGCGGCGGACGTCGGTGGTCTCCACCCGTCCGTCGGCGTCCAGGTCGAGCCGCCACAGCAGGGCCGGGCGGGTCTGGCCGGGCAGCAGGCTGGCCGCGCCCTCGGAGAGCACCTGCGGGTGCAGGGGCACCCGGCCGTCGGGGAAGTAGAGGGTGGTGACCCGGCGGTGGGCCTCGGTGTCGAGGGCGCCGCCGGGGGTGACGAAGGCGGCGACGTCGGCGATCGCGTAGTGGACGCGGTAGCCCCCGCCGGACCGTTTCGCCAGGTGCATCGCCTGGTCGAGGTCCACGGAGGCCGGCGGGTCGATGGTGAAGAGGGGCAGGTCGGTGGCGTCCTCGGCGGGCAGCCGGGGAGCGGCCGCGGCCCGCTCGGCCTCGGCGAGCACCTCCGCCGGGAAGGCGTCGGGCACGCCCAGACGCGTCCGCAGCTCACGCAGCGCGGCGCCCAGGGCGGCACCGTCCGCACCGGCCATGTGCATGTGACGGCGTGGCATGGACCGAGCGTATGTCCTGCCGGGGAGATCTTCTCGGCAGCGGCGCGGGAGGCGGGGCCGCGCGCGGGGACCCCCGCGCGTACGGGTGCGCGGTCCGCGGGTGTCCGATATTCCGCGCCGTGTTCCGCTCACCGGAACACGGCGCGGAAACGGCCGCGCACGACGGCGTGAAACCTCCTGGAACGCGGAGCCCGGCCGGGGCGCAATGTGGGGGGCGGATCGCCCGAACCCACCGGAACCGATCGGAACTCAATCACGGGGCGGCACATGCTGTTGAGGATTCACTTCACCGGAGCCGATCTGGCCCGCACGAGCGTGGCCAGCCGGCCGGATCCCCTGTGGGAGACGGTGCTGAGCCTGCGCATGCTCCAGCGCCGCACCGGCAACCCGGCGGCCGACGCCTGGGGCCGCGCGGTCCGGGCCCGCCGGCTCGACAGCCTGCGCACCCTCCTGCCGCTGGTGCGCCCGCTCGGCTACTTCCCCGACTTCCTCACCCCCTCCGACGGCTCCGCGGACATCGAGCACGGCCTCGACGCCCTCACCGCCACGCCCGCCCGCCACCTGCGCGGCGACCTGGCGGTCCTCGCGGCCGGCGGGGCCCTCCCCACCTGGACGCAGGACCTCGGCGCAGGCCGCCCCGACGCGTTGCGGGGACTGGCCGGAGCCCTGCGCGGCTATCACGCGGCGGCGGTGGCACCCCTGGAACAGACGATGCGGACCACGGTCCGGGCGGAGTACGCGGCGCAGGCGAAGACGGCCGCCGAGTCCGGGATCGAGGGGGTCCTGTCGGGACTGGGGCCCGGCATGCGCTGGAGACCCCCGGTGCTCGAAGTCCAGTACCCGGTCGACCAGGAGCTGCACCTGGGCGGGCGGGGCCTGCTCCTCGTCCCCACCCTGTTCCGCGCCCGTACCCCGGTGTCGCTCCTCGACCCGGAACTCCCGCCGGTCCTCACCTACCCGGCACGGCGCACCGTGGCCCCGGACGGCTCCGCCGGGCGCAAGCTCGTGCCGCTGATCGGGCGCACCCGTTCGGAGATCCTGCACCACACCTCGGAGGGCTCCCGCAGCACCTCCGAACTCGCCCGGCTGGTCGGGATGTCCCAGGCCTCGGTCAGCCACCACACCGCGGTGCTGCGCGCGGCGGGCCTGATCAGCTCGGCCCGCCACCGCAACTCCGTCCTGCACACGGCGACCTCGCTGGGCTCCCTTCTACTGCGCGGCTGAGGTGCGCGTCCAGGTCTTTCGAACCTGCTCGAAACACCTGGACGCGGCCGGGCGCCGCAGCGGACAGTCGGTCCAGCACCACGGCACGACGGGCGACGAGGCACCGCCCACCACGGACCCCCCACCGGCGGCCACGGCCCGCCCCGGCCCAGCGGCCCGGGCACGGCCGTGGCCGTTCGCCCGTGACCGGCCCGCGGCGGGCCGTCTACCCTGGCCCGGGGGCCGCACCCCCCGCGACGTGCCATCGATAGGAGAACCACCGTGCTCGTGCTGCTGCCGCCCTCCGAGGGAAAGGCCGCCGGCGGCTCCGGCGCACCGCTCGACGCCGCGTCGCTGTCGCTGCCCGGGCTGGCCGGGGCGCGGGCGGCCGTGCTGGAGGAGCTGGTCGAGCTGTGCGCGGGCGACGAGCTCAAGGCGCGCGAGGTGCTGGGGCTCAGCGAGGGGCTGCGGGGCGAGGTCGCCAAGAACGCCGGGCTGCGGTCGGCGGCGGCGCTGCCGGCGGGGGAGATCTACACGGGGGTCCTTTACGACGCCCTCGGCCTGGCGGCGCTGCCGGAGCCCGCGCGGGCCCTGGCCGAGCGGACCCTGCTGGTGTTCTCCGGGCTGTGGGGCGCGGTGCGGGTGACCGACCGGATTCCGTCGTACCGGTGCTCGATGGGTGTGAAGCTGCCGGGGCTGGGCGCGCTGGGCGCGTACTGGCGCACGCCGATGGCGGAGGTGATGCCGGAGGCGGCGGGGGACGGGCTGGTGCTGGACCTGAGGTCGTCGGCGTACGCGTCGGCGTGGAAGCCGAAGGGGGAGACGGCGGGGCGCACGGCCACGGTGCGGGTGCTGCACGCGCAGATCGTGGACGGGGTGGAGAAGCGGTCGGTGGTGAGCCACTTCAACAAGGCGACGAAGGGGCGGCTGGTGCGGGACCTGCTGGTCGCGGGGGTCGAGCCGGCGGGACCGGCGGAGCTGGTGGCCGCGCTGCGGGACCTGGGGTACGCGGTGGAGGCGGAGGCTCCGGCGCGGGCGGGGCGGGCCTGGTCCCTGGACGTGGTGGTCACCCAGATCCACTGACCGGGGCCGCTGCGCGGGCCGGGTGACAGCCCCGTGCAGCGGCACCCGCAGGAGACGGCCCAGGGCCTGTCGTCAAAGTCCCTAGCGGCCCAGGGGCCAGGCGACCGCCGAAGGGCTCTGGTCCGCCGTGCCCGCGTACTGCGCGCACGCGTCCGTCAGGGTCTCCAGGAGGGTCAGCGGGTCCGGCAGGGCGTGGCGGACGTCCCTCACCCACGTCACCGCGAACTCACCCGGCAGCGCCGCCGGCGGGAGCAGGACGTAGCTGCCGCGGCAGTGCCACCGCAGCCCCGGGTGTTCGTCCATCGTCTCGGGGTGGCAGTCCAGTTCGCAGGGCCACCACTCGTCCTCGTCCTCGGGCGTACCGCGGGTCGCCGTGAAGAAGAGCATCCGCGCCTGGTCGCCCGTGCCGCCCGACTCGGCGACCGGGCCCACCTCGATGCCGGCGGCGAGCAGGCGGTCCAGGGCGCTGCGGCCGGCCTCCAGGGGCACGTCCAGGACGTCGTGGACCATGCCGGTGGCGGTGATGAAGTTGGCCTGGGGCTGGTTGCGGGCCCAGCGTTCGATCTGGGCGCGGTCGGTGGTCGACTGGGTCTGCCAGGCGAACGAGACCGGGTGCCGGGCCGGGGTGGGACAGCCGATGCGGTCGCACGAACAGCGGTAGCCGACGGGATGGGCGGCGGGGGCGACCGGGAGTCCGGCGGCGGCGACGGCCACGAGGAGCGCTTCGCGTTCCCTGCCGGGGTCCTCTGGAGCGGGTTTCGAGCGGCGGCGCAGCCACTGGGAAATCCTGCTCTGCTCGCCGCGTTTGACGCGGCCGGACTCAGACCCCATCGATCCCCTCACCTCACCGTTGCCCCGGCAGACCAATCCATGGTCCCACCATCCCGTGGGCCCGGTGACCGCACCCCCCGACCGGACCCCCGGGCCCACTTCCCCCGATAACCGCACAATCCGGCCATATGTTCTCGGTCTTGCCGAGGTCGCAGGCTGTCCGGCTATCGGACGGTGACTTACGCCACACCGCCCCCCGCGCCGCCGCCCACGCCGTCACCGGCAGCGCCGCCCACGCCGCCCAGCACGGAGTCCACCAGCGCGTCCGTGTACGCATGGCTCAGCGGCGCCGTCCGCATCAGCCACCGGTAGGTCACGGGACCCACCAGCAGCTCCACCACGAGCCGGACGTCGACGTCCGCCGCGAGCTGCCCGGCCTTCTGGGCCGACCGCAACCGCGCCTCGTAGAGGGCGAGCTGGGGCTCCAGCAGCTGCTCGGTGAAACGGGCCCCCAGCTCGGGGTCGGTCGCCCCGGCCGCCGTCAGGGCGCGTGCCGGGGCGTCGTAGCGGGGGTCGGAGAACTCGTCCGCGGTGGCCCGCAGGACGGTCTTCAGATCGGCCGCCAGGTCACCCGTATCGGGGAATCCCGACCAGCCGGAATCGGTCCCGCTCTCACCGGCCAGGGCCAGCGAGGCGTCCAGCAGGACGTCCGCCTTCGAGGGCCACCAGCGGTAGATGGTCTGCTTGCCGACGCCCGCGCGGGCCGCGATGGCCTCGATGGTCAGCTTGTTGTAGCCGACCTCGCCGACGAGGGCGAGGGCGGATTCGAGGATGGCGCGCCGGGAGCGCTCGCTGCGGCGGCTGGAGTCCGGAGGCTTGCTCATCGGCCCAACGTACCAATCCCGTCGAGACGTCTCGTCTTCCGGCCGTTGTGGTAAACCACCCGATCGGTTCACTGTGCGGCCGCACCCTGAGGGGAGACGATTCTCTCCGTACACACCCGTACCGTGAGTCCGCAGTCGTGAGGAGCCTTCTTTGCGCAGAGACGCCACACCCCGGCGCTACCTGATGTGCGCACCCGCACACTTCAAGGTCACGTACTCCATCAACCCGTGGATGGACCCCACGAAACCGGTGGACCTGCCCCTCGCCCTCGCCCAGTGGGAGGACCTCAGGGACCGGTACCTCTCCCTCGGGCACACCGTCGAGACCCTTCAGCCGGACCCGGGCCTGCCCGACATGGTCTTCGCCGCGAACGGCGCCCTCGTCATCGACGGCCGGGTCCTCGGCGCCCGCTTCGCCTACCCGGAACGCACCGCCGAGGCGGAGATCCACCTCGACTGGTTCCGGGCGAACGGCTTCACCGACATCCACGAGCCCTCCCACGTCAACGAGGGCGAGGGGGACTTCGCCGTCACCGCCGGCTACATCCTGGCGGGCCGCGGCTTCCGTTCCAGCCCGCTCTCGCACGACGAGGCGCAGGAGTTCTTCGGCCGCCCCGTCATCGGCCTCGACCTGGTGGACCCGCGCTACTACCACCTGGACACGGCGCTGTGCGTGCTCGACGGCGACGAGATCATGTACCACCCGCCGGCCTTCTCGCCCGGCAGCCAGGCCGTGCTGCGCCGGCTGTTCCCGGACGCCCTGCTCGTGGACGCCCCGGACGCGGCGGCCTTCGGCCTGAACTCGGTCTCGGACGGCCGGCACGTGCTGCTCCCGCAGGGCGCGACCGGGCTGCTGGCGCCGCTGCGGGCGCGCGGGTTCGAGCCGATCCCGATGGACCTGGGCGAGCTGCTGAAGGGCGGCGGCAGCGTGAAGTGCTGCACCCAGGAGCTGCGTCCTTAGACGGCCGGGACGTCCGGGATGTCAGACGGCCTGGGCGTCCGGGGCGTCAGACGGCCGGGGCGTCCGGGGCGTCCGGGGAGCCGGCGGGGGGCCACTGGTCGCCCCACTCGGCGTCCCGGGCCGCCTTGTAGAGGTCGCCGTGGCGCTTGGTGACGGTGGCGCGCCCCAGCCCGGTCTCCTCGGGACCGCACAGGTCCAGCAGGACGAGCCCCTTCCGGATCTGCGGCCTCCGCGTGATCCGGGAGGGGACGGGGGTGGTGGGGAAGCGGGTCGCGGCGACGTAGGCGAACTTCTCGTCCTCGTACGGGAGGGAGCCGCCCTTGACCTTGCGGTGCAGGGAGGAGCGGCTGACCCGCGCCGAGAAGTGGCACCAGTCCTGGCCCACCTCGATCGGGCAGGTCCCGTCGTGCGGGCAGGGCGCGGCCACCTTCAGCCCGGAGGCGATCAGCTGGTCACGGGCCTCGCGGATGCGCAGGTACCCCTCCGGCGTGCCCGGCTCGATCAGGACGACGGCCTGTCCGGCGCGCGCCGCCTCGGCGACGACCGCCCGGCGGGACTCCTGCGTCAGCTCGCCCAGCACGTAGGAGACGGTGACCAGGTCCGCGTCGGGGAGGGCGATCCCGGCGCCGATGACGGCCCGGCGCCAGTCCGCCGAGCGGAGGGCGGCGGAGGCCGAGCGCCCGGCCAGCTCCTTGCCGAGGGCCAGGGCCGGTTCGGCCCAGTCCAGCACGGTGGTCGTGCGGGGCCCGTCCCAGACGGCGTCCACCGCCCAGGTCGCGGCCCCCGTGCCCCCGCCCACGTCCACGTGCGAGCCCGGCGCCCACTGCGGCGCGGCGTCCGCCAGCCCGTACAGCGCGGAGCGCACGGCCTCGAAGGTGGCCGGCATCCGGTACGCCGCGTAGGCGGCCACGTCGGAGCGGTCGCGCAGCACGGGGGCGTCGGTCGGGGTGGCGCCCCGGTAGTTGGCGATGAGCCGTTCGACGGCGGCCGCGGCCTGCTTCGGCGGGAGTCCGTCGAGCAGCCCGCCCAGCGCGCTGCGGAGGGTTTCGGCGGTGGTGGGGGCGGTGGCGTTCACCAGCGAAGTTTACGGCGCGGCCGGGCCGGCTGGCTCTGCCGGTGCGGCCATGGCCTCCCGGTCCCGCCAGGGCCGGCACAGGGCGAGGAAGCAGCCCGCCGCCAGCAGGGAGCAGCTCAGCTGGACCAGGGCCATCGGCACGGCCGTCCGCTCGCCCGCGATCCCGACCAGCGGGGAGGCCACCGCCCCGACGAGGAAGGAGGAGGTGCCCAGGAGCGCGGACGCCGATCCGGCGGCGTGCGGGGTGCGCATCAGGGCCTGTGCGTTGGTGTTGGGCAGGACCAGGCCCATCGTCGACATCAGCACGAACAGCGCGGCGGCGACGGGGAACAGGCCGGCCTTCCCGAACACGCCGGTGGACATCAGCAGCAGGGCCACCGAGGCGGTGGTGAGCACGGCGATGCCGGCCGCGAGGACCTTGTCCAGGCTGACCCGGCCGACCAGCAGCTTGCCGTTGATCTGGCCGACGACGATCAGGCCGACGGAGTTGAGGCCGAACAGCAGGCTGAAGGCCTGCGGGGAGGCGCCGTAGATCTCCTGCACGACGAAGGGCGAGGCGGAGATGTACGAGAAGAGCACCGCGAAGGCGAAGCCGCCGGCCAGGGTGTAACCGGCGAAGACCCGGTCGGAGAGCAGCCCCCGCATGGTCCGCAGGGCGGCGCCCACGCCGCCGGTCTGGCGCCGTTCGGGCGGCAGGGTCTCGCCGAGGCCGCGCCAGACCACCAGGGTCAGCGCGAGGCCGACGGCGGTGAGGACGACGAACACCCCGCGCCAGTCCGCGAAGCGGAGCACCTGGCCGCCGATCAGCGGGGCGACGATCGGGGCGGTGCCGGATATGAGCATCAGGGTGGAGAAGAAGCGGGCCATCTCGACCCCGTCGTACAGGTCGCGGACGACGGCCCGTGCGATGACGATGGCGGCCGCGCCGGCCAGGCCCTGGAGCAGCCGGAAGCCGATCAGCAGTTCGGCGGAGGGGGCGAGGGCGCATATCGCGGTGGCGAGGACGTAGACGGCCATGCCGGCCAGCAGCGGGCGGCGCCGCCCCCATTTGTCGCTCATGGGCCCGATGACCAGCTGGCCGAGCGCCATGCCGGCGAGGCAGGAGGTGAGCGTCAGCTGGACGGTCGCGGCCGGGCTGCCCAGGGCGGCGGTGACCTCCGGCAGGGCCGGGAGGTACATGTCCATGGACAGCGGCGGCAGGGCGGTCAGTCCGCCCAGGATGAAGGTGACCAGCAGGCCGGTGCGGCGTGCGGCGGTCAGGGGGCCGGGGGCGGGGGCCGAGGGGGAGGTGGAGGGTGAGCGGGACGGCTCGTGCGAGGGGGCCGCGGAGGGGCCTCTCTCCGACATACGGAACTCCAGTCTTTTCATCTGCTTTATGCACCCCTGACCGGCCCATGCTCTCAGCTGTCGGACCGTTCCGGGCCGGATGTCCGGTGTGACGTACTCTGCGGGCCCATGAGCGCACGTGGGAACAAGATCGCTGTAGTGACCGGCGCCGGCTCCGGGATCGGCCGCTCCGTGGCCCTCGCCCTGACCGGGGCCGGCTGGTCGGTGGCCGTGGCCGGGCGCCGGACCGGACCCCTGGAGGAGACCGCGGCGGCGGCCGGGGAGGGCGCTGACGTCCTGCCCGTCCGGGCGGACGTGAGCGACCCGGGGGACGTGACCGCCCTCTTCGAGACCGTCCGGACCCGCTACGGGCGCCTCGACCTCCTCTTCAACAACGCCGGCACCTTCGGCCCGGCGGGGGTCCCGCTGGAGGACATCGCCTACGAGGACTGGCGCCAGGTCGTCGACGTCAACCTCACGGGGTCCTTCCTCTGCGCACAGGGGGCCTTCCGGGTGATGAAGGAACAGGACCCCCAGGGCGGCCGCATCATCAACAACGGCTCCATCTCGGCGCACGTCCCGCGCCCGCACTCAATCGCCTACACGGCCACCAAGCACGCCATGACGGGCCTGACGAAGTCGCTGTCGCTCGACGGGCGGCCCTACCGGATCGCCTGCGGGCAGATCGACATCGGCAACGCGGCGACGGACATGACGGCGCGCATGCAGACCGGGATCCTCCAGGCGAACGGACAGCTGGCGGTCGAGCCGGTGATGGACGCCGCCGACGTCGCCCGGACGGTGCTGCACATGGCGGAGCTCCCGCTGGAGGCGAACGTCCAGTTCGCGACGGTGATGGCCACGGCCATGCCGTACATCGGCCGCGGCTAGGGCCGCGCCCCGCACGCAACGGCGCCCGGCTCGTCCCCGCGGAGGGGGGAACGAACCGGGCGCCGGGCTTTCGGGACGCAGCGGAGCCGGGCGGGCTACTTCACCGGGGCCGCGGCCGGGGCCTCGGCCGCGCCGCGCACGCGCGCCGGCAGCAGGAACACGGTCAGGACCGCCGCGAGGTACAGCAGCCACACCACCAGCTGCGCCACCGTCGGGTCCGGCTGGAAGTTGAAGACGCCCTTCAGCAGGACCCCGTACCAGCTGTCCTGCGGGATCACCGAGCTGATGTCGAACGCCTTGTCCTGCAGGCCGCCGATGAACCCGGCCTCCTGGAGGTCGTGCACCCCGTACGCCAGGACGCCCGCCGCGACGACGACCAGCATCCCGCCGGTCCACGTGAAGAACTTCGACAGGTTGATCTTCAGCGCGCCCCGGTAGAACAGCCAGCCCAGCACGATGGCCGTCGCGATGCCCAGCAGTACCCCGATCAGCGGCGCGGAGGAGCCCTCCCCGCTGGCCCGGACCGAGGCCCACACGAACAGCGCCGTCTCCAGGCCCTCGCGGCCCACCGCCAGGAACGCGGTCGCGACCAGCGCGCCGGTGCCCATCGCGAGCGCCGCGTCGAGCTTGCCCTGGAGCTCGCTCTTCAGGTGCCGGGCGGTCTTCTTCATCCAGAAGACCATCCACGTCACCAGGCCGACCGAGATGACCGACAGGCTGCCGCCGAGCAGCTCCTGCGCCTCGAAGGTCAGCTCCTGCGTGCCGAAGGTGAGCAGCGCGCCGAACGCGAGCGAGAGCGAGCAGGCGATCCCGATGCCGAGCCACACCGGCCGCAGCGCGGCGCGGTTCCCGGTCTTGACCAGGTAGGCGACCAGGATGCAGACGACCAGGCTGGCTTCGAGGCCCTCGCGCAGGCCGATCAGATAGTTGCCGAACACGGCGATTCCTCTCCGGGTGGAACTACGCGAACAGCGTCCGGCCCCACCAGTCGTCCTTGTCGCGGACGCCCGGCGGGACGGCGAAGACGGCCGAGCCCACGTGCTGGATGTACTCGTTCAGCGCGTCGTTCTTCGACAGCCGGCGCTGGATCGCGACGAAGCCCTTGCGGACGTCGCGCTGGTAGGCGAGGAAGAACAGGCCCGCGTCGAGCCGGCCCAGACCGTCCGTGCCGTCGGTGAAGGAGTAGCCGCGGCGCAGGATGGTCGCGCCGTCGTTGCTGTCGGGGTGCGCGAGGCGCACGTGCGAGTCGGGCTTCATCGCCTTGAGGAACGGCTCGTCGCGCTCCTTGGACTTGCCGACCGGCGCGCCCTCGCCCTTGTCGCGGCCGAAGATGTCCTCCTGCTCCCGCAGGGAGGTGCGGTCCCAGGTCTCGATGTGCATCCGGATGCGCCGGGCGACCAGGTACGAGCCGCCGGTCATCCAGTCGCTGCCGTCGCCCGCGCCGACCCACACGTGCTTGTCGAGGGCGGCGGTGTCGGTGCCGGAGATGTTCCGGGTGCCGTCCTTGAAGCCCATCATGTTGCGCGGGGTCTGCTCGTCGGGCGTGGTCGAGGAGGTCTTGCCGAAGCCGAGCTGCGACCAGCGCACCGCCACCTTGCCGAAGCCGATGCGGGCCAGCTGGCGGATGGCGTGCACGGCGACCTGCGGGTCGTCGGCGCAGGCCTGGACGCACAGGTCGCCGCCGGAGCGGGCCTGGTCCAGGTTGTCGCCGGGGAAGGCCTCCAGGTCCACCAGGGCCTCGGGGCGCTTGCCGTCCAGGCCGAAGCGGTCCTTGGCGAACAGGCCCGGGCCGAAGCCGATGGTCAGGGTCAGGCGGGAGGGCTTGAGGCCCAGGGCCTCGCCGGTGTCGGTCGGCGGGGCCTCGGGCACGCCCTCGAACACGTCGCCGACCGGCAGGCCGGCCGTCATCAGCCGGGCGGCGGCCGTCCAGTCCTTGAGGAGCTTGACGAGCTCCTCGCGGTCCTTCGTCTTCACGTCGAAGGCCGCGAAGTGCAGCCGGTCCTGGACGGCGCTGGCGATGCCCGCCTGGTGCTCGCCGTGGAAGGCCACGGCCGCGCCGGCGGAGGCCGCCGGCGTGATGTCCTGGCCGCCGTTGAACGCGGCCACGGCGCCGCCGGCCGCGGCCGCGCCGAGCGCGAGCCCGGCCCCGCCCCAGCCGAGGACGGCGCGGCGCGAGGGCGCTGGGGCGCCTCCGGTGGACTCCTGGGCCTCGTCCTCGGACACCTTCGGCTCCTGGGCGTCGGTCATGGTGGGATCTCCCGCTCTGCCTGGCTGTGGACTACTTGGCGACCGCGGCGGCCAGCTTCGAGAGCGGCTCGGCCAGGGCGCTGACGCCGTCCGAGAGCTCCTTGCGCTGGGCCTCGCCGACCTTGTCGTACGAGGTGAACTCGTAGGTGTTCTTGTCGGCGCGGTACTTGTCCAGGAGGGTGTTCAGCGCGGCGAACTGGGTGTCCAGCTGCTTGGCGAGCTCGGGGTCGTTCTTCGCGGTGACGGCCTTGAGGAGCTCGTAGGACTTCTCGGCGCCCTCGACGTTGGCCTTGAAGTCGACCAGGTCGGTGTGGCTGTAGCGCTCCTCCTCGCCGGTCACCTTGCCGGTGGCGACCTCGTCGAGGAGCTCCTTGGCGCCGTTGGCCATGGAGGTCGGGGTGATCTCGGCCTCGCCGACCTTCTTCTGCCAGGCGGTGAGGTCGGTGATCAGGGTGTCGGCGAGCTTCTTGTCGTTGTCGTCGATCTTGTTTTCCTGGAAGAGGGACTTCTCCAGGCGGTGCCAGCCGGTCCAGTCCTTCGCCGGGTCCTGGCCGGCCTCCAGGCCGTCCTCGCGGACGTCGACCTTCGGGTCGATGTCGCCGAAGGACTCGGCGACCGGCTCGGTGCGCTCCCAGCCCAGGCGGGAGGGGGCGTAGGCCTTCTTCGCGGCCTCCAGGTCGCCGGCCTTGACGGCGTCGGCGAAGGCCTGGGCCTTCGGCAGGGTCGCGTCGGCCTGCTCCTGGACGTACTTGCGGTACGCGGCCACGGCGGCGTCCAGCTCGGGGCTGCGCTTCTCGGCGGACCCCTTGCCGGTGGCCTTGACCTTGGTGCGGATGCCGTCGCCCTTCATGCCGGGCTTGCAGGCGAAGAGGTAGTCGCCCGCCTTGATCTCGGCGGCGATGGTGGCCTTGGTGCCGGGGCCGATGTTCTCGCGCTCGGCGACGATGCGGTCGTCCGGGAAGAGCACGTACAGCTCGGTGACCTTGGAGCCCTTGTTCTCCACCTCGATGGAGACCTTGCCCGCCGGGAAGTCGGTCGTGGAGACCTCACAGGCGCTGTCGGTCGCGGTCACGTGGATCGCGTCCGAGCCGCCCTTGTCGCTCTTCTCCGCGCAGCCGGTGACGGCGGTGAGCGCGGCGACGGCTGCGGCCGCGGCGAGGACGGTGAGGCGGGCGGGGCGCATGGGGGCTCCTGGCGAGGGTGGAGGCGTGGGGCAGCCTGGTGAGGCGGACCTAACTTAACCGAGGCTTACCTCACCGATACCCGCTCGTCCAGTGATTCAGCTCTCACCTTCCGGCCCCGGACACGAGCCCGTCACGGCCCCTCCATGGGCGGCTCAAGCGAGGGTCAAGCGCGGGTCAAGTCCCCGTCCGCATTCCGTGCGGGACCGGGGTCGCCGTCCGGTTTCGCCCGGCCTGCGCCCTGTGGGGGAGCGCCGGGGGGCGCACCGGTGCGCGAGGGGCCGTACGTCCGGCAGTGCGCCCCTCCGCAGGCCGGCCCGGCGCCCCTCCCCGGACCGCGGCGGGTGGGGTCCCGCCGGGGGCGGCCGTACAGGGAGGGGGCCGCGGCCGTCCCGTGCTTGAATGCCGATGTGAACGATCTCGACGTGATCAAGGTGTTCTGCGCGGGTGACGGCCGGCACGGCAACCTGCTCGGAGTCGTCCGTGACGGCCGCACCGTCCCGGACGACGCGGCCCGCCAGGCCCTCGCCGCCGAACTGGGCTACAGCGAGACGGTGTTCGTCGACGACCCGGAGCGCGGGGTGGTCGACATCCGCACCCCCGGCACCCGGATGTCCTTCGCCGGGCACCCCCTGGTCGGACTCGCCTGGCTGCTCGACATCGAGGAGCTCCGGCCGCCCGCCGGGTCCGTGTGGGCCCGCCACGACGGGGAGTTCACCTGGATCACCGCCCGCCCCGAATGGGTCACCGGCAAGCGCACGCAGCAGTACGCCACCGCCGCCGAGGTCGAGGCGCTGCCCACCCCGCCGCCCGGCGAGGGCTGGCTCTACGCCTGGGCCTGGGAGGACGAGCCCGCCGGCCGGATCCGCGCCCGCGGCTTCCCGCGCCGCCCCGACGGGGCCGTCCCCGAGGACGAGGCCACCGGCTCGGCGGCCATCCTCCTCACCGCCGAACTGAACCGCGCCCTGAACATCACCCAGGGCGCCGGCTCCCAGCTCCTCACGGCCCCGGCCCCGGACGGCACGGTGGAACTGGGCGGCCGGGTCCGCTTCGCGTCCTAGCCCTTCCCCGCCCCCGGGCCGGGGAGCGGGGGCGGGAGGCGTGCTCACGCGCTGAGCGGGAACTCCTCGCCCAGCTCCCGGAACACGGCCCCGTTGTGGTCGAAGGCCCGCTTGCACTCGTCGACGATCCGCTGCTTCTCCAGGTCGTCGGCCGCGATCGCGTCCAGCAGGTCCCGGTAGTCCCGCTTGAACGCGGCCGGGTTCGCGATCCCCGCGAACACGTAGAACCGCACCCCGTCGCCCTTGCGCGCGAACCCCCAGGTCCGCTCCGCCTTGTCCCGGATGATCTGCCCGCCGGAGAGGTCGCCCAGGTAGCGGGTGTAGTGGTGGGCGACGTACCCGCCCGGCCACTCCCGCGCGCACTGCGCGACCCGGGCCGCGTACGCCTGCGTCGCCGGCAGCGCCGTCACGGACTCCCGCCAGTCCGGCCCCCTCAGGTGCGCCAGGTCGCGCTCGATCTCCGCGACGCGCATCAGCTCGGGCCGGATGAACGGCCCCGCGACCGGATCCTCGCGGAGCGCGTCGGCCGCGTCCTCCAGCGCCCGGTACACGAACCACAGCTGCTCGGTGTAGCGGGTGTAGGCCTCCACGCCGAGCCGGCCGCCGAGCAGGTCGCTCATGAAGGCGGAGGTCTCGGCTTCGGTGTGCTGCTCGTGCGAGGCGACACGGATGACCGTGGAGAAGGCGTCCAAGGCGGACCTCCCGAAGAGAGGAATCGGGCGCGGCGACACAGCCGCCCCGCCCGATCCTCCTGCTTAGGCATGCCTAAGTCAATGTGTTCCCGACGTGCTGTCGGTAAAAAATGTCCGCGGCGCAAGCCGCCACGGCAGCCGGAGACGCTACGGCAGGGTGAGGATCTCCGCCCCCGTCTCCGTCACCACCAGCGTGTGCTCGAACTGCGCGGTCCGCTTGCGGTCCTTCGTGACGACCGTCCAGCCGTCCTCCCACATGTCGTACTCGTGGGTGCCCAGCGTCAGCATCGGCTCGATCGTGAACGTCATGCCCGGCTCCATGACGGTGGTGGCGTGCGGGCTGTCATAGTGCGGGATGATCAGGCCGGAGTGGAACGACGAGTTGATCCCGTGCCCGGTGAAGTCCCGGACCACCCCGTAGCCGAACCGCTTCGCGTACGACTCGATGACCCGGCCGATGACGTTGATCTGGCGGCCCGGCTTGACCGCCTTGATGGCCCGGTTCAGGGCCTCGCGGGTGCGCTCCACCAGCAGCCGCGACTCCTCGTCCACCTCGCCGCACAGGTAGGTGGCGTTGTTGTCGCCGTGCACCCCGCCGATGTACGCGGTCACGTCGAGGTTCACGATGTCGCCGTCGCGCAGGACGGTCGAGTCGGGGATGCCGTGGCAGATGACCTCGTTGAGCGAGGAGCACAGGGACTTGGGGAATCCCCGGTAGCCCAGCGTCGACGGGTAGGCGCCGTGGTCGCACATGTACTCGTGCGCGACCCGGTCCAGCTCGTCCGTGGTCACCCCCGGTGCGATGTGCTTCGCGGCCTCCTCCATCGCCTGCGCGGCGATGCGGCCTGCGATGCGCATGGCCTCGATGGTCTCGGCGGACTGCACCTCCGGTCCCGTGTACGGCTTGGGGCCGGGCTTGCCCACGTACTCGGGCCGGCGGATGTTTCCGGGAACGGAACGGGCGGGAGAGAGCTCGCCTGGTACGAGCAGCGACTGGCCAGACATGCAAGCGAGTGTATCCAGCGGGTATGGGGCAGCATGGCGACAGAGGAAGGAGCCGACGATGGCCCTGTTCAAGAAACGTCAGGTGGGCAAGCCCGGCGAGTGGTTCTACTGCCTGGTCCACAAGAAGGTCGAGGAGGGCCCCGAGTGCCCCGCCAAGGACCGCTTCGGCCCGTACAGCAGCCGAGAGGAAGCCGCCCACGCCATGGAGACGGCGCAGGAGCGCAACCTCGAATGGCAGAACGACCCCAAGTGGAACGACAAGACCCGCGAAGGGGAGGGGGACGAGGACGCCACGGGCACGGCCACCCCCTGACCGGCCCCGCTACCAGCGGCTGGGCGGCGGCGCGGTCAGCTGGTCCGCCAGCCGCGCCAGCCGGTCCCGCAGCCGCCGCACACCCGTGACCCCGCCCGCGCCCCGCCGCACCGGCAGGCCGTTCTCCCCGGCCGCCGCACCCACCAGGTGCTGCACGGTGTCCAGGTCCAGGGCGCTGTCCGCCGCCGGCACCGACAGCGCGTCGTGCGCCAGGGCGCCCAGGTCCGCGTCCCCGCCGTCCAGCGACAGCACGGTCGCCCCCGCGCGCCGGGCGTCGTGGACCCGCTCCAGCAGCCCCTCGCCCGGCCGCTCCGGAGCCACCACCAGCAGGGTGTGCCCGCGCCGGGCCGCCTCCAGCCGGCCCAGCCCGACCGACAGGTGCGGCGGCTCGCCCGGGAGCACCCGGTGCCGTACCAGCGTCGGCGCCAGCTCCGGCTGCCCCGACCAGGCGGCCTCGTCCACCAGGTGCGCCGCGAGGTGCCAGGGCTCGTACTGCTCCGTCCCCACCAGCAGCAGGCCTCCGCCCGCCGGCACCACGGCCCGCCGCAGCGAACCGGCGAACCTCCGCGCCTCACCCGGCCACGGCGTCCCCGCGAGCACCTCGCGCAACAGAGCCACCCTCACGGCATCCATGGCCGCATCCTGCCGCACGCACCCGGCCCCGGTGAGCGATTCGCCCCTCTCCCACCCCTTCGACCTCCACCTACCCGGCAGTACGCTCGGCCCCATGACTTCCTCAGACAGCACCCAGAAGCCGCCGGCCAAGGACCCCTGGGACCTCCCCGACGTCTCCGGCCTCGTCGTCGGCGTCCTCGGCGGCACCGGCGACCAGGGCCGCGGCCTCGCCTACCGGCTCGCCCGGGCGGGCCAGAAGGTGATCATCGGCTCCCGGGCCGCCGACCGCGCCGAGACCGCCGCGCGGGAACTGGGCCTCGGCGTCGAGGGCGCCGACAACGCCGAATGCGCCCGCCGCAGCGACATCGTCATCATCGCGGTGCCGTGGGAGGGCCACGCCAAGACCCTGGAGGCGCTGCGCGAGGACCTCGCCGGCAAGCTCGTCGTGGACTGCGTCAACCCGCTGGGCTTCGACAAGCAGGGCGCGTACGCCCTCCAGGTCGAGGAGGGCAGCGCCGCCCAGCAGGCCGCCGCCCTGCTCCCCGACTCCCGGGTCACCGCCGCCTTCCACCACCTCTCCGCGGTCCTCCTCCAGGACACCTCGGTCGAGGAGATCGACACCGACGTCATGGTCCTGGGCGACTCCCGCGCCGACACCGACCTGGTCCAGGCCCTCGCGGCCCGCATCCCCGGCATGCGCGGCGTCTTCGCGGGCCGGCTGCGCAACTCCCACCAGGTGGAGGCGATGGTCGCCAACCTCATCTCCACGAACCGCCGCTACAAGGCCCACGCGGGCCTCCGCCTCACGGACGTCTGACCCCACCCGCCCCGGGCCCCGCGCCGGGCCCGGGGCCCGGCGCGGGATGGGGGACACTGGAGGGGCTCGACCCCGTTCCGTGTCGCCGAGGAGCTGTTCCGGATGCCCCGCCTTGCCGTGTTCGCCGTTGTCGTCTGCGTCCTTGCCGTGGCCGCCGCCGTGGTCGCCTTCGTGGAGGGCAGCTTCCTCGGGATCGTGTGGGTGCTGCTGGCCGGCGTGACGTCCAACATGGCCTGGTTCTACGTGCGCAAGGCCAAGGCGGAGAAGCAGCGCACCGCCGCGTAGCAGGTCAGTCCGACGGGGCCGCGCAGAAGCCGTCCTGCCCGGTCCAGAAGCGGTACAGGTCGCGGCCGCAGTACGTCTCCAGGTCCGAGACGCCCAGGGCGCGCAGGATGCCCCGCACCGCGTCGAAGAAGACCGCGTTGACCTCCGGGATCCACAGCAGGGCGAACACCCCGATCAGCGCGAACGGCGCCAGCGGCGCGAGCTCGCGGCGGGCGCGGTGGGACAGCCAGGGCTCGATGACCCCGTAGCCGTCCAGGCCCGGGACCGGCAGGAAGTTCAGGATCGCCGCCGACACCTGGAGCAGCGCCAGGAACGCCAGCGCGAAGCGGAAGGGCTGGGGCACCCCGTCCAGGGCGTCCAGCCAGAACGGCGCGGTGCAGACGACCGCGAAGGCCACGTTCGTCAGCGGCCCCGCCGCCGAGACCAGGCTGTGCCGCCAGCGGCCCCGGATCCGGTCCCGCTCGATGTACACGGCCCCGCCGGGCAGACCCAGCCCGCCCAGGATCACGAAGACCACCGGCAGCACGATGCTGAGCAGGGCGTGCGTGTACTTCAGCGGGTTCAGGGTGAGGTAGCCCTTGGCGCCGACGGTGAAGTCCCCGCCGTGCAGGGCGGTGCGGGCGTGCGCGTACTCGTGCAGGCACAGGGACACCACCCAGGCCGAGGTGACGAAGAGGAACACCGCGAGCCCCGGGCTCGTCGCGTATCCCGTCCACACCGCCCAGCCGGTGACCGCCATGACGGCGACGATGCCGAGGAAAACGGAACTGATACGCCGCTCGCCGCGGCCGCCCTGGTGAACCATGCGGCGAAACCTATCCCGGGCTCGTGGCCCGTGGGGGCCCGGGGGCCGGGGACAATGGGCCGGTGCGTTACGCGATTCTCGGCACCGCCCAGGCCATCCGCGACGACGGGACCCCCGTCGCCGTCGGCGGAGCGCGCCTGCGCGCGCTCCTGACCGCGCTCGCGCTGCGCCCCGGCCGGACCGTGCCCGCCGCGCTGCTGGTCGCCGAGGTGTGGGACGGCGACCCGCCGGCCGACGCCGTCGCCGCGCTCCAGGCGCTGGTGGCCCGGCTGCGGCGGGCCCTGGGGCACGAGGCCGTGCGCTCCGCGGAGGGCGGCTACCGGCTGGACGCCGGACGGGACGACGTCGACCTGTACCGCTTCGAAGGGCTCGTGCGCTCCGCCGCGGCCGTGGGCGACCCCGCCCGGGCGGCGGCCCTGTACGACGAGGCGCTCGCCCTGTGGCGGGGCCCGGCGCTGGCCTCCCTCCCCGATCCGGCGGCCGAGTCCGCCCGCTGGGAGGCCGTACGGATGGACGCGCGCCGGGGCCGGCTGGGCGCGGCGCTGGCCCTGGGCGAAGCGGAACAGGCCCTGCCGGAGCTGACCGAACTGTGCGCCCGCCACCCCCTGGACGAGTCCCTGCAGTCCCTCCGCATCCGGGCCCTCCGCGCAGTGGGCCGCCCCGCGGAGGCCCTGGCCGCCTACGAGACGGTCCGCCGGGACCTGTCCACCCGCCTGGGCACCGACCCGGGCCCGGCCCTGCGCACCCTGCACACGGAACTCCTCTCGGGCACCCCCGCCCCGGAACCGCGCCCGCCCGCCCCCGCCACCCCGGCATGGCCCACCCCACAGCCCCCGGCCCCCGCCCCGGCACCCGGCTCCCACCCGGGCACTCCCGCCGTGTCCCACCCCGGCCCGGCCCCGGCCGGGGCCGGGCCGGCGTCCGCCGGAGCCGCGGCCTGGCCGGCCCCCGCGGAGGCCGCGTCCGCCGGTCCCGGAACCCCGCCCGGCCACCACCCGGGCGGCGCCCCCGCCGTCGGCGGCCCTGGCCCCGCCCCCGCCCCCGGGAACCTGCGGGCCCGGCTGACCACCTTCGTCGGGCGGGAGGAGGACATCCGGGCCATCGGGGGCGACCTCGGCCGGGCCCGGCTCGTCACCCTGCTCGGGCCCGGCGGGGCCGGCAAGACGCGGCTGTCGCAGGAGGCAGCCGAGGCGCACCCCGCCGGCGACTGGCCCGACGGGGTGTGGCTCGTGGAGCTCGCCCCCGTCGACGACCCCGAAGACGTGGCCGAGGCCGCCCTCACCGCCCTCGGCGCCCGCGAGACCAAGCTGCGCGGCGGCGCCGCCGAGGAACTGCGCGCGCTCACCGAACGGACCGGCGACAACCCCCTCGACCGGCTCGCAGAGCACTGCTCCCGCCGCCGGCTCCTGCTGCTCCTGGACAACTGCGAGCACGTGATCGGGGCCGCCGCCGAACTCGCCGAACGCGTCCTCACCCAGTGCCCCGGCGTGCGGATCCTCGCCACCAGCCGGGAACCGCTCGGGGTGCCGGGGGAGTTGCTGCGGCCCGTCGAGCCCCTGCCCGACCCCGTCGCGCTGCGGCTGCTGGACGACCGCGGGGCCGCCGCGAAGCCCGGGTTCCGGGTCGCCGACGACCCGGAGGCCGCCGCCGAGATCTGCCGCCGCCTCGACGGGCTGCCCCTCGCCATCGAACTGGCCGCCGCCCGGCTGCGCCTGCTCACCCCCCGCCAGATCGCCGACCGCCTCGACGACCGCTTCCGGCTGCTCACCGGCGGTGCCCGGACCGTGCTGCCCCGCCAGCAGACCCTCCGTGCCGTCGTCGACTGGTCCTGGGACCTGCTGGACGGGGCCGAACGGGCCGTCCTGCGCCGGCTGTCCGTCTTCGCCGGCGGCTGCGACCTGGAGGCCGCCGAGGCCGTCTGCGCGGACGACAGCGGGCTCGACGTCGCCGACGTCATGGCGGCGCTGGTCGACAAGTCCCTCGTCGTCGCCGCCCCCGGCCCGGCCGGCGACATGCGCTACCGGCTTCTGGAGACCGTCGCCGAATACGCCGCCGAGCGGCTGGAGGAGGCCGACCGCGAGGAGACCGGGCGGCGCCACCTCGTCCACTACCGCGAACTCGCCCGCACCACCGAGCCCCTGCTGCGCGGCCACGGCCAGCGCGCGGCCGCCGACCGCATCGCCACCGAGTACGAGAACCTCCGCACCGCCCTGCGCCGCGCCCTCGCCACCCGCGACGTCGGCGAGGTCCTGTGCCTGGTCCACGCCCTGGGCTGGTACTGGCACATGCAGGACCTGCGTGCCGAGATACGGCACTGGACCGAGGCCGCCGCCGCACTGGGCCCCGACCCCTTCGCGCCGCCCCACGTCCCGGCCGAGCCGGTCCACGAGCGGCTCCTCGACTCGCCCCCGCCCTACTCCGGCGAGGTCCTCGCCGAGGCCTGGCGCGCCGTGCACCTGGTGCGCCTGTCCTCCCGCGACCACACGGCCACCACCTGGGACAGTCCGGAGGTGCGCGCCGAGGTGGAGGGAATCCTCGCCACCTACCGGCCCGGCCTCCCGCAGACCTGCCGGACCCCGGGCTCCCTGTGGATCTACGCCGTCATGATCGCGGGGGAGCCCGGGCTGATGAAGCGGGTCGTCGACGAGACCGTCACCGCCGCCCGCGCCCTCGGCCCCGGCTACGGCTGGGAGCTGGCCTCCGCCCTCCAACTGCGGGCCAACATCCTCGCCAACCGCGCCGACTGGGCCGGCGACGCCTCCCGCGACGCCGACGAGAGCCTCGCCCTCTTCCGTGCGCTCGGGGACGACTGGGGCTGCGCCGAAGCGCTGTCCGCCCGCGCCGAGTCCCGGGAGAAGAGCGGCGCGTACGAACTCGCCTGCCAGGACTACCTCGAAGCCATCGCCTACGCCGAACGGCTCGGCGCCCGGGCCCAGGTGACGGTGCTGCGCGTGCGGATGGCCGGGACCCTCATCGAGAACGGCCGGCTGGAGGAGGCCGAGAAGATCCTCGGCGAGATCACCTCCACCGAGCAGCGGTTCGGCAACGAGGCCATGCCCGCCGCCCGGATGTTCTACGCCGGACTCCTCGGCCGCACCGGCCGGATCCCCGAGGCCCGCGCCCAGATCGACGTCCTGCGCGAGGAGTTCGCCCTCGGCGCGTTCGCCGTCTTCGACGCGTTCCTGCGCGCGACGACGGCCTGGCTGGACAACCGGGACGGCAAGTACGAGGACGCCCTGGACCGGATCCGGGACGCCCAGCGGGCCGTGCGCCACCCGCTCGCGGCGATGGTCGCCCCGGAGCTGCCCGCCGTGTTCCTCGTGACGGCGGCCGTCTCCCTCGCCTCGCTCGGCGGGCGGCGGCGGGCCTACGAGGCGGCGCGGCTGGTCGGCGCCTACCACGCGAACCTGCCGCCCCGGCACGTCCCGGTCACCGCGGAACGCGAGGACGCCGCCCGCGCCCGGGAACTGGCACGGGCGGAGCTCGGCGACGAGGCGTACGAGCGTGCGCACGCCGAAGGCGGCGGCCTCACGGTGGAGGAGGCCGCCGCCCTCTTCTGACCCGCCCCCGTGCGCGCCGGGCCGTCCGGGACGCGATCCGGAACGGACCGGCCCCCCGGATCAGGTCTTCTGGCGGAACTTGCGGACCGCGATCGGCATGGTGACGGCGGTGATGCCCACCGACCACGCCAGCGTGATCCACACGGAGTTGCCCAGCGGGGTGCCGTTGATCAGGCCGCGGGCCGCGTCGGCCAGGTTGGACAGCGGGTTGACGTCGGTGAAGTTCTGCAGCCAGCCGGGCATGGTGGTCGGCGGGGCGAAGATCGAGCTGCCGAACTGCAGCGGCATCAGGACGAGCATCGCCATGCCCTGGACGGCCTGCGCGGTCTTCATGGTCAGACCCAGCAGGATGAAGATCCACATCAGGGAGGCACCGAAGACGGCGGACAGCCCGATGGCGAGGAACAGGTCCAGCACCGAGGACTTGATGGACAGGCCCAGGATGAAGCCCACGGCGAGCAGGATCGCGATGGCGACCATCATCCGGCCGAGCTCGACCACGATCTTCGCGATGAGGACCGAGGACCGGGCGATCGGCATGGACCGGAACCGGTCCATCACGCCCTTCTTGAAGTCGTCGTTGACGCCGGTGCCGACGCCCATGGCGATGTTCATGCCCATCATCGCCATCAGGCCCGGGACCACGTAGTTGACGTACTCGCCCTGGTTGCCCTTGCCGGAGATCGCGCCGCCGAAGACGAACACGAACAGCAGCGTGAAGATGACCGGCATGAACAGGACGTCGAACATCGACTCGGGGTCCTGCTTGATCTGCAGGGCGTTGCGGCGCACCAGGGCGCCGATGTGCCGCAGGTTGCCCCGCAGGCCGATCCGGCCGTCCTCGGACGGAGCCGCCGCGGCCGCCCGGGGGGCCGCGGGCTTGGTGGTGGTGACGGTGCTCATGCCGCGACCTCCTCGGTCTTCTCGGTCTTCTCGGTGGGAACGGACTCCTCGGACGGGGCGGGCCGCTGTCCGGTGATGGACAGGAACACCTCGTCGAGGCTGGGCAGGTAGGTGCCGAGGTCGGCGATCGCGTACCCGCGGCCGGCCAGCAGGCCGACGACGGCGGTCAGCTGCTCGTCGCTCAGGATCGGGACGAGGAGCACGCCCTCGTCCGGGACGGCCTGGGCGCCGGACACCCCGTCCAGACCGGCCTCGGACAGGGCGCGGGCCATGTCCGGCAGGTCGGCGGAGGCCGCCGGGCGGATCCGCAGGGTCCGGCCGCCGACGCGCGCCTTCAGCTCGTCGACCTTGCCGTTGGCGATGACCTTGCCGCGGTCGATGACCGTCAGCTCGCTCGCGAGCTGCTCGGCCTCCTCCATGTACTGGGTGGTGAGCAGGACGGTGGCCCCCTCGGCGACCATCCGCTGCACCTCGTCCCACACCTCGTTGCGCGTGCGGGGGTCCAGACCCGTGGTCGGCTCGTCCAGGTACAGGACGGCCGGGCGGCCGATCATCGACGCGGCCAGGTCGAGCCGGCGGCGCATACCGCCGGAGTAGTGCATCGCGGCCTTCTTGGCGGCCTCGGTGAGCGAGAACCGCTCCAGCAGGTCGTCGGCCCGGGACCGGGCCTCCTTGCGGGACAGGTCCAGCAGCCGGCCGATCATGTAGAGGTTCTCCCAGCCGGAGAGCTTCTCGTCGACCGAGGCGTACTGGCCGGTCAGGCCTATGGTGCGGCGCAGCTGCCGCGGCTGGCGGACCACGTCGTAGCCCGCGACCGTCGCCGTGCCGGAGTCGGGGACGATCAGGGTGGACAGGCAGCGGACCAGGGTGGTCTTGCCCGCGCCGTTGGGACCGAGGACACCGAGCACGGTGCCCTCGCGGACGAAGAGGTCGACCCCGTCCAGGGCCTTCGTGTCGCCGTAGTGCTTCACCAGCCCCCGCACTTCGACGGCGTGGGGATTCTTGTCGTTTCGCGTCATGTCCCCCATGGGACCAGCCGCCACCGACAACGCTCCGACAGACCGCCGACAGACGGCCGACGGCCCGCCGGCATCCCGGAAGAGGGCTGTCGGCGGGCCGTCAGTGGAACCGTTCGTTCCGCGGATCGGTCCGTTCCGCGGATCGCCGCGTCAGCGGACCGTCACCGCGTCAGCGGTCCTAGTGGAAGGCGTGCTCCGGCTGGGGGAACGTGCCGCCGACCACGTCCTCGGCGAAGGCCTTCGCCGCGTCGCCCATGGTCGCCCGCAGGTTCGCGTACTGCTTGACGAACCGCGGCATCTTCCCGCCGGTCAGGCCCATCATGTCGGTCCACACCAGCACCTGCGCGTCGCACTCCGAACCCGCCCCGATGCCGACGGTCGGGATGTGCAGGGACCGGGTGACCTCCGCGGCCAGCTCGGCCGGGACCAGCTCCAGGACCACCGCGAAGGCGCCCGCGTCCTGGGCCGCCTTCGCGTCGCGCAGCAGCTGGTGCGCGGCCTCGTCGCCCCGGCCCTGCACCCGGTAGCCCATCGCGTTCACGGACTGCGGGGTCAGGCCCAGGTGGGACATGACCGGGATGCCGGACTGGACGAGCAGTTCCGTCTGGTGCAGCGAGCGCTCGCCGCCCTCCAGCTTGACCGCCTGGACCCCGGCCTCCTTGACCAGCCGGGTCGCGCTGCGCAGCGCCTGCACGGCGCCTTCCTGGTAGGAACCGAACGGCAGGTCGCCGACGACCAGGGCCCGGCTGGTGCCCCGTACGACGGCCGCCGACAGCATCGTCATCTCGTCCATCGTCACCGGGACGGTGGTGTCGTAGCCGAGGTGACAGTTGCCCATCGAGTCGCCGACGAGGATGACGGGGATGCCCGCCTCGTCGAACACGGACGCCGTCATGGCGTCGTAGGCGGTGAGCATCGGCCACTTCTCGCCGCGCTCCTTGGCGAGGGTGAGGTCGCGGACGGTGATCCGCCGGGTGCCCGTGCCTCCGTACAGGGTGGGGGAGGCGGCTTCGCGGGCAGGCGAAACGGCATGCGTCATTGCAACTGCTCCTTGTGTCATCTCGAGGCGCCCTCACGGCGTCCCCGGACTCACCCACCATGGTGGCACTCCCGCGGGCATGGACGGAAGTGCCGCAGCCGCGGCGCAGTGACCGGTCCGTCACACTCCTGGCCGGGCTCCAGGCGCGCGGGAGCCAATGTGCGCGTTTCGTGACAAGCGGAACCCCGGCCGCACGGCCGTTCGTCCTCCCGGTCGTACGTCCGTGAAGGGCGACACGTAAGGCTCTCGTCATCGCCTAGGGTCAAGGGGCGGGGACGGAGCGCGAGCACGGCAGCGAGGACATGGCATGGCACAGGCGTACATGACGGAGACGGGGAACGGCGGCTCCGAGCCCGGGCCCTCCGGATCCGGTCTGCGACGCCGATGGGCCGCGCTGCGCCGCAAACTGGAAGAGCTGCGCCGCGACCCCGGCATCTGGAAGCGCGGCATCGTCACCGCCGCCTTCTCCCTGCTGATCTCCGGGATCATGGTCTTCCACGCCGAGCTGCCCAACGACGTGGGCAACCTCGGCAGCCTCACCGAGAGCTTCCTGCCCTGGCTGGGCGTGTTCGTGCCGGTCCTGCTGGCCATCGCGGTGGTCCGCAGGTCCGCCACGGCCCTGATCGCGATACTGCTGACGGCCGCGGTCTGGGTGAACCTGTTCGGCGGCCTGATCAGCGACAAGTCCGGCCCGGGCGGCAACCTGACGGTCGCCACCCACAACGTCGACGCCGACAACGCCGACCCGCGCGGCACCGCCCGGTCGGTCGCCAAGTCCGGGGCCGACATCCTGGCCCTCACCGAGCTCAAGGCCGGCGCCGTCCCCGTCTACGAGGAAGTCCTCGCCGGGACGTACAAGTACCACGCGGTCGAGGGCACGGTCGGTGTGTGGAGCAAGTACCCGCTGACCTCCAGCAAGCCCGTGGACATCCGGCTGGGCTGGACCCGGGCCATGCGCACCACCGCCGCCGGCCCCTTCGGCGAGCTCGGCGTCTACGTCGCCCACCTGCCGTCGGTCCGCGTCAAGCTCAATGCCGGGTTCACCGCCAACCAGCGCGACAACAGCGCCGACGCCCTGGGCGCGGCCCTCGCCGCGGAACCGCTGAAGAACGTCGTCCTGCTCGGTGACCTCAACGGCACGATGAACGACCGCTCCCTCTCCGAGGTCACCTCGCAGATGCGCTCCACCCAGGGCGCGGCCGGCAACGGCTTCGGGTTCAGCTGGCCCGCCCAGTTCCCGATGGCCCGCATCGACCAGATCATGGTCCGCGGGGTGAAGCCGGAGGCCTCCTGGACCCTGCCGCGCACGGGCAGCGACCACCTCCCGGTCGCGGCGCGGCTCACCGTCCGCAAGTAGCGCGGAGCGGAGGTCGGGGAAGGGAAGGGGCCCTGGGAACCGCCGCACCGGCGGTTCCCAAGGCCCTTCCCGTTGCCCCCGTCCTACGGGTGCTCGCGCCAGCCGTTCGTGATCGGCAGCCGGCGGTCCTTCCCGAAGCCCTTCGCGGAGATCTTCGTACCCGGCGGGTACTGGCGCCGCTTGTACTCGGCGGCGTCGACCATCCGGATGGTCTTCGCCACCAGCCCCCGGTCGAAGCCGGCCGCCACGATCGCCTCCAGCCCCTGGTCGCGGTCCACGTACAGCTCCAGGATCGCGTCGAGCACCGGGTAGTCCGGCAGCGAGTCCGTGTCCACCTGCCCCGGGCGCAGCTCGGCGCTCGGCGGCTTCACGATCGAGTTCTCCGGGATCGGCGGGGTCTCGCCCCGCTCGGCCGCGGCCCGGTTGCGGTACCGGGCGAGCCGGAAGACGTCCGTCTTGTAGAGGTCCTTGATCGGCCCGTACGCGCCGACGGAGTCCCCGTAGAGGGTGGAGTAGCCCACGGCCAGCTCCGACTTGTTGCCCGGGGCCAGCACGATGTGGCCCTCCTGGTTGGACAGCGCCATCAGCAGCGTGCCGCGCAGCCGGGACTGGAGGTTCTCCTCGGCCAGCCCGGTCAGGCCCAGCGCACCCATGTAGGCGTCGAACATCGGCTCGATCGAGACGGTCCGGAAGTTCAGGCCGGTCCGCTCGGCCAGGGCGGCGGCGTCGCCCCGGGAGTGCTCCGAGGAGTACTTCGAGGGCATCGACACCCCGTACACGTTCTGCGCGCCGATCGCGTCGCAGGCGAGGACGGCGACGAGGGCCGAGTCGATGCCGCCGGACAGACCGATCAGGACGGAGCGGAAGCCGTTCTTCTTCACGTACGCCCGCAGGCCCACGACCAGCGCGTCGTACACCTCCTCGTCGTCGTCCAGGCGTTCGGCGTAGCCGCCGGTCACGACCGGCTCGTACGGCTCCACCGGCTCCTCGGAGAGGACGACGCGGTCGATGCGCAGGCCGTCGTCCACGACGCCCTCGGGGGCGTCGGGCCGCGCGGCCGGGAGGTCCAGGTCGACCAGGACGCAGCCCTCGGAGAACTGCGGGGCCCGCACGACGACCTCGCCCGAGGCGTCCACGACGATCGAGTCCCCGTCGAAGACCAGCTCGTCCTGGCCGCCGATCATCGCCAGGTAGGCCAGGGTGCAGCCGGCCTCCTGGGCCCGCTTGCGGACCAGTTCCAGGCGGACGTCGTCCTTGTTGCGCTCGTAGGGGGAGGCGTTGACCGAGATCAGCAGCCCGGCCCCGGCGGAGCGGGTGGCGGGCACGCGGCCGCCCTCCTGCCAGAGGTCCTCGCAGATCGCCAGCGCCACGTCGACCCCGCGCACCCGGATCACGGGCTGGGTGTCGCCGGGCACGAAGTAGCGGAACTCGTCGAAGACCCCGTAGTTGGGGAGGTGGTGCTTGGCGAAGCGCAGGACGACCTCGCCGCGGTGCAGCACGGCGGCCGCGTTCTCCGGGGAGCCGGCGGGCCGGCCGAGCCGGTCGGTGGCCCGCTCGGAGCGGTCGAGGTAGCCGACGATCACGGGGAGCTCGCCGAAGCCCTCGTCCGCGAGGCGCCGGGCGAGGCCGGCCAGTGCGGTGCGGGAGGCGTCGACGAAGGACCCGCGCAGGGCGAGGTCCTCGACGGGGTACCCGGTCAGCGTCATTTCGGGGAACGCCACGAGGTGGGCGCCCTGCTCGGCGGAGTGCCGGGTCCAGTGCACGACCGAGTCGGCGTTGGCGGCGATGTCGCCGACGTGCGAGTCGATCTGGTTCAGCGCGAGGCGAAGTTGAGGCACGGGCCCAGTGTAATCGTCTTTCTGACGCGATGTCCTGGGCCCGGGCCGTTTCGCCCCTATCCGACGGGGCCGCTGAACTTCGCCGGGGCCATCAGGATGCCGGGGGAGAACTCCGCGCTGATGCTCTTCGTCCCCTCGGGGACCTCGAAGGCGGCGACGCCGGTCGCGGACTGGCCGGGCTGGATCACGCCCTCGATCCGCTTCGGGGTGTCGCCGTCGAAGACGAGCTTGGCGGAGCCGCCCTTGTCGTCCTTCACGGCGGGCATGGCGTAGATGACGTTGTGGGGCTTGTCGGTGTTGTTGGTGATGGTGAAGGACACCTCCACCGCGTTGCCCACCTCCATCCACGTGGCCTTGCTGTCGTACCTGCGCGGGGGCGCCAGGGTCACCTTGAGGCCGTTGGGGTACGCCACGGTCCGGCCGAAGGGGACCGGAGTGGTGAAGCCGGGGCCCGAGGGGGTCTTGGGGGGCGCCGAGAAGCGCGGGACGGAGGGGGTGGGGAAGGGCTCGTCCTCCCAGTCCTCCGGGTCCTCGCCCCATTCGGGGTCGTGCAGCCGTTGGTGGGAGATGCGGTCGTGGGCCTTGTCGAGGATCAGGGTGGTCAGGAACCAGCCGCCGACGGAGGCGCCGAGGCCGACGACGCCGAGGACGGCGCCGACCACGGACATCGTCCTGCGCCCGGCACCCCTGCGGGCGCGGGCCACGCCGCCGCCGGAGAGCCCGATCCCGATGAGGGCGAGCAGGGCGCCGAGCCAGAAGAGGAACGGGATGATCCCGAGGAGGACGGCGAGCAGCCCGAGCACGAGCCCGGCGACGGCCAGCCCGTTGGTCTGCGGCTGCGGGGCCGGGTAGTACCCGGCCGCCCCCGGCTGCCCGGGGTAGCCGGGGTAGCCGGGATTCCCCGGGTATCCCGGGTACCCGCCCTGCGGGGGCGGCCCCCAGGACCCGCCGGGTGCGCCGTACGCGGGGCCGGCCGGCGGGGCGGCGGGCGCGGCGAAGGGCCCCGGGGCGGCACCGGGCGCGGCGAAGGCCCCCGGGGCGGGCGTCGCCCACGGGTCCTGCCCCGCCGGCGCCGCGACGCCGGGGGCCGGCTGCTGCGGGGCGGCGGGGGGCACCGCGGCGTGCTGCTGCGCGGGCGGGGTGGGCGGGATCCCGGCGCCCTCGGGCAGCCGGGCGGTCTCGCCGACATCGACCGGCGAAGCCTGCGCCTCGGTCGGGGTGGTGGGCTTGTCGAGCGACAGGCGGGCGGTTTCGGCGAGGTCCTCGGGCGGGGCGGGCTGGGTCTCGGTCGGGGTGGTGGGCTTGTCGAGCGACAGGGGGGCGGTTTCGGCGACGTCTTCGGGCGGGGCGGGCTGGGTCTCAGTCGGGGTGGCGGGCTTGTCGAGCGACAGGCGGGCGGTTTCGGCGAGGTCTTCGGGCGGGGCGGGCTGGGTCTCAGTCGGGGTGGTGGGCTTGTCGAGCGAGAGCCGGGCGGTTTCTGCGAGGTCTTCCGGCGAGGTGGGCTGGCTTTCCGCCGGGGCGGCTGCGGGCTTGTCCAGCGGCAGGCGGGCGGTCTCCGCGGCATCCGCGGCCGGAGCCGACGGGGCCTGCGGCGCGGGCTCCCCTGCCGCGGCGCTGTCGGTGGTGCTCCCGGGGGCCGTCGGGGCCTCCGCGGCCGGGTCCGCCGCAACGGGCTGCGCGGGGTGCGCCGGCGTCGGGGGCGTCGCACCCGAGGGGGCGGCCCCCTCGGGTATCGGCGTTCCCTCAGGTTCGGTCGGCGGGCCGGACGGGCTGTGGGGCGGGGTCGGCGGCGTGCTCATACCTGGCGGCGTCCTTGCGAAGAGCGGCGTACGGAGATGCGGGCAGCCTGTCATGACGGCCCGTCCCCTCCAACCGCATTGGCCTCCCGGCCTCCCCCGGCGACGGAAATCGGATGGTCTGTCGGATTCTGCGCGGGTCGACGGGGAACGCGGCGGCCCGCGGCCTCGTTCTGCATGGTGAGGGACTGCGCCGGACGGCCCCCGGCGATCCCCGGCAGCGCCGCCGCGCGGGGCGCCGCGCGTCCATGCCCGATCTGCTGAGGATCATTCACCCATGGGTACACCAGCCGCCCCCGCCCCCGACACCGACGTCCACCGCGGCAGCGCCCCCGGTACCGGGTCCGTCGTCGGCCTCATCGGCCTCGGCGCGGCCGCCTACACCGCCTGGGTGCTCGAAGTCGTCCTCTCCACCGGCCTCAACCCCATCGAGACGTACGTCAGCGAGCTCGCCGCCCAGGACCAGCCCCTCGGCGGCCTCTTCCGGGCCACCGACTTCACCGCGGGCCTGCTCGTCCTCCTCGGCGGGCTCCTCGCCCTCGTCCGACTCCTCCGCCCCGCCCAGGACCCCGCGGCCCGCCGCCCCTGGACGGTCGCCGGCTGGGCCGGAGTCACCCTCTTCGGCGCGGCCACCGCCGCCGACGCCTGGCTGCCGCTCAGCTGCCGGCCCACCGCCGACCCCGAGTGCGCCGCCCGCGAGACCGCCGGCCTGGTCCCGGCCACCCACCAGGCCCACGCCATCAGCAGCAGCCTCGCCATGACCGGCGCCCTCGTCGGGACCGTGGCCCTCACCGTCGCCGCCCGCCGCTACGGCCGGCTCGCCCCCCTCGCCCGCTACGGCCCCGCCCTCGTCGTCCTGGAACTGCTCGCCACCGCCTGGACCCTGACCGCCATCTCCCTGTTCACCGCCGGGCACGGCACCTGGGCCCTGGGCGCCGGGCAGCGGCTCCAGGTCCTGCTCGTCGCGCTCTGGCTCGGCCTCCTGGCGTACTCCGTCCACCAGGAGCGCCGCACATGACCCCGCCGCACGTTCCGGGCCGCTTCGTCCGGGTGGACGGAACCGCCCTGCACACCCTCGTCGAGGGGGAGGGCCGTGAGGGCCCGCCCGTCGTGCTCAGCGCCGGGCTCGCCATGGCCTGGTTCGACTGGGACGAGGCCGCCGCGCTGCTCGTGGCCGCCGGACGGACCGTCATCCGCTTCGACCGCCCCGGCCACGGCCTCAGCGCCCCGGCCACCGCCCCGCCGACCGCCGCCGGCGAGGCCCGCCGCATCGCCGGCCTGCTGGACGCACTCGGCGTCACCGAGCCCGTCACCGTCGTCGGACACTCCCTCGCCGGGTTCCACGCCGAAGCCTTCGCCCGCCTCCACCCCGAGCGCACCGCCGCCCTGGTCCTGGTCGACTCCAGCGTCGAGGAGGCCCCCCGTACGCTCCTGCCGACCGCGCTGCGCACCGGCGCCGCCCGCGCCCTGGGCCGTGCCCTCACCGCCGCCGGGCTCCCCGCGGCACTGGGACCGGCCGCCCGGCGGGCCGCCGTACGGGCCTCCCGTGCGGGGAGCCGGGCCGCCGACCCGGCCGCGCGGGACCTCGTACGCCGCTGCTACCGCACCGGCCGGGTCTGGCAGGGCATCCTCCTGGAGAACTCCCGCTACCCGGACACCGCCGCCGAACTCCTCGCCCTGCGGGCCCGCCACCCCCTGCCGGCCCCCGCCACCGTCCTTGTCGCGCACGGCGGCGGCCACGGCCGGGCCGACCGGCGCTGGCTCGCCCGGCAGGCGGCCCTCGCGGACCGGCTCGGCGCCCGCTTCGAGGTGGCCGAGCCGGCCGGCCACCTGGTCATGCTGGACCGCCCGCACCAGCTGGCACGGGCGGTCCGCCACGCGACGGCCCCGCTCCCGCCGAGCCGCCCCCTCACGACCGCGGCGCGGCCCCCCGCTCCTTGAGCATGTCCGCCATCAGCTTCATCTCCGACTGCTGCGCTTCGACCATCCCCTGGGCCAGCGCCCGTTCCGCCGGGGTCCGGCACTGCTTGGCGCAGCCCTGGGCCATGGCGACGCCGCCCTTGTGGTGCTCGGTCATCAGCTGGAGGTAGAGCACCTCGGCGTCCCGGCCGCTGCTGCCGCGCAGCCGGTCGAGCTCCTCCTTGGTGGCCATTCCGGGCATGAGCGCTCCGGGCTTAGTGACCTGCCCGCCGTGCCCCGCATGGCCCCCCGAAGCCCCCGCGGACCCCGTCGAATGCCCCGAATCCATCGGGCCCATCGAATCCATCGGCCCCATGGACCCCATGGATCCCGTCGAGCCCGAGGACCCCATCTCCATCCACGACATCGGCGGCTCGTCAGCCACCACCTTCGGCAGCCCCCACAGGTCCAGCCAGCCCAGCAGCATGCCCCGCTGGTTGGCCTGCGTGTTGGCGATGTCGTACGCCAGCCCGCGGACCGGCTCGTCCTGGGTACGGTCGCGCACGATGAAGGACATCTCCACCGCCTGCTGGTGGTGCACCGCCATGTCCCGCGCGAACCCCGCGTCGGGGGAGTACAGGGCCGGCGTGCCCGGGGCGGCGGAGCCGCCCGCGTCCCCGGAGCCCGAGCCGTCCGCCGTGGCGAAGGTGGCCCCCGCCGCGAACAGCGCGGCCAGCACCACCGCCGCGCCCGCCGCCCAGTACGTACGGTTCGTACGGCTGCGGGTCACTTCTCGCCCAGCCCGTTGGTGCAGGCCGCGCCCGGCTCGGGGGTCTGCGGGCCCTGCACGTACTTGGTGAAGAACTGCGCCACCCGGGGGTCGTCCGCCTTGTCCACGGTCAGCTGCTTGCCCCAGGCGCTGAGCATGATCGTGCCCGCCTGCTCCTTGTCGGGGCTCATCAGGGTGTAGGGGGTCTTGCCGACCTTCCCGGCCAGCGCGTCGACGTCCGCCTTGGCGGCCTTCTCGTTGTACGTGACCCAGACCGCGCCGTGCTCCAGCGAGTGCACGGCGTTCACCTCGGGGATCGGGTTCTTGTAGACGTCGCCGTCGCAGTTCATCCAGCGGGGGTTGTGGTCGCCGCCGACCGGCGGGTTCATCTCGTACTTGACCGGGGTCTCGACGTGGTTGCGGCCGAGCTTCTTCGCGTCCCAGGTCTTCTCGCCGTCGACCGGCGCCTTGCGGGCCGCGACCGCGTCCTTGTCCTTCTGCTTCTGCTCGATGATCACCCACGAGCCGAAGCCGATGAGGCCGGCGACGACCGCCGTGGAGATGCTGATCGCGATGATCTTGTTGCGCCGGTCGCGCGCCTTCTCGGCGCGGCGCATCTCGGCTATGCGGTTCTGGCGGGAGTTATTGTCGGACGTCCTGCTGGCCATGTGCCCTGGTTCCTTCTGCTGAGGGGGGTGTGGGGGTGGTGCCGGTGGTCTCGTGTACGGCGCCGCAACCGTCAGGTCCGCAGCACTTGCAGGGCGTACAGGTCGGGGGCGCGCGCGAGGGTCCCCGGCGGCCGTACCGGGCCCGTGGCCGCCGCGAGGGCGCGGGGCGCCGGGCCGGGCCGCGCCGCGGGGAGGGCGGGCGGCGGGGCCGGCAGCACGGCGGGGGTCACGTGGGAGAGGGGGGAGCAGCCGGGCGGCTCGTAGGGGGACACGCAGGCGGCCCGCTCCCCGGAGGGGCCGTGCGCGCCGTGTGCGACGTACACCCGTACGGGCCCTTCCGGGCCCGCGGCGCCCCGCGCGGCAGCCCCGCCCCGCACGCACAGGAACCCCATCCCGGCCGCCACGCCCAGGGCGAGCAGCAGCAGGAGGGCGCGGCGACGGGCGGGACGCCCGTGACGCCCGCTCCGCGTGTGCTCCCAGCCCCCCATGGCCGCAGATGGTAATGCTCATGACGGGCCCGAGGTCAGAGCGGGGGTGTCATCGGCCTTGGGGGGTGCGTAATGTGGCGGAAACCACCACTAGGGATACTGGACGGGCCCCGGCTGTGCCGCCGGTCCTCCGGGTCGGTGGTGCACAGATCGTCTGAACTGCGAGGATGAAGGCATGGACAAGCAGCAGGAATTCGTCCTCCGGACGCTCGAGGAGCGCGACATCCGCTTCGTGCGCCTGTGGTTCACCGACGTGCTGGGCTTCCTGAAGTCCGTCGCGGTCGCCCCCGCCGAGCTGGAGCAGGCCTTCGACGAGGGCATCGGCTTCGACGGCTCCGCGATCGAGGGCTTCGCCCGCGTCTACGAGTCCGACATGATCGCCAAGCCGGACCCGGGCACGTTCCAGATACTGCCGTGGCGCGCCGAGGCCCCCGGGACCGCCCGGATGTTCTGCGACATCCTGATGCCGGACGGTTCCCCGTCCTTCGCGGACCCGCGCTACGTCCTCAAGCGCATCCTCGCCAAGACCTCCGACCTGGGCTTCACCTTCTACACCCACCCGGAGATCGAGTTCTTCCTGCTGAAGGACAAGCCGCTGGACGGCACCCGCCCGGTCCCGGCGGACAATTCCGGCTATTTCGACCATACCCCGCAGAACGTCGGCATGGACTTCCGCCGCCAGGCGATCACCATGCTCGAATCGATGGGCATCTCGGTCGAGTTCAGCCACCACGAGGGCGCCCCGGGCCAGCAGGAGATCGACCTCCGCTACGCCGACGCCCTCTCCACGGCCGACAACATCATGACGTTCCGCCTGGTCATGAAGCAGGTCGCCCTCGAACAGGGCGTCCAGGCGACGTTCATGCCGAAGCCCTTCTCGGAGTACCCCGGCTCCGGCATGCACACCCACCTCTCCCTCTTCGAGGGCGACCGCAACGCCTTCTACGAGTCGGGCGCCGAGTACCAGCTCTCGAAGGTCGGCCGCTCCTTCATCGCGGGCCTCCTGCGCCACGCCGCGGAGACGGCGGCGGTCACCAACCAGTGGGTCAACTCCTACAAGCGCATCTGGGGCGGCTCCTCCCGCACCGCCGGCTCGGGCGGCGAGGCCCCCTCGTACATCTGCTGGGGCCACAACAACCGCTCGGCCCTGATCCGCGTCCCGATGTACAAGCCGGGCAAGACCGGTTCCTCCCGGGTCGAGGTCCGCTCGATCGACTCGGGCGCCAACCCCTACCTCACGTACGCCGTCCTCCTGGCGGCGGGCCTCAAGGGCATCGAGGAGGGCTACGAACTCCCGGCGGGCGCCGACGACGACGTCTGGGCCCTCTCCGACGCGGAACGCCGCGCGATGGGCATCGAACCCCTCCCGCAGAACCTCGGCGAGGCCATCTCCCTGATGGAACGCAGCGAACTGGTCGCCGAAACCCTCGGCGAACACGTCTTCGACTTCTTCCTCCGCAACAAGAAGCAGGAGTGGGAGGAGTACCGCTCGGAGGTCACGGCCTTCGAACTCCGCAAGAACCTCCCGGTGCTGTAACCGCAGTTCAGCGCCGGTACTCCGGCATCACGGACCCCCGGGCCGACGGCACTCAGCCGCCGGCCCGGAGTCGTGTTGCCCCTCCTGGGCCGTCCGTGGGCCGTCAGCCGCCGGACCGGCGGCCCGGTAGATCTCATCGCCCTCGCCCGCAGCCGCCTGGACCCGAGCGAGCTCCTCGCCTGGCGCACGGCCGCCCCCGCGGAACTCCGCGACCTGGTCAAACCCTCACTCCGCCGCAGCATCAAGGCCGCTCATACCGCCCGCACCATGCACACGGGCCCCTGGAACTCCACGCGGGCCGCCCCGTCGACGGGTGGAGGCCCGCCGTCACGCCGTTCCGCCGGGCGTATCGCGCCGCTGCCCAGCGGTCGAAGGCCGCGCGCGCTTCGCGCAGCATCCCCTCGTCACTGGAGCAGGCGAGCGCGAGCGCGGCTTCGTAGGGCAGCCGCCTCCTCCAGCGCGCGGCCCACTCACCCGGCGTGCCCGCAGGCGGCCGCGGGCCCTGGGCCGACGCTTCCCCCGCTGCGGCACATCTGCCTCGAGTGCCAACGCCGGTGAGGTCCTGGGTCATTCGCCGAGGCTGACGGGGCTTCGACTGCTGGGCGCATGCGTTGCGCCGGGACGGCGAAAGAAATTCGATGTGTCCCTGTCAAAAACATTGAAAAGAGCATGTGACATGTGCCATTTTACAGCGCGGCCCGTCCGAGGGCCCCCACTGCTCCCCGTCCCCAGGAGTGAATCTTGCGCGCCATGGCCGTCGCCACCGCCCTGTTCATAGCCGCCGTCGCAGCCTCTCCCGCCCAGGCCTCCCAGGCCTCAAAGGCCGAACCCAAGCCGGACCACGTCTTCGCGGACCCGGGCCAGCGCCCCGCCCACGGCAATGCCAAAGGCGCTCCCGGCTCGACTGGGACCACCGGCGGCAAGCTGGAATCGCGCATCCTGCCGATCGTCCACAACTGCAGCCCCACGCTGCGGATCCGCGCCCAGGAGATGACCGCCGATCAACTGACGACGACCTGCACGAGCCTGGCCAACCAGGACGCCTATTTCCACGGAGTGGTCAACGACTCGGGGCCGGTCGCGAACGACTACAACACCACCCTGGAGGTCGATGTCTTCAACTCGAGCGCCGACTACAAGGCCTACGCGGGGAGGATCTACGGCATTGACACCAACAACGGCGGGATGTACCTGGAGGGAGACCCCTCCCAGACGGGCAACCAGCCGCGGTTCGTGTGTTACGAGCGCACGGATGTGAGCCCCGGCTGGCAGATCTGGAACCTCAACCACGAGTACACGCACTACCTCGACGGCCGCTTCGACCTGTACGGCGACTTCAGCGCCAGCCAGACCACCCCCACCGTGTGGTGGGGTGAGGGCATCGCGGAGTACATCTCGTATTCCTACCGCGGCACCACCTACGCCAGCGCGGTGGCCGAGGCCGGTAAGCACACGTACTCCCTGCGCACGCTGTTCGACACCACCTACGCCAACAGCGACGTCAACCGCACCTACAACTGGGGCTATCTGGCCGCCCGTTACATGATCGAGAGGCACCCGGCCGATGTCGCCACGGTGCTCGGCCACTACCGCGCCGGAGACTGGACCGCCGCACGTTCCTTCCTCACCTCGCTGGACTACGAGAGCGACTGGAACGTCTGGCTGACGGCCGTGGCGGCGGGCACCTGACCCGAGCGCCCGTCTAGGAGCACCTGACAGGTCGAGCTGAGAATGGTCGGGTCCGGCTGGCGGGCTGAGGCGGATATGACCCTGCGCAACAAGAAGCAGGAGTGGGAGGAATACCGCTCGGAGGTCACCGCCTTCGAACTCCGCAAGAACCTGCCGGTCCTGTAGGGCCGGAACGGCGTGAGTGGCCCCGTCCCGGGGAGTCCGGGCGGGGCCGCTGTCGTTGGGGGGATCAGGTGGCCGGGGCTGGTGCGACGGCCGGGTGCCAGGTGGGGGTGGTGGGGTGGGGGGTGGCGGTGTGGAGGTGGGCGTCCAGGCCCAGGGCGGCTGTGGTGGGGGTGCCCGTGGCGTCGAGGGCCGCTGAGGGGGCGCCCGTGAAGAGCATGCGGGACTCCGTCCAGGCAGGGGGGCCGCCCAGGGTGGTCGTGGAGACCGTGCCCGTTTCGGCGCGGCCCGTCAGGAGGCGGCCCGCCGCGGCGACCGCGCCGTAGCCCGCACGCCCGCCGGATTCCGAGACGCTGGAGACCTGCGGGGCGCCCGGGCCGGCGGTGACCAGGGCGCTGCGGACCACGCCCGAGTCGGGGCGGCGGAAGTAGAGGCGCACGCCCGCGCCCTCGCGGGCCGCCGTGAGGGGAACCGTGGTGGCGGGGAGGCCGGTGGGGTAGGGGCCGGCGAGCGGGGCGTCGGGGGCGGGCTGGGTCCAGGCCAGGACGGACTTGGTGGTGGTGGCGTAGACGTGGCGGCGGCCCGCGGAGTCCACGAGGGCCACCGGGTCGCTCTGGAGGTCTTCGCCGCCCAGTTTCTGCCAGTCGGTGAAGGCCCCCGAGGGCTGCTGGACGCGGGCCCGCAGGGTGCGCCCGGTGTCGCGCACGTAGACGGTCAGGCGGCCCGCCCGGTCGACGGCGGCGGCCGGGGCGCTGATGGCGGAGGTGCCGGGTTCGTCGCCCGGTTCGGGGGTGCCGAGGGACTGCCAGGGGCCGAACGGGCCGTCGGGGGTGCTCTGGACGGCGTACACCACCTCGCGCCGGTAGTCGGCGGCCCTGGTGCCGATGACCGTGCGGGTGGCCAGGACCGCGACGCGGCCGTCGGGGAGGCGGGCGGTGGTGGCTCCGGAGTCGATGCCGGGGCCGGGGAGCAGGGCGGGGCCGCTCCAGGTGCCGGAGCGGTCGCGGTTCCAGACGGCCATCCGGCCGTCGAGGGCGGCGAAGGCCCAGAGCCGGCCCGGGGTGCCCTCCGTGAGCCAGGAGGAGTTGTCGGCGCGGGCGTAGCGCAGGGACTGGGCCCAGTTGCGGCCGGTGGGGCTGCCGGCCACCTTGCGGTCGCCGCAGCCGTCGGGGGAGCCGCAGTAGTCGGCGTGGTCCTGCCAGGCGTACGTCCTGAGGAAGCCGGTCTTCGTCTCGGCGGTCTGCGGGTCCAGGGCGTGGGGGAGGCTGCCGTTGTGGTAGCCGAGGTAGTTCTGCACCGAGAACCGCGGCCGGTCGGCGACCCGTTCGGCGTACGCGGCGGTGGCGGCCTGCACGAAGCGGGCGCCGTACATGTGGTCCTGGTGGTCGGTGTACTTGCCGGTGTCCGGGTAGCGGTTCGGGGTCGGGTCCTGCATCCGTATCGTCGTCGGGCGGTAGCGCTCCAGGATGCCGGATATGGACTGGACGAGCTGGTCCTTGGTGTACGAGAACGGCTGCTTGACCGGGGTGCCGGTGGTGAGCTGGGAGCCCAGCGCCGGTATCTCGCCGTTCCACAGGCCGCGCAGGCTGTCGGGGTTCTCGGCGGCCGGGTTGCGGGCCTCGCGCAGCTGGAGCCAGACCAGGTTGACCTGGGGCCGGGCGACGAGGACGTCGAGCTCGGCCTGGCCGCCGCCGGCGGTGGGTATGACGGTCCGCTTCCAGGCGCTGGTGCGGTCTCCGGTGGCCATCTGGGCGTAGGCGGAGCGTATGCCGTTCTGCCGGGCCTCCGCGTAGCGGGCGCGGTCGGCGGGCTGCTTCGGGTCCTTGGCCTGGCCGCCGTTGGCCTCGTTGCGGCCGTCGGCCTCGCCGGAGGTGAGGTAGGCGGTGGTGACGGTGAGCCCGGCGAGCAGGGAGCGGCTGAGGTCGGGGTTCATGAAGAACAGGTCGTCGTCGGGGTGCGCGACGATCTGGACGACGGTGCCGGACGTGGTGCTGGCGGGGAGGAGCGCGGCGGGGTCCTTCCCCTGGGTGGCCTCGGCCGCCGTCTGCTGGCCGGAGGCTACGGAGAGCACGCCGGAGGCGCCCAGGGTGAGCATGGGCACGACGGCCGCGAGGAGGAAGCGGCGGCGGGATACGGGCATGGGTCACGCCTCGATGTCGTTCCGGACGGGAAGAACCGCTGTGCAGTCACTGAGAGGCGAAAACGGGGAAGTTGGTTCACGGACCGGTTCATCGATTTCGCCGGTGACGCGTGTTCTCCGAAGACGGCCGGGTGTGATGATGCACCGCCCGCGGCCCCGGGGCGGACCCGTGCCCGGATCGTGGACGCCGTCCGGTCCTGCCGCGGGCAAGAGGGCGCCCGGGGTGGGGGTTTGGGGGTGATCCGGCACGGATGGTGTCTGTCCAGCCGGTGTGCGGTGTATGCCCCGGGGTGGGGGTGATCCGGGACGGGACGGCGTTACGGGGTGGTGTTGCGCGGGCCCACCGGCTGCCAGGGAGCGAGGTAGGCGTCGGGTTCGTCCGCCGACGAGGTGACGTACAGCCGTGCGTCGAGGCCCACCACCGCCAGGCTGACCAGGTTCTTGCCGGTCATCGTGCTGGACGGGGCGCCCTCGAACATCAGCGGCGAGCGCTCCCAGGGCCGGCCCTCGCCGACGTCCGCGCCGAGCAGCCCGCCCGCCGAGCGGCCGGCGAGGAGGTGTCCGCTGGCCGTCACCGAGCCGAAGCCCTGGAGCCCGCCGAGGTCGGTGAGGCCGGTCGCCTTCAGGCCTTCCGCGTCCGTCATCAGGGCGGTGCGGACGTTGCCGGAGCCGGGCTTGCGGAACCAGATCCGCACGCCGCCCTCGCGGCCCTCGGCGGTGAGGGGCAGGGTGGTCTCGGGGAGCCCGGTGGGGGTGGCGGGGCCGAGGGGGGCGCCGGGGCCGGGCTGGAGCCAGCCGGTCACCGACTTGGTGGTGGCGGCGAAGACCATCCGCCGCCCGGCGCCGTCGGTTCCGGTGACCGGGGTGCCGTGCAGGTCGGAGCCGCCGTGGGCCTCCCACGGGCCCCACGCGCCGTCCGGGCGCTGGACGCGGCCGCGCAGGGTGGAGGCGCCGTCGCGGACGTAGACGGCGAGGGCGCCGGTGCCGTCGACGGACACGGCGGGCGCGCTGATGTCGGAGGTCCAGTCGGCGTCGGAGGCCTCGGGGGTGCCGAGGGACTGCCAGGGGCCGAACTCCTCGGAGCCGGGGGCCTGCTGGACGGCGTAGACGACCTCGCGCCGGTAGTCGGCGGGCTTGTCGCCGAAGGAGGTGCGGGTGCCGAAGGCGGCTATCCGGCCGTCCTTCAGGGTGACGGTGGATATGCCCTGGTCCATCCCGGTTCCGGGGAGGAGCCGGGGGCCGCTCCAGCGGCCTATGAGCCCGCTGCGGTGCCACACGGCGACCTGGCCGTCGAGGACCTTGAAGGCCCACAGGCCGTGCTCGGCATCCGAGGTCAGCCAGTTGGTGCCGGTGCCGCGGGCGTAGTTGATGGACTGGGCCCAGCCGTTGCCGGAGGGGTGCTCGGCGACCTTGAGGTCCCCGCAGCCGGCCTCGCTGCCGCAGTGGTTCTGCCGGTCCAGCCAGGCGTAGGTGTCCAGGATGTCCAGCTTCTCCTTGGCCTCGCCGGGGTCGAGGGCGCGGGGCAGGGAGCCGTTGAAGTAGCCGACGTAGTTCTGGACGGCGAAGTGCGGCCGGTCCTTGAACCCCTCCGCGTACAGGGCGGTGGCCAGCTGCACGAACCGGGCGCCGTAGAAGTGGTCCTGGTGGTCGGTGTAGCGCTTGGCGGCGTCGTGGAAGCGGCCGGGGGTGGGGTCCTGGGTGCGGATGGTGGTGGGCCGGTACCGCTCCAGGATGCCCACGATCGTCTGGACGACCTGGTCCTTGGTGTACGTGAACCCGTGCCGGACGGGGCTGCCGGAAGCGAGCACCGACTCCAGGCGGGGCACCTTGCCGTCCCACAGGCCGTGGAGGCTGTCGGGCACGTCCTGGTAGACGTTGCCCGCCTCGCGCAGCTGCAGCCAGACGAGGTTGATCTGGGGCCGGGCGACGAGGACGTCGATCTCGGCGTGGCCGCCGCCCTTGGTCGGGACGACGCTGCGCTTCCAGGCGCTGCTGCGGTCGCCGGTGGCCATCTTGGCGTAGGCGGCGCGGATGCCGTTCTGCCGGGCCTCGGCGTAGGCCGGCTTGTTGGCGGGGGTGGAGGCCTCCTTGCCGGCGCCGGCGTTGACGCCGTCGGCCTCGCCGGAGGTGAGGTAGACGGTGGTCACCGGGTGGCCGGCGGTTATGGAGTACCCCAGGTCGGGGTTCATGAAGTACAGGTCGTCGTCGGGGTGGGCGACGATCTGGAGCACCCGGCCGGGGTCCGGGGCGTCCGGGACGGCGGCGGCCGGGGGCCTGGAACCGGGGCCGGCGGGCGCGTCGAGGCCGGTGAGGGCCTCGTTGCCGCGCAGGATGAGCATGCCGCCGGCGGCGGTGGCGGCGAGGAGGGCGATGGTCTGGACGACCGCGCGTGCGCGGGGGTGCCCGACGTGGTGGTGTCCGTGCCGGGTGACCGCGTCGCGCTGGTGGGGGATGGCCGCGTCACGGCCGGGCCGCGTGGCCGCGCCGGGGTCGGGCTGGACAGCCGCGTGACGGTCGGGGCCTGCGGCCGCCCCGCGGCCGGGGCGGGCGGACGCGTCACCGTCGGGCCGTACGGTCGCGGGGGCCTCGGGGGCCGCCCCAGGCGCGCTCGGGGCGGGCTGGGGAACGGGCGCGGCGGCAGGACGCGAGGACGGGGGTCCGTGGGACATGGGGCTCCTCGCGGCCGGTCGGGCGGGGACCGGGCCCCTGACGCACAGATCTGGAGAGCTAAAAGTAAGCAGATATTCCGATAATCCGCCTCATGATATCGGCCACGACACCCGGTGAGTCGAACGCCTGCTCCGGCTAGGCTCGCTCCCGGACAGGACCAGACCACGACCGGCGACGGACAGACCGGACCAGGCGACCGACACACACCGGACCGGCGACGGACACACCGGACCACCGGAAGCGACAGACTCGGGAGGCGGCGGGATGACAGTCCCGGGGCGCAGGAGCAGTACCTTCATCCGGCTGCTGCGGAGCGGATTCACCGACCCCACCGCCGCGTCCCGGCTCCTCGACGCCGACGCGCTGGCCGCCGTGCGCGCCGACCCGGTGCTCCTCGACGCCCTCGGCGCCACCGCCGACCCCGACCTCGCGCTCCTCGGCCTCGTCCGCCTCGCCGAAGCCCAGACCCCCGATGACCTGCGGCTCCTCCTCGACACCCTGGTGGCCGCCAAACCCCTGCGCGACCGCCTCCTCGGCGTACTCGGGGCCTCCGAAGCCCTCGCCGACCACCTCGCCCGCCACCCCCGCGACTGGCAGGCCCTCGTCACCTACGAAGCCGCCGACCTGCACCCGGGCCTCCCCGAGTTCGAACAGGGCCTCGCCGACGCCCACGACCCCGTCGCCCTGCGCGTCGCCTACCGCCGCTGCCTGCTCTCCATCGCCGCCCGCGACGTCTGCGCGACCATAGACGTGGCCCAGACCGCCGCCGAACTCGCCGACCTGGCCACCGCCACCCTCCGCGCCGCCCTGCGCATCGCCTCCGCCGCCGCCCCCCAGGACGCCGAGGCCTGCCGCCTCGCCGTCATCGCCATGGGCAAGTGCGGCGGCAACGAGCTCAACTACGTCTCCGACGTCGACGTGATCTTCGTCGGCGAGGCGGTGCCCGGCACCGACGAGGGCAAGGGCATCCAGGCCGCCACCCGCCTCGCCTCCCACCTCATGCGGATCTGCTCCGAGACCACCGTCGAGGGCACCATCTGGCCCGTCGACGCCAACCTCCGCCCCGAGGGCCGCAACGGCCCCCTCGTCCGCACCCTCGCCTCCCACCTGGCCTACTACCAGCGCTGGGCCAAGACCTGGGAGTTCCAGGCCCTCCTCAAGGCCCGCGCCGTCGCCGGCGACCCCGAACTCGGCGCCCAGTACATCGACGCCATAACGCCCCTGGTCTGGCAGGCCGCCGAACGCGAGAACTTCGTCGCCGACGTCCAGAAGATGCGCCGCCGCGTCGTCGACAACATCCCCGCCTCCCAGATCGACCGCGAACTCAAACTCGGCCCCGGAGGCCTGCGCGACGTCGAGTTCGCCGTCCAGCTCCTCCAGCTCGTCCACGGCCGCAGCGACACCACCCTGCGCTCCGGCACCACCCTCGACGCCCTCCACGCCCTCGCCGCCGGAGGCTACGTCGGCCGCGCCGACGCCGCCCAGCTCCACGACGCGTACCGCTTCCTGCGCACCATGGAACACCGCATCCAGCTGTACCGGCTCCGCCGCACCCACCTCGTCCCCGAGGACGAGGCCGACCTGCGCCGCCTCGGCCGCTCCATGGGCCTGCGCACCGAACCCGTCGCCGAACTCAACAAGGCCTGGCGCCGGCACGCCTCCGTCGTCCGCCGCCTCCACGAGAAGCTCTTCTACCGGCCCCTCCTCGACGCCGTCGCCCAGCTCGCCCCCGGCGAGACCCGGCTCTCCCCGGCCGCCGCCGGCCAGCGCCTCGAAGCCCTCGGCTACGCCGACCCGGCCTCCGCCCTGCGCCACCTCGAAGCCCTCGCCTCCGGCGTCAGCCGCAAGGCCGCCATCCAGCGCACCCTGCTGCCCGTCCTCCTCGGCTGGTTCGCCGACTCCGCAGACCCGGACGCCGGACTCCTGGGCTTCCGCAAGGTCTCCGACGCCCTCGGCAAGACCCCCTGGTACCTGCGCCTGCTCCGCGACGAGGGAGCCGCCGCCGAGAACCTGGCCCGCGTCCTGTCCGCCGGCCGCCTCGCCCCCGACCTCCTCATGCGCGCCCCCGAGGCCGTCGCCCTCCTCGGCGACCCCGAAGGCCTCCAGCCCCGTACGCCCGAGGCCCTCGAACAGGAGGTCCTCGCCGCCGTCGGGCGCGCCGACAGCGGGGAAGCCGCCGTCGCCGCCGCCCGCGGGGTCCGCCGCCGCGAGCTCTTCCGCACCGCCGCCGCCGACATCATCGCCTCCTACGGCACCGAGGAGAACCCCGCCGAGAAGGACTGCGGCGCCCTCGTCGACCGGGTCGGCGACGCCGTCTCCGAACTCACCGCCGCCACCATCGCCGGAGCCCTGCGGGCCGCCGTCCGCGACCACTGGGGCGAGACCCTTCCCACCCGCTTCGCCGTCATCGGCGTCGGCCGCTTCGGGGGACACGAGCTCGGCTACGGCTCCGACGCCGACGTCCTCTTCGTCCACGACCCCCGCGAGGGCGTCGACGAGCAGGAGGCCGCCAAGGCCGCCCAGACCGTCATCGCCGAAATGCGCAGGCTCCTCCAGCTGCCCACCGCCGATCCGCCGCTCCTCATCGACGCCGACCTGCGCCCCGAGGGCCGCTCCGGCCCCCTCGTGCGCACCCTGGCCTCCTACGCCGCCTACTACCGGCGCTGGTCCCTGACCTGGGAGAGCCAGGCCCTGCTGCGCGCCGAGCCCGTCGCGGGCGACGCCGATCTGGGACGCACCTTCATCGACCTCATCGACCCGCTGCGCTACCCCGCCGAAGGCCTCGGCGAGGACGCCGTACGCGAGATCCGGCGCCTGAAGGCACGCATGGAGGCCGAACGCCTCCCGCGCGGCGCCGACCCCACCCTCCACACCAAACTCGGCCGCGGCGGCCTCAGCGACGTGGAGTGGACCGTCCAGCTCCTCCAGATGCGGCACGCCTGGGCCGAACCCGGCCTGCGCACCACCCGCACCCGCCGGGCCCTGGCCGCCGCCCACGCGGCCGGCCTGATCCCGACCGAGGAGGCCCAGATCCTCGACGAGGCCTGGGTGCTGGCGACCCGGGTCCGCAACGCCGTCATGCTGGTCCGCGGCCGCGCCGGCGACACCTTCCCCGCGGACGCCCGGGAACTGGCGGCCGTGGGCCGCTACCTCGGCTACCCGGAGGGCAGGGTCGGCGAAATGCTGGACGACTACCGCCGCACCACCCGCCGCGCCCGCGCGGTCGTGGACGACCTCTTCTACGGGGCGTAGCCCGCGGCCGAACCGCTTCCGGTCAGCGGCGGAAGCGGTTTACCAGGGCCGCCGTCGCCGGGTGCGGGGAGGTTTCCAGGGGGCTGCGGGGCAGGCGGTGCGGGAGGGAGCCGTACCAGGTGCGGGAGACCGTGTAGCCGAAGGCCAGGCAGAGCATGCCGCCCAGGGCGTCGAGCCAGAAGTGGTTCGCCGTGGAGACGATGACGACCAGGGTCGCCGCCGGGTAGAGGAGGCCCAGGATCCGGGCCCAGGGGGCCGAGGCGACCGCGAAGATCGTCAGGCCGCACCAGAGCGACCACCCTATGTGCATGGACGGCATCGCCGCGTACTGGTTCGACATGTGCTTGAGGTTGCCCGAGGCCATCGAGCCCCAGGTGTGGTGCACCAGCACGGTGTCGACGAAGTGCCCCCCGTTCATCAGCCGGGGCGGTGCGAGCGGGAAGAAGAAGTAGCCGAGCAGCGCCACGCCCGTCGTCGCGAAGAGGACGAGGCGGGTGGCCGCGTAACGGCCCGGATGGAAGCGGTAGATCCACACCAGCACGCCGATGGTCACGATGAAGTGCAGCGTGGCGTAGTAGTAGTTCATGCCCACCACCAGCCACGTCACCGAGTCCACGGCGTGGTTGACGTGGTGCTCCACCGCGATGCCGAGGCTGCGCTCGACGCTCCAGATCCAGTCGGCGTTCGCGAGCGCGGCGGCCTTCTGCTCCGGGACCGCGTTGCGGATCAGCGAGTACGTCCAGTAGCTGACCGCGATCAGCAGGACCTCGAACCAGATCCGTGGCCGGCGCGGAGCGCGGAGCCGGGTCAGGAGGGCGGCGTCCGTTCCCGGGCGGCCCTCGCTCCCGGTCGCGGGGGGAGACGAGACGTCCGTGCTGGGGGTGCCCCCGGCGGCGGCCGGGGGAGTTTCCAGTGTCTTCACGCTCGCTTCACCCATGGGGAGAGAGTCTGCCAGATGCGTCCTCGCCTCCGATCATCCCTCCGGACGGTCTTCCGCGCCCGCGCTCCGCCCTGCGGAGGACACCGCCCCGGAGGTCCGCTACCCTGCCCCGCGCCGCTGCCCGGGGCCGGAAGCCGTCGACCCGCGCACCACCAGCTCCGGCAGGAACACGAACTCGCTGTGCGGGGCCGGCGTACCGCCGATCTCCTCCAGCAGGGTCCGCACCGCCGCCTGCCCCATCGCCTGCACGGGCTGGCGGATGGTGGTCAGCGGCGGATCCGTGAACGCTATGAGCGGGGAGTCGTCGAAGCCGACGACGGAGACGTCCTGCGGCACCCGCAGCCCGTGCTGGCGCGCGGCCCGGATCGCGCCCAGCGCCATCATGTCGCTGGCACAGACGACGGCCGTGCAGCCCCGCCCGATGAGCGCCGCCGCGGCGGCCTGGCCACCCTCCAGGGTGTAGAGGGAGTGCTGGATCAGCTCCTCCGCCGCGGCCTCGTCGAGCCCGAGGCGTTCCTTCATGGCGAGCCGGAAGCCCTCGATCTTGCGCAGGACCGGCACGAACCGCTTCGGGCCGACCGCGAGGCCGATCCGGCTGTGCCCGAGGGCCGTCAGGTGCGTCACCGCGAGGTGCATCGCGGCCCGGTCGTCGGGGGAGACGAAGGGCGCCCGCACCTTGTCGGAGAAGCCGTTGATCAGGACGTACGGGACGCCCTGCCCGCGCAGCTGCTCGTAGCGGCCCATGTCGGCGGTGGTGTCGGCGTGCAGCCCGGAGACGAAGATGATCCCGGAGACGCCCCGGTCCACCAGCATCTCGGTCAGCTCGTCCTCCGTGGACCCGCCGGGCGTCTGCGTGGCCAGCACGGGCGTGTACCCCTGCCGGGTCAGCGCCTGCCCGATGACCTGCGCGAGCGCCGGGAAGATGGGGTTGTCCAGCTCGGGGGTTATCAGGCCGACCAGGCCGGCACTGCGCTGCCGCAGCCGTACGGGCCGCTCGTAGCCGAGCACGTCGAGCGCGGCCAGGACGGATTCACGGGTGCCTGCGGCCACACCGGGCTTGCCGTTGAGCACGCGGCTGACTGTGGCTTCGCTGACCCCCGCCTGGGCTGCGATGTCGGCAAGCCGTGCGGTCACGGGACCGGACTGTACCGGTAGGCGGCTCAGAAAGCCCACCACGTGCAGGAATCAGGGGGAAGACGGACCGTGCGGCCGTCGGTCTCCACGGGGGCGCTGGACAGGACGGGGCGGCCGGGCGAGGGCAGTTCGACGGAGGTGGGACGGGTGTTGACGGTGCAGGCGAAGCCGGGCCGGGTGAACAGGAGGACGCCCTCGGGGGCCGGACACCACCGCATGCCCCGGGCGTACACGGCGGGCCCGGCACCGGCCCCGGGCCACTCGTCGTCCGGTCCGCCCTGGCCCGCCTCGACCGCGCCGAGGCCCGGCATCGCGCGGCGCAGCTCCAGGGCGGCGCGGTAGAGCTCGAGCGTGGAGTGCGGGTCGCCGGTCTGCGCGGCGACGCTGAGCCCGCCCCACCCGTCGGGCTGCGGCAGCCAGCTCCCGCCCGGCCCGAACCCGTACGGGGCCTCGTCGCCGGCCCAGGGGAGCGGCACGCGGCACCCGTCCCGCAATCCGTCCTGCCCGTCGGCGTCGGCGTCGGCGTCGGCGGTTGCGGCTGCCGGGGCTGTTGGGGGTGTCGTGGCCGTCGTGGCCGTCGTGGCCGTCGTGGTGCGGCGGCGGAAGGCCGGGTCCCGGCGGGACTCCGCCGGGAGGTCGGTGACCTCCGGCAGGCCGAGCTCCTCGCCCTGGTAGACGTACGCCGACCCCGGCAGCGCCAGCATCAGCAGCGCCGCCGCCCGCGCCCGGGCCAGCCCCTGCGCCCCGCCCCCGTACCGGGTCACATGGCGTACCACGTCGTGGTTGGACAGCACCCACGTCGTCGGCGCCCCCACCGCCGAGGTCGCGGCCAGGGACTCGTCGATGACCGTCCGCATCGCCGCCGGGTCCCAGGGGCAGTTCAGGAAGCGGAAGTTGAAGGCCTGGTGCAGCTCGTCGGGCCGTACGTACAGCGCGAGGCGCTCCGAGGTCGGCGCCCAGGCCTCCGCGACCCCGATCCGCCCGCCCCCGTACGAGTCGAGCAGGCGCCGCCAGGAGCGGTGGATGGCGTGCACCCCGTCCTGGTCGAAGAAGGGGAGCGGCTCGGTGCCGATCAGCGTGGCCTGCGCGCCCCGGCCGATGTCCGGCAGGCCGGGGGCCTTGACCATGCCGTGGGCCACGTCCACCCGGAAGCCGTCCACCCCGAGGTCCAGCCAGAACCGCAGGACCGAGGCGAACTCCTCCGCCACTTCCGGGTGCTCCCAGTCGAGGTCGGGCTGCTCGGGGGCGAACAGGTGCAGGTACCAGTCCCCGTCCGGGACCCGGGTCCAGGCGGGCCCGCCGAAGACGGACTCCCAGTCGTTCGGCGGCAGCGAGCCGTCCACCCCGCGCCCCGGCCGGAACAGGTACCGCTCCCGGGCGCCCGGCACGCCGGCGAGGGCCTCCTGGAACCAGGGGTGCCGCTCGGAGGTGTGGTTCGGCACCACGTCCACGATCACCCGCAGGCCCAGCGCGTGCGCGGCCCGTACGAGGTCGTCGGCGTCGGCGAGGTCCCCGAAGAGCGGGTCCACCGCCCGGTAGTCGGCGACGTCGTAGCCGCCGTCCGCCTGCGGGGAGACGTAGAAGGGGGTGAGCCACACGGCGTCCACCCCGAGCCGGGCCAGGTGCGGCAGCCGCTCGCGCACCCCGCGGAGGTCGCCGATCCCGTCGCCGTCGCTGTCGGCGAAGGAGCGGACGTACACCTGGTAGATGACGGCATCACGCCACCAGCCGCCGCTCGCGGACGGATTGCTGGAAGCTCTTGCAAGCGGGACGGCCGTCAACTCGTGCTTCATACCGCAGTCAACGCGCGTACGCGCCCCGTGGTTGCGGGCCTGCTCAATCGAAGCGGCCTCGAACTAACAGCAAGCTGCGGCAACCTTCGGGACACACGGATGTAACGATCCCCTCCGCTTGCAGAAAATTGCCGCAAGGTCTTTCCGTCGGCTTTCAGGCTTGTTACGTTCCCTGCAACTCGGGACCGCGAGGGCGCGGCCGGGATCATCGAAGGAGTTCATATGCGGCGTGGCATAGCGGCCACCGCGCTGGTCGCGACCCTGGCGCTCGCGGCGACGGCTTGCGGCGGTGACACCAAGGACGGTGGCGAGACGAACGCCGGCGGCGAGCTGTCCGGCACCGTCACCTGGTGGGACACCTCGAACGCGGCCGAGAAGGCGAGCTTCCAGAAGATCGCCGAAGGCTTCACCGCGAAGCACCCGAAGGTGACCGTCAAGTACGTCAACGTGCCCTACGGCGACGCCCAGAACAAGGTCAAGAACGCCTTCAGCAGCGGCGCCGACGCCCCCGACGTGATCCGCGCCGACGTCGGCTGGGTCGCCGACTTCGCCTCCCTCGGCTACCTCGACGAGGTCCCCGCCGACCAGGTCAAGAAGGTCGACGCCGAGTTCCTCCCGCAGGCCGCCGCCAGCGGCAAGTTCGACGGCAAGACCTACGCCGTCCCGCAGGTCATCGACACCCTCGGCCTCTTCTACAACAAGAAGATGCTCGCCGACGCCGGCGTCCAGCCCCCCAAGACCCTGGAGGAGCTGAAGACCGCGGCCGCCGCGATCAAGGCCAAGACCGGCAAGACCGGCCTCTACCTGCGCGGCGACGACTCCTACTGGTTCCTGCCGTTCATCTACGGCGAGGGCGGTGACCTCGTCGACGCGAAGAACAAGACCGTCACCGTCGACGGCCCGGCCGGCGTCAAGGCCTTCAAGGCCGCCCGCGACCTGGTCGCCTCCGGCGCGGCGGTCACCAACGCCACCGACGGCTGGACCAACATGCAGACCGCCTTCAAGTCCGGGGAGGTCGCCATGATGATCAACGGCCCCTGGGCGGTCGAGGACAGCTACGCCGGCGAGCAGTTCAAGGACAAGTCCAACCTCGGCGTCGCCACCGTCCCGGCCGGCTCCGTCAAGGCCGGCGCCCCGCAGGGCGGCCACGACCTCGCCGTCTACGCCGGCTCGAAGAACACCGCCGCCGCGCACGCCTTCGTCGAGTACATGACCTCCCAGGAGGTCCAGGTCCAGTCCGCCAAGGAGCTGAGCCTGCTGCCGACGCGCACCGCCGCCTACGAGCAGCCGGACGTCAAGAACAGCGAGATGGTCCAGTTCTTCAAGCCGGCCGTCGACCAGTCCGTCCAGCGCGCCTGGATCCCGGAGAACGGCTCCCTCTTCGAGCCGCTGAAGGTCGAGTACACCAAGGCCGTCACCGGGGCGTCGAGCCCCGAGGACGCGGCCAAGGCGGCCGGCGTCGAGTTCCGCAAGATCCTCAAGGGCTGGAAGTAGTACGGACGATGGCTGCTGACACCAGCCGGTCGGTGACCGGGGCCGCGGCCGGCGAGACGACCCTCGCCGGCCGGGGCCCCGGCCCCGGCCGTACCACGGCCAAGAGCGCCGGGGCCGCCGCCGGGAGCCCCCGCGGCGGCTTCCGCCGGGCCCTCGCCACGCACTGGTACGCCTGGGCCATGGTCGCCCCGGTCGTCCTCGTCCTCGGCGTCATCGTCGGCTGGCCGCTCGTCCGCGGCGTGTACCTGTCGCTGACCAACGCCAGCGAGCGCAACGTCGCCCGGACGATCGGCGTCCGCCACATCGAGGCCACGTACGAGTTCGTCGGGTTCGACAACTACGCCGCGGTCCTCGGCGACCCCGTCTTCTGGCAGCGGCTGGTGTGGACGGTGGTGTGGACCGTCGCCTGCGTCTCCGTCACCTTCGCCCTCGGCCTCACCCTGGCCACGATCCTCAACCGGCAGTTCCGCGGCCGCTCCGCCTACCGGATGGCCCTCATCCTGCCCTGGGCCGTGCCCGGCTTCGTCTCCGTCTTCGCCTGGCGGTTCCTCTTCAACCGGGACAACGGCATCCTCAACAAGATCCTCGACGGTGGGGGGATCTCGGCCGTGCCGTGGCTGGACGACCCCACCTGGGCCAAGGTCGCCGTCATCGCCGTCAACGTCTGGCTCGGCGTGCCCTTCATGATGGTCGCCCTGCTCGGCGGGCTCCAGTCGATCCCCGCGGAGCTGTACGAGGCCGCCGAGATGGACGGCGCCGGACCGTGGCAGCGGTTCCGGCACATCACGCTGCCCGGGCTGCGGGCGGTCAGCATGACGGTGATCCTGCTCTCCACCATCTGGACCTTCAACATGTTCCCGGTGATCTTCCTGCTCACGCGGGGCGGCCCCGGCGACTCCACCGAGATCCTCGTGACCCAGGCCTTCCGCCAGGCCTTCGTCGCCAGCCCGCGCGACTTCGCCGGCTCCGCGACCTGGGGCGTGCTGATCCTCGGCCTGCTCATGATCTTCGCGCTGGTCTACCGGCGCTCGCTGCGCAAGCAGGGAGAGGTGTGGTGACCGTGTCCGCTTCCGAGTCCGTTGCGGAGTCCGGCTCCGCGTCCCGTTCGAAGGCCGTCCGGCCGCGTGGTGCGCGGTCGCCGCTCGCCTCCTTCGGGCTGCACGCCACGCTCCTCGTCGCCTCCGTCATCGCCGTCTTCCCGGTGCTCTGGATCCTGCTGACCTCGCTGAAGCCCGCGAAGTACGCCATCAGCACGGACTTCGTGAAGGAACCGACGTTCGACAACTACGCGAACCTGCTGGAGTCCAGCCACTTCCTGAGCTGGTTCTGGAACTCCGTGCTGGTCGCGGGAGTCACGACGGTTCTGGGCGTGTTCATCGCCGCCACGACCGGGTACGCCGTCAGCCGCTTCAAGTTCCCCGGCATGAAGCCGCTCATGTGGACCCTGCTCATCACGCAGATGTTCCCGATGGCCATCCTCATCGTCCCGCTCTACAACCTGATGGGCGACCTCGGGCTGCTCAACCAGCCGCTCGGCCTGATCATCACGTACCTCACCATCGCCGTGCCCTTCTGCGCCTGGATGATGAAGGGCTTCTTCGACTCCATCCCGGTCGAGATCGACGAATCCGGCCGGGTCGACGGGCTCAACCCCTTCGGCACCTTCTGGCGCCTGATCCTCCCGCTCGCCAGGCCCGGCCTCGCCGTCACCGGCTTCTACGCCTTCATCACCGCGTGGGGCGAGGTCGCGTACGCGTCGGCCTTCATGGTCGGCGAGGAGAACCTCACCCTCGCGGGCGGCCTGCAGACCTTCGTCACCCAGTACACCTCCAACTGGGGTGCGATGAGCGCGGCTTCCGTCCTCATCGCCATCCCCGCGGCCGTCTTCTTCCTGTTCGCCCAGCGTCACCTCGTCGCCGGCATGACGGCGGGCGCCACCAAGGGGTGACCACCCGGCGCCCGTTCCTGTGTTCCACCGGCCCGACCTCTCCAAGGACACCATGACCCAGCACCTCGCCGACGCCCTCCCCACCCCGACCGGGACCCGGTCCGGCTGGTGGAGAGACGCGGTGATCTACCAGGTCTATCCGCGCAGCTTCGCCGACTCCAACGGGGACGGCATGGGGGACCTCGAGGGCATCCGCGGCAGACTGCCCTACCTCAAGGAGCTGGGCGTCGACGCCGTCTGGCTGAGCCCCTTCTACGCCTCCCCGCAGGCCGACGCCGGCTACGACGTCGCCGACTACCGGGCCATCGACCCCATGTTCGGCACCCTGCACGACGCCGACGCCGTCATCCGCGAAGCGCACGCGCTGGACCTGCGGATCATCGTGGACCTCGTTCCCAACCACTGCTCCGACCAGCACGAATGGTTCAAGCAGGCGCTGCGGGAAGGTCCGGGGACCCCGCTGCGCGAGCGCTTCCACTTCCGCCCGGGGAAGGGCGAGGCGGGAGAGGAGCCGCCGAACGACTGGGAGTCGATCTTCGGCGGCCCCGCGTGGACGCGGGTCGAGGACGGGGAGTGGTACCTCCATCTGTTCGCTCCCGAGCAGCCCGACTTCAACTGGGAACACCCGGCCGTGCAGGACGAGTTCCGGTCCGTGCTGCGGTTCTGGCTGGACCTGGGGGTGGACGGGTTCCGGATCGATGTCGCGCATGGGCTGGTGAAGGCGGCCGGGCTGCCCGACCTGGGGCGTGACGAGCAGCTGAAGCTGCTGGGCAACCAGGTGCTGCCCTTCTTCGACCAGGACGGGGTCCACGAGATCTACCGGTCCTGGCGGAAGGTGCTGGACGAGTACGCCGGCGAGCGGATCGGCGTCGCCGAGGCGTGGGCGCCGAGTGTGGCCCGTACTGCTTTGTACGTGCGGCGGGACGAGCTGCACCAGGCGTTCAACTTCCACTATCTGACGACCGGTTGGGACGCGGCTGCGTTGCGGGCCGCCGTGGACGAGTCGCTGGACGCCATGCGGCCCGTGGGCGCGCCCACCACCTGGGTGCTGTCCAACCACGACGTGGTCCGCCACCGGACGCGGTTCGGGAGCCTGGCGCGGGCGCGGGCGGCCGCACTGCTGATGCTGGCGCTGCCCGGGTCGGCGTACGTGTACCAGGGGGAGGAGCTGGGGCTGCCGGAGGTCGTCGACCTGCCGGACGAGGTGCGCCAGGACCCCTCGTTCTTCAAGGCGAACGGCCAGGACGGGCTGCGCGACGGCTGCCGGGTGCCGATCCCGTGGTCGGGGGACACCGCCCCGTACGGGTTCGGGGCGGGGGGCAGCTGGCTGCCGCAGCCCGCGGAGTGGGCCGGGCTGAGCGTGGAGGCGCAGACCGGGGACGCGGGGTCGACGCTGGAGCTCTACCGTGCGGCGCTGCGGATCCGGCGGGAGCATGCGGATCTGGGGGCCGGGGACGCGGTGGAGTGGCTGGAGGCGCCCGAGGGCGTGCTGGCCTTCCGGCGTGGGGCGTTCGTGTGCACCGTCAATACGACGGGGGAGGACGTGCGGATACCGGCGGCGGGTGCTGTTCTGCTCGCGAGCGGTGCCGTTGGCGACCCCGACGTCCTTCCCGCTGACACCGCTGTGTGGTGGCAGGGGTGAGTTCCCCGTTGCGGCTGACGGACATCGCCTCGCAGGCCCAGGTCAGCGAGGCGACCGTCAGCCGTGTGCTCAACGGCAAGGCGGGCGTGGCGGCCGGCACCCGGCACCGGGTGCTGGCCGCCATGGACCTGCTGGGCTACGAGCGGCCGGTGCGGCTCAAGCGGCGGAGCAACGGGCTGGTGGGGCTGCTGATCCCGGAGCTGACCAACCCGATTTTTCCGGCGTTCGCGCAGGTCATCGAGCAGGCGCTGGCCGGGCACGGGTACACGCCCGTGCTGTGCACGCAGACGCCGGGCGGGGCGACCGAGGACGAGCTCGTCGAGCAGCTGGAGGAGCGGGGGGTCACCGGCATCGTCTTCCTGTCCGGTCTGCACGCGGATGCGACGGCGGATCCGGCGCGGTACCAGCGGCTGGCGGCGCGCGGGGTTCCGTTCGTGATGGTGAACGGCTTCAACGAGCACGTGCAGGCGCCGTTCGTCTCTCCGGACGACCGGGCGGCGGCGGACATGGCCGTGCGGCACCTGGAGGAGCTGGGGCACCGCAGGATCGGGCTGGCCATCGGGCCGACGCGGTACGTGCCGTCGGCCCGCAAGGAGCAGGGCTTCCTGGCGGCGAGGCCGGGGGCCGAGGAGGAGGGGCTGGTCCAGCGCACCCTGTTCACCGTCGAGGGGGGCCACGCGGCGGGCATCGCCCTGCTGGAGCGGGGCTGCACGGGGGTGGTGTGCGCGAGCGACATGATGGCGCTGGGCGTCATACGGGCCGCCCGGGAACGTGGGCTGCGGGTCCCGGAGGACGTCTCGGTGGTCGGCTTCGACGACTCCCCGCTGATCGCCTTCACGGACCCGCCGCTGACGACGGTCCGCCAGCCGGTGCGCGCGATGGCCACGGCGGCGGTGGGGGCGCTGCTGGAGGCGGTGGCGGGGACACCGGTCCAGCGGACGGAGTACGTGTTCCAGCCGGAGCTGGTGGTCCGGGGGTCGACGGGGCCGGGGTAGGGGGGCCTGGGGGTGCGGGCCCGCGGATACCGGGCCTCGCGGTGCGGGCCCGCGGTTACGGGGCCTCGCGGTGCGGGCGCGCTATCTCCCCCTCGAGGGGCTGGGGCCGAGCGGTGCTTGCCCACCCGCCTCCCCGGGTGCGGGGCGGTGGGGTGGGGGGCCGGGTTCCGGCCCGGCGGTCTCAGAGATGCCTTGGGGGTTTCCCGTCAGTCCCACTGTCCTTCCGGTCCGGGCCGCCCTGTCAAGGGCGCTCCTTCGTCGCGTCGCTTCGCGATCGCCTGCGGCGACCCTTGACAGAACAGCCCGCCCCGGAAAGACAAGGACTGCCGGGAAACCCCCAAAAGGACGGCACGGTCCTACCTTGACCATCCGGCTCCCTCAGCGATGAGGCGGGTAGGTCGGGGGCCGCCTCGCCTGGCATCCGGGTCGACATCAGCGGCAAGCGGCGCCGCCGCCCGCGACAGATCGCTACGCGCTTCTCCCGTCTCGGCGTCCGGCGGTCGTCTGGGGCTGGTACCTGCGGCAAATGACGAACACATCGGCCTGTGCGGAGCCCCCAGGCGGACAGATCGCTACGCGCTCCGCTCGTTTCGGCGGCTGTCGGCCGTCTGGGGTTGTTCATAGGCGGGCTGGACGTTGGCGACGGCGGTCGTGAATTCGCGGCCGGAGGCGTTCCGGATGTACGCCAGTTCCATCCAGTGCTCGTAGGTGTCCGAGTCCGAGACGTTCTCGTTGATCACGGCCATCAGCTCCCCTTCGACGCCGGAAGCGATGTCGCGGACGCGGCGGCGCAGGAGGCGGTGGGGGACGTACTCGTACTGGTTACTCATGGGGTGGCTCCTCGAAGGTGTCGAGGAAGCGCTGCCAGCCGGTGCGGGCGCGGGTGAGCAGGTCGGTGCCGGGGGTGTCTATGACCGTCACACGGGTCGAGGGATTGTCTGAGGTTTCGGAACTAGGCCGTGTTTTAGAACTCGCCGACCTGCCTGGTTGGCCGTCCGGGGAAGTCGCGGGCGGCCATTCAGACGGTGAGGTCGCGGGCGATGTCGTTGATGCTGGTCGCTGTGGTGACCTCGTGCTCGTTGCGGGTGGTATCGCGGCGGACGAACTCGTAGCCGCCTTCGTCCAGGACGGCCACGGAGGCGAACCAGACGGGGTCGTCCTCGTCGGGCTGGACGACCACGAAGGTGTTGTCGGAGTCGTTGAGGTCGCTGACCATCATGAACAGCGCGTCCTCAGAGGGGTCGTCGATGCGGTCGCCGTTCTCGCTGTCGGCGCCGTAGTACTGGGCCCCCATCGCTGCTTCTCCCTCGCGTTGTTCGCCCTGGCCGCGGTCAGCATGGCATGCGGACCGACGGCCCAGGCCAGTCACAGCCATTCACCGATGGCGGCGATCAGGACGGTTGCCTCGAAGCGGACCGCGAGCTTGTCGAACCGGGTGGCCACCGCCCGGTTGCGCTTGAGCCGATTGATCCCACACTCGACCGCGTGCCGAGCCTTGTAGTCCTCACGGTCGAAGGCCGGAGGCCGCCCGCCGGCCTTCCCCCGCCGCTTGCGGTTCGCGACCTGGTCGGCGGGCTCTGGGATGGTACAGCGGATTCCCCGTTTTCGCAGGTAGGCCCGGTTGGCGCGGGAGGAATACGCCTTGTCGCCCCGCACCCGCAGCGGGCGGACACGAGGACGGCCCGGTCCGGTGCGGGGAACCCGGATGCCTTCCAGCACGGCGGCGAACTGAGGGCTGTCACCACGCTGACCTGCGGTGACCAGCAACGACAGCGGCCGTTGACCTTGCTCGCAGGCTAGATGGATCTTCGTGGTGAAACCGCCCCGGGACCGACCCAGTCCGTGGTCTTCCGGCTCGGCGCGGGTCCCGCCGGGCGGTTCCTTCTGGGCCTGTCCGTCGCGGCGGGCACCCGCGGCGTGCTGATGGGCCCGGCAGATCGTGGAGTCGACGTTGACCTCCCACGTGATCAGCCCTGCCTCATCCGCGCGGGCTTGCAGCCTGGTCAGCAGTGCAGGCCAGGTGCCGTCACGCTGCCAGCGGCGGAAGAGCCCATAGACCGTCTGCCACGGCCCGTACTCCGACGGGAGATCCCTCCACGGAGCACCAGTCCGCACCCGCCACCGAATCCCGTCGATCAGCCTCCGCCGGCCCAACGGCGGCCGCCCCAACACCGCGACCGGCAGCAGTGGTTCCAGCACGGCCCACTGACCATCAGAAAGATCCCCTCGCCCCACACCACGATCATCACGGCGCAGGGCGAGCGACAAGCCCATTTCTAAAACACGGCCTAGGCGCCTTGCGGGCGCAGCTGTGTGTGATGTGGCTGGTCATGGGCCACTCCCTGCCGTTGTCAGCGGATGAGGTGACCAGAGTGGGGGTGTGAGAAGGCCCCGACTGACACGCGCTGGTGATAGTCGGGGCCAGGGCCTTACAGGGTGCTGCTAGACACCCAGCCAGGTGCCGTAGGAGAGGAAGCTGTCGGGCAGCTGGCGGCGAGCGGCCTCCAGGCCGGTGTAGGTGTCTCTCACCGTCTGGTGGTAGCGCGCCTGCTGCGGGGCGGCCTTCCGGGCGCGGAGCAGGTTGTCGAACGAGGCGTCCAGATCGCCGGTCCAGAGGTGTGCTCGCGCGAGCTCGGCGTAATGGTGGGCCTTTCTTGACTTTGGCCAGTCCTGTGGGATCTGGAGGGAGCGACCGGTTCGTGCGGCGTCGCCGTACTCGTCCAGCTCGGCCAGGACGCTCACCCGATGGACCTTCACGTTGGTGGGGCCGAAGGACAGGTAGTGCATGGTGGGTGCTTCGCCGGTGCGCGTGGCGATCCGCTCGGCCTCGGACAGGTGGACCTCGGCGGTCGCCCTGTCCTTGGAGCGGCCGGCCATGACCGACGCGCCGAGGTGCAGTTGGCCCGTCACTACCTCACGCTCCTGGCCCGGGTCGGCCTGCTCCAGAAGGCTCAGGCCCAGGGCGGTGAGGCGCTGGCCGGTGCGGTATTGGCCGTCGCGGAGGTAGGTGAGGGCGCGCATGTACCGGTAGATGCCGCCGAGGGCGGCGCTGGAGGCTCGTTCGGCGGCCCAGTCCATGCGGGCCAGAGCGATGGTCGCCAGGTCGCCGTAGCCCAGTTTGGTGGCGACGTCGTAGGCGGTCCGGTAGGTGCTGGCCAGCAGGAGCCAGCGTTCGTGGCCGGGTGCCGCGTGTGCGGAGGTGGTGGCCTCCAGGATGAGGCCGGGAACGGCGGCGGCCGCCCGCTTGATCTCTCCCGCCCGGACGGCGATGAGGAGCGATTCGGCGTCGTCGGAGAGGAGTTGATGAGGGCGCGGGGTGATCTCGGGGTCGGCGCCGAGGTCGTACACGTCCAGGGCTTCGCGGATCGGCTGTACGAGGACGTCCAATTGGTCCTCGCGGAGTTCGGCGGCGTACGGCTGGCCGAGGACCGTGGCGACGTCGACACGGAGGGCCCGGGCGACCTGGGCGATGACGTACGGCGACGCCGGCTTCACGCCCTGCTCCGCCTTCGTCAGGGTGGAGTACGGGACTTGGGAGAGATCGGAGAGCGCCTTCTGGGTGAGGCCGTGCTGCAGGCGGAGGCGCTTGATGCGTGCGCCGGTGTGGTCGTGCGGGAGAGCGTGCATGCTGGTGCTCCGTTCTGACTCGACACCGGAAACACTATCCGGAGGCCACGGGCCCTTCGGGCCGGTGCCTGCTCAGGCAGTGAGGAGGCCCAGGTGGGCTGCCAGGTCGGAGGCTCGGCGGCGGCGGGAGGGGGATTTGGCTTCTGTTTCTTCCAGGATGATCCTGCGGGCGTAGCCGTTGTAGCGGACGGTGTCGGGGGCTGTTTCGTGGGCCTGGGCGAGCGTGGCCAGGGCTACGTCGGGCTGGGCGTCCAGGTGGTAGGCGCGGGCCTGTTCGATGCGGTGACGGGCCCGTCGGGGGCGGGAGGGGATCGTCTCGGCCTCGGCGCGGGCGGACTGGCGGACTGATTCGCCGCCCGCGTGGAGTTCCACGGCCACGGTGACGGCGTGGGCGCCGATGACCGCCCGGGAGAAGCTCGTGACCGGGTGGAAGTAGGCGGGGGGAAGGGTTTCCGTCAGGAGGCGGGCCTGCTCCCAGTGGTGCCAGGCGGTCCCGGTTTCGCCGCGCCGGGCCGCCGTCAGGCCGGCTTCGGCGGTGAGTGCGCCTGCCACGGCCCGTACGTCTGCGGTGGCGTCGGGGAGGAGCGGGGTCAGGTAGCGGAGGGTTTCGAGGGTGACGGCGTCGGCGGCCTCGTAGTGGGCACTGTCGCGGTGGGCCTGGGTGGTGAGCCAGGCCGCCAGGCCGATGGCGTGCGGGTCCTCCGAGTCCTGGGCCGCTGTCATGCCGCGTTCGGCGACCCGCCAGACCAGGGGGGCGTCGGGCTGGTAGGCGCAGAAGAACTGCGCGAGGAAGTAGGTCTCCGCCAGGCGGGCTTGTGCCGCTTTGCGGTCGGCGACCGTTTCGGCCTCGCGGACGGAGGCCTGCGCGTCCCGGATCAGGCCGGGTAGCAGCGCGCCGACGACCTCGCGGTGGTCGGGGGCCGAGTGGCGGGCGGACCAGGCGCGGGAGAGGCGGTCCCTTCGGATGGCGTGAGGCGGCGCGGCAGTCTGCGGGGTCAGGCCCGTTCGAGGCTGGAGGGGTCCTTGACCACCCACTCCCTGCCGCCGCCGGGAGGGCGGACGAACACCGCGTTGGCCATGACGACGCGGGTCTGGGGATCCTCCCACTCGCCGATCCACTGCACGATGCCGTTACGGCCTTCGAGGGGATCGGTGATGGCGGTCCCCTCGGTGACCCAGCCGGGGATCGTCTGGCGCTGGCGGTCACGGCCGGGACGGGACACGGTCACCGCCTTCGAGAAAGTCGGCGCGGCGCATGAACTTCTCCCAGCCGCCGGCCGCGCGGACGCGCAGCGCCCGGCTCGGCGCCCCGGGGGACGGTTCCTGTATGGCGACGGCGCGTCCGCTGGCTCCGGGCTTGCGGCGCGGGAGTTCGGAGGTGCTCACGGTGGTGCTCCTCTCCGAGAGGGGAACGCATCGGGCCGCGGGGGCGGCATGAGGGTGAGGACCCGCGGACCGTTGCGCGAGGGAGCCCGGGTCAGCTTGTGCAGCGGCTGAGACCCGGGAAGGTGACGGGGCGCTCACGCTGTGTGCGTCCCGCCGTGCGCACCAGACTGGACCGGTCCACCGGTCCAGTCAATCCCCTTGGCCCATCGTGTAGTTGTCGGTGCGCTCCCACAACCCGGATGGCGTAACACCCTCCTCGCAGACCAGTTGCTTCCCGTCCTGGTCATAGGCGGTGTGCAGAACGACGGCCACCGCGCAGGGCCGTTTCACCTGGAGGTGTTCGGCCTCACTGCTGGTGGCCAGCCGGACCGTGGTGACGTCCAAGCCCTGTACGGGGCCGCGCCCAGTGGTGCGGCGGACGTAGTGCGTGGTCCCCTCCGCGATCGGGCCGCCCTGGTGCAGACGCGGGCACGCCTCCGCGATGTCCGGCGGGAACCAGGCTGCGGTGTACGAGTGGGGGTGGTTGTCGTCGATCAGCGTCAGCCGGGCGCGGTGCAGGGCCCGTGCGCCGGATTCCAGGCCGAGCGCGTCGGCGATATGCGAAGGCGGCACCAGCATCTCCGGCGCACCGATCCGCCTGAACGGCATGCCTCCCTGGATCCGGCTGGTTCCCGCACCCCGGTTGCCCGCCGGCCGCGCCACGGGGGTTTCCGCCACCGAGAATCCGCGCCCCTGGTGCGGCACCACGAGACCGTCGGCCCGCAGGACGTCCATGGCCTTGACGGCGGTGGCTCGCGAGACGGCCCACTGTTCGCACAGGTCCCGGCTGGACGGCAGCAGGGCGCCGGGCCCGAATTCGCCGTCGGCGATCCGGCGGCGCAGGCTCTCCGCGATCTGTTCGTACTTCAGAATCGGCATGTGCGTTCCTCGACAAAAGAGTTGACCGGTTGACCGGTCAGGCTAGGGGGGTACCGGCTGCCCCCGCCAGGGTCCAAAATCATCGGCATGACCGCACCTTCCGTAGGTCCCGAGATCATCGCCTTCTACAGCGAGACCATCAGTGAGTCCGAACGGCTGAGCAGCAGCGCCGACGGCGTCCTGGAAATGGTCCGCACCCAAGAGCTTCTGAGGCGCCATCTGCCCGCTGCGCCCGCCCGAATCATCGACATCGGCGCCGGCCCCGGGGCTCACGCACGATGGCTGCTGAAGGACGGCTACGACGTTGACCTCGTCGACCCCGTACCGCGCCATGTCGAAGAAGCCACGGCCGCCGGTTTCACGGCCCGGATCGGTGACGCCCGCGCGCTGGACGCCGAGGACGACTCCTACGACGTCGCGCTGGTACTGGGGCCGCTCTACCACCTCCTCGACCATGACGACCGCATCCGGGCCCTGCGCGAGGCGGCCCGGGTCGTACGCCCCGGCGGTCTCATCGCAGCGGCGGCGATCGGACGGTACGCGTCACTGTTCGAGCACGTCGCCACGACCATGCTCACCATCGACCGCGTACGCGACGCCGTCGCCGACATCATGGTCACCGGCATCCACGCACCCGGCCGCAAAGGCTTCACCAGCTCCTACTTCCACACGGGCGAGAACCTGGCGGCGGAGTTGCGGGAGGCAGGTCTGACGGATCCGGTCGTGTACGGAATCGAAGGCCCCGTGTGGGCTGCCTTGAAGGCCACGGAGCAGCACTGCAAGGACAGCCTCATCGACACCCCGATGTTCGAGGCGGCACTGACGGCGGCCCGGCTCGCGGAACCCCACCCCGACCTCCTTGCCGCGAGCTCCCACATGCTCGCCATCGCCAACGTGTAGGCACGCGCCGGAGCGGGAAGGCGAGGGCGCTCCCACGGCGCCCGATCCGATGGCGGACGGTGTGGAGGATGACCCGGCTGGGGCGCCGCCGGTGATCTGAAGGTCGGGGGAGCCGGCCCGGGCTGGAGGCAACTCCGTTGCGGGGGAAGCGGAATGGGGGGTTTTCGTTCGTTGAGCGGTGCTTGTGCTTCGGTCAACGGACAACGGCAGGTCAAATCCTTGTTGCGTACCTGTCACTTCGGCCATTTGCCTGGCACTCTCTCAGCCAGTCCCCCCACGGCTACCAAGGAGTGACCTTTCCCCATGTCCTCTTCCCGCACGCTGCGTGCCGCCGCGATCGTCGCCTCGGCGGCCATGGTCGCCATCGCCGTTCAGACCGGTTCCGCCAGCGCCTCCGCCGAGCGTGAGGCGGGTGCCACCGCCCTCACCCTGTCGGCCGGGGCCCGCGCCCAGGCGATCGGCGAGGCGCAGAACTCCGCCGCCGCCACCGCGCGTGCCATCGGCCTGGCCGGCGACGAGGCCCTTGTGGCCCGTGACGTCGTCAAGGACGCGGACGGCACCGTCCACACCCGCTACGAGCGCACCTACCAGGGCCTGCCCGTCCTCGGCGGCGACCTGGTCGTCCACCAGAAGAAGGACGGCAGCCGCAAGACCGACAAGGCGGTCGAGGCGAAGATAGCCCCGGCCGGGGCCCGTTCCGCCCTGCGGGCGCCCGCAGGGGCGCGCCAGGTCGTGTGGGCCGCGACCGGCAAGCCGGTCTTCGCCTACGAGGCCGTCGTCAAGGGCACCCAGCACGACGGCACCCCCAGCGAGCGGCACGTCATCACAGACGCCGCCACCGGCGCCGAGCTCTACTCGTACGAGGCCATCGACACCGGCATCGGCACCAGCGAGTACTCCGGCTCGGTCACCCTGGGCACCGCGCCGAGCGGGTCGGCGTTCAGCCTGACCGACACGGCGCGCGGCGGCCACAAGACCTACGACCTCAACGGCGGCACCTCGGGCACGGGCACCCTCTTCACCGACAGCGACGACACGTGGGGCGACGGCACCCCGGCGAACCGCCAGACCGCCGCCGTCGACGCCCACTACGGCGCGGCCGTCACCTGGGACTTCTACAAGAGCGAGCTCGGCCGCAACGGCATCGCCGGCGACGGCAAGGCCGCCTACTCCCGGGTCCACTACGGCAACGCCTACGTCAACGCCTTCTGGGACGACAGCTGCTTCTGCATGACCTACGGCGACGGCCAGAACAACCAGAAGCCGCTGACCGCGCTGGACGTCGCGGGTCACGAGATGAGCCACGGCCTCACGGCCGCCACCGCCAAGCTCAACTACAGCCGTGAGTCCGGCGGTCTGAACGAGGCCACCAGCGACATCTTCGGCACGTCGGTGGAGTTCTTCGCCAACAACGCCTCCGACCCCGGTGACTACCTCATCGGCGAGAAGATCGACATCCGGGGCGACGGCAGCCCGCTGCGCTACATGGACAAGCCGAGCAAGGACGGCGCCTCCGCCGACTACTGGTCCAGGACGGTGGGCCGTCTCGACGTGCACAACTCGTCGGGCGTGGCGAACCACTTCTTCTACCTGCTGTCCGAGGGCAGCGGCGCGAAGACGGTCAACGGCGTGGCGTACAACTCGCCCACCTACGACGGCTCGACCGTCGCGGGCATCGGCCGGACCAAGGCGTACAAGATCTGGTACAAGGCCCTGTCGACCTACATGACCTCGACCACCGACTACGCGGGCGCCCGCACGGCGACCTTGAAGGCGACGGCCGACCTGTACGGCTCGACGGGCGTCGAGTACCAGCAGGTGGCGGCGGCCTGGACGGCCGTCAACGTCAAGTAACGCACACCCCGCGGGGGGTGGCAGGCGCGCAGTCCGCGTCTGCCACCCCCCGTTCGCGTGCCCGGCGCGGTCAGAGCCAGCGCCGGGCCGCCTCGACGCTGTCGCCGGGGTGGGTGTTGAACGCGATCGCCGCCTGGGGGGCGTGGCGGCGGATCAGGTTGATGGTCTGCTCGAACAGGGGAAACAGCTGCTCCGCCTTGCGGATGCCGCCGCCGACGATCACGACGTCCCACGGCCGTTCGGTCAGTGATGCGATGAGCGTGGGCTCGGCCGACTCGTCCCACACGATCATTGTCATCGCCGCGTCGATGCCGTGCTCGCCGAAGCGGACCAACTCCGCGTCGAGGGCTGCCTGGACGCCCGCCCGGTCGACGTCCGGTACCGGTATCGCGTGCGGGTCGTACCCGATGAGAAGCGCAGAAGTCATGCCGCCCAACCTAGGCGAACCCGGCACGGGGGGCGGAGGCAGGTCCGGAAACAATTCTGCAATCTCTTGCGCAAGCTCTTGCAACACTCCTGGCCGCCCCCTACGGTCGCGTGCAACCCCCCACGCCTTCCCGCCAGGAGGAGCCCCCACATGGCCAGATCCGTATCCGCGCGCGCCGGCAGAGCCGGGCTCGCGGTGGTCGCGCTCGCCGCCGCCTCCCTCACCGCGCAGGCCCCGCCCGCGCAGGCCGCCCCGCCCGGGGACAAGGACGTCACCGCCGTGCTCTTCGAGTGGCGGTTCGACTCCGTCGCCAAGGCCTGCAGCGACAGCCTCGGCCCCGCCGGATACGGGTACGTCCAGGTCTCGCCGCCGCAGGAACACGTCCAGGGCCCCCAGTGGTGGACCTCGTACCAGCCCGTCAGCTACAAGATCGCGGGGCGGCTCGGGGACCGGGCCGCCTTCAAGCGGATGGTGGACACCTGCCACACCGCCGGGGTCAAGGTCGTCGCCGACTCCGTCATCAACCACATGGCCGCCGGGGACGGGATCGGGACCGGCGGGTCCTCGTACACGAAGTACGACTACCCCGGCCTCTACTCCGGCGCCGACATGGACGACTGCCGGGCCACCGTCTCCGACTACCAGAACCGGGCCAACGTCCAGAACTGCGAGCTCGTCCAGCTCGCCGACCTCGACACCGGCGAGGAGTACGTACGCGGCCGGATCGCCGGCTACCTCAACGACCTGCTGTCGCTGGGCGTCGACGGCTTCCGGATCGACGCCGCCAAGCACATGCCCGCCGCCGACCTCGCCAACATCAAGTCCCGCCTCGCCCACCCCTCCGCCTACTGGAAGCAGGAGGCGATATACGGGGCCGGCGAGGCCGTGCAGCCCTCCGAATACCTCGGCAACGGGGACGTGCAGGAGTTCCGGTACGCCCGGGACCTGAAGCGGGTGTTCCAGGGCGAGAAGCTCGCCTACCTGAAGAACTTCGGCGAGGGCTGGGGATACATGCCCTCGGCCCAGTCGGCGGTGTTCGTCGACAACCACGACACCGAACGCGTCGGCGACACCCTCAACTACAAGGACGGCGCGAACTACACCCTCGCCTCCGTCTTCATGCTGGCCTGGCCCTACGGCTCCCCGGACGTGCACTCCGGCTACGAGTGGACCGACAAGGACGCCGGCTCGCCCAACGGGGGCACGGTCAACGCCTGTTACAGCGACGGGTGGAAGTGCCAGCACGCCTGGCCGGAGATCTCCTCCATGGTGGGCCTGCGGAACACCGCCCGGGGGCAGGGCGTCACGGACTGGTGGGACGACGGCGCCAACCAGATCGCCTTCGGGCGCGGGACCAAGGCGTACGTGGCCCTCAACCACGAGGGCTCGCCGCTGACCCGGACCTTCCAGACCTCCCTGCCCGCCGGGAGCTACTGCGACGTGCAGAGCGGCCGCGCCGTGAGCGTGGACTCCGGCGGACGGTTCACCGCCACGCTCGCCCCCCAGACCGCCCTCGCCCTGCACACCGGCGCCCGCACCTGCACCGCCGCCGGGACGCCCCCGGCCGCCACCGGCGCCTCCTTCGCCGTCAGCGCCACCACCGTCCCCGGCCAGGACGTCTACGTCACCGGCGACCGGGCGGAGCTCGGCAACTGGAACACCGGCGCCGCCCTCAAGCTCGACCCGGCCTCCTACCCCGTGTGGAAGCTGGACGTCACCCTCCCCGCCGGCACCTCCTTCTCCTACAAGTACGTCCGCAAGGACGCCTCCGGCAACGTCACCTGGGAGAGCGGGGCCAACCGCTCCGCCACCGTCCCGGCCAACGGCAAGGTCACCCTGACCGACACCTGGCGCAACTGACCCGCGCCCCCGACCAGGGCCGCCCGGCACCCCTGACCCTGCCACGCCGGGCGGCCCCCACCCTCCCCGAGGAGAGACCCCTTGACACGCCCCGCAGCGGGACTCGCCGCCGCAGCCCTGGCCGCGGCACTCCTGCCGGCCCTGCCGCACAGTGCGGCCGCCGCCACGCCACCGGCCCCGCCCTCGGACGCGAAACTCGCCGCCGAGCCCGCCCGCCACGACCTGACCCGCGAGCAGTTCTACTTCGTGCTCCCGGACCGCTTCGCGAACGGCGACCCGCGCAACGACACCGGCGGACTGACCGGCACCCGCCTGCAGACCGGCCTGGACCCCACCGACAAGGGCTTCTACCAGGGCGGGGACCTCAAGGGGATCACCGACCGCCTCGACTACATCAAGGGGCTCGGCACCACCGCCATCTGGCTGGCGCCGATCTTCAAGAACCAGCCGGTGCAGGGCGACGGGGCGAACGCCTCCGCCGGCTACCACGGCTACTGGATCACCGACTTCACCCAGGTCGACCCGCACTTCGGAACCAACGCCGACCTGGCCCGCCTCATCGACAAGGCGCACGGCAAGGGGATGAAGGTCTTCTTCGACGTCATCACCAACCACACCGCGGACGTCGTCGACTACGAGCAGGGCTCCCACGACTACCTCTCCAAGGGCGCCTTCCCCTACCTCACCAAGGACGGCGTCCCCTTCGACGACGCGGACTACTCCGACGGGAAGAAGAAGTTCCCGCCCGTCGACGCCGCCCGCTCCTTCCCCCGCACCCCCACCGTCCCCGCCGCGAAGAAGGACCTCAAGTCCCCGGCCTGGCTCAACGACCCGGCGATGTACCACAACCGGGGCGACTCCACCTTCGCCGGGGAGTCGGCGCAGCAGGGGGACTTCGCCGGGCTCGACGACCTGTGGACCGAGCGCCCCGAGGTCGTCGGCGGCATGGAGAAGATCTACGAGAAGTGGGTCCACGACTTCGACGTGGACGGCTTCCGCATCGACACCGTCAAGCACGTCGACATGGACTTCTGGACCCAGTGGGCCACGGCCCTCGACCAGTACGCGGCCAGGCACGGCCGCAAGGACTTCTTCATGTTCGGGGAGGTCTACTCCGCCGACACCGCCGTCACCTCCCCCTACGTGACCCGCGGCCGCCTCGACGCCACCCTCGACTTCCCGTTCCAGGACGCGGTCCGCGCCTACGCCTCCCAGGGCGCCCCCGCCGCACGGCTCGCCTCCGTCCTCGGTGACGACTACCGGTACACGACCGACAAGGCCAACGCCTACGAGCAGGTGACCTTCCTCGGCAACCACGACATGGGCCGCTTCGGCAGCTTCCTGAAGCAGGACCGGCCCGGCGCCGCCGAGGCCGAACTGCTGGACCGATACCGGCTCGCCAACGAGCTGATGTTCCTCTCCCGCGGCAACCCGGTGGTGTACTCGGGCGACGAGCAGGGCTTCACCGGCTCCGGTGGCGACAAGGACGCCCGCCAGCCCCTCTTCGCCACCCGGATCGCCGACTACCTCGACGACGACGAGCTGGGCACCACCCGCACCGCCGCGAGCGACGCCTACGACACGGAGCACCCGCTCTACCGGCAGATCAGTGCCCTCTCCCAGCTGGTAAAGAACAACCCGGCCCTGCGCGACGGCATCCAGAGCGAACGCCTCTCCGACGGCGGCGTCTACGCCTTCGCCCGCACCGACCCCAAGACCCGCACCGAGTACCTGGTCGCCGCCAACAACGGCACCGAGCCGAAGACGGTCCAGCTCGACGCCCCCGCCGGCGCCCGGTACCGCACCCTCCACGGCGGCTCCGCCGCCGCCAGGCCCACCAGCCCCAACTCCCTCTACTCCACCGGCCTGACCACCGCCTCCCCGGCCGGCAAACTCACCGTCACCGTCCCCGCCCTCGCCACCACCGTCCTGAAGGCCACCGGCCCCCTCCCCACCCCCGCCACCGGGCCCGCCCTCACCCTCAAGCCCCCGGCCCCCGGCGCCACCGGCACCGTCGAGCTGTCCGCCGACGTCTCGGGCGGCTCGCTCAACCGCCTCGTGTTCGCCGCCCAGACCGGCACCGGCCCCTGGAAGGTCCTCGGCTCCGCCGACCACGCCCCCTACAAGGTCACCCAGACCCTCGACCCCACCACCCCCGCCGGCACCGCCCTGCGCTACAAGGCCGTGGCCGTCGACACCACCGGCCGCACCGCCTCCGCCCTCGCCGCGACCACCGCCGGCCGGACCCCGCCGCCCACACCCCCCACCGCCACCCAGCGCGACTACGCCGTCGTCCACTACAACCGCCCCGACGGGAACTACACCGACTGGCGCCTCTACGCCTGGGGCGACCTCGCCGACGGCGAGGCCACGCCCTGGCCCGAGGGCCACCCCTTCACCGGCCGCGACGCCTACGGCGCCTTCGCCTACGTCCGCCTCAAGCCCGGTGCCACCACCCTCGGCTACCTCGTCATCGACAAGGACGGCACCAAGGACGTCCCCGCCGACCGCACCCTCGACCTCACCCGCGGCGCCGAGGTCTGGCTGGAACAGGGCAAGGAACCCGCCCGCACCGACAGCCCCGCCTACCCGCCCCAGGACCAGGCCAAGGCCGTCCTCCACTACCACCGCCCCGACGGCGCCTACGACGGCTGGGGCCTGCACGTGTGGACCGGCGCCGCCACCCCCACCGACTGGTCCAAGCCCCTCCTCCCCACCCGCACCGACCCCTACGGCGCCGTCTACGAGGTCCCCCTCGCACCCGGCGCGACCAGCCTGAGCTACATCCTCCACAAGGGCGACGAGAAGGACCTCCCCTCCGACCAGTCCCTCGACCTCAAGGCCACCGGCCACGAGGTCTGGATGCTCGGCGGACGCGAGAAGTACCTCCTCCCGCAGCCCGCGGGATCCGGCGCCGCCCTCGACCTCACCAAGGCCGAGGCCGTCTGGATCGACCGCGACACCCTCGCCTGGAACGCCCCCGCGACCGCCGCCTCCGCCCAGCTCCTCGCCTCCCGCGACGGCCGCATCACGGCCGAAGGCGGAGTCCTCCACGCAGCGGGCGCCCAGTGGCTGCGCCTGACCCGCACCGCCCTCACCCCGGCCCAGAAGCAGAAGTTCCCGCACCTGGCCGCGTACACCGCCTTCACCGTCGACCCCCGCGACCGCGATCGGGTCCGCGAGGCCCTGCGCGGCCAGCTCGTCGCGAGCGCCCGCGCAGCGGGCGGGGCCGTCCTCGCCGCCACCGGCGTCCAGCTCGCCGGCGTCCTCGACGACCTGTACGCCACCAACACCGCCCTGGGCCCCGTCTTCAAGGACGGCCGCCCCACCCTCGCCGTCTGGGCCCCCACCGCCCAGCAGGTCGCCCTCGAACTCGACGGCCGCACCGTCCCCATGCGCCGCGACGACACCACCGGCGTCTGGTCGGTGCGCGGCGAGCGCTCCTGGACCGGCAAGCCCTACCGCTACGCCGTCACCGTCTGGGCGCCCAGCACCCGCCAGATCGTCCGCAACCTGGTCACCGACCCCTACTCCACCGCCCTGACCACCGACTCCGCCCGGAGCCTGGTCATCGACCTGGCCGACCCGAAACTCGCCCCGCCCGGCTGGAAGGACCTGCGCAAGCCCGCCCCCGTCCCCTTCACCAGCGCCCAGATCCAGGAACTCCACATCCGCGACTTCTCCATCGCGGACCCCACCAGCAAGCACCCCGGCCAGTACCTGGCCTTCACCGACACCGACTCCGCCGGCATGCGCCACCTGCGCGAACTCGCCGCCGCCGGCACCTCCTACGTCCACCTGCTCCCGGCCTTCGACTTCGGCAGCGTCCCGGAGGACCCCAAGGCCCGCACCGCACCCGCCTGCGACCTCACCTCCTACGCCCCCGACTCCGAGTCCCAGCAGGCCTGCGTGACGGCCGCCGCCGCCAAGGACGGCTTCAACTGGGGCTACGACCCGCTGCACTACACCGTCCCCGAGGGCTCGTACGCGAGCGACCCGGACGGCACCGCCCGCACGGTCGAGTTCCGCCGGATGGTGCAGTCCCTCAACGGCGCCGGGCTGCGCACCGTGATGGACGTGGTCTACAACCACACCGTCGCCTCCGGGCAGGCCGACCAGTCCGTCCTCGACCGCATCGTGCCGGGCTACTACCAGCGCCTCCTCGCCGACGGCAGCGTCGCCACCTCCACCTGCTGCTCCAACACCGCGCCCGAGAACGCCATGATGGGCCGCCTCGTCGTGGACTCCGTCGTCACCTGGGCCAGGCAGTACAAGGTCGACGGCTTCCGCTTCGACCTCATGGGCCACCACCCGAAGACCAACATCCTCGCCGTCCGCAAGGCCCTCGACGAGCTGACCGTCGCCAAGGACGGGATCGACGGGAAGAAGATCGTCCTCTACGGGGAGGGCTGGAACTTCGGCGAGGTCGCCGACGACGCCCGGTTCGTCCAGGCCACCCAGAAGAACATGGCCGGAACCGGCATCGCCACCTTCTCCGACCGGGCCCGCGACGCCGTGCGCGGAGGCGGCCCCTTCGACGAGGACCCGCGCGTCCAGGGCTTCGCCACCGGCCTGTTCACTGACCCCAACGGCTCCCCGGCCAACGGCACCCCGGAGCAGCAGCGGGCCCGCCTCCTGCACGACCAGGACCTGCTCAAGGTCGGCCTGACCGGCAACCTGGCCGCGTACGCCTTCACCGACTCCACCGGGCGCCACACCTCGGGCTCCGAGCTGGACTACAACGGCGCCCCGGCCGGCTACGCGGCCGCCCCCGGCGACGCCCTCGCCTACGCCGACGCCCACGACAACGAGTCCCTGTACGACGCCCTGGCCTACAAGCTCCCCGCCGGCACCTCCACCGCCGACCGGGCCCGCATGCAGGTCCTCGCGATGGCCACGGCCGCCCTCTCCCAGGGCCCGGCCCTCTCCCAGGCGGGCAGCGACCTGCTCCGCTCGAAGTCCCTGGACCGCAACTCCTTCGACAGCGGCGACTGGTTCAACGCCCTGCACTGGGACTGCCGCGAAGGCAACGGCTTCGGCCGGGGCCTGCCGCCCGCCGCCGACAACCGCGCCAAGTGGCCCTACGCCAAGTCCCTGCTGACCGGCCCGGCCCCCGGCTGCGCCGACATCGACGGCGCCTCGGCCGCCTACCGCGACCTGCTGCGGATCCGCACGACCGAACCCGCCTTCGGCCTCACCACGGCCCAGCAGGTCCAGGACCGGCTGTCGTTCCCGCTGTCGGGCCCGGCCGAGACGCCCGGCGTCCTCACCATGGCCCTCGGCGACCTGGTGGTGGTCTTCAACGCCACACCCACCGCCCAGGCCCAGCGCCTCCCCGCCCTCGCCGGCACCGGCTACGCCCTGCACCCGGCCCAGGCGGGCGGCTCCGACCCGGCGGCCAGGGCGGCGGCGTACGACCGGGCGACGGGGGAGTTCACCACCCCGGCGCGCACGGTCGCGGTGTTCAAGCGCTCCTGACGCACCCGCCCGCAGACGGGGTGGTACCGGCCGCGGCCCGGCACCACCCCGTCACGCCGTCCGGCTCAGACCCAGATCCGGACGGCTTCCATCCGCCGCGCCTGCCCGGTCGTGCCCACGTACACCGGGTTCCCGGCGAGCGCGTTCAGCCAGCCGAGGTCCGCCACGTGCGCCTGCGCCGACACGCCGCCGCTGCCGACCTGGAGGCCCAGCGCCTCCATCTGCCGGGACTCCCCGGTGGTGCCGACCGTCACCGCCTTCCCGTCGGCCGCGCACCGCCAGCCCTGCCAGCCGATGTCGGCCAGATGGGCGTCGGCACAGACCCCGCCCGTCCCGCTGGTCGCCACGGTCAGCGCCTCCATCCGGCGGCTCTGCCCGGTGGTACCGGCCACGGCACCGTCGCACACCGCCGACTGCCAGCCGATGTCCTGTACGTGCGCCGCGTAGCAGACGACCCGCGCGGCCGGCGCGAGCGCGTGCTGCCGGGCGGCCGCCGCCTCGACGTCCGCGACCACCGAGGCCGGTGCCACGGCCACCGCGCCGGCACTCCCGCTCGGCGCCGACGGCCGCGGCTGGGCCCCGGCCACCCCCGTGGCCCCCAGTACGCCCGCCAGTGCCAGCCCCAACACGGCGCCCGCGGACCTGCCCATGGAATTCCCCATCGTTTTCCCCTCCTGGTACCGACTGGTCGCGACCATCAGTACCGGCGGGCCGGGCACCCGGACAACGGGTCCCCGCACGGACGGCCGAGAGCCGCCCCGGTCCGGCGGGCGCGGCGGGCCGGCGCCCCGCGGCCGGGGCCTGCCCTCCCACCCTGGTCCCCGCGTCTCATACGTCGAGGCGCCGCTCCAGGAGGATCACCCCGTACACCCGGCCGTCCTTGCCCTGCTTCGACGGGAACTCGCCCACGACCCGGTAGCCGGCGCCCTGGTAGTACGCCAGCAGCCGCGGGTTGGTCGACACGCAGTCCAGCCGCGCCCGCTCCCGCCCGGTCCGCGCGATCCGGTGCTCGGCGTGCTCCAGGATGCGCAGGCCGGTTCCCGGCGCGGCCGTCTCACGGTCCACCATCAGCCGGTGCACATAGCCCGCGACCGGCGGCTGGACCCCCCATGCCTCCTCGTCGGACCACCACAGCTCGTACCCCCCGACGACCTGCCCGTCGGCGTCCGCCGCGAGCCACACCTCCCCGTCGCGCATCTTCCCGCGGAAGTGAGCGGCGTCCTTCTCGCCCGGCTTCCACTGGTCGATGCCCTGCTTGCGCATCCACCGGGCGGCCTGGTCGTACAGCTTCACCAGGATTCCGGCGTCCTTCTCCCCGGCCGCCCGGAACACGATCCCGTCGTCAATGATCACGCGGGCATTATCGCCAGCGGCGCCGCCCGGTCCCACCCGCCCCCACCCGGCTGTCCGTCGGACCTCCGCGGCGTCGCGGCGTCCCCCGCAGATCCATCGGACACCCCGGCGGCGGCCGTCACATCTCCCGTGCGTCCTCGCGCGGCCCCGGCACCAGCGCCGCCAGCCGCCCGACCAGTTCCCCGAAGGGCCCGTCGGCCGGCTCGCCCGCCAGGATGCGTACGAGGATCCCCGCCATCTCCGCGTCGTACGCCGCGCTCACCGCGGCCAGCGCGGCGAAGTCGTGCACCAGCTGGAGCTCCAGCTCGGCCCGCGGGATCCGCCGCCCGTCCAGCCACAGCAGCGCCGTCGACTCGGCCAGCGACACCCACGACCGCACCACCAGCTCCAGGCGGGCGGGCGGCTCCTCCACCCCGATGTGCGCGAGGATCTGCTCGTACGCGGCCTGCCGCACCTCGTCGATCATCGCGTTGGCCCGGCTGCTGCCCGCCGCCGGGCCGCCGCGCAACAACGCCGAGAAACCGGGGCCGTGGTCGTCGACGAACGCGAAGTACCGGCCCATCACCCGCAGCAGGCGGGCCCCGAGCGGACCCTCCTGCGGCTCGACGAACCGCTCGGCCAGCTCGTCGGCGGCCCGCCGCAGCGCGGCCTCGTACAGGCTCAGCTTGCCCGGGAAGTAGTGGTAGACGAGCGGCCGGGATATCCCGGCCGCCGCCGCGATCTCGTCGATCGACACGTCGTCGGGGGAGCGGTGGCTGAACAGCTCCAGGGCAACCCCGATCAGCTGCTGCCGCCGCTCCTCGACACCCATCCTGCGCCGCACCCCGGTCGTCATGGCGAACACCCTACTTCGAGGGAGGGCGGGCCACTTGTTCAGAGGTCCAGCGTCAGCCGGTCCTCGGCGGCGCGGGAGACGCACAGCAGCATCGAGTCCGCCCGCTCCCCGTCCGTCAGGAGCTCGTCGCGGTGGTCGACCGCTCCCGCCAGGACCCGGTGCCGGCAGGTGCCGCAGAAGCCCTGTTCACAGGAGTACGGGGTGTCGGGCAGGACCCGGCGCACCGCGCTGAGCGCCGACTCGCCGGCCCCGACCTCCACCGTGGCGCCCGTGCGGGCGAGTTCGACGGTGAAGGGCCGGGTCGGGCCGGTCGCCGCCGCGCCGAACCGCTCCAGGTGCACCGCCGACGGGTCGGGCGCCGCCGCCCGGACCGCCTGCATCAGCGGTTCCGGGCCGCAGCAGTAGACCAGCGTGCCCGGCCGGATCCCGGCCAGCGGGGCCAGGTCCGGCAGGCCCGCCTCGTCCTGCGCGGCGACCGTCACCCGCTCCCCGTACGCGGCGAGTTCGGGCAGGAACGGCATCGACGCCCGCGAACGCCCCCCGTACAGCAGGGTCCAGTCCGCACCCGCCTCCGTCGCCGCGCGGAGCATGGGCAGGACCGGGGTGATCCCGATGCCCCCCGCGACGAAGGCGTACGAGGGCGCGGGCAGCAGCTCGAACCGGTTGCGCGGCGCCCGCACGTCCAGCCCGGCGCCCTCCACCAGCCGGGCGTGCGCCTCGCGCGAGCCCCCGCGCCCGTCCTCGACCAGCCGGACCGCGATGGTGTAGCGGCCGGCGTCGGCCGGGTCCCCGCACAGCGAGTACTGGCGCACCAGCCCCGACGGCAGCCGTACGTCCACGTGCGCGCCCGGGGTCCAGGCCGGCAGTTCACCGGACTCCAGCACCAGCCGCAGCACCCCCTCGGCGGGTTCGCTGCGCGAGACGATCAGGGCGCGCAGCCAGCGCCGCGGGGAGTGGCCCGACACGGGGGTCTCCAGCGCGGGCAGCGGCCACAGGGGGGAGCGGCCGATGCGCTTGCGCAGCGCCCGCCGGGTCAGTACGGCGGCCCCCGCCACCGCCGTGACGGCCAGGGCCCGCCTCACGGCCGCACCCCGCCGTTCGCGCCGGGGGAGGAGGCCAGGTAGGCCACGGCCTGGGCGGTGGAACCTTCCTGCGAGGGGTGGTAAGTCCGTGAGAGGTACGTCGGGATCGACCTCAGCATCGCCCCCGTCGAGGGCAGGACCCCCTTGCGCCCGGCCCGGACGAACTGGCCGAGGGAGGCCTTGGCGCCGGGCCGCAGGGGGTCGTTCTCCATGAAGAAGCGGGCGCCGCGCTGCCACAGGAACACCAGGGCGGCGAAGGCGGTGGCCCAGGTCCGGGCCCGGCGGCGGTAGTTGCCGTCGACGTGCATGAACAGGTCGAAGGCGACGGAGCGGTGCTCGACCTCCTCGGCGCCGTGCCAGCGCAGCAGGTCCAGCATCATCGGGTCGGCCCCGCGCCGGTCGAGTTCCCTCGCGTTGAGCACCCAGTCGCCGAGGAAGGCCGTGTAGTGCTCGATGGCGGCGATCATCGCGACCCGCTCCATCAGCCACCACTTCCGGGCCCGTCCGGGCGGCAGGGTGCGGTCGCCGAGCAGCTTCTCGAAGAGCCAGTCGACCTGCGCGGTGTAGGGGGTGGGGTCCAGACCGAGGCGCTTGAGGTGGGGGAGCACGTCGTCGTGCGCGGCGGCGTGCATGGCCTCCTGCCCGATGAACCCGACGACGTCCGCCCGCAGCCGCTCGTCCGTGACGTGGGGGAGCACCTGCTTGTAGACGTGCACGAACCACCGCTCACCGGCGGGCAGCAGCAGGTGCAGCACGTTGATGGTGTGCCCGGCGAAGGGCTCGCCGGGCAGCCAGTGCAGCGGCGTGTCCTCCCAGGAGAAGGAGACGTTCCGTGCCCGGAGGTCTATGTGTTCCGACTCCACGGGGGCGGGCGCGAGCGGCGTATTAGACATGGCGTCAATGTACTGAGGGGTACGGGAGAGGGAAACCCCTCCGGCACTGCCGCTCCCGCATCTTTCAGCCTCGCCGGCGTTTGAGGCGCGGGGGTCCGGGGGCGGAGCCCCCGGGGAACGGAGGAAGGGTGGGTAGGGGAGCGGCCCGGCCTAGCGGAGCGCCCCGGCCGTGCTCCCGTCCGTCAGCTTCCCCGAAAGGTCCACCTGCGCCCCCTCCGGCGCCTTCACCGCCAGCCGGTTCCCGTTCGCGCTGCCGTTCACCCCGCTGCCCGTCGCCGTCAGGGACGTGAACTGCGCACTGCCCGCCGCCAGGACGTACCACTGCCCCGCCCGGGACTTCCACAGCACCCCGGCCAGCACCCTCGGCTCCCGCGTACCGCACGCCGGGGAGCCCTCCGCCTTGGCCGCCTGCGCGGCCAGCGCCGCCCCCGGCGCCAGGAACTGCACCTGCACCCGGTCCGCCGCCCCCTGCCAGGTCTCCGCCCGGCTGCACAGCCAGGTCGCAGCCCCGTCGCCCTCCGGCAACGGCTGCTTCGCGTACGTCCACGCGTTCACGGACCGCACCCCGTGCGAGCGCACCGACGGCAGCAGGCACGCCGTCTTCGACCACTCGCCCAGCTCCGCCGCCTCCGTCACGTCCCGCGCGGCACCCGGCGCGCCCGAGGTCAGCCGGGCCGGGGTCAGCTCGCCCAGGTCGGTGACCAGCCGGGTGGCCCCGTCACCCGTCAGGGCCAGCGCGTTCCAGCTCGTGCACTCGCCGTTCGCCGCCGGACCCAGCACCGGCGGGGTCAGCCCGTCCGGGGTGAGCTTCAGCGCGGTCGGCCGGTCACCGGGCTTCAGCAGGTCCCGTACGGCGGCGCCGGTGACCCAGGGGGCCGTCAGGTAGCGGACGTTGCCGTCGACCCGGCTGAGCACCAGGGCGGTCGCGGTGTCCGGCGTCGCCCCGTCGGTCCGCGCGAAGTCCAGGGCCGCACCCGCCGTCCCGTTGCGCGGCTCGGCGTACCGCACCACGCGCAGCCCGTCGTACAGCAACACCACCACCGCCTGGTCGACGGTCCCCGCGAACAGCAGCTGCGGCGGCCCCATCGGCGGCCCCGACGGGGTGCCGGGAGTGGCCGAGACCACCACCGCCTTGCCCGGGCGGGCCCACACGGCCAGCGCCCGCCGCAGCAGCTCGGTGTCCGTGGCCCGGTCGCCGCGCGCCGGCCAGACGGAGTAGTCCCCACGGGAGGAGGTGCGCCACGCCGTGGCCGCGACCCGCACCAGCTGCCCCGGGTCCAGGGCCTGCTGCGCCACCGCGTTCTGCGCGTACAGCGGCGCGGCGGGCCCGTCCGCCCCCCAGCCGCCGCCCGGCAGCGCCAGCAGCGCCCCGCACACCGCGAGGGCGGCCGCCCCGGCCAGGGCCGCCCGTGCGAAGCGGCGGCGGCGCAGCAGGTCGGTGGGCCGGGCCTGGAGCACGCAGGGGTCGAACTCGGGGGAGGCGAACAGGGCGTCGTGCGCCGGGTCCCCGGACTCCGCCACGGCCGCCGCCGGGTCGGCCACTCCGGCCTCGGCGAGCACCCGCAGCACGTCCGGCTCCGCCAGCCCCTCCAGCGCCCGCAGGACGCACGCCGCCCGGCCGGGGCCGTTCAGGGTGGCCAGCCACTGGTCCAGGGCCAGCTCCTCGGCCCCGCCCGCGCGCGGGAACAGCCGCAGCCCCCACACCTGCGGAAGCAGCGCCGGCAGCTGCCCGCGCAGCGGGAGCGCCCGGAAGGTCAGCGGGACCCCCGCCTCCAGGGCCGACCGCAGCACGCGCAGCCGTACGTACGCGTACCCCGACTCGGGCCCGCCCAGCCCGCCCCGCTGCGCCGGCACCCCGCCCTGCACCGCCGCCTCCGCATTGGAGGCCCGCCGCCCGCGCGGCAGTGCGCGCTGGGCCAGCGAGTGGGCGGTGAGCACCCGCCGGTTGCGGCCGAGGGAGGGCGGCAGCACCAGGTAGGCGAGCCGCACCAGCCGCGGGTAGTGCTCGACGATGGCGGCCTCGGCCTGCTCGACGTCGGGGGGCAGGGAGCGGGTGGCGGTATCCGGCGCAGTCACGTTCAGCAGAACGAGCGAATCGCGGGACGGTCACCCGCAGCGGCGCACACGTTCGGATGAACCCGGCCCGCCGGGCGTGACGCCGGGCCGGTCACACGACGAGTCGCGCGCGCAGCGCCTCGACCGTCTCGTCCGGCACCTTCAGGCCCTCGCGCACGTACTTCTCCATCGACCCGAAGCGCAGGTAGAGCTCGTCCAGGCCCGCCTCCAGGTACGAGGGGAACACCCCGATCAGCGCCAGCGCGATGTCCGGGTCCCCGCCGGCGGCGGTGAAGCCCTCGATCATCGGGGCGAACGCCGCCTTCACCGCCGGATTCACCGACAGGTACTCGGCCATCAGGGTCTCGTCGTCCGCCCCGAGCACCGACAGCAGCACCGTCGCGCCCCAGCCCGTACGGTCCTTGCCGGCCGTGCAGTGGAACAGCAGCGGACCCGCCTGCGGGTCGGCGGCCTCGGTCAGCAGCGTGTGGTACGCGGCGTGCGCGGAGGCGGTGGTGACGAAGGACCGGTAGACCGAGCCGAACAGGGCCCGCGCCTTGCCGTCGCCCAGGTGCTCCTCGGCCACCACCGGGTCCGCCAGCAGGTCCTTGAGCTGCGCGGCGGCGGGCATCCGCGCCTCGCTGATCTTGTCCGCCAGGACGTCGCGCACGAGCAGCCGGGCACCCTGCGGTATCCGGTCCGGGTGGTCGGCCCGCTCGGCGTCGCTGCGCAGGTCGATGACCGTGCGCAGGCCCAGCGCGGCCATCGCCGGGTCGGCGTCGAGGTCGAGCCGGTCGAGGGCCGCCGAGCGCAGGACGAGGCCCGAGCGGACGGTGCGGCCGCCGGCGAGCGGGGTACCACCGAGGTCGCGGAGGTTGGCGACGGTGGTGGAGGTCGTGGCGGTCATCGTGGCGGCTCCAGCGTCGTGCGCACGGGGCGGGAAGAACCGGCCGCGCGGGGTGAGGTGACTCGTGTCGGGCGTGTCGTGCGAGTGGTGCGGGTTCTGCGGGTTCTGCGGGTTCTGCGGGTCCTGCGGGTCGCGGGGCGGTGGCGGCCGCCGTCGCGTCCCTTGCTCATATATGAGCGATTTTCCGATGGTTCGACCCGGAAAGATAATCGACGGCGAACGAGACCCCGAGGCCGAGGCCCAGCGCCACGAGGTGCCCGGCGTCGGTGAAGGTCCGCTCCCGCCGCAGCACCGGCCGCACCGCGAGGGCCAGCAGCCCGGCCCGGGCCGTCGTGCGCACCGCCCCGCGCGGCAGCGCCGAGGTCAGCGCGCCGAGCACGGCGTTGAACCCGTAGCTCGTGCCGACGTCCACGGCCCGGCGGGTGTCGCGGTCGGCCGTACGGCGCAGCACCCCGTAGACGAGGAGCGTCGCCGAGGCGTGCCCGAAGAGGAAGACCGCGGCCGTCCACCAGGCCCCGTACGCGTACTCCGCGTAGCCCAGCACCGCGACCAGCAGCAGCGCGTACGGCAGCGGCATCGGCTCCTCGACGACGAGCGCGCTGCTCAGCAAGGTCTCCCAGCGGCCGCGGTCGAGGTTGTCGACGTTGGTCGAGCAGTCGCGCAGCATCCGCTCCCGCTCCGCCGGAGCCAGCCGCTCCAGCGCGTGGGCCCCGAGCTGGACCCCGCCGGTGTAGAGCGCGCCCAGCGGCCCCAGAGGGAGCGCGGACCATGACCATGGCAGTGGATTCACCCGTTCATGATCGGATACGGGCCCGGCGCGTACGGCGGCGGGCCCCGTGAGAGCATGACCGGGACATGTCTGAATCCCGCCCCCGCGTGCCGATGCGCGCCCCGCGCGCCGCGATGTTCGCGGCGGTGTGCGTGGCGCTGGCCGCCGTGGGGCACGCCCACATGTCGGGTACGGACGTCCCCCTGCCCTGGCTCCTGGGAGCCTTCGCCGTCACGGCCGCCCTCGCGTGGACGGCCGCGGGCCGCCGCTGCGGCCCGCTGGGCATCACGACGGCCCTGCTGGCGGTCCAGGGGGCCCTGCACGTCGCCTTCTCGGCGGGCCAGGGCCACGCCCACGGCTCCGCCCCGATGGCGGGCCACCACCACTCGATGCCGATGCCGATGCCGGCCGGCGGCACGGGCCGGGCGGACGCCGCGGGTGCGGGCCACTCGGCGGACGCCGCCGGGTCCGGGACGGCCCGTGCCGGGGAGGGCGCCGCCAGCGGCCCGGCCCACGCCGCGGATGCCGCCGGCACCGGGCTCGGCCACGCCCCGGGGCCGGCTGACGCCGGGGCGGCCCATGCTTCCGGGCTGGCCGACGCCGCCGGGGCGACCCCCTCGGCCGGACTGCACGACCCGGCCGCCCTGGCCCACTCGGCCGGCCTGGCCGACCCGGCCGCTCTGGCCCACTCGGCCGGCCTGGCCGACCCGGCCGCCCTGGCCGACCCCGCCGGCCTGGCCCACGCCGCCACCGATATGGCCCACTCCGGCATGGCCCATGCCACGGGGATGGGCTCCGGCTCCGGTATGACGGACGGGCTGGCCTCGGCCACCGGTATGGCGGACGGGCTGGCTTCCGCCACCGGGATGGCCGACGGCATGGCCTCCGCCACAGGTACGGCCGACGGCATGTCGGCCGGGTTCGGCCATCTGCTCGGGATGGCCGGGCACGGTGGCTTCGGCATGGTCGCCGCGCACCTGCTGGCCGGGCTGTTCTGCGCCCTCTGGCTGGTCTGGGGCGAGGCCGCCGTGTTCCGGCTGGCCGGGGCCCTCGGGGCCACCGCCCTGCTGGCCGCCCGGCCGCTCGCCCGGGTCCTCGCGCTGCTCCGCACCCGGCCCGCCCCGGTGCCGGGTCCGCCCGCGCAGCGCCCCTCGTACGAGCGGCCACCGCGCCGCCTGCGCGGGGCCGTGCACGCCCATACGGCCGTCCGCCGGGGCCCGCCCCGTCGGCGAGACACCCGCACCACGGCCCTCCGGCCGCTGCCTGCCCGCGCCGCCTGACCGGCGCACCTCCGTCCGCGAGGGGGTGGCGAGACCCGGGGGCCGATCCCCTGTTTCGCCGAACCCTAGGACCGACATGTCCCTTGACGACCTCACGGACGCCCCCAGGCGGGCCCCCGAGCCCGCCCCCACGCCCGACTCCACCCCCGCGCCCGCACCCACCCCCGCGTCCGGCCCGGCGCCCGCACCCACCCCCGCGTCCGGCCCGGCGCCCGCGCCCACCCCCGCGTCCGCCCCCACCCCCGCGTCCGCCCCCACCCCCGCGTCCGCGTCCGCCCCCACCCCCGCGTCCGCCCCCACCCCCGCGTCCGCGTCCGCGTCCGAGCCCGCGTCCGAGTCCGCGTCCGAGCCCGCGTCCGAGTCCGAGTCCGAGCCCGCGTCCGAGTCCGCGTCCACGTCCGCGCCCGCGCCTGAGTCCGCGCCCGCGCCCGCGCCCGCGCCCGCGTCCGCGTCCGAGCCCGCGTCCGCGTCCGCGCCTGAGTCCGCGTCCGCCCCCGAGCCTGAGTCCGCGTCCGCGTCCGCGCCTGAGTCCGCGTCCGCCCCCGAGCCCGCGCCCGCGTCCGCGCCCGCGCCTGAGTCCGCGTCCGCCCCCGAGCCCGCGCCCGCGTCCGCGCCCGCGCCTGCCTCTGAGTCCGGATCCGCGTCCACACCGCCCGACACCGCGCCCGCGTCGGGATCCGCACCCGCCCCCGGAACCGGCGGAGCCAAGGGGTGGGCCGCCCTGCGGCCGCTGCTCCTGCGCGTGCACTTCTACGCCGGGCTGCTCATAGCCCCCGTCCTCTTCCTCGCCGCCGCCACCGGCCTGCTCTACGCCGGGTCCTGGCAGGCCGAGCGGATCCTCTACTCCCACGAGCTGACCGTCGACCGGGTCGGCGAGGCCGCCGTCCCGCTCAGTACCCAGGTGAAGGCCGCCAAGGCCGCCGAGCCCCAGGGCAAGGTCGTCGGCGTGTGGCCCGCGCCCGAGGCCGACGCCACCACCCGCGTGATCATGGAGGCCCCGGGCCTGGCGGAGGGCGAGACCCGCACCGTCTTCGTCGACCCCTACACCGCCGAGGTCCGCGGGCAGCTCACCACCAGCGGTGACGCGCTGCCCCTGCGGGCCTGGCTCAGCGAGTTCCACGCCAGCCTCCAGCTCGGGGAGTTCGGCCGGAACTACAGCGAACTCGCGGCCAGCTGGCTCTGGATCGTCGCCCTCGGCGGTCTCGCCCTGTGGATCGGCCGGCGCCGCAGCCGCAAGGCCCTGCTCGTCGTACCCGACCGGAAGGCCACCGGCCGCCGCAAGACCCTCTCCTGGCACGGCAGCATCGGCCTCTGGGCCGCCGTGGGCCTCGTCGGCCTCTCCGCGACCGGTCTGACCTGGTCGAAGTACGCCGGGGAGAACATCGGGCAGCTCCAGGACCGGCTCGGCGGGGCCACCCCCGCCCTCTCCGCCACCCTTGACCCGGGCGCCGGCGCCGGCGCCTCTGACGGCGGCGGCGAGCACGCCGGGCACATCATGCCCGACGGCACCGAGATGACCATGCCGATGCCCGCCACCGACATCGGCGTCGACAAGGCCGTCGCCGCCGCCCGCGCCGCCGGGGTCACCGAGAGCCTGCGCGTCACCCTGCCCGCCAAGGGCAAGGGCTACGTGGTCAAGGAGGCCGACAAGACCCTGCCCGTGCACCTGGACTCGGTCGCCGTCGACCCCGCCGACGGCCGGATCATGGACGAGCTCCGCTTCGCGGACTACCCGCTGCTCGCGCAGCTGACCCGGTTCGGGATCGACCTGCACATGGGTCTGACCTTCGGGATCGCCAACCAGCTCGCGCTCGCCGCGCTCGCCGTCGCGGTGATGTTCCTGATCGTCTGGGGCTACCGGATGTGGTGGATGCGCCGGCCCACCAAGGACCGCGCGCTCTCCGTCGGCCGCGCCCAGCCGCGCGGGGCCTGGCGCAGGCTCCCGGTGACGGTGCTGCTGCCGTTCGCCGCCGTGACCGTGGTGGTGGGCTGGTTCGTTCCGCTGCTGGGCCTCAGCCTGCTGGCGTTCCTCGTGGTGGACGGGGCCCTCGGCTTCGCCACCCGCAGGCGGGCGCCGAAGGCCGCGTAACGGGGAGGACGGTGGGCCCGTACCCGCCCCGGCGCGTACGGGCCCACCACCATCCCGAGCCGTGCCGTCCCGGCGTCACGGCGTGTACTTGTACCCCACGCGGCGGACGGTCTGGATCGCGCCCCGGTGCGCCGCGCCCAGCTTGCGCCGCAGGCGGGCGATGTGGACGTCGACCGTCCGGCCGTCGCCGACGTGGCCGTAGCCCCAGACCGTGGTCACCAGCTGGTCCCGGCTGTGCACCCGGTGCGGGTGGGCCACCAGGTGGGCGAGCAGCTCGAACTCCAGGTAGGTGAGGTCGAGCAGCTCGCCGTCCACCTCGGCCGTGCGCTGCGCGGCGTCGATCCGCACCAGCGCGTCTCCGGTCGTGGTCGAGGGCTGCGGCGCAGGCTGGACGGGCGCCACGGCACCGGCCCCCGGTCCCTGCACCGGTACCGAGACCGGGACGGAGTGCGGGGCGAAGGCGATCGGCTGCTGGTCGGCCGGTACCAGGACCAGGTAGCCGACCATCGGCGGCTGGCCCGGCAGCGTGGGCACGGCGTGCTGGGGTGCGGGAAGCCAGGTGGCGCCCGGCGGGAGCAGGTCCACCACCCGGGCCACCTCGTCCCGGTCCACGGCCCGCAGGCGATGGCGCGGACCGGCCGCGGGGAACGGCGGGAAGGGCAGGGGAGCGGAGGTCGCAGCGGAGGCGGCAGAAGCGATGGAGCGGGTGTTAGCCATGAGTGGTCAGCTCTTTCACGCGGAGTGGTCGGCAGAAGACGTACGTGTGCATGAGCACGTGTGCGTGTGCACGTAGTCGTTGCGTACCGCGCAGACCGAAGGCCTCGGGCGGGTCTGGTGAGAGGTCCCGGAAGGCTTTAGAGGGCCGGCGCGTTCTCGGCGCGGCAACACACCCGGTCGAAGTCGTGGTCCTGACGGGACGGCCAGAACGGCTCCAGGTCGCTGCGACCTGTCGGGGTGTACGGATGGCTGGCCATGGGCGTCATTGAAGCAGAAACCGCAGCCCCGAGGCAGGTTGCGTCTCACTTACTGGATCGGAATCTCATATTCCGTCGTTAAGTCTTCGTCAGGTCGTCACAATCCCGACAAACCGTCAAGAGGAAAGTCGCTTCCGTCCGTCGGGTCCGAACCCGCGTATCGCATCGTGGGCGGATCCGTCCCACGCGCACGGGCAGGGGGTCAGACCAGTCCGTCCCGCTCCAGACCGGTGCAGCAGGTGTCCACGATCAGCCGGGTCACCACGTACGGGTCCACGTTCGCGTTGGGACGGCGGTCCTCGATGTACCCCTTGCCCTCCTTCTCCACCTGCCACGGGATGCGGACCGACGCGCCGCGGTCCGAGACGCCGTAGCTGAACTCGTTCCAGGGAGCGGTCTCGTGCAGCCCCGTCAGGCGCTCGTCGATGCCCGCGCCGTAGTTCTTGACGTGGTCCAGCGGCTTGCTGCCCTCGCCCAGCGCCTCGCACGCCGAGATGATCGCGCGGTAGTCCTCGCGCATCGCCTTCGTGGAGAAGTTGGTGTGCGCGCCCGCGCCGTTCCAGTCGCCCTTCACCGGCTTCGGGTTCAGCGTCGCCGACACGTTGAACTCCTCGGCCGTGCGGTACAGCAGCCAGCGCGCGATCCAGAGCTGGTCCGAGACCTCCAGCGGGCCCACCGGACCGACCTGGAACTCCCACTGCCCGGGCATGACCTCCGCGTTGATGCCGGAGATCTCCAGACCGGCGGCGAGGCAGTGGTCCAGGTGCTTCTCGACGATCTCGCGGCCGAAGATCTCGTCCGCGCCGACACCGCAGTAGTAGCCGCCCTGCGCCGCCGGGAAGCCGCCGACCGGGAAGCCGAGCGGGCGGGCGCCGTCGAAGAAGGTGTACTCCTGCTCGATGCCGAAGACCGGCTCCTGCGCGGCGAACTTCTCGGCGACCGGACGCAGCAGCGCGCGGGTGTTCGACTCGTGCGGGGTCATGTCGATGTTCAGTACCTCGCACAGCACGAGGATGTTCTTGCCGCCGCGGATCGGGTCCGGGCAGGAGAACACGGGCTGGAGCACGCGGTCGGAGGCGTGCCCCTCCGCCTGGTTCGTGCTGGAGCCGTCGAAGCCCCAGACGGGCAGCCCGGCGCCGTCCGCGAGGATCTTCGTCTTCGAGCGGAGCTTCGCCGTCGGCTCGGTGCCGTCGATCCAGATGTACTCAGCCTTGTAGCTCACGGGCCCATCCATCCTGACTCTGCGGGTGCTGCGCGGGTGCTGCGGTCTTGGCCGAAAGCGTCCCCCTCGGCGATTTCTCGTCCGTTGCCCGTGTGTGAATCCCTTGTTACCGGGGTTTACGCCGCAGGTGGGGTGGTGTGCGCGGGTCGCCGGCCGCGCACCCGTCCGAGTGGGGCAGACTGAGCAGGTGAGCATTTCGTACGATTTCAACTCTTCTGGCGAGGGCTCCGAGCGGGCCCCCGGCCGCCCCCGCCCCCGCGTCGGCCTGCTCGGCACCGGCCCCTGGGCCCGCCGCACCCACGCCCCCGCCCTCGCCGCCCACACCGGCTCCGACTTCGCCGGCGTCTGGGGCCGCCGCCCCGAAGCGGCGGCCGAGCTGGCGGGCGCGTACGGAGTGAAGGTGTACGAAGACCCCGACGCGCTGTTCGCCGACTGCGACGTGGTGGCCTTCGCCCTGCCGCCGGACGTCCAGGCCCCGCTCGCGGTGCGCGCGGCCGCCGCCGGCTGCCACCTGCTGCTCGACAAGCCCGTCGCCACGACGGTCGCGGACGCCCGCGCCGTCGCCGACGCCGCCGCCGCGCACGGCGTCGCCTCCGTCGTCTTCCTCACCCTCCGCTTCGCCGAGCCCACCGCCGGGTGGGTCCTCGACCAGGCCAAGCGCAGCGGCTGGTTCACCGCCTCCGCCCACTGGCTCGGCGCCGTCTACCCGCCCGACGGCGAGCCCAGCGCGTACGCCGAGTCGCCCTGGCGCAAGGCCAAGGGCGGCCTGTGGGACGTCGGCCCGCACGCCCTGTCCGTCCTGATCCCGGTCCTGGGCGACGTCACCGCCGTCACCGCCGCCCGCGGCCCGTCCGACCTGGTCCAGCTCGCCCTGCGGCACGCCTCGGGGGCCGCCAGCACGGCCGTCCTCAGCCTGAGCTCGCCGCGCGCGGCGGCCGGAGTGGGGCTGGAGCTGCGCGGGGCCGAGGGGGTGTTCGCGCTGCCCGACTGGAGCGACGTCCCCGGCGCGTACGGGCGCGCCCTCGACGCCGTCCTCACCGCCGCGCGCACGGGCGTCCCGGACCCGTGCGGGGCGGAGTTCGGCGCCCGGCTCACGGAGATCCTGGCGCAGGCCGAGGCGGAGCTGGGGCCGGCCGTCTGAGGCGGGCTATTTGATGAGGGCGTTGGCGACGATGATGGCCAGGCCGATCGTGGCGTCGGCCAGGCCGATCAGCAACGCCGAGGCGAGCCGGTAGCCGACCCGGACCGCCACGAAGGAACCCCAGGCGAAGAGCAGCGCGGTGTTGAGCCCGAGCCCGACGGCCGTCACCCCGTACGACTCCCAGTGCGCGACCCCCGCCAGGACCAGCAGGAGCACGGTGGGCAGCGTGGCCGCGATCATCGGCCACTCGTTCCACAGCGCCCGCGCCAGCAACCGCCACCGGTGCGCCGCCGAGCCGGCCCGGTGGGTGGTCATGTGGTGCGAATACCCGTGCGCGAGCCCGGCGGTGGCGGCGGTGACGAGGACCCAGCTGGCGTCGTAGAAGGGGGTGTACTCCCCGCCCTTCCGATCGAGCGCGGCCAGCAACCCACTGGCCAGCACGGTCCCGTACACCCCACCGAACATCCAGTCGGCCCCCCGCCGGGGTGGCGGGAGGGGCGCGGCGGCGGGCTGCAGATGCTGCTCTTCGGTCATGGCGGTCCCTGGGCTCGGCTCGTGTAGCGATTAATGACTTTTGTTCCTTTTGGTGTATCCCTCACCCTACGAGGCGGGCGGGTGGGGGCGAGGTGAAGAGCGGGGGGCGGGGCGCCGGACAGCCGGGGCGGGGGTCGGACAGCCGGTGGCGGGGCCGGACAGCCGGGGCGGCATGGGGGATGATCCGGGTCCCAGCTGGGCGGTCTCAGAGAGGGGTTGGGGGTTTCCCGTCAGTCTCATCGTCCTTCCGCGTCGGGCCGCCCTGTCAAGGGCGCTCCTTCGTCGCGTCGCTTCGCGATCGCCTGCGGCGACCCTTGACAGGACGACCCGTCGCGAAATGCCGAAGACTGCCGGGAAACCCCCAAAGGAACGGGACGGATGTTCATGGGCCATGCGGCGGGATCAGCGACCAGGCGGGATGGTCGGGGGCCGCCTCGCCAAGCATCCGGGCCGACATCCATGCCATTCGGGGCCGCGATCCGCGACAGATCGCTACGCGCTCCCCTGTCTCGGCGTCCGCCGCCCGCCTGGGGCTGATACCCGCACCAGATGACGAACAGCGGGGCACCCAAGTACGGGACGAAGAGGTGTCGCCTCCAGGCCGACTTGCTCGTCGTCCATCAGCGCCCCGGGCGGCGTCACGAGAACGATGCCGAGGGTTTGCTGCCGCCTCAACCCGCCACGAACAAGCGCGACGGGCCGAGTGTCCGGCTTGAGCCTCGTCAGGCCCCGCCGAACGCCGCGTAAGCCGTCGTCAGGAAGTGGCGTACCGCCTCGCGTTCCGTCGGGGTGAACGCGGCCGAGGTCGCGGCCAGGGTTTCGATCGCCGGGCCGAAGGTGTCCTGGCCCAGGCGGGCCGCCTGCGGGGTGACGGACAGCAGGACGCGGCGGCGGTCGCCGGAGTCGCGGGTGCGGGTCACGTGGCCCAGCCGTTCCAGGCGGTCGATCACCGCCGTCGTGCCTGCCGAGTTGAGGCCCAGGCGGGCGCCCAGGAGGCCCGCCGTGGCCGGTTCGGCGGCGCGGGCGGCGTCCAGCAGGCAGATCAGGGCCCGTACGTCCGTCGGGTGCATGCCGTTGGCGGCGGCGAACTCCGCCTGCCGCAGGCCGAATTCGACCGTCACCTTCCGCAGCAGGTGCACCAGTTCCAGGTGGTTGTCGTCCACGTCGCCTCCCGTCTAGGATCCCTCGCTGAGCGAGATTATCGCCCAGCGAGAGATGGAGAGGTGGAGCAGAGTGGGGAAAGTGGTCCGGGCGTCCTTCCGAGCCGCCTACGACGAGGCCCTCGGCCGCTGGCCCGTCCCCGTCGAGGCCGTCGAGGTCCCCACGCCCTACGGGGTGACCCGCGTCAACAGCTGCGGTCCCGTCGGCGCGCCCCCGCTGGTGCTGCTCCCGGGCGGCGGGGCCACCTCCACCGTGTGGGGTGCCTGTGTCGCCGCCGGGATCGCCCGGGAGCGGCGGGTCCACGCCGTGGACCTGATGGGGGAGCCGGGGCTGAGCGTCCCGGAGCCCGGGCGGAGGCTGCGGACGCCCGAGGACCTGGCCGTATGGCTGGACGCGGTCCTGGACGGGCTCGTGCCCGAGGGGCGGGTCACCCTCGCCGGACACTCCTACGGGGCCTGGATCGCCGCCCACTACGCCGACCGCCGCGCGGGCTGGTACGCCCCGCGCCGGCGGCTCGACCGCCTCGTGCTGCTCGACCCCACCCAGGTCTTCACCGGGCTGGGCCCCCGCTACGTACTGCGGTCCCTGCCCATGCTGGTGCGGCCCACCCCGGAGCGGATCCGCTCCTTCCTCGCCTGGGAGGCCGGCGGGGCCGTGCTCGACCCGGCCTGGCTGCGGCTCCAGGACGAGACGGCCGCCTTCCCCGCCGCCCGGCCCGTCACCGGCCCCCGGCCGGACCTGACGGGGCTCGCCCCCTTCGCCCTCGACGTCCTCTTCGCCGAGCGTGCCCGCTGCCACGACTCACTCCAGGCGCTGGCCGCCGCCACGCGTGCGCTGCCGGGGGCGCGGGTCCGGCTGCTGCGCGGGGTCTCGCACCACGCGCTGCCGCTGACGGCGGCCGGCGAGGTCGCCCGCCTCCTCGCCCCCTGACCGGCCCCGCCTACCCCTTGCGGGACAGGGCCTCGCGGACCGCCTCTTCCGAGCGGGCCACGAGCGCCGTGCCGTCCTCGGCGGTGATGATCGGGCGCTGGATCAGCTTCGGGTGGGCGGCCAGGTGGGCGATCCAGCGGGCGCGGGCCTCGTCCGTCTCCTCGCGCGGGAGGTCCCGTACACCGGTCTCTTTCGCCAGGGGGTCCGAGGTGCGCGTGATGTCCCACGGCTCCAGCCCGAGCCGGCCCAGCACCTCGCGGATCTCGGCCTCGGACGGCACGTCCTCCAGGTAGCGGCGCACGGTGTACTCGGCGCCTTCCGCGTCCAGCAGGGTCAGTGCGCTGCGGCACTTCGAACAGGCGGGATTGATCCAGATCTCCATGCCCGCAAGCCTAGCCAGATCCCCGTCGGCCTCCCGTGCGCGTCCCGTCCGGCCAGGGCTTTTGTCAGTGCCCCCCGGTAAAATCGAGGGAGAACGACAGGAAGCCAACTACCGTTTGGGAGGCTGTAGATGGCCGCTGCCGCGAGCATTGTGATGCCCAGGAAGAAGCCGTTGCCGGCGGGGCTGCCCCGCGAGTGGTACGAGAACCACAACCGCCGTCTGAAGGCCATGCGGCTGGCGATCTCCCTGCTCGACACGGGGACGTACGACGCCAAGCGCGCCACCAACCGCAAGATACGGACGATGGCCGTCCGGGTGGGGATCCACCGGCCGTCCAACCTCACCTGCCGGATGGTCCGCGCCTTCATCGTCGCGAACGCCCGCTGAGGCACAGGCGCGCCGACGGCCGGCCGGCTGCCCTGCCGGCCGGCCGTCCGCCCCGCTCACTTCTCGACGAAGACAATCTCCGTCGGCCCGCAGGTCATCCTCACGGTGTCGCCGGTGACCTCGACGACATGGTGCATGCCGCTGAAGACCTCCGGCTTCCCCTGGATGTAGAACTGGTCGTCCGAGGCCCCGGCCAGGTAGGCGCGGAAGCAGGACAGGGAGGGGTCCGACGGGCTCAGGTCCAGGTAGTCCTTCAGCCTGCGGAAGAGCTTCGGGAGGATCACCGCCCCGTCGTCGGCCGTGAGGGACTGCAGTCCGGTGACCTTCGTACCGGTGGTGGTCGTGTCCTTCTCCCAGATGCTCTTGCCCGGTTCCGGCGCCGCTGCCGCTGCCGCGGCCGCGGCGGTGAGGGAGGCACGCAGGAGCTCGGGGAACTCACTGTAGTAGGTCGGGTAGGCCAGGCCGGCCTTGATCAGCTGGTAGTTGACGGTGTTCTTCAGCGCGCGCTCGTCGACCTGCACCAAGGAGCCGTTGAGGGCCGGCTGGGAGTCCTTGCCGACGAGGGCGACGCACCGGCCGAAGATGTCCGCCCCGCGCGTGAGGATGTAGCCGTGCACGACCTCGGGGGTGGTGGCGGTGACCTTCTCGGGGTGCTTGGGGTCGTCCCGGACGACGGAGGTGAAGCCGAGCGCCGTCAGCAGCGCGTCCGCCGCCTGGTGCGCCAGGGACCGGGGCTGGTGCTGCACGCCCGAGGGGGAGTCGTCCAGGCCGTAGTGGGTCTCCAGCGCGTCGATGCCCTCGAGCCGGATCGGGGCGTTGCCGAACGCCCGCGGTACCACGGGTCTGGAGCCGGGGACGAGTTTCCAGTCGGCCACGTCGTCGGGGGTGAAGTTGACGGTGTCGCCGTCCGGCTCGAACCCCTTCGCGCGGAAGGTCCCCCGGATCAACAGCATCGGCATGGGCATGGCGGCTCCCCTGGGTCTGGGACGAGAACGCTCAGTGCATGCCCCCTGAATTTAGTGCCGCGCCCTTCTGCCGGACAGCCGCCGATCGGGCGACAGCACCAGCAGTGCCACGTCGTCGCCCGGCCCGCCCCCGCTGAAGGCCGCGAGGTCCTGCCAGAGCGCCGGTACGAGGCCCTCAGGGGCGCCCGCCAGGACCGGGACCCGGGTGGCCAGCGGGTAGAAGCAGCCGCTCGCGTCGCGGGCCTCCGTCACCCCGTCGGTGTGCGCGAGCAGCCGGTCGCCCGGCAGCAGCGGCAGTTCGGCGATCTCGGGGACGGCCGGCCCCGACAGGCCCAGGCCCAGCGGCGGCCCCGGCTCCGCGGCCACCTCCGTGACCGTGAAGTCCCGTAGCAGCAGCACCGGCGGATGGCCGCACGACACGATCCGCACGAGGTCCAGCCCCGGCGGGAACTCCAGCAGCACGGCCGTGGCGAACAGCTCCGGGTGCGCCACGGAGTCCGCCGCCGCGTCGGCCGCGAGCCGCCGGTCCAGCCGGGCCGCGACCGCCGCCAGCCCCGGGTCGTCCAGCACCGCCTCCCGGAACGCGCCGAGCAGCGAGGCCACCGTGCCGACGGCGGCCAGCCCGTGCCCCTGGACGTCCCCGACCACCGCCCGGACCCCGAACGGCCCGGCCCGTACGTCGTACAGGTCGCCGCCGACGAGCGTGCCCCGCTGGGCCGCCCGGTACAGCCCCGAGCAGTTCACCCCGCCCACCCGCTCCGGGACCGGCGGCAGAACCGCCAGCTGGGCGGCCTCGGCGACGGTCCGGACGCTGACCAGCTGGGCGTCGCGGCGCCGCCGGACCCAGGCGATGACCACGCTCAGCAGGCCGACTGTGGCCACGGTGGCCAGGTCGGCGCCGCGGGCGTGCCCGACGCCGAGCTCCGGCACCCCGAGCAGGACCAGGACGAGGACGGCGAAGAAGGCGGTGCCGGCGGCCCCGTAGGAGAAGGCGGCCACGGCGGGCAGGGCCGCCAGGAAGTAGCCGAGCTCCGCGGTGGAGGTGGTCCACTGGGCGGCGCAGAGCGCGACCAGTGCCACCACGGGCGCGATCCTGGCCCAGCGGGGCGGCGGGGCCCCGTGCAGCCAGCCTGGCTCGTCCCCTGCGTGTCTCGCCCTCCGTCGCGCCCCAGCTCTCACCCCTCCACCCTGGTACGGGGTCCGGGGCGGCGCACGCCGGGTGGCCCCGGCGGGCTGGCCGGGGCGGGCGGCGGCCGCGACAGTGGAGCCGTGACACAGACGCAGAGCGCGGCGATCAGCACCCGGCTGAACTGGCTGCGGGCCGGGGTGCTGGGGGCGAACGACGGGATCATCTCCACGGCCGGCCTGGTGGTGGGCGTGGCCGGCGCCACCACCTCGCGCGCGGAGATCCTCACGGCCGGGGTGGCCGGGCTGCTCGCGGGCTCGCTGTCGATGGCGGTGGGGGAGTACGTGTCGGTGAGCTCGCAGCGGGACTCGGAGCGCGCGGCGCTGGACCTGGAACGGCGCGAGCTGGCGGACGACCCGGAGGCGGAGCTGGCCGAACTGACGGAGCTGCTGGCCGCGCGGGGCCTGACCCGGGACGTGGCCCGGGAGGCGGCGGAACAGCTGACGGAACGGGACGCGCTGAGGGCGCATGCGCGGGTGGAGCTGGGCATCGAGCCGGACGAACTGGCCAACCCGTGGCACGCGGCGCTGGCCAGCCTGGTCGCCTTCACGGTGGGGGCGCTGCTGCCCCTGCTGGCGATCGTCCTGCCGGGGGCCTCGGGGCGGGTGCCGGTGACGGTGGGGGCGGTGCTGGGGGCGCTGACGCTGTGCGGGGTGGTGAGTGCGCGGCTGGGTGGGGCGCCGGTGCCGCGGGCGGTGCTGCGGAACGTGCTGGGCGGGGGCCTGGCGATGGCGGTCACCTATGCGGTGGGCACCTGGCTGGGCGCCGGCTGACCCCGGGCGGCGCCGGTCCCGCCGCGCGGAGCCGTCTCCCCGCCCCGCCCTTTCTCCGCTTCCCGGGGGCTCCTCCCCCGGACCCCCGCGCCTCAAACGCCGGCGGGGCTGTAGAGGGCGAAGCCGGTGAGGCCCGCCGGGGCCGCACCGCGCGAGCGGCGCGTCAAGAAGGGAAGACTGGGCGCATGCGCATCGCCATCACCGGAGCCTCCGGACTCATCGGCCGGGCCCTGCTCCGCTCCCTCCACGCCGACGGCCACGAGACCGTCCGCTTCGTCCGCCGTACCCCCGCCGCCCCGGACGAGGCGCGCTGGGACCCCAGGGCCGGGTACGTCGACCCCGTCGGGCTGCGCGGGTGTGACTCCGTGGTCCACCTCGCCGGGGCCGGGGTCGGGGACCACCGGTGGACGGACGCCTACAAGAGGGAGATCCGCGACAGCCGGGTGCTCGGCACCGCCGCCCTCGCGAGCGCGCTCGCCGGGATGGACGAACCGCCGGCCGTGTTCGTGTGCGGGTCCGCCGTCGGGTACTACGGCGACACCGGCAGCCGGGCCGTCGACGAGTCCGCCCCCGCCGGCACCGGGTTCCTGCCCTCCGTCTGCGTCGAGTGGGAGGCGGCCGCCGCCCCGGCGCAGGACGCCGGGATCCGGACCGTGTTCGCCCGTACCGGGCTGGTGGTTGCCGCCGAGGGCGGCGCGTGGGGACGGCTGTTCCCCCTCTTCCGGGCCGGGATCGGCGGCCGGCTCGGCAACGGGCGGCAGTACTGGTCGTACATCTCGATGCACGACGAGATCGCCGCCCTGCGTTTCCTGACCGAAACCCCCGGGCTGTCGGGACCGTTCAACCTCACCGCCCCCGAGCCGCTGACCAACCGTGAGGTCACCGCCGCGATGGGCCGCGTACTGCACCGGCCGACGCTGTGCACGGTCCCCGCGCCGGTGCTGCGCGTCGTGCTGGGGGAGTTCTCGCAGGACGTCCTGGGCAGCCAGCGGGTCCGCCCGAAGCGCCTGCTGGAGGCCGGGTTCACCTTCGCCCACCCCGGCATCGAGGAGGCCATCAAGGCCGCCCTCGCCTAGACGACCTGGCCGCCGTCCCCACCCTGTGGTCCAGGCGCTGGTCCGGCGCACCCCCCGTCCGCGTGCGACCGGTTGTGACCCGCATGCGACCGCCGTGCGACCGGAGTTGTGCGCAATACCGCGCCGGACTCGGGTTCTCCTGGAGTCCGTTGGGGGAAGAAGGATCCCCACACAGCCGCCGCGCCGACCTCGGGGAGGGGCACGTGCTCAGCAGCGACGTCGTCATCGTAGGAGCCGGAGTCTCAGGACTCGCGGCCGCGCACCACCTGATCGCCGCCGGGGTCAGCGTCAGCGTCCTGGAGGCCGCCGACGACCCCGGCGGACGCATGGCCACCGCATCGGCCGACGGCTTCCGTCTCGACCGGGTCGGCCAGCTCCTCAACACCGCTTACACCGAACCCGCCCGCACCCCGGGCCTGGAGGCGCTCAGCCTGCGCCCCTTCGCGCCCGGGGTCCTGGTGCACGGAGCCGACGGAAAGCGGCAGCGGGCCGGGGCCCTGACCCCCGCCCGCGCCCTGGCCAGCGGCAGCCTGGACCAGGCCCGGCTCAGCGCCGCCCTCGCCCGCCTCGCCGCGCTGCCCACCGACCGCCTCCTCGCCCGGCCCGAACGCACCGCCCTCGCCGCCCTCGGCTCCCGCGGCCTGCCCCCGCGCACCATCAACGGGATCCTGCGGCCCCTGCTCTCCGCCCTGCTGCGCGACCCGGAGCTCACCACCTCCAGCCGCGTCGCCGACCTCGCGCTGCGCACCTTCGCCCGCGGCCGCCTCGCCGTGCCCGAGGGCGGCGCCGCCGCCCTGCCCGACCTGCTCGCCGCCGGCCTGCCGCCCGGCACCGTGCGGACCGGGATACGGGTGCGGTCGGTGGCGACCAACCTCGTCACCACCGAGGAGCACGGCGACTTCGCCTGCCGTTCCGTCCTCCTCGCCACCGGCGCCCGCGCCGCGGCCGAATTGCTGCCCGGGCTGCGGGTGCCCGCCTTCCACGAGGTCACCGTCATCCACCACGCGACCCCGGAGCCGCTGCCCTGGGACGGCTCGCTGCTCCTGGACGCCGACCCCAAGTGGCCCGTGGCCCACACCACCGTGATGAGCGCCGTCGACCCGACCCGGGCCCCGGCCGGCCGCAGCCTGGTCACCACCACCGTGCACGGCCCCCCGCCGCCCGCCCGCACGGTCGCGGCCCGCCTGGCCCGGCTCTACGACACCGCGACCCGGGACTGGGAGCCGCTGGCCGTCCACCACACCCCCGAGGCCGTCCCGGCCATGCCCCCGCCGCACGACCGGCAGCGGCCCGTACGGGTCCTGGCCGGGCTCTACGTCTGCGGTGACCACCGCGACTCCAACACCGTCCAGGGCGCCCTGCACTCCGCCCGCCGCGCCGCCACGGCCCTGCTGCGCGACTTCGGCATCCCCCTCCAGAGCCACCCCGAGCCGGTCCTCCCGGCAGCGGCCTGAGGGCACCGGCCCGGTCTGGCACTGGCCCGGCCTGGCACCGGCCCGACGGCAGCGGCCTGACGAGCCCGGCCCGACGGCAGCGGCCGGGGTCCAGCCCGCCACCGGCCGGGGTCCGCCCGTGCGGACCCCGGCCGGGTCAGGGCAGCGCCGACACCCGGTCCCGGTACGTCCGGACCGCCGCCGCGTCCCGGTACGGTTCCAGCCGGCGTTCGAAGTCGCGCACGTACTCCACCGCCCGCACCGACCGCATCTCGCTCGCCTGCTGCGCCGCCTCCGCCCCCAGCGCGCACGCCTGGTCCAGCTCCCCCAGCCCCAGCCGGGCCGTCGCCAGCACCACCCGGCAGAACAGCCGCGAGCGCGCGTACCCGGGCGCGCGCAGCTGGAGCGAGCGCTCCGCGTGCTGGGCCGAGGCCCGGTACTGCTGGAGGTCGCGGTGGCAGTGCCCGAACTCGTCGGCCAGCTGCCCCTCGTCGAAGGCCCGCGCCCAGTGCGGTACGTCGTCCCCGGGCCGGGCCGCGCCCAGCGACCGCTCGGCCCGCACCAGGGAGGCCGTCGCCGCCCGGACCTCGCCCAGCACCGCGTGCCCCCGCGCCTCCGCCGCGTGCAGCAGCGCCTGCACCACCGGCGGCGGACCGGAACCCACGCCCTGCTGGGCGACCCGGGCCAGCTGCACCGCCTCCCGGCCGTGCCCGAGGTAGACCGCCTGGCGACTCATCGTGACCAGCACGTACGACCCGTACGGCCGGTCCCCGGCGGCCTGCGCCAGCCGCAGCGCCTGGACGAAGTACCGCTGGGCCAGCCCGTGCGCGGCGATGTCGTACGAGGTCCAGCCCGCGAGCCGGGTCAGGTCGGCGGCGGCCGAGAACAGCCGGCGCCCGGTGGTCTCCCCGTACGTGCCGCGCAGCATCGGCTCGGCCTCGTGCTCCAGGTAGCGCACCAGGGCCTGGCGGGCGTGGCCGCCGCCGTAGGCGTGGTCCAGGGTGCGGAACAGCTCGCTGACCGACCTCAGAGCCGCGATGTCACCGCTCGTGACCCGCTGCCCGGGGCCCCGGTCGATCTGCCGCTGCCGGGGCACCGTGGTGCGGCCCTGCGCCGGGACCCGGCCGGCGGCGGCGGGGTCCGCGCCGCGTCCCACCCGTTCGTCGGGCCGCCCGATCAGCCAGTCGCGGCTGGGCACCACCAGCCCGGCCGGGGTGAAGGCGATCTTGCGCAGCTCCGCGTGCGAACCGGAGTCCTTGCGCCACAGCCCGCTCGCGATGTCCACGGCCTCCTCCGGGGTGGCCGCGAACTCCAGCCCCGCGTACACGGGGGCGCACGCGTCCAGGCCCAGGTCCTGAGCCGACAGCCGCCGCCCGAGGCGCCTGGTGAAGACCTCCGCGATCAGCGCGGGCGTGGTGCCGCGGGGCTGCTGGCCGCGCAGCCACCGGGTCACGGAGGTCTTGTCGTACCGCAGATCCAGCCCGTGCTCCAGCCCCAGCTGGTCGACGCGGCGGGCGAGCCCTGCGTTGGAGAACCCGGCTTCCGCGATCAGCGCGGCGAGCTGCCGGTTGGGGACGCGCTGGGCAGGTCGTTCCGTCATCGGCTCCACGGTTCCCGTACGTGACGGACCGGAGTCCCGGCCCTGTGAACGGCGTGAATGTAGCGGCGAACTCCGCCTGTGCCGCCCTCTCTGCCCCACATTCATCCGATCGTGTGCAGAATGTGTGGGGTGCTTTACGGACGGGTCCACGACCTCCGCGTAAGCTGCGCCCCCATGAGCCGCCGACCTCGCGGGGCGCATCCGCCCGACGCGCACGCGAACCCGCAGCCCGGCGCCCCGCTGCCCGCCCCCGAGCTGACCGAGGGGCAGTGCCGCCGCTGCGGCACCCACATCGCGGGGCTGGACGGGCGCTACGCCTGCGGGGTGTGCGGCTGGGTCAACGACCATTCCGAGGGCCACCGCCGGCTGCCGCGGGCCGACGAGGACCCGGACCGCCCCCCGGCCGGCCGCAGGCGCCCCCGCCTCCTCCCCGCCCCCGGTCCCACGACCGAGCCCGGCACCGAGCCCACGACCGAGCCCGCCCCCGGTCCCACGACCGAGCCCGGCACCGAGCCCACGACCGAGCCCGCCCCCGGTCCCACGACCGAGCCCGGCACCGAGCCCACCACCGGGCCTGGTCCCGCTGCCGTCCCGGGGCCCTGAGGGGCCGCGCGGGGGCCGCCGTACTCTGGACCGGTGCGGATACGTGCACACAGCAGGTTCAACGAGGAGGCGCTGCGGTGACTGAGCTTCGGTTTGTCCATCTGGGCTTCGGGCCGGAATCCGTCGAGTACACCGAGGCCTGGGAGGAGCAGCGGCGCGTCCACGCGGCCCGCTTCGCCGACGAGATCGACGACACCTGCCTGATGGTGGAGCACGAGCCCGTCTACACCGCCGGCCGGCGCACCGACCCCAGCGAGCGCCCCCTCGACGGCACCCCCGTCATCGACGTGGACCGCGGCGGCAAGATCACCTGGCACGGCCCGGGCCAGCTGGTCGGCTACCCGATCATGAAGCTGCCCCGCCCGGTCGACGTGGTCGCCCACGTCCGCCGCCTGGAGGAGGCGCTCATCCGCACCGCGGCCGAGTTCGGCGTGGAGACCACCCGGGTCGAGGGCCGCTCCGGCGTCTGGGTGCTCGGCGACCCCGTGGAGGAGCGCCCGAAGATCGGCGGCCTGTCCCTGGACTTCGACCCCCGGATAGGCGACGACGAGTTCGACGCCCGCCTCAACGGCCCCGAGTACGCCCCGTCCAACGCCGGCCAGCGCCGCGAGGACCGCAAGCTCGCCGCGATCGGCATCCGCGTCGCCAAGGGCGTCACGATGCACGGCTTCTCCTTCAACGTGAACCCGGACAGCACCTGGTTCGACCGGATCATCCCCTGCGGGATCCGGGACGCCGGTGTGACCTCGCTCTCGTACGAGCTGGGCCGGGAGATCACCATCGCCGAGGTGCTGCCGGTCGTCGAGCGGCACCTGAAGGACGTGCTGGAGCACGCCGAGCTGAAGCCGCGCGAGATCGAGCGCGAGGCCCGGCCCGAGCCCGCCCCGGCCGCCGGCTGACGGCCGGGGGGGAAGCCGGGGGGAATGCGTCCGGCGGTCCCCGGGTTGGCCGGACGTAAGAGCGTACGAATTACGGGCGTACCCTGGTGGGCGCCGAAGAATCGAAGTCACAGGGAGCCGGTCGTGTCCGCAGTCGCACCCGACGGACGCAAGATGCTGCGCCTGGAGGTCCGCAACAGCCAGACCCCCATCGAGCGCAAGCCCGAGTGGATCAAGACCCGGGCGAAGATGGGTCCCGAGTACACGAAGATGCAGAACCTCGTGAAGGGCGAGGGGCTGCACACGGTGTGCCAGGAAGCCGGCTGTCCGAACATCTACGAGTGCTGGGAAGACCGCGAGGCCACGTTCCTCATCGGCGGCGACCAGTGCACCCGGCGCTGCGACTTCTGCCAGATCGACACGGGCAAGCCCGAGGCCCTGGACCGTGACGAGCCCCGCCGCGTCGGCGAGTCCGTGGTCACGATGGACCTGAACTACGCCACCATCACCGGCGTCGCCCGCGACGACCTGGCCGACGGCGGCGCCTGGCTGTACGCGGAGACCGTGCGCCAGATCCACCAGCAGACGGCGGGCCGCGAGGGCGGCCACACCAAGGTCGAGCTGCTGGCCCCCGACTTCAACGCCGTCCCGGAGCTGCTGGAGGAGGTCTTCGCCTCCCGCCCCGAGGTCTTCGCGCACAACGTCGAGACCGTGCCCCGGATCTTCAAGCGGATCCGCCCCGGCTTCCGCTACGAGCGCTCGCTCGACGTGATCCGGCAGGCCCGTGCCTACGGCCTCGTCACCAAGTCCAACCTGATCCTGGGCATGGGCGAGGAGCGCGAGGAGGTCTCGGAGGCGCTGAAGGAGCTGCACGAGGCGGGCTGCGAGCTCATCACCATCACCCAGTACCTGCGCCCCTCGCCGCGCCACCACCCCGTGGAGCGCTGGGTGAAGCCGGCCGAGTTCGTCGAGCTGGCGAAGGAGGCCGAGGAGATCGGTTTCTCCGGCGTGATGTCCGGCCCGCTGGTCCGGTCGTCCTACCGCGCGGGCCGTCTTTACGCGCAGGCGATGGAGAAGCGCGCGGAAGCGTGATCCACTTCGTCACACTCCGTGTGAAGTCGGGCACAATAACTTACTAATCGGTAATGCGTGATGGCGCGGCCCCTAGGCTCTTTCATTGGGAGAGCCCGGCGGGCCGCGTCAATCTTTCATCACGTTTGACCCACCGGTCATGCCCTGGTAACACCAGTGAGTGACGCTGGATCCACGCACCGCACACGCCACCGATGCGAGTACCGAGAGTAGGGACCGACATCATGCAGGCCGCGCCCGTCCGCGCCATCGCCATTCCGTCCTTCAGTGAGGCCTTCCGCGGCATCGAATCGCTGCTCATGAGCGGTGCCCGCCGCAACGCCTGGACGGCCGTCCTGGAGGACCGCCGCAGGGCCAAGGACCGGGTGGAAACCGAGCACGTACTCGAGGCCGCGGCCACCCGTACCCCGCAGGCCACGTAAACTTCGCCTCATGGCGAGGAAGTCAAACGCAGAGACTGCTGCGAACCCCGGGCGACTGAAGCAGATCGCCCTGACGTACAAGATGACGCGCAAGGCCGACCCGAAGGTCGGTCTGATCGTCGCGGGCGTGGGAATCGTCACCTTCGGTGTCTTTCTTGCGATCGGCTTCCTGATCGGCCACCCGGTCTACCTGGGCATCCTGGGCTTCCTGGTGGCGTTCCTCGCGATGGCGATCGTCTTCGGACGGCGGGCCGAGCGGGCTGCCTTCGGGCAGATGGAGGGGCAGCCGGGCGCTGCCGCGGCCGTACTGGACAACGTGGGACGGGGCTGGAGCACCACCCCGGCCGTCGCGATGAACCGCAGCCAGGACATCGTCCACCGGGCCGTCGGCAAGGCGGGCGTGGTCCTGATCGCCGAAGGCAACCCCAACCGGGTGAAGTCCCTGCTCGCGGCCGAGAAGAAGAAGCTGGCCCGGATCATGCCCGACGTCCCGGTCCACGACTTCATCGTGGGCAACGGCGAGGGCGAGGTGCCGCTCAAGAAGGTCCGCACGACGCTTCTGAAGCTGCCGCGCGTCCTGGCGGGCCCCCAGATCACCCAGGTCAACGACAAGCTGCGGGCCATGGGCGACCTGATGAGCAACATGCCCATCCCGAAGGGTCCGGTCCCCGGGCGCGGCATGCGCGGCCAGCGCCCGCGCTGACCGTACGCTCGTACGCCCTTCGCCACACGTATACGAAAAACAGGAGCGCCCTGCGAGCCGTCCGGCCCGCAGGGCGCTCCCGCGTTCGCTTTCGTTTCCGTGTCAGATGCGGACCTGGACCGCGCCCGAGAGCCGGTCGTGCAGTCCGCGGCCGTCCCGGTCCCAGACCAGCGCCGGGACGACCAGGGCCAGCAGCACCGTACGGAACGCCACGCGCAGGAGGCCGAGGCGGCCGCCGTGCTGCGAAATCACCCGGAGGCCGAGGATCCGCTTGCCGGGAGTGAAGCCCACCGTGCCCACGGTGAGGATCGACAGGACCACGAAGAGCCCCAGCGTCCAGTTGCCGGCCGAGGCCAGGTCGCCATGGGTGATGAGCCCGTATGCGATCAGCTGGCAGCCGATCCAGTCGATGGCCACCGCGCCGAGCCGGCGCCCGAAGCGGGCCACGGAGCCGGGGCCCGACTGCGGCAGGCCGAGCTGCTGGCCCGGATAGCCGAAGTCGACGCCCATCTCCTCGGCGGCCGCGCGGGGGCCGGAGAGCCAGGAACCGATTGCTTGCCTGTTGTCCACTCCACCACGGTACCGGTGCGCTTCGACGCGACCTGGACGGGACCCTGGTTAACTTGTGCGAAACAAATGGGTCATGCTTGGGAAATCCCGTCTGCTTATGGTCGGTCAGCGTGCGGCACCGCACTGACGCACCGCACCACGAGCTATAAAGCCCGTCCCTGCCCCGGGGACCGGGAGTAGGAGGAGTTGGATGTTCAAGAACGCCGACGAAGTGAAGCAGTACATCGAGGAGAACGACGTCAAGTTCGTCGACGTCCGCTTCTGCGACCTGCCTGGTGTGATGCAGCACTTCACCATCCCGGCGCGAGCGTTCGACCCGGCGGAGGAGCTCGCCTTCGACGGTTCCTCGATCCGCGGCTTCCAGGCGATCCACGAGTCGGACATGGCGCTGCGTGCCGACATCACCACCGCGCGTCTGGACCCGTTCCGCAAGGACAAGACGCTCAACATCAACTTCTTCATCCACGACCCGATCACGGGTGAGGCCTACAGCCGCGACCCGCGCAACATCGCGAAGAAGGCCGAGGCCTACCTCGCCTCGACCGGCATCGCCGACACCGCGTTCTTCGGCCCCGAGGCCGAGTTCTACGTGTTCGACAGCGTGCGCTTCGCGACCTCCGCGAACGAGGGCTTCTACCACATCGACTCCGAGGCCGGCGCCTGGAACACGGGCTCCGAGGAGAACAACCGCGGCTACAAGGTCCGCTACAAGGGTGGTTACTTCCCCGTAGCCCCGGTCGACCACTTCGCCGACCTGCGCGCCGAGATCTCCCTCGAGCTGGACGCCCAGGGCCTCCAGGTCGAGCGCCAGCACCACGAGGTCGGCACCGGTGGCCAGGCCGAGATCAACTACAAGTTCAACACGCTGCTCGCCGCGGCCGACGACCTGATGCTCTTCAAGTACATCGTGAAGAACGTCGCCTGGCGCAACGGCAAGACCGCGACCTTCATGCCGAAGCCGATCTTCGGTGACAACGGCTCGGGCATGCACGTCCACCAGTCCCTGTGGGCCGGCGGCGAGCCGCTCTTCTACGACGAGGCCGGCTACGCGGGCCTGTCGGACACCGCCCGCTACTACATCGGCGGCATCCTCAAGCACGCCCCGTCGCTCCTCGCCTTCACCAACCCGACGGTGAACTCGTACCACCGCCTGGTCCCGGGCTTCGAGGCGCCGGTCAACATGGTGTACTCGCAGCGCAACCGCTCCGCCGCCATGCGCATCCCGATCACGGGCTCGAACCCGAAGGCCAAGCGCGTCGAGTTCCGCGCGCCGGACCCGTCCTCGAACCCGTACCTCGCCTTCTCGGCGCTGCTCCTCGCGGGCCTCGACGGCATCAAGAACAAGATCGAGCCGATGGAGCCGATCGACAAGGACCTCTACGAGCTCTCCCCGGACGAGCACGCGAACGTCCCGCAGGTCCCGACCAGCCTCGAGGACGTCCTCAAGGCCCTGGAGGAGGACCACGAGTACCTCCTGGCCGGCGGTGTCTTCACCCCCGACCTGATCGAGACCTGGATCGACTACAAGCGCACGCACGAGATCGCCCCGATCGCGCAGCGTCCGCACCCGCACGAGTTCGAGCTCTACTTCGACCTGTAAAAAAAGTCGTAAATCGGCCCGCTGAGGCGGGATCGTGCCTGCTGGGAGGCCCCCCGCCGCTCTTTTCGGAGAGCGGCGGGGGGCCTCCTGCCTTTGACAGGCCGCCCAACCGGAGTAACGGTTGATTGGGACGTAAAAGCCCGATAAGCCCGATAAGCGATACATGTTCGGAGGTGCATGACAATGCGCCGTAGGATCATCGGTGCCGCCGTCGCGGGCGCCGCGGGAATCACCCTGGCGCTGCTGCCGCTGAGCAGCGCGTCCGCCCACGACCACGACGGCAACTGGAACCGCTCTAGCCACTCCCGGTGGGCCAACAACTGGGACGATGACGACGACTGCGGCAACGGCAACTGGCGCAGCGGCTGGCACCACCACGGCAACCACGACTGGGGCCGCTGGGACAACGCCAACTGGAGTGACGACTGGGGCGGCTGGCGCTGACCCCGCCCGAAGCGCTCGATCTCTTCCCGGTGCCCCTGCCCCGCGCTCAGCGGAGCAGGGGCATCGCGCCGGTCAGCTCCCGCAGGCAGCGCACCGCGAGGTCGGCGGGGGAGCCGGGGCCCGAGACCGGGGCGTCGCCGGCGGACCACAGCTCCAGTGCGACGCGGATCGCGCCGGTGGCGGCCGCGGACACCAGGCGCACGGACATCTCGTCCGCCTCCGGACCCGCCAGCCGGGCCACGATCGGCACCAGGCGCTCCTCGGACTCCTGGTTCACCCGGTACCAGACGGCGCGCAGGGCCTCGTCCGTGGCGGCCGCGCGCAGCAGGCCGCGGGTGACCTCCAGGCCCTCCTCGACGGCCTTGGAATCGCTTAGGGCGCGGGTCACGGCCCGCTCCAGGGCCTGCGCCAGCGGGGTGGCGGGGTCCTCTTCGGCCAGCAGGGCGCGCCAGGCGTCGCCGCCGCCCGCGAGCAGCGGGGCCACGGCCTCCTGCTTGTTGCGGAAGTAGCGGTAGAACGTGCGCAGCGCGACCCCCGCCCGGTGCGCGATGTCCTCCGCGGTGGTCCCGTCGGGGCCGTGCGCGGCGAAGAGCTCGCAGGCGGCGCGGGCGATGTCCAGCTGGGTGGCGGCCTTGCGGCGCTCCGTCAGCGACTGGGCTCCGGAGCCGCTCTGGGGGGAGTAGGGGCGGGGAGATCTCACGGGTGAAGCGTACCGCCAGTCCGATCAGATGGATGCAATTGATGCCAGTCTGGCAAAACGTGTCATCTTCTCGGTACGCTGCACCCCATGAACCGTTACGAAGGACGTCGCGTCCTCATCACCGGCGGCGGCTCCGGCATCGGCCGGGCCACCGTGCACCGCATTCTGTCCGAGGGCGGCCGCGTCCACACCGTGGACGTCAACGAGGCCGGCCTCAAGGCCACCGCCGAGCAGGCGGCCGCCGACGGCCACGCCGGCCGGCTGACCACCGCCGTCCTGGACATATCCGACGAGGCCTCGGTCAAGGAGGGCGTCGCCGCCGCCGTCGACGCCCTCGGCGGCGACAGCTTCGACGTACTGGTCAACGCGGCGGGCATCCTGCGCTCCGCGCACACCCACCAGACCACCCTGGACTTCTGGAACAAGGTCATCGCGGTCAACCTGACCGGCACCTTCCTGATGATCCGCGAGTCCCTGCCCGCCCTGCTGGCGGGCGACCAGCCGGTCGTCGTGAACTTCAGCTCCACCTCGGCGAGCTTCGCGCACCCCTACATGTCCGCCTACGCGGCCAGCAAGGGCGGCATCCAGTCGATGACCCACGCCCTCGCCGCCGAGTACAGCAAGCAGGGCCTGCGCTTCGTCTCCGTCGCCCCCGGCTCCATCGAGAGCGGCATGACCACCGGCACCGGCCCGGGCCTGCCCGAGGACACCGACTGGTCCCTGTTCACCAAGCTGGCCCCCGCCCTCGGCCAGGGCTTCGCCGGCCCCCAGACCGTCGCCGGCGTCGTCGCGATGCTGGGCTCCGAGGACGGCGCCTTCATCACCGGCACCGAGATCCGCATCGACGGCGGCACCCACTACTAGAAGACTGATGAAGATGTTGGGTTCTGGCCCCGCCGCGTCAGCGGTGGGGCCAGACTCGTGTTGTGGTTCAAGGGGAGTGGGTCGGGGAGACGGTCGGACCTGATGTGTGGGCGACGTGCCGGGAGTTGATTCCGGCTGGGAGTGTGTTCGCGTTCCTGGCCGAGCACCGTGGCCGGTTGTTCCCCGCGGCGATGTTCGCGGACATGTATCCGTCGGCGAACGGGCGGCCGTCCATGCCGCCGCAGATTCTGGCCGCGGCGATCACATTGCAGGCCCTGCACGGCATGTCGGACTTCGAGACGGTCCAGGAACTGCGGTGTGACCTGCGGTGGAAGGCCGCGTGCGGGCTGGGACTGCATGACACCGCGTTCGACCCGTCGCTTCTGGCGTACTTCCGGCGCCGGCTGGCCCGCTCCACCAGCCCGAACCGGGCCTTCGAGGCCGTGCGGGAGGTCGTGAAGGCCACCGGGGTGTTGAAGGGCAAGCACCGGCGGGCACTGGACTCCACCGTGCTGGACGACGCGGTCGCCACCCAGGACACCGTCACCCAGATCATCGGCGCCATCCGGGTGGTGATCCGGGAAGTCCCCGGCGGCGCCGAGGCTGCCGCCGCGCAGTGCACCGCCCACGACTACACCGACCCGGGCAAACCCCGCATCACCTGGAACGATGCCCAGGCACGAGCCAACCTGGTCGACGCGCTCGTCGGCGACGCGGTCAGACTGCTCGGGCATCTGCCCGAGCAGGAACTGGGCGAGAAGGCAGCGAACGCGGTCGGCATCCTCGCGCTGGTCGCCGGGCAGGACGTGGAACCGGCCGAGGACTCCGACGGCCGTGACGGCCGCTGGCGCATCACCCAAGGGACCGCCCCGGACCGGATGATCTCCACCGTCGACCCCGAGTCCCGGCACATCCACAAGACCCGCTCCCATCAGCAGGACGGATACAAGGCCCACCTCGCCGTCGAGCCGGAGACCGGGTTATACACCGCCGTCGCCCTGCGGCCCGGGGCCGGGCCAGAGCACCACGAGGCAGCCGTCGGCCTTGAACTGCTGGCCGAGGAGGACACCCCGGTGGACGCCTTCGGTGACACCGCCTACTCCACCGGCGACGCCCGCCAGGCCCTCGAAGAGGCCGGACACCGGCTGTTCCTCAAACCCGCCCCGCTGCGGCCGGCCGTCCCAGACGGCTTCACCCTCGACGACTTCGCCATCGACACCTCGGCCGCCACCGTGACCTGCCCCCAAGGCCACACCGTCGGCCTGTCCGAGCCCGGCGGCCGCCACCACCAGCGCAGGGCCGTCTTCGGGAACGTGTGCACCCGATGCCCGCTGCGTGAGCAGTGCACCAAGGCCAAAGCCGGACGCGTCCTGACCATCCGCCCCCACCACGATCTCCAAGCCGCGGCCCGCCGCCAGGCCGCCACCGACCCCGCCTGGCAGGCCGACTACCGCCGCTGGCGGCCACCAGTCGAACGTGCCGTCGCCTGGCTCGTCCACCACGGCAACCGCCGACTCCGCTACCGGGGCACCATCAGCAACAACGCCTGGCTCCACACCCGAGCAGCCGCCCTCAACCTCCGCCGCCTGATCAACCTCGGACTCACCCACACAGGCGGCACCTGGCACCTCGCACCAGCCATCACATAACCAGAGGGGCCGCCCGGCCTACGGCCGGACGGCCCCTCAACAAGATCTTCATCAGTCTTCTAGTGTCCTGAGTCTTAAATTTCCATATAGTTGAGGCATGACGCGCCCGGGACCGAAGCTTGCGCCGCTGGATTTGACTGATGCTGAGCGATCAGTGTTGGAGGGGTGGGTGCGGCGGCGTAAGTCCGCGCAGGACATGGCGATGCGGGCCCGTGTGATCCTGGCCTGTGACGATGTCGGGGAGGACGGCTTTCCCGTGTCGACGCGTGCGGTGATGGAGCGGGTCGGGGTGTCCCGCGACACCGTCTCGAAGTGGCGTAAGCGTTTCCTGGCGGACCGTCTCGACGGGTTGTCGGACGAGCCGCGTCCGGGCCGGCCCCGCACGGTGATGGACGAGCAGGTCGCCGATCTGATCGCCCGGACGCTGGAGTCGAAGCCGGAGAACGCCACGCACTGGTCGACCCGGTCGATGGCGAAGAAGACCGGGCTGTCGCAGTCGACCGTTTCCCGGGTGTGGCGGGCTTTCGGCTTGCAGCCGCACCGGTCCGAGACGTTCAAGCTATCCACGGACCCGTTCTTCGTCGACAAGGTCCATGACGTGGTGGGGCTGTATCTCGATCCGCCGGAGCGGGCGCTGGTGCTGTGTGTGGACGAGAAGTCGCAGATCCAGGCGCTGGACCGGTCCCAGCCGGTGCTGCCGATGATGCCCGGGGTGCCCGAGCGGGCCAGTCACGACTACGTCCGCGCTGGCACCACCACGCTGTTCGCGGCCTTCGACGCGGCCACCGGCAAGGTGATCGGGTCCCTCCACCGCCGGCACCGGGCCGAGGAGTTCAGGAAGTTCCTGAACAAGCTCGACAAGGAGATCCCTGCCGGACTCCAGGTCCACTTGATCTGCGACAACTACGCGACCCACAAGACCGCGGCGGTCAAGAAGTGGCTGCTGGCCCATCCCAGGTTCCACATGCACTTCACGCCCACCAGCTCGTCCTGGCTGAACCTGGTCGAGCGGTGGTTCGCCGAGCTGACGAACAAGCGGATACGGCGAGGAGTCCACAAGTCGGTCCAGGCGCTGGAGAAGGACATCCGCACCTGGATCGACTCATGGAACGAAGACCCCAAGCCGTTCATCTGGACCAAGACTGCCGACCAGATCCTCGAATCCCTCGCCTCGTACTGCCGACGAATTACCGACTCAGGACACTAGGGCCTGTCTGACAATTCCCGCCGGGTCCGGGCCGCCCGGCACGCACGCCCTAGGGATCAGCCCCCGAAGCGTTCCCAGAGCCGGGGGAAGCGCTCCGCGAGCACGGCTTCGTTCTCGAAGTCCAGCGGGGCGCCCTCCGGCTCCTCCGCCTGCAACGGGATCCCCAGGTCCGGGGCCACCGCCCCGGTCAGCTGCTCGTACGCCTCGTCGGCCGCGTACCCCAGCTCCTCCCCGTCCCCGTCGATCTCCTCGTCGAACTCGCCCAGCAGCTCCGCCAGCTGGTCCGGATCGTGCACCGCGCCCTCGAAGACCTCCCGGCCCTGCCCGATCAGCCAGCACCGGAAGTAGTCGAACGCGTCGTCGCTGGCCCCGCCGAGCAGCACCCAGGCGGCCCCCCACAGGTCCCAGGTGTACGCGCGGTTGTACCGCGACTCGAAGTGCCGCGCGAAATCCAGCACGGAGTCGGGATCCAGCTGCGTCAGCCGTTCCACGAGCAGCTCCGCGTGCTCCTCGGGGTCGCCCCCGGCGGCCTCACGGGTACGGTCGACGATCTCCCAGAACTCCGTCTCGTCCATCACGGAATACAGCATCCGGGCTCGCACCCCGCCCCGCCACCGCTCATACGGCCAAAGGCCGGTCCCCGGTCCCCCGCCCGGCCGCATACTCGAAGCGGCAGAGCGTGGAGGCGCGGTGTCGCTCCGGCAGATGGCGGCCGACGGGGACGAGGGCCGGTGGACGACATGAGGCGGCCCGCCCCCGAAGGGACGGGCCGCCTCACGGTCGGACGGGCCCGGGCCTACAGGCCGTAGCGCTCGCGGGCCTCCTTGACGGCCGACGCCGGGACCTCGCCGCGGCGGGCCAGCTGGGCCAGGGCCGCGACCACGATGGACTGCGCGTCGACGCCGAAGTGGCGGCGGGCGCCCTCACGGGTGTCGGAGAGGCCGAAGCCGTCCGTGCCCAGCGAGGTGTAGTCCTGCGGGACCCACTGGCTGATCTGGTCCGGGACCTGGCGCATCCAGTCGGACACCGCCAGGACCGGGCCCGGGGCGCCCTCCAGCACGCGGGTGACGTACGGGGTGCGCTCCTCGCCGCGCAGCAGGGCCTCGTCGCACTCCAGCGCGTCGCGGCGCAGCTCGCCCCACGAGGTGGCCGACCACACGTCGGCGGCCACGTTCCAGTCGGCGGCCAGCAGCTGCTGCGCCTCCAGGACCCAGTGGATCGCCGTACCCGAGGCCATGAGCTGGATCTTCGGGGAGTCGGCGCCGGGGGCGGCCTCCAGGGCGGCGGCCGTGTTGAACCGGTACAGGCCCTTGAGGATGCCCTCCTCCACGCCCTCGGGCATGGCCGGCTGCACCTTCGGCTCGTTGTAGACCGTCAGGTAGTAGAAGACGTCTTCCGGCTGCTCGCCGTACATCCGGCGCAGGCCGTCCTTGACGATGACCGCGATCTCGTACGCGAACGCCGGGTCGTAGTTGAGCGACGCCGGGTTCGTGGACGCGATCAGGTGCGAGTGGCCGTCCGCGTGCTGCAGGCCCTCGCCGGTCAGGGTGGTGCGGCCGGCGGTGGCGCCGACGATGAAGCCCTTGCCGAGCTGGTCGGCGAGCTGCCACATCTGGTCGGCGGTGCGCTGCCAGCCGAACATCGAGTAGAAGATGTAGAACGGGATCATCGGCTCGCCGTGCGTCGCGTACGACGTGCAGGCGGCGATGAAGTCGGCCATGGCGCCGGCCTCGGTGATCCCCTCGTTGAGGATCTGGCCGTCCTTGGCCTCCTTGTAGTACATCAGCTGGTCGCGGTCGACCGGCTCGTACGTCTGGCCCAGCGGCGAGTAGATGCCGGCCGACGGGAACAGGGACTCCATACCGAAGGTACGGGCCTCGTCGGGGACGATCGGCACCCAGCGCTTGCCGGTCTCCTTGTCCCGCATCAGGTCCTTGACGAGGCGGACGAAGGCCATGGTGGTGGCCATCTCCTGCTTGCCGGAACCCTTGATGAGCGGGGCGAAGGAGCGCTCGGCCGGGGCCGGAAGGGCCACGTGGTGGACCTTGCGGGCCGGGGCGGGGCCGCCGAGGGCCGCGCGGCGCTCGTGCAGGTACCGCACCTCGGGGCTGTCGGCGCCCGGGTGGCCGTACGGGACCTTGCCGTCGACGAAGGCGCTGTCCGGGATCGGCAGGCCCAGCAGGTCGCGCATGTCCTTGAACTCGTCGACCGTGAGCTTCTTCATCTGGTGGTTCGCGTTCTTCGACTCGAACCCGGCACCCAGCGTGTGGCCCTTGACGGTCTGCGCCAGGATCACCGTCGGCGCGCCCTTGTGCGCCAGGGCGGCCTTGTACGCGGCGTACACCTTGCGGGGCTCGTGGCCGCCGCGGGAGCTGTGGAAGCACTCGGCGATCTTCGCGTCGGACAGCACGCCGGCCAGCTGCACGAGCTCGGCGTTGGCGCCGAAGAAGTGCTGGCGGATGTAGGCCACGTCGCGGGTCGCGTACGTCTGGAACTGCGCGTCCGGTACCTCGCGGATGCGGCGGACCAGGGCGCCCGTGGTGTCGAGCTGGAACAGCTCGTCCCAGGCGGAGCCCCACAGGGTCTTGATGACGTTCCAGCCGGCACCGCGGAACTGGGCCTCCAGCTCCTGGACCACGCGGAAGTTGGCGCGGACCGGGCCGTCGAGGCGCTGCAGGTTGCAGTTGATGACGAACGTCAGGTTGTCGAGCTGCTCGCGGGAGGCCAGGGCCAGGGCGGCGGTCGACTCGGGCTCGTCCATCTCGCCGTCGCCGAGGAAGGCCCAGACGTGCGAGTTGGAGGTGTCCTTGATGTTGCGGTTCTGCAGGTAGCGGTTGAAGCGCGCCTGGTAGATCGCGGAGAGCGGGCCGAGGCCCATGGAGACCGTGGGGAACTCCCACAGCCACGGCAGGCGCCGCGGGTGCGGGTAGGACGGCAGGCCGTTGCCGCCGGACTCCTGGCGGAAGTTGTCGAGCTGCTGCTCGGAGATGCGCCCGTCGAGGAAGGCGCGGGCGTAGATGCCGGGGGAGGCGTGGCCCTGGATGTAGAGCTGGTCGCCCGATCCGTCGGCCTCCTTCCCGCGGAAGAAGTGCTGGAAGCCGGTCTCGTAGAGCCAGGCCGCCGAGGCGAAGGTGGCGATGTGGCCGCCGACGCCGTACTTGGAGCCGCGGGTCACCATGGCGGCCGCGTTCCAGCGGTTCCAGGCGGTGATCTTGGCTTCCATCTCCTCGTCGCCCGGGAACTCGGGCTCCGCGGAGGTGGGGATGGTGTTGACGTAGTCCGTCTCCAGCAGCTTCGGCAGGGCCAGGCCGGCGGCCTCGGCGTGCTGGAGCGTGCGGCGGAGCAGGTATTCGGCGCGGCGCGTACCGGCGGCCTTGGCGACGGCGTCGAGGGAGGCCGCCCATTCGGCGGTCTCTTCGGTGTCGCGGTCCGGGAGCTGGTCGAGCTCGCTCGGAAGCTTTCCTACGGGGTCGGACATCGGTGTGCGCCGCCTTCCGGACAAAGGAGAGGAGGTGGTGAAGAAAACCCTGACGGGCAGGACAGGGCCGAAGGGCCCGGGTTGGGGCCCGCAGTGACTGTAAATCCCTGATCGATGATCGATCAAATAAAAGTGACGAATATTCGACGCTCTGGCGAAAGTCGGCACCGGGTGCCATGAACACAGGCACGCCGTGCCGGTTTCATCAGTACACGCCAAAACGCTGGAGATCCCCTGGAGGATCGCCGAAAACTGCAGGTCAGGGAGGGGTCGGCGGGGTCAGGCGCTCCGCGGGGCACAGCCCAGGACATGCCGCTTCACCAGCACCCCGATATCCGGGTCCTGGCTGCGGAAGGCCGCGACGAGCGCCTCGTGCTCCTCGGCGTACGACTTCTGGACGGTTCCCAGCCACCGGATCGACAGGGCCGTGAAGACCTCGATCCCCAGGCTCTCCCAGGTGTGCAGCAGCACGCTGTTCCCGGCCGCCCGCACCAGCTCCCGGTGGAAGCCCACCGTGTGCCGCACCTGCGCCGTGCCGTCCTGGACCCGGTCGGCCTCCCACAGGGCCGCCACGTGCGGCTCCAGCGCCGAGCAGTCGGCCGCCAGCCGCGGCGCGGCCAGTTCGGCCGCGATCTGCTCCAGACCGGCCCGGACGGGGTAGATCTCCTCCAGGTCGGCCGCCGAGAGGTTGCGCACGCGCACGCCCTTGTTCGGCGCCGACTCGATCAGCCGCAAGGTCTCCAGCTCGCGCAGGGCCTCCCGCACGGGCGTCTGGCTGACCTCCAGCTCCACCGCGATCCGCCGCTCGACGATCCGCTCGCCGGGCTTCCAGCGGCCGCTGACGATCCCCTCCACGATGTGCTCGCGGATCTGCTCGCGCAGCGAGTGCACGACGGGTGGGGTGATCATCGGGGTTCAACTCCTGTGTGTGCGGACACGCGGGGCCTGATGCCTAGACAATAAGGCCGCCGTGGCCTGCTCCGATGCGTTCGTGGTCAGGGACGCAGGGTGAGGCTCGTTACAACGGCGGCGCGAGGCGGCACAACGACGGCGCCCCCGCCCGGACGAATCCGGGCGGGGGCGCCGTAAGCGGCAGATCACTGCGCGCTCGGTCCTTACAGGCCGAGCTCGACCTCGAACTCGCCGGCCTCGAGGATCGCCTTCACGGCGGTGAGGTACCGGGCCGCGTCCGCGCCGTCCACCAGGCGGTGGTCGTAGGACAGGGTCAGGTACGTCATGTCGCGGACGCCGATGACGGTGCCCTCTTCGGTCTCGATGACCACCGGGCGCTTGACCGTGGCACCGATGCCCAGGATCGCGACCTGGTTCGGCGGAACGATCACCGTGTCGAACAGCGCACCGCGCGAGCCGGTGTTGCTGATGGTGAAGGTCGCGCCGGACAGCTCGTCCGGGGTGATCTTGTTGCCGCGGACCTTGGCGGCCAGGTCGGCGGTCGCCTTGGAGATGCCCGCCAGGTTGAGGTCACCAGCACCCTTGATGACCGGGGTCATCAGGCCCTTCTCGGAGTCCACGGCGATGCCGATGTTCTCCGAGTCGAAGTAGGTGATGGTGCCCTCGTCGTCGTTGATCCGGGCGTTGACGACCGCGTGGGCCTTCAGCGCCTGGGCAGCGGCCTTGACGAAGAACGGCATCGGGGACAGCTTGACGCCCTCGCGGGCGAGGAAGCCGGCCTTGGCCTTCTCGCGCAGCTTCATGATCTTGGTGATGTCCACCTCGACCACGGAGCTGAGCTGCGCCTGCGAGTGCAGGGCCTTCATCATGTTGTCGCCGATGACCTTGCGCATGCGGGTCATCTTGACCGTCTGACCGCGCAGCTCGGACACCGCGGCCGGAGCCTTGGCGGCGGCCGGGGCGGCGGCGGCCGGAGCCGGAGCGGCGGCGGCCTTGGCGGCCTCGGCGGCGGCCAGGACGTCCTGCTTGCGGATACGGCCACCGACACCGGTGCCCGTGACCGTCGCCAGGTTGACACCGGACTCCGAGGCGAGCTTGCGCACCAGCGGGGTCACGTAGGCGCCCTCGTCACCGGCCGGGGCCGGGGCGGCGGGGGCGGCCGGAGCGACCGGAGCCGGAGCGGCGACCGGCGCCGGAGCGGCCGGAGCCACCGGAGCCGGAGCGGCCACCGGGGCAGCCGGGGCGACCGGGGCCGGAGCGGGCGCCGCGGGGGCGACCGGGGCCGGGGCGGCGACCGGAGCGACCGGAGCGGCCGGGGCGGCCGGAGCCGGAGCCGCGGCGGCCGGGGCAGCGGCCGGGGCGGCGCCGGCGACACCGATGACGGCCAGACGGGCGCCGACCTCGGCGGTCTCGTCCTCGGCGACCAGGATCTCCAGCAGGGTGCCGGAAACCGGCGCGGGGATCTCGGTGTCGACCTTGTCCGTGGAGACCTCGAGCAGCGGCTCGTCGGCCTCGACGGACTCGCCGACCTCCTTCAGCCAGCGGGTGACGGTGCCCTCGGTGACGGACTCGCCCAGGGCGGGGAGCACGACATCGGTGCCGGACGCGGCCGGAGCGGCGGCGGGGGCCGGGGCAGCCGGGGTCTCGGCCGGTGCGGGGGCGGCCGGGGCCTCGGCGACGGGCGCCGGGGCGGCGGCGGGCTCGGCGGCCGGAGCGGCGGCCGGGGCAGCGGCGCCCGAGCCGTCGTCGATGATCGCGAGCTCGGCACCGACCTCGACGGTCTCGTCCTCGGCGACCTTGATGGACGCGAGGATGCCGGAGACGGGGGAGGGGATCTCGGTGTCGACCTTGTCGGTCGAGACCTCGAGCAGCGGCTCGTCGGCCTCGACGCGCTCGCCCTCGGCCTTCAGCCAACGGGTGACAGTGCCCTCGGTGACGCTCTCACCGAGCGCCGGAAGGGTTACGGAAACCGGCATGGTTTCTGTTGCTCCTAACGAAAGTGCGGAAGTGGTCGTCGCGCCCGTGACTGTGGATTAGTCGTGTGCGTGAAGCGGCTTGCCGGCCAGGGCCAGGTGGGCCTCGCCGAGGGCCTCGTTCTGGGTCGGGTGCGCGTGGATGAGCTGCGCGACCTCGGCCGGCAGGGCCTCCCAGTTGTAGATCAGCTGGGCTTCGCCGACCTGCTCGCCCATCCGGTCACCGACCATGTGGACGCCGACCACGGCACCGTCCTTGACCTGGACGAGCTTGATCTCGCCCGCGGTCTTGAGGATCTTGCTCTTGCCGTTGCCCGCCAGGTTGTACTTCAGGGCGACGACCTTGTCCGCACCGTAGATCTCCTTGGCCTTGGCCTCGGTGATGCCGACGGAAGCGACCTCGGGGTGGCAGTACGTGACGCGCGGAACGCCGTCGTAGTCGATCGGGACGGTCTTCAGACCGGCCAGGCGCTCCGCGACCAGGATGCCCTCGGCGAAGCCGACGTGCGCGAGCTGGAGGGTCGGGACGAGGTCACCGACGGCGGAGATGGTCGGCACGTTGGTGCGCATGTACTCGTCGACCAGGACGTAGCCGCGGTCCATCGCGACGCCCTGCTCCTCGTAGCCCAGGCCCTGCGAGACCGGGCCGCGGCCGATGGCGACCAGCAGCACCTCGGCCTCGAAGGTCTTGCCGTCGGCGAGGGTCACACGGACGCCGGACTCGGTGTACTCGGCCTTCTGGAAGAAGGTGCCGAGGTTGAACTTGATGCCGCGCTTGCGGAAGGCGCGCTCCAGGATCTTGGAGCTGTTCTCGTCCTCGACCGGGACGAGGTGCTTGAGGCCCTCGATGACGGTGACGTCGGTGCCGAAGGACTTCCACGCCGAGGCGAACTCGACGCCGATGACGCCGCCGCCCAGGATGATCGCGGACTGGGGCACGCGGTCCAGGACCAGCGCGTGGTCCGAGGAGATGATGCGGTTGCCGTCGATGTCCAGGCCGGGCAGGGACTTCGGCACGGAGCCGGTCGCCAGCAGGACGTGGCGGCCCTGGACGCGCTGGCCGTTGACGTCGACGGAAGTCGGGGAGGAGAGGCGGCCCTCACCCTCGATGTAGGTCACCTTGCGGGAGGCGACCAGACCCTGCAGACCCTTGTACAGGCCGGCGATGACCTCGTCCTTGTACTTGTGCACACCGGCGATGTCGATGCCCTCGAAAGAGGCCTTGACACCGAACTGTCCGGCTTCGCGCGCCTGGTCGGCGACCTCACCGGCGTGCAGCAGAGCCTTCGTGGGGATGCAGCCGTTGTGCAGGCAGGTGCCGCCGAGCTTGTTCTTCTCGATCAGCGCAACGTCGAGACCCAGCTGGGATGCGCGGAGCGCCGCGGCGTAGCCGCCACTGCCACCGCCGAGGATCACTAGGTCGAAAACGGTGCTGGCGTCGTTCGCCACGTCACGTCCTCCATGCATGTGCGCCGGGCACCGGTCCTCTGTGACCGGGCGGCGGCTGGTAATCGGCCGCTTGTTTCTTCGGCCCTGTGGTGGGGGCCCTGTCCTGCCGAGAACCCATCTTCGCATTTGTCGGGGGAACGCGGGACGCCGGGCCCCGGGTGTGGACCGTCGTTCCGCCCGAAGTCCGGGTTACCCGGGCGTAGAAACCTACCGATCCTCAAGATTTCTTCCAGAGCGAACACGCCCCGGGGCCGAGGTCTCGGTCCCGGGGCGTGGCGCCCGTCACGGGACGCGTCCCACCAGGTGGAACGCGCCCGCGGGCGGGTGGCGCAGGGGGCGGGTCAGCCCAGGTCGCCGGTGGCGGTGCGCTCGGCCAGGCGCACCAGGGTGCGGACGGCGGAGCCCGTGCCGCCCTTCGGGGTGTAGCCGTACGGGGCGCCCTCGTGGAAGGCGGGGCCCGCGATGTCGAGGTGGGCCCAGGTGATGCCCTCGCCGACGAACTCCTGGAGGAAGAGGCCGGCCACCAGGCCGCCGCCCATGCGGACGCCCATGTTGGCGATGTCGGCCGTCGGGGAGTCCATGGTCTTGCGCAGGTCCTCGGGGAGCGGCATCGGCCAGGAGGCCTCGCCGACCTCCTCGGCGATCTCGTGGATCGAGGTGCGGAAGGCGTCGTCGTTGGCCATGATGCCGAAGGTGCGGTCGCCCAGGGCCAGCACCATGGCGCCGGTCAGGGTGGCCACGTCGACGATCGCGTCCGGGTTCTCCTCGGAGGCCTTCGTCAGCGCGTCGCCCAGGACCAGGCGGCCCTCGGCGTCCGTGTTCAGGACCTCGACGGTCTTGCCGCTGTACATGCGCAGGACGTCACCGGGGCGGGTGGCGGAGCCGGACGGCATGTTCTCGGCGAGGGCGAGCCAGCCGGTGACGTTGACCTTCAGGCCCAGCTTGGCGGCGGCGACGACCGAGGAGAACACGGCGGCGGCACCCGACATGTCGCACTTCATGGTCTCGTTGTGACCGGCCGGCTTCAGGGAGATGCCGCCCGAGTCGTACGTGATGCCCTTGCCGACGAAGGCGAGGTGCTTCTCCGCCTCGGGGTGGGTGTAGGCGATCTTCACCAGGCGCGGCGGGTTCTCGGAGCCCTTGCCGACGCCCATGATGCCGCCGTAGCCGCCCTTGACCAGCGCCTTCTCGTCGAGGACCTGGGCCTTGAGGCCGAGCTCCTTCGCGGTCGCCGCGGCGATCGCGGCGAAGGCGGCGGGGGTGAGGTCGTTCGGCGGGGTGTTGATCAGGTCGCGGGCGACGTTGACCTCGGCGGCGACGACGGTCGCGCGCTCGGCGGCCGCCTTGTGCTCCTTGTCGCGCGGCTTGGCGCCGAGCAGGGCCACCTCGGCCAGCGGCTGCTTCGGGCCGCCGTTCTTCTCGGCCTTGCCGGTCTTCTTCTCGCCGCCCTGGTAGGTGGTGAAGGCGTACGCGCCCAGCAGCGCGCCCTCGGCCACGGCGGTGACGGCGGAGGCGTCCTCCAGGGGGAGGGCGAAGGCGGCCTTCTTCGAGCCGTGCAGGGCGCGGGCGGCGGAGCCGGCGGCGCGGCGCAGGGCCTCCTCGTCGAAGGACTCGTCCTGCTCGGGCGCGGAGCCCAGGCCGACCGCCAGCACGACCGGGGCCTTGAGGCCGGCCGGAGAGGGCAGCTTCGTGATCTCGCCTTCGGCGCCGGAAGCGCCGAGCGCGTCGAGCACGGCGGCGAGCTTTCCGTCGAACGCCGTGTCCACGGCCTCCGCGCCGGCGGCCACGACGAGCCCCTTCGGGCCCTTCGCCACGCCGACCACGAGGGCGTCGGCGCGCAGCGTCGCCGCGCCGGCAGTGCTGAGAGTCAGAGCAGTCACGGTGGTGAAGTCTCGCTTCCGTTTGTGTTATGTGGGCGCTTCTGTCGCGTCGGGGTCGCCGGCCGCTCCGCAGCGATCGTATTCGGGCCCGACGGCCGCCGGAAACGAGCCTACGCGCAGCCCGTCATCCGTACGTCACTCGAAGGTTTGTCAAGTTGTTCGACCGCAGGGCCGTCAGGTTCACCCATCTGTGGACTCTGCTCCAGGTTTGCCGCCTACACCTGACGAGGTCCGAGAGGATCGAGCCACTCTCGCAAGAGGACGCGGGGTCCTTTTGCATGATTTCCACAGAGCCTCCCCGGCCCGGCCGTCCGCCATGGGCCGCGCCAAGGGACGCCTGCGGGGGGAAAGGCCGAAATGGTCAACAAGAACCGGATGAACAGGGCCGCGGCAGCCATGGGCGTAGCGGCGCTGATGTCGGTTGCCGTACCCGCCACGACCGCCCACGCGGCGACCGTGGCACCGCGGATCGACCTGAAGGTGCTGGTCGTCGACGACGGCGGCAGCTCGGTCGGTGCGATCACGGCGGAGCTCCGGGACACCGGAGTCCCGTTCACGCGGATCGACCTGGGCAGCGCCGGCCGCCCGACGATCGACGCCGCGTTCCTCAGCGACACCGTCAGCGGCCGGCCGCGCGCCAAGTACCAGGGCGTGGTCCTGCCGAACGAGAACCCCTTCGGCACCGGCTCCGCCGAGATGGCCGCGCTCGCCGCGTACGAGACGACGTACGGGATCCGCCAGGTGGACGCCTACACCTGGGCCCACCCCGAGGTCGGCCTGGAATACACCGACAACGGCGGCTACACAGGCACCCTCGACGGCACGCAGGCCGCCGTCACCACCGCCGGCAAGGCGGGCCCCTTCGGCTACCTCGGCGGTCAAGTGACCTTCGAGGACAACTCTTCCCTGATTCCGGAGAGCTACGGGTTCATCGCCAAGCCGATGGCCGGCTACACCAGCTACGTCGACGCCCCCGTCGGCTCCGGCCGGGGCTCGCTCGTCGGCGAGTACGCCCACGACGGACGCAGCGAACTGGTCGTCACCTTCGGCTACAACCAGTACCAGCAGCAGTTCCGGCTGCTGGCCCGCGGCATCGTCGAGTGGCTCACCCAGGGCGTCCACCTGGGCCAGGAGCGCAACTACTTCGCCGTCCACGTCGACGACGTCTTCGCCCCGGACGCCCGCTGGGACAAGGCCCTCAACTGCACGCCCGGCGACTACGCCTGCGCGGGCGGCGAGGGCAAGGAGTCCACGATCCGGATGACCGCCGCCGACGCCCAGTACCTGGCGCAGTGGCAGGCCTCCAAGGACTTCAAGCTGGACCTGCTCTTCAACGCGGGCGCCGGCGAGGAATGGAAGACCGAGAACGGCGGCACCGACGCCCTGACCGCCCAGCTCCTGGCCGACAAGGCCAAGTACCGCTGGATGAACCACACCTACACCCACCTCTTCCTCGGCTGCACCCAGGACGTCAGCGTCGTCCCCTGGACCTGCACGAAGAACGCCCAGGGCCAGACCAACTGGATGAGCCGGGCCGACATCTCGGCGCAGATCCGCGACAACAACAACTGGGCCGCCTCCAAGGGCCTCACCACCGACCGCACCGAGCTCGTCACCGGCGAGCACTCCGGTCTCAAGACGCTCCCGCAGCAGCCCCAGGACAACCCCAACCTGGCCGGCGCCCTCGCCGACAACGGCGTGAAGTGGGCCGGCAGCGACAACTCCCGCGAACCCGACCAGCGGGCCGTCGGCGCCGCCCTCACCGTCCCCCGCTACCCGATGAACGTGTACTACAACACGGGCACCAACGCGGAGATGGCCGACGAGTACAACTGGATCTACACCAGCCGCGCCGACGGCGGCAGCGGCCTCTGCGAGGACAACCCGGGCACCTCCACCTGCCTGCCGGCCCCGCTCGACGCCGGCACCGGCTACCTGGACTACATCGTCCCGACCGAGGCGAAGACCGCCCTGCGCCACGTCCTGGCCAACGACCCGAAGCCGCACTACGTCCACCAGTCCAACCTCGCCGAGGACCGCACCCTCTACCCGGTGCTCAACCAGGTCCTCGACACCTACCGCTCCCTCTACGCACCCAGCGCGCCCATCGTCAACCAGAGCATGAAGGCCACGGGCACCGAGCTCCAGCGCCGCGCCGCCTGGAACAAGGCCCTCGACGCGGGCCAGGTCACCGCCTACCGCATCGGCAAGGACGTCACCGTCAAGGCGCCCTCCGGCATCCTCGCCCCCGTCACCGCGCCCAACGGCACCAAGAAGCAGCTCCTGCTCGGCACCGCCGACTTCGGCACCGCCTACGCCGGTACCCGCTCCACCTGGACGGGCCCCGACCTGCTCCAGTCGGCGGTCACCCTCCACCTGCTCTGAGCCACCCGCTCTGAGCCGCCTGCTCCGAGCCGTCTGCTCTGAGCCGTCTGCTTTGAGCCGCCTGCTCTGAGCCGTCTGCTCCCGAGCCGCCCGTTCTGAGCCGGTGGCTCCGAGCCGCCCGCTCCGAGCCACCCGCTCCACCCGGCAGTACCCAGCGCCGGCGTCCGCCCACCACGGGCGCCGGCCCCTTTTCAGTCCTGGGGGGACTCAGCACATGAGCCATGGGCGTCATGTCACCATGCTCACCGAAGGCACCTATCCGCACGTCCACGGGGGCGTCAGCACCTGGTGCGACCAACTGGTACGCGGCATGCCGGAGGTCGACTTCAACGTCATAGCCCTGACCGGCTCCGGACGCGAGCCGGTCACCTGGGAGCTGCCGCGCAACGTCTACCGGCACACCGCCGTCCCGCTGTGGGGCCCGCCGCCCCCCAAAGCCCGCCGCACCACCCTCCGCGGCAAGGCCCACCGCCGCTTCACCGAGGTCTACGAAACCTTCCTGCTCTCCCTGATCCACCCCGAGCACGGCAGGGGGCACACCCCAGCGGTAGCTGGGGGATTCTCCGAAGCCCTGGCCGAACTGGCCCGCCTCGCCCGCGCCGGCCGCCTCGCCCCGGCCCTGCGCTCCGAAGCCGTCCTGCGCCTGCTGATGGACGTGTGGACCCGCCCCGGCCTGGCCACCGCCGCCGCCGACCCCACCGTCCACGACGCGCTCACCGCCACCGACCTGCTCGAACACGCCCTGCGCCCGCTCGCCGTGCGGATCCCGCCCGACAGCGTCGCCCACGCCGTCAGCAGCGGCCTCGCCACCCTCCCCGCCCTCGCCGCCAAACACCTCGACGAGGTCCCCTTCCTCCTCACCGAACACGGCATCTACCTGCGCGAGCGCTACCTCGGCTACCGCACCGCCGCCCAGCGCTGGCCGGTCAAGGCCCTGATGCTCGGCTTCTACCGGGAGCTGAACACCGAGGGCTACCGCCAGGCCGACCTCATCACCCCCTGCAACCAGTACAACCGCCGCTGGGAGGAACGCGGAGGAGCCGACGCAGAACGCATCCGCACCGTCTACAACGGCGTCGACCCGCACGTCTTCCCCGAGGCCGGCCCCGAACCCGAGGTGCCCACCCTCAGCTGGTGCGGCCGCATCGACCCGATCAAGGACCTCGAAACCCTCATCCGTGCCTACGCGTTCATGCGCGGGGAACTGCCCGCCCTGCGGCTGCGCCTCTTCGGCCCGGTCCCGGCCGGCTGCGAGGAGTACAAGCTCCGCCTGGAGAAGCTCGCCGCCGAACTCGGCGTCGCCGACGGCATCGCCTGGGAGGGCCGGATCGCCGAAGTCGCCAGGGCCTACGCCGCCGGCAGCGTCGTCATGCTCTCCAGCATCAGCGAAGGCTTCCCCTTCAGCATCATCGAAGCCATGTCCTGCGGCCGCACCACCGTCTCCACCGACGTCGGCGGCGTCCGCGAAGCCGTCGCCGACACCGGCCTGGTCGTCCCGCCCCGCGAACCCGAAACCATGGCCCGCGCCACGCTCGCCCTGCTCCGTGACGACGAACGCCGCGCCGAACTCGGCCGCATGGCCCGCAAACGGGTCGTCGAGAAGTTCACCCTCCACCGGTCCGTGGACGGCTTCCGCCACATCTACCGCGGCCTCGACGAGCAAAGGCGTGCGGGCCGCCCCGTCCTGCCCGTCCACCCCGGCGGCCAGTGGGACCAGCACCTCGCCGACCCCTGGTACAAGGAACTCGCGGCCGACGGGAGCCTGTGGTGAGCGGATCCCTCTGGCTCAAGCCGCCCGGCCCGGAAGGCTCCTGGGTCCACGTCGGCCACGCGGCCTCCGCCCGCCGCCCGCGCCCCGGCGCCGCGGCGGGCACCACGGACACCCTGCCCGTCCTCCCCCGCCCCGGCCGCGCCGGAGCGGGGGCGGGCGCCGCCGACCCCATGGACGAGCTCGCCGGGCGCCTCGACGCGTTCGTCGCCTCCGCCGTCCACCCCGACGAGATCGCCGCCGTACTCGAATCCGACGGCCTGACCGACGAGTACATCCGCCTCACCTACGGCCGCCCCGACTCCTTCACCCTCGCCGAGGAGCTCTACGCCCGCGTCCCCCGCTCCTTCCCCGAGCCCGAGGCCCTCCCCGACCCCTGGCGGGTCTCCCTCACCGCCTGCCTGCTGCGCGGACTGATCTTCGCCCTGCCCGGCCTGGCCTACCTCCTCGGCGAACCCCTCCTCGAAGGGCCGCCCGACCGGCTCGGCCTGCCCGCCGGCACCCTCACCCTGCTCGCCGGCGCCCTCATCGGCTGGGTCTGGGACCAGACCCTGTCCCACCGCGCCTACACCTGGCTCGGCCTCGGCGACCGCGCCGCCGCCGGACGCACCCTCCTCGTCGGGGCCCCGGCCGGCGCCCTGCTCGGCACCGCCGCCGCCTTCGCCGTACCGGGCGGGCCCCCGTTCTCCTACGCCTTCGCCGCCGGACAGGCCCTGTACGTCGGGGCCGCCACCGTCCTGCTCGTCCTGCGCAGGGAACGACTGCTGCTCGCCGCCCTCGGCCCCATGGCCGCCGGATCGGTACTCGCGCTGTTCGCCGACCCTCCCGTGCCGCTGCGGGTGGCCCTGCTGCTGGTCTCCCTGACGGCCGCGTGCGCCCTGGCCCTGCGGGAGCTCCCGCTCGCCGAGGGGGCACGGGCCGCGGTGCGCAGGATCCTGCACTGGACGCGGCGCCACCCGGGCGAGGGGGGCGCCGTGCGCTGGCGGATGCTGCGCGGCGCCGAGGAGGACCACACCCGGCGCGGGCCCCGCATCGGGGACTCGGTGCCCTACGGGGTGTTCGGCCTGGGGACCGGCCTGCTCGTGCTGTACGCCGCCCTGGGGGAGGTGCTCACCGGCGGCCCCGCCGAGGCCGTCGCGGCCCCTTCGGCGGTGGCCCTCACCCTCAGCATGGGGCCCGCCGAATGGCTGCTGCACCGCTTCCGCAGCGGCAGCCTGGCCGGGCTGCGCGCGGCCCGCTCACCCCGGGCGTTCCGGCGGCGGATGCTCACCACCCTGGCCCGCTGCCTCGCCGCCTACCTGGCGGTGCTGCTCCTGCTGGGCACCGCCGGAACCCTGCTGTGGCCGCAGGCCCCGGGCCTGACCTGGGACCGCGTCGCCACCCTGCTGCTGCTCGGCGCCGTGATGTGGACCGGCCTGCTCCTGCAGTCCTTCGGCGCCGTCCGCCCCGCCGCCGTGGTCTGCGCCGCCGCGGCCGCCGCCCAGAGCCTGGCCCTGCTGACCGGGACCGGACAGCCCCGGCTGGTCCAGCTGGGGGTGGCCGGAGCCGCGGCGGGCGTACTGTCCGTCCTGGTCTGCCTCCTCCTCGGCCGCGCGACCGCCCACCGATGACCCCGCACGCCTCGCACTCCTGGCACCTCTCCTACCCCTCCCACCTCTCCTACCCCTCCCACCCCTCGCATCCCGAGAAGGGCTCCATGCTCCTGGTCCCGCTCTACGAGCATCCCGCCGACCGGCCCGAGGTGTGGGAACGGCTCATCGCCTCCGCCCGCCGGCTGCACTCCGTCGTCCTCAACCCCGCCAGCGGACCGGGCGAGGCCCCCGACGAGCGCTTCGCCGCCGTCGCCGCCCGGCTGAGGGACGCCGGCGTGCCCGTCCTCGGCTACACCGACACCGACTACGGACGCCGGCCCCACGCCGACGTCGTCCAGGACCTGCTGCGCCACCGCGACTGGTACGCCGCCGACGGCGCCTTCCTCGACCAGGCCGCCTCCGGCCCCGAACTGCTGCCCCACTACGGCCGCCTCACCATCGCCGCCCGCGCGGCCGGGGCCCGCACCCTCGTCCTCAACCACGGAGTCCACCCGCACCCCGGCTACGCCGCCCTCGCCGACCTCCTCGTCACCTTCGAGGGCCCCTGGGACGCCTACCGCGACGGCTCCGCCACCCCGCCCCCCTGGACCGCCGACCACCCGGCCGACCGCTTCTGCCACCTGGTCTACGCCGTCCCGCCGAACGCCCCGACCGCCGAACTGGCCGCCGAACGGCACGCGGGGGTCCACTGCGCCGTCCCCGGCACCGGCGCCCACCCGTGGGGGAGCCTCCCGTACGCCTTGGAGACCGCCGGATGAAGCGTTTCACCGCCGCCGCGGTGGCGGGCCTGCTGCTCCTCACCGCCGCCTGCACGGCGGGCCCTGACGACGGGGATGCCGACGGGGAGACCCCGGAGCCCGGCCCCTCCCAGGCACCGGGGGAGCGCTGGCAGCCCCGGCCGGGGACGGCCTGGCAGTGGCAGCTCTCGGGGAAGCTGGACACCTCGGTGAAGGTGCCGGTGTACGACGTGGACGGGTTCAACACGACGAAGGAACAGGTGGCGGAGCTGAAGGCGGCCGGCCGCAGGACCATCTGCTACGTCTCCACGGGCGCCTGGGAGGACTTCCGCTCCGACGCCGACGCCTTCCCCAAGCCCCTGCTGGGGGAGGGCAACGGCTGGAAGGGCGAACGCTGGCTGGACATCCGCCAGACGTCCGCCTTGGAACCCCTGATGGCCAAACGCTTCGACATGTGCCGGGAGAAGGGCTTCGACGCGGTCGAACCGGACAACATGGACGGCTACAAGAACAAGACGGGCTTCCCCCTGACGGCGGACCACCAGCTGGCCTACAACCGCCTGATCGCCCGCCTGGCCCACGACCGGGGCATGGCAGTCGGCTTGAAGAACGACCTGGACCAAATCCCGCAACTCCTCGCTGACTTCGACTTCGCGGTCAACGAACAGTGTGCCCAGTACGAGGAATGCGACCGCCTGACCCCCTTCATCAAGGCGAACAAGGCGGTCTTCCACGTCGAATACGAAGTCCCGACGGACGAGTTCTGCGACCGTTCACGCGAACTGAAACTGAGCTCGATGGAAAAGGAATACGAACTGGGCCCCTGGCGAAAGCCCTGCTGACCCGGCCCCGGGGGCGGGGCGGGGACGAGACCCCGCCGAGCGGCACTGGCACAGTGGACCGGGGTGGGGGAGGGGCGGGACCTCCCCGACCGGTCTCAGAGAAGGTTGGGGGCTTCCCGTCAGTCCCATCGTCCTTCCGCGTCGGGCCGCCCTGTCAAGGGCGCTCCTTCGTCGCGTCGCTGCGCGATCGCCTACGGCGACCCTTGACAGCACGACCCGCCACGAAATGCCGAAGACTGCCGGGAAACCCCCAAAGGAACGGGACGGATGTTCATTGGACATGCGGCCGTATCAGCGACCCTTCGGGGTCGTCGGGGGCCGCCTCGCCAAGCATCCGGGCCGACGAGTCAGTTCATCGGGGCCGCGATCCGCGACAGATCGCTACGCGCTCCTCTCGTCTCAGCGTCCGCCGACCGCCTGGGGCCGCTGCCCGCACCAAAAGCCGACGGATTCGGCATCCGGGGCCGGGGGACGCGACAAATCGCTACGCGCTGCCCTCTTTTCGGCGTCCGGCGGCCGTCTAGGGTTGCTGCCTGCACGCGATGCTGATGAGAAGGCCATCAGGCGACCTCAGGCGCGTCAGATCGCTACGCGCTCCTCAAATCTCGGCGGTTGACGGCCGTCTTGGGCCGGGATGCTCTGCGGATCTGCTTTTGATGCCGCCAACAGCCACGGACGGCCGTCGGACGCCGGGATCTCGGCAGCGCGTAGCGATCTGACGCGCCCACAAGCCCGGATGCTGCTCTGTTCGTCATTTGGTGCAGGTATCAGCCCCAGGCGGCCGCCGGACGCCGAAAAGAGAGAAGCGCGTAGCGATCTGACGCGCCTGGCGGCTCCAGATGCCAATTCCGTCGCACTTTGGTGCGGGCAGCGTCCCCAGGCGGTCGCCGGACGCCGAAAAGGCAGGAGCGCGTAGCGATTTGATGCGCCCACCGGCCCCGGATGACGATCCTGTCGTCCTTTCCTGCGGACAGCGACCCCAGACGGTCGCCGGACGCTGAGATGAGAGGAGCGCGTAGCGATCTGTCGCGGATCTCGGCCCCGAGGAACTGCCTCGTCGGCCCGGATGCTTGGCGAGGCGGCCCCCGGCCCCCCGGCTGGTCGCTGAGGGAGCCGGATGGTCAAGGTAGGACCGTGCCGTTCCTTTGGGGGTTTCCCGGCAGTCTTCGTTTTTCCGTGGCGGGACGGGCTGTCAAGAGTGGAGCGCAGCGACATCGCGAAGCGACGCGACGAAGGAGCGCTCTTGACTGACCGGCCCGACGCGGAAGGACGATGAGACTGACGGGAAAGCCCCAACCCATCCCTGAGACCGCCGAGTGTGGCTCCGACCTCCTGGGTGCCGGTCCGCTGTCTGGTTCTGGCACGGTCGGGTACCGCCGCGAGGCGGGTGGGCAGACACCGCCCGGCTCCTACGCCTCGAGGGGGCGATGGCGGGCCCGGGCTCAGGCCGGCAGGATCGCGTGGACCCGGTATCCGCCCCCGTAGCGGGGGCCCGTGAAGCAGGAGCCGCCCAGGGCGGCCGCGCGTTCGCGCATGCCCAGGAGGCCGTGGCCGCCTCCCGGGTCGCCCGGGGAGGAGTCGGCGGAGTCGCCGCCGTCGTCCAGGACGGTCACCTCCACCGAGGCGCCCACCCGGACCACGCTGACCTGGGCTTGTGCGCCCGGGCCCGCGTGCTTGCGGACGTTGGTCAGGGCCTCCTGGATCACCCGGTACGCCGCCAGGTCCACCGCCGCCGGCAGCGGTTGCGCCTCCGCCCCCGCCCCCGCCCCCAGTTGGACGGTGGCCTCGACCGGCAGGCCGGCGTGCCGGAAGGTGTCGAGGAGCTCGTCCAGTACGGCCAGCCCGGGCGCCGGCTCCGTCGGGGCCTCCGGGTCGCCGGACTGCCGCAGCAGGCCCACCGTCGCCCGGAGCTCGTTCAGGGCGGACCGGCTCGCGTCCCGTACGTGGGCCAGGGCCTCCTTGGCCTGGTCGGGCCGCTTGTCCATGACGTGCGCCGCCACGCCCGCCTGCACGTTGACCAGGGCGATGTGGTGGGCCACCACGTCGTGCAGGTCCCGGGCGATGCGCAGCCGTTCCTCCGCGACCCGGCGCCGGGCCTCCTCCTCGCGGGTCCGCTCGGCGCGTTCGGCCCGTTCCCGGATGGCGTCCACGAAGGCCCGGCGGCTGCGTACCGCGTCGCCGGCGGCCGCGGCCATGCCGGTCCAGGCGAAGATGCCGATGTTCTCCTGCGCGTACCAGGGCAGCGGTCCGGCCAGCATGGCCACGCCGGTCAGGCCCGCCATCGTCAGCAGGCCGGTCCGCCAGGTGGTGGGACGGTCGGTGCGCGCGGCCACCGTGTAGAGGGCGATCACGGCGCTCATCGCGACGGGCGCCCGCGGCTCACCGGTGGCCAGCTCGACCAGCGACAGCCCGCAGGTGACGGCAAGCACGGTGCGCGGGCTGCGGCGGCGGAAGACGAGGGCGGCCGCACCGAACAGCATCAGCAGCAGCGAGACGGGTTCGGGGGCGCGGGTGCGGAAGGCGGGCCCGAGCGGGCCGTGCGGGTCGACGAAGGACCCGAGGACCATGGAGACCAGCGCCCCGAGCGCCAGCACGGCGTCGGTGGCGAGCGGATGGGCCCGCATCCACTGCCGCCCGGTGGGGAAGGGCCCGGGCCCGAGGTCTGTGGTCGTCACCCGGATACGGTACGGGCTCACGCCCGCGGCCCGTACGGCCCCGGGAGGCCCGTACGGCCCCGGGTGGCACCACCGAACCCGACGGGCGCCGGTGCTCCCGGCGGGGTCGGCGGTGGAGGGAGGCGGTACTCACGGCAGGCAACACCCGCGGCCCTCACCCACCACCCCCTCACCCACCCCCGCCCGCCCCCGTCCCCCCGGGCGCCGCCGGGGCCCGTACCCCCAGCGGTGCCCGGGACCGGGGCGGCCCCCACTTCGCGCGGACCACGCACACCGCCATGACGGCGGCGATGGCCGCGAGGTGTTCCTTGCCCGCCAGGTTGTCCTTGACGAGCACCTCCCCGATCATCACGAGGATCACCAGCGTGCCGGTGAGGTAGGCCCGGTAGCGCCAGCAGACGTAGAGGGCCAGGCCCACCACCGCCGCCGACGGGCCGGTGTCGTTGACCACGCGGTCGGTCACCGGCAGGCCGAGGGGGTGGTCGGGGCCCAGCGAGAGCCCGATGCGGGCGTAGGTGGTGCCGGCGAGGGTGGCGATGTAGCCGATCAGCAGGGTGCGCCACCAGCCGATGCAGATCTCGGCGATCCCGAACACCAGCAGGATCTGCGCGAGCGCCCCCCACACGGGAAGGTCGAGGGCGGGGACGAAGAGGGAGAGCGGCGTGCGCAGCAGCGCGAGCCACAGGGGGTCGACGGCCTTGACGGACCCGAGGTTCTGGACGGGCTGGAAGCCCCAGGACGTGTTCTGGACGATCTGGAAGACCGAGGTGAGGCAGACCGCCCCGAGGGTCATCGGGACGGCGCGCCACTTGTCGCGGACGAGTGCGCCCCTGAGGGTCCAGAACAGGGGGCCCCACTCGCGGCGGGCGAACCGCCGCGGTGAGGCCGTCGTCCACGACGTCAACGAATCGTCTCCAGATGTCTGCGGTGCAGCCACTTCGGCAGGCCGGGCGCCTCCAGGAAGCCCTCGGCCCGGCCCGCCGCGATTCCGATGCGCAGCAGGTCGGAACTCTTCTCGAAGAGCATGAACCGCGGCTCCCAGATCGGACGGTATTTGGCGTTGGCCCGGTAGAGGGACTCGATCTGCCACCAGCGGGAGAAGAAGCTCAGCAGCGAACGCCACATGCGCAGCACCGGTCCCGCGCCGAGCTTGGACCCCCGCTCGAAGACGGAACGGAACATGGCGAAGTTCAGTGAGACCTGTGTGACGCCGATCTCCTTCGAGCGTTCCAGGAGTTCGATGACCATGAACTCCATCAGGCCGTTCTCGGAGTCCCGGTCACGGCGCATCAGGTCCAGCGACAGGCCCTTGGGGCCCCACGGCACGAAGGACAGCACGGCGCGCAGGTCGCCGTTGCCGTCGGTGCACTCCAGCATCACGCACTGGCCGTCGTCCGGGTCGCCGAGGCGGCCCAGGGCCATGGAGAAGCCGCGCTCGGTCGCGCCGTCGCGCCAGTCGTCGGCGCGCTGGAGCAGGACGGCCATCTCCTCGGCCGGGATGTCGGCGTGGCGGCGGATGCGGACGGTGTAGCCGGCGCGCTTGACCCGGTTGTAGGCCTGCCGGACGGTGCGCATGGCGCGGCCCTCCAGCGTGAACTCGGCGGTTTCGACGATGGCCTCGTCGCCGAGTTCCAGGGCGTCGAGCCCGTGCCGGGCGTAGATCTGTCCGGCTTCCTCGGAGGCGCCCATCACGGCGGGCACCCAGCCGTGCTCGCGGGCCTCGGCCAGCCAGGGCTCGATGGCGCCGGGCCAGGCCTCGGGGTCGCCGATGGGGTCGCCGGAGGCCAGCGAGACCCCGCCGACGACGCGGTAGGTGACGGCGGCCTTGCCGGTGGAGGACCAGATGACGGACTTCTCGCGGCGCAGCGCGAAGTAGCCGAGGGAGTCGCGGTCGCCCTGCTTGGCCAGGAGGGCGCGCAGCTTCTCCTCGTCCTCGGGGGTGAGCGGGTCGACGGCGCGGCGGGAGCGGAAGGCCGCGAACAGCACGGCGAGCAGCAGCAGCATCGACATGACGTTGATGAACACGTCCACCCAGGCGGGGGTGGTGATCGACTGGTACGCCTTGTCGTCGGGCGCCAGGGTGATCAGCCGCATCACGCCGTAGCGCCAGCGGGCCAGGAACGTGGCGTCGGCCCGGTCGGGGTCGGTGTTGGTCGCGCCGACGAGGAGGGCGGCGACGAGTGAGGTGAGCAGCAGGCCGACGGCGGCGACGGCGGTGGCCAGCTTGGGGTTGGAGCGGTCGCCCTTGGCGTAGAACTCGTGGCGGCCCACCAGGAGGGCGCCGACGAAGGCGGCGGTCAGGGCGAGCGAGACCCAGTTCTGGGCGTGCTCGCGGAACTCCGGGTAGCACAGGCTGAACTCGCCGCCGGTGCACGGGGCGAAGGCGGCGATCGCGAACGCCAGCAGCAGCAGGCCGCTGACCACGAGGTTCAGGATCCAGGCGGCCCGCTTGCGGCGGCCCATGGTGACCGCGAGCAGCAGCGAGAACAGCCCGGAGGCGAAGCCGGCCGTCAGCAGGTACGGGGTGTAGAAGTCGGCGGTGTTGTGCCGGCGCAGGTCCTGCCCGAGCGAGAGCCACACCGCGCTCAGGAAGTTGACGAAAGTGACGGCCCGGAGGTACCAGACGGCGAAGGCGGCGCCGCGCCGCGAGGCCGGGCTCCCCCTGCGGGTCTCGGGTTTCGCGGAGGTGTCCCCTCCTTGTTCCCTTCCCTGCTCCCTCTCTTTCTGCTTCTTGTTGTCCAAACCCTTGCCGGAAGCCTGATCGAGGCTGTTCCGGTCGGTTTCTACGCTGGTCAAGCGGACCTCTCCCATGAAACGCGATGATATGGGCGTCACCGGTCCGCAGGCCGTACGAGCACTGCGGACTGGTCAGGCCCGTGGTGCCCGGTGCTTTCAGTCCGTCTTCTGGTCCGCCGGCGGCTCCCCGGACGCGGTCTCGGGGAGCTCCGCGGCGAGCGCGGCGGCCGCCTGGACCAGGGGGAGCGCCAGCAGGGCTCCGGTTCCCTCTCCCACTGTGACGCCGTGGTCGAGCACCGGGTTGAGCGCCATCCGGTCAAGTGCCTTGGCCTGGCCGGGCTCCCCGCTGCTCTGTCCCGCCAGCCACCAGTCGGGGGCGCGGAAGGCGGCCCGCTGGGCGACCAGCCCGCAGGCGGCCGAGACGACCCCGTCGAGGATGACGGGCGTACGGCGCACCGCGCACTGGAGCAGGAAGCCGGTGAGGGCGGCGACGTCCGCGCCGCCGACCGCCGCCAGGAGCGCCGTCTGGTCGCCGAGCACCGGGCGGGCGCGGCGCAGCGAGTCGCGGATGGCGGCGCACTTGCGCATCCAGGCCAGGTCGTCGATGGGCAGGCCGCCGCGGCCGGTGACCACCGAGGCGTCGGTGCCGCACAGGGCGGCGACGAGGGTGGCGGCGACGGTGGTGCCGCCGACGCTGAGGTCGCCGAGGACGACCAGGTCGGTCCCGGAGTCGGCTTCCTCGTCGGCGATCTTGATGCCGAGCTTCAGCGCTGCCTCGGCCTCCTCCGCCGTGAGCGCGTCCTCGACGTCGATGCGCCCGCTGCCGCGGCGTACGCGGTGGCGGACGACGTCCTCGGGCAGCAGGGCGGGGTCGCAGTCCAGGCCGGCGTCGACGACGCGGATGCCGGCGCCGAAGCGTCCGGCGAGGATCGAGACCGGGCTGGTCCCGTCGAGGACCGCCCGCACCAGTTCGTGGGCGCTGCCCGCGGGCCGGGCGGAGACCCCGGCGGCGGCGATGCCGTGGTCGGCGGCGAACAGGACCACGCGGGGCCGCTCGATGGGCTTGACCGGTACCCGGCCCTGCGCGGCGGCCAGCCACTCGGCGAGCTCGTCGAGCCGGCCCAGGGCGCCGGGCGGCGGGGCGAGGCGCCCACGACGCTCCTCGGCGTCACGCCGGACGCCCCCGTCGGGGCGTTCGATCAGATCGGAGAAGTCGTCGAGATTCAGCGTGGTCATCTGCCAGAGATTACAGCCGCCCGGACCCTCCTCCGGGGGGTGGCCGTCGATCCGTCACGACGGGGGCTCCTTGAGGACGAGGGCCTGCCCGGCGACCACGAGGAGGACGTGTTCGCACTCGCCCGCCACCGCGTTGTTGAGGCGGCCCAGCTCGTCGCGGAACCGCCGCCCCGAGGCGGTCGCCGGGACCACCCCGGAACCCACCTCGTTGCTCACGAGCACCACCGTGCGGCGGGTGGCGCGGACGGCCGCCACGAGTTCCGCGGTGCGGGCGCGCAGTCGCTTGTGCCCGTCCGCCGCCCACACGGCGTCGTCCCAGGCCCCGGCCCGGTCCATGGCGTCGGTGAGCCACAGCGCGAGGCAGTCGATCAGCAGGGGCGCCCCGGGCAGCTCCAGCAGCGGCACCAGGTCGCAGGTCTCGGCGGTCCGCCAGTGGGCGGGCCGGCGCTCGCGGTGGAGGCCGACGCGCTGCGCCCATTCCGCGTCGCCGTCGCGGGTGCCGCCGGTGGCGACGTAGGTCACCTCGGGGAAGGCCTCCAGGCGGCGTTCCGCCTCGACGGACTTGCCGGAGCGGGCGCCGCCCAGCACCAGGGTGCGGCGCGGGACGTCCGGCACGGCGTGGTACTCGCCCGTGGTCACCGTGGTGCCGTCGGGGACGGCGCGGGCCCCGGCGGCGGCGCAGCGGCGTTCCAGCTCCGCGCCGGGAGGGGTGTCGTGGTCGAGGTGGACGGCGATCACGTCGGTGGCGGGGCCGACGGCGCCGGTGGAGCGCAGCCGGGCCAGGGCCTCGGGCCGGCCGAGCACGTCGGCGAGGACCACGTCGTACGGGTGCCGGGCGGGCACCCCCTCGGTGCCGGCCGGTGCCCCGCCGGGCGGCAGGTACAGCAGCCGGGCCCCGTCGGGGCCGGTGACCTCGTACCCGGTGCCGGGGGAGTCCATCGGCACGGCCCGCACCCGGTGCCCGCTGATCACGGCGAGCTCCCGCCCGTCGGGGACCCGCCCGGCGGCGGGCAGCCCGGGCGGCAGCTCGACGGCCGGCCCGTCGTGCGGGTGGGTCAGCAGCACCTGCCGCACGCCGGCCAGCGAATGCCCGGCGCGGGCCCCGGCGAGCACCGCGCCGGGGGTGAGGTCGAGGAGCAGCGCGCCGTCGACGAGGACGGAGGTCGCGGCGCGGGACCGGGTGCCGACGGAGACCGCGCAGACCGCGCAGGGACAGCCGGGGCGGGGCAGTCCTTCGGGGGTACCGGTGCCGAGGAGAGTGAGTTCCACACGGAGATCTTCTCGCTTCGCCGGTAGTGGTGCGCGCCCGGTTACTCTGCGGGCACACTCAAGGCGAGTAGCGGACGAGCAACGGAGGCGGACATGGTGTGGACGTGGCGGTTCGAGGCGGCCGACGGCAGCGAGACCAGCCCGGCGGTGGAACCGGAGGAGTTCACCACGCAGGGGGACGCGGAGTCCTGGATCGGCGAGGTCTGGAAGGAGCTCCTGGACGGCGGCGCGGAACGGGTCACGCTGTTCGAGGACGACACGAAGATCTACGAGATGAGCCTCAGCGCCGCCGCGGAGGCCTGAGCGCACGAAACCCCCGGGGCGGACCCGGGGGTTTCCTCTCCTTCGGCGCCGCCCGTCGCGGGGTCCCGGGGGACTATCCCCGGACCCCGCACAGGTGCAGCAGCGCCGCCACCGACCGGTAGGGATCGGTGCGCCCGGCCCGTTCCTCGGCGGCCAGCAGCCGCTCCAGCTCCTCCTCGGGCGGGAGCTCCGCCGCGGCCTCGGTCCCGTCGGTGAAGACGCGCACCCCGTACCAGGTGTGCAGCGGCGCGCCGATCCCCGAGAGGGTGGCCGTCAGGTCGGCCAGCCGGTCGGCCCGTACCTGCAGGCCCAGCCGGTTCGTGTAGTCGACGGTGTCGAAGGCGTCCAGCGCCCCCGACCAGTCCCCGGACAGCCCCGGCCGCAGGGCGAGCGCGTCGCCGTTGCGCACCAGCAGGGACAGCAGTCCGCCCGGGGCCAGCATCCGGGCCAGCCCGGCGAGCATGGCGTCGGGCTCGGACACGTACATCAGTACTCCGTGGCACAGCACCACGTCGAAGCTGCCCGGCCCGAAGTGCGCGCCGGTCTCCCGGCCGTCTCCCTCGATCAGTTCGACCCGGTCGCGGATCCCCGCCGGTTCGGCGGCCAGCGCGGCGTGGGCGACCGCCAGCATGGCGGCGTCCTGTTCCAGGCCGGTGACCATGTGCCCGGCGCGGGCGAGGCGCAGCGCCTGGGTGCCCTGGCCCATGCCGACGTCGAGGACGCGCAGCCGCTGCCCGACGGGGAAGCGCTGGGTGATCTGTTCCTCGACCTGCCGGCCGACGAGTTCCTGGCGGACGGCGTTGCGCAGTCCGCCCAGGCCCTCCAGCCAGAGCCTGGCTCCCCCCGAGAAGCCCTCCCCCTTCGACGCCCCAGACGGTCCGGGCGTCGCTCCGGTCAGGGCCGTTCCCCGCGCTTGACCTGCGGCTTGGGCAGACGCAGGCGGCGCATCTGGAGGGTGCGCATCAGGCCGTAGGCGATGGCGCCGCGGCGGGGCTCGTTCGCGAAGCGCTCGTTGAGGGCCTTGCGCAGCCGGAAGACCAGGCCGATCGAGTCCAGGATGATCAGGACGATCACACCGAGCCACAGCAGCAGCGCGACGTTCTGGATCGAGGGGACCCGGATCATGCTGAGCACCAGGATGATCACGGCCAGCGGCAGGAACATCTCGGCGACGGAGAAGCGGGAGTCCACGAAGTCGCGGACGAACCGGCGGACCGGGCCCTTGTCGCGCGCGGGCAGATAGCGCTCGTCACCGTTGGCCAGCGCCTCGCGCTGGCGGGCCATCTCTTCCCGGCGGCGCTCGCGGGCCCGCCGGGCGTCCTCCTTGCGGTTGCCGGTCGAGGCCACGACGGCCCGGCGCTGCGACTGGGCCACAGCGCGCTTCGGCGTCGGGCGGCCCTTGGGGGCCTGCGGGTCACGGGGCTGCGAGAGGTCGGCGCTCACCTTGTCGGTGGCGGCGGCCTTCTCTTCCTTGGAGGAGCGGCTACCAAACACAGAGACAACCCTACGTGGTCGAGGGCGGGCGGCCCACCTCGGCGGGGAACGATCCGGCAACGGCGGGCGTCTTCCCGTTACGAGGCTCCTGAGGCCCTCGGGGATCACCTACTACTCCTTACGCCTGATACGGCACAGGGGTACTCGTCCTGGAGGAGGAGCGCATCCGTACTCGAACAGTGCGGTAATGGAAGCAGGGCCCGTACTGTGGGTCCTGTCGGTGACCTGCACCACAGTCCGTCTAGAAGGGGGCGCGCGAAGCCCATGAGCGGTGTCATGAAGCGTATGGGGATGATCTTCCGCGCGAAGGCGAACAAGGCCCTGGACCGGGCCGAGGACCCGCGCGAGACCCTGGACTACTCGTACCAGAAGCAGCTGGAGCTGCTGCAGAAGGTGCGCCGCGGCGTCGCCGACGTGGCGACCTCCCGCAAGCGCCTGGAGCTCCAGCTCAACCAGCTCCAGAGCCAGTCCGCCAAGCTGGAGGACCAGGGCCGCAAGGCCCTCGCGCTGGGCCGTGAGGACCTGGCCCGCGAGGCCCTGTCCCGGCGTTCCTCGCTCCAGCAGCAGGTCGCCGACCTCCAGGTGCAGCACCAGACCCTCCAGGGCGAGGAGGAGAAGCTGACGCTGGCCTCCCAGCGCCTCCAGGCCAAGGTGGACGCCTTCCGTACGAAGAAGGAGACCATCAAGGCCACCTACACGGCCGCCCAGGCGCAGACCCGCATCGCGGAGTCCTTCTCCGGCATCTCGGAGGAGATGAGCGACGTCGGCCTGGCCATCCAGCGGGCCGAGGACAAGACGGCACAGCTCCAGGCCCGCGCGGGCGCGATCGACGAGCTGCTGGCCTCCGGCGCCCTGGACGACCAGAGCGGCCTCGGTTCCAAGGACGACATCCAGGCCGAGCTCGACCGCCTCTCCGGCGGGAACGACGTCGAGCTCGAGCTCCAGCGGATGAAGGCGGAGCTGGCCGGCGGCCCGTCCGCGCAGCAGCAGGCCATCGAGGGCGGCGCCCCGGGCGCGGCCCAGCCGCAGCAGACCCAGCACCGGTTCGACAAGCAGTAGGACAGGGGCCCGTCATGATTGTCCGCATCATGGGGGAAGGCCAGCTCAAGGTGGCCGACAGCCACTTCGTCGAGCTGAACAAGCTGGACGACGAGCTCCTGGAGGAGATGGAGTCCGGCGACGAGCCGGGCTTCCGGCGCACGCTGACGGCCCTGCTGGACGCGGTGCGGCGCCTGGGCACTCCGCTGCCCGACGCCGCCCTGGAGCCCTCCGAGCTGATCCTGCCCGCCCCGGACGCGACGCTGGCGCAGGTGCGGGAGATGCTCAGCGACGACGGGCTGATCCCGGGCTGACCGCTCCCGCGCGCACCGGACGCCGTACGTCGGACACTGACACACGGATACGAGGGCCCGCCCCCCGGCAGGACGCCGCGTCGGGGCGGGCCCCCGTGTCATCCGCAGCCGTGCCCCGGACCGTCCGCGCTGCCGCCGCCGCTCCTGTGCCGCTCGCGGTCCGGATCGGACAGTCCGCTGATGAAGTTCTCGAACCTGCGGCGCGGCCGGGCCCAGCGCCGGTCGTGGTGGAAGGCCCGCAGTCCCGCCTTGGCGCGGGCGCGCGGCCGGTTGGCGTAGAACCGCTTCGCGTACGGGGAGCCGGGCCGGGCCAGCCGGATCGCGCCGATCAGCGCGACGAAGGGGATGACCGTCCCGAAGACCGCCGTCCGCGGTTTGCCCTTCCACAGGGCGATCAGCGCCAGGAAGAAGTTGGTGGCGGTGTTCATGACGACGAGCCCGCGGCTGTGGCGCTCCCCGGGCGACAGCTCGTTGACCCCGAAGGGCAGGAACCCGCCCAGGACCAGGGCGACCACCGCGGCCGTCAGGACGACGAGCTCCACGCTCTTGCGGCCCTGCTCGCTCCAGTAGACGTCGTCCAGGTGCAGGATCAGCGCGAACTCGTCCAGCACCAGCCCGGCGCCCAGTCCGAAGAGCACGGCCGACAGGCCCGCGCCGAAGCTGTGGCCGCCGCTGCCCACCGCCCCGAACCCGCCGATGATCACCAGGACCACGCCGGGCACCACGTGGTGGACGTGCAGGCCGCCCGGGGTGATGTTCTTGAAGGGGCCCCGTCCCGCCCGGATCAGCCGCGTGATCACACGCGTGACCAGGAACGACAGGACGAACGACAACAACGCGAGCAGCAGCGGGAGCTTGCCCGGCTCGACGATGTTGCGCACCCACCAGTGACCCACGACACCCGCTCCCGATATGACACGTAATGAGCAATTTACCGCTCACCGTAAGCGGGTAGCGTTCGCGCCGATGACAGATTCGACCGACGATCGACCGCCGCTCCCGCCCGAGGAGCGCGCCACCCTGACCGACGGGATCCGCTTCGCCTTCGGCACGCTGACCGTCCTGCCCGCCCGCATCACCCGCTGGGACCGGCCCGCGGCCCGCACCGGCATGGCCTGCGCCCCGCTCGCCGGCCTCGCCGTCGGCCTCCTCGCCACCGTACCCGGCGTCCTCCTGCTGGTCCTCGGCGGCGGCCCCCTGCTCGCCGCCGCCGTCACCACCGCCGTCCCGGCCGTCCTGACCCGCGGGCTCCACCTGGACGGCCTGGCCGACACCGCCGACGGCCTCGGCAGCGCCAAGCCCGCCGAGGACGCCCTGCGGATCATGAAGCAGTCCGACATCGGCCCCTTCGGCGTCATCTCCCTGCTCTTCGTCCTCCTGATCCAGGTCGCCGCCCTCGAACACGCGTACGCCGGCTCGTGGGCCCGGGGCGCGCTCGCCGCCGCGACCGCGGCCGTCACCGCCCGGCTCGCGATGACCCTGGCCTCCCGCCGGGGCGTCCCCGCCGCCCGGCCCGAGGGGCTGGGGGCGGCGGTCGCGGGCGTGGTCCCGCACCGGACGGCGGCCGGGGCGTCCGCCCTGGTCCTGGCCGCCGCCGCCCTGGCCGCCCTCCCGGCCGGCCTGCCCGCCGCCGCACAGCACGCGGCGGCCGTCCTCGCCGGCCTGCTCGCCGCCGAACTCCTGCTGCGCCGCTGCGTGCACCGCTTCGACGGGGTCACCGGCGACGTCTTCGGCGCCCTCTGCGAAACCGCCGCCACCGCCGTCCTGGTCGTCCTCGCCCTGGGCTGACCGGCCGCCACGGCGCCCGCGTACGCTTTCGGGGTGGATCAGACCCAGGCTCAGGAGCGGGGCGCGGACCCCATCAAGGTGCTGCTCGCCGACGACCAGGCGCTGCTGCGCAGCGCGTTCAAGGTGCTGGTCGACTCCGAGCCCGACATGCGGGTCGTCGGGGAGGCCTCCGACGGGGCCCAGGCCTACGCCCTCGCCCGCGAGGCGGGGGCGGACGTGGTCCTCATGGACATCCGCATGCCCGGCACCGACGGGCTCGCCGCCACCCGCATGATCAGCGAGGACCCGCAGTGCTCGGGGGTCCGGGTCGTCATGCTGACCACCTTCGAGGTGGACGAGTACGTGGTCCAGGCCCTGCGCGCCGGAGCCTCCGGCTTCCTCGGCAAGGGCGCCGAGCCCGACGAACTCCTCAACGCCATCCGCCTCGCGGCGGCGGGCGAGGCCCTGCTCTCCCCGGCCGCCACCAAGGGCCTGATCGCCAGCTTCCTCGCCCAGGGCGGCCGCGCCGACGCCCCCGCCGCCGGTTCGGCCCACGCCGAACGGCTCGCCGCGCTGACCGGCCGCGAGCGCGAAGTCCTCGTCCTGGTCGCCGCGGGCCTGTCCAACGACGGCATCGCCGCCCGCCTGGAGGTCAGCCCGCTGACCGTCAAGACGCACGTCAACCGGGCCATGGCCAAGCTCGGCGCCCGGGACCGGGCGCAACTGGTGGTCGTCGCGTACGAATCGGGCCTCGTCCGCCCGCGCGCCGACTGAGACGGGCGACGGCGCGCCGGTCCCGCAGTAGGACGGCGTACTGCGGGCGCGGTATGCCGCGCATAAGGACGGGACCTGGGGCCGACGCAGCCGCGGTCCGGCGTGGGTGAGGCTGGAGGACCCTCGCCCACGTCACAGCAGAGAGAACCCACGCCCATGTCCTGGCTGTCCCGCTTCAGCCTGTCCCAAAGAGCCCTGATCGGCCTCGTGTCGATCGTCGCGCTGCTCTTCGGTGCCATAGCCGTCCCGCAGCTCAAGCAGCAGCTGCTGCCGTCCATCGAACTGCCGATGGTCTCCGTGCTCGCGCCGTACCAGGGCGCCTCGCCCGACGTGGTCGAGAAGCAGGTCGTCGAGCCCATCGAGAACACCCTCAAGGGCGTCGACGGCATCACCGGCATCACCTCCACCGCCAGCGAGGGCAACGCCCTCATCCGCGCCACCTTCGACTACGGCGACAGCGGCACCAAGCAGCTTGTCGCCGACGTCCAGCAGGCCGTCAACCGGGCCCGCGTCCGGCTGCCCGCCGAGGTGGACCCGCAGGTGGTGGCCGGCTCCACCGACGACATCCCGACCGTCGTCCTCGCCGTCACCTCCGACAAGGACCAGCAGGCGCTCGCCGACCAGCTGAACCGTTCCGTCGTCCCCGTCCTGGAGGACCTCGACGGCGTCGGCCGGGTCAGCGTCGAAGGAGTCCGCGACCTCCAGGTCACCATCACCCCCGACAACGCCAAGCTCGCCGCCGCCGGACTCGACGGCGCCGCCCTCGCCGAGGGCCTGAAGGCGGGCGGCGCGGCCGTCCCCGCCGGCTCCTTCGACGAGCAGGGCAAGAACCGCACCGTCCGCGTCGGCTCCGGCTACACCTCCCTCGCCCAGCTGGAAGACCTCCGGCTGACCGCGGGCCCGGGCAAGCCGGCCGTGCGCCTCGGCGACGTGGCCGCCGTCAGGCAGGAGCCGGCCGCGGCCGACTCCATCACCCGCACCAACGGCAAGCCCAGCCTCGCCGTCGTCCTCACCATGGACAAGGACGGCAGCGCCGTCGCCATCTCCGACGCCGTGAAGGACAAGCTGCCCGAGCTGCGCTCCCAGCTCGGCTCCGGCGCCGCGCTGACCGTCGTCAGCGACCAGGGCCCGGCCGTGGCCCGCTCCATCTCCGGCCTCACCACCGAGGGCCTGCTCGGCCTGGCCTTCGCCGTGATCGTGATCCTGGTCTTCCTGGCCTCGATCCGCTCGACGCTGGTCACCGCGGTGTCCATCCCGCTGTCCGTGGTCCTCGCCCTGATCGTGCTGTGGACCCGCGACCTGTCGCTCAACATGCTGACGCTGGGCGCGCTCACCATCGCCATCGGCCGCGTCGTCGACGACTCGATCGTGGTCCTGGAGAACATCAAGCGCCACCTCGGCTACGGCGAGGAGCGCGAGGCCGCGATCACCGCCGCCGTCAAGGAGGTGGCCGGCGCGGTCACCTCCTCCACCCTCACCACCGTCGCCGTCTTCCTGCCGATCGGCCTGGTCGGCGGCATGATCGGCGAGCTCTTCGGCTCCTTCTCGCTCACCGTCACCGCCGCCCTGCTGGCCTCGCTGCTGGTTTCCCTGACGGTGGTCCCGGTCCTCTCGTACTGGTTCCTGCGCGCCCCCAAGGGCGTCTCGTCGGCGGACGCCGAAAGCCGCGCGAAGGCCCGCCGCGAGGCCGAGGAGAAGGAGGCGAACAGCCGCCTCCAGCGCCTCTACGTGCGGGTCCTGGGCTTCGCCACCCGGCGCCGCCTGACCAGCATCGCGATCGCGGCCGTGGTCCTGGTCGCCACCTTCGGGATGACCCCGCTGCTGAAGACCAACTTCTTCGACCAGGGCGAGCAGGACGTCCTGACGGTCAAGCAGGAACTGCCCGCCGGTACCTCCCTGGCCGCCTCCGACGAGGCGAGCCGCAAGGTGGAGCGGGCCCTGGCCTCCGTCGACGGGGTCAAGGACTACCAGGTCACCGTCGGCTCCTCCGGCTTCCTCGCGGCCTTCGGCGGCGGTACGGGCACCAACCAGGCCTCCTACCAGGTCACGCTGGACGACGCCGGGCACTCCGAGGACGTCAAGCAGCGCATCCAGGACGCCCTCGGCAAGCTCCAGGGCATCGGCGACACCTCCGTCTCGGCGGGCGGCGGCTTCGGCAGCCAGAACCTGAGCGTGGTCGTCAAGGCCGGCGACGGCGCCGTCCTCGCCAAGGCCGCCGAGCAGGTCCGCGCCGAGGTGGCCACCCTCAAGGACGTCACCGACGTCCAGAGCGACCTCGCCCAGTCCGTGCCCCGGATCTCGGTGACCGCCACCCCGAAGACCGCCGAGGCCGGCCTCAACCAGGCCGCGCTGGGCGCGATCGTCGCCCAGGCCGTCCGCGGCAACCCGGCGGGCAAGGCCGTACTGGACGACACCGAGCGCGACATCGTCATCCGCTCCGCCCACCCGGCCACCACCCTGGCCGAACTCCGGGACCTGCCCGTCGGCCCCGCCAGGCTCGGCGACATCGCCGAGGTCAAGGAGGTCCCCGGCCCGGTCGCGATGACCCGGATCGACGGCGCCCGCGCCGCCACCATCACCGCCAAGCCGGTCGGCGACAACACCGGCGCGGTGAGCGCCGCCCTGCAGACCAAGCTCAAGGCGCTGGACCTCCCCGAAGGGGCCACGGCCTCCATCGGCGGCGTCTCCCAGGACCAGGACGAGGCCTTCGGCTCGCTGGGGCTGGCCATGCTCGCGGCCGTCGCGATCGTCTTCATGCTGCTGGTCGCGACCTTCCGCTCGCTGGTCCAGCCGCTGATCCTGCTGGTCTCCATCCCCTTCGCCGCCACCGGCGCCCTCGGCCTGCTCATCGTCACCGGCACCCCCATGGGCGTCCCCGCGATGATCGGCATGCTGATGCTCATCGGCATCGTGGTCACCAACGCCATCGTCCTGATCGACCTCGTCAACCAGTACCGGGCCCAGGGCCTCGGCGTGGTCGAGGCGGTCGTCGAGGGCGGCCGGCACCGTCTGCGCCCCATCCTGATGACGGCCCTGGCGACGATCTTCGCCCTGCTCCCGATGGCGCTGGGCGTCACCGGTGAGGGCGGCTTCATCTCGCAGCCGCTCGCGGTGGTCGTCATCGGCGGCCTGGTCAGCTCCACCCTGCTGACGCTGCTGCTCGTCCCGACCCTGTACACGGCGATCGAGCTGCGCAAGGAACGCCGCCGCGAGCGCCGCTCGGCCAGGCGGGAGGCGAAGCTGACGGTGGTCCCGTCGGTGGACGAGGACCGGGTCAAGGTCTGACCCCGTGAACGCCGAAGGGGCGCCCCCTCACCGGGGGGCGCCCCTTCGTGCGTGTCCGGGCCGCCTACGGGAGGGCGAGCATGCGCTCCAGCGCGAGCTTGGCGAAGCTCTCGGTCTCCTTGTCGACCTGGATCCGGTTGACGAGGTTGCCCTCGGCCAGGGACTCCAGGGTCCACACCAGGTGGGGGAGGTCGATGCGGTTCATCGTCGAGCAGAAGCAGACCGTCTTGTCGAGGAAGACGACTTCCTTGTCCTCGGCGGCGAATCGGTTCGCCAGCCGCTTGACGAGGTTCAGCTCGGTGCCGATGGCCCACTTGGAGCCGGCCGGGGCCGCCTCCAGCGCCTTGATGATGTACTCCGTCGAGCCGACGTAGTCCGCGGCGGCGACGACCTCGTGCTTGCACTCGGGGTGCACCAGCACGTTGACGCCCGGGATCCGCTCGCGCACGTCGTTGACCGAGTCCAGGCTGAACCGGCCGTGGACCGAGCAGTGCCCGCGCCACAGGATCATCTTCGCGCCGCGCAGCTGCTCGGCGGTCAGCCCGCCGTTCGGCTTGTGCGGGTTGTAGAGCACGCAGTCGTCCAGGGACATGCCCATGTCGCGGACCGCGGTGTTGCGGCCCAGGTGCTGGTCGGGGAGGAAGAGCACCTTCTCGCCCTGCTCGAAGGCCCACTCCAGGGCCTTCTTCGCGTTGGACGAGGTACAGATCGTGCCGCCGTGCTTGCCGGTGAAGGCCTTGATGTCGGCGGAGGAGTTCATGTACGAGACGGGCACGGTGCTGCCGGCGATCCCGGCCTCGGTGAGCACGTCCCAGCACTCGGCGACCTGCTCGGCGGTGGCCATGTCGGCCATCGAGCAGCCGGCCGCGAGGTCGGGCAGGACGACCTTCTGGTCGTCGGAGGTCAGGATGTCCGCGGACTCGGCCATGAAGTGCACGCCGCAGAAGACGATGTACTCGGCCTCCGGCTTGGCGGCCGCGTCGCGGGCGAGCTTGAAGGAGTCGCCGGTGACGTCGGCGAACTCGATGACCTCGTCACGCTGGTAGTGGTGCCCCAGGATGAAGACCTTGTCCCCGAGCTTCTCCTTGGCCGCGCGGGCGCGGGCCACCAGGTCCGGGTCCGACGGCGAGGGCAGGTCGCCGGGGCACTCCACGCCGCGCTCGCTCTTGGGGTCGGACTCGCGGCCGAGCAGCAGCAGGGCAAGGGGCGTCGGCTGGACGTCCAAGGGCTGGGCGGTGGTCACGACACGCACCCTTTCTGTTCTGCGACTAGGTGCCTTCCGAAGAGGGCTTCCGAAGGCGTCACTTCGACTTCTCGTCTATATGACGCTATCTATCATAGCCGCTTCACGTCACTTTGACGATGGCGATAGTGTCGATGTGACGCATTCGCCCGCTCCGGAGCGGCACACTCCACCGGCCCTCCGCAAGGGGTCCACCGCTCCCCACGGGTGTGCGAGCATGAATATCTGAAACAAGGCGCCGGACCCGGAATGAAACCGCGGTCCCGCTGGTTGCCACCGACGGCAAGAGTCCGACGTTTCCCCAGCCTCAGGCGGGGAGCCGCCCACTTCGGGAGTGAATGCAGATGTCCGTACAGGACGACAAGACCACTGTGAGCGACGGCATCCTCCTGTCCGACGCCGCCGCCGAGAAGGTCCGCACCCTGCTCGAGCAGGAAGGCCGCGATGACCTGGCGCTGCGCGTCGCCGTCCAGCCCGGCGGCTGCTCCGGCCTGCGCTACCAGCTCTTCTTCGACGAGCGCTCCCTCGACGGCGACGTCGTCAAGGACTTCGACGGCGTCAAGGTCGTCACCGACCGCATGAGCGCCCCCTACCTGGGCGGCGCCTCCATCGACTTCGTCGACACCATCGAGAAGCAGGGCTTCACGATCGACAACCCGAACGCCACCGGCTCCTGCGCCTGCGGCGACTCCTTCAGCTAAACCCGGCTGAACGCGCACGACGAGGGCCCGGGCCCCGGTCGATCCGACCGGGCCCGGGCCCTCGCCCGTTCCGTTCCGTTCCCCTGCCGCAGGGCCCGCCTACTGGCGGGGCAGCGTCTTGCCCGTCGTCGCGTCGACCACCTTGCGCTCGCCCAGCGGCTGCTGGAGCTGCGCCGTGACGGACATCTCCTTCGCCAGCATGATGCAGGCCTGGCCGGGCTTGTTCGGGGTGTCCGTGATCTTCACCAGCACCGAGCCGGCCTCCTCCCGCGCCTCCAGGGCGTAGGTGCTGCACACCCCGCCCCAGAAGTTGACCGTCAGCGTCCGGTCGGCCTGCGCGTACGAGAACCCGGGAACGGTGCGGCCCTGCGGGGGCACCGGAGCGGTGGTGGCGCCGTCCTCCTCGGCCGCGGGCTGGACCACCGTGCGGCCCGGCTTGCCGTCCGCGCCGGCCACCTCGAACAGCCAGGCCGGCACGAGGCCCCGCCCGCCGTCGACCGAGCCCCCGACCAGCCCGAGCACCGCCCCCTTGACGCTCTCCGTCTTCGGCGGCTTCATCGGGCGCGGCTCCGGGTTGCAGGGGAGGGTGTCCGTGGCCCCCGTCGCGGTGTCCGGGGTCAGCGGCACCGAGGTCGCACAGCCGCTCGGGCCGGTGCCGGTGCCGTTCCCGGGCCTGCTCGCCGCGTTGAGCCGGTTGAGGGCCTCGGCCGCGCCGATCACGCGCTGCTCGGCCGCGCGGACCGGCGCCTTCAGCTCACCGCTGCCCGCCACCACCGCGCCGTCCGCCCCGACCGTGACCCGGCTGGACCAGCCCTGCGTGGGCAGACCGCCCACCACCGGGTCGGCCACCACCACCCGTACCGAGCCCGTCACCAGGCGGGCGTCCACCTTCGCGTCGCCCTGCCCGGCGGCCGCGAGGACCGGGGCCGCCGCTGCCTTCGCGGCCTGCTCCGAGACCGGCGTGCCCGAGCCCGTGCCCGTGTCCTGAGGCGCGGCCGGCTTCGCCCCGCCGGCCCCCTCGGGGAGCGTGGCGGGGCCGCAGGTGTCCTTCCCGCGCACGCAGTCGTCGCCCGCGCCGGTGCCCGTGCCGCCGCCCTGGAAGCGGGAGAAGCTCCAGGTGCCGGGGGCCTTGCGGGTGACGCTCAGCCGGGGCCCGGAGCCGTCGCCGGACTCCCCGGCCAGCCACTGCTCACCGCTGAGCCGGGGCGCGCCGGAGATCCCGAGGGCCTGCGCGAGCCGGGCCACCTCCTCCGCGCCGACCTCCCCGGAAGCGGCGAAGGAGGGCGCGGACGCCGGGCCCTGGGGGAGCGGCACGTCCGCCCGGTAGGTCACCCCGGCGCCGTTGGGGTCCGGTTCCCCGGGGGCGATGCCCGGCCCGGAGGGGGACCCGGCATCCCGCGGGGCGACGGCCGCGGTGTCACCCGTACGGGCGCGGCCGCCGGGGGCGTCGCCGTAGGCCGTCGACGCCCAGTAGGCCGTACCGCCGCCGGCCAGCAGGACGGCGGCCGCGATAGAGCCGATGGCCCAGGCCGGCCGCCGTCGTGTGGCGCGTGATGTATCGGGTTGTTCGCTGGTCACCGCTCGCTCCTTCGCGTGTCCCGCCGTACGTGATGCGGGTGTGACGCGCCGACCGCGAAACCGGTTCCCCTCTCTTTCCCCCTACTCTCCGTACTCCGCCGTGGCGGCGATCAGCCGGGCGGAGGCGGGCGGGACGCTGACCCCGTGGATCTGGGACGGAGCCACCCGGACCGGCCGCGGCTCCGGCGGGACCGCCCAGTGCGGGGCCATACGGGCGCAGTCGCCGAGGAGCCGGGCGAAGCCGGGGCGCGGGTCGGCGGCGTACTCGGTGTAACCGAAACCATCGGTAGAGGTCATGGGGGCACGGTAGGCACGCCACGTCGGGCGAAGGAAGTCCTACTACGGGGTAGTTTCGGCCGGTCGGCCGGGGCGCGGGGACGGGCGGTGGCGCGGGGGATGCCTCCGAACGGGTGGCGGCCCGGGACGCGCGGGGACGCGCGGCCGGGCGGATCGATTCGGCACCGCACGCCCCTTCTAGGGTCGGGCCCGCACCATCCTTGATCATCTGAGGAACGGACCCCCATGAAGCCGCGCACCACCCTGGGCGCCTGCCTCGGCGCCCTCACCCTTCTCCTGTCGATGGCCGGCCCGGCCCAGGCCGCCGAGGGCAACTTCCACTACAAGTACCTCGACGGCTACGGCCAGGAGCGGGTCGTCACGCTGCACGACCCGGAGAGCGGCCACTGCATCAACCTCCACGCCGTCGGCGACGACGACGAGCTGCCAGGCTACGGCCCGCACAACGAGACCGACACCCCGGTGACCGTCTACCTCGGCGCCGGCTGCAAGGGCGCCAGCTGGGGGCTGAAGGCCCACGGCAAGCCGGCCCGGGACGCCCTTGAGGTCCGCTCCGTCCGCTTCGGAGACCCGGCCGCCTAGCCCCCGTGCACGCGGCTGCCCCGTCCCGTCCCGCGACCACGGGACGGGGCCGCCCCGGGGCGGCGGGGCGGACATCCGGCCAGGCCGGTGCGCAGGGTTCCGGCCGATGGTGACCGCCATCGCGCGGAACGGTAACTTTGACTGTCACCCGCCGTCATCCGCAGGAGCATCCACGCCGTGCGCATCGCAGTCACCGGCTCCATCGCCACCGACCACCTCATGACCTTCCCGGGCCGCTTCGCCGACCAGTTCGTCGCCGACCAGCTCCACACGGTCTCCCTCTCCTTCCTCGTCGACAACCTCGACGTGCGGCGGGGCGGCGTCGGCCCGAACATCTGCTTCGGCATGGGCCAGCTCGGCAGCCGCCCGATCCTCGTCGGCGCGGCCGGCTCCGACTTCGACGAGTACCGCGCCTGGCTGGACCGGCACGGGGTGGACACGGCCTCCGTGCGGATCTCCGAGGTGCTGCACACCGCGCGCTTCGTGTGCACCACGGACGCCGACCACAACCAGATCGGCTCCTTCTACACGGGCGCGATGAGCGAGGCCCGCCAGATCGAGCTGAAGGCCGTCGCCGACCGGGTGGGCGGGCTGGACCTGGTCCTCATCGGCGCCGACGACCCCGAGGCGATGCTCCGTCACACGGAGGAGTGCCGCACCCGCGGGATCCCCTTCGCCGCGGACTTCTCGCAGCAGATCGCCCGCATGGACGGCGACAACATCCGCACCCTGATGGAGGGGGCGACGTACCTCTTCTCGAACGAGTACGAGAAGGGCCTCATCGAGAGCAAGTCCGGCTGGACCGACGAGGAGATCCTCGCCAAGGTCGGCACCCGCGTCACCACGCTGGGCGCCAAGGGCGTGCGGATCGAGCGGGCCGGACAGGAGCCGATCCTGGTCGGCTGCCCCGAGGAGACGGCGAAGGTCGACCCGACCGGCGTCGGCGACGCGTTCCGGGCCGGGTTCCTGACCGGGCTGGGCTGGGGCGTCGGCCTGGAGCGGGCCGCGCAGCTGGGCTGCATGCTGGCCACGCTGGTCATCGAGACCCTGGGCACCCAGGAGTACACGCTGGCCCGTGCGCACTTCATGGAGCGCTTCACGAAGGCGTACGGCGACGACGCCGCCGCCGAGGTCCGCGCCCACCTGCAGGCGTAGCCGCCGCTCCCGGGGGCGCTGCGCGGGGCCGGGAGACGGCTCCGCGCAGCGCCCCCGGGGTCAGACCGCCCGGCGGACCCGGTAGGCGACGGCCTCGCCGTGCGGGGTCTCGCCCAGGTAGTCGTGCCCCCGCAGCACGCACCACGCCGGGATGTCCAGCCGGGCCACCTCGTCGTCCGACAGCACCGTCACCGTCCCGCCGACGGGAACGGTGAGGATGGCCCGGGCCAGCTCGATCACCGGCTGCGGGCAGCGCAGCCCGAGGGCGTCGACCTCCACCGACTCCGCCACCGGCGGGGCGGAGGGCGCGGCGTCCGGGACGCCGAGCTTCGCCCGGACCTCGGCCACCGCGCGCGGCAGCACCTCCAGGAAGCCGTTGACCTCCTCGGCCGTGGTGCCCCGCGGCAGCGACACCCGTACGTTCCCCTCCGACAGCACCCCCATCGCCCGCAGCACGTGACTCGGGGTCAGCGTGGAGCTCGTGCACGAGGAGCCCGAGGAGACCGACCAGCCCGCGCGGTCCAGTTCGTGCAGCAGGGTCTCGCCGTCGACGTACAGGCAGGAGAACGTCACCAGGTGCGGCAGCCGCCGGTCCGCGTGCCCGGCCACCTCCACGTCCGGCACCAGCCGGGCCACCCGCCGCCGGATCCGGTCCACCAGCACCCTCAGCCGCGCCGCCTCCGCGTCCGCCTCGGCCCGCACCGCCCGCAGGGAGGCGGCCGCCGCCACGACGGCCGGAAGGTTGCCGAAGCCGGGGGAGCGGCCCGACTCCCGTTCGTCGGCGGGCCCTTGGGGGGCGAAGCGGACCCCCTTGCGGACGGCCAGCAGGCCGACCCCGGGCGGGCCGCCCCACTTGTGGGAACTGGCCGTCAGCACCGACCAGGCGCCCTCCACCGGGCCCCAGCCCAGCGACTGCGCCGCGTCGACCAGCAGCGGCACCCCCGCCGCCGCGCAGAGTTCGGCCACCTCCGCCACCGGCTGGACCGTGCCCACCTCGTGGTTGGCCGACTGGAGGCACGCCAGAGCCGTGGTCGAGGACAGGACGGAGCCGTACGCGTCGGGCGCGACCGCGCCGAGGCGGTCCACCGGAACCTCCGTCACCGTCCCCCCGGCGGCCGCGTGCGCCTGCGCCGCGTGGAGAACGGAGCTGTGCTCGACCGCCGACACCACCAGGTGGCCGCCGACCCGCCGGCGCCCGGCGAGCGCCCCCGCGACCCCCGCGTGAACCGCGTGCGTCCCCGAAGGAGTGAACACGAGCTCGTCGGGGCGACATCCCACCGCCTCGGCCGCGGCCTCCCGCGCCGCGTCCAGCAGCAGCCGGGCCCGCCTCCCTTCCCGGTACAGCCGGGCCGGGTCCGCCCAGCCCTCGTCCAGTGCGGCCTGCAGCGCCTGCCGGGCCACGGGGTGCAGCGGGGCGGCGGACGCGGTGTCGAAGTACGGCATCCGGCCACCGTAAGGCAGGGGCGGCGGGGGCAGGGGGGTTGAGGGGGTCCCGCCCCTCTCGGCGGGTCCCGTCCCGGGACGCCGCCCTGGTCAGGGCCGGGTTCAGGGGCCGTCAGATGCCGTCCGCAGCCCGCCGTTCAGGGCCGGACGGCCCGTCCCCCGTACGGCGGATCCATCCCTTCGGGGGCAGTAGCGGCGCGTTGGGCACCCTCCCCGCGCGGCCTCAAATAGCGTCCAGTAGGGTTTGGTCCGCATAAACATCCAAACCCCTGCCTGCGTCAGGGCCGGCGACCGACCCGAACACGGCCGCGGCCGGCCGCGCGGGCCGAGACTCTCGGGAAGGCGCTACGTGAGTCCCTACGGCTCCGACCGCTCGCCGCGGCGCCCGATGCGGCGGAAGCTGCTGCAGGCGCTGACTGCGGGCGTGGTCCTGGCGACCGCCACTGGTTGCTCGTACAACTGGAAAAGCTTCCCCCGCCTCGGTATGCCCACCCCGGTCACGGAGGAGGCGCCTCGCATCCTCTCCCTGTGGCAGGGATCCTGGGCGGCCGCTCTCATCACGGGCATCCTGGTCTGGGGCCTGATCATGTGGAGCGTCATCTTCCACCGGCGTAGCCGGACGAAGATCGAGGTCCCCGCGCAGACCCGGTACAACATGCCCATCGAGGCGCTGTACACGGTGGTCCCGCTCATCATCGTCTCGGTGCTCTTCTACTTCACCGCGCGTGATGAGTCGAAGCTCCTCACCCTCTCCGCGAAGCCGGCTCACACGATCAACGTGATCGGCTTCCAGTGGAGCTGGGGCTTCAACTACGTCGAGAACGTCGACGGCGACGCCGCTACTCCGAAGGCGGGTGTGGTTCCGAAGGAGCTCGCCTCCCTCCCGGACCGGTTCACCAAGGAATTCCCCGCGGGCGCCGAGGGCGTCTACGACAAGGGCGTCCCCGGCGACCGGAACGCGGACACCAACAACCCGGGGCCGACCCTCTACCTGCCCAAGGGCGAGAAGGTCCGCTTCATCCTGTCGTCGAACGACGTCATCCACTCCTTCTGGGTGGTGCCCTTCCTGTTCAAGCAGGACGTCATCCCCGGTCACACCAATGTCTTCGAGGTCACCCCGACCCAGGAAGGCACCTTCGTGGGCAAGTGTGCCGAGCTCTGCGGCGTCGACCACTCCCGCATGCTCTTCAACGTGAAGGTCGTCTCCCCCGCGGAGTACCAGGCCCACCTGAAGCAGCTGGCGGAGAAGGGTCAGACCGGCTTCCTGCCGGCCGGCATCAAGCAGACTGACCCCGCCCGGAATGCGGAAGTGAACAAACTGTGAGCATCCTCAACGAATCCCAGGGTGCCGCCGCCGACTCGTATGAAAACGAGCTGCCGGTACGGCGCAAGCAGCCGGGCAACGTGGTCGTCAAGTGGCTCACCACCACCGACCACAAGACCATCGGCACGATGTACCTGGTCACGTCGTTCGTGTTCTTCCTGATCGGCGGCATCCTGGCGCTCTTCATGCGCGCCGAGCTGGCCCGTCCGGGCACGCAGATCATGTCGAACGAGCAGTTCAACCAGGCGTTCACCATGCATGGCACGATCATGCTGCTGATGTTCGCGACCCCGCTGTTCGCCGGTTTCGCCAACTGGATCATGCCGCTGCAGATCGGCGCGCCCGACGTGGCGTTCCCGCGGCTGAACATGTTCGCCTACTGGCTGTACCTCTTCGGTTCGACCATCGCGGTGGCCGGCTTCGTCACCCCTTCGGGTGCGGCCGACTTCGGCTGGTTCGCCTACTCCCCGCTGTCGGACGCCGTCCGCTCGCCGGGCATCGGCGCCGACATGTGGATCATGGGTCTGGCCTTCTCCGGCTTCGGTACGATCCTCGGCTCGGTCAACTTCATCACCACGATCATCTGCATGCGCGCTCCGGGCATGACGATGTTCCGCATGCCGATCTTCACCTGGAACGTGCTGCTGACCGGTGTCCTGGTCCTGCTGGCCTTCCCGGTCCTGGCCGCCGCGCTCTTCGCGCTGGAGGCCGACCGCAAGTTCGGTGCGCACGTGTTCGACGCGGCCAACGGCGGCGCCTTGCTGTGGCAACACCTCTTCTGGTTCTTCGGACACCCAGAGGTGTACATCATCGCGCTACCGTTCTTCGGCATCGTCTCCGAGATCATCCCGGTCTTCTCCCGCAAGCCGATGTTCGGCTACATCGGCCTGATCGCCGCGACGATCGCGATCGCCGGCCTCTCGGTGACCGTGTGGGCCCACCACATGTACGTCACCGGCGGTGTGCTGCTGCCGTTCTTCTCCTTCATGACCTTCCTGATCGCGGTCCCGACCGGTGTGAAGTTCTTCAACTGGATCGGCACCATGTGGAAGGGCTCGCTGTCCTTCGAGACCCCGATGCTCTGGACGATCGGCTTCCTGGTCACCTTCACCTTCGGTGGTCTGACCGGCGTCATCCTGGCCTCGCCCCCGATGGACTTCCACGTCTCCGACTCGTACTTCGTCGTCGCGCACTTCCACTACGTCGTCTTCGGCACCGTGGTGTTCGCGATGTTCGCCGGCTTCCACTTCTGGTGGCCGAAGTTCACGGGCAAGATGCTGGACGAGCGCCTCGGCAAGATCACCTTCTGGACGCTGTTCATCGGCTTCCACGGCACGTTCCTGGTCCAGCACTGGCTGGGTGCCGAGGGCATGCCGCGCCGCTACGCGGACTACCTCGCCGCCGACGGCTTCACCACGCTGAACACGATCTCGACGATCAGCTCCTTCGTCCTCGGCCTCTCCTTCCTGCCGTTCATGTACAACGTCTGGAAGACCGCCAAGTACGGCAAGAAGATCGAGGTCGACGACCCGTGGGGCTACGGCCGTTCGCTCGAGTGGGCGACCTCCTGCCCGCCGCCGCGGCACAACTTCCTCACCCTGCCGCGCATCCGCAGTGAATCGCCGGCGTTCGACCTGCACCACCCGGAGATCGCGGCCCTCGACCACCTCGAGGACCACGCCCCGGCGAAGGCCGTCACCGGTGGCAAGGAGGCCGGCAAGTGAAGATCCAGGGCAAGATGTTCCTCTGGCTCTCCGTCTTCATCCTGGTCATGACCGTCGTCTACGGCGTCTGGTCCAAGGAGCCGGTCGGAACCACCGCTCTCGCGCTGGCCTTCGGCCTGAGCGCCATGATCGGCTACTACCTGGCCTTCACGGCCCGGCGCGTGGACGAGATGGCCCAGGACAACCTGGAGGCCGACGTCGCCGACGAGGCGGGCGAGCTGGGGTTCTTCTCCCCGCACAGCTGGCAGCCGCTCTCGCTGGGCATCGGCGGCGCGCTCGCGTTCATGGGCGTCATCTTCGGCTGGTGGCTCATGTACTTCTCGGCCCCGATCATCCTGATCGGCCTGTGGGGCTGGGTGTACGAGTACTACCGCGGTGAGAACCAGAACCAGTAGGCGGTAGCCGTACCAGCCCTGCAGGGGCGGTACAGAAGCAGTGCAGAGGGGCCCGGACACCTTTTCGGAGGAGTCCGGGCCCCTCGTTTGCAGTCACCCCGCGCGACGTAATAGTCATATGTTCATAGCGTTGTGCGCATGAAGCACTCACCGCGTCTTTGGACGGTACTCGGCTGCTCCCTGCTGGTCGCGTCCCTCGGTGCCGGCGCCACCGCATGCGGGGGGTCCGCAGACAACCCGCTGTCCGCCCGCCCGTACGACGCGGGCGACCAGGTGGCCTTCAACCAGCCACCCGGCAGCGGCCGCGCCGCCGACCCCGACAAACCCCTCGAGGTCACCGCCAAGGGCACGAAGTCCCGTATCACCGACGTGACGGCCGTGGACACCCACGGACGCCGCCTGGCGGGCGAACTCTCCGCCAAGGGGGACCGCTGGCACAGCACCTCTCCCATGGCCGCCGGCGTCCACTACACGGTCACGGTGAGCACGGAGGACCAGCACGGGGCCCCCGGGCAGCGCACGCTCGCCTTCGACACCACCCCGGCCAAGAAGGTCCTCAAGGTCGAATTCGGCCCGGACGAGGGCAAATACGGGGTCGGACAGCCCATCACGGCCGAACTCAGCGAACCCGTCAAGGACAAGGCCGCCCGCGCCCTCGTCGAACGGGGCCTGGTCATCGACACCCCGGAACCCGTCGAGGGCGCCTGGCACTGGGTCGACGACAAGAACCTGCACTTCCGCCCCAAGGAGTACTGGCCCGCCCACTCCTGGGTCTCCGTACGGAGCAACCTGGAGGGCGTCAAGATCGAGGACGACCTCCACGGATCCGCGTCCAAGCCCCTCAAGCTGGAGATCGGCGACCGCGTGGAGGTCACCACCGACGCCGCCGCGCACACCCTCACGTTCGAGCGCAACGGAGAAGTGATCAACACCATTCCGGTGACCACCGGAAAGCCCGGCTTCTCCACCCGCAACGGGGTCAAGGTGGTGCTGGGCAAGCAGTACTTCGTCCAGATGCGCGGGGACACCGTCGGCATCGGCGGCAGCGAGTACTACAACCTGCCCGTCTACTACGCCACCCGCGTGACCTGGAGCGGCGAGTACGTGCACGCCGCGCCCTGGTCGGTCGGCTCCCAGGGCTACGAGAACGTCAGCCACGGGTGCACCGGCATGAGCACGGGCAACGCCGCCTGGTTCTACGAGAACATCACCGAGGGCGACGTCGTCCGGGTGATCAACAGCATCGGCGAGGACATGGAGCCCTTCGGCAACGGCTTCGGCGACTGGAACCTGGACTGGAAGGAGTGGCGCGAGGGCAGCTACCTCCTCAAGGGCACCCAGGAGGGCCGCAGCCCCGTCGACCAGGCCCGCCTGCGCCCCACGGTCTGACCGGGGCCGGCCCCGCCCCCGGGGCCGTCCGCACCGGCTCCGGGCGGGCGTGCGCCTTCGCTGGCGCGGCCCCTGCGGCCCCTGCGGCCCGGCCGGCCGAGCCGGCTCCCCGCCGGCCGGGCCGGGCCTCCAGACGGGCCCGAGGGGCCGCTCAGGCCGCGTTGGGGGCCAGCCGGGCGCGCAGCAGAGCCGCCAGGGCCTCGGGGAACTCCACCGGGTCCACCGGGAGGGTGACGGCCGCGTCGGCGCGGCTCCACGTGGCCAGCCAGGCGTCCTGGGGGCGCCCCATCAGCAGCAGCACCGGGGGACACCGGAAGATCTCGTCCTTGATCTGCCGGCACACACCCATGCCCCCGGCCGGAACCGCCTCGCCGTCCAGCACGCACACGTCGATGCCGCCGGCGTCCAGTTCCTTGAGGACGGCTGGAAGAGTGGCACACTCCAGGAACTCCACCGGCGGCAGGTCCGCGGCCGGCCTGCGCCCGGCCGCCAGCCGCACCTGCTCCCGGGTGCCCGCGTCGTCGCTGTAGACCAGAACCCGCGCAGTCGCCCGCATTTCGTTCCTCCACGTGTCCGTGAATCACGCTGATGATGCGCGGGATGCTACTCCGTCCGACCCCCTGTCAACATCGGTTCCGGCAGCCTGGCAGGAGAGGCCGCGCAGGGGTGATCTGATGGGCCGTTCGGGCCTTGCACACCCCCCTGACACTCCGAACGGCACCCCCCGGGGTGAGGGCGGGATAAGCGACCGACATAATGTCGGTCGTGGCGACAGCAACGACAGTAGATACCGGGCACGCGCACCCGACGGTCAACCGGCCGAACCTCGTCAGCGTCGGAACCATCATCTGGTTGAGTTCCGAGCTGATGTTCTTCGCGGCCCTCTTCGCGATGTACTTCACCCTGCGATCCGTGATGGGCGCCGAGCACTGGGCAGAACAGGCCAAGGCCTTGAACCTGCCCTTCTCGGCGACGAACACCACGATCCTGGTGCTCTCCTCGCTCACCTGCCAGCTCGGCGTGTTCGCCGCCGAGCGCGGTGACGTGAAGAAGCTCCGGACGTGGTTCATCATCACGTTCGTCATGGGTGCGATCTTCATTGGCGGCCAGGTGTTCGAGTACACCGAGCTGGTCAAGCACGAGGGCCTGAGCCTCTCGTCCGACCCGTACGGCACGGTGTTCTACCTGACCACCGGCTTCCACGGTCTGCACGTGACGGGCGGTCTCATCGCCTTCCTGCTGGTCCTCGGCCGGACGTACGCGGCCAAGAGGTTCACCCACGAACAGGCCACGTCGGCCATCGTCGTGTCCTACTACTGGCACTTCGTCGATGTCGTCTGGATCGGCCTCTTCGCGACGATCTACCTGATCAAGTAGCGAACACGTCGCCGGGCCCGAGCCCGGCTCACCATCCAGAAACACCGACGCAGAAGATCCTGACACCGGGGTAATCCGTGAAAAAGCTCTCCGCACGACGACGCCATCCGCTGGCGGCGGTCGTCGTTCTACTCTTCGCGCTGGCGGTCACTGGGGGGCTGTACGCCGCCTTCGCGCCCGCGGGCAAGGCGCAGGCCGATGAAACCGCCCAGTCCCTCGCCATCGAGGAGGGCAAGAAGCTCTACGCCGTGGGCTGCGCAAGCTGCCACGGAACCGGCGGTCAGGGTTCCTCTGACGGCCCGAGCCTGGTCGGCGTCGGCTCCGCGGCCGTCGACTTCCAGGTGAGCACGGGCCGCATGCCCGCCCAGCAGCCCGGCGCCCAGGTGCCGAAGAAGCGGAACATCTATTCCCAGGCCCAGATCGACCAGCTCGCGGCGTACATCGCCTCTCTCGGCGCCGGCCCGATCGCGCCGACCGAGAAGCAGTACGACCCGGCCGGTGCCGACATCGCCGCCGGTGGCGAGCTGTTCCGCAACAACTGCGCGCAGTGCCACAACTTCACCGGCGAGGGCGGCGCGCTGACGAACGGCAAGTACGCCCCGAACCTCGAGGGCGTCGAGCCGAAGCACATCTACGAGGCCATGCTCACCGGCCCGCAGAACATGCCCTCCTTCCCCGACAGCACGATGCCGGAGAAGCAGAAGAAGGACATCATCGCGTACCTCCAGAACGTGAACGGCGAGAAGTCGGTCAGCCCTGGCGGCCTGAAGCTCGGTGGCCTCGGCCCCGTCTCCGAGGGTCTGTTCGGCTGGATCTTCGGTCTGGGTGCGCTGATCGCTGTCGCCGTCTGGGTCGCGGCCCACACCGCTAAGGCCAAGAAGTCATGAGTAGCCAAGACATTCCCGAAGACAAGCACCTGCCGAGCGAGCAGGGCGACGCGCACCACGGTGCCGTAGCGGTCGCGGACGACCCGTTCGCCGACCCGGGCCTGCCGGTCCACAAGCCGCGCATCCAGGACATCGACGAGCGGGCCGCCAGGCGGTCCGAGCGCACGGTCGCGATGCTGTTCACGCTGTCGATGCTGGCCACCGTCGGCTTCATCGCCTCGTACGTGTCCATCCCGGTCGAGAAGATCATCTACGTCTTCCCGATCGGCAAGGTCAGCGCGCTGAACTTCGCCCTGGGCCTGACCCTGGGCGTGGCCCTGTTCTGCATCGGCGCGGGCGCGGTCCACTGGGCCCGCACCCTGATGTCCGACGTCGAGGTCGCCGACGACCGCCACGAGATCGCGGCGCCGGCGGACGTCAAGGCCAAGGTCATGCAGGACTTCGCCGACGGTGCGAACGAGTCCGGCATCGCCCGCCGACCGCTGATCCGCAACACCCTGCTCGGTGCGCTGGCCCTCGTGCCGCTCTCCGGCGTGGTCCTGCTGCGCGACCTGGGCACGCTGCCCGAGGACAAGCTCCGCAAGACCATGTGGGCCAAGGGCAAGCTGATCATCAACCAGAACACCATGGAGCCGCTGCGCCCCGAGGACGTTCAGGTCGGTTCGCTGACCTTCGCCATGCCCGAGGGCCTGGAGGAGGACCAGCACGACTTCCAGAACCAGATCGCCAAGGCCGCCCTGATGCTCGTCCGGATCAAGCCGGAGGACATCAAGGACAAGCAGGAACTCGAGTGGTCCCACGAGGGCATCGTGGCCTACTCGAAGATCTGCACCCACGTCGGCTGCCCGATCAGCCTGTACGAGCAGCAGACGCACCACGTGCTCTGCCCGTGCCACCAGTCCACCTTCGACCTCTCCGACGGCGCCCGTGTCATCTTCGGCCCGGCCGGTCACGCGCTTCCGCAGCTGCGGATCGGCGTGAATGACGAAGGCTTCCTCGAAGCGCTCGGCGACTTCGAAGAGCCCGTCGGTCCTGCATTCTGGGAGCGCGGATGAGCACTGCCACCACCACCGAGCGCAAAGCGCCGCGCGGTGAGCGCGTAGCCGACTGGGCGGACGGCCGCCTGGGCATCTACAGCCTCGCCAAGGCGAACATGCGCAAGATCTTCCCGGACCACTGGTCCTTCATGCTGGGTGAGATCTGCCTCTACAGCTTCATCATCATCATCCTCACGGGTGTGTACCTGACGCTGTTCTTCCACCCGAGCATGAACGAGGTCGTGTACCACGGCTCGTACGTGCCGATGCAGGGCGTCCAGATGTCCGAGGCCTTCGCCTCGACCCTGGACATCAGCTTCGACGTCCGCGGCGGTCTGCTCATCCGGCAGATCCACCACTGGTCGGCGCTGATCTTCGTCGCCGGCATGGTCGTGCACATGATGCGCGTCTTCTTCACCGGCGCGTTCCGCAAGCCGCGCGAGATCAACTGGATCTTCGGCTTCCTGCTGCTGGTCCTCGGCATGTTCACCGGCTTCACCGGTTACTCCCTGCCGGACGACCTGCTCTCGGGCACCGGTGTCCGCTTCATGGAGGGCGCGATCCTGTCCGTGCCGATCGTCGGCACGTACCTGTCGTTCTTCCTCTTCGGCGGCGAGTTCCCCGGCGGCGACTTCGTCGCCCGGTTCTACTCGATCCACATCCTGCTGCTGCCCGGCATCATGATGGGCCTGCTGGTGGCCCACCTGATCCTGGTCTTCTACCACAAGCACACCCAGTTCGCGGGCCCCGGCAAGACGAACAACAACGTCGTCGGCATGCCGCTGCTGCCGGTCTACATGGCCAAGGCCGGAGGCTTCTTCTTCCTGGTCTTCGGTGTCATCGCGGCCATCGCGGCGCTCGCCTCGATCAACCCGATCTGGGCGCTGGGCCCGTACCGCCCGGACCACGTGTCCACCGGTGCGCAGCCCGACTGGTACATGGGTATGCCGGAAGGCCTGATCCGTGCCATGCCCGGCTGGGAGATCAACCTGTGGGGCCACACGCTCGTCCTGGGCGTGTTCATCCCGCTGCTGCTCTTCCCGCTGGTCCTCGGCGCGATCGCCGTCTGGCCGTTCATCGAGTCCTGGGTCACCGGCGACAAGCGCGAGCACCACATCCTGGACCGCCCGCGCAACGTCCCGACCCGTACGGCCTTCGGTGCCGCCTGGATCGCGGAGTACATCGTGCTCCTCATCGGCGGCGGCAACGACATGTTCGCCCAGTACTTCCACCTGTCGATCAACTCGATCACCTGGTTCGTCCGGATCGGCTTCTTCGTCGTCCCGGTCCTCGTCTTCATCGCCACCAAGCGGATCTGCCTCGGCCTCCAGCGCCGGGACCACGACAAGGTGCTGCACGGTCGCGAGACCGGCATCATCAAGCGTCTGCCGCACGGTGAGTTCGTCGAGGTCCACGAGCCGCTCCCGCAGGGCAAGCTGCACACGCTCACCGCGCACGAGCAGTACAAGCCGCTCGAGCTCGGCCCGACGGTCGACGAGAACGGTGTCGAGCGCAAGGTGACGCGCGGCGAGAAGCTGCGCGCGAAGCTCAGCAAGGGCTTCTACGCGGAGGGCAACCAGATTCCGAAGCCCACCGTCGAGGAGTACAAGGAGATCCAGTCCGGCCACGGCCACCACTGATCTCCGGCACTACCGCTTGAGGGATTGATTCCGGTCGATCCTGGTGTCGCCACGGCATGAGCCCCCGTCCAGTGTCTGGACGGGGGCTCATTGCCGTCTCCGGGGCTGGATAGGCTGAGATCCTTCCCATCAGACGTGGGCCCCGACATCGCAAGACCCGACGAGCAGCAGGAGCTGACCATGAACGTTGCGACCCCGGCAGGCGGCGACAGCGTGGCGGCCCGCAGCTGGCCGGGCATTCTGGAGGCCCTGCTCGAAGGGCGGGACCTGGTGGCCGACGACACGGCCTGGGCCATGGAGCGGATCATGCTCGGCGAGGCCACCGACGCGCAGATCGCGGGCTTCGCGGTGGCCCTGCGGGCCAAGGGCGAGACCGTGCAGGAGTACACGGGCCTGGTCCGGACGATGTACGCACACGCCAACCTGATCGAGGTGCCCGGGCGGACCGTGGACATCGTCGGCACCGGCGGCGACGGCGCCAAGACCGTCAACATCTCCACCATGTCCGCCATCGTCGCCGCCGGCGCGGGCGCGAAGGTCGTCAAGCACGGCAACCGGGCCGCCTCCTCCGCCAGCGGCTCATCGGACGTCCTGGAGAAGCTCGGCGTCAACCTGGGCCTGACCCCGAAGCGGGTGGCGGAGGTCGCCGAGGAGGCCGGCATCACCTTCTGCGCGGCGGTCGTCTTCCACCCCGCCCTGCGGTACGCGGCCTCGGCCCGCCGCGACCTCGGAGTCCGCACCGCCTTCAACGGCCTCGGCCCGCTCACCAACCCGGCCCGGGTCACGGCCCAGGCGGTCGGCGTCGCGGACGGCCGGCTGGCCCCGATCATGGCCGGGGTGCTCGCCGAGCGGAACACCTCCGCCCTCGTCTTCCGCGGCGACGACGGCCTGGACGAGCTGACCACCACCGGCACCTCCCGGGTGTGGTGGGTGCGCGACGGCCGGATCACCGAGCACGCCTTCGACCCGCGCGACGTGGGCATCGACACCGTCGACATCTCCGCCCTGCGCGGCGGCGACCCCTCCTACAACGCCGACGTGGCCCGCCGGCTGCTGGCGGGGGAGACCGGCCCGGTGCGTGACGCCGTCCTGCTGAACGCGGCGTCTGCCCTGGTCGCCCTGGACCCGGGCACGGGCTCGCTGGAGGAGGAGCTGTCCGCGGGCATGGCCCGTGCGGCCGAATCCATCGACTCGGGCGCCGCCCGGGCCGCGCTGGAGCGCTGGGTGGCGGCCAGCAACGCCTGACCCGGACGGGTTCTTTCACGCCACGGCCCCGGTCCACATCGTGGACCGGGGTCTTGCGTTCCGAGGACCCTGTGGCAGGATGCTCTCCAAGGTCACGAGTGACAGCGTTTTGGCCCCGGCTTGCTGTCCGGCAACCCTCCTTCCGTGGCGGGGTGCCCCGGGTGATGACCAGGCCGTAGGCAGCGAGGTCTACGGCAAGCGCGGATCCCTCGACACCAGGGGTCCTGGTCTCTCGAGGAGCGTTTTCCGTGAGCAAGCGAATGCGATAGGGCGACTCCGCCCCTACTTCACCCCTCGGAAACAGGGTCCCTTCCGCGTACCCGCACCGCGTCCGAGGCACTTCCCGTACCCCTGACGGCCGGTCCCCGCATCCGCGCACCGCCGTACCCGCGTACGGGCACACCGAAGCCATTCAGCACTGCCTGCCGGGAGATTCCGCCATGTCCGCATCCCTGACCGCCGCCACCACCGCCGACGCCCGCACCGCCGCCGCCGACCCCTGCTGTGCCGAGCCGCTGGCCGTCCTCGGCCGGGACGTCACCGTTCCGCTCGTCACCGGCGGCGAGGTCGGCTACGCGGCCCTGGACTACGCGGCCAGCGCCCCGGCGCTCCAGCGGGTCTGGGACGACGTGGCCGCGTACGCCCCGTACTACGGCAGCGTGCACCGCGGCGCCGGCTACCTCTCGCAGCTCTCCACCGACCTCTTCGAACAGAGCCGGGCCACCGTCGCCGGGTTCCTCGACTGCCGCGCGGGCGACCAGGTGGTCTTCACCCGGTCCACCACCGACTCCCTCAACCTGCTCGCCGCCGTCCTCCCGGCCGACTGCCAGGTCTTCGTCTTCGAGACCGAGCACCACGCCTCGCTGCTGCCCTGGCGCGACGCGCAGGTCACCTGCCTCGACGCCCCGCGCACCCCGGCCCAGGCCGTCGCCACCCTGGAGCGGGCGCTGGCCGACCGCAACCCCTACGGCCCGGCCCTGGTCTGCGTGACCGGCGCCTCCAACGTCACCGGTGAGCTGTGGCCGGTCAAGGAGCTGGCCGCCGCCGCGCACGCCCACGGCGCGCGGATCGTGCTGGACGCCGCCCAGCTGGCGCCCCACCACCCCGTCTCGGTGCGGGAGCTGGACGTGGACTGGGTGGCCTTCTCGGGGCACAAGCTGTACGCCCCCTTCGGCTCGGGCGTGCTGGCCGGGCGCGCGGACTGGCTCCAGGAGGCCGAGCCGTACCTCGCCGGGGGCGGCGCCTCCCGCACGGTGGCCCGCCGTGAGGACGGCGGCGTCGACGTCGAGTGGCACACCACCGCCGCCCGCCACGAGGCCGGCTCCCCGAACGTCATCGGCGTCTACTCCATCGCCTCCGCCTGCCGGGCACTGCAGGAGGCCGGCTTCGACGGCCTCGTCGCCCGCGAGCGGCACCTCATCGCCAAGGTCCGCGAGGGCCTGGCGGAGGTTCCCGAGGTCCGGATCCTGTCCCTCTTCGGGGACGACGCCCCGCGCGTCGGCGTCATCTCGTTCGTGGTCGAGGGCTGGAACAGCTCGCACTTCGCGGCGGCGCTGTCCGCGGAGTACGGCATCGGCGTCCGGGACGGCCTGTTCTGCGCCCACCCGCTGGTCCGCACCCTGCTCGGCAGCGAGCCGCAGGCCCAGGGCGAGTGCGGGGCGCCGGAGGCGGCGCCGGGGGAGAGGTCGCTCAACGCGATCCGGGTCAGCTTCGGGGCGGGTACCCCGGACGAGCACGTGGACCGCTTCGTGCGGGCGGTCAAGGAGCTGGTGACGTCCGGCGCGAAGTGGCAGTACCGCACGGAGGACGGCCGCTGCGTCCCCGCGGTGTAGCGGGGCTCTGGCCTTGCACCCCGCGCCTCAGACGCCGGCGGGGCCGGATGCCGCCGCTGCGCGGCGATTCCGGCCCCGCCGGCGTGTGCGGCGGAAACCTACGCGTCGAGCCCGATGGCGAAGGCGGCTTCCAGGTCGTGCTGGGAGTACGTGCGGAACGCGACGTGCGTGTCCGTGGCCTCGACGCCCGGGATCTTGCTGATCCGGCCGGGGATGATGTCCGCCAGGTTCTCGTGGCGGGCCACGCGGACCAGCGCGATCAGGTCGTACGTACCGGTGACGGAGTAGACCTCGCTGACACTGTCCAGCTGCGCGATGGACTCGGCGATCTCGGGGATCCGGTCCACGCTGGTCTTGATGAGCACGATCGCGGTGATCACGGTTGGCTGTCTCCCTCGCCGGCAGTGACTGTTCGCCTCACTCTAGTCGTACGGCGATATCGCGCCCACGCGTAGCAGAACCCCACCGAGAAGCCCACGACATGGGCCAGATACGCCACCCCCGGCCCGCTCCCGGCCCGGTGCGCGGCCAGCCACTGGAGCCCGAACCAGAACATCAGCACGAGCCACGCCGGGAACCGCAGCGGCAGGAACAGCAGGAACGGGAACAGGCTCGTCACCCGCGCCCGCGGGAAGAGGCACAGGAACGCCCCCAGCGCCGCCGAGATCGCGCCGGACGCCCCGACCAGGGTCTGGTCGGAGGAGGCGTTGGCGGCCGCGTAGACGGCCAGGGCCACGTAACCGGTGCAGAGGTAGAAGACGAGGAACGCCGGCCGGCCCATCCGCTGCTCCGTCATGGCGCCGAAGACGTAGAGGAAGAGCATGTTCCCGAGCAGGTGCAGCCAGCTGCCGTGGACGAAGAGCGCCGTCAGCGGGGTCAGCAGGGGGCGGGCGGCCCCGGAGAAGAGCTCGTCCGGGACCACGCCCCAGTGCCGGAAGTAGGCCGTCCCCGTCGCCATCAGCCGCTCGCCCGAGCCGAAGGAGGGGTTCAGGCCGGAAGCGGGGCTCGTCAGGAAGGCCGCGCAGCAGCCCGCGATCAGCGCGTAGGTGACCACGGGGCCCCGCGCCGCCTCGCGGACGGCCCGCCACTTTACGATCATGCGACAGAGCATGACGCAGGCGGGCCCCCCTGAGGGTGGTGCCAGGCCGTAGGGTTACGTGCTGCAGTCCGCAGACCGCCGCGGAAGGCTTTAATTGAATGAGCTACGAAGGAGAGAGCGGCCTGATGACGACGGTTCCCCTGCCGACCGACACCACCCGGTGGCGCTGCACGCTGTGCGGCAACCTCACGCGGTTCGATGTCACCCGATCGTCGAAGGTCGTGGAGTACGTCCACCTCGATCTTGCCGGGGAGCCCAAGGTCGAGGAGCGCGAGGTGGTCAGTGAGACCATCGAGTCGGTCCGGTGCCGCTGGTGCAACGCGGTGGACCAGATCGAGCTCGTCGACAGGCCGGGCGCCGACTCCTGACGGAGCCGGGCCCACGGTAGATCACGGTAGGGGTGACGGATTGTGGAGCCAGCAAGCGGCGCCGGGCCGGCCGACGCGGCCCGCGACGCCGCGGAGGTCCTCGACCGCCCGCTGCCGGAAGGCGTGCGGCGCCGGGTCGTCTCGCTCGTCTCGGACGCCTTCGGCGGCCTGACGGTCGCCGACCTCCCCGCGCAGCTGCGCCAGTACGCCCGGTTCACCCCGACCCGGCGCGCCAAGTTCGCCGGCAACGCCATGGCCGCCGCCGTGGAGAGCGACGGGGTCTTCCGCAGCCGGGTGGCGGAGAAGGTGCGCGAGGCGCAGCCGGAACTGTCCGGGGCACTGGAGTCGGGTGCCCCGCCGGCCGCCGCGGACCCGCTGGACGTGGCGGCCGCCGCCTACGTGCTGAGGCCGGCCGGCTGGGTCAAGCTGGTGGCCGCCGCGGGCGAGGAGGCGCAGCGCGCCGACGCCGAGCGGGTGGGCGACGAGAACCGGCGCGAGCTGGAGCGGCTGCGCGAGGAGCTGGCGCAGCTGCGGGAGGCGCAGCGCAGCGGCAGTGAGCAGGTGCGGGGCGATCTGGAGCTCGCGCGCAAGGAAGCCGAATCGCTTCAGCGCAAGCTGCGCAGCGCCCTGAGCGACGTCAAGCGGGGCGAGGCGGCGCTGCGCAAGCTCGGCGGCGAGATCGACGGGATCCGCGCCGAGGCGGCCGCGCAGGTGGCCGCCGCCGAGAGCGAGTCCCGCCGGCTGAAGTCCCGTCTGGCGGAGGCGGAGTCGGCGCTGGAGACCGCGCGCAGGGCCACGCGTGAGGGGCGCAGCGTCGAGGACATGCGGCTGCGGCTGCTGCTGGACACGGTGCTGGACGCGGCGGCGGGGCTGCGCCGGGAGCTGGCGCTGCCGCCGGTGTCGACGCGGCCCGCGGACACCGTGGACGCGGTGGAGCCGGGCCGGATGACCCCGAAGGACATCGCGGCGCGGGCCCTGTCGGAGACCGATCCGGCGCTGCTGGACCAGCTGTTGGCGTTGCCGCAGGCGCATCTGGTGGTCGACGGCTACAACGTGACGAAGACCGGCTATCCGACGATGCCCCTGGAAAAGCAGCGGCTGCGGCTGCTGGGCGGCCTGTCGATGCTGGCCGCGCAGACCGGCGCCGAGATGACGTGCGTCTTCGACGGGGCGGAGCTGGCGGCGCCCGTGCTGCTCGCGCCGCCGCGCGGGGTGCGGGTGCTGTTCTCCAAGGCCGGTGTGACGGCGGACGAGTTGATCCGCCAGCTGGTGCGGGCCGAGCCGCCGGGCCGTCCGGTGGTCGTGGTCTCCACCGACCGCGAGGTGGCCGACGGGGTGGCGAAGGCGGGTGCCCGGCCCGTGGCGTCGGCATTGCTGCTCAAGCGGCTCGCGCGCGTTTCGTAGCGCTTGGCGGCTTGTGCCTCTGATGTGACCAGTGTGCGTGATGCCCGAATTGACGGTGCGTCCGGGAGACGTACCGTCAAGGGGGCTGCACGCAGCGTGGGCGCCGGGTAAAGAAGCCGGCAGGCGGGCGGATTTTTACGTTCCGGGATTTGAAGTGATCACAGACGGGTCACTAGGGTCTGCTCAAACCTCCGTTCGGTAGGTCACTCATTCGGGGTGTCGACGGAGGCGTGCTGCCGAGTGCCCGACCGTCTTCGGCGGCTCCAGCAAGGAGGAGCTCGCGTCCGTGGCGTCCCACCGTCGACCCAAGCCGCCGACCCGCACCCGCGTGAGCGTCTTCACCGCCCTCGCCACCGCGGCCGTCGCCCTCTCCTCCCAGTCGGCCATGGCCGCACCCGCACCGGACAAGCCGAACAAGGACGAGGTCAAGACCAAGGTCGACGCCCTCTACGAGGAGTCCGAGCAGGCCACGGAGAAGTACAACGGGGCCAAGGAGCAGCAGGACAAGCTGGAGAAGGAGATCGCACAGCTCCAGGACCAGGTGGCGCGCGGCCAGGACGAGGTCAACTCCCTGCGCAACGCCCTCGGTTCGATGGCCGCCGCCCAGTACCGCGGGGAGGGCATCGACCCGACCGTGGCCCTCCTGCTCTCCGGCGACCCGGACACCTACCTCGACAAGGCCTCCACGCTCCAGCAGTTGAGCGGCAAGCAGGTCGAGCAGATCACGGCGATCCAGGCCAAGCAGCGCAGCCTCGCGCAGAAGCGCCAGGAGGCCACGGGCAAACTCGCCGACCTCGCCGCCGTCCGCAAGGAGCTGGCCGAGCAGAAGGCCGCATCCCAGAGCAAGCTCGCCGACGCCCAGGCCCTCCTCAACACCCTGACCGCCGAGCAGCGCGGCGAACTCAAGAGCGACGCGGCCAAGGACGGCGCGGCCTCCGCGAAGGCCGCCGGAGGCGGGGGCGCCAAGTCCGGTGCCGCCAAGGGCTCCGGCCGGGCCGGAGCCGCCCTCGCCGCCGCCATCACCCAGGAGGGCGACGCCTACCACATGGGCGACACCGGCCCCGACTCCTGGGACTGCTCGGGCCTGACCCAGTGGGCCTACGCCCAGGCCGGCGTCAGCATCAGCCGCACCACCTACACCCAGGTCAACGACGGCACGCGCATCGGCCGCAACGAGCTCCAGCCCGGCGACCTCGTCTTCTTCTACAGCGACCTGCACCACGTCGGCCTCTACGCCGGCAACGGCCAGGTCTTCCACGCCTCCAACCCCACCGGCGGCGTGCGCTACGAGGCCATGAGCAACATGCCCTTCCAGTTCGGCGTCCGCGTCGGCTGACCCGCGTCCCCGGCTCCCCGGGACGCGCCGTACACCGCCCATCCGGGGGAATTGCGCGGACCCGCCCTGACCTCACGCCCCGCCCCTGACCTGTGCCAGAGGCGGGGCGCCCCCCTACGGCCCCTCCGGCGGTCGTTGGCCGGTGCGTGGCGGCGCGGCTACTGTCTGCCAGCGCGGAACCCGGCACACGGCCGTCCACCGGGACGGACCCGGGCCCGCACAGCGGACAGGGAGCGGTGCCACGTGGGATCCCATCGCCGGCCCGGGAGCGGCGGCCTCGACCGGAACGCCAAGGTCACCGTCCTCACCGCCGCCGCGGCCACCGCCGCCGTGGCCATGACGGCCGTACCCGCCAGCGCCGCGCCCGGCCTCCCGCAGGAACCCGCCACCAGCTCCCGTGCCCAGGTCGACCGGCTCTTCGAGGAGGCCGAGCAGGCCACCGAGAAGTTCAACCAGGCCGGGGAGAAGGCCGACGCGCTGCGCGCCGAGATCGCCCGCGCCCAGGACGCCGTCGCCCGCGCCCAGGACCGCGTCAACACCATGCGCGGGGTCCTCGGCACCTTCGCCGGCGCCCAGTACCGCTCCGGCGGCCTCGACCCCACCGTCGAGCTGATGCTCTCCGAGGACCCCGGCGCCTACCTCGACAAGGCCGCCGTCCTCGACCGGCTGAGCGGCCGCCAGGCCAAACAGCTCGGCGAACTCCGCGAGGAACAGGGCCGGATCGGCCGGCAGCGCCAGGACGCCTCCCGCAAACTCGCCGAACTGGAGACCCTGCGCGCCGAGGTGGCCACCCAGAAGCGGGCCGTCACCGCCAAACTCGCCGCCGCCCGCAGGCTGCTGAACGAGATGCCCTCCGAGGAGCGCGCCGACTTCGAGCGGGCCTCGCGCTCCGGCGGCCGCGCCGACGTCCTGCCGGACCTGCCCGACCTGCCCGTCGGCGGCCGGGCCTCCGGCCGGGCCATGGTCGCCGTGATGGCCGCCCGGGCCGCGGTGGGGAAGCCGTACGTGTGGGGCTCCACCGGCCCCTCCGGCTTCGACTGCTCCGGGCTGATGGTGTGGTCCTACCGCCAGGCGGGCGTCTCCCTGCCGCGCACCTCGCAGGCCCAGCGGTACGCGGGCCGCCGGGTGCCGCTCTCCCAGGCCCAGCCCGGGGACCTCGTGACGTACCGCTCGGACGCCAGCCACGTCGGCATGTACGTGGGAAACGGCCAGGTCATCCACGCCCCCTACCCCGGCGCCCGGGTCCGTTACGACCCCGTCGGGATGATGCCGGTGTCCGCGGTCACCCGGCCCTGAGCCGCCCCCTGCGTACGATCGGCGGATGGATCCCGTCCGCCGCGCCCTCGTACGCCTGCTCGCGCCGGCCCTGTGCGCGCTCGTGGCCGTGGCCGGGTGCGCGGCGCCCGCCCCGCCCGCCGACGCGGAAGTGCGGCGGGCCGTGGCCGACTGGGCGGCGGCCCCGCCGGCACGGCTCGCCTCGATCCCGCTGGAGGGCTGGTCCTACGAGGTCACCTCGGTCCGGCGGGACGGCGCCCGGGCCGACGTGCGCGCCGAGCTGCGCTACCGGCTCGCCGGCTACGACACCGCCGCCGCCGGTTCCGCCCGCGAGCTGACGCTGACCCGCAGTGATGGCGGCAGCGGCAGCGGCAGCGGCGGTACGGCCTGGCGGGTCACCGCCGAACGGCCCGCACCGGGGGCCCCGGCGCAGCTGTGGGACCAGCCGGACCCCGTCGCCGTCGTACGGGGCGCCCACTGCCTCGTCCTCGGCGCCGGCCAGAGCCCGCAGACCCTGGCGGGGATCGCCGCCGAGGCCGACCGGGCGGTCCCGGCGGCGAGCGCCGCCTGGCCGGGGCCGTGGGCGCGGCGGGTGGTGGTGCTCGTCCCCGCCACCCTCGACGCGATGGCCGCGCTGCTGGGCCGGCCCGCCGACGCCTACCGGGGCATGGGGGCCGTCACCACGGGCGCCACCGGCGGCGGCCCCGCCCCCGCCGACCGGGTGGTGGTCAACCCCGAGGGGTACGCGGAGCTCTCCCAGGCCGGCCGGCAGACCGTCCTCACCCACGAGACCACCCACGTCGCCACCCGCACCGCCACCACCGCCCGGACCCCGCAGTGGCTGTCCGAGGGCTTCGCGGACTGGGCCGCCTACCGGGACGGCCCGCTCGGCCCCGCCGAGGCCGCCCCCACCCTCGCGCGGGCCGTCCGCCTCGGCGACCTGCCGGCCGCCCTCCCCGCGGACGGGGCCTTCGCCTTCGGCGGCGGCCAGGACGCCATGGCCCGCGCCTACGAGGGCGCCTGGCTGGCCTGCCGGCTCATCGCCGCCCGCTGGGGGGACGCGGCCCTCGTCCGCCTCTACGCACTCGCCGGCCGCGAACCCCTGCCGACCGCCCTCGACCAGGCCCTGGGCACCGACCTGCCCGCCCTGACGAAGGCCTGGCAGCAGGCGCTGCGCGAGGACCTGGGCCAGGGGACCTCCGAGGAGTAGCGCCCGCAGCCCCGCGGCGTCCGGGCGCAGGGCGCCGCCGTGCGGACACCCCCGGGCCGTCGGGTACGTTGGCGGGGATGCACAAGACGCTGATCGTGACCAACGACTTCCCGCCGCGCCCGGGCGGCATCCAGGCCTTCCTGCACAACATGGCGCTGCGGCTGGACCCCGAGCGGGTCGTCGTCTACGCATCCACCTGGAAGCACAGCGCCGAGGGCCGCGAGGCCACCGCGGCCTTCGACGCCGAGCAGCCCTTCACCGTGGTCCGCGACCGCACCACGATGCTGCTGCCCACCCCCCGCGTCACCCGGCGGGCGGTGTCCCTGCTGCGCGAACACGACTGCGAGTCGGTGTGGTTCGGCGCGGCCGCCCCGCTCGGCCTGATGGGCCCGGCGCTGCGCCGGGCGGGCGCACGGCGGCTGGTCGCCACCACCCACGGGCACGAGGCGGGCTGGGCGCAGCTGCCGGCCGCGCGGCAGCTGCTGCGGCGGATCGGCGAGGGCACGGACACCCTCACCTACCTGGGGGAGTACACGCGCTCGCGGATCGCCTCGGCGGTGACGGCGTCCGCGGCGGCGAGGATGGTCCAACTCCCGCCCGGCGTCGACGAGAAGACCTTCCACCCCGGCTCGGGCGGAGCCGAGGTCCGCGCCCGGCTCGGGCTCAGCGACCGCCCGGTCGTCGTCTGCGTCTCGCGGCTGGTGCCGCGCAAGGGGCAGGACACCCTGATCGAGGCGATGCCGAGGATCCGGGCGCAGGTGCCGGACGCCGTGCTGCTGATCGTCGGCGGCGGTCCCTACGAGGCGGACCTGTGGGCGCTGGCCGCGGCGAAGGGGGTCGCGGACTCGGTGGTCTTCACGGGCGCCGTCCCGTGGTCGGAGCTGCCGGCCCACTACGGGGCCGGGGACGTCTTCGCGATGCCCTGCCGGACCCGGCGGGGCGGCCTGGACGTGGAGGGCCTCGGCATCGTCTACCTGGAGGCCTCGGCGACCGGGCTGCCGGTGGTGGCCGGGGACTCGGGAGGGGCGCCGGACGCGGTGCTGCCGGGGGAGACCGGGTGGGTGGTCCGCGGCGGCGACCCCGCCGCGGCGGCCGACCGCATCGTGCCCCTCCTCCAGGACCCCGCCCTGCGGGCGCGCATGGGCGCGGCGGGCCGGTCCTGGGTGGAGGAGAAGTGGCGCTGGGACCTCCTGGCGGACCGCCTCCGCGAGCTGCTGTAGCCCCGGGCGGGGGCCGCGAAATCCCGCCGCGCGTGCAGGGGACCGGGCCCGCTGCGGCGGAAAGTCGCGCCGTGGGCGCAATGGCCGGAAAGCGGCAGTCCCCAGCAGCGGCCGGTTACGGTCCGGCACATGACTGACTGTTACTCAGATGCGTGGCAACCCGCGTTATGGCCGGTTGGGCGGAATCCGCTCATGATGCGCCCATGAACCCCAACCTGACGCGCCGTCAACTCGGCCTCGCCGCGCTCCGCACCGCCGCCGCCCTCGGCCTCACCCGGATCGGCCTGACCACCGCCACCGCCGCCGAGGCCCCGCCCGCCGCCCGCTACGCGCCCGCCATCGTCGTCGGGTCCGGCTACGGATCCGCCGTCGCCGCGCTCAGACTCGGCCAGGCCGGCGTCCGTACCGTCGTCCTCGAAATGGGGCGCCTGTGGGACACCCCCGGCCCCGACGGCAAGGTCTTCCCGCCCACCACCGCCCCCGACCAGCGCTCCATGTGGTACCGCACCCGCACCGAGGCCCCCCTCGCCACCTTCCTCTGGCTGGACGTCGTCAACCGCGACATCAGCCCCTACCCCGGCGTCCTCGACCGCGTGAACTACGGCGACATGTCCGTCTACGTCGGCCGCGGAGTCGGCGGCGGATCCCTGGTCAACGGCGGCATGGCGCCCACGCCCCGCCGCTCCTACTTCTCCGAGGTGCTGCCCCAGGTCGACGCCGACGAGATGTACGGCACCTACTACCCCCGCGCCCGCACCATGCTCGGCGTCAACACCATCGACCCCGACTGGTTCGAGTCAACCGAGTGGTACCGCTTCGCCCGGATCTCCCGCAAGCACGCCCAGAACACCGGCCTCAAGACCACCTTCGTGCCCAACGTCTACGACTTCGGGTACATGCAGCGCGAGGCGGCCGGCACGGCCACGAAGTCCGCACTCGCCGGAGAGGTCATCTACGGCAACAACCACGGCAAGAAGAGCGTCGACAAGACCTACCTCGCGGCCGCCCTCGGCACCGGCAACGTCACCATCGAGACCATGCAGCGCGTGGTCGCCGTACGCCCGGACCCGGCCGGCGGATACGTCCTCACCGTCCGGACCAGCGACGTCACCGGCAAGGTCACCCAGGTCCGCGAACTCGGCTGCGCCCAGCTCTTCCTCGGCGCCGGCAGCCTCGGCACCACCGAGATCCTGCTCCGCGCCCGCGAGACCGGCGCCCTGCCCGCGCTCAACGACCGGGTCGGGCAGAACTGGGGCACCAACGGCAACATCATGACCGCCCGGGCCAATCACCTCTGGGACACCGTCGGCGCCAACCAGGCCACCATGCCCGCCCTCGGCATCGACGACTGGGACAATCCGGCCAACCCGGTCTTCGCGGAGATCGCCCCGCTCCCCATGGGCATCGAGCACTGGATCTCGATGTACCTGGCCATCACCAAGAACCCGGAGCGCGGCCACTTCACCTACGACGCCGCCACCGACTCGGCGCGCCTGCAGTGGACCCGGGACCAGAACGCCCCCTCGGTGGCGGCGGCCAAGAACCTCTTCGACCGCGTCAACCTCAGAAATTTCACCATGTACCGCTACGACCTGTTCGGCGACAACAAGGCCTTCGCCGACACCTTCACCTACCACCCGCTCGGCGGCTGCGTCCTCGGCGAGGCCACGGACACCTACGGGCGGGTGAAGGGATACCGGGGGCTCTACGTCACTGACGGCTCGCTCGTCCCCGGCTCGCTCGGCGTGAACCCGTTCGTGACGATCACGGCCCTCGCCGAGCGGAACATGGAGCGGATCCTGGCCGAGGACCCGCGTTAGGGCGAGCGCCGCGTCAGGAGCGGTACAGGGCCTCGATCTCGTCCGCGAAGTCCTTCGCCACCACATTGCGCTTGAGCTTCAGCGACGGCGTGATGTGGCCCGACTCCTCCGTGAACTGCGAGGGCAGGATGCGGAACTTCCGCACCGACTCCGCCTTGGAGACCGCCGCGTTGCCGTCGTCCACGGCCTTCTGGACGGCGGCCATCAGGTCCGCGTCCTCGCGCAGGTCCGCCGCCGTCGAACCGGCCGGCTTGCCGTTCTCCGCGGCCCACCGGCCGAGGAACTCCTCGTCGATGGTGACCAGCGCCGCCACGAACGGCTTGCCGTCGCCGACCACCATGCACTCGGCGACCAGCGCGTGGGCCCGGATCCGGTCCTCGATCACGGCGGGGGCGACGTTCTTGCCGCCCGCCGTGACGATGAGCTCCTTCTTGCGGCCGGTGATCCTCAGGTAGCCGTCCTCGTCGAGGGTGCCGACGTCACCGGTGTGGAACCAGCCGTCGGACATCGCCTCGGCGGTGGCCGCCTCGTTCTTCCAGTACTCCTTGAAGACGTGCTCGCCGTGCACCAGCACCTCGCCGTCGTCGGCGATGCGCAGCACCGAGCCCGGCAGCGGCTGGCCGACCGTGCCGATCTTCTGCTTGTCCCACGGGAGGAAGGCCGTGGCCGCGCAGGTCTCCGTCAGGCCGTAGCCCTCCAGCACCGTGAAGCCGATGCCGCGGAAGAAGTGCCCCAGGCGCTCGCCCAGCGGGGCGCCGCCGGAGATCGCGTACTCGCCGCGGCCGCCGAGGACGGCGTGCAGCTTGCTGTAGACCAGCTTGGAGAAGATCTTGTGCTTGAGCTTCAGGCCGAAGGACGGGCCCGAGGGCAGGTCCAGCGCCCGGCTGTAGGCGATGGCCGTCTCGGCGGCGGCGTCGAAGATCTTGCCCTTGCCGTCGGCCTGGGCCTTGGCGCGCGCCGAGTTGTAGACCTTCTCGAAGACCCGCGGCACGCCCAGGATCAGGGTGGGCCGGAAGGACTGGAGCTCGTCGGTGAGGTTCTTGATGTCCGGTACGCAGCCCAGCCGGATCGGCGCCAGGACCGCCGCGACCTCCACCAGGCGGCCGAAGACGTGCGCGGCCGGGAGGAACAGCAGCACCGAGCACTCGCCGGTGCGGAACAGCGGCTTCAGCCGCTCCACGACGTTGCCGCACTCGGCGAAGAAGTTGCGGTGGGTCAGCACGCAGCCCTTGGGACGGCCGGTGGTGCCCGAGGTGTAGACGATGGTGGCCGGGTCGTCGGCGTTCGCGAGGGAGCTGCGGGCGTCCACGTCCGCGTCCGGGACCCCGGCCCCGGCGGCCTTGAGCGCGCCGAAGGCGTCCTGCTCGATCTGCCAGACCTCGCGCAGCTCCGGCAGCCGGTCGCGCAGGGCCTCCACGTGGGCGCCGTGCCCCGGGCTCTCCACGATGGCCGCGACGGCGCCGGAGTCCCCGAGGATCCACTGGATCTGCTCCGGGGAACTGGTCTCGTACACCGGGACGGTGACCGCGCCCGCGCTCCAGATCGCGAAGTCGAACAGGACCCACTCGTAGCGGGTGCGCGAGATCAGGGCCACCCGGTCGCCGGGCTGGATGCCGGAGGCGATCAGGCCCTTGGCGGCGGCCCGGACCTCGGCGAGGAACTCCGTCGCGGTCACGTCCTGCCAGCGGCCGTCGACCTTGCGGCTCATGACGGCGGTGTCTGGGTGCTGGGCGGCGTTGCGGCGGATGAGATCCGTCAGGTTCCCGTCCGAAGGGACCTCGTACAGGGCCGGAAGGCTGAACTCGCGCAAGACTGCTGCTCCTCTGGGCGCCATCGCCACCGTGTGGACCGACCGGACGTTACCCACCGGTAGTGGGTTCCCGATAGAGGGAACCGGCCAGATGTTCCGTGCGTCACATTCTGGACTTCGCCGTGCATCGCAAACGCCGCCACAGCGCTGCCGACAGTAGTCGACCGCCTCCGAGACTCGGAAGTAACCGCAGGTCCGGCCACCTGCGAGCCCCGCTCTACCAGCCGGGCACCGGCACCCCTAGGGTGGCGGACATGGGTGCCAGCAAGAGGCGTACACGAGTCCACGTCGTCAGCGACGTCCACGGCAACACCGAAGCGCTCGCACGGGCCGGCGACGGCGCCGACGCCCTCGTCTGCCTCGGTGACCTGGTCCTCTTCCTGGACTACGCCGACCACTCGCGCGGCATCTTCCCCGACCTCTTCGGCGTCGAGAACGCCCACCGCATCGTCGAACTGCGCACGGCGCGCCGCTTCGCCGAAGCGCGCGAATTCGGCCGCCGGCTGTGGGACGGGCTGGACCGCGAGCGGATGATCGAGGAAGCGGTGCGCCGCCAGTACGCGCAGATGTTCGCCGCCTTCCCCAGCCCGACGTACGCCACCTACGGCAACGTCGACGTCCCCGCCCTCTGGCACGAGTACGCCGGCCCCGGCACCACCGTCCTGGACGGGCAGCGCGTGGAGATCGGCGGCCGCGTCTTCGGCTTCGTCGGCGGCGGCCTGCCGTCCCCGATGCGCACCCCGTACGAGGTGGACGAGGAGGAGTACGCGGCGAAGGTCGAGGCGCTGGGCGAGGTGGACGTGCTCTGCTCGCACATCCCGCCGGAGGTCCCCGAACTCTGCTACGACACGGTCGCCCGCCGCTTCGAACGCGGCAGCACCGCCCTCCTGGCCGCGATCCGCCGCACCCGGCCCCGCTACGCCCTCTTCGGCCACGTCCACCAGCCGATGGCGCGGCGCATGCGGATCGCAGGCACGGAGTGCGTGAACGTGGGCCACTTCGCGGCGACGGGGAAGCCGTGGGCCCTGGAGTGGTGACCACACGCCCGCGGACCGGGGCCCCGCAGTGTCGGCACCGGTACGCGCGGTAGCCTTCACGCGGCGGCGGCCGGAGGCCCCTGCACACTTGCCGAACACTCTCCCCCGGAGGAGCGACCGCGATGGCGGAACACACCAGCTCGAGCATCACGATCGACGCCTCGCCGGCCGAGGTCATGGCCGTGATCGCCGACTTCGCCCGCTACCCGGAGTGGACGGGTGAGGTGAAGGAGGCCGAGGTGCTGTCCACCGACGCCGAGGGCCGCGCCGAGAAGGTGCGCCTGCTGCTGGACGCGGGCGCGATCAAGGACGACCACACCCTGTCCTACCGCTGGAAGGGCCAGGACGAGGTCGCCTGGACCCTCCACAAGTCCCAGATGCTCCGCCAGCTGGACGGCTCCTACCGGCTCGCCCCGCTGGACGGGGGGCGGCGCACGGAGGTCACCTACCAGCTGACCGTCGACGTCAAGATCCCGATGCTCGGCATGATCAAGCGCAAGGCGGAGAAGGTCATCATCGACCGCGCCCTGGCGGGCCTGAAGAAGCGCGTGGAATCCGCCGCCTGACCCCTTCCCCCGTTCCGCCAGGGACTCCGCACCCGACGCTGCGCGCCCGGTGCGCCGCGCTGGGAGGCACGCCCGGCACGGGCTGACGTTCCGCTGCGCGACATGCCGCCGCGTACGACCGGCGGGCCGCACCGAACTCCAGCCTCGCCGGCGCCCCGGCACGGGGCCTGGGGCGGAGCCCCTGGGCACGGAGGAGGGCGGGCAGGGCACTCCGCCCCGCGCAGCGCCCCACCGCCGACCGGCACCCGCCCGGCGCCGCCCCAGCCAGAGCCGCGGGCCGTCCCCCAGCCCGAGCCCGCCCGCACGGCGGGGGCCCGCAGGTCCCCGGGACCGGGGCCGCCGCCGGGCGGGGCCGCACAACCCGGGGGACCGGCCCGGCCAGAGCCCCGCGGGCCGTCCCCCAGGCCGAGCCCGCCCGCACGGCGGGGGCCCGCAGGTCCCCGGGACCGGCGCGGCCCCCGGGCGGGGCCGCACAACCCGGGGGACCGGCCCGGCCAGAGCCCCGCGGGCCGTCCCCCAGGCCGAGCCCGCCCGCACGGCGGGGGCCCGCAGGTCCCCGGGACCGGCGCGGCCCCCGGGCGGGGCCCGCACGCCCGGGGATCGGCCTGGCCAGGTCCGCAGGCAGGGCATGCCCCAGGCCGAGCCCGCCCGCGCGGCGGGGGCCCGCAGGTCCCCGGGACCGGCGCGGCCGCCGGGCGGGGGCCGCACGCCCCGGGGACCGGCCGGCCGGCCGCGCGGCGGGGGCCACAGCCCCCGGGGCCGGGGCCGCCGCCGGGCGGCGTAGCGTTCGGGGGAGGATGATCTACGACCCGGAGCGCCGCACCATGCCGCACACCCTGCTCATCACCGGCCCCGGCGGGTCAGGCCGCACCACCGTCGCCGCCGCCACCGCGCTCGCCGCGGCCCGCGCCGGGCAGCGCGTGCTCCTGCTGTGCGCCGACGACCCCTGGGCCGGCGGCCCGGCCCCCGCCCCCGACCGCCTCCGCCTCGCCCGCATCGACTCCGGCGACGAGTTCCGCACCGAACTCGCCGCCCTCCAGGAACGCGGCGCCACCCTCCTCTCCATGCTCGGCGGCAGCCCCCTCGGCGCCGAGGAACTCACCGAGCTCCCCGGAGCCGAACAGTTCGCCCTCCTGCGCGGCCTGCGCCGCGCCGCCTCCACCCCCGCCACCGACCTCGTCGTCGTGGACATGCCCCCGCTCCACCAGGCCCTCACCACCCTCGCCCTCCCCGCCCAGCTGCGCCGCTACCTGGCCCGCCTGCTGCCCGCGGAGCGCCAGGCGGCCCGCGCCCTGCGCCCCGTACTGGCCCAGCTGGCCGGGGTCCCCATGCCCGCCCAGTGGCTCTACGAGACCGCCGCCCGCTGGGACGAGGAGCTCGCCGCCGTCCAGGCCGTCGTCGAGGCCCCCACCACCCGGGTCCGCCTCGTCGCCGAACCCGGTCCCGCCGCCGACGCCGCCCTGCGCACCGGGACGCTCGGCCTCGCCCTGTACGAGCTGCCCGTCCACGACCTGGTGGCCAACCGGCTCGTCCCGCGCGACTCCGCCGACCCGTGGACGGCCGGACTCGCCGCCCAGCAGGAGAAGTACCTGGCGCAGTGGCGGCAGGAGACCCCCGTGGTCCCGCTGGCGCACCTCGGCCGGGACCCCGAGCACCCCGGCGAGCTCGCCGGCGCCGAAGGCCTCGCCCCGAGCCCCGGCCCAGGCCCCGCCCCCGCGGCCCGCCCCGGCTGGACGGTCGAGGACCGGCTCGCCGAGGACGGGGTGCTCGTCTGGGCGGTCCCCCTGCCCCGCGCCCGCAAGAGCGAGCTCGACCTTGTCCGTCGCGGCGACGAACTGCACCTCGCGGTGGGCCCCTACCGCAGGACCGTTTCCCTCCCCTCCGCCCTGCGCCGCTGCACCGTCTCCGGCGCCGCCCTCACCGACGGGGTGCTCCGCATCCGCTTCACCCCCGACCCGCAGCTGTGGCCCCGGGCGCGCTGAGCTGCGTACCTCCGTTCGGGTACCGTCGGAAGTAGCCCCTACCGCAGCCGCAGGAGAGTCCGCCATGAGCGAGGCCACCGACCGCCCCACCGACGATGACGCCTGGGCCAAGGCCTGCGCCGAGGACCTCGCCGCCGAACGGGAGCGCCGCCGGGCCGAGCGCGAGCAGGGCGCCGGCGCGGGGGCCGGCGCGGGCGCCACCGGCACCGCCGCCGAGGAACTGTTCAAGCTCTTCGGCGCCGTCGCCGACAAGGTCTCCGCCCTCAACAACCCGGAGCTCGCCGCGGCCGCCCAGGACGCCGTACGCCAGTTCGTCAACCAGGCCAAGACCGCCGCCAAACCCGTCATCGAGCGCAACCCGGAGGTGTTCGGCCACCTCGCCGCCGCCGGCTCCGAGCTGCTCGCCGCCTACCGCTCGGCCGTCGAAGGCCACGAACGCCGCTGGGTCCGGGACGAGCCCCCGGCCCCCCGCAAGCACACCGACGGCGACGAGGGCCACGACCACGGCCCGGACGAGGGCCCGGCCCAGCGGATCGACCTCGACTGAGACTCCGCCGGGCTCGGGTACGGTTGGCCGTGGCGGGGCTTGACCGGAAAACCGAGGGACTAATGGGACTCACCATCGGCGTCGACATCGGCGGCACGAAGATCGCGGCCGGCGTGGTCGACGAAGAGGGCACCATCCTTGAGACGTACAAGGTGCCCACCCCGCCGACCGCGGACGGCGTGACGGAGGCGATCTGCGCCGCCGTCTCCGAGGTCAGCAGCAACCACACCATCGAGGCCGTCGGCATCGGCGCCGCCGGATACGTGGACGACAAGCGCGCGACCGTCCTCTTCGCGCCCAACATCAACTGGCGCCACGAACCGCTCAAGGACAAGGTCGAGCAGCGCATCGGCCTCCCCGTCGTCGTCGAGAACGACGCCAACTGCGCCGCCTGGGGCGAGTACCGCTTCGGCGCCGGCCAGGGCCACGAGGACGTCATCTGCATCACCCTCGGCACGGGCCTGGGCGGCGGCATCATCATGGGCAACAAGCTGCGCCGAGGCCGCTTCGGCGTCGCCGCCGAGTTCGGGCACATCCGGGTCGTCCCCGACGGCCTGCTGTGCGGGTGCGGCAGCCAGGGCTGCTGGGAGCAGTACGCCTCCGGCCGCGCCCTCGTCCGCTACGCGAAGCAGCGCGCCAACGCCACCCCCGAGAACGCGACCGTCCTGCTGGGCCTCGGCGACGGCACCCCCGAGGGCATCGAGGGCAAGCACATCAGCCAGGCCGCCCGCCAGGGCGACCCGGTGGCCGTCGACTCCTTCCGCGAGCTCGCCCGCTGGGCCGGCGCGGGCCTGGCCGACCTCGCCTCCCTCTTCGACCCGTCGGCGTTCATCGTCGGCGGCGGGGTCTCCGACGAGGGCGACCTCGTCCTCGACCCCATCCGCAAGTCCTTCAAGCGCTGGCTGATCGGCGGCGCCTGGCGGCCGCACGCGCAGGTCCTGGCCGCCCAGCTCGGCGGCAAGGCCGGCCTGGTCGGCGCGGCGGACCTGGCCCGCCAGGGCTGAACCCGCCGGCCCGCCGGGGCTGAGCCCCGCTCGGACACCTCTCGAGCCGCCCGCCGCGCCCCCTGTGGGAGCGGCGGGCGGCTGCGTATCTTGCGGGCATGGTGCCCGACACGTTGCCCCCGCCCCAGCCACTGCCCGACGCCGACGCCGTACCCGACGCACTGCCCAAGTCCCTGACCGAACCGGACGGCTCCGCCGTGATCCGCGTCCTCAGCTACAACGTGCGCTCGATGCGCGACGACGAGGAGGCACTGGCCCGGGTGATCCGGGCCTGCGCACCGGACCTGGTGTTCGTCCAGGAGGCCCCCCGCTTCTTCCGCTGGCGCAAGCACGCCGCCCGGCTGGCCTCCAAGGCCGACCTGGTCGTCCTGGGCGGCGGAGCGACGGCGGCGGGACCGCTGCTGCTGTGCTCGCTGAGGGCCTTCGTGGAGCACACGGAGGACGTCCTGCTGCCGCTGACCCCCGGCCTGCACCGGCGCGGCTTCGCCACGGCGGTCGTCCGCTTCGGCGCGGCCCGGGTGGGCGTGGTCAGCGCCCACCTCTCCCTGGACGCGACCGAGCGCGCCGCCCAGGCCGAGCTCCTCCTGGACCGGGTCGCCACCCTGGACGCCCCGCACGTCATCGCCGCCGCCGACGTCAACGAAACCCCGGGCGGCCCCGCCTTCACCCGCCTGTCGGCCACCCTCCAGGACTGCTGGACGGCCGCCCCCTGGGGCGGCGAGGCCACCTTCCCCTCGACAGCCCCGACCCGCCGCATCGACGCCCTGTTCGCCACCCCGGGGGTGGAGGTCCTCGCCTGCGGCGTCCCCACGGGCCTCCCGCCCACCGACCTCCGCACGGCAACGGACCACCTCCCGGTCCTGGCGGCGGTCCGGCTGGGGGCAGGGGCGTAGGGGCGCGCTCTCGCGGCGGGGGCCCGCCATCTCCCCCTCGAGGTGTCGGGGGCGGGTCGGTGGTTGCCCACCCGCCTCCCTGTCTGCGGGCCGGTGGGGTGGGGGGCGGGGTCCCGCCGGGCGGTGACGGCACAGCTGGCCGGGATGCGGGAGGGCGGGACTTGAGCCTGGCGGTCTCGGGGAGGGTTGGGGGGTTCCCGCCAGTCTCATCGTCCTTCCGCGTCGGGCCGGTCAGTCAAGGGCGCTCCTTCGTCGCGTCGCTGCGCGATCGCCTTCGGCGACCCTTGACAGACCGACCCGCCGCGAAATGCCGAAGACTGCCGGGAACCCCCCAAAGGAACGGGACGGACCGAAGACGGCCAATCGGCGGGATCAGCGACCAGCCGGGCAGACCGGGGGCCGGCAGACCGGGCATCCGGGCCCCATCAGGCGCAGCCGGGGCCTCCGCCCGCATCAGATCGCTACGCGCATCTCCCGTCTCGGCGGCCGGCGGCCGGCCGGGGTTGCTACCTGCACTGCATGCCAACCAGAGCGGTGTCGGGGGCCGTTGGGCGCGTCAGATCGCTACGCGCTCCTCAGATCTCAGCGTCTGGCGGCCGCCTTGGGCTGATGCCAGCAGCGAACGAGATCTGGTGGGAGGCCCACTCCCATACCTCAGCGAGGTGATGCGGCTGGAGGCCGTGGTGGGGGTCCGGTTGGACGAGGAGGGTGGGGTGGCCTTGGGCGGTGCGCTCGGCGGCCCAGGTGTGGTCGAGGTCGGTGAAGTCGTCGTCGATCCAGGCGACCGCCGATTCGCCGAGCCACGGATCGACGTGGTCGCGCTTCCAGAGGTAGCCGTTGGGGTGGCTGGTGGTGATACGGGGGCGGGGGAGGTCGAGGTAGGGGAAGTGGGGCAGGCCCAGGAGCGGGCCGATGATGCCGGTGGCGTCCTTGCGCCAGCTCGTGCACCACACGGGGGCGACCAGGCCGCTGTTCAGGAAGTCGGTGAGCATCGGGCCGTGGGCGGGGTTGAGCCAGACGGGGACGGGGTCTCCGGGGTTGCGGCCCGTGGGGAGGACGGTGTGGCGGGTGTGGGTTGGTGGGGTGCTGCCGTCGGGAGTCGGGAAGGGGATGAGGACGCCGTCGATGTCCAGGAGGAGGTGGGGTAGGGGCATCGGTGCCTCCGGTGGCGGTCAGCGTTTGCGGGCGGTGATCAGGAGGGTGGTGGGCCACGGGTCCAGGCGCGGGTGGCGCAGGTCGAGGGCGGCGGTGATGCGCAGGCCGGTGCGGGCGAGGTGGGCGGCCCAGCGGTGCGCGTCGAACTCCCAGCGGGCGATGGGGTGGCGGGTGCGGTCGGGCATGGTGACGTAGTCCTCGCGGGGGCGGTCGTCCGGCGAAGGATGTCTTCCGGCCCGGGCCGGGTGGGGAACCGAGAAGGCCAGGACGCCGCCGGGCGCCAGGTGGCGGGAGATCTCGGCGAGGAGGAGGTCCGGGGCGACCAGGCCTACGGCGCCGAAGACGGAGTAGATCCCGTCGAAGGTCCGGGCGGTGGCCTGGAGGTGGTGCAGGGCGTGGCCGGCCGAGAAGGTGGTGCCGGTGATGTGGCCGTAGTGGGAGCGTGCCCGGCGGACCTGGAGGCCGACCAGGTCGACGCCCGTCGTGGGGGCCTGATGGTGGTGGGCGAGGTGGGCGACGTTGTGGCCCGGGCCGCACCCCAGTTCCAGCAGGCGCTTGCCGCGCAGGTCCCGGCCGAGGAGCTCCGCGCCGGGGCCCAGGCCGGGGCGGGTGGTCCACTCCATCCGTGCGGGAGGGGTGAGGGCGTGCGTCGGGGCGCCGGCGAGGCGCTGGACGGCGTGGGCGTACCAGGGGGAGACCTGGGCGAGCACTAGACCTCCAGGAAGTGGACCACGTCACCCAGGTGGCGGCGGACGACCGGGATGTAAGCGAAGTCCCTGGTCGGATCGTTGATCCAGCGGATCGCCTGCTCCATGAACCACTCGACGGCCCACATGCGGTGCCAGCCCAGGGCCCATGCCTCGGCCGCCAGGCCGCCCCGGGGGGCGAGGGCGTCCTCGTGGCCGCCTGCGGTGACGTACTGATCGAGGAACACCCGGAGGCGGACGGGGTCCGGTGTGTCGGTGGTGCCGTGGTACGAGGCGAGGTCGATCAGGCCGGGGCCGGTGAAGGCGCGGGCGAAGTCGAGCAGGTGCCAGCCGTTCTCGCCGATGTGGAGGCTGGTGGGGTGGAACTCGGAGTGGACCCAGCCGAACGGGTCCAGTGTCGCTCCCCGGGCGCGGGCCCCGGCTGCTGCGGAGGTCTTTCGCAGCGCGGTTTCGATGTCGTCGCAGTCCGTCCACCGACCGGCCTTGCGGAGGCGCTGGAGGTGGTCGAGGGCCCGGGTGGGGAGGGACGCCAGACCGTTGCCGTCGAGGAAGGGCAGACCGTTGGCCGGGCGGGCCCGGTGGAGCAGGACGGCGGCGGTGGCACCGTCTACGTCGTCGGCCTCACGTACCGGAGTGCCGAGGTCGTCCATGAGCATCCCGAGCCAGTCGTCCTGCACGGCGGTGGCGTGGAGCTCGGGGACCGGCAGACCGCGCTGGTGGGCGATTCGCAGGGCCTGGGCTTCGCGGTCGAAGGGCTCCTTGGCGTACTTGAAGACGGAGGTGGTCCCGTCGGGGAAGGTGACGCGTTCGACGCCGGACATGCCCCAGACACGGATTTCGGTGCGTTGGGGGACGGGCTTGTGGAGGAGGGTGCACAGGTCGTCGAGGAGGGTGGTGGTCAGGCTCTGGTCCATGGGGGTGTCTCCGGAGGGGGGGATGGACGGCTTCGGGGCGAGCGTGTCGTCCGCCCCGAAGCCGGACTGGGGCCTACTCGGGGGCGGTCACGCGGTGGGCGTAGACCTGCTCGATCCAGCCCGCCTTGAACGCGGCGAGGTCGTCACGGAAGTTGGCCATCGAGGCGCCGTAGGGCGCGACGCCGCCGCCGGTCTGGTCCGGCACGGACTGGCAGCCGTGCACGAGACGGCCGCCGAGGGCGGCGTGGGCCTTGATGGACTCGATGCGGCGGTGCTCGTTGAACCAGCCGCCGTGGTAGACCTCGTCGAGCATCCCGCCCATTTCGTCCTCCAGGTCGAAGACGACGGAGGTGGCGGCGGGGAAGAACCAGCACGGGCCGACGTTGGAGATGTGCCCGTCCAGCTCGACCTTGTTGAGCGCCATGAGCGTGGCGGCCTCGCGGAGCATCCGCAGGTGTCCGGCGGTGATCTGCGGGAGGCCCAGGCCGGAGAGGTGCTCGTCGCGGAAGAGGTACGCGTACACCTCGTACGCCGTCGCCAGGACGCGGGCGGCATCCGACGTGGACTCGGCGTGGTTCTTGATGAAGTCGAGCGCCAGCTGCTCGACCGCACTCTCGGTCGTCTCGTCGACGTCCAGGAGCTGGGCCTTGACCAGCTCCCAGTCGGCGAGGAGCCAGGTGCTGGACTCGAAGCGGAAGAAGTACTCGGCCGGGTCGATGGTGATGCGTCGTCCCTCGACCTGAATGCCGGGCAGCCGGTTCCAGCGCGGGTCGAAGGCGTCAGGCAGCTCGACCGTGATGGTCGTGGTGTCGATGATGGTCACGGTGTCTCCGTCTCTGATCGTCCGGGCCAGGGCATAGGAATGCCCGAGCCCGTTGGGGCGTACGGAACTTGGGGGCCGCCCGGCCCGAAGGTGGGGCGGCTGTCGATAAGTGAACCGTCCGCTACGCAGAGTGGGTACGGTGTGACCGGGCCCAAGCGGTATACGCGGTTTACAGCTCCGGGACGGAGGAACGTGCCAGCGCCGACCGACGCCAACTCCCGCCTGCGCGAGACCATCCACGAGGCCGGATGCACGTACGAATCGCTCGCCCACGACGTCCGCCGCATCGCAGCCGAGAACGGTGAACTCCTCCAGACCAACAAGTCCGCGATCTCCCACTGGGCCAACGGCACCCGCGAGCCCTCGGGCCAGACCGGCCAGTACCTTGCCGAAGCCCTCTCCCGCCGCCTCGGCCGCATCGTCACCCCGACCGAGATCGGCCTCCAGCCCGGCGATGCCGGAGCCACCTCGAACGGCGACCCGGTCCTGACCGTCACCGATCTCGGCCGCGCGGACGTCGAACGCCGCCGATTCCTCGCCATCGCAGCCTTCACCACGGCAGGCGTCGCCATGCCGCTGCTCCACGACCACGAGGCGACCTCCCGGATGCTCCGCGCCCGTACCGGCCGCTCCCTGGTCGGAACCGACGACATCGACGTCGTACGCCAGATCACCGCAGCCTTCAGCGCCGCCGACGAGCGCCTGGGCGGCGGCCATGGTCTGACCACCGTCACCGCCTACCTCGCCGACACCGCCGCCCCGATGCTCCGCGGCCGCTTCCCCTCTGAGCCGTTACGCCAGGCCGCCTTCGGCGCCGTCGCCGAACTCGCCTACCTCGCCGGGTGGAAGCACCACGACCTGGGCCACGAAGGCGCCGCCCAGCGCTATTACCAGGTCGGCTACCAGCTCGCCTGCGAAGCCGACCCCCACGGCCACGCTGCCTGGATGATGCGCGCCCTCGCCCATCAGGCCCTGAGCCTCAAACAGCCCCATCACTGCGTCGACCTGGTCGAAGGCGCCCTGCGACGTGGCCTCGGCCATGTCGACGGCCAGACCGAAGCCCTTCTCCACATCACCCATGCCCGCGCCTACGCTGCCACCGACGCGAGCCCCTCGGCTGCACGCGCCCTCCTCGCCGCCGAAGACGCCCTGCTCCGGGACGACGGCCCCCAGCCCAGCTACTCCCGCGTCAGCGGCCCCGCCGCCGGCACCGTGGCCAGCCACACCGCCCGCACCCTGACCGACCTCGCCGACCACGTCGGCACCGAACAGCAGCACCGCGACGCCCTCACCCGCTGGGACCCGGACAAGTACAAGCGCGTCCACGCCCTCACCCACGCCGACCTGGGCGACAGCCTCGCCGCTCAGGCCCGCGCCGACGAAGCCGTCTCCGCGTGGACCCAGGCCCTCGTCCTCATGGAGGGCATGACGTCCGACCGGACCCGGAAGGCGATCACCTCGATCCGCTCCACCCTCGCGGTCTACCAGCACCGCCGCGTCCCCGGCGCCGCCGATCTCGCCCGCAGAGCCCGCGAGGCCCTCGCCTAACATGCCCAACAACCGTCCGACGAAGGGAACACCGTGGCCCAGCAGACCGACGACCGCTCCCAAGCCCTCAAGCCGGCGCTCGAATCGATGACCCTGCTGGTCGCGGCCGTCATCGTCCACGACAAGGCCACCAACCGCGTCGTCCTCCTCCAGCGCAGTGAGAACGCCAAGTTCGCCCAGGGCATGTGGGACCTCCCCGTCGGCAAGAGCGAACCGGGCGAACCCATCACCGAGACCGCCGTCCGCGAGCTCTACGAGGAGACGGGCCTCACCGTGAAGCCGGAATCCCTCAAGGTGGCCCACATCATCCACGGAGCCTGGGGCGTCGAAGCCCCCAACGGATTCCTCACCGTCGTGTTCGCTGCCAACGAATGGACCGGCGAACCCGAAAACCGCGAACCCCGCAAGCACTCCCAGGTCCGTTGGGTCGCCGCCGACGCCATCCCCGACGCTTTCGTGGACACCACATCAAGCGCTCTTCGTCAGTACTTGAACGCCGGTCCGGAGGTTTCGCTGAACGGGTGGTGAATCGCCCGACGACAGCGCTCCAGACGGCTCGCAGACGCTGAGACGAGGGCAGCGCGTAGCGATCTGTTGCGCACACCGGTCCCGGCCGCCTCTCCGCTTCCGCCCGGCCAAGGCTCCGCCGAGCGGCCGGCCCCGGCCGCCCGGGGGAGGCGGGTGGGCAGCTACCGGCCCGCCCCTACCCCTCGAGGGGGAGATGGCGGGCCCGCGCCGCGAGGCGTCGCCGCGGACGGCGTCAGTACCGCGCCGCGGGGCCCCGCCCCCTACACCACCGCGCCGCGGCCCGGGTCGTCGTCGCCGTCGTCCGTGTCGCCCGACATGCGGGCCACCAGGGTGGCGAAGCCGCCCAGGAAGCCGCCGATGCCCAGGGTGGTGAGCCACCAGGTCATGTCCCACTGGAGCAGTACCGCCACCAGCAGCAGTACCGGGCCGCCGACCACCGCCAGCCAGGCGAACTTCGCCGTCGTGTCCGCCGGCGGGAGCTCCGGGGGTTCCGGGGGGACGAAGTGGCCCTCGTCGCCCGCTTCGCCCGCCAGGTCTTCGTCCTTCGGCTCCGCCGGGGTGTGGTCGCGGGGCCCGAGGCCGACGCCCGGGGCGAAGACCACCGAGCTGCCCAGGGCCGTCGGCGCCGTCGGGGCGGCGGCCGGGGGCTCCGGCTGGACGTCCTCCTCCGGCAGCATCAGGTTCTCGATGGGCCGGAACGGACGGGCCCCCGGCGGGTCCGGCGGTTCCTGCCCGTACCCGGCGACGATCGCGGCCCACGCCGCTTCCTCGTCCAGCGGGGGCACACCCCCGGAGGACTCCTCGTGCTCAGCCACCGCTGGCCGCCCCCTCCCTGCCGACGCTCTCCGCGAGCCGCCCGACGAACGCATAGCTGTCCGCGAAGATCCGCTCCGCGTCATGGTCCAACGTCGCGACGTGATAACTCTGTTCCAGCAGGGTCTCGGTGACGTCCGTCGACGACACCCGCGCCAGGATCCGCTCCGAGTCCACCGGCGGGACCACGTGGTCCTGGGGGCTGTGGAGCAGCAGCACCGGCTGCGTGACCTGCGGCAGCTCGGTGTCGACCAGCTGGAAGAACTTCCTCAGCGAATGCGCCGCCTTCGTCGGCACCCGGTCGTAGCCGACCTCCGCCGCGCCCGGCTTGGCGATGTCGCTGGCGATCCCCGCCGTGGACCGGATGAAGTGCTTGGCCACCGGGAGGGCCACGGCCAGCGGGTCGTGCACCTTGTTGGCCGGGTTGACGAGGACGATGCCGCTGATCGCCTCCCCGTGCTTGGCGGCCAGCCGCAGGGTCAGCGCGCCGCCCATCGAGAGCCCGAACACGAACACCTGCGTGCACCGGTCCAGCAGTTCCCTCAGCGCCCGGTCCACCTCGGCGTACCAGTCCTGCCAGCCGGTGAGCTGCATGTCCTGCCAGCGCGTGCCGTGCCCCGGCAGCAGCGGCAGCGAGACCGTCAGTCCGCGCTCGGCCAGGTACTCGGCCCAGGGGCGCAGCGACTGAGGGGAACCGGTGAAGCCGTGGCAGAGGAGCACGCCCACCTCTCCGCCCTCGTGGCGGAACGGCTCTGCTCCAGGGAGGACGGGCACCACAGTCTCCTTGATGGGTGAGGACTACGAGAGGACTACGACTCGACGAGGGCCTTGACGCGTGCGGGGTACGGGTACGTACGGGTGCGTCGCGCTGTGTGACTTCACCGTACGCGACCGGGATGACACCGACCAGGGTCGTCGGGCGCTCTCGGCGGAGCCAGGGGTTATGGTCTGATCGACAGACACAGGAAGGCTTTCGAGTTGATCTACGGCGCAATGAAGTTCTCCATCGGCGGGTCCCTGAAGCTCGCCTTCAGGCCGTGGGTGGAGGGCCTCGAGAACATTCCCGCGGAGGGGCCGGCGATCCTCGCGAGCAACCACCTGTCCTTCTCCGACTCCTTCTTCCTCCCGGCCGTGCTGGACCGGAAGGTGACCTTCATCGCAAAGGCGGAGTACTTCACCTCCCCCGGGGTCAAGGGCAAGCTGACCGCGGCCTTCTTCAAGGGCGTCGGCCAGCTCCCCGTGGACCGCTCCGGCGCGCGCGGTGCGGGCGAGGCCGCCATCAAGAGCGGTATCGAGGTCATCGAGCGCGGAGAGCTGTTCGGTATCTACCCCGAGGGGACCCGTTCACCCGACGGCCGCCTCTACCGCGGCAAGCCCGGCGGCCTGGCGCGGGTGGCGCTGGCCACCGGTGCGCCCGTGATCCCGGTGGCGATGATCGACACCGAGAAGATCCAGCCGCCCGGCAAGGTGGTCCCGAAGCTGATGCGCCCGGGCATCCGGATCGGCAAGCCGCTGGACTTCAGCCGCTACCAGGGCATGGACGGGGACCGCTTCATCCTGCGCTCGGTGACCGACGAGGTCATGTACGAAATCATGAAGCTGTCCGGCCAGGAGTACGTCGACATCTACGCGACCGCCGCCAAGCGGCAGATCGCGGACGCCGAGAAGGCGGCCAAGGAAGCGGCCAAGGCCGACAAGGGCGACGGCGGCGCGGAGTAGTTCCCGCGGGCGGCAGGCTGCCGTCCGCGCGGCGGGGGTGGGGGAGATGGCGGCGAAGCGCGAGCGCGTCGTGCGGATGTCGGTCGAGCAGCCGCTGTGGCGGGCGCTGACCGCGTACCGGCTGCTCACCATGGTCTACGCGGTGCTGCTGTTCCTCTCCGCCCACAAGGACTTCGTCCGTCCCGGCGTCGCGGTCGGCTACCTCGCCGTCCTCGTCGTCTGGACCCTGGCCACCTACCGCCGGGTGGGCGGCGCGGCGCACTGCACCAGGGGTTTCCTGGCCGCAGACCTCACCGTCGCCCTCGCCGGGATCGCCCTGACCCCGCTCGCCGACGCCCACGCCCGCATCCAGGCGGGCGGCCCCACCCTCCCCAGCATCTGGACGGCCGGCTCGGTCCTCGCCTTCGCCCTCAAGGGCGGCTGGCGGTGGGCCGGTATCGCCTCCACCTTCGTGGCCGTCGCCAACATCGCCATCCACGGCGGCGACCCCACCCGGGACACCCTCCACAACGTGCTGCTGGTCTGGGTCGCCTCCATCGCCCTCGGCTACGTCGTCGAGGTCGCCCGGGCCAGTGAGGCCACCCTCGCCCGCGCCCTGGAGATCGAGGCCGCGACCCGGGAGCGCGAACGCCTCGCCCGCGACATCCACGACGGTGTCCTCCAGGTCCTCGCCATGGTCCAGCGGCGGGGCACCGAGCTGGGCGGCGAGGCCGCCGAGCTGGGCCGGATGGCCGGGGAGCAGGAGGTGGCGCTGCGCACGCTGGTCTCCAGCGGGCTGGTCCGCCCCTCCCGGGTCTCGCGTGACGAGGCGCTGGGCGCGCGGGTGGACACGTACGAGGTGGAGGAGCCGGGCGCCGACGAGGGCGAGCTGGACCTGCGGGCCCTGCTGGCCCCGCACGCCGGCTCCCGGGTGAGCTTCGCCGAGCCGGGCGCCCCGGTGCCGCTGCCCGCGCCCGCCGCGCGGGAGCTGGCCGCGGCGGTGGGCGCCGCCCTGGACAACGTGCGCAAGCACGCCGGGGAGGGGGCCAGCGCCTGGATCCTGGTCGAGGACTGGGGCGACGAGGTGATCGTGACCGTACGGGACGACGGCCCGGGCATCCCGGCCGGCCGGCTCGACCAGGCGGAGGGTGAGGGACGGATGGGCGTGGCCCTGTCCATCCGGGGCCGGCTGCGCGACCTCGGCGGCAGCGCCGAGCTGGTGTCCGTCCCCGGGCAGGGCACCGAAGTGGAACTGAAAGTACCGAGGGGGAGGACCCAGTGAACGGCAGCGGCAGCGGCAGCGGCAGCGGCAGTGACGGCGTCGGCGTCGGCAGCGGCGACGGGCTCCATGACATCAAGGTGATGGTCGTCGACGACCATCCGATGTGGCGGGACGCGGTGGCCCGCGACCTGGCCGCCGCGGGCTTCGACGTGGTCGCCACCGCCGGGGACGGCCCCGAGGCGGTGCGCCGGGCCCGTGCCGTCGCCCCGCGGGTGCTGGTCCTCGACCTCAACCTGCCCGGCATGCCCGGGGTCCAGGTCTGCAAGGAGCTGGTCGGCACCGACCCCGCGCTGCGCGTGCTGGTCCTGTCGGCGAGCGGGGAGCACGCGGACGTGCTGGAGGCGGTGAAGTCCGGGGCCACCGGTTACCTGATGAAGTCGGCCGGGGCCCAGGAGCTGATCGACGCGGTGCGCCGCACCGCCGCCGGCGACCCGGTGTTCACCCCGGGCCTGGCCGGGCTGGTGCTCGGCGAGTACCGGCGCCTGGCCACCGACCCGGCGCCGGCCGCCGCCGACGAGCCGAAGGCGCCGCAGCTGACCGACCGGGAGACCGAGGTGCTGCGGCTGGTGGCCAAGGGGCTGTCGTACAAGCAGATCGCGGAACGGCTGGTCATCTCGCACCGCACGGTGCAGAACCACGTGCAGAACACCCTCGGCAAGCTCCAGCTGCACAACCGGGTGGAGCTCGTGCGGTACGCGATAGAGCGCGGGCTCGACGACGCCTGAGGGTGCTCCGGCGTACCCGCCGGTCGTACTTACTTCCCCGTACGAGTGAACACGCGTACGCAACGCCCCGTAATTCCACCGGAATTGCCCACTCCAGGCCCCTTGCTGTGACCTGGGTCACCACTAGCGTGGCGGTCATGGCGAAGGGAGATTCCATGAAGGTCGGAGTGCTCACGGGCGGCGGCGACTGCCCCGGGCTCAACGCGGTGATCAGGGGCGTCGTCCGCAAGGGCGTCCAGGAGTACGGATACGGGTTCGTCGGATTCAAGGACGGCTGGCGGGGGCCGGTCGAGGGGGACACCGTCCCGCTGGACATCCCCGCCGTCCGCGGGATCCTGCCGCGCGGCGGCACCATCCTCGGCTCCTCGCGCACCAACCCGTTCAAGACCGAGAACGGGGTCCGCTCCATCAAGGACAACCTCGCCAAGGCCGAGGTCGACGCGCTCATCGCGATCGGCGGCGAGGACACGCTGGGCGTGGCCGCCCGGCTGTACGAGGAGTACGGCATCCCCTGCGTCGGCGTCCCCAAGACCATCGACAACGACCTGTCGGCCACCGACTACACCTTCGGCTTCGACACGGCCGTCGGCATCGCGACGGAGGCCATCGACCGGCTGCACACCACGGCCGAGTCCCACATGCGGGTCCTGGTCGTCGAGGTGATGGGGCGGCACGCCGGCTGGATCGCCCTGCACTCCGGGCTCGCGGGCGGGGCGAACGTCATCCTCATCCCCGAGCAGCGCTTCGACGTGGACCAGGTCTGCGCCTGGGTGACCTCCCGCTTCAAGGCGAGCTACGCGCCGATCGTGGTGGTGGCCGAGGGGGCCATGCCGAAGGACGGCGACCTGGTGCTCAAGGACGCGGTGTCCCGGGACTCCTTCGGCCACGTCCGGCTGTCGGGTGTCGGGGAGTGGCTGGCCAAGGAGATCGAGGCGCGGACCGGCAAGGAGGCCCGCACCACGGTCCTCGGGCACATCCAGCGCGGGGGCACCCCGAGCGCCTTCGACCGGTGGCTGGCCACACGGTTCGGGCTGCACGCGATCGACGCGGTGCGGGACGGGGACTTCGGGAAGATGGTCGCGCTCAAGGGGACGGACATCGTGCGGGTGCCGATCGCCGAGGCGACGGCGAGGCTGAAGACGGTGGACCCGGCGCTGTACGAGGAGGCGGGCGTCTTCTTCGGCTGACCCCGCCGCCGGGGTGCCGGCGGGGCTGTTCACGGCCCCACCGGCACCGGGGACCGGCCCCGCAGGGCCCGCCCCCGCCCCGCTACGCGCCCCGCCCCACCGGGACCACGGCCCGGACCAGGCCGGCGACGAGCTCCGCGCCCCGCAGCGTGAGGACCGACTCGGGGTGGAACTGGACCCCCGCGAAGCCGCGTGCCGCGCAGCGCAGGGCGTGGACTTCGTCCGTGAGCGGGTCCCGGGAGACCTCGACCCCGTGCGCCGCCAGCTCCGCCTGCGTCTCGGCGTCGCAGGCGGCGGTGTACGTGTTGTAGAAGCCGACCACCTCCGGCCTGCCGAAGAGGTCGATCCGCACCTGCGCCCCCTGTGCCGGCTCCGTCTTGCGGACGAGGGGGAGGCCGATCTGCTCCGCCAGCAGCTCGTGGCCCAGGCAGACGCCGAGCAGCCCGCCCCGGTGCGAGGCGAGCAGTTCGCCCGCCAGCCCGCGCAGCATCCGCATCTTCGGGTCCGCCCCGTCCGCCGGGTCGCCCGGGCCCGGGCCCAGGACGACCGGGCCCTGCCAGGCCGACGCCGCCTCCCGCAGCCCCGGCTCGTCGTAGCGGCGCACCGTCACCGACAGGCCCGCCGCCCGCAGCACGTGCGCCAGCATCGCCGTGAAGGTGTCCTCGCCGTCCACCACCAGCGCGTGTCCCCCGGCGGCGGGCATCCGCTCCTGCATCCGCAGCCAGAACGGCGCCAGGTCCGCCCGCCTCGCGGCCAGTGCCGCCCGCACCCGGGGGTCGTCCGCCAGCCGGGCGCCACCGGAGGAGGCGGGGCGCGGCGCGGCCCCGCGCACGCCCAGCGCGGCCAGCACACCGGCGGCCTTGGCATGCGTCTCGGCCACCTCGCCCCGCGGGTCCGAGTGGCGGACCAGGGTGGCCCCGACCGGGACCCGCAGCGTCCCGTCCGGGGCGATGTCGGCGGTGCGGATCAGGATCGGGGAGTCCAGGGTCTGGGCGCCGGAGGGGTCCAGGCCGAGCAGGGCCAGGGCGCCCGCGTAGTAGCCGCGGCCCCCGTTCTCGTACCGTTCGATCACCCGGCAGGCGTTCTGTACCGGCGAGCCCGTCACGGTCGCCGCGAACATGGTCTCCCGCAGCACCTCCCGGACGTCCAGCGAGGAGCGGCCGCGCAGCTCGTACTCGGTGTGCGCGAGGTGGGCCATCTCCCGCAGGCGGGGGCCGACCACGGTGCCGCCCATGTCGCCGACCGTGCACATCATCTTCAGTTCCTCGTCCACCACCATCGACAGCTCCTCGGTCTCCTTGCGGTCGCCGAGGAAGGCGAGGAGCGACTCGGCGGTCGGCCCGCCCGCCGGGTAGCGGTAGGTGCCGCTGATGGGGTTCATCACGACCGTGCCGCCCGTCATCCGGACGTGGACCTCCGGGCTGGCCCCGACCAGGGTGCGGTCCGGAGTGTGGACCACGTACGTCCAGTACGCGCCCCGCTCGCCCTCCAGCAGCCGCCGGAACAGGGCCAGGGCGTCGGCCCGGCCGAAACCGCCGATCCGGCCCTCGTACGTCCGCCGGATCACGAAGTTCGCGCCCTCGCCCCGGCCGATCTCGTCCCGGATCACCCGCTCGACGGTGGCCGCGTACTCCTCGTCGCCCACGTCGAAGCCCCCGCCCTCGACCCGTACGCAGTGGTCCGGGAGGGCGGCCAGTGCCTCGGTCAGCGGGACCTCGTAGGCCTCCTCGGCGCACAGCACGCTCAGCGGGGTGCCGTCGTCGCGCACGTCGAACCCGCGCTCGCGGATCTGCCGGAACGGGACCAGCGCCAGGGTGGGCAGCTCGCGCACGGGCAGGTCGGCCAGGCGGGCGGCCTCGTGGACCGGGCCGAGGAGCACCTCGACGGTGTCGTGGTCCCGGCCGGGGGTGCGCCGGCGCAGCAGCGCGAACGGCGGGGCGCCGTCGTCGAGGAGCCGGGAGAGGGCGAAGGGGGAGAACGGTGAGAACGGGGAGAACTGAGGCTGGGGCATGGAGCGGGCGTCCTTCCGGTGGGGTGTCGGGAGGAGGAGCGGCCCGTGTCTGCCTGCGTACGCAGAAGGCCGCCCCTCGGGGCGGCCTTCGTGTCGCTCGTGTCAGTGGGTACGCACGAGGGGCGGGCCGCCGGGAGCGGACCACCACCAGTTCTGGACGGAGAGCGCGTACATGGGAGGCACCCTAGCCGAAACGGCCGCCGTCCTGCCGCATCCCGCCTCCTCCGGCATATGAACCTTGAATTCCGTTCATCCGGGGTCCGTGGACCTTCGAACGACACCGTCTCACCAGGTGGGCGTCCGGCCGGACACGGCGAATGACGACGTAATGTGTACGAGGTGACCGTGAACGCTGAAAACCACGCCCTCGCCGCCAAGGCGACCTGGCGAGACCTTCCCGCGGCGCAGCAGCCTTCGTACCCCGATGCCGAGGCCCTGCGCGCTGTCGTCGCGGACCTCGAGTCGTATCCTCCGCTCGTCTTCGCGGGCGAGTGCGACCAGCTGCGCGCCCGCCTGGGAGCCGTCGCCAAGGGCGAGGCGTTCCTGCTGCAGGGCGGCGACTGCGCCGAGGCCTTCGACGCCGTTTCCGCCGACCACATCCGCGCCAAGCTGAAGACCCTGCTCCAGATGAGCGCCGTCCTGACGTACGCGGCCTCTGTGCCCGTCGTCAAGGTCGGCCGCATCGCGGGCCAGTACTCCAAGCCGCGCTCCAAGGACACCGAAACCCGCGACGGCGTGACCCTGCCGACCTACCGCGGCGACTCGGTCAACGGCTTCGCCTTCACCGAAGAGGCCCGCGTCCCGGACCCCGAGCGGCTCAAGCGGATGTACCACGCGTCGGCCTCCACGCTGAACCTGGTACGCGCCTTCACCACCGGCGGTTACGCCGACCTGCGCCAGGTGCACGCCTGGAACCAGGACTTCGTGAAGTCCTCCCCGTCCGGGCAGCGCTACGAGCAGCTCGCGCGGGAGATCGACAACGCGCTGAACTTCATGAAGGCCTGTGGCACCGACCCGGCCGAGTTCAAGGCGGTGGAGTTCTACTCCTCGCACGAGGCCCTGCTGCTGGACTACGAGGGCGCCCTCACCCGTACGGACTCCCGTACCGGCAAGCTGTACGACACCTCCGGCCACATGGTCTGGATCGGTGAGCGCACCCGCCAGCTGGACCACGCGCACATCGAGTTCTGCTCGCAGATCGCCAACCCGGTCGGCATCAAGCTCGGCCCGACCACCACGGTGGACGAGGCGCTGACCTACATCGACCGCCTGGACCCCGAGCGTGAGCCGGGACGGCTGACCTTCGTCGTCCGCATGGGCGCCGACAAGGTCCGCGACAAGCTCCCCGAGCTGGTCGAGAAGGTCACCGCGTCCGGTGCGACCGTCGCCTGGGTCACCGACCCGATGCACGGCAACACCTTCGAGGCGGCCTCCGGCCACAAGACGCGCCGCTTCGACGACGTCCTGGACGAGGTCAAGGGCTTCTTCGAGGTCCACAAGGCGCTGGGCACCCACCCGGGCGGCATCCACGTCGAGCTCACCGGTGACGACGTCACCGAGTGCGTGGGCGGCGGCGACGAGATCTTCGTCGACGACCTGCACCAGCGCTACGAGACGGCCTGCGACCCGCGTCTCAACCGCAGCCAGTCGCTGGACCTGGCCTTCCTGGTGGCGGAGATGTACCGCGACCAGTGACGGGCCGATGAGCTCTGAGTGAGGATGGGGCGCGGATCCATGTGATCCGCGCCCCATCCTCGTCCCCGGGCCTTTTAGGCTTACCTAACTTTGGGTACGGTTAGGTAAGCCTCACCGCACCGGGGTGGCTGCAAGAACCATTCCGCTCAGGGAGGTGAACCGCGTGTACGTCTGCTCCTGCTTCGGGGTCACCGACAAGCAGGTCAAGGAACACGCGGCCGCCGGGGCCTGCACCCCCCGCCAGATCGCCTCGGCCACCAAGGCCGGCACCGACTGCGGCTCCTGCGTGCGGACCATCCAGGGCATCCTGGGCCGTGGCGCGTGCCCGCGCCGGGAACTGCTGGAGAAGGGCGACGCGGCCGCCGTCCTCGCCGCCGACCCGGCCCCGCAGCTGGCGGAAGCCGCCTGAGGCCTCCGGCCGTCCGGGTCGCCTGAGCCGTCCGAGTCGCCCAGTCACCCGACCGGTCTGATCCGTCAGCTCGGCTGTTCGATGAGCTGGGCGATGTACAGCGCCTCACCCAGGGACTCGATGAGCTCCAGCTGGGTGTCGAGGTAGTCGATGTGGTGCTCCTCGTCCTCCAGGATCTCCTCGAAGAGGCGGGCGGAGGTGATGTCGCCCTTCCCGCGCATGACCTCGATACCGCGCTTGAGGCGGTCGATCGCCTCCACCTCGACCTGCCGGTCGGCCTGGAACATCTCGGTGATCGTCTGTCCGACGCGCACGTGGAAGAGGCGCTGGTAATTCGGCAGACCGTCGAGCATGAGGATGCGCTCGGTGAGTTTGTCCGCGTGCTTCATCTCGTCGATGGACTCTTCACGCGTGTACTTGGCGAGCTTCGTCCACCCCTTGTTGTCCTGGATGCGGTAGTGCAGCCAGTACTGGTTGATGGCCGTGAGCTCGCCGGTCAGCTGCTCGTTCAGAAACTCGAGGACCTCGGGGTCGCCCTGCATCGCAGAGGCTCCTTCCAGGCAATGTCAGCGAGGTGACTGGGTAGTGCGCGCATCTTTGCACCGCCGTACGGGGCCGTCCAGTAAGTGCCTCCTTAGTATGAGTTGCTGGTAGTTGCCCGTTTCGTTTCGTACCTGGTCGTGACCACCCCGCCACGTCTGTCACCATGGAGGCATGGGTCAGCCGGACAGCCGGGAATTTCCGGGAGCAGAGCAGGTCGAGCTCCCTCCGGGGCAGCGGTTGCAGAGGGGCTGGCCGGTCACCCACTACGGTCCCGTCCCCAAGTTCAAGCCGGACCGCTGGGAGTTCCGCGTCTTCGGGGCGACGGCCGACGGTGAGAAGCACTGCTGGAACCACGAGCAGTTCGCGGCGCTGCCGTTCGACTCTGTGGTGGCCGACCTGCACTGCGTCACCAAGTTCAGCATGCAGGGCGCCGAATGGGGCGGGGTGCTGGCCCGCGAGATCCTCTCCCTGGCCCCGCCCGCCCCGCAGGTCACGCACGTGATGGTGTGGGCCGAGTACGGCTTCAGCTCGAACCTGAGACTGGCGGACTTCGCCTCCGACCGGACCGTCTTCGCCACCCACATGGGCGGCGAACCGCTGACGGCCGAACACGGCTTCCCGCTGCGCCTGGTGGTCCCGCACCTGTACGCCTGGAAGGGGCCCAAGTGGGTCCGGGGCATCGAGTACATGACCGCCGACCGCCGCGGCTTCTGGGAGGAGCGCGGCTACCACAACATCGGCGACCCCTGGCGCGAGCAGCGCTACTCGTACCAGGAGGGGCCGGGGGACGGTCCGGAGCTGTGACCCTCCCTTAGTGGTACTGGTGGACGACGGCGTGGCCCTTGCCGCGGCCGATCATCCACTTGTTGACCGGGGTCGTCACGACGAAGGCGAGCGCGAGCGAGACCGCGAGGGCGAACCAGAACAGCCCTTCCGAGAGGTGGGCGTCCATGGCCCCCGGCCAGACGGCGATGACGCCGTTGTCGATCAGCTCCATGACGGCGATCGACAGGGTGTCCGCGGCCAGCGCCACCCGGACGGCCGAACGGAGGTCCACGCCGGCGGCCAGGATGCCGCGCAGGGTGAGGGCGTAGCCGAAGAAGAACGCGAGGACGATGGCCAGGACCATCGTCGGGAGGTTCCCCCAGCTCAGGGCGGTGCCGACGATCATGCCGAGCACCTCGCCGATGGCGCAGCCGGTGAGGCAGTGGAGGGTGGCCTTGGCGGCCATGCCCCAGCCGACGGGTCCGGTGTGGTGGGCGTGGCTGCCGTGGTCGGCGTGGCTCTCGTGTCCGGCGTGGCCGCCGTGGCTCTCGTGACCGTGGTGTCCGTGGTCTCCGTGGTGGTGCTCGTGGTGCTCGTGGTGCTCGTGGTGCTCGTGGTGCTCGTGCGCCTGTTCCATGACTACCCCCTGAAGGCCCGGGGGAACGCCGGGTGGCGGTCCCGCCGACTGGTGGAACCGTATACCCCCCAGGGGTATTCCCTCAAGGATGTTCGCCGTGTCAGTGCAGGTCGCGGAGCTCCTTCAGCAGGGCCACGTCCGCCGCGTGCCCCTCCTTGCCGCCCGGCGTCTCGATGATCAGCGGTACGCCGTCCATCTCCGGGTGCGAGAACAGCTCGGCGAAGGCCTCGCGGCCGATGTGCCCCTGGCCGATGTTGGCGTGCCGGTCCTTGTGGGCGCCGACGCCTTCCTTGGAGTCGTTGGCGTGGATCAGCCTGAGCCGGCCCGCCCCGACCGTGTCCACCAGCAGGTCCAGCGTCTGCTTGGTGCCTCCCGGCTCGGCCAGGTCGTGGCCCGCCGCGAAGATGTGGCAGGTGTCCAGGCAGATGCCCAGCTTCTCGTGGTGGTCCAGCGCCTCGAAGTACGGGCCGAAGTCCCAGGTGCGCGAGCAGAGCGAGGAGCCCTGCCCGGCCGTGGACTCCAGCAGCAGGAACGGGTCGTCCTCGTGCGTCAGCTCGTCCAGCAGCGGCAGCATGTGCTCCCTGACCTGCGCGTACGCCGCCTCGCGCGGGCGGCCGCCGGTCGCCGACCCGGTGTGCACGACCACCCCGAGCGCGCCGATCTCCCGGCCCCGGCGCAGCGAGTGCCGCAGGGACTCCACCGACTTCTCCACGGTCGCCTCGGTGTGCGAGCCGAAGTTGATCAGGTACGGGGCGTGCACGTACGCCGGGACCGACTCCTCGGCGCACTGCGCGCGGAACAGCTCGTCCTGCGCCGGGTTCCCGGTCGGGGTGGCCCAGCCGCGCGGATTGGCGACGAAGACCTGGACGGCCTCGGCGCCCATCTCACGGGCGTAGGTCAGGCCCACCGAGGCGAGCCCGCCGGCGACGGGCACGTGCCCGCCCACGGGATTGCGAAGCACCGCTGCTCAGAGCCCCTTGGTCTTGATGGTGATCGTGCTGCCCTCGGGGGCGCTCTGCCCGGCGGGCAGCGACTGGGTGTCCACCGTGCTGCTGAAGGACAGGAAGGGGCGCTCCACCTTCACCTTGAAGCCCAGGGCCTCCAGGGTCTTGCGGGCCGTGTCCACGTCCTGGCCGGCGACGTTCGGCACCTGGACGGGGCGGGGGCCCTTGGAGAGGGTCAGCGTGACGGTGTCCCCGCCCGCCGCCTGGGTGCCCGCGGCGACCGACTGGTTCGCGACCGTTCCGGCGGGCGCGGGGGAGTTGACCTGGTCGGGGGCGGTCGCCACCTTCAGGCCGAGGGCCTCCAGCGCGGCGCGCGCCTGGTCGGCGGGCTGTCCGGTGACGCTGGGGACCTGCACCGGACGGCCCTTGCTGACCTGGAGGGCGACGGCGGAGTCGGGGGCCCGCTTCTGGCCGCCCGCCGGGTCGGTGGAGATCACCGAGCCCTGGGCCACGTCCTGGCTGAAGGCCTGCGTGACGATGCCCGGGGCCAGCCCGGCCTTCGTCAGCTCCGCCTTGGCGTCCTCCAGCGGGCGGCCCTTGAGGTCGGGCACGCTGACCAGCTCGGGGCCGCGCGAGACGGTCAGGGTCACCGCGCCGTTGCCGCGGATCTTCTTGCCGCCGGCGGGGTCGGAGTCCATGACCGTCCCGCGGTCGAAGGCCTCGCTGAACTTCCGGTCGACCTTCTTGACGCCGAGCCCGGCGGCGGAGAGCTCCGCCCTGGCCTGGTCCTCCGTCTTGCCGAGGAGGTTGGGGACCTTGGTGAACTGCCCGGAGTTGATGTACCAGACGCCGGTGCCGATGCCCAGGGCGAGCAGGACCGCGGCGATGACGAGGAACGTGCCGCGGCGCTGCCGACGGGGCGCTGGGGGCGCCTCGGGCGCCGGGGCGGGGGGCCGCTCCAGGCGCGAGGTGTGGTGCAGGACGGGCTCGGCGGCCTGCCCCGCCAGGGGGCGCGGGATCACGCTGGTGCGGTCCTCGGCGGCGGACCGTTCGGTGGACCGCGCCTGCGGCGGCACGGCGTCCAGCTCGGCCTCGCCTGTCCGCGCCCGCGCCTCGCGGGCCAGGCCCAGCAGGGCGGCGGCGTCCGTGGGGCGCAGCTCCGGAGTGCGGGCGGTGGCCCGGGCGACGAGCTCGTCGAGTGCGGCGGGGAGCCCGGGGACGGCGGCCGACGGGGGCGGGACGTCCTCGTTGAGGTGCTGGAACAGGACCTGCGCCGGGGTGCCGCCGGTGTGCGGCTTGGAGCCGGTGAGCATCTCGTACAGGACGACGCCGCAGGCGTAGACGTCCACGCGGGTGTCGTAGACCCCGTCCTCGATCTGCTCGGGGGCGAGGTAGGAGACGGTGCCGAGGACGGAGCCGGTGGTGTGGGTGGCGGCGTCCACGGAGCGGACCAGGCCGAAGTCCGCGACCTTGACCCGGCCGTCGTCGCCGATCAGGACGTTCTCGGGCTTGATGTCCCGGTGGACGAAGCCGGCGCGGTGGGCGGCGGCGAGGGCGGCGAGGACCGGTTCGAGGATGTCGAGCGCGGCCCGCGGCTGGAGCGCGCCGCGCTCGCGCAGGACGTCGCGCAGGGTGCAGCCGGAGATGTACTCCATCGCCAGGTAGGTGTACGGCCCGTCCGTGCCCTGGTCGAAGACGGCCACGACGTTGGGGTGGGCCAGGCGTGCGACGGACTTCGCCTCGCGGATGAAACGGTCCACGAAGGCCGTGTCGGCGGCCAGGTCCGGGTGCATGATCTTGAGCGCGAGGACGCGGTCGAGGCGGGTGTCGAGCGCCCGGTAGACCGTCGCCATGCCGCCTGCGGCGATGCGCGCGTCGACGCGGTAGCGGCCGTCGAGCACGCGCCCGACGAGGGGGTCATCCAGGGTCGTATCCACCCGGCGATTCTACGAGGACCTCCGCCACCCCCGGCCGGGGCGTCCACGCTTGCAGCGCAGCCGTGACATGCGGGGGCGGGGGCTCGGGGGGCGCGGGGGCGGGCCCGGCGAGGCGGTGCCGGTGGCTCGGGGTGCGGGGGCGGGGCGGCGGTGGGATGCCGGGCGGGGCCGGGGGAGGGCGGTGCCCCGTTCAGCGGTCTCAGAGCCGGTCTGGGGGTTTCCCGTCAGTCCCACTGTCCTTCCGGTCCGGGCCGCCCTGTCAAGGGCGCTCCCTTCGGTCGCGTCGCTGCGCGATCGCCTGCGGCGACCCTTGACAGGGTGGCCCGACGCGGAAGGACGATGAGACTGACGGAAAGCCCCAACCCATCCCTGAGACCGCCGAGTGGGGCCCCGCCCCCCGGATCCTGTCCGGCTGTCCGGTCACCGCCCGGCGGGACGCCGCCCCCCCATCCCACCGCCCGCACTCGGGGGCGGGTGGGCAGGCGCCGTTCCGCGTCCGCCCCTCGAGGGGGAGATGGCGTGCCCCCGTCGCGAGCCCCGCGGCCCCCTCAGAACGCCGGCCGCTCCGGGTCCAGGGTGGCGCGGCCCTCCGTCGGGGACGAGGCTTCCGCGAAGCGGCGTTGCGGGATGCGGCCCGCTCGGTGGGCCAGGCGGCCCGCCGAGACGGCGTCGCGCATGGCCGCCGCCATCAGGGCCGGCTCCTGGGCGCGGGTGACCGCCGAGGCCAGCATGACCGCCGCGCAGCCCAGCTCCATCGCCAGGGCGGCGTCCGACGCCGTCCCCGCCCCCGCGTCCAGGATCACCGGGACCCCGGCCCGCTCCACGATCAGCTCGAAGTTGTGCGGGTTGCGGATGCCCATCCCGGAGCCGATCGGGGAGCCCAGCGGCATGATCGCCGCGCAGCCCACGTCTTCCAGCTTCCGGGCCAGCACCGGGTCGTCGTTGGTGTAGGGGAGGACCGTGAAGCCCTCGTCGACCAGGACCTCCGCCGCGTCCAGCAGTTCCACCGCGTCCGGCAGCAGGGTCCGTTCGTCCGCGACCACCTCCAGCTTGACCCAGTCCGTGCCCAGGGCCTCCCGCGCCAGCCGGGCCGTCAGGACGGCCTCGCCGGCGGTGAAGCAGCCCGCGGTGTTCGGCAGGACCGCGATGTCCAGCTTGGACAGCACCGACAGGACCGAGCCCTGCACCGTCGGGTCCAGGCGGCGCATCGCCACCGTGGTCAGCTCGGTGCCGGAGGCGATCAGGGCGCGTTCCAGGATCTCCAGGCTCGGGGCGCCGCCCGTGCCCATGATCAGGCGGGAGGAGAAGGTCCGGCCGCCCAGGGCGAACAGGTCGTCGGCCATCGCGCTCAGCCTCCCTGGACCGCGGTGAGGACCTCGACCCGGTCGCCGTCGCCGACCGGGGTGAGGGACCACCGGCCGCGTGGGACGACCGTCTCGTTGAGGGCGGCGGCCACGCCGGACGGGGCCGTGGTGAGGGTGGCGACCACCGCGTCGAGGGTGGTGCCGGCCGCGACCTCGCGCGGCTCGCCGTTGACGGAGATGGTCATGCGTACGACTCCTGACGTGCGGGGGAGAAGCGGCGGGGGGAGAACGGACGGGCGATCTCCGGCACGGCGCCGGTGGTCAGCAGCTCCGCCATCACGTCGCCGGTGAGCGGGGTCAGCAGCACCCCGTTGCGGTAGTGGCCGGTGGACAGGTGCAGTCCGGGCAGGTCGGTCGGGCCGAGCAGCGGGGCGTTGTCGGGGGAGCACGGGCGCAGCCCGGCCCGGGTCTCGACCAGCGGCAGCTCGGTGATGCCGGGGACCAGCTCGTGGGCGTCGCGCAGCAGCTCGTAGACCCCGCCCGCGGTGACGGTGGTGTCCCAGCCGAGTTCCTCGCTGGTGGCGCCGATGACGAGCTCGCCGTTCTCGCGCGGGACCAGGTAGACGTGGCTGCCGCGCACCACGGCCCGTACCGTCCGGGACAGGAACGGCGCGTAGGCGGGCGGTACGGCCAGCCTCAGCACCTGTCCCTTGACCGGCCGTACGGGCGGCAGCACCTGTTCCGGTACGCCCTCCAGCCGGCCGCTGAGCGAGCCCGCTGCGAGGACCACCTGGTCGGCGAGGAGCTCCGTGCCGTCGTCGAGGAGCGCCCCGCGGGCCCGGTCGGCGGTGACGAGCAGCCGGCGTGCGCCGGCGCGGTGGATGCGCACCCCGGCCCGCTCGCAGGCGGTGAGCAGGGCGGCGGCGAGGCGGCGCGGGTCCACCTGGTGGTCCCCGTCGACGCGCAGCCCGCCGCGCACCCCGGGGGCGAGCATGGGCTCCAGGCGGCGGCACTCGCGGCCGGTGAGCCACTCGGATTCCAGGCCGCAGCGCCGCTGGAGGGCGTGCAGTTCCCGCAGGTGGAGGCGGTCGTCGGCGTCGAGGGCGACGGCGAGGGTGCCGCAGGCGCGGTAGCCGAGGTCCATGCCGCCGCTGGCTTCGGTGAGCTCGGCGGCGAACTCCGGGTAGCGGGCGGCGGAGGCGAGGTTGAGCCCCAGCAGGGTCTCCTCGCCGTAGTGCAGCTCGGTGACGGCGGCGAGCATGCCGGCCGCGACCCGGGCGGCGCCGCCCCCGGGGTCGGGGTCGGCGAGCGCGGTGCGCAGCCCGTGCCGGGCCGCCCGCCAGGCGGTGACCAGGCCGATGATCCCGCCACCGATGACGAGGACGTCGTGGCGGACGTCGTGGCCCCGGTGGTCGGATCCCTTGTCGGATGCGTGCATGGGCGTCCAGCCCCTCCCTTCGCCGGCATGACCCGGATCAGGTTCGTACGGTCGGAGGCCGGCCAGCCTCCCTCTCAGCCCGGTGCGCCCGGACTCCCGCGATAGGTACGGTGGCCAGACTAACCCCGGGGCCGGTGGCGGGTAAGGCTGCCTCCCCGCGCCGGGCGGCCCCCGCTTTCCTGACAGGTCGTCAGGTGGCTAGGCTGACCGTGTGAGTGAGCAGACGCAGCAGCAGACGCAGCAGCAGACGGAACAGACGGAGCAGCCGGGGCCCGGCGTGGTGATCGTCGGCGCCGGCATGGCCGGCGTGCAGACCGCGGTGGCCCTGCGGGACCAGGGCTGGACCGGCCCCGTGACCCTGCTGGGCGCCGAACCCCACCAGCCCTACGACCGCCCCCCGCTCTCCAAGGCGGTGCTGCTCGGCAAGGCCGAGGACTCCGCCTTCGACGTCGACTTCGAGGGCCTGCGCATCACCCTGCGCCTGGGGACCGAGGTCACCGGCCTGCGCGCCGCCGACCGCGAGCTGGACACCGAGGCCGGACCCGTCCCGTACGAGGTCCTGGTCCTGGCCACCGGCGCCACCCCGCTGACCCTGCCCGGCACCGAGGGCGTCCCCGGCGTCCACCTGCTGCGCACCCTCGACGACGCCGCCCGGCTGCGCCCCGTGCTCGCCGCCGCCCCCGGGGTCGTGGTGGTCGGGGCCGGCTGGATCGGCGCCGAGTTCGCCACCGCCGCCCGCGAGGCCGGCTGCGCCGTCACCGTGGTCGAGGCGGCCGACCGGGTCCTGGCCGGGGCCCTGCCCGCCGAGGTCGCCGCCCCCATGGCCCGCTGGTACGAGGGCGCCGGCGCCACCCTGCTCACCGGCGCGAAGGTGGCCGGGATCGAGGAGGGCCGGGTGCTCCTCGCGGACGGCGGCGAGCTGCCCGCCGGGGCCGTCGTCGTCGGCATCGGCGCCCGCCCCGCCACCGACTGGCTCGCCGGCAGCGGCGTCGAGCGGGGCCCCGACGGCTCCGTCACCGCCGACGCCCACCTGCGCACCTCGCTGCCCGGGGTGTACGCCGTCGGCGACTGCTCCTCCTTCCCGTCGGCCCGCTACGGGACCCGGCTGCTGGTCCACCACTGGGACAACGCCCTCCAGGGCCCCCGCGCCGTCGCGGCGAACATCGTCGCCGGGGAGGCCGTCCAGGCCTACGACCCGGTGCCGTACTTCTGGTCCGAGCAGTTCGGCCGCTTCGTGCAGTACGCGGGCCACCACGGCGGCGCCGACACCCTGCTGTGGCGCGGCGACCCGGACGGCGACACCTGGTCGGTGTGCTGGCTGCGCGGGGACGTGCTCGTCGCCGTCCTGGCCGTGGGCCGGCCCCGGGACCTGGCCCAGGGGCGCAAGCTGATCGAGTCGGGCACCCCCGTCGACCCGGCCAAGGTCGCCGACCCGGGCGTCCCGCTGAAATCGGCCGCCGCCTGACGGACCCCTCCGACAGGGGTCCGTGCCCGGGCCCGCACCCGCACCCGCACCCGGCCCCGGGCCCCGGCCCGGACGCCTGTCCGCCCACCGGCCCGGACGCCAGTCCGCGCACCGGCCCGGACCCGGACGGACGGGGCCGGGTACCGGGCGCCCCGCCGAGGTGGCAGGCTTGTGTCCGTGACCGAGATTGACGCAAAGATCGATGCCCTAGTCCCCTCCTGGCTGTACCTCCCCGACATCGCGGAGATGCTCGACGTCGAGGTGACCCGGGTCCGCCAGATGGTCAAGGAAGGGCAGCTGATCGCCGTACGCCGGGGCGAGAACCGCGCGCTGCAGGTTCCGGCCCAGTTCATCGACGGCGACAAGGTCGTCAAGGGGCTCGTCGGCCTGCTGACCGTGCTGCGCGACGACCGCTTCTCCGACGAGGAGATGCTGGAATGGCTGTTCACCGAGGACCCCTCCCTGCCCGGTACCCCCGTGCAGGCGCTGCGGGAGAACCGCGGCACGGAGGTGAAGCGCCGCGCTCAGGCGCTCGCCCTCTGACCGGCTGATCCACGGATGCGGGCGGGCCGGGTAACCTCGGCCCGCCCGCACTCCATCACCGCCAAGGGGTACTCCCATGCAGCAGCTGTCCGACGCCCGGCTCTACCTGTGCACGGACGCCCGCAAGCGGCAGGGGGACCTCCCCGAGTTCCTCGACGCCGTCCTGGCCGGCGGCGTCGACATCGTCCAGCTCCGCGACAAGGGCATGGAGGCCGGCGAGGAACTCGAACACCTCCAGGTGTTCGCCGAGGCCGCCCGCCGCCACGGCAAGCTGCTCGCCGTGAACGACCGCGCCGACGTCGCGCACGCCATCGGCTCCGACGTCCTGCACCTCGGCCAGGGCGACATCCCCGTCCCCGCCGCCCGCGCCATCCTCGGCCGGGACGTCCTGATCGGCCGCTCCTGCCACGCCGAGTCCGAGGTCGACGCCGCCGTCGCCGAACCGGGCGTGGACTACTTCTGCACGGGCCCCTGCTGGCCCACCCCCACCAAGCCCGGCCGCTACGCCCCGGGCCTCGGCCTCGTCCGCTACGCGGCCTCCCTGGAGCAGGACCGCCCCTGGTTCGCCATCGGCGGCATCGACGCCGCGAACCTGGACGAGGTCCTCGACGCCGGAGCCACCCGCGTCGTGGTCGTCCGTGCGATCACCGAGGCCACCGACCCCGGGGCCGCCGCCGCCGACCTGGCCAAGCGCGTCCGCGCCCGCCTCGCGTGACGGATCCCGGGCGGCCGGTCTCGTAGCCCACTCGTGCGGAGCTCGTGCCGCGCTCGGGCCCGCGCCCGGGTGTCCAAAAATCTGTCCAATGGATGGACAGTGCTTCGGCGTCCGGCGGGGCGCGTCTAACCTGCCCATATGGCCCTTGGTACCGCTTCCACCTGGTCGGACCGTGCACACACGGTCCGCGACCTCCTCGCGTCCGGAGCCTCGTATTCCTTCGAGTTCTGGGCCCCCAAGACCGAGAAGGGCGAGCGCAACCTCTGGAACGCGCTCCGCCGGATCGAGGCGGTCTCCCCGAGCTTCGTCTCCGTCACGTACGGAGCCGGCGGCTCCACCCGGGGCGGCACCGTCCGCGCCACCCAGCAGATCGCCGCCGACACCACCCTGACCCCCGTCGCGCACCTCACCGCCGTGGACCACTCCATCGCCGAGCTGCGCCACGTGATCGGCCAGTTCGCCGACGCCGGCATCCGCAACATGCTCGCGCTCCGCGGCGACCCGCCGGGCGACCCCATGGGCCCGTGGGTCAAGCACCCCGAGGGCGTGGACTACGCGGCCGACCTCGTCCGCCTGCTCAAGGAGTCCGGCGACTTCTGCGTGGGCGTCGCCGCCTTCCCCGAGATGCACCCCCGCTCCGACAACTGGGATACGGACATCCGGTACTTCGTGGACAAGTGCCGCGCAGGTGCGGACTACGCCATCACCCAGATGTTCTTCGACCCCGAGAATTATCTGAGGCTGCGCGACAGCGTCCAGAAGGCGGGCTGCGAGACCCCGATCATCCCCGAGGTCATGCCTGTTGTGGGTATCAAGCAGCTCGACCGACTGCCCCAGCTGAGCAACGCGGTCTTCCCCGACGCCGTGAAAGACCGCATGCACGCCGTCAAGGACGATCCGGCCGCTGTACGCTCCATTGGCATCGAGTTCGCCACGGAGTTCTGCGCGCGGCTGCTGTCCGAAGGTGTTCCGGGACTGCACTTCATCACGCTGAACAATTCCACGGCGACTCTCGAAATCTACGAGAACCTGGGCCTGCACCAGCGGGCCTGATCGGCCGTCTCCCCGTCTCCCGCGCGGTACGGCCGTACCGAGAGGGGCCTTGCATGGGAATGACGGTCCTCTACATCGCGTTCGCTTTCGTCGCGTTGTGGCTGCTTGCCGAGGTCCTGATGCAGTACAAGGCCCGGCTGCGCTGGCGCCTGCTCGCCTTCGCCGGGTTCCTCGGCGTGGTCGCCGGCGTCGTGCTGCCGTCGGTGCTCGTCATCGCCGTCGGTGCGATCGCCTTCGCCGTCGGCCAGACTCTGGTGACGCTCTCCTTCCGCAAGGGCTTCGTCGCCGGCTGGGCCCTGCGCAAGGGCAAGGACGGCCGGCCCGTCCGCCAGGAGGCGCCGAGCAGACGCCGCCGCCACTCGGGGCGCGGTGCACAGCGCCAGGAGCCCGCGCTGGAGGTGACGGGGCTGGAGTACGGCTCCCAGGACCCGGCCGCCGCCGGTGCCGGCGCCGACTTCCCATCCCACGAGGACGCCGGCGACCGGGACGACCGCAACGTCTTCGTCCCGCAGCCGGTGCCCGAGGACACCGGCTCCTACGGGATACAGAGCTTCGCCCCCCAGCAGCCGGACGCCACCACCGCCTTCGCCTCCCCGTTCGCCGCGGACGGCCACGACGGCGGGCAGCACGCCTACCCCGGCCCCGGGCAGGGGCAGGGGGGCTACGACTACACCGGCGGGTACCCGGCGGGTGACCAGCAGGTCTACGCCGCCTACTCCGACCCGTACATCGGCACCGGCGGGGCGGTCTCCCCGGGCCAGCCGTACGACTACCCGCACTACGACCCCGCGCAGCAGCAGTACTCCATGGACACCCCGCCCGGCGGGGTCTGGGTCCCGCAGCAGCGCGCCACCGACGCGGCCCCGCAGCCCTACCCGGAGCAGGACCCGCAGCAGCAGGGGTACCCGTACCAGGGCAACGGCGAGTACGGGCAGTACCGCTACTGAAGCCGGTACCCGCCGCTGGAGCGGCCAGGGGGGAGGGCCCGGCTCGTACGAGCCGGGCCCTCCCCCCTTTTTTTGCGCGCGCCGCGGGCCCACGGCCCGGGCGGCTCACTGCGAGCCGCGGAAGTCCGCCCCCTCGACGATCAGGCCGGCCACCAGGGCCCCCGTCATCCCCGCGTGCGCGAGCCCGCCGCCGGGGTGCGCCCAGCCGCCCGCGAGGTACAGCCCGGGCAGGCCCGTCGCGTTGGCCGGGTACAGCAGCCGCCCGCCGTCGCCCGGCAGCGCCGGGGCGGGCACCGAGCCGCCGAGGGCGCCCGTGGCCGCCTCCACGTGCTCCGGGGTGCGCACCTCCTGCCACAGCAGCCGCTTGCGCAGGTCGGGGACGGCCCGTGCGGCGAGGTCCAGCAGCTTCTCCGGGTCCGGCACCGCGGCCCCTCCGGCGGGGCCGCACACGGCGCTCACGGTCACCGCCTCGTGGTTCTCGTCGGGCCGGGTGGACGGGTCGTCCGGGCGCAGCACCGTGACCAGCTGGACGGCGGCGGAGCCCGGGGAGTGCACCAGCGTGCGGTGGACGGCGTCCGCCGGGCGGCCGCCGCGCAGGGCGAGCAGCAGGGTCAGCCGGCCGGGCACCGAGCCGCCCCGGGCCTGCACGCTGCCGCGCGGCCAGGACACGGAGCCGGACGGGAGCTGCCTCGGGTCGATCCCGCAGACCACGGAGTCGGCGGCTGCCTCGGTGCCGTCGTCCAGCCGGACCCCGGCCGCCCGGCCGTCCCGGCTCAGCACCGCCCGTACGGGGGCTCCGAAGACGAACTCCACCTTCCGCTCCAGGCAGCGCTCGTACACGGCGGTGGCGAGCTCGCGCATGCCGCCGCGTACGTACCAGGTGCCGAAGGTCTGCTCCATGTACGGCAGGGCCGCAGCGGCGGCGGGCGCCGAGTCGGGGTCGAGCCCGTACGCCAGGACCCGCCCGCGCAGCAGCTCCCCGAGCCCGCCGCCCAGCTCGCGCCGGGCCACCTCGGCCAGGGTCGGCTGGCGGCGGCGCAGCAGGCCGCTGCCGCGCAGCGCCGGATAGGGGTCGCGGCCCAGGACCTGCCAGTCGGGGCGCAGCGGCTCCTCCAGCAGGGGGCGGCGGGTGGCGTCCCAGGTGTCGCGGGCGCGGCCCAGCAGGTCGTTCCAGCGTTCGCCCGCGCCCGCGCCGAAGGTCTCGTCCAGGGCGGCGGCGACCCCGCCCCGGGAGGTGCCGGGGAGGGTGACGGCGGCGTGGTCCAGGACGTGCCGGACGGCCGGGTCCGCCTGGACCATCTCGACCAGGTCCTCCAGGGGCCGCTTGCCGGTCTTCACGAACAGGTCGCGGTAGACGGCGGGCAGGTGCAGCAGGCCCGGCCCGGTGTCGAAGGCGAAGCCGTCGCGCTCGTACCGGCCGAGCGCGCCGCCGTAGGTGGAGCCGCGCTCGTAGACCGTCACCTGGTGGCCCGCCACCGCCAGCCGGGCCGCCGTCGCCATCGCGCCCATGCCGGCGCCGATCACCGCAATTCTTGCCATGGCGCTGAGCCTATCGAGCGAGTGCCCCGCCCATCGAGCGAGGTCAGCGGGTCAGAACGGCGGCGCCCCGCGGACCGCGGCCATCCGTTTCTCCTCGCGCCGCTGGGCCCGCCGGCGCCGGTAGCGGCGGATGCGGCTCCAGAGGAAGACCAGCAGGGCCACGCCGGCGGCGAGCAGGACGGCCGCGATGACCGCGGCGGCCATCGGATGGAACATGGCGAACGTGACGAGTCCGCCCACGCCGAGGTCCTCGGCCGTGCTCAGCACGAAGTTGCTGAAGGGCTCGGGGGAGGTGTTGACGGCCATCCGGGTGCCGGCCTTGACGAGATGGCTGGCCAGCGCGGTGGAGCCGCCGAGGGCGCCGGCGGCCAGGTCGGACAGCGAGCCGCTCTGCCCGGCCAGGAGGGCGCCGATCACGGCCCCGGCGGCCGGGCGGATCACGGTGTGGACGGAGTCCCAGACGGAGTCCACGTAAGGGATCTTGTCGGCGACGGCCTCGCAGAGGAACAGCACGCCCGCCACGACGAGCACGTCGGTGCGCTGGAGGGAGGCCGGGACCTCGTCGGTCAGGCCGGTCGCGCCGAAGACGCCGAGCAGGAGGACCACGGCGTAGGCGTTGATCCCGCTGGCCCAGCCGCTGGTGAAGACCAGGGGGAGCACACTCACACCGGCATCATGCCGCAGGGACGCGGAAAACGGTGAGGGACGGCCGCGCTCGCGCGGCCGTCCCTCACCGGACGGAATGGGGTGCGGGGACTAATGCCCCTGTTCGTCGCGGCGGCGCTGCCACCGGTCCTCGATACGGTTCATCATCGACCGACGCTGCCGGTTCTGCCCGCGGGCCGAACCGCCTGCACTTCCGGAGACGGGCTGTTCGCCGGGCTTGGGTGCCTTGCGCCAACCGGTGACGACGAGGACCGTACAGGCCAGCATGACGAGGAATCCCACCACGCTGATCCAGAGCACTTCCTGCCAGATCACACCGGTCATGAGGAGCGCGATACCCACCACAATGCCTGCGGCTGCCTGGTAGACCCGTCGCCGGGTGTACGTGCGCAGTCCACTGCCCTCAAGCGCTGTCGCGAACTTGGGGTCTTCGGCGTACAGCGCTCGCTCCATCTGCTCGAGCATTCGCTGCTCGTGCTCCGAGAGCGGCACGGGAGTCCTCCTCATCCGTCGGTCGCGGGGGGTAGCGACCAGGGGTCCCCTTCAGGATAGGCGGGGAATCGCCCCCGTGATACCCGCCCTCTACGCCACATTCTGCACATCGCTGAGCGAGAAACCACTGTGTGGACAACCACTGCGTGAAACGTACCGTCACCAGCGCGGTCACTGAGGCGCTTATTCCCCAATGAGCGGTCCGCCATGCCGAGCGGTGGTCCGATCATACGGGTCACGGCGCGGGAACGGAGGGGTCTCGCGCAGGTCACCCCGCGCGGGCCCGTGGATCAGGCGGACCGGGCGGCGGATCAGGCCGGCTTCTCGCCCAGGACGTGCAGCTGGGTGGCCACCGCGTGGAAGGCGGGCAGCTCGGCCGCGGCCTCCTCCAGGCGCAGCAGCGCCTCCACCGCCCCCGGCTCGGTGTCCACCAGGACGCCGGGCACCAGGTCGGCGAAGATCCGCACCCCGTGCACGGCGCCGACCTCCAGGCCGGCCGCGCCGACCAGCTCCGCGAGCTGCTCGGCCGTGAAGCGGCGCGGTACCGGGTCGCCGGCGCCCCAGCGCCCGGCCGGGTCGGTGAGCGCGGTGCGGGCCTCGGTGAAGTGCCCGGCCAGCGCCCGCGCCAGGACGGCCCCGCCGAGGCCGGCGCCGAGCAGGCTGAGGACACCGCCGGGACGCAGCGCGGCGACGGCGTTGGCCACGCCCTCGGCCGGGTCGTCCACGTATTCCAGCACGCCGTGGCACAGCACCACGTCGTACGCGTCCCGCTCGACGACGTCCAGCAGGCCCTGGGCGTCGCCCTGTACCCCGCGCACCAGCCCGGCGACGCCCTCCTCGGCGACCCGGCGCTCCAGCCCGAACAGCGCGTTCGGGCTGGGGTCGACCACGGTCACCCGGTGGCCCAGACGGGCGACGGGCACGGCGAACTTGCCGGTGCCGCCGCCGGTGTCGAGGACGTCCAGCACATCCCGCCCGGTCGCCTTCACCCGGCGGTCGAGGGCCTCCTTGAGGACCTCCCACACCACGGCGGTGCGGAGGGAGGCACGGGGGCGGGAAATGTCCGACACGGCTGATGGCTCCTCGGCGGCGTTGGGGCGGGGTGCGGTGCTTGCCCCACCCTATTGCCTCGGCCGACCGGGCAGCTCATCGCGCGTCCGGACGCTCCGGACGGGGCTGGGGGACGGGCTGCGCCACGGGCTGCAGCGCGAGCATCCGCTCCACCAGGCGCAGGAACATCCCGGCCTCCCGCACGAGGTCGTCCGCGTCCCGGCCGCTGGCCGCGTCCGGTATCCCCGCCTCGGCCCGGGCCCGGCGGGCGGCGCCCGAGGCGAACAGGGCGCTCCACTCGGTCAGCTCCGGCGCTATTTCCGGAAGCACCTCCCACGCGCTGCGGATCCGGGGCCGCCGCCTGGAGCCGGCCGGCTCGGGCCGGGCGCGCGCGGCGAGGACCGCCGCGGCGGTGCGCAGGGCGGCGAGGTGGGCGGTGGCGTACCGCTCGTTGGGCCGGGGCAGCAGGGCCGCCTCGGCCAGGCCGCTGCGGGCCTTGGCGAGCAGGTCCAGGGCGGCCGGGGGCGCGGCCGACCTGCGCGGGACGGGGTGGACAGGGGACGGGGACGGTGTGGCCATGACGAACCTCCTGTCGTTGCGTGGTGCTGGCGGGTGCTGCTGGGTGCTGCCGGGTGGTGCGTGGTTTCCGTTGCTGGACCCATCGTGACGCCCGCCACTGACAATCGCCCTGACCTGCGCCTTTCCCCCCAAAGTCCCCCTCCTCTACCGGCCTTGGTCCCGACCCTGCTAGTTTTTGAACTGACTGGTCAGTTCAAAAGGAGGGGGAGGGCGCGTGGACAGCCCGCACGGCGCCGCCGTCAAGGCCGAGGGCTTCGGACTCAAGGGCCCGCGCGGCTGGGTCTTCCAGGACATCGCGATCGACGCCGCACCCGGCTCGCTCCTCGCGGTGGAGGGCCCCTCCGGCAGCGGCCGCACCTGCCTGCTCCTGGCCCTCACGGGCCGGATGAAACCCACCGCGGGCCACGCCGAGATCGGCCGCCACCGCCTTCCGAAGAAGATGGCCGCCGTCCGCCGGATCGCCGCCCTCGGCCCGGTCCCCGGGGTCAACGACCTCGACCAGGCCCTCACCGTCGCCGAGCAGCTGCGCGAGGGCGCCATGCTCCAGCGCCGCTACGACGCCCCGCTGCGCTCCCTGCTGCGCCGCCGCGGCGCCCACGCCGCCCCGGCCCCGGCCCGGATCGAGCAGGCCCTCGCGGCCGCCGGGCTCGACCCGGCCACCCTGCCGAAGGGGCCGCGCACCTCCGTGCGGGACCTGGAGCGGCTGGAGGCCGTCCGGCTGTCCGTGGCCATCGCCCTGCTGAGCGGCCCCCGGCTGCTGGCCCTCGACGACCTCGACCTCAAGCTCTCGGACGCCGAACGAGCCGAGGCCTGGACCCTGCTCCGCTCGGTCGCCGCCCGCGGCACCACCGTCCTCGCGGTGTGCAGCGAGGCCCCCGGCGACGTGACGGTGATCCGCACGGGCCCGCGGACCCAGCCGGAGCCCGCCCCGAAGCCGGCCGCCGCGTCCCCCTCCGAGACCCCGAAGGTCACCTGGGGCACCTCCCGCCCGGAGGAAGCGCACACCCCGGCGGACCCGCAGCCGCACCCCGCCGCACCGTCCCTCACCAAGGCGGCCCCCGGGGCGCAGGCCGCGCCCGGGCCCGTCCAGGACGGCCGCACCGACGGCACCGGCGAAGACGCCGACGAAGGCACCGGCGCAGACACCGACGACGCAGACACCGACGACGCAGACACCGACGACGAAGACACGAAGGGGGCGGACGATGCGCTCGCCGAAACTGGCCGCGCTTGAGCTGAAGCGGTTCGGGCGGGGGAAGCTGCCCCGCGCCGCCCTCGTCGCGCTGCTCCTGCTGCCCCTGCTCTACGGAGCCCTGTACCTGTGGTCGTTCTGGGACCCCTACAAGCGCCTCGACCAGGTACCCGTGGCCCTCGTCAACGCCGACAAGGGCGCCACCGTGGGCGGCGAGCACCTCGACGTCGGCGGTGAGATCACCCGGAACCTGCGCGAGCGCAAGACCTTCGACTGGCACGTGGTCAGCGCCGACGAGGCGGCCAAGGGCCTGGAGGACGGCACGTACTTCCTCTCCCTGACCATGCCCGCCGACTTCAGCGAGAAGGTCGCCTCCAGCGGCGGAGCCGCCCCCACCACCGGCGCCCTCCAGGTCCGCACGAACGACGCCAACAACTACATCGTCGGCTCGATCTCCCGCACCGTCTTCTCCGAGGTCCGCTCGGCCGCCTCCACCAAGGCGTCCCGCAAGTTCCTCGACAAGATCTTCGTCTCCTTCTCCGACCTGCACGACAAGACCGCCGAGGCCGCCGACGGGGCCGACAAGCTCAAGGACGGCGCGGGCAAGGCCCAGCAGGGCGCCAAGGACCTCGCCGACGGCCTCGACACGGCCAAGGAGAAGTCCGGCGAGCTCACCGGGGGCCTGAACAAGCTCAACGAGGGCGCCGCCAAGCTGGAGACCGGCACCCGGGAGGTCGCCGAGGGCACCCAGAAGGTCGCCGACCTGGCGAACGGCGCCGCCGACAAGGCCCGCCCCTTCGTCAAGGACCCCAAGAACCTCGCGGACACCGCCAAGCTGGTCGCCGATACCGCGCACGTCGTCAACAACCACCTGGAGAAGGCCGCCGAACACGCCCCGGCCGCCGCCGCGGCCACCAAGAGCCTCGCGGGCCTCGCCGACTCCAGCTACACCCGGTACTGCGGCAAGCCCAACCCCCAGCTGCCCGCCGGGTTCTGCGAGACGCAGAAGAAGATCAAGGACGACGCGGCCGAGGCCGCCCTGCTGACCGCCGACGCGAACACCGTGCTCGGCAACGGCAAGGGCGACATCGCCAAGCTCCAGGGCCAGCTCACCGACCTGGAGAACAAGGCCCGCGAACTCGCCACCAAGGCCCCCGGCCTCGCCGGTGACCTCAACGCCGCCGTGGCCAAGGCCAACGCCCTCAACGACGGCGCCCACCAGGTCGCCGACGGCATGGTCAAGCTCCACGCCGGCATCGGCACCGCCGCCGGCGGCTCCGGCAAGCTCGGCGAGGGCGTCGGCAAGCTCGGCGACGGAGCCCAGCAGCTCAACGGAGGCATGTTCAAGCTGGTCGACGGCACCGGCCAGCTCGCCGGCGGTCTCCACGACGGCGCCGGCAAGATCCCGGACTACGACCAGCGGCAGCGCGACGCCCGTACGCAGGTCATGGCCGACCCGGTCCAGCTCGCCAGCGACCCCCTGCACAAGGCGCCCAACTACGGCACCGGCTTCGCCCCCTACTTCATCCCGCTCTCCCTCTGGGTCGGCGCGATGGTCGCCTACATGCTGATCGCACCCATGAACAAGCGGGCCCTGGCCGCCGGGGCCTCGGCCTGGCGGATCGCCTTCGCGGGCTGGCTGCCCGTGGTCGGCCTCGGCGCCGCGCAGGTGGGCGCGCTGATGTCCGTACTGCACTGGGGCCTCGGCCTGGAGATGGCCCACCCGGCGCTGACCATCGGCTTCCTGGTCCTGGTCACCGCCTGCTTCGCGGCGATCGTCCAGTGGCTCAACGCCAAGTTCGGCGCCGCCGGACGCATCCTGGTCCTCGCGGTCCTGATGCTCCAGCTGACCTCGGCGGGCGGCACCTACCCCGTCCAGACGAGCCCCGGTTTCTTCAACGCCATCCACCCGTACCTGCCGATGTCGTACATCGTCGCGAGCCTGCGCCGCCTGATCACCGGCGGGGACCTCACCCCGGTGTGGCAGGGCGGCCTGGTCCTGCTCGCCTTCACCGCCGGGGCCCTGGCCCTCACCGCCCTCGCCGCCCGCGGCAAGCAGGTGTGGACGATGGACCGGCTGCACCCGGAACTGAGCCTGTAAGGGGCTGTTGACCTGTGAGAATCAGCGCCATGGAAAGCAGCAGCACCACCGCCGGCGGGGCCCGGCGGCAGGCCACGCGACAGAAGCTGTACGAGGCGGCCGTCACCCTCATCGCGGAACAGGGCTTCTCCGCGACCACCGTCGACGAGATCGCCGAACGGGCGGGCGTGGCCAAGGGCACCGTCTACTACAACTTCGCGAGCAAGACCGAGCTCTTCGAGGAACTCCTGCGGCACGGTGTCGGCCTGCTGACCGCCTCGCTGCGGGCGGCCGCGGACGAGACGGAGGAGCGCGGCGGCAGCCGGATCGAGGCGCTCGACGCGATGATCCGGGCGGGCCTCGTCTTCATCCACCGCTACCCGGCCTTCACCCAGCTGTACGTCGCCGAGCTCTGGCGCACCAACCGCGCCTGGCAGGGCACGCTGATGGTGGTCCGGGGCCAGGCGGTGGCGGTGGTGGAGTCGGTGCTGCGGGAGGGGGTCGAGCGGGGTGAACTCAGCGCCGAGATCGACGTGCCGCTGACGGCGGCGGCGCTGGTCGGGATGGTGCTGGTGGCCGCGCTGGACTGGCAGGCCTTCCAGAGCGAGCGGTCGCTGGACGACGTGCACTCGGCGCTGTCGCTGCTGCTGCGGGGGCGGGTGAGCGGGAGCCGCTGACCCTTCGGGTGACGCCCGGTCGGCGGTGCCGTGGCCGGGCCCCGGCGGCGTAGAACTGAGTATCCGTACCTAGGTGCACAGATGAGTACCCGTACGGATGGGTTCCCACCTGCGCAAACCGCAGACTGGGGGTTGGGGACAAGGGCAGGCCGGCCGGCCCGCACCGCGGACACGGGGCCACGGAGCGGACCGGCTACTGCCCGGGTAACAGGACGCCGGTGCGTCCGGGCTCAGGGGGAACGAGCCCGGACGCACCGGCGTTTCCCGTCTCCCTCCCCCCGCCGTCAGCCCCGGTTGCGGAGCGGGAGGCGGACGCGGCCCCCGAGGCGCGAGACCACCGCCGAGGCCGCCGACAGACGGGCCGACGCGGCGGCGGTCAGACGGGCCCCCGAGCGCGGCAGCAGCAGGGCGCGCAGGCGGGAGCGGCGGCCCACGCCGGCCAGGAGGGCCGACCGGGCCGTGAGGACGTCCGCGGTCAGGCCGGCGTAGGCGCCCGCCGCGCCCGGCGGGGCGTACAGCGCCCGTTCCACCGCGCCCGCGACCCGGTGCACCGCCTCGGCGGCCTCACCCTCCAGCCGCCCCAGCAGCACGATGCGTCCCGCCGCGCCGCGTGGCGAGAGCGCCCCGTCGGGCGGGATGCCCACGTCCCAGGCGCAGTCGCCCAGCTCCCGCCAGGCGGCCAGGACGTCACCCGAGCCCAGCCGCCGCTCGCGCACCCGCCGCCGCCACAGCAGCGGCAGCAGCGGCACGGCCGCCACCAGCAGCACCAGCGCCGTCCAGGCGAGGACCGTCCCGGCCGCCACCCCACCGGACCCGGACCCGGCGCTCTGCTGGGCCACCGGTCCGCCGCACTCGCCGAGCTTCTTCTGCGCCGGCGGGCACGCCTCGCCCTGCGAGGGCGCCGCGGACGGCGCGGCCGCCGACTGCGAGGGTGCCGCGGACGACGCGGACGGCTGCGGGGCCGGGACCTCGGGAGCGCCGTAGTCCGGCAGGGTGATGCCCGAACGGGGCGTCGGCTCGAACCGGGTCCAGCCCACGCCCTCGAAGTACAGCTCCGGCCAGGCGTGCGCGTCCCGCATCGAGACGTTCACCGTGCCGTCGGACTGCTTCTCCCCCGGGGTGAACCCGACCGAGACCCGCGCCGGGATCCCCAGCGTCCGCGACATCGCCGCCATGGAGAACGCGAAGTGGACGCAGAAGCCCTCCTTGTCCTCCAGGAAGCGGGCGATGGCCTGCGAACCCGTGCCCGAGGACACCTTCGTGTCGTAACGGAACCCGCCGCTCACGGCGAAGAAGTCCTGGAGCTTCACCGCCCGCGCGTAGTCGTTCGTCGCGCCCTGCGTGACCCGGCGGGCCGTCTCCGCCACCACCGGCGGCAGGTTGTCGGGCAGCTTCGTGTACTCCGCGTGCACCGCCGCGTTCGCGGGCGGCGCGGACTGCAGCTGCTCCGCCGTGGGCCGCAGCAGCAGGCTCCGGACGGTGTACTGCGCGCCCTGCACGTTCTGGAAGCGGTCCTTGCCCAGCTGGTCGCCGACCAGGGTCCGGCCGACCGGCTCGAAGCGCCACTTCCCGCCGATGTCGACCTGCGTCGCCGGGTACGGCATCGGCAGGTAGCGCTGGGCGTACGTGTCCGCCGCCGAGACGGTGGTGCGGACCTCGACCGCGCCCGCGCGGACCTCCTCGGTGAGCCCCGACGGGTTCGGAAGCCGCTGCGGGACGTCCGTCAGCGGGCGGGCGGACGCCTCCCACTTGACCCCGTTGAACTCGTCGAGCGCCAGGATCCGCAGGTACTGTTCGCCGAGCTGCGGGCTGTCCGTGCGGTACTTCATCACGACCCGGTTGTCCTGGGCGTTGAGGCTGCTCTGCAGGGAGACCAGCGGGTTGACCGCGGAGATCGTGCCGCCGCCCCCGCCCGCCGAAGCGGCGTCGTCGCCCGGGTTGCCCAGCATCCCGCCGCCGAGCGAAGGCAGCGCGGCCGGCACCGCCAGCGCCAGGCCCAGCGCGACCGCGCCGATCCGCCGCCCGGTGCGCACGGGGGCCACGGCGCGGGTGCCCCCGGCCCCGTTCGCGCCGTAGCCGGAGCCGGCCGAGGCGGGGGTGCGGGCGTTGGGAGCCGCGCCGAAGACACGGCCCCACTGGGCCAGCCGGTCGCGCCCCTCCGACAGCAGCATCATCAGGTAGCCCGCGCCGGCCAGCAGGAACGCGACCCAGGGCTGCCCGCGCCCGTCCGACAGCCCGGCGGCGACCGAGTACAGCGCCAGCAGCGGCAGCCCGGCCGCCGCGGCCGTGCGCAGCGTCACCGCCAGGGCGTCCACCAGCAGCCCGATCAACAGGACCCCGGCGAGCAGCAGCAGCCGGATGCCGTCCGTCAGCGGCGCCGGTATGGCGAACTCGCCGACGTCCCGCACGCCCTGCCGGAACAGCCCGGCGAAGTCGGTGACGAGGAAGGCCAGCGGCCCGCTCCCGGTGGACTCGGCCTTCCCCGCGAACAGGAAGGCGAGCAGCAGCAGCGACACCAGCAGCTGCGCGCCCACGGTCAGCGACCGGGCGAGCGGCACCCGCCGGGCCCCCGCGCCCACCGCCGCCTGCACGGCGAGCAGCAGCGCCGCCTGGACCAGCCAGCCGGAGGTCTCCACCAGCGGGGCCAGCGACCAGGCGGTCAGCAGCGTCGCCAGCGTTCCGAAGAGCGTCACGCGCGTCCGCCCGCTCATGCCGTGCCTCCGGGGTTCCGCGGGCCGACGGGGACGTTCCCGGCCTGCCGCCACAGTTCGGCGAAGGCCGCGCCGGGCGGTACGGCCAGCGCCGTCCAGCCCGCGTCGCGCAGCCCGCGCAGCCTTTCCTCCACCCGCGAGGGCGCTCCGGCCCACAGCGCGGGGTCCAGCACGAAGGCGATGGCGGCCGCGCTGCGCTGCCGCATCCGGGCCGCCATCTCGCCCTGTTCGTCGTCCAGGCCGCCGAAGAAGGCGACCAGCAGTCCGTCGCCGCCCGGGGAGGCGGAGGCGGCGGCGCCGCGCAGCGCGTCGTAGGCGCGGCCCAGCCCGTTCCCCTCGGAGTGGCCGACGACCGCGAGGGTGTCCATCATCAGCCCGGCCGCCTCGGCGGACTCCGGGCCGCCGGCGGAGCTCCCGCCGGCGAAGGAGCCCACGCCGGGCACGGCGTCGCCGGTGTCGGTGAGCAGCCGCGCCGCGAAGCCCTGTTCCAGGACGTGCAGCAGGGTGGAGGCGGCGGCGGACACCGCCCACTCGAAGGCGGAGTCGGGGCCGGCGCCCTCGTAGGCGAGGTAGCGGGTGTCCAGCAGGACGGTGGCCTTGCTGCGCTGGGGCTGCTCCTCGCGGCGGACCATCAGCTCGCCGTAGCGGGCGGTGGAGCGCCAGTGGACGCGGCGCAGGTCGTCGCCGCGCCGGTAGGTGCGGGGGATCACGTCGTCGTCGCCGGCCAGGGCCAGGGAACGGCGGGTGCCGTCGCCGTGGCCGCCCGCCTCGCCGGTCAGCCGGACCGGGGGCAGGGGCTGGGTGAGGGGGACGACGGTGAGGGTGTCGTAGGCGCTGAAGGAGCGGGTCAGCTCGACCATCCCGAAGGGATCGGTCAGCCGCAGCTGGAGCGGGCCCAGCGGGTAGCGGCCGCGCAGGTCGGAGCGGACCCGGTAGGACACCTCGCGGCGGCCGCCGGGCTCGACCCGGTCCAGCACGAAGCGCGGGCGCGGCCCCAGCACGTACGGCACCCGGTCCTGGAGCATGAGCAGCCCCGTGGGCATCCGGGAGACGTTCTCCAGCCGCAGCTGGACCCGGGCCTCGCCGCCCGCGGGCACCCGCGGCGGGGTCAGCCGGCGTCCGGCGGTGACCTGCTGGCGGGTGCGGTGCAGGGCGACGACGCAGATCAGCGGCAGGACGACGAGCAGCAGCCCGACCCGCAGCAGCTGGCCCTGCCCGAGGACGTACGCGCAGACGGCGGCGGCGGCCCCGGCCGCCAGGAACGAACGGCCCCGGGTGGTCAGCCCGGACAGCGTGGCGCGCAGCCCGCCCGGGTTCCCGGCCTGGCCGCCGGCGCCGTGCGGGGCACCGGCCGCCATCAGAAGCTCCGGGCGCCCGCGCCGGGCGGGACCTCGCCGCGCGTGTGCGTGGCCGGGACCGGGGTGCGCTGGAGGATGTCGTGGACGACCTGCTCGGAGGTGCGCCGGCCCAGCTGGGCCTGTGCGGTCGGCAGGAGGCGGTGCGCGAGGACCGGCGCCGCCAGCTGCTGGACGTCGTCGGGCAGGACGTAGTCGCGGCCGGACAGGGCGGCGGAGGCCTTGACCGCGCGCAGCAGGTGCAGGGTGGCCCGGGGGGAGGCGCCCAGGCGCAGGTCGGGGTGGCTGCGGGTGGCGGAGACCAGGTCGACCACGTACCGCTTCACGGGGGCGGCGACGTACACCTCGCGGACGGCCTCTATCAGCTTGACGACGTCGTGGGCGTGCGCGACGGCGGTGAGGTCGTCGAGCGGGGAGAGCCCGCCGTGCACGTCGAGCATCTCCAGCTCGGCCTCGGGGCTGGGGTAGCCGACCGAGACGCGGGCCATGAAGCGGTCGCGCTGGGCCTCGGGGAGGGGGTAGGTGCCCTCCATCTCGACCGGGTTCTGGGTGGCGACGACCATGAACGGGCTGGGCAGCGCGTAGGTGGTGCCGTCGACGGTGACCTGGCGCTCCTCCATCGACTCCAGCAGCGCCGACTGGGTCTTCGGCGAGGCCCGGTTGATCTCGTCGCCGATGACGATCTGCGCGAAGATCGCGCCGGGCTTGAACTCGAACTCGCGGCGCTGCTGGTCGTAGATGCTGACGCCGGTGATGTCCGAGGGCAGCAGGTCCGGGGTGAACTGGATGCGCTGGACCGAGCAGTCGATGGACTTGGCCAGGGTCTTGGCCAGCATCGTCTTGCCGACGCCGGGCACGTCCTCGATGAGCAGGTGGCCCTCGGCCAGCAGGACCACCAGGGCGAGCCGGACGACCTCGGGCTTGCCCTCGATCACGCGCTCGACCGACTGGCGGACCCGCTCGGCCGTGCTGGTCAGATCAGCGAGGCTCGCTCGGTCGTCGTACGTGGTCACCTGGTTCTCCTCGGCCCTTTCCCAGGGCCGACGCGCATGGCGCACGGTCCGGCCCGCCCCGAAACACGGACACCGCCCCGGAGGGTTTCCGGGTGACGTCTCACCGCATTCTTGACGGCGCCGGGCGCTGTGTCACTCAGGTGGCCGGATCGATCTCCCGCAGGAGCCCGGTGTGCACGTCGAAGACGAAGCCTCGCACATCGTCGCGGTGGGGCAGGAACGGGTTGGTGCGGACCCGCTGCATGGACTGGCGCACGTCCTGGTCCACGTCCCGGAAGGCCTCGACCGCCCAGGCGGGCCGCTGGCCGACCTCGTCCTCCAGCTCGTGCCGGAAGTCCTCCGTCAGGCTTTCGAGACCACAGCCGGTGTGGTGGATCAGTATCACGGTGCGGGTGCCGAGGGCGCGCTGGCTGATGGTGAGCGAGCGGATGGTGTCGTCGGTCACCACCCCGCCGGCGTTGCGGATGGTGTGGCAGTCGCCGAGCTCCAGGCCGAGGGCCTTGTGCAGGTCGAGACGGGCGTCCATGCAGGCCACGACGGCCACGTGCAGGACGGGGCGGGCGTCCATGCCGGGGTCGGTGAACTCGGCGGCGTAGCGGCGGTTCGCCGCGACGAGCCGGTCGGTGACGGAGTCGCCGCCGGATGCCGTCGGCGCGGAGTGTGCGGGCAGGGATGCGGATGTCGTCATGCATACGACGTTAGTGGTCACGGGCCGCCCGGGCATGGGGTGAGGACGGACAAAGAAGGTCAACCATGATTGTTGTGAGCTAACCCACAAGGGTGCGAAGGAGTCCGCCGGCCGGGTGATTCACGGCTTTTGCGGGTGCGCCGGGGGAGGGGCGCACCGCGTGCGGGGCGGTTCGTTGACCGGGGCGGGCGTTGCACTAAAGTGGCGCGAACCGGCCGGAGCCCGGCCCCACCGGCCGCCCGGCCCCCTGGTAACACTCCGCGTGCGCGGCGCGGCGTATGCCTGCCGCGCCGTTATCTGAGAGGGCGCTTTGACTAGCGAGTCCCGACATGTCCCGGTGATGCTCCAGCGGTGCCTGGACCTGTTGGCCCCGGCGCTGGAGAGGCCGGGGGCCGTCGTCGTCGACTGCACCCTCGGCCTCGGCGGCCACAGCGAGGCCCTGCTGACCCGGTTCCCCGAGGCGCGCCTGATCGGCCTCGACCGCGACAAGGAGGCCCTGCGCCTCTCCGGCGAGCGGCTCGCGCCCTTCGGCGACCGGGCCACCCTCGTCCACGCGATCTACGCCGACCTCGCCGAGGTCCTCGACGGCCTGGGTCTGCCCACCGTCCAGGGCATCCTCTTCGACCTCGGCGTCTCCTCCATGCAGCTCGACGAGGCCGACCGCGGCTTCGCCTACGCGCAGGACGCGCCGCTGGACATGCGCATGGACCAGACGACGGGCATCAGCGCCGCCGAGGTCCTCAACACCTACGCCCCCGGCGAGCTGGTCCGCATCCTGCGCCAGTACGGCGAGGAGAAGCAGGCCAAGCGGATCGTCTCGGCGATCGTGCGCGAGCGCGACAAGGAGCCGTTCAGCAACAGCGCCCGCCTGGTGGAGCTGATCCGCGACGCGCTGCCGCAGGCGGCCAAGCGCACCGGCGGCAACCCGGCCAAGCGGACCTTCCAGGCCCTGCGGATCGAGGTCAACGGGGAGCTCGCCGGGCTGGAGCGGGCCATTCCGGCCGCCGTCGACCGGATCTCGGTCGGGGGGCGGATCGCGGTCCTGTCCTACCACTCCCTGGAGGACCGGCTGGTGAAGCAGGTCTTCACGGCCGGCGCCACCTCCACGGCCCCGGCCGGACTGCCCGTCGTGCCGGAGAAGTACCAGCCGAAGCTGAAGCTCCTCACCCGGGGCGCGGAGCTGCCCACCGAGGAGGAGATCGCCGAGAACCGGCGCGCCGCCCCGGCCCGGCTGCGCGGCGTCGAGCGGATCCGCGAGGCGCGGCCGTGACCAAGGCCGGGAAGGCGGGGAGGGCCGGAAAGGTGGCCACGCTGACCCGCGGGCAGGCGGCCCGCCTCGTCCGGGGCCGCCCCGCCGCGGCCGGGCCGGGCGGGGCCCGGCAGGCGGCGCGGATGCCGTTCGTGCTGCTGGTCGTGGCGCTGCTGGCCGGCGGCCTGATCAGCCTGCTGCTGCTGAACTCGGCGCTCAACCAGGGGTCCTTCCAGCTGAGCCGGCTGAAGAAGGAGACCACCGCGCTGACCGACGAGCAGCAGGCCCTCCAGCGGGACGTCGACGCCTACTCGGCCCCCGACGCCCTCCAGCGGCGGGCCGGCGAGCTCGGCCTGGTGCCGGGCGGCAGCCCCGTCTTCCTCGGCCCCGACGGCAAGACCGCCGGCACCCCGGCGGTGGCGGAGGCCCCGCCCCCGCCGTCCGTGGCTCCGCCCGCCTCGCAGCCCTCGGCGCCGGTGGCCCCGTCGGTCCCGCAGCCTCCGTCTCCGGCCGGGGCCGCCGGCCAGAACCCCGACACCCCGGCCGGGCCGGCCCCGAGCGGGGCCCCGCAGCCCACCCCGACCCCAGGCAGGTGACGTCGTGACGCGGAACCCTGCGGGACTTCTCCCCGCCCCGCCCTTCGCCCGTTCCCCGGGCTCCGCCCGGACCCGCGCCTCAATCGCCGGCGAGGCTGGAGGACGTGGGTGCGGCCCACTGCACGGCGCTACCGCGCCCGCGCCTCAATCGCCGGCGAGGCTCGAAGTGCGCTGCGCGCACTCCCAGCCCCGCCAGGCGCAATCCGCGGACAAGCACCCGGCCGAGCAGAATCCAGCCTCGCCTGGGGGTACCCCCAGGCGGAGTCCGGGGGAGTTCGAGGCGTGGGGGTCCGGGGGCGGAGCCCCCAGGGGCCGGGGCGGGGCTGCCCTGGGCCGGCGCGGAGTGCACCGGTGAGCCCCAAGGAGCCCCCGCGCCGGGTGCCGGGCCCGGGGCGGCCCCGGACCACCGCCAAGACGCCCGCGCAGCGGACCCCGCACACCATCCGGCTCGGCAGCCCCAAGCCCCGGCTGCGGCTGGTCGGCGTCGGGCTCACCCTCGTGATGCTCGCCTTCGTCGTCCGGCTGCTCCAGGTGCAGGCCGTCGACGCCTCCGCGTACTCCGCCAAGGCCACCGAGAACCGCTTCGCCAAGTACGTCCTGGCCGCCGAGCGCGGGGAGATCACCGACCGCAAGGGCGTCGCCCTGGCCACCAGCGTCGACGCGTACGACATCACCGCCGACCCGAAGATGTTCACGCCCCAGGAGAGCGAGGCCCCCGACGCCCCCGAGCAGGCCGCCGCCCTCCTCGCGCCGATCCTCGGCAAGGACGCCAAGGAGATCGCCGCCCGGCTGAAGACCAAGGACACCCGCTACGTGGTCCTGGCCCGCCGGCAGACCCCGCAGGTCTGGAACCAGATCAAGGACCTCAAGAAGCTCTTCGCCGACAAGGCGGCCGCCGACAAGCGCAACAACGGCCCCGGCGCCAACGTCATCGCCGGGATCTTCAACGAGAACAGCAGCAAGCGCGTGTACCCGAACGGCGACCTCGCCGCCGGGATACTGGGCTACGTCAACGCCGAGGGCAAGGGCGGCGGAGGCCTGGAGTCCGCCCTCGACAAGAAGCTGGCCGGCAAGGACGGCGAGATCACCTACGCCCAGTCCGGCGGCCGCCGCGTGCCCACCGCCGGGTCCCACGAGAAGCCCGCCGTGCCCGGCGAGGACATCGAGCTGACCATCGACCGCGACATCCAGTGGGCCGCCCAGAGCGCCATCACCGAGCAGGTCGAGAAGTCCGGCGCCGACCGCGGCTACGTCATCGTCCAGGACACCCGCACCGGCGAGGTGCTGGCCATGGCCAACGCCCCCGGTTTCGACCCCAACGACCTCAGCCGGGCCAAGTCCGCCGCCATGGGCAACGCCGCGCTCCAGGACGTCTACGAGCCCGGCTCCACCGCCAAGGTGATCTCCATGGCCGCCGTCCTGGAGGAGAAGAAGGCCACCCCCGACACCCACGTCGAGGTCCCCAACCGGCTGCACCGCGGCGACCGCCTCTTCAAGGACGACGTCGACCACCCCACCTGGTACCTGACCCTCAACGGGGTCCTCGCCAAGTCCTCCAACATCGGCACCATCCTGGCCACCGGCCAGCTCGGCGCCACCCAGCCCGAGGCCAACAGGGTCCTGTACTCCTACCTGGACAGGTTCGGCATCGGACGGCCCACCGGCCTGAACTACCCCGGCGAGTCGCGGGGCATCCTCGCCAGGCCCGAGGCCTGGTCCACCTCGCAGCAGTACACGATCCCCTTCGGCCAGGGCCTCTCCCTCAACGCGATGCAGGCGGCCTCCGTCTACTCCACCGTCGCCAACGGCGGCGTCCGCATCACCCCCACCCTGGTCCGCGGCACCAAGGGCCCCGACGGCCGCTTCACCCCGGCCCCGGCGCCCGAGAAGACCCGGGTGATCAGCCAGCAGACCGCCAAGTCCCTCGCCGAGATGCTGGAGTCCGTGGTCGACGACCAGGAGGGCACCGGAACCAAGGCGAAGATCCCCGGCTACCGGGTCGGCGGCAAGACCGGCACATCCAACCGGGTGGATCCGGCCACCGGCCGCTACAAGGGCTACACCGCCTCCTTCGCCGGCTTCGCCCCCGCCGACGACCCGCGGATCACCGTCTACTGCGCGATCCAGAACCCCACCAGGGGCAGCTACTTCGGCGGCCAGATCTGCGGCCCGATCTACAAGACCGTCATGGAGTTCGCACTCAAGACCCTCCAGGTCGCGCCCACCGGAACCGCCCCCGCCGGGCTCCCGGTGACCTACGCGGCCGCTCCGCCGCCCGCCGCCCCGCCCACCGCGCAGCCCAGCCCGCAGCCCTGACAGTGAACCGACCCTCCCACCACCCACGCGTGAGGCTCCATCAGTGACAACGATCACCCCGAAACCCGGGAACCAGACGGCCGAAGCCGCCCCGGACGGCCCCTCGCTTCGCGAGCGGCCCGCCGCGCCCGGTACGCTCACCGCCGTGCCCCACGCTGATCAGCCCAGAACCGCCCAGAAAGACGCCCCGGCAGCGCCGCCGGGAGCGCCCCGGCCCGTGACCGCCCGCCCGACCCCCCTGGGCGAGCTGGCCGGCCTGCTGGGTCTGCCCGAGTCCGGCGACGCCCGGATCACCGGCATCACGCACGACTCCCGTGCCGTGCGCCCCGGCGACCTGTACGCGGCCCTGCCCGGCGCCCGGCTGCACGGCGCCGACTTCGCCGCCCAGGCGGCCGCCCTCGGCGCCGCCGCCGTGCTGACCGACCCGCAGGGCGCCGAACGCGCCGCCGCGACGGGCCTGCCCGTCCTGGCCGTCGAGGACCCGCGCGGCCGCATGGGCGAGCTCGCCGCCGAGATCTACGGCCGCCCCGGCGAAGCCCTGCTCCAGCTCGGCATCACCGGCACCTCCGGCAAGACCACCACCGCCTACCTCGTCGAGGGCGGGCTCCGCGCGGCGGGCAGGGCCACCGGGCTGGTGGGCACCGTGGAGATGCGCATCGGCGACGAGCGCATCAAGTCCGAGCGCACCACCCCCGAGGCCACCGACCTCCAGGCCCTGTTCGCCGTCATGCGCGAACGCGGCGTCGAGGCCGTCGCCATGGAGGTCTCCAGCCACGCCCTGGTGCTGGGCCGGGTCGACGGCTGCGTCTTCGACGTCGCCGTCTTCAACAACCTCAGCCCGGAGCACATGGAGTTCCACTCCGACATGGAGGACTACTTCCAGGCCAAGGCGCAGCTCTTCACCGAGCGCCGCGCCCGCCTGGGCGTGGTCAACATCGACGACGAGTACGGCCGCCGCCTCGCCAAGGAGGCGCTGATCCCGGTCGTCACCTTCTCCGCCGCCGGCGACCCGGCCGCCGACTGGCGCGCCGAGGACGTGGTCAGCGGCCACATGGACTCCACCCTGACCCTCGTCGGGCCGGAAGGACAGCGCGTACGGGCCAAGGCCCCGCTGCCCGGCCCGTTCAACGTCGCCAACACCGTCGCCGCGGTCGTCACCCTGGCCGCCGCCGGGCTCGACCCGCAGACCGCCGCCGACGGCGTCGCCGCGGTCCCCGGCGTACCCGGCCGGCTGGAGCGGGTCGACGCGGGACAGCCGTACCTGGCCGTCGTGGACTACGCGCACAAGACCGACGCCGTGGAGTCGGTGCTGCGCGCCCTGCGCGAGGTGACCACCGGCAAGCTGCACATCGTGCTCGGCTGCGGCGGCGACCGTGACACCACCAAGCGCGGCCCGATGGGCGCCGCGGCGGCCCGGTACGCCGACACCGCCGTCCTGACCTCCGACAACCCGCGCTCCGAGGACCCGTTGAAGATCCTCGCCGCGATGTTCGAGGGCGCGGTCTCCGTCCCCGCCGAGGAGCGGGGCACCGTCCTGGTCGACGCCGACCGGGCCGCGGCCATCGCCGCCGCCGTCGCGCGCGCCGAGGCCGGGGACACCGTCCTCGTGGCGGGCAAGGGCCACGAGCAGGGCCAGGACACGGCGGGCGTCGTACGCCCCTTCGACGACCGCGCCGTGCTCCGCGCGGCCATCGAGAACCAGCAGCTCCGCGCCCGACAGGCCGAGGTGAACCAGTGATCGCCCTCTCCCTCGCCGAGATCGCCGACATCACCGGCGGGCGGCCCCACGACATACCGGATCCCTCCGCGACGGTCGGCGGCCCGGTCGTCATCGACTCCCGCCAGGTGGAGCCCGGCAGCCTCTTCGCCGCCTTCGCCGGCGAGCACGTCGACGGCCACGACTACGCCGAGCGCGCGGTCGCCGCCGGTGCCGTCGCCGTCCTGGCCGCCCGGCCGGTCGGCGTCCCCGCGATCGTGGTCGACGACGTGGAGAAGGCGCTCGGCGCCCTCGCCCGCGCCGTCGTCGGACGGCTCGGCACCGACGTGGTCGCCCTGACCGGCTCGGCCGGCAAGACCTCCACCAAGGACCTGATCGCCCAGGTGCTCCAGCACCACGCGCCCACCGTGTGGACGCCCGGCTCCCTCAACAACGAGATCGGCCTGCCGCTCACGGCCCTGAAGGCCACCGCAGAAACCCGGCACCTGGTCCTGGAGATGGGCGCCCGCGGCATCGGGCACATCGCCTACCTCACCGGCCTCACCCCTCCGCGCATCGGCCTGGTGCTGAACGTCGGCACCGCCCACATCGGCGAGTTCGGCGGCCGCGAGGCCATCGCCCGGGCCAAGGGCGAGCTGGTCGAGGCCCTGCCCGGCGAGGCCGAGGGCGGGGTCGCCGTCCTCAACGCCGACGACCTGCTGGTGCGCGCGATGTCCGCCCGGACCAAGGCCCGTACGGTCCTCTTCGGCGAGGCCGAGGACGCGGACGTACGCGCGACCGAGGTGCGGATGACGCCCGCGGGACAGCCCTCCTTCACACTCCACACACCCACCGGGTGCAGTGATGTGACCTTGCGCCTGTACGGTGAGCACCACGTGTCGAACGCGCTCGCCGCGGCCGCCGTCGCCCATGTCCTGGGCATGTCAGCCGAGGAGATCGCCACCGCGCTCTCCGGGGCGGGCACCCTGTCCCGGTGGCGCATGGAGGTCACCGAGCGGGCGGACGGCGTCACGATCGTCAACGACGCCTACAACGCGAACCCCGAATCCATGCGGGCCGCCCTGCGCGCACTGGCCGCGATGGGCGGCGCCGGCAAGGAGGGCGGGGGACGTACGTGGGCGGTGCTCGGTCCCATGGCCGAGCTCGGGGACGCGTCGCTGGCCGAGCACGACGCGGTGGGGCGGCTCGCCGTCCGGCTCAACGTGAGCAGGCTGGTGGCAGTCGGGGGCAGGGAAGCGTCCTGGCTGCAGCTGGGCGCATATAACGAGGGTTCGTGGGGTGAGGAGTCGGTGCTCGTGTCCGACGCGCAGGCGGCGGTCGACCTGTTGCGCAGTGAACTGCGCCCGGGGGACGTCGTGCTGGTGAAGGCTTCCAGGTCGGCCGGTCTGGAACGGGTGGCGCTGGCGCTGCTCGAGGGTGAGGTCGCCGGCCGATGAGGCAGATCCTGTTCGCCGGTGTCATCGGCATGTTCCTCACCGTCATCGGCACCCCGCTGCTGATCAAGCTGCTGGCCCGCAAGGGCTACGGCCAGTTCATCCGCGACGACGGCCCCCGCGGCCACGCCGGCAAGAAGGGCACGCCCACCATGGGCGGTATCTCCTTCATCCTGGCCACCCTCATCGCGTACGCCCTGACGAAGGTCATCACCGGCGAGGAGCCCTCCTTCTCGGGCCTGCTGGTGCTGTTCCTGATGGCCGGCATGGGCCTGGTCGGCTACCTCGACGACTACATCAAGATCGTCAAGCGGCGTTCGCTCGGTCTGCGGGCCAAGGCCAAGATGGCCGGCCAGCTGATCGTCGGCATCGCCTTCGCCGTGCTCGCGCTCCAGTTCAAGGACTCGCGCGGGCTCACCCCGGCCTCGACGAAGCTCTCGTTCGTCACGGACTTCGGCTGGGCCATCGGCCCCGTGCTGTTCGTGGTCTGGGCCCTCTTCATGATCCTGGCCATGTCCAACGGCGTGAACCTGACGGACGGTCTGGACGGCCTGGCCACCGGCGCCGCCGTGATGGTCTTCGGCGCCTACACCTTCATCGGCGTCTGGCAGCACCAGGAGTCCTGCGCCAACGCGGTGACCCTGACGAACCCCAACGCCTGCTTCGAGGTCCGCGACCCGCTGGACCTCGCGGTCGTCGCCTCCGCCCTCATGGGAGCCTGCTTCGGCTTCCTGTGGTGGAACACCTCGCCCGCCAAGATCTTCATGGGCGACACCGGCTCGCTCGCGCTCGGCGGCGCGCTCGCGGGTCTGGCCATCTGCTCCCGCACGGAGTTCCTGATGGCCCTCCTCGGCGGCCTCTTCGTGCTCATCACGATGTCGGTCGTCATCCAGGTCGGCTCCTTCAAGCTGACCGGCAAGCGAGTCTTCCGAATGGCCCCGCTCCAGCACCACTTCGAACTCAAGGGCTGGTCAGAGGTCCTTGTCGTGGTCCGCTTCTGGATCATCCAGGGCATGTGCGTGATCGTGGGTCTCGGCCTCTTCTACGCGGGATGGGCAGCGGACAAGTGACCCCCTGGCAGGACCGGAACATCACCGTCGCCGGCCTCGGCGTGAGCGGCATCAGCGCCGCCCGCGCCCTGGCCGGCCTCGGCGCCCTCGTGACCGTGGTCGACGGCGGCGACAGCGAGGGCCACCGGGCCCGGGCCGCGGAGCTGGAGGCGGAGGCCAAGGGCGTCACCGTGCGCCTCGGCGACGCCGAGACCCTGCCCGAGGGCACCGACCTCGTCGTCACCTCGCCCGGCTGGAAGCCCGACAGCCCGCTGTTCGCGGCCGCCGCCGCGGCGGGCGTGGACGTCGTCGGCGACGTCGAGATCGCCTGGCAGCTGCGCGGCGAGAACGCCGCCCCCTGGCTGGCGATCACCGGCACCAACGGCAAGACCACCACCACCCAGATGCTGGCCTCGATCCTGCGGGCGGCCGGTCTGAAGACCGCCGCCGTCGGCAACATCGGCACCCCCATCATCGACGTGGTGACCGGCGAGGAGCAGTACGACGTCCTCGCCGTGGAGCTCTCCAGCTACCAGCTCCACTGGGCGCCCTCCGTACGCGCCCACTCGGCGGCCGTCCTCAACCTGGCCCCGGACCACCTCGACTGGCACGGCTCCATGGAGGCGTACGCCGCCGACAAGGGCCGCATCTACGAGGGCAACACCGTCGCCTGCGTCTACAACGTCGCCGACCCGGCCACCGAGCGGCTGGTCGAGGAGGCCGACGTCGAGGAGGGCTGCCGCGCCATCGGCTTCACCCTCGGCGCCCCCGGCCCCTCCATGCTCGGCGTGGTCGACGGGATCCTCGTCGACCGGGCGTTCGTGCAGAACCGGCAGAAGAACGCGCAGGAGCTGGCGCACGTCGACGACGTCAACCCGCCCGCCCCGCACAACATCGCCAACGCCCTCGCCGCGGCCGCCCTGGCCCGCGCCTTCGGCGTCGAGCCGCGCGCCGTCCGCGACGGCCTGCGCGACTTCCGCCCCGACGCGCACCGCGTGGCGTACGTGGACGAGGTCGACGGGGTCCGCTACGTCGACGACTCCAAGGCCACCAACACCCACGCGGCCGAAGCCTCCCTGGCGGCCTTCGAGCCGGTCGTCTGGATCGCCGGCGGCCTCGCCAAGGGCGCCACCTTCGACGAGCTCGTGCAGAAGTCCGCGAAGCGGCTGCGCGGCGTCGTGCTGATGGGCGCCGACCGGGCGCTGATCGCCGAGGCACTGGCGCGACACGCGCCCGAGGTCCCGGTGACCGACCTCGAACGGACCGACACTGGGGCGATGCTCGCAGCGGTCCGGGAAGCGGCCCGGCTCGCGGAACCCGGAGACACCGTCCTCCTGGCGCCCGCGTGCGCCTCGATGGACATGTTCGCGAACTACAACAAGCGGGGCGACGCGTTCGCCGACGCGGTGCGCGAACTCGCCTCCGGGAGCGCCACGGACACGGCCTAGCCGAGGGCGCCCCCCAGGTTCCCTCCGGCCGGCTGCTCGCCCCGTACGAGTGGAGGGGAAGATCACAGATGCCGGCCAAACAGATGCTGCCGGGACGGCGGCCCTCCGCCGTCAAGGCGCAGGGCCGCAAACGTCCCGCCGCCGGTTCCGGGCGGCCCGCCCGGCGCGGGCCGCTGGAGCGGCTCAGGCGTACGCGGCGGCAGTTGACGAAGGCCTGGGACCGCCCGCTCACGGCGTATTACCTGATTTTCGGCAGCTCCTTGCTCATCACCGTGCTCGGCCTGGTGATGGTCTACTCGGCGTCCATGATCAAGGCCCTCCAGCTGGGCCTGGGGGACGCCTACTTCTTCAAGAAGCAGTTCCTGGCCGCCGCCATCGGCGGCGTCCTGCTGTTCGCCGCCTCCCGCATGCCGGTCAAACTGCACCGCGCCCTGTCCTACCCGGTGCTCGCGGGCACCCTGTTCCTGATGGTCCTGGTCCAGGTCCCCGGGATAGGGGTCTCCATCAACGGCAACCAGAACTGGATCTCCCTGGGCGGCCCGTTCATGCTCCAGCCCAGCGAGTTCGGCAAGCTGGCGCTGATCCTGTGGGGCGCCGACCTGCTGGCCCGCAAGGGGGACAAGGGCCTGCTGACCCAGTGGAAGCACCTGCTGGTGCCGCTGGTCCCGGTCGCCTTCCTGCTGCTCGGGCTGATCATGCTCGGCGGGGACATGGGCACCGCGATGATCCTCGGAGCCGTCCTGTTCGGCCTGTTGTGGCTCGCCGGGGCGCCGACGCGGATGTTCGCGTGCGTGCTCCTCTTCGCGGGTGTGATCGTCGCACTGCTCATCAGGACCAGCCCGCACCGCATGGACCGGCTCGCCTGCCTCGGGGCCACGGACCCGGGCAAGAACGACCTCTGCTGGCAGGGCGTCCACGGGATCTACGCCCTCGCATCCGGCGGATGGTTCGGTTCCGGTCTCGGGGCGAGTGTGGAAAAATGGGGGCAACTGCCCGAAGCCCATACCGACTTCATCTTTGCCATCACCGGTGAGGAACTGGGCCTGGCGGGGACGCTGTCGGTGCTCGCCCTGTTCGCGGCCCTAGGCTATGCGGGTATCCGCGTGGCCGGACGCACGGAGGACTCCTTCGTACGGTATGCCGCGGGAGGCGTGACCACCTGGATCACGGCCCAGGCCGTGATCAACATCGGTGCGGTGCTCGGTCTGCTGCCGATCGCAGGGGTGCCCCTCCCGCTGTTCTCCTACGGGGGGTCCGCCCTGCTGCCGACCATGTTCGCGGTCGGCCTGCTCATCGCGTTCGCGCGGGAGGAGCCGGCGGCGCGCGCGGCGCTCGCGATGCGACAGCCGGGAGCCGGCTGGCGGCGGAGCGGGCCGATATGGAAGTCGATGAGACGGCGCGTCAAGAGGCGTCCGTCCGGAGAGCGGTGAATTTCGGTGCATGTCGTACTCGCCGGTGGGGGGACCGCCGGCCACATCGAGCCGGCGCTGGCCCTCGCGGACGCCCTGCGCAGGCAGGACCCGACCGTGGGCATCACCGCCCTCGGTACGGAGCGCGGCCTCGAGACCCGCCTCGTGCCCGAACGCGGCTACGAGCTGGGCCTGATCCCCGCCGTACCGCTGCCCCGCAAACCCACCCCGGAGCTGATCACCGTCCCCGGACGGCTGCGCGGCACCATCAAGGCCGCCGAGGAGATCCTGGTCCGCACCAAGGCCGACGTGGTCGTCGGCTTCGGTGGCTACGTGGCCCTGCCCGGCTACCTCGCCGCCAAGCGGCTCGGGGTGCCGATCATCGTCCACGAGGCCAACGCCCGGCCCGGACTGGCCAACAAGATCGGCTCCCGCTACGCCCACGCCGTCGCCGTCTCCACCCCCGACAGCAAGCTCCGCGGCGCCCGCTACGTGGGCATCCCGCTGCGCCGCTCCATCTCCACCCTCGACCGCGCCGCCGTCCGCCCCGAGGCGCGGGCCGCCTTCGGCCTCGACCCCAACCTGCCCACGCTGCTGGTCTCGGGCGGCTCCCAGGGCGCGCGCCGGCTCAACGAGACCATCCAGCAGGTCGCGCCGACGCTCCAGCGCTCCGGGATCCAGATCCTGCACGCGGTCGGCCCGAAGAACGAACTGCCGCGTGTCGACAACATGCCCGGGATGCCGCCCTATGTCCCGGTACCGTACGTGGACCGGATGGACCTCGCGTACGCCGCCGCCGACATGATGCTGTGCCGCGCGGGCGCGATGACCGTCGCCGAACTCGCCGCCGTCGGACTGCCGGCCGCCTACGTACCGCTGCCCGTCGGCAACGGCGAACAGCGGCTCAACGCCCAGCCGGTGGTCAAGGCCGGCGGCGGCCTCCTCGTCGACGACGCGGAACTGACGCCCGACTGGGTGCTCGGCCAGGTCCTGCCGGTGCTGTCCGATCCGCACCGCCTGTACGAGATGTCCCGCGCCGCCGCCGAGTTCGGCCGTCGGGACGCCGACGAGCTCCTCGTCGGCCTCGTCCACGAGGCGATCGCGGCCGCACGCGGGTAACCGCCGACCCAGGAGGCACAGGAGTGGCCGGAGCGACGACGGCACGACGCGGGGCGTCCGGCCGGGCGGGCGGGGGCGGAAAGGGTGCGGGCGTGCCCAAACCGCCCCGGCCGCCCAAGTCGCCCAAGGGCACCGGCCCGCGCGGGTCCGGCGGCGGGAGACCGCGCCGGGTCCGCCTGCTGGTGACCCTCGCCGCCGCGGCGCTCCTCGCCGGGGGCGTCACCTGGGCCCTCTACGGATCCTCCTGGCTGCGCGTCGAGAAGGTCACGGCCTCCGGCACCGAGGTGCTCACCGCCGAACAGGTCCTCTCCGCCGCGGCCGTGCCCGTCGGCGCGCCCCTGGTGAGCGTCGACACCGACGAGATCGCGAGCCGGGTGCGCGGCCGGCTGTCCCGCATCGATTCGGTCGATGTGGTGCGGGCCTGGCCGCACGGGATCGGGCTGAAGGTGACGGAGCGCAAACCGGTGCTGCTCATCAAAAAGGGCGCGGACTTCGTCGAAGTGGACGCGAAGGGTGTGCGGTTCGACACCGTTGCGAAAGCACCCGCCGGCGTTCCGCTCCTCGAAATGGCCGCGGAACGCTCGCCGAGCGCCCGCCGCTTCGACGAGGAGCGGTTGCTGCGGGAGGCGGTGGGCATCGCGGGGGGCCTTCCCGACGCAGTCGCGAAGGAGACGTTGCAGGTCAAGGTACGGTCGTTCGACTCGGTCGTACTGGAACTGACGAAGGGCCGCTCCGTGGTGTGGGGGAGCGGCGACCTGGGTGAGGCCAAAGGCCGGGCGCTGACCGCCCTGCTGAAGGCCGCGCCCAAGGCCGACCACTTCGACGTGAGCGTCCCCACCGCCCCCGCGGTGTCCGGGAGTTGACGTCGGGTCGAGGCCCGACGCACCCTGGTTGGCCACCGATACGGGTGATCACATAGGGTGAAAAGAAAAACGGGAGGTTCGGCGTGTTCGTTGAACACGCGCTACTTGTCGACTTAGTGTCCTGTTCGGAAGAGTCCAAGGAACAGGCACATCCATAACCCTAAACTTCAGGGTTAGGGTTCGGGTCGGCGCGTACGGACCGTCCCACATTTCGGCATCAGTCGTCGCACCGCAGGCCCGCGAGGCGGCGACACGTAACTCGAGGCGAGAGGCCTTCGACGTGGCAGCACCGCAGAACTACCTCGCAGTCATCAAGGTCATCGGTGTCGGCGGCGGTGGTGTCAATGCCATCAACCGAATGATCGAGGTCGGTCTCAAGGGCGTCGAGTTCATCGCCATCAACACCGACGCCCAGGCGCTGTTGATGAGCGACGCCGACGTCAAGCTCGACGTCGGCCGCGAACTCACCCGGGGCCTCGGCGCCGGAGCCAACCCGGCCGTCGGCCGCAAGGCGGCAGAGGACCACCGCGAGGAGATCGAGGAGGTCCTCAAGGGGGCCGACATGGTCTTCGTGACCGCCGGCGAGGGCGGCGGCACCGGCACGGGCGGCGCGCCCGTCGTCGCCAACATCGCGCGCTCGCTGGGCGCCCTGACGATCGGTGTGGTCACCCGCCCGTTCACCTTCGAGGGCCGGCGCCGCGCGAACCAGGCGGAGGACGGCATCGCCGAGCTCCGCGAAGAGGTCGACACCCTCATCGTCATCCCCAACGACCGCCTGCTGTCCATCTCGGACCGCCAGGTGTCGGTGCTCGACGCCTTCAAGTCGGCCGACCAGGTCCTGCTCAGCGGCGTCCAGGGCATCACCGACCTGATCACCACCCCGGGTCTGATCAACCTCGACTTCGCCGACGTCAAGTCCGTGATGTCCGAGGCCGGCTCGGCCCTGATGGGCATCGGCTCCGCCCGCGGCGACGACCGCGCCGTGGCCGCGGCCGAGATGGCGATCTCCTCGCCGCTGCTGGAGGCGTCCATCGACGGCGCCCGCGGCGTGCTGCTCTCCATCTCCGGCGGCTCGGACCTCGGTCTCTTCGAGATCAACGAGGCCGCGCAGCTGGTGAGCGAGGCCGCGCACCCCGAGGCGAACATCATCTTCGGCGCCGTCATCGACGACGCCCTCGGCGACGAGGTCCGCGTCACGGTCATCGCGGCCGGCTTCGACGGCGGCCAGCCCCCGGCCCGCCGGGACAACGTGATCGGCGCGGCGTCCACCAAGCGCGAGGAGCCGGCCCCCGCGCCGGTCCGCGCGCCCGAGCCGGTCCGCCCGGCCTTCGGCGGACTCGGCACCGTGACCCCGCGCGAGGAGCCCCCGGCCCCGGTCGAGATCCCGGTCGAGCCGGCGCCCGCCCCGCCGCAGGTCCCCACGGCCCGGCCCTACCAGGACAGCCCGGCCGAAGAGCTGGACGTTCCGGACTTCTTGAAGTGACGCTGGAGCAGCATCACGAGAGCGGCGCCCACTTCGCCTTCACCGACCGGTGGGGCGGGGTGAGCGCCGTTCCGTACGAGGAGCTCAATCTCGGCGGCGCGGTCGGCGACGACCCGGCCGCCGTTCGCGCGAACCGGGCGGCCGCCGCGAAGGAGCTGGGCATCGACCCGGACCTGGTGGTCTGGATGAACCAGGTGCACGGACGGGACGTGGCCGTGGTCGACGGCCCCTGGGGCGCCGCCGCCGACATCCCGTCGGTGGACGCGGTGGTGACCGCCCGCCGGGGGCTCGCCCTCGCCGTGCTCACCGCCGACTGCACCCCCGTGCTGCTGGCCGACCCCGTGGCCGGGGTCGCCGCGGCCGCCCACGCCGGGCGGCCCGGGCTGGTCGCCGGGGTGGTGCCCGCCGCCGTCGAGGCGATGGCCGCCCTCGGCGCCGACCCCGCGCGGATCGTCGCCCGTACCGGACCCGCCGTCTGCGGGCGCTGCTACGAGGTGCCGGCCGAGATGCGGGAGGCGGTCGCCGAGGTGGTGCCGGCCGCGTGGGCCGAGACCAGCTGGGGGACACCGGCCGTGGACGTGGTCGCCGGGGTGCACGCCCAGCTCGCGGAGGCGGGGGTGCCGCAAGGCCACCGTTCCCCGGTCTGCACACTGGAGTCGCGGGACCACTTCTCGTACCGCCGCGACCGGGTGACCGGGCGGCTTGCCGGATATGTCTGGTTGGACTGACTGATGACGGATCGTAAGTCCGAGCTCGCGGAGAACCTCGCGCGGGTGGAGGAGCGGATCGCGTCCGCCTGTGCGGCGGCGGGCCGGAAGCGGGAGGAGGTGACCCTCATCGTGGTCACCAAGACCTACCCCGCGACCGACGTACGACTGCTGGCGGACCTGGGGGTCCGTCATGTGGCGGAAAACCGGGACCAGGATGCCGCCCCCAAGGCGGCGGCCTGCGCGGATCTGTCGTTGAACTGGCACTTCGTGGGCCAGTTGCAGACGAACAAGGTCCGTTCCGTGGCCGGATACGCGCACGTGGTGCAGTCGGTCGACCGGCCGAAGCTCGTCACCGCCCTCTCGGCGGCCGCGGTGGCGCACGGGCGGGAGATCGGCTGCCTCGTGCAGATCGCCCTCGACGCCGAGTCGGGGGAGCGCGGGGCCCGGGGCGGTGCCGCGCCCGAGCAGCTGGCCGAGTTGGCGGACCTCGTCGCGGCCGCGCCGGGGCTGCGGATCGACGGTCTCATGACCGTCGCCCCCCTCGCCGGTCGCTACGCGGGGCGCGAACAGGCGGCCTTCGAGCGGATGATGGAATTGTCATCAGGCCTGCGCGCGGACCATCCGGCTGCCACGATGGTGTCGGCTGGGATGAGCGCCGACCTGGAACAGGCCGTGCTGGCGGGTGCGACACATGTACGCGTCGGCACTGCGGTACTCGGCGCGAGACCCCGGCTCGGGTAACGTCGCCAAGAAAGTCGGACCACAGCAGAAAATATGGTCATTTCCGCGGATGAGCGGACAGACCACGTGGATCGCGGGCAGTTGGTGACTTTGGTGACACGGCGACACCTGCGACAGGGCGATCCACCACAGAGCGGAGGACTCGGAGAATGGCCGGCGCGATGCGCAAGATGGCGGTCTACCTCGGCCTCGTGGAGGACGACCGGTACGACAACCCGGGGTACGACCCCGATGACGAATTCGAGCCGGAGCCGGAGCCCGAGCGCCCCCGGGAGCGGGAGCGGCGGCAGCAGCCCGTGCACCAATCGCCCGTAACGGACGAACCGGTACGAGCGGTGCAGCCGCCGGCGCCGCGCGAACCCCTCCCAATTCCGTCAGAAAACGGACGTCCCGCGCGAATTGCCCCCGTGGCATCCATCACACCTGACCGCACCAACCTGGAGAAGAACGCCCCCGTGATCATGCCCAAGGTCGTCTCCGAGCGGGAGCCGTACCGCATCACGACGCTGCACCCCCGGACCTACAACGAGGCCCGTACCATCGGGGAACACTTCCGTGAGGGCACTCCGGTGATCATGAATCTCACGGAGATGGACGACACCGATGCGAAGCGTCTGGTCGACTTCGCGGCCGGTCTCGTCTTCGGTCTGCACGGCAGCATTGAACGCGTGACACAGAAGGTGTTCCTGCTGTCGCCTGCTAACGTCGATGTCACGGCGGAGGACAAGGCCCGCATCGCGGAGGGCGGGTTCTTCAACCAAAGCTAGACCGATCCGTCAGATACGGGACCGGGAACAGAGCGGGAGCAGGGGAGAGGGAAGCGCGGGATGGGCATCGCACTGCAGGTGGTCTACATCGCGCTGATGTGCTTCCTCATCGTGCTGATCTTCCGACTGGTCATGGACTATGTGTTCCAGTTCGCACGTTCATGGACACCCGGCAAGGCGATGGTGGTCGTTCTGGAGGCCACCTACACTGTCACCGATCCACCGCTCAAACTCCTTCGGCGGTTCATCCCGCCGTTGCGTCTCGGGGGCGTGGCGCTCGACCTGTCCTTCTTCGTTCTGATGATCATCGTTTACATCCTCATCAGCTTCGTGAGCACCGCTGCGAGAAGCGTGTGAACGATGAGCTCCCCCGCGCCTGCGGGGACAGTCCCGATACGGTCCTGCCGACTGCCGACGACTACGTAGAGGTGAAGAAGACATGCCGCTGACTCCCGAGGACGTGCGGAACAAGCAGTTCACGACCGTCCGCCTGCGAGAAGGCTATGACGAGGACGAGGTCGATGCCTTCCTCGACGAGGTCGAAGCCGAGCTGACGCGCCTGCTGCGCGAGAACGAGGACCTGCGCGCGAAGCTGGCCGCCGCCACGCGTGCCGCCGCGCAGAGCCAGCAGCAGGCCAACATGCGCAAGCCGGAACCCCAGGACCAGCGAGGCCCGGGCGCCCCCGTGCCGGCGGCCATATCCGGCCCGCCGCAGCAGCAGCAGCCGCAGATGGGCCCGCCGCAGCTGCCGGGCGGCCAGCCCCAGCTGCCCCCGGGCCCCGGCGGACACGGACCGCAGGGTCCGGGCCCGATGGGCGGCCCCATGCAGCAGCAGTCCATGGGTGGCCAGCACCCCATGGCGCCGCAGCAGCAGATGGGCCAGCAGCAGATGCAGCAGCAGATGCAGCAGCAGTCCATGGGCGGCCAGAACCAGCTCGGCCAGCCCATGGGGCAGCAGATGCAGCCCATGGGTCAGCAGATGCAGCCGATGGGCCAGCAGATGCAGCCCATGCAGCAGCCGCAGCTCCCGCAGCAGGGCCCCGGTGGCGACAGCGCCGCCCGCGTCCTGTCGCTCGCCCAGCAGACCGCCGACCAGGCGATCGCGGAGGCCCGCTCCGAGGCCAACAAGATCGTCGGCGAGGCCCGTTCGCGCGCCGAGGGCCTGGAGCGGGACGCCCGCGCCAAGGCCGACGCGCTGGAGCGGGACGCGCAGGAGAAGCACCGCGTCGCGATGGGCTCCCTGGAGTCTGCCCGCGCCACGCTCGAGCGCAAGGTCGAGGACCTGCGGGGCTTCGAGCGCGAGTACCGTACGCGTCTGAAGTCCTACCTGGAGTCGCAGCTGCGCCAGCTGGAGACCCAGGCCGACGACTCCCTGGCCCCGCCGCGCACCCCGGCCGGCCCGGCCCTGCCGCCGTCGCCGTCCCCGTCGATGGCTCCGGCCGGCGCGATGGGCATGGGCGGACCGTCCCCGATGGGCGGCCCCTCGCCGATGGGCGGCCCCTCCCCGATGAGCGGTGCTCCGTCCTACGGCGGGCAGCAGCAGATGTCCCCGGCGATGACGCAGCCGATGGCTCCGGTGCGGCCGGCCGCTCCGCAGCCGATGCAGCAGGCGCCGTCGCCGATGCGGGGCTTCCTGATCGACGAGGACGACAACTGACGTAGCCGTCGGCAGTCTCTACGGGCCGGGCCCGGTTCCCCTGAGGGGGACCCGGGCCCGGCCCGTTTCCCGTCCCCGGGGCCGGAGGTCCGCTGCGCGGGGCGAGGTCCCCCACCCGCCCTTCGCCCGTTCCCTGGGGCTCCGCCCCAGACCCCGCGCCTCAAACGCCGGCGGGGCTGGATTTGCCCTGCGGGCAATCCAGCCCGCGCGGCGTTTGAGCGCACGTACAGGGCCCGGGGCGGCGCCCCGGGTTCTTTCCAGCCGCACCGGCGATTGAGGCGGGAACGGAGGAAGGGCGGGGCGGGGAGAAAGCACGAAAGCGGCGCCCCCCCCGCACGGGGAGGGCGCCGCTTCGGTGGGCCGAGGGCTACGCCTTGCGGAGCCGGAACGTCAGGGCGAGGGACTCGTCCTCGAAGGCGGAGCCGTACGACGCGTCGGCCTCGCCGGAGGCGAAGTCCGTCGCCAGGACCTCGTCCGCGATCAGGGCCGCGTGGTCCGTGAGGGCCGTGACGACCTCCGGCGACGTGGACGACCAGCGCAGGGCGATGCGGTCCGCGACGTCCAGGCCGGAGTTCTTGCGGGCCTCCTGGATCAGGCGGATCGCGTCACGGGCCAGGCCCGCCAGCCGCAGCTCCGGGGTGATCTCCAGGTCGAGCGCGACCGTCGCACCGGAGTCCGAGGCCACCGACCAGCCCTCGCGCGGGGTTTCGGTGATGATGACCTCCTCCGGGGTGAGGGTCACCTCCTCACCGTTCACCGTCACGACCGCCGAGCCGGAGCGCAGGGAGAGGGACAGGGCGGCGGCGTCGGCCGCGGCCACCGCCTTCGCCACGTCCTGCACGCCCTTGCCGAACCGCTTGCCCAGCGCCCGGAAGTTCGCCTTCGCCGTCGTGTCCACCAGCGAGCCGCCCACCTCGGAGAGGGAGGCCAGGGAGGAGACGTTCAGCTCCTCCGTGATCTGTGCCTGGAGCTCCGGCGACAGCGCGTCGAAGCCGGCCGCGCCGACCAGCGCGCGCGACAGCGGCTGGCGGGTCTTGACACCCGACTCGGCGCGCGTCGCACGGCCCAGCTCCACCAGGCGGCGGACCAGCAGCATCTGCTGCGACAGCGCCGGGTCGATCGCCGCCGTGTCCGCCGTCGGCCAGGTGGACAGGTGCACCGACTCCGGAGCGTCCGGCGAGACGGGGACGACCATGTCCTGCCAGACCCGCTCCGTGATGAAGGGGGTCAGCGGGGCCATCAGGCGGGTGACCGTCTCGACGACCTCGTGCAGCGTGCGCAGGGCCGCCTTGTCGCCCTGCCAGAACCGGCGGCGCGAGCGGCGCACGTACCAGTTGGACAGGTCGTCCACGAACGCGGACAGCAGCTTGCCGGCGCGCTGGGTGTCGTACGCCTCCATCGCCTCGGTGACCTCGGCGACGAGCGAGTTGAGCTCGGACAGCAGCCAGCGGTCCAGCACCGTGCGGTCCGCCGGCGCCGGGTCGGCCGCCGAGGGGGCCCACTCGGACGTGCGGGCGTACAGGGCCTGGAAGGCGACGGTGTTCCAGTACGTGAGGAGCGTCTTGCGGACGACCTCCTGGATGGTGCCGTGGCCCACGCGGCGCGCCGCCCACGGGGAGCCGCCGGCCGCCATGAACCAGCGCACCGCGTCCGCGCCGTGCTGGTCCATGAGCGGGATCGGCTGGAGGATGTTGCCCAGGTGCTTGGACATCTTGCGGCCGTCCTCGGCGAGGATGTGGCCCAGGCAGACCACGTTCTCGTACGCGGACTTGTCGAAGACCAGCGTGCCGACCGCCATCAGGGTGTAGAACCACCCGCGGGTCTGGTCGATCGCCTCCGAGATGAACTGCGCCGGGTAGCGCTTCTCGAAGATCTCCTTGTTCTTGTACGGGTAGCCCCACTGCGCGAACGGCATCGAGCCCGAGTCGTACCAGGCGTCGATGACCTCCGGCACGCGGACGGCGGTCAGGGAGCAGCCCTCGGCGGTGCACGTGAAGGTCACGTCGTCGATGTACGGGCGGTGCGGGTCCAGGGCGGAGTGGTCCTGCCCGGACAGCTCGCTCAGCTCCGCGCGCGAGCCGACGCAGGTGAGGTGGTTCTCCTCGCAGCGCCAGATCGGCAGCGGGGTGCCCCAGTAGCGGTTGCGGGAGAGCGCCCAGTCGATGTTGTTGTTCAGCCAGTCGCCGAAGCGGCCCTGCTTGACCGACTCGGGGAACCAGTTCGTCTTCTCGTTCTCCCGCAGCATCGCGTCCTTGACGGCGGTGGTGCGGACGTACCAGGACGGCTGCGCGTAGTAGAGCAGGGCCGTGTGGCAGCGCCAGCAGTGCGGGTAGCTGTGCTCGTAGGCGATGTGCTTGAAGAGCAGGCCGCGCGCGTCGAGGTCGGCGGTCAGCTTCTCGTCGGCCTTCTTGAAGAAGACGCCGCCGACGAGCGGGACCTCCTCCTCGAAGGTGCCGTCGGGGCGGACCGGGTTCACGACCGGCAGGCCGTACGCGCGGCAGACCGCGAGGTCGTCGGCGCCGAAGGCGGGGGACTGGTGGACCAGACCGGTGCCGTCCTCGGTCGTGACGTACTCGGCGTTCACGACGTAGTGGGCCTCGGCCGGGAACTCGACGAGGTCGAAGGGGCGCTGGTAGGTCCAGCGCTCCATCTCCTTGCCGGTGAAGGTCTGACCGGTGGCCTCCCAGCCCTCGCCGAGGGCCTTCTCCAGCAGCGGCTCGGCGACCACCAGCTTCTCTTCGCCGTTCGTGGCGACGACGTACGTGACGTCGGGGTGGGCGGCGACCGCCGTGTTGGACACCAGGGTCCAGGGGGTGGTCGTCCAGACCAGGAGCGCGGCCTCGCCGGCGAGCGGGCCGGAGGTCAGCGGGAAGCGGACGTAGACGGAGGGGTCGACGACCGTCTCGTAGCCCTGCGCCAGCTCGTGGTCCGAGAGGCCGGTGCCGCAGCGCGGGCACCAGGGGGCGACGCGGTGGTCCTGGACCAGCAGGCCCTTGTTGAAGATCTCCTTCAGCGACCACCACACGGATTCCACGTACTCGGGGTCCATGGTCCGGTAGGCGTCGTCCAGGTCGACCCAGTAGCCCATACGGGTCGTGAGCTCGGTGAACGCGTCGGTGTGGCGGGTCACGGACTCACGGCACTTGGCGTTGAACTCGGCGATGCCGTACGCCTCGATGTCCTGCTTGCCGTTGAAGCCGAGCTCCTTCTCGACGGCGAGCTCGACCGGCAGGCCGTGGCAGTCCCAGCCGGCCTTGCGGGCCACGTGGTAGCCGCGCATGGTGCGGAAGCGGGGGAAGACGTCCTTGAAGACGCGGGCCTCGATGTGGTGCGCGCCGGGCATGCCGTTCGCGGTGGGCGGGCCCTCGTAGAAGACCCACTCGGGGCGTCCCTCGGACTGCTCCAGCGTCTTGGCGAAGGTCTTGCTCTCGCGCCAGAAGTCGAGGACGGCGTGCTCGAGGGCGGGCAGGTCGACCTGGGCGGGTACCGGGCGGTACTGCGGCGGTGTGGTCATGAGGCTGAACTCTTCCTCCGGCGGGTGTGTCACTTCCGTCCGGAGGGACGAGAGCGCGTGCTGCTCCCGCGGTACCACCCTCCTTGGCCTCCGGACGGGTCCGGCGGCCCCCTCATTGGGGTGCGAAGCCGGTTCTACCGGCCCTACGGGGATCCCGTGCGGGCTTTCTTCCGGCGGCTCCGGGGTGATCCTTCACGTCGCGCTCGCCCCCGGGCTCTCACCGTCCCCGGGTCGCTCCTGGCTGCGTCCGACGCTACTCGTCCCCATCCATGCCTTTCGCTGCGCCCAGTGTACGGGCCGGGGCGCGGGTCGGCAGACCGGTTTTCGGCGGGGCGCGGCGCGACGGGTCGAGGGAGGGGGCGGGGCGTGACCCGGACGGCGGGACGCGGCGGCCGGGGATCCGCGGGGTCGGCGGGACGGATTACGGGGGCTCCCGCTGGGCACAACGGATGCAGGTTGACCTCGATGGACGCGTGCCCCGTTGCCGTGGGGTCGGAGCCGATTTATCGTTCCGGCACGATTTGGCTAAAAAGGCCACATCCGGTGAAAAGGGGCCGCGGCCATGGTGGCGAAGAAGACGGCGACACGGGAGGTGGCTGCTGTGCCAGGCTCCACGGCTGCCGCCGAACGGGCCGCGCCGGCGAAGAAGGCGGCGCCCGACGGGGTCCCGGTCGGCAAGGCGATGGCGAAGAAGACCGCGTCCCTGTCTGCCGGGGCTCCGGCGGAGCAGGCGGCCGCCAAGAAGACCGCGGCCAAGAAGGCCCCCGCGAAGAAGGCGGCCACCGAGAAGGCGGCGGCGGGGAAGGCGGCGGCGGGGAAGGCAACGGCGAAGAGGACCGCGGCCGAGGGCGCGACGGCCGAGAACCCGGTGGCCAAGAAGGCCGCGGCGAAGAAGACCACGGCCGGGAAGGCGGTCGCCAAGAAGGTCCCGGCCGAGAAGGCGGCGGCCAAGGAGCCGACGGCCGGGAAGGTGGCCGAGAAGGCGGCGGCGAAGAAGACAGCGGCTGGGAAGGCGGCTGCCGAGAAGCCGGTGGCCAAGAAGGCCGCGGCCAAGGAGGCGGTGGCCGGGAAGGCTGCGGCGAAGAAGACGGTGACCAAGGAGGCGGTGGCCGAGGAGGCGGCGGCGAAGAAGACAGCCGCCGGGAAGACGACGGCCGAGAAGCCGGTGGCCAAGAAGGCCGCGGCCGGGAAGGCTGCGGCCAGGGAGGCGGTGGCCGGGAAGGCTGCGGGGAAGAACACCGCGGCCGGCAAGGCGACAGCCGACAAGCCGGTGGCCGACAAGCCGGCGGCCGAGACGGCGTCGGCCGGGCAGGCCCCGGACACAGAGGCGCCGGCCGGGCAGGCGGTGGTGAGGGAGGTCCCGGCCCAGGCGGCTGGGGTCGGGAAGGCTCCTGCTGGGAAGGCGGCCGGTGTGGCCGGGCGGGGGGCGGGAAAGGGCGCGGCCGGGGCGGCCGTGGCCGAGGGGGCGGCCCCGGCCGCGCGGAAGACGGGAGCTCGGAAAGTGGTTGCCAAGAAGACCGCGGGCACGGCCCGCAAGACGGCCGACGACACCGCCGGCGGCCTCGCGGCCGCAACCCCGGGCGAGCTAGCCGTACGCCCCGGGGAGGAGCCCTGGACCGCCGAGGAGGTCGCGGAGGCCCGTACGGAGCTGCTCTCGGAGGTGATGCGGCTGCGCGTGGAGCTGGAGGCCTCCGAGATGGCCATCTCGGGCCTGATGCGGGACTCGGGCGACGGCGCGGGCGACGACCAGGCCGACACCGGCACCAAGAACATCACCCGGGAGTCCGAGCTGGCCCTCGCGGCGAACGCCACCTCGATGCTGGAGCAGACCGAGCGGGCGCTGGAACGCCTGGAGGCGGGCACGTACGGGCTCTGCGAGAACTGCGGCAAGCCCATCGGCAAGGCCCGCATGCAGGCCTTCCCGCGCGCCACGCTGTGCGTGGACTGCAAGCAGAAGCAGGAACGAAGGCACTAGCCAGGGGGTACGCACACTGACGTACTCTCGTGTCTCGTCGGGATCGAGCTAGTTTCGAGGGACTCACGTGGCAGAGGCGGAGCGCATCATCGGTACGCCGGAGGTCGGGGACGACGCCGAGCCGCAGTCGGAGCCCGCCGTGCCCCGGGGGCGGCGGCGGATCGCGGCGCTGCTGGTCGTGGCGGTGCTGGCGTACCTGCTCGACCTCGGCAGCAAGATGCTGGTCGTGTCCCGGCTGGAGCACCGGCCGCCGATCGAGATCGTCGGCAACCTGCTGAAGCTCGACGCGATCCGCAACCCCGGCGCGGCCTTCGGCTTCGGCGGGGCCTTCACGATCATCTTCACCCTGATCGCGGCGACCGTGATCGTGGTGATCGTGCGGCTGGCCCGCAAGCTGTACAGCCTGCCGTGGGCGATCGCCCTGGGCCTGCTGCTGGGCGGCGCGCTGGGCAACCTGACCGACCGGATCTTCCGCTCGCCGGGCGTGTTCCGGGGGGCCGTCGTCGACTTCATCGCGCCGGCCCATTTCGCCGTGTTCAACCTCGCCGACTCGGCGATCGTGTGCGGCGGGATCCTGATCGTCCTGCTGTCGTTCAAGGGCCTGGACCCGGACGGCACCGTCCACAAGGACTGACGGCGGGGCCGCGCGCGGGACGGGACCTGCGCCGAGTCCGGCATACTCGACGGGTGAGTACGATTCCCGAGATCCGCACCCTGCCCGTTCCCGATGGCCTGGAAGGCGAGCGCGTCGACGCCGCGATCGCCCGTATGTTCGGTTTTTCCCGGACGAAGGCGGCCGAACTGGCGGCGGAGGGGAAGGTCTCGGTCGACGGCAGTGTCGTCGGCAAGTCCGAGCGCGTGCACGGCGGGGCCTGGCTGGAGGTCGAGATGCCCGCTCCGCCGAGGCCGGTCGAGCTGGTGGCCGAGCCGGTGCCAGGCATGGAGATCATCCACGACGACGACGACGTCGTGGTCATCATGAAGCCGGTCGGCGTCGCCGCCCATCCCAGCCCCGGCTGGACCGGCACCACCGTCATCGGAGGCCTGGCCGCGGCCGGCTACCGGATCTCCACCTCGGGCGCGTCCGAGCGGCAGGGCATCGTGCACCGCCTCGACGTCGGCACCTCCGGCCTGATGGCCGTGGCCAAGTCGGAGCGCGCGTACACCTCGCTGAAGAACCAGTTCCGCGAGCGGGTCGTGGACAAGCGGTACCACGCGCTGGTGCAGGGGCACCCGGACCCGATGAGCGGCACCATCGACGCGCCGATCGGGCGGCACCCGAGCGCGGACTACAAGTGGGCGGTGACGCAGGACGGCAAGCCGTCGGTCACGCACTACGACCTGATCGAGGCGTTCCGGGCGGCGTCGCTGCTGGACATCAAGCTGGAGACGGGGCGTACGCACCAGATCCGCGTGCACATGTCGGCGCACCGGCACCCGTGCGTCGGCGACCTGACCTACGGGGCCGACCCGACGGTCGCGAAGCGGCTGGGGCTCACGCGGCAGTGGCTGCACGCCGTGCGGCTGGGCTTCGAGCACCCCGCCGACGGGCAGTGGGTGGAGTTCGAGAGCACCTACCCCGCCGACCTCCAGCACGCCCTGGACGTCATCCGGGCCGAAAGCCAGTAGGGGCCCCGGCGGGCGGGGCAGCGCCCGGAACGGGTCAGGGGGCTCAATCCCCGGATGCGGCGCAGCCCCCTGGCAGGGTGGACGAGTGGATCAGCTCGCTCTGCTCTTCGTGCTGTTGCTCGGCGCCGTCGTCACCGTTCCGCTCGGGGACCGGCTGGGCCTGCCCGCGCCCGTGCTGATGACCCTCGGCGGGGTCGCGCTGGCGCTGGTGCCGGTCGTGCCCAATGTCGACATCCCGCCCGAGTACATCCTGCCCCTGCTGCTGCCGCCCCTGCTGTACGCCTCCGCGCAGCGCACCTCCTGGCGGCAGTTCGCGGCCAACGTCCGGCCGATCCTGCTGCTGGCGGTGGCCCTGGTCTTCGTGACCACCGCCGCCGTGGCCGCCGTCGCGGGCGCCGTCGTCCCCGGGCTGCCCGTCGCGGCGGCCGTCGCGCTCGGCGCGCTCGTCGCCCCGCCCGACCCGGTCGCGGCCACCGCCGTGGCCGGCTCGCTCGGGCTGCCGCGGCGCATGGTGTCGATCCTGGAGGGCGAAGGGCTCTTCAACGACGTCACCGCGATCGTCCTGTACCACGTGGCCGTCGCGGCCGCGGTGAGCGGAAGCTTCTCCTGGCCCGCCGCGCTCGGGGAGTTCGTCCTGTCCGCCGTGGTGGCCGTGGCCATCGGGTTCGCGCTGGGCTGGGTCACCAACCGGCTGATGGACCGGCTCGGGGACGCCACCCTCCAGATCGGGCTGACCGTCCTGGTGCCGTTCGTCTCGTACGTGGTGGCCGAGGAGCTGCGGGGCTCGGGCGTGCTGGCCGTGCTGACCACCGCCCTGTTCCTCGCCGAGTACGCGACCGATGCCGACGACGTGCTGGGCCGCCTCGCCGGGCACACCTTCTGGGAGGTCATCGACGTCCTGGTGACCGGCGTGGCCTTCGGGCTGATCGGGCTGGAGCTGCACAACGTCTTCGGCGTCGCGAAGGGCCGCGAGTGGGAGATGGCCGGCTGGGCGGCGGCCGTGATCGCGGTGGTGGTCGCCGTACGGCTGGCGTGGCTGCTGCCGGCGGGCTGGCTGGCGAAGAGGCTGCACGGGCGGCGCGACTACGAGGAGGAGATCCCGCTGAGCTGGCGGGAGAGCGTGGTCATGTGGTGGGCGGGGATGCGCGGGGTGGCGTCCGTCGCGCTGGCCCTGGCCATCCCGCTCCGGACGGACGCCGGGGAACCCTTCCCGGACCGGGACGAGATCGTCTTCATCGCCTTCGCCGTGATCATGGCCACGCTGGTGTTCCAGGGGCTGACCCTGCCCTGGCTGGTGCGGCGGCTGGGCGTGGAGGCGGACACGGACGCCGAACGGGAGGGCGAGCGGGCGCTCGCGCTGCGCGCGGCGAAGGCGGCGAAGCGGCGGCTGAGGGAGATCGAGGAGGTCGAGGACCTTCCGGAGGACCTGGTCGAGGTCCTGTACCGGCGCGCGTACGACGTGGGGGCGAGGATCAGCCCGGACCTGGTCGACGAGGAACGCCGCGAGGCCTACGCCAAGCGGGTGGAGCGGATCCGGCAGGTCCAGCGGATCCAGCGGGAGATGATGTCCGCCGCCCGCCACGAGGTCCTGTCGGCCCGCAGCGAACCGGGGGCGGACCCGGAGATCGTCGACCGGGTGCTGCGGCACCTCGACGTCCGCAGTCTGCGCAGTACGTAGCGGACTCAGTCGCGCGGGGGTGCCTCCGCCGTGGTGATGCGGGGGAGGGCGTACGGGTGCTCCGCCGCCAGCCAGGTGATCAGTTGCTCGCGGACCGCGCAGCGCAGGGTCCACAGGTCGTCGGCGTCCTTCGCGGTGACCACCGCGCGGACCACGATGGTGTTCGGGGTGGTGTCCGTGACGGCCAGGCTGCCCGTGCGGCCGTCCCATTCGGGGAGGTCCTTGAGGAGTTCGGCGAGCTTGTCCCGCATCCGGGCGACCGGGGCCGAGTGGTCCAGGTGCCAGAAGACCGTGCCGGTCATCTGGGCGCCGCCGCGCGACCAGTTCTCGTACGGCTTGCTCGTGAAGTACGAGACCGGCATCGTGATGCGGCGCTCGTCCCAGGTGCGGACCACCAGGAAGGTCAGGGTGATCTCCTCGACCTTGCCCCACTCCTTGTCCACGACCACCGTGTCCCCGATGCGCACGGTGTCGCCGAAGGCGATCTGGAGCCCGGCGAAGACGTTGCCGAGGGAGGCCTGTGCGGCGATGCCCGCCACGATGCCGAGGACTCCGGCCGAGGCCAGCACCGAGGCGCCGACGGTGCGCATCGCGGGGAAGGTCAGCAGCATCGCGGCCGAGGCGACCACGACGGCCACGGCGGTGACGGCCCGCTGGATCAGGGTGACCTGGGTGCGCACGCGCCGCACCCGGGCGTCGTCCGGCGCGGAGGCGGCGTAGCGGGCGTACGCGGAGTCGACGACCGCGGTGGCGATGCCGACGAGCAGCCAGGCCGTCGAGGCGATCTGGACCAGGGTCAGGACGTGGCCCACGGCGCCCGCGTGACCGGGCAGGATGTGCGCCGGCCGGTAGGCGGCCTGGAGGGCGGCGGTGGCCAGTACGAGCCGGAACGGCAGGACGCAGCGGCGCAGCAGCCCCCACAGCGGGGTCTCGGTGTGCCGGGCGTCGGCCTGGCGCAGCAGCAGGTCGAGCAGCCAGCCGGCGAGCAGGGTGAGGACCAGTACGGCGCAGACGACGGTGGCGGGACGCAGGGCGTTCTCCATCTCCATGCAGGAGAACCTATCCACGGGGCGCCGCCGGACTCCTGCCATTGCGGGCAATGGCACGATGGGAGGCATGAACATCATGCTCTTCCACTCGACGTACGGGCTGCGGCCCGCGGTGCACGCGGCGGCCGACCGGCTGCGGGCCGCCGGACACCGGGTACAGGTGCCCGACCTCTTCGAGGGCCGTACGTTCGAGACGTTCGAGGAGGGCGTGGCCCACCTGGAGGAGGTGGGCCGCGACGAGCTGCTCAAGCGGGCGGTGCTGGCCGCGGCGCCCTTCTCCGACCAGGGCCTGGTCTACGCCGGTTTCGACTTCGGCGGCTCGGTCGCCCAGCACCTGGCGCTGGCCGACGACAAGGCGCGCGGGCTGCTGCTCCTGCACGGTACGGCGGACCTGGAGGACGACACCTCGGCCGACGAACTGCCGGTACAGCTGCACATGGCGGACCCGGACCCCTTCGAGACGCACGACTGGCTGACGGCCTGGTACCTGAGGATGCGGCGGGCCGGGGCCGACGTGGAGATCCACAGCTACCCGGGTGCGGGGCACCTGTTCACGGACCCGGACCTGGACGACTACGATGCGGACGCCGCCGGGGAGGTCTGGCGCATCGCGCTGGCGTTCCTCGACAGCCTGTAGGGGGCGGCCGGAACGGGCAGGGCCCGGCGCTCGGTGCGCCGGGCCCTGCCGTGTGTGGAGCGGTGAGCGCGATCAGGCGCGGTAGGCGGTCCACATGCTCTGCATGCGCGAGACCTGGCCCGCGGTGAACTGGTACATGCAGGAGTCGTACGTGTAGTCCATGAAGTTGTGGATCGGGTCGACGCCCGCCTTGGTGGTGCAGGAGTCACGGCCGGTCGGGCACTCGAAGGCCGCGCTCTTCTCGGCCGGGGTGTCGGAGACGGAGTCGCCGCTGCCCGAGCAGCCGCCCTGGAAGGTGTGGTACAGGCCCATCCAGTGGCCGACCTCGTGGGTGGCGGTGTCGCCCTCGTTGTAGTTGGTGGCGGAGCCGCCGGGCAGCGAGGAGTTGAGGATGACCACGCCGTCCATGCTGGGGGCGGAGGCGTAGGAGCTCGGGAAGGTCGCCCAGCCGAGGAGGCCGCCGCCGAGGTTGGCGGTGTAGAGGTTGAGCGCGTTCTTGCCGCCCTTGCGCAGGGCGGTCTTCATGTCCTTCTCGGCCTGGGTGCCGTCGGAGACGGTGTACCAGGTGGCGTTGTCGGTGTAGTCCGTGCCGGCCAGGGAGAACTGGAAGCCGGAGTTGACGTTGCCGGTGCCCTGGCCGGCGTAGGCCGCGTTGAGGACGTTGATCTGGTTGTTGATGTCCGTCGCGGTCAGCTGGCCCTGCGTGCCGTTCGTGATCACGTGGACGTACACCGGGATGGTGGTCACGGCGGTGGCCAGCGAGGGAGCGGCTTCGCGGGCGCCGAAGAGCTGCTGCGGCGACAGCTGCATCTGGCTGAGCTTCTTGTTGAGGTCCGCGTCCATGGCCTTGGTCTGGGCCTCGGAGAGCTCGTTGGGCTCGGCGGCGTGCTTGTCCTTGGGCTTCGCGACACGGGCGTTGGCCGGGGCGGAGCCCTCCTCGGCACAGGCCTGGGCGCCGGTCTTGGGAGCGGCGGTGGCGACGGTGGTGGGGGCCGTCAGCGGGGCGAAGGCCAGGGTGGAGGCCAGAACGGCCGTGCCCATGAGGCGGCGGCGGAGAAGGGGGGATATGCGGGCAACAGCGCGCACGGTGACTCCTCGGCAAGCGTGGTGGGGGGTGAGGGATTTCCTCACGCTGGCCGGAAGTTTATGTGTCCATGTCATTCATTCCGCAAGTACCCGGAAGTTAAAGATTTGTTGCCTGCGGTACACCCGGGGCTCCTGGTCTGCACCAGGAGCCCCGTTGAACAGCAGATTTGACGGTGTATCAGGGGATTTAGAGAACCGGCCGGTCGACCCGCTCCACCTTCTGCGTGCCGTTCAGGGTCCGGTACGAGCGGGCCCAGGACGAGGTCGCGTCCTGGCGCCGCTTGTCCGAAACCACGTAATAGTCCATCTGCGAGCGCTCGGCCGTCACGTCCAGCACGCCGTAGCCGTGCGAGTCCATGTCCAGCCACTTCACGTGCCAGTTCGCGGCCTTGATGGCCGATTCCGCCACCACCGACACGGTGTGCGGAAGTACGTGCAGTGTGTCGTCGATGTTGTCGGACGTCACCGACGTGACCACGAACTCGGTTCCCACCGTGCCTGATCCCGGGTAGGTGGCCATGTTCACCGGGACGTCGTTCGCCCAGGCCATGTGGATGTCACCGGTCAGGAACACCGTGTTCTTGATGTTCCGGTCCTTCAAGTGGCCCAGGAGCTCCTTGCGATCGTCCGTGTAGCCGTCCCACTGGTCCACGTTGACCGCGAGGCCGCCCTCGGGCAGCCCCAGCAGGTGCGTGAGCGGCTGGAGCACCTGCGCGGGCAGCGAGCCGAAGGCCACCGGCGAGATCATCACCGAGGTGCCGACCAGCTTCCAGGTCGCGGTCGAGCCCGCCAGCCCGGCCTTGAGCCAGTCCAGCTGCGCCCGCCCGGTGATGGTGCGCTCCGGGTCGTCCACCGCGCCGCTGCCGGTCTTGGCCTGCTCCGAGCGGAAGGAGCGCAGGTCCAGCAGGTGCAGGTCTGCCAGGCTGCCGAAGCGCAGGCGACGGTACACGGTACCCGCGATGGAGGTGCGCACGGGCATCCACTCGAAGTACGCCTGCTTGGCCGCGGCGGCGCGGGCCGCCCAGTCGCCCTCGGTCGCCGGGGTGTGGTTGTTGGCGCCCCCGGACCAGGCGTTGTCGGCGAACTCGTGGTCGTCCCAGATGGCCACGATCGGGTGGGCCGCGTGCATCGCCTGGGCGTCGCGGTCCGTCTTGTACTGGCCGTGCCGGATCCGGTAGTCGGCCAGCGTGATGATCTCGTTCTTGGGCTCGTGCCCGCGCACGACGTACTTGGCCGCCGGGTACTCCCCGGTCTTGTACTCGTAGATGTAGTCGCCCAGGTGCAGGACCGCGTCCAGGTCGGTGCGGGCGGCCAGGTGGCGGTACGCCGAGAAGTAGCCGGACTCCCAGTTGGAGCAGGAGACCACGCCGAAGCGCACGCCCGGGGTGGCCGCGTCGGCCGCCGGGGCGGTCAGGGTGCGGGCGGCCGGGGAGACGGTGGCGCCGGCGGTGAAGCGGTACCAGTACGGGGTGTGCGGGCGCAGGCCGCGCACGTCCACCTTGACCGTGTGGTCGGAGGCGGCGCTCGCGGTGACGGAGCCCCGCGCGACGATGCTGGAGAAGGCCTTGTCCTCGGCAACCTCCCAGCCCACCGCGGTGTCCGGCCCCAGTCCGGAGCCGGGGACGGCCTCGGGGGTGGGGGTGACGCGGGTCCACAGCAGGACGCCGTCGGGCAGCGGGTCGCCGGAGGCGACGCCGTGCAGGAAGGCGGGGGCGGATTCGGCCGCCCGGGCGGTGGACGCGCCCAGGGCGATCGGCGCGAGGGCCGCCGTGGCGGCCGCGGCCAGAACGACCGTGCGGCGGCGCGGATTCGCCGCGGTCGCGGCGGAGTCCGGGGCAGGGGAGAGGGGGGTGAGATGACTGGTCACGGGCGCTCATATTACTGATCGGTATGTGTCCTGGAACAGTCACCGAACGACAACGGGCGGGCGAACTTTGAGAGTTCGCCCGCCCGTTATGGCGGAAATGCGGAAGAAGAGGCGACCTGGCGGCCCGTCAGCCCGCGATCGCCTTGTCGATGGCCGCGGTGAACGCCTCCGGGGTGGCCGGGGTGTCGATCTTCTTGCCGTCCATCTTCAGCGTCGGGGTGCCCGTGACACCGGACTTGTCGAAGGACTTCGACATGTCCATCGCCCACCGGTCGTAGGTGCCGTCCTCGACGGCCTTCTTGAACTCGGCGTTGCCCTTGAGGGCCGGGACGGTGTCCGCGACCTTCAGCAGGTAGTCGTCCTTGGCGAAGCTGTCGACGCGCTCGTCGGGGTGCAGCGCCTTGGAGTAGAGGGCCGCCTTGTAGTCGAGGAAGGCCTCGGGGCTGACGTTCAGCGCCGCGCCCAGCGCGCTCAGCGCGTTCTTCGAACCCTCGCCCTTGGCCCCGTTGTCGATGAAGGTGGCGCCGATGTACCGGAGCTTGAACTTGCCCGCGTCCACGTCCTTGCGGACCTGCTCGCCGACCGTCTGCTCGAAGGCGGCGCACGCGGGGCAGCGCGAGTCCTCGTAGAGCTCCAGGGTCTTCTTCGCCTCGGGCTTGCCGACGACCACGGTCAGGCCGTCCGCGCCCTCGGTGTTCTTCGGCTTGACCAGCGGGGCCTCGGCGGCCTTCTCCCAGTAGCCGGGCTGGCTGGACTGCACGACCGCGTAGCCGATGCCGCCGGCCAGCGCGAGGGCGGCGACGACGCCGGCGGCCACGAACACCTGGCGGCGGGCCTTGTCCTTCTTCGCCTGCTTCTCGCGCTCGACGCGCAGCTTCTCGCGGGCGGCGGCCTTGTTCTGCTGGCTGTTGCGGGAACTCATGGTGATCTCCGTGGGAAATGAGGGGGACTGTCCGTACGTACGCGTCAGACGCTCGCGAGCGTCGCCGTCCGTACGGGAGGTCCCCGCCGGCCCACGGAATGCGCCGGGAAACGGGTCCGGGCCACCGCGCCGGGCCGCGCCGGGCGCAGCGCCCGCCCGGTCCCGCCGGGGAGCGGCGCCACCGAGGCCGCCGCCAGCCGCAGCGGCCGGAAGGCGAAGGCGGCGACCGCCCGCAGCAGCCGCACCAGGGCCCGCTCGCCGTGGCGCAGCCAGGCGGCGGCGAGCAGCCCGACGCCGACGTGCGCGCCGAGCAGCAGCCACGGCGTCCACGGCCCGGGGGCGGCCGGCAGCACGGCCGGATCGCCGGCGGGCCCGGCCACCCCGGTCAGCGGGCCGCCCACCGGGGTCCCGCCGCACAGCCCGTCCAGGCCCAGCGCGTGCAGCGGCCCGGAGACCGGTCCGCCGGCGGGGCCGTAGCAGACGCGCTGCCCGGCGGTGAAGACCGTGTCGGCCGCCAGCTCCAGCGGGACCAGCAGGCCGGCGATCGGCCCGAAGCCCCGCTCGCGGCCGGCCAGGGCGTAGGCGAGGGCGAACACCGTGGCGAAGGCACCGCCGAGCAGGGTGGGCGGCAGCGGCACCCGGGACAGGAGCACGTGGGAGCCCGCCGAGAGCAGCACGACGAGCGCGCTGAACAGCGCGGCCCGCAGCCCCCGGATCCTCACCCCTGATATGTCCATCGCCGCGAGTCTGCCATGGCTTCCTGTGAGGAGGGGATCACGGGGGCCCCGTCGGCCGGCGGTCCCGCGGGACCTACGGCATGATCCGGCCGTTCCTGAAGAGGTCCACGAAGATCTGGTGGTCGGCGCGGGCCCGGGCCCCGTAGGCGTGGGCGAAGTCGACCAGGAGCTTCGGGAAGCCCTCCTCGTCGGCGGCGATCGCCGCGTCGATGGCCCGCTCGGTGGAGAAGGGGACCAGGGACTGGCCGCTCTCCGCCTCGTCGGCCGAGGCGTGCATGGTGGCCGTGGCCCGGCCGAGGTCCGCGACCACCGCCGCGATCTCCTGCGGGTCGTCCAGGTCCGACCAGTCCAGGTCCACCGCGTACGGGGAGACCTCCGCGACCAGCTGCCCGGCGCCGTCCAGCTCGGTCCAGCCCAGCCACGGGTCGGCGTGCGCCTGGAGGGCGCGCTGGGAGATCACCGTGCGGTGGCCCTCGTGCTGGAAGTACTCGCGGACCGCCCGGTCCGTGATGTGCCGGGAGACGGCCGGGGTCTGCGCCTGCTTGAGGTAGATCACGACGTCGTTCTCCAGGGCGTCGCTGTGCCCCTCCAGCAGGATGTTGTACGAGGGCAGCCCGGCCGAGCCGATGCCCACGCCCCGGCGGCCCACCACGTCCTTGACCCGGTAGGAGTCCGGGCGGACCAGGGACTCCTCCGGAAGGGTCTCCAGGTAGCCGTCGAAGGCGGCCAGCACCTTGTAGCGGGTGGCCGCGTCCAGCTCGATGGCCCCGCCGCCCTCGGAGAAGCGCCGCTCGTGGTCGCGGATCTCGGTCATCGAGTCCAGCAGGGAGAACCGGGTGCGCGAGCGGGCGTCGCGCAGGGCCCCGAGGAGGGGGCCCTCGGCGGTGTCCAGGGTGAAGGAGGCGACCTCCTCGTTCTTGGCGCCCGTGGCCAGCTGGTGGATGCGCTCGCGGTAGGCCTCCGCGTAGGTCCTCACGAGGGCGCTGATCTGCTCGTCGCTGAGCGCCTTGGTGTAGCCGATCAGGGCGACGGAGGCGGCGAAGCGCTTGAGGTCCCAGGTGAAGGGGCCGACGTAGGCCTCGTCGAAGTCGTTGACGTTGAAGACGAGCCGGCCGTTGGAGTCCATGTACGTGCCGAAGTTCTCCGCGTGGAGATCGCCGTGGATCCAGACCCGGCCGGTGCGCTCGTCGAGGAAGGGGCCGCCGTGCCGGTCGCGCTCCAGGTCGGCGTAGAAGAGGCAGGCCGTGCCCCGGTAGAAGGCGAAGGCCGAGGCGGCCATCTTCCGGAACTTGACCTGGAAGGCGGCGGGGTCGGCGGCCAGCAGCTCCCCGAAAGCGGTGTCGAACACATCGAGTATCTGCTCGGCGCGCTGCTCGTCGGTCGTCTCGGGAACCGCCATGGCGGATGCCTCCTGGTGCACGGGGTGGTACGGGTTCTGACCGACTGGACGTCGGACACGTGTTCCTGGTTCTGCAACGCCCGACCGTATCTCTCCGTGCCCCGGATCTGTCACCCGTGGGACGTAGGATTCATAGCTGCCGCCCCTCTCTCCTCCGGAGGCCCACACCGTGTCCAAGACGCCGTTCACGCACCTGCACGTCCACACCCAGTACTCGCTGCTGGACGGTGCCGCTCGGCTGAAGGACATGTTCGCCGCCTGCAATGAAATGGGCATGACGCACATCGCCATGTCCGACCACGGCAACCTCCACGGTGCGTACGATTTCTTCCACTCCGCCCAGAAGGCCGGGATCACCCCGATCATCGGAATCGAGGCGTACGTCGCCCCCGAGTCCCGGCGCAACAAGCGGCGCATCCAGTGGGGCCAGCCGCACCAGAAGCGGGACGACGTCTCCGGCTCCGGCGGTTACACGCACAAGACGATCTGGGCGGCGAACAGCACCGGCCTGCACAACCTCTTCCGGCTGTCCTCCGACGCCTACGCCGAGGGCTGGCTGACCAAGTGGCCCCGCATGGACAAGGAGACCATCGCCCAGTGGTCGGAGGGCCTGATCGCCTCCACCGGCTGCCCCTCCGGCGAGGTGCAGACGCGACTGCGCCTCGGCCAGTTCGACGAGGCGATCAAGGCGGCCTCGGACTACAAGGACATCTTCGGCGAGGGCCGCTACTTCCTGGAGCTGATGGACCACGGCATCGAGATCGAGCGCCGGGTCCGCGACGGCCTGCTGGAGATCGGCAAGAAGCTCGGCATCCCGCCACTGGTCACGAACGACTCCCACTACACCTACGCCCACGAGGCCGGCGCCCACGACGCCCTGCTCTGCATCCAGACCGGCAAGAACCTCTCCGACCCGGACCGCTTCAAGTTCGACGGCACCGGCTACTACCTGAAGTCCACGGACGAGATGTACGCCATCGACTCCTCGGACGCCTGGCAGGAGGGCTGCGCCAACACCTGGAAGGTGGCGGAGCAGGTCGACACCGAGGGCATGTTCAAGTTCCGCAACCTCATGCCGAAGTTCGACATCCCGGAGGGCTACACCGAGGTCACCTGGTTCCGCGAGGAGACCATGCGGGGCATGCACCGCCGCTTCCCCGGCGGGATCCCCGAGGACCGCATGAAGCAGGTCGAGTACGAGATGGACACCATCATCTCGATGGGCTTCCCCGGCTACTTCCTCGTGGTCGCCGACTTCATCATGTGGGCCAAGAACCAGGGCATCGCGGTCGGCCCCGGCCGAGGCTCCGCGGCCGGTTCGATCGTCGCCTACGCCCTCGGCATCACCGACCTCGACCCCATCCCGCACGGCCTGATCTTCGAGCGCTTCCTCAACCCCGAGCGCGTCTCCATGCCCGACGTCGACATCGACTTCGACGAGCGCAGGCGCGTCGAGGTGATCAGGTACGTCACCGAGAAGTACGGCCAGGACAAGGTCGCCATGATCGGCACCTACGGCACCATCAAGGCCAAGAACGCGATCAAGGACTCCGCGCGCGTCCTCGGCTACCCGTACGCCATGGGCGACCGCCTCACCAAGGCCATGCCCGCCGACGTCCTCGGCAAGGGCATCCCGCTCTCCGGCATCCTCGACCCCTCGCACCCCCGCTACAGCGAGGCCGGCGAGATCCGCGGGATGTACGAGAACGAGCCCGACGTGAAGAAGGTCATCGACACCGCCCGCGGCGTCGAGGGCCTGGTGCGCCAGATGGGCGTGCACGCCGCCGGCGTGATCATGTCCAGCGAGAAGATCACCGACCACGTGCCCGTCTGGGTCCGGCACACCGACGGCGTCACCATCACCCAGTGGGACTACCCGAGCTGCGAGTCGCTCGGCCTGCTGAAGATGGACTTCCTCGGCCTGCGCAACCTCACGATCATGGACGACGCCGTCAAGATGGTGAAGGCCAACAAGGGGATCGACATCGACCTCCTGGCCCTCCCGCTCGACGACCCCAAGACCTTCGAGCTGCTCCAGCGCGGCGACACCCTCGGCGTCTTCCAGTTCGACGGCGGCCCCATGCGCTCCCTGCTGCGCCTGATGAAGCCCGACAACTTCGAAGACATCTCCGCCGTGTCCGCGCTCTACCGCCCGGGCCCGATGGGCATGAACTCGCACACGAACTACGCCCTGCGCAAGAACAAGCAGCAGGAGATCACCCCGATCCACCCCGAGCTGGAGAAGCCGCTCGAAGAGGTGCTCGCGGTCACCTACGGCCTGATCGTCTACCAGGAGCAGGTGCAGAAGGCCGCCCAGATCATCGCCGGCTACTCGCTCGGCGAGGCCGACATCCTGCGCCGCGTGATGGGCAAGAAGAAGCCCGAGGAACTGGCCAAGAACTTCACGATCTTCCAGGCCGGCGCCCGGAAGAACGGCTACTCCGACCAGGCCATCCAGGCCCTCTGGGACGTCCTGGTCCCCTTCGCCGGCTACGCCTTCAACAAGGCCCACTCCGCCGCGTACGGCCTGGTCTCCTACTGGACCGCCTACCTCAAGGCGAACTACCCCGCCGAGTACATGGCGGGCCTGCTCACCTCGGTCAAGGACGACAAGGACAAGTCCGCGATCTACCTGAACGAGTGCCGGCGCATGGGCATCAAGGTGCTCCCGCCCAACGTCAACGAGTCCGAGTCCAACTTCGCCGCCCAGGGCGACGACGTGATCCTCTTCGGCCTCACCGCCGTCCGCAACGTCGGCCAGAACGTCGTCGACTCGATCATCAAGACCAGGAAGTCCAAGGGGAAGTACTCCTCCTTCCCCGACTTCCTCGACAAGGTCGAGGCCGTCGTCTGCAACAAGCGCACCATCGAGTCGCTGATCAAGGCCGGCGCCTACGACGAGATGGGCCACACCCGCAAGGGCCTGGTCGCCCACCACGAATCGATGATCGACAACGTGGTCGCGGTCAAGCGCAAGGAGGCCGAGGGCCAGTTCGACCTCTTCGGCGGAATGGGTGACGAGGAGAGCGACGAGCCCGGCTTCGGCCTCGACGTGGAGTTCTCCGACGTCGAGTGGGAGAAGTCCTACCTGCTCGCCCAGGAGCGCGAGATGCTCGGCCTCTACGTCTCCGACCACCCGCTCTTCGGCCTGGAGCACGTCCTCTCCGACAAGACGGACGCCGGCATCTCCCAGCTCACCGGCGGCGAGCACGCCGACGGTGCCGTGGTCACCATCGGCGGCATCATCTCCGGCCTCCAGCGCAAGATGACCAAGCAGGGCAACGCCTGGGCCATCGCCACCGTCGAGGACCTCGCCGGCTCCATCGAGTGCATGTTCTTCCCCGCCACCTACCAGCTCGTCTCCACCCAGCTGGTCGAGGACACCGTCGTCTTCGTCAAGGGCCGCCTCGACAAGCGCGAGGACGTCCCCCGCCTCGTCGCGATGGAGATGATGGTCCCCGACCTCTCCTCCGCCGGCACCAACGCCCCCGTCGTCCTGACCATCCCCACCGTCAAGGTCACTCCGCCGATGGTCACCCGACTGGGCGAGATCCTGCGCCACCACAAGGGCAACACCGAGGTGCGGATCAAACTCCAGGGCCCGCGCACCACCACCGTGCTGCGCCTCGACCGGCACCGGGTCCAGCCCGACCCGGCGCTCTTCGGCGACCTCAAGGTCCTGCTAGGCCCGTCCTGCCTGGCCGGCTAGCCCGGCCGGGCGAAGCAGCCGCCGCACGCACGGGAAGGGGGCCCGCCCCGGCACTGCCGGGGCGGGCCCCCTTCCGCTCTCACCGCTCGCGCGGAGGCGCTCAGTTGTGGCCGAAGCGCTTCGACTTGCTCTTGTGGGCCATGTCCAGCGGACTGGGCGACTGCGAGGGGCGGTCGTCGGAGGTCTCCGTCGAGCCCTTGGGCATGTCCTGCCCGCCCGGTCGCGTCTGCTGCTTGGCCGGCTGCTTCTGGTTCTTGTTCTTGGCCATGGAATGCCTCCGTGGGGGGTGTAGGGGCCAGGGCCGCCTTCACCCTCACACACCACAACAAAGCGCGCATTTTGGATCATTGCCGTGCGTAGCGGGGCCCACCGCCGGGCCTGCCGCGAGATACGCCACGCCGGTGATCCAGTTCCGGCCGTCAACGCCCTTGCAGTCGGGCAGACTCGGGGAAAACCTGTCGAGGACCCCCACGGAAGAGGGTGGAACGCGTGGACCGCTGCGTCGTCCTGGTGGATGCCGGATACCTGCTGGGCGCGGCCGCGAGCCTCCTCGCGGGAGAACCCTCGCGCTCGCGCATCACCGTCGACCACTCCGCCCTCATCCAGGGCCTGCGCGAGCGCGCCGAGGCCGACACCCAGCAGCCCCTCCTGCGGATCTACTGGTTCGACGGCGCCCCCGACCGGGTGCCCCAGCCCGAACACCGCCGGCTGCGCGTCATGCCCCGGGTCACCGTCCGGCTGGGCGCCCTGACCCGCAGCGACGGCCGCTGGGCCCAGAAGGGCGTCGACGCCGCCATGCACGCCGAACTCACCGAGCTCGCCCGCAACCGGGCCTGCTCCGACGTGGTCCTCGTCACCGGCGACGGAGACCTGCTGCCCGGACTGATGTCCGCCAAGGAACACGGGGTCGCCGTCCACCTCTGGGCCGTCCAGGCCGCCGACGGGGACTACAACCAGTCGGAGGACCTCGTCGCCGAGGCCGACGAACGCCGCGTCCTCGACCGCGCCTGGATCACCCGCGCCGTCCGGGCCCGCGACCTCGCCGGACTGTGCCCCCCGCCGCCCGCCCCCCGCCCCGAGATCGCCGCCATCCTCTCCGCGCCGCTGCCCGAGGCCGCGCTCGCCGAAGCCGCCCGCAACGGCACCCCGGCCGCCCCCGAACCGCCCTCCAACGGTGCCGCCGTACCGGCCCCCGCCACCGAGGGGGCCAAGCCCTCCGTCCCCACCCCCAAGGACCTCGCCGCCCTGCGCGCCCCCGTCCAGGGCCCCGGCGCCGCGCAAGCGCACCCCGCCCCCAGCCCGGCCGGCAGCGCCCTGCGCTGGTCCTCCGACAAGGGCTGGATCGACCGCCCCGGCCCGCTCGGCGAACCCGCCGAGACCGCCTCCCTCCCCACCCTCGCCCAGCTCACCAGCGCCGAACAGCGCTGGGCCGACCGCGAGGAGGACATCACCACCGTCGGCGGCGATCCCTTCGAGGTCGGCCAGGTCTTCGCCCGCCGCTGGATGGAACGCCTCCCCGAGACCGGCCACCTCCAGAAGCTCGCCACCATGTACCCGCGCGTCCCGCACCGCATCGACGGGGAGCTGCTGCGCTACGCCGCCCGCTTCGGGCTCCTCGCCCACAAGGACGACCAGATCGACGAGCACGACCGCTACGCCATCCGCGCCGGGTTCTGGAGGGAGATCGACGTGCGCGCCGCGGCCGAGCACATGGGCGGAGCAGCTGCCTCCGCATCCGCGGCGCCGATGACCCCGGCGGCCGAGTGAGAGCGGAACCCGCGTAGGCTGCTCCCTCGTGAGTACGGGCACAGCGCAGGCAGGGCACACCACGGCAGAGGCCGCAGGGGCGGCTTCCGGGGTGGTCTGCGCGGTGCGGGACCTGGTCAAGACCTACCCCGCGGTGCGCGGCCGGCGCGGCGCGCCCGCCCTCCCCGAGACCCGTGCCACCGACGCGATCTCCCTGGAGGTCCGGCGCGGCGAGATCTTCGGACTGCTCGGCCCCAACGGCGCCGGCAAGTCCACCCTGGTCCGCCAGCTCACCGGGCTGCTGCGCCCCGACTCGGGCTCCGTCACCCTCCTCGGCCACGACCTCGTACGCCACCCCGAGCGGGCCTCCCGCCTGCTGGCCTACCTGGGACAGGAGTCCACCGCCCTCGACGAGCTCACCGTCGCCCTCGCCGCCGAGACCACCGGCCGGCTGCGCGGACTCGACGCCCGCGCGGCCCGGGCGGCCCGTGACGAGGTCCTGGAGGAGCTCGGGCTGACCCCGATCGCCGGGCGCCCGCTGAAGAAGCTCTCCGGCGGACAGCGGCGGCTCGCCTGCTTCGCCGCCGCACTGGTGGGGGAGCGGCCGGTGCTCGTCCTCGACGAACCCACCACCGGCATGGACCCCGTCGCCCGGCGCGCCGTCTGGTCGGCCGTGGACCGGCGCCGCGCCCGGCACGGCGCCACGGTGCTGCTGGTCACCCACAACGTCATCGAGGCGGAGACCGTCCTCGACCGGGTCGCCGTCATCGACCACGGCAAGGTCATCGCCTGCGACACCCCGGCCGGCCTCAAGGCCAGGGTCTCCGACGAGGTCCGCCTGGAACTGGTGTGGCGCACCGCCGCGCCGCTGGAGGTCCCCGAGGTCGCCGCGCTGGCCCCGCGGGCCGCCGAGTCCGGGCGCCGCTGGGTGCTGCGCCTGGGCCAGGACGAGGCCCGCGCCGCCGTCGCCGCAGTGACCGGCGGCCCGGCCTTCGCCGCCCTCGACGATTTCACGTTGGCCACGCCGAGCCTGGAGGACGTCTACCTCGCGCTGGGCGGCCGGATGAAGGGTCTGGTCAAGTCGTGACCACCGCTGCCGCTCCCGCCGTTCCGGCCGCCGTCCTGGCGCCCCGGGCACGGCTCCTCCCCGCCCTCGCGGCCGTCTACCGGGCCCAGCTGTCCCGGGCCCGGGTGGCGCGCATACCCCTCCTCTTCGTCGCCACCTTCCAGTCCGTCGGGATCATGATCCTGATGCGGGGCGTGGTGGACGGCGGCTCCGAGGCGCGGGCGGTCGTCGCCGGCTCGTCGGTGCTGGTCGTCGCCTTCGTCGCGCTGAACCTCCTGGCCCAGTACTTCGGCCAGCTGCGGGCGGGCGGGGGGCTCGACCACTACGCCACCCTGCCGGTGCCGCCCGCCTCCGTGGTGCTGGGCGCGGCCGCCGCGTACGCCTCCTTCACCCTGCCGGGGACGCTGGTGACGGCCGTCTTCGGGTGCGTGCTGTTCGGGCTGCCGATGGGCGGGCTGTGGATTCTGGCCGCCGTGGTGCCGCTGGCCGGGGCCGCGCTGGCCGGGCTCGGCGCGGCGCTGGGCCTGCTGGCGCCCCGGCAGGAGCTGGCCACGCTGGCCGGGCAGCTGGGCATGTCGGCGGCCCTGCTGCTGGGGGTGCTGCCGGCGGAGCGGATGCCGGAGGCCATCGTCTGGGCCCGGGACCTGCTGCCCTCCACCTACGGGGTGGAGGCCTTCGCGCGGACCTTCGCCCCGCACCCGGACTGGGCGGCGGTCGCCGCCGACCTCGGCGTGTGCGCGGCGGTCGGGGTCCTCTCCCTGGCCGTCGCGACCTGGGCCTACCGGCGGGCGGCGGTCCGCTGACGCGGCCGCCGGGGCCACCTGGCACGATGTGGGGGTGACCGAAGCCGTGACCCCGCCGCCACCCGCCCCCCTCCCGGACCATGAGCCCGCCGTCAGCCCGGCGGACATCCGCGACGGGGCCACCGTGGCCCTCGTGGTGGGCGTCTGCGGGGCGCTCCTCGGGCTGCTGTGGGCCTGGCTCGCGCCGCGCGTCCAGTACGTGGCCCACGGCCAGGCCGTCTTCCTGAAGAACACCGAGGGCGAGGCGCGGATCGGCGCCGACGGCACGTTCTTCCTGCTGTCGCTGGGGCTGGGCGTGCTGAGCGGCCTCGCCGTCTTCCTGTGGCGGCGGCGCGGCGGTGTCGCGCTGGTGGCCGGGCTCACGGTCGGGGCGTGCTTCGCCGCGCTGCTGGGGTGGCGGACGGGGCTGTGGCTGGGGCCCGGCACCGATGTCGCCGCCGCGGCGGCCAAGGCGGGGCCGGACGTGCCGTTCGACGCTCCGCTGCAGTTGCTGGCGTACGGGGTGCTGCTGGGGTGGCCGATCGCCGCCGCCGTGACCCACCTGGCGCTGACGGCCGCCTTCGGCCCCCGGGACCCCGAGCCGACCCCCTGGACGGGTTCGTACCCCCCGCCCCACGTCCACGCGGACGCGAAGCCGCCCCAGGGCTGAGGGCTGTTTTCTCCCCGCCCCGCCCTCTCACCGTTTCCGCCTTAAACGCCGGCGGGGCTATGTATAGCCCCGCCGGCGTTCGAGGCACTGGGGGAGGCTCTGGGCGGACCGCTACGCGCGGGCGATCGGGGCGAGGACCGCGCCGGTGAGGGTGGCCAGGGAGGACGGGGCGAGTTCGACCTCCAGGCCGCGGCGGCCCGCCGAGACGCAGATCGTGGCGTGCCCGGAGGCAGAGGCGTCCAGGACCGTCGGCAGCCGCTTCCGCTGGCCCAGCGGCGAGATCCCGCCCCGGACGTAGCCGGTGGTGCGCTCCGCCAGCGCCGGATCGGCCATCGCGGCCCGCTTGCCGCCCACCGCCGCCGCCAGTGCCTTCAGGTCCAGCGAGCCCGAGACCGGGACCACCGCCACGGTGAGGTTCCCGTCCACCTCCGCGACCAGGGTCTTGAACACCTGCTCCGGCGACACCCCCAGCGCCTCGGCCGCCTCCTCGCCGTACGAGGGGTGCGCCGGGTCGTGCTCGTAGGAACGGGTGGTGAACTCGACGCCCGACGCGGTCAGGGACGTGATCGCGGGAGTGCCCGCCGTCTGCTGCTTCTTCTTGGCCATGGCCTCAGTTCGGGCTCGTCGGGGCGCGGGTCAGGTCCACCGCCGGCAGGGACGGGAGGTGGCGGATCACCGCGGTCTCGGTGCGGAGCAGCTTCAGCTCCTCCGCCAGCCGCGTCGCGGTGTCCGGGGCCTGGAGCAGGCGCTGCTTCGACGGGATGTCCAGCACGGCCGCCGCCGCCACCAGGTACGACACCACCGACGGCTCGTCCGGCAGGTCCGGCGCCGACGTGAGGGACCGCTCCCGGGCCCCCGCCAGCCGCTTCTGGTAGGCGCGGAAGGCCCGCAGGACCCCCTCGGACAGGGCGCCCGCCCCGTCCCCGGCGTCCTCCGCGAGCTCCTCCAGCTCGGCGACGAGGAAGGGGCCCGAGGAGTCCACCGACAGCAGCCGCACCCGTGTCGTGCCGGTGGCGAGGACCTCGAAGCTGCCGTCCTCCCGCTCCCGGATCGTCGCCGCGTCCGCGATGCAGCCCACCCGGTGGAACGCCTGGATCGGGTCCGCGCCGAAGCCCGCCGCCGGGCCCTTCTCGGGCAGGGACGTCGGGTCGGGCAGCCCGGGCGCGGTCGGCGCGACCTCCCGGCCGTCGCGGATCGCGACGACGGCGAACCGGCGCGGCTCGTCCTCACCGATCTTCAGCAGCTCGCGCATCATGGCGCGATACCGCTCCTCGAAGACGTTCAGCGGCAGCACGAGGCCCGGGAACAGCACCGAGTTCAGTGGGAAGAGGGGCAGGCGAACGGTGGTCACGACCCACAGGGTAGTGGCCGCGGCGGCCGGGCCGTCACCCCCGCCGCAGCAGCCGGGACGCGCCCGCGGCCACCGTCGTGGCCAGGATCCATCCCAGCAGGACCAGCGCCGCCGAAGCCCACTGCCAGACTCCTTGCGTCTTCCACTGGCCCTCCTGGCCGAGGTCGATCACCGGCAGGAGGAGGTCGAGGGCGTAGAGGGCGGCGTTCCAGACGGGGTGCTCGTCGGCCTTGAGGGGTTCGGGGCGGTGCCGCAGGAACAGCAGGGTGCCCGCCGCCCACAGGACCGCCATCCACAGCGCGGCCCGCCCCGGCCGGTACCCGTAGAGCACCGTCCAGTCCTGGAGGTACCCCCAGGCCCGCCCGGCCGGCGAGAGCGTGGTCCGCCGGCGCCGCTCCTTGGCCAGCAGCACCTCGCGGGCGTCGGAGTCCTCCCCGCGGGCCCGCAGCACGGCCGCGAGCCGCTCGTACGGCTCCGGCGAGTAGTCGGGGCTGGCCGCCCCCACCCACTCCAGGCGCCGCTCCAGAGGGAAGTGCCCCCGGGGCGCCAGGGTCTCGTAGGAGAAACCCTCCATGAACAGCCGGCCCGGGCCGGGCCAGCTCGTGGAGCGGTCCACCAGCCGCACCACCTTCGCCCCGGACAGCACCACCCGCCCCTGCTCCGGCGCGTCCCCGACGAAGCGCAGCTCGGGAGTCTGGATCCGGCGCAGCGAGACCTCCTGGTCGGGCTGGAGCTCGAAGCGGGCCGCGTAGAAGTCGACGGAATCCCCGAAGCGGCCGTCGTCCAGCCGCAGCCCGCCCCGGCACTCGAACGGCCGCGTCGGGACGCCCCGGGTCGGGGTCCGGCTCCAGTCGTACGGGCGCGTCGGGTCCCCGGCCGGCCCGAGGGCGGCGGAGGTCAGGTAGAGGGTGCGCTCGACCGTGAGGGTGGGCGCGTTCAGGGCGCGGCGGCCGTAGGGGTTGCGCAGCCGGGCCCCGCGCAGGCTCATCGAGGCTCCGACCCGGGCCCCGCGCAGGCTGACCTCGCCGTTCGTCTCCAGCAGCTCGGCCTGGAAGTCCTGGGCGACCACCAGCCCGTCGGCGGCGATCGCCCGCCCCCGCCCGTCCCGCTGCACCACGGTGCTGCCGATCAGCAGGTCGGTGCCGATCTGCGCGTCGGTCAGCCGGATCCCGCGCGCCACCCGGCAGCGCGACAGGTGCAGGTCGCCCTCGGTGTGCAGCCGGGCCCCGTCCAGCCGGGGGATCGCGCAGTTGTCGAGCCGCAGGGTGCCGAAGCGGGTCTCGGAGAGCTGGATCTCGCCGTCGAAGCGGCACGAGCGGATCTCCACGTACGGGGCTACCGTGCCGCCGGACAGGTCCAGCCGGCCGGTGATCCGGGCGCCGCGCAGCTTCAGGCAGCCGACCCGGCCGGGCACCGGTGCGGGACCGGCGAGCAGCAGGTGCGCCACCACCTCCGCCCGGACCCGCCGCTCGGGCCCCCAGGGCCGGTCTCCGTGCGGATCGTCCCGTTCGGCCGAGTGCGTGCTCAGATCGCAGACGGTGCCCGCCCGGAAGGTCTCCCACATGAGCCGCTCGGGATCCGTGAGGTCGTCCGGACGCCCGTCCCCGTACGCGTCCCCGTGCGCTTCCGCCATGGCAGCCCCCCGCCGTCATCCCCGTGTACGTGAAAGCTAATCGCAGCCTGTGACATCCGGGGCGTGTATCAGCCAGTGATACGGGCGGACGGTGGTGGGAGACGGTCTGAGAGAATTGGGACGTGATCTCTCGTATCGACCTGCGCGGTGACGCCCTCCCCGAGGGTGGCGCCCTGCGCGATCTGCTGCCCCGTGCCGAGTTCGACGTGGAAGCCGCCCTGGAGAAGGTGCGGCCCATCTGCGAGGACGTCCATCATCGTGGCACGGCGGCGCTGATCGAGTACGCGCGGAAGTTCGACGGGGTCGAGCTCACGCAGGTCCGGGTCCCCGCGCAGGCCCTCACGGCCGCCCTGGAGCAGCTGGACCCGGCCGTCCGCGCCGCCCTGGAGGAGTCCATCCGGCGCGCCCGGATCGTGCACCGCAACCAGCGCCGCGCCGAGCACACCACCCAGGTGGTCCCCGGCGGCACCGTGACCGAGAAGTGGGTTCCGGTCGAGCGCGTCGGCCTGTACGCGCCCGGCGGCCGCTCCGTGTACCCGTCGTCCGTCGTCATGAACGTGGTCCCCGCCCAGGAGGCCGGCGTCGAGTCCATCGCGCTCGCCTCCCCGCCGCAGAAGCCCGCTTTTGAAGGAGATCCTGCCGGCGGGCTGCCGCACCCGACCATCCTGGCCGCCTGCGCGCTGCTCGGTGTGGACGAGGTGTACGCGGCCGGCGGCGCCCAGGCCGTCGCGATGTTCGCGTACGGCACGGACGAGTGCGCCCCCGCGAACATGGTCACCGGCCCCGGCAACATCTGGGTCGCCGCCGCCAAGCGCTACTTCACCGGGAAGATCGGCATCGACACCGAGGCCGGCCCGACCGAGATCGCCGTCCTCGCCGACTCCACGGCCGACCCGGTGCACGTCGCCGCCGACCTGATCAGCCAGGCCGAGCACGACCCGATGGCCGCCGCCGTCCTCGTCACGGACTCCCCGGAGCTCGCGGACGCCGTCGAGAAGGAGCTGGAGCCGCAGGTCGCCGCGACCAAGCACGTCGAGGACCGGATCAAGCCCGCCCTGGCCGGCAAGCAGTCCGCGATCGTCCTGGTCGACGACCTGGAGGCGGGCCTGAAGGTGGTCGACGCGTACGGCGCCGAGCACCTGGAGATCCAGACCGCCGACGCCGCCGCCTGGGCCGCCCGCGTCCGCAACGCCGGCGCGATCTTCGTCGGCCCCTGGGCGCCGGTCTCCCTCGGCGACTACTGCGCCGGGTCCAACCACGTCCTGCCCACCGGCGGCTGCGCCTGCCACTCCTCGGGCCTGTCCGTGCAGTCCTTCCTGCGCGGCATCCACATCGTCGACTACACCCGCGACGCCCTCGCCGAGGTCACCCACCACGTGGTCACCCTCGCCGAGGCCGAGGACCTGCCGGCGCACGGCGCGGCCCTGAAGGCCCGCTTCGCATGGAAGGTGCCGAACCAGTGAGCAGCACCATCGGCATCGACGACCTCCCCATCCGCGACGAGCTGCGCGGCAAGACCCCCTACGGCGCCCCCCAGCTGGACGTGCCCGTCCAGCTGAACACCAACGAGAACCCGTACGAGCTCCCCGAGCCCCTGGTCCGCCGCATCGCCGAGCGCGTCGCCGAGGCCGCCCGCACCCTCAACCGCTACCCCGACCGGGACGCGGTGGAGCTGCGCACGGAGCTCGCGAAGTACCTCACCCGCACCGGCAAGCACCCGGTCTCCCTGGAGAACGTCTGGGCCGCCAACGGCTCCAACGAGGTCCTCCAGCAGCTGCTCCAGACCTTCGGCGGCCCGGGGCGCACGGCGATCGGCTTCGAGCCCTCGTACTCGATGCACGCCCTGATCGCGCGCGGCACCGGCACCGGCTGGATCTCCGGCCCCCGCCGGGAGGACTTCACCATCGACGTGGAGGCCGCCGAGCGGGCCCTCGCGGAGCACGCCCCCGACGTCGTCTTCATCACCTCGCCCAACAACCCCACGGGTACCGCGGTCGAGGCGGAGACCGTCCTGGCCCTCTACGAGGCGGCCCAGGCGGCCAAGCCGTCCCTGGTGGTCGTGGACGAGGCGTACGTGGAGTTCAGCCACCGCGACTCCCTCCTCCCGCTGATCGAGGGCCGCCCGAACCTGGTGGTCTCCCGGACCATGTCCAAGGCCTTCGGCGCGGCCGGCCTGCGCCTGGGCTACCTCGCCGCGCACCCCGCCGTGGTCGACGCCGTGCAGCTCGTACGCCTGCCGTACCACCTGTCGGCCGTCACCCAGGCGACCGCGCTGGCCGCCCTGGAGCACACCGACACCCTGCTCGGCTACGTCGAGCAGCTCAAGGCCGAGCGGGACCGCCTCGTCACCGAGCTGCGGGCGCTCGGCTTCGAGGTCACCGAGTCCGACGCGAACTTCATCCAGTTCGGGAAGTTCGAGGACTCCCACACCGCCTGGCAGAAGATCCTCGACCAGGGCGTCCTGGTCCGGGACAACGGCGTACCGGGCCGGCTGCGGGTCACCGCGGGCACCCCGGCCGAGAACGACGCGTTCCTGGAAGCGGTTCGCGCACTGAAGAAGGAGCAGCAGGCATGAGCCGCATCGGACGGGTCGAGCGCACCACGAAGGAGACCTCGGTCCTGGTCGAGATAAACCTCGACGGCACCGGCCGGGTCGACGTCTCGACGGGCGTGGGCTTCTACGACCACATGCTCGACCAGCTCGGCCGCCACGGCCTCTTCGACCTCACGGTCAAGACGGACGGCGACCTGCACATCGACAGCCACCACACCATCGAGGACACCGCCCTCGCGCTGGGCGCCGCCTTCAAGCAGGCCCTCGGCGACAAGGTCGGCATCTACCGCTTCGGCAACTGCACCGTGCCGCTGGACGAGTCCCTCGCCCAGGTCACCGTGGACCTCTCCGGCCGCCCGTACCTCGTGCACACCGAGCCCGAGAACATGGCGCCGATGATCGGCGAGTACGACACGACGATGACCCGGCACATCCTGGAGTCCTTCGTCGCGCAGGCCCAGATCGCCCTGCACGTCCACGTCCCGTACGGCCGCAACGCCCACCACATCGTGGAGTGCCAGTTCAAGGCGCTGGCCCGCGCCCTGCGCTACGCGTCCGAGTTCGACCCGCGCGCGGCCGGCATCCTGCCCTCCACGAAGGGCGCCCTCTAGAAGTGAACGGCCTCAACACCGTCCTGATCGTCCTCGGCCTGTTCCTGGCCGGGGGCGTCTACTCCTTCCAGAAGCAGAAGATGCCCAAGTCGGTGATCGTTCTGCTCGCCCTCGGCTCCGCCATGTGCCTGGCCGCCGGGATCCTGCGAATTCAAGGAATCTGGTAATGAGCGCCAAGAAGAACGTCGTGGTCTTCGACTACGGCTTCGGCAACGTCCGCTCCGCCGAGCGCGCCCTCGCGCGCGTCGGCGCGGACGTCGAGATCACCCGCGACTACGACAAGGCCATGGACGCCGACGGCCTCCTCGTGCCAGGCGTGGGCGCCTTCTCCGCCTGCATGCAGGGCCTCAAGGACGCCCGCGGCGACTGGATCATCGGCCGCCGGCTCTCGGGCGGCCGCCCCGTCATGGGCATCTGCGTCGGCATGCAGATCCTCTTCGAGCGCGGCATCGAGCACGGGGTCGAGACCGAGGGCCTGGACGAGTGGCCCGGCACGGTCGGCCCGCTGAAGGCCCCCGTCGTCCCCCACATGGGCTGGAACACCGTCGAGGCACCCGCCGACAGCCAGGCCTTCGCCGGCCTGGACGCCGGCGCCCGCTTCTATTTCGTGCACTCCTACGCGGCCCACGACTGGTCCCTGGAGGTCACCAACCCCAGGATCAAGGGCCCCAAGGTCACCTGGGCCACGCACGGCGAGCGCTTCGTCGCGGCGGTGGAGAACGGGGCCCTGTGGGCCACCCAGTTCCACCCCGAGAAGTCCGGCGACGCCGGCGCCCAGCTCCTCACCAACTGGATCGAGACCCTGTGATGACCGCACCCACGCTCGAACTCCTCCCCGCGGTCGACGTCCGCAACGGCCAGGCCGTACGCCTCGTGCACGGCGTCTCCGGCAGCGAGACCTCCTACGGCTCCCCGCTGGAGGCGGCCCTCGCCTGGCAGGCCTCCGGCGCCGAATGGCTGCACCTGGTCGACCTCGACGCCGCCTTCGGCACCGGTGACAACCGCGCCCTGGTCGCCGAGATCACCCGTGCCATGGACATCAAGGTCGAGCTGTCCGGCGGCATCCGCGACGACGCCACGCTCGCCGCGGCCCTCGCCACCGGCTGCACCCGCGTCAACCTCGGCACCGCCGCCCTGGAGACCCCCGAGTGGGCCGCCAAGGCCATCGCCGAGCACGGCGACCGGATCGCCATCGGCCTGGACGTGCGCGGCACCACCCTCAAGGGCCGCGGCTGGACCAGTGAGGGCGGCGACCTCTACGAGACCCTCGCCCGCCTGGACTCCGAGGGCTGCGCCCGCTACGTCGTCACCGACATCGGCAAGGACGGCACCCTCAGCGGCCCCAACCTGGAGCTGCTGAGGAACGTCTGCGCGGCCACCGACCGGCCCGTCGTCGCCTCCGGCGGCGTCTCCTCCCTGGAGGACCTGCGGGCCCTGTCCGGGCTCGTCCCGCTGGGCGTCGAGGGCGCCATCGTCGGCAAGGCCCTGTACGCCAAGGCCTTCACCCTGGAAGAGGCCCTGGAGGCGGTCCGCGCATGAGCTCCTCCGACTCCGGCGTGCGCCGGATCTCCTCCGGCGACCCCTACGAGGACGTGATCGGCTACTCCCGTGCCGTGGCCCTCCCCAACGGCCTGGTCCTGGTCTCCGGCTGCACGGCCGCCGACGCGGGCGGCCCGTACGACCAGACGGTCAAGGCCTTCGAGGCCGCCTTCAAGGCGCTCGCCGAGGCCGGGATGGGCCCCGAGCACGTGGTCCGCACCCGGATGTACCTCACCCACGCCCGTGACGTCGACGAGGTGGGCCGCGCCCACAAGACCCTCTTCGACGCCGTCCGCCCCGCCTCCTCCATGATCATCGTCAATGGCTTCGTCGACCCGGGCATGGTCGTCGAGGTGGAGGTCGAGGCCTTCAAGGAGGTCGAGGGATGAGCCTCGCCGTACGCGTGATCCCCTGCCTGGACGTGGACAACGGCCGCGTCGTCAAGGGCGTCAACTTCCAGAACCTGCGTGATGCCGGAGACCCGGTGGAGATGGCCAAGCTCTACGACGCCGAGGGCGCCGACGAGCTGACCTTCCTCGACATCACCGCCTCCTCCGGCAACCGCGAGACCACCTACGACGTGGTGCGGCGCACCGCGGAGCAGGTCTTCATCCCGCTCACGGTAGGCGGCGGCGTGCGCACCGCCGACGACGTGGACAAGCTGCTGCGGGCCGGCGCGGACAAGGTGGGCGTGAACACGGCCGCCATCGCCCGGCCCGAGCTGATCCAGGAGATCGCCGAACGCTTCGGCCGCCAGGTGCTGGTGCTGTCGGTCGACGCCCGCCGCACCGCGTCCGGCTCCTTCGAGGTCACCACCCACGGCGGCCGCCGTGGCACCGGCATCGACGCCGTCGAGTGGGCGCACCGCGCGGCCGAGCTGGGTGCGGGGGAGATCCTGCTGAACTCGATGGACGCCGACGGCACCAAGGACGGCTACGACACCGAGATGATCGCCGCGGTCCGCGAGCACGTCACCGTCCCGGTGATCGCCTCCGGCGGCGCCGGGAAGCTGGAGCACTTCCCGCCCGCCATCGCGGCGGGCGCCGACGCGGTGCTCGCGGCGTCGGTGTTCCACTTCGGCGACCTGCGGATCTCCGAGGTCAAGGCCACCCTGCGCGAGGCGGGCCACCCCGTCCGCTGACCGCGGGCACGCACGCGCGGACGGGGGCACCCGGGCAGGGCCCGGGTGCCCCCGTCGGGCTGTCTAGCGGAAGTCGTCGACCGAGTCGTAGTCGTCCTGCTGCTCCGGCTTCTGCTGCTGGCCGGCCTGCTGCTGGTCCTGCTTGGGGGCCTGCTGGAAGACGACCGAGGCGGCGTGGAAATCGCCGGCCTTCTCACCCGGCTGGAGGGTGGCGACCGGCGCGCCGCCGCAGTCCGGCTCCTCGAAGACCAGGGCCACCGAGTCGCTTTCGTTCACCGCTTCGACGACTGCCGACGCGGCGGAGGGCAGGGCATGGCATTTGTCCGAGCCCATGTCCTTGACCTGGCCGTTCTGCTCGGTGTGGCTCTGGTCGACGTACACGTAGTTGAGGGCCTTGCCGTCGTCGGCGAACGCCTGGGCTCCGGCGGGGAGGACCAGCGCGAGGGCTCCGGCGAGGGCGGCGGCGGTGGTGCGAAGACGCATGGGGGGTTCCATTCCTTCCACGGTGACGACACCGAACCGGTCGGCATCCGTGACGGAGCGTAGGGACGGGGAGGGGTGCGGAAACCTTTCGCCCGGCGCCGCCATGCCCGATTTCACCGGCCCGGCGGTACCCCGCCGCCGCGCCCCGCGCGGCGGCGGGGCCGGGCCGGTTGCCCCGGGGCCGGGGCCGGCTGCCCCCGGGGCCGCGACCGGACGCCCCAGGGGCCGCCGCCGGACGCCCCCGGGGCCGTGGTCAGATGCCCAGCTGGGCCACCGTCAGGCGGGAGACGGCCTCCTTCTCGCCCTCCAGATCCACCGCGGCTGCGGCCTGGCGGCCGAAGCAGAACAGCGTGAGCTCACCCGGCTCGCCCGTCACCGTCACCACCGGCACCCCCTTGTGCGCCACCGCCGTACGCCCGTCCGGGCGCCGCAGCACCAGGCCCACCGGCGAGCGGCGGCCCGTCAGCCGGGCCAGCTTCTCCAGCCGGGACCACAGCGCGTCCGAGAACACCGGGTCCAGCGCCCGCGGCGACCAGTCCGGCTGCGCCCGTCGCACGTCCTCCGCGTGCACGAAGAACTCCACCGCGTTCGCCGCCTCGTCCACCTGCTTCAGCGCGTACACCGACAGCTTCGGCGGCCCGGTGCGGATCAGCTGGATCAGCTCCTCGTACGGCTTCGCCGCGTACTCGGCCATCGCCCGGTCGAGCCGCTCCTTGAGGACCTTCAGCAGCAGGCCGCCCGCCGCGTCCGGACGCCGCTCGCGGACCACCACGTGCGCGGCCAGGTCCCGGCAGGTCCAGCCTTCGCACAGGGTCGGGGCCTGCGGCCCGGCGGCCTCCAACAGGTCGGCCAGCAGCAGGCGTTCGCGCTTCGCATGGGTAGACATACCGGCCAGCCTACGGCCGCAGCCGCTCCGCGGCTGCCCATCAGGCGGACGGAGATCAATGACGGTCACCGCGGCGCGGCACAATGGGCCCCATGAGTACGTCCCCCCTCGACCCCGCCGTCGCAGCCCGCCTCAAGCGCTCCGCCGACGGCCTGGTCCCGGCCATCGCCCAGCAGTACGACACCGGAGAGGTGCTCATGCTCGGCTGGATGGACGACGAGGCCCTGCACCGCACCCTCACCACCGGCCGCTGCACCTACTGGTCCCGCAGCCGCCAGGAGTACTGGGTCAAGGGCGACACCTCCGGCCACTACCAGCACGTGAAGTCCGTCGCCCTCGACTGCGACGCCGACACCGTGCTCGTCAAGGTCGACCAGGTCGGGGCCGCCTGCCACACCGGCGCGCGCACCTGTTTCGACGCCGATGTCCTGCTCAGCGACGCCGACTAGCCAGTTAGGGTCCCACCCCATGGATCTCGAGACCTTCCGCAAGCTCGCGGCCGACCGCCGTGTCATCCCCGTCAGCCGCCGGCTGCTCGCCGACGGGGACACCCCGGTCGGGCTCTACCGCAAGCTGGCCGCCGAACGCCCCGGCACCTTCCTGCTGGAGTCCGCCGAGAACGGCCGCTCCTGGTCCCGCTACTCCTTCGTCGGCGTGCGCAGCGACTCCACCCTCACCGTCAAGGACGGGCACGCCCACTGGATCGGCACCCCGCCCGTCGGCGTCCCCACGGGCGGCGACCCCCTGGAGGCCCTGCGCGCCACCGTCCAGGTCCTCCACACTCCGCGTGACCTGGCGGGCGGCATGCCCCCGTTCACCGGCGGCATGGTCGGCTACCTGGGCTACGACATCGTCCGCCGCCTGGAGCGCATCGGCGACCACACCGAGGACGACCTGGGGCTCCCCGAGCTCACCATGCTGCTCACCTCCGACCTGGCGGTCCTCGACCACTGGGACGGCACGGTCCAGCTCATCGCCAACGCCATCAACCACAACGACCTCGACACCGGCGTGGACGAGGCCTACGCGGACGCCGTGGCCCGGCTCGACGCCATGGAGGCCGACCTCGCCCGTCCCGCCCCCTACGCGCCCACCGCGCTGCCCGAGTCCGAGCTGCCGCCCTTCGAGGCCCTGTGGGGCGGCGAGGACTACCAGGCCGCCGTCGAGGACGTGAAGGAGCGCATCCGGGCCGGCGAGGCCTTCCAGGTGGTGCCCTCGCAGCGGTTCGAGACCCCCTGCCGGGCCTCCGCGCTGGACGTCTACCGGGTCCTGCGGGCCACCAACCCGTCCCCGTACATGTACCTCTTCCGCTTCGAGAACGGCTTCGACGTCGTCGGCTCCAGCCCCGAGGCCCTGGTGAAGGTCGAGGACGGGCGGGCCATGGTCCACCCCATCGCCGGCACCCGGCACCGCGGCGCCACCCCGCAGGAGGACAACGACCTCGCCGAGGAGCTGCTGGCCGACCCCAAGGAGCGCGCCGAGCACCTGATGCTCGTCGACCTCGGCCGCAACGACCTCGGCCGGGTCTGCGAGCCCGGCTCGGTGGAGGTCGTCGACTTCATGTCGATCGAGCGGTACTCGCACGTCATGCACATCGTCTCCACCGTCACCGGGCGGGTCGCCGAGGGGAAGACCGCCTTCGACGTGCTCACCGCCTGCTTCCCCGCCGGCACCCTCTCCGGCGCGCCCAAGCCGCGCGCCATGCAGATCATCGAGGAGCTGGAGCCCACCCGCCGCGGCCTGTACGGCGGCTGCGTCGGCTACCTCGACTTCGCCGGGGACTCCGACACGGCCATCGCCATCCGTACGGCGCTGCTGCGCGACGGGACGGCGTACGTCCAGGCCGGAGCCGGTGTGGTCGCCGACTCGGTGCCCGAGCTGGAGGACCGGGAGTGCCGCAACAAGGCCGCCGCGGTGCTCCGCGCCGTCGGAGCGGCGAACCGCCTCCACCGCGGCTGAGGGCGTAGGGGATAGTGGGGTACGTGAGTGCCGTACCCCTGTCCCCGAACGCCGACGCCCCCGAGAGCGGATCGGGCCGCCGCACGGTGGCCGTCGCCCTGCTGCTCGGCGCGCTCGGCGCCACCGTCGTCCTGCTCGCCTCCGGCCGCGTCTGGGCCCGGGGCAGCGCCGCCGTCGGGGGCGGTTCGCTCCCGCTGACCGCCGACGGGCGGGCCGTCACCGGCCTCCCGGCGGCCCTGGCCATCGTCGGCCTCGCGGCCCTGGTCGCGGTGTTCGCCGTACGGGGCCGGGGGCGGCTGCTGGTCTCGGCGCTGCTCGCGCTGAGCGGCCTGGGCGCCGCGCTGTCGGCCGTGGCCGCCGCCGACGACCGCAGGGCGCTGGACGAGCGGGCCGCCGTCGCGACCGCCGACACCGCCGCACGGGTGGTGGAGCTCAGCCATACGGCCTGGCCCTACATCACGGCCGCGGGCGCGGCCCTGATCCTGCTCGCCGGGCTGCTGGCGCTGCGCTTCGGCCGCAACTGGCCCGCGATGGGAGGCCGCTACGAGCGCGACGGCAGCCCCCGGCGGCGTACGCCCGCGGCGGTGGACCCGGACCGGCCGGAGGACCTGTGGAAGGCTCTGGACCGGGGCGAGGACCCCACCGGCTGAGGCCCGGCCGCGCCGGGCGCGCACGGCACCCCCTGGAACGGGCCACCCGCTGGGGAATCCGCACGCCACGTGCGGGACAATGACATCGAGCGTGCGAGACGTCACGCCCGACAGATCAACGAGGAGCAACTCATGGCGGGCACGAGCCACGGACACACCCCGGCCGCCTGGACCGGTGTCGTCATTTCCTTCATCGGTTTCTGCGTCGCCGGCGCCTTCATGGTGATCGCGAACCCGGTCGGGTTCTGGGCGGGCATCGGCGTCGTCGCCCTCGGCGGTGTCGTCGGCCTCGCGATGAAGGCCGCGGGCATGGGCATGCCGAAGCCGGCTCACGAGGACCTCGCCGAGGTCATCGCCGCCAAGCAGCTCGCCGCGAAGGCCTGAGCCGAGTCCCTGGCGTACGGAAGGCGTGGCCCGGCCGGGCTGCGCCTTCCGTCATGAGCGGAGAGAATCAGCGGGTGGACGCCTCCTGCACTCCCCCCGGCCCGGCCCGGCAGGGCCCGCAGCCGGTTCCGGCCCCCGCGGGGGCGTCCCGGGCGCGGCGGTCGGCCGCTCCGGTGCTCACCCTGGCCGGGGCCGTGGCCGCCTTCGCGTACGTGGGCGCCGTGGACCCCAACCAGCCCGGCCACTACCCGGTCTGCCCGCTGTTCCGGCTGACCGGCGTCCTGTGCCCCGGCTGCGGCGGGCTGCGCAGCGCGCACGCCTTCGCCCGGGGGGACCTGGTCACGGCCCTCGGGGACAACGCCCTGGCCGTCGCCGGCTACCTCGTCTTCGCGGGGTTCACGGCGCTGTGGCTGGTACGGGCCTTCCGCGGCGGTCCCGTGCCCCGGATCGTCCTGGGGCCCGCCTGGTGGTGGGTGGTGGGGACGCTGGCGCTGGCTTTCACGATCGTCCGGAACCTACCGATCGGTTCCGCTTTGGCCCCCTGAGCCCTTGCGGGGCCGGGGGAGGGGCTGGAGGAACCCCATATTCCGAGTGTCCAGACCCTGGGACGCCGCGAACTCCGTGCGGAGGCCGTGGCGACCTGCGGATACCATTTGATTGCTGACCTTGCAGTGGTACGTGTCCGCAAGGCGGCCGAACGTCATCGACCCGGAAGGGGGCCGCTCGCGTGAGTGTGCTCGACGAGATCATCGAAGGGGTCCGCGAAGACCTTGCCGAACGGCAGGCCCGCGTGAGCCTCGACGAGCTCAAGGAGCGTGCCGCCAAGGCGCCCCAGGCCAAGGACGGCGTCGCAGCCCTGCGCGGCGACGGCGTCAAGGTGATCTGCGAGGTCAAGCGCTCCAGCCCCTCCAAGGGCGCGCTGGCCGCGATCGCAGACCCGGCCGGGCTCGCCGCCGACTACGAGGCGGGCGGTGCGGCGGTCATCTCCGTCCTCACCGAGCAGCGCCGTTTCGGCGGCTCGCTGGCCGACCTGGAGGCCGTCCGCGCCCGCGTCGACGTCCCGATCCTGCGCAAGGACTTCATCGTCACGGCGTACCAGCTGTGGGAGGCCCGCGCCTACGGCGCCGACCTCGTGCTGCTGATCGTGGCGGCGCTGGACCAGGAAGCCCTCGTCTCCCTCATCGAGCGGGCCGAGTCCATCGGCCTCACCCCGCTCGTGGAGGTCCACGACGAGGAGGAGATCGAGCGGGCCGTCGCCGCCGGTGCCAAGATCATCGGCGTCAACGCACGCAACCTCAAGGACCTCAAGGTCGACCGCTCCACCTTCGAGCGCGTCGTCGGAGAGATCCCGCCCCACATCGTGAAGGTCGCCGAATCCGGGGTCCGCGGACCCCACGACCTGATCGCCTACGCCAACGAGGGCGCCGACGCCGTCCTCGTCGGCGAGTCCCTGGTCACCGGACGCGACCCGAAGGCGGCCGTGGCCGACCTCGTCGCCGCCGGCGCCCACCCCGCCCTGCGCCACGGGCGGAGCTGACCCCTCCCATGGCCCCCTCCCGCCCCTCCGTCCGCACCCGCCCGGGCCACGGCCCGGCCGGCGTGCCGACGGCGCACGCGCCCCTGGCGCGCGGCTGCCGCCCCCGCGGCTGCCGCGCCCCGGCCCGGCGCGTCCACGGGCGGCGGGTGCGCTACGTGATCGGCTCCGAGCCCGGTCAGGTCAACGGCATGCGATGGCGCGGCGGAGCCGCGTCGTGACGACGGTCCCGCCCGCCCGGTAGCCCCAGGCACCGGGCGCGGCAGGCCGCGTACGGTCCCGCGCCCGAGCCGCCCGACGGCTCCCGGCGAGGACCGCTCCGTCCGTACCCCCACCCCCTCCAGCGGGGTGCGCGGGCGACGGACCGACGGCGCAATACGGTGCATCCCAGCCACCCGTCGGCACCGCATACCGCACCACGTAGGAGTAGTGGCATGTCCACCAGCTCGTTCTTCATCCCGGACCCGGAAGGCTCCGTCCCCAACGCCGAGGGCTACTTCGGCGACTTCGGCGGCAAGTTCATCCCGGAGGCCCTCGTCGCCGCCGTGGACGAGGTCGCCGTCGAGTACGAGAAGGCCAAGGGCGACCCCGCCTTCGCCGCCGAGCTCAACGACCTCATGGTCAACTACACGGGCCGTCCCAGCGCCCTGACCGAGGTCCCCCGCTTCGCCGAGCACGCCGGCGGCGCCCGGATCTTCCTCAAGCGCGAGGACCTCAACCACACCGGCTCGCACAAGATCAACAACGTGCTGGGCCAGGCGCTGCTCACCAAGCGCATGGGCAAGACCCGCGTCATCGCCGAGACCGGCGCCGGCCAGCACGGCGTCGCCACCGCCACCGCCTGCGCCCTCTTCGGCCTCGAGTGCACCATCTACATGGGTGAGATCGACACCCAGCGCCAGGCGCTGAACGTCGCCCGCATGCGCATGCTCGGCGCCGAGGTCATCGCCGTGAAGTCCGGCTCCCGGACCCTCAAGGACGCCATCAACGAGGCCTTCCGCGACTGGGTCGCCAATGTGGACCGCACCCACTACCTCTTCGGCACCGTCGCCGGCCCGCACCCCTTCCCGGCCATGGTCCGCGACTTCCACCGGGTCATCGGCGTCGAGGCCCGCCGCCAGATCCTGGAGCGCGCCGGGCGCCTCCCCGACGCCGTCGCCGCCTGCGTCGGCGGCGGCTCCAACGCCATCGGGCTCTTCCACGCCTTCATCCCCGACGCCGATGTCCGCCTCGTCGGCTTCGAGCCCGCCGGGCACGGCGTCGAGACCGGCGAGCACGCGGCCACCCTGACCGCGGGCGAGCCCGGCATCCTGCACGGCTCCCGCTCCTACGTCCTCCAGGACGAGGAGGGCCAGATCACCGAGCCCTACTCCATCTCCGCCGGCCTGGACTACCCCGGCATCGGCCCCGAGCACTCCTACCTCAAGGACAGCGGCCGCGGCGAGTACCGCGCCGTCACCGACGACGCGGCCATGCAGGCCCTGCGCCTGCTGTCGCGCACCGAGGGCATCATCCCGGCGATCGAGTCGGCCCACGCCCTCGCGGGCGCCCTCGACCTGGGCAAGGAACTGGGCCCCGACGGCCTGATCGTGGTCAACCTGTCCGGCCGCGGCGACAAGGACATGGACACGGCGGCCCGCTACTTCGGGCTGTACGACGGCACGGAGCCCGAGGGGGAGAACAAGTGAGCACCGGAAACCTGGAACTGCTGGCCTCGACCCTCGCCAAGGCCAAGTCCGAGGACCGCGCCGCCCTCGTCGCGTACCTCCCGGCCGGGTTCCCGACCGTGGACGGCGGCATCGAGGCCGTCAAGGCCGTCATCGCCGGCGGAGCCGACGTGGTCGAGATCGGCCTGCCGCACAGCGACCCGGTCCTGGACGGCGCCGTCATCCAGACCGCCGACGACATCGCCCTGCGCGGCGGCGTCAAGATCGCCGACGTGATGCGCACCGTGCGCGAGGCCTACGAGGCCACCGGGGTCCCGATCCTGGTCATGACGTACTGGAACCCCATCGACCGCTACGGCGTCGAGCGGTTCACCGCCGAGCTGGCCGCGGCGGGCGGCGCGGGCTGCATCCTGCCCGACCTGCCGGTCCAGGAGTCCGCCCTGTGGCGCGAGAACGCGGCCAAGCACGGTCTGGCGACCGTCTTCGTCGTGGCCCCCAGCAGCAAGGACGAGCGCCTGGCCACCATCACCGCGGCCGGCTCCGGCTTCGTCTACGCCGCCTCCCTCATGGGGGTCACCGGCACCCGCGAGTCGGTCGGCCAGGAGGCCCAGGAACTGGTCCGCCGCACCCGCGCCACGACCGAGCTGCCGGTCTGCGTCGGCCTGGGCGTCTCCAACGCCGCGCAGGCCAAGCAGGTCGCGGGCTTCGCCGACGGTGTGATCGTCGGCTCGGCCTTCGTCAAGCTGCTGCTGGACGCCCCGGACCTGCCCGCGGGCCTGGAGGCCGTGCGGGCGCTGGCGGGCGACCTGGCGGAAGGCGTACGCAGGTCCTGACGCCGGGCGGGCCCTTACCGGGGTTCTGTAGCCCGATCGGGTGGAATCGGGAGCAGGGAGGCACGCGAGTGCCTCCCTGCTTCGTTTGGCGGAACGTGAGCGAGAAGAACGACGGTGCGAACCGCGATGTGACGAAACGATCGGCCCGGGAGCGACTCCAGGCGGAGCGCGAGCAGCAGAAGAAGAAGGACAAGCGCAGGCGCGCCCTCGTGGTCGGCGGGGCGGTGGTCGGCGTCCTCGGCCTGGCCGCCGTCGTCGGCGTGATCGCGGCCAACACCGGCAAGGGCGACAAGACCGCCAAGGGACCCGTCGCGGCGCCCTCGGGCGCCACCGGCAAGGACGCGCTCGCCATCCAGACCGGCAAGGACGGCGCCAAGTCCACCCTCACGGTCTGGGAGGACTTCCGCTGCCCCGCCTGCAAGGCCTTCGAGGACAACTACCGGGACACCCTCCACGACCTGGAGAACAGGGGGCTGCTCAAGATCGAGTACCACCTGGTGACCCTCATCGACGGCAACATGCGCGGCACCGGCTCGCTGAACGCGGCGAATGCGGCGGCCTGCGCGCAGGACGCCGGCAAGTTCGGCGCGTACCACGACGTGCTCTTCGTGAACCAGCCGCAGGAGACGGACGACGCCTACAGCAAGAACGCCAAGCTTCTGGAACTGTCCGGGAAAGTCGGTGGACTCGACACCCCCGCCTTCCGCTCCTGCGTGGAGAACGGCACCCACAACAGCTGGGTCGCCAAGTCGCACGAGGCCTTCCGCGCCGGAAAGTTCAAGGGGACGCCGACCGTCCTGCTCGACGGCAAGGACATCTTCGGAGACCAGGCCAACCCGCTGACCCCGCAGAAGCTGAAGGAAAAGGTCGAGGCCAACGCCGGCGTGACCCCGAAGCCGTCGGCTTCCGCCTCGGCGTCGGCGTCCCCTTCGGCCTCCTCCTCCGGGAAGTCCGGCTCGACGGCGAAGTCGGGCACCACGCGCTCGTCGGGCTCTTCGGGTACATCGGGCTCTTCGGGCTCTTCGGGTGCTTCGGTCTCTTCGCCCGGCTCGAAGACGGTGTCCAAGGAGACTACGGAGGACTGAGGCGCGGCGAAGGCCGTGTGTGGTTTTGGTTTCAGCTTGCCGGGCGGGTTGCGGTGGCCACCGCCCGGCAGGGTAGCGTCAGCCTTGCCATGACCCTTGCTTACATCCCCAGTCCGTCGACCGGCGTGATCCATCTCGGACCGATCCCGCTCCGCGGCTACGCGTTCTGCATCATCATCGGCGTCTTCGTCGCCGTCTGGCTCGGCAACAAGCGGTGGATCGCGCGCGGCGGAAAGCCGGGCACGGTCGCGGACATCGCCGTGTGGGCGGTGCCGTTCGGCCTGGTCGGCGGTCGCCTCTACCACGTGATCACCGACTACCAGCTCTACTTCGGCGAAGGCCGGGACTGGGTCGACGCCTTCAAGATCTGGGAGGGCGGCCTCGGTATCTGGGGCGCGATCGCGCTCGGCGCGGTGGGAGCCTGGATCGGCTGCCGGCTGCGCGGCATCCCGCTGCCCGCCTGGGCCGACGCCCTGGCCCCCGGCATCGCCGTCGCCCAGGCCTTCGGCCGCTGGGGCAACTGGTTCAACCAGGAGCTGTACGGGCGCCCTACCGATCTGCCGTGGGCGCTGAAGATCAGCGAGGGCCCGAACCGGGTCGCCGGCCTCTACCACCCGACCTTCCTGTACGAGTCCCTGTGGTGCCTGGGCGTCGCCGCCCTGGTCATCTGGGCCGACCGCCGTTTCAAGCTCGGGCACGGGCGGGCCTTCGCCCTGTACGTGGCGGCGTACTGCTCGGGGCGGGTCTGGATCGAGTACATGCGGGTCGACGAGGCGCACCACATCCTGGGCCTCCGTCTGAACGTGTGGACGGCCATCGTGGTCTTCGTCCTCGCGGTCGTCTACTTCGTCCTCTCCGCGAAGCTGCGGCCGGGGCGGGAGACGGTCGTGGAGCCGGAACCTGCCGGGGGCGCCGGGGGTTCTGGGGACGAGACCCCGGCTGCTGCGCAGGCCGGGGCCGCCGAGGCGAAGCCGGACGCTGCCGGGGCGGAAGACGCGAAGCCGGAGGCCGCCGCCGGGGCTGCGGGCGCGGAGGCCGGAGCCGGGGACGCGAAGCCGGAGGCCGCCGCCGGGGCTGGGGCTGCGAAGCCGGTTGCCCTCGCGGGGGCTGAGGTTGCGAAGTCCGACGCCGCCGCCGGGGCTGAGGCGGCGACGCCGGAGGGCGCCGCCGGTGCCGCTGCGGGACCGGGAGACGACAAGGCCGACGTGAAGCCGGTCGGGCTGACCAAGGCCGGCGCGGACGCGGGCCCGGAGCCCGACAAGAGCTGACGACCCGCCCGAAGGGGGCGCCGCACCAGGTGCGGCGCCCCCTTCGGCGTGCCGGGTGGCAGTTGCGGGGTGCGGGGTGCCGCTGCGCGGGGCGGAGGTCCCCTACCCTCCCCCAGGCTCCGTCCGGGGGGGGCTCCGCCCCCAGACCCTCCCCCAGCGCCTCAAACGCCGGCGGGGCTGGATTCGGCGCGGCCGGTCCGTCGGCTGCGGCGTTACCGCGGCCGGATTTCGCGCAGCGAAATTCCAGCCCGCGCGGCGCTTGAGCGCCCTGGGCGTGCAGCGCCTGGCACGGGGTCCGGGGCGGGAGCCCCGGAACGCTCCAGCCCCGCCGGCGCCTCCCAGCGGTAGCTGGAGGTCAGGGGCGGCGCTCCTGGGAACGGTGGAAGGGCGGGTAGGGGACCAGCCCCGCAGGGCCGCGGTCGGCCCGCGCCGATCGGGGCCCTGCGGGGGCGGGCCGTGCCGGGCAAGGGGGCCAGGCCGGGCCGGGTGGGGGGTCAGCGGGGGCGCTGGGACAGGGAGAGGGTGCGGTGGGCGGCCGCCACGACCGCGGGGTCGATGAAGCGGCCGTCGGGGAGCGCGAGGGCCCCGGGGCCGCCCGGGCCGGGCAGGAGGCGTGCCAGGTCGGGCCCGGGACATGTGGGGCGGGCGGTGCCGGGCAAGGGGGCCAGGCCGGGCCGGGTGGGGGGTCAGCGGGGGCGCTGGGACAGGGAGAGGGTGCGGTGGGCGGCCGCCACGACCGCGGGGTCGATGAAGCGGCCGTCCGGGAGGGCCAGGGCACCGGGCGCGGCCCGGGCCGCCGTGACGACCTCCTGCGCCGCGGTGACCTCCTCCGGCCGCGGAAGGAACGCCCGCTCGATCACCGGCAGCTGCCGGGGGTGGATCGCCGCCCGCCCCAGGAACCCCAGCGAACGCCCCCGCGCGCAGGACGCGGCCAGTGCCTCCAGGTCCCGGATGTCCGGGAACACCGACTGCGCCGGCGGCACCAGCCCGGCGGCCCGGGCGGCCACGACCACCCTGGAGCGCGGCCAGTCGAGCCCGCCCTCCGCACACACCCCGAGGTCCGCGCAGAGGTCCGCCTCACCCAGGGTCAGCCCCTGCAGGGAAGGGTGCGCGCGGGCGATGTCGTACGCCCGCTCCACCCCCAGCGCGGACTCCAGCAGCGCGTACAGCGGCACCCCGCCCGTCCGGTCCGCGACGCGGACGATCTGCTCCGGGGCGTCGACCTTCGGCAGCCGCAGCCCCGCCAGCCCGCGCAGGCGGGCCAGTGCCGTGAGATCGGCCCCGGCCCAGGGGGAACCCAGGGCGTTCACCCGGACGTGTACCGGCACCGGCGGGCGTTCGGCGAGGAGCTCGGCGGTGGCGGCGCGGGCGTACTCCTTGCGGGAGGCCGACACCGAGTCCTCCAGGTCCACGATCACGGCGTCCGCCCCGCAGCGCAGGGCCTTCTCCACCACCGCAGGGCGGTCCCCGGGTGCGTAAAGCCAGGTCAGGATCACAACGCACCCTCCGTGCGCAGAGCGGTGATCTCGGCCCGGGTCAGGCCGAGTTCGGTCAGGACGGCTTCGGTGTCCGCGCCGTGCGGGCGGCCCGCCCAGCGGATCCCGCCGGGGGTCTCCGACAACCGGAAGAGGACGTTCTGCATCCGCAGCAGGCCGAGTTCGGGGTCCTCGACCTCGGTGACCGTGCCGAGGGCCGCGAACTGCGGGTCGGCGAGCACGTCCCGTACGTCGTAGACCAGGGCGACGGCCGCCTCTGCCTCCTCGAAGGCCGTGACCACCTCCTCCGCCTTGTGGCGGCCGATCCAGCCGCCGACCGCCTCGTCGAGGACGTGCGTGTGCGCGGCCCGGCCGGCGCCGGTGGCGAACCAGGGCTCGTCGGCCAGCTCGGGCCGCCCGACCAGGCGGACCACCCGCCCGGCGACGGACTGCGCCGACGCGGACACCGCCAGCCAGCGGCCGTCCGCACTGCGGTAGGTGTTGCGAGGGGCGTTGTTCGCGGAACGGTTGCCGGTGCGGGGCTGGACGTAGCCGAGCTGGTCGTACCAGAGCGGATGCGGGCCCAGCACGGTCAGGATCGGCTCGATGATCGCCAGGTCCACCACCTGGCCGTGTCCGGTCAGCCCCCGGCCGGCGAGCGCGGTCATCACGGCGTACGCGCAGGTCAGGGCGGCGATGGAGTCGGCGAGGCCGAACGGTGGCAGGGTCGGCGGGCCGTCCGGCTCGCCGGTGATCGCGGCGAAGCCGCTCATGGCCTCCGCGAGGGTGCCGAAGCCGGGCCGGCGGGCGTACGGGCCCTGCTGGCCGAAGGCCGTGACCCGGGCCAGGACGAGGCGGGGGTTGGCGGCCGACAGCTCGGGCCAGCCCAGGCCCCACCTCTCCAGGGTGCCCGGGCGGAAGTTCTCGACCACGACGTCGGCGGTGGCGGCCAGCCGCAGCAGGGTGTCCCGGCCGCCGGGGGTGGACAGGTCGAGGGTGATCGTCCGCTTGTTCCGCCCGAGCAGCTTCCACCACAGCCCGATCCCGTCCTTGGCGGGGCCGTGCCCGCGCGAGGGGTCGGGCCGCCCGGGGTGCTCGACCTTCACCACCTCGGCCCCGAAGTCCCCGAGCAGGGTGGCGGCGAGGGGCCCGGCGAACAGGGTGGCCAGGTCCAGCACCCGCAGCCCGGCGAGGGGTCCGGAACCCGGGCCGGGGGCGGGGGCCGGTCCGGGGGCGGGGGCCGGGCCGGGATCCGGGTCCGGGTCCGGGCCGGCCGGGGTCATGAGGGGTCCCCCGGGGGGAGGCCGGGCTCCGCCCCCGGGGGCCCGGCCAGGGCGGCGGCGGCATCCGTCTCCGTGCGCGTCGGCATCGAGGACTGCGCCCCCGGCCGCTGCACCGAGAGGGACGCCGCCACCGAGGCCCAGCGCAGCGCCTCCGGCACCGGCCGGCCCTCCCCGAGGGCCACCGCGAGCGCCCCCACGAAGGTGTCACCGGCGGCGGTGGTGTCCACGGCCCGCACCCGGGGCGCCGGCACGGTCAGCGGCTCACGCCCCCGGGCCGCGTGGAGGCAGCCCGCCGCCCCCAGGGTGATCACCACCTCCGGTACCTCCCGCAGCAGCACCTCCGCGGCCCGGTGCGGGTCGGTCAGCCCGGTCAGGGCGGCGGCCTCGTGCTCGTTGGGGACCAGCAGGTCGGTGGCGGCGAGGAGTTCGGGCGGCAGGGGCCGCACCGGGGCCGGGGTGAGGACCGTGCGCACCCCGTGGGCGCGGGCGGCGCGGGCGCCGGCGAGGACGGCCTCCAGGGGGAGTTCGAGCTGGAGCAGCAGGCAGTCGGCGGCGCCGATGCGCGAGTCGTCGCCCGGCTCCAGGCCGGTGACGCGGCCGTTGGCGCCGGGGATCACGATGATGCTGTTCGCCCCCTCGTCGTCCACGGTGATGTGGGCGGTGCCGCTGGCCCCCTCGACGGTGCGCAGGGCGGCGGTCTCCACCCCCGCCCCGGCGAGGGCCGCCCGCAGCCGGACGCCGAACTCGTCCGCGCCGACGGCGCCGATCATCACCACCTGCCCGCCGAGGCGGGCGGCGGCCACCGCCTGGTTGGCCCCCTTGCCGCCGGGAACGGTGCGGAACTCCCGTCCGGTGACGGTCTCCCCGGGGTGCGGGGCCTTGGGGACGTAGGCGACGAGGTCCATGTTGGTACTGCCGAGCACGGCGATGGCCGTCATGGTCGGGCTGCCTCCTGGGCGGTGAGACGGGCGAGGGTGTCGAAGCCGACGCCGTCGAAACCGGCGACGGTGGTGGAGAGGCGGTTCCCCAGCGGCGCGGTCCACCGCTCGGGGATCCGGTCGGCGGAGCCGGCCAGCAGCCCGGCGACGGAGCCGGCGGTGGCCCCGTTGGAGTCGGTGTCCCAGCCGCCGGACACCGCGCCGCACACGGAACGGGTGAAGTCCCCGTCGGCGTGGGTGAGGGCAGCGGCGATCAGGGCGGTGTTGGGCAGGGCGTGCACCCAGTGGTAGCCGCCGTAACGGGCGTGCAGCAGGTCCACGACCCGCTCGAAGCCGGCCTCCGCGCGGGCGGTGCGGATCCCGAAGCGGACGGCTTCCGCGAGGCGGGAGCGGGGCGGTACGACGGCCAGCCCGGCCCGCAGGGCGCCGTGCACGTCGGCCCGGCCGGAGGCCGCCTCCGCGAGGGTGGCGGCGGCGAAGAGGGCGGCGTGGACGCCGGTGGAGGTGTGGCTGAGGACGGCGTCCCGCCAGGCCTGCTCGGCGGCGGCGGCCGGGTCGCCGGGGTTGGTCCAGCCGTGGACGTCGGCGCGGATCAGGGCGCCGATCCACTCGCGGAAGGGGTTGTGGTGGGTCGCGGTGAGCGGGGGCTCCAGGCCGAGGAGCAGGTTGCGGTACGCGATCCGTTCGGCGGTGAAGGCCCGGCCGGCGGGGAGCTCGTCGAGCCAGAGGCGGCCGAGGTCGGCGGTGGTGAAGCGCCTGCCGTGCCGCTGGAGGAGGAGCAGGCCGAGGAGGGGGTGGTTCAGGTCGTCGTCCTCGGGCGTGCCGTCGATGTTCTCGGCGAGGGAGGTGGCGGCGGAGCGGCGGTTCCACGGGTAGGCGGCCAGGAGCTCCGCGGGGACGCCGCGGGCGGTGAACCAGTCGTCGAGCGGCCAGTTCCCGGCGGCCCGGGCCAGGGCCCGGATCCCGTCGAGCGGCAGCTTCTCGACGGGCTTCCCCAGGACGCACCCGACGGCCCGCCCCAGCCAGGCGGCCTCCAGCCGGGCACACAGGAGCGGATCGACGGCCCCGGCCCCCTCGCCGGGCTCCGCCGCGGCCGCGCCCCGCGGCCGGGTACGAAAACAGGCGGTCGCCGCGGCCTGGCCGCCCGGCCCGGCGCCGGTCCGGGCGCACGGACCGGGACCCCGGTCCGGGGCGTGGCCGCGCCCCGGCCCTGCGGGGGTCTCCGCCCCGGTCGGCACGGCCTCTGGCCGGGCGGGTCGCCCGGGCCCCGTGGTGTCGGCCGTGCTGGTCGGCGGGGTCGGCTCCGCCGGTGCGGCGGTCTGGCCGGTCGGTGCGGGTTGGGGCCGGGTGTGCGGGCCGGGGCCCCGGTCCGGGGCGTGGCCGCGCCCCGGCCCTGCGGGGGTCTCCGCCCCGGCCGGCACGGCCTCTGGCCGGGCGGGTCGCCCGGGCCCCGTGGTGTCGGCCGTGCTGGTCGGCGGGGTCGGCTCCGCCGGTGCGGCGGTCTGGCCGGTCGGTGCGGGTTGGGGCCGGGTGTGCGGGCCGGGGGCCGGGGCGGGTCCTGGCATGGCTGCGGCGGCCGGTTGAGGGTGCGTGCCTGCGGTGGGGTGTCGGGATTCTGTGCCTGCCGGGCGGTGGGGCGCGGCGGCGGGTGCGGACGCGTTTCGGTCGCCCGTGGCGGGGGGCCAGGTTGCGCGGATGGCGGGCCAGGACGTGGGCTCGTCGGCGGCCGACGGGACCGGGAGGGCCGCGAGTTCGTCCAGGAGGCGGGTGGCGAGGGCGCGCAGTTGCGGCCCGGCCGGGGTGGGGGAGGCCCCGGCCCGGGCGGGGACCGGGTGGCCGCCCGCCGCCAGCCAGGCCCGCAGGAGCGGCCCGGCGTCCCGGCCGTCCTCGGCGGCCTGCCGCAGCTCGTGCCCGACCAGGTCCTCGGGCTGCGCCCAGGTCAGCCGTACGAGTTCCGCCCCGGGTGCCGCCGCGGGGCCTTCGGTGCGCACGCCGGTCCCCGCCGGGGTGCGCCGGGCCGCGGCCCACCGGGGGGCGTCCGGCTGCGCGCGGGTGGCACCGGCCGGCGGGGCCGGACGTCTGGCGGGGCGCCCGGTCATCGGGGGGACGCCAGGGCCGTGAACGCCGTCTCGTGGGCGCGGCGGCGGTCGCGGTCGCGGGTGAAGACCTCGCGGGCCACGGCGGCCAGGGCCGTCGCGGGGGCGTGCAGGTCCAGGCGGCTGGCCTCGGCGACCCGCTTGGCCCAGCCTTCCGGGACCGCCCCCGCCCCGCCCAGCGCCCCCGCGATCGCCCCCGCCATGCCGGCCGTGGAGTCGCAGTCCCGCCCGTAGTTGACGGCCCCGAGCACCGCCGTCTCGTACCCGCCGTCCGCGACCAGCAGCATGCCGAGGGCGATCGGCAGCTCCTCGACGGAGTGCAGCCGCGACGGCCGCCGGGCGCCGAGCGACGGCGCGCGGTAGTCCGGGCCGACCGAGTCGTACGGGGCCACTGCCTCCCGCAGCGGCCCGAGCGCGGACTCGAAGTCCCGGTGGCGCAGGGCCGCTTCCCGTACCGCCGCGATGGCGGCCCGGGTGCCGTCCTTGGCCAGGTCCAGTGCGGTCTCCACCACCGACGCGGCCGTCGCCCCCGGCAGGCACGCCGCCGCCACGGCCGCCGCGAAGACCCCGGCCGCCTCCCGTCCGTACGAGGACTGGTGGGCGCCCGCGATGTCCAGCGCCTCGGCGTAAGCGCCCTGCGGGTTGCCCGCGTTGACCAGTCCGACCGGCGCCATGTACATCGCCGCACCGCAGTTGACGATGTTGCCGGTGCCGGCCTCGCGGGGGTCGGCGTGCGCGTAGTGCAGCCGCGTCACGATCCACTTCTCCGCGAGGAACACCCGCTGCAACGGCAGGGCTTCGGCCTCCAGCTCGGGGATCCAGCGCGGTACGGACATCAGGTCGGGGACGAGGTGCTCGGCGATCGCGTACGCGTCCAGGTGGTCCCGTACGGTCGCGTAGACCCGTACCAGCGCGTGCGTCATGAGGGTGTCGTCGGTGACGTGCCCGTCGCCCTTGTGGTACGGCGCGATGGGGCGGGCGGTGCGCCAGTCCTCGTACCAGGGGCCCACGACGCCGTGCACGCGGCCGCCGTGCCGTTCGGCGATCTGCTCGGGGGACCAGCCCTCCACCGGGCCGCCGAGGGCGTCGCCGACGGCGGCGCCGACGAGGGAGCCGGTGATCCGGTCCTCCAGCGTGAACGTCATGTTCGAATCATCCCTTGTGTGTCGGTGCGGTGAGTTCCGTACGGGCGAGGAGCGCGGCGAGCTCGACCAGGTCGGTCCCGGCCAGGCGGGGCAGCGCGCAGCCGGACAGGACGCGGCAGGCCTCGCGCCAGGCGGCGGGCAGGCAGTCGCCGCCGCCGAGGGCGCCGGTGAGGGCGCCGGCGAGGGCGGGGGCGGAGTCGGCGACCCGGGAGAGGCAGGCGGCGGCCGGTACGGCTTCGGCGACCCGGCCGCGGGCCGCGGTGGCCAGGGCCAGGGCGACGGGGACGGTCTCGGCGGCGGCGATGCCGTAGCTGTAGACGTGGTCCACGATCTGGTGTTCCAGGAGCGGGACGAGGGCGAAGGCGCCCTCGCCGTCGGTACGGGCGAGCTTGACGGCGTGCCGGGCGTTGCGGCCGATCTCGGTGGCGGCGGGCAGCTGTTCCAGGGCGGCGTCGACGGCGGCGCGGGTGTCCGCCCCGGCGAGGGCGACGGCGACGGCGGCGGCCATGGCGCGGGCGCCGTGGACGCCGTCCCCGTCCTGGGTGTAGCGGGCGTCGAACTCGGCGAGTTCGGCGGCGGCGTGGGGGTCGCCGGGGTGGACGACGGCGAGCACGCAGGCGCGGACGCAGGCGGCGTCGTCGAAGTAGTGCGGGTTGTCGTGGCCGGTGGCGGGCGGGCGCAGCCCGGCGGCGAGGTTGCCGAGGCCGGCCCGTACGGAGATCCGTGCGCGCATCGGCAGCACCGCGGACTCGACCTCGGGGGCCCGTTCCGCCGCCGCGGCCACCTCGCTGGCCAGGGCGTTCCAGGCCAGGTCGAGGGCGGCGCGCATACGGCGGGACCGGGAGAGGTCGCTGAGCAGCGCGCCGGCGGCGGTGAGCACGGACTCGGCGGCGAAGGCGGCCCACTCGGCGTCGTCGGAGGGGCCCAGGCGCAGGGGTTCGGGGGGCTGGTTGAGGGCGATGGGGACGGGGAGGGTGGTGGTGGCGTTCTGCTCGGCGAAGGTGTCGAGCTCGCGGGTGAGCCGGCGGGTCCACTCGGGCATCCGGCTGGCCCGGTGCCGCGCGGCGGGCCACCCGGCCGCGTCCCCGGCGGCGAGCCCGAGCAGCAGCCCCTCGATCCGGCGCAGCCCACCCCGGCCGCCGCCCCCCGCCTCCGGCAACGGGACCGGCCCACGGCGGCCGCACTCGGGCCTGGGTGGCCCGGCGGGGGCAAGGGCCGCGTGGGCCGCCCCCGGCGGCGCGGCCGGGGCGAGGGTCGCGTGGGCCGTCTCCGGCGGCGCGGCGGGGGTGAGGGCCGCGTGGGCCCCCTCCGGCGGCGCGGCCTGCGTGTGGTCCGTGCGGGCAAGCTCTCGGGATCCGGCCTGGGTCCCGTTCGTGCGGGCCGGTCCCGGCACCGCTGCGGGGCCGGGCAGTGCCCCGTCGGCCACTCCGGCCGGGGCGGCGAAACCTTCTCCCACTCCGCCGCTGCCCGCCCGGTCACCGGCCGGGGTGTCCACGGCAGCCGCGGGCGCGTCCCCGGCCCCGGCGCCGCGCGGGGCGGGGCCCGGCTCCCCGGCCCGGTGTCCCGGTGCCAGGACACGCCGGGCGGCCCCCGCCGCGGCGCCCCCGCCGGGGGACGGAGCCACGGGCCCGGCGGCCGCGGCTGTGGCCTCGTGTCCCGGCGCCAGGACAGCCCCCGGCCGGCTGCCCCCTCCGACGCCCGCCCCTCCGCCCACCCCCGCCGCGGTGGTGGTGAGGGGCGCGGGGCGCAGGCGCGGGGGTGTGCTGCCGGGGCCCGGGGTGGGGGCCGGCGGGGTGGGGTCGGCCGGTGGGGTCATCGTGTGGGCTCCGGGGTGAGGAGGTCCGCGATGTCCAGGACGTGGTAGCCGCGCATCGACGGCAGGCAGCTGCCGCGGACCGGGCCGATCGCCGAGGACCAGGCGGCGGGGATGGCCGTGGCGCCCGACAGGGCGCCCGAGAGGGCCCCCGCCACCGCCGCCGTGGTGTCGGCGTCGCGGCCCATGTTCACCGCGGTGAGGACCGAGGACGGGAAGTCCCCCGCACAGGCGGCGAACGCCCCGAAGGCCAGGCCCACCGCCTCCGGGGCCAGGTCCGTCCACGGATACCCGCCGATGACCACCGCCGAACGCACCGCCCGCTCCCCGCCCGGAGCGGCGGTGACCGCGCGCCGCAGGGAGCGGGCCGTCCAGGAATCCGGCGGGATGACCGACAGGGCCGCCGAGACGACCGACGCGGGGGAGCCCCCGGCCATCGCCGCCGCGACTCCGGCGGCGACGGCCTGGCCGCCGTAGATGCCCTCCCCGTCGTGGCTGACCGAGCCGTCGATCGCGACCAGGCGGGCCGCCTCCGCCGGGCGCCCCGCCGCGAACACCCCGAACGGGGCCGCCCGCATCGCCAGCCCGTCCGACCACGCGTGCCGGTGCTGCGCCGAGATGGGCGCGGCCAGGCCCCGGCGCAGGTTCTCCAGCGTGCCCCGCTCCGAGAAGCCGGCCCCGCGGAACGGACCCTCGTCCAGGTCGGCGATCCAGTGGTGCCAGGCCCGTTCCACGTGCGCGACGGTCAGCGCCGAACCGTGGCGCGCCAGCAGCAGGCCGGAGAAGATGGCGTACTCGGTGTCGTCCGTGCCCGCCGGGTCCTCCGACACGAACCCCTCGATACGGCCCCACCGCGCGCGGATCTGCGACGGCTTCATGTTCTCCGCGGGGGCGCCCAGCGCGTCACCCACCGCGAGGCCCAGCAGCGCGCCCCGGGCCCGTTCGAGGAGGACCTGCGGATTGCATGCGACCAGCTCCATGGCGCGCCTCTCCCACGTGATGGGGACCCATCATGAGCCCCTGGGGGATTTGTGCCACGCCATGTGGTTTGTCGCTCGCCGCGAAACGCCCCCCGAACACCCCCGTCACCCGGTCGCCGACCCGCGAAAGCCCAGGTAAGTACGGCCTTCCTTGCTGGCGGCGGCCGCAAATCGTGCGTAGTTTCGAGGTGTTCAGGGGAGTGCCCGGGGAGGGCACGGCTGCGCGTCGCTTGCGCGTACCCAAGTCATGTGAAAAGGGGAGATACGCCGCATGTCCATCATCGACACCGAAGCGCCGCTGCACACCGCCCACCGCGACAACCACACCCACCGCGACGTCAACGGCGGTTGGCTGCGCCCGGCCGTCTTCGGCGCCATGGACGGGCTCGTCTCCAACCTCGCGCTGATGACCGGCGTGGCGGGCGGCGCGGTGGCCCCGGCGACCATCGTCATCACCGGCCTCGCCGGTCTCGCCGCCGGCGCCTTCTCGATGGCGGCCGGCGAGTACACCTCCGTCGCCTCGCAGCGCGAGCTGGTCCTCGCCGAGCTCGACGTGGAGCGCCAGCAGCTGCGCAAGCACCCGGTCGACGAGATGGAGGAGCTCGCCGAGCTCTACGTCTCGCGCGGGGTCGAGCCCGCCCTCGCCCGCGAGGTCGCCATGCAGCTGTCCCGCGATCCGGAGCAGGCGCTGGAGATCCACGCCCGCGAGGAGCTCGGCATCGACCCCGACGACCTGCCCTCGCCGCTGGTGGCGGCCGTATCGTCCTTCGGCTCCTTCGCGCTGGGCGCGCTGCTGCCCGTGCTGCCCTACCTGCTCGGGGCGACCGCCCTGTGGCCGGCCGTGCTGCTGGCGCTCGCCGGGCTCTTCGCCTGCGGCGCGGTGGTGGCGCGGGTCACGGCCCGGTCCTGGTGGTACAGCGGTATGCGCCAGCTTGTCCTGGGTGGTGCAGCGGCCGGTGTGACGTACGTCCTGGGAACCTGGATCGGCGGCGCCATAGGCTGAACGCCCCGGGAGTGAGACACTATGCAGGACGCAACATAAGTAGTCTCCGATCCGGTGGTTTCACTTCCGTTGCCGCCGGGCATCAGACCAGGGCGTCGGGCAAAGATGCCCGTTTCGCGCCGGGGCCTTCATCCCGAGCCGTATACGCGGAAAGCTCCCCAGCTCGTTCCACCCTCCGCAGCCCACCGAAGGTCCCTTCTTTCTGCCTCGTGCAGTGTCCGCATGCTGGAATGTGATATCCGCTTCTCGGGATCAAGGCCATCATGTAGCCTGCACGAACTTTCGCAGAGGGCCAACGTCGTCCCTCGGCCAGCACATTTGCCACGACGACGACGGGAGAGCCGATGCGTTCCGCATCCACGCACTCCGCGACCGGCCCCAGCACCACCGCCTGGTCGCCCATGGACGGTCGCCCCGCCCAGCAGGGCATGTACGACCCGCGCAACGAGAAGGACGCCTGTGGCGTCGGATTCGTGGCGAACCTCACCGGCGAGGCCACCCACACACTCGTCGAGCAGGCCCTGACCGTCCTGCGGAACCTCGAGCACCGCGGCGCCACCGGCTCCGAGCCGGACTCCGGCGACGGCGCGGGCATCCTGTCCCAGGTCCCGGACGCCTTCCTGCGCGAGGTCGCGGGATTCGAGCTCCCCGAGGCCGGCGCGTACGCCGTCGGCATCGCCTTCCTCCCCGCCGACGGCACCGCACAGGCCGTCGCCGTGGAGCGCATCGAGGCCATCGCCGCCGAGGAGGACCTGACGGTCCTCGGCTGGCGCGAGGTGCCGGTCACCCCCGACCTGCTCGGCAACGGCGCCCGCACCACGATGCCCGCCTTCTCCCAGCTGTTTCTCAGCAACGGCACGAGCGGCATCGAGCTGGACCGCAAGGCGTTCGTCCTGCGCAAGCGCGCCGAGCGCGAGGCCGGGGTCTACTTCCCCTCGCTCTCCGCCCGCACCATCGTCTACAAGGGCATGCTGACCACCGGCCAGCTGGAGCCCTTCTTCCCGGACCTCTCCGACCGCCGCTTCGCCTCGGCGCTCGCCCTGGTCCACTCCCGGTTCTCGACGAACACCTTCCCGTCCTGGCCGCTCGCCCACCCGTACCGCTTCGTCGCCCACAACGGCGAGATCAACACGGTCAAGGGCAACCGGAACTGGATGAAGGCCCGCGAGTCCCAGCTGGCCACCTCCGCCTTCGGCGAGGCCGCCCTGGACCGCATCTTCCCGATCTGCACCCCGGACGCCTCCGACTCCGCCTCCTTCGACGAGGTCCTGGAGCTGCTCCACCTCGGCGGCCGCTCGCTGCCGCACAGCGTGCTGATGATGATCCCGGAGGCGTGGGAGAACCACACCTCCATGGACCCGGCCCGCCGCGCGTTCTACCAGTACCACTCCACGATGATGGAGCCCTGGGACGGCCCCGCCTGCGTCACCTTCACCGACGGCACCCAGGTCGGCGCGGTCCTCGACCGCAACGGTCTGCGCCCCGGCCGCTACTGGGTCACCGACGACGGCCTCGTCGTCCTCGGCTCCGAGGTCGGCGTCCTCGACATCGACCCGGCCAAGGTCGTCCGCAAGGGCCGCCTCCAGCCCGGCAAGATGTTCCTCGTCGACACCGCCCAGAAGCGGATCATCGAGGACGACGAGATCAAGGACGAGCTCGCCTCCGCCGCCCCGTACGCGGACTGGCTGGAGACCGGCGAGATCGAGCTGACCGACCTGCCCGAGCGCGAGCACATCGTCCACACCCACGCCTCGGTCACCCGCCGCCAGCAGACCTTCGGCTACACCGAGGAAGAGCTGCGCGTCATCCTCGCCCCCATGGCCCGCACCGGCGGCGAGCCGCTCGGCTCCATGGGCACCGACTCCCCGATCGCGGCCCTCTCCGAGCGCCCGCGCCTGCTCTTCGACTACTTCACCCAGCTCTTCGCGCAGGTCACCAACCCGCCGCTGGACGCCATCCGCGAGGAGCTCGTCACCTCGCTGCTCTCCTCGATCGGCCCGCAGTCCAACCTGCTGGAGCCGACCGCCGCGTCCTGCCGCAGCGTCACCCTGCCCTTCCCGGTGATCGACAACGACGAGCTGGCCAAGCTCATCCACATCAACGCCGACGGCGACATGCCCGGCATGAAGGCCGCCACGCTCTCCGGCCTCTACCGGGTCTCCGGCGGCGGCGAAGCCCTCGCCGCCCGCATCGAGGAGATCCGCGCCGAGGCCGACGCCGCCATCGCGGCCGGCGCCCGCCTGATCGTCCTGTCGGACCGCCACTCCGACGCCGAGCACGCGCCGATCCCGTCGCTGCTGCTCACCTCCGCCGTGCACCACCACCTCATCGCCACCAAGCAGCGCACCCAGGTGGGCCTGCTGGTCGAGGCCGGCGACGTCCGCGAGGTCCACCACGTCGCCCTGCTCATCGGCTACGGCGCCGCGGCCGTCAACCCGTACCTGGCCATGGAGTCCGTCGAGGACCTGCTGCGCGCCGGCACCTTCATCGAGGGCATCGAGCCCGAGAAGGCCATCAAGAACCTGATCTACGCCCTCGGCAAGGGCGTCCTGAAGGTCATGTCCAAGATGGGCATCTCCACCGTCGCCTCCTACCGCGGCGCCCAGGTCTTCGAGGCCATCGGCCTCGACGAGGAGTTCGTCGGCACCTACTTCAGCGGCACCGCCACCAAGATCGGCGGCGCCGGCCTGGACGTCATCGCCAAGGAGGTCGCCGCCCGCCACGCCAAGGCCTACCCCGTCTCCGGCATCGCGGCCACGCACCGCGCCCTGGAGATCGGCGGCGAGTACCAGTGGCGCCGCGAGGGCGAGCCGCACCTGTTCGACCCGGAGACGGTCTTCCGCCTCCAGCACGCCACCCGCAACCGCCGGTACGACATCTTCCGCAAGTACACGGACCGGGTGAACGAGCAGTCCGAGCGCCTGATGACGCTCCGCGGCCTCTTCGGCTTCAATTCCGACCGCCCGTCGATCTCCATCGACGAGGTCGAGCCGGTCTCCGAGATCGTCAAGCGCTTCTCCACCGGCGCCATGTCGTACGGCTCCATCTCCAAGGAGGCGCACGAAACCCTCGCCATCGCCATGAACCAGCTGGGCGCCAAGTCCAACACCGGCGAGGGCGGCGAGGACCCCGACCGCCTCTACGACCCGGAGCGCCGCTCGGCGATCAAGCAGGTCGCCTCGGGCCGCTTCGGCGTCACCAGCGAGTACCTGGTCAACGCGGACGACATCCAGATCAAGATGGCCCAGGGCGCCAAGCCCGGCGAGGGCGGCCAGCTGCCCGGCCACAAGGTCTACCCGTGGGTCGCCAAGACGCGTCACTCGACCCCCGGCGTCGGCCTGATCTCCCCGCCGCCGCACCACGACATCTACTCCATCGAGGACCTGGCCCAGCTGATCCACGACCTCAAGAACGCCAACCCGGCCGCGCGCATCCACGTGAAGCTCGTGTCCGAGGTCGGCGTCGGAACGGTCGCGGCCGGCGTCTCCAAGGCCCACGCGGACGTCGTCCTCATCTCCGGCCACGACGGCGGAACCGGCGCCTCCCCGCTCACCTCGCTCAAGCACGCGGGCGGCCCCTGGGAACTCGGCCTCGCCGAGACCCAGCAGACCCTGCTGCTCAACGGCCTGCGCGACCGCATCGTCGTCCAGACCGACGGCCAGCTCAAGACCGGCCGCGACGTGGTCATCGCCGCGCTGCTCGGTGCCGAGGAGTTCGGTTTCGCGACCGCGCCGCTCGTCGTCTCCGGCTGCGTCATGATGCGCGTCTGCCACCTGGACACCTGCCCGGTCGGCATCGCCACCCAGAACCCGGTCCTGCGCGACCGCTTCTCCGGCAAGCCCGAGTTCGTCGTGAACTTCTTCGAGTTCATCGCCGAGGAGGTCCGCGAGATCCTGGCCGAGCTGGGCTTCCGCACCATAGAGGAGGCCGTCGGCCACGCCGAACTCCTCGACACCAGCAAGGCCGTCAGCCACTGGAAGGCGCAGGGCCTCGACCTCGAGCCCCTCTTCCACGTGCCGGCCCTGCCCGAGGGCGCCGTCCGCCACGCCCTGATCGAGCAGGACCACGGTCTGGAGAAGGCCCTCGACAACGAGCTGATCGAGCTCGCCGCCGACGCGCTGAACGCCGAGACCGCCGAGGCGGCCCAGCCGGTCCGCGCCCAGGTCGCGATCCGCAACATCAACCGGACCGTCGGCACCATGCTCGGCCACCACGTCACCAAGAAGTTCGGCGGTGCGGGCCTGCCCGACAACACCATCGACCTGACCTTCACCGGTTCGGCCGGCCAGTCGTTCGGCGCCTTCCTCCCCAAGGGCGTCACCCTGCGCCTGGAGGGCGACGCCAACGACTACGTCGGCAAGGGCCTCTCCGGCGGCCGGATCGTGGTCCGCCCGGACCGCGGCGCCGACCACCTCGCCGAGTACTCCACCATCGCCGGCAACACCATCGGCTACGGGGCCACCGGCGGCGAGATGTTCCTGCGCGGCCGCACCGGCGAGCGCTTCTGCGTCCGCAACTCCGGCGCCCTGGTCGTCTCGGAGGGCGTGGGCGACCACGGCTGCGAGTACATGACCGGCGGCACGGCCGTCGTCCTCGGCGAGACCGGCCGCAACTTCGCGGCGGGCATGTCCGGCGGCGTCGCGTACGTCATCGACCTCGACCCCCGCCAGGTCAACTCCGGCAACGCGGAGGCCGTCGAGGTCCCCTCGGACGCCGACAAGCAGTGGCTGCACGATGTGGTGCGCCGCCACGAGGAGGAGACCGGCTCGACCGTGGCCGCGAAGCTCCTGGCTGACTGGGACGCCGCCGCGGCCCGCTTCAGCAAGATCATCCCGACCACGTACAAGGCAGTGCTCGCCGCCAAGGACGCCGCCGAGCTGGCCGGACTCTCCGAGTCCGAGACCACCGAGAAGATGATGGAGGCGGCGACCCATGGCTGACCCGAAGGGCTTCCTCACCACCCCCCGCGAGACCGCCTGCACCCGTCCCGTCGCCGAGCGCGTCAAGGACTGGAACGAGGTCTACGTCCCGGGCTCGCTGCTCCCGATCATCAGCAAGCAGGCCGGCCGCTGCATGGACTGCGGCATCCCGTTCTGCCACAACGGCTGCCCGCTCGGGAACCTGATCCCCGAGTGGAACGACTACGCCTACCGCGAGGACTGGTCCGCCGCCGCCGAGCGCCTGCACGCCACGAACAACTTCCCGGAGTTCACCGGCCGCCTGTGCCCGGCTCCCTGCGAGTCGGCGTGCGTGCTCGGCATCAACCAGCCGGCCGTCACGATCAAGAACGTCGAAGTCTCGATCATCGACCAGGCCTGGGACAACGGCGACGTCACCCCGCAGGCCCCCGAGCGCCTCTCCGGCAAGACCGTGGCCGTCATCGGCTCCGGCCCGGCCGGCCTGGCCGCCGCCCAGCAGCTGACCCGGGCCGGCCACACCGTGGTCGTGTACGAGCGCGCCGACCGCATCGGCGGCCTGCTGCGCTACGGCATCCCCGAGTTCAAGATGGAGAAGGTGCACATCAACCGCCGCATCGAGCAGATGCGCGCGGAGGGCACCAAGTTCCGCACCGGCATCGAGGTCGGCCGCGACATCACCGCGACCGACCTGCGCAAGCGCTTCGACGCGGTGGTCGTGGCCGCCGGCGCCACGGTCTCCCGCGACCTCCCGGTCCCGGGCCGCGAGCTCAAGGGCATCCACTTCGCGATGGAGTACCTGCCGCTCGCGAACAAGGTCCAGGAGGGCGACTTCGTGGCGCCCCCCATCACGGCCGAGGGCAAGCACGTGGTCGTCATCGGCGGCGGCGACACCGGCGCGGACTGCGTCGGCACCGCCCACCGCCAGGGCGCCCTGTCGGTCACCCAGCTGGAGATCATGCCCCGCCCGTCGGAGGACCGCCCGGCGGCCATGCCGTGGCCGACCTTCCCGATGCTGTACAAGGTCACCTCGGCCCACGAGGAGGGCGGCGAGCGGATCTACTCCGTCTCCACCACCCACTTCGAGGGCGACGAGGACGGCAACGTCCAGGCCCTGCACCTGGTCGAGGTCGCCTTCGAGGACGGCAAGCTCGTCCAGAAGCCCGGCACCGAGCGCGTCCTCCCCGCGCAGCTGGTCACCCTGGCGATGGGCTTCACGGGCACCGACCAGTCCAACGGCCTGGTCGAGCAGTTCGGCGTCAGCCTGGACGAGCGGGGCAACATCGCCCGCGACGCCTCGTACGCCACCGACGCCGACGGCGTCTTCGTCGCCGGCGACGCGGGCCGCGGCCAGTCCCTGATCGTGTGGGCCATCGCGGAGGGCCGCTCGGCCGCCCGCGGCGTGGACCGCTACCTGACGGGCACGAGCGCCCTCCCGTACCCCGTCAAGCCGACGGACCGCTCGCTGATGGTCTGACCCGACCCGCCAGCACCCCCGCCCCCTCGCGGGGCGGGCCCCTCATACGGTCCGTACAACGAAGTACGGCACTCCGACACCGCGCCCGCCATGTCCCCGACCAGGGATGGCGGGCGCGGTGGCGTTTGCGTCGCCTTCCGTAGTCGCGTGAATGCGTTCCGTTGAAGTGCCGGTCCGGCGGGGACTACTCTTTTCGTGCAGCAAGGGGACTGCGGAAGCGGGGAGTTGGCTCATGGCCAAACCGAAGGACGAGGGTGCCGCTGAGACGCCGGGGGAGTTCGCCCGCGAGGAGTTGCGGCGGCACCGCGAGGCGGCCGGGCTGACCCAGGAGGGGCTGGGTGAGCGGATCTTCACGAGCGGGTCGTACGTCGGGCAGATGGAGTGCGGCACGCGGCGGCTGCGGCCCGAATTGGCCGAGGTGATCGACAGGGAGCTCGGCACGGGGGACTATTTCACCCGCTTGGCCAGGGCGTTCAAGTCCAAGCACGCCGAGTACTTCGCGGAGGCGGCTGAACTGGAACGTCTGGCGACGGTCATCTACGACTATGCCCCCACCCTGGTCCCCGGGCTGCTCCAGACAGCGGACTATGCCCGCGCCGTCATTCGGGCCGCCGGCCCCACAGCCCTGGCGGAGCGCGTCGACGCCCTGGTTGCAGCCCGCATAGAGCGGGCGCAACTCCTCGATGACCCGGCTACTCCTGAATTGTGGGTCGTTCTGCACGAGGCGGTGCTGCGGACGGCGGTCGGGGGCATGCTGTGATGGCCGCTCAGCTGCGGCGCATCGCCTCGTTTGTCCGTGCGCATCGGATCACCGTCCAGGTGGTGCCGTTCTCGGCGGGTGCCCATGGGGCCCTGGGAGCGCATGTGCGCATCATGCAGTTCGCCGACGCTCCCGATGTGGCCTACACCGAGGGCCCCCACGCAGGGCAGTTGCTCGACTACCCGGCCCTGGTTGGCTGTCACTGGAGGTCTTACGATCTTGCCAGGGCTGCCGCATTGTCGCCGGAGGCATCCCTGGCCTTGATCGAGTCGGTGGCGGAGGAGCACGCGAAATGCGCGCAGACGTGAACGGCCTTTCCTGGCGGAAGTCCTCGTACAGTAACGGGACTGGCGGCGAGTGCGTCGAGGTGTCCGACGACCTCCCCGGTGTCGTCCCTGTCCGGGACAGCAAGCGGGAGGGCGCGGGCCCCGTACTCGCGTTCCCGGCTGCAGCCTGGTCCCCCTTCATCCAGGCTGTGAAGAACCGAGCCTGATCTCTTACCACAGCTCCTGCCAACTGGCGGCCGTGACCTCACGCCCCCCGGATCGGCTGGACGATGCGCTGGTCCCCCCCCGCCACGCCCTTCCGGGCCCACGTGGCGTCCACGGGTCGGTCATTCCGGCTGGACGACCACCGCGGCCCAGCGGAGAGTGGGGGCCGAGGTGGTGACCACGGCTCCGAAGCCGCCGTGCAGGCCGGTACCCAGGGGGATGGTGACGTGGGCCGGGGTGTCCGCCGGGCAGTCCAGGGTGAAGGGGGCCGGGTTGCGGTCGGGGTGTTCGTCGAGGGTGAAGGACACCACCATGCTGCCGCCGCCCTCGCAGGCGAAGGTGGTGTAGGTATCCAGGTACGGGGACAGCCCGCCAGAGACGAACCCGCTGGAGCCGGTCTGTTCGGGAACCCAGATCACGCCGTCGGGCCCCGGGTAGGGAAGCAACTCGCCCGGCTCCGCCGCCTGGGCGGCGCCGGCGGCCAGGGTGAGGAACGCCGTTGTGGCCGCGAGCGTGAGCGCGGTGCGTCGTCGTCCCTGGAACGTGTGGTTCATGGGTCCCCCTGATGGTGCGTTCGGTTTCCTCCACGCTAGGGGGTGGCACTGACAACGGGTCGGTCAAGCGGCCAGTGCGGTAAGGGTGGTGGGGACAGCCGGGGCTGCATGCGACTTTCCGGTTCGGATGTGATGGATCAGGTGTTCTGGAAGTTCCAGAACACGGCGACTTCGTCGTCGTTCACGACGATCAGCCCGGCATCCCACCCGTAGTGGCTAAAGGGATCGAGACCGCCCCAGACACCCTGTTCGTAGAAGTCCGGACGGTCGCCTTCCCAGCCGATGTTGGAGTAGAAGAAGGAACCGGCAGGGAAGCGGGACAGGATCATGTCGGCTCGGCGTTCCATCCCGGGTCTGCGTTCCTCCCAGCGTGAAGACTTGGTGACGTCGAGACCGAGTACCCCGAGCAGGACGATCAGAGATCTTGCCGAGGTCCGGGGAAGCTCTCTCACCCTCGGGTGGAAGCGCTCCGTGTCCGCGGAGGTGACGGGTGTCGCCAGCCACGGGAACAGCGGGTCCTTCAGGCGCTCGTCCTCGCCCTCGTAGGGGTCGATGGATTGCCAGCCCCGAGGGTCCCGGGCTTGGAGGCGCATGATCGCGCCCACGTCGAGCCACCATTCCTCATGCCTGCGGGGAGCGACGCTGACGAACGTGCAGACCCACTGGTATAGCGTGAGCCCGTCGGACCAGGTTTCCGCGGTGAGGTCGGGCATCGGTCGTTCGCTCCGGTTCAGAGGGACTGGAAGTTCCAGAACACGGCGACTTCGTCGTCGTTCACGGCGATGAGCCCAGCGTCCCAGTCGTAGCGGCTGAAGGGGTTCTGTAGTCGGGAGGTCTGCCTGTTGAAATCGGGAGCGTCGCCCCGCCAGCCGAGGTTGGTGTAGAAGTGGGTGCCCACCGGGAAGCGTGACATGAGCACACCGGCCCTGCGCTCCATCTCAGGCAGGCGGTCCTTCCAGTCAGGTGACAGGTAGAGATTTGCGTGGGGCGAGGCTCCGAGCAGGATGAGCAGCGACTTTACTGATGACCGGGGTAGTTTCTTCACCTGCGCCCGGTATCGCTCGACGTCCGTAGACGTGCGGGGTGTCTCCAGCCATGGGAACAGCGGGTCTTCCCGGCGTTCGTCCTCGCCCTCGTAGGGGTCGATGGATTCCCAGCCCCGCGGGTCCTGGGCCTCGAAGCGCATGATCGCGGCCACGTCGAGCCACCATTCCTCATGCCCGCGGGGGCCGACGCTGACGAACGTGCAGACCCACTGGTACAGCTTGAGCGCCTCCGTCCAGGCCGCCGAGGTCAGGGGTTCCGTCATTTGTCCACCTTGTCAGGCGTCGACGTGTACGCGATGAACGGCGGCTTGAGGTCGGGGTCGTTTGGTCTGGCCAATGTTGTGCTGAGCATACTTTTGTGCCGCGTATAGGTGCGCGAAGGGCGAGGCGGCGAGGACGTTGTACTTCCCGTTCGCGCGCTGTGCCTGAGGTCAGCCCGGCGGGATCTCGTGGGGTGGTTCGTCGTCGTTGCCTCGGCGGAGGGTGCGGAGGCCTTGGGTCGGGGTCCAGGTGCGGACCTGTAGTTCCTCGCCGTCCACCGTCGTGTGGACCACCTCCGTCAGGTCGGCGTGGAAGAGGTGGAAGGGGTGCGGGGTGTCCTTCTCCTCCGCGTAGCGGTGGAGTTCGGGCGGGTCCACGATCTCCACCGCCCGGCCCGAGATCCGTACGTCACCGTCGGGCATCGTGTCGTCCGGGCCCGGGTTGGTGTGCAGGGCGAAGCGGGGGTCGTGCTGGAGGTCGCGGGCCTTCATCGAGCCCGCCATCATGCCCAGCCACAGCTCGCCCCCGCGGAACTCCACGGTGAGCCCGGTCAGGCGGGGGGAGCCGTCCTTGCGCAGGGTGGCCAGGACGTGGTGCGGGAACTGTGCGAAGCGGGCCCGTACCGCCTCCGCGAACTCCGGTTCCGCCTTCTCGAACGCTGCCCAGTTGTTCGTCGTCATATGTCCATCAAAGCGCGCCCCGCCGCCGGCGGCCGGTCAGGCGCGCACGATGCCCGCCCGGCGTGCCGCCGCCAGCCAGGCCGGGAACTCGGCCACGAGCCGGTCGTACAGTTCGGCGTCCGGTACGGCACGTGGGTCGGACCCCGCGTGGAAGTAGCCCGCGTTGTCGACCACCCGCTTCTGCGGCACCGGGAGTTCGTCCAGGCGGCGCAGGAAGTCGAACTGGCTGCTGCGCGTGTTGCCGAAGCCGACGAACTGCCAGAAGAGGGGGAGCCGGGCCGCCTTGCAGAGGTACTTCTCCGCCGCGAGCTTGTTGACCGGGCCGCCGTCGGTCTGGAAGACGACCAGGGCGGGGTCGGTGGAGCCCGAGTCCAGGTAGTGGTCGATCACCGCGTCCATCGCCAGGTGGTACGCGGTCTTGCCCATGTGGCCGAGGCCGGCGGCGATCTCCGTGACCCGGCCCCCGTGGCCGGCGAGGGGGACCTCCTCGACCGCGTCGACGTCGGTGGAGAAGAAGACGACCGGTACGCGGCCGTCGGAGTCGAGGTGTGCGGAGAGGCCCAGGACGCGGTCCGCGAAGGCCTGCACCGTGCCGTCGGCGTAGTACGGGCGCATGGAGCCGGAGTAGTCCAGGACCAGGTAGACGGCGGCCCGGCCGCCCTCCAGGCCGTGCTTGCGCAGCGAGACCCCGGCGCTCTTGTACGCGCCCGCCAGGGCCGGGGCGGCCTCCTCCACCTTGCGCAGGCTGATGGCGCTGCCGCTGCCGCCGCCGCCCGTCACGGAGCGCTGTCCGGGCGCGGGCGCGGGCGCGCGTTCAGGGCCTCGATGTCCTCCAGCATGGCCGCCGCGAGGTCGCGCTCGGAGGCGTAGTACCGCTCGGCCCACCTGAGGGTGAGGGTGGGGTAGGCCCAGGCCTCCTCCTCCTGGGCCGCCGCCACGTCGGCCTCCGCGCCGCGCCGCATCCCCTCGGCGAACTCCTGCTGCTGGAGGAGGAGTTCGCGCATCTGCTGCGGCTCCAGCAGGTGGCCCAGCCACAGCCGCAGCATCGGGCCGTGCTTGAGCACCGGCGGGTCGACGGGCGTCTCGCGCGCCCACCGCCGTACGGCGTCCATCCCGGCGTCGGTGATCCGGTACACCCGCTTGTCGCGGGTGCCGGTGTCCTGGGCGACCATCCGGGAGGAGGCGTAACCGGCCTTCTCCAGGCGCTTGAGCTCGCTGTAGATCTGACTGAAGGAAGGGCTCCAGTAGAAGAAGCGCAGCGACCAGTCCGACCATTTCTTCAGGTCGTAACCGGAGAGTTCCTCGCCGAAGGAGAGCAGTCCGAGCACTGCCCAGCTGGTCGCGGGGAGCGTGCGCCGGGCCGCCCCGCCGGGAGTCTCCACTGCCGTCTCGTCTGCCACGCAGCGCAGTCTACGACCGGATTCTGTGACGGCCTTCCCTCCGATGGGTGTGACTGCTAGAAGTATTTCTATTAGGTATATGGGTGGGCGGGGGTGGTGGGGCGCGTCGGAGTGCGCCGTTGCCCGTGTCGATGTCAACTCCTGCTGTTCGTAAGGAGGAAACGTGATCTCGCTGGACGGGAAGGTCGTCGTCGTCACCGGTGCCGGGCGCGGTCAGGGCGCCGAAGAGGCCAGGCTGTGCGCACGGGCCGGGGCGCGGGTCGTCGTGACGGACGTGCGGGAGGAGGAGGGCCGGGCGGTCGCGGCGGAACTGGGCGAGCGGGGGCTGTTCGTACGCCACGACGTGGCCGACGCCGGCAGCTGGGCGGGGGTGGTCCGGGAGGCGGTGGCCGCCTTCGGGACGGTGTCGGCGCTGGTCAACAACGCCGCGCTGTGGCGCACCGCGCACGTCGAGGAGCAGAGCGCGGAGGGCTTCGAGGAGTTGCTGCGGGTCAACCTGCTGGGGCCGTTCCTCGGGATCCAGGCGGTGGCGCCGGTGCTGCGGGCGGGCGGCGGCGGCTCGATCGTGAACGTCTCCTCCACCGCCGGACTGGTCGGCATCCCGGGCCACGCGGCGTACGGGTCCACGAAGTTCGGCCTGCGCGGGCTGACCCGCTCGGCGGCGCTGGACCTGGCCGGTGACGGGATCCGGGTCAACTCGGTGCACCCGGGCGCCATCGACACGCCCATGGTGGCCGGAGCGGTCGAGGGGCGGGACTGGTCGCACGTGCCGCTGGGGCGGATGGGGCGCGCGGGGGAGGTGGGGGAGCTGGTGCTGTTCCTGTGCTCGGAGGCCTCCTCGTACGTCACGGGCGCGGAGTTCGTGGTCGACGGGGGGATGACGGCGCGATGAGCGGGGGCCGGGTGAAGGGGGACCCGCTGGCGCCGGACGCGCGGCGGCTGTGCGGGGCCATGGCGGCGGCCTTCCCGGGGCCCGGGGACGTGGCGGCCCTGCGGGCGGCGGTGGCGGCCGGGACGGAGCGGCCGGGTGCGCGGGGGCCGGAGGTGGCCTCCGTGCGGGACACCGAGGCCTGCGGGGTGCCGGTGCGGGTGTACGACCCGGCGCCGGGGGAGCGCGGGCGGGTGCTCGTGGTGTACCTGCACGGCGGCGGCTGGGTGATGTGCGGGATCGACACGCACGACGCCCTGTGCCGTGAGCTGGCCGCGGCCTCGGGGGCGGTGGTGGTCTCGGCCGGCTACCGGCTGGCCCCGGAGCACCCCTGGCCGGCGGCGGCCGACGACGCGCTGGCGGTGCTGCTGTGGGCGCGGGCCGGGGCGGACCGGCTGGGCTGTGACCCGGGGCGGGTGGTGGTGGCCGGGGACTCCAGCGGGGGCAACCTGGCGGCCGTCACCGCGCTGCGGGCGCCGGAGCTGGTCGCGGGGCAGCTGCTGGTGTACCCGCCGCTGGACGCCTCGATGGGCTCCGAGTCGGTGTCGGTGTACGGGCGCGGGTACTTCCACACCGCCGCGCACATGGCCTGGTACTGGGACCAGTACGGCGGCGACCCCGCCCACCCGCACGTCTCGCCGCTGCGGGCGCCGGACCTGTCCGTGCTGCCGCGCACGCTGATCGTCCTCGCCGACTGCGACCTGCTGCGGGACGAGGGGCTCGCCTACGCGCGCCGGCTGGGGGAGGCAGGGGTGGACTGCGAGGTCCGGCTCCACCCGGGGGTCTTCCACGGCTTCCTCGGCCTGCCGCTGCCAGCCGCGGCTGCGGCCCGGGCGGGGGCGGCGGCGTGGGTGGCGGCGACGGAGAGGCGGGGCTCGGGGGACGGGGCGGCCGGATTCGAACCGGCGTCCTCCTCCTGAGCAAGGAAGCGCAACGACCTCTGTGCTACGGCCCCGTCCTTGCCGGTCATCCTAGGCGCCGGGCCGTTGTCAGTGGGCGGGGCTATGGTCGTTCTCAGGTCGGCACATCCAGATCGTCTACGGGGGAGATCTGTCATGAGCAGCACGCACGAGGGGTTCTCGGCCGAGGAACGGGCCGCGATGAAGGACCACGCGCAGGAACTGAAGACGGCCGCGCGCCGCGGCTCGCGCGCGGACAAGGAGGCGGCGGCGGTCAGGGACGTCCTGGCGAAGATCGCCGAGATGCAGGACGCGGACCGGATCATCGCCGAGCGGGTCCACGCGGTCGTCACGGCGAGCGCCCCGGCCCTCGCGCCCAAGCTCTGGTACGGGATGCCCGCGTACGCGCTGGACGGGAAGGTCCTCTGCTTCTTCCAGAGCGCGGAGAAGTTCAAGGCGCGGTACGCGACCCTCGGCTTCAGCGACGCGGCGCGGCTGGACGAAGGCCCGATGTGGGCGGCCGGCTTCGCACTGACCGAGGTGACGGCCGAGGTGGAGGAGCGGATAGCCGAGCTGGTGAAGCGGGCGGTCGGCTGATCGCGGCCCGCAGCCCGCGGCCAGGGCTCGCGGCCTGCGGCTCCCGGCGGGAGAGTCAGGGGGGCGGGGCGGCCGGATTCGAACCGGCGTCCTCCTCCATGCTGTGTAGGCGCACTGCCTCTGTGCTACGACCCCGCCCTTGTGTTCGATCTTAATCGGTCCGGGGGCGACTCCGCACCGGGTTATTCGCGGCATGATGTGTCCATGCCTGGATTCCTCCTGCGCAACTTCCTGCTCCTCGCCGTGGAGTTCGGGGCCGCCGCGCTGCTGCGCGATCCCGGGACACCGTGGATACCCGTGCTGCTGGCGGTGTTCGTGGCCGGCTCGGCCGTGCCGCACGGCACCGAGGCGGAGTTCGGGGCGCGGTTCCTCGTCGCGCTCACCGCGGTGGGGGTGGCCCGGGCCGGGGCCACGGCCTGGGAGGGGCACGGCGTCGTGGTTTCGATCGGGCTCGGGCTGCTGTTGCTGGTCCAGACGGCAGCGCTGCTACGGCTCTCGCTGCGGAGCCGACGCCGCCCGGCGCGCCGGCGCGGCCGCCGCTGAATCCGGTGGCCGGGCGGTCCCACGCCCCCTAGGGTCGCCCGCATGTCCAGCACCGCACAGCCCACCACCACCCTCTGGCGCCCCACCGGCCCCGTCGAACTCGACCTGGTCCGCGCCCTCGACTGGCGTGCCTGGCCGCCCCGGCTGCCGGAGCAGCCGATCTTCTATCCGGTGCTGAACGAGGACTACGCGGTCCGGATCGCCCGCGACTGGAACGTCAAGCACGATGGCGCGGGCTTCGTGACGCGCTTCGAGGTGGACTCGGCGTTCCTGGAGCGGTACCCGGTCCAGCGGGCGGGCGGCGAGACGATCCTGGAGCTGTGGGTGCCGGCCGGGGAGCTGGAGGAGTTCAACGCGCACATCGTGGGCCGGATCGAGGTGGTGCGGGAGTTCCGCTGAGGGGGCATGCCGCGAGCGCCGCCGCGTGCGGCGGCGTCGCGGCTGCGAGGCCGGCGGCCGGGTCCGGGCCCACGGCGCCGGATATCCGATCGTCAGCAGCCGCGGTCGGCGGAAAGAATGACGGGATGACGACTCGTGCCAGGTCCTTCGATACCGCCGCCGCCCTCTACCACGCCTCCCGCCCCGGGTACCCCGACGCGCTGTTCGACGCCGTCGAAGAGCTCGCCGGGGCCGGCCTGCGCGGGGCCCGGGTGGCCGACGTGGGCGCCGGGACCGGGATCGCCAGTGCCCTGCTGCACGCGCGCGGGGCGCGCGTGCTCGCGGTGGAGCCCGGTGACGGCATGGCCGCCGAGTTCCGCCGTGCGCACCCCGGGATCCCGATCGTGCGCGGTGACGGCGACCGCCTCCCCCTGGCCTCCGGCTCCCTCGACTTCCTGACCTACGCCCAGGCCTGGCACTGGACCGACCCGGCCCGTTCCGTCCCCGAGGCGCGCCGCGTGCTGCGCCCGGGCGGGGCCCTCGCGCTCTGGTGGAACGACCTGGACCTGTCCGTCCCCTGGATCGCCGAGCAGGACGAGCGGATCGCCAAGCTCTTCGGCGCCCCCGCCGGCCTCCAGCCGCGGGAGGACCCGGAGGAGCTGGGCCTCACCACCCGTGAGGTCCGCTGGTCGCGCCGGATCCCGCTCGACGCGCACCTCGCCAACCTCTCCAGCCACTCGGCCTTCCTCCTCCTCGGGGAGCCCGGCACCCGGGAGTTCACCGGGGCCGAGCGGGAGCGGCTGCTGGAGCTCTTCCCCGACGGGACGGTCGAGGAGTCCTACGTGGTCACCCTGCGCGTGGCCGTCGTCTGAGGCAGGCTGCGGATCACGTCCGCCCGGCACTGCGAGGGCCCGCCCCAGGCGTCGCGCAGCGGCCGGGCCTTGCGCAGCCACAGGGACAGGTCCAGCTCCTCGGTGTAGCCGACGGCGCCGTGCAGCTGGAGGGCCGTGCGGGCGGCCGCGTACGCCGCCTCGCCGGCGGTCAGCTTCGCCGCCGCGACGTCCCCGTCCGACAGGGACAGTGCGGCCGCCCACAGCAGCGGCCGGGCGAACTCCAGGTCCAGCAGGGTGTCCGCCAGCCGGTGCTTGACGGCCTGGAAGCTGCCGATCGGCGCCCCGAACTGGGTGCGCTGCTTCACGTACTCCACCGTGCGAGCCAGCAGTGCCTCGCCGAGGCCCAGGCACTGGGCCGCCGTCAGCAGCCGCGCCCACCGTGCGGCCGTGTCGGCGGCGGCCGACACCGCCGGACCGGCCGCCAGCAGCTCCCCGCCCGCCGCCGGAACCCCGAGCCCGCGCGCGGGATCCAGGGAGCCCAGTCGCTCCTCCCACCCCGGGGCCAGCCACAGCTCCGCCGACTCCGACGCCGACGCCGGAGCCGCCCCCGTCACCCTGAAGCAATACCCCGCCGCGTCCGCGTCCAGGGCGTACGGGGAGCCGCCCGGCAGGGTCAGGGTGGCCAGGGTGTCGCCCGTGAGGAGGCCCGGGAGGAAGCGTTTCGCCGGAGCCTCCTCCCCGTGCCCGGCCAGCTCCCCCAGCAGCACCACCGCCGCGGCCGTCTCCACCGCCGGCCCCGCCACCCCCGCCCGCCCCAGCTCCACGAAGCCCAGCGCCAGCTCCACCGGCAGCGGCCCCAGCCCCTCGTACGCCTCCGGCGCGGCCAGCGCGCACAGCCCCGTACCGGCGAGCCGGGACCACAGGGCCAGCCCGGGCCCGTGGTCCCCGGCCGCCCAGGCCCGCACCGTCGCCGGGACCTGCGCCGCGCCCAGCAGGGAGCGCAGGGTGCGGGCGAACTCCGACTGTTCCCCGGTCGGCAGGAAGCGCATCAGCGGCGGCCCTTCGGAAGGCCGAGCAGCCGCTCGGCGATGATGTCGCGCTGGATCTCGTTCGTCCCCGCGTAGATCGGACCGGCCAGCGAGAACACCCACGGCTCGGCCCACGGCCCCTGCGCCAGCTCCGCGTCCGGGCCCAGCAGGTCCAGGGCGGTCTCGTGGAGGGCGATGTCGTACTGCGACCAGAACACCTTGTTCAGGCTGGACTCGGCGCCGATCTCCCCGCCCGCCGCGAAGCGGGTGGCCCCGGCCCAGGTGAACAGCTCGTAGGCGCGTGCCCCCACCACCGCGTCCGCGACCCGGTCGCGCAGTGCGGTGTCCGCGGGGTCCCCCTGCTCCCGCCACAGGGCGGCCAGCCGGCCGGCGGCGGCCAGGAACCGGCCGGGGGAGCGCAGGGTCAGCCCGCGCTCGTTGCCGGTCGCCGACATCGCGATCCGCCAGCCCTGCCCGGGCTCCCCGATCACGTCCTCGTCGGGGACGAACACCCGGTCCAGGAAGAGCTCGGCGAAGGCCGGCTTGCCGTCGAGGCGGCCGATGGGCCGTACCGTCACGCCCGGGGCGCGCAGGTCGAACATCAAGTAGGTCAGCCCCTGGTGGGGCTTCGCGGCCCCCGGGTCGCTGCGGAAGATGCCGAAGGCCCGGTCGGCGAAGGCGGCCCGCGAGGACCAGGTCTTCTGCCCCGACAGCAGCCAGCCGCCCTCGGTGCGCTCCGCCCGGGACCTCAGCGAGGCCAGGTCCGACCCCGACTCGGGCTCCGACCAGGCCTGCGCCCAGATCACCTCGCCGCTCGCCATGGACGGCAGCACCCGCGCCCGCTGCCCGGGCGTGGCGTGGTCGAAGAGGGTCGGGGCCAGCAGGCTGATGCCGTTCTGCGAGACCCGGCCGGGGGCGCCCGCCGCCCAGTACTCCTCCTCGAAGACCAGCCACCGCTCGATGTCCGCGCCCCGGCCCCCGTACTCCTCGGGCCAGGACACCGCCGACCAGCGGGCGGCGTGCAGCTGCGCCTCCCACTCCCGGTGCGCCGCGAAGCCCTCCTGCGTCTCCAGTGAGGGCAGGAGGACGTCCGGCACGTGCTCGTGCAGCCAGGCCCGGGCCTCGGCCCGGAAGGCCGCCACCCCGGGGGAGTGGTCGAGATCCATCAGCCGTCCGCCTCCTTCGTGCACACCTTCCCTAACAAGTGTTTGGTAGGTTAACGTACGGCCATGAGCAGCGTCGAGGAGTTCCGCAACGAGGCGCCCGCCTACGTCCCCGCCCACGGTCTGCTGCGCGGCCGCACCGCCGTCATCACGGCCGCGGCCGGAGCCGGGATCGGCGGCGCCACCGCCCGCCGCTTCCTGGAGGAGGGGGCCCGCGTCCTGATCAGCGACGCCCATGCCCGTCGCCTCAAGGAGACCGAGGCCGCCCTCGCCGCCGGGTTCGGCGCGGACCGGATCGCCTCCCTGCCCTGTGACGTCACGGAGGAGGACCAGGTCCGGGCCCTGTTCGCGCACGCCGGGCGGCTCCACGGCGGTCTCGACGTCGTGGTCAACAACGCGGGGCTCGGCGGCACCGCCGACCTCGTCGACATGACCGACGAGCAGTGGACCCGCGTCCTCGACGTCACCCTGAACGGCACCTTCCGCTGCACCCGCGCCGCCCTGCGCGCCCTGAAGGACGCCGGACGCACCGGCGTCATCGTCAACAACGCCTCCGTCATCGGCTGGCGCGCCCAGACCGGCCAGGCCCACTACGCCGCCGCCAAGGCCGGGGTGATGGCCCTGACCCGCTGCGCGGCACTGGAGGCCGCAGCGTTCGGCGTACGGATCAACGCGGTCGCCCCGAGCCTGGCCATGCACCCGCACCTGGTGAAGGTCACCAGCGGGGAACTGCTGGCCGAACTCACCGCCCGCGAGGCCTTCGGCCGGTACGCCGAGCCGTGGGAGGTCGCCAACGTCATCGTCTTCCTGGCCAGCGGCTACTCGTCCTACATGACGGGCGAGACGGTCTCGGTCAGCAGCCAGCACCCCTAGACCCGGACCAGAATGGGCCCGTGCCAACGAACAAGCCGACCGCCGAGCCCGGTGCGAAGAAGAAGCCGCAGGTGACCCCCTCCCCCGAGCGGCGCCGCGAACTCCTCGCCACCGCCGCCGAGGTCTTCGCCGCCCAGGGCTACAACGCCACCACCGTCCGCAAGATCGCCGACGCCGCCGGGATGCTCGCCGGCAGCCTCTACTACCACTTCGATTCCAAGGAATCGATGCTCGACGAGATCCTCTCGGCCTTCCTGAACGAGCTGTGGGACGGCTACGACACCGTCCTCGCCGCCGGTCTCGGCCCCCGGGAGACCATCGAGGCCCTCGTCACCGAGTCCTTCCGGGAGATCGACCGGCACCGCGCCGCCGTCGCGATCTACCAGAAGGAGGCCCGCACCCTCTCCGCGCAGCCCCGCTTCCACTACCTCTCGGACTCGCAGGTGAAGTTCGAGAAGGCGTGGCTGGGGACGCTGGAGCGGGGCGTCGCCGCCCGTGTCTTCCGGGCCGACCTCGACATCCGCCTCACCTACCGCTTCGTGCGCGACACGGTGTGGGTCGCGGCGTCCTGGTACCGGCCGGGCGGACAGCACAGCCCCGAGGAGATCGCCCGCCAGTACCTCTCGATGGTGCTCGACGGGATCGCCGTACGCCCCTAGAACGCCCGCAGCCAGCAGAGGAGCCCCCGATGCCCGAGGCCTACATAGTCGACGCCGTACGCACCCCCGTGGGCCGGCGCGGCGGCGGACTGTCCGGGGTCCACCCCGCCGACCTGGGGGCGCACGTCCTCAAGGCGCTGGTCGAACGGTCCGGCGTGGACCCGGCCGCCGTCGAGGACGTGGTGTTCGGCTGCCTGGACACGGTGGGCCCGCAGGCGGGGGACATCGCACGGACCGCCTGGCTGGCCGCCGGGCTGCCCGAGGACGTCCCCGGGGTCACCGTCGACCGGCAGTGCGGCTCCTCACAGCAGGCCGTGCACTTCGCCGCGCAGGGCGTCCTCTCCGGCACCCAGGACCTGGTCGTCGCGGGCGGCACCCAGAACATGTCGATGATCCCCATCGCCTTCGCCTCCCGCCAGGCGGCCGAACCCCTGGGCCTCACCGAGGGCCCCTACGCCGGCTCGCAGGGCTGGCGCGCCCGGTACGGGGACGCCCCCGTCAACCAGTTCCACGGCGCGCAGCTCATCGCCGAGAAGTGGGGGATCTCCCGGCGGGACATGGAGGAGTTCGCCCTGACCTCCCACCGGCGGGCCGTCCGGGCCATCGACGAGGGCCGCTTCGACCGTGAGACCGTCCCGTACGGGGACGTGACCGTGGACGAGGGGCCGCGCCGCGACACCAGCCTGGAGAAGATGGCGGGCCTCAAGCCGGTGGTCGAGGGCGGCACCATCACGGCCGCCGTCTCCTCCCAGGTCTCCGACGGCGCGGCGGCGATGCTGATCGCCTCCGAGCGGGCGGTTGCGGAACACGGCCTCACCCCCCGTGCCCGCATCCACCACCTGTCGGTGCGCGGCGAGGACCCCATCCGGATGCTGTCCGCCCCGATCCCGGCCACCGCCCACGCGCTGAAGAAGACCGGCCTGACCCTCGACGCCATCGACCTGGTCGAGATCAACGAGGCCTTCGCCCCGGTCGTGCTGGCCTGGCTGAAGGAGACGGGCGCCGACCCCGCCCGGGTGAACGTCAACGGCGGCGCCATAGCCCTGGGTCACCCGCTGGGGGCGACCGGCGTGAAGCTGATGACCACGCTCCTGCACGAACTGGAACGGACCGGCGGCCGCTACGGCCTCCAGACGATGTGCGAGGGCGGCGGCCAGGCCAACGTCACGATCATCGAACGCCTCTGACACGGGGGCGGGACAGGGCCGGGAAGGGGGCGGGACGGGCGGGGTCCGAGGCGCGCGACCCCGCCGGGACGGAAGACAGCAGCGGTATCCCGTCGAGGTGTGCTAGCTTGGTGGCGTTGCAGTTGTGGTACCCATGAACTTTATGTGCGCCTGACGGGAATGCTCCGCGGGCGCTTTTATTGTTTTTGCCGGAATCTCCCGGATGGGGCCCTTGCCGCCTATTCAGGAGATTCAAATGGCACTTGGCACCGTGAAGTGGTTCAACTCGGAAAAGGGCTTCGGCTTCATCGAGCAGGACGGCGGCGGCCCGGACGTCTTCGCCCACTACTCGAACATCGCCACCTCTGGCTTCCGTGAGCTCACCGAGGGCCAGCGCGTGTCCTTCGACGTGACGCAGGGCCAGAAGGGCCCCCAGGCGGAGAACATCATCCCCGCCTAATTTTCCCAGCATGCCGGGGTCCGCACCGCGAGGTGCGGACCCCGGCTTGTCTGCTGTCTCGACCTTTGTTTTACCTGCCGGTTTCAGGAGGGCTTTCTCGCATGACCAGCTCCAGCTCCGCACGACCCAGCCGCCGCCCCACCCGGGGTCGAGGTGCGGCCCAGGGGCGTCCGAAGGCTGGCGCGGGACGGCAGAAGTCCGCTCCTGTCGCCCGGCCCCAGGAATTCACCATGCCCGAACCGAAGACCCCGGCCCTCCCGCCGGTGCCCGCGTTCGAGGACATGGACATGCCCGAGGCGCTGCTGAAGACCCTCGCGGCCCAGGGCGTGACCGAACCGTTCCCCATCCAGGCCGCCACGCTGCCGAACTCCCTCGCCGGCCGTGACCTCCTCGGCCGCGGCCGCACCGGCTCCGGCAAGACCCTCGCCTTCGGCCTGGCCCTCCTCGCCCGCACCAGCGGCCGCCGGGCCCAGCCCAAGGCGCCGCTCGCGCTGGTCCTCGTCCCGACCCGCGAGCTCGCCCAGCAGGTCACCGACGCCCTGACCCCGTACGCCACGGCCGTCAACCTGCGCCTCGCGACCGTCGTCGGCGGCATGTCCCTCAACCGGCAGGCCGGCGCGCTGCGCCGCGGCGCCGAGGTGCTCGTCGCCACCCCCGGCCGCCTCAAGGACCTCATCGACCGCGGTGACGCCGACCTCTCGCAGGTCTCGATCACCGTCCTCGACGAGGCCGACCAGATGACCGACATGGGCTTCATGCCGCAGGTCACCGCCCTGCTCAAGCAGGTCGAGCCCGGCGGCCAGACCATGCTCTTCTCGGCGACCCTCGACAAGAACGTCGACAAACTCGTCAAGATGTTCCTGACCGACCCGGTCGGCCACTCCGTCGACCCGTCGGCCGGCGCGGTCACCACCATGGAGCACCACGTCCTGTACGTCATGGACGAGACCGACAAGAAGGCCGTGGCCACGCGCATAGCCGCTCGTGACGGCCGGGTCATCATGTTCGTCGACACCAAGCGCGGCGTCGACCGCATGGTCAAGAAGCTCCTCGCCGAGGGCGTGCGCGCCTCCGGCCTGCACGGCGGCCGCTCCCAGCCGCAGCGCAACCGCACCCTGGACTGGTTCAAGAGCGGCGAGGTCACCGCGCTGATCGCCACCAACGTGGCCGCGCGCGGCATCCACATCGACGACCTCGACCTGGTCGTCAACATCGACCCGCCCACCGACCACAAGGACTACCTGCACCGCGGCGGCCGCACCGCCCGCGCCGGCGAGTCCGGCAGCGTGGTCACCCTGGTCCTGCCCGACCAGAAGCGGGACATGACCCGCCTGATGTCGGACGCCGGGATCTCCCCGCGCACGGCCCAGATCAAGTCCTCCGACGCGGAACTCGTCCAGCTGACCGGCGCCCGCGAGCCCTCCGGCATCCCCGTCGTCCTGGAGGTCCCCCAGCCGCCCGCGCAGCCCAAGGCGCGCTCCGGTTCCGGTTCCGGCTCGGGCTCCTCGCGCCGCCGCTCGGGCGGCGGCCAGCGCTCCGGCGCTTCCGCGGCCCCCGCCTCCGGCGGCCGCGGCCGCCGCGCCGCCTCCGGCGCGGCGGGCTCCGGCCAGGCCCCCGCCGGCTCCGGGTCGGGCCAGAGCCGCCGCGCCCAGGGCGGCGGCCAGGGCTCCGGCTCCGCCGGCCAGGGCCGGCGTGGTACGGCAGGCTCCGCCTCCGGTGGCGGCGGCGCGGCCGCGGCCTCGGCGCGCAGCCGCGTCGGCACCGGCGGGCAGGGCCGGCGCCGGGCGGTCTGACGCCCGTACCCCTGACACGACGGCGACGGCGCCGGGCGGAACACCGCCCGGCGCCGTCGCGCGTTCCCGGCCCGTCCCGGCCGTGACCCGGTACCGGCCGTTCCCGGCCCTCCCGGCCCGTCCCGGCCGGGACCTTCACGCGTTACCGGACCAGCTTGCCCTGGAGCTTCGACAGCGTCCGCAGGTCCAGGCCCAGACCGTCCGTCAGATACCCGTAGAAGCTGCCGTAGTCGGCCTCCATCCGGGCGGTCGCCGCGTCCAGGTAGTCCTGGCGGACCTCCTGGAGCGGGATCAGCAGGTCCGGGTTCTGCATCCGGCCCGACTGCTTCAGACCCGCGCGCACCTGGGCGTCGTACGCCGCCCGGAAGGTGTTCGAGGCCAGGTAGTCGCTCTCGGCCGTCGCCTGCGGCACGGCCAGCGCGCGCAGCAGGACATAGCTCATCCACCCCGTCCGGTCCTTGCCCGAGGTGCAGTGGTAGAGCAGCGGGCCCTGGGCGCCGTCCGCGATCTCCCGCAGCGTCGCCGCGAACTGCGCCCGGTTCTCGGGGCTCGTCACGAACGTGCGGTAGACGTCCCGCATGTAGGCCTCGGCCCGCCCGCCGCCAGCATCTGCTCCTGCTTGACGGGGTCGCCGCTGGATATCGCGCCGACCAGGGTGGAGTACAGGCCCAGGTCGCTGACCGGGCGGGACGTGGGGGAGAGCCCCGGCGGCAGCCGGTCGGCGCCGTCGTACTGGAGCTCCGTCGGGATGCGGAAATCGACGGCCTTCGTGAGGCCGAGACCGGAGACGGTGGTGATGTCCGCCGCGGTCAGCTTGCTCAGTGCGTCGGAGCGGTAGACCAGCCCCTGGCGGACCTGGCCGCCGGCGTACGTGTAATAACCGCCGATGTCCCGGAGGTTGACGGCTCCCTGGAGCGGGATCTGCCGGATCGCCGGGGACGGCGACTGGAGCTGGTGGTGCCATGCACGGGCCGCGGTTGCCGGAGCCGCCGCCGCGTACGCGGCGGCGGGCAGGGTTCCGAGGACGAGCGCGGCGGCGGTCGCCGCGGTCGCCAGGCGGATGCGGGCACGTCTCATACGGGCGACTCCTGTGACGGAGAAGGGGATCACCCTGGTGGTGGCAGGGTGCCGAGCGGGTGCGGACCGGACGCGTGCAGCCGGTCCAGCACGGTGTGCGCTTCGGCCATGACGCGGTCGACGAGCTCCGCACACGACGGCAGATCCTCGATCACCCCCGCGACCTGGCCCGATGCCATGACACCGAGGTCCGTACGGCCCTCGACCATGGACGCCTTCAGGAGCATCGGGGTGTTCGCGGCGAGCAGGACCTGGCTCCAGGACAGGTCCTTGCCGTGCTTCATCGCCAGGCCGTCGCGCACCATCCGAGACCACGACAGCCCCGACAGCTTCCGGAAGCCCGCGGCGTGCCGCACCGCCCGGGCCAGCGCCCGCGCACGGCCGGCACGCTCCAGGGAGGCCACCAGCTCGGTCCGCAGCATCCGGTGCGGCAGCCCGTCCACCGCCGTGGTGACGGTGACGTCCTTGACGGTCGCCTTCAGGTACTCCGCCTTCACGGCGTCCGGCACCGTCGAATCGGAGGTCAGCAGGAACCGGGTGCCCATGGCGATGCCCGCGGCCCCGTACGCCAGCGCCGCCAACAGCCCCCGCCCGTCACGGAAACCGCCCGCCGCCACCACCGGGATGTCCACGGCGTCGACCACCTGGGGCAGCAGCACCGTCGTGGCCACGTCCCCGGTGTGCCCGCCGCCCTCCCCGCCCTGCACGATCACCGCGTCGGCGCCCCAGGCCGCGACCTTCTCGGCGTGCCGGCGCGCCCCCACCGAGGGGATCACCACCACCCCGGCGTCCTTCAGCCGGGCGATCAGCTCCCGGGACGGGGCCAGCGCGAACGACGCCACCCGCACGCCCTCGTCGATGATCAGCCCGACCCGCTCGGCCGCGTCCCCCGCGTCCGCCCGCAGGTTCACCCCGAACGGGGCGTCCGTGCGCGAGCGCACCTCCTGGACCGCCGCGCGCAGCTGCTCCGTCGTCATCGTCGCCGAGGCCAGGATGCCCAGCGCCCCCGCCTCCGCCGCCGCCGACACCAGCCGCGGGCCGGCCACCCAGCCCATGCCCGTCTGCACGATCGGGTAGCGGACCCCGACCAGCTTGGTGAACGCCGTGTGCCACTCCCGTTCCGCCATGTCAGCCCCGCACCTCCCGGTCGCGCAGGCCCTTCGGGTCGATCACCTCGCGGATCAGCCGTAGCTCCTCGGCCGTGGGCTCACGGGTGAACGGGACCTCCTCGCCGATCGCGAGCTCGAAGGCGGTCGCCGCGCGGACCTGCTCCACCGTGACCCCCGGGTGCACGGAGGCCAGCCGCATCGCGTGCCCGGGACCGGCGAAGTCGAACACCCCGAGGTCGCTGACCACGCGCGGCAGCCGGTGGAAGCGGGACGCGGACGGCCCGGCCGCCTCCGCGCGGTCGTACCCCACCCCGCTGACCATGTCGACGCGCTCGACGAACACCCTCGGGGAGTGCCGGGGCACCCAGTAGCTCACCGGATTGTTGAGGGTGTTGACGGGGGCGCCGCGCACGCCCAGCAGCTGGCGGGAGGGCCGCTCCCAGTCGCCGATGCAGGAGATGTTCTGGTTGCCGTACCGGTCGATCTGGCTGGCGCCCATCATCACGTGCCGCCGCCCGCCGGTGACCATCGCCAGGTGGCGGCGGTACGGGAGCCAGCCCTCCACCGTGCCGTCCAGGCCCACCAGCATCGCCTCGCCGTCGGTCAGCAGCAGGTCGGGGGAGAAGGTCCGCTTGGCCAGCCGCGCCCCGAAGGAGGGGATCAGGCCCATCGGGCTGGCCAGTACCTCCCCGTCGCCGCGCCAGGCCTCGGCGCAGGCGATCACGCAGTACTCGGCGCGCGTGGTCATCGCTGTTCCTCCTGCCAGGTCCGGACGGCGCTCTGGTAGTCGTGCTCGCCCGCCCCGGAGAGGAAGCGGGCCGCGAACTCGGGCCAGGGGGTGGTCGCGTACAGCTTCTGGAAGGCCTCGTCGCGGTCGTAGTCGGGCGCGCAGGAGGTGAAGTGCGCGCCGTTCGGGGTCTCCACGACCCCGGTGACCGAGTGCCGGCTGACCAGGAGGGACTGCGGGGGGCCGGACTTGGCGAGCTCGGCGCTCTCCACCAGCTGCTCGCAGGAGACGTACGCGGCGTCGGCGGCCTCGCAGAAGAGGTCGTCGAAGTACGGGTCGGGGCCCAGGTACTGGGCGTTGCCGAGGCGGTCGGCCCGGTTGAGGTGGACGAGGGCCGCGTCCATGCGCAGGGCGGGGACGGCGACGAACTCCTCGCCGTCGGCGTAGGGGGAGGTCACGGTGCGCAGCTCCGGGTTGACCCGCATGACGTCGGAGCCGAGGCCGGCGCGGACGGGCAGGAAGGGGAGGCGGTTCGCGGCGGCGTGCAGGCCCCACATGAACATCGCCTCGTCGTACTCGGTGAGGACGAGGGAGCCGCTCTCGCGGGCGGCCCGGAAGTGCGGCTCCAGCGGGACGGAGTCCAGGGTGGCGAAGGGGGCGATCAGGCGGCGGACGCGTCCGGCGGCGGCGAGGAGCCCGACGTCGGGGCCGCCGTACGAGATCACGGTGAGATCGGTGATCTCGGATCGGAGCAGTGCCCGCACCAGGGCCATCGGCTTGCGCCGGGAGCCCCAGCCGCCGATCCCGAGGGTCATTCCGCTGCGCAGCCGTCCGACGACCTCGTCGGAGGTCATGGTCTTGTCCGTCATACGGTCTCCTCCTGTGCCTTCCCGAAGGTGTCGCGGACCCGGTCGGCGACCCCGCTGAGGTTGGCCTCGAAGGTGAACCCCTGCTCGAAGCGGTAGCTGCGGCGCACGTCGACGGGGTCGATGCCGTTGATGGCGGCCTTGGCCAGCCGGATGAGGGTGCCGTCCTTCTTCGCGATCTCGGCCGCCAGTTCCAGGGCGGCGGCGGACAGCTCCGCGCGCGGGACCACCTTCCACACCGAGCCGTGCGCGTGCAGTTCGGCGGCGGTGGCGGTGCGCGAGGTGTAGTAGAGGGCGCGCATCAGGTGCTGCGGGACGAGCCGGGCCAGGTGGGTGGCGGCGCCCAGGGCCCCGCGGTCCAGTTCGGGCAGCCCGAAGACGGCGTCGTCGCAGGCCACGATCGCGTCCGCGTTGCCGACGAGGCCGATCCCGCCGCCCAGGCAGAACCCGTGCACGGCCGCCACCACCGGCACCTCGCACTCGTACACGGCGGCGAAGGCCTCGTAGCAGCCGCGGTTGGCGCCGATGAGGGCGGCGTGGCCGGCGTCGCGCTGCATCTCCTTGATGTCGACCCCGGCGTTGAAGCCCCGGCCCCCGGCAGCCAGGACCACGCAGCGGACCCCGGGGTCGCGGCCGGCGGCGCGCAGGGCGTCGGCGAGCTCGTACCAGCCGTGCACGGGAAGGGCGTTGACGGGCGGGAAGTCCACTGTGACGAGTGCGATGCCCTTGTCCGGGCTGGAGGTGGAGACACCCATGAGCGGATCAGCTACCTTTCCACCAAACATTTGTTAGGTGAGGAAGGTAGCAGCCGATGGAGCTCAAGGGGAGGGTCGTGGTCGTCACCGGCGGAACCCGGGGCGTCGGCGCCGGGATCGCCCGCGCGTTCCTCGCGGCGGGCGCGGAGGTCGCCGTCTGCGCGCGCCGCCCGCCGGACCGGCCGGTGGCGGAGGGCGGCCGGGAGGCCGCCTTCACCTCCGTGGACCTGCGCGACCCGGCCGCGGTCGGAGAGTTCACCGACGGGGTCGCGGAGCGGTACGGGCGGCTCGACTGCCTGGTCAACAACGCCGGCGGGACCCCGTACCGGCTGCTGGGGGAGGGCGGGGCGCAGCGGCACGCGCGGGTGGTCGCCCTCAACCTGGTGGCACCGCTGACGGCCTCGCTGGCCGCGTACCCGTGGCTGCGGGAGAGCCGGGGCTCGGTGGTGATGATCGGCAGCGTCAGCGGGACCCGGCCCTCCCCGGGCACGGCGGCGTACGGGGCGGCGAAGGCGGGGCTGGAGAACCTGGCCCGCTCGATGGCCGTGGAGTGGGCCCCCGAGGTACGGGTCAACTCGCTGGTCCTCGGCATGGTCCGGACCGAGCTGGCGCACCTGCACTACGGGGACGCGGCGGGAGTCGCGGCGGTCGCCGCCACGGTCCCGCTGGGCCGTCTGGCGGAACCGGCGGACGTGGGGGAGGCGGCGGTCTTCCTGGCCTCGGACCGCGCGGCGTACGTGAGCGGGGCGAGCCTGCTGCTCCACGGGGGCGGGGAACGCCCGGCGTTCCTGTCGGCGGCCACGGCGAACCGGGGGGACGGGGGGCCTGAGGCACGGGCGGACTGACAGCCCCCGGGTCTGGGGCCGCCCGGCGTTCGGGAGTTCCGGCGGTCCGGTGGTCGGGCCGGCCGGGGATGGGGATCGAGAGGGAGGAGAGCTGACATGGGTATCGCCGACGGACGGGTGGTCATCGTGACGGGCGCCGGCCGGGGGCTGGGCCGGGCCCACGCGCTGGCCTTCGCGGCGGAAGGGGCGCGGGTCGTCGTCAACGACCTCGGGGTCGGACTCGACGGGCTCCCCGGGCCCGGGAGCCCTGCCGCGCGGGTGGTGGAGGAGATCCGGGAGCTGGGCGGGGAGGCGGTGGCGCACGGCGGGGACATCGCGACGGGCGAGGGCGCGGACTCGCTGGTGACCTGCGCCCTCGACGCGTTCGGGCGGCTGGACACCCTCGTCAACAACGCCGGGTTCCTGCGGGACCGGATGCTCGTCAACCTCGGGGAGGACGACTGGGACGCGGTGATGCGGGTCCACCTCAAGGGCCACTTCCTGCCGCTGCGGGCGGCGGCCGCCTGGTGGCGGGCCGAGGCGAAGGCCGGCCGGCCGGTCGCGGCCCGGGTCGTCAACACCTCGTCGGGGGCGGGGCTGCTGGGCTCCGTGGGCCAGGGCAACTACAGCGCGGCCAAGGCGGGGATCCTCGGGCTGACGCTGGTGGCGGCGGCGGAGATGGGCCGGTACGGAATCCAGGTCAACGCCATCGCCCCGGCGGCGCGGACCCGGATGACGGAGGAGACCTTCGCGCAGACCATGGCCGCCCCGGCGGAGGGCGGTTTCGACGCGATGGCCCCGGAGAACGTGTCACCGCTGGTGGTGTGGCTGGGCTCGGCGGCGTCCGCCGGGGTCACGGGCCGGGTCTTCGAGGCGGAGGGCGGGCGCATCACCGTGATGGACGGCTGGCGGCCCGGGGCCACGGTGGACCGGGGGTTCCGCTGGACCCCGTCGGAGGCGGGCGAGGCCGCCGCCAAGCTCCTGACCCAGGCGCGGCCACCGCTCCCGGTGTACGGCACCCAGTAGCCGGGCGGCGCCGGGGTCCCGCCGTGCGGGGCGAAGTCCCCTACCCGCCCTTCGGCCGTTCCCAGGGGTTCCGCCCCTGACCCCGAGACCGGGCGCTGCGCGCCCGGTGCGCCGCTGGGAGGTGCCCCCGGCGCGGGCCTGCAATTCCGCTCCGCGAAATCCAGCCGCGGGCGACGGACCAGGCGCGCCCCCATCCAGCCCCGCCGGCGTGTGAGGCGCGGGGTCTGGGGCGGAGCCCCAGAGAACGGGTGAAGGGCGGGGCGGGGAGACGGCTCCGCGCAGCGGGACCACGGCTCCGGGTTCCGGACATCCGGACGTCCGGCGGGGGCGGCCCCCGCCGGACGCGGACGCCGCCGACCGGCGGAGGGGCGGGCGGCAGGTCGCCGGAATCGGCCAGCCGGTACGGACCGGACACCCCCGGCCCCCCGATGGCCGTATCGAACCCTCCCCCGCCCAGCAGGAGCGTGGTGGCATGTGCATGCCCAATCCGGGCCCCCTCCGCACGAACGGAGACCCCTCGTGCCCCTCCGCAGACTCCCGCTCGGCGCCGCCGTCACGGCCCTGGCGGCCCTTACGGCCCTGGCCACCCCCGCGCAGGCCCGCCCCGCCACCCCCTCCGTCCCCCCGCCCGGCCGCGTCACCGTAGAGGTCGCCGGGATCAACGGCTCCGGCTGTCCCCAGGGGACCGCCGACGTCGCCGCCGCCTCCGACAACACCGCCTTCACCGTCACCTACAGCAACTACCTCGCCCAGACCGGCGCCGGCTCCGGCGGGACGGACTTCCGCAAGAACTGCCAGCTGGCCCTGCGGATCCACGTCCCCCAGGGGTTCACGTACGCCGTCGCCCGCGCCGACTACCGCGGCTTCGCCCACCTCCAGCGCGGCGCCTACGGCCAGGAACGCGCGAACTACTACTTCCAGGGCAGCGCCCAGACCGCCCGCAGCACCCACCAGTTCAACGGCCCCTTCACCGACAACTGGCAGGCGAGCGACCAGACCGACTACGCCGACCTCGTCTGGGCCCCCTGCGGCGAGGAGCGCAACCTCAACGTCAACACCGAACTGCGGGTCTACGGCGGCACGTCCGGCTCGCAGAACCTCAGCTTCATGAGCATGGACTCCACCGACGGCAGCGTCAGCACGGTCTACCACTTCGAGTGGAAGGAGTGCCCCGCAGCCTGAAGCCGGGCCTTTCCGCAGGAAATCCCAGGACCAGGAACAGGAGCCAGGAGTGACAACGATGTCTCATTCCCTGTCCCGCACCCTGCTCACCGCCGGTGCGGCCGTCGCGCTCATCGCGACGTCCGCTCCCGCCGGGGCCGCCGCCCCGGGGTCCGGCGGCGGCCGTCCGCCGATCACCGTCCCGCCCGACAAGATCGTGATCGAGCTCGCCACCGTGAACGGCTCCGGCTGCCGCGAGGGCACCGCCCAGGTGGCCGTGGCCCCCGACAACACGGCCTTCACCGTCACCTACAGCGACTACCTCGCCCAGGTCGGGCCCGGCGCCCCGCCGACCGCCTTCCGCAAGAACTGCCAGCTCAACCTGCGCGTCCACGTGCCCTCCGGGTTCACCTACGCGATCGTCCAGGCGGACTACCGGGGCTTCGCGTTCCTGCAGCCCGGAGCCACGGGCCAGGAGCGGGCGAACTACTACTTCCAGGGGATGCCGCAGACCACCCAGCGCACGCACTCCTTCACCGGCCCGCTGAACGACAACTGGCAGACCAGCGACAAGACGGAGTACGCGGACCTCGTCTGGTCCCCGTGCGGGGAGAAGCGCAACTTCAACATCAACACCGAGCTGCGGGTGAACGCCGGCACCTCGAACCCGCAGACGGCCACCAGCTTCATGGCCATGGACTCCACCGACGCCGGCGTGAGCACGCTCTACCACCTCGCCTGGCAGACGTGCCCCGCGCCGAAGAAGGGGTAGCGGTCCGGTAACGGGCGCCGGGCCCGGCCCCCTGGCGAGGGGCCGGGCCCGGCACTCGTGCGATGGGCTATGACTACCCGTCCCACCGGGTCCGCGAACCGCTTGCGGCCCGCCGAATTCGGCGGCCGTGCAGGGGCGCGGACGCGCCGGGGCGTCAGGAGAGCTTGCCGCCGTAGTCCGGGAGCTTGACGGTGCGCTCGGCGTGGCCGCCGACCAGGTCGCTCTCGTTGTTCCCGATGTTGGCGATGATCGTGTAACCGCGGGCCTCGATCTCGGCGCGCTTGGCCGTCTTGTACGCGCTGACCTGCTCGAACAGGGCCGGCAGATCGCGCACGTACAGCCCGGTCACCGGGTAGCCGACGGTCTTGAGGTTGCGCTCGGTCAGGGAGTACACGATGCCCGGGCGGGCGGTGACGAAGAAGATCGCGACCCCGCGCTGGTTGGCGTACTGCGTCAGCGCGCGGACCTTGTCGATCGCCGGGGTCGGGAACGTCCAGAACCAGTGGAAGTCCGTCTCCAGGGAGGAGTTGTCGATGTCCAGGACGATCGCGGGCTTCTCGCCGGCCGGCGCGGCGGCGATCCGCTGCTCGATGGCCGGGCGGGCGGTGTCGATGACGGCGGCCACGTCGCGCTGCCAGGTGGCGTAGTCGATGCCGAGGATCGCCGCGTTGCCGCCCGGTGCGGAGGCCGTGACCGTCGCCGGGGCCGTGACCGGCGCGGGAGCCGTGGCGGGCGCGGCGGCCGGGGCCGCGGCGGCGGCGCCGGCCGGCAGCAGGGTCATCACGGCGGCCGCGGCGGCCACGGTCGCGGCGGCGGTACGGGACGTGCGGGTACGGCGGGTGCTGCGCATGGGGGGCGCTCCTCGGAACGGCTCGGCATATACCGGGGATTGGTGTCTGCGGGGGATTGGCATGTACGTGCCCAGAGTTGGCCAGAATCCCACCCGTGTCTACTGGCCGGTAGGAAACTTTTCGTGGCCGTGGGGTGAATCGGTGTCGCGCCGTCCGCCGGGTGGCGGGGATTGTCCGAAAACGCGTTCTTGTTGCCCTCCCGGGGGCGGGTGTGTCATGGACGCGTCATTCGCCGGATGGCGCGCACAGCCCAACCCCCCACGAAAGGCAGTGTGTTGACCGTGTCCACTCTTGCCACAATCCTCAAGCGCGGCCTCGCCGTCGGCGCCGTGGCCCTCGCCGCCGTCAGCCTCCAGCCCACCGGCGCCAGCGCCTCCCCGACCCCCGTCGTCGGCGGCACCCGCGCCGCCCAGGGCGAGTTCCCCTTCATGGTCCGCCTCTCCATGGGCTGCGGCGGCGCCCTCTACACCCAGCAGATCGTCCTCACCGCCGCCCACTGCGTGAACGGCTCCGGCAACAACACCTCCATCACGGCCACCGCCGGCGTCGTCGACCTCCAGAGCAGCAGCGCCATCAAGGTCAAGTCCACCAAGGTGCTCCAGGCCCCCGGCTACAACGGCCAGGGCAAGGACTGGGCCCTCATCAAGCTCGCCAAGCCGGTCAACCTCCCCACCCTGAAGATCGCCGACACCAAGGCCTACGACAACGGCACCTTCACCGTCGCCGGCTGGGGCGCCGCCCGCGAAGGCGGAGCCCAGCAGCGCTACCTCCTCAAGGCCACCGTCCCCTTCGTCTCCGACGCCGCCTGCCAGGCCGCCTACGGCGACTCCCTCGTCCCCTCCGACGAGATCTGCGCCGGCTACGACCAGGGCGGCACCGACACCTGCCAGGGCGACTCCGGCGGCCCCATGTTCCGCCGCGACGACAACAACGCCTGGATCCAGGTCGGCATCGTCAGCTGGGGCGAGGGCTGCGCCCGGGCCGGATACCCCGGGGTCTACTCCGAGGTCTCCACCTTCGCCGCCGACATCCGCAACGCCGCCGCAGGCCTCTAGGGCCTGCCACCCCCCACCCCTCCGCGGGCCCGCACCCCCCACCCCTCCGCGGGCCCGCCACCCCCACCCCTCCGCGGCCCCGCACCCCCCACAACCCCGCACCCACACCGCCGGCCCGGACCCCCGGCCGGCCCCCGCACCCCCGCCCGCGCACCTCGCCCTTCCGGCCGGACCCGAACCGGCCGGAAGGGCGAGCCCCCCGGCCGTCCGGTTGCGGGCCGCCGCACCCCCGGGTCCCATGGACGGGGACACCCCGGTACCCGCCGGGGCGGGCCCGCCGGCGGCAGCGGGCGACCGGCGACCGGGCGACGGCGCGACAGTGGGGCAGGCAGCGCATGACGATCAGAGTGGTCATCGCGGACGACCAGGACATGGTCAGGACCGGCTTCCGGATGATCCTCGAAAGCCGGCCCGACATCGAGGTCGTCGCCGACGCCGCCGACGGACAGCAGGCCCTCGACGCCGTCGCCGCCCACCGCCCCGACGTCCTCCTCCTCGACATCCGCATGCCCCGCGTCGACGGCCTCGAAGTCACCCGCCGCCTCTCCGGCCAGGACACCCCGCGCATCGTCATCGTCACCACCTTCGACCTCGACGAATACGTCCACGCGGCCCTCCACGGCGGCGCCTCCGGCTTCCTCCTCAAGGACGCCAGCCCCGCCATGCTCGTCGAAGCCGTCCGCGCCGCGGCCGCCGGAGACGCCCTCGTCTCACCCGCCATCACCGTCCGCCTGCTGCGCGAGATGGCCCCCCGCATGGCCGGCCCCCAGGCCGCCCGCCGCCCCTCCGACCCCCTCACCGAACGCGAACAGGACGTCGTGCGCTGCCTCGCCCGCGGACTCACCAACGCCGAGATCGCCGCCGAGCTCTACGTCTCCCTGTCCACCGTCAAAACCCACCTGGCCAACGTCCAGGCCAAGCTCACCGCCCGCAACCGCGTCGAGATCGCCGCCTGGGCCTGGGAAAGCGGCCTCGCCGCCACCACCGCGTGAAAGCCGGTGAGCCCCCTCGCCTCCTGGGCCCGCCGCCACCCCCGCGCCGCCGTCCGGATCCGGCTCCTGCTCTGCGTACTCCTCCTGGCCCTCGTCACCTTCGAAGGCATCGTCCTGGCCCGCCAGCCCAGCCCCCCGCACGCCACCGTCTGGGTCTCCGGCATCCTCGTCTGCCTCAGCGCCGCCCCCTGGCCCGGCCTGCCCCTCCTCGCCCGCGCCTGGTTCGCCGCCGCCACCACCTGGACCGTCACCCTCCTGCTCGTCCTCGGCGAACGGCCCACCATCGTCTGGGGCGCGGGCGAGGCCATCGCCCTCCTCGTCCTCCTCTCCCAGGTCCTGCTGCGCACCCCCGCCCGCACCGCCGCCGTCCTCGGCCCCCTCCTCGGCCTCGGCTGCATGGCCGTACCCGTACGCGACACCAACCCCGGCCGCTTCACCCTCCTCTTCTCCGTCCTCACCGTCGTCGTCACCGCCTACTCGCTCCTGCTGCGCCTGCAGTCCGTGCAGCGCCTGCGCGAACTGCACGCCGTACGCACCGCCGAACGCCTCGAACTCGCCCGCGAACTCCACGACCTCGTCGCTCACCACGTCACCGGCATCGTCGTCGAGGCCCGCGCCGCCCGCTTCACCCGCGTCACCGCCGAACGCGCCGCCGAGGTCCTCGGCCGCATCGAAGCCGCCGGCGACGAAGCCCTCGGCTCCATGCGCCGCCTCGTCCGCGTCCTGCGCGAGGACGACGGCACCCCCACGGCCCCCGCCACCGCCCCCGTCGCCGGCCTCGCCGACATCCGCGACCTCGCCCGCCGCTTCGCCGGGCCGCCCGTCGTCCTCTACATCGAACAGGGCCTGGAGGACCGCATCCCCGGCGACGTCGCCGCCACCGCCCACCGCATCGTCCTCGAAGCCCTCACCAACATCGCCAAACACGCCGCCAGCGCCACCGCCGTCCGCATCGGCCTGCGCACCGTCCCCGCCGGCCTCGAAGTACGCGTCGCCGACGACGGCGGCCACCCCGCCCGGCTCTCCGAGAAGGCCCGCGGCGGCGGCTACGGCCTCGCCGGAATGACCGAACGCGCCGAAGCCCTCGGCGGCCGCCTCACCGCCGGCCCCGCCCCCGAAGGCGGCTGGCTCGTCACCGCCCTGCTGCCCCTGTGAACCCCCGCCGAGCAGCCCGTCTCACCCAGCGACATGCCAGAGGTCACACGCCCGCCCGCCACGTAAGCTCGGTGACCATGAACACCACCGACCGCGACAGCGTCACCGACCCCGACGCGATCGACGAGAACGTCACCGCCGAACTGGCCCGCCTGCGCGACAGCATCGACAACATCGACGCGGCCGTGGTCCACATGCTCGCCGAACGCTTCAAATGCACCCAGCAGGTCGGCCACCTCAAGGCCCGCCACCACCTGCCCCCCGCCGACCCCGGCCGCGAGGCCAGCCAGATCGCCCGCCTGCGCCAGCTCGCCGAGAACGCCAAGCTCGACCCGGCCTTCGCCGAGAAGCTCCTCAACTTCATCATCGCCGAGGTCATCCGCCACCACGAGACCATCGCCGCCGGCGAGGACTGACCGGCCCCCGGGGCGGGCGACCCCCGCCCCGGCCGTCCATCAGACACCCCCTAGGACCCCGGCCCCCCATCCGGCAGCATGGGCCCCATGCCCGCACTGACGCGCAACGAAGCGCAGCTCCGAGCCCAGCTCCTCGACGTCCACCACTACGCCGTCACCCTCGACCTCACCACCGGCGAAGAGACCTTCGACTCCACCACCGTCATCCGCTTCAGCGCCCGCACCCCCGCGGACACCTTCGTGGAACTGAAGCCGGAGGAACTGCGCTCCGCCACGCTCGACGGCCACCCCCTCGACACCGCCGCCCTCGACGACAACCGCCTCCCGCTCACCGGCCTCACCGAAGGCCCCCACGAGCTGCGCGTCGACGCCCGCATGCGCTACTCGCGCACCGGCGAGGGCCTGCACCGCTTCACCGACCCCGCCGACGGGGAGACGTACGTCTACACCCAGATGTTCATGGACGACGTCCAGCGGGTCTTCACCGCCTTCGACCAGCCCGACCTGAAGGCCGTCTTCGAGTTCACCGTCACCGCCCCCGCCCACTGGACCGTCCTCGCCAACGGCATCACCACCCGCACCGGCGACCGCGAGGCCGACGGCGCCGGCACCTGGACCTCCGCCCCCACCCCCGTCATCTCCACCTACCTCGCCGCCGTCGCCGCGGGCCCCTGGCACAGCGTCACCACCGAGCACGCCGGACTCCCCTTCGGCATCCACTGCCGCAAGTCCCTCGCCCCCCACCTCGACGCCGACGCCGACGAGATCCTCTCCGTCACCACCGCCTGCTACGACCGCTACCACGAGAAGTTCACCGAGCCGTACCCCTTCGACTCCTACGACCAGGCCTTCGTCCCCGAGTTCAACGCCGGCGCCATGGAGAACCCCGGCCTGGTCACCTTCCGCGACGAGTTCGTCTTCCGCTCCGCCGTCACCGACACCGAACGCCAGCGCCGCGCCATGGTCATCGCCCACGAGATGGCCCACATGTGGTTCGGCGACCTCGTCACCCTCGCCTGGTTCGACGACATCTGGCTCAACGAGTCCTTCGCCGAATACATGGGCTACCAGACCCTCACCGAAGCCACCCGCTTCACCGGCACCTGGACCGAGTTCGGCATGGAGCGCAAGCCCTGGGGCTACGCCGCCGACCAGCGCCCTTCCACCCACCCCGTCGCCCCCGGCCCCGACGACGTCCCCGACACCGCCTCGGCCCTCCTCAACTTCGACGGCATCTCCTACGCCAAGGGCGCCTCCGCCCTGCGCCAGCTCGTCGCCTGGCTCGGCGAGAAGGACTTCCTCGCCGGCATCAACACCCACTTCGCCCGCCACAAGTTCGCCAACGCCACCCTCGCCGACTTCGTGGACTCCCTCGCCGCCCACACCGACCGCGACGTCCACGCATGGGCCGGCGTCTGGCTGCGCACCACCGGCATCGACACCCTCACCCCCAGGATCCAGGAAGGCTCCGGCGGCTGGACCCTCACCGTCGACCGCTCGGGCAGCCGCCCCCACCGCATCACCGCCGGCACCTACACCCGCGCCACCGACGGCCTCCTGGAGCGCACCGCACTCCTCGACCTCGACGTCCCCACCGACGAGATCATCTCCGCCACCGGCCCCCGCCCCGACCTCCTCGTCCTCAACGACGGCGACCTCGGCTACGCCAAGATCCGCCTCGACGAAACCTCACTCGAAACCGCCCTGCGCGGCCTCTCCCGCATCCCCGACCCCCTCACCCGCGCCGTCGTCTGGGGCTCCCTGCGCGACATGGTCCGCGACGGCGAACTCGACCCCGCCACCTACCTCGCCACCGCCGAGGCCCACCTGCCCGACGAGAGCGACCTCGCCGTCGTCCAGGGCGTCCTCGGCTTCGCCCGCAACCACGTCGCCGACCTCTACACCGCCCCCGCCGAACGCACCGCCGCCCTCACCGCCCTCACCACCATCGCCCGCGACCTCCTGCGCCGCACCGAGGACGGAACCGAGCCCGGCCTGCGCCTGGCCGCCGTACGCGCCTTCATCGACAGCGCCACCCAGCCCGACACCATCGCCGCCTGGCTCGCCGACGGCACCGTCGCCGGCGGCCCCGAACTCGACCCCGAACTCAGCTGGCGCATCCTCGCCCGCCTCGCCGTCCTCGGCGCGATCGACGAGGACGCCATCGACGCCGCCCTCGACGCCGACCCCAGCGCCACCGGCCGCCAGGGCGCCGCCCGCTGCCGCGCCGCCCTGCCCACCGACGAGGCCAAGGCCGCCGCCTGGCAGCGCCTCTTCCACGACGACGACCTGTCCAACTACCTGTTCACCGCCACCGCACAGGGCTTCTGGCAGCCCGAACAGACCGCGCTCCTCCAGGACTACGTCACCCGCTACTACCCCGAGGCCATCGCCGTCGGAGCCCGCCGCGGCCCCGCCATCGGCGAAGCCGCCGGCCGCTGGGCCTTCCCCGCCCACCACGCCGACGAGGCCAACCTCCAGGCCGGCCACGCCGCCCTGGAAGACCCCAGGATCACCCCGATGATGCGCCGCGTCCTCGTCGACCAGCTCGACGACCTCGCCCGCACCCTGCGGGTCCGCGGGGCGCGCACGTCCTGAGAGCCGCGGCCTAACGGATACAGCCGACGATCCGCACCGACACCTGGGCACTGGCCGTCAGGCCGCTGTCCGGGTCGGTCGCGGTGAACACCAGCGGATACGTCCCGTCCGGCAGCAGCGGCACCAGGAAGCCGCCCGACGGACCCGCCCCCACCGCCACCGCCCCGTTCGGGCCCTTCAGCTGCCAGGACGTGTACTGCGGATCGGTGATGGCCCGGTCACCCGGCCGGGTCCGCGCCGAGGCGGAGAAGCTCTCCTCGCAGCCCCGCCGCAGCTGCCCGCCGCTCCCCGGCTGCCGGATCGCCACCGCCGGGGGCTGCGGCTGCTGCGGGGCGCTCGTCGACGGCTGCGGGTTCCCGCCGTTCGTGGGGCGGCCGGGGGAGGGGGAGTTCGGGGAGCCGGACGAGGGCGGGGCACTGTGCCCCGTGGACGGCGACGGAGACGGAGAGGCGGAGGGGGACCCCGACGGCGAACCCGACGCCGGAACGGAAGGATCCGTCACCCCCGGCACCGAAGGGACGTCCGGCCGCCCCACCGACGTCGGCGCGGGCCCCTTCGACTTCGACGGCGAGGTCGCCTTCGCGTCGATCGTCGCGCACACCGCACTCGCGATCATCGGCTGGGCGTCCGGTACCGAGGAGGGCCGCAGCATCTGGTCGTCCCCTCCGTGCGCCTGCGCGTCCAGGTAGACGTTGCCCGTCGAGGTCTCGGCGTCACTGTGCTCCACCCACGCCGAATCGTGGTACAGCCCGTCCGGCTTCTGCTGGTTCACCCCCGTCACATGCCACTCGCGCACCCGGCCCCCCGACGGCGTACCCGCCACCGCCGGACCGTCCGTCCCCGCGAACAGCCAGCCGTCCCCGAAATACCGCTGCGGGGCCTCCGGCGCACCGTGCTCGTTGGCCGCCGGGAAGATGAACCCGCCCCCCAGCAGCAGCCGGTTCTTCGGACAGGCCACCGTCGCCTGCGCGCTGCCACCCGCCGCGACCGCCACCTGGGCCGTCACCACCGACACGCTCTTCAGCTTCACGCAGACCGGCCGCACCCCCACCGCGAAGTTCGCCTGCGGCGGCTGCGGAGCCTGCAGTTGCGTCATGCGCAGCACGTCGGAGGAGTCCTTCAACGGGAACGGACGGGAACTCAACTCCGTACCCGGGTTCAGATGCGTGATGAAGTCGCTCCCGCCGGCCGCCTTACCGTCCGGACCGGGTGCCGCCGCCAGCGGCGTCAGCTGATCCAGCGGCACCGGCGCCACCGGCCGCCCCTTCAGGACCCGGTCGGCCTTGAACTCCGAGCCCACCATCGTGAACCCGTCCCCGCAGTGCGGGGTGGCCGTCGTCGTGACCGTCACCCCCTTGAACGGCCCCTCGGTCGTCACGTCATGAGTGCCCCCGGGAGGCGGGAACTTGCTCGCCCTGTCCAGGAACGCGTACGTCGACCACTGGAAGTCGTAGCCGCCCTCCACCTGCGGCTTCGCGTTCACGCACAACGCGTACGAGGTCAACGTGGAGGGCGCGTCACCCGGGTTGAACGCCGACGCCAGCCACGCACCCCCGATGAAATGGCTGTTCGTCGCGAACCCCGACCCGGCGATCGCGTACCCGCCGCCCAGCGCCGTCTCGTGCGGCAGGCAGCCCGCCACCGTCAGCTGCTCCCCGCCCGCCGGCACCGAAACCGACGTACTGCGCTGGACCACCACCACCGGCTCCGGCCCCTGCGAGGTCCACCACACCCCCGCACCGGCGCCCCCCGCGACCACCACGGCCCCCGCGGCGACCACCGCCGCGGTCTTCCCGCCGACCGCCCCCGCCACCTTCGCCAGCACACCGGATCCAGCCATCGGGTCCCCTCCCGCAGAGCACGTGCGCCCCGTGCCGACCGCACTGTAGCCCCGCCGCGACCTGCATCCCAGAGGCCGGCACCCCAAGAATTCCCCATCCCTATCCGGCCAACTCCGAGCCCCCCGCCGCACCGCGGCCGAACACCCGCCGATACCGGCCGCACCGCCCGAAATCACCCCCGCCACCCCCCGACGGTTACCCCGTTCGGGTCTGATCGTTGTACCGACCGGGTGTCCCGCCCGGCCCCGGCCACCGAACAGCCGCCCGGGCACCCCACCCCGCCCACCCCCGGAGGCTCCCATGACCGTGCCCACGCCCCCGCTCGCCGGCGGACAGGGCGGCTCCGACGCACTGCGGCCCCTCCTCGACACCGTCCTGACCGCCCTGCGCACCGGCGCCGCCGAACGCGGCGGACCCCTCCCCGCCGGCGGCCCCCACACCACCGCCGCCCGCGTCCGCGCCACCCTCGGCGACATCCTCCCCGCCCACGGCACCGGCGACCACGAAGCCCTCGCCACCCTCGTCCACACCCTCGCCGCCGGCGCGGCCGACCCCGCCGACCCCCTCTGCGCCGCCCACCTCCACTGCCCCCCGCTCGCCGTCGCCGCCGCCGCCGACCTCGCCGTCAGCGCCCTCAACCCCAGCCTCGACTCCTGGGACCAGGCCCCCGCAGCCTCCGCCCTCGAAGAACACCTCACCGCCGCCCTCGCCGCCGAGCTCTACCCCACCCCCCACCCCGACGCCCTCCTCACCACCGGCGGCACCGAAGCCAACCAGCTCGCCCTCCTCCTCGCCCGCGAACGCCACGGCCCCCGCCTCACCGTCGTCCACGGAGCCAACGCCCACCACTCGATCCCCCGCGCCGCCTGGCTCCTCGGCCTGCCCCCCACCCTCACCCTCCCCACCCCCACCGGCACCCTCGACCCCGCCACCCTCGACGCCGCCCTCACCCGCACCCCCGGCCCCGTCCTCGTCACCGCCACCGCCGGCACCACCGACGCCGGACTCATCGACCCCCTCCCCGCGATCGCCGACGTCTGCGACCACCACCACGCCGAACTCCACGTCGACGCCGCCTACGGCGGAACCCTCACCTTCAGCCCCCGCCACCGCCACCGGCTCACCGGTCTCGACCGCGCCCGCTCCCTCACCCTCGACCTGCACAAACTCGGCTGGCAACCCGTCGCCGCAGGCCTCCTCGCCGTCCCCGACACCAGCCTGCTGGCCCCCCTCGCCCACCAGGCCGACTACCTCAACGCCACCGACGACACCGAAGCGGGCCTCCCCGACCTCCTCGGCCGCTCCCTGCGCACCACCCGCCGCCCCGACGCCGTCAAGATCGCCGCCACCCTCCGCTCACTCGGCCGCGACGGCCTCGCCCGCCTCATCGACCACACCTGCGCCACCGCCCGGCACCTCGCCGACCTCCTCGACGCCCACCCCGGCTTCGAACTCCACGCCCACCCCACCATCACCACGGTCCTCTTCCGGCCCACCCCCACGGACGACGACCAGCTCGCCACCCTGCGCCGCACCCTCCTGACCGACGGCACCGCCGTCCTCGGCCGCGCCACCGCCGACGGCCGCCTCTGGCTCAAGGCCACCCTCCTCAACCCCCACACCACGACCGGGGACCTGGACACCCTCATCGCCCACCTGGAAGGCAGAACCCACCGATGACCGCCCAGCACGATGCACCCCACGACCTCGTCGGAATCGGCATCGGCCCCTTCAACCTCTCCCTCGCCGCCCTCAGCCACGGCCTCCCCGCCCAAGGCGCCGACCGCCTCGCCACCGCCTTCTACGACCAGCGCCGCGACTTCCGCTGGCACCCCGGCCTCCTCATCGACGGCGCCACCCTCCAAGTCCCCTTCCTCGCCGACCTCGTCACCCTCGCCGACCCCGCCAGCCCCTGGACGTTCCTCAACTACCTCAAGCACAAGGAACGCCTCTTCCCCTTCTACTTCGCCGAGCAGTTCCACATCCAGCGCGCCGAATACGACGCCTACTGCCGCTGGGTCGCCGGCCGCCTGCCCGGACTCCACTTCGGCCACCAGGTCGACGCCGTCCGCTGGAACCCCGAACGCGACCTCTTCGAAGTCGACTACACCCAGCTCGACCCCGACGGAGAAGCCGAAGCCCTCGGCCGCACCTACACCCGCAACCTCGCCCTCGGCATCGGCACCGCCCCCTACGTCCCCGAACCCCTGCGCCCCCTCGCCGAAGCCCCCACCGTCCCCGTCATCCACTCCGCCGACTACCTCGACAACCGCGCCCGCATCCTCGGCGCCGAACACGTCACCGTCATCGGATCCGGCCAGTCCGGAGCCGAGGTCTTCCTCGACCTCCTGCGCGCCCGCCCCGCCGGCCGCGAACGCCTCACCTGGCTCGCCCGCACCCCCTCCTTCGCCCCCATGGAGTACTCCAAGCTCGGGCTCGAACACTTCACCCCCGACTACACCCGCTACTTCCACTCCCTGCCCGAACCCGTCCGCGACCACCTCGTCCCCGCCCAATGGCAGCTCCACAAGGGCATCGACGCCGCCACCATCGCCGCCATCCACGAAGAGCTCTACCGCCGCACCCTCCACGGCGGCTGGCCCGACACCGTCCTCACCCCCGGAGTCACCGTCCGCACCGCCGGCCGCGTCGCCACCACCAAGGTCGAACTCCACCTCGAACACACCCAGCAGGGCACCCGCTCCCGCCTCACCACCGACGCCGTCGTCCTCGCCACCGGCTACAAGGAACGCCCCCTGACCAGCCTCTTCGCCGGCCTCGACCCCTACATGCGCAGGGACTCCTCCGGCCGCCCCCGCATCGACGACCGCTACCGCATGGTCCTCGACCCCTCCGTCAGCGGAACCGTCTTCGTCCAGAACGGCGAACGCCACACCCACGGAGTCGGCACCCCCGACCTCGGCCTCGCCGCCTGGCGCAGCGCCGCCATCCTCAACACCCTCACCGGCAAGGACCCCTACCCCCAGCCCGGCCGCACCGCCTTCACCACCTTCGGCCTCGAACAGCGCGAACACACCCGCCCCCGCGCCGCCGTCGACCTCCTCCCGCTCGTCGACCACCCCTGAACGCGCCCGGGGCCGGGCCCCGCCACACGGCGGAACCCGGCCCCGGACCAGGCGGGCGAGCGCGGAACTAGAACACCGGGACCCCGGCCCGCGTCAGCTTCCAGTCCACCGAAGCGAACTGCGCCGGATCGATCGTCCCCTTCGCCTTCACCCACTGGATGATCGTGGTGCGGATCTCCTCCGAGTTCGACCACAGCTGCTTCGCCTGCGGCACGTGCGGGAAGTTGCCACCACCCGAAGCCCGGTAGTTGTTCACCGCCAGCACGAACTGCGCCGCCGGGTCCACCGGCTTGCCCTGGAACGACAGGTTCGAGATCCGCGAACCCGTCGGCTGGGCGATGTCCACGTCGTACGACACCCCGTACACCGCGTCGTAGTTGTAGTCCGGCGTGGACTCCGCGTTCGTGATCTTCGCCGGGTCCACCACCTCACCCGGCGCCGTCCGCACGTAGTACTTCGCCGAGTACTCCAGGTAGTCCTTCAGCTGCGCACCCGTCAGCAGACGCGCCTCCAGGGTGTTCTCGAACGGGTACAGACCCGCCGCGTCCTTGATCGTCACCTGCCCGGCCGGGATCGACGCCGTCCGCGAGAAGCACGAGGCCTGCGACAGCACCGGCAGCGCCGCCCACTCCGTACCCGCCAGCGCACCCTTGACCGTCTCCGCCTGCACATGGCTGATCAGGTCGATGATCGGCACGTCCTTGACCGGGCCGTCCGCCGAGGACATCGCCAGCTTCGAGGTGCCGATCACCTGGTTGACGTACGCCACCACCTTGCGGTGCTCGTCCGACAGCAGGTTCGTGATCTTCGGGTCCTCGGCGGCCGTGTTCGAGTTCAGCACCTTCGCCGACACCTTCGACACCGACCAGCGGCCCCGCTCCCACGCCAGCTCGAAGTCGAACAGCGTCAGCCGCTGCCCCCACTTCAGCGGCTCCGACAGCACCACGTCCTTGCCGGTCGCCTTGTTCTTCACCCGGTACTCCGGGATCTCGGTGTGCGCGTGCCCCACCAGGATCGCGTCGATCCCCGGCACCTGCTCGGCCACCAGAGCGGCCGCGTTCTCGATGTACGGCAGCTGGTCACCGTAGGAGGACGTACCGCTCGACCCCGAGTGCGCCGACACGATCACCACGTCCGCGCCCATCGAACGCAGCCGCGGCACGTACTTCGCCGCCTGCTCCTCCAGACCCGGGAAGGTCATCTTCCCCTGCACGTTCGCCTTGTCCCAGATCGCGATGCCCGGGTTCGTCAGCCCCAGCACCGCCACCTTCACGTCCCGCCCGTGCGGGGTCCGCAGCCGGTGCATGCTGTACGGCGCGAACGCCGGCTTCAGCGTCTTCGCGTCCAGCGCGTTCGCCCCCAGCAGCGGGAAACGACACTGCTCCTCGAACTTCCGCAGCACGGGGATGCCGTAGTTGAACTCGTGGTTGCCGATGGCCGCCGCGTCGTAGCCGATCGCGTTCATCGCCTGCGCCATCGGGTGCACCGGACCCCGGCGCGCCGTGATCGGATCCACCTTCGCGTAGTAGTACGCCAGCTGCGTGCCCTGGATGGTGTCACCGGCGTCGATCAGGAGGGTGTTGCACCGCCCCTTCTGCTCCCGCACCTGGTTCACCAGGGTCGAGATCTTCGCCAGGCCGATGTCGTTGTGCGCCTTGTCGTCGAACTCCTTGTCCGTGAAGTAGTCCCAGTTGAAGACGTTCCCGTGCAGGTCGGTCGTCCCCATCACGGTGAACGAGTACGTCCGCTGCTTCGCCGACGGCGCGGCGGCGGCCGGCGCGGCAGCGGCCGGAGCAGCCGTTGCCCCCGCCAGCGCCACGGCGGCACCCGTCGCGGCCGAAGCCCCCATGAACGTCCTACGGTCGAACCCCATGCCATCTCCCCTAGTCAGGCGTGTGTCAGTACAGCGTCAAAACGCGTGGACAACGCGCGTAGATTCTGACCGATGGGTAACAAGCCGCAACACCCCACCCAGGTTTCGATCCGATGACCAGACCCGAACGGGCGACGGTGCGACAGTGAAACCATGACCCAGGACGCCACGCACCCCACCCCCGCCGCCCACCACCCCTACGGCACCCCCGAAGCCCCCCGCGTCGCCGTCCGCGGCGAAGCCCACCTCGAAGTCGACCCCGAGATCGCCCGCATCGGCATCACCGTCACCGCCCGCGGCACCGACCGCCGCACCGCCCTCGAAGACCTCACCCGCCGCAACAACACCGTCCTCGACCTCCTCAAGAGCTACGGCGAACCCGTCGAGAAACTCGAAACCGGCGCCTTCTCCATCACCCCCGAACTCACCCGCCACGGCCGCGGCGAACGCATCCGCGCCTACCACGGAACCGTCCGCATCACCGCCGAACTCAACGACTTCACCGCACTCGGAGAACTCACCACCCGCCTCGCCGACCTCGACCTCACCCGCGTCGACGGCCCCTGGTGGGCCCTGCGCCCCACTTCGCCCGCCCACGGCGAAGCCCGCCGCCAGGCCGTCCTCGAAGCCGTCCAGCGTGCCCGCGCATACGCCCGCGCCCTCGGCGCCGACCTCGCCGCCCTCGTCGAGCTCGCCGACCTCGACGCCGAGAACGCCGCCCCCCTCGCCATGGCCGCCCCCGCCGGCGCCTACCGCTCCATGACCTTCGCCGGAGCCGAGGACGAGGCCGCCCCGCCCCTCGACCTCGAACCCCAGCGGCAGACCGTCCACGCCCAGGTGAACGCCCGCTTCACGATGACCCCGCCGCAGCTCTGAAACCCGTACAAAACGCCGAAGCGGTGACCCCGTGGGGGTGCTCATCAGAGCATCCCCACGCACATTCAACAAATGTCAACAAGCCTTTGCCCAAAGGTTGTTGAGCAGACACGCCCACCACATTTCCTACCCCTCGGTAGGGCATACCCTCGCCCCATGCGCCGAGCGAAAATCGTATGTACCCTGGGCCCCGCCACCGACTCCTACGACCAGATCAAAGCCCTGGTCGAAGCCGGAATGGACATCGCCCGCCTCAACCTCAGCCACGGCACCTACGCCGAACACGAGGAGCGCTACCAACGCGTACGCAAGGCCGCCGACGAAACCGGCCGCAGCGTCGGCATCCTCGCCGACCTTCAAGGCCCGAAGATCCGCCTCGGCCGCTTCCACGAAGGACCCGTACTCCTTGAACGCGGAGACGAGTTCACCATCACCGTCGAAGACCACCAAGGCGACCGCCACACCTGCGGCACCACCTACAAGGGCCTCGCCGCCGACGTCACCACCGGCGAACGCATCCTCGTCGACGACGGCCGCGTCACCCTCGAAGTCACCGCCGTCGAAGGCCCCCGCGTCCACACCCGCGTCATCGAAGGCGGCATGGTCTCCGACCACAAGGGACTCAACCTCCCCGGCGTCGCCGTCTCCGTCCCCGCCCTCTCCGACAAGGACATCGAAGACCTCCGCTGGGCCCTGCGCACCGGCGCCGACGTCATCGCCCTCTCCTTCGTCCGCACCGGCCGCGACATCGAAGACGTCCACCGCATCATGGACGAGGAAGGCCGACGCCTCCCCGTCATCGCGAAGATCGAAAAGCCCCAGGCCGTCGAGAACATCGACGACATCGTCGCCGCCTTCGACGGCATCATGGTCGCCCGCGGCGACCTCGGCGTCGAAATGCCCCTGGAACAAGTCCCCATCGTCCAAAAGCGCGCCATCAAACTCGCCAAGCGCAACGCCAAACCCGTCATCGTCGCCACCCAGATGCTCGACTCGATGATCGACAACTCCCGCCCCACCCGCGCCGAAGCCTCCGACGTCGCCAACGCCGTCATCGACGGCACCGACGCCGTCATGCTCTCCGGCGAAACCAGCGTCGGCAAACACCCCGTCGAAACCGTCCGCACCATGGCCCGCATCGTCGAAGCCGCCGAAGAGGACATCCTCGCCAAGGGCCTCCCCCCACTCACCGACCGCAACAAACCCCGCACCCAAGGCGGAGCCGTCGCCCGCGCCGCCGCCGAAATGGGCGACTTCCTCGACGCCAAATACCTCGTCGCCTTCACCCAGAGCGGAGACACCGTCCGCCGGCTCTCCCGCTACCGCTCACCCATCCCCCTCCTCGCCTTCACCCCCGACCCCGCCACCCGCTCCCAGCTCAACCTCACCTGGGGCGTCGAAACCTTCCTCGGCCCCCACGTCGACTCCACCGACGCCATGGTCGCCCAAGTCGAAGAAGAACTCCTGCGCATCGGCCGCTGCCAGCCCGGCGACATCGTCGTCATCACCGCCGGCTCACCCCCCGGCGTCAGCGGCAAGACCAACCTCGTCCGCATCCACCACATCGGCGACCCCGTCCACTGACCCGCCCACGAGAACACCGCCGGAGCCCCCACGCGCGGGGCCCAGGCGGTCTTCCGTGTACCCGGCCTCACCTCAACGGCACAGAGCCTGGTCCACCAGCCCCTCCAGCCGCTCCGTGACCTTGTAGTCCGCCGGATCCGTCGTCACCGCGACACTCACCGCACGCCCGTCCGGCCCCACCCCACCCCGGGTCTCGAACCCCGTGATGTCACCCCCGTGCCCCCAATACACCCCACCGCACGACAACGGCCGCCGGATCAGCCCCAGCCCGTACCCCACCTCCGCCCCCTCGACCACCGGCACCGTCGTCCGCATCGCCCGCAACTGCTCCTCCCGCAACAGACGACCCCCCAGCAACGCCGAGAAGAACCGGTTCATGTCCGAGTTCGTCGACACCATCTGACCCGCCGCCCACGCCGCCGACGGATCGATCTCCGTCACCTTCCGCAACGGCCCGCCCACGACATCCTGGTGATACGCCTGCGGATGCGCCTCCCGGATCGTCAGATCACGCGGCGCCGGGAAATACGTGTGCCGCAACCCCAACCGCCGCACCACCCGACGGTCGATCTCCGCCGCCAGCGGCCGCTTCGCCACCTTCTCCACGATCAGACCGGCCAGCACGTAGTTCGTGTTGCTGTAGTGGAACGTCTTCCCGTCCGTCGACGTCGCCGGATGCCGGAACGCGATCTCCAAAACCTCCCGCGGCGCCATGTACCGCCCCCGCTCGATCGCCTCCCCGACCTCCGCCTCGTAGTCCGGGATCCCACTCGTGTGCTGGAGCAGCTGCCGCACCGTGATCTTCCGACCGTCGAAACCGTCCCCGCGCACCACCCCCGGCAGGTGCTCCTCCACCTTGTCGTCCAGCCCGAGCCGCCCCTCGCCCACCAGCTGCAGCAGCACCACGGACGTGAACACCTTCGTATTGCTCCCGATCCGCACCTGCCCGTCCCGAGGCACCCCCGCACCCGTGGCCACGTCACCGACCCCGGCGGTATACGTCCGCGACCGGCCGTCCCCGTCCGTCACGGTCGCCAGCGCCCCGGGCACCCCGCCCTCCCGCACCAGCCCGTCCAGACCCCGTTGAACGGAATCCGGCCGACCGGCCGCGAACGCCACCGGCTGCGCCGCCACCCCCAGCGCCAGCACCCCGACCGCCACCGCAGCCACCATCCGCCGCCCACCCATGGACCCTCCCCGGAAATCGCCGAACCAGCACCACGACGTGTGCTGCACCCAACGATCACCGGAGACCGGCCCCCGACGGCATCCCGCCAACCACCCGACCCAAGGTGGGGCAACCCCCCCTACCAGCCGAACCGCCGGTCCACCTCCGCCTCGAACTCCTCGAAGCTCAACACCTGGTCACCGTTCTTGTCCGCCGCATCGAACAGCGCCGACGACGCGTCCGCGTCCCCCAGACCCCAGAACGGCAGATCCCCCCGCGCCGCCAGCGTCGGCCCCTTCGACCGCAACGCAGAAATCACCTCCAGCCGCGTCAGCTCACCGTCATGGTTCAGATCCAACGCGTCGAACAACTTCCGAGCCTTCTCGCTCACCACAACACCCCTTCATCCGGCAACGACCACCCCAACCTAGGGCACCCACCCCGGCACCACCTCCCACCCGTTCACCGCCCACACCAACCGCCAATACCGCTCCACCCGCGGATCCACCGGCCCCTCCACCCCCGGCCCCGCCCGGAACACCTCACCGAAGTCCGCATCACCCATCAGCTCCACCAACTCCACCCACGCCGCCACCTGCTCCGCCGACGGATCGTCCGGCAGATCCGGCGCAGCCACCCGCACCATCGCCGCCACCGACTCCTCCGCCCCCGCCACCAACTCCTCCACCAACCGCCGCCGCTCCTGCGCCGACAACCGCGTCACCCTGTGCATCAACCGGACCTCCTCAGGACTGGACCCACGCTCCGCCACCAGCCGCAACACCGCCCGACGCAACCGCAACACCCGAAGCTGCACCTCCACCGCATCGGCATGCACGGCAGCCACCTCGGCCACCGACAACTCCCGATCCAGCACCCGCCGCACACTGGGCAGATCCACCCCCAGCTCCCGCAGCGTCCGCACCAACTCCAGGCGCACCAGCGCCCCGACGTCGTACAACCGGTACCCGGCACGACTACGACCGGCCGGCACGACGATCCCCTCATCGGAATAGAACCGAATGGTCCGCACCGCCAGCCCCGACCTCCGGGCCAGCTCCCCGATCGAAAACCACTCCGCCGCGCCGTCCATGCCCCTACCCTGAGGTCTCCACCCACTGGAGACTCAAGGCTAGACTTCCGGCCGATGTCGTAACAGAATCAGTTGCAACAGGGGGACTTCGAGCACCACGACAGGAGAGGCCCATGAGCGCGAACAGCCGCATGACCGTGGCCACCCACACCCTCACCTGGATGGCCCTCGTCTGCCCCCAACGCCCCGACGGCATCGTCACCTCCGACCAGATCGCCGACAGCGTCAACACCAACCCCGTCGTCATCCGCCGCACCCTCGGCCACCTACGCGACGCCGGCCTCGTCGCATCCCGCCGCGGCGTCGGCGCCGGCTGGCTCCTGACCCGCCCGCCACAGGACATCACCCTCAGGGACGTCTACCTCGCCGTGGAACCCGACCCCCTCCTCGCCCTCCACGCCGCCACCCCCAACCGCAAATGCCCCATCGGCGCCGGCATCCCACCCGTCCTCCGGGACGCCTACGACCGCGCCGAGGAAACGATGAAACGCGAACTCGCCACCGTCACCATCGCCGACGTCCTACGCGACACCCTCGCCACCCCCTCCTGACAACGGCCGACCGCCCAAGGTCGGCCATTCTTCAGCCCACCATCGTAACCAAAACAGTTACATCAACGATCCGGAGCCCCACACCCGTGCACCACCACCGCCCACTCCTCACCCTCGCCACCGCCATGTTCGCCATCGGCACCGACAGCTTCGTCATCGCCGGCATCCTCCCCGACGCAGCCCGAACCCTCCACGTCCCCCTCACCACCGCAAGCTGGCTCCTCACCGCCTACGCCCTCACCTACGCCTTCCTCGGCCCCGTCATGGCCACCCTCACCACCCACTGGCCCCGCCGCACCCTCTTCCTCACCGGCTTCACCCTCTTCACCACCGGCAACCTCCTCACCGCCTACACCCCCCACTTCGGCATCGCCCTCGCCGCCCGCGCCCTCGCCGGACTCGGCGGCGCCATGATCACCCCCGCCGCCGTCGCCGCAGCCACCGCACTCGCCCCACCCCAACGCCGCGGCCGCGCCATCGCCACCGTCATGACCGGCCTCAGCGCCGCCACCGCCCTCGGCTCACCCCTCGGCACCGCCATCGCCAGCCTCACCGACGACTGGCGCACCACCCTCCTCTTCGTCACCACCCTCGGCCTCCTCGCCGCCGCAGGCACCGCCCTCTCCCTCCCCACCCTCCCCACCCCACCCGCCATCCCCCTCCGCACCCGCCTCACCCCCCTCACCGACCACCGCACCGGCCTCACCCTCCTCACCACCCTCCTCGCCTACACCGGCCTCTACACCGTCTACTCCTTCATCGGCCCCGCCCTCGACCGCGCCACCCACGACAACGGCACCACCCTCGCCGCCCTCCTCTTCGCCTGGGGCCTCGCCGCCACCGCCGGCACCCTCACCTCCGGCCCCCTCACCGACCGCTACGGCAGCCGCCGCGTCATCAACACCGCCATCACCCTCGCCGCGATCAACTTCGCCCTCCTCCCCTGGACCAGCGCCCACCTCCCCACCACCCTCGCCGCCCTCCTCATCTGGGGCCTCTGCGGCTGGGGACTCCTCACCCCCCAAACCCACCGCCTCATCACCACCCGCCCCACCGACGCCCCCCTCCTCACCGGACTCGCCTCCGCCGCCGTCTACACAGGCGTCGCCGCCGCACCCCTCGCAGGCCAAGCCGGCCTCACCTGGCACGGCCCCCACTGGCTCGGCCCCCTCGGCGCGACCCTCCTCATACTGAGCCTCGGCACGGCAGAAGCCGCCCACACGACCATCCACCGCCGCAAGGAAACCGAACCCCGATGATCATCACTACCGACCGCCTCCGCCTGCGCCCCCTCACCACCGACGACACCGACTGGTGGGTCCACCTCCACGCCGACCAAGAAGTCGGCCGCTACGTAGGCACCTACACCCAGGACCAGGCCGCCACCCGCCTCCACGCCATACAGCGCCAATGGACCGAACGCGGCCACGGCCTCTGCGCCGTCGAACTCCGCGACACCGGCGAGGCCATCGGCCGCTGCGGCCTCAACTGGTGGGAACAGTTCGACGAAACCGAAATCGGCTGGACCTTCGCCCGCCCCCACTGGGGCCACGGCTACGCGACGGAAGCGGCCCGCGCGGTCCTGGACTGGGGCTTCGGCCCCCTCGGCCTCGACCGGATCACCGCCATGATCCACCACGGCAACACGGCCTCGACCGCCGTGGCGGAGCGCCTGGGCTTCACCCCCCTCCGCGAGGACACGGTCCTGGACCGCCCCTGCACGGTGTACGCCCTGGACGTCAGTACTTCGGCCCGACGTGGGCGTCCATGAGGGCGACGGATTCCTTCCGGGCGACGGACACGTTGAAGGGGTCACTGCCTCGCGCGAGGACGGTCCACTGGACTCCGACCTTGGCGAGGGTGTCGGTACAGAGCTTCCGGATGTCGTCGGACTTGTTGGTGAAGAAGTAACGGGGGTACTCGTACCGCTTCCCGTTCCGAACGGTCCAGTTGGTGATCCGGCACCCGTCGGAGTGGATGAGCCCCCGGATGAACTCCCACGGGTGCGCGTCCACGATGTCCTGCTGCCACGTCTCCAGGGCGATCTGCCGCTCGTGTTTCTTCCCAGGTCCGTGTTGCGGGAACAGGCACACCCAGTGCTGGGTGTACGACTTGACCTCCACGCAGCCTCCCCGGGCCCTACGGCTGACGTGAGGCATCGGCATGACGCGACGCATCGCCTGCTCTGCGGCGTCGATCAGTCCGGAGTGGGTGGCGTCGCAGAAGACGGACAGGTGATGCTGCTTGGGTTTGGAGACGATGTGTCCGTCGCCGAGATAGAGGCCGAGGAGGTAGGCGTATGCCTGTTGGTCGACTGGCCGCCCTGTGCACTTCGGGCAATCGCTCGGCTGGACGTAAGACTCGCCCCGGCGTTTCCGGTCCTCGTGCCGCCACCAACCGATGGTTCCGCGGGGTATCCCGAAGCGCTCGGCCACATCACGGTTGGTCATACCGTGCCGGAGGAGTAGGACTGCTTGTTCGCGAATCGAAGAATTGTGCTCCACGCTCGGAGCTTCATCGCTTATTCGTCCGGTTGGCCGCAAATCGAAGTTTCGTTCACCGTGACGAGTGAAGATCGCCAAATTGCTTGGCGACCTTGGAAATGAAGGAGAAGTGCCCCGGGTCGGATTCGAACCGACGCTGAATGGGTTTTGAATCCATGGCCTCTACCGCTGGGCTACCGGGGCCCCTTCGAAACGAAGGATACCGAAGACCCTCCGTGTCACAAACATACAGGAGCTAGGTAGGCTCAGGGGAGCTGAATCACCTTGCAACAGGGAGCCCCCGTGACCGCCGAGCACGAGTCGACGCCCACGCCCGACGCCGACCAGTCGCACGTTCCGCCGCTGACGACCCGTGTCGTCATCGCCGAGGACGAGGCGCTCATCCGTCTCGACCTCAAAGAGATGCTCGAAGAGGAGGGCTACTCCGTGGTCGGCGAGGCCGGCGACGGGCAGACGGCCATCGAGCTGGCGCGTGAGCACCGCCCCGACCTCGTCATCCTCGACGTGAAGATGCCCGTCCTCGACGGGATCTCCGCCGCCGAGAAGATCGCGGGCGAGTCCATCGCCCCGGTCCTCATGCTCACCGCCTTCTCGCAGCGCGAGCTCGTCGAGCGGGCGCGGGACGCCGGGGCCATGGCGTACCTGGTGAAGCCGTTCAGCAAGAGCGACGTGGTGCCGGCCATCGAGATGGCCGTGTCCCGGTTCGCGGAGCTGAAGGCGCTGGAGAAGGAGGTCGCGGACCTTTCCGCGCGCCTGGAGACCCGGAAGCTGGTGGACCGGGCGAAGAGCATCCTGCAGACGCAGTACGGGCTCACCGAGCCGGCCGCGTTCCGGTGGATCCAGAAGACGTCGATGGACCGCCGCATGTCGATGCAGCAGGTCGCCGAGGCGGTCATCGAGGACGCCGAGGAGAAGAAGCAGAACGCCGCCGGGAAGTAGCCCGGGCACACGCGTGCGGCCCGTCTCCCCCCGAGGGGAGGCGGGCCGCACGGGTTTCGGGGCCGGCGGGGTCAGTCCTCGCCGAGGTAGGCCTTGCGGACGTCCTCGTTGACGAGGAGCTCGCGGCCGGGGCCGGTCAGGACGATCTTGCCGATCTCCATGACGTGGCCCTGGTCGGCGAGGGAGAGCGCGGCCTGGGCGTTCTGCTCGACGAGCAGGATGGTGGTGCCCGACGCCTTGAGCTCGGCGATGGTCGCCATGATCTTCTGCATCATCAGCGGGGAGAGGCCCATGGAGGGCTCGTCCAGCATGAGCAGCTTGGGCTGGGACATGAGCGCGCGGCCCATGGCGAGCATCTGCTGTTCGCCGCCGGAGAGGGTGCCGGCGGCCTGCTTGCGGCGTTCGCCCAGGATGGGGAAGAGGTCGTAGGCGCGTTGGACGTCCTTCTGGATGCCTTCCTTGTCGCTGCGGAGGAAGGCGCCGAGGAGGAGGTTGTCCTCGATGCTCATGCGGGGGAAGATGTGCCGGCCCTCGGGGGAGTGGGCGAGGCCGAGCGAGACGATGTCGTGTGCGGGGACCTTCTTGAGGGACTTGCCCTGGAACTTGATCTGGCCGCCCTTGGGCTTGATCAGTCCGGAGAGGGTGCGCAGGGTGGTCGTCTTGCCGGCGCCGTTCGTCCCGATGAGGGTGACGATCTGGCCTTCTTCGACGGTGAAGGAGATGCCCTTGACGGCTTCGATCTTGCCGTAGGCGACGCGGAGGTCTTCGACCTCCAGGAGTGCGGTCACTTGGCCTCTCCGTCCGTGCTGGTGGTGCTGGTGGTGCTGTCCTCGGCGGGGGCCTCTGCCTGTGCTTCGGGGGCTTCCTCGGCGTGGGCCTCTTCGGCGTGGGCTTCGGCGGCCTCGACTTCGGCGACCTCGTCGGCGCCGGGGGCGCCTTCGAAGGGTTCGCCGAGGTAGGCGGCGACGACGCGTTCGTCGCTCTGGACTTCGGTGGCGGTGCCTTCGATGAGCTTTTCGCCCTGGACGAGGCAGGCGACGCGGTCGCAGAGGTTGAAGATGAAGCGCATGTCGTGCTCGATGACGAGGACGGCGATGCCCTTGTCCCGGATGGCGAAGATGAGTTCTTCGGCGGCCCGGGTCTCCTGGGGGTTCATGCCGGCGGTGGGCTCGTCGAGGAGGATGAGGCCGGGGTCGCTGGCGAGGGCGCGGGCGATTTCGAGCTTGCGCTGTTCGCCGTAGGGGAGGTTGCGGGCGAGGTGTTCGGCCTTGTGGTCGAGGCCGATGAAGGTGAGGAGTTCCATGGCCTTGTCCCGGCTGGCCTGTTCTTCGCGGCCGAAGCTGGGGAGGCGCAGGAGGGCGGACCAGAGGCCCTGCTTGGTGCGGGTGTGGCGTCCGACGAGGACGTTTTCCAGGACGGTCATGTTGTTGAACAGACGGATGTTCTGGAAGGTGCGGGCGATGCCGGCCGCGGTGACCTTGAAGGACTTGGGGGGCAGGACCGTGCCCTTGTACCGGACTTCGCCCTCGGTGGGGATGTAGAGGCCGGTGAGGCAGTTGAAGAAGGTGGTCTTGCCGGCGCCGTTGGGGCCGATGAGGCCGACGATCTCGCCGCTGTTGACGGTGAGGTCGACGTTCTTGACGGCGGTGAGGCCGCCGAAGCGCATGGTGACGCCTCGGGCGTCGAGGACCGTTTCGGTGACCGTTTCGGTGGTGGTCGTCGTCATGGGTCAGGCCCCTGCCTTGCTGAGGACTGTCGGCGCTTCGAGGTCCTGGTGGAGCTCTAGCTGGTTGCGGCGGTTGGGGATGAGGCCTTCGGGGCGCAGGCGCATGAGGATGACGAGTGCGACGCCGAAGACGAGGAGCTGGTAGTCGCCCAGGAACTGGAGCTTGTTGGGGATCAGGAAGAGCAGGGATCCGCCGACGAGGGGTCCGGAGATGGTTCCCATGCCGCCGAGGACGACGGCGGCGAGGAGGAACGCGGAGTTCGGGGGGACGGAGTTGGCGAACTGGTACTGGTCGGGGGTGACCGTGTACTGGACGTGGGCCTGTACGGCGCCGGCGAGTCCGGCGAGGGTGGCGCCGAGGGCGAAGGCGATGAGCTTGACGCGGAAGCCGTTGATGCCCATGGCTTCGGCGGCGGTCTCGTCTTCGCGGATGGCGACCCAGGCGCGGCCGATGCGGGATTCGGCGCTGCGGCGGAAGACCATGACCACGATGAGGGTGACCAGGAGCATCAGCAGGAAGTAGTTGGCGAAGCGGCCGATGGTGAAGCCGGCGATGGTGTGGGCTGCGCCGAAGTCGAAGCCGAAGAGGTCGACGTTGGGGATGTTGGAGATGCCCTTGGAGCCGTTGGTGACGTTGGGGCCGGAGACTCCGTCGAAGTTGGTCATGGTGATGCGGAAGATCTCACCGAAGCCGAGCGTCACGATGGCGAGGTAGTCACCGCGCAGGCGCAGGGTGGGGGCGCCGATGAGGACGCCGAAGATCATGGACGCGGCGGCGCCGGCCAGGATGGCGGCCCAGAAGGGGAACTGGACGCCGAAGGGGGAGTTGGGTGCGCCGGATACGAGAGCTGCGGTGTAGGCGCCGACGCCGAGGAAGGCGACGTAGCCGAGGTCGAGGAGGCCGGTGAGGCCGACGACGATGTTCAGGCCGAGGGCGACGGTGGCGAAGATGAGGATGTTGACGCCGAGGGTCGCGTACTGGTCGTCGGTCTGGGTGAGGGGGAAGGCCATGGCCGCGACGAAGGCGCCGACGAGGGCGACGTTGCGGTGCTTGGCGGTGAGTGCGGTGAAGCGGGCGATGAGGCCGCTCTTGTTGAGGGCGCCGAAGCCGAAGCCGGCGGCGATCAGGAAGCCGATGAAGAGTTCCTGGTAGGGGGTGGTGATGCCGTAGGTGAAGACGCCGAGGGCGACTGCGAGTACGGCGGCGATGATCAGGATCTCGGCGTAGGCCGGGAGGGCGCGGGCCGGCTTGGGGGTGCCGCTGGCGTATGCGGCTTTGGTGACGGCCGCGGCGTTGCGCTGGTTGTGCTTGTAGCGCTCCCACCAGCTGTCTTCGGGGTCCGCCGGTTCGAGTGCGGGGCGCTCGAAGGGGAGGGAGCGGGCGCCGAGGTAGGCGGCCGCCGCGGCGATGAGGGCGATGAATCCGCCGGGCTCGAGGTTGACGAGGCCGCCGAGGGTGCTGGAGATCGCCTTGGTGGTGTAGAGGCTGGTGTAGAAGGCGCCGAGGGCGGAGAGCTTGATGGCGGCGTCGGCTCCTGCGGGGGTGAGCCACTGGAGGCCCTTGATGCCGTAGGAGGAGAGGCCGAAGAGGGTGGTGAGGGCGCCGCAGACGAGGACGAGCCACTGGAGGCCGCCGGGGTAGCCGTAGACGGTGAGGTCTCCGGGGAAGGCGGAGGTCCAGGTCCAGGCCAGGAAGCAGGAGATGACGGTGAGGACACCGCCGCCGGTGGCGAGGGCGCGGGCGATCTGCTCGGGGATGGGTCCTCCCCGGCGGGTGGGCGCCTGGGGCGTGGTTTCGGTGATGGTGGTCGTCATGGTTCTCACGCCCTGTCCGCAACGCGCTCGCCCAGCAGGCCCTGGGGCCGGAAGAGCAGTACGAGGATGAGGAGGACGAACGCCCAGGTGTTGCCCCAGGACTGTCCGCCGAGCTGGTGCATGCCGGGTACGTCGGCGATGTAGGCGGTGGTGAGGGTCTCGGCGAGGCCGAGGACCAGGCCGCCGACCATGGCGCCGTAGATGTTCCCGATGCCGCCGAGGACGGCGGCGGTGAAGGCCTTGAGGCCGAGGATGAAGCCCATGCGGTACTGGACTTCGCCGTACTTGAGGCCGTAGGCGACGGCTCCGACGGCGGCGAAGGTGGCGCCGAGGGCGAAGGCGACCGTGATGATGCGGTCGGTGTTGATGCCCATGAGCTTGGCGGTGTCGGGGTCCTGGGCGGTGGCCTGCATGCCGCGGCCGGTGCGGGTCTTCTTGACGAAGAAGCCGAGGATGGCCATGGAGATGGGGGCGGCGAGCACGAGGAAGACGTCACCGGTCTGGATGGTGATGCTGCCGATGTGGAAGGGGCCGCCGGGGATCTCGGGGAACTTGACGGAGGACGTCGCGCCGGGGTACCAGGCCCATACGGCCTGCTGGAGGACGATGGAGAGGCCGATGGCGGTGATGAGCGGCGCGAGGCGGGGTGCGTTGCGCAGGGGCCGGTAGGCGAAGCGTTCGGCGCCGACGGCTATGAGGGTGGCGACGATGACGGCGCCTATGAGCATCAGCGGCAGCGCGAGCCACATGGTGGTGCCGCCGGGGAGCATCAGCCAGACCGTGAGGGCTCCGAACCCGCCGGTCATGAAGATCTCGCCGTGGGCGAAGTTGATGAGCTGGACGATGCCATAGACCATCGTGTAGCCGATGGCGACGAGCCCGTACATGGATCCCAGTAGCAGGCCGTTGACCAGCTGTTGCGGCAGTTCGTGCACCGCAGGTCCTCCGAGTCTTTCGACGGATGTGACACCGCGCGGGGCGCTGTGGTGCGGCGCCCCGCGCGGCAGGTGAGAGGGGTGAGGTGGGGCAGGTCAGCCGGCGAGGGTGCCGGACTCGACGGTCTTGAAGTCGTCGCCGTCGACCTTGTAGACGGTCAGCTGCTTGTTGGTGGCGTCGCCGAACTCGTCGAAGGAGACCTTGCCGGTCACGCCGTCGAAGGAGACGCCCTGGACGGCTTCGAGGACCTTGGCGCGGGCGTCGGAGGGGAGCTTGCCGTTGTTGGCGTCGACGACCTTCTTGACGCCCTCGATGATGGCCCAGGCGGAGTCGTACGAGTAGCCGCCGTAGGCGGAGTAGTCGTCCTTGTAGCCGGCCTTCTTGTAGTTGTCGACGAACTCCTTGGCGGAGGGCAGGGTCTCGACGGGGGCACCGACGGAGGTGCACAGGTCGCCCTGGCCGCCGGGGCCGGCGAGCTCGACGTACTTCTTGTCCTTGATGCCGTCACCGCCGACGAGGGGGATGTTGGCGCCGGCGGCCTTGATCTGCTTGCTGAGCGGGCCGGCCGCGGGGTACTCGCCGCCGTAGTAGACGACGTCGGCGCCGGAGGACTTGACCTGGGTGACGACGGCCGAGAAGTCCTTGGAGTCGGGGTCGATGTGGCCCTCGCCGGCGATCTGGCCGCCGAGCTTGGTGAACTCGCCCTTGAAGGTTCCGGCGAGGCCGGCGCCGTAGGTCTTCTTGTCGTCGATGATGAAGACCTTCTTCTTGCCCGCCTTGTTGAAGAGGTACTGCGCGGCGAACGGGCCCTGGATGGCGTCCGTGGTCGCGGTGCGGAAGTAGCTCTTGTAGGTGCGGGTCTTCTGGCCCTCGGCCCACTTGGGGCCCTGGGTCAGGGAGGGGCTGGTGTTGGCCGGCGAGATCTGCGTGAGCTTCGCGTCGTCGAAGACCTTCTGCATGGACTCGGAGACCGAGGAGTTCAGCGGGCCGACGACGCCGAGGACGTCCTTGTCGGCGACGAGCTTGGTGGCGTTCTGCTGGCCGGAGGTGGCCTGCGCCTGGTCGTCGAGCGCCTGGAACTTGAAGGTGACGCCCTTGACGTACTTCTTCTCGTTGGCCTGCTTGACGGCGAGTTCGGCGGAGTTCTTGATGCCGAGGCCGAGGGCGGAGAGGTCGCCGGTCAGCGGGGCGTCGACGGCGATGGTGACGGTGGTTCCGCCGTCGCCACCGGCGGAGCCGCCGCTGTCGTTGCGCGAGCCGCAGGCGGTGAGAGTGAGAGCGCCCGCGGCGAGGGCGGCGGTCACGGCGATGAGCTGACGAGAACGCAACGTTCAGTCCTTTCCTGGCGCCGCGTCCCCCCTGGGACGCGTCGAGTCGAACGCGGGGAACCGAACTGAGGAAATCCGGCGGTCGCGGTAACTGGCCGTGACTCTAGGCGGCGCATCGGGGGATATGGAGGGCTGAGGCCAATGATGTGACTCTCTTGTTATGCCACGGCGTAATACATAGCGGATGTGTGCGGGTGGAACGGGGGAATTCAGGCCGGTTCGTCTTGTCCGGATGCTGAGATGCGGCAGGAGCTTGGGTCGGTTTGGGTCCTGACGCGCCAGGACTCTAGGGGGTTTTGGTCATGACGAGCTCGGAGCGGGCGCGTCTCGGTCTTCGGGACATGCCCTGGTCAGTGCCACGGAAAGATCCCTGGCATATCGGTCACCGGGGATGTAACTGTGATCCTCTTTCTGGATTCCATTACTGAGGGTTACTTCCAGGAATGGGAGTCCGGAATTCCGTGCTACATGCACGCAGTCTTTTGCGTAGATCAGAACGAGGAGCTCGCGGACTTCCCCGGCGGCGACGGCGGCGGGGAGGGGTGGCTTGATCGTCACGGTCAGGGCCGGCGACGGCTGTCCGATCCGCTCGACGGTGACCGGCGGGCCGGACGAGGTCCGCACACGGACAGTGAACGCGAAGGCGGCCCCGTCGGGCGCCGGCTCCACCGGCTGCCCGTAGGCCAGCGAGAGGGTCTGGGAGGGCGCGGACGGCGGCAGCGCCACCGGCGGCTCGGGGCGGGTGGTGTAGATCCGGAAGGCGGCGGCGGCCAGGACGGCGGCCGAGGCGACCGTGAGGACGACGCGGCGGTGGCGGGCGTAGAAGGCGCGCGGGCGGCCGGTCCAGCCGGGTGGCAGGGGCGTACGGGGCTCCGTGCGCGAGTCCTCGCCGTCCCAGGTGCCCTCGCCCGGCTCCAGGGGGCCTATGCCCCCGCCGGCGCCCCCGCCGCTCACCGGGGGCCGTCGGGGGTGGGCGTGAAGCGCCGCGGCGCCGGTCCGGTTCCCATGTCGGGAACGCTAGACCGGCGCCGGGGGCTGCACAACGGGCCGTCTCGACCCGGTTGTTAAGGCTGCATGACGTCCGTGGAAGCGGGGGTCAGGACTCCGTGTCGCGCAGGAGGCAGGTGAGGCGGGCGGTGCAGACGCGGCGGTCCTGGTCGTCGGTGATGACGATCTCGTACGTGGCGGTGGAGCGGCCGCGGTGGACGGGGGTGGCCGTGCCGGTGACGATCCCGTCGCGCGCGCCCCGGTGGTGGGTGCAGTTGAGGTCGACGCCGACGGCGATCTTCTTGCTGCCGCCGTGCAGCATGGCGCCGACCGAGCCGAGGGTCTCGGCGAGGACGGCGGAGGCGCCGCCGTGCAGCAGGCCGTAGGGCTGGGTGTTGCCCTTGACGGGCATCGTGGCGACGACGCGGTCGGCGGAGGCCTCCAGGATCCTGATCTCCATGCGCTCGCCGAGGGCGCCCGCGGAGAACAGGGCGGGCAGGTCTATGCCCAGGGCCGCGTACTCGTCGAGGACTTCCTGGGGGAACTTCACGGCGTGCTGCTGCTCGTCGGCCATGGGCCTGCTCCGTTCGTCAACGATCGTTAACCTTCTGGACCGGTTCTATCAGGCCGGTTCTATCAGGCGGGTTCGAAGCGCACGACGACGGACTTGCTGGCAGGGGTGTTGCTGGTGTCGGCGGTGGAGTCCAGGGGGACCAGGACGTTGGTCTCGGGGTAGTAGGCGGCGGCGCAGCCGCGGGCGGTGGGGTAGTGGACGACGCGGAAGCCGGGCGCGCGGCGCTCGACGCCGTCCTTCCATTCGCTGATCAGGTCGGTGTAGGAGCCGTCGGCGAGGCCGAGCTCGGCCGCGTCGTCGGGGTGGACCATGACGACGCGGCGGCCGCCGGTGATGCCGCGGTAGCGGTCGTCGAGGCCGTAGATGGTGGTGTTGTACTGGTCGTGGCTGCGCAGGGTCTGCAGCAGCAGGCGCCCGGCGGGGACCCGGGGGTACTCGACGGGGGCGGCGGTGAAGTTGGCCTTGCCGGTCTTCGTGGGGAAGCGGCGCTCGTCGCGGGGGGCGTGGGGGAGCTGGAAGCCGCCGGGGCGGGCGATGCGGGTGTTGAAGTCCTCGAAGCCGGGGATGACGCGGGCGATGCGGTCGCGGATGGTGGCGTAGTCGGCTTCGAAGTCCTCCCAGGGGGTCTTCGAGGCGGTGCCGAGGACGGCGCGGGCCATGCGGGCGACGATGGCGGGCTCGGAGAGCAGGTGGGGGGAGGCGGGGGCGAGGTTGCCGCGGGAGGCGTGGACCATGCCCATGGAGTCCTCGACGGTGACGAACTGCCTGCCGCTCGCCTGGACGTCCTTGTCGGTGCGGCCGAGGGTGGGCAGGATCAGGGCGCGCCGGCCGGTGACGGCGTGGGAGCGGTTGAGCTTGGTGGAGACGTGCACGGTGAGGGAGGCGCGCCGCATGGCGGCCTCGGTGACGTCGGTGTCGGGGGTGGCGCCGACGAAGTTGCCGCCCATGGCGAAGAAGACCTTGGCCTTGCCGTCGCGCAGGGCTTCGATGGCGCGGACGACGTCGTAGCCGTGGGCGCGGGGCGAGGTGATGTGGAACTCGCGGTCGAGGGCGTCGAGGAAGGCGGGTGCGGGGCGCTCGAAGATGCCCATGGTGCGGTCGCCCTGGACGTTGGAGTGGCCGCGGACGGGGCAGACTCCGGCGCCGGGGCGGCCGATGTTGCCGCGGAGCAGCAGGAGGTTGACGACCTCGCGGATGGTGGCGACGGCGTGCTTGTGCTGGGTGAGGCCCATGGCCCAGCAGACGATGGTGCGCTTGGAGGCGAGGATCATCGCGAGGGCGCGTTCGATCTCGGGGCGGGTCAGGCCGGTGGCCTTGAGGGTTTCGTCCCAGTCGGCTTCCTTGGCGGCGGCGGCGAGGTCGTCGTAGCCGTGGGTGTGCTCGCGGATGAAGGCCTCGTCGAGGGCGCCGTCGGTCTCGATGACGAGCTTGTTGAGGAGGCGGAAGAGGGCCTGGTCGCCGCCGATGCGGATCTGGAGGAAGAGGTCGTTGAGGGGGGTGCCCTTGAGCATGCCGAGGGGGGTCTGGGGGTTCTTGAACCGTTCCATTCCCGCTTCGGGCAGCGGGTTCACCGAGATGATCTTCGCGCCGGCGTTCTTGGCCTTCTCCAGGGCGGAGAGCATGCGGGGGTGGTTGGTGCCCGGGTTCTGTCCGGCGACGATGATCAGGTCGGCCTGGTGGAGGTCTTCGAGGGAGACGCTGCCCTTGCCGATGCCGATGGTCTCGCCGAGTGCGGAGCCGGAGGACTCGTGGCACATGTTGGAGCAGTCGGGCAGGTTGTTGGTGCCGAACTCGCGGGCGAAGAGCTGGAAGAGGAACGCGGCCTCGTTGCTGGTGCGGCCGGAGGTGTAGAAGACGGCCTCGTCGGGTGAGGAGAGGGCGCCCAGTTCCTCGGCGATGATCTCGAAGGCCCGCTTCCAGCTGACGGGCTCGTAGCGGTCGCCGCCCTCGGGCAGGTACATGGGCTGGGTGATGCGGCCCTGCTGGCCGAGCCAGTAGCCGGAGCGCCCGGCGAGTTCGGCGAGGGGGTGCTCGGCGAAGAAGGCGGGGGTGACGCGGCGCAGGGTGGCTTCTTCGGCGACGGCCTTGGCGCCGTTCTCGCAGAATTCGGCGGTGTGCCGCTTGTCGCCCTCGGGCCAGGCGCAGCCGGGGCAGTCGAAGCCGTTCTTCTGGTTGACCTTGAGGAGGGTCTGCGCGGTGCGCAGCAGGCCCATCTGCTCGTTCGCGATCTTGAGGGTGTGGCCGATGGCGGGCAGCCCGGCCGCGGCGTGCCGAGGGGGTCCGACCTGCGGCGCGTCCTGTACCGGATCACCTGCGGGTGGCTTGGTGGCCATGTCGCTCCCCTTCGAGCAGTTTTCGTTTCCACTCCGATCCTGTCACGCTGCGCCGACATCGCCGACGGCGGATTTGTCGGTGGGGGCGCCTAGGATCGGGGGCGTGGCAGAGACAGCATCGAAGAAGACCGAGCAGACGACCGCAGCGGACCGCCCCCGCCTGATGCTCATGGACGGGCACTCCCTGGCGTACCGGGCGTTCTTCGCGCTGCCCGCGGAGAATTTCACGACGGCGACGGGCCAGCCGACCAATGCCATCTACGGCTTCGCGTCGATGCTGGCGAACACCCTGCGTGACGAGGCGCCCACGCATTTCGCGGTGGCGTTCGACGTGTCCCGCAAGACCTGGCGTTCGACGGAGTTCCCCGAGTACAAGGCGAACCGCTCGAAGACCCCGGACGAGTTCAAGGGGCAGGTCGAGCTGATCGGCGAGCTCCTGGACGCGATGAAGGTGCCGCGGTTCGCGGTGGACGGCTTCGAGGCCGACGACGTGATCGCGACGCTGGCGACGCAGGCCGAGGCCCTCGGGTTCGAGGTGCTGATCGTCACCGGTGACCGGGACTCGTTCCAGCTGGTCTCGGAGCACACGACGGTGCTGTACCCGACGAAGGGCGTCTCGGAGCTGACCCGGTTCACGCCGGAGAAGGTCGTGGAGAAGTACGGGCTCACCCCGCAGCAGTACCCGGACTTCGCGGCGCTGCGCGGTGACCCGTCGGACAACCTGCCGGGCATCCCGGGCGTCGGTGAGAAGACGGCCGCGAAGTGGATCAACCAGTTCGGTTCGTTCGCGGAGCTGGTGGAGCGGGCCGAGGAGGTCAAGGGGAAGGCCGGGCAGAACTTCCGCGACCACCTGGAGGCCGTGAAGCTCAACCGGGTGCTGACCGAGATGGTCAGGGACGTGGAGCTGCCCCGGACCCCGGCCGACCTGGCGCGCGCGCCGTACGACCGTTCCGCGGTGACGGGCGTGCTGGACGTGCTGGAGATCCGCAACGCCTCGCTGCGCGAGCGGCTGCTGGCCGTGGACCCGGGCGCGGACCAGGAGGAGGCGCCGGCTGTGGCGGCCGGCGTGGAGCTGGACACCAGCGTGCTGGGCGCGGGCGAGCTCGCGCCGTGGCTCGCGGCGCACGCGGGCGGCCCCCTGGGCATCTCGACGGTGGACAGCTGGGCGCTGGGCCAGGGCAACGTGTCCGAGGTGGCGCTGGCGGCGGCGGGCGGCGCGGCCGCCTGGTTCGACCCGTCCGCTCTGGACGAGGCCGACGAGCGGGCCTTCGCCGCGTGGGCGGCCGACGCGTCCGCGCCGAAGGTGGTGCACAACGCCAAGGGCCTGATGCGGGTCTTCCCGGAGCACGGCTGGAGCCTGGCGGGCGTCACGATGGACACGGCGCTCGCCGCGTACCTGGTCAAGCCGGGCCGCCGGTCCTTCGCGCTGGACGTGCTGTCCAACGAGTACCTGCACCGGGAGCTGGCGCCCGCGGCGGCCGACGGCCAGCTGGCGTTCGGCGCCGACGACACGGCCGAGGCGGAGGCGCTGATGGCGCAGGCCCGCGCGGTCCTGGACCTCGGCGAGGCGTTCACCGGCAAGCTCGCCGAGGTGGGCGCCGCCGAGCTGCTCCACGACATGGAGCTGCCGACCTCCGAGCTGCTCGCGCGGATGGAGCGGGCCGGCATCGCCGCCGACCGCGACCACCTGGAGGCCATGGAGCAGCAGTTCGCCGGTGCCGTGCAGCAGGCGGTGAAGGAGGCGCACGCGGCGGTCGGCCACGAGTTCAACCTCGGCTCGCCCAAGCAGCTCCAGGAGGTGTTCTTCGGCGAGCTGGACCTGCCGAAGACGAAGAAGACCAAGACCGGCTACACCACGGACGCGGACGCGCTGGCCTGGCTGGCCACGCAGACCGACCACGAACTCCCGGTGATCATGCTCCGGCACCGGGAGCAGGCCAAGCTGCGCGTCACCGTCGAGGGCCTGGTGAAGACCATCGCCGCCGACGGCCGGGTGCACACCAGCTTCAGCCAGACCGTGGCCGCGACCGGACGCCTGTCCTCGACCGACCCGAACCTGCAGAACGTGCCGGTGCGCACCGACGAGGGCCGGGCCATCCGCCGCGGCTTCGTCGTCGGCGAGGGCTTCGAGTCGCTGATGACCGCCGACTACAGCCAGATCGAGCTGCGGGTCATGGCCCACCTCTCCGAGGACGAGGGCCTGATCGAGGCGTTCGCCTCCGGTGAGGACCTGCACACCACCGTCGCCTCGCAGGTGTTCAACGTCGGGCGCGAGCAGGTCGACGCCGAGATGCGCCGCAAGATCAAGGCCATGTCCTACGGGCTGGCGTACGGGCTCTCCGCCTTCGGTCTCGCCCAGCAGCTGAACATCGAGCCCGCCGAGGCGCGCGGCCTGATGGAGACGTACTTCGAGCGGTTCGGCGGCGTACGCGACTACCTGCACCGTGTCGTCGACGAGGCCCGGGCCACCGGCTACACGGCCACCGTGTTCGGGCGCCGCCGCTACCTGCCCGACCTCAACAGCGACAACCGCCAGCGCCGCGAGGCCGCCGAGCGGATGGCGCTGAACGCCCCGATCCAGGGCACCGCCGCCGATATCGTCAAGGTCGCGATGCTGCGGGTGGACAAGGCCCTGGCCGAGGCCGGGCTGGGCTCGCGGCTGCTGCTCCAGGTCCATGACGAAATCGTGCTGGAGATCGCCCCCGGCGAGCGGGAGCGGGTCGAGGAGCTGGTGCGGCGCGAGATGGGCGCGGCCGTCGAGCTGCGGGCCCCGCTGGACGTGTCCGTGGGCGTGGGCGGCGACTGGGAGTCCGCCGCACACTAGACCCCGACGGCATGCCCGCGCGCCCGTCCCCGCCTATGCGGCGGGGACGGGCGTCCGCGTTTCCCAGTCCGGGCGGTGGGGGTCCCGGTCGCGGCGGTGGCGCAGCCGCACCAGGGCCCCGTACAGCAGGAGGCCGGCCACGAGTCCGCCGCCGGCTCCGAAGCAGAGCGTCGGGATGATGTCGAGGGGGCTGCGGACCCGGTCGTAGAAGGTGAAGAAGCGCATCACCCGCAGGGCGGCACCGGCCGCCGTGCAGGCGGCGATCAGGAGCAGCGCCCACCAGCGCTCCGCCCGGCCGAGGACCGGCACCGACGGCGGCACGGGCCGCACCGGCACCCGGCGCAGGGCGCTCGCCGTGAACCAGAGCAGGGCGCCCGCGGCGAGTGCGGAGGTGCCGTACTGGAGGAAGGTGTACGGGGGCAGGCCGAGGGCGATGGGCCGGGTGAGCCACGGCAGGGCGTCCGTGCCCCAGCGGCCCCCGTGGGTGAAGCTGTCCCACACCACGTGGGTGAGGGAGCCGGCGACCGCCGACAGGTAGAAGCGCAGGGCGAGCGCGGCGGGCGGGCGGCCGCGCAGGCGCTCGCCGCGGACCAGGGCGTGGACGCGGGCCCGCCAGGAGCGCGGCAGCAGCGCGAGCAGCGGTTCGCGCAGCAGCAGCCAGCACGCGGCGAGGAGGGCGGTGAGGGCGGCGTCGGCGGTGACCACGCCGAGGAGCGAGTGGGTGAACTCGCCGTAGCGCATGAGACCGCCGACGAGCGAGTCCGCGAAGAAGAGGGCGTCCGGCGCGAACGACCCCAGCACCAGCGCCGAGGCGAGCAGCGGGCCCCGCGCCCGTCCGGTGCGGCGAATGGCCGGAAGTACGGCGGCCGCGTGGCTGAGAGTGAACGGCACGGAGCCTCCCTGGGGTAGCCGATGTCGGGACAGTATGCGTGAACTGCGCAGGCTCGTGGGGATGTGGTGAACATCGGGACCCCATTGCGTGCCCTGTGCAGCGAGTTGACGTAGGGTCACGCGGACGTTCGGACGTCCAGGGGAGGGTCCTGCTCATGTCGGCACGAATATTCGGACGCGGCCTGCGCCGGAGCGCGGCCGCGGCACTGGTATCGGCGCTGGTGGCCGCCGCGATGACGGCCTCCCAGGGCCCGGCCGTCGCGGGCCCGGAGCGGATCGCGGCGGCCGGGGAGGGCGCCGCGCCGCCGCCCGCCGCCGCGTCGGGCGCGGGCGGGGACTCGTCGTACTTCACCGAACTCCCGCCGCTGGACAGCCCCGCACCGCCGGCCGCGCTGCTGCCGGACGGCGAGGCGGCGGCCCCCGCCGCCCGGCCGGACCCCACGCCGGCCGCGGCGCAGCCGGCGGGGGAGGGGGCGCAGGGCATACCGGCGAGCGTGCTCGCCGCCTACCGGCGGGCCGAGCAGCGGGTCGGCGAGAACGACCCCGGGTGCGGACTGCGCTGGCAACTGCTCGCGGCGATCGGCAAGGTCGAGTCCGGGCAGGCCGGCGGCGGCCGCGTCGACGCGAACGGGACCACCCTGCGGCCGATCCTGGGTCCCGTGCTGAACGGCAACGGCTTCGCGGACATCTCCGACACCGACGGCGGGGCCTACGACGGCGACGCCCGCTACGACCGGGCCGTCGGCCCGATGCAGTTCATCCCCTCCACCTGGGCGGCCTGGGGCCAGGACGGCAACGGCGACGGCCGGCGCGACCCCAACAACGTCTACGACGCGGCCCTGGCGGCCGGACGCTACCTGTGCGCGGGGAACCGGGACCTGAGGACCGGCGCCGGCCTGGACCGGGCGGTGCTCTCGTACAACCAGTCGGCGGAGTACCTGCGGACGGTGCGGTCCTGGTACGCGTACTACCTCCAGGGGGCGCACGAGATCCCCGACGGGAGCGGCACCCCGCTGCCGCTCCCGGGCACCCCGGCGACCCCGAAGCCGACGCCCAAGCCGACGCCCAAGCCGACCCCCAAGCCGACCCCCACGCCGACGCCGACGCCTACCCCCACGCCGACGCCTACTCCTACTCCTACTCCGAAGCCCACGCCGACCCCCACCCCGACTCCGACCCCAACGCCGACGTCGAAGCCGTCGCCCACCCCCACGCCAACTCCCAAGCCCAGCGTGACCCCGAGCCCCTCCAGCTCCCCGAAGCCGACGGCCACCCCCGCCCCCTCGTCCCCGTCCGGCTCCCCGACGGTCACCCCCGCCGCCCCCTAGCCAACGCGCGCCGTCCGGTGGCCGACCTCCGTACCTGCGGTTAACGTCGAAGTCGTGTCCGCCCCGCCAGGGTCGTAGGCAGGTGCGGGCAGGGGGAGCCAGCTGAGACAGGAGCCCGCCGTGCATTCCACGCATTCCACGCGTTCCACACTGCGCCGCCGCTTCACCCGGACGCTCGCCGGCGGTCTCCTGTCCGCCGGCCTCCTCACCATCTCCAAGACCGTCTCCCCGACCGTCACCGTGACGGTCAAGTGACACCAGCGGCAAGGGGACCTGTCCGGTTTCCGGAAGGACCCCTCGGTGCGCTGTTCCTGTCATGGATTCCGTGAGCATGAGCGTGATCGTGAAGTCGCCCGACGACCCGGTGACGACGCTGGAGCCCGCCCTTCCCGGATCCGTGCCCCGCGCCGCCGCCCTGGGCGCGGGCGTCGCGATGAGCGCGTACTGCCTGGCCATGGCTGTGCACGGGACGTACCCCTTCGGCTCGCGGTCCCGTGCCGTCAACGACCTCGGAAACCAGTTCGTGCCCTTCCACGCGCACCTGTGGGACCTCCTGCACGGCAACACGAGCGGCGACCTCGTCTTCAACTGGAACAGCGGCTACGGTGTCCCCTTCCTCGCGGACCTCTTCGCCTACCTGATGAACCCCTTCTCATGGCTGGTGTGGATCTTTCCGCGCGCCATGGTCGAGCTCCCGGTCTTTTTGGTGACCCTGCTCAGCATTGGCCTGGGAACCTCCCTGATGGCGGTCTTCCTGGTACGGCTGCGGCCCGGTCCCGCGTGGTTGGCCGCCCTCCTGGCGGTGGGGTACGGCGTCAGCTCGTGGACCACCGGATCCGGCTGGGCGGACCCCATGTGGATGTGGGGTCTGGTGTCGTTCCCTCTGATGGGAATCGCCGGGGACTGGTGCCTGAAGCGGCGGCGCTGGGTGGCCGGGGTGCTCGTGGTCGCCCTCTGCTGGACGGCCAATTTCTATACGGCGGCGATGGCAACCCTCGGTATGGGTCTCGTCTTCGCCGTGCGGCTGGCCCTCGATCCGCGCCCGACGCGTGAGCGTGGCCGCTCGGCGCTGCGCGCCCTGTCGATGGCCACGGTCGGCGTACTGATCGCGGCCCCGGTGCTCACGGTGTCGCTGGCTGCCAGCCGTGCCGCCCAGCCCGTACCGGCCGTTCCCTACGCGGGTGCGCCCTCGGTCCGCGCGTACCTGGCACACCTGCTGCCCGGCGGGTACCACGCGGGTGCCCCCCAAGTGGCGGTCGGCAGTCTGGCCCTGCTGCTCGTGCTTGTCTTCCCCTTCGTGGGCCGGGCTCCGCGCCGGGAGCGGGCCGTTTGGTGCGTTCTCGCCGCAGCCGTAGCGCTCTCCTTGGTGTGGAAGCCCACGATGCTGGTGTGGCACGGCGGCGCGATGCCCAACGGCGGCCCGTACCGGGCGTCCATCGCTCTGACCGCGATCCTGGTGGCGATCGCGTGGCTCGCCCTGACCTACCAGCCGCGGCCCCGCGAGCTCCTGGCGGGAGCGGCGGTGCTGGCCCTGCTGCCGGCTCTGGCCGGCGGCGACCCGTACGTCTCGCGCCGCACGTGGGCGATGACAGTGACGGGGGGAGCGGTCACTCTCGCCCTGCTGTGGCTCCTGCCGCGGGCTACCGGGGTACGCGGCCGGACAGTGGCGGCGGCTCTGACCGCCACGGTCTTCCTGGGGGCGGCGGGGTCCACCTGGAGCGTCACGGTGATCCGCGACACCATCGACTGGTGGCAGCCCAAGCGCACCCTCGACGCCCAGTCGCTGGCCGCGTACGAGGCGGTCCGCGCCCAGGACGCCTGGCCGGCCACGCGCAGCGACCCCGGGCCTCACGAGTTCGCCGACAACGACCCGCTGCTCCTCGGTGGCGAAGGCGGCTCCTACTACAGCAGCTACGTCCCGGCGAGGACGGCCGAGACGCTGTCCGGCCTCGGCGCCGGCTGGCACATCGCAGGGCGCCACCTGCTCTCCTTCGACGACCCCGTGGGGCAGGCCCTCATGGGGGTCGGCGCCCGCCTCGACCCGGCTTCCGGCACACGGCGGGAATTCACGCAGCGCACGGGGCCCGCACCACCGGTGGTGACCCTGCGGGCCCGTGGCACTCGGCTGGACGCCGAGAGCGGCGGGGACGCTTCCGTCTTCCACCTGCGAAACCGGGTCCTCTCGGCGCCCGTCTACACCGTCCCCGAGCCGCGGCCGGCCCGAGGCGCCCCAGTGCTGCGGCTGCCGGCGGGCGAGCCCACCACCCTCATGGTCCGGTGCCCCGCGGACACCGTCGCCTACTTCCACGCCCCCTGGTACTCCGGCACCGTCACCGCGCTCGGCACCACCACGACGGTGCGGGCCCGGGCCCCGATGACCCGTGCCGGGCTCGTCCCGCTCGGACACGTCACGAGCGGGCGCGACTTTCCGCTGGTACTCACCCCCGAGGCGGCCCAGCCCGTTCCCCGCTCTCCCCTCGGCTGTCTGGACACCACGCGGCTGGAGCGGGCGGTGAACGACATGAGCGCGAACGCTCCCGCCCGCGTGAACGCCGGGGGACACGCGATCACGGCCGTCTTCGACGGACCCCGCACGGGGGCCGCGGTCGTGTCCGCCCCAGCGGTGGAGGGGTGGCAGTGCTCCGTCGACGGCGGGGATCCGCAGCCACCGAGCACCCTCGGAGGGCTGATCGCCGTACGGATGACGGGTCATACCCGTGTCGCCTGTTCGTACCGCACGCCCGGTCTGCACGCAGGAGTCGTGCTCAGCGCCTGCGCACTCGCCGTCCTCCTGGGGGTGGCGGCCATCGGCTCCCTGCGTCGGCGCCGTCAGCGGCCGCCCCACTGCCAGTACAACTCAGGCTGAACCGGGCCGCCGCAGCTCGCCAGAGCCAGCCGCGGGCTCTTGCGTTCATCGGTGTTCCACCGGGGCAACAACCGGTCGTTCTGATACAGGCATCTGTTCCCGTCCCCGGCGATCTTCCAGGCGGCCCGCTTCCACGTCGTGCTCTTCCACGGGACGCGCTGCCATTTCTGTTCCGCACGCGAACCCTTGCACGCCTCGACCTTGACGTCACGACCCGCTGCGGTGAGGCAGTAGTTCTTGTTCAGGCGGGTCCTGATGGTCCCGTCGTTTTCCGCATCCCATTTCTGGGCGTCCGAACCATTACAGCCGGCGATCTGCACCAGACCGGCTGACCATGAACCGTCTTTCACATCGAGACACTGTTCCGGCAGCCTGCTGCCGAACATCGTCGTCCGGCCGATATCGCCCATGATCTCGCCCTGCTGCGGGGCTCTGTGCCTGCGCGTGTACTGCCTTTGCGTCCACCGCCGGTAATCGACCGACAGGATCCCTTTGTGGAGTCCCCTGGAGGCGCACACGCTTTCACGCGGGCATCGGGCCTGTGCGATGTACCACCGGATGATGTTTTCCTTCCTGGCCTCCTGTGCGGGCGCCAGATTCCTCTTCAAGGGCGCCATGATGTAACCCAGGTAGGGGGTCAGCGGGAGCCCGGTACGGTATGCGACCTGTCTGAAGTAGCGTGCGGTGATGCCGTGGTCGCCGTGGTCCGCCCGGCCATCCATTCCCAACCCGAACGACGCGTTGTCGGGGTCCATGGTGAGGATTCTTTCCGCCCCGCCCAGCCGGGCCAGTGAGGAAAGCGCTGACAGCAGTTGCTCCTCACTGTAACTCTGGCCGTCCAGATCCGGAGTGATCGCCTTCTTTTCTCCGCTGAACAGGCGGAGAAGACTCTCCGGCGCCCGACCGTGAGGACGGCCGTCGTGCAGTCCCATGAAAGTGAGCCGCACATCGGCACCGTTCCCCCGGCCTGCGAGCCGGAACGACCGGATGCTGCGGCCGTCTACACGTACCTCGTCCAGCGTCCATTTGTTCTCGGCGCCCGCCATTTCCGCATACGCCTTGCGAACCCCGTTCTCCCTGTTCGTCACATAGTTTTTCAATTCTTGCGGTACCTCTTCGCCGGCGTCCCCGGCGGTGAGATACACCGTGGTGACGAAGCACCCGGCCCGGATGGTTTCCATGATGTCCGGGTTGATGAAGAAGAGGTCGTCGTCGGGGTGCGCCACGCCTGCGAGAGTGCGTCTGCAGACCGTCTGCCGGTGCGACGGGCCCCCTTCGGGCCGCGAGGCGCGCGCTTCATCGGCCCGGACGGCAGCCGAAGGGTTCGAGGAGCCGTGCACCACGCAGCCGGTCAACAGCGCGGCGGCCGCGAGCACCAAGGCGCCCCGGCCCCCCCTGATCACGTTGGGCACGGCTCTCTCCTCGTCCTCGCGCTTCTCCCGCCCGCCCGGATCCAGGCCGACGGCAGAGCGGAGGCCACGTCACCACTACTACGCGAGCAACTCCGCAAGCGCACTCGGGCGCACGGCTCAGGGTTGTCCGCGGCCGTACTCGGCGTTCGCCCGGTAGAGGGATTCGGCGGCCCCGCGAAACGGTTCTCATCTGACCCCCGCGTTGCTACGGTACGCCTCCCTGACGACCCATCAGATCCAGGGAGGTCCCGCCGTGCGCGCACTCGTCGCCGCCGCCATCGGGCTGGCCGCCGCGCTGGCCCTCGTCCTCGTCGTCACGGCGTTCGGGGTGCCCGAAGGCAGGACCTCGCCCAAGCCCCTGCTCACCACCGCGCCCCCCGCGCCCGGACAGGAGTAAGGAGGCCCCGCCGTGCGACGCAGAGCGAGCCTGGTCCTGCTGGCCTTCGCCGTGTTCTGCGCAGCGCTCGCACCACTGCTGCGCTGGTACGCGTACCCCCGCCTGGCCAAGATCCCGGCGAACCAGTACCAGGCGATGGTGCTGGAGGCCAAGGACGCCACCCTCCTCGACTACACGGGCGGGATGCAGCCCAAGAAGGTCGACAAGGTCACCATCGTCCAGACCCTCAAGGGCAACGTCGAGGCCTCCAGGGAGATCGAGGCCGACGCGGGCAAGGACGTGGTCGTCTGGGACACCCTCACCTACATCATGGGCCCGGACGGCAAGATGGTCTCCCGGATCCCCGAGCGCTACGTCTTCGACGCGCACACCCAGGACCCGGTGCACGCCACCGGCGAGATGGTCGACGGCGACCCCGTCAAGCGCGAGGGCATCGAGTTCAAGTGGCCGTTCTTCACCGAGCCGCGCGACTACCTCTACTTCGACGCCCAGACCCGCACCGCCTCCCCGATCCACTACGCCGGCCCGCGCACCTACCGGGGCATGGACGTCTACTACTTCGAGCAGACCGTCCCCTGGACCAAGGTCCCCATGCCGAAGAAGATGCCGATCGAAGGCATCGACCCGGCGACCATCGAGCAGACCACCGGCACCACCCTCTGGTACACGGTCAAGGCCCGCTTCTGGGTCGACCCGGTCACCGGCGCGCCCGTCAACGCCGAACAGGACATCCAGCAGGAGATGCGCGGCGGCATCGCGGCGAGCGCCCCCGACGGCCGGCTCACCGCCTTCGCCGGGCACGTGACGATGCGCGAGGACTACGCGAAGTACACACGCGACCTCGTCGCCGCCAACCGTACGAAGGTCCTCGCGCTGCACACCTACGCCCCGGCCGGCCTCGCCCTCGGCGCCCTCGTGCTCCTCACGGCCGCCCTCTGGCTGGAGGCCCGGGGCCGCCGGGCCCCGGGCGCCCCGGTCACGGACGCCTGAGCCGGGCGTTGGTGTGGCGGGTGGGCTCGGCCGTCGCCGGGTCCTCCGGCCACGGGTGCTTCGGGTAGCGCCCGCGCAGCTCGGCGCGGACGGCGCGGTAGCCGCCCTGCCAGAAGGAGGCGAGATCGGCGGTCACGGCGGCGGGCCGCCCGGCCGGCGACAGCAGGTGCACCAGTACGGGAACCCCCGCCACCGTCGGGGTCCGCGCCAGCCCGAACAGCTCCTGGAGCTTCACCGCGAGCACCGGCTGCCCGGCGGAGTAGTCCACGCGGATCCGCGAACCGCTGGGCACCTCGATCCGCTCGGGGGCCAGCTCGTCCAGCCGGACCGCCTCGCCGGTGGCCCAGGGCAGCAGCCGCTCCAGGGCCTGACCGGCGTCGATCCGGCCCAGGTCGGCCCGGCGGCGGGCCCGCGACAGCTCGGGCTCCAGCCAGTCGTCGGCCCGCGCCACCAGCGCCGCGTCGTCCGCCACGTCCGGCCAGGCGCCGCCGAGCGTACGGTGCAGGAAACCGAGCCGGGCGCGGAGCGAGAGCGCGTCCGGGGTCCAGCGCAGCAGGCCGAGGCCCTCGGTGCGCAGCCCCTCCAGCAGCGCGGCCCGTACGAGCGCCGGGTCGGGGTCCCGTAGCGGCCGCGCCACCAGCTCGACCGCCCCGAGCCGCTCGACGGCCCGGGCCACCACGTCCCCGTCCTCCCAGCGCACCTCCTCGCCGGAGGCGAGCAGGTGCGCGGCGGCGGCCCGGGCGGTCTCCTCGTCGAGGACGGCGGCCACCCGGACGCGGGCGGACGCGGAGTGCGGCGCCCGGTCGGCGACGGCGACGGCCAGCCAGGGCGCGTTGCGCAGGGCGGAGCCCTCCCCCAGCTCGGCCCCCGTGCCGGAAGCCATGAGATAGCTCCCCCGGCCCTTGGCCCGGGCCACCCGCTCCGGGAACGCCAGGGCCGCGACCAGCCCGGCGGCGTGGTCGTCGGAGATTTCAGCCCGCGCGGCGTTTGAGCGCACCGGGCGCGCAGCGCCCGGAACGGGGTCCGGGGCGGAGCCCCGGGACCGGGGTCCGGGGGCGGGGCCCCCGGCTTCGGGAAGGGGCGGGGTGGGGGAAGAGCCCCGTGCAGCGGCGGCCTCGGCACCGGGGACCTCGTCGGCCGCACCCCGCGCACCGGCATCCGCAGGCCCGGCGGCGCCCAGCGCCCGCCGCAGGCGGCCGGCCTCCGCCCGCCAGCGGGAGGCGTACGCGTCACTGCCCCGCCGCGCCCGCCGCCAGGCGGCGGCCAGGTCGTCCCCGTACTCCCGCGGCGCCTCCTCGCTCAGCAGCGCCACCACCTCCGCCGCCCGCCCCGCGCCCAGCACCTCCGCGCCGTCCAGCAGCGCCCGGGCCAGCCGGGGGTGCAGGCCCAGCCGGGCCATCCGCAGCCCCCGGGCGGTCGGCCGCCCGGCCGCGTCCACCGCGCCGACCGCCGACAGCACCTCCCGCGCCGCGGCCATCGCCCCGGCCGGCGGGGCGTCCAGCAGCGCGAGCCCCGACGCGTCCGGGTCGCCCCAGCAGGCGGCCTGGAGCGCGAACTGCGCCAGGTCCGCGATCCGGATCTCGGGGGAGGGGAAGGCCGGCAGCCGTCCGTCCTCCGCCTCCGCCCAGCACCGGTACACCACGCCCGGCGCCTCGCGCCCGGCCCGTCCCGCCCGCTGGCGGCCCGCCGCACGGGAGGCCCGTACGGTCGCCAGCGCGCCCAGCCCCCGCGCATGGTCCACCCGCGGCTCGCGCGCCAGCCCCGAGTCCACGACCACCCGGACCCCCGGCACCGTCAGGCTCGACTCCGCGACCGCCGTCGCGAGGATCACCCGCCGGTGCGCCGACGCGGTCAGCGCCGCGTCCTGCACGGCCGCCGGGGCCCGCCCGTGGACCTGGAGCACCTCCGCGTCCACGCCGCCCAGCTGCCCGGCCACCCGGGCGATCTCGCCCACGCCGGGCAGGAAGCACAGCACATCGCCGGAACGTTCCTCCAGCGCCCTGCGCACCACCGAGGCCACGTGCGCCAGCTGCGCCGGATCCACCTGCATCCCGTGCGGCGGCCGCACCGGCCGGGCCGGCGGCGCCCACACCGTCTCCACCGGGTGGGAGACCCCCGAGGCCTCGACCACCGGCGCGTCCCCCAGCAGCCGCGCCCAGCCGGCCGCGTCCGTCGTCGCCGAGGCCGCGACCAGGCGCAGCTCCGGCCGCAGGGTCTCGCGCACGTCCAGCAGGAAGGCGGCGACGGTGTCGGCGTCCAGGTGCCGCTCGTGGCATTCGTCCAGGACCACCACGTCCACCCCGGACAGCTCCTGGTCACGTTGCAGCCGCTGCAGCAGCACCCCGGTGGTCACCACCTCCACCACCGTGGAGGGGCCGGCGATCCGCTCCCCCCGCACGGTGAAGCCCACCGACTCCCCGACGGCCTCGCCCAGCAGCCAGGCCATCCGCCGGGCCGCCGCCCGGGCGGCGATCCGCCGGGGCTCGGCGACGACCACCCGGCGCCGCGGCCCTCCGCCGGCCAGCCCGGCCAGCACCAGCGGGACCAGCGTGGTCTTGCCGGTGCCGGGCGGGGCGCACAGCACGGCCGTGCCGTGGCCGTCCAGGGCGCGCACGAGCGCGGGAACGGCCTCCCGCACGGGGAGGGCGTCGAGTGCCGACCGGCGGAGCGTGGGGGTCAAGGGGTCAGTCCCTCTCGCACACGAAGACCGCCGTGCCCGGGATCAGGCTGCCGCGCAGCGGGGACCAGCCGCCCCACTCCTGGCCGTTCCACTCCGGCCACTCCGGCTCCACCAGGTCCAGCAGCCGGAAGCCGCCCGCGACCACGTCGCGGACCCGGTCGCCGATGGTGCGGTGGTGTTCCACGTAGACGGCGCGGCCCTGCTCGTCCTGCTCCACGTACGGGGTCCGGTCGAAGTAGGAGGCGGACACCGACAGCCCCTCGGGGCCGGGCTCGTCCGGGAAGGCCCAGCGGATGGGGTGCGTGACGGAGAACACCCAGCGGCCGCCGGGGCGCAGCACGCGGTGGACCTCGCGCATGACGCCCACCGGGTCGGCGACGAAGGGCACCGCCCCGTAAGCGGAGCAGGCCAGGTCGAAGGAGGCGTCGCGGAAGGGCAGCCGCCCGGCGTCGGCCTCGACCAGGGGCACGTCGCCGCCGATGCGCAGGGCGTGCTGGAGCTGGCGGTGCGAGAGGTCCAGGGCCACCGGACGGGCCCCCTGCGCGGCGAGCCAGCGCGAGCACTGGGCCGCGCCGGCGCCGATCTCCAGGACGTCCTTGCCCTTGAGGGAGGCGGCCGGGCCCAGCAGCGCGGCCTCCTCCTCGTCCAGGCCCTCCGGCCCCCAGACGAAGCGGTCGTCGCCGAGGAACGCACCGTGCTCGCTCTGGTACTCGTCGGCGTTGCGGTCCCACCAGCCGCGGCTGGCGCGGCTGCTCTCCGCCTCCCCGGCCTCGCGGCGGGTGGCCTCGGCGTCGTCCTCGTCGCCCTCGTGCGCGCCGTGCGCGGGGTACGCGTCCTCGTCCTGGAGCGCGTACGCGTCTTCGGGGGTGCGGTCCTCTTGGTTCATGGGGCCCGTCGTCGTAGTCTGCGGATGGCTGGTATGGCACCCGGACGGCTGAAAATCCGTGCGGATCGCTCATCAGGGCGTTGCCGCCCACGAATTGTGCCGGTTATGCGGCGATCCGCCCGCGGTGTGCGCCTTCGCGCATTGACCCTGTCCGGCTGCCCCCGTATGCTACAAGTTGCGCTGCGAGCCTGTGCTCCTCAGACGTAGCAGGCTGCGCTTGCATCTGTTGAATGTCCCCTCGGTTTTCGAGGCCCCTACCCCTTGCGGGGGATGGGCTTCCTTGGCTGTCCGGCTTCATCGGCAGATGCCGATAAGGGCTCCCGGCGTAGCAGTACCTACGACTTTCTGTCCGTAACCGGAGCCCTTTCCCACATGACGAGCAGCACCGAGACCACCGCCACCACCACTCCGCAGGTAGCGGTCAACGACATCGGTAACGCGGAAGCCTTCCTGGCCGCGATCGACGAGACGATCAAGTACTTCAACGACGGCGACATCGTCGACGGCGTCATCGTGAAGGTCGACCGGGACGAGGTCCTGCTCGACATCGGTTACAAGACGGAAGGCGTGATCCCGAGCCGCGAGCTCTCGATCAAGCACGACGTCGACCCGAACGAGGTCGTCAAGGTCGGTGACGAGATCGAGGCCCTGGTTCTCCAGAAGGAGGACAAGGAAGGCCGCCTGATCCTGTCCAAGAAGCGCGCTCAGTACGAGCGTGCCTGGGGCACGATCGAGAAGATCAAGGAAGAAGACGGCATCGTCACCGGTACCGTCATCGAGGTCGTCAAGGGTGGTCTCATCCTCGACATCGGCCTCCGCGGCTTCCTCCCGGCCTCCCTGGTCGAGATGCGTCGCGTCCGCGACCTCCAGCCCTACGTGGGCAAGGAGCTCGAGGCGAAGATCATCGAGCTGGACAAGAACCGCAACAACGTGGTCCTGTCCCGCCGCGCCTGGCTCGAGCAGACCCAGTCCGAGGTCCGCCAGACGTTCCTCACCACCCTGCAGAAGGGTCAGGTCCGCTCCGGCGTCGTCTCCTCGATCGTCAACTTCGGTGCGTTCGTGGACCTGGGCGGCGTCGACGGCCTCGTGCACGTCTCCGAGCTGTCCTGGAAGCACATCGACCACCCGTCCGAGGTCGTCGAGGTCGGTCAGGAAGTCACCGTCGAGGTCCTCGACGTGGACATGGACCGCGAGCGCGTCTCCCTGTCGCTGAAGGCGACGCAGGAGGACCCGTGGCAGCAGTTCGCCCGGACCCACCAGATCGGCCAGGTCGTCCCGGGTAAGGTCACCAAGCTGGTTCCGTTCGGTGCGTTCGTCCGCGTGGACGAGGGCATCGAGGGTCTGGTCCACATCTCCGAGCTGGCCGAGCGCCACGTGGAGATCCCGGAGCAGGTCGTCCAGGTCAACGACGAGATCTTCGTCAAGGTCATCGACATCGACCTCGAGCGTCGCCGGATCTCGCTGTCCCTCAAGCAGGCCAACGAGTCCTTCGGTGCCGACCCGGCGTCGGTCGAGTTCGACCCGACCCTGTACGGCATGGCCGCGTCCTACGACGACCAGGGCAACTACATCTACCCCGAGGGCTTCGACCCCGAGACCAACGACTGGCTCGAGGGCTACGAGACCCAGCGCGAGACGTGGGAGCGCCAGTACGCCGAGGCGCAGGTCCGCTTCGAGCAGCACCAGGCGCAGGTCATCAAGAGCCGCGAGGCCGACGAGGCCGCTGCCGCCGCGGGCGAGGCCGCCCCGGCCGCCGGTGGCAACGCCGGTGCGGGCATCTCCGGTGGCTCCTACTCCTCCGAGGGTGCGGACGAGACCTCCGGCGCCCTGGCGTCCGACGAGGCCCTGGCCGCGCTCCGCGAGAAGCTGGCCGGCGGCCAGAGCTGATCGCAGCGCAGCGAGTGCTCCACGCTCCGGCGTGAGGTGAGCTGAACGGCGAGGCCCGTCCCCTTCGGGGGGCGGGCCTCGTCGCGTTTCCCTCCGTTGTGTTGCGTTCCGGTGAATGCGGCCAACTGGGGAATGGCCGGGCGTCCTTGGACGTTGCCTGCAGAGAACACGGTGCGAGGGAGGAGTGGTGACGGTGCGTGATCCACAGGGTCTGTACGAATGGGACGCCAAGGGTCTGGCGGTGGCCGACATGGCGCTGGCCCAGGACTCGGCCGGACTGGTCATGCTCTACCACTTCGAGGGCTACATCGACGCCGGAGAGACCGGCGAGCAGATCGTCGAGCGGCTCCTCGACACCCTGCCCCACCAGGTGGTGGCCCGCTTCGACGCGGACCGGCTGGTGGACTACAGGGCCCGCCGCCCGCTGCTGACCTTCCAGCGCGACCACTGGACGGAGTTCGAGGAACCCCGCCTGGAGGTCCGCCTCGTCCAGGACGCCACCGGCGCGCCCTTCCTGCTGCTCTCCGGCCCCGAGCCGGACGTGGAGTGGGAGCGCTTCGCCGTCGCCGTCCGCCAGATCGTGGAGCGGCTCGGCGTCCGGCTCTCGGTCAACTTCCACGGCATCCCCATGGGCGTCCCGCACACCCGGCCCGTCGGCATCACCCCGCACGGCAACCGCACCGACCTGATGCCCGGCCACCGCAGCCCCTTCGACGAGGCCCAGGTCCCCGGCAGCGCCGAGTCGCTGATCGAGTTCCGCCTCGCCCAGGCCGGGCACGACGTGCTCGGCGTCGCGGCGCACGTCCCGCACTACGTCGCCCGCTCCCCGTACCCGGACGCCGCGCTCACCGCGCTCGAGGCGATCACCGCCGCGACCGGACTGGTCCTGCCGGCCGTCGCCCACGCCCTGCGCACCGAGGCGCACCGCACGCAGACGGAGATCGACCGGCAGATCCGCGAGGGCGACGAGGAGCTCGTCAGCCTCGTCCAGGGTCTGGAGCACCAGTACGACGCCGCCGCCGGGGCCGAGACCCGGGGCAACATGATCGCCGAGCCGGCCGAGATCCCGACGGCGGACGAGCTCGGCCGCGAGTTCGAGCGGTTCCTCGCGGAGCGCGAGGGCGACGCGTAACGGACGGCAGTGGGGGGCGCAGGGATGCGGCCGGAGCCGTCCGGGAGCGGGGCGTTAGGGTGCTGGGCATGCTGAAGGTGGGCCTGACAGGCGGAATCGGTGCCGGCAAGAGCGAGGTCTCGCGGCTGCTGGCGGGGTACGGGGCGGTCGTCGTGGACGCCGACCGGATCGCACGGGAGGTCGTGGAGCCGGGCACACCGGGCCTCGCGGCCGTGGTGGAGGCCTTCGGGAAGTCCGTGCTGACCGATGACGGGGCGCTGGACCGGCCGAAGCTCGGGGCGATCGTCTTCGCCGACCCCGAGAAGCTCCGCACGCTGAACGCGATCGTGCACCCGCTGGTCGGGGCCCGGTCCGCCGAGCTGGAGGAGGCCGCCGGGCCCGACGCGATCGTGGTGCACGACGTCCCGCTCCTCACGGAGAACGGGCTCGCACCGCTGTACGACCTGGTGGTCGTCGTGGACGCCGCACCGGCGACGCAGCTGGCCCGGCTCACCGCGCTGCGCGGGATGACCGAGGAGGAGGCCCGCGCCCGCATGGCCGCGCAGGCCACCCGGGAACAGCGGCTGGCGGTGGCCACGCTGGTGATCGACAACGACGGCCCGCTGGAGGCACTGGAGCCCCAGGTCCGCGCGGTGTGGGAACAGCTCGGGGAGCGGGCCGCGGCGCGCACGGGGGACGCGTAAAGCGACAGTTCCGCGGAGCAGCCCGGCCACCCGCCCACGGGCGGCGGGCGCGGGCCGTGGACGGCGCGCCCGGGTCGGGGCCGCAGTGCGTGCGGCGTGCGCGGAGTAGCGGAACGCGGCCGCCGCGTCACCGGGGAACAACCCTGGTGCGCAGGTGCGTTGAGGGCGTGCGCAGAGGGAAGGAGACTTACTGTGCCCGACACCACGCCCACGCCGCCGTCCCCGCGGGAGCCCGCCGGCCCCCCGAGTCCCGAGACCCACGTCATCGACTACCGGGCCGCCGAGCAGCTGCTCGAAGCCCGGGACCCGCGCGGCGCGGTCCGGCTGCTCGACTCCGTCATAGCCGCCCACCCCGAGAACACCGCGGCGCGCCTGCTGCGCGCCCGGGCCTTCTTCGCGGCGGCCCAGCTGCGGCCCGCGCAGCTGGAGTTCGAGCTGGTCCTGGAGCGGGAGCCGGACAACGCCTTCGCCCACTTCGCGCTGGCCCGCACCCACCAGCGTGCCGGCCGGCCCGAGCGGGCCCGGCGGCACTTCCGGCTCGCCGCCGCCCTCGACCCGCAGCCCGAGTACCTGGAGGCGGCCCGCTTCGAGGGCTGACGGCGCCGGGTCCGCGGCCCGGCGCGTGCGTCACCGGCTGCGCGGGGGTTCGTACGGGGGGATGTCGCGCCCCGGCTGGTAGTGCGGGCCCTGGTGGATGTGGTGGACCACCACGGCCAGGTCCACGGCGGCCAGCACCGCCAGTGCCGCGCAGGCCGCGGCCCAGCCGGGCCGTCCGGCCAGCGAGAACGCCGCCGCTCCGGCGGCCGCCCAGATCAGCCCCCACACGCTGAGCCAGAACCGCAGCCGCAGCGGGCTGCGGGCGGTCAGGGGCTCGTTTCCGCTTCGCATGGTCGTCCCTTCGCCCCGACGGAGACCTCCCTTCCATGGTGGCACGCTCCGCAGGGCCCGCGTATGCCCAGGTCAGCGGCGTTGTCAGTGGCCGCGCCTAGACTCGGCGGCATGGGATCCGCCACGACCGGGCGGAGCGCCGAGCACCAGGGAGGGGGACTCGTGACCACGCAGCCGCATCCACAGCCGTCGCATCACCCGATGCCTCAGTCGATGCCTCAGTCGATGCCTCAGTCGATGCATCGGCCGTCGCCAGATCAGCCGGCGCCGCAACGGCCGTCGCCGCTGCCGCCGCTGCTGCGCCGGGCCGCCGTGTTCCTCCCCGCCGAGGTCCCCCGTGAGGGGCGGGTGGCCTTCTGGTGCCCCCAGGGGGAGCCGCTGCCCGAGGGCCCCGGGACCCCGCATCCGCTCCAGGTCGTGCGGCCGCACGGCTCCGGGGTCCGTACCCGCAGCGTGCCGGCCCTGACCCTCCCCGTGGCCGAGGCCCTGCCCCTGCTGACCCGGGCCGCCCACAGCCCCGCCGCCCATCCCGCCACCCGGGCCTGGGGCACCGCCGCCGTACAGGCCCTGGCCCTCACGGCCCGGGGCCGCCTGCTGCCCGGGCTCACGCCGGGCGGCGCCGACGCCTGGCGCGCCGGTCCGCTCGACGCCGATGACGTCGGCTACCTGCGCGCCGTCGCCGCCGCCCTCCCGTACGAGGGGTACGCCACCCCGCTCCCGGGGCGCCGCCCGCTGGCGCTGCCCGAACCACAGGCCCTGGTCCGGGCCTTCCTCGACGCCGTCGCCGACACCCTGCCGCGCACCCCGGCCGCGCCGTTCGCCGCCGGAGCGCCGTTCGCCGCGGCCCCGCCGCAGCAGGTGCCCGGGATACGGGAGTGGGCCGCGCAGGTCGCGGCGGGCGCCGATGCCGGGGTGGGGATCTCCCTGCGGCTCGACCTGTCCGCGTTCCGCCTCTTCGACGAGGCCGAGCCGGAGGACGTCCGCCGTGCCGGGGCCGCCGTGGTCCAGGTGCACAGCCTCGCCGACCCGACCCTGGTGACCGACGCCGGGCCGCTGTGGGCCGGGGCCGCCGCGGCCGGCTTCGGGCCGCGCGCCCGGATCGACGCCGTGCTCGCGCTGCGCCGGGCCGGCCGGGTCTGGCCGCCGCTGCTGCGCCTGCTCGACCAGCCCGTGCCCGACTCCCTCGCCCTGTCCGATCCGGAGCTCGAAGACCTCCTGGGCGCCGCCGCGACCCGGCTGGAGCGGGCCGGGGTCGCGGTGCACTGGCCGCGCGAGCTCGCCCGTACCCTCACCGCGACCGCCGTCGTCCGGCAGGCCGCGCCGGGCTCCGCCACCGACGGCACGGCCTTCTTCGACGCCGCCGGGCTGTTCGCGTTCTCCTGGGAGCTCGCACTCGGAGGCGACCGGCTCACCCCTTCGGAGATGGACGCCCTCGCGCAGGCCCACCGGCCGGTGGTACGGCTGCGCGACCAGTGGGTGCGGGTCGACCCCGAGCTGGTGCGCAAGGCGCGCAAGCGGGAGCTGGGCCTGCTGGACCCGGTGGACGCGCTCGCCACCGTACTGACGGGGACGGCCGAGGTCGACGGAGAGCCGGTGGAAGCGGTCCCGGCGGGCGCGCTCGCCGCGCTGCGGGACCGGCTGACGGGCGAGCTGGTCCCGCCGGCCGCTCCGGCGGGGCTGAAGGCCACCCTGCGGGACTACCAGCTGCGGGGGCTGGCCTGGCTGGACCTGATGACCTCGCTGGGGCTCGGGGGCTGTCTCGCCGACGACATGGGGCTGGGCAAGACGGTCACGCTGATCGCGCTGCACCTGCACCGGGCCCGCCCGGAGCCCACGCTGGTGGTGTGCCCGGCCTCCCTGCTGGGGAACTGGCAGCGGGAGATCGAGAGGTTCGCCCCGGGGACGCCCGTGCGCCGCTTCCACGGCGGGGACCGCACCCTCGACTCCCTCGGGGGCGGCTTCGTCCTCACCACCTACGGGACGATGCGGGCCTCGGCCGGGCGGCTGGCCGCCCAGCGCTGGGGGCTGGTCGTCGCCGACGAGGCACAGCACGTGAAGAACCCGCATTCGGCGACCGCGAAGGCGCTGCGGACGATCCCGGCCCCGGCGCGGGTGGCGCTGACCGGTACCCCCGTGGAGAACAACCTCTCCGAGCTGTGGGCGCTCCTCGACTGGACCACCCCCGGGCTGCTGGGCCCGCTCACCGCCTTCCGCGCCCGGCACGCCCGCCCCGTGGAGCACCAGCAGGAGGAGGACGGGGGCAACGAGGCGGCCGTCGCCCGGCTGGCCGCGCTGGTGCGGCCGTTCCTGCTGCGCCGCAAGAAGTCCGACCCGGGTATCGCGCCCGAGCTGCCGCCGAAGACCGAGACCGACCATCCGGTGTCCCTGACCCGGGAGCAGGTCTCGCTCTACCAGGCGGCGGTGGAGGAGGCGATGGCCGTGATCGAGGGCAGCGAGGGCATCGAGCGGCGCGGGATGATCATGAAGCTGCTGGCCTCGCTCAAGCAGATCTGCAACCACCCGGCGCAGTACCTGAGGGAGGCCGAGCCGCGCATCCCGCACCGCTCGGGCAAACTCGCCCTGCTCGACGAGCTGCTGGACACCATCCTGGCCGAGGGCGGCTCGGTCCTGGTCTTCACCCAGTACGTGACGATGGCCCGCATCCTCGAACGCCACCTCGCCGCCCGCGGCATCCCCAGCCAGCTCCTGCACGGCGGCACCCCGGTGCCCCGCCGCGAGGAACTCGTCGACCGCTTCCAGTCCGGCGCCGTACCCGTCTTCCTGCTCTCCCTCAAGGCCGCCGGCACCGGCCTCAACCTCACCCGTGCGGGGCACGTCGTCCACTACGACCGCTGGTGGAACCCGGCCGTCGAGGAACAGGCCACCGACCGCGCCTACCGCATCGGCCAGACCCAGCCCGTCCAGGTCCACCGCATCATCGCCGAGGGCACCGTCGAGGACCGCATCGCCGAACTCCTGGAGGCCAAACGCGCCCTCGCCGACGCCGTGCTGGGCTCCGGCGAGTCCGCGCTGACCGAGCTCACCGACCGCGAGCTGGCCGACCTCGTCTCCCTGCGGAGGCCCGCATGATCACCGCGCGGGACGACCGCCGCCGCACCTTCGAGACCGTGCCCGCCGGGCCGGAGGCCGTGACCTGGTGGGGCCGGGCCTGGGTGCGCGCCCTGGAGGAGTCCGCGCCGGACGCGGGCCGCCTCGCGCGCGGCCGTGCGTACGCCGGCGAGGGACACGTCGACGCGGTGACGGTCACCCCCGGCCGGATCGTGGCCTACGTCCGGGGCAGCCGGGCCCGCCCCTACCGCACCGAGCTGGCCCTGGCCGCCTTCGACGACGCCGAGTGGGCCGAGGTGCTGGAGGCGGTGGCGGCGGATCCCGCCGCGCTGGCGGCACTGCTGGAGCGGGAGGTCCCGCAGTCCCTCGCCGGGCTGGTCCTGCCCGGGGCGGGCGAACTGCGGGCGCGCTGCTCCTGCCCGGACCCCGCGAGACCGCCCTGCAAGCACGCGGCGGCCCTCTGCTACCGGGCCGCCCGCCTCCTCGACGCCGACCCGTTCGTCCTGCTGCTCCTGCGCGGCCGCGGCGAGCGGGAGCTCCTGGAGGACCTGGCCCGGCGCAACGCCGCGCACGCCGCGCGCGAACGGCCCGACGCCGCGCCGGACTTCCCCGGTGTTCCGGCCCGCGCCGCGGTGGCCCGCACGGTCCTGCCCCCGCTGCCCGCCCCGCTCGCCGCTCCGGCGGCGGTGGGAGCGCCGCCCGCCTACCCGTCCGACCCGGCGGCCCCGGACCCGCTGGCGCTGGAGCAGCTCGCCGGTGACGCGGCCGCCCGCGCCCTGGCGCTGCTCACCACGGGCGAGGACCCGATCGGCGGACTCGGCCTCTGGCAGGACGCCGTACGACTGGCCTCCGCTCACCCCACGGCCGGTCTCACCGGCGCCGCCCGCGCCCTCTACCGCGAACTGGCCAGGGCCACCGGGCGGACCACCACCGACCTGGCCCGCGCCGCCGCGGCCTGGCGGCAGGGCGGGCTGCCCGCGCTGACCGTCCTCGACGAGCCGTGGGACCCGCCGGCCGGCCCCTTCGACCGGGCCCGCCCCGCCCTGCTCGCCGCCGGACAGGGCTCCTTCCGCCCCGGACGCAACCGCCTCACCGACCGCACCCGCCAGCTCCGCCTGGGCCGTGACGGCCTCTGGTACGCCTACGAATCCCGTCCGGGGACGGACGACTGGTGGCCCACGGGCCGGCCCTCTCCGGACCCGGTCAGCGCCCTGCGGGGCTGAGCCCGGCCGCCCAGGAGGACAGGGCCGCGAAGTCCCGCTCGCGCAGGCCGTGGCGGGGCAGGACGCGCAGCAGGAGGGCCGGGGCCGGATGGTGCTCGCGGACCCAGGCCCGGTCCTGCGGGGTGATCATGTCGTCGACCCAGGCGAAGGGGCGCCCGGCCGCCCAGTCCAGGAGGTGGCGGGTCTTCCAGGAGAGGCCGTCCGGGTCGCGGGCGAAGAGCTCCGGCCAGTCGACCACGGGGAGGTCGGCGGGCAGCCCGATGTGCGGGGAGATCAGGGTGTTGGCCTGATGGGTCCAGGCGGTGGCCCAGGCGAGTTCGAACGGCAGGGCCAGCAGGCGGGCCCCGTGCGAGGGGTGCAGGCGCACCCGCACCCCGCGACGGGCGCGGCGGGATTGCGGGTCGCGGTAGGCGAGCCAGACGTCCGGGCGCATGCGGTGGCTGGTGTAGCCGCGCAGTCCCGCCGAGAGGGACCGGAAGGGGTTCAGCGGGCCGTCCACGTCCAGCAGGAGCAGCGGTCGTTCTGTCATGAAGTAGGCACTACCCAGTACACGATGGAGTGAAATGCCTACCGGCTCTATAACCCGAACGGGTCCACCGCGTTGTCTCCGGTACGGGCGCGACGCCCTGGAAACCCTCCGGAAGGCAGGAAATGCTGATGCGTCACAGTCGTCGGAACGGCTTGATCGCGGCGATGGTCGCGGGTGGCGGCCTGGCGGTGGCGGGAGTGGGCGGCCTCGCCCACGCCGACGCCGACGCGGGCGGGACCGCCCAGCGCTCGCCGGGGCTGCTCTCGGGGAACCTGGTGCAGCTGCCGGTCCACGTGCCGGTGAACGTGTGCGGGAACACCGTGAGCGTGGTCGGCGTGCTCAACCCGGCCGCGGGCAACCGCTGTGCCAACACGGGCCCGGACGGCGGGAATCCCGATCCCAGGCCCTCCCATCCGTCGAAACCCGGGGGCGGGCAAGGGGGCGGGGCCGCTGCCGAAGGGCGCGGAAAGGATTCTCCCGGGGTGCTGTCCGGCAACGGCATCCAACTCCCCGTCGACCTCCCGCTCAACGTGAGCGGGAACTCGGTGAGCGTCGTCGGCGCCGGCAACGCCTCCCACGGGAACACCTCCGTCAACGGCGAGACCCCCACCGGGGGCAAGCCGCCCCAGCCGCTGCCGCCGGTCACCGAGCGGCCCGTCACCCCGCCCGCGACCCCGGCGCCCTCCCTGCCGGCCGGCGGCCCCGCGGCCCTCGCCCACACCGGCTCCGACGGGCTCGGCTACCTGCTGCCCGGCAGCGGCGCACTGCTCCTCGGCGGGGTGATGCTCTACCGCCGCTTCCGCGTCAACTGACGGGCCCCGCACGCCATCCGTCGAGGATCGCGTCGATGCGGGCCGCGAGCCGGGCGCGGGCCTCGAACCGGTGCACCCCCGCCATCAGCAGGGCGTCGTACTCGGTGTCGGTGTGCCGCACGGCCGCCCGCACCGCCATCGACACCGCCTGCTCGTCCAGGGCCCGGCCGGCCGCGGTGCGGCCGACCCGGCCGCTGCCGCGCACCGAGGCGTGGGCGGCGATCGCCTGCGCCCGCTCGGGCGGACAGCCGGGGAACAGCCGCAGGATCTCGGCGGCGAAGGCGGCCGTGAACCGTACGTCCTCGGCCGCCCGGCGCAGCCGGTCCCGCTCCCGGCGCCGGGCCCGGGCGTCGGCGTCCGCGAGGCAGGCGCGCTCGGCGCGGGCCAGGGCGGCGTCCTCGACGAGCAGCCCCTGACGCTCGTAGCGCCGGCGCCCCCGGTGCCGGCGCACCACGACGGCCGACAGCGAACTGGCCTCCCGCGCCCGGCGGGTGAGCGCCGCGTTGCCGCGCGGCAGGTACACGAGGTGCCCCAGGTCGGCACAGTCCAGGCAGCGCGGCACCCCGGACTCACGGACGAGGTGCCGCAGCGGACCCCGCCGGCACTCGGCGCAGTGGACCGGCCTCAGTGACTCGAAGACGACGAGACTCATGCGGTTGTGATACCGCCGACCGGTGCCCATATCACCTTACGGAGGTGGGTTATTGGTTATTCGGAAAATCTGTCCGGACCTTATGACCTCCACTTAGCGTGACCCCGTACGGGAGCCGGTACGGGACGCGGTGAGCCCGTGGAGGAGAGCACATGGGCGCACGGCAGGCGACGACGGAGAGGCACACGAGAACGCGGCTCCCCGCGGACCTCTCGGGCCGGGAGGTCGTCATACCGCCCGGCGGCTGCACGGGCTGGCACTACCACCTCGTACCGCTCATGGCGGCCGTCACCTCCGGGACCCTCACCCGGATCCTGTCCGACGGCACCGTGGAGGTCCACCCCACGGGGGCCACCTTCGTCGAACCCGAAGGCCACGACCACGTCCACCTCGGCCGCAACCTCGGCCCCGCCCCGGTCGTCCTCCACGTCACCTGCGCACTCGCCGACGACGACCCCTGGGCCCTGCCCGCCCCCGCCCCGCTCGGCGCCACCCCCTGCGGCTGCCCGGACCACACCCCCTGAGCCGCCCGGGCGGCGCCGTGGAGACCCCCGTCCACCACGGCACCACCCGCACGGGTCCAAGCGGCCCCCCCGGCCCCGGCAGCCCCGGGCCACCCCGGTCAGACCAGCCGGCGTATCTCGCCCCGCACCCGGTAGAAGCCCCCGGCCGCCGCATGCAGACCGTCCACCACGTAGCGGGCCCCGGCCTCCCGTATCCCCCGCGGGAACTGCACGTTCCAGGCCGGCTCGAAACCGTCCGACACCACCTGCACCCGCATCCGGCCGCCCACCTGGACGCACTCGACCACCACACCGCCCGACGGCACCGAAGCCACCGACACCGTCGCCACCGCGGCGGCCGACGCCGCCGGGGTGAACACCGGCAGCGCCGCGGCCGACTTCACGTCCACCGCCGTCGGCACGGAACCCCGCTGGGCCGCCGCGATCGCCGCCTCGCTCGCGTCCACGCACACCAGCGAACCGTCCGTCGTGACCAGGTAGAGCCGCTCGTCCAGGTACTGCATCGACAGCGCCGACCCGCTGCCCGTGCCCAGCTTCCACAGCCGCCGCCCGTCGGCGTCGAAGCAGTACACCGAGGACGAGGAGTCACCGGCGAACACGTGCCGTCCGTCCGGCGAGGTCGCGCACGAGTACACCGCCGCGTCGCACCGGTACGAGGCCTCGACCGCGCCCGTCGCCTTCGACAGCCGCTGCACGGTGTTGCGCACCGTCCCCGCGTACACCGCGTCCTGCTCCTGCCAGCCGAACAGCACCCCGCCGGGCGTCCCCGTGTGCCACAACTGGCCCGTGCCGTCCGCCGCGTAGGCCGTCACGCCGCCGGCGTGACCGTGGTACACCGCCCGCTCGTCCGCGCGGACCATCCAGGCGCCGTTGCCCGCGGACTTGCGGGACCACTGGTGCTCGTCCTCGTGGTCGATGACCGTCAGGCCGCCGTTCGCGTCCGAGACGTGGAGCACGCCCTCGTGGATGTCGAGCCAGTAGATGTCCACGTCCGCGGCTATCCCGTACGCCCCGAACGGCACCTTGGACGACAGGTCGTACACCGTGCCGTCGTCACAGCCCGCGTAGATCCAGAACTCGTCGGCGACCAGGCACTTCACCCCGTCCGGCAGCGAGTACCGGGCGAGTACCTCCCCGCCGTGGCTCACCGTGTAGACATCGCCCGCCTGGTTGCCCACCCAGCAGCGGTCCTCGTCCACATGGATGCCGAAGGCCGCGGAACCGGTGCGGAAGCGCCACAGCACCGGCGCCACCGCCCGGGCCGTCGACGGCGCCGAGGCCACCTGGCGACGGGTCACCGGCCGCGCCGCCCGCGCGCCCCGCACCGCCGGGGCGTACCCCTTGCGGACCTTCTCGCCGATCTTCTTGGCCGCGGCGGCCCGCGCCTTCTCCGCCGTCGGGAACGACGAGCTCTGCAGCTGGCCGGCCGCGCCGATGCGGCCGTAGCGCACCGATACGAGGACGCCGTCGACGGTCACCTCGTAGAACTTGTGCGCCGCGCCGTCCTCCTGCGACAGCTCCAGGTACGTCGTCTCCCGCGCCATGACAGACCCCTCCCCAAGAGTCGGGCCGCCGGCTCCTGTTCACCGGTGATCCCTCGTGAAAAACGCTAAGGGCGACCACTGACAATGGGTTCGTGAAGCTGGAAGCGATCACCTGGCAGCGGATGGCCGAGCGGCTCGCCGGCCACCTCGACGCACCGTCCGAAGGGGGCGGCCCCTGGCAGCGCGTCGGCATCGACGGCGCGCCCGCCGCCGGCACCGGCGTCCTCGCGGCCGAACTGGCCGACGCCCTGCGACAGCGCGGGCGTTCCGCGCTGGTGGTGGCGGCCGGCGGGTTCCTGCGGCCGGCGTCGCTGCGGTTCGAGTTCGGCCGGCAGGACGTGGACACCTACCTGGGCGGCTGGTACGACACGGGAGCGCTGTGGCGGGAGGTCTTCGCGCCGACGGACCCCGGCGGCACCGGACGCGTCCTGCCGGACCTGTGGGACCCGGTGACCGACCGCGCCACCCGCAGCCCGTACGCGCAACTCCCGCCGGGCGGCGTCCTGATCCTGCACGGCCCCCTCCTGCTGGGCCACTGGTTCCCCTTCGACCTGAGCGTGCACATCAGCCTCTCACCGGGCGCCCTGGCCCGGCGCACGGACCCCTCGGACCACTGGACCCTGCCGGCGTTCGCCCGCTACGCCCGCGAGTCGGACCCGCAATCGACGGCGGACGCCCTGGTCCGCGCCGACGACCCCCGCCACCCGGCCTGGACCGGGATCCGCGAACGGTAGCGCCCTAGGGCCGGCCGCCCAGGCGGGTTATTGCTTGGGCCGCCGTGTGGCAGCCCGCGCGGGCTGCGGTCGGTGGGGTGGCGCCCGAGAGGCGGGCCGCCAGGAAGCCGCCGGTGAAGGCGTCGCCCGCGCCGGTGGTGTCCACCGCGTCCGCCGGTTCCGCCTCGACCTCCGCCGTGATCCGGCCGTCCTCGGCGACGAGTGCACCGCCGGTGCCGCGCGTCACCACCACCAGCGGAACGCGCCGGCTGAGCTCCTGCGCGGCCCGCGCGGTGTCCGGGACCCCGGCCAGGAGGCGGGCCTCGTCCTCGTTCGGCAGGAGGGTCCCCACGCCCGCCACCGCCCTCAGGAAGGCCTCGGGGCCCAGTGCGGCCAGGAACCCCGCCGAGGCGGGGTCCACGCTGACCGGTACCCCCCGCGTCCGTGCGGCCCGCAGGGCGACCAGGGCCAGCTCCCGGCTGGGCTCGGCGAAGAACAGGTAGCCGGACAGGTGGAGGTGGGCCGCCCCGTCCAGCAGGGCGGGCGCCCAGTCGGCCGGGCACAGCCGCAGGGAGGCCCCGCTGTCGGTCAGGAACGTCCGCTCCGCGTCGGCGCCGACCAGCGCCACCACCGTCCCGGTCGGCTCGGCCGGGTCCACCACCAGCCGGGGCCGCACCCCCGCGTCGACCAGCGCCCGCTCGTGCCAGCGCGCCGACTCGCAGCCCACCCGCGCCAGGAGCCGTACCTCGGCGGTGCCCGTGCGGGCCGCCCAGCAGGCCGCGTTGGCCCCCGCCCCGCCGGGCAGGGTGCGGATCCGGGCGGCGGTGTCGGTGGCCGGGGCCAGCGGCTCCCGGTGCACCGCCACCACGTCCGTGACCACGTCCCCGACGACCACCAGCGCCCCCGGTGCGTGCGGTGTCCGGGCCGTCCCCGCCCCCGTCCCCCGCGCCTGCCGTGTCCGGGCGGCCCCCGCTCCCGCCCCCGTCATGCCAGGTCCGCCCACGCCCCGGCGATCTGTGCCGCGAGCCGCACGTTCCCCCGTACCGCGGCCACGTTCGCCTCCAGCGAGGCCCCGCCGGTCGCCCGTACCAGGAACCCCAGCAGGAACGGTGTCACCGCCTGCCCCGTGATCCCGCGCTCCTCGCACTCGGCCAGCGCCTGCGCCAGCACGCGGTCGTGGAGCGCCGGGTCCAGCTGCTCGGAGCGGGGGACCGGGTTGGCCACCACCAGGGCCGACTCCGGGCCCGCCACGGCGTCCTGGGCGGCCATCATCTCCGCCACCGCCTCCGGCCGCTCCACCGTCCAGTCGACCGGCTCGCCGGAGTCCGCCAGGTAGAACCCGGGAAAGGCGCGCGTGCGGTAGCCGACGACCGCCACGCCGAGCGTCTCCAGCCGCTGGAGCGTGGCGGGGACGTCCAGGACGGACTTCACGCCCGCGCACACCACCGTGATCCGGGTACGGGCCAGCAGGGACAGGTCCGCCGACTCGTCCTGGGTCTGCGCGAACCCGCGGTGCACGCCGCCCAGCCCGCCCGTGGCGAAGACCCGCAGGCCGGCCCGGGCCGCCAGGAAGGCCGTCGCCGAGACCGTCGTCGCACCCGTGGCGCCCGTCGCGAGCGCCGGGGCCAGGTCGCGGTGGCCGAGTTTGCGTACCCCCTCGCCCGCCGCGATCCGCTCCAGTCGCGCCTTGTCCAGGCCCGCGTACGCCACCCCGTCGACCACCGCGACCGTCGCCGGGACGGCGCCCTCCGCCCGTACCAGCTCCTCCAGTTCCAGGCCCACGGCCAGGTTGCGGGGGCGGGGCAGGCCGTGCGCGATGATCGTCGACTCCAGGGCGACGACGGGCCTGCGCGCGGCGAGCGCCTCGCGCACCTCTTCCGACAGGACGGGGACCTCGGCTGCTCTGTGCTGTGGCATGTCCCCATCCATGGCACGGGGCGCGCGCCCGCAAACGCGCCCCCGCCCACTCCGGCGCGAAGCCGCCCCGCGCACTCGACGGAGTGACGCGCGCGCCGCGCCCGCGCTGGACGCTCTGATCACCCCGCGGCCGGCGCGGCCGCCCTACGCTGGCGCACCATGAGCACCAGTGACCACAGCGCCGCCCCCGCCTCCTTCGCCGTATCCGTCACGGACGTCCCCGACGGCGAGCTGGAGGCCGAGGACCTCGACCCCGCCCAGATCGTCTCCGGCGCCCCGGTGGTGACCGGCAAGGTGCTCTGGGAGTCCGAGGACGGCTCCCAGATCCGGGGCATCTGGCAGATCACCCCCGGGGTGGTCACCGACACCGAGGCCGACGAACTGTTCGTGGTCGTCAGCGGCCGCGCCACCGTGGAGGTGGAGGGCGGCGCGACCCTGGAGCTGGGACCCGGCTCGGCCTGCGTGCTGCGCAAGGGCGACCGGACCACCTGGACGGTCCACGAGACCCTGCGCAAGGCCTACCACATCAACCTCTGAAACGGCGGTCGCCCTACGGTGCGGCGGCCGCCGGGTGCCGCCGGGCGGTGAACAGGGCCAGCGCGGCCATCGGCAGCAGCAGCGAGGCGCCGATGGCGTTGAGCCAGCCGTAGCCGGCCTGGGACATCACCAGGCCGGCGGCCGCGCCGCCCAGACCGGCCGCCGCGTTCATCGTCAGGTCGCTCAGGCCCTGGACGGCGGCCCGTGCGGGCTGCGGCACCGAGTCGGTCAGCAGCGCCGAGCCGGAGACCATGCCGGCGGACCAGCCGAGGCCGAGCAGGAAGAGACCGGCCGCGCTCTGCGCGTGGTTCCCGGCGGCCGTACCGGCCAGCAGGGCGGCGACCGAGAGCAGCCCGGCCGCCAGGCCGATCACGGAGAACCTGCCCAGCCGGTCGGCGAGCCAGCCCATGACGGGCGAGAACGCGAACATGCCCGCGATGTGCCCGCTGATCACCAGCCCGACCAGCTTCAGGCCCGCGCCGTGGTGGCCGAGGTCGACCGGGGTCATCACCATGATCGAGACCATGGTGGTGTGCGACACCGCGACGGTCAGCAGCGCGAGCCGGGCCCGTGGTGAGGCCTTGACGGCGGCGAACCCGGCACGCAGCGAGCGGCCCTGGCGGGATTCCTCGCCGGGCCCGGCCAGGGCCCGCGCGGTCAGCAGCGGGTCGGGCCGCAGCAGTACGCCGAGCAGGGTGCCGGTGAGGACGAAGACGGCGGCCGCCCACACGAAGGGCCCCGCCGTCTGGGGTATGGAGGTGCCGGCGAAGCTGTCGCTGGCCGGGGCGGAGAGGTTCGGCCCGAGCACCGCGCCGATGGTGGAGGCCCAGACGACCACCGAGATCGCACGGGCCCTCCGGTCCGGGGCGGCGAGGTCGGCGGCGGCGAAGCGGGCCTGGAGGTTGGCGGAGGACGCGGCGCCGAAGGCGGCCATGCCGAGCATGAGCAGCGGGAAGCTCTTCACGGAGGCGGCCAGCACGACCAGGGCCGCCCCGACCGTGCCGATCGCGTACCCGGCCAGCAGCCCCGCCCGGCGCCCGCGCGCGGTGGTCAGCGCGGCGAGCGGCAGGGAGACCAGGGCGGTGCCGATCACCGCGGCGGTGGAGGCGAACCCGGACAGGGCCTCGGTGCCGCTGATCTCGGTGGCCAGTACGGGGGCCAGGGCGATGCTGATGGGCACGCCCAGGCCGCCCAGCATCTGCCCGGCGATGAGCACCGCGGAGGTCCGGCGCTGGATGCGCGGCAGATCGGCCGCGGTGACGGACGACGACGCGGTCGTGGGGGTGGCGGCGGAGGCCGCGGGCGGGGTCGTGGGGGAGGCGGTCACGCCGGACACCCCCGTCGCGGGCGCGCGGGCGGGACGTCCGGGGCAGGACCGTACGCGGTGAGGCGGCAGGCGGCAGCAGTAGTCACCGCGGCAGTTTCCCACCCCTTACCGCCGAGGGGAACCGGGTAAGACGGGGCCGCGGAGATCCATCAGACCCCCTAGAACAGCGGCTGCGGCAGGACGCCCTCCAGCGCGAGCAGGGTCCGCTTGGTCTCCACCCCGCCCCCGAAGCCCCCGATCCCCCGTCGTTCTCCACCACGCGGTGGCAGGCCACCACCAGCGGCAGCGGGTTCGAGCCCATGGCGTTGCCCACGGCCTGGGCCGCCCCGGGCTGCCCGGCCCGGGCCGCCAGCTCCCCGTACCCCACCACCGAGCCGTAGGGCACCGAGCGGTCGAGCTCCAGCAGCACCTGCCGGTTGAACCCGGAACTGAGCCGCCAGTCCAGGGGCAGGTCGAAGCGGCGCAGCGTACCCGCGAAGTAGGCCTTGAGCTGGCGTATCGGCTCGGCCAGCAGCACCTCCCGGCCCGGGTCCGGCCGCCAGGCCTCGGCGCCGAGCCGGGAGACCAGCGCGCCGATCATCCGGCCGACCCGCTCGGGCCCGGCATGGAATTCCACCCGGACCAGCCCCTCGGGGGTCGCGGCCAGGAGCAGGGGACCGATCTCGCTGGGGAGGACGGTCCATTCGAGGTGCGGCCCGCGGGGCCGCTCGGTGCTGTCCACGCCTCAACGGTACGGCGCCCCACCGACAGCCCCGCCCGCCGGCGGCTAGTAGCCGCCCACGGCCCCCCGTACGACGTCCGGCGCGTTGGTGATGATTCCGTCCACCCCCATCTCCCGCACCTTCCGGGCCGTCGCGGCGTCGTCCACGATCCAGGTGTCCACCTCCATCGTCTTGCCGTGCGCCCCCCGCAGCCGGTGCACGGCCGCCACCCAGTCGGCCGAGATCGTCGTGTGCCACGGGTTGATCCGGTCGGTGAACTCGGCGTACTCGGGCAGGCCGGCCACGGTCGGGGTGCCCAGGAAGGCCGTCACCAGGTCGGGGCGCAGCCGGTGCACGACGCGCACGGAGTCGGCGCTGAAGCTCTGCACCACCAGCCGCCGTGCGACGTGCTGGGCGTCCAGCCAGCCGGTCTCCTCCAACACCTTCAGCGTCTGCTCCTCGATCCCGGGGTAGAGCTCCGGCTTCTTGATCTCCAGCAGCAGCCGCTGGCGGTTGTCCTGGACCCGCTCCATGTACTCCCGCAGGGTAGGCACCCGGGCGCCGGCGAACCGCGGCGAGAACCAGCTCCCCGCGTCCAGCCGGGCGATCTCCGCCGCCGTGAAGTCCTTGACCCGCCAGGGCTTGCGGTCGGGGAAGACCTGTTCGACGTCGGTGGTGCGGGCCAGGGTGTCGTCGTGGATCACCACCAGCTCGCCGTCCCTGGTCCGCTGGACGTCGTTCTCGACCCAGTCGAAGCCCAGCCGCATCGCCAGGTCGATCGCCGCCAGGGTGTTCTCCGGGGCGTACGCGGAGGCCCCCCGGTGGGCGTACACGGTGGGGCCCAGGAGTCCCGTCGAGCCCGGTGCGGATCCGGGGCCGGTGGCGGCGGGCGACGCCGACCCGCCCAGCATGGTCAGGGTGAGGCCCAGGAAGGCGGCGGCTGCCGCGGCGGCGGTTCGGACGTACATGTGCGTTCTCCTCGGGTCGTGAGCCCTGTTCCTGCGTCAGACGGGTGCGGAGCGGCAGTCGTTGTGGCTGTGCACTTCACGGCGGAGCGTTCACCGCGATCATGGGCTCGAAGATCACACGGACGCCACCGAACTACGACAAACGGACCAGAAAGGGGGAGGCGCGCTCCGTCCGACGGACCCTCCGGGGGCCGCCGGGTGCCCGGCGCGAGGGGGGCGGGGCGCTTGCGGGCGTCCGAGTGTCAGTGGGGGGCCGTACGGTGGAGTCATGCGGCCCGTATCGAAGATCGAACGCACGGTGGCGCCTTTCGAGGTCGTCAGCCCCTACCAGCCCAGCGGCGACCAGCCGGCGGCCATCGCCGAGCTGGAGAAGCGCATCCGCGCAGGTGAGAAGGACGTCGTCCTGCTCGGTGCCACCGGCACCGGCAAGTCGGCCACCACCGCGTGGATGATCGAGAAGCTCCAGCGCCCGACCCTGGTGATGGCGCCGAACAAGACCCTCGCCGCCCAGCTGGCGAACGAGTTCCGCGAGCTCCTGCCGAACAACGCCGTCGAGTACTTCGTGTCGTACTACGACTACTACCAGCCCGAGGCCTACGTTCCGCAGTCGGACACCTACATCGAGAAGGACTCCTCGATCAACGAGGAGGTGGAGCGGCTGCGCCACTCCGCGACCAACTCGCTGCTCACCCGGCGTGACGTGATCGTCGTCGCCTCCGTGTCCTGCATCTACGGCCTCGGCACGCCGCAGGAGTACGTGGACCGGATGGTCCCGCTCAAGGTGGGCGAGGAGATCGACCGCGACCAGCTGCTGCGCCGCTTCGTGGACATCCAGTACACGCGCAACGACGTGGCCTTCACCCGGGGAACCTTCCGGGTGCGCGGGGACACCATCGAGATCTTCCCGGTCTACGAGGAACTGGCCGTCCGCATCGAGATGTTCGGCGACGAGATCGAGGCGCTCTCCACCCTGCACCCGCTGACGGGCGAGGTCATCAGCGAGGACCACGAGCTGTACGTCTTCCCCGCCAGCCACTACGTCGCCGGGCCCGAGCGCATGGAGAAGGCGATCCGCGGCATCGAGGCCGAGCTGGCCGAGCGCCTCGCCGAGCTGGAGAAGCAGGGCAAGATGCTGGAGGCCCAGCGGCTGCGCATGCGCACCACCTACGACCTGGAGATGATGCGCCAGATCGGGTCCTGCTCCGGCATCGAGAACTACTCGCTGCACATGGACGACCGCGAGCGCGGCTCGGCCCCCAACACCCTCATCGACTACTTCCCCGAGGACTTCCTCCTCGTCATCGACGAGTCGCACGTCACGGTGCCGCAGATCGGCGCCATGTACGAGGGCGACGCCTCGCGCAAGCGGACCCTGGTCGACCACGGCTTCCGGCTGCCGTCCGCGCTGGACAACCGGCCGCTGAAGTGGGAGGAGTTCCAGGAGCGGATCGGCCAGACCGTCTACCTGTCCGCCACCCCGGGGAAATACGAGCTCTCCCGCGCCGACGGCTTCGTGGAGCAGATCATCCGCCCCACCGGCCTCGTCGACCCCGAGGTCGTGGTCAAGCCCACCGAAGGCCAGATCGACGACCTGGTGCACGAGATCCGCACCCGGGTGGAGAAGGACGAGCGCGTCCTGGTCACCACCCTCACCAAGAAGATGGCCGAGGACCTGACCGACTACTTCCTGGAGCTCGGCATCCAGGTCCGCTACCTGCACAGCGACGTGGACACCCTGCGCCGCATCGAGCTGCTGCGCGAGCTGCGCTCCGGCGAGTACGACGTCCTGGTCGGCATCAACCTGCTGCGCGAGGGCCTCGACCTGCCCGAGGTCTCGCTCGTGGCGATCCTCGACGCCGACAAGGAGGGCTTCCTGCGCTCCGGGACCTCCCTCATCCAGACCATCGGCCGCGCCGCGCGCAACGTCTCCGGCCAGGTCCACATGTACGCGGACAAGACGACCCCGGCGATGGAGAAGGCCATCGAGGAGACCAACCGGCGCCGCGAGAAGCAGATCGCGTACAACACGGCCAACGGGATCGACCCGCAGCCGCTCCGCAAGAAGATCAACGACATCGTCGCCACCATCGCCCGCGAGGAGCTCGACACCGAGCAGCTGCTCGGCACCGGCTACCGGCAGGCCAAGGACGGCAAGGGCGCGAAGGCCCCCGTCCCGGCCCTGGGCGCGGCCTCCCCGGCGAAGGCCGGCAAGGGAGCCAAGGGAGCCAAGGGGGCCAAGGCCGCCGAGGTGCTCACGGACCGTCCCGCCGCAGAACTGGCCGCCCTCATCGAGCAGATGACCGAGCGGATGCGGGGGGCTGCCGCCGAGCTCCAGTTCGAGGTCGCGGCCCGGATCCGCGACGAGGTGGGCGAGCTGAAGAAGGAGCTCCGGCAGATGCGGGAAGCGGGCCTCGCCTGACCCGTGGCCGGTCAGTAGGGTGTGGGAACGGCCGCAGGTACAGGCTGCCTGGGGGTGGCTATGGAGAGGGGACGCGCGTGACGGTCAACATGACCAAGGGTCAGGCCATCAGTCTGGAGAAGCAGGGCGGCGGCACGCTGACGGCCGTCCGGATGGGCCTCGGCTGGCAGGCGGCCAAGCGCCGCGGGCTGTTCGGCTCGCGCACCCGGGAGATCGACCTCGACGCCTCGGCGGTGCTGTTCGCCGACAAGCAGCCCGTGGACGTGGTGTTCTTCCGGCACCTGCAGAGCGACGACGGCTCGGTCCGCCACACCGGTGACAACCTGGTCGGCGGCGTCGGCCAGGGTGGGGACGACGAGGCCATCCTCGTCGACCTCCAGCGCGTGCCGGTGCACATCGACACGATCGTCTTCACGGTGAACTCCTTCACCGGACAGACCTTCCAGGAAGTGCAGAACGCGTTCTGCCGCATCGTCGACGAGACCAACGGCCAGGAACTGGCCCGCTACACCCTCGACGGCGGCGGCCAGTACACCGCGCAGATCATGGCGAAGGTGTCCCGGGCCGGCGGCGGCTGGCAGATGACGGCCCTGGGCAACCCGGCCAACGGCCGGACCTTCCAGGACCTGATGCCGGCGATCCTGCCGCACCTGTAAGCGCCACGGCGCCATCGCGCCACCGCACCGAAACCGGAAGACCGGGACACCGGGAAACAAGAGAAGAAGGCACGGGGGAGGGCTGCACGATGACGGCCGAACTGGTCCGGGGGCAGAACCACCCCGTGTCCCACAGCCGGGTGGAGGTCAGGGTCTCGGCCGGCACCGCGGTGCTCGCGCTGGCCTCGGTGGCCGACGAGCAGGGCCGGCTCACCGGCCCCGGGGCCCTGGCCCACCCGGCCGCCCCCGCCCTCCCCGGGGTCCGGGTGCCCGCAGGCCCCGGCGACCGGCACACCCTGACCGTCGACCTCGACGCCGTCGCGGCGGAGGTCCACCGGATCGGCCTGCTCCTCGTCCTGCCGCCCGGCGGCCCCCTGCGCTTCGGCGCCGTCCCCGTACCGCACGTCGCGGTCGCCGAGGCGGGCGGCGCCGAGTTCGCGGCCTTCGCCCTCACCGGCCTGGACGCCGAGACCGCCCTGATCGCCCTGGAGCTCTACCGCCGCCAGGGCGCCTGGAAGGTCCGGGCCGTCGGCCAGGGGTACGCCGACGGACTCGCCGCCCTCCTCCGGGACGGGGGACTGGCCGCACCCGAGGCCGCGGCCCTGGCCGCCGAGGCCCTGCGCACGGCCGCGCGCACCGGGGACGGCGACCGCTCCCCGGCCCCCCTCCCGCCCCTCGCGCAGGAGGCCGCGCCGCCCGCGACCCCGCAGCCCCCCGCGACCGCCCCCCAGCCCCCCGCGACCGCCCCGGAGCCGCCGGACCCGGTCCCCGTCTCCGGGGTCCCCTACGCCGGCACCCCCGGCCCCGCGCCGGCCGCGGCCGCACCCGCCGACGGCCGGCCCGCCATCGACTACGCCCACCCGCGCCGCCGCCGCACCACCACCGAGGCACCCGAGCCGGCCCCCCGCCCCGCGGCCGCACCCGCCGGCCCCGGCGAACCCCCCGTCCCCGTCGCCGGGGACGCCACCGGCTGGTCCATGGACGAGCGGCTCTACAACCAGGTCTGGGGCATGTTCGAGGACCTGGCCCGCACCGTCGCCGCCTACCGCAGCGCCGTCGACTTCGCCGACTCCCGGCTGGACCGCGAGCTGGACGAGGCCCTGTCCGACCCGCGCCACCGCCTGGGCGGCGCCGGCGGGGACGCCCGTGAGACCGCCCGGGCCCGCCGCGACGACCTGGTCGCCCAGGCCCGCGCCGTCCTCGACCGGGACCTGGCCCAGCTCACCGCCGAGTCCGAGGTGGTCGAACCCGCGCTCCCGGCCGCGTACGCCCGCTGGGACAACCCCGTCTGGCACGGCCAGGGCACCCCCGAGGAGGGCCCCCTCGCCCTGCGCCTGGGCGACCTCAGCCTGCCCGAGAGCCCCGGGCTGAAGATCCCCATGCTGATGCGGCTCCCGCTGGAGCGCGGACTGTGGATCGACAACGGCCGCACCGGCTCCGAGGCCGCCATGACCATGGACACCGACCGGCTGCGCCGCGCCGCCATGGACATGGCCGTCGCGCACGCCGCCCGGCTGCTCGCCGTCCACCCGGCCGGCCGGATCTCCGTCCACGTGATCGACGCGGCCGGGGCGGGCTCCGCCGCGCTGGCCCCGCTGGTCCGCGCCGGAGTGCTGGCCGGGCCGCCCGCGGCGGGCGCCGCCGGGGTCGCGGAGACCCTCGCACGGCTGACCCGCCGGGTGGACCTCGTACAGATGGCCCTGCGCGCCGGCGCGCCCGAGGACCTGCCCGCGGACCTGGACCCGGCCGAGCAGCTGCTCGTCGTGCACGACTTCCCGCACGGCTTCGACGACCGGGCCGTCACCCAGCTGCGCTACCTGGCCGACGAGGGCCCGTCGGTCGGCGTGCACCTGCTGATGGTCGCCGACCGCGACGAGGCCTCCGCCTACGGGCCGCTGCTGGACCCGCTGTGGCGCTCGCTGATGAGGCTGTCGCCCGTACCCGACCACCACCTCGCCGACCCGTGGGTCCAGCACGCCTGGACCTTCGAGCCGGACCTCCCCCCACAGGGCAGCCGGGTCCTCGACCAGGCGCTGGAGCGCGTCGCGCAGGCCCGCCGGGCCGCCCGGCAGTAGCCGGGCGCAGGGCGGCCCATGACCCGCCTATGACCATCGAGTGACCCGCCTTTGGTGATCCCTTTACCTTTGGGTCCCTCCGCAGGTACTCTGAAGCCTGCGGAGGGGAGTATTCCTGCTATTTCCTGCGCGGCGTGCCCGTCAGTACGGACGACCCGGTTCAGTCAACGCGGTGGTCCCGGGGCGCCGGCCCGCGGCCCACGAGCCGCCCGGGTGGAAGAGACCTCCGGCAGCGATGACGCTGACCCTGTGCTGAGCCATCCGCCGGAGGCGTGAATACCGTGGACGTTTCGTTGACCCTGTGGGCCCTGACCATCGCCGGTCTGGGCATCCTCATCGGCGCCGATTTCCTCATCGGCCGCAAGCCCCATGACGTTTCCCTCAAGGAAGCGGGCACCTGGACGGTCGTCTGGATCGTCCTCGCCGTCCTCTTCGGCCTCGGCCTGCTGTTCTTCGGCGGCGGCCAGGCCTCCCAGGAGTTCTTCGCCGGCTTCGTCACCGAGAAGTCCCTGAGCGTGGACAACCTCTTCGTCTTCGTCCTGATCATGGCGAAGTTCTCGGTGCCCTCCCACCTCCAGCAGCGCGTCCTGCTCGTCGGGGTGCTGATCGCCCTGGTCCTGCGCGCGGTGTTCATCGCCGCCGGAGCCGCGATCATCGCCAGCTTCTCGTGGGTCTTCTACCTCTTCGGCGCCTTCCTCATCTACACCGCCTGGAAGCTGATCCAGGAAGCCCGCAAGGACGAGGAGGAAGAGGAGTTCGAGGAGAACCGCCTCCTGAAGTCGATCGAGAAGAAGTTCGGCGTCGCCGACCGCTACCACGGCACCAAGCTGTTCATCCGCACCAACGGCAAGCGCGTCCTGACCCCGCTGATGGTGGTCATGCTCGCCATCGGCACCACCGACGTCCTCTTCGCCCTGGACTCCATCCCCGCGATCTTCGGCCTCACCCAGGACCCGTACATCGTCTTCACCGCCAACGCCTTCGCCCTCATGGGCCTGCGCCAGCTGTACTTCCTCATCGGCGGCCTGCTCAAGAAGCTGGTCCACCTCAGCTACGGCCTGTCCGTGATCCTGGGCTTCATCGGCGTCAAGCTGGTGCTGCACGCCCTGCACGAGTCCGGGGTGCACGTCCCGCAGATCTCCATCCCGGTCTCCCTGGGCGTCATCTGCGGCGTCCTGGTGGTCACCACGATCACCAGCCTGATCGCCTCCAGGAAGCAGGCGGCGGCCGAAGCCGCCGCCGAGGAGACCAGGAGCGTCGACGCCTGACCCGGCCGGGCCGCGCGCCCGGGCTACGCGGGGGCGGCTTCGGCCGCCCCCGCTCCCGTGTCCGCGCCCGCACCGTCCCGGACCGGGAGGGCGGCCGGGCGGGTCTCCGGGAGGAGGGCGAAGCAGCCGAGGCTGACCAGGGCCACCGCCGTCAGGTACACCGCCACGCCCCACGGCGGCCCGGAGCCGGCCGCCAGGGCCGTCGCCACGACCGGGGTCAGCGCCCCGCCCAGGACGCCGCCCAGGTTGTAGCCGACGGCCGCGCCGGTGCAGCGGATCCGCGGCGCGTACAGCTCCGGCAGGTACGCGCCGGCCACCGCGTACATCAGGACCATCGCCAGCAGCGCGCCGACGCAGCCCACCGCCACCAGCAGGGCATCCCCACTGCTCAGCAGGGCCACGAAGGGGAACATCCACAGCGCGCAGGCGGCACTGCCGGCCAGGCACAACGGCCGCCGCCCCCAGCGGTCGCCCAGGGCCGCCAGCGGGGCCGTCACCAGCCCCTTCAGCAGGACGGCGGCCATCACCACGGCCAGCATCAGGGTGCGGTCCATGTGCAGCGGGCCGGTGGTGTAGGCCAGGGACCAGGTGGTGACCGCGTAGAAGACGGCGTACCCGACCGACATCGCCCCGCCGGTCAGCAGGAGCAGCCGCCAGTGGCCGCGCAGGACCTCCGTGAGCGGGGCCTCCGCCCGCCGGCCGGTCTCGGTGAGGGCCCGGAACTGCGGGGTCTCCTCCACCGAGCGGCGCAGCCACAGCCCGGCCAGCGCCAGCAGCCCGGCGCCCCAGAAGGGCACCCGCCAGCCCCAGGCCCCGAACCGCGCGTCGCTCAGCAGGCCGGACAGCGCCAGCATCAGGCCGTTGGCCAGCAGGAACCCGGTGGCCGGGCCCATCTGCGGGAAGCTGGACCACAGTCCGCGCCGCCCCTCGGGGGCGTGCTCGGCGGTCAGCAGCACCGCCCCGCCCCACTCGCCGCCGAGCCCGAGCCCCTGGAGGAAGCGCAGCAGGAGCAGCAGCAGGGGCGCGGCGATCCCGATGGAGGCGTACGAGGGCACGCATCCGACGGCCACCGTGGCCAGCCCGGTCAGCAGCAGGGAGGCGAGCAGCACCGGGCGGCGCCCGTAGCGGTCGCCGATGTGCCCGAAGACCACGGAGCCCAGCGGACGGGCGAGGAAGCCGACGCCGAACGTCCCGAAGGCGGCGAGGGTTCCCGCGAGCGGGGAGAACGAGGGGAAGAACAGCGGGCCGAGCACCAGGGCGGCGGCCGTGCCGTAGGCGAAGAAGTCGTAGAACTCGATGGCGGTCCCGGCCAGGGAGGCCAGGGCGAGCCGCAGCATGGAGGGGCCGGCGGGGCGGTCCGAAGCGGCGGGGCCGTCCGGGTCGGTCGGCGGAGTGCCGGAGGAGGGAACGGGGGGCGGGGAGGGGTGCTGTCGCATGGTGCAGCAACTACACCGCCCCGCCTCCCCGGGACATGCGTTCGGTCGAGGTCGACCGGAAGGAGCGCATGGCCGCCCGGTGTTGACGGCGGCACATGCGCCCGTGGGTCACCAGCCCCGCTCGCGCCATTCCGCGAGGTGGGGGCGCTCGGTGCCGAGCATGGTGTCGTTCCCGTGGCCCGGGTAGACCCAGGTCTCGTCGGGCAGCTGCCCGAAGATCTTGGTCTCGACGTCGTCGATCAGACTGGCGAAGTTCTTCGCGTCGCCCGAGGTGTTGCCGACGCCGCCGGGGAAGAGGCAGTCGCCGGTGAACACGTGCGGGTGCCCGTGCGGGTCGTCGTAGACCAGGGCGATGGAACCGGGGGTGTGGCCGACCAGGTGGCGGGCGGTCAGGGAGACCCGTCCGACCGTGATCACGTCCCCGTCCTGGACCGCGACGTCCGTGGGGACGGGGATGCCCTCCACGTCGAGGGCGCCCGCGTAGGTCCGCGCCCCGGTGGCGTCGACGACGGCCTGGAGCGCACCCCAGTGGTCGCCGTGCCGGTGCGTGGTGACGACCGACGCGATGCCGTCGTCGCCGATCAGGTGCAGCAGCGTGTCCGGCTCGGCCGCCGCGTCGATCAGGAGCTGCTCGCCGGTGGCCCGGCAGCGCAGCAGGTACGCGTTGTTGTTCATGGAACCCACGGCGACCTTGGAGATCATCAGGTCCGCGAGTTCGTGCACGTCGGCGGGACCGCCGACCTTCACCGCTCCGCTGTACGTCATGTCCGAATCCTAGAGCGCGGGGAGTTCGGGCACGGCGTCGCCGGACTCGATGGCGAGGTGGGCGCCCTTGGGACCGCGGCCGGCCAGCCAGCCGAGCAGGTCGTCCTGCGCGCCGCTGAGGACCACGGGGGCGCCCTCGGTGCCGCCGGTGCGCGCGACGAACCGGCCGTCCGAGTACTGGAGGGTGACCGGCGGGACGTCGGGGCGGCCGGACCAGCGGTCGGCGAGGAAGGCGATCTCCCGCTCGGCGAACTCGTCGGGCAGGTCGTGGAGCTCGTAACCGATGTTCAGGTCGACGTGGTGGAGCTCCACCTCGACGAGGCGGCGGAAGGGCACGTTCGCCGCCAGGTCGGTGACGCCGTTGCGGAGCTCGACCGTGCGCTGCCAGTCCTGGTCGGACTCGGTGGTGGCGAGGAAGCGGGCCGCGGAATCACGGAGGTCCGTCAGGTGTTCTTCCAGGGGCCGGCCGGAGTCGCGCTCGATGTCCGCGTCGCGGGCGGCGGCGCTCTCGTACATGGGGCGGCCCTCGAGGACGTTGACGAGGGCGTCGGCGTTGCGCGCCAGGTGGGCCAGGATGTGGCCGCGGGTCCAGCCCGGGAGGTGTGACTCCTGGGAGAGGGAGGCGTTGTCCAGTTTCGCGACCGCGTTCAGCAGCCGTTCGGTGGCTTCACGTACAGAGGCCAGGTCGTGCACATGATCAGTCATGGATCCGAGCCTAGTGGCCGGGAGGGCGCCGCCACACGATCGGGTGAAGCCCTCTTGCGCGTGCCGTAAATCGAATGTGCGTGCTATACGCTCGATACTCCAGACACAATCCATCGCAGAGGCGCCCCCCATACCCTGGACAGCCGGGGGCCCGTGCCCCCGCTCTCTCAAGAAAGGTGCGGACCGGCGTGACCGACCGTCTCATCGTTCGTGGCGCTCGCGAGCACAACCTGAAGAACGTCTCGCTCGACCTGCCCCGCGATTCCCTCATCGTCTTCACCGGACTCTCCGGCTCGGGCAAGTCCTCCCTGGCCTTCGACACGATCTTCGCCGAGGGCCAGCGCCGCTACGTCGAGTCGCTCTCGTCGTACGCCCGCCAGTTCCTGGGGCAGATGGACAAGCCCGACGTCGACTTCATCGAAGGCCTTTCCCCGGCCGTCTCGATCGACCAGAAGTCGACCTCGCGCAACCCCCGCTCCACCGTCGGCACCATCACCGAGGTCTACGACTACCTCCGCCTGCTCTTCGCCCGCATCGGCAAGCCGCACTGCCCCGAGTGCCGGCGCCCGATCTCGCGGCAGTCGCCGCAGGCCATCGTCGACAAGGTCCTCGCGCTCCCCGAGGGCAGCCGCTTCCAGGTGCTGTCCCCGCTGGTCCGCGAGCGCAAGGGCGAGTTCGTCGACCTCTTCGCCGACCTCCAGACCAAGGGCTACAGCCGCGCCCGGGTGGACGGCCAGACGATCCAGCTCTCCGAGCCGCCCACGCTGAAGAAGCAGGAGAAGCACACCATCGAGGTGGTCATCGACCGCCTCACGGTCAAGGACAGCGCCAAGCGCCGCCTCACGGACTCCGTCGAGACCGCGCTGGGCCTCTCCGGCGGCATGGTCATCCTGGACTTCGTCGACCTCGCCGAGGACGACCCGGAGCGTGAGCGGATGTACTCCGAACACCTCTACTGCCCGTACGACGACCTGTCGTTCGAGGAGCTGGAACCGCGTTCCTTCTCCTTCAACTCCCCCTTCGGCGCCTGCCCCGAGTGCACCGGCATCGGTACGCGCATGGAGGTGGACCCGGAGCTGATCGTCCCGGACGAGGACAAGTCGCTGGACGAGGGGGCGGTCTCGCCCTGGTCGCTGGGCCACACCAAGGACTACTTCCAGCGGCTGGTCGGCGCGCTCGCCGGGGAGCTGGGCTTCCGGACCGACATCCCGTGGGCCGGACTGCCGCAGCGGGCCAAGAAGGCCCTGCTGTACGGGCACAAGACCCAGATCGAGGTCCGCTACCGCAACCGGTACGGGCGCGAGCGCGCGTACACCACGGCCTTCGAGGGCGCCGTGCCGTTCGTCAAGCGGCGGCACGCCGAGTCCGAGAGCGACGCCAGCCGCGAGCGCTTCGAGGGCTACATGCGCGAGGTGCCCTGCCCGACCTGTGAGGGCACCCGGCTGAAGCCGATCGTGCTCGCGGTGACGGTGATGGAGCGTTCCATCGCCGAGGTCGCCGCGATGTCGATCAGCGAATGCGCCGACTTCCTGGGACGGATGAAGCTCGACGCCCGCGACAAGAAGATCGCCGAGCGCGTCCTCAAGGAGGTCAACGAGCGGCTCCGCTTCCTGGTCGACGTGGGTCTGGACTACCTCTCCCTCAACCGCGCCGCCGGCACCCTCTCGGGCGGCGAGGCGCAGCGCATCCGCCTGGCGACGCAGATCGGCTCCGGCCTGGTCGGCGTGCTGTACGTGCTGGACGAGCCGTCCATCGGCCTGCACCAGCGCGACAACCACCGGCTGATCGAGACGCTGGTGCGGCTGCGGGACATGGGCAACACGCTCATCGTCGTCGAGCACGACGAGGACACCATCAAGGTGGCCGACTGGGTCGTGGACATCGGCCCGGGCGCCGGCGAGCACGGCGGCAAGGTGGTGCACAGCGGCTCGCTGAAGGAACTGCTGAAGAACGGCGAGTCGATGACCGGGCAGTACCTGTCCGGCAAGAAGTCCATCCCGGTGCCGGACATCCGCCGGCCCGTGAACGGGGACCGGAAGCTGACCGTCCACGGCGCCAAGGAGAACAACCTGCGGGACATCGACGTGTCCTTCCCGCTGGGCGTCCTCACGGCGGTCACGGGCGTGTCGGGCTCCGGCAAGTCGACGCTGGTCAACGACATCCTCTACACGCACCTGGCGCGCGAGCTGAACGGCGCGCGGTCCGTGCCGGGCCGGCACACGCGGGTGGAGGGCGACGACCTGGTCGACAAGGTCGTGCATGTCGACCAGTCCCCGATCGGCCGGACGCCGCGGTCCAACCCGGCGACGTACACGGGCGTCTTCGACCACGTGCGCAAGCTGTTCGCGGAGACGATGGAGGCCAAGGTCCGCGGCTACCTGCCGGGGCGCTTCTCCTTCAACGTCAAGGGCGGCCGGTGCGAGAACTGCTCCGGTGACGGCACGATCAAGATCGAGATGAACTTCCTGCCGGACGTGTACGTCCCGTGCGAGGTCTGCCACGGCGACCGGTACAACCGGGAGACGCTGGAGGTCCACTACAAGGGCAAGTCCATCGCGGAAGTCCTGAACATGCCGATCGAGGAGGCGCTGCACTTCTTCGAGGCGGTCCCGACCATCGCGCGGCACCTCAAGACGCTGAACGAGGTGGGGCTGGGGTACGTCCGCCTCGGCCAGTCGGCGCCGACCCTGTCGGGTGGCGAGGCGCAGCGCGTGAAGCTGGCGTCGGAGCTGCAGAAGCGGTCGACCGGGCGGACGGTGTACGTGCTGGACGAGCCGACGACCGGTCTGCACTTCGAGGACATCTCGAAGCTGATCAAGGTGCTGTCGGGGCTGGTGGACAAGGGGAACTCGGTGATCGTCATCGAGCACAACCTGGACGTCATCAAGACCGCGGACTGGGTCGTGGACATGGGCCCCGAGGGTGGCTACGGGGGCGGGCTCGTCGTCGCCGAGGGCACGCCGGAGCAGGTCGCGTCGGTGGGCGCGAGCCACACGGGGAAGTTCCTGCGGGACATCCTGGGGGCCGAGCGGATCTCTGACGCCGCTCCGGTCCCGCCGCCTCGGGCCCCGCGCAAGAAGGCGGCCGCCGCTCCGGCGAAGAAGGCGGCCCGGGCCCGCAAGGCGTAGCCCGGCGGGGCGGGGGCGGAGGCCGCTGCCGCGGATCCCCCTCCGCGCACCGGCACCCGCGCCCGCCCGGCCAGGGCTACGCGGCGACGCCCACCGCGTGGCCCGTCGTCGACGGGTCGGACAGGACGTCGAGGAGGGCCGTCGCCACGTCGGCGCGGGCGACGACCCGGCCGCCCGGGACATTGGCGTCCACGGCGCGGCGGTAGCGACCGGTGCCCGGCCGGTTCAGGAGGCGCGGCGGCCGGACCACCGTCCACCGCACCCCCTGCGCCGACGCGATGACGGACTCCATGACCGCCAGGTCCGCGTACAGGTCGCGCAGCGCCCACCGGAGGAGGGGATAGCCCACCTTCCGCAGGAGCAGGCCGTCCCCCTCCGCGTCCGGCCCCAGCGGCGCCGCGCTGACGGCCGTGAGCCGTCCGACCCCCGCCCGTTCCATCGCCGCGACGACCGACCGCAGGGCCGGGCCGGTGACCGGGTGCAGCCGGGCCTGCTTGTTGTTGGCCGCGCCGAGCGCCGAGACCACCGCGTCCTGCCCCGCCAGGACCGGCAGCAGCGCCGAGTCGTCCGTCAGGTCGGCCACCACCGCCACCCGCAGGCGGTCATGGGCCGGCACGTCCAGCCGGGCGGGGTCGCGGACGACCGCCGTCACCTCGTGGCCCGCCGCGAGGGCCTGCCGGACCACCTCGCGGCCCACACCGCCCGTCGCTCCGAACACCGTGATCTTCATCGTGGACCCCCGTCGAAGGCGATGGATGAGGATGGGTGGGTGAGTATTCACTCACCCTCTTCTCCACTAGGGTGAGTGAATGCCCACTCCGAAGTCAACCCGGCCCGCCTCCGAGCGGCTGCTGGACGCCGCCGAAACCCTCATGCGCACCATCGGCCTCGCCAACACCACCACCAAGGCCATCGCCCGGGAGGCCGGCTGCTCGGAGGCCGCGCTCTACAAGCACTACGCCAACAAGGAAGAGCTGTTCGTCCGGGTGCTCATGGAGCGCACGCCCAATGCCGGACCGCTCATGGCCGCCCTCGACGGCGGCCCCGGCGAAGGACCCCTCCAGGAGGCCCTTGCCGGCATCGCACGGCACGCCTCGCTGTTCTACGCCGAGGCCATGCCGATGGCCGCCTCCCTGTTCGCCGAGCCCGCCCTGCTCACCCGCCACCGCGAAGGGGTCCAGGAGATCGGCCAGGGCCCGCACGTGGTGCGTGACGCCCTCGAAGGACGGCTGCGCCGGGAGCTCGACGCCGGCCGGCTCCGGGCGGACGCCGACCCCCGCGCCGCCGCCGCGCTGCTGCTCGGGGCCTGCTTCCAGCGGGCCTTCTTCCTGCACTTCTCCGGTCCCGAGGCGGTCCAGCCCGTCGAGGAGTTCGCCCCCGCGCTCGCCCGTACCCTGTGGGCCGCTATCGGCTGAGGCCGAGCTCGGCCGCGTACGGCGGCTCGCAGCCGGCCCGGGTGCAGGTCAGCGCGGCCGCGTGGGCGGCGTACGCCAGCACGTCGGGCCAGTCCACCACGTGGGGGTCCGGTACCCCGGCGAGCCGGTGCAGCAGCGCCGCGTTGACGGTGTCGCCCGCGCCGATGGTGTCCGCGACGGTCACCGGACGGGCCGCCGCACTGTGCTCCGCCCCGTCCGCGGTCCACACCGTCAGCCCCGCCGCACCCCGGGTCAGCACCACCGCCGAAGGCCCTGCCGCCAGCCAGTCCCCGGCCCGGCCGCCCAGCCAGTCAGCGTCCTCCTCCGACAGCTTCAGCACGGACACGTACGGCAGCCGGGCCAGGAACCGCTCCCGGTAGCCGGCCGGGTCCGCGATCAGCGCGGGGCGGATGTTGGGGTCCAGCAGGGTCAGCAGCCCGCGCCCCGACTCCCGCCGCAGCAGGGCCTCGTACGCGCTCGCCCCCGGCTCCAGCACCAGCGAGCAGGTCCCGAGCGCCAGGGCCCGCGCCTGCGGGGGCAGCGCGGGCGGCAGGGTGAACAGCCGGTCGGCGGTGCCCTCCACGTAGAACTCGTACGCGGCCGAGCCGTCCGGGTCCAGTGAGGGCACGGCCAAGGTGGTCGGCTCGGGCCCGCGCTGCACCAGCGAGAGGTCCACCCCCGCGGCCCGCAGCCCGGCCAGCAGGGTCTCGCCGAAGCCGTCGGCCGAGACGCGGGAGCAGAAGGCCACCGGGGCTCCGAGGCGGCCCAGCGCCAGGGCGGTGTTGTACGGCCCGCCCCCGGCGCGGGGCAGCAGTGCGCCCGGCGGCCGGGCCAGCGGCACGAGGTCGATCAGGGCTTCTCCGCCGACGACGATCACGCGGGGGAAGCTATCGCACCGGGCGCCGGTATGGTCGGGTGGGCCCCGCCCGGGGCCCGCCACCTCGTGCCAGGAGAACCGCATGTCCGCGTCCCAGCCCGCCGCCCGCCGTACTGTCCTCAAGGGCGCCGCCGCGCTCGCCGGGGCCGTGGGCGCGGGGACGGCGCTCTCCGCCTGCTCGACCGGGGGCGGCAGCGGCGCGGGCGGCCCCGCCGTGCCGAAGGAGCCGGTCGAGCTGGGCGCCGCGGCGGACGTCCCGGTCGGCGGCGCGAAGCTGTTCCGCGAGCAGAAGCTCGTCGTCAGCTGCCCGGCGGAGGGCCAGTACAAGGCGTTCAGCGCCCAGTGCACGCACGCCGGCTGCGTCCTCGACAAGATCGACAAGGGCGAGGGCAACTGCCCCTGCCACGGCAGCCGTTTCGACGTCACCACGGGCAAGGTCCTGCGCGGCCCGGCCTCCGAGCCGCTCCCGGCCGTCCCGGTCAAGGCGGAGAACGGCAAGCTGATCGCGGGCTGACCCGACGATTCCCGCCGGGCGGTCCGGGTGGGCCGCTACCCCCAGTCCCAGGCGATGCCCAGGATGCCCGGGCGGACCGCCTGTTCCACCAGGTGGACCGCGCGGTGGCGGCCGCTGGGGGTGAGGTCGGTCAGGGAGGTGCGGGGGGCCGCCGGGGAGGTGCGGGCGAAGCGGTGGCAGCGGACCGGGAGGGCCGCCTCGTCGAAGCGGACCTGGAGCATGTACTGGCCGCCCGCGTAGCTGAAGCCGCGTACGTACTCCGTGCTGCGCGCCCCCGTGCCGTCCTCGATGCCGTACCCGAAGACGTACGTGTCCCCGCGCCGCAGCCGCGCGTCGAAGAGCAGCTCCGCCACCACCACCCCGGCCTCCGGGTGGCAGCGGACCCGGCCCGTGCGGCAGTTCTCGTACGCCGTCACCTCCACCCGGGCCGCGTCGCAGCCGGGGTCGCCGTGGTGGACGGCCAGGTAGCGGTCGACGCCGTCGCGGTGGGCCCGCACGATCTGCTGCGACTCGCGCGTGCACAGCTCGCCGTCCGGGCCGATGCGGACCCGCTCGTGGTGGCCGACCGAGTGCAGGCCGCCGTCCGCCGGGAGCTCCATCGCCGCCAGCAGCCCTTCCACGGCCGCGCCGACGCTCACCAGCGCACGGTAGGGGCGGGCGGCCGGGCGGCCCGGGCCGGGGTCCGGGTCGGCCAGCAGGCGCAGCAGGGAGCCCGGGGGGAGTTCCAGGATCTCCTCCAGGGCGGACACCGCCCGCAGCGACTCCCGGTGGCGCGGGCGCCGGGCGCCCTGCTGCCAGTAGCTGAGGCTGGTGACCCCGAGCTTGATGCCGCGCGCGGCGAGCCGGTGCTGCACCCGGTGCAGGGGCAGTCCGCGCGCGGCGAGGGCGGCGCGCAGGGCGAGGTGGAAGGGGCCGCCGCGCAGCAGCCGCCCGAGATCGGCCGCGTCGGCGGTGTCCGCCGGAACTGGCGTGTCGCCGGTCGGCCGCATGGCGACTCTCCTCTGTGAACGTTCACACGCGCCGGGGTGGGGGGCCGGGCCGTGGGTCGGGGAGACCAGGTGGAACGAGAGCAACCGTTCACACCGCAGCCCCACCGTTCACACTGCAATGTCACCGCGTATTGAAGCGTGTTGACCTGATCGCGACAACACCCCGATGCTCCTCCACAGCGTCCGGACGCGCTCCTCCAACCCCCACCACCTCGAGTCCCCACCTCGGGAGGAACGCGATGCGCAACAGAAGAGGGCGGCTTTCGCCGGCCGCCTCCCTGATATCCGCCCTGCTGCTCGTACTGCTGCCCCTCGGTCTCGGCGCCGGTACCGCCACCGCCGCCCCGGCCGCGGACACGGGCTCCGCCGCCTCGGCACTGGCGTACAAGCGGCTCGACATCACCATGCAGGCGCAGCAGAAGAACAACTGGTGCTGGGCCGCCAGCGGCAACACGATCGCCACCTGGTTCGGCCGCACCTACAGCCAGAACCAGTTCTGCAACGCCGCCTTCAACCGCCAGCAGGGCACCGAGTGCCCCAACAACCAGGCCACGCTGGGCAACGTCCAGACCGCGCTGCGCTGGGCCGGCATCAACTCCGGCAGCTACGTGACCGGCTGGCTCCAGTACTCCACCGTCCAGACCGAGATCAACGCCGACCGGCCCGTCGAGACCCGGATCCAGTGGTCGGGCGGCGGCGGCCACATGCACGTCGTCTACGGGTACGACACCGCCGGCAGCTGGGTCTACTGGGGCGACCCGTGGCCGTCGAACGACCGCTACAACTGGGCCTCGCACGCCTGGTACGTGGACAACGACACCTTCTCCTGGACCCACTCCCTCTACCGGATCGGGGCGTGATCGCGTGACCGCCAAGACCGCACGCGCCGCCGCCGTGGCCCTCGCGGCCGCCGCCCTGGCCGCCGCCCTGGGCGGGCAGGCCTCCGCCGCGCCCGTCCCGCAGCCGCAGACCGCCACCGCCGAGAACCGGGCCGCCGCGCACGAGGCGGCCACCGCGCCGGACACCCTGGCGACCCTGTCCAGGTTCTTCGCCCGGGAGGGGAAGGTGTCGGTGGCCGCGGCCCGGCCCCGGATCGAGGGGGACGCGATCCCCGTCAGCTACCTGGCGCCGGAGTTCGTCGCCGGGAAGGCCGGGGCACCGGTGGCCCGGCTGGAGTTCCTGGCGTCCCAGGCCGTGTCCTCGGACGGGCAGAAGGCGGCCCTGTGGACCGCGAAGACCGGGGCCGGCTGGCAGGTCGTGAACATCGCCACCGGCGACGACGAGTTCCGCTACGCCCGCCTCGGCGCCGCGAAACTGCCCGGCGGGACCGTGTTCCGGGAGCCCCAGACCGACGCCTGGTACGTCGCCGGGGACGAGCGGGTGCTGCCGCTGGACGAGGACGCCGTGCGGGCCGTGGGCCCGGCCGGGGTCTCGCTGGGGGCGTACCGGGCGCGGGTCGTGAAGGCGTACGGGGACAAGCTGCCGGGGTCCGCGTACGCGGCCCGCGGCATGGCGGGGGGCTTCGCCGAGGCGGGCCCGCCGGCCGGCGTCGGTGACGGTGCCGCTGACGGCGGCGGGCCGGGGGTGGTGCTCGCCGGCGGGGCCGGGGCGCTGGCGCTGGGCGCGGCGGGGGCCGTCGTCCTGCTGCGGCGGCGCCGTACCGCCGGGGGCTGACCCCGGGTCCCCTTCCCCGTGGGGTCCGGTCCGGCCGTCGCGGTCGGTGCCGGGCCCCGCGGGGCTCGTCCCTGCCCCGCCCTTGCTCCGTTTCCCGGGGCTCCGCCCGGACCCGGCGCCTCGACCGCCCGCGAGGCTGCCACGGTCCACAGCCCGCTGGTACGTTTCGTTGTCGTAGCGCGCCAGTAGGGTGGTTGGCATGGCCGACCCTTCCAGCTACCGACCCAAGCCCGGGGAGATTCCCGACTCCCCTGGGGTCTACAAGTTCCGCGACGCGCACCGCCGGGTGATCTACGTCGGGAAGGCCAAGAGCCTGCGCCAGCGGCTGGCCAGCTACTTCCAGGACCTCGCCGGTCTGCACCCCCGGACCGCCACGATGGTCACGACGGCCGCCTCCGTCGAGTGGACCGTCGTCTCCACCGAGGTCGAGGCGCTGCAGCTGGAGTACTCCTGGATCAAGGAGTTCGACCCCCGGTTCAACGTGAAGTACCGGGACGACAAGAGCTATCCGTCGCTCGCCGTCACGATGGGCGAGCAGTACCCGCGCGTGCAGGTCATGCGCGGGCCCAAGAAGAAGGGCGTGCGGTACTTCGGGCCGTACGGGCACGCCTGGGCGATCCGCGAGACCGTCGACCTGATGCTCCGGGTGTTCCCGGTGCGCACCTGCTCCGCCGGGGTGTTCAAGCGGTCCGCCCAGATCGGGCGGCCCTGCCTGCTCGGGTACATCGGCAAGTGCTCGGCGCCCTGCGTCGGCCGGATCAGCCCCGAGGACCACCGGGAACTCGCCGAGGACTTCTGCGACTTCATGGCCGGCCGCACCGGTACCTACCTCTCCCGGCTGGAGAAGGAGATGCACGCGGCGGCCGAGGAGATGGAGTACGAGAAGGCCGCCCGGCTGCGGGACGACATAGGGGCCCTGCGCCGGGCCATGGAGAAGAACGCCGTCGTCCTCGCGGACGCCACCGACGCCGACCTGATCGCCGTCGCCGAGGACGAGCTCGAAGCGGCCGTGCAGATCTTCCACGTCCGCGGCGGCCGGGTGCGCGGCCAGCGCGGCTGGGTCACCGACAAGGTCGAGGCCGTCGACACCGCCGGCCTCGTCGAGCACGCCCTCCAGCAGCTCTACGGCGAGGAGAGCGGCGAGAGCGTCCCCAAGGAGGTGCTCGTCCCCGTCGTGCCGGACGACGCGGCCGCGCTGGGGCAGTGGCTGGCGCAGCGGCGCGGGTCCCAGGTCAGCCTGCGCGTCCCGCAGCGCGGGGACAAGAAGTCCCTCATGGAGACCGTCCACCGCAACGCCCAGCAGTCCCTCGCCCTGCACAAGACCAAGCGCGCCGCCGACCTCACCACCCGCTCCCGGGCCCTGGAGGAGATCGCCGAGGCCCTGGAGCTCGACGGGGCGCCCCTGCGCATCGAGTGCTTCGACATCTCCCACCTCCAGGGGGAAGACGTCGTGGCCTCCATGGTCGTCTTCGAGGACGGACTCGCCCGCAAGAGCGAGTACCGGCGCTTCCAGGTGAAGGGCTTCGAGGGGCAGGACGACGTCCGGTCCATGCACGAGGTCGTCTCCCGGCGCTTCAAGCGCTACCTCCAGGAGAAGCTCAAGACGGGGGAGTGGGCCCCCGAGGACGGCGAGCCCGAGGACGACGGGCGGCCCAAGCGGTTCGCGTACCCGCCCCAGCTCGTCGTCGTCGACGGCGGGCAGCCCCAGGTGGCGGCGGCCAAGCGGGCCCTGGACGAGCTCGGTATCGACGACGTCGCCGTGTGCGGCCTCGCCAAGCGGCTGGAGGAGGTCTGGCTGCCCGGCGAGGACGACCCCGTGGTCCTGCCCCGCACCAGCGAGGGCCTCTACCTGCTCCAGCGGGTGCGTGACGAAGCCCACCGCTTCGCCATCCAGTACCAGCGCAGCAAGCGCGGAAAGCGGCTGAAAGCGGGCCCCCTGGACGAGGTGCCCGGCCTCGGCGAGAGCCGTCGGCTCGCCCTCGTCAAGCACTTCGGTTCGGTGAAGAAGCTGAGACAGGCGACAATCGACCAGATCTGCGAGGTCCCGGGCATAGGCCGCAAGACGGCCGAGACCGTGGCCGCGGCCCTCGCCAGGGCGGTCCCCGCCGGTCCTGCCGTCAACACGGCGACAGGAGAGATCATTGAGGACGAGGCCCCCGCGCCCGCGGGGACGCCGTCCGATCGGGGGACCGAGCAATGACCGAGCACGAGACCGAGCACGACCGAGACGGAGCACAGGTGAGTACGGGCACGACAGTGGAGCCCGGCGACAACGCCGAAGCGGCCATTCCCGAGCTGGTGATCATCTCCGGCATGTCCGGAGCCGGCCGCAGCACGGCGGCCAAGTGCCTGGAGGACCTCGGCTGGTTCGTCGTCGACAACCTGCCGCCGGCGCTGATCCCCACCATGGTGGAGCTCGGCGCCCGCTCCCAGGGCAACGTGGCCCGCATCGCCGTCGTCGTCGACGTCCGCGGCCGCCAGTTCTTCGACGCCCTGCGCGAATCCCTCGCCGACCTGGAGGACCGCGGGGTCACCCGGCGCATCGTCTTCCTGGAGTCCTCCGACGACGCGCTGGTCCGCCGCTTCGAGTCGGTCCGCCGCCCGCACCCCCTCCAGGGCGACGGCCGCATCGTCGACGGCATCGCCGCCGAGCGCGACCTGCTGCGCGAGCTGCGCGGAGACGCCGACCTGGTCATCGACACCTCCAGCCTGAACGTGCACGAGCTGCGCGCGAAGATGGACGCCCAGTTCGCGGGCGACGAGGAGCCCGAGCTGCGGGCCACCGTGATGTCCTTCGGCTTCAAGTACGGCCTGCCCGTCGACGCCGACCTCGTCGTGGACTGCCGCTTCATCCCCAACCCGCACTGGGTCCCCGAGCTGCGCCCCTTCACCGGGCTCAACGAGGAGGTGTCGGGCTACGTCTTCAGCCAGCCCGGCGCCAAGGAGTTCCTCGACCGCTACACCGAACTCCTCCAGCTGATCGCCGCCGGCTACCGCCGCGAGGGCAAGCGGTACGTGACCATCGCGGTCGGCTGCACCGGCGGCAAGCACCGCAGCGTCGCCATGTCCGAGAAGCTGGCCGCCCGCCTCGCCTCCGAGGGAGTCGAGACCGTCGTCGTCCACCGGGACATGGGGCGCGAGTGACCGGACGGACCCTGCGGCTGCGCCGCCTGCGCCGTCTGACCCCCGCCCGGGGCGAGGACGGCGCGGGCCGCGCCGGCCGCCGCGGGGCGGCCAAGGTGGTCGCGCCCAAGGTCGTCGCCCTCGGCGGCGGCATGGGCCTGTCGGCCTCCCTCGCCGCCCTGCGCCGGATCACCGGGGAGCTCACCGCGGTGGTCACCGTCGCCGACGACGGCGGCTCCAGCGGACGGCTCCGCGAGGAGCTGAGCGTGCTGCCGCCCGGCGACCTGCGCAAGGCGCTGGCCGCGCTGTGCGGCGACGACGACTGGGGCCAGACCTGGGCCCGGGTCATCCAGCACCGCTTCCAGTCCCAGGGCGACCTCCACGGGCACGCCGTCGGCAACCTGCTGATCGTCGCCCTGTGGGAACAGCTCGGCGACCCCGTGCAGGCCCTCGACCTGGTGGGCAGGCTGCTCGGGGCGCAGGGCCGGGTGCTGCCGATGTCGGCGGTGCCGCTGGAGCTCCAGGCCCTGGTCAAGGGGCACGACCCGGCGCGCCCGGACGAGGTGGACACCGTCCGGGGGCAGGCCACCGTGGCCCTGACCCCGGGCGAGGTGCTCTCCGTCCAGGTCGTGCCGGGCGACCCGCCGGCCGTGCCGGAGGCCGTCGCCGCCGTGCTCGACGCCGACTGGGTGGTGCTCGGGCCGGGATCCTGGTTCTCCTCCGTCATCCCGCACCTGCTGGTGCCGGAACTGCTCGACGCACTGGTGGCGACGAAGGCCCGCAAGGTCCTCTCGCTGAACCTCGCCCCCCAGCCGGGCGAAACAGAGGGCTTCTCTCCGCAGCGTCATTTGGAGGTTTTGGCCCGACACGCCCCTAAACTCGCCCTGGACGTGGTGCTGGCCGACGAGGCCGCCGTGCCCGACCGCGAGTCCCTCGCCGATGCCGCGAAGCGGTTCGGTGCCGCGGTCGAGCTGGCTCCGGTGGCCCGGCAGGACGGCTCTCCGAAGCACGACCCGGAGCTGCTGGCCGCCGCGTACGACCGTATTTTTCGGATGCATGGAAGGATCGGCCCATGGCGATGACGCCCGCGGTGAAGGATGAGATCTCCCGCCTCCCCGTCACCCGGACCTGCTGCAGGAAGGCGGAGGTCTCGGCGATCCTTCGGTTCGCGGGCGGCCTCCACCTGGTGAGCGGCCGGATCGTCATCGAGGCGGAGCTGGACACCGGGATCGCCGCCCGCCGGCTGCGCAAGGACATCCTGGAGATCTTCGGCCACTCCTCCGACCTGGTGGTCATGGCCCCGGGCGGGCTGCGCCGCGGCAGCCGCTTCGTCGTCCGCGTGGTCGCGGGCGGGGACCAGCTGGCCCGCCAGACCGGCCTGGTCGACGGCCGCGGCCGTCCCATCCGCGGGCTGCCCCCGCAGGTGGTCTCCGGGGCGACCTGTGACGCGGAGGCGGCCTGGCGCGGTGCCTTCCTGGCCCACGGCTCCCTCACCGAGCCGGGCCGCTCCTCCTCCCTGGAGGTCACCTGCCCCGGCCCCGAGGCGGCCCTGGCCCTGGTGGGTGCCGCCCGGCGGCTCTCCATCGCCGCGAAGGCGCGCGAGGTGCGCGGCGTGGACCGGGTCGTCGTCCGCGACGGCGACGCGATCGGCGCCCTGCTGACCCGCCTCGGCGCGCACGAGTCGGTCCTGGCCTGGGAGGAGCGGCGGATGCGGCGCGAGGTGCGCGCCACCGCCAACCGCCTCGCCAACTTCGACGACGCCAACCTGCGCCGCTCGGCGCGGGCCGCGGTGGCCGCCGGAGCCCGGGTCCAGCGGGCCCTGGAGATCCTCGGCGAGGAGGTCCCCGAGCACCTGGCCGCGGCCGGCCGGCTGCGCATGGAGCACAAGCAGGCCTCCCTGGAGGAGCTGGGCGCGCTCGCCGACCCGCCGCTGACCAAGGACGCCGTCGCGGGCCGGATCCGCCGCCTGCTGGCGATGGCCGACAAGCGGGCGCAGGACCTCGGCATCCCCGGCACCGAGTCCAACCTGGACCTCAGCGAGGAGCTGGCCGACAACATGGCCGGCTGAGCGGGGACGGTCCCGGGCCGCCCCCGCTCACCCCGCCAGGCAGGGCGGACGGGCCCGCACGGTCATCCGTGCGGGCCCGGTTCCCTTTTGTCCCATTGACATGGGCATCGCCGGATCGTGAGCCTGGCCCCCGAACGCTTTCGTGGCTGACGACGCCCAGGGGGGCACATGAGGCAACGCGCGAGAACGATCCTCGCGGCAAGCGCACTCGTCATCGGAACCACACTGGCCGCGCTGCCCGCCGCGGCCCAGGCACAGCCCGCGTCCGGCGCCGCCCCCGGCGCCGACGAGGTGCGCGTCTACGACGCCGACATCACCCGCGACCAGGTCCCGCTCGTCCTCGCCGCCGGCCAGGACGCCCAGGAGCTCGCCGAGCGGGCGCCCGGGACCGGGACCGCGAAGGTCGAGCTCTTCCTCACCGGGGACCAGGCCAAGACGCTCGCCGCCCAGGGGGTCAAGCTCGCCGAGCGCAAGGTCTCCGCCCAGGGGCTGGCCCGCACCAAGGCCGCCGGGGACGGGGTCTTCCGCCCCTACAGCGGCAAGGGCGGCCTCCAGGAGGAGATCCTGCGCACCGCGCAGCAGAACCCCGGCCTGACCAAGGTCGTCTCCATCGGCAAGACCGTCCAGGGCAAGGACATCCTCGCCCTCAAGGTCACCAAGGACGCCAGGAAGACCGAGGACGGTGAGAAGCCGTCCGTGCTCTACATGTCCAACCAGCACGCCCGTGAGTGGATCACCCCCGAGATGACCCGGCGGCTGATGCACCACACCCTGGACAGCTACGGCAAGGACGCCCGGATCACCAAGCTGGTGGACTCCACCGAGCTGTGGTTCCTGCTCTCCGCCAACCCCGACGGCTACGACCACACCTTCACCTCCGACGGCGCCCGGCTGTGGCGCAAGAACCTCCGCGACAACAACGGAGACGGAAAGATCACCGCGGTGGACGGGGTCGACCTCAACCGCAATTTCGCCTACAAGTGGGGCTGGGACAACGAGGGTTCCTCGCCGAGCCCCTCCAGCGAGACCTACCGGGGCCCCAAGGCCCAGTCCGAACCCGAGACCGTCGCCCTCGACACGTTCGAGAAGCGCGTCGGCTTCCGGTACGCGATCAACTACCACTCGGCCTCCGAGCTCCTGCTGTACGGGGTGGGCTGGCAGGTCGCCACCCCGACCCCGGACGACGTCGCCTACAAGGCCCTCGCCGGCACCCCGGAGCACTCGGCCGTCCCCGGCTACTACCCGCAGATCTCCTCCGAGCTGTACACCACCAACGGCGAGGCCGACGGACACGCCGCCAACGCCAACGGCGTCATGATGTTCACACCGGAGATGACCACCTGCCAGACGGCCTCCGCGATCGACCCGGACGACCGCTGGAAGCCCGAGGACTGCGCCTCCGGCTTCAACTTCCCGGACGACGAGAAGCTCATCCAGCAGGAGTTCGCCAAGAACGTCCCCTTCGCGCTGTCCGTCGGGGAGAGCGCCGCCCACCCGGACCGGCCCGTCTCCTCCGTCGGGATGAGCGCCGCCGACTTCACCCTCGACCCCTTCACCACCTCCTACGCCGCCCGCGGCGAGGACCAGACGGTCTCCGTCACCGCCCGCAAGGCGCTGAAGGACAAGCTCCTCAACTTCCGCGTCAACGGCGGCCGTACGCACGACGACGAGCTCAAGGCCTGGAAGGGCGGCGAGGTCTACGGCGGCGAGGACAACAACTGGTTCGACCAGTACCGGGCCAAGGTGGACGGCACCAAGCCGGGCGACAAGGTCGAGGTCTGGTTCACCGGCCGCGACCGCGGCAGGCTCGTCTCCAGCGAGCACTTCACGTACACCGTGGCCGAACGCCCGCGCGCGGACGTCCTGGTGATCGCGGAGGAGGGCGCGAAGGCACAGCACGCCCAGAGCTACGTGGACGCGCTGCGGGCCAACGGGAAGTCCGCCGCCGTGTGGGACGTGGCGACCCAGGGCGCCCCGCACCACCTCGGTGTACTCTCCCACTTCCGCACGGCCGTCCACTACACCGGCGCGGGCACCCCCGGCGGCCCCACGCAGCTGGCGGTCCGCGACTTCCTCAACGAGGGCGGCAAGCTCGTCGAGGCCGGTGAGCTGGCGGGCGGCCGGGCCCAGGTCGGCCGGGCCCTGACCGACGACTTCAGCCAGTACTACCTCGGCGCCTACGGCCGGGCCACGGCCAAGGGCCCCGCCGGCTTCACCGGGGCCGGCACCCTCGCCGGGGCGGGCGGCGCCCTCGGTGACGCCGCCGGCAATCCGCTGAACTCCCCTGGAGCCTTCAGCCTCACCTCCGACTCCCTGCCGCCGGCACAGTTCCCGCAGTTCAAGAGCGCGCAGGCGGGCCAGTACGCCGGCATCGTGAACCCGTACGCCCCCTACGCGGGCACCGGCATGGCGTCGGCCACCCACGAGGACGACGACTGGAAGCGCCTCACCCGCACCATCGACCTCACCAAGGTCACGGCCGCCGAGCAGCCGAAGCTGAAGACGGCCCTCAACTGGAACACCGAGCAGGGCTACGACCACGCCGTCCTGGAGGCCCGTACGGCCGGCGGGGAGGACTGGACCACACTTCCGGAAGCGGGCGGCTCGAGCTCCACCACCGTCCCGGCGGAGTGCGGGGCCGGGTTCTTCGTCAACGACCACCCGTTCCTGCGCCACTACCTCACCGTCGGGAGCGGCGGTTGCTCACCGAGCGGCACCAGCGGGGTGTGGAACAGCTTCACCGGCTCGTCCGACGGCTGGAAGCAGGTCTCCTTCGACCTGAGCGCCTACGCCGGGAAGACCGTCGAGGTCTCCCTGTCCTACATCACCGACCCCGGCACCGGCGGCCGCGGGGTCTTCGCGGACGACGCCCGGGTCTCCGTGGGCGGCTCCGACCAGGCCGTGGAGGGCTTCGAGACCTCTCTCGGTGCCTGGACCGCCCAGGGCGCCCCTGCCGGAAGTCCCGACGTGCCGGGGGATTGGTCCAGGACCGGAGAGCTGTTCAAGTCCTACGCGGCCGTCACTACGCGTGACACGGTCCTGTTCGGCTTCGGGCTGGAGCACCTCCCCGCCGCGGCCGACCGCGCCCTACTGATCGGTAAGGCCCTCCGCGCCCTGAACGGCTGATCAACGACCCTCCCGGCGCTCACTGAGAGTGACCGGGACCAAAGTCCCCGGGGCCCCTTGCCGCAGCAGTGGTCCAGGGCCCCGGCGGGCGTTCCCCCACGAAGCGGGGGAGTGTCAGCCTCCGGCCGATTCCACTCCGAAGCTCACGGAGAGGTAGGGTCGTAAGCGGTCGGGGACATCCCATACAGCTCGCCGGCGGGACAGGCCGGCGCACCAACGAGGAGATCGGTTCGTGACGATCCGCGTAGGCATCAATGGTTTTGGCCGCATTGGCCGCAACTACTTCCGGGCGCTTCTCGAGCAGGGGGCGGACATCGAGGTCGTCGGTGTCAACGACCTGACCGACAACGGCACCCTGGTGCACCTGCTCAAGTACGACACCATCCTGGGCCGTCTGAAGCAGGACGTCTCCCACACCGATGACACCATCACCGTGGGCGACATGACCTTCAAGACCTTCGCCGAGCGGGACCCCGCGAACCTCCCCTGGGGCGAGCTGGGCGCCGACATCGTGATCGAGTCGACCGGCATCTTCACGAAGAAGGCCGACGCCGCCAAGCACATCGCGGCGGGCGCGAAGAAGGTCCTCATCTCGGCCCCGGCCAAGGACGAGGACATCACCATCGTGATGGGCGTCAACCAGGACAAGTACGACGCCGCCCACCACCACGTGATCTCCAACGCCTCCTGCACCACCAACTGCGTGGCGCCGATGGCCAAGGTCCTCGACGAGAACTTCGGCATCGTCAAGGGCATGATGACGACGGTCCACGCGTACACGAACGACCAGCGCATCCTGGACTTCCCGCACTCGGACCTGCGCCGCGCCCGCGCCGCCGCCGAGAACATCATCCCGACCTCCACCGGTGCCGCCAAGGCCACCGCGCTGGTCCTGCCGCAGCTCAAGGGCAAGCTCGACGGCATCGCCATGCGCGTCCCGGTCCCCACCGGCTCGGTCACCGACCTCGTCCTGGAGCTCTCCCGCGAGACCACCAAGGAAGAGATCAACGCCGCCTTCCAGAAGGCCGCCGAGGGCCAGCTCAAGGGCATCCTCGACTACACCGAGGACGCGATCGTCTCCTCCGACATCGTGAACTGGCCGGCTTCGTGCACCTTCGACTCCTCGCTGACCATGGTGCAGGACGGTACGCAGGTCAAGGTCGTCGGCTGGTACGACAACGAGTGGGGCTACTCCAACCGCCTCGTCGACCTCACCGTCTTCGTCGGCGGTCAGCTCTGAGAACGTAGGGCAAGGCAACACCATATGAGCACAGGGTCCGCTCGGCGCGATGAGGCGCCGTACGGGCCCTGTCGCTTGCCCGTCCCATCCGCCCTGCACCTGTAACAGCCCTGTATGGGGACAAGGAGTAGAAACACATGAAGACGATCGACGAACTCCTCGCTGACGGCGTAGCCGGCAAGCGGGTCTTCGTACGCGCCGATCTCAACGTGCCGCTCAAGGAAGGCGTGATCACCGACGACGGCCGCATCCGCGCCGTCCAGCCCACCATCGCCAAGCTCGCCGAGGCGGGCGCCCGCGTGGTCGTCGCCTCGCACCTGGGCCGCCCCAAGGGCACCGGCACCGAGCCCGACTTCTCCCTCGCCCCCGCCGCGAAGCGGCTCGGCGAGCTGCTCGGCGCGGAGGTCGCCTTCGCCACCGACACCGTCGGCTCCTCCGCCAAGGAGACCGTCGCGGCCCTCGCCGACGGACAGGTCGCCGTCATCGAGAACCTGCGCTTCAACGCCGGCGAGACCTCCAAGGACGAGGCCGGGCGCGTGGCCTTCGCCAAGCAGCTCGCCGAGCTGGCCGACGTCTACGTCGGCGACGGCTTCGGCGCCGTCCACCGCAAGCACGCCTCGGTCTTCGACCTTCCGAAGCTGCTCCCGCACGCGGCCGGCTACCTCATCGCCACCGAGGTCGGCGTCCTGAAGAAGCTGACCGCCGAGGTCAAGCGCCCGTACGTGGTCGTCCTCGGCGGCGCCAAGGTCTCCGACAAGCTCGCCGTCATCGACGAGCTGCTCGGCAAGGCCGACCGCATCCTCATCGGCGGCGGCATGGCCTACACCTTCCTCAAGGCCAAGGGCTACGAGGTCGGCATCTCCCTCCTCCAGGAGGACCAGATCCCGACCGTCACGGAGTACATGCAGCGCGCCGAGAAGAACGGCGTCGAGCTGGTCCTCCCCGTCGACATCCTCGCCTCGGCGGACTTCCCCGACATCAAGGGCGGGACCCCGGCCGTCTTCGAGACCGTCGACGCCGACAAGATCCCCGCGGACAAGGAGGGCCTGGACATCGGCCCCAAGACCCGCGAGCTGTACGCCTCGAAGATCGCCGACGCCGAGACCGTCTTCTGGAACGGCCCCGTGGGCGTCTTCGAGCACCCCGACTACGCGAACGGCACCCGCGCCATCGCGCAGGCCCTCGTCGACAGCGGGGCCTTCACCGTGGTCGGCGGCGGCGACAGCGCCGCGGCCGTCCGCATCCTGGGCTTCGACGAGAACGCCTTCGGTCACATTTCCACCGGTGGTGGCGCCAGCCTCGAATACCTCGAGGGCAAGACGCTCCCCGGCCTCGCCGCCCTGGAGGGCTGAACCACCATGACGTCTGTCGAAAACGGCCGCACCCCGCTCATGGCGGGCAACTGGAAGATGAACCTCAACCACCTCGAGGCCATCGCCCACGTCCAGAAGCTCGCCTTCGCGCTCGCCGACAAGGACTACGACGCGGTCGACGTCGCCGTACTCCCGCCCTTCACGGACCTGCGCTCGGTGCAGACCCTGGTCGACGGCGACAAGCTGAAGATCAAGTACGGCGCCCAGGACATCTCGGCCCACGACTCCGGCGCCTACACCGGTGAGATCTCCGGCCCGATGCTCTCGAAGCTGAAGTGCACGTTCGTGGCCGTCGGCCACAGCGAGCGCCGCCAGTACCACGGCGAGACCGACGAGATCTGCAACGCCAAGGTCAAGGCCGCCTACCGCAACGGGATCACCCCGATCCTCTGCGTCGGCGAGGGCCTCGACGTCCGCAAGGCCGGCGGCCAGGTCGCGCACACGCTCGCCCAGGTCGACGGCGGCCTCGACGGAGTCCCGGCCGGCCAGGCCGAGTCCATCGTGATCGCCTACGAGCCCGTCTGGGCGATCGGCACCGGCGAGGTCGCCACCCCCGAGGACGCCCAGGAGGTCTGCGGGGCGATCCGCGCCCGCCTCGCCGAGCTGTACTCCCAGGAGCTGGCCGACAAGGTGCGCATCCAGTACGGCGGCTCGGTCAAGGCCGGCAACATCGCCGCGATCATGGCCCAGCCGGACGTCGACGGCGCCCTGATCGGCGGCGCGGCGCTGGACGTGGACGAGTTCGTCAAGATCGTCCGCTTCCGCGGCCAGTGAGTATGCGGTAGGGCCGATCCGTCGTACCCTTGCGGGGGCCGGGGGCTGCTGGTGCAGCCGCCGGCCCCCGCTTCCTCCCAGCAGCAGACGTAAGCCCAGAAAGTAGGAATCAGCCGTGGTTATGGGGTTCTCGATCGCCCTGATCGTCTTCAGCGCTCTGCTGATGCTGCTCGTGCTGATGCACAAGGGCAAGGGCGGCGGCCTGTCCGACATGTTCGGCGGCGGCATGCAGTCCTCCGTCGGCGGCTCCTCCGTGGCGGAGCGCAACCTGGACCGCATCACGGTCGTCATCGGCCTGCTGTGGTTCGCCTGCATCGTGGCGCTCGGCCTGCTCATGAAGTCGAGCGGCAGCTGACGGTTCCGGCCATTTCGCCCGGCCCGCTTGGTCTTTACGTAAACTGAGGCGCCCACAGCGGGTATACCCTCACGCTGGGCGGCACCATCACGCAGGGAGTTACGACCGTGGCAAGTGGCAACGCGATTCGTGGAAGTCGGGTCGGAGCCGGGCCGATGGGGGAGGCCGAGCGCGGTGAATCCGCGCCCCGCCTGCGCATCTCCTTCTGGTGCTCGAACGGGCACGAGACGCAGCCCAGCTTCGCCAGCGACGCGCAGGTCCCCGACACCTGGGACTGCCCGCGCTGCGGGTTCCCCGCCGGCCAGGACCGGGACAACCCGCCCGCGCCGCCGCGCACCGAGCCGTACAAGACGCACCTCGCGTACGTCCGGGAGCGCCGCACCGACGCCGACGGCGAGGCGATCCTCGCCGAGGCCCTGGCCAAGCTCCGCGGCGAGATCTGAGACCGGCCGAGGCCGGGGCCACGCTCAAGAGTGACTTGGGGCCCGGCCCGTGGGATGACGAATCCCGCAGGCCGGGCCCCTTTGTGTGTGTTGTCCCCCTTCGGATCCCTTAGGTTGGGGGTGGCGGGGCACAACAGGACGGAAGAAGTGGGTTGATGTCCGAGATGAACGCAGAAAGCCGCACGAGGCTGAACCGGCTGCCCGAGTGGAACGCGCTCGGCAAGCACCGGGAAGAGCTGGGGCAGACGCATCTGCGGGAGCTGTTCGAGACGGATCCGGAGCGGGGCACCGGCTACACCCTGCGGGTCGGCGACCTGCACATCGACTACTCGAAGCACCTCGTCACCGACGAGACCCTCGCGCTGCTGCGCGAGCTGGCGGCGGCGACGGGCGTGGCGGAACTGCGGGACGCCATGTTCCGCGGCGAGAAGATCAACGTGACGGAGGACCGCGCGGTCCTGCACACCGCGCTGCGCGCCCCCGCGGACACGGTCGTCGAGGTGGACGGCGAGAACGTCGTGCCCGCCGTGCACGAAGTCCTCGACAAGATGGCGGCCTTCTCCGGCCAGGTCCGTTCGGGGGAGTGGACCGGGTTCACCGGCAAGCGCATCAAGAACGTCGTCAACATCGGCATCGGCGGCTCCGACCTCGGTCCGGCGATGGCGTACGAGGCCCTGCGCGCCTTCACCGACCGTTCGCTGACGGTGCGGTTCGTGTCCAACGTCGACGGCGCCGACCTCCACGAGGCCGTCCGCGACCTGGACCCGGCCGAGACGCTGTTCGTCATCGCGTCCAAGACCTTCACCACCATCGAGACCATCACCAACGCCACCTCGGCCCGCCAGTGGCTGCTCGCCGGTCTCGGCGGGGACCAGGCCGCCGTCGCACGGCACTTCGTGGCGCTGTCCACCAACGCCGAGAAGGTCACCGAGTTCGGCATCGACCCGGCCAACATGTTCGGGTTCTGGGACTGGGTCGGCGGCCGCTACTCCTTCGACTCGGCCATCGGGCTCTCGCTGATGATCGCGATCGGCCCGGACTCCTTCCGGGAGCTGCTGGGCGGCTTCCACACCGTGGACGAGCACTTCCGCACCGCGGCGCCCGAGGACAACGCCCCTCTGCTGCTCGGCCTGTTGGGCATCTGGTACGGGGCCTTCTTCGACGCGCAGTCGCACGCCGTGCTCCCGTACAGCCACTACCTCTCCCGTTTCACGGCCTACCTCCAGCAGCTGGACATGGAGTCCAACGGCAAGTCCGTGGACCGCGACGGCAACCCGGTGGACTGGCAGACCGGTCCGGTGGTCTGGGGCACGCCGGGCACCAACGGGCAGCACGCGTACTACCAGTTGATCCACCAGGGCACCAAGGTGATCCCGGCGGACTTCATCGGTTTCGCCCGCCCGGTCGCGGAGCTGGAGCCCGCCCTGGAGGCCCAGCACGACCTGCTGATGGCGAACTTCTTCGCGCAGACCCAGGCCCTGGCCTTCGGCAAGACGGCCGAGGAGGTGCGGGCGGAGGGCGTCGCCGAAGCGCTCGTCCCGCACAAGACCTTCCAGGGCAACCACCCCACGACGACGATCCTCGCCACCGAACTGACCCCGGCGGTGCTGGGCCAGCTCATCGCCCTCTACGAGCACAAGGTGTTCGTCCAGGGCGCGGTGTGGAACATCGACTCCTTCGACCAGTGGGGCGTCGAGCTCGGCAAGGTCCTCGCCAAGCGGGTGGAGCCGGCGCTGACGGAGGGCGCGGACGTGCCGGGCCTGGATCCGTCGACGCGGGCGCTGGTGGCCGCCTACCGGGAGCTGCGCGGCCGGCAGTAGGAACGGTGAAGCGCCCCGTGCCGGTCGGTGACCGGCACGGGGCGCTCGTCTTATCCCGCTCAGGCGGAAGCCGGGGGGTACAGCCCGGACGGGAGCTTGGCCGCGGCCGCGCGGTCCAGCAGCCAGAGCGTGCGGCTGCGGCCGTAGGCCTCGGCCGCCGGGGCCTGCACCCCGCCCGCCCCGCCGAGGGCGATGGCGACGGCGCCGGCCTTGTCCTCGCCGGCCGCCAGCAGCCAGACCTCACGGGCCGCACGGATCGCGGGGAGGGTGAGCGAGACGCGGGTCGGCGGGGGCTTGGGCGCGCCGTGGACGCCGACGACGGTCCGCTCGGTCTCGCGGGCCGCGGGGTGCTCGGGGAACAGGGACGCCACGTGGGTGTCCGGGCCGACGCCCAGCATCAGCACGTCGAACTGCGGGACCGGGCCGTGGTCCTCGGGCGTGGCCGCCCGCGCCAGCTCGGTGGCGTACGCCGCCGCTGCGGCGTCCACGTCGGCGCCGTACGGGCCGTCGGAGGCCGGCATCGCGTGCACGCGCGCGGGGTCCACCGGGACGGCGTCCAGCAGGGCCTCACGGGCCTGTACGTGGTTGCGCTCGGGGTCGTCGGCGGGGACGTAGCGTTCGTCGCCCCACCAGAGGTCGATGCGCGACCAGTCGATGGCGTCCCGGGCGGGGGCCGCGGCGAGGGCCGCGAGGAGGCCGTTGCCGTTGCGGCCGCCGGTCAGGACGACGGAGGCGCTGCCGCGGGCGGCCTGCGCGTCCACGATCTTGGTGATGAGCCGGGCGGCTGCGGCCTGGGCCATCAGCTCCTTGTCCCGGTGGACGACCACCTGGGGAGTCGTCATACCCATGTGCTGCCGCCTTCTTGGTAGTTCTGGTGGTGGGCGGGTGCGGGTCCCGCTGCGCGGAGCGGTCTTCCCGCCCCGCCCTTTCTCCGTTTCCGCCTCAATCGCCGGCGGGGCTGAAACACCCGGGCGCTGGATGGCCCGTAGGGCAATTCCAGCCACGCCGGCGTTTGAGGCGCGGGGTCTGGGGGCGGAGCCCCCAGGGAACGGGCGAAGGGCGGGGCGGGGAGATGCCCCCCGCCCCGCCCCCCTGCGGGCCGGCTACTTCGCCGACGCCCGCTTCGACGCGCGCGCCGGCTTGGCGGCCGGCTTCTCCGCCGGAGCCTCGGCCTCGGCGGCCTCGGCCGGAGCCTCCGTGGCTGCCGGAGCCGCCTCAGCCGCCGGAGCCGCCGGGGCGGTCTCCGACAGGCGGGAGACGCCGAACTTCAGGGACGCCTCGTACGTGTTGTCCGGGTCCAGCCGGCGGAGTTCCTCCGCCAGCAGCTCGGCCGTCTCGCGCCGCTTCAGCGCCACCGCACGGTCGGGCTGCCCCGGCATGCACAGCGTGGCCAGCGAGCCGTCCGCGCGGTCCAGGACGATCGAGCCGTCCTTGGTCTCCATGCGGACGGCGGTCAGCCCCGGCCCCCCTGACAGGGTCCGGTTGACCGGAACGCCCAGGCGGTCCGCCAGCCACATGGCCAGCAGCTCGCAGCTGGGGTTCTCGTCCTCGCCCTCGACGGTCGCCGAGACGACCGGCGACAGCGTCACCTGGTCCAGCGCGGCGGCCAGCATCGAGCGCCACGGGGTGATCCGGGTCCAGGACAGGTCCGTGTCACCCGGGGCGTACGCCGCCGCCCGGGCGCCGAGCGCCTCGATCGGGTGCTCGGAGGAGTACGTGTCCGTGATCCGGCGCTGCCCCAGCGCGCCCAGCGGGTCGCCCGCCAGGTCCGCCGGAGCCCCCTCCGGCCACCAGACCACCACGGGGGCGTCCGGCAGCAGCAGGGGCAGCACCACGGACTGGGCGTGGTCGACCAGTTCGCCGTGCAGGCGCAGTACGACGGTTTCGCCGGTACCGGAGTCCGCCCCGACACGGATCTCCGCGTCGAGCCGGGCTTCGCGGCGGCTGCGCGGGGAGCGGCTGACCCGCTTGACCACGACGACGATCCGCGAAGGGTGTTCGTGGGACGCGTCGTTCGCCGACTTGAGCGCGTCGTACGCGTTCTCTTCATCGGTCACGATCACCAGCGTGAGGACCATGCCGATGGCCGGCGTGCCGATGTCCCGGCGCGCCTGCACCAACGCGGCGTTGATCTTGCTGGAGGTGGTCTCCGTGAGGTCGATCTTCATGGCCGGCGCCAGCTCCGTCCGTCTCGTGCGAGCATCTCGTCCGCCTCGACCGGCCCCCACGTGCCCGCCGGGTACTGCGCGGGCTTGCCGTGCTTGTCCCAGTACTCCTCGATCGGGTCGAGGATGTTCCAGGACAGCTCGACTTCCTGGTGGCGCGGGAAGAGGTTCGCGTCGCCGAGGAGGACGTCGAGGATGAGCCGCTCGTAGGCCTCGGGGCTGGACTCCGTGAAGGACTCGCCGTAGGCGAAGTCCATCGTGACGTCCCGGACCTCCATGGAGGTGCCCGGCACCTTGGAGCCGAAGCGGACCGTCACGCCCTCGTCCGGCTGGACCCGGATGACCAGGGCGTTCTGCCCCAGCTCCTCGGTCGCGCCCGATTCGAACGGCAGGTATGGCGCCCGCTTGAAGACCACCGCGATCTCGGTCACCCGGCGGCCCAGGCGCTTGCCCGTGCGCAGGTAGAACGGGACGCCCGCCCAGCGGCGGTTGTTGATCTCCAGGCGGATGGCCGCGTAGGTGTCGGTCTTGGAGTTCGGGTCGATCCCGTCCTCCTCCAGGTACCCCTTGACCTTCTCGCCGCCCTGCCAGGCCGCCGAGTACTGGCCGCGCACGGTGTGCTTGCCCAGGTCCTCGGGGATCTCGACGGCGCTGAGCACCTTCAGCTTCTCCGCCACCAGGGCCTTGGGGTGGAAGGAGCCGGGCTCCTCCATCGCCGTGAGCGCCAGCAGCTGGAGCAGGTGGTTCTGGATGACGTCACGGGCGGCGCCGATGCCGTCGTAGTAGCCGGCCCGGCCGCCGATGCCGATGTCCTCCGCCATGGTGATCTGCACGTGGTCGACGTACGACCGGTTCCAGATCGGCTCGAACATGGTGTTGGCGAAGCGGAGCGCCAGGATGTTCTGGACGGTCTCCTTGCCGAGGTAGTGGTCGATCCGGAAGACCTCGTCCCGGGGGAAGACCTCGTGGACGACCTGGTTGAGCTCTTCCGCGCTCTTCAGGTCGTGTCCGAAGGGCTTCTCGATGACGGCGCGCCGCCAGGAGCCCTCCTTCTGGGCCAGCCCGTGGTTCTTGAGCTGCTGGACCACCTTGGGGAAGAACTTCGGCGGCACCGAGAGGTAGAAGGCGAAGTTCCCGCCCGTGCCCTGGGCCTTGTCGAGTTCGTCGATCGTCTGCTTGAGCGTCTCGAACGCCGCGTCGTCGTCGAACTCGCCCTGGACGAACCGGCAGCCCTGTACGAGCTGCTGCCAGACCTCCTCACGGAAGGGGGTGCGCGAGTGCTGCTTGACGGCCTCGTACACCTCCTGGGCGAAGTCCTCGTCCTGCCACTCGCGGCGGGCGAAACCGATCAGCGAGAAGCCCGGGGGCAGCAGGCCGCGGTTGGCGAGGTCGTAGACGGCGGGCATGAGCTTCTTGCGCGACAGGTCACCCGTAACGCCGAAAATCACCAGGCCGGACGGTCCCGCGATGCGCGGGAGCCGCCGGTCCTGTGCGTCACGAAGCGGGTTCGCTCCGTTCACCGACAAAATACTCAGTCCTCCGCGGGGGCGAGGCGCTTGAGCTCCGCCTCGGTCGACTTCAGCAGGTCGTTCCAGGACGCCTCGAACTTCTCGACGCCTTCGTCCTCAAGCAGCTGCACCACATCGTCGTACGAGATGCCCAGCTTCGCGACCGCGTCGAGCTCGGCGCGGGACTGCTCGTACGTGCCGCGGATGGTGTCCCCGGTGACCTCGCCGTGGTCGGCGGTGGCGTCCAGGGTCGCCTCGGGCATGGTGTTGACGGTGCCGGGGGCGACCAGGTCCACCACGTACAGGGTGTCCTTGTACGCCGGGTCCTTGACGCCGGTGGAGGCCCACAGGGGGCGCTGCTTGTTGGCGTGCGCCCGGTCCAGGGCCGCCCAGCGGTCGGAGGAGAAGACCTCCTCGTACGCCTCGTAGGCCAGACGGGCGTTGGCGAGGGCCGCCTTGCCCTTCAGGGCCTTGGCCTCGTCGGTGCCGACGGAGTCCAGGCGCTTGTCGATCTCGGTGTCCACGCGGGACACGAAGAACGAGGCGACCGAGTGGATCAGCGAGAGGTCCAGGCCGGCGGCCTTCGCCTTCTCCAGGCCCGCGAGGTAGGCGTCCATGACCTCGCGGTAGCGCTCCAGCGAGAAGATCAGCGTGACGTTGACGCTGATGCCCCGGCCGATGACCTCGGTGATCGCCGGCAGGCCGGCCCGGGTCGCCGGGATCTTGATGAGCGTGTTCGGGCGGTCCACCAGCCAGGCGAGCTGCTTGGCCTCGGCGACGGTCGCCGTGGTGTTGTGCGCCAGGCGCGGGTCGACCTCGATCGACACACGGCCGTCCTGGCCCTCGGTGGAGTCGTAGACGGGGCGCAGGATGTCGGCGGCGTCGCGGACGTCCGCCGTGGTGATCATGCGGATGGCCTCGTCGACGGTGACCTTGCGGGCGGCGAGGTCGGCCAGCTGCTGCTCGTAGCCGTCACCGCCGCTGATCGCCTTCTGGAAGATCGACGGGTTGGTGGTGACACCGACCACGTGCTGCTGGTCGATCAGTTCGGCGAGGTTGCCGGACGTGATGCGCTTGCGGGACAGGTCGTCCAGCCAGATCGCCACGCCCTCGTCGGAAAGGCGCTTGAGTGCGTCTGTCATCGGAATTGCATCTCCTACTGGTTCTTGTACCGGGTCAGCGCGCAGCTGCGGCCGGACGTGCTGCGTCGATGCTGGCCTTGGCGGCCGCGGTCACGGCTTCGGCGGTGAGGCCGAATTCGCGGAACAGCACGGCGCCGTCCGCCGAGGCACCGAAGTGCTCCAGCGAGACGATCCGGCCCGCGTCCCCGACGTAACGGTGCCAGGTCAGACCGATGCCGGCCTCGACCGCGACTCGCGCCTTGACGGAGGGGGGCAGGACGCTGTCCTTGTATTCCTGGGACTGCTCCTCGAACCACTCGACGGAGGGCATCGAGACGACCCGGGCGGGCACGCCCTCGGCCTGCAGCGCCTCGCGCGCGGCGACGGCGAGCTGGACCTCGGAGCCGGTGCCGATCAGGACGACCTGAGCCTCGCCGCCCTCGGCCTCGAACAGCACGTAGCCGCCCTTGGCCGCGTCCTCGTTGCGCTCGTAGGTCGGCACGCCCTGGCGGGTGAGGGCCAGGCCGTGCGGGGCGCCCTTGCCGAACACCTTGGTGTGGCGGCGCAGGATCTCGCGCCAGGCGATGGCGGTCTCGTTGGCGTCGGCCGGGCGGATCACGTTCAGGCCCGGGATGGCGCGCAGCGAGGCGACGTGCTCGACCGGCTGGTGGGTCGGGCCGTCCTCGCCGAGGCCGATGGAGTCGTGCGTCCACACGTAGGTCACCGGCAGGTGCATCAGGGAGGACAGGCGGACGGCGTTGCGCATGTAGTCGGAGAACACCAGGAAGGTGCCGCCGTAGATGCGGGTGTGGCCGTGCAGCGCGATGCCGTTCATGACGGCGGCCATCGCGTGCTCGCGGATGCCGTAGTGGACGGTGCGGCCGTAGGGGTCGGCCTCCGGCAGCGGGTTGCCCACCGGCAGGAACGAGGAGTTCTTGTCGATGGTGGTGTTGTTGGAGCCGGCCAGGTCGGCCGAGCCGCCCCACAGCTCCGGGATGACCGCGCCGAGCGCTTCCAGGACCTTGCCGGAGGCGGCGCGGGTGGCGACGCCCTTGCCGGGCTCGAAGACGGGGAGCTCGTCCTCCCAGCCCTCGGGCAGCTCGTTGGACTCGATGCGGTCGAAGGCGGCGGCCCGCTCCGGGTTGGCGGTGCGCCAGGCCGAGAAGTCCTTCTCCCAGGCGGCGCGGGCCTCGCGGCCGCGGTCCACCAGGCCGCGGGTGTGGGCGAGGACCTCGTCGGAGACCTCGAAGGTCTGCTCCGGGTCGAAGCCGAGCACGCGCTTGGTGGCGGCGACCTCGTCGTTGCCGAGGGCCGAGCCGTGGGCGGCCTCGGTGTTCTGGGCGTGCGGGGCCGGCCAGGCGATGATCGAGCGCGCCGCGATGAAGGACGGGCGCTCCGTCTCGGCCTTGGCGGCCTGGAGGGCGGCGTACAGGGCCTTCGGGTCGAGGTCGCCGTTGGGCTGCTGCTCGACGCGCTGGACGTGCCAGCCGTACGCCTCGTAGCGCTTCATGGTGTCCTCGGAGACGGCCGTCTCCGTGTCACCCTCGATGGAGATGTGGTTGTCGTCCCACAGCAGCACCAGGTTGCCGAGCTTCTGGTGGCCGGCCAGCGCCGACGCCTCGTGGGAGATGCCCTCCTGGAGGCAGCCGTCGCCCGCGATCGCGTAGACCATGTGGTCGAACGGGGAGGCGCCCGTGGCGGCCTCCGGGTCGAACAGGCCGCGCTCGTAGCGGGCGGCCATGGCCATGCCCACCGCGTTCGCGACGCCCTGGCCCAGCGGGCCGGTGGTGGTCTCGACGCCGGCGGTGTGGCCGTACTCGGGGTGACCGGGGGTCTTGGAGCCCCAGGTGCGGAACGACTTGAGGTCGTCCAGCTCCAGGCCGAACCCGCCGAGGTAGAGCTGGGTGTAGAGGGTCAGGGACGAGTGCCCCGCGGAGAGCACGAAACGGTCACGGCCGACCCACTGGGGGTCAGACGGGTCGTGGCGCATGACCTTCTGGAAAAGCGTGTACGCGGCGGGGGCCAGGCTCATCGCCGTACCGGGGTGTCCGTTCCCGACCTTCTGGACCGCGTCGGCGGCCAGGATGCGGGCGGTGTCGACGGCCCGCTGGTCCAGTTCGGTCCACTCGAGCTCTGGGGTGGTCGGCTTGGTGCTCACCGTTGGTCAGGGCTCCTCTCCACATGTTGTTTTCCCGGTGACGAACGGTGACACCGGGGCGATTCCGAGCCTACCCCCGCCAGCGAGTGCGGCTATTCGAGTGCCGGTAGTGCGTCGTCGTCCCGGTGCCCGGTGTTCACCTGGGATCCGCCGTCGACGATCTTGCCGTCGGTCCGATCGGCTCAACACGAGGCGACCCCCGCGCAGGGCGGGGCAAGAGCTACGTCTACAGTGGCGTGGTACGCGCAAGCCTTTACCGAGCCTTCATTTACTGGAGGCATCGCTTCGGAAGCTTGCTGGATTCTCTCTCAGGGGTGTGCGTGACGGCCGTCGAATCCCGTCCAGCGGGGGTACTCGGGACGAGCCCCGGTCACCGGCCGTTCGGGGCCCGGGTCATGGCTTTCGTGGCTTTGACCAAGCCGCGGATCATCGAACTTCTGCTGATCACCACAGTGCCGGTGATGTTCCTCGCCGAGCAGGGCGTGCCGTCGCTGTGGCTGGTGCTCGCCACCTGCTTCGGCGGTTACCTGTCGGCGGGCGGCGCCAACGCGCTCAACATGTACATCGACCGGGACATCGACGCCCTGATGGACCGCACGTCGCAGCGGCCGCTGGTGACCGGCATGGTGAGCCCGCGCGAGTGCCTGGTCTTCGGCATCACGCTCGGGGTCGTCTCGACCCTGTTCTTCGGCCTGCTCGTCAACTGGCTGTCGGCCGCCCTCGCCCTCGGCGCGCTCCTCTTCTACGTGGTCGTCTACACGATGCTGCTGAAGCGGCGGACCGCGCAGAACATCGTCTGGGGCGGGATCGCCGGCTGCATGCCGGTGCTCATCGGCTGGTCCGCCGTGCGCAACGAGGTCTCCTGGGCCGCCGTGATCCTCTTCCTCGTCATCTTCTTCTGGACGCCGCCGCACTACTGGCCGCTGTCGATGAAGGTCAAGGAGGACTACGCGCGGGTCGGCGTGCCGATGCTGCCGGTCGTGGCGGGCAACAAGGCCGTGGCGCGCCAGATCGTCCTCTACAGCTGGGTGATGGTCGCCGTCTCGCTGCTGCTCACCCCGCTGGGGTACACCGGCTGGTTCTACACCTCCGTCGCGCTGCTGGCGGGCGGCTGGTGGCTGTGGGAGGCGCACGCGCTGAGCGCACGGGCCAAGGCCGGGATCACGGGGGCGAAGCTCAAGGAGATGCGGCTGTTCCACTGGTCGATCACCTATGTGTCGCTGCTCTTCGTGGCCGTGGCCGTGGATCCCTTCCTCCGCTGATTACTCACCGGTAGCATGCCGTCCATGGCAGACACCGCAGACACCGCACAGACCGCAGAGGCCGCGGACAAGAAGCACAGCCGCACGGCGGCGAAGCTGGCCCGGCAGATCGGCGCGTTCGCCAAGCAGCACGGCGGCGCCGAGGGCCAGATCGCGCACATCGGCCAGGCCGGCAGCCGGATCGTCCTCGTGGGCACCGACGGCGGCTGGGGCGACCTGGTGGCCCCCACGTACGCCGTGGCGCAGCTCGCCGCCGAGAAGGCGGGTCTGACCCTCCACGAGGACTTCGACGGGGACCTCGCCGCGCGTGTGAAGACGGGCCCGTACGAGTGGACCCGCATGGCCGGGATCCAGGTGGGCGGCCCGGCCAACCCGGCCGCCTGAACCCTGTCAACGACCGGGGCAATACTTCATACCCCGCTCACCCGTTAGGACGTGTGGAAGCCGCTTCCCCACGTCCGCAACGGGATGACCGGATGATCGAAACGCCGCCCCTGGTGGACCAGCACTGCCAGGGAGTGCTCCTCACGGACCTCGGGCTCGCCACCTTCGAGGCCCAGCTGATCCACCCGGCCGGCGCGCCCGCGGCCGGCACCACCTTCTTCGACACCCAGACCGGCTTCGCCGTGCGCCGCTGGTGCCCGCCGCTGCTGGGCCTGGAGCCGCACTGCGCGCCCGCCCGCTACCTGGCCCGGCGGCGCGAGCTCGGGGGCGCCGAGAGCGCGCGGCGGCTGCTGCGGGGCTCCGGGGTGGGCGCCTACCTGGTCGACACGGGACTCCCCGGTGACCTTACCGGGCCCAAGGAGCTGGCCCTGGCGGGGGACGCCGAGGCCTTCGAGGTGGTCCGGCTGGAACCGCTCGCCGAGCAGGCCGCCGACACCTCGGGGACCGTCGCCGCCTTCCTCGCCAACCTCGCCGGAGCCGTCCACCAGGCCGCCACCGGGGCCGTGGCCTTCGGCTGCGGGCCCCACGCCGGGTACGCGGCCGCCCTGGCCGCCGCCCCGGAGCCGCCCGGGCCGGGCGAGGTGCGCGGGGCGGCCGGGCGGTGGCTGGCCGCGCGGGGCAGGGGCGGACCGGTACGGGACCCCGTGCTGCTGCGGCACCTGCTGTGGAGCGCGGTGGCCTCCGGGCTGCCGCTCCAGCTGCACACCGGCGGGGCCGGGCCGGAGCCGCTGACCGGGTTCGCCCGGGCCACGGCGGGCCTGGGGGCGCGGCTCGTCCTGCTCGGGGGGTATCCGCACCACCGGGACACGGCCCGGCTCGCGGCGGCCTACCCGCACGTCCACGCCGACCTCGGGCCCGCCCTCGCGCGCACGGGGGCGCGGGCGGCGGCCGTACTGGCCGAGCTGCTGGAGCTCGCGCCCTTCGGGAAGCTGCTGTTCTCCAGCGGCGGCCGCGGCCTGCCCGAGCTGCACGCGGTCGGCGCCCTGGTCTTCCGGGAGGCGCTGGGCCGGGTGCTGGGCGGCTGGGTGACCGACGGCGCCTGGTCCTGGCGGGACGCCGACCGGGTCGCGGGGATGCTCGCGGCGGGCAACGCCCGCCGCGTCTACCGGCTGGACCGTCCTTCAGGGCCGGCTTCGCCCCCGGAGTGCTGAAGCCGTGCTCCCGGGTCCGGCCGTGCGGACCGCGGTCAGACCGCCGAGAGCTCTGCCTCGTCGCGGGCCGGGGTCTGCGCGGGCCCGGCGGAGCGCTCGCGCAGGCTCAGGGCCAGGCGCAGCACGGAGATCCACACCAGGCAGGAGCCGAGCATGTGGGCGGCGACCAGGGCCTCGGGCAGCGAGGTGAAGAACTGCACGTAGCCGATGGCGCCCTGGGCGAGCAGCACGACCAGCAGGTCGCGGGCGCGCGCCCGGGTGTCGGCGGGCGCGTCGACCACCCGCAGCACCAGCCACATCGCGACGCCCAGCGCGCACACCAGCCAGGCGGCGATCGCGTGGACGTGGGCGGTGGCCGCCCAGTCGAACGGCATCCGCTTGATCTCGCTCTTGTCGCCGGCGTGCGGCCCGGAGCCGGTCACGACGGTGCCCGCCGCGATCAGCACCAGGGTGGTGGCGATCAGCGCCCACGACAGCTTGCGCACCGGGCCCGGCACGCGCGGGCGGGGGGCGCCGTCACCCTCGCGGGTGCGCTGCCAGGTGATCGTGGTGACCGCGAGCAGGGTGGTGGCCAGCAGGAAGTGCCCGGCCACGCTGTACGGGTTGAGGCCCGTCAGCACGGTGATGCCGCCGAGGACGGCGTTGCCCATGACGAGGGCGAACTGGGTCCAGCCGAGCCTGGTCAGCGAGCGCCGCCAGGGCTTGGCGGAGCGGGCCGTGAGGATCACGGCGCCGACCGCGGCGCAGAGCACGTACGTGAGCATCCGGTTGCCGAACTCGACGGCACCGTGGAAGCCCTGCGCCTCGGTCACGATCAGGCTGTCGTCCGTGCACTTGGGCCAGGTGTCGCAGCCGAGACCGGAACCGGTCAGCCGCACCGCACCGCCGGTGATGACGATGACCACGCTCATCAGGACCGCGATCGCGGCGGCACGCTGGACGATCCGGGGTGACGGGGTCCAGCGGGCGGCGAGGTATGCGAATGGGTTCAACACGGCGCCTATCGTATGCGCCGCCTTGTGCAAACTTTCACGAGGGGGTGGGTGCGGGTGCGTCGGGCCCGACGACCAGGCGGAACCTCGCCCCGGCCGGGTCGCCCTCCTCGTGCCACCACACCCTCACCCGCCACAGGGCCGAGTCGCCGGGGTACTGCGGGGAGGCCATGAAACCCCGTACCACCTCCGTCCCCACCTCCTCGGCTGTGCGCTGCCGCACCTGTGCCGAGCCCCGCCAGGGGGCGGGCGCCACGCTCCACAGCCCGTCGGCGCCGCGTACCTCGACCCGCCACACCGCGCGCCAGGGGGTGACCTCCAGCATGGTGGCGACCTGTTCGGCGTCCAGCCCCAGCCGGGCGGCGACGTCCTCCTCGGACGCGCCCTGGATCCGGGCGCCGACCACCGCCTGCGGCAGCAGCCGCTCGGGCAGCAGCCCGCCGGCCCGCAGCCCGGCCAGGGAGTCGAACGACAGGTAGCGCAGCCGCAGCTCCAGCTGGCGGCCGATGTGGTCCAGGGCCTCCTCCGCCTCCTGGGCCTCCTCGGGCCCGGGGGAGGCGAGCAGCAGCCGGCGGAACCCGGCCTCGGCGTCCACCGCCCAGGCGACCGCGTCGGCGGCGAAGCCCAGCTCCGCCAGGCGGTCCCCGAGGAACACCTTGGCCTGCGCGAGCCCGCGCCGGTTGACCGGGTCGTCCTGGTCGAGCCCGGCCCAGACCTCGACGGCGGCCCGGGTCAGGTCACGGGCGCGCTCGCCGGCCGCCCGTTCCATGGCGGTCGGGCCCTCCTCCGCGGCCTCGCCGAGCGGATGCCGGGGCAGCCGGGCCGGGTCGCTCAGCGGCCAGGCCAGCCAGACCCCCTGGTTGATCAGCCCCCGGGCGTACCACCGGGCGTACTCGGGCGCGTGCCCCGCGGCCTGCTGCGCGTGCCGCAGGCCCTCCTCGATGGCGGCCAGCGCCCCCGCCCGGTCCCCGGCGGCGAACCGGCGCCCGGCGAGGTCGCCGAGGCGCAGCCCCAGCCGGGCCGCGCACTCGGGGTCGGTCCGGGCGGGCTCGCGCAGTGCCCCGATCAACTCGCCGAGCAGCCGGTCCGCCTCGCCGGGATCCGCCTGCGCGGCCCCCGAACGGATCCGCGCCCACTGCCCGTCCAGCCGTAGTACGGCCTCCCGCTGCCCCATGCCCGTCGTCCCCCGGCGTCGCCCGTCCGCTGTCCGTGGAGGTGGTCAGCCTCCCGCATGCCCAACGACCGGGGGCGGTGATTCACTCCCGCCGGACGGATCGCCGGGCGGAGAGCCGCGTCACTCCGGCGCCGGCAGCGCCCCTACTCCCAGCGGAACCACTTCGCGGCCGCGCCCAGCCCCAGGACCGCCCAGCCGGCCAGGACCGCCACGTCGCCCAGCGGGACCGCGGCCCCGTGCTGGAGCACCTCGCGCAGCCCGTCGGACAGCGCCGAGACGGGCAGCAGCCCGAGGACGTCGCGCACCGCGCCGGGGAACTTCTCCAGCGGCACGATCACCCCGCCGCCGACCAGCAGCAGCAGGAACACCAGGTTGGCGGCGGCCAGCGTCACCTCGGCCTTGAGGGTGCCCGCCATCAGCAGGCCCAGCCCGGAGAAGGCGGCGGTGCCCAGCAGGACCAGGGCAGCCACCGAGAGCGGGTTCCCGTGCGGGGACCAGCCCAGCGCGAGGGCGATCACCGTCAGCAGGGCGATCTGGAGCACCTCGGTGACCAGCACCGACAGCGTCTTGGCGGCCATCAGCGCCCAGCGGGGCAGCGGGGAGGCCCCGAGCCGCTTGAGGACGCCGTAGCGGCGGTCGAAGCCGGTGGCGATGGCCTGGCCGGTGAAGGCGGTGGACATCGCGGCCAGCGCCAGGACGCCCGGCGCGAGGAAGTCCACGGACTTCTGCCCCGCGCCCGCTTCAACGGGCACGGTCACGATGTCGACCACGGAGAACAGGGTCAGCAGCAGCGCCGGGATGATCACGGTGAGCAGCAGCTGCTCCCCGTTGCGCAGCAGCATCCGGGTCTCCAGCGCGGTCTGGGCCCAGATCATGCGGGAGACCGGCGCGGCCCCCGGCCGGGGGGTGAACGTACCGGCGCTCATGCGCGCAGCTCCTTACCGGTCAGTTCGAGGAAGACGTCCTCGAGGGTGTGCCGTTCCACCGTGAGGCTGCTGGGCATCACCCCGTGCTGGGCGCACCAGGAGGTGACGGTGGCCAGCAGCTGCGGGTCCACGTCGCCGGTCACCCGGTAGGAGCCCGGGGTGAGCTCGGCGGCCTGGGTGCCGTCCGGGAGGGCCTTGAGCAGGGAGGCGAGGTCGAGGGAGGGGCGGCCGGAGAAGCGCAGGGTGTTCTCGGCGCCGCCGCGGCACAGCTGCTCGGGGCTGCCGTGGGCGATGACCCGGCCGGCGTCGACGACGGCCACCTCGTCGGCGAGCTGCTCGGCCTCGTCCATGTGGTGGGTGGTGAGCACGACGGCGACCCCGTCGGCGCGCAGCTCCCGTACGAGGTCCCAGGTGGCGCGCCGGGCCTGCGGGTCGAGGCCGGCGGTGGGCTCGTCCAGGAAGACCAGCTCGGGGCGGCCGACGACGGCCATGGCCAGGGAGAGCCGCTGCTGCTGGCCTCCGGAGAGCCGGCGGTAGGGGGTGCGGCCGCAGCCGCCGAGGCCGAGGCGTTCGACCAGGGCGTCGACGTCCAGCGGGTCGGCGTACAGCTTCGCCATGTGGCGCAGCATCTCGACGGCGCGGGCACCGGAGTAGACGCCGCCGGACTGGAGCATCACGCCGATCCGCGGGCGCAGGGCCTCCGCCCGGGCGACGGGGTCGAGGCCCAGGACGCGGACGGTGCCTGCGTCGGGGCGCCGGTAGCCCTCGCAGGTCTCGATCGTGGTGGTCTTGCCCGCGCCGTTGGGGCCGAGGACGGCGGTGACCGCGCCCCCGGGGACGGTGAGGTCCAGGCCGTCGACGGCCGTCTTCGATCCGTACCGTTTCACCAGTCCGCGGATTTCCACGGCGGGGTCGTTGCTCATGCGGGTGAGTCTACGGAGCGGCGGGGGCGCCCACGGGCGTCGGGGGAAGGTTCCCCCGCCCCGTGCATCGCCGCTGGCCAGGGGCGGCGGAGGCGGGCCCTTCCGATCACTCTCCGTGGAGAGATTAGGTAACCCTTAGTGATGGACGACACCAGCAGTGGCGTCCGTCACGGCTTGTCGGGGCTCCGGTAATTACGCAACAATGGCGTTGTGAAATACGGCGAACGGACGAGCGAGGCCCCCCAGGGGGAGCTCGCGACCGGAGAGCGGTCAACCCGCAACCGGGTCGCGAGGTCCATCCTGGACCACGGTCCCTCCACCGTCGCCGACCTCGCGCAGCGTCTCGGCCTCACCCAGGCCGCCGTCCGCCGCCACCTCGACACGCTCGTCGCCGACGACGTGGTCGCAGCCCGTGAGCAGCGCGTGTACGGCGCACGCACGCGGGGCCGGCCCGCCAAGGTCTTCGCCCTCACCGACTGCGGGCGCGACGCCTTCGACCAGTCCTACGACACGCTCGCCGCGGACGCCCTGCGCTGGATCGCGCAGTCCGTCGGCGGCGGGGAGAAGGGCGAGGCGGCCGTCGCCGCCTTCGCCCGGGCGAGGATGGCCTCACAGGCGGAGGCCTACCGGGAAGCCGTCGAGGCCGCCCCACCCGAGGGCCGCACCGAGGCCCTCGCGAAGGCGTTGACCGCGGACGGGTACGCTGCTACGGCGAAGAGCGCTCCCGGTCCGCACAGCGGTGAACAGCTCTGTCAGCACCACTGCCCGGTCGCACACGTCGCCGAGCAGTTCCCGCAGCTCTGCGAGGCGGAGACCGAGGTCTTCTCCCGCCTGCTCGGGACGCATGTGCAGCGCCTCGCCACGATCGCCCACGGCGACGGGGTGTGCACCACGTTCATTCCGCGAAGCGCCACACAGACCGACACATCAGCATCTGCAAGTACGGCCGGGAGGAACCCCGCATGACCACGGAGACTGCTCACCCTGAGCTCGATGGCCTGGGCACCTACGAATACGGCTGGGCCGACTCCGACGCGGCCGGCGCCGCTGCCAAGCGGGGTCTGTCCGAGGAGGTCGTCCGCGACATCTCGGCGAAGAAGTCCGAGCCGGAGTGGATGCTGAACCTCCGCCTCAAGGGCCTCAAGCTGTTCGACAAGAAGCCCATGCCGAAGTGGGGCTCGGACCTCTCGGGCATCGACTTCGACAACATCAAGTACTTCGTGCGTTCCACCGAGAAGCAGGCCGAGTCCTGGGAGGACCTGCCGGAGGACATCAAGAACACGTACGACAAGCTCGGCATCCCGGAGGCGGAGAAGCAGCGCCTCGTCGCCGGTGTCGCGGCCCAGTACGAGTCCGAGGTCGTCTACCACCAGATCCGCGAGGACCTGGAGCAGCAGGGCGTCATCTTCCTCGACACCGACACCGCGCTCAAGGAGCACCCGGAGCTCTTCCAGGAGTACTTCGGCACGGTCATCCCGGTCGGCGACAACAAGTTCGCCTCGCTGAACACCGCCGTGTGGTCGGGCGGCTCCTTCATCTACGTCCCCAAGGGTGTCCACGTGGACATCCCGCTCCAGGCCTACTTCCGCATCAACACGGAGAACATGGGCCAGTTCGAGCGGACGCTGATCATCGTCGACGAGGACGCCTACGTCCACTACGTCGAGGGCTGCACCGCCCCGATCTACTCCTCGGACTCGCTGCACAGCGCCGTGGTCGAGATCATCGTCAAGAAGGGCGGCCGCTGCCGCTACACGACCATCCAGAACTGGTCCAACAACGTCTACAACCTGGTCACCAAGCGCGCCGTGGCGTACGAGGGCGCGACCATGGAGTGGATCGACGGCAACATCGGTTCCAAGGTCACCATGAAGTACCCGGCCGTCTACCTGATGGGCGAGCACGCCAAGGGCGAGACCCTGTCCATCGCCTTCGCGGGCGAGGGCCAGCACCAGGACGCCGGCTCCAAGATGGTCCACATGGCGCCGAACACCTCCTCGAACATCGTCTCGAAGTCGGTGGCACGGGGCGGCGGCCGTACCTCGTACCGAGGCCTCGTCGAGATCGGCGAGGGCGCCCACGGCTCCAAGTCCAACGTGCTGTGCGATGCGCTCCTGGTCGACACCATCTCCCGCTCGGACACCTACCCCTACGTCGACGTCCGCGAGGACGACGTGACGATGGGCCACGAGGCCACCGTCTCCAAGGTCTCCGACGACCAGCTCTTCTACCTCATGCAGCGCGGCCTCACCGAGTTCGAGGCCATGGCGATGATCGTGCGCGGCTTCGTCGAGCCGATCGCCAAGGAGCTGCCGATGGAGTACGCGCTGGAGCTGAACCGGCTGATCGAGCTGCAGATGGAGGGCTCGGTCGGTTAGTCCCGGCCGCCCCGTCCACCCGCAGCACATTCTTTGACGTAGGAAGAGAGCAGAACGACAGCCATGGCTGAGGCTCAGAACATTCCGGCGGGCTCCACCACCGCCGGCGCGATCGCGGTGGCCGCCGAGTCCACCGTCGCCACCCGGATGAGCGCGCCCCCGTCCTTCGACGTGGCCGACTTCCCGGTCCCGCACGGCCGCGAGGAGGAGTGGCGGTTCACCCCGCTCGCCCGCCTCAAGGGCCTGCACGACGGCACCGCGGTCGCCAACGGAACCATGAAGGCCCAGATCGACGCCCCCGAGGGCGTCACGGTCGAGTCCGTCGAGCGCGACGACGAGCGGATCGGCAAGGCCGGCACCCCCGTCGACCGCGTCGCCGCCCAGGCCTTCTCCTCGTTCGCCAAGGCCACGGTCGTCACCGTGCCCAAGGAGACCGTGCTCGCCGAGCCCATCCGGGTCGCCCTGCACGGTGAGGGCGGCACGACCTTCGGGCACACCGTCTTCGACATCAAGCCGTTCTCCGAGGCGATCATCGTGATCGACCACACCGGTGACGGCGTGCGCGCCGCCAACGTCGACGTCCTGGTCGGCGACGGCGCCAAGGTGACCTTCGTGTCCGTCCAGGACTGGGACGACACCGCGGTCCACACCTCGCAGCACAACGCCCTCATCGGCCGCGACGCGAGCTTCAAGTCCGTCGTCGTGACCTTCGGCGGCGACCTCGTCCGCCTGCACCCGCGCGTCACCTACGCGGGCCCCGGCGGCGAGGCCGAGATGCTCGGCCTGTACTTCACGGACGCCGGCCAGCACCAGGAGCACCGCCTCCTGGTCACCCACGACGCCCCGCACTGCAAGTCCAACGTGGTCTACAAGGGCGCGCTCCAGGGCCAGGACGCCCACGCGGTCTGGATCGGCGACGTCCTCATCGAGAAGTCCGCCGAGGGCACCGACACCTACGAGATGAACCGCAACCTCGTCCTGACGGACGGCGCGCGCGTCGACTCGGTGCCGAACCTCGAGATCGAGACGGGCGAGATCGTCGGCGCCGGCCACGCCTCGGCGACCGGCCGCTTCGACGACGAACAGCTCTTCTACCTCCAGGCCCGCGGCATCCCGGCCGACGAGGCCCGCCGCCTGGTCGTGCGCGGCTTCTTCGCCGAGCTCGTCCAGCAGATCGGTGTCGAGGACATCGAGGAGCGCCTGATCGCGAAGATCGAGGCCGAGCTGGCGGCGGCCGTCTGATGACGTACGTCAAGGCCTGTGCGCTGAGCGAGCTGGAGGAGAACACCCCCAAGCGGGTGGAACTCGACGGCACGCCGGTGTCCATCGTCTCCACCGAGGGGGAGGTGTTCGCGATCAACGACATCTGCTCGCACGCGAACGTCTCGCTCTCGGAGGGTGAGGTCGAGGACTGCATGATCGAGTGCTGGCTGCACGGGTCGGCCTTCGACCTGCGCACCGGCAAGCCCTCCGGTCTGCCCGCGACGCGCCCCGTCCCCGTTTACCCCGTCAAGATCGAAGGGGACGACGTGCTCGTCTCCCTCACCCAGGAGTCCTGAGGTACCCATGGCAACGCTTGAAATCCACGACCTGCACGTCACCGTCGAGGCCGAGAACGGCGCCCGCGAGATCCTCAAGGGCGTCGACCTGACGGTCAAGCAGGGTGAGACGCACGCCATCATGGGCCCCAACGGCTCCGGCAAGTCCACTCTGGCGTACTCCCTCGCCGGTCACCCGAAGTACACCATCACCGGTGGCACCGTGACCCTCGACGGCGAGGACGTCCTGGAGATGTCCGTCGACGAGCGCGCCCGCGCCGGCGTCTTCCTCGCCATGCAGTACCCGGTCGAGGTCCCCGGCGTCTCGGTCTCCAACTTCCTGCGCACCTCCGCCACCGCCATCCGCGGCGAGGCCCCCAAGCTGCGCACCTGGGTGAAGGAGGTCAAGTCCGCCATGGAGCAGCTCCAGATGGACCCGGCCTTCGCCGAGCGCAACGTCAACGAGGGCTTCTCCGGCGGTGAGAAGAAGCGCCACGAGATCCTTCAGCTGGAGCTCCTCAAGCCGAAGATCGCGATCCTCGACGAGACCGACTCCGGCCTCGACGTCGACGCCCTGCGCATCGTCTCCGAGGGCGTCAACCGCGTCCGCGAGACCGGTGAGGTCGGCACCCTGCTGATCACCCACTACACGCGCATCCTGCGCTACATCAAGCCCGACTTCGTGCACGTGTTCGCGAACGGCCGCATCGCCGAGTCCGGCGGCGCCGAGCTCGCCGACCAGCTGGAGAACGAGGGCTACGACAAGTACGTGAAGGGTGGCGCGACCGCGTGACACAGCTGCCTGGCCTCCTCGACATCGAGGCGATCCGCAAGGACTTCCCCCTGCTGGATCGTGTGGTCCACGACGGGAAGAAGATCGTTTACCTGGACAACGCGGCGACTTCGCAGAAGCCGCGCCAGGTGCTCGACGCGCTGAACGAGTACTACGAGCAGCACAACGCCAACGTCCACCGCGGCGTGCACGTGCTCGCCGAGGAGGCCACGGCGCTGTACGAGGGCGCCCGCGACAAGGTCGCCGCCTTCATCAACGCGCCGAGCCGCGACGAGGTGATCTTCACCAAGAACGCCTCGGAGTCGCTCAACCTGGTCGCGAACATGCTCGGCTGGGCCGACGAGCCCTACCGGGTCGACCGCGACACCGAGATCGCCATCACGGAGATGGAGCACCACTCCAACATCGTGCCGTGGCAGCTGCTCGCGCAGCGCACGGGCGCGAAGCTGAAGTGGTTCGGCCTCACCGACGACGGCCGCCTCGACCTGTCCAACATCGAAGAGGTCATCACGGAGAAGACGAAGATCGTCTCCTTCACGCTGGTCTCCAACATCCTGGGCACGGTCAACCCGGTCGACGCGATCGTCCGGCGGGCGCAGGAGGTCGGCGCGCTGGTGCTGATCGACGCCTCGCAGGCCGCTCCCCACATGCCGCTGGACGTGCAGGCGCTGGGTGCCGACTTCGTGGCCTTTACCGGCCACAAGATGTGCGGCCCGACCGGCATCGGCGTCCTGTGGGGCCGCCAGGAGCTCCTGGAGGACCTGCCCCCGTTCCTCGGCGGCGGCGAGATGATCGAGACCGTCTCGATGCACTCCTCCACGTACGCCCCGGCTCCCCACAAGTTCGAGGCGGGCACGCCCCCGATCGCCCAGGCCGTCGGCCTCGGCGCGGCCGTGGACTACCTGACCGCGATCGGCATGGACAAGATCGCGGCGCACGAGCACGCGATCACCGAGTACGCCGTCAAGCGCCTCCAGGAGGTGCCCGACCTGCGGATCATCGGCCCCACCACGGCCGAGGACCGCGGCGCCGCGATCTCCTTCGTACTCGGCGACATCCACCCGCACGACGTGGGCCAGGTCCTCGACGAGCAGGGCATCGCGGTCCGCGTGGGACACCACTGCGCGCGCCCGGTCTGCCTGCGCTACGGAATTCCGGCGACCACGCGGGCGTCTTTCTACCTGTACTCCTCTCCCGCCGATGTCGACGCGCTGATCGACGGGCTGGAGCACGTACGGAACTTCTTCGGCTGACGAAGGCGATGAGGACGAGGACGCTGTGAAGCTGGATTCGATGTACCAGGAACTGATCCTGGACCACTACAAGCACCCGCACGGGCGTGGCCTGCGCGACGGTGACGCCGAGGTGCACCACGTCAACCCGACGTGCGGCGACGAGATCACCCTGCGCGTGAAGTACGACGGGGAGACGCTCACCGACGTCTCCTACGAGGGCCAGGGCTGCTCCATCAGCCAGGCCAGCGCGTCCGTGCTGAACGAGCTGCTGGTCGGCAAGCAGCTGACCGAGGCGCAGAAGATCCAGGCCGTGTTCCTGGAGCTGATGCAGTCCAAGGGCAAGATCGAGCCGGACGAGGAGATGGAGGAGGTGCTGGAGGACGCGGTCGCGTTCGCCGGCGTCTCCAAGTATCCGGCGCGCGTGAAGTGTGCTCTGCTGAGCTGGATGGCGTGGAAGGACGCGACCGCCCAGGTACTGGGCGACGCGGAGAGGAAGACGGCATGACCGAGAACGCGACGCCCGAGGCGTCGATCAAGCCGGCCACCGAGGAGGAGGTCCGCGAGGCCCTCTACGACGTGGTCGACCCCGAGCTGGGCATCGACGTCGTCAACCTGGGCCTGATCTACGGCATCCACATCGACGACGCGAACATCGCCACGCTCGACATGACCCTGACCTCGGCGGCCTGCCCGCTGACGGACGTCATCGAGGACCAGGCGAAGTCGGCGACGGAGGGCATCGTCAACGAACTGCGCATCAACTGGGTCTGGATGCCCCCGTGGGGCCCGGACAAGATCACGGACGACGGCCGTGAGCAGCTGCGCGCGCTCGGCTTCAACGTCTGACCCGCGCGGTCACAGGAGGGCCCCCGGCACGGTCGTGCCGGGGGCCCTCCCTGTTCTTCCGGCGGACGGACGGTGTGCACCGGAAGTTGGCCGGCGTGGCCGAATCTTCTCGACGGTCGTCACGGTGTGACGCCGCCGTGAGGGAGAGGATCGCCACCTTGAAGAAGCAGCTCGGTATCGCGAGTACCGCGGGAATCGCCGCACTGATCGTCGCCGCGACGGTCATGCCCGCGCACGCGGTCACCTACGGGACCCCCACCATCTCGCTGTCCGCCGGCTACCTGTCGGGGTCGGTCAACGGGGTCGGCGACCAGACCGTCAACGTCACCGTCGGGCAGAGCGGCGCCGACGCCTCCGCCCTGACCGTCAGCGCTTCCGCCTCCACCAACGCCTCCGTCGCCGGCACCGGCGACATCACGGTCACCGGCACCGGGGCCGTGCGCCGGCTGGCCGTCACCGCCCACGGCCGCGGCTACACCAACCTGACGGTCAAGGTCACCGGGCTCGGCGGCAAGACCGCCACCAAGACCCTCTCCTACGCCGCCTCCGCCGCCGTCCAGAACCCGGCCGACGCCCGCTACTTCAGCGGCGCGTCGGACTCCTCGGCCGCCGTGGACGTCGGCGGCGGCTTCACCGTGGTCGCCGACGACGAGAGCAACGTGCTGCGCCTGTACGACCGTTCCCGCTCCGACGCCCCCGTGCGGACCTGGGACTTCAGCTCGCAGCTCGGCGTCACCAAGGAGGTGGACATCGAGGGCGCCACCCGGATCGGCGACACCGTCTACTGGACCGGATCGCTCGGCAACAACAAGGACGGCGAGTACAAGGCCCCCCGCAACACCGTGTTCACCACCACCGTCAGCGGCTCCGGCCCGGCCACGCAGCTCGCGTACGGGCGCTCGTACAAGCACCTGCGCGAGGACCTCGTCGCCTGGGACCAGGCGCACGGCGACCACTACGGCTTCGCGGCGGGCACGGCGGCGGGCCAGGCGCCCAAGCAGATCGACGGGTTCAACGTGGAGGGCCTGGAGTTCGCCCCCGGCTCGACCACCACCGCCTACGTGGGCTTCCGCGCCCCGCTCGCCCCCGCGGTGCCCGGCGGCAAGGCGCTCCTGGTCCCCGTCACCAACTTCGACAAGGTCCTCGCCAACGGGTCCGCGGCCGTCCTCGGCTCCGCCGTCGAACTGGACCTCGGCGGCCTGTCCGTCCGCGACATCCGCAAGAACGCGCAGGACCAGTACCTGATCCTGGCCGGGTCCTGGGCCGCCGACGACAACTCCGACCCGTACGCCCTCTACCAGTGGGACGGGATCGCCGGCCACGCCCCGGTCAAGCGGGCCGACCTGCCGACCACCGACCCGGGCGGCTGGGAGGCCATCGTCGAGGTCCCGGACCTGTCGGTGCCCGGCGCGCGCGTCCAGCTGATCACGGACAACGGCTCCGCCGACCTCTACGGGGACGGCATCGAGGCCAAGGACCTCACGCACCCGGAGTGGAAGAAGTCCCGCGCCGCCTGGTTCACGCTGAACTGACCCGCGCTCAGGCCGGCCCGGCCGGCCGCGGATCCGTCGCCAGGGCCTCCGCGAGGTGCTCGCGGCGGATCCGCCGGTCCACGTAGAGCAGTCCGGCCGGCAGCTGCGGGAACGCCGGCAGCAGCACCAGCGCCGACAGGGCCCCCGGCAGCCCGAGCCACAGCAGCAGCCCGTACGCCGCAGCACCCGTGAACACCACCGCCGGGGCCGTCACGGCCAGGGTCCGCCACCACGCGCCGCGCACCAGGTGCGCCGAGCGCCGCAGCGCCGCCACCGGCCCGAGCCCCTCGTACCCGGCGGCGGTCGGGGCCAGGGCGGCCAGCACCCCGAGCCACAGCGCGACGGGGAGCAGGGGGAGCACCGCCAGGGGCGGCACCCCCAGCGCGAGCAGCGCCGCGAGGGGTCCCGCCGCGGCCAGCAGGGCCAGCAGCTGGGCGCCGAGCACCGCCGGGGTGCGGGGCAGCGCGGCGCGCAGCAGCCCCGGCGCGGTCACGGGGCGGCCGAGCACCGCCGGGCGCAGCAGGGCCGCGATCAGGGCGGTGGCCAGCGCGCAGGTGAAGAGCAGGAACAGGCCCGCCGCCGGGAACAGGGTCCACACGAAGATCCGGCTGCCCGACTCGGGGCTGAGCGAGGCCAGCGTGGCCGCGCCGGCCGCCGCGGTGACCAGCAGCCCGGCCATCAGCTGCCCCAGCAGCAGCGCGCCGCACAGCGTGCCGCCGTAGCGGCGCAGGGCGGCGAGGGCGCCGCCGAGGATGTCCGAGGTCCCCAGCGGGCGCAGGGGCACGACCCCCGGCCCCGGGCGGTGGGGAGGCAGCCAGCCGCCGCCCCGGTGGGTCCCCTGCTGCATCGCCATGAGCGGCCCCCTGTCCCCTGAGTGGGGACACCGTAGCTCCGATGCGGGCCGGTGTCCCGGGGGCTGCGTGTGTACATGTGTACGCATCGATGCGTACAGTCGTACGCATGCCGTACGTACTGCTTGCCCTGGCCATAGCTTCCGAGGTCGCCGGAACCACCGCGATGAAGTACAGCGAGGGCTTCACCAGGCTGTGGCCCTCGCTGGGCACCCTGCTGGGCTACGCCATCGCCTTCACCCTGCTCGCCCAGACCCTCAAGTCGATGTCGGTGGGCACGGCGTACGCGATCTGGGCCGGGGTCGGCACCGCCGCCATCGCCGCGATCGGCATGGTGTTCCTGGGCGAGGCCGCCACCGCCGCGAAGATCGGCGGGATCGCGCTGGTCATCGGCGGGGTGGTCCTGCTCAACCTGGGCGGGGCGACCCACTGATGGCCGCCCCGGTGCGCCGGTACGACCCCGGGCGCAGGCAACGGATCATCGACGCCGCGATCCGGGTGGTCGGGGCCAAGGGGATCGCCGGGCTGAGCCACCGCAGCGTGGCGGCGGAGGCGGACGTACCGCTGGGCTCGACCACGTACCACTTCAAGACCCTGGACGATCTGCTGGTGGCGGCCCTGCGGCAGGCCAACGAGGCGTACGCGCCCGCGCTGGTGCTGCGCCCCGGCGAGGACCTGGCCGGGGCGCTGGCCCGCCTGCTGGGGGAGCTGCTGGGCGCCGACCGGGGCCGGGCGGAGCTGGAGTACGAGCTCTACCTGGAGGCCCTGCGCCGGCCCGCACTGCGGCCGGTCGCCGCCGAGTGGTGCGAGGCGGTGGCCGAGGCCCTGGCCGGCCACACCGACCCGGTCACGGCGCGGGCCCTGGTGGCGGTGATGGACGGCATCAGCCTCCAGGTCCTCCTGACGGGCGCGGCGTACGAGGAGCCGTACGCCCGCGGGATCCTGGCCCGGGTGCTGTCCGGCTGAACGCGGCGCCGCCGCCCGTAAATCCAGCCCCGCCGGCGGCCCCCGACCCCGCTACCCCGCGGAGCGAACCGCCGCCAGCGCAGCGGACACGCTCGCCTCGATGTCCCGGACCGGATAGAACACCTCGCGCACCATCCGCTCCCGGTCCACCACCAGCGTCAGCCGCTTGATCCGGCTCACCCCCGCCGCGCGGAACGTCGGCAGCCGCAGGGCCGTGACCAGCCCCAGGTCCGCGTCCGACAGCAGCGGGAACCGCAGCCGCTCCTGCTCCGCGAACTCCCGCTGCTCGTCCGGCCGCTGAGTCGAGACCCCGTGCACGGTGGCGCCGGCGGCGGTGAACTCCGCGAGCTGGTCGCGGAAGGTGCACGACTCCAGCGTGCAGCCCCGCGCGCCCGGGATCCCGCCCCAGCCGGGCGGGTAGGACTCGGCGCGGGCGTACGCGCCGGGGAAGCAGTACAGGACGGTGAACGGAGTGTCCGCCACCGGGTCGCGGAGCTCCCCGCCGTGGTCCGGCAGCAGCAGCTCCGGCAGCCGGGTGCCGCGCAGCGCGTGGACCCGTGCCGCCTCCTTCGAGGACTCGTCGGTCGTGGCGGTCATCTCTCCCTCTCCCAGGACCCAGGTGTCACCCCAGTCCTGGAGGGCCACCAGGACCGGCAGCAGCCCCCGCCCGCGCGGGGTCAGCCGGTACTCGTGCCGCACCGGGCGCTCCTGGTACGGCTCGCGCGTCAGCACCCCGGCCTCGACCAGCAGCTTCAGCCGCTCGGCGAGCACCTTCCGGGACACCCCTAGCTCCCGCTGGAGCTCCTCGAAGCGGTACAGCCCGCGCGCGGTGTCGCGCACGATCAGCAGCGTCCACCAGTCGCCCACGACGTCGAGGGCCTGGGCGATGGAGCAGTCCGCGTCACCGAGGTGCGTGCGCTGGGCCATGGGAACTCCTTTGTCCGTTGACCCCAGGCTGTCATGCTGACATAGTCCGTTCCCAAAAGGAACTGACTGGTCGCGACAAGGGGGACACGGGTGTGCTGCAGGGGTTCAAGGACGTACCGAGGGTTGTGTGGCTGCTGGCTGCGGGGGTGTTCGTCAACGCCGTCGTCAGCTTCACCTTCGTCTTCGTCTTCCTCTACCTGACCGGCCCGCGCGGCCTCGGCGCCGCCCAGGCCGGCGTGGTCACCGGCATCGGCGGCATCGGCTTGGTGGCGGGGAACTTCACCGGCGGCTGGTACGGCGACCGCTTCGGCCACCGCCGGGTGCTGCTCGCCGCCTCCGCCCTCGGCGGGCTCGTCCTGATGGCCCTCCCGCTGCTGGCGACGCCGCTGCTGTACGCCGCCCTGCCGCTGGCCCAATACGCCTCCGGGGTGGTGCGGGCGGCCAACTCCGCGCTGGTGGCCGTCACCGTCCCCGAGGGGGCCCGCCGGCAGGCCTACGCCGTCGTGCGGTGCGTGTCCAACGGCGGCTTCACCCTCGGCCCGCCGCTGGGGGCCCTGGTCGCGGCCGGGCTCTCGTACGACTGGCTCTTCCTCGGCGACGGCCTCGGCACCCTGTTCTTCGCCCTCTGGACCGCCCGCGTCGTCCCGGCGCGCGGCGCCTCCCGCACCCCCGCCGCGGCCCCGGACGAGGCCCGCGGCCGCGGCGGGGTGTGGGCCGCACTGCGGGCGAGGCCCGCCGTCCTGGTGCTGCTCGGCGCGATCCTCGTCACGGACACCGTCTACCGGCAGCAGTACTTCACCTTCCCGGTCTTCCTCGCCGACCACGGCCTCGACGTACGCGCCTTCGGGCTGGTCATCGCCCTCAACGGGGCCGTGATCCTGCTGCTGGAACTGCCCGCCGCCGTCGCCCTGCGGGCCCGGCCGCCGCTCGCGGTCACCGGCACCGGGCTGGTCCTGGTCGGCGCCGGGTACGCGGCGCTGGTGGCCGGTGCGGGCGCGGTGACCGCTGCCGCCATGATGGTGCTGGTCAGCCTCGGCGAGATCCTCTACAAGACCACCGCCACCGCCTACGTCGCCGACCAGGCCCCCGCCCACGCCGTCGGGCGGTTCCAGAGCCTGTACGCCGGCGTCTCGGTCAGCGGGACCGTCCTCGCCCCGCCGGCCGGCGGCGCCCTGTACGCGGCGGCCCCCTGGCTGCTCTGGCCGCTGTGCGCGGCGCTCGCCGCCGGGGCGGGGGTGACCTTGATCCGGCTCTCGGCGCGCCAGGGACGGTCCTCCCCGGCGGCCGCCGGGGAGGACCCCCGGGGCGTGTCCGCAGCGCCGGCCACGACACGAACCTCGCCCGGCACATGAGACCGGTTCGCGGCCGCGGCCCGTCGCCGGTTAGGTTTCGGGCATGACTGCTACGCGTACCACCGGCGCCGTCGCCGCCGGACTTGCCACCCTCGCCGCCGACGGCACCGTCCTCGACACCTGGTTCCCCGCCCCCGAGCTCTCCGCCGAGCCCGGCCCGGCCGGCACCGAGCGCCTCACCGCCGAGCAGGCCGTGGAGCTCCTCGGCGCCGCCGCGGCCAAGGCCGTCCGCTCGGACGCGGTCCGCGGGGTCGAGGTCGTAGCCGTCCGCACCGTGATCGCCTCCCTCGAGGACAAGCCGCTCGACGCGCACGACGCGTACCTGCGCCTGCACCTGCTCAGCCACCGCCTGGTCAAGCCGCACGGCCAGAACCTGGACGGCGTCTTCGGCCTCCTGGCCAACGTGGCCTGGACCTCGCTGGGCCCGGTCCCCGTCGACCAGGTCGAGACCGTCCGGCTGAACGCGCGCGCCGAGGGCCTGCACCTCCAGGTCACCTCGATCGACAAGTTCCCCCGCATGACCGACTACGTCGCCCCCAAGGGCGTGCGCATCGCCGACGCCGACCGCGTCCGCCTTGGCGCGCACCTCGCCGAGGGCACCACCGTGATGCACGAGGGCTTCGTCAACTTCAACGCCGGCACCCTGGGCACCTCCATGGTCGAGGGCCGCATCTCGGCGGGCGTCGTCGTCGGCGACGGCTCCGACATCGGCGGCGGCGCGTCCACCATGGGCACCCTCTCGGGCGGCGGCAAGCAGATCATCTCGATCGGCGAGCGCACCCTGATCGGCGCCGAGGCGGGCATCGGCATCGCGCTGGGCAACGAGTGCGTGGTCGAGGCCGGCCTCTACGTCACCGCCGGCACCCGGGTGACCCTCCCGGACGGCCAGATCGTCAAGGCCCTGGAGCTCTCCGGCGCCGACAACATCCTCTTCCGCCGCAACTCGGTCACCGGCGCCGTCGAGGCCCGCCCGTACAAGGCGAACTGGGGCGGCCTCAACGAGGTCCTGCACAGCCACAACTGATCCGCCGGGGTCTCGCGGCCCCGTCCGTCAGCGCCGAGTGCCCTCCCGGTCCGCCGGGAGGGCACTCGTGCGTCCGTCCGCCGTCAGGGCTGCAGGGTCCAGCGGCGTGAGGGGTGGCTGTCGCAGGTGAACTGGACGAGCTCGCGGTTGTTGTCGCTCGCGGTGCCCCCGGCGACGGTGGCGCACTTGTCGGTCTGCTGGTTGACGATCTGGTAGGACGCTCCGTCCCAGTTGGCGAGGCGCCAGCGGCGCGAGGGGTCCGAGTCGCAGTCGAACTGGACCAGCTTCAGGTTGTTCTCGGTGGACGTCCCGCCCGCGACGGTCATGCACTTGGCCGTCTTCCGGTTGACGATCTGGTACGACTCGCCGTCCCAGTTGGTGATGAGCCAGCGGCGCGAGCGGTCCGCGTCGCAGGTGAACTGCACGAGCGGCACGTTGTTGTCGATCGAGGTCCCGCCCGCGACGGTGGCGCACTTGTCGGTCTGCCGGTTGACGATCTGGAAGATGCCTTGTATCGGCCCTGCCGGCGTGCCGGCCGCCGCCGGCCGCGCCATCGCGGGAGCGGGCAGCAGCATGAGTCCTCCGGCGGCGCAGACGGCGGAGGACGTCAGGAAACGGCGTGCCCGAGTGTTCTTGCGCATGGGGATGCTCCCTCCAGCACGGGGGAGGAGATGGGAAAAGGGGGCGGGGGCGCATGAACGGCGGTCGGCTCCACGCTCGCTCCGGCGCCGCGGGGGCGGGCCGCCGGCGGGCTGCCCGTCACGGTGCGGCCTCCCCTCCCACTATCGGCGTAGCCGACCGGGGCCGCAACCGAGGGTCCGGCCCGGTGTTCAGCCCTGCGGGAAGGAACGCACCAGCCCGGCGAACGCCTGCTGCTCCGCCGGCGTCAGCTCCACCGATTCCATCGGGTGCGTGGCCGCCGTGCGCTGGGACGGGATGACCGGCAGGCCCTCGTAGGCGTCCGGCTCCGGGTGGTGGAAGCGGATGTCCCACAGCATGTGGCTCAGGCCGAGCACCCAGACGAGGGCGGCCACGAACAGGACGGCGAGGCCGATTTCCTGGGCGGGGGAGATGGAGGGGAACACACGGCCTCCAGGATGCGGGCGGTGCAACGTACAACAGGGACAAGATCGGGCGTGAGGGACACTCAACACCACAACCGGCCGATATGGGCAGCGGTGTGTCCAGCGTCACGCCAGGGCCGAAAGCCCCCAACCTCCCGGGCCCCCCGGGCAGGGGTCCGCTCAGGGCTCCAGGCGCAGCTTGAAGCCCTCGTGGCTGCGGGCGTAGCCGAGCCGTTCGTAGAAGCGGTGCGCGTCCGCGCGCCTCTTGTTGCTGGTCAGCTGGACCAGGGCGCAGCCGCGTGCGCGGGCCCGCTCCGCGGCCAGCTGCATCAGCTCCGCGCCCAGGCCCCCGCCGCGCCGGTCGGCGCGGATGCGTACGGCCTCCACCAGTGCCCGCTCCCGGCCGCCCTGGCCCAGACCCGGGACGTACGTCAGCTGGAGGCAGCCGAGGACCGCCTCCCCGTCCGTCAGGACCAGCACCTCGTTGCGCGGGTCCGCTTCGATGGCGGCGAAGGCCCGCTCGTGCGCCTCGCCGACCGTGACCGAGGCCGGATCGGTGACCCGCCCCTCGTCGGCCAGCAGGGCGAGTACGGCGGGCAGGTCCTGGCGGGTGGCGGTACGGAAGATCATGGGCCGGAGTGTGGCAGAGGGGCCCGGCCGTGGCGGCGGCCGGGCCCCTCCTCGCGGGTGTTACGGGCGGAAGCGCAGCACCTGCGGGTCGTGGTCGCTGTTCTGGGCCGAGAACTCGGCGTTGATGTGCACACTGTCGTACGCGTAGTTCTTGACCGCCGGGCTGACCAGGATCTGGTCCAGCACCTGCGCGTTGCCCTGGTAGACGTAGGAGTAACGTTCCGCCTTCGGCAGCGACTTGATCGCCGAGAACAGGGCCCCGCCGTCCTCCAGCGCCTTCGCCGTGTTCGAGAACTCGAAGTCGTTGATGTCGCCGAGGGCGAGGACGTCCGCGTTCTTGTCGGTCGCGAGGATCTGCTTGACGAAGGTGTTCACCGCCTGCGCCTGGAGCAGCCGCTTGGCCTCGGACGAGCGCACCGGAGGCTGGTGCTGCGAGGTCAGGCCCTCGTCGCCGCCCTTGGAGCTGAAGTGGTTGGCGATCACGAAGACCGTGCGGCCGCGGAAGACGAACTCGCCGGCCAGCGGCTTGCGGCTGTCGGCCCACGCCGGGTTCGCCGGGTCGATCCGGCCGGGGGAGTGGGTCAGGGCGGCCTTGCCGTTCTCCTTCGTCACGCCGGTCGCGGTCAGCGCGTCGCCCGCCGCGCGGTCGGTGAAGGAGACCCGGGCGGGGTTGAAGAGGAACACCTGGCGGATGTTGCCGCCGGGCTCGCCGCCGTCCTTGTTGTTCTCCGGGCTGATGGACCGCCACTGGTAGGCCGGGCCGCCCGCCGCGACGATGGCCGCGGTGAACTTCTTGATGGTCTCCTCGGCCGAGACGGTCCCGTCGTTCTTGGCGCCGTTGTCGTCCTGGATCTCCTCCAGGGCCACGATGTCGGGCGAGGCCAGGTTCTGGACGACCGCCTTGGCCAGGTTGTCGAACTTCTCCTGCGGGTCGGACGGGTCGAGGTTCTCCACGTTGTACGTGGCCACCGCGAGCTCGCCCGGCTGCTGGGCCTTGGTCTTCTCGGGGGCGAGGGTGCCCGCCTTGACCGTGCCGAGCGTGCGGGCCACCAGGGTGTAGCCGCCGAACTGGTTGAAGTCCAGGGGGCCCTCGGTGGTGCCGGTCAGCCTGTCGCCGACGTTGGCCACCGGGAACGGCTGCTGCGCGAGCGGCGCGAGCTGCTGGACCTGGAGGCGGCCGGTGTTCTGGGACTCGTACGAGCCGTAGAGCGTGCCGCCGCGCTTGAGGGTGTTCTCCCAGCCCTTGACCGTCACCCACATCTCCGCGTGCGGGTCGGTGGCGCCGACCACGCGCGAGTTGCCTATGCGGACGTTCATGCCCTCCAGGGACTCGTAGTAGTCCAGGGCGTAGCGCGAGGGCTCCAGCGCCAGGCCGTTGATGCTGCCGGCGGCGGCCGGGTCGCCCGCCGGGGCGTACTCCGCCGGGACGGAGTACTCGTCGATGGCGGTGGCCTCGGGCAGCGCGTTGCCGGAGGAGAGCACGGTCACGGTGGGCTTGGCGATCTGGGTGACCGACTGGTTGCCGGAGGAGGCCCCGCCGGGGACGTACTCCCCGACCGTGCCCGAGACCTTGACGGCGTCGCCGACGGCCACGGTCGGGACGGAGCCGGTGAAGACGAAGACGCCCTCGCTGGTGGCGGGGTTGTCGTCGGCGTCGGGGTCCTGGATCCAGAAACCGCGCGAGCCGTAGGTGCGCACTCCCGTGACGATGCCCTGCACGTCGGCGACGGCCTTGCCGTTGAGCGGCGATATCCGGGTGGTGCCCTGGATGTCGTGGATGCGTACCGGATCGGCGGACACGGCGCCTTCGGCCGCGTCGGCCGTGCCCGCGAGCAGGCCGGAGGCCAGCGCGGCGGCGACGAGGGCGGCGACGGCGGCGGAACGAGGATGCGATGAGCGCATGTGAGGGAACTCCGGTGTGTGGAGGAAGAAGCGGGGGGTGGGATTTGACGGTCCCTTAACGTCTACGCGCGTCAATGTCCTGCGTGACCAGCAAAGTTGTCAAGGTCTCCAGGAAATACGACAGCTGACTGTGGGATGAACTGACGGTTCCGCTCCGCCGGGGGAGCTGCGGATGCGTCTACGCTGGGTCGCCGCACCCGGTCTGACGGTCCTTCCGTGACCGCCTCCGGCCACTGCGGTTGCGTTCCGCTCCGTTCCGCTCGTCCGTTCCGCTCGTCCGTTCCGTTCCGTTCCACTCCGTCCAATTCGCTCCGTCCTGATTCGCCCCGCCCGTCCCGCGCGCGCCCGTCCGAGGAGAACCACCCCATGTCCGCAGAGCCGCACTCCACGCTGCCGCCGGTACGGCTGCACTCCGATGCGGAGCTGGCCCGCGACGCCCTCGTCGCCCCGCTGTTCGCCCGAGCCGTACGCCTGGCCCGCTGGGCCGGACCCGGCACCCGCGTCGACGTGGGCGGCGAACTCGTCGCCGACCAGCTGCCGGCGGCCGCCGAGGTGCTCGGCCTCGATCCCGCCGACGAGGACTCCCCGGCCCACGCGAGCCAGGCCTGGCGGGTGGCCGTGGACACCGGCCTGGTCGACGTGACGGAGCCGGAGGAGGACGGCGGGGACGGCGCGGACGGCGCCGAACCCGAGTACGGCACGGCCGCCCCCGGCGAGGACCTCCCGCTGCTGGCCACAGGCGCACCCGCCGACGTGCTCGACCTGTGGCTGGCGGCCCTGGACACGGTCCTCGCGGACGCCGCCGTGCCCGACCTGGACGACCTGGTCGACGCCATGGACGCGGGCGGCGACATCGACTTCGACCGGCTCGACTGGAACCCGCAGCGCGAGGCGGACTTCCTCGACGGGGTGCTCGCCAGCCTCTACCTGCTCAGCGTCTCCGAGGGCGCCCCGGCTGACGGCCGGGTGCCGCTGCCCGTGCTCGCCGCCTCGATGATCATGTCGGACGACATGGGGGAGCCGTCCGACGCCGTCCTGGAGCAGGTCTCGGACGCGATGATGCGTCTGGACGACCAGTTCCGGCAGCTGGAGCCGATCGGGCTGGTCGACTACCAGCCCGTCGACGAGGCCCTGATGGCGGAGGCCGACGACCTCGCCGACGACCTCGCCGACGCCGGCGGCCCGAGCAGGGCGGAGGAGGAAGAGGACATCACCCGCTACGGGATGGTCCGCCTGACCCCGCTCGGGCTGTACGGGATCCGCGCCCGCATGCTGGAGGCCGGGGTCGAGGCTCCCGCCATCGGGGAGCTGGCGGGCAAGGGGGCCGACGCGCTGCTCGACGCCGTGTCCTACTACCCCGAGGACGCCGCGCAGGCCGAGATCGAACAGTGGCTGGCCGGGCGGGACCTGCCCGAGGCCGCCGCCGAACTGCTGGCCGCCGCCCGCGGCGACGACGAGGCCGCGCCGCTGCGCCGGCTGCGCTGCCAGCAGGCCCTCATCCCCGCCGGGCCGGAGGCCGAACCGGCGGTGCGGGCCGTGCTGGACGACGCGCAGCTGGGCGGCCTGGCCCGGGTCTGGCTGGCGGAGCACGGGGCGGCGGACGTGCCGGCCCCGGACCAGGAGATGGTGTTCTGGCTGACGGTGGACACCATCGCGGCGCAGCTCGCCGCCGACGGGGAGACCGAGGAGCTGCCCCTGCTGATGCGGAGCCTGACGGAGCACCATGCCGGCTTCTTCGACCAGGTGTGGCGGGTCGAGCACCCCGCGACGGCCCACGTGCTGGAGGCCGTGGGGCGGCTGCATCCGGACAAGAAGGCCGCGAAGGAGGCCCGGAAGGCCGCGTTCAAGGCCCGGTCCCGCCGGTCCTGACCCGGGACGGGCCGGGTGCAGGCCCGGGGGAGGCCGGGCGGAGGAGGGACGAGCGCCGGGCGGCGGGCCTGGGCGGGGGCCGCAACAAGCCTTTCCTCTGGCCGGAGTTCGCCATTCCGGCCGGCGGCAAGGGGCCGGTCCGCGTTCGCGGGTAGTTCAGCCGCCGTTCACGTGCGGCCGGGAGCGTGTGCGCCGACGACCGTACGTCAGGCGCACCACCTCCCCACCCCAGGAGACCCGATGCCCCTCAGCCGCAGAGACTTCACCGCCCGCACCGCCCTCGCCGGTGCGGGCGTCGCCCTCACCGGAACGGTGGCCGCCCTCGCCACCGCCCCCGGGGCACTGGCCGCAGACGACCCGGGTCCCGGCGCGGCCGACGCGGCGCAGGGGCACGGCCGCCCGGGCGTCCCCGGCTACGGCCCGCTCCTGCCGGACCCGGCCGGACTGCTCGCGCTGCCCGCCGGGTTCGGCTACCGCGTCATCACCCGCAGCGGTGTCACCACCCTCGAATCGGGTGAGAGCACCCCCTCCAACCACGACGGCACCGCCGCCTTCGAGGGGGCCCGCGGCGTCACCCTCCTCGTCAACAACCACGAGCTGAAGGGGCCGCGGGCGGCCTGGGCCCACCCCGTCCCGCTGACCGAAGGGCTCGTCTACGACCCGGCCGCGTCCGGCGGCTGCACGGTCGTCGAGGTCCGCCGCGGCGGCGAGGTCGCCGAATGGGTGGGCATCGCCGGCACCTCGACCAACTGCGCGGGCGGAGCCACCCCGTGGGGCACCTGGCTGACCTGCGAGGAGACCGAGGACCTGGCCGGCAAGAACGGCATGACCAAGGACCACGGCTACGTCTTCGAGGTGGACCCCCACGACCGCCGGGCCAACCGCGACCCGCGGCCCGTCAAGGCCTTCGGGCGGTACGCGCACGAGGCCGTCGTCATCGACCCGCGCCAGGGCCACGCCTACCTGACCGAGGACGCCTCCGGCCCCAACGGGCTGCTCTACCGCTGGACCCCGCCGCAGGGCTTCCGGCACGGGCGCGGGCGGCTGCGCACGCTCGCCGACGGTGCCGGGGTGCTGGCGGCCGCCAAGTGCTTCGACAAGGCGGGGCAGTTCGTGGACGACCTCTCGCGCGCCACCAAGACCGGGACCGTGTACGGGGTCGACTGGGTGGAGGTCACCGACCGCGACGCGCGGAGCCTGTCGGTGCGCAAGCAGTTCGCGGCGGGCGCCGTCACGCGGGCGCGCAAGCTGGAGGGCATGTGGTGGGCCGACGGCGGCGCCTACTTCGTCTCCTCCTACGCGCGAGAGGAGAGCCCGGGTGCCGCGCACGACGGGCAGGTGTGGTTCTACGACCCCAAGCGGCGCACGATCCGCCTCGTCGTCCTCATCGGGGTGAACGCCGACCCCGGGGCCGAGGGCGGCTACGACGGCCCCGACAACATCACCGTCTCCCCGTACGGGGGCCTGGTCATCGCCGAGGACGGCAACGGGCTGCAGCACCTGCTCGGGGCCACCGAGTCGGGCCGCGTCTACCCGCTGGCGCGCAACGAGCTGAACATCGGCACGCCCGAGAAGCCCGAGTACTCGGAGTTCACCGGGGTCTGCTTCTCCCCGGACGGGCGCACCCTGTACGCCAACATCCAGGAGCCGGGCATCATGCTGGCGATCACCGGGCCGTGGCGGCGCTCCCCGCGCTGACCGGGCCGGCGCCCCCGCCGCGGGGGTTCTTCCCCGGGGGTTCTTTCCGTTGGCCCTACTGGGCCGTGGCCATCTCCGCGCGGGAGGCCGCGGCCCACTCCTCCAGGAGGAACTCGTACGCCTCCGAGGGCCACTCCCCGTCCGCCCAGGTCTCGACGAGGTGCCGTATCGCCTCGTTCGCCTCGGCGGCGGACGGGCGCGCGGGACCCGCGGGCTGGAGTGAAGTCTGCATGCCTCCAAGGCTACGGGCGGACACTGACAGCCACCTCCGGATTACGCGTGGCATCGGTCACCCGGGCCGCGACGGCCCGGCTGACCGGCGGCTGCATATGCCCGCCCACCTGCTCAGAGTGACTCGGCGGCCGGCTTGACCATCCCGCGCACTGTGCGGGACTTCACAAAGTCGCCCATGGCGGTCATCTCCCATTCGCCGGAGAACTGCCGGATCAGCTTGGCCATCATGACGCCGGTCTGGGGTTCGGCGCCGGTCAGGTCGAAGCGCACGAGCTCCTCGTCGGTCGCCGCGTCGATGAGCCGGCAGTAGGCCTTGGCGACCTCGGTGAACTTCTGGCCGGAGAAGGAGTTGACCGTGAAGACCAGCCCGCTGATCTCGGCGGGCAGCCGGCCGAGGTCCACGACGATCACCTCGTCGTCCCCGGCGCCCTCACCCGTCAGGTTGTCGCCCGAGTGCTTGACCGAGCCGCCCAGGATGGACAGCTTGCCGAAGTAGCAGGCGTCGACGAAGTTGCGCTGCGGGCCGTAGGCGATGACGGACGCGTCGAGGTCGATGTCGCGGCCGCCGAACGCGGGCTCCCAGCCGAGGCCCATCTTGACCTGCGAGAGCAGCGGGCGGCCGCCCTTGACGAGGGAGACGGTCTGGTTCTTCTGGAGACTGACCCGGCCCTTGTCCAGGTTGATCTTCCCCGAGGCCGGGGCGGGGGCCGGGGGCGCGGAGGGGGCCGGCGGGGGCGCCGAGGGCATGGGCGGGGCGGCGACGGGGGCCGGAGCCGGCGGCGCGACCGCTGCGGGGGCGGCCGGCTCCTCGTCGACGGAGACCCCGAAGTCGGTGGCGATGCCCGCCAGCCCGTTGGCGTACCCCTGGCCGACCGCGCGCACCTTCCACACTCCGCCGCGCTGGTACACCTCCACGACCACCAGGGCGGTCTCCGCCCCGAGCCGGGGCGGGGTGAAGGTGGCGATCACCGCGCCGCCGGCCGCGTCCCGCACGGTGGCGGTGGGCTCGATGCCCTGGAAGCTCTGCCCCGCGGCGTCCGGGCTGGCCGTGACCACGATCCGCTCGATACCGGGCGGCAGCGCACCCGTGTCCACGGTGATCGAGTCCGGCGCCGCGCCGCCGCCGGACCGGTAGCTGACGCCGGGCCCGGTGGGCTGGTTGTAGAAGATGAAGTCGGCGTCGGAACGCACCTTGCCGTCCGCCGCGAGCAGCAGGCCCGACACGTCGAGCCGTACCGGAGCAGCCACGTCCACCGTCACGCGGGTGGTGTTGAGCGGCAGGTTGGAACCAGGGGTCATAGCGGTCATGCCGGGAGAACGACCGGCGGCGCTTTGCCGTTCCCTTACCCTCGGCGGGATTTCAGGCGCCGGTGACCCGGCGCGGCAGGCCCAGCGGGTTGCCCTCGCGCAGCTCCGGCGGGAGCAGCGGGTCCGGCACCGACTGGTACGCCACCGGGCGCAGCCAGCGCTCGATCGCCGTGCCGCCGACGGAGGTGGAGTGCGAGGTGGCCGCCGGGTAGGGCCCGCCGTGGTGCTGGGCCGGGGCCACCGCGACGCCGGTGGGCCAGCCGTTCACCACGATCCGCCCCGCCAGCCCCGTGGCCTGCGCGATCAGCGCGGCGGCCGGGCCCGGGGCGCCTTCGGTCTCGGCCCGTGACAGCTGGAGGGTGGCGCTCAGGTTGCCGCCGAGCCGGCCCAGCACGGCGGCGGCCTCGTCCGCTCCGGAGTAGCGGACGACGACGGTCACCGGGCCGAAGCACTCCTCCAGGAGCAGGTCGTACGGGCCGCCCTCCAGCAGGCGCGCCGCCGCGACCTCCAGATACCCCGCGCCGACGGTGTGCTCCCCGCCGGACCCGGGGGTGACGGGGGCGGTGACCCCGGGGAGGGCGCCGCGTTCGCGGACCCCGGCGATGAAGCCGTCCCGCATCCGGTGGTCGAGCAGCACCCCCGGACCGGTCTGCCCGAGCTGCTTGGCGAGCGCGCCGGTGAGCAGGTCTCCGTCCGCGCCCTCGGGAACCAGGACCAGGCCGGGCTTCACGCAGAACTGGCCGACGCCCAGGGTCACGGAGGCGGCGAGTCCGGAACCGATCTCCTCGGCGCGCTCGGCCGCGGCCGCCGGGGTGACCACGACCGGGTTCAGGGAGCCGAGCTCGCCGTGGAAGGGGATGGGCACCGGACGGGCGGCGGCCGCGTCGAACAGGGCCCGCCCGCCCCGGATGGAACCGGTGAACCCGGCGGCGGAGACCAGCGGGTGGCGGATCAGCTCCAGACCGGCGTCGAACCCGTGGACCACCGTCACCACGTCCGCCGGCAGCCCGCTCGCCGAGGCCGCCCGGCGCAGCAGCTCCCCGCACAGTTCGGAGGTGGCCGGGTGGTCCGGGTGGGCCTTGACCACGACCGGGCAGCCGGCCGCCAGGGCGCTCGCGGTGTCCCCGCCGGGCACGGAGAAGGCGAGCGGGAAGTTGGAGGCGGCGTAGACGGCGACCACCCCCAGCGGCACCTTGTAGCGGCGCAGTTCGGGGCGCGGCGGGGTGAGGGAGGGATCGGCCCGGTCGATCCGGACGTCGAGGTAGGCGCCCTCCTCGACCACGTCGGCGAAGGCACGCAGCTGGCCGGTGGTGCGGGCGAGCTCGCCGGTGAGGCGGGCGCCGCCCAGCGCCGTCTCGGCGTCGGCGGCCTCCACGACCCGGGCGGCGGCCCCGTCGAGCAGGTCGGCGGCGGCCCGCAGGAAGGCGGCGCGGGTGCCCGCGTCCGCCAGGGCGCCGCGTGCGGCGTGGGCCGCGCGCACGGCCCGGTCCACGTCCGTGGCTGTGGCCTCCGCCGCAACCCGTCCGCGCTGCTTCCCGGTGCGGGGGTCCACACTCCAGACTGGATTCGCCGTCATGGCCCGCTCCTCCCCGGATCGTTCAGTATTCTGAACGCCGTTCCGGTGAATGAATGATCACTTCTGCTGCGGACTCTAGGTTCCGCGTCCACCGGGTGACAAGAGGCGATCGGGCCGACCAGAGGGGAAGCAGGCGCATGACGACAGCCGACACGGCCGAGGCGGGACCCCCCGCCGCGGCGCCGCCCGTGAAGTCCGCGGTGCGCACCGTCCTGCTGCTGGAGCACTTCGCGGCCCACCCGGGACTGCACAGCCTCGCCGACATCCAGAGCGACCTCTCCCTGCCCAAGTCCAGCCTCTACATGCTGCTGCGCACCCTGGTGAACCTGGGCTGGGTCGAGACGGACGCCACCGGCACCCGCTACGGCATCGGCGTCCGGGCCCTGCTCGTCGGCAGCTCGTACATCGACGGGGACGAGGTGGTCGCGGCCGCCCGGCCCAGCCTGGACCGGCTCTCCGACGACACCACCGAGACCATCCACCTGGCCCGCCTCGACGGGACCAGCGTCGTCTACCTCGCCACCCGGCCGTCGCGGCACTACCTGCGCCCCTTCACCCGGGTCGGACGGCGGCTGCCCGTCCACTCCACCGCCCTCGGGAAGGCGCTGCTGGCCACGCACACCGACGAGGAGGTGCGCCGGATGCTCCCCAAGCGGCTCGAGGCCGTCACCGAGCACACCATCACCGACCGGGAACGGCTGGTGGAGGAGCTGGCGCTGGTGCGGGAGCAGGGCTACGCCGTGGACCGGGAGGAGAACACGCTCGGGCTGCGCTGCTTCGGGGTGGCCGTCCCGTACCGGACGCCGGCCAGGGACGCGGTGAGCTGCTCGGTGCCGGTGGCCCGGCTGACGGAGGACCACGAGCGGACGATCAAGGCGGCCCTGTTCGAGGCGCGGGACCGGCTGTCGGTGGTGACGCGGCGCATGTGAGGCGGTGGAGGCGGCAGTTCCTCCCCCGCGCGGGGGAGGCGGTTCACCTTCGTGGGGGAGGTGGCGCGGCGGCGCGCACGGGACCGTTGACCCATGAGCACGCGAGCCGTCCATGTGACGCATCCGATGAGCACGACGCGGCCGTCCGTACCCCGTCTGGGGACCGGACGGCGGATCCTGCGGGCCACGGCCCTGGCGGCCACCCTGCCGTACCTGACCCTCAAGGCCGCCTGGCTGGCCGGGAGCCGGGCGGGGATACCGGAGGGCAGCATCCTGCTGAAGGGCGGGACGGCCCTGACCGTGGCCAACGCGGTCACCGTCGCGATGGACGCCTGCGTGATCCTCCTCGTGCTGGTGCTCACCCGCCCGTGGGGGCTGCGCGTGCCCGGCCCGCTGCTGACCGTGCCGGTCTTCGCCGCCACCGGGCTGCTCACCCCGATCGTCCTGGGATACCCGGCCCAGCTCCTGGTCAAGGCTCTGGGCGCGGGCGCCGGCGAGGCGGCCGGGGCGGCCCGTGAACCCTTCCTCGACGCCTGGGTGTTCGCCGTCGTCTACAGCGGCTTCATCATCCAGGCGATCGCCCTGGCCGGACTGTTCGTCCCCTACGCGCGGGAGCGCTGGGGCCGGAGGCTGCAGGGGGCGCTCGGGCTGGGGGTCCCCCCGGCCGGAGGCTGGGGGAGGCTCCCGTCGCCCACGGGGGTGGCGGCGGGAGCCGCGGCACTGGCGGGCGCCGTGGCGGGAGCGGTGCAGCTGTACTGGGCCTTCGGCGGAACCGGGTGGCTGCCCGCCGAGCGGGCCGCGGCGTACTCGGCGGACGCGCGCGTGGTGTCCGGGGTACATGCGCTGTGCGCCTTCGCCGCCGCGGCCGGGGCGCTGATGCTGGCCCGGGGCGGGGCGCGTCCGGCGCGGTGGCCGCTGGCCCTGACCTGGATCGGCGGGTCGGCGGCGCTGAGCTGGGGGGCGTGGACCCTGATAGCCGTCCTGGGGGTCAACCTCGGTGAGGGCGAACCGTCCACCACCGGCTTCTTCCTGACCTACGCTGACCAGATGATCACCGGACTGCTGGCCGGGGTGGTGCTCGTCCGCCACCTCCGCGCCCGGGGGGAGGGCTGACCCGACGGGGCGGGCACAGCCGGCGGACGCCGAGCCGGCGGCGCGGTGAAACGGCGGCGGGAAACGGCGGCGGGGAAACGGAACGAGGGGGGAGGGCCGTGAGCGGCGGTGTGCGCGGCTTCGGCGGGGGCCGGGCGGCCGGGGCGTTGTCCGCGGCGGTACGGCGCCGGCCCGGGCTGCTGCTGGGACGGCGGGCCCGGCTGCGGTGGGTACACCTGGTACTCGGCGGGGCCCTGCTCATGCCCTACTTCCTGCTCACCGATGTGGTGGTGGGCGCGGCGGCCGGCGGGGTCAACGCGCTGGCCTCCCTCCCGCTGACCCTGCTCTCCTACGCGGCCTCCCTGCCGCTGGTCGCCCTGACCGGGCTGTTCGGACTGGTCCGGCCGCTGTCGGCGACCGCCGCCCGGACCATGGCCGCGGTGCCGGGGGACCGGCTGGCGGACGGCCCGGCCCGTTCCTGGGCGGCCCGCCGGCGGGCCTCGGCCTGGTGGACCCTGCACCTGGGCATCGGGGCGGTGGTCAGCGGGATGAGCCTGGCGGTACCGCCCATGGGCGTGGTGCTGATCGTCATGCCGTTCTCCGGGGCCCTGCGCGCCTCGGCCTCGGGCACGGCCTGGTTCAGCGAGGAGGCGGAGCCCTACCTCTCCCCGCTCACCGGGGTCGTGCTGCTGGCCGCGCTCGCCGCCGTCTGCGCCGGTGCGGGGGCGCTGCTGGCCCGGCTCGCGCCCGTGCTCCTCGGGCCGACCGCGGAGGACCGGCTGGCCGCCGCCGAGGAACGGGCCGCCGACCTGGCGGTGCGCAACCGGCTGGCCCGCGAACTGCACGACGCCGTGGGGCACGCCCTCAGCGCCGTCACCCTCCAGGCGGGGGCGGCCCGGCGGGTGCTCGACAGCGACCCGGCGTTCGTCCGCGAGGCGCTGGCCGCGATCGAGGAGACCACCCGGCGCACCGTCGGCGAGCTGGACGCGGTCCTCGGCCTGCTCCGGGACGGGGACCCGGCCCGGGCCGACGCCATGCCCGCCCCGACCCTGGCCGGCGACCTCGACGGGCTGCTCGCCCGCACCCGGGCCGGCGGCACGGTCCTGACGGTCGAGCAGGACCCCGGCCCGGCGGGGGACTGGGCGCAGCTCCCGGCGATCGCCTCCCGCGAGGCGTACCGGATCGTCCAGGAAGGCCTGAGCAACGCCCTGCGCCACGGCGCGGGCCCCGTCAGCCTGCTGATCCGCGTCCACACGTCCGACGGCTCCCGCGAACTGGAGATCACCATGACCAACCCGCCCGCCCAGGCCCCGCCCGCCCACGACGGCGGAGGAGCGCGCAGCAGGGGAGGCCGCGGGCTGCGCGGCGCCGCCGAACGGGCCGCCCTGCTCGGCGGTCGCGTCGAGGCCGGACCCCTCGGGGAGGACTGGCGGCTGCGGGCGGTCCTGCCGCTCGGCACCCCCGCCCCGGGCTCGGGAGGAGGCCGATGAGCCGGCCGCCGCTGCGCGTGGTCATCGCCGACGACGAGCGGATGGTGCGCACCGCCCTGCGGGTCATCCTCGACGCCGAAGCCGGGCTGGAGGTGGTCGGCGAGGCCGCCACCGGCGCAGAGGCCGTCTCCCTGGTGCGCTCCCTGGCCCCCGACGTCGTCCTGATGGACGTGCGGATGCCCGAGATCGACGGCATCCGGGCCACGGAGCAGATCCTCGCCACCATGGCCGACCCGCCCAGGATCGTGGTCGTCACCACCTTCGAGAACGACGCCTACGTCTACGACGCGCTGCGCGCGGGCGCGTCCGGTTTCCTCCTCAAGCGCGCCGATCCCGAAGAGCTCATCGGCGCGGTCCGGCTGGTCGCCCGCGGGGACTCCCTGCTCTTCCCGGCGGCCGTCCGCACCCTGGCCGCCGCCCACACCTCCGCGGCCCCGCCCGCACCCCCGGCCTGGGCCGCCCGGCTCACGGACCGGGAGGCCGACGTCCTGCGCCTGATGGCCACCGGACTGTCCAACCACGAGATGAGCGGGCACCTGGGGGTGGGCCTGCAGACGGTCAAGACGCATGTGGCCGCCGTCCTCGCCAAGACCGGCTCCCGCGACCGTACCCAGGCGGTCATCGCCGCCTACGAGGGGGGCTTCCTGATGAAGAGAGCCTGAGAAACCGGCCACAATCGGGGCGCAGCGGAACGCACGGGCCCGCCGGAACGTCCTTCTGGGGGATGAACAAGACGATCAGGCGTGCGTCGGTCTTCTGTCTGCTTCTGGTGCTGGCCCTTTTGGTGCGGGTCACCTGGGTGCAGGCGTACCAAGGCCAGGCCCTCGCAGACAACAAGAACAACCGCCGCAACCTCATCGGGCAGTACGAGAACCCGCTGGGCAACATCATCGTGGGCGGAACGGCGATCACCGGATCGGAGAAGACGGGCGGCAAGGACTTCGGCTACAAGCGCACCTACACGGACGGCCCCCTGTACGCCCCGATCACCGGCTACAGCTCCCAGGCCTTCGGCACCAGCATGCTGGAGGGCGTCTACAAGAACGTGCTCAACGGCTCGGACAGCCGGCTGAAGACGGTGATGGACGTCCTCACCAACAAGCGCGCCGCCCCGGGCAACGTCCTGACCACCATCGACAAGGACGTCCAGAAGGCCGCCTACGACGCCCTCGACGGCAAGCAGGGCGCCGCCGTGGCCATGGACCCGTCGACCGGCGAGATCCTCGCCGTGGTCAACAACCCCTCCTACGACCCGGGCCGGATCTCGGGGGCCGGCGACCAGGCCGCCTGGGACGAGCTGTCCGCCGACAAGGGCAAGGCCATGGAGAACGTGGCGCTGCGCAAGCCCCAGGCCCCCGGCTCCACCTTCAAGCTGGTGACCCTGGCCGCGGCGATCGAGAACGGCGTGGTCTCCAGCATCGACCAGCCGACCGGCGTCCCCGGCAACTACACGATCCCCGGCACCCGGACGAAGCTGCCCAGCGAGGCGGGCGACGAGGCCTGCAACAACGCCTCCGCCCGCACCGCCCTCCGGCTGTCCTGCAACAACGTCTTCGCCGAGCTGGCCTCCAAGCTCGGCCAGGACAAGATGCGGGCCATGGCGGAGAAGCTCGGCTTCAACACGCAGATCGACACCCCGGTCCGCACCAACCCGCCGAGCAAGTACCCGACGAAGAAGCTGTCCGTCGACCAGGTCGCGCAGACGGGTATCGGCCAGTTCGACGTCCAGGCCACCCCGCTGCAGATGGCCATGGTGACCTCCGCCATCGAGAACGGCGGCAAGCTCGCCGCTCCGCACATGGTCTCGGAGGTGACGGACTCCGGCGGCACCGTGCTGGAGAGCTTCAAGGAGCCGAAGACCCAGCAGGTGATGAGCCCCAGGACCGCCTCGATGCTCCAGGACGCCATGCGCACCGTCGCCACCGAGGGCGGCGGCAAGCCCGCGCAGGTGGCGGGCGCCGAGGTCGGCGGCAAGACGGGCACCGCCCAGCGCGGCGTGAACAACAACATCCCGCCCCTCGCCTGGTTCACCTCCTACGGCAAGGCAGGCGGCAAGCAGATCGCCGTCGCCGTCATGATCGAGAACTCGGACACCGACCGCTCCGAGATCGGCGGCGGCAAGCTGGCCGCCCCGATCGCGCAGAAGATGATGGCGGCGTGGCTGAAGAAGTAGCCACCGCCTGAGGGAGCCGTCCGCGCCGGGAACCGACGGGGTTCCCGGCGCGTTCCTTTTCCCATGATCAGGACCGCACTCCTCGAAGATCTGGACGCCATCGCCGCCCTGCACACCCGGGCGCGCGCCACCTACTACCGGGGGCGCATACCCGAGCAGGCCTACGCGGGCGAGACCGAGCTGGCCCGCTGCCGCGAGGGCTGGTCCCGCGCGGTGAGACGGACGGAGGCCGAGGGCCGGGTGTTCTGCGCCGAGCGGGACGGGCAGATCACCGGGGTCGCCGCCTTCCTCACCGCCGACGGCCAGACCACCCTCACCCAGCTGCACGTGGACCCCGTCCACTGGCGCCGGGGCACCGGAGCCGCCCTGCACGCCGCCTGCGTCACCGCCTGGCGCCGGGCCGGCGTCGAACGGGTCCGCCTGGAGGTCTACGAACACAACCTCCGCGCCCAGGCCTTCTACGCCTCCCACGGCTGGCGCCCCGACCCCTCGGCCGCCCCCTCCGGCTCCCACCGCACCCTGTGGCTGGAGGTGGGGGAAGGGTCCGGGGAATGAGACGGGACGGCGAATGGTTGAAGCTCAAACCGTTTCGTCCGGCGGAACCCCGCCCGGGCCGGCCCGAACCCCCCACCGGAATCCGGAGAGAAGAAGGATCATGCGCGTCGAGATCTGGAGCGACATCGCCTGCCCCTGGTGCTACATCGGCAAGGCCCGTTTCACGAAGGGCCTGGCCGAGTTCGCGCACCGTGACGAGGTGGAGGTCGTCTACCGTTCCTTCGAACTCGACCCCCACAGCGCCAAGGGCGTGACCGCCCCCGTCCTGGAGATGCTGGCCCGCAAGTACGGCCGCACTCTCGAGGAGGCCCGCGGCATGGAGGAGCACGTCGCCGCGAGCGCCCGCGCCGAGGGGCTGGAGTACCGGACCGACGGCCGTGACCACGGCAACACCTTCGACATCCACCGCCTCCTCCACCTGGCCGCCGCCCGCGGCCGCCAGGTGGAGCTCCTCGACCTCGCCTTCCGGGCGAACTTCGCCGAGGAGCGGTCGGTGTTCGACGCGGAGGTGCTGCTCGCCCTCGCGGTGGAGGCCGGGCTGGACGAGGCGGAGGCCCGCGCGGTCCTCGCCGACGACTCCGCCTACGCCGCCGAGGTCCGCGCGGACGAGCGCGAGGCGGCCGAACTGGGCGCCAACGCCGTCCCGTTCTTCGTCCTCGACCGCCGCTACGGCATCTCCGGCGGGCAGCCCGCCGAGGTGTTCACCAAGGCCCTGGAGCAGGCCTGGGCCGGCCGAGAGCTCCCCGAATCGGCCCCCGGCGCGGAGGCCTGCGAGCCGGACGGCTCCTGCGCCGTCCCCCAGGTCTGACCCGAGGCCTGACCCCGGACCCCGCCGGGCGCCCGCGTACTCACGTGCCGGGCGCCCCGCGGCGGAAAGCATAAGCATTGCTTGGGTATGGTGAGTAAAACCCGGCAATGGACTTTGGGGTGATCCTCGCGCACAGTGGACGGTATGGATCTTCCTCCGCTGTCCGGACTGTCCCTGGCGTGCGCCGCCGAGTTCGCGCACTCCACCACCTACCTCAACACCGCCGGCGCCGGGGTGCTCCCGCGGTCCGCCGTCGCCGCGGTACGGGAGCTGGCCGAAGCCGCCGGAGCCGGACTGCCCGCCGGGGCGGGGGACTTCGACCTCGTCGAGCGGGTGCGGGCCTCCTTCGCCCGGCTGGTGTCCGTCGACCCGCGCCGCGTCGCCATCGGATCGTCCGTCGCCACCCACGTCGGCCTGATCGCGGCGTCCCTGCCCGCCGGTGCCGAAGTCCTCGTGCCCGAGCGGGACTTCGCCTCCGTGATGAACCCCTTCGTGCTGCGCGGCGACCTCAAGGTCCGCTTCGCCCCGCTGGACACCCTCGCCGAAGCCGTCCGCCCGGACACCGCCCTGGTCGCGCTGTCCGCCGTACAGTCCGCCGACGGCCGGACGGCGGACCTCGCCGCCGTCCGCGCGGCGGCCTCCGCGCACGGGGCGCGGATGCTCGTGGACGCCACCCAGGCCGCCGGCTGGCTGCCCTTCGACGCCTCGCCGTACGAGTACACGGTCACCGGCGGCTACAAGTGGCTGCTCGGCGGCCGCGGCGCCTCGTACCTGACCGTCTCGCAGGAGGCCCAGGCCGGGCTGACGCCGCTGCACGCGGGCTGGGTGGCGGCGGAGTCCAAATGGGACGCGGTCTACGGCCCGATGCGGCAACTGGCGGGCGACGCCCGCCGTTTCGACGAGTCCGCGGCCTTCCTCCCGTACTACGCCGCCGAGCCGTCCCTGGCCCTGCTGGAGCGGATCGGCGTCGAGGCCGTCCACGCGCACGACACCGCCCTGGCCGCCCGCTACCGGGCCGGGCTCGCCCGCCTCGGGCACGAGCCCGTCCCCGGGGACGCCGCCATCGTCTCCGTCCCGGGCCTGGCCCACCGGCAGCCCGCCCTGGGCGCCGCCGGGATCCACACCTCCGCCCGCGAGGGAGCCCTGCGGGCCTCGTTCCACCTCTACAACACCGAGGCGGACGTGGACCGCCTGCTGGACGTACTGGCCGGCTGAGGGGGGCGGCCCGAGGGCCTGCCGCCGGGGCCCGCGGGCGGCCGCCCGGCCCGACCGCCGAGCAGCCCCGACGCCCGGCCCGCCCGGCGCGGCCCGCCCGGCGCGGCCCGGTCCACACGGCCCGACCGCCGGGCAGCCCCGACGCCCGGCCCGCCCGGCGCCGCCCGCCCGGCGCCGCCCGCCCGGCGCGGCCCGGTTCACTCGGCCCGGCCCGGTCTGGCAGCGCGGTTCGCCCGGAGCGGGTTCGCCCGGCTCGGTCGGCACGTCGGCCCGACCGCCCAGCGGTCCGCCCTGCGGAGGCTCCGCTACCAGGCCGCCGAGGCCGCTTGCACCGCTGCCTCCGGCGGCAGCGACAGGGCCGACGCCAGGGCGCGCAGGGATGCCGCGACCGCCTCCGGGGAGGCCGCCGGGCCGTAGTGGTTGACCCGGACCATCTCCTGCGCCAGCGCCCCGCCCCCCGCCGCCAGCGGAACCGACGGGTCCGCGGCCAGGGCCCCGGCCACCACGCGCGCGGCGTCCGGCACCCGCAGCGTCGTCGCCACCGGGGCCGCCTGCGCCGGGTCCCCGACCCACGGGGCCAGGCCGAGCGCGGCCGCGCCCGCCCGGGTGGCCCGGGCCGCCGCCGCGTGCCGGCCGAGGACGCCCGCCAGGCCCTCCTCCTCGATCCGGTCCAGGCACGCCTCCAGCGCCAGCATCTCCAGCTGCGCCGGGGCGTGCAGCAGCGTCTTGCGGCCCCCGTCTATCCAGCGCTCCTTCCAGTCCAGCAGGGAGAGGTACGAGCGCCGGGGCGCGGCCGGGTTGGCCGCGAACCGCTCCCACGCCCGCTCGCTCACCGACACCGCCGAGACCCCCGCCGGGCCGCCCATCGCCTTCTGCCCGCCGATCACGCACAGGTCGACGCCCCAGGCGTCCGGCAGCAACGGCTCGGCGCCCACCGAGGCCACCGCGTCCAGCATGAACAGCGCCCCGTGCGCCCGTACGGCCTCGCCGATCTCCGCGACCGGGTTGGTGTTCCCGGTGGCCGCCTCGGCGTGCACCAGCGAGACGAAGTCGATCTCCGGGTGCTCCTCCAGGGCGCGGGCCACCTGCTCCCCGCTCACCGCCGTGTCGAAGGGCACCGCCAGGTCCACCACCTTCGCCCCCGCGTCGCGCAGCCAGTTGCCGAACGTGGTCCCGTACGGGCCGGTGACGACGTTCAGCGCCGTCGAACCCGGCCGCGCCCCCGAGCGGATGCAGCCCTCCAGCGGCAGCAGCGCTTCGCCCTGGGTGATCACCACGTCCTGCCGGGTGTCCAGCAGCCGTGCGACGCCCCGCTCGATGGCGGCGAAACGCCCGGCGGTCAGCGGCGGAAGGTCCAGCAGGGGGTGGGTCACGGCGGTGCTCTCTTCGTCCGGGGTCACCGGCCGAGCCTACCCAGGGCGCACGTACAGTGCGGACATGAGTGATCACAGCGGTGTGCTCCATGTGAAGGGACGCGTGCTCGCCGGGCCCCACGAGGTCCACGACGAGCTCTGGGTCGTCGGGGGACGGGTCACCTACGAGCGGCCGGCCGCCGCCCGCGAGGTCACCACCGTCACCGGCTGGGTCCTGCCCGGCCTGGTCGACGCCCACTGCCACGTCGGCCTCGACGCCCACGGCCCGGTCGACGCCGCCACCGCCGAGGCGCAGGCCCTCACCGACCGGGACGCCGGCACCCTCCTCATCCGCGACGCGGGCTCACCCTCCGACACCCGCTGGATCGACGACCGCGAGGACCTTCCGAAGGTCATCCGGGCGGGCCGGCACATCGCCCGCACCCGCCGCTACATCCGCAACTACGCGCACGAGATCGAGCCGCCGCAACTGGTCGAGTACGTCGCCCGCGAAGCCCGGCGCGGCGACGGCTGGGTCAAGCTCGTCGGCGACTGGATCGACCGCGAGGCGGGGGACCTGACGGCCTGCTGGCCGCGCGCCGAGGTGGAGGCGGCCATCGCCGAGGCGCACCGGCTGGGCGCCCGGGTCACCGCGCACTGCTTCGCGGAGGACTCGCTGCGCGACCTCGTGGAGGCGGGCATCGACTGCATCGAGCACGCCACCGGGCTGACCGAGGACACCATCCCGCTGTTCGCGGAGCGCGGCGTCGCCATCGTCCCCACGCTCGTCAACATCGCGACCTTTCCCAAGCTGGCGGCGGGCGGCGAGGCCAAGTTCCCCCGCTGGTCGGCGCACATGCGCAGGCTCCACGAGCGGCGCTACGACACCGTCCGCGCGGCCTGGGACGCGGGCATCGGGGTGTACGTCGGCACGGACGCGGGCGGCTCCCTGCCGCACGGCCTGGTCGCCGCCGAGGTGCAGGAGCTGGTGAAGGCGGGCATCCCCCCGCTCGACGCCCTCTCGGCGACGGCCTGGGCGGCCCGCGAATGGCTGGGCAGGCCAGGCCTGACCGAGGGGGCCCCGGCCGACCTGGTGGTCTACGGTTCCGACCCGCGCGAGGACGTACGGGTGCTGGCACGGCCGGAGCGCGTGGTCGTGAACGGTAGGGTCCGCGCCTGATCCGCAACGGCGCTTCGGCGGCACGGAGTTGACGCGTCGTAACGCGGCGGTCCCATCGGTCGTTATCGCTGTCCGAAAACCAGCGTTCCGCCGGCGAGGGCGGGACGCGAGGGAACTCGTGTGCCGTATGAGGCGCCACTAATCGAATACATGCATGGAAACCACCCGTTGGAGTGAACTCACGTCAGGTGGCCGCCTGTTCACTCACAGTGCGTAAAGATTTCGAGCGTCGAAGCCGTCGGCGCGCGCGATGTCCCCCATGGGTGCCCGCGACGGCACCCATCTCCCCGGGGGTTCCACCACCTTGAACAGCAACACCTTCCGCCTGCCCGCGGCCGTCCTGCTCGCCACGGGAGCGGTGGCCCTGCTCGCCGCACCGCCCGCCCTCGCCACGGACGGCAGCGCGCGGCAGCGGCGGCGGCCAGGGCACCTCCGGTGCCGTCGTCCTGCGGACCGGACTGGACGTGGGCCTCCTCAACAAGGCCGTGGACGTCCCGCTGAAGGCCACCCTCAACGAGGTCAGCGCCCCGGCCTCGGCCGAGAAGACGGCCCTCACCGTGACCCTCGACGGGGCCGAGCAGGGCCGGCCGGTGAACGTGCTCACGGCGGACGTCGCCACCGCCAAGGCGACCGCCGACCGCAGCGGCTCCCGCGCCGAGGCGAACCTCGCCCACGCCCGCGTCCACGTCCCGGGCCTGCCCGCGCTCTCCCTCGTCGAGGTCGAGAAGGTCACCTCCAAGGCCGACTGCGCGGCGGGCGGGAAGCCGGTCGCCACCTCCGACGTCCTGGGCACCGTCACCGCCCTCGGCAAGAAGGTCACCCTGACCGCAGGCGGTCCCACCAAGGTCGAGGTCCCGGGCGTCGGCTCGGTCTCCCTGGAGCTCTCCGGCACGCAGACCACCTCCACCACCGCCGCGGCGGCCGCGCTCCGCCTCAAGGTGTCGGTGAACCCGCTGAACCTCAACGTGGCCCAGGTCGACGGAGAGGTGGTCCTGGCGGAGGCGCACTGCGAGTCCCCGAAGACGGCCGCGACACCCGCCGCGAAGCCGGACGCGAAGCCGGACGCCAAGCCGGACGCCAAGCCCCAGACCGTCCTGGCGAGCTCCACGCAGAGCGGCAACCTCGCCGAGACCGGGGCCGGTTCGGTCACCCCGTGGGTCGCGGGCGGCGCGCTGCTCCTGCTCGGCGTCGGCGCGGGCGCGCTCGTGCTGACCCGGCGCGGCCGCAGCTCCTGACCCCGGACGCGGCCCGGTCAGCGGGTCGCGTGCGTCAGGCCCTGGCCGGCCGCGCCCCGCGAGGTCACGGCCGCGGTGACCTCCTTGTCCACCCGGGCGTACTCGGCCCGCTTGGCGGCCGACGCCCCGCCTTCGCCTCCGTCCCCTGCCGCGCAGGAGGCGCAGACGACGCGGAACGGCGGCCCCATGTCGGAGTACTGCGTGAGGTATTCGGCCTTCACCACCTCCCAGCGGCCCGGGTGCGCGGCCGCCGGGGCGAAGGTGAAGCGGGGGATGGACGACATGTTGCCGCGCGCCTTCTCGGCCTCGTAGAAGCTGGCGATCTGGTCGCCCATGCCGTAGACGACCCAGGTGCCGTTGACCTTCTCGTACGGCTGCGGGACGTGGTTGTGCGTGCCGATGATCAGATCGATGTCGGGGAGCCCGTCGGCCCCGCGCGAGGCGGTCAGCGCCTGCGCCAGGTCCTTCTGCTGCTGGTCGGGGGCGGCCTGCCACTCGGTGCCCCAGTGGACGCTGAGGACGACGACGTGCGCGCCGGCCGCCCGGGCCGCGCGGGCGTCGGCGATGATCCGGGCCTGGTCGATCAGGTTGACGGCCCAGGGCTTGCCGGCCGGCAGCGGTATGCCGTTGGTGCCGTAGGTGTAGTCCAACTGGGCGACCTTCGCCCCGCCGGCCGAGAGCAGCGCCGGGGCCGTGGCCTCCTCGGCGCGGCGGGCGGAACCGACGTGCTTGAGGCCGACCCGGTCGAGGTGGTCGAGGGTGCGGGAGAGCCCGTCGAACCCGTCGTCGAGGCTGTGGTTGGAGGCGGTGGAGCAACTGTCGTACCCGGCGTCCTTGAGGGCGTCGGCCAGTTGGTGCGGGGCCTTGAAGGCGGGGTAGCCGGTGTAGGGGCCGCCGGGCTTTCCGTACGGTATCTCGTGGTGGCATATCGCCAGGTCGGCGGCGGAGACGATGGGTTTGACGCCGGCGAGTATCTTGCGGAAGTCGTAGTCGCCGGGCGTGCCGCCCGCGTCGTCCGCGGCCCGCTGGATGATCGACGGGTACGGGATGATGTCGCCTGTCGCGACGAGGGTGAACGGGGCGGCACCGGGGATGGCCTTGCCGCCGGGGGGCTTGGCCTGGAGCCGCTGCTCGGTGGTGGCGGCCCCCTTGTCCAGCAGCCGGGGTACCGCGTACACCCCGCCGCCGATCACTCCCACGGCCACCAGCGCCGTGGTTATCCGCGTTGCCGCCCTCATGTACCGTCCCCCGTCGATGGTTTGCTGCCGCCGCCATGCTAGGCGTGGCCTTGGCCGGCCGCCTGCGGTGCCCCTGCGATGCCCCTGCGGGGTGCTGCTGCCCCTCCCCGCCCTTCGCCCGTTCCCAGGGGCTCCGCCCCTGACCCCGTTCCGTGCGCTCCGCGCCCGGTGCGCTCAATCGCCGCGCGGGCTGGATACGCCGCTCCGCGGCAGATCCAGCCCGCGCGGGCGGTCAGCCGCGGGCGGTCAGCCGCGGGCGGTCAGCCGCGGGCGGTCAGCCGCGGGCGGTCAGCCGCGGGCGGTCAGCTGCGGGCGGTCAGCTGCGGGCGGTCAGCCGCGGGCGGCCGCCGGGCCGTGCCAAGATCCCGCCCCGCCCCTGGCGGTTGAGGCGCGGGGTCCGGGGCCGGCCCCGGGGAACGGAGGGAGGGCGGGGCGGGGAGACGGCTCCGCGCAGCGGGACCGTCCGGTCCCGCCCCGCGGGGGCACGTCACGGGGCGGTCAGGGCGAGGGCGTGGTCCAGGGCCTGGAGGAGGCGGCCCGTTGTCGCTCGGTCGCGGACGGCCAGGCGGAGCCACGAGGCGTCCAGGCCCGGGAAGGTGTCCCCCCGCCGCACCGCGAAGCCCAGTGCCCGCAGACGGGTGCGGACCTCCGCCGCGCCGGGGACGCGGATCAGCACGAACGGTCCCTCCGCCTCCCCCGAGACCGTGACCTCCTCGAACTCCGCCAGCCCCGCCAGCAGGTGCGCCCGGTCCACCGCGATCCGCCGGGCCGCAGCCTCCGCCTCCGCCAGCGCCTCCGGCGCCACACAGGCCTCTGCCGCCACCAGCGCCGGCGTGGACACCGGCCACAGCGGCTGCGCCGCCGCCAGCTTGGCGATCACCTCCGGCTCGGCCAGCACGTAGCCGATCCGCAGCCCCGCCAGCCCCCACGTCTTCGTCAGGCTCCGCAGCACCACCAGGCCCGGCACGTCCGTCCGCCCGGCCAGCGCCTCCCGTTCGCCCGGGACGGCGTCCATGAAGGCCTCGTCCACCACCAGGGTCCGCCCCGGCCGGGCCAGCGCGGCCAGTGTCGCCGCCGGGTGCAGGACCGACGTCGGGTTGGTGGGGTTGCCCACCACCACCAGGTCCGCCTCCTCCGGCACCGCCGCCGGGTCCAGCCGGAACCCGTCCTCGGGCCGCAGCAGCACCCGCTCGACCCGGTGCCCGGCGTCCCGCAGGGCCGCCTCCGGCTCGGTGAACTGCGGGTGCACCACCACCGGCCGCTCGGCGTCCAGCGCCCGCGCGATCAGCACGAACGCCTCCGCCGCCCCCGCCGTCAGCAGGACCCGCTCGACCGGCAGCCCGTGCCGCCGCGCCACCGCCGCCCGGGCCGCCCGGCCGTCCGGGTAGGCCGCGAGGTCCCCGAGGGAGGCGGCGATGCGCTGCTTGAGCCACTCCGGCGGCGTGTCCGACCGTACGTTCACCGCGAGGTCCACGAGCGCCCCGCCCGCGTCGGCCACCTCCGCGTCCCCGTGGTGGCGCAGGTCGTGCTCCTCGGCGCTGGCCACCGCGCAGGTCGCCGCCACCGAACGCCGCTTGGGCACCAGCAGCTCCCCGCCGCCCGCCAGCGCCGCCGCCTCCGCCACCGAGGCGGTCCCGGCCGCCTCGCGCACGGCCGGCGAAGGGTGCGGGACCCGGACCCGCGCGAGCTCCTCGGCGGGATAGCCCACCAACGGCACGCCGAAACGTTCCGCCGCACCCGCGATCCCGGGCTCCAGGGTCTTCGAGTCCACCGTGGCCAGCGCCGTCACCGCCCCGGCGGACAGCCCGGCCCCGCGCAGGGTCTCCTCGACCAGCGCGCAGACCTCCGCGACGGAAACCCCCGCGCGTCCGCCCACCCCGACCACCAGCCGCGTCACGTACTCGCCCACCGGGGTCCTCCCTCCGTACTGGTGTCCGTCGTCTGTCGTCTGTCGTCATCACGGTGGCGCCCGTCCCCCGCGCGGCGGAAGTGCGGGCGGCGCCGCCAGTCGGTATCCAGGGGCACATGGCGGTGATCGTGGCTCTGGGCGCGTTCCTGATGACGCTGGCGGGCGGCTGGACGGCGCAACGCGTCACCGACCGGCGCCACCTGGTCCTCGGCCTGGCCGGCGGGCTGATGCTCGGCGTCGTGGGCCTGGACCTGCTCCCGGAGGCCCTGCACGCCGCCGGCGAGGAGATCTTCGGGGTTCCGCTCGCCCTGCTGCTCTTCGTCGCGGGGTTCCTCGTCGCCCATCTGGTGGAACGCCTGCTCGCCGTGCGGCAGGCCGCCCACGGCGGGAGCAACGGCACAGGTCACGGGCACGACCACGGGGCCCGCGCCCCGCAGGTCGGGCTCACCGCCGCCGCGGCCATGGTCGGCCACAGCCTCGCCGACGGGGTGGCCCTCGGCGTCGCCTTCCAGGTGGGCGGCGGCATGGGCGTGGCCGTCGCGCTGGCCGTCATCACCCACGACTTCGCCGACGGGTTCAACACGTACACCCTCACCACGCTGTACGGGAACGCCCGCCGCAAGGCGCTGATGATGCTCTTCGCGGACGCCGCGGCACCCGTCGTGGGCGCCGCGTCCACCGCGCTGTTCACCCTTCCGGAGGAACCCCTCGGGGCCTACCTCGGTTTCTTCGGCGGAGCCCTGCTGTACCTGGCGGCCGCCGAGATCCTGCCCGAAGCGCACCACGAACACCCCGCCCTGTCCACGCTGCTGTGCACGGTGGGCGGGGTGGCCGGGATCTGGCTGGTGGTCGGCCTCGCGGACTGAGCGGCCGGTCCCGTTCCAGATCACGGACGGGCCGGCGGGGCCGCCGCCGCGGCCGCCGCGAACCGGGACGCCACGGACGGCTGCGCCGCCCAGTGCGTGTGCAGGTAGCTGGCGTGCACGCCGCCCCGGACGAAGCCCTCGACGCGGCGCTCGGGATGCGTGAACCCCCAGGCCGGGGCCGCCCCGGCACCCGGCTCGACCACCGTCCGGTGGAACTCGTGGCCCCGCAGCCGGGTACCGGCCGCCGCGAGCGGGCTGTCCGACACCGCCACCGCCTCCCGGTAGCCGAGCGTCAGCCGCTCCGACATCCGGGCGTCGGCGTCGAGCACCCCGCACATGGGCTTCCCGTCCAGGGACCGCGCCAGGTACAGCAGACCGGCACACTCCGCCGCGACCGGCCCGCCGGCCGCGGCGAAGGCGGCGACGGCCGCGCGCAGCGGCTCGTTCGCCGACAGCTCCGGGGCGTACACCTCGGGGAACCCGCCGCCGATCACAAGCCCGCTCGTGCCCTCGGGAAGCGCCTCGTCGCGGAGCGGGTCGAAGGTGACCACCTCCGCACCGGCGGCGCGCAGCAGCTCGGCGTGCTCGGCGTACGAGAACGTGAACGCGGGGCCACCCGCGACGGCGATCACCGGACGGCCGTTCCCCCCGGCCGCGGCCGCCCCAGACACGGCCGCCCCAGACGCGGCCGCCCCGGACACGGCCGCGCCGGCCGCGGCCGCCCCGGGCGACCACGCCTCGCAGGCCAGCGGCGGAGCCGTGCGCGCCAGCGCCATCAGGGCGTCCAGGTCGCAGCCCGCGCGGACCTGCTCCGCCAGCGCGGCCACCGCCTCCAGCGCGTCGGCCCGCCGTTCCGCCACCGGGACCAGGCCCAGGTGCCGGGACGGGGTCGCCACCTGCGGCGCGCGCCGCAGTACGCCGAGGACCGGCGTCCCGGCCTCCTCCAGGGCCTCCCGGAGCATGGCCTCGTGCCGGTCCGAGCCCACCTTGTTCAGGATCACCCCGCCGAGGCGCACCTGGGGGTCGAACGAGGCGAAGCCGTGCACCAGCGCCGCCACGGACCGGGACTGGGAGGAGGCGTCGACCACCAGCACCACCGGCGCCCGCAGCAGCTTCGCCACCTGCGCCGTCGACGCCAGCTCGCCCCGCCCCGCGGCCCCGTCGTAGAGCCCCATCACGCCTTCGACCACCGCGAGGTCGCACCCGGCGGCCCCGTGCGCGAACAACGGGGCCACCAGCTCCGGACCGCACATGAACGCGTCGAGGTTGCGCCCCGGCCGGCCGGTGGCCAGTGCGTGGTAGCCGGGGTCGATGTAGTCGGGCCCGGCCTTGTGCGGGGACACGGCCAGGCCGCGCTCCGCGAAGGCCGCCATCAGGCCCGTCGCCACGGTGGTCTTGCCGCTGCCGGAGGACGGCGCGGCGACGACCAGCCGCGGCACGCTGGACGAGGTCACCACTCGATGCCCTTCTGGCCCTTCTGGCCGGCGTCCATGGGGTGCTTGACCTTGGTCATCTCGGTGACCAGGTCCGCGAACTCCAGCAGCTTTTCGGGGGCGTTGCGGCCGGTGATGACCACGTGCTGGGTGCCGGGCCGGTTCCGGAGCACCTCGATCACCTCGTCCACGTCGATCCAGCCCCAGTGCATCGGGTACGCGAACTCGTCCAGTACGTACAGCTTGTGCGTCTCGGCGGCCAGGTCGCGCTTGACCTGCTCCCAGCCCTCCTTCGCCGCCTGCTCGTTGTCGAGCTGCGCGTCGCGCTGGACCCAGGACCAGCCCTCGCCCATCTTGTGCCAGACGACGGAGCCGCCCTCACCGGAGGCGCCCAGCACCTTCAGCGCGTTCTCCTCGCCGACCTTCCACTTCGCCGACTTGACGAACTGGAACACCCCGATCGGCCAGCCCTGGTTCCAGGCGCGCAGGGCCAGCCCGAACGCCGCCGTCGACTTGCCCTTGCCCGGGCCGGTGTGGACGAAGACGAGCGGACGGTTGCGGCGCTGACGCGTCGTGAGCCCGTCGTCGGGAACGACGGTCGGCTGTCCCTGCGGCATTAGGCGGCCCTCCTGGAGACGCTGTTGAGTGACGCAGTGTGGGTCACTGCGGTACGTACGTTCTTGACGAGTCCGGTCAGCGAGTCCGCCCGCAGCCCGTCGAGGGTCACGGCGGGCGCGCCCAGATCGGCGGCCAGCGCCCCCGCGAGCCCCAGCCGGACCGGCCCGGACTCGCAGTCCACGACCACCGAGGTGACGCCCTCGGCGGCCAGCAGCCGGGCGCTGCGCCCCGACAGCTCGCGCGGGTCGCCGCCGACGGCCCCGGCCGAGGTGGCCCGTCCGTCGGTGACGACCACCAGCAGCGGACGCCGGGAGGGGTCCCGCAGCCGCTCGATGCGCAGCACCTCGCGGGCCTTGAGCAGGCCTGGGCCGAGCGGGGTGCGGCCGCCGGTCGGCAGCTTCTCCAGCCGGGCCGCGGCCGCGTCCACCGAGGAGGTGGGCGGCAGCGCCAGTTCGGCACCGGCCCCGCGGAAGGTGATCAGACCGACCTTGTCCCGCCGCTGGTAGGCGTCCAGCAGCAGCGACAGCACCGCGCCCTTGACCGCGCCCATGCGCTGCCGGGCGGCCATCGAGCCGGAGGCGTCGACGCAGAACAGCACGAGGTTGCCCTCGCGGCCCTCCCGGGTCGCCTGCCGCAGGTCGTCCTTGCGCACGACGAGGCCTGGGCCGGAGCGGCCGCGGGCCTTCTGGTGCGGGGCGGCGGCGTGCACGGTGGCCGCCAGGTGCAGCTTCGTCAGCTGGCCCCGGGGGCGCTGGGCGCCGGTGGTGCGGCCGTGCGCGGTACGGGCCCGCGAGCGCCGGCCGGCCGCGCCCTCACCCAGGCCGGGAACGCTGAGCATCTTGGTGCGGAACGGCTCGGCGGCCGCCACGGCGGCCTGCTCGGCCCCGCCCGCTCCGCCCTGGGGGGCGGAGGGCTGGGCTTCGGGGGCCTCCTGCGGGGTGTCGGGAGCGTGCCCGGTCTCCGGGCCGCCGCCTTGCGGGGGCACCCCGCCGCCGTCCCCTCCGCCATTGCCGCCGTCCCCGCCGCCGTTGTCGTCCGGGCCCTCCGGCTCCGGGTCGGGGTCGGGCTCCGGCTCCTCGTCGGGGAACCCGTCCAGGATCTCGTCGAGCTTGTCCTCGTCCAGTCCGGGCGCGTCGAACGGGTTGCGGCGACGGCGGTGCGGCAGCGCCAGCAGCGCCGCCTGCCGGACGTCCTCCTTCAGGACGGAGGTCCGCCCGGCCCAGGCCGCCAGGGCGGTCGCCGTACGGGCCATCACGATGTCGGCGCGCATGCCGTCCACCTCGAAGCCGGCGCAGGTGGCGGCGATCTGCAGCAGCGCGGTGTCCCCGAGGGTCACCTGCGGGAGCAGCGCCCGCGCGGCCACCACCCGGGCCCGCACCTCGCTCTCGTCCCCGGCCCAGCGGGCCGCGAAGCCCGCGGGGTCGTCCTCGTACGCGAGCCGGCGGCGCACCACCTCGACGCGCTGCGCGGGCTCCCGGGAGGCCGCGACCTCGACGGTCAGCCCGAACCGGTCGAGGAGCTGCGGGCGCAGCTCGCCCTCCTCGGGGTTCATGGTGCCGACGAGGAGGAAGCGGGCGGCGTGGCGCACGGAGACGCCCTCGCGCTCCACGTACGAGGCGCCCATCGCGGCCGCGTCGAGGAGGAGGTCGATCAGGTGGTCGTGGAGGAGGTTGACCTCGTCCACGTAGAGGATCCCGCGGTGCGCGTCGGCCAGCAGGCCCGGCTCGAAGGCCTTCACGCCCTCGGCGAGGGCGCGTTCGATGTCGAGGGCGCCGACGAGGCGGTCCTCGGAGGCCCCGACGGGCAGTTCGACCATCCGCGCGGGCCGGTCGGCGCCGGGGCCGCTCTCGTGCGGGCCGTCCGGGCAGGCCGGGTCCGGCGCGGCGGGCGCGCAGGAGAACCGGCAGCCGGGGACGACGTCCACGTGGGGGAGCAGGGCGGACAGCGCACGGACGGCGGTGGACTTGGCGGTGCCCTTCTCACCACGCACGAGCACACCGCCGACCGCCGGGCTCACGGCGTTGAGCAGGAGCGCCAGCCGCAGGTCGGCTTGGCCGACGACTGCGGTGAACGGGTAGGGGGTGCTCATGGGGTGCTCACTCCTCCTGTGCGGGTGTGCTTGCGCGGGCTGTCGGGGGTGGTGGTGCGGTGGCCGGGGGCGGGGGTGCCGCTGCGCGGAGCTTCTCCCCGCCCCGCCCTTTCTCCGTTTCCCGGGGGCTCCGCCCCCGGACCCCCGCGCCTCGAACTCCCCCGGACTCCGTCCGGGGGTACCCCCAGGCGGGGCTGGATGGATCCAGCCCGCGCGGCGCTTGAGCGCACCGGGCGCGCAGCGCACGGAACGGGGTCAGGGGCGGAGCCCCTGGGAACGGGGGAAGTGGGGGTCCCCCCGGACGGAGTCCGGGGGAGGGTAGGGGAGCAGCCCCGCAGGGCCCGGGCCGCCGTCACGGGGCGCCCGGGGGGAGGAACGGGAGCCCGGACGGGGCGCCGGACTCGATCAACGCCAGCAGCGCAGCGGTGTCGGCGTGTTCCTCGATCAGGTCGCCGAGGAGGTCCAGCTGCTCCTCCCGCAGGGCGGCGAACGACGTGTCCGGCGCCGGCACGAAGCGGCGCCCGGCAGCCGCCGCCACCTCCCGCAGGAACGCCCGGCGGAAGCCGTCCGACTCCAGCGAGCCGTGCCAGTGCGTGCCCCACACCGATCCCACCCGGCAGCCGTCCAGGAACGGCTCGCCGCCCAGGACCTCGGCCACGCCGTGGTGGATCTCGTAGCCCGAGACCTCCTCGCCCAGCGCCGTACCGGCCGGCCGGGCCAGGGTCTTCTCGACGGCGAAGCGCACGCGCACCGGCAGCAGCCCCAGCCCGGACACCGAGCCGGCCTTCGACTCGACCTCGTCCTCGATGTGCTCGCCGAGCGCCTGGAACCCGCCGCAGATGCCCAGGACCGGGCGCCCCTCCGCGGCGCGCCGGGCCAGCGCGTCGGCCAGCCCCCGCTCCCGCAGCCACTCCAGCGCCTTCACCGTGCCGCGCGTGCCCGGTACGACGACCAGGTCCGCGTCGGCCAGTTCCTCGGCCCGGTCCACGAACCGCACGACCACGCCCGGTTCCGCCGCGAGCGCGTCCACGTCGGTGAAGTTCGACATCAGCGGCACCGCGCACACCGCGACCCGCAGCACGTCCTCCCCGATCGGCGGGGCGACGACCGACTCGCGGACCGCGCCGCGCAGGGAGACCCGCAGCCCGTCCTCCTCGTCGATGCCCAGCCCGTGCCGGAAGGGCAGCACGCCGTACGTCGCCCGCCCGGTGAGGGACCGCAGCATCTCCATGCCCGGCTCCAGCAGGGACACGTCACCGCGGAACTTGTTGACCACGTAGCCGGCGATCAGCGACTGGTCCTCGGGCGACAGCAGTGCCGTCGTCCCGAAGAAGGAGGCGAAGACCCCGCCCCGGTCGATGTCGCCGACGACCACCACCGGGAAGCGCGCGGCCCGCGCGATACCCATGTTCACGATGTCCGTCCGGCGCAGGTTGATCTCGGCCGGACTGCCCGCCCCTTCGCAGATCACGGCGTCATACGTGCCCCGCAGCTGTTCCAGGCAGTCCGTGACGATCCCGAGCAGCTGTTCCTGCCGCCCGCCGTGGTAGCCGCGGGCGCTCATCTCGCCCACCGGCTTGCCCAGCAGCACCACCTGGCTGCTGCGGTCGCTGCCCGGCTTGAGCAGGACCGGGTTCATCAGGGCGGTCGGCTCCACCCGGGCGGCCTGCGCCTGCATGGCCTGCGCGCGGCCGATCTCGGCGCCCTCGCGGGTCACGAAGGAGTTCAGCGACATGTTCTGCGCCTTGAACGGGGCCACCTTCACGCCCTGGCGGGCGAGCCAGCGGCAGATGCCCGCCGTGACGACGCTCTTGCCCGCGTCGGAGGTCGTCCCCGCGACCAGCAGTCCGCCGCCGCGCCGTGTGCCGCTCATGCCAGTCCCCTTGTCGTCTTCGCGGTCGTCATCGCGGTGGTCCTCGCGGTGGTCCTCGCGGTCTTCGTCGTGGCCTTCGCCGCGGCGGCCACGGCGCAGCGGACCGCCACGCAGGTGCCCAGCGCCAGCCAGGTCACCCGCCGCGACAGCCGTACCGCCCGCTCGATGTCCGCGACCTCCACCGGCCGCCCCCGCTCCCCGTTGAGCACGGCCCGGTGCTCCACCCGTCCCGCGTAGGAGAGGGTCCCGCCCAGCCGGACGCCGAGCGCCCCGGCGAAGGAGGCCTCGACCGGGCCGGCGTTGGGGCTGGGGTGGGCTGCGGCGTCCGCGCGCCAGGCCCGTACGGCTCCCCGCCGGTCGGGGCCGGCGGCCACGGCGGCGAGGGCCGTCAGCCGGGCCCCGGGCCAGCCGGCGAGGTCGTCCAGCCGGGCGGAGGCCCAGCCGTAGCGCAGGTAGCGGGGCGACTTGTGCCCCACCATCGCGTCCAGGGTGTTCACGGCGCGGAACGCCAGCAGCCCGGGCACCCCGGCGACGGCCCCCCACACCAGGGCCCCGACCACGGCGTCGGAGGTGTTCTCGGCGACGGACTCCACGACGGCCCGGGCCATCTGCGGACCGTCCAGGGCCTGCGGGTCGCGCCCGCACAGGTGGGGGAGGCGTTCGCGGGCCACCTCGGTGTCCCCGGCGGCGAGCGCCCCGCCGATGGCGTGGGCCTCGCGGCCGAGGGTGGTGCCCCCGACGACGGCCCAGGTGGCCGCGGCGGTCAGGGCGATCCGGGCGGCCGCGGGCCGGGAGCGCACGGCGCGCGCGCCCAGCGCTCCGACGGCGGTGGCCGCGCCGACGCATACGAGGGTGTGCAGGACGCCCCGGGCGCGGTCGTCGCGCCACAGGGCGCGCTCCACGGCGGCGGCGGCTCGTCCGAAGGCGGCCACGGGGTGCCCCCGGCGCGGATCCCCGAGGATCCGGTCGCCGATCAGGCCCGCCGTGACGCCGTACGCGAAGACGCGGTCGGCACGCATGGTGGCAGGTATGTCCTCACTCAGGGTCCGCGCCCTGGTTCGACGTGTCCGGTGGCGAGAGTTCCTGGCTCCCGGGGCGCACGTGCCGCGTGCGTTCCCCGGTGACAGTGGCGGGACCGCGCCGGATTCGCACCGGACTTCCTCTCCATGCCGCCGTATTGGCCCGGGCAGTCCACCACGGTCCGCGAACGCCCGTCAACTTGCCGTTGACCTGCGGTGGGACGGGGGACGACCGGCGGGCGGCCGGGGACCCCCGTGGCCATGGGTACGCGAAAACTCCCCCCGGGGATTCCCGGGGGGAGTCTTCGTACGCGGTGCCGTCCGCCGGGACGGGGCGGGTCTCAGCTGACGATCAGGTAGATCCCGTAGGCCACGGCCGCCGCGCAGAGCGCGAAGCAGGCGTAGGCGCCGCTGCGGGCCAGGGCGGCGGTGCCGCCCTGCTCGGTGGCGGCCTCGTGCTTGGAGAGGCCCACCAGGCCCAGGCTGAACAGGGCCACGAGGGCGACGGTCGCGGAGAGGCTGACCCCGAAGACGGAGCCGAGTGCTGCCCAGTCGATCTTCATACTGCCGATTCCTCTGTCGTTCTCGGGGTCAGACCGCGGCGGCCGGGGCCGTCGGGGTCGCCGGGTTCGCCGTGGCGGCCGGGATGGTGGCCTTGAGGTCCTCGTCGGTCACCGCGGCGGTGGTGCCGGCGGCCGGGGGGACGGCCACGGCGGCGATGGCGGTGGTGACCACGCCGGGCTGCTCGGCCTCGCCGTCGGCGGCGCCGTTGACGTTGGTGTGGTCGACGACCTGGCGGCGCGAGATCAGCCAGATGGCCACGCAGGCGGCGACGAGGAAGAGGGCGACGGCGGCGACGCCGATGTCACCCGTGCGCATGACCAGCTCGGCGCCCGCGGAGACGAGGGCGGCGGCCGGCAGGGTCAGGCCCCACGCGACGAACATGCGGGTGGCGGTGGACCAGCGGACCACACCGCCCTTGCGGCCCAGGCCCGCGCCCATCACCGCGCCGGAGCAGGCGTGGGTGGTGGAGAGGGAGAAGCCGAGGTTGGAGGAGGCCAGGATGACGCTCGCGGCCGAGGTCTGGGCGGCGAAGCCCTGCTGCGGGTGCAGGTCGGTCAGGCCGCTGCCCATGGTGCGGATGATGCGCCAGCCGCCCAGGTAGGTGCCCATCGCGATCGCCGTGCCGGCGGAGACGATGACCCAGACCGGGGGGTTCGAGCCGGGGGCGAGGGCGCCGCCGGCGACCAGGGCCAGGGTGATGATGCCCATCGTCTTCTGCGCGTCGTTGGTGCCGTGCGCGAGGGAGACGAGACCGGCGGAGGCGATCTGACCCGCCTTGTAGCCCTTGGCGGAGGTCTTCTCGCCGACCTTGCCGTTGAGCTTGTACGTGACCTTCGCCGCGAGCATCGCGGCCACACCGGCGACGATCGGGGCGGCGACCGCCGGGATGAGCACCTTGGTGACGACGACGCTGCCGTTGACCGCGCCGAGGCCGGCGGAGGCGACCGCGGCACCGATCAGGCCGCCCATGAGGGCGTGCGAGGAGCTGGAGGGCAGGCCGACCAGCCAGGTGACCAGGTTCCAGAGGATCGCGCCGACGAGCGCGGCGAAGATCACTTCGGGCTGGATGCCCTCTTCGTTGACGAGACCCTTGGAGATCGTCTTGGCGACCTCCACGGACATGAACGCGCCGACGAGGTTGAGCACGGCGGACATGGCCACCGCCGTCTTGGGCTTGAGGGCGCCGGTCGAGATGGTGGTGGCCATCGCGTTGGCCGTGTCGTGGAAACCGTTCGTGAAGTCGAACACGAGAGCGGTGATGATCACGATCCCGAGGAGAAGCGTTATGTGCTCCATTTACCCAGGCTTCTGTTTGGCGTCAGTGGCTCGCCGACCGTAGGCAACCTGGGTGAACGGAAGATGAACTGACTTGGGCGGGGTGGTGTCCCTACCGGGCCTCCCATCAGGCCCTTCGTCCCGATTCTTTCGTAGTTATCGCCATTCATGCACGTCAGGGACGGGTAAACGGAACCTTCCGGCGGGGCTCCGGGGCGCGTTCGAGTGCCCCTCTGCGGCGATGAAAGAGAGGTAGATCACTCCGCTCGGGGGAGTCCCCCTCCGGTGGCCGCGGTGCCCCCGGGCCTCGACACTGGAGCGGTGCGTACCGCCACTGCGACGGCCGCTGCCGTCACCACCACCCTGATCGGCGCCGGAGCGGCCGCGGCCCTGGCCGGCCGGTACGCCGCCGGCGCCGCCCTCAGGTCCGAACCGGGCCGCCCGCTGCCCGGCAGCCCCCGGCTGAGCGTCCACTCCGCCGACGGTGACCGGGTGGTCCTCACCCGCTCGCTGGCCTCCCTGCGCCCCGGCGTCCACGGCCTGGCCGCACCCGGGATCCACGCGGCCGTCGGCCCGGTCCTCGACGGGATCCCGCACGATCCGGCCACCGTCGTGCGCCGCCTCCTGCGCGTCAGCCACGGCGCCCTCGAAGCCGGCACCCGCGTCACCCTCACCCCGCAGGTGTACTCGGGCAACCCGCGCACCGCCCTGGGCCTGGAACACGCCGATGTGGACGTCCCCGGGGAACTCGGCGCGCTCCCCGCCTGGTTTCTGCCCGGCGCCCGGCAGACCTGGGTGATCACCGTCCACGGACTCGGCGCCGGCCGCGAGCACCCGATGGTGGTCATGCCCTTCCTGCACCGCCTGCGCCTCCCGGTGCTCTCCCTCGGCTACCGGGGCGACCTCGGCGCCCCCGCCTCCCCGGACGGCCTCGGCCACCTCGGCGAGTCCGAGTGGCGGGACCTGGACGCCGCCATCCGCTACGCCCTGCGCTACGGGGCCCGGCGCATCGTCCTGCACGGCTGGTCCACCGGGGCCGCCATGGCCGTGCGGGCCGCCGAGAACTCGGCCCTGGCCGGCCGGATCGCCGGGCTGGTGCTCGACTCGCCCGTCCTCGACTGGCACGCCACCCTGCGGGGCCTCGCCGCCGCCCGCCACACCCCGGCCCCGCTGCTCCCGCTCGCCGTCCGGGCCGCCGAGGGCCGCGCCGGGCTGCGGGCCGGACACCGGGCGCCGTTCGCGGACCCCGGCGCCGTCCGCGTGCCCGTGCTGATCTTCCACGGGCCCGACGACACCCTCGCCCCCTGGGAGCCCTCCCGCCGGCTCGCCGCCGCCCGGCCCGACCTCGTCACCCTGCACACCGTCCCGGGCGCCGCGCACGGGGCGATGTGGAACGCCGACCCGGCCCGCTACGAGGAGGCGCTGCGCCGTTTCCTCACCCCGCTCATGTGAGCGCGCACGGGGTTGATGGGGCTCCATGGAAGAGGAGTTCCGGGTGGTTTCTTGTGGCGCTGGAGTGAAGGCGGTGTGGCGGACGGGACGGGGTGGGTGGTCTGTCCCGGTTCCTCCACCCCATGACCTGTGGAAATGACCGGTTCCGTTTGGGCTTTCGGCCAGTGACGGGCGAGACTGCTTCCGTGACGTCCCGAAAGCCTGATGAGCAGTTGGCTCGCGACTCCAGACTCCGACTCGTCTCCCCGCGCTCCGTCGCCACGGCGCGCAAGGCGGTGACCGACCGGCGAACCCGGCCGGCCACCCGGCCCCCGGCGGGAACCCCCGCCACGGCAGACCTGGCGAACCGCGCCCGCGCCTCCCTGGCCGACGCGGTACGGCTGGCGCGCTGGGCCGAACTGAACCTGGGCGCCGGCGACGGCGGCCGCCCCGCCCCCGCGGGGGCCCTGCCCGCCGCCGACGTCGAACGGGCCGCCGCCGAGCTGAACCTGACGCACGGCCAGATCCGGGTCGGCTGGGACCGCGCCCGCCTCTCCGGCCTCGTCGAGGTGCACGGCGGCCAGGCCCGCCCCGGCTGGCGGCTGCGGGCCTGGGACCGGGACGACACCGCCGTGCTGCGCGGCTGGGTCGCGCTCTTCGACGCCTGGTCCCTGGTCCACCCGGCGCCCGCCGACATCACCCCCTCGGCCGTCGCCGAGGTGGTCGAGGCCATGCCCCAGCTGCTCTCCCTGCTCCAGCTGTCCGCCGGTCCGGTGACCGTCCCGGACCTGCTGGACCTCCTCGGACAGCGCGTCACCGAACTGCGCGACGAGCGGTGCGAGGTCCCCTACGACGCGGAACCCGCCCCCGTCCCGGCCCCGGCCTCCGCCGCGGCTCCGGCTCCGGCCTCCGCCGCGGAACCGCGCCCCCTGCCGATCGCCCGCCTGCTGCGCTGGGCGCTGGGCGGACTCGCCGCCGTGGACGCCGTCACCCTCGGCCCCGCGCAGGCCACCCTGACCCCCCTCGGCAGCTGGGCCGTCTGGGTCAAGCTGGAGCAGATCTGCGTCGCCGCCCAGAGCCCGGCCGGGAACATCGAGCAGTCGGCCGCCGCGATGCTGCACGGCTGCGCCCGGCTCACCCCCGGTCCCGCCCGCGCCGAGTACCGGGCCTGGCTCGCCGCCCGGCCCGTCGGCCACGCCGTCAGCGAGCTGCTGCACGCCGCCCGGGGCGAGGACGCCCTGCTGCGGGGCCTGGCCTTCGAGGCCCTGCGCGTGGTCGGCGCCCCCGCCGAGCCCGAGGTGCGCGCGGCGGTACGGGAGCCCGCCCTGCGGCCGTACGCCCTGCTCTGGCTCGCCGAGCACGACGGGGTGGACCCGGACGAAGCCCAGGACGTCCTCACGCCCGAGGAGTCGACCTGGCTCTGGGTGGACACGGCGGCCGCCATCGCCGACCACGGCGAGGCCGCCCTGCTCGCCCGGCACCTGGACTCCGCGGTCCGCACCACCGTGCCGCGGCTGCTCGACGAGGTCCGGGCCGTGGGGCACCCGCGCACCGTGCAGGTCCTGGTCGCGCTGGCCGCCGCCCATCCCGACCCGGCCCTGGCCAAGGCGGTCCGGCGCGCCGCCTTCCAGGTCCACACCGGCGGCGCGTAGGCCCCGGCCTGGCTTTTACCGGACCCCCCGCCGTGGGTGGATCTGCCGGTGGTGGCCTGCGGGCCGTGCGTGGCCGGTCGCGCAGTTCCCCGCGCCCCTGAGAGGGCCGGCCCCGGCGGGTGGGTGCGGGTGGTGGGTGGCCGGTCGCGCGGTTCCCCGTGCGGTCAGAGTTGGGGAGCGTACGTGCCGAAGCTCCAGATGTTGCCCTCGGCGTCGCGGGCCATGTAGTCCCGCGAGCCGTAGTCCTGGTCGGTGGGCTCCATCAGGATCTCCACGCCGTGCTCGGCCGCCCGCCGGTGATGGGCGTCCACGTCGTCGACGACGATGTAGACCCCCGACGGCCCGGCCGTCTCCATGACCTTGTCGAAGACCCCGCCGCGCCCCTTGCTCCCCAGCATCACCGCACCGTTGCCATAGGCCAGTTCCGCGTGCATCACCGAGCCGTCGTCGCCCTCGTAGACCGCGACCTGCGTGAACCCGAAGGCATCGGTGAGCTGCTGGATCGCTGCCTTCGCGTCGCGGTAGAGCAGCGCGGGGTAGATGGACGGAACGCCTGCCATGACGATCACTCCCTCTCGTGACGATGACCCAAGTGATCCACGTCACAGCATGGCAGGCGCCACTGACACTCAGCGGAAGGTGTTGCACTGGGCCATGTCGCCCGTGCGGTAGCCCTGGTAGAACCACTGCTGCCGCTGCTCCGCCGAGCCGTGCGTCCAGGACTCCGGCGTGACCCGGCCCTGGAACTTCTCCTGGATCCGGTCGTCGCCCACCGCCGCCGCCGCGTTCAGCCCGTCCCGGATGTCCTCGTCCGTGAGGTTCTTGATCAGCGGCCGCCCGTTGGACTCGTCCGGAGTCCGCGTCGCGTTGTGCGCCCACACCCCGGCGTAGCAGTCGGCCTGGAGCTCCACCTTCACCGCGTTGCTGTTCGCGCCCGTCTGCCCGTTCTGGGCCCGCGCCAGCGTCCCCGTCAGGTTCTGGATGTGGTGCCCGTACTCGTGGGCGATCACGTACGCCTGGGCGAAGGGGCCGCCGGTCGCCCCGAACTTGGTCCGCAGGTCCTCGAAGAAGCCCAGGTCCAGGTAGACCTGCCGGTCGGCCGGGCAGTAGAAGGGACCGACCGCCTTGCTGGCCGCCCCGCAGGCGGTGTTCACCTGGCCGGTGAAGAAGACCGTCGAGGCCGGGGCGTACTTCCCGCCGCGCCGCTGGAACTCCTGCCTCCAGAAGTCCTGTGTGCTGTTCACCACGGCCACGAGCCGGCAGTCCTCGCGGGTGTTCGCGTCCCGGCCCTTCTTGCAGCTCTGCTGCACCTGCGCGGCCGAGGAGGACGTCGAGACCGGCTGCGGACTCCCGTCCGACAGCCCCAGCTGGTCCGGCCCCACCCCGAAGAGCAGGCCCAGGACCAGCGCGATCAGCCCGACGACCCCACCGCCGATCGTGGCCCGCCCGCCCGGGATGCGGCTGCCGCGGAGGTCCTTGACCTCGGACGTGTCCAGATCGGCGTCGTCGTCGAACTGCATGCCGCACCGCCCTCCAAGCGTGGCCAATCCCTTCATCCTGATACGTGCCCCGTCCGCCCGGCGTGGCCCCTGGGCCGAACGGGTGAGGGCCGGGCCCCGAAAAGTGGTTGCGCACCCCCGTTAGAATGGCTTCATGGCAAATCTCCTCGCGGATTAGCGGCGTCGAAGAACGCGCGTCCCGCCCCCCGCTTCCGCCGTCCATACCGCCCTGGAGTATTTCCGTGATCACCGCCACCGGCATCGAGCTGCGCGCCGGCGCCCGCGTCCTCATCGAGTCCGCTTCCTTCCGCATCGCCAAGGGCGACCGCATCGGCCTCGTCGGCCGCAACGGAGCGGGCAAGACCACCCTCACCAAGTGCCTCGCCGGCGAGGGCCAGCCCGCCGCCGGCAGCATCACCCGTTCGGGCGAGGTCGGCTACCTCCCGCAGGACCCCCGCACCGGTGACCTCGACGTCCTCGCCCGCGACCGGATCCTTTCCGCCCGCGGCCTCGACGTCCTGATCAAGAAGATGCGGATGAACGAGGAGCGCATCGCCACCGGCTCCGGCGCCACCCGCGAGAAGGCCCTGCGCCAGTACGAGCGCCAGGAGACCGAGTTCCTCACCAAGGGCGGGTACGCCGCCGAGTCCGAGGCCGCGACCATCTCGGCCGCCCTCAGCCTCCCCGACCGCGTCCTCGGCCAGCCGCTGCACACCCTCTCCGGCGGTCAGCGCCGCCGCGTCGAGCTCGCCCGGATCCTCTTCTCGGACGCCGACACCCTGCTCCTCGACGAGCCCACGAACCACCTCGACGCCGACTCGATCATCTGGCTGCGCGACTACCTGAAGAACTACCGCGGCGGCTTCGTCGTGATCTCCCACGACGTCGACCTGGTCGAGACCGTGGTCAACAAGGTCTTCTACCTCGACGCCAACCGCTCGGTCATCGACATCTACAACATGGGCTGGAAGCTCTACCAGCAGCAGCGCGAGGCCGACGAGAAGCGCCGCAAGCGCGAGCGCCAGAACGCCGAGAAGAAGGCCGCGGCCCTGAACTCGCAGGCCGACAAGATGCGCGCCAAGGCGACCAAGACCGTCGCCGCCCAGAACATGGCCAAGCGCGCCGAGCGCCTGCTCTCCGGCCTGGAGGCGGTCCGCGTCTCCGACAAGGTCGCCAAGCTCCGCTTCCCGGACCCCGCGCCCTGCGGCAAGACCCCGCTGACCGCCGAGGGCCTGTCGAAGTCCTACGGCTCCCTGGAGATCTTCACCGACGTCGACCTGGCCATCGACAAGGGCTCCCGCGTGGTCATCCTCGGCCTCAACGGCGCCGGCAAGACCACCCTGCTGCGCCTGCTCGCGGGCGCCGAGCAGCCCGACACCGGCCAGGTGACCCCGGGCCACGGCCTCAAGCTCGGCTACTACGCCCAGGAGCACGAGACGCTGGACCCGGACCGCACGGTCCTGGAGAACATGCGCTCCTCCGCCCCCGACCTCGACCTGGTCGACGTGCGCAAGACGCTCGGCTCCTTCCTCTTCTCCGGCGACGACGTGGACAAGCCCGCGGGCGTGCTCTCCGGCGGCGAGAAGACCCGTCTGGCCCTGGCCACCCTCGTCGTCTCCTCGGCGAACGTGCTGCTCCTCGACGAGCCCACCAACAACCTCGACCCGGCCAGCCGCGAGGAGATCCTCGGTGCGCTGCGCACGTACAAGGGCGCGGTCATCCTCGTCACCCACGACGAGGGCGCCGTGGAGGCCCTGGAGCCGGAGCGGATCATCCTGCTCCCCGACGGGGTCGAGGACCTGTGGGGCCCGGACTACCGGGACCTGGTCGCCCTCGCCTGATCCCCTCCCGCCGGGTTGATCCAGTCCCGTATGGATCATTCGGCGCAGACGTGATCCATCATCTGAGTGAGACGGTCTCGTACCCTCGCGCTCTGTACAACGGCCCCGGCCGCATCCTCGCGGATGTGCGGCCGGGGCCGGCCGTTTTCGGCGTCCGGCCCCTGACCTGGCGATTCCCCTCGGTGACGGAGGAATGTGACCGAGGTCATGCAGCGGAAGAGGAGATTCCGTTCTGCTCGGGTGTCCACGGACCGGGAAATGCCGCCGGACCGACCTTGCTGAATGGGTGGCCAGGAAGCCGGGGAGGGGTGATCATGAGAAGCACAGAGCGCACTTCCCATGAGGAGGCACGGGTGGCCGAGACTCTGAAGAAGGGCAGCCGGGTGACCGGCGCCGCGCGCGACAAGCTCGCGGCAGACCTGAAGAAGAAGTACGACTCCGGTGCGAGTATCCGGGCGCTGGCCGAAGAGACCGGCCGGTCCTACGGATTCGTCCACCGGATGCTCAGCGAGTCCGGAGTCACGCTGCGTGGTCGCGGTGGCGCGACGCGTGGCAAGAAGGCGGCCGCGGCCTGACCCTGGCCTCCTGGCCGGGGCCGGTGCCCACGACCGTCCTACAGCTCCGTTTCCGTTCCACGCATGGTTCTTTCGGTGACCCCCGGTCGGCCTCGCGGTCGGCTGGGTGGTTACTGTGCAGTCACTTAGGTCGGACGTCCGGCCGCGACTGCACACCGGAGGCACCAGATGGCTCTGCTCGACAAGGATGGCGTACGGCTCACCATCGACGACACGGTCGCCACGGTGACGCTGACCAACCCGGCCAAGCGAAACGCTCAGTCCCCCGCGCTCTGGCGGGCGTTGGCGGAGGCCGGACGGTCGCTGCCCGGCACGGTCCGGGTCGTCGTGCTGCGCGGCGAGGGCAAGTCCTTCTCCGCAGGGCTCGACCGGCAGGCGTTCACCCCCGAGGGCTTCGAGGGCGAGCCGTCCTTCCTCGATCTGGCGCGCGGTTCCGACGAACTGCTCGACGCCACGATCGCCGAGTACCAGGAGGCTTTCACCTGGTGGCGGCGCAATGACATCGTCTCCATCGCCGCCGTGCAGGGACACGCCATCGGCGCCGGCTTCCAGCTCGCACTCGCGTGCGACCTGCGGGTCGTCGCGGACGACGTGCAGTTCGCCATGCGCGAGACCAGCCTGGGTCTCGTCCCCGACCTGGCCGGCACCCAGCCGCTGACCGCCCTGGTCGGCTACGCCCGCGCGCTCGAGATCTGCGCGACGGGCCGCTTCGTGCATGCGGAGGAGGCCGAGCGGGTGGGGCTGGCGAACCTGGTCGTCCCGGCCGACGAACTGGACGCGGCCGTCCAGGACCTCACCACCGCGCTGCTGGCGCCGCCGCGCGACGCCGTCATCGAGACGAAGGCGCTGCTGCGGGGGGCCGGGTCCCGTGCCTACGACGACCAGCGGGTCGCCGAACGCGCCGCCCAGGCGCGCCGCCTGCGCGACCTCGCGGGCCTCTCCGACTAGCCTTCCTTCCTGACGCGCCGCTCGCGCGGCTCGGCCGCGAGCGGCCTCCCCGGCTTCGCGGCGCTGCGCCGGACTCCGTCCGTCGGGGCGCCGGGCGCGGCCGCTGCTCCTGGCTGGGCCCGGCCGTCGCCCGCGGCCCGTTGCCGCTGCGCGGGTTGAGGTCCCCTACCCGCCCTTCCTCCCCCCGGCTACCGCTGGGAGGTACCCCCAGCGTGGGGGCGGTAGCGCCGTGTCCGTGGCCGCACCGGCGACCGAGGTGGGAACGGAGGAAGGGTGGGGCGGGGAGACGGCTCCGCGCAGCGGCACCCGCAGCCCTGGCGGGGTCAGAAGCCGTGGCGGGAGCCGCCGTCGACCGGGAGCATCACACCCGTGAGGTAAGACGCCGCCGGCGAGAGGAAGAACGCCGCCGTCCGCCCGAACTCCTCCGGCGTCCCGTACCGCCGCAGCGGGATCCGGGCCTCGTGCCCCGCCCGCGCGGCCGACGCGTCCCCGGAGAGCGCGTCCAGCTCCCGCACCCGGTCCGTGTCGATCCGTGCCGGCAGCAGCCCGATCACGCGGATCCCGCGCGGCCCCAGCTCCACCGACAGGGACTTCGCGAAGCCCGCCAGCCCCGGCCGCAGGCCGTTCGAGATGGTCAGGCCGGGGATCGGCTCGTGCACCGAGCCCGACAGGACGAAGCCGATGACCCCGCCCTCACCCAGCTCCGCGGCCGCGGCCCGGGCCAGCCGCACCGCGCCGAGGAACACCGACTCGAACGCCGCCGCCCACTGCTCGTCGGTGTTGTCCAGCGCGCCGCCCGGCGCCGGTCCGCCGACGCTGATGAGGATGCCGTCGAGCCCCCCGAAACGCTCCTTGGCCTCCGCCACCAACCGCTCCGCGGCCCCCGCGTCGGCGTTGTCGGCAGCCAGGCCCACCGCGTCCGGCCCCAGTTCGGCGGCCGCGGCGGCCGCCCGCTTCTCGTCCCGTCCGGTCAGCAGTACCTTCGCGCCGTCGGCGGCCAGTTCCCGCGCGGAAGCGAAGCCGAGGCCACGGGTGGCGCCGGTGACGATGTAGACACGGTCCTTCAGTCCAAGATCCATGCCGCCCAACCTACGCCGAAGCGGGCTCCGGCGACATGGCCTCCGCAGCCCCGGCCGCCTCGCGGTCGCGCCGCTCCCGGCGTACCAGGACCAGCCACCCCACCGGCACGGCCGCCGCGAACAGCCACCACTGCACGGCATAGGCCATGTGCGGGCCGATGGAATCGTGGTCGGGCTCCGCCACCGCCTCGGGGCCGCCGCTCCGCGGCAGCGGGGAGGTGAGTTCCAGGTAGCCGCCGAGGACCGGCTTGCCCAGGTAGGCGGCCTGCTGCTCGCTGTTGACCAGCATCACCTGACGTTCCGGCAGGCCCTTGCGGTCCTTGATCCCGCTGTCGCCGCTGGTCTCGTCGGCCTTGAGCCGTCCATTGACCGTCACCTCGCCCGAGGGCGCGGCCGGCACGGGCGGGTAGGCGGTCGGGTCGTCGCCGCCGGGCACCCAGCCCCGGTTCACCAGCACCACCCGCCCGTCGCCCAGCACGAGCGGGGTCACCACCTGGAAGCCGACCTTGTCGTCGTTCGAGGTGCGCATCCGCACGACGACCTCGTGCGCGGAGTCGTACGTACCGGTGGCCGTGACGGCACGCCAGTAGTCGGAGCGCGGGACGGTGTGGCCGGGCGAGGTGACCTCGGTCACCGGCACCGGCTTCGCCGACAGGTTCTTCGCGATCAGCTCGTTCTGGGCGACCCGGTGCTCATGGCGGTGGAACTGCCAGAACCCCAGCTTGATCATCACGGGGATGAGGACGAGGGCGATGAGGGTGAGGCACACCCACTGCCGGGTCAGCAAGAAGCGGTACACGCCCATGACGGTACCCGCAAGGGAAAGGACCCCGGAGGCCGGGTGGCCTTCCGGGGTAGAGGGGGAGGAAGCGGACGGGTCAGACGCGGTCGACGATGCCCACCTTCCCCTCCGCCCGGGCGCAGTGCCCGCCGCAGAACCACTGTCCCTCGACCTCCACGCCCTGCCCGATGATCTGGACTCGGCAGTGCTCGCAGATGGGCGCCATGCGGTGGATGGCGCAGGAGAAGCAGTCGAAGACGTGCACCGCGCCCTGCGCGTGCACCTCGAAGGACATCCCGTAGTCGTTTCCGCAGACCTCACAACGTGCCATGCGCCGCATGGTTCGCGGGCCGGAGGGCCGGAACAAGATCCGCCGGGGTGAGTCGCCGCGCCTGCACCCGCCCGGAGCAATCCCGACGCTACTTCTCCTCGGCGGGCGCCACGTCGCGCAGCAGCTGCGTGAAGGCCGCCTCGTCCACCACCGGGGTGCCGAAGGACTTGGCCTTGACCGTCTTGGAGGTCGCCGAGTCGGGGTCGTTGGTGACGAGCAGGCTGGTGAGCCGCGACACGCTCGTCGCGACATGCAGCCCGGCCTCCACCGCCCGGTCCTCCAGCAGCTCCCGGTCCACCGAGGTGTCACCGGAGAAGGCGACCCGCATGCCCTGCTTCAGCGGCTTGCCGTCCTCGAACCGCCCCGGGTTCGGGTACGGGGAGGGCGGCAGCTTCCTCGAGGCCCGCCAGCTGCCCCCGTACGAGGCCTGGTAGCCGACCCGCGGCGTGGCGGGGGAGTCCGACCACTCCGTCAGCGGGCGGCACTCCAGCAGGGGCAGGCGTACGCCGTCCCGCGCGGCCGCGTGCAGCGACGGACGGAAGGCCTCCGCCAGGACGCGGGCGTCGTCGAGGGCGTGGTGGGCGCGCTGCTGGACCACCCCGTAGTGCGCGGCGAGGGACTCCAGCTTGTGGTTGGGCAGCGGGAGGTCCAGCTCCTTGGACAGGGCGATGGTGCACAGCCGCTGGCGGACCGGCGCGGCCGACGAGGCCCGCGCGTACTCCCGGGCGATCATCTGCCAGTCGAAGATGGCGTTGTGCGCGACGAGGACCCGGTCCGCGAGCCGCTCGGCGAACTCCCCGGCGATGTCCTCGAAGAGGGGCGCGTCAGCGAGCATGTCGCTCGTCAGACCGTGGATCCAGACGGGGCCCGGGTCCCGGCGCGGGTTGACCAGGGTGTACCAGTGGTCCTCGACGTTGCCCCGTGCGTCGAGCCGGTAGACGGCCGCGGACACTATCCGGTCGTCGCGAGCGAGCCCGGTCGTCTCCACGTCGACGACCGCGTACCCCTGGGGGTACGCGGTCGGCCACGTCGTGTCTGCGGTCGTACGGTCGTCGAGCATGGTCATAGAGGATACGGGCCCTCACCGACAGTTCCGATTCCGCGGGGAGCCGGGTTCCGGCCGTCCCTCCCGCCGCGCCCCGCCGCGGCCCCGGATCCGGGCTCCGGTACGCGCCGTTCAGCCCAGTTCGGCGACCAGGTCCCCGGCGGTGACCTGCCGGAAGTCCGGCCCGTGGCCGTCGCGGCCGGGGAACAGCCGGTAGACCGTGCCCGAGGCCCGCTCGGGGGACGGGCCGCCGTGCACGGCGGCCAGGAACACCCGTCGCCCGGAGGCGAGTCGGGCCGCCTCGGCGTCGGCGTCCTGCGCGGGCGCGCGCACGTCCGGGTCCGCCAGCTCCGCGATCCGGTGTGCGAAGGCCGCCACCGGTTCGCCGGCCCGCCGCCGGTGCGTCCACAGCTCGTCGGGGAGGCCCGGTGCGGGAGCCCGGCGCACCACCGTCACCTCCCGGGTGCGGGCCGCGGCCCGCCACACCGTCAGGTCCCACAGCGTCACCCGCGCCGTCGAGCCGAACTGCTCGTACACGTCCCGGACCACCTCGCCCAGCCGCGGGCCCATCGTGGCGATGCTCTGGAAGCCGTCGGCCGGGGGCAGGTGGACGTCGGTCCACAGCGACTGCCGCAGCTCCAGGTCCACGACCATGGGCAGGCAGATCCGGGACCGGCCCGCCAGGTCGAAGCGCTGGCGGACGGAGCGCGGGTCGTAGCGGGCGTCGCGGGGCCGGCCGGCGGGCAGGCCCATGTGGCCGGCGAAGGCGTCGGGCAGCTCGTCGAAGGGGATGTTGTTGAAGCTGAACACCAGGGGGACGGCGTAGCGGACCCCCTGCGCGGCCAGCTGTTCCACGTCGAGGTCCACGTACTCCGTGGCCCCGTCGGGGGCCGGGGCGGAGGTGAGGTCTCCGGAGTGGACCGCCGCGCCCTCGCCGAACTGCAGGGAGGTGTAGTCGCAGAGGCCGGCGTAGGCCCAGTCGGCGTCGTAGAAGGCCACGGACAGGTCCAGGTCGGTGCGTTCGCCCTCGGGCTCCGTCCAGTGCAGGAACAGCCGCAGCACCTCGCCCGCGGGCACCGGCTGCCGGCTGCCCCGGGGGACCGCGACCAGGGCCTTGGCGGCGGCCCGTTCGGTGAAGGGGACGGTCAGGTCGGCCAGCGCGGAGTCCAGCACGGCGAGGTCGTACGCCCCCGGGGCGCCGCCCGCCTCCATCGGGGCATCCGCCTTCGGGCCGGCGTCCGCCGCCGCCCGGGCATCCGCCCCCGGGCTGGCGTCCGCTCCCGGGCTGGCGTCCGCTCCCGGGCTGGCGTCCGCTCCCGGGCTGGCGTCCGCCCCCGGGCCGGCGTCCGCCCCCGGCCCGGCGTCCGCCGCCGTTCCGGCGTCCGAGCCCGGCTCCGGCCGTTCGCCCGCGGTCGCGAACCGCCGCAGCAGCTCGGCCTCCAGCAGGGTGACGGTCTGCTCCACGAGCCCGGCGGGCAGCGGCGGCCGCCGCTCCGGCACCACCAGGGCACGGGTGACCTCGCCCCCCGGGAAGAACACCCGGCGCCGGCCGGTCCGGTCCTCGGTGCGCACCCGCAGGGCGCCGAGGGCGGACAGCAGCGGGCCCGGACCTGCCTTGGGCAGCCCGTGGCGCAGCGCCTCCGCCAGCTCGGACGGGAGTGCGAGTCCCGCGGCCTCCCCGGGCCGCCCCTCCGCGGCCAGCCGCAGCAGGTGGTCGAGCCGGCGCACCAGTTCGCCGGGGCGCTGCGCGGCGATGCCCGTCGCGGCGGCGAGGTCCCCGGCGGCCAGGGCCCGCTCCAGCCGCCCGGCCCAGGTCGCGGGCCGGATCCGGCCGGCCCCGGCGTCCGCCCGGACCGCGTCGGGATGGGCGGCCGCCGTCTCCAGCAGGGCCGCCCCGAGCGCGGTGCCGGCGCGGACCGGGGTTCCGCGCAGCACGGCGAAGGCCAGCGCGGCCCGCGGGTGGCGGCGGTGGTCCTCGAAGGGGTGCAGGACCTCGGCCGCCCGCTTCCACGCGGTGGGGTGCCGCAGCAGGTCCTCGACGAGGAACGCCGCGGGCAACCCGTCCAGCACGCCCAGCAGTTCCCGCCGCAGCCGCCGGGGCAGCCCGCCGAACCGGGGCAGCGGATCCAGGCCGGGCTCCCCGCCCGAGAGCACCGCCAGCACCCGCAGCACGTCGGTGGCCGTGGTCAGCCGCTCGGCGGGCAGTGCCCGTACGGCCTCCCCGGCGTCCTCCGGCGCCGCGGCCAGCAGCGTGGCGACCACCAGGGCCTTGGTCTCGCGCACCGGGATATCGGCGGGCAGCAGCCCCCGCCCGGCGGGGGAGAGCGGCAGCAGCGCCAGCAGGTCGTCGCGGTCCTGGGGGGACAGTGGGGTGCGCCGGGCCAGGAGCCGCCCGACCAGCTCGGTCGCGTCGGCGCGGCGGTCGGCGCCCAGCCGCAGCAGCCGCAGCGGGCCCGGGGTGGCGGGCTTGGCCGCGCCGACGGCCCGGACCGCCCGCAGGAACGGTTCGGCGGCGTCGATGCGGCGGTGGCAGAGGGGGCAGCCGTCGTACTCGGTCTCGTCCCAGCACGCCCGGCACACCAGGTGCGCGCACGGTGAGACGGCGCGGACGCGCCCGGCCTCGCCGCACAACACGCACGGCTGGTACGGCCGCTGGAGCAGGTGCGCGAAGATCCGGTCGGCGTACAGCGCCCCGGGGTCGCGGGGCAGTACGCGCGGGAAGCGGCGCAGGAGCGGGCGGTGGGTCCGGTCCGAGCCGAGCAGCCCGTCCGCCAGGCCCGTCAGCCGGCTGTGCGCGGCGGCGAGGTCCTCGGGGCCCAGCCCCGCCAGGGCGGCGTGGAGTGCCGGGTCGAGGAGGTAGCCGCGGCCCAGCAGTTCCGCCTCCAGCCTGCGCAGCGACGGTCCCGGTGCGCGGCCGGGCTCCGGTTCGTGGTCGACGTACACGGTCTGGATACGGCGCAGCAGGACGGAGTCGGCAGCCGGCAACGGCGGTTTCCCCTTCGGGAGACGGAGCTGGAACGGCGCGCGGGGGCCCGGCGGGAGCGCGGGCGCGGCGGCGCGCGGAAGTCGGTGGGACGGGGGCGGAGAGAGGGCGCGCGGAGTCTTTTCGTAGAAGGGTGAGAAGGATGCACGCCGGGGAGCCGCCCCCGTCGGATCCGATCCGACCACACCCGGCCCGGGCCGCCAAGCGATTTACGGGGGCGGGTCGTCCGCCGTCAGGAGGGCTTCCGTCAGGGCCCGCACGGACAGCACGAAGAGGCGTTCCGGGTCCGCCGGGCGGCCCAGGGCGCGGGCCAGGTCCGGGTCGTCCGGGGCGGCGGCCGGCTCCCACAGCTCGCCCTCGCCGGGGGACTGGACGGGGGAGCGCTCGCGGTTGCGCTCGACCAGGACGAAGCCCACCACCTGGAACTGGACGGCGCGCACCGCGTCGGCCGCGCGGGCGCCGCGCAGCCCCGCCGCCCGCACCTCGGCGACCAGGGCCCGCTGGGCGGGCAGGAACATCCGGTCGGTCAGGCCGCGTTCGTGGACCATCGCGATCAGGTGCGGGCGCTCGCGCAGCTCGCGGCGCATGCTGCGGGCGACGGAGACGATGCGCTCGGCGGGGGTGCGGCCGCAGGGGCGGATGGCGCCCATGTCCTGGACGGTCCGTTCGACGAGGGCGTCGAGGAGCTGTTCGCGGTTGCCCACGTGCCAGTAGATCGAGGTGACCGCCGTGCCGAGTTCGGCGGCGAGTTTGCGCATGGTGAGGGCGCCCGGGCCGTGCTGCCTGACCAGTGCGGCGGCGGCCTCCAGTACCTCCTCGCGGGTGAGCGGGCTCCTCGCCATCGGCGTCCTCCCCGGGGCCGACCGATCCGACGTCGCGTCAGTTTTCCTGCGTGCGGCCCTCTTTACCCTTCATCGGCAGCGGTGTAACTGTGTTACAGGACCCCTCCCCCAGACTCCGTCCGGGGGGACCCCCAGAAGGGTGGTGCGGAACATGGCACGCGTACGGTACGGAGCGCGCACGGAAGCGGAGATCGCCGCGTCGCGCGAGAAGAGCTCGAACCTCCCCGACATCTGGTCCACCGGAGTGGTGGCCGTCTGGGAGACCGATCCGGACGTGGTGGCGGCCGTCCTGCCGCCGCCGCTGAAGCCCGCCGAACGGCCCCTCGTCCGGGCCAACATCAGCAAGGTCGACCTGCCCGGCTACCCGCTCGGCGCCGGCTCCGTGGCCGTCGCCGCCCGGCACGGCGGGGTCGAGGGCTGGTACCCGCTGGTCATGCCGATGACCCACGAGCGGGCCCTGACCGGCGGCCGCGAGGTCTTCGGAGAGCCCAAGAAACTGGGCGAGGTCACCGTCGAGCGCGAGGGCCTGGTCGTCCGCGCCGCCCTCGCCCGGCACGGCATCGCCTTCGTGGAGGTGCGCGGGGCGGTGGACCGGGAACTGCCGGTGCCCGAACCGGCGAAGAAGACCGACTTCTACTTCAAGTTCCTCCCCGCGGTCGACGGCTCCGGCTTCGAGAGCGATCCCGTCCTCGTGCACTGCACGCGCAACGAGAAGGTCCGCAGACTGGAACACCTCACCGGTGACGTGATCCTGCGCGAGTCCATGTTCGATCCCGTGGCCGACCTGCCCGTCCGCCGCCTCGTGGAGCTCACCCTCGGCGAGAAGACCACCGACCAGCAGGGCCGCGTCGTCGAACGGGTCAGCGCCCAGGCCCTGCTCCCGTACCTCCACCAGCGCTACGACGACCCGCAACAGGCCTTCGACGGACCGCCCGAGGGGAGTGCGTGACATGCGGCTCGCATCCGGACAGGTGGCCGTCGTCACCGGCGCCGCGAGCGGCATCGGCCTGGCCATGGCCCGCCGCTTCGCCGCCGAGGGGCTGAAGGTGGTCCTCGCCGACGTCGAGGAGGGCGCCCTGCGCAAGGCCGCCGACGCGCTGGGGGCGGAGGGCGCCGACGTCCTCGCCCGCACCGTGGACGTCAGCGACCGCGACTCCGTCGTCGCCCTCGCCGACGCCGCCTACGAGGCCTTCGGCGCGGTCCACGTGCTCTGCAACAACGCGGGCGTCGGCTCGGGCGCCGAGGGCCGCATGTGGGAGCACGAGCCCAACGACTGGCAATGGGCCTTCTCCGTCAACGTCTGGGGCGTCTTCCACGGCATCCAGGCCTTCGTCCCCCGCATGATCGCCGGCGGCGCCCCCGGCCACGTCGTCAACACCTCCTCCGGCGACGGCGGCATCGCCCCGCTGCCCACCGCCTCCGTCTACGCCGTCACCAAGGCGGCGGTGGTCACCATGACCGAGTCCCTCTACGCCCACCTCAAGGCGGAGGGCGCCTGCGTCGGCGCCTCCGTCCTCTTCCCCGGACCGCACATGCTGCGCACCGGCCTGTGGGAGTCGCACCGCAACCGCCCCGAGCGCTACGCGAAGCAGCGGCCGCGCAAGTCCCCGTACCGCACCCTCGACCAGTACGAGTCCGCGATGCGCGCGGCCGGGCACGAGGTGCGGTTCACCCCGGTCGAGGAGGTCGCCGAACACGTCGTGGACGGCATCCGCGCCGACCGGTTCTGGATGCTCCCGGCCAGCGAGCACAGCGACCGGCAGATCCGCGCCCGTTCGCAGTCGATGCTCGACCGCGCCAACCCCGCCTACCTGGAAAGCTTCATCCTCGACTGAGGAGCGACACACCGTGAGCGCGTACGAAGACCCGTACCTGATCATCTCCTCCGACTGTCACGCCGGGCTGCCCACCGAGCAGTACCGCCCCTACCTCGACTCCCGGTTCCACCGCGCCTTCGACGAGTTCCTGGGCCAGCGCGACGCCCGCCGCGAGGAAGCCACCCGCCTCGGCATCCGCAACGAGGCCTTCGCCGAGAAATGGTTCCACGACCACGAGGAGGGCCTGAAGGGCGGCTGGGACCCGGCCCAGCGGCTGAAGGAGCTCGACGGCGACGGGGTGGCCGCCGAGGTCGTCTTCCCCGACGCCGACGCCGTGGACAGCCAGACCGCAGCCCCCTTCGGCGTGGGCCTGGGCCTCTCGGGCGACCAGGACCCCGAGCTCGGCATGGCGGGCGCCCAGGCGCACAACCGCTGGCTCGCCGAGTTCGTCTCCCGCAACCCCGAGCGGCACTGCGGCGTCGCCCTGCTGCCCGTCACCGCCGAGCCGGCCAAGGTGGTCGCCGAGATCCACCGGGCCAAGGAGTCCGGCCTCGGCGCCCTGATGATCCCTTCCATGTGGGTGGACAAGGCGCCCTACCACGACCGCCGCTACGACCCGGTGTGGGCGGCCGCCGCCGAGACCGCGATGCCCGTCGTCACCCACTCGGGCGCGGCCCCGCGCCACGAGTACGGAGACCACCTCGGCATCTACGTCTCCGAGGTCACCTGGTGGCCGGCCCGGCCGCTGTGGTTCCTGCTGTGGTCCGGGGCCTTCGAACGCCACCCGGGCCTGAAGTTCGGGGTTGCCGAGTCGGGCTGCTGGTGGCTGCCGAACCAGCTGTGGTTCATGGACCGCCTCTACCTCGGCGCGCACGGCGGCAAGAAGCTCTCGCCCTTCGCCGAACTGAAACGCCCGCCCAGCGAGTACCTCGACCGGCAGGTCTTCGTCTGCGCCACCAACACCAAGCGCCGCGAACTGGCCCAGCGCTACGAGATCGGCGTGGACAACATCCTGTGGGGCTCCGACTTCCCGCACCCCGAGGGCACCTGGCCGGACACCCGCAACTGGCTGGCGAGGACCTTCCACGACATCCCGGTCGCCGAGACCCGGCGCATGCTGGGCCTGGCGGCGGCCGAGGTCTTCGGCTTCGACACGGCCGCGCTCGCCCCGCTCGCCCGCCGGATCGGCCCCACCCCGGCCGAACTGGGCCAGAGCCCGGACCAGGCGGCGGTGGAGGCCTCCTGGGCCCGCTCCCGCGAGACCGGCCGGCACTGGCTGACCGGCGAGGACTTCCCGGTCCTGGGGGTCTCGGCATGACGGAGGACCGCTACACGGTCATCTCGGCGGACTGCCACGCGGGCGCCGACCTGCTGGACTACAAGCCGTACCTGGCCAAGCGCCACCACGACGCGTTCGACGCCTGGGCCGCCACGTACGTCAACCCGTACGAGGACCTGCTCGCCGACACCGCCGACCGCAACTGGAACTCGGCGCGCCGGCTGGCGGAGCTGGAGGCGGACGGCATCGTCGCGGAGGTCGTCTTCCCGAACACCATCCCGCCGTTCTTCCCCAAGGCCTCCCTGATGGCCCAGCCCCCGTCGGCCGCCGAGTACGAGCTGCGCTGGGCCGGGCTCCAGGCCCACAACCGCTGGCTGGCCGACTTCTGCGCGGACGCGCCAGGCCGGCGGGCGGGGGTGGCGCAGATCCTCCTCAACGACGTGGACGCGGCGGTGAAGGAGATCCGCCGTGCCCGTGAGGCCGGGCTGACGGGCGGCGTCCTGCTGCCCGGCGTCCCGCCCGGCTCGTCCGTCCCCGAGCTGTACTCGGACGCGTACGACCCCATCTGGGCGGTCTGCGAGGAACTGGACGTCCCGGTCAACCACCACGGCGGCTCGGCGTCCCCGCCGCTGGGTGACGAGCCCGCCGCCCGGGCCGTCTTCATGGTCGAAACCACCTGGTTCTCGCACCGGGCCCTGTGGCACCTGATCTTCGGCGGCGCCTTCCGCCGCCACCCGGGCCTGAAACTGGTCCTGACGGAACAGGGCTCGGGCTGGATCCCGGGGGTCCTGCAGATGCTGGACTACTACCACGGCCGCCTGGTGGCTGCCTCGTCGACGGCGGAGTCCAAGTTCGGGGCGGGGCTGGCGGAGTCCATGGGCAAGGGCCCGAGCGAGGTGTGGCGGGACAACTGCTTCGTGGGAGCGAGCTTCATGCGCCCCCACGAGGTCCCGCTGCGGGAGCGGATCGGCCTCCACAAGATCATGTGGGGCAGCGACTACCCCCACGACGAGGGCACCGCCCCCTACTCCCGCGAGGGCCTGCGCATCGCGTACGCGGGGCTCCCGAGGGAGGAGGTCGCGGCCATGGTGGGCGGCAACGCCGCCCGGGTGTACGGCTTTGACCTGGCCCTGCTGGACGCGGTGGCGGCGAAGCATGGCCCGCTGGTCTCGGAGATAGCCGAGCCGCTGACGTCCGTCCCGCCCGACGCCACCAGCCCGGCCTTCGCCCGAGGGGGGTCGGTCCGGGTCTGGTGACGTACGGCTCCCGCCGGGGCGGTTCACCAGGGGCTCAGCCTCTTGATCCGCTCGGGCGGGATCCGGTCGAGGCCTTCGACGTGGACGTTCGAGCCGATAGCGATCGTCAGCCGGTCAAGGGCCGCGAGCGGAGCCAGGTCGTGGCTGCTTCCGGAGCCTGCCAGGGTCAGATGGGTGAGTTCGGGCAGGTCGGCGAGTGCCGCCAGACCGTCCGGGCAGTGACAGCCGGAGAGGTTCACCCTGTTCAGCTGAGGCTGTCCGAGCAGCACCGCCAGGTCCAGGTCCTCGTGCATGAGTACACCGAGGCTGCGGAGGCGGGGGAGCTGTGGCAGTGCGGCCACTTGGTTCAGGAGCTCCGGCCCCGTGACGTTGAGCAGTTCCAGGTCCGGCCAGGGGTCCAAGGAGTCGAGCCGCAGCCCTTGGTTCATCAGTACCAGCCCCTTGAGGGACCGCGGGGCGGGGATGTGTGAGACGCGCTGCACGTACGTCGGCGTGTTGAACGTCAGCCAATCAAGTGCGCCCAGCATGGCGAGCGGTGCGAGGTCGAGCCCGCCGGGCAGGTGCGACAGCACCAGGGTCTCCAACCCGGGGAGGGACGCAAGCGGTCCCAGACCGGAGAGGTTCGGGCAGTAGTGCAGGGCCAGGTACTCGAGGCCTGCGTGAGGGATCAGAGAACCGAGGTCGTCCAACCCGCTGTCGAACAGTACGAGGCTCTTCAGGCCCGGGCCGTTGACCCGTGCCGGAACCGTGTCGGTTCCGTTGAGGTGCAGGCTTTCCACCCGGGGCAGCGTCTCCAGCGCAGCGAGCTGGGCCGGGGTGCGGACCGTGATGGTGTTCCGGCCGAGTGCCGCGCCGGCGAGTACCTCCACGGCGTACGGTCCGGTGTCGAACTGCTGCCAGCTGCTGGCGATCCACCGTTGGACGGTGGGCCGGCCGTCCCGGCGGAAGCGGGCGATGAGGTCCATCGCCCGGGCTCCGCCGATCAGAGCCGCCGCCCACACGCAACCAGCCGCCTCATCCTCCGAAAGCCCCGCCGGGCCGGGCAGCAGCTCCAGCACCAGTTCCCCGGCCTTCGCCAGGCCCTCCGCCTGTTCCGGCGTGCGTGGCGGGAGCAGTTCCGCGGTCCGGGACTGGATCTCGCTCCGCAGGGACGGGTCCAGTTCCGGGGCGTGTTCCAGGCAGGCGGCGGCCAGGAGGACGAGCCTGTTCTTCGCCCCCTTGACCTTGTCCGCGCGCTTCAGCAGGCCCCGCAGGATGCGGGTCCGTTCGTCCGGCCGCGCGTGGCCCACCGCCATGCGGACTACGTCGTCCCAGGTGTCGTCCTGGGCGTTCTTGACCAGGACGCCGAAGTCCCGGGACTCCACAGCGGCCTTCGCGCCCAGGTAATCCTGGAAGGTGCGGTGGACGAAGTCCACCGAGCCCTCCACCGGCTCGCGCAGCAGCCCGCTGCGGATGAGGAGGTGGGTGAAGACCCGCTCCGGGTCACCCTGGACCTGCGGCATGACATGCAGCCACTCCGCCACCAGCTCGACCGCCTCCTCCCGCCCCGCCTCCACCTGCCCGTTGCGGATCAGCCAGTACGCGAACCGCTGGAGCAGCAGGATCTGTTCGTCCCGGGTGAGGTAGACCCCCTCCACCCCCGAGATCTCCCGCTCCGTGTCCCGCCGGACCAGCAGCATGTCCAGTGCCGCGTCGTACAGCTCCTTCCGCGCCCGGGGCAGCTGCATCCGCCGGTCCCGGTTCAGGGCGCAGAGCAGGGCGCACATCAGGGGGTTCGTGGCCAGGCGGCCCAGGTCGCGGCGGGCTGTCACCGCCTCGCGCAGCGAGGACTCGTACGCGTCGAGGTCCTCGCCCGGGCACTCCGCCCGCGCGGCCCGGTGCCAGTGCCCGATGAACGCCCCCACCTCCTCCCGCTCCATCGGCAGCAGTGAGTGTGCTGCGAAGCCCTCCCGTGCCAGCCAGTCCTCCGGCACCGCCGACGGGCGGGTGGTGACCACGTACCGGGCCTTCGGGAAGGCCGAGATCAGGGACCTCAGCCAGGTCTCCGTGCGGCCGCGCAGCCGCTGCGGGACCTCGTCCACCCCGTCGACCAGGACCAGCGCCCGGCCGCTGAGCATCAGCTCCTCCACCCAGCCCGGCGGAGCCGACAACGGCACCCCGGCGGCCTTGAGGAACTCCTCCGGCAGGGGCAGCGCCTCCGTCGTCGTGAAGGACCGCAGCCGCAGGACGAACGGTACGGACAGGGCCCACGGCCCCTCCGCCCGCCGGGCCGCGTTCAGCGCGAGCCACTGGAGCAGCGTGCTCTTGCCCGAGCCCGCCGGGCCCCGCAGCAGGACCCGTTCCGCCGCGCCGAGCGCCTGGTCGGCCCGGAGCGTCGTCCGGTGCATCCCCGGCTCGCCCGGCAGCACCGGCGGCTGCTCCCCGCTCACGCCCAGGCCGATGTACGCCAGGTCCAGCGGCCACTCCTCCCGCGCCCGGCCGGTCGTCAGGCCGAACAGCTGGAGCCGTCCGTGGGTGTCGGCCACCCAGCGGGCGTACCGCTCCTCGAAGGCGTGTCCCGCCCCGTCGCCCCCGGCCTCCGCCAGCCGGTCCACCGACCGTTGCAACGCCCCGGTGCGGCGTACGAGTTCCACCTCCGCCCGCGCCCCGAACGAGGGCAGCGTCGTCAGGTACTCCACCGCGTGCGCGCAGGCGAGCCGGATCAGGTCCCGGGCCAGGGCCTCGGCCGCCGGGCTCAGCCCCGACTCCGGCGGTACCCGCAGCAGGGCCGCCAGCCGGACCGGGTCCAGGTCCGCCGCGAAGACGGCATCGGCGTCCACCCGGCCCAGCCCCGCGAAGGCGTCGGCCACCGCGTCGAGCGCCGCCAGCCGTTCGTGTTCCGGCAGCCGGGCCGCGGCCCCGCCCAGACGGCCGGCCAGCCCCTCGGCCAGCCTCCGCGCCTCCGGCGCACCCAGCTCCTCCGGCCGGCGCCAGCGCGCGGCCGGCCGTACCGGGCGGTCGGCGAGCCGGGCCCCCGGCACCTGGCCCAGCCGGGACCGCCACAGCCACCCCGCCGCCGTGCTCGCCGCCCTGAGTACGGCGGTTTCCACCCCTGCCATGCACCCTCCCCCTTGTACCCCGGGTAACCCCGTCGGATACTGATCGGTAACAACCCCTAGCGGCACCCCGGAACCCGCCCTAAGGTGCGCCCATGCCCAATCTGCCCGATGTCGTGCTGTGGTCCATACCCGCCTTCGTGCTTCTCACCGTCATCGAGGTGGTCAGCTACCGGCTCCATCCCGACGAGGACGCCGCCGGCTACGACGCCAAGGACGCGGTCACCAGCGTCACGATGGGGATCGGCAGCATCGGCTTCGACCTGCTCTGGAAGATCCCGGTCGTCGCGGTCTTCACCGCCGTCTACGAACTGACCCCGCTGCGGGTGCCGTTCCTGTGGTGGACCGCGCTGCTGATGCTCCTCGTGCAGGACTTCCTCTACTACTGGCAGCACCGGCTCCACCACGTCATCCGCATCCTGTGGGCCTGCCACGTCGTCCACCACAGCAGCCGGAACTTCAACCTCACCACCGCCCTGCGCCAGCCCTGGACCAGCGCGACCACCTGGTGGTTCTACCTGCCGATGGTCGCCCTCGGGGTGCACCCCGCTGCGATCCCGTTCTGCTACGGCATCAACCTCCTCTACCAGTTCTGGGTGCACACCGAGCGCATCGGAAAGCTTCCCCGCCCCTACGAGTACGTCTTCAACACCCCCTCCCACCACCGCGTCCACCACGCCTCCCAGGGCGGCTACCTGGACCGCAACTTCGGCGGCATCCTGATCGTCTGGGACCGGATGTTCGGGTCCTGGGTGGGGGAGACCGAGCGGCCCGTCTACGGGCTCACGAAGAACATCGGCACCTTCAACCCCCTGCGCGTCGCCACCCACGAGTACGCGGCCATCGCCCGCGACGTGCGCGCCGCCCGCAGCTGGCGCGAGCGCGCCGGGCGGGTGTTCCGCGGGCCCGGCTGGCAGCCCGCCCCGGCCGCGGTCGCGCAGGCCGAGAAGGCGCCGGAGCCCGCCGCGTGAGTGCCGTCCAGTCCCGTATGCGGGCGGTACCGGAGGGCACCGGCACCGCCGGGCGGCTGCTGCTCGGTGCCTTCGCCCTGGCCTGCGCCGTCGACCTCGCCTCGCTGCTCGCCGGCTGGCACCCGGGGCACCTGATCGCCAAGCCGCTGCTGATGCCGCTGCTCGTCGGGTACGTGCTCACCCTGCGTGCCCCCCGGCTGCTGGTCGCCGCGCTGCTGTTCGGCTGGGGCGGGGACCTGGCCCTGCTCTTCGACGCCGAGCCCGCCTTCCTCCTCGGCATGGGCTCCTTCGCCGCCGGGCACGTCTGCTACCTCATGCTTTTCAACAAACACAGTCTGTTCGGGCGCGGCCGGACCAGTCCCGTGCTCGGGGGCGCGTACGCCGTGGCGCTCGTCGGGACCGTCGCGCTGCTGTGGGGGGACCTGCCGGCCGGACTGCGGATCCCCGTCGCCGGCTACAGCCTGCTGCTGGCCTCCATGGCCTACCGCTCCAGCGCTCTGGGCCGGATCGCGGGGGTGGGCGGAGCGCTGTTCCTGCTCTCCGACACCCTCATCGCCACCGGGGTGGCGAAGTGGCCGCAGCTGCCGCGCCCCGACTTCTGGATCATGGCCACCTACCTGGCGGCCCAGTACCTGCTGGCCGCGGGAGCGCTTCGCCGGGAGCAGGCGTACGGTAGGGAAGTCCTACAAGACTGAACTACCCGGAGGGCTGCACCACCATGCGCGCCACCGTCATCCACGCCCCGCACGACATCCGCGTGGAGGAGGTGCCCGACGCTGCGATCCAGCGCCCCGAGGACGCCGTCGTCCGCGTCCTGCGTGCCTGCATCTGCGGCAGCGACCTGTGGGCCTACCGCGGCGAGGCCCAGCGCCAGCCCGGCCAGCGCATCGGCCACGAGTTCCTCGGCGTCGTCGAGGAGACCGGCTCCGCGGTCTCCGGCCTGAAGGCCGGCGACCTGGTCGTGGCCCCCTTCATGTGGTCCGACGGCACCTGCGACTACTGCTCCGAAGGCCTGTACACCTCCTGCGTGCACGGCGGCTTCTGGGGCTCGGTCGGGTCCGACGGCGGCCAGGGCGAGGCCGTGCGGGTCCCGCACGCCGACGGCACCCTGGTCAAGCTGCCCGCCGCGGCCGCCTCCGACGACCACCTGCTGACCGGGCTGCTCGCCCTCTCCGACGTCATGGGCACCGGCCACCACGCCGCCCTGGGCGCGGGCGTGCGCGCCGGCTCCACCGTCGCCGTCGTCGGCGACGGCGCGGTCGGCCTGTGCGGGGTCCTCGCCGCCAAGCGCCTGGGCGCCGAGCGGATCATCGCCCTGGGCCGCCACAGCGCCCGTACGGACATCGCGAAGCTCTTCGGGGCCACCGACGTGGTCGCCGAGCGCGGCGAGGCGGCCGAGGCGGCCGTCCGCGAGCTGACCGGCGGGCAGGGCGCGCACGCCGTCATCGAGGCCGTGGGCACCGAGCAGTCCATGCGCACGGCGGTCAGCATCACCCGCGACGGCGGCGCCATCGGCTACGTCGGCGTGCCGCACGGCAGCGGCACCGGGCTCGACCTCGGTGTGATGTTCGACCGCAACATCAGCCTGCGCGGCGGTGTCGCCCCGGTCCGCGCGTACATCCCGGAGCTGCTGGAGGACGTGCTGAGCGGCGCGATCGACCCGGCGCCCGTCTTCGACCGTGCCGTGTCGCTGGACGAGGTCCCGGACGGCTACCGCGCGATGGACGACCGCAGCGCCCTCAAGGTCCTGATCAAGCCCTGATCAAGCCCTGACGGCAGAGGGGCCGGGCGGTGGTCCCCGCCCGGCCCCTCCCCGTCACCGCTTCACGGCTTTGAGGGCGTCGACCACGCCCGCGCCGTAGAAGCCGGTCTGGCCCCACTTGGCCTGGCAGGTGGTGGCGTCGACCAGGTTGCCGGTGCCGTCGTAGATCTTGTCCGGGCAGGCGGTCTTCGTCGCCTGGGCCTTGAGCATCGTCTGGAGCTGGGAGGGCGTGGCCCCCGGGTGCGCGCTCTTGAGCAGGGCGGCGACGCCCGCGACGTGCGGGGTGGCCATGGAGGTGCCCTGCTTGTAGCCGTAGCCGCCGCCGGGGAGGGTGGACAGCACCCGGCCGTTGGCGTCGGGGGTGGCCGGGACCTGCCACTTGTCGCCGCCGGGGGCGGCCACGTCGACGACGCCGAGCCCGTAGCTGGAGTAGTACGAGCGGAAGCCCTTGTCGCCGGTCGCGCTGACCGTGACCACGCCCGGCAGCTGCGCGGGCAGGTCCAGGCAGACCTTCGGGTCTATGGTGCGCGACGTCGGGGTGGCGTCGTCCGGGCTGGTGTCGTCGGTGATCGAGTCGGCGGCCAGGTCCCAGTTCTCGTTGCCGGCCGCGGCCACGTTCAGCACGCCCTTGCGCTCGGCGTACCTGCTCGCCCGGGTCACGGCCTCCACCAGCGCCTTCTGGTCGTCGTCCGTCTTGCAGTTGAAGTACCAGGGGTCGACGTAGTAGCTGTTGTTGGTCACCTCGATCCCCTTCTCGGCGGCGAACATGAAGCCGCAGACGACCGCCTCGGTGTAGAAGAGGCTGGTCCCGGGCTCGCTCACCTTGATCGCGGCGACCTTGACGCCCGGCGCGACGCCGCTGACGCCGATCCCGTTGCGCGCGGCGGCGATGGTGCCCGCCACGTGCGTGCCGTGGTCGCTGCCGTCGGCGTACGGGCGCCACGCGCCGTCGGTGGTGTCCGCGACCCCGCCGACGCAGTTGGCGGACTGCCCCTTGGAGAAGTTCGGGGCGAGGTCGGGGTGGGTGTCGTCGACGCCCGTGTCGATGACCCCGACCGTGACGTCCCGGCTGCCCGCGTCGACCTTCTGGGCCTGGTCGGCCTTGATCGCCCGCAGGTCCCACTGGTTGGCTTCCAGGGGTTCCTGGCCCGGCTCGGCCCGCGCGGCGGCGCGCGCGGCGTCGGCGTCGCTCAGCCGCTGGGTGGTGCCCTCCTCGGTGGTCTGCACCGTCTGGAGGGGGGCCGTACGGGTGGCTCCCACGGACACGAACAGGTTCCGCTGGGCCCGCAGCCGCTTGGCGAAGTCCGGGTTCTGGGAATGTGCGACGACGACGCCGATCTGTTCATAGGACGTCACCACCGTCCCGCCGGCCTGCTCGACGGCCTTCTCGGCCTGCCTGGCCGTCCCGTACGCGGTCAGGTTGGCCACGTACGAGAGCGCGGGGCCGGTGGCGGCGGCCCGGGCGGGCGTCGCCGAGCCCGCCGTGTCGCCCAGCGGCGCGGCCGAGGCAGCCACCGAGGGCAGGAAGGCGAGTGAGGCCGTGAGCGCCAGGCCGACCGGAACGGCGAGGGCCCGCCGACGGCCGGATCCCAGATGAGCCATGGGTTCTCCACATCATCCGTGAAGGAGCAGTCCGCACGCGGTCGCGTCGGACGCGTTCATGACAAGCGAACCTAGCGGCGCCGTTCGCCTTTGCGCCATCAGTTCGAGGAATCAGCCGTTTAAAACGCAGAACCGCCGAAGAAAAAACGGGTGTTGAACCGTCCCGGCGCGCCGCACGTGCCGTTGACCGGGGGGCTCAGCACCACCGCCCCCCACACGGAGGTTGTTTTGCACGTCCCCACCGCACCCGCGCCACAAGGAGAACCCCCCGTGACCACGCAAGCAGCGCCGCCGCCGGGCGGCGCGGGACCGGCCCCGGCCCAGGTGTCGGCCGAAGAGTTCGCGCGCGTCCAGCAGAGCCCCGAGTTCGCCGAACTGCGCAGCTCCTACCGCTCCTTCGCCTTCCCGCTCACCGTGGCCTTCATCGCCTGGTACCTGCTCTACGTCCTGCTGTCCAACTACGCGGGCGGCTTCATGGGGACCAAGCTCTTCGGCAACGTCAACGTCGCCCTGGTGCTCGGACTCGCCCAGTTCGCGACGACCTTCCTGATCGCCTGGCTGTACTCGCGGCACGCCGCCGCCAAGCTCGACCCCAGGGCACGGGCCATCAAGAACCGGCTGGAGGGCGGAGCGTGAGCGCCATCCCGCACCTGACGACCGCCGCCGGCGCCACCGAACACCGCCCGCTGATCATCACCCTCTTCGGGCTGTTCGTCGTCGCCACCCTCGTCATCACCGTCTGGGCCGGCCGCCAGACCAAGGACGCCGCCGACTTCTACGCCGGCGGCCGCCAGTTCACCGGCTTCCAGAACGGCCTCGCCATCTCCGGCGACTACATGTCCGCCGCGTCCTTCCTCGGCATCGCCGGAGCCATCGCCCTCTTCGGCTACGACGGCTTCCTCTACTCCATCGGCTTCCTCGTGGCCTGGCTGGTGGCCCTGCTGCTGGTCGCCGAACCGCTGCGCAACTCCGGCCGCTACACGATGGGCGACGTGCTCGCCTACCGGATGCGCCAGCGGCCCGTCCGCACCGCCGCCGGCACCTCCACCATCGTGGTATCGATCTTCTACCTGCTCGCCCAGATGGCCGGCGCGGGCGTGCTCGTCTCGCTGCTGCTGGGCATCACCGCCGACGGCGGCAAGATCGCCGTGGTCGCCCTGGTCGGCGTACTGATGATCGTCTACGTGACCATCGGAGGGATGAAGGGCACCACCTGGGTCCAGATGGTCAAGGCGGTGCTGCTCATCGCCGGCACCCTCCTGATCACCTTCCTGGTGCTGCTGAAGTTCGACTTCAACGTCTCCGCGCTGCTCGGCCAGGCCGCCGAGCACAGCGGCAAGGGGGCCAAGTTCCTGGAGCCGGGCCTGAAGTACGGCAAGGACTCGCTGACCAAGCTGGACTTCTTCTCCCTAGGCCTCGCCCTGGTCCTCGGCACCGCCGGCCTGCCGCACATCCTGATCCGCTTCTACACGGTGCCCACGGCCAAGGCCGCCCGCAAGTCCGTGAACTGGGCCATCGGCATCATCGGCGCCTTCTACCTGATGACCATCGCGCTCGGCTTCGGGGCCGCGGCCCTCCTCGACCGCGACGCCATCATCAAGTCCAACAAGGCCGGCAACACCGCGGCCCCGCTGCTCGCCCAGGCCGTCGGCGGCGGCCCCGACTCCACCGGCGGCGCGATCCTCCTCGCGGTGATCTCCGCGGTGGCCTTCGCCACCATCCTCGCCGTGGTCGCCGGCCTCACCCTGGCCTCCTCCTCGTCCTTCGCGCACGACATCTACGTCAACGTCATCCGCAAGGGACGCGCCACCGAGAAGGAGGAGGTGCGCGCCGCCCGCTGGTCCACCGTGGTCATCGGCGCCGTCGCGATCTTCCTCGGGGCCCTGGCCCGCGACATGAACGTGGCCGGCCTCGTCGCCCTCGCCTTCGCGGTCGCCGCCTCCGCCAACCTCCCGACGATCCTCTACAGCCTCTTCTGGAAGCGCTTCACCACCCGGGGCGCGCTGTGGTCCATCTACGGAGGCCTGATCTCGGCGGTCGGCCTGGTCCTCTTCTCGCCGGTGGTCTCCGGGAAGCCCACCTCGATGTTCAAGGACGCCGACTTCTACTGGTTCCCGCTGGAGAACCCCGGCATCATCTCCATCCCGCTGGGCTTCCTCCTCGGCTGGCTGGGCACGCTCCTGTCCAAGGAAGAGGCCGACCCCCAGAAGTTCGCCGAACTGGAGGTGCGCTCCCTCACCGGCACCGGAGCCCACTGACAGGGGGGCGGCTCCCCGAGACCGTACGAACACCGTGCGTGGCCGCGTCGTACTTCCGTACGATGCGGCCACGTTACGTCTCGTTCATTCGGGCACCCCTCCGGGACACACGGGTCGCGTAGGCTCGATCCATAGAACCTCTAGATCCGGACAGGGGAGGGGGGCCCACAGTGCTTCTCGACACGTACGGCCGCGTGGCCACTGACCTGCGCGTCTCGCTCACCGACCGGTGCAACCTGCGCTGTACCTACTGCATGCCCGAAGAGGGCCTGCAGTGGCTGGGGAAGTCCGATCTGCTCAGCGACGACGAAATCGTCCGGCTGATCCGTATCGCCGTCACGCACCTGGGCATCACCGAGGTCCGCTTCACCGGCGGCGAGCCGCTGCTGCGGCCCGGCATCGTCGGGATCGTCGAGCGGTGCGCCGCCCTGGAACCCCGCCCCAGGATGTCGCTGACGACCAACGGCATCGGCCTCAAGCGCACCGCACAGGCGCTCAAGGCCGCCGGCCTGGACAGGGTGAACGTTTCGCTCGACACCCTGCGCCCCGAGGTCTTCAAGACCCTCACCCGCCGCGACCGCCACCACGACGTGATCGACGGCATGGCCGCCGCCCGCGAGGCCGGCCTGACCCCCGTCAAGGTCAACGCCGTCCTGATGCCCGGGCTCAACGACGACGAGGCCCCCGACCTGCTCGCCTGGGCCGTCGAGAACGAGTACGAGCTCCGCTTCATCGAGCAGATGCCCCTCGACGCCCAGCACGGCTGGAAGCGCGAGGGCATGATCACCGCCGGGGACATCCTCCAGTCCCTGCACACCCGCTTCACCCTCACCGAGGAGGGCGCCGAGGAGCGCGGCTCCGCCCCCGCCGAGCGCTGGCTGGTCGACGGCGGCCCCGCCACCGTGGGGGTCATCGCCTCCGTCACCCGCCCCTTCTGCGGAGCCTGCGACCGCACCCGGCTCACGGCCGACGGCCAGATCCGTACCTGCCTGTTCGCCACCGAGGAGTCCGACCTGCGCTCCGCGCTGCGCTCGGGCGCCCCGGACGAGGAGATCGCCCGCCTGTGGAAGGTGGCGATGTGGGGCAAGAAGGCCGGCTCCGGCCTCGACGACCCGTCCTTCCTCCAGCCCGACCGCCCGATGTCCGCGATCGGCGGCTAGCCGCACCGGCCGCGTACGTGGAAGGGCCCTCCCGCCGGCGGGAGGGCCCTTCCACGTTTCAGCGCTCCGAGCCCTCCGGCTGCACCCACTCCTCCAGCTTCACCACGTCCTTCAGGAAGCCGCGGACCCCGAGGAACTGGGAGAGGTGCTCGCGGTGCTCCTCGCACGCCAGCCAGGTCTTGCGCCGCTCCGGCGCGTGCAGTTTCGGGTTGTTCCACGCCAGGACCCATACGGCCGCGTCGCGGCAGCCCTTGGCGGAGCAGGTGGGGGTATCGGAAGAGGTCACGGCCCCAACCCTACAAACGGAAGGGCGACGCCGGGCAGCCACGGGGGGAGCTGCCCGGCGTCGGTCCGTCGCTCCGACGGGGGATGCGGAGCGCGTAGGCAGTATGTCACGCAGGACCGGGTGGGGTGCACCGGAACTTCATGATTGATCTGAGGTTTTCCTGAGGTTCCCCGGCTCCAGCGCGGGACGCACCGGGGCGGGCACGAAGTGCGACGGCAGCGAGGGCGTCGATTCGCGCCCGGCGTTCGCGATGACCACCGCGATGTAGGGGAGCAGGAGGCCCGCCGCGAGCGTCACGACGGCCACATGGCGCTCCACGTTCCACAGGATCACCGTGGCGATCACCGACACGGTCCTGATGCCCATCGAGATCACGTACCGGCGCTGGCGCCCCCGTACGTCCTCCGCGAGCCCCATGCGGGCCCCGGTGATCCGGAAGACCTCGGCTCCGTTCCGCTTCGTCCGCTGCATGCCCCCACGGTACGCCGCCGCCCGGACGGCGGGGAGAAGGGGGTACCGCCCGAACGGAGCCGCCCGGCGTGCGTGGTGCGCCCTGCGGACCGAGACTGGCCCCACATGCGCACACCGCGCCGCGAGGAGGCTCGACATGTCTTGGTTGTGGGCGATCATCGTCGGTTTCGTGCTGGGCCTCATAGCCCGGGCCCTCCTGCCGGGCAAGCAGCACCAGCCGATCTGGCTGACCACCATTTTCGGCATCCTCGGCGGCGTCCTGGGCAACGCCGTGGCGACCTGGATCGGTGTCCACGACACCAGGGGCATCGACTGGATCCGGCACCTGCTCCAGCTCGCCGGCGCCGTGGTGATCGTCGGGCTCGGCGACATGGTCTACCTGGCCGTGCGCGGCGACCGGCGCCGCACGGCCTGACCGCCGACAGCCCGCCGGACGAAGGCGGGCACGACGAAGGGGCCGGTACGGACCTCGCGGTCCGCGCCGGCCCCTCGCCGCAGTGCCCGTCAGGCGCCGGTCACCTCGACCGCCGCCAGGTTCTTCTTGCCGCGGCGCAGCACCAGCCAGCGCCCGTGCAGCAGGTCCTCCTTCGCCGGGACCGCGTCCTCGGCGGTGACCTTCACATTGTTCACGTAGGCACCGCCCTCCTTCACGGTCCGGCGCGCGGCGGACTTGCTGGCGACCAGGCCGGTCTCCGCGAACAGGTCCACCACCAGGCCCGGCTCCGCCACCTGCGCGTGCGGCAGCTCGGACAGGGCCGCGGCCAGCGTGGCCTCGTCCAGGTCCGCCAGCTCGCCCTGGCCGAACAGCGCCTTCGACGCCGCGATCACGGCCGCGCACTGGTCCGCACCGTGCACCAGCGTGGTCAGCTCCTCCGCGAGCGCCCGCTGGGCGGCCCGCGCCTGGGGGCGCTCGGCGGTCTGCGCCTCCAGCTCTTCCAGCTCCTCACGGGAGCGGAAGGACAGGATCCGCATGTAGGTGGAGATGTCCCGGTCGTCCACGTTCAGCCAGAACTGGTAGAACGCGTACGGGGTGGTCATCTCCGGGTCGAGCCAGACGGCCCCGCTCTCGGACTTGCCGAACTTGGTGCCGTCCGCCTTGACCATCAGCGGGGTCGCCAGCGCGTGCACCTGGGCCTGCGGCTCCAGGCGGTGGATCAGGTCCAGGCCGGCCGTCAGGTTGCCCCACTGGTCCGAGCCGCCCTGCTGGAGGGTGCAGCCGTAGCGGCGGTACAGCTCCAGGAAGTCCATGCCCTGGAGCAGCTGGTAGCTGAACTCCGTGTAGCTGATGCCCTGGTCGGACTCCAGCCGCTTGGCGACCGAGTCCTTCGTCAGCATCTTGTTGACGCGGAAGTGCTTGCCGATGTCCCGCAGGAACTCGATCGCGGACATGCCCGCGGTCCAGTCCAGGTTGTTGACCATGACCGCCGCGTTCTTGCCCTCGAAGGACAGGAACGGCTCGATCTGGGTGCGCAGGCGCGTCACCCAGTTCGCGACGGTCTCCGGGTCGTTCAGCGTCCGCTCGGCCGTCGGCCGCGGGTCGCCGATCTGCCCGGTGGCCCCGCCGACCAGCGCCAGCGGGCGGTGACCCGCCTGCTGGAGCCGGCGCACGGTCAGCACCTGCACGAGGTGTCCCACGTGCAGCGAGGCGGCCGTCGGGTCGAAGCCGCAATAGAACGTGACGGGACCGTCCGCGAAGGCCTTGCGCAGCGCTTCTTCATCGGTGGACTGGGCGAACAGCCCGCGCCACTTCAGTTCGTCGACGATGTCCGTCACGGTCTCTCGACTCCTTGCGAATGGTGGGAATGCCGTGCTCAGTCTAGGTGCGTCAGACGCCCTTGCTGACCGAACTCATGTTGAAGTCCGGGATGCGGACGGAGGGCATCGCGGCCCGCGTGAAATAGTCGCCCCACTCGCGCGGCAGGGTCTTCTCGGTGCGGCCCGCCTCCGTGGCCCGCGAGAGCAGGTCCACCGGGGACTCGTTGAACCGGAAGTTGTTCACCTCGCCCGTGACCTGCCCGTTCTCCACCAGGTAGACCCCGTCCCGGGTCAGGCCCGTCAGCAGCAGCGTCGCCGGGTCGACCTCGCGGATGTACCAGAGGCAGGTCAGCAGCAGACCCCGCTCGGTGGACGCGACCATCTCCTCCAGGGACTTCTCCCCGCCCCCCTCCAGGATCAGGTTCCCGAAGGCCGGGGACAGCGGCAGCCCCGTCAGCCCGGCGCTGTGCCGGGTCGTGGTCAGCCGGGCCAGCTCGCCCCCGCTGATCCACTCCGTCGCCGGCACCGGCAGGCCGTTGTCGAAGACCGAGGCGTCGTCGCCCGAGCTGTGCGCGATCACGAACGGCGCGGACTCCAGGCCCGGCGCGTTCGGGTCGCTGCGCAGGGTCAGCGGCAGCCGCGAGAGCCGCTCGCCGACGCGGGTGCCGCCGCCGGGCCTGGAGAAGACCGTCCGGCCCTCCGCCGCGTCCCGCGCCGCCGCCGACCACATCTGGTAGATCAGCAGGTCCGCCACGGCCGTCGGCGGCAGCAGGGTCTCGTACCGGCCGGCGGGCAGTTCGACCTTGCGCTCGGCCCAGCCGAGGCGGACGGCGAGCTCCGCGTCCAGGACGGTCGGGTCCACGTCCTTGAAGTCGCGGGTGGCGCGTCCGGCCCAGGCGGAACGGAGCCGGTCCGGCGACTTGGCATTGAGCTCCAGGGTGCCGTTGGGCTGGTCGTGGCGCAGCCGCAGCCCGGTCGAGGTGCCCACGTACGTGGAGACCAGCTCGTGGTGGGCGAAGCCGTAGAGCTCGCGGCCGCCCGCCCGGGCCCGGGCGAAGGCCTCGCCGAGGGCCGGGGCGAAGTCGGCGAACACCGCCGAGGAGGTCTCGTCGGGGGCGTCCGCGAAGTCCGGGGACGCCGGGGTCCCGGTCACCAGCGGCTGGGCGTCCTCGGCGGGACCCGCGGCCCGCGCGGCCGCCTCGGCGGCCCGGACCAGCGGCTCCAGGTCGGCGGCGGTGACGGCGGTGCGGGAGACGACCCCCGAGGCCGTCCCCTGGCCGCCGTCGACCGTGGCGATCACCGTGAGGGTCCGGCCGCGGGTGACGCCGTTGGTGGTCAGGGCGTTCCCGGCCCAGCGCAGGTTGGCGCTGGACTCCTCGTCGGCGATGACCACGCAGCCGTCGGCGGTGGACAGCTCCAGGGCCCGCTCGACGATCTCGTGGGGCTTCGTACGGCTCATCGGCCGGCCTCCTGGGTGGTGTTCAGGATGTTGACGTCGCGGAAGAGGGCCGACGGGCAGCCGTGGGAGACCGCCGCGACCTGGCCCGGCTGGGCCTTGCCGCAGTTGAAGGCGCCGCCCAGCACGTAGGTCTGCGGGCCGCCGACCTTCTCCATCGAGCCCCAGAAGTCGGTGGTCGTGGCCTGGTAGGCGACGTCGCGCAGCTGCCCGGCCAGCCGGCCGTTCTCGATCCGGAAGAAGCGCTGCCCGGTGAACTGGAAGTTGTAGCGCTGCATGTCGATCGACCAGGAGCGGTCGCCGACCACGTAGATCCCGCGTTCCACCCCGCCGATCAGGTCCTCCGTGGACAGCCCGCCCGGATCCGGCTGGAGCGAGACGTTCGCCATCCGCTGGACCGGCACGTGCCCGGGGGAGTCGGCGTAGGCGCAGCCGTTGGAGCGGCCGAGGCCGGTCAGCTTCGCGATCCGCCGGTCCGTCTGGTAGCCGGTCAGGGTGCCGTCCTTGACCAGGTCCCAGCTCTGGGCCTCGACGCCCTCGTCGTCGTAGCCGATGGTGGCCAGGCCGTGCTCGGCGGTGCGGTCTCCGGTCACGTTCATGATCGAGGAGCCGTACTTGAGCGTGCCCAGCTGGTCGAAGGTGGCGAACGAGGTGCCCGCGTAGGCCGCCTCGTAGCCCAGCGCCCGGTCGAGCTCGGTGGCGTGGCCGATGGACTCGTGGATGGTCAGCCACAGGTTGGACGGGTCCACCACGAGGTCGTAGCGGCCCGCCTGCACGCTCGGGGCCCGCATCTTCTCGGCCAGCAGGCCCGGGATCTGCTCCAGCTCGGCGTTCCAGTCCCAGCCGGTGCCGGTCAGGTACTCCCAGCCGCGCCCGGCGGGCGGGGCGATGGTGCGCATGGAGTCGAACTCGCCGGTGGTGGCGTTCACGGCGACCGCGGTCAGCTGCGGGTGGACGCGCACCCGCTGCTGGGTGGTCGTGGTGCCCGCGGTGTCGGCGTAGAACTTGTTCTCGTGGACGGCGAGCAGCGAGGCGTCCACGTGCGCGACGCCCTCGGCGGCCAGCAGCCGCGCGCTCCAGTCGGCCAGCAGGGCCGACTTCTCGGCGTCCGGCACGTCGAAGGGGTCCACGTCGTAGGCGGAGATCCAGGTCTTGTCGGCGTGCACCGGCTCGTCGGCGAGCTCCACCCGCTCGTCCGAGCCGGCCGCCTTGATGACCTGCGCCGACAGCTTCGCCATGGCCACGGCCTGCGAGGCGACCTTGGCCGCGCCGTCCATGGTCAGGTCCACGCCGGACGCGAACCCCCAGCTGCCGCCGTGCACCACGCGGACCGCGTAGCCGAGGTCGGTGGTGTCGGAGCCGCCGGAGGGCTTGGCGTCCCGAAGCCGCCACGAGGCGCTGCGGATCCGCTCCAGGCGGAAGTCGGCATGGTCGGCGCCCAGCGCGCGCGCCCGCGCGAGCGCCGCGTCGGCGAGCGCCCGCAAGGGCAGCGCGGTGAAGGCCGCGTCGATGGAATGGGCCACGGGGGTCCTCCCGGAGTCGGGGACGGTCTGCTCGATCATGTCGCGATCGGGCCCCAGGTGACCACAGGTTTCTGTAGGTATTCGACAGCCCGCGTCGCAAGGCCCTGTCGGAGCCCGATTCTCCGGATGTCGGCCGCGACCTATAGGTTTTTGCTACTCAGACAGCTAAGCGAAAGGGTGATCCGTTGAGCCGCTCGGTTCTCGTCACCGGAGGAAACCGGGGCATCGGCCTCGCCATCGCCCGTGCCTTCGCCCAGGCCGGCGACAAGGTCGCGATCACGTACCGCTCGGGAGAGCCGCCGCAGGAGCTCGCCGAGCTGGGTGTGCTGGCCGTGCGCTGCGACATCACCGACTCCGAGCAGGTGGAGCAGGCCTACAAGGAGATCGAGGCCAAGCACGGCAACGTCGAGGTGCTGGTGGCCAACGCCGGCATCACCAAGGACACGCTGCTGATGCGGATGTCCGAGGAGGACTTCACCTCCGTCGTCGACACCAACCTCACGGGCACCTTCCGTGTCGTGAAGCGGGCCAACCGTGGCATGCTGCGGGCCAAGAAGGGCCGTGTGGTCCTGATCTCCTCGGTCGTCGGCCTGCTGGGCGGCGCCGGCCAGGCCAACTACGCCGCCTCGAAGGCGGCGCTGGTGGGCTTCGCCCGCTCGCTCGCCCGCGAGCTGGGCTCCCGCAACATCACCTTCAACGTCGTCGCCCCCGGTTTCGTGGACACCGACATGACGAAGGCGCTCAGCGACGAGCAGCGCACGGGCATCCTGGCGCAGGTCCCGCTGGCGCGCTACGCGCAGCCCGAGGAGATCGCGGCCGCCGTGAGCTTCCTGGCGTCCGACGACGCCGCGTACATCACCGGAGCCGTCATTCCCGTTGACGGCGGATTGGGCATGGGTCACTGATCACCATGAGCGGAATTCTCGAGGGCAAGCGGATCCTCATCACCGGTGTGCTGATGGAGTCCTCCATCGCCTTCCACACCGCCAAGCTGGCCCAGGAGCAGGGCGCCGAGGTCATCCTCACCGCGTTCCCGCGCCCGACGCTGACCGAGCGCATCGCCAAGAAGCTCCCGAAGCCGGTCAAGGTGATCGAGCTCGACGTCACCAACGACGAGCACCTGGCCCGCCTGGAGGGCCTGGTCCGCGACGAGCTCGGCGGCCTCGACGGCGTCGTGCACTCCATCGGCTTCGCCCCGCAGGACGCGCTCGGCGGCAACTTCCTGAACACCCCGTTCGAGTCGGTCGCCACCGCGATGCACGTCTCGGCGTTCTCGCTGAAGTCGCTGACCATGGCCTGCAAGCCGCTGTTCCCGGCGGAGGGCGCGGCCGTCGTCGGCCTCACCTTCGACGCGCAGTTCGCCTGGCCGCAGTACGACTGGATGGGCCCGGCCAAGGCCGCGCTGGAGGCCACCAGCCGCTACCTCGCCCGTGACCTGGGCAAGGAGAACATCCGCTGCAACCTGGTCTCGGCCGGTCCGATCGGCTCGATGGCCGCGAAGTCCATCCCGGGCTTCGGCGAGCTGGCGGACACCTGGAACCACCGCTCCATGCTGGAGTGGGACATGAGCGACCCGGAGCCGGCGGGCAAGGGCGTCGTGGCCCTGCTGTCCGACTGGTTCCCGAAGACCACGGGCGAGATCGTCCACGTGGACGGCGGCCTGCACGCGATGGGCGCCTGACCTTCCCGGCCGGACCCCGCGTCCGTACGGCGGTGGCCGCGCTTCCCCCCGGGGAGGCGCGGCCACCGCCGTACGCGCCCCGCCACGGCAGGATCCCGGGGCTTCCTCGATCAGACGTTCGCCGTCCGACCGGATCTTTCCGAGTCGAAAACCGGGACACATGCCTGCAAACTGACCTGGCCGGGACCTTCCCGGCGAGTTCGGGGAGGAGGTACGGGCGTGCGCGCGAGGCCGAGCCGAGCGGTATCGCTGCTGGTCACCTCGGTGGCTTTGACCGGACTCCTGATCCCGGGAGCCCTCGCGCAACCCGGAGCGCCGGGCCCCGCGCCCGGACCCGAGGCGGCCGCCCCGGCGACCGTGGACTTCGCCGAGATCCCCGCCGAACCACCCGTACGGCCCGAGCAGCCCGCCGGCCGCGAGCTCTACGGCTCCGACTGCGACACCGAGATCGACGGCTCCCAGGTGATCGCGTACTGCCACAACGGCTTCCCCGAGACCGACCTGCTCCGCCTCCACGTGGAGTGCGAGCGCTGGTGGGACCTGGACGGGGACAGCGCCCTCGTCCCCCTGGACCCGGCCGGCCGCACCCGGCTGACGGGCCGCTGCTGGAAGGAGGTCCGCACGGCCTGGGTCAGCCACCAGCGCCCGCCGGCCTCCTCCGGCCGCTAGGCCGTCTCAGCGCCTGCCCTCGCCCAGGCAGACGAAGGGGTAGCCCGCGGCCTCCGAGGCCGCCGTGTCCCCGTCCCCGCGCCGGATCGCCTCGATCAGCCGGGCGTGGTCCAGGTGGTCCGCCGGGTCCAGCTCCGTGCCCACGTCCGCGCGCAGCCACTGCGCCACCAGATCGCCCAGGTCCGCGTACAGCCCGGTCAGCACCTCGTTGTGCGAGGCCGTGACCACCGCCATGTGCAGGGCGACGTCCGCGCTCACGAACAGCTCCGCGTCCCCGCTCGCCCAGGCCTCCTCGCGCCGCGCCAGCAGCGCGTCCAGCTGGACCAGGTCCCGCTCGGTGCGCCGCTCCGCCGCCAGCCGGGCCGCCGAGGACTCCAGCGTCGAGCGCAGCTCCGCGATGTGCCGGGGGTCGGCCCCCGCGAAGCGGCGGTGCATCACCCCGGCCAGTTCGCTGGTGGCGAGCACGTACGTACCCGAACCCTGGCGGATGTCCAGGAGTCCGTTGTGCGCGAGCGCCCGGACGGCCTCCCGCACCGTGTTGCGGGCCACGCCCAGCAGCTCCACCAGCTCGGGCTCGGTGGGGATCCGGCTTCCGACCGGCCACTCGCCGTAGGTGATCTGGTTCCTGAGCTGGGCGATCACCTGGTCGACGAGCGCGGAACGCCGGGGTGAGGTCAACGGCATGCGGACGGGGCCTCTCGGGGGCGGGTGGACGGGCGGTGGGGCGGGGTCAATTCTGACAGGAAGCAAACTGGACAACCAATCATCCCATGATTCTATGATGGCGGGATGCACGACGAAGACCTCCAGACCCTGAGCCGCCCGGCGACCCCGCGCGCCTCCGTCGGACGCCCCGCCACCGCCCGGGACGACGCCCACGCCGACCCGAAATGGCTCGGCCCCGTGCTCGTGGTCGCCATCGTGCTGGCCGCCCTCAACCTGAGGCCGGCCATCACCAGCCTCGGCGCCCTCTTCGAGGAGGCCCGCGACGGCCTCCACATGAGCGGCACCGTCGCCGGACTGATCACTTCCGTCCCGGCCCTCTGCTTCGCCGTCTTCGGCGTCACCGCGCCCCGGCTCTCGCGCCGCTTCGGACCCGCCGCCGTCGTCTGCGCCGGCATGGCCGCCGTCGCCGCCGGCCTGCTGATCCGCCCCTTCGCCGACAGCGCCGCCGCCTTCCTCGCCGCCAGCGCCCTGTCGCTGGCCGGCATAGCCCTGACCAACGTGCTCCTCCCGGTCATCGTCAAGCGCTGGTTCCCCGACCGCGTCGGCACCATGACCGGCCTCTACTCCATGGCCCTGGCCGCCGGCACCTCCCTGGCCGCCGCCGCGACCGTCCCGCTGACCTCGGCCCTCGGCGGCAACTGGCGCACCGGCCTGCTGGTCTGGGCCGGCCTCGCCGTGGCCGCCGTACTGCCCTGGCTGCCCGTCGCCGCCGCGACCCGCCGCGAGAGGGCCGCCGCCCCCGCCGGCGCCGCCGCGCAGGACGCCGGCCCCTCCGTCGTGCGCAGCCGCACCGCATGGGCCCTCGCCTGCTACTTCGGCCTCCAGGCCACCGGCGCCTACGTCACCATGGGCTGGCTCCCGCAGATCTTCCGCGACGCCGGGGTCTCCGCCTCCACCGCCGGAGTGCTCCTGGCCGTCACCATGGTCATGGGCGTCCCGCTGGCCTTCGTCATCCCCGGCCTCGCCGGACGGATGCGCCACCAGGGCCCCATCGCCGCCGTCCTCGGCGTCTTCGGCCTCGCCGGCTACCTCGGGCTCTACCTCGCCCCCGCCGGCGGAGCCTGGGCCTGGGCCCTCCTGCTCGGCGTCTCCAACTGCGCCTTCCCCCTCGTCATCACGATGATCGGACTGCGCGCCAAGTCCCCGGCCGGGGTCGTCAAGCTCTCCGCCTTCGCCCAGAGCACCGGCTACCTGATCTCCATCCCCGGCCCGCTGGTCATCGGCACCCTCTACCAGCACAGCGGCGGCTGGGACCTGCCGCTCGCCCTCATGGCCGGCCTCCTCGTCCCGCAGATCGCCCTCGGCGTCCTCGCGGGCCGGGACCGCACGATCGAGGACGAATGCGGCATGCGAGACTGAGCGCCATGTCGCCCGTACTCGAACCGAACCCCCAGAACGGCCACCGCAAGCTCGGCCTCGTGCTGGGCGCGATGCTCCTCGTGACCGTGATCGTGGCCGTCATCGCCACCCTCGCCTCCCCCTGACCCACCACCCGCCGGCCCGGCCCGGCCCCCGTGGTGGGGTTACCCCCACCATCCCCTAGGGGGCCAGGATCAGGGTCGGCTGGGGTGTGCCCCGGATGGGAACCGGCGCCGCGGATCCATAGATTCGAAGCAGCGAGCCAGTCCCCACCCGAAGAACCCGGAGGCGGCCATGCCGGCCACCACGCACACCCCGTCCCCCCTCACCCGTCCCGCCCGCCGCCCCCGCGCGTACGCCCACACCAGCGCCCGGCTGCACTGGTGGACCCTGGCCCTGCCCGCCCTCGCCTTCGGCCTCCTGCTCCTGCTGCTCGCCGGCTCCGGCCAGGCCCAGGCCGCCACCGGCCAGCCCTCCGGACTGCTCCAGGTCACCCAGCAGCTGCTCCACGCCGTCACCTGACGGGCGCCGCGTCACCCGAGCACTCACCTTGCCCCCAGCCGGTCCGCGCACGCCGCAGCACGCCCTCACGAGCGGGGGACGGCCCCCTCAACACCCTGCGCCGCATGGCCCGTTTCATGCGAAGCTGGGCCCATGAGCGCCGACACACCCCGCAGGATCGCCCTCCTCCGGCACGCCAAGGCCGACTGGCCCCAGGTGGCCGACCACGACCGCCCCCTGGCGGAACGCGGCCGCAGGGACGCACCGGCCGCCGGCCGGAAGCTGGCCGAGACGGGCATCACCTTCGACCTGGCCCTCTGCTCCACCGCCGTCCGCACCCGGGAGACCTGGAAGCTCGCCGTCCAGGAACTCCCCTACCGGCCGCGGACCAGCTACGAGGAGCGGGTCTACGACGCCTCGCCGGGCGAGCTCATCGCCCTGCTGAACGAGACCCCCGACGAGGTCGACGACCTCCTCGTCATCGGCCACAACCCCGCGATGCACGCCCTGGCCGACATCCTCTCCGGGCGCGCCGAGGGCGACACCCAGGCCCGGATGAACCGCACCGGCTTCCCGACCGCCGCACTGGCCGTCGTCTCCTTCACCGGCTCCTGGAAGTCCGTCGAACCCGGCGTGGGCACCCTGCTGGACTACTGGACCCCGAAGGACCACTGACCGCGCGACCCCCGGGCCCGGGACACCTGCGTCCCGGGCCCCCGTCCCGGCCCGCCCTCAGCCCACCGGGCAGCGGCCCGCCGGCCCCGGGGTCTGCTGCTGCGGAAAGCCCGCGTCCCGGGCCTCCCACAGCTCCGGGTAGAACCGCCGGTACACCGACGCCCGCAGGTGCTCCATCCCGCTGCTGCCGCCGGTCCCCGGCCGCCCGCCGATCTGCCGCTCCACCAGCAGCGCGTGGCAGGCCCGCCACTCCGTCCACACCTCGTCGTGGTCGACCAGCGCCTCCACCAGCTCGGCCAGCTCCGCGAACTCCGCCGGATCACCGTCCAGCGGCCCCGCCGCCAGCCGCGCGTACGCCTCCCAGCGCTCCTCCCGCGTACCGGCCGCGAACCCGGCCTTCGCCAGCAGCGCCACGAACCCCTCCCACAGGGTGGGCTCCGCCATCCGCCCGGCCAGCCGCTCCCGCTCCCCGGCGGCCAGCCCGGCGACGGCCCGCCTCCCGTACTCCCCGCGCACCCAGTCGGCCCCGCACAGCGCGGCGATCTCCACGTACTGCGCCGACTGCTGGCCGCTGCTGGTCCCCAGCACGCCCCGGAAGGCGTGGAACTCGCGCGGCGGCATCGCCCGCAGCGGATGGATCGCCGCGATCAGCGCCCGCGTGACCGACACCGCGCGCACCAGCCGGGCCCGGGCCGCCCGCGGATCGCCCTCCAGCATCCGGTCCCGGGCGTCCGCCAGGTCCCGCAGCAGCTGCCCGAACCACAGCTCCTGCACCTGGTGCACGGTGATGAACAGCAGCTCGTCGTCCACCCCGTCGGCCAGCGGCACCTGGAGCGACAGCAGCTCCGGCAGCCTCAGGTACTCGGGGTAGGTGACGCTCGCGGTCTCAGACATCGGAGTCCTCCGGGGCACGCAGTCCGTAGGCGGCGAAGGCGTCCGTGACGCCGGGCAGGTCGAAGGCACCGACCTGGGCGCACAGCCGCAGGGTGGAACGGGAGATGGTCTGGATGCGGTCCACGCCCGCGCTCCCGCCGTAGCTGTCCGCCAGGACGGCCCCGATCCGTTCCTCGTCCAGACCGGCCAGCCGCAGCGACACCCGCACCGGCTCCAGGTCCCAGTCCAGCGCCGCACGGATCATCGCCGGCAGGGCCCGGGCCGCCAGCACCCGGCGCCGGCCGTCGAGCCGAGCCCACAGCTCCAGGAAGAACGCGGAGAAGAACCGGTGGTGGCGGCCCTCGTCCTTGGCGTGGTCGCGCATCAGCTCCCGTACCGTGCTCACCACGGTCGGGTCCTGCGGCACCTCGTTGAGCACGGCCGTGATCAGCGTCTCGAACACCACCGCCTGCAACTGCCCGGCCAGCACCGGGTCCTCGGGCAGCAGCCGCCGCCCGGTGTCCTGCAGGGCCGTCACGAACCCGCCGTAGTCCACGTCCGGCACGGCGATCCCGGTGACGGCGGCCACCTGGTCGGCCAGGTCCAGGCTGTACAGGGCGTGGTAGCCCTCGTCGCAGTACACCTTGAACGCGTCCATGCGCAGCGCGGTCGGGAAGTGCAGCCCCGAGTTCCCGTTGGCCACGGGCTCGGCCGCCCCGTTGACCACCCGGGTCTCCAGATGGGTCGTCGAGTGCAGGAACTGGTACAGGTGCCGGACGGAGACCTCCCGCACCCGCTCCGGGGCCAGCGCCTTCACCTCCGGGTGCGCCAGGTGCGGCACCAGGGCGTCGGGGAAGAACACCCGGCCCTGCTCCGCCTCGGCGTGGAACATCCGCCGGACGCCGCCGCGCACGCCGGCGGTCTCGTACCAGCGGTCCAGGGGACCCGGTGCCGTGCTCATGGGTGACTTCCGTTCCGTGAAGCGGGGGAGGGGGAGGGGTGCGGGCCCGCCTGCGCGGACAGGCCCAGGTGGACGGCGATCCGCCGGACCGCCTCCGCGACCAGCGGGGCGTCGACGGTGTGGCACAGCCGGAACCAGCCCGGCTCGGGCGAGCGGAAGGCCCCGCCGGGCAGGATGCTGACCTTCGCCTTCTCGAACAGCTCCCGCCACAGCACCTCCTCGCCCCCGAAGCCGGGACCGGGCAGCCACCGGCCGAGGTCCAGCCAGACGGAGAAGCCCGCGCCGGCCGGGGCGTACGGGATCCCGTACGCCTCCAGCAGCCGGGTCAGGTGCCCGTACGAGGAGCCCAGCCGCCGCCGGCCCGCCGCGAGGAAGGAGGCCGTCCACTCCGGGTCGGCCAGCAGCTCCGCCAGGGTGTGCTGGGTGGCGGTGGAGACGGGCGCGAAGTACGCCAGCGCCCGCGCGGCCGCCCGTACCCGCGGATCGCGGGTGTGCAGCACCCCGGTCTTCAGACCCGGCAGCCCGAAGTCCTTCGCGAAGCCCCAGACCACATGGGTGCGCCCGGCCCAGTCCGGGTTGACGGCCGGGTCCGCCGCGCTGGTGAAGGCCCGCGGGCCGAACACCGCGTGGGCGTAGATCTCGTCCGAGACCAGGTCCACGTCGTGCTCGCGCACCACGCGCAGCAGCTCCGCCAGCACCTCGGGCGGGTGGACCTCGCCGATCGGGTTGGAGGGGGAGGACAGCGCCACCGCCCGTACGGTGATCCCCTCCGCCCGGGCCCGCCGCAGTGCCCCGTCCACCGCCGCGGCCGTCAGCCGGAACCCGTCGGCGGGATCCAGGGGCGCGGGCAGGATCCGGGCGCCGGAGCGGCCGCCGAGATCGGTGTCGAAGGCCCCGTAGTAGGGGGCGGGCACCACGATGGCCTCGCCCGGGTCGCACAGGACGGAGGCGATCGCGTCCAGCGCCCCGGTGGCACCGCTGATCACCACCAGGTCCTCGGCGTCCAGCGGGGTCCCGACGGTGTCCGACAGCAGCGCCGCGACCCGTCCGCGCAGCACGTCGGTGCCGTGCAGCGGGGCGTAGCGGGCTGTGGCCTCGTCCATCGGGGGCAGCTGCGCCAGCCGGCCCTCGAGCAGGTCCCACAGCAGCCGGTTCTCGGCGGTGCCCAGGTTCAGGTAGCCGTCGGGCCGGGTGAGCGCGTCGTACGGCTCGGCCTCCGCGCGGAAGTGGGCCTCGGCGATGGCCGGGGTGTCGGCGAGGAGCCGGGCGGCCTGCCGGGAGAGGGGGCGGGAGTGGGAGTGGGAGCTCATCAGGCCCTCCCGCTGCCGACGCCGGCACCGGTGAGCAGGCCCGGGTGCACGCCGAGGCCCATCGAGGCGTCGATGACGGCGCCGTGCAGCGGCGTGGAGTGCTCGCCCGCCAGCCAGCGCACCTGCTCGGCGATCTCCTCGGAGGTGATCATGCGGCCCTTGGGCAGCTGCGCGGACAGGGCGGCCCGCTCCTCGGGGGAGAGCTTGTCCAGGGTGCTCGCCTGGAACATCGTGGTGTCGACGGCGCCCGGGCAGAGCGCGAACACGTCCACCGGGGAGTGCGCCAGGTCGGCGGCCAGATGGCGGGTCAGATAGGTGAGGGCCGCCTTGCTCATCCCGTCGGCCGGGTGGAAGCCGGGGAACTGGAAGATCCCCCCGCCGACGCTCGAAATGTTGACGATCTTCCCGGAGCCCCGCTCCAGCATCCCGGGCAGCAACTGCTCGATGAGCCACAGCGGACCCACCGCGTTGATCTGGAAGAAGGCCGACGCCTTCGCGTGCCCGGGCCCCTCGGTGTAGTGCTCCACCGTCTTCGAACCCACCGCGGCGTTGTTCACCAGGACGTCGACCGGGCCGGGGAGCCGGTCGAGCAGCAGCTCGTGGTCCTCCCAGTCGCCCTGGCTGAAGGGGAAGGCCTCCACCTTGGCGCGGCCGGTGAGGGCCAGCTCCCGCACCAGTTCCTCGGCCCGCTCCCGGCCGTTGCGGTAGGTGAACCAGACGGTCCAGTCCTCCTCCCGCGCGAATCTCTCCACGCAGGCACGGCCGATTCCGCCCGAGCCTCCGGTGATGAGCACACTTCGAGTCATCCACGTCCCCTTGAACGCACAAGGCCGACCGTGCGGCTGCCGTCGCATATCGCCACACGATCGGATGATCGGGTCCAAGTACACGACACGAAGGCCCAGTTCGGGTCCAAGGTCCCTGGACTCTGCCTCGGGCCGGAGCCCGGCCGCCGGGCCGGGGACGACGAACGCCCGGCCGAAAGGATCCGGCCGGGCGCTGAGGGGGGCGGGGGCTGCTCAGGCCAGGTCGGCCGCTTCCACTTCCTCGCGGGTGATGCCGAGCAGGTAGAGCACGGCGTCCAGGAAGGGCACGTTCACAGCCGTGTGGGCGGCCTCGCGCACCACCGGCTTGGCGTTGAAGGCCACGCCGAGGCCGGCCGCGTTCAGCATGTCGAGGTCGTTCGCGCCGTCACCGATCGCGACGGTCTGCGCCAGCGGCACCCCGGCCTCCGCGGCGAAGCGGCGCAGCAGCCGGGCCTTGCCCGCCCGGTCCACGATCTCGCCGGTGACCCGGCCGGTCAGCTTGCCGTCGACGATCTCGAGAGTGTTCGCCGAGGCGAAGTCGAGGCCCAGCCGCTCCCGCAGGTCGTCCGTGACCTGCGTGAACCCGCCCGAGACCACGCCCACCTGGTAGCCCAGCGTCTTCAGCGTCCGCACCAGGGTCCGGGCGCCCGGGGTCAGCCGCACCTCGGAGCGGACCTTCTCCACAACCGACTCGTCCAGCCCCGCCAGCAACGCCACCCGGGCGTGCAGGGACTGCTCGAAGTCGAGCTCCCCGCGCATGGCCCGCTCGGTCACCTCGGCGACCTCGGCCTCGCACCCGGCGTGCGCGGCGAACAGCTCGATGACCTCGTCCTGGATCAGGGTCGAGTCCACGTCCATGACCACCAGCCGCTGCGCCCGGCGGTGCAGCCCCGCCGAGACCACGGCGACGTCGACGCCGATCTGGGCGGCGGTGGTCGCCAGCGCGGTGCGCAGCGGCCCCGTCTCGGCACCGGAGACGGCGAACTCGACGGCCGTCACCGGGTACTTGGCGAGCCGGAAGATACGGTCGATGTTGCCGCCGGTCGCGGTGATCCGGGCGGCGATGGTGGCCGTGGACTCCGCGGTGAGCGGGTGCCCGAGCACGGTGACGTGGGACCGGCCGACACCGCGCGGGCGGTTGTCGCCGGTACCGGAGATGATCTCGGCCGACAGCTTCAGCGACTCGGCCCAGCTGTGCACGGTGGCCCGCAGCTCGCCCTCGGCGGCGGTGGTGGGCTTGGTGACGAGGACGCACAGGACGATGCGGCCACGCGTGACGACCTGCTCGATGTCGACGACGTCGACGGAGTAGGCGGCGAGGGTGTCCATTAGCCCGGCGGTGATCCCGGGACGGTCCTTGCCGAAGATCTTGACGAGGAGGGTGGGGACCTCGGAGGTCTGCGAAGCGCTCATGGTCCCCTCACCGTATCTTCCCGGCCCCGGGGCCGGACCGCCCGTCCCACGTTCTGAACGCCGCTCCTTCCTCACGCCCCGCTCGCCCCGCTCGGCCCTGGCGGCCCTCCCGGGCTTCGCGCCGCTGCGCCGGACTCCGTCCGACGGTGGCCGGGCGGGGCCCCCGGCCCCGGCTGGGGTCCGGCCGTCGGCTGCGGGCCGTCGCCGCTGCGCGGGGCCCCAGGGGCTCCGCCCCAGACCCCGCGCCTCAAACGCCGGCGGGGCTGTAAAGAGCCCCGCCGGCGTTTGAGGCGACGGGCGCGGAGCGCACGTGCGGGGTCCGGGGCGGAGCCCAGGGGTCTTTCAGCCGCGCCGGCGATTGAGGCGGGAACGGTGGAAGGGCGGGTAGGGGACCGCTCCGCGCAGCGGGATCGGCCTGACCAGGCCGGTCAGCGCGGGGGATGCGGCGGCTTCGGCGGCGGCGGAGCCCCCGGCGGTGGAGGCGGCGTGAACGGCTCCCGCTGCGGCGGCCGCGGAGCGCGGGCCGGCTTGGGCGGCCGCCCGGTGACCGTGACGTCCCACGACCCGTCGGAGACCTCCGGCTCCCGCGCCCCCTCACCCGCAGGAGCCGGCCACCACGGCCGGTCCGGCGCGCCCGGCCGCACCCCCGGCCGCTCCGCCCGGTCACCGCCCGGCCCGGGGCGGCCCGACGCGGCGGGGTGCTCTCCGCGCCGGTCTGATCGCGCGCCGGGGCGCTCCGGCGGGTCCGGGTCCGGCCCGGGGCGGCCCGACGCGGCGGGGTGCTGTCCGCGCCGGTACTGCCCCGCTCCGGGGCGCTGCGACGGCACGCCGCCCCGCGCCCGCAGGGCCGGGTCCGGATGCGGCGGCAGGCCAGGGGCCGGGGCGGCGGGGTCCTGCCCGCCCCGCGTCAGGAGGGCGCCCGTGCCGCCCGCCAGGGCGCCCCACACCGCGCCCGCCAGCAACGCGTACCCCGCATCCCCGCGCAGCTCCACCGCCGCCACCCCCGGCACGTCGACCGACATCCCCGTCAGCCACACCAGCCCCGCCAGCGCCACCCCCGTCACCCCGCCCAGCCGCGCCGCGCACGCCGCCACCCCGCGCCCCGGGCTCCGTACGGCCGCCCGTACCCCGGCGTACAGCAGCAGCACCCCCGCCCCCGCCACCAGCAGCCAGGCCCGCCCGTCGTACTCCGCGAGCCGCGCCACCGTCACCGGCTCCCCCCGCGACAGCGGCGGCAGCAGCCGCCCGAGCTCCCCGGCGGCCCGCCCCCGCACCGGTACGGAAAGCCCCAGCAGCAGCCCCGTCCAGCTCCCGTTCGGCGCCCCCAGCAGCGCGGCCCCCGCCGCCCGCCCCGGCCGCCCGTCCTGCGCGGCCGCCCACCCCGCCACGGCCGCGCCGGCCACCACCGCCACCACCAGCATCGCCAGCACCGAAGACACCGCCGGCCGCAGCCGGGCGGCCCACGCCGCGGCCGGCCCGTGCCGCGAGGCGAGCAGCGCCACCGCGAGCACCACCGCCACCCACACCCCCGCGCCCGGCACCGAAGGCCCGGCATCCACCGCGAAGCCCACCCGCACCCGGGGCCGCAGCAGCCCCCCGACGTCGCCGATCCCCGGCAGGACCACCCTCGGCGAGGCGCCGTCCAGGGCCACCGCCCCGTGCCCGGCCCACGCCAGCCCGACCGCCACCACGAGGAACAGCGCCCCCACCACCGCCGCCCGGACGGCGACTTCCACCCCGCCCGGCCGCCCCCGCGGCCCCCCGAGTCCCCGCAGGAACACCGAACCCAGCACCAGCGCCCCCACCAGGGCGACCCCCAACGGCCGGAGGTCCACGGCGCCCCCGCCGTCCGCGGCCAGTCCGAGGGCCGACACCTCCCCGGTCGCGGTCACCGACCCGCCCACGGCCGCCGCCACCGCCGCGGCGGTCATCGCCCCCAGCGAGCCGCCCCCGGCATCGGCGCCCAGCAGGTGCAGCCCCAGCGCGGCCACCCCCGCCATGGCGGCGACCGACCACCCCACGGCGGCGATCCCGGACAGCAGCACGTCTCCCCAGCGGATGCGGCGCATGCGGCGACCCCCGTAACCGAGCCGAGTGGGGCGAGAAGTCCCGTATCTCACTCTCCGGGTGACTTTCGACCCCGTCAACGGGCAGACGTAGACGCCTGCGGAAGGCCCCGATTCCACATGTGGCCGCAGGCCTGAAATAGTTCCCCCGGATGTTCGCCATCCCTAGACTCCCTGACGTCGTTCTCCCTGGACGGCAGGGGGATTCTCGGGGGACCTTAAGTGGGGCTGGAGTGCCGGAACTCGTACTGGAATTGAACGGAAGGACCTGGACGCTCGATCCGTCCAGGTCGTACTCGCTGGGGCGCGATCCCCAGGGAGACGTCGTGATCGATGACGCGCGCGTGTCCTGGCGGCACGCCACCATCAGCTGGAACGGCCGGGTTTGGGCCATCGAGGACCACGGCAGCACCAACGGCACCTACGTGCACGGCGCGCGGGTCCAGCAGACGGAACTCGTGCCCGGAACGCCGGTCCACCTGGGCAACGCGACGGACGGCCCGCGGCTGAATCCGAGCGCCGCCGTGGCGGCCCCGCAGCAGCAGCCGGCCTACCAGGCCCCGGTGGCGCAGGGTCAGGCCCCGGCGTTCCAGCCGCCGGCCCCGCAGCACCAGCAGCCGCAGCAGCCCGCCTGGGACCAGCAGCCCCAGGCCCACCATCAGCAGCAGCACCAGCAGCCGTTCGTGCCGCAGCAGCAGCACCAGGCCCCCCAGCAGTCCGCGGCCCCCGGCTACGCCGGCGACCACCGCAGCCCGACGACGTTCCACCAGATCGCCGTCGGCCGCGTCATGCGCATCGGCCGTGCCCTGGAGAACGAGCTCGTGGTCTCGGACCTCCAGGTCTCGCGCCACCACGCGGAGTTCCGTTCCACCAACGGCCGCTTCGAGATCCACGACCTCGGCAGCCACAACGGCACCTACGTCAACGGCCAGCCCCTGCCGAAGTCCGGCACCGCGCTGCTCGGCCCCTCCGACATCGTCGGCGTCGGCCACTCGACGTTCCGGATCGTCGGCGACCGCCTCGAGGAGTTCGTCGACACCGGTGACGTCTCCTTCTCGGCCCGCCACCTGACGGTCACGGTCGACGGCGGCAAGCAGATCCTCAAGGACGTCACCTTCGGCGTCCCGGAGAAGTCGCTCATCGGCGTCATCGGCCCCTCCGGCTCCGGCAAGTCCACGCTCCTGAAGGCGCTGACCGGCTACCGGCCCGCCGACCAGGGTGACGTCCTCTACGACAACCGCAACCTGTACAAGCAGTTCGCGGAGCTCCGCCAGCGCATCGGCCTGGTCCCGCAGGACGACATCCTGCACAAGGAGCTGAAGGTCTCCACCGCGCTGAAGTACGCGGCCAAGCTCCGCTTCCCCGGCGACACCGCCGAGGCCGAGCGCGCCGCCCGCATCGACGAGGTGCTGCGCGAGCTCAAGCTCGACGTCCACAAGGACAAGAAGATCACCTCGCTCTCGGGCGGCCAGCGCAAGCGCGTGTCCGTGGCCCTGGAGCTGCTGACCAAGCCGTCGCTGATCTTCCTGGACGAGCCGACCTCCGGCCTCGACCCGGGCATGGACCGCGACGTCATGCAGCTGCTGCGCAGGCTGGCCGACGGCGGCCGCACGGTCCTCGTCGTCACCCACTCCGTCGCCGAGCTGGCCCTCTGCGACAAGTTGCTGGTGATGGCCCCGGGCGGGTCCGTCGCCTACTTCGGCCCGCCGGACGAGGCGCTGAACTTCTTCGGCTACACCACCTGGGCCGATGTGTTCTCCGCCTTCGAGAACTACCGCGACTACGACTGGGCCGGCCGCTGGAAGGGCTCGCAGCACTACCAGCTGTACGCCGCCGACCTCGACGCGGTCGCCCCGCAGCAGGTCGCGATGCCGCCGCAGCAGATGATCCCGCCCAAGCCGCAGGCCTGGGGCTCGCAGCTGTGGACGCTGATCCGCCGCTACGTCTCGGTGATCGCCTCCGACAAGGGCTTCCTCGCCCTGATGGTGCTGCTGCCGGCGGTCCTGGGCATCGTGTCCACGGTGATCCCCGCGAAGTTCGGCCTGGCCCCGCCGACCCCGCCGTCCCGCTTCAACGGCGACGCCGGCACGATCACCCTGATCCTCGCGGTCGGCATGTGCTTCTCGGGCGCGGCCAACTCGGTCCGTGAGCTGATCAAGGAACGCGTCATCTACGAGCGGGAGCGCGCGACCGGCCTGTCCCGGTCGGCGTACCTCATGTCGAAGGTGATCGTCCTCAGTGTGATCACGGTCATCCAGGGCGCGATCATCTGCGCCATCGCCTTCACCCCGCGCAAGCTGCCGGCCGAGGGCCTGTTCATGAACCCGGCCGTCGAGCTCTGCGTCTCGGTCACCGCGCTCGGCATCACCGCGATGATGTTCGGCCTGGTGATCTCCTCGCTGGTGAAGACCGCCGAGAAGACCATGCCGCTGCTCGTGATGTTCGCGATCGTCCAGGTCGTCTTCACCGGCATCCTGTTCCAGCTGTACGACAAGGTCGGCCTGGAGCAGTTCGCCTACCTGATGCCCTCCCGCTGGGCCGTCGGCGCCGCCGGAACCACCCTGAACCTGGGCAAGCTCATGGCGCCGTGGGACCCGCAGAACCCCACCAACACCGACCCGCTGTGGGACCACACCACCGGCCAGTGGTTCGTGGACGTCATCGTCCTGCTGCTGCAGGGCGTGATCTGCGGCTTCGCGGTGGCGCGCCTGCTGCGCCGCCACGAGCCCGAGGTCATGCGCAAGTAGGAACCGCGCGGTGCCGCCAGGCACGCGAAACGCCTCAGGGCGGCACCCGGAGTCTTCCGGGGGCCGCCCTGAGGCGCATGGGGGGGCTGTGCGGGCGCGCAGCGGCCTAGTAGGCGCTGTTCACGTTGTCCATGGAGCCGTAGCGGTCGGCGGCGTAGTTGCACGCGGCGACGATGTTCGCGACCGGGTCGTAGAGGTCGAACTTGGTGCCCTTGACGTGGTACGTGTTGAAGGTCGGCTGGATGACCTGGAGCAGGCCCTTCGAGGGGATGCCGTTCTTCGCGTTGATGTCCCACAGGTTGATCGCGCGGGGGTTGCCGCTCGACTCGCGCATGATGTTGCGGTGGATGCCGGCGTAGGTGCCGGGGATGCCCTCGCGCTTCATGATGAAGAGGGCTTCCTTGATCCAGCCGTCCAGGTTGTTCGCGAACACCGGGGTGCGGGCGGCGGAGCGGCTGGCCGCCTCCTTGGCCTCGCGGTCCTTCTTCGCCTGCGCCTCGGCCTGGGCCTTCGCCGCGTCCTTGGCCTTCTGGTCCGCTACGGCGTGCTGGGCGCCGAGGTTCTGCTGGATCGACTGGGTCCACGCCACGGGAGCGGCGGCCACGGCCTCCTCCTGCGCGCCGGTACCGGCCGGGACGACGGAGAAGGCGAGCGCGGCGGCACCGAGGGTGGCGACACCGGCGATCGACAGCTTGTACGCCTTCGTCAGACGACTGTGACCGGGAGTGCTGGAAGCAGACATGGGCAACCTCTTCGAATAGCGGGGGCCGCAGGCAGGCGCCGGGAGATCCGGGATCCCTCGGCGCCTTGCGACGGCAGCCATTCTTAGCGGCGGCAAAATCCTGTGGCAAAGGTGTGACATACGATCCCGCTTAGTGGATCAGGGCCCCGCAGCGGTCCGGGACTTTGGTCCCGGACACCCGCCGCAGCAGCGCTGACAACGCCTTTACGCGCCCACTACGCGGCTTCGTAAGTGATGTGCGTCCTATGCCCGGGCTCACATCGAGCCCCCACCCGTCTCACTCAGAGTTGCAGCAGCAATGCCCTGTGTGACCGTCCTCCGCCTCAGGGAGGACCCGGCCCCGCCCCGGCCTTCTCCCCAGGGCAGACACACCACCCCCGCCCCCTCCCCGAGCCGTACGCCACCCGGCCCGAAGACCTACGACCAGCGCCCGATCCCGCAGGTCAGGGCCGCCGGTACGGTGACCCCATGGACAACGGACCCTGCACCGGGCTGGCGGCCGTCAGCACCGCCCTGCTCGCCATGAGCCGCCGGCTGGAGGTCCAGGACGTCCTGCGCACCATCGTCGTCTCGGCCCGCGAACTCCTCGACGCCGAGTACGCGGCCCTGGGCGTCCCCGACGACCACGGGGGCTTCGCCCAGTTCGTCGTCGACGGCATCACCGAGGACCAGTGGCGCCGCATCGGCCCCCTGCCCCGCCAGCACGGCATCCTCGCCGCGATGCTCCACCAGGACGCCCCCCAGCGCCTCGCCGACGTACGCCAGGACCCGCGCTTCGAGGGCTGGCCCGCCGCCCACCCCGACATGTCCGACTTCCTCGGCCTGCCCGTCCGCGACGGCGAGGAGACCCTCGGCGCCCTCTTCCTCGCCAACAAGAGGACGGCCCCCGGCCGCCCCAAGGGCTTCACCGACCAGGACGAGGAACTCCTCTCCCTCCTCGCCCAGCACGCCGCCATCGCCCTCACCAACGCCCGCCTCTACGAACGCAGCCGCGAGCTGACCATCGCCGAGGAGCGCTCCCGCCTCGCCCACGAGCTGCACGACGCCGTCAGCCAGAAGCTGTTCTCCCTGCGCCTGACCGCCCAGGCCGCCGCCACCCTCGTCGACCGCGACCCGGCCCGCGCCAAGGACGAGCTCCACCAGGTCGCCGCCCTCGCCGCCGAGGCCGCCGACGAACTGCGCGCCGCCGTGACCGAGCTGCGCCCCGCCGCGCTCGACGAGGACGGTCTCGTCGCCACCCTGCGCAACCACGTCCGCGTCCTCGACCGGGCCCACACCGCCCGCGTCACCTTCACCTGCGACGGCGTACGGGCCCTGCCCGCGGCCCAGGAGGAGGCACTGCTGCGCGTCGCCCAGGAAGCCCTCCACAACGCCCTGCGCCACTCCGGCGCCGACCGCGTCGACGTCACCCTCACCCGTACCCCCGGCGGCGGGGCGGTCCTGCGCGTACGCGACCGGGGCCGGGGCTTCTCCCCTCCCACCGTCCGCAAGGCCGGCCGCCACCTGGGACTGGTCTCCATGCGCGACCGCGCCGCCGGAGCCGGCGGCCGGCTGGAGGTCCGCTCCGAGCCCGGCGCGGGCACCACGATCGAAATGGAGGTCCCCGGTGGCTGAGACCCCCGGCCGCATCCGTGTCCTGCTCGTCGACGACCACCAGGTGGTCCGGCGCGGCCTGCGCACCTTCCTGGAGGTACAGGAGGACATCGAGGTCGTCGGCGAGGCCGCCGACGGCGCCGAGGGCACCGAGCGCGCCGAGGAGCTGCGGCCCGACGTCATCCTGATGGACGTCACCATGCCCGGCACCGACGGCATCGAAGCCCTGCGCCGGCTGCGCGACCTCGGCAACCCCGCCCGGGTCCTGATCGTCACCAGCTTCACCGAACAGCGGACCGTGGTCCCCGCCCTGCGGGCCGGCGCCGCCGGATACCTCTACAAGGACATCGACCCCGACGCCCTGGCCGGTGCCATCCGCTCCGTCCACGCCGGGCACGTCCTCCTCCAGCCCGAGGTCTCCGAGGCCCTGCTCGCCGCCCAGGACGACCAGGGCGCCCCCGCCGGGCGCCCCGGCTCCCTGACCGAGCGCGAACGCGAGGTCCTGGGCCTGATCGCCGACGGCCGCTCCAACCGGGAGATCGCCCGGGCCCTCGTCCTGTCCGAGAAGACCGTCAAGACGCACGTCTCGAACATCCTGATGAAGCTCGACCTCTCCGACCGCACCCAGGCCGCGCTGTGGGCCGTCCGGCACGGGATCACTCGGTAGGGCGCCGCCGGAGGCAGGTAATGGGCTGAGCTGAGATTCATACGGTCGGGTGTATGTAGCCCACATGGCGTATCCCATCGGGCGGGGGAGCGTTCTCCATGGCGTGCCGCGGCGGCTGGTCGCGGCAAACGCACTGGAGGACGAGAAGTGAAGAACTACAAGAAGGCCGCAGCCGTCACCATGATCGCGGGCGGCCTCATCGCCGCCGGCGCCGGTGTCTCCTCGGCGCACGGCGGTGCGTCCGCGGAGGGCGAGGCCCTGAACTCGCCCGGCGTGGTCTCCGGGAACCTGGCCCAGGTCCCCGTGAACGTCCCCGTGAACGTGGTCGGCAACACCGCCAACGTCATCGGCCTGCTCAACGGTGCCTGGGGCAACACGGGCGTCAACAACTGACCCCGTCACCCCTGACGAACCGAGGCCCCACTTCCCCCCTCTCCCCGGGAAGCGGGGCCTTCGCACGTCCAGGCCCGCCGGACCGGCCTACCGCCCACCCTCCAGCGGAGCGTTGTAGGCCGCCACCAGCGCCCGCCGGGCCACCCGCTCCACCGGCCGCAGCGCCTCCGCCCGCGCCGCCATCTCCGAGGCCGCCACCGCGCCCCCGTGCCCCCGCTCGTACGCCAGCGACACCAGCAGGTCCACCCGCTGCGCCAGCGCCAGCACCCGCACCGCCCGCGCCGGATACCCCGGAGCCAGCACCTCCCGGCCCGCCTCCGCCCGCGCCCGGTACGCCGACAGCGCCGCCTCGGCCACCGGACCCGAAGCCGCCACGTCCAGCCGCGTCAGCACCACCGTCGCCTCGCGCAGCGCCTCCGCCAGCTCCCGCTCCGCCTCACCCAGCGACGGCACGTCCGCCGGCGGGGCCTCCCGCACCGGCAGGCTCCGCCACACCACCGACACGTGCGCGTCCCCCGCCGGACCCACCTCCGTGACCTCCGGTACCAGCCCCAGCCCGGCCCCCACGCACACCACCGCCTCCTCGGCCTCCAGCGCCGCCGCGTTGAACTCCGGCGGGCCGCTGAGCCCCAGCGGATGCCCCGGCGCCGGCAGCGCCACCCGCAGCCCCGTCATCCCCAGCGTCCGCAGCCGCCCCAGCGCCAGCGTGAGCCCCACGGGACCCGCCTCACCCGGCAGCCCCGCCACCCGGTGCGAGGCGTCCTCGCCCACGATCGACGACGCGGCCTCGTCGGGCGAGACATGACCGGCCAGCAACGCGTTCCCCCAGGCGGCCAGCCGCCCTGAACGTGGTTCGAAAAGCATCCCCCCACTCTACGGATCGGGCCCCGGACCCGGCCTGGCGCCCGGACCCCTCCCCGAGTGGCGTAGGTTTTCCCCGGGGGTTTTCCCCTGGGGCTGCGCCTGCCGGCGCACAGAGAACCGTGACTGCAAGGGGTGACAACACGCTCATGAGCGATGTTCTGGAGCTGGTGGACGTATCCGTGGTCCGCGAGGGCCGGGCTCTGGTGGACCAGGTCTCCTGGTCGGTGAAGGAGGGGGAGCGCTGGGTCATCCTCGGCCCCAACGGCGCCGGCAAGACCACGCTGCTGAACCTCGCCTCCAGCTACCTCTTCCCCACCAAGGGCTCCGCCACCATCCTCGGCAGCACCCTGGGCAAGCCCGGCAGCGACGTCTTCGAGCTGCGCCCGCGCATCGGCGTCGCCGGTATCGCGCTCGCCGACAAGCTCCCCAAGCGGCAGACCGTCCTGCAGACCGTGCTCACCGCCGCCTACGGCATGACCGCGAGCTGGCAGGAGGAGTACGAGGAGATCGACGAGCAGCGCGCCCGCGCCTTCCTCGACCGCCTGGGCATGTCCGACTACCTCGACCGCACGTTCGGCACCCTCTCCGAGGGCGAGCGCAAGCGCACCCTGATCGCCCGCGCCCTGATGACCGACCCCGAACTCCTCCTGCTCGACGAGCCCGCCGCCGGCCTCGACCTCGGCGGCCGCGAGGACCTCGTCCGCCGCCTCGGCCGCCTGGCCCGCGACCCCATGGCCCCCTCCATGGTCATGGTCACGCACCACGTCGAGGAGATCGCCCCCGGCTTCACGCACGTCCTGATGATCAGGCAGGGCAAGGTCGTCACCGCCGGCCCCATCGAGCTGGAGCTGACCTCCCGCAACCTCTCCCTCTGCTTCGGGCTCCCGCTCGTCGTCGAGCGCAACGACCACGACCGCTGGACCGCCCAGGGCCTGCCCCTCCGTTAGCCCACCCGGCGCCCGGAGGACGCCGTCGCGCCCTGTCCGGCCGCGCCCACCCGACCTACCATGACCATGTGGACATCGACGCATGGGTGTGGTGGCTCATCGGCGCGGTCGGACTGGGCATCCCCCTCGTCCTGACCGCGATGCCGGAGTTCGGCATGTTCGCCGTCGGCGCCGTCGCCGCCTCCGTCACGGCGGCCCTCGGCGCCGGAGCGGTGAGCCAGGTCCTGGTCTTCGTCATCGTGTCGGTCGCACTGATCGCCGTCGTCCGGCCGATCGCCAACCGGCACCGCGACCAGCGGCCCCAACACCGCACCGGCATCGAGGCGTTGAAGGGCAGAACCGCCGTCGTCCTCGAACGGGTCGACGGCAGCGGCGGCCGCATCAAGCTGGCCGGCGAGATCTGGTCCGCCCGCACCCTGGACACGCACACCAGTTTCGAACCCGGCCAGTCCGTCGACGTCGTGGACATCGACGGAGCGACCGCGGTCGTCATGTGAGCAAGCAGCCCACCCGCGGCCCCGGGGTCTGCGAGACTCCGTTCAACGGGGCAGCACAGACAGCCGGAAGGGCACGGGGAACCGCATGCAACCGATCATCATCGTCCTGATCATCCTGGTGGTACTGGTCTTCATCGCCCTGGTCAAGACGATCCAGGTGATCCCGCAGGCCAGCGCAGCCATCGTCGAACGGTTCGGCCGCTACACCCGCACCCTCAACGCGGGCCTCAACATCGTCGTCCCGTTCATCGACTCCATCCGCAACCGGATCGACCTGCGCGAACAGGTCGTCCCCTTCCCGCCGCAGCCGGTCATCACCCAGGACAACCTGGTCGTCAACATCGACACCGTCATCTACTACCAGGTGACCGACGCCCGGGCCGCGACGTACGAAGTGGCCAGCTACATCCAGGCCATCGAACAGCTCACCGTCACCACGCTGCGCAACATCATCGGCGGCATGGACCTGGAACGCACCCTCACCTCCCGCGAGGAGATCAACGCCGCGCTGCGCGGGGTCCTCGACGAGGCCACCGGCAAGTGGGGCATCCGCGTCAACCGGGTCGAGCTCAAGGCCATCGAGCCGCCGACCTCCATCCAGGACTCGATGGAGAAGCAGATGCGCGCCGACCGCGACAAGCGCGCCGCCATCCTCCAGGCCGAGGGCGTCCGGCAGTCGGAGATCCTGCGCGCCGAGGGCGAGAAGCAGTCCTCCATCCTGCGCGCCGAGGGTGAGGCCAAGGCCGCCGCCCTCAAGGCCGAGGGCGAGGCCCAGGCCATCCGCACGGTCTTCGAGTCCATCCACGCCGGCGACGCCGACCAGAAGCTCCTCGCCTACCAGTACCTCCAGATGCTCCCGAAGATCGCCGAAGGCGACGCCAACAAGCTCTGGATCGTGCCCAGCGAGATCGGGGACGCGCTCAAGGGCCTCTCGGGCGCCATGGGCAACTTCGGCCCCCTGGGCGGCGGTTCGAGCGGCTTCAACCCGCAGGACCCCGGCAAGGGAGCCCCCGGGACCGGCAGCGCACCGGAGCGCCGGGAACAGCCCCCCATCGACTGACGCCGCCCTCCCCTTCGTGCATGATCAGTGAGGCCCCTCGACCTTCATGGCGGGGAGGCGACTCACTCACGCAAAGGGGATGGCTCCGTCCATGTCCATGTCCATCTGGGAATCCATCGCGGTCCTCGCCGCCGGAATCGGCGCCGGCACCATCAACACCATCGTCGGATCCGGCACCCTGATCACCTTCCCGGTGCTCCTCGCCACCGGCCTGCCCCCGGTGACCGCCAACGTCTCCAACACACTCGGCCTGGTCCCCGGCTCCCTCAGCGGAGCCTTCGGCTACCGCAAGGAGCTCCGGGGACAGCGCGGCCGCATCCTGCGGCTCGGCGCCGTCTCCCTCGTCGGCGGGCTCGCGGGCGCGATCCTGCTCCTGACCCTGCCGTCGGACTCCTTCGACACGATCGTGCCCGTCCTCATCGGCCTGGCCCTCGTCCTCGTCGTCCTCCAGCCGAAGCTCGCCGCCGCCCTGCGCCGCCGCCAGGAAGCCACCGGAGCCGACACCGCACACCCCGACGGCGGCCCCGCCCTGCTCACCGGCATGCTGCTCTCCAGCGCGTACGGGGGCTACTTCGGCGCCGCCCAGGGCGTCCTCTACCTCGGCCTGATGGGGCTGCTGCTCCACGAGGACCTGCAACGCATCAACGCCGTCAAGAACGTCGTGGCAGCCCTCGTCAACGGCATCGCCGCCGTCTTCTTCCTCTTCGTCGCCGAGTTCGACTGGACCGCCGTCCTCCTCATCGCCGTCGGCTCCACCATCGGCGGCCAGCTCGGCGCCAAGCTCGGCCGACGACTGCCCCCGACCGTCCTGCGCGGGGTCATCGTCACCGTCGGCGTCCTGGCCATAGTCCAGCTGCTGCTCCGCTGAGGGACGTAGCAGAAATACGCCGCCCCGCCCGCGGCACACAGGCGCGGACGGGGCGGAAGACACGGGAGGGGCGGGCGGGAATCAGGCCGAGCGGGCCAGCCAGTCGGGAAGGCCCTCCTGCCCGCCCACCCCCAGCGCCAGCAGCATCGCGTCCGCCGGAGACGGCACGAACGGCTTCCGCAGCAGCGGCATCCCCGCCTCCTCCGGAGTCCGGGCCGCCTTGCGGTGGTTGTCCTCGGCACAGGACGCCACCGTGTTCAGCCAGGTGTCCCCGCCCCCCTGAGCCCTCGGCAGCACATGGTCCACGGTCGTCGCGCGCTTCCCGCAGTACGCGCACCGGTGCTGGTCCCGTACCAGTACCCCCCGCCGCGACCAGGGAGCATGTCTTCGGAACGGCACCCGTACGTACCTGCACAATCGGATCACCCGGGGCATCGGCAGGTCCAGGGCGGCCGCACGCACACGCAGTTCGGGATGGGACTGTTCCACCACGGCCTTGTCCTGGAGCACCAGAACGACGGCCCGGTTCAGCGACACCGTCGACAGCGGCTCGAAGCTCGCGTTCAGCACCAGCGTGTCCCGCATCTCGCCCACCTCCCGTGTGCAGGCCCGCGACCACCCTGGCGGCAAGGCCCGCAACCACTCTGGCCGCGCGCGCCACGCGGGACAACGCAATAAAAATGCCCGGCCCCGGCCTCATTTAGACCAGGACCGGGCGAACGCCGGGAGAACGATCAGGCCGCCGGCGCCTCGTACTCACCGATCAGCTGCGCACGGCCGAGCGCGTGGAACCTCAGGTGGAAACCGACCGCCGCACACGACGCGTCCGCGTCCGGACCGAGCTTCTCCCGGTCCACCGCGTACACCGTGAACACGTACCGGTGCCGCTCCCCGGCCGGCGGGGCGGCACCGCCGAAGTCCTTCGTCCCGTAGTCGTTGCGCACGTGCACCGCACCGGCCGGCAACCCCTCGAACTTCCCGCTGCCCGCACCCGCCGGCAGCTCGGTCACCGAGGCCGGGATGTCGAAGAGCACCCAGTGCCAGAACCCGCTGCCCGTCGGCGCGTCCGGGTCGAAGCAGGTCACCGCGAAGCTCTTCGTCCCCTCCGGGAACCCCTCCCAGCGCAGCTGCGGGGAGACGTTCCCGCCCGACAGCACCTGCCCGTCACCCAGATCGGCACCCGGCGCGAGATCGGCACTGGTCACCGTGAAGGACGGCACCTCGGGGTGGAAGGCGTGGGGGAGAGGAGCCCTGTTCCGCTCGGTCATGGCTGTACTCCTTGATCGAAGAAGTCCTACGGCCCCGAGACTAGAACCAGTTGCGCTGCGAACCGACCGAGGCGATCCACTGGTTCAGGTATGCGGCCCAGTCGGTCCCCTCGTACGAGTGCAGACCCACCTGGAAGCAGCGGTAGGTGTCACTGCCCTCGCTGAACAGCCCCGGCTTCTTGTCCATCTCCAGCACGACGTCCATCTCGTGCCCGTCCGACACGAAGGTCAGCTCCACCTGGTTCAGACCCCGGTACTGCGACGGCGGCAGGAACTCGATCTCCTGGTAGAAGGGCAGCGTCTGGCGCGTCCCGCGGATGTGCCCGCGCTCCATGTCCGCGCTGCGGAAGCTGAAGCCCAGCTGCCGGAACGCGTCGAGGATCGCCTGCTGCGCCGGCACCGGGTGCACGTTGATCGGGTCCAGGTCACCCGCGTCCACCGCCCGGGCGATCTCCAGCTCCGTGCTCACCCCGATGTTCATCCCGTGCAGGGCGTGGCCCTCGAAGTGGGTGATCGGCGTCTCCGCCGGGATCTCCAGTGCGAACGGCACCACGTGCAGGGCGTTCGGCTGCACCTTGAAGGCACCGCCGAGGCGCTGCTTGGTGAAGACGATGTCCTGCTTGTACTCGTGGTCGCCGCCCTCCACCTCCACCCGCGCCTGGAGCCCCACCGAAAGCCCCTCGATCTGCTGCTCAACGGACCCGCCCTGGATCCGCACCTCGCCCTGGACGATCCCGCCGGGCACCACGTTCGGCTCGGTGATGATCGTGTCGACCGAAGCACCACCGGCACCCAGGCTCGCGAGCAGCTTCCTGAAACCCATGTCTGTCTCCCCTGATACGCATACGGATACGGAGCCGAGGGGGCGGTGACCGGACCGCACGGCCGACCGACCCCACCCCCTACCACTGCGGAACCTTAGGCCCCGGTTGCACGGGCGCGTGTTCCACTACCCTCGGCCGGATGAGCGCGCGCCCCGACCGTACGCCCCTGCCCCGGTCCTTCTTCGACCGCCCGGTCCTCACCGTGGCCCCCGACCTCCTCGGCCGGATCCTGGTCCGCCGCACCCCGGAGGGCCCGATGGAACTGCGCATCACGGAGGTGGAGGCGTACGAGGGGGAGGCCGACCCCGGCTCCCACGCCTACCGCGGCCGCACCGCCCGCAACGCCTCGATGTTCGGTCCGCCCGGACACGCGTACGTCTACTTCATCTACGGCATGTGGTTCAGCCTCAACCTCGTCTGCGGCCCGCCAGGTCACGCCAGCGGAGTGCTGGTGCGCGCCGGAGAGGTGACCGTGGGCGCCGACCTGGCCGCCAAACGTCGGATTACGGCCAGAAACCCGCGAGAACTGGCCAAGGGCCCGGCCCGCCTCGCCACGGCCCTGGACGTGGACCGCTCCCTCGACGGCGCCGACCTCTGCGCGGGCCCCGACTCCCCCCTCTCCCTCCTCACGGGCATCCCCACCCCTCCCGACCAGGTGGGCAACGGTCCGCGCACGGGAGTCGGCGGCGCCGGCGCGGCCCACCCGTACCGCTACTGGATCGCCGGCGACCCGACCGTCAGCCCGTACCGGGCCCACGCGCCGCGTCGGCGCGCAACTTGACTCGATCTTGGTGGACGCCTAACGTAGCCCGAGCCGCTGGAACGGGGCACTGCCATCGCAGTCCCCGCGGGAGCGGCCAACCCACTACCTACGACGTGCCCCTGGAGGGGTCGATTTCGGCGTGCCCGAATTCGAATCCGACGGCTCGATTATGAGTTGCAGGGAATAAGCGCTAAAGTGGTGGAACGCCGAAAGGGCAAGCGCGAAAGCGCAGGACCTGGAAAGCGAGCGAGAAAGACTCTGATAGAGTCTGAATCGCAAGAACGAAAGCCCGGAGGAAAGCCCGCGAGGGTGAGTACAAAGGAAGCGTCCGTTCCTTGAGAACTCAACAGCGTGCCAAAAATCAACGCCAGAAGTTGATACCCCGTCCACTTCGGTGGATGAGGTTCCTTTGAAAAAGACCTGTCGGGCCTTCGGGCACTGGCAGGCGACAAACACAGCGAGGACGTTGTGGTCAGTCGGTCTTATTCCGACCGTGACTGGCCCGCTCTTTCGTGCGTGTGCACCGGATTACCGGTAAACATTCATGGAGAGTTTGATCCTGGCTCAGGACGAACGCTGGCGGCGTGCTTAACACATGCAAGTCGAACGATGAACCTCCTTCGGGAGGGGATTAGTGGCGAACGGGTGAGTAACACGTGGGCAATCTGCCCTTCACTCTGGGACAAGCCCTGGAAACGGGGTCTAATACCGGATACGACTGCGGGAGGCATCTCCTGCGGTGGAAAGCTCCGGCGGTGAAGGATGAGCCCGCGGCCTATCAGCTTGTTGGTGGGGTAACGGCCCACCAAGGCGACGACGGGTAGCCGGCCTGAGAGGGCGACCGGCCACACTGGGACTGAGACACGGCCCAGACTCCTACGGGAGGCAGCAGTGGGGAATATTGCACAATGGGCGAAAGCCTGATGCAGCGACGCCGCGTGAGGGATGACGGCCTTCGGGTTGTAAACCTCTTTCAGCAGGGAAGAAGCGAAAGTGACGGTACCTGCAGAAGAAGCGCCGGCTAACTACGTGCCAGCAGCCGCGGTAATACGTAGGGCGCAAGCGTTGTCCGGAATTATTGGGCGTAAAGAGCTCGTAGGCGGCTTGTCACGTCGGATGTGAAAGCCCGAGGCTTAACCTCGGGTCTGCATTCGATACGGGCTAGCTAGAGTGTGGTAGGGGAGATCGGAATTCCTGGTGTAGCGGTGAAATGCGCAGATATCAGGAGGAACACCGGTGGCGAAGGCGGATCTCTGGGCCATTACTGACGCTGAGGAGCGAAAGCGTGGGGAGCGAACAGGATTAGATACCCTGGTAGTCCACGCCGTAAACGTTGGGAACTAGGTGTTGGCGACATTCCACGTCGTCGGTGCCGCAGCTAACGCATTAAGTTCCCCGCCTGGGGAGTACGGCCGCAAGGCTAAAACTCAAAGGAATTGACGGGGGCCCGCACAAGCGGCGGAGCATGTGGCTTAATTCGACGCAACGCGAAGAACCTTACCAAGGCTTGACATATACCGGAAAGCATTAGAGATAGTGCCCCCCTTGTGGTCGGTATACAGGTGGTGCATGGCTGTCGTCAGCTCGTGTCGTGAGATGTTGGGTTAAGTCCCGCAACGAGCGCAACCCTTGTCCTGTGTTGCCAGCATGCCCTTCGGGGTGATGGGGACTCACAGGAGACCGCCGGGGTCAACTCGGAGGAAGGTGGGGACGACGTCAAGTCATCATGCCCCTTATGTCTTGGGCTGCACACGTGCTACAATGGCCGGTACAATGAGCTGCGATACCGTGAGGTGGAGCGAATCTCAAAAAGCCGGTCTCAGTTCGGATTGGGGTCTGCAACTCGACCCCATGAAGTCGGAGTCGCTAGTAATCGCAGATCAGCATTGCTGCGGTGAATACGTTCCCGGGCCTTGTACACACCGCCCGTCACGTCACGAAAGTCGGTAACACCCGAAGCCGGTGGCCCAACCCTTGTGGAGGGAGCTGTCGAAGGTGGGACTGGCGATTGGGACGAAGTCGTAACAAGGTAGCCGTACCGGAAGGTGCGGCTGGATCACCTCCTTTCTAAGGAGCACAGTACCGATTGCAGGCAAATGTTCTGCACGGTCAGCTCATGGGTGGAACGTTGATTAGTTGGCACGGTCTTCTGGATGGATCACGAGTACTGCTTCGGCGTGGAAAGTGAGTCACTGAAAGAGATCGTGCTTGGCACGTTGTTGGGTCCTGAAGGCACGGCCGTCTGGTCAGTCTTCAGTGCCGGCCCCGGTAAAGCTCTGTTTCGGCAGGGTGTGACGGGTGGCTGGTCGTTATTTGAGAACTACACAGTGGACGCGAGCATCTGTGGCCAAGTTTTTAAGGGCGCACGGTGGATGCCTTGGCACCAGGAACCGATGAAGGACGTGAGAGGCCGCGATAGGCCCCGGGGAGCTGCCAACTGAGCTTTGATCCGGGGGTGTCCGAATGGGGAAACCCGGCAGTCGTCATGGGCTGTCACCCATGCCTGAACACATAGGGCATGTGGAGGGAACGAGGGGAAGTGAAACATCTCAGTACCCTCAGGAAGAGAAAACAACCGTGATTCCGGGAGTAGTGGCGAGCGAAACCGGATGAGGCCAAACCGTATGCGTGTGATACCCGGCAGGGGTTGCGCATGCGGGGTTGTGGGAATGAGCTTCAGTCGTCTGCCGGCGGCTGGGCGAGTCAGAAACCGTTGATGTAGTCGAAGGACATGCGAAAGGTCCGGCGTAGAGGGTAAGACCCCCGTAGACGAAACATCAGCGGCTTGCTTGCTCATCTCCCAAGTAGCACGGGGCCCGAGAAATCCCGTGTGAATCTGGCGGGACCACCCGCTAAGCCTAAATATTCCCTGGTGACCGATAGCGGATAGTACCGTGAGGGAATGGTGAAAAGTACCGCGGGAGCGGAGTGAAATAGTACCTGAAACCGTGTGCCTACAAGCCGTGGGAGCGTCGGGATCTTCGGATCCTCGTGACTGCGTGCCTTTTGAAGAATGAGCCTGCGAGTTAGCGGTGTGTAGCGAGGTTAACCCGTGTGGGGAAGCCGTAGCGAAAGCGAGTCCGAATAGGGCGATTGAGTTGCACGCTCTAGACCCGAAGCGGAGTGATCTAGCCATGGGCAGGTTGAAGCGGAGGTAAGACTTCGTGGAGGACCGAACCCACCAGGGTTGAAAACCTGGGGGATGACCTGTGGTTAGGGGTGAAAGGCCAATCAAACTCCGTGATAGCTGGTTCTCCCCGAAATGCATTTAGGTGCAGCGTCGTGTGTTTCTTGCCGGAGGTAGAGCACTGGATAGGCGATGGGCCCTACCGGGTTACTGACCTTAGCCAAACTCCGAATGCCGGTAAGTGAGAGCACGGCAGTGAGACTGTGGGGGATAAGCTCCATGGTCGAGAGGGAAACAGCCCAGAGCATCGACTAAGGCCCCTAAGCGTACGCTAAGTGGGAAAGGATGTGGAGTCGCAGAGACAACCAGGAGGTTGGCTTAGAAGCAGCCACCCTTGAAAGAGTGCGTAATAGCTCACTGGTCAAGTGATTCCGCGCCGACAATGTAGCGGGGCTCAAGCGTACCGCCGAAGTCGTGTCATTGCAGCAATAGGGCCAACGCCTGCTGTGATGGGTAGGGGAGCGTCGTGTGCCGGGTGAAGCAGCAGCGGAAGCTAGTTGTGGACGGTTCACGAGTGAGAATGCAGGCATGAGTAGCGATACACACGTGAGAAACGTGTGCGCCGATTGACTAAGGGTTCCTGGGTCAAGCTGATCTGCCCAGGGTAAGTCGGGACCTAAGGCGAGGCCGACAGGCGTAGTCGATGGACAACCGGTTGATATTCCGGTACCCGCTTTGAAACGCCCAATATCGAATCCTCTGATGCTAAGGCCGTGAAGCCGTTCCGGACCCTTCGGGGAAAGGAAAGTGGTGGAGCCGCCGGCCCAAGGTGGTAGTAGGTAAGCGATGGGGTGACGCAGGAAGGTAGTCCAGCCCGGGCGGTGGTTGTCCCGGGGTAAGGGTGTAGGCCGAGGGGTAGGCAAATCCGTTCCTCATATAAGGCTGAGACCTGATGCCGAGCCGATTGTGGTGAAGTGGATGATCCTATGCTGTCGAGAAAAGCCTCTAGCGAGTTTCATGGCGGCCCGTACCCTAAACCGACTCAGGTGGTCAGGTAGAGAATACCGAGGCGTTCGGGTGAACTATGGTTAAGGAACTCGGCAAAATGCCCCCGTAACTTCGGGAGAAGGGGGGCCATTCCTGGTGATGAGACTTGCTCTCTGAGCTGGGGGTGGCCGCAGAGACCAGCGAGAAGCGACTGTTTACTAAAAACACAGGTCCGTGCGAAGCCGTAAGGCGATGTATACGGACTGACGCCTGCCCGGTGCTGGAACGTTAAGGGGACCGGTTAGTGACCTTTCGGGGTTGCGAAGCTGAGAACTTAAGCGCCAGTAAACGGCGGTGGTAACTATAACCATCCTAAGGTAGCGAAATTCCTTGTCGGGTAAGTTCCGACCTGCACGAATGGCGTAACGACTTCTCGACTGTCTCAACCATAGGCCCGGTGAAATTGCACTACGAGTAAAGATGCTCGTTTCGCGCAGCAGGACGGAAAGACCCCGGGACCTTTACTACAGTTTGATATTGGTGTTCGGTTCGGCTTGTGTAGGATAGGTGGGAGACTTTGAAGCAGCCACGCCAGTGGTTGTGGAGTCGCCGTTGAAATACCACTCTGGTCGTGCTGGATGTCTAACCTCGGTCCGTGATCCGGATCAGGGACAGTGTCTGATGGGTAGTTTAACTGGGGCGGTTGCCTCCCAAAGGGTAACGGAGGCGCCCAAAGGTTCCCTCAGCCTGGTTGGCAATCAGGTGTTGAGTGTAAGTGCACAAGGGAGCTTGACTGTGAGACCGACGGGTCGAGCAGGGACGAAAGTCGGGACTAGTGATCCGGCGGTGGCTTGTGGAAGCGCCGTCGCTCAACGGATAAAAGGTACCCCGGGGATAACAGGCTGATCTTCCCCAAGAGTCCATATCGACGGGATGGTTTGGCACCTCGATGTCGGCTCGTCGCATCCTGGGGCTGGAGTCGGTCCCAAGGGTTGGGCTGTTCGCCCATTAAAGCGGTACGCGAGCTGGGTTTAGAACGTCGTGAGACAGTTCGGTCCCTATCCGCTGTGCGCGTAGGAATATTGAGAAGGGCTGTCCCTAGTACGAGAGGACCGGGACGGACGAACCTCTGGTGTGCCAGTTGTCCTGCCAAGGGCATGGCTGGTTGGCTACGTTCGGGAGGGATAACCGCTGAAAGCATCTAAGCGGGAAGCCTGCTTCAAGATGAGTATTCCCACCTCCTTGAGAGGGTAAGGCTCCCAGTAGACGACTGGGTTGATAGGCCAGATGTGGAAGCCCGGTAACGGGTGGAGCTGACTGGTACTAATAGGCCGAGGGCTTGTCCTCAGTTGCTCGCGTCCACTGTGTTAGTTCTGAAGTAACGAACAGTTGCTGGTTTCTAGAGCTGGAACACAACTACAAAGTGTGCTTGTTCGCTCGAAACCGATAGGGTTTCGGTGGTCATAGCGTTAGGGAAACGCCCGGTTACATTCCGAACCCGGAAGCTAAGCCTTTCAGCGCCGATGGTACTGCAGGGGGGACCCTGTGGGAGAGTAGGACGCCGCCGAACAATCTTTCAAAGGACCCTTGGTCCTCAGCGTTCACGCTGAGGACCAAGGGTCCTTTTTGTTTTTACACCTCTTTACGCCGAAGCGCGGCCATGGGCTGGTTGCGCGAGAATGACAGCGGTACCCCGAAGACAGGAGTCACACCCATGTCCAACTCTCCCGACGATCGTCCGGAGCGCGAGCCTCGTCGCAACGACGGCGGTGACAGGGGCGGCTACCGCGGGGGCCGTGACGACCGAGGCGGTGACCGTGGTGGCTTCCGCCGCGACGACCGCGGTGGTCGCCCCGCCGGTGGCGGCTTCCGCCGTGACGACCGTGGCGGACGTCCGGCCGGCGGTGGCTTCCGTGGCCGTGACGACCGCGGCGGCGACCGTCCGTCGTACCCCCGCCGTGATGACGAGCGTGGTGGTTTCCGTGGCGGTCGCGATGACCGTGGTGGGGACCGTCCGTCGTACCCGCGTCGTGATGACCGCGGTGGCGACCGTCCCTCTTACCCGCGTCGTGATGACGAGCGTGGTGGTTTCCGTGGCGGTCGTGACGACCGTGGCGGCGACCGCCCGTCCTTCCGTCGTGACGACCGGGGCGGCGACCGTCCGTTCTCGCCGCGTCGTGACGACGACCGTGGTGGTTTCCGTGGCGGTCGTGACGACCGTGGTGGGGACCGTCCGTCGTACCCGCGTCGTGATGACCGTGGGGACCGTCCCTCTTACCCGCGTCGTGATGACGAGCGTGGTGGTTTCCGTGGCGGTCGTGACGACCGTGGCGGCGACCGCCCGTCGTACCCGCGTCGTGACGACCGCGGTGGCGACCGTCCGTCCTACCCGCGTCGTGATGACGAGCGTGGTGGTTTCCGTGGCGGTCGTGACGACCGCGGTGGGGACCGTCCGTCCTACCCCCGTCGTGATGACGAGCGCGGTGGTTTCCGTGGTGGCGACCGTCCCTCCTTCCGTCGTGACGACCGGGGTGGCGAGCGTCCCTCCTTCCGTCGTGATGACCGTGGGGACCGTCCTTCCTACCCGCGTCGTGACGATGAGCGCGGTGGTTTCCGTGGCGGTCGTGACGACCGTGGTGGCGACCGTCCGTCGTACCCGCGTCGTGACGACCGCGGTGGCGACCGTCCCTCGTACCCCCGTCGTGATGACGAGCGGGGTGGGTTCCGTGGTGGCGACCGTCCCTCCTTCCGCCGTGACGAGCGGGGCGGCGACCGTCCGTTCTCGCCGCGTCGGGACGACGACCGTGGCGGGCGTCCTTCCTACCCGCGTCGTGATGACGAGCGTGGCGGTTTCCGTGGCGGCCGTGACGACCGCGGTGGCGACCGTCCGGCCTACGGGCGTCGTGACGACCGTGGTGGGGACCGTCCCTCGTACGGCCGCCGTGACGACCGGGGTGACCGTCCGTCCTACCCGCGTCGTGACGACCGGGGCGGCGAGCGTGGTGGCTACCGTGGTGGCCGCGATGACCGCGGTGGTTTCCGTGGCGGTCGCGAGGAGCGGGGCGGCCGTGAGTTCCGTGCCGACCGCGACCGGGACCCGGTCAAGCGGCTTCCGATCGACGACGACGTCACCGGCAACGAGATCGACGCCGATGTGCGCCAGGAGCTCCTGAGCCTGCCCAAGGGTCTGGCCGAGGAGGTCTCGCGCAACCTCGTCATGGTGGCCCGGCTGATCGACGACGACCCCGAGCAGGCGTACGCGTACTCCCGCATCGCCCTGCGTCTGGCCTCCCGCGTCGCCGCCGTGCGCGAGGCCGCCGGCTTCGCCGCGTACGCCACGCAGAAGTACAGCGAGGCCCTTGCCGAGTTCCGTGCCGCCAAGCGGATGACCGGCTCCGTCGAGCTGTGGCCCGTCATGGCCGACTGCGAGCGCGGCCTCGGCCGTCCCGAGCGGGCGCTGGCCATGGCCGGCGAGCCCGAGGTGCAGAAGCTGGACAAGGCCGGCCAGGTGGAGATGCGTCTCGTCGCCGCCGGAGCCCGCCGGGACATGGGCGAGCTCGACGCCGCCATCGTGACCCTGCAGAGCCCGGAGCTGGCCTCCAACAGCGTCCAGCCGTGGACCGCGCGCCTGCGGTACGCCTACGCCGACGCCCTCCTGGCCGCCGGCCGTGAGGACGAGGCGCGCGAGTGGTTCGCCAAGACCCTCGAGGCCGACAAGGACGGCGCGACGGACGCCTCCGACCGCCTGGCCGAGATCGACGGCGTGGAGTTCGTGGACGCCGCCTCGCTGGAGGAGGAAGAGGACGCGGACGCGGACCTGGACGACCTCGGTGACGAGGACGACGAGGACGAGGACGCGGCCGAGGTGGCCGCCGCCGAGCGGGCCGGCGACCAGACCGAGTACTACGACGAGGACGACGAGGAGTACGAGCCCGTCGACGACGCCGGTGCCGACGTGGACCTCACCGACGAGATCGTGGTCGTCGAGGACGACCAGCGCGAGGCCCGCGACAAGGCCTGACCTGGCCTGATGCCGACAAAGGGCGGCACCCCCCCGGGGGGTGCCGCCCTTTCGCATGTCCGGCGAGGCGGCCCTCGTCAGCCCAGCCTGCGCAGGACCAGGCCGGTGGCCGGCTTGGGGCCGAAGGACGTGGACTTGCGGGGCATCGTCACGCCCTGGCGGGCCAGGTCGCGGACGACCTCCTCGCGGACCGGGTGCAGCAGCACGGCCGTGCCGCCGTGGCGCTCGGCCATCGCGACCGTGGCCGCCGCGTCGTGGATGTACGCGATGTGGTCCGGGGCGTCCGGCACCTGCCACAGGGCGTCCAGCAGGGAGGCGTGCAGCACCGTGGCGTCCAGCCGGCGCCATGCCTCCGGGCGGTCGCGGCGGACGGTGCGCTCCAGCAGGGCCGGATCCGGGTCGGTGACCAGGTGGAAGGTGCCGTCGCCGGTGAGGAGGAAGGCGTTGCCGCGCTCCGAGGCGTCCGCGAGGGCTTCCAGGGCCAGCGGGAGCGGGCCGTCGACCGGGCGGATCCGGAAGGAGCCCTCGGCCTTGGCCAGGGCCTCGGAGAGGGGCAGGCGGCGCAGCATCCGGTGGATGGCGCGGACCTGGAGCGGATAGCGGGCGGTGTCCACCAGGAGCACGAGGCCGAAGTCCCAGGGGGTCGGTGAGCCGTGCTCCTCCTGGAGGCGCAGGTAGGTCGCCCAGCGGTGGTGGCCGTCGGCGATGAGGGCCTGGCGGTGGGCCAGGTCGGCGGTGACGACGTCCAGCTCGGCGGGGTCGGTGACGGCCCACAGGCTGTGGCGGAAGCCGTCCTCGGTGACCGTCGACAGCAGGGGCTCGCGGGCCGCGGTGGCCTCGACGACGGCGTCCGCGCCGGCGCCCGGGCCGTCGCCGCGGTAGGTGAGGAGGAGGGGTTCGAGATTGGCCGAAGTCGCGCGCATCAGGCCCGCGCGGTCGGTGACCACGTCCGGCATCACGTCCTCGTGTGGCAGGACGATGCCGTCCGCGGCCGTGGACAGGGCGAGGGCGCCGATGACGCCGCGCTGCAGCAGGCCGGCCCTGCGCTGCTCGTAGACGTAGAGCGCGGGCTGCGGGTCGGCGCTGAGGACCCCCAGGGCGAGCCAGTCGCTCAGGGTGCGGGCGGCCTGCTCGTTGCGGGCGGCCGGGGTGCCGGCCTGCGGCAGGATGAGCCGGACGATGTTGTGCGGGTCGGCGGATTCGAGGTAGTCGACTCCGTCGGGGCGTACGACCACGTCGTACGGCGGCGAGGTGACCGCCGCGAGGCTGCCGACGCGCTCCGGGACGTAACGCAGTCCGTTGAAGGGGGTCAGGCGCAGCCCGTGCTCCGCGTTGCCAGGTGTGGTCATTGGTGCATGGTAAGACCCGTCTCGCGATCCGGGATGGCCGGGGGAGTGACGGGGTAGTGCAAACTCGGACAAGATCGATCGTGCGCAGTGAAGCACCGCAAGTGTCCCGAGCGTTTTGAGAACGGTTATTGAGGAGCGGCCAGATGACCCGGCAGAGCAGGACCAGTCCCGCGGGCAGTGAGCGGAGTCTGCACCAGGCGTACGACACGGCCCTGCTGGACCTGGACGGGGTGGTGTACGCGGGCGGGCACGCCATCGCGCACGCGGTGGAGTCCCTGGCCGCGGCCCGGGCCGGCGGGATGCACCTGGCGTACGTCACCAACAACGCGCTGCGGACGCCGGAGGCGGTCGCGGAGCACCTGTGCGAGCTGGGGATCCCGACCGAGGCGGGCGAGGTGATCACCTCGGCGCAGGCGGTGGCCCGGCTGATCGCGGAGCAGGTGGAGCCGGGGTCGAAGGTGCTGGTGATCGGTGGGGAGGGGCTGCGGGTCGCGCTGCGCGAGCGCGGGCTGGTGGCCGTGGACTCCGCCGACGAGGAGGGGCTCGCGGCGGTGGTCCAGGGCTACGGCGGGCCGGGCCTGGAGTGGGGGCGCTTCGCGGAGGCCGCGTACGCGGTCAACCGCGGGGTGCCCTGGTACGCGTCCAACACGGACCTGACGATCCCGGGGGCGCGCGGTATCGCACCGGGCAACGGGGCCGCCGTGGAGGTCGTGCGGATCGCCACGGGCGCGGAGCCGCAGGTGGCGGGCAAGCCGCTGCCGCCGATGCACCGGGAGACCGTGCTGCGGACGGGCGCGGAGCGGCCCCTGGTGGTCGGGGACCGGCTGGACACCGATATCGAGGGCGCGTTCAACGGGGACGTGGACTCCCTGCTGGTGCTGACCGGGGTCACGGACGCCGAGCAGCTGCTGCGGGCCGAGCCCCGGCACCGGCCCACGTACGTGGACCGGGACCTGCGCGGGCTGCTGACCGGGCAGCCGGAGGTAGCGGAGCGGGACGGGGCCTGGCGGTGCGGCGGCTGGGGCGCGGTCCACGCGGGTACGCACCTGGAGCTGACCCGCGCCGGGGGCGGGGAGGCCGATCCGCTCGACGGGCTGCGGGCGCTGTGTGCGGCGGCCTGGTCGGCGGCCGGGGACGGGGCCTACCGCGACGACGTGGAGAAGGCGCTGGGGGCGCTCGGGTTGTGAGCGGGGGCGCTCGGCCGTACGGGGGATCATTCGCGGCGGAGGGTAGGCTAACCTAACTTGCGTGTTGGCTGAGAGTCCCCCCGAAACCGAGCCCGGCGCACCCGCGCCCGCGCCTGCGGTCGCCCGTCCGGGCCACGGCAGGCGCACCGCCGGTCTGCTGATCGCCCTCGCCGTACTGGCCCTCGTCGCGGTGGCGAGCATCGCCGTCGGTGCCAAGGCCATGCCGGTCGGCGACGTCTGGCACGGCCTGTTCCACTACAGCGGCACCACCAACGACGTGGTCGTACGGGACCTGCGGGTCCCGCGCACCGTCCTGGGGGTGATGGTCGGGCTCGGACTCGGCCTCTCCGGCGCGGTGATGCAGGCCCTGACCCGCAACCCGCTGGCCGAACCCGGCATCCTCGGCGTCAACGCCGGCGCCGCGGCCGCCGTGGTCTCCGCCATCAGCTTCCTCGGGGCGAGCACGCTGACCGAGTTCGTCTGGTGGGCCTTCCTCGGCGCCGCCGCAGTCTCCGCCGCCGTCTACGTCCTCGGCGGCAGCCGCAGCGCGACCCCGGTGCGCCTCGCGCTCGCCGGTACGGCGGCCAGTGCCGCGCTCGTCGGCTACATCAACGCCGTCCAGCTGATGGACAGCAAGGCCCTGGACAAGCTCCGCTTCTGGACGGTGGGTTCGCTGGCGTCGGCCACCATGGACACCGTCCGCCAGGTGGCCCCCTTCCTGCTGGCCGGCGCCCTGCTCGCGCTGCTGCTGGGCCGGCCGCTCAACGCGATGGCCATGGGTGACGACACCGCCCGGGCGCTGGGCGCGCACCTGACGCGGACCCGGATCGCTGCGATGGCCGCCATCACCCTGCTGTGCGGGGCCGCGACCGCCGCCTGCGGGCCGATCGTCTTCGTCGGGCTGATGATCCCGCACCTCGCACGTCTGATCACCGGTCCCGACATGCGCTGGGTGCTCGCCTACTCGGCCGTCCTGTCGCCCGTGCTGCTGCTCGGCGCCGACGTCGTCGGACGGGTGGTCACCCGGCCGGGCGAGCTCCAGGTCGGCATCGTCACCGCGCTGGTCGGCGGCCCCGTCTTCATCCACCTGGTCCGGCGCAAGAGGATGGCCCAGCTGTGAGCGACACCCGCATCCGCAGGGCCGCCCGGCCGCGCACCCTGCGCGGCCCCGCCGCCACCTCGCTGCGCGTCGAGCCGCGCGCCCTGCTCGCCGGGCTGCTGCTGGTCGCCGCGGCGCTGGCGCTCGCCGTCGTCCTGATCGGCACCGGCGACTTCGAGATAGCGCCCGGGGACGTCGTGTCCACCCTGCTGGGCAACGGCACCCCGGCCGACGACTTCATCGTCAACGACCTGCGGCTGCCGAGGGTCCTCGTCGCGATCCTGGTCGGCGCGGCCCTCGGGATGTCCGGGGCGGTCTTCCAGTCCGTCTCGCGCAATCCGCTCGGCTCGCCCGACCTGCTCGGCTTCGGGTACGGCTCGGCGGTCGGCGCGCTCGTCGTCATCACGGTGTTCAAGGGCGGGGCCACCGAGGTTGCGCTGGGCGCGGTCGTCGGCGGTGTGCTCACCGGGGCCGTGGTGTACCTCCTCGCGTACAAGAAGGGGATCCACGGGTACCGGCTGGTGCTGGTCGGCATCGGTGCCTCGGCCGTCCTCGTCGCCGTCATCCAGTACCTGATCGCCAAGGCACAGCTGGTCGAGGCGACCCGGGCGATGGTCTGGCTGACCGGCTCGCTGGCCGGCCGGGACTGGGCGCAGGTGTGGCCGCTGCTGGCTACCTGCGCGGTGCTGTTCCCGCTGGTCCTCGGGCAGAGCCGGGCCCTGCGGGTGATCGAGATGGGCGACGACGCCGCCCACGCCCTGGGCGTGCCGGTGGAGCGGACCCGGATGCTGCTGATGCTGGCGGCGGTCGTGCTGACCACGGCGGCCGCCGCGGCGGCCGGGCCGGTCAGCTTCGTGGCGCTGGCCGCGCCGCAGCTGGCCCGGCGGCTGACCCGCTCGCCCGGGTCGAACCTGCTGACCGGCGCGCTGATGGGCGCCGTCCTGCTGCTGGCCTCCGACCTGGCCTCGCAGCGGGCCTTCGGCGCCGACCAGCTGCCGGTGGGCGTCGTCACCGGCCTGGTCGGCGGTGTCTACCTGCTCTGGCTGCTCGTCATGGAGCGCAAGGCGGGACGGGTATGACGCAGACCAGGCACACCGTGCACACGCACACGACGCACACGACGCACGCGGTGGACGCGCCGCACCCCCACGGGCACGGCCCGGCCGACACGAGGAGTACGCAGGTGCAGAGGCTGACCGCGGAGAACGTCACCCTCGGATACGACCAGCGGGTCATCGCCGAGAACCTGTCGGTGGAGATCCCCGACCACTCGTTCACGGTCATCGTCGGCCCCAACGCCTGCGGCAAGTCCACGCTGCTGCGCGCCCTGTCGCGGATGCTCAGGCCCACCGCCGGACGGGTGCTGCTCGACGGGCGGGCGATCACCTCGACGCCCGCCAAGCAGGTGGCCCGGACCCTGGGGCTGCTCCCGCAGTCCTCGGTGGCGCCCGACGGGATCACCGTCGCCGACCTGGTCGCCCGCGGCCGCTACCCGCACCAGGGGCTGCTGAGGCAGTGGTCGGCGCAGGACGAGCGGATCGTCCTGGAGTCGATGGCCTCCACCGGGGTCGCCGAACTCGCCGACCGGGCCGTGGACGAGCTGTCGGGCGGGCAGCGCCAGCGGGTGTGGATCGCGATGGCGCTGGCCCAGCAGACGCCCCTGCTGCTCCTGGACGAGCCGACGACCTATCTGGACATCCAGCACCAGCTGGAGGTCCTCGACCTGTGCGCCCAGCTGCACGAGGAGCAGGGCCGGACCCTGGTGGCGGTGCTGCACGACCTCAACCAGGCGGCTCGCTACGCCACCCACCTGATCGCCCTGCGCGACGGGGTGGTCGTCGCCGAGGGGCCGCCGGCCGAGGTGGTCACGGCCGGCCTGGTGGAGGAGGTGTTCGGGGTGCCCTGCCGGGTCATCGACGACCCGGAGACCGGCACGCCGCTGGTGGTCCCGTCGGCCCGCAGGGCCCGTGCGAGGACGGCGGCCTAGAGCAGGCTCTTGAGGCGCAGCAGGTCGCGGAAGCCGGCCTCCAGGCGGACCCGGCCCGAGGCCCAGGCCTTGGCGAACTTCAGCTGTCCGTCGACCAGGGCGAGCAGGTCGTCCCCCGACATCGCGAGCCGGATCTCGGCCTTGCCGCGGGGCGGGCCGGGAGTCAGGGCGTCCACCCGGATCCGGCCGCCCTCGAGGCGGCCGGCGAAGGTCACGTCGAGGTCGGTGATGTGGCAGCTCAGGGAGCGGTCGAGGGCGGCCGCGCCGCGCACGTCGCCGTCGGCCCCCGCGAGGTTGTCGGAGAGTCGGTCGAGTGCCGCGCGGCACTCCTGGATCGTAGCCATGGTGTCCCGACCGTACCGCAGAGCCGTGCGTGGCAGCCGGGGTGCTTCGGGGTAGCGTCGGGGCATGACCGACGAACTGTCCGGGAGCCTTCCGGACGTCCCCCAGGAGCCCCTGACGGAGCCCGCGGCCGGGTCCGGGAGCGGGCCCGGGGCGGGGGCCGCCGAGCCCGCCGGGCCCGCGCCGCTGGGCCTCGTACGCACCCCGACCGGGCACCCCGGGGTCGACGCGCACCTGGAGCGGCTCGCGGACGCGGACCACCTGGCGGCGGACGGGCACGTCGAGGTGTACGAGGATGTGCACAGGGGACTGCGCGAGGCGCTCGCCGCGCTGGACGCGCAGCCCGTCCCCGGACCGTACGAAAACAGGAGCTGAACCGAACGTGGCAGGAGTGGCACGCCGCCGCCTGGACGCCGAACTGGTACGCCGCAGCATGGCCCGCTCACGGGAGCACGCGGCCCAGCTGATCGCCGCGGGCCGGGTGACCGTGGGCGGCACGACCGCGACCAAGCCGGCCACCCAGGTCGAGACCAGCGCGGCCCTCGTCGTCCTCAAGGACGACAGCGACCCCGACTACGTCTCCCGGGGCGGCCACAAGCTGGCCGGAGCCCTCGCGGCCTTCCGGCCGCTGGGGCTGGGCGTCGAGGGCCGCCGGGCACTGGACGCGGGAGCCTCGACCGGGGGCTTCACCGACGTGCTGCTGCGCGCGGGCGTGGCCCACGTCGTCGCCGTGGACGTCGGCTACGGGCAGCTGGCCTGGTCGCTGCAGAGCGACGAGCGGGTGACCGTCAAGGACCGGACGAACGTGCGCGAGCTGACGCTCGACCTGATCGACGGGGTTCCGGTGGACCTGGTCGTCGGCGACCTGTCGTTTATCTCGATCGGTCTGGTGCTGCCCGCCCTCGTGCGGTGCACGGCACCGGACGCCGACCTGGTGCTGATGGTCAAGCCGCAGTTCGAGGTGGGCAAGGACCGGCTCGGCAGCGGCGGTGTGGTGCGCAGCCCCGAGCTGCGGGCCGAGGCCGTGCGGGAGGTGGCCGCCCAGGCGTGGAAGCTGGGGCTGGGCGTGCTGGGGGTCACCGCCAGTCCGCTGCCGGGGCCTTCGGGGAACGTCGAGTACTTTCTGTGGCTTCGGGCGGGGGCACCGGCACTCGACCCGGGGGATGTCGACCGTGCAGTGGCGGAGGGGCCTCAGTGACAGATTCGTCGTCGTCAGCGTCAGCGTCAGCGGGCGAACCGGACGCACCGGGTGCAGCGGACGCACCGGGTCCGGCGGGTCCGGCGGGGGAGCCGGAGGGTCCGCGCACCGTCTTCCTGGTCGCCCACACGGGGCGGGCCGCGGCCCTGCGCAGTGCCGAGCTGGTGGTGCTGGGGCTGCTGAAGTCGGGGATCGGCGTGCGGGTGCTCGCGCACGAGGCGCGGGACATGCCGCTGCCGTCCGAGGTGGAGCTCGTCCAGGAGTGCACGCCGCAGGCGCTGGCCGGGTGCGAGCTGCTGATCGTGCTGGGCGGGGACGGGACCCTGCTGCGCGGGGCGGAGTTCGCGCGCGGGTCGGGGGTGCCGATGCTGGGCGTCAACCTGGGCCGCGTCGGCTTCCTCGCCGAGGCCGAGCGCGACGACCTCGACCGGGTGGTGGACCGGGTGGTGCGCAAGGCGTACGAGGTCGAGGAGCGGATGACCCTCGACGTCCTCGTCCGGAACAACGGTGACGTGGTCCACCGGGACTGGGCGCTGAACGAGGCCGCCGTCCAGAAGGTGTCCGCCGAGCGGATGCTGGAGGTGGTCCTGGAGATCGACGGGCGTCCGGTGACCGGCTTCGGGTGCGACGGCATCGTCTGCGCGACGCCGACCGGCTCGACGGCGTACGCCTTCTCCGCGGGCGGGCCGGTGGTGTGGCCGGAGGTGGAGGCGCTGCTGCTGGTGCCGATCAGCGCGCACGCGCTGTTCGCGAAGCCGCTGGTCACCTCGCCGGACTCGGTGCTGGCGGTGGAGGTGCAGACCGGGACGCAGCACGGGGTGCTGTGGTGCGACGGCCGGCGGACGCTGGAGCTGCCCGCCGGGGCCAGGGTGGAGGTCCGGCGCGGGACGGTGCCGGTACGCCTCGCCCGGCTGCACCACGCGTCGTTCACGGACCGGCTCGTGGCGAAGTTCGCGCTGCCGGTGTCGGGTTGGCGCGGCGCACCGCACTGAAGCCCTCCGAGGAACCCGCTATTAGCACACCCGTTCGGAAAACTCCGGGCGGGTGAGGTCACATGGCACCCGCGAAACCTCGGTATGGTCGTCCCGTGCTTGAGGAGATGCGGATACGGTCACTCGGGGTCATCGACGACGCGGTGGTCGAGCTGTCGCCCGGTTTCACCGCGGTGACCGGCGAGACCGGTGCGGGCAAGACGATGGTCGTCACCAGCCTCGGGCTGCTGCTCGGCGGCCGCGCCGACCCGGCCCTGGTACGGATCGGGGCCAAGGCCGCGGTGGTCGAGGGCCGCGTCGTGCTGCGCCCGGACGCGGCCGCCGCCGTGCGCGCCGAGGAGGCCGGGGCCGAGCTCGACGAGGGCGCCCTGCTGATCAGCCGGACCGTGTCCGCCGAGGGACGCTCGCGCGCCCACGTCGGCGGCCGCTCCGTCCCCGTCGGCCTGCTCTCCGAGCTCGCCGACGACCTGGTCGCCGTCCACGGCCAGACCGACCAGCAGGGCCTGCTGCGGCCCGCCCGCCAGCGCCAGGCCCTCGACCGGTACGCCGGCGACGCCGTGGCCGTCCCCCTGGAGAAGTACGCCGGCGCGTACCGGCGGCTGCGCGCCGTCTCCGCCGAACTGGACACCATCACCACCCGCGCCCGCGAACGGGCGCAGGAGGCCGACCTGCTGCGCTTCGGCCTGGAGGAGGTCGCCGCCGTCGAGCCGCTGCCCGGCGAGGACGCCGAACTGGCGGCCGAGGCCGAACGGCTCGGGCACGCCGAGTCCCTGGCCTCCGCCGCGCAGGCCGCGCACGCGGCCCTCGCGGGCGACGTCGAGGACCCCGAGGGCGTCGACGCCAACACCCTCGTCGCCGGCGCGCACCGCGCCCTGGAGTCCGTACGCTCCCACGACCCGGTGCTCGGCGCCCTCGCCGACCGGATCGCGGAGCTGGGCATCCTGCTCGGCGACGTGGCCGGCGAGCTCGCCGGGTACGCCGACGACCTGGACGCCGACCCCCTGCGGCTGGCCGCCGTGGAGGAGCGGCGGGCGGCGCTGACCCAGCTGACCCGCAAGTACGGGGACTCCGTCGACGCCGTCCTCGAATGGGCCCAGAAGGGCTCCGCCCGGCTGCTGGAGCTCGACGGGGACGACGAGCGGATCGAGGAGCTGACCGCCGAACGGGACGCGCTGCGCGCCGAACTGTCGCAGCTGGCCCAGGCGCTCACCGACGCCCGCGCGGAGGCCGCCGAGCGGTTCGCCTCCGCCGTCACCGCCGAACTGGCCTCCCTGGCCATGCCGCACGCCCGCGTGACCATCGACATCCGCCAGACCGAGGACCCCGAGGGCGTCGAGGTCGGCGGCCGGCCGGTCGCGTACGGGCCCGCGGGCGCCGACGAGGTCGAGCTGCTGCTCGCCCCGCACCCCGGCGCCCAGCCCCGGCCGATCGCCAAGGGCGCCTCCGGCGGCGAGCTCTCCCGGGTCATGCTGGCCGTCGAGGTCGTCTTCGCCGGCACCACCCCCGTGCCCACGTACCTCTTCGACGAGGTCGACGCGGGCGTCGGCGGCAAGGCGGCCGTCGAGATCGGCCGGCGGCTGGCCAAGCTCGCCAGGACGGCCCAGGTCGTCGTCGTCACCCACCTGCCCCAGGTGGCGGCCTTCGCGGACCGGCAGCTGCTGGTCGAGAAGACCGTCGACGGATCGGTGACCCGCTCCGGGGTCACGGTCCTGGAGGGCGAGGACCGGATCCGCGAACTCTCCCGGATGCTGGCCGGCCAGGAGGACTCGCAGACGGCCCGCGCCCACGCCGAGGAACTGCTCGCGGCGGCACGGGCGGACGGCTGAGAAACCGGGGCGTTAGCCCGTGTGGGTGAGGATGGGGGGCGCACTGCGGTATCCCGCACGGGATCCGCACCCGTATGGTCCCGGAACGCGCGTACGGACTGGCATCCTGGGCGACGTCTCTGACTTCTCACCCTGGAGCTCCGGCCCGTGAGCAGTACCCCGGCTTCGGCACCGCCGCCCGTCCTGCCGTACGGGCGGCCCCCGCTGCGCACCGTGCAGGTCCTCGGCGGGGCGGGCGCGGGCAGCAGCGCGCACGTGCGCTCCCTCACCACGGGGCTCGCGGCGCGCGGCGTACGGGTCACCGTGTGCGCCCCCGTCGCGGCCGAGGGGGAGTACGACTTCACCGGCGCCGGCGCGGAGTTCACCCCCGACGCGGCGAGCGCCCTGCGGGCCGCCTGCGCCGGGGCGGACGTGGTGCACGCCCACGGCGTCCGGGCCGGGATGCGGGCCGCCCTCGCCCTGCGGGGCCGCGGCCGCCGCGCCCCGCTCGTCGTCACCTGGCACGGCAGCGCACCGGACGCGGGCCCGCTGGGCCGCTTCGGCCGCCTGCTGGAACGTCACGTGGCCCGGGCCGCGGCGGTGGTCCTGGGCTCCTCCTCCGACCAGGTCGACCTCGCACGCCGCCGTGGCGCGCGCGACGCCCGCCTCGCCGCCGTCGCCGTCCCGGCCGCGCCGGCGCAGCCCGACGCGGGCAAGACCCGGGCGGAACTGGGCGTGGTGGAGCGCCCCCTGGTCATCGCGGTCGGCAGCCTGGTCGCCCGCCGCGGCTACTCGTTCCTGCTGGATGCGGCGCGGGCCTGGCGGGACCTGGAGCCGGCACCGCTGCTGCTGATCGCGGGTGAGGGCCCGCTGCGCCCCGAACTGGCCCGCCGGATCGCGTCGGAGAACCTCCCGGTGCGCCTCCTGGGCCGCCGCCGCGACGCCGACCGCCTGCTGGCGGCGGCCGACGTGGCCGTCCTCCCCAGCCGCTGGGAGGGCCGCTCCCTGCTGGCTCAGGAGGCCCTGCGGGCCGGGGTCGCCCTGGTGGCGACGGAGGTCGGAGGAGTCCCCGAACTCGTCGGCGACGCGGCGGTCCTGGTCCCGTACGGGGACTCGGCCGCCCTCGCGGGCGCGGTCACCGCCCTCCTGGACGACCCGGACCGCCGCGCGGCCCTCGCCGTCGCCGGCCGCGCCCAGGCCGCGACATGGCCGTCGGAGGACGACACGGTGGCCCAGGTCCTCTCGGTCTACGACGAACTGATGGAGCGCCGGCGTCCCTGACCCGGCGCCCCCGCCCCCTTACGACGGTGTGGTGTGCCTGCGGGCGCGCAGCGCCAGGCTCAGGGACAGGACCGTTTCCGGGTCGTCGAGGTCCGTGCCCAGCAGCTCCGAGATGCGGGCCAGCCGGTTGTACAGGGTCTGCCGGTTCAGGTGCAGCTCCCGTGCCGTCTCCGCCTTGCGCCCCGCATGGGCCAGGTACGTCTCCAGGGTGGGCAGCAGCGGCGGCCGGGACGTGGCGTCGTGGGTGCGCAGGGCCCCGATCGCCCGGTCCACGAACGCCGCCAGGTCGGGGTGCTCCCGCAGCCGCCACAGCAGCAGGTCGATGTCCAGGCGGCGGGCGTCGTACCAGGGCCGGGCCGGCAGGCCGTGGGCGGCGGTGGCCGTCTCCGCGGCGTGGCGCAGGCCCGCCGAGGCCGCCGCCCAGCTGCCGGAGACGCCGGCGACCACCACCGGCGGGGCCCCGGCCCGGTCCAGGCCGGCCCGTTCCACCCCGGCCCGCAGCGCGGCGGCGACCCGGTCGGCGACGGCCGTGCGCTCCGACTCCGCCCGCAGCGACACCAGCAGCGGTACCCGTCCCTCCACCGGGCGGACGCCCAGCAGCACCGGCACCCCGACCGAGGACAGCTCCTCCTGCACCGCCCGGGCCAGCACCGACCAGTTCCCGGACGGGACCAGCTCCGAGGACAGCCGCATCACCAGCGGCAGCAGCGGTCCCGCCCCCGGACGGAAGCCCAGGACCCGGGCCTGCGCCGGGGCGTCCTCCGCCGAGATCCGCCCCTCCGCCAGGTCCGTCAGGAAGTCGCCCCGGCCGCGTGCGGCGAGCTCCTCCTCCTGCCGGGCCTGCATCAGGACCACCGCCAGCACCCCCGCCGTCCGCTCGGCCGCCATCCGGTGGACCGGCAGCAGCGGCGCCGCCACCCCCACCAGCACGACCCGCGCCCGCACCGAGCCCGTGCCGTGGCCGCCGCCCGGCACGTCCACCACCACCGCGTTCGCCGACGGCTCGGCCACGCGCTGTCCCCGCAGCCCCTCCCACACCTGAAGCGGGTCCGCCGCGGCCTCCCCGGCCACCGGCCCGGCCGCGTACAGCAGTTGGCCGTCCGGGGTCTCCAGGAAGACCGGGTTGGCCGTGAAGTCGGCCAGGATGCGCAGCACCTGCGGGATCCCGCCACCCCCCAACAGGGCCTCCGTGCAACGCCGGTGGACCTCCTCGGCCCGCTGGAGGAGTGCGTAGTGGTGGTTGACGATCTCGGTGTGGATCTCCTCCGTCACGGCGACGAAGGGGACTTCCCGGTGCAGCTGGACCAGCGGCAGCCCGGCCGTCCGCGCGGTCTCCACCAGGGTCGCCGGCAGCCGGGTGAACCGCGGCCCGAGCTCGACGACCAGCGCGGCGATGCCCCGGTCCGCGAGACGCCGTACGAACGCGCGCTGCTCGGCGGGCCGGGTGCCCAGCCCCAGCCCGGTGGTCAGCAGCAGCTCGCCGCCCTTCAGCAGCGACGCGATGTTCGGCACCTCGCCCGCGTGCACCCAGCGCACGGTCCGCCCGAGACGGTCGGCGCAGGCCACCACCTCCGGCAGCCCGCTGCGCAGTCCCGGCAGCTCCAGCGCCCGCTGAACGGTGATCCCGCCCTGGTTGTCCATATCGCGGGACGCTACCGGCCGCCCCGTTCCGAGCGCATCACCGGGTGGTAACGGCGCCCGGCATGTCCCCCATGTCCCCCGGCCGGGCCGACAACTCGTCGTTCCCGCAAGGCGATTATCCGACCGCGTGCCGATTGTGGCGTACGTCACCCGGGTGGAGAGTGGCGGCCTCGCGAACGCCCTCCCGACAGGAACGAGGACGACCCATGAGCAGAGCCGGCACCACGCCCCCGCCCACCTCCCCCGGGGCACCGGGAACACCACCGGTCCAGCGCCTCAAGGCCAACTCCGTGGGCCTGGTCGGCGTGGTCTTCATGGCCGTCGCCACCGCCGCGCCGATCACCGCGATGACCGGCAACCTCCCCATCGCCGTCGGCTTCGGCAACGGGACCGGCGCCCCCGCCGGCTACCTCTTCGCCACCCTCGTCCTGACCGTCTTCGCGGTCGGCTACGTCGCGATGGCCAAGCGGATCACCGCCGCCGGAGCCTTCTACGGCTACATCTCGCACGGCCTCGGCCGGATCGCCGGCATGGCCTCCGGCATGCTCGCCGTCCTCGCCTACGTCGTCTTCGAGGCCTCCATCGTCGGCGTCTTCTCCTACTTCGCCAAGACCACCGTCCACGACCAGCTCGGCGTCGACCTGCCCTGGATCGTCTACGCGGCCGCGATGCTCGCCGTCACCGCCGTCCTCGCCCACTTCGACATCAACCTCACCGCCAAGGCACTCGGCGTGATGCTGGTCGCGGAGATCGCCGTCCTCTTCGCGGTGGCCACCGCGGTCCTGGTCGCGGGCGGCGGCCCCGACGGGATCCCCCTCGAACCGGTCAACCCGAAGAACGCCTTCACCGGCACCTCCGCCGGGCTCGGCCTCTTCTTCGCCTTCTGGTCCTGGGTCGGCTTCGAGTCCACCGCCATGTACGGGGAGGAGTCCCGCGACCCCAAGCGGGTCATCCCCAGGGCCACCCTCGTCTCCGTCACCGGCGTCGGCCTCTTCTACATCTACGTCTCCTGGATGACCATCTCCGGCAACGGCCTGGCGAAGTCCGTCGAGCTGTCCGCCTCCGCCAGCCCCCTGGACCTGTTCTTCGCCCCCGCCCAGCACTTCATCGGGGCCTGGGCCGTCGACGCCTTCCAGTGGCTGCTCCTCACCGGCTCCTTCGCCTGCGGGATGGCCTTCCACCAGTGCGCCGCCCGCTACCTCTACGCCATCGGCCGCGAGGGCTTCCTCCACCCCGCCCTCGGCCGCACCCACCCCCGGCACGGGTCCCCGTACCTGTCCTCCGTCGTGCAGACCGTCATCGCCACCGGTCTGGTCGCCGGGTTCTGGCTCACCGGCCAGGACCCGTACCTGCACCTGTACACCCTGCTCGCGATTCTCGGCACGATGGCCATCCTCATCGTGCAGACCCTGTGCTCCTTCGCCGTCATCGGCTACTTCCGCAGGAACCACCCCGAGGACCGGCACTGGTTCCGCACCTTCACCGCCCCGCTGCTCGGCGGGATCGGGATGACCGCCGTCGTGGTCCTGCTGGTCCTCAACATGCAGACCGCGGCCGGGGCCGCCGCCGGCTCCCTCTTCTTCAAGCTGATCCCCTGGATCGTCGGCGCGGTCTTCTTCGGCGGACTGGGCCTGGGCCTCTGGCTCAAGCGGAAGGCCCCCGAACGCTACGAGATCATCGGCCGGATCGTCCTGGAGGACGCCGCCGAGCGCACCGACGAGACCGCACCCCCCGCGCCGCCCGCCCCCACCGACCCGACCGCCGCGACCGTCTGAGGAGCCCCGCCATGGCCCGCACACCGCTCATGCACGCCCTGCGCCGGATCGCCGCCGACCACGCAGCCGCCCGCCGGCTCCGCCTGCCCGTCGCCGAGGTGCGCGGCTCCAGCCGCCGAGAACTCCTCGGCCGGGCCGCCGCCCTCGGCCTCACCGCCGCCCTGGCCCCCGCCACCCTCGCCCACGCCGCCACCCCCGCTCCGGCCCCGGCGAAGAGACCCTCCGGCCCCGCCCGCGTCGCCGTCGTCGGCGCCGGCATCTCCGGCCTCACCGCCGCCCTCACCCTCCAGGACGCCGGCATCCCCTGCACCCTCTACGAGGCCAACCCGGCCCGCGTCGGCGGCCGCATGTGGACCCAGCGCGACCACTGGGCGTACGGGCAGACCTCCGAGATCGGCGGCGAGCTCATCGACACCAGCCACAAGAAGATCCAGGAACTGTGCCGCCGCTTCGGCCTGCCCCTGGAGGACTTCCTCGGCGGCGGCCCCAACGGGGCGGAGGAAGTCCTCTGGTTCAACGGCTCCTACTACCCCCGCAGCCAGGCCGACGAGGACTTCAAGGCCGTCTACCAGGCCCTGCACCGCGACCTCCAGGACGCCGGAGAGGTCTCCTGGAACTCCTCGACCCCCGCCGGCACGGCCCTCGACGACATGACCCTGTACGAGTGGATCGAGACCCGCGTCCCCGGCGGACACCGCTCCCTCCTCGGCCGGTTCATCGACGTCGCCTACAACGTCGAGTACGGCGCCGACACCCAGGCCCAGTCCGCCCTGGCCCTGGTCCTGCTGATGGGCTACCAGCCCAACCCGGGCAACTTCAACGTCTGGGGCCTGTCCAACGAGCGCTACCACGTCATCGGCGGCAACGACCGGCTCCCGAACGCCATCGCCGCCGCACTGAACCCCGGCACGCTGGTCATGGGCCGCGAACTGGTCGCCGTACGCGCCAACGCCGACGGCACGCAGACCCTCACCTTCGACGACTCCGGCGCCGTGCGCACCGCCACCGCCGACCACACCGTCCTGTGCGTCCCCCTGCCGATCCTCCAGCGCCTGGACACCTCGCAGGCGGGCTTCGACCCCCTCATGCGCAACCTGCTGCGCGACGCCCGGATGGGCTACTGCACCAAACTCAACATGCAGTTCACCGCCCGCCCCTGGCGCGGCACCGGCCCCTGGCCCGGAGTCTCCTCCGGCGACTGCTTCACCGACTCCGCCGTCCAGCAGACCTGGGACACCACCAAGGTCCAGCCCGGCACCGGCGGCATCCTGCTCCAGTACGGCGGCGGCTCCCTCGCCGGGGCGCTCACCCCCGCCACCCCCTTCGCCACCGAGTCCGACCCCTACGTCCGCGACCTGGCCGGCCGGGTCCTGACCGGCGTCGACTCCTTCTTCCCCGGCACGAAGGCGGTCTGGACGGGCCGCGCCCAGCTCTCCGCCTGGCACCGCAACCCCTACTCCCTGGGCGCCTACTCGTACTGGCCCACCGGCTACCTGCACCGCTACGCCAAGTACGAGGGCACCGCGCAGGGCAACGTCCACATCGGCGGCGAGCACTGCAGCTACGACTTCCAGGGCTTCATGGAAGGCGGCGCCACCGAGGGCGAGCGCGCGGCCCGCGAGGTGATCGCCGCCCTCCAGTAGGCCTCCGCCCCCACCCGGGACCGGGACCGGCCCTCACACGGGCGGGATGTTGTGGTTGAAGCGGAAGACGTTGTCCGGGTCGTACTCCCGCTTCAGCCGCGCCAGCCGCCGCATGTTGTCGGCGCCCAGCCCGGCCACCACCCGGTCCGCGCCCTCGTCCCCGGTGAAGTTCAGGTACACCGCGCCGGTCGACCACGGCTGGACGTCGGCGCGGACGTCCCTGACCCACCGGACCACCCGCTCGTCGTCGGCGGGGTCCTCCCACATCCCGAACGGGTGCACCGCCCACGGCGCGTCCCGGTACGGCACCGGGTAGTCGCCCCGGGCCGCCGCGATGGCCCCGCCCTGCGGCCACACCACGTGCTGGGTGCCGGTCGGCACCGGCATCGAGGCGGCCCGGGCGCAGAACACGTCCACGAACGCGTCCGGCACCCCGGTCAGGTACTCCGCCGACCAGTAGTTCCGCAGCCCCGGCGGATCGTCGAGCATGCACTGCAGCTCCGCGTACGGGATGGCCGTGACGACCTCCGCCTCGTGCGGGACCGCCAGCAGCGGGCCGGCGAGCCTGCGCAGTTCCTCCTCCGGCCCCGCATAGGTCACCAGCGCACCGGCCAGCAGCAGGCCGACCAGGTGCGGCGGGACGAACGGCGCGGGCGGCCCGGTCAGGTAGAGGAAGCCACCGCCGGCCGCGTCCGGGCCGGTCTCGATGACGTCCCGGTACGCGCGGAGCACCTCGGGCCCGCGCTCCGGCAGGTAGAAGACCATGGCGATGGACAGGGCGGGCAGTTCGTGCAGACGCAGCGTCAGCGAGGTGGCGATGCCGAAGTTCCCGCCGCCGCCGTGCAGCCCCCAGAACAGCTCCGGATGTTCCTCGGCCGTGACGTCCAGCAGCGCGCCGTCCGCCGTGACCAGCTCCACGCCCAGCAGGTTGTCCACGGCCAGCCCGAACTTCCGGTCCAGCCAGCCCGTGCCCCCGCCCAGGACGAAGCCGCCGACGCCCGTGGTGGAGGCCCGGCCCCCGGTGGTCGCCAGCGCGTACGGCTCGCAGGCCCGGTCCAGGTGGCTCATCGTCGCCCCGCCCGCGATCCGCACGGCCTTCGCCGCCGGATGGACGGTGACCTCGTGCATCCGGCGCAGGTCCACGACCACCGCGCCGTCGTTCAGGGACATCCCCGCCACGCTGTGCCCGCCGCCGCGCACCGCCACCGGCAGGTCCAGGTCCCGGGCGAAGCGCACCGCCGTGACCACGTCGGGCGTGCTCTCGCACTGGGCGATCACCGCGGGCCTGCGGTCGACCATCGCGTTGAAGACCGTCCTGGCCTCGTCGTACCCGGGGTCGTCGGGGGCGAAGACCTCCCCGGCCAGGTCCTCGCGGAGCGCGGCAAGCGCCGTGGCCGCCTTCGAGAGGGGCGCCATCGCTACCCCCCCTTTCCCCAGAAGGGCGTGGGACCCTTCCAGGTTAGGCGGGCGGCCCGAGGGCCGCGCGACGGTGGCGCGGCCGCCCCTCAGCCCCCGTACGCCCCGCTCGCGGTCAGCCGCAGCGCGGTGTCGATCAGCGGAACGTGGCTGAAGGCCTGGGGGAAGTTCCCGACCTGGCGCTGGAGCTTGGGGTCCCACTCCTCCGCCAGCAGCCCCAGGTCGTTGCGGAGCGACAGCAGCTTCTCGAAGAGGCGGCGGGCCTCGTCGACCCGGCCGATCATCGCGAGGTCGTCGGCCATCCAGAAGGAACAGGCCAGGAAAGCGCCCTCGTCGCCCTCCAGGCCGTCCACGCCGGCCTCCTCGCCCGCCGTCGGGTAGCGCAGGATGAAGCCGTCCGGGGTGGACAGTTCGCGCTGGATCGCCTCGATCGTGCCGATGACCCGCTTGTCGTCGGGGGGCAGGAAGCCCATCTGCGGGATCAGCAGCAGCGAGGCGTCCAGCTCCTGGGAGCCGTAGGACTGGGTGAAGGTGTTGCGCTCCGGGTCGTAGCCCTTCTCGCACACGTCCGCGTGGATCTCGTCGCGCAGCGCCCGCCAGCGCTCGAGCGGGCCGTCCGCGTCCCCGCTCTCGATCAGCTTGATGGTGCGGTCCACGGCCACCCACGCCATCACCTTCGAGTGCACGAAGTGCCGGCGCGGGCCGCGCACCTCCCAGATGCCCTCGTCCGGCTCGTTCCAGTGGATCTCCAGGTAGCGGATCAGCTTGAGCTGGAGCACCGAGGCGTAGTCGTTGCGGGCCAGACCGGTCATGTGGCCCAGGTGCAGGGCCTCGGTGACCTCGCCGTAGACGTCGAGCTGGAGCTGGTGGGCGGCGCCGTTGCCGACGCGCACGGGGGCCGAGTTCTCGTAGCCGGGCAGCCAGTCGAGCTCCGTCTCGCCCAGCTCCCGCTCGCCGGCGATCCCGTACATGATCTGGAGGTTCTCCGGGTCGCCGGCGACCGCGCGCAGCAGCCAGTCCCGCCAGGCCGCGGCCTCGCCGCGGTAGCCGGTGCGCAGGAGCGAGGAGAGGGTGATGGCGGCGTCGCGCAGCCAGGTGTAGCGGTAGTCCCAGTTGCGGACCCCGCCGATCTCCTCCGGCAGGGAGGTGGTCGGCGCGGCGACGATCCCGCCCGTGGGGGCGTACGTCAGGGCCTTGAGGGTGATCAGGGAGCGGATCACCGCCTCCCGGTAGGGCCCGTGGTACGTGCACAGGTCGACCCACTCGCGCCAGAACTCGGACGTGGCCTCCAGGGCCGCCTCGGCCTCCGGGGCCTGCGGGGCCCCCAGGTGGGAGGGCTGCCAGCTGATGGCGAAGGCGACCCGGTCGCCCGGGGCGACGGTGAAGTCCGAGTAGGTCGTCAGGTCCTTGCCGTAGGTGTCCGCGTCGGCGTCGAGCCACACGGAGTCGGGGCCCGCGACGGCCACCGTCCGCCCCTCCACCTTGTGCACCCAGGGCACGACCCGCCCGTAGCTGAAGCGCATCCGCAGCGCCGAACGCATCGGGACGCGGCCGCTGACCCCCTCGACGATGCGGATGAGCTGCGGTGCGTGCCCCTCGCGGGGCGGCATGAAGTCGATGACGCGGACGGTCCCGCGCGGGGTGTCCCACTCCGACTCCAGCACCAGCGAGTCGCCCCGGTAGCGGCGGCGGGTCGCCTTCGGCGGCTCCGTCCCCGGCGGGAACGACGGGCCGATCCGCCAGAACCCGTGTTCATCGGTGCCCAGAAGGCTCGCGAAGACGGCATGGGAGTCGAAGCGGGGCAGGCAGAGCCAGTCCACCGCCCCGTCCCGGCAGACCAGCGCCGCGGTCTGCATGTCCCCGATCAGTGCGTAATCCTCGATGCGCCCGGACACGTTGCTCTCCAGTCGAACGGCCACGTCCGCCCCGTAGGGCGCTTGCATTGCGCTGTCGCGCGGTCTCCTGTGCGCAGGGATCCCCGCGTCGAGTCCTACATTGCCGGAACCGGCGTTGTTACGCCGTTCGCCGGACTGCTCGGCGGCGATGTGCAGCGGTATCCGAGCAAGGTATGAGCGCACCCTAGTGATCTCCTTAAGTCTTGGGACAATGTCACTCGGCCGAACGGGTGACCTGGGGGAACGCCGCCGCCGGACGGCGCCGCGGGGTCGCGGGCGGGGCCGGTGCGCAGCGCGCCCGGAGGCGGACCGCCCCGGGCGCTGATAGGCTGGTACCCCGTGGACCGGTGGTCTGCCTGTGCGAATCAGGAGCCCCGAAACCGCAGCTTCGGCACCCCCGGAAACGGGAGAAGTCGCCGGACGCACCTCACCTCGCGACCACGGGAGCCCCCTCTTGGCTATGCCGCCCGCTGCTTTCCGAAACAGCACAGCCATGACGACCAAGCACATCTTCGTCACCGGGGGTGTCGCTTCGTCCCTCGGCAAGGGCCTGACGGCCTCCAGCCTGGGTGCGCTGCTCAAGGCGCGCGGCCTGCGGGTCACGATGCAGAAGCTCGACCCGTACCTGAACGTCGACCCCGGCACGATGAACCCGTTCCAGCACGGCGAGGTGTTCGTCACCAACGACGGCGCCGAGACCGACCTGGACATCGGCCACTACGAGCGCTTCCTCGACGTCGACCTCGACGGCTCGGCCAACGTCACCACCGGCCAGGTCTACTCGCAGGTCATCGCCAAGGAGCGGCGCGGCGAGTACCTCGGCGACACCGTGCAGGTCATCCCGCACATCACCAACGAGATCAAGCACCGCATCCGCCGCATGGCCACCGACGACGTCGACGTGGTCATCACGGAGGTCGGCGGCACGGTCGGCGACATCGAGTCGCTGCCGTTCCTGGAGACCGTCCGCCAGGTCCGCCACGAGGTCGGCCGCGACAACGTCTTCGTCGTGCACATCTCGCTGCTCCCCTACATCGGCCCCTCCGGCGAGCTGAAGACCAAGCCGACCCAGCACTCCGTCGCCGCGCTGCGCAACATCGGCATCCAGCCCGACGCGATCGTGCTGCGCGCCGACCGCGACGTCCCCACCTCCATCAAGCGCAAGATCTCGCTGATGTGCGACGTGGACGAGGCGGCCGTGGTCGCGGCGATCGACGCCAAGTCGATCTACGACATCCCCAAGGTGCTGCACACCGAGGGCCTGGACGCCTATGTCGTCCGCAAGCTCGACCTGCCCTTCCGCGACGTCGACTGGACGGTGTGGGAGGACCTGCTCGACCGCGTCCACAACCCCGACCACGAGGTCAAGGTCGCGCTGGTCGGCAAGTACATCGACCTGCCCGACGCCTACCTGTCGGTGACCGAGGCGCTGCGCGCCGGCGGTTTCGCCAACCGGGCCCGCGTCCAGATCAAGTGGGTCACCTCCGACGACTGCAAGACCCCGGCCGGCGCCGCCGCGCAGCTGTCCGACGTGGACGCGATCTGCGTCCCCGGCGGCTTCGGCGACCGCGGTGTGAACGGCAAGGTCGGCGCGATCACCTACGCCCGCGAGAACAAGATCCCGCTGCTCGGCCTGTGCCTGGGCCTGCAGTGCGTGGTCATCGAGGCCGCGCGCAACCTCGCGGGCATCGAGGAGGCGAACTCCACCGAGTTCGAGCCCTCGACCCCGCACCCGGTCATCTCGACCATGGAGGAGCAGCTGGCCTTCGTCGAGGGCGCGGGCGACCTGGGCGGAACGATGCGCCTGGGCATGTACCCGGCGAAGCTGGCCGAGGGTTCCATCGTGCGCGAGGTCTACGGCGACCAGGCGTACGTGGACGAGCGCCACCGCCACCGCTACGAGGTGAACAACGCCTACCGCGGCGAGCTGGAGAAGAAGGCCGGCCTGGTCTTCTCCGGCACCTCCCCGGACAACAAGCTCGTCGAGTACGTCGAGTACCCGCGCGAGGTCCACCCCTACCTGGTGGCCACCCAGGCCCACCCGGAACTCCGCTCCCGCCCGACCCGGCCGCACCCGCTCTTCGCGGGCCTGGTCAAGGCCGCGGTGGAGCGCAAGCAGCAGGGCTGACGCTCGGTAACGTAGACGGCCGGGGTACGGATCTTCCGTATCCCGGCCGTCGCACGTCGTGGGAGGACATCGGCATGGACATCGACACCGGCAGCGCAATCAAGGACACCGCGGAATCCTGGGAGACCCTGTCGACCAGGCGGCCGTTCCAGGGCGCCAAGACGGCGGTCGACTCCGACGAGGTGCGGATGCCGGACGGGTCCGTGGCCCGGCGCGACTACCAGGTGCACCCGGGGTCGGTGTGCGTGCTCGCCCTGGACGGGGCGGGGCGGGTGCTGGTGATCAACCAGTACCGGCACCCGGTGCGGCGCCGGCTGTGGGAGCTGCCGGCCGGGCTGCTCGACGTACCCGGCGAGAACCCGCTGCACGCGGCCCAGCGGGAGCTGTACGAGGAGGCGCACGTCAAGGCGGGGGACTGGCGGGTGCTCGCCGACTTCTACGCCTCCCCGGGCGGCTCCGACGAGGCGGTCCGGATCTTCCTCGCGCGGGACGTGGCGGAGGCGGACGGGGTCCGCTACGCCGAGACGGATTCCGAGGAGGCGGACATGCGGGTGGAGTGGGTGGAGCGGGAGGTTCTGGTACGGGGCGTCCTCTCCGGCGAGCTCGGGAACCCGGCGCTGGTGACGGGTGTCCTGGCCGTGACGGCCGCCCTCGCCTCCGAGGCGGGCCTCGACGCCCTCCGCCCGGCGGACGCCCCGTGGCCGGCCCGGCCGTACGAGGCGTAGTCCCGCCGGGCGGTGTGCGGGTGCCGCTGCGCGGTGCTTCTCCCCGCCCCGCCCTTCGGGAACGGGGGAAGTGGCCCCCGGGGGATTAGTAGGCCCATCCGCTGATCCGATCGGGCGATCTATGGGCCACGCTCCACACGGTCCGTCGCTCTGCGTGAACTACGCTCAGCAACCCGAAGGCAGGGAGAGGAGCGGATCCGTGGCGGATTTCGTCGGGCGGCGGCGTGAGCTGAAGGAGCTGCGCGAGGACATCGCGCGGACCGGGCTCGACACCCTCTCCGGCCGCAAGGCCAAGTCGCCCCGCGCACGGGTGCTGCTCGTCGCCGGACGCCCCGGCTCCGGCCGGACCGCCCTCGCCGAGGCCTTCGTGCGCGAGGTCGCCGACGAATACCCCGACGGCCTGGTCCGCGTCCGGCTCAGCGCCCCCGGCGGCGAACCCCTGGAGACCGATCGGGCCGTCCGCACCCTGCTGGAGGGCCTCGGGGAGCGCACCCCGCCCGGCGCCTGCGAGGACGACCTCAGCGCCGCCCTGCGCGAAACCCTCAGGAACCGGCGGGCGATCCTGCTGCTCGACGACGCCGCCGACCCCCACCAGGTCGACGCCCTGCTCCCCGACACCCCCGAGTGCCTGGTCGTCGTCACCGCCGAGGGCCCCCTCACCGGCATCCCCGACGTCCGTCCCTGCACCCTCGGCGGGCTGGACACCGCCTCCGCCGTCGCCCTGCTCGGCCGGATCATCGGGGACACCCGGATCACCGTCGACCCGACCGCCGCCGAGGACCTCGCCGAGGAGTGCGGGGGGCTGCCGGCCGTGCTCACCCTGGCGGGCGGCTGGCTCGCCACGCACCCCAAGGCCGCCGTCGCCGACCTGGCCAAGCAGCTCCACGAGATGCCCCCGGGCACCTCCGGCCCGCTCGGCCGCGCCTTCCGGATCGTCTACGAGTCCCTCCCGCAGCCCGCCCAGCGCACCGTCCGCCTGCTGCCGCTCGCCCCCGCCGGGATGCTCGACTCCCACACCACCTCCGCCCTCGCGGGCTGCTCCGTGGCCGCGGCCCAGTCCACCCTGGAGGACTTCGCCCGGCTGGGCCTCGTACGGCACGAACGCGACGGCCTCTTCCGGCTCCCCGGCTGCCTCGCGCCCTTCCTCCGGTCCCTGCTGGAGTCCAAGGAGCGGCCCGCCGAGGTGCAGCTGGCCCGGGCCAGGATGCTGGAGCGGACCGTGCGCCTGCTGACCTCCTGCCGGGCCATGGCCGAGCTGCCCGAGGAGGAGGCCGCCGAGGCGCGGGAGGCCCTGGACGGGCTCCCGCGCGCCCTCCGCTTCCCCGACCGGCGGGCCGCCGCCACCTGGCTGGACACCCGGCTGCCCGCGCTGACCGCCTCCGCCACCCTGGCCGTGGCCGACGGCGGCCTGGACACCCTGGCCCGCAGACTGGTCTCCGCACTGGTCAGAGCCCTGGCCGCGCACCGGGGCACCGAGGAGGCCGCCCCCGAGCTGTACGGGCTGCACCGGCTCGTGCTCGGCGTGGCGGAGCGCCGCCACCTGTACCGGGAGCAGGCCGCGGCCCTGCTGAACCTGGCCGACCTGGACGCCGCGACCGGCCGCACCCACGAGGCGCTGGAGCGGTACCGGGCCGCGCTGGCCGCCGGAAAGGCCGCGAAGGACCCTTACGCGACCGGCCGCGCGATGGAATCCGTAGGCGGTGCCTACCAGGAGCTGGCGGACTGGCCGAGGGCCTCCGACTGGTTCGGCCGCGCCCTGGCCCACGCCCTCGCGCGGGGGGAGCGGGCGGACGAGGCCCGGCTGTACGGGCGGCTCGGCAACGTGCACACCTACGCGGGCCGCTACGGGGAGGCGCTGCGCAGCTGGCGCGCGGCCGCCGCGGGCTACCGCCGGCTGGCCGATGTCCCGGGGCAGGCAAAGGCGTTGAGCGAGATGGCGCGCGTCCAGGAGTACGCCGGGCGGCCCGAGGAATCGCTGCACACCTGCCGCGAGGCGATCGAGCTCGCGCGCCGTGCCGGGGACCTGCGGCTGCAGGCCGCGCTCCAGGTCCGCCTCGCCGACACGCTGGACCGCCTCGGCGACCCGGCGGCCGCCCGGCTGCACCGGTCGGCGGCCGACAGATTGCTGGGAGACGACCCCGCAGCCTGCGAAATCCGCAGTGGCTCCGACTGAAATTATTGGTTTGCAAGGCTAGACAGCGCCTCATCCTTCATTAGACTGGCTTCACCACGACATCCAGTGGTGCATCCCGTTGCGCGTTCTTGTGGGCGGGTATGTATGGAAGTGCCCCGTAACATCCCCTGAGTCAAGGACCGTGATCGACGATGAAGGTCGGCATCCCCCGCGAGGTCAAGAACAACGAGTTCCGGGTCGCCATCACGCCCGCCGGTGTGCATGAGCTCGTCCGCAACGGCCACCAGGTCTTCATCGAGCAGAACGCCGGTGTGGGCTCCTCGATCACGGACGCCGAGTACGTCGCCGCCGGTGCCGAGATCCTCGCCACCGCCGACGAGGTCTGGGCCACCGCTGACCTGCTGCTGAAGGTCAAGGAGCCGATCGCGGAGGAGTACCACCGCCTCCGCAAGGACCAGACCCTCTTCACCTACCTGCACCTGGCGGCCTCCCGCGAGTGCACGGACGCCCTGCTGGAGTCCGGCACCACCGCCATCGCGTACGAGACGGTCGAGCTCGCCAACCGCGCGCTGCCGCTGCTCGCTCCGATGTCCGAGGTCGCGGGCCGTCTGGCCCCGCAGGTCGGCGCCTACCACCTGATGCGCTCGGCCGGCGGCCGCGGCGTCCTCCCGGGCGGTGTCCCCGGCACCCACGCCGGTGAGTGCGTGGTCATCGGCGGCGGCGTCTCCGGCTGGAACGCGGCGCAGATCGCCATCGGCATGGGCTTCCACGTGACCCTGCTCGACAAGGACATCAACAAGCTCCGCGAGGCCGACAAGATCTTCGGCACGAAGATCAAGACGATCGTCTCCAACGCCTACGAGCTGGAGAAGGCCGTGGTCGAGGCCGACCTCGTCATCGGCGCCGTACTGATCCCGGGTGCGAAGGCCCCGAAGCTGGTCACCAACGAGCTCGTCGCCAAGATGAAGCCCGGAAGTGTCCTTGTCGACATTGCCATCGACCAGGGCGGCTGCTTCGAGGACTCCCGTCCGACCACCCACGCCGAGCCGACCTTCCAGGTCCACAACTCGGTCTTCTACTGCGTCGCCAACATGCCGGGCGCGGTGCCGAACACCTCCACCTACGCGCTGACCAACGCCACGCTGCCCTACATCGTGCAGCTCGCGAACCTCGGCTGGGTCGAGGCGCTCCGTCGCGACGCGGCGCTGGCCCTGGGCCTCAACACCCATGACGGCAAGGTCGTTTACGGCCCCGTCGCCGAGGCCCACAACCTCGAGTCCGTCGAGCTCAGCGCGCTTCTCGGCTGAACCGTCAACGACTGACGTCAATCTCACGTCTCCGGCCGGACCTTGCCCGCAAGGTCCGGCCGGACGCGTTTGCGGCCCGGCCGCTCAGGCCGTTCAACTCGCCTCGAACGTAACCCTTTAACCCTTTCGCGCACCCGCGAAACTTCACAGCGACAGCGCGCACGCCCTTGACAGAGTGGTGTTCGGTTGCCGACACATCGTGCCGGGTCCGGCGGATTGTGTTGCCGCTGAGCGGTGACACGCCATAGAGTCGCCAACCGTCGGCATGGTGCAACGCTGACCTATCGATAAGTGTCCTGGTCACGCCCGAGGAGGTAAGACGACTTGTGAATGAGTCGACATTTGCTCCTGGGGGTGGTCGAGCAGGGACGCCCGAGGGGACCCAGAGTTCCGCCGGGCTCGAAGCTGTCGGCTCCGTCGCGGTCCGCACCTTCGCAAACCACCAGCACATGACGACGCCCCAAAAGAGCATGGACGGCCTAGACGTGAACTCCACGGCCGGCGACCACAGCGGCGATGCGCCCATTGGTTTCGCCGACTACGACCAGGTGCCCGAGGGGCACTTCTACGACCCCGACGCGGAGTACGAGCCCGACCCCGAGTACGCGGCCACCCTCGCGCCCGACGCTGCCCGCCAGCGCCGCGAGCGCATCGGCCCTACCGGGCGCCCGCTGCCGTACTTCCCGATCCCGGGCCCGCTGACCGACCACGGTCCGGCGAAGATCATCGCGATGTGCAACCAGAAGGGCGGCGTCGGCAAGACCACGTCGACCATCAACCTGGGTGCCGCGCTCGCCGAGTACGGGCGCCGCGTGCTGCTCGTCGACTTCGACCCGCAGGGCGCGCTGTCCGTGGGCCTCGGCGTGAACCCGATGGAACTCGACCTGACGGTCTACAACCTGCTCATGGAGCGGGGCATGTCGGCCGACGAGGTGCTGCTGAAGACGGCGGTCCCCAACATGGACCTGCTGCCGAGCAACATCGACCTGTCCGCCGCCGAAGTGCAGCTGGTCAGCGAGGTCGCGCGCGAGTCGACGCTCCAGCGGGCGCTCAAGCCGCTGATGAACGACTACGACTACATCGTGATCGACTGTCAGCCCTCGCTGGGCCTGCTGACCGTGAACGCCCTGACGGCGGCTCACAAGGTCATCGTCCCGCTGGAATGCGAGTTCTTCGCACTGCGCGGTGTGGCGCTGCTGACCGAGACCATCGAGAAGGTCCAGGAACGGCTCAACCCGGAGCTGGAGCTCGACGGCATCCTCGCCACGATGTACGACTCCCGTACGGTGCACAGCCGGGAGGTGCTGGCGCGCGTGGTCGAGGCCTTCGACGACCACGTCTACCACACGGTCATCGGCCGGACCGTGCGCTTCCCGGAGACCACGGTCGCCGGCGAGCCGATCACCACGTACGCCTCCAACTCCGTCGGCGCCGCCGCCTACCGCCAGCTGGCCAGGGAGGTGCTCGCCCGGTGTCCCGCCGAGTGAGTCTGCCCGGCGCCGACGAACTGTTCCGCACGACCGGGGGGATGGCCCTCCAGTCGTCCTCGCCCCGGCGGGGCGCCGAGGAGGCGTCGCCGGCGGTGGCGGGCGGCGGTACGGAGCACGCGGCGGCCGCACCGGCGGACGGCACGGCGAGGACCACCGGGGACGGCCCGGGCGTGGGCGCGCAGCGCAGGCCGCAGGAAGGTTCTGCCGGCGGTGCGGGCGGCGGCGTCGGTGTCGGCGCTCCGGGGCCGCGCCAGGGCAAGGGCCAGGGCCGGGGTGCGAACCGCCGGCCGAGCGGGCGCGAGCGGCACGACGAGAAGATCACGGTCTACGTCTCCGCGGAGGAGCTGATGGACCTGGAGCACGCCCGGCTGGTGCTCCGCGGGGAGCACGGGCTCGCGGTCGACCGGGGCCGGATCGTCCGCGAGGCGGTCGCGGTCGTCCTGGCGGACCTCGAATCGAGGGGCGACGCCAGCATCCTGGTCCGCCGCCTGCGGGGCCGCTGAGCCCGCGGAGGCCGTTCCCGGCCTTCCGCCGTTCCCCGGGGAGCCGCGGCCCCCGTTCTGGGGCTGGGGCAGGATCCTGCGGCGGCACGGCGATTCCAGCCCGCGCGGCGTTTGAGCGCACGTGCGCGGAGCGCACGTCCGGGGTCCGGGGCGGAGCCCCGGGTCTTCCAGCCTCGCCCGGGGGCACCTCCCGGCGGTAGCCGGCGGAGGGTCCGGGCGGCGCCCGGGGAACGGTGGAAGGGCGGGGAGGGGCCTGCCCCGCGCAGCGGCACCCCTGCCCCGCGCACGGTGGTGGGCCGGGAATCGCCCGGCCAGGGCCTAGGCTGCAAGGGCCGCCCGGCAGTCACACCGCACCACCCTGGACCCGCATGCCCCCGAACCCCACCCCCCGCCGCCCCCTGGGGCACGGCCCCGGCACCCCGGCGGAACCCGCTGAGGCGCCCGCTGCGGGGCCCGAGGGCCCGGGGGGCGCCGATGCCACCCCGCGCGGCCGCGAAGCCGCCGGATCCCCCGTAGGGCCGCCGGAACGGCTCCCGGAGCCCGGGACGGCCCCCGACACGGCGGAGGCGGCCCCCGCGGAGACGGCCCCCGACACCGACACCGGGTCCGGCCGGGGCGGCGCGGTCGATGCCCCCGACGCCGCCGACACGCCCCCCGACGCCGCCGACGGCCGGTTCACGCTCCGGCTCGACAACTTCGAGGGCCCCTTCGACCTGCTGCTCCAGCTGATCTCACGGCACAAGCTCGACGTCACCGAGGTCGCCCTCTCCAAGGTCACCGACGAGTTCATGGCGCACATCCGCGCCATGGGCCCCGACTGGGACCTCGACCAGACCACCGAGTTCCTGGTCGTCGCCGCCACCCTCCTCGACCTCAAGGCCGCCCGGCTGCTGCCCGCCGCCGAGGTGGAGGACGAGGCCGACCTCGCGCTGCTGGAGGCCCGGGACCTGCTGTTCGCCCGGCTGCTCCAGTACCGCGCGTACAAGCGGATCGCCGAGATCTTCGAGCACCGCGCCGCCGACGAGGCCCGCCGCTACCCCCGGACCGTCGGGCTGGAGCCGCACCACGCCGAGCTGCTGCCGGAGGTGGTCCTCGGCATCGGCGCCGACGGCCTCGCCCGCCTCGCCGTCAAGGCCATGCAGCCCCGGGCCAAGCCCGAGGTCTACGTCGACCACATCCACGCCCCGCTGGTCAGCGTCCGCGAGCAGGCGGGTCTCGTCGTGCGCCTGCTGAAGGCGCGCGGCGAGGCGACGTTCCGGGAGCTGACCGAGGACGCCCCGGACACCCTCACCGTCGTGGCCCGCTTCCTGGCGCTCCTGGAGCTCTACCGGGAGAAGGCCGTGGTCCTCGACCAGGAGGAGGCCCTGCTCACCCTCACCGTCCGCTGGTGCGGCGGGGACGGCGACGGCATGCCGACCGTGACCGACGAGTTCGACCGAGTGGTGGAGGTGTCCGAGTGACCGGGACGACGACGGAGCTGAAGGGGGCCCTGGAGGCCGTTCTGATGGTGGTGGACGAGCCCGCCACCGCCGAGCACCTGGCCAAGGTGCTCGGACGCACCCCCCGCGAGGTCGCCGACGCCCTCGCCGCCCTCGCCGACGAGTACACCGTCCAGCGCAGGGGCTTCGAGCTGCGCCTGGTCGCCGGGGGCTGGCGGTTCTACACCCGGCCCGAGTACGCGGAGGCCGTCGAGGCCTTCGTCCTGGACGGCCAGCAGGCCCGCCTCACCCAGGCGGCCCTGGAGACCCTCGCGGTCGTCGCGTACCGCCAGCCGGTGAGCCGCTCAAGGGTCTCGGCGGTCCGCGGGGTCAACTGCGACGGGGTCATGCGGACCCTGCTCCAGAGGGGTCTGGTGGCCGAGGCGGGCACGGAACCCGAAACAGGTGCGATCCTGTACAGGACGACGAACTACTTTCTGGAGCGGATGGGCCTGCGAGGCCTGGACGAGCTCCCGGAGCTCGCGCCCTTCCTCCCCGAGGCGGACGCGATCGAAGCCGAGACGCAAGAAGGTGTGCCGTCGTTCGATCCGGACGCACCGGACACTGACGTAGACGACGACAAGACGACGGAACTTTGATGCGAAGCAGCGGCAACGGCAACGGCGGCAACAGGAACAGCGGCGGCGGTGGCGGCGGACGCGGTGGCTCCCGCGGCGGCTCCGGCGGCGGTGGCTACCGCGGTGGCGGCTCCTCCGGCGGGGGCGGCTCCCGCGGCGGCAGCTCCTCCGGCGGGTACCAGGGCGGAGGCTCCGCCGGTCGCGGCCGCGACCGCGACCAGGCGCCCCAGCGTCCCCGCAACCCCCGTCCCGAGGAGCGCCGCTACGACGTGGGCCCCGAGGGCGAGCGCAGCCGCAGCGGCCCCAAGGCCGGTGGCGGCGGTGCCCGCGGCGCGGCCGCGCGCGGCGGGGCCAAGGGCGGCCCCAAGACCTCCAAGACCCCCGGTATCGGCGGGGCCGGCGGCCCGCGCCGCGGTCCGGGCAGCCGCAGCGGCCAGTCCCGCCCCCGCGAGCTGGACGCGCGGATCGAGGAGCGGGTGCGCGACCGGTACGCCGACAAGCCCGTGATCAAGACCCCGAAGACCTTCCCCGGCGCCGAGCTGGAGGGCGAGCGGCTGCAGAAGGTGCTGGCCCGGGCCGGCATGGGCTCGCGCCGCGCCTGCGAGGAGCTGATCGAGCAGGCCCGCGTCGAGGTGAACGGCGAGATCGTCACGGAGCAGGGCAAGCGCGTCCAGCCGAAGGACGAGATCAAGGTGGACGGCCTGACCGTCGCCACCCAGTCGTTCCTGTTCTTCGCGCTGAACAAGCCGGCCGGCGTCGTCTCCACCATGGAGGACCCGGACGGCCGCCAGTGCCTGGGCGACTACGTCACCAACCGCGAGACCCGCCTCTTCCACGTCGGCCGGCTCGACACCGAGACCGAGGGCATCATCCTCCTCACCAACCACGGTGAGCTGGCCCACCGCCTCACGCACCCCAAGTACGGCGTGCAGAAGACCTACGTCGCCGCGATCACCGGCTCCCTGCCGCGCGACATCGGCAAGCGGCTCAAGGACGGCATCGAGCTGGAGGACGGCTACGCCCGGGCCGACAACTTCCGCGTCGTCGACCAGGTCGGCAAGAACTACCTGGTCGAGGTGACCCTCCACGAGGGCCGCAAGCACATCGTCCGCCGGATGCTGGCCGAGGCCGGCTTCCCGGTCGACAAGCTCGTCCGGACCGCCTTCGGCCCCATCGAGCTCGGCGACCAGAAGTCCGGCTGGCTGCGCCGCCTGACCAACACCGAGGTCGGCATGCTCATGCGCGAGGTCGGCCTCTAGCCGCCCCCGACACCCCTGCGAAGCCCGCGGTGCCACCGGCACCGCGGGCTTCCGCGTTCCCGCACGCAGGCCCCGCACGCAGGTCCCGCGCGCACCTTGCCGGGGCTTCCCGCCCCTGTTTATAGTCAGGCTGACTATTAAAGGGAGCGGGTGGCCCCATGGGCTGGTACATGAGCTGGACCGAGATCCTCGGCTTCGCCACGGGCGCCCTGTGCGTCTGGCTGGTGGCGCGGCAGCACGTCGCCAACTGGCCGGTCGGCATCGCCAACAACGTGTTCTTCATCGTCCTGTTCACCCAGGCCGGCCTCTACGCCGACGCCGGGCTGCAGATCGTCTTCATCGCCCTCGCCGCGTACGGCTGGTGGTCCTGGACCCACGGGGGTGGACCAGGAACCGCCGAGGCCCTGCCGGTGCGCCGCACCACGCGCGCCGAATGGCTCTGGCTGCTCGCGGCGGGGGCGGTGGGGACTGCCGCGCTGACCCTGCTCCTCGGCCGGGTCAGCGACTCCACCGTCCCCTTCTGGGACGCGCTCACCACCGCCCTCTCGCTCATGGCCACCTACGGGCAGTGCCGCAAGCTCCTGGAGTCCTGGTGGCTGTGGATCGCCGCCGACCTCGTCTACGTCCCGCTGTACGCCTACAAGGGGCTGTACCTGACCTCGGTCCTCTACGTGGGCTTCCTGGCCCTGTGCGTGGCCGGCTACGTCGGCTGGCGGCGCGCGCTCCCGGTGCGCGGCGCCCGTACGGCGGCGGCCGAGGGGGTGGCCGCATGAGCGGCGGCAAGCGGTTCGGGCACGGGCTGGTGCTCGGCAAGTTCTACCCGCCGCACGCCGGCCACCACCACCTGGTGCGCACCGCCCAGGACCAGTGCGAGCGGCTGACCGTGCTGGTCTGCGCCGCCTCGGTGGAATCGGTGCCGCTCGCCGACCGGGTGCGCTGGATGCGCGAGGAGCATCCCGGGGCGCACGTGGTCGGCGCGGTCGACGACATCCCCGTCGACCTGCACGACCCGGAGGTCTGGGAGGCGCACATGGCGGTCTTCCGGGCGGCGGTGGGCCGGCGGGTGGACGCGGTGTTCACCTCGGAGGAGTACGGGGCCGAGCTCGCCCGGCGCTTCGGCGCCGAGGAGGTCCTGGTGGACCCGGCGCGCAGCCTGTTCCCGGTCTCCGGGACGGCCGTACGGGCGGACCCGGCCGGCTGCTGGGAGTTCCTGGGGCCGGCCGTCCGGGCCGCGCTGACCCGGCGCGTCGTCGTCCTCGGGGCCGAGTCCACGGGGACGACGACCCTCTCGCGGGAGCTGGCCGCGCACTACCGGCGGCGCGGCGGGGTGTGGGCGAAGACCGGCTGGGTGGCCGAGTACGGGCGCCAGTACAGCGAGGAGAAGCTGGCCGCGGCCCGCGCCGTGGACCCGGCGGCCTCCTGGGAGGACATGGCCTTCGCCTCGCGCGAGTTCCCGGTGATCGCCCGGCGGCAGGACGAGAACGAGGACCGGGCCGCCCGGCTGGGCTCGCCGGTGCTGTTCTGCGACACCGACTCCTTCGCGACGGGCATCTGGCACGAGCGCTACGTCGGCGGACGCAGCCGCGAGGTCGAGCGGATCGCCGCGCGGACCCCGCGGGACCTGTACCTGCTGACGGACCACGAAGGGGTCCCCTTCGAGGACGACGGGCTGCGCGACGGCCCGGAGCTCAGGCCCTGGATGACCGCCCGCTTCCGGCGGGAACTCGCCCGCACCGGGAGGCGTTTCCTGGTGGTGAGCGGTGACCGGCGCTCGCGGCTGGAGCAGGCCGTGGCGGCGGTGGACGGCCTGCTGGCCGAGGGCTGGCACTTCACGGCGCCCCTCCCGGAGCGCCGGTGAACCCCCCGGCGGCGGCGGACCGTGACGACCGGCGGCGCCCGCCCGGCCCCGACCCCGACCGGCCCGACCCCGTGCGGCCCGAGCCCGTGCGGGCCGAGCCCGACCGGCGTGGACCACAGGCGTCCGCTCCCTACGACCCGTACGCCTTCGAGCCGTTCGCGGTGACCGTCGACCTGGCGGTGCTCACCGTGCGCGGCGGCGCCCTGCACGTCCTCCTGATCCGGCGCGGGCGGGAACCCTACGCCGGGGCCTGGGCGCTGCCCGGCGGGTTCGTGCTGCCCCGGGAGTCCGCCGAGACGGCGGCGCTGCGCGAGCTCGCCGAGGAGACGGGCCTGCCGCCGGAACTGGTCGGCGCCCTGCACCTGGAGCAGCTGCGCACCTACAGCGAACCGGACCGCGACCCCCGGATGCGGGTGGTCTCCGTCGCCTTCACCGCCCTCGTGCCGGACCTGCCCGAGCCGGCCGAGGAGGGCGGCGGGGACGCCGACCGGGCGCGCTGGGTGCCGGTCGGGGAGGCCTCGGGGCTCGCCTTCGACCACGGGCGGATCCTCGCCGACGCCCGGCGCCGGGTCGGCGCGAAGCTGGAGTACACCTGCCTCGCCACCGCCTTCTGCCCGCCCGAGTTCACCCTCGGGGAGCTCCAGGCCGTCTACGAGACCGTCTGGGGCACCGGCCTCGACCGGCCCAACTTCCGCCGCAAGGTGCTCGCCACGCCCGGCTTCGTCGAAGCCGTGCCCGGCGCCGCCCGGCTCACCGGAGGCCGCGGCAAACCGGCCGCCCTCTACCGGGCCGGACCGGCGACCACGCTCCACCCGCCCCTGCTGCGACCCACGGAAGGACCGACCCCGTGACCGCTCCCAAGCGCGCCGCGACCGGCGCCCTGATCGGCCTGGCCCTGGGCGACGCCCTCGGCTTCCCGACCGAGTTCAACGACGTCCCGGCCATCCTGGCCAAGACCGGCCCGTGGCGGCAGATGCGGCTGCCGCGCCCGGCGATCGTCACCGACGACACCCAGATGACCCTGGCCCTGGCCCGCGGGATGCGGACCGCCGCCGAGCGCGGCCGCGTCGGCCCGCTGCGCCTGACCCGGCCGGTCCGCGAGGAGTTCGTCGACTGGTACCACTCCCCGGAGAACAACCGCGCCCCCGGCCGCACCTGCATGGTGGCCTGCCGCCTGCTGGACGACCCGGCGCGGGACTGGCACGACGCCTGCCAGACCGGCTCCAAGGGCTGCGGCGCCAACATGCGCGTGGCGCCGGTCGGCCTGGTCCCCGGCTGGACGGACGAGGAGCGCGCGGGCGCCGCCCAGCTCCAGTCGGCCCTCACCCACGGCCACCCCACCGCCCTCGCCGCCTCCGACCTGACCGCACGCGCCGTGCACCTCCTGGCGCAGGGCACCGAGGTGACGGGCCTGGTCGGGCGGCTGCGCTCGTACGCCCTGGAGAACCGCACCCGCTACCACGAGCGCTGGCTCGGCGACCTCTGGATGCGCACGGCCTGCGACGCCTCCCCGGAGTCCTTCATCGCCCGGGGCTGGGACGAGTGCCTGGCGGCCCTGGACCGGCTCACGGCGGCCCTGCGCACCCCCTCCCCGGAGACCGACCCCTGCCTGGCCACCGGCGAGGGCTGGATCGCCGAGGAGGCCCTGGCCACGGCCCTGCACTGCTTCCTGCTCTTCCCGGACGAACCCCTCCTGGCCCTGCGCCGCGCGGCCTGCACGTCGGGCGACTCCGACTCCCTGGCCTGCCTGGCCGGCGCCTTCGCGGGCGCCCACCTCGGCGCGGACGTCTGGCCCCGCGACTGGGAAGGCGGCATCGAATACCGCGAGGAACTCCTGTCCTTCGGCGCCCTCTGGGACGCGTGAGCGGTCCGGCCTAGACGGCCGACGCCCGGCGGGTGCGGTGGAGGAAGTCGGCGACGCGGGGGAGGTCGGGGTCGGTGGGGAGGGGGGTGGAGGCGAGGGCGGATTCGGCTTCCTCCGTCAGGCGGGTCATCCAGGTGTCGACCTCCTCCCAGGTCAGCTCGCCCCGCTTCACCGCCAGGAGGCCGTCGCGGTAGGGGGTGGCGTCGATGTCCAGGCGGCCCGTGCGCAGCAGGTCGCGGCAGGACAGGAGCAGGCGCAGCAGGTGCATGGCGTGCTTCCAGCGGGGGGCGCCGTGCAGGCGGACGTCCGCGACGAGTTTGCGGTGCTGCCCGGCCGCGTAGCGGGTGAAGGTGGTGTGGGCCCGGCGGGAGAGGAAGGCCTCGCGGAGGGAGACGAGTTCCTCTCCGACCGGGGTGGTCCGGTACACCAGCGGGGAGTGCAGGCACTCCAGGATGTTGGGGTTGGCGCGCAGCGCGAGCTCGCAGAAGCGCTCCAGTTCCCAGGAGAACTCCTCCTCCCGCGGCCCCTCCACGTGCGTGGGGGGCTTGTCGAACCGCCAGAAGAGCGGCGTGGGGGCGAGGAAGACACCGCGCCGGTCGGTGTCGCTCGTCTCCGTGGCCAGCCCGAAGGCGCGGGAGCCCGTCACGCAGGCGTAGATCGTGTGGTCCCGGACCAGGGTGAGGTCGTCCATGCGGGGGAGGGTAGGCGGGCGGGTGCGGGTTAGGCGAGCGAGATTTCCCCGTTCGGGGCCACCGTGATCTGCTTCTCCTCCAGCGGCCGCCTCGCCGGGCCGTGGGCCACCGCACCGTCCGCCACCTGGAACTTGCTGCCGTGGCAGGGGCAGTCGATGGTGCCGTCCGCGACCTTGTTCACCAGGCAGCCCTCGTGGGTGCAGACCGCCGAGAAGCAGCGGAAGGACCCGGCCGTCGGCTGGGTCACCACCAGCTTCGCCTCCTTGAGGACCGTGCCGCCGCCGACCGGCACCTTCGAGGAGTCCACGAGGGGCTTCGCCGCCTGCGGCGGGGCCGACGCCACCGGGGACGAGGCCGCCGGCGCGGAGGCGGCCGCGGACGGGGCGGACGGGGCGGACGGGGCCGACGGCTCGGTGGCGGGCTTCTTCTCCCCGCCGCCGCAGGCGGCGAGCGTGCCGCCCGCCAGGGCGGCCGCCCCGGCCGCGAGTACCGTGCGCCGGGCGGTGTGTGACTCGGTCATGGGAGCTCCGTTGTTCGGTCGGTGGCGGGGTTGGCGAGCAGCATCCTGGCGCGTGCCGGGCTCCGATTGAAGTCCGCCACTCCGTTTCATCCGCCCGGGTGCCAGGGGGCCAGCTCCGCCGCACCGCCGCCGGGCGTGCGTACGACCTCCCACACGCGCACCACGGCCTCCCGGTTCAACGGGCCATGAACGTGCGGGTACCGGTCGCCGGGGCCCCCCGTGCGGCGGACCTCCGCCGTCAGGGCCGCCTCGTCGAGCTCCACGGCGAGCAGCGGACCCGGCACCTCCCGGTAGTGGGACCCCGCGATGGCGAGGACGGTCGGCCGGTCCGCCGAACAGTGGACGAAGCCCTCGGAGGCGAGCGAGGCGGGGGCGTACGGCAGCTCCGGAGCGGCGCTCCAGTCCGCGAGCGGGACGATGTGGAAGATCATGCCGGTGGTTCTACCGCACCGGCGCCGACGCCCGCATACCAAGTGGCGGTACGGGACGATCTGGGCGACATTGTCGGTGTCTCGAAGCCGGGCCGCCGCCGACGCGCGCCCGACCCCCTCCGAAAGGCACACGACGATGGCGGGTAACGACCTCGGCTCCCTGCTCGGCGGACTCCTCGGCGGCGGCCAGGGCGGCCCGGCCGCCGCAGGCGGCGGCAACATCCTCGGCTCCCTGATGGGGGCCCTCCTGGGCGGTGGCGGTGCGGGCGGCGCGGGCGCGAACAACCCCCTCGGCGAGCTGCTGGACATGCTGACCAAGTCCGGCCTTGCCGACCAGGCCCAGTCCTGGATCGGCACCGGCGACAACCAGCCCGTCAGCGGGGAGCAGGTCGTCAAGGCCCTCCCGGACGACGCCCTGCGGCAGGCGGCCGAGCATGCGGGCGTCAGCCCCCAGGAGGCGGCCGACCAGATCGCCCAGCACCTTCCCCAGGTCGTCGACAAGCTCACCCCGGACGGGCAGGTGCCCTCCGGATCCCTGGAGGACATCATCCGGCAGCAGAACCTCTGACTTCCGGCACGACCGGCCGCGAGGGCCCGGCCCCGTCCACAGGGCGGACCGCCGGGTCCTCTCGCGGTACCGAGTGGCTACCCTGAGTCAGGCCCGGCCCGTCGTTACGTGATCACCCTTGGAGCGCCCCCGTGAGAACCGCCGTCGTCATCGGAACCGGACTGATCGGCACCTCCGCGGCGCTCGCCCTGACCGCCCGCGGGATCTCCGTCCACCTCGTCGACCACGACCCCGCGCAGGCCCGTACCGCCGCTGCCCTCGGCGCCGGCACCGACGACGCCCCCGAGGGCCAGGTCGACCTCGCGATCGTCGCCGTACCGCCCGCCCACGTGGCCGCGGCCCTGGCCGACGCCATCGGACGCGGACTGGCCCGGGCCTACGTGGACGTGGCCAGCGTCAAGGGCGGGCCGCGCCGCGAGCTCGCCGCCCTGGGCGCCGACACCTCCGCCTACATCGGCACCCATCCCATGGCCGGCAAGGAGCGCTCCGGCCCGCTGGCCGCGACCGCCGACCTGTTCGAGGGCCGCCCCTGGGTGCTGACCCCGACCCGGGACACCGACCACGAGGTGCTGAACCTCGCGCTGGAGCTCGTCGCCCTGTGCCGGGCCGTCCCCGTGGTGATGGACGCCGACGCCCACGACCGGGCGGTCGCGCTGGTCTCCCACACCCCGCAGCTGGTCTCCAGCATGGTCGCCGCCCGCCTGGAGGAGGCGGACGAGACGGCGGTGCGGCTGTGCGGGCAGGGCATCCGCGACGTGACCCGGATCGCCGCCTCCGACCCCCGGATGTGGGTGGAGATCCTCTCCGCCAACCCCGGGCCCGTGGCCGACGTCCTGGCCGGCATCGCCGCCGACCTGGAGGAGACCGTCGAGGCGCTGCGCGGCCTGCAGTCCGCCGACGAGGCCAAGCGCCGGGGCGGGGCCGCCGGCATCGAGGACGTCCTCAAGCGCGGCAACGCCGGCCGCGTCCGCGTCCCCGGCAAGCACGGCGCGGCCCCCACGGCCTACGAGACGGTCGGGGTGTTCATCAGCGACAAGCCCGGCGAGCTGGCCCGGATCTTCGCCGACGCCGGCCGGGCCGGGGTCAACATCGAGGACGTGCGGATCGAGCACGCCACCGGCCAGCAGGCGGGCCTGGTGCAGCTCATGGTCGAGCCCAGGGCCGTCGCCCCCCTGACCGCCGAGCTCAGCGAGCGGGGCTGGGCCCTGCGCCAGCAGTAGCCGGGCACCCGGCGGGGCCCCGTGCGGGCCCCGCCGACCGCCCGGGACCGGCCGGTGCCAGGGCCCGGTAACCTGGTGAGGGGCGCTATGGGCGCGCCCGGACACGTACGCGCAACCAGGAAGGTGCCCGCACCGTGGAATCCGCAGCTCCGTCCGCCGTGATCGTCGCCATCGACGGTCCCTCCGGCACGGGCAAGTCCAGCACCTCCAAGGCCGTGGCCGCCAAGCTCGGGCTGCGCTACCTGGACACCGGTGCCCAGTACCGGGCCATCACCTGGTGGATGATCACCAACGGCGTCGACACCGACGACCCGCAGGCCATCGCCCTCGCCGCCGGCAAGCCGGCCATCGTCTCCGGCACGGACCCCTCCGCGCCCACCATCACCGTCGACGGACAGGACGCCTCCGGCCCCATCCGCACCCAGGAGGTCACCTCCAAGGTCAGCGCCGTCAGCGCCGTCCCCGAGGTGCGCACCCTGATCACCGAGCTCCAGCGCTCCATCGCCGCCGAAGCGGCCGCGCAGGCCGGCGGGATCGTCGTCGAGGGCCGGGACATCGGCACCACCGTCCTGCCCGACGCCGACCTCAAGATCTTCCTGACCGCCTCCGCCGAGGCCCGCGCCGCCCGCCGCAACGGCGAACTGCGCGGCAAGGAGGCCGCCGACCTCGCCGCCACCAGGGAAGCCCTGATCAAGCGGGACGCCGCCGACTCCGGCCGCAAGACCTCCCCGCTGGCCAAGGCCGCCGACGCCGTCGAGGTGGACACCACCGAGCTCACCCTCGACCAGGTCATCGAGTGCGTCGTGACCCTGGTGGAAGAGCGGCGGAGCAAGTGAGCGATACGCCCTCCCTCAAGGGTGCGGCGGTCGGCAGACGCATCGGAATCGGGCTCATGTACGGGCTCTGGAAGCCGCGTGTGCTGGGTGCCTGGAAGGTACCCGCCACCGGCCCCGTGATCCTGGCCGTGAACCACTCCCACAACATCGACGGACCCCTGGTCATGGGCACCGCACCCCGGCCGCTGCACTTCCTGATCAAGAAGGAGGCGTTCGTCGGGCCGCTCGGTCCCTTCCTGGAGGGGATCGGACAGGTGAAGGTGGACCGCTCCGGCACCGACCGGACCGCAGTCACCCGCGCCCTGGACGTCCTCGGCAACGGCGGCGCCCTCGGGATATTCCCCGAGGGCACCCGCGGCGACGGGGACTTCGCGTCCCTGCGCGCCGGCCTCACCTACTTCGCGGTCCGCAGCGGCGCGCCCATCGTGCCGGTCGCCGTCCTCGGCAGCACCGAGGCCAAGGGCCGGCTCGTCAAGGGCCTGCCGCCGCTGCGCAGCCGCGTCGACATCGTCTTCGGCTCCGCCTTCGAGGCCGGGGACGGCACGGGCCGCCGTACGCGGACCGCGCTGGACGCGGCCACCGTGCGCATCCAGGACCGGCTGACGGCCCACCTGGCCGACGCCAAGCGCCTCACCGGGCGCTGAGCGAGACTTGAACCCAGTAGTGGTGCCCGCCGCGCGGACGACACCACCGACCACCACGAACGACGAGGAACGGACTTCATGAACGACCAGCACGACCACGGAGCACTTGGCGACGCCGAGTACGCGGAGTTCATGGAGCTCGCCGCGGAGGAAGGCTTCGACCTCGAGGACGTCGAGGACGCCATCGGCGAAGCCGGCCACGGACCGCTGCCCGTACTCGCCGTCGTCGGCCGCCCGAACGTGGGCAAGTCGACCCTGGTCAACCGCATCATCGGCCGCCGTGAGGCGGTCGTCGAGGACAAGCCGGGCGTCACCCGCGACCGCGTGACCTACGAGGCCGAGTGGGCGGGCCGCCGCTTCAAGGTCGTCGACACCGGCGGCTGGGAGCAGGACGTCCTCGGCATCGACGCCTCCGTCGCCGCCCAGGCCGAGTACGCCATCGAGGCCGCCGACGCGGTCGTCTTCGTCGTGGACGCCAAGGTCGGCGCCACCGACAGCGACGAGGCCGTCGTCAAGCTGCTGCGCCGGTCCGGCAAGCCCGTCGTCCTGTGCGCCAACAAGGTCGACGGCCAGAGCGGCGAGGCCGACGCGGCCTACCTGTGGTCCCTGGGCCTGGGCCAGCCGTTCCCGGTCTCCTCGCTGCACGGCCGCGGCACGGGCGACATGCTCGACGCCGTCCTGGAGGTCCTGCCCGAGGCCCCCGAGCAGACCTTCGGCGGGGCCCCGGTCGGCGGCCCGCGCCGCATCGCCCTGATCGGCCGCCCCAACGTCGGCAAGTCCTCCCTCCTGAACAAGGTCGCGCGCGAGGACCGCGTCGTCGTCAACGAGCTGGCCGGCACCACCCGCGACCCGGTCGACGAGCTCATCGAGCTCGGCGGGGTCACCTGGAAGTTCGTCGACACGGCGGGCATCCGCAAGAAGGTCCACCTCCAGCAGGGCGCCGACTACTACGCCTCGCTGCGCACGGCCGCGGCCGTCGAGAAGGCCGAGGTGGCGGTCATCCTGATCGACACCACCGAGTCCATCAGCGTCCAGGACCAGCGCATCATCACCATGGCCGTCGAGGCCGGCCGCGCGATCGTGATCGCGTACAACAAGTGGGACGAGCTGGACGAGGAGCGCCGCTACTACCTCGAGCGCGAGATCGAGACCGAGATGCAGCAGGTCTCCTGGGCGCCCCGGGTCAACGTCTCGGCGAAGACCGGCCGCCACATGGAGAAGCTGGTCCCGGCGATCGAGACCGCCCTCGCGGGCTGGGAGACGCGCGTCCCCACCGGCCGGCTGAACGCCTTCCTCGGCGAGATCGTCGCCGCGCACCCGCACCCGATCCGCGGCGGCAAGCAGCCCCGCATCCTGTTCGGTACCCAGGCGGGCAGCAAGCCGCCGCGGTTCGTCCTCTTCGCCTCCGGCTTCCTGGAGCACGGTTACCGGCGCTTCATCGAGCGCCGCCTGCGCGAGGAGTTCGGCTTCGAGGGCACCCCGCTGCACATCTCGGTGCGGGTTCGCGAGAAGCGCGGCGCCCAGTACAAGAAGAAGAAGTAGCGGTCGCGGTGGCGGGCCGGGGTCAGTAGCCCCGGCGCGGAGCGGGCGGCAGGGCCGCCGGGATGTGCTGCATCCCGGTCTGGTGCTGCCGCCCGTCGCCGTATCCGGAGCCCTGTCCGGCCCCGGACGCCGGTACGGGGACGGCGGCGCCGGCGTGGGCGTACTGGGGCTGCGGGACGACCGGCGCGGGCGGGTACGCGGGCTGCCAGGGGTCGGAGCGCTGCCATGCGGAACCGTTCCACCCGGCGGCGTACGAGCCGCTGCCGTAGGAGACTCCGGAGGACCCGGTGTAGGAGCCGCCGTACGAGGAGCCGTAGGACGATCCGTGAGAGGAGCCGTACGAGAACGCGGTGAAGCCGAGGTCCTCCTCGCCGGTCCGGTCGCCCGGCAGGGCCCGGAAGGCCCGCAGGTACTCGGAGTACAGGGCGTCGAAGATCGGGGTGTGCGAGGCGGCCGGAGCGTGGTCCCGGTCCAGGGCGGGGCGCATCGGGGGGACGCTGCTCGGATAGGACGGGGCGCGGGAGGGGTCGTATGCATGCACGTATCAGCCAACGAAACCGGGGCCCTGCGGATGCGGGGTGACGGGGCGTAAAACGCAGATCGCCGGGGGTGCGCGGGACGGACCGCGCACCCCCGGCGCATGCCGACCGGCCTCCTTCGTGGGGAGGACGGGCGGCCGTTTCCGGCGGGGTGGGAAAGGTTGGGGTTCAGGCGCCCGCGGCACCCGCGAGGGGCATGGAGGCCGCGACGAGCTTGCCGTTGCTCGCGGCCTTGTCCAGGGCGTCGCGCAGCAGGTCCTCGCGCGGCTGCTGGCCGATGGAGCCGACGGGGGCGGCGTACACCAGGACCCGCTGGGTCTTGTTGACCGCGGCCCGCCAGCCGTCGGTCACGGACAGCGCCTGGTGCGCCTGCCACCAGGAGGCCTGGGGGCCGCCGCCCGCGCCGGGCTGGAGCACGGCGTGCAGCTGGCCGCCGGCCAGCAGGACCGACCAGCCCTCGAGGGCGGAGGGCACCTGGTTGGTGTCGGTGACGGGGATGAAGCCCTGCTCGATGAGGAGCGGCAGGAAGTCGTCGCCGGGGCCGGTGGTGCCGGGGCGGGCGATCGGCGCGGTCGGCTCGACGACGAGCGCGGGGTGCAGTTCGCCGTTGATCAGGATCAGGCCGCTGGTGATGCCGAGGACGGCCTGGCCGCCGGGGACGCTCTGCGGCGCCTCGCCGGCGGCCGCCTGCTCGGGGGCGGGGCTGTCACCGGTGATGCTGCGGACCGCGCCCTGGAGCTCGGCCTCGGAGACCGTGACGACCTGGGAGGGGATGCAGCCGGCGTGGGCGAAGGCGAGGACGGCCGTCTCCTCGCCCACGAACAGCACGGTGCTCGTCGGGTCGGTCTCGGGGTCGCCGGGGGTGCGGCAGGAGGTGCAGTCGTAACTGCCCGGGGCGTCGTCGCCGGTGAGCAGCCTGTCGGCTTCTTCGTCACCGATCTCGGCACGTACCTCAAGACTGACGTCGAGCATGCGCGGCACGGGTGGGCTCCTCATTCGTGCGGAGGCCGGGGGGTTCCCGGCTCGCCGGGCACAACGGCCGAGGCTCGGCCGGGGTCACGCCGTTTGAGGGAACGGAATCGAACCGGCCACCCGAAAGAGTGAGGCGCTCGGGGGAGGCTTCGTTTTTATGGCAACTATTGCTTGCTTGTGCGCAGTTGGTGGTTGGGGCTGGCCATTTGGGGGCGGGGTGGCGGTCGGCCGTCCGGGTGGGGCGCGGGGGTGCGCCGCGTGGCGGGGCGGGCGGGGGGAGGGGGCTGCGTAGCGTGGCGCGATGCCCGACGTCTGTTTCCGGGTCCGCTTCCGGCGGGCCGCGTTCGCGGTCTGCGCCGCGCTGGTGCTCGTACTCCCGTGGGGTGCCGGGGCGGTCGCGGCGCCGCCCCCGCCGGCTCCCGGGCCGGCGGGGGCCGCGTATCCCGGTTCGCCGGGGGTCATCGGGACCGGGCCGGGGGACTGCGGGCCGGGCGGGGAGTGGCCGTGGGACTGCGTCGCGGACTGCGAGAGCAGCGGGCGGTGGGCGGTGAACACGGGCAACGGCTTCTACGGGGGGCTGCAGTTCTGGCAGCCGACGTGGGTGGAGTACGGGGGGCTGGTGTACGCGGCGCGGGCGGACCTGGCGACGCGGGAGCAGCAGATCCGGGTCGCGGAGGAGCTGCTGGGGGCGCAGGGGTGGGACGCGTGGCCTGTGTGTGCGAAGCGGTACGGGCTGGCGGGGCGGATGCATGTGGTGCGGGGCGGGGACACGCTGGACGGCATCGCGCGGCGGCGTGGCGTGGCGGGGGGCTGGCGGGCCCTGTACGAGGCGAACCGCCCGGTGATCGGCCCCGACCCGGCCGCCCTCAAGGTCGGCACCCTCCTCGCCCTCCCGGGCCCACCCCCGTCCCCGGTCACCCCGGCCCCGGTGGCCCCGAGCCCGGACGGGCCGTCTCCCGCCCCGGCGGGCCCGTCGGCGCCGTCCCCGCCGGCTCCGTCTCCGGGGGCGCCGGCGCCGGTTCGGGTGCCCTGAGCTGTGCGCGGTGGCGGTCGGTGGCCGCTGCGCGGAGCCGTCCCCTACCCGCCCTTCCTCCGTTCCACCTCAAGCGCCGGTGCGGCTGGGGGAGGTGCCCCTCCGCGTCCGGGTGCGGCCCACTACACGGTGCTCCGCGCCCGCGCCTCAAACGCGGGCGGGGCTGCGCATAGCCCCGTCGGCGTTTGGGGCGCGGGGTCTGGGGCGGAGCCCCGGGGACGACGGAGGGAGGCAGCGCAGCGGCGCGACGCCGGGGAGGCCGGCCGGGGGCGAGGGGGATGAGCGGCGCGGCCGGACCGGGTGAGGGACCGTGGGGAGCGCCGGGCACACTGGGGCGGTGCTAGAGACCTCCGCGCGGCTGCTCCGGCTGCTCTCCCTCCTCCAGACCCACCGCGAGTGGACCGGCCCCGACCTCGCCGAGCGGCTGGGGGTCACGCCCCGGACCGTGCGCCGTGACGTCGACCGGTTGCGGGAGCTCGGGTACCCCGTGAACGCCACCCCCGGCACCGGCGGCGGGTACCAGCTCGGTGCGGGGGCGCAGCTGCCCCCGCTGCTGCTCGACGACGACGAGGCCGTCGCGGTCGCCGTCGGACTGCGGACCGCCGCCGGGAACGGGGTCGAGGGGATCGGGGAGGCCTCGGTGCGGGCCCTCGCCAAGCTGGAGCAGGTGCTGCCGGGCCGGCTGCGCGGACGGGTCTCCGCGCTCAACGAGTTCACGGTCCCCATGCTCCGCGGGCCCGGCCGCGACACCGTGGACCCCGCCGTCCTCACCGAGCTCGCCGCCGTGTGCCGGGACGGCGAGCGGCTGCGCTTCGGGTACCGGGACCACGCCGGGGCCGTGAGCCGCCGGACCGTCGAGCCGCACCGGCTCGTGTGCACCGAGCGGCGCTGGTACCTCGTCGCCTGGGACCTCGACCGCGCGGACTGGCGGACCTTCCGCGCCGACCGGATCGAGCCCCGCCCCCCGCACGGCCCGCGGTTCACCCCGCGCCCGGCCCCCGCCGAGGACCTGGCGGCGTACGTCTCCGAGGGGGTCTCGCAACGGGCGTACGCCGTCCGGGCGGTGGTGCGGCTGAGGGTGCCGGCCGAGGCGGCGGCGGGGATCGTGGGACCCGCCGACGGGGTGCTGGAGCCGGTCGACGCGGAGAGCTGTCTGCTGCGGACGGGGGCGGTGAACCTCGACGTTCTGGTGATTCACATCATGATGCTCGGCTGCGAGTTCGAGGTCGTGGAGCCCCCCGCGCTGACCGACCGGATCGCCGCTCTGCGGGACCTTCTCGGCCGTGCGCTGGAAGGCGTCGGAGAGCACGGGAATTCCGGCCGCGGGGATTTGAATTCCGCCGGCGGAATCGCCGGGCGGGCGGCGGCGGCCGTCGACAACCCGTGACACAAGCGTGACCCGGTACGGAGGAACCTCTGGGCGCGCGGCTGACGGGCCGGACATATGAACGGCGGGCCGGTTCGTGGAACCGGCCCGCCGTCGTGGTGCGGGGTGGGGCGTGCGTACCGTCCCCGCGGGGGTGCGTCAGCCGCCGGTGGCGGGACGCGCGCTGCGGGCGGCCGCCCGCTCGGTGTGCGCCGGGCGGCGGCTGCCGGCCGGGGTGACCGGGGTCCGCTCGGAGCGGATCAGGTGCGGCCGGGACGCCGGGTGGGCGTGCGCGGCGGGCCGCAGCGCGGGGGAGTGCCCGGCGGGCGCCGGGACGGCGACGGGCGCCGCCTCGGCCGGCCGGGGCCGCCACTTGCCGCCCGCCGAGAGCAGCGGGGTGAGCGCGGCGGCGACGGGCTCGGAGACCCGGCCCTCCTCCAGCCGGCGGCGCCACTGCTCGCGCACCTCGAAGACGTAGGCCTCGGAGCGGGCGATGAGCGGCTCGAACCAGGGCAGCGCCAGCATGATGAGCAGGCCGGCGGTCCAGCCGAGCAGGACGTCGCTCACCCAGTGGGTGCCGAGGTAGACCGTGGTGGCGCCGACGCTGAGCGACAGCACCCCGGAGAGGATGGACAACACCCGGCGGGTGACCGTGGTGGAGGCCAGGTAGGCCAGGATCCCCCAGGTCACGACGGCGTTGGCGGTGTGGCCGGAAGGGAATATATCGCCGCCCGCGAAGAGCTCGGCGGAGCCGATCTGGGTGGCGTAGTGCGGGCCGAGCCGGCCGAGGCCCAGCTTCACGGAGCCCACGGTGATGTTCAGCAGCAGCAGGGCCACGCCGAGGGCGATCAGCGGGCGCAGGGTGTGCTGGCGCCAGGAGCGCCAGCCGAGCCAGGCCGCGACCATCACCGCAGTGGGTCCGCGCTGGCCGAGGACGACCAGGTAGTCGAGGAAGGCGTGGATCTGCGGCCACTGCTCGTACGGCCGGAAGAACATGATCTGCCAGTCCAGGCGGACGAGCCAGGACGTCGTCAGCACGGCCACGACGATCGCCAGGTAGAAGGCGAGGGTCGCGCAGAGCAGCACGACGCGGTGCCGGCTCATCTGCGGGGTCTGCAGATGAGCCGGTCGCTCTGGTTCCCTGTCCAGCCGGGCGAACACCGGCTCCAGACGGGACAGCAATTGATCGGTACGCACTCAATCGACGTTACCGCGCGTCGAAGCACGGCCCGTGCGAATCGCACGCTTTGTGATGACCATGTGATGTGGAGTGCGTCTCACGCGGGACTTAATTGCCGTTATTCCGCCCCCGGTTGGAACTCCCCGGATTCCACTCCCGGAGTGCTGCCCCGCCAATTGTCCGCGCGCTTACGGGGGGTTTATCGCCGCAGCTCAATTCCTTTGCGCAATCATGGATTGGAATGATCCATTCCGTGATCCTGGGAGGCGGCGGAGGACCGGGCTCACGGCGGGCCCGAGCCGTTCAGCCAGAACGCCCCGTAGACCGCCGAGACCAGGGCGAGACCCCCGACGACCGCCGCCGCCCGCCAGGCCGGCCCGCGGGCCAGCGCCACCGCCGGCGGCAGCATCAGCGGGAACGCCGGCAGCAGCAGCCGCGGCTTGGAGCCGAAGTACCCCGAGGCGCACAGCGCCAGCGCCACCACGATCCCGCAGTAGACGAGGAGCACGGCCGGCAGGCGGCGCCGTACGCACAGCCCGTACAGCCACAGCACCAGCAGCACCCCCGCGATCAGGCCCACCCCCGCGAGGAAGGCGGACGAGGCCAGCCGCGCCCCGATGAACCGGGCGAAGGCCCAGCCCCCGTCGAAGCCGTTGCCCCAGCCCGCCTGCACGTCCAGGTAGCCCGTCAGCCCCCCGCCGGTCCGGGCCCCCACCCACAGCGCGTACGCCGCCGCCCCCGCCGGGGCCAGCAGCACCCCCGCCGCCATCCGCCACGAGCGCTCCCCGCGCCGCCACGCCAGAACGGCGGCCACCCACACCGCCGCGACCACCGCCGCCCCGACCGGGCGGGTCAGCCCCGCCCCCGCCGCGAGCAGGCCCGCCGCGAGCCAGCGCCCGCGCAGCGCCGCGTACAGGGCCCAGGCGGCCAGGGCGGTGAACAGCGACTCGCTGTACGCCATGGACTGGACGATCCCCACCGGCAGCGCCGCCCACAGCGCCACGGCCAGCACGCCGGCCCGCCGCCCGTGGAGCAGATCGGCGACGGCGAAGATCCCCCAGGCGGCGGCGAGCCCCGCCACCGCCGAGACCACCAGGCCCGCCGAACCGTACGAGAGCCCGGTGGGCGCCGCCACCAGCCGCTCCAGCCACGGCAGCAGCGGGAAGAACGCCAGGTTGGAGTGGACGGCCCCGTTCGGCAGGACCACCTCGTACCCGTACCCCTGCGCGGCGATCCGGGCGTACCAGAGGGAGTCCCAGCGCGCCGACAGCAGCGTGTGCGGGCTGCTGCCGGCCGCCGCGGACCACACTGCGAGCACGGCCAGCCCGAGCAGCCGGACCGCGGCGAACGCGGCGAGCGCGGGCGCGGCCCGGCACGGGCCGGGGCCGGGGCCCTTGGGGGGAGCGTCGGAGGCGGGCACAGTTGTCACGGACACGAGTATCAACGGCCCGGCCACCGGCCCCGGAACCAGAACCACGGGCCGTGACCGGGCGTGTACGCAGGGGGAAGGAGGGCCGGGGCGAGTGGTGCACACCACAACGGGGCCGCCGCCGGGATGAGAGCTTGACCACGTGCCGGGCACACGAACTCGCGTACGCTGACCCTTCACTCGCGTGTCGATGCCGGACCCCGTAGGACGCCGCACTGGGCACCACCCCGCGGCGCCACACGACGCTGGTCCGCCGAGTGCGAGGGATCACCTGGGAGGTACATGGATGTCGGGGACGAACACGGCCGGCGACAGGAAGCCCTCCCTGCGGCAGCGGATCACCGAGGCCTCCGGCGGCGCCAACCGCTGGGTCGTCCTCGCGGTCCTCTGCGTCAGCCTGGTGCTCGTCGCGCTCGACGCGACGATCCTGCACGTCGCCGTCCCCGCCGTCACCGAAGACCTGCGCCCCGGCTCCCAGGAACTGCTGTGGATCGTCGACGCCTACCCGCTGGTGTGCGCCGCGCTGCTGATCCTCTTCGGCACCCTGGGCGACCGGGTCGGCCGCCGCCGGATCCTGCTCCTCGGCTACACGCTCTTCGGCGTGGCCTCCGCCATCGCCGCCCTGGCCGGTGACGCCCAGGTGCTGATCGCCGCCCGCGCCCTGCTCGGCGTCGGCGGAGCGATGATCATGCCCGCCACGCTGTCGATCCTGCGGCAGGTCTTCCCCGACCGGCGCGAGCGGGCCCTGGCCATCGGCATCTGGACCGCCGTCGCCGCGATCGGCGCCGCGAGCGGGCCGGTCCTGGGCGGGTTCCTCGTCCAGCACTTCTGGTGGGGCTCCGTCTTCCTCATCAACATCCCGCTCATGGCGCTGATCCTGCCGCTGGGCCGCTGGCTGCTGCCCGAGTCCCGGGGGGCGGCCGACGGGCCCTGGGACGTGCTGGGCGCGCTGATGGCCGCGGCCGGTGTGCTCGGCGTGGTCCTCGGGGTCAAACGGATCGGTGCCGAACGCCAGCTCACCGACCTGCGGGCGCTGGTCCCGCTGGCCCTCGGCGTGCTGCTGCTGGTCCTCTTCGCACGCCGCCAGAGGCGGCGCGAGCACCCGCTGATCGACATGCGGATGTTCTCCCGGGTGGCCTTCTCCACCTCCGTCGGCTGCATCGTGCTCGCCATGCTGGCCCTGGTCGGCCTGGAGCTGATCGCCGTCCAGTACCTCCAGCTGGTGCTGCGCCTGAGCCCGCTGGAGACCGGCCTGCGGCTGCTGCCGCTGACCTTCGCCGCCATGGCCGCCGGGGCCACCGGCTCGTACACCCTCCAGCGGGTCGGACCGCGCACGATGGTCTCGCTGGGCTTCGTGCTGACCGCCGGCGCGGTGCTGCTGCTGACGCTGATGGGCCAGCACGACCGGCCCGTGCTGCTGACCGCCGGGTTCGTGCTGCTGGGCTTCGGCCTCCAGACCACCCTCTTCGCGGCGTACGAGTCCATGCTGAGCGAGGCCCCGGTGGAGGCCGCCGGAGGCGCCGCCTCCATAGGCGAGACCTCGTACCAGCTCGGCGCCGGCATGGGCATCGCCCTGCTCGGCAGCGTGATGAACGCCGCCTACCGGCCCGGTCTGCTCGGCGTGCCGGGGGTGCCGGCCGAGGACTCGGCGGGGGCCGCGAACTCCCTCGGCGAGGCCTACCAGATCGCCGCCCACCTCGGCGGTCCGGCGGGGCGCTCCCTGGCGGAGGCCGCCCGGCACTCCTTCGTGCACGGGCTACACGTCACCCTGGTGGTCAGCGCGGGCCTGCTGCTGGCGGGCGCGGTGATGGCGCTGAAGCTGCCGCGCACCATGGAGAACGCCGACCAGGCCGGCTGCGGCGCCCCTGCCGGCGGCGCGGCGGGCACCGGCGGGTCCGGCGCCGGGGCCCGGGCCTCCGTCCGGCTGCCCGCGCAGCCCAAGGCCCAGGCCGCCGCGGCCTCCGCGCCCCGGATCCCCGGCCCGGGCAAGCCCGAGCGGGACCCGGCGGTCGGCGGCCGCCCGGCCTGACCGGCCCGGCCCGGTCGGGCCGGGGGTGGACCCGGGGCGGGAGCGGCGACAAACTTGCACCGCTAGGTTTCGCCCCACGCGCCTGCCGGGAGGCCCCTCTTGTCCGCGTCGTCCGCGCCGAAGAACCCGTTCGTCCCCACCGATCCGCTCGGGCTCGACGAACTCCTCAGCCCCGAGGACCTCGCCGTCCGCGACACCGTCCGTACCTGGGCCGCCGACCGGGTCCTGCCGCACATCGCCCAGTGGTACGAGGCCGGCGAACTGCCCGGCATCCGCGAACTGGCCCGCGAACTCGGCTCCATCGGCGCCCTCGGCATGTCCCTGACCGGCTACGGCTGCGCGGGCGCGAGCGCCGTCCAGTACGGCCTCGCCTGCCTGGAGCTGGAGGCCGCCGACTCCGGGATCCGCTCCCTGGTCTCCGTCCAGGGCTCCCTCGCCATGTACGCGATCTGGAAGTACGGCTCCGAGGAGCAGAAGCAGCGCTGGCTGCCGGGCATGGCGGCCGGCGAGCTGATCGGCTGCTTCGGGCTGACCGAGCCCGACGTCGGCTCCGACCCCGCCGCGATGCGCACCCACGCCAAGCGGGAGGGCTCCGACTGGATCCTCAACGGGCGCAAGATGTGGATCACCAACGGCTCGGTGGCCTCCGTGGCCGTGGTCTGGGCGCAGACGGACGAGGGGATCCGCGGCTTCGCCGTCCCCACCGACACGCCGGGCTTCTCCGCCCCGGAGATCAAGCACAAGTGGTCGCTGCGCGCCTCGGTGACGAGCGAGCTGGTGATGGACGACGTACGGCTGCCCGCGGACGCGGTGCTGCCCGGGGTCACCGGGCTCAAGGGGCCGCTGGGCTGCCTCAGCCACGCGCGGTACGGGATCGTCTGGGGGTCCATGGGCGCGGCACGCGCCAGTTTCGAGGCCGCGCTCGACTACGCGCGGACGCGGGAGCAGTTCGGCCGGCCGATCGGCGGCTTCCAGCTCACCCAGGCCAAGCTGGCCGACATGGCGCTTGAACTCCACAAGGGCATCCTGCTCGCCCACCACCTGGGCCGGCGCATGGACGCGGGGACCCTGCGGCCGGAGCAGATCAGCTTCGGCAAGCTCAACAACGTCCGCGAGGCCATCGACATCTGCCGCACCGCGCGGACCGTGCTCGGGGCCAACGGGATCTCCCTGGAGTACCCCGTCATGCGGCACGCCACCAACCTGGAGTCGGTGCTCACCTACGAGGGCACCGTGGAGATGCACCAGCTGGTGCTGGGCAAGGCGCTCACCGGGCTCGACGCCTTCCGGTAAGCCCGCGAGCTCCCCCGGCTACCTCCCCCGGACCCCGTCCGGGGGGACCTCCAGAGGTGCCCCCGCCTTGCTCAGCTCTGGTTGAAGAAGTCGCGGGAGCGGCCGCCCGCCTCACCGCTGACGATCTGGGTGTCGGCCGGGGTCAGGAGGAAGACCCTGGTCGCCACCCGCTCGATGGAGCCGCGCAGCCCGAAGGTCAGGCCCGCCGCGAAGTCGACCACGCGCTTGGCGTCGGTCGGGTCCATGGAGGACAGGTTCACGATCACCGGGACGCCCTCGCGGAAGAGCTCGCCGATGCCGCGCGCGTCGCGGAACCCGTCCGGGGTCACCGTCGCGATCCGCCGGCCCCGCTCGACCGCGGACTCCGAGGCCACGCGCACCCGCGGGTCGGTGACCCACTGGTCGCCGGGCCCGGCGACCGAGCCCTGCCGGCCGTCCACCGCCTCCGCGTAGTCGTCGTCGTAGTACCGCTCGTCGTCGTTGTCCTCCACGAGACCCAACCAGGCGCTCGCCTTGCGTACCGAACCCATGGACGCCTCCTTTCACCGTGGCCAGTCTGACTTCTGCTCCGCTGCCCCTATGGTCGTCCATCATGCTGACAACGCGCCAAGTGGATAGCCGCCGCGCAGTGGTTTCGTGACGGGACTGGTGCAGAACATCCGTTGCACCGGCGAGGTTCCCGGCCACTGCCGCTGCTGACTGAGTGAAAATACGACCGCCGCTGCCGACCGGGTGAGGCGCTGGGGCGTACGGGTGAACGAGTTGGCTGGATACGATGCCCCGGAAACACGCGGATGACACACGGGGGAAGCGGTTTGTTCGGCATCGTCAGACCTTGTACGCACCGGCTCGGCGACCGCTTCAAGACGGAGTGGATGGCCCATCTCTGCGGTCTGTGCCTGGCACTTCGGGGTGACCACGGCCAGTTCGCCCGGATCGTCACGAACTACGACGGGCTGCTGGTCTCCGTTCTGACGGAAGCTCAGTCGGGTCCGCTGCCCGGCGCGCGGCGCACCGCGGGCCCCTGCCCGCTGCGCGGCATGCGCACCGCACCGGTCGCCAACGGCGAGGGCGCCCGGCTCGCGGCCGCCGTGTCGCTGGTGCTCGCCTCCGCGAAGGTGCGCGATCACGTGGCCGACCGGGACGGCCTGTTGGCCCGCGCCCCGATGGCCGCCGCCGCGCGCCGGGTGGCCCGGGGCTGGGACCGGGCCGGTGCCCGGACCGGGGCCTCGCTCGGCTTCGACACGGCCGTGCTGGTCGACGCCGTGGACCGGCAGGGCGGCATCGAGAGCCTGGCCGGCCCGGGCACGCCCGTGCTGGTGGTCACCGAGCCGACGGAGACCGCGACCGCGGCCGCCTTCGCTCATACCGCGGTCCTGGCGGGACGGCCAGGCAACGCCGCGCCGCTGGCCGAGGCCGGGCGTTACTTCGGGCGGCTCGCCCACCTGCTGGACGCCGTCGAGGACCAGGCCGCCGACGCCGCCGCGGGCGCCTGGAACCCGCTCACCGCGACCGGGACCTCCCGCACCGAGGCCCGCCGGCTGTGCGACGACGCGCTGCACGGCATCAAGCTGGCGCTGCGCGAGGCGGAGTTCGCCGACGCGGGGCTCGCGCACCGGCTGCTGGTGCACGAGCTGCGCATCTCGGTGGACCGGGCCTTCGGCACCACCTCCTGCGAGCACGGCCACGCGCCCGCGAACTCGGCCGGGCAGGGCTACGGCCTGCCCCCGCAGGGCTACCCGCCGCAGGGCTACGACCCGAACGCCCAGGGCGGGTACGGGCAGGGCGGCGGCCCCTACGGCCAGGGCGCCGGGCCGTACGGCCAGAACCCCTACGGCGGCGGCGCGCCGCAGTACGCCCCCGGCGGTCCGGGCATGCCGCCCCCGATGGGCCCGGGCGGTCCCGGCGGCGGTGGCGGCCACGGCGGCGGCGGGCTGCCCCCGCAGAAACCGCGCCGGGGCCTGCTGCACGGCTGCGCGGTGGCCATTGGGCTGTTCTGCACCTGCCAGATCTGCTGCACCGACTACGAGGGCCCCTGGTCCCGCAAGAAGCGCGACGCCTGGTGCGACGACTGCGACTGCGACTGCTGCAACGGCGACGGCTGCGAGTGCTGCAACTGTGCCGACTGCTGCTGCAACGGCTGCGACTGCGACTGCGGCTGAGCCCCCGAGGGCTCCGGTGGCTGAGCAGGCGTCAGTTCCCGCTGCCCGCAGGCCCGTACGGCGTACGGGGGGATTCCCGCCCGGGTCCGCCGGGAAGGGCTGAGCGGCATGAGCGACGACGAAGCGACCACGGCCTGGCGGCGGTGGCACGAGCGGCGCGTGGCCACCGTCTCCGCCCCCTACGGACCCCTTTCGCTGACCGGCACCTACTGGATCTCCGAGTCGGTGCCGGAGGACCTGGAAGGTCGAATTCCGGCCGTTCCGGGGCGCTGGCGCGCCACCGCCGACGGCGTGGTGGTGAGCGCCTGCGCCGAGGACGGCCTGGAGCTCGACGGCACACCCCTCGACGGGGAGGCACTGCTGGCCGCCGACGAGGGGCGGCCGGCGGACTCCCGCCTGACCGCGGGCGCCGTCCGCCTGGTGGTGATCCGGCGCGCGGGGGAGTGGGCGGTGCGCACCTACGACCCCGGCTCCGCCGCCCGGCGCGCCTTCCAGGGCATCGAGGCCACCCCCTACGACCCGGCGTTCGCCCTGCCGGGCCGGTTCCGCCCCTACGGCGAGGAGCGGACCGTCCAGGTCGAGAACGCCGACGGGCGCGCCCGCGGGCTCGGCCTCGGCGGCGAGCTGCTGTTCGAGCGCGCGGGCGACCGGCACCGCCTCCAGGTGGCCGTCGACGGGGACGACGGCAGTCTCTGGGCCGTCTTCGCCGATGCCACCAGCGGGGACTCCAGCTACCGGTTCCGCTTCCTGCGGCCCGGCACCCCGGATCCGGACGGGGGCGTCGTCGTCGACCTCAACCGCGCCCTGCTGCCGCCCTGTGCCTTCGCCGACCACTTCGTCTGCCCGTTCCCGCCCCCCGGGAACACCCTGCCCTTCGCGGTCGCCGCAGGCGAGCGACGGCTGAAAGGAGCCCTTGCCGCCGGTAACTGACGCCAGGACACTCCCGTTCAGCGTCATCCGGCGGACTTGTCAGGGGCACGGCGAAACGTTCGGCCGACGGCCGCGCGCCCGCCGCGCCCTCCCCCCGCCGCTCAAGGGCTCCGGCACCCCCACGACCGCCGGGCCCCAGACCCCCCTCCGGGAGGACGTGAAGTGAGGACCAACAGCACCGCCCGACTCCGGCTGCTCGCCGTGGCCACCGGTCTCGCCGCCGTCGCCGCGATCGCCGCCCCCACCGCCGCCAGCGCCGACTCCGCCGACACCGGCTTCAGCGCCGCCCGGCTCGCCGCCGCCGGAGCCTCCGTGCTGCGCGCCGACGTCGCCGGCACCGCCTGGCACACCGACCCCGCCACCGGGACCCTCGTGGTCACCGCCGACTCCACCGTCACCCAGGCCGACCTGGCCAGAATCCGCCGCGAGGCCGGACCCGACGCCGCCGCCCTGCGCATCGAACGCACCCCCGGCAAGATCAGGAAGCTGCTCTCCGGCGGCGACGCCATCTACGCCACCAGCTGGCGCTGCTCGCTCGGCTTCAACGTCCGCAGCGGCAGCAACTACTACGTCCTGACGGCCGGCCACTGCACCGACGGCGCGGGCAGCTGGTGGACCAGCACCTCCCACACCACCACCATCGGCACCACCGTGGGCTCCAGCTTCCCCACCAACGACTACGGCCTCATCAAGTACGCCAGCAACTCCCCGGTCCCGCCCGGCACCGTCGGCAGCCAGGACATCACCTCCGCCGCCGATGCCACCAACGGCATGTCCGTCACCCGCCGCGGCTCCACCACCGGCATCCACAGCGGCTCCGTCACCGGCCTCAACGCCACCGTGAACTACGGCAACGGCGACATCGTCTACGGCATGATCAAGACCAACGTCTGCGCCGAACCCGGCGACAGCGGCGGCCCCCTGTACTCCGGCAGCCGCGCCGTCGGCCTCACCTCCGGCGGCAGCGGCAACTGCAGCTCCGGCGGCACCACCTTCTTCCAGCCCGTCACCGAGGCCCTGAGCGCCTACGGCGTCAGCGTCTACTGACGCCGCCGTAGCCCCGCCCCGGCCCGCAGGCCCCCTGGACGTCCTCCCGCCTTCTGGGAGGATGTCCAGGGCGTCCACGGGGGGAGGATCTCGGATGAAGCGGATCGGCGTGACGGGGCACCGGTCGATCCCCGACACCTGCCTCGCCCAGGTCGAGGAGGGCCTGAGGGCCGTGCTCGGCGGGCTCCCGGGGCCGCTGGAGGCCCTTTCCAGCCTCGCCGACGGAGCCGACCAGCTCTTCGCCGCCATCGCCCTCGAATACGGCGCCGAACTGACCGTCGTCATCCCCAGCGGGGACTACGAGGACACCTTCGAGGACAGCCGCGGCCTCGCCGCGTACCGCCGCCTCAAGGAGCGGGCCACCCAGCAGGTCGTGATGGCCTTCCCCCGCTCCACCGACGAGGCCTACTACGCCGCCGGCACCTACATCGCCGAGACCTGCGACCGGCTCGTCGCCGTCTGGGACGGCCTCCCGGCCCGCGGGCACGGCGGCACCGGCGAGATCGTCGCCTACGCCCGGGCCCTGGGCAAACCCGTCACCGTCATCTGGCCCGAGGGCGCGGCCCGCGACTGAACCGCGCCCCCGCCGCCCTCAACTGCTGTGCCGGGCAAGCCAGTCGGTGTGCTGCGGCGACACGTACCGCTCCGTCTCGTACACCGCCGACGGCCACTGCGACTCCGTGATCGTCGTCTGCATCACGACCATCATCGCCGACAGGTCCTGCTCGATCAGCGTGTGCGCCTCGATCAGCGGATGGTGGCGGCGCACCTCGTTCCAGGCGATCGCCGCCGCCGCGGCCGCGCTCGTCACCCCCGCCGCAGCCGTTGCCCCCGGACCCGAACCGAACGCCCCGGACAGCGCGAACACCAGCCCCAGACAGGTCAGCAGCACGATCGTCCACGACCACAGCGCGGTCGCCCGCCGCGAGCCCTCCGCCCTGCGCTGGTACCAGGTCCGCTGCTCGATCAGCCGGTCCCGGACGTACGTCTCCCGGCGCACCTGGTACTCCAGCCCCCGCAGCCGCTGCATCGCGCCCGTGATCTCCGCTCCCTCCGGCACCAGACCCTCCGCCCGCGGATCCCGCCAGCCCATCTTGCGCAGCTCGTCCAGCCCCTTCTCCAGCCGCGCCCGGTACACCCCCTCCACCCCGGCGACCTCGCTGCCGAACGGCGCCCCGTGCACGGCGTACCGCCACGCCAGCGACTTGATGAACTCGGCCGCGCTCCGGTTGAGCTGCCACTGCGGGCGGGCCCGCCGCCGCGTCGCCCGTACGCCCACGGCCAGCACCCCCGCGTACGCCAGCGCGCTCAGCGCCGCGCACAGGTGCAGCCCGCCCGCCGCGGGCCCCGGCGGAAGGGCCGCCGCCCCCGCGGCCACGACCAGCAGCACCAGCTGCGCCCGCGTGGCCTGGACGGACTCCCGCTGCCGGGAGACCGCCGCCTGATCGGTGTGGTGGAAGAGGACCGGCAGGTCCTCGCCCCGGAAGGTCATGCTGTCGGTCACGGCGCCCCCTGCGCTCGTTCCCGGGCGGCGGGACCGCGAAGCCCCGCCGCCCTCGTCGGATCACACCGCCAGCGGCTCCAGGTCCCGGTGGACCCGCCGCTCGTCACGCGCGTACCGGGTCAGACCGTGGTCCTCCCCGAGCAGCCGCGCCAGCTCGGACACCGCCTCCGCCCGCACCCGTGCCGCCTCCTCCTTGCGGCCCGTCATGTCCAGGCTCACCGCCATGTTCGACGAGAGCGCCAGGGTCTCCGGGTGGTGCGCCCCGAGCGCCGCCCGCAGCCGCGCCACCGCCCCCCGCTCCAGCTCCAGGGCGCCCTCCGGATCACCGAGGTCCGCCCGGGCGTTGGCCAGGTTCAGGTGCGCGAAGATGGTGTGCGGGTGGTCGTCGCCCAGCACCTCGCGCATGCTGAGGATCGTCTGCCGCAGCAGCGGCTCCGCCGTCTCCGCCGCGCCCGCCCCCCAGTGGAAGACCGCCAGGTTGTTCAGCGCGGCCAGGGTGTACGGGTGCTTCTCGCCCGGCACCTTCATGTACTCGTCCACCACCTCCTGCGCCAGGTCCCGTGCCGCGCCCGGATCACCGGTCGCGAACAAGTCCGAGGCCAGGTTCAGTTCGCAGGCCAGCAGGTCGGGGTTGACCGAGGTGTACTTGGCCCGGTACCGGTTGCGGGTCGCCGTCGTCAGCCGCAGCGCGTCCTCCAGCTCCCCGGCCCGCCGCAGCGACACCGCCAGGTTCTTCGCCGCCGACAGGGTGCCCGGGAAGGCCCGGCCCAGCGTCCGCTTGTAGATGTCGTACGTCCGCCCCAGCAGCTGCACCGAATCCTCGTACCGGCCCACCTCGCGCAGGTCCCGGGCCAGGTTCTGCGCCGAGGACAGGGTGTACGGGTGGTCCGGGCCGAGCACCTCCGTGCGCCGGTCGAAGACCTCCTGGTCGATCTCCCTGGCCCGGGCGTACTGCCCCACCATGCGCAGGTTCAGCGCCAGGTTGTTCGCCGCGGCCAGGGTGCGCGGGTGCGCCTCGTGGAAGATCTGCCCGAAGCCCTCGTGCGCCGCCGTCGCCAGCTCCATCGCCTCGCCGTACCGGCCGAGCGCACCCAGGTCCATCGCCAGACCGCTGGTGGTCATGTACGTGTGCGGGTGCGAGGGGCCCAGCGCCGCCCGCTGCCGCTCCAGCGTCACCTCGTCCAGCTCCTTGGCCTCCACGAACCGGCCCTGCGAGCGCAGGATGTTCGACAGGTGGAAGCGCAGGTACAGGTACTGGAGGTCGTCGCTGCCGAGCATCTCCCGCCACGCCTCGCGCAGCTCCTCGCCCAGGGTGTACGCGGCCTTGAAGTCACCGCGCTTCCACAGGTAGCGGACCCGGTCGATCAGCAGCCGGCGGGTCTCCGGCTCCTTGCAGAACCGCGCCTCCGACGGGCTCAGGTGCGGCCAGATCGTGTTGAACTTCGGCCAGGTCGCCGGGTTGTCTATCGGCTCGTCGTCGTCCGGGCGCGCCCCCGCCAGGATCCGGTGCACCGCGTGCCGGGCCTCGCGCTGCTCCTCCTCCGACAGCTGCGCCCGGATCACGGCCTGGACCAGCCGGTGCACCTGGATGCTGTTGCCGACCTGGTCGACCTTGGCCATCGCGAACCGGCCGATCTCCCGGATCACCCGGCCCAGCACCAGCTTCTCCTGGAGGGAGGCGTCGTACGGCTTGAGCGCGTCGATCATCTCCTTGCTGTAGAGCAGGTTCGCGGAGATCGGCTCGGGCGCGAAGAAGGCGCACAGCTGGAGCAGGCGCACGGCGGCGGGGGAGCGGGACTGGAGCCGCTCTATGGACACGTTCCAGGTCGCGGCCACCGGCTGCGGGTACCCGGCCGGCTGGTTCAGGCCCAGCACCCGTGCGGTCTGCTCGGCCAGCTGCTCCAGGTACGCGGAGACCGGGGTGGCCGTCTCCGCGATCCAGGCCCCGGCCTGCTCGACGGCCAGCGGCAGGTCGCCCACCGCGTCGGCCACCTGCTCGGCGTCCTCCTTGGTGAGTCCGGGCGCCCGCCGCTGGAGGTGCTCGACGGACTCCTCGCGCAGGAACACGTCCACCGGCAGCGCGTCCCCGTACTGGGACCAGGACTGGTTGCGGGAGGTCACCAGCACGTGCCCCGGACCGCCCGGCGGGAAGAACCGCTTGAGCGTCTCGGGGTCGTCGGCGTTGTCGAAGACCAGCAGCCAGCGCGAGGTCGGCACGCCCCGGCGCAGCAGGTCGATGGCCTCCTGGGAGGCGGCCGCCATGTCCTCGCCGGTCTGCGCGCCCAGGCGTACGGCGAGTTCGGCGAGGGCCGCGACCACGTCGTCGGTCTGCTCCGAGGAGATCCACCACACCAGGTCGTAGTCGGCCATGAACCGGTGCACGTACTCCAGGGCCACCTGCGTCTTGCCGACGCCGCCGAGCCCGTACAGGGTCTGCGGCTGCGGCAGCACCACGGCCATGCCGCCGCCCAGCTGGTCGCGCATCCGCTCCAGCACGATGCTGCGGCCGGTGAACCCGGGGTTGCGGGGCGGTGCGTTCCAGATCTTGGGGACGGTCCCCGGGAAGCGGGGGCCGGGCTGGGAGGCGCCGGCGACGGTGTCGGCGAGGGCCGCCGGCCGCTCCACCGCGCGCAGCAGGGCGGCGGTGGCGTGCACCTCGTCGAGGCGGAACAGGTCCACCGGGTTGCGGTCGATGTAGGGCGTGGCCAGGCGCACGTCGCCCACGCGCAGCGGCACCAGGTGGCGCCGTCCCCCGGTGGGGTCCTCGGCGGCGGCCCGGTTCCACACGTCCACGGCCCGGGCCGACTTGAGGTAGGCGCTGGAGAGCAGCACCACCGTGCGGCCGGCGGTGTCGAGGCTGATGCCCGTCCCGCCGCCCAGGGTGCCGCCGCTGCCGCCCCCCTCGGGGGCCGGCGGGCGCTCGGCGGAGACGTCCTTGGGCACGACCCGGAAGCCGGCCCGGGTGAGCACCGACTCGATCCAGTCGGCCCACATCCGGTTCTCGGCGACGTAGGAGAGGAACAGGTCGGCGGGCAGGGCCGGACGGCGCCGGGTGAAGGCGTCCCGGATCCGCAGCCGGACCTCCTCGGCGATCACCGGCATGGAGGTGACCTCGCCCTCGGTCACCACCGCCGTCAGCCGCTCGAAGGCGGAGAGCAGCGAGTTGGTGAGCCCCGCCTCGTCGCCGAAGGTGGCCAGGGTCTCCTCGTAGGCGTAGTACGGGCGGTAGGGGATCTCCACCGCGCCCCAGTAGGCGGTCAGCTCGTCCCCCACGAGCCCGCCGGGGAACCGGTCGAACTTGATCCGGGCCAGGGCCCGGCCCGCGTCGGCCTTCTCCTTCTCGCCCTCGTCGATGCGCATCGGCACGGGGTAGATCCTGATCCCGCGGTCGTTGAACCGCTCGTCGATCTGCCGGGCGACGGAGGCGGCGCCGTCGATGGACTGGTCGGAGAGGGTGAAGCAGTCGACCAGGACGTCGGGGAGGTGGACGGTGCAGATGTCGGCGATGTCGGACAGGCCGGTGCGGCTGTCGATCAGGACGTAGTCGTAGTTGCGCTTCATGTCGGCCCGCAGGGCGTCGAAGAAGAGGCCGCCGCCGAGCCGGTCGTAGAAGTTGTCCCAGTCGAAGGTGGAGACGGTCGCCGAGTACTCGCGGTTCTGCCGGCCCGCCGACACGAAGTCGAGGGTGCCGCCGTCGGGGAAGTCCCAGCCCAGGTTCTCCGGGCTGAGCGAGACGGCGTGCGGTTCTATCCGGGCGTAGTCCTTGTGCCAGTCGGCGGCCCGCTGCACCGGGCTGGTGGCGGCCCACGCGTACTCGCTGATCAGGTCGATGACCCCGGTGGTGGCCCCGAGCGTGGAGGGGTCCAGGAAGGGGTGGAAGAAGCGGTGCAGGCCGGGGGCCTCCAGGTCCCAGTCCACGGCGAGCACCCGCTTGCCGTTGGAGGCGAGGATCCAGGCGGTGTTGGCCAGCGCCATCGTGCGGCCGGTCCCGCCCTTGTACGAGTAGAAGGTGACGATGCGTCCGTCTCGGCTGTCACGACTGGCTGTCATCCGCGTCCCCCCGGTCGGTGTCGGTGCTGTCGTCGGCTGTGTCGTTCCCCTCGGGCCCGTACGGGTGCGCGGTGGGCGGGAAGGGGGCCGGCGTCGGGTCGCTCATCCCCATCGGCCCGACCAGGCGCCGGCGTTCGGTGGGGGTGTGCCCGGCCGGCGGGTACGCCTGGGCGCGTCTGAGGAACTGCTGGGCGGCCGCCTCGACCACCTGCGGGAGGATCTGCCCGAGCGTCTCCAGGCTGGCCACGCCGTTGGCGGCGGCCCGGCAGGCGGCCCGGCCCTGGCTCATCTTGACCGGCAGGGTCTCCTCCAGCCGGCCGGCCAGTTCCTCCTCCTTGGCCCGGCTCTGGTGGTCGTAGCGGTTCCACGGCACCACCACGTTGATCCACGGGCGGTGCTCCTGGTCGAAGGCGGCCAGGCGCTGGCGGCGGTGCTCGTCCTCCACCGCCCAGCGGTCGACGATCAGGATCTCCGGCCGGGTGGGCGGCTGTTTGCTGTCGAAGTGGCCGGCCTCGTCGTCGAAGGAGGCCAGTGTGGTCTGGTAGTTGAGGTTCTTGACCAGCTCCTCGGCCACGTACGCGACCGGCCGCCGGGAGGCGGGGTGGTACGGGTTCCACTCCAGGGCGTTCTCCCCGTAGTACTCGGGGCTGCGGCCCTCCGGCAGGTCGTGCCGGGAGGCGGCGGCCACCGTCACGTGGAGGGTGCGGGCGGAGGGGCTGCCGTGGCGGCCTCCGGCCGGGCCGAAGGCGCTGGGCACCACCCGGTAGTCCAGCGGGCGGACCGGCTTGAGGCGCACGGTCTCGGCCACGCCGACGATATGGCGGGCCAGTTCGTACACGGCGTGCTCGTACTGTTCCGCGTAGCCCCGGAGTTTGATCAGCCCGTACAGCCCGTCGGTCACGTAGCGCTCGCCGAAGGTGCTGTGGTTGAACTGCAACCGCTCTGCGGGCAGGGGGAGCTGGGAGGGCGGCACCGGAACCCACAGGGCGGGGACGATGGCCTCGGTCTTCTCGTCGCTGGCGGCGCCCACCTGGATGGCCCGCTGGGCGAAGGCGAACCACTCCTTCCCGCACATCTGGCTGGCGAAGTAGCGCGGCGAGAACAGGGGGACGAAGACCCGGCAGGTGGCGAGCGCCGCCCCGAGCCGTTCCGACCAGCCCTCGCCGTTGCGTATCTCGCGGTCCATGAAGCCGACCTCGGAGCCGGCGGGCAGGCTGGTCAGCGCCATGATGTGGTTGCAGAGATCACGGAAGAGCCGCTCCACCCACATGTCCGGGTCGGGTCCTCCCGGCCCGAACCTCGGTGTATGCGCGTAACTGAGAAAAAAATACGGCTGCACTGATGCGGGCACACGACCCCCGTCCCGAAGATGCGAGCGAAGGAACATCATTCCGGAGCTCCCTCGCCACATCCCCTCCTCGTTCAGTCAATCAGCGTCTGTTTTCGGTCATCCAGGTCTGGGCGTGATCGACCGCGTCCGTGATCGAGAAGAGGACGGCGGGCGCCGCGCCCACCTTTCCCCGGCGCAGGAGCGAATCCGGGAATGCCCGGCCGATCTCCGTGAAATCACTGTCGTCCAGGGCGACGTCCTCGTACCTGGTCCACTCCCCCTCGTGCCCCTTCCCCCGCCGTCCGCCCGGAAGGTTCACCTTCACCACACAGTCGTACATGCGCAAGGGGGGCTTCGGAATTCGGTACTCCGCGAGGTGGAAAGCGGTGCAGGACGCGAATCCCACATTGATCATGAGAACCTGTCCCCCCTCCCAGCACAGTTTTCCCAGCGGGGAATCCTCGCCCAGATGGCATTCCAGCCGGTGTTCCGCGCAGATCCGGTGCGCGTCCGCGCCGAGCGCGGCGAAGGAGGTCTGCGGATGGCCGCTGCGGGCGGCGCCCGGCGCGGTACGGACCGCCTCGGCGAAGGCGCCCATGCCCTGGCTCGGGGTGCGCTGCGGGTCGAAGGCGGGCATCCGCGCGCGGAAGGCGGCCACCTCGTCCGCGTCGAGCCCGGAGATCCGGGCCAGGTGGGCGGAGGAGGTGAGGGAGTTCTCCGCGGTGAAGGCCGGGACCACCAGGGTGCCCTGGGGTCCCAGCACCCCGGTCAGGGCCTCGCGCAGCGTCTGCGGGTGCAGACCGGTGCCGCCGAGCGCCGCGTGCACCAGCAGCCGCCGTCCGGGGCGCACGCCGAGCAGCCGCAGCTGGACGGCCAGGGCGAGGGCGCCCGGGGGCGCGGGCTCGGATAAGGAACGCGGCACCCGGGGCGCGGAGTTCCCGCGCGGCGGGGAGTTCTCGCGCCGCGGGGAGGTCATGCGCGGCGGGGAGGTCATGCGTCCACCGCCTTCAGTTCCCAGCGCAGTTCCTCCACCAGCCGCTTGCCGGTCACCGTCAGCTCGGCCGCCTCCGCCAGCTGGTCCAGGGCCCGGTGGATCCGGTCCAGTCCGCCCGGCTCCTGGGTGGTCGTGGCCCGCCGGTACGCCTCCACCGCCACCCGCTCGTGCACGTCGGCCAGCAGCCGCGACACCGGCACCGGCCGGGTCCGCCAGGGGGACGGGTGCTGCCAGGCCCCGTCCAGCGCGTACAGGTCGGCCACCTCGGTCAGCGCCCGCAGCCGGGCCCGCCGCCGCCCGGTCAGCAGGGCCAGCGCGGTCTCCCGCACCCCGGCCGCGTACGGCACCCCGAGCGCGCCCGGCCCGTGCCGCCCGGCCTCGCCCCAGCCCTGCGCCCGGGGGCCGCCGGCGAGGGGGGTCAGGGTGCTCAGTCCGGCGGCGGCCGCCCGGGCGAACTCGGGGACGGTGCGGTGCAGCAACGCCCAGGCCGCGTCGAGCCGGCGCCGCCACGCGTCGGCCTCGCCGGCGCCGAGCCGCAGCCGGGGCGGGCGGGCGAAGCAGTTGCGGTACGGGTCCAGGTCCTCCAGTGCCACCGGCTGCTGCTGCGGCCCCGGCCGCCAGGTCCGTACGGGCAGCCAGCGGGCGTCGCCCGCCGCCGGGCCGAAGCGGTGCTCGGTGCGGCCCGCCCGGACCACCGCGTAACCCTCGCCGGTGGCGTGCAGCGCGGCCCGGCCCTGCGTACCGGGCTCCCCGAGCCGCAGCAGGCCCAGCGTGGGGAGGTACACCTCGCCGTCCCGGTACGCCACCTCGGCCGCCGGCTCCAGCCCCCCGCGCAGTACGGCGGCCGCCGCCAGCGCGGCCAGCCTGCGGGCGGCGCCCGGGGCGTCCAGACGGCCCTCGCGGGCGGCGTCCAGGGCCTCCAGCACCCAGGTCCGGGTGAACGGGTGGCCCAGTACGGCGTCCAGCGCGTCCGGGTCCGCCCCCTCGACCCCGGTCAGCAGCTCCCAGGCCCGCGCCCAGTCCGCGTCGGCGGCCAGCTCGCCGTGCAGCCGGGCCAGCAGCGCGCGGGTCAGCTCCTCCTGGGAACGGGCGAGCTCGGCCGGGTCGGCCAGTTCCGGCGCGGTCGCCCGGGCGGCCGTCCGGCCCTCCACGCCCTCCACCAGTTCCCGCAGGTCGGAGCAGTAGACCGAGGGGTTGTCGAAGCCCGCGCCGCCGGCGCCGTCCTCCCGGTAGCGGTGGGTGTAGAGCCCGCCGCCGCACGAACGTACGACAGGGCACCGCCGGCACGTGGCGCTGACGCCCGCGAGCCCCAGCTGCCGGGCCCGCACGCCCGGGTGGGCCGCCACCAGGTCGAAGGGGTGGTCGAAGACGTTGAACCCGGTGGCGGCGGCCCCCTCGAAGGCGCTCTTGAGGGAGTCGACCTGCTCCAGCGTCCCGTCGGTCTCGACGACGACCAGGTCGGTCGGGGCCAGCCCCAGGGACTCCGTCAGGCTCGGTCCGCCGCGCAGGGTGGACAGCAGGGACTCGAAGAGCCGGACGGGCACCGGCCGTCCCAGCTGCTCCCAGCGGTCGAAGGCCCGCAGCAGCCAGCGGGCGTACGCGTCCGGCGCACCGCCGGGCCGGGGCGGCGGGGTCTGCCAGGTGGCGTGGGGGAGCAGGAAGTCCACCCGGGGCGGCTCCAGCGCGACCAGGGCGTCCAGGACGGCGACCGGGTCGTTGGCCACGTCCACGGTGCACAACAGGCCCTGGTAGAGGTGGCGGTAGGGCTCCGAGCGCAGCAGGGCGAGCGCCGCCAGGACCAGCGGGTGGCTGGAGCGGCCGTCGGCGAAGCGCCGGTGGCGGTCGTTGGCCGCGCGGTCCCCGTCGAGGGAGATGCCGACCCGGACGTCGTACTCGGCGAAGAGGTCCAGGTAACGGCGGCTCAGCTGAAGCCCGTTGGTGTGGATCCGCAGGTCGAGGGCGGCCGTCCCGGCGAGCGCGCGGGTGAACTCCTCGCAGGCGAGGCGGAGTCGGTCCGGGCCCGCCAGCAGGGGTTCCCCTCCGTGGAAGATCACCGTGACGGAGGGGAGTGCATGGTCACGGGCATGTTCGGCGAGCCGCGACGCGGTCCGGGAAATGACCCCGGGGGAGATCACTTTCGGCCGGGCTCGCCAGCTCTGATCAGCGTGTTCGTAGACATAGCAATGATCACATGCAAGATCGCATCTGCTGTGCACCTTCAGGACGATCTCGCGAAATGCGATCAGGCCGGTCATTCCACCAGTCTAGAGCGCGTACTGCATTGTCAGAGCGCAGAGTTGAAGATCGGTGCCTGCGCGTGACGGCCGGATTCCGACGGCAGTACCCGGCCGAGGGCCGCGGCGACGGGCGCACTGCGGACGTCGATCTTGTCGAGCGGGACCCGGCGGTCCTTGTCCGCGCCGGTCGGCGGGGTGGCGGAAGTGTTCATGGCACCGTCCTCGGGGAGGCCGTAGGGAATGGGAGGGAATGACTCCGGCGCGCCGCCGGCGTCTGGCTCGGACTTTACTCGTCCGCACCCCATTGGCAACCGAGACATGACGCCTGGTCAAGCGTTCTATAGAAAGAGTGGGGGAATAATCGAGGTGCCGTATTCGGCCGTTCGCCGCACGGCAAGATCCAGTTCTCCGAGGGTGCCGGGCGGGTGCCCGGATCCGGTCGGTAGCGTGGGCGGATGCCCACGTCACCCGCACTTCCCGTCATCCTGCTCCTCTCCGGGAGCCTGCGCGCCGGCTCGGTCAACGAAGCCGTGCTGCGCACCGCCGAATCCGTGGCCGCGCAGTCCGCCGCCGGGGCGCCCGCGTCCGTGACCGCCGTGCGCTACGAAGGCCTCGGGGACCTCCCGCACTTCAACCCCGACGAGGACACCGACCCGCTGCCCGCCCCCGTGGCCGCGCTGCGCGGGGCGATCGCCGGGGCGGCGGCGCTGCTGGTCTGCGCCCCGGAGTACGCGGGCACCCTGCCGGGCTCGTTCAAGAACCTCCTCGACTGGACGGTGGGCGGCAGCGAGATCTCCGGCAAGCCCGTGGCCTGGGTGAACGCGGCAGCCCCGGGCCGGGGCGGAGGCGCCGAGGCCACGCTGCGCACGGTCCTCGGCTACACCGGCGCGGCCGTCGTCGACGCCGCCTGCGTACGGATCCCGGTGGACCGGGGGACGGTCGGCGCCGACGGGACCGTCACCGACCCCGCCGTCCGCGCCCGCCTGGCCGAGGTGCTGGGCCTGCTCGCCGGGGCGGCACGGGACACGCCGTAGGCCCTCAGGCCGGCTGCTGTTCCTCCACGGAGGGGGCGGGCAGTTCGCGCAGCAGCCAGGTGAGGACGTGGGGCAGCGCGCGCAGGGCCGCGAAGTGCGCGGCGTCCGGGTCGATGGTGGTGGTGGCGCCGGGGATGCGGCGGCCCAGCCAGCGGGCGTGGCCCACGGGGGAGAACACGTCGAGCTCCCCGTGCCAGATCAGCACGGGGCAGCGGATGTCGGCGGGGTCGAACCCCCACGGGCTGCTGGCGGCGAGCATGTCGTCGATCCACCCGTACGCCGAAGTGCGCACCCCCTCACGGTAGTTGCGCAGCAGCATCGACCGCAGGCCCGCGTCCGAGACGATCATCCGGTCGCTGGCGGTCAGCTCCCGGCGCAGCTCGTCCAGCAGCCGCCCGGGGTCCCGCGCGATACCGCTGGCGCGCGGGATCAGCCGGGCCGTGAGCTCCTCGGGGTCGGCGGCGGCGGTGGTGTACTCCCGGACGTTCGAGGCGGCCATCCCGGCGAACCAGTCCAGGTCCTCCGCGTCCCGGGGCGCGATCGGGACCAGGGCCGCCGTCCGCGTCACCCGCTCCGGCAGCAGCGCGGCGCAGGCCAGGGCTCCGGGGGCGCCGCCCGAGCGGCCGGCCACGGCGAAGGTGTCCACGCCGAGGGCGTCGGCGACGGCGGCCACGTCCTGGGCCACGTCGGCCACCGTGCGCCCCGGATGGCGGTCGGAGCCGCCGTAGCCGGGCCGGTCGTAGGCGATGAGCCGCACCCGCCGCTGGTAGAGGACCATGCCCCGGGGGGCCGGGCCGAGCCGGCTGCCGGGCATGCCGTGGAGCAGGAATACGGGTTTGCCGTCCGGGTCGCCCCAGTGTTCCGCCGTCAGGACGCGTCCGTCAGCGGTGCGCACCTCTTCGCGCACGCGCTCCCTCCCTCACGTCAGGCACGAGCAGTCAGGGTGATTGTGCTCCCGGGGAGGGCGAAGCGATAGGGCGCGACGGCCGGTCCTGAGGGTTCGGACAGCCCTTAGGACGGGCCGCTGCCCACCGCGGCCCCCGGCCGGCCGCGGCGGACGACCGCGCAGGCCAGGGTGACGGCGGCCCCGGCCACCGCCCAGGCGGACAGGACCAGCATCGGGCCGGCCGCGCCGTTGCCCCGGAAGTAGGCGAGGGAACGCGCCGCGTACGTGCCGGCGCCCGGCGGCATGGCCGGGCCGATCGCCCGCCAGAACGGCGGCAGCAGCGGGTACGGGTAGGCGCCGCCCGCGCTGGGGTTGCCGAAGACCACGACCAGCAGGATCGCCAGGCCGATGCCGACCACCCCCGCCAGCCCCTGGAGGGCCAGGGTGAGCGCGCCGACCGCGAAGACCACCAGGGTGCCGAGCCCCCACAGGGCCGGGACCGGGCCGGGCAGGGCGCCCAGCACCGGGCCCGCGATGACCGCGCCGAGCAGCCCGGCGGCGATCGCGTACAGCAGCAGCGCGCCGAGCCGGATGACGGCGCGGTGGACGTTCGCGGGCCGGGCGCCGGCGCTGATGGCGAGGATCGCGGCGCACAGGTAGCCGCCCACGCACCAGCCGACCACCAGGTAGAAGGAGCTCAGGCCGCGGCTGTCGCCCTGGTCGGCGGGGGCCACGTCCACGACGGCCAGCTCGCGGCCCTGGGACTTCTCGGCCAGGCCGATTACCTGCTCCAGGGCCTGGGAGAGGGAGGCCCCGGCGCCGCTCGCCACCAGCAGCCGGTCGTCCGGGCGGGCCGGGTCGACGATCAGCGCGCCGTCCGCCTCCCGGTTCCGGATCCGGGCGAGTGCCGTCGCCTCGTCCGCGACCGCCCGCGGGTCGAGCGGCTTGCCGGGCAGGGCGGCGAGCCGCTCCGCGGTCCGGGCGGCGAGCGGCTGCGCGGGGGCGGCCACCGCGAGGGGGATCTCGCGGGGCCGCGGGTGGTGGAAGGCCCCGATGTACGAGGTGATGAAGGCGAGCTGGAGGGCCAGCACCCCCAGGACCAGCACGGCGGCCCGGGTGGTCACGGCGTCCTTGATCTCGGCGAGGAACCCGCCGGAGGCGGCCGCGTCGGTGTCGGTGCGGGGGGTGGGCTGGGTCATGTCCCCACGCTCCGCGCGCCGGGGACCGGGCGCAGCAGGGGCGGGCCGAATGGATGATCGAACAAGTGTTTCGCACGGGTATTCGAATTGCTCTATGGTGGAGGGAGAAGGGGGAGGCAAGAAGGACGAGGGAAGCAGGAGGGCCGCGGGTGCCCGGGTTCACGCATCTGCACACCGTTTCGGGGTTCTCCGTGCGCTACGGCGCCTCGCACCCGCAGCGGCTGGCGGAACGCGCCGCCGAGCGGGGCATGGACGCCCTCGCCCTGACCGACCGCGACACCCTCGCGGGCGCGGTCCGCTTCGCGAAGGCCGCCGCGACGGCCGGGATCCGGCCGCTGTTCGGGGTGGACCTGGCCGTGTCCCCTGCGGGGCCGCTCGCCGGGTCCGGCCTGCCCGCCGGTGCCGGTGCGGGCGGCCGGGCGGGCGGGGCCGAGGCCTCGTACCGCCGGCGCGTGCCCGTCAGGGGCGGCGCCTTCGTGGACGAGTCCGCCCCGCGCGCGCTCTTCCTGGCCCGCGACGGGGCCGCCGGCTGGGCGGAACTGTGCCGCCTGGTCACCACCGCACACGCCCCCGCCCCGGCCGGAGCCGGGCTCGCCGCCGTCGACGGGACCGGCTGGGCCGGGCACCCCGCCGGAGGCTCCGGGCAGGCCCGGGTGCCCTGGGAGGCGCTGGGCGGCGGCGGGGTGTTCGTGCTGCTCGGGCCGGGGTCCGAGGTGGGGCGGGCACTGGCCGCCGGGCGCCCCGACCGGGCCGCGCGGCTGCTCGCGCCCTGGCGGGAGCGCTACGGCGACGCCCTGCGCCTGGAGGCCGTCCACCACGGCCGCCCCGGCACCGGCCCCGGCTCGCTCCGCCTGGCCGCCCGTACCGTCGGCTTCGCCGCCGAACAGGGCGTCCCGGCCGTGCTGACCAACGCCGTCCGCTACGCCGACGCCGGCCAGGGGCCCGTCGCCGACGTCCTCGACGCCGCCCGCCGGCTCGTCCCCGTCGACCCCCGAGGCCCCCTCGACAGCGGCGAGCGCTGGCTGAAGGACTCCGCCGCCATGGCCGCCGCCGCCGACCGGATCGCGCAGGCGGCCGGGCTGCGCCCCGCCGACGCCCGCCGGCTCCTCGCCCGCACCCGTGAGACCGCCGAGGCCTGCGCCGTGGACCCCGAGGACGACCTCGGCCTCGGCTCCGTCCACTTCCCCGAGCCCCGCCTCGTCGGCGCCGCCCACCGCACCGCCCAGCGGGTCCTCACCTCCCGCGCCTGTGCCGGCATGGTGCTGCGCGGCTACGCGGGCGAGCGCGCCTACTGGGACCGGATGCACGAGGAGCTCGACGTCATCGCCTTCCACGGCTACGCCTCGTACTTCCTGACGGTCGCCCAGGTCGTGGACGACGTACGGGAGATGGGCATCCGGGTGGCCGCCCGCGGCTCCGGCGCCGGCTCCCTCGTCAACCACCTCCTCGGCATCGCGCACGCCGACCCCGTCGCCAACGGCCTGCTCATGGAGCGCTTCCTGTCCCGGCGCCGCCGCGTCCTGCCCGACATCGACATCGACGTGGAATCCGCCCGCCGCCTGGAGGTCTACCGCCGGATCCTCACCCGCTTCGGCGCCGAACGCGTCGCCGCCGTCGCCATGCCCGAGACCTACCGGGTCCGCCACGCCATCCGCGACGTCGGTGCCGCACTGTCCATGGACCCGGCCGCCGTCGACCGGCTCGCCAAGGCCTTCCCGCACATCCGGGCCCGCGACGCCCGCGCGGCCCTGGCCGAACTGCCCGAGCTGCGCGGCGTGCGCGAGGGCGTGCAGGGGGAGGAGCACGCCCGGCTGTGGGACCTCGTCGAAGCCCTGGACGCCCTGCCGCGCGGCACCGCCATGCACCCCTGCGGGGTCCTGCTCTCCGACGCCACCCTCCTGGCGCGCACCCCCGTGGTCCCCACCAGCGGCGAGGTCCCCCTCGGCCCTGCGGGCCAGGGAGGTGCCCCCTTCCCCATGTCCCAGTTCGACAAGGAGGACGTGGAGGACCTCGGCCTGCTCAAACTCGACGTGCTGGGCGTGCGGATGCAGTCCGCGATGGCCCACGCCGTCGCGGAACTGCGGCGCGCCACGGGGGAGGAGCTCGACCTGGACGACCCCGCGCAGGTGCCGCCGGACGACCCGGCGACGTACGGGCTGATCCGCTCCGCCGAGACGCTGGGCTGCTTCCAGATCGAGTCCCCCGGCCAGCGCGACCTGGTCGGACGGCTCCAGCCGGCCGTCTTCCACGACCTGGTCGTCGACATCTCCCTCTTCCGGCCCGGGCCGGTCGCCGCCGACATGGTGCGCCCCTTCATCGAGGCACGGCACGGACGCGCCCCCGTCCGCTTCCCGCACCCGGACCTCGCCGACGCACTGCGCGAGACCTACGGAGTGGTGGTCTTCCACGAGCAGATCATCGAGATCGTGCACGTCATGACCGGCTGCGGCCGCGACGAGGCCGACCGGGTGCGGCGCGGGCTCTCCGACCCGCAGTCCCAGGGCCGGATCAAGGCCTGGTTCGCGGCGACGGCGGCCGGGCGCGGCTACCCGGCGGAGGCGGTCGCCCGGACCTGGGAGATCGTCGAGGCCTTCGGCAGCTACGGGTTCTGCAAGGCGCACGCGGTGGCCTTCGCCGTGCCCACGTACCAGTCGGCCTGGCTCAAGGCCCACCACCCGGCCGCCTTCTACGCCGGGCTGCTCACCCACGACCCCGGCATGTACCCCAAGCGGCTGCTGCTGGCGGACGCCCGGCGCAGGGGCGTGCCGGTGCTGCCGCTGGACGTGAACCACTCGGCGGTCACCCACCGCATCGAACTGGTGTCCGACGGGTCGGGCCGTCGGGGGCCCGGGCGCTGGGGGCTGCGGCTCGGCCTGTCCGACGTCCACGGCATCAGCGAGGCCGAGGCCCTGCGCATCGAGACCGGACAGCCGTACGCCTCCCTGCGCGACTTCTGGGACCGCGCCCACCCCGGCCGCCCGGTGGCCGAACGGCTCGCGCAGGTCGGCGCGTTGGACGCCTTCGGGGCCAACCGCCGCGACCTGCTCCTGCACTTGACGGAACTGCACGGCGCCCAGCGCGCCGCCGGGATGAAGGACGGGGCACAACTGCCCCTGGGCGGCGGCCGGTCCACCGCCCCCGTCGGCCTGCCCGACCTGACCGAGGCCGAGCGGCTCAGCACCGAGCTCGGCGTCCTCGGCATGGACGCCTCCCGCCACCTGATGGACGGCCACCACGCCTTCCTCGCCGAACTGGGCGTGGTCCCGGCGCGCCGCCTGCGGGAGACCGCGCACGGGCGGACCGTGCTCGTCGCGGGCGCCAAGGCGGCCACCCAGACCCCGCCGATCCGCTCCGGCAGACGGGTCGTCTTCACCACCCTGGACGACGGCACCGGCCTGGTCGACCTGGCCTTCTTCGACGACAGCCAGGAGGCCTGCGCGCACACCGTCTTCCACTCCTTCCTGCTGCTGGTGCGGGGCGTCGTGCAGCGCCGCGGGCCGCAGAGTCTGAGCGTGGTCGGGGCGGCCGCCTGGGACCTCGCGGAACTGGTCCGGCTGCGCGAGGACGAGGGCCTGGAAGCGGTCACGGCACGGCTGGCGCAGCCGCTGCCCGAGGGCCCCGGGGACAGCGGCCGGCGCATCCACCTGGCGACCGGCTACGAGATGAACCCGTGGGCCGACCTCCAGCCGCCCGGCGAACGCGCCGCGACGGGCCGCAAGCTGTGGCACTCCAGCCCGGGGAGCGCGGGATGACGACGGCACCGGTCCCGACGGCCGCCCCCGTCCCCGCTCCCGTCCCCGACCCCGGCGGGCCCGGGCTGCTGCACGTCCGCTGTGGCCCCGCCGTGGCAGGGGAGGGCTACCGCGAGGTGCTGGAGCTGCTGCGCGAGTTCTCCCCGCTGGTCCAGGCCCTGCCGCCGCGCGCCGCGCTGGTCCAGGTGCGCGGCGCCCGGCGGTACTTCGGCGCCGACGCCGCCCGCATCGCCGAGGTGGTCCGGCTGCGGGCGGTGGCCCGGCTGGGGACGGACGTACGGATCGGCGTCGCCGACACCTGGGCGGTGGCGGCCATGGCCTCCGCCCGGATCGACGGACCCGGCGGGGTCCTCGCCGTGCCCGGGGAGCGGGTGCCCGGCTTCCTCGCACCCCTGCCGGTGGAGTCCCTGTACGGGCTCGGCTCCCGCCAGGCCGAGGCGCTGCGCGGGTTCGGGCTGCACACCGTCGGGGCGCTCACCCAGGTCCCGCCCGGGGTCCTGGAACGGATCCTCGGCAAACGGGCCGGGCGGCTCGTCGCGGAGCGCGCCCGCGGGATCGACCCGCGCCCGGTCACCCCGCGCGGCCTGCCCTCCTCCGCCGCCGTCCGGACCGGCTTCGCCCGCCAGGAACTGGACGGCCCGCACGCCCGCGCCGCCCTGCTCGGCCTGGTGGTCCGGCTCGGCGCACAGCTGCGCGGCCGCCGCCAGGCCGCCCGGTCCCTGTGCCTGACCCTGCAGTTCGCGGGCGGCACCCGGTGGGAACGCTCCCGCCGGCTGGCGGAGCCCTCCGCCCACGACGAGGACCTGCGCACCCTCGCGTACCGCCTGATGGACGCGGCGGGCCTGCAACGGGCCCGGCTGACCGGCATGGTGCTGCGCGCCGAGGACCTCACGGCGGCGGAGGGCGTGACCCGGCAGCTCTCCCTGGACCCGGTCCGCGAGGCCCGCCTCACGGTGGAAGCCGCCATCGACCGCGCCAACGCCCGCTTCGGCCCGGGCACGGTCCGTCCGGCTGCGCTCCTTCTCTAGGGCTCGGTTCGCCTCCGGGGCACTTGCAGCCGTGCTCCCAGGCCCGACCGTGCTCGAAAACCGCTCGTCCTCACGGTTTCCTCCGCGCGCTCGGGCCTGGGAGCACGGCGCGCCCCTTCGGCTCACTCGCCCGTGCCGACTTCGGCCAGGCCCCGGCGGGGCCGTGGGCCGGACCCTGGGCCGGGGCCGGACCGGAGGTCAGAGGTCGCCCAGCATCAGCCGGGCCGTTCCCGTGCGAAGGGGGGTGGTCTGGGCCTGGATCAGGTGGAACTGGGCCTCGCGGGAGAGCCGGCCCGCGGTGTGCCCGTACTGGATGGCCCGGCCCCCGGCCACCGCCACGCAGGCCGCCGCCGACCGCACGGCCAGGTCCAGGGCGGCGGCCCGCAGGGACAGCCGGGCCCCGGTCCCCTCGCCGGCCGGGAGTTCGTCGCGCAGGGCGTAGGCCTCGGCGCGCAGCCGGGCGGTCTTCTCGGCCAGGCGCAGGCCGAGTTCCTCGTACGGGCCCGAGCGGAGCAGGAAGTCCGCCGTGGCGCGCAGCTGGCCGAAGACGGCCGGCTGGGCGTCGGCGTTCTCCAGGTCGTAGGCCCGGATCCACTCCGCCCGGGGTACCACCCCGAGCACCCGGGAGTCGGGGACGAGGACCCCGCGCAGCTCGACGGAGGCCGTGTGCGTCCCGCCCATCGCCCACAACGGGGCCTCCTCGACGGCGCTCAGCCCCTCCACCCCGGTGCCGGGGGCACAGTCGACCAGGGCGAGGACCGCCTCGTCGGAGCCGGTGACGGCGCCGGCGTACAGGGAGTCGGCGACCCCCCAGCCCGTCACCCACGGCATCCGCCCGGCCAGCCGCCACCCGCCCGCCTCCCGCACCGCCGTGACGGGCGGGCGCGGACGGCGCAGGAAGGCGTAGCCCGCCGTCGGGCGCCGCTCCCCCCGCACGAGGGCCGGCAGCCAGCTCTCGCGCAGGGCGGTGCCCGCCGGGCCGGAGGCCTGGACGAGGGCCCTGGCCAGCGGGACGTGCTGGGTCCACACGAACCAGGTCGACGGGTCCACCGCCGCCAGCACCTCGTGGACCTCCCGGACCACCTGACGGGACGTGAGGCCGGAAAGCGGCTCCGGTTCGTATCCGATCAGCCCGTACGCCCCGCACGCGGCGAGCGCGTCCAGGTGCGTGCGCGGCACCCCCTCGGCCGCCGTCCGCTCCGCCCCGGGCCGCAGGACCCGTACGGCGGCCTCCGTGACGGCGGCGACCAGCGGGTCGGCCGCCAGCGCGGGCGGGGTGGCCAGGGCGGTACCGGTTCCAGGGGCCTCGTGCATGGCGGCGCTCACCTCGGGGTGGGGGTGGTCCAGGGCGTCCATCCTTCCCGCGCGGTACTGGAGGCACGCTGGACACGCGAGTTTTTACCGCCGCGTAACTTCCAAGTCTTGCTACTCGCCCGTAATTTAGCGGCAGCAGCTCCCCCCATGTGATCCGGATCACGGGACGGAACCCCCACACCATTCCCCTTGACCCGCAAGGAGATCACACGATGCTGCCCTGGAGACGCCTGCTCCGCCCGCTGGCCGTCCTCACCCTGGCCGCCGCCGCGCTCGTCGCCCCCACCGGCGCAGCGCAGGCGGCGTCCGCACCCAGCAGCGGCTGGAACAACTGGTCCTGCAAGCCCTCGGCCGAACATCCCCGCCCGGTCGTCCTCGTCCACGGCACCTTCGGCAACTCCGTCGACAACTGGCTCGGGTTCGCCCCCTACCTGGTCCACCGCGGCTACTGCGTCTACTCCCTCGACTACGGCCAGCTGCCCGGCGTGCCCCTCTTCAACGGGCTCGGCCCCATCGACAAGTCGGCCGGCCAGCTCGACGCCTTCGTCGACAGGGTGCTGGCCTCCACCGGCGCCGCCAAGGCCGACCTCGTCGGCCACTCCCAGGGCGGCATGATGCCGCGCTACTACCTGAAGTTCCTGGGCGGCGCCGCCAAGGTCAACGCCCTCGTCGGTCTCGCCCCCGACAACCACGGCACCACCCTGTCCGGACTCACCCAGCTGCTCCCGTACTTCCCCGGGGCGGCCGACCTGATCAGCACCGCCACCCCGGGCCTGGCCGACCAGATCGCCGGGTCCGCCTTCCAGCAGAAGCTGAACGCGGGCGGGGACACCGTCCCCGGGGTGGCCTACACGGTGATCGCGACCAAGTACGACGAGGTGGTCACCCCGTACCGGAGCGCCTTCCTCGACGGGCCGGGCGTCCGCAACGTGGTCCTGCAGGACCTGTGCGCCCTGGACCTCTCGGAGCACGTGGCCATCGGCCTGACCGACCGGATCGCCTGGCACGAGGCGGCCAACGCCCTCGACCCGGCGCACGCGGAACGGACCACGTGCGCCTCGGTCTTCGACTGACCCCTACCGCACGCTCCGGCGCGCCCCGGTAGCCCGGCGGCGGGCCACGGCGAACAGCACGGCCGCACCCACGGCCACCACCCCGGCACCCGCGAGGGCGAGCGCCGGGGTGGCGCCGTTCCCGCCGGTCTCCGCGAGGTTCTTGCCCTCCTTGCCGCCGAGGGGAGAGGGGGACGGGGCGGAGACCGGCGCGGCCGCGGCCGGGGAGGCGGCCGCCCGGCCGTTGGTCTCCGGGTCGTCGTCGCCGTGGCCGCCGTGCTCCACGGTGGACTTGCCGGCGCCGTCGGAGATCTGCCGGTCCGTCGGTGCCTTGGGCGGCTCGACGGGAGCGGGCCGCGAGGGCTGCGCGGACGCGCCCGCCCCGCCCGTGGCCGGCGTGGCCCCGGTGCCGCTGCCGCTGCCCGCCCCGTTCCCGCCGTCCTTGCCGAAGACCACGTCCGAGCAGGTGTAGAAGGCCTCGGGGCTGTCCGACCGCTGCCAGACGCTGAAGATCAGGTGCCGGCCGCTCTTCTTCGGCACGACCCCGCCGAACACGTAGTCGCCGTTCTGCATGGCCGGGTCGGTGGCCTTCGCGAAGGGCGCGGCTTCGAGGTCGGACCACTTCAGCGGCTTCGACGGGTCGTAGCCGTCCTTCGTCACGTACAGCTCGAACGAACCCCTGTGCGGGGCGGTCCCCTTGTAGCGGAAGGTGTGCGCCCCGGCCGTCATGGGGGTGGCCGGCCAGTCGGTGCGGGCCAGGTCCAGCCCCTTGTACTTGGGGTTGCCCGCCGAGCACAGCTGCCCGTCGGGGATCAGCGACCGGCTCTTCCCGGCGGCGTTCGCGATGTTCACCGCGTTCCAGTCGTAGAAGGCCTGCGGGCCGCTCGCGGCGACGGCCGCCCTGCAGGCCGCCGACTTCGGCGCCTCCGGCCCTTCCGCGTAGCACGCCGCCACCCGGCTGACCGGGTCCGTCATCGACCCGTGGGCGGCCGCCGGAACGGCCGCGTACGCGGCCACCGCGAGCGGGGCCAGGCCGGCGGCGGCGATACGGGCGGCGGTGCGGCGGCGTGCGCGCATGGGCGGATCTCCTTCGGGCGCGGGGCAGGGGTGCACCAGCGGAACCGGCCGCCGCGGCGCCGCCCCCCGTATGGTCCGGCGCCGCCCGCGGCCTCCCTGGCCCGGCCAAGCTAGCCCGCGCGACACCCCGTGCGGCCGCCTTCGAGCCCCCGGAGAGGATCCTTAGGGTCCCGTTAAGGAACCCCTAAGCGCCCCCACAGGAAGGCCTCCGCGGCTACCGCAGCAGCGCGGTCAGCCCGTCCCGGGACCGGGCCTGCTCCTCCAGCGTGTCCAGCGCCCGTACGGCCCGGGCCGCCGCCTCGGGGTCGCGCGCGGCCAGCCCGCTCTGCGCGAACTCGTCCTCGTCCAGCCGCAGGACGGTCTTCCCGTCCGCCGACACCCACAGGTCCAGGTCCAGGTCCTCCACGAGGATCCCGCCGTCGCGGACCACGGCCGGGCGGGTGACGTCGCAGTACCAGCCCTTCAAGGCGCCCTCCCCGCTCCAGACCTCCTTGACGGCGTACCAGCGCGTCCGCCAGAAGTGCTCGACGAACACGTCGCCGGGCTCGAAGCGGACGAACCCGAAGTCGCGTACGCCGTCGGCCGCCCAGGGGGCCCGCACCGAGATCCGGTCCCCGTCGTCGGACAGCTGCGCCGCCGGATAGGCGATCTTGGTCCGGCCGGCCTTGGTGAGGGTGATGGTCCAGGTGGTGCTCACAGCGCCGGTCCTCCGAGCTTCTTCGTGAAACGGGTCTCCGTCGCGCAGATCCGGTATCCGAACCGCGCGTTGATGGCGAGCATCGGCTCGTTCCCGGCGTCGTTGCCGGTGAAGGCCTCTGTGTAGCCGGCCGCGCGGGCCCGGTGGAGCGAGTCCGTCTTGGCGAGCTTGGCCAGGCCGCGGCCGCGGAAGGCGCGCCGGGTACCGGTCATCGCCGAGCCGTAGCGGGTGCGGCCGTCGGTCCGGGCGGCCGAGAAGGCGGCCACCTCCCCGTCGACGAGGACCACCGAGGTCAGCCCGTGGTCGAGGGTCGGGTCGGACCAGACGGCGTCGAGCCAGCCCTGGTAGTCGTCGAGCGAGGCCGGGACGTCGCCCGGCTCGTCGGCCGTGGCCTCGGCGTCGGCCTCGAACAGCGGACGCGGGTCGGCGGCGAAGGCGGACGCCGGGCGCAGTTCCACCCCGTCGGGCAGCTCGCGGGGGAGCGGCGGCAGGGCGGCTCCCGCGAGGTCCAGGCGCAGGAAGTGCGCGGAGCGGCTGGGGCGGTAACCGTGCCGCTCGGCGAACGCCCGGTTCGCGGGCTCGTCGAGCACCCAGGCGTACGCGTCCACGGCCCCCTGCGCGGCGAGGTGTTCCTCCGCCGTCCGCAGCAGGGCGGTGCCGGCGCCGCGGGACCGGTGGGCGGGGTCGACGTAGGCGTTGACGTACGACTGGCCCGGCTCGGGGCTGTCGTGGGCAAGTCCCACCTGGGCGGTGCCGACGACACGGCCGTCCGCGGTCTCGGCGACCAGGAGGCGGAAGCGGGCGTCGGGGTGCGCGGAGCCGAGCGCGAAGGCCACGCCGTCGGGGGTGGTGATCATGAAGGGCAGGGCGGCGCGGCGCACCCGTACGACGGCCTCGGCGTCGGCGGGGTCGTCGGGGCGCAGGTCGCGCACGTGCACGGCGTGGAGGGTCATGCGGACGACGTTACGGGCGGATCCGCCACCGGCGCCTGCGAATTACAATCGCCCCGTGACCTCGACCAACCCCCTCAGGCTCAGGATCGACGGCTCGGCCGGCTCGGCGGCCCCGTACGAACAGCTGCGTGCACAGATCGCCGACCAGGCCCGGTCGGGCCGGCTCCCGGCGGGCTTCAAACTGCCGACGGTGCGCGGGCTGGCGGAGGAACTGGGGCTGGCCGCGAACACCGTCGCGAAGGCGTACCGGGCGCTGGAGGGGGACGGGGTGATCGAGACGCGGGGGCGGAACGGGACGTTCGTCGCGGCGGGCGAGGGTTCCTCACGGGAGGCCGCCCTCGCCGCGCAGTCGTACGCGGACCGCGCGCACCGCCTGGGCCTCACGGAGGCTGAGGCCCTGTCGGCCGCCACCGCCGCCCTCCGGGCCCGCTACGCGGCCAAGTAGCCCCACCGGCCCACCGCTCCCGCGGCCCGGAGCCGCCTCCCGCGTATGCAGCCCCGCCGGCGTTTGAGGCGACGGGCGCGCAGCGCCCTTACGGGGTCCGGGGCTTGCCCCGGGGAACGGGCGAAGTGGGGGTCCCCCCGGACGGAGTCCGGGGGAGGGTAGGGGACCCCGGCTCCGCGCAGCGGCAACGGTCGGCAGCCGACGGCCGGACCCCTGCCGGGGCAGCGGTCCCGCCCGGCGGTCCGGCGGACGGGGTCCGACGGGGCGGCGCGAAGCCGGCAAGGCCCGCCGGGGCCCCACCGTGCGAGCGGCGCGTCAGAGATAGAGCCCGGCCTCGGACTGGGACTGCGCCGGGACGACCGCCGCCGGGCCCGTGCCCCTGCGCAGGGCGAAGAGTTCCGCCAGCGTCGCCCCCTCCCGGGGCACCCCCTCGTCGGTGCCGAGCCACTCCACCGCCTCCCCGCGCGTCAGCGGGCCGACCTCGATGCGGGCCAGGCACCGGCCCGGCCGGACCACCGCCGGGTGGAGCCGCTCCAGGTCCTCGTTGGTGGTGACCCCGACCAGCACGTTGCGGCCCTGCCCCAGCAGCCCGTCCGTCAGGTTCAGCAGCCGCGACAGCGCCTGCCCCGCCGTGTGCCGCGCCTCGCCGCGGATCAGCTCGTCGCAGTCCTCCAGCAGCAGCAGCCGCCAGCGCCCCTTCGCGGTGCCCTCGTCCTCGCCGATCGCGATGTCCATCAGGTAGCCCACGTCGTTGAACAGCCGCTCCGGGTCCAGGACGCAGTCCACCTGGCACCAGTCCCGCCACGACCGCGCCAGCGTCCGCAGCGCGGAGGTCTTCCCCGTCCCCGGCGGCCCGTGCAGCAGCAGGAGCCGCCCCGCGATGTCGTCCGGGGTGATCTTCATCAGCCGGTCCATCGCCGCGGCCACCGGCGCCGTGTAGTTGGGCCGCACCTCCGCCCACGTGCCGGCCGAGATCTGCCGCGTCGTGCGGTACGGGCCCCGGCGCGGGGAGACGTACCAGAAGCCCATCGTGACGTTCTCCGGCTGCGGTTCGGGCTCGTCCTGGGCCCCGTCCGTGGCCTCGCCGAGCACCCGCTGCGCGAGTTCGTCGCTGACCGCGGTGACCGTGACGTCCGCGCCCCGGCTCCAGCGGGAGACGAGGACCGTCCAGCCCTCGCCCTCGGCGAGCGTGGCGCTGCGGTCGGTGTCGCGCGCCGAGCGCAGCACGGTGGCGCGCGGGGGCAGCAGCGTGGCCTCCGCCTTCACCCGCTCGATGGTGACGCTCTGCGCGTACGGCTGCTCGCCGGTCGCGAACCGGCCGAGGAAGAGCGCGTCGACGACGTCCGACGGGGAGTCACTGTCGTCCACGTGGAGCCGGATCGGCAGTGCGTCATGCGGGTCTGCTGGCATGGCGCCCATGATCCGGCACGAACTGACCCGCCGCACCCGTGTTTCGCCGGATCGGGTGCCCAGGTTCCCTCTTCAAACCCATCGGCCGTGAAGATCCGGCCGCCAATCCCGCCCCGAAAATTCTTGGCATGAACACTTCCGGCCAACCCCGGCTGCTTGTACCAACGACTGAGGAGTAACCCCCACAAGGAGCCGCACACATGAGCATGAGACTGTCGCGCTTCGCCGCCCTCACCTCCTCCCTGTTACTCGCCGCGGGCGCCGCCCTGTTCGGCGCAGGCCAGGCCTCCGCCCAGGCCGACTTCGGCTACGTCGCCCTCGGCGACTCGTACTCCTCCGGCGTCGGCGCCGGGAACTACGACTCCGCCAGCGGCAACTGCAAGCGCACCACCCGCGCCTACCCGGCCCTGTGGGCCGCCGCCCATTCCCCGCAGACCTTCTCCTTCACCGCCTGCTCCGGCGCCCGTACGGGTGATGTGATCTCCGGTCAGCTCGGCCCGCTCAACTCCGGCACCGACCTGGTCAGCATCACCATCGGCGGCAACGACGCCGGCTTCTCCGACGTGATGACGACCTGCGTCCTGCAGTCCGAATCCACCTGTGTCAACCGCGTCAACCAGGCCAAGGCGTACGTCGACTCCACCCTCCCCGGCCAGCTCGACCAGGTCTACGACGCCATCCGCGGCCGCGCGCCCTCCGCCCGGGTGGTCGTGCTCGGCTATCCCCGCTTCTACAAGCTCAACGGAAGCTGCGTCGCCGGTCTCACCGAAGGCGAGCGCTCCGCCATCAACGGCGCCTCCGACTACCTCAACGCGGCCATCGCCAAACGCGCCGCCGACCACGGGTTCGCCTTCGCCTCGGTCGTCGGCGCCTTCACCGGCCACGAGATCTGCTCCGGTGACGCGTGGCTGCACAGCGTCAACTGGACCAACATCGGCGAGTCGTACCACCCCACCGCCGCCGGACAGTCCGGCGGCTACCTCCCGGTGTTCAGCGGCGCGGCCTGAGGGCCGGCCACCGGGCTCCCCGCCGGCGTCGGCCCCCCGGGTGCCGGCGCCGGCGTCCCCGAGGGCGTCCCCGAGGGGCTCGCGGGAGCGGGGGAGGAGGCCCCGGCCGTCGGGGTCTGCTGCGCGCACGCCACGGAGAACTCCAGCCAGGCCGAGGTCTTCAGCTGCGGTGCGCGCACCTCCAGCCGTACCGCGTCCTGTACGCTCCCGCCCGCCTCCCCCACGGGCTCGTCGTGGTTCAGCTGACGGGTCCTCGGCCCGCCCTCCTCGTACGTGATGCTCTGCCACGGCTCCGCGGACGTGGAGCCGTCGAGCCTGGCCCAGCGGTACTCCACCACCGCGGGCACCACGGCCACCTCGATCGTGCCGGTGAACGAAGGCGTGCCGGTCGCCGGCGGCGGGCAGCTCCCGGCGTAGGCGGCGCGCAGGGTGTGCACGTACAGCGTGACGTTCTGCGCGGGCCCGGTGGTCGCGGACCCGGACGGGGAGGCCGGATCCGAGGACGGCGCGGACGCGGACGGCGAGGGCCGCTCCGTCACCACGGGGCTCCCGCCCGCCCCGCTCCCGCCCCCGGTGTCGCGCAGCAGCAGCCACACCAGCAGGGCCAGCACCGCCAGCAGCGCCACGGCGGCGACGGCCAGCACCACACCCGCCCCGCTCCCGCCCCGCTCCCGCGGTTCAGCGGGCAGGGGCGCCGAGGGGACCGGCCCCGTCCCGCGGTCCCCGGGGTACGGCCCGGCCGCCACCGTCGGCGCCGCCGGATCCCACACCGGCCCGCCCGGGTCCCGTACGGCGCCGCCCGCGCCGATGATCCGCAGCATCCGGGCGGCCTCGGCGGCGGGCAGCCGCGCGGCGGGGTCCTTGCGCAGCAGCCCCGCCAGCAGGGGCTCCAACGGCCCGGCCCGGCGCGCCGGGGGCGGCTCCGCGTCCACCACGGCCTCCAGGGTGGCCACCGGGCTGTCCCGCAGGAAGGGCGAGACCCCCTCCACGGCCGCGTACAGCATCACCCCGAGCGACCACAGGTCCGACTCCGGGCCGGGCTCGCGCCCCAACGCCCGTTCCGGCGCGAGGAATTCGGGGGAGCCCATCACCTCGCCGGTCATCGTGAGCGGCGCGGCTCCCGCCAGGCTCGCGATCCCGAAGTCGCTCAGCACCACCCGCCCGTCATTGGCGACCAGGACGTTGGCGGGCTTCACGTCCCGGTGCAGCACCCCCGCCTCGTGCGCCGAGCGCAGCGCCGCCAGCACCTGCTCGCCCAGGTGCGCGGTCCGCTGCGGGGTCATCGGCCCCTCGGCCTCCAGCACCTCCGCCAGCGAGAGCCCGCGCACCAGCTCCATCACGATCCACGGCCGGCCCTCCTCGGTGGCCACGTCGTAGACGGTGACCACCCCGCGGTGCGAGACCCGGGCCGCGGCCCAGGCCTCCCGCTCCAGCCGCCGGTACAGCCGCGCGGCCTCGGCCGCGTCCAGCCCGGCGGGGGCGCGCACCTCCTTGACGGCGACCTCCCGGGCCAGCACCTCGTCGCGGGCCCGCCACACCACGCCCATGCCGCCGTGGCCCAGCGGACCGAGCAGCCGGTACCGCCCGGCGATGACACGCCCGGACTCTGCGCCTTCGTTCGCACTCACGCGATCCCCCCTTGCGTCACCGGGTGATCACTCCAAGTTAGCGCAGCGGGGCCCCGGCGGCCCCCGTCGTGACGGACACTCCGCGAGCCGCTCACCGAGCGTGTTCCCAAGTGCCCTTTCTCGTACGGAGAGTAACGGCCGACTCCGCTGAGTAATCGTCAACTACCCGTACTCACAGGGGTAATTCACACCACCGGGATACCCGAGGACATTGTGCAGGCGATAGGGTTACCCTGCCCGGGCCGGGTGCCCTCGTACGGGTGGGGAGAGACATGGAACAGATAGCAATGCGCAGCAGGCCGCCCCGCGTGCCTGCCATCACCTGCGGGAGCAGCGCGGTCAGCTCGCGCCTCGACCGCCACCTCGCCGTGCTGGGCGGACCCGCCGCCCCGCGCCACGAAGTGGCCGAGGCGACCCTGCTGATGCGCGAGCTCACCTCGCGCGACCACACCCACGTCCAGCGGAGCCGGAGCGCGCGCGTCGCGCTGTTCGCACCGCTGCGCAGGCTGCGGCGCACCCTCTTCGGCAGCCGTCGCGGGTAACCGCCCCCGGCGACCGTCCCCGTAGCGCAGCCGGCCCGTCCGGCTGCACCCCGGTCCCGTCCCTTCACCCGGCGTCCTCCGGCGTACGCCGCGCCGGATCCCCCGGCGCCCCGGCCTCAGGCGATCACACCGTCCCCGCGCAGTTCGGCGATGCGCGCGTCCGTCATCCCCAGGGCGCGCAGCAGGGCGTCGGTGTGCTCGCCGAGCGCGGGCACCGCTCCCATCACCGCCTCCGGGCCGCCCGGCAGCCCGATCGGCGGCAGCAGCGCCCGCAGCGGGCCCGCCGGTGACCCCACCTCCCGCCAGCGGTCCCGCGCCGCCAGCTGCGGGTGTCCGGCCAGCTGCGCCACCGAGTTGAGCCGCGCACAGGCGATCCCGGCCGCCTCCAGCCGCTCCACCGCCTCGTCGGCCGAGAGCTTGCCGAGCACCCCGGCCACCACCGCGTCCGTCTCCTCCCGCCCCCGGGTACGGGCCGCGTTCGTCGCGTACGCCGGATCCCCGGCCAGCTCCGGCCGCTCCAGCACCTCGCGCGCCAGCCGGCCCCACTCGCGGTCGTTCTGCACCGACAGCAGCACCCGGTCCCCGTCGGCCGTCGCGTACGCGTCGTACGGGGCGATCACCGCGTGCGCCAGACCCGTCCGCGCGGGCTGCTCCCCGCCGTGCACCGTGTGGTGCAGCGGATGCCCCATCCACTCGGCGAGCGACTCCAGCATCGAGATCTCCACCGGCCCGCCGCGCCCCGTCGTCCCGCGCCGCAGCAGCGCCGCCAGCACCCCCGAGAAGGCGTACATGGCGGCCGCGATGTCGGCCGCCGGGATCCCCGCCTTCACGGGCCGCTCCGGAGTCCCGGTCACCGAGACCAGCCCCGCCTCGCACTGCACGAGCATGTCGTAGGCCCGCTTGTGGGCGTACGGGCCCCCGGCGCCGTAGCCGGAGATGTCCACGGCCACCAGCCGCGGGTAGCGGGCGCACAGCGCGGCCGCGTCGAGCCCGAGCCGGGCGGCGGCGCCCTGCGCGAGGTTCTGCACGAACACGTCGGCCCCGTCGAGCAGCGCGTGCAGCACCTCCAGCCCGCGCGGGTCCTTCAGGTCCAGCGCGAGGGACTCCTTGCCCCGGTTGGCCCAGACGAAATGCGAGGCCAGCCCCCGGGCGGCGGTGTCGTAGGCCCGGGCGAAGTCGCCGCCGTCGGGGCGTTCCACCTTGATCACCCGCGCTCCGAGGTCGGCGAGCTGACGGGTGGCGAAGGGGGCGGAGACGGCCTGCTCGACGGCGACGACGGTGAGACCGGACAGGGGGAGGGGTTCGGTGGCTGCCATGAGCCCTGCCTACCGGGTGGAAGCGGGGTCTGTCACCCGTCTGCGCAGCCCGCATGCCCGGGAATGTCCGGATCCGGTGCGTAAAGTGCGTGGGCGTCCTGCGCCGAGCCGTCAGAAGGGGTGCCGCAATGAGAGCCACGACCGCACCGCGTCCACGCTCCGCCCCCCGCCGCACGGCGGTGGTCCTGACGTTGCTGCTGGCCGCCCTCGTGCCCACGGCCGCCGTCCCGGCGGGGGCGGCGGGCCGGGCCCCGGACCCGCTGGGCGTGAACGCCTCCGGCTCGACGGGCGTCGTGACCGGCTCGGCGGGGTGCCCCTCGGGGCCGCTCACCGACACCCGGCAGCTGACGGGCGGTGCCGCGCTCAACCCGGGCGTCTTCTCCTCGCTCGCCTCCCAGCTGGACGTCAGCCTGCCCTTCCGGGTCGGGGCCGCGTCGGCCGCGCTCCCCGGCGACGGCCAGGTCGTCCTGAGCAACGCACGGGGCTCCCTGACCCTCGCCCTGACCGCCGGCTCCTGCACCTCGCCCGGCCTCACGTACAACGGCACCACCGTGTCGGGCAGCGGCACCTGGAGCGTCGTACCGAACTCCACCCCGGGGAACGCCTACCGCGGCGCCTCCGGCACCGGAAGCTTCACGGTGACCTCCGACGCCACCACCGGCACCGGCAGGCTGTGGAGCCTGAACCTGACCGGGAACCTCAGCATCCTCCAGCCGCAGGTCGCCGTCACCCAGCGCGCTTACTGGGGCGGGATCGGCAACTACGTCACCCGCACCCTGAGCGTGGAGTTCCGGATCCGCAACACCGGCCCCGGCGACGCCTTCGGGGTCGAACTGACCGACGCCCTCCCCACGGGCCCCGGGACCACCCGGCTCGGACCGGTCCCGCAGACGGTGGGCGCGATCCCGGCGGGTGGCAGCGCGCCCGTGGTCGTCCGCTACCGGGTGTGCGGCCTCGCCGTCGTCGGCTGCCGCTTCACCGCAGCCACCCGGACCTTCCTGACGGACGCCCTGGACGCCAATGGCCACACGGAGACCGTCCCGGTGTCCGTACAGGTACCGCTCGCACCCGTCCCGTAGCCGCCTGCCCGGCCGCCCCCGCGCGGCGCCGGCGGTACGCAGCCCGCCCGGGGGCCGGGCTCACAGCAGGGCGAACTGGCCCCCCGGGCCCTCCTCCTGGTGGTCCAGGACCGACGCCGGGCGGCGCGACCAGCGGGGCGGGGGCAGCACCCCGGCGGCCGCCAGCTCGGCCGGCGGGAGCGGCGGCCCGGGAGTGAACGCCGCCCGCTCCGGCGCCAGGCCGGCCAGCAGGGCCAGGGTGGTCACCAGGGCCGGCAGCTCCGAGGTCCAGGCCGGTGGCCACTCCGCCGGGCCGAACCCGTCCAGGCCCCGCGCCTGCGGCTCCCGGTGCGCGCTGCGGGCGGCGAACCAGGACTCCAGCACCCGCACGCCCTGCGCCTCGTACTCCCACGCCCCGGCCGGGACGGGGGACACCGCCCCGTCCCCGATCGTCAGCGTCTCGGTCTCCGGGTCGTACCCGAGCTCCCGCGGCCAGGCCGTCACCGCCGCCCGGACGTAGGGCCGCCGCCCGCCGGGCAGCCGCGGCGGCTCCCCGCCGCGCGCCCCGCGCAGCTGGACGGTGAGCAGCCGGTGGCCCAGCTCCACCCCGGCCCGCCAGCGCTCGGGGTCGGCGGTGAGCGGGACCTCGTACCCCCGGGGCCCGGGGCGGCCGGCGGCGAGGATCCAGCAGAGCACGTCCTCCGGGGTGACCCAGCCGCCGTAACGCCCGCCCAGCAGGGCCGCCAGCCCGGGCGCGAGGTTCGCCTCGGCGCCGCCCGGGCGCCGGTGCAGCGGGCGGATCCGGCCGAGCCGGCCGGCCGGGAGGTGGGCGGTGACCAGCAGGCCCGGGTTCTCCAGCAGGAACAGCTGCTGCCCGTCCAGGACCCGCCACAGCTCGGGGCGGGCGGCGTCGATGAGCCGCTGGTCGGGCAGCAGCCACTGCTCGTCGAAGGGCGCGCGGAGCACCCGTACCGGGTCCGGGAAGGGGCCGGGGTCGTCGGCGAAGCGGGAAGTGGCCGAGCGCTGCCCCGGCAGGGCGGCCGCGCCGGCGGACGGCGTACGGGTCCGGCTCGGGCGGAACAGCCTCTCGCGCTCCGGCCCTTCGGCCCCCGTCAGGGCCGTCCAGCGGGCGCGCAGCGTGGCCGGATCGGGGGCCGCGACCCAGGCGCGGCCCAGGCGCAGGCCGCTCACGGACCAGGGCATCAGATCGTCCAGCAGGGGTACGTCTTCGCTCACCCGGCAGATGGTAGCGACGGCCGGCCAGGGCCGGGCCGTGTCCCGGCCGAAGCGTTACGCTCCTTATGTACGCGTCCGTCACGTACGTACGTATCCGTCCCGACCGAGGAGTCGGCCATGAGTCAGTACGACGAGTATTCGACCCCCTCGCAGGCCGAGGGAGAGCGGCTCGACGAGGACATGGACGAGAAGCAGTTCCAGCAGAGCCACCACGCCCGGACGGTGCGCACCACGCCCTCCCAGGCCGAGGGCGAGCGCGCGACCGAGGAGAACGAGCAGCAGCAGAAGTAGGCGGCCGCCGCCGTCCGCTCAGGGCGCGTCGACGGTGACGGTGAAGGAGAACCGGTCGCCCCGGTACCGGATCCGGGCCACGTCGACCACCCGCCCGTCCTCCCCGTACGTCACGCCCGTGTAGTGCAGGATCGGGCTCAGCAGGGGAACCTGGAGCAGTTCGGCCGTCTCCGGGTCGGCCAGGCGCGCCTCGACGGTGTCCGTGATCCGGCTGATCCGCACGCCGACCACGTCGCGCAGCACCTTGGTCATCGGCCAGCGCTCCAGGTCGGCGAGGTCCACCGCCTCGGCGAGCTCCGGGCGCACCGCGTTCTCCGCCCAGTTCGTGGGCTCCCCGCTCTGCCCGTCGCGCCGCAGGCGGCGGTAGGTGACCACCTCCGGGAGGTCCGGGAAGTGCTCCAGCAGCTCCCCGGACACCGGCGTCCGTTCATGGCCGAGGACCGTCGTCCGCTCGCCCGACTGCTGGGCCACGATCGCGTCGACCGAGCCGAGCAGCCGCACCGGGGCGCTGCGGCGGGCGCCCGGCTCGATGAACGTGCCGCGCCGCCGGTGCCGGCTGATGAGCCCCTCGCCCTCGAGCTCCTTGAGCGCCTGGCGCATCGTCAGCACGCTCACCCCGTAGTGCTCGGCGAGCTGTTCCTCGGTCGGCAGGCGCAGCGAGGCGTCCGGGGTGCGGCCGAGTATCGAGGCGCGGAGCGACTGGGACACCTGGTACCAGAGGGGCAGCTTCCGGTTCAGTACCAGGGAGTCGGGGGCGAAGGCGGTCACGGGTGGTTCTCCGTACGGGGCTGGCGTCCCGGTCGGGGCGGCAGGCTGAGCGGTGCGGGGGCAGGGGAATACTAGGCGCGGAAGTGCCGCTCGAGACCCTCCCAGACGTCGTCGTATCCGCGCTGGAGGTGGTCCGCGCCGGCCGCCTGGGCGGTGGCGGTGATCGGCCAGCGGGTCTCGAACATGAAGGCCAGGCCGTCGTCGATCTTCTGCGGCTTGAGCTCGGCGGCGCTGGCCCTGTCGAAGGTCTCCCGGTCCGGCCCGTGCGCGGACATCATGTTGTGCAGCGAGCCGCCGCCGGGCACGAAGCCCTCGGCCTTGGCGTCGTAGGCGCCCTCGATCAGGCCCATGTACTCGCTCATCACGTTGCGGTGGAAGTACGGCGGGCGGAAGGTGTCCTCGCCGACCAGCCAGCGCGGGGCGAACACCACGAAGTCCACGCCCGCCAGGCCCGGGGTGTCGGAGGGCGAGGTCAGGACCGTGAAGATGGACGGGTCCGGGTGGTCGTGGCTGATGGACCCGATGACGTTGAACTTCCGCAGGTCGTAGACGTACGGGACGTGGGTGCCGTGCCAGGCGACCACGTCGAGCGGGGAGTGGTCGTAGGTCGCGGCCCAGAGGTTGCCGCAGAACTTGTTGACCACCTCGGTCGGCCGCTCGCTGTCCTCGTACGCGGCGACCGGCGCCCGGAAGTCGCGGGCGGCGGCCAGGCCGTTGGCGCCGATCGGGCCGAGGTCCGGCAGCTCGAAGGGCTGCCCGTAGTTCTCGCAGACGTAGCCGCGCGCGTCGCCGTCCAGGAGTTCCACGCGGAAGCGGACGCCGCGCGGGATGAGCGCCACCTCGCCGGGGGCGGCGGACAGCAGGCCGAGCTCGGTGCGCAGCAGCAGGCCGCCGCGCTCGGGGACGATCAGCAGCTCGCCGTCGGAGTCGCTGAACACCCGGTCGGTCATGTCGGCGTTGGCGGAGTAGAGGTGGACGGCCATACCGGTGCGCTGGGTGGCGTCGCCGTTGCCGCCGAGGGTCCACAGGCCGGCCAGGAAGTCGGTGCCGGGGGCCGGGTCGGGCAGCGGGTTCCAGCGCAGCCGGTTGGGATCGGGCACGGTCTCGGTGAAGGGGCCGGTGCGCAGGGCGCCGTTGTCGACGCGGGTGAAGGCCGGGTGGGCGGCGGAGGGGCGGATCCGGTAGAGCCAGGAGCGGCGGTTGTGGCGGCGGGGCTCGGTGAAGGCGCTGCCGCTGAGCTGCTCGGCGTAGAGGCCGAGGGGGGCGCGTTGGGGGGAGTTGCGGCCGTGCGGGAGGGCGCCGGGCACGGCCTCCGAGCTGTGCTCGTTGCCGAAGCCGGTGAGGTACTCCAGCGCCTGCGCCGTCTTCCTGGCCTGCTCACTCATGGGGCTGCTCCCGCTCCGTCGAAGGAATCCTATGGCTGACAGTAGGATTCCGCGACCCGCACGTCAACGCCGTCTTTCCGGCCAGGGCCGCCGGGTGCGCTCGCCGTGCGCTCGCAGCTGCGTTCGCGGGTTCGAGGGCGGGTTCGCGCACGGGCTCGTGCACGGGTTCACGCACGGGTTCACGCACGGGGGGATCCGAAAAGATGAACATTGCTCTACTCTCTCGCGCATGTCGTGGACCCGCAGGTTCCCTGCCGTGCCGGCGGCGCTCCTCGCCGCCCTCCTCGCGCTCCTGTCCCTCCTCGCCGCCGCGCCCGAGGCCCGCGCGCACGAGGAGCGCCCCGTCACCCTCCCCGACGGCTCCGGGTCGGTCCCGGTGTACCGCGCCGCCGAGCCCGACCTGCTGGTCTGCAAGACCGACCGGGCCGACTTCGAACGCCGGACCGCCGGCTTCCCCGAGCCGCTCAGACAGCGCAACCTCGCCCTCTACGAGCGCTGCGCGCAGAGCGGGTACCGCCACCTCCAGGAGGCCGTGGACGCCGTCGACCGGCCGGGGATGAACATCGCGATCCTCCCCGGCCTCTACGAGGAGGAGCCCTCGCTCCCCAGGCCCGAGGGGGAGTGCGCCCGCCTCAAGGCCCCCAACTCGGCGCTCGGCTACCAGATCCTGTCCTACGAGCAGCAGGTGCGGTGCCGCCACAACCAGAACCTCGTCGCGATCCTCGGCAAGAAGGACCTGCAGATCGAGGGCACCGGAGCGGCCCGCACCGACGTGGTCATCGACGCCAAGTACCAGAAGCTCAACGCCATCCGCGCCGACGGGTCCGACGGAATCTACTTCCGCAACTTCACCGCGCAGCGGACCACCTTCAACTCCCTCTACGTCCTCGCGGCCGACGGCTTCGTCATCGACGACGTACTGACCCGCTGGAACGACGAGTACGGCTTCCTGACCTTCGCCAGCGACCACGGGCTCTACAAGAACTGCGAGTCCTACGGCAACGGCGACTCCGGCATCTACCCCGGCAGCGCATCGAACATCAACGACGGCCGCGGCTACGACGTGCCCCGCTACTCCATCGAGATCACCGGCTGCCGCAGCCACCACAACATGGTCGGCTACTCCGGCACCGCCGGGGACTCGGTGTGGGTCCACGACAACGAGTTCGACCAGAACATGGGCGGCGCCTCGATGGACAGCGCCTTCCCCGGCCACCCCGGCCTCCCGCAGAACCACGCCCGCTTCGAGCGGAACCTGATCCACGACAACAACGCCGACTACTACCACTACGTCGCCGACGGAACCTGCGCCAGGCCGCCCGTCGCGCGCGGCTACGAGCAGGGGGTGGTCTGCCCGCAGATCTCTATGCCGCCGGGCACCGGCATCATCACAGCGGGCGGCAACTGGAACGTGTACGAGGACAACTGGGTCTACGGGCACCGGCGGGCCGGCTTCTTCCTCAGCGCGGTGCCCGCGTTCATCCGCGGCGAGGAGAAGTGGTCCAAGCAGACCGACACCTCCCACCACAACCGCTACGCGGGCAACATCCTCGGCCGGGACAAGTCCGGCGCCTCCCGCCCCAACGGCAGCGACGTGTGGTGGGACGGCCAGGGCCGCGGGAACTGCTGGCAGGGCGGACCCGACGGCTCCTCCCCGGGCACGCTCCCGCAGTGCGGCAAGCAGCGCGGCGAGGTCAGCGGCGCCTCCGCCCGGCTGGTGGGCGAACCGGTCAAGCTGACCCAGCTGCTGGTCTGCGCCGACTACGACGTCCAGGCCCGCAAGCTCCCGGCCGGCTGCGACTGGTACGGGGCCCGGGGGCTGGAGCGGGTCGAGACCCAGATCGCCCTCGCGGTGGCGGCGGTCCTGCTGCTGGTCGGCGCAGTCCTGTGGGGCCGCCGCCTGCGCCGCTCCCGGCTGGGCACGGCGGCCGCCCTGCTGGGCCTGGCCGGCCTGGCCCTGGACGTCGCCGGCTCCACCATGTCCCTGACCCACACCCCCGTCCCCGCCCTCGCCCTGCTCCTGCTCGGCCTGTGGTGGACCGGCACCGGCCTGGCCCTGCGCCCCGCACGGCCCTGGCTCGCCCGCCTCACCCTGCTCCTGGGCGCCCTCACCCTGCTCGACGCCTTCGACAAGGCCGTGCTGATGATCCCCTGGATCCCGCTGAGCCCCGCCTGGATCCGCGCCCTGGTCGCGGTGGTGTGGGTCCTGTGGGCGGTCGTGGCCTGCGCCCGCCCCGGCCCGGTGGAGCCGGGCCGTCCCGTACCCGCCGGCCGGACGGCGGACGAAGCCGCCGTGGCCCACCCGACGACCGGAGACCCGCAGTGACCGACCCCGCCGAGCCCCGCGTCCCGTGCGACGCCTGCCGGGCGGCCACCCGGCAGGCACACCCCCGCCGCCGGCGCGCCCGCACGGCCGCGCTGGTGGCGGTCCTCCTCCTGCTCACGGGCGGCGCCGCCACCGGCTGCGGCGGCCGCGCCACCACCCACCACAAACCCGGCACCACCCACGAGCAGGCCTCCGGCGACGCCGGCACCCTGCTCGGCACCCAGGACGCCGGCGGCCACCGCCTGCGCGAGGTCCCCGCCCAGGGCGCGCCGGAGGTACGGCTCGCCGTCCGCCCCGACTCCGAGGACGGCTGGAACCTCCAGCTGGCCGTGACCAACTTCCGCTTCACCCCCGACAGCACCGGCGGCGCCGCCCTCCCCGGCGCCGGTCACGCCCACCTGGAACTCGACGGCCACAAGCTGGCCCGCGTGTACGGCCCCTGGTTCCACCTGCCCGCGGCCCAGGTCCCCGAGGGCGCGCACACCCTGACCGTCCGCCTCTACGCCGACGACCACACGGCCTGGGCCGTCGCCGGCCGGCCCGTCGAGGCAACGGCGCAGCTGACCGCGGGCCCCCCGGGCCAGGACTCCCACAGCCATCCCGCCCCCGCCCCGACCGCCACCCCGGCCCCTGCGTCCCCGCAGACACCCCAGGCCGACCGGACCGTCACCCTCACCGTCCGCGACGGCAAGGTGTCCCCGCCCACCGCCCGCACCGAGCTCAAGCGCGGCGAGCGGATCGCCCTGCGCGTCACCAGCGACCGCGCCGACACCCTGCACGTCCACGGCTACGACAAGGAACTCGCCCTCCCCGCGGGCCAGGAGGCCACCCTGGTCCTCACGGCCGACCGCACGGGCCTCTTCGAGGTCGAGACCCACGAGTCCGGACTCGTCCTGACCCAGCTCCTCGTCCGGTGACGCCCCACCCCGCGGGCCCGTCGACCCTCCTCGCACACGGGATCGGCTCCCAGCACGACCTGCCGATCTCTCCCTTCTACGCCTTCGCCGGTGCCTTCGCCGCGCTCTTCGTCTCCTTCCTCGCACTCGGCCTCCTCTGGTCCGCCTCCCGCTTCCGCGGCGACCGCTCCGGGCTCGCCCTGCCCGCCGGGATCCAGCGGGTGGCCGACGCGCCGGCCACCCGCACCACCCTGCGCGGACTGGGTCTGGCCACAGCCCTCGCCGTACTCCTCCACCTCCTCCTCGGTCCCGACGGCCCCGCCCGCAACCCCGCTCCGGGCGCCGTCTACGTCCTGCTGTGGGTCGGACTCGTGCCCGCCTCCCTCCTCCTCGGCCCCGTCTGGCGCCTGCTCAACCCGCTCCGCACCCTGCACCGCCTCCTCGCCCGGGCCCGCCGCCGCCCGCCGGGAGCCGGCCGCCCCCTGCCGCCAGGACTCGGCCAATGGCCCGCCGCCGCCGGGCTGTTCGCCTTCACCTGGCTCGAACTGGTCTCTCCCGATCCCGCGTCCACCACCTCCCTCCTGATCGCCCTCGCCGCCTACGCCGTGCCGCACCTGCTCCTCGCCGCCCGCCACGGCGAGGACTGGTTCACCGGCGCGGACCCCTTCGAGGCCTACTCCGACCTCCTGTCCCGGCTCTCCCCCCTGGGCCGCCGCCACGACGGCCGCCTCGTCCTGCGCAACCCCTTCCACGGACTCGACGCGACGCCCGAGCGGCCCGGACTCGTCGCCACCGTCTGCGTCCTCCTCGGCTCCACCGCCTACGACGGCTACTCCGACAACCCCTCCTGGATCAACGCCATTCAGACCTCCCCCCTCGGCCGCACCCCCACGGCCACGCTCGGACTGCTCGGTTCCATCGCCCTCGTCGCCACCCTCTACTGCCTGTGCGCGGGAGCCACCCGCCTCGTCAGCGGACCGCACCCCCGCCCGCTGACCGCCTTCGCCCACTCACTCGTACCGATCGCCCTCGGCTATCTCATCGCCCATTACTTCTCCCTCCTCGTCACCGAAGGACCACGCACGGTAAGCATGGCACTGGGCACTGACAACGCCCCCGATCGCAGTCCCCCCTTGGGTCCCGGCGGCCTCGCCGCCCTCCAGGTGATCGCCGTCGTCACCGGTCACGTACTCGGCGTGATCGCCGCCCACGACCGCTCCGTCCGCCTCTTCCCCCCGGCGAAGGCGGTCGCCGGGCAACTGCCGCTGCTCGCGCTGATGATCACGTACACCATCGGCGGGCTCACCCTCCTCTTGAACTGAGCGCCGCCAGGAAGGGCATGATGGATCCCGTGCCTCCCGCCCACCCCCTGCGCCGGACCCCGGTCCAGCAGCGCAGCGCCGACCGCCTCGCCCGGATCCTCGACGCCTGCGCCGAACTCCTCGACGAGACCGGGTACGAGAACCTGAGCACCCGCACCGTCGCCCTGCGCGCCGGCGTGCCCATCGGCTCGGTCTACCGCTTCTTCGGCAACAAGCGGGCCATGGCCGCCGCCCTGGCCCAGCGCAACCTCGACCGGTACGCCGAGGGCATCACGGCACGGCTCGCCCTGGTCCCCGCCACGCACTGGCGGCCCGTCGTGGACGCGGTGCTGGACGAGTACCTGGCCATGAAGCGGACCCTCCCCGGGTTCGCCCTGGTCGACTTCGGGGTGCCCGCCCCGCCCCCGGAGGGCCCCGCCTCCGACCCCAACCACCAGGTCGCGGCCCGCCTCACCGCCCTCCTGTGCGCCCACCTCGGCCTCACCCCCGACCCGGTCCTGCGGCGGGCGGTCCTGGTGGCCGTGGAGGCGACGGACGCGCTCGTGCAGCTCGCCTTCCGGGCCGACCCGGCCGGGGACCCCGGGATCATCGACGAGACCCGGGCGATGATGCACGCCTACCTGGCCCGCGTCCTCGACTGACCCGGCCGCCGCTCCCCGGCGCCCGCGCCCGGCGGAACGGGCTGCCGCAACCCCCTCCCCGCCGTCCCTACCGGTCGGTATGCTCAGGGCGCCCGCGGGCCCGCGCCGCGCGAGGCGGAGGTCCCGCCGGACCGCGCCCGCGCCGCCTGCCGCCCCCGGGAGGGCCCATGCCCCGCACCGCCCTGCGTATCTGCCCCCTCTGCGAAGCCACCTGCGGCCTCACCCTCACCATTGAGGGCACCACCGTCACCGGTGCCCGAGGCGACCGCGACGACGTCTTCAGCCGAGGATTCCTCTGCCCCAAGGGCGCGGCCCTCGGAGCCCTCGACTCCGACCCCGACCGGCTGCGCACCCCGCTCGTCCGCCGCGACGGACGACTCCGGGAGGCCACCTGGGAGGAGGCGTACGAGACCATCGCCGCCGCCGTCCCCGCGCTCGTCCGGGACCACGGCGCCCAGTCCGTGGGCGTGGTCCTCGGCAACCCCAACGCCCACACCATGGCCGGAGCCCTCTACCCGCCGCTCCTGCTCGGCGCCCTGGGCACCCGCAACCTCTTCACGGCCAGCACCCTCGACCAGATGCCCAAGCACGTGTCCAGCGGGCTCCTGTTCGGCGACCCCTTCGCCATCCCCGTGCCCGACCTGGACCGCACCGACTTCCTCCTGCTGATCGGCGCCAACCCCGTCGAATCCAACGGCTCCCTGTGCACCGCCCCCGACTTCCCCGGCCGCCTCAAGGCCCTCCGGGCCAGGGGCGGCACGCTCGTCGTCGTCGACCCGCGCCGCACCCGCACCGCCCGGCTCGCCGACCGGCACCTCGCCCCGCGCCCCGGCAGCGACGCCCTGCTGCTCGCGGCGCTCGCGCACACCCTTCTGGACGAGAAGCTCACCGCTCCCGGCGCGCTGGAGCAACACACCGAAGGACTCGGGGAACTCGCCGACGGCCTCGGGAGTTTCACTCCCGAGGCCGTCGCCCCCGCCTGCGACCTGCCGGCCGAGGAGATCCGCACCCTCGCCCGGGACCTCGCGGCCTCGCCGACGGCCGCGGTCTACGGGCGGATCGGCAGCTGCACCGCGGAGTACGGGACGCTCGCGAGCTGGCTCGTGGACGTCCTGAACGTCCTCACCGGCAACCTCGACCGCCCCGGCGGGGCCCTCTTCCCGCTCCCCGCCACCGGCCCCCGTCCCCGCCCCGCCGGGCCCGGCAGGGGCTTCGCCCTCGGCCGCTGGCACAGCAGGGTCAGCGGCCACCCCGAGGTCAAGAGCGAACTCCCCACCGCCGCACTGGCCGAGGAGATCGAGACACCGGGGGAGGGGCGCATCCGCGCGGTGATCGCCGTCGCCGCCAACCCCGTGCTGTCCGCCCCCGACGGGCGGCGGCTCGACGCGGCCCTGGCCGGGCTCGACTTCATGGTCAGCGTCGACCCCTACCTGAACGAGACCTCCCGCCACGCCCACGTCGTCCTGCCCCCGCCGCCGCCCTCCCGGACCGCGCACCACGACTTCTCCTTCAACGGCTTCGCCATCCGCAACCAGGTCCGCTACACCCGCCCCGCGATCCCCCTGGAAGCGGACCGGCTCGACGAATGCGAGATCCTCGCCCGCCTCGTCCTGGCCGTCTCCGGCATGCACGGCCGCGCCGAGCCGTCCGCCGTCGACGAGACGGCGATCCGGGCCGCCCTCGCCAAGGAGACCGCCGACCGGCACTCACCCCTGCACGGAGCCGATCCGGCCCGCCTCGAAGGCATGCTGACCGGTGAGAACGGCCCCGAGCGCAGGCTCGACCTGATGCTCCGTCTCGGGCCGTACGGAGACCTCTTCGGCGCCGCCGGGGCGGAGGCCGCGGAGCAGGGGCTCAGTCTGGAACGCCTCCTCGCGCACCCGCACGGCATCGACCTGGGCCCGCTGCGGCCCCGGCTCCCCGGCCTGCTGAAGACCCGCAGCGGCAGGATCGAGCTGCTGCCGGACCCGATCGCGGCCGAGCTCCCCCGACTGCGCACGGCGCTCGCCGAACGCCCTGCCGCCCTGGTGCTCGTGGGCCGCCGCCACCTGCGGTCAAACAACAGCTGGCTGCACAACGTCCCCGCCCTCGTCGGAGGTTCCAACCGCTGCACCCTCCAGGTCCACCCACGGGACGCCGACCGCCTCGGCCTCGCCGACGGCGGCCGCGCCCGGGTCACCGCCGACGGCGGCAGCCTGGACGTCCCGGTGGAGGTCACCGACACCGTCCGCACCGGTGTGGTCAGCCTCCCGCACGGCTGGGGCCACGACCGCGAGGGCACCCGGCTCACGGTGGCCGCCACCGTCGCGGGGGTCAACGTGAACCAGCTCCTCGACGGCAGCCGACTCGACCCCCTGTCGGGCACCGCCGTCCTCAACGGCTTCCCCGTCACCGTCACACCCCTGCCCTGAGCTGGGGTTTTGCTCGTATTGCTCACGCCCGGACGTCTTGTTGGCCCCAGGAGGCGGCACCTACCTTCCCTGCATGCTGACCTTCCTCGGCTTCGCCATGATCGCGACCTTCCTGGTCCTGATCATGCTGAAGAAAATGTCGCCCATCGCGGCGCTCGTGCTCATCCCCGCGCTCTTCTGCGTCTTCGCCGGAAAGGGCGCGCACCTGGGGGACTACGTCATCGACGGCGTCGGCAAGCTCGCGCCGACGGCCGCCATGCTGATGTTCGCCATCGTCTACTTCGGCGTGATGATCGACGTCGGCCTCTTCGACCCGGTCGTCCGGGGCATCCTGCGGTTCTGCAAGGCCGACCCCATGCGGGTGGTGGTCGGCACGGCCGTCCTCGCGGCGATCGTCTCCCTCGACGGGGACGGCTCCACCACCTTCATGATCACCGTCTCGGCCATGTACCCGCTCTACAAGCGGCTCGGCCTGAGCCTGGTGGTCATGACGGGCGTCGCCGCGACCGCCAACGGGGTCATGAACACCCTGCCCTGGGGCGGCCCCACCGCCCGCGCCGCCACCGCCCTCAAGCTCGACGCGGCCGACATCTTCGTCCCCATGATCCCGGCCCTGGCCGTCGGCCTGGTCTTCGTGTTCCTCCTGGCCTACGCCCTGGGCGTGCGCGAGCGCCGCCGGGTCGGTTCCCTGGTCATGCCCGGCGAGGAGGCCGAGCCGGAGCCGGAATCCCTGGTCGCGGCCGGATCCGGCGCGAAGGCGGCCGCCGGGGGCGCGCGTACCGCGACCGGCGGCGGGAGCGGCGCCGGCCCGGACGCGGTTCCCACAGCCGCCCCCGGACCCGAGCGCCCCGCGCCGGCCCCGGGACCCGAGCGCCCCGCGCCGGCCCCGGGACCCGAGCGCCCCGCGCCGGCCCCCGGTCCCGAGGCCCCCGCGCCGCCGCCCGGACCCGAGGCGCCCGCGCCGGCCCCCGAGGACATCCAGGGCCTGGACCCCCACCGCCCGACCCTGCGGCCCCGCCTGTACTGGTTCAACGCGGCCCTCACCGCCGCCCTGCTCACCGCGATGATCATGGAGCTGCTGCCCATCCCCGTACTCTTCCTCCTCGGCGCCGCCCTCGCCCTGACGGTGAACTTCCCGCACATGCCCGACCAGAAGGCCCGGATCGCCGCCCACGCGGACAACGTCCTCAACGTCGCCGGCATGGTCTTCGCGGCGGCCGTCTTCACCGGGGTCCTCTCCGGCACCGGCATGGTCAAGCACATGGCCGGCTGGCTGGTCGGCGCCGTCCCCGACGGCATGGGCCCGCACATGGCCCTGGTCACCGGACTGCTGAGCCTGCCCCTCACCTACTTCATGTCGAACGACGGCTTCTACTTCGGCGTCCTTCCGGTCCTGGCCGAGGCGGGCGCGGCCCACGGCGTCTCCCCGCTCGAGATCGCCCGCGCCTCCCTGGCCGGCCAGGCCCTGCACATGTCCAGCCCGCTGGTTCCGGCCGTCTACGTGCTCGTCGGCATGGCCAGGGTCGAGTTCGGGGACCACACCCGCTTCACCGTGAAATGGGCGGCCCTCACCTCCCTCGTGGTCCTGGGGGCGGGGATGCTTTTCGGCACCATCTGACCCCCGCGACCCCTGGCCGTCCGAAAACTACCGGCGCTAGTTTGTAGGGTGGTCGGACGTCAGGTCCGCGCGTCTACGCGCTCGTGCGTGCTCGGGAGGAATGCGATGAAGGCCCACGACGGGATGTACATCGGCGGGGAGTGGCGGCCCGCCGCCGGATCCGGCCGGATCGAGGTCGTCAACCCGGCCGACGAGCGGGTCATCGCCGGTGTCCCGGCCGGCACGGCCGAGGACGTGGACGCCGCCGTACGCGCCGCCCGCGCGGCCTTCCCCGGCTGGGCGGCCACCCCCGCGGCCGAGCGCGCCGCGCTGATCGGGGCCCTGAGGGACGTGCTGGTCGCCCGCAAGGGGGAGATCGCCGAGACCGTCACCGCCGAACTGGGCTCCCCGCTCGGCTTCGCGGAGGCCGTGCACGTCGGCGCACCCATCGCGGTGGCCTCCTCGTACGCCGAACTGGCCGCCTCGTACCCCTTCGAGGAGCGGCTCGGACACTCCACCGTGTTCATGGAGCCGGTCGGTGTGGTCGGGGCGATCACGCCGTGGAACTATCCGCTGCACCAGGTCGTTGCCAAGGTGGCACCCGCTCTCGCCGCCGGCTGCACCATCGTCCTCAAGCCGGCCGAGGACACCCCGCTGACCGCACAGCTCTTCGCCGAAGCCGTGCACGAGGCGGGCATCCCGGCCGGAGTCTTCAACCTGGTGACCGGTACCGGCCCGGTCGCCGGCCAGGCCCTGGCCGAGCACGAAGGGGTGGACCTCGTCTCCTTCACCGGCTCGACCGCCGTCGGCAAGAAGATCGGCGCCATCGCCGGAGCCGCCGTCAAGCGCGTCGCCCTCGAACTCGGCGGCAAGTCGGCGAACGTGATCCTGCCCGGGGCCGATCTGGCCAAGGCCGTCGCGGCGGGCGTCGGACACGTCATGAACAACACCGGCCAGAGCTGCAACGCGCTCACCCGCATGCTCGTCCACCGGGACCAGTACGAGGAGGCCGTCGCCCTCGCGGCCGCCGCCGTCGCCAAGTACCCCGCGGGCGACCCCCGCGACCCCGGCACGCGCCTCGGGCCGGTCGTCAACGCCAAGCAGCGCGACCGTGTCCGCGGATACATCGCCAAGGGCGTGGAGGAAGGCGCGCGCCTGGTCGCGGGCGGCCTCGACGCGCCCCGGGAGAGCGGGTACTTCGTCGCCCCGACCGTCTTCGCCGACGTCACCCCGGACATGGCCATCGCCCAGGAGGAGATCTTCGGCCCCGTACTGGCGATCCTCTCCTACGAGGACGAGGAGGAGGCCCTGCGGATCGCCAACGGCACGGTCTACGGGCTGGGCGGCGCGGTGTGGGCGGCGGACGCCGAGACGGCCGTGGCCTTCGCGCGCCGCATGGACACCGGACAGGTGGACATCAACGGCGGCCGCTTCAACGTGCTCGCCCCCTTCGGCGGCTACAAGCAGTCGGGCGTGGGCCGCGAGCTCGGCCCGCACGGTCTGGCGGAGTACCTCCAGACCAAGTCCCTGCAGTTCTGAGCCCCACCCGTACGTCCGATACGCCGAACGCGCCCGAGCCACCGAAGACACGACACGGAGACGACGACCATGGTCCGCGCCGCCATCCTGCCCGCCGTCGGAGCCCCGCTGGAGATACGGGAGATCGTGCTGCCCGATCCCGGCCCCGGGCAGGTCCGGGTGCGGCTCGCCGCCGCCGGGGTCTGCCACTCCGACCTCTCCCTCACCGACGGCACCATGCGGGTGCCCGTCCCCGCCGTCCTCGGCCACGAGGGCGCGGGGACGGTCCTCGCCGTCGGGGAGGGCGTGACCCACGTCGCCCCCGGCGACGGGGTGGTGCTCAACTGGGCGCCGTCCTGCGGGGAGTGCCACCACTGCCGGATCGGCGAGGTCTGGCTCTGCGCCAAGGCCCTGTCCGGGGTCGGCGCGGTCTACGCCCACGACGCGGAGGGCGTGGGACTGCACCCCGGGCTGAACGTCGCCGCGTTCGCCGAGGAGACCGTCGTCGCGGCCAACTGCGTGCTGCCCGCGCCCGCCGGGATCCCGCTCCAGGAGGCCGCGCTGCTGGGCTGCGCGGTGCTGACCGGGTACGGGGCCGTGCAGCACAGCGCCCGGGTCCGGGCGGGGGAGTCGGTGGCGGTGTTCGGCGTCGGCGGGGTCGGCCTCGCCGCCCTCCAGGCGGCGCGGATCGCCGGCGCCGGGCCGGTCGTCGCCGTCGACGTCTCCCCGGCCAAGGAGGAGCTGGCGCGGGCCGCCGGGGCGACCGAGTTCGTCCTGGCGTCGGAGACCACGGCGAAGGACATCCGTGCGCTGACCGGCGGGCAGGGGGCGGACGTCGCCGTCGAGTGCGTGGGGCGCGCGGAGACCATCCGGGCCGCGTGGGAGTCGACGCGGCGGGGCGGGCGGACGACGGTCGTCGGGATCGGGGGGAAGGAGCAGCGGGTGAGCTTCCACGCGCTGGAGATCTTCCACTTCGCGCGGACGCTCAGCGGGTGCGTGTACGGGAACAGCGATCCGGCGCGGGATCTGCCGGTGATCGCCGAGCATGTCCGGGCGGGCCGGCTGGATCTGGGGGCGATGGTCACCGACCGGATCGGGCTGGACGGGATCCCGGCCGCGTTCGAGGCGATGGTCGCGGGTAAGGGCGGGCGGTCGCTGGTCGTGTTCTAGGGCGGGTGCGGGTGCGGGTGCGCGTGGGCTGGGGCGCCGCTGCGCGGAGCCGTCTCCCCGGCCAGCCCCTTCTCCGCTTCTTCCCCAGCTACCTCCCCCAGACTCCGTCCGGGGGCCCCAGAGGTGCCCCCAGGGGCTCCGCCCCGGACCCCGCGCCTCGAACGCCGGCGGGGCTGAAAACCCCGGGCCTCAGGTGCCGGCGGGGCCCGGAGGACTCCGGTGGGGTTCGTGGTGGAGGGAGTCGTACTGGAGGGTCAGGCCGTCCAGGAGGGCCGTCAGGCCCGTTTCGAAGGCGCCCTCGTCCACCTCGTGCCGGCGCTCCGCCAGGAGGTGGGCCTGGCCCAGGTGGGGGTAGTCCGCCGGGTCGTAGGCGGTCTCGTCGTCCACGAAGCCCCGGGCGAACGAGGCCACCGCCGAGCCCAGGATGAAGTACCGCATCAGGGCGCCGATCCGGGTCGCGTGGGCCGGCGGCCAGCCCGCCGCCGTCATGGCGCCGAACACCGCGTCCGCCAGGCGGAGTCCCGCGGGACGGCGGCCCGGCCCGCGGGCCAGTACCGGCACGATGTTCGGGTGGTCCGCCAGGGCGGCGCGGTAGGAGTGGGCCCAGGCGTGCAGGGCGGCCCGCCAGTCAAGGGGCCCGTCGCCTGTGTCGAACATCGACAGGTCGACCCGCGCGCTCACCGCGTCCGCCACCGCCTCCAGGATCGCGTCCTTCGTCCGGAAGTGGTTGTAGAGGGATGGCCCGCTCACCCCGAGCGCGGCCGCCAGCCGCCGTGTCGAGACGGCCTCCAGCCCCTCCGCGTCCACCAGTTCGCCCGCCGCCTCGATGATGCGGTCCCGGCTGAGGAGGGGCTTGCGCGGTCTGGCCATGCGCCACATAGTAGGCCCTGCCCGCCATAAACTAGCGCTGGTAGTTAACCCCGCCCACGCCTCGGAGGGACCCCGTGAACCTGGAGCTCAGCGAGGAGCAGGAGGCCGTGCGCCGGCTCGCCCGTGCGTTCACCGAGCGCGAGGTCTCCCCGTACGCCGCCGAGTGGGACCGCGCCGAGAGCGTGGACCGGGCGATCGTGAAGAAGCTCGGGGACGTCGGCTTCCTCGGCCTCACCGTCCCCGAGGAGTACGGCGGCTCCGGCGGCGACCACCTCTCCTACGCCCTGGTCACCGAGGAGCTCGGCCGCGGGGACTCCTCCGTGCGCGGTATCGTCTCCGTCTCCCTCGGCCTGGTCGCCAAGACCGTCGCCGCCTGGGGGACCGAGGAGCAGAAACGATCCTGGCTGCCCCGCCTCTGCTCCGGCGAGGCCCTCGGCTGCTTCGGCCTGACCGAGCCCGGCACCGGCTCGGACGCCGCCGCGCTCACCACCCGCGCCGTGCGCGAGGGGGACGGCTACGTCATCACCGGCAGCAAGATGTTCATCACCAACGGGACCTGGGCCGACGTGGTCCTGCTGTTCGCCCGGACCGACCCCGCCGACCCCGGCCACCGCGGGATCTCCGCCTTCCTCGTCCCCGCCGACACCCCCGGCCTGACCCGCCGCGAGGTCCACGGCAAACTCGGACTGCGCGGCCAGGCCACCGCCGAACTCACCCTCGACGGTGTCCGCGTCCCCGCCTCCGCGATGCTCGGCCCCGAGGGCAAGGGCTTCTCCGTCGCGATGTCCGCCCTGGCCAAGGGCCGGATGTCGGTGGCCGCCGGCTGCGTCGGCATCGCCCAGGCCGCCCTGGACGCGGCCGTGTCGTACGCGGCGCAGCGCGAGCAGTTCGGCAAGCCGATCGCCCACCACCAGCTGGTCCAGGAGCTGATCGCCGACATCTCGGTCGACGTGGACGCCGCCCGGCTGCTCACCTGGCGGGTCGCCGACCTCGTCGACCGCGGGCGGCCCTTCGCCACCGAGGCCTCCACCGCCAAGCTCTTCGCCTCCGAGGCCGCCGTGCGCGCCGCCTCCAACGCCCTCCAGGTGCACGGCGGCTACGGCTACATCGACGAGTACCCGGCCGGGAAGCTGCTGCGCGACGCCCGCGTCATGACCCTCTACGAGGGCACCAGCCAGATCCAGAAGCTGCTGATCGGCCGGGCCCGCACGGGGGTCTCCGCCTTCTGAGCCCGAGCCCGCCGCACGGTTCCTAAGCGCTTGCTCACCCTCCGGTAAGCTGTTTCCTTCCTACAGGGCGGAGAGGGTGAGCGATGGACAGCGCGGCGGAGACCACCGACGGCTACCAGGCGTGGTCGGAGGTCACCCCGGACGCCGCGCGGCGGCTGCTCGTGGCGGCCGTCGAGGCCTTCGCCGAGCGCGGCTACCACGCGACCACCACCCGCGACATCGCGGGGCGCGCCGGCATGAGCCCCGCCGCCCTCTACATCCACTACAAGACCAAGGAAGAGCTGCTCCACCGGATCAGCCGCATCGGCCACGACAAGGCCCTGGAGATCCTGGAGACCGCCGCCTTCGGCCCCGGGGCGGCGGCCGAGCGGCTCGACGCCGCCGTACGGTCCTTCGTGCGCTGGCACGCCGCGCACCACACCACCGCGCGCGTCGTCCAGTACGAGCTCGACGCCCTCGGCCCCGAGCACCGCTCCGAGATCGTCGCCCTGCGCCGGCTCAGCGACGCCGCCGTGCGGCGCATCCTCTCCGAGGGCGTGCGGGCGGGGGAGTTCGACGTCCCCGACGTGCCCGGAACCACCCTCGCCGTCCTGTCCCTGTGCATCGACGTGGCCCGCTGGTTCAACGCGGACGGGCAGCGCACGCCCGACGAGGTCGGAGCCCTCTACTCCGACCTCGTCCTGCGCATGGTGGGCGCGCGCCCCGCCGCCGGGGCCGGTCAGAAGTAATAGCGGGACAGCGACTCCGCCACGCACACCGGCTTCTCGCCGCCCTCGCGCTCGACCGTCACCGTCGCCGCGACCTGCACGCCGCCGCCCGCCTCCGTGACCTCCGTGATCACGGCCGTGGCGCGCAGCCGGGAGCCGACCGGCACCGTCGCGGGGAAACGGACCTTGCCCAGGCCGTAGTTGATGCCCATCCGCATGCCCTCGACCCGCATGACCTGCGGCACCAGGCTCGGCAGCAGGGACAGCGTCAGGTAGCCGTGCGCGATGGTGGAGCCGAAGGGTCCGGCGGCGGCCCGCTCCGGGTCCACGTGGATCCACTGGTGGTCGCCGGTCGCGTCCGCGAAGAGGTCGATCCGCTTCTGGTCCACCTCCAGCCAGCCGCTCGGGCCGAGCGGCTCGCCGATCGCGGCGTGCAACTCCTCGGCGGAGGTGAAGATCCTCGGTTCGGTCATGCCCTGCCCCTGTCTCCCACGGGATCCGGCCCTGCATCTGAATAAGCGCTTGCTCAGCATGCTGGGGGGTGACACGTCTGTCAACGGACCTGCGGCTACCCTCGGACCTGTGCCGCAGATTCACGAGAACGTCCACGAACTCACCGTCGGGCAGCTGTCCGCACGCAGCGGAGCAGCCGTCTCCGCCCTGCACTTCTACGAGACCAAGGGCCTGATCAGCAGCCGCCGGACCTCCGGCAACCAGCGGCGCTACACCCGGGAGACGCTGCGCCGCGTCGCCTTCGTGCGCGCCGCCCAGCGCGTGGGCATCCCGCTGGCCAACATCCGCGAAGCGCTGGCGGAGCTGCCCGAGGAACGCACCCCCACCCGGGAGGACTGGGCGCGGCTGTCCGAGGCCTGGCGGGCCGAACTCGACCAGCGGATCAGTCAGCTCAGCCGGCTGCGCGACCACTTGTCGGACTGCATCGGCTGCGGCTGCCTCTCGCTGAAGAACTGCGCGCTGTCCAACCCCGACGACGTCTTCGGCGCCGAGCTCAGCGGCTCCCGGCTGTCGTCGTAGCCCCGCCCCACAACAGCAGGGCGGCCGCGACCAGTTCGGCGTTGGAACGGGCCGGCCGTCCGTCGGGCAGCGACAGCACCTCCCCGACGCCGATCCGCGCGCCCGCACCGCACCGCGCCGCCAGCCGCAGCACGGGCCAGGCCGCGCCCTCGCGCCCGTACAGCACGACCGGCACCGGGGGCAGCCAGCGCATCCCGGCCACCAGCGCCGGGTCGGGCTCCGCCAGCTCCACCACCAGCCGGACCCGCCCGAACCCCGGCGGGCTCCAGGCCAGGAACCGGGCCAACGGCTCCGGCCCGGCCCCGCCGCCCAGCGGGACCACGGCGTCCACCGCCACCCCGCGCTCCAGCAGGGCCCGCCCCAACGGCTCGGCCCCCGCCTCGGCGAAGGGCACCACCGCCCGGTCGGGCAGCACCGTCCAGGACCGCACCCGCTCCAGCCGCCCGGCCGGATCCGGCTCGGCCGCCACTCCCGCCGGCACCGCCAGGGGTACGCGGACCCCCGCGCCGCGCAACTCCGCCAGCACCGGCCCGACCACCCGGGGCGAGAGGCTCTCCCGCCCGCAGGGGGTCCTGGGATGCACCAGCACCTCACCGGCCCCGGCCGCGACCGCCGCCAGCGCCGACTCCGCCAGATCCGCCGGGGACAGCGGCACCGCGCCCCCGTCACCGGCCCCCCGCGACCCGTTCAGCGCGACCTGGAGCGCAGGCCCCCTGCCCTGCCCCACCGCCGGGGCCGCCCGGGCCGGTACACCCGCCGCCCGCCCCCGCCGCATGCGACTCGGCCGGGACTCCTCCCCATGGGATTCCGCCCCGCTCACCTCGCACCCGCTCATGCCGCACCCGCCCTGCCGGACGCCGGGCCGCTGGACTCCGCCCCGCTCACCCCACGCCCGCTCATGCCGCGTCCGCGGCCGCCGGATGTACCACCGCCGTCTCCGCCAGCGCCGGCCGGGGCACGACGATCCCGCAGCCCCCGCACAGCGGCCCGTCCCACGCCCAGGCCCCGCCCCACGCAGCCGGCCCCGAGAGCGCCGGCGGCCAGCGCAGCTCGCGCTCACCGCACACCGGGCACGCCGTACCCGGCTCCGACTCCAGCACCCGCACCAGCCGTCTCAGTACCTCGCCGAGCGTCCCCTCCGGCCGTACGCCCGGATCGGCGCACCGCACCACGGCGTCCCCGCTGCCGCCCCAGGCCCACTCCGGCTGCCGCACCCCGTCGTGCTTCTCGCGTCTGCGCCGCGCCGCGAACTGCCGCTCGTACTCCAGCCAGACCGCCCGCGCGTCCTCCAGCTCCTCCAGTGCCGCGACCAGCCGCAGCGGATCCGCGCCCCGGTCCTCGGGGGCGATCCCGTGCCGGTCGCACAGGTGCCACCACGTCGCCCGGTGCCCGTAGGGCGCGAACCGCTCCAGGCAGCGGCGCAGCGAATGGCGCCGCAGGGCCCGGTCGTTGCGCGCGTCGCGCACCTGGTAGGCCAGACTCCGAAAACCCGCCACCGTACCTTCACCTCCGCCGTACCCCTGCCCGTATCCCGCCCGTCGCGCCCCGCGCCACCGCGTGACTACCGCGTAGAACGAAGCGACCCGCCCCGACGTGCCCAACATGCCCGAGTGGACGCGGGCGCATGCGGGGGCGGTCGAGGCGTGCGGGTGGCACATGGCCGGAAGTCAGCGCCCCATGCGCCCCGCGCCGACCACGATCCGGGCCAGCTCCTCGTGGCAGATGTCGCTGTGCGCCCCCGACGGAGGACCGCCCCGGCGCACCACGGAGCCCGCGTCCACACTGACGCACCCGGCCCCCGGAAGCCCCCCGGCCAGAGCCCTTTCCAGGGTCAGCCGCAGGGCGCCCGGCACCGCCTGCACCCCGTCGTGCCCGATCGCGCCCCACCGCTCGTCGAAGCCGAGCAGACCGGCCGAATCCCTCGCCATCCGGGACGCGAGCGGGTAGAACACCCCGAGGGCCGAGTCGTGCGGGGAATGGCAGGCCACCACCGGTCCGTCCACCCGGACCTGGAGCCCGTGCAGGACCCCGCCGCGGTCCGGGTCGTGGGGGAGCCGGTCGCTGAACGCGTAGTGGGAGAAGGCCCCCTGGAGGAGCGTCAGCGACTTCACGTGGCGGGCCCCCTGCGGTACGGCGCGCAGCGAGAACGACACCACCCGCGCCCCGAAGCTGTGGCCGACGAGGTGGAAGCGCAGGGCGGGCCGCCGCCCCGCGAGGTCCGTCAGCACGGGCCCGAGCCCGTGCTCGCCGACCACCCCGGCCCGCTTCTTCATCTCGTAGTACGTGGCCTGCCGCAGCAGCTCCTTGGCCCCGCCCCACAGGGCGCGCAGCCCGTCGCCCGGCGCGAAGCCCGGCCCCGTCGAAGCCGCGGCCCCCGCCACGCCCGCCGTACCCGGCGCCCCGCCCGGACCGGCCGCGCCGGCCGCCTCCGCCAGGGCGGCGGTCAGGGCCCGGCACACCGTCACCGGGTCCAGCGCGAACACGTCCGGCACCCCGGGCACCCCCGGAGCCGCGACCGCCGCCGCCCCGGCCGTCCCCGCCGGCCCGGCCCCCACGAGCTCCCGCACCAGCGCCCCGAACTCCGCGAACGCCGCCTGCGACTCGGGCCGTTCCGCCAGCAGCGCCGCGACCCGGTCCAGCTCCGCCTCCCGGCCGGGCCAGAACCCGCCCAGCGCCGTCCGCGTGGCCGCGTCCAGAGCGGGGTCGCCCAACGCCCCCGCCCCACCGCCGGCACCCGTACCACCGCCCGCCTCCGCGAGCGTGCCGTGCGGATCGAAGTCCGGGATCGGCTCGTCGGAGAACCGCATCGACGGCCACACCACCCCCACGTACCCCAGCCGCACCCCCGACCCCACCAACGCCGGGAATGGCGCGAAGAAGCGGTCGAACAACCGCGTCGCCGTAGAACGGTCGCTGTTCCACCCATGGGCGAAGACCAGCAGGTCCGTCGCCTCCATCCGGGCCACCGCCGCCCGCGTCGCCGGGTCCACGTCCCCCTGCGCGTCGAAGGTCAGCTCCTGGTACGGCCCGACCCCGATCCCCGCTCCGCCGTCCGCCATGACGTCCCCCTTCCGCGCGAGCCGTGCCCCGGTCGGTCGCAGCATCCCGCCGCCGGGCCGCGACGGCCAGACCCGTGACGGCGGCATTCGCGGGCGGGTCACGGGTACAGCAGGTACTCCTCCCGGACCGCCGCGAACCGGGCCAGCCCCGCCGCCCAGTCGCCCGCGACCTCCTCGACCCCCGCCCCCGCGTCCACCAGCGTGCGCACCCGGTCCGAGCCGGTCAGCCGGTCGATCCAGTGGTCCGCCCGCCAGCCGAACCCGTCCCACACCCGCCGTGCCGTGACCAGCAGCCCGATGCCCGCCCGCACCGGGTCGAACGCCTCCCGGTCGTGCACGATCAGCCGGAGCCCACCGCACAGCTTTCCGGCGTGCTTGGAGAAGGACGGGGTGAACCAGGCCTCCCGGAACCACACCCCCGCCAGCCCCAGCGCGTTCGCCGCCTCCGCCCACCGCCGGTCGACGCCCTCCGCGCCGGCCAGCTCGAAGGGGGTGGTCGTGCCCCGGCCCTCCGACAGGGTGGTGCCCTCCAGCAGGCAGGTACCGGCGTAGGCGAGCGCCGTGTCGGGGGTGGGCACGTTGGGGCTCGGCGGCACCCACGGCAGCCCCGTCTCCCCGAAGAAGGAGCCCCGCCGCCACCCCTCCATCGGCACGGTCCTCAGCCGCGGCCCGGCGCTCCCCAGGAACTCGCCGTTGAACAGCAGGGCCAGCTCCGCCACCGTCATCCCGTGCGCGAGCGCGATCGGCTCCCGGCCCACGAAGCTCGCGTACGGCCGCAGCAGCACGGGCCCGGCGGCCCGGAGTCCGCCCACCGGGTTGGGCCGGTCCAGGACCACGACCGCCTTGCCGGCCAGCGCGGCCGCGCGCATGCAGTCGTAGAGGGTCCAGATGTAGGTGTAGAAGCGGGCGCCGACGTCCTGGACGTCGAAGACGAGCGTGTCGATGCCCGCCGCGGTGAAGAGGTCCGCGAGCTGTTTCCCGCTCCTGCCGTACGTGTCGTACACGGGCAGCCCCGTCGCCGGATCCCGCCCGGCCCCCTCCGAGCCGCCCGCCTGCGCGGTCCCCCGGAAGCCGTGCTCCGGCCCGAACACCGCGACCAGGCCGGCCCGTGCGTCGGCGTGCATCACGTCGACCAGGTGGCGGGCGTCGGCGGTGATCCCGGTGGGGTTGGTGACCACCCCGACCCGCTGCCCGGCGAGCTCGGCGTACCCGTCGGCCGCCAGCCGCTCGAAGCCGGTGCGCACCCGGCCGTGCGGCGGGGGCCCGGCCGGCCGTCCAGCTCCGACCGCACCCGTGGCCCCTGCGGCCCCCGCCAGTCCCAGCAGCCCGCGTCGCGAGAGTGTCATCCCGCCATGCTGGGGCGCGGACCCCTTCCGCCCCGACATACCGACTGGTTAGTCTGCCCGGGATCCGGTGGCCCGACGGGCCCCGCGGGCAGCAGCGGCGAAAGGTGATCCCCGTGAACGCGTACCAGGACCAGCGAGTCGTCGTCACCGGAGCGGGCGGCGGCATCGGCGCGGCCCTCGCCCGCCGCTTCGCCGCCGAGGGGGCCACCGTCGTCGTCAACGACCTCGACGCCGACCGGGCCGCGGCCGTGGCCGCCGCCATCGGCGCCCGCGCGATCGCGGTCCCCGGCGACGCCTCGGCGGTCGTGGAGGAGGCGCGCGAGGCCCTGGGCGGGCGGGTGGACGTGTACTGCGCCAACGCCGGAGTCGCCGCGGGCGGCGACGCCTTCGCGGAGGAGGACGTCTGGGAGACGGCCTGGGACACCAACGTCATGGCCCACGTGCGCGCCGCCCGTGCCCTGCTGCCCGACTGGCTGGAGCGGGGCGAAGGGCGGTTCGTGTCCACCGTCTCGGCCGCCGGACTGCTCACGATGATCGGGGCCGCCCCGTACAGTGTCACCAAGCACGGTGCCCTCGCCTTCGCGGAATGGCTCTCGCTGACCTACCGCCACCGGGGCGTGCGGGTCCACGCCATCTGCCCGCAGGGCGTGCGCACCGACATGCTGACCGCCGCGGGTTCGGCGGGCGAACTCGTCCTGGAGCCGACCGCGATCGAGCCGGACGCGGTCGCGGACGCGTTGTTCGACGGCATGGAGAAGGGCCGGTTCTTGATCCTCCCGCACCCCGAGGTGGCGCACTACTACGCCGGGCGCGCGAGCGACCCCGAGCGGTGGCTGGGCGCGATGAACCACCTCCAGCGGACATGGGAATCCTCATGACGGCCGCCCCCGCGGATGCCTCCGCCGTCGCCGGCGGCTCCCCGTACGCCGCCCGGCCGTGGCTGCGGCAGCTCAGTGCCGCCCAGCTGGCGCCGGTCGCGCCGCCGGCCAGTGTGCTCGACGCCTTCCGGGCCGCCGTGGCGCGGGCGCCGGAGCGGGCCGCGCTGGCGTACTTCGACGGACGGATCGGGTACGCCGAGGCGGACGCCCTCTCCGACTCCCTGGCCGGGTACCTCGCGCAGCGGGGGGTCAGGCGGGGCGACCGGGTCGCGGTCATGCTGCAGAACACCCCGCACTTCGTGCTGGCCGTGCTGGCGGCGTGGAAGGCGGGGGCGGTGGTCGTCCCGGTCAACCCGATGTACAAGTCCGCCGAGACGCGGCACGTGCTGGGCGACTCCGGGGCGGTCGCGCTGGTCTGCGAGGGCGCGGCGTGGGAGGGGTACCTGGCGGAGGCCGTCCGGGAGACCGGGGTCCGGACCGTCCTGACGGCCCGCGCGCGGGACTTCCAGACCCGCGACGACCCCCGCGTCTTCCCACCCCCGCCGCAGCCCAGCGCCTCCCCGCCCGCCCCGGCCCCGGCGCCGGACGCTTCGGCCGTGTCGGCCCCGGTCGCGGCTGCCCCGGCCTCGCCCGCCCCGGCCGCGGCCTTCCCGCTCCCGCCGCAGCCCAGCGGCCCCCCGCCCGCCCCGGCCCCGGCCGCGGCCGACCGGGCCGCCCCTGAGCAGGCCGCCCCGGCGCCGGACGTCGCCTCCGCCGCGCCCGCCCCCGTCGACCTGCTGTTCGTGGCCCGGCAGGGGCACCCCGGGCCGGCGGATCCGGGGCTGCGGGAGGAGGACATTGCGCTCATCAGCTACACCTCCGGCACCTCCGGCGCTCCCAAGGGCGCCATGAACCCGCACGGGGCGATCACCTACAACGCCGTCCGCCAGGTCTCCGGGCACCCCATCGCCGAAGGGGCCGGGTACTTCGTGCTCGCGCCGCTGTTCCACATCACCGGGCTGGTCTGCGAGCTCACCGCCTGCCTCGTCAACGCCGGCACCCTCGTCCTCGCCCACCGCTTCGACGCCGGAGCCGTCCTCGACGCCTTCCTCGAGCACCGGCCCGCCTACACCATCGGGCCCGCCACCGCGTTCACCGCCCTGGCCGCGCACCCCGCCGCCACCCGCGCGCACTTCGCCTCCTTCCAGGTGATCTCCTCCGGCGGTGCCCCGCTCCCGCCCGCCCTCGTCGAACGCCTCCGCGCCGACTTCGGGTTCTACCTGCGCAACGGCTACGGCCTCACCGAGTGCACCGCCCCCTGCGCCTCCGTCCCCGCACACCGCGAGGCCCCCGTCGACCCCGCCGGCGGAACCCTCTCCGTCGGTGTCCCGGGCGCGCAGACCCTCGTACGGATCCTCGACGAGCACGGCGCAGAGCTCCCGCTCGGGCAGACCGGCGAGATCGCCGTCCGCGGGCCCCAGGTCGTGCCCGGCTACTGGGGGCTGCCCGACGAGACCGCCGCGGCCTTCCCGGACGGTGAACTGCGCACCGGGGACGTCGGGTTCATGGACGCCGACGGCTGGCTCTACGTCGTCGACCGCAAGAAGGACATGATCAGCGCCTCCGGGTTCAAGGTCTGGCCGCGCGAGGTCGAGGACGTGCTCTACACCCACCCCGCCGTCCGGGAGGCGGCCGTGGTCGGCGTTCCCGACGCCTACCGCGGGGAGAGCGTCATCGCCTACGTGAGCCTGCGTCCCGGCGCCCGTGCCGAGCCGGCCGAACTCGTCGCGTACTGCGCCGAGCGGCTCGCCGCCTACAAGTACCCGCGCCGGGTCGAGATCCTGCCTGTTCTTCCCCAGACCACCAGTGGCAAGATCCTCCGACGAGAACTGCGCGAGCGCGGCTGAAAACAGTCGGAGGATCAGGAGAGGAAGGCGAGCGCCATGGCCGCCAGGAACACCGCCGGACCCGGGGACGGCGACCGCGACCACGATCGCGACCGCGACCGCGAGACCCCGGTGCCGCAGCGGCTGCTGGCCGTCGCCACCAGGCTGTTCGCCGAGCGCGGCTACGACCGCACCTCCGTCCAGGAGATCGTCGAGGCGGCCGGGGTGACCAAGGGAGCGCTCTACCACTACTTCGGCTCCAAGGACGACCTGCTGCACGAGGTGTACGCGCGCATGCTGCGCCTCCAGCAGCAGCGGCTCGACGCGGTGGCCGGATCCGATGCCCCCGTCGAGGAGCGGCTGCGGGCCGCCGCGGCCGACGTCGTCGTCACCACGATCGAGAACCTCGACGACGCGATGATCTTCTTCCGGTCGATGCACCAGCTCAGCCCGGAGAAGTACAAGCAGGTCCGCGCCGAACGCCGGCGCTACCACGAGCGGTTCCGCGCCCTGGTCGAGGAGGGCATGGCCAGCGGGGTGTTCGCCACGGCCACCCCCGCCGACCTGGTGGTGGACTACTACTTCGGCTCGGTGCACCACCTCTCCACCTGGTACCGGGCCGACGGCCCGCTGACCCCGCACCAGGTGGCCGACCACCTCGCCGACCTGCTGCTCCGCTCCCTGCGCCCCTAGACAAGGGCGGCGGGGGCGAGCGCCGGGTAGTCGTTGTAGCCCTCGGCGCCGTGCACGTGCATCAGGAACTCGGGGCGGAGTCCGTTGAGCGGGCCGCCCGTGCGCAGCCGTTCCACGAGGTCGGGGTTGGCGATGAAGCCCCGCCCGAGGGCGATGAGGTCGGCGCCCGCCGCCAGCAGCCGCTCGCCCCGCGCCAGGCCCGCGTCGGCGTCGACCTCCGCGCGGGAGAGCTTCGGGTTGGCGATCAGGGTGCCCGGCCAGGCCCGGCGGAACTCCGCGAAGGAGGGCTCGTCCGGGTCGGCGTACAGCAGGTGCAGGTAGGCCGGGTCCAGGTCCTCGAGGGCTGCGAGGAGCGCCGGGTAGATCTCCCCGGTGTCGCCCTCCTCGATGCCGTTGATGTCCCTTCCGGGGGAGATGCGCACGCCGACCCGCTCCGGGCCGACGGCCTCGGCGACGGCCCGGACCACCTCGACGGCGAACCGGATCCGCCCCTCGACCGGCCCGCCCCAGGCATCGGTGCGCAGGTTGGTGTTCCGGGCGAGGAACTGGTGGAGCAGCATGCCGTTGGCAGCGTGCACCTCCACCCCGGCGAAGCCGGCGTCCACCGCGTCTCGGGCCGCGTCCGCGAAGTCGGCGACGGTCGTCCGGATGTCCTCCTCCGTCATCGCGCGGGGGGTGACCGGAGCCCGGAGGCCGGTGGCGGTCTGCAGCGGCTCCGGGAGGGCCACGGCGGAGGGGGCGACCGGGACGTGCCCGCTGGTGTCGGGGTGGCCGATCCGGCCGCCGTGCTGGAGCTGGAGGAACATCCGCCCGCCGGCGGCGTGCACGGCCTCGGTGACCCGCCGCCATCCGGCGGTCTGCGCCGGGGTGTGGATGCCCGGGATGTGCGGGTAGGTCTGGCCGACGGCGTTCGGCGTGGTGCCCTCGGCGATGATCAGGCCCGCCGAGGCGCGCTGTGCGTAGTGGGTGGCCATCAGCTCCCCGGGCACCCCGTCGGCCCCGGCGCGGTTGCGGGTCAGCGGGGCCATCACCAGACGGTTGGGGAGGGCCAGGGGGCCCAGGCGGGCGGGGGAGAAGAGGAGGGATCCGGCGGCGAAGGCCTGTCGTGTCTGCGTCATGCCGGTACCGTAGAACCTGACATCAGTGTCAGGTTCAAGACCGAATGAGGTGGCCGTGCGGATCGGTGAACTGGCGGCGCGCACCGGGGTGGGCGAGCGCTCGCTGCGCTACTACGAGCAGCAGGGCCTCCTGGCCTCCGACCGCACGCCCGGCGGCCACCGCGAGTTCCCCGAGCGGGCCGTGGACAGGGTGATCCGCATCCAGGAGCTCTACGCGGCGGGGCTGCACAGCTCCAAGATCGCGCAGATCCTGCCCTGCATGCGGGACGAGGACGGCGGCCCGTCGCTCCGGGCCACCCCCGCCCTGGTGGCCGAACTGGTCACCGAACGGGACCGGATCGACCGGATGATCGGCGACCTCGTCCGCTCCCGCGAGGTACTGGACGAGGTCATCGCGACGGCCTCCGGCCGGGTTGCCCCGGCTTCCTAGCGGTAGCGCTTCAGCTCACGGTGGGCCAGGGAGCGCTGGTGGACCTCGTCCGGGCCGTCCGCCAGCCGCAGCGTCCGCGCCGCCGCCCACAGCTCGGCCAGCGGGAAGTCCTGGCTGACCCCGCCCGCGCCGTGCAGCTGCACCGCCTGGTCCAGGATCCCCACCACCGCCCGCGGGGTGGCGATCTTGATGGCCTGGATCTCGGTGTGCGCGCCCCGGTTGCCGACCGTGTCCATCAGCCAGGCCGTCTTGAGCACCAGCAGCCGCAGCTGCTCGATGGTGACCCGGGCGTCCGCGATCCAGTTCTGCACGACGCCCTGCGCGGCCAGCTCCTTCCCGAAGGCCGTACGGCCCACCGCACGCCGGCACATCAGCTCGACGGCCCGCTCCGCCATGCCGATCAGCCGCATGCAGTGGTGGATCCGGCCCGGGCCGAGGCGGGCCTGGGCGATGGCGAAGCCGGCACCCTCCTCGCCGATCAGGTTCTCCGCCGGCACCCGCACCCCGTCGAAGACCACCTCGGCGTGCCCGCCGTGGTCGTGGTCCGCGTACCCGTACACGGTCATCGCCCGGCGCACCTCCACCCCGGGGGTGTCGCGCGGGACCAGGACCATCGACTGCTGGCGGCGCGGATCCGCACCGTCCGGGTCGGTCTTGCCCATCACGATGAACACCTTGCAGTCCGGGTTCATCGCCCCGGAGATGTACCACTTGCGCCCGGTGACCACGTACTGGTCGCCGTCCCGCTCGATCCGGGTCTCGATGTTCGTCGCGTCCGAGGAGGCCACCTCGGGCTCGGTCATCGCGAAGGCGGAGCGGATCTCCCCGGCGAGCAGGGGCTCCAGCCACTGCTTCTTCTGCCGCTCGCTGCCGAACTGGGCGAGCAGCTCCATGTTGCCGGTGTCGGGGGCCGCGCAGTTGGTGGCCATCGGGGCCAGGTGCGGACTGCGGCCGGTGATCTCGGCGAGCGGGGCGTACTGGAGGTTGGTCAGCCCGGCCCCGTACTCCGCGTCCGCAGAGCCGTGCGGGTCCACGAAGAACAGGTTCCACAGCCCCCGGCGGCGCGCCTCGGCCTTCAGTTCGCCGAAGACCGCCGGGGTGTCCCAGGGCGAGGCCAGCCGCGCGCGCTGCTCGGCGGCGAGGGCTTCCGCCGGGTGGACGTGCTCCTCCATGAACGCGAGCAGCCGCCCGCGGAGTTCCTCGGTCCGGGTGTCGAATGCGAAGTCCATCTGCGCGGCTCCTCAGCCTTCCTGGAGGGTGGTCAGACCGTGTGCGATGAAGACCGGGACCAGCTCGCCGATCCGGTCGAAGCCCGCGCCCACCGTCTGCCCGAGCGTGTAGCGGTAGTGGATGCCCTCGAGGATCACCGCGAGCTTGAACCAGGCGAAGGCGGTGTACCAGGCGATCGCCCCGGTGTCCCGGCCCGAGCGGGCGGCGTAGCGCTCGACCAGCTCGGCGGGCGCCGGATGGCCCGGCGCGCGGCTCGTCGTGCTGACGGGGGAGTCCTCCAGGCCCAGGTCGGAGCTGTACATCACCAGCAGCCCGAGGTCCGTCAGCGGATCGCCCAGCGTCGACATCTCCCAGTCCAGCACCGCCCGGATCGTGTCGTCCGGTCCGCCGATCAGCACGTTGTCCAGCCGGAAGTCACCGTGCACCACGGCCGGCGCGGGGGAGGCGGGCAGCGCCCGGCCCAGGGCCGCGTGCAGTTCGTCGATCCCGGCCAAATCCCGGCCCCGCGAGGCCGCGAGCTGCTTGCCCCAGCGGCGCAGCTGCCGGTCCAGGAACCCCTCGGGCCGGCCGAAGTCGCCCAGGCCCACCGCTCCCGGGTCCACCGCGTGCAGGTCCACGAGCGTGTCCACCAGCCCCAGTACCGCCCGCCTGGTCCGCTGCGGGCCGATCTCCGCGAGCTGCCCGGCCGTCCGGTACGGCACCCCGTCCACGTGCTCCATGACGTAGAACGGCGCCCCCAGCACCTCCTCGTCCTCGCACAGCAGCAGCGGCTCCGGCACCGGTACGGCCGTCCCGTGCAGGGCGGCGATCACCCGGTGCTCGCGCCGCATGTCGTGCGCCGTGGCCAGGACGTGTCCCAGCGGCGGGCGGCGCACCACCCAGCGGGCCCGGCCGTCGGTGACCGCGTACGTGAGGTTCGACCGGCCCCCCTCGATCAGCCGGCCGGTCAGCGGTCCGGCCACGAGCCCGGGGAGCGCGGCGTCCAGGTGGCCGCGCAGCCGCTCCAGGTCGAGGCCTCGGGGGTCGGCTGGGGTCATGTGCGCGCCTCCGTGGGAAGTCGGGTCGACGACGGGTGTCCCGAGCCATCATGCCGACCAGTCGGTATGCCGTCCAGGGGGCGGGCCGAAAGAAGCCTTCCGGCCCGTCGCCTTCCGGCCCGCCCCTCCGGCCCGCCGCGCTCTCAGCGCCTCACGCGTGGCACAGGATCGCAGTGCCGCCGTTCATCACCGTCATGTCCCGCAGCACGGCCATGATGTCCAGCGGAGCCCCCTCCGGCTCCCCGGCCAGCTCCGCGTACGCCCGGTGCAGGTTCGCCACCAGCCGCTCGCTCTCCCGCCAGGCCGCGAACTCCCCGAGATCCGCCCCGTGCGCGGTCTCCAGCGGGCTCAGCCCCTTGTCCCGGCCCTCCCGCGCCAGCTCCGCCACGTACCGCAGGTAGCGCTCGGTGGCCTCGTACGCGGACGGGTCGGTCAGCGGCCCGTGCCCCGGCACGAGGGTCTCCGCGTCCAGCGAGCGCAGCAGCTCCAGCGCCCGCAGCGAACCGGCCAGCGAGCCCATCGCCAGGAACGGCGTGCCCCCGGCGAAGACCAGGTCGCCGGTGAACACCACCCGCTGCCCGGGCAGCCACACCACCGAGTCGCCGGTGGTGTGCGCCACGCCCGGGTGCAGGACGCGCACCTCGGTGTCCCCCACGTGCAGGGTCAGCCGGTCGCCGTAGGTGAGGTCGGGCGCGGTGATCTCTATCGCGCCGAAGTCGGTCGCCGGCCAGATCAGCTCCAGCTGGTGCCCGGCGGCGAGCTGCTCGGTCCGCGCGTTGTCGTGGCCCACGATCACGGCCGGCGCGAAGACGGCGTTGCCGTAGGTGTGGTCGCCGTGGTGGTGGGTGTTGACCACGGTCCGAGGCAGCGCGGACCCGGCCGCCAGGACCGCCTCGCGCAGGGCCAGCGCCCGCCGCTCGGTGGCGGCGGTGTCGACCAGCAGGGTCCGTCCGCCGTCGGCGACCCAGCCGGCGTTGTTCAGGCACCAGCCGCCGTCCGGCTGGACGTAGGCGTACACCCCGGCCGCGGGCTGGACGACGTAGGGCTTCTCGACGGTCATGGGCGCTCTCCCCGGGTCGCTGTGACAGGCGGTCAGCATCCTGTCAGCCGGACCGCGACCGGGGGAGGGCGGGGTTCGGGGGGAGGGGAAGGGGACGGGGACGGTCAGACGATCAAGGTCATCGCGAACACCGCCAGCGCCACCGCGCACGCCGCCGCCCCCACCGCCGCCCGCGGCGCCAGCCCCGCCGGCCGGGCGGCCGCGAGCTGCCGGATCCGCCGGTGCGCCACCCACAGGAACGCCACCCACACCAGCGCCATCACCGCAGCCCCGCCGGCCTCCAGCGGCGACCCGTTCCCGTGCAGCGCCTGCCGCAGCGCCAGCACCGCGGTGACCGAGCACGCCAGGGTGGTGCGCCGCCACGCCAGCCGGGTCCGCTCGGGCTGGAGCCCGGCGTCCCGCAGGGCCGTCCCCGGGCGGGTCACGGCCGGCCCGCCCAGCCCATCAGCACGACCACCACCATCGCCACCGCGACCAGCCCGACCCCCAGGCTCAGCAGCACCGGGAACGGCGACAGCGGCAGGTCCTCGCCCCTGCGCATCGCCCGCTCGCACCGCACCCAGTGGTGGACGGCCCGCAGCGCGCAGGCCGCCCCCACCGCCAGCAGGGCGAGCGCCATCCCCACCCGCACCCCCCAGCGCAGGTCCGGCAGGAACTGGTCCACCGCGAACCCGCCGCCCACCAGCGCCAGCGCGGTCCGGATCCAGGCCAGGAAGGTCCGCTCGTTGGCCAGGGAGAAGCGGTAGTCCGGGGTCTCTCCCTCGCCACGCAGCCGCTGCGGAGCGAACCAGAGGCGGACGTCCTTGACGAAGTCGATCACCTGTCCAATTTACGTCCCCCTCAGGCGCGGGGCGCGGGCGGCCGGGCCGCGCCCTCCCGGAAGGCCCGCAGCCGCCGGTACGCCTCCAGCCCGTCCGGCACCCAGGGCCACTCCCCGCCGCCCGCCCGCCGCTCCAGCTCCTCCGGATCCAGCCAGGCGTACCAGTCCACCTCGGACTCCTGCGGGGACACCGGCAGCGCGCACCGCACCTCGTGCACGTACGACCACCAGGAGCCGCCCGGACCCTCGTAGAGGAACTTGAACAGCGGCACCGGCTGCTCCAGCCCGCTCACCCCGAGCTCCTCCTCCGCCTCCCGCAGCGCGGCCGCCGGGTAGCCCTCGCCGGCGCCCAGCACCCCGCCCACGAACATGTCGTAGTGCGCGGGGAACACCAGCTTCGAGGCGGTCCGGCGGTGCACGAAGACCCGCCCCAGCCCATCCCTGACCTGCACGAACACACACCGGTGGAGCAGCCCCCGGGCGTACACCTCGCCCCGCCGGGCCCGCCCGGTGACCCGGTCGGCACGGTCCACCACGTCCAGAACCTCATCCGCAGCACTCACCCGTCCATCCAACCACCGCTGTTGACGGGTTACCGCTCCGTAGCCAAGGATCTGCCCCACCACCGACCGGAGGACGGGCAGACGCATGAGCTACGACGCTGACGTGATCGTGATCGGAGCGGGCCTCGCCGGCCTCGTGGCCACCGCCGAGCTCGTCGACGCGGGCCGCAAGGTGATCCTCCTCGACCAGGAGCCCGAGCAGTCGATCGGCGGTCAGGCGCACTGGTCCTTCGGCGGGCTGTTCTTCGTGGACTCCCCCGAGCAGCGCCGGATGCGGATCAGGGACAGCCGCGCCCTCGCCCTCCAGGACTGGCTGGGAACCGCCGGTTTCGACCGTGAGGAGGACACCTGGCCGCGCCGCTGGGCCGAGGCCTACGTGGACTTCGCGGCCGGGGAGAAGAGGCCCTGGCTGCACGCCCAGGGGGTGCGCTTCTTCCCCGTCGTCGGCTGGGCCGAGCGCGGCGGCTACGACGCCAACGGCCACGGCAACTCCGTCCCGCGCTTCCACATCACCTGGGGCACCGGCCCCGGCCTGGTCGAACCCTTCGAACGGCGGGTCCGCGCCGGGGTGGCCCGGGGCCTGGTGAGCCTGCGGTTCCGCCACCGGGTCACCGGGCTCGCCGCCACCGCCGGAGCCGTGGACACCGTCACCGGGGAGGTCCTGGCCCCCTCGGAGGCCGCACGGGGCACCGCCAGCGGGCGCGAGAGCACCGGCGCGTTCAGCCTGCGGGCCCAGGCGGTGATCGTCACCAGCGGCGGCATCGGCGGCAACCACGACCTGGTCCGCGCCCAGTGGCCGGCCCGCCTCGGCACCCCGCCCGCGCGGCTGCTCTCCGGGGTTCCCGCCCACGTGGACGGCCTGATGCTCGGCATCGCGGAGAAGGCCGGGGCCAGCCACATCAACAAGGACCGGATGTGGCACTACACCGAGGGCATCGGCAACTGGGACCCGATCTGGGCCCGCCACGGCATCCGCATCCTGCCCGGCCCGTCCTCCCTCTGGCTGGACGCCACCGGCCGGCGCCTGCCCGTACCGCTCTTCCCCGGCTTCGACACCCTCGGCACCCTCGACCACATCATGCGCACCGGGCACGACCACACGTGGTTCGTGCTCAACCAGCGCATCATCGGCAAGGAGTTCGGCCTCTCCGGCTCCGAGCAGAACCCGGACCTGACGGGCCGCTCCGTCCGTGAGGTGGTCAACCGCGCCCGGCAGGCCGTACCCGGACCGGTCAAGGCGTTCATGGACCACGGCGCGGACTTCATCGTCGAACGGGACCTGTCGAGGATGGTCCGCCGGATGAACGAGCTCACCGGCGAGGACCTGCTCGACGAGGCAACGGTGCGGCGCGAGATCACCGCCCGCGACCGGGAGATCGCCAACCCCTTCACCAAGGACCTCCAGGTGACGGCCATCCACGGGGCGCGCAGGTACCTCGGTGACCGGCTGATCCGCACCGCCGCCCCGCACCGGATCCTGGACCCCAAGGCCGGTCCGCTGATCGCGGTCCGCCTCTCGATCCTGACCCGCAAGTCCCTGGGCGGCCTGGAGACCGACCTCTCCTCCCGCGTCCTGACCCCCTCGGGCGAGCCGCTGTCCGGTGTGTACGCGGCCGGGGAGGCGGCGGGCTTCGGCGGCGGGGGCGTCCACGGCTACCGGGCCCTGGAGGGCACGTTCCTGGGCGGCTGCCTCTTCTCGGCCCGCGCGGCGGGCCGCGCGGCCGCCACCGCCGTCTCCTGACCCCACCCGGGCCCACGCCCCAGGACCCGGCCCATTCGCCCCAACGTGCCCCCTTCGTCGACCAGTTGATTCCGGCCACCCGCCGGTCCGGACCTTGACGCGGAGCTGTGCGTACCGGTTTGCTGTGAGTGATCATCCGGATTGACCACCGGCATGGTCGAGCCGCGCCCCGGGCGCCCCGCGTCCACGCGCCGCACACCCGCATGGCACACCCGCACCGCACCCGCACGGCCCCGCACCCGCACCCCCGTACGTCGTCCACCCGCGCCCGCGCTCTGGAGGGAACCCGCGGATGTCCCCGCCGCCGCCCCTCGGCCGCACCCGCAAGCGGGACGCCCAGCTCTTCGACCCGGCCCTCTGCGACACCGAACTCGTCTCCGTACGCGGCCAGTTCACCCAGGGCCGCTGGGCCAGGGCCCGCAGCCTGCTGGTGGCCACCGGCGACGACTGGGACCGCCGGGGCCACCGCGTCACCGTCCTCGCCCAGACCCCCTCGGCCACCGCCTGGGCCCGCGAATGGCTCCTCGCCGAACCCGGCAGCGCCGACGCCGCCACCCTCCTCGCCTGCGCCGCCGTCCACGCCGCCCTGCGCGGCAAAGGCACCCCCCAGGCCGCCGACGAGGCCTGCCGCCGCGCCGCCGCCCTGCTACCGGCCGACCCCACCCCCTGGCTCGGCCTCCTGATGCTCTCCCGGGCCTTCGGCACCGACGAGGAGTTCAGCCGCAACTTCGACCAGGTCCGCGCCCGCCACCGCGAGCACCACCACGCCCACCACCTCATGGTCGCCCGGCTCGCCGAACGCGACCCGGCCGCCGGCCGCGACCCGCTCCACGAGGTCTACGACTTCGCCGCCTGGGCCGCCGAGGAGTCCCCGGCCGACTCCCCGCTCGCCGTGCTCCCCGTGATCGCCCACGCCGAGCGCTACCGCGTCCTCGCCGCCGCGGAGGGGCGCACCGCCCCCGAGGACGCCGCCCTGCACTGGACCGGCCGCCGCGCCCGCCAGGTGCTGCGGTCCGCCTTCGACTGGTGGCTGGAGTGGGAACGCGAGGACCACCCCCGCAACCGGGTCGACCTGAACTTCCTCGCCCACGCCAAGCTCTGCGAAGGGCGCCCCGCCGAAGCCGCCGCCCTCTTCCACCGCATCGGGGCCCACGCCACCCGCGCCCCCTGGTCCTACCCGGACCGCGACCCCACCAAGGCCTTCCTCGCCGCGCGCAGCGCCGCCCTCGGCACCGCCTGACCCAGGCCCCCGCCCCCCGGCCCGCAGCCGCGACCCCGACCGACCCCCGACCCGCCCAGCCGACCCCCGACGCCCCGCCCCCGAAAGGAACCTGCCATGCCGACGGGCAGATCCACCGTGACGGCCGCCGCAACCGAGGCCGAGATCCGCACCTACAAGGGCCAGGACCGCGCCCTGCGCGCCGGCCGCCTCGGCACCGCCGGACTGCTGCTGTCCGTGCTCGCCGCCAGTGCGCCCCTGATGGTCGTCGCCGGTGTCATGCCCACGATCTTCGGGGTCATGGGCATCGTCGGCCAGCCACTGCTCTTCGTGATCCTCGGCGTCGTCCTGGCCCTCTTCGGCATCGGCTACGCCGAGATGAGCCGCCACGTCCACAACGCCGGCGCCTTCTACGCCTACATAGCCCGCGGCCTCGGCCCCACCGCCGGAGCCTGTGCCTCCCTCGTCGCCCTCGTCGCGTACAGCGCCATGCAGGTCGGCGTCTACGGCATCCTCGGCTTCGAGATCTCCGGCCTCTCCTCCACCTACCTGCACACCGAGATCGCCTGGTGGATCCCCGCCCTGCTCGCGGTCGCCGCCACCGGCGCCCTCGGCTGGCTGAAGATCGACCTCAACGCCAAGGTGCTCGGCGTCCTGCTGCTCGTCGAGTGCGCCCTCGTCGTCGTCTTCGACCTCGCCGCCCTCGGCAAGCCCGGCCCCCAGGGCCTCTCCCTGCACGCCTTCGACCCCGCCACCCTCGGCGGCGCCGGCCTCGGCACCGCCCTGTGCTTCTGCATCGCCGCCTTCGTCGGCTTCGAGCAGTCCCCGGTCTACGCCGAGGAGACGAGCAAGCCGCACATCGTCGTCTCCCGGGTGATGTTCCTCGCCGTCGGCTTCGTCGCCCTCTTCTTCGCCCTCAGCGCCTGGGCCCTCAGCGTGGCCACCGGGCCCGCGCAGATCACCAAGGCGGCCGCCGAAGCCGGTCCCGCCCTGCTCTTCGACCTCACCAGCAGCCGCCTCGGCGCCGGCTTCACCGACGTCCTGCACGTGCTCTTCGTCACCGGCATGTTCGCGGCCATGCTCAGCTTCCACAACGTCGTCGCCCGCTACGCCTTCGCCATGGGCCGCGAGGGCCTGCTCCCCGCCCGCTTCGGCCGCACCAACCCGGGCACCGGCGCCCCCGCCACCGGCTCCCTGCTCCAGACCGTGGTCGCCGCCCTCGTCGTCCTCGCCTTCGCGGTCACCGACGGCTCCCCGGCCGGCGACCCCACCGCGCCCGTCCTGCACCTGTTCACCTGGATGGGCAGCGTCGGCGCCCTCGGCGTGACCGTCCTGATGGCCGCGTCCTCCTTCGCCGTCATCGCCTTCTTCGTCCGCCGGGGCGCCGCCGGGGCCCAGGTCTGGCGGCTCGTCGCGGCGGGCCTGGCCGGGCTGGCCCTGGTGGGCATCGCCGTCTACACGGTGAAGGACTTCGCCATCCTGGTCGCCGCCGAGAAGGGCTCCGCGCTCAGCTGGGCGCTGCCCGCCATCATCGGTGTGGCCGCGGTGGCCGGACTGGTCCACGGGCTGGTGCTGAGGGCCCGCCGCCCCGAGGTGCACGCCCGGATCGGCCTGGGCAACGAGGCCTTCCGGCTCGACCAGGCCGCCGAGGCCGGGCCGGGCGCCTGAGGCCCGCAGCCCTCGTATTCGTACGCCTCCCCAGCCCCCGGCGACCGTTTCCATGGTCGCCGGGGGCTTCGGCCGCAGTGGCCGATTTTGGCGGGGGGCGGACGCTCATGGTCTCCTGGGGCGACAAAATCACCGGAACGCGGCACGGGGGATACCACCCAGCTCTCCCGCACGCGCCTTCCGGCCTGCCTGTCCGACCCACGAAGGCGAAGTCGTATATGAGTGACCGCACCTTGACCGAGGCTCCCGCCGAGGCGTCCTCCCGCCATGTCGACGCCGGTGACGAGGGCTACAGCAAGGACCTCAAGTCCCGCCACATCAACATGATCGCCATCGGCGGGGCGATAGGCACCGGCCTGTTCCTCGGCGCCGGCGGCCGCCTCGCCGGCGCCGGACCCTCCCTGGCCATCGCCTACGCGGTGTGCGGCGTCTTCGCCTTCTTCGTGGTCCGGGCCCTCGGCGAGCTCGTCCTCTACCGCCCCTCCTCCGGCGCCTTCGTCTCGTACGCGCGCGAGTTCATGGGGGAGAAGGGCGCCTACACGGCCGGCTGGCTCTACTTCCTCAACTGGTCCACCACCACCGTGGCCGACATCACGGCCGCCGCGACCTACGCGCACTTCTGGTCGATGTTCACCGACATCCCCCAGTGGGTGCTCGCCTTCATCGCCCTGGCCGTGGTCCTCACCGCGAACCTGATCTCGGTGAAGTACTTCGGCGAGATGGAGTTCTGGTTCTCCCTGGTCAAGGTCGCCGCCCTGGCGATCTTCCTGATCGTCGGCATCTACCTGGTCGCCACCAGCCACGACATCGGCGGCAGCACCCCGGGCCTGGCCAACATCACCGACCACGGCGGCATCTTCCCGTCCGGCGTGCTCCCGATGCTGCTGGTCATCCAGGGCGTGGTCTTCGCGTACGCCTCCGTCGAGCTCTGCGGCGTCGCCGCCGGCGAGACCGAGAACCCCGAGAAGATCATGCCGAAGGCGATCAACTCGATCATGTGGCGCGTGGGCCTGTTCTACGTCGGCTCCGTGGTCCTGCTCGCGCTGCTGCTCCCGTACACGGAGTACTCGGCCGACCAGAGCCCCTTCGTCACGGTCTTCGACAAGCTGGGCGTGCCCGGCGCCGCCGGCATCATGAACCTGGTCGTCCTGACGGCCGCCCTGTCCAGCCTGAACTCCGGCCTCTACTCCACCGGCCGGATCCTGCGCTCGATGGCCATGTCCGGCTCCGCCCCGAAGTTCACCGGCCTCATGAACAAGGGCAAGGTCCCCTACGGCGGTGTCCTCTTCACCGCCGCCTTCGGCGTCGCGGGCGTCGGCCTCAACGCCTGGATGCCCGGCGAGGCCTTCGAGATCGTCCTCAACCTGGCCTCCATCGGCATCCTCGGCACCTGGGCCATGGTCATGATCTGTTCGCTGTTCTTCTGGCGCCGGGCGCAGAACGGGCAGGTCGAGCGGCCCTCGTACCAGCTGCCCTGGGCGCCGTACACGCAGATCGTCACCCTGGTCTTCCTGGTGACCGTCCTGGTGCTGATGTGGTGCGACGGAGGCGTGGGCCGCACCACGGTGATGATCCTCCCCGGCATCGCCGCGGCCCTGGTCGGCGGCTGGTTCCTGGTCCGCCGCCGGGTGAGCGAGATCGCCGCCTCGCGCGACTGACGACCCCCACGGGCCCCTGGGGCCCCCGGGACGGGCTTCGGGCCCGCCCGGGGGCCCTTCGCCGTTCCAGGGCCCGCGCAGCGGGGGGAACGGACCGGCGGAAGACGAACCGGCGGAAAACGAAACAGGACCCCGCCGAAGCGGGGTCCTGCTCTTCATGTGTCCGAGGGGGGACTTGAACCCCCACGCCCGATAAAGGGCACTAGCACCTCAAGCTAGCGCGTCTGCCATTCCGCCACCCGGACGGGGTGTGTGTCGTTCCGGCCTCGGCGGCCGTGGCGACAGGTGAAACATTACCAAACATTCCGGGGGCGTCCGCGCCACCCCCGACCAGCGGCTTCCGGCCACAGGAAGCCCCCGCCGCACAACGAAGCAGGACCCCGCCGAAGCGGGGTCCTGCTCATGATGTGTCCGAGGGGGGACTTGAACCCCCACGCCCGATAAAGGGCACTAGCACCTCAAGCTAGCGCGTCTGCCATTCCGCCACCCGGACCGGGTGTGTGCGTCCCGGCCTCGCGGCCGTTCCGACGTGGAAAACATTACCAAACAGTCCGGGGTCCTCGATCACACCCCTTCCGGCTGGCGGACCGCCCTTGGGGAGAGCGCCCCCGGGCGGGAGGATGGGGGGTCAGCCGGTACGTGACCCATGGGAGGAAACAGCGTGAGCGCAGCGGCCGCGGGCAAGACCGTCTCGGGCCAGGACGAGGTCGTAGACCTCTGCCGGGACCTCATCCGGATCGACACCAGCAACTACGGGGACCACTCGGGCCCCGGCGAGCGCAAGGCGGCCGAGTGGGTCGCCGAGAAGCTCGCCGAGGTGGGGCTGGAGCCGCAGATCTTCGAATCGCACAAGGGGCGCGCCTCGACCGTGGCCCGGATCGAGGGCGAGGACCCCTCGCGGCCCGCGCTGCTGATCCACGGGCACACCGACGTGGTCCCGGCCAACGCCGCCGACTGGACCTACGACCCCTTCTCCGGCGAGGTCGCCGACGGCTGCGTGTGGGGCCGCGGGGCGGTCGACATGAAGGACATGGACGCGATGACGCTGGCCGTCGTGCGCGACCGCATGCGCAGCGGGCGCAAGCCTCCCCGCGACATCGTGCTGGCCTTCCTCGCGGACGAGGAGGCGGGCGGCACGTACGGCGCCCGGCACCTCGTGGACAAGCACCCCGGGCTCTTCGAGGGGGTCACCGAGGCGATCGGCGAGGTCGGCGGCTTCTCCTTCACCGTGAACGAGAACCTCCGCCTCTACCTGGTGGAGACCGCCCAGAAGGGCATGCACTGGATGCGGCTGACGGTGGAGGGCACCGCCGGCCACGGCTCCATGACCAACACCGACAACGCGATTACGGAGCTGTGCGAGGCCGTCGGCCGCCTCGGCCGCCACACCTGGCCCGTCCGCGTCACCAAGACCGTTCGACACTTCCTCGACGAACTCTCGGACGCGCTCGGAACCCCGCTCGACCCCGACGACATGGACGCCACCCTCGCCAAGCTCGGCGGGATCGCCAAGATGGTCGGCGCGACGCTGCGCAACTCGGCCGCCCCGACCATGCTCGGCGCCGGCTACAAGGTCAACGTCATCCCCGGCCAGGCCACGGCGCACGTGGACGGCCGCTTCCTGCCGGGCTACGAGGACGAGTTCTTCGCGGACCTCGACCGGATCCTCGGCCCGCGCGTGAAGCGGGAGGACGTGCACGCCGACAAGGCCCTGGAGACGGACTTCGACGGAAAGCTCGTGGACGCCATGCAGGGCGCCCTCAGGGCCGAGGACCCCATCGCGCGCGCCGTGCCCTACATGCTCTCGGGCGGCACCGACGCCAAGTCCTTCGACGACCTCGGCATCCGCTGCTTCGGCTTCGCGCCGCTCCAGCTGCCGCCGGAGCTGGACTTCGCGGGCATGTTCCACGGCGTGGACGAGCGGGTTCCGGTCGAGGGCCTGAAGTTCGGCGTACGGGTCCTCGACCGCTTCATCGACAACGCCTAACGCCGGGGATTCGGGAAGGTGTGCGTATTCCACTGAGAAGAGTGAATGCGCTCATACGCTCGTAGCCCCGGTGATCCCTCCTCGTTACAGGTGGTGCGGTCCGCGGCTGGGACCGCATTGCCTACTAGGAGGAACAATGCTCAAGAAGGTTGTCGCCGCTGCGGCTGCCACCGGTGGTCTGGTTCTCGCGGGTGCCGGCCTCGCCGTCGCCGACGCGGACGCCCAGGGCGCGGCCATCGGCTCCCCCGGTGTCCTGTCCGGCAACGTCGTCCAGGTCCCGGTCCACGTGCCGGTCAACGTCTGCGGCAACACCGTGAACGTGATCGCGCTGCTGAACCCGGCCTTCGGCAACACCTGCGTCAACGCCTGACGCTTCTGAAGTTCTGGCCCCGGAGCGCAATCCAGCGCTCCGGGGCCGCCGGGCATTCCGGCCCGGCTCCAGATCACGTCGGCGCGGCAGGCGGGGGAGCCCGTACAGCCTGTGCGCCACGCGAACGCACTCACCAGGGGACGAGTACAGATGCGACGACCGGTTCAGGTCACGAGGAAGACGCTGGTCACGATGGCGGCGGCGGGGGGTGTCCTCGCGCTCGGCGGCGGTTACGCCCAGGCGGACTCCGGCGCCTCCGGGCACGCCGCGAACTCCCCGGGCCTCCTGTCCGGGAACAACGTGCAGGCGCCGGTGGACGTGCCGGTGAACGCCTGCGGCAACACCGTGACGGTGGTGGGGGGGCTGAACCCGGCCTTCGGGAACCGCTGCGCCAACACCTCGCACGGGCCGCAGCACCCGGGCAACCCCGGACACCCGGGCAACCCGGGGCACCCCGGGAACCCGGGCGGCGGCGATGACGACTGCGACGAGGACCAGCCGGGCCACCCCGGCGGGGAGCACCCCGGCAACCCGGGCAACCCCGGTACCCCGGGCGGCAACCCCGGCACCCCGGGCGGTCACACGCCGGGCGGCGGCAACCCCGGCACCCCGGGGGGACACACCCCCGGCACCCCGGGCGGCCAGACGCCCGGCACCCCCGGCACGGGAACCCCGGGCGGCGGGCAGCACAACCCCGGCACCCCGGGCGGCCAGACGCCGGGCACCCCCGGCACGGGCACCCCGGGCACCGGCACCCCGGGCACGCCCGGCACCGGCCCCGGTACGGGCGGCGGCACCACCCCCGTCGGCCACTCCACGCCGGCACCGGGCGGCGGGCTCGCCGCCACCGGCGCCGGTGACGCCATGACGGCCGGACTCCCGCTCGCGGGCGGACTGCTGCTGGCCGGGACGGTGCTCTACCGGCGCGCCCGCAACTCCGCCTGACGCACCCCCAGGACGACGCGGGCCCCGGACCACCGGGGCCCGCGTCGTCGTGTGTCCGGCGCTCCCACGGTCACCAGGTGGCTCTGACCTGGCGGATGATCCGGCGGCGCAGCCGCGCGCGACGGCTGCCGTCCCGGTACAGGGTCATGCGGTCGAGCTCCCAGTGCCCGTACTCCGCGTGGTCGGTCAGCAGGCGGGTGGCCTCCTTGCGGGGGGTCCCGCGGGGCACGTACACGTCGACGAATTCGTATTCCGGCATCGTATCTATTGTGCGGGCACCGGCCCGCTACGGATAGCGTCTGCACTATGTCTGATGCCGCTCTGCCCACTGTTGCCGAGGTACGCGCCGCCGCCGAGGCGGTCAAGGCCGCTCTCGACCGTCACCTCGCCGCGGTCGAGAGCAGGATCGGGGACGAGGACCCGGCCGTCTACGCCGCGTTCAACGAACTCGCCGCCGCTGCCGAGGAGTACGACGAACTCCTCTACGACCGCTACGACGAGGTCACCCCCTTCGAGATCCCGACACCCGAGACCGGGGCCCGCTACACCGGCCCCGCCGAACCCGCGGCGTTCAGCGTGCTCATCCGCCGTGACTACACCGTCGTCGAACCGGCCCGGCTGATCGCCCAGGCCGAGCGCGTCGCCGCGCACGACCGTGACGCCGAACTCATCGACGACGGGGGCACGGGCGGAGCGCTCGGCGTGCTCTTCGGGGAGTACGAGCCCGACGAGATCGCCTCCCGCTCCAAGGACTTCGGCCTGGAGGAGGGCGACTCCACCCTCTGGATCGCCGCGTTGGAGGAGGTCGCGGAACCGGGGGACTGGCTGGGCTCGCCCTTCGGACAGACCGACCCGCAGGACGTCCTGCACCGGTTCGACGTGAGTTCCGTCTTCGACGAGGACGCGGAGTACTTCGAGGACGACGACACCGACGACAGCCCCGCCGCGCCCTCCGGCCTGACCCCGGCCTGACCCCGGCCCGAACCCGGCCCGACCGGGGAGGCACCGCGCCGCCTCCGTCCCGCCCGGACGGAGGCGGCGCGGTGCCGTCCCTACACCTGCTCCTGCTGGGCGGCCGTCAGCGCCCGCAGCAGGCCCGTGAGCCGGGTCGTGCGCGGCTTGGGCGGGACCTGGGCCACCGCGTGCGCCAGGGCCTGGTCGACCCCGTGCACCACCGACAGGTGCCGCACGGCCCGCCCGAACGCCGTGTAGACCCAGTCCCGGGTCAGGGTCTGCGCCGCGTCCCCCGGCAGCACCACGACCACCGCCGGCCAGCGCGAGCCGACGGCCTGGTGCGCCGTCACCGCCCAGCCGTGCCGCACCCGCGACTCCACCCGGTCCTTCGGCACGACGATCCGCCCGCCGGCCGCGTCCAGGTGCAGCCCCTCGGCGTCGGCCGACACCACCCGGGCCGGCACCGCCCGCCCGGGCGCGGGCACGTGGACCACCCGGTCGCCGGGGTCGAAGCCGCCGAACCGGCCCGGGCCCGGGTTCAGCCGCTCCTTGAGGGCCGCGTTCAGAGCGCGGGTCCCCGCCGGGCCGCCGTGGCCCGGGGTGATGACCTGCACGCCCTCCGCCGGGACGCCGAAGGCGCGCGGCACCGAGTCGGCCACCAGCTGCACGGTGCGGTGCACGGCCTCGCCGGCGTCGCGGACCGGCACGATCACGACCTCCTTGCCGGGGGCGTCGACCTGGTGCAGCTCCCCGATCCCGATCCCCGAGACCAGCTCGCCGACCGGGCCCGGGTCCGGGGTCCGGGACACCACGTGGGGGAAGGCACGGGCCGCCAGCACATCGGCGAACACCCGGCCGGGCCCCGCCGAGCCGAGCACCCCGGGGTCACCGGAGAGCACCAGCCGGGCCCCGTCCGGCACCGACTCCACCAGGGCGGCGGCCGCCTCCACGTCCAGCTGCGGGGCGTCCAGGACGACCAGCAGGTCCAGCTCGAAGCGGCCGTCCGCGTCCCGGCCGGGGCCCTGGGCCCCCGCCAGCAGCTCAGCGACCGTGACGGCCCCGGGCGCCGGGGCGTGCGCGGCCAGGACCGTGCGCAGGCCCAGCTCGCGGGCGGCCGCCACCAGGGCGAGGGGTTCGGCGCGGGCCGCCTCGCCGCCCGTGTGGGTGACCAGGCCCGCTCCGGCCACGGCACGGACCAGCTCGGCGCCCGGGCCGGCCGCCGCCGCGGACCAGTCGGCCGGGGCCGTGAAGGTGGCCGCCAGCCGGGCCAGGCCGTCGGCCAGGCTCTCCTCCGCCAGGGCGTGCTCCTCCAGGCCCACGAGCACGCGTACGGGCTGCTCCTCGTCCTCCGCGACGGGCTCGCCCAGCGGTTCGTGGAACACCAGCACCGCGCCGTCGCCGATCGCCGCCTCCAGGGTCTCGGCGGGGGCCGGCACCCCGTACTGGGCCAGGGCCTTCTCCAGCACGGGGGCCTCCAGGGCGGTGTGCCCGCGCTCGGCGGCCTGCGCCAGCAGCCAGCCCACCAGGGCGGCGCCGCGCCGCTCGTCGGCGGGACCGGCCGCGGGGCCGAGCAGGGCCTGGGCGAAGCCGTCGGCCTGCGCCGGGCGCACCCCGGGGACGGCCAGGAGCCGCCAGGGGTCCTCGGCCAGCTGCTCGGCCGCGCCCTCCCCGAGGACCTCGGCGGCCGGCCCGGCCAGTGCCTCCGGGGCCCCGCCGCGCGCCAGCACGGCCCGGACGGCCCCGGCGTCGCCGGCGGTCCGGGCCGGGGCCTGCGGGCGCGGCTGCGGGGGAGCGGGGGCGGGGCGGCGGGGTGCGGGCGGGGCCTCGTCGAAGGTGAGGGCGGGCGCCTTGGCTCCGCTCTCCACGGCCCGCACGGCGGCCAGCAGGTCGGCCGCCCGGCCGCTGAGCTTGCCGCCCGCGTCGACGGGGTGGTCCCGCTCGGCCTTGCGCCGCGCGATCCGCTCCCGCTCGATCCGCTGCGCGGCCAGCTCGGCCTGAGCCTCGCTCAGCCCCGGCGCCGCCGCCTGCTCGGCCCCGGCCCCGTCCGAAGGGGCCGCCGCCTCGCCGGTGCCCTCGGCGGTGGGGGCCTCCGCTCCGGGCTCCGCCTCGGAGGGGCGCTTGGCGGTGGGGGCCTCCGCTTCGGGTTCCGCCTCGGAGGGGCGCTCGGCGGTGGGGGCCTCCGCCCCGGGCTCCGCCTCGCCGGTGCCCTCGGCAGAGGAGGCCTCCGCTCCGGGGCCTGTGGTGTCGTCCCCCTCCCCGTCCCCTCCCGAAACCAGGGGCTCCGCTCCCGCCCCCTCGTCCGGTCCGGCCTCGGCGCGGTCCGCGCCGGGCCGCTCCTGGGCCCCGGGTGCGCCGGAGGCCTCCGGCTGCGCCCCCGGGGTCGTGGCCTCGGGCGTCGTCTCGGGGTCCGTGCTCACAGCGTGCTCCAGTCCTGGTCGGGGTAGCGGTGCACGGGTGCGGATACGTCGTCCAGCGCCCGGCGGATCTCCTCCGGAAGACTAAGGGCCTCCACCGACAGCGCCGCCGCGAGCTGCGCCGACGTGCGGGCGCCGACGATGGGGGCGGCGACCCCGGGACGGTCGCGGACCCAGGCCAGGGCCACCTGGACCGGGGTGACCGCGAGGCCCTGGGCGGCGGTGACGACCGCGTCCACGATCCGGCCCGCCGCCTCGTCCAGGTACGGCTCCACGAACGCCGCGAGCGAGGCCGACGCGCCCCGGGAGTCCGCCGGGGTGCCCTCGCGGTACTTGCCGGTGAGGACCCCCCGGCCGAGCGGGGAGGAGGGGAGCAGGCCCACCCCGAGGTCCAGGGCCGCCGGCAGGACCTCCCGTTCGACGCCCCGCTGGAGGAGGGAGTACTCCATCTGCGTCGAGGCCAGCCGGGTCCGTACCCCCGGCGCCGCGAGCTGCCAGGTCGCCGCCTTCGCCAGCTGCCAGCCGCTGAAGTTCGACACCCCGGCGTAGCGGGCCCGCCCGCTGGCCACCGCCAGGTCCAGCGCCTGAAGGGTCTCGTCGAGGGGGGTCTGCGGGTCGAAGGCGTGGACCTGCCACAGGTCCACGTGGTCGGTGCCCAGCCGGTCCAGGGAGTCGTCCAGGGCAGCCAGCAGGTGTCCGCGCGAGCCGTTGAAACGCCTGTCGGGGTCCGGGACGCTGCCCGCCTTGGTCGCGATCACCAGGTCCCGGCGCGGTACGAGGGAGCCCACCAGCCGCCCCAGAAGGTACTCCGACTCCCCGCCTGCGTACACGTCGGCCGTGTCGACCAGCGTGCCGCCCGCCTCCCAGAACGTCTTCAACTGCTCGGCGGCGGCTTCCTCGCCGGTGTCGCGGCCCCAGGTCAGGGTGCCGAGGCCGATCCGGGAGACGCGCAGTCCGGTGCGGCCGAGATGCCTCTGCTCCATGAGCGCTGAGACTACTGGGGCACTGCCGCGAGGCCGTCGGGCGCGCTAGAGTCCCTGCGCAGACCTACGTTACTGATCGGTAAACCGGCACATCGTAAGGGGACGACACATGCGGCTCGGCATCAATCTCGGCTACTGGGGTGCGGGCATGGACGCCGACAACCTCGCCGTCGCCCAGGAGGCCGACCGCCTCGGCTACGACGTCTGCTGGGCGGCCGAGGCCTACGGCTCCGACGCGGCGACCGTACTGGCCTGGGTCGCCGCCCAGACCGAGCGGATCGACGTCGGCTCGGCCATCTTCCAGATCCCGGCCCGCCAGCCCGCGATGACCGCCATGACCGCCGCCACCCTGGACTCCCTCACCAAGGGCCGCTTCCGTCTGGGCCTCGGCGTCTCCGGCCCCCAGGTCTCCGAGGGCTGGTACGGCGTCAAGTTCGACAAGCCCCTCGCCCGCACCCGCGAGTACGTGGACATCGTCCGCAAGGCCATGAGCCGCGAGCGCCTCAGCTACGACGGCGAGCACTGGACCCTGCCGCTGCCCGGCGGCCCCGGCAAGCCGCTCAAGCTCACCGTGCACCCCGAGCGCCCGCACATCCCGCTCTACATCGCCGCCATCGGCCCCAAGAACCTGGAGCAGACCGGCGAGATCGCCGACGGCGCCCTGCTGATCTTCCCGGCCGCCGAGCACCTGGAGGAGACGGCCCTGCGCCACATCCGCGCGGGCCGCGCGAAGGCCGGACTGACCATGGACGGCTTCGACGTCTGCCCCACCGTGCCGCTGGCCGTCGGCGAGGACGTGACCGCCCTCGCGGACATGTTCCGCCCCTACACCGCCCTGTACGTCGGCGGCATGGGCAGCCCGAAGCAGAACTTCTACAACCAGCTCGCCCAGCGGATGGGGTACGAGAAGGAGGCCGCCGAGATCCAGGCCAAGTACCTGGGCGGCGACAAGACGGGCGCGGCGGCCGCCGTTCCGCACTCGCTGATCGACTCCACCACCCTGCTCGGCTCGGTGGAGCGCATCGCCGACCGGATGCGGGCCTACGCCGGTGCCGGGGTCACCACCCTCACGCTCGCCCCCGCCGGGTTCACCCTGGACGAGCGGCTCACCGCCCTGCGGGCCGGCACCGAGGCCCTGGAGCTGGCCGGCCTGGCCTGACGCGCACGGGCCGCCCCGGCGGCCGTCGGACGGAGCCTCCCCCGGCCACCGCCGGGCGGGCTCCCGCGCGGCCGCCCGAAGCCCGCGCGGCGGTGCGGGGCGGCGTCGGAGAGGGGTCAGCGGCCGTGGTGGGGGCTCGGGGGGTCTTCCCCGCCACGGCCGACACAGCGAACAACGCCCGGCCGGCCCGCGGGGTTACGCCCCGCGGTACGGTCCGCGGTTTCGTTCATTCGGGCGAGTCGCGGCACCCCACGGTTGCCCGCCCGCTCCATCCGCATTTGACTCGTTCCATGCTCTCCGCACGCAGCCTGTTCCAGGAGATCGTCGACGACGACGCCTCCTTCCAGCTGTTCTGCTCCATCGCCGCCGGCGGGGAGTCGCAGGGCGGCTGGGAGAACGCCAGGATCGCCGCCCTCGTCCCCGACGGCATGCGCGACCTCGCGCCCAAGATCGTCCGGCACGGCGCCGACGAGGACAAACACGGCCGGATCTTCCGCGCCCTGCTGCGCAAGCGCGGCCTGCCCGCCGTGCCCGTCCCGCCCGAGACCGACTACACCATGCTCCTCGAAGGCCGCGGCATCGGCCTCGCCCACGAGAAACTGCGCCGCGACGAGCCGCTGAGCGAGGAGGACATCGTCGTCTACCTCGCGCACAGCCGGGTCACCGAACAGCGCGCCGCCGACCAGATGGACATGCTCCTGCGCCACTTCGGCGACCACCCCGAGGTCGGCAAGGCCATCAGGGTGATCAGCCACGACGAGGACAACCACCTCGCCTACTGCCACGAGGAACTGCTGCGCCTGGCCCGCGAGGGCCACGGCCGGACCATCCAGCGGGTCCTGCGCGACAGCGCCCTCGCCGAGATCGGCGTCTACCGGGACGTCAGCCTCGCCGTCATGGACCACATGGGCCGGCTGCTGCGCTGGCCCGCCCCCAAGGCGGCCGCGCTCGCCGCCGGCATCCGCGGGATGTACGCGTACGAGCGCTTCAGCGGCTGGCACCGCATGATCGCACTGCGCGCGCCCGAGCGCGCGAACCCGCTCGGCGGCCGGCCCGCCCCCGCGCCCGGCCTCGCCTGAGCCGGGCCGCGGCCCTCACAGCCAGCCGCGCCGCTTGAACATCCGGTGCAGCCCCAGGCACAGGCCCACCATCAGCAGCAGCACCACCGGATAGCCCCACCACTCCCGCAGCTCCGGCATGTGGTCGAAGTTCATCCCGTAGATCCCCGCGACCATCGTCGGCACGGCCGCCATGGCCGCCCACGCGGAGATCTTGCGCATGTCGTCGTTCTGCCGGACCCCCATCTGCGCCAGGTGCGCGGCCAGCGCGTCCGACAGCAGCCGGTCCAGGCCCTCGACGTACTCGTTCGCCTTCGTCAGGTGGTCGGCGACGTCCCGGAAGAACGGCCTGGCGTGGTCGTGCACGAACGGCACGTCCCCGAAGGCCAGCCGGTCCATCGGCTGCAGCAGCGGGCTCGTCGCCCGGCGGAACTCCAGCACCTGCCGCTTGAACCCGTAGATCCGGGCCGCGGTGTTCTTCGTGTCCGTGACGTTCGGCGCGAAGACCTCCGCCTCCAGCTCCTCCAGGTCCGCCTGGAGCTCGGCCGCCACCTCGATGTAGTGGTCCACCACCGCGTCGGACACCGCGTACAGCACCGCCGTGGGCCCGTGCCGCAGCACCCCCGGCTCGTGCTCCAGCCGCCGCCGCACGGCCGCCAGCGCCGCGCCCTCGCCGTGCCGGACGGTCACCACGAACGAGTCGCCGATGAACAGCATCAGCTCGCCCGTGGTCACCGTGTCCGCGTCGTCGTCGTACATGACCGGCTTGAGGACGACGAACAGCGAGTCGTCGTACACCTCCAGCTTCGGCCGCTGGTGCGCGGTCAGCGCGTCCTCCACCGCCAGCCTGTGCAGCCCGAACTCATGGCTGACGTGGGCGAACTCCTCCTCCGTCGGCTCGTACATGCCGATCCACAGGAAGGCGTCCCCCACCGCGCGCGCCTGCGCCAGGGCCTCCGAGAGGTCGCCCGGGGCCTCGGAGCGCCGGCCGTCACGGTACATCGCGCAGTCCACAATCACGCGGGGCATTCTTCCCCCACCGGCGCCCGCCCGCACGTCGGCCGCACCGCTTAGGCTGGCCCCCATGGCCACGCTGATCCTCGTACGACACGGGCGGTCCACCGCCAACACCGCCGGTCTGCTCGCCGGCTGGACCCCCGGGGTCGCCCTCGACGAGCGGGGCGCCGGGCAGGCCGCCGCGCTGCCCGGACGACTCGACGGAGTGCCCCTCGCCGCCGCCGTGTGCAGCCCGCTCCAGCGCTGCCGGGAGACCCTGGCCCCGCTGCTCGCCGCCCGCCCCGGCCTGCCCCTGCACACCGACGAGCGGATCGGGGAGTGCCACTACGGCGACTGGTCGGGCCGCAAGCTCTCCGAACTCGGCGACGAACCCCTCATGAAGATCGTCCAGCAGCACCCCTCGGCCGCCGCCTTCCCCGGCGGCGAGTCCATGCGTGCCATGCAGAACCGCGCCGTGGAGGCCGTCCGCGAGTGGAACGCGCGGATCGAGGAGGAGCACGGCGCCGACGCCGTCTTCCTGATGTGCTCCCACGGCGACATCATCAAGTCCGTCGTCGCCGACGCCCTCGGCATGCACCTCGACCTCTTCCAGCGCATCCACGTCGACCCCTGCTCGGTCACCGCGATCCGCTACACCCCCACCAGGCCCTTCCTGCTGCGCCTCGGCGACACCGGCGACTTCGCCCCGCTGATCCCGGCCGCGGCGCCGCCCGCGGAGAGCGCGGCCGAGGGCGGCGGCAACGCCGTCGTGGGCGGCGGCGCGGGCGCGGCCTGATCGGACGGCGCAGTAGGGTGGCAGGGCCAACACAACTGCGCAGCCCTGCCCCCGCCCCAGACTTGGAGACCGGTCGTGCCCCGTCAGGTGTTCCTTTACGACCCGCCGGACCGCTTCGTGGCGGGCACCGTCGGTCTGCCTGGACGTCGCACCTTCTTCCTCCAGGCCTCCCAGGGCCCCCGCGTCACCAGCGTCTCCCTGGAGAAGACGCAGGTCGCGGCGCTGGCCGAGCGGATGGACGAGCTGCTGGACGAGGTCGTGCGCCGCACCGGGGGCAACGCCCCCGTCCCCGCCGTCGCCTCCGCCGAAGCCGCCGACACCGCACCGCTGGACGTCCCCGTCGAGGAGGAGTTCCGCGTCGGCACCATGGCGCTGGCCTGGGACGGCGAACAGCAGCGCATGATCGTCGAGGCCCAGGCGCTCGTCGAACTCGACGCCGACTCCGAGGAGGACCTGGCAGAGGCCGAGGAGCGGCTCCTCCAGGACGAGGAGAACGGCCCGCCCATGCTGCGCGTACGGCTCTCCGGCGCCCAGGCGCGGGCCTTCGCCAAGCGGGCCCTGGACGTGGTCAACGCCGGCCGCCCGCCGTGCCCGCTGTGCAGCCTGCCCCTGGACCCCGAGGGGCACGTGTGCCCCCGCCAGAACGGGTACCGGCGTCAGGTGTGAGCGGCGTGACCCCGATAGAGGAGCTGCTCACCCGCGGTGAGCTCACCGTCCGCGGCCGCATCGCCGAGGCGTCCAACGCCGTGCTGCTGTGCACCGTGGCCTACGAGGGCCGCAGCGCCGAGTGCGTCTACAAGCCCGTCAAGGGCGAGCGGCCGCTGTGGGACTTCCCCGACGGCAACCTCGCCCGGCGCGAGCGCGCCGCCTACCTCGTCTCCGAGGCCACCGGATGGGGGCTCGTGCCCACCACCGTGCTGCGCGACGGCCCCTACGGAGAGGGCATGGTGCAGCACTGGATCGACGCCGGAGAACAGCCGGAGCCGCAGCTGCTCGCGCTCGTGGAGGGCGAGGAGGCCGGGGAGGGCTGGAAGGCGGTCGCCCTCGCCGAGGTCGGGGAGGGCCGCACGGCCCTGCTCGTCCACGCCGACGACCCCAGGCTGCGCCGGCTCGCCGTCCTCGACGCCGTGATCAACAACGGTGACCGCAAGGGCGGCCACCTGCTCCCCGCGCCCGACGGCCGCCTCTACGGGATCGACCACGGTGTGACCTTCCACTCCGAGGACAAGCTCCGCACCCTGCTCTGGGGCTGGGCGGGGGAGCCGCTGACCGGTGAGGCGCGCTCCGTGCTGACCTCCCTGGAGGCCCAGCTGGCCGAGGACGCCCCGCTGACCGCCCGGCTGGCCGAACTGATCACCCCCGCAGAGCTGGCCGCCGTACGGGCCCGTGTCGCCTTCCTGCTGCGCAGCGGGACGCACCCCAAGCCCTCCGGGCAGTGGCCGTCGATCCCCTGGCCGCCCGTCTGAGCAGGGCGGACGCCCGAAGAGGACAGACGCACAGATCCGGCCAAAGCGCAAGGGTGGCGATCAAGCCAACAGTGCTGCTCCCATTCGTTTCCGGAACAGTCGTCCGGTTAGGCTCGAAGCATGCATGCCTGGCCCGCTTCTGAGGTCCCCGCCCTGCCCGGCAAGGGCCGCGACCTCCAGATCCACGACACCGCGACCCGGGCGACGGTCACCGTCGACCCCGGTCCCGTCGCCCGCCTCTACGTCTGCGGAATCACTCCGTACGACGCGACCCACATCGGTCACGCGGCGACCTACAACGCGTTCGACCTCGTTCAGCGCGTGTGGCTCGACAACAAGCGCCAGGTCCACTACGTCCAGAACGTCACGGACGTGGACGATCCGCTGCTGGAGCGGGCGCTGCGCGACGGGCACGACTGGACCGAGCTCGCGGAGCGCGAAACCGCCCTCTTCCGCGAGGACATGACCGCCCTGCGGATGCTGCCCCCGCAGCACTACATCGGCGCCGTCGAGGCCATACCCGGCATCGTGCCGCTGGTCGAGCGGCTCCGCGACGCGGGCGCCGCGTACGAACTCGAGGGCGACATCTACTTCTCGGTGGAGTCCGACCCGCACTTCGGCGGGGTCTCCCACCTCGACGCCCAGGCGATGCGGCTGCTGTCCGCGGAGCGCGGCGGCGACCCGGACCGCCCGGGCAAGAAGAACCCCCTGGACCCGATGCTGTGGATGGCCGCCCGCCCGGGCGACCCGAGCTGGGACGGCGCCTCGCTGGGGCCCGGCCGGCCGGGCTGGCACATCGAGTGCGTGGCCATCGCCCTGGAACACCTGGGCATGGGCTTCGACATCCAGGGCGGCGGCTCCGACCTCGCCTTCCCGCACCACGAGATGGGCGCCTCCCACGCGCACGCGCTGACGGGCGAGTTCCCGATGGCCAAGGCGTACGTCCACGCGGGCATGGTCGCCCTGCACGGCGAGAAGATGTCGAAGTCCAAGGGCAACCTGGTCTTCGTCTCGGCCCTGCGGCGCGCCGGCGTGGACCCGGCCGCCATCCGCCTGGCGCTGCTGTCGCACCACTACCGGGCGGACTGGGAGTGGACGGACGCCGTCCTCGCCGAGGCGGAGGCCCGCCTGGCGCGCTGGCGCGCGGCGGTCTCCCGCCCGGACGGCGTTCCCGCCGATTCGCTGGTGGAGGAGGTCCGCGAGGCCCTGGCCCGTGACCTGGACGCCCCTGCCGCCCTCGCGGCGGTGGACCGCTGGGTCGAGCGGCAGCTCGCCTCCGACGAAACGGACGAGACGGCCCCCGGCCTCGTCTCCCGCACGGTGGACGCCCTCCTGGGCGTAGCGCTGTAGCCTCAAACGCCGGCGGGGCCAGACAGAGCCCCGCCGGCGTTTGAGGCGCGGGGGTCTGGGGGCGGAGCCCCCTGGGAACGGTGGAAGGGCGGGTAGGGGACCGCTCCGCGCAGCGGCAGCCGCACCCCGCCCGCCCTCCCGGACGGCTACGCCTGCGGGGCCTCGGGGGAGTCGTCCCCCGGCTCATCCGGCTCATCCGGCTCCGGCGGCGCAGCCGGAGGCTCCTCCGCAGAAGGCTCCGGCTTCCGCTTCGACGCCCGCGGCCCCGCAGACGTGTCCCGCAGGTACGACCCGTCCCCCGGCCCGTCGGCAGACGAAGGGTCCCGTCGCCGCAGGTACCGCTCGAACTCCCGCGCGATGGCGTCCCCGGACGCCTCCGGGAGGTCCGCCGTGTCCCGCGCCTCCTCCAGCGTCTGGACGTACTCCGCCACCTCGCTGTCCTCGGCGGCCAGTTGGTCCACCCCCAGCTGCCACGCCCGCGCGTCCTCCGGCAGTTCCCCGAGGGGGATCCTGATGTCGATCAGGTCCTCCAGCCGGTTCAGCAGCGCCAGCGTCGCCTTCGGGTTCGGCGGCTGCGACACGTAGTGCGGCACCGCCGCCCACAGCGACACCGCCGGGACCCCCGCGTGCGTGCAGGCCTCCTGGAGCACGCCCACGATCCCCGTCGGGCCCTCGTACTTGGTCTCCTCCAGGTCCATCGTCCGCGCCAGGTCGGGGTCCGACGTCACCCCGCTGACCGGCACCGGCCGGGTGTGCGGGGTGTCCCCGAGGAGCGCGCCGAGGATGACGACCATCTCCACGCCCAGCTCGTGCGCGAAACCCAGCAGCTCGTTGCAGAACGACCGCCACCGCATGGACGGTTCGATGCCCCGCACCAGCACCAGGTCGCGCGGCTTCGCCCCGCCGATCCGGACCACCGACAGCCGCGTCGTCGGCCAGGTGATCTTCCTGACCCCGTGCTCCAGGAACACCGTCGGCCGGTTGACCTGGAAGTCGTAGTAGTCCTCGGCGTCGAGCGCCGCGAAGACCTCGCCCTTCCACTCCCGGTCCAGGTGCGCCACCGCACCGGAGGCGGCGTCACCCGCGTCGTTCCAGCCCTCGAACGCGGCCACCATGACCGGGTCGATCAGCTCGGGCACGCCCTCAAGCTCGATCACCCAGGTCTCCTTCCGAAGTTCCTTGTGTACGTGGGAAAGCCTAAGCCTTGTGGGGTCGGCCGCCACAGTCCACGACAGAGGGGCGGTTCCCCTCGGAACCGCCCCTCTTCCCCACCTGCGTACGAGCTATGCCTTGCGGGCCAGCATCTCCTCGACGCGGGCCCGTACGGACTCGTCGTCCAGGCCGCGGATGGTCACCGTCGTACGGCGGCGCAGCACGTCGTCCGCGGTCTCGGCCCACTCGTGGTCACGGGCGTAGGCGACCTGCGCCCAGATCTCCGGGCCGTCCGGGTGGATGCGCTCGGCGAGCGCCGGGTCCTCGTTCGCCAGGCGGGCGATGTCGAAGGCCAGCGAGCCGTAGTGCGAGGCCAGGTGGCGGGCGGTCAGCGGGTCCATCCGGGCGCCGGGCTCGTGGTCCACGAGCAGGCGGTGCGCGACGGCGTTCGGGTTGGCGACACCGGGCAGCGGGACGCGGCGCACGAGGGACTTCACCGGCTCCATGTCATCGGTCAGCGGGCTGCCGGGGAGCTTGGCGAGCTTGTCCATGACCACGCGGCCGATGTGGCGGTACGTGGTCCACTTGCCGCCGGCGACGGACAGCATGCCGCCCGCGCCCTCGGTGACGACCGTCTCGCGCTTGGCCTTCTCGACGCCGCCGGGGCCGCCGGGCAGCACGCGCAGGCCGGCGAAGGCGTACGTCATCAGGGAGCGGTCGAGGTCGGCGTCCTTGATCGAGAAGGCGGCCTCGTCCAGGATCTGCTGGATGTCCTTCTCGGTGGCGCGCACGTCCGCCGGGTCGCCCTCGTACACCTCGTCGGTGGTGCCGAGCAGGAGCTGGTCCTCCCACGGCAGGGCGAAGGTGATGCGGTACTTGTCGATCGGGGTGGCCATGGCGGCCTTCCACGGCGACTTGCGCTTCATGACGATGTGCGCGCCCTTGGAGAGGCGGATCGACGGCAGCGCGTGCTTGTCTTCCATGCGCCGCAGGTGGTCCACCCACGGGCCGGTGGCGTTGAGCACGACGCGGGCGTCGACGCCGAACTCGGTGCCGTCGAGGCGGTCCTTGAGCTCGGCACCCGAGACCCGGCCGCGCGTCATGCGCAGGCCGGTGACCTCGGCGTGGTTGAGGACGACCGCACCCGACTCGACGGCCGCGCGCACCGTCATCACGGCGACGCGGGAGTCGTTCATCTGGTGGTCGTAGTAGACCGCGACGGCCTTGAGGTTGTCGGTCTTCAGACCGGGGTTGTCGGCGACGGCACGGGCCGGGGATATGACCTTGCCCATGCCGTCGCCGAAGGCCGAGAGGGCGGAGTAGGCGAAGACGCCCGCGCCCAGCTTGGCCGCACCCACCGGGCCGCCCTTGTAGACCGGCAGGTAGAAGGTGAGCGGGTTGACCAGGTGCGGGGCCACGTCCTTGGCCAGCACCCGCCGCTCGTGGTGGTTCTCGGCCACCAGCTTGACCGCGCCGGTCTGCAGGTAGCGCAGACCGCCGTGGACGAGCTTGGAGGAGGCGGAGGAGGTGGCGCCGGCGAAGTCGCCGGCGTCCACCATGGCGACCCGCAGACCCGACTGCGCGGCGTGCCAGGCCACCGAGGTGCCCAGGATTCCACCGCCGATGACCAGCAGGTCGTACGTGGCCTTCGCCAGCTGCTCACGGGTCTCGGCGCGGCTCGGGTTCGAGCCGGCGGTCGGGTGCGTGCCCAGTGCGGGGACGCTCTGCAGGGTGCTCATGTCTCTTCAGCTCCTCGTCATTTCGACAGCTGGTGCGGTCAGCCGGCGTTCTCGTCGTCGATCCAGCCCATGGACCGCTCGACGGCCTTGAGCCAGTTCTTGTACTCGCGGTCCCGCTGCTCGGCGGGCATCCGCGGGGTCCACTCCGCCGCGCGGCGCCAGTTGGCGCGCAGGGCGTCGGTGTCCGGCCAGAAGCCGACGGCCAGGCCGGCGGCGTAGGCGGCGCCGAGGCAGGTGGTCTCGGCGACCATCGGACGGACCACGGGGGCGTCCAGGAAGTCGGAGAGCGTCTGCATCAGCAGGTTGTTGGAGGTCATACCACCGTCGACCTTGAGGGCCGCCAGCTCGACGCCGGAGTCCTTGGTCATGGCGTCGGTGATCTCTCGGGTCTGCCAGGCGGTGGCCTCGAGGACGGCACGGGCGATGTGCGCCTTGGTGACGTACCGGGTGAGGCCGGCGATCACACCGCGGGCGTCGGAGCGCCAGTACGGGGCGAACAGGCCGGAGAAGGCCGGTACGAAGTAGGCGCCGCCGTTGTCCTCGACGGAGGAGGCCAGGGTCTCGATCTCGGCCGCGGACTTGATCAGGCCCATCTGGTCGCGCATCCACTGGACGAGCGAGCCGGTGACGGCGATGGAGCCCTCCAGGGCGTAGACCGGCTTCTGGTCGCCGATCTGGTAGCCGACCGTGGTCAGCAGGCCGCTGTAGGAGTTGATGATCTTGTCGCCGGTGTTCATCAGCATGAACGTGCCGGTGCCGTAGGTGGACTTGGCCTCGCCCTCGGCGAAGCAGGTCTGGCCGAAGAGGGCGGCCTGCTGGTCACCGAGCGCCGAGGCGACCGGGACACCGGCGAGGACGCCGTCCTTGACGTGGCCGTAGACCTCGGCGGAGGACTTGATCTCGGGGAGCACGTTGAGCGGGACGCCCATCGACTCGGCGATCTTCTCGTCCCACGCCAGGGTGTGCAGGTTCATCAGCATGGTGCGCGAGGCGTTGGTGACGTCCGTGACGTGCGCACCGCCCTGGGCGCCACCGGTGAGGTTCCAGATGACCCAGGAGTCCATGGTGCCGAAGAGGATGTCCCCGGCCTCGGCGCGCTCGCGCAGGCCCTCGACGTTGTCGAGCAGCCAGCGGACCTTCGGGCCGGCGAAGTAGCTCGCCAGCGGCAGGCCGGTCTCGCGGCGGAAGCGGTCCTGGCCGACGTTGCGGCCGAGCTCCTTGCACAGGGCGTCGGTGCGGGTGTCCTGCCAGACCAGCGCGTTGTGCACCGGCTCGCCGGTGTTCTTGTCCCACAGGACGGTGGTCTCGCGCTGGTTGGTGATGCCGACGGCCTTGACGTCGGCGGCGGTGATCTCGGCCTTGGCGATGGCGCCGGCGACGACCTCCTGGACGTTGGTCCAGATCTCGGTGGCGTCGTGCTCGACCCAGCCCGGCTTCGGGAAGATCTGCTCGTGCTCCTTCTGGTCGACGGCGACGATGCGGCCGTCGCGGTCGAAGACGATGCAGCGGGAGGAGGTGGTGCCCTGGTCGATCGCGGCGATGAAGGGGCCGGTGCTGCTGGTCATGGTGGCTGCTCCTGGCAGGTCTGTTGAGTAGGCGGAATCAGGAGGGCGGTGCGGATCTTACGAACGCGGCCGAAGCTGATCAGGCGAACGCGATGTTGTACAGACCGCCGGCGAGCGCGGCACCGACGAGCGGGCCGAGCACCGGGATCCAGGAGTAGCCCCAGTCCGAGCCGCCCTTGTTGGGCAGCGGGAGCAGGGAGTGGACTATGCGGGGACCGAGGTCGCGGACCGGGTTGATGGCGTAGCCGGTCGGGCCGCCGAGGGAGAGGCCGATGCCGACGACCACGAAGGAGGTGATCAGGACGCCGATGACGCCGAGGCCCTTGCCGTCGCCCTGGAGGCCCTGGGTCAGGATCGCGAGGACGAGGACGAAGGTGCCGATGATCTCCGTGGCCATGTTCTGGACCACGTTGCGGATCTCGGGGCCGGTGGAGAAGATCCCGAGCACCGGGCCGGCGACGTCGTGCGGGTGCGGGTCCTCGGGACCGAGCTTGGCGTCCTTGATGTTCTCCGGGTCCGCCAGGTGCGCGCGGAACTGGCCGTAGTAGGTGATCCACATCAGGACCGCGCCGAGCATGGCACCGAGCAGCTGGCCCGCGAGGTAGACGGGGACGTCGCCCCACTCGCCGGTCTTCACGGCTATGCCGACGGTGACCGCCGGGTTCAGGTGCGCGCCGGAGAGCGGCGCGGAGACGTAGGCGGCGATCAGGACGGCGAAGCCCCACCCGAAGGTGATCGCGAGCCAGCCCGCGCCGCGGGCCTTGGAGCTCTTGAGCGTGAGGGCGGCGCACACGCCGCCGCCGAGCAGAGTGAGCAGGGCGGTACCGATGGTCTCGCCGATGAAGATGTCGGAGCTGGACACCCGCGACTCCTTTGTCTTACGTCCAGGGGTGGGCGGACACCGGGTCCCTCCGGTGGGTCCGCGCACTCGGTGAGTGCTTCACCGGTCCATGGCCTCGCCCTAGCCTAACGCGTATTGCCGGTAGGTGTTCGACAATGCCGACCGATGAACGGCAGTTTTCCGCCTGGGTTCAGAACGCGTCAAGGCCTGACCAGGTCAAAGAACCGGATCGTTACCACTCGGTACGATCGCCCAAATCCGGCCAATGGCCGGTCCGGAAACGAAGAGGTCCACCCGAATGGCGCCCAAAGCGGCCAAGGGGTGGACCAAAGGGATCAGGTCAAGCTCAGAACCGGCCCGCTCCGAGGTCGCGCGAAACCGACCGGGCGCAGTCCCGCACGGAGGCCACCAGGGCCGCACGAGGCTCCCCGGACTCCCCGCACACGCGCTCCACGGCGCCCGCGACGGCCACCGCGCCCACCGGCATGCGCCGCCGGTCGTGGATCGGCGCCGCCACCGAGGCGATGCCCTCCCAGGTCTCCTCCACGTCCGCCGCCCACCCGCGGGCCCGCGTCAGGTCCAGGACCTCCTCGAAGCCCGCCGCGTCGGTCACCGTGCGCGGGGTGAAGGCCTCCCGCTCCGCGTCCAGGGCCTCCGTGTGCGCCACCGGGTCGTAGGCCGACAGCACCTTGCCCAGGGCCGTGGAGTGCAGCGGCTGCATGGCCCCGACCTCCAGCACCTGCCGGCTGTCGTCGGGCCGGAACACGTGGTGCATGATCAGCACCCCGCTCTTGTGCAGCACGCCCACGTAGACGCTCTCGCCGCTCGCCCGGGCCAGGTCGTCCGTCCACACCAGCGCGCGGGCGCGCAGCTCGTGCACGTCCAGGTAGCTGTTGCCCAGCCGCAGCAGCTCGGCGCCCAGCTGGTAGCGCCCCGAAGCCGGGTCCTGCTCCACGAAGCCCTCGGCCTGCAGGGTGCGCAGGATCCCGTGGGCCGTGCCCTTGGCCAGGCCCAGGGCGGACGCCACGTCCGACAGGCCCAGCCGGCGCTCCCCGCCGGCCAGGAGCCGCAGCATCGCAGCGGCTCGTTCGAGCGACTGGATGTTCCGTGCCATCGCGCAGCCTCCTGCTGACGTAGTTCGACCATGCCGAACACTATCGGTCGATGCCGACCTCGTGCATGCTTGGGTGTTTCCCGGTGTGCCGCCGACCAGGGCACCCGTCCGTGCGACTCCCGGGCACAGAATGCAGTCCGCCACGTGGGACGCCCTCACCGGGGCGGGTGCCGCGCGGTTACCCTGACCGCGTGCACCCCTGACACAGCGGGGGCGCAAAGCCGACAGCCGTCGCATCCCAGGGAGCTCAACCATGGCCTCGTTGCCGAACCCGCCCGCAGACACCCAGACCCGGGCCGATGCCCTCCGAGAGGCGCTCGCGACCCGCGTGGTCGTCGCCGACGGAGCCATGGGAACCATGCTCCAGGCACAGGACCCCACCCTGGAAGACTTCCAGCAGCTCGAAGGCTGCAACGAGGTCCTGAACGTCACCCGCCCCGACATCGTCCGCTCGGTCCACGAGGCGTACTTCTCGGTGGGCGTCGACTGCGTCGAGACCAACACCTTCGGAGCGAACTACGCGGCCCTCGCCGAGTACGACATCCCCGAACGCAACTTCGAGCTCTCCGAGGCCGGCGCCCGCATCGCCCGGCAGGTCGCCGACGAGTTCACCGCCTCCACCGGACAGCAGCGCTGGGTCCTCGGCTCCATCGGCCCCGGCACCAAGCTGCCCACCCTCGGCCACATCGCCTACGCCCAGATCCGCGACGCCTACCAGGTCAACGCCGAAGGCCTGATCTCCGGCGGCGCCGACGCGCTGCTCGTCGAGACCACCCAGGACCTCCTCCAGACCAAGTCCTCCATCATCGGCGCCCGCCGCGCCATGGAAGCCCTCGGCGTCACGGTCCCGCTGATCTGCTCCGTCACCGTCGAGACCACCGGCACGATGCTGCTGGGTTCGGAGATCGGGGCGGCGCTGACGGCGCTGGAGCCGTTGGGGATCGACATGATCGGTCTGAACTGTGCGACCGGTCCGGCGGAGATGAGCGAGCACCTGCGCTATCTCGCGCGGAACGCGCGCATCCCGCTGTCGTGCATGCCGAACGCCGGTCTGCCCGTCCTGACGAAGCAGGGTGCGCACTACCCGCTGTCGGCGTCGGAGCTGGCGGATGCGCAGGAGACGTTCGTGCGGGAGTACGGGCTGTCGCTGGTGGGCGGTTGCTGTGGCACCACTCCCGAGCATCTGCGGCAGGTGGTGGAGCGGGTGAGGGGCGCCGCCGTCGTGGAGCGCGACCCGCGCCCCGAGCCGGGTGCGGCCTCGCTGTATCAGACGGTGCCGTTCCGGCAGGACACCTCGTACATGGCGATCGGTGAGCGGACGAACGCGAACGGGTCGAAGAAGTTCCGTGAGGCGATGCTGGAGGGCCGCTGGGACGACTGTGTGGAGATGGCGCGGGACCAGATCCGTGAGGGCGCGCACATGCTGGACCTGTGTGTGGACTATGTGGGCCGTGACGGTGTCGCGGACATGCGGGAGCTGGCGGGGCGTTTCGCGACGGCTTCGACGCTGCCGATCGTGCTGGACTCGACCGAGGTTCCGGTGATCCAGGCGGGTCTGGAGATGCTGGGCGGGCGTGCGGTCATCAACTCGGTGAACTACGAGGACGGTGACGGTCCGCAGTCGCGTTTTGCGAAGGTGACGCGGCTGGCGCGGGAGCATGGTGCCGCGTTGATCGCGCTGACGATCGACGAGGAGGGCCAGGCCCGTACGGTCGAGCACAAGGTCGCGATCGCGGAGCGGCTGATCGGGGACCTGACGTCGAACTGGGGTATCCGTGAGTCGGACATTCTGATCGACACCCTGACGTTCACGATCTGCACGGGTCAGGAGGAGTCGCGTAAGGACGGGATCGCGACGATCGAGGCGATCCGTGAGCTCAAGCGGCGTCATCCGCAGGTGCAGACCACGCTGGGTCTGTCGAATATTTCGTTCGGTCTGAATCCGGCTGCTCGTGTGCTGCTGAACTCGGTGTTCCTGGACGAGTGTGTGAAGGCGGGTCTGGATTCGGCGATCGTTCATGCGTCGAAGATCCTGCCGATCGCGCGGTTCGACGAGGAGCAGGTCAGCACGGCTCTGGATTTGATCTATGACCGTCGTGAGGGTGACTACGACCCGCTGCAGAAGCTGATGGCCCTGTTCGAGGGGGTCAACACGAAGTCGCTGAAGGCCGGCCGTGCGCAGGAGCTTCTTGCGCTGCCGCTGGAGGAGCGGCTGCGGCGGCGGATCATCGACGGGGAGAAGAACGGTCTGGAGGCCGATCTCGACGAGGCGCTGACGGGCCGTCCGGCGCTGGACATCGTCAACGACACCCTTCTGGAGGGGATGAAGGTCGTTGGTGAGCTGTTCGGGTCGGGGCAGATGCAGTTGCCGTTCGTGCTCCAGTCGGCCGAGGTGATGAAGACGGCGGTGGCCTATCTGGAGCCGCATATGGAGAAGACGGACGACGAGGGCAAGGGCACGATCGTGCTGGCCACGGTCCGCGGTGATGTCCATGACATCGGTAAGAACCTGGTGGACATCATCCTCACCAACAACGGCTACAACGTGGTGAACATCGGTATCAAGCAGCCGGTTTCCGCGATCGTGGAGGCCGCGCAGGAGCACAAGGCCGATGTGATCGGCATGTCCGGGCTCCTGGTGAAGTCCACCGTGATCATGAAGGAGAACCTGGAGGAGCTCAACCAGCGCAAGCTGGCCGCCGACTTCCCGGTGATCCTGGGCGGCGCGGCCCTGACCCGGGCCTATGTCGAGCAGGACCTCCACGAGATCTACGAGGGCGAGGTCCGCTACGCCCGCGACGCGTTCGAGGGCCTGCGGCTGATGGACGCCCTGATCGCCGTCAAGCGCGGCGTCCCCGGCGCCACCCTGCCCGAGCTCAAGCAGCGCCGCGTCGCCAAGCGGGACACGCCCGCCCTCCAGGTGGAGGAGCCCGAGCAGCCGGGCGGCCGTTCCGACGTGGCCGTCGACAACCCGGTGCCCACCCCGCCCTTCTGGGGGACCCGCGTGGTCAAGGGCATCCCGCTCAAGGACTACGCCTCCTGGCTGGACGAGGGCGCGCTGTTCAAGGGCCAGTGGGGCCTCAAGCAGGCCCGCGCCGGCGGCGCCACCTACGAGGAGCTCGTCGAGAACGAGGGCCGCCCGCGCCTGCGCGGCCTGCTGGAGAAGCTGCACACCGAGAACCTCCTCGAAGCGGCCGTGGTCTACGGCTACTTCCCGTGCGTCTCCAAGGGCGACGACCTGATCATCCTGGACGAGCAGGGCAACGAGCGGACCCGCTTCACCTTCCCGCGCCAGCGCCGGGGCCGGCGCCTGTGCCTCGCGGACTTCTTCCGCCCGGAGGAGTCCGGCGAGACCGACGTCATCGGCCTCCAGGTGGTCACCGTCGGCTCGAAGATCGGCGAGGCCACCGCCAAGCTGTTCGAGTCCGACTCCTACCGCGACTACCTGGAGCTGCACGGCCTGTCCGTCCAGCTGGCCGAGGCCCTCGCCGAGTACTGGCACGCCCGCGTCCGCGCCGAGCTCGGCTTCGGCGGCGAGGACCCGGCCGCCATCGAGGACATGTTCGACCTCAAGTACCGGGGAGCCCGCTTCTCCCTCGGCTACGGGGCCTGCCCCGACCTGGAGGACCGGGCGAAGATCGCCACCCTCCTGGAGCCGGAGCGGATCGGCGTCCACCTCTCGGAGGAGTTCCAGCTCCACCCCGAGCAGTCCACCGACGCTCTGGTCATCCACCACCCCGAAGCGAAGTATTTCAACGCACGCTGACACAGACCGGCGTACACTGGTCGGTCCCATACAGGCCGGTCACCTGTTCCCGAGGGGGAAGCCCCGCGCGGTTCCGAGGTGACCGGCCTTGTCGTCCCCGGAGAGAGGCGTACGCATGACCAGCACCGTTCCCGCTCCCGTCGTCCACACGGCCGACGGGCACGCCCTGCAGGCGGTGCTGCTCGACATGGACGGCACCCTCGTCGACACCGAGGGGTTCTGGTGGGAGATCGAGGCGCAGATCTTCCAGGAACTGGGCCATCGCCTCGACGAGGCCTGGCGCGACGTGGTCGTCGGCGGCCCCATGAGCCGCAGCGCCTCCTTCCTCATCGAGGCGACCGGCGCCGACATCGGCCTCGCCGAACTGAGCGTCCTGCTCAACGAGCGCTTCGAGGCCCGGATCGCCGAGCAGGTCCCCATGATGCCCGGCGCCGAGCGGCTGCTGAGCGAGCTGGCCCGGCACAACGTGCCCACCGCCCTGGTCTCCGCCTCCCACCGCCGCGTCATCGACCAGGTCCTGCTCACCCTCGGCCGCGACCGCTTCCACCTGACCGTCGCCGGCGACGAGGTCCCCCGCACCAAGCCCCACCCCGACCCCTACCTGTTCGCCGCGAGCAGCCTCGGCGCGCACCCCTCGCGGTGCGCCGTCATCGAGGACACCGCCACCGGGGTGGCGGCCGCCGAAGCGGCCGGCTGCCGCGTCGTGGCCGTGCCCTCCGTGGGCCTGATCGAGCCCGCCCCGGGCCGGACCATCGTGCGCTCGCTGGAGGACGTGGACCTGAGCTTCCTGCGCTCCCTCATCACTCCGATGAACTAGGCGCACACCGTCCGTGCCGGACGCAAAACGGGGGCGGGACCTCCTTCCCGCGCAAGGATCTTCCGCCTCCGGGTCCGGAGGCCGAAATTCCATCCCGGCGATGTGGGCGGAGCGGGTGACTTTGGTCACCCGCGCAGCCTTCGCCGGACCTGCCCCGACGCTCCAAGGGCTTCCCATGTGTCCGGATTGATCATCTCCTGACACCATCTGCGAAGACTCCGGCATAAGCGGTCAGTCCGCACCCATCACAGTGCGATTACGCCCCAACTCCTGCTGGTTCCAGCCACCCCGTCCCGGGCCACTAATGTCGTCGCGGGCACTCCGCACGCACCTCTGCCGTACCGGCCGCACACCCTTGCACCGGCACGCGCGTGGACCGATCGTCAAACACCGGCCCGATCGTTCCGCCCTGAACGGGCGACCGCCGCGAAGTGCCCTCTACGCCGCTTAACAAGTGCCGGGTGAGGGAGTACTTCCAGCATGAACCGCAAGACCATGGTGCTGACGGCCGCGATAGGCCTGCTCACCCCCGCGCTGTCCGCATGCGGCAGCGCGAGCGGAAACGGAGCAGGATCCGGAGCGATCGTCGTCGGCACCACCGACCGGTTCGAGGCAGCCGACTACGCCCCCGCCCCGTTCGACCCCGCCTACGCCTACGACGCCACGACGTGGAACATCCTGCGCCAGACCGTCCAGACCCTGATGCGCACCCCGCGCGGCGGCGGCCAGCCCGTCCCCGAAGCGGCCTCCGACTGCCGCTTCACCGACAACGACAACGAGAGCTACCGCTGCACCCTGCGGCCGGGCCTGAAGTTCGCCGACGGCGACCCGCTCACCGCCAAGGACGTCAAGTTCTCCATCGACCGGGTCCGCGCCATAAAGGACGAAAACGGCCCCTCCTCCCTCCTCTCCACCCTCGACACCGTCGAGGTCAAGGGAACCGACACCGTCGTCTTCCACCTGAAGACCCCCGACGCGACCTTCCCGTACAAGCTCGCCACCCCCGCGGCCGGCATCGTCAGCGAGAAGAACTACGACGCCAAGAAGCTCCGCACCGGCTTCGCCGTCGACGGCTCCGGCCCCTACACGATGAAGCCCGAGGTCAAGGACAACCACCTGGTCCGGGCCGTCTTCACCAAGAACCCGAACTACAAGGGCGACATCAAGCTGCAGAACGACAAGGTCGAACTGCGCACCTTCCCCGACTCGGCCGCGGCCACCAAGGCGCTCTCCGACGGCTCCATCAGCATGGTCTCCCGCACCCTCTCCCCGGCCCAGATCACCGAGCTCTCCGCCAAGGCACCCAAGGGCGTCAGGCTCGTCCCCATGCCGGGCCTGGAGATCCGCTACATCGGCTTCAACACCGACGCCCCGGCCGTCAAGGACAAGGCCGTGCGCCAGGCCCTCGCCGCCGCCGTCGACCGGGGCAACGTCATCTCCAAGGTCTACGGCAAGTCCGCGCAGCCCCTGTACTCACTGGTCCCCACCACGGTCACCGGCCACGTCAACTCCTTCTTCAACAAGTACGGCGAGGCCAACACCGCCAAGGCCGCCGACCTGCTGAAGGCCGCCGGGATCAAAACCCCCGTCAAGCTGACGCTGAACTACACCACCGACCACTACGGCGACGGCACCGCGGCCGAGTTCCAGGCCCTCAAGACCCAGCTGAACGCCACCCAGCTGTTCGACATCACCGTCCAGGGCAACGAGTGGGCCGACTTCCGCCCCGCCCAGAAGAAGGGCGACTACGCCGCCTACGGGCTCGGCTGGTTCCCCGACTACCCGGACGCCGACAACTTCCTCGCCCCGTTCCTGGAGCAGGACAACTTCCTGGGCACGCCGTACGCCAACAACACGGTGCGCACCAAGCTCATCCCCGAGTCCCGCAAGGCCGCCGACCGCAACGTCGCCGTCCCCGCGATCACGGAGATGCAGGACATCGTCGCCGACGACGTGCCCGTCCTGCCCCTGTGGCAGGGCAAGCAGTACGTCGCCGCCCGCGACGGGATCACCGGAGTGGAATGGTCGGTCAACGCCATCTCCGACCTCCAGCTGTGGGAACTCGGCCGGGGCGTCAGCGGCTGAGACCGGCAGCAACCGGCGGCGGACGTCGCAGGCCGGCGCAAGGATCAGACAAGAACTGTGAAGGACATCGCGTGAAGAGACGTAACCAGTGGCTGGTGGCCCCGCTCGGGGCGGCCACGGCCGCCGCGCTGCTCAGCGGCTGCGGTTCGCAGGACGGCTCGGCCGCCGGCGACGGCAAGGGCGTGGTCATGGGCATATCCGACAAGGTGAAGTCCACCGACCCGGCGTCCGGCTACGACCCGGGCTCCTGGCTGCTCTTCAACAACGTCTTCCAGTCGCTGCTGAGCTTCCCCAAGGGCGGCACCACGCCCGAGCCGGACGCCGCGCAGGCCTGCAACTTCGAGGGCGGCGACAGCAAGGTGTTCAAGTGCACCCTGCGCTCCGGCCTGAAGTTCAGCAACGGCCACAGCCTCACCTCGAAGGACGTCAAGTTCTCCTTCGAGCGCACGCTGAAGATCAACGACCCGAGCGGCCCGGCCGTCATGCTCTCCTCCATCGCGAGCATCGACACCCCCGACGAGAAGACCGTCGTCTTCAAGCTGAAGACCCCCGACGCGACCTTCCCGAGCAAGATCGCCTCGGGCGCGGGCGCCATCGTCGACCACAGCGAGTACCCGGCCGACAAGCTCCGCACCGACAACAAGGCCATCGGCTCCGGCGTCTACAAGCTGGACTCCTTCAGCGAGAAGAGCGCCAACTTCTCCGTCAACGACTCCTACAGCGGCAAGGCCAAGGCCAAGAACACCGGCGTCACGCTGAAGTTCTTCAACGGCGACCAGGCCGGCCTCAAGACCGTCCTGGAGAGCGGCGACGTCGACTTCGCCTTCCGCGGCCTCGCCGCCAAGGACATCGCCGGCCTCGCCGCGACCAAGACCGGCGACAACAAGGTCGACGTCGTCCAGGGCACCGGCGCCGAAGTCCAGCACCTGGTCTTCAACGTCAACGACCCCGTCGCCGGCAAGCTCCCCGTCCGCAAGGCCATCGCCTACCTCGTCGACCGCGACGCCCTCGTCAAGGACGTCTACTCCGGCACCGCCGTCCCGCTCTACTCGATCGTCCCGGCCGGCATCGCCGGACACACCACCCCCTTCTTCGACCGCTACGGCGGCAGCCCCCAGCTCGAGAAGGCCAAGGCCGTCCTCAAGGCCGCCAACATCACCGGCAAGATCAAGCTGACGCTGTACTCCACGCCGACCCGCTACGGCCCCTCCACCGACCAGCAGTTCCAGGTCATCGCCAAGCAGCTCAACGACAGCGGCCTGTTCGACGCCGACGTGAAGTCCGTCGAGTTCGAGCAGTACGAAAAGGACATCAAGGCCGGCAAGTACGGCGTCTACGTCAAGGGCTGGGTCCCCGACTACCCCGACGCCGACAACTTCACCCAGCCGTTCTTCGGACCCGACAACGTCCTGATGAACAACTACGACAACAAGGAGATCAGCGGGACCATCATCCCCGCCACCTCCACCAAGTCCGACCGCACCGCGGCCAACCCGGACTACACCCGCCTCCAGGACATCGTCGCCGACGAGATCCCCATCCTCCCGCTCTGGCAGAGCAAGCAGTACGCCGTCGCCCGCCAGAACGTCACCGGCCTCCAGTGGTCCCTCGACGCCTCCACCGTCTTCCGCTTCTGGGAGATCAGCAAGGGCTGACCCGCCCCGGACACACCTCCGCCCCGGCACCCGCGAAGGGCGCCGGGGCGGAGGCGTCTCCCGGCCGCGCGACCCCGCGCCTACTGCGCGCCCGGCCGCACCAGACCACTCTCGTACGCGTACACCGCCGCCTGCACCCGGTCGCGCAGACCCAGCTTCGTCAGCACATGACCCACATGCGTCTTCACCGTCGTCTCACTCACGAACAGGTCCGCCGCGATCTCCGCGTTCGACAGCCCCCGCGCCACCAGCTTCAGCACCTCCACCTCGCGCTCGGTCAGCGTCCCCAGCACATCCGGGACCCTCTCCTCACCCGACGGCAGATGACCGGCGTACTTGTCCAGCAGCCGCCGCGTGATGCTCGGCGCCAGCATCGCCTCGCCCGCCGCCACCACCCGGATCGCCTGCACCAGCTCATCGGCCGGAGCGTCCTTCAGCAGGAACCCGCTCGCCCCCGCCCGCAACGCCTCCACCACGTACTCGTCCAGATCGAACGTCGTCAGCACCAGCACCTTCGCCGGCCCGTTCCGCTCCGGACCCGTGATCTGCCGCGTCGCCTCCACCCCGTCCATCCGCGGCATCCGGATGTCCATCAGCACCACGTCCGGCTGCAGCGCCCGCACCTGCTCCAGCGCCTGCAGACCGTCCCCGGCCTCACCCACCACCACCAGGTCCTGCTCCGCCTCCAGGATCATCCGGAAGCCGGTGCGCAGCAGAGGCTGGTCGTCGACCAGCAGGACGCGGATCGCCACGGAAGGTACCTCGTATTCGTCGGACGGCTTCAGCGCCGCCCATTCTGCCCTGACCCCGCGATCAGGAACCTGCCGGGCGCCCGGGCCCCGGCACGATCGCCAGCGGATACACCGGGGGAGTGCCCCCGAACTCCGGACACACCGCCTGGTGGTCGCACCAGCCGCACAGCTTCGTCGGCCGCGGCCGCCAGTCACCCGTCTCCGTCGCCTCCGAGATCGCCTCCCACAACGCGTGCAGCTTGCGCTCCACCCGCTCCAGATCCGCCACCACCGGGTCGTACGTCAGCACGTCACCACTGCCCAGGTACACCAGCTGCAGCCGCCGCGGCACCACGCCCTTCAGCCGCCACACCACCAGCGCGTAGAACTTCATCTGGAACAACGCGCCCTCCGCGTACTCCGGCCGCGGAGCCTTGCCCGTCTTGTAGTCGACGATCCGCACCTCGCCCGTCGGCGCCACGTCCACCCGGTCGATGATCCCGCGCAGCCGCAGCCCCGACTCCAGCTCCGTCTCCACGAAGAACTCCCGCTCCACCGGCTCCAGCCGCGTCGGGTCCTCCAGCGTGAACCAGCGCTCCACCAGCGCCTCCGCCTCCGCCAGCCACCCCGCCAGCCCCGCGCCCCCGTCCCCCTCCGGGAACAGCCCCGCCAGCTCCGGCTTTGCCTCCAGCAACCGCTCCCACTGCCCCGGCAACAGCTCCTTCGCCCGCGGAACCGTCCGCTCCGCCGCCGGATGATCAAACAGCCGCTCCAGCACCGCGTGCACCAGCGTCCCCCGCGTCGCCGCCGCACTCGGCTTCTCCGGCAGCCTGTCGATCACCCGGAACCGGTACAGCAACGGACACTGCATGAAGTCACCCGCCCGCGAAGGCGACAGCGAAGCGGGCCGGGCAGCACCCGGGGAAGCACCGTCGAAACCGGCGCCGGGGATCGTCGTCATGCCTAAAACCCTACGACCCGGCACCGACAGCACGCGCATACCATCGACTCCTGACCCATCGCCCTGCATGATCGGAGCATCACACCGCGCAACAGCACCCCGCGCACCACAGCACCCCACGCCACCCCACCCACGGCGTGGACCACACTGGAAGCAAACGCACCGAACGAAGGACAGCCGTGGCAGACACCGACGAAACCGGCGAGCGCCCCGCCAAGCGCTCCGACCCGGGCGGCGGCATCCTCATGGGCCGCCCCTTCGGCGTACCCGTCTACGTCTCGCCCAGCTGGTTCCTCGTCGCCGCCCTCATCACCTGGGTCTTCGGCGACCAGCTCGACCGGATCCTGCCCGACCTCGGCCCCGCCCGCTACCTCGTCTCCCTCTTCTTCGCCGTCGCCTTCTACGCCTCCGTCCTCGTCCACGAACTCGCCCACACCATCGCCGCACTCCGCTTCAAACTCCCCGTACGACGCATCCAGCTCCAGTTCTTCGGCGGCGTCTCCGAGATCGAGAAGGAATCCGAAACCCCCGGCCGCGAATTCGTCCTCGCCTTCGTCGGCCCCCTCCTCTCCCTCGCCCTCGCCGGGATCTTCTACCTCGGCATGAAAGCCGTCGACCCCGCCACCGTCCCCGGCGTCCTCCTCGCCGGCCTGATGGTCTCCAACCTCCTCGTCGCCGCCTTCAACCTCCTCCCCGGCCTCCCCCTCGACGGCGGCCGCATGCTCCGCGCCCTCATCTGGGGCATCACCGGCAAACCCATGACCGGCACCGTCGCCGCAGCCTGGGTCGGCCGCGCCCTCGCCGTCACCGTCCTCCTCGGCCTGCCCCTCGTCACCCAGACCGGCATCCTCGGCAACCCGCCCCAGGACATCGGCGGCATGGACACCGTCATGGACGCCCTCCTCGCCGCCATCCTCGCCGCGATCATCTGGACCGGCGCCGGCAACAGCCTGCGCATGGCCCGCCTGCGCGAACACCTCCCCGAACTGCGCGCCCGCACCCTCACCCGCCGCGCCGTCCCGGTCCAGGCCGCCACCCCCCTCTCCGAAGCACTCCGCCGCGCCAACGAAGCCGGAGCCCGCGCCCTCGTCGTCGTCGACGGCCAGGGCGACCCCACCGCCATCGTCCGCGAAACCGCCATCGCCTCCGTCCCCGAACACCGCCGCCCCTGGGTCGCCGTCAGCACCCTCGCCCAGGACCTCACCGACGGCATGAAGGTTTCCGCGGAACTCACCGGCGAAGAACTCCTCGACCACCTCCGCACCACCCCCGCCACCGAATACCTCGTCATCGAAACCGGCGGCGAGATCTACGGCGTCCTGTCCACCCTCGACGTCGAGAAGGCCTTCGTGAAGGCCATGGCGCGGCCCCAGTCCTGAAGCCAATACACTGGTCACATGTCCGAACCGACCGGTGCCGCCCGCCGACGCGGGCCCTTCGAGGTCGGGGACCAGGTACAGCTGACCGACCCCAAGGGCCGCCACTACACGTTCACGCTCGAAGCCGGGAAGAACTTCCACACCCACAAGGGTTCCTTCCCGCACGACGAGCTGATCGGCGCTCCCGAGGGCAGCGTTGTCCGCACCACCGGCAACGTCGCCTACCTCGCGCTGCGCCCCCTGCTCCCCGACTATGTCCTGTCCATGCCCCGCGGCGCCGCCGTGGTCTACCCCAAGGACGCGGGCCAGATCCTGGCCTTCGCCGACATCTTCCCCGGCGCCCGCGTCGTGGAAGCGGGAGTGGGCTCCGGCTCCCTGAGCAGCTTCCTGCTGCGCGCCATCGGCGACCAGGGCATGCTCCACAGCTACGAGCGCCGAGCGGACTTCGCCGAGATCGCCACCGCCAACGTCGAGCGCTACTTCGGCGGCCCCCACCCCGCGTGGAAGCTGACCGTCGGAGACCTCCAGGACAACCTGGACGAGACCGACGTCGACCGCGTGATCCTCGACATGCTCGCCCCCTGGGAATGCCTCGAGGCGGTCAAGAAGGCCCTCGTCCCCGGCGGCATCCTCTGCTGCTACGTGGCCACCACCACCCAGCTGTCCAAGACCGTCGAGTCCATCCGCGAAATCGGCTGCTTCGCCGAGCCGCAGCCCTGGGAATCGATGATCCGCAACTGGCACGTCGAAGGCCTCGCCGTCCGCCCGGACCACCGCATGATCGGCCACACCGGCTTCCTCGTCACCGCCCGCCGCCTCGCCGACGGCGTCGAGCCCCCCATGCGCCGCCGCCGCCCCGCCAAGGGCGCCTACGGCGAGGACTACGAAGGCCCCGGCAGCGACCGCTCCGCATAGCCCCACCCCGCCGCCCGCCCCGGGCGCGGACCCAACACGAAAGCGCTGTGGCGCAGTTCCCCGGAACACTCCCGGAACTGCGCCACAGCGCCTTTTCGTTGCCCGCACCGGCCGACGCGGACCCAGCCGTTCCACCGCGGTGTGAGGTGTGGCACGATGCTGGCTCACCGTCACCCGCCGTACAGGAGACACCCCGCGTGACGCACAGCCCCACCGACCCCGCCCCGTCGTTGGAAGACCTGTCGCCCGAACACCCCGCACACCACCGGGCCAAACCCGTCCACTGGCTCGCCACGGCCACCGCCATGGCCGCCGTCATAGCCGGCGCGGGCCTCCTCCAGCCCGACCGGGCCACCGGAGCCACCCCCGCCGCCGCCCCGCCCGCCACCGCCCCCGACGCACACGCGGTCACCTACCCCCTGGACTGCAAGGGCGCCGCACAGACCGTCACCGCCACCGCCGAAGGCGACCTCGACGGCGACGCCCGCCCCGAAACCGTCGCCGCCGTGCGCTGCGACGCCGGCTCCGGCACCCCGCCCCACGCCATCTACGTACTCGCCCAGGAAGCCGCACCCGGCGCCCGGCCCCGCGTGGTCGCCACCCTCCTCGACCCCGCCAAGCGCCGCACCGCCACCACCCTGACCGTCCGCGACCGGACCGTCACCGCGAGTCTGCTCGGCTACTCCTCGCCCTCCGTGCCCCGCTACAGCCCCGACCTCAAGCAGCTCGCCAAGTGGCGCTGGACCGGCGGAACATTCCGCCAGGAGCTTACGGACTCGACCGCCGGACGTGTTTGAACCGTCACTCCGCGTCCGGACCGTACACCTCGACCCTGTCCGAAACGCGCCTTACGTGAATACAGTCCCCCGGGCATTCCTTCGCCGAATCCACCACGTCCCGCAGCAGCGGCAACGGAACCGGAGTCGTCGCCCCCGGCTCCACCAGGAGCTCGTCCTCCGGGCTCTTCACATAGGCCAGACCGTCGATGTCCAGCTCGAACACCTCCGGGGCGTACTGGACGCAGATCCCGTCCCCGGTGCAGAGGTCCTGGTCGATCCAGACCTCGAGGGGCTCTCCGGCACCACCGGAACCACCCGCCGGGACCTCCTGCTGCACGGTCATATCTCCTGCCGTTCCCTGCTCTGATCGAACCGTTCCGGAAGCGGCTCTCGGCAAGTCGCGCGGGCCCGGACGGGTGTTGAACACTTCGACCTTACAACCGGCTGCTTTCCGATGTTGAAGGGTGGGTATTTCCCTGGCGTGAGGGAGTACGCAAGGGTGAAGATCGGACACACCCCTACCGTCTTTGTGATCTAGGGGTTTCAATCACCACCAGCCCAGGTAGGGTCAGGAAGCGTCCAGCTCCCCTTGGAGGAGGTGAGGACCGTGGCAGCCCACGACGACGACATCAACCGCGGCATCCGGCCCGGGCGAGGGTCTGAGGACCCCGCTGGCCAGGTTGCCTATCTCGAGCAGGAAATCGCCGTCCTGCGCCGCAAGCTCGCCGACTCTCCGCGTCACACGAGGATTCTCGAAGAGCGGATCGTCGAGCTCCAGACGAATCTGGCAGGCGTATCCGCGCAGAATGAACGACTGGCGAACACCCTCCGTGAGGCCCGCGACCAGATCGTGGCCCTCAAGGAGGAAGTCGACCGGCTCGCACAGCCGCCGGCCGGCTTCGGCGTCTTCCTTCAGGCCAACGAGGACGGCACCGTCGACATCTTCACCGGCGGCCGCAAGCTCCGCGTGAACGTCAGCCCCAGCGTCGACCCGGAAGACCTCCGGCGCGGCCAGGAGGTCATGCTCAACGAAGCGCTCAACGTGGTCGAGGCCATGGAGTTCGAGCGCGCCGGGGACATCGTCACCCTCAAGGAGATCCTCGAGGACGGCGAGCGCGCCCTGGTGGTCGGGCACACCGACGAGGAGAGGGTGGTGAGGCTCGCCGAGCCGCTCCTGGACATCACCATCCGCCCCGGCGACGCCCTGCTGCTCGAACCCCGCTCCGGCTACGTCTACGAGGTGGTCCCCAAGAGCGAGGTCGAGGACCTCGTCCTCGAAGAGGTCCCGGACATCGACTACGACAAGATCGGCGGCCTGGGCGACCAGATCGAGCTGATCCGCGACGCGGTCGAGCTCCCCTACCTCTACCCCGACCTCTTCAAGGAGCACGAACTGCGGCCCCCGAAGGGCATCCTGCTCTACGGCCCGCCCGGCTGCGGCAAGACGCTCATCGCCAAGGCCGTCGCCAACTCCCTTGCCAAGAAGGTCGCCGAGGTGACCGGGCAGGCCGCCGGCAAGTCGTACTTCCTGAACATCAAGGGCCCCGAGCTCCTCAACAAGTACGTCGGCGAGACCGAGCGGCACATCCGCCTCGTCTTCCAGCGCGCGCGTGAGAAGGCCAGCGAGGGCACCCCCGTCATCGTCTTCTTCGACGAGATGGAATCCCTCTTCCGCACCCGCGGATCCGGTGTCAGCTCGGACGTGGAGAACACCATCGTCCCGCAGCTGCTCGCCGAGATCGACGGCGTGGAGGGCCTGGAGAACGTCATCGTCATCGGCGCCTCCAACCGCGAGGACATGATCGACCCGGCGATCCTGCGGCCCGGCCGCCTCGACGTGAAGATCAAGATCGAGCGCCCGGACGCCGAGGCCGCGAAGGACATCTTCGCGAAGTACCTCAAGGCCTCGCTGCCGCTGCACACGGACGACCTCAACGAGCACTCCGGCTCGCCGGAGGTGGCCGTCCACAGCATGATCCAGACCGTCGTCGAACAGATGTACGCAGAAACCGAGGAAAACCGCTTCCTCGAGGTCACGTACGCCAATGGCGACAAGGAAGTCCTCTACTTCAAGGACTTCAACTCCGGAGCGATGATCCAGAACATCGTCGACCGGGCCAAGAAGATGGCCATCAAGGCCTTCCTCGAACACAACCAGAAGGGCCTCCGCGTCTCCCACCTCCTCCAGGCCTGCGTGGACGAGTTCAAGGAGAACGAGGACCTGCCCAACACCACCAACCCGGACGACTGGGCCCGCATCTCCGGAAAGAAGGGCGAGCGGATCGTATTCATCCGCACCCTCGTCACCGGAAAGCAGGGCGCGGACACCGGACGCTCCATCGACACGGTGGCGAATACCGGTCAGTACCTCTGACGGTGCGAGGCGGCTGCGGGTGCCTCACACGGCACCCGCAGCCGCCTGCTTTACCGCCCGCCTTTTCCGGCCGTGACAAGGCGAAGTCAATGACTGAAATGATCTCCCCACCAGCGCGGAGTGGTTCTAGGCTCTTCCGTACCGCCGGTCGCGCAGTGCGGGACGGGCACCGCACATGACGCACCGGAGCACCAGCGGTACTTGAGCGCCGCCCCCGAACGGGAGCGCCGCCGGGCAAGGAGGGCCGCATGACCGTACGGCGAGTAATGGGGATCGAGACGGAGTACGGAATCTCCGTCCCCGGGCACCCGAACGCCAATGCCATGCTCACCTCGTCCCAGATCGTCAACGCCTACGCGGCGGCGATGCACCGGGCGCGACGCGCCCGCTGGGACTTCGAGGAGGAGAATCCGCTGCGGGACGCCCGAGGCTTCGACCTCGCCCGCGAGGCCGCCGACAGCAGCCAGCTCACCGACGAGGACATCGGCCTCGCCAACGTCATCCTCACCAACGGCGCACGGCTCTACGTCGACCACGCGCACCCCGAATACAGCTCGCCCGAGATCACCAACCCCCTCGACGCCGTGCTCTGGGACAAGGCCGGCGAACGGATCATGGCCGAGGCCGCCGAGCGGGCCGCCCAGCTCCCCGGCGCCCAGCCGATCCACCTCTACAAGAACAACACCGACAACAAGGGCGCCTCCTACGGCACGCACGAGAACTACCTGATGAAGCGGGAGACCCCCTTCTCGGACATCGTGCGCCACCTGACGCCCTTCTTCGTCTCCCGCCAGGTCGTCACCGGCGCCGGCCGCGTCGGCATCGGCCAGGACGGGCGCGAGCACGGCTTCCAGATCAGCCAGCGCGCGGACTACTTCGAGGTCGAGGTCGGACTGGAGACCACCCTCAAGCGCCCCATCATCAACACCCGCGACGAACCCCACTCCGACGCGGAGAAGTACCGCCGGCTGCACGTGATCATCGGGGACGCGAACCTCTCCGAGATCTCCACCTACCTCAAGCTGGGCACGACCGCGCTGGTCCTGTCCATGATCGAGGACGGGTTCATCAGCGTCGACCTCGCCGTGGACCAGCCGGTGCGCACCCTGCACCAGGTCTCCCACGACCCGGACCTCCAGCACCTGATCACGCTCCGCAGCGGGCGCACGCTGACCGCCGTACAGCTTCAGATGGAGTACTTCGAGCTGGCCAGGAAGTACGTGGACGAGCGGTTCGGCACGGACGCCGACGAGCAGACCAAGGACGTCCTGAGCCGCTGGGAGGACGTACTGGGCCGGCTGGAGACCGATCCGATGAGCCTGGCCGGAGAGCTGGACTGGATCGCCAAGCGGGAGATCCTGGAGGGCTACCGCAGGCGCGACGGACTCGGCTGGGACGCGGCGCGGCTGCACCTGGTGGACCTCCAGTACTCGGACGTGCGGCCCGAGAAGGGGCTGTACAACCGTCTGGCGGCCCGAGGGAAGATGAAGCGGCTCCTGGAGGAGCCGGCCGTCGAGCGGGCCGAGAGCAAGCCCCCGGAGGACACCCGGGCGTACTTCCGCGGGCGCTGCCTGGAGCAGTACGCGGACGACGTGGCGGCGGCCTCCTGGGACTCGGTGATCTTCGACCTCCCGGGCCGCGACTCCCTCCAGCGGGTCCCGACCCTGGAGCCCCTGAGGGGGACCCGCAAGCACGTCAAGGAGCTCCTGGACCGCTGCCGCACGGCGGAGGACCTGGTGCGGGTGCTTTCGGGGCAGTGAGCGGGCCTGAAGGGGCCTGAAAGGGCCGCCATCCGGGAATCATGAGAATGACCGGACGTTGTGAAAGTACGGGGACGAATGTCGGACCCTCCTTGTAGGGTCCGACGTAGGGTCTGATCTTGAGAGGTCCCGAATCCCGGGGTCTCTCCGTGTGAGCGCGCGAACCGAGCGGGGTGAGGTAGACATGGCGACCAAGGACACCGGCGGCGGACAGCAGAAGGCCACTCGCTCGACCGAAGAGGTCGAGGAGCAGGCCGCGGAAGCGCAGTCCGACCTCAAGGAACGACAGGAAAAGCTCTCCGACGACGTCGACTCGGTCCTGGATGAGATCGATGATGTCTTGGAGGAGAACGCCGAGGATTTCGTGAGGTCGTTCGTCCAAAAGGGTGGCGAGTAGGGGTAGCTGAGGCCATTTGACCTTCAGATTGAAGGTTGGGGGGAGTGGTGGCCGAAGTGGCCCCCGAGGGTCTGAAGCGCTGCTCGCGTTGTAAACGCGTTCAGCCACGCGAGGCTTTCGCGAGCAACCGTTCGATGCGGGACGGTCTTCAGGCGTATTGCCGAGAGTGCCAAGCCGAGCACTACAAGCAGCGCCAGGAAGCGAAGGGGCGGACGGTGCGGGTGAAGATACCCGTGCCGTCCGGCCACAAGAGATGTCCCCAGTGCGGGGAAATCAAGCCGCACTCGGACTGGGAGCGCAACAAGACCAGTTCGGATGGCTGGGCCAGCTACTGCCGGGAGTGCCGAGCTCAACGGAACCGGGCCTCGTACTTCAAGCGCCAGTACGGCATCACCGAAGCGGAGCGTGATGACATGATCGCGGCGCAAGGCGGGGTGTGCCTCCTTTGCCGGGAGGCTCCCGCGGAGCACGTTGATCACGATCATCAGACGGGTAAGGTCCGAGGCGTACTGTGCTTCAGCTGCAACGCAGCCCTGGGGCAGTTCAAGGATCGGCCGGACGTCATAAGGCGTGCAGCCGCTTATGTGGAAGGAAACCTGTGGAACCCAACACTCGTGGCACAGGGCGTCTACCGGCAGCCTTCCTGACGCCGGGGTCGTCGTCCTTCATGGACTTCCTGGGCGCGCACGCGCCCGAGATGCTGCCGGGGAACCGGAAGCTTCCCGAGGGGGTCGTCGAGGCCCCGCACGGGACGACCATCGTCGCCGCCACCTTCCCCGGCGGGGTCGTCCTCGCCGGTGACCGGCGGGCGACCATGGGGAACATGATCGCGCAGCGGGACATCGAGAAGGTGTTCCCCGCGGACGAGTACTCCGCGGTGGGCATCGCCGGTACGGCCGGCCTCGCCGTGGAGATGGTCAAGCTGTTCCAGCTGGAGCTGGAGCACTTCGAGAAGGTCGAAGGGGCGACACTGTCGCTCGAGGGCAAGGCGAACCGGCTCTCGACCATGATCCGGAGCAATCTGGGCATGGCCATGCAGGGGCTGGCGGTCGTGCCGCTGTTCGCGGGGTACGACGAGGCCAAGGAGAAGGGCCGGATCTTCTCCTACGACGTGACCGGCGGCCGCTCCGAGGAGCACGGTTACGCCGCCACCGGCTCGGGTTCCATCTTCGCCCGGGGCTCCATGAAGAAGCTCTACCGTCCCGATCTGACGGAGGAGCAGGCCACCACGCTGGTCGTGCAGGCGCTGTACGACGCCGCCGACGACGACTCGGCGACCGGCGGTCCGGACCTGTACCGCCACATCTACCCCATCGTCACCGTCATCACCGACGAGGGTTTCCGCAGGCTGGACGAGGACGAGTCGCAGGCGCTCGCCCGCAAGGTGACGGACCGCCGGCTCGAGGAGCCCGACGGCCCGCGCGCCGCCCTGCTCTGACCAGTCCTCTCGTCGCCCAGAAGAAAGGGACGGACCACCGGTGTCGACTCCGTTCTATGTGTCACCCCAGCAGGCCATGGCCGACCGGGCGGAATACGCCCGGAAGGGCATCGCCCGCGGCCGCAGCCTCGTCGTGCTGCAGTACGCCGACGGCATCGTCTTCGTCGGCGAGAACCCGTCCCGTGCGCTGCACAAGTTCAGCGAGATCTACGACCGGATCGGCTTCGCGGCCGCCGGCAAGTACAACGAGTACGAGAACCTGCGCATCGGCGGCGTCCGCTACGCCGATCTGCGCGGGTACACCTACGACCGTGACGACGTGACGGCGCGCGGTCTGGCGAACGTCTACGCGCAGACGCTGGGCACCATCTTCTCCTCGGCCGGTGAGAAGCCGTACGAGGTGGAGCTGGTGGTGGCGGAGGTCGGTGCGACGGCTGCCGGGGACCAGATCTACCGGCTGCCGCACGACGGGTCGATCGTGGACGAGCACGGCTCGGTCGCGGTCGGTGGGAACGCGGAGCAGATCAGCAGTTATCTGGACCAGCGGCATCAGGACGGGATGACCTTGTCCGAGGCGCTGAAGCTGGCGGTGCAGGCGCTGTCCAGCCAGGCGAACGGGGCGGACAAGGCCATTCCGGCGGAGCGGCTGGAGGTTGCGGTGCTGGACCGTACGCGGTCGCAGCAGCGCAAGTTCAAGCGGATCCGGGGCCGGCAGCTGGCGCGGTTGCTGGAGGCGGAGGTTCCGGCGGCGGCGCAGGTGGATGCCGTGTCGAACGACGAGGCGCCGGAGGATGAGGCCGAGTAGTTCCGGCAGGCCGTGGGAGGCCCCGGTCCGCCCCTTGTGGGGGTGGGCCGGGGCTTTCGTGTGTCAGGGGGTGGCCGGGGCGGGGCCGGTGGAGTCGCGGACGACGAGTTCGACGGGGATGTCGGGGGCGGTCCAGGGGCGGCCGTCGAGGACGGCGAGGAGGGCGTTCATGCCGTGTTCGCCGACCTGTTCGGCGGGGAGCCGGACGGTGGTGAGTTCGGGTTCGACGGCGGTGGCGAGGCCGAGGTCGTCGATGCCGGTGACGGAGAGGTCTTCGGGGACGCGCAGGCCGAGGCGGCGGGCGGCCTTGCAGGCGCCGGCGGCGAGGACGTCGTCGTCGCAGAGGATCGCGGTGGGCCGGTGTGCGGGGTCGGCGAGGGCGGTTTCCATGGCGGTGCGGGCGGCGTCGACGCTGAGGCCGGCGCGTACGGTGCGCAGTTCGGTGGTGGGGCCGAGGAGGGTGGCGAGGGTGCGGGCGCGGATGTGGAAGGTCCAGGTGTCGACGTCGGCGGCGAGGTGGAGGAAGCGGCGGTGGCCGTGGTGGAGGAGGTGTTGGGCGGCTTGGCGGACGCCGTCGGTCATGGCGAGGTTGACGTGGGCGGCGGCGCGGCCGGCGGTGGGGTCGCTGTCGAGCATGACGAGGGGGAGGTCGTCGCCGCCGATGGCGTCGAGGGCTGCGGCGGCCATGGAGGAGGCGATGACTCCGTCGATGGCGGCGCGGGCGGAGGCGAAGGGGTCGCGGGCGGGGCCGGTGCCGTCGGGGGAGGGGTAGAGGACGACGCCGAAGCCGTGGGTGGCGGCGACGCGGGCGGCGCCGGTGTAGACGCGGGCGAAGAATTCGTTGGTGAGGGCGGGGACGACGAGGAGGGCGGTGCGGGTGCTGCCGAGGCGGAGGTTGCGGGCGGCGAGGTTGGGGCGGTAGCCGAGGGTGGTGGCGGTTTCGCGGACGTGGGCGGCGGTGCGTTCGGAGACGCGGCCGCGCCATTTGTCGCCGAGGACGAGGGAGACGGTGGCCTGGGAGACTCCGGCGGCGGTGGCGACGTCGCGGCTGGTGGGTCTCGTCACAGGGGGCTCCTGAAGTGCCAGGTGGGGCGGGTGGGGCTGGTCCGCGGGGTGGACCCCGGGTCTGCGGCCATGGTACGTATGACGGGTCGAGTTATACGTATTACCCCGGGGGGAGAATCCCGGGCAGAAGGGGGCATCCATGGCCGCGGGTTACGCGGAGCTGCTCAGGACCCGGTACGCGGCGAGGCTCCTGGCGGGCACGCTGCTGGGCCGGCTGCCGAACGCCACCGCCGCCATCGCGATCGTCCTCTTCATCCGGTCCGAGGGCGGCAGCTACAGCCTGGCGGGTGCGCTGGCGGCGGCGTACGGGCTGGCGAACGCGGTGGGTCAGCCGCTGCTGGGCCGGGCGGTGGACGTGTACGGGCAGCCGCGGGTGCAGCTGCCGGCGGCGCTGGTGTCGGCGCTGGGCATGGTGTGGCTGGCCGGGGCGGGGACGGGTTCGATGGCGGCCGCCTATGCGGCGGTGCTGGTCTCGGGTCTGTTCACGCCGCCGCTGGAGGGCGGGCTGCGGGCGCTGTGGCCGTCGGTGCTGGGGGGTCGTGAGGAGCGGGTGCACGCCGCGTACGCGATGGACGCGGTGGCCCAGGAGATCATGTACACGGTCGGCCCGCTGCTGGTGACGCTGTGCGTCGCGCTGTGGTCGCCGGCCGCCGCGCTGCTGGTGCTCAACGGTGTGGGGCTGGTGGGTGTGCTGATGGTGGTGCTCTCGGAGCCTTCCCGTACCTGGCGTTCGGCGCCGCGTGAGGCGCACTGGCTGGGTGCGCTGCGTTCGCACGGGCTGCTGGCGCTGCTGGGCGCGTTCTTCTTCGTGGGCATGGCGCTGGGTTCGATCGCGGTGGCGGCGGTGGCGTACTCCGACGGGCATGGTGGTCAGGCGGTGTACGGCTGGCTGATGGCGGCGCTCGGGCTGGGCGCGCTGGTGGGCGGTGTGTGTTATGGCGCCCGGCAGTGGGCGGGGGCTCCGGAGCGGCGGCTGCGGCTGCTGGTGGGCCTGCTGGCGGTGGGCTACCTGCCGCTGATGCTGAGTGTCGGGCCGGTGGCGATGACGGCGCTGGCCGCGCTCTCGGGTGTGTTCCTGGCGCCTTCTCTGGCCTGTGCGTTCATCGTGGTGGACCGGCATGCGCCGGCGGGCACGGTGACCGAGGCCTTCTCGTGGCTGGTGACCTTCTTCGGGGTGGGTGCGGCCATCGGTACGGCGGCGGCGGGTCCGGCGGTGGAACTGGGCGGGACGGCGGCCGGTTTCGCGGTGGCGGGCGGCGCGGGTGTGGCGGCGCTGCTGGTGCTGACGGCCACTCAGCGGATCCTCGCGTCGGGTGGCCGCAGCCGGGCCGTGGCGGGCTCTGCGGGGGCGGCTTCGGAGCAGTTGATCAGAAACTGATGGGAACGCCGCTCTCGAACCCGGTTTCAGAAGAGGGCAGAAGGCGTAATGTTCAGTCATGGACCGCCGCATTTTCGGGCTGGAGAACGAGTATGGCGTCACGTGCACGTTCAGGGGACAGCGCCGACTGTCTCCTGACGAAGTGGCGCGCTACCTCTTCCGCCGTGTCGTGTCATGGGGCCGCAGCAGCAATGTGTTCCTGCGGAACGGCGCCCGCCTGTACCTCGACGTGGGATCGCATCCGGAATATGCAACACCCGAATGCGACAGCCTGACCGAACTGGTCACCCACGACAAAGCGGGCGAGCGCATTCTCGAAGGTCTGCTGGTCGACGCCGAACGCCGCCTGCACGAGGAGGGAATCGCGGGCGACGTCTACCTGTTCAAGAACAACACCGACTCGGCGGGCAATTCGTACGGTTGCCACGAGAACTACCTCGTGGCCCGGCACGGTGAATTCTCCCGTCTGGCGGACATCCTGATTCCCTTCCTCGTCACGCGCCAGCTGATCTGTGGTGCGGGCAAGGTGCTGCAGACCCCGCGGGGCGCGGTCTACTGCGTCAGCCAGCGGGCCGAGCACATCTGGGAGGGTGTCAGCTCCGCCACCACCCGTTCCCGGCCGATCATCAACACCCGTGACGAGCCGCACGCGGACGCTGAGCGCTACCGCCGCCTGCACGTGATCGTCGGGGACTCCAACATGTCCGAGACGACCATGCTGCTGAAGGTCGGCGCCACCGACCTGGTGCTGCGCATGATCGAGGCGGGCACGGTGATGCGGGACCTGACCCTGGAGAACCCGATCCGGGCGATCCGGGAGGTCAGCCACGACATCACGGGCCAGCGCAAGGTGCGCCTGGCCAGCGGCCGGGAGGCCTCCGCCCTGGAGATCCAGCGCGAGTACTACGACAAGGCCCTGGACTTCGCCGAGCGGCGGGGGATCCGTACCGGGGTCGTGGAGCGGGTGCTGGAGCTGTGGGGCCGCACGCTGGACGCGATCGAGGCCGAGGACCTGGACCGGATCGGCCGGGAGATCGACTGGGTCATGAAGTACCAGCTGATCGAGCGCTACCGGGCCAAGCACAACATGACCATGTCCAATCCGCGGGTGGCCCAGATAGACCTCGCGTACCACGACATCCACCGCCGGCGGGGGCTGTACTACCTGCTGGAGCGCAAGGGGCAGGCCGAGCGGGTCTGCAACGACCTGAAGATCTTCGAGGGCAAGTCGGTGCCCCCGCAGACCACCCGGGCGAGGCTGCGCGGGGACTTCATCCGCCGGGCCCAGGAGCAGCGGCGGGACTTCACCGTGGACTGGGTGCACCTCAAGCTCAATGACCAGGCACAGCGCACGGTGCTGTGCAAGGACCCGTTCCGGTCGGTGGACGACCGGGTGGAGAAGCTGATCGCCGGGATGTGACCGGTGCGGCCGGGGGCCCCGTGCGTGTCTGCGTGCGGGGTCTTCGCATGCCAGAGCCTTGTGGCGCAGGGGCCAGCCCGTAGAGTGGGCCGCTACGACGGACCATTCCAGCGACCCTGAGGACCACTGTGCGACGCCGACTTGCTGCCGCGCTCATCGTGCCGGCTCTGATGCTCACCGCAGCCTGTGGAGGGGGCGACGACTCCAAGAAGAAGGATTCCTCTCCGTCGGCCGGCGCCTCCAAGCCCGCCGAGGTGCCCAAGCAGGTGGCCTCGGCGGACCCGATGCCGACGGTGGCCGGTGAGGTGGGGAAGAAGGCCGATATCACGGTCCCCAAGGGCGAGCCGAGCGGCAAGTTCGTGGTGAACGTCCTCAAGGAGGGCACCGGTGCGGAGGTCAAGAAGAACGACTTCGTGATCACCAAGTTCACCGGCAAGATCTGGAAGAGCGGCAAGGAGCTGCCGAGCTCCTACGACCAGGACGGCGAGCCGGTGGCGTTCCCGGCCGGTTCGGCGGACTTCCTCCCGGTCTTCAGCGAGTCCGTGCTCGGCAAGAAGGTCGGCAGCCGGCTCCTGGTGGTGGCCCCGCCGGCCGCGGCCTTCGGTGACCAGGGTCAGCCGAAGCTGGGTGTGGGGGCGAAGGACAACCTGGTCTTCGTGATCGACGTGGACCAGGTCGTGCCGAAGAAGGCCGAGGGTACCCAGGCGCCGATCCCGTCGGACCTGCCGCAGGTCAAGGCCGACGAGGAGAAGGAAGCGACGATCACGATCCCGAAGAACGACCCGCCGAAGGAGCTGGTCGACAAGGTCCTGATCGAGGGCAAGGGCCCGGAGGTCAAGTCCGGTCAGACCGTCTTCATGCAGTACAGCGGTGCGGCGTGGGCTCCGAACCAGGGCAAGGACGCGGCGAAGCTGTTCGACAACTCCTGGAAGACCGGGCAGCCGTTCTCGACGAAGATCGGCCAGGGCAAGGTCATCGAGGGCTGGGACAAGGGCCTGGTGGGCAAGAAGGTCGGCAGCCGCGTGCTGCTGGTGATCCCGCCGGAGCAGGCGTACAAGGACCAGGCCCAGGGTGAGGACCTGCCGGCCAACTCCACGCTCGTCTTCGTCGTGGACATCGTCGGCGCAGTGTAAGACTGGTGGGGTTGCCCTTTTCCGCCCCCGCGGTCAGGGGCCCGCATCCGTACGCATGAGGAGTAGTTCCGTGAGCGACAAGCTCGAGAAGCCCGAGATCGACTTCCCGGATTTCCCGGTCCCGGCCGACCTGGTCATCGAGGACATCTGGGAGGGTGACGGCGCGGAGGCCAAGGCCGGTTCCGTGGTCTCGGTCCACTACGTGGGCGTGGCCTACTCCACCGGCGAGGAGTTCGACGCCTCCTGGAACCGCGGCTCCGCGCTGCAGTTCAAGCTCGGTGTCGGCCAGGTCATCGCCGGCTGGGACCAGGGCGTCCAGGGCATGAAGGTCGGCGGCCGCCGCAAGCTGGTCATCCCGGCCCACCTCGCCTACGGCGACCGCGGCGCCGGCGGTGCCATCAAGCCGGGCGAGACGCTGATCTTCGTCTGTGACCTGATGGCCGCCTGATCCACGGGCAGTCACCGCGCAGGGCCCCCGCCGTGAGGCGGGGGCCCTCGCTTTTGCCGGGGACCGCCTTGGCGGTACGGTCAACGGTCACGAGTGTGTCGAGGAAGTGGGGGAAGGGCGTCGATGGCGATTGCCAAGGCCGAGCGGCTGATGAACCTGGCGCTGTGTCTGCTGGGGACCCGACGTCCCCTCAGCAAGCGTGAGCTGCGCGGTTCGATCGAGGCCTACCTGGAGGCGGGCAACGACGACTCCTTCAACCGCATGTTCGAGCGGGACAAGGACGACCTGCGCGAACTCGGTCTGGTGATCGAGACGGTGGAGAACCTGGAGGGCGAGACGGGCTACCTGGCCCGCCGCGACAGCAACCGGCTGCCGCCCGTCTCCCTGGACGCCGAGGAGGCCGCGGCCCTGGGTCTGGCCGCCAAGGTCTGGCAGCAGGCCCGTCTGGCCGGTGCGGCCAGCGGCGCCCTGCAGAAGCTGCGGGCGGGCGGCATGCCGGAGGCCGGCGACCCGTACGAGGGGCAGCACAGCGCGATCGAGCCGCGCATCCCCGTCCACGAGGCGGCCTTCGAGCCGCTGATGCTGGCCTGCCGGGACCGCCGTCCGGTGGTCTTCGACTACCGCAAGTCCAACGCCGCCCGGCCCGAGCCGCGCCAGGTCGAGCCGTGGGCCCTGGAGTGCTGGCGCGGCCACTGGTACCTGGCCGGCTACGACCGCGACCGCGGAGCGGAGCGGGTGTTCCGGCTCTCCCGGATCACCGGCAAGGTCCGTTCCCGGGCCGGCAAGTACACCGCCGAGGTCCCCGACGTGGTGACCGTGCGGGAGACCGTGGCGGCCTGGGCCGGGGAGGGCGCCCAGCGGTCGGCGCTGATCCGGCTGCGCGCCGGGTCCGGCTACCCGCTGCGGGCCAAGGCCACCGAGGTCCGCGAGGGCACCGACGGCTGGGACGAGCTGGAGATCCCCTACGGGCACGGGCTGGACGCCTGGCTCGTGGAGTTCGGCCCCGATGTCGTGGTGGTGGAACCCGCGGACCTGCGGGCCGACGTGGTCGACCGGCTGCGCGCCGTCGCCCAGGGCTGACCAGGAACTTCACTAGCAACGCCCTGAGGGGGAGACGTAGCAGCATGGCCGCGAACGCCATCGACCAGACCCGCCGGATGCTGTCCCTGGTGACCTATCTGCGCGAGCGCCCCGGGGCGCACGTCGCGGATGTCGCCCGCGCCTTCGGGATCACCGAGGACGAGCTGATCTCGGACCTCGACGTACTGCCCATGTGCGGAACCAGCTTCCGCGGCGGGGACCTGCTCGACATCGACACCGACGGCGACCGTATCTGGTGGCACAACGCCGACGCCTCGGGGGAGTCCACCGCCGAGCCGCTGCGCCTGGCGGCCGACGAGGCCACCTCCCTGCTGGTCGCCGCCCGGGCGGTGGCGACCCTGCCGGGGCTGCGCGAGAGCGACCGGGACGCGCTGCTGCGGGCCACCGCCAAGCTGGAGGCGGCCGCCGGCGAGGCCGCCGGGGCCAGCTCCCGGCTGTCGGTGACCTTCGAGTCCGAGGGCGGGGTCTTCGCCGACGTCGACCGGGCCATCTCCGAGCGGCGCCGGCTGTGGCTGCGCTACTACTCGCCCGCCCGCGACGAGCTGACCGAGCGCACCGTCGACCCGATCCGGCTCTTCGCGGTGGGGCACACCTACCTGGAGGGCTGGTGCCACCTCTCGGAGGCCCGGCGCACCTTCCGCCTGGACCGGGTCGCCGAGATCCGCCTCCTCGACGAGCGCGCCGAGCCGCCGGCCATCGAGCCCCGGGACCTGTCCGAGGGCCTGGTCCAGCCGGCCGCCGAGGACCCGGAGGTGGTCGTCGAGGTCGGCCCCGGCGGCCGCTGGGTCGCCGAGTACTACCCGCACGACAGCGCCGACGAGCTGCCCGACGGGGGGCTGCGGATCGTGCTGCGCAGCCCCGACCCGGCCTCCCTGCGCCGGCTCGCGCTGCGCCTGGGCCGTGACGGGCGCATCGTCTCGCCGCCCGAGCTGGCACAGAGCGCCCGCAGGGCCGCCACAGAAGCACTCGCGGGGTACGGGGAACAGGTCTAGAGGGGGCGCGGACAGATGTCGCCGTCTTCCGGTGCGCAACCGGTCACCTTCAAGGCCGCCTGTCCCGAGTGCCGGGCGCGCCTCGAGCTCGCGGCGGACGCCCTGCGGCTGGCGATCGGCGGCAGCCGGCGGACCACGTTCTACTCCTTCACCTGCCCCGAGTGCTCCGCCCAGGTCCGCAAACCCGCCGGTGAGCGCATCGTGGAGCTGCTGACCGGCGGGGGAGTGAGCACCCTGCGCAGCCTGTGAGGGCGGGGCGCTAGGCTCGTCCCATGCTGTGGCCGATGCTTGCGATTGCCCTGGGCTTCCTCGGGGTCGCCGTCCTGTCCGTGCTGGCCGTCCGGGTCTTCCTGGAGGTGCGGCGGCTGTCGGTACAGGTGGCCTCGGCCAGCCGCCGGATCACGGAGGCCTCCGGGGACCTGGAGCGGGCCGCGGCCGACCTGGCCGGAGCGGCCCGCCGCGAGGGCGCGGTGCGGCTGTAGGGGTGTGGCGCTCGGTGCGTCCGCGTTATGGAAACCGCGCGGCCGGACCCGTACCGTCTAAGCCGCAGGGCACCGCGGACACCCCTGGGGATTGCCGGGCGTTAACCCCAGGGGGTTACGATCCATGTCAGAGAGGTGCCGGACGTCTGTCCGGTATCGCGAGGCCACCACAAACCAGCCGTTTCGGTGAGTAAGGAAGACACACATGATCGGCAATCTGAAGCCCCTCGAGATCCTTCTGATCATCGCTGTGATCGTGCTGCTGTTCGGCGCCAAGAAGCTCCCCGAGATGGCCCGCTCGCTCGGCAAGTCGGCCCGGATCCTCAAGAGCGAGGCCAAGGCCATGAAGAAGGACGGCGAGGTGGACGACGCCCCCGCCGCCGCCCCGGCCGCCGACGCCCAGCAGCCCGTCGCCCCGCGGACCATCCAGGCCGCCCCCGGTGACGTCACCAGCTCCCGTCCGGTCGGCGAGCCGGGCCGCACCGCCCAGGGCTGACACCCGGGGGGTCCTCCCCCAGCACGCCGGTCATTTGCAACGAGACAAGGGACGTGGGTTGCTCAAGTCTGCCCGCAAGCAGGGGAAACGAGATCGGCTTCCGAAGGACGCCGAAGGGCGGATGCCGCTCGTCGAGCACCTGCGTGAGCTGAGAAACCGCCTGCTGAAGTCGGTCCTGGCGATCGCCGTGGTCACGGTCGTCTGCGCCTACTTCTTCCGGCCGATCATCGACTTCCTGCTGGAGCCGATGCTCTCCTCCGTCGGCTGTGTGGGCGGAGCCACCCACCAGCGCAACGGCGCCCCCTGCGCCGAGATGACGGCCAACGGTCTGACCGGCCCGTTCTCCATCGCGCTGAAGGTCGGCCTCTCGGCGGGCATGGTGCTGTCCGCCCCGGTGTGGCTGTACCAGCTGTGGGCGTTCGCCGCCCCCGGCCTGCACAAGAACGAGAAGCGGTACACGCTGAGCTTCGTGGCCGTCGGCGCCCCGCTGTTCCTGGCCGGTGCGGTCCTGGCGTACAAGATCCTCCCGCAGACCGCGGAGATCCTGCTCGGCTTCACCCCCGACCACGTCAAGAACCTGCTCCCGGTCGACGACTACCTCGACCTGGTGACGCGCATGGTCGTGGTCTTCGGTCTCGCCTTCGAGCTGCCGCTGATCCTGGTGCTGCTGAACTTCACCGGGATCCTCAGCGCCAAGCGGCTGGGCAGCTGGTGGCGGGGCATGGTCCTCGGCATCACGATCTTCGCGGCCTTCGCCACGCCCACCGGCGACCCGGTCACCATGCTGACCCTGGCCTCCCCGATCGTGGCCCTGTACTTCCTCGCCCTCGGGATCTGCCTCCTCAACGACCGCCGCCGCCGGCGTGCCGACCCGGATGCCGGCCTCGACGACGACGAGGCCTCCGAGCTGGACCTGACCCCCTCGTCCATCGGCGGGGCGGACGCGGCCCCGGCCCCCTCCGTGCTGCCCGAGCAGGCCGACGGCGGACGCCGCCAGATCAACGGTTACGACGACGCCACCTGAGATTCGGGTTCCCCCCGGCTCCCCCCCGGCTGCCGCCGGGAGGGGCCGGGGGCCCTCGGTCCGATCACATAAATGATCGAGACTGTTGTCAGAGGCGGCGGGTAGGCTCGACAGCAAGATGACCGAAGAACTCTCACCCGCCGAGCGGTACGCCGCTGCCCGGATCCGCGCCGCCGAAGAGGCCTCCGCCCTGGCCCCCTTCCGCGAGATGTACGAATTCGACCTGGACCCGTACCAGGTCGAGGCCTGCAAGGCACTGGAGGCCGGCAAGGGCGTCCTCGTGGCCGCCCCGACGGGCTCGGGCAAGACCATCGTGGGCGAGTTCGCCGTGCACCTCGCCCTCCAGCAGGGCCGCAAGTGCTTCTACACGACGCCCATCAAGGCCCTGTCGAACCAGAAGTTCGCCGACCTCGTCAAGCGCTACGGCGCCGACAAGGTCGGCCTGCTGACCGGTGACAACAGCGTCAACGGCGACGCGCCCGTGGTCGTGATGACCACCGAGGTGCTCCGCAACATGCTGTACGCGGGCTCCCAGGCGCTCGGCGGCCTCGGCTATGTCGTGATGGACGAGGTGCACTACCTCTCCGACCGCTTCCGCGGCGCCGTCTGGGAAGAGGTGATCATCCACCTCCCCGAGTCGGTGACGCTGGTCTCGCTCTCCGCGACCGTCTCCAACGCCGAGGAGTTCGGCGACTGGCTCGACACCGTCCGCGGCGACACCGAGGTGATCGTCTCCGAGGAGCGGCCCGTACCGCTGTGGCAGCACGTCATGGCCGGCCGGCGGATCTACGACCTCTTCGAGGAGGAGTCCGACCACGGAGGCCGCGGCTCCGCCCGCCGCGAGGTCAACCCCGACCTGCTGCGCATGGCCCGCGAGGAGAACACCCGCAGCTACAGCCCCAAGGACCGGCGGCGCGGCAAGATGGTCCGCGAGGCCGACCGCGAGCGCGAACGCCGCTCCCGCAGCCGCATCTGGACCCCCGGCCGCCCCGAGGTCATCGCCCGCCTGGACAACGACGAGCTGCTCCCGGCCATCAACTTCATCTTCAGCCGGGCCGGCTGCGAGGCCGCCGTCCAGCAGTGCCTCTACGCGGGCCTGCGGCTCAACGACGACAGTGCGCGCCTGAAGGTCCGCGAGATCGTCGAGGAGCGCACCGCCTCCATCCCCGCCGAGGACCTTCACGTCCTCGGCTACTACGAGTGGCTCGAAGGCCTGGAGCGCGGCATCGCCGCCCACCACGCGGGCATGCTCCCCACCTTCAAGGAGGTCGTGGAGGAGCTGTTCGTCCGCGGTCTCGTCAAGGCCGTCTTCGCCACGGAGACCCTCGCCCTGGGCATCAACATGCCCGCGCGCACGGTCATCCTGGAGAAGCTCGTCAAGTGGAACGGCGAACAGCACGCCGACATCACCCCCGGCGAGTACACCCAGCTCACCGGCCGGGCCGGCCGCCGCGGCATCGACGTCGAGGGCCACGCCGTGGTGCTGTGGCAGCGCGGCATGGACCCGGTGCAGCTCGCCGGCCTCGCGGGCACCCGCACCTATCCGCTGCGTTCCAGCTTCAAGCCCTCGTACAACATGGCCGTCAACCTGGTCCAGCAGTTCGGGCGGCACCGCTCGCGCGAACTGCTGGAAACCTCCTTCGCGCAGTTCCAGGCCGACCGCTCGGTCGTCGGGATCTCCCGCCAGGTCCAGCGCAACGAGGAGGGGCTGGAGGGCTACCGCGAGGGCATGACCTGCCACCTCGGCGACTTCGAGGAGTACGCGCGGCTGCGCCGCGACCTCAAGGACCGCGAGACCGAACTGGCCAAGCAGGGGGCGGCCCAGCGCCGCGCCCAGGCGGCGAGTTCCCTGGAAAAGCTCAAGCCCGGCGACATCATCCACGTCCCCACGGGCAAGTTCGCCGGCCTCGCCCTGGTCCTCGACCCGGGCGTGCCCGCCGGGCGCAGCAACGGGCACCGCGGCTACGAGTACGCCGAGGGCCCGCGCCCGCTGGTGCTCACCGCCGAACGGCAGGTCAAGCGGCTCGCCGCGATCGACTTCCCGGTGCCGGTCGAGGCCATCGACCGGATGCGGATCCCGAAGACCTTCAACCCGCGCTCCCCGCAGTCCCGCCGGGACCTGGCGACCGCCCTGCGCAACAAGGCCGGGAACGTGCGGCCGGAGCGGCACCGGCCCGGCCGGGCCGCGGCGGCCGACGACCGCGAGATCGCCCGGCTGCGCGCCGAACTGCGGGCGCACCCCTGCCACGGCTGCGACGAGCGCGAGGACCACGCCCGCTGGGCGGAGCGCTACCACCGGCTCAAGCGGGACACGCAGCAGCTGGAGCGGCGCATCGAGGGCCGGACGAACACCATCGCCCGCACCTTCGACCGGATCCACGCGCTGCTCACCGAGCTGGACTACCTGCGCGAGGACGAGGTCACCGTGCACGGCAAGCGGCTGGCCCGGCTCTACGGGGAGCTGGACCTGCTGGCCTCGGAGTGCCTGCGCGAGGGCGTCTGGGAGGGGCTGAGCCCGGCAGAGCTGGCCGCCTGCGTCTCGGCGCTGGTCTTCGAGGCCCGCCAGTCCGACGACGCGGCCCCGCCGAAGGTGCCGAACGGCCCGGCGAAGGCGGCGCTCGGCGAGATGGTCCGCATCTGGGGCCGGCTCGACGCCCTGGAGGAGGAGCACCGCATCAACCAGGCGGAGGGTGTGGGCCAGCGCGAGCCGGACCTCGGTTTCGCGTGGGCGGCCTACCAGTGGGCCTCCGACAAGAGCCTGGACGAGGTCCTGCGCGAGGCGGAGATGCCGGCCGGCGACTTCGTGCGCTGGTGCAAGCAGGTCATCGACGTCCTCGGGCAGATCGCGGCGGCGGCACCGGCCTCCACCGCCCCGCCGTCCTCGGCCGGCGGGAGCACGGTGGCGAAGAACGCCCGCAAGGCCGTTGACGCCCTGCTGCGGGGTGTCGTGGCCTACAGCTCGGTGGGGTAGCCCCCTTTGGGGTTTCCTCCGAGCCCGTGGACGGCCGGATCTCATCTCTGGCCATGATCCCTTCGCCGTCTCCTGTGCGACGATCGGAGCATGAGCGGGGGAAGTGACGAAGGGCCGAGACGGGTCGGCCGGCCGCGTGCCGACCAGCTGAGACCGCCGAGCGGCCGGCCGCCGCGCGAGGAACTGCTGTGCGCGGCGGCCGAGCTGTTCACCGTACGGGGGTACGCGGCCACCACCACGCGGGCGGTGGCCGAGCGGGCCGGCATGCGCCAGGCCACGATGTACCACTACTTCGGCGGCAAGGAGGAACTGCTCGCCGAACTCCTGGAGTCCACGGTCGCCCCCTCGCTCGCGCTCTCCCGCCGCCTGCTGGCCGACACCGGCCGGCCGGCCGCGCGCCGGCTGTGGGAGCTGTGCCGCTCGGACGTCCTGCTGCTGTGCGGCGGGCCGTACAACCTGGGCGCCCTCTACCTGCTGCCCGAGCTGGACCGGCCGCGGCTGGGGCCGTTCCGCCGGATGCGCGAGGAACTGCGCGATAACTACCGGGCGTTGCTGGACGCCACTCCGCTGGGCGGCGAACTGGCCGCGGACAGGGCCGCACTGGCCCTGCGGGGCGACCTGGTCTTCGGCCTCGTCGAGGGGGTCATGCTGGTCCGCCGCCGCGACCCGGCCCGCCCGGTGGCGGCGTTCGCGGAGGCCGCCGCGGACGCGGCGCTGCGGATCGCGGGCGTGGCCCCGGCCTTCTAGGCAGTGTGGGGCGCTCCCGCTTCCCAGCCCTCGGGGTCGTCCCAGGCTTGGAGGGTCAGGCCCGTCTCCAGGTGGTGGGCGAGGCCCGTGACCGGGTCGGTGAAGGCCAGGGTCCGGGCCAGCAGCTGGAGCGGACGCCGGTAGTCCGCCGGGTCGGCGGGTTCGGCGACCACCGGGTAGACCGGGTCGCCCAGGATGGGCAGGCCGAGGCTGTTCATGTGCACCCGCAGCTGGTGGGTGCGCCCGGTGTGCGGGGTGAGCCGGTAGCGGCCCAGGGCGCCCCGGGTCCCGACGAGTTCGACCAGGCTCTCGGCGTTGGGTTCGGCGTCCGCGACCTCGACCGCCGCCATCTGCCCGCGGACCTTCTCGATGTGGCTGCGCACGGTCCGGGGCAGGGTGACGTCCGGGTCGTGGGGGGCGATGGCCTCGTACTCCTTGCGGACCCGCCGCTGCTGGAACAGGAGCTGGTAGGCGCCCCGGTCCTCGGGGCGGATGCTGAACATCACCAGTCCGGCCGTCATCCGGTCCAGGCGGTGCGCCGGGCTGAGCGCGGGCAGGCCGAGCTCCCGGCGCAGCCGGGCCAGCGCGGTCTGGGTGACGTGGCTGCCGCGCGGGGTGGTCGCCAGGAAGTGCGGCTTGTCCACCACCAGGAGGTGCTGGTCGCGGTGGACGACGCGGATCGGGAAGGGGACGGGAGGCTCGGCCGGCATGTCGCGGTGGAACCAGAGCCAGCCGCCGGGCTCGTACGGGTCCTGCGGCCGCAGCACCCGCCCGCCCTCGCCGAGGACCCGGCCCTGGGCGAGCAGCCGGGCCATGGACTCGGCGCCGCGCGTGCCGGCGTAGCGCTCGGTCAGGTAGTCGCCCAGGCGGGGCCAGCGGCCCCCGGGGTCGGGGGGAAGGCGCATGCGGACCGGGTCGATGCCGTCCTGCTGGGGGAGGGGCGCGGGAGGGATGTGGGATCTGCGGCTCACCGGGACCAGGGTAGGCGGCTACTTCCGGGTGAAGGTGCCCAGGTGCTCGGCGTCCAGGTACTCGATGCGGACCTTGCCGTCGGAGAAGGTCACCCCGGTGCGGCCGATGGCGTTCTCGCCGGTGGTCACGAAGCTGAACGTGTCGCCGTCGTAGTGGGTGAGGGGGAAGCGCTGGGGCTTGGGGCCGAGGGAGAGGGTGAGTGCGCCCTTGGCGTCGGCGGTGACGGTGAGCGGGCCGTAGAAGGGGTTGTCGTAGGTGCCGGTGTAGGCGCCGGCCTCGCGGGCGGGCCGGGCGCCGGCGGGCGGGTGCGCGTAGTCGGTGGTGGAGCGGTGGCCCTCGTTGAGTTCCTGTGCATACAGCGCGCCGGTGAGGGCCAGCCAGTCGGCGGTGGGCTTGCCGTGCTCGGCGGTGTCGAAGAAGTCCAGGGCGATCGCGTCGGCCTGGCCGACGGGGGCGGCGTTGGTGAGGACGACGATGCCGAGCTGTTCGAGCGGGAGCAGGGTGACGTTGGTGTTGGCGCCGAGCTCGAAGCCCCCCGAGTGGCCCAGGCGCAGCCGGCCGGCGTCGTCGTAGCTGACGTTCCAGCCGAGTCCGTAGAACTGCGGGACCCCGCGGAAGGTCTGGGCCTGCGAGACGATTTCGGGCAGGCGGGTGCGGCCCAGGCTGTCGGCGGGGATGATCCGCTTGCCGTCGAGGACGCCGTCGCCGAGCTGGAGCCGCAGCCAGCGGGCCATGTCCCGGGCGGTGGAACTGGCCCCGCCGGCCGGGGCCTGGGCGTCGGCGTCGCGGACGAAGCGCGGGCTCCAGGTGCCGTCGGGGTTCTTCACGTGGCCGTAGGCGCGGTCGGCGGCGTTCGCGAAGGCGGAGAACTCGGTGCTGGTGTGCGTCATCCCGGCGGGCTTGAACAGGGTGTCCGCGCTGAGCTTCTGCCACGTGGTGCCGTGGTCGCGGGCGACGGCCTCGGCGGCGGCGGTGAGGCCGAAGTTGGTGTAGGCGTAGCTCGACCGGAAGGGGGTGAGGGGTTCCTCGCGGAGGTGGCCGAGGATGTACGACTGGTCGTAGCCGAGGTCCTCCAGGAGGTCGCCGGCATGGTCGGGCAGGCCGGTGCGGTGGGAGAACAGGTCGGCGGGGGTGACGTGGGAGGTCACCCAGGGGTCCGCCAGCGCGAAGCCGGGCAGGGAGGAGCCGAGGGGCTTGTCCCAGGCGGCGGGGTCGCGGAGGGCGCCGGCGACGACGGTGGAGGAGACCGGCTTCGAGACGGAGGCCAGCTGGAAGACGGTGTCCGGGTCCACCTTCGCGCTCTCGCCGGTGCGGCGGAGGCCGAAGCCCTTGAGGTAGAGCACCTTGTCGCGGTGGACCACGGCCACTGCCACGCCGGGGATTTTGGTGCGGCGCATCACGTCCTCGACGGTGGCGTCGAGGCGGCTCACCGCCGTGGCGACGGCGGCGTCGCTGATGCGGGGCTTGGGGGGCGGGGGCGGGGTCGGCTCCGCCGCGGCCGTCCCGGCCGTGCCGGAGGCCAGCAGGATCGCCGTCCCGGCCACTGCGGCGGCGCGGTGCGTACGCATGTCGCCATTGTGTCGTTCGGGTGGGTTCGGCGCGCGCTGTGGTGGCCGCTGCGCGGAGCCGTCTCCCCGCCCCGCCCTTTCGCCGTTTCCCGGGGCAAGCCCCGGACCCCGTTCCGGCCGCTCCGCGCCCGGTGCTCCATCGCCGCGCGGGCCATCCATAGCCCGCCGGCGGCGGGGAGGGGAATTGCGTAGCGGCGCGCGGCCAGGGGTTACGCGGCGGCGCGGGCCGGGAGGTCCTGTTCGGCTTCCACCGTGGCGTTCCAGTCCCGCTTGATCGCCCGCCAGCCCTCGTCCGTCTCGCCGTGGCGCCAGTAGCCCGAGATGGACAGCCGCTCGCGCGCGATGCCCCGCTCCAGGCGGAGGTGGCGGCGGAGTTCCTTCACGAAGCCCGCCTCGCCGTGGACGAAGGCGTGGACGTCCGTCGAGGGGAAGTCCAGGCCGGTGACGGCCTCCAGCAGGGCCGCGCCCACCGGGCGGTCGCCGCGGTGGAGCCAGACCGGGGTGACGCCGTCCGGGGTGGCGATGTCCTGCTCGTCCTGGGGGCCCTCGATCTCCACGAAGGCGTGCACCCGCGCCCCCCGCGGCATCCGCTCCATCGAGGCGGCGATCGCCGGCAGTGCGCTCTCGTCGCCCACGAGGAGGTGCCAGCCGGCGGCCGGGTCCGGGGCGTAGCAGCCGCCGGGGCCGAGGAAGTGGACGAGCTCGCCGGGCTGGACGCGGGCCGCCCACGGGCCGGCCAGGCCCTCGTCGCCGTGGACGACGAAGTCGAGGGTCAGCTCCAGCCGGGCCGGGTCCCAGGCGCGGACCGTGTACGCGCGCTGGCGGGGCCAGGCCTCGCGGTGGTGCGTGGCACGGATCTCGTCCAGGTCCCAGGGCTCGGCGTAGCGCACGCCCTCCGGCGCGAAGAGGAGCTTGACGTAGTGGTCGGTGTACGCGCCCGCGCCGAATCCGGCCAGTCCGTCGCCGCCCAGCACGAGGCGCACCATGTGCGGTGTCAGCCGTTCGGTGCGTACGACCACTGCGGTGCCGACGGTACGGGCGCGTCCTTCTGCCACGGTCTCTCCCCTGGTACTTACGAAGCTTAGGATTACCTAAGTTAGCACCTCATGGGCGCAGCGCGCTGCTCAGGCGTGACATTGCTCCTCCCAGACCCCACCGGTGGGCGAGTGCGTCGACCATCTCGGGTCGGGCGGGGGTCTGCGGGAGGGCCGGGTCGAAGGCGGGCAGCGGGACGTCCGCGGCCACCTTGACGACCTTGGGGGCCACCGCCAGATAGGGGCGGGATTCGTCCAGGCGCTTGCGCTGGGTGGGGGTCAGCTTCGACCGGGGGTCGTCGACGGCCGCGATGATCCCGGCCAGGGACCCGTACGCGTCCAGCAGCTTCGCGGCGGTCTTCTCGCCGATGCCGGGGACGCCGGGCAGGCCGTCGCTCGGGTCCCCGCGCAGCAGTGCCAGGTCCGCGTAGCCGGGGCCGTCCACGCCGTACTTCTCGCGCAGCCAGGCCTCGTCGGTGACCTGGAGGGTGCCCACGCCCTTGAGCGGGTACAGGACGCGGCGCTCCCGGGCGTCGTCGACCAGCTGGTAGAGGTCCCGGTCCCCGGTGACGATGTCCACCGGGCCGGTGGCGCGGGCCGTCAGGGTGCCGATCACGTCGTCCGCCTCGTACCCGGCGACCCCCACCCGGGCGATGCCGAAGGCGTCCAGCGCCGCCTCGATGATCGGGACCTGCGGGGCGAGGGTGTCCGGGGTCTCCTCCAGGTCGGGGCCCGACTCCGACAGCTGCGCGACCCGGTGCGCCTTGTACGAGGGGATCAGCTCCACCCGCCAGTGCGGCCGCCAGTCGGCGTCCATGCAGGCCACCAGGTCGTCGGGGCGGTGGTCCTGCACCAGCCGGCCGATGAAGTCGAGCAGCCCGCGCACCGCGTTCACCGGGGTGCCGTCCGGGGCCTTCACGGAGTCCGGGACGCCGAAGTAGGCGCGGAAGTAGAGGGACGCGGTGTCCAGGAGCATCAGCCGTCGTGTGGTCGTCGTCATGCAGGCGATGATGCCGTAACGCCGCCTGGCCGCAGCCCGTCACCCCTGGTGGGTGAATGATCACTCAAACAGTTCCTCCGGCGCGCGCGCCCGCGCTTCCTCCCCGAGGGTGTTGATCAACGGCGGGCCGCTCGGCCGCGCCCGGTCCCCGCGCGAGGAGTTCCGTGCGCCCTGCCCGCACGCGCCACCGGTACGGCGCGGGCGGGGGCGGCGCGGCCCCGCCCCACCCCCACCCAGGAGCCCCGATGGATGCCGCCGAGTCCACCGCACCCGCCCGCAGGACCGTCATCAGGGCCGGGGCGGTGGCCGCCGCCGCGCTGGCCGTGTGCCCCCGCACCGCGGCCGCGGCGACGACGGCCCCGCCGCCGGCCCCCGCACCTGCGGCGGCGGCACCCGCGCAGGCCGCTCCCGCCCCGGCCGAGGGCGCCGCGGACCTGCCCCTGCGCTCCGACCGCAGCACCCAGGGCGACATCCTGGCCGGCTCCCGCAAGGACCAGGCCTGCCTCCTGCTGCTGCGCTTCCGCGACCCGGTCCTGGCCCGCCGCTGGCTGCGCCGGCTGCTGCCGGAGATCTCCACCACCGAGGAGATGGCGAGGTTCAACGCCGCCTTCAGCGCCGCCCGGGTCAAGGCGGGCGGCACCGACCCCGCCTCCCTCTCCGCCCAGTGGACCGGCCTGTCCCTCACCCACGCCGGGCTGCGCTTCCTCGCCGGACGGGACCCCTTCCCGGCGCTGCCGCCCGGCAGCACCGCCGAGGCCTTCGCCCAGGGCCCCGCCCAGCGCGCCGAGGCGCTCGGGGACACCGGCGACAGCTCCCCCGACTCCTGGGTGTTCGGCGGCGAGGGACCGCACCGCGCCGTGCACGCGATCCTCAACCTCGCGGCGGACGACCCCCGCAAGCTCGCCGAAGCCGTGGACCGCCACCAGCAGGCCCTCGGGGCCGCCCAGGGGGTCCTCGTCTTCCGGCAGGACGCCGGGACCCTGCCCGGCGCGCTGCGCGGTCACGAGCACTTCGGGTTCACCGACGGCATCAGCCAGCCCGGGGTGCGCGGCTTCCACGCCCCCGACCCGGCGACCGGAACCACCGTCCTGGGCAAGCCGGGCGCCCGGCTGGTCCCCGCCGGGGAATTCATCGTGGGCCAGGAGAAGGCCGGCAAGCGGCCCGCCGGGCTGCCCGCCTGGGCCACCGGAGGCTCCTTCCAGGTGGTGCGCCGCCTCGCCCAGGACGTCCCCGGCTGGTGGGCCCAGGTCCGCGAGCGGCTCGCCGACCTCAAGCGGGCCGGGGCCGCCCCCGCCGACGCGACCGACACCTGGCTCGCCGCCCGGCTGGTGGGCCGCTGGCCCGGCGGCACCCCCGTCGCGCGCTGCCCGCTCGCCGAACAGCCCTGCCCCGCCGGCACCGGCCCGACCGCCGTGTCCTACCGCGACGACCCGCAGGGCTGGCACACCCCGCTGTTCGCGCACATCCGCAAGGGCAACCCGCGCGACGGCATCGTCCCCCTTCCCGGCCGTCCCCCGCTGGACCCCGCCGTCACCGACACCCACCGCATCATCCGGCGCGGCATCCCCTACGGCCCCGCGTACGACCCGCAGCAGGAGCCCGGCCGGGGCACGAACGGGGCCTCCCGCGGGCTGGTGTTCATCGGCTACCAGGCCGACCTGGTCCAGCAGTTCGAGTTCGTGGCCAGACAGTGGGTCAACGCCACGGACTTCCCGGCCGGCCGCAACCCGCGCACCGGCGCCGACCCCGTCCTCGGCCCCGGCTCCCCGGTCGCCTTCGAAAGCGAGTCGGGGACCGGCAGCCGCGCCACCACCCTGAGCTTCGGCCGCTTCGTCCACACCGAGGGCGCCCTCTACGCCTTCACCCCCTCGATCCCCACCCTGCGGGCCCTGGCCGACGGCAGGCTCGACGTCTCCGTGGAGGTCCACCGCGGCACCGTCCTGCGCGTGGGTGACGTCCTCGACGCCGGCGAGGCCCGGCTGACCCTCGCCGCCGACGGGGACCTCGTCCTGCTCGACCCCTCCGGCGCGCACCTGTGGAGCGCCGGCACCGCGGGCGAGGGCAGCGAGGCCGTCTTCTCGGGCGACGGCGAGCTCACCGTGCGCACCGCCGACGGCACGGCCGCCTGGAGCAGCGGCACCGCCGGCCACCCCGGCGCCCGGCTCCTGGTCCGCCCGGCCGGCGACGCGGTGATCCTCGACGGCGACCGTGTGCTGTGGCAGGCGGGAGGCGGCCACGCAGGGTGACCACCCGGGTACGGGAATCGGCCGGGGAACGGCCCGGAGGTCCCTTGCGCGCGATTCCGGGGGCGGTTGCTGCGTAAGGTGCTTACAGCACACCGATGTGCGACGACGGGTAGGGGAGGGCAGCCCCGACATGAACGGCAAGGAAGACGGGAACATCGCGGAAGCCTCGGACGGCACGGAGTACGGCTTCGCCCGGGCGGGCGGCCCCGACGTGAACGACAAGGAGAAGGACGCCAAGGAGCAGCCGCTGCGGGTGGGCGTCGCGGTGCGCAAACGGCGCCGGGCGCTCCACCTCACGCTGGCCGCGGTGTCGGCGCGCAGCGGGCTGTCCGTGCCCTTCCTCAGCCAGATAGAGAACGAGCGCGCCCGCCCCAGCATGCGCTCGCTGGAGCGGGTCGCGGACGCCCTGGAGACCACGGCGGTCGACCTGCTCGCCGCCTCCGACACGGCCCGCACGGTGGACCTGGTGCGGGCCGGCGACGACTCCGGGCTCGGGCCGGTGGGCGGAGTGCGCCCCCTCGTACGGGGCCACCACCAGCTGCACGCGCTGGAGTTCAGCGGCGACCAGGACGCCGGCCGCGAGTACCAGCACCGCAACGACGAGCTGATGTACGTGGTCGCGGGGGCCTGCCAGGTGGAGGCCGAGGGGCGGGCGTACCGGCTGGAGGAGGGGGACGCGCTGTTCCTGTCCGGCGGGGTGCGCCACCGCTGGCGGGCCACGAGCGAGGACACCCGGCTCCTCGTCGTGGCCGTCGGAGAGCACATCCACGCCACCTCCGAGCCGCCGTCCCCGGAGCACTGAGCCGGTGCGCGTCGTCTCGCTCGTGCCCTCCCTCACGGAGGCGGTCGCCGTGTCGGCGCCGGGGCGGCTCGTCGGGGTCACGGACTGGTGCACGCACCCGGCGGACCTGGGGGAGGCGGTACGGATCGGGGGGACGAAGAACCCCGACGTGGGGGCGATCGTACGGCTGCGCCCGGACCTGGTGATCGCCAACGAGGAGGAGAACCGGGCCCCCGACCTGGCGGCGCTGCGCGCGGCCGGTCTGGAGGTGCTGGTCACCGAGGTCCGCGACCTGCCGCAGGCCTTCTCCGAGCTGGACCGGCTGCTGGTGGGGGCGCTGGGGCTGGAGCGGCCCGAGTGGCTGGACCGTGCCGAAGAGGTCTGGTCCGGGGTGGAGCCCGCGGGCTCCTTCACGGCCTTCGTGCCGGTGTGGCGCCGACCGTGGATGGTGCTGGGCCGGGACACCTTCGCGGGCGACCTGCTCGCCCGGCTGGGGGTCCGCAACGTGTACGCCGGGCACCCGGAGCGGTATCCGAAGGTGCCGCTCGCCGAGCTGACGGCGAGCGGCTGCGATCTGGTGGTGCTCCCCGACGAGCCCTACGCCTTCACCGCGCAGGACGGCCCGGAGGCCTTTCCGGGCCTCCGGGCCGCGTTGGTCAGCGGCCGTCACCTCACCTGGTACGGGCCTTCGCTGGCGCAGGCGCCGGCCGTCCTGGGGGCGGCGCTCAGGCGGTCTTCGGCAGCAGCCGGCCGCTGAAGAGGCCGCGCAGGGTGTGGACGGCGGCCGGCAGCCAGGCGGTGACCAGGCCCAGGAACAGGGCGGCGGCCAGCCAGGCGAAGGCGTCCAGCCCCGTGTGCCGGGCCAGCCCGGCGGCGCCGGTCACGCAGGTGCCGACGGGGAAGGTCAGTGCCCACCAGGTCATCGCGAAGCCCATGCCGCCGCGGGCGGCGCGGACCAGCATCGAGGCGGCCAGGGCCAGCCACAGCAGGGCGAAGCCCATCACGGGCACTCCGTAGACGACGGCGAAGGCGCCGAGGGCCTGGGCGTAGGGGGCGCCGATGGCGCCGGGGGCCACGTCGGCGAGCTGGTTGACGGCGGTGGTCGACTGGCCGAGGGGGCCGAGGACCAGGAACAGGGCCGGGGTCAGCGCCAGGGGCAGGGGTCCGCTCACGATCAGCCGGCCGAAGACCAGGGGGAGCAGCAGCAGGGTGGCCATGAGGCTCACGCCGAACATGGCGTAGCAGGCCAGCAGCAGGGCCTCGCGGGGCTGGCCGGCGGGCAGGTGGGGGACCAGCAGGGGACCGACGGCGGCGGAGACCATGGGGGAGACCACGGGCAGCAGCCACACGGGGGTGGCCTGCGAGGCCTCGACCTTGTGCCGGACCACCATCAGGTAGGGCACCACCACGGCCATCACCAGGCCGGTCAGGGTGCCGGCGGTGAACAGGACGGTGTCCACGGCGACGGCGGCGCCGGTCCCGATCAGGTCCTTGCCGACGATGAGCGTGCCGCCGCCGACCGCCAGCAGGGCCATCGCCAGACATCCGTAGAAGGGGGCGACGGCCGGGTCGAGGAGGTGGGCGCGGGCCTGGTCGCGGTGGTGGAGCCAGTGCCCGGCGCGGGCGGCGAGCAGGACGGCGAGGGCCGCGGCGGACAGCGCCCAGACGAGCTGGCAGGCCACGCGCTGGCCCGGGAGCTGGTAGGGGAGGGTGGCCCCGGCGTTCGCGATGATCGCCGTACCCATGACGGAGGCGTACCAGTTGGGGCCGAGGTGGCGCAGCGCGGGGGCCTTGTGGGTCCTGGGTGCGCTGTTGATGACGGTGCGGGGTCGCACGGTGGTGGTGGCCATGGGTCCAGCGTCCCGTCCGCCGGGGCCGTCCGGCAGAGGCCGCGTGTCTATCAGGCCATAAACTGATGTTATGGGTAACGAGGAGATGGTTCCGCTCGCACACCGGGTGCCGGACCTGGGCGCACTGGAGCTGCTGCTCACGGTGGCGCGGGTCGGCAGCCTGAGCCGTGCGGCGCGCCGCCTGGGCATCACGCAGCCGGCGGCGAGCAGCCGGATCCGGGCGATGGAGACCCGGCTGGGGGTCGCCTTGGTGGACCGCTCCCCGCGCGGCTCGACGCTGACGGCGGAGGGCGCGCTGGTCACGGACTGGGCCCGGCGGGTGGTGGAGGCGGCCGAGGCCTTCGACGCGGGCGCGCAGGCGCTGCGCGGGCGGCGGGACTCGCGGCTGCGGGTGGCCGCCAGCATGACCATCGCCGAGTACCTGCTGCCGGGCTGGCTGATCGCCCTGCGCGGCGAGCGGCCCGACACGGCGGTGTCCCTGCACGCCGGGAACTCGGCGGACGTGGCCCAGCGGGTGCTGACCCACGAGGCCGACCTCGGCTTCGTGGAGGGGCTCGGCGTCCCCGACGGCCTGGACTCGGCGGTCATCGCCCAGGACCGCCTGGTGGTGGCGGTGGCACCGGGGCACCCCTGGGCGCGGCGCTCGAAGGGGGTGGCGGCGGGGGAACTGGCGTCGACGGCGCTGATCCTGCGGGAGCGCGGCTCGGGCACCCGGCAGGTCCTCGATGCCGCGCTGGCCCCCTCGGGCGGGGTGGCGGCTCCGCTGCTGGAGCTCGCCTCCACCACCGCCGTGAAGGCGGCCGCGCTGAGCGGTGCGGGGCCGTGTGTCCTGTCGGAGCTGGCGCTGGGCGACGAACTCGCGGCCCGCCGGCTGGTCGAGGTCCCGGTTCCGGGCGCCGCGCTCGCCCGGGCGCTGCGCGCCGTCTGGCCGTCGGGGGCCCGCCCGGCGGGCCCGGCGCGGGACCTCCTGTCACTGACCCGCCGCCGCCCGTAGGCCGCCCGGGCGACGATGCGACGGGGCGACGGGGCGGCCCCACGCCTCGCGGCGGAGGGCGGCCCGGGCCCGCCCGCCGGCCGCTCGACTCCGGCGCCGGCCGCACCGGCAGGCGGGCGGATGCGCGGGCCCCGGCGCGGGGAGGGGGCGCCGGGGCCCGCGGGGGTGGGGCGGGGTCAGGCCACCGGGACCGGCCGGCGGTCGGCGGCCGCCTCGACCAGGGAGGCCATCACCCGGGTGTCCTTGTCCCGCTCGGGGTGCCACTGCACGCCCACGACCCACTTCGACCGGTCGGGGTCCTCGATGGCCTCGACCGTGCCGTCCTGCGCGTACGCCGAGACGACCAGCCCCCGGCCGAGGCGGTCCACCGCCTGGTGGTGGTACGTCGGGACCTCCGCGACCTCCGGGACCAGCTCCGCGTACCGGGTGCCGGGCACCGGGGTGACGGGGTGCCAGGAGGTGACCCCGGGGGTGTCGACGTGGCCGTCGATGTGCTGGATCAGCGTGCCGCCCAGGGCCACGTTCAGCGCCTGCATGCCGCGGCAGATGCCCAGGAGCGGCACCCCGTCGGCCAGGGCGGCCCGGAGCAGGGCCAGTTCCCACTCGTCGCGGACCGTCGCGGGTGCGCCCGTACGGGGGTCGCGCTCGGCCCCGTACCGCAGGGGGTCCACGTCCGGGCCGCCGGAGACGACGAGCCCGTCGAGCCGTCCCAGCACCTCCGCCGCCCGCTCCGCGTCGTCGGGCGGCAGCAGGACGGCCGCGCCGCCCGCCGCCTGGACCAGTTCGTAGTAGCCGGACGGGACGAGGGACGTCGGAAGGTCCCACACCCCGTAGCGGGTGGACGCCTCCACGTAGGTCGTGATGCCGATGAGCGGCCTGGGCACGGTGTTACCTCCAGGGTGGTGCCGGAAGCGGAGCAGGGTGCGGGAGCAGGATTTCAGTCTCTGGTCAACTCCGCCTCGGCTTCCGCAAGCGCGGCGAACTCCTCCTCGGGCGCGGAGGCCACGAGCCGGTGGCGGCTGTAGAAGGCGAAGTAGGCGAGGGCGACGGCGTACACGGCGAGGGCGATGAGCGCCGCGTCGACGTCCACCAGGAAGGTGGCGACCAGCGCCGAAAGGGCGAGGACGAAGGCGACGGACGAGGTCAGGACCCCTCCGGGGGTGCGGTACGGCCGTTCCAGGCCGGGTTCGCGGCGGCGCAGCACGATGTGGGAGAGGGCCATCAGGGCGTAGGAGATGGTCGCCCCGAACACCGCGACGTTCAGCATCCGCGCCCCGTTGCCGGTGGCCGCCGCGAGGGCGAAACCGATCGCGCCGGGGATCACCAGTCCGAGGTACGGCGCCTTGCGCCGGGAGGTGAGGGAAAGGAAGCGCGGCAGGTATCCGGCCCGGGAGAGGGCGAACAGCTGGCGGGAGCCCGCGTAGATGAGGGAGAAGAAGGAGGCGACGAGGCCGGCGAGGCCCGCGTAGTTGACGAAGCGGCTCAGCGCGGTCGGGCCGCCGTCCCCCTCCAGGGCCACGACCAGGGGGTTGCCCGCGGACTTCACGGCGTCGGCGCCCTGCGCGCCGGTGGCGGCGACGAAGGTGACCAGGGCGAGGAGCGCGAGGATGCCCATGGAGATGGCCAGGGCCTTCGGCATGGAGCGGACCGGGTCCTTGGCCTCCTCCGCCGCCAGCGGGACGCCCTCGACGCCGAGGAAGAACCACATGCCGAAGGGGAACGCGGCCCAGATGCCGAGGACGCCGAACGGCAGCCAGGAGCCGGAGCCGAACGCACCGGTGTCCACCGGGATGTTGTCGAGGGAGGCCGCGTCGAAGCCGGTCAGCGCGCCGGCGGCGAAGACCAGCAGGGCGGCCACGGCGATGGCGGTGACGACGAGGCTGAAGCGCAGGGCCTCGCCCACGCCCCACAGGTGGACGCCGATGAAGACGACGAAGCAGCCGAGGTAGACCGGCCAGCTGGAGGTCAGCCCGAACAGGCCCAGGGATTCGACGTAGTCGCCGATGAAGATGACGATCGCCGCCGGGGCCAGGACGTACTCGATGAGGATGGCGGTACCGGTCAGGAAGCCGCCCCAGGGGCCCAGCGCGCGGCGGGCGAAGCCGTAACCACCGCCCGCCGTGGGCAGGATGGTGGACAGTTCGGCGAGGGAGAAGACCAGGCAGGCGTACATGGCGCCCATGAGCACCGTGGCGACGGCCAGGCCGCCGAAGCCGCCCTTGGACAGGCCCACGTTCCAGCCGGAGTAGTCCCCGGAGACGACGTAGGCGACGCCGAGCCCGGTCAGCAGCAGCCAGCCGGCGCTGCCGCGGCGCAGGGTCCGGCGCTGGAGGTACTCGGCGTCGGTGTCCCCGACGGCGGGTGATGCGGGCGCGGTGGAAAGGTCTTCGGCCATGTGCGCTCCTGCCCAGGAGGAAAGGTTTCGCTGCGTACCTTTGCGTCAAGGGCGGGGAGCGCGCAAGACCCCTGCGTTAAACAGGGGTTACGAAAACCTCTCCCGCCTCAACCGCCCCGCCCCCTCAGGCCAGGAATCCGCGCAGCAGGGCCGCCGTACCGCAGCAGTGCTCGCGCATCACCGCCCGCGCCGCCTCCGCGTCGCGTTCCAGCACCGCCTCCACCAGGGCGCTGTGCTGCTGCTGGGAGTGCTCCAGGTTGCGCACCAGCAGCGGGATGCAGTCCAGCAGGTCGTTGACCCGGGCCCGGACGGCCGCGTACTGGGCCGTCAGGCTGGCCGAGCCGGCCAGTTCGCACAGGGTCAGGTGGAAGAGGGTGTCCTGGCGGCGGTACTCGGCCAGCGGGGCGTCGTGCGTGGCGGCCAGGGCGGCGAGCAGCCGTTCGCCGCCCTCCTCGGGCAGCCCCTGCGAGGCGCACAGCCCGGCCGCGCCGACCTCCAGCACCTCGCGGAAGCGCAGCACGTCCTCGATGTCCACCCCCGCCACGCGCCGCCGCAGCTCCTCCTCGGCCCCGCCGGCCGGGGTGTCGGGGCGGGCCAGCACGAACGTGCCCCCGTACCGGCCGCGCCGGGCCTCGACCAGGCCCTGGTCCTGGAGCACCTTCAGCACCTCGCGCAGGGTGACCCGGCTGATCCCCATCCGCTCCGCCAACTCCCGCTCCGGCGGCAGCCGTTCCCCGCCCGGCACCAGACCCAGCCGGACCACCTGGAGGATCTGCTCCAGCGCCTCCTCGAAACCGTTGCCCGCCCGGACCTGCCGCAGCACGGGATTGAGCCGCGCGATCGCGCCCCCGTCGCCCGCCGTGTCGGTCATCTCCGTTCCTCCCCTTCCCAAGCAATGGTTCTGTTCAATACCTTAGGCCTTCTCGGCTCACCGAAGGAGAGATCCCCGTGGTAGACCGCAAGCCGCCGCTCGCGCCCGAGGAGCTTCGCGCCCTCGTCGCAGGCGGCGAGATCGACACCGTCGTCCTCGCCTTTCCCGACATGCAGGGACGACTTCAGGGCAAGCGGTTCGCCGCACAGTTCTTCCTCGACGAGGTACTCGACCACGGCACCGAGGGCTGCAACTACCTCCTCGCCGTCGACACCGACATGAACACCGTCGACGGCTACGAGATGTCCTCCTGGGACCGGGGTTACGGCGACTTCGCCATGCACCCCGACCTCGCCACCCTCCGCCGCATCCCCTGGAACCCCGGCAGCGCGTTCGTCCTCGCAGACCTCGCCTGGCACGACGGCACGCCGGTCGTCGCCGCGCCCCGCCAGATCCTGCGCCGCCAGCTGGAGCGCCTCGCCGAACACGGCTACACCGCCATGGTCGGCACCGAGCTGGAGTTCATGGTCTTCCAGGACACCTACGAACAGGCCTGGAACGCCGACTACCGCGCCCTGACCCCCGCCAACCAGTACAACATCGACTACTCCGTCCTCGGCACCGGCCGCATCGAACCCCTGCTGCGCCGCATCCGCAACGAGATGCAGACCGCCGGACTGACCGTCGAGTCCGCCAAGGGCGAGTGCAACCTCGGCCAGCACGAGATCGCCTTCCGCTACGACGAGGCGCTCACCACCTGCGACCAGCACTCCGTCTACAAGACCGGCGCCAAGGAGATCGCCTCCCAGGAAGGCGTCTCGCTCACCTTCATGGCCAAGTTCGACGAGCGCGAGGGCAACTCCTGCCACATCCACCTCTCGCTCACCGACACCGACGGACGCAACGCCATGGCCGGAGACGGACCGGGCGGCATGTCACCGCTCATGCGGCACTTCCTGGCCGGCCAGCTGGCGGCGCTGCGCGACTTCTCCCTTCTCTACGCCCCCAACATCAACTCGTACAAGCGTTTCCGCCCGGGATCCTTCGCGCCCACCGCCGTCGCCTGGGGCGTCGACAACCGCACCTGCGCCCTGCGCGTGGTCGGCCACGGCCGCTCCATGCGCTTCGAGAACCGCCTCCCCGGCGGCGACGTCAACCCCTACCTCGCCGTCGCCGGCCTGGTCGCGGCCGGCCTCTACGGCGTCGAGAACCGCCTCGAACTCCCCGAGGCCTGCACCGGCAACGCCTACACCGCCGACTTCGCCCACGTCCCCACCACCCTGCGCGAGGCCGCGGAACTCTGGGAGAACAGCGAGATCGCCAAGGCCGCCTTCGGCCCCGAAGTCGTCGCCCACTACCGCAACATGGCCCGCGTCGAACTCGACGCCTACGACTCCGCGGTCACCGACTGGGAACGCCGCCGCTCCTTCGAACGCCTCTGACCGTCCCGCTCCGCACCGCACCCGTCCCAGAAAGGCACCACGTGTCCGAAGCGCTGGACCCCTCCCACCTGAGGGTGCTCAACCCGGCCACCGAGGAACTCGTCGCCACCGTCCCGGCCGCCACACGGGACGACGTCGACAGTGCCGTCGCACGCGCCACCGCCGCCCAGCGCGGCTGGGCCGCCGCCGCCCCCGCCGACCGGGCTCGGCTCCTGCGCCGCTTCGCCGCGGTCGTCGACGGCCACCTGGAGGAACTGGCCCGGCTGGAGGTCCGCGAAGCCGGCCACACCCTCGGCAACGCCCGCTGGGAGGCGGGCAACGTCCGCGACCTGCTCGACTACGCGGCCGGCGGAGTCGAACGCCTCAGCGGACGCCAGATCCCCGTCGCGGGAGGCATCGACGTCACCTTCCTCGAACCCCTCGGCGTCATCGGCGTGATCGCCCCCTGGAACTTCCCCATGCCGATCGCCGCCTGGGGCCTGGCACCCGCCCTCGCCGCCGGCAACGCCGTCATCCTCAAGCCCGCCGAAACCACCCCCCTCACCGCCCTGCGCCTCGCCGAACTCGCCCTCGAAGCCGGGATCCCCGAACACCTCTTCCAGGTGCTCCCCGGCCACGGAGCGGTCACCGGCGACGCCCTCGTCGAACACCCCGGCATCGCGAAGATCGTCTTCACCGGCTCCACCCGGGTCGGCAAGCAGATCATGTCCAAGTGCGCCGACCGGGTGAAGCGGGTCACCCTCGAACTCGGCGGCAAGAGCCCCAACATCGTCTTCGCCGACGCCGACCTCGAAACGGCGGCCGCCGCCGCCCCCATGGCCTACCTCGACAACACCGGCCAGGACTGCTGCGCCCGCACCCGGATCCTCGTCCAGCGCTCCGTCTACGACCGCTTCCTCGACCTGGTCACCCCCGCCCTCACCTCGGTGGTCGTCGGCGACCCGCTCGACGAGAAGACCCAGATGGGCCCGCTCGTCTCCGCGGCCCAGCTGGAGCGCGTCCGCGCCTACGTCACCGACGACCTCAAGGCCGTCCGCGGCACCGCCCCCGAGGGCCCCGGCTTCTGGTACCCGCCGACCCTCGTCACGGAGGTCGACCCCACCGCGCCCGTGGCCGCCGAGGAAGTCTTCGGACCGGTCGCCGTCCTCCTCCCCTTCGAGGACGAGGAGGACGCCGTACGCCTGGCCAACGCGACCGAGTACGGCCTCTCCGGCTCCCTCTGGACCCGCGACGTCGGCCGCGCCCTGCGCGTCTCGCGCGCCGTCCGGGCCGGCAACCTCTCCGTCAACTCCCACAGCAGCGTCCGCTACTGGACCCCCTTCGGCGGATACAAGCAGTCCGGACTCGGCCGCGAGCTCGGACCCGACGCCCTCACCGCATTCACCGAGACCAAGAACGTCTTCATCAGCACGGAGGCCTGAACCCCATGACCGACCGCACCGAAGAGATCGTCTGCCGCCGCCTGGTCGGCCGCACCGCCGTCATCACCGGAGCCGGCAGCGGCATCGGCCTCGCCACCGCCCGCCGCCTGGCCTCCGAGGGCGCGAACGTCGTCTGCGCGGACATCGACCCCATCGCCGGAAAGGCCGCCGCAGAAGAGGTCGGCGGCACCTTCGTCCAGGTCGACGTCACCGACAAGGAACAGGTCGACGCCCTGTTCAAGACGGCCTTCGACACCTACGGCTCCGTCGACATCGCCTTCAACAACGCGGGCATCTCGCCCCCGGACGACGACTCCATCCTCACCACCGAGCTCGACGCCTGGCGCCGCGTCCAGGACGTCAACCTCACCTCCGTCTACCTCTGCTGCAAGGCCGCCCTCCCCTACATGCAGCGCCAGGGCCGCGGCTCCATCATCAACACCGCCTCCTTCGTGGCCATCATGGGCGCCGCCACCTCCCAGATCTCCTACACCGCCTCCAAGGGCGGGGTCCTGGCCATGTCCCGCGAACTCGGCGTCCAGTTCGCCCGCGAGGGCATCCGCGTCAACGCCCTGTGCCCGGGACCCGTCAACACCCCCCTGCTCCAGGAGCTGTTCGCCAAGGACCCCGAACGGGCCGCCCGCCGCCTGGTGCACATCCCGCTCGGCCGCTTCGCCGAACCCACCGAGATCGCCGCCGCCGTCGCCTTCCTCGCCAGCGACGACTCCTCCTTCATCAACGCCACCGACTTCCTGGTCGACGGCGGCATCTCCGGCGCGTACGTGACGCCCCTGTAAACACCCGACGTTCACCTGGGCCCCACCCCCACGACAGCCGGGCGTCGCACGACGCCCGGCTGTCGTGCTCTACCGTGCCCGACGATCTTGCACGAGAACCAGGAGCGACCACCCCCGTGACCCGACCCAGCACCCGGCGCAGGCTCCAGGCGGCCGGCGCCGCCGCCGCGATGGCCGCCGCCACCCTCACCGCGGCCGCCCCCGCCCAGGCCGCACACCCGGCCTGCACCACCCCCGAGCTCGCCGCCGGCTGGTACGGCGACAACCAGGCCCGTCTCCAGCAGCTCATCGACCAGTACGGCAGCTGCAACCCCTACCGGCCCGGCCGCAACAAGCCCGTCGCCGTCTTCGACTGGGACAACACCGTCGTCAAGAACGACGTCGGCGACGCCACCATGTTCTGGCTCCTGCGCAACGGCAAGATCCGCCAGCCCGCCGACTGGAAGACCACCAGCCGCTACCTCACCCCCGCCGCCGCACAGGCCCTCACCACCGCCTGCGGCCCCCTCGCCCGCCCCGGCACCCCCCTGCCCACCGGCACCCCCGAGGGCGCGGCCTGCGCCGACGAGCTGGGCGCCGTCTACGGCACCTCCGCCACCCGCACCGGCGCCGCCGCCTTCGCCGGCTGGGACCGCCGCACCATCGAACCCGCCTACGCCTGGCTGCCCCAGCTCCTCCAGGGCTGGACCCCGGGCCAGGTCCGCGGCTTCGCCGCCGCCGCCCGCACCGAGAACCTCGCCGCCCCCATCGGCGCCAGGCAGCAGGTCGGCACCGGCTCCGTCACCGGCTGGGTCCGCTACTACGACCAGCAGCGCGACCTCGTCAAGAACCTCCAGCGCGCCGGCTTCGACGTCTGGATCAGCTCCGCCTCACCCCAGCCCGTCGTGGAGGTCTGGGCCCGGGGCGTCGGCGTCGGCGCCGACCACGTCATCGGCATCCGCAACACCACCCGGGACGGGAAGCTGACCACCCACCTCCAGGGCTGCGGATCCGTCGCCGACGGCGCCGACACGATGATCACCTACGTGGACGGCAAGCGCTGCTGGATCAACAAGGAGGTCTTCGGCGTCCGGGGCCCGGCCGCCGAGAGGGTCCAGCCGGCCGCCCGCCGCCAGGTCTTCGCCGCCGGCGACTCCGACACCGACGTCACCTTCCTGCGCGACGCCACCGCCCTGCGCCTGGTGGTCAACCGCAACAAGAACGAACTGATGTGCCGCGCCTACGACAACAGCGACGGCAAGTGGATCGTGAACCCCATGTTCATCGAGCCGAAGAAGCAGAAGACGACCCCCTACCCCTGCTCCACCACCGGCTACACCGGCCACGACGGCACCCCGGCCCCCGTCCGCCGGGCCGACACCAGCGTCATCCCCGACCAGGCGGACACCGTCTTCTAGCGGACACGGTCCTCTAGAGGAAGGTCAGCCCCTCGCCCCGGTAGGTCGGGACGGACGCGGAAACCCGGTCGCCCTCCACCAGGTGCAGGGTGTCGAACCGCTCGCACAGCTCCCCGGCCTTCGCGTGCCGGAACCAGACCCGGTCGCCGATCAGCAGGTCGTCGGCCGGGCTCCCCAGCAGCGGGGTCTGCACCTCGCCGGCCCCTTCCTGCGGGTCGTAGCGCAGCCCCGCGGGCAGGTACGGCACCGGGAGCCGGTCGGCCCCCGCCGCACCCGAGGCCGGATAGCCGCCGCCCAGCACGGTCACCACCCCCACCCCCGGCCGGCGCACCACCGGCTGCGCGAACAGCGCCGCCGGACGCCCCCGGAACGAGGTGTAGTTGTCGAACAGCCTCGGCACGTACAGCCCCGAACCGGCCGCGATCTCCGTCACCGCCTCCTCGGCGGCCGTCTCCGCCACGCTCCCCGTACCACCGCCGTTGACGAACTCCAGGTCCGCCACCACCGACCGCACGGCCCGCACCACCTCGCCCCGCCGCGCCGCCAGCTCCCTGCGGGCCGCGCCCTGCATCAGCCGGATCATCCGCGAGCGCACCGGCCGCCCGGCCACCGCGTCCCCGACCCCTGCCACGTGCCCCTCGTACGCCATCAGCCCCACCACCCGGAACCCCGGCCGGGAGGCCACCGCCCGCGCCAGCTCCGCCAGCTGCCCCGGCTCGCGCAGCGGCGAGCGCCGCGCCCCGACCCGTACCCGGCCGCCCAGCAGCCGCAGCGAGGTGTCCAGTTCCAGGCAGACCCGGAGCTCCTCGGCCCCGCCGGCCCGCGACCGCTCGATCAGGTCCAGCTGCGCGGGATCGTCGACCATCACGGTGACGGCGGCCGCGAGCTTCGGGTCCCCGGCCAGCTCCGCGAACGCGGCCCGGTCCGCGGACGGATAGGCGAGCAGCACGTCCTCGAACCCGGACCGCGCCAGCCACAGCGACTCGGCCAGCGTGTACGACATGATCCCCGCAAACCCCGGCCGGGCCAGGACCCGTTCGAGCAGCGCCCGGCACCGCACGGACTTGCTGGCCACCCGGACCGGCTTCCCGCCCGCCCTGCGCACCAGGTCGTCGGCGTTCGCGTCGAAGGCGTCCAGGTCCACGATGGCCAGGGGCGCGTCGAGATGCGCGGTCGCCCGGTCGTACCGGGCCCGGTCCGAAGTCATGGGCCGCAGCTTGCCAGACCGCCGTACCGACGGGTAGGGGTCGCGCCGACCCCGCCCCGGCCCGGCCGGGGCGGCGGCCCCGTAGAGTACGGGCAGGCAGCCGTACGGAACGGGGGGCGGAGCCGCCGCATGACCACGACGACACCGCGGACCGAGGTCCTGGACGACCCCTGGCAGCAGCCGCCGCCGGCCCCCCTGCCCCGCCGCCATCCGGCCCGCGTCACCGCCGCCGTCCTCAGCGCCCTGCTCGGCTCCGCCCTCCTCGCCGGAGGCGCCGTCACCACCTGGAGCCAGTACCGCGCCGACCACCACGCGCTGCCCCCCGACGCCGCCTACCGCAAGGCCGCCGCCCTCTGGCACACGGCGCCCGTGGACGGCCTGCTCCCTCCCGTACTGGAGGACCGCGAGGCCGGCCCCGGCGGCGCGAGCCGCACCTGGACCCGGATCGCCGTCGCGCCCGACGCCGACTGCGCCGCCGTCCTCCCCGCCGACTGGCGCGCCGCGCTCACCGCCACCGGATGCACCCGGGTGCTCCGCGCCACCTACACGGACTCCACCCGCAGCAGCCTGATCACCGTCGGCCTCGTCTTCACCCCCGCCGACGCCCGCACCATGGACGGCCTGCGCGGCCACCTCTCCGCCCCGCCCGCCTACGGGTACGCCGACTCCCGCCGCGCCGCCTGGACGGCCGGCGTCGTCGCCGAGGCACCCGCCGTGGTCTACGCCGTCTCCGCCTTCGCCGACGGCCGCACCATGGACGCCCCCGTCCCGGCCGAGGCGGCCGCCGCGCAGAGCGCCACCGGCACCGTCGCCGAAGCGGGCCTGGGCCACGAGGCCAAGGCCCTCGCGGTCCGCGTCGAACGCACCCTCGGCGCCCTCGCCGCACCCCGCCCCACCGAGCCCGCACAGGCGGCCGCCGTACAACGCCCGCGCCAGGAGCCCTCCCGATGACCCCCACCCCCCGGCCACGCCCCGGCACGCCCCGGGCGGCGGCAGCGGCGTCGCGGAAGGCCGCCCTGCGCGGGGCCGGGGCCGCCACGGCCCTGGCCGCGCTGCTCGTGGCCGTCGCCGCCCCGGCCGCGGCCGCCGACACCATCCGCGACCGCCAGTGGGGCCTCCTCGCCCTGCGCGCCGAGGAGGCCTGGGGCATCACCCAGGGCGACGGGATCACCGTCGCCGTCCTCGACACCGGCGTCGACTCCAGCCACCCCGACCTCGACGGCCAGGTCCTCGACGGCACCGACCTCGTCGGCATGGGCGCGGGCCGCGGCGACCGCGCCTGGGCCCGCCACGGCACCGCCATGGCCGGCATCATCGCGGGCCACGGGCACGGCCCGGCCCGGAGCCAGGGCGTCCTCGGCATCGCCCCGCACGCCCGGATCCTGCCGGTCCGGGTGATCCTGGAGGAGGCCGACCCGGGCCGGGCCAAGGCCCGTGACAGCAAGACCGGTGCCCTTGCCGAAGGCATCCGCTGGGCCGCCGACCACGGCGCCGACGTGATCAACATGTCGCTCGGCGACGACAGCGACACCGCCCACCACGAGTCCGCCGAGGACGAGGCCGTGCAGTACGCCCTCGGCAAGGGCGTGGTCGTCGTCGCCTCCGTCGGCAACGGCGGCGAACGCGGGGACCACACCTCCTACCCCGCCGCCTACCCCGGGGTCATCGCGGTCGCCGCCGTGGACCGCCAGGGCCGCCGGGCCCCCTTCTCCACCAGCCACTGGTACGCCACCGTCAGCGCCCCCGGCGTCGACGTGGTCCTCGCCGACCCCGACCGGGCCTATTACGAGGGCTGGGGCACCAGCGCCGCCGCGGCCTTCGTCTCCGGCACCGTGGCCCTCGTCAAGGCGGCCCACCCCGGTCTGTCCCCGGCGCAGATCAAGAAGCTGCTGGAGGACACCGCCACGGCCCGCCCGCCCGGCGGCCGTGACGACGCCCGCGGCCACGGCACGGTGGACCCCGTCGCCGCCCTCCAGGCCGCCGCGGGGCTGCGCCCCGAGGCCCCGGCGCCGGTCGCCGTCCCGGCCGGGCAGCGGTTCTTCGGCATCGGACCCGATCCCGTCCGCGCGAGCGAGCACCGCTCCCGGCGGACCGCCCCGGCGGTCGCCGCCGGGGGAGCGGCGCTGCTGGTGCTGGCCGCCGTGCTGGCCCGGCGCCCGCGCGCCGCACGGCGGGACGCCGCGGGCCAGGCCCCGCCCCCGGCGGGATAGGGTCGGGTCATTGTGGCGACCAAGAACATTCCAGACCCCGGTTTCTCCGACGACGACGGCACCGCCGACCCCCGGCTGAGCGCGGCCCTGGCCGCCTGGGCCGAGGACCGGGGACGCGAGCCCGAGCTGCTGGCGGCCCTGAAGGACGCCCGCCTGCTGGTGCCCGTCGTGGCGGTGCTCGGCGAGGTCGAGACGGACCCCGCGACGGGCCTGAAGCGCGAGAAGACCAGCGACATGGCCGTCCCCACCCTCACCGCCGGCCACCGCAGGGCGCTGCCCGCGTTCACCTCCCTCGCCTCGCTGGCCCTGTGGGACCCGGCCGCCCGCCCGGTGGCGGTCCCGCTGCACCAGGCCCTGGCCGCCGCCGCGCACGAGAAGGCGGACACGATCGTCCTCGACCTGGCCGGCCCCGTCCCCTACCAGCTGACCGGCTCCGCGCTGCTCGCGCTGGCCGAGGGGCGCACCGACGCCGACCCGCTGGCCGACCCGGCCGTGCGCGCGGCGGTACGGGCCGCGGTGGCCGCCGAGCCGGCGGTGCTCCGCGCCCACCTCGGCCCCGGCGGGGACGCCGCCGACGGCACCCTCGCCATCGTGCTGGCCGAGGGGGCGCCGGTCGCCCCCGCCGCCCGCCGGGTGGCCGAGGCCATCGCCGCGGACGAGACCCTGCGCGGGCGCCTCGTGCGCGGCCTGGACCTGGCCCTGCTGCCGGCCGGTGCCCCGGTCCCGCCGGGCGAGCCGCTCTTCACGCGCTGAGGAGCGCGTACTCAGGCCGAAGGGCCGTCCGCGAGGTCGCGGACGGCCCTTCGGCCTGAGTAAACGGAATCAGCGGTCAGCGGGCGGAGGCTCAGGCGTAGACCGGGCCGGTGAACTTCTCGCCGGGGCCCTGGCCCGGCTCGTCCGGGACGATCGAGGCCTCGCGGAAGGCCAGCTGGAGCGACTTCAGGCCGTCGCGCAGCGGGGCCGCGTGGAAGGAGCTGATCTCGGTGGCGCTGGCGGAGACCAGGCCGGCCAGGGCGGTGATCAGCTTGCGGGCCTCGTCGAGGTCCTTGTGCTCGGAGTCCGGCTTGTCCAGGCCCAGGTTGACCGCCGCGGCGCTCAGCAGGTGGACGGCCACCGTGGTGATGACCTCGACGGCCGGGACGTCCGCGATGTCGCGGGTCATCTCGTCGTAGTCGGGAGTGGTGGAATCGGAGGGCGTCGCGTCAGTCATGCGCTCCACGATAGGTCGTGCGGCGGCCTTGCCTGGCGTGGGGTAGTATGGACAGCGACCGGCCGGACACGTATGTGCCCGGCCCACAAGTGGAGGCTCCGATCTCCCACCCGACCGCCCTCCGGGGAGGCGGGTCATCCGGTCAGGCGGTATCCATCGTTCCGTACGGACGATGGAAGGCCGCCGAGTTGCGCCCCGCGGTTCGCACGCGGCGGTGCTCCGGTTGTTTTGGAGCCCCTGCCTGTGCCCGGCGGGGCATTTTTCATTCTCCGCCGCGGTTGAGGTCTGACGACACAAGACGTCAGCGGTTGTCTGCCAGGCAGCCGTGTGGTGCTACCGAGGAGGATCCATCAGCACCGAGCCCCGCATCAACGATCGGATTCGCGTCCCTGAGGTGCGACTCGTCGGTCCCAGCGGCGAACAGGTGGGCATCGTCCCGCTTGCGAAGGCGCTTGAGCTCGCGCAGGAATACGACCTGGACCTGGTCGAGGTCGCCGCCTCCGCGCGTCCGCCGGTCTGCAAGCTCATGGACTACGGCAAGTTCAAATACGAGTCGGCCATGAAGGCCCGTGAGGCGCGCAAGAACCAGGCGCACACGGTCATCAAGGAGATGAAGCTCCGGCCGAAGATCGACCCGCACGACTATGACACCAAGAAGGGTCACGTCGTTCGGTTCCTCAAGCAGGGCGACAAGGTCAAGATCACGATCATGTTCCGTGGTCGCGAGCAGTCCCGGCCGGAGCTCGGCTACCGACTGCTGCAGCGTCTCGCGGAGGACGTCCAGGACCTCGGCTTCATCGAGTCGAACCCGAAGCAGGACGGCCGGAACATGATCATGGTTCTCGGTCCGCACAAGAAGAAGACCGAGGCGATGGCCGAAGCCCGCGAGGCGCAGGCCGCCCGCAAGGCCGAGCGTCAGGGTGGTGCCGCCGCCGAGGCCGCTCCGGCCGACGCGGAGGCCGCTGAGGCGGAGTCCGCCGAGGTGGAGTCCCCCGAGGTCGCCGCCGACGGCTCTGCCGAGGCGAACGCCGAGGCCTGATTCCGGGGCAGCCCGTCTCGGATCACCCACACAACATGACGCTCCCGCCAGCCGGTCCGCAAGGACCGGTGGGAGCGCCACCGACGAGGAGATAACGGCGCTATGCCGAAGAACAAGACGCACAGCGGTTCCAAGAAGCGCTTCAAGATCACCGGCTCCGGCAAGGTGCTCCGTGAGCGCGCCGGCAAGCGCCACCTGCTCGAGCACAAGTCGTCCCGTGTCACCCGCCGCCTGACCGGTACCGCGGAGATGGCCCCCGGCGACGCCGCGAAGATCAAGAAGCTTCTCGGCAAGTGACGTCCTTCCGCCCCTCTGCGGGGGCGGGACGTCGAGACCGGGACCCCATCGAATTCGGGCCGTGTGAAGACAACCACGGCCCCGCTACAAGGAGTTAAAAAGTGGCACGCGTCAAGCGGGCAGTAAACGCCCACAAGAAGCGCCGGGCGATCCTCGAGGCGGCCTCCGGCTACCGCGGTCAGCGTTCGCGCCTGTACCGCAAGGCCAAGGAGCAGGTCACCCACTCGCTGGTCTACAACTTCAACGACCGCAAGAAGCGCAAGGGCGACTTCCGTCAGCTGTGGATCCAGCGCATCAACGCCGCTGCCCGCCAGAACGGCATGACGTACAACCGCCTCATCCAGGGTCTGAAGGCCGCCAACATCGAGGTGGACCGCAAGATGCTGGCCGAGCTGGCCGTCAACGACGCCAACGCGTTCGCCGCGCTCGTCGAGGTCGCGCAGAAGGCCCTCCCGGCCGACGTGAACGCGCCCAAGGCCGCCGCGTAAGGCATTCGCCGGCCCGATGGACTGGGGCCGGCACCCACGGACCCGCAGGCGCTCGCCTGCGGGTCCGTGTGCGTTCGCCCCGCCCCGCACGGCCCCGGCCGCGCACCGGACCACCCGAGAGAGAACCCTGAGAGCATGCCCACCCCCGCCGAGCTGATCTCCCCCCGATCCCCGCGGGTGGCCGCCGCACGGCGGCTGGCGCGGCGCAACTTCCGCACCAAGGAGCGCCGGTTCCTCGCCGAGGGCCCCCAGGCCGTCCGCGAGGCGGTCGCGCACCGCGGTTCCCAGGGCGCCACCCTGATCGAGCTGTTCGCCACCGTCGAGGCCGCCGAGCGCTACCCCGACATCGTCGAGGCCGCGCTGCTGGGCGGCGCGCGGGTGCACCACGCCTCGGACGAGGTGCTCGCGGAGGTCTCGCAGACCGTCACCCCGCAGGGGCTCGTCGGCGTCTGCCACTTCCTGGACTCGCCCTTCGAGGAGATCCTGAAGTCCGGTCCCCAGCTGGTCGCCGTCCTCGCGCACGTCCGTGACCCCGGGAACGCCGGCACCGTCCTGCGCTGCGCGGACGCCGCGGGCGCCGACGCGGTGGTGCTGACCGACGCCTCGGTCGACCTCTACAACCCCAAGTCCGTCCGCGCCTCCGTGGGCTCCCTCTTCCACCTCCCCGTGGCCGTCGGCGTCCCTGTCGAGCAGGCCGTGGCGGGGCTGCGGGCGGCGGGCGTACGGATCCTCGCGGCCGACGGCGCCGGACAGGACGACCTCGACGCCGAACTGGACGCCGGCACCATGGGCGGCCCGTCGGCCTGGGTCTTCGGCAACGAGGCCTGGGGCCTGCCCGAGGAGACCCGGGCGCTCGCGGACGCCGTCGTGCGGGTCCCGATCCACGGCAAGGCCGAGAGCCTGAACCTCGCCACCGCCGCCGCCGTGTGCCTCTACGCGTCCGCGCGTGCACAGCGGGCGCCCGGAGGGTGCCGCTCCGTGACCCCCAGCTAGTAATGTGGCCGTCCGGGGGCCCACTGAGCTACCCGGAGATGTGGGGTACGGGGACATGACCGTCGGCACGAACAGCTCGCCGGTGACCGCGGGAGCCGCGGAGCGGTTCCGGGACACGCCGGACGGGGCCTTCGCCCTCGACCCCGACGAGCTGCCGGACGGCCTCGTCGTCGCCGACCACACCGGGCACGTCGTCTGCTTCAACCGGGCCGCCTCCAGGATCACCGCCATCACGGTCGGCCAGGCCCTCGGCGCCCGCATCGAGCGCGCGCTCCCGCTGGAGGACCTGGAGGGCCGCCGCTGGTGGACCCTGACGGACCCGTACGGCGGCCTCGCCACCCGGCGCGGGCAGCCGGAGCGGAACCTGCTGCTGCCCGGTGGCCGCGAGGTGCTGGTCTCCGCCGCCTACGTGCGCACCCACCCCACCGGCCCGCTGAGCCGCCTCGTGGTCACCCTGCGCGGCACCGAGGCCCGCCGCCGCACCGAGCGCAGCCACGCCGAGCTGATCGCCACCGTCGCGCACGAGCTCCGCTCCCCGCTGACCTCCGTCAAGGGGTTCACGGCGACCCTGCTCGCCAAATGGGAGCGGTTCACCGACGACCAGAAGCGGCTGATGCTGGAGACCGTCGACGCCGACGCCAACCGCGTCACCCGCCTCATCGCGGAACTCCTCGACATCTCCCGCATCGATTCCGGCCGCCTGGAGGTGCGCCGGCAGCCCGTGGACATCGCGGCGGCCGTCGGCCGGCACGTCCAGGCCCTCACCGCGAACGGCCAGGCCCCCGAGCGGTTCCTCGTACGCGTCAGCCGCCCGCTGCCCGACCTGTGGGCCGACCCGGACAAGATCGACCAGATCCTGGGCAACCTCCTCGAAAATGCGGTGCGGCACGGCGACGGAACGGTCACCATCGACGTAGCGCCGTACGAGAAGGGAACAGCCGTCACCGTGACCGACGAAGGCCCCGGGATCCCCGAGGAGTCGATGGCCCGCGTCTTCACCCGCTTCTGGCGGGGGAGCAAGCGCGGCGGCACCGGCCTGGGCCTGTACATCGTCAAGGGCATCGTGGAGGCCCACGGCGGCACCATCACCGTCGGGCGCGGACCCGGCGGCGGCGCGGAGTTCCGATTTATGCTGCCCGTGAGCGCGCCGGCCTACCTCACCCAGTAGCCCTGCGGGGAGTCTCGCCAGGCGGCCCACGGGCTTCCTCACCCCCGGCGGCCCTTAGACTCGTCCTTTGGCACCTTTGTGTCCTTGTGCCGATCACGCCGATCAGCCGATCGAGTCGTGCGAGTCGTGCGGGGACCCACCAGCCAGCCATCGGAAGTACGGGAAGAGATGTCGGCACCGAACAAGTCGTACGACCCTGTCGAGGTCGAGGCACTGAAACCGGAAGAGATCGAGCGCATGCGGGACGAGGCGCTCGCCGCCTTCGCGTCCGCCGGCGACCTCGACGAGCTCCGCGAGGCGAAGACCGCGCACATGGGCGACCGCTCGCCCCTCGCGCTCGCCAACCGCGAGATCGGCGCCCTGCCGCCCCAGGCCAAGGCCGAGGCGGGCAAGCGCGTCGGACAGGCCCGCGGCGCCGTGAACAAGGCCTTCGGGGCCCGCACGGTCGCCCTGGAGGCCGAGCGCGACGAGCGGGTGCTGGTCGAGGAGGCGGTGGACGTCACGCTGCCCTACGACCGCGTTCCCGCCGGCGCCCGCCACCCGCTGACCACGCTGATGGACCGCATCGCGGACATCTTCGTCGGCATGGGCTACGAGGTCGCGGAAGGCCCCGAGGTCGAGGCGGAGTGGTTCAACTTCGACGCCCTCAACTTCACGCCCGACCACCCGGCCCGCCAGATGCAGGACACCTTCTTCGTCCAGGGCCCCGAAGGCACCCAGGGCGACGAGTCCGGCGTCGTGCTGCGCACCCACACCTCCCCGGTGCAGGCGCGTTCGCTGCTGGAGCGCAAGCCCCCCGTCTACATCGTCTGCCCGGGCCGCGTGTACCGCACCGACGAGCTCGACGCGACGCACACCCCGGTCTTCCACCAGGTCGAGCTCCTCGCCGTCGACGAGGGCCTGACCATGGCCGACCTCAAGGGCACCATCGACCACATGGTCAAGGAGCTCTTCGGGGAGCAGACCACCACCCGCCTGCGCCCGCACTTCTTCCCCTTCACCGAGCCGTCCGCCGAGATGGACATGCAGTGCTACGTCTGCCGCGGCGAGTCGGTGGGCAACCCCGACCGCCCCTGCCGTACCTGCTCCAGCGAGGGCTGGATCGAGCTCGGCGGCTGCGGCATGGTCAACCCCAAGGTGCTCGTCGCCTGCGGCGTGGACCCCGAGAAGTACAGCGGCTTCGCCTTCGGGTTCGGCATCGAGCGGATGCTGATGTTCCGCCACAACGTTGAAGACATGCGAGACATGGTCGAGGGTGACGTGCGCTTCACCCGGCCGTTCGGGAGTGAGATCTGATGCGCGTCCCGCTTTCCTGGCTGCGGGAGTACGTCGACCTCCCCGCAGGCGAGACCGGCCGCGACGTGGCCGCCAAGCTCGTCGACGCCGGCCTCGAGGTCGAGACCGTCGAGCAGCTCGGCGCCGGCCTCAAGGGCCCCCTCGTCGTCGGCCAGGTGCTGACCATCGAGGAGCTGGAGGGCTTCCGCAAGCCCATCCGCTTCTGCACGGTCGACGTCGGCCAGGCCAACGGCACCGGCGAACCGCAGGAGATCGTCTGCGGCGCCCGGAACTTCTCCGTCGGCGACAAGGTCGTCGTGGTCCTGCCCGGCGCCGTCCTGCCCGGCGACTTCGCGATCGCCTCGCGCAAGACGTACGGCAAGACCTCGCACGGCATGATCTGCTCCGGCGAGGAGCTCGGCATGGGCGACGACGGCACGCACGGCATCATCGTGCTGCCGCCGGAGTACGAGCCGGGCACCGACGCGATCGAGCTGCTGGAGCTCGTCGACGAGGTCCTGGACATCGACATCACCCCGGACCGCGGCTACTGCATGTCGATGCGCGGTGTGGCCCGCGAGGCCGCCACCGCCTACGGCCTGCCGCTGCGCGACCCGGCCCTGCTCGACGTGCCCGCGCCGAACTCGTACGGGTACGCGGTGAAGATCTCCGACCCGCAGGGCTGCGACCGCTTCACCGCCCGCACGGTGACCGGCCTCGACCCCGAGGCGCGCTCCCCGATCTGGCTCACCCGCCGCCTCCAGAAGGCCGGCATGCGCCCGATCTCCCTCGCCGTCGACATCACCAACTACGTGATGCTCGAACTGGGCCAGCCGCTGCACGCCTACGACCGCTCGCGCCTCGACGGCGAGATCGGCGTCCGCCGTGCCGAGCAGGGCGAGAAGTTCACCACCCTCGACGGGGTCAAGCGGATCCTCGACGCCGAGGACCTGGTGATCACCGACAACAGCGGCCCGATCGGGCTCGCCGGTGTCATGGGCGGCGCCAACACCGAGATCGCCGACTCCGTCACCGACCCCGAGACCGGCGCCGTCACCGGCACCACCGACGTGGTCATCGAGGCCGCGCACTTCGACTCCGTGTCGATCTCGCGCACCGCCCGCCGCATGAAGCTGTCCTCCGAGGCCTCCAAGCGCTTCGAGCGCGGTGTCGACCCGCTGGCCGCCGCCGCGGCCGCGCAGCGCACCGTCGACCTCCTGGTGCTGCTCGCGGGCGGCACCGCCGAGGCCGGGGTCACCGAGCTCATCGCCCCGGGCGCCCCGCGCACCATCGCGATGCGCGCCGACCACCCGGACCGGGTCGCGGGCATGGACTACGGCCGCGAGACCGTCGTGCGCCGCCTCCAGGAGATCGGCTGCGACGTCTACGGCCAGGACGAGCTCGTCGTCACCGTCCCCTCGTGGCGGCCCGACCTCGCCGCGCCGAACGACCTCGCCGAGGAGGTCATCCGCCTGGAGGGCTACGGGAACCTCCCGTCCACCCTCCCGCAGGTGCCCTCCGGCCGCGGTCTGACCCCGCGCCAGCAGCTGCACCGCCGCGTCGGCCGCGCCCTGGCCGGCGCCGGCTACGTCGAGGCGCTCAGCTACCCGTTCATCGGCGAGGGCGTCTTCGACCAGCTCCAGCTGCCCGCGGACGACGCGAGCCGCCGGGTCGTCAAGCTGGTCAACCCGCTCTCCGACGAGGAGCCGGCGCTGCGCACCACGCTGCTGCCGGGCCTCCTCGGCGCGCTGCGCCGCAACGACAGCCGGGGCAGCCACGACCTGGCGCTGTTCGAGACCGGCTCGGTCTTCCGCGCCGGCGAGCAGCCGGGTGCCGCCGTGCGGCTGCCGGTCGACCGGCGTCCCACGGACGAGGAGATCGCCACCCTGGACGCGGCCCTGCCCGCGCAGCCGCGGTACGCCGCGGTCGTGCTGGCCGGCGCCCGCGAGCAGGCCGGCTGGTGGGGCAAGGGCCGTCCGGCCGACTGGGCCGACGCCGTCCAGGCCGCCCGCGCGCTGGCCGCCGAGGCGGGCGCCGAGCTGGTCGTCCGCCAGGGCCAGTACGGTCCGTGGCACCCCGGCCGCTGCGCCGAGCTGGTCGTCACCCTCGACGGCGCCGAGACGGTCATCGGCCACGCCGGTGAGCTGCACCCGCGCGTGGTCAAGGCCCTCGGTCTGCCGGCCCGCACCAGCGCCATGGAGCTCGACCTCGACCGCCTCGCGGCGGCCGGCGGCGAGGCCCTTCAGGCGCCCCGGATCTCCACCTTCCCGGTGGCGACCCAGGACGTCGCGCTGATCGTCGACGGGTCCGTCCCGGCCGCGGCCGTGGAGGCCGCGCTGCGCGAGGGCGCCGGCGAACTGCTCGAATCGCTGCGGCTGTTCGACGTGTTCACCGGCGAGCAGGTCGGCGAGGGCAAGAAGTCCCTCGCCTACGCGCTGCGCTTCCGCGCGCCCGACCGGACCCTGACCGCCGAGGAGTCCACGGCCGCGCGCGACGCGGCGGTGGCGCTCGCCGGCGAGCGGACCGGGGCGGTGCTGCGCGGCGCCTGATCCGCCGTGAGCAGGACCTGCTGAGGGGCCCGTCCGGACCACCGGACGGGCCCCTCGGGCATATCGGCAGGCATATCGGACGACGCTCACTCATTCGGGTGAGAACGGCCTCCGGCCGTGTCCGGTACGTCTGGAGGTCGACACAATCGTTCCGGCCGACGAGCCGGAGGGGAGCGTCCTGCGGATGATCACGCGCCGGGAGATGCACCGGGCGCGCCTGGGGTGCGTCCTCGCCTGGGGCGGCGCCGCGGTGTCCTGGGAGCTGTCCACCCCGGGCCCGCTGGGGCCCAGCCTCGCCACCTGCGCGGCCTTCCTGGTCCTGGCCACGGGCTGCGCCCTGCACATCCGGCGCGGCCTGGTCGCCGAGCTGCGGCGCTCGCGGGAGATCGCCGGGGCCACGCAGCGGGTCCTGCTGCGGCCGCTGCCGGGGCGGATCGACGGGCTGGCGCTGTGCGCCGCCCAGCTGTCCGCGAGCCGCGGGGCGGCGGTGGGCGGGGACCTGTACGAGGCCGTGCCGACGGCGTACGGGGTGCGGGTGGTGATCGGGGACGTGCGGGGCCACGGGCTGGCGGCGCTGGGCGCGGCCGCGGCGGTCCTCGGGTCCTTCCGCGAGGCGGCGTACGACGAGCCGTCGCTGGGCGGGGTCCTGCTGCGGATGGAGCGCTCCCTGCACCGGTACCTGCGGGAGCGCGCCCGGGCCGAGCACCCCTCGGCCTGCCCGGCCGATCCGGAGTCCCCGGTCGCGGAGGACTTCGTCACGGTCCTGCTGCTCCAGATCGCTCCGGACAACACGGTCCTGGCCCTGAACTGCGGCCACCCCTGGCCGTATCTCCTGCGCCGCGCGCCGGTACCGCAACCCTGCGGGGCGGCTTCCAGCGGTGGCCGGGGGAGCAAGGGCGGGGCGGGGAGCGGGTCCGCGCAGCGGCACGCCGAGGCGCGCGTGCTGGACGGGGGCGACCCGTGGCCGCCGCTCGGGGTGCTGCCCGTACCGCCCGGCGTCCAGCCGGAAGAACTCGGCCAACTCCACCCCGGAGAAGCGCTCTTACTCCACACCGACGGCGCCGAGGACGCCCGCGACCGGCACGGCCGGTTCTTCCCCCTCGCCCGTTTCCTCGCGGCCCAGCAGACGCTCACGCCCGCGCGGCTGGTCGCGGGCGTGCACGCCGCCCTGCTGCGCCACACCGGAGGACGCCTCGCCGACGACGTCGCGCTGCTCGCGCTGCGCAACGACCGCACCTGACCGGGCACCGCACCGGCCACCGGGGACAGGACCCGCCCGGCCGGGGGGAGTGGAACGGCCCGGGCGGATCCGTGTCACCGGCGATGCCGCTCCGCACCGGGCCGGTGGACGGACCCGGTGCGGAACCGGCCGGGCTCGACGGGGGACCCACCCGGCGACCAACCGGGCGGCCCCCGCGGAGCCGTGGTGCGCCGCCCGCCCGCCATGGAGTGTCGGGCAGACAGCAGGGCGGGCGGCGCGTTGCCGGGTCGTCGCACTGTACGAGGGGGAGCCGACGACCGGGCGGCCTCCTTGGCGAGGCTCTTAAGTGAAGCGCGGCGCGGGCCCTCCGCGGCAGGGTGCGTATCGCATTTATGCGCGTTCTTGCTTCACACCCCGTGTGAATTGCCCGCACCCCACCCCGCGCGAACCGCCGAGCCACTAGCCTGAAGCCGACGAGCCCTTGGAGGGGCCCATGCAGCCCAACGCCCTGCTCGACGCCCTCCTCGCCGAGGCGGGCATGTCCCACGCCGGACTTGCCGCGCACGTCAACCAGGCGGGCCGGTCCCGCGGACTCGCGCTGCGCTACGAACACACCGCGGTCTCCCGCTGGCTGAAGGGGCAGCGCCCCCGCGGCCAGGTGCCCGACCTCATCTGCGAAGTGCTCGGCGGACGCCTGCACCGCCCCGTGGGCCTCGACGACATCGGGCTCGGCATCCCCGGCCGGCAGACCGCGCACGCCACCCGGCTCAGCGGCTTCGTGGACCGGGCCACCGCCCTGTGGCGCTCCGACGAGCTGGGCCGGCCCGCGCAGCTCACCGCGCAGGCCCTCACCGGCACCCCCGCCGTCATCCCGGTGTGGGAGTGGGAGAACCCGCCCGAGGACGCCGACGTGTCCCGCCCGGGCACGCAGCGGATCGGCCCCGAGCACATCGAGATCCTGCGGGCCGCCCGGGCCCATTACGAGCTGATGTACCGCCGGGCCGGCGGGATGGCCACCCGGGCCCGGATCGTCCGCTTCCTCGGCAGCGAGACCGCCCCGATGCTGCGCGGCGGCTACTCCGACGACGTCGGGCGGCAGCTGCACCGTGCCACCGGGTCCCTGGTGGCGGTCGCGGGCATCTGCGCGTACGACTCCGACGCGCACGGACTCGCCCAGCGCTACTTCCACCAGGCCCTGCGCCTCGCCAAGGCCAGCGGGGACCGGGGGCTCGGCGCGTACGTGATCGCCCTGCTGGTCAACCAGTCCCTGCACCTGCGGGACTTCCGCCAGGCCGTCGCCTTCGCCGAGGCCGCGCTGCGGGCCGCGGGCAGCCGGACGACCCCGGCACTGGCCGCCGACCTGTACGCGATGCAGGCCAAGGCCTACGCCCAACTCGGGGACACGTCGGCCGCCCTGGCCTGCATCCGGCGGGCCGAGACGGCCGCCGAGCGGATCCGGCCCGGCAGCGAGCCGGCCGAGACGGGCTACGTCCAGCCCGGGCTGGTCAACGTACAGGTGGCCGAGGCGCTGCTCAGTCTGGGCGACCTGGACGCCGCGCACGAGCAGGCCGCCGAGGCCGTCGGCACCCCGGCGCACGACCGGGGGCGGGTGCACCGGCTGGCCATGCTGTGCGAGATCCAGCTGCGCCAGGGGGAGGCGGACCGGGCGGTGGCCTCGGCGGCCGAAATGGCCGAACGGGCCAAGGGGATGGAGTCGCTGAGGCTGCGCGACCGGCTGCGAACGGTCCGGGAGGCGCTGCTGAGCAGTGGCTGTGCCGGTGCGGAGGAGACGGCCGCACTCATCGACGGGGCGCTGCGCGTTCCCCTGTGACGGTCCCAGCTGCTGCCATGTTGCCACCTACGAAGCGGAAGGCGGCAAAACCGTGCAGTGGACGAACCTGAGCGAGCAGACCGTGTACAAGAACCGCTGGTTCGACGTGAACCTCGCGGACGTGGAACTTCCCGACGGACGGCACCTGGACCACTTCGTCATCCGGCTGCGGCCGGTCGCCGTGGCCACGGCCGTCAACGAGGCGGACGAGGTGCTGCTGCTGTGGCGCCACCGGTTCATCACCGACAGCTGGGGCTGGGAACTGCCCGCCGGGGTGGTCGAGGACGGGGAGTCCGTGGAGGCGGCGGCCGCCCGGGAGATGGAGGAGGAGTCGGGCTGGCGGCCCGGCCCGCTCCACCACCTGATGACCGTCGAGCCCTCCAACGGGCTCACGGACGCCCGCCACCACCTCTACTGGGCGGACGGGGCCACCCGCATCGGCGAACCGGAGGACGCCTTCGAGTCCTCGCGGCGCGAGTGGGTGCCGCTCAAGCTCGTCCCGGACATGATCGGGCGCGGGGAGATCCCGGCCGCCAACATGGCGGCCGGACTGCTCCTGCTGCACCACCTGCGGCTCGGTTAGCCCTCCTCCCGGGCGGCGGCCGGCCACCGCCGGACCGCCGCCTTCTGGACCCGCCGGCCGAGGTTCTGCACCGGGATCTCCACCAGCCGGTACATCAGGTGGCTCACGGCCAGCGCCGCCGCGACGAGCAGCACGGCCCACACGGCCCGGCCCAGGGCCGAGTGCGACAGCGGCACCCCCACCACGGGAGCGAGCGCGTGCACCAGCGGGACGTGCACCAGGTACACGGAGAAGCTGATCGCGCCGAGCCAGGTCAGCACCCGGGGGAAGCGCCGCCGCCGGAGCAGGAAGCCGAGCCCGAACACGGCCCAGGCGGCCAGGTAGGCCGACGACCAGGAGATCCAGCCCAGCGTCCAGGTGTGGTTCTGGAAGCCGTCCCGGTTGTACAGCCAGCCGACCAGCACACCCGAGACGACCACGAAACCGCAGGCGAGCAGGGACGGGACGCGGCCGCGCGCGGAGTGCTGCGCCCGGTACACCGCCGTTCCGGCGAACATGGTCGCGAAGATCGTCCACGTCTCGTACCAGGGGGCCCGGCTGTTCAGCGTGACGAGCACCAGGCCCAGCCCGGCCAGCAGCAGCGCGCCCGCCCGGGTCGGACCGGGCCGGCCGCTGAGCACCCCGGCGAAGCCCGTGAGCACGACCGGGACGACGACCAGCAGGGCGAGGCGCACCGAGTGGGGGTCCGGGGTCAGGAGCCTCTCACCGACGGCCGTGCCGACCGCGAGGGCGAGGGCGGCGCAGCCGGCGGCGATGGGGGCGCTGTGCCGGTGCAGGCCGCGGGTGAACAGGGCGGTGACGAAGAAGTAGAAGACCATCTCGTAGCAGAGCGTCCAGGTGACGTTCATGCCGTTGGTGACCCCGAGCACGTCCTGAAGCAGCAGGCCGTTCGTGATCAGCGAGCTCAGGTCGTCGCCGGTGCGCAGGACGCGGATCGCGCCGTCCCCGGACGGCAGCACCAGGAGCGAGACGACGATGGTGACGATCAGGGCCGGGTGGATCCTGAAGAACCGCCCGATCCAGAACCCCCGGACGTCACCGCGGCGTTCGAGGGAGGCCGGGATGATGTAGCCGCTGACTATGAAGAACAGCATGACCCCGAACAGGCCGAGGTCGAAGTTCCGTCCCACGATCTTCCCGGCGGGCAGCATCCGCAGGACGCCGAAATGGTGGAGGGCCACGACGAGGGCGGCGAGGCCGCGCAGGGCGTCGAGCCAGCCGAGCCGGGCGGCCGCCGAGGTCTTCGGGGCCGGGGAGGGAGACGGGGACGGGGCGCCGGAGGTGGGGGGCCGCACCGTTGCGGTCGTGGGGCTGTTCACCGGCAGGACCCTAGCGGCGCCCCGGCCGCCGCGCGGGCGACCGAGGCGCTTCTCACACCATATTCACGGCGGATCAGCCGTACGGGTAGAAACCCGAGCCGGTCTTGCGGCCCAGCCGGCCCGCGTCGACCATGCGCTGGAGCAGCGGGGGAGCGGCGTACAGCGGCTCCTTGTACTCGGCGTACATCGAGTCGGCGATCGACGCGATGGTGTCCAGGCCGATCAGGTCCGACAGCTTCAGCGGGCCCATGGGGTGGGCGCAGCCCAGCTCCATGCCGTTGTCGATGTCCTCGCGGCTGGCGATGCCCGACTCGAACATCCGGATCGCCGACAGCAGGTACGGCACGAGGAGGGCGTTGACGACGAAGCCCGACCGGTCCTGGGCGCGGACGGCGTGCTTGCCCAGTACGTCCCGCACCAGGGCCTCGGACCGCTTGACGGTCTCCTCGCCGGTCGTCAGCGCCGGGATCAGCTCCACGAGCCGCTGCACGGGCGCCGGGTTGAAGAAGTGGATGCCGATGACCTGATCGGGCCGCGAGGTCGCGACGGCCAGCTTGACCAGCGGGATCGAGGAGGTGTTGGAGGCGAGGATCGCGTCCGGGCGGGTGATCACCTGGTCGAGGACCTGGAAGATCTCCGTCTTCACCTGCTCGTTCTCGACGACGGCCTCGATGACGAGGTCGCGGTCGGCGAACTCGCCGAGATCGGTGGTGAAGGTGAGGCGGGCCAGGGTGGCGTCCCGCTCCTCCTCGCTGATCTTGCCGCGTTCGGCGGCCTTGGTCAGCGAGTTGTGCAGCCGGGTGCGCCCGATCTCCAGGGCCTCCCCGGTGGTCTCGGCGACCTTCACCTCAAGACCGCTGCGGGCGCACACCTCCGCGATGCCCGCGCCCATCTGGCCACAGCCCACCACGCCGACCCTGGTGATGTCGGTCGGGAGGGTAGAGAGGTCCGTCACATCGTGCCTTTCGCTGCTCATCCATCGCGGGTCCCCCGTAGTTCGGCAGTGGTAACTGCACCCCGGCGCCCGCCACGCCCCCCGACGTTACTCCCGTCCTTCCCGCCCGTGGCGGGGCGGGGCGGGCATGCTGGGCGTTCGTGGAGCGAAGTCACGGAGAGGAACGGAGTCGTCACATGGCGTACATCGGACGACGGGGGCTGCTGGCGGGAGCGGCGGGGGCGCTGGCCGCGGCGGCGGGCGCGGGCCCGGCGGAGGCCGCCGCCCGCCCGGCGCGGGTACGGGAGCGGCCCGCCGGGGGCGGGGGAGCAGGCCGGGCGGCGGCCCGGGAGTTCCGGGGGATGTGGATCGCGACCGTACAGAACGTGGACTGGCCCTCCGCGTCGGGCCTCGCCGCCCGGGAGCAGCGCGCCGAGCTGACCGCCCTCCTCGACACCGCCGTCCGGCGCCGCCTGAACGCCGTGATCCTCCAGGTCCGGCCGGCCGCGGACTCCTTCTGGCCCTCCGCGCGCGAGCCCTGGTCGCAGTGGCTGACCGGGACCCAGGGCAAGGACCCGGGCTGGGACCCGCTGGGCACCGCGGTCGCCGAGGCGCACGCGCGGGGGCTGGAGCTGCACGCCTGGTTCAACCCGTACCGGGTGGCCAACCACACCGACCCCTCCCGGCTGTCCGCCGCGCACCCGGCCCGCCGCAACCCCGACTGGGTCGTCCCCTACGGCGGCAAGCTCTACTACAACCCCGGGCTGCCCCAGGTGAGGGCCTTCGTGCAGGAGGCCATGCTCGACGCCGTCTCCCGCTATCCGGTCGACGGGGTGCACTGGGACGACTACTTCTACCCCTACCCGGTGGAGGGGGAGTACTTCGACGACGACGACGCCTACGCGGAGTACGGCGCCTCCTTCGGCTCCCGCGCCGCCTGGCGCCGGCACAACACCGACACCCTGGTCTCCGAGATGTCGCAGCGGCTGCGCCAGGTCCGCCCGGCGGCGCGGTTCGGCGTCAGCCCCTTCGCGGTGTGGCGCAACCAGGACACCGACCCGCTCGGCTCGCCGACGCGGGCGGGCGTGCAGACGTACGACGACCTGTACGCGGACACCCGCAAGTGGGTCACCGAGGGCTGGCTGGACTACATCGTCCCGCAGGCGTACTGGCAGATCGGACACCCGCAGGCCGACTACGCGGCGATCGTGCCCTGGTGGGCGCGGACCGTCGCCGGCACGGGCGTGGACCTGTACGTGGGCGAGGCGCTGTACCGCTGCGACGCACACAGCTCCACGGCCGCCTGGCGCGATCCGGCGGAGCTGTCGAAGCACCTGACGCTCGCCAAGAAGTACACGGAGGTCCGCGGCCACGTCTACTTCTCGGCGAAGCAGGTGGCCGCGGACCCCAACGGTGCAATGGCCAGGGTCGTCGCCGACCACTACCAGGCGGTGGCGGCGCCGCGCTGACCGGATGTCAGCCGGTCCCGTGTGCCAGGGGCCTGCAGGTCAGGGGCCCCGCATGTCAGGTGGTCCGGTGCCGGCTGGTTCACTGCCAGGTGGGGGACGTGCCCTCGGGCCTGTCCGGGTGGCGTACCACGCAGTCGGGCCCGGGGGACATCACGGCGTCGTGCCCGTCCGGGAAGTGCACCCGGTACGGGGGCGCGCCGTTCTCGCCCAGCACCTCGACGATCTCGCCCACCCTGTCGTGCTGGCCCACGATCCTGCCGTGCTGCACCAGCTGGTCGCCCTCGGTCGCTCGCATCTGCTGACCTCCCTCGGAACAGGTCCGATCCGGTGCCTGTATTTTAGGCCGATCCGGGGCTATTTGACCCGTTGGGTCACGGTGATGCAGACCAGCACCGCCCCGGCGGCCAGCGGGGTCCCCGGGGACAGCCGCTCGCCCAGCAGCGCCACCGACCAGACCAGGGTCAGCAGCGGCTGGGCGAGCTGGAGCTGGCTGGCGCGCGGGGCGCCGATCGCGGCCATGCCGCGGTACCAGACGTAGAGCCCGAGGAAGGTGGAACCGGCCGCCGTCCACAGCAGGCCGGCCGCTCCGTGCCAGGTCAGGTGCACCGGCTCGGCCGCGAGCCCGAGCGCGGAGCCTGCCAGCGCCGGCGGCAGGCACAGCACCAGGGCCCAGCCGATCACCTGCCAGCCCGGCATCAGCCGGGCGAGGCGTCCGCCCTCGGTGTAGCCGGCCGCGCAGACCAGCAGCGCCCCGAACAGGTAGGCGTCCCCGGCGGAGGGGGCGCCGCCGCTCTGGGCCAGGGTGAACGCCAGGACCACCAGCGCCCCGGCGACGGCCGCCGCCCAGAAGGCCCGCGGGAGCCGGGTACCGGTGCGCAGGGCCGACAGCGCGGCCGTGGTCAGCGGGAGCAGGCCCACCACGACGGCGGCGTGCGAGGTGGTGGAGGTCCGCAGGGCGAGCGTGGTCAGCAGCGGAAGCCCACGACCACCCCGCCGGCGACGACGGCCAGCCCCGCCCAGTGCTCACGGGCCGGCAGCGGGACCCGTCCGGCGATCAGGAAGCCGCCCGCGATGACCGCGGCCAGGGCGCTGCGCAGGGCCACGAACGACCACGGGCCGAAGCCCTCCAGGCCCCAGGTGGTGGCGGGGAAGGTCAGCGAGAAGGCGACGACCCCGAGGAGGGCGAGGGCGGTGCCGCCGCGGCCCCCCGCTTGGACCGTGCTGTGGCCCCCCACCTGGACTGCTATCGGGGCCGGGCGAGTAGCGCTATTCTGTGCTGTCATGTACGAGCGTAGCAGTGTGGCGGAACTGGCGGAATCCCTCCGATCCGAGCTCGACCGCTACCCGGTGGGTGGAAAGCTCCCGTCGAGCCGGGCCCTGGTCGAGCGCTACCGCGTCAGCCCCGTCACCGTCTCCCGGGCCCTCGCGCAGCTCGCCGCCGAGGGGCTGGTAGTCACCCGCCCGGGCGCCGGCGCCTACCGCGCCCACCCCCGCGCGGCCGGCCTCACCCCCGGGGACACCTCCTGGCAGGAGGTGTCCCTCAGCGCCGAGGGGGCCGGGGAGGTCATCCCGCGCTCCGTGGACGCCTCCGGGCTGCTGTCCTCGCTCGCGGCCACGCCGCCCGGGGTCATCGAGCTCAACGGCGGCTACCTCCACCCTTCGCTCCAGCCCGAGCGGGCCATGGCCGCCGCACTGGCCCGGGCCGGGCGCCGCCCCGGGGCCTGGGGGCGGCCGCCGCTGGAAGGGCTGCCCGAGCTGCGCGACTGGTTCGCCCGGGAGATCGGGGGTGCCGTCGGGGCGCTGGGCGCCGCCGACGTGATGATCACCGCCGGCGGGCAGAGCGCCCTGACCACCGCCCTGCGGGCCCTGGCCCCGCCGGGCGCCCCCGTCCTCGTGGAGTCGCCCACCTACCCCGGGCTGCTGGCCATCGCCCGCGCCTCGGGCTGCCGGCCCGTGCCCGTCCCGATGGACGCCGACGGGGTCCGGCCCGAGCTGCTGGCCGCCGCCTTCGAGGCCACGGGAGCACGGGTCTTCGTGTGCCAGCCGCTGTTCCAGAACCCGACCGGGGCCGTGCTCGGCGCCGAACGGCGGCCCGAGGTGCTGCGGATCGCCCGGGCCGCCGGGGCCTTCGTCATCGAGGACGACTACGCCCGCAACCTCGCCCACGAGGACGCCGGACCGCTGCCCGCGACCCTGGCCGCCGAGGACGCCGACGGGATCGTCGTCCACGTGCGCTCCCTGACCAAGGCCACCTCGCCCAGCCTGCGCGTCGGCGCGCTCGCCGCCCGCGGCCCGGTACTGGACCGGCTGCGCGCCATCCAGGTGGTCGACAGCTTCTTCGTGCCCCGCCCGCTCCAGGAGGCCGCCCTCGAACTGGTCGGCGCCCCCGCCTGGCCGCGCCACCTGCGGGCCGTCGCCGCCGAACTGCGCCACCGCCGCGACGTGCTCGCGGGGGCCCTGCGGCGCGAGCTGCCCGGGGTGGAGCTGCCGCACCTGCCGCGCGGGAGCTATCAGCTGTGGGTCCGGCCCCCGGGCGGCGGTGACGACGCGGAGTTCGCGGCGGCGGCCCTGCGCGCCGGGGTCGCGGTCGCGCCCGGCCGCCCGTACTTCTGCGCCGAGCCACCGGCCGCGTACGTCCGGATGGGCTTCGCCGGGGTCTCGGGACCGGGGGAGCTGGTGGAGGCCGTCCAGCGCCTGCGCGGGGGGCTGCACTGGCCCTGACCTGCGGCGGGACGGCCAAAACCCGGTTGAGCGGCGCTGCGGCGCGCGCCTAACCTGCGGCCCATGAACGAGATCGTGATCACCTCCCTCGCCCGCCGTCCCGAACTGGCCTCCCGGCTGTGGGACATGCAGGACTCCTGGCCGCGGTTCTCCCAGCACGACTCCGTGGCCTGGCTGCTCTACCCGCGCCTGGTCGCCGAGTTCCCGGAGTACGTGTTCATCGCCACCGACGGAGACGAGGTGGTGGCGCGCGCCTTCAGCGTGCCGTTCGCGCTGCACGGCGCCGAGCGCGGCGGCGCGCTGCCCGCCCAGGGCTGGGACCGGGTCCTGATGTGGGCCTTCTCCGACCAGCGCCGGGGGATCCGGCCCGACACGGTGAGCGCCCTGGAGATCTCCGTGGCCACCGGCCGCCAGGGGCAGGGGCTCTCCGGGCGGATGCTGGCCGCGATGCGCGAGGGCGCCCGGGCCGCCGGGTTCACGGAGGTCGTGGCCCCGGTCCGGCCCAGCGGCAAGCCCGCCGAACCGCAGACGCCGATGTCCGAGTACGCGTACCGCACCCGCGAGGACGGCCTCCCCTACGACCCGTGGCTGCGGGTCCACATCCGGGCCGGGGCCGTCATCGACTCGGTGGCCCCGCTGTCGATGACCGTCACCGGCTCCCTCGCCCAGTGGCGCGAGTGGACCGGACTGCCCTTCGACGAACCCGGGCAGATCCGCGTGCCCGGCGCGCTGAGCCTCGTCCACTGCGAGCCGGAGCACGACTACGCGGTCTACGTGGAACCCAACGTCTGGGTCCGCCACCGGCTGGAGCCCGCGTCCGGCGCCTGACGAAAACACCCCCGTCCGGTCCGCGGCCGCCGCCGAGGGCTGTCCCGTAATCCCCGGCGGGGATTACGGGACAGCCCTTAGGTTGCCGCCATGACCGAGATTCGTGTGGCGGGCGCGGCCGACGGGGACGCGCTCGGGGAGATCCACGCCGCCGCCTGGGGGGCCGCGTACGGCCCCTTCTTCACCCCGCAGTTCGCCGCCGCCGGCGTTGCCGACCGGCGCGCCCGCTGGCACGGCCGGGTCGCCGACGGCCCGGGGACCGTCCTGCTGGCCCTCGCCGACGGCCGGCCCCTGGCCTTGTCCTGGTACCGCCCCTCGGACACCCGCCCCCCGGGCACGGCCGAGATCCTCAGCTTCTACGCCCACCCCGACGGCTGGGGCACCGGCGTCGCCGCGGCCCTGATGACGGGCACACTGGCCCGGCTGCGCGCGGACGGCTTCACCGGCGCGCACCTGTGGACCCTGCGCGACACGCCCCGCTCCCGCCGCTTCTACGCCAAGTCCGGCTTCACCGAGACCGGCGCCTCGCGCCTGTGCGACTTCGGCGACGGGCACCCCCTTGAACAGGTCGAATACGAGCGGGACCGTGGAGGTGACGGACCCTGGAAGGCCTTTGCATAAACCTGCATAGGTACGTATAGTCATGCCATCGAAGAGGAGGGTCCGATGGTGGTACGTGTAGCGGTGGCCGGAGCGAGCGGATACGCGGGCGGCGAGGTCCTGCGCCTGCTGCTCTCCCACCCCGAGGTGGAGATCGGCGCGCTGACCGGACACTCCAACGCCGGGCAGCTCCTCGGTGGCCTCCAGCCGCACCTGGTCCCCCTCGCCGGCCGGACCCTCGAGCCGACGACCGCCGACGCCCTCGCGGGCCATGACGTCGTCTTCCTCGCGCTGCCGCACGGACAGTCCGCCGCCGTCGCCGCCGAACTCGGCGACGACGTGCTCGTCGTCGACATGGGCGCCGACCACCGGCTGAAGGACTCCGCCGACTGGGACCGCTTCTACGGCGCCCCGCACGCCGGGACCTGGCCCTACGGCCTTCCCGAGCTCCCCGGCGCCCGGGCCGCCCTCGCCGGCACCAAGCGCATCGCCGTCCCCGGCTGCTTCCCCACCGCCGTCTCGCTCGCGCTCTACCCCGCCTACCAGGCGCGGCTCGCCGAGCCCGACGCCGTGGTCGTCGCCGCGACCGGCACCTCCGGAGCGGGCAAGGCCCTCAAGCCGCACCTGCTCGGCTCCGAGGTCATGGGCACCGTGACCCCCTACGGCGTCGGCGGCGTCCACCGCCACACCCCCGAGATGGTGCAGAACCTCTCCCCCCTCGCCGGGGAGAAGGTCTCCGTCTCCTTCACCCCCCACCTGGTGCCCATGCCGCGCGGCATCCTCGCCACCTGCTCGGCCAAGGCCCGCCCCGGCACCACCGCGGAATCGCTGCGCGCCGCCTACGAGAAGGCGTACGCGGACGAGACCTTCGTCCAGCTCCTCCCCGAGGGCGCCTGGCCGACCACCAAGGCGGTGTACGGCTCCAACTCCGTGCACCTCCAGGTCGCCTACGACGAGTCCGCGCAGCGCGTCATCGCCATCAGCGCCATCGACAACCTGACCAAGGGCACCGCCGGCGGCGCGGTGCAGAGCATGAACATCGCCCTCGGCCTCCCCGAGGCGACGGGACTTTCCACGATCGGAGTCGCACCGTGAGCAGGGGGCACCTCCCAGCGGTAGCCGGGGGAGCACGCGCAGCCACCGGGCTGCAGACGACCATGATGGCCGCGCCGGCGCGCTGCGCGGGCGGAGAAGCGAACGAGGAGATGCTGTGAGCGTCACGGCAGCACAGGGATTCACGGCGGCGGGCATCGCCGCCGGGATCAAGGCGAACGGCAACCCCGACCTGGCCCTCGTGGTCAACAACGGGCCGCGGCTGGCCGCCGCCGGCGTGTTCACGTCCAACCGCGTCAAGGCCGCCCCGGTCCTCTGGTCCGAGCAGGTCCTGCGCGGCGGCACGGTCAGCGCCGTCGTCCTCAACTCCGGCGGCGCCAACGCCTGCACCGGCCCCAAGGGCTTCCAGGACACCCACGCCACCGCCGAGAAGGCCGCGGCCACTCTCAACGAGCACGGTCTCGGCGGCGAGCACAACGCCGGCGAGATCGCCGTCGCCTCCACCGGGCTGATCGGCGTCCTGCTCCCGATGGACAAGCTGCTGCCCGGCATCGAGACGGCCGCCGCCGCCCTGTCCGCCGACGGCGGCGAGGCCGCCGCCATCGCCATCAAGACCACCGACACCGTGCACAAGACGGCCACGGCCGGCCAGGACGGCTGGACCGTCGGCGGCATGGCCAAGGGCGCGGGCATGCTCGCCCCCGGCCTGGCCACCATGCTCGTCGTCCTCACCACCGACGCCGACCTGGACTCCGCCACCCTGGACAAGGCGCTGCGCGACGCCACCCGCACCACCTTCGACCGGGTCGACTCCGACGGCTGCATGTCCACCAACGACACCGTCCTGCTGCTCGCTTCGGGCGCCTCCGGCCAGGTCCCCGTCTACGAGGACTTCGCCCGGGCCGTCCGCACCGTCTGCGACGACCTGGCCCGCCAGCTCATCGGCGACGCCGAGGGCGCCAGCAAGGACATCCGCATCGAGGTGATCGGCGCGGCCAGCGAGGAGGACGCGGTCGAGGTCGGCCGGTCCATCGCCCGCAACAACCTGCTCAAGTGCGCCATCCACGGCGAGGACCCCAACTGGGGCCGGGTGCTCTCCGCCATCGGCACCACGAAGGCCGCCTTCGACCCGGACCGCCTGAACGTCGCCATCAACGGCGTATGGGTCTGCAAGAACGGCTCGGTCGGCGAGGACCGCGACCTGGTCTCCATGAAGGACCGCGAGGTGCACATCACCGCGGACCTGTCCACCGGCACCGAGTCGGCGGTCATCTGGGCCAACGACCTCACGGCCGAGTACGTCCACGAGAACAGCGCGTACTCCTCATGAGCGCCGCGAGGAAGCACACCGCGCTGCCCAAGGCGCAGACCCTCATCGAGGCCCTGCCCTGGCTCACCCGCCACAACGGCAAGATCGTCGTCGTCAAGTTCGGCGGCAACGCCATGATCGACGAGGACCTGAAGGCGGCCTTCGCCCAGGACGTGGTCTTCCTGCGCCAGGCCGGCCTCAGGCCCGTCGTGGTCCACGGCGGCGGCCCGCAGATCAAGGCCCAGCTCGCCAAGGAAGGCCTGGTCAGCGAGTTCAAGGCGGGCTTGCGCGTCACCACGCCCGAGGCGATGGACATCGTCCGGATGGTGCTGGCCGGACAGGTCCAGCGCGAGCTGGTCGGGCTGCTCAACCAGCACGGCCCGCTCGCCGTCGGCATGACCGGCGAGGACGCCCACACCATCACCGCCACCCAGCACAAGCCGGAGATCGAGGGCGAGCTCGTCGACATCGGCCGGGTCGGGGAGATCACCTCCATCGACACCGGAGCGATCCGGGCCCTGCTCGCCGACGGCCGGATCCCGGTCGTCTCCTCCATCGCCCGCAGCGCCGACGACGGCCACGTCTACAACGTCAACGCCGACACCGCGGCCGCCGCCCTGGCCGCCGCGCTGGGCGCCGAGACGCTGATGGTCCTCACCGACGTGGAGGGCCTCTACGCGGACTGGCCCAACAGCGACGAGGTGATCAGCCGGCTCACCGTCAGCGAGCTGGAAAAGCTGCTGCCCGAGCTGTCCAGCGGCATGGTGCCCAAGATGGAGGGCTGCCTGCACGCCGTGCGCGGCGGCGTCCCCACGGCCCGCGTCCTCGACGGACGCGTCCCGCACTCGATCCTGCTGGAGATCTTCACCGACCAGGGCATCGGCACGATGGTCGTGCCCGACCCGCAGCCCGGAACCGACCGGCCCGACGCACCGCAAGGGGGAGCGCAGTGACGCACAACGAGGACTACGCCGCCCGCTGGCAGGGCGCGCTCACCGACAACTACGGCACCCCGGCGGTGGCCCTGGTCCGCGGCGAGGGAGCGCAGGTCTGGGACGCCGACGGCAAGCAGTACACCGACTACGTCGGCGGCATCGCGGTCAACGCCCTCGGCCACGCCCACCCGGCGATCGTCGAGGCCGTCACCACCCAGATCCAGACCCTGGGCCACGTCTCCAACCTCTTCGCCTCCGAGCCGGTCATCGCCCTCGGCGAGCGGCTGCTCCAGCTGTTCGGCCGCGAGGGACGGGTCTTCTTCTGCAACTCCGGCACAGAGGCGGTCGAGGCCGTCTTCAAGATCGGTCGGCTCACGGGGCGGACCCACATGGTCGCCACCGACGGCGGCTTCCACGGCCGGACCATGGGCGCCCTCGCCCTCACCGGCCAGCCCAAGAAGCAGACCCCGTTCCTGCCGCTGCCCGGCGAGGTCACCCACGTCCCCTACGGTGACGTCGAGGCGCTGCGGGCCGCCGTCACCGAGGAGACCGCGCTCGTCCTCATCGAGCCCGTCCAGGGCGAGAACGGCGTGGTCGTCCCGCCCGCCGGCTACCTGAGCGCCGCCCGCGAGATCACCCGGGCGACGGGTACCCTGCTCGCCCTCGACGAGGTCCAGACCGGCATCGGCCGCTGCGGCACCTGGTTCGAGTACCAGCAGCACGAGGGCGTCGACCCCGACCTGGTCACCCTCGCCAAGGGCCTGGGCGGCGGCCTGCCCATCGGCGCCGTGGCCGCCTTCGGCCCCACGGCCGGGCTCCTGCAGCCGGGCCAGCACGGCACCACCTTCGGCGGGAACCCGGTCGCCTGCGCCGCCGGCCTCGCGGTGATCGACACCATCGCCACCGACGGACTCCTCGACCGGGTCAAGGCCCGCGGCGAGCGGCTGCGCTCCGGAATCGAAGCCTCCGGTCACGGGCTGGTCTCCCACGTCCGCGGCTCGGGCCTGTTGCTGGGTATCGTGCTGACGGAGCCCCTCGCACCGAAGGTGCAGCTGGCGGCTCAGCAGGCCGGATTCCTGGTCAACGCGCCCGCCCCCGACGTCGTACGGCTGATGCCCCCGTTCGTCATCACCGAGGCCGAGGTCGACGCGTTCGTCCGGGCACTTCCCGGCATCCTCGACGAAGCGGGACGATCCGGAGAATGAGACGACGATGAGCCAGGCGCAGGAACACGAGCAGAACGGCGGCCCTTCCGTTCCGCAGACCCGCACCGCCCGCCACCGCCGGATCGTGGACATCCTCAACCGGCAGCCGGTCCGCTCCCAGAGCCAGCTGGCCAAGCTGCTCGCCGACGACGGGCTGAGCGTCACCCAGGCGACGCTCTCCCGCGACCTCGACGAGCTGGGCGCGGTGAAGATCCGCAACACCGGCGGCGAGCTGATCTACGCGGTCCCCAGCGAGGGCGGCTTCCGCACCCCGCAGGCCCCGCTCGGCGAGTCGGCGAAGGAGGAGCGCATGCGGCGCCTCTCCGGCGAGCTGCTGATCTCGGCGGAGGCCTCCGCGAACCTCGTGGTCCTGCGCACCCCGCCGGGGGCGGCGCAGTTCCTCGCCTCGGCCATCGACCAGGCCGAACTCCACGCCGTCCTCGGCACCATCGCCGGCGACGACACCCTGATGCTCATCAGCCGTGACCCCTCCGGCGGCCAGGCCCTGGCCGACCACATGCTGCGCCTGGCGCAGAAGGAGGGCTAGGGGCCCGGGGCCAGGAGCCCGGGTTCCGGGGTTTCAGTACCGGGTCACCGCCAGGGGGCCGTCCTCCGTACCGATGGCGATGTGCGGGGCGCGGCGCGGGTTCGCCCAGCGCAGCAGCTCGCGCATCGCGCCCCGCGGCACCGAGACGCAGCCGGCCGTGGCGCCCCTGCCGTCGACGTGCAGGAAGATGCCGGCGCCCCGGCCGCGTACGGGGCGCTCGTAGTTGAAGCCGATGACCAGCGCGTGCGCGTACTGCTCCGCGTACGCCACCAGGTGCTCGGACTCACCCGGCGCGCAGTCGGCGGGCAGCGGCTCCGTCCAGCGGTTGTAGGCGGCGGAGGCGTTGTCCTGGCACCACCACGAACGGTCCGTCACCCGCCGGTAGGCGTACCCCGTCCCGGCCGGGGCGTGCGCGATGCCGAAGGCGTACGGAAGGCCGTACAGGCCGGTCGGGGTGGTGTTGGTGCCCTGGGTCCGGGTGGTCCCCTCGGTCAGACCGTTCGCGCCGAACCGGGCCGGCGCGCGCCCCGCCTCGTACCAGCGGCCCGCGCGCCGGTCCCACCAGGTCAGCACGCCGGTGGTCGACCCGGGGGCGGGGGCGACGGCCGTGATCAGCTGGCTGCCGCCGCCGGTGTCGGCGAGACGTTCGGGCAGCGGATCCGGGCCGTGCGGCCACAGCCCGGCGAGGACCAGCGAGCCGGCGACGAGAGCGTTACGCAGCACACGCCCGACGGTACGGGCCGACGGCCCCGAGCCCGGCGCAGGCAGGCCGCCACCACCCGATCGGCCGCCCCCCGCCCGTCCCACTCGGGGCCCTCCCGCCGGCGGCCCGGTCCGGGTTCCCCCGCCTCGGGTTCGCCTCCGGCGCGGTGGGGCCGGCCATGCGCGGGCCGGTCCTGCCTTCGGGCGGCCCGCCGGCCCGTCCGTCGGCGGGCCGGGACCGGCCGTCCGGGCGATGGCCGGTCGCCGGGCCGGTCCCGGCGGCGGCGTCAGGGGCGGGGGTCCGGGGCCGGGCGGCTCCAGGGCGGGCGGGTCAGCCGCAGCTCGTCGGCGCCCAGGAGCTTCGCCGCTCGCGCGAGCAGTCCGCCCAGCTCCGTCTGGGCCGCCTCGCCCTCGTCCAGGGTGACGAGCCAGTTCCAGCCGGCCACCCGTTCCCGTGCGCGGCGCCGCGTACCGGGGTCCGGGTCGTCCAACAGGGCGACCGACGCCCGGAGTTCGGCGCTCCCGCCCCGGCCCTGCAGCAGCCGGAAGGCCGCCCTGCGGGTGTGCGGGCGCCACTCCGGACCGGTACGGGCGGCCAGCGCGGCCGCGTCCAGCCGCCACGCCACCGGCAGCAGCTGCAGCGCGGCCTCGCGGGCCACCGAAGCTGACGAGTCGTCAAGCAGCGGCAGCAGCACCCCGTCCTCCAGGACGACGCCCGCCCGGCGCAGCCCGGCCAGGGCGGCGCCCCGCACCGGTCCTGCGGGGTGGGCCAGCAGGCCGCGCAGCAGCGCCCGGTCGGCCGGCTCCGCCACCTCGCAGTAGCCCGTCACCGCGTACCGGCTCACCTGCTCGGGGTCCATGAGCAGCGCCCGGTAGTGCGCGTACGGGTCGCCGCCCTCCTGGCGCAGCAGCCAGCGGGCGCAGGCGCGCACCGACCCCGCCCGGTCGGCGAGGTACCGGTCCGCCTCCGCCGCCCGCCCGGCCCGGCGCAGGGCAGTGACCCCGGCGCCCCGTACGGCCGGCAGGCGCGATCCCAGCAGGGTGTCGACCGCCTCGTCGTCCGGCCCGTCGGTCGCCATCGCCGCCAGGACGGCGTCGGTCCACATCCGGCCGAGTGCCGGATCCGGCTCGGCGGCGGCCCGCCGGGCGAGTTCCCGTACGCCGTACCGGCCGGTGGCGAGGGCCACCCGGGCGGCGAAGCGGCGGGTCGGCAGGTCGGGGCTGCGGCCCAGCCGGTCGAGCATGCCCGCGCGCTGCGGGGCGGTCAGCGAGTTCCAGCTCCAGGTGGTCGCGGCCTGCCCGGGCCGCCACCACGCGGCGAGGAGGGAGTACCGGCCGGCCAGGGCGGCCTCCAGCTGCTGCACCGCCCAGCCGCCGTGCTCGCGCCCGCCCAGCCGCAGGAAGAGCGGGGTGAGTTCGGTCAGCGCGTGGGCGGCGTCGTAGGGCACCGGGCGGCCCAGCGCCCTGCGGGCCCGGTCCCGGGTCCGGGCGGGGTAGTTGGCCAGGACCCGGCCCAGCACCCGGCGGGCGCGCTCGCGCACCTGCGGGACCCAGTCGGCGCACCGGATCAGGACGAGCTGCAGGGGCGGGTTGCGCCACGCGGCGAGCGCGGAGGCGCGGATCCGTCCGTCGGGGTGGCACAGCCGCGCCTCCAGCCGGTTCACGGGTGCGGGCGCCCCCGGCAAGCGCTGGAGGCGGCGCACCTCCTCGTCGAAGGCGGTCCAGGCCTCGGGCCCGTTGCCCAGCAGTCGGCCCGCCACCGGGGCGGTGTCCCCGTGCACCAGCCCCTGCGCCACGCTCCGGCCCCTGGCCGCGTTCTCGGCCGCGCTCCACACCATGTCCTCCCCCGGCTGGTTCCGCCCCGATCGTAGGCGGCGCCCCCCGGGCCCCGCCCGCGATATACGGGCTGGTCAGCGTCGGAGCCGGGCCACTTGATTGACGAAACATGCAGAGCAATGCATAGTTATGCTTGTTCTTGCCGTGGACCGCCGCGCGTCGCGACCCCGCCTGAATCGTTTGACGCTGTACCCGGACGGCCTCCCCGCAACCTCCGCGGCGGGGAGGCCGTCCACTTCCACCTCATGAGGAGCAGTAGCTGTGAGCAGCAACAACGGTGACGTCCGGCTCTGGGGCGGCCGGTTCGCCGACGGCCCTTCGGAGGCCCTCGCGAAGCTGTCCGCGTCGGTCCACTTCGACTGGCGACTGGCGCCCTACGACATCGCCGGCTCCCGCGCCCACGCCCGGGTGCTCGCCAAGGCGGGCCTGCTCACGGCCGAGGAACTCGACCGCATGATCGCGGGCCTCGACCGGCTGGAGGCCGACGTGGCCGACGGCTCCTTCGTGGGCACCGTCGCCGACGAGGACGTGCACACCGCCCTGGAGCGGGGCCTGCTGGAGCGGCTCGGCCCCGACCTGGGCGGCAAGCTGCGGGCCGGGCGTTCGCGCAACGACCAGGTGGCCACCCTCTTCCGGATGTACCTGCGCGACCACGCGCGGATCATCGGCGGCCTGATCGCCGACCTCCAGGACGCCCTCGTCGGCCTGGCGGAGGCGCACCCGGACGTGGCGATGCCCGGCCGGACCCACCTCCAGCACGCGCAGCCCGTCCTCTTCGCCCACCACGTCCTCGCGCACGTGCAGTCCCTCTCCCGGGACGCCGAGCGGCTGCGCCAGTGGGACACCCGCACGGCGGTCTCCCCGTACGGCTCGGGCGCGCTGGCCGGCTCCTCCCTCGGCCTGGACCCGGAGGCGGTCGCCGCGGACCTGGGCTTCGAGCGCGGCTCGGTGGGCAACTCGATCGACGGCACGGCCTCGCGGGACTTCGTCGCCGAGTTCGCGTTCGTCACCGCGATGATCGGGATCAACCTCTCCCGGATCGCCGAGGAGATCATCCTGTGGAACACGAAGGAGTTCTCCTTCGTCACCCTCCACGACGCCTTCTCCACCGGCTCCTCGATCATGCCGCAGAAGAAGAACCCGGACATCGCGGAGCTGGCCCGCGGCAAGTCGGGCCGCCTCATCGGCAACCTGACGGGCCTGCTGGCCACGCTCAAGGCGCTGCCGCTGGCCTACAACCGGGACCTCCAGGAGGACAAGGAGCCCGTCTTCGACTCCTGCGACACCCTGGAGGTGCTGCTGCCGGCCTTCACCGGGATGATGGCCACCCTCACCGTCAACCGGGAGCGGATGGAGGAGCTGGCCCCGGCCGGCTTCTCCCTGGCGACCGACATCGCGGAGTGGCTGGTCAAGCAGGGCGTGCCCTTCCGGGTGGCGCACGAGGTGGCCGGCGAGTGCGTCAAGGTCTGCGAGGCCGAGGGCATCGAGCTCGACGAGCTCACCGACGCCCAGTTCGCGAAGATCTCGGAGCACCTGACCCCCGAGGTCCGCACCGTCCTCAACGTCCCCGGCGCCCTCGCCTCCCGCAACGGCCGCGGCGGCACCGCCCCGTCGGCGGTGGCGGTCCAGCTCACCGAGCTGAAGGCCGACCTGGTCATCCAGCACGCCTGGGCGGTCCACAAGCAGTAGCCGAAACGCCCGGAGGGGCGGTACGGACCCGCGCGGGTCCGTACCGCCCCTCCGGCGTGCGGGGGTGTCAGCAGACGACGGTGATCGAGAACGGGCGGTCGCTGTCCACGGCAGCGCTGCCGGCGGCGGACGGCGTCGCGGTGCGGATGAAGAGGGTGTTGCCGTTCACCTGGCCGACCAGGATCGAGGAGCTGCCCGGGCCCGGATCGTTGCCGCCGTTGGTGTTGATCGTGCCGAGCAGTGCACAGCCGCCCAGCCCGGAGGCGGTGGTGATGTTGTAGCGGCCGATGCCGAACTTGTTGATGCCGGTGATGCCCTGGCCGCCGAGGACCTGGCCGTTGGCGGCGACCTTGGCCCAGGCCGTGGTCGTGGCCAGGGCCTGGGACGGGAGCCGCGGCTCGGCCGAGGCGGTGGACGCGACGACCGCGCCGCCGACCGCGAGCGCCACCGCGGCGGCGCCGAGGACCAGCTTCTTCGATCCGTTCATGGAACATCTCCCCTGCGGAATCAATGGAGCGGAAATCAGTGGACCGGTGCGGGCGGCCCACCCCGGGAAGGGCTCGCCGGGAAGGACTCTTCCGGCTCCCGGGGCACCGGCGAAAGCCCGGACGGCAGAGGGTCACTCCAAATGATCAAGCTGCGCATCAACGCCGCCGGATGCGGGGAGTGATGACCGAATGACGTAAGGTCACCGAGCCGCCCACGCGGCCAGCGCGTCGAAGTCCGGCCGGGTCAGGCCGATCCGCTCGTCGACGTGCATCAGCAGCGCGTGCGCCGGATGGCGCTGCCCGACGTACTCGCGGTCCATGACCGTGATGTCGTCGTCTATCCAGGCGAAGGGCCGCGCGCCCGCGTACTCCAGGACGTACTGCGTCTTCCAGAACGTCCCGCGCGGCGCCCGGCCGTGCATCACCGGCCAGTCGATGAACGGCAGCCGGGGCAGGCCCAGGTGCGGGCCTATCCAGTCGTTCGCCTCGTCCTTCCAGGTGGTGGCCCAGACGAGCTCGTACGCCTCCGCCAGCGCCAGCAGCTCGGCCCCGTGGCCGTGGTTGAGCCAGACCCGCAGCGGTTTGCCGTCCGTGAACCCCGTGGGGCGCATCCGGTGGGTGGTGTAGCCCTCGGGGCGGCGGTGGGGCCGGGCCCCGTACGGGTTCAGCGGTCCGTCGACGTCGATCAGCAGCAGTGGCTTCATGGGCGCACTTTTCCTTCCCGGCCGCCCTCTCGGCAGCCCGTTTTTCGGCGAGTGAGACATTGGCGTCTCATTTGAGGTATGGTTGTCTCATGGCCATGGATCGTGACCAGGTGCTCCGCGACGCGGCGGCTCTGCTCTCCCGCAAATCGACCGCGACGATGGACGAGGTGGCCCGCGCCGCCGGAATCGGCCGCGCGACCCTCCACCGGCACTTCGCCGGGCGCGACGCCCTCGTACGGGCCCTGGAGGAGTTCGGCATCCGCCGGTTCGAGATCGCCTTCGACCGGGCCCGCCTCGACGAGGGCACGGCCGTGGAGGCGCTGCACCGGCTCGTCGCCGAGACCGAGACCGACGCCCAGCTGCTGGCCTTCCTCGTCACCGAGAACCAGCTCTTCGAGGGCGACCAGGTCAACGAGGGCTGGGCCCGCCTCGATGCCCGCGTCAGCGCGCTCTTCCGGCGCGGCCAGCAGGAGGGCCACATCCGGATCGACCTGAGCCCGGCCTGGCTCACCGAGGCCCTCTACGGCCTCATCGGCACCTGCGCCTGGGCCGTCATGGACGGCCGGGTCGCGGCCAAGGACTTCCAATACATGATCACCGAGTTGCTGCTCGGTGGCGCACGACGGAGTGTGGAGTGATGACCAGAACCGAACAGCTGAACCGGCGGGCGGGGGCGGAGGGGAAGAGCCGCGGACGCTGGCTGGCACTCTCCGTGCTCGTCCTGGCCGTCCTGCTGGTCGCGGTCGACGCCACCGTACTCGGCCTCGCGACCCCTTCCCTCAGCGAGGACCTGAAGCCGTCCGGCACCCAGCTGCTGTGGATCGGCGACATCTACTCCTTCGTCATCGCCGGCCTGCTCGTCTCCATGGGCTCCCTCGGCGACCGCATCGGCCGCAAGAAGCTGCTGCTGATCGGCGCCACCGCCTTCGGCGCCGTCTCCGTCCTGAACGCCTACGCCACCAGCCCCGAGATGATGATCGCGGCCCGGGCGCTGCTCGGCGTCGCCGGCGCCACCCTGATGCCGTCCACCCTCGCCCTGATCCGCAACATCTTCCACGACCCCAAGGAACGCAGCCTCGCCATCGGCATCTGGGGCGCCACCGCCTCCGCCGGCGCGGCCGTCGGACCGGTCGTCGGCGGAGCCCTGCTCCAGCACTTCTGGTGGGGCTCGGTCTTCCTGATCAACCTTCCCGTGATGGCCGTCCTCGTCGTCGTCGGCGTCAAGCTGCTGCCCGAGTCCAAGAACCCGGTCGCCGGCCCCTGGGACCTGTCCAGCGTCGCCCTCTCCCTCGTCGGCGTCATCGGCGTGGTCTACGCCGTCAAGGAAGTCGCCACCCACGGCCCGACCTGGGGCGTCGGCGCCGCCGCCGTCCTCGGCGCGGCCTGCCTCTACGCCTTCGTGCGCCGCCAGTTCACCCTGACCTCGCCGCTGCTCGACATGCGGCTCTTCAAGCACCGCGGCTTCTCCGGCGCGGTCCTCGCCGACCTGCTGACCGTCTTCGGCCTCTCCGGCCTGGTCTTCTTCCTCTCCCAGTTCCTCCAGCTGGTCCAGGGCCGCGACCCCCTGGAAGCGGGCCTGGCCGAACTGCCCGCCGCCATCGGCGCGGTCGCCACCGGCCTGGTCGCCGGCCGGTACGCCCGCCGCTACTCGGTCCGGGTCATCGTGGCCGGCGGTCTCGCCGCCATGGGCCTGGCCCTGGCGGCGCTCACCCTGATCCACCAGAACAGCGGCTACCCGCTGCTCGGGGCGTCCCTGCTCGTCGTCGGCCTCGGCGCCGGCTTCTCCTTCACCGTCACCGCCGACGTGATCCTCTCCAGCGTGCCCAAGGAGCAGGCCGGCTCGGCCTCGGCCGTCTCCGAGACCGCCTACGAGCTGGGCGCCGCCCTCGGCATCGCCCTCCTCGGCTCCATCGTCACCGGCGTCTACCAGGGCTTCACCGCCCCCGCCTCGGTCCCGGGCCCGGTGGCCGACGCGGCCCACGAGTCCCTCGGCGGAGCCGTCGAAGCCGCCAGGGCCGTGGACCCGCAGACCGCCCACACCATGGTCAGCGCGGCCCAGGAGGCCTTCGTGGACGGGCTGCGGCTCGCCTCCGGCGTCGGCGCGGCCGTCCTGCTCGCCACCGCCGTGGCGGCCTGGTTCCTGCTGAAGGGGCAGGAGCTCCAGGACGGCGTCGAACACTGACGTCACGCCAGAGAGTGGCGCCCCGACGGAAGTTGACAGCCCGTCGGGGCGCAGGACACCATCCCGGCGATGGAGATCACCGACCTGACCCCCGCCGAACACCGTATACGGGACGCCTTCCCCCGCGGTGAGGGCGTCGACTTCCGCGAGGGTCCGGGCGAGGACGCCGGCGACGGGCACGGCTGGGGGCCCGAGCGGACCGTGCGCGCCGACGTGCTGGCCGCCCTGCTGCTCGCCGGCCCCGCCGCGCCGGGGCAGGTGGCCGAGCTCAACGTCAGGGGCGCCCGGATCACCGGCAAGCTCAACCTCAAGTACGCCGACGTCGAGCACGCGATCCGGCTGCGCGGCTGCTGGTTCGAACGCAAACCCCAGCTCTACGGGGCCCGGCTGCGCGCCGTCGCCTTCACCGGCTCGGCGCTGCCGGGACTCACCGCCTCGACGGTCGGTGTCGACCTCGCCCTCCGGCTGACCGGCTGCCGCTTCACCGGGCCCGTCCGCCTCGCGGGGGCCCGGATTGCGGGCAACCTCTACCTCCAGGACGCGGTGATCCGCCCCGCCGGACCCGCCGCCGGGGCGGACGCCGACGAGCCCGACGAGCCCCCGCTCCAGCTCGAACACGCCGAGGTGGGCACCGACGTCGTCGCCGACGGGCTCACCGTCCACGGCCAGTTCCGTGTCAACGGCGCCACCGTCGCCGGACAGATCAGCCTGGACCGGGCCAGGCTCCTCGCCCCCGGCGGGATCGCCCTGCACGCCGAGACCGTCTCCGTCGGCACCGACCTGCGCGGCCACCGGCTGGAGGCCGAGGGAATGTTCAACCTCACCGGGGCCCGGATCCCCGGCCAGCTGATGCTCACGCGCGCCCGTCTCGCCAACCCCGGCGGGGTGGCCCTGCGCGCCAGCAGCTGCGCCATAGGCGAGCTGTGGCTGCGCAAGTGCCCGCCCATCGACGGCATCGTCAACCTGCGCCGCAGCCAGCTGGACATGCTCTACGCCGAACCGGACACCTGGCCGCCGGTGGTCCGCACCGAGGGGCTCGGCTACCGGGTACTGCACCCGCTCCTGCCCGCCGAGCAGCGGCTGCCGCTGCTGGAGCGCGAGGAGTCCGGGTACCTCCCGTACGGCTACGAGCAGCTCGCCGCCGCCTACCGCACCGTCGGCGACGAGACCGCCGCCCGCAGCGTCCAGCTCGCCAAGCTCCGCCGCCACCGGAACACGCTGCCCCGGCACGCCCGCCTGTGGGGCCTCCTCCAGGACGTCACCGTCGGCTACGGCTTCCGGCCGCTGCGCGCGGCGGGCTGGCTCCTGCTGCTGGTCCTGACGGGCTCGGTCGCGTACGGGCTGCACCACCCGAGGCCGCTGAAGCCGGGGGAGGCCCCCGACTTCAACCCGGTGTTCTACACGATCGACCTGCTGCTGCCCATCATCGGCTTCGGCCAGGAGGAGGCCTTCGCGCCGAGCGGCTGGTACCAGTGGCTGTCGTACCTGCTGGTCGTGACCGGCTGGATCCTCGCCACCACCACGGCGGCGGGCGTCAGCCGGTCACTCCAGCGCCAGTGAGCGCTACGCGGCTTCCTTGGCCTTGGTCGCGTACATGTCCACGTACTCCTGCCCCGACAGCCGCATGACCTCGGCCATCACCGAGTCGGTGACGGCGCGCAGCACGTAGCGGTCGCGGTCCATGCCCTCGTAGCGGGAGAACTCCATCGGCTCGCCGAAGCGGATGGTGACCCGGCCCGGGCGGGGCATGCCCTTGCCGCCGGGCTGGAGCTTGTCCGTGCCGATCATCGCGAACGGGACCACGGGGGCGCCCGTCATCAGGGTGAGGCGGGCGATGCCGGTCCGGCCGCGGTAGAGGCGGCCGTCGGGGGAGCGGGTCCCCTCCGGGTAGATCCCGAAGATCTTGCCCTCCTCCAGGATCCGGCGGCCCGTCATCAGCGCGGCGACGCCGCCGTTCGCGCCGTCCCGGTCCACCGGGATCATGCCGGCGCCGGTGAAGAACCACGCCATCAGCCGGCCCTTGACGCCCTTGCCCGTCACGTACTCGTCCTTGCCGATGAAGTGCACCGTGCGGTCGCACACCAGCGGCAGGATCATCGAGTCGATGAAGGTCAGGTGATTGCCCGCCAGGATCACCGGACCGGTGCCCGGAATGTTCTCCAGCCCCTCCACCCTGGTGCGGAACATCATGCGCATGGCCGATCCGACAGTGGCTTTGATGAGCGCGGTACGGAACAACGTGAGCCCTCCGGCATCGAAAAGCGGTTTCGCACCACACGGCGGTAGTGCAGGTGAGGACGATACTCGCGGGTCACCGCTGATCGCACATCGGGTTCACGAGGTGGATACGCGGTGTTGACGTGTGTTTCCGCCATGTTCCATGCGACCGCACCCGTCAGCCATCCCCCTTGCCTACCATCGGCTCGCCGATTTCCAAAAGAAGCCGAGCCCTTTCCAAACATTTCCGAACAAGGAGTGGCACTGATGATGCAAGGTGGGACAGCCCGGCGCACCGTCCTGGGAGCAGCGGTCCTCGCGGCCGGAACCGGAATCACCACGCTCGGCGCGGGCACCGCCTCCGCGAGCGAGGCCGGGCACGGCGACGGCGGCTACCGCGACCTCCCCGTCCCCCTGGTCATCGGCCACCGCGGCTCCAGCGGCTACCGGCCCGAGCACACCCTCGGCTCCTACCAACTCGCCCTCGACCTCGGCGCCGACGTCGTCGAACAGGACCTCGTCCCCACCAAGGACGGCCACCTGGTCTGCCGCCACGAGAACGAGATCGGCGGCACCACCGACGTCGCCGACCACCCCGGGTTCGCCGGCCGCCGCACCACCAAGACCGTCGACGGGGTCTCCGTCACCGGCTGGTTCACCGAGGACTTCACCCTGGCCGAGCTGCGCACCCTGCGCGCCAAGGAGCGCATTCCGGCCATCCGCCAGCGCAACACCCTCTACGACGGCCGCTGGCCCGTCCCCACCTTCGAAGAGGTCCTGCGCTGGGCCGACCGCGAGGGCAAGCGGCGCGGCAAGCGCGTTTGGCTGCACGTCGAGACCAAGCACCCCACCTACTTCCGCGGCCTCGGCCTCGGCCTGGAGGAACCCCTCGCCGCCCTGCTGCGCCGCTACGGCCGCGACGGCCGGAACGCCGCCGTCTTCCTCCAGTCCTTCGAGCCCTCCAGCATCCAGCGGCTCTCCCGCCTGGTGTCCGCCCCGCGCGTGGTGCTGCTCTCCGCCGCGAACACCCGGCCCTGGGACTTCGAGGTGGCCAAGGACCCCCGCACCGTCGCCGACCTGGTCAAGCCCGAGGGCCTGAAGTGGATCTCCGGCTTCGCCCAGGGCATCGGCCCCACCCTGGACCTCATCGTCCCGCGCGGCGCCGACGGCAAGCTCGGCGCCCCCACCACCCTGGTGCGCGACGCCCACGCCCGCGGCCTCGTCCTGCACCCCTACACCGCCCGCAACGAGAACACCTTCCTGCCGGCCGAATACCGCAAGGGCACCGACCCGAACGCCTACGGCGACGCCTTCGGCGCCTTCCAGCGGTACTTCGAGCTCGGCATCGACGGCATCTTCACCGACAACCCCGACACCGGACTCCTCGCCGCCGAGGCCTTCCGCCCCGGACGCGGCGTCAACCGCTAGCCCCCCGGCCACGTACGGGTGGGCCGGGTCCGGCGGGGAAACCGCCCGGCCCGGCCCCCGCGTCCCGCCCGGCATGGACCTGCGACGCGAATCGGAACTCATCGAGGAACTGCGCCCGCTGCTCTCCGCCGAGGCGGCCGCGGAAGCCCCCGCCGCCGGGGTCGACGCCGCCGACCTGGAACAGGCCGTCTGGGTGAGGCTGCTCGAACAGGGCCCGACCGGCCCCGGCCCGGCCGGCCGGGCCCGCTGGCTGCGGCGGGCCGTGCGCGCCGAGGCCCGGCTCGCCCGGCGCCGGGCGCGGCGGGAGGTCCCGTACGGAACCGCCCCCGCACCCACCGCCGAACCCGAGGACGCCCTGCTGCACGGGGAGGAGAACCGCGCCCTCCGATCGGCGGTCGCCCGATTGCCGGGACGCTGCCCCGAGCTGATAGCCGCACTTCTGTCGCCCAGGGACCTCACATACCGTGAAATCGCAGGAGAGTTGGGTATCTCACAAGGAAGTTTAGGGCCGGTACGTTCCCGTTGCCTGGGATGTCTGCGCAGAATGCTCGCTGGAGAGGTTGCGGCTCCTGGCCCGTGGGGAAAGGAGCGGTAGACCAGAGAGCTACCGGTGAGCGGGAGGCATGCGCACATGGGCATGAGCGTGACCATTTCGGCGGCGGCCGCCGAAGACGCCGAGCAGATCTTCAAGCTGCAGTACCTGGCGTTCCAGCGGGAGGCCGAGCTGTACGGGAACTACCTCATCCAGCCGCTCACCCAGTCCCTGGACTCCCTGAAGGAGGAGCTGGCCACGGACACCGTCCTGGTGGCCCGGCTCGGTGACGAAGTGGTCGGCGCGGTGCGCGGCAGCGTCGGCGAGGACGGCACGGCCAGCATCGCCAAGCTGTGCGTCCACCCCCGCCTCCAGGGCCACGGCCTCGGCGCCCGGCTGCTGCGCGCGGTCGAGGAGGCCCTCGCCGGCCACGGCGGCACCACCCGCTTCCGCCTGCACACCGGTCACAAGAGCGAGTCCAACCTGCGGCTCTACCGCAAGGCCGGCTACGCCAAGGTCGGCAACCGCACCGCCTCCGACGGGGTGCACCTGGTGATCCTGGAGAAGGACGCCGAGGTCCCCGCCGACTACACCGTCAGCGCCTGAGCCCGAAGGGTCCGCCTCAGCGCCTGGCGCGCAGCCAGAGCATCCCGGTGACCGGAAGGATCACCGGGATGAACAGGTAGCCCATCCCGAAGTCCGACCACACGGTCGCGTCGGGGAAGGCCTCGGGCCGGATCAGTGTCCAGGTGCCGACGGCCAGCACGCCCGCGAGCTCGGCGCCGCAGCACACCAGTGCCGCCCGCCGGGCCCGGTCGCCGCCGCGCACGAGCGAGTACGTGATGAAGGCGTAGACCAGCGCGGCCGCCGCCGACAGGGAGTAGGCCAGCGGGGCCCGGTCGAACTCGGTGGAGATCTGGTAGGCCGAACGCGAGACCGCGCCGACCACCATGACCCCGTAGAGCCACACCAGCAGCAGCCCCGGGCCGGAGACCAGCCGCTTGCGGGCTTCCGGCGAGGCGGTCGTCGTGTCAGGCACCGGCGGATCCCCAGATGTCGTAGAGGCGCACCTCGAGCACGGCGAGGACGACCGCGCCCGCGGCCACCGTCACCGAACCCCACTTGGTGCGCTCGGTCAGCGAGAGCAGCCCGGCGGCCGGGACCGCCGCGAAGGCGCCCACCAGGTAGGCCACGAACAGCACCGTGCCCTGTTCGGGCTTCTCGCCCCGGCCCAGCTGGACCAGGCCGACCACCAGCTGGGCCAGTGCCAGCAGGGTCACCACGGCCATGCCGATGAAGTGCCAGTCCTTGGTCGGCTGGTCCCGCCATACGGCGTGGCCGCACCAGGCGGCGAGGGCGAGGGCGGCCACACCGAGGGCGGCCGTCAGGGCGTCGAGCATGCTGCGAGGGTATTACGGCCCCGGGACCGGCCGTGCAGGGGGCGGCGACGGGACGACAACGGGGCTGCGACGGGCCGACGACGGGGCGCTGACGGGGCGGCGGAGGGCCGGCGAGGGTGGCCTTGGCCACAGCCGTCGCCCCCGCCCGGCGCCGCCCGGGCCCGCCGGGCGGAGTCCGCTCGCCCGTGCCGGGACTGGCCGGGAGGGCTCTCGGGCCGCTCGGGACGGGGCGCCGGAGACGACCGGTCCCGTCCGGAATGCGATCGGAATATGTCCGCTATCCGGACAGCATTGATCGGTGAACCGGCATGTCTGCTTTACTGGGCCCATGACCACGACGAGCAGCCGCACCCTTGCGACCGAGGCGACGATGACGCCCGGTGCTCGTTGTATGTGTCGAATGTGCGCCTTCTGAGGGCCCCTTCCCCCGCGGTCTCGCGCCCCGAAGCGAGACGAGGCGAGCCACTCCGCCGCCCAGGTCACCGCTGACCTCCGGCCCGGACCCGCTCCAGCCCGCGCACGCGTCGACACGATTCCTTTGTGACGGTTCGACCCGTATCGCGTCCCCAGATGTTTGCCCCGTGCACGGTCCCGCACGCCGTGCACTCGACAGCGACGGAAATCCTGTGATCACCACATCGGGCCTCACGAAGGTCTACCAGTCCCGTGGCCGCGAGGTCACCGCCCTGGACGGCGTCGACCTCCACGTCCGCGAGGGCGAGGTCTACGGAGTCATCGGCCAGAGCGGCGCCGGCAAGTCCTCCCTCATCCGCTGCGTGAACCTGCTGGAACGCCCCACCACCGGCACCGTCACCGTCGACGGCGTCGAGCTCACCGCCCTCGCCGGCCGCGGCCGACGCGCCGGCAGGGAGCTCCGCGAGGCCCGCAGCCGCATCGGCATGGTCTTCCAGCACTTCAACCTGCTGTCCTCCCGGACCGTCCAGGCCAACATCGAACTCCCCCTGGAGATCCTCGGCGTGGACCGCCGAGAGCGCTCCCGCAAGGCCCTGGAGCTCCTGGACCTCGTCGGCCTCGCCGACAAGGCCAAGGCCTACCCCACCCAGCTCTCCGGCGGCCAGAAGCAGCGCGTCGGCATCGCCCGCGCCCTGGCCGGCGACCCCAAGGTGCTCCTCTCCGACGAGGCCACCAGCGCCCTCGACCCCGAGACCACCCGCTCCATCCTCCAGCTCCTGCGCGACCTGAACCGCCAGCTCGGCCTCACCGTCCTGCTCATCACGCACGAGATGGACGTCGTCAAGAGCATCTGCGACTCCGCCGCCCTGATGAAGAAGGGCCGGATCATCGAGTCCGGCACCGTCTCCGAGCTCCTCGCCACCCCCGGCTCCGAGCTCGCCGCCGAACTCTTCCCCGTCAGCGGCACCGCCACCGGCCCCGAGCGCACGGTCGTCGACGTCACCTTCCACGGCGAGGCCGCCACCCAGCCGGTCATCTCCCAGCTCTCCCGCACGTACAACATCGACATCTCGATCCTCGGCGCCGCGATGGACACCGTCGCCGGCCGCCAGATCGGCCGCATGCGCATCGAACTGCCCGGCCGCTACGAGGACAACGTCGTACCCGTCGGCTTCCTGCGCGAGCAGGGCCTCCAGGTCGACGTGGTCGACGGGACGGCCCCCGCCACGGACGAAATCGACGACGAACTGGCCGAACTGGTCAAGGACGGTGCCAAGTGACCTGGTCCGAGATGCAGCCCCTGCTCACCCAGGGCACGTACGACACCCTCTACATGGTCCTGTGGTCCACCCTGGTGACCGTCCTCGGCGGACTGCCCATCGGCATCCTCCTCGTCCTCACCGACAAGGGCGGCCTCCTGCGCAACCAGCCGCTCAACAAGGCCCTCGGCGTGATCGTGAACATAGGCCGCTCGCTGCCGTTCATCATCCTGCTGATCGCCCTGATCCCCGTCACCACGGCCGTCGTCGGCACCTTCATCGGCCCCACCGCCATGATCGTCCCGCTCGCCATCGGCGCCATCCCCTTCTTCGCCCGCCTCGTCGAGACCGCCGTCCGCGAGGTCGACCACGGCCTGATCGAAGCCGTCGAGTCCATGGGCGGCGGCATCCCGACCCTCGTCGGCAAGGTCCTGCTCCCGCAGGCCCTGCCCTCCCTGGTCGCCGCCGTCACCACCACCGTCATCACCCTCGTCGGCTACTCCGCCATGGCCGGCGCCGTCGGCGGCGAAGGACTCGGCTCCAAGGCCATCACCTACGGCTTCCAGCGCTTCGAGACCGGCTTCATGGTCGCCACCGTCGTGGTCCTGATCGCCCTCGTCACGGTGATCCAGCTGATCGGCGACGGCGTGGTGCGCGTCCTCGCCCGCCGCGGCCGGACAGCCTGAGCCCGCCCCGGGCCGCCCCTGAGTTTCCCCACCCGAGAAAGCCCGCACTTGTCGTGCCTGGGCCACCACCAGCGGATCCCCACCACGGACCCGTACCCGCAAGAAAGGCACTCTTCGTGCGTAAGAACACCAAGCTCACCGCCATCGCCGCCGCCTCCGCCGCGCTCGCCCTCGGCCTCACCGCCTGCGGCAGCTCCTCGGACCCGTCCTCCACCAAGGCCGACGGCGGCAAGGTCGACGAGAGCAAGCCCCTGGTCATCGCCGCCTCCCCGAGCCCCCACGCCGACATCCTGAACTTCGTCAAGGACAAGCTCGCGGCCAAGGAAGGCCTCAAGCTGGAGGTGAAGGAGTTCACGGACTACGTCCTGCCCAACACCGCCACCGAGCAGGGCCAGGTCGACGGCAACTACTTCCAGCACAAGCCGTACCTCGACGACTTCAACAAGAAGAACGGCACCCACATCGTGCCCGTCGTGAACGTGCACCTGGAGCCCCTCGGCCTCTACTCCAAGAAGGTCAAGGCCCTCACCGACATCAAGGCCGGCCAGACCATCGCCGTCCCCAACGACACCACCAACGAGGGCCGCGCCCTCCAGCTGCTCGCCGCGAACAAGCTGATCACCCTCAAGGACGGCGTCGGTACCAGCGCCAAGCTCTCCGACATCACCGACAAGAAGGGCCTGGAGTTCAAGGAGCTGGAGGCCGCCACGGTCCCGCGCGCCCTGAACGACGTCGACGCCGCCGTCATCAACGGCAACTACGCCCTCGAGGCCCACCTCTCGCCCGCCAAGGACGCCCTGGTCCTGGAGAAGGCCGAGGGCAACCCGTACGCGAACTTCCTGGCGGTCAAGGACGGCAACCAGAACGACCCGCGCATCCAGAAGCTCGCCAAGCTCCTGAACTCCGACGAGGTCAAGAAGTTCATCCAGGACAAGTACCAGGGCTCCGTCATCCCCGCCTTCGGAACCCCGGCCGCCTGAGCGACCGCCCGGCGAACCGGCTGAGCGACCGCCCGCCGGACCGGCCGGCCAACCGCCCGGCCCACGCCGGATCCACGGCCCCGCGCGCCCTCCCGGGCACGCGGGGCCGAGGGCTGCCCGGACACCGCCCCGGCCGTGCCCGCTTCCGGGCAGCCCGGCCCTGCACATCCCCGGGCCGATGCTGCATGCTGTGGCCTACGACCCGCCAAAACGGTCCGTCTCAGGCATGGAGCTGCGCATGACTACCACCTTCCCGGACGTCACCATCAGCACGGACCGGCTGGTGCTGCGCCCCTTCGAGGAGGAGGACGTCACCGCGCTCGCCGAGATGATGAACGACGAGCAGGTCACCGCCTGGACCCCGGCCCCGCACCCCTACACCCGCGCCGACGCCCACGCCTGGGCCACCGACCGCTCCCACGCCGAACGCACCACGGGCCGCGGCATCGTCCTCGCCGTCACCGAATTCCTCACCCACCGCCTCGTCGGCAGCGTCCACCTCCGCGACACCGACTGGCGCACCCGCACCACCGAGATCCGCTACGTCACCGCCCCCTGGGCCCGCGGCGAGGGCTACGCCAGCGAATCCGTCCTCGCCGTCGCCCGCTGGCTCTTCCGCGAGCAGCAGTTCGAGAGACTCGAACTGCGCACCGCCGCCGACAACACCGCCGCCCAGCAGGTCGCCCAGAAGATCGGCTGCATCAGCGAAGGCGTCCTGCGCAACGCCTGGACCGTCCGCACCCAGTCCGCCGACGGCAGCTGGGCCGACACCCGCACCGACCTCATCGTGTGGAGCCTGGTCCCCGAGGACCTCGACGACGCCGGCACCGACCCCTACGGCGAGGAGTACGGCGCCTACGAGACCCACGACAGCCACGAGGCCCGCCAGTCCCGCGCCGGCCACCCCGCCCACGCCGCCACCGCGGACCGCAGCCGTCCCGTGACCAGGTAGTCTCGCAGTGCGCGACCCCGACGAAACTTCGCCTGCCCCCACCCCAGGAGACTGACGACGATGGCCGACCGGGTCACGGTGATCGGCTGGGACGGCTCCCCCCTGACCGCGGCCGCCCGGTCCGCGCTCTCCGCGGCCACCCTCGTGGCCGGCGCCGCCCACCACCTCGCGCTCCCCGAAGTCCCGCCCGGCGCCGAACGCATCCGCCTCGGCAGCCTCGGCCTCGCCGCCCGCCGCATCGCCGGCCACCGCGGCACCGCCGTCGTCCTCGCCGACGGGGACCCCGGCTTCTTCGGTGTCGTACGCACCCTGCGCGCCCCCGAACACGGCCTGGAAGTAGAGGTCGTCCCCGCCGTCTCCTCCGTCGCCGCCGCCTTCGCCCGTGCCGGAATGCCCTGGGACGACGCCCAGGTCGTCGTCGCCCACCCCCGCACCCTGCGCCGCGCCGTCAACGTCTGCCGCGCCCGCGGCAAGGTCGCCGTCCTCACCTCGCCCGGCGCCGGCCCCGCCGAACTCGCCCTGCTCCTCGAAGGGGTCCACCGGACCTTCGTCATCTGCGAGGAACCGGGCACCGACCGCGAACGCGTCACCGTCCTCACCTCCGACGCCGCCGCCGACCACACCTGGCGCGACCCCAACGTCGTCATCGTCATCGGCGGCGCCGGACACCCCGCAGCCGCCGACGCCCCCTGGCTCCTCGGCCAGAACCCCGCCCAGAACCCCGCCGCCGGACGCGGCTGGGCCCGCCCGCACACCGACCCGTACGCGGGGGAGGGGGAGTCGCCGCAGCTGCGCGCCGCCCAGCTCGCCCGCCTCGGCCCCCGTCCCGGCGACCTCGTCTGGGACATCGGCACCGGGCACGGCGCCCTCGCCGTCGACGCGGCCGCCTTCGGCGCCGCCGTCATCGCCGTCGACGCCGACCCGCGCGCCTGCGAACGCACAACCGCCGCCGCCCGCAGGCGCGGTGTACAGATCCAGGTCGTCACGGGCCGCGCTCCACACGTACTCGAGAACCTGCCCGAACCCGATGTCGTGCGGGTCGGGGGCGGCGGCGCCCCGGTCGTCGCCGCCGTCGCCGACCGCCGCCCCGAACGGATCGTCAGCCACGCCTCCACGCGCGACGAGGCCGAGGCCATCGGACGCACCCTCACCGAACACGGGTACGCCGTCGAATGCGCGCTCCTGCAGTCCGTCGGCCTCGACACCAGGACCTGGGCCGAACAGGAGCGTTCCGTCGTGTTCCTGCTGGCAGCCGAACGCCCCGTGAACCGCTGACAGGGAGCCCGGGGTAGGCTGGCCGATCGTCGTACCGCCAGGCAGGGGCACGACGTGGCGCAGTCCACAGCGGACCGTGCCGGTTTCCGGCCGACACGGTGGCCGACGGGCGCGACAATGCTCAGGAGTTGTCGTGCGGGCGCACACGAGACGTGGCGCCGGGCGGCGACCCCGCTCGTCGGGCCAGCAGGGCGCCGGGCGATTGAAGAGGCGAAGAGGCAACACCGATGGGCGAGGGGTAAGCATGACTGACACCGGCCAGGTCCCGGGCGAGGGTCACCCGGACAACGCAGGCATGGTGGATCAGCAGGGCGTTCCCGCTCCGGTCCCGCCGATGCCCCCGCTGCCGCCGATGCCCCCGGCCGGCTACGCCTTCCAGGACCTCGTCGACGACCCGGCCGAGGACGAGGAACTGCTGCTGATGCCCAGCGGGCACGGGCAGGGCTCCTGGAGCGACCCGCAGGTGGTCCCGCCGGTCCCCGCCTTCCCCGGCGAGTTCCCCGCGGACCAGGGTTACACCGAATACCCCCAGGCCGAGTACCAGCAGGCCGAGTACCCCCAGTCCCCGGCGCAGCCCCAGGCCGCCGGCTACCCCGAGCCGGGGCCCCTCGGCTTCCCGGAGCCCGGGTTCGCCATGCCGGGTCAGCAGCCGGTCGCGGGCCAGGAGCCGGTCCCGGGTCAGGAGGCCGTGCCCGGTGCTCAGGCGCCGGTCCCGGGTCAGCAGGCCGCGCCGGGTCAGCCCGTGCAGGGGCAGCCGATGCCGGGTCAGCCCCTGGCGGGCCAGGCCGTGCAGGACCACGCCCTGGCGGGTCAGCCGGCTCAGGACCACTCCCTCGCGGGTCAGCCGCTGCCCGGTCAGCCGGTGCCCGGGCCGTCGCTCGGCTTCCCTGACGGCGCGTTCCCCGACCCCGCTTCCCCCGAAGGCTTCGCCGACCCCGCCGGGTACAGCGCCGGTGCGCACGAGACCGGCGGCCGTGACTCCGGCTCCCTGGACCTCGGCGGGCTCGTGGTCCCGCCCGCGGCCGCCGCCGCGGCCGGGCAGATCCCGCACGCCGCGCCCGTGGCCCCGTCCCGCCGGCCCCTCCACATGGGACCGCCCGTGCCCGAGGCCACCGGGGGAGTCGTACGTTCCCTCGCGGACCGGGGGCCCGCCGCGGCGCCGGCCGCCACCGTGGCGCCGCCGATGCCGGCCGCCCCCGCCGTCGCCGTCCCGACCGGGGCCCCCGCCGTCGCCGTCGTCCCCGCCCCGGCGGCGGAAGCGGCCCCGGAGGCCGGACCGGACGCAGCCGCCGCCGAGGGTGCGACCGCCCCCGAGACCCCGCCGGGCGCCGAGCCCCTGGGCGTGGCCGAGCCGTCGGCCGCCGCCGAGGCCGGTGCGGGGACGCCGGGCGCGCCGGAGCCGGTTCCGGGTGCGGATGCGGCTCCCGGGGTGCCCGGGGTGCCTGCCGCGGGTCCCGAGTACCTTGACGTTCCGGGCGCGGAGGCGCCCGTGGCCCCGGCCGCCCCGGTCGCCGCGCAGCTGGGCGAGATCCCGCCGCAGGCCGGCGCGCCCTGGGCGGCGGAGCCCGCGGGTGCGGGTGCCGAGCAGGCGGCTCCGGGTGCGGCCGAGGGCCAGGGCGTCGTCGGACAGCCCGTGGCCGAGGGCCAGGCGGCGATCGACGGCCTGCCGGTGAACGAGGGCCAGGCCGCAGCCGACGCCCAGCCGGTGGCCGTGCTCGACGGCGGGCCCGGTGCCGACGGCCAGGCGGTGGCCGAGGGCCAGGCCGCAGCCGAGGCCCAGCCGGCCGCAGACGCCCAGCGGGCGGCCGAGGTGCAGGCCGCCGCGGCTGAAGGCGCGCCCGTGGCCGACGGCCAGGCCGTGGCCGAGCCTGCCGGGGCGCCGCAGGCCGTTGTGGCCGCGACGGAGGCGGGCGAGGCCGTCGAGGGCGCTGTGGCCACCGAGGCGGCCGCCGGGCCCGAGGGCGTCACCGCCCCCGAAGGCGCCCCCGCGCCGGTGGCCGAGGAGGCCCCGGCCGTCGCGGGCACGCCCGGCAACCCCGAGCCCGCCGAGGCGGCGCAGGCCCCCGAGGCCGCGGAGGCCCCGGCCGAGCCCGCCGCCGGGACCACCCCCGCAGACGCGGCGGTCCAGGTGGCCGACGCCCCCGCCGCGACCCCGGCCGAGCCGGCCGACCCCGCCGCGGAGGCCGACGTACCGGCCGAGCCGGCCCCCGGGTCCGCCGAGGCGGCGCAGCCCGTCGCCGCCGATGCCGAGCCGGCCGTCGGCGAGCCCGCCCCGGCCGACGGCGAAGCCGCCGCCGCACCCCGGCCCTCCGTCGGCGACCCGGCCCCCGGCTACGCCGACGCCGAGCGCGAGGCCGTCCTGCGCGTCATGCGCGAGCGGCGCGACATCCGCAACGGCTTCCGCACCGACCCGATCCCGCACGAGGTGCTGCTGCGCGTCCTGGAGGCCGCCCACCACGCCCCGAGCGTCGGCCACTCCCAGCCGTGGGACTTCGTCGTCATCCGCTCGGCCGAGACCCGCCGCACCATGCACGAGCTCGCCCAGCGCCAGCGCGAGGCCTACGCCAAGTCGCTGCCCAAGGGCCGGGCCAAGCAGTTCAAGGAACTGAAGATCGAGGCCATCCTCGACACCCCGGTCAACATCGTGGTCACCGCCGACCCCACCCGCGGCGGCCGCCACACCCTCGGCCGGCACACCCAGCCGCAGATGGCCCCGTACTCCTCCGCCCTCGCCGTCGAGAACCTCTGGCTCGCCGCGCGCGCCGAGGGCCTCGGCGTGGGCTGGGTCAGCTTCTTCGACGAGCGCGAGATGGTCCGCGCGCTCGGCCTCCCCGAGCACCTGGAGGTCGTCGCCTACCTGTGCGTCGGGTACGTCGACGAGTTCCCCGAGGAGCCGGAGCTGATGCAGGCGGGCTGGGCCCAGCGCCGTCCGCTGGCCTGGGTCGTGCACGAGGAGACGTACGGGCGCCGCGCGCTGCCCGGCGAGGCCCCGCACGACCTGCTCTCCGACACCGTCGCCGGAATCCGCCCGCTCGACGCCAAGGCGCTCGGCGAGGCCTGGGAGCGGCAGAAGCGCATGACGAAGCCCGCGGGCGCACTGGGCATGCTGGAGATCATCTCCGCGCAGCTGGCCGGCCTGTCGCGCGTCTGCCCGCCGCCGATCCCGGAGCCGGCCGCCGTCGCGATCTTCGCCGGCGACCACGGCGTCCACGCCCAGGGCGTCACGCCGTGGCCCCAGGAGGTCACCACGCAGATGGTGGCCAACTTCCTGGGCGGCGGGGCCGTCTGCAACGCCTTCGCCAACCAGGTCGGCGCCGAGGTGTGCGTCGTGGACGTCGGCGTGAAGGGCGACCTGCCGGCCACCCCGGGCCTGCTGCCCCGCAAGGTCCGCCCCGGCACGGACGACCTGTCCGCGGGCCCCGCGATGAGCCGCGAGGACGCCGTCGCGGCCATCGAGGTCGGCATCGAGACCGCGCGCGACCTCGTCGCGGCGGGCAACAAGGCCCTCCTGACGGGCGAGATGGGCATCGCGAACACCACGGTGTCCGCCGCCCTGATCTCCGTCTTCACGGGCGTCGACCCGGCGGAGGTCACCGGCCGCGGCACCGGCATCAACGACGAGACCCACGCCCGCAAGGTCGACGTGGTCCGCCGCGCCCTGGAGCTCCACCAGCCGGACGTGAACGACCCGATCGGCGTCCTGGCGGCCATCGGCGGCCTGGAGCACGCCGCGATCGTCGGCCTGATCCTCGGCGGCGCCTCCCTGCGCACGCCGGTCATCCTGGACGGCGTGAGCGCGGGCGCGGCCGCCCTGGTGGCCCGCGCCATCGCCCCCGAAGCCCTGTCGGCCTGCATCGCGGGCCACCGCAGCGCGGAACCGGGCCACGTGGCCGCCCTGAACAAGCTGGGCCTGCGCCCCCTGGTCGACCTGGACCTCCGCCTCGGCGAAGGCACGGGCGCCCTCCTGGCCCTCCCCCTGGTCCAGAGCGCGGCCCGCGCGATGCACGAGGTGGCCACGTTCGACTCGGCGGGCGTGACGGAGAAGTAGCCACCACGCGGATCGGGGCCGGACACCACGGGGTGTCCGGCCCCGCTGCTTTGGGCCCGCCATCTCCCCCTCGACGGGTGGGGGCCGGGCGGTGGCTGCCCACCCGCCTCCCGGGTGCGGGGCGGTGGTCCGGGGACGGGAGCCGGCCGGGCGGGGATGAACAGCCGGCCGGAACCGGTGGCCGTCGGGTTTCAGCGGGCCGGTCTCAGAGAAGGGTTGGGGGTTTCCCGTCAGTCCCACTGTCCTTCCGGTTCGGGCCGCCCTGTCAAGGGCGCTCCTTCGTCGCGTCGCTTCGCGATGTCGCTGCGCTCCACCCTTGACAGCACGACCCGCCCCGGAAAGACAAGGACTGCCGGGAAACCCCCAAAAGGACGGCACGGTCCATTGATGGACATACGGCGGGATCAGCGACCCTTCGGGGTCGTCGGGGGCCGCCTCGCCAAGCATCTGGGCCGACAGGATTGCCATCCGGGGCCGCAATCCGCGACAGATCGCTACGCGCTCCTCCCGTCTCAGCGTCCGCCTACCGCCTGGGGCCGATACCCGCAGGGAATGCCAATCAGGACCACATCCGGGACCGATGGGCGCATCAGATCGCTACGCGCTGCCCTGAATCGGCGTCCGGCGGCCGTCGAGGGCTGATACACGTGTCCCAGGACCAACAGACGGTCTTCTGATGTGCAGTATCCAGCCCAATGTCTTTGTGCGGCAGGTACGTTGCCAGCATGGCTGACTTCTTGATTGTGATCACGACCGTCCATACTCACGAGGCCGCCCGGAAGCTGTCGCGGTCGGCGGTGGAGGCGGGGTTGGCCGCCTCCGGGCAGGTGACCGGTCCGATCGAGACCACGTACAGGCACCTCGGCGAGGTGACCGAGGGGACCGAGTACCAGGTGGCGTTCCGGACAGCCGATGATTGCCGCGAGGCGTTGGAGAAACACCTCGCGGACAACCACCCGTACGACTCGCCGGAGGTCATCGCGTTCGGAATTGACGCTGGTCGTGCCGAGTACCTGGAGTGGATCACCCGCGCCACCCGCTAGGCCTTCACACGATCCAGCAGTGCGGTGACCGGGGCAAGGGCCCGGTGGGGCTCCAGCCGCCTGACCATCGCCCGAGCCCGTGCGGCCGGTCTGACCGAAGCCAGCCCCTCCGCGAGGTCGAGCACTCGACCCGTGATCGTGGCTGCGTGCTCGACTTCTCCTGCGTCCAGGTAGGCCGACGCGAGCCAGGAGAGGTACAGCGCTTTGTCTCGTGCCCGTGTGTCGTCGTAGCGGCTGAGGGCGTCCTCCAACGCGGGGATGGCCCGCAGCGGACGATGTAGCTCCGCCCAACACCTCCCAGTCATGATCGCGATTTCGTCACTGTCCACCCAGTAGGCCCAGTCCGGCGCTGACTCGTCGCTTTCCTCGTGGATGGCTTCTTCGGCCGTCTTAAGGGCGTAGTCCGCTGCTGAGGCATTGCCGGATGTCGCGTGCTGCCATGCCAGTCGGTCCGCCAGGAGGGCCCGTACGGCCGGCGTCGCGTTCGTGCCCAGCGCCTCGCACGCGGCCGTCGCAAACCTGACGCCGGAGTCGCCACCCACAGTCCACTCCAAGTACGCGAGGAAGGCCAGCGAGTTGCCTTCCAAGGAGGTGTTCCCGGCAGCCCGGGATGCCGCCAGGGCGGTCATGTAGTGGTTGCGGGCGGCCCCGTAGTGGCCGGCGTCGTATGCCGCCCATCCCGCCAGCTGAGCTTGTTCGGAGACGATTCCCCGAAGGGCACGCCCTGTGGTCTCCGAGTAGACACCTTCGTCGGCCAGCCGGATCGTGCTGTCGAGCTCACGCACGTACAACCGGTAGGTGTCACCACCGCCCGCGAAGTCGTCCAGTCGTCTGAGCCGGGCCGTTCTCTGGCTCAGCTGCCCCGGCACGTCGGCACCGATCCTCCGGCCCGCCGCCAGTAGCGACGATGGCTGTATGACGGCGATGCCAGCGCTGGCCATGAATCCTCGGCGGTTCACATCGTTCTCCTGGTCGCTCTGCTGCTCCTGACGGCGAAGCCGCCGCGCCAGCGCGACTGCGCGGCAAAGCTCTTCCTCCGGCACGCCGAACTCGGCCGCCAGCAGTGCCCGCGACGCGGGGTCCGGAAGTCGCTCGTGCGTTTCCCATCTCGACACCGCAGCCTGCTCCAGCGGGTATCCCCGCCGTGCGGAGAGGTCTGCGGCCAGACATTCCTGCGTCCGTCCGCTGGCCGTCCGCAGCCGACGAATCAGTTGGCCGATCGGCTCCGGATCGTTGCTCTCGCTCTTGGTCGTCATCGCCGTCCCTCGGCTGTCCCCGCCCGGAACTCAGCCTGGCCATAAAACGTGGCCATGTCCCCGGAATGGCCATGCCTCCTGGCCCATCCGTCCAAACGCTCAAGGCAGTTGACTGGTCACAGCCGCCCGTCCAAGACCGTGGAGAGGTGCAGTGTCCCCCCAGAACCGTAAGGATCAGCGCCAGACCGTGTGCACCTGCGTCAGTGCTCTGCCTCATCGCAGCAGTCCTTTCTGGAGGGTGCGGGCCGTGCCCCTGCCCAGCCAGGAACTCTTCGACCGCGCCCAAGCCGGCTGGGAGCGCTTCCTCGACTCCTTCGAGGAGCCGCCCCATGAGTGAGCAGTACGAGTACGTCCCTCACCGCCTCCTCCATCGCCGTGTCCGCGACATCGCCTCCGGGGCGGAGGGCGTCCTGATGGCCGTGATCAACGAGAACGTCTCGGATCGGGGTGCCGAGTACTGGATGGAGCTGGCCTATATCCGGGGGGCATCCGGCCGCGAGTTCACCACGGCCGTCGCCAACATCCAGCCCGCCTATGACGAGCCCCAGACGGCCTGCAGCCGCCGAGAACCGGGCAGCGCGTAGCGATCTGCCGCGCCCACAGGCCCCGGATGCCGCTCAGATTGGCATTTGGTGCAGGTATCAGCCCCAGCCGGGCGGCGGACGCCGAAAAGGGAGGAGCGCGTAGCGATTTGTCGCGCCCACCGGCCCCGGATGACGGTCCCGTCGTCCTTTCCTGCGGGCATCATCCCCGGACGGTCGGCGGACGCTGGGACGGCAGGAGCGCGTAGCGATCTGTCGCGAATCGCGGCCCCGATCCACCGGCTCATCGGCCCGGATGCTTGGCGAGGCGGCCCACGACGACCCCGAAGGGTCGCTGATACGGCCGTATGTCCAGTGAACGTCCGTCCCGTTCCTTTGGGGGTTTCCCGGCAGTCTTCGTTTTTCCGTGGCGGGACGCCCTGTCAAGGGTGGCCGAAGGCCATCGCGAAGCGACGCGACGAAGGAGCGCCCTTGACAGGGCGGCCCGACGCGGAAGGACGATGAGACTGACGGGAAAGCCCCAACCGATCTCTGAGACCGTCCGGCCGAGACCCCGCCCCTCCCCACCCCCGGTCGGCCGTCCGGTCCCGCCCGGCGGGCTCCCGGCCCCACCCCACCGGCCCGCAGGCCGGGAGGCGGGTGGGCAAGCGCCGTTCGGCCCCCGACCCCTCGCGGGGGAGATGGCGGGCCCGCACCGCGAGGGGGCGGCCCCGCCCCATCCCCGCCCGGCGGGGAGGCAGCCGCCGGCCTGCCCCGGACACGCCGCAGGGGCGAAAACCCCGCCCCCGCGTGGCGACGTCAAGCCGTGGCCGTGCCTCCGCCAATCTGCGCCCCCGCAGGTACCACCAGCGGCGATGGGTCGTATCGTGGTGGCGGACGGGCGCCCGCACGGTCCGTCAGCCGCTCCAGCGCAGCAGCGGCCCCGCCGAACACACCCGCCGCATCAGGAGCCGCAACCGCCATGGGAAACCCGGCACACCCCGCCTACCCCGTAGGACTGCGCCTGACCGGGCGCCGCGTCGTCGTCATCGGCGGCGGCCAGGTCGCCCAGCGCCGCCTGCCCGCCCTCGTCGCCGCCGGTGCGGACGTCCTGCTGGTGTCCCCGTCCGCCACCCCCTCCGTGGACGCGATGGCCGAGACCGGGGAGATCCGCTGGGAGCGGCGCCGCTACCAGGACGGCGACCTCGACGGTGCCTGGTACGCCCTGATCGCCACCCGCGACCGCGAGGCCAACGACCGTGCCTCCGCCGAGGCCGAGGCCAAGCGGGTCTGGTGCGTGCGCGCCGACGACGCCGAGGCGGCGACCGCCTGGACCCCCGCGACCGGCCGGGTCGAGGGCGTCACGGTGGCCGTGCTCAGCGGAAACGATCCGCGCCGCTCCGCGGCCGTACGCGACGCCGTGGTCGAGGGGCTGCGCGACGGCTCCCTCACCGCCGCCCGCCCGCACACCCCCGGAGTCGCCCTCGTCGGCGGCGGCCCGGGCGACCCGGACCTGATCACCGTGCGCGGCCGGCGCCTGCTCGCCGAGGCCGACGTCGTGATCGCCGACCGGCTCGGCCCCCGCGACCTCCTGGACGAGCTCCCGCCGCACGTCGAGGTCATCGACGCCGCGAAGATCCCGTACGGCCGTTTCATGGCCCAGGAGGCCATCAACAACGCCCTCATCGAGCACGCCAAGGCCGGCAAGGCCGTGGTCCGGCTCAAGGGCGGCGACCCCTACGTCTTCGGCCGCGGCATGGAAGAGCTCCAGGCCCTCGCCGAGCACGGCATCCCCTGCACGGTCGTGCCGGGCATCTCCAGCTCCATCTCGGTGCCGAGCGCGGCCGGGATCCCCGTGACCCACCGCGGCGTGGCGCACGAGTTCACCGTGGTCAGCGGCCACGTCGGCCCCGACGACCCGCGTTCCCTGGTCGACTGGGCCGCGCTGGCCAAGCTCACTGGCACCCTCGTCATCCTGATGGGCGTCGACAAGATCGGGCTGATCGCCGAGGCCCTGATCAAGCACGGCCGCTCCGCCGACACCCCCGTCGCGGTCGTCCAGGAGGGCACCACCGCCACCCAGCGCCGCGTGGACGCCACCCTCGCCACGGTCGGCGAGACCGTGCGCGCCGAGGAGGTCCGCCCGCCGGCCGTCATCGTCATCGGCGAGGTCGTCGCCGTGAACCCTCCCGGCGAGCTCCCCACCTTCCCCGTGCTCCCCGAGCCCCCCGCCACCGGCGCCTGACGGCCCGTTGGCACCACACCCAGGACAAGGCAGTATCACCCTGTGGCTGATCTCATCACCATCGAAGACCCCGAAGACCCCCGCCTGCGCGACTACACGGGCCTGACCGACGTGGAGCTGCGCCGGCGCAGAGAGCCCGCCGAGGGCCTGTTCATCGCCGAGGGCGAGAAGGTCATCCGGCGGGCCAGGGACGCCGGGTACGAGATGCGCTCGATGCTGCTCTCCGCCAAGTGGGTGGACGTCATGCGCGACGTCATCGACGAGATCCCGGCCCCGGTGTACGCCGTCAGCCCGGACCTCGCCGAGCGCGTCACCGGCTACCACGTGCACCGCGGCGCCCTGGCCTCGATGCAGCGCAAGCCGCTGCCCACGGCGCCGGAGCTGCTGGCTTCGGCCCGGCGGGTGGCCGTCATGGAGGCGGTGAACGACCACACCAACATCGGGGCCATCTTCCGCAGCGCCGCCGCCCTCGGAATGGACGCCGTCCTGCTGTCGCCGGACTGCGCGGACCCGCTGTACCGCCGCTCGGTGAAGGTGTCGATGGGTGCGGTGTTCTCCGTCCCCTACGCCCGCCTGGAGGCCTGGCCCAAGAGCCTGGACACGGTCCGCGAGGCGGGCTTCAAGCTGCTGGCGCTCACCCCGCACGAGAAGGCCTCGCCGATCGACGTGGCGGCCCCGCACACCCTGGAACGGGTGGCGCTGATGCTGGGCGCCGAGGGCGACGGCCTGTCGACGCAGGCGCTGGTCGCCGCCGACGAGTGGGTACGGATCCCCATGGCGCACGGCGTGGACTCGCTGAACGTGGGCGCGGCCGCGGCGGTGGCCTTCTACGCGGTGGCGGGCAGCGGCGGCAACGCCTGACCAGCAGCCCCCGCACCCCCTCCGCACAACGCACAACGCACAACGCACAACGCACAACCAGCAGCCCCCGCACCCCCTCACACAACACACGACCAGCCCGCCCCCCGCACAAACCGAAGGGGCGCCCCGCCGCAAGGCGGGGCGCCCCTTCGCCGCTACGCGCTCCCTCACAGCCGCTGCGCGAGCGCGATCCCCAGCGCCACCAGCAGGGTCACGACCACGAACACGATCAGCCGCTGCCGCATCAGCTTCGGGTCGGGCCGCGAAGGCCGCCGCCCGGTGCCGGTGGTACGGGGCCCGGTGCGCGGTCCCGTACGGCCCCCCGTGCGCCCCGCCGTCGACCCGGGGTGGCGGGAGCCCGACGGGCGCGGGCGCGCCCCGCTGTGCGGCCCCTGCGGCCGCGGGGCGGGGGTGGCGCCGGCCGGGCGGTCCCCGTGCCGCTCGCCGTGCCGCTCACCCGCACGCTCGCCGGCCCGATCGCCCAGCCGCTCGCCCGGGCCCCGGCCGCCGCCCCCGGTACGCCGCGCGGTGTCCTGCCCCGCGTACCCGGCGGCCCGCTCCGGCAGCCGGCCGGTGGACCGCTCGACGCGGGCACGCTGGGCCGGCGGGCGGCCGTCGCCCAGCCCCTGCGCCTCGCGGGCGGCGATCTCCTTGAGCCGCATCGACAGCTGCAGGGTGCTCGGCCGCTCCTCGGGGTCCTTGGCCAGGCAGGCCCGCACCAGCGGGGCCAGCGCGTCCGGGACGCCGACCAGGTGCGGCTCCTCGTGCACGACCCGGTACAGCATGACCTCGGAACTGCCGTGCCCGAAGGGGGAGTCGGCCATCGCGGCGTAGGCGAGGGTGGCGCCGAGGGAGAACACGTCCGTGGCCGGGGTGACGGCGGCGCCGCGCACCTGCTCGGGGGCGAGGAAGCCGGGGGAGCCGACGGCTGTGCCGACGTGGGTCAGGGTGCTGGCACCCGTGGCCCAGGCGATGCCGAAGTCGATGATCCGCGGCCCCTTGGGCGACAGCAGGATGTTCGAGGGCTTCAGGTCGCGGTGGACGACCCCGGCCTCGTGGACGGCGACCAGCCCTTCGGACAGCGCGGCGCCGATGGCGGCGATCTGTGCCGCCGTCAGGGGGCCTTCCTCGGCCACCTTGTCGTGCAGCGAGGGGCCGGGCACGTACTGGGTGGCGAACCAGGGCCGCTCGGCCTCCAGGTCCGCGGCCACCAGCCGGGCCGTGCACCCGCCGCGGATCCGCCGGGCGGCGGACACCTCGCGGGCGAACCGGGAGCGGAACTCCTGGTCCTCGGCCAGGTCGGGCCGGATCACCTTGAGGGCGACGCGCTGCCCGCGCCGGTCGGAGCCCAGGTAGACGACGCCCATGCCGCCGGCACCGAGCCGCCGGTGCAGTCTGAAGGAGCCGACGACACGCGGGTCCTCGCGCCGGAGCCGCATCATCGCCATGTCCACCCCGCTGACGGTCGCCTTGCTGACCTGGCACAGCTTACGGACCATCCGGCACCAGCGCTCAGAGGCCGCGCCCTCCGCGGAGGATTCGATCCTCAGTGCGGGGCAGGCCACTTGAGGGTGTGCCAGACAGGAAGACCCCCGTTCCGGTGACTTCGCCCCGCACCCCCAAGAGCCCTTCGGGCCAAGGGGATTGGCCTGTTCGCACCCCCTTCGGGCAGCGGGGGCCGGGGGAGGGCGGCCGCGGCGCGCGACCGGAGCCGTCAACACCCCGTACGAGGACACGCGTGCGCGGGGGGTGACGGAAGTGAGCGAAGTCACTACTCTCCGGTCATTCCCTCCGGGAAGACCCCCACCCGGGGGCAGCGATCTCCACCCAGGGGAGTAGGCCGCGGGCGTCCGCCTCATCCTCCTGGAGGCCCGGCAATGGGTACGAGGGCATGAGGCCAGCAGCCTTCCGGCCGCCTAGTGTTGAAGACAAGCGGCGGGTGGCGCACTCGTCCCCCGAGGTCACGAGCCCGCCGCTGCCAGACGACAGGGAGAGGACCATGGCGGACATCGCACGGCAGGGACGCAAGCTCTTCGCGTTCAACGGCCATGAGTCCGGTACGCGCCACCCGCTGGTGGCCGCGGCCATGGTCCTCCCCCTGGCCGCCCTCCTGCTCTTCCTCTTCGGGGGTTTCGATCAGGTGGCGGCACAGGCGTCGTCCGTGGGCGTGATGCTGGGGCGCTGAGCGGCGCTCCGGGTCCGGGAGAGCGGCCCGGGCCGGGACATCGGCCGGTCGAACCCCGTGGGGACGGGGGAACGGCGGACGGCAGTTGAAGGGTGTTGCCCGTACGGCTGGGGAGCCGGACGGGCAACACCCTTTTTCACGTCCCCACAGCCGCCCCACGGCAGAAGCCCCGGCCGTCGAGACGGCCGGGGCTTCCGGTGGCGGTGCGCGATACTGGGATTGAACCAGTGACCTCTTCCGTGTCAGGGAAGCGCTCTCCCGCTGAGCTAATCGCGCGGGCTACGGTACGGAACCGCAGGTCAATCAGGGTGTTGCTGGTACTGCGTGCGCGATACTGGGATTGAACCAGTGACCTCTTCCGTGTCAGGGAAGCGCTCTCCCGCTGAGCTAATCGCGCGGGATCCTTGCGGACCGGCCCTTTCGGACCAGTGGACGATACTGGGATTGAACCAGTGACCTCTTCCGTGTCAGGGAAGCGCTCTCCCGCTGAGCTAATCGTCCTTGGAGGTGGAGACGGGATTTGAACCCGTGTAGACGGCTTTGCAGGCCGTTGCCTCGCCTCTCGGCCACTCCACCTCGGAGTGCGCGGGGTCTCGGGAAGATCCCCCACTCAGAGCGGACGACGAGACTCGAACTCGCGACATCCACCTTGGCAAGGTGGTGCTCTACCAACTGAGCTACGTCCGCAGTGTCACCGTGTTCGCTCCGGGGTTTTTCCCCTTCGCTCCCTGGCGACGTGTTGAACTCTAGCGGATTCCCGGGCCAGCTCAAAAACGCGTTTCCGCAGCGTGCTGCCGACCCGATCACCAGAGGTCACCCGCCGGTCACCTCACCGGCGGCATCTCGCCACCGGTCATAGACTCGCAGCCGTGCACGACCTGCCTCCCCTGGCCCGCTTCGGCGGCCTCCTCGCGACCGACCTCCGAGACGTCACCAGCGATCCCTCGGCCCTCGACTCCACCGGGTTCTGGGTGGTGAGCGCGGACTTCGAAGGCCGGCTGGTCTGCGCGCGCTTCGGGGACATACGCCCCGACCCCGTGCCCGCGCCCGTCCCGGGGGCCTGGCGCGGACCCGCCGCCGACCGCTGGTCCTCCTCCCTCGACCGCTCCGCGTACGTCGCGGGGGTCCGCCGGATCCGCGAGTACATCGCGGCGGGGGAGGTCTACCAGGCCAACCTCTGCCGCGTGGTCTCCGCTCCGCTGCCCGACCCGGCCGCCGCCGACGTGGACGCCCTCACCGCCCTCCTCGCGCGCGGCAACCCGGCCCCCTACGCAGGAACGATTCGGCTCCGCGCCCACGGCGTGGAGATCGCCACCGCCTCCCCGGAGCTGTACCTGCGCCGGGCGGGCCGCCGCGTGGAGTCCGGACCGATCAAGGGCACCGGCCGCACCGCCGCCGACCTGCTGCCCAAGGACCACGCCGAGAACGTGATGATCGTGGACCTCGTCCGCAACGACCTGGGCCGCGTCTGCGCCACCGGCTCGGTCACCGTGCCCCAGCTGTGCGCCCTGGAGGAGCACCCCGGCCTGGTCCACCTGGTCTCCACCGTCAGCGGCGAGCTCGCCGAGGGCGCGGGCTGGCCCGAGCTGCTGGCCGCCACCTTCCCGCCCGGCTCCGTCACCGGCGCGCCCAAGTCCTCCGCCCTGAGGATCATCGAAGAGCTGGAGACCGCCCCGCGCGGCCCCTACTGTGGGGGCATCGGCTGGGTCGACGCCGACCGGGGCACCGCCGCGCTCGCCGTCGGCATCCGCACCTTCTGGATCGACCGCGAGGCCCCCGGCGGGCCCCGCCTGAGCTTCGGCACCGGCGCCGGGATCACCTGGGGCTCCGACCCCGAGCGGGAATGGGCCGAGACCGAGCTCAAGGCGGCCCGGCTGCTCGCGCTGGCCTCGGGCGGGCCCGCCCCGGGCGCGGACGAGACGACGCACGACCTGAGTGGAGGAACCGTACGGTGAGGATCTGGCTCGACGGAACACTGCGGGACGCCGACGACGCGAAGGTGTCCGTCCTCGACCACGGGCTGACCGTGGGCGACGGGGTCTTCGAGACCCTCAAGGCGCAGGACGGCACCCCCTTCGCCCTCACCCGGCACCTGGAGCGGCTGACCCGCTCCGCCCGCGGCCTCGGCCTGCCCGACCCCGACCTCGACGAGGTCCGCCGGGCCTGCGCCGCCGTCCTGGAGGCCAACCCGATGCCGCTCGGCCGGCTGCGGATCACCTACACCGGCGGCCTCTCCCCGCTCGGCTCCGACCGCGGCGAGACCGGGCCCACCCTGGTCGTCGCCGTCGGCGAGACCGCCCGCCGGCCGGACACCACGGCCGTGATCACCGTCCCCTGGGTGCGCAACGAGCGCTCGCCCCTGGCCGGCCTGAAGACCACCTCCTACGCCGAGAACGTGGTCGCCCTCGCCCGGGCGAACCGGGCGGGCGCCTCCGAGGCCCTTTTCGCCAACACGGTGGGGCAGCTCTGCGAGGGCACCGGCTCCAACGTCTTCGTCGTCCTCGACGGCGAACTGCACACCCCGCCCGTGACCTCCGGCTGCCTCGCGGGCATCACCCGCGCCCTGGCCGCCGAATGGACCGGCGCCCACGAGACCGACCTGCCCCTCGACGTCCTGGAGCGGGCCGAGGAGGTCTTCCTGACCTCCACCCTGCGCGACGTCCAGGCCGTCCACCGCATCGACGGCCGCGTCCTGCCCGCCGCCCCCGGGCCGGTCACCGCCAAGGCCATGCGGGTCTTCGAGGAGCGCGCGGCGTCCGACATCGACCCCTGAGCCCCCCTTGAGCCCCCTGAGCCCCCCCGCCCGGGTGACACCGGCGCGCGGCGGGTAGAACGGGACGGATGACCACCACCCTGCGGCCGACCGGGCCGCTTCAGCACAGCGGGGGCGGCGGGCGCTCGCGCCCGTATGAGGTCCGCGTCAACAGCAGGCGGGTCGGAACGCTCCTGATCGCCGCCGACACGCCCTTCGGGCCGACGCTGGGGGAGATCCGCGACCTGGCCATCGACGAGGCGGACCGCCGCCGCGGCCGCGCCACGGTCGCCGCGCTGGCCGCCGAGGAGGTGCTGCGCGGCTGGGGCTGCCGCCGGGTGCGGATCTCCGTCCCGGCGGGCTCCCCGGGCGGCCTGCGGCTCGCCGGGGCCCTGGGATACGCGGAAACGGGCCGGAACATGGCCAAGGAGCTCCCCCAGGACCCGCCGGCCCTCTCCGAAGGGGTGCGGGGCCGGCCGATGACGCAGGCCGAGTACGCGGCGTGGGACGTCCGTGCCCGCGCGGAGTACGCGGCGAGCTGGACGGCCCGGGGCATGCGGCCGCAGGAGGCGCGGGCCAAGTCGGAGGCGGACCACGACGCGCAGCTCCCGCGCGGCCTGGACACCCCGGGCGTCACCTTCGCCGTCCTGGAGGCGGCCGGGACCCCGGTCGGGCACGTGTGGCTCGCGCCGCGCGGGGAGGGCGGCGCGGGGGCGTACGTGTACGACGTCGCGGTCGCCGAGGAGCACCGGGGCCGCGGCCACGGCCGGGACCTGATGCTCCTCGCGGAGCGCGCCGCGATCGCGCGGGGCCACCGCCTGCTGGCGCTGCACGTGTTCGCCGACAACACCCCGGCCCTGCGGCTGTACGAATCCCTCGGCTACCGGACCACGGAGGTGAACTACGCCAAGGAACTCCTCTGAGCCCTCCGGCTCAGCCGCCGGCCAGCAGCCGGTCGGCGATCTCCTCGATCCGGGCGCGCAGGCCCTCCTGGCTCTTGCCGCCGTCGAGGCGCTCGCCGCCGATCACGTAGGTCGGGGTGCCGGTCACGCCGATGGCCTTGCCCTCGGCCTGGTCGGCGTCGACGATCAGGATGTGCCGCCCGTCGATCAGGGCGGTGTCGAACTCCTCGGCGTCCAGCCCCAGTTCACGGGCCGCGTCGAGCAGTACGGCCTCGCCGCGCTCGCCGAGCTCGGCCGCCCTGGCCAGTACCGCCTCCGCGTACGGCCAGCCCTGCCCCTGCTCCAGGGCCTCCTCGGCGGCCTGCGCGGCGGCGAAGGCGTGCTTGTGCTTCTCCAGCGGGAAGTGGCGCAGCCGGATGTCCAGCCGGTCGCCGTAGCGGGCCCGCAGGGCGCGCACGTCGTCCAGAGCGCTGTGGCAGTCCGGGCACTGGAGTTCGCACCAGACGTCGAGGATCACGGAATCGGTCATACGGACAGTCTCCCAGACCACCCGTGCGGCACCGGGGGAGGAGATCCGACCCCGAGATGTCCCGGAGATCGGGCCGGGCGGGCGCGCGGGCATGGCCGCGACGGAGGCGGGCGGTGCAGGATGGAAGGGACAGAACGCCCGCCGCAGACCGCCGGAGGACCGCATGCTCGCCGAGACCATTTGTTCCGCGGTGTCCGCGGCGGGCCTGGGCATCGCCGCCGTGACCGCGTACCGCAGGCGGTTCCTGAGGGCCGTGCGGATCGCCGCGTACGCGCTGGTGCCGGTCGCCCTGGTGCTGACCGGGGTGGTGCAGTGGCTGTCCGGGGTCGTCTTCAAGCCGACCGTGTGGATCGGCTTCGGGCTGCTGGCCCTGGCCTGGGTGCTGTTCCTGGCCACCCGGGCGCTCGAACGGCGCGGCGCGGCGGGCGGGGCGGGCGCGGCGAAGCCCCGCGGGGCCGTCGCCCCGGCCGCCTCCGCGCCCGCCCTCGGCGGCGGGGCCGCCGGCCCGTCCCCGACGCCGCGGAGCGCTCCGGCGGAGGACTTCTCCGACATCGAGGCCATCCTCAAGAAGCACGGCATCTAGCGCACGGCAGCGTTCCCGCGCGGGAGAAGCCCGGGGAAACCACCCGAAGTGAGGAGAGACGGCTAACTACCGCGTGACGCATGGCGTGTTGGGGGCGCCGGGGGGTCGCACTGCGCGATCATCGCCCCGACATGCTCGACACATCCCAGGGTGAGCCGCAGGCTCCCGTTCCCGTTTCCGTTGCCGAGGCCCCCGCGCCCCTCGGGCCCCCCGAACCGCGCGGCTGCCTCTTCGCCCTGTCCCAGCCGCCGCTGATGATCTTCCTGGCGGTGATCGGGCTACTGCTCCTGCTCGCCGCCGTGCACGACCTCTACCTGCTCTGACGCGTGCTCCGGGTGGCTGTCGGCACCCTTGCGGCGCGCCCGGTACGCGGCCACGTGCAGCCGGTTCCCGCAGGTCCGGCTGTCGCAGTAGCGGCGCGAGCGGTTGCGGGAGAGGTCCACGAAGGCCCGCCGGCAGTCCGGGGCCTCGCAGCGGCGCAGCCGCTCCTGCTCGCCGGAGACCACGATGAAGGCCAGCGCCATGCCCCCGTCCGCCGCCAGGTGGTCGCCCACCGAGGCGCCCGGCGCGAAGTAGTGCACGTGCCAGTCGTAGCCGTCGTGGTCGGTCAGCCGGGGGGTGGTGCCGGCGGTGGCCACCAGCTCGTTGATCAGCACGGCCGCGGCGCGGGAGTTCGGCGCGGCGAAGACCTGGGCGAACTTGCCCCGTACCGTCCGGACCCCGGCGAGGTCGCGGGCGGTGAGCTCGCCGACGTCGCTGATCGCGTACTCCTTGACGAAGCCGCGCAGGGCGGCGACGTCCGCCAGCCCGTCGGGCCGGCCGGGCTCGGCCGCTGTGTTGACCAGCGCGACGACGACGTCGAGCGCGCGACGGGTGTCGTGGGGGATCTGCACGGGGTCGCTCCCTGGATGCCGGCCTGGCGGCGACGGGCCGCTGCCGCCGCTGGGGGCCGACTCTAGCGGTTGGCGTCAACAGGGCGCCCGGGCAGCGCGACGGCGCCGCCCTCGCGGGTGGCTCCCGCGGGGACAGCGCCGGTGCTGCCGTATGGGGTTGTCCGTGCGGCACCGTCGCCCCGAGTCGGACGGTGCCGGGCGGCTGGGGGCCTGGCTCAGCTTTCGGCCAGGATGTGGGAGAGCTCCTTGTCGAGGTCGAAGTGCCGGTGCTCGGTCCCGGGCGGGACCGCGGCATCCGTGCGCTTCAGGAACGACTCGAGGGCTCGGGCGGGTGCTTCCAGCAGCGCTTCTCCCTCCGGTGAGCTCAGGGCGATGCAGACGACGCCCTGACCATGGCTGCGGGACGGCCAGACGCGGACGTCGCCGGTACCGGTAGGCCGGTGGAGGCCCTCAGCGAGGAGGTCGCGGGCGAACACCCATTCGACCGTCTCCTCGGCGCCGGTGTGGAAGGTGGCGTGCACGGCGTAGGGATCGGCCGTGTCATACCGCAGGCCCGCGGGAACAGGCAGTGAGGACTCGCTCGACACAACGAGGCGCAGGTGCAGCTCGCAGCTGACCGTGGTGTTCATAAGCGCCAGGGCCTTTCGCTCAGTGTGCGCTCGGGGATTCGCACGTCGGCGAAATCGACATGCCACCTACGGTGCCGTTGTAAACCCCTCTGACCGTTTTGCGGACCTCTGGGTCCCTCGGACGGCGGATCCAAAGCCGCATTCACGTGTGCTTCCGGCTCCGGTAGATTCGGTGCCATGGATACGGGGAGTGACCGCGGAACCAACGAATCCGCTACGGGCGAGACGGCCGCCGAGGAAGCGCCGCACGTCTCGAAGGCGCCCGCCTTCATCAAGGCCAACCGCAGCCTGCACCTGAGCTGGCAGGTCGGCGTCTTCGTCGTCGGCCTGGTCGTCATCGGCGCCGGCATCGCGATGCTCGTCCTGCCGGGGCCCGGCTGGGTCGCGATCTTCGCCGGCCTGGCGATCTGGGCCACCGAGTTCGCGTGGGCCCACCTCGTCCTGCGCTGGACCAAGCGCAAGGTCACCGAGGCCGCGCAGAAGGCCCTCGACCCGAAGGTCCGGCGCCGCAACATCATCCTCACCAGCGCCGGCCTGGTCATCGCGGGCGCGCTGGTCGGCTTCTACCTCTGGAAGTACGGCTTCACCCTGCCGTGGAACCTCAAGGACCAGTGATCGTCCGGAGGTGGTCATGGAGCACCGCTGACATGCGGTAATGTTTGCGGTGTGCCCGGGCGATTAGCTCAGCGGGAGAGCACTTCGTTCACACCGAAGGGGTCACTGGTTCGATCCCAGTATCGCCCACCCGGAGCAGAGGCCCCGGAGATTCGCAAGAGTCTCCGGGGCCTCTGCCGTACCCGCCCGCCCCTCAGCGCAGCCGGCCGAAGGCCTCGCGCAGCCGGCGGGCCTCCCGCAGCCGCCTCTCGTACGTCGCCCCCACCGCCAGCAGCAGCACTCCCGCGAGCGCCGGCGGCACCCAGCGCGGCAGCAGACCCGCCACCTGCACCACGTACGGGGCCAGCTCGTGCACCGCGACCCCCGCCAGGGTGACCCCGCCCAGCAGCAACGGCGCCCGCAGCCGCCGGTGCGCACCCGCCAGCGTCACCGCGAGCGCCCCCAGCCCCAGCAGCAGCGGGCGGGGCCAGTACGGGTCCCCCCAGACGGCGGCCAGGCTCGGCAGCAGCGCCACCCCCAGACCCGGGCCGTACGCCGCCCAGGACGAGGCCTCCGGGTCGCGGCGGCGGCGCACGAGCCCCACCGCCAGGGCCGCCGCCGACGCCGGCAGCGCGTACGCCTCCGGCACCGCCACCCCCGACGCCGCCAGCCGCACCCAGACGGCCGCCACGCCCAGGACCCCCGCCGCCGGACCCAGCCCCCGCCGGTCGGCCCGCAGCGCCCCCGCCGCGCAGAGCGCCCCGCCCAGCGCGAGCACCAGCGCCAGCACCGGGAGGTCACCGGTCGCCAGGACCACCCCGAGCACCCCCGCCCCCGCCGCGGAGACCTCCGCCGGGACGCGCACCGTCCCCAGCGCCGGCCCGAAGGCCACCACCGCCGAGGGAAGGGCCACCACCGCCACCCCCGTCCAGGCGGGCGCCACGCCGCCCAGCGCGCCCAGCGCCACCACCGTCGCCGCCGCGTACCCGACGGCCGCCACCGCGCAGACGCCCCGCACCGCCGCGCGAGCGCCCCCGTACGCCGCTCCGAGCGCGCCTGCGGCACCCAGCACCCCGAACACCGCCAACGTGGCCGCACGGCCGTCCAGAGCCGCCAGGGACACCCCGAAGGCCCCCGCCCCCGCACACCAGCCGGCCGCCCACGCGACGGCCGGCTCCGCGGCCCGCAAGGCCACCGCCCCGGCCGCGAGCGCCAGCGCCAGCTCCACCCCGAGCCCCACCGCCCCCGGCAGCCCCGCCCCCGCGGCCGCCACGAACAGCCCGGCCCACGCACACACCACCGCCCCGGCCCGGGCGGCCGGACCCGGCAGGCCCACCGCGCTCCGGCGGGACGGCCCGCCCGCCGGGGCCTGCGCAGCGCCCGGCGCCGTCGCGGTATCCGCGCCCGGCCCGGCGGCCGCCGGGCCGTACCCCCCGCGGGGCCCGGCTCCGGACGGCCCGGGTCCGCCCGCCCGGAGCCGGGGGAGGAGGACGAAGGCCCCCGCCGCCAGCAGCAGCGTCACCGCGAGCCCCGCCCCCGGCCCCTCCGGGCGCGGGGCCGACCCCGACCAGACCTCGGCCGGCACCGCCAGCCGCGCCGCCAGCAGCCACGCCACCACCGGCAGCCCCGCCAGCGCGCCCAGGGCGGCCACCCCCGCCCCCGCCAGGGCCGGCCCGCGCCGCACCGCCGCCGGGAGCGCGTCCACCCGTACCGCGGCCACCAGCGCGACCCCCGCCGCCACCCGCACCGCCACCGCCCACCACACGTCCGCCCACCCGGCCGGAACCAGCGCCCCCACCGCCGACACCGCCGCCAGACCCCCCGCCACCGAGGCCGCCACGGCCCGCGGCTCCCGCCAGGCCACCGCCACGCCCAGCAGCGCCCCCGCCGCCAGCAGCAGCGCCGGACCGGCCGCCCCGGGCTCCGCCAGCGAACCCGCCAGCCCCGCCGCCAGCGCCGACCCGCCCAGCACCCCCGAGCCCACCCACGCCGGCACCCGCACCGCCCGCCGGACCACCGCCACCGCCGCCACCGCGTCCAGCGCGGCCGTCGCCAGCAGCGCCCAGCCCGTACCCGTCAGGTCCGCCCCCGCAGCGGCCGCCGCCAGCGGCAACGGCAGCTGCGCCGCCCCCACCGCGGCGAGCGGCGCCGACCGCAGCCCGCGCAGCGCCGCCCCGTACCCCGCCCAGAGCGCCGCCAGCACCGCGGCCGCCCACGCCGCGTAGGCGGGACCGTCGCTGCCGGGCAGGCCGGCCGCGTGCAGCGCGTACGCGTCCAGCACCGTCAGCGCCAGCGCCACCGCCGTCACCGCCTCGGCCGTCGAGCGCAGCCCCCGCCGCAGCAGCACGGCGGGCGCCGCCAGCGCCGCCGCCGTCACCAGGCCCAGCACCGCCGAGCGGCCCCCGATGCCCAGGGAACCCCAGCTGAACAGGGTGAACGCCAGGGCGGCCACCGCCAGCAGGACCGCGCCCAGTACCAACAGCACGTTCTGGGCACTCGGCTTCGACTCGGGCGGGGCGGAAGGGGTGGAAGCGCCGGAAGAGGCCGGCGGGGCGAACGGAGCCCCGGCGGGGCCGAAGGCACCCGCCCCCGGCCCCGGCTGCACCCCGCCCGGCTGCCACAGCAGCCGCAGCAGCCAGTCCCGGCGGGCCAGCAAGTGCAGCCGCCGGGCGTCCAGTCGGGCCAGTTCGGCGTCGATGAGCGCCAGCTCGCGGGCCGGCGGCAGAGGTGTGTCCATGCCCGGAGTGTGGCGCCCGTCACGCCGTCAGGACATGGGCGGGCGTACTCAGATCGCCCCTGAGTACCCGCGGTGCCGCCCGGCGCATCCCACCCGTTCCCCGTCCCGGGCGGCCTTCACGGAAAACCGCCCCGGCGCCGCCGGGCGGAGGTCCAGACTGGGAACATGCCCCGCTGGACGCACTACAGCTTCCGCAGCGTGTGGGACCTCGACGCCCCGCCCGCCCTCGTCTACTCCCTGCTGGAGGACCCGCGGCACTACCCCGGCTGGTGGCCACAGGTCCGCCGGGTCGCGCAGACCGACGCGCAGTCCGGGACCGCCGTGATCCGCTCCGTCCTCCCCTACGAGATCCACGTCACCCTCACCGGCCTGCTGCGCGCCCCCGCCCGGGGCGTCCTGGAAGTGGCACTGGACGGGGACCTCGAAGGCTGGGCGCGGTGGACCGTACGCCCGCGCGGCGGCCCCGGCGCCCGCCGCACCCGGGCCGTCTACGAGCAGGAGGTCGACGTACGGGCCCCGCTGCTGCGGCGGTTCGCGCTCGCCGGACGGCCCGCCCTGCGGCTCAACCACGCGCTGATGATGCGGGCCGGACGGCGCGGCCTCGCGGCCAGGCTGACCGCCCCGCCCGAAGCGGTTTGAACAGACCCCGAGGCTCTTGTATTGTTCAGTGCGTTCCCGGGCGATTAGCTCAGCGGGAGAGCACTTCGTTCACACCGAAGGGGTCACTGGTTCGATCCCAGTATCGCCCACCGGGACAGGCCGGTCCGTCTGACGACGGACCGGCCTTCCGCATTCCACGGCCCCGTCCGCCAGGGCCCGCTCAGGCCGCCGCCGGAACCTCCGGGCGCAGCGGCCAGTGCGGATCCACCGCCTCCGGAGTGCCCTGCCGCGCGAACCACGCCTGGAGCCCGCGCGCCTGCGCCGCGTGCCACACCGCCTGGAGCTGGTGCAGCTCCGCCGGGGTCAGCCGCTCCAGCCGCGCCGCGAACCGCCGCCCCACCGCCCGCACCAGCTCCAGCGAGGCCATCGCGTCTGCCGAGGCGTCGTGCGCCCCCTCCAGCTCTATCCCGTAGTGCGCGCACAGGTCCGTCAGCGTCCGGCGGCCCTTGCGGTAGCGGTCCAGGTGCTTGTCCAGCACCCGCGGATCCAGCACCGTCAGCGGCCGGTCGTCCAGGTACCGCGCGAGCGACGACGCCCGGTGCCGGCGCAACTCCCGGTCCAGCAGCGTCAGATCGAACGGCGCGTTCATCACCACCACCGGCCGGCCCGCCATCTGCTGCTCGCTCAGCGCGCGGGCTATCTCCTCCACCACCGGCGCCGGCCAGCGGCCGTTGCGCTGAAGGTGCTCGTCGGTCAGGCCGTGCACTTCCGTGGCACCCCGGGGCACCGGGATGCCGGGATTGACCAGCCAGCGCGTGGCGCGCACCCGGCCGCCCGCGCACTCCTGCACGACGAGCGCGGCGGACACGATCCGGTCCTGCTCGACGTCCACCCCGGTGGTCTCCGTGTCGAAGGCGGCCAGCGGCCCCTCGTACCAGCGTGTCATGGCGAACTCCTCGTCCCCGATCGGCAGACGGGGCGTACCGGGCGCCACCGCCCCGGGACCTGCCGCCCCCGCCGATTCCGTGATACCCGGGCTGTTTGCCCCGTACGCCGTTTGCGCCGAGCCGGGTGCGGAGACAACTCACCTGGGGGGTCGTACACGTGACCGGCCGTCACCCCGCACGTCGACACACCACCACCACACGCACGGCAGAGCCCGGAAGGCATGGGGAGCCGGCCATGGCGCTCGCGCAGCCCGAACCGGGCGGGGTGCTGGACGCGGACACCGGAGCGAGGACCGGTCCGCTGCGCGGCACGCTCGCCACCACCGCCTGCATGGAAACCCTCCAGGTGGGATACCTGCACGCCGTCGCGGCCGCCGCCGGCTGCTCGCTGTCCCAGCCGTTCCCGGACAACGGCGTCGACTGGCACGTCAGCCACGGCGCGCCCGAACACGTCGTCGACGACGAGGTCACCATCAAGGTGCAGTTGAAGGCGACCTACCAGGTCCCGCCGCGGCCGGCCGGGCCCAGCTTCGGCTTCACCCTCGACAACGAGCACCTGGTGAAGCTGGCCCGCACCCCGGTGGCCGTGCACAAGATCCTCGTCGTGATGCTCGTACCGCGGGAGCGGGAGCAGTGGCTGAGCGCCGGGCACGACCGGCTCGACCTGAGGCACTGCTGCTACTGGACCAACCTCGCCGGGCACCCGGTGACCGGCCGGCGCCGGACCACCGTACGGATCCCGACCGCGCGGATCTTCGACGACCGGGCGCTGTGCGAGATCATGACCCGGGTCGGGTCGGGAGGGACACCCTGATGGACCGTCACGCACCGCGCCCGGAGCCGCGCCCGGCACCGCTGCCGCTGCCGCCGGTGCGGCCGGCCCTGCCCGGCACCCCCGATCCCGCGGAGGTCGACCCCCGGGTCCTCGGTGCGCTGCTGCACCGGCACGGCTGGCTGCGGCGCGGCGGCGCGGCGGGCCGGTACGGGCGCTGGACCCCGCCCGGGCAGGGCGGCACCAGCCTGCTCGTCCCCGAGACCCGGACCTTCCCCGACTGCGCGGACCTGCTGGAGGAGGCCCTGACCGCCCTGTCGCGCAGCGGGCTGGCGTCGGCGCGGGAGGTGCTGTTCGGGCTGAGCGTGCCCAGCGACGAGGTCCGCTGGGAGCGGGAGGTACCCGAGGCGCCGTACGGGTTCCAGGGCGAGGCCGCCTGGACCGCGCAGGAACGGCTGCGCTCGGCGGCCCGCCGGCTGCTGCTGGCCGGTGCCCTCGCCGAACGGGCCCGCGCCGGCTACCACGGGGCCCGCCACCGGGCGCAGGCCGAACGGGCCCTGGACCGGGTGCTGGTGGGGCCCGGCCCGGACGGGCGGCGGCTGGCCGCGTACGTGCCGGTGGACGGCGGGCGGGGGCTGGTCACGAGGCTGCACCACGCGCTGCACGCGGCCCGCGAGGCGGTGGACTACCAGCGGGCCACCGGCGGCATGGAAGCCTTCGACGCGGCCGTCGCGGCCGGCGTCAGCCGGGAGCTCGCCGACGCGCTGATCGCCCTCGTCCACGGTTCGGAGGGGGCGCGGATCGCGCTGGCCTGGGCCCCCGCGGCCGGGGTCCCCGCCGGGTGCGCGGCGCGGCCTGAGCCGGTGGAGTTCTCGCCCGGCGACCTGCCCGTGCTCCGCGAGGCCTCGGCCCGCTACACCCGGTCCGAGCCGGCCGTCGCCGTGCGGCTGGCGGGGGCGGTGGTGCGGATGCGGCGGGCGGCTGCGGGGGGCGGGGGGACGGTCCGGCTGCGGGTGCTGGCCGGGGCGGAGGTCCCCTACGTACGGGCCGCGCTGGGGGAGGAGGCGTACCGGATCGCCGTCCACGCCCACCTGGCCGGCCTCCCGGTCCGGATCAGCGGCCGCCTCTCGCGGCGCGGCGGCTTCCGCCGGCTGACGGACGCCGCGGACGTGACCCCCGTCCCGCTGGACGAGGTGGAGCGGGACCGGCTGATGAAGTCCCTGGACGCGGCCTTCGACCCCGAGGACGTACTCCCCTCGGACGACTGAGCCGCCCCCGGCGGGGAGCCGGGGCGTGTTCCGGAGGACCTGCCCGGCCCGCGACGCCCGGCGCCGCGCCCCGCCGCGTGGCCGGGACCGCCCGAGTGCGTCCGGTCCGCGGGCGGCCCTCCGCCCCGGGGCGCACGGCGCCGGACGCCGCAGGCCACGCCCTCCGGCGCCCGGCGCTACTGCTCGCGCCCGCCCCGGGGGGTGTCCGCCGGGCCGGCGCCGGGGTGTGCGGGGGTGCGCGTGAAGGAGGCCATCCGCAGGCCGGGGACCGGGGAGAAGCCGGCGCCCCGGACGAAGCCCAGGCGTTCGTACAGGGTCACCGCCGGGGTGTTGTCCGCGCCGGTGGCGACCTCGACCGTCCGGTCCGGGAAGAGTTCCCCCAGCGCGTGCCGCAGGAGCAGCGAGGCTACCCCCCGGCGGAACCAGGCGGGGTCCACGCAGAGCCGGTCGAGGCCGACGGGGCCGGCGGGCCCCGGGTCCTCCCAGGCCAGGAACCCGGCGATCGTCCCGTCCGGGCCGACCGCCCCCAGCCACTCCAGCCCCCGCCCCCGCATGTCGTCGAGGCTCTCGCCCAGCGCGGGGATCCCGTCGAACCCGATCAGCTCCGCTTCCACGGCGTACGCGGCCCGCCCGATCCGGTGCACGGCGACGGCCGTCGCCTCGTCGGCCAGGTCCAGCGGACGGACGTACGGGTTCGGCATGGGCGGGGATCCCCTCGGGGCGCGGCGGACGAGGCCCGGCCACGCTACCCGCGCCCCCGGCGCCAGGCCCCGGCATTTTCCCGCCGCCGTCGCCGCGGGACCCGGAACAACCGTTTAGCGGCGCGGCCACTCCGCTCGGTACGATTCACACGCGCCGGAACCACCGGCGCTTTCCCGCCCGGCTGCCGCCGGGGCGGGCACCCAGAGTTCAGGAGAAACCGGTGTCAGACGTCCGTGTGATCATCCAACGCGATTCCGAGCGGGACGAGCGCGTGGTGACCACGGGCACCACGGCGGCCGAGCTGTTCGCCGCCGAGCGCACCGTCATCGCCGCGCGCGTCGCGGGCGAGCTGAAGGACCTCTCCTACGAGGTCCAGGACGGGGAGACCGTCGAGCCGGTGGAGATCTCCTCCGAGGACGGCCTGAACATCCTGCGCCACTCGACCGCGCACGTCATGGCGCAGGCCGTGCAGGAGCTGTTCCCCGAGGCCAAGCTGGGCATCGGCCCGCCGGTCCGCGACGGCTTCTACTACGACTTCGACGTCGCCCGCCCCTTCACCCCCGATGACCTCAAGGCCATCGAGAAGAAGATGCAGGAGATCCAGAAGCGCGGGCAGCGGTTCGCCCGCCGCGTGGTCTCCGACGAGGCGGCGCGCGAGGAGCTGGCGGACGAGCCGTACAAGCTGGAGCTCATCGGCATCAAGGGCTCCGCGTCGACCGACGACGGCGCGAACGTCGAGGTGGGCGGCGGCGAGCTGACCATCTACGACAACCTCGACGCCAAGACCGGCGAGCTGTGCTGGAAGGACCTCTGCCGCGGTCCCCACCTGCCCACCACCCGCAACATCCCGGCGTTCAAGCTGATGCGCAACGCGGCCGCCTACTGGCGGGGCAGCGAGAAGAACCCGATGCTCCAGCGCATCTACGGCACCGCCTGGCCCTCGAAGGACGAGCTGAAGGCCCACCTCGACTTCCTCGCCGAGGCCGAGAAGCGCGACCACCGCAAGCTCGGCAACGAGCTCGACCTCTTCTCCATCCCGGACGAGATCGGCTCCGGCCTCGCCGTCTTCCACCCGCGCGGCGGCATCATCCGCCGGACCATGGAGGACTACTCGCGCCGCCGGCACGAGGAGGAGGGCTACGAGTTCGTCTACTCCCCGCACGCCACCAAGGGCGCCCTCTTCGAGAAGAGCGGCCACCTGGACTGGTACGCGGAGGGCATGTACCCCCCCATGCAGCTCGACGGTGGTACCGACTACTACCTCAAGCCCATGAACTGCCCGATGCACAACCTGATCTTCGACGCGCGCGGGCGCTCCTACCGTGAGCTGCCGCTGCGCCTGTTCGAGTTCGGCACCGTGTACCGGTACGAGAAGTCCGGCGTGGTCCACGGCCTGACCCGGGCCCGCGGCTTCACCCAGGACGACGCGCACATCTACTGCACCCGTGAGCAGATGGCCGAGGAGCTCGACCGCACCCTCACCTTCGTGCTGAACCTGCTGCGCGACTACGGTCTGACCGACTTCTACCTGGAGCTGTCCACCAAGGACCCGGAGAAGTTCGTCGGCTCGGACGAGGTCTGGGAGGAGGCCACCGCGGTCCTCCAGCAGGTCGCCGAGAAGCAGGGCCTCCCGCTGACCCCCGACCCGGGCGGCGCGGCCTTCTACGGCCCGAAGATCTCCGTGCAGGCGCGTGACGCCATCGGCCGCACCTGGCAGATGTCGACCGTGCAGCTGGACTTCAACCTGCCGGAGCGGTTCAACCTGGAGTACACCGCGCCGGACGGCTCCCGCCAGCGCCCGGTCATGATCCACCGCGCGCTGTTCGGCTCGATCGAGCGGTTCTTCGCGGTGCTGCTGGAGCACTACGCGGGCGCCATGCCGCCGTGGCTGGCCCCGGTCCAGGCGGTCGGCATCCCGATCGGCGACGGGCACGTGGAGTACCTGCAGGAGTTCGCCGCCGAGGCGAAGAAGCAGGGCCTGCGGGTGGAGGTGGACGCCTCCTCCGACCGGATGCAGAAGAAGATCCGCAACCACCAGAAGCTCAAGGTCCCGTTCATGATCATCGTCGGCGACGAGGACATGGCCGCGGGCACCGTCTCCTTCCGCTACCGCGACGGTTCGCAGGAGAACGGCATCCCGAAGGACGAGGCGCTGGCGAAGCTGGCCAAGGTCGTCGCGGACCGCGTCCAGGTCTGACCCGGCCCGAAGGCCCCCGGAGCGATCACCCGCTGATCACTTTCCGGGGGCCTTCCTCGTTCGCCGGGGCAAGGTCATATGCTGCGTCCTATGACGATTGAGCCGGAGCAGCAGAACGGTGTGGGTACGCACGACGGGTTCCAGCGTCTGTGGACGCCCCACCGGATGGCCTACATCCAGGGCGAGAACAAGCCGACCGGCCCGGAGGCCGGGGACGGCTGCCCCTTCTGCGGGATTCCGGAGATGTCCGACCAGGACGGCCTGATCGTCGCGCGCGGCAAGCACGTCTACGCCGTGCTGAACCTGTACCCGTACAACGGCGGCCACCTGATGGTCGTCCCGTACCGGCACGTCGCCGACTACACCGAGCTCGACGGCCCCGAGACGGCCGAGCTGGCCGACCTCACCAAGCGGGCCATGGTCGCGCTGCGCAAGGCCTCCGGGGCGCACGGCTTCAACATCGGCATGAACCAGGGTTCCGCCGCCGGCGCCGGCATCGCCGCGCACCTGCACCAGCACATCGTGCCCCGCTGGGGCGGGGACACGAACTTCATGCCGATCGTCGGCCACACCCGGGTCCTGCCGCAGCTCCTCGCGGACACCCGCCAGATGCTCTCCGACGCCTGGCCGAACGACTAGGCCGTCTCTCCCGAAGCGCGGGCCGCCCGCCGCTCCGCCAGGACCGCCTCCACGTCGAACTCGGCGATGCCCAGCGGCGGTCCCGGCGGGGGCCGGCGCAGCGCGGTGCGGATCTTCTCGTTGACCTCCGCCAGGACCTCCCTGGCCCGGCGCTCGGTCGGGGCCGCCAGGGCCGTCTCGTGCGCGTCCTCGGCCTCCTTGCGCAGGGCCAGCGAGGGCGGCAGCGGGGTGCAGCCCTCGCGGTGCAGCTTCCCCTTGATCCACCACAGTTCGTCGTACGGGGCGTCCAGGGAGGCCAGCGGCTTGCCCAGGCCCGGCAGCCGGGCGAAGTCGCCCCGGTCGGCGGCCTCTCTGATCTGCCGGTCCACGAAGGACTCGAAGCTGACTCCGGGCGGCTTGCGCTCGGTCACGGCGGCACCTCCCCGGGGCGGATCGGACCCCTCCAGCCTACCTACGCGTCGTAGACGTCCGCCTTGCGCGGGGCCGGCTCCTGGATCAGGCCGTTCATGATCGAGGAGCGGTTGGTGAAGGCCGACGTGTCCACGCCGTTCTCGTCCAGCACCCTGAAGGCCGCCGCGTGCACCGCGCGCAGGACCGGCGCCACGGTGCGCAGGGCGTCGTCCGCCATGAAGCGGTGGCGCCACATCGAGCTCGCCCAGACGTGCCGCAGGCCGAAGGGCTCGGGCAGGACCAGCTTGCCGCCGAAGTAGTCCAGCAGCGGCGGGTACCAGGTCAGGGGGGCGCGCACGGCGAGGCGTACGACCTCGCTCGCGTCCACCAGGGGCAGCGGGCGCTCCACCGTCTCCCAGAAGCGAATGGACTTGGGGACCTCGACGACCGGGGGCTTGGACTTGGTGGTGAACAGGCCGTGCACGGGGCCCAGGGCGTGGGCGGTGACGTCCACGCGCAGGGTCTTGTAGAGCACGGTGACGGTGACCAGCATCGTGATGACGAGCTGACCGTCCCACAGCGGCCACTGGATGCCCAGGTAGTGCCGGTTGCCGGCGCTGAACTGCTGTTCGTTGCAGATCCGGGTGATCTCGTGCGGCTTGATCATGAAGGTGTCCACGTCCTCGCCGCCGGGCCGGGCCACCTCGGCGGCGCCCTCGCCGACGGGGGTGACGATCCAGTGCTGGATCGAGGCGGGCGGGAAGCCTCCGGTGTGCAGGGGGCCGCGCTCCAGCTTGCGCAGTTCGGTGTCGATCGCGCGTATGACGTCCCAGCTGCGGAAGGGGTGGATGTCGTGGCCCTCGGTCTTGGGGGTCAGTTCCTCGGCCATCTGCCAGCTGCCCCAGCGGGTGCCCATGCCGAGGATGCCCTTGGGGCCGGCGTAGAAGACGGAGTTGCTGCGGTCCTCGGCGGTGAGCTTCGCCAGCTGGTGGCGCAGGTCCTCGCGGGCCTTCTCGTCCGGGTTGCCGGGGACGGCCTCCGGGATCTTGGCGGTGACCACGCCCCCGCCGCCGAGCAGGCCGTCCCAGCGGGAGCGCAGGTCGGCGGCGGTCCGCTCGCAGATCCGGCGGGCCCCGTACCAGCCGAGGACGGGGGCGACGATGGCGCCGAGCAGGTACAGCTCCAGCAGTCCGCTGCCGGGCTGGCGGTAGACCACCCGGTAGAGCAGGACGGCGGCCACGAGGGCGACGGCGACCAGCAGGGCGGTGCCGATCCAGCTGGTCTTCCTGCCCTCGCCCTTGGCCAGGGTCTTGCGCAGTTGGAAGAGCCCCAGCCACATCAGCAGGCCGGGCAGGAAGACCACTCCGCAGACCAGCATGATCAGGCGCAGCCGGCGGTCGCGCTCCTTGCGGATGCGGGAGGCGGCCAGGCAGTGTTCCACGACGGTCTGCGGGTCGGCGCCGAAGGACTGGATGAGCGGTTTGCGGCCGGCTCCCAGGGTGCGGGCCTCGACGGCGCGGCAGAAGGCCTCGCCGAGGTTGGGTTCGAACAGGGAGATCTTCGGGTCCTTCACCGAGGCCGGGTGGTTCTCGCTGTTGGCCCCGAGGATGTCCTTGAGCTTGGTGTCCTTGCCGCCGTCGCGGTACGCGGCGGAGGCGAGTGCGTTGGTCGCCGCGGTCTGGCCGCCGCCCCCCTGGAGGGGGATCTGTGCCCCGGGCCTGAAGTCGAAACCGTCGTCCGCCACCGCTGCCCCCATCGCCGTGCCACTGTGCTCTTTGCCTGTTGTGCCGTTGTGCCGTTGTGCCGTTGTGCTGGTCGTGCCGTCGTGCGTGTTGCGGACCGTTGTGCTCCGCGTCGCGCCGAAAAGCCTAACGGCGCGGCCGTCCCCATGGTCATGGGACAGGGAAATACCGCCCACCGCAAGCGGGTTGGGTGGGCGGTGACCGGAGCGCAGGGTGAGCGCCATGACTCCTAGGTCAATGGGCTTCCCTTCTCGGCCTGTTCGCGAACCTTGTCCGCAAGGTGCGGGGGCATCGGCTCGTGCCGGGCGTAGCCGCGGCCGAACCGGCCGGTGCCGTGCGTGACCGACCGCAGGTCCACTGCGTAGCGGCCGATCTCGATCTCGGGGACCTCCGCGCGCACCCGGGTCCGGCCGGGCTCGGCCTGTTCGGTGCCGACCACGCGGCCGCGCCGGCCGGCCAGGTCGCTCATGACCGGGCCCACGTACTCGTCGGGGACCACGACGTCGAGTTCGGCGACGGGCTCCAGCAGCTGGACGGCGGTCTGCGCGGCGGCCTCGCGCAGGGCGAGGGCGCCGGCCGTCTGGAAGGCGGCGTCGGAGGAGTCCACCGAGTGCGCCTTGCCGTCGAGCAGGGTGATCCGTACGTCGACCAGCGGGTAGCCGGCCGCGACCCCGCGGGCGGCCTGCGCCCGTACGCCCTTCTCCACGGACGGGATGAACGAGCGGGGCACCGCGCCGCCGACCACCTTGTCGACGAACTCGATGCCGCTGCCGGGCGGGAGCGGTTCCACCTCGATCTCGCAGATCGCGAACTGGCCGTGCCCGCCGGACTGCTTGACGTGCCGGCCGCGCCCGGCGGCCTTGGCGCCGAAGGTCTCGCGCAGGCTGACCTTGTGGGGGACGGGGTCGACCTGGACCCCGTAGCGGGTGCGCAGCCGTTCCAGGGCGACCTCCTGGTGGGCCTCGCCGAGGGACCACAGGACGAGCTGGTGGGTGTGCGGGTTCTGCTCCAGGCGCATCGTGGGGTCCTCGGCGACGAGCCGGGCCAGGCCCTGGGAGAGCTTGTCCTCGTCGGCCTTGCTGTGCGCCTCGATGGCGAGGGGGAGCAGCGGCTCGGGCATCGCCCACGGCTCCATCAGCAGGGGGGCGTCCTTGGCGGAGAGGGTGTCGCCGGTCTCGGCGCGGGTGAGTTTGGCCACGCAGGCGAGGTCGCCGGCGATGCAGGTGCCGAGGGTGCGCTGCTGTTTGCCGAAGGGGGAGGTGAGGGTGCCGACCCGCTCGTCCGCCTCGTGGAGGGAGCGGTCCTCGTGGAGCCGGTCCGCCAGGCCGTGCCCGGAGACGTGGACGGTCTCCTCGGGGCGCAGGGTGCCGGAGAAGACCCGGACGAGGGAGACGCGGCCGACGTAGGGGTCGGAGGAGGTCTTGACGACCTCGGCGAGGAGCGGCCCGGCGGGGTCGCAGACGACGTCGGGGCGCGGGCTGCCGTCGGGGGCGGTGACGGTGAGGGGGGCGCGTTCGGCGGGGGTGGGGAAGCCGCCGGTGATCAGTTCGAGGAGTTCCACCGTGCCCAGGCCCTGGCGGGCGCCGTCGGCGGCGGGGGCGGCCATCAGGACGGGGTGGAAGGTGCCGCGGGCGACGGCCCGCTCCAGGTCGTCGACCAGGGTCTTGACGTCGATGTTCTCGCCGCCGAGGTAGCGGTCCATGAGGGTCTCGTCCTCGCTCTCGGCGATGATCCCCTCGATGAGGCGGGCGCGGGCGCCCTCGATGAGGGCGAGCTCGGCGGGGTCCGGGTCGCGTTCGGCGCGTGCGCCGGAGCTGTAGTCGTAGACGCGCCGGGAGAGCAGGCCGAGCAGGCCGGTGACGGGGGAGTGGCCGTCGGGCCCGGGGGCGGCGAGCAGGGGGAGGTAGAGGGGGATGACGGCGTCCGGGTCGTCGGCGCCGAAGATCTCGCCGCACACGGAGGCCATCTGCGAGTAATCGGAGCGCGCTGCCTCCAAATGGGTGACGACGATGGCGCGCGGCATGCCGACGGCCTCGCACTCGTCCCAGACCATCCGGGTCGCCCCGTCGATCCCGTCGGCGGCGGAGACCACGAAGAGGGCCGCGTCGGCGGCGCGCAGACCGGCCCGCAGTTCCCCGACGAAGTCGGCGTATCCGGGGGTGTCCAGCAGGTTGATCTTGATTCCGGCCCATTCGACGGGGACCAGGGAGAGCTGGACGGAACGCTGGCGGCGCTGCTCGATCTCGTCGTAGTCCGAGACCGTGCCCCCGTCCTCGACCCGTCCGGCGCGGTTCACGGCCCCCGCGGTCAGGGCCAGGGCTTCGACCAGGGTGGTCTTGCCGGCGCCGCTGTGGCCGACCAGCACGACGTTCCGCACGGAGTCGGGGCGGTCGGCCGTCAGTGCCCTGCCGGCGGCCCCGGCTTGGTGTGATGTGGGTCCCATGGTGCTCGTGCCTCCCGGTGTCGCGGTGAAGGAGGGTGATCGGGGTCCTTCGAGCTTTGCACTGGCGTCACACTGCGTCCATACGTCGTACCGGTCACGGACGGCGGCGTGAAGACGCACCCGGCAGGGGGTGGCCGAAGCATTGCGCCCGGCGAACCGGAGGGTGCGGGGCGCCCCGCACCCGGGGTGCTGGCTACGATGGGCCAGCCGGTGGCCGATGTGGCCGCGCGGCCCAGCGACCCTCTGGGAAGGCCATGCTGAACAAGTACGCGCGTGCGTTCTTCACGCGTGTTCTCACGCCGTTCGCCGCATTTCTCCTCCGCCGGGGGGTGAGCCCGGACGCGGTCACGCTGATCGGCACCGCCGGCGTGGTGGCCGGGGCGCTGGTCTTCTTCCCCCGGGGCGAGTTCTTCTGGGGCACGATCACCATCACCCTCTTCGTCTTCTCCGACCTGGTGGACGGGAACATGGCCCGCCAGGCCGGGGTCTCCAGCCGCTGGGGCGCGTTCCTCGACTCCACCCTCGACCGGGTGGCCGACGCCGCCATCTTCGGCGGCCTCGCGCTCTGGTACGCGGGCTCCGGGAACGACAACGTGCTGTGCGCGGTGGCGATCTTCTGCCTGGCCAGCGGCCAGGTGGTCTCGTACACCAAGGCCCGCGGGGAGGCGATCGGCCTGCCCGTGGCCGTCAACGGGCTCGTGGAACGCGCCGAGCGCCTGGTGATCTCGCTGGTCGCGGCCGGTCTGTCCGGGCTGCAGACCTTCGGGGTGCCCTCCTGGATCGGCGTGCTGCTGCCCATCGCCCTGTGGGTGGTGGCGGCGGGCTCGCTCGTCACGCTGGTCCAGCGGGTGGTCACGGTACGCCGAGAGGCCGCCGAGGCCGACGCGGCGGCGCCCGCCGAGGGCGGCGCGCACTGATGGCCGGCGCCAAGGACAAGCTGGTCGACGGGTTGTACGGGCTGGGCTGGGCGGGCGTCAAGAAGCTGCCCGAGCCGGCGGCGGCGGCCCTCGGCCGCAAGATCGCCGACGTGGCCTGGAAGCGGCGGGGCAAGAGCGTGCTGCGCCTGGAGTCCAACCTGGCCCGGGTGGTGCCCGACGCCGGGCCCGAGCGCCTGCGCGCGCTCTCGCAGGCGGGCATGCGCTCGTACATGCGCTACTGGATGGAGTCCTTCCGGCTGCCCGCCATGGACCCCCGGCGGTTCGGCACGGACGTCTCGATAAAGGACGACCACATCCTGCGCGAGGCCCTCGCCTCCGGCCGCGGCGTGATCGTGGCCCTGCCGCACCTGGCCAACTGGGACCTGGCCGGAGCCTGGGTCACCGGGCACGTCGGCGTCCCCTTCACCACGGTCGCCGAGCGGCTGAGGCCCGAATCCCTCTACGACCGTTTCGTGGCCTACCGGGAGAGCCTGGGCATGGAGGTCCTGCCGCACAGCGGTGGGGCCGCCTTCGGCACCCTCGCGCGCCGGCTGCGCGCCGGCGGACTGATCTGCCTGGTCGCGGACCGGGACCTGTCCTCCTCCGGGGTTGAGGTGGACTTCTTCGGCGCCACCGCCCGGATGCCCGCCGGGCCCGCGCTGCTGGCCCAGCAGACCGGGGCCGCCCTGCTGCCGGTCACCCTGTACTACGGGGACGCGCCCAGGATGTACGGCCGGATCCACCCCGAGGTGGCCGTGCCCGCATCGGGGACCCGGGCCGAGAAGACCGCCACCATGACCCAGGTGGTGGCCGACGCCTTCGCCTCGGGGATCGCCGAGCACCCGGAGGACTGGCACATGCTCCAGCGGCTGTGGCTCGAGGACCTGGAGGAGCGCCCGAAGTGAAGATCGGCATCGTCTGCCCGTACTCCTGGGACGTACCGGGCGGCGTCCAGTTCCACATCCGCGACCTGGCCGAACACCTGATCAGGCTGGGCCACGAGGTGTCGGTCCTCGCCCCCGCCGACGACGAGACCCCGCTGCCGCCCTACGTGGTCTCGGCCGGCCGGGCCGTGCCGGTGCCCTACAACGGGTCCGTGGCCCGGCTGAACTTCGGTTTCCTGTCGGCGGCCCGCGTCCGGCGCTGGCTGCACGACGGCGTCTTCGACGTCATCCACATCCACGAGCCGGCCTCCCCCTCCCTCGGGCTGCTGTCCTGCTGGGCGGCGCAGGGGCCCATCGTGGCCACGTTCCACACCTCGAATCCCCGTTCCCGGGCGATGATCGCGGCGTATCCGATCCTCCAGCCGGCGCTGGAGAAGATCAGCGCCCGGATCGCGGTCAGCGAGTACGCCCGGCGCACCCTCGTCGAGCACCTCGGCGGGGACGCCGTGGTCATCCCCAACGGCGTCGACGTCGACTTCTTCGCGAAGGCCGAACCCAAGGCGGAGTGGGGCGGGCAGACCCTCGGCTTCATCGGCCGCATCGACGAGCCGCGCAAGGGCCTGCCGGTGCTCATGGCTGCCTTCCCGCGCATCGTGGAGGCGTGCCCCGACGTACGGCTCCTCGTGGCCGGCCGCGGCGACGAGGAGGAGGCCGTCGCCTCCCTGCCCGCCGGGCTCCGCTCCCGCGTGGAGTTCCTCGGCATGGTCTCCGACGAGGACAAGGCCCGGCTGCTGCGCAGCGTCGACGTGTACGTGGCCCCCAACACCGGCGGCGAGAGCTTCGGGATCATCCTGGTCGAGGCCCTGTCCGCCGGGGCGGCCGTCCTCGCCTCCGACCTCGACGCCTTCGCGCAGGTACTGGACCAGGGTGCCGCCGGGGAACTCTTCGCGAACGAGGACGCCGACTCCCTGGCGGACGCGGCGATCGCCCTGCTGCGCGACCCGGCCCGGCGCGCGGAGCTCAGCGCCCGCGGCTCGGCCCACGTCCGCCGCTTCGACTGGTCGACGGTGGGCGCGGACATCCTGGCCGTCTACGAGACGGTCACCGACGGCGCGGCCGCCGTGGGCGCAGACGAACGCGTCCCGCTGCGCACCCGCCTGGGCTTCTCCCGGGACACCCCCTAGCCTCCGGTAGTGTCGCCGCCCGTGATCGAAAACCTTGTCTGGATCGCGGTGGCGCTCGCCGTCGTCGGGGTCTACCTCAGCTGGACCGCCGGGCGGCTGGACCGGCTGCACACCCGGATGGACGCCGCCCGGGCCGCCCTGGACGCGCAGCTCGTGCGCCGCGCCTCCGTCGTCCTGGAGGTGGCCACCTCGGGGGCGCTCGACCCCGCCTCCTCCCTCGTGCTGTTCGAGGCCGCGCACGCCGCCCGGCAGGCCGAGGAGGAGCACCGGGAGGTCGCCGAGAGCGAGCTCAGCCAGGCGCTGCGCGCGGTGTTCGCCGACGCCGACCAGGTGGAGGTGCTCAAGGCCGCCCCCGGAGGCGTGGAGGCCGCCGAGGAACTGGCCGCCGCCGTGCGCCGGGTGCCGATGGCCCGGCGCTTCCTCAACGACGCCGTACGGGCCGCCCGCGCGCTGCGCAGGCACCGCAAGGTCCGCTGGTTCCGGCTGGCCGGACACGCGCCGTTCCCCTTGGCCTTCGAGATGGACGACGAGCCGCCGGCCGACCTCGCGGACCGTCCCGTCTGAGCGGGCCGGCGGGTGCCGTGGAGCCCGCCACGGGGCCGAACGGGGGTCCACCAGGGCCGCCGGGGACAAATCAAAGAGCCACCGGCTCCATATTGGCCCTTGTAGTGGACTGGTCGGTGGGGTTGTCTCTGCCGAGTAGTACCCGTCTCCCTTTCGAGTTCGTTTCGAGTGAGGTCAACCCGTGAGCACGCTTCCCACCTCCCCCCAGTCCGCTGAGTCGGCCATCGGCACCTCCCGCGTCAAGCGCGGCATGGCCGAGCAGCTCAAGGGCGGTGTGATCATGGACGTGGTCAACGCCGAGCAGGCGAAGATCGCCGAGGACGCCGGCGCCGTGGCCGTCATGGCCCTGGAGCGGGTTCCGGCCGACATCCGCAAGGACGGCGGCGTGGCCCGCATGTCGGACCCGAACATGATCGAGGAGATCATCGAGGCCGTCTCCATCCCGGTCATGGCCAAGTCGCGCATCGGCCACTTCGTCGAGGCCCAGGTGCTCCAGTCCCTCGGCGTCGACTACATCGACGAGTCCGAGGTCCTGACCCCGGCCGACGAGGTCAACCACTCCGACAAGTGGGCCTTCACCACCCCCTTCGTCTGTGGCGCCACCAACCTGGGCGAGGCCCTGCGCCGCATCGCCGAGGGCGCGGCCATGATCCGTTCGAAGGGCGAGGCCGGCACCGGCAACGTCGTCGAGGCCGTCCGCCACCTGCGCCAGATCAAGAACGAGATCGCCAAGCTGCGCGGCTTCGACAACAACGAGCTGTACGCCGCCGCCAAGGAGCTGCGCGCCCCGTACGAGCTCGTCAAGGAGGTCGCCGAGCTCGGCAAGCTCCCCGTCGTCCTGTTCTCCGCCGGTGGCGTCGCCACCCCGGCCGACGCCGCCCTGATGCGCCAGCTCGGCGCCGAGGGCGTCTTCGTCGGCTCCGGCATCTTCAAGTCCGGCGACCCGGCCAAGCGCGCCGCCGCCATCGTGAAGGCCACCACCTTCTTCGACGACCCGAAGGTCATCGCGGACGCCTCCCGCAACCTGGGCGAGGCCATGGTCGGCATCAACTGCGACACCCTCCCCGAGGCCGAGCGCTACGCCAACCGCGGCTGGTAAGGCACCCCACGATGAGCAACCCCCCCGTGATCGGTGTCCTGGCGCTCCAGGGCGACGTACGGGAGCACCTGATCGCCCTGGCCGCGGCGGACGCCGTGGCCAGGCCGGTCCGGCGTCCCGAGGAGCTCGCCGAGGTCGACGCGCTGGTCATCCCCGGCGGCGAGTCCACGACCATGTCGAAGCTCGCGGTCCTGTTCGGCATGCTGGAGCCGCTGCGCGAGCACGTGCGCGCCGGCATGCCCGTCTACGGCACCTGCGCCGGCATGATCATGCTGGCCGACAAGCTGCTCGACGGCCGTGACGACCAGGAGACGCTCGGCGGCATCGACATGATCGTCCGCCGCAACGCCTTCGGCCGTCAGAACGAGTCCTTCGAGGCGAAGATCGACTTCGCGGGCATAGCGGACGGCCCCGTCGAGGGCGTCTTCATCCGCGCCCCCTGGGTCGAGTCGGTCGGCGCCTCCGCCGAGGTCCTGGCCACGTACGACGGCCACACGGTCGCCGTGCGCCAGGGCAACGTGCTGGCCACCTCGTTCCACCCGGAGCTGACCGGCGACGACCGAGTCCACGCGTACTTCGTCGACATGGTGCGCGCGGCGCTGTAATCAGGTCCCGGTAAGATCTGAGACGAACACTGTTGGTTACGCGAAGGAGACAGGCGGATGTCCGGCCACTCTAAATGGGCTACGACGAAGCACAAGAAGGCCGTGATCGATGCCAAGCGCGGCAAGCTCTTCGCGAAGCTGATCAAGAACATCGAGGTCGCGGCCCGTATGGGCGGCGCCGACATCGACGGCAACCCGACGCTGTACGACGCCGTCCAGAAGGCCAAGAAGCAGTCGGTCCCGAACAAGAACATCGACTCCGCGGTCAAGCGCGGCGGCGGCCTCGAGGCCGGCGGCGCCGACTACGAGACGATCATGTACGAAGGCTACGGCCCGAACGGTGTCGCGGTGCTCATCGAGTGCCTCACCGACAACCGCAACCGTGCCGCCTCCGACGTCCGCGTCGCCATGACCCGCAACGGCGGCTCGATGGCCGACCCGGGCTCGGTCTCGTACCTGTTCAACCGCAAGGGCGTCATCCTGCTGCCCAAGGCCGACCTCACCGAGGACGACGTCCTGGGCGCGGTCCTGGACGCCGGCGCCGAAGAGGTCAACGACAACGGCGACACCTGGGAGATCATCAGCGAGGCCACCGACCTGGTCGCGGTCCGCACCGCGCTCCAGGAGGCCGGCATCGACTACGACTCCGCCGACTCCAGCTTCGTCCCGACCATGCAGGTCGAGCTCGACGAAGAGGGCGCGCGCAAGATCTTCAAGCTGATCGACGCGCTGGAGGACAGCGACGACGTGCAGAACGTCTTCGCCAACTTCGACGTCTCGGACGAGGTCATGGAGAAGGTCGACGCCTAGTCGGCCGACTCGCACCGCTCGCGACGGCGGGCCGACAGGACACACCCTGTCGGCCCGCCGTCGCATTGTCAGTGCGGGCGGATAGCCTGCACGGACAGGCGAGCGATGACCGGACGAGGGGGGGGGCACGGTGCGCGTACTGGGTGTGGACCCGGGGCTGACGCGGTGCGGTGTCGGCGTGGTCGAGGGGGTCGCCGGACGGCCCCTGACCATGATCGGCGTCGGGGTCGTACGGACCCCCGCGGACGCGGAGCTGGGGGACCGGCTCGTCGCCATCGAGCGCGGCATCGAGGACTGGCTCGACGAGCACCGGCCGGAGTTCGTCGCCGTGGAGCGGGTCTTCAGCCAGCACAACGTCCGCACGGTGATGGGCACCGCCCAGGCCAGCGCCGTCGCCATGCTGTGCGCGGCCCGCCGGGGGATACCCGTCGCCCTGCACACCCCCAGCGAGGTCAAGGCCGCCGTCACCGGCAGCGGCCGGGCCGACAAGGCACAGGTCGGGGCCATGGTGACCCGGCTGCTCCGGCTCGCCGAACCGCCCAGGCCGGCCGACGCCGCCGACGCGCTGGCCCTCGCCATCTGCCACATCTGGCGGGCCCCCGCCCAGAACCGCCTCCAGCAGGCGGTAGCCCAGCACGCCTCCGCCTTGAAAGGCCGTACGAGATGATCGCCTTCGTCAGCGGCCCGGTCGCCGCGCTCAGCCCCGCCCTGGCCGTGATCGAGGTCGGGGGAGTGGGCATGGCCGTGCAGTGCACCCCGGCCACCCTCGCCGGCCTGCGCGTCGGCGAGCCGGCCCGGCTGGCCACCTCGCTCGTGGTCCGTGAGGACTCCCTGACCCTGTACGGCTTCGCGGACGACGACGAACGCCAGGTCTTCGAACTCCTCCAGACCGCGAGCGGCGTCGGGCCCCGGCTGGCCCAGGCGATGCTCGGGGTGCACAGCCCGGACGCGCTGCGCCTGGCCGTCGAGTCGGGGGACGAGAAGGCGCTGATGGCGGTACCCGGGATCGGCAAGAAGGGGGCGCAGAAGCTGCTGCTGGAGCTCAAGGGGAAGCTCGGCTCGGCCTCCGCCGTGGTCGGCGCGCAGCGGGCCCCCGTGGCCTCCGGCCCCGCGCCGTGGACGGAACAGCTCACGGCGGCGCTCATCGGCCTCGGGTACGCCTCGCGGGAGGCGGAGGACGCGGTCTCGGCGGTGACGCCGCAGGCGGAGGCGGCCCTCGCCGCCGGCGGCTCGGCCCCCGTCCCCCAGCTGCTGCGGGCCGCCCTCCAGTCACTGAACCGGGCCCGGTGACGGGACGCCGCTGCGCGGGCGCGCAGCGGCGCACCGCAGCCACCGCAGCCGGTACGAACAAGAAGGCAGACTGACCCCGTGAACTGGGACGACGAAACCGACACCCCCGAGCCCGACCGCCTGGTCGCCGCCGCGGCCGACGGCGAGGACACCGCCGTCGAGGCCGCCCTGCGCCCCAAGGACCTCGGCGAGTTCGTCGGCCAGGAGAAGGTCCGCCAGCAGCTGGACCTCGTCCTGAAGGCGGCCCGCCAGCGCGGCGCCACCGCCGACCACGTCCTGCTCTCCGGCGCGCCCGGCCTCGGCAAGACCACTCTCTCCATGATCATCGCCGCGGAGATGGGCGCGCCCATCCGCATCACCTCCGGCCCCGCCATCCAGCACGCCGGCGACCTCGCCGCGATCCTCTCCTCCCTCCAGGAGGGCGAGGTGCTCTTCCTCGACGAGATCCACCGCATGTCCCGGCCCGCCGAGGAAATGCTGTACATGGCCATGGAGGACTTCCGCGTCGACGTGATCGTCGGCAAGGGCCCCGGCGCCACCGCCATCCCGCTGGAGCTGCCCCCGTTCACCCTCGTCGGCGCCACCACCCGCGCCGGCCTGCTGCCCCCGCCCCTGCGGGACCGCTTCGGCTTCACCGGCCACATGGAGTTCTACGCCCCCGAGGAGCTCGAGCGCGTCGTCCACCGCTCCGCCCGCCTCCTCGACGTGGAGATCGACACCGCCGGCGCCGCCGAGATCGCCGGCCGCTCCCGCGGCACCCCCCGCATCGCCAACCGCCTGCTGCGCCGCGTCCGCGACTACGCCCAGGTCCGGGCCGACGGGGTGATCACCCGCGAGGTGGCCGCCACCGCCCTCCAGGTGTACGAGGTCGACGCGCGCGGCCTCGACCGGCTGGACCGGGCCGTGCTGGAGGCCCTGCTCAAGCTGTTCGGCGGCGGCCCCGTCGGGCTGTCCACCCTCGCCGTCGCCGTGGGGGAGGAGCGCGAGACCGTCGAGGAGGTCGCCGAGCCCTTCCTGGTGCGCGAGGGCCTGCTGGCCCGTACGCCGCGGGGCCGGGTCGCGACCCCCGCCGCATGGGCTCACCTGGGACTTGTTCCCCCACAGCACCCGGGCGGCGGATCAAGCGGACAACAGGGCCTGTTCGGGGTCTGACGGCGCGGAGGTTCGACCGGTCAGGAACTGCGGTGCCATGCTGGGCGTTGTTCCATCGGCGCTGACTCGCCTAGACTCCGCCGATGCCGACCCTTCGGGTCGGCGTGCCCACCCCCGTAGAAAAAGGCCGTCTCCCGGGCGGTCGTGCGAAGGATCTCCGTCCCGTGAATCTCGTGACACTCCTCCCGTTCATCGTGCTCATCGGGGCGATGTTCCTGATGACCCGCTCCGCGAAGAAGAAGCAGCAGCAGGCCGCGCAGATGCGTGACCACATGGCGCCCGGTACCGGCGTCCGCACCATCGGCGGCATGTACGCCACGGTCAAGGAGATCGGTGACGACACCGTCACCCTCGAGGTGGCCCCCGGCGTCCACGCGATCTACGCCAAGAACGCGATCGGCGCCGTGCTGGAGGACGAGGAGTACAACCGCATCGTCCACGGCATCACCGAGACCCCGGAGGACACTCCGGTCGTCCCCGACGACGCCTCCTCGCTGACCGGGGGCGACGCCCCCAAGCTCGACCTCGGCAAGAAGGACGAGCCCAAGGGCGACGACGAGCCGAAGGACGGCAAGACCGACGGCGAGCCCGGCGCCAAGTAGCGCCGGGCAGGGACCGCGGTGGTGCCCGACCGGCATCCGCCGCGGTTCCCGCAGTGAACTTCTGCGGGGGGCAGGGGTCCCCACCACACATTTCGTGGCCGTCCGCGCGCTGACCCGGCGCGCGACGGTTGGACAGGGAGATACGACAAGGTGGCAGCACCGAAGAAGGGCCGGCGGCCCACGGGGGCTCAGGGGAGGCCGGGGCGCGCCCTGGCCTTCATCCTGATCGCGATGGTGGCGCTCACCGCGGGGATGTTCCTCTCTCATCAGACCACCCCCCGTCTGGGCATCGACCTCGCGGGCGGTACGAGCATCACGCTCAAGGCGAAGAGCGAGCCCGGCAAGCCGGACGCGGTCAACGAGACCAACATGAACACGGCCGTCGGCATCATCGACCGCCGTGTCAACGGTCTCGGCGTCACGGAGGCCGAGGTCCAGACCCAGGGCCGCGACCACATCATCGTGAACATCCCCAAGGGGGTGAACGAGCAGCAGGCCCGCGAGCAGGTCGGTACCACCGCCCAGCTGTACTTCCGCCCCGTGCTCGCCTTCGCGGACGGCGCCCCCGCCGCCCCCGAGACCAAGCCGAGCGCGTCCCCGAGCCCCTCCGCGGGCGGGTCCGGTGCTCCGAAGGCCGAGGGAAGCTCCAAGCCCTCCGCTCCGGCCACCCCGTCGTCCAGCGCCACTTCCCAGGGCCGTGTGCTCAGCGAGGCCCTCAAGGCCCCGGGCACCCCCACTCCCTCGCCCTCGGCGAGCGAGTCGAAGAAGGCAGACGACAGCAAGGCCACGCCCTCCGCCTCGGCCCCGGCCCCCGTCCCGACCCCGCCGGTCGACCCCGCCGTGGCCGACCTGCAGGCGAAGTTCGCCGCGCTGGACTGCACCAAGGAGGACCAGCGCGCCGCCGCCGGCAAGGGCGCCAAGCCCGAAGAGCCGACGGTCGCCTGCGGCCAGCGCGGCAGCGCGTGGGGCAAGTGGATTCTCGGTCCGGCCCAGGTCGCCGGCACGGACGTGAAGGACGCCAAGGGCGTCATCGACCAGCAGCGCGGTCAGTGGATCGTGCAGATGCAGTTCACCGACAAGGGCGCCGACAAGTTCGCCAAGATCACCGGTGAGCTGGCCACCAAGCAGGCCCCGCAGAACCAGTTCGCGATCGTCCTCGACGGCAAGGTCATCTCCGACCCGTCCGTCAGCCAGGCGCTGACCGGCGGCAACGCCGAGATCTCCGGCGGCTTCACCCAGCAGTCCGCGCAGGACCTGGGCAACATGCTCTCCTACGGCGCCCTGCCGCTGTCCTTCCAGGAGGACAGCGTCACCACCGTCACCGCCGCGCTCGGCGGGGAGCAGCTGAAGGCCGGCCTGATCGCCGGCGCCATCGGCCTGGTCCTCGTCGTGATCTACCTGCTGGTCTACTACCGCGGTCTGGCCTTCATCGCGATCGTCAGCCTCATGGTGTCCGCGGTCCTCACGTACACGATCATGTCGCTGCTGGGCAAGGGCATCGGCTTCGCCCTGAACCTGCCCGCCGTCTGCGGCGCCATCGTCGCCATCGGCATCACGGCCGACTCGTTCATCGTGTACTTCGAGCGCATCCGTGACGAGATCCGCGAGGGCCGCACCCTGCGTCCGGCCGTCGAGCGCGCCTGGCCGCGCGCCCGGCGCACGATCCTGGTCTCCGACTTCGTGTCGTTCCTCGCCGCCGCGGTGCTCTTCATCGTCACCGTCGGCAAGGTCCAGGGCTTCGCCTTCACGCTGGGTCTGACCACCCTGCTCGACGTGGTCGTGGTGTTCCTGTTCACCAAGCCCGTCATGACCCTGCTGGCGCGGACGAAGTTCTTCTCCAGCGGTCACCCGTGGTCCGGGCTGGACCCGAAGCGGCTCGGCGCCAAGCCGCCGCTGCGCCGGTCCCGCCGCACCGGCCCCGTCCCCGCCCCCGTCGACGCAAAGGAGGCGTGAGATGTCGAAGCTGGGAGATCTCGGCGCCAAGCTGTACCGCGGTGAGGTCGGCTACGACTTCGTCGGCAAGCGCTTCGTCTGGTACGGCGTCTCCATCCTGATCACCATCACGGCCGCCGTGGCCCTGGCCGTCCAGGGCCTCAACATGGGCATCGAGTTCAAGGGCGGTGCCGTCTTCACCACCCCGAAGACGAGCGTGTCCGTGGCGCGGGCGACCGAGGCCGCCGACAAGGCCTCCGGCCAGCACTCGATCGTCCAGGAACTCGGCACCGGCGGGCTGCGCATCCAGATCTCCGGTCTGGACACGAAATCCGCCGCCTCCGTGAAGCAGCAGCTGGGCGCCGACCTCAAGGTCGACGCGGCCCAGATCAACGCGGACCTGGTCGGCCCGAGCTGGGGCGAGCAGATCGCGAACAAGGCCTGGACCGGCCTGGCGATCTTCATGGTCCTCGTGGTGGTCTACCTCGCCATCGCCTTCGAGTGGCGGATGGCCGTCGCCGCGCTGATCGCGCTGGTCCACGACCTCACCATCACCGTCGGCGTGTACGCGCTCGTCGGCTTCGAGGTCACCCCGGGCACCGTGATCGGTCTGCTGACCATCCTCGGTTACTCCCTCTACGACACCGTCGTCGTCTTCGACGGTCTCAAGGAGGGCGCGAAGGACATCACCAAGCAGACCCGCTACACCTTCAGCGACGTCGCCAACCGCAGCATCAACGGCACGCTGGTCCGCTCGATCAACACCACCGTCGTGGCGCTGCTCCCGGTCGCGGCCCTGCTGTTCATCGGCGGCGGCTTCCTCGGTGCGGGCATGCTCAACGACATCTCGCTGTCGCTGTTCGTCGGCCTCGCGGCCGGTGCGTACTCCTCGATCTTCATCGCCACCCCGCTGGTCGTGGACCTGAAGGAGCGCGAGCCGGCGATGAAGGCGCTGACCAAGCGGGTGCTCGCCAAGCGGGCGGCCGCGGCCGCCAAGGGCGAGGACGCCGACGCCGACACCGACGGCGGCGAGCCGCAGGTCGTGTCCCAGGGCGGCCAGGGGAGGCGGCGCCGGTGACCTCCCCCAGCTGCACCCCCGAGGTCCGCGAGCTGCTGCTCAGCCGGATCACGGACGTCCCGGACTACCCGAAGCCGGGTGTGGTGTTCAAGGACATCACCCCGCTGCTCGCCGACCCGAAGGCGTTCGGCGCGCTGACCGACACCCTGGTGGAGCTGGCCGGCCGGTACGGCGCGACTAAGATCGTCGGGCTGGAGGCGCGCGGGTTCATCCTCGCCGCCCCGGTCGCCGTGAAGGCGGGCATCGGCTTCGTCCCCGTGCGCAAGGCCGGCAAGCTGCCGGGGGCCACGCTCGCGCAGGCGTACGAGCTGGAGTACGGCACGGCGGAGATCGAGGTCCACGCGGAGGACCTGGCGGCCGGTGACCGGGTCATGGTTATCGACGACGTCCTCGCCACCGGTGGCACCGCCGAGGCCTCGCTGGCGCTGATCCGGCGGGCCGGGGCCGAGGTCGCCGGTGTGGCGGTCCTGATGGAGCTGTCGTTCCTCCCCGGGCGCGCGAAGCTGGCCGGGGCCCTCGCGGGGGCTCCGCTGGACGCGCTGATCGTGGTCTGACCTTGCTGCGCCGAAGCGGCGGGCGCCCGGATCCCCGGGCGCCCGCCGCTTTCGCGTGCGGCGCCGCACGGCGGCCGAGTGCGGCCTCGAGCGGCAGCGGCCGGCTGGGGCGGGCCTCGAACGGTGGCGGGGCGGCATATCGCGGAGCGGCCGGGGAGAACGGGCCGGCGGAACCCTCGCTACCATGGGTTATCCGGACCTGACCGGGGCTCCGGATCCTCCCCCGGAGCCTGTCCCGGGGGACCCCCAGAGGAGCGCTCTTGCCAGACGAGGTCCAGCCACTCCCCGCCGCGCAGCCCGACCCCAAGGCCGACCCCGCCGCGGCGGCCGCAGCCACGCCCCCGCCGGCCCCGCCGGTCAGGCCCCTCCCGGCCAAGCCGGCCGGGTCCTCCAACCGGGTGCGCGCCCGGCTGGCCCGCCTCGGCGTGCAGCGTTCCAACCCGTACAACCCGGTACTGGAACCCCTGCTCCGTATAGTCCGCAGCAACGACCCGAAGATCGAGTCGGCGACGCTGCGCCAGATCGAGCAGGCCTACCAGGTCGCCGAGCGCTGGCACCGCGGCCAGAAGCGCAAGAGCGGCGACCCGTACATCACCCACCCGCTCGCGGTGACCACGATCCTCGCCGAGCTGGGCATGGACCCCGCCACCCTGATGGCCGGGCTGCTGCACGACACGGTCGAGGACACCGAGTACGGGCTGGAGCAGCTGCGCCGGGACTTCGGCGACGCCGTGGCCCTCCTCGTCGACGGGGTGACCAAGCTCGACCGGGTCAAGTTCGGGGAGGCCGCCCAGGCCGAGACCGTGCGCAAGATGGTCGTCGCCATGGCCAAGGACCCCCGGGTCCTCGTCATCAAGCTCGCCGACCGCCTGCACAACATGCGCACGATGCGCTACCTGAAGCGGGAGAAGCAGGAGAAGAAGGCCCGCGAGACCCTCGAGATCTACGCGCCGCTGGCCCACCGCCTCGGCATGAACACGATCAAGTGGGAGCTGGAGGACCTCGCCTTCGCGATCCTCTACCCCAAGATGTACGACGAGATCGTGCGGCTCGTCGCCGAGCGGGCCCCCAAGCGCGACGAGTACCTGGCCCTCGTCACCGACGAGGTGATGGTCGACCTGCGCGCGGCCCGGATCAAGGCCACCGTCACCGGCAGACCCAAGCACTACTACAGCGTCTACCAGAAGATGATCGTCCGCGGCCGTGACTTCGCGGAGATCTACGACCTGGTGGGCATCCGCGTCCTCGTGGACACCGTCCGGGACTGCTACGCGGCCCTCGGTACCGTGCACGCGCGCTGGAACCCGGTCCCCGGCCGGTTCAAGGACTACATCGCGATGCCCAAGTTCAACATGTACCAGTCGCTCCACACGACGGTCATCGGACCCAACGGCAAGCCGGTCGAACTCCAGATCCGCACCTTCGACATGCACCGCCGCGCCGAGTACGGCATCGCCGCGCACTGGAAGTACAAGCAGCAGACCGTCGCCGGAGCCTCCAAGATCCGCACGGACGTCCCGCAGGCCGCCAAGGGCAGCGCCGGCCAGGACACCGTCAACGACATGGCCTGGCTGCGCCAGCTGCTGGACTGGCAGAAGGAGACCGAGGACCCGGGCGAGTTCCTCGACTCGCTGCGCTTCGACCTCTCCCGCAACGAGGTCTTCGTCTTCACCCCCAAGGGCGACGTCATCGCGCTGCCCGCCGGGGCGACCTCCGTGGACTTCGCGTACGCCGTCCACACCGAGGTCGGCCACCGCACCATAGGGGCCCGGGTCAACGGGCGGCTCGTCCCGCTCGAATCCACCCTGGACAACGGCGACCTGGTCGAGGTGTTCACCTCCAAGGCCGAGGGCGCCGGCCCCTCCCGGGACTGGCTGGGCTTCGTCAAGTCCCCGCGGGCCCGCAACAAGATCCGCGCCTGGTTCTCCAAGGAGCGCCGCGACGAGGCCATCGAGCACGGCAAGGACGCCATCGCGCGGGCCATGCGCAAGCAGAACCTGCCGATCCAGCGGATCCTCACCGGCGACTCGCTCGTCACCCTCGCGCACGAGATGCGCTACCCCGACATCTCCTCCCTCTACGCGGCGATCGGCGAGGGCCACGTGGCCGCGCAGGGCGTCGTGCAGAAGCTGGTGCAGGCCCTCGGCGGCGAGGACGCAGCCAACGAGGACATCGAGGAGAGCGTCCCGCCCTCCCGCGCCCGTACCAAGCGGCGCGGCAACGCCGACCCGGGCGTGGTCGTCAAGGGCGTCGAGGACGTGTGGGTGAAGCTGGCCCGCTGCTGTACCCCGGTGCCCGGCGACCCGATCATCGGCTTCGTCACCCGTGGCAGTGGCGTATCGGTTCACCGCGCCGACTGCGTCAACGTCGACTCCCTCTCCCAGCAGCCCGAGCGGATGCTGGAGGTGGAGTGGGCCCCGACCCAGTCCTCCGTCTTCCTGGTCGCCATCCAGGTCGAGGCGCTGGACCGGTCCCGGCTGCTGTCGGACGTCACGCGGGTGCTGTCGGACCAGCACGTCAACATCCTCTCCGCGGCCGTGCAGACCTCCCGCGACCGGGTGGCCACCTCGCGGTTCACCTTCGAGATGGGCGACCCGAAGCACCTGGGCCACGTCCTGAAGGCCGTACGCGGCGTCGAGGGCGTCTACGACGTCTACCGCGTGACCTCGGCCCGCAGGCCGTAGCCCGGCCCGGGCGCGTACGACGGTGGGCGCCACCCCCGAGGGGTGGCGCCCACCGTCGTGTCCGGCGCGGCGGCCCGGTCAGGGGCAGCCCCACCAGACGAAGTTGAGGTTGCCGCCGAAGAGCGCGGACACGGCCGTGGCGGACCCGAGGATCCACACCACCGTGCTCCGCCGCGCCCTGGCCAGGGCGAGCGCGAACGGGAAGAGCAGCGGGAACGCGGGCATGATGAAGCGCATCTTCGAGAAGTAGAAGCCCGCCCCGCCCAGCGCCACCAGCATGATCATGGCTGCGAAGATCCACACCACCATGGGGGGCCGGCGCCGGCGCGTCATCAGCACGAACAGCACCACCGCGGTGACCACCGTCAGCGAGACCACCACGTGGTTGAGGGTGGTGTGCACCTCGGTGAAGGTCTTCTTCAGCTCGCTGAGGGTGTCGAAACCGCCGTCGTACACCGAACCCCAGCGGCGCTGGAGCTCGAAGTAGCCGTCCCAGCGCCCGAAGTGCCAGCCGACGTAGCCCACGTACCCGAACCAGCCCAGCGGGGCGATCAGCGAGGCGGCGACGATCCGCCCCACCGGGGGCCGCTGCGCACGGCGCTTGCGGAGCCACTGCACGTACTCCCAGACCCCCGCCAGCACCACGGCCGCGACGATCGCCGAACCCGAGGGCCGGGTGGCCCCCGCGAAGAAGGCCAGCACACCAGCCGTCAGCCAGGACTTCGTCATCACCGCGTACATCGCCCACACCGAAAGGGCGAGGAACAGCGGCTCGGTGTACGCCATCGACTGGACGAGCGCCGCCGGCACGATCGCGAACAGGGCGCAGGTGAAGAGGGCGACCCGGCGGCCGTAGATCTTGTCGGTGACGGCGAAGATGCCCCACGCGGCGATGACCGACGCGAGCATCGCCAGCCCCATCGCCACCCAGTTCATGGGCAGGTGCGTGACCAGCGAGGTGTACCGCACCAGCATCGGGTACACGGGGAAGAACGCCATCTGGCAGCTCGGCCCCGCGAACGCGCACGGCGAGGGGGTCGCCAGCGGGGTCGTCAGACCGTTCTCGGCGATGTGCAGGTAGTACACCGAGTCCCAGCGCCCGCCGAGGATCTCCAGCGGCCGCACGTCCTTGCGCACGGCCCAGATCGCCATCACGGCGAGACCGGTGGCCCGCAGGGCGATGTGGACCAGCAGCGCCTTCCGGGCACGCTTCAGGCTCGCGAGTACGCGCCGTCCGACACCACGCAGTCCGGAGTCCTTCTTGCCGGACAGCGGCTCGGCGACGAGAAGTGAGTCGGGGACATCAGCGCGTATCTGGGTATGCGTCACATTCGATCCTGGTCGTCGCCCGGCAGAAGGCCGCCGAGGCGGCACCGCACAACGTTACACAGGAGGAGGGTGCAACCCGCGCGCACCCTGTGTTGAAACCGCGTAACGAATCGGACGCACCCCAACCGCACGCAACCGGGCAACCGGGCCGGAACGCCCGTACACGGCGGACGGGCACCACCGGAGGGAACCGGTGGTGCCCGTCGGGTGCCCGTCCGAGGACGGCGGCCGGACCTCAGCCGCCGAACTCCTCCAGACCCTTCAGCGCCTGGTCCAGCAGGGCCTGGCGGCCCTCCAGCTCCCGGGACAGCTTGTCGGCCTTGGCGTTGTTGCCGGCCGCGCGCGCCGAGTCGATCTCACCGCGCAGCTTGTCGACGGCCGCCTGGAGCTGCCCCGTCAGACCGGCCGCACGGGCCCGCGCCTCCGGGTTCGTACGCCGCCACTCGCCCTCCTCGGCCTCCTGGATGGCCCGCTCCACGGCGTGCATCCGGCCCTCGACCTTGGGACGGGCGTCGCGCGGCACGTGGCCGACGGCCTCCCACCGCTCGTTGATGGAGCGGAACGCGGCCCGGGCCGCCTTCAGGTCCGTCACCGGGAGGAGCTGCTCCGCCTCGACGGCCAGCTCCTCCTTCAGCTTCAGGTTCTCGACCTGCTCCGCGTCCCGCTCCGCGAAGACCTCGCCGCGCGCCGCGAAGAACACGTCCTGCGCACCGCGGAAACGGTTCCAGAGGTCGTCCTCGGCCTCGCGCTGCGCCCGGCCCGCCGCCTTCCAGCTGTCCATCAGCTCGCGGTAGCGGGCGGCCGTCGGACCCCAGTCCGTCGACTTCGACAGCGCCTCGGCCTCGGCGACCAGCTTCTCCTTGGCCTTGCGGGCCTCCTCGCGCTGGGCGTCCAGCGCGGCGAAGTGCGCCTTGCGACGCTTGGAGAAGGCCGACCGGGCGTGCGAGAAGCGGTGCCACAGCTCGTCGTCGGACTTGCGGTCGAGCCGGGGCAGGCCCTTCCAGATGTCCACCAGCGCGCGCAGCCGCTCGCCGGCACTGCGCCACTGGTCGCTCTGCGCCAGCTCCTCGGCCTCGGTCACCAGGGCGTCCTTGGCCGTACGGGCCTCGTCCGCCTGCTTGGCCTTCTGGACCTTGCGCTCCTCGCGCCGCGAGTCCACCGTCGCCACCAGCTTGTCCAGCCGGACGCGCAGGGCGTCGAGGTCACCGACGGCGTGGTGCTCGTCCACCTGCGTCCGCAGGTGGTCGATGGCCGTCTGGGCGTCCTTGGCGGACAGATCGGTGGTCCGCACCCGCCGTTCGAGGAGGCCGATCTCGACCACCAGGCCCTCGTACTTGCGCTCGAAGTAGGCCAGGGCCTCCTCGGGGGTGCCCGCCTGCCACGAGCCGACGACCTGCTCGCCCTCGGAAGTACGCACGTACACGGTGCCGGTCTCGTCGACTCGGCCCCACGGGTCGCTGCTCACAGCGCCTCCTCCACCTGATGCCGCACGGGGTCGTGTCCCCCTGGCATCGTCCACAGTTTCCTGGGGCGGGCAGCGCCCGCCCTGCACAACGCCAACATAGGCGACCGCCGGGCCGGCTGTCCGCATCCCGCACGACGGAATATCGCCGCAGGGGCCGCGGGGCCGGCCGGGGCGGGGCCGCCGGGTCCCGTCAGTCCTTCGTGACGGTGGCCTTCTCGATGTTCACGGGGGTCTTCGGGGCGCCGTCCTGGGCGCCGTCGGCGGTACCCGCCTTGGCGACCTCCTCCAGGACCTTCAGCCCCGCCGCGTCGATCTTCCCGAACGGGGTGTACGAGGGGGCGAGCGGGCTGTCCTTGTAGACGAGGAAGAACTGGCTGCCGCCGGTGCCGGGCTGGCCGGTGTTGGCCATCGCCACGGTGCCGGCCGGGTAGACCACCTGGCCCTGCTCGTTCGGCTTGCCCAGGGAGTCCAGGTTCTCGTCCGGGATCGTGTAGCCCGGGCCGCCCCGGCCGGTGCCCTCGGGGTCGCCGCACTGGAGCACGTAGATCCCGCTGGTCACCAGGCGGTGGCACTTGGTCTTGTCGAAGAAGTTCTTGTCGGCGAGCGACTTGAAGGAGTTCACCGTCTGCGGGGTCTTCGAGGCGTCCATCGCGAACTTGATCTCGCCCGCGCTGGTCTTCAGGTCGAAGGTGTACTTCGCCTTGTCGTCGATCGCCATCGCCGGGGACGGCGACTTCTTCGGCTCCGGCAGCGACGGGGAGGCCGAGGGCTCGGCCGACGCGTCCGTCTTGTCCTTGCTGTCGAACACACCGCCCGCGACGAGCCCGATCAGCGTCGCGATCACCGCGGCCGAGGCCGCACCGATGATCGCCAGTCGCTGCCGCGACCTGCGGCGGGCCTCCGCGCGGCGCTTCTGCTGGCGCTCGTACTTCTCCCTGGCGAGCTGTCGCCGACGCTGATCGCTCGTGACCACCGGGTCGTCTCCTTGTACGTCTCTGGTACCGCTGTCCGGGCTCGGTTAGGCCGTACCGTATATGGGTTCGCTGTGTGATGAGCGGCGCCGGTAGGCTCTGAGCAGCAGATTCCGAACTGCTGCCGCCCGACGGACGACGATTGAGGACGAACGTGCTGATTGCCGGATTCCCGGCCGGGGCCTGGGGGACCAACTGCTACCTGGTCGCCCCCGCCGCGGGTGAGGAGTGCGTCATCATCGACCCGGGCCACCAGGCCGCCCAGGGCGTCGAGGAGACGCTGAGGAAGCACCGCCTCAAGCCCGTCGCGGTCGTCCTGACCCACGGCCACCTCGATCATGTGGCCTCGGTGGTCCCGGTGTGCGGAGCGCACGACGTTCCCGCCTGGATCCACCCCGAGGACCGCTACATGATGAGCGACCCGGAGAAGGCCCTCGGCCGCTCCATCGGCATGCCGCTCATGGGAGAGCTCACCGTCGGCGAGCCGGACGACGTCCGCGAGCTGTCCGACGGCGCCGCCCTGAAGCTGGCCGGGATGGAGTTCTCGGTGGCGCACGCGCCCGGCCATACCAAGGGGTCGGTGACCTTCCGGATGCCCGAGCAGGCCGACGTACCGCCGGTCTTCTTCTCGGGCGACCTGCTCTTCGCCGGCTCCATCGGACGCACCGACCTGCCCGGCGGCTCCCACGCCGAGATGCTCCAGTCGCTGGCCCGCGTGTGCCTGCCGCTGGAGGACTCGACGGTGGTGCTGTCCGGCCACGGTCCCCAGACCACCATCGGCCGTGAGCGCGCGACCAACCCGTACCTGCGGGAGGTCGCCGCCGGCCTGGGGGACGGCACCGCCGCCCCACGACGAGGAATGTGACGAGTTTCGTGAGCACCTTCAAGGCCCCCAAGGGCACGTACGACCTGCTGCCGCCCCGCTCCGCCAGCTTCCTGGCGGTGCGCGAGGCGATCGCCGCGCCCCTGAAGAACTCCGGCTACGGATACGTCGAGACCCCCGGCTTCGAGGACGTCAAGCTGTTCTCCCGCGGCGTCGGCGAGTCCACCGACATCGTCAGCAAGGAGATGTACACCCTCACCACGAAGGGCGGCGACGAGCTCGCCCTGCGCCCCGAGGGCACCGCCTCCGTGCTGCGCGCGGCCCTCCAGAGCAACCTCCACAAGCTCGGCAGCCTGCCCGTCAAGCTCTGGTACTCCGGCTCGTACTACCGCTACGAGCGGGCCCAGGCGGGCCGCTACCGCCACTTCTCCCAGGTCGGCGCCGAGGCCATCGGCGCCGAGGACCCGGCGCTGGACGCCGAGCTGATCATCCTCGCCGACCAGGCGTACCGCTCGCTGGGCCTGCGCAACTTCCGCATCCTGCTGAACTCGCTCGGCGACAAGGAGTGCCGCCCGGTGTACCGGGAAGCGCTCCAGGGCTTCCTGCGCGGCCTCGACCTGGACGAGGAGACCGTCCGCCGGGCCGAGATCAACCCGCTGCGCGTCCTCGACGACAAGCGGCCCGACGTGCAGAAGCAGCTGGTCGGCGCACCCGTGCTGCGCGACTACCTCTGCGACGCCTGCAAGGCGTACCACGAGGAGGTCCGGACGCTGGTCACCGCCGCCGGGGTCGCCTTCGAGGACGACGAGAAGCTGGTCCGCGGCCTCGACTACTACACCCGCACCACCTTCGAGTTCGTCCACGACGGCCTGGGCTCGCAGTCCGCGGTCGGCGGCGGCGGCCGCTACGACGGCCTGTCCGAGATGATCGGCGGCCCGGCCCTGCCGTCCGTCGGCTGGGCGCTGGGCGTCGACCGGACCGTGCTCGCCCTGGAGGCCGAGGGCGTGGAGCTGGACATCCCGGCGGCCACGTCGGTCTTCGCGATCGCGCTGGGCGAGGCCAAGCCGGCCGTTTTCGGCCTGGTGACCGAGCTGCGCAAGGCGGGCGTCGCGGCGGACATGTCGTACGGGGGCAAGGGCCTCAAGGGCGCCATGAAGGACGCCAACCGCAGCGGTGCCCGCTTCGCGGTCGTCGCGGGCGACCGCGACCTCGCCGAGGGCGTGGTCCAGCTCAAGGACATGGAGTCCGGCGAGCAGGACGCCGTGGCGGTCGCCGGACTCGTCGCCGAGATCCGGGCCCGCCTGGCCTGACGCGGAACGCCGCCGGGGGCGGGACGGGGAGCGCTCTCCCCGCCCCGCCCCCGCCGCTTTCCCACGCGTTCTCGACCGTCCTTATACCGGGCGAACGGAAGGCGGAGCCCGCGGTGCGGCACAATGGCCCGTGCTTGATGACCTTGCCGACGTGGGATGTGGAGCGGGCGGGATGACGACTACGGGTGCAGGCGCGGACACCGCTCCGCGGACCTACGGCGGGAGCCGGGCGCTGGCCCTGCTGCTGGTCATCACCGGAGCGGCGGCCCTGCTCGCCGCCTGGGTGATCACCATCGACAAGTTCAAGCTGCTGGAGGACCCGAATTTCACGCCGGGCTGCAGCCTGAACCCCGTCGTCTCCTGCGGCAACATCATGAAGAGCGAGCAGGCGTCGGCCTTCGGCTTCCCGAACCCGATGCTGGGGCTCGTCGCCTACGGGATCGTGATCTGCGTCGGCATGAGCCTGCTGGCCGGCGCCCGGTTCCGCCGCTGGTACTGGCTGACCCTGAACGCCGGCATGCTCTTCGGCGTCGGGTTCTGCGCCTGGCTGATGTACCAGTCGCTGTACCACATCAACTCGCTGTGCCTGTGGTGCTGCCTGGCCTGGGTCGCCACGATTCTGATGTTCTGGTACGTCACCTCCCACAACGTCCGCCAGGGCCTGATCCCCGCTCCCGGCTGGCTGCGCGGATTCCTGGACGAGTTCACCTGGGTGCTGCCCGTCCTGCACATCGGGATCATCGGGATGCTGATCCTGACCCGCTGGTGGGACTTCTGGACCTCCTGAGCCGCCGCGGCCGTCCCGGCGGTCCTGTCGGTGGCCTCGCATAGGCTCTGTGTGTGGAACCAGACCTCTTCACCGCCGCCGCCGAGGAACGCCAGGAGAAGGACCCGGCCAGCTCCCCCCTGGCCGTCCGGATGCGCCCGCGCACCCTGGACGAGGTGGTCGGCCAGCAGCACCTGCTGAAGCCCGGCTCACCGCTGCGCCGGCTGGTGGGGGAGGGCTCCGGGGGGCCGGCCGGATCCTCCTCGGTGATCCTCTGGGGCCCGCCGGGCATCGGCAAGACCACCCTCGCGTACGTGGTCAGCCAGGCCACGCAGAAGCGGTTCGTCGAGCTGTCGGCGATCACGGCGGGGGTCAAGGAGGTCCGGGCCGTCATCGAGGGCGCCAAGCGCGCCGCCGGCGGCTACGGCAAGGAGACAGTCCTCTTCCTCGACGAGATCCACCGCTTCAGCAAGGCGCAGCAGGACTCCCTCCTGCCGGCCGTGGAGAACCGCTGGGTCACCCTGATCGCGGCGACCACGGAGAACCCGTACTTCTCGATCATCTCCCCGCTGCTCTCGCGCTCCCTGCTGCTGACGCTGGAGCCGCTGACGGACGCCGACCTGAGCGGGTTGCTGCGGCGCGCCCTGGAGGAGGAGCGGGGGCTGGGCGGGGCGGTGTCGCTGCCCGCCGACGCCGAGGCCCACCTGCTGCGGATCGCCGGGGGCGACGCCCGGCGGGCGCTGACCGCCCTGGAGGCGGGGGCCGGCTCGGCCATCGCCAAGGGCGAGGAGGAGATCACCCTCCAGACGCTGGAGGAGGCCGTCGACCGGGCGGCGGTCCGCTACGACCGGGACGGCGACCAGCACTACGACGTGGCCAGCGCGCTGATCAAGTCGATCCGCGGCTCCGACGTGGACGCCGCGCTGCACTACCTGGCCCGGATGATCGAGGCCGGTGAGGACCCGCGGTTCATCGCCCGGCGGCTGATGATCTCGGCGAGCGAGGACATCGGCCTGGCGGACCCCACCGCCCTGCCGCTGGCGGTCGCGGCGGCCCAGGCGGTGGCGATGATCGGCTTCCCGGAGGCCGCGCTGACCCTGTCGCACGCCACGATCGCGCTGGCGCTGGCCCCGAAGTCCAACACCGCCACGACGGCGATCGGCGCGGCGCTGGCGGACGTCCGGGCCGGGCTGGCCGGGGCGGTGCCGGCGCACCTGCGGGACGGGCACTACAAGGGCGCGGCCAAGCTGGGGCACGCCGTCGGATACGTGTATCCGCACGACGTGCCGGGGGCGATCGCCGCGCAGCAGTACGCGCCGGACGAGATCCACGGCAAGCGGTACTACGAGCCGACGCGGTACGGGGCGGAAGCGCGGTACGCGGACGTGGTGGAGAAGGTCCGCGAACGCCTCCGCGGAGCCGGCTGACCCGTCCGGCGCGGGCGCGCCTGCGGCGCGAAATCCAGCCCCGCCGGCGTTTGAGGCGCGGGCGCGGAGCGCCGTGCCCGTAGCCGCGCCGGCGTTTGAGGCGGGAACGGTGGAAGGGCGGGTTGGGGACCGCTCCGCGCAGCGGCTCGTGTCGGGGCGCCGGGCCGTGGGACGCGGCCTAGGCTCCGACCATGGGACGGCGTCCGATCCTCACCGCCGCCGCAGCGGCACTGCTGCTGACCGGCTGCCACCACGGCGACACCTCAACGGCCCGGGCCAGCGCAGCGCCCCTCATGGCGAAGGTCCCGCTCAGCGGCCCGGGGTTCCCCCCGGACGCGCCGACGGCCAGGGCGGAGCTCAAGGGGCTCACGGTCCAGTGGGGCCGGAACTGGCAGACGTACCGCCGCGAGGAATTCGGCCGGTATTGGTCCGACGACACCGACGCCGTAGGCGGACGCAACGGCTGCGACACCCGCGACGACGTGCTGCGGCGGGACCTGTCCGACCTCCGCGAGGGGGACCGCAACCCCTGCGTCGTGGTGTCCGGGGTGCTGCACGACCCCTACACCGGCAAGGAGCTCCCGTACTCCTACCGCCGCGCCTCGCAGATCGAGACCGACCACGTCGTGGCGCTCGGCGCCGCCTGGCGGGCCGGGGCGTACGCGTGGACGCCCGCGCGCAGGCTGGAGTACGCCAACGACCTCGACGTGCTGCTCGCCGTGGACAAGCAGGCCAACCAGGACAAGGGCAGCAGCACCGCGGACAAGTGGCGGCCGCCCCGGCGGGCGTACTGGTGCGAGTACGCGCGCCGCTACACCGGCATCAAGGCCCGGTACACGCTCTCCGTCACCCCGCCGGAGAAGACGGCGCTGGAGGAGATGCTCGGCACCTGCCCTCAGTGAGCGGCGGCCGCGAACAGGGAGCGCATGGCGCGGCGCAGGCCGCAGACGTCCGCGACCGGCTCGGGGAAGTCGAAGCGGGCGTCGAAGGCGGCCTGGCCGGGCCCGCGGGTGAAGCGGACGCGCAGCCCCAGGCGGTCCAGGGCGAGCGGGACCGGGGTCAGCCCGGCCGCTTCCCGGGAGCCCAGCAGTCCGCACAGGCCGGCGAGCCGGTCGGGGTGGACGGTGGCCAGGTGCTGGAGGAGCTCCGCCTCGTGGGCCGTCATCGGATCCGGCTCGGCCGCCGCCAGCTCCTCAGGGTCCACCCGCCCGGCGCCCCACAGGTCGGCCACGGAGATCTCGCCGACCTCCAGGCGCAGCAGCATCCAGGCCGGACGGCCCGTACCGGGGGCGTCAAGGGGCTCCGACGACTCCGACATCCCGAGCAGCTCGCCCACCGGGTGGCGCCCGGCCATGAGCGCGGCGCAGACGGCGCGGTCGTCCCCGCGGACCGGGGTCAGCCATCCGGCGAGCCGGGCGCGGCCCCGTATACGATGGGGCACGGACACCGGCGCCACGTCCGTGATCTCGATCACGGCGGGGAGGTCGTCGTCCTGGGCGTGAGCGGCGGCCCTGGCAGCCGCGGATTCCCCTGGCACAAGGAGAATCACGTCCCCGTCCGGGGTGACGGTCCGAGCGGCCGGCGCCCCTGTCCCGCACTCCTGCTGGTCACGGGTCCACACCTGGTCACGAGCACCCGGCAGAGTGAGGGATACTGAGGCGTTGGACTCTACGAGGGTTCGTACGCGTTCGGCTCCGGTGAGCTGCCGAACGCCTTCCCTGGGACGCGGCTGACCTTGCTTATCGTCGGCGCAAGCGGATTCTGTTTCGTCTGAATCCGAACTGCGTTGCGCACTGGGCAGGGGGATCCCATGTGGTCGAGACATTACGTCCTCCTCGCTAAGGTAAGCCTCACCTAACTTACATGGAGGTAGGTTCCCCGTGAACCAGAAGCGACCCAAGGTCAAGAAGTCTCGTGCCCTCGGCATCGCCCTGACGCCGAAGGCCGTCAAGTACTTCGAGGCCCGCCCCTACCCGCCGGGCGAGCACGGCCGTGGCCGCAAGCAGAACTCGGACTACAAGGTCCGTCTGCTGGAGAAGCAGCGTCTGCGCGCGCAGTACGACATCTCCGAGCGCCAGATGGCCCGCGCGTACGACCGCGCGAAGAAGGCCGAGGGCAAGACGGGCGAGGCGCTGGTCGTCGAGCTCGAGCGTCGTCTGGACGCCCTGGTCCTGCGTGCCGGCATCGCCCGCACCATCTACCAGGCCCGCCAGATGGTCGTCCACGGCCACATCGAGGTCAACGGTGGCAAGGTCGACAAGCCGTCGTTCCGCGTGCGTCCCGACGACGTCATCACGGTTCGCGAGCGCAGCCGCGAGAAGCACCCCTTCCAGGTTGCCCGCGAGGGTGGCTACGCCGGTGAGGGCGAGACCCCGCGCTACCTGCAGGTCAACCTGAAGGCCCTGGCCTTCCGCCTCGACCGCGACCCGAACCGCAAGGAAATCCCGGTCATCTGCGACGAGCAGCTCGTCGTCGAGTACTACGCCCGCTGATCCAGCGGCCGTAGCCACTCACAGGCTGGTCCGGCCCGCCGTCCCCTCCGGGGGGCGGCGGGCTTTGCCGTATCCGGGGGAGCGGCACCGGAATCCGGTTCTGCGGCGGATCTCCGGCGCGATAGGGTCGGAGCAGACTTATCCCGTAGGTTTTCCAGATTCAGGAAGCGGTGCAACGTGTCCGGTGGAGAGGTGGCCGGGATCATCGTGGCCGTCTTCTGGGCCATCCTGGTCTCCTTCCTCGCGGTGGCGCTGGCCAGGCTCGCCCAGGTGCTCAGGGCCACCACCAAGCTCGTGGCCGAGGTCACCGAGCAGGCCGTCCCGCTGCTGGCGGACGCCTCGACGACCGTCCGCTCCGCGCGCACCCAGCTCGACCGGGTCGACGCCATCGCGAGCGACGTCCAGGAGGTCACCTCCAACGCCTCCGCGCTGTCCTCCACCGTCGCCTCCACCTTCGGCGGCCCGCTCGTCAAGGTCGCCGCCTTCGGCTACGGGGTGCGCAAGGCCATGGGCAGGACCGACGCGGCGACCGAGCGCACCCCCCGGCGCACCGTGATCGTCGGCCGTACGGTGCCGGATCCCCGGCGCCGCAAGCAGAAGGGCTGAGACCTCCGATGTTCCGCCGAGCCTTCTGGTTCACCGCCGGCGCCGCCGCCGGCGTATGGGCCACCACCAAGGTCAACCGCCAGCTGAAGAAGCTGACGCCGGAGAGCCTCGCGGCCCAGGCGGCCGACAAGGCCGTGGAGGCGGGCCACCGCCTCAAGGACTTCGCCCTCGACGTCAAGGCGGGAATGACGCAGCGCGAGGACGAGCTGAACGACGCACTGGGCCTGACCCAGGACCCCGACCGGCCCGACAACGTCACCGCCCTCCCCGGGCCGCGGCGGCTGCGGGCCATCGGCAGCGACAGCACCACCCACCGATCGACCTACTCGTACAACCGGAATGAGGACCACTGATGGAGTCGGCTGAAATCCGCCGCCGCTGGCTGAGCTTCTTCGAGGAGCGCGGTCACACCGTTGTCCCTTCGGCGTCGCTCATCGCCGACGACCCGACTCTGCTGCTGGTCAACGCCGGCATGGTCCCGTTCAAGCCGTACTTCCTCGGTGAGACCAAGCCGCCGGCCCCGCGGGCCACCAGCGTGCAGAAGTGCGTCCGTACGCCGGACATCGAAGAGGTCGGCAAGACCACCCGCCACGGCACGTTCTTCCAGATGTGCGGCAACTTCTCCTTCGGCGACTACTTCAAGGAAGGCGCCATCAAGTACGCCTGGGAGCTGCTCACCAGCTCCGTGGCGGACGGCGGCTACGGCCTGGAGCCCGAGAAGCTCTGGATCACCGTCTACCTCGACGACGACGAGGCCGAGACGATCTGGCGCGAGGTGATCGGCGTCCCGGCCGAGCGGATCCAGCGCCTGGGCAAGAAGGACAACTTCTGGTCCATGGGCGTGCCCGGTCCCTGCGGCCCCTGCTCCGAGATCAACTACGACCGCGGCCCCGAGTTCGGCGTCGAGGGCGGCCCCGCCGTCAACGACGAGCGGTACGTGGAGATCTGGAACCTGGTCTTCATGCAGTACGAGCGCGGCGCCGGCGAGGGCAAGGAGGACTTCCCGATCCTCGGCGACCTGCCGTCGAAGAACATCGACACCGGCCTCGGCCTCGAACGCCTCGCGATGATCCTGCAGGGCGTGCAGAACATGTACGAGACCGACACCTTGCGCGTGGTCATGGACAAGGCCACCGAGCTGACCGGCGTGCGCTACGGCGCCGCCAAGGACAGCGACGTGTCGATGCGCGTGGTCGCCGACCACATCCGCACCTCCGTCATGCTCATCGGCGACGGCGTCACCCCCGGCAACGAGGGCCGCGGCTACGTGCTGCGCCGCATCATGCGCCGCGCCATCCGCAACATGCGCCTCATGGGTGCCACGGGTCCCGTCGTCCAGGACCTGGTCGACGTCGTGATCAACACGATGGGGCAGCAGTACCCGGAGCTCGTCACCGACCGCAAGCGCATCGAGACCGTCGCGCTCGCCGAAGAGGCCGCCTTCCTCAAGGCCCTCAAGGGCGGCACGAACATCCTCGACACCGCCGTGACCGAGACCAAGGCCGCCGGCGGCACGGTCCTCTCCGGCGACAAGGCGTTCCTGCTCCACGACACCTGGGGCTTCCCGATCGACCTCACCCTGGAGATGGCCGCCGAGCAGGGCCTCTCCGTGGACGAGTCCGGCTTCCGCCGCCTGATGCAGGAGCAGCGCGACCGCGCCAAGGCCGACGCCAAGGCCAAGAAGACCGGCCACGCCGACGTCTCCGCCTACCGCGAGATCGCCGACGGCTCCGGCGCCACCGAGTTCACCGGCTACGCCACCAACCAGGGCGAGGCCACCATCGTCGGCCTCCTGGTCAACGGCGTCTCCGCGCCCGCCGCCTCCGAGGGCGACGAGGTCGAGGTCGTCCTCGACCGCACCCCCTTCTACGCCGAGGGCGGCGGCCAGCTCGCCGACCAGGGCCGCATCAAGCTCGACACCGGTGCCGTCATCGAGGTCCGCGACGTCCAGCAGCCCGTCCCGGGCGTCTCCGTCCACAAGGGCTCCGTCCAGGTCGGCGAGGTCACGGTCGGCGCCTCCGCCTACGCCGCCATCGACGTCAAGCGCCGCCGGGCCATCGCCCGCGCCCACTCGGCCACCCACCTGACCCACCAGGCGCTGCGCGACGCCCTCGGCCCGACGGCCGCCCAGGCCGGCTCCGAGAACAGCCCCGGCCGCTTCCGCTTCGACTTCGGCTCGCCGAACGCCGTCCCCGGCACGGTGCTCACCGACGTCGAGCAGAAGATCAACGACGTGCTCTCCCGCGAGCTCGACGTCACCGCCGAGATCATGAGCATCGACGAGGCGAAGAAGCAGGGCGCCATCGCCGAGTTCGGCGAGAAGTACGGCGAGCGCGTGCGCGTCGTGACCATCGGCGACTTCTCCAAGGAGCTCTGCGGCGGCACGCACGTCGGCAACACCGCCCAGCTCGGCCTGGTGAAGCTGCTCGGCGAGTCCTCCATCGGCTCCGGCGTGCGCCGCGTCGAGGCCCTCGTCGGCGTGGACGCGTACAACTTCCTCGCCAAGGAGCACACGGTCGTCGCCCAGCTCCAGGAGCTGGTCAAGGGCCGTCCGGAGGAGCTGCCGGAGAAGATCGCCTCCATGCTCGGCAAGCTGAAGGACGCCGAGAAGGAGATCGAGAAGTTCCGCGCGGAGAAGGTCCTCCAGGCCGCCGCCGGTCTCGCCTCCGGCGCCCAGGACATCCGCGGCGTCGCCCTCGTCGTCGGCCAGGTGCCGGACGGCACGGGCGCCGACGACCTGCGCAAGCTGGTCCTGGACGTCCGCGGCCGCATCCCCGGCGACCGCCCGGCCGTCGTCGCACTGTTCACCGTGGCGAACGACCGCCCGCTGACCGTCATCGCCACCAACGAGGCGGCCCGCGAGCGCGGCCTCAAGGCCGGTGACCTGGTCCGCACCGCCGCCAAGACCCTCGGCGGCGGCGGTGGCGGCAAGCCGGACGTGGCCCAGGGCGGCGGCCAGAACCCGGCCGCCGTGCCCGAGGCCATCGCCGCGGTCGAACGCCTCGTCGTCGAGACGGCCTGACGATGAGCCTGCGCCGCGGCCGCCGGCTGGCCATCGACGTCGGAGACGCCCGGATCGGGGTCGCCTCGTGCGACCCCGACGGGGTGCTGGCCACACCGGTCGAGACCGTCCCCGGCCGGGACGTCCCGGCCGCCCACCGGCGGCTGCGGCAGCTCGTCGAGGAGTACGAACCCCTCGAAGTCGTCGTCGGCCTCCCCCGCTCGCTCAGCGGGCGGGAGGGGCCGGCCGCGGCCAAGGTGCGTGCCTTTGCGAACGAACTGGCCAAGGGCATCAAGCCGGTGACGGTCCGTCTGGTGGACGAGCGGATGACCACGGTCACCGCCGCCCAGGGCCTGCGCGCCTCCGGGCGGAACGCGAAGAAGGGCAGGTCGGTCATCGACCAGGCCGCCGCTGTGGTCATCCTTCAGAACGCTCTTGAGACCGAACGGGTATCAGGTAATCCGCCTGGTGAGTGCGTCGAAGTGGTTGTCTGATCGCGATACGGTAACGTTCCGCGCGATGAGACGGCATTCGAACAGCCGTCGCCCACCACTCAAGAGGCGGAACCGGGTACCGCGGCCGACATGAGCCACGGACCACGTCTCGCGGCTCTAGGGGACCGATGACTGACTATGGCCGGGGCCACGGCTCCGAACCGTGGAACCCCCAGGACCCCCTCTACGGGGACCAGGGGTGGACCGCGCACCAGACGCAGCAGGGGCAGGTTCCCTACGGCGGTGACCCGCAGCAGTACCAGCACCCCCTGGAGCCGCAGCACCAGGACCTGCAGTACCAGCAGGCCCAGTACCAGCAGGAGTACACCCCGCAGTACCCGCAGCAGCCGCAGTACGCCGAGCAGCAGGCGTACGCGGTCCAGCACGCCCACGCCCAGCAGCAGGCGCTGTACGAGGGCCAGGGCCAGGGGCAGGGCCCGGGCTGGGACGGCGGCCACGAACAGCAGTACATGGCCGCCGTCCAGACCGACCCCTACGCGGGCGCCGACCCGTACGCCCAGCAGTCCGCCGGGGCCTACCCCGGCGAGGCCCCCGACCTGTACGCGACCCCGGACGCCTTCCCGCCCCCGACGCCCCCCGGCCGGCGCCACCTGGAGCCGGATCCGGCCGAGGCGGAGGAGGAGTCGGAGGAGTCCCTGCTGCCCGTGGGCGGCGGCGCGGACGACGACGGCGACGAGCCGGTGTCCGGCGGCCGCCGGGCGGCCCGCGGCAAGGGCGGCAAGGCGGGCAAGAAGAAGCAGAAGAAGCGCAGCGGCGCGGCCTGCCTGGTCGCCGCCGTGGTGATCGTGGGCATCGTCGGCGGTGGCGGCTACTACGGCTACGGCTACCTGAAGGACCGGTTCGGCGCGACCGAGGACTTCGCCGGCGAGGGCACCGACGAGATCGTCGACGTCGAGATCCCCAAGAACGCGGGCCTCGGCCAGATGGGCCGCATCCTCAAGGAAGCCGGCGTGGTCGCCAGCGCCCAGTCCTTCGTCGACGCGGCCGGCGCCAACCCCAAGGGCAAGTCGATCCAGCCCGGTGTCTACCCGATGAAGAAGAAGATGTCGGGTGCGGCCGCGGTCGCACTGATGATCGACCCCAGCAAGCTGGCCGTCATCACCATCCCCGAGGGCATGCGCAACTCCGACGTCTACAAGGCGATCGACAAGAAGCTCGGCAAACCCGAGGGCACCACCCGCGAGATCGCCTCGCGCGAGGCGAAGAACCTCGGCCTGCCGGCCTGGGCCGCGGCGAACCCCAAGATCCAGGACCCGCTCGAGGGCTTCCTGTACCCGATGCGGTACGACCTCAAGAAGGACAGCACGCCCGAGTCCCTGCTCAAGCAGATGGTCAAGAACGCCTCCGACAAGTACGCGGAGCTGGGCATCGAGGCCAAGGCCAAGGAACTCAACCTGGAGAACCCGCTCCAGGTGATCACCGTCGCGAGCCTCGTCAACGCCGAGGGCAAGAACCACGACGACTTCCGCAAGATGGCCGAGGTGGTCTACAACCGCCTCAAGAAGACCAACGACGTCACGAACCAGAAGCTCCAGTTCGACTCGACGTACAACTACGTCAAGAACCAGAGCGAGATCAACTTCAACCTGAAGGAAGCCCAGGCCTTCGACAACCCGTACAACACCCACTTCGTCAAGGGCCTCCCGCCCGGCCCGATCGACAACCCCGGCCTGGACGCGCTGACCGCTACGCTCAACCCCGATCACGGCGGCTGGATGTTCTTCGTGTCGGTCGACGGCAACAAGACGACCTTCACGAAGACCTACGACGAGCACCTGAAGCTCGTCGCGGAGTTCCAGGAGCGTCAGGCGCAGAAGAAGAACGGCGGGTAGCAGGACATGTCACGGACACGGGCCGCGGTGCTGGGTTCTCCCATCGAGCACTCCCTCTCACCGGTACTGCACCGGGCGGCCTACCGGGAGCTCGGCCTCGACCACTGGTCCTACGACCGGTTCGAGATCGGCGAGGCCGCGCTCCCCGGGTTCGTGTCCGGCCTCGGCCCCGAGTGGGCCGGGTTCTCCCTGACGATGCCGCTCAAGCGGGCGGTCATCCCGCTGCTGGACGAGATCAGCGACACCGCCGCCTCGGTGGAGGCGGTCAACACCCTCGTCCTCACCGAGGACGGCCGCCGCGTCGGCGACAACACCGACATCCCCGGCATAGTCGCGGCCCTGCGGGAACGCGGGGTCGAGAAGGTCCCCGCCGCGGCCGTCCTCGGCGCGGGCGCCACCGCCTCCTCGGCGCTGGCCGCCCTCGCGCGGATCTGCACCGGCGAGATCACCGCGTACGTCCGTTCCGGCGCCCGGGCCGACGAGATGCGCCGCTGGGGCGAGCGGCTCGGCGTGGAGGTCCGTACCGAGGACTGGTCGAGGGCCGCCCAGGCCCTGACGGCCCCGCTGGTGATCGCCACCACCCCGGCGGGCGCCACCGACGAACTGGCCGCCGCCGTACCCGCGGCCCCGGGCGCCCTCTTCGACGTCCTCTACGACCCGTGGCCCACCGCCCTCGCCGCCGCCTGGACCGGCCGCGGCGGCACCCTGCTCGGGGGCCTGGACCTGCTCGTCCACCAGGCCGTGCTCCAGGTGGAGCTGATGACCGGCCGCACCCCCGGCCCCCTGGCGGCCATGCGTGCGGCGGGAGAGCGGGCGCTCGCGGCCCGTTAGGGGCCTCCCGGCCGTGAGACGGCCGTCCGACAGCTGGACCGGATCACGGAGGAACCCCCGGGACGTGGGAGGATTCGGGTACCGGCGGTACCGGGCCCGCGCACCCGGCCCGTCGTGGCAGTGCCCGGCGCGAGCATGAGGAGCATCGTTGAGCAGGTTGCGTTGGCTGACCGCAGGAGAGTCGCACGGACCGGCCCTGGTCGCGACGCTGGAGGGCCTTCCCGCCGGCGTCCCGGTCACCACCGAGCTGGTGGCCGACCACCTGGCCCGCCGCCGGCTCGGCTATGGACGCGGTGCCCGGATGAAGTTCGAGCAGGACGAGATCACCTTCCTCGGCGGCGTCCGCCACGGCCTGTCCCAGGGCTCCCCGGTCGCCATCATGGTCGGCAACACCGAGTGGCCCAAGTGGGAGACGGTCATGTCGGCCGACCCCGTCGACCCCGCGCTGCTCAAGGACACCGGCCGCAACGCGCCGCTGACCCGCCCGCGCCCCGGCCACGCCGACCTCGCCGGCATGCAGAAGTACGGCTTCGACGAGGCCCGTCCGATCCTGGAGCGCGCCAGCGCCCGTGAGACCGCCGCCCGCGTCGCCCTCGGCGCCGTCGCCCGCTCCTTCGTCAAGGAGGTCGCGGGCATCGAGATCGTCTCGCACGTGGTCGAACTGGCCTCCGCCAAGGCCCCCTACGGCGTCTACCCGACCCCCGCCGACGTCGAGAAGCTGGATGCCGACCCGGTGCGCTGCCTCGACGCCGACGCGTCGAAGGCGATGGTCGCGGAGATCGACCAGGCCCACAAGGACGGCGACACCCTCGGCGGCGTCGTCGAGGTCCTCGCCTACGGCGTGCCCGTCGGCCTCGGCTCCCACGTCCACTGGGACCGCCGCCTCGACGCCCGCCTCGCCGCCGCGCTCATGGGCATCCAGGCCATCAAGGGCGTCGAGGTCGGCGACGGCTTCGAACTGGCCCGCGTGCCCGGCTCGAAGGCGCACGACGAGATCGTCTCCACCCCCGAGGGCATCAGGCGCACCTCCGGCCGCTCCGGCGGCACCGAGGGCGGCCTGACCACCGGTGAACTGCTGCGCGTGCGCGCCGCGATGAAGCCGATCGCGACCGTGCCGCGCGCCCTCGCCACCGTCGACGTGGCCACCGGCGAGGCGGCCGTGGCCCACCACCAGCGCTCCGACGTCTGCGCCGTGCCCGCCGCGGGCATCGTCGCCGAGGCCATGGTCGCGCTCGTCCTGGCCGACGCGGTCGTGGAGAAGTTCGGCGGCGACTCGGTCGCCGAGACCCGCCGCAACGTGCAGTCGTACCTCGACAACCTGCAGATCCGGTGACGGGCGGACCGCTCGTCGTCCTCGTCGGCCCCATGGGGTCCGGCAAGTCCACGGTGGGGGCGCTGCTCGCCGAGCGGCTCGGCGTCCCCTACCGGGACACGGACGCGGACATCGTCGCCGCCCAGGGCCGCGAGATCTCCGACATCTTCGTCGACGAGGGCGAGCCGTACTTCCGTGAGCTGGAGCGGGAGGCGGTCGCCGCCGCCCTCGCCGGGCACACGGGCGTCCTCGCCCTCGGCGGCGGCGCCGTCCTCGACGCGGGCACCCGCGCCCTGCTGGCCGGCCTGCCCGTCGCCTACCTGTCGATGGACGTCGAGGAGGCCGTGCGCCGCGTCGGCCTCGGCGCGGCCCGCCCCCTGCTGGCCGTCAACCCGCGCCGGCAGTGGCGCGAGCTGATGGAGGCCCGGCGCCCCCTGTACACCGAAGTCGCGCGCGTCGTGGTGGCCACGGACGAACGCACCCCCGAAGAGGTCGCCCAGGCGGTCCTCGACGCTCTGGAGTTGAAGGACGTATGACAGACCAGGTGACGCGGATCCAGGTCGGCGCCAGCGCAGGACACGACGCGTACGACGTGCTGGTCGGCCGGCAGCTGCTCGGCGAGCTCGGCGGCCTGATCGGCACCAGGGCCCAGCGGGTGGCCGTGATCCACCCCGAGGCCCTTGCCGAGACCGGCGAGGCGCTGCGCGCGGACCTGGCCGAACAGGGCTACGAGGCCATCGCCATCCAGGTGCCCAACGCCGAGGAGGCCAAGACCGTCGAGGTGGCGGCCTACTGCTGGAAGGCGCTGGGCCAGTCGAACTTCACCCGCACCGACGTGATCGTCGGCGTGGGCGGCGGCGCCACCACCGACCTGGCGGGCTTCGTCGCGGCCACCTGGCTGCGCGGCGTGCGCTGGATCGCCGTCCCGACCACCGTCCTGGCGATGGTCGACGCGGCCGTCGGCGGCAAGACCGGCATCAACACCGCCGAGGGCAAGAACCTCGTCGGCGCCTTCCACCCGCCGGCCGGTGTGCTGTGCGACCTCGCCGCGCTGGAGTCGCTGCCCGTCAACGACTACGTCAGCGGCCTCGCCGAGATCATCAAGGCCGGTTTCATCTCCGACCCGGTGATCCTCGACCTGATCGAGGAGGATCCGGCGGCGGCCCGCACGCCCGCCGGCCCGCACACGGCCGAGCTGATCGTCCGCTCCATCCAGGTCAAGGCCGACGTGGTCTCCAGCGACCTCAAGGAGTCGGGCCTGCGGGAGATCCTCAACTACGGCCACACCCTCGCGCACGCCATCGAGAAGAACGAGCGCTACAAGTGGCGCCACGGCGCGGCCGTCTCCGTCGGCATGGTCTTCGCCGCCGAACTCGGCCGCCTCGCCGGACGCCTGGACGACGCCACGGCCGACCGCCACAAGTCCGTCCTCGCCTCCGTCGGCCTGCCGCTGACCTACCGCGGCGACCAGTGGACCAAGCTGCTCCAGACCATGCAGGTCGACAAGAAGTCCCGCGGCAACCTGCTGCGCTTCATCGTCCTCGACGGGCTGGGCAAGCCGACCGTCCTGGAGGGCCCCGACCCGGCCCACCTGATCGCCGCGTACGGCGAGGTGTCGGCGTGAGCCGCCCCGTCCTGGTGCTGAACGGCCCGAACCTGGGCCGGCTCGGCTCCCGCGAGCCCGACGTGTACGGGGCCACCTCGTACGCCGGCCTGGTCGAGAGCTGCCGCACCCTGGGCGCCGAACTCGGCTTCGACGTCGAGGTCCGCGAGACCAACGACGAGGGCGAGCTCGTGCGCTGGCTGCACGAGGCGGCGGACGGCAAGATCCCGGTCGTGATCAACCCGGGCGCCTTCACGCACTACTCGTACGCCATGCGGGACGCGGCCGCGCAGCGCACCGCCCCGCTGATCGAGGTGCACATCTCCAACCCGTACGCCCGGGAGGAGTTCCGGCACACCTCGGTCATCGCGGCCGTGGCGACCGGCACCGTCGCGGGCTTCGGCCTGGGCTCCTACCGGCTGGCGCTGCGCGCGCTGGCCGAAGAGGTCACGGGCTGAGATAACGTTCTCGCATCAGTCGCCTGAACGAGACGGAGTGGCGCGGATGCAGCACGGAGTGGGGGGCTGGGGCCCGCCGGGACAGCACCCGGCGCCGCCCCCGCCCCCGCCGATACCCCCCGCGCAGGGCTGGCCGGCGCCCCCGGTGCCCGAGGCGACCGGGCACATCCCGCTGCCCCCCGCCGCGGCCGCGCCGGCCGCTCCCCCCGCCGCGGGGACGGGCGGTGCCACGCTCGCCGTGCTGCTCATCGGCCCGGCGGGCGCCGGCAAGACCACCGTGGCCCGGCACTGGGCGGCGACCCGCCCGGTGCCCACCGCGCACATCAGCCTGGACGACGTCCGCGAATGGGTCCGCTCGGGCTTCGCGGACCCGCAGGCCGGCTGGAACGACCACTCCGAGGCCCAGTACCGCCTCGCCCGCCGCACCTGCGGCTTCGCCGCCCGCAACTTCCTGGCCAACGGCATCTCCTGCATCCTGGACGACGCCGTCTTCCCGGACCGGCCCGTGGTCGGCCTCGGCGGCTGGAAGCGCCACGTGGGGCCCGCCCTGCTGCCCGTCGTCCTGCTCCCGGGCCTGGAGATCGTCCTCGACCGCAACGCCGCCCGCTCCGGCAACCGGCGGCTGTCCGACGAGGAGGTCGCCCGCATCCACGGCCGGATGGCCGGCTGGTACGGCTCCGGGCTGCCGATCATCGACAACTCCCACCTCGACGTGGAAGCCACCGCGCGGGCCCTGGACGAGGCCCTGGCGCGGGCCCTGGCGAGCCCTCCGCGCTGGTAGGGGCCGCGGGGGAGGCCGGGCGCGGGCCCGTCCGGACGCGCTCGCCGGGCCGGATGCGCGGGGCGCTCGTAGGCTCGAAGACATGTCAGACGTGTACGCGGCCCGCAGGGGCCTGCTCCGCGAGCGCTGCGCCGCCGCGGGCAACTCCGCTGCCCTGATCACGCGTCCGGCGAACGTCCGCTACCTCACCGGGGCGTCCCCGCTGGGCGCCGTCCTGCTGGTCGGGCCCGCCGCCGACGAGCTCTTCTGCGCGTCCGCCCCCACCGGCGAGGCCGAGGAAGGACGCCTGGACGAGGGGCTGACGCTCAGCCTGCTGGGCGGCCCCGGGGCCGATCCGGCGGTGGCCGCGGCCGACCGCGCCGCCGCCGCGCGGGCGGACACCCTCGCCGTCGAGGAGCACCACCTCACCGTCGCCCGGCACCGCGCCGTCAGCTCCGTCGCGCCCCGGCTGCGGCTCGCCGACCTGGGCACCGCCGTGGAACAGCAGCGGCTGGTCAAGGACGAGGAGGAGATCGCCTGCCTGCGCATCGCCGCCGAGATCGCCGACCAGGCCCTCGGGGAGCTGCTGGAGTCGATCCTGGTCGGGCGCACCGAACGCCACCTGGCCCTGGAGCTGGAACGCAGGCTGGTCGACCACGGGGCGGACGGTCCCGCCTTCCCGACCTCCGTCGGCACCGGCCCGCACTCCGGCCGCTCCCGCCACCGGCCCTCGGACCGGCGGGTGGAGGAGGGCGACTTCCTGTCCGTCTGCCTCGGCGCGAACTACCGGGGCTACCGCTGCGAGATCGGCCGCACCTTCGTGATCGGCACCACTCCGGCCGACTGGCAGATCGAGCTGTACGACCTGGTCTTCGCCGCCCAGCGGGCCGGCCGGGAGGCGCTGCTGCCCGGCGCCGCCTACCGCGAAGTCGACCATGCCGCCCGGTCCGTGCTGGACTCGGCGGGCTACGGCGAGGAACTGGCGGGGTGCATGGGACACGGGGTCGGCCTCGAAAACGACGAGGACCCGCAGCTTGCACCTACGGCAATGGGTAAACTGGACGCTTGCGTGCCGGTCACCGTCGAACCGGGGGTTCACCTCCCCGGCCGGGGAGGTGTCCGGATCGATGACACGCTCGTCGTGCGCCCCGAGGCGGACGGCGGTCCCGAGCTACTCACCATTACGACCAAGGAGCTGCTCGCACTGTAGTCCGCTGTGCCGGGCCGTGTGCGCCTCCCTGGTCTTCCAGTGCAGGAGATTCCGCAACCGTGGCTTCCACGAACGACCTCAAGAACGGCATGGTGCTCAAGCTCGACGGTGACCAGCTCTGGTCCGTCGTCGAGTTCCAGCACGTCAAGCCCGGCAAGGGCCCGGCCTTCGTGCGCACCAAGCTCAAGAACGTGCTCTCGGGCAAGGTCGTCGACAAGACCTTCAACGCCGGTGTGAAGGTCGAGACGGCCACCATCGACCGCCGCGACATGCAGTTCTCGTACATGGACGGCGACTACTTCGTCTTCATGGACATGCAGACCTACGACCAGCTGATGGTCGACCGCAAGGCCGTCGGCGACGCCGCCAACTTCCTCATCGAGGGCTTCACCGCCTCGGTCGCGCAGCACGAGGGCGAGGTGCTCTACGTCGAGCTCCCGGCCGCCGTCGAGCTGACCATCTCCCACACCGACCCGGGCGTCCAGGGCGACCGCTCCACCGGCGGCACCAAGCCCGCCACGCTGGAGACCGGCCACGAGATCCAGGTCCCGCTCTTCGTCACCACCGGCGAGAAGATCAAGGTCGACACCCGCACCTCCGACTACCTCGGCCGGGTGAACAGCTAACCGTGGCTGCCCGGAGCAACGCGCGCAAGCGCGCCTTCCAGATCCTCTTCGAGGCCGACCAGCGCGGCGTGCCCGTGCGCGAGGTCCTCGCGGACTGGATCCGGCACGCGAATGCGGACGTCCGGCAGCCGCCGGTCAGCGCCTTCACGATGGACCTCGTCGAGGGCTACGCCGAGAAGGTGAACCGCATCGACGACCTGATCGTCACCTACGCCGTGGACTGGGAGCTCGACCGCATGCCGGTCGTCGACCGGAACATCCTGCGGCTGGGCGCCTACGAGCTGATCTGGGTCGACGAGACCCCGGACGCCGTGGCGATCGACGAGGCGGTGCAGCTGGCGAAGGAGTTCTCCACGGACGACTCGCCGGCCTTCGTCAACGGCCTGCTGGCCCGCTTCAAGGACCTGAAGCCGAGCCTGCGCCGCGGCGAGGGCTGACGAGCGCACCGCACATACGGAAGGGCCCGCGACGTCCGCGTCGCGGGCCCTTCCGTATGCCCGCCGGGTGCGGGCGCACGAAAACCGGCGGGTGCCGGGACCCTGGGGCCCCGGCACCCGCCGGTACGTTTCTGCTGGTGGCCGGAGCGGCCGGGGGACTAGATGTCCTCGTGGGCCACGGCGCGGCGCGCGTCGGCGTCCAGGACGCCCCAGCTGATCAGCTGCTCGGTCAGGACCGAGGGGGACTGGTCGTAGATGACGGCCAGGGTGCGCAGGTCGTCCTGGCGGATCGACAGCACCTTGCCGTTGTAGTCGCCGCGCTGGCTCTGGATGGTCGCGGCGTAACGCTGGAGCGGGCCGGCCTTCTCGGCGGGCACGCCCGCCAGGCGCTCCAGGTCGAGGCGGAGCTTCGGCGGCGGCTCGGCGGCCCCGCCCGGGGTCGTGCCCGGGAGCAGCTCCTGGACCGGAACCCCGTAGAAGTCCGCCAGCTCGGCGAGGCGCTGGACGGTCACGGCGCGGTCCCCGCGCTCGTAAGAACCGACCACCACGGCCTTCCAACGGCCCTGGGACTTCTCCTCGACACCGTGGAGGGAGAGGCCCTGCTGGGTGCGGATGGCGCGGAGCTTGGCCCCGAGCTGTTTGGCGTATTCGCTGGACATAACGCTCCCGGACGCTGTGACGTGCGGCTCCGCCGCGCGGCTGGTAACTCACTGTGAGGTTACGCAGCGTTACGTGGATGCGTCAAGCCGAATGGTCATCGACCCCCTCGTACGAGGGGGAGCGCAGGGCCTCGGTGCGCGGGTGTCCGCCGGGCCCTGGTACCGTGGACGGCGTACATCAGACGTCCTTTAAGGTCCGTCCCGTGAGGCGGAGAAGGAGGTCCTTTTCATGGACAGCCAGGTTTCCCAGGTCTCTCCCGATGAAGCGATGCGCCCCGTACTGGAGGCGCAGGACATCGCCCGGGTGCTGACCCGTATCGCCCACGAGATCGTCGAACGCGCCAAGGGCGCCGACGACGTGGTGCTCCTCGGCATCCCCACCCGCGGCGTGTACCTCGCCCGCCGGCTGGCCGCCAAGCTCGAGGAGATCACCGGGACGAAGATCCCGGTCGGCTCGCTCGACATCACCATGTACCGGGACGACCTGCGGATGAAGCCCGCCCGGGCCATCGGCCGCACCGAGATCCCCGGCGACGACATCGACGGCCGCCTCGTGGTCCTCGTCGACGACGTCCTCTTCTCCGGCCGCACCATCCGCGCCGCCCTCGACGCGCTCGGCGACCTCGGCCGCCCCCGCGCCGTCCAGCTCGCGGTCCTCGTCGACCGCGGCCACCGCGAACTTCCGATCCGCGCCGACTACGTGGGCAAGAACCTGCCCACCTCGCTGCGGGAGACCGTCAAGGTCCAGCTCCTGGAGGAGGACGGCCGCGACGCCGTGCTGCTCGGCCAGCGGACCGTCCAGGCAGCAGCGCAGTAGCCACCCCGGTACCGGGCCCCGCTGCGGGGTCCGTGCCCCGGCCTGCCCTGCCCGCACCACCGTCAGCCCCGTCTGCCTGCCCTCCTCCCGACTTACGGAGCACCCAGATGAAGCGCCACCTCATCTCGGCCGCCGACCTCACGCGCGACGACGCCGTCCTCATCCTCGACACCGCCGAGGAGATGGCGCGCGTCGCCGACCGGCCGATAAAGAAGCTGCCCACCCTGCGCGGCCGCACGATCTGCAACCTGTTCTTCGAGGACTCGACCCGCACCCGGATCTCCTTCGAAGCCGCCGAGAAGCGCCTCTCCGCCGACGTCATCAACTTCGCCGCGAAGGGCTCCAGCGTCTCCAAGGGCGAGTCCCTCAAGGACACCGCCCAGACCCTGGAGGCCATGGGCGTCGACGCGGTCGTCATCCGCCACCACGCCTCCGGCGCCCCCTACCGGCTCGCCAACTCCGGCTGGATCGACGCCCCGGTGATCAACGCCGGCGACGGCACCCACCAGCACCCCACACAGGCCCTGCTCGACGCCTTCACCATGCGCCGCCGCCTGGTCGGCCGCGACGCCGGTCTCGGCAAGGGCCTCGACGGCCGCCGGATCACCATCGTCGGCGACGTCCTCCACAGCCGCGTGGCCCGCTCCAACGTCGACCTGCTGCACACCCTCGGCGCCGAGGTCACCCTGGTGGCCCCGCCCACCCTGGTGCCGGTCGGCGTCGAGAACTGGCCCTGCGAGGTCTCGTACAGCCTGGACGAGGTGCTGCCGAAGTCCGACGCGGTCATGATGCTGCGCGTCCAGCGCGAGCGGATGAACGCCGCCTTCTTCCCGACCGAGCGCGAGTACTCCCGCCGCTACGGCCTGGACGGCGCCCGCATGGCCCGGATGCCCGAGCACGCCATCGTGATGCACCCCGGCCCCATGGTCCGCGGCATGGAGATCACCGCCGAGGTCGCCGACTCCGACCGCTGCACGGTCGTCGAGCAGGTCGCCAACGGCGTCTCCATCCGCATGGCCGTCCTGTACCTGCTGCTCGGAGGCTCCGAGCCCGCCGTCACCACCAGCACCGCCGCCCGCACCGAGGAGAACAAGTAACCATGAGCAAGATCCTTATCCGCGGTGCGCAGGTCCTCGGCGGCGAGGCGCAGGACGTCCTGATCGACGGCGAGACCATCGCCGAGGTCGGAGCCGGGCTCTCCGCCGAGGGCGTCGACACCGTCATCGAGGCCGCCGGCCAGGTCCTCCTCCCGGGTCTCGTCGACCTCCACACCCACCTGCGCGAGCCCGGCCGCGAGGACTCCGAGACCGTCCTGACCGGCACCCGCGCCGCCGCCTCCGGCGGCTACACCGCCGTCTTCGCCATGGCCAACACCTTCCCCGTCGCCGACACCGCCGGTGTCGTCGAGCAGGTGTGGCGCCTGGGCAAGGAGTCCGGCTACTGCGACGTGCAGCCCATCGGCGCCGTCACCGTCGGCCTGGAGGGCAAGCAGCTCTCCGAGCTGGGCGCCATGCACGAGTCCGCCGCCCGCGTCACCGTCTTCTCCGACGACGGCAAGTGCGTGGACGACGCCGTGATCATGCGCCGCGCCCTGGAGTACGTGAAGGCCTTCGGCGGCGTCGTCGCCCAGCACGCCCAGGAGCCCCGCCTCACCGAGGGCGCCCAGATGAACGAGGGCACCGTCTCCGCGGAGCTCGGCCTCGGTGGCTGGCCGGCCGTCGCCGAGGAGTCGATCATCGCCCGCGACGTCCTCCTCGCCGAGCACGTCGGCTCCCGCGTGCACATCTGCCACCTCTCCACCGCCGGCTCCGTCGAGATCGTCCGCTGGGCCAAGTCCCGCGGCATCGACGTCACCGCCGAGGTCACCCCGCACCACCTGCTCCTCACCGACGAGCTGGTGCGCTCGTACAACCCGGTCTACAAGGTCAACCCGCCGCTGCGCACCGAGCGCGACGTGATGGCCCTGCGCGAGGCGCTCGCCGACGGCACGATCGACATCGTCGCCACCGACCACGCCCCGCACCCGCACGAGGACAAGGACTGCGAGTGGGCCGCCGCCGCCATGGGCATGGTGGGCCTGGAGACCGCGCTCTCCGTCGTCCAGCAGACGATGGTGGAGACCGGGATGCTGGACTGGGCCGGCGTCGCCGAGCGCATGTCCTTCGCCCCCGCCCGCATCGGCGGCCTGTCCCACCAGCACGGCCGGCCCGTCTCGGCAGGTGAACCCGCGAACCTGACCTTGGTCGATACCTCGTACCGTGGTCTCGTGGACCCCGCACACTTCGCCTCCCGCAGCCGCAACACGCCCTACGAGGGCCGCGAGCTGCCGGGGCGCGTCACCCACACCTTCCTGCGGGGCCGCGCAACGGTCGTGGACGGGAAGCTCGCGTGACACCTGCAGTGATCCAACTGGCCGCCGAGGCCGCCGAACGACAGTCGGCGGAGGTGACGGACTGGGGCGCGCGCATCGCGTGGGTGATCGGTCTGCTCGTCTTCATCGCCTTCGTCTACTGGCTGATGCGGCAGGGCTGGAAATGGCGCGGTGCCCTGCAGAACGACCTGCCGGAACTGCCCGCCGCCCCCGGCGGCCTCCCCGAGCACCGGCTGGCCCTGACCGGCCGGTACCACGGGTCCACCACCGCCGGGCAGTGGCTCGACCGGATCGTCGCCCACGGTCTGGGAGTGCGCAGCCGCGTGGAGCTCACCCTCACCGACGTGGGGCTCGACGTGGTCCGTCCGGGTGCCACCGACTTCTTCGTACCGGCCCCGCAGCTGCGCGGCGCCCGCCTCGACAAGGGAATCGCGGGCAAGGTACTCACCGAGGGCGGTCTGCTCGTCGTCACCTGGGCGCACGGCGACAAGCTGATCGACTCCGGATTCCGCTCCGACCGGGCGGCCGAGCACGCCGCCTGGGTCGAGGCGATCAACTCCATGAACACATCCATCACGACGGAAGGCGCCGAACGATGACGACCTCCACCAGGGGAGCAGCCAAAGCTCCCGCCGTACTCGTCCTGGAGGACGGCCGGATCTTCCGCGGCCGCGCCTACGGCGCAGTGGGGGAGACCTTCGGCGAGGCCGTGTTCTCCACCGGCATGACCGGCTACCAGGAGACCCTCACCGACCCGTCGTACCACCGGCAGGTCGTCGTGATGACCGCCCCCCACGTGGGCAACACCGGCGTCAACGACGAGGACCCCGAGTCCTCCCGCATCTGGGTCTCCGGCTACGTCGTGCGCGACCCCGCACGCATCCCGTCCAACTGGCGCTCGCAGCGCTCGCTGGACGAGGAGCTCGTCAAGCAGGGCGTCGTCGGCATCAGCGGCATCGACACCCGCGCCCTGACCCGGCACCTGCGCGAGCGCGGCGCCATGCGCGTCGGCATCTTCTCGGGCGAGGAGCTCGTCAGCGGCGCGACCGACGCGGCCCTGCTGGCGAAGGTCCAGGCACAGCCGCAGATGAAGGGCGCGAACCTCTCCGCCGAGGTCGCCACCAAGGAGGCGTACGTCGTCCCCGCGATCGGCGAGAAGCGCTTCACCGTCGCCGCCGTCGACCTCGGCATCAAGGGCATGACCCCGCACCGGATGGCCGAGCGCGGCATCGAGGTCCACGTGCTGCCCGCCACCGCCACCGTCGAGGACGTGTACGCGGTCAACCCGGACGGTGTGTTCTTCTCCAACGGCCCGGGCGACCCGGCCACCGCCGACGGCCCCGTCGCCGTCATGCAGGGCGTCCTGGAGCGCAAGACCCCGCTCTTCGGCATCTGCTTCGGCAACCAGATCCTGGGCCGCGCGCTCGGCTTCGGCACCTACAAGCTGAAGTACGGCCACCGCGGCATCAACCAGCCGGTCCAGGACCGCACCACCGGCAAGGTCGAGGTCACCGCGCACAACCACGGCTTCGCCGTCGACGCGCCCCTCGACAAGGTGTCCGAGACCCCCTTCGGCCGCGCCGAGGTCTCCCACGTCTGCCTGAACGACAACGTCGTCGAAGGCCTCCAGCTGCTCGACCAGCCGGCCTTCAGCGTCCAGTACCACCCCGAAGCGGCAGCCGGCCCGCACGACGCCGCCTACCTCTTCGACCGCTTCGTCAGCCTTATGGAGGCCGAGCGTGCCTAAGCGCACCGATATCCAGTCCGTCCTGGTCATCGGCTCCGGCCCGATCGTCATCGGCCAGGCCGCCGAGTTCGACTACTCCGGCACCCAGGCCTGCCGCATCCTCAAGGCCGAGGGCCTGCGGGTCATCCTGGTGAACTCCAACCCCGCGACGATCATGACCGACCCGGAGATCGCCGACGCCACGTACGTCGAGCCGATCACCCCCGAGTTCGTCGAGAAGATCATCGCCAAGGAGCGCCCCGACGCGCTCCTGCCCACCCTCGGCGGCCAGACCGCGCTCAACACCGCGATCTCCATGCACGAGCAGGGCGTCCTGGAGAAGTACGGCGTCGAGCTCATCGGCGCCAACGTCGAGGCCATCAACAAGGGCGAGGACCGCGACCTCTTCAAGGGCGTCGTCGAGGCCGTCAAGGCCAAGATCGGCCACGGCGAGTCCGCCCGCTCGGTCATCTGCCACTCGATGGACGACGTCCTGGCGGGCGTCGAGACCCTCGGCGGCTACCCCGTCGTCGTGCGCCCCTCCTTCACCATGGGCGGCGCCGGCTCCGGCTTCGCCCACGACGAGGACGAGCTGCGCCGCATCGCCGGACAGGGCCTCACGCTCTCCCCGACCACCGAGGTCCTCCTGGAGGAGTCCATCCTCGGCTGGAAGGAGTACGAGCTGGAGCTGATGCGCGACACCAAGGACAACGTGGTCGTCGTCTGCTCCATCGAGAACTTCGACCCGATGGGCGTCCACACCGGCGACTCCATCACCGTCGCCCCGGCGATGACCCTCACCGACCGCGAGTACCAGCGCCTGCGCGACATCGGCATCGCGATCATCCGCGAGGTCGGCGTCGACACCGGCGGCTGCAACATCCAGTTCGCGATCAACCCGGACGACGGCCGCGTCATCGTCATCGAGATGAACCCCCGCGTGTCCCGTTCGTCGGCGCTCGCGTCGAAGGCCACCGGCTTCCCGATCGCCAAGATCGCCGCCAAGCTGGCCATCGGCTACACGCTGGACGAGGTCCCCAACGACATCACCGAGAAGACCCCGGCCTCCTTCGAGCCGACCCTCGACTACGTCGTCGTCAAGGCCCCGCGCTTCGCCTTCGAGAAGTTCCCGGCCGCCGACGCCACCCTCACCACCACCATGAAGTCGGTGGGCGAGGCCATGGCCATCGGCCGCAACTTCACCGAGGCCCTCCAGAAGGCCCTGCGCTCCCTGGAGAAGAAGGGCTCGCAGTTCACCTTCGTCGGCGAGCCCGGCGACAAGGAGGAGCTGCTGCGCGTCGCGGTCCGCCCGACCGACGGCCGCATCAACACCGTCATGCAGGCCATCCGTGCCGGTGCCACCCAGGAGGAGGTGTTCGAGGCCACGAAGATCGACCCGTGGTTCGTCGACCAGCTCTTCCTGATCAAGGAGATCGCGGACGAGCTCGGCTCCGTCGAGAAGCTGGAGCCCGAGATCCTGGCCGAGGCCAAGCGCCACGGCTTCTCCGACGCCCAGATCGCCGAGATCCGCGGCCTGCGCGAGGACGTCGTCCGCGAGGTCCGCCACGCCCTCGGCGTCCGCCCGGTCTACAAGACGGTCGACACCTGCGCCGCCGAGTTCGCCGCGAAGACCCCGTACTTCTACTCGTCCTACGACGAGGAGTCCGAGGTCGCCCCGCGCACCAAGCCCGCGGTGATCATCCTGGGCTCCGGCCCGAACCGCATCGGCCAGGGCATCGAGTTCGACTACTCCTGCGTCCACGCCTCCTTCGCCCTCAGCGACGCCGGCTACGAGACCGTGATGGTCAACTGCAACCCCGAGACCGTCTCCACGGACTACGACACCTCCGACCGCCTGTACTTCGAGCCGCTGACGCTCGAAGACGTGCTGGAGATCGTCCACGCCGAGTCGCTGGCCGGCCCCATCGCCGGCGTCGTCGTCCAGCTCGGCGGCCAGACCCCCCTCGGTCTCGCCCAGGCCCTCAAGGACAACGGCGTCCCCGTCGTCGGCACCTCGCCCGAGGCCATCCACGCCGCCGAGGACCGCGGCGCCTTCGGCCGCGTCCTGGCCGAGGCCGGCCTGCCCGCCCCCAAGCACGGCACCGCCACCACCTTCGCGGGCGCGAAGGCGATCGCCGACGAGATCGGCTACCCGGTCCTCGTCCGCCCGTCCTACGTGCTCGGCGGCCGCGGCATGGAGATCGTCTACGACGAGACCCGCCTGGAGTCGTACATCGCGGAGTCGACCGAGATCTCCCCGACCCGCCCCGTGCTGGTCGACCGGTTCCTCGACGACGCCATCGAGATCGACGTGGACGCCCTCTACGACGGCGAGGAGCTCTACCTCGGCGGCGTGATGGAGCACATCGAGGAAGCCGGCATCCACTCCGGCGACTCGGCCTGCGCCCTGCCCCCGATCACCCTCGGCGGCTACGACATCAAGCGCCTGCGCGCCTCCACGGAGGCCATCGCCAAGGGCGTCGGCGTCCGCGGCCTGATCAACATCCAGTTCGCGATGGCGGGCGACATCCTCTACGTCCTGGAGGCCAACCCGCGCGCCTCCCGGACCGTGCCCTTCACCTCGAAGGCCACCGCCGTCCCGCTGGCGAAGGCCGCCGCCCGCATCGGGCTCGGCGCCACCATCGCCGAGCTGCGCGCCGAGGGCATGCTCCCCAAGGAGGGCGACGGCGGCACCCTGCCGCTGGACGCGCCGATCTCCGTCAAGGAGGCCGTCATGCCGTGGTCGCGCTTCCGCGACATCCACGGCCGCGGCGTCGACACGGTCCTCGGCCCGGAGATGCGCTCCACCGGCGAGGTCATGGGCATCGACTCGGTGTTCGGCACGGCCTACGCCAAGTCCCAGGCCGGCGCCTACGGCCCGCTGCCGACCAAGGGCCGCGCCTTCATCTCGGTCGCCAACCGCGACAAGCGCTCGATGATCTTCCCGGCGCGCGAGCTGGTCGCCCACGGCTTCGAGCTGATGGCGACCTCCGGCACCGCGGAGGTGCTGCGCCGCAACGGCATCAACGCCACCATCGTGCGCAAGCTCAGCGAGGGCGAGGGCCCGGACGGCGAGAAGACCATCGTCCAGCTGATCCACGACGGCCAGGTCGACCTGATCGTCAACACCCCGTACGGCACCGGCGGCCGCCTCGACGGCTATGAGATCCGTACGGCGGCCGTGGCGCGCGGCGTCCCGTGCCTGACGACGGTCCAGGCGCTCGCCGCCGCCGTCCAGGGCATCGAGGCGCTCGGTCGCGGCGAGGTGGGCGTGCGCTCCCTCCAGGAGCACGCGAAGCACCTGAACGCCTCCCGCGACTAGCAGCCCGTACGAAAGGGGGGACACCGGCCAGAGCGACCGGTGTCCCCCCTTTCATGAGGTCCTTCCGAGCACACAAGGGATGCAAGGGATAAACCGGACGATGTACAAACTGTTCTTCGAGCTCGTCTTCAAGCGGATGGACCCCGAGCGGGCGCACTACACGGCCTTCCGCTGGATCCGCCTCGCCGCCCGTACCCCGGTGCTGCGCACCTTCGTCGCCGCGGCCCTGGCCCCGCGCTACGAGGGGCTGCGCACGGAGGCCCTGGGCCTGCGCATGCACGGCCCCTTCGGGCTCGCCGCCGGCTTCGACAAGAACGCCGTCGCCATCGACGGCATGGCCATGCTCGGCTTCGACCACGTCGAGATCGGCACGGTCACCGGCCAGGCCCAGCCCGGCAACCCCAAGAAGCGGCTCTTCCGCCTGGTCCCCGACCGCGCGCTGATCAACCGCATGGGCTTCAACAACGAGGGCTCCGAGGCCGTCGCGGCCCGCCTGGCGGCCCGCAACCCGGTCTTCAAGACCGTGGTCGGCGTCAACATCGGCAAGACCAAGGTGGTCCCGGAGGCCGAGGCCGCCGCCGACTACGTGGTCTCCACCGAGCGCCTCGCCCGGCACGCGGACTACCTCGTCGTCAACGTCTCCTCGCCCAACACCCCGGGCCTGCGCAACCTCCAGGCCACGGAGTCCCTCCGCCCGCTGCTGACCGCCGTGCGCGAGGCCGCCGACCGGTCGGTCACCGGCCGCCGCGTCCCGCTGCTGGTCAAGATCGCCCCGGACCTGGCCGACGAGGACGTGGACGCCGTCGCCGACCTGGCCCTGGAGCTGGGCCTGGACGGCATCATCGCCACCAACACCACCATCGCCCGCGAGGGCCTGGGCCTGAAGTCCGACCCCGCCCTGGTCCAGGAGACCGGCGGGCTGTCCGGCGCCCCCGTCAAGGAGCGCTCCCTGGAGGTCCTGCGCCGCCTGTACGCCCGCGTGGGCGACCGGATCACCCTGGTCGGCGTCGGCGGCATCGAGAACGCCGAGGACGCCTGGCAGCGCATCCTGGCGGGCGCCACCCTGATCCAGGGCTACAGCGCCTTCATCTACGAGGGCCCGTTCTACGCCCGCGCCATCCACAAGGGCCTCGCCGCACGCCTGGCCGCCAGCCCGTACGCGACCCTGGCCGAGGCCGTGGGCGCCGAGACCCGAAAGGCCGCCCAGTGACCTCCCAGACCCCTCTGACCCCCTTCGGAGCCCGTCTGCGGGCCGCGATGGACGCGCGCGGCCCCCTGTGCGTCGGCATCGACCCGCACGCCGCCCTGCTGGACTCCTGGGGCCTGGCGGACGACATCGCGGGCCTGGAGCGGTTCTCCCGCACGGTGGTGGAGGCGCTCGCCGATTCGGTGGCGGTCTTCAAGCCGCAGGCCGCCTTCTTCGAGCGGTTCGGCTCGCGCGGCGTGGCGGTGCTGGAGCGGACCGTGGCGGACGCCCGGGCGGCCGGGACCCTGGTGGTGATGGACGCCAAGCGCGGGGACATCGGCTCCACGATGGCCGCGTACGCCTCCGCCTTCCTGGACCCGTCCTCCCCGCTGTTCTCGGACGCGCTGACGGTCTCCCCGTACCTGGGCTACGGCTCGCTGAAGCCGGCCGTGGACCTGGCCCGCGAGTCCGGCGCCGGGCTCTTCGTGCTGGCCCTCACCTCCAACCCGGAGGGCGCCGAGGTCCAGCGGGCCGTGCGCGAGGACGGCCGCTCCATCGGGGCGACCATGCTGGCGCACCTGGCGGCGGAGAACGCCGGGGCGGAGCCGATGGGCTCCTTCGGCGCGGTGGTCGGCGCCACCCTGGGCGACCTGTCCTCCTTCGACCTGGACATCAACGGCCCCCTGCTGGCCCCCGGCATCGGCGCCCAGGGCGCGACCGCGGCGGACCTCCCGGCGGTCTTCGGCGCGGCCGTGGGCAACGTCGTCCCGAACGTCTCTCGAGGCGTCCTCAAGCACGGGCCGGACACCGCCGCCCTGCGGGCCTCCGCGAAGCGGTTCGCGGACGAGATCCGCGAGGCCGTGGCGGTCTGAGCGGACGGGTCGCGGACCGGCGCGGAGCACCCACCGGGCACGGGCTGACGAAAATCGAACGTCTTTCCCCGGACAAAACCGGGGTGGTATGTCCGTGATGTACGGTTCAGTGGAGGCTGACCAGGACTTTTCGTCCGTTCTCGCTGACTGGAGCGGCCTTGGCCGCTAGTCTCCGACCAGAGTGAACGCGCAGCGAACGAGTTCCATCGCTGTTCGGGAGCTCGCCCGGCGTGGTGCCCGAGGGCTCCCCGCCGGTCCGTATCCGACAGTTCGACATCCGAGGTGACGTAGGCGTGGCTCTTCCGCCCCTTACCCCTGAACAGCGCGCAGCAGCGCTCGAAAAGGCCGCCGCGGCTCGCCGGGAGCGGGCCGAGGTGAAGAATCGACTCAAGCACTCCGGCGCCTCTCTCCACGACGTCATCAAGACGGGCCAGGAGAACGACGTCATCGGCAAGATGAAGGTCTCCGCCCTTCTCGAGTCGCTGCCCGGCGTCGGCAAGGTCCGCGCCAAGCAGATCATGGAGCGCCTCGGCATCTCCGAGTCCCGGCGTGTCCGAGGTCTCGGCTCCAACCAGATCGCCTCTCTGGAGCGTGAGTTCGGCGGTAGCGGCGCCTGAGGCGTCGCCCGAAGTTCTCCCGGCGTTCTCAGGCAGTCCCGAGAACCTGGATAATCGCTCTATGGCAGCAGAGGTTCGTCCGCGGCTGACCGTGCTCTCCGGCCCCTCGGGGGTCGGCAAGAGCACGGTCGTCGCGCATATGCGCAAGGTCCACCCCGAGGTCTGGCTCTCGGTGTCGGCCACCACCCGCAAGCCGCGGCCCGGTGAGCGACACGGAGTCCAGTACTTCTTCGTCAACGACGACGAGTTCGACAAGCTGATCGCCAACGGCGAGCTGCTGGAGTGGGCCGAGTTCGCGGGCAACCGCTACGGCACACCGCGCGGCGCGGTACTGGAACGCCTCGACAACGGCGAACCGGTCCTCCTGGAGATCGACCTCCAGGGCGCCCGGCTCGTCCGCGAGTCGATGCCGGAGGCACAGCTGGTCTTCCTCGCCCCGCCGAGCTGGGACGAGCTGGTCCGCCGGCTCACCGGCCGGGGCACCGAGACCGCGGAGGTCATCGAGCGCCGGCTCGACACCGCCAAGGTCGAACTCGCTGCCGAGTCCGAGTTCGACACCACCCTGGTCAACACCTCCGTCGAGGACGTAGCACGTGAGCTGCTAGCCTTGATGGAAGTTGTCTGATCTTTTATCCATCTTCGGAAGGTAGAGCGTGTCCTCTTCCATCACCGCGCCCGAGGGCATCATCAACCCGCCGATCGACGAGCTGCTCGAGGCCACTGACTCGAAGTACAGCCTCGTGATCTACGCGGCCAAGCGTGCGCGTCAGATCAACGCGTACTACTCGCAGCTCGGTGAGGGCCTGCTGGAGTACGTCGGCCCGCTGGTGGACACTCACGTCCACGAGAAGCCGCTCTCGATCGCCCTGCGCGAGATCAACGCGGGTCTGCTGACCTCCGAGGCCATCGAGGCCCCGGCCCAGTAAGGCACGCACATCGCACACCACAGGCCCGGCAGCACGGCTGCCGGGCCTGTGGTGTGTCATAGGTACGGACGCAACCGATCACGGGAGAAGCAGTGGACAAGCCGAAGGTCGTGCTGGGAGTCAGCGGCGGCATCGCCGCCTACAAGGCGTGCGAGCTGCTGCGCCGGCTGACCGAGTCCGGGCACGAGGTGCGGGTGGTGCCCACCGCCGCCTCCCTGAACTTCGTCGGCGAGGCCACCTGGGCGGCGCTCTCCGGCAACCCGGCCTCCACCGAGGTCTGGGAGAGCGTGAACGAGGTGCCCCACGTGCGGATCGGCCAGGGCGCCGACCTCGTGGTCGTCGCCCCGGCCACCGCCGACATGCTGGCCAAGGCCGCCCACGGCCTGGCCGACGACCTCCTCACCAACACCCTGCTCACCGCCCGCTGCCCGGTGGTCTTCGCCCCCGCGATGCACACCGAGATGTGGGAGCACCCCGCCACCCAGGAGAACGTCGCCACCCTGCGCCGCCGCGGCGCGGTGGTCATCGAGCCCGCCGTCGGCCGCCTGACCGGCAAGGACACCGGCAAGGGCCGGCTCCCCGACCCCGAGGAGATCTTCGAGGTCTGCCGGGCCGTCCTCGCGCGCGGCGCCGCCGCCCCCGACCTGGCCGGACGGCACGTGGTCATCAGCGCGGGCGGCACCCGCGAGCCCCTGGACCCGGTCCGCTTCCTCGGCAACCGCTCCTCGGGCAAGCAGGGCTACGCGCTGGCCCGCACCGCCGTGGCGCGCGGGGCCCGGGTCACCCTGGTGGCCGCCAACACCGCGCTGGCCGACCCCGCCGGGGCGGACGTCGTACGCGTGGGCACGGCCCTCCAGCTGCGCGAGGCGGTGCTGGCGGCGGCCGCCGACGCCGACGCCGTGGTGATGGCCGCCGCCGTGGCCGACTTCCGGCCCGCCGCGTACGCCGACGGCAAGATCAAGAAGCAGGAGGGGCGGGAGCCCGACCCGGTGGCGCTCGTGCGCAACCCGGACGTGCTCGCCGAGATCTCCGCCGAGCGGGCCCTGAAGGGTCAGGTCGTGGTCGGATTCGCCGCCGAGACGGACGACGTGCTCGACAACGGCCGGGCCAAGCTCCGCCGCAAGGGCTGCGACCTCCTCGTCGTCAACGAGGTCGGCGCGAGCAAGACCTTCGGATCTGAGGAGAACGAAGCCGTCATCCTGGCCTCCGATGGTGGCGAGGTGCAGGTTCCCCATGGTCCGAAGGAAGCCCTGGCGGATGTCATTTGGGACCAGGTCGCGCCGCGGCTCGCACCCCCGAGCGAGCTCCGACGCGCCTGAGCGTTTCTCTTCTCGCCGGGAAATCCGTACGTCAGAATGGAGTGCCGCAGGTCACACGGCTCCCATAAGGCGAGACGGGTGGTCCGGCGAACGGTGGCGACCGATAAACTGCATCTGGAACGTGACCGGGCGCAGCCCCCGGTATCGTTCCGCCAAATGATCAGCCAGCAGCCGCTGCAACCCCAGGGAGCATTGTGTCCCGTCGTCTGTTCACCTCGGAGTCCGTGACCGAGGGTCACCCCGACAAGATCGCTGACCAGATCAGCGACACGATCCTCGACGCCCTCCTCACCGAGGACCCGACCTCGCGCGTGGCCGTGGAGACCCTCATCACCACCGGCCTGGTGCACATCGCGGGCGAGGTGACGACGAAGGCGTACGCCCCGATCGCCCAGCTCGTCCGCGACAAGATCCTCGAGATCGGCTATGACTCCTCGAAGAAGGGCTTCGACGGCGCCTCCTGCGGCGTCTCGGTGTCCATCGGCGCGCAGTCCCCGGACATCGCCCAGGGTGTCGACACGGCCTACGAGTCGCGTGTCGAGGGCGACGAGGACGAGCTCGACAAGCAGGGCGCCGGCGACCAGGGCCTGATGTTCGGCTACGCCTGCGACGAGACCCCCGAGCTGATGCCGCTGCCGATCCACATCGCGCACCGGCTCTCGCGGCGCCTGTCCGAGGTCCGCAAGAACGGGACCATCCCGTACCTGCGCCCCGACGGCAAGACCCAGGTCACCATCGAGTACGACGGCGACAAGGCCGTGCGCCTGGACACGGTCGTCGTGTCCACGCAGCACGCGGCGGACATCGACCTGGACTCGCTGCTCGCCCCCGACATCCGCGAGTTCGTCGTCGAGCACGTGCTCGCGCAGCTCGTCGAGGACGGCATCAAGCTGGACACCGAGGGCTACCGGCTGCTGGTGAACCCGACCGGGCGTTTCGAGATCGGCGGCCCGATGGGCGACGCCGGCCTGACCGGCCGCAAGATCATCATCGACACGTACGGCGGCATGGCCCGCCACGGCGGCGGCGCCTTCTCCGGCAAGGACCCGTCGAAGGTGGACCGCTCGGCCGCGTACGCCATGCGCTGGGTCGCCAAGAACGTCGTCGCCGCCGGCCTCGCGGCCCGCTGCGAGGTCCAGGTCGCGTACGCGATCGGCAAGGCCGAGCCCGTCGGCCTGTTCGTCGAGACCTTCGGCACCGCCAAGGTCGACGTGCAGAAGATCGAGGACGCGATCGGCGAGGTCTTCGACCTCCGCCCGGCCGCCATCATCCGCGACCTCGACCTGCTGCGCCCGATCTACGCGCAGACCGCCGCCTACGGCCACTTCGGCCGCGAGCTCCCCGACTTCACCTGGGAGCGCACCGACCGCGTCGACGCCCTGCGCGCCGCCGCCGGTCTGTAAGCGGCACCCCGCTCCACCCGATACCGCCCCGGACCCGCAGGTCCGGGGCGGTATCGCGTTGCGGCCCCGGCCCGCCCCGCATAGGCTGCACGCGCCCTCCCGGTGCGAGGGGTGACGGCTTCATCTGGAGCCGGGCGCGAGCCCGGTGTTGAAGGACCGCGGTACCGCCGCCGCCCGCCGAGACCTCGGGAGGGCTCCGACTGTCGGTGCCCTTTGGTAAGAATGCTGCTGTGAGCAGCGAGAACGCACCCGACGCAGACGGCCCCGGCGGCCCGCCGCAGCAGCTCGCGCTCATCCGGGAGATGGTCGCCGAGGCGAAGGCCAAGGCGCCCAAGGCCAAGCCGCGCACCTGGCGCGGGGCCGCGCTCGCCGAGGAGCTGCCGGTGGCGCGCGTCCTCGTGAACAAGGGCGTCCTCCACCTCGACCGGCTCTTCGACTACGCCGTCCCCGCCGAGCTCTCCGAGGCCGCCCGCCCCGGCGTCCGCGTCCGCGTCCGCTTCGGCGCCGGCGCCCACCGGGTGCACGGCGGCCGCCGTGAGGGCGGCGGGCTCATCGACGGCTTCATCGTCGAGCGGCGCGCCGAGTCGGACTACGAGGGGGCGCTGGCCGCCCTCGCCCAGGTCGTCTCGCCCGAGGTGGTCCTCGGCCCCCGCATGCTGGCCCTGGCCCGGGCCGTCGCCGACCGGTACGCGGGCAGCCTGGCCGACGTCCTCCAACTGGCCCTGCCCCCGCGCAACGCCCGCGCCGAGGCCAAGCCCTCCCCGGACCCGCTGCCCCCGCCCGCCCCGCCCGAACCCGGCGGCTGGACCCGGTACGGCGCCGGGCCCGCCTTCCTGCGCGCCCTGGCCGGCGGCGGTACCCCCCGCGCGGTGTGGACCGCCCTGCCCGGCCCCGGCTGGGCCGACGAGCTGGCCCGTGCCATGGCGGCCACCCTCGCCTCCGGCCGCGGCGCCCTGGCCGTGGTCCCCGACGGGCGGACGGCCGCCCGGGTCGACGCCGCCCTGACCGCCCTGCTGGGCCAGGGGCGGCACGCGCTGCTGACCGCCGACTCCGGGCCGGAGAAGCGCTACCGGGAGTGGCTCGCGGTCAACCGGGGCTCGGTCCGGGCCGTGGTCGGCACCCGGGCGGCGATGTTCGCGCCCGTCCGGGACCTCGGGCTGGTCGCGGTCTGGGACGACGGCGACTCCAGCCACGGCGACGACCACGCCCCCTTCCCGCACGTCCGCGAGGTCCTGGAGCTGCGCGCGGTCACCGACGGCTGCGCCTTCCTCGTCGGGAGCACCAGCTGCACCGTCGAGGCCGCCCAGCTGGTCGAGTCCGGCTGGGCCCGTCCGCTGACCGCCGACCGGGAGACGGTGCGTGCCGCCGCCCCCCGCATCCGTACCGTCGGCGACGAACTGCTGGCCCGCGACGGGGCCGCCCGGGCGGCCCGGTTGCCGAGCCTGGCCTGGGAGACCGTCCGGGAAGGCCTGAAGAGCGGGCCCGTGCTGGTCCAGGTGCCCCGGCGCGGGTACGTGCCCCGGCTGGCGTGCGAGCGCTGCCGCACCCCGGCCCGCTGCACCGTGTGCGCCGGGCCGCTGGAGGCCCCCGACGAGCGGGACCTGCACTGCGGCTGGTGCGGGCGGGGCGAGCCGGCCTGGCACTGCGAGGAGTGCGGATCGTTCCGGCTGCGGGCCCAGGTGGTGGGCGCGCGGCGGACCGCGGAGGAGCTGGGCCGGGCCTTCCCGGCCGTGCCGGTACGGACCTCGGGGCGCGACCACGTCCTGGACGAGGTGCCGGACCGCCCGGCGCTGGTGGTCTCCACCCCCGGCGCCGAGCCGGTCGCGGCGGGCGCCGGTTACGCGGCGGCGCTGCTGCTGGACGGCTGGGCGATGCTGACCCGGCCCGACCTGCGGGCCGGGGAGGACGCGCTGCGGCGCTGGATCGCCGCCGCCTCGCTGGTCCGGGCGGACGGCCAGGTCGTGGTCGTCGCCGAGCCGACGCTGCGGCCGGTCCAGGCGCTGGTGCGGTGGGATCCCGTGGGGCATGCGGTGCGGGAGCTCGCGGAGCGGGCGCAGCTGGGGTTCCCGCCGGTGTCGCGGATGGCGGCGGTGGCGGGGCGGGGGGAGGCGGTGGAGGCCTTCCTCGCGGCCGCGGACCTGCCGGCGGATGCGGAGGTGCTGGGGCCGGTACCGCTGCCCGGGCGGCGGGGGGAGGCCTCGCCGGGGGAGCGGGCGCTGGTGCGGGTCCCGCCGGGGAGCGGGGCGGCGTTGGCGGCGGCGTTGAAGTCGGCCCAGGCTGCGCGGATGGCGCGCGGGGTGCCGGTCGCCGACGCGGTCCGGGTGCGGATCGATCCGCCGGACATCGGCTGAGGCCGCCCGCGGGTGCGGGTGGTACCGCTGCGAGGAGCCGTCTTCCCGCCCCGCCCTTCCCCCGTTCCTCCTTCAGCGGTAGCCGGGGAGGAACGGGCGAAGGGCGGGCAGGGGGCGGCCCCACAGGGCCGCCTTACGAGCGGGCGGCCTCTGCGGGGCCGGGGGGCCGTCGGGGGTCGGCGTCCCGGCGGCGGGGCGGGGTCAGCCGTTGCGGGGCCCGGGGAAGGCCGACTGACGGGGAGCCGGAGCCGCAGCGGCCTGGCTGTCCTCGCGGACCGGCTGCGGCGGCACGGAGCGGGCCGCCGGAATGGTCGGCAGCGGGCCCAGCGTCCGCGTCGTGGTGCCCTCGGCCGGCGGCTCCGCCGCCTCCGCGGCCTGCGCCCGCCGCGCCCCGTACCGGCGGTGCACGGCCTGCTTGGTGACGCCGAGCGCCGACCCGACCGCGTCCCAGGAGAAGCCCAGGGAACGGTCGAAGTCCACCGCAGCGGTGACGAGCGTCTCGACGCTGTCCCGCAGCTCCTGTGCGAGGCGGACGGTGGGTGCGGGCGCCCTGCCGTAGACGACGAAGCCCGTGGAGGGCCCGGAGCGGCGCGGGCGGTACACGTTGCCGAGCTGGGCGGTGAGCGTACGCAGTGCGTCCACCTGCCGGCGAACCCGCTCGATGTCCCGCACCAGGAGGTGCAGACTGGCCCGCGCTTGGGCGTCATGGGTGGCGTGGTCGGCCATGGAGAAGCCTCTCGAACCGGTGCTGAAGAGCGGATCGGGCCGCAGACACCGTTCAGAATCGCGGCCCGTTTCGGTCAATCTCTCTTGACCAACGCGCCAACGTGCGCCCAGGTCACGCCTTGGGGGCGTGTCGGCATATGCGAGAGGCGCGTGTGTGTGCGTACGCCCCCGATCCCGCAGGTGGGCCCGGGGGACCACGCCCCCTAGACTGGACCGCTGCTGACGCCGAGATAGCGAGGTAGGACCCCAGTGAAGCTCGTCTTCGCAGGCACCCCCGAGGTCGCCGTGCCCGCCCTGGACGCCCTGATCGCCTCCGGGCGGCACGAGGTCGCGGCCGTCGTCACCCGGCCCGACGCACCGGCCGGCCGCGGCCGGCGGCTGGTCGCCAGCCCGGTGGCCGAGCGGGCCGAGGAGGCGGGCATCGAGGTCCTCAAGCCGGTCCGCCCGCGCGACCCGGAGTTCCAGGAGCGGCTCCGCGAGATCGCCCCGGACTGCTGCCCCGTCGTCGCCTACGGCGCCCTGATCCCCAAGAGCGCCCTGGACATCCCCGTCCACGGCTGGGTCAACCTGCACTTCTCGCTGCTGCCCGCCTGGCGCGGTGCCGCCCCCGTCCAGCAGGCGATCATGGCCGGCGACCAGGTCACCGGGGCCTCCACCTTCCGGATCGAGGAGGGGCTCGACACCGGCCCGGTCTTCGGGGTCCTCACCGAGGACATCCGCCCGACCGACACCAGCGGCGACCTGCTGACCCGCCTCGCCTTCGCCGGCGCCGGGCTGCTGACCGCGACCATGGACGGCATCGAGGACGGCTCCCTGCGCGCCGTCGAGCAGCCCGCCGAGGGGGTCTCCCTCGCGCCGAAGATCACCGTCGAGGACGCCCGCGTCGACTGGAACGCCCCCGCGCTGCGCGCCGACCGGGTCGTGCGCGGCTGCACCCCGGCGCCGGGCGCCTGGACGGTCTTCCGCGGCGAGCGCCTCAAGCTGGTCTCCGTCGGGCTGGTCCCCGACCGCACGGACCTGGCGCCCGGCGTCCTGGCCCCCGCCAAGAACAACGTGTACGTCGGCACCGGCTCGCACGCCGTCGAGCTGCTCTGGGTGCAGCCGCAGGGCAAGAAGCCGATGAAGGGCGCCGACTGGGCCCGCGGGGTGCGCATCGCTCCCGGCGAGCGCCTGGGCGGGACCGACGTAGGCTGATTCCATCCGCGCCCGCCCCCGGCGGGGGCGGGCGCGACACCCCGTGACACCGCGGTACCCCGCGACACCGCAGCACCCCGAAGCACCTCGTACCTCCGGAGCACCTTCCACGTGAGCGAAAAGTCCCCCCAGCCCCGTCGCAGCCCCGGCCAGGGCGGCCGGCCGGCCAAGCCCTACCGCCGGCCCCAGAAGGACCCCGTCCGGATGCTGGCCTTCGAGGCGCTGCGGGCGGTGGACGAGCGCGACGCGTACGCCAACCTCGTCCTGCCCCCGCTGCTGAAGAAGGCCCGCCAGGACGAGAAGTTCCAGGCGCGCGACGCCGCCCTGGCCACGGAGCTGGTCTACGGGACCCTGCGCCGCCAGGGCACCTACGACGCGGTCATCGCCGCCTGCGTCGACCGGCCGCTGCGCGAGGTGGACCCGCCGGTGCTGGACGTGCTGTCGCTCGGCGCCCACCAGCTGCTGGGCACCCGCATCCCCACGCACGCCGCCGTCTCCGCGAGCGTGGAGCTGGCCCGGGTGGTGCTCGGCGACGGCCGGGCCAAGTTCGTGAACGCCGTCCTGCGCAAGATCGCCGCCCATGACCTGGACGGCTGGCTGGAGCGGGTCGCGCCGCCGTACGAGGAGGACGCCGAGGAGCACCTCGCGGTCTACCACTCCCACCCCCGCTGGGTGGTCAGCGCCCTGTGGGACGCCCTGGGCGGCGGCCGCGCCGGCATCGAGGACCTCCTGGAGGCGGACAACGAGCGGCCCGAGGTCACCCTGGTGGCCCGGCCGGGCCGGTCCACGCCCGAGGAGCTGGTGGAGGCGCTCGGCGAGGAGTCGGCGCTGCCGGGCCGCTGGTCCCCGTACGCCGTGCGGATGGCCGAGGGCGGTGAGCCCGGCGCGCTGGAGGCGGTCCGCGAGGGCCGCGCCGGCGTGCAGGACGAGGGCAGCCAGCTGGTGGCCATGGCCCTGGCGGCGGCTCCGGTCGAGGGCCGCGACGAGCGCTGGCTGGACGGCTGCGCGGGCCCGGGCGGCAAGGCGTCCCTGCTGGGCGCGCTGGCCGCGCAGCGGGGGGCGTTCCTGCTGGCCTCCGAGAAGCAGCCGCACCGGGCGCGCCTCGTGGAGCGGTCGCTGGCCGGCAACCCGGGCCCGTACCAGGTCATCGCCGCCGACGGCACCCGCCCGCCGTGGCGCCCGGGCTCCTTCGACCGGGTGCTGATGGACGTGCCCTGCTCCGGCCTGGGCGCGCTGCGCCGCCGCCCCGAGGCCCGCTGGCGGCGCCGCCCGCAGGACCTGGAGGGCTTCGCACCGCTCCAGCGCGCCCTGCTGCGCGAGGCCCTGTCCGCGGTGCGGGTCGGCGGCGTCGTGGGCTACGCCACCTGCTCCCCGCACCTGGCGGAGACCCGGGTCGTGGTGGAGGACGTCCTCAAGGGCCGCGGCGCGGGCAACGTCCCGGTGGCGGCCGAGCTGATCGACGCCCGCCCGTACATGGAGGGCGTCCCGGCCCTCGGCGACGGCCCGGACGTCCAGCTGTGGCCGCACCTCCACGGCACGGACGCCATGTACCTGGCCCTCCTCCGCCGCACGGCGTAGCGGCACCTTCCGCCGCCGGCCTCCCGCCTCGGCGGTGAGAGGCGGTCGTCGCCGGCTACCCGGGAGAGCACACGGTCGCACAGGTGGCGGCTTCTGCCACCGGTGCGGTGCGCGTTGCGGTGACGACCCCCTCCGAGGGGCGGGCGCCCGTCGGCGGATGACGTGCCGTTGCCCCTCATCCGAACGGTGCGGGGCGCTCCGGCTGTGGGCCGTCGTCGTCGGCGGGCCGCTCGACGCCCGCGCACCAGACGCGGAGGATGCGGCGGGTGGCGCGGATGTCGGTGAGGGGGTCGCCGTCGATCAGGAGGAGGTCGGCGCGGTGGCCGGGGCGGATGGTGCCGCGGTCGGTGAGGCCGAAGTGGCGGGCCGGGAGGACCGTGGCGGCGCGCAGGGCGTCCAGGGGGGACAGGCCGGCGTCCACGAGGAGTTCCAGTTCGTGGTGGAGGCTGCTGCCGTGGGGCGGGGTGAAGGGGACGCCCGGGGTGGCGTTGGAGTCGGTGCCGGCGAGGACGCGGACGCCCGCCCGGTGCAGGGCGGCCGTGCTCGCGCGGGCCCGGTCGTAGTGCTCCAGGCCCGGCAGTCCCGCCGCGGCGAGGCCCTCCATCATGGTCAGGGTCGGTACGGCGGCCCGTCCGGCGGCGTGCATCCGGGCCGTCGCCGCCGCGTCGAGGGGGCGGTCCGCCGGGACGTGGGTGAGCACGTCGGCGCCGGCCCGCTGCGCCATGGCGTAGGCCTCGGAGGCGGCGGTGTGGGCGACGACGAGCCGGCCGTGCGCGTGCGCGGCGGTGACCAGGGCGTCGAGGGTGGCCTGGTCCAGGGCCCCGGGGCCGGGCCGCTCCGCCACGATCTTGATGTAGTCCGCGCCCTCGGCCACCCGGGCCGCCACGAAGCGCTCCGCGTCCGCGGGGCCGGTGACGACGCTGTCCGCCGGCACCCCGGGCATCCGGGAGTGCAGGCCGCCCGCCGCGATGGCGAGGGTGCCGGGGCTGCGGATGTCGGTGAGTCCCGGTGCGGCGCGCAGGGAGTCGACCAGGGCCGGGGGCCAGGTGGCCATGTCGAGGGCGGTGGTGACGCCGTGGTCGCGCAGCTGCCGCAGGTTCTCGGGGCCGTGCAGGTGCACGTGCGAGTCGATCAGCCCGGGGAGGAGGACGGCGCCCCCGGCGTCGACCTCCCGTGCCCCGTCGGGGCCGGCGGCGATCACCCCGCCGTCGATGACGACCGTGGCGGGGCCGAGGAGCCGTCGGCCGTCGAAGACCCGGGCGTTCGTCAGAGCCGTCTTCACGCGGTCATTCTTCCGCGGACCGCCGGCTGTGGGCGGGGGACACGAGGGACCGGATCAGGGCCAGGGGACGTGTCGTCGTGGTCACACTCGACACTGAAGGGTCAGGCGGAATCGGCGAGTGGATCACTTAAGCGGTGCTACGGAAACCGCGAGTTCCGGGGCCGTGGCCTGAAGTGGCCGGGGGCATGGCAGGCTTGGGGCATGGCCGTTCAGATCAATCCCAGCATCCTGTCCGCCGACTTCGCCCGCCTCGCCGAGGAGGCCAGGGCCGTCGAGGGGGCCGACTGGCTGCACGTCGACGTCATGGACAACCACTTCGTCCCGAACCTCACGCTCGGCGTACCGGTCGTGGAGTCCCTGAGCCGTGCCACGGACATCCCGCTCGACCTGCACCTGATGATCGAGGACCCCGACCGCTGGGCGCCGCAGTACGTGGAGGCCGGCGCCGGCTCGGTGACCTTCCACGCCGAGGCCGCCGCGGCCCCGGTGCGCCTCGCGCGCGAGATCCGCGCCCAGGGCGCCCGGGCGGCGATGGCCCTCAAGCCCGGCACCCCGATCGAGCAGTACGAGGACATCCTCCCCGAGCTCGACATGGTGCTGATCATGACCGTCGAGCCCGGCTTCGGCGGCCAGTCCTTCCTCGACATCATGCTGCCCAAGGTCCGCCGGACCCGGGAGCTCATCGCCAAGCACGGACTGGACCTGTGGCTCCAGGTCGACGGCGGGGTCTCGGCCACCACCATCGAGCGGGTCGCCGAGGCCGGCGCCGACGTGTTCGTGGCGGGCAGCGCGGTCTACGGGGCGGTCGATCCGGCCGCCGCGGTGCGGACTCTGCGTGACCAGGCGGGTGCGGCGATCGCCGCCGCCCCCTGGGCCTGCGACCACTGAACCGATCGTTGGTGAACGGCTCGGTGAACGGATGTCGTCCAGGCTGATCAATGGCCGTTGGATCTGACAGGATGAACGGCGAGTCGAGAGTGTGAACACGACAGTGTGAACAGCAGTGAGGAGAGCGCGGTGTCTGCAATGTCGGCGGGACGGTCAGCCCTGCGGATGGGACCCGCGGAGCTGGTGCAGGCGGCGGCCATGGCACGCCGCTTCTACCTGGAGGGCAAGTCCAAGATCCAGATCGCCGAGGAGTTCGGCGTGAGCCGCTTCAAGGTGGCCCGGGTCCTGGAGACCGCCCTCGAACGCGACCTCGTGCGCATCGAGATCCGGGTACCGGCGGAACTGGACGCGGAGCGCTCCGACGCGCTCCGCGCCCGGTACGGGCTGCGGCACGCCGTCGTGGTCGAGTCCCCGGCCGACGCGAGCGAGGACGCGCCCGATCCGGAGAACCTCGGGGCGGTCGCGGCCGACCTGCTGGGCGAGCTGGTCAACGAGGGCGACGTCCTCGGGCTGGCCTGGGGGCGGTCGACCATCCACATGGCCGCCTCCCTGCACCGTCTGCCGCCGTGCACGGTCGTCCAGCTGACCGGCGTGTACGACGCGGGGACGGCCGAGCGCGGGTCCGTGGAGGCCGTACGGCGCGCCGCACAGGTCTCCGGCGGCGACGCGCACCCGATCTACGCCCCGATGCTGCTGCCCGACCCGGCGACGGCGGCGGCGCTGCGCAACCAGACGGGCATCGCGCGGGCCTTCGAGTACTTCGACAAGGTCACCGTGGCGGCCGTGTCCATCGGCTCCTGGGAGCCGGGGATCTCGACCGTGCACGACATGCTCACGGACGAGGAGCGGGCGCACTACGCCTCCCTGGGCGTGGCGGCCGAGATGTCGGCCCACCTGTTCGACGCGGAGGGCCGCAGGGTCGGCCGCGACCTCGGCGAGCGGTGCATCACGGTCGAGGCCGACCGGCTGCGCCGGATCCCGGAGGTCGTGGCGATCGCGGGCGGGCTGCGCAAGGCCGCCGCGATCGGGGCGGTGCTCCGCTCGGGCCTCGTGACCAGCCTGGTGACGGACACGGCGGTGGCGGACTACCTGCTGACCGAGTCCGCCCCGGGGCTGCGGCCGGCGCTGGAGCGGGCCGATCCGGACGAGCTGTAGGCCGCGTTGGGCGGAGGGTGTCGCAATCGATACCCGGAGCCGGGGTCGGAATGCGGCTCCTGCACGCATACTGGCTTCAATGACCAGGCCCGCGGCGTCCCGCCGCCACTTGCCGTCCAGTCCCTTCAAAGCCCTCGTGGAGCCGCCCGTAAGGGAGTTCGGCGTGGGCGACCGGGTGAACCACGATGAGCACGGCCTCGGCCGGGTCGTCGGTGTCGAAGAGGGTGTAGCGGTACTCGTCGACTTCGGCTCGGTCCGCAGACGTGTCCTGAGCCCGTACTCCAGGATGGTGGTGCTGTGAGCCACGCATCGCCGTTCGCGTAAATATCGGATATTTGGCACGATCGAGGCATGATCTTTCGGAGCGTGCCCCGGTCGCTGTCGCGCGCGCTGGGGGCCCTGTTCCTCTGCGTGGCGCTCGTGGGCGCCGGGGGCTGCGGCGGTGGGCCCGCCCCCGCCGCACCGCCGTCGCCCAGGACCGGCGCCACCGCGCCCGCGTGGGCCAAGGGGATGGCCACCGTACGGGCCGACGCGCTGCCGCCGCAGGCGCGCGAGGTGCTGGCGCTCATCGACAAGGGCGGCCCGTACGCCTACCGGCAGGACGGCGCGGTCTTCGGGAACTTCGAGAAGGTCCTGCCGAAGCAGAAGCGCGGCTACTACCACGAGTACACGGTCAAGACCCCGGGGGAGCGCGACCGGGGGGCCCGCCGGATCGTCACGGGCGAGGGCGGGGAGTTCTACTACACGGACGACCACTACGAGACCTTCAAGGCGGTTCTGCGATGACCCTCGCCCCGCAGCCGCTCGCCCCCGCCCTGGCCGCCGCCGAGGCGGCCGGCTGGACGACCGTACGGCTGGACCTGGACGGCGTGCGCAGCAAGGCCGCCCTGATGCGGCGCTGCGCGGCGGCGCTCGAGGTGCCGCAGTGGTTCGGCGGCAACTGGGACGCCCTCGCCGACGCGCTGATCGACCTGTCCTGGCTGCCGGACGCGCCGGGCCGGCTGCTGGCGGTGACCTCCTGGCGCGGGTACGCCGCGGAGCGGGCCGAGGACTGGGCCACCCTGGGGGAGATCCTGGAGGAGGCCGTCGACTTCTGGCGGGAGCAGGACGGGGCGCCCGCGCTGACGGTGCTGCTGGCCGGGCCGGCGGCCTGACGGGCGCCGGCCCGGCGCCGGTCAGCTCGTGCCCGGGCGGAACAGCTGGTCCTCCACCGCGCGCAGGCCGAGGTTCCAGTAGGTGACCTTGGCGGCGTGCCCGGCGTTGAGGGTGCCGGTCCGCGCCGCCAGCGGGAGGTCGAGCCGGCCCACGTCCCTGTTGCTGCCCGGGGTCCGGTCCTGGTAGCCGAGGGACAGCGAGTCCACGGCGGTCGTCGCCTCGCCCCCGCGGAAGAGGTAGACCCCCGCGTACGCCTCCTGTCCGGGTGCGATCGTGGCGATCGCCCGCGGCGGCGTGCCGTAGGGGCCGAGCGGGCCCTTGATGGTGGCCCCGAACCCGACGTACGGGTAGTGGTAGAGGGTGCAGGGCTTGCCGCTGACGTTGGTGGCCGTGACGAGGACGTTCTGCCCGGAGTCCTGGCGCCAGAGCGAGAGGCCGATCGAGAGGTCGTTGTCGTTGCAGGTGGTGCCGCCGTCAGGGCCCTTCGACGGGGCGGCCGTGCCCCCGCTCCCCGGGGCGGCCGAGGGCGCGGCGACGCCGGACGCGCCGGGCGTGGCGGGCGTGGCGGCGGAAACGGCCGGGGTGGTGCTGGCGAACCCCGGCGGGCACGGCTGCTCCACGGACCGTTGCCGATTCGGGGCGGGACGTTGCCGTTACGCCCAAATGGACGTGGACCCTCCGGTCGGGGGCCGGCGCGGGCCGGCCCCCGGCCGGGGTGTCACTCCGCCGGTGCGGACTTCGGGATCCACGGCGGGGTCTGGCCCCAGGACCAGACCGGGACCTTGGCGGCGTCCACCGGCGGCGGGTTGGGGCCGGAGTAGATCAGGGCCATCCGGGTGCCCCACTCGATGTAGTAGACGAACACCGCCCGGAACTCGGGGTCCGTCGGGAGGCCGACCTCGTCGGCCGTGTCCAGCAGCAGGTCCACCCAGCGGCGGCGCTGCTGCTCCGTGATGCCGCGCCCCAGGTGCTTGGTGGCCATGTGCATGTGGCCGCCGTGGTGTGCCGAGTAGTCGGCCGGGCCGCCGAAGACCTCCGACAGCCAGACCGCGACGTGTTGCGGGTGCTCCGCGTCCATGCCCGCGAAGACCGGGGCCAGGATCTCGTCTTGCAGGGCATGACCGTAGAAGACGTCGGTGAGGCGGCGCATGGCCTCCGCGCCGCCCATCCACTCGTAGATCGTGGGCGTGGTGCTCATGACTGACCGGCGGCCTTCCCCGGGCCGGCCACGTCGGTGACGGTGTAGTGCTGCATCTCCTCGATGTTCGTCACGTACGGGCGGATCGCCTGGAAGAACGCCGGGAAGTGCTCGCCCTTGCGGAAGCCGTTGAGGTGGGCGTCGACCGAGGTCCAGCGGATCCGCAGGATGTACCGCTCGGTGTCCTCGGTGTTGTGCGCCAGCTCGTAGTCGATGCACTCGGGCGAGGCCGCCAGGGCCTCGGCCGCGCGGGAGTACGCCTCCTCGAACGCCTGCTGGTCCTGCGAGGCGATCCGGTAGCGGATGTACTCGACGGTGGTGGTCATGGTGTGCGTGCCTCTCCCTGGGATCAGGTCGTCCCGGATACTTTCCGGGATCATCAGTGCCCGGTGGGGATTTCCGTCACTCCGGCTGAGACTTCTGGATGTCGGGGCCCTGCGCGCGGACCTGGCGGACCTTGTCCAGGGACTCGCGCAGCTCCCGGAGCCATGCGTCGGTGTTCTCCCCGACGAGGCGGACGCACCAGGCCAGCGCGTCCGCCCGGCTGCGCGCCACCCCGGCGGCGACCAGGGTGTCGAGCACCTGGCGCTCGGACTGGCGCAGCCGGGTCATGACGGGGACCGCGAGGTGGGTGAAGAGGACGGTCTCCCCACCCGCCTCCACGCCCCAGGCGACCTTGCGGCGGTAGAGCTCCTCGGCCTCGCGGGCCACCTCCATGCGCTGCTCGCGCGTGCGCTCGCGGAACTCCTTGACCGACTCGGACGCCGGGACGGTGCCGATGACGGTGATCTCCTCCCGGTCGACGGTGACCGAGACGAGGGACTCGTAGACGTCCACCGGCAGGCGCTCGGCGAACCACGCGCGGAGCTTCTCGCTCTGTTCGGCTGTAATCATGTAATCAACGTTGCATCCGCTCTCCTCGTGATCGCAAGGGTCCGGGTGTTCGCCCTCGGCTTCAGCCCATCGAGCGGTAGCGGTGGATCAGCGAGACGGCCATGGCCCCCTCGCCCACGCCCGAGGCGACCCGCTTGACCGAGTGGGCCCGTACGTCGCCCGCCGCGAAGACCCCGGGGACGCTGGTCTCCAGCGGGTAGGGGGCGCGCTCCAGGCTCCACTCCGCCGGCAGCTCCCCGCCGTTGGCGATCAGGTCGGAGCCGGTGAGGACGAAGCCGTACTCGTCGCGTTCGACCACGCCGGACAGCCAGTCGGTGTGCGGGCGGGCGCCGATGAACGTGAACATGAACCGGGCCGGGACCTCCCGGTCCTCGCCGGTGTCCGCGTCGTGCAGGGTGATCCGCTCCAGGTGCTCCCCGCCGTCCAGGGCGGTGACGGTCGTGCGGACCTTCACCTCGATGTTCGGGGTGCGCTCGATCTCGTCGATCAGGTAGCGGGACATGCTCGCGTCCAGGGAGGCCGCACGGACCAGGATGGTCACCCGGGCCGCGTACTTGGCGAAGTGCACCGCCGCCTGCCCGGCCGAGTTGGCGCCGCCCACGATGAACACGTGCTGGGAGATGCAGGCCGAGCTCTCCGTGGTCGCCGCCCCGTAGTACAGGCCCGCGCCCTCGAAGCGGTCCGCGCCGGGGGCCTCCAGGCGGTTGTAGGAGACCCCGGTCGCCAGCAGCACCGTCTCCGCGCTGATCTCCGTGCCGTCCGCCAGGGTCAGGATCTTCGCCGGGTCGTCCCGGGTGAGGGAGACCACCTCCACCGGGTGCAGGATCTCGGCGCCGAAGCGGGAGGCCTGGATGGTGGCCCGGCGGGTCAGGTCCCCGCCGGAGAGGCCCGAGGGGAAGCCGAGGTAGTTCTCGATCAGGCTGGAGGTGCCGGCCTGCCCGCCCGGGGCGCGGGAGTCCAGCATCAGCGTGGACAGCCCCTCGGACGCCGCGTACACCCCGGCGGCCAGGCCCGCCGGGCCGGCGCCGACGATCACGCACTCGTAGTGCGGGCGGGAGGCGGTGGTGGACAGGCCCAGGTGCCGGGCGAGTTCGGCGTCGGTCGGCGCGGCGAGCACCGAGCCGTCCGGGAAGCGCACCAGCGGCAGCGCCGCCCCCGCCTGGGCGTCGGCGATGACCGTCAGCGCCTCGGGGTCCCGCTCCACGTTCAGGAAGCGGAACGGCTGCCCGTTGCGGGTGAAGAAGTCCCGGACGGCGTGGGTGCCGGGGGAGACCAGGTGGCCCGCGACGATGATCCCGTCGTAGGCCGGCCGGTAGGTGGCCAGCCAGTCCGACAGCAGGTCGTCCAGGACCGGGAAGAGCCGCTCGTGCGGCGGGTCCCAGGGCTTGAGCAGGTAGTAGTCCAGCCGGACCCGGTTGATGGCGGTGATGGCCGCGTCCGTCTCCGCGTACGCCGTCAGCAGCACCCGGCGCGCGTCCGGGAAGCGGCTGACCGCCTCCAGCAGGAACTCCACCCCGGTGACGTCGGGCATCCGCTGGTCGACGAGGAACAGCGCGGGGTCGTGGCCGCGCTCGTCGAGGGAGTCGAGGATCTTCAGGGCGTCGGCGGCCGAGGAGGCGCCCAGCACCCGGTAGCGGTCGCCGTAGGCGCTGCGCAGGTCGCGGCGGACCGCCCTCAGCACCTGCGGGTCGTCGTCCACCGCCAGGATCACGGGCTTGCGGCTCTCGGCCCGCTCCGGGGACGCGGCCGTGCTCGCGGCCGGGGTCGCGGGGGAGGCGGGGCTCCCCTGGGCGGCGTTCACGCCGGCTCCAGCATCAGCTGGTCGGCGTAGCACCAGGCCCAGTCCTCACCGGGCTCGTGCGAGGCCGCGATCGGGTGGGCCGTCGCCCTGTAGTGCCTGGTGGCGTGGCGGTTCTTCGAGGAGTCGCAGCATCCGACGTGCCCGCAGCTCAGGCACATCCGCAGGTGCACCCAGACGTCCCCCAGGCGCAGGCACTCCTCACAGCCGTCCGCGGATGGCTTCACCGGACGTATCTGGTCGACGTGTGTGCACAACAGGTCCTTCGTCATCGTCCCCGTCCCTCTCCTCACGCACTCCTGACCCGGCGCGCCCGCCCATCACGGGGCGTCCAGACCATAAAACGGGGATCTTGAAATGGTTCAGCGATCCGGCCGAGGTCAGGAAGTCCGGCGCGTACTTCCTGACCTCGCCGGACTACTAGGTGAGGTGCCGCCACCACCTTGCCCGCTACCTCACGAAGTCGCATTCCCGCCCTTTGACGCGGGCTCCGGCCGCACGCAGTGTGGTGGACGCAAACACAACAGGCCGCGCCTGGAGGAATCCGTGAGCAGAAAGATTCTGGTCATTGTCTCCGAACACGGTTACTGGTCCGAGGAACTGATCGGTCCCGTTTCGAAGTTCGACGAGCAGGGCTACGAGATCACATTCGCCACGCCGACCGGAAAGCGCGCCCACGCGCTTCCGCCGAGCCTCGACCCCAGCTTCGTCGACCCTCCGCTCGGCCGCTCGGTCACCTCGGAGGAGAACGCCCGGCTGGGCCGGGAGTTCGAGCAGTCGAGCCGCCTCGACTCGCCCCTCGACATCGAGGCATGGGTGCCGGAACGCCCGTACACGAGCGACGAGGCCTACCTGCGCAAGCTGGAGCAGTACCACCGGGACCTGGAGAAGCTCGAGGCCGACATCGCCGGCTACGACGCGATCCTGATCGTCGGCGGCAGCGGTCCCATCGTCGACCTCGCCAACAACGAGCGGGTCCACGCCCTGATCCTCGCCTTCAAGAACGCCGGCAAGGTCGTGGCCGCCGAGTGCTACGGCGTCGCCTGCCTGGCCTTCGCCCGCGACTGGGGCGACCGCAAGAGCATCATCTGGGGCAAGCACGTCACGGGCCACTGCAAGGAATACGACTACAAGGACGGCACCGGATTCCTCGGCACCGACTTCAACATGGGCCCGCCGCCGTACCCGCTGGAGTACATCCTGCGCGACGCGACCGGCCCGCGCGGCGCCTATCACGGGAATTTCGGCCACCCGCTGTCCGTGATAGTCGACTATCCCTTCGTCACCGGCCGCTCCACCCCCGACTCGTACCTCACGGGGCAGAAGATCGTGGAAGTCCTGGAGAACGGCCTCACCCGTTACGGGTGGTAGGGGAATGAGGGGGAGTCCGATGAATTCCGAAGCCACTCCCGGACGGGAAAGGCTGATCGAGCAGTTCAAGGCCGACGGCCTGACGGTGATGTTCGGAAATCCGGGAACGGTGGAACAGGGATTCCTCGACGCGGCGGACGCGGCGGCGGACTTCCACTACGTCCTGGCCCTCCAGGAGACCGTGGCCGCCGGCATCGCCGACGGCTACGCCCGGGCCACCGGCGGTGCGGCCCTGCTCCAGCTGCACTCCGGCGTGGGGCTGGGCAACGGCATCGGCATGCTCTACCAGTCGCTGCGCGGCCACACCCCGCTGGTCGTGGTCGCCGGCGACGCCGGGGTGCGCTACGACGCCATGGACGCCCAGATGGCCAGTGACCTGGTGGCCATGGCCAGGCCCGTGACCAAGTACGCGACCCGGGTCACCGACCCCCGGTCCGTGCTGCGCACGATCCGGCGGGCCGTGAAGATCGCCCTCACCCCGCCGCGCGGCCCGGTGTTCGTGGCCCTGCCCATGGACGTGCTGGACGAGCTCAACTCCGAACCCGTCCTGCCCGCCACCGTGCCGCTGACCGACGTGGCGCCCTCGCCGGCCTCGGTGGGCCGGGCGGCGGAGCTGCTCGCCTCCGCCGAACGCCCCGTGGTCCTCGTCGGGGACGGGGTCTCGCTCTCCGGGGCCCAGGCCGAACTCGCCGCCGTCGCCGAGCTGCTGGGCGCCGACGTGTACGAGGTCGACTCCTCCGAGGTCAACATCGCGGCCTCGCACCCGCTGCGCCGCGGCCAGACCGGCCACATGTTCGGCCCGCACAGCAAGGAGCTGGTCGGGGAGGCCGACGGGGTGCTGATCGTCGGCACCTACGTCTTCCCCGAGGTGTTCCCCGAACTGGAGAACCCCTTCCGGCCCGGCGCCAGGGTCGTGCACATCGACCTGAACGCCTACGAGATCGCCAAGAACCACCCCGTCGACCTCGGGCTCGCCGCCGACCCGCGCCAGGCGCTGCGCGCGCTGGCCGGCGTGCTGGAACAGCGGCTCACCCCGCAGCGGCGCGCGGCGGCGGCCGCGCGGCTCCAGGCGAGGACCGGGGAGCGGGCCGACGCCGCCCGGCAGCCGTCCCCGGACGAGGACACGCCGATGGCCGTCTTCCTGCGGAGGCTGGCCGAGCGCACCGGCGGGGACCTGATCGTCTTCGACGAGGCGCTGACCACCTCCCCGCTCGTCACCCGGTACCTGCCGCCCGAGCGCCCGGGCGACTACCACCTCACCCGGGGCGGTTCGCTGGGCGTGGGCTTCCCGGGGGCGGTCGGCGCCAAGCTGGCCCGCCCCGACCGGCTCGTCGTCGGCTTCGCGGGCGACGGCGGGTCCATGTACACCTACCAGGCGCTGTGGACGGCGGTCCGGCACGGGATCGACGCCAAGTTCGTGGTCTGCAACAACCGCAAGTACCGGCTGCTCGACGACAACATCGCCCAGTACTGGCGGGAACGGGACATCGCCGGACACCCCTTCCCGGGCTCCTTCGACCTCTCCCGCCCCGAGATCGACTTCGCGGGGCTCGCCCGGGCGCTGGGCGCCGACGGGACGCGGGTGGAGAAGCCGGACGAGGCGGCCGCCGCCGTGGACCGGATGCTGGCCCACCCCGGCCCGTACCTCGTCGACGTCCAGATCTGAACCGACCGGACCACACCGAACAGGAGGAGACCGCATGCCCGCCGAGCGGCTGACCGAGGACGCGATCCGCACCTTCGCCGAGAACTGGTACGTGGCCCTGGACCGCCACCTCCCGCTGGAGCAGGTCCTCGCCCTCATCACCGAGGACCTGGAGTTCAAGGTCCCCGAGGACACCTTCCTCGGCCACCAGGGCTTCGGCCGCTGGTACGACGCCGTCACCCACCGCTTCTTCGACGAGGTGCACACGGTCACCAAGGTGGAGCCGGTCATCGAGGGCGACCGGGCGATCGTCCGCGTCCTCGTCAACTGGCAGGCCAAGATCTGGGACCCGCCGGCCGCCCGCAGCCAGTGGCTCGGCTTCGACGCCGACCAGACCTGGACCGTGGTGGCGGGCGCGGACGGCCCGCTGATCAAGCAGTACACCGTCAACGAACTGGCGCCGATGCCCGGTTCGGGCTCGCTCTGAAAGGGCCGCGGCGATGACCGAAGTGACCCGCGAGCGGGTCGAGGCCGCCTACCGGGCCCTCGGCTCCGGAGACCGCGCGCGCATCCTGGAGTACTACTCCGAGGACCTGCGCTGGCTGGTGCCCGGCAACCACCCGCTGGCCGGCTGGTACGAGAGCCTGGACGCCTTCCTGGAGCTGATGGGCCAGACCCACAAGCTCACCGGCGGCACCTTCCGCATGGAGCTGGAAGCGGTCCTGACCGGGCCGGACTGCAGCGCCGACGTCTGCCGCAACACCGCCCTGCGGGACGGCGCGGACCCGGCGGCCGGCTCCCCGTACGAGCGGATGGACTACCCGGTCTTCCACTTCATGAAGTGGCGCGACGGGCGGATCGTCGAGGGCCGCGACGGGCTCTTCGGCGACACGGCCAGTGCCTTCAGCCAGTTCTGGGCGCCCTTCGCGCCGGACGGCACCCGCAGGGACCGATAGGGGGATGAGAGACCGATGGACGCCCGAGAGAGCGTGACCGAAGTCCTTCGAAAGTACTACGAGTACGCCAACGCCGGGGACTGGGACCGCTGGTGCGACCTGTTCGCCGAGGACCAGGTCATGGACGAGCAGCTCGCCGGACACATCGAGGGCCTGGAGACCCTGCGGTCGATGATGAAGGGCATGGGGGCCATGTACCGGGTCTTCCGCAACGAGCCCGTGCACTTCCTGGTCGACGGGGAGAAGGCCGCGGCCGTCTCCCACATCACCGCCGAAAGCCCGTCGGGGCAGGCCATCGAGGCCGAGGTGATGAACTTCTTCCGGATCGTGGACGGCCGGATCGCCTACATGGCCAACTTCCACGACACCGTTCCCTTCCAGGTGCTGAGCCAGGACTGAGGGGAACCGGACCCGTGGCCACAGACCAGTACGACTACGTGATCGTCGGCTCCGGCACCGCCGGCAGCGTCCTCGCCCACCGCCTCTCCGCCGACCCGGACGTCTCCGTCCTGGTCCTGGAGGCCGGCGGGAACCGCATCCCGCCCGAGGTGGACGACCCGTCCTCCTGGTACAAGCTGCTCGGCGGCCCCGTCGACTGGGGCTACACCAGCGTCCCGCAGCCGGGCCTCGGCGGGCGGCGGACCTACGAGCCGCGCGGCAAGGCGCCCGGCGGCAGCAGCAACCTCTACATCATGATGCACATCCGGGGCCACGCCTCGGACTTCGACAACTGGGCCTACCAGGGCGCGGCCGGCTGGGCGTACGAGGACGTGCTGCCGTACTTCGCGCTGCTGGAGGACCAGGAGGACGCCACCGCCCCCACCACCGGCACCGGCGGCCCCCAGCGGGTCACCAACGCCGGGCGGCACGGCCCCAACCCGGTCTCCCGCGCCTTCATCGACGCCGCCGTCGAACTCGGCCACCAGGAGATCGCCGACTTCAACACCGACGGCCCCCGCCGCGGCCTCTTCGGCACCGGCTGGCACCACATCGACGTGGCCGACGGCCGCCGCCAGGGCACCCTGGCCGCCTACCTGGAGCCGGCCCTCGCCCGCCCCAACCTGACCCTGCGCACCAGCGCGCAGACCACCCGGCTGCTCTTCGACGGGGACACCTGCACGGGCGTCGAGTACGTCCAGCTCCGGCCCCCGGCCGAGATCCCCGGCCGGACGGTACGCGACGGCCACAGCACCGCCGCGGCCCCCGGACTGCACACCGTGCGGGCCCGCCGGGAGGTGATCGTGGCCGCCGGGGCGATCGAGTCCCCGAAGCTGCTGCTGCTCTCCGGCATCGGCCACCCCGAGCAGCTGCGCGAGCACGGCATCGAGGTCACCGCGGCCCTGCCCGGGGTCGGCGAGAACTTCCACAACCACGTCCTGACCGGGCTGATGGCCGAGGTCACCCAGGAACTCCCGGCGCCGGCGCAGAACCTGTCGGAGAGCGCGCTGTTCCTGTCCTCCCGGCCCGGACTGCCCGCCCCGGACCTCCAGATCGCCTTCGTCCACGTCCCCTTCGACGTGATCGTCGGCCGCAGCCACCCGAACACGGTGTCCATCCTGCCCGGCGTCGTCCGCCCGGTCTCGCGCGGCTCCGTCCGGCTGGCGAGCGCCGACCCGCTCGCCCACCCGCTGATCAACCCGAACTACCTGGGCGACCGCTGGGACCTCGAACGGATGGTGCAGGGCGTCAAGCTCGCCCGGGAGATCTTCGCCACCTCCGCCTTCTCGCCCTGGTACAAGCAGGAGCTCCAGCCGGGGCCCGGCGCCGTCACCGACGAGGACCTGCGGACCTTCGTACGGCAGAAGGCCGAGAGCTACCACCACCAGGCGGGCTCCTGCCGGATGGGCGTCGACGACCTCTGCGTGGTCGACCCCGAACTGCGGGTGCACGGCGTACGGAACCTGCGCGTCGTGGACGCGAGCGTGATGCCGGCGGTCCCGTCGGGCAACTGCCACACCGCCATCGCGATGATCGCCGAACGCGCGGCGGACTTCCTCACCGGCCGGAACAGGGGGGCCCGACGTGCCTGACGTCGTACTGCGCGAGGGCGTGCTGACCGGGACGCGGATCGCGGTCCTGGTCGAGAGCGACTTCTACGAGCCGGAGATCTTCTACTACCAGCGCCGGTTCGCCGAGGAGGGCGCCGAGGTCGACTTCCTGACCCGGCTGTGGGGCAACGACTCCATCACCTTCTCCGGGCACGAGTACCGGGCGCCGTTCACCGCCGAGAAGTCCCTGGAGGGGCTGGACGACGAGGAACTGCGCCGGTACGCCGCGGTCATCGTGCCCTCGGGCATGGTGGCCGACCGGCTGCGCTACACCGAGGACGTGGACGTGCTGGCGCCCGCGACCGAGTTCCTGCGCCGGGCCTTCGAGGAACCGACCGTCCTCAAGGGGATCATCTGCCACGGCATGTGGCTGGCCTCGTCCATCCCGGACAAGGTCCGCGGCCGCAAGGTGGTCTGCCACAACAACCTCATCGGCGACGTCCGCAACATGGGTGCCGAGTACGTCGACGAGGACGTGGTGGTCGACGGGGACCTGGTCACCGGCCGCACCGGCGGCCACCACCACCTCTTCGCCCGCCGGATCATCGAACTGCTCGCGGCGCGCCGGGGCCGGGGGAACGCCTGATGGCCGGCACCGGGCAGCGCGCGATGGTCTGGTCGCACGTGGGCCTCAACTGCGCCGACCAGAAGAGCACCGAGGAGTTCTACACCCGGTACTTCGGCTTCACCCGGGCCCGGGTGGTCGACCTCGGGGAGGCCCGGATCGTGTTCCTGCGCAAGGGGGACGCGTACCTGGAGCTCTTCGAGTCGCCGGTGGGCCCGGCCCGCCCGGCACACGACGACGGGCCGCCGGCCCCCGGCCGGATCCGGCACCTGGCCTTCCAGACGGACGACGTCGACGCCTTCCTCGCCGAACTGGGCGAGGCGGCCGACGTGACCCTGGGGCCGCTGGACTTCGACGACTTCATCTGCGGCTGGCGGACCGTGTGGGTCCGCGATCCCGACGGGGTGATCGTCGAGGTCAGTCAGGGATTCGAGGACGACAGCTCACACGACAAGGACGGTGCATGACATGGCGGGCACGCCCGGCTTCTCCTTCTCCGACACGATCGCGGGCTACGTCGTCCGCTTCGACTCCGCGTCGCGGCTGCTGCGCCTGCGGACCGCCGACGACCGGGAGTTCGACGTCTCGCTCGCCTCGGGTCCCAGCGCCGAGCTGGTGCGCAACCTGGACGAGCCGTACGTCGACGCCTCCGGGCACGTCGACGAGATGCTCTCGGCCGGCCGGTTCCTCTTCGCCTACGGGGTCCACTACCCCGAGCAGGGCGGCCGCTTCGACGCCAAGCGGCTGGTTTTCCTGGGCCGCAGCGCCGAGGACTACCGCTTCGAGGAGGCCGGCTGGTGGGTCAAGCAGATCGAGTCCCTCGCCGACTTCTACAAGCGGGCGCAGTTCGGTGACGGGCCGGTGGACTTCACGCAGTACCGCACCGAGATCCGGCTCGGCGGCGACAAGACCGCCAGCCACGTCCAGGAGACCGACACCATCTCCCGCCTGGTCTACGGCATGGCCTCGGCCTACCTGCTGACCGGCAAGGACGAGTACCTGGAGATCGCCGAACGCGGCACCGAGTACCTGCGCAAGCACATGCGGGTCGTGGACAGCGAGGAAGACGTCGTCTACTGGTACCACGGCATCAGCGTCGACGGGGACAGCGAGCGCAAGCTGTTCACCTCGGAGTTCTCCGACGACTACGACGCGATCCCGATGTACGAGCAGATCTACGCCCTGGCCGGCCCGATCCAGACCTACCGGGTCACCGGCGACGTCCGGATCAAGAACGACGCCGACGCCACCATCCGGCTGTTCGACAAGTTCTTCCACGACCCGGAGCAGGGCGGGTACTTCTCGCACATCGACCCGATCCTCTTCAGCCCCGACCACGAGTCCCTGGGCGAGAACGCCGAACGCAAGAACTGGAACTCCGTCGGCGACCACGCGCCCGCCTACCTGATCAACCTGTACCTGGCGACCGGCGACCAGAAGTACGCCGATTTCCTCGAGTACACCTTCGACACCATCGCGGACAAGTTCCCGGACTACAAGAACAGCCCGTTCGTCCAGGAGCGCTTCTTCCGCGACTGGTCGCACGACACCGCGCACAGCTGGCAGCAGAACCGCGCGGTCGTCGGGCACAACCTGAAGATCGCCTGGAACCTGATGCGGATGAACTCGCTGAAGGCCAAGCCCGCCTACCAGGAGCTCGCCCGCAAGATCGGCGAGATCATGCCCGCCGTCGGCAGCGACCGCCAGCGCGGCGGCTGGTACGACGTCGTGGAACGGGTGAAGGAGGGGGACCAGGAGGCGTACCGTTTCGCCTGGCACGACCGCAAGGCCTGGTGGCAGCAGGAGCAGGCGATCCTCGCCTACCTCATCCTGAACGGCACCGTCGGCGGCGAGGCGAACCTGCGCGAGGCACGCCAGGCGCAGGCCTTCTACAACACCTTCTTCCTCGACCACGACGAGGGAGCCGTGTACTTCAACGTGCTCGCCAGCGGCACGCCGTACCTGCTCGGCACCGAGCGGCTCAAGGGCAGCCACTCGATGTCCATGTACCACTCGGCGGAGCTGTGCTACCTCGCCGCCGTCTACAACAACCTGCTCATCAACGGCCGGGAGATGGACTTCCACTTCCAGCCCGACCCGGCCGACCTGCCCGGCCGGACCCTGCGCGTCTCGCCCGACCTGCTGCCCGCGGGCTCGGTGCGGATCGCGTCGGTGGAGATCGACGAGAAGCCGTACGAGGAGTTCGACGCGGACGAGCTGACCGTCCACCTCCCCGACGTCCAGGGGCGGGTCAAGGTCAAGGTCCGGCTCCGGCCGGTGGCCCAGAAGTAATGCCCAACGGGGGGCGCCCCAACCAGAGGGGAAGCACGACATGAGTCTGAACCTGAAGGAACGCCGGAACAAGACGGGCACCGTGCTCGTCGCCACCGGCGAGATCAACAGCGAGACCTCCGGCACCCTGCTGGAGACCCTGCTGCCGCTCGTCCGCGAGGGCCGGGCGCTGCGCATCGACCTGACCGCCGTCACCTACGTCTCCAGCGCCGGCCTGCGCACCCTGCTGGTCGTCTACCGCGAGGCCCAGCACGCCGGCGTCGCCGTCACCCTGTACGGGGTGAGCGAGGAAGTCCGGTTCGTCATGTCGGCCACCGGCTTCCTCGACTTCTTCGAGACCGGCCAGGCCGCGGCCGCCGCCGGGCGGGCCAGGGCCGCGCGATGAGCGAGGCCCGCTCCGAACGAGTGCTGCGCGTGGACGCGTACCCGACCCACGAAGTGGGCGGGTACCGCGTCCGCGCGGGCAAGCCGTTCCCCTTCGGGGCCAACGTGGTCCCCGGCGGGGTCAGCTTCTCCGTCTTCTCCGACCAGGCCACCTCCATGACCCTGGTCATCTACAAGCGCGGAGAGCCCGAGCCGATGGCCGAGCTGGAATTCCCCGACGAGTTCCGCACCGGCAGCGTCTTCTCCATGACGGTCTTCGGCCTCGACCACGAGAACATCGAGTACGGCTACCGGGCCGACGGCCCCTTCGACCCGGCCACCGGCCACCGCTTCGACGCCCGCCAGGTCCTCTCCGACCCCTACGCCCGGCTGATCGCCGGCCGCGACGTGTGGGGCGTGGAGCCGGACCGCAGCCGCGGCTACCAGTACCGCTCGCGGGTCTGCCTCCAGGACTTCGACTGGGGCGACGACACCCCGCTGGGGATCCCCGCCGAGGACCTCGTCGTCTACGAGGCCCACGTCCGAGGCTTCACCCGGCACCCCTCCTCGCAGGTCACCGCCCCCGGCACCTTCGCGGGGCTGCGGGAGAAGATCCCGTACCTCAAGGAGCTCGGGGTCAACTGCATCGAGCTGCTTCCCGTCTTCGAGTTCGACGAGAGCGACAACCCGCGCAGCAACCCGGAGACCGGCGAGAAGCTCTACGACTACTGGGGCTACAACACCGTCTCCTTCTTCGCGCCCAAGGCCGGCTACGCGGCCACCGGACGCTACGGGATGCAGGGCGACGAGTTCCGCACCCTGATCAAGGACCTGCACGCGGCCGGCATCGAGGTCATCCTCGACGTCGTCTTCAACCACACCGCCGAGGGCAACGAGCAGGGCCCCACCATCTCCTTCAAGGGCCTCGACAACGCCACGTACTACATGCTCACGCCCGAGGGGTACTACTTCAACTTCAGCGGCACCGGCAACACGGTCAACTGCAACCACCCCGTCGTGCGCAACTACGTGCTCGACTGCCTGCGCCACTGGGTCGCCGACTACCACGTCGACGGCTTCCGCTTCGACCTCGCGGCCATCCTCGGCCGGGACCTGGACGGCACCCCGCTGCCCAACCCGCCGCTGCTGGAGATGCTCGCCTTCGACCCCGTCCTGCGGCACACCAAGCTGATCGCCGAGGCCTGGGACGCGGGCGGCCTCTACGAGGTCGGCAACTTCCCGGCCTACGGCCGCTGGGCCGAGTGGAACGGCAAGTACCGCGACACCGTGCGCCGCTTCCTCAAGGGCGACCCCGGGGTCACGGGGGAGCTGGCCACCCGGATAGCCGGCTCGCCCGACCTCTACTCCAGCCGCGGGACCACCGCATCCGTCAACTTCCTGACGGCCCACGACGGTTTCACCCTGGCCGACCTCGTCTCGTACAACGACAAGCACAACGAGGCCAACGGCGAGGGCAACAACGACGGGGCCAACGACAACAACAGCTGGAACTGCGGGGCCGAGGGCCCCACGGACGACCCCGCCGTCAACGCCCTGCGGCTGCGCCAGATGAAGAACGCCCTGGCCATCCTGCTCACCAGCCAGGGCATCCCGATGCTGCTGTCCGGGGACGAGGTCGCCCGCACCCAGCAGGGCAACAACAACACCTACTGCCAGGACAACGAACTGTCCTGGTTCGACTGGGACCAGGTCGACGAGAACGCCGAACTGCTCCGCTTCACCCGCGAGCTGATCGCCTTCCGGGGCCGCCACCGCGAGCTGCGCTCCACCACCCACCCCACCGGCCGGCTCCGCGACGGCCTCGGGCTGCCGGACATCAGCTGGCACGGGGAGCGGGCCTGGCAGCCCGACTGGTCGCCGGAGAGCCGCCTGATCGCGGTGGCCCGCTGCGGCACCTCCGACGAGGACGTGGTGTACGTGGCCATGAACTCCCACTGGGAGGCGCACGACCTGGAACTGCCCGCCCTGCCCCACGGCCGCAGCTGGCACCTGTTCGCCGACACCGGGGCCGAGGCCCCGCACGACATCCGCACCCCGGGGACCGAGCAGGAGCTCGACAACGCCGGCAAGTACCTGATCGGCCCGCGCTCGGTCGTGATCCTGGTCGGCCGCGCCAACGACCCCGAGTGACCGAAGGAGACCTGACATGCCGCTTTCCGTGTCCCTGAGCATCGAGGGCGACACCACCGTGATCGAACTGACGGGCGAGCTGGACGCCAAGACCGCGCCGGACTTCCACCAGACCATCGAGAAGGCCGCCGGCCACGGCACCAGCACCGTCGAGATCCGGATGGCGGGCGTCGGCTACATGGCCAGCGCCGGGCTGCGCTCCCTGGTCTTCGCCCAGCAGAAGGTGGCGGACCACGTCACCATCAAGGTGGTCGGCGCCATCGAGCCCGTCTCGCGGACCATCCGCACGGCCGGACTCGACCGCAGCATCCTGCTGGCCGATGACTGAGCACACGGCCCGGGCCGGTGAGTGACGTGGTCGAACTGGCGAGGAAGCCCGCCGTGCTGGAGGTGCCCGCGACGCTGGGGGCACTGGGCGAGATCGCCGCGTTCGTCCTGCGGCTCGCCGCCCGGGCCGGCCTCGGCACCGGGGCGACGTACCGGATCCGGCTGGCCGTGGACGAACTGGCCACCAACATCGTGATGCACGGGTACCGGGGCGGCGAGGGACGGATCACCGTCCTGGGCCGCTCCGGTCCCGACGGGGTGCGGATCGTCATCGAGGACACCGCCCCCGCGTTCGACCCCGTCGCAGGCCGCCTGCCGCCCGCCCCCGGGGTCCCCCCGGAACGGCGCAGGGTCGGCGGCCTCGGCATCCACCTGGCCCTGACCAGCGTGGATGCGTACACCTATGCCCGCAGGGACGGCCGCAACATCAGCACGCTGACCGTCAAGGCCGAGGGGACGGACGCATGCCCTCCACGACCGTGATCATCCTCGACGTGCACCCGCTGCCCCCGGCCGGACTGCTCGAAGCGCTCCGGCTGATGGACGCCGAACTCGTCACCCCCACCCTCCCGCTCCTGCTGCGCGGCCGCCTGGACGCGCTGCCCGCGGGGGACGTCCTGCTCGTCCCCGCCGAAGCCGACGGGGACACCGTGCGCACCGTCGTGCGCCGGCTGCGCCGCTGGGCCGGGGCCCCGATCGTGGTCGCCTGGACCGTCGCCGACTTCGCCGCCCTGGAGCGGCACGTCCGCCTCGGCCACGACTACCTCGTCCCGCCCTTCCTGCCCGCCCTGGTCGCGGCCCGGCTGCGCAGCTGCACCGAACGCGCCGGACTCGGCCGCACCGTGCAGGAGGCCGACGCCCGCGCCGAACTCATGGGCTACGAGAAGGAACTGGAGATCGGCCGGGAGATCCAGGCCGGCTTCCTGCCCGAATCGCTGCCCGTCCCCGCAGGCTGGGAGATCGACGTCCGCTTCCGGCCGGCCCGCCAGGTCGCCGGGGACTTCTACGACGTCTTCGAGATCTCCCGGGGCCGCAGACTGGCCCTCGTCGTCGCCGACGTCTGCGACAAGGGAGTGGGCGCCGCCCTCTTCATGGCGCTCATCCGCTCCCTGCTGCGCCACACCGCCGAGAACAGCGGCCTGCAGCACCTGATGGCCGCCGGCCGCAGCGGCGGCAGCCGGCGCACCCCGGTGGTCGGCGCCACCCCGCTGCTCAACGCGGTCACCGCCACCAACGGCTACCTCACCCGCAACCACCTCAGGCAGGGGTACTTCGCCACCCTCTTCTTCGGCGTCCTGGACCCCCGCACCGGCAGCCTCGTCTACATCAACGGCGGTCACAACCCGCCGCTGCTGCTCTCCGGCGACGGCTCCGGCACCCGGGCCCTGGAGGTCACGGGACCTGCGGTCGGGGTCCTCCCCGACTGCGTCTACACCCTCGGCTACGCCCAGCTCGACCCGGGCGACACCCTTTTCGTGTTCACCGACGGAGTGCCCGAGGCACGCTGCCCCGAAGGCTACTTCCTCGGTGACGACAGGATGCTCGAACTGCTCGCCGGCCCCCCGGCGAGCGGCCGGGACGTGGTCGACCTGATGGACCGGGCGGTGCGCGAGCACACCGGCACCGCCGAACAGCACGACGACGTCACCATGCTGGCCCTGCACCGGCCACGTGCGGCGCGGGGGCCGCATGCGGACGGGGCGGGCTACCGGGTGGTGGCGTGATGACCCGGACCATCGTGGTGCACTCGCACCGCGGCGGCACCGGGAAGTCCTCGGTGCTGGCCAACCTCGCCCTGCTGCTGGCCGCGGCCGGACAGCGGGTCGGGGTGGTCGACACCGACCTCCAGTCGCCCACCCTGGACCTGCTGTTCGGGGTCGCGCCGGGCACCGGCTCGCTGGCCGACTACCTGCTCGGCCGCTGCGAGATCGAGGCCGCCGCCCGGCGCACCTCGGTGGCCGGCCTGTACGTCGTACCGGCCCGGACCGGGACGGCGGCCCTGCGGGAGCTGATGGCCACCGGGTACGACGTCGGCCTGCTCCCGGAGGGCTTCGAGCGGCTGGCGCGCAGCCACGCGCTGGACGTCCTGCTGCTCGACACGCACGCAGGGCTCAACAACGAGTCGGTGACCGCCATGGGCAGCGCCGACGTCGTACTGATCATGACGAGGGCGGACCGCGTGGACCTCTCCGGGGTCGAGGAGACCATCGCCCTCGCCGGGCGGCTGGCCTGCCGGCGCGCCCTCGTCCTGAGCATGGCGCCCGAGGGCGTCGACCACCAAGCCGTCCGCCGGCGCGCCGAGGAGGTATACGGCACCCCCCTGGCCGGAATCCTCCCGTACGTACCGGAAATGGCGGCCCTCTACGGCGAGCGCATATTCGCCGAAGCGTTCCCCGACCACCCCCTGGTCGGCGAATTCCGCACGATCCTCACGGCGTTGGACGCACGTGACGAAGTATCGCGGGCCTGACGTCACCCCCTTACGCCCCTCCTCCAGGGGCGTGTTGAATCGGCAGCGAATCCAGAACAAGGAGAGAATCATGAGGATTCTCGTCGTCTTGACGGCAAAGGCCACCCTCCATCTCCTGGACGGGGAGCAGCACCCCTCGGGCTTCTGGGCCGAGGAATTCGTGGTCCCCTACACCCTCTTCCAGGCCGCCGGCCACACCGTCGACGTGGCGACGATCGGGGGCACCACCCCCACGGTCGACCAGACCAGCATCGACCCCGGCTTCCTGCGGTACGTCCGCCCGGAGGGCTCGCCCGACGAGGACGCCGCCAACGCGGCCGAGTACGTCCGCGTCATCGAGCAGGCCCCCCAGCTGCGCAGCCCCCTCGCGATCGAGTCCCTCGGCGAGAAGGACGTCGCCGGGTACGACGCCCTCTACATCAGCGGCGGCCACGGGGCCATCGGGGACCTGCCGAAGTCCGACGAGCTCGCGCAGGTGCTGCGCTGGGCCATCGCCCAGGACAAGCCCCTCGCCACCGTCTGCCACGGCCACACCGCCCTGCTCGCCCTGCGCGACGGGGAGGGCCGCTGGCCCTTCGAGGGCTACCGGATGACGGCGTTCTCCCATGACGAGGAACTGGTCACCAACATGGCCGGCCGACTCCCGCTGATCCTGGAGGCCGAGCTGACCAGACTCGGCGCCCGCTACGAGAAGGCCGACGTCATCTGGGACTCCCACGTCGTCGTCGACCGCAAGCTCACCACCGGCCAGAACCCCTACTCCTCCAAGGCCCTCGCCGAGACGTTCCTGCGCCGGCTCGAAGAGGCGTAGGGCCTGTCCGACCATTCCCACCGGGGCCGGCCCGCCCGGCACGCACGCTCGCCGCACGGCCGAAACGCCCAAGTAGCTCCGCTACGAGGGCGTCCCGGCCGCACGCCGATCGCACGCACCGAACGACCCGGCCTGATCCGGCGCGAATGGTCGGTCAGGCCCTAGCCCCCGCGACACCGGAAGGTGCAGCCATGACCAAGCGCGAGCTCAGCGGCCACCCGCTGGCCCACCCCGGGAAGCTGTTCATCGGCGGCCAGTGGGTCCCGGCCCGGGACGGCCGCACGGAACCGGACATCAGCCCGATCGACGGACAGGAGATCGTACCGGTGGCCCAGGCCGCCGCGACCGACGCGGACGCCGCCGTCGCGGCCGCCCGCACGGCGTACGAGGAGGGCCCGTGGAGCCGGCTGTCGGCCCAGGAGCGAGCGCTGCGGCTCAACCGCGTCGGTGAGCTGATCGAACGGGACCTGGAGGAGATCGCCCTGCTGGAAACGGTGGACATGGGCAAGCCGTTCGCCTTCTCCAGCACCGTCGACGCACCCATGGCCGCCCAGCTGATGCACTACTACGCGGGCGCGGTCACCAGGGTCGACGGCTCCTCCAGGGCCCCCGCCGGCGGCCAGCTCGCCTACACCCTGCGCGAGCCGCTGGGCGTGGTCTGCGCCATCACCCCGTTCAACTTCCCGCTGCTGCTGTCGATGACGAAGATCGCCCCGGCCCTCGCGGCCGGGAACACGGTGGTCCACAAGCCCTCCCCGGCCACCCCGCTCACCGCCCTGAAGATCGCCGAGCTGTTCCAGGAGGCGGAGATCCCCGACGGGGTGCTGAACGTGGTCACCGGGCCCGGCGTGGAGCTCGGCGAAACCCTCACCGGCCACCCCGGCATCGACAAGATCGCCTTCACCGGCTCCACCGCCGTCGGACAGTCGATCATCCGCAAGTCGGCCGGCACCCTGAAGAAGGTCACGATGGAACTCGGCGGCAAGTCCGCCAACATCGTCTTCGCCGACGCCGACCTCGACGCCGCCGAGGAACTGGCCTTCTTCGGCATCTACTACAACAAGGGCGAGATCTGCACGGCCGGCTCCCGGCTGCTGCTCCAGCGCCCCATCCACGACGAACTGGTCGAACGCCTGGTCCGCCGGGCCGCCGCCCTCAAGCCCGGGGACCCGCGCGACCCGGACACCCTCTTCGGGCCGCTGGCCCACCGCGCCCAGTTCGACAAGGTCAGCTCCTACATCGAGGTGGGCGAGAAGGAAGGCGCCCTCCTGCGCACCGGCGGCACCGGCTGGACCCCCGAGGGCGCCTCCAGCCAGGGCCTGTACTTCCTGCCCACCGTCTTCACCGGCGTCGACAACGGGATGCGGATCGCCCAGGAGGAGATCTTCGGCCCCGTCCTGTCGGTCATCCCCTTCGACACCGAGGAGGACGCCGTGCGCATCGCCAACGACAGCGCGTACGGCCTCGCCGCCGGCGTCCACACCAAGGACCTGCGCCGGGCCCACCGGGTCGCCTCGCAGATCAAGGCCGGCACCGTCTGGGTCAATTGCTACAACCAGTACGACCCCTCCGTCCCCTACGGCGGCTACAAGGCCTCCGGCTACGGCCGCGAGTGCGGCCCGGAGTCCCTGGAGAGCTACACCCAGACCAAGTCGGTCTGGATCGGCATGGACTGAACGGACCCGACGTCCGGCACCGCCGGACCGAGCGATCGAGGAGCATCGATGCGGACAGGCGTCATCGGCACCGGACGGATCGGCTCGACCCTCGCGAGGATCCTGGTGGCGGCAGGCCACGAGGTGGTCCTCGCCAACGCCACCGGGCCGGAATCACTCGCCCCCCTGCTGGCCGAACTGGGCCCTGCCGCCACCGCGGCACGCCCCGCCCCGGCCGCGGGACGGGCCGACCTCCTGGTGCTGATGGTGCCGTACGCGAGCGTGCGCGGGCTGCTGCCCCCGCACGTCGTGCAGGACAAGGTGCTGGTGGACGCCACCAACGCGTTCAGCGGCCCCGGCACCCCCGCCGACCTGGGCGGGCGCACCTCCAGCGAACTGGTCGCCGAGTGGTACCCCGGTGCCCGGGTCGTGAAATCCCTGAACACCATGCATTTCGAAACCCTGGCCACTGCCGGCAAATCCGCAGGGGAACGCCTCGCGCATTACACGGCGGGCGACGACCCCAAAGCGAAGGAAATCGTCGCGGGAATCATCGCCGATCTCGGATTCGCCGCCGTCGACACCGGATCGCTGCACTCCGGAGGAATTCTCCAGCAGCCCGGCGGCCCCCTCTTCAACCGGTCGCTCACGGAAGCGCAGGCGCTCGCATGGATCTGACACCCGCCCCCACCCTGACCCTCCACGTGAACGGGAGACCCGAGGAGTTCGCGGCCCGGCCGAGCGAACTCCTCGTGGAACGGCTCCGCGACGGACTCGGGCTGACCGGCACCAAGGTCGGCTGCGACACCGGCCAGTGCGGCACCTGCGTGGTCCGCCTCGACGGCCGGTCCGTCAAGAGCTGCCTGGTCCTGACCGCCTCCGCCGCCGGCTCCGAGGTCACCACCATCGAGGGGGTGTCCGAGCGGGGCGGTGAACTGACCGGCCTCCAGGAGGCCCTGCGCCAGGAGCACGGCACCCAGTGCGGGTTCTGCACCCCCGGGATGGTGATGGCCCTCGGCGAGCTCGTGGAGAACACCACTCCCGGAACGGCGCCCACCGAGCCCGAGATCCGCGAGTGGCTCACCGGTAACCTGTGCCGCTGCACCGGCTACCACAGCGTGGTCCGCGGCGTGCAGCGCGCCTGCGCCGCGCCGCCGCCGGCCCCTTCCGCCGGTTCCGCCGTGCCCGCGGCCGAGGGGCGGTGAGGGGGATGACCACCGTGACGGGGGAGAGCACCACCGCGGGCACCGTCCTCGGGCAGCCGCTCGACAGCCGCGAGGACCCGCAACTGCTGCGCGGCGAAGCCGTGTACGTGGCGGACATCGACCTGCCCGGCACCGCCCACATGGCCATCCTCGGAAGCCCGGTCGCCCACGCGAGGATCCTCTCCATCGACACCGCGGCGGCCGAGCGGCTGCCGGGCGTCCTGAAGGTGGCCACCGCCGCCGACTTCACCGACGTCATGCCGCTGCCCTGCATCTGGATACCCGGCGGGGTGGAGAGCCACTTCCCGCCCCACCCCTACGGACTGCCCGGCGCCCGCCCGGTCCTCACCGGGGACACCGTCCGGCACGTCGGCGATCCCGTGGCCGTCGTCGTCGCCGAGACCCCGCGCCAGGCCGCCGCCGCCCTCGCCGCGATCGACGTGGCCTACGAACCGCTGCCCGTGGTCACCCGGGCCGACGAAGCCCTCGCCGAGGGGGCGCCCCAGCTGCACGAGGCCGTCCCCGGCAACCTCAACGCGTACTGGACCTGCGGCGACAAGGACCGCACCGACGCCGCCATCGCCCGCGCCGAGGTCACCGTCGAGCTGGACCTCGTCAACCAGCGCACCATCAACAGCCCCATCGAACCGCGCGGGGCCGTCGGCGACTACAACGCCGCCACCGGCGAGTACACCCTCTACGCCTCCACCCAGGGCCCGCACAACCACCGGTTCCTGCTCTCCGCGCTGGTCCTCGGCATCCCGTTCAACAAGCTCCGCGTGATCGCCCCGACCGTCGGCGGGAGCTTCGGCACCAAGGGCTACCTCTACCCCGACATGGCGCTGGTCCTGCTGCTCTCCAAGGCGCTCGGCCGGCCCGTCAAATGGGTCGACACCCGCACCGGGCTGATGAACTCCACCGTCCAGGGCCGCGACCACCGCCAGCACGTCACCCTCGCCGGCACCCGCGACGGCCGGATCACCGCCGTGCGCTGCACCAGCTACGCCAACCTCGGCGCCTACCCCTCCACCATCGGCCCCGGCGTCGCCACCGCCCTGATGGGCCGCTCCATCAGCGGCATGTACGAGATCCCCGCCGCCTTCTGCGAGGTGTACGCCGCCTTCACCAACACGGTCTCCCTCGGCGCCCAGCGCGGCAGCGGACGCGCCGAGGCCGCCTTCCTGATGGAACGCCTCGTCGACCGGTACGCCGCCGAGATCGGCATGGACCCGGCGGAGGTCCGCCGCAGGAACCTGGTGCCCAAGGAGAAGTTCCCGTACGACAACGGCCTCGGCTGGACCTACGACTCCGGGAACTACGCGCCCAACTTCGAGCGGGCCCTGGAGCTGGCCGGGTACGCCGGCATGCCCGCCCGCAAGGCGGCGGCCCGCGCCCGCGGCAAGCGCCTGGGCGTCGGCATCGCCACCTACGTGGCCATCTGCGGGGTCGGCCCCTCGACCCGGATGTCCAAGGAGGGCATGCTCGGCGGCACCTGGGAGAGCGCCAACATCCGCGTCCACCCCACCGGCGAGGTCACCGTCACCGTCGGCTCCGCCTCCACCGGCCAGAGCCACGGCACCGTCTTCGCGATGGTCGCCGCCGACGAACTCGGCATCGACCCGGCGCAGGTCCAGGTGTACGAGGGGGACACCCTCAAGGCCCCGTACGGGCAGGGCACCTACGGCTCCCGCTCCTACAGCATGGCCGCCCCCGCCGTCGCCCTCACCGCCCGCAAGATCAAGGCCAAGCTGATCAAGGCCGGGGCCGTCTTCCTGAACGTCCCCGAGGACAAGGTCGTCTACGAGCACGGCGGCGTCCACGAGGCCGGAAACCCGGAGAACGCCAAGACCTTCGCCGAACTGGCCATGGCCATGTGGTACGGCTGGGGCCTGCCCCCCGAGATCGAACCGGCCCTGGACGAGACCACCCACTTCGACCCGCCGGACTTCAACTACCCCTTCGGCACGCACGTCGCGGTGGTCGAGATCGACGAACTCACCGGTGAGACCGAGGTGGTCGACTACACCGCCGTGGACGACGCCGGGAACATCGGGAACCCGAAGATCGTCCACGGCCAGATCGAGGGCAGCATCGTGCACGGCCTGGGCCAGGCCCTGATGGAGGCCGCCGAGTACGACGAGAACGGCATCCTGCTCAGCTCCGACCTGACCCACTACGCCCTGCCCCGGGCGGCCGACGTGCCCTTCTTCACCCTCGACCGGACCGTCACCCCCTCCCCGCACAACCCGCTCGGCGCCAAGGGCGCGGGCGAGATCGCCACCGTGCCGCCCGCCGCCGCCGTCGTCAACGCGGTGGTCGACGCCCTCGCCGACCTGGGCGTCCAGCACATCGACATGCCGCTGACCCCCGAGAAGGTCTGGCGCGTACTGGAAGGAGGGGCCCGGTGATCCTCGCCGACTTCGACTACGTCCGGCCCGCCTCCCTCGAAGAGGCCCTCGCCCTCCTCGCCGGCACGGACGGGGCCCGGGTGCTCGCCGGCGGCCAGAGCCTGCTGCCCGCCCTGCGCACCGGAGCCGACCGGGCCCGCCTGCTGGTCGACCTGCGCCACCTCGCGGCCCTGCACGGGGTCGCACGGACCGGCGGCGAGCTGCGGATCGGGGCGCTGACCACCCTCGCCGAGCTCGCCGCGCACCCGCAGGTGCGGGCCGGGGCCCCGGAGCTGGCCGCCGCGGCCCGCGCCAACGGCGACCCCCAGGTCCGCAACCTCGGCACCGTCGGCGGCAACCTGGCCGCGGCCGAGCGCCCCACCGACCTGCCCGTCGCCGCCATCGCCGCCGGCGCACGGGCCGAACTGGCCGGACCCGGCGGGACCCGAACCGTCCCGGCCGAGGAACTGGCCGCCTCCGGGGTGCCCGCCGGGGAGGTGCTGACCGCCCTGCTGGTGCCCGCCGCCGGAGGGGCGGCCGCCTTCGAGAAGACCGCCGACCGGGCCACCCGCTACCCGCTGTGCGCCGCCGCCGTACGGATCACCCCCGACGGGCCGCGGATCGCGGTCACCGGAGCCACCCCCCGCGCCCTGCGCCTGCGCGGGGTCGAGGACCGGCTGCGCGGGGGCGCCTACACGACGGGGGCGGTGCTCGCGGCGTTCCGCGCCGAGCCCAGGGAGCTGTTCGTCCCCGGGCGCGGTACCTCGGCCGAGTACCTCGGCCATCTCGCGGGCGTGCTCACCGCCCGCGCGCTGGCCCGGGCGGCGGCCCACAGCAGCGCCTGAGACGGCCCGCCGGGGCAGGGCGGGGGAGTGGAGTTGACGAGCGTGCCCGAACCGACCGAGACGACGACCACGGGAGACGTCCTGCACCCAGCCGGCGGCCGCGCGGCGGCCGGGCCGAGACCGTCCGGCTTCTGGGTGGTGGGCGCGGTCCTCGTCCTGCTGATGCTCTCCTCCTCCGTGCCCTCCGCCCTCTACGTGCTCTACCAGCAGCGCTGGGGACTGTCCTCCGGCGTCGTCACGGTGGTCTTCGCCGTGTACGCCGTCACCGTCCTCGCCGGGCTGCTGCTGTTCGGCTCGCTCTCCGACACCCTGGGGCGCCGGCCCGTCCTCGCCGCGGGGCTGGTCCTCGCGATCGTCTCGATGGGACTGTTCGCCGGGGCCGGGGGACTCGGCCTGCTGCTCGCCGCCCGCGCCGTACAGGGGCTGGCGGTGGGCCTGGCCACCGGGGCGATGGGGGCGGCCCTGCTGGAACTCAGCCCGCGCTCGCGGCCCGCCCTCGGGGCGCAGGTCAACAGCGCGGGACCGACCGTCGGCATCGGCCTCGGCGGGCTCGGGGCGGGACTGCTCGTCCAGTACGCGCCCGCCCCGACCGTGCTGAGCTACCTGCTGCTGGTCGCCGCCTTCGCGGCCACCCTGGTCGGGGTGGTCCGGATGGGCGAGAGCGCGCCCGGCGCCGGGGGCCGGCTCCGGGTGGCACCGCGCCGGATCCGCGTACCGCCCGCCATACGGCGCAGGTTCGCCGTGCTGGTGCTGACGATCGTGGCCGTCTGGACCGTCGGCGGCTTCTACCTCTCGCTCGGGCCGCACCTGGCCCTGTCCCTGCTCCACACCACCAACTACCTGGCCGGCGGGGCCACGGTGGCCCTGCTCGCCGGCTCCGCCACCGCCGCCCAGCTGCTGCTGGGCCGCACCGCACCGCTGCGCACCGCCGTGCTCGGGCTGCTCGGGCTGCTCGCCGGGCTCGCCCTGGTGCTGCTGGCGCTCGGCCTCGGCTCGGCGCCCGTGTTCCTCGCCGCCACCGCCGTCCTCGGCAGCGGCTGGGGAGCGGCGTTCCTCGGCTCCTTCCGCGCGATCAGCACCCTCGCCGAACCCGAACACCGCGGCGAACTGACCGCCGCCGTCTACGTCTTCGCCTATCTCGCCATGAGCGTCCCGGCGGTCCTCGCCGGACTCCTGACCAACATCCACGGCCTGCAGCGCACCTCCGTCGGCTTCATGGCCGCCGTCGCCGCGGTGTGCGCGCTGGCCCTGTTCACGACCCTGCGGCTGGCGGCGCGCACCAGGGCCGAGGGGAGCACCCTGTGACCACTGTGAGCACCAAGGAGCTGCGGACCACCCTGCAGGGGCTGGAGATCTTCGCCGCCCTCACCGAGGACCAGCTGGACTGGCTCGTCTCGGTCTCCCACTTGCGCGTCCTGGCCGACGGCGAGGTCCTCTTCCGCGACGGGGACGAGGCCACCTGCTTCCACGTGCTGGTCTCCGGCGGGCTGGTCGTCACCAAGGTCGTCGACGGCCGGGAGGAGGTCCTGACCCGGCACTCCACCGAGGAGGAGAGCGCCGCCGCGGACGAGCACGACGGCAAGCCCACCGCCGCCCACCGGTTCACCGGGGAGCTGCCCCTGCTCACGGACGGCTCCTACGTGGCCACCGCCTCCGCCAGCGGCCCGGCGACCACCGTCGTGGCCTATCCCAAGCCGGTGTTCTTCGAGATGCTGACCCGCTGCAACGGGGTGGCCGCCGTACTGATCCCCGTGCTGGCCTGGCGGATCAAGTCCTCCGAGGTCCAGGCCCGCAAACGGGCCACCGTCGAGGCGCTGGGCACGCTGGCCGCCGGCCTGGCGCACGAGCTCAACAACCCGGCCGCCGCCGTGGCCCGCGCCGCGCAGGAGCTGGTGCCCGCCCTGGACCGGCTGACCGCCACCGCGTACGGGTGGGGGGCGGCCGCCACGGACGCGGAGCGCGGCGTGCTGGAGCGGCTGGCCGGGGAGCTGGACCGGCTCCCGCCGCCCGAGACCACCGACCCGCTGGCCCAGGCCGACGCCGAGGAGGAGATCACCGACTGGGCGCAGGAGGCCGGAGCGGCCCGGCCGGGACTGCTCGGCTCCGGGGCCTCCGACCTCGGGCTGGAGCTCGAATGGCTGCTGGAGCGGCTGGAGGGGATCGGCGAGGCCTCCCTGGCCGCCGCCCTGGACCACCTGGCGGCGCTGCTGGAGGCCCGTTCGCTGGCCGCCGAGCTGCGCGCGGCGGGGCCCCGCATCTCCCAGCTGGTCGCGGCCACCCGGGACTACGCCAACCTCGACCGGGCTCCCGAGCAGCGGTTCGCGGTGACCGACGGCCTGGAGAACACCCTGGTCGTGCTCCGCTCCAAGCTCGCCGGGATCACCATCGTCCGCGCCTACGAACCGGACCTGCCGGAGCTGACCGGGTACCCGGGGGAGCTCAACCAGGTGTGGACCAACCTGGTCGACAACGCGGCCGAGGCCATGGAGGGCGCGGGCACGCTGACCCTGCGCTGCCACGCCGAGGGCGTCTGCATGGTCGTGGAGATCACCGACACCGGCCGGGGCATCCCCGAGGACGTCCTGCCGCGCATCTTCGAGCCCTTCTACACGACCAAGGACGTGGGCAAGGGCACCGGTCTGGGGCTGCACCTCAGCTACCGGATCGTGACCCAGCGCCACCACGGGTCGATCACGGCCCGCTCCCGGCCGGGCGAGACCCGGATGCTCGTACGCCTGCCCCTGGCGGGCTGAGCCGGCGCCCCGGTCGGCCCGCCCCCGCGAACCGTCACCCCGCAAGCCGTCACCCACTCCCACCGAAAGGAAGTCGAACATGGCCAAGTACGACATCTCCGCGCTGCACCCGGTCTTCGTCCGCCAGATGGACGCCCTGGCCGCGCTGGACATCGAGGCGGTGATGAAGAACTACACCGAGGACGCCGTCCTGGTCCGCTTCGAGGGGGCCTCGGTGGGCATCGAGGCCGTTCGCGAGACGTTCACCGGCTATCTCACCCTCAAGCCCACGCTGGTCGAACTCCAGGAGTACATCGAGACCGACGACACCATCTTCTACCGGGCGATCATGAACCTGAACGGCGCTCCGGAGCAGGCGTTCGGGACACTCGTCGTCCGCGATGGCCGGATCTGGCGCCAGACGGCCGGCTTCGGCAGCTGACCGCCCTTTCGTGGGTAGCGTGGGCGGGGAGGGCGCAGGCGGCCCTCCCCGCGCACGTGAGGGAAATGTGAAGGGGAGGTCATGGAGCAGGAAACCAACCGGGTGGAGGCGTTCAGCGACGGCGTATTCGCCATCGTGATCACCATTCTGGTGCTGGAGTTAAAGGTTCCGGAAGAGCGGGGGTCCGCCCTGTGGCACGGGCTCCGGGAGCAATGGCCGCACTATGCCGCGTATCTGGTGAGTTTCCTCATCATCGGCGTGATGTGGGTGAACCACCACACGATCTTCAGTCACCTCAAGCGGGTCGACCGGCCCCTGTTGTTCCTGAATCTGCTGGTGCTGATGGTGGTTTCGGTGATTCCCTACACCACCAACATCCTCGCCGAGCACCTCATGGACGGGGATTCGGCCAACGTCGCCGCGATCCTCTACAGTTCGTGGACCGTCGTGTACGCCCTCGCGTTCCTGGGCTTCTGGTGGTACGTGACCAAGGTCGGCCACCTCTTCCACGAAGCGGTGGACAAGGACGGGGCCCGGGCCACCCGCGTCCGATTCGGGCTGGGTGCGGTCGCCTACCCCTTGACTGTGATTCTGTCCTTCTTCTCCGCACCTCTCACTCTCGTCGCACACTTCCTGATCGCCCTCTACTACGCGGCGAACCAGATCCCCATCCCGCTCGTGGTAGAGGAAGAGCGGCTCGAATCTGGCAGCGACCTCAGGAAGTAGCCGCAGGGCCCTACGGCCGTTCTCGGCCGTCAAGTAGGGTCAAGGTCTGATCTGGTCGCGGGGGAGGCTCCAGATGGTTCGCGCAGTGGTGCCGGAAGATTCCACCACGGAAATATCCGAATTGATCGACGAATTGATCTCGCTATTCTTCGAGTCATTACCGCGGCGGGACCAGCGAAACTGGGCCCGCGTTTATCTCGACGGTCTGGTCCGGACCAGCGGGAAGAAAACGATCCGCAACATCGCCGGAACGGGGGCCAGTTCCGTGGAACAGAGCCTCCAGCAGTTCATCAGCAAGTCGCCGTGGGACTGGACCCCGGTGAGGCGGTCCCTCGCCCAGCACCTCGAACGCACCGCACAGCGCCCGCTGGCCTGGGTCGTCCAGCCCATGGTCATCGAGAAGGCCGGCGACCGCTCCGTGGGAGTCGGCAGGCAGTTCGTGCCCCAGCTCGGCCGCACCGCCAACTGCCAGCAGGCCGGCGGGATCTGGCTCGCCTCCAGCGAGGCCAGCTTCCCCGTCGAATGGACCCTCACCCTGCCCGGCCCCTGGACCAGCGAACTGCTGCGCCGCCGCCGGGCCGGCATCCCCGACACCGCACGCTCCCAGACACCCGCGCTGGACGCCGTCCACGCCGTCCAGCGCATGGCCGCCGGCTGGCAGCTCCAGCGCCGCCCGGTCGTCATGGAGGTCTCCAACTCCGATCTCCCTCCCGTCCTCGACGCCTTCACGCTCCAGGACATCCCCTTCGTCCTGAAGGTCGACGGCTCCCTGCCCGTCTCCTTCGGCGGCGCGGGCCGCCACAAGCCCGGCCCGTACACCGCACCCGCCCGCGAACTGATCGACTCGCTGCGCTCCCAGCGCCGCGTCGTCGAATGGACCCGGCACGGCCGGGCCGAGGGATCGGTCACCCTGCTCACCTCGGCCCACATCCTCGCCACCCCCGCCGAGGACCGGCCCGCGCCCGCCCCGCCCACCCCGCTGCTCCTGCTCGGCGCCTGGACCGAGGCCTCCCTGCTGCCCTCCGAGTTCTGGATCACCAACATCGGGGACCGGCCGCTCGCCCAGCTCTTCCTGCTCGCCAAACTCACCGACCGGGTCGCCCTGGACTTCACCGAGACCTGCGAACCCGTAGGCATCCGCGACTTCGAGGGCCGCTCCTTCCGCGGCTGGCACCACCACGCCACCCTCGCCAGCGTCGCCCACGCGGCCCGCCTGCTGGGCACCGGCGGTCGGCACCCCGACCCGGTGTCCCTCGCCTCGCCCGCCCGCTACCCGGGCGGACGCCCTCCCGGCCGGCCCCCCGCCGTCCTCCCGCCGCGGCCCCTGATCCCCGGCCAGTCCGCGCGCCGCGCGTACATCCGCTGATGCTCGACATCGCCGGACCCCTGCGCACCTGGTGCGCCGAACGCCGCGAGTTCGCCCTGGCCACCGTGGTCGCCGTCAGCGGCAGCGCGCCCCGCGGCCCCGGCGCCAGCCTGGCCGTGGACGCCGACGGCACCGCGCTCGGCTCCCTCTCCGGGGGCTGCGTGGAGTCCGCCGCTCACGAGCTCTGCCTGGACGCCATCGCCTCGGGCCGCGGCGGCGTCCACCGCTTCGGCTACAGCGACGACGACGCCTTCGCGGTGGGGCTGACCTGCGGCGGGGTCCTGGACGTGCTGGTCACCCCGGTACGCGGCCAGGACCCCGTCCGCCCCGTCCTCGGCTCGGTGCTCGACGCCGCCGCCGGCGGGGGCCGGGCCGCGCTGGCCCGGGTGGTCTGCGGACCGCCGGGCCAGCTCGGCCGGGCCCTGGCCGTCCACGCCGACGGCTCCTGGGAGGGCGGCCTCGACGGCGGAGCCGCCCTGGACCGGGCCGCCGCCGAACGGGTCCGGGCCCTGCTGCTCGCCGGCCGGACCGGCACCGCCGAGCTGGGCACCGCCGGCGGGCTGTGCGGCGAGCCCCTCACCCTGCTGGTGGAATCCGCCGCCGAACCGCCCCGGCTGATCGTCTACGGGGCCGTCGACCACGCCTCCGCCCTGGCCCGGATGGGGGCCTTCCTCGGCCACCGGGTCATCGTCTGCGACGCCCGGCCCGTCTTCGCCACCCCCGAACGCTTCCCCGGCGCCGACGAGGTGGTCGTGGACTGGCCACACCGCCACCTGGCCGCCGAACGCGACGCCGGGCGCCTGGACACCCGTACGGCCGTGTGCGTCCTGACCCACGACGCCAAGTTCGACGTACCCGTCCTCGCCCTGGCCCTGCGGCTCCCGCTCGCCTACGTCGGGGCCATGGGCTCGCGCCGCACCCACGCCGAGCGCACCGGACGGCTGCGGGCCGAGGGGGTGACCGAGGCCGAGCTGGCCCGCCTCAGATCGCCCATCGGCCTCGACCTGGGCGGGCGCACCCCCGAGGAGACGGCCCTCGCCATCGCCGCCGAGCTCACCGCCGTCCGCCACGGGGCCACGGCGGCCCCGCTCACCGGGGGCCTGCACCCCCTCCACCGCCCTTTCGGGACCAACGTCTCGTAGGAAAGGACCACCCGGCCCGGAATGTCCTGGACGATCGGCCCGGGCGGCATGAACCCCGGGCCGTGGGAGAATGAAGTACGTGCGTTTCCTCGGCTGCCTTCTGTCGAGGTACCTCCGATCGACTGGGATGTTCAGCACGTGCGTTTCCTCAATGACCTGAAGCCGCCGTACGACCTGACGTACGACGATGTGTTCATGGTGCCGAGCCGCTCCGCGGTCGGCTCCCGCCAGGGCGTGGACCTGGCCTCGCCCGACGGCACCGGCACCACCATTCCGCTCGTGGTCGCCAACATGACCGCGATCGCCGGCCGGCGCATGGCCGAGACCGTCGCCCGCCGCGGTGGAATCGTCGTCATCCCGCAGGACATCCCGATCGAGGTCGTCACCGACGTCATCTCCTGGGTCAAGACCCGCCACCTCGTGCTCGACACCCCGATCACGCTGGCGCCCACCCAGACCGTCGCCGACGCGCTGTCCCTGCTGCCCAAGCGCGCCCACGGCGCGGGCGTCGTCGTGGACGCCGACCACCGCCCCGTCGGCGTGGTCACCGACCACGACCTCACCGGCGTGGACCGCTTCACCCAGCTCTCCGAGGTCATGTCGAAGGAGCTCCTGCTCATCGACGCCGACATCGACCCCCGCGAGGCCTTCAACCAGCTCGACGCCGGCCACCGCAAGCTGGCCCCGGCCGTCGACAAGGACGGCAGGCTGGTCGGCATCCTGACCCGCAAGGGCGCCCTGCGCGCGACCCTGTACACCCCGGCCACCGACGCCGGCGGCAAGCTGCGCATCGCCGCCGCCGTCGGCATCAACGGCGACTTCGTGGGCAAGGCCAAGCAGCTCCTCGACGCCGGCGTGGACACCCTCGTCATCGACACGGCCCACGGCCACCAGGAGTCGATGATCAACGCGATCAAGGCCGTCCGCGCGCTGGACCCGCAGGTCCCGATCGTGGCCGGCAACATCGTCGCCGCCGAGGGCGTCAAGGACCTCATCGACGCCGGCGCCGACATCATCAAGGTCGGCGTGGGCCCCGGTGCCATGTGCACCACCCGCATGATGACCGGCGTGGGCCGCCCGCAGTTCTCCGCGGTCCTGGAGTGCGCCGCCGAGGCGAAGAAGTACGGCAAGCACGTCTGGGCCGACGGCGGCGTCCGCCACCCGCGCGACGTGGCCATGGCCCTCGCGGCCGGCGCCTCCAACGTCATGATCGGCTCCTGGTTCGCCGGCACGTACGAGTCCCCGGGCGACCTCCAGCAGGCCGCCGACGGCCGCCTGTACAAGGAGTCCTTCGGCATGGCCTCCGCCCGCGCCGTGCGCAACCGCACCTCGGAGGAGTCCGCCTACGACCGCGCCCGCAAGGCGCTGTTCGAGGAGGGCATCTCCACCTCCCGCATGTTCCTCGACCCCGCCCGTCCGGGCGTCGAGGACCTGATCGACTCGATCATCGCCGGTGTCCGCTCCTCCTGCACCTACGCGGGCGCGGGCTCCGTCGCCGAGTTCGAGGAGAAGGCCGTCGTCGGCATCCAGTCCGCCGCCGGCTACGCCGAGGGCAAGCCGCTGCACGCCAGCTGGAGCTAGTCCTCCCGGGCTCCGCCCGACGCCCCGCCCCCCGCCGGACCGGCCGGGGGGCGGGGCGTCGTCGTGTGCACCCCCGCCCGGTACTTGGGGATCCGGACCGTGACCTTCATACCCGCGCCCACACCCGTCTCTACCACCAGCCCGTAGTCGTCCCCGTACACCTGCCGCATCCGCTCGTCCACGTTCGGCAGCCCGATCCCCGACGACGAACCCGCCCGGTCCCCGGCCAGGATCCGGCGCAGCCGGGCCGGATCCATGCCCACGCCGTTGTCCTCGATCGTCAGCACCGCCTCCGCGCCCGCGTCCCGGGCCGCGATCGTGATCCGGCACTCCCCGGCGGAGTCCTCCACCCCGTGCTTGACGGCGTTCTCCACCAGCGGCTGCAGACACAGGAACGGCAGCGCCACCGGCAGCACCTCCGGCGCCACCTGCAACGTCACCTTCAGCCGGTCCCCGAACCGGGCCCCGGCCAGCGCCAGATACCGCTCGATGGACCGCAGCTCCTCGGCCAGGGTGGTGAACTCCCCGTGCCGGCGGAAGGAGTAGCGGGTGAAGTCCGCGAACTCCAGCAGCAGCTCGCGCGCCCGCTCCGGATCGGTCCGCACGAACGAGGCGATCGCCGCGAGGGAGTTGAAGATGAAGTGCGGGGAGATCTGCGCCCGCAACGCCTTGATCTCCGCCTCCATCAGCCGGGTCCGCGCCCGGTCCAGCTCCGACAGCTCCAGCTGGACGGAGACCCAGCGCGCCACCTCCGTCGCCGCCCGCACCAGTACCGCCGACTCCCGCGACCCGTACGCGACCAGCGCGCCCAGCACCCCGTCCTCACCGGTCAGCGGGGCGAACACCGCCCACTTCAGCGGGCAGTCCGGCCGCGGGCACTCCGTGCGCACGCTCTGGCTGCGCCCCGACTCCAGCATCACCGCCACCCGGGCCATCGCCCGCCGCTGGTGGTGGTCGGCGCCCGGCCCGTCCCAGGCCAGCACCGCCTCCCGGTCCGTCAGGCACAGCGCCTCCGTGCCCAGCAGCGAACGCAGCCGCCGCGCCGCCTTGCGGGCGGCGTCCTGGGTCAGCCCGGCGCGCAGCGGGGGAGCGGCCAGCGAGGCGGTGTACAGGGTGTGGAACGTCGCCCGCTCCACCGGGGTCCCCAGTCCCGGCCCGGCCGCCCGCTCCCCGCGACGCCCGGCCTGCCACCGGCCGCCCGCCCAGCCCAGGCCCACGAGCAGCACCGCCCCGGCCGCGGCCAGCACCGCCTGCGCGGCCGCGGTCACCAGGCACCCCCGCCGGACCGCCGGGCCCCGGCCACGTCCTCCGGGAGGTGGAGCCGCGCCAGTGCCGCCCCCACCGCGGCCGGGACCCGGGACCGGGTGGCCAGCGACACCGACACCATCGTCAGGAACCCCAGCGGCACGGACCACACCGCCGGCCAGGCCAGCAGCGCGTGCGCCCACCCCCGCGGGACCAGCCCGCTGCGGGTGGCCACCACCGCGCCCAGCGCCGCCCCGCCACCGGTGAGCAGGCCCGCCACCGCGCCGGGCGGGGTCAGCCCCCGCCACCAGATGCCCAGCACCAGCAACGGGCAGAAGGAGGACGCCGACACCGCGAAGGCCAGCCCGACCGCGTCCGCGACCGGCACCTGGGTGGTCACGAACCCGCCCGCCAGCGGTACCGCCATCGCCACCACGACCGCGAACCGGAAACTGCCCACCCCCCGCCGGGGGAGCACGTCCTGGTGCAGCACCCCGGCCACCGCCATGGTCAGCCCCGAGGCCGTCGACAGGAACGCCGCGAAGGCGCCCCCGGCCAGCAGCGCCCCCAGCAGGTCGCCGAGCAGCCCGCCGAGCATCCGCTCCGGCAGCACCAGCACCACCGCGTCGGCGTCCCCGGTCAGCGCCAGCTCGGGCGCGTAGATCCGGCCCAGGGCCCCGTACACCTGCGGCAGCAGGTAGAACACCCCGAGCAGGCCGAGCACGACCAGGGTGGTGCGGCGGGCGGCCCGCCCGTCGGGGCTGGTGTAGAAGCGGACGGCGACGTGCGGCAGGCCCATGGTGCCGAGGAAGGTGGCCAGGATCAGCCCGTAGGTGGCGTACAGCCGGTGCTCCCGCTCCCCGCCGGACAGCGGCTTCGACCAGCCCGGGGTGTCCCGGACGGCCCCGGCGGGGGAGTCGGGGACGGCCGAGCCGGCGGCGAACTCCAGCCGGGTGCGGGCCTGGACGGAGTGCCGGCCGGGCTCCAGCGTCAGCGGGGCGTCCCGGTAGGCGCGCCCGTCCACCCGGCCCGTCACCTCCAGGGCCAGCGGCTCGCGCACCGACAGCCGGACGTCCTCCCCGAGGGTGACGGCGGTGTGCTCGCGGAAGACGGCCGGGGCGTCGAAGGAGGCGCGGGGCGCGCCGTCGCCCGCCCAGGCGGCGACCAGGAAGAAGGCGGGCACCAGCAGGGCGGTGAGCTTGAGCCAGTACTGGAAGGCCTGCACGAAGGTGATGCTGCGCATCCCGCCCGCCGCGACCGCCGCCGTGACCACGCAGGCGACGACCAGACCGCCCGCCCAGGGCGGCGCCCCGGTCAGCACCTCCAGGGTCAGCCCCGCCCCCTGGAGCTGCGGCAGCAGGTACAGCCAGCCGACGCCGAGCACGAACAGCACCGCGATGCGCCGCACCCCCTGGGACTGGAGCCGGTCCTCGGCGAAGTCCGGCAGTGTGTACGCCCCGGAGCGGCGCAGCGGGGCCGCGACGAACACCAGCAGGACGAGGTACCCGGCGGTGTACCCGACGGGGTACCAGAGCATCTCCGGGCCCTGGAGCAGCACCAGCCCGGCGACCCCGAGGAAGGAGGCGGCGGACAGGTACTCCCCGCCGATGGCGGCCGCGTTGAGCCGGGGGCCCACGGTGCGGGAGGCGACGTAGAAGTCGGAGGTGGTCCGCGATATCCGCAGCCCGAGCGCGCCGACGAGCACCGTGGCCAGCACGACGACGGTGACCGCGGTCAGCGCGTACGTCTGGTTCACGGGGGTCCTTCGACGGGCGGGGGAGGGGATCATGGGAGTCTACGCAGCCCCCGGGCCCCGGAACAGGCGCGTTCCGGCCCTTGACCCGGGGTGGGTGCGCCCTGCCCCCCGCCGGGCTGCGGCCGCCGTGGCGCGGGCGGGTCAGAGGGCCGGGTCGCGGTGTTCCGCGCAGTCGCGGAGGGCGATCTCCAGTTCCACGTACGACTCTTCGGCCCGGCGGAAGGCCAGCGTCAGGGCCGCCTCCGCGCTCGCCGGCAGCTGCTCGCGGGTGCCCTCCCGGGCCTCGTACAGCACGTCGGCCCAGCGGGCGGCGGCGCTGCGCAGGCGGGCCAGCAGTGCCTCGGCCTCCGCGGGGCCGGCGGCCCGGGTGCGGGGCAGTCCGGTCAGCGCGTCAAGCAGCGCCTCGATCTCGGACATTTCGCTCCTCCCGGGGCCGGAAGATCCACGATACGGCGGCCCCGGGGGCGGCGGGCCCGAACGCCCCGCCGCTGCGGCCGACGGGCCCGGTGGATCGCCGTACGCCCCTCCCCGAGCGACGAACGGCGTCTTGGTACGCCGGACGGTCGTCCGGGCGCGGAGGCGTGAGCCGGTGGCACGGGAGGGCGCACGGGGGCGGGGCGGACGGGTCAGCCCGTCGCCTGGCGCATCAGGAGGTCGCGGAGCTGGCGGGCGTGGCGCCGGCTCACCTGGAGTTCGGCCGGGCCGACGCGGACGCTGGTGGTGCCCGCGTCGACGCGCAGTTCGTCTATCCGGCTCAGCGCCACCAGATGCCGCCGGTGGATGCGGACGAAACCCCGGGCCGCCCAGCGTTCCTCCAGCGTCGACAGCGGGATGCGCACCAGGTGGCTGCCCCCGTCGGTGTGCAGCCGCGCGTAGTCGCCCTGGGCCTCCACGTACGCGATGTCCGCGATGGCCACGAACCGGGTGACCCCGCCCAGTTCGACGGCGATCTGCTCGGGCGCCCGGTCGGCGGCGCCTTCCTCGGGAGCGGGCCTGCGCTGTTCCGGGACGGCCGCAGCGGGCGGCGCCGTCTCCTCGGGGCCGCCGAGCAGGGCACGGGCCCGCCGGACGGCCTCCGCCAGCCGCTCGGGACGCACGGGCTTGAGCAGGTAGTCCACCGCCTTGAGGTCGAAGGCCTGGACGGCGAAGCCCTCGTGCGCGGTGACGAACACGATCAGCGGTGGCCGCGCGAACCCGGCCAGCAGCCGGGCGACGTCCAGCCCGGTCAGCCCGGCCATCTGGATGTCCAGGAACACCACGTCGATGGCGTCGGGCCCGTCGGGCCCGCTCTCCACCGCCCGGGTGATCCGGCGCAGCGCTTCGGTGGCGTCCGAGGCCCCCTCCGCACTGAGCACCCGGTCGTCGGAGCGCAGCAGGTAGAGGAGTTCCTCGAGCAGGGGCTTCTCGTCGTCGACGGCCAGTACGCGCAGCATGGGCCGAGTCTAGGCACGGCCCCCGCCCGGGGGGAGGAGGGCGGGGGCCGTGCGGCCGGTGTGCGGGGGGACCGGGACTCCGGTGGAACTCCGGGGCTACTGGGCGCCGATGAGCTTGCCGTCGGGGGCGACGGCGTACCAGGTGCCGCCCACGCCCTGGCCGTTGGCCTCGCCGGGCGCCTTGTCGCCGGTGAAGGTGTAGACGGGCCAGCAGTTGACGGTCTGCTGCTTCTTGCCGTCGGGGCGGTCGAGGACCAGGTAGTTCTTCTCGGCGATCCCCTCGCCCCGCGCCGCCGGGGCGACGACCGGCCACTTGGCGAGGCAGTCTCCGGTGCACTTGGAGACCATCGGCCAGGCGGTGTCGGGCTTGAAGCGGTAGACGGTCATGCCGTTGCCGTCGACGACGTGTTCGCCGAGCCGGGGGTCCTTGGCCACCGTCAGCGCGCCGGCCGCCTGGCCCGGTGCCCCGGCCGGAGCGGGGGCCGCCGCCTTGGCCGCCTTCTTGCCGTCCAGCGCGAGGGCGAACCAGGTGCCGCCGACGCCCTGCCCGTTCAGGTCGCCGGGCTTGGTGTCCTTGGCGAAGCGGTACGCGGGCCAGCCGGCCACGGTCAGCTGCTTGCTGCCGTCCCCCCGGACCACCTCGCCCAGCACGGCGGGGTCCATGCCCGCCGCGGCGGTCGCGTCGCCCGCCGGGACTGCCGGCCAGGCCTTGGCGCAGTCCCCGTCGCAGTGGGAGGCCGGGGGCTTCGCGGTGTCCTTGTCGAAGCGGTACAGGGTGAACCCGGCGCTGTCGGTGAGCACCGGCCCGAGCTTGTCGGTGGTGGAGACGGCGAGCGCGCCCGCGGGCTTGGCCCCGGTGTCCCCGGCGGGCTTGTCGCCGGCGTAGGGGTCGGCGGCGGGAGCGGCGGCGGCGGCCCCGGCCGGCTTGGCCGCGTCGGCCTTGTCGGCCTTGGCGTCCCCGTTGCAGGCGGTCGCGGCCAGAGCGACGACGACCGCGACCGCGGCCAGGGTGGTTCCGCGCTTGATGCCCATGGTGATCTCTCCCGTGTGTGTTTCCGCCGGGTCCGGGGGCTCGTCCGCCGCCGGACCCGTCAACTCGTGCGGAACACGGCCCCGGGGGAGCGCGGCGTTCACCGGGGGCGGTATGGCGTGTTTCACTCACCCGCCGTCGAACCCGGCCCGCCGCAGGGCCGTGACCACAGCGAGGCCGAGGATCCGGTGTCCGGCGTCGTTGGGGTGCAGCCCGTCGGCGAGGTGTTCGGGCCCCAGCAGGTCCCGGCCCGGCAGCAGGGCCAGGCGTCCGTCCCCGGCGGCGATCCGGTCGCGGGCGGCCCGTTCCATGGCGTCGCGCAGGGCGCCCAGGGTGGCGCCGAGCCGGTTCGGGGTGCGTTCGGCGTCCGGGCGCAGCACGGGGGAGAGCAGCAGCAGCGGGGTCCGGGGGTGGCCCTGGCGGATCAGGTCGAGGAAGACGCGGGTGGTCTCGTACAGCAGGGCGGGCGTGTAGGGGACGCGGGTCCAGCAGTTCGTGCCGAAGGCGAGGGTGAGGACGTCGGCGGGGAGGGCCGCCAGCTGCTCGGCGGTGGCCAGCTCCCCGCGCGCGGCGCCCGCGTACCCGAGGTTCACGGTGTCCCAGCCGAGCGCCCGCCCGGCGACGGCGGGCCAGCCGTGGGCTGGGCGGGTGGACCACCAGCCCTCGGTGATCGAGTCCCCGTGCACCACCCACCGCGGGGCGGGCGGGGCCGGGGCGAGGGTCCCGCCGACCCCGCGCACCCCCAGGACCCGCGGAGACTGCGCCTCGGGCGGGTGGACGGTGAAGGGCCCGGGCCCGCCGGGCAGGGGGACGCGTACGACGGCCTCTGCGGCGGGGTCGGTGAAGACCTCGTGGACCAGCCCGTGGCGGTCCCACAGGCAGAAGCCGTGGGCGAGGTCGCGCAGGGCGTCCGTGGGGCCGGGGACGGCGGCCCGGTAGTGGATCTCCACCGCCCGCGCCCCGTGGGCCGTGAACTCCAGCCGGACTCCGATCGGCAGGGTGGCCCGCTCGCCGGTGTCCCAGGGCAGCCGCTCGGTGTCGGCCGGGTCGGCCCGGACCGGCCGGTCCCGGTCCAGCCAGGCGATCCCGCGCAGGAAGGGGCCCGGATCGAGCCAGGCCGTGGCCGTGCCGTCTGCGTCCATGGCGGCACGCTGCGACAATTCTGACGGGCTGTCAAGAACGGCGATCAGGGGAGTCCGCGCATTGATCGAACATCCGCGTGCAACAAAGGACCATCCAGGACAGATCCGCGCAACGATCGTGCGCCAATGTGCAAGGATGGTGCATTACGGGCGGTATCACTCAGCTCGTAGGCTCACCCCCTGTACGTGGAGTGGCGCGGACCGCCTGCTCGGCGGTCCCCCCATGCCCAGACGGGCTCCCATCCGTCTGTCAACTGCTCCGGACCGCTGCGGTCGACGCCCGAACCGTCCCCATCCCGCAGTGTCAAAGGAGTCCCCTCGTGCTCGATCAGGGCCAGGCACCCCCGCTCTCCCAGGAGACGCGCAAGCCCGTGAACCCGCTCATGCGGCGCAAGCCGGTCGAGCGGCTCGTCTCCGAGGGCGGGCAGGGCGAGGGCGGCTCGCTGCGCCGCTCGCTCACCATGTGGCAGCTGACCATGATCAGCATCGGCGCCACCCTGGGCACCGGCATCTTCGTCGTCCTCGGCACCGCCGCCCCCAAGGCCGGCCCCGCCGTGACGATCTCCTTCGTCCTCGCGGGCCTGACCGCTCTGTTCTCGGCCCTCTCCTACGCCGAGCTGGCCGGCTCCGTCCCGGTCTCCGGCTCCTCGTACTCCTACGCGTACGCCACCATGGGCGAGCTCATCGCCTGGATCTGCGGCTGGTGCCTGGTCCTGGAGTACGCCGTCTCCGTCGCGGCCGTGGCCGTCGGCTGGGGCCAGTACCTCAACGAGTTCCTCGACGGGACCATAGGCGTCACCATCCCGGGGTCGGTCTCCGCGCCGCTGGGCGACGGCGGGTACATCAACCTGCCGGCCCTGGTCGTCGTCCTGCTCTCCATGGTCTTCCTGATGCGCGGCGCCAAGGAGAGCGCCACCGTCAACTCGATCATGGTCGCGGTGAAGATCGTCACCCTGCTGCTCTTCATCGGCATCGGCGTCATGGGCATCAAGGCCGGCAACTACACCCCGCTCGCCCCCCTGGGCATGAGCGGCATCGCCGCCGGCGCCTCCACGCTCTTCTTCTCCTACATCGGCTTCGACGCCGCCTCCACCGCGGGCGAGGAGGCCAAGGACCCGAAGAAGGACCTGCCGCGCGCGATCATGCTGTCGCTGGCCGTCGTCACCGTCCTCTACGTCCTCGTCGCCTTCGTCGCCGTCGGCGCCATGCCGTGGAAGGACTTCGCGGGCACCGAGGCCGCGCTCGCCCAGATCATGACCGACGTCACCGGCACCAGCGTCTGGGGCGTCGTCCTCGCCGCCGGCGCCATCGTCGCGATCTTCTCCGTCGTCTTCGCCGTCCTCTACGGCCAGACCCGCATCCTCTTCGCGATGTCCCGCGACGGCCTCGTCCCCAAGGTCTTCGCCAAGGTCGACGAGAAGACCGGCGCCCCCCGCGCCAACGTGGTCATCGTCTCCCTCTTCTGCGGCGTCCTCGCGGCCTTCATCCCGCTGGGCAAGCTCGCCGACGCCACCAGCATCGGCACCCTCTTCGCCTTCGGCCTGGTCAACGTCGCCGTGATCATCCTGCGCCGCACCAAGCCCGACATGCCGCGCACCTTCAAGGTGGCGCTCTTCCCGGTCACGCCCATCCTGGGCGCCATCGCCTGCGGCTACATGATGTTCGAGCTCGATGCCGCCACCTGGATGGTCTTCGGTGGCTGGATGATCGTGGGCCTCGTGTTCTACTTCCTGTACGGCATCCGCCGCTCCCGTCTGGCCACGGAAGAAGAAGTGGCCACAGCAGAGAAGTGATCCATCCGCAGTGCGACTGAACGATCTCGACGAACGTATCGTGCACGCCCTCGCCGAGGACGCCCGCCGCTCCTACGCCGACATCGGCTCCGAGGTCGGCCTCTCCGCCCCCGCCGTCAAGCGGCGCGTGGACCGGCTGCGCGCCGAAGGCGCCATCACCGGGTTCACCGTCCGCGTGGACCCGGCGGCCATGGGCTGGGAGACCGAGGGCTTCATCGAGATCTACTGTCGCCACAACACCTCCCCGGACGACATCCGGCGGGGGCTGGAGCGGTACCCCGAGGTGGTGTCCGCGTCGACCGTCACCGGCGACGCGGACGCCCTCGTCCAGGTCTTCGCCTCCGACATGCGCCACTTCGAGCGGGTCCTGGAACGCATCGCGGGCGAGCCCTTCGTGGAGCGGACCAAGTCCGTCCTCGTCCTGTCGCCCCTGCTGCGCCGCTTCACCTCGGGAGCACCCGCGTAGCGTCCGCGCCCCCGCCATCCGGCGGGGGCGTCGTCGTATCCGTCGTATCCCCGCGGAGGGGCCGGCCCACCGGCTGAGGGCACACGGGGACGGAAGCCGGGCGGACCGCCGGCCGGTCGCTGATCTGCGTGTTCATCGCTTCGGCCGGCCGGTGCCCGCCCGGGCCCCCGTCTGCGCCGACGCTACGGGAGGCCCGGGCGGCACTCAATGAACCGCGTGTTAAACCATGGGACGTAGACCGGGCTACGGCCGGATCGCGGGGGCCGCGGGCGTGCGCAGCCCGATGAAGACCGGCTCCCGGCGGAGCACGAAGCCCATCGACTCGTACAGCCGGATCGCCTGGATGTTGTCCGCGGCGGCGTGCAGGAACGGGACGTCCCCGCGCTCCCGGATCCCCGCGGCCACCGCACGGATCAGCAGCCCGGCCAGCCCCCGGCCGCGGTGGTCCGGGTGGGTGCACACCGCGCTGATCTCCGTCCAGCCCGGCGGCCGCATCCGCTCCCCGGCCATCGCCACCAGCCGGCCCTCACGGCGGATCCCCAGGTACGTGCCCAGCTCGACGGTGCGCGGCAGGAAGGGGCCCGGCTCGGTCAGCTCCACCAGCGCCGTCATCTCGGCCACGTCGGCCGGCCCCAGCCGCACCGCCTCCGGCGCGGCCTCGGCCCGTACCGCGGACCCGTCCAGCTGCACGCCCGGGATGCACCGCACCGTCTCCCAGCCGGCCGGCGGCGTCGGCAGACCGGTCAGCCACACCTCCCGGCCCGGGCCCACCAGTGCCGCCAGGTCCGCCCAGGCGGCCGGATCGGCCGGGTCGGCGACGGCCGCGAACGGGTTCGCCGCCGGCAGGTAGCGGGCGGCCCCGCGCCCGGAGTACTCGGCGAAAGCGCGGTGCGGGCCCGTCAGCGCGGCCCAGACCGGGTTGTCCAACGGGGCGGCGGGGTTCTCGGGGGACATGCGGTGCGGGGTCCTTCCTCGGTGACGGCCGCCCTCGGCCTCCCCGCGCGGCGGCACGGGACAGGGGCGACGGCGGAAGGGTATGCCCCCGCAGCCCCCGGGAGCAGCGGATTTACGGGCGGGCTCCGGCGCCCCCAGGACCCCCGCGCAACGATTCGCCGCGGAAGCGGTGGAAAGCGCAACGAATCGATGAGGCCGACGCAACGCTGACGGCTTGTCCCGGTCGAACGCCCGAACGTACCGTTTTACGACCCCCACCCCACCTGTCACAGAGGTACGCCCATGCCCCCGCTGCGCACCGCACTCCTCCAGAGCTCCGGACGGCTCGGCGACACCGCCGAGAACCTGAAGCGGCTCGACGAGGCCGCGGCGCGCGCCGCACAGGGCGGGGCCGGGCTCCTCGTGACCTCGGAGATGTACCTGACCGGCTACGCGCTGGAGGTCGGGGACATCGCGGGCCTGGCCGAGCCGGCCGACGGCGAATCGGCCCACGCCATCGGGGGCATCGCCCGGCGCCACGGGATCGCCGTCCTCTACGGCTACCCCGAGCGCGACGGCGACACGGTCTACAACTCGGCCCAGCTCATCGGCCCCGACGGGGCCCGGCTGGCGAACTACCGCAAGACCCACCTGTTCGGCTGCTTCGAGCAGGAGGCCTTCACCCCCGGCGACGCCCCCGTCGTCCAGGCGGACCTCAACGGCCTCCGCGTCGGCATCATGATCTGCTACGACGTGGAGTTCCCCGAGAACGTACGGGCCCACGCGCTCGCCGGGACCGACCTCCTCCTGGTCCCGACCGCGCAGATGCACCCGTTCCAGTTCGTCGCCGAACAGCTGGTCCCCGTCCGGGCCTTCGAGAACCAGATGTACATCGCGTACGTCAACCGGACCGGCCCCGAGGGCGAGTTCGAGTTCGTCGGCCTCAGCTGCCTCGCCGGCCCGGACGGGGCCACCCGCACCCGCGCCGGCCGCGGCGAGGAGATGGTCCAGGGCGAGGTCGACCCCGAGCTGCTCCGGGCCTCGCGCGAGACCAACCCGTACCTGCGCGACCGCCGCCCCGGGCTCTACGCCTCCCTCGTCTGAGGCCCGCCCGCACCCGCTCTTCCCCGCCCGCCCAGCCCTGCCTGCTCTGCCGCAAGGAGACGTACCCCCATGACGTCCACGGTGCCCACCACCGCCGTTCCGCACGGCGACGGACAGCTCCCGCCGATCACCATGTTCGGCCCGGACTTCCCGTACGCGTACGACGACTTCCTCGCCCACCCGGCGGGCCTGGGCCAGATACCGGCGACCGAGCACGGCACCGAGGTCGCCGTCATCGGCGGCGGCCTGTCCGGCATCATCTCCGCCTACGAGCTGATGAAGATGGGCCTCAAGCCCGTCGTCTACGAAGCCGACCAGATCGGCGGCCGCCTGCGCACCGTCGGCTTCGAGGGCCCGGGCACCGAGGGCCTCACGGCGGAGATGGGCGCCATGCGCTTCCCGCCCTCCTCCACGGCCCTGCAGCACTACATCGACCTGGTGGGCCTGCAGACCCAGCCCTTCCCGAACCCGCTCGCCGAGGCCACCCCCTCGACGGTCGTGGACCTCAAGGGCGAGACCCACTACGCCGAGACCATCGCCGACCTCCCGCAGGTCTACCGCGACGTCTCCGCCGCCTGGAACGCCTGCCTCGACGAGGGCGCCGACTTCTCCGACATGAACCAGGCGATGCGCGAGCGGGACGTCCCGCGCATCCGCGAGATCTGGGCCAAGCTCGTCGAGAAGCTCGACAACCAGACCTTCTACGGCTTCCTGTGCGAGTCGGAGGCCTTCCAGTCCTTCCGCATGCGCGAGATCTTCGGCCAGGTCGGCTTCGGCACCGGCGGCTGGGACACCGACTTCCCGAACTCCATCCTGGAGATCCTGCGCGTCGTCTACACCGAGGCCGACGACCACCACCGCGGCATCGTGGGCGGCTCGCAGCAGCTGCCGCTGCGCCTGTGGGAGCGCGAGCCCGAGAAGATCGTCCACTGGGCCCAGGGCACCTCGCTGTCCTCCCTGCACGAGGGCGCCCCGCGCCCGGCCGTGACCCGGCTGCACCGCACCGCGGGCAACCGCATCACGGTCACCGACGCGAACGGCGACATCCGCACCTACCGTGCCGCGATCTTCACCGCGCAGTCCTGGATGCTGCTGTCCAAGATCGCCTGTGACGACACGCTGTTCCCGATCGACCACTGGACGGCGATCGAGCGCACCCACTACATGGAGAGCTCGAAGCTCTTCATCCCCGTGGACCGCCCGTTCTGGCTGGACAAGGACGAGGAGACGGGCCGCGACGTCATGTCGATGACCCTCACGGACCGCATGACCCGCGGTACGTACCTCCTGGACAACGGTCCGGACCAGCCGGCCGTCATCTGCCTCTCGTACACCTGGTGCGACGACAGCCTCAAGTGGCTGCCGCTGTCCGCGAACGAGCGGATGGAGGTCATGCTGAAGTCCCTCGGCGAGATCTACCCCAAGGTCGACATCCGCCGCCACATCATCGGCAACCCGGTGACCGTGTCGTGGGAGAACGAGCCCTACTTCATGGGCGCGTTCAAGGCCAACCTGCCGGGCCACTACCGCTACCAGCGCCGCCTGTTCACCCACTTCATGCAGGACCGCCTCCCCGAGGACAAGCGCGGCATCTTCCTCGCGGGCGACGACATCTCCTGGACGGCCGGCTGGGCCGAGGGCGCCGTCCAGACCGCCCTGAACGCGGTCTGGGGCGTCATGCACCACCTCGGCGGCTCCACGGACGCCACCAACCCCGGCCCGGGCGACGTCTACGACGAGATCGCCCCGGTCGAACTCCCGGAGGACTGACCCCCTTCACGCGCCGCTCGCACGGCTCGGCCCCGGCGGGCCTCCCCGGCTTCGCGCCGCTGCGCCGGACTCCGTCCGTCGGCCCCGCCGGGCACCCGTTCCCGCCCCGAGGGCCGGTGGGGCTGACACCAGCCCCGTCGGCCCTCGGGGCGCTGTGCTCACCCGAGCGGAGGGACCGGCTCACACCTCGCGCGCCCAGATCAGGCGCTGCCGGTGCCGGAAGCCCGCGCGGACGTCGCCGCGCTGCGGCCCGTGCGGCAGCGGGGGCGGCCGTCGGCCCAGTCCGAGGCCGCACCCCGCGCACAGGGTGTACCGCCCGTGGCCGCTGCCGTCCCACTGCACCGTTCCCCGGTCCCGCGCGCACACGGGGCACGCCCCGTCCCGCCTCTGGTCGCCCTCGACGTCCAGGCGGCCCCGCATCACCCCGGGCATCACTTCGGCGAGGCAGACCCCGGGATGGAACTCCGGGTTCGGCCAGAACAGCCCCTGCGCGGGCTCCGGCGGCTCCGGCCTGCGCACTCCGGCCCGCTTCTGGGCCCGCCGGCCCACCCGCCACACCGCCATGGCGTCCAGCCACAGCAGCCGCGCCTCGTGCAGCTCCTCCACCGCCCGCACCAGCGACCCGGGGTCCTCGCCCAGTTCCCGGGGGATCCCGGCGCTGCGGCACAGGTGGTGGTAGGTGGCGTAGAAGCCGTACGGACAGAACACCGTCAGGCAGGTGCGCAGCGCCGACAGCCGCCGGTGGGGCGGGAGCGAGGCGTCGTGCACCCGGAGCCGGTGCGTGGCGAAGCTGGGCATCCGCACAGCCTGGGAAGGGGGCGCTCCGGCCGCACCGGGGTTTCAGCCCGTCGGGGTCAGCAGGCAGCGGCCCACCAGGCCCACGCCCGCGTCCAGGGATTCCTCGAACTCCTCCGCCAGGTCGGGGGAGCGGCGCAGGGCCCACAGGAGGCGGGCCGCCGCCCAGGCGCCCGCGCGGGCGCGTTCCAGGCTCCAGGAGCCCAGCAGGTGCGTCAGCGGGTCGGCGATCTCCAGGAGGTCCGGGCCCGGCATGAGGTCCTCCCGGATGCGTTCCTCCAGGGAGACCAGGGTGTCGCCGACCCGGTGGAAGTCCGCCTCCAGGGCCGTCGGCGTGCAGTCCAGCACCCGGCAGGTGGACACCACCGCCAGGGCCAGGTCGTGCCCGATGTGGGCGTTGATCCCGGCCAGCGCGTACTGGAGCGGGCGCACCCCGGGGTGGCGGCGGTACTGCAGGAGCGGGCGCCAGCAGGCCGGCGCACGCTCCGACTCCACCGCCGTCAGGTACCGCTCCGCGAACCGCACGCTCAGCGTCTCGGCCCGCCGGGGCTCGGGGAAGCCCCCGCGCCCGATCCGCTCGTGCAGGGTCTGCGTCACGGTCAGGTACACCCGGTTGAAGACGGCCACGCCGTCCTGCGCCGGCAGCCGCTCGTCGAGGACGCGCATCCGCGCGAGTACCGCTTCCATGGAGGACAGCGTCACAGCCCCCGCGCCCGGCGCGGGGAACTTGGCCGTGGGCTTCGCCGGTTCGGGCGAAACACCGTCAACCCCGCTTGTCCCGGGGTTCCTCGGCGGCGTCGTCGTAGGCGGACGTGCCCGAGTCCAGCAGCGGCTCCTGCCGCTTGAGGTGCTCCGGGGCGAAGTAGCGCAGCGCGTGGTAGCCGGTGATCACCACGATCGTGCCGAGCGCGATGCCGCCCAGCTCGAAGCTGTCGCTGAAGTGCAGCTTGACCCCGCCGACGCCGATGATGATGCCCGCGGCGGCCGGGACCAGGTTCAGCGGATTGCGCAGGTCCACCCGGCCGTGGAGCCAGATCTGCGCGCCGAGCAGGCCGATCATGCCGTACAGGATCACGGTGATGCCGCCCAGCACCCCGCCGGGGATCGCCGCGACGACCGCGCCGAACTTCGGGCACAGGCCGAAGAGCAGCGCGAAGCCGGCCGCCGCCCAGTAGGCCGCCGTGGAGTAGACCCGGGTGGCGGCCATGACCCCGATGTTCTCGGAGTACGTGGTGTTCGGCGGGCCGCCCACCGCCGTGGACAGCATGGACGCCGCGCCGTCGGCGGCGATGGCCGTGCCGAGCTTGTCGTCGAGCGGGTCGCCCGTCATCTCGCCGACGGCCTTGATGTGCCCGGCGTTCTCGGCGATCAGCGCGACCACCACCGGCAGCGCGATCAGGATCGCCGACCACTGGAACGACGGCCCGTGCAGGGCGGGCAGCCCGATCCAGTCGGCCTTGCCCACCCCCGAGAGGTCCAGCCGCCAGTGGTCCACGGCCTCGGTCCCGCCCGCCGGGGAGTGGATCTTGCCGAAGACCAGGTCGGAGACCCATGAGATCCCGTACCCGAACACCAGGCCCAGGAAGATCGCGATCCGCGACCAGAACCCGCGCAGGCACACCACCGCCAGCCCGGTGAACAGCATCGTCAGCAGGGCCGTCCACTGGTCCTGCGGCCAGTACGTGGCCGCCGTCACCGGCGCCAGGTTGAACCCGATCAGCATGACGACCGCGCCCGTCACCACCGGCGGCATCGCCGTGTGGATGATCCGCGCCCCGAACCGCTGCACGGCCATACCCGCCAGGAACAGGGCCGCGCCGACCACGAACACCGCGCCCGTGACCACCGCGCTGTCCCCGCCGCCGGCCCGGATCGCCGCCGCCACGCCCACGAAGGACAGGGAACAGCCCAGGTAGGAGGGGACCCGTCCGCGCGTGGCGAGCAGGAAGACGGCGGTGGCGATGCCCGACATCATGATGGCCAGGTTCGGGTCCAGGCCCATCAACACCGGCGAAACGAAACTGGCGCCGAACATCGCGACCACGTGCTGGGCGCCGAGCCCGGCGGTGCGCGGCCACGACAGCCGCTCGTCCGGCCGCACCACCGCGCCGGGGGCGGGGGTCCGCCCGTCTCCGTGCAGGGTCCAGCGCAGGCCGAAACCCATGTTCCACCACTTCCGTTCCGCCGAGAGGTCAAGGATCATGACCGCAGGGCGGCCAGCCATATATTACGGCCGGATAGCAGCGGGTTCGTCCCGATTGACGGCATGCGCGCCGCCGCCCGCCCCGGCCTTCGGCCGCAGCACCGCCGCCCCCGCGACCAGCGCGCACGCCAGCAGCGTCACCAGGCCGAACGAGACCACCAGCGAGGTCGCGTCCGCCACCGCCCCGATCGCCGAAGGGGCGATCAGCCCCGAGGTGTACGTGATCGTCGCGACCCCCGCGATGGCCTGCGCCGGGGCCGGCCCGCTGCGCGCCGCCGCCGCGAAGGCCAGCGGCACCACCACCGCGATGCCGAGCCCGGTCATCCCGAACCCCGCCATGGCCGCCACCGGCTGGCGGACCGTCACCACCACCAGCAGCCCGCCCGCGCCGGCCAGTGCGCCGCCCGCCCGGACCGTGCGCACCGCACCGAACCGGTCCACGACCCGGTCCCCGGCCAGCCGGGCCACGGCCATGGTCAGCGCGAACGCGGTGGTGGAGGCCGCGGCCACACCGGCCCCGGTGCCCAGCACGTCCCGCAGGAACACCGCCGACCAGTCCAGGCTCGCCCCCTCGGCGAACACCGCGCAGAATCCCACGGCCCCGATCAGCACGGCCGCCTTCGGGGGCCGGGCGAAGCGCGGCGGCGCCTGCTCCTGCGGCCGGCTGCGCAGGTCCAGCACCCCGCGCACGGCGACCAGCCCGGCCGCGGTCAGGGCGAGGGCGGCGATCAGGTGGTGCAGCCGGGCGTCGGTCGCGGTGTGCGCGGCGACCGTGCCGGCGGCCGAGCCGAGCAGGGCGCCGACGCTCCACATCCCGTGCAGCGAGGACATGATCGAGCGGCCGAGCCGGTCCTCGGTCTCCACCCCGAGCGCGTTCATGGCCACGTCCGACAGGCCGGCGGCGGCCCCGTAGGCGAAGAGGGCGCAGCAGAGGGTCGCCGGGTTCGGGGCCAGGCCCGGCAGGACCAGGGACAGGGTCCACAGCGAGAGCAGCCCGCGCAGGGCCGCGCGGGCGCCGAAGCGGTGGTTGACCCGCCCGGCCAGCGGCATGGCGACGGCCGCGCCGAGGGCGGGGAAGGCGAGGGCCAGGCCCAGGGTGCCCGCGCCGACCTGGGCGTGCTCCTGGATCCACGGGATGCGGGTGGCGAAGGAGCCGGTCACCGCGCCGTGGGCGCAGAAGACGGCGGCGATGGAGAAGCGGGCGCGGCGCAGCCTCGCCGGGCCGGTGCCGGGTTCCCCGGCCGTCTCGGTCGTCATGGCATGTAATTATCAGGGAGCCTGCCTGATAATTACCACCCTTTCCTTAGGATGGGGTCCGTGACCCCCGTGAAGGCGATGTCCCCCGCCGCTGCCGCCGCCCCGGCCCCGTCGCCCGCCTCGCCGAGCACGGCCCGGGCGATGAACGACCGGCTCGCGCTCGAACTCCTCCAGTCGGCCGGGCCGCTGACGGCGACCCAGCTCAAGCAGCTCACCGGACTCTCCCGCCCCTCCGTCGCCGACCTCCTCGAACGGCTCGGCGCGGCCGGGCTGGTCGAGGTCGTGGGGGAGTCCGGCGAACAGCGGCGCGGCCCCAATGCCCGCCTCTACGGGATCGTCGCCCGCAGGGCCCACCTGGCCGCCCTGGACGTCCGCACCGACAGTGCGACGGCCGTGGTCACGGACCTCCTCGGCCGCACGCTGGCCCGGGCGGAGCTCCCCGTCGACGCCGTCGGCGAGGCCGTGGACCGGCTGGAGGCACTGGCCCGGGAGGCCGGCGCGCAGGCGCTGCACACGGTGGTCGTCGGCGCGCCCGGCCTGGTCGCCCCCGCCTCCGGGGAACTGCGCGACACCTCGGGCCTGCCCGCCTGGCACCGGGACCTGGTGGCCGCCCTCCAGCGGCGGCTGCCCGCCACGGTGGTGGTGGAGAACGAGACCAACCTGGCCGCCCTGGCCGAACAGCGGGTCGGCGCCGCCCGGGACCTGGACTCCTTCGTCCTGCTGTGGCTCGGAGCCGGCGTCGGCGCGGCCGTGGTCCTCGACGGCCGGCTGCGGCGGGGCGCCTCGGGCGGCGCGGGCGAGATCGGCTTCCTGCCGGTGCCGGGCACCGCCGGGCTGCCCTCCGCCGGCGACTGCAGCGGCGGCTTCCACGCCCTGGCCGGTGCGGCCGGAGTGGCCGCGCTGGCGGCGGAGCACGGGTTCGGGGGGCCCGTGGAGGAGGCCGTCGCCGGGGCCGCCGGGGAGGCCTTCCTCGAGGTGCTGGCGGAGCGGCTGGCCCTCGGTGCGGCGGCCGTGGCCGCGGTCCTCGACCCGGGCTGCGTGGTCCTCGGCGGCGGGCTCGGCCGGGCGGGCGGCGATCCCCTGGCCGCCCGGGTCGCCCGCAGCCTCGCCGCCCTGAGCCCCGTGACGACCGAGGTCCGCGCCACCGCGCTGGGTGACCCCGCGGTCCTGGAGGGCGCCCGCCTCGCGGCCCGCGAGGCGGCCCAGGCGCAGCTGTTCGCCGGCTGACGCGGCAGCGGTCCGGGCCTGTCGAGCGGTCCGGGCCCGCCGAGGGGTCCGGGCCCGCCGAGGGGTCCGGGCCCGCCGAGGGGTCCGGCCCGCCGCGCGGTCCCGGCCTACCGCCGCGTGGGCCAGGGGACGTCGGTCTCGGCCGGCAGGCCGTAGTCGACCCCGTCGACGTTCCAGCCGTACAGGGCCCTGACCTGGCCCATGAACCAGTCGGCACCGGAGCGCGAGGCGTCCAGCCCGCGCCGGGGGTCGGCCCACAGCTCACGGACCCGGTCCTGGACCCGGGGGTCGAGTTCCCAGCCGTCGAGCCGGATCCGGCCTTCCGCGTCGAGGACGAGCGGGGTGCGGCCCTCCAGCTGGTCCCACAGGTCCACGGCCTGCTCGCTCGTCGTCCGGAAGCCGCCCTCGCCGAGGGCGGTTCGGAGGAAGGCGGTGTAGAGGGCGATGGAGGGGATCGCGCTGGAGGCCTGTGTGACGGCCGCGCCGGCCACCACCGTGAACGCGCGGCCGTCCTTCTCCTTGAGCGGGGCGGAGGCGGCGAGCTCCCGGGCGGTCCGCTCCAGGTGTTCCTTGGCCGCGCCGATGGTGCCTTCACGGTAGACCGGCGCGGTGACCTCCGAGCCGACGTAGGTCAGGGCCGCGGTGGTGAAACCGTCCGCCAGGAGCCGGCGGGAGGCCAGGGCCCGGACCCACAGGGCCCAGTCGTCGCCGCCCATCACCGCTACCGTGGCGCGCGCCTCCGCGTCGGTGCCGGGTTCGATCCGCGTCCACGCCACGGCGGGGTCGTCGGCGGAGAAGTCGAGCGAGGGGGCTTCGTAGGCGGTGCCGAGCGGTTTGATCACCGAGTGGTGGACCTCGCCGGTGGCCGGGTCGGTGCGACGCGGCGCCGCGAGGCTGTAGACGAGGTAGTCGACCGGGCCGTAGTGCTGCTCCAGCAGGTCCGCGATCCGGGTCTTGGTGTCCGCCGAGAACGCGTCGGCGTTCACGAACCGGATGTCGTGGCCGTGTTCGGCGGCGAGTGCCGCGGCGGCCGCGGTGCGGTACCAGCCGGCGCCGGCGGTGCGGCGGCCGGTGTCGGGGGTCTCGAAGGCGACACCGATGCCGCGGATGCCGTGGCGGCGCAGCCCGGCCAGGACCGTGGCCAGCCCGTAGCCGGCGGAGTGGCCGAGGACGAGTGCGACCGGCCGGCGGCCGTCGGTGCGGGCCGGGATCGCCTGCCACATGTCGCGGACGGTCCGGGCGGCGCCTTCGGGGTGGGAGTTGACGACGAGGAACCCGCGCTGCTTGGGCTCGATCTGGCGAAGGCTCACGAGGTGTCCGTCCTGTCCGGGGAGGGCCGGACGAGGAGGGCGCGCGGGCGGCGCCCTCCTCGTCCGGGAGGGCCACGGACAGCCGGGTGCCGGGGGCGTGACCGGCCGGCGGGGCCGGGGTGCCGCTACCGGGGGCCTGCTCCGGCCGTCCGTCTCCAGGGAGCCTAACCAGGGGTCCGTCGCGGACATGTGACGGTAGGTCACGCAGAAGGCTGCCCGGACCTTGTGGCCTGCGGTCCTTGACATTCCCCGGTGTTCACGGGCCCTCAGGGGCGGCCGGTCCCCCGTTCCCGCCGCTCCAGGTACTCCCCGAAGGTGATCCGGCCGGCCGCACGGTCCGGGGCCAGGATCCCGCCCCGCCGGAACGCGGCGTACGTCCGCCCCGCGAGCGGCACTCCGGCCACCCGCCGCCGGCTGCCCACCGCCGCGAGGTACGCCCGTCCCCATTCCTCCAGGGTCCGGACCTCCGGCCCGCCCATGTCCGCCACCCGCCCCGCCGGATCCGGCACCGCCAGCTCCGCGAGCCGGTCCGCGACCTCCTCCACCGCGATCGGCTGCACCGGTACGCCCTTGGGCAGCGGTACCACCGGCACCAGCGGCAGCTTCGCCATGGAGGCCGTGACCTCGGCGACGAGATCGTGGAACTGGGTGGTCCGCAGGATGGTGACCCCGAGCCCGGAGTCCTCCAGCATCCGCTCCACCCGCAGCTTCGTCCGGTAGTAGCCGAACGGCACCACGTCCACCCCGACGATCGAGATGTAGACGAGGTTGGTGACGGTCCCGGCCCGCCGGGCGGCGGCGATCAGGTGTCCGGCGGCCACGTCGTCGCCGCCGCGCGGGGAGCTCGCGCAGTGGACGACGACCTGCGCGCCCGCCATCGCCGCGTCCAGTCCGCCGCCGTCGCGCAGGTCGACCGGGTAGGCGGCGGAGCTCCGGCTCAGCGCCCGGACCTCGTGGCCCCGGTCCCGTAGCCTGCCGACGACCAGGGCACCGAGATTGCCGGTGCCGCCGGTCACGAGGATCGTGCTCATGGTGGGGGTGTCCTTCCTGGGAGGAGTTCCTTCTGCCAGGGGACAGACGGGGGGCCCGGAACGTGACACCGGCGCGCGGGAGGATGTCCCGGACGTGCGAGGACCCGGTGGCCGCCGGGCCACCGGGTCCTCACGTGCGTTCACCCGCCGGGTGTCAGCAGGCGCCGAGGTCCTGCCAGACGCCCCACTGTCCGGTGGTGCCGGGCTCCTCGTTCTGCGTCCACCACTGGGCCTTCCAGTTGTGGCCCTTGTGCGAGACCACGTTCCCGCCGTTGTAGACCGTGCCCGCCACGTAGGCCGGGTTGGTGCAGGTCCCGCCCGGAGGCGTGGTCGGTGGCGTGGTCGGCGGCGTCGTCGGGGGAGTGGTGGGCGGCGTGGTCGGCGGGGTGGTCGGGGGCTGGCTGCCGCCCGGCTCCGTCATCGTGGTGCCGCGCGCCAGGTCCCCGGCGAGGGCGTAGGTGGTGCCCGAGACGTTCACCGTCCAGTTGGAGGGGGTGGACACCGGCAGGTAGTAGTTGAACGCCAGGTCGACCGTGGCGCCCGGGGCCAGCGACTGCCAGGCCGGGAGCTTGAGCGAGACCCGCTGGAAGTCGCCCTTCAGGCCGCCGGCGTTGCTGCCGGTGTGCCCGCTGCTGATCACCTTCGTACCGAAGCCGGACTGGTCGGAGGCGTTGTCCGGCGCCGAGGTGCCGTAGTCGAACTGGAACTCCGTGCCGCCGGGCAGGGTGGTCTTCGTGTTGTTGGTGATCTTCAGCTTCGGGGTGATCGGGTAGTTGGAGTCGCCCAGCTTGAATTCCGTGAACTCCGTCTTGATGTCCACCGCCTGGGCGGGCAGCGTGCTCCCGGCCTTCTTCGCGCCGTACGGGGAGGCCGCCTTGAACTTGTCGTACATCAGCGAGGTGAGGGTGTCGCCCATCTCGTACTGGCCCTTGGCGGCGTTGTACGCGTAGTCGCCCGCGAGCTCCCAGACCATCGTGCCGCCGATGCCCTTGTCCACGACGTAGTCGGCCTTGGCGGCGACGGACTGTTCGTCCTCCGTCGACAGGAAGACCTTCTTCTGCGCGTTCCACAGCCACGGCGCCACCAGGGTGGAGTCGTACTTGCGGGCGTAGGTGCCGGTCAGCGTGGTGTTCGCGGGGAAGCCGTACGTGGTGACGTAGTCGCCGACGACGCCCTTCTCCAGGTTCTTCGCGTGCCACATCGGGTTCGAGCCCGCCGGGGACTCGGCTCCGTTGGTGTCGAGGTCGTGCCAGAGGTTGTCGATGCCGACCGCGCCGTCACCGCACTTGGTCAGGCCGGCGCCCGCCGGGCAGCTGGTGGCCGGGGCCCTGCCCCACAGGCCGTCGGTGCCGCCCTGCACGTTCTTGAAGCCGCGGGTGTAGTACGGCAGGCCGATGTTGATCCGGCCCGCGGGCATCGAACCGCGGAAGTAGTGGTAGGCCCAGTCGGTGTTGAGGTAGCCGACGCCGCCGTACTGGGATGTGGAGTAGACGCCCGCGGCCGCCAGTTCGGCGTCCTTGCCGTCGTCGAAGAGGGAGGCGTTGGGGCCGACGTACTCGTTCCAGGCGCCGTGCAGGTCGTAGGACATGATGTTGACGTAGTCCAGGTACTTCTGCATCTGGAACGTCTCCATGCCCCGCAGCAGGTAGCCGGAGGAGGGCGCGGCGACGGACAGCAGGTAGTGCTTGCCGTCGGCGGCGCCCGCGCGGTCGAGCTTCTCGCGCAGCGACTTCATCAGGGCCGCGTAGCCCTGGACCAGTCCGGCCCGGCGGGCGTTGGAAAGCTGCCAGTCCAGCGGGTTGCCCGCGTCCTTCATGGTGGTCGGGTACTCGTAGTCGATGTCGACGCCGTTGAACCCGTACCTGCGGATGAAGTCGACCGAGGAGTCCGCGAAGGTGTCGATGCCCGCCTGGTTGACGGAGCCGTCGGCGTTGGTGGCCATCGAGTAGAAGCCGCCGGAGGCCACGCGCTTGCCGTCGTCGCCGAAGTAGCCGCCGGTCTCGGCCCAGCCGCCCACCGAGATGAGCGTCTTCACGTTCGGGTACTGCTTCTTGAACTTGCCGAGCAGGTTGAAGTGGCCCTTGTAGGGGAGGGCCGGGTCCATCTCGGCCCCGGCGACCCCCGGCCAGGTCATCCCGGTGGCGGCGTTGTTCGGGCCGTCCGCGCCGACCGAGATCTTGTTGTCGGAGCCGACGTGGGCGAAGGCGTAGTTCAGGTGGGTCACCTTGGACCACGGGACGTTGTTGGCCAGGTAGGCCGGGGTGCCGTCCTTGCCCGTGCGCCAGCCGGTGAAGTAGCCGATGACGCGTCGCTGGTGGTCCGCGCCCATCTTCTCGCGGCCCTCGGAGTCGTAGACCGAGCAGTAGGGGACGTCCACTCCGGGCGTCTTGTACAGCCCGTCGGGCCGGCAGCTCTCGTTGCCGGCCGCGTGTGAGACGCCGGCGGAAAGCCCGCCGACCAGCAGTCCGGCGATGGCGGCGCCGGATGCCAGGAGCATCGCTCTCGTACGTGTGGGGGACGGCATGGTGCCTCCTGGGGAGGGGAGGATGGCAGGGCCAAATGCGGCAACAGGCGGAAAAGTGGCGCTGGTTGGCCCGTGACGTGCGCACGTCGACAGGCCGGACTCCCGGGAAGATGAAGGGAACGTTAAGAGGACTAGACCAACCCGTCAATAGGTCTGGACCAACCTCGGATCCGGTGCGTGCGCGACGCTGTCGGCGCAAGAGGAGCGCTCAAGGACGGCACTCTTGTGAGCCAGGCCACAGCGCTTCACCCGCATGGCCGCCGATCCCCCGTGGCACACTGGCCCTAGTATCAGTAGCAGCGCACTCCGGGGTCGGTGTAATTCCGAACCGGCGGTATAGTCCGCGACCCGTCCGCAGCCAGCGGCCGGTTGACCAGGTGAAATTCCTGGACCGACGGTTAAAGTCCGGATGGGAGGCAGTGCGCGGCGGGCAGTCACCGGTACGCCGCCGCCGGCGGTCCACCGCCGTATCCCCCGGGATACGTGCCGGACGGACCGTTTTCCGGCCCCCGGCGTCCCCGCGTGCGCTTTCCCGCTTCATCTGTCGTATCCCGACAGGCCCCGGAGTCCGTGCCCGATGAGGCAGGAGGACCCGGTGGCGACACACACCGCGCAGGCAGCAGCCGACCCGAGCATCACCGCGATGCGCCGGGCCATCGAGCTGGCCTCCCGCGGACTCGGCTCCACCAGCCCCAACCCCGTCGTCGGCTGCGTCATCACCGACCCCGCGGGCGCCGTCGTCGGCGAGGGCTGGCACCAGCGGGCCGGCGGCCCGCACGCCGAGGTCCACGCCCTGCGCGCGGCCGGGGACGCCGCCCGCGGCGCCACTGCCTACGTCACCCTCGAACCCTGCAACCACACCGGCCGTACCGGCCCCTGCGCGCAGGCGCTCATCGACGCCGGGATCACCCGCGTGGTCTACGCCGTCTCCGACCCGAACCCGCAGGCCAGCGGGGGCGGCGCCACCCTGCGCGCCGCCGGGATCGCCACCGAGGCGGGCCTCCTTGCCGACGAGGCAGAGCAGGGCAACGCCGCCTGGCTCACCTCCGTGCGCCTGGGCCGCCCCCACGTCACCTGGAAGTACGCCGCCACCCTCGACGGCCGCAGCGCCGCCGAGGACGGCAGCAGCCGCTGGATCACCTCCGCCGAGTCCCGCGCCGACGTCCACCGGCTGCGCGCCGAGGCCGACGCCGTCCTCGTCGGCGGCGGCACCCTGCGCACCGACGACCCCCACCTGGCCGTACGTGGCATCGACCGGGCCGTCCAGCCGCTGCGCGTCGCCCTCGACACCCGCGCCGCACTCCTCCCCACGGCCCGCATCCTCGACGACGCGGGCCCCACCCTGATCGTCACCGGCGAGGACGCCGACACCCGCCACCTGCCCGGCGCCGACGTCCTGCGGCTGCCGCTGCAGGACGGCCGGGTCCCCGTCGCCGCCCTGCTCACCGAGCTGTACGACCGCGGGGTGCGCTCCGTCCTCCTCGAAGGCGGACCCACCCTGGCCGGAGCCTTCCTGGAGGCCGGCGCCGTCGACCGCGTCGTCGGCTACATCGCCCCGGCCCTCCTCGGCGCCGGCCCCGCCGCCCTCAGCGGCGCCGGCATCACGAACATCGCCCACGCCGTACGCCTCGACATCACCGAGGCCGTCCGCAGCGGCACCGATCTGCGCATCACCGCCGTTCCCGCCAACGCCCCCAAGGAGCACTGAGTGTTCACCGGAATCGTCGAAGAACTGGGCGAGGTCACCGCCGTCGAGCAGCTCGCCGAGGCCTCCCGCTTCCGCCTGCGCGGCCCGGTCGTCACCGAGGGCGCCAAGCACGGCGACTCGATCGCCGTCAACGGCGTCTGCCTGACCGTCGTGGAGACCGCCGACGGGGAGTTCACCGCCGACGTCATGCAGGAGACCCTCAACCGCTCCAGCCTCGGTGCCCTGGCCGAAGGCTCCCGGGTCAACCTGGAGCGCCCCATGGCCCTCGGCGGCCGGCTCGGCGGACACCTGGTCCAGGGCCACGTCGACGGCACCGGCCGGATCCTCTCCCGCACCCCCTCCGAGCACTGGGAGCTCGTCAAGATCGCGCTCCCGGCGGACCTCGCCCGCTACGTCGTGGAGAAGGGCTCCATCACGGTCGACGGCGTCAGCCTCACCGTCGTCGAGGCCGCCGCCGACTACTTCACCATCAGCCTCATCCCCACCACCCTCGCGCTGACCACCCTGGGCATCAAGCAGCCCGGCGACCCGGTCAACCTGGAGGTCGACGTCCTCGCCAAGTACGTCGAGCGCCTGCTCGCCGCCGGCGTGAACCCGCTGCACGCCGAGGAGGCGCAGAAGTGAGCGCCCTGACCTGGCTGAACTCCGAGGCCTTCACCGCCTTCGGCCAGAAGATCATCTGGTCCGACGCCATCGGCAACACCATGGGCCTGATCGCCCTCGCCCTGGGCTGGAAGCGCTCCATATGGACCTGGCCGACCCAGTTCCTCTCCGGCGCCATCCTCTTCGTCGCCTTCGCCGCCGGACACCTCTCCGGCAACGCCGGCAAGCAGGTCGTCGTCATGCTGGTCGCCCTGTGGGGCTGGGCCCAGTGGACCCGCGGCAAGCGGCAGGCCCAGGACGCCTCCCTCGCCGTGCGCTTCGCCACCTGGCGCGAGCGCGGCCTGCTGCTGGGCGCCGCCGCCGTCGGCACCCTCGCCGTCACCGGGCTGTTCACCCTCTACCCGTGGATGTCCTGGAACCCGCTGCCGGACGCCTACATCTTCGTCGGCACCATCGTCGCCATGTACGCCCAGGCCAAGGGCCTGGTCGAGTTCTGGTTCGCCTGGCTGCTCGTCGACGCGGTCGGCGTCCCCCTCGCCTTCACCAGCGGCTACGCCTTCTCCGCGTTCGTCTACGTGATCTACGGAGCGCTCGTGCTCTGGGGTGCCTACGACTGGTACCAGCGCTCGCGCACCACTCCCGCCCCGGCCCTCGAAGGAGCAACGGCATGACCCCCCTCCTCAAGCCCGTGCCCGACCCGGCCGACTCCGACACCGCGGAGTCCTTCCGCCTCGACCCCGTCGAGCAGGCCATCCGCGACATCGCCGCCGGCCGGCCCGTGGTCGTCGTCGACGACGAGGACCGCGAGAACGAGGGCGACCTCGTCATCGCCGCCGAGAAGGCCACCCCCGAGATCATCGCGTTCATGATGAGCGAGTGCCGGGGCCTGATCTGCGCGCCGATGGAGGGCCCCGAGCTGGACCGCCTGGAGCTCCCGCAGATGGTCCAGCACAACACCGAGTCGATGAAGACGGCCTTCACCGTCTCCGTCGACGCCGGCGCGGCGCACGGCGTCACGACCGGCATCTCCGCCGCCGACCGGGCCACCACCCTGCGCCTGCTCGCGAACGGCACCTCCGAGCCCGGCGACTTCGTCCGCCCCGGCCACATCTTCCCGCTGCGCGCCAAGCCCGGCGGCGTCCTGGTCCGCAACGGCCACACCGAGGCCGCCGTCGACCTCGCCCGCCTCGCGGGCCTGCGCCCGGCCGGCGCCATCGTGGAGATCGCCGGCGAGGACGGGGTCATGCTGCGGCTGCCCGAGCTGATCCCCTTCGCCCGCAAGCACGGCCTGACGATCATCTCCATCGAGGACCTGATCGCCTACCGCCGCTCCGCCGAGCCCACCGTCCGCCGCGAGGCCGAGGTCAGCCTGCCGACCGCCGCCGGAGAGTTCACCGCGTACGGGTACCGCTCCACCGTCGACGGAGTCGAGCACGTCGCCCTCGTCCACGGCGAGATCGGCGACGGCCGGGACGTCCTCGTCCGGATGCACTCCGAGTGCCTGACCGGCGACATCTTCCAGTCCCAGCGCTGCGACTGCGGCCCCCAGCTCCAGGCCGCCATGGCCCGGGTCCAGGCCGAAGGCCGCGGGGTCATCGTCTACCTGCGCGGACACGAGGGCCGCGGCATCGGACTGCTGTCCAAGATGCGCGCCTACGAGCTCCAGGAGCGCGGCCGCGACACCCTGGACGCCAACCTGGAACTCGGCCTGCCCGCCGACGCCCGCGACTACGGCGCCGGCGCACAGATCCTCGCCGACCTCGGCGTGCGCACCGTCCGGCTGCTGACCAACAACCCCGACAAGGCGGCCGCCCTGGAGGACCACGGCATCTCGGTCGCCGGCCGCGAGCCCATGCCCGTCCAGGCGGGCGAGCACAACCTGCGGTACCTGCGCACCAAGCGGGATCGCATGGGCCACGACCTCCCCTGGCTGGAGGGGGCCGTGCCCACCTCCGCCTGCGGCAACCAGTAACACGCACCACACGCACCACCCAGCACACGCACCACGCACCACCCACCCCACCCGTCAACCCGGTACCGAACCGGAACCCCCGAGGAGCAGAGCTGTGAGCGGCAAGGGCGCACCCGTACTGAGCGTGAAGAACTGCGGCGACCTCCGGGTGGCCGTGATCGCGGCCCAGTGGCACGAGAAGGTCATGGACGGCCTGGTCGACGGCGCCCTGCGGGCCCTGCACGAGCTGGGCATCGACGAGCCCACCCTGCTGCGCGTCCCGGGCAGCTTCGAGCTCCCGGTCGTCGCCAAGGTGCTCGCCGGACGCGGCTACGACGCCATCGTCGCCCTCGGCGTGGTCATCCGCGGCGGCACCCCGCACTTCGACTACGTCTGCCAGGGCGTCACCCAGGGCCTGGTCCAGGTGTCCATCGACACCGGGGTCCCCGTCGGCTTCGGCGTCCTGACCTGCGACAACGACGAGCAGGCGCTGGACCGCGCCGGCCTGGAGGGCTCGAACGAGGACAAGGGACACGAAGCGGTCACCGCCGCCGTCTCCACCGCCATGACCCTGCGGACCGTCAGCGAGCCCTGGCGCTAGGGCCTCGCTTCCGGACGGCCCAGTCCACGGAGTGAACCCTGGCACCGGGGGCCCCGGGTGAACCCGTACCCTAAGGGCATCATGGCGAACAAGACCTTTGAAGAGCTCTTCACCGAGCTCCAGCTCAAGGCCGCCGAAGGCGACCCCAGCACCTCCCGCACCGCCGAGCTCGTGGGCAAGGGCGTCCATGCCATCGGCAAGAAGATCGTCGAGGAGGCCGCCGAGGTCTGGATGGCCGCCGAGTACGAGGGCAAGGAAGCCGCCGCCGAGGAGATCTCCCAGCTGCTCTACCACGTCCAGGTGATGATGGTGGCGCGCGGGATCTCCCTCGACGACGTCTACTCCCACCTCTAGGCCGGAGCTCTCCACCGCGGGCCCCCGCCCACCCACCCCTTACGCACCCAGCACAGAAGGAAGCCCCATGCTGCGCATCGCCGTCCCCAACAAGGGTTCGCTCTCCGGACCGGCGTCGGAGATGCTCCATGAGGCCGGCTACCGCCAGCGCAAGGAGTCCAAGGAACTCGTCACGGTCGACCCCGACAACGAGGTCGAGTTCTTCTACCTCCGCCCGAAGGACATCGCGATCTACGTCGCGTCGGGCAAGCTCGACATCGGCATCACCGGCCGCGACCTGCTGCTGGACTCCGGCGCCAACGCCGAGGAGATCCTGCCGCTGAACTTCGGCCGCTCCACCTTCCGCTACGCCACCAAGCCCGGCACCGCGAAGGGCCCCGAGGACTTCGGCGGGATGACGATCGCCACCTCCTACGAGGGCATCGTCGCCAAGCACCTCGCCGACCTCGGCGTCGACGCCTCCGTCGTCCACCTCGACGGCGCCGTCGAGACCGCCATCGAGCTCGGCGTCGCGCAGATCATCGCCGACGTGGTCGAGACCGGCACCAGCCTGCGCAACGCCGGCCTGGAGGTCATCGGCGAGCCGATCCTCAAGTCCGAGGCGACCGTCATCCGCCGCACCGGCGCCGACGGCGACGACCCGAAGGTCGCGCAGTTCCTGCGCCGCCTCCAGGGCGTCCTGGTGGCCCGCAGCTACGTGATGATGGACTACGACTGCCGCGCCGAGCACCTGGAGCGCGCGGTCGCCCTCACCCCGGGCCTGGAGTCGCCGACGATCTCCCCGCTCCACAACGAGGGCTGGGTCGCCGTCCGCGCCATGGTCCCCGCCAAGGAGGCCCAGCGGATCATGGACGACCTGTACGAGCTCGGCGCGCGCGCGATCCTCACCACCTCGATCCACGCCTGCCGCCTCTGACCGGCCGGCCCGTCCCCGAAGGCATCACCGCACCATGAGCGAGTCCGCCGCCCAGCCCGCACCGCCCGAACTGCCGGTCACCTTCCGGCCGAACCGTACCCGTGCGGTGCTGCTGGGCGTCGGCTCCGTCATGTTCGCCACCATCACGGCGATCGCCCTGCTGCTGGAGAACCTCAGCCCCGGCGAGCGGATCAGCTTCGTCGTCACCGCCGTCCTGATGGCCTCCGTCCTCGTCCTGCTCAGCCGCCCCAAGGTGGTCGCGGACGAGGCCGGGGTCACCGTGGTGAACCTCACCACCACCCGCCGCCTGGAATGGGCGCAGATCCTGCGCGTCAACCTCCGCCCCGGCGACCCCTGGGTCTTCCTCGACCTCAACGACGGCACCAGCCTGCCCGCCCTCGGCATCCAGCCCGGCATCGCCAAGGCCCGCGCCATCGGCGACGCCCGCGCCCTGCGCGCCCTCGCCGAGGCCCACGGGACCGGCGCCGCCGGCCGCTGAGCCCGGCGCACACGCACCCGCCCGCTGCGTCCCATTGCGGCGGCGATCTCAATGACTACCCTGGTGGGGCGGCGCACCACAGCGCCCACCCACCCGCCCCGGGACCCCGTGGCCCGTGGGCACCTGCGACCAGAGGAGTGACTCCCTCCAGCAATGGACGGATCGTCCGGTAGTACCCGCGCCGCCCTCCCCGTGGAGGCGGCGGCATGACCATCCCGCTACTGCTGCTCGTGGCGGCATTCGCCCTGATCCTCGCCAACGGTTTCTTCGTGGCGGCCGAGTTCGGCCTCGTCACGGTGGAGAAGCCCGAGGCCGAACGGGCCGCAGCCGACGGTGACCGCCGTGCCCGCACGGTGGTCGAAGCCCTGCGGGAGCTGTCCTTCCAGCTCTCCGGCACCCAGCTCGGCATCACCATCACCTCCCTCGTCGTCGGCATGCTCGCCGAACCGGCCCTCGCCTCGCTGCTGTCGAAGCCGCTCGCCGCGACCGGCCTGCCCGACGGGGCCGTCCCCGGAGCCGCCGTCCTCATCGGCATGCTGCTCGCCTCCGCCGTCCAGATGGTCGTCGGCGAGCTCGTCCCGAAGAACTGGGCCGTCTCCAAGCCGCTCCAGGTCGCCCGCTTCGTGGCCGGCCCGCAGCAGGCCTTCTCCCGGGCCCTGCGGCCCGTCATCTCCGGCCTCAACGCCGTCGCCAACCGCCTCGTGCGAGCGCTCGGCGTCGAACCCGCCGAGGAGATGGCCTCCGCCCGCACCCCCGGCGAGCTGGTCTCCCTGGTCCGCCATTCGGCCCAGGCCGGCGCCCTCGAACAGGACACCGCCGACCTCTTCGTCCGGACCCTCTCGCTGGGCGAGCTCACCGCCCAGCACGTCATGACCCCCCGGGTGAAGGTCAGCGCCCTCCAGGACTCGGCCACCGCGGCCGACGTGCTGAACCTGACCCGTGCCACCGGCCTGTCCCGCTTCCCGGTCTACCGCGAGCGCATCGACGAGATCACCGGGGTCGTCCACCTCAAGGACGCCCTCGCCGTGCGCGAGTCCGAGCGCGCCCGTACGACCGTCGGCCGGATCTGCGTCGCCCCGCTGCTGGTCCCCGGCTCCCTGCCGGTCCAGCCGCTGCTGGAGCGGCTGCGCAGCGAACAGCCGATGGCCGTGGTCGTCGACGAGTACGGCGGCACCGCCGGTGTGGTCACCCTGGAGGACATCGTGGAGGAACTCGTCGGCGAGGTCCGCGACGAGCACGACCTCGCCGAGGACGACAGCCACGAACTGGCGGCCGTGACCGCCGAGGACGGCCGCCCCTCCTGGGAGGCCGACGGCAGCTGCCGCGTGCACACCCTGCGCCGCATAGGCCTGGAGGTGCCCGAGGGCCCGTACGAGACCGTCGCCGGTCTCGTCGCCGACCTCCTGGGCCGGATCCCCGCCCCCGGGGACCGGGCCGAGCTGCCCGGCTGGAAGCTGTCCGTCCGTCAGGTCCGGCGCAACCGGGCCGAACGGGTCCGGCTGGTCCGCCTGACGGCGGTGCCGCAGGCCGTGGCCGAGGCCGTCCCGCAGCCCGCCCGCGCCGCCGGGCGGCAGCGGGCCGAGCTGGAAGGCGCCGCCCGGTGAACGCCCTCCAGCTGCTCTTCGCCCTGCTCCTTGTCCTGGCCAACGGTTTCTTCGTCGGCGCCGAGTTCGCGCTCGTCTCCGTGCGCCGCAGCCAGATCGAGCCCCTGGCGGCCGGCTCCAAGCGGGCCCGCCAGGTGCTGTACGGCCTGGAGAACCTGCCCCGGATGATGGCGGCCGCCCAGTTCGGCATCACCCTGTGCTCGCTCACCCTCGGCGCGGTCGCCGAGCCCACCGTGGCCCGGCTGCTGGAGCCCGTCTTCGAGGCGGTCCACGTGCCCGAGGGCCTGGTCCACCCGCTGGGCTACGCCGTCGCGCTGGCGGCGGTGGTCTTCCTCCACCTGGTCATCGGCGAGATGGTCCCCAAGAACCTCGCCATGGCCGCCCCCGAGAAGACCGCCCTGTGGTTCAGCCCCGGCCTGGTGGCCTTCGCCCGCCTCTGCGGGCCGGTCACCACCGCCCTGGGGGCCTGTGCCGCGTTCGTGCTGCGGCTGTTCAAGGTGGAGCCCAAGGACGAGGTGGAGGCCGTCTACACCAGCGCCCAGCTCGGCCGCCTGGTGCAGGACTCCCGGCAGGCCGGGCTCCTCGAACCGGTCGAACAGGAGCGCCTGGAGGACGCACTGGAGCTGGGCAGCCGCCCGGTCACCGACGTCCTGCTGGCCCCGGGCCGGCTCGTCACCGTCGGCCCGGCCGTCACCCCGCGCCAGATCGAACAGCTGACCGTGCGCACCGGCTACTCGCGCTTCCCGGTCCGCTCGGACAGCGGCGCGTTCATGGGCTACCTCCACGTCAAGGACGTCCTGGACCTGGAGGACCGGGAGCGGGCCGTCCCGCAGCGGGTGTGGCGCCGGATGACCACCCTGTGCTCGACGCTCCCGCTGGACGACGCCCTCAGCGTCATGCGGCGCGACGCCACCCACCTGGCCCAGGTCGCCGACCCGTCCGGCCGGGTCCTGGGCCTGGTGGCCCTGGAGGACGTCCTGGAAATGCTGGTGGGCGAGGTCCGCGACCCCGCCCACCGCGTCCCGCCCCGCCGCCGCGCGGGAGCCCTGACACCCTGAATCCGGCCTCGCCGGCGTTCGAGGCGCGGGGGTCCGGGGCGGAGCCCCTGGGGGCACCTCTGGGGGTCCCCCCCGGACGGAGTCTGGGGGAGGTAGCCGGGGGAAGAACGGAGGCAGGGCGGGCCGGGGAGAGGCCCCGCGCACTGGCCCGCCCAGCCGCACCCGGCACCCGGCACCCGGCACCCGGCGGACGGCGGACGGCGGACGGCGGACGGCACAATGGTCCCGTGGACCCGGAAACGGAACAGGTACTCGACGCCATCGGCCCCCGCCTCCGCCGGCTCCGCCACGACCGCGGCCTCACCCTGGAGGCCCTGGCCGCCACCACGGGGATCTCGGTGAGCACCCTCTCCCGCCTGGAGTCCGGCAAACGCCGCCCCACCCTCGAACTGCTCATCCCCCTCGCCCGCACCCACCGCGTCGCCCTCGACCAGCTCGTCGGCGCCCCGGCCACCGGTGATCCCCGGGTCCACCTGGAGCCCCTGCGCAAGCACGGCCGCGTCATCGTGCCCCTGACCCGCTACCCGGGCCGGATCCAGGTGTTCAAGCAGGTACTGACCCCGCGCGAGCCGAAGCAGGTCACCCACGAGGGCCACGAGTGGTTCTACGTCCTCGCGGGCCGGGTGCGCCTGCTCCTCGACGACGAGGAGTTCGTCCTCCACCCCGGCGAGGCCGCCGAGTTCGACACCGCCCGTCCCCACTGGTTCGGCCCGGCCGACGGCGGAGCCGCAGAGGTCCTGCACCTCTTCGGCCCCCGCGGGGACCAGGCCGTCGTCCGCGCGGGCCCGCCGGCCCCCTGACGGCCGGCCGGGCTACACCGCCGGCGGCTCCGGCCGCTCCTGCGGCCCCCGCCCCGACAGCACCTCGCCGTACGCCTGCATCAGGTCCGCCAGCCGCAGCGTCGCCAGGTCGTCGCGCGAGGGCTCCCCGGCGAAGCCCGCCAGCCGCAGGTCCCGGTAGGCGCAGCTCTTCTCGTACAGGGTGCGCAGGAACCGCCCGTTGCCGAGCTCGTCGATCCAGCCCTGCTCCACCACGTGCCCGCTGATGCTGCGCAGTTCCTCCAGCGCCTCCTCGTCCCAGCGGTCCCCGTTCGCGTCGGCCAGCACCCCGCCGATCGCGGTCAGTTCCGCCGGCCGGTAGCTGGGGAAGTCCACCCTGGTCGTGAACCGCGAGGACAGCCCCGGATTGGCCGCCAGCAGCCGGTCCATGCCCGCCGGATAGCCCGCCAGGATGACCACCAGGTGGTCCCGGTTGTCCTCGGCGCGCTTGAGCAGCACCTGCAGGGCCTCGTCCCCGTACGCGTCGCCCTTGCTGTAACCGGAGTTGGACAGGCTGTACGCCTCGTCCACGAACAGCACCCCGCCGATCGCCGAGTCGATCAGCTCGTTCGCCTTGACCGCCGTCTGCCCCAGGAACTCGCCCACCAGATCGGCCCGTTGCGCCTCCACCAGATGGTCCCCGCCCAGCAGCCCCAGCGCGTAGAAGACCCGCCCCAGGATCCGCGCCACCGTGGTCTTGCCCGTCCCCGAGGGCCCCGAGAAGACGAAGTGCCGCTTCGGCGGCTGCACCGGGAGCCCCTGCGCGGCCCGCAGCCGGGCCATGTGCAGCTGCGCCGAGAGGGCCTTCACCTGCCGCTTCACCGGCTCCAGCCCCACCATCCGCTCCAGCTCCGCCAGGGCCTGTGCCAGCGCCTGCGGATCCGCCGGACCGGCGGGCAGCCCGGCGGGGGCGCCCTGCGCGGGGAGGGTCACCTTGTGCCGTACGCCCTCCAGCCGGCCCGTCCCGGCCGACGGCCCGAAGCGGGGGTCCGGCGGCTCCCCGGGCGTCGGGGGATCGGCGTCCACCTGCCCGTCCGGGGCCACGTCCTGCACCGGCCCCCCTCCGCCGCCCAGCGCCACCGCCGTGTAGTCCCCGCCGGCCGGGGAGAGCCCGTGCCCGGCGAAGCCCTCGGACAGGTGCCCCCCGTACCCGGCGTACCCGGCGGCGTCCGCCATCCCGGCCATGTCGTCGGGGTCGGTGCTGTCCTCGATGGCCGTCAGCCGCGCCGCCGTGTCCATGAACGCCGGGTCCACCCGGTGCACGGCCCGGTACAGCGGCAGCGCCGCCGCGCTGCGCCCCGTGCCCTCGCGGGCCCGCGCCAGCCAGTACCGCAGCTCCTTGCGCTGGGGCTGCTCGCTGCGGCAGCGCATCAGCGCCGCCGACAGCATCGGCTCCGCCTGCCCGTACATCTCCAGCCGGACCCGGGCCATCCCGCCGAAGAGCCCCGCCTCGATGCCCAGCAGCGGGTCGTGGACCAGCGGCTCGGTGTGCCGTACGAGCTGCTCCCAGTCCTTGACCAGGTACGCCCGGCAGGCGTGCAGGAACCGGACCTGCGGGTCGGTGTCCACCGGGGGCAGCGCGGCCAGGGCCTGGTCCAGCTCGGGGACGTGGCGGCCGTCCAGCCAGTGGGAGGCGTGGGCCAGCAGCAGGTCGCGCCGGCTCTCCAGCACCGGTTGCACCCACCAGCCGAGCCAGTACCAGGAGTTCAGGGTCCGGCGGTGGCGGGTGCGCTGCTCGCCGAAGCGGTCGCGGTGGGCGTACATGCGCAGTAACGCGTTGGTGGTGTCCACGCGCAGCGCGTGCAGCCCCAGCCAGGCGTCGGCCATGGCGGGATCCAGGCCGACGGCCGTGCGGAACTCCTCCTCGGCCTGCGGGTAGGCGCCCATGGTGCAGGCGTCGACCCCGCGCAGCCAGGCGAGTTCGGCCGGGGCGTGTGCGCTGCCCGGCATGCCGAAGTCCATCACGTCCCCCACAAGCCTGCCCGTTGCACGCGGCAACCCGCGCGCCGAGCGCGCGAGTCGTCCACCCGGCCGATGAAATCAGGGCTGCATCGTACCTGCGGTGACGCACCTTACCCAGGGTGCGGTGGACACGGGTCGGGGGTATCCCCCGGAAGCGTGAGGTGACTCAGGGTGAACGTCGGTGGGCGGAGAGGCGCGCCCCACGCCCGGCCGGAACCTGCTCCGGGCAGAACGAAGCCCCCGATCACGGGGGAACAACCGGGGGCTTCGTGTCCGCGGCGGCCTTCACAGACCGCGCATTCAGAACGTAAGGCCGCATCCGGGCCCGGGTCAAGCGGCTCGGGGAAGCCCTGGTGCCTCCGTCGCGCGGGAGGGCTCAGGCCTGGGGGAGTCCGTCACGTTCGGTGAGCGCGAGGGGCGTTCCGGGGGTCGCAGAAACCCCGGAAGTCCACTCGTATCCCGTACCGCTCTGGCGCACCAAGGTGTCCGCGAAGGGGCGCGAAGGGTCGTCCGAGAAGTGCGCGAGCTCGGCGCGCTCCCATCCGTCCCAGAAGGCGGAGAGTTCGCGCCCGTCCCGTTCCCGTCCCCGCCCCCAGGAGGTCTCACGGGGCGTCTCCATCCACAGCAGCCGCGCCAGGTACGGCCGCAGCGCCCGCCGCCCGGCCCCGACCCCCTCGACCAGCAGCACCGGGGCGGGCTCCAGCACCTGCTCGGCCCCGAATCGGCGCCGGTCCCAGTCGTACGGGGCCCAGCGCGCGGGGCGCCCGGCGGCGAGCGGCTCCACGACCTGTGTGCGCAGCCGCTCCCACCAGCCGAACAGCTCCGCATGGCTGGCCACGTCGTCCAGGTGCAGCACGGGCGCCCCGCCGAGCGCCTCGGCGAGCCGGCCGGCGAAGGTGCTCTTGCCGCTGCCGGCGTGCCCGTCGACCCCGATCACCCGGACGGGGCCGAGGGAGGGCGCGAGAGCGGCGAGCTCGTGCGCGAGCGGTTCGAGTGACGCGGTTCCTTCCACCCGCCCAGCCTAGGGCCTGTCGTCAAAGTCCCGTCTGCCCCGCGGCGTCTGGCACGCACTCTCGCCGCACCGGGAGCACGGCCGAGTACGTCCAGTACGAGGCCGTGCCCCCGGCGCACCGGGAGCACGCACCAGACGCCGCGGGGCCGCCCTCCGGGCGACGACGGGACTTTGACGACAGGCCCAAGGGCCTGTCCCGCCCCTACGCCGCTGCGCGGAGCCGCTCCCCGCCCCGCCCTTCCCCCGTTCCCCGGGGCCTCCGCCCCGGACCCCGTTCCGGGGGCTCTGCCCCGGGCCCCGTTCCGGGGGCTCTGCCCCGGGCCCCGTTCCCTGGGGCCTCTGCCCCGGGCCCCGTTTCCCGGGGCCTCTGCCCCGGACCCCTTTCCGGGCCCCCGCCCTCGGGCCCCCGCTGGATTGCGGCGCGGCCCGGCAGCTGTCCGCGGGCGGCCGGGCGCGGAGCGCACATACGGGGTCCGGGGCGAAGCCCCCGGGGGGTCTTTCAGCCCCGCCGGCGTTTGAGGCGCGGGGTCAGGGGCCGAGCCCTGGGAACGGGGGAAGGGCGGGTGGGGGAGCCGCACCGCGCAGCGGCATCACGGGCCCGACACGGAACGCCGGCTTCGCCGCCCCGCCCCCGGGAACTGGAAAGGTGGACGCGTCCGATCCACCGGAACCAACGACCCCTGGGGGCCACGCCGATGACCGCACCCACACCCCGCCGCGCCCTCCTGGCCGTCGCCCTCGCCGCCGCGACCGCGGCCACCCTGCCCACCGCCGGCCGGGCCGCCGCGGCCCCCGGCCCGGCGGCGCAGCCCCAGCCCCAGCCCCAGCCGGACGGGGCCGCCGCCGGCCCGACCGTGGACAACCGGTTCTGGTACGCGCACGCGCACTGGCAGGCCGGCACCCACCAGGGCACCACCGCCGTCGACGGCCCCCGCCCCGGCCTGGAGATCAGGACCCCGGCCGGCCGCACCGAGTACACCGACCCGCACACCCACCGGAAGTCCTCCTGGGAGTACGCCACCTGGACCTCCCCGCTGCACCGCTCGGCCGTCCCCGCCACGGAGGCCATCGCCTCCTGGAACGCCCGCACCCCGGCCGGCAGCTGGATCCAGACCGAGCTGCGCGTCACCTACCCGGACGGCACCACCGGCCCCTGGTACGTGATGGGCCGCTGGGCGGCCGGTGACGGCGACATCCGCCGGACCTCCGTCGACGGACAGACCGACGGCCGGACCACCGTCTGGACCGACACCCTCGCCGTCGACGGCCCGGCCGCGGCGGCCGGGGTGCGGATCACGCACTGGCAGCTGCGGCTCACCCTCTACCGCAAGCCCGGCACCGCCGCAGGGCCCACCGTCTGGCTGGCCGGGGCGATGGCCTCCGCCGTCCCGGACCGGTTCACCGTCCCGGCCGCCGCCCCCTCCGGCCGGGCCCACGAGCTGAAGGTCCCGCGCTACTCCCAGGAGGTGCACACCGGCCAGTACCCCCAGTACGACAACGGCGGCGAGGCCTGGTGCAGCCCCACCTCCTCCCAGATGATCATCGAGTACTGGGGCCGCAAGCCCAGTGCCGCCTCCCTGGCCTGGGTCGACCCCGAGTACGCCGACCCCCAGGTCTGCCACGCGGCCCGCTCCACCTACGACGCCGCCTACAAGGGCTGCGGCAACTGGCCGTTCAACGCCGCCTACGCCGCCACCTACCGCGACCTGGCCGGCGTCGTCACCCGGCTCGGCTCCCTCACCGACCTGGAGACCCTCGTCGCGGCCGGCATCCCGGCCATCACCTCCCAGTCCTTCCTCCGCGAGGAGCTGACCGGCGCGGGCTACGGCACCGCGGGCCACCTGATGACCGTGATCGGCTTCACCGCCGCCGGGGACGTCATCGCCAACGACCCGAACTCGGCCGACAACGCCTCCGTCCGCCGCGTCTACAAGCGCCGCGAGTGGGAGAACGTCTGGCTGCGCACCAAGCGCCACAACGCCGAGGGCAAGACCGTCTCCGGCAGCGGCGGGGTCTGCTACCTCTACGCCCCCGCCCGGCCGTCGGCGGCCCAGATCGCGGCGCTGCGTCAGGTGGGGGTGCTGTGAGGAGGGAAATGCCCGGAAGATCCAGCCCCTCGGATGGCTTAACCGTCTGATTCTGGGCATAAGGGCCATATAAGGCTTCTCACAGGAGGCAGCCCACCATGACCACCCATTCGAGCATCGAACATCACCCGGACCTTGCCGAAATGCGGACTCGGTTCGAGCGGGTGACGGCCACGCCCGCCGCGCAGGCCGTGGAGGCACTGGCCCTGATCACGGGCCTCTACCTGGCGGCTTCGGCATGGATCGCCGGGTTCAGCGCGCTGAGCCCGCTGGCCATCAACAACCTCATCGCCGGCGCGGCCTTCTGCCTGTGCATGGGCGGCCTGGGATCGGCGTACGAACGGACGCACGCGATGGCCTGGACCGCGGTCGCGATCGGTGCGTGGACCATCGTGGCCCCCTGGGTCATGGCCGGCGCGATGGACACCACACGCAGCATCGTCAGCAACGTCATCACCGGCGCGGTCGCCCTGTGCCTCGGCCTGGCCATGGTGGCCATCGGCGGACGCCCGCGCACGACCACCTGATCCGGCGCCCGGTACGGCCACCGGCCGGACCGCGCGTCCCGCTCACCCCTGGGCCCCGGCCGCCTCCGCACCCCGGAGGCGGCCGGGGCCCCTGTGACCCTCGCCATATACCGTGAATGCCGCGAACGCTGGCACATTGGACGGCATGACCGCACACGCCGCCGCCCTCACCGCCCGCGCCCGCCGCCTCGTCGGCACCGGCGGCCCCAAGGACTCCGCCTGGCTGGAGCACGTGCTCGGCTGGACGCTGGTGGTCGTCGTGGCCATGTTCGTCACGCAGCTCGGCTGGCTGTAGGCCCGGCCTCCGGCGGGCCTCCTGCCGTCCTTGCCCACGGCGATCACTCCCGTACACTGCGGGCAATCCTGTGGCGGACGGTTCGGAGCTTCGAGGCTGGGGCTGGATTTGAATAAGAGTCAACAACGCGGTGCGACCGGCCGATCGCAGGCCCGCAGGGCCGAACTCATAGCGATCGGGCGGAAGTTGTTCGCCGAAACCTCCTACGACGCCCTCTCCATGGATGACATAGCCCAGCACGCGGGCGTCGCCAAGGGGCTCGTCTACTACTACTTCACGAGCAAACGCGGCTACTACCTCGCCATCGTCGAGGACTCGGTGGCCCAGCTCGTCGCCCGCGCCACCGGGGAGCCCGAACTGTCCGGCGCCGAACGGCTGCGCCGCACCGTCGACGGCTACCTCCACTACGCCGAGCACCACCGGGCCGCCTACCGCACGATCGTCACCGGCGGGGTCGGCTCCGACGCCGAGGTGCTGGCGATACGCGACGCGGTGCGCGAGGAGCTCCTGGCCGCCATCGCCGAGGGAGCCTACGGCCGACGGACCGTTCCGCCGCTCGCCCGGCTCGCCCTGGCCGGCTGGCTCTCCGGGGTGGAGGGCACCACCCTCGACTGGACCGCCACCCCGGACGCCGGGGACCGGCCCGACCGGGCCGCCGTCGCGGGCCTCCTCGTACGCCAGCTGCGCGCGACGCTCACCGTGATCGAGGAGCTCGTCCCCGAATGCCCCGCTCCTCCGGTGGCTCCCGAGGAGGCTTCGAGCGCCCCGGATGATCATGGCGATCCTGTACCGGTGACGTAAAGCGCCTGATCGGGCATACTCAAGCCGCCGCAGCCGCTGTTCGAGCCCTCCCGCGACCCGGGAGGGCAGCATCGGCTGTGTAAGCACCGAGATCCGGCGGCGCGTACCACACCTCACGCGTCGCCGCCGTGCCCGACGAGGGAGGAGAGCGCCGCCATGACCGACCGCGCCCCGCAGCCGGTGGACCGTCAGCTGCCCACCGAGGAGTCCCGGGACCTCCTCGCGCTCGTACGCGAGATCGCCCAGCGGGAGGTCCGCCCCAGGGCCGCCGAGGAGGAGGACGCCGGGCGCTTCCCCCGCGAGGTCTTCACCCTCCTCTCCGAGTCCGGGCTGCTGGGCCTGCCGTACGCGGGCGAGTTCGGCGGCGGCGACCAGCCCTACGAGGTCTACCTCCAGGTCCTGGAGGAGCTGGCGGCCGCCCGCCTGACCGTCGGCCTCGGCGTCAGCGTGCACTCCCTGGCCTGCCACGGCCTGGCCGGATACGGCACCAAGGAGCAGCGCGCCGCCCACCTGCCCGACATGCTCGGCGGCGGTCTGCTCGGCGCCTACTGCCTCTCCGAGCCGGCCTCCGGCTCGGACGCGGCCTCGCTCACCACCAAGGCGGTCCGCGACGGCGACGACTGGGTGATCACCGGCACCAAGGCCTGGATCACCCACGGCGGGGTCGCCGACTTCTACACCGTCCTCGCCCGCACCGGCGCCCCCGGCCCCAAGGGCATCACGGCCTTCCTGGTGCCCGGTGACGCGGAGGGCCTGACGGCCGCCGTCCCCGAGAAGAAGATGGGCATGAAGGGCTCGCCCACCGCCCAGCTGCACTTCGACGGCGTGCGCGTCCCCGACTCCCGGCGGATCGGCGACGAGGGGCAGGGCTTCACCATCGCGCTGGCCGCCCTGGACGCGGGCCGGCTCGGGATCGCCGCCTGCGCCATCGGCGTGGCCCAGGCCGCCCTCGACGAGGCCGTCTCGTACGCGCTCGGCCGCAAGCAGTTCGGGCACCCCATCGCCGACTTCCAGGGGCTGCGCTTCATGCTGGCCGACATGGCCACCAAGATCGAGGCGGGCCGGGCCCTCTACCTCGCGGCCGCCCGGCTGCGCGACGCGGGCAAGCCGTTCTCCCGGCAGGCCGCGATGGCCAAGCTGTTCTGCACGGACGCGGCGATGGCCGTCACCACGGACGCGGTGCAGATCCTCGGCGGCTACGGCTACACCGCGGACTTCCCCGTCGAGCGCCTGATGCGCGAGGCGAAGGTGCTCCAGATCGTGGAGGGCACGAACCAGATCCAGCGCATGGTCATCGCCCGCCACCTGGCCGGCCCCGAGACCCGCTGACGACGGCGGGGGCCGCGCCGGTCCACCCGCCGGCCCGGCCCCCGTCCCGCCGCGCACCGCACCTCCGGTACGCCGGCCGCCCCCGGGGAGGGGCCGCACGGCCGGTCAGCCGCCGTAGAGGGGGCCGGAGGGCCAGATCGGGGAGGACGCGATCCGGGACCAGTCCGGGTCCCGCCGGCCCGGCAGGGTCCGGCCGTCGGCGGCCCAGCGGGCGAGCAGGGCGGTGTAGATCGGCGGGTCGGGCTGGCCCCGGTACCCCTGCGGCCCCGGCCGGGACTGCTCGTGCACGGGGTGCGCGACGGCCTGCTGAACCGATTCTTCGTAACCCGGTTCTTCGTATCCCGGCGGAGTGGGGCGCCGCCGGCGTCCCGCTCTCGGCGCGGGCGTCTCGAGGGTGGTCATGCACGGCCAACGCGGGACCCGGAGCACGGGTAACCCCTCCCCGCCCGCGCCCATCCGTTCGAGCCTTCCCACGCGCGCGGCCGCCGCGCCCCACGCGCCCCCCCGGGGGGCCCGGCGGTGCGCCGCGAGGAGCCGGGGCGCGGGCCGTGGCCAGGAGTGCCGGGCTGTCAGGATGTGCCACGACTCTGGTCGCGCACACGAGATCTGACGTACCGTCATATCCGCTCGGCCGGCGCCGCGCCGGCCGTCCGCGCGCCCAGGAGGTTCGCCATGCCCGCCGACCGTCCCGTGCCCCTCGACGAGTACCCCGTCCACCAGGCCCCGCTGTCGATGAAGCACCTGGTCACGGGCGACCGCAACGCCTACGACCGCTGCATCTTCCACGTCTTCGACCACGCCGGACGCGCCGTCCTCATCCTCGGCCTCGGCGTCTACCCCAACGCCGGCGTCATCGACGCCTACGCCACCCTGCGCCTCGGCGATGAGCTCCTCGCCGTCCGCGCCTCCGACGCCCTCACCGACGACCGGATGAACCTCTCCGTCGGCCCCCTGTCGATCACCGTCGACGTCCCGCTGCGGCGCCTCACCCTGCGCTGCGACCCCGACCCGGCGGATCCGCACGGACTCTCGTACGAGATCACCTGGACCGCCGAGTTCCCCGCCGTCTGGGAGCCCCACCACATCCAGCGGCGCGGCGACCGCCTCATGCTGGAGGGCCGCCGGTTCGTCCAGGCCGGAAACGTCACCGGCACCATCCGGGCCCGCGGACAGGAGTTCACCCTCACCCCGGGGGAGTGGACCGGCACCCGCGACCGCAGCTGGGGGGTGCGCCCGATACCCGGCGAGGACGGCGGCCGCGCCGCCGAGGAGATGCGGCCGGAGGGCTTCCACTGGCTCTGGATCCCCGTCCGCTTCGAGGACCGCTTCGTCATGGTCATCGCCCAGGAGGACGCCGACGGGCACCGCACCCTGAGCGAGGCCGTACAGGTCTTCCCCGAGGACAGCGGCCGCCACGACGTCCAGCTGGGCTGGCCCCACACCGAGATCCGCTACCGCCCCGGCAGCCGCCACCCCGAGCGGGCCGTCGTCCACCTCACCGACCCCTCGCGCAAACCCCTCGAACTCGGCGTGGAGATCCTGAACTCCTCCCCCCTCGCCGTCGGAGCCGGCTACCCGCCCGCCGCCGACTGGCAGCACGGCAGCTGGCAGGGCCGCGGCTGGACCGACCGCCGCGCCTACGACCTCTCCGACCCCGGCGCCCACCCCATGGCCGCCTTCGGGGTCACCGACCACTCGGCCCGCTTCACCCTCGACGGCCGCACCGGCTTCGGGATCTTCGAACACGGCAGCTTCGGCCGCCACGACCCCAGCGGCTTCGCCGACTACACCTCGGTAGCCCCCTGACCAGCCCCGATCCGGAGAGGAGTCCGATATGACGGCACCACGCCCCCGCACCTCCACCCGTGAGCCCGAGGAACTGGGCCGCCGCCTCGCGGCCTGGCTCGACCGCCGGCTCCCCGGCGCCGAGGTCACCGGCACCTCCGTGCCCGGCTCCAACGGCATGTCCAGCGAGACCCTGCTCTTCGACATCGAGCACCCCGACGCCCCCGTCCGCCGCTGCGCCCTGCGCCTGGCCGCCGACCCGGCCGCCTACACCGTCTTCCCCTCCTACGACATGCCCCGCCAGCACCGCGTGATGGCCCTGGTCGCCGAGCACACCGACCTCCCCGTCCCGCGCGTGCTCTGGCTGGAGGAGGACCCCGCCCCGCTGGGCTCGCCGTTCTTCGTGATGGCCCGCGCCGAGGGCCGCGTACCGCCCGACGTCATGCCCTACACCTACGAGGGCAACTGGCTGCACTCGGCGACCGACGCCGAGCGCGCCGACCTCCAGGAGGCGAGCATCTCCCTCCTCGCCCGCCTGCACGACCAGTTCCCGGCGAAGGAGGCCGCGTTCCTGCTCCCGCCGGGCGAGGGCAGCCCGCTGCGCCGCCACGTCGACGCGCAGCGCGCCTACTACGCCTGGGTGGTCGAGGGCCTGTCCCCCTCGCCCCTCCTGGAGCGGGCCTTCGGCCGGCTGGAGGAACTCTGGCCCGCCGACGAGGGCGAGCCCGTCCTGAACTGGGGCGACGCCCGCATCGGCAACGTCGTCTACGACGGCTTCCGGCCGGCGGCGGTCCTCGACTGGGAAATGGCCGCCTACGCCCCGCGCGAGGTCGACCTCGGCTGGACCGTCTACCTGCACCGCTTCTTCCAGGACCTGACCGTGGGCTTCGGCCAGCCCGGCCTGCCCGACTTCCTGCGCCGGGAGGACCTGGAACGCCGCTACGCCGAACTCACCGGCCACACCCCGCGGGACATGGAGTTCCACACCCTCTACGCCGCCCTGCGCCACGGCATCGTGATGCTGCGGATCGCCTACCGGCAGGCGTACTTCGGGGAGGTCGAGGTCCCGGCCGACCCGGACGGCCTGATCCTGCACCATGCCGCCCTGGCCGCCATGGTGCAGGGAACCTACTGGTAGCGCAGGTCAGGCGGCCTGCGCGTGCTGGCGCTTCTGCGGCAGCGGGGCCGCCGCCGGCCGCACGGGACGCGAGCCCGGACCGCCGACGTGCGAGAAGGGCTGCGTCCGCCAGTCCAGGCCCTGCGGCAGCGTGAGGTGCACGACCGCCTCGAGCTCCGGCTGCTGCGAGTGCTCCGGCTGGAGCAGCCCCACCGACGCCAGCGCGTCCGAAACCGGCCGGCCCGTACCCGCGCACACCGTGAGCCCGAACGGGTTCCACGGGGTCAGGCACAGGGCGTGCTCCGGCAGCTGCTCCTCGTCCGCGACGAGGGCGATCGACTGCCCGCAGTCGGGGCAGATCGCGTGGTGGATCTCGAAACCCCCGGCGTCGCCGGGTTCGAGGTAGTCGTCGTCCTCCGCGTACTCGGCGGCGAGCGGTTCCAGGGGCTCCGGTTCGGTGCGACCGGCGCGCTTGGTGTTCAGCATGGATGTACTCCCCCTTGGGTGGGCCGGGCGGGCAGGTTCTTCGGCCACGGCCACACGGAGCACTTCCCGCCAGGCGGCACGGGTAACCACGAGAGCGGGTTGTACGCCCGTACATGTCTGTGGCTTTGGTCACATGCCCGCCGCAGGTGCCACTTCTGCGTGGACACCGCTGTGCCTGGAGCGCTCCTGGGCCTTAGGTTGAGCGGCTATGAGCGCAATGGAGGAGCTGGACCGCCAGATCGTGGATCTGCTCGTGCGGGACGGGCGGATGAGCTACACGGACCTGGGCAAGGCCACCGGACTGTCCACGTCGGCCGTCCACCAGCGAGTACGCCGCCTGGAACAGCGCGGCGTCATCCGCGGCTACGCGGCCGTGGTCGACCCCGAGGCCGTCGGGCTCCCCCTCACGGCCTTCATCTCGGTCAAGCCGTTCGACCCGAGCGCGCCGGACGACATCGCGGAGCGGCTGGCGGGCGTACCCGAGATCGAGGCCTGCCACAGCGTCGCGGGCGACGAGAACTACATCCTCAAGGTCCGCGTGGCCACCCCGCTGGAACTGGAAGACCTCCTGGGCCGCCTCCGTGCCCTGGCCCACGTCTCCACCCGCACCACAGTGGTCCTCAGCACCCCCTACGAGGCCCGTCCACCCCGCGTGTAGCCCCGCCCGCGTTCGAGGCGCGGGGTCCGGGGCGGAGCCCCTGGGAAGGACGGAAGGACGGGGCGGGGAAAATCCCGCCCCCCGCAGGGGCGAAACTGGTGACCATGACTGACGGCACCGCCACCCCCACCCGCACCGTCCTCCTGCGCGGAGGCGAGGTGCACAGCCCCGCCGACCCCTTCGCGACGGCGATGGTCGTCGAGCGCGGCCACATCGCCTGGGTCGGCTCCGAAGGCGCCGCCGACGCCTTCGCGCAGGGCGTGGACGAGGTCGTCGACCTCGGCGGAGCGCTCGTCACCCCCGCCTTCACCGACGCGCACGTCCACGCGACCTCCACCGGCCTCGCCCTCACCGGCCTCGACCTCACCGCCGCCCGCTCCCTCACCGAGGCCCTGGACCTCGTCCGGGCGTACGCCGCCCGCCGCCCCGCCGACCGGGTGCTCCTCGGCCACGGCTGGGACGCCGCCCGCTGGCCCGAGCGCCGCGCGCCGCGCCGCTCCGAGCTCGACGAGGCCACCGGCGGCCGCCCGCTCTACCTGAGCCGCGTCGACGTCCACTCGGCGGTGGTCACCACGGCCCTCCTGGAGCTGGTCCCCGGCGTCCACCCGCACGGCGACGACGAGCCGCTCACCAAGGACGACCACCACGCCGTCCGCCGCGCCGCGCTGGCCGCCCTCACCCCCGCCCAGCGCGCCGAGGCCCAGCGGGCCGCCCTCGACCGGGCCGCCTCCCTCGGCATCGGCTCCGTGCACGAATGCGGCGGGCCCGAGATCTCCTCCCCGGAGGACTTCACCGGCCTGCTGGCCCTGGCCGCCGAACGCCCCGGCCCGCGCGTCCACGGCTACTGGGCCGACCGCGACCTGGACCTGGCCCGCGAACTCGGCGCGGTCGGCGCCGCCGGCGACCTCTTCGTGGACGGCGCCCTCGGCTCCCACACCGCCTGCCTGCACGCCCCGTACGCCGACGCCGCCCACACCGGCACCGGCTACCTGGACGCCGCCGAGGTCGCGGCGCACGTGGCCGCCTGCACCGAGGCCGGCCTCCAGGCCGGGTTCCACGCCATCGGCGACGCCGCCGTCGCCGCGGTGGTCGAGGGCGTCCGCGCGGCCGCCGGGAAGGTGGGCCTCGACCGGATCCGGGCCGCCCGCCACCGCGTCGAGCACGCCGAGATGATGACCCCCGAGACCATCGCCGCCTTCGCTGAGCTCGGCCTGACCGCCTCCGTGCAGCCCGCCTTCGACGCCGCCTGGGGCGGCGAGGACGGCATGTACGCCGACCGGCTGGGCGCGGAGCGCGCCCGCACCCTCAACCCGTACGCCGCCATGCTGAAGGCCGGCGTCCCCCTGGCCTTCGGCTCCGACGCGCCGGTGACCCCGCTCGACCCGTGGGGCACCGTCCGCGCCGCCGCCTTCCACCGCACCCCCGAGCACCGGATCTCCGTACGGGCCGCCTTCGCCGCCCACACCCGGGGCGGCTGGCGGGCGCTGGGCCGGGACGACGCGGGCATCCTCGTGCCCGGCGCGCCCGCCGACTACGCCGTCTGGCAGACGGGCGAGCTGGTGGTCCAGGCCCCCGACGACCGGGTGGCCCGCTGGTCCACCGACCCGCGCTCCGGCACCCCCGGTCTGCCGGACCTCACCCCGGGCGGGGAGCTGCCCGTGTGCCTGCGGACCGTGGTGGGCGGCCGGGAGGTATTCGTACGGCCACAGGGGTGATCCACCCGGCATCGGTTCGGTCCCGGTGCCCCCGCCCGGATAGGTTCGCCCGGGTCCACCGGCAGGACGCCGGACCGGAGGGAGCCGTCCGCTCACTGCACCCGAGCCTCGGGAGCGAGGGAAGGTCTCGCCGGGGCGGCGGTGGCACCGGATCGGGCCCCGGCGGTCCAGTAGACAACGGTCACGGAGGCCCGCAGCCAGCGGACCCCGGTCCGGCCCGAAGGGCCGCCGGGACCCGATCGCTGTTCTAAAATCATCCTGCTGTGACGGGCCGGAAGAGACGGCCCGCGCGGGGACGATTCGACGCAAGACACGCAAGGGGAACCAGTGAGCAACGGCGGACAGCGCACCTTCGGGCCGCTCGGCACCACGCTGGTGATCATTCCGACCTACAACGAGGCGGAGAACATCGGCCGGATCGTGGGCCGGGTCCGTGCGGCCGTCCCCGAGGCGCACGTCCTCGTCGCGGACGACAACAGCCCCGACGGCACCGGCAAGCTCGCCGACGAGCTGGCGGCCGCCGACGACCAGGTCCACGTCATGCACCGCAAGGGCAAGGAGGGGCTGGGCGCCGCCTACCTGGCGGGCTTCGCCTGGGGCCTGGAGAACGGCTACGGGGTCCTGGTCGAGATGGACGCCGACGGCTCGCACCAGCCGGAGGAACTGCCCCGCCTGCTTACCGCGCTGGCCGGCGCGGACCTGGTCCTCGGCTCCCGCTGGGTGCCGGGCGGCCGGGTCGTGAACTGGCCCAAGAGCCGCGAGATCCTCTCCCGCGGCGGCTCCACCTACTCCCGCCTGATGCTGGACGTCCCGATCCGGGACGTCACCGGCGGCTACCGGGCCTTCCGCCGCGAGACCCTGGAAGGGCTCGGCCTGGACGAGGTCGCCTCGGCCGGCTACTGCTTCCAGGTCGACCTGGCCCGCCGCGCCGTCCGCAAGGGCTTCCGGGTGGTGGAGGTCCCCATCACGTTCGTGGAGCGCGAGCTCGGCGACAGCAAGATGAGCAAGGACATCGTGGTCGAGGCCCTTTGGCGGGTCACCCAGTGGGGCCTGGGGCAGCGCCTCGCCAGGCTCACCGGGGGTACCTCCCGGCGGTAGCCGGGGAGCGGGCCCCCCTTCCCGGGGCCGTCCCCTAGGGGGTGCCCGGTACCTCCGGCTGAGGCCGCTTTTACACCGGCCCGGGCACACTGGGTGGTATGAGTTCCGGAACTGGTTCGCTGAGGACCGGCACATCCACGTCCCCCATGTCCCCGAGGCGGCGGTCGGCCGCCCGCACCTTCGTGCCCCTGGCGGTCGCCGCCTGGCTGATCCTGGAGATCTGGCTGCTCAGCCTGGTCGCCGGCGCGGCCGGCGGCTTCACCGTGGCCGCGCTGCTCGCGGGCGGGCTGGTGCTGGGCGTGGTGGTGATCAAGCGCGCCGGGCGGCGGGCCTTCAAGAACCTGACGCGGACCTTCCAGCAGGCGCAGGAACAGGCGATGTCCGGCGCGGCCCCCGCCGCCCCCCAGCCCGCCAAGGGCTCCGGCAACGGCATGACCATGCTGGCCGGGCTGCTGCTGATCCTGCCCGGCCTGCTCTCCGACGCGGCCGGCCTGCTCCTGCTGCTCCCGCCGGTACGGGACTTCGCCGCCCGCCGTGCCGGGAGCACGCTGGAGCGGAAGATGACCTCCGGCACCCCGGGCGGCTTCGGCGACGCCTACACCCAGGCCCGTATCCACTTCCCCGACGGCAAGGTCGTCCAGGGCGAGGTGATCCGCGAGGACGGTTCCCCGGCCGGACGGCCCGGCCCGGACACCGGTCACCGCCCGCCGCTCACCCCGTAACGCGGCCGACGCCCCGCCGGGGCCGTCCCGCACATGCCGAGGGGCCCCGCCACGTCAGTGGCGGGGCCCCTCGGCTCTTGCTCTACTGCGCCCGCGGGTCAGGCGGACTTGCGGCTGTCCCGCGGATGCACGGCGATGTTCATGGCGCCGGAACGCAGGACGGCCAGCCGTTCGGCCAGCACCTCCTCCAGTTCCTCGCGGGTGCGTCGCTCCATGAGCATGTCCCAGTGCGTTCGCGCAGGCTTGCCCTTCTTCTCTTCGGGCCCGTCCCCGTCCACCAGGAGTGCCATGGCGCCGCACGCCTTGCACTCCCACTCCGGCGGAATCTCTGCCTCAACCGAGAACGGCATCTCAAATCGATGTCCGTTCTGGCATGCGTACTCCACCGCCTGGCGCGGGGCCAGATCGATGCCGCGGTCCGTCTCGTAGCTGGTAACCACGAGCCGCGTACCGCGGAGAGCTCGCTCACTCATGAATCGTGCCTCCCGGGCTTGTCGCCCACAGGACAGGTGTCGCTGTCGTCGTCATCCGGTCAACGTCCGGTCGGCGGTATAGATTCCCGCTCCGGGTCAATGCGTCGCCCGTCGTGCCGCCCCTTGTTGTACCCACCAGTGCCCGTTTTGTCACATCTGGCAGCAGATGTCACCCAACGTCTCTACTCTGTGAACGCGCAGTAACGGTCCGTCTGGCAGGCCAAAGGCGTACACTACCGGCCCATCGCCATAACGTCGAAATTCGTTCGGATCTCGTTCACGAGTCCGGACGGATCCCGGCTCAGACGCGCACCGGAACAGGATTGCCCGCCGCCTCCACGGCGCGCCGCACCGGCACTCGCGCGAGCAGTGCGAAACCCAGTGCGAAGAAGACCACCAGCGAGATGATCGCGTCCCGGTAGCTGCCCGTGACCTGGTACGTGAGCCCGAACACCAGCGGTCCCACCCAGCTCAGCCCGCGGTCGCTCATCTCGTACGCCGAGAAGTACTCCGCCTCCTTGCCCGCCGGGACCAGGTGCGAGAACAGCGAGCGCGACAGCGCCTGGCTGCCGCCGAGCACCAGCCCGATCATCGCCGCGAGCGCGAAGAACCACACCGGGGTCCTGGCCGGGAGGAAGTACCCGGCCCCCAGCGTCAGGCCCCACGCCGCCAGCGAGCCGAGGATCGTCCGCTTCGCCCCGTAGGCGACCGCCAGCCGGCCCATCGCCAGCGCCCCGACCACCGCCAGGACCTGGACCAGCAGCACGGCCACGATCAGCGTGGACTGCTCCAGCTCCAGCTCCTCCGAGCCGTACACCGAGGCCTGGGAGATCACGGTCTGGACGCCGTCGTTGTAGACCAGGTACGCCAGCAGGAACGACAGGGTCAGCGGATACCGCCTCATGTCCTTCAGCGTGGCCACCAGCTGCCGCCAGCCGCTCACCGCCGGCGCCGCACCCGCCTCCCGGACCGCCGCCCGGTCCCGCAGCCGGCGCAGCGGGATGATCGCGAAAGCGCCCCACCACAGCCCCGCCGAGGCCAGGCAGATCCGCACCGCCTCACCCTCGGAGAGCCCGAAGGAGTCGTGCCCCTGGAACAGCACCAGGTTCAGCACGAGCACGAACGCCCCCGAGGTGTACCCGAAGGCCCAGCCCCGCGAGGAGACCGTGTCCCGCTCGTCCGGGGTGGAGATCTGCGGCAGGAAGGCGTTGTAGAGCACCATCGAGACCGCCAGCGAGGCGTTCGCGACGACCAGCAGGAACCCGCCCAGCAGGTAGCGGTGCCCGTCCAGGAAGAACATCCCGGTCGTCGCCGCCGCCCCGGTGTACGCGGCCGCCGCCAGCAGCGGCTTCTTGCGGCCGGTCCGGTCCGCCGCCGCGCCGGCCAGCGGCATGACCAGCACCGCCAGGATCACCGACAGGGACACGGTGTACGCGAAGAACGACCCGGCCCGCACCGGTATGCCCAGCGGGTGGACGTAGCCCTCGGCATCGGCCGCGGCCTTGGCCACCGCCGTCAGGTACGGCCCGAGGAACACCGTGAGCACGCTCGTCGAGTAGACCGAGCAGGCGAAGTCGTAGAAGTACCAGCCGTGCTGTTCCCGCCGCCGCGCGGCGGCCCCGTCCCCGGTGCTTCTGCCGCCCTCCGCGCCGGATTCCGCTTCGTTTTCCGTACGCTCGGTCATGAGCGCCCCCTCGCCGTTCCCCGTAGGCGCCGGCCGCCGGACCGGGCACGGCGGCCGTCGGGCCCGTCAGGCCCAGGCCCCGCGCCGGTCCAGCACCGTGCGCAAAGTGTCGATCCGGTCGGTCATGATGCCATCGACACCCAGGTCGAGGAGAGCCTCCATACGTTCCGGTTCGTTCACGGTCCACACGTGCACCTGGAGTCCCCGCTCGTGCGCGGTCCGTACGAACCGCCGGTCGACCACCCGGATGCCCGCCTGGGTCTCCGGCACCTGGGCCGCCACCGCACCCACCCGCAGGGCCGCCGGGATCGCCCACGAGCGCAGCCGCAGCCCGAGCACGCCCCGCACCCCGTACGAGGTCGCCAGCCGCGGCCCGGCGATCTTCTGGGCCCGGGCCACCCGGCTCTCCGAGAAGGAGCCCACGCACACCCGGTCCCAGACCCCGGCCCGCGCGACCAGGTTCACCAGCGGGTACAGGGCCGACTCGTCCTTCACGTCCACGTTCCAGCGGGCGTCCGGGAACTCCTCCAGCAGCTCCTCGAACAGCGGCAGCGGCTCGCTCCCCGCCACCCGCGCCTCGCGCACCCGGCTCCACGACAGCTCACGGATCCGGCCCGTGGCGTCGGTGACCCGGTCCAGGGTGGCGTCGTGGAAGGCCACCAGCTTCCCGTCCGCCGTCGCGTGCACATCGGTCTCGAAGTACCGGTAGCCCGCTGCGGCCGCCCGGCGGAAGGCGGCAGCGGTGTTCTCCAGCCCGTCCGCGGCCCCGCCCCGGTGGGCGAAGGGGATCGGGGCCGGGTGGTCCAGATAGGGGTGGGGTCGGCGTACGTGAGTCACGGCCGCAGTATGCACGCTGGGTCCCGTGGGACGGGAGCGGCCACATGGACGGACGGTGAACGCCCCCGCGGCCCCGCCCACCGCTCCCGGCCGGGGCGGGGCGGAGGGCACGGACGACCCACCTGGCCCGAGTGGACCGCACCATGACACCCTGAGAGCCGCGCAACCAATCCAATCCCGGCCCCGGCCCCGCCCGGCGAGGCCAATCCGATGAAGGTGGACCGCACGCCATGGCTCAGTGGACCTCAGCGGTCGGCACCGCGCAGCTCGCCCGGCTGATCACCTCGCAGCAGGAGCGCCCCGCCGTGCCCGGCGCCCGCAAGGCTCCCGCCTACCGCACCCTCGCCGACGGCATCCGGCTGCTCGTCCTGGAGGGCCGCGTCCCCGTAGCCGCCCGGCTGCCCGCCGAGCGCGAGCTCGCGGTCGCCCTCTCCCTCAGCCGCACCACCGTCGCGGCCGCCTACGAGGCCCTGCGCACGGAGGGCTTCCTGGAATCCCGTCGCGGCGCCGGCAGCTGGACCTCCGTACCGGCCGGCAACCCGCTCCCGGCCCGCGGCCTGGAGCCGCTGCCGCCCGAGTCCCTCGGCTCCATGATCGACCTCGGCTGCGCCGCCCTCCCGGCCCCCGAGCCCTGGCTGACCAAGGCCGTCCAGGGCGCCCTGGAGGAACTGCCGCCGTACGCCCACACCCACGGCGACTACCCGGCCGGTCTGCCCGCGCTGCGCCGGATGCTCGCCGACCGCTACACCGAGCGCGGCATCCCGACCATGCCCGAGCAGATCATGGTCACCACCGGGGCCATGGGGGCCATCGACGCCATCTGCAGCCTCTTCGCCGGCCGCGGCGAGCGGATCGCCGTCGAGTCCCCCTCCTACGCCAACATCCTCCAGCTGATGCGCGCCGCCGGCGTCCGCCTCGTGCCCGTGGCCATGGGCGGCGGGCTCAGCGGCTGGGACATGGACGTCTGGCGGCAGGTGCTGCGCGACTCGGCCCCGCGCCTGGCCTACGTCGTCGCCGACTTCCACAACCCGACCGGAGCCCTGGCCTCCGAGGAGCAGCGCCGGGCCATGGTCGAGGCCGCCCGGTCCGCCGGAACCGTCCTGATCGCCGACGAGACGATGGCCGAGCTCCAGCTGGACCCGGAGCCGGCCATGCCGCGGCCCGTCTGCTCCTTCGACCCGGCGGGCTCCACGGTGATCACGGTCGGCTCCGCCAGCAAGGCGTTCTGGGCCGGCATGCGGATCGGCTGGGTCAGGGCGGCCCCGGACGTCATCCGGAGCCTGGTCGCGGCCCGCGCCTACGCCGACCTCGGCACCCCGGTGCTGGAACAGCTCGCGGTGAACTGGCTGATGCGGACCGGGGGCTGGGAGGAGGCCGTCGGGATGCGCCGCGCCCAGGCCCGGGAGAACCGGGACGCGCTGGTCGCCGCGGTGCGCCGGGAGCTGCCGGACTGGGAGTTCGAGGTGCCGGGCGGCGGGCTCACGCTGTGGGCCCGGGCCGGCGGGCTGTCCGGCTCGCGGCTCGCGGAGGTGGGGGAGCGGGTCGGCGTCCGCGTCCCCTCGGGCCCGCGGTTCGGGGTGGACGGGGCCTTCGAGGGCTATGTCCGGCTGCCGTTCACGGTGGGCGGGCCGCTGGCCGACGAGGCCGCCGCGCGCCTGGCCGCGGCGGCCCGCCTGGTCGGTACGGGCGCGGGCGGCGGCGGGGCGGAGCCGCCGCGCACCTTCGTGGCCTGATCCGCGGGACGGGCTGCGGGGCCCTACGGGGCCTCCGCCGCCACCTCCGGAAGCTCCTCGGCGTCGAGGGCCCCGGGCTGCGCCGGGGGCTGGTCCTTGAGCGGCCGGGCGGGGGCCTGCGGGCCTTCCCCGCCGCCCGGGCCCGCCGCCTGCCGTTCGGGCAGCAGTTCCAGTACGGCGTGGCGGTGCGCGGGGTGGGTGGAGTCGTCGTACGGGTCCGGGGTGGCGGGCACCTGGAGCCGGTGGACCGGCCCGGTGCCGAGCCGGGCGTAGCCGCGGCCGGGCGGGAGCTGCGGGGCCGGGGTGGTGTGCGGGGGCAGCCCGAGGACGTCGGTGAGCTGCTGGGCGGGGGCGGGCCCGAGGACGACCCGGGCCCGGGTGTGCTGCCAGACGGCGTCGCCGATCAGTTCCAGGTGGTCGAAGTGCTCGGCGACGACCACCGTGACGTGTGCGGCGCGGCCGTGCCGCAAGGGGACCTGGAGCTGGGCCAGGGGGTCCGGGCGGCCCTCGGCGGTCGCCAGGTGCGCGAGCACGCTGGGCCGGTCCAGCAGGATCCACAGCGGCCGCCGGGTGTCCTCGGGCGCGGGCCGGCCGGCCTCGCGGGCCCGGTGCGTGGCGATCAGGCGCCGCTCGGTCTCGTGCGCGGCCCACTCGACGGTGGCCAGGGCCCCGGTCGGGCCGCACTCGACGGCGAGGACGCCCGCGCGGCCGGCCAGGCAGGCGTACTCGTTGCTCCCGCCGCCCTCGACGATCATCACGTCGCCGCCCTGTCGCAGGGCCTGGAGGGCGAGCGAGCGCAGCAGGCTGGTGGTCCCGCTGCCGGGCTGGCCCACCGCCAGCAGGTGCGGTTCGGTGGAGCCGGGGCCGGTCCGCCAGACCACGGGCGGCAGGTCGCGCGTTTCGTCGCCCTCCAGCACCGGCAGGGTGCGCTGGACCCCGGCGGGGTCGGTGAAGCCGAGGACGCTCTCGCCGGGCGAGGTCACGAACGGCTGGGCGGCGATCCCGGTGGGCAGCGCCTCCAGCACGCTCAGGTCGAGCCGGTTGGCCTCCTCGTCCCAGACGAAGAGGTACTCGCGGCCGCGCCCGGACTTGGCGTGCAGCACGGCCTCGATCCGGGCCCGCGAGGCCGCCTCCCCGTCGGTGAAGTACGCGGGGTAGCGGATCGTCAGCCGGGTGACGCGGCCCTCCGCGTCGAAGGCGTAGTCGCTGAAGGCCTCGTCGAACGCGCCCCCGTGGGCGAAGAGCGGGCTGGGGTCCTCCGGGGTGCAGAAGTACGGCACGAGCGCCTCGTAGAGGGAGCGCAGCCGGTCGGTCTCGGCGTCGCTGGGCCCGGTCTTCGCGGGGCTGCGGTCGCGCCCGTGCCAGCCCGCCGCGGCCATCAGCGCGATCAGCGCGGTGACGGGCGCGTAGGGGACGAGCGCGACCACGAGGACGCAGGCCGCCCCCAGGAACAGCGCGGGACCCCGCCTGTCCTTGGGGGTCGCGGCCCATTTGCGGCGGCCGGCCGAGGCCAGGACGCGCAGTCCGCGGCCGATGACCAGGAGCGGATGGAGGACGTCCGTGGCGTTGTCGGCCGCCGTGCGGGCGAGGTCGCGCCCCCGGGCGAGCGAGGTGCTGCCACTGGTGAGGATGCGGGGGAGCGGGCGCCGGGCCACGGTCGTCTCCTGGGGGGTGGGGGCGGTCTAGAGCTTGATCCCGCCGAGCAGGCTCGCGAGGCTCGCCGTGCTCGCGGTGATGCTCGGGGCGATGGCGGAGCCGGCGAGGAAGAAGCCGAAGAGCGCGCTGACGACGGCGTGGGTCAGCTTCATCCCGTCCTTCTTGAAGAACAGGAAGCAGATGATGCCGAGCAGTACGACACCTGAGATCGACAGGACCATGTGAGTTCTCCTGGTAGCGGAACGGTCGGGAAGGTCACCATCAGTTGTTCCAGGCTCACAGGAAGTATCAATGCGACAAAAGGTGCATACGGGTGAACCTTCGGGATTTTCACTTGACCGGCCCTTCCCGGCTGGCGCGTCGGCCCGCGGCGGTGTCGGGTGCACGGACCACCGACATCCTTGCCTCGGTCCGGCCCCCTCATGTCCCTGACCGGGCGCTACCCTGGCGATTCACCCGTACGGACGCAGCGCCGGGCGCCCCCCTGCCCGCCCGGCCTGGGCAGACTCCTGCCCCGTACGACTTGGGAAGAGCGAAAGGCGGAACGACCGATGAGCAAGCACGAGGACACGCCCGGCACGCCCGACGAGGACGTCGTCGAACTGGCCACCAAGATCTTCGACCTCGCCCGTCAGGGTGAGACCGAGACCCTGGCCGCCTACCTCGACGCCGGGGTCCCCGCCAACCTCACCAACGACCGCGGCGACACCCTCGTCATGCTCGCCGCCTACCACGGCCACGCCGACGCCGTCACCGCCCTGCTCTCCCGCGGCGCCGAGGCCGACCGCGCCAACGACCGCGGCCAGACCCCGCTCGCCGGCGCCGTCTTCAAGGGCGAGGAGGCCGTCATCCGCGCGCTGCTCGCCGGTGGGGCCGACCCCCACGCCGGAACCCCGTCCGCGGTGGACACGGCCCGCATGTTCAACAAGGCCGACCTGCTGGAACTGTTCGGAGCCGCGTAATCCGCTTTTTCCCCCGCCCGGCCCGGGCCAGGACGGGCCCGCGAGCTCACGGCTTGGTCACGACGCCCTTAAATGTGGTCGCGGCGCGCAAACCGCCTGGGTCATCATGGCGTCGGATTCGATTCGCAGACATGACGGACGGGCAGGAGCGGGCTGGACACGAAGGGTGTCCACACCCAGCCCTGCCGCACCGGCCGGCACGGACGCGAAGCACCGACGAGAGTGAGAAGGCAATGGTCTACATCGAGCGGAACATGACGGCGGACGTCCTCACATGCTGTTACGCGGCCCTGTGAATCCCGATTCCCGGTTGCGTCCCCAGCTTGATTTGAGGCCATTCCCATGTTCGAACCAGTCATAGCGCCGAGCGGCACCCTGCTCGGCCTCCTCCAGAGGGGCCGCGGCGACGGCACGCTGCACGCCCTCGCGGCGCCCCGCCCGGAGGCCCTCGCGGCCCTCGACCAGTGCGTGACCCGCGACCCGCGGCAGGACTGGCAGGTCGAGAACCGGTCGCTGTACTACGCACGCCTGTACCTGGACCTCGACGGCCCCCTCCGCGAGATCGAGGCCCACCTCTTCGGCGTCGACGACCTCGTCGACGAGGAGGACCACCGCACCGGCCTCGCCCTGTCCGTCCTCGGACACCTGGCCTCGTACGGCCGCGACGACGCGCTGATGCTGCTGCGCCGCTACGCCGCCTCCGGCGCCAACTGGGCCTGGGCCCTCGACGAGCTCGCCCTGCGCGACGACGACGAGGGGCTGCGCTCCCTCGCCGCCCCCGTCCTGGCCAGGTTCCCGGACACCGCCGAGGGCGGGGCGCGACTGGCCGCCGCCGTCCGCGACGCCTACGAGCCCCGGCCGTGGAGCCTGTGGGAGGAGCTGCCGCAGTACGGGCAGCGCCTGCGCGCCGCCCGCCAGCAGGGCTCCTTCGACCGCTGGCAGCGCCAGCTCGACCCCAGCGGCCCCCGGCCCGGCTGGGGCGTCCAGGCCGTCTTCGACTGGGCCGCCGACGGGCTGCGCCGCGGCACCCCGCTGCACGTGCCCGCCGCTCGCTGTCTCGCCGCCGTGGCCTCGCCCGAGGACCGCTCCGAGATCCTCGCGGCCGCCGCCGGGGCCCGGGGCGAGGCCGCCCGGGCCACCGCCCTGCACCACCTGGTCCTCGCCGAGCCGGACAACCCGGCCGTCCTCGACCTCATCGAAGCCGCCGGCGACGAAGCCGCCGTGGCCGCCTACGAGCGCATGTGCGGCCCCGCCGCCCTCGACCGCGCCCGACAGTGGGTCCACCGCCCCGACGCCCTCGGAGCGGCCGCCGCGGCCCTCCTGGCGGCCGGCGGCGGCGCCGACGACGCCGGCCTGGTCCTCGGCGCCCTCCGCGACACCGTCCGCGGCTCCGGCCCGGACTCGCCCCGCCTGTTCACCCTCGTGGACGGCGCGGGCCGGCTCTCGATCGGCTGCGCGGCCCCGGTGCTGCGCCACATCTACCGTGAGACGGCCTCCTCGCACCTGCGCGGCCGCGCCGCCCGGGCCCTGGCCAGCACGGACCCGACCTTCGCGGCGGGCTTCGCGGTCGAGTGCCTGTGGGACTGCGAGGAGACCACCCGCGAGGTGGCGGCCCGCCACGCCGAAACGGCCGACGCCCGCGTCGCCCCCCGCCTGCGCCGCCTGGCGGCGGACCCGGCGGAGGAGGAGGACGTCCAGTCGGCGGTCCGCAGCCGCATCACCCCCGAACCCACGGCGTAACCCCCGCCCCCGCCGACCGCCCCCCGGCCCCGCCGACCGCCCCTCCGGCCCCGGGCCTTGCCGGGCGGACCTCCGGCCTCGCTGGTCGGCCCTCCGGCCCCGGGGCGGCCCTCGGACCCCGCTCTGGAGCCGCCCCGGGGTCTGCGCCCCGGCCTCCGGGGCCACGCCTGGCCCCTGTCCAGGGCCCCCGGCCTTGCCGGGTGGACCCCCGGCCCCCGGGGCGGCCCCCGGGGCGGCCCCCGGGGAGGCCCTCGGAGCCCGCTCTGGAGCCGCCCCGGGGTCTCCGCCCCGGCTCCCGGGGCCACCCCCGGGGCCACCCGCGGCCCCTGCTCGGGGCCCCGGCGCCTCGAACTCCCTCGGCCACCATGCGCAGGGCCCGGGGGGCGGGGCTGCAAGACCGGGGGCTCCGCCCCAAGCCCCCTGGCTGCTGCTGGGATGGCCGCGGGCGGCCTGTAAGATCTGGGTCTGCGCCCCGGCCCTCGTGCCTCAGGCCTCTGGCCGCCGGGGGAGGGCCCGGGACGGGGCCGCAAGCTCTGGGGCCGCCTCGCGGCAGCCGCACACACCGGCGCCGGTTCCTGCCGATGCAGCACCGTCACCCGGACGGGAAGGCGGGCGGCCACCGCCGCCACACGAGCGTCCCCCGACCGCGCCCCACCGGCGGGGCAGGTCGCAAGAGAGGGCCACCTGTAACTGCCCGCCGGTGCGGGGCGGGCCGCAGGGGACGGCCGTGCGGCGGGGGCGGGGCGCGATCCGCAGCACGGCCACCGCCGCCACGCCCCCGTACGGCTCACGCCGGGACGAACCGCACCGCCACCCCCGGCCGGGCCTGCGCGGCGGCGTCCAGCGCGGGGCCCGGGGGTACCACGCCGACCACCGGGTAGCCGCCCGTCACGGGATGGTCGGCCAGGAAGACCACCGGCAGCCCGTCCGGCGGGACCTGTACCGCCCCCAGCACCATCCCCTCACTCGGCAGCTCCCCGCCCCGCGCCCGTTCCAGCGCGGGCCCCGCCTCCGTCCGCAGCCCGATCCGGTTCGACGCCGGCGACACCCGGTAGCCGCCCGACAGCAGCGCCGTCACCGAGGCCGCCGTGAACCAGTCCGCCCGTGGCCCGAGCCGCAACGGCAGCACCAGCTCTGCCACCGGCGGCCCCGGCACCCGAAGGGCGTCCGCTCCCGCCACCGGCACCGGGCCCGCCGCGCCGACGTCCAGCACCGTCCCGTCGGCCAGGACCGCCGGCCCCAGCCCCGACAGCAGGTCCGTCGAACGACTCCCCAGCACCGCCGGCCCGGCGACCCCGCCCCGCACCGCGACATAGCTCCGCAGCCCGGCCGAGGCCCGCCCCACGTCCAGCTCCGCCCCCGCCCGCAGCCACACCGGCGCACCCCACGCCGCCGGCCGCCCGGAGACCCGTACCGCACACGGCGCGCCCGTCACCGCCACCGTCACCGGCGCCAGGGCCCGCAGCCGGATCCCGTCCAGGGTGGTCTCCAGGGCGGCGGCCCCGGCAGGATTGCCGACGAGCCGGTTGGCCAGGGCGTACGCCCCCGCATCCAGTGCCCCCGACCGCGGCACCCCCAGGTGCGCGAACCCGGGCCGCCCCAGATCCTGCACGGTGCTCAACGCCCCGGCCCGCACCACCAGCAGCCCCCTCACACCCGCCCCCGCCCCGATCCCCACGCCTGCATCCGAGCCCGTACCTTCGCCCCTCGCCCTCGCCGACGCCGACGCCGGTGCCGGCCCCCCACCGGCCTCGGCGCCCGGGCCTCTGCTCCGCTCTGCGCTCGCGCCGGTCTCGGCGCCCAGGCCTGCGCCCGTGCCGGTCGCGAGGCCCGGGATTACGCCCTCGCCGTCGGCAGAGGCCGCGATCGTGCCGCCCCCCGGGCTGGTCTCGGCGTCCGGGCCTTCGCCCGGGCCCGCGTCCGCCTCGGTCCCGTCGCCTGGACCCCGGTCCCGCCCCGCGCACGTGTCCTCGCCGGGGGACGCAACGATGCCGCTGCCCGCGCTGCCCGCGCTGCCCGCGCTGCCCGCCCGCGCGGCCGGGCCGCCGGGCGCCCGGTCGCCCGGTCCAGACGAAGGGCAGCCGCGTTCCGCCGCGCCGGGGTCCGTACCCGTGCCGACACCGCTACCGCTCACGATCCCGCCTCCTCGAACCGCACCCGTACCCCCGGCGCGAACAGCGCCGCCGGCTCCCGGGCCGGGTCCCACAGGACCGCCCCCGTGGAGCCGATCAGCTGCCAGCCGCCGGGGGAGGAGCGGGGGTAGACCCCCGCGTACTCGCCGGCCAGCGCCAGCGAGCCCGCCGGGACCGACGTGCGGGGTGTGGCACGCCGGGGCAGCCACAGCCGCTCGGGCAGGCCCGTCAGGTAGCCGAAGCCGGGCGCGAACCCGCAGAACGCCACCCGGAACTCGAGCCCCCCGACCACCCGGGCCACCTCCCCCTCGGCCACGCCCCACGCCCGGGCCACCTCCGCCAGGTCCGGCCCGTCGTACCGCACCGGCACGGTGACCAGCGGCCCCTCCGCCTCCGCGAGCGGCGGCACCTCCCAGCGGGCGATCCGCGCGGCCAGCGCCCCCGGCTCCCGCACCCCGTCCAGCAGCACCGTCCGCGCCGCCGGCACCACCTCCCGTACGGCGCCCAGCTCACCCGCGTCCCGCCGGCGCAGCAGCTCGGCGTGGAGGGCGGCCACCTCCGCCGCCGAGTCCACCTCCAGCAGCAGCGCCTCCCGGCCCACCACCAGCGCCCTCACGCGAACGCCTCCACCCGCACCCCGGCCGCCGCCAGCGCCTCCCGGACCCGCACCGCGAGCCCCGCCGCCCCCGGGGTGTCCCCGTGCAGGCACAGGGAGCGCGCGGACACCCGTACCGAGGAGCCGTCCGAGGCCGTGACCTCCCCCTGCGCCGCCATCCGTACGGCCCGCGCCACCATCGCGTCCGGGTCGTGCAGCACCGCCCCCGGCGTCCCGCGCGGGACCAGCGTGCCCTCCGGGGTGTAGGCCCGGTCGGCGAAGGCCTCCGGCACCGCCTCCAGCCCCGCCTCCGCGGCGGCGGCCAGCAGCAGCGAGCCCGGCAGCCCCAGCACCGGCAGCCCGGCGTCCCCGGTCGCCAGCCGGACCCCGGCGACCACCGCGCCCGCCTGGTCCGCGTCGTGGACGGTGCGGTTGTACAGCGCACCGTGCGGTTTCACGTACGACACCCTCGACCCGGCCGCCCGCGCGAACACCTCCAGCGCCCCGATCTGGTACGCCACCTCGGCCGCCAGCTCCGCCGCCGGTACGTCCATCGCCCGCCGCCCGAACCCCGCCAGGTCCCGGTACGAGACCTGCGCGCCGATCCGTACGCCCCGGGCGGCCGCCAGCTCGCACACCCGGCGCATGATCGACGGGTCTCCCGCGTGGAACCCGCAGGCCACGTTCGCGCTGGTGACCACCGAGAGCAGGGCCTCGTCGTCCGTGAGCGCCCACCGCCCGAAGCCCTCGCCGAGGTCGGCGTTGAGGTCGATCGCGGCCGCGGGGGATGTGATCATGGAAGCCATGCGGCGAGCGTAGAACAGCGCACGCGCCGCGCGCCGCAGAGCCCGTCCGCGGCCTTCCGCGGAGCCGGGGACGATCCGGCCGAACCATGCCGTTTGGGATGTTGTCCGTGACACCGCCTAATCTTTTCGACGTGACTCTCCCTGCCCCGGCGAAGACCCTCCCCTCCCCGGCGCCGGGCCCGGCCGCCGACGAGGGCCTCGCCCGGCGGCTGCGGGCCCTCGCCTGCACCGCCCCGCTGCACGACCTCGACGTCCGCAAGGCCAACCTGGCCGGCGAGTACGGGGTCTACGCGATGGCGGAGGTCGCGCTGTCCGCGATCGACCTGGTCACGCTCAACATGGACTTCGACACGGGCGCCGACCACGAGCAGATAGTGGCCCGCCTGCTGCCCCGCGTCGCCGCCCAGGCCCCCGCCCGGCCCGCCGCCGAGCACGAGCGCGTCGCCCGCTGGGTCCTGGAGAACCTGATCAACGTCGGCAGCGTCGACCGCGGCTTCCGCGCGATCTACGGCACCTTCGGCCCCGACGGGGTCTACGTCCGCCGGGACTACGACTTCAAGCTGATCGAGGAGGTGCCCGGGCACGGCGGCGCGGTCTACCTGCGCACCACCGACGAGGCCGTCAACGTCCTGGTCGGAGCCCTCGACACCGACGTCACCAGCGCGCAGATCGCCGCCGAGGTCAAGCTGGAGGTCCTGATCAGCCGGGGCCGGCTCGCCGACGCCCAGCTCGCCGCCGAACAGGCCCGCTACCGCACCGTCCAGTACGCCGAGACCCTGCGCCGCACGCTCGACGCCACGCGGCGCAACGTCCGCGCGGTGGACTGGCTCCAGGCCGTCCCGGACATGATCGCCGAAGCCCTCGACCACGTCGCCGACCGCTACCGGCACGAGAACGCCATCCTCACCAACATCCGCAAGGCGCGCGACGAGGCCGAGGACCCCGAGAACAAGCGGCGCGCCGCCGAGCTCGTCGACATCGTCAAGGACTGCATCCGCCGGCACACCCAGCTCCAGTCGAGGCTCCTCGACGCCGGCCCGCTCTTCCGCGCCGAACAGGACCGCCAGGCCTTCGCCGCGCCCGCCGCGCGCTCCGGGATCGACCTGTACGGGCAGCTCGTGGCCCCGCTGCTGCCGCTGCCGGTCGCCCAGGCCACCCGGGTCACCGACGCCTTCTTCGCCGGCGGCACCGGCCTGCGCACCCCCGTCTCCGTACGGGTCGCGGACCTCGTGGAGATCCTGCTCACCCCGCCCGTGGAGCGCGAGCACCTCGGCGCCGAGATGCCGGAACCCGACCTCATCGCCACCCCGGACGACAGCCGCTTCAGCGAGGAGCAGCTCGCGGCCGCGACCCGCCTCCTGGACCTCCCGCACGACGCCCCGCGCCGCCTGTCCGGCCTCCTCGCGCAGGCCCGCCGCGAGGACCCCGACCTGCCGTACCTGGTGGCCCTGCTCGCCGTCCACGCGGCCAGCCCGGCCGTGGGCACGGCGTACCGGCAGGGCGAGGAGCGCCTGCTGTTCGCGGTGGACGACGGCACCCCGCTGGAGGACCCGGAGTTCGGCGGCGCCGACCTGATCGTGGGCACGGCCCTCCTCGACGCGGCCGGCATGGCCGCGGACCGCTCGGAGTCGGCGTGACCCCGACCGTCCCCGCACCGGCGCGCCCACGCCCCGGCACGACCGCCGCGGCCGACCCTGCACCGGCCCCGGGCCGCCCAGGCCGTCGACCTGGCTGCGTCGCCCCCGCCCCGGTCCGCCCTGATGGGCGGGACGACGCCGCACGATCCCACCACCCCCGCCGCAAGGCCCATCGCACCGCCGAGGAGACCCACCCGTGAGCGACCACCACGCCGAGTACGCCGCGTGGAGCGAGCCCGACGGCCCGTCGGTCCCGGCCGCGCCCGCACCGGCCGCCGCCGCGCTGACGCCGGCCGACGCCGCCGACGCGGCCCGCCTCGTCGGGTTCGGGCTCCAGCCCAAGCTGCTGCCCGCCCGGGACGCCGAGTACGCCGAACTGCTGCGCCGCTACCGCGAGGACCCCGGCTTCGGGCGGCTCGCCGACGCCGTCGCCACCGGGCTCGGCCTCGTCGTCCTGGAGGTGTCCCCGCGCGCCGGAATGGCCGTCGCCGCCGGCGAGGACTCCGTGTTCGCCGTCCGCATGGGCGACTACGCCCGCCGCACCGCCGCCGACGGCGGCGACCGCTTCCTCCACGGCCTCGCCCACCTCGCCGTCGCCGCCCTCGCCTTCCCCCGCCCCGAGGACCTCGCCGACGACGGCTACATCGGCCGGATCACCGTCAACGGCGTCGACGCCTTCGTCCGGCAGACCTGCCGCCGTCTGGAGGAGCGCGCCGGGGAACTCGGCGAGAACACCGACCCCGCGTCCGACGCCCCCGGCCTGGAGGCCGCCTGGCGCGTCTACGCCCGCCGCAGCGCCACCGGCGCCACCAAGGACGCCCGCCGCCTCGCCGGCTCCACCACCGGCATCGTCGGCAAGGCCGCCGCCTTCCTCACCGAGTCCGGCTTCCTCCAGCGCACCGGCGACGACGCGGGCGGCACCTACCGCACCACCCCCCGCTACCAGCTCCAGGTCCGCGACATGGCGGGCAGCGCGGCCATGGCCGAACTCCTGGAACTCGGCGTGGTGCCCGTCAGCGACGGCACCGCCACCCTCCTCCCGCCACCCGAGGGCGACGACCTGGAACTCGCCGCCGACGCCGGCCTGCCGTTCCACGCCTGACCCGCACGCGCACGCACCTCACCTCCGCACCGAGAACCCACGAGAGTCCGCCGCCATGTACGAGCTGTCCCGGATCCGCCTCTACTCCATCGGGCCCGCCGGCGCACGCTACGCCGACACCGTGCTCGACCTGCGCGGAGTCGGCGAGCCGGTGCCCCATCCGGCGCCCACCCAGGCGGAGTTCTTCGAGGACGAGCCCACCGGCCCGCCCCGCCGCCCGGCGCCCGCGGGCGTGCTCTTCCTGGAGAACGGCGGCGGCAAGTCCGTCCTCCTCAAGCTGATCTTCTCGGTCATGCTCCCCGGCCACCGCAACACCCTCGGCGGCGCCAGCTCCGGCGTGCTGCGCAAGTTCCTCCTCGCCGACGACTGCGGCCACGTCGCCCTGGAGTGGCAGCACACCCAGACCGGCGAGTGCGTGGTCGTCGGCAAGGTCAGCGAATGGCGCGGCCGCCAGGTCTCCAACGACCCCCGCAAGTTCGCCGAGGCCTGGTACTCCTTCCGCCCCGGCCCGGGCCTGAGCCTGGACAGCCTCCCCGTCGCCGAGGCCACCTCCGTGCGCCCGCCCGCCGAGGGCGCCTCCGGTGCCCAGGGCCGCCGCCGCACCATGAAGGGCTTCCGCGACGCGATCACGGAGGCGGGCAAGGCCTACCCGCACCTGGAGGTGTCCTGGGAGGAGATCCACGACCGCTGGAACGAGCACCTCACCGAACTCGGCCTCGACCCCGAACTCTTCCGCTACCAGCGCGAGATGAACGCCGACGAGGGCGAGGCCGCCGGCCTGTTCGCGGTCAAGAAGGACTCCGACTTCACCGACCTGCTGCTGCGCGCCGTCACCGACACCCGTGACACCGACGGCCTCGCCGACCTGGTCCACGGCTTCGGCAACAAACTCGGCCGCCGCGCCGAGCTGATGGCCGAACGCGACTTCACCGCGGGCTCCGTCGACCTGCTCACCCGCATCGTGGAGGCCGCCGAGACCCGCTCCCGGCTGCGCGACGTCCACGCCGGCGCCGAACGCCGCACCCGCACCCTCGCCCGCCGCCTCTCCGCCCGCGCCGCCGGGGAACGCGGCCGCGCCGCCGACCTCGCCCAGCAGGTCACCGGCGCCGCCCACGCCGTCACCGCCGCCGAGGAGCAGCGCGCCCGCAGCGCCGCCGTCTCCGCCGAACTCGCCTACCGGCACGCCTCGCTGGCCCTGACCGTCGCCGACAAGGCCGCCGCCGCCCAGCGCCGCGAACTCCTCGAAGCCCGCACCCTGCACTCCGCCTGGCAGGCCGCCGAGACCGTCCTGCGCCACCGCGCCGCCGCCGACCGCTCCGCCCGCGTCGCCGCCGCGATCCGCGAGGCCGAACGGGACGCGGCCCCGGCGCTCGCCGCCCGCGCCACCGCCGCCGCCGAACTCGTACGCGCCCTGCACACCGCCGCCGAACAGGGCGAGCGGGCCGCCAACGAGGAGGAGGAGCGTTCCGCCGGACTCCAGGCCATCGGCGAGACCGCCCACCGCGACGCCACCTCCGCCGCCACCGCCGCCCAGCGCGCCCGCAGCGAGGCCGAACACCTGCGGGCCCGCCTCGCCGAGGTCCAGCAGGAGACCGCCGAAGCCGTCCGCGCCGGCTGGCTCGACGACACCGCCCCCGACGCCGACCCGGCGCGCGCCGCGCTGGCCGCCAGCGACGCCGAGAAGACCGCCGTGGCCGCCTGGGACGAGTCCCGCGAGGCCGCCCGCGCCGCCGCCGAAGCCGCCCGCGAGGCCGCGGGCGCCGAGTCCCGCGCCGAGCTCACCGCCGCCCGCGCCGCCGACGCAGCCGACGCGGCCGAGGCCGCCCACGCCGCGGAGCACCGTGCGGCCGCCTCCCTGGCGGCGGCCCCGCGCCTCGCGGAGCTCCTCGGCCTCCCGACGGTCCCCGAGGCCTTCCTCCCGCACCCCCGCACCGGCGCACCCGCCGGAGCCGCCCCGGCCGCCGCGGCGGGAGCGGGTACGGCGGGCCACGCCGCCGCCGACGGCGCACCGGGCGCCCCCGGCTCCGCCGCGCAGGCCGGCGCACCCCAGGCCGGCACCGCCACCGCCGGCACCACCACCGCCGCAGCCCTCACCGCCGAGGACCTCGACCGCAACGCCGACACCCTCCGCGAGCTCCTGGCCGACACCGTCGGCGCGGCCGAGCGCCAGCTGTTCGAGCTGCGCACCGCCGCCGCCGACGACTCCCGCATCCTCGGCGCCCTCGGCGACGGCGGCCTGCTCCCGCCCGGCCCCGACGTCCTCGCCACCGTCGAGTACCTCGGCGAACACGGCATCCCGGCCCTGCCCGGCTGGCGCTACCTCGCCCAGGCCGTGGCCCCGGCCGACCACGCCGCCGTCCTCGCCGCCCGCCCCGAACTGGTCGACGGCGTCATCATCACCGACCCCGACACCCACGGCCGGGCCCGCCAGGTCCTCTCCGGCGCCGCCCTGCTGCCCCGCTCCACCGTCGCCGTCGGCACGGCCGCCGCCCTGCTGGCACCCGTCCCCCCGGCCGACGGCTCCGACGCGGTGTTCCTCGTACCCCCGAACCCGGCCATGCACGACGAGCACGCCGCCGACGAGGAACGCCAGGCCCTGCGCGCCCGCGCCACCGCGCGCGACACCGAGATCCGCGAACTCGCCGCCCGCCTCGCCGGCGACCGCGAACTCGCCGCCCGCCTCAACTCCTGGCGCACCGGCTGCCCGCCCGGCCGCCTCACCGAACTCGCCGAACAGGCCGCCGCCGCACGCGCGTTCGCCGAGGAGACCGACGCCGAGCTCACCGAGGCCCGTACCGTCCGCGCCGAGGCGGACGAGGCCGCCGCCGACGCGGCCCGGGTCCGCGACGAGCGCCAGGAGACCGCCCAGCGCGCCCGCCGCGCCGCCGACGCCCTCGCCGGCCTCGCCCACCGCCTGCGCGAGCGCTCCGGCTGGCAGGCCAGGGTCCGTGAACTCGCCGAGGAGGCCGCCGAGTCCGAGGCCCGGGCCGAGGCCTGCCTGGACCGCGCCCGCGCCGCGGACGAGGACCGCCGCGCCGCCCAGCGCGCCGCCGACGACGCACGCCGCACCGCCCGCGCCCTGCGCGCCGAACGCGCCGAGATCGCCGGAGCCCCCGACCAGCTCCCCGAGGGCGACGGCCCCCGGGTCCCCCTGCCCGACCTCCGCGAGGCCTACCGGGCCGCCTCCCGGCTCTACGAGAAGGTGGGTGTCGGCGCCGACCTGCGCGCCGAACAGGCCCGCGCCGAGAGCGACGAGAGCGCCGCCCTCGCGGAACTCGACCGGCTCACCAACAAGGTCCGCACCCGCGCCGCCCAGCTCCTCGAAGGCACCGACGGCGCCGACGGCCCCTCCCGGCAGGCCGCCGCGGCCCGCGCCGAGGCCCTCGTACAGATGCTGGAGTCCCGCGCCTCCGCCGCGAGCGAGCAGCTGGGCCGGCTGCGCGGCGAGGCCGAACGGCACGCCCCCGCCGACGGCGAGGCGCACACCGAGCTGCCCGAGGAACTGGTCCCGGCCGACGTGGAACAGGCCCAGGGCCTGCTGCGCACCGCCACCGCCCAGCTCGCCGCGCACTCCGCCGCCGTGGAGAGCGCCCGGGCCGCCCACGCGGACCTGCTGCGCGCCCACCGCACCGCCGAGGAGGGCGCCGGAGGCTTCGAGGAGACCGCCGCCCTGCTGCGGGACCTGCTGCGCGACCACACCCACCCGGAGGACGAGCAGGAGCCGGCGCCCCACCAGGGCACCCTGGAGGAGGCCCGCCAGTCCGCCACCGACACCCGCCGCTCCCTGCGCGCCTGCGCCGCCGAGCTCTCCGCCGCCGAGGCGGCCGTGCGCGAGGCGAGCGACGTCCTGGTCCGGCACGCCAACGCCAACCGCTACGAGCAGGTGCGCACCCCCGCGCGCCAGCAGATCCGCGAACTGCCCGCCTCCGCCCTCCCCGAGCACGCCGCCGCCTGGGCGGCCGCGTTCGCGCCGCGCCTGCGCGTCCTGACCGACGAGCTGGCCCAGCTGGAACGCAACCGCGACAGCATCGTCGACCGGCTGCGCGGCCTGGTGGAGTCGGCCCTGGCCACCCTCCGCTCCGCCCAGCGCCTCTCCCAGCTCCCCGAGGGCCTGGGGGAGTGGTCGGGCCAGGAGTTCCTGCGGATCCGCTTCGAGGAACCCGACCAGGCCACCCTCACCGAGCGCCTGGGCGAGGTCATCGACGAGGCCACCCGCACGGCGGTCAAGAAGAACGCCGCCTTCGGCGAAGGCCGCCGCGACGGCATGTCCCTCCTCCTGCGGGGCGTCCAGGCGGCCCTCGAACCCAAGGGCATCGCGGTCGAGATCCTCAAGCCGGACGCGGTCCTGCGCGCCGAACGCGTCCCCGTCGGCCAGATGGGCGACGTCTTCTCCGGCGGCCAGCTGCTCACCGCCGCCATCGCCCTGTACTGCACGATGGCGGCCCTGCGCAGCAACGACCGCGGCCGCGACAAGCACCGCCACGCGGGCACGCTGTTCCTGGACAACCCGATCGGGCGCGCCAACGCCACCTACCTGCTGGAGCTCCAGCGGGCCGTGTCCGACGCCCTCGGTGTCCAGCTCCTCTACACCACGGGCCTCTTCGACACCACGGCCCTGGCGGAGTTCCCGCTGGTCATCCGCCTGCGCAACGACGCGGACCTGAGGGCGGGCCTGAAGTACATCAGCGTGGAGGAACACCTGCGCCCGGGCCTCCCGCAGCCGTCCCAGGAACCGGAAGCCATCCACGGCGAAATCACCGCGACCCGCATGTTCCGCCGCACCCCCTCCTGACCCGCCGCTCGCACGGCTCGCAGCCGGGGGCGCCTCCCCGGCTGCGCGGCCGAGCCGGCCCGCGCCCCCGCCCCGCCCGTCCCGCGGGGCAAGGACCTCAGTCCCCCCGCGCCGCACTACTCGGCTCGGAAACCACCCCGTGCCGCTGGTTCCACATCTGCCGCGTGATCCACACATCCAGCACGGCCCACGTGGCCACCACCGTCCCCGCTATTCCCCCGATGACCATCGGCAACGCCAGCCACGACCCCGTCAGCACCAGGAAGAACGTGACCGACGCCTCCGTCAGCGTCACCGCCACGATCAGCACCGCCCGCACCGCCGATGCCCGCACCGGATCCGGCAGGCGCCGCCGCCGGGCCGGCTCCTCCACCCACAGCCCCCGGCCGGAGGCCCATGCCCCGGAGCCGTCCCCGTCCCCCGCCTCGTCCTCGTAAGCCCTCATGCGCCGCTCCACTCACCCGCCGAACCCAACGGCCGGCCCCGCCCGGAGGTTCCCGGAGATTCCCGCATCCCGGACGCCCCCGCACCCCCGCCCGGTTCCGGATCAAAGAGTTCCAGCCATCCATCGCTCAAGGGGAACCGACACCCCACCAAGTGTCATCTGCCACAAATCGGGCCGGACTTGACCGGAAGTATCGGACAACTCGTGATCTTCGTCCAGGGGTCAGGCCGAAAACGTCCGGACACGCCTTCGAGGCCGCTGCGCGGCAGTAGTAGGCTCACGCCGTTTGAACGACGGAACACCGACCCCGCGCAACGGGGTTGAGCTGGGGGAGGCTGGGGAGGCCATGCGCTTTCGCGGGAAGTCGATCCGCCGGAAGATCGTGGCGTTGCTGCTGGTGCCGCTCGTCTCCCTGACCGCGCTCTGGGGCTTCTCCACGGTCATCACCGGCCGCGAAGCAGTGCAGTTGCTCGACGTCGCCTACGTCATCGGCAAGGTCGGCTACCCCATCGAGGACGTCGTCCGCGTCCTCCAGAAGGAGCGCCGCCAGACCCTCGTCGTCCTCGGCGACCCCCGCGCCGTCGCGGCCACCGCCGAGCTCACCAGGAGCCGCGCCGCCACCGACGAGATGGTCCGCAAGATCACCTCGAACGCCACCGACCCCGAGGTCCTCGACGAACTCAGCCCCGCCGCCCGGCAGCGCCTGAGCTCCATCCTCGACGCGTTCCACGGCATCGCCGCCCTGCGCCGCTCCGTGGACGCGAGTGACCTCGACCCGACCACGGCCCTCGACCTCTACAGCCGGCTCGTCGACCCCTGCTACGACTTCCTCATGAACCTCCACGCCCTGGAGAACGTGGAGATGGACAAGCAGGGCCGCGCCCTCGTCGGCATCACCCGCGCCCGCGAGACCCTGTCCCGCGAGGACGCGGTCATCGCCTCCACCCTCGCCGCCGGCAACGTCGCCACCAGCGACGTCCGCCGCGTCTCCGCCTTCGCCGCCAACCGCTCCCTGCTCTACGAGTTCAACCTCGCGATCCTCCCGGCCGACGACCGCCGGCTCTTCGAGCAGTACTGGAACGGCCCCGAGAGCAAGGCGCTGCGCGACACGGAGGAACGGTTCATCAGCGCGGGCGCCGTCAAGAACCCGCGCACCGTCACCGCCGCCCAGTGGGACGAGGCCGCCCACAAGGTCCTCGACGACCTCGCCACCATGGGCACCGCCGCCGGCGACCGCTACCAAAAGCGCGTCGAACCCGTCGCGCAGAGCGTCCTCGTCCAGGCCGCCCTCGCCGGCGTCCTCGGCTTCATCGCCCTCGCCTTCTCCCTCTTCCTGTCGGTGCGCATCGGCCGCGACCTGATCCGCGACCTCTCCCAGCTGCGCAAGGACGCCACCGAGGCCTCCGGCGTCCGCCTGCCCAGCGTGATGCGCCGCCTCGCCGCCGGCGAGAGCGTGGACGTGGAGACCGAGGCGCCCCGCCTGGAGTTCGAGAAGGACGAGGTCGGCCAGGTCGCCCTCGCCCTCAACAGCCTCCAGCGCGCCGCCGTCGAAGCCGCCGTCAAGCAGGCGGAGCTCCGTCGCGGTGTGTCCGAGGTGTTCGTCAACCTGGCGCGCCGCAACCAGGTGCTGCTCCACCGCCAGCTGACCCTGCTCGACACCATGGAACGGCGCACCGAGGACGCCGAGGAGCTCGCGGACCTGTTCCGCCTCGACCACATGACCACCCGCATGCGACGGCACGCCGAGGGCCTGGTGATCCTCTCCGGCGCCGCCCCCTCCCGCCAGTGGCGCAAGCCCGTCCAGCTGATGGACGTCGTACGGGCCGCCGTCGCCGAGGTCGAGGACTACGAGCGCATCGAGGTGCGCCGCCTGCCGCGCATCGGCATCGAGGGCCCGGCCGTCGCCGACGTCACCCACCTGGTCGCCGAACTGCTGGAGAACGCCACGGTGTTCTCCCCGCCGCACACCGCCGTCCAGGTCCACGGCGAACGCGTCGCCAACGGCTTCACCCTGGAGATCCACGACCGCGGCCTCGGCATGAACCCCGAAGCCCTCCTCGACGCGAACCTGCGGCTCGCCGAGACCCCCGAGTTCGAGCTCTCCGACACCGACCGCCTCGGCCTGTTCGTCGTCAGCCGCCTCGCGCGCCGCCACGCCATCAAGGTGGCCCTCCAGCCCAGCCCGTACGGGGGCACCACCGCCGTGGTCTTCCTCCCGGCCGAACTCCTCACCGAAGCCCCCGACACCAACGGCACGGGCATCCGCCTCGACGCCGTACGCGCCGCCAAGGGCCCCGCGGCGGTCAAGGGCGTCAAGGCCGCCCCCGGCGCCCGGGGGTCCGGCCGGACCGTGGCCTCCGCCCTCGACCGCGCCGCCTCGGCCCGCCCGCTGCCCGCCGGGGTTCTCAACGGCCCGGTCGAGCTGGAGGGCCCGCTCGGCCTCCTCGGCCTGGAGGGGCCGGACGACCTCGACGGGATCGACGACCTGGACGACACCATCACCGGTATCGCCGGGGTCGGCGGCCGCCCTCCCATGGCCACCCTCGACGACGAGACCCCGCCCGGCGGCACCCCGCGCAGCGCCCTGCTGGGCCCGGGTTCCGCGGGCCGCCCCGACGGCGAGCGGCGGGGCGGCGGCGAGCGCGGCACCTGGAAGGGCGACCGGATCGGCGACAGCAGCGCCGACCGCCACCGCGACTGGGGCCGCGCCCGCGACACCGGCCCGGAGTCCGCCCCCGGCCGGGCGGCCCGCACCCGGGGCGGCGCCGACCGCGAGCCCCAGGCGCCCACCGGCCCCATCCGCGCCGAGCGCCCGCACCTGGACGCCGTCCGCCCCGACGGCCCCCGCTCCGGCGCCGTCCCGCTGCCCCGCCGCCGCCCCACCCCGACCCTGGTCGCCGAGCACGGCCGCCGCGTCGATCCCCGCCCGGCCGGCGCCCCGGCCCCCGACCGGCCGCAGACCGGCCCCGAGGCGCCCCGTACGGCAGCCGGCCCGGGCGGGCTGCCCCGCCGGGTCCGCCAGGCGAACCTCGCGCCCCAGCTGAAGAACGCCCCGGCCCCCGCCGAGCCCGAAGCCCCCGCGCCGCCGACCGACCGCGACGCCGAGGACGTACGCGCCCGCATGTCCGCCCTCCAGCGCGGCTGGACGGCGGGGCGCAGGGAGTACGCAGCACAGCAATCCCAGCAGCAGGCACCACAGCAGTCCGAGACCGGCGACGGCACCCCCGCCGCCACCGGTCCCGCGCACGAGAACGAAGGGGACGGTCGATGACCGCACCGCAGAACGGAAACGACAGCAGGGGCCGCGGCCCCGGCCCGCTCAACTGGCTCCTGGACGAACTCGTCGACAAGGTGGCCAGCATCCGCAAGGCGGTGGTCCTCTCCGGCGACGGCCTGCCCACGGGCAGCTCCAAGGACCTGACCCGCGAGGACAGCGAACACCTGGCGGCCGTGGCCTCCGGCTTCCACAGCCTGGCCAAGGGCGTCGGCCGGCACTTCGACTCCGGCCGGGTCCGCCAGACCGTCGTCGAGCTGGACGAGGCCTTCCTGTTCGTGATGGCCGCCGGCGACGGCAGCTGCCTGGCCGTGCTCTCCGACTCCGACTCCGACGTCGGCCAGGTCGCCTACGAGATGACCCTCATGGTCAAGCGCGTCGGCGACCACCTGGCGACCGCCCCGCGCACCGGGCTGCCAGCCGGAGGGTGAGTCGGACCGTATGAGCGATCCAGGCCACGACCACCTCCCGGACTCCCCGGCACCCGCCGGGACCCCCGGCGCGGCGCACGGGGGCGGCCACCCGCACTGGTTCGACGACGAGGCGGGGCCCGTCGTACGCCCGTACGCCATGACCCGGGGCCGGACCCAGCACGCCGCCCGGCACCGCCTCGACCTGATCGCCCTGGTCGTCGCCGAACCGGCGGCCGACGATCCGGTCTGGGACCTGACCCTGTCCCCGGAACACGCCCACATCCTCGGGCTGTGCCGGGAACGCCCCCAGTCCGTCGCCGAGCTGGCCGCGGACCTGGACCTCGCCATCGGCGTCGTCCGGGTCCTCATCGGCGACCTCGTGGACGACTCCCTGGTCCACGTGACCCGGCCGGTCCCACCGGCCGAACTGCCCGACGAATCCATTCTGCGTGAGGTGATCGATGGCCTTCGGGCGCTCTAGCCGCACCGGTGCGATGCACGCCGTCTCGCCGGTCGAACCGCTGACCTTGAAGATCCTGGTCGCGGGAGGCTTCGGGGTGGGCAAGACCACCCTGGTCAGTGCGGTGAGCGAGATCCGTCCGCTGCGGACGGAGGAGACGCTTTCCGAGCCGGGCGTCGGAATCGACGACACCGGGGGAGTGGAGCAGAAGAGCACCACGACCGTGGCCATGGACTTCGGCCGCATCACCCTCCGCGAGGACCTGGTGCTCTACCTCTTCGGCACCCCCGGCCAGGACCGTTTCTGGTTCCTGTGGGACGAGCTCTCCCAGGGCTCGCTCGGTGCCGTCGTGCTCGCCGACACCCGACGGCTCGCCGACTGCTTCGCCGCCATCGACTACTTCGAGCGGCGCGGCCTGCCGTTCCTCGTCGCGGTCAACTGCTTCGACGGGGCCGAACGCCATCCGGTGGTGACCATCCGCGAGGCCCTCGACCTCGACCCGGAGGTGCCGGTACTGCTCTGCGACGCCCGCGACCGCGAATCGGTCAAGGACGTGCTGGTGGGAGTCGTGGAACACGCCATGTCGCTGGCCCGGGCCCGCCGGGCCAGCCTGACGGCCGGAGCCTGACCGGACCGAGCGCGTGGAGGCGGCCCGTACCCCCGCCGACTGGGGTACGGGCCGCGGCTCACATGGGGGGCTGCGGGGGTCCCGGCGCGGGACCGTGGGGAGAGTGTGAACCCGCCGCCGGGGAGCGTCAAGCACCCCGGCGACAGCACTTCTCCCGGCCCGCCCCGCCCGCTGGTGAAGGGCACCCGGCACTTCTCAGCGCACCGCCACGACGGCCGAGCCGTGCCCGAACAACCCCTGGTTCGCGGTGATCCCCACCCGCGCCCCCGGCACCTGCCGGGCCCCCGCCGTCCCGCGCAGCTGCCAGGTCAGCTCGCACACCTGGGCGATGGCCTGTGCCGGCACCGCCTCCCCGAAGGAGGCCAGCCCTCCGCTGGCGTTGACGGGCACCCGCCCGCCGAGCGCGGTCGCCCCCTCCCGGACGAGCTTGGCCCCCTCGCCCTCACCGCACAGGCCGATGTCCTCGTACCACTCCAGCTCCAGCGCGGTCGACAGGTCGTACACCTCGGCCAGCGACAGGTCCTCCGGCCCCACCCCCGCCTCCTCGTACGCCGCCCGTGCGATCGACGCCCGGAAGGAGCCCGCCGCCGCAGCCACGGCCACCACCGAGTCGGTGGCGATGTCCGGCAGGTCCAGCACGGTACGCGGATACGTGGGCGTCACCGTCGACACCGCCCGGATCCGCACCGGGTCGGCCACCCCGCGCGCCCGCGCGAACTCCATGCCGGACAGCACCAGGGCCGCGCCCCCGTCGGAGGTCGCGCAGATGTCCAGCAGCCGCAGCGGATCGGCGACCACCGCGGAGGCCGCCACCTCCTCGGCCGTCACCGCCTTGCGGTAGCGGGCGTTCGGATTGAGCGCCCCGGCCGCCGAGTTCTTCACCTTGACCTGCGCGAAGTCCTCACCGGTGTCCCCGTACAGGGCCATCCGGCGGCGCGCGTAGAGCCCGAAGTACGCCGGGTTCGTCGCCCCCAGCACCCGGAACCGCAGCCAGTCGGGATCGTCCGGCCGGTCACCGCCGGCCGGGGCGAAGAACCCCTTCGGCGCGGCGTCCGCACCCACCACCAGCACCACGTCGGCCAGCCCGGCCAGGATCTGCGCCCGCGCCGCCCCGAGGGCCTGGGCCCCGGAGGCGCAGGCCGCGTAGACGCTGGTCACCCGGGCGCCCTGCCAGCCGAGCGCCCGCGCGAAGGTGGCCCCCGCGACATAGCCCGGGTAGCCGCCGCGCACCGTGTCGGCGCCGACCACGGAATCCACGTCGGTCCACTCCAGCCCGGCGTCGGCGAGCGCGGCCGTGGCGGCGGCCCGCCCGTACTCGACGAAGCTGCGGCCCCACTTGCCCCACGGGTGCATCCCGGCACCCAGCACGGCGACCTCCCCGCCGGCCTGCCCGCTCACCGCGCCCCCTCCACCGGCTTGAACTGCCAGGTCGTCCAGGTGGTCCCGGCGTCCTCGTTCAGCACCCCGCCGACCACCTCCACCTCCATGCCGACCGCCAGGCCGGCCACGGTCACCCCGGGCGCAGCCTGCCCGAGCACGACCATCCCCTCCGCCTCCAGTTCCACCGCGACCAGCGTGTACGGCTCCCACGGCGCGTCCGGATCCGACACGTACGGGGCGGGCGGCCGGTAGCGGCCGTCCGTGTAGGACCAGACCCGGCCGCGCGGCGACAGCGGCACCTCCACGAGCGAACCGCCGCCGGGACAGCGGGGATTGCGGCAGTAGGCGTCCTCGCGCGGGAAGAACACCGCCGTGCAGGCGGAACACCGCGTCCCGAGCAGGCGGAAACCGCCCGGCGTATCGGCGAACCAGCCGCTGACCACGGGTGTACGTGTGCGTGCCAAGACCCCTCCCGGAATACCCGAACCTGACGATCCGTCAGAAGTCTGCCACGCCGGACCCCGGGCGCACAGCGGCAGGAGGCGCCAACCCGCCTCGCCCCGCAGGCCCTTGGCATACGATCACCGCATGCCGGTACAGCTGAGGGACTCGCACTGCTCCACCTGCGGAGCCCCTTTCGACACCGCCGACTGGCCCCGCACGTGCACCGCGTGCGGCACGGCCACCTACCGCAACCCGCTCCCGGTGGCCGTGGCCCTGCTCCCCGTCGAGGACGCCTCGGGCACCGGCCTGGTGGTCATCACCCGCACGATCGAACCCGCCAAGGGCGGCATCGCCCTGCCCGGCGGATTCATCGACTTCGGCGAGGACTGGCGCGAGGCGGTGGTCCGCGAACTGCGCGAGGAGACCGGCATCGAGGCCCCCGCGACCGAGGTGACCCTCGCCGACGCCCTCAGCTCCCCGCACGGCCACCTCCTCCTCTTCGGCCTCCTCCCGGCCCGCCCGGCCTCGGCCCTCCCGCCTTCGAAGCCCACCGACGAGACGACGGGCTGGCACGTCCTCCACGCCCCGACGGACCTGGCCTTCCCCCTCCACACCCAGGCCGCCAACGCCTGGTTCGCGGGCTGTTACGCCTGACAGCCGGGCTGGGCGGACAGTGCCGCACCGGACTCTCCGGACTCGAGCTTCTGCACGGCGCCGCCACTCGAGTCGTGCAGGCTTTTCAACTGGTCCGCCACCGCCTGGAGACCCTCCGCGAACTTCGCCTGGTCGTTGGCGTCGAGCGCGTCCGTTCTCTCCTTCATGTCCGCGTAGGCGGCGGCTCTGTCCTCGTACTCTTTGACGGCGCCCTGCTGGGTTGCCGGGCCGTCCTTGACGGGCGGGGCGCCCGCGTTTCGGAGTGCGGTGCTCAGCGCCCCGTACGCCTCCGAGATCTGCTGGAACGCCTGGGAATCGGTCCTTTTGACGTCTGCCGGCTTGGCGCCGGCTGCGCTCGCACGCTGGATCGCGGCGTTGGCGTTGCTGATCTTCTGCAATTGGGGCTGGGCCGGGTCGCAAAACCGCTTGGCCCAGGCGTTCACGCCGACGGCTGGACTGGCAGCGTCCGTCGACGGATTCTGCGCGGACTCGTGCGTGGGGAGGGTCGCCCACAGAATGCCGCCGACCAGCAGCACGGCCGCCGCAGCCGTCGTGGCGACGATCCACCGGCCTTTGCGGGACGGGCGCCCACCCGGTTCGACCGGGCCGTTCCGGCGCGTCGGGAGCGGTCCCGCGGGTGGTCGGGGCCGGGACTTCTCCGGCCCCGGCGGGACGGGCGGCGCGGGCTCCTGCCGGGCCGGCGGCCGGTGGGGAGCGGTGCGCGTCGGAGCCTGGTCGGGCGTCGGGACGACATGGGTGGGGGGCTCCGGCGGGGGCGGTGCGGGGGTGCGCTGCGGCTCCGTGCCGATCACGGCGAGGCGACGGGCCGCCGTCTCCCCGTCCAGCCGTTGCCCGGGATCCTTCGACAGCAGCCCCAGCAGGACGGGTGACAGGTCCGCGGCGCGCCGTGGCGGTGACGGTTCCTCGAAGAGGAGCGCGGTGAGGGTGGACACGTCGGAATCCCGGTCGAAAGGGCCCTGGCCCTCGACCGCGAAGTACAGCGTGGCACCGAGCGAGAACAAGTCCGACGCCGCTGTCGGCGCCGATCCATGGGCCCGTTCCGGTGCGATGTAGCGGGGGGTTCCGATCACTCCGGAGGCCGTGGTGAGCCGGGGCTCACCGGAGTCCTGCTGAAGGGCGATCCCGTAGTCGGCCAGCATGACGCGCCCGCCGTCCCCGGCGGACGAACCGTCGGTGACGGGACCGGTCAACAGGATGTTGGCGGGCTTGACGTCCCGGTGGAGGATGCCGAGCCGGTGGCCCTGGGACAGGGCGTCGAGCACGGCCAGACCGATCCGCGCGGTCTCGGCCGGTGGCAGCGGACCGTACTCGTCCACCACCCGGCCCAGATCGCTCGCGCCGGGCACGTACTCCATGACGATCCAGGGAAGGCCCTCTTCTTCGACGACGTCGTACACCGTGACCACGTGGGGGTTGCCACGCAGTCGCGCCGAGTGCCGTGCCTCGCCGCGGGCTCTGTTGATCCGGGATTCCCTCTCCGCCCTGGGGGTGTCGGGCGGGAAGGCGATCTCCTTGATGGCGACGTCACACGCCAGTTCCCGGTCGTGGGCGAGCCAGACCCGCCCCATGCCGCCGACGCCGAGCTTGCGCTGGAGCCGGTAGCGCCCGGCGATCACCCGGCCAACGGCATCGTCCCTGCCTGTCATGCGTGCCTTCCCTGGAGTCCCGGGTGGGTGGGCGGTCACAGGTTCGCTGGTGCACCCCGTCGGCCATGCGGGACAGGGTGACGACCACGAGGGTCCCGTCCGGCCGGGGCGAGCGCCGGCCTTGAGGTGCGGCCTGACCTTGCGACGAAATGATCGCGGCCGGAGCCGAGTGATCGGCCCGCACCACGCCGACCGCCCCGCCCTTGGCCCCGATCGGTGTCACCCCGACGCCCATGGCTCCGCCGGAGCCGGCGCCGTGGGCATGGAGCGGCCTTCGCACTCACGGCGGACACTCCCGGCCCAAAGCCCGCCCCGGCCCCGCACCCCAGCCCGGTTCCCCGGACCGGGCACGGCCCTGGCCGTCCCTGACCCCGCCGGCCGCCCCGCACCAACCGCTCGACCGGCCCGAAGCGCCGAACACCAAAGCCCGCCCCGCACCCCACCCCAGCTCCCCGGACCGGGCACCGCCCCCGACCCCGCCCGCCGGGCACTGCCCGTCCACCCTCCTCTGGCCCGCAACCTCACGCCCGGCCAGGGCAACGGCGGTCCACCCCCTACACCCCCGCACCTCCACCCCGCTCACCACACCCCCCGCCTCGTCCGCCACCACCACCGCCTCCCCGGCCCACCGCACGGTGTACCGCTCCACCTCGCCCGCCCCGAACCCCGCCCCCGGGTCCCGGATCACCACCCCGCCGCCGGTCCGCCCCCGCGCCGGGGCCCACGCCTCCAGCCCCACCGAGCCGTCCGCACGCCGCACCGGCAGCACCGACCCCGCCCGCGCCAGCACCGGGGTGCGCCCCGGCGGGGCGTCCAGCAGCACCTGGGCCGGCCCCTCGTGCGCGGCCCCCGTCGCCGTGTCGTACCACCGCCCCCGGGGCAACCGCACCGCCCGCCGGTCCGCCCCGCACTCCAGCACCGGCGCCACCAGCAGCGCGTCCCCCAGCAGGAACGCGTCCTCGCAGTCCCGCAGCCGCCGGTCCTCCGGCGCCCCCCACCACAGCGGCCGCACGTACGGCGCCCCCGTCCGCCGGGCCAGGTGCGCCAGCGTCACGAAGTACGGCCGCAGCCGCTCCCGCTCCGCCAGCACCCGCGCCGCCTCCCGCTCCACCTCCGGCCCGAACTCCCACGGCTCCCGCCGCCCCGCCCATATCGCCGAATGCGTCCGGAACAGCGGCAGGTACGCCCCCAGCTCCAGCCACCGCAGGTACAGCTCCGGCGACGGCGAACCCCCGAAACCCCCCACGTCCGGCCCCGAGTACGGCACCCCGCACAGGCCGAGCCCCAGCACCAGCGCAAGCGACGCACGCAGCCCCTCCCAGCTGCTCTCCACGTCACCCGACCACGTCCCCCCGTACCGCTGCATCCCCGCCCACCCCGACCGGGAGAACAGGAACGGCCGCTCGGCCGGCCGCAGCCGCACCAGCCCCTCCCACCCCGCCCGGGCCATCGCCAGCGCGTACACGTTGTGCCCCTCCCGGTGGTCGCCCCCCGCGCCCTCCAGCACGTGCCGCGCCGACCGGGGCAGCGTCGCGTCCCCCCAGGGCGCGAACGACACGGGCTCGTTCATGTCGTGCCAGAACCCCGAGAACCCCTGCGCCAGCCGCTCCCCGTAGAGCCGCCCCCACCACTCCCGCACCGCCGGATCCGTGAAGTCCGGATAGGCGCACTCACCCGGCCAGACCTCCCCCCGCACCTCCCGCCCCTTCCCGTCCCGCACGAACGCCCCGTGCGGCCCGACCTCCAGCCCCGCCGCGTGCACCGCGTCCCCCGCCTTCACCGCCGGGTCCACGATCGACACCAGCCGCACCCCGGCCGCGCCCAGCTCCCCGGCCAGCCCCGGCAGGTCCGGGAACGCCTCCCGGTCCACCGTGAACACCCGGTGCCCGTCGTAGTGGTCGATGTCCAGGTGCACGGCCGACAGCGCCAGTCCGCGCTCCGCGTACCCGGCCACCACCCGCCGCACCTCCGCCGCGCTCCCGAACCCCCACCGCGCGTGCTGGTACCCCAGCGCCCACTCCGGCGGCACCGCCGGCGCCCCCGTCAGCCCCGCCCACCCCTGAGCCACCCGCGCCGGAGTCCCCACCAGCACCCAGCACCGCAGCGGCCCGCCCTCCAGCCGCAGCTCGCTCCACCCGGGCCGGTCCGCCCCCGACCCGGCCCCCTCCTCACCCTCGCGCAGCACCACCCGCCCGTCCCACGTGTTGTCGTAGAACGCCAGGTGCGTCCCCGCGTCCGCGACCACCACCTGCACCGGCATCGTGATGTACAGCGGATCGGTGTCCGGCCCGAACCCGCCCTTCGGATCGGTGTTCCACAGCCGGTACTCCCCGTCCCGCAGCCGCGGCCCCCGCGCCCGCCCGCCCAGCCCGAAGAACCGCGCGTCCGCCTGGACCTCCGCCCGCTGGAGCCACCGCGAGCCGCCCCCGCCCGCCCCCTCCACCGGATCCCACCACCGCGGCGGCAGCTCCCGCCGCAGCACCGCCCCGCCAGGCGTCCGCACCTCCAGCGCCCCGTGCCGCGACACCGCCACCGTCACCCGCTCCGACACCACCCGCCAGCCACCCCCGGTGTCCGGCTCCAGCACCGCCCGCGGATCGGGCTCCGGGCCCCCGCCCAGCACCGCGTACGAGGGCTCCGGCCCCGCCCCGTCCCAGCCCCAGAACACCGCACCGCCCACCCCCACCCGCACCGTCAGCCGGCTGCGCGCGAACCGCAGCACGCCCCCGCCCGGACGCGGCTCCGTACCCTCCAGCGGCCCCGGCACCCGCGCCCGCTCCGCACCCCGCGGAACCAGTCCCTCCGCGTCCGTCCGCCGGTGGCGCAGCACCGCGCGCCAGGCGCGCCGCCCGCGCGCCGTACCGATCTCTTTCACCGCACGCACCAGTTCACGACCGTCCATGACGGTCACCCTGCCACCGGCCCCCGGCCGAGCGGGCGGCGTTCAGCTGCCGTTCACCCGGGAAGGCAACGGCACGGGCGCCGGGGACGGCTCTGGTGCGGATGTCGATCACATGGCATCGTCCCAGTGGGCCGCCGCGCGCACACCGACGCACCGGTGGCACCGTACGCACACGAAGCGCGAGCCACAGACTTGACCGGGAGCCGACCCATGACCTCTGCCACACAGCCGGAACCCCTCTGGTCCCCGGGCCCCGACAGGATCGCCGCGGCCCGCGTCACCGCCTTCCAGGCCTGGGCCGCCGAACGCTTCGGCGCCCCCGCAGACGGCGGCTACCCGGCGCTGCACCGCTGGTCCGTCGACGAGCTCGACACCTTCTGGCAGGCCGTCGCCGAATGGTTCGACGTACGGTTCACCACCCCCTACGAGAGCGTCCTCGCCGACCGCTCCATGCCCGGCGCCCGCTGGTTCCCCGGCTCCACCCTCAACTACGCCGAGCACGCCCTGCGCGCCGCGGAGGACCCCGCCCGCGCCCAGGACCCCGCCCTCCTGCACGTCGACGAGACCCACGAACCCACCCCCGTCACCTGGGCCGAGCTCCGCCGCCAGGTCGGCTCCCTCGCCGCCGAACTCCGCGCCCTCGGCGTCCGCCCCGGCGACCGGGTCAGCGGCTACCTCCCCAACATCCCCGAAGCGGTCGTGGCCCTCCTCGCCACCGCCGCGGTCGGCGGCGTCTGGACCTCCTGCGCCCCCGACTTCGGCGCGCGCAGCGTCCTCGACCGCTTCGAGCAGGTCGAACCCGTCGTCCTGTTCACGGTCGACGGCTACCGCTACGGCGGCAAGGAGCACGACCGCCGCGAGACCGTCGCCGAGCTGCGCGAAGGCCTGCCCTCCCTGCGCGCCGTCGTCCACATCCCGCTCCTGGGCACCCCCGCCCCCGAGGGCACCCGCGCCTGGTCGGAACTGACCTCCGGCGCCACCGAACCCGTCTTCGAACCGGTCCCCTTCGACCACCCCCTGTGGATCCTCTACTCCTCGGGAACCACCGGCGCGCCCAAGGCGATCGTCCAGTCCCAGGGCGGGATCCTCCTCGAACACCTCAAGCAGCTCGGCCTCCACTGCGACCTCGGGCCCGAAGACCGGTTCTTCTGGTACACCTCCACCGGCTGGATGATGTGGAACTTCCTCGTCTCCGGCCTCCTCACCGGCACCACCGTCGTCCTCTACGACGGCAGCCCCGGCTTCCCCGACACCGGCGCCCAGTGGCGCATCGCCGAACGCACCCGGGCCACCCTCTACGGCACCTCCGCCGCCTACGTCATGGCCTGCAACAAGGCCGAGGTGCACCCGTCCCGCGACTTCGACCTCTCCGCCGTCAAGTGCGTCGCCACCACCGGCTCCCCGCTGCCGCCCGACGGCTTCCGCTGGCTCCACGACGAGGTCGCCGAGGACCTGTGGATCGCCTCCGTCAGCGGCGGCACGGACGTGTGCAGCTGCTTCGCCGGCGCCGTCCCCACCCTCCCCGTCCACATCGGCGAACTCCAGGCCGCCTGCCTCGGCACGGACCTCCAGTCCTGGGACCCCTCCGGCAAGCCGCTCACCGGAGAGGTCGGCGAGCTCGTCGTCACCGCCCCCATGCCCTCCATGCCGATCCACTTCTGGAACGACGCCGACGGCAGCCGCTACCGCGACAGCTACTTCGAGATGTTCCCCGGCGTCTGGCGCCACGGGGACTGGATCACGATCACCGACCGGGGTTCCGTCGTCATCCACGGCCGCTCCGACTCCACCCTCAACCGGCAGGGCGTCCGGATGGGCTCCGCCGACATCTACGAGGCCGTCGAGCGCCTCCCCGAGATCAAGGAATCCCTGGTCATCGGCCTGGAGGAGCCGAACGGCGGCTACTGGATGCCGCTCTTCGTCCACCTCGCCCCCGGCGCCGTCCTCGACGAGACCCTGCGCAAGAAGATCGCCGCCACGATCCGCGAGCAGCTCTCCCCCCGCCACGTCCCCGACGAGGTCATCGAGGTCCCGGCCGTCCCGCACACCCTCACCGGCAAGCGCATCGAGGTCCCCGTCAAGCGCCTCCTCCAGGGCACCCCGATGGCCAAGGCGGTCAACCCCGGCTCGGTCGACAACCCGGACCTGCTCGCCTTCTACGAGGAGCTCGGCCGCACCCGGAGGTGACTGTCAGTGGTCGTGACTACTCTGAGTGAGCAAGCCGTCGCGCCGCCCGGCGCGCCACTCAGGGGGAAACCATGAACACCACGCCCAAGCCGTCACGAGCCGCCTCCCGCCTCCGCCGCGAGCTGCGCCGCGAGGTCCCCAGCACCGTCGGCCTCCTCGCCGACGCCCGGGACTTCGCGGCCATGCGGGACTACCGCAGCTTCGCCTTCGACCACCACGACGAATACGCCGACTACCTCCGGCACGTCGATGCCCTGCTGCGCTCCCTCGCCGCCCAGGGCATCCACACCACCGTCGCCCTCTTCGACCCCGACGAGTACGAGCACTACTGCGCCGAACACGGCCTGGACCCCGACAGCGCCCCGACGCGCACCCGCTTCACCGCCGAACTCGCCTGCGGCCCCGCCCTGCCCTACGCCGGCCAGCCCGTCGAGGAACTCGTACCCCTCCTCCTCGACGCCGCCGCCCGCCAGGCCACCTGGGAGTACGCCGGCGCCGTGCTCGCCGGGGTGGGGGAGTGCGCGGACTGCGGAGAGGACATCGGCCGGGCCTCCTTCGAACGGGCCTCCGCCCTGGTGAGCCGCCTCGTCGACGGTGCCGGCCCCGGCCACCACCACCTCGTCTGCAGCATCCCCACGGACGAACAGCAGCTCATCGCCGTCCTGCATGCCGAGGCGGCGGCCGAACCCGGCGCACCCCTGCGCGCCGAGGGCCGCGACCAGCTCGACTTCGTGACCGTCCTGGCCGCCGGCCTCGCCCTCGGCGGCGCCGGCGGACTGGTCCTGCGCAGCAGCACCGAGGGCTTCCACGACCGGGTCCACGGCTGGCGCCTGGACCACGGCCGCCTGCTGCCCCTCTCCGCCGCAGCGGTGTTCGACGCCTACTGCACCGACGCCGACACCGGCGACCCCGTCGCCCCCGAACCGGGCGTCGAGTACTGCCCCGGCTACGAGGTCGACGCCCCCGGCCCCCACGGCCGGCCGTAACCCCTCGACCTTCCCCGTAGCCCTCCCCTCGGCCCTCCGGAAAACGGCCGAGGGGCCCCCGCCCACGGCGAAGGCCCCTCGGCCGGTACGACACGCGCCCGGCTATTCGCCCGACAGCACCGCCTGCGCCGCCACCCGCGCCTCCTCGGCACTGTCCGCGGCCCGCGCGGCCGCCGCCGCGCGCTCGCACTGCGCGAGGGTGTACTTGGCGAGCGTCGCCCGCACGTACGGGATCGAAGCGGCACCCATGGACAGGGAGGTGACCCCCAGACCGGTCAGCACACAGGCCAGCAGCGGGTCCGACGCGGCCTCACCGCAGACACCACAGCTCTTGCCCTCCGCCTTGGCGGCCTCCGCCGACATGGCGATCAGGTCGAGCAGCGCCGGCTGCCACGGGTCCTGCAGCCGCGACACCGCACCGACCTGACGGTCGGCGGCGAAGGCGTACTGCGCGAGGTCGTTCGTGCCCAGCGACAGGAACTCGACCTCCTGCAGGATCGAACGCGCCCGCAGCGCGGCGGAGGGGATCTCCACCATCGCACCGAACTTCGCCACCAGACCGGCCTCGCGGCAGGCGTCCGCGAACGCCTTCGCGTCGATCCGGTCGGCCACCATCGGGGCCATGACCTCGAGGTAGACCGGCAGCCCCTCCGCCGCCTTCGCCAGCGCCGTCAGCTGCGTACGCAGCACCTCCGGGTGGTCCAGCAGCGTACGCAGACCACGCACGCCCAGCGCCGGGTTCGGCTCGTCCGCCGGGGTCAGGAAGTCCAGCGGCTTGTCGGCGCCCGCGTCCAGCACGCGCACGACCACCCGGCCCTCGGGGAAGGCCTCGAGCACCTTGCGGTACGACTCGATCTGCTTCTCCTCGGACGGAGCCTTCTTGCTGTCGTCCAGGAACAGGAACTCGGTGCGGAACAGACCCACGCCCTCGGCCCCGGCCTCCACCGCCGCGGGCACGTCCGCCGGACCGCCCACGTTCGCCAGCAGCGGCACCTTGTGACCGTCCGAGGTGGCGCCCGGACCGGAGGAGGCGGCCAGCGCCGCCTTCCGCTCGGCGGCCGCGGCCTCCAGCTCGGCCCGCTTCTGCGCGGTCGGCTCCACGAACAGGTCACCGGTGCTGCCGTCCACGGCGATGACCGTTCCCTCGGCGATCTCCCCGGCACCCGGCAGCGCCACGATGGCCGGCACGCCCAGCGCCCGCGCGAGGATCGCGCTGTGGCTGGTCGGGCCGCCCTCCTCGGTCACGAAACCGAGCACCAGCGCGGGGTCCAGCAGCGCGGTGTCCGCGGGCGCCAGGTCCCGCGCGATCAGCACGTACGGCTCGTCACTGTCCGGCACACCCGGCATCGGCACGCCCAGCAGGCGCGCCACGATCCGGTTGCGCACGTCGTCCAGGTCGGCCACCCGGCCGGCCATGTACTCGCCCGCCCCCGCGAGCAGGTCGCGGTAGGACGCGAACGCGTCGTACACGGCCCGCTCGGCCGTGCTGCCGACGACGATCCGCCGGTCCACGTCCGACATCAGCTCGGGGTCCGTGGCGATCATCGCCTGGGCCTCGAGCACGTGCTGGGCCTCGCCGCCGGCCAGCTGGCCGCGCGCGATCAGGTCGGCCGACACGGCCTCCACGGCCTGACGGGCGCGCCCCTGCTCGCGCTCCGCCTCGTCCGCGGAGATCTGCTTCGCCGGCGGCTCCAGCACGGCCGTACCCATGTGCCGCACCTCGCCGATCGCCACACCGTGGCTCACGCCGACGCCTCGCAGCGTTGTCTCCATTTCACCCGTCTCCGATTGAGCGGCGGCCGCAGCCGCCGCGGTGGATGTCCGACTCGCCTGTGTGGGAGCAGGCGGACGCCTTGACGCCTTTACTGCCAGCTGAAGAGGGCGTCGTCGGTCTTGACGTCCCCGGACTCGACCACGCCGGAGAGCGAGTCGGCCGTGGCCTCCAGCGCCACGACAGGGCACACGGGGGACTTGCCGGCGGCCTCGACGGCGGCCGGGTCCCAGCGGATGACCTCCTGGCCGCGGACCACCGTGTCGCCCTTGTTCACGAGCAGCTCGAAGCCCTCGCCGTTGAGCTGGACGGTGTCGATCCCGAGGTGCGTCAGCACGCCGTGGCCCTCACCGTCGACCACGACGTACGCGTGCGGGTGCAGGGAGACGACCACACCGTCGACGGGGGACACCGCCGCGGCGGGCTCGCGCACGGGATCGATGGCGGTGCCCGGACCCACCATCGCGCCGGAGAACACCGGGTCGGGCACTGCCGCGAGTCCGATGGCGCGTCCGGCAAGTGGGGACGTCACGCTGGTCATGGGGGCCTCCCAGGGGGTGGGGCTGCTTCGTGTGAAGGATATTGCACAGCTTGTACGGGTTCGCCCGATGCCGGTCCCCGACCCGGGCTGACCCTTCGACACGGAGACTAGTGGACTAGACCGGTGGACTAGACCATACGCGTGAATGGATTTGCCTGCGCCTCACGGGGCCTGTACTGTCGTGACTCCCGCCGAGACGTGTTCCGTGAACATCTCGCGAACAGTCGATGGACGGGACTCCTCCTCAAGCAGTGACGATCTCGATCCCCACTTCTTTCGGCATGCCTTTTCGGCACGGCTGTGAGTGGTCGGAGAGAGGGAAAAGCGCTGATAGAGTCGGAACCGCCGGAAAGGGAAAGCGCGAAAGCGCAGGACCTGGAAAGCAAGCGAGAAAGACTCTGATAGAGTCTGAATCGCAAGAACGAAAGCCCGGAGGAAAGCCCCAGTAAGTGTTACTGAGGGTGAGTACAAAGGAAGCGTCCGTTCCTTGAGAACTCAACAGCGTGCCAAAAATCAACGCCAGAAGTTGATACCCCGTCCACTTCGGTGGATGAGGTTCCTTTGAAAAAGACCTGTCGGGCCTTCGGGCACTGGCAGGCGACAAACACAGCGAGGACGTTGTGGTCAGTCGGTCTTATTCCGACCGTGACTGGCCCGCTCTTTCGTGCGTGTGCACCGGATTACCGGTAAACATTCATGGAGAGTTTGATCCTGGCTCAGGACGAACGCTGGCGGCGTGCTTAACACATGCAAGTCGAACGATGAACCTCCTTCGGGAGGGGATTAGTGGCGAACGGGTGAGTAACACGTGGGCAATCTGCCCTTCACTCTGGGACAAGCCCTGGAAACGGGGTCTAATACCGGATACGACTGCGGGAGGCATCTCCTGTGGTGGAAAGCTCCGGCGGTGAAGGATGAGCCCGCGGCCTATCAGCTTGTTGGTGGGGTAACGGCCCACCAAGGCGACGACGGGTAGCCGGCCTGAGAGGGCGACCGGCCACACTGGGACTGAGACACGGCCCAGACTCCTACGGGAGGCAGCAGTGGGGAATATTGCACAATGGGCGAAAGCCTGATGCAGCGACGCCGCGTGAGGGATGACGGCCTTCGGGTTGTAAACCTCTTTCAGCAGGGAAGAAGCGAAAGTGACGGTACCTGCAGAAGAAGCGCCGGCTAACTACGTGCCAGCAGCCGCGGTAATACGTAGGGCGCAAGCGTTGTCCGGAATTATTGGGCGTAAAGAGCTCGTAGGCGGCTTGTCACGTCGGATGTGAAAGCCCGAGGCTTAACCTCGGGTCTGCATTCGATACGGGCTAGCTAGAGTGTGGTAGGGGAGATCGGAATTCCTGGTGTAGCGGTGAAATGCGCAGATATCAGGAGGAACACCGGTGGCGAAGGCGGATCTCTGGGCCATTACTGACGCTGAGGAGCGAAAGCGTGGGGAGCGAACAGGATTAGATACCCTGGTAGTCCACGCCGTAAACGTTGGGAACTAGGTGTTGGCGACATTCCACGTCGTCGGTGCCGCAGCTAACGCATTAAGTTCCCCGCCTGGGGAGTACGGCCGCAAGGCTAAAACTCAAAGGAATTGACGGGGGCCCGCACAAGCGGCGGAGCATGTGGCTTAATTCGACGCAACGCGAAGAACCTTACCAAGGCTTGACATATACCGGAAAGCATTAGAGATAGTGCCCCCCTTGTGGTCGGTATACAGGTGGTGCATGGCTGTCGTCAGCTCGTGTCGTGAGATGTTGGGTTAAGTCCCGCAACGAGCGCAACCCTTGTCCTGTGTTGCCAGCATGCCCTTCGGGGTGATGGGGACTCACAGGAGACCGCCGGGGTCAACTCGGAGGAAGGTGGGGACGACGTCAAGTCATCATGCCCCTTATGTCTTGGGCTGCACACGTGCTACAATGGCCGGTACAATGAGCTGCGATACCGTGAGGTGGAGCGAATCTCAAAAAGCCGGTCTCAGTTCGGATTGGGGTCTGCAACTCGACCCCATGAAGTCGGAGTCGCTAGTAATCGCAGATCAGCATTGCTGCGGTGAATACGTTCCCGGGCCTTGTACACACCGCCCGTCACGTCACGAAAGTCGGTAACACCCGAAGCCGGTGGCCCAACCCTTGTGGAGGGAGCTGTCGAAGGTGGGACTGGCGATTGGGACGAAGTCGTAACAAGGTAGCCGTACCGGAAGGTGCGGCTGGATCACCTCCTTTCTAAGGAGCACAGTACCGATTGCAGGCAAATGTTCTGCACGGTCAGCTCATGGGTGGAACGTTGATTAGTTGGCACAGTCAGATCTGAGAAGTCGTGAGTACTGCTTCGGCGTGGAAAGCGTGATTCGATGAGTGACTGTGCTTGGCACGTTGTTGGGTCCTGAAGGCACGGCCGTCTGGTCAGTCTTCAGTGCCGGCCCCGGTAAAGCTCTGTTTCGGCAGGGTGTGACGGGTGGCTGGTCGTTATTTGAGAACTACACAGTGGACGCGAGCATCTGTGGCCAAGTTTTTAAGGGCGCACGGTGGATGCCTTGGCACCAGGAACCGATGAAGGACGTGAGAGGCCGCGATAGGCCCCGGGGAGCTGCCAACTGAGCTTTGATCCGGGGGTGTCCGAATGGGGAAACCCGGCAGTCGTCATGGGCTGTCACCCATGCCTGAACACATAGGGCATGTGGAGGGAACGAGGGGAAGTGAAACATCTCAGTACCCTCAGGAAGAGAAAACAACCGTGATTCCGGGAGTAGTGGCGAGCGAAACCGGATGAGGCCAAACCGTATGCGTGTGATACCCGGCAGGGGTTGCGCATGCGGGGTTGTGGGAATGAGCTTCAGTCGTCTGCCGGCGGCTGGGCGAGTCAGAAACCGTTGATGTAGTCGAAGGACATGCGAAAGGTCCGGCGTAGAGGGTAAGACCCCCGTAGACGAAACATCAGCGGCTTGCTTGCTCATCTCCCAAGTAGCACGGGGCCCGAGAAATCCCGTGTGAATCTGGCGGGACCACCCGCTAAGCCTAAATATTCCCTGGTGACCGATAGCGGATAGTACCGTGAGGGAATGGTGAAAAGTACCGCGGGAGCGGAGTGAAATAGTACCTGAAACCGTGTGCCTACAAGCCGTGGGAGCGTCGGACGTACTTGTACGTCTCGTGACTGCGTGCCTTTTGAAGAATGAGCCTGCGAGTTAGCGGTGTGTAGCGAGGTTAACCCGTGTGGGGAAGCCGTAGCGAAAGCGAGTCCGAATAGGGCGATTGAGTTGCACGCTCTAGACCCGAAGCGGAGTGATCTAGCCATGGGCAGGTTGAAGCGGAGGTAAGACTTCGTGGAGGACCGAACCCACCAGGGTTGAAAACCTGGGGGATGACCTGTGGTTAGGGGTGAAAGGCCAATCAAACTCCGTGATAGCTGGTTCTCCCCGAAATGCATTTAGGTGCAGCGTCGTGTGTTTCTTGCCGGAGGTAGAGCACTGGATAGGCGATGGGCCCTACCGGGTTACTGACCTTAGCCAAACTCCGAATGCCGGTAAGTGAGAGCACGGCAGTGAGACTGTGGGGGATAAGCTCCATGGTCGAGAGGGAAACAGCCCAGAGCATCGACTAAGGCCCCTAAGCGTACGCTAAGTGGGAAAGGATGTGGAGTCGCAGAGACAACCAGGAGGTTGGCTTAGAAGCAGCCACCCTTGAAAGAGTGCGTAATAGCTCACTGGTCAAGTGATTCCGCGCCGACAATGTAGCGGGGCTCAAGCGTACCGCCGAAGTCGTGTCATTGCAGCAATAAGCCCCAACGGGTGTTGTGATGGGTAGGGGAGCGTCGTGTGCCGGGTGAAGCAGCAGCGGAAGCTAGTTGTGGACGGTTCACGAGTGAGAATGCAGGCATGAGTAGCGATACACACGTGAGAAACGTGTGCGCCGATTGACTAAGGGTTCCTGGGTCAAGCTGATCTGCCCAGGGTAAGTCGGGACCTAAGGCGAGGCCGACAGGCGTAGTCGATGGACAACCGGTTGATATTCCGGTACCCGCTTTGAAACGCCCAATATCGAATCCTCTGATGCTAAGGCCGTGAAGCCGTTCCGGACCCTTCGGGGAAAGGAAAGTGGTGGAGCCGCCGGCCCAAGGTGGTAGTAGGTAAGCGATGGGGTGACGCAGGAAGGTAGTCCAGCCCGGGCGGTGGTTGTCCCGGGGTAAGGGTGTAGGCCGAGGGGTAGGCAAATCCGTCCCTCATATAAGGCTGAGACCTGATGCCGAGCCGATTGTGGTGAAGTGGATGATCCTATGCTGTCGAGAAAAGCCTCTAGCGAGTTTCATGGCGGCCCGTACCCTAAACCGACTCAGGTGGTCAGGTAGAGAATACCGAGGCGTTCGGGTGAACTATGGTTAAGGAACTCGGCAAAATGCCCCCGTAACTTCGGGAGAAGGGGGGCCATTCCTGGTGATGAGACTTGCTCTCTGAGCTGGGGGTGGCCGCAGAGACCAGCGAGAAGCGACTGTTTACTAAAAACACAGGTCCGTGCGAAGCCGTAAGGCGATGTATACGGACTGACGCCTGCCCGGTGCTGGAACGTTAAGGGGACCGGTTAGTGACCTTTCGGGGTTGCGAAGCTGAGAACTTAAGCGCCAGTAAACGGCGGTGGTAACTATAACCATCCTAAGGTAGCGAAATTCCTTGTCGGGTAAGTTCCGACCTGCACGAATGGCGTAACGACTTCTCGACTGTCTCAACCATAGGCCCGGTGAAATTGCACTACGAGTAAAGATGCTCGTTTCGCGCAGCAGGACGGAAAGACCCCGGGACCTTTACTACAGTTTGATATTGGTGTTCGGTTCGGCTTGTGTAGGATAGGTGGGAGACTTTGAAGCAGCCACGCCAGTGGTTGTGGAGTCGCCGTTGAAATACCACTCTGGTCGTGCTGGATGTCTAACCTCGGTCCGTGATCCGGATCAGGGACAGTGTCTGATGGGTAGTTTAACTGGGGCGGTTGCCTCCCAAAGGGTAACGGAGGCGCCCAAAGGTTCCCTCAGCCTGGTTGGCAATCAGGTGTTGAGTGTAAGTGCACAAGGGAGCTTGACTGTGAGACCGACGGGTCGAGCAGGGACGAAAGTCGGGACTAGTGATCCGGCGGTGGCTTGTGGAAGCGCCGTCGCTCAACGGATAAAAGGTACCCCGGGGATAACAGGCTGATCTTCCCCAAGAGTCCATATCGACGGGATGGTTTGGCACCTCGATGTCGGCTCGTCGCATCCTGGGGCTGGAGTCGGTCCCAAGGGTTGGGCTGTTCGCCCATTAAAGCGGTACGCGAGCTGGGTTTAGAACGTCGTGAGACAGTTCGGTCCCTATCCGCTGTGCGCGTAGGAATATTGAGAAGGGCTGTCCCTAGTACGAGAGGACCGGGACGGACGAACCTCTGGTGTGCCAGTTGTCCTGCCAAGGGCATGGCTGGTTGGCTACGTTCGGGAGGGATAACCGCTGAAAGCATCTAAGCGGGAAGCCTGCTTCAAGATGAGTATTCCCACCTCCTTGAGAGGGTAAGGCTCCCAGTAGACGACTGGGTTGATAGGCCAGATGTGGAAGCCCGGTAACGGGTGGAGCTGACTGGTACTAATAGGCCGAGGGCTTGTCCTCAGTTGCTCGCGTCCACTGTGTTAGTTCTGAAGTAACGAACTCGCCTTGCCGGCTTGAGTTCAACTTCATAGTGTTTCGGTGGTCATAGCGTTAGGGAAACGCCCGGTTACATTCCGAACCCGGAAGCTAAGCCTTTCAGCGCCGATGGTACTGCAGGGGGGACCCTGTGGGAGAGTAGGACGCCGCCGAACAATCATTGTGGGAAAGCCCCGCACCAGTCATGGTGCGGGGCTTTCTTGCGTTTACGGGGCCGGTCGTGGACTCCTGTAGGGTCAGGGGAGCATAGATTCGACATTTCTACAGTCACAGTGGAGGCCCCCGGGTGGAGGTCCAGGAGACTCGGGTCCAGACTGACCGAATTTTCACCATTCCGAACATCCTGAGCATGGCCCGTCTCGTGGGCGTGCCGCTGTTCCTCTGGCTCATCCTCGCGAAGCACGACGGTTGGGCACTGCTCGTGCTCATGCTGAGCGGCGTCAGTGACTACCTCGACGGAAAACTCGCGCGGCGCTGGAACCAGATCAGCAAACTGGGCCGGCTCCTGGACCCCGCCGCCGACCGGCTCTACGTCCTGACCACGCTCTTCGGGCTCACCTACCGGGGGATTCTGCCGCTGTGGCTCACCGCCGCGCTGCTGGCCCGTGAGGCAATGCTGCTGGTCATGGTGTGGATCCTGCGCCGGCACGGCTATCCGCCGCCCCAGGTCAACTTCCTCGGCAAGGCCGCCACCTTCAACCTGATGTACGCCTTCCCCTTGCTACTGCTCAGTGACGGTACGGGGTGGTTGGCCTGGATGGCGTCCGTTTTCGGATGGGCGTTCGCAGGTTGGGGTACAACGCTCTATTGGTGGGCAGGAATCCTTTACGTGGTGCAAGTCCGCCGTCTGGTGAAGGCGGACACCACGGCCGATTGAGCTCACTCGGCGCCGGTGCTGACGCGGAGGAGTAGCGGAGTATCCGTCCGAGACGGGTGAGGTCGGCCAGACCGTCATCTCTCTAGGAGGACTCTTCCGACATGAAGGCCGTCGTGATGGCCGGTGGCGAAGGTACGCGGCTTCGCCCCATGACCTCAAGCATGCCCAAGCCGCTCCTGCCGGTGGCGAACCGGCCGATCATGGAGCACGTGCTCAGGCTGCTCAAGCGGCATGGGCTCAGCGAGACCGTGGTCACCGTTCAGTTCCTGGCGTCACTCGTCAAGAACTACTTCGGTGACGGCGAGGAGCTCGGAATGGAGCTGACCTACGCCAACGAGGAGAAGCCACTCGGCACCGCCGGCAGCGTGAAGAACGCCGAGGAGGCCCTCAAGGACGACACGTTCCTGGTCATCTCCGGCGACGCGCTCACCGACTTCGACCTCACCGACCTCATCAACTTCCACAAGGAGAAGGGCGCACTGGTCACGGTGTGCCTCACCCGGGTGCCGAACCCGCTGGAATTCGGCATCACCATCGTGGACGAAGAGGGCAAGGTCGAGCGCTTCCTCGAGAAGCCGACCTGGGGGCAGGTGTTCTCGGACACCATCAACACCGGCATCTACGTCATGGAGCCGGAGATCTTCGACTACGTCGACCCCGACGTCTCGGTCGACTGGTCCAGCGACGTCTTCCCGAAGCTGATGAAGGAAGGCCGGCCGATCTACGGCTACGTCGCCGAGGGCTACTGGGAGGACGTGGGCACCCACGAGAGCTACGTCAAGGCCCAGGCCGACGTCCTCGAAGGCAAGGTCCAGGTCGAGATGGACGGCTTCGAGATCTCGCCCGGGGTGTGGGTCGCCGAAGGTGCCGAGGTGAGCCCGGACGCCGTCCTGCGCGGCCCGCTGTACATCGGTGACTACGCCAAGGTCGAGGCCGGGGCGGAGATCCGCGAGCACACCGTCATCGGGTCGAACGTGGTCGTCAAGAGCGGGGCCTTCCTGCACAAGGCCGTCGTCCACGACAACGTCTACATCGGGCCGCACAGCAACCTGCGCGGCTGCGTCATCGGCAAGAACACCGACATCATGCGGGCCGCCCGGATCGAGGACGGCGCGGTCATCGGTGACGAGTGCCTCGTCGGCGAGGAATCGATCGTCCAGGGCAACGTCCGCGTCTACCCGTTCAAGACGATCGAGGCCGGCGCCTTCGTCAACACCTCGGTGATCTGGGAGTCCCGCGGGCAGGCCCACCTGTTCGGTGCGCGCGGCGTCTCCGGGATCCTCAACGTGGAGATCACCCCCGAGCTGGTGGTGAAACTCGCCGGCGCCTACGCGACGACCCTCAAGAAGGGGGCGATCGTCACCACGGCACGCGACCACTCCCGAGGCGCCCGCGCGCTCAAGCGCGCCGTGATCTCGGCGCTCCAGGCCAGCGCCATCAACGTGCGCGACCTGGAGAACGTACCGCTGCCCGTGGCCCGCCAGCAGACGGCCCGGGGCGCCGCGGGCGGGATCATGATCCGGACCTCGCCGGGTGTGCCGGACTCGGTGGACATCATGTTCCTCGACGAGCGGGGAGCGGACCTCTCGCAGGCGCAGCAGCGCAAGCTGGACCGCGTCTACGCACGTCAGGAGTACCGCCGGGCCTTCCCCGGGGAGATCGGCGACCTGCAGTTCCCCTCGAGCGTCTTCGACTCGTACACGGGCTCGCTGCTGCGGCGGGTGGACACCACCGGGATCGCCGACTCCGGCCTCAAGGTGGTCGTGGACGCCTCGAACGGCAGCGCCGGACTCGTCCTGCCCAGCCTCCTCGGGCGGCTCGGGGTGGACGCGCTGACGATCAACCCCGGCCTGGACGAGTCCCGGCCCACCGAGAGCACCGAGTCGCGGCGCGCCGGACTGGTCCGGCTCGGGGAGATCGTGGCCTCGGCGCGGGCGGCCTTCGGCGTGCGCTTCGACCCGGTCGGCGAGCGGATCTCCCTGGTGGACGAACGCGGCCGGATCATCGAGGACGACCGGGCGCTGCTGGTCCTGCTGGACCTCGTGGCGGCCGAGAAGCGCAGCGGCAAGGTGGCCCTGCCGGTGACCACGACCCGGGTCGCCGAGCAGGTGGCGGCGTACCACGGCACCCAGGTGGAGTGGACGACGACTTCGCCCGACGACCTGACCCGGGTGGGCCGCGAGGAGACCACGATCTTCGGCGGCGACGGCCGGGGCGGGTTCATCGTCCCGGAGTTCAGCAGCGTCTTCGACGGATCGGCGGCCTTCGTCCAGCTCATCGGGCTGGTCGCGCGCACGCAGCTCACGCTCAGCCAGATCGACTCCCGCATCCCGCGGGCGCACGTCCTCAAGCGGGACGTGCCCACCCCGTGGGCGGCCAAGGGGCTCGTGATGCGGCGGGTCGTGGAAGCGGCCGGGGAGCGGCAGGTGGACACCACCGACGGCGTGCGCGTGGTCGAGGCCGACGGCCGGTGGGCCCTGGTCCTGCCGGACCCGGCGGAGGCCGTCACCCACCTGTGGGCCGAAGGCCCCGACGACGCGTCCGCACAGGCCCTGCTGGACGAGTGGGCCGCGGTGGTGGACGGAGCCGGCCAGCACTGACCGGAATCCCGCCCGTACGCGCGTGCGGAGCGGGACAGGAATACGGCGGGCCGGGTGCGGGAGCCATCCGCCCCGGCCCGCCGGAAGGCCGCATTCGGTATGGGCGGCGCCGACATGCGACGATGTGCGGCATGTCGCAGCCGCCCAACAACCGGAGTTCGGCCACACCGCCCGCGCGCCCGGACGCGTCCATGTCGCTGCTGACGCACGTGATGGACCACAGCCTCGACGAGGGCTATGCGGAAGCCTCCGCGCGGCGCGAGGCGGAGGGTACGGCGGGGCTGCCGCGCACGCTCAGGGCCAAGCTGGCGCTCGCCGCGGGGCTGGTGCTCGCCGCGCTGGTCGTCACGCTGGGTGCGGCACAGGCGCGGGCGACGGCGCCGGTGCTGGCCAAGGAGCGCCAGGAGCTGATCGACCGGGTGGAGCGGGCCGACCGGCAGGCGGACACCCTGGAGCGGGACATCGAGCGGCTGCGGACCGAGGTCGCGGACCGTCAGCGCGAGGCGCTGAAGCAGCAGGGCGGGCAGCAGGCCCAGCTGGTGGCGTTGCTGGCGGGTGCAACCGAGGTGCACGGTCCTGGCGTCAAGCTTGTGGTGGACGATGCCAAGGGGTCCTCGTCGGGCGGCGGAGGCGGCCCGCGCGAGAGCGCCGGGTTCTCCGACACCGGACGGGTCCGGGACCGTGACATGCAGCGGATCGTCAACGGGCTCTGGCAGTCCGGCGCGGAAGCCGTCTCGATCAACGGGCAGCGGCTCACGGCGCTGTCGGCGATCCGGGCGGCCGGTGACGCGATACTGGTCGACAACAGGCCACTGGTGCCGCCGTACGAGGTCCTCGCCATCGGGGACGGGAAACGGCTCGGCACGGTGTTCCAGGACTCCGTGGACGGGCAGTACCTGCACGTGCTGCAGGAGAGCTACGGGATCCGCTACACCCTGTCCCCGGTGGGCGAGGTGAAGCTGCCGGCCGCGTCGAGTCTCACCGTGCGGACGGCCACTGCAGAAGAGCCGAAGAAGGGTGCGTCGTGATCGCGGTACTGGGCCTCGTGGCGGGAGTGGTGGTCGGACTTCTCGTCCGCCCCGAAGTGCCGGCCGTGGTGGAGCCTTATCTGCCGATCGCCGTCGTGGCGGCCCTGGACGCGGTGTTCGGCGGTCTGCGCGCGATGCTGGACGGGATCTTCGTGGACAAGGTCTTCGTGGTGTCGTTCCTGTCGAACGTGGTCGTCGCCGCGCTGATCGTCTTCCTCGGCGACAAGCTGGGCGTCGGCTCGCAGCTGTCGACCGGTGTGGTCGTCGTCCTCGGCATCCGGATCTTCTCCAACGCGGCGGCCATCCGCCGGCACGTCTTCCGGGCGTGAGGCCGATGAGCACGGACAACACCCCGCAGGGGGACCCGGTGCCGGTGCCGGAGCCGGAGCCGGAGCAGACGGGCCGGCAGCGGCTGGCGGCCGGCCTGTGGCCGCCGAGGTTCAGCCGGGCCCAACTGATCGTCGCGCTGCTGCTCTTCGTCCTGGGCCTCGGGCTGGCCATCCAGGTGCGCTCCAACAGCGACTCCAGCGCGCCGCTGCGCGGTGCGCGGCAGGAGGACCTCGTGCGGATCCTCGACGAGCTGGACGGGCGGACCAAACGGCTGGAGGACGAGAAGCAGAAGCTGGACGACCAGCGCAGGGAGCTGCAGAGCAGCTCCAACCAGGCCGAGGAGGCACGCAAGCAGACGCTGGAGCGGGAGCGCCAACTGGGCATCCTGGCCGGTACCGTGGCCGCACAGGGCCCCGGCATCACGCTGAGGATCACCGACGCCAAGGGCCAGGTGCGCTCGGACCAGCTCCTGGACACCCTCCAGGAACTGCGGGCGGCCGGGGCCGAGGCGATCCAGATCAACGGCGTGCGCGTGGTGGCGGGCTCGTACTTCTCGGACGAGGGCGGCGGGGTGGCGATCGACGGTAAGAAGATCACACAGCCCTATGAGTTCAGGGTGATCGGCAAGCCGCAGGATCTGGAGCCGGCGCTCAACATTCCGGGCGGTGTCGTGCAGACCATGGAGAAGGAACAGGCCACGGTCGCCGTCACACGGTCGGCGAAGATCGTTGTGGATGCCTTGCGGGCTGCGAAGCAGCCTGACTACGCTCGGTCGTCATCGCCGTGAGACGGGGCGGCGCGAGGACGGTCCCACGCGGGCTGACGCCTGCGGGGGGTCGACGCACCGAAGTCGCGGTGCGTGGTGGAAACTGTCTGGTGGTTACGGACGTTGTCAGAATGTCCGGGTCGGCAGGTGTGTGTATGCGGAGTTCGTCCTGCCCCACGGGCGGGTCTGTTTCGGTCAAGGGGAATCGCCCGTGAAGTTGTTTGAGAAGTTGTTCGGCAAGAAGAACCGCGAGGAAAGCGGTACGGCACGTCACCGTGCGGGCCATGGCGAGGGGGAGGGCCAGGGCGACCGGCCGCTCTTCCGCGACGAGGTGGCCGGCCCGGGGGCCGACCCGTCGGCTGCGGGGCGCATAGGTTTCGGAGAGCCGGCAGCCCCGACCGCGGGCGGGGGGTACGCCCCCGACCCGTACGCCACCAACGCCTCCGCGGGGCAGCCGCGGCGCGAGGAGCCGTCCATGTCCGCCGAGCAGACGTGCGGCAGGTGCGGGCACCGCAGCGGTGCGGCGAGCCGTTTCTGCTCCAACTGCGGTGCGCCGCTGCGCCCGGGCCTGACGCCCGAGCGAGCCTCGGAGACCACGTCCACCATCTCGATCTCGGGCCTCGAGGCCTACGAGGCCGAGGCGACCGGACAGCACGTCTCGCCCTCGCTCTCTCCCGAGGCCCAGGCCGCGGTGGAGGCGCTGCCCCCCGGTTCCGCCCTGCTCATCGTGCGGCGCGGCCCCAACTCGGGCAGCCGTTTCCTGCTCGACGGCGAGCTGACCACGGCGGGCCGGCACCCGCAGAGCGACATCTTCCTGGACGACGTCACCGTCTCCCGGCTGCATGTCGAGTTCCGCCGGGGTCCGGAAGGCGGCTTCACCGTCGCCGACGTCGGCAGCCTCAACGGCACGTACGTGAACCGCGAGCCGATCGACTCGGTCGCCCTGCACAACGGCGACGAGGTGCAGATCGGCAAGTACCGGCTGGTCTTCTACGCCAGCCTGCGGGGCGTCTGACCCCCACCCCCGGACAACCTCCGGGGGGACCTCCAGAGGGAAGGTCCCATGCTGCGCACCCCGACCGGCGGTGCCCCGAAGAAGGGCGCCGCCGGCACCGCCGGCTCGTCCGGGCAGCTGGTGAGCATCGGCCAGGTGCTCACGATGCTGCGTGACGAGTTCCCCGAAGTCACGATCTCGAAGATCCGGTTCCTGGAGGCGGAGGGGCTCGTCGAGCCCCGGCGCACGCCTTCCGGATACCGCAAGTTCAGTACCGGCGACGTGGAGCGGCTCGGGCGCATCCTGCGCCTCCAGCGCGACCACTACCTGCCGCTGAAGGTCATCCGCGAGCAGCTCGACGCGCTCGACCGGGGCGAGCAGATCCGGATCCCGGCCCCCGCCGCGCACGGGGAGTCCGTGCCGGGCGAAGCGCGCGGTGCCGGGTACGGGGAGGCGGGCGGGGAGCGTCCGGCCGCGGCCCGGGTCGGGCGGGCGGAGCTGATCGCCGCCGCCGAGGTGGACGAGGCGCAGCTCGCCGAGTGGGAGTCCTACGGGCTCCTCTCGGAGGAGGCCGGCGGCGGTTTCGACGCCGGGGCGGTGGCCGTGGCCCGCTTGATCGCCGATCTCGGCCGGTTCGGGCTCGAACCGCGCCACCTGCGGGCCATGAAGGCCGCGGCCGACCGGGAGGCCGGTCTGGTGGAACAGGTGGTCGCCCCGCTGCGACGCCACCGCAATCCGCAGACCAGGGCTCATGCCGAGGCCACGATGAAGGAGCTCGCAGGGCTCTCCGTACGGCTCCACGAGGCGTTCGTGCAGAGCGCCCTCGGGGTGCGGCTGCACTGAACGGGGGCGCCGCGAGCGGGCCCCGACTACCCAAACCTGCCGGGCAGGTCCTAGGGTTGCTGTGTGAACGAGCTCGACGTTGTGGGTGTCCGGGTGGAAATGCCCTCCAACCAGCCGATCGTTCTCCTGCGTGAAGTGGGAGGCGACCGGTACCTCCCCATCTGGATCGGTCCTGGGGAGGCGACCGCCATTGCCTTCGCGCAGCAGGGAATGGCCCCTGCCAGGCCGCTGACGCACGACCTGTTCAAGGACGTGCTGGAGGCGGTGGGCGAGGAGCTGACCGAGGTCCGGATCACGGATCTGCGGGAGGGCGTCTTCTACGCGGAGCTGGTCTTCGCCAGTGGCGTCGAGGTGAGCGCGCGGCCTTCCGACGCCATAGCGCTCGCCCTGCGGACGGGAACGCCGATCTACGGCAGTGACGGCGTGCTGGACGACGCCGGAATCGCCATTCCCGACGAGCAGGAGGACGAGGTGGAGAAGTTCCGCGAGTTCCTCGACCAGATCTCTCCCGAGGACTTCGGCACGGGCCCGCAGTAGGGGCCGGGCGCCGTCCCGGCGAGGGCCGTATCGCCCACCGGGAAGCCCCAGCCCATTCGAGTAGCCTTTCCCGGCGTTGGGGTACGGGAAACCACTCTCAGGGTGATTATCACTCGGCGTGCCGAGTGTGGCGATCGTTGACGCACCCCTGGTCACTGCCTACCTTCGAGGGGGCAGGTCAAGGACGGAGGGTCGGCGTGAGGATCACGGGCGACGGTACGACCGGGGGAGTCCCCGTACGGAGTGACGGTGGACCGTCCGCGCTGCTCGGCGGCGGGGCGGGTTCCGCGCACCGTCAGCCGGTGTCGAAACCGGTCGGACCGGTGAGCGACTCCCCGGCCCCCGAGCAGGTCGGCTACCGCGGACCGACGGCGTGCGCCGCCGCGGGGATCACGTACCGGCAGCTGGACTACTGGGCGCGCACCGGGCTGGTGGAGCCCAGCGTGCGGCCCGCCTACGGGTCGGGCACGCAGCGGCTCTACAGCTTCCGGGACGTCGTCGTCCTCAAGATCGTGAAGCGCTTCCTCGACACCGGCGTGGCCCTGCAGAACATCCGCACCGCCGTTCAGCACCTGCGCGGCCGGGGTTTCTCGGACCTGGAGCGGATGACGCTGATGAGCGACGGCGCGACCGTGTACGAGTGCACCTCCCCCGACCAGGTGGTGAGCCTGCTCCAGGGCGGCCAGGGGGTCTTCGGCATCGCGGTGGGCGTGGTCTGGCGGGACGTCGAGAACGCGCTGTCGCAGCTGCACGGGGAACGCGTGGACACGGGGGAGACCGTGGTCGGCCACAACCCGGCCGACGAGCTCGCCGCCCGCCGGAACCGGGCCGGCTGACGCCGGGGCCGCCGGCGCGGCGCGTACGGCCCGCCGGCCGGGGCGACGACGACGGATCACCGTGTTGTCAGTGGCATGAGGCAGCATCGGTGCTGTGAGAACCGCGCCGACCATCCTGCATCTGGACATGGACGCCTTCTACGCCTCCGTGGAGCAGGCGTCGAAGCCCAGCCTGCGCGGGAAGGCCGTGATCGTGGGCGGGCTCGGCCCCCGCGGGGTGGTGGCCACCGCCTCCTACGAGGCCCGGCGCTTCGGGGTGCATTCGGCGATGCCGATGGCCCAGGCCCGCCGGCTCTGCCCCAACGGCGCCTACCTGATCCCCCGCTTCCTCCTCTACCGCGAGGTCAGCGAGGTCGTCATGGGCCTGCTGCGCGAGCTGTCGCCGCTGGTGGAGCCGCTCAGCCTGGACGAGGCCTTCGTGGACCTGGAGGCGGGCGGCAGGGCCTTCGACTCGGCGAGCGCCCGGGCCACGGGGGAGCGGCTGAGGGCCGACATCACCGCCGCGACGGGGCTCAGCGGCTCGGTCGGGCTGGCCGGGTCGAAGATGCTGGCCAAGGTGGCCTCCGAGGAGGCCAAGCCGGACGGGCTGCTGCTGATCGAGCCCGGGACCGAGCGGGAACTCCTCGCGCCCATGTCGGTGCGGACCCTGCCCGGGGTGGGGCCGGCCACCGGGGAGCACCTGCGCCGGGCCGGGATCACCACGGTGGGGGAGCTGGCCGAGGCCGGTGAGGACGAGCTGGTGCGGATGGTGGGCCGGGCGCACGGGGTCGGCCTGTACCGGATGGCGCTGGGCCTGGACGACCGGCCGGTGGTCGCGGAGCGGGACGCGAAGTCGGTGTCGGTGGAGGACACCTTCGACGTGGACATCCACGACCGGGTCCGCATCCGCTTCGAGGTGCAGCGGCTCGCGGACCGCTGCGTGGGCCGGCTGCGGGCCTCGGGGCACTCGGGGCGGACCATCGTGCTGAAGGTGCGCCGCTACGACTTCTCCACCCTGACCCGCTCCGAGACCCTGCGCGGGCCCACGGACGATCCGGCGGTGGTGCGGGAGGCGGCCGGGCGGCTGCTGGAGGGCGTGGACACCACGGGCGGGGTGCGGCTGCTGGGGGTCGGCGTGACGGGGCTCGCGGACTACACCCAGGAGGACCTGTTCGCCCAGGCGCTCGGCGCCGCGGCCCAGGAGGCGCAGACCGCTCCCGCGGAGGGGACCGGGGAGACGGAGGAGGACGACGGGGGGCCGGGGGCGGCCGGTGCCCGGGGGGCTCCGGGTGCCGCCGAGACGGCCCTGGCGCCGGGGGAGGACCCCGCGCAGGCCGCCGTGCGCCACTGGCCCGCGGGCAGCGACGTACGGCACGCGGTGTACGGGCCCGGGTGGGTGCAGGGCAGCGGGGTCGGGAGGGTCACCGTGCGCTTCGAGCAGCCCGGATCGCCGCCCGGCCGGGTCCGCACCTTCCTGGTGGACGACCCCGAGCTGGAGCCCTCCGACCCGCTGCCCCTCGTGGGCGGCGCTTAGGCCTAGTGGTTCTCCGGCGGGGGAAGGTGGAAGTCGCCGGGCAGGGAGACGTCCAGGCCGTAGTGGTGGTAGAGCTGGAGCTCCTGCTCGGGGGAGAGGTGGCGGCCCACACCGAAGTCGGGGGCGTCTTTGATCAGGGAGCGTTCGAACGGGACGCGCAGGACATCGCCGTCGACCTCGCTCGGCTCCAGCGGGACGAAGGCGTCCCGGCCGAACAGACCGGTGCGGACCGCGGCCCACTCCGGTACGCCGGTGGCGTCGTCGAGGTAGACCTCGTCCACGGTGCCGATCTTGGCCCCGTTCCGGTCGAACGCCTTGCGGCCGATCAGGCTGCGCGGATCGATGTCGGTCTGCACGGTCCCTCCACGTGGTCGCAGTCATCCGTAATGACTACAAAAGTGCATATCGGGATAGGGGGCCACTCGAGGGAGGGTCCAGATCCTCGCTGGTAGGCTGGGTGACGGCTGTTGACCCTGTGCGGGAGAGTCCTCCGAGTGAGCTCGACGGAGGCGCCGAAGGAGCAAATCCTCCCCGGAATCTCTCAGGCATACGTACCGCACGCGACGAGGCCACTCTGGAAAGCAGGAGCGGGTGCCGGGCGCGCAGTGCCGGTCCCACTCCTCACCGACGGTGAAAGCCGGACGACGGGCGACCCCCGAGACTCCGGTGAAGCTCTCAGGTTGAGATGACAGAGGGGGAGGCCGTCCGGGTGCCCGCGCCGTGGTGCCCCTCGCAGGTCATACGACCAGGAGGCCTCCGTAATGACCGCCAACCGCATTCCGCTCTCCCAGCTCGAGCGGGGCATCCCCTTCGAGCAGCGTCACATCGGCCCGGATGCCGAGGCGCAGGCGAAGATGCTCGCCCAGGTGGGCTACGGCTCCCTCGACGAGCTCACCGCCGCCGCGGTACCGGATGTGATCAAGACCGCCGAAGCGCTGAACCTGCCCGAGGCGCGGACCGAGGCCGAGGTGCTGGCCGAGCTCCGCTCGCTCGCCGACCGCAACCAGGTCCTGTCCTCGATGATCGGTCTCGGCTACTACGGGACGTTCACGCCGCCGGTGATCCTGCGCAACGTCATGGAGAACCCGGCCTGGTACACGGCCTACACCCCGTACCAGCCGGAGATCTCGCAGGGCCGCCTCGAGGCGCTGCTGAACTTCCAGACCGTCGTCGCCGAGCTGACCGGCCTGCCGACCTCCGGCGCCTCCCTGCTCGACGAGGGAACCGCCGCCGCCGAGGCCATGACGCTGGCCCGCCGCGTGGGCAAGGTCAAGGGCAACGTCTTCCTCGTGGACGCCGACGCGCTGCCGCAGACCATCGCCGTGATCGAGACCCGCGCCGAGCCGATCGGCATCGAGGTCGTCGTCGCGGACCTCTCCGCGGGCATCCCCGCCGAGATCGCCGAGCGCGGCGTCTACGGCGTGCTCGTGCAGTACCCGGGCGCCTCCGGCGCCGTGCGCGACATCAAGGCCGTCATCGACCAGGCCCACGAGCTCGGTGCCGTCGTCACCGTCTCCGCCGACCTGCTCGCGCTGACCCTGCTGACCTCCCCGGGCGCCCTCGGCGCGGACATCGCGGTCGGCACCACCCAGCGCTTCGGCGTCCCGATGGGCTTCGGCGGCCCGCACGCCGGCTACATGGCCGTCCAGGCCAAGCACGCCCGCTCCCTGCCCGGCCGCCTCGTCGGCGTCTCCGTGGACGCGGACGGCAACAAGGCCTACCGCCTGGCCCTGCAGACCCGCGAGCAGCACATCCGCCGCGAGAAGGCCACCAGCAACATCTGCACCGCCCAGGTGCTCCTCGCCGTCATGGCCGGCATGTACGCCGTCTACCACGGCCCCGACGGCCTGAAGACCATCGCCCGCCGGACCCACCGCTACGCCGCGATCCTCGCCGCGGGCCTGAAGGCCGGCGGGGTCGAGCTGGTGCACGGCTCCTTCTTCGACACCGTCACCGCCCGGGTGCCCGGCAAGGCCGCCGAGGTCGTCGCCGCCGCCCGTGAGGGCGGGGTCAACCTGTACCGGGCCGACGCCGACCACGTCTCGATCTCCTGCGACGAGACCACCCTGCGCGCCGACATCGAGGCCGTCTGGGCCGCCTTCGGCGTCTCCGCCGACATCGAGGCCCTGGACGCGACCACCGCGGACGCGTTGCCCGAGGGCCTGCTGCGCTCGGACGCGTACCTGACGCACCCGGTCTTCCACCAGCACCGTTCCGAGACCGCGATGCTGCGCTACCTGCGCAAGCTCTCGGACAAGGACTACGCGCTGGACCGCGGCATGATCCCGCTGGGCTCCTGCACCATGAAGCTCAACGCGACCACCGAGATGGAGCCGGTCACCTGGCCCGAGTTCGGCCAGCTGCACCCCTTCGCCCCGGTCGAGCAGGCGGGCGGTTACCTCACGCTCATCAGCGAGCTGGAGGAACGTCTCTGCGAGGTCACCGGCTACGACAAGGTCTCCATCCAGCCGAACGCCGGCTCCCAGGGCGAGCTCGCCGGCCTGCTGGCCGTGCGCGCCTACCACCGTGCGAACGGCGACGAGCAGCGCACCGTCTGTCTCATCCCGTCCTCCGCGCACGGCACCAACGCCGCGAGCGCCGTGATGGCCGGCATGAAGGTCGTCGTCGTCAAGACCGCCGACGACGGCGAGGTCGACACCGAGGACCTGCGCGCCAAGATCGAGCAGTACCGCGACGAGCTGGCCGTGCTCATGATCACCTACCCGTCGACGCACGGTGTGTTCGAGGAGCACGTCGCCGACATCTGTGCCCAGGTGCACGAGGCGGGCGGCCAGGTCTACGTGGACGGCGCCAACCTGAACGCCCTGGTGGGCCTGGCCAAGCCGGGTCACTTCGGCGGCGACGTCTCGCACCTGAACCTGCACAAGACCTTCTGCATCCCGCACGGCGGCGGCGGCCCGGGCGTCGGCCCGGTCGGTGTCCGGGCGCACCTGGCCCCGTACCTGCCGAACCACCCGCTCCAGCCGACCGCCGGACCCGAGACGGGCGTCGGCCCGATCTCGGCCGCGCCGTGGGGCTCGGCGGGCATCCTGCCGATCTCCTGGTCGTACGTGCGCCTGATGGGCGGCGAGGGCCTCAAGCGCGCCACGCAGGTCGCGGTGCTCGGCGCCAATTACATCGCCAAGCGCCTGGAGCCGCACTACCCGGTGCTCTACACCGGCCCGGGCGACCTGGTCGCGCACGAGTGCATCATCGACCTGCGCCCGCTGTCGAAGGAGACCGGCGTCAGCGTCGACGACATCGCCAAGCGCCTGATCGACTACGGCTTCCACGCCCCGACCATGTCCTTCCCGGTGGCCGGCACGCTCATGATCGAGCCGACGGAGTCCGAGGACCTCGCCGAGATCGACCGCTTCTGCGACGCGATGATCGCCATCCGCGCCGAGATCGAGCGGGTCGCGGGCGGCGAGTGGCCGGCGGACGACAACCCGCTGGCCAACGCCCCGCACACGGCGGCGTCCCTGGGTGGCGAGTGGAACCACCCGTACACCCGTGACGAGGCCGTCTTCCCCGGTGGCGTCTCCGCCGACGGGAAGTACTGGCCGCCGGTGCGCCGGATCGACGGCGCCTTCGGCGACCGCAACCTGGTGTGCTCCTGCCCGCCGCTGGACGAGTACGACAACTGATCCCACACCGAAGGGGCCGGCCCCGGAGCTTTCCGCTCCGGGGCCGGCCCCTTCGTACGTCCGTGCCCGGTGCGTGCTCAGGCCGCCGCGAGCGGGCGGTGCGGAGCGATGATCTTGCCGTCCGGCAGCAGCTCACCGGTGTCCTCGAAGAGCAGGACGCCGTTGCACAGCAGGCTCCAGCCCTGTTCCGGATGGTTGGCCACCGGGCGCGCGGCCTCCCGGTCGGCGGACTCTGATGACGGGCAGGCAGGCTGGTGCTGGCACATGGATGCGTTCTTTCGCTGCGGTGTGGTCTGTTCGCGGGTCTGTTCGCTACGGCTCGATGCGTGATTCATGGCCGTCCCCCTGGGTCGTCCCCGCACCTGCGGGGAGGATGGTCCTCAGTCTTCCCCTATGACGGCTGCTTCGCAGGGATTTCACGGCAGCAGTCCTCATGGATTGAGGACGCATCACTCGTGCGGGCGGTTCAAGCCAACTGCCCCGTCCTTTCGGATGGTTCGCAGCTGGTCCCGGAGGACTAGGCCGAATGGGCAAGGCGGGTCAGGCGGCGCTCGGGGGGCCTGCCGGCCGGACCGGGGCATGCCGCGGTCGCGGCCCGGATCGCGGGCCGCGCCGTGGGCGGAGCGCAGGGTTCAGGCCGCCGGGGCCGCCAGGGTGGGCGGCAGGGGCGGGGCCGCCGGAGTCAGCCGGTGGGTCAGGACGGGCAGCAGCTCCGAGACGGGATGCGGCCGGTAGGGGGCGATCCCCGGCGGGGCCGGGGCCAGCGGCACCAGCAGGTCGGCGGCGGCGGGCAGGCCGGCCGCGGCGTCGGCGCCGACCGCCCCGTGCAGCCACAGGGTCAGCATGTACAGCTCCGGTACGGACAGCAGGCGGGGCTGGTAGCCCTTGACGAGCTGCTCCGCCTGGCGCAGGGCGCGCTCGGTGGCGGCGACGTAGGGGCCCTCGAAGAAGTGCGAGAAGGCCCAGCCGTCAGGGGTGAGCCGCGTGTCGGCCGCCGCCACGAAGCGGTCGCCGCTGCGGATCAGGAACCGCCATCCGGTGAGGCGGGTACGCGGCGGCCTGCCGCCGGCCGCGCGGCCGGACACGCCCAGGCGGTCGAGCACGTGCACCGGCAGGGGGAGCTCGGCGGTCAGCGGGCCCTGGACCGCGCGCAGGGCGGGGGTGTGTGCCTCGTGGACGGCGGTGGGAGAACCGAGTGCCGCGAGGACGCTACGCAGGGCGGGCGCGGGGGCCGGGGGGACATGCAGCGGCATGGTGGGTCGCCTCTCACTTGGGAGACCTGTGGTGCAGGGGAAGGTGCGGACGGCGCTGTCGCATTCTGGGGTCAGAGGTGGGCATTGGGGCAATGGCCGCGCGCCAACTCTCTGCCTCGTTTGCGGAGTTTATACGACATGTGTTCACACAGTGTTTCGGCTAGCTGTCCCGCCTATTGCCGACAAGGCGCTTACCGGACCCGCTGTCATGGTATTCATGCCGCTCGCGCGTGAAGGACCCGCGCTGACCTCGGAGGTTACCGGAAGGGGGCTCGGCTGGAAAGTGCCGGTTATCCCGAACGGGCAAAACCCATGCGGAATTTGCGCACCACGGGTTGCCAGGTGAATGTGCCGGAGCGCCCATCCGGCCACACCGGCGCGCGCTCCCCGCCAAGCCACCCCCCGCGGCGTTATCGATCACGGGCCCTGGGCATCATCGACCGTAACGCGCGCCCGGGTGTGTCCCGGGCCAGGCCCGCTCGAGGAGGGACGCTTCGATGGGGGAGAAGGTCGTGGCAGGCGGATTCGACCTGTCCGATCGGCATCGGTATCGGAGGAAGCTTCACGAGTGCCTGGAGGGGCTGGAGCGGCTTCTGGCGGAGAAGAGGTTCGACCGCCCCAAGAACATGATGGGACTGGAGATCGAGCTGAATCTCGCGGGTGCCGACGGTTTGCCGCGCATGGTGAATGCGCAGGTACTGGAGCGGATAGCGAGCCCGGATTTCCAGACCGAACTCGGAATGTTCAACCTGGAGGTGAACGTACTTCCGCACCGGCTCGACGGCCGGGTATTCGACCGCCTCGCGGAAGAGCTCAGCGCGGGACTGCACTACGCCCACCGGCAGGCCGCCGAGATCGACGCCGGGGTGGTGATGATCGGCATCCTGCCGACGATCACCCGCGCCGACCTGGCCCTGGCCAACCTGTCCGCCGTGGACCGCTACTCGCTGCTCAACGAGCAGATCCTGATGATGCGCGGCGAGGACTTCCGGCTGGACATCGAGGGGGTCGAGCGGCTGACCTGGAGCACCGGGTCGATCGTCCCGGAGGCCGCCTGCACCTCCGTGCAGCTGCACCTCCAGGTCACCCCGGCACGGTTCTCGGACGTGTGGAACGCCGCCCAGGCCGTGACCGCCGTCCAGATAGCGGTGGGGGCCAACTCCCCCTTCCTGTTCGGGCGCGAGCTGTGGCGCGAGTCGCGGCCGCCGCTCTTCACGCAGGCCACCGACACCCGGCCGCCCGAGCTCCAGGCCCAGGGGGTGCGGCCGCGCACCTGGTTCGGGGAGAAGTGGGTGGACTCGGCGTACGAGCTCTTCGCCGAGAACGTCCGCTTCTTCCCCGCCCTGCTGCCCATCTGCGACGAGGAGGAGCCGCTGCGGGTGCTCGCCGAGGGCGGGGTGCCCAGCCTCCAGGAGCTGGTGCTGCACAACGGCACGGTCTACCGGTGGAACCGGCCCGTCTACGGGGTCGCGGACGGGACGCCGCACCTGCGGGTGGAGAACCGGGTGCTGCCGGCCGGGCCCACCGTCGCCGACGTCGTGGCCAACGCGGCCTTCTACTACGGGCTGGTGCGCAGCCTTGCGGACGAGCAGCGTCCGGTGTGGACCCGGCTGTCCTTCGCGGAGGCGGAGGCCAACTTCGACGCCGCCTGCCGGTACGGGATCGACGCGCGGATCCGCTGGCCCCGCAGGGGGCGCTCGGGCGGACTGGCGAGCGTGCCTGCGGTGCGGCTGGTGCTGGACGAGCTGCTGCCGATGGCGGCGGCCGGGCTGGACGCCTGGGGCATCGAGCCCGCCGACCGGGACCTGTACCTGGGGATCATCGAGGAGCGGTGCCGGCGCCGGGTGAACGGGGCGACCTGGCAGGTGGACACCTACCACCGCGCGCTCGCGGGCGGACTGGACCGTGACGCGGCCCTGGCGGCCACCACCCGCCGCTACAGCCAGCTGATGCACCGCGGCGACCCCGTGCACACCTGGCCGGTGGGGCTGGAGGACCAGGAGGTGGACGCGCCCGCGGCCGCCCGCCGCTGACCTCCGCCCCGCTCCCGGATCCGCTCCGGCCATGTCCCGGTGATCCCCTCCGGCCCCGGAGGGGGCAGTATGGGGTGGTCGGAGCGTGACGGACGGGGCAGGACGGGAGTCGGGGCGTGCGGGCGGAGCCGGAGCCGGTGGTCGTGGAGCTGCGCGAGGACGGGCGGCGCGGTGTCCTGCGCACCGAGACGCTGCTCGTGCTCGCGCTCTCGCTGGGGGCGAGCGGCGTCTCGGCGCTGATCAGCTTCATCGGCTCGCTCACCAAGCCCGGCGGCCTCAAGGACCAGGCCGCCACCCTCAACGGCTCCTACGCCCCCGGGCGGCCCTGGCTCGACCTGGCCTGGCAGCTGTTCGGGATCGCCACCGCCCTGGTGCCGGTGCTGCTCGTCGCGCACCTGCTGACCCGCGAGGGCGCTCCCGGGCTGCGGGTGCTGGGCTTCGACCGCACCCGCCCCGGCCCGGACCTGGCCCGGGGCGCGCTGGTGGCCGCCGGGATCGGGAGCGCCGGGCTCGCCTTCTACCTGGCGGCCCGCGCCACCGGGTTCAACCTGACGGTGGTGCCCGAGGCGCTGCCCGACGTGTGGTGGAAGTTCCCGGTGCTGGTCCTGTCCGCGGTGCAGAACTCCGTGGCGGAGGAGGTCATCGTGCTGGCCTACCTGCTGCGCCGGCTCGGCCAGCTGGGATGGTCGCCGACGGCCGCGCTGCTGGCCAGCTCCCTGCTGCGCGGCTCGTACCACCTCTACCAGGGCATCGGCGGGTTCCTCGGCAACGTCGTGATGGGCGTGGTCTTCGTCCTCGCCTACCGGCGCTGGGGCCGGGTGGGGCCGCTGGTCGCCGCGCACGCGCTGCTCGACATCGTGGCCTTCGGCGGGTACGCGCTGCTCGCCGGCAAGGTCGGCTGGCTGCCCACCCCTTAGGGGGCGCTCACGGGGAGGCGTGCAGCTCGCCGTCGATGACGGTGACCGCGTGGCCGGTCAGCAGGGTGCGCTCGCCTTCGAGCCGGACCCGGACCAGGCCCCGGCGCGCCCCGCCCTGCAGGCCGGTCATCTCGGTGCGGCCCGTGCGGGCCGCCCAGAACGGGGCCAGGGCCGTGTGCGCGCTGCCCGTGACCGGGTCCTCGTCGATGCCGAGGGCGGGGAAGAACCCGCGGCTGACGAAGTCGTAGCCGAGGGCGGGGTCCTCGGCGGGGGCGGTGACGATCACCCCGCGGCGGGAGTGGCCGCGCAGGGCCGCGAAGTCGGGGGCGAGCTCCCGTACGGTCCGCTCGTCGGCCAGCTCGACCAGCAGGTCGCCGATGTGCGCGGAGGTGTCGTGGACCGAGCTGATCGCGGCGCCGAGCGCCCGGGCGATCTCCGGCTCGGGTCCGACCGGGGTGAGGGAGGAGGTCGGGAAGTCCATGGTGATGGTGCCGTCCTCGGCGACCTCGGCCGTGAGGACGCCGCAGCGGGCGGTGAACCGGATCAGTCCCTTGGCCAGGCCGCTCGTGGCCAGGGCGTGGGCGGTGGCGAGGGTGGCGTGGCCGCACATGTCGACCTCGGCGACCGGGGTGAACCAGCGCAGCGCCCAGTCGGCGTCCCCGCCGGGCGGCAGCGGGTGGGCGAAGGCGGTCTCGGAGAGGTTGACCTCCGCGGCGACCTGCTGGAGCCAGGCGTCCGGGGGGAAGGGGCCGTCGAGGAGGAGGACTCCGGCGGGGTTGCCGTGGAAGGGGCGGTCGGTGAAGGCGTCGATGATTCGCAGGCGCATGGACCGACCGTAGGGTGCCGCTCCCGACCCGCGCCAAGGCCAATCCGGGATGACTGGACTTGGCGCGGGCGTGGCGGCGGGGTCAGGTCCGGGAGAGGGCCCGGGCGCCGGACAGGAGGGGGATGGGGGTGTAGTTCCCGTCCCCCGAGCCGCAGGCGGTGGTGGTGTCGGCCGTGTTCGAGATCTTCGTGCCGGTGGTGAAGCGGCCGTCACCGCTGGGCAGGAAGGTGCTGAAGTGGTCGGTGAGGTGGCTGGAGTAGTACTGGCACTGCTGGAGGCTGAGGTAGCGCCCCGCGGTCAGGTCCAGGGCCTTGACCGAGGACAGCAGGGGCACGAGGGAGTAGAGCCCGCGGCCGGGACCGCAGGAGACCTGGGTGTCGGGGGTGTCGGAGACGTTGGTCCCGGCGCTCCATCCGCTGCCGCGGCCCGGGACGATCACGGTGAGGTGGTCGTGCTGGAGGTCGGAGTAGTAGACGCACTGGTGCAGGTTGAGGTAGCGGCCGGCGCCCAGGTCGAGCGACTCGAGGGCGGCCCAGGGGAGGACCGGGGCGTAGTTCCCGTCGCCGTTGCCGCAGGACAGGCTCCGGTCCGGTGCGGCCGAGGTGTTGGTACCCGTGGCGAACCGTCCGTCGCGGCTGGGCACGAGCATCGTCGTGTAGTCGGCCCCCGGGGTGGGGGCGTAGACGCATTGGTGCAGGTTGAGCGTGTTTCCCGCCAGAGTCCGTGTCCCGTCGGCGGTGGCGGCGGCCGCCGGGCCGTGCAGTACGGACAGCAGCGCGGCGGCGCCGGCCGCGGCGGCGAGCCACTTCCTGATCCGTCCCTGGTGGCGCACGGATGTCCCCTTTCGTCGTCTTCCCGTGGAGTCGCGGGGCAAGAACAGCACGCACGGACGAGCGCCGACTAGGAGTTCCCCCGTCATTCCACCCCAAAGGGTGCAGGTGGGTGGTCCAGCCCGCTTGATGAGGCGATGGGGGAGGGTGCGACGATCCCCGGATGCGCGAGATCGACGAGTTGGTCCATGTGGATGATCCGGCGTGGCCGGAGCTTCGGGAGATGCTTTCGGCGGGCGCCGTGCCCGTTCAGGTGCTCCCTGCCGACGTTGACGAGGGTCGTCGATGCCTTCTGCAGATGCAGGTCACGGCGCGATCGATGCTGGGTGCTCTGGCGTTGAACACCGGCGGTCTGCTCGTGGACAGCGGATGGGTGCGTGTGTTCGGCGGGGGTTCGGTCACGGGTGGGGGGCTCCCGAGTCTGGCGCAGGTCAACCGTTTCCCCGCAGACTTCGATCCGGTCTGGCACCCCGCGGCAGGCCTGATCGTCGGCCACGACGTCGTCGGCGGGGTCTTCGCGCTGAACGGTGGCGATCCTGCGGCTGCGGGCCGGCCTGGGGCCCCTGGTCAGATGACGTACTTCGCTCCCGACACTCTTGAGTGGGAAGCGATGGAAATGGGCCACTCCGGGTGGGTCTCCTGGCTGCTCTCGGGCCGGTTGGAGACGTTCTATGACGGGCTGCGATGGCCCGGCTGGCGTGAGGAAGCCGCGGCCCTGGCCTTCCCGCAGGGCATCTCTGTGTATCCGTTCTTGTGGTCCGCGCAGGCCCAAGCCGATCTCGCGGCGACGAGTCGGCGGCCTGTGCCGATGCGCGAGGTCATCGGAGTGGCTGCGGACTTCGCCCGGCAGATGGGGCCGTCCGATCCTGGGTTCCTCGGCGACGTGTAACCGGGTGCACTGCCGCTCGCCGCTGTTGTCGGCGAAGTCCGGCCGTCACCTGCGGAGCCTGTCGACGTCTGTCACAGTCCGGGACTGTCGTGACAACCCGGACGGGCCAGGAGGACCGAGCTGAAGTAGTGGCCCTGCTCCTCTTTCGGGTCATCGTCCGCCGCGAAGGGACGCCAGAAGCTCAGCAGCAGGTCAGGCGCCACGAACGACGCAGGGTCTTCTGGATCCGCGAGGATCGTGGTCCGCTCACGCATGCGGCGAACGACCTCTATTGCAGGCAGGCCGAACACGTCGACGTCGGCGAACCGCACCGTATCTACCGCGCTCGACGGACGCCCCAGCTCGACTGCCTCCAACTGGTCGCGGACGCAGCTGATGCCGATCATCAGGCCGCTCGGGCGGAAGACGTGTTGCCCCGGCCGGTCCGAGTCGGAAATCGCTGTGGGATCGCGCAGCGACAGGAGGGCCGTGTCCGCCTCGTGGCGGGGCATGCCGATCCGCAGAAGACCGACGCCTCTGGGCGGGACGAGCTCGAAGTCCGTACGGACGTGATCGCAAGGGCGTCATCGCCACCCCGACTCGGCTGCCGAGGACAAGGTACCCGCCTCGCTCCGGGTTCGGTTGCGATAGTTTCCGATATATCGTTGACGCATCGCGATGGGTCAGCGATAGTGGAAGACGTCAGGGAAAACCCAGTGAGACGAAAGGAGCGCAGTGATGCGTTCACGCGGACAGCACGACCACGGGCATGAGCACGGACGGGGTCACGGCCACTGCGGGCCGGACCGTCGGGAGGAGTTCAGGGGGCTGCGCGCCGCCTTCGGGCCGTTCGGGCCCGGCTTCGGTGGCGGGCCCTTCGGGGGAAGGGGCGGGCGGGGCGGACCGCGCGGGCGGGCGCGGCGCGGTGACGTGCGCGCCTCCATCCTGGCGCTGCTCGCCGACCGGCCCATGCACGGCTACGAGATGATCCAGGAGATCGGCGAGCGCAGCGGCGGGGCGTGGAAGCCCAGCCCGGGCTCGGTCTACCCGACCCTGCAGCTGCTCGAGGACGAGGGGCTGATCAGCAGCGCGAGCGAGGGCGGCAAGAAGCTGTTCACGCTCACCGACGCCGGCCGCGGCGAGGCCGAGTCGGGCCCGGACGCCCCCTGGGCGGACGCCGGGCGCGGCTTCGACTTCGAGGCGATGCACGAGATCCGTGCCGCCGGCGTCGGTCTGATGGAAGCCTTCGGGCAGGTCTTCAAGACCGGCACGCCCGAGCAGCGCGAGAAGGCCCTCGCGGTCGTCAACGACGCCCGCAAGAAGCTGTACCTGATCCTGGCCGACGAGCACTGACCCGGCCGACGGCGACGGCGCGCCCCGCGAGAGCCCTCTCGCGGGACGCGCCGCCGTGTGCGCGGGGTCAGACGACCAGGGTGGCGAGCCGGCGCAGCGACTCGTTCAGCGCGGCCGTGGCCGAGTCCTTCAGCTTGCCCGCCATGAGGGACACGGCGGCGCCGGTGAACTCGCCGTCGATGCGGACCTTCGTGGCCGTGCCGTCGGGGGTCAGGGTGTACCGGGTCAGGACGGCGACCCCCATCGGCCCCTTGCCCGTGATGGCGAACAGGCGCTGGTCCTCCAGCTCCGAGACCGTCCAGAGGACCTCGGCGGGGAAGCCCATCATCTTCATGTTCTCGGTGAAGGTGGCGCCGACCGCGAGGGTCTCGGGGCCGCCCTTGGGGAAGTCGGTGTGGGTCATGCTCCACTGCCCGTACGCGCCCCAGTTGGTCAGCTGGGCCCAGAGCTTCGCGGCGGGCGCCTCGATGCGTGATTCCGCGGTGACTTCAGCCATGCGTCCACCCCTTCTCGTCGGGTACGTGCGGCGGAACGTAGCCCCGGGGGCCGGAACATTCAATACTGATGGACTGTCAGAAACCGGGGGTGCCGGACCCTTCGGTATCGGGTGCGTCTCAACAGGTGTCATCCTGGTGACGCTCCTGACGCGCCCTGTCATGATGGCCCGATGCAAGCGTCAGGGAAGAACGCCGGACTGGGCCTCGCCCTCGTCTCGGCGTGTGCGTTCGGTGGTTCCGGCGTCGCGGCGAAGCCGCTGATCGAGGCGGGTCTGGACCCGCTCCACATGGTGTGGCTGCGGGTGGCGGGGGCGGCGCTGGTGCTCTCCCCCCTGGCCTGGCGGCACCGCGCCCTGGTACGGCGGCGGCCCCTGCTGCTGGCCGGCTTCGGGCTGGTGGCCGTCGCCGGTGTGCAGGCCTTCTACTTCGCCTCCCTGTCGCGGATCCCGGTCGGCGTGGCCCTGCTCCTGGAATACCTCGGTCCGGCGCTGCTGCTCGGCTGGATCCGCTTCGTGCAGCGCAAGCCGGTGACCCGGGCGGCCGCGGCCGGCGCGGCGGTGGCCGTGGCGGGGCTGGCCTGCGTGGTCGAGATCTGGGCCGGGCTGAGCCTGGACCCGCTCGGGGTGCTCCTCGGCCTCGCCGCCGCCTGCTGCCAGGCCTTCTACTTCGTCTTCGCCGACCAGGGCACCGACGGCGAGGACGTGCCCGACCCGATGGGCGTGATCGCGTACGGCATGATCGTCGGCGCCCTGGTGATGACCGTGCTGGCCCGCCCCTGGCAGATGGACTGGCAGGTGCTGGGCGGGTACGCGGCGCTCGGGGACCTGCGGGTGCCGGCACTGGTGCTGCTCGGCTGGGTGGTGCTGGTCGCCACCGTGGCCGCGTACCTGACCGGTGTGGTCTCGGTGCGCATGCTCTCGCCGCAGGTCGCGGGCGTGGTGGCCAATCTCGAGGCCGTCGTCGCCACCGTGCTGGCCTGGGTGCTGCTGCACGAGCACCTTTCGACCTGGCAGATGGCCGGCGGGGCGCTGGTGCTGGGCGGTGCCTTCATCGCGCAGTCCTCGCGGCCGGCCCCGGTGGTGGCGGGGGAATCCGTTCTGCCGGAGGCCGGGGCGGGGGCGGGGGCCGGGGCCGCGGCCGAGCCGGACGCCGAGCCCGAGAGGGCGAGCGCGTAGGGCCGGTGGGGCCCGGTTCGCTCCGGAACGCCCTGGTCCGGACGGCGGGCAGGGCGTAGGGTGCTCGGCATGTACGACACCGTGCTTTCGCCGCCGGCCGCCTAGCGCGGGCGGCCGCCGCCGAACGAGAGACCTGCCAGGGGAAGTTCCCGGGCAGGTTCGTGCTGCCCGCGAAGCGATGACCCGCAGTCCTCATCCTTCACGCAAGCGCGGAGAATCACGTGTCGAACCACTCGCCCGCCACCGGGCGCAGCCTGCTCTACCTCGTCGTCGCCGGAGTCGCCTGGGGCACCGCCGGGGCGGCGGCCTCCCTCCTCTTCCTGGCCAGTGACCTCGGTCCGCTCGCCCTGTCCTTCTGGCGCAGCGCCGGCGGGCTGGTGGTGCTGCTCGGGGTGCTGGCCGTACGCCGTCCCGCGCGAGTGTCGCGCGGGCGGCGGACCCCGGTCCTCTCGCTGATCGGGACCGGTCTGATGTTCACCCTCTTCCAGGCCGCCTACTTCGGGGCGGTGCGCGAGACCGGCCTGGCCGTCGGCACCGTGGTCACGCTGGGCGCGGGGCCCGTGCTGATCGCGCTGGGCGCGCGGTACTGGATGGGCGAGCGGCTCGGCTGGGGCGGAGCGGCCGCCGTCGGCGGTGCCCTGGGCGGGCTCGCGGTCCTGGTGCTGGGTTCCGGGGGCGGCGAGGTGAGGCCGCTGGGGGTCGGCTGGGCCCTGCTGTCCGCTGCCGGGTACGCGGGGATGACGCTGCGGGCGCGGTGGCTCGGGCGGCGCGGGGCGGGCGGGGACCCGCTGGTGACGACCGCCTGGTCGGTGGGGGTGGGCACGGTGTGCCTGCTGCCGCTCGCCGCGGTGGAGGGGCTGCTGCCGCACACCGCCGAGCCGGTGCGGGTGGCCGGGCTGCTGGTGTACGTGGCCGTGGTGCCCACGGCCCTGGCGTACGCCCTGTACTTCACCGGGGCCGCGGTGGTACGGGCCGCGACGGTGTCGGTGATCATGCTGATCGAGCCGGTGAGCGCGGCCGTCATCGCCGTCGTGGTGCTGGGGGAGCGGCTGACCGGCGCCGTGGTGCTGGGCACCGTACTGCTGCTGTCGGCGGTCGGCGCGCTGATCGTGGCGGAGGCGCGCCGCCCCGCGGGCGGGGTGGACCGGCCCGCGGACCGGCGCGCCCGTGAGGCTCAGAGCGCGCTGACGTAGTCCGGGACGGCGATGCCGGGGGCCAGGCCGGCGGCCGGGACGGGCGTGCCGTACGCCGGCGCCACGGGGACCACGCCCGACCAGTGGGGCAGGTCCAGGTCCTCGGCGTCGTCGTTGGGGCCGCCCGTACGGAGCTTCGCGGAGACCTCGTTCAGGTCCAGGCGGATCACCGCCGTCGCCGCGAGCTCCCTGGCGTTGGCCGGCCGGGAGTCGGCGGAGCGGCCGGGCACGACGTGGTCGACCAGGGCGTCCAGGGCCATGCGGCACTCCGCCTCGTCGGTGACCTGGTACGCCGTGCCGTGGACGACCACCGAGCGGTAGTTGATCGAGTGGTGGAAGGCCGACTTGGCCAGCACCAGGCCGTCCACGTGCGTCACGGTCAGGCAGACCGGCAGGCCCGGGTCCGCCTTCCCGGCGGCCAGGAGCGGGCGGGAGCCGGTGGAGCCGTGCACGTAGAGGGTCTCGCCCACCCGGCCGAACAGCGTCGGCAGGACCACCGGCGCGCCGTCGCGGACGAAGCCCAGGTGGCAGAGGTAGGTCTGGTCGAGTATCGAGTGCACCGTCTCGCGGTCGTAGCGGGCCCGCTCGCGGGAGCGGCTCGGGACGGTGCGCTCGGTCGGCGCGTAGTCGACGGGGGTGACGCTCATGGTGCGGACTCCGTTGTACTAGTGCATAATTGGCTTTGTGCTAGGAGAATATACGATCAGTGGGCGCCGCGCATCGGAAATCGCGGCCAGCATCGAGGCGGGCGTCGGATCGGGCGCCCTCGCGCCCGGAGCGCTGCTGCCGCCGATGCGGGAACTGGCCGGTGAGCTGGGGGTGAACCCCAACACCGTGGCGGCCGCATACCGGTCGCTGCGCGAGCGCGGGATCATCGAGACCGACGGGCGGCGCGGCAGCCGGGTGCGCGGACGGCCTGCCAGCGCACCCCGCGACGCGCTCCTCCCCGAGGTGCCCGAAGGCGTACGGGACCTCACCCACGGCAACCCGGACGTCTCGCTGCTGCCCTCCCTGGACGGGCCGCTGGCCGCCGCGGCCCGCCGGTACGCGCAGGCCCCCACCCTCTACGGGGACGACCCGCTCCTCCCCGGCCTCGCCCGCCTCGCCCGCGCCGGGTTCGAGGCCGACGGGGTCCCGGCCGGGCCCCTGGCGGTGACCTCGGGGGCGCTCGACGGGATCGAACGGGTCCTGGCCGCGCACCTGCGGCCGGGGGACGCGGTGGCGGTCGAGGACCCCGGGTGGGGCAGCGTGCTGGACCTGGCCCCGGCGCTGGGCCTTCGGGTGCTGCCGGTGGCCGTCGACGACCAGGGACCGCGGCCGGAGGCGGTGGCCCGGGCGCTGGAGGCCGGGGCCAGGGCCCTGGTGGTGACGGCCCGCGCCCAGAACCCGACCGGGGCCGCGGTCGGCCCGGAGCGGGCGGCGCTGCTGCGGGAGCTGCTGGCCGGCCGTCCCGAGGTGCTGCTCATCGAGGACGACCACGGGCACGGCATCGTGGACCTGCCGCTCTGCCCGCTGGGCGGGGCCACCCGGCACTGGGCGCTGATCCGCTCCACCGCCAAGGCGTACGGCCCGGACCTGCGGCTCGCCGTGCTCACGGGCGACGCCGTGACGATGGACCGGGTGCGGGGCCGGCAGCGGCTGGGCCCGGGGTGGGTCAGCCGTCTGCTCCAGAGCACGGTGGCGGAGCTGTGGACCGACGGCGCGGTGGACCGGGCGGCGGTGGCCCGCTCGTACGGGCTGCGGCGCGACGGACTCGTCGAGGCGCTGGCCGAGCGGGGAGTGGCGGCGCACGGGCGCAGCGGGATGAACGTATGGGTACCGGTGGCCGACGAGACGGCGGTGGTCACGCGGCTGCTGACGGCGGGCTGGGCGGTACGGCCCGGGGCCGTCTACCGCGTGGAGGCGGGGCCCGGGGTGCGGATCACGGTCTCCACCCTGCACCGGCGGGACGTGGAACCCCTCGCCGACGCCGTGGCCGCGGCGGTGCGCCCGGCGGCCGGCGCGCGCTTCGACTGAGCGCACGCACGCCAAGACCCCCACCGCGCGGTGCGGCGGGGGTCCGGCGGTGCCGCCGGAAGGGTCAGGCCCTCGTGCGGGCCTGCGGCCGGGCTTGGGTCAGGGCCGCGCCCGCGAGGACGATCAGGGCGCCGACCGGGGTGTTCCAGTGCAGCTGCTCGCCGAGGACCAGGACGCCCGCCGTCGTGGCGATCACCGGGATGAAATACGTGACCATCTGCGCGGTGGTCGGCCCGATCTCCGACACCAGGCCGTACTGCATCTGCAGGGCCGTCCCCGTGCCCAGGGCCCCCAGGGTGATCACCGCGAGGGTGGGCCACAGCGGGAAGGACGTGGGGGCCGGGGTGAACAGGGCGCTGACGGCGGCCAGCTGGAGCGTCGAGATCATCAGCTGCGCCCCGGTCATCGCGACCGGCGAGCCGGAGCTGCCGGCCAGGGTGCGGCGGACGTAGATCCAGCCGATCGGGTAGCAGAGCGAGGCCAGCAGGGCCAGGGCCGTGCCCGTGGCGTCGACGCCCGTGAAGCCCTGCCAGGCGCCGAGGACGGTCAGCACCCCGAGGAAGCCGACGCCCAGTCCCGCGAACCGGCGGCGCGTGGGGCGGTCCTCGGAGAGCGCGACCAGGGAGAGCGCCATACCCCACAGCGGGGAGGTCGCGTTGCAGATCCCGGCCAGGGTCGAGGTGATGGTCTGCTCGGCGTAGGCGAAGAGCGCGAAGGGGGCCGTGTTGAGCAGCAGCGCGGCCACCGTCAGGTGCCCCCAGGTGCGCCGGCCCCGGGGAAGCGGCTCGCGGCGCACGAGCAGCACCGCCAGCAGGGCGAGCGCCCCGAAGAACACCCGGCCGAGGGCGACCTGGAAGGGTGCGAACGCGCCCGTGCCCACCTTGATGAACAGGAAGCTGAAGCCCCACACCACCGAGAGGAAGGCGAACCGGACGCGCCAGTCGAGGCCGCCGGTACGGGCGGACCCGCGCGGCGGGGCGCAGGAGACGGAGGGGGCGGAGGAGGCGGGGGCGGGGGCGGAGGTTCGGCGAGGGGTGGCGGGTGCGCTCATGGAGCTCACTCTCCTGGGCACGACCTCGTAGGACAAGCGAGATTTCCTGCGAACGACGGCGTAGCATCGCTTACATGTTGAACCTGGAACGCCTGCGCACCCTCGACGCCCTCGCCCGCCACGGCTCGGTCAGCGGGGCGGCCTGCGGCCTCCATGTGACCACGTCGGCGGTCTCCCAGCAGATGGCCAAGCTGGAGCGCGAGGTCGGCCAGCCCCTGCTGGCCAAGAACGGCCGGGGGGTCCGCCTCACCGACGCCGGGCGGATCCTCGCCGGCCACGCCGCCCGGATCATCTCCCAGGTGGAGCTGGCCCAGGCCGACGTCGAGGCCCAGCGCGGCCGCGCGGTGGGGGAGCTGCGGATCGGGGCCTTCCCCACGGCCATGCGCGGACTGCTGCCCCGGACCCTGACCTCCCTGCGCGCCGACCACCCCGAGCTGCGGGTGCTGGTGCGGGAGAAGGAGCCCGAGGAGAGCATGGCCGCCGTGGTCCGGGGCGACCTCGACATGGCCCTGGCCATCGACTGGCACAACAAGCGGATGCCGGTCCCGGCCGAGCTGACCCGGACCCACCTCCTGGACGACGGCGCCGACATCGCCGTACCGGAGAACCACCCGCTCGTCGGCCGGACGCAGATCTCCCTCGCCGAGTTCGCCGGGGACGACTGGATCTCCTGGAACGAGGGGCAGTTCTGCCACGAGTGGCTGGTCTTCACCCTGCGCGGCACGGGCATCGAACCGCGCGTCGCGCACATCGCCGAGGAGCACCACACCCAGCTCGCCTTCGTCGAGGCCGGGCTGGGCGTCTGCGTGACGCCCCGGCTGGGCCGGGGGCCGGTGCCGCCGGGGGTGCGCCTGCTGCCGGTGTGTGACACCGTACGGCGTCACGTGTACGCCGTCTGGCGCGCCGACGCCGACCGGCGGCCCTCCATCCGTGCGGCCGTCGAGGCCCTGCGGGAGGCGGCCGCCGCGGTCGCGGCCGCCTCCCCGGCTGACAGGGCCTAGAGCTTGCCGAAGTCCCAGGAGACGATCGCTTCCGGGGTCAGGCGGATCCAGGCGTGCCTGCCGTCGTGCGGCATCTGTTCCAGGCCGAAGTTCTTCCGGGGGAAGAGCCGTTCCGCCTCCTCCAGCTCGGGGCACGGCTCCCCCGTGCGCGGCGCCTCGCCGACGAAGACCGCCGTCCCGGACAGCTCGACCCCGCGCAGCTCCCCGTACGACTCGCCCGCGTCCACCACCACCGAGATCCGCGGGTCCCTGCGCAGGTCGGACCAGCGGCGGCTGCGGGTGATCGAGTACAGCCACAGCGAGGTGCCGTCCCAGGCGAACCACAGGGCCCCCACGTGCGGCCGCCCGTCCGGGGAGACCGTGGCCACCCGGCAGGTGCGCTGCTCGCGCAGGAACGCGTCCACCTCCTCGCCGGTCATCATGACGCGGCGGCCCCGCCGCTGCGCCCCCTGCCCGCCCGTCCTCGTCGCGTCCATCCGACCCGCACCCCTTCACATCTGACTAGGTGTCAGGAATCATGCGTCCTCTTCCGTCTACGCACCAGGGGGAGCCATGCCGGAGTTCGATCCCGCCACCACCGCGCTGCTCACCGTCGAATGCCAGAACGGTGTCGTCGGCGAGGAGAGCGCCCTGCCCGAGCTGGCCAAGGAGGCCCGGGGCTCCGGAATGCTCGACCGGGTGGCGGCGCTGGTGGCCGCCGCGCGCGCGGCCGGGGTGCAGGTGGTCCACGCGGTCGCCGAGCGGCGCCCCGACGGGCTCGCGGCCAATGCCAACGCGCGGCTGTTCCGGGCGGCCGGGAAGCTGCCCGTGCGCCAGCTGACCGGCAGCCGGGCCGTGGAGGTGGCCGCCCCGGTCACGGTGGAGGCGCGGGACCTCGTGGTCCGCCGGCTGCACGGACTCTCCCCGATGGCCGGAACCGACCTGGACGCCCTGCTGCGCAACCTCGGGATCCGGACCCTCGTCGTCACCGGGGTCTCCTCCAACATCGCCATCCCGAACACCGTCTTCGACGCCGTGAACCTCGGCTACGAGGTCGTGGTCCCGGCCGACGCCATCGCCGGGGTGCCCGCCTCCTGCACCGCCGAGGTGATCCGCAACTCGCTCGTCCTGGTGGCGTCGGTCACCACGGCCGAGGAACTGCTTTCGCAGTGGGCTCCGCGCCGCTGACCCCCGTAACCTGGGCGGATGTTGTCCGAAGTGATCGCGACCCGCTACGTCACGCCCCTGCGTGAGGGCGGCTCGCTCCCGGGAATCGTCGAGGCCGACGACCTCGGTACCTACGTCATGAAGTTCACCGGAGCCGGCCAGGGCCGCAAGACCCTGGTCGCCGAGGTCGTCTGCGGGCGGCTCGCCCAGCGCCTGGGGCTGCGGGTCCCCCGGCTGGTGCAGATGCAGCTCGACCCCGTCATCGGGCTCGCCGAGCCCGACCAGGAGGTCCAGGAACTGCTCAAGGCCAGCGGCGGGCTCAACCTCGGCATGGACTACCTGCCCGGCTCGATCGGCTTCGACCCGCTCGCCTACTCGGCGGACCCGGTCGAGGCGGGGCGCGTGGTCTGGTTCGACGCCCTGATCAACAACGTCGACCGGTCCTGGCGCAATCCGAACATGCTGGTCTGGCACGGGGACCTCTGGCTCATCGACCACGGCGCCACGATGATCTGGCACCACAACTGGCCCACCGCCCATGCCGCCGCCGCCAAGCCCTACAACGCCTCCGACCACGTCCTGGCCCCCGTCGGCCCGGACATCGCGGCCGCCGCCGCCGAGCTGGCCCCCCTCGTCACCGAAGAGCTGCTCACCGAGGTCGCCGCGGACGTCCCCGACGAGTGGCTCGTCGACGAGCCCGGCTTCGACTCCACCGACGCGGTACGGCGCGCCTACGTGGAGGCGCTGCTGCCGCGCGCGGCCACGATCCACGAGAGGATCACCATGGAGGCCGAGGTCCGTCCGCGGTCCGGCCCTCCGGGCTGGCTCGCCGAGCGCCTCCCTCCCCAGTCGGACAAGAGCAAGAACAAGCAGAAGAGCGGCGACGAGTGACCAAGCGGGACGTGTTCGAATACGCGCTGGTGCGCGTGGTGCCCCGGATGGAGCGCGGCGAGTGCTTCAACGCCGGGGTCATCGTCTACTGCCGGGCGCACTCCTTCGTCGCCGCGCGCACCCACCTGGACGAGGCCAAGCTCCTCGCCCTGGACCCGGAGGCCGACGTGGCCGGGGTCCGGGCGGCGCTGCGCGGGGTCGAGGGGCTGTGCGAGGGCGGCGAGCGGGCGGGCCAGGCGGCGGGGGACGACCCGGGGCGGCGGTTCCGCTGGCTGATCGCCCCCCGCAGCACCGTGGTCCAGCCCGGACCGGTGCACACCGGCCTGACGGCCGATCCCGCCGCGGAGGTGGAGCGCCTGCTGGACCTGCTGGTCCGCTGATCCGCGCGCCCGGGGTCCGCCGTCCGGGGCGCCCGGGCCCCGGACGGCGGACCGGCCGGCCCGCGGCGCGAACGCCGCCGGGCCGGGACCCCGTTGACACGCGGTGCCGCGACTCCTAGCGTCTCCTCAGCTGAAGCTACTAAGCGGTTGCTCACCTCGGGCGGCCGTCTCTCAAGGGCGAGGAGAACCAGCATGTCCACCACCGAGCAGCGCGTCGCGATCGTCACCGGGGCGGCCCGGGGCATCGGCGCGGCCACCGCCCTGCGCCTGGCCGCCGAGGGCCGGGCGGTCGCCGTGATCGACCTGGACGAGGCGGCCTGCAAGGACACCGTCGAGGCCATCACGGCGGCCGGCGGCAAGGCCCTGGCGGTCGGCTGCGACGTCTCGGACGCCGCCCAGGTGGAGGCGGCCGTCGAGCGGGTCGCGAGCACGCTGGGCGCCCCGGTCATCCTCGTGAACAACGCGGGCGTGCTCCGCGACAACCTGCTCTTCAAGATGAGCGACACCGACTGGGACACCGTCATGAACGTGCACCTGCGGGGTGCGTTCCTGATGGCGCGCGCCTGTCAGAAGCACATGGTCGAGGCCAAGTTCGGCCGCGTGGTGAACCTCTCCAGCAGCTCCGCGCTCGGCAACCGCGGCCAGGCCAACTACGCCGCCGCCAAGGCCGGGCTGCAGGGCTTCACCAAGACCCTGGCCATCGAGCTCGGCAAGTTCGGCGTGACCGCCAACGCCGTCGCCCCCGGCTTCATCGCGACCGAGATGACCGCGCAGACCGCGGCCCGCGTCGGCATGGGCTTCGAGGAGTTCCAGCTCGCCGCCGCCTCGCAGATCCCCGTGCAGCGCGTGGGCGTCCCCGCGGACGTGGCCAACGCCATCGCCTTCTTCACCGGCGAGGACGCGGGCTTCGTCTCCGGCCAGGTGCTCTACGTGGCCGGCGGCCCGCTCAACTGACCACACCCCGGAGAGGGAGGGCGTACGGCATGACGTACAACGGCACGGACAGCGGCAAGGCCGCACTGGTCACCGGGGCGAGCCGGGGCATCGGCTACGGGATCGCCGAGGCGCTGGTCGCCCGGGGCGACCGGGTCCTGATCACCGGGCGCAACGAGGACGCGCTCAAGGAGGCCGTCGAGCGGCTCGGCTCGGACCGGGTGATCGGGGTGGCCGGGAAGGCGCACGACGAGGCCCACCAGGCCGTCGCCGTGGAGCGGGCGATGGAGGCCTTCGGCCGCGTCGACTTCCTGGTCAACAACGCGGGCACCAATCCGGTCTTCGGACCCATCGCCGACCTGGACCTCCAGGTGGCGCGCAAGGTCTTCGAGACCAACGTGATCTCGGCCCTCGGCTTCGCCCAGCGGACCTGGCACGCCTGGCAGAAGGACAACGGCGGGGCCATCGTGAACATCGCCTCGATCGCCGGGCTCTCCGCCTCGCCCTTCATCGGGGCGTACGGGATGAGCAAGGCCGCGATGATCAACCTCACCCTCCAGCTCGCGCACGAGATGGCGCCCCGGGTCCGGGTCAACGCGATCGCGCCGGCCGTGGTCAAGACGAGGTTCGCCCAGGCGCTCTACGAGGGCCGCGAGCAGGAGGCCTCGGCGGCCTATCCGCTCGGCCGGCTCGGGGTCCCGGAGGACATCGGGGGAGCGGCCGCATTTCTTACATCTGCACAAGCGGAATGGATTACTGGACAAACCCTGGTCGTCGACGGGGGAATGTTCCTGAATGCCGGTGTGCACTGACCGATAACCGGACGTATTTGCCTCCCCAGGGGAGGCAAATACGTATCGAACACGCGCGAAATCGGTCAAGAGCCTCATGAAACCTGCCCCTTGGAACTGTGACGCTCTGCGGTAGGGTCTGCCGCACCCGGTGGCTGATCGAGGAGCGTGCACGTGTTCAACCGGACCAGATGCCTGCAGATCACTGCGGCCCTTGCGTCCATATCCCTGCTCGCCGGATGCGGTCTGCTTTCGGACGACGCCGACGCCGCGGCGAAGAGGATCACGGTCGGCACCACGAGCGCGCCGAGCACCCTCGACCCCGCCGCGGCCTGGGACGGCTCCTGGGAGCTCTACCGGAACATCTACCAGACCCTCCTGGCGTTCCCCACGGGCAGCACCAAGCCCCAGCCGGACGCCGCCCAGAGCTGCGACTTCACCGACACGGCGAACATGGCCTACCGGTGCACCCTGCGCAAGGGCCTGAAGTTCTCCGACGGCGAGCCGCTCGACTCCAAGGCGGTCAAGCACTCCCTCGACCGGATCAGGACGATCAACTCCCAGGTCGGCCCCAAGGGGCTCTTCGAGAGCCTGGACAAGATCGAGGCCCCCGACCCGCTCACGGTCGTCTTCCACCTGAAGACCCCCGACGCGACCTTCCCGTACGTCCTCGGCTCGCCCGCCGCCTCGCTGGTCGCGCCCAAGGAGTACCCGGCCGACAAGGTCCGCTCGGACGGCAAGGTCACCGGCTCCGGCCCGTACCTGCTCGCCTCGTACAAGGAGGGCTCCGAAGCGGTCCTCGACGGCAACGAGGGCTACCAGGGCTTCGCCAACCGCCGTAACGACGCGGTCACCATCCGCTACTTCAAGAAGTCCGACCAGATGGTGGCGGCCCTCAAGAACAAGGAGATCGACGCCACCTACCGAGGCCTGTCGGCGGCGGAGATCAAGGACCTGCAGAGCACCGCCTCGCACAACCAGGGCGTCCAGGTCGTCGAGAACGTCGGCTCCGAGATCCGCTACCTGGTCTTCAACCCCCAGGACCCGCAGGTCGCGAAGTTGCCGGTGCGCCAGGCCATCGCCCAGGTCATCGACCGCGGAGCGCTCGTCACCAAGGTCTACCAGGGCACCGCCGAGCCGCTGTACTCGATGGTCCCCAAGGGGGTCGTCGGCCACAAGACGCCCTTCTACGACATGTACGGCAACGCCGACGTGGCCAAGGCGCGCAAGCTCCTGCAGTCCGCCGGGATCCCCACGCCCGTGGACCTCACGTTCTGGTACACCACGGACCGCTACGGCGGCTCCACCGCCGACGAGTTCACCGAGATCAAGCGGCAGCTGGACGAGAGCGGCCTGTTCAAGATCACGCTGCGCAGCAAGCCCTGGAAGGACTTCCAGGTCGGCTACAAGAACGGCGAGTACCCGGTCTTCGGCCGCGGCTGGTTCCCCGACTTCCCGGACCCGGACAACTTCATCGCGCCGTTCGTCGGCAAGGAGAACGCGGTCGGCACGCCGTACGAGAACGCCACGATCCAGAACGAGATCCTGCCCAAGTCCCGCCGCGAGAGCGACCGCTCGGCCGGCGTCCGGGAGTTCGAGCAGGCCCAGCAGATCTTCGCGCAGGACGTCCGGCTGCTGCCGCTGTGGCAGGGCAAGCTCTACGTCGGCGCCCGCGAGGACATCGCCGGGGCCGAGCGGGCCCTGGACCCCCAGACCGCCATGCAGATGTGGGAGTTGTACCGCAAGACCAGCTGGTGACGGCGGGCCCCGGGTGCGCTGGCGCCCGGGGCGTAGCGTTGTCAGTGGTGCCCGGTAGGTTCTGAGGAGTTGCACGAACTTGTACCGGAGGTTGTCGACGTGACCCAGATGCTGCCCGAGTCGTGGCTGCCCGTCCTCGGCGGGGAGCTGGACCAGCCCTACTTCAAGGAGCTCACCGAGTTCGTCGAGAAGGAGCGGGCGAACGGGCCGGTCTACCCGCCGCGCGAGCAGGTCTTCGCGGCCCTGGAGGCCACGCCGTTCGACAAGGTGAAGGTACTCGTCCTGGGCCAGGACCCGTACCACGGCGCCGGCCAGGGGCACGGCCTGTGCTTCTCCGTGCAGCCCGGGGTCAGGACCCCGCCCTCGCTGCGCAACATCTACAAGGAGATGAAGGAGGAGCTGGGCCTGGAGGTCCCGGACAACGGGTACCTGATGCCCTGGGCCCGGCAGGGCGTCCTCCTGCTGAACGCCGTGCTCACCGTCCGTGAGGCCGAGCCCAACTCGCACAAGGGCAAGGGCTGGGAGAAGTTCACCGACGCGGTGATCCGCGCCGTGTCCGACCGCTCCGACCCGTCCGTGTTCGTCCTCTGGGGCGCCTACGCCCAGAAGAAGATCCCGCTGATCGACCAGGAGCGGCACGTCATCGTCAAGGGCGCCCACCCCTCGCCGCTGTCGGCCAAGAAGTTCTTCGGCTCCCGCCCCTTCACGCAGATCAACGAGGCCGTCGCCGCGCAGGGCCATGAGCCGATCGACTGGCGGATCCCGGACCTGGGCTGACACCCCACCGCGCCTCGGCGTCAGAGCCGGTGCCTCCGGCTAGCTTCTTGATGATCGGACCGGAATCAGGTCCGGCAGAGCAAGCCGGAGGCCCCGTTGACGGAGCAGCAGCAGGAGGCGTCGGAGGACGCCGTCATGACCAGGATCGGCCAGGCGGTCATCCTGCTGCACGCCGGGGACCGCGAGGAGGCCCGCAACCGGCTCTGCGAGATCTGGTCCGAGATCGGCGAGGAGGGCGACCTGCTCCACCGCTGCACCCTCGCCCACTACATGGCCGACACCCAGGACGACCCCGCCGACGAACTGGCCTGGGACCTGAGGGCCCTGAGCGCCGCCGACGGGCTCGGCGAGGCGGTGCGCGTCTTCTACCCCTCGCTGCACCTCAGCCTCGCGGCCGACTACGTCAAGCTGGGCCGCCCCGAGGCGGCCCGCGTGCACCTCGCGCGGGCCCGCGCCGCCACCCGGGCCCTGCCCGACGACGAGTACGGCGACGGCGTCCGCGACGCCATCGCCCGCCTGGAGAGACGGCTCGTGGCGGAGGCGGGCCCGGGCCCCCGGCCTTTCCCCGAGCAGTCGCCCTAGGGACCGTTCAGCCCTCGTGGACGCCCGCGCAGATGCGGGCCTCCGGGCTGTCCGGCTTCCAGTGACCGTGCCGGCGGCCCAGAGCGCACACGTCGGCCGGGCGGACCGGGAACTCCCGCACCAGCTCGCGCGGCACCCGCGCGTCGGGCCGTACCGCCCCCGGAAGGCCCCCGGGCAGCCGCTCGGCGTGCCCGGCGTGCCTGCGCGGCTCGGGGATGTCGGGTACGGCCTCCGGGGCCTCCTCCGCCGGCACGGCCCGCTCGGGCCCGCCCGATGCGGAGCGCGCCGTGCCCCGGCCGGCGGCCGTGGGCGCCGAAGGACGCGCGGCACGGTCCCGGGGGACGGCCTTCAGCGCCTCCAGGGCGGGCGCCTGGACCACCACCGGCAGCGCCCCGGGTCCCCCGCGCGGCTCGTGCCGGGGCGCCGCCGCGCCGGAGGGCGCCCCGGCGGGCCGCATCGGCGCGGGGCTCACGTTCACGCAGCCGGAGACCGCCGAGACCGCCGAAACGGCGCAGGCGGCTCCGAGGAGCAGTTTCGTCGAGGTTCGGGTTGGATGCACCCGCGCAACTCTGCTGTGCGAGGGCCCCGTTGCGAAAACCCTGGGCCGATATTCACCCCGCACGGGTGACGCGGAGGCGGTGTCCGGCGGACACCGCCCGCCCCGGCACCCCCGCTACTCGCCGGTGGCCCCGTCGATGTGCTCGCGCAGGAGGTCGGCGTGCCCGTTGTGCCGTGCGTACTCCTCGATCATGTGCGTGTAGATCCAGCGCAGGCTGAAGACCTCGCCCCGGTGGTGGCTCGCGGCGTCCGAGACCGCGTCGAGGGAACGGCCGGCGACGGCCCGGCGGGCCAGCTCGACCTCCTCGTGCCAGACCTGCTCCGCGTCGTCCCAGGTGTCCGCGCCGGTGAACTCGAAGTCCCCGTCCCGGTTCTCCCGGGTGCTGTAGAGGTCGGGCAGGTCCTCGCCGAGGGAGATTTCCCGGAACCAGTACCGTTCCACCTCCGCCATGTGCCGTACGAGGCCCATCAGGCTCAGTGCCGAGGGCCGCAGCGGGGTGGCGCGCAGCTGTTCGCCGGAAAGGCCCTCGCACTTCCAGGCGAGGGTGGCGCGGTGGTACTCCAGCCAGCCGTCCAGCATCTCGCGCTCGCCGGCGGTCGTGGAGGGCTCGTGGCGGTGGTTTCCCTGGGAGGTGGTCATGGCCGCCATCCTGGTCGAACGCGCCATCGGCGACCAGCGATTATGCTGCGGAGTCCCATACGGCATACGGCACATACCAGGAGGCTCCCGGTGAAGGTCGGCGTCATCGGACTCGGCGACATCGCCCAGAAGGCGTACCTGCCCGTGCTCACCACCCGCCCCGGGGTCGAACTGCACCTGCAGACCCGCACCCACGCCACGCTGGAGCGGCTCGGGGCGGTCCACCACGTCCCCGAGGGCCGCCGCCACGCCTCCCTCGGCGCGCTGATCGCCCAGGGCCTGGACGCCGCCTTCGTGCACGCCCCGACCGGCGTCCACCCCGAGATCGTGGAGCGGCTGCTGGAGGCGGGCGTGCCCACCTACGTGGACAAGCCGCTCGCCTACGAACTCGCCGACTCCCGCCGCCTGGTCGAGCTGGCCGAGGAGCGCGGCACCTCCCTCTTCGTCGGCTTCAACCGCCGTCACGCCCCCGGGTACGCGCAGTGCGCCGACCTCCCGCGCGATCTGATCGTCATGCAGAAGCACCGGGTCGGGCTCCCCGAGGACCCGCGCACCCTGGTCCTCGACGACTTCATCCACGTCGTGGACACCCTGCGCTTCCTGCTGCCCGGCGAGGCCGACCACATCGACGTCCGCGCCGTGGTGCGCGAGGGGCTGATGTCACAGGTGGTGCTCCAGATGTCCGGTGAGGGATTCACCGCCCTCGGCATCATGAACCGGCTCTCCGGCTCCACCGAGGAGGTGCTGGAGGTCTCCGGACAGGACTCCAAGCGCCAGGTCGTCAACCTCGCCGAGGTCATCGACCACAAGGGGCAGCCGACGGTGCGCCGGCGCGGGGACTGGGTCCCCGTGGCCCGCCAGCGCGGGATCGAGCAGGCCGTCGACACCTTCCTGGAGGCCGTGGAGGGCGGCAAGGTGCTCAGCGCCCGGGACGCCCTGCTCACCCACGAGCTGTGCGAGCGGGTGGTGCTGACGGCGCTGGAGCAGACCTCGCGGCCCTGACCGCCCGGGCGCCCCGGGCCGCGCAGTACAGGCCGAGCGCGGCCAGCGAGGCGCCGCCGGGCCAGTTCCCGAACCGGACGAAGAGGGTCGTGCCCCGGGCCAGCGGCACCTCGTACACGGCTGCCGTGCTCGCCGAGGTGGGCAGGGCCCTGCCGATCCGCTCGCCCGACGGGCCGTAGACCGCGCTGACCCCGGTCAGGGTGGCGTGCACCATGGGGCGGCCGGTCTCGGCGGCGCGCAGGGCCGCCAGCGAGGCGTGCTGGGCGGGGGCCCAGCTGCGCTGGAAGGTCGAGGTGGACGACTGGGCGACCAGCATCCCGGCCCCCTCGTCGGCCAGGTAGCGGCTCATGTCGGGGAAGGCCGACTCGAAGCACACCAGCGGGCCGATCCGGGTCCCGCCGGGCAGGTCCATGATCACCGGCCCGTCGCCCCGCATCCGGTCCTCGCCCGCCGCCTTGCCCACCGAGGTGGCCCAGCCCAGCACCGACCGGGCCGGTATGTACTCCCCGAAGGGCACCAGCCGCATCTTGTCGTACCGGTCGCCGGTGGGCCCCTGGGGTCCGACCAGCACCGAGCTCTTGTATATTCCCGGCCGGTCCGAGCGGCGGGCGTCCACGTTGACCAGCAGCGGGGCTCCGACCCGCGCGGACAGTTCCGCCAGCCGCCGGGCCAGGTCGGGCCGCGCCGCCAGGTCCGCGCCGACGCTGCTCTCGCCCCACACCACCAGATCGGGGTGCGTGCCCGCCAGGTCCGACGTCAGCCGCTCCCCGACGGCGAACCGCCGCTCCGCGCCGTCCGCCGCGTCCACCAGGCCGGGCTGCACGACGGCCACGCGCAGCCCGCCCGCCGGCTCCGGGCGCGGCAGCCACAGCCACACCACGCTCGTCAGCACCGCGCACCCCGCGACCGAGGCCACCGCCGCCACCCGCGCACCCGGCGCGGCGACCAGCAGCACCACCGCGCAGTTCACCGCCACCACCAGCAGGCTCACCAGCCACACCCCGCCCACGGAGACCAGCCGGAGCGCCGCGGGCACCTGCCACTGACTGGCCCCCAGCAGCCCCCACGGCCCGCCCAGCCCCTGCCAGGACCGGGCCAGCTCGGACAGCAGCCACCCCGCCGGTACGAGCAGCAGGGCCACCGCGGCCCGGCCCGGATCCGGCGCCCCGCCCAGCAACTCCCTTACCAGCAGCGCCCAGGGGATCCACAGCAGCCCCAGCAGGGCGGCGAGGGGCACCAGGAACACGTGCAGGCTGGGCAGCAGCCAGTGGTGCACCGCGACGATGAACCCCGCCCCGCCGAGCCAGCCCTCCAGCGCCGCCCGCCGCCCGGTGGGGGCGGAGCGCAGCAGCAGCATCCAGGGCACGAGGGCCACGTACGCCAGCCACCACAGCGCCGGGGCGGGGAAGGCCAGGCACGGCAGCGCCCCGGCGGCGACCGCCCCCGAAGCCCGCCACCACCGGCTGCGCGGGCCCGGCAGGTCCGGCCCGGTGCGCCCGCCCCGTCCGCGCAGCCGGGCCGGCCCGCCCGGCCGGCAGGCCCCGCTCCGCCCGCTCCGCCCGCTCCGCCCGCTCAGCTCCGCGACCATGACGTGCCTCCGCCTCCAGTGTGGGACCGCATCCGGCGGGCCGCGCCCGCAAACTCCGGCCGGCGTTCAGGCCTGCATGTGGCGCCACTTCTCGTGCACGGTCACCCCGGTGAGCCGCCAGCCGGCCGCTGTGCGGGCGAGCGTGAAGGTGTAGCGCCCGGCGGCGACGAAGTTGGGGGAGGTGCCCTGGTCGCCGTCGCCCGCGAGCCGCATCGGGTTCAGGAAGTCGGCCAGCACGCGCGCGGTGTCCCCGGGGGAGCCGTCCCGGTCCTCCAGCAGGATCCGCCGGTTGACGATGAGGTGCTGGCGCACCGGGAACAGCCGCATGGTCTCCGCGAGCCAGTCGGCCACCTCCCCGGCCGGCCCCTCGATCCCGCCCGCCGAGCCGTAGTCGGCCCGCCCGCCGGGGGTGAACAGGGCGCGGTAGGCCGCCCAGTCGCCGTCGTCGACGGCCGCCGCGTACCCCGAGACCACCTCGTCGACCGCCAGCCGGTCCATCACCGTCGCCAGGTCCACACGCTGCGTCATCGGGTCAGTGTGCGGCCGGCGGACCACGAGGCCAAGGGGCGTGCGGCCACGGGATCTTCCGGATGGGGCTCAGTGGCCGGAATGCGCCTCCCGTTTCCGGATCACGACCAGGAAGGCGTCACTGGCCAGGTCCATCACCACCTCCGCCGGCACGCCCTCGCGCATCCGCTGGGCCGCGTACTCCTCCGCGGGCCAGCTGCCGCGCGGACTTCCGGCCGGAAAACGCTCCAGTACCACCCGACCCATGGGACACCCCCAGTCGCTCGCCGTTCAGGTCTCACCGGGCACAACGACGCAGAGGGCGCCCGGGAACGTTCCCGGGCGCCCTCCGTCGCGCACACGTGGGTCCTCGCGGCCGGGCTAGCTGCCGGACGCGCCCGCCTCCGCCGCCAGCACGCCCATGCCGATCAGGACGAACAGCGCGATGCCGAGCAGGATCCGGTAGATCACGAACGGCATGAAGCTCTTGCTCGAAATGAACTTCATGAACCACGCGATGACGGCGTAGCCCACGAAGAAGGCGATCACCGTGGCGAAGATCGTCGGCCCCCAGGTGATGTGGCCGGGGGTCTCGATCACGTCCTTGATCTCGAAGGCGCCCGAGGCCAGCACGGCCGGGATGGCCAGCAGGAAGGAGTAGCGGGCCGCCGCCTCACGCGTGAAGCCGAGCAGCAGACCGCCGGAGATCGTCGCACCCGAGCGCGAGACGCCCGGGATCAGCGCCATCGCCTGGCACACGCCGAAGATCAGACCGTCCTTGACGCCCAGCTCCTTGAGCGTCTTGCGCTGCTTCACCACCCGGTGCCGGCCGCCCTGCTCGTCCCGCGAGGCCAGCCAGTCGGCGAAGCCGAGGATGAGGCCCATCACGATCAGGGTGGTGGCGGTCAGCCGCAGGTCACGGGCCGGGCCGGTGATCTGGTCCTTGAACGCGACGCCGAGGGCGCCGATCGGGATGGAGCCGACGATGACCAGCCAGCCCATCCGCGCGTCCTGTTCGGAGCGCAGCGACTTGGTGTAGAGCGAGCGGAACCAGGTCGAGACGATCCGCGCGATGTCCTTGCGGAAGTAGATCAGCACGGCGGCCTCGGTGCCGATCTGCGTGATCGCCGTGAAGGCCGAACCCGGATCGTGCCAGCCGGCGAAAGCGGCCGTCAGCCGCAGGTGTGCGCTGGAGGAGATCGGCAGGAACTCCGTGAGACCTTGGACGAGACCGAGGATTAGGGATTCGAACCAGCTCATGTCGGTGGGTGCTCGTCCTTGTGATCGTCGGGCAGTTCGGGTCCGATGCTAGGGCCCGTGCGGAGCGGCACCGACCACAGGGGGGTGCACCGGCGAGGGCTCGCACACGGCGGGGGCCGCGAGGCGGTGGCGCCCCCGCCAGGCGACCGCGGCGGCGACCACCCCGGAGACGGCGATGAACCCGGACGAGACGAGGAACGCGGGGGATCCGGGGGAGGAGGCACTGGCTCCCGCGATCACGTACGCGGCCGCGTTGGGCACCGTACCGAGGGCCGTGGCCAGCAAGAAGGGGAGCCAGCCGCAGCGGGACACCGCCGCCAGGTAGTTGGCCGCGGCGAACGGCACCCCGGGGAAGATCCGGACCGCCAGCACGGAACGGAAGCCGTGCCCGCTCAGCTGGGCGTCGGCCGCCTTCAGCCAGCGCCCGCGCAGGAACGGGCGCAGTGCCTCCTGGCCCATCGCGCGGCCCAGGCCGAAGGAGATCCCGGCCCCCAGCACCGTGCCGCCGACGGCCGCCACCAGGCCGAACCAGGTGCCGAAGACCGCCCCCGCGGCGAGGTTCAGCAGCGGGCGCGGCACGAACGCCGCCGTGCACAGCCCGTAGGCGGCCGCGAACAGCAGCACGGCCACGCCGACGGGGAGCCCCGTCGGCCAGCCCTGGGAGAGCAGCCGCTGGGGCTCGTAGACCAGGACGCAGACCCCGGCCGCCACGAGCAGCACGAGCAGCAGCGACAGCCGCGTCCACGGCGCGAGGAGGAGGGACATCCGGGGAGATTAACCGACCGGCGCGGCACCCCGCCGTAATCCAGGCCTCATCCGGACGAACGGAGCCCGACGGCCGGAGCACGCACCGCGCCGGCGAACGGACCCCGGCCCGGCGGTAATTCGTTCGACGCGCCCCGCCCCCTGGGGCAGGATCAGGGGCATGTCCCGGTACGCCTTCACCGCAGCGCCGTCCGCAGTCGCGGACGCGCCGAAGGCTGCCCTCCCCGCCTCCCCGGCACTCGCCCTGGCAGAGGCCTTCGCCGCAGCGGCACCCGCCGCGTTCGACGGCGCACGAAGCTGACCCTTCCCGGATCGTCCGGCGGACCCCGCAGGGGGAGGGTCGGTTCGCTCCAGGGGTCCCGTTCCAGCTTCGAGACACGGGAAAGACACCATGGCCAAGACGGCCTTCGCCCGCACCAAGCCGCACCTCAACATCGGCACCATGGGTCACGTCGACCACGGCAAGACCACCCTCACCGCCGCCATCACCAAAGTCCTCGCCGAGCGCGGCGGCGCCTCCTTCGTGCCGTTCGACCGGATCGACCGCGCCCCCGAGGAGGCCCGGCGCGGGATCACCATCAACCTCACCCACGTCGAGTACGAGACCGGCACCCGCCACTACGCCCACGTCGACATGCCCGGCCACGCCGACTACATCAAGAACATGGTCACCGGCGCGGCCCAGCTCGACGGGGCCATCCTCGTCGTCTCCGCCCTCGACGGGGTCATGCCCCAGACCGCCGAGCACGTGCTCCTCGCCCGGCAGGTCGGGGTGGACCACATCGTGGTGGCCCTCAACAAGGCCGACGCCGGCGACCCGGAGCTGACCGACCTGGTCGAGCTGGAGGTCCGCGAGCTGCTCACCGCCCACGGCTACGGCGGCGACGAGGCCCCGGTCGTCCGGGTCTCCGGGCTCGGGGCACTGGAGGGCGACCCGCGCTGGACCGCGGCGATCGAGGCGCTGCTCGACGCGGTGGACACGTACGTGCCGACGCCCGTGCGGTACACGGACGCGCCGTTCCTGCTGCCGGTCGAGAACGTCCTGACCATCACCGGCCGCGGCACCGTCGTGACCGGCGCCGTCGAGCGCGGCACCGTCCGGCTCGGCGACCGCGTCGCGCTCCTCGGGGGCGAGGGCGAGCCCGTGGAGACCGTCGTCACGGGCCTGGAGACCTTCGGCAAGCCGATGGAGGCCGCCGAGGCGGGGGACAACGTGGCGCTGCTGCTGCGCGGGGTGCACCGTGACGGGGTGCGCCGCGGCCACGTGGTCGCCGCGCCCGGCAGCGTGGCTCCGCGGCGGCGCTTCACCGCGCAGGTGTACGTCCTCTCCGCGCGCGAGGGCGGCCGGACGACGGCGCTGTCCTCCGGCTACCGGCCGCAGTTCTACATCCGCACCGCCGACGTGGTCGGGGACGTGGACCTCGGCGCGGCCGGGGTGGCCCGGCCCGGGGAGACGGTCACCATGACCGTCGAGCTGGGCCGGGACGTGCCCCTGGAGGCGGGCCTCGGCTTCGCGATCCGCGAGGGCGGGCGCACGGTCGGCGCGGGGACGGTGACCGAGGTCCTCGGGTAGCGGCCCCCGGCTGTGGTGGCGGCGGTCCGGCTTTGCCAGACTGCCGTCACCACACGGGTGGCCCGTGGGGGGAGCGAGGGGCGGGCGGCGATGAGCGGCGACACGGCACGCGAGACGGCACTGGTGCTCGGAGGCGGCGGGCTCACCGGCGTCGGCTGGGAGTCCGGGATCCTCTACGGGCTCGCCCGCGCCGGAGTGGACCTCACCGGCGCCGACCTCGTCGTCGGCACCTCCGCCGGCTCGGTGGTCGGCGCCCAGCTCGCCTCCGGGCTGCTCACCCCGCGCGAGCTGTACGAACGCCAGCTCGCCGACCCCGCCGGGGAGATCGCGGCGAAGTTCGGCGCGGGCCTGATCGCCCGGTACGCCCTCGCCATGGTCCGTTCGCGCGACGCCGCCGAGTACGGCAGGCGGGTCGGCACCATCGCCCTCGCCGCCGACACCCCCGACGAGGCGGAGCGGCGCGCGGTCCTGGCGGCCCGGCTCGTCTCGCACGAGTGGCCCGAGCGGCGGCTGGTCGTCACCGCCGTCGACGCGCTGACCGGCGAGAGCGCCCTCTTCGACCGGGAGCGCGGGGCCGGGCTGGTGGACGCCGTCGCGGCGAGCTGCGCCGTGCCCGGGGTCTGGCCGCCCGTCACCATCGACGGCCGCCGGTACGTGGACGGCGGCGTCCGCTCCGCCGTCAACGCCGACCTGGCGGCCGGCTACCGGCGCGTGGTGATCCTCGCCCCGCTGCCCGTCGGCGTGGGGAAGCTCCCCTCTCCCGTCCAGCAGGCCGAGCGGCTGCGGGCCGAGGGTGCCCGGGTGCTGCTGATCGTCTCGTCCCCGGAGGCCCGCAAGGCCTTCGGCCGCAACCTGCTCGACCCCGCCCGGCGGGCCCCCGCGGCGCGGGCGGGGCTGGCCCAGGCCGCCGCGCACGTGGCCGAGGCGGCCGCCGTCTGGACGTCGGCCTGAGGGGGCCTGCGGCGGGCCCGACAATGGTGGGGTGAGCGACGAACAGATCCCGGTGATCCGGGAAACGGCCCAGGGCACCGCCAAGCTGATGCCGGACGTGGACCGGGAGCGGGCCTGGCTGCTCACCGTGAACGGGGCTCCGCAGTCCTACGTGGACCTCGACGAGCCGGAGCACCTGGAGTTCGAGTACGTGCGGCGCCTCGCGCACGTACTGGACTGCGCGGCCGAACCGGGGGTGGCGCTGGACCTGCTGCACCTGGGCGGCGGCGCGCTGACCCTGCCCCGCTACGCGGCGGCGGCCCGGCCGGGCTCCCGCCAGACCGTGGTCGAGTTCGACGCGGGGCTGGTGGAGCTGGTGGCGCAGCACCTGCCGCTGGCGGCCGCGGCGCGGGTGGAGGTGCACGCCGCCGACGCCCGGGCCTGGCTGGAGCGGGCCCCGGGGGCGAGCGCGGACGTCCTGGTCGCCGACGTGTTCGGGGGCTCGCGGGTACCGGCCCAGCTGACCTCGGTGGAGTACGCCCGGCAGGCCGCCCGGGTGCTGCGGCCCGGCGGCCTCTACGCGGCGAACCTGGCCGACGGGGCGCCGTTCGGCTTCCTCAAGGCCCAGCTGGCCAATTTCGCCGCCGTGTTCGGGGAGCTCGCGCTGATCGCCGAGCCGGGGGTGCTGCGCGGGCGGCGCTTCGGCAACGCGGTGCTGCTGGCCTCCGACGCCCCGCTGCCGGTGGCCGCTCTGGCCCGGCGGTGTGCCGGGGACGCGTTCGCGGCGCGGGTGGAGACAGGGGAGGGGCTGCGGCGGTTCATGCGGGGCGCGGTCGCGGTGGCGGACGCCGATGCCGTCGCTTCGCCGGAGCCGCCGGAGGGGGCGTTCAGCGTCGGGTGACGGGCGGGGGTCACGCGTGTGGACGGGCGCAGTGACGGGTGGGGGTTCACACGCCGGCGAGGCTGGACCCGGCCGCGGCGGACTTGTCGGGGACCGGCCTGCGGGTGATGTGGCGGACCTCCGGAACGAGGAGGACCAGGGCCGTGGGGACGATCACCAGGGCCGCGCAGCCCCACAGGGCCGGGGTGCGCCCGAAGACGGTCTCGGCCGGGCCGGCCAGGGCGGTGGCCAGGGGGAGCAGGGAGAGCGAGCCGAACCAGTCGTAGGCGGAGACCCGGGAGAACTTCTCCTCGGGGATCTCCTGGTGCATCGTCGTCATCCAGTTCACGCCGAACACCTCGACGGCGGTGCCGCTGACGAGCATCACCGCGCACAGCCCCCAGGCGGGCAGCGGGACCGCGAGGCCCGCCGAGGGCAGCGCCAGCGGGAACACGCACAGGGTGCCGACCAGCAGCAGGCGGCGCGGCTTCCACAGCATCATCAGGACGGCCCCGGCGATCGTGCCCAGGCCGAAGAAGGCCAGGGCCACCCCCCAGGGGGCCGGCCCGCCCAGCCGGTCGCGGGCGACGAGGGGCCCGTACACCGACTCCGCGGCCCCGACGACGGCGACGACGACGGAGAACTGGAGCACGATGCTCCACAGCCAGGCCCGGGAGCGGAACTCCACCCAGCCCTCGCGCAGGTCGGCCAGCAGGCCCCCGCCCGGGGGCCGTTCGGCGATGTGGCCGACGTCGAGGAAGGCGCGCAGGGCGCCCGCGACGGCGAAGGCGGCCGCGTCCACGGCCAGGACCCAGCCGGGGCCGATCGCCGCGATCAGGGCGCCGCCCAGGGCCGCGCCGCCGATGCCCGCGCCGTTCATCGCCATCCGGAAGAGCGCGAACGCGCGGTTGGAGTGCTCGCCCGAGACGCTGGAGAGGAGCATCCCCTCGGCGGCCGGGTTGAAGAACGCCGTGCCGGTGCCGCAGAGGGCGGTGAGCAGCATCATCTGCCACAGCCGGGGCTCGCCGGTGAGGACCAGCACCGCGAAAGCGGCCTGCGAGAGGCAGTTGAGGGCGTTGGCCGCGACCATCACGCGGTGGCGCGGGAGCCGGTCGGCGAGGGCGCCGCCGACGAGCAGGAAGAGGACGAGGGGCAGCGTACGGGCCGCCGCGACGAGGCCGACGTCGCCGCCGGAGCCGCCCGCGTCCATGACGGCGAAGGCGGAGGCGATGAGCGCTCCGTGGCTGCCGAGGTTCGTCACGACCGCGGCGCCGGTCAGCAGGGCGTAGTTGCGGCCCGCCCAGGAGGGCAGGCGGCGTGAGGGGGCGGGGAAGCCGGCGGGGGGAGAGCTCACCCGGGGACTATCCCTGCCCCGGGCCGAGAATCCAAACGAATAACCGGAAAACGGATAATCGGCCCGGGGGTGGGGTGGTGCGTGAGGTCAGTTGCCGAGGAGGCGGACCGAGCTCATGATCTTCTCCTCGGTGGCCTGGTCCACCTCGCCGGGGACCCCGGCCGCGCTCCACAGGACCCAGCTGGCGAAGTCACCCTTGGAGTTGCGGAAGCTGAAGGCGATGCTCTTGCCGTCCGTGGAGCACTTGTTCTCCTTGGGGATGTCGCTGACGGTCGCCGTCGCGTAGTGCCCCTTGAGGCCGGAGAGGGTCGTGAACTCCTTGGACGGGGAGATCTTGACCCTGTCCTCGGGGAGCTTCTGCGAGAAGGCGGCGAACACCCAGGTGCCCGCCTCGCTGTGTGCGGCCCCGGCCGTGTCCTTGGCGCCCTGGCCGCCCTTGGTGCCGGTGCCGGCCAGCCCGGTGCTCTCCTCCTTGCCGTCCTTGTTGGAGTCCACCTTGCACCAGTCCTCCTTGAGGAAGGCGGGTGCGGAGAAGGTGACGAGAGGGGAGCCGTCGCCCTTCTTCGTGTCCTCGAAGCCGGCGATCACCCCGGAGCCGGCCACGTTCCACTCCGGCGGGACGTCGAAGGCGGTGCCGTGCTTCGGGTTCATGACCACCTTCCAGCCCGGGATGACGGGCTTGGCGTCGCCGCCGCCGCGCGGGTTGTCGCTCGGGGCGGGCGGTGCGGCCGAGGTGGCGGGCGCGGAGGAGGCGGCGGCCGGCTTGTTGCTCGCCTGGTTGCTCCCCTTGTCGTCCCGGGTGAGCACGAAGGCTCCGGTCGCGGCCGCCGTCACGACGACCGCCGAGGCGGCCACGATGGCCACGGTCTTCGTCGAGAACGGGCTCCCGCCGGAAGCCCGCGGTGCGGGCGGCTGCGGGGTGGGCTGACCCCACGGCTGGACCGGCGGCGGGGTCTGGTAACCGCCCGCCTGGGGGTAGCCGTAGCCGGGCTGCTGCTGACCGAAACCCGGCTGGGGCTGCTGCTGGTACGGGTTCGGCTGTCCCGGCTGCTGCTGGTACGGGTTCTGTTGCGCGTCCTGGGGGCCCTGCTGTCCCCCGGGCGGCTGCTGCTGTCCTGGCCACATGGCCGGTAACCATAGTGGGAGCGGCCTGCGGGAGCCACGTCCGCCCCCTCGCAGGCTCTGGCCAAGTTCATCTACTCGTGGGTAACATCGCGTGCCATGAGCGCAGAACAGATGAACGTGGGCGAACTGCTCGCCCAGACCGTGCCGATGGCCCGCACCCTCAACCTCGAGTTCCTGGAGACCACCGCGGAGCGCGCCGTCGTCCGGCTCCCGGACCAGCCGGACTTCCACAACCACGTCGGCGGCCCGCACGCCGGCGCGATGTTCACCCTGGCCGAGTCCGCGAGCGGCGCGATCGTCCTGGCCGCCTTCGGCGACCAGCTCTCGCGCGCGGTGCCGCTGGCCGTCAAGGCCGAGATCGGCTACAAGAAGCTCGCCAAGGGCGTCGTGACGGCCACCGCCACCCTCGGCCGCCCGGCCTCCGAGGTCGTCGCCGAGCTCGACGCGGGCGGCCGCCCGGAGTTCCCGGTCACCATCGCGATCCAGCGCGAGGACGAGGCCGTCACGGGCGAGATGACCGTGGTCTGGACGCTGCGTCCCAACGCCACCGCCTGACGGGCCGGTAGCGGGGCGGTGACGTAGCGGGGCGGGCGGCCGCCTGGCGCGCGCCGCGCGCCCACCGTGCGGTTCAGGTCGTCGTGAGGTGTTCGCCGGTCGTTCGCCCCGGGAACCCGTGCTGCGGGCAAAGCCTGTGGTGGGGAGCGGATAGGCTGCTCGTTCGGCGTGTCCCCCGGGCGCGCCGGTGACGACGAGGGAGGGCGAACCGGTGCACGTCCAGGAATGGCTGGAGACGATTCCGGCGATCAGTGTCTATCTCCTGGTGGGTCTGGTCATCGGACTGGAGAGCCTGGGCATCCCGCTGCCCGGAGAGATCATCCTCGTGAGCGCGGCCCTGCTGGCCTCGCAGCAAGGGCACATCGACCCCGTGGTCCTGGGGCTCTGCGCGATCGCGGGGGCGATCGTCGGCGACTCCATCGGGTACGCGATCGGGCGGCGCGGCGGCAAGCCGCTGCTGGAGAAGCTGGGCCGGCGGTTCCCGAAGCACTTCGGGCCGGAGCAGGTGGCCGTGGCGGAGCGCTCGTTCGACCGGTGGGGGATGTGGGCCGTCTTCTTCGGCCGGTTCGTGGCCCTGCTGCGGATCTTCGCCGGGCCGCTCGCGGGTGTGCTGCGCATGCCGTACTGGCGCTTCCTGATCGCCAACGTCCTCGGCGGCATCCTCTGGGCCGGCGGCACCACGGCGGTCATCTACACCGTCGGCATCGTGGCGGAGCCGTGGCTGAAGCGGTTCTCCTGGCTGGCCCTGGTGGCGGCCCTGCTGCTCGGGCTCGTCGTCACGCTGGTGGTCCGCGGCCGGATGAAGAAGGCCGCGGCCGCCGCCCGCGCGGAAGCGGCCCAGCGGGTGACCGCCCCGGCGGGCGCCGCGGACTGACCCACGGCTCCCGGGGCCGCCCGCCCCGGGAGCCCGGCGGCGTCAGGACTCCGGGGTCACCGAGGCCCGGTGCTGCTGCGCCAGCTCCGTGTACATCGCGGCGTTCACCTTGATGTGCTCGCGCTCCTCGGCGGTGAGCTCCCGCCGCACCTTGGCCGGCACGCCCGCGACCAGTGAGCCGGGCGGGACCACCATCCCCTGGGGGACCAGGGCCTGCGCCGCCACCAGCGAACCGGCACCGATCACGGCCCCGTTCAGCACGGTCGCGCCCATTCCGATCAGGCAGTCGTCCTCCACGGTGCAGCCGTGCACGACGGCGTTGTGGCCGATGGAGACCCGCTCGCCGACGGACACCGGGAAGCCGGGGTCCACGTGCAGCGTGCAGTTGTCCTGGACGTTGCTGTCGGCGCCCAGCGTGATCGGGCCGCAGTCGCCGCGCAGCACCGCCGAGTACCAGACGCTGGCGCCGGCGCCCAGGGTGACGTCGCCGACCACGACCGAGGTCGGGGCGGTGAACGCGGTCGGGTCCACGGACGGCCGACGGTCGCCCACGGCCGCGATGAGAGCTCCCTGACCGGCCTGACCACCTTGGCCCGTGTGGCCCGTGTGGCCCGTGTGGTTCGTCATGATCGTTTCCCTCTGTTTCCGGATGCCGCGCTACCGGCACGGTAGGGCACGGGCCGCCCTCGGGCGGCGATGGGGTGAAGATCACAGGAACGCGGTCCCGACGTCCGCCGCGCGGCCCACTACCGTGGCCGGGTGCCGAAGAACCAGAACACGTTCTCATCCCTGGCCGCCCTGCGCCGCCGCGTCGCCAGCCGCGCGGTCCACGCGGGCTGGCGCTGGATGCAGCAGGCCGGCGCGGTCACCGCGCAGAACCCGGGCAGGCTGCGGTTCGGGGCCATCGGCGACGGCACCCGGCTCGCCTTCCCCCAGGGCACCGTCTTCGGCGAGCCGTGGATCCGGATGGGCGGCCACTGCATCATCGCCGAGCAGGTCACGCTGACCGCCGGGATGATGCCCGACCTCGACCTCGGCCCCGACCCCGTACTGGTCCTGGGCAACGGCGTGGTCCTCGGCCGGGGCAGCCACGTCATCGCGGACGCCCGCATCAGCATCGGCGACGACACGTTCTGCGGGCCCGGGGTTTACATCACCTCCACCAACCACAGCTACGACGACCCGCACGAGCCCGTCGGCAAGCAGTGGCCGCGCAGTGCCCCGGTGGAGATCGGCCCGGGCTGCTGGCTGGGCACGGGGGCGGTGATCCTCCCCGGGGCGAAGCTGGGCCGCAACGTGGTGGTGGCCGCGGGGGCCGTCGTACGGGGAGAGGTGCCGGACCACGCCGTGGTGGCGGGGGCCCCGGCCCGGATCGTGCGCCGCTGGGAGCCGGAGACGGGCTGGCAGCCGCCGCTGCGCACCCCGGCGCCGGTGCCGATCCCCGACGGGGTGACCTCGGCGCAGCTGCGCGGCCTGGCGGCGCTGGCGGAGGCCGCGGAGCAGTAGCGCCCCGTCGGCGCGGTCCGGGCGGCGCCGGGCCCGGCGGTGCGGGGCGCAGGCCCGCGGCCTCGGCCCGGCCGGCCTCGGTCCGGCCGGGCGCGGCGTGGGTTCGTACCGCCGAGGGAGGCCCGTGGAGCGGTGGTGAGCCGACGAGGGCCGACGACGGTTCCGGGCTCAGCCGGCCGCCAGCAGGACCGTGCCGGCCAGGGCCAGGCCGGCGCCCGCCGCCTGGATGCTGCGCAGCCGCTCCCTGAGCACGGCGAAGGCGGCGAGAGCCGTGACCACCGGGTAGAGCGAGGAGAGCACGGCGGCCACCGTGACGGGGCCGTTCTGCGCGGCGAGCGAGTAGGTGCCGTTGGCCGCGACGTCCGCCAGGCCCACGAACACCAGCGCGGGCAGCAGCCCCCACAGGACGTGCGGGCCGGTGCCCTCCGGCAGTGCCGGGACGCCGCGCCGGGTCTGCGCCCACAGGGCGGACCCGCCGACGGCGACGTTGGTGACCCGCTGGACGAACAGCGCGAGGAACAGTCCGGTGACGGTGGTGGAGGCCTGCGAGATCAGCGCCATCACCGCGCCGAAGCCGAAGGCGGCGACCAGGGTCAGGACCACCGCCTGCCGCTGGACGGGCGCGCCGCGCAGCTCGGGTCCGCCCGCGAGCACGATGCCGACCACGGCCACCGCGATCCCCGCGAACTGGCCCGCCCCCGGCCGCTCGCCGAGCACCAGCCCCACCCCGACCGGCACGACGACACCGACGGAGCCCAGCGGCGAGACCACGCCCATCGGGCCCAGGGCGAGCGCCTTGTAGAAGCTGAGCATCGCCGCCGGTCCGACCAGGCCCGCCGCCACCGCGAACCACAGCTGCGGGCCGGCCTCCCGCCAGGCGCCGGTGGCGAGGACGACGGAGCCGAGCACGAGGACGGCGGCGATCTGCGAGACCACGACCACCGTGAGCGCCGGAAGGCGGCGCGTCAGCAGCCCGCCGCCGAAGTCGGCGAGGCCCCAGAGCAGGGCTGTGGCCAGGGCGAAGAGGGCGGTCATGGCAGGACCTCGCAGTACAGTTCGGTGAACGGTGGAGTGCAGCATCGAATACACCGCAGGTTAGTTCAGTCTGTTGAACTGTGTCATCCAAAATATTGGACGGAATGGTGTCGGATCTCGAACAGCTCACCCAGGCGCTCGCCCGGAACCTCAAGCGGTGGCGCGGGGAGCGCGGTTTCACCCTGGACGCGCTCGCGGCCCGCGCGGGGGTCAGCCGCGGCATGATCATCCAGATCGAGCAGGCCCGTACGAACCCGAGCGTCGGCACCACGGTCAAACTGGCCGACGCCCTCGGGGTGAGCATCACCACCCTGCTCGACCACGACCGCAGCCCGCAGGTGCACGTGGTGCTCCCGGGGCAGGGGGTCCGGATGTGGTCCGGCGAACCGGGCAGCGAGGCGCGCATGCTGCTGGGCGACGACCGGCGCGGCCCGGTGGAGATGTGGACCTACCGGCTGGAGCCCGGCGACGGCACCTCATCCGACCCGCACCCGGCGGGAACGTTCGAGATGCTGCACGTCACGGAGGGAGAGCTGACCCTCGAGGTCGCCGACGCCCGGCACGTGGTGCCGGCCGGCGGCGCCGTCTCCTTCGAGGCGAACGTCCCGCACGCCTACCGCAACGAGGGCGCGGTGGCGATGGAGATGACCATGGCCGTCTCGATCCCGCCCGTGCAGGGGGCGGACGGCCACCGCTGACGGGGGCTAGAGCGCCGGAATCTCGATGGCGGGGCAGCGGTCCATCACCATCGCCAGCCCGGCCTCGCGGGTCCGGGCGAAGGCGGCCTCGTCGATCACGTTCAGCTGGAACCAGACGGCCTCGGCCCCGGCGGCGACCGCCTCGTCCGCGACCTCACCGGCCAGCGTGCTGTTCACGAAGACGTCCACCACGTCCACCTTGAAGGGGATGGCCTCCAGCGAGGGGTAGCCCGGCTCCCCGTGCACCGTCTCCGCCTTCGGGTGGACGGGCACGACGCGCTTGCCGAACCGCTGGAGCACCTTGGCCACACCGTAGGCCGCCCGGTCCTCGTTGTTGGACAGCCCCACCACCGCCCAGGTGTCGCCGAGCTCGGTGAGGATCCTGCGGATGGTCTCCTGATCGCCGTACACGTGCCGCCTCCTGCTGCCGCCTGCCCCGGCGGATGGTCCCACCGGTTCCGCCGGATCAACGAAAAGGACCCCAGCCCGATTCCCCGTAGGGTGGAGCGGTGAAGGCAGACCAGTACGAGACGGTGGCCCGTGAGGGGTCGCACGAGGCCGAGATCAACCGGTCGCGCTTCCTCTGTTCGCTCGCGCCCGCCGCGACCGAGCAGGAGGCGCAGGAGTTCATCGCGCGCATCCGGCGCGAGCACCCCACCGCCACGCACAACTGCTTCGCCTACGTGATCGGCGCCGACGCCTCCATCCAGAAGGCCAGCGACGACGGGGAGCCGGGCGGTACCGCCGGTGTGCCCATGCTGCAGATGCTCACCCGGCGCGACGTGCGCTACGCCGTCGCCGTCGTCACCCGGTACTACGGCGGCGTGAAGCTCGGTGCGGGCGGGCTGATCCGGGCGTACGGCGGGGTCGTCGGGGAGGCCCTCGACGCGCTCGGTACCGTCACCCGCCACCGCTACCGGCTGGCCACCGTCACGGTCGACCACCAGCGGGCCGGCAAGACGCAGAACGACCTGCGCTCCACCGGCCGCGCCGTGCTGGACGTGCGCTACGGGGAGGCCGTCTCGATCGACATCGGCCTGCCCGAGGCGGACGTGGAGTCCTTCCGGGCGTGGCTCAACGACGTCACCGCGGGAACCGCCGGGTTCGCACTCGGCGGAGAGGCCTACGGGGAGGGCTGAGTCCGGGCGCAGGCGGCCGGGGCGGGGGCGGGGACGGGTTACCTTGGATGGCCGGCGCGCAGGGGTGCGCCGGTGCGGGCGGCAGGCGTGGAGGAGAGCGGACGTGCGGGTCGGAGCGGTCGAGTGAAGTTCCTGCACACCTCCGACTGGCACCTCGGCCGGTCGTTCCACCGCGTGAACATGCTCGGAGCCCAGGCCGCCTTCGTCGACCACCTCGTCGAGACCGTGCGCGAACACGGGGTCGACGCGGTCCTCGTCGCCGGGGACGTCTACGACCGGGCCGTGCCCCCGCTGCCCGCCGTCGAGCTCTACGACCGGGCGCTGCACCGGCTCGCCGACCTCGGCGTGCCCACCGTGATGATCTCCGGCAACCACGACTCCGCCCGCCGGCTCGGCGTCGGCGCCGGACTCATCGGCCGGGCCGGGATCCACCTCAGGACCGACCCGGCGGGCTGCGCCGCCCCCGTGCTGCTGGCCGACGCGCACGGCGACGTCGCCCTCTACGGGCTGCCGTACCTCGAACCGGCCCTGGTCAAGGACGAGTTCGCCACGGAGAAGGTCAGCCACGAGGCCGTCCTCGGCGCCGCCATGGACCGGATCCGCGCCGACCTGGCCGGCCGGCCCGAGGGCACCCGCTCCGTCGTCCTCGCGCACGCCTTCGTCACCGGCGGGCAGGCCAGCGACAGTGAACGCGACATCGCCGTCGGCGGGGTCGAGGCCGTACCCGCCCGCGTCTTCGACGGCGTCGACTACGCGGCCCTCGGCCACCTCCACGGCTGCCAGACGATCAACGAACGGGTCCGCTACTCCGGTTCCCCGCTCGCCTACTCCTTCTCCGAGGCCGACCACCGCAAGAGCATGTGGCTCGTCGAACTCGGCCCCGCCGGGGAGATCACCGCCGAACGGCTCGACACCCCCGTCCCCCGCCCGCTCGCCCGGCTCCGCGGCCGCCTGGAGGACCTTCTGGACGACCCCGCGCTCACCGGCCGCGAGGACAGCTGGATCGAGGCCGTCCTCACCGACCCCGTCCGCCCCCAGGACCCCATGGCCCGGCTCACCGCCCGCTTCCCCCACACCCTCAGCCTCGCCTTCGAACCCGAGGGCCGCCAGGACGACGGCGACGCCTCCTACGCCCAGCGCCTGCGGGGCCGCAGCGACCAGGAGATCGCCGAGGACTTCGTCGCCCACGTCCGCGGAGGCGGCACCGCCGACGAGGCCGAACGGGCCGTCCTGCGCGGCGCGTTCGAGGACGTACGGGCCGAGGACGGCCGTCTGGAGGCCGGCCGATGAGGCTGCACCGGCTGGAGATCACCGCCTTCGGACCCTTCGCCGCACCCCAGAGCATCGACTTCGACGCCCTCTCCGGCGCCGGGATCTTCCTGCTGCACGGCCCCACCGGCGCCGGCAAGACCTCCGTGCTCGACGCCGTCTGCTACGCCCTGTACGGCTCCGTGCCCGGCTCGCGCCAGGCCCCCGGCACCACCCTGCGCAGCGACCACGCCGCCCCCGGCACCCCGACCGAGGTCACCCTCGAACTCACCGTGGGCGGCCGCCGCCTCGAGATCACCCGCCGCCCCGAACAGGACCGCCCCAAGAAGCGCGGCACCGGCACCACCAAGGACAAGGCCCAGTCCTGGCTGCGCGAGCACACCGGGGCGGGCTGGACCGCGCTCAGCCGCTCCCACCAGGAGATCGGCGAGGAGATCGAACAGCTCCTCGGCATGAGCCGCGAGCAGTTCTGCCAGGTGGTCCTCCTCCCGCAGGGCGAGTTCGCCCAGTTCCTGCGGGCCGGCGCCGAAGCCCGCGGCCGGCTCCTCGGCCGCCTCTTCGACACCCGCCGCTTCGCCGCCGTCGAAACCCTGCTCGCCGAACGCCGCCGGGCCGCCGAGGCCAAGGTGCGGGCCGGCGACGAGAAGGTGCTCGCCGCCGCCCAGCGCCTCGCCCAGGCCGCCGGGGACAGCGCCGACCTGCGGGCCTGGCCCCTGCCCGCCCACCAGCCCGGCGACCCCGGCCTCGCCGGCGCCGTCCGGGCCTGGGCCGCCGTCGCCCGCTGCTCCGCCCGCGAGCGGCTCACCGTCGCCGAGTATGCCCTGGCGGCCGCCGAGGGACGGCACGCCGCGGCCCGGCGCGCCGCTGACGAGGCCCGGGAACTCGACCGGCTCCAGCGCCGCCACGCCGAAACCGCCCGCCGGGCCGACCTGCTGGCGCAGGCCGAGCCGGAGCGCGCCCGGGTGCGGGAGCTGCTGGACCGGGCCCGCCGGGGCGCCCTCGTGGCCCCCGCCCTGGAACTGCGCGGGGCCGCGGCCGCCGCCCACCTCACCGCCGCGCACGCCGAGAGCCTGGCCCGGGCGGAGCTGCCCCCCGCCCTCGCCGGGGCGGGCGCCGAGCAGCTCGGCGCCGTCGAGCAGCGCCTGCGCGAGGACCTCGGCGCGGCCGGCGCCGCCCAGCGGGCGGAACAGCGCAGCGCCGAGATCGGCCGCGAGCGGGCCACGCTGGAGCGCGAGTCCCGTGACGCCGACGAGCAGCACCAGGAGTCCGCCGAGTGGCTGGCCCGCTGGGAGGCCACCCGCGCCGCCCTGCAGGAGCGGGTCGACGCCGCCCAGCAGGCCCTCACCCTCGCCGAGCAGCTCGCGGGCCGGCTGGAGCCCGCCCGGACGCAGCTGGCCGCCGCCCGGCGCCGTGACTCCCTCGCCGCCGACGCCGCAGCCGCCGCCGCAGAGCTGGACTCCGCACGCGAGGAGTCGTTCGCCGCCAAGGAGCGCTGGCTGGACCTCAAGGAGGCCCGGCTGCGCGGCATCGCCGCCGAGCTGGCCGCCGCCCTGACCCCGGGGGAGCCCTGCACGGTGTGCGGATCGGCGCAGCATCCCGCTCCGGCCCGCCCCGCCCCCGGCCATGTGGACCGGGCCGCCGAGGACGCCGCCCACGCCCGCTTCGAGCAGGCCGAGGAACGCCGGACGGCCGCCGAACGGCGCCTCGCCGCCGTCCGGGAGGCCGAGGCCGAGGCGGCCGGCGCCGCGGGCGACGCCACCACCGCCGAACTCCTCGCCCTCACCGCCGACCTGAGCGCCCGCCACGCCACCGCCCACGCCGAGGCCGCCGGACTCCACACGGCCCGCGAACGCCTCGCCCGCGCCGAACGGGAGCACGAGGCGCGCAGCTCCGACCGGCTCGAGGCCGAGCGCCGGGCCGCCGCCCGGGCCTCCCGGCGCGAGGCCCTTGACGAGGAACAGGCCGCCCTCGAAGCCGAACTCGTCCTCGTCCGGGGCGACTCGCCCAGCGTCGCGGCCCGTGCCCGCACCCTGGAGGACCGCATCCGGATGGTCACCACGGCCGCCGCCGCCCTGCGCCGCGCCGAGGAGACCACCGCCCGGCTGAAGGAGGCCGACGACCGGCTCGCCGACGCCGCCTTCAAGGCCGGCTTCGACACCACCGAGGCGGCCGCCGAGGCCGTGCTCCCCGAGTACGAGCGCACCGCCCTCCAGCACCGCCTGGACGCCTGGCAGGCCGAGGAGGCGATGCTCGCCGACCGGCGCGCCGAGACCGACACCGCCGCGGCTGCCGCCCTGCCCCCGGCCGACGCGGCCGCGGCCGAGGCCGCCGGGGAACGGGCCGCCGCCCGGCTGCGCACCGCCGCCTCGGCCGTGGACGCCGCCCGCGTCCGCTGCGCCGAACTGGACCGGCTCTCCCGCCAGGTCGAACAGGAACTGCGCGCCCTGGGCCCGCTGCGCGAGGCCTACGAGCGCGTGGCCCGCCTCGCCGGGCTCACCGCGGGGACCTCCGCCGACAACGAGCGCAAGATGCGGCTGGAGTCGTACGTGCTGGCCGCCCGGCTGGAGCAGGTCGCCGCCGCCGCGACCGTACGCCTGCTGCGCATGTCCGGCGGCCGCTACACCCTCGTCCACTCCGACGCCCGGGCGAGCGGTCGCGGCCGCTCCGGCCTGGGGCTGCACGTGGTGGACTCCTGGACCGGCAGCGAACGCGACACCGCCACCCTCTCGGGCGGCGAGACCTTCTTCGCCTCGCTCGCCCTGGCCCTGGGCCTGGCCGACGTGGTCACCGACGAGGCGGGCGGCATGCGCCTGGACACCCTCTTCATCGACGAGGGCTTCGGCAGCCTCGACGACCAGGCCCTCGACGAGGTCCTCGACGTCCTGGACTCGCTGCGCGAACGCGACCGCAGCGTCGGCATCGTCAGCCACGTCGGCGACCTGCGCACCCGGGTCCAGGCCCAGCTGGAGATCGTCAAGCAGCGCGGCGGCTCCGTGGTGCGCCACCGCACCGCCGGGGTCACGGACTGAGCGGCCGGCGCGCCAGCGGGGACGAGTACACGATGCTGGTCGTCACGGGGCCGAGGCCCGCGATCCGGCCCGTGACCTCCTCCAGGTGCGCCATCGAACGGGCGGCCACCTTGAGGACGAAGCAGTCGTCGCCGGTGACGTGGTGGGCCTCCAGGATCTCCGGGGTCGCCTCCAGGAAGTCGTGGAACGGCTTGTAGTTGCCGTGCGGATAGCGCAGCCGCACCAGCGCCAGGATCGCCTTGCCGAGCTTTTCGTGGTCCACGACGGCCGTGTAGCCGGTGATGATCCCGGCCTCCTCCATCCGGCGGACCCGCTCGGTGACGGCGCTCGCGGACATGGACACGGCACGGGCGAGTTCGGTGAAGCTGGCCCGGCCGTCCTGCTGGAGGACCGCCAGGATGCGCCAGTCGGTGGCGTCGGGGGAATATCCGGTCATGGCGGAGGTCTAGCAGGGGATTCCCCGGCCGGACAAGGCGAAGGCCGGGGAATCCCACTTCCCGGAATGATCAGGGGTTCGTAGATTTTGAGCCATGACGACGACGAACACCACGACCGCCCCCGCCCCCGCCAACCCCGTGCTCCGGGTCCCCCCGGCCAGCCCGGCCGCGGCCGCCGCCTACTTCGCGGCCAGCCTGGCCTTCCACGCGGACGTGTCCGACGTCGCCGCGGCCTTCAAGGCGCACCGCGAGCAGGGGGCCGACCTCGGCTTCCAGCTCGTCGACTCCCGCTCCACCCCGTCCTGGGACCAGGCCCACGTGCCCGGCGCGGTCCACCTGCCCACCGCGCTGATCCCCGAACAGGCCGAGAAGCTCCTCGACAAGAACCTCCCCGTGGTCACCTACTGCTGGGGCCCGGGCTGCAACGGAGGCACCCGCTCCGCCCTCGCCCTGGCCGAACTCGGCTTCCAGGTCAAGGAGATGCTGGGCGGCATCGAGTACTGGATCCGCGAGGGCTTCGAGGTCGAGACCTGGGAGGGCCCGCAGCAGCGCGCCGAGGCCGACCCGCTGACCGCCCCGACCGACTCCGACGACTGCGGCTGCTGAACCGCCCCCGCGTACGACGGCCGCCCGCCTCCCCTTCCGAGGGGGAGCGGGCGGCCGTCGGCGCGTCCGGGAGGGATCAGAGCCGCGAGAGCTCGTCCACGAGGTCGTCCAGACCCAGCGAACCCTGCGACAGCGCCGCCATGTGCCAGGCCTTCAGGTCGAAGGACTCGCCGCGCGCGGCGCGGGCGTTGTCCCGGCCCAGCAGCCAGGCGCGCTCGCCCAGCTTGTAGCCGATGGCCTGTCCCGGCATCGACAGGTAGCGGGTCACCTCGCTCTCGATGAAGTCCGCCGGCCGGCCGCTGTGCCGCCCGAAGAACTCCTGCGCCAGGTCCACCGTCCACCGCTCGCCCGGGTGGAACGGCGAGTCCGCCGGGATCTCCAGCCCCAGGTGCATGCCGATGTCCACGATCACGCGCGCGGCGCGCATCATCTGGCAGTCCAGGTAACCCAGGCGCTGCTCGGCGTCCTTGAGGTAGCCCAGCTCGTCCATCAGGCGCTCCGCGTACAGCGCCCAGCCCTCGGCGTTGGCGCTGACGAGACCGACGCTCGCCTGGTAGCGCGAGAGCTGGTCGGCCACGTGCGTCCACTGGGCCAGCTGGAGGTGGTGGCCGGGAACGCCCTCGTGGTACCAGGTGGAGACCAGGTCGTACACGGGGAAGCGGGTCTGGCCCATCGTGGGCAGCCAGGTGCGGCCCGGGCGGGAGAAGTCCTCCGACGGGTTGGTGTAGTACGGGGCCGCCGCGCCGCCCGAGGGGGCGATCTTGGACTCGACCCGCTTGACCCGCTCGGCGAGCTCGAAGTGGGTGCCGTCGAGGTTCTCGATGGCCTCGTCCATCAGGCCCTGCAGCCAGGCCTGGACCTCGTCCACGCCCTCGATGTGGGTGCCGTGCTCGTCCAGGTGGCGCAGCACGTTCCACGGGTTCGGCTCGTCCGGGAGGATCTTGGCCGCCTCGGCCTTCATCTCCCCGAGCAGGCGGTGGTACTCGGCCCAGCCGTAGGAGTACGCCTCGTCCAGGTCCAGGTCGGTCCCGTTGAAGTAGCGCGACCAGCGGGCGTAGCGCTCGCGGCCCACCGGGTCCGGGGCGCCGGCGACGGCCGGGGCGTACACGTCGCGCATCCAGTCGCGGAGTTCGGCCACGGCCGCGGTGGCGGTCGCGGCGGCCCCGTCGAGCTCGGCGCGCAGGGCGTCGGGGCCGGCGGAGACGAACGCGCCGAAGAAGTCCCGTTCCCCGTCGCCGTCCTGGCCGGCCCAGGTGGTGAGCTGGCCGATGAAGGTGGCGGTGGGGCGCGGGCCGGCGAGCAGCCCGCGCTCCAGGCCGAGGGCCAGGCACGCGCGGTAGCCGTCGAAGGCGGCCGGGACGGCGCGCAGCCGCTCGGCGATCGCGGACCAGTCCTCCTCGGTGTCGGCGGGGGTGAGGGTGAAGACCTCGCGGACCTCGTGCGCCGGGGAGTGGATGTTGCTGACGGCGCGCAGGTCCTCGTCGGCCTCGTGGACGGCGAGTTCGGCGTTCAGGCGCTCGCGCAGCAGACGGCCGCAGCGCCGCTCGGCGTCGGTGTCGGCGCCGGGCAGCCGCTCGGCCTCGTCGAGCCGCGCGAGGGTCTCGCGCGACAGCCGGGCGGCCGCGGCACGGCCGGCGGGCGAGAAGTCCGGGAGCTTGCCGGAACTGGCGGCGACACCGAGGTAGGTGCCGATGATCGGGTTGATGGCGATGAGCTCGTCGACGTAGGCGTCGGCGACCTGGCGGGGCAGAAGGGCTGCGCTGTCGCTGTGGAGGGTCTCTGACATGCGGACATCTTCGTACGGAGGGCGCCCCGCCGTCATCACCATACGGGCTTGTTCTCCTGTCGGAGCGCGGATTCCCGGCGCCTGACGGCCTTCACCCGCTCCAGCCGGGCCGTGATCACCAGGGTGCCCTCCTCGATCTGGTAGTCGAGGGGCAGGCCGAGGCCGCGCATGGCGGCGACCATGCCGGTGTTGGAGGCCTGGGTGACGGCGTACACGCTGTCGGAGCCGGCCTCGACGGCCATCGCGAGGAGCCGGCGCAGCAGTTCCGAACCGATGCCCCGGCGCTGCCAGTCGTCCTCGATGAGCAGGGCGACCTCGGTCTCGTCCCCGTCCCACAGCAGGTGGCCCAGGGCGACGAGCCGGCCGGAGGCGGTGGTGGCGGCCAGGGTGCGGCCGAAGCGGGGGCTGAGCAGGTGGCCGAGGTAGCGGTCGGCGTCGGCGACGGGGCCGTGGTAGCGCAGGGCGAGGGTGCGCTCGCTGCACCGGTCGTGCATGGCGCGGGCGGCCGCGAGGTCGGAGCCGTCGGCGCGGCGGACGGTGATCTCGTTGCCCTCGGGGAGGGTGAGCACGTCCTGGCTGCGCGGGACGCGGGGACCCAGACGGGCGTCCAGCTCGACCAGGGCGCGGGCCCGGGCGAACTCGGTGGGGGTGAAGGGCAGATACGGGCGCTCCACGGTGATCGCGCCGCCCGAGGGGTCGCGCAGCCGCATCACCGTGGTCTCCAGGACGCCCTCCACGGGGGCGTCGCCGCCGGTGTTGGGGCGGCCGGAGAGGGTCGTGGCGGGGATGGACCGGATGGTGCAGCGGCCCAGCAGCTGGCGCAGTGCGAGGGGGAGTTCGGCGGCGTCCAGGGCGGTGCGGGTGGCCAGGCCCAGGACCCGGGTGGGGGTGTCCACCAGGTCGTGGGCGTCGGCGCGCTCGATCCAGGTGCTGCGGCCGCCGGCCCGGGCGACGGCCCGGGTGAGGTCGGCGCTGGCCAGGTCCCGGGGGGCGCGCAGCAGGAACTCGTCGGCCGTGCCGCCCTCGGGGAGGGGGTGGGTCTGGAGGGTCAGGATGTCCACGCCGGCCCGGGCGAGGGCCGTGCACAGCGAGGCGAGGCTGCCGGGTTCGTCGCGCACGGTCGTCCGCATCCGCCACAGGGCGCCGGCCGTGGCCGGTGCGGCGGTGGCGGGGGCTTCCTGCGGGTCGGGCGCGGGCGGACCGGAGGCCGGCGCGCCACCGGGCGGCGGCGCATGGCTGTGCCGGCGGGCCCACCAGGTGTGGAAGGCCGCCGTGACCAGGAGCGCGACGGCCGAGGCGACCAGCAGGAGCGGGCCGCTCGGGCCGTGCGCGACGAGGTTGGCGATGCCGTCGGCGACGGCCACGGCGCAGAAGAGGGCGGCGAGTTCGACGAGGTCCCGGCGCCAGTGGTGGTGGCGGTGGGCACGCGGGGCGCGGGAGGCAGGGGTACGGTCAGTCATGCAGACCACTCTGGCGCCCGGGTGTTGCGTGATCGCGAACGGTCTGTGACCGACTGGTTAAGTGTCGATCTGGCCGGTTTCTCCCGGTTTTCCAGCCGATTTCAGCTGAACCGTCCTGGTCGGCCGGGTGTTTTCACGAGGCTCACGTGGCTCACGACGCTCACGGCTGTCCCACGCGGCCCGGCTGGAGCACCCGGGTGAAGAGTACGCCGCCTCCCTGGCGGCGCAACCGCACGGTGAGCTCCCCGCTGTCGCCGTCGATCTCGACCTCGCCGTAGTACGGGGGGTTCTCCGCCGGGGACATGTTCGCGACCGGCGCCGACTGCACGTACTCGGTGCGCGGCCCGAAGGTGGCGTCCAGCTTGCCGGCCGGGAAGCCGCCCGCGCCGATGGGCCCGGAGACGAACTCCCAGAACGGGGCGAAGTCGCCGAAGGCCGCGCGCTCGGGGGCGTAGTGGTTGGCGGCGGTGTAGTGGACGTCGGCGGTGAGCCAGAGGGTGCCCGTGATGTGCTGGTGCTTGATGTGGCGCAGCAGGTCGGCGATCTGGAGCTCGCGCCCCAGCGGGGCCCCCGGGTCGCCCTGGGCGACCGCCTCGAAGTCCACGGCCCCGTCGGGCACCACGATGCCCAGCGGCATGTCGGCGGCGATCACCTTCCAGGTGGCCCGGGAGCGCGACAGCTCCCGCTTGAGCCAGGCCAGCTGTTCGGTGCCGAGGATGCCGACCGGGTCGTCGCTCTGACGGCCGGGCGAGTTGGCGTCGCGATAGGTGCGCATGTCGAGCACGAACACGTCCAGCAGCGGGCCGTGCCGCAGCACCCGGTACATCCGCCCCTCCGCGCGCCCGCCCCGCAGGTCGGTCACGGGGAAGTACTCGCCGAAGGCCTGGCGGGCACGGGCCGCGAGGGTGTCGACGTCCTTGACGGTGTAGCGCGGGTCGTCGAGCAGCTGGCCCGGGTACCAGTTGTTGCGCACCTCGTGGTCGTCCCACTGGGCCAGGACCGGGACCTGGGCGTAGAACTCGCGCAGGTTGTGATCGAGCAGGTTGTAGCGGAAGTTCCCGCGGAACTCGGCGAGGGTCTCGGCGACCTTGGCCTTCTCCTCGGTGGTGACGTTGTGCCAGACGCGGCCGTCGGGCAGGGGCACGGCCGCCTTGAGCGGCCCGTCGGCGTAGATGGTGTCGCCGCTGAAGAGGAAGAAGTCGGGGTCGCGCAGCCGCATCTCGTCGAAGACGCGGTACCCGCCCAGCTCCGGGTTGATGCCCCAGCCCTGGCCCGCCAGGTCGCCGGACCACAGGAAGCGCACGCTCTGGCGGCGGGAGACGGGGGTGGTGCGGAAGCTGCCGCGCACCGGCTCGCCGCAGCGGCGGGGGTCGTCGGGGTCGGTGAGCACGACCCGGTAGTGGAGCTGCCGGCCGGGAGGGAGGTCGCGCAGGGTGGTGGTGCCCGTGAAGTCGGTGGCCGGCCCGAGGAAGGGCCCGCCGTGGCGGTGGACGCCGTAACGGAACGACTCGCTCGGGGAGGTCTCGACGTACATCCGCGCCGGCCGGTCGGAGCGCGTCCACACGGTGGCCGAGTGCGCGGTGATCTCCCCGGCCTGGACGCCCCAGAGGGCGGCCGGGCGGCCGGAGCGGGTGAAGGCGGGGACCCGCGGCGAGGCGGCCAGTGCGGGCGCGGCGAGCGCCGTGGACAGGGCCAGGCCCACCGGCACGGCGAGTGACCCGCCGAGCAGGGACCGTCGGGTGTGCGGCATCGAGGCCATGGGGGCGTCTCCAGGGACGGCAGGGGGATGGCCGGACCAGTGTGCCGTCGCACACCGGACCGGCCGGGTCGCCCACGCGAACCGTGGATGAACACCCGTCAGCCGATCACGACCGGCGCGGCCGCGGCCGCCGCGCCGTCAGGCGTCGATGCGGGCGCCGTCGTCGGAGGCGGTGTCGTGCGCCGGGCCCTGCGCGGCGGCGGGTTCCGTGCCGTGCGCCGTGTCGCGGATGACCCGGGCGACCAGCGCGGGGTCGTCGTTCATCGGGACGTGTCCGCAGCCCCGCAGCCGCACCAGCCGGGCCCCGGGGATCGTCCGCTTGGCGCGCGGGCCCTGGCGGGGGAGCAGCAGCCGGTCGCGGGAGCCCCAGGCGATCGTCACGGGCAGCCCGGGCAGGTCGTGGGTGAACCGGACCGAGTCACCCGCGGCCAGCGTCCGCTCGAAGCCGGTGGCGCCCCGCAGGGCCAGGGTCTCGGCGACGACGGCCTCCGGGGCGCGGCGGCCCGGGCGGGCGTAGATGGCGCCGGTGAGCGCGGCGCGGCCGGCGGCGCTGCGGGCGAGCCGTTCCAGGAGGGAGTGGGGCAGGGCCCGGGCGCCGGCCCGCATCGCGCGCAGGGCGCAGAAGGCGTACACCCCCTCGGCCTCCGTCCAGAACCCGGCGGGGGAGAGGGCGGTGACGGAGCGGGCGAGACCCAGGCGCCCCATCTCGAGGGCGAGCAGCCCGCCGAGGGAGTTCCCCGCGACGTGCGGACGCTCGGCACCGAGCGCGGCGCAGAGCTTCCCGAGCGCCGGGGCGACGGTGGCGAGGTCGTAGGGGACGCCCGGCGGAAGGGGCTCGGAGGCGCCGAAGCCGGGCAGGTCGACGCAGATCACGTCGTACTCGGCCGCCAGGATGTCGGAGACCGGGTGCCAGGCCTGCAGGTGGTGGCCGATGCCGTGCAGCAGGAGGAGGGGTTCGCCCGCCCCCTTGCGCTCGTGGGCGACGGTGGCGGTGCGGGGACCCAGCGGCGAATCGATCGTGAAGGAGACCGTGGCGGTCATGCTGCTCCTCGTCGGGTGGGCGCGAGTGGGAGGGGCCGTCGGAGACGACCGCCCCATCATTACCGTCCGGTAGCCGTCGACGCGGGAGCTTGGGGAAACGTGCGGTGGGCACGAACATCCCGTGAACGTCTTGCTACATATGCCCGTTCTGCCCGGCAGGCTGGCCAGGATTGGTCTTGACCAAGGGGGTGCACCGTCCTATCGTCGCAGGGATAGTGCAGGAACCTTTAATAAACAAAGGCGCGGAACTGCGGCGCGGAACTGCGGCGCGGAACTGCCGCTGGAACCACCGCCGGACACGGCGACGGCGGCGATCGCAGGAGGAGTCAGGGTGGGGACCACGCAGCTCGAATCGGTACCGGAGCCGAAGTACTGGCACCTCAAGACCGTGCTCAGCGAAGCGCTGGACCGGGACTTCGCGGTCGGCGAGGTCCTGCCCAACGAGCGTGAGCTCGCCGCGCGCTTCGGAGTCGCCCGCGCCACCCTGCGGCAGGCCCTGGAGCAGCTCGAACTCGAAGGCCGCCTGCAGCGCCGCCGCGGGGTCGGCACGACCGTCGCCCCGCCGCGCGTGGGCGTGGCCGTCGGCAGCACGGGGCAGGGCTGGCCGGGCGAGGGCGCCGACGGCTGGGAGGCCGTGGACGCCGTCGAGGCCGTCCCGGCCGGCGCGGTCCTCGCGCTGCTCGGCACCGACGACGGCCAGGCGGTCCACACGGTGCGCCGGACCCGCGTCACCCAGGGCCAGGCCGTAGCGGCCGAACTGCTGTACGTGCCCGCCGCTTCCGTACCCGGGCTGTCCGCCATCGACGCCCTCGCCGGGCCCGCGCGGGCGCGCGCCGTCCTGCGGGAACTCCAGCGGCTCGCCCTGGACGGGCAGGACCGGTCGGTCGAGCTGGGCTCCGCCCGCGCCGACGACGCCAAGGAACTGGACCGGCTGCCGGGCGCCCCGGTACTCGTGGTCACCACCCGCTACTTCACCGCGGAGGGCACGGCCGCCGTCTCGGTGGCCACCTACCGCGCCGACACCTGCCGCCTCACCTTCGGCGACTCCGGCATGGAGATCACGGAGACCCGCGCCGCCTCCTGAAGCCGCGGGGCGGTATGCAGCCCCGCGCGGGGGCCCTTTCAGCGGTAGCCGCAGGAGTCCGGGGCCCTTCCGGCCCCGCCGGCTCTTGAGGCGGAAACGGTGACAGAGCGGGGCGGGGGCGGGGCCGCCGGGCAGCACCGCCCCCGCCCCCCGGCGGAGTCACCTGGCGGTGACGGTCCTCTCCACCGCGAACAGCTCCCGCTCCACATGGTCCAGCGCGAGCCGCAGCGCCCCCGTGGCCACGGCGGCCTCACCCAGCAGCGACAACGCCACCCGCGGCGGCCGCAGGCAGTACCTCTCCAGCTCCCGCCGCAGCGGTTCGAGCACCCCGTCCAGTCCGGCGGCCCACCCGCCGACCACCACCAGCTCCGGATCCATCGCCAGCACCAGCGCCGCCACGTCGTGCACCAGCCGCTGGAGGAACCGTTCCACCGCGGCCACCGCCTGCTCGTCGCCCCGCTTGGCCATCGCGAAGACCTCGGCGACCGCCGGCTCGTCCAGCGGATGCAGCGGTTCGCCCGTCGTCGACAGCAGCCGCTCCGGGCTGGCTTCCCGTCCCAGCAGGTGCAGTGCGCCGATCTCGCCCGCCGCACCGCCGAAGCCGCGGTGCAGCCGGCCGCCGATGAGGGAGCCCGCGCCCGGGCTGAGGCCGGCCATCACGAACACCATGTCGTCGGTGTCCCGCGCCGCACCCTTCCAGTGTTCGGCGACGGCCGCCGCGTTGGCGTCGTTCTCCACCCGGACCGGACAGCGGAAGGAGCGCCGCAGCCGCTCCCCGAGGGGCAGCCCGGTCCAGCCGGGCAGCGCCGTACCCAGGCGGACGGTGCCGTCGGCCTCCACGATGCCCGGACTGCCGACCCCGACCGCCCGCAGCGAGTCGCGCGGGATGCCGGCCCGGCGCAGCAGATCGGCCACCGCCACCCTGACCCGCTCCAGCCGCTCGTCGGCCGACGCGGTCTCGGCCACGTCCTTCGTCCCGGCCCCGATCACCCGGCCGTCGAGGCCGGACAGCAGTACCGCGATCCGGTGCGAGCCGATCTCGATGCCCAGCAGATGGCCCGCCTCGGCCCGGAACCGGAACCGTCTCGCCGGCCGTCCCTGCCGTCGCGCGCCTTCCTCCGCGTCGGCCTCGACCACCAGGCCGGCGCCCATCAGACCCTCCACCACCCCCTCGACCGTCGGCCGGGAGAGCCCGGTCACCCGGGTCAGGTCGGTGAGCGTCGGCGATTCGGCAGCGCGCAGCGCGCGCAGCACCACGGCCGAATTGATCCGCCTGAGCAGAGAGGGATCCCCGCCGGTCAGCTGCCCCAACGTGTGTCCTCCCAGCTAGCGGCCCTGTCAGCCGGATCGTACTGCGCCCCCGCCGTCGCGGCGAGAAGCGGCCCCCTCACGCCGGCGAGACGAACCCGGACTCGTACGCGGTGATCACCGCCTGGGTGCGGTCACGGGCCCCCAGCTTGCCCAGGATGGCGCTGACGTGCGACTTGACCGTCTCCGTGCCGACGATCAGCTCGCGGGCGATCTCCACATTGGTCAGGCCGCGCGCCATGAGCCGCAGGACCGCCTCTTCCCGCTCGGTCAGCGCCGCCCGCTCCAGGACGGCGCGGGCCTGCCGGTTGCCGTACTCGGCGGCGAGGGACCGCACCGCCGCCGGGAACAGCAGCGTCTCCCCCTCCGCCACCAGCCGCACCGCGTGCACGATCTCCGCGGGCCGCGCCCGCTTCAGCAGGAAACCGTCGGCCCCTGCGCGCAGCGCCTGGTAGACGTACTCGTCGTTCTCGAAGGTCGTCACCACGATGATCTTCGGCGGCGAGTCCACCGACCGCAGGACCGCCCGGGTCGCCTCGATCCCGTCGAGCAGCGGCATCCGCACGTCCATCGCCACCACGTCCGGGCGCAGTTGGCGGACGAGGGGGATGACGGACGCCCCGTCGGCCGCCTCCCCCACCACCTCGATGTCGGGCTGGGAGTCCAGGACCGCGCGCAGACCCGCGCGCACCAGGGGTTCGTCGTCGACGAGCAGTACGGTAACCGGCATCCGGTCAGCGTATTCGCTCCAGCGGAAGCCTCGCGCGCACCCGCCAGACCCCCTTGTGGGGGCCGGTTTCGGCTTCGCCGCCGAGCAGCGACGCCCGCTCCCGCATCCCGCGGAGTCCGCTTCCCCCGCCCGTGCTGACGCAGGGGCCCTCCGGCAGGGGGTTCGTCACCTCCAGCTCCAGCCGGCCCCCGGTCGTCTCGACCCGGACGCGGACCGGGACGGGCCCGCAGTGCCGCAGCACGTTCGTGAGCGCCTCCTGCAGGATCCGGTACCCCTCCCGGGTGACGGGGCCGGGCAACTCCTCCAGCGCACCCGACAGTTCGGCCTCCACCGCAGCCCCCGAGGCCCGGGCCGACTCCAGCAGGCGGTCCGCCTCGGCCAGGGTCGGCCGCTGCGAGGCCGGCTGCGCCGACTCCCGCAGCACCAGCAGCACCCGCTCCAGATCCTCCAGCGCGGCCCGGCCCGTCTCCTCGATCGCGTTCAGCGCGCGGTCGGTGAACTCCGGGTCACCGGCGGCCCGCGCGGCCCCCGCCTGCACCACCGCCACCGTCAGCGCGTGCCCGATGGAGTCGTGCAGCTCCCGCGCGATCCGGGTCCGTTCCAACAGCTGTTCCGTACGGGCCTCCAGCGCACTGAGCCGCTCGGCGGCCGACGGGCCCAGCAGCCGGCCCGCCACCAGGGTGATCAGCTCGCCGAGCAGGAACACGACCACCACCAGCAGGACCAGCGGCAGGGGCGCCAAGGCCACCGCCACCCACGGGGCGGTCGTGTCCGGCAGGATCCACTCCAGCTCCTTGCTCGGCCCGCGTCCGCAGGCCAGGGCGATCAGGTCGAGGGTGATGACCGGCAGCCAGACCGTGGCGCCCAGGGCGACCGCGGCGAAGAGCATCCGGGTCTCCAGCCACAGCAGCGTCCGCCAGCGATCGGCCCAGCGCGCGGACGGCTCCGCGCTTATGGTGCCGTCGGCGCCGTCCCGCTCGTACGGGGCGAGCAGGAACCGTGCCTGGAGCCCTTCGGCCATCCGGACCCAGGGCACGAAGCCGAAGGGCACGACGATCAGCAGCGGCATCCACGGTTTCCCGGGGTCTATGAACAGCCATACGGCCAGCAGCAGCACGGGTACGCACAGGTGCAACCAGCGGGAGTACGTCACTGGTTGGAACGGAGCGCGCAGGAGTCGGTACATGCCCCCATCGTCGCAGCGCCCGATCACCGGGCGTCTCCCCCGTACGGGGGAGACGGGACCCTCGCATGGGGGAGGGAGGGGGCGGGGGCCGACGGCGAGCCTTGAGACATGAACAGCATCGAGTTCCGCGAACTGACCAAGGCCTACGGCGCTTCCCCGGCCGTGGACCACCTCACCTTCGATGTCCTGCCCGGGCGGGTCACCGGCTTCCTCGGACCCAACGGCGCCGGGAAGTCGACCACGATGCGCCTGCTGCTCGGTCTGGACCGCCCGACCTCGGGCACGGCCACCATCGGCGGAGAGCGCTACCAGGACCTCCGGGACCCGCTGCGCCGGGTCGGGGCGCTCCTCGACGCCCAGGCGGCGCACGGAGGGCGCACCGCGCGGGACCACCTGCGCATGCTCGCGGCGGCCGGCGGGATCCCGGCGGACCGGGTGCGGGCGGTCATGGAGCAGACCGGTATCGCCTCGGTGGCCGGCCGGCGGGTCAAGTCCTTCTCCCTCGGCATGCGCCAGCGCCTGGGCATCGCCTCGGCCCTGCTCGGCGACCCGGAGGTCCTGCTCCTGGACGAGCCCACCAACGGCCTCGACCCGGAGGGCATCGTCTGGATCCGCGAGCTGCTGCGCGAGCTGGCCGATGACGGCCGCACCGTCCTGGTCTCCAGCCACCTGATGTCGGAGACCGCGGCCTTCGCCGACCACCTGATCGTCCTCGGCCGCGGCCGGCTGCTGGCCGACACGTCGATGGAGGAGTTCATCGACGCCCGCAGCACCCCGCGGGTGCGGCTGCGCACCTCCGAACCGGCCCGGCTGCGGACGGCCCTGGCCCGGGAGGGGTTCGAGCTGGCCGACGCCGACGGCGGGCGCTTGACCGTCGAGGGCATACAGGCCGAGCAGCTCGGCCGGCTGGCCGCCCGTGAGGGCGTCCCCGTGCTCGAACTCACCGACGAGCGGGCCTCACTGGAGCAGGCCTACCTCGACCTGACCGCAGAACACGCCCAGTTCGCCGCCACCCGCTGAACCCCCGCACCGAAGGAGGCCCCGCCATGAGCACCGCTCTGCCCACCCGCCCCGTCCTGCACTCGGAATGGATCAAGATACGGTCCCTGCGCGGCAGCTTCACCGCGCTGATCATGATCCTCGCCTCAACGGTCGGCATCCAGACACTGACCGCCGCCGCGATAGGCCAGGCCGAGGGCGGCGCCCTGGGGGAGGACCCCCTCTTCGCCGCCTACTACGGCATCTTCTGGGGCCAGATCGCCGCCATGGCCTTCGGCACCACCGCCCTGTCCGCCGAGTTCCACAACGGCGCCCTGCGCACCTCGTTGGCGGCCGTGCCGAACCGGACCCGCTTCTACCTGTCGAAGATGGCCGTGATCGGCGGACTCGCCCTCCTCGTGGGCCAGGTCACCGGCGTCCTCACCTTCGTCGCGGGCCAGGCCGCCATGGGCCCGTACGCCCTCCACCTCGGCGATCCCGGCAGCTACCGCGCCATCGTCGGCAGCGGCCTCTACCTCACCCTGATCGCCCTGTTCGCGGCCGGACTGACGGCCCTGCTCCGCAGCGGAGCGCTCGTGTTGAGCCTGCTCATACCCCTCTTCCTGATGGTGTCCTTCATCGTCGGCGCGGCCACCGGCGGCGTGGCCGAGTTCCTTCCGGACCGGGCCGGACAGCTGGTGATGCACAGCCAGGCGGGGGGACACCTCGGGCCGTGGAGCGGGCTGGGCGTGCTCACCCTGTGGGCCGGTGCCGCACTGGCCGGCGGCTGGCTGGCGGTGCGGCGCAGGGCGGCTTGACGCAGGGCCAGTTGTCAGTGGCCACCGCGATACTGACGGCATGACCACGGCAGAGCACCTCGACACGATCGACCGGCTCCGGGCGAGGGCATTCCCGGCCGGCAGGGAGGCGTCCGGTGAGTACGGCGGCGGCCCGGGCCACCACCTCGTCGGGCTCAGCCGGACCCGGGACTTCTGGGAGGACGACGGGTCCGGCCGGGAGGAGGCCGCCGACCAGATCAACGCCGAGTACGGGGCGCTGGTCCAGGCCCTCACCGACCGGTGGGGAGCGCCGCAGGTCTTCGCGCTGGACTCGCTGCTCTACCGGCAGTTCGACGGGGAGGAGATACCCGAGCCCTGGCAGGAGCTCTGCGGCAGCACCGACCACGTGCACCTGTGGCGGGCCGAGGACCGGTGGCTGCTGGTGTGCGTGACGCAGTGGGACAAGGAGCTGCCCTTCCTGCTGACGGCGGGGGTCACCGTCGTCGACCCGCCGTAGCCGGGGGCGGGGCTCAGGAGCCGGAGGGGTCCTGCGAGGCCTCGCGGAGCCGGGCGAACTCCTCGGCCATGGAGGCCGCGGTCCAGTGGGCGTTGAGCCCGCTCGGATTGGGAAGGGCCCAGATCCGGGTCGTGCCGATGGTGCGCTCCTGGGGGCCGATGACGGCCCTCGGTTCGTGGAAAGCGGTGCGGTAGGCGGTGATGCCGACCACGGCCAGCCACTGCGGGCGCAGCCGTTCCACCTTCGCCGTCAGGATCCGGCCGCCCTCGCGGAACTCCTCGGCGCTCAGCTCGTCGGCGCGGGCGGTGGCCCGGGCGACGACGTTGGTGATGCCCAGGCGGTAGGCGAGCAGTTCCTCCTGCTCGGCGGGGGCCAGCAGGCGGGGGGTGAAGCCGGACAGGTGCAGGACCGGCCAGAAACGGTTGCCGGGGCGGGCGAAGTGGTGGCCCGTCGCGGCGGAGAGGAGGCCCGGATTGATACCGCAGAACAGCACACGCAGACCGCCCGCGACCACATCCGGGAGGACGCGGTCGCGGGCGGCTTCGAGCTCGTCGGGGGTCAGAGGATCGACCCGGGGGCGTAACCGGCGGCTTCCGGGTGCTCCTTGGCGATGGCCTCGATACGGGAGACCACGCTCGCGACCTGGTCGCCCGCAGCGCCCGTGAAGGACAGCTTGTCGGCCATCAGGGCGTCCAGCTGCGCGCGGTCCAGCGGCATCCGCTCGTCGGCCGCGAGCTTGTCGAGGAGCTCGTTGCGCTCGGCGCCCTGCTCGCGCATGGCCAGGGCGGAGGCGACGGCGTGCTCCTTGATGACCTCGTGGGCGGCCTCGCGGCCCACGCCGGCCCGCACCGCGCCCATCAGCACCTTGGTGGTCGCGAGGAACGGCAGGTAGCGGTCCAGCTCGCGGGCCACGACGGCCGGGAAGGCACCGAACTCGTCGAGGACCGTCAGGAAGGTCTCCAGCAGGCCGTCGAAGGCGAAGAAGGCGTCCGGCAGGGCCACCCGGCGGACGACGGAGCAGGAGACGTCGCCCTCGTTCCACTGGTCGCCGGCCAGCTCGCCCGTCATCGAGGCGTAGCCGCGCAGGATGACCATCAGGCCGTTCACGCGCTCGCAGGAGCGGGTGTTCATCTTGTGCGGCATCGCGGAGGAGCCGACCTGGCCGGGCTTGAAGCCCTCGGTGACCAGCTCGTGGCCGGCCATCAGGCGGATCGTCTTGGCGATCGACGACGGGGCGGCGGCCAGCTGCACCAGGGCGGTGACCACGTCGTAGTCGAGGGAACGGGGGTAGACCTGGCCGACCGAGGTGAAGGCCTGGGAGAAGCCGAGGTGTGCGGCGATGCGCTGCTCCAGGTCGGCCAGCTTGGCGGCGTCCCCGCCGAGCAGGTCGAGCATGTCCTGGGCGGTGCCGACCGGGCCCTTGATCCCGCGCAGCGGGTAGCGCTCGAGCAGGTTCTCCAGGCGGTCGTAGGCCACCAGCAGCTCGTCGGCGGCGGTCGCGAAGCGCTTGCCGAGGGTGGTGGCCTGCGCGGCCACGTTGTGGGAGCGGCCGGCCATGACCAGCTCGGCGTGCTCGCCGGCGAGCTTGCCCAGACGCGCCAGCACGGCGACGGTGCGGTCGCGGGCCAGCTCCAGCGAGAGCCGGATCTGCAGCTGCTCGACGTTCTCGGTGAGGTCGCGGGAGGTCATGCCCTTGTGCACGTGCTCGTGGCCGGCGAGGGCGTTGAACTCCTCGATCCGGGCCTTCACGTCGTGCCGGGTGACCTTCTCGCGCTCGGCGATGGAGCCGAGGTCGACGGTCTCCAGGACGCGCTCGTAGTCGGCGAGGGCGGCGTCCGGGACCTCGATGCCGAGGTCCTTCTGGGCGCGCAGGACGGCGAGCCACAGCCGCCGCTCCAGCGTCACCTTGTACTCGGGGGACCACAGGACGGCGAGCTCCGCGGAGGCGTAGCGGCCGGCCAGGACATTGGGGATGCGGGGCTTGGCTGTCACGTGTAGGGATTCTACTGGGGCTCGAGCTGTGCGTTTACGCAGGTGGGGGCACCGCCCGCAATTGTGGCTTGCTACAAGAGCGGGGAGGCCGGGTATGGCAGAAGCTCCGGCCGCTTCGGGGGGCGGCCGTCGCCCGAGGAGCGTCCCGTCAGCCGCCGGCCGATCCAGGGCAGCAGGTGCCGCTTCGCGAAGCGCAGGTCCTCGGTGCGCCGCACGCCCCAGCCGGGGGCGGAGGCGGGCGGCAGGGCCGCCGTCCAGTCGTCCTCGGCGGGCAGGCCCAGGGCCTGCCAGACGGCCTCCGCGACCCGGCGGTGCCCCTCGGCCGTCAGGTGCAGCCGGTCGGCGTCCCACAGGCGCGGGTCCCCGAGCACGGGCGCCCCGTACAGGTCCACCAGCAGCGCCCCGTGGCGAGCGGCCAGCTCCTCGAGGATGCCGAAGAGCTCCTCCATGCGCGGCCGGAAGCGTTCCATCACCGGACCGTGCCGGCCCGGCGAGCGCATCAGGACCAGGCGCCCGCAGGAGGGCGCCAGCACCTCCACGGCGGCCTCCAGGTGGCCCCGGACCCGCCCCATGTCGACCTTCGGCCGCAGGGCGTCGTTCAGGCCGCCGACCAGGGTCACCACGTCCGCGCCCATCGCCGCGGCGGCGGGCGCCTGGTCCTCGGCGATCTGCCCGATCAGCTTCCCGCGCACCGCGAGGTTGGCGTAGCGGAAGCCCGGCTCGCGGGCCGCCAGCCGGGCGGCCAGGACATCGGCCCAGCCCCGGTAGGAGCCGTCCGGGAGCAGATCGGACATGCCCTCGGTGAAGGAGTCGCCGACCGCGACGAAACTGGTGTAAGACACATTCATCCCCATGGCGCAGCGATGCTACCGCGCGGTACCCCGGCCCCGCCGGGCCGGGCACCGCAGCGCCCGGGCCGGCGGGGCTACGCCCCGGCGGGGCTAAGCGGAGGCCGGCTTGCCGAACAGCTCGCGCAGCACGTCCTCCATCGTCACCAGCCCCGTCATGGCCCCGTCCGCCCCCAGGACCGCCGCCAGGTGGGTACGGCTGGCCCGCATGGCGGTCAGCACGTCGTCCAGCGGGGTCTCCGCCCGCACCTGGGCGATCGGCCGCAGTGCGGACACCGGGAAGGGCTCGGCCCGCTCCACCACGTCCAGGGCGTCCTTGACGTGCAGGTAGCCCAGGATCCGCCGCTGCCCGTCGACGACCGGGAAGCGGGAGTAGCCCGACTCGGCCGACAGCCCTTCCAGCCCGGCGGCGGTGATGCCCTGCCGGGCCGTGACCACCCGGTCCACGGGCAGCACCACATCGGCGACCGGACGCCGCCCCAGCTCCAGGGCGTCGTGCAGTCGCTCGCTCGCCCGGTCGTCGATCAGCCCGGCGTCGCTGGAGTCCTTCACCATCCGGGCCAGCTCGTCGTCCGAGAACGTGGCCGCGACCTCGCCCTTCGCGTCCACCCGCAGCAGCCTCAGCAGGGTGTTGGCGAAGGCGTTGATCGCGAAGATCACCGGCTTGAGCGCGTGGGTCATGGCCACCAGCGGCGGCCCCAGCAGCAGGGCGGTGCGCACCGGCTCGGCCAGCGCCACGTTCTTGGGCACCATCTCGCCGAAGAGCATGTGCAGGTAGGTGGCCAGGGCCAGCGCGATCACGAAGGAGATCGCGTGGGTCACCCCGGAGGGGACCCCGACGGCGTCGAGCAGCGGGCTCAGCAGGTGCGCGATGGCCGGCTCGGCCACCACGCCCAGCACCAGGGTGCACAGCGTGATGCCCAGCTGGGCCGCAGCCATCAGCGCCGACACGTGCTCCAGGCCCCAGACGACCGCACGGGCCCGCCGGTCGCCCTGTTCGGCGGACGGCTCGATCTGGCTGCGCCGGACCGAGATCAGCGCGAACTCCGCGCCGACGAAGAAGGCGTTGACGACCAGGGTCGCCAGGCCGATCAGCAGCTGGATCGCGGTCATCGCTCCCCCTCCGGGGCCTCTTCGCCGGGCGTCTCCGTCGGCGCGTGGAGCAGGACGCGGGCGGCGCGTCGACCGCTCGCGTCGACCACGTCCAGCCGCCAGCCGTCCAGTTCCAGCCGGTCGCCGACGGCCGGGATCCGGCCCAGCTCGGCGGCTATCAGCCCGGCCAGGGTCTCGTACGGGCCCTCGGGCACCCGCAGGCCGATCCGCCGGAGCTGGTCGGTGCGGGCGGCGCCGTCGGCCGAGTACAGAGCGCGGCCGGACTCGTCCGTGCCGGCCGGGGCGAGGTCGGAGGTCTCGTGCGGGTCGTGCTCGTCGCGCACCTCGCCGACGACCTCCTCGACGATGTCCTCCAGGGTGGCCACGCCGGCCGTGCCGCCGTACTCGTCGATCACGACGGCCATCGTCTGCCTGCCGGACAGCCGGTCCAGCAGCCGGTCGACGGTCAGCGACTCCGGTACCAGGAGCGGCTCGCGCAGCAGCTGCGACACCGGGTGGCGGTGGCGCTCCTCGGCGGGCAGGGCCAGGACGTCCTTGATGTGGACCGTGCCGACGACGGTGTCGAGGCTGCCCCGGTAGACGGGGAAGCGGGACAGGCCGGTGGCCATGGTCGCGTTGGCCACGTCCTCGGCGGTGGTCTGCACGTCCAGGGCGGTGACCTGCACGCGCGGGGTCATCACGTTCTCGGCGGTCAGGTCGGCCAGGTTCAGGGTCCGCACGAACAGCTCGGCCGTGTCCTTCTCCAGCGCGCCCGCCTTGGCGGAGTGCCGGGCCAGGGCCACCAGCTCCTCGGGGCTGCGCGCCGAGGCGAGCTCCTCGGCGGGCTCCAGGCCCAGCCGCCGGACCAGGTGGTTGGCGGTGGTGTTGAGGTGGCTGATCAGCGGCTTGAAGGCGCGGCTGAACACCCGCTGCATGGTCGCCACGCGCTTGGCGACGGCCAGGGGGGAGGAGATCGCCCAGTTCTTGGGGACCAGCTCGCCGACGACCATCAGCACCACCGTCGACAGGACGGTGCCGAGCACCAGGGCGGTGGAGGAAGCGGCCGCGGCCGACAGGCCCACGGCCTTGAAGGGGCCCGCGAGCAGGGCGGCGATCGAAGGCTTGGAGATCATGCCGATGACCAGGCCGGTCACGGTGATGCCGAGCTGGGCGCCGGAGAGCTGGAAGGTCAGGCTGCGGACGGCGGCCAGGGCGCTGTCCGCGCCGCGCTCGCCGCGCTCGACGGCCCGTTCGAGCTCGCTGCGCTCGACGGTGGTCAGCGAGAACTCGGCGGCGACGAAGACCCCACAGGCAACGCAGAGCAGCAGTGCCACGACGAGCAGGAGCACTTCGGTCATCGGTCGATCACCTCCGTCCCATGATCGGCCAGGGGGAGGGGTACCGCGCGATGTCGCGTTGCGGAATGCCGGGTACTGGGAGGCTCGCCCATGGGCGGACGCTCACACCTTTCGGTCGGGAGGGCTCGGACGGGGGTCCGGGGGCCGGGGTCCGGCAGGGACCCTGACCACATGGTAAAGGAAAGGCAAAGGCGATGGCTCCTCCTTTTGGCCCAGGGTGCGCGGGTGGTGGGATCGCCGCATGGACGATCTTCATCTCGGGCCGGCGTCCGCCGCGGACCTGCCCGCCGTACTGGATTTCTGGAAGACCGCCGCCAAGGGCACGAGCATCAGCGACGACCTGGCCGGGGTCGAGCGGCTGCACGCCCGCGACCCGCAGGCCCTGCTGCTCGCCTGGCGCGACGGGGAGCTCGTCGGCACCGTGATCGCGGGGTTCGACGGCTGGCGCTGCCACCTGTACCGCCTCGCGGTCCACCCGGCCCACCGCCGGCGGGGGATCGGGTCGGCGCTGCTGGCCGCCGCCGAGGCCCGGTTCGTGGAGTTGGGCGGCCGGCGCGCCGACGCGATGGTGCTCGACGGGAACGAGCAGGCCCACGGCGCGTGGGACGCGGCCGGCTACCACCCGGAGGAGGTCTGGACCCGGTGGGTCAAGCCGCTGGCCGGCGCGTAAGGGATTTTCGGCCACATTCCACAATGCCTGACCGTTTATTCTGGGGATATTGGCTCGATATCGCTCGCATCCGGGCGTCGGGATTATGGGGGAGCCGGATATCCGGAACGTTTCGGCGGGTGGGACGTCGCAGGTCGGGGGCGTGACGAAAAGGAATCCCAGATGGGAGCCATGATCGGTGATCATCGGATGATCCGGGGACTGGGCGGTTCGGGTGGCAGGGCGGGCGGATTTCGTCAACCGTCGGGTGATCGCTGATATCAATTTCCCTGCGCTCGGATCCGCGCCGAACCACCCTCATTCCGGTCGTGTGCCCACCGCTCCGGCCTGCCTTCGAGAATGGAATCCGCATCATGGGAATCTCCTTCCGCAAGACCGTCGCCCTCGCCGCCCTGGCCCTGACGGCCTCCCTGCTCCCGGCCGGTGGGGCGGGCGCCGTCCAGCAGGCTGCCGTCCCCGGCCGGTACTGCCTCGCCAACGCCTGGGGGACCCCGAACATCTCCTCGAAGCCCTGCGACGCCAACGACCAGGGCCAGCACTGGACCGTCTCCGGCAACCAGATCTCCCTCGCCGGCGCCCGCGCCTACTGTCTGGCCAACACCTGGAACAGCACGCAGGTGAGCACGAAGCCGTGCAACCCCAACGACCAGGGCCAGTACTGGAACGTCTCGGGCCAGGGGATCTCCCTCACCTTCGCCCCCGCCTACTGCCTCGCCAACGCCTGGGGGAACCCCAGCGTCGCCACGAAGCCCTGCGACCAGGCCGACCAGGGGCAGAAGTGGGTGGTCTTCAACGACCAGATCAGCCTGGCCCAGGGCTGATCCGGCGCGAATTGTCAGACAGGCCCTAGTGTCCTGAGTCTTAAATTTCCATATAGTTGAGGCATGACGCGCCCGGGACCGAAGCTTGCGCCGCTGGATTTGACTGATGCTGAGCGATCAGTGTTGGAGGGGTGGGTGCGGCGGCGTAAGTCCGCGCAGGACATGGCGATGCGGGCCCGTGTGATCCTGGCCTGTGACGATGTCGGGGAGGACGGCTTTCCCGTGTCGACGCGTGCGGTGATGGAGCGGGTCGGGGTGTCCCGCGACACCGTCTCGAAGTGGCGTAAGCGTTTCCTGGCGGACCGTCTCGACGGGTTGTCGGACGAGCCGCGTCCGGGCCGGCCCCGCACGGTGATGGACGAGCAGGTCGCCGATCTGATCGCCCGGACGCTGGAGTCGAAGCCGGAGAACGCCACGCACTGGTCGACCCGGTCGATGGCGAAGAAGACCGGGCTGTCGCAGTCGACCGTTTCCCGGGTGTGGCGGGCTTTCGGCTTGCAGCCGCACCGGTCCGAGACGTTCAAGCTATCCACGGACCCGTTCTTCGTCGACAAGGTCCATGACGTGGTGGGGCTGTATCTCGATCCGCCGGAGCGGGCGCTGGTGCTGTGTGTGGACGAGAAGTCGCAGATCCAGGCGCTGGACCGGTCCCAGCCGGTGCTGCCGATGATGCCCGGGGTGCCCGAGCGGGCCAGTCACGACTACGTCCGCGCTGGCACCACCACGCTGTTCGCGGCCTTCGACGCGGCCACCGGCAAGGTGATCGGGTCCCTCCACCGCCGGCACCGGGCCGAGGAGTTCAGGAAGTTCCTGAACAAGCTCGACAAGGAGATCCCTGCCGGACTCCAGGTCCACTTGATCTGCGACAACTACGCGACCCACAAGACCGCGGCGGTCAAGAAGTGGCTGCTGGCCCATCCCAGGTTCCACATGCACTTCACGCCCACCAGCTCGTCCTGGCTGAACCTGGTCGAGCGGTGGTTCGCCGAGCTGACGAACAAGCGGATACGGCGAGGAGTCCACAAGTCGGTCCAGGCGCTGGAGAAGGACATCCGCACCTGGATCGACTCATGGAACGAAGACCCCAAGCCGTTCATCTGGACCAAGACTGCCGACCAGATCCTCGAATCCCTCGCCTCGTACTGCCGACGAATTACCGACTCAGGACACTAGAAGACTGATGAAGATCTTGTTGAGGGGCCGTCCGGCCGTAGGCCGGGCGGCCCCTCTGGTTATGTGATGGCCGGTGCGAGGCGCCAGGTGCCGCCTGTGTGAGTGAGTCCGAGGTTGATCAGGCGGCGGAGGTTGAGGGCGGCTGCTCGGGTGTGGAGCCAGGCGTTGTTGCTGATGGTGCCCCGGTAGCGGAGTCGGCGGTTGCCGTGGTGGACGAGCCAGGCGACGGCACGTTCGACTGGTGGCCGCCAGCGGCGGTAGTCGGCCTGCCAGGCGGGGTCGGTGGCGGCCTGGCGGCGGGCCGCGGCCTGCAGATTATGGTGGGGGCGGATGGTCAGGACGCGTCCGGCTTTGGCCTTGGTGCACTGCTCACGCAGCGGGCATCGGGTGCACACGTTCCCGAAGACGGCCCTGCGCTGGTGGTGGCGGCCGCCGGGCTCGGACAGGCCGACGGTGTGGCCTTGGGGGCAGGTCACGGTGGCGGCCGAGGTGTCGATGGCGAAGTCGTCGAGGGTGAAGCCGTCTGGAACGGCCGGCCGCAGCGGGGCGGGTTTGAGGAACAGCCGGTGTCCGGCCTCTTCGAGGGCCTGGCGGGCGTCGCCGGTGGAGTAGGCGGTGTCACCGAAGGCGTCCACCGGGGTGTCCTCCTCGGCCAGCAGTTCAAGGCCGACGGCTGCCTCGTGGTGCTCTGGCCCGGCCCCGGGCCGCAGGGCGACGGCGGTGTATAACCCGGTCTCCGGCTCGACGGCGAGGTGGGCCTTGTATCCGTCCTGCTGATGGGAGCGGGTCTTGTGGATGTGCCGGGACTCGGGGTCGACGGTGGAGATCATCCGGTCCGGGGCGGTCCCTTGGGTGATGCGCCAGCGGCCGTCACGGCCGTCGGAGTCCTCGGCCGGTTCCACGTCCTGCCCGGCGACCAGCGCGAGGATGCCGACCGCGTTCGCTGCCTTCTCGCCCAGTTCCTGCTCGGGCAGATGCCCGAGCAGTCTGACCGCGTCGCCGACGAGCGCGTCGACCAGGTTGGCTCGTGCCTGGGCATCGTTCCAGGTGATGCGGGGTTTGCCCGGGTCGGTGTAGTCGTGGGCGGTGCACTGCGCGGCGGCAGCCTCGGCGCCGCCGGGGACTTCCCGGATCACCACCCGGATGGCGCCGATGATCTGGGTGACGGTGTCCTGGGTGGCGACCGCGTCGTCCAGCACGGTGGAGTCCAGTGCCCGCCGGTGCTTGCCCCTGAGGACACCGGTGGCCTTCACGACCTCCCGCACGGCCTCGAAGGCCCGGTTCGGGCTGGTGGAGCGGGCCAGCCGGCGCCGGAAGTACGCCAGAAGCGACGGGTCGAACGCGGTGTCATGCAGTCCCAGCCCGCACGCGGCCTTCCACCGCAGGTCACACCGCAGTTCCTGGACCGTCTCGAAGTCCGACATGCCGTGCAGGGCCTGCAATGTGATCGCCGCGGCCAGAATCTGCGGCGGCATGGACGGCCGCCCGTTCGCCGACGGATACATGTCCGCGAACATCGCCGCGGGGAACAACCGGCCACGGTGCTCGGCCAGGAACGCGAACACACTCCCAGCCGGAATCAACTCCCGGCACGTCGCCCACACATCAGGTCCGACCGTCTCCCCGACCCACTCCCCTTGAACCACAACACGAGTCTGGCCCCACCGCTGACGCGGCGGGGCCAGAACCCAACATCTTCATCAGTCTTCTAGTCGTCCGAGCGGCGGGCCGAGCCGATGACGCAGTACGAGGTCGGGAGGGACGGGCCGCGCTCCGGTAGCCGGAAGGAGCGGTGCGCGGTGATCCGGAACCCGGCCGCCTCGATCGCGGCGAGCGGGTCGCGGGCGGTGTGGCACCCTCCGAACAGGCGGGGCCACACCGTCCTGTCCAGCGCCCGCTGCACCGAGGCCATCCCGGGCCCGGGGGCGATCCCGTGCTCCAGGAACCGCAGCTCGGCGCCGGGGCGCAGGACCCGGTGCAGTTCGCTGAGGGCTCGCGGCAGGTTCCGTACGGTGCACAGCACCAGCGAGGCGACGGCGGCGTCGAAGGCCTCGCTCTTGACCGGCAGGGCCTCGGCGACACCCGGTACCAGGTCCACCGGCACCTCGGCACGCAGGGCGGCGGCCGCCGCGAGCCGGCGCAGCGTGCGCTCCGGCTCGACCGCGACGACCTCGGAGACCGTGCGGGGGTAGTGCGCGAAGTTCAGGCCGTTGCCGGCCCCGATCTCGATGACGCGGCCGGACACCCCCCGCAGCAGTTCCTCGCGCAGCGCCCCGATTCCGGCGCGGGTCTCGGCGGCGGTGCTGGCGCGGGCGTAGAACCGGGCGAAGCAGGGGTGGTGGACCGGATCGGGGGCGTGGGCGGGCATGGGACGGCCTCCGGGCGCGCGTCGGGGGCTGGCGGGCGGACACACGGGCGCACATGTGCCCTCCCGGCCTGTTCCCCGCCCCGCCGGGCCGCGAAACCGCCCGGCCCGCGCGTGCCGCACTCCGCGGCAGCACGACCGGCCCGCCCGCGCCCGGGACCCCGGGCACGAACGCCCCGCGAGGCCCCGGGGCGTCCGTCCCTCGGGCCGGCCCAGGCGGCCAGGTCCGGGGCGGGATCCCCGGGCAGGAGCCCCGCCCGGCCCCCGGGTGTCCGCCCCTCAGGCCGGCCAGGCGGCCATGTCCGGGCCCGGGATCCCGGGCAGGAGCCCCGCCGGGCCCCGGGGCGTCCGTCCCTCAGGCCGGCCAGGCGGCCAGGAAGGACTCCGCCGACCAGGTGCCGTGCAGGTCCGGGGCCAGCCAGCCCGGGGCGGCCTCGCGGAAGGCCGCCGGGGCCAGGGTGCCCGAGCCCTGCGGGACGGCGCCCAGCAGGGGCAGGCCGGAGACCTTCGGCAGGTCGGCCAGGTTGCAGCGGGAAGCCAGGTCGGGGGAGTCGGGCCAGCTGCCCACCACCACCCCGAGCCCGCGCAGCCCCCGTGCGCTCAGGGCCTCCGCGGTCAGGGCCGTGGAGTTGAGCGTGCCCAGCCCCGCAGGGGCCACCACCAGCACCGGTGCCTCCAGCAGCCGCGCCGCGTCGGCCAGCGTGTGGCCCTCCTCGTCGAAGCGGACCAGCAGCCCGCCCGCGCCCTCGACCAGCACCAGCTCGTGCGAACCGGCCAGCTCGGCGGCCGCCTCGGCGATCCGCGACGGAGCCAGCGTCGCCAGCCCGGAGCGCCGAGCGGCGGTGTCCGGCGCCAGCGGCTCGGGGTAGCGGACCAGTTCCCGCGCGGTCACGCCCGGCCCGGCGAGGCGTACGGCTTCGGCCGCGTCACCCGGCTCGTCCGCTCCCACACCGGTCTGCGCGGGCTTGAGCACCGCCACCGAGAGCCCGGCGGCCACCGCGGCCGCCGCGATGGCGGAGGTGACCACGGTCTTGCCGATTTCCGTGCCCGTACCGGACACGACGATCACGGACATCTCAGCCCTCCCGGGCCGCGGCGACGGCCGCACGGCAGATACGGGCGACGTCGGCGTCGCCGGTGACGAACGGGGGCATCGTGTAGATCAGGTCGCGGAACGGGCGCAGCCACACGCCCTCCCGGACCGAGGCCCGGGTGGCCGCCCAGACGTCGACCGGGTGGTCGAGCTGGATCACGCCGATCGCGCCCAGCACCCGTACGTCCTTCACCCCCGGCTGTCCCGAGGCCTGCGCCAGCCCTTCGCGCAGCCCCGCCTCGATCCGCTTGACCTCGCCCGCCCAGTCCTGGCCGAGCAGCAGGTCGACGGAGGCCAGGGCCACGGCCGTGGCGAGCGGGTTGCCCATGAAGGTCGGCCCGTGCGCGAGCACCGGCACCTCGCCCTGCGAGATGCCGTCGGCGACCTTCCCGGTGCACAGGGTGGCGGCGAGCGTGAGGTAGCCGCCGGTCAGGGACTTGCCGAGGCACATCACGTCCGGGGTGATCCCCGCATGGTCCGCCGCGAACAGCGCGCCGGTACGGCCGAAGCCCGTCGCGATCTCGTCCAGGACCAGCAGCACCCCGAACTCGTCGCACAGTTCCCGCAGCACCCGCAGGTAGCCCGGGTTGTGGAAGCGCATGCCGCCCGCGCCCTGCACCACCGGCTCGACGACCACCGCGGCCAGCTCGTCGGCGTGCGCGGCGACCAGCGAGCGCAGGTGGTCCGTGTACGCGGGGTCCACGGGGGAGTCGAAGTCCCCGGGCGGCGCGTCCGCGAAGACCTGCCGGGGCAGGTGGCCCTGCCACAGCTCGTGCATGCCGCCCTCGGGATCGCAGACGGACATCGGCTGCCAGGTGTCGCCGTGGTAGCCGCCGCGCCAGGTCAGCAGCCGGGTCTTGCCCGTCCGGCCCAGCGAACGCCAGTACTGCAGGCACATCTTGACGGCGACCTCGACGGACACCGACCCGGAGTCGGCGAGGAAGACGTGTTCCAGCCCGGGCGGGGTGATCTCCACCAGCCGGTCGGCCAGCCGGACGGCGGGCTCGTGGGTGAGCCCGCCGAACATCACGTGCGACATCCGGCCCAGCTGGGCGGTGGCCGCCTCGTTGAGCACCGGGTGGTTGTAGCCGTGGATGGCCGACCACCACGAGGACATCCCGTCGACCAGCTCCTCCCGCCCCTGCGCCGGGGCGGCGAGCCGCAGCCGGACCCCCGAGGCGGAGGAGACCACGAGGTTCTCCTGCCGCCCGGGCATCGGGCCGTACGGGTGCCAGACGTGCTGTCGGTCCAGGGCCAGCAGGCCGGCCGTGGACGAGGCGGGGTCGAGCGGGTCGTGGAGGGGGTACGGGTCACGCATTGGGGGCGAGATCCGTCCCCGCTCCGCGGCGGCGCACCGCCACCAGGTCCGGACGCACCTCGCCCGGCTCGGCCTGGGCCGGAGCGGCCTCCCGGGCGGGGGCCTCCTCCGCGTGCCCGGCGCAGCCGCCGCAGGCCGAACCGCAGCCGGGGGCCTCGGCGTCCGCCGCCGGCCCGCAGCCGGCGCCCGCGGACGAGCCGCACACCCCGCCCGCGTGCGCCGCGGCCGATGCAGCGTCCGCGCGGTGCGCGGGCAGGGTGGTGGTGCCGGCGCCCTCCACCTCGAAGCCGGCGTCCGCGATCATGTCGAGGTCGGCCTGGCCGGCCTGGCCCTCACTGGTGAGGTAGTCGCCGAGGAAGATCGAGTTGGCCACGTGCAGCGCGAGCGGCTGCATCGAGCGCAGGTGCACCTCGCGGCCGCCGGCGATGCGGACCTCCACGTCGGGGCAGACGAACCGGACCATCGACAGGATCCGCAGGCAGCGCTGCGGGGTGAGGTTCCACTCCTTGGCCAGCGGGGTGCCCTCGAAGGGGATCAGGAAGTTGACCGGCACGGAGTCGGAGTCCAGCTCGCGCAGCGAGAAGACGACGTCGACGAGGTCCTCGTCGCTCTCGCCCATGCCGGCGATCAGGCCGGAGCAGGCCGACAGGCCCGCCGCGTGCGCCTTCTGCACGGTGTCGACGCGGTCCGCGTAGGTGTGCGTCTTGGTGATCTGCCCGTACGTGGCCTCGGAGGTGTTGAGGTTGTGGTTGTAGGCATCCGCACCCGCGTCGCGCAGCTTCTCGGCCTGGCCGTCGGAGAGCAGGCCCAGACAGGCGCACACTTCCACGCCCTCGTTCTGCTCCTTGATCGCGGCGATCGTCTCGCCGACGCGGGCCACGTCGCGGTCCGTCGGACCGCGGCCGCTGGCCACGAGACAGACCCGCTTGGCACCGCCGGCGACGCCGGCCGCCGCGGCCTGCGAGGCCTCGTCCGGCTTCAGCCACGTGTACTTGAGGATCTCGGCCTTCGACCCCAGGCGCTGGGAGCAGTACGAGCAGTCCTCGGGGCAGAGCCCCGACTTCAGGTTGACCAGGTAGTTCAGCTTGACGCGACGCCCGAACCACTGGCGGCGCACCTTGCCGGCAGCGGCCACCACGTCGAGCAGTTCGTCGTCGGAGGTCGCCAGCACGGCGAGCGCCTCTTCGCGGGTCGGCAGCTCGCGCCGCAGCCCCTTGTCCACCAGGGTGTTCAGCAGGTCCATGCGCCCGATCCTGTCCCACGCGACCACTCCCGGCCAAGGAGAGATCGGACAACATGGCCGGAAGGGAGTGTGTGGATCGCCACACAGGCCCCTCGGGTCACGTCCGGATAGGGTCGAGCAGATCTGTCGACTGCCGACAAAACGCGAGACACATCGCGAGACGCGACGCGAGGACCGCCGATGACCCAGCCCAGCCCGCAGCCCGAGGACGTCTTCGCCTGGATCGACGGCGCGGAGCGGCGGCGCGAGGAGGCGGGACTGGTACGGACCCTGCGCCCGCGCCCGGCCGACTCCCCCCTCCTGGACCTCGCGAGCAACGACTACCTCGGGCTCTCCCGCCACCCCGAGACCGTCCGCGGCGCCTGTGCGGCGGCCGAGCGCTGGGGCGCGGGGGCCACCGGATCGCGGCTGGTCACGGGGACGACCGAGCTGCACACCACCCTGGAACGGGAATTGGCCGCTTTCGCCGGTTTCGAGGCGGCTCTGGTGCTTTCGTCCGGATACGCCGCGAACCTCGCCGCGGTGACCGCGCTGAGCGGCCGGGGCACGCTGGTCGTCTCCGACGCCGGGAACCACGCCTCCATCGTCGACGGCTGCCGGCTCTCGCGCGCGGAGGTCGAGGTGACCCCGCACGGCGACGTGGAGCAGGTCCGCAAGGCCCTCGCCGGGCACGCGGGCCGCGCCCTGCTGGTGACCGACTCGGTGTTCTCGGTCGACGGGGACGCCGCCCCGCTCGCCGCCTACGCCGCCGCCTGCCGGGAAGCGGGCGCGGCCCTGGTCGTGGACGACGCGCACGGGCTCGGGGTGCTGGGCGAGGGGGGCCGGGGCGCCCTGCACGCCGCCGGGCTCGCGGGCGCGCCGGGGGTGGTCGCGACGATGACCCTCTCGAAGTCGCTGGGCAGTCAGGGCGGAGCCGTCCTGGGGCCGGCCAAGGTGATCCGGCACCTGGTCAACACCGCCCGCGCGTTCATCTTCGACACCGGGCTCGCCCCGGCCGCCGCGGGCGCGGCGCTGGCGAGCCTGCGCCTGCTCGCAAGGGAGCCGCAGCGCGCGGCCCGGGTCCGGGAGGTGGCCGCCGAGCTGTACGGGCGGCTCACCGCGTCCGGCCTGACCGCGGCCAGGCCGGACGCGGCCGTGGTGTCGGTACGGGCCCCGTCGGCCGCGGCAGCACTGCGCTGGGCCGCCGACTGCCGCGAGGAGGGACTGTCCGTGGGGTGCTTCCGCCCGCCGTCGGTGCCGGACGGCATCTCCCGGCTGCGGCTGACGGCTCGGGCCGACCTCACGGGGGACGAGATCGGACGGGCCGTCGGCACGGTCCTGCGGACCGCTCCGGCCGGGGCCACGGAACCGTTTCAGCGGTAGGACGTCATACGGGCACGTCCATCCGTACGGAGGCGAGGAAGCCGTCCCAGGCCGGCCCGGTGAAGAGCACGGCCGGGCCGTCCGCCCGCTTGGAGTCGCGGACGGCCAGCAGGCCGCCGTCGAGGGCGGCCGCTTCCACGCAGTTGTTCATTCCGGTGCTGCGGCTGCTCCGCCGCCACCGCGCGCTGTACAGAAGTCCGCCGGTGGATAAGGGGGTTGCGGACACGGGGGGTGCCTCCTTACGCGTCCTCAGCGAGTGAGCTGATGAGGTCCGTCGAGTCACGGGGCGGGAGGGCGTGCGCCTGGATGGTGCGGAACGCGGCGCTGTACGCCTCAAGGTCTTCCTTCCGCTCCAGATAGAGGCTACTCGTCAAATGGTCGAGCACCACTACATCCAGATCGGCGATGTTCGGAAATGAGAAAATGACGAACGGTCCGGTCAGGCCGAGATGGCCCCCCACCGTGAACGGCAGTACCTGGAGGTGCACTTGGGGCAGCCGTGCGACCTCCACCAGGTGCCGCAGCTGCTTCCGCATCACCCCCGGCCCGCCGATCTGCCGCCGCAGCACCGCCTCGTCCAGGACGGCGCTCAGCTCCAGCGGGGGATCCGCCCGGAGCACCGCCTGCCGGGCCAGCCGTACGTCGACCAGAGCGTCCACCTTCGGCTCCGGCAGCCCGCCGAGCGCGGCCCGGGTCACGGCCCGGGCGTAGTCCGCGGTCTGCAACAGGCCGGGCACCACCGAGAGTTCCACCGTCCGGGCCGAGCGGGCCCCCGCCTCCAGGCTGATGAAGTCCCGGTACTCCTGCGGCAGCAGGCCCCGGTAGTCGTGCCACCACTGGGGCCCGCGCGCCTCCTCGCCCCCCGCCGCGGGTCCGGCCGCCGACGCGCCCAGGGCCTCCAGGAGGGCGCGTTGCTGGGGACTCACCACGTCCCCGTAGGCGTCGAGCAGCAGCCTGATGTCCTGTGTCTTCACGCCACTGCGGCCCGTCTCGATCCGGCTGACCTTCGACTGGTGCCAGCCCACGATGCGGGCCACCTCACCGCTCGTGAGCCCGGTCCGGTCGCGCAGCGCGCGCAGTTCCTCGCCAAGCTTGCGCCGGCGCACCGCGGGACCGTGCTGCATACCCGCTCTCCTTCCACCGGCATGGACCGCACCAGTCTGCCGTCCAAATACGCTCTTCCGTAGCAGAGTTCACCGCATTGAGCGACAGATATATGCATATCTTGGGGTACGGCGGCAACGGCGGCAGGATGAATGGCACTCTGGCGCTGAGCGCAGATCCGGGACGGCTCCGTCCCGGTGGGAAAGGGACGTCGCCATGGCAGATCAGCTGGAAGCATCCGTCACCCTGCCGAGCGACCCGGTCTCGGTTGCCGCCGCCCGCCGCTACGCCGCGCAGGTACTGAGCGACTGGGGACTTCCCGAGGACGCCGACACCGCCGACACCGTACGGCTGGTCGTCTCGGAGCTCGCGACCAACTCCGTGCAGCACACCTTCGGGCAGTCGCCGACCTTCACCGTCGACCTGCGCCTGGAGCGCGAGGAGTGGCTGCGCGTCGGCGTGACCGACAGCCACCCGCGCTGGCCCAGGCGGCTGCCCGCCGCCGTCCAGCAGGACAACGGCCGGGGCATGGTCATCATCCGCTGGCTGGCGGCGGAAGCGGGCGGCCGGCTGTCGGTCAGCCCCACCGAGGACGGCGGCAAGACCGTGTGGCTCGCCCTGCCCTGGCCCGCCGGCGCCCCCGCCGGGACCGTTAGCGGCCGCTGAACCGGCGCAACCGGCGATCGTATGACGAAACCGGCGCCGCGCCCCCCGACGGGATGAACCGGGTGCCTTCCGGAAACGTGGGTTAACCCGGCGGAAAAGTGCCGCCCCTAGGGTGTGCCCCGCGGCCCTTCGCCAATGGCCACCCATGGGCCGGTAAAGCGTCGGTGATCGGGACGGAAAGCCTCGCTCTGCGTTGGGCAAGACATGCTTGGCATGGATATGCGCAGGTCAACAAAGTGTTGACGACCGGTACGGTTCGCCACGGCGCGATGAGATCTTGTCCCGGAAGCTTGGTGATACAGGTGCAGTTGACACCACACGAACAAGAGAGACTGCTGATCCACGTCGCCGCCGACGTGGCCGAGAAGCGCAGGGCGCGCGGGGTCCTCCTCAACCACCCCGAGGCCATCGCCCTGATCACCTCCCACCTCCTCGAGGGTGCCCGCGACGGCCGGACCGTCGCCGAGCTCATGGACTCCGGCCGCAAGGTGCTCACCCGCGCCGAGGTCATGGAGGGGATCCCCGAGATGATCCACGACGTCCAGGTCGAGGCGACCTTCCCCGACGGCACCAAGCTCGTCACCGTCCACGACCCGATCGTCTGAAGAGGACAACCCCGATGATCCCCGGCGAAATCGCCTTCGGGGACGGTCCGGTGCGCCTCAACGAAGGCCGCCCCGTCACCCGCCTCACCGTGCTCAACGCCGCCGACCGGCCCGTCCAGGTCGGCTCGCACTACCACTTCGCCGAAGCCAACCCCGGCCTCGACTTCGACCGGCAGGCCGCGCGCGGCCTGCGCCTGAACATCGCCGCCGGCACCGCCGTCCGCTTCGAGCCGGGCATCCCGGTCGCCGTGGAACTCGTACCGCTCGGCGGACTGCGCACCGTTCCCGGGCTGCGCGGGGAGACCGGAGGACCCCTCGATGGCTGAGATCTCGCGCCAGGCGTACGCCGACCTCTTCGGCCCCACCCGGGGCGACCGGATCCGGCTCGCCGACACCGACCTCTTCGTCGAGATCGAGCAGGACCTCAGCGGAGGTCCCGGCCGCTCCGGGGACGAGGCCGTGTTCGGCGGCGGCAAGGTCATCCGGGAGTCCATGGGGCAGGCCCGCACCACCCGCGCCGAAGGCTCCCCCGACACGGTGATCACCGGCGTGGTCGTCCTCGACCACTGGGGCATCGTCAAGGCCGACGTGGGCATCCGCGACGGCCGCATCTGCGGCATCGGCAAGGCCGGGAACCCCGACACCATGGACGGGGTGGACCCCGCCCTCGTCATCGGGCCCGAGACCGAGATCATCGCCGGCAACGGCAAGATCGTCACCGCCGGCGCCATCGACACCCACATCCACTTCATCTCGCCGACCGTCGTCGACGAGGCCCTCGCCTCCGGCATCACCACCCTCGTCGGCGGCGGCACCGGCCCCGCCGAGGGCTCCAAGGCCACCACCGTCACCCCCGGCCCCTGGCACCTGGCCCGGATGTTCGCGGCGCTGGAGCACTACCCCGTCAACATCGGCCTGCTCGGCAAAGGCAACACCATGTCCCGCGAGGGCATGTACTCCCAGCTGCGCGGCGGCGCCCTCGGATTCAAGATCCACGAGGACTGGGGGGCCACCCCCGCCGTCATCGACGCCTGCCTGACCGTCGCCGACGAGACCGGCACCCAGGTCGCCATCCACACCGACACCCTCAACGAGGCCGGCTTCGTGGGCGACACCCTCGCCGCCATCGCAGGGCGGACCATCCACTCGTACCACACCGAGGGCGCGGGCGGCGGGCACGCCCCCGACATCATCACCGTGGTCTCCGAGCCAAACATCCTGCCCAGCTCCACCAACCCCACGCGGCCGCACACCGTCAACACCGTCGAGGAACACCTCGACATGCTGATGGTCTGCCACCACCTCAACCCGGCCGTCCCCGAGGACCTCGCCTTCGCCGAGTCCCGGATCCGGCCCTCCACCATCGCCGCCGAGGACGTCCTCCACGACCTCGGGGCCATCTCCATCATCTCCTCCGACTCCCAGGCCATGGGCCGGGTCGGCGAGGTCGTGCTGCGCACCTGGCAGACCGCCCACGTGATGAAGAAGCGGCGCGGCTTCCTGCCCGGCGACGGCCCGGCCGACAACCACCGCGCCCGCCGCTACGTCGCCAAGTACACGATCAACCCCGCCGTGGCCCAGGGCCTCGCCCGCGAGATCGGCTCGGTCGAGGTGGGCAAGCTCGCCGACCTGGTCCTGTGGAACCCGGCCTTCTTCGGCGTCAAGCCCGAGGTCGTCGTCAAGGGCGGCCAGATCGCGTACGCGCAGATGGGCGACGCCAACGCCTCCATCCCCACCCCCCAGCCGGTCCTGCCCCGCCCCATGTACGGCGCCATCGGCCGCGCACCCGGCCTGAACTCGCTCAACTTCACCTCGCAGGCCGCCCTCGACGACCACCTGCCCGAACGGCTCGGCCTCGCCAAGCAGTTCACCGCCATCGAGAGCACCCGCAAGACGAGCAAGACGGACATGCGCAACAACGACGCCATGCCGAGGGTCGAGGTCGACGCCGACACCTTCACCGTCAGCATCGACGGCGAGGTCGTGGAACCGGCCCCCGCCGCGGAGCTGCCCATGGCACAGCGCTACTTCCTCTTCTGACGAAGGACCGCCCCCGATGACGCACCGCACGACGACCGGTCCCGCCCGATGAGCCTCGCCGCGCTGCTCGTCCTCGCGGACGGCCGCTTCCCCGCCGGAGGGCACGCCCACTCCGGCGGGGCCGAGGCCGCCTGCAAGGCGGGCCGGATCCACGACGCCGCCACCCTGGCCCAGTTCTGCCGGGGCCGGCTGCACACCGCCGGACTCACCGCCGCCGCCCTCGCCGCGGCGGCCGCCCTCGGCCTCGACCCGGCGGAGCTCGACGCCGCCGCCGACGCCCGCACCCCCTCGCCCGCGCTGCGCGCCGCGGCCCGCAGGCTCGGCCGGCAGCTGCTGCGGGCCGCCCGCGCCACCTGGCCCGCCGCCGAACTCGACGCGCTGGCCGCCGCCTTCCCGCGCGGGGCGCACCAGCCCGTGGTCCTCGGCGTCACCGCCCGGGCCGCCGGGCTCGGCGCCCTGGACGCCGCGCACGTGGCGGCGTACGAGAGCGTCAGCGGGCCGGCCACCGCCACCGTACGGCTGCTGGGCCTCGACCCCTTCGAGGCGAGCGCCGTCCTGGCCGGCCTGGCCCCCGAGCTCGACGCCGTCGCCGCCCGCGCCGCCGAGGCCGCGCTGCTCGCGCGCGACCAGGGCACGGACGCGCTGCCCGCGGCCTCGTCCCCGCTGCTGGAGATCGCGGCGGAGGCCCATGCCGACTGGGCGGTACGCCTCTTCGCCTCCTGAGCGCCGGCCCGCGCCACCCACCAGACCCGTCCCAAGGAGACCTGCCGTGCACCTCGACCACGACGTGACCTATCCCCACCGGCACACCCACAGCGCCGCACCCCTGCGCGCCGACGGCGCCCGCCGCGCCCTGCGCATCGGCCTCGGCGGACCCGTCGGCTCCGGCAAGACCGCCACCGTCGCCGCCCTCTGCCGCGCCCTGCGCGCCGACCTGTCCATGGCCGTCGTCACCAACGACATCTACACCCGCGAGGACGCCGAGTTCCTGCTCCGCGAGGCGGTCCTGCCCCCCGAGCGGATCAGCGCGGTCGAGACCGGCGCCTGCCCGCACACCGCCATCCGCGACGACATCTCCGCCAACCTGGAGGCCGTGGAGGAGCTGGAGGAGACGGTCGGCCCCCTCGACCTGATCCTCGTCGAGTCCGGCGGCGACAACCTGACCGCCACCTTCTCCCGGGGCCTGGTCGACGCCCAGATCTTCGTCATCGACGTGGCCGGCGGCGACGACATCCCGCGCAAGGGCGGCCCCGGCGTCACCACCGCCGACCTGCTCGTCGTCAACAAGACCGACCTCGCCCCGTACGTCGGCTCCGACCTGGAGCGGATGGCCCGCGACGCCGCCGAGCAGCGCGGCGAACTGCCCGTCGCCTTCCAGTCCCTGCGCGGCGCCGAGGGCGTGGCCCCGGTGGCCGCCTGGGTCCGCGAACGCCTCGCCGCCTGGGCCGTACGGTGACCAGCGCACCGCCCGCCGAGGCGCCCGCCGCCTCGCCGGCCGGACTGCGGGCCACCGCCCGCATCGCCGCCACCGCCGACGGGCGCGGCGGCACCGCCCTGCCCGTCCTGGCCGGGGACGGGCCCCTCGCCCTGCGCCGGGTCCGCAGCGAGGGCCCCGAGGCGGGCGTGATGCTGGTCGGCGCGATGAGCGCCCCGCTCGGCGGCGACCACCTCACGGTGGAGGCCGGCGCGGGACCGGGCGCCCGGCTCGACCTGCGCTCGGCGGCCGCCACCCTGGCCCTGCCCGGCCGGCACGGGGAGAGCGCGCGGTACGACGTACGGCTGGACCTGGCCGAGGAGTCGGCGGTGCGCTGGCTGCCGGAACCCCTCGTCTCGGTGCGCGGCAGCGACCTGCGGGCCTCCACCCGCGCCGTACTGGCCCCCTCCGCCCGGCTGATGCTGCGCGAGGAGCAGGTGCTCGGACGCACCGGCGAGGCCCCCGGCCTGCTGCGCAGCCGCCTCACCGTCACCCGGGGCGGCCGCCCGCTGCTGGACCAGGAGCTCTGCTGCGGACCCGGCGCCCCGGGCGGCTGGGACGGCCCGGCGGGCCTCGCCGGACACCGGACGCTGGGCCAGCTCCTGGTCGTGGACCCGCGGTTCGCACAGGATCCGCCGCAGGCCGCCGTCCTCGGGGAGTTCGCGGCGGTCACCCCGCTGGCCGGGCCGGCCGTCCTGGTGACGGCCCTGGCCCCGGACGCGCTGCGGCTGCGCGAGCTGCTGGAGCAGGCGGCCCGGACGTACGGCTGGTGAGACGGACACGCCCCTCCGGATGACGGTGGGCGGATCAGGGGCGAATGGGACACCGCTCAGCGGTACACCCGTTGCCGGTTATCGGGTTGGCAAAGAACTCGACCTCGGTCTGTTGCCAGGTACCCGTCAGACGAAAGGATCCCCCTGACCCAACCCGGCCGCCTCATGCGGCACATGACCAGGGGGATCAACCACGTGATTCGCAACGCGACGCTGGGCAGCGCCGCCACTCTCATCACCGGCGCGCTGGCGGCGGGCCTGCTGCTGGCGCCGTCCGCCTCGGCGGCTCCGGCCGGCAGGGACAACGGCACCGCGGAGGCCGTCGGCGCGCAGCTCGCCGCCGCCCGCGCCGCGCGCGCCGGCATCGACTGGAAGGACTGCCCGGCGGACTGGGGCTTCGAGAAGCCGATCCAGTGCGGCTGGGTGAAGGTCCCGCTCGACTACGCGAAGCCCTTCGGCAAGACCATCGACATCGCCGTCGACCGCGCCGTCAGCACGGGTACCAAGGAGGAGCGCCAGGGCGCCCTCGTCTACAACCCGGGCGGCCCGGGCGGTTCCGGCATGCGCTTCCCGCGCCGGATCACCACCAAGAGCCCGCTGTGGGTCAACACCTCCAAGGCGTACGACTTCGTGGGCTTCGACCCCCGCGGCGTCGGCCACTCCGCGCCCATCTCCTGCATCGACCCGCAGGAGTTCGTGAAGGCCCCCAAGGCCGACCCGGTCCCGTCGGGCGAGGCCGACAAGCGCGCCCAGCGCAAGCTCGCCGCCGAGTACGCGGACGGCTGCAAGGAGCGCAGCGGCGAGATGCTGCCGCACATGACCACCACCAACACCGCGCGCGACCTGGACGTCATCCGGGCCGCCCTCGGCGAGAAGAAGATCAACTACCTCGGCGTCTCCTACGGCACCTACCTGGGCGGGGTCTACGCGACCCTGTTCCCGGGCCACGTGCGCCGCATGATCGTCGACAGCGTGGTCAACCCGGACACCGACAACATCTGGTACCAGGCCAACCTGGAGCAGGACGTCGCCTTCCAGACCCGCTGGAACGACTGGCAGGACTGGGTCGCCAAGTACGACTCCGTCTTCCACCTCGGCGACACCCGCGCCAAGGTCGAGGCCAAGTACCAGGAGCTGCGCGCCCAGGCCAAGGCGAACCCGCTCGGCGGGGTCGTCGGTCCGAACGAGCTCATCGGCTTCTTCCAGAAGGCCCCGTACTACGACTCCTCGTGGGTCCCGGTCGCGCAGGCCTTCAGCGCCTGGGCCGCCGGCGACGAGAAGCCGCTGATCGAGGCCAACGCCCCGGACATGTCCGACATCAAGGGCAACGCCGCCTCCGAGAACAGCAACGCCGTCTACACCGCGGTGGAGTGCGCCGACGCCAAGTGGCCCACCAGCTGGACCAAGTGGGACCGGGACAACACCGAGCTGAACAAGAAGTACCCGTTCCTGACCTGGTCGAACGCCTGGATGAACCTGCCCTGCGCGACCTGGAAGTCCAAGCAGAGCACCCCGATCGAGGTCGGCGCCAAGCACATCGCCCCGGTCCTGATCGTCCAGTCCGAGCGTGACGCCGCCACCCCGTACCAGGGCGGTGTCGAGCTGCACCGCCGGCTGGCCGGTTCGCGTCTGATCACCGAGCAGAACGCCGGCTCGCACGGCGTCACCAGCCTGGTGAACCCCTGCATCAACACCCGGGTGGAGTCCTACCTGCTGACCGGCAAGGTCGACGCCCAGGACGTGAAGTGCGGCCCGCACGCCACTCCGGTGCCGCCGGCCCCGGCCGCCGCGAAGTCGCTCGCCCAGGCCCCGGCCGCCGAGCTGGCCAAGCCCGAGGAGCTCCCGGCCGTCCGCTAGGACCCCGGCAGCAGAGATGAGCGGGAGGAGGCTCAGCGCTTCGTGCGCCGGGCCTTCTTCCGCTCCTCCTCTTCCTCGGCCTTCACCTCGGCCGCGTACCGGTCGACGTACTCCTGGCCGGAGAGGTTCAGGATCGCGTACATGATCTCGTCGGTCACGGCGCGCAGCACCGCCCGCTCGCCCTCCATCCCCGCGTACCGGGAGAACTCCAGCGGGGCGCCGAAGCGGATCGTGACCCGCCGGATCTTCGGGAGGGTCTGGCCCGGCGGCTGGATCTCGAAGGTGCCGACCATCGCGCACGGGACGACGGGTACCCCGGCCCCCAGCGCCATCGCCGCCACGCCGACCTTGCCCTTGTAGAGCCGCCCGTCGTGCGAGCGCGTCCCCTCCGGGTAGATGCCGAGCAGCTCGCCCTTCGCCAGCACCCCGAGCCCCTCGCGCAGTGCCGCCTGCCCGGCGTCCTTGCCGGAGCGGTCCACCGGGATCTGCCCGGCGCTGCGGAAGAAGGCGGCGGTCAGCCGGCCCTTGAGCCCGGGCCCGGTGAAGTACTCGGCCTTCGCCAGGAAGGTGATCCGGCGCCTGAGGATCGCGGGCATCAGGAAGTGGTCCGAGAAGGACAGGTGGTTGCCCGCGATGATCGCGGCGCCCTCCTCGGGGATGTTCTCCAGGCCCTCGATCCGCGGCCGGAACAGCAGCCGCAGCAGGGGACCGAGCAGCACGTGCTTGAGCAGCTGGTAGAACACCCGGCGCTTCCCTTCACCCGACGGTCGGACCACGGACGGATCAGCCCTGCGGTGGCGAGGTGCGGGCCGCGCGGGCCCGGGCGGGTGTCAGGAGCCGCGGGAGGCGGCCAGGCCCAGCGTGAGCAGCCCCAGCACCACCCAGCCGAACCACAGCCAGCCGTTGCTGCCGAGGGCCACGGAGTACGTGGAGACGGCCACCAGGGCGGCGAAGGTCGTCACGGCCATCGCCTTAACGGATCCGGTCATGCCCCATGGTGGCGCGCCGAGCGGCTCCGGCGCTACTGGCCGCGCCCTTGCAGCGAGGCGAGATAGGCGTTGTACGCCTCCAGCTCCTTGTCGCCGTCCCGGTCCGCGGCCCGGTCCGAGCGCTTCGCGGCCCGCTGCTCCGAGTGGTACCACTGGTAGACCAGGGCGATCAGCACGAGCACCGAGGGGATCTCGCTGAAGGCCCAGGCGATGCCGCCGCCCCAGTGCTGGTCGTCGAGCGGGTTGATGCCCAGGGAGGCCGGCGGGTCCGCGTACGTCTTGATCATCGGCTCGCTCGCCATCATCAGGGCGATGCCGAAGAAGGCGTGGAAGGGCATGCCCGCGAAGAGCTCCAGCATCCGCATCACGTAGCCGGGGCGGTGCGGGCCCGGGTCCACGCCCATGATCGGCCAGAAGAAGATCAGGCCGACGGCGAGGAAGTGGACCATCATGCCGATGTGCCCGGCCCTGCTCTGCATCAGGAAGTCGAAGAGCGGGGTGAAGTACAGGGCGTAGAGGCTGGCGATGAACATCGGGATGGTGAACGCCGGGTGCGTGACGATCCGCATGTACCGGCTGTGCAGCAGCATCAGGAGCAGCTCGCGCGGGCCCTTGCTGCCCCGGGCGGCGGGCGGCAGCGCGCGCAGGGCCAGGGTCACCGGCGCCCCGAGCAGCACCAGGATGGGCGTGACCATGCTGATCACCATGTGCTGGACCATGTGCACGCTGAACATGACCATGCCGTAGTCGTTGAGCTTGGTGCACATCACCAGCATCACCGTCAGCACGCCGGCCACGAAGGCGACCGTCCGGCCCGGCGGCCACGCGTCCCCGCGCCGGCGCAGCCGCACCACGCCCCAGCCGTACAGGGCGAGCGCCAGCAGCGAGCCGAAGAGGAAGAACGCGTCGAAGGAGAACTCCAGACCGCGTCCGAGGGTGAACGGCGGCAGGTCCATGTTCATGTCCATATCCATGTTCATGTCCATGCCGTGACCGCTGTGGTCCATCTGTTCACTCCCTTGACTGTGGCGCCCCACCACAGTAGTGCCGCCCCCGGACGCGATCGCGTCCGGGGGCGGCCGAAGGGGTCAGAACGGGTTGAACATCACAGAACCGTCTGCGCCTCGTCGTAACGGGCGTCCGGGACGGTCTTCAAGGTCGAGGTGGCCTCGGCGAGGGGGACCATCACGATGTCCGTGCCGCGCAGGGCCGTCAGCATGCCGAACTCGCCCCGGTGCGCCGCCTCCACCGCGTGCCAGCCGAAGCGGGTGGCCAGGACCCGGTCGTAGGCGGTGGGCGTGCCGCCGCGCTGGACGTGGCCCAGGATGACCGGACGGGCCTCCTTGCCCAGGCGTCGCTCCAGCTCCACGGCCAGGATGTTGCCGATCCCGGCGAAGCGCTCGTGCCCGTACTGGTCCGTGCCGCCCTGCTGGTAGTCCATCGAGCCGGGGCGCGGCTTGGCGCCCTCGGCGACCACGACGATCGCGAACCGCTTGCCGGCCGAGAAGCGCTCGCCGACGATCGCCGTCAGCTCCTCGATGTCGAAGGGCCGCTCCGGGACCACGATGGCGTGCGCGCCGGCCGCCATGCCCGAGTGCAGAGCGATCCAGCCGGTGTGCCGGCCCATGACCTCGACGACCATCACGCGCTGGTGCGACTCGGCGGTGGTCTTCAGCCGGTCGAGGGCCTCCGTGGCCACGCCGACGGCCGTGTCGAAGCCGAAGGTGACGTCGGTGGAGGAGATGTCGTTGTCGATGGTCTTCGGCACGCCGACGATCGGCAGACCGCCCTGCGCGAGCAGGTTGGCGGCCTTGAGCGTGCCCTCGCCGCCGATCGGGATGATCGCGTCCAGGCCGAGGTCCGCGACGTGGCCGCGGGCCCGCTCCACGCCGTCGCGCAGGTGCGCGGGCTGGACGCGGGAGGAGCCGAGGATGGTGCCGCCGCGGGCCAGGATGCCGGCCACGGAGTCCAGGTCGAGCTTGCGGTAGTCGCACTCCAGCAGGCCGCGCCAGCCGTCGTGGAACCCGATGACCTCGTCCCCGTGGTCGACGACGGCGCGGTGCACGACGGAGCGGATGACGGCGTTGAGGCCGGGGCAGTCGCCACCGGAAGTGAGCACACCAATGCGCATGGCAGAGAGAACCTTTGCAACGTGGGCCGACGACCGGACCACGTCGTCCGGTTGGAACTAACCGTCACCCTACAAGCGGATTCCCACTGGACTGAACCATCCTCCACAGGAAGGACACACCAAACGGAAGATCGTACGAACGCACGTCGGCCCGGACTCCCCTGGGGGAGTCCGGGCCGGACGGCGTGCGCCGCGAGGTGCTACGCGGGCTGCGTGGCAGCCGCGATCCGCTCGGCGCGCAGCGCCTCGTACCAGCGGTCGTCTATGGCCGGCAGCGCGTTCACGTCGAGGGCCAGCTTCAGCAGCAGGTCCGCGATCAGCGGGTTGCGGGCCATGACGGGGCCGTGCATGTACGTACCGAAGACGGTGTCGTTGTACGCGCCCTCGGTGCCGTCGCCGGTGCCGTTGCCCCGGCCCAGGCGGGTGCGGGCGAAGGGCTTGGCCGTCGGGCCCAGGTGCGTGACGCCCTGGTGGTTCTCGAAGCCCGTCAGCGGCGGCAGGTTCAGACGCGGGTCGATGTCGGCGAGCACGTCGCCGACGCACCGCTCGCCCTCGCCGCGCACGGTCACGACGTCCAGCAGGCCCAGGCCCTCCTGGCGCTGGCCCATGTCGTTGACGAACTCCTTGCCGAGGATCTGGTACCCGGCGCAGACGGAGAAGACGATCGCCCCGTTCGAGACGGCGCGCTCCAGGCCGCCGTCGCGCAGCAGCCGCTCCGCGGCCAGCCGCTGCGGCCGGTCCTCGCCGCCGCCGATCAGGTAGATGTCGCCCGAGGTGGGGATGGGCTGGTCGCTGCGCACGTCCACGCGCTGCACGTCCAGGCCGCGCTGGCGTGCGCGGCGCTCCACCACGAGGGCGTTGCCCTGGTCTCCGTACGTGCTGAGCAGGTCGGGGTAGACCCACACCAGACGCAGGCTGTTGTCGCTCATGCTCTTGTCCTCTATGGGTGACTAGTTGCCGACGCGGCGGCGCACGTCCTGGAAGGCGGTGTAGTTGGCGATCAGCTCGATCTGGCCGGGCGGCGCCAGCTGCACGGCCTCGTCGAGGGTCTCGCAGACCCGGAAGTCCAGGCCGGCGACCTCCAGGCGGACGGCCAGGTCCAGCTTGCGGTCGCCGATCACGAAGATCGGGTGGCCGGCGAGCCGCGGGTAGTCCACGTCCCACAGCCAGGAGGTGTCGGTGCCGTCCGCGCCGCGGGCGTTGACCGACAGGATCACCGGAGCCGGCGGCCCGTCGATCAGCGAAAACGTTTCGAGCCAGCCGGCCGGGTTCTTCGCGAGCAGCAGGCGCAGCTCGCGGCCCTGGAAGGAGACCACGTCGTAGCGGCCGGCGACGGCCTGGACCTGGTACATGCGCTCCAGCGCGACCTGCGGGGGCACGCCGAACACGGCGGCCACGGCGGCCGAGGTGGCGGCGTTCGCCTTGTTCGCGCGGCCCGGCAGCTGGAGGTGGATCGGCCAGGCCGAGCCGTGCGGGTCCAGCACGTGGTCGCCGGAGAGCACCCAGGTCGGGGTCGGGCGGCGGAAGCCGCACTCGCCGCAGAACCAGTCGTCGCCCGGGCGCTGCATGACACCGCCGCAGGAGGGGCACGACCAGGCGTCGTCCTTCCACTCCTGGCCGGCCGCGACCCACACCACGCTCTGCGAGGAGGAGGCCGACCACACGATCAGGGGGTCGTCGCAGTTCGCGACGATGACCGCCTTGGAGCCCTCGAGCCCCTCGCGCCACTTCTCGGCGAGCATGCGGGTCTCGGCCGCTCGGTCCAGCTGGTCGCGGGAGAGGTTCAGCAGGGCGATCACCTTCGGGGTGACGTCCCGGGCCACCCCGGCGAGGTACTTCTCGTCGACCTCGATGACGCCGTACTTGGCGTCCGAGCCGCCGGCCAGGGCGGAGGTGATGCCCGCCGGCATGTTCGCGCCCAGCGCGTTCGAGACGACCGGACCGCTGGCCCGCAGGGCCTCGGCGATCAGACGGGTCGTCGTGGTCTTGCCGTTCGTCGCGGAGACGAGGACGACATCGAGATGCTGCGCCAGCGCGCCGAGAAGATCGGGGTCCAGCCTGAGCGCGACCTTGCCGCCGATCACCGATCCGCTTCCGCGTCCCGCGGCCCGCGACACCGCCGCCGCGGCCTTGCCCGCCGTCACGGCCAGCTTGGCCCGCGGCGAAAGCGGCTCCGTGTTGCCTGCCATCGTCCTCTGTCCTCCTAGCGTCGGTCGCCCCAGCCTATCCAGTACCGGCCGGAGCCTTGACCGCGGCGCCCCCGGTCAGCCGCGGATCTCCTCATATATTCGCCCGTCGTACCCTTACGGCCATGCGACAGCGCCCCATCCCCGGTACCACCGGACTCGTCCGCACCATGAGCCTGCTGGGTGATCCGGTACTCCATTCCGCCTGCGCGGAGGTGACCGCCTTCGGCCCCGAACTCGACCGGCTCATCGAGGACATGTTCGCCACGATGTACGCCGCCCAGGGGGTCGGCCTCGCCGCGAACCAGATCGGGATCGGGCAGCGGGTCTTCGTCTACGACTGCCCCGACGACGATGACGTCCGCCACGTGGGACACGTCGTCAACCCGCGTCTGGTCGAGGCCGACGGGGACGAGTTCGTCGGCCCCGAGGGCTGTCTGTCGCTGCCCGGCCTGGAGGCGGGCACCGCCCGGTTCGACCGTGCGGTCGTCGAAGGGGTCACCTCGGACGGCAGCCCGGTGCGCATCGAGGGCACCGGGTTCTTCGCCCGCTGCCTCCAGCACGAGTGCGACCACCTCGACGGCACCGTCTACGCGGACCGGGTGACCGGTCTGCGCGCCCGCCTGCTGCGCCGGGCCATCCGCAAGACCTCCTGGGGCCGGGAGGCCGGGCAGCGGTAGCCCGGCCGGCCGGCCGCCTACGGGCCGGGCCGGTCAGAAGCCCGGGCCGTCCTCGCGGTTGCCGGCCGTGGCCAGGCGGCCCCAGAGCAGGTCGGTGAGGCCGGCCACCAGATCGGCCCGGGCGCACGGGCGTTCGCCGAGCCACCAGTCCCCGGCGGCGTGCATCATGCCGACGATGCCGTGCCCCCAGATCCGGGCGAGCTGTTCGCCGCCGGGGCCGAGGTCGACGCGCTCGCCCACCACCTTCGCCAGCTCCTCGCCGAGCCGGCGCAGCAGCGGGGCGGAGTGCAGGCCGACGTCGAAGCCGCGCTCGGAGCTCTGCGAGTCCTCGGCGGGGTGCATCAGGAACCGGTACACCTGGGGGCGGGCCTCGATGGCGGCGAGGTAGGTGTCGAGGGTGGACTCCACCCGGCTGCGGCGCTCGGCGGGGGCGTCGAGCGCGGCCCGCAGCGAGTCGAGCAGGGCGTCGGTGTGCCGGACGGCCAGGGCCTGGTAGAGCCCCGCCTTGTCGCCGAAGTGGCGGTAGAGGATGGGCTTGGTGATGCCCGCCTCCGCCGCGATGGCGTTCATGGAGGCCTTGGGGCCGTCCCTGAGGACGACGCGGTCCGCCGCCTCGAGGAGCTCGCGCCGTCGGCGCTCTCCGGCTCCCGGCTCTCCGGCTCCGGCCTCCTGGGTGCTCTGCATGACGTGTTTCTCTCCCCGCCCTTGCGATGTGCGTGACGCCCACGCAACGTAACACCCCGCACACCCTGCCGTTCGATCCGGCGGCGCTTGACAGTGCTTACCGGCCGGTAACAGACTGTGGCCCTTGTTGATGTTACCGGCAGTAACTCGCGCGGCGGGTCTACCGGATGTGGCCACACGGCCGTGTGAAGCAGCTGGAGGGGACATGGCGGAGTTCACCATGGAGCTCAACGACGACCAGAGGCAGGTCCGCGACTGGATCCACGGCTTCGCCGCCGACGTGATCCGGCCCGCGGCCGCGGAGTGGGACGAGCGCGAGGAGACCCCCTGGCCGGTGATCCAGGAGGCGGCCAAGGTCGGCATCTACTCGCTGGACTTCTACGCCCAGCAGTTCTTCGACCCGACCGGCCTGGGCATCCCGATGGCCATGGAGGAGCTCTTCTGGGGCGACGCCGGCATCGCCCTGTCGATCGTGGGCACCGGCCTCGCGGCCATCGGCGTCCTCGCCAACGGCACCGAGGAGCAGATCGGCACCTGGATCCCGCAGATGTACGGCACCCCGGACGACGTGAAGGTCGCGGCCTTCTGCTCCTCCGAGCCGGACGCCGGCTCCGACGTCGGCGCGATGCGCACCCGGGCCGTCTACGACCAGGCCAAGGACGAGTGGGTGCTGAACGGCACCAAGACCTGGGCCACCAACGGCGGCATCGCCAACGTCCACATCGTCGTCGCCGTGGTGGACCCCGAGCTCGGCACCAAGGGCCACGCCTCCTTCATCGTCCCGCCGGGCACCGCCGGGCTCTCGCAGGGCCAGAAGTTCAAGAAGCACGGCATCCGCGCCTCGCACACCGCCGAGGTGGTCCTGGAGGACGTGCGGATCCCCGGCTCCTGCCTGCTCGGCGGCAAGGAGAAGCTCGACGAACGGCTCGCGCGGGCCCGGGAGAAGGCGAAGGCGGGCGGCGGCGAGCGGTTGAAGAACGCCGCCATGGCCACCTTCGAGGCCTCCCGGCCGGCCGTCGGCGCGATGGCGGTCGGCACCGCCCGGGCCGCGTACGAGGTCGCCCTCGACTACGCGAAGACCCGCACCCAGTTCGGCCGCCCGATCATCGACAACCAGGGCGTGGCCTTCCAGCTCGCGGACATGCGCACGCAGATCGACGCGGCGCGGCTGCTGGTGTGGCGGGCGTCGTGGATGGCGGTCGCGGGCAAGCCGTTCACCTCGGCGGAGGGGTCGATGTCGAAGCTCTACGCGAGCGAGGTGGCGAAGAAGGTCACCGCCCAGGCGGTCCAGATCCTCGGCGGCAACGGCTTCACCCGGGAGTACCCGGTGGAGCGGATGCACCGGGACGCGGCGATATACACGATCTTCGAGGGCACGAGCGAGATCCAGCGCCTGGTGATCGCCCGGACCCTCTCCGGCATGCCGATCCGCTAGCCGCGGCTTTACGGGGCCGGGGGCGCAGCCGCCCCCGGCAACCCCGGGCTGCGCCCCGCCCCCCCCCCCGCCCTGCCGGGCTGTGTCCCGTTCGGGGTGTGTCGGGGGGTTGGCCGGGGCTGTGTGCGGTGTGGGTGGGGGTGGGGTGGGGGGTGTGATGCGTGCCACTTGGGGGGTGGGGGAGTTGGGGTGATCATCCCGGTTTGGCGGGGCGTTCGGCCCGGGATTGCGGGGTGGTGGGGGGCTGGCGGGCGGAGAAGATCCGGATAGCGGGCATGAGCGCATGGTGAGCGGGCATACACACCCTGAACTCGACCTCGAATACGGGTTCCGTCCGGGGGCGGCGATCAGTAATACTCGCCGCCACCGTGGATCGCGGAATCGACCGGGTGACCACCGGCCCTCCCGCCCCACACTGCGAGGAGGTGCGCCATGTGCTCTCACCAGCCCCCCTGCCCGCCCGCCGACAGCGCCGACCGTGACGCTGCCCGCACCGTGGCCTTCCATCCCGAACAGGGCTGGAGCCTGCTCTGCAACGGCGTGGTGGTCTTCGACGACACCGGGGAACTGCTCCCCGAAGGCCGGACGGTGGAACCCCGTCGCCCGGCCCTGGTCTGAGCGAGGAGGCAGCATGCGCCAGCAGCTGATCCGCAAGCCCGTCCCCAAGCCCGCCCCCCGAGACCTGGATCTGCGCACACCGTCGGGCAGACCCCTCCCGTACTGACGGGAGCTCCTGGATTACGCCGTCCACCGGCTGGGAGTCAGCCGGTGGGCGTCGCCGCGCCACCGCGGAACGCGCTCTCGTACGCCGCGTCCCCGATCGCCGCCCTGGCCTGCCGCTCGCCCTGGTCCCGCAGGGCCGTCAGCGAGGGCGAGCCCATCTGCGGCCGGCCCACCGTGCGCCACCAGGCGTGCCCGGTGCCCAGCAGTCGCGCCGCCAGTTCCCCGTCGCCCAGGCCGGCCACCGCCGCGGCGAGCATGTCCAGGCCGAGCGCGATGCCGAAGCGGTCGTTCAGCAGCCGCTTGCCGGACAGCATCGCCCGTACGTGCCGGGCGGCCTCCGCGTGCCGGCCCAGCCCGAGCGCCGAGACGGCCAGCACGTAGTCCGCGTACGCCCGCATCCAGCGCTCGCCCAGCTCCACGCAGGCCGTGCGCAGCCCCTCCGCCTCCTCGGCGGCCTCCTCGAAGCGCCCGAGGTCGCACAGGGCGTACGCGCTCACCAGCTGGCACAGCAGCCACCCCGCCCCGCTGCCCTCGCCGCCGTGGCCCGCCCGCGCCGGGGGGCCCGCCAGCGCGAGCGCCCGTACGGGGTCGCCCGGCATCAGCAGCGACACCGACCGCAGGTAGGCGGCGCGCAGCCGCCCCTCGGGGTCGCCGTGCGCCTCGGCGGCCCGCACGGACGCGATCCCCGTCAGCCGGGCGGCCCCCAGGTCGCCCTGGAGCAGCATCGTCAGCCCGAGCGCCCACAGCGCCTGGGCGTGCTCGGCGCCCGTCGGCGGGACCTGGGCCAGGGCCCGTTCCAGGAAGCCCCGGCCCTCCTGGAGGTGGCCGCAGGAGAACCAGAAGAACCACAGGGCCCCGGCCATCCCCAGGGCCGCGCCGGGGTCCGTCCCGAGCAGGTGCTCCAGGGCGGTGCGCAGCTGGGCGTGCTCGGCGCTCATCCTGCGGTACCAGTCCACCTGCCCCGGCCCCATCCAGTCCTGTTCGGCGGCCCTGGCGAGGGCGGCGTACCAGTGGGCGTGGCGGTCCGCGACGGTCCGTACCTCGTCCAGCTCCACCAGCCAGTCGTGGCCGAACTCGCGGATGGTGTCCAGCATCCGGTAGCGGGTCCCCGTCCCCCGCTCGCGCGACCGGCGCACGACGGATTTGGCGACCAGCCCCTCCAGCAGCCGCTCCACCCGCGCCGCGGGCAGGGGGCCGCCCGCGCACACCGTGCGGGCGGCGGCCGCGTCGAAGTCCCCGGCGAACACCGACAGCCGGGCCCACAGCAGCCGCTCCAGCGGCTCGCACAGTTCGTGGCTCCACCCGATGGCGGTCCGCAGGGTCCGGTGCCGGGCCGGCAGCGCGGCGCGGCCGGTGTCGGCGAGCACGTCGAAGCGGGCGCCCAGCAGGTGTGCCATCCGCTCCAGGGACCACAGCCGCAGCCGGGCCCCGGCCAGTTCCAGCGCGAGCGGGATGCCGTCCAGGCGGCGGCAGACCTCGGCCGCGAGGGCGGCCCGGGCGGGGTCGGCGAGGGCGGCGGCGGCCTGCGGCGAGGCGGCCCGCGCGTGGGCCCGGAAGAGGACGAGGGCGTCGCTGTCGGGTCCCTCGCAGGGCAGGGGCCGGACCTCCAGCACGGCCTCGCCGGGGGAGCCGAGCCGTTCGCGGGAGGTGACCAGCACCGTCAGGCCGGGTGCGGACTGCAGGAGTTCGCCCACCAGGTGCCGGACGGGGGTCACCAGGTGCTCGCAGGTGTCGAGGACCAGGAGCAGGGATTTGTCGGCCATCCACGCGCACAGTTCCTCGTCGAGGGACTGCCCGGCGTGGGCGGCGACGCCGACGGTCAGGCCGAGGGTGTGCGCGAGGGTGGTGGTGAGGAGCCCGGGGTCGCGCAGCGGGGAGAGCTCCACCCACCAGACCCCGTCGGGCCGGGCCCGGCCGGGGCGGGCGGCGGCCCGCAGCGCGAGCCGGGACTTGCCGACTCCGCCCACCCCGGTCAGGGTGATGAGTCTTCGCTGGTCCAGCAGGCCGTCGAGGCGGTCGAGTTCGGCCTCGCGGCCGACGAAGCCCGCCGTATCCGGCGGTAGGTTTCCCGGCACGGCGCCAGATTCTGACGCATGGTCGCCACTGCTGGCACCTGCCTGACCGTGGTTGACCGAGTACTCACCGAACACGCTTGTATTGTGCGCGATCTTCTTGCGCGGCAGTGCCGTTCGGCCAGGATCGGCGGTGGCGGTCCGGCCGGACGGTGTCAGCCGGGGAGCGTGATGCGCCGCTCCTGTGAGAAGGCGCCCCAGTTGCCGTCGGGCAGGCGGGCGCGGAGTTTCAGCGCCCATACGGTGCCGGCCGGTTCGGTCGTGGTGAGGCGGTAGGAGGCACGGCCCGTCGGGACGGCTCCGGCACCGAACTGGATGACCGTGACGGGCCGGTCGTTGACGTAGAGCTGGTACTCGCTCGTCTCGCGGCCGGTGTCGGGGGCGGTCCAGCCCAGCTCGACCGTGCCCGGGGAGACGTCCGCGGTGAAGGCGCCGGGGGCGGTGCCGGGGCCCTGGGCGGGGTCGGCGGGGGTGGTCAGGGCGACCGCCGGGCCGTCCGGGGAGCTGTTGTCGGAGCCGTCGCGGGCCCGGACGGTGAAGGAGTAGGCGGTGCCGGGCTGGAGGCCGGTGAGGGTGGTGGAGTTCTCGGCGGCGCCGGACGTGTGGATCCGGATCCCGCTCTGGTAGACGTCGTACGCCGTCACTCCGGTGTCGTCCGCGGCCGGGGTCCAGCTCAGGCGGACCGCCCGGGGGCCCTCGGCGCGGCCGGTGGTGGCGGGCGGGGCGGTGGGCGGACGGTGGTCCTCGGGCTGGGCGGCGGGGGTGGTGGCCCGGGCGGCGGGGGCCGCGGCGGAGCGGTTCCCGGCGGCGTCGCGGGCCCGGACGGTGAAGGAGTGGGCGGTCTGCGGGGTGAGCCCGGTGACGTCCACCATGGTCTTCTCGGCGGGGAGTTCCCGGACCAGCAGGCCGTCCTGGAAGACCTGGTAGCCGGTGACCCCGTCGGCGGGGGTGGCCGACTCCCACATCACGTGGACCGAAGTGGCGCTGCCCGCCTGGGCGGTGAGCCCGCCGGGGGCGTGCGGGGGTGTGGTGTCGCCGTCCGCCCCGCACGCCGTCAGCGCGGGGGCGGCCAGGCAGAGGGCGAGGGCCGCGAGTACCGCCCCGGCGCGGCGCGGGGCCGTGATGGGTCGCACGGGGTGCCTTCCTCGAACGTGCTCTCGTAAAGGTCTAGACATATATGGCACGGGCGGGGGCGGCCGGACAAGACCCCGGTGGCCGGGAACCGGCGAAGCCCTCGGCCTGCTCGGGCCCAGCGGCTGCGGCAAGTCCACCCTGGCCCGGGTCGCCGCCCTGCTGCACCGGCCCGACCGGGGGACGGTGCTGCTCGACGGCCGCGCGGTGACCGGCTTCCGGCACCGGGCTCCGCGCTCCCTGCGCACCAGCGTGGGTGTGGTCTTCCAGCAGCCCCGGCTCTCGGCGGACCCCCGCCTCAGGCTGCGCGACCTCGTCGCGGAACCGCTCCGCGCCACGGGCCGTCGTCAGGAGGCGGACGCGGCCGTGGAAGCCCTGGCCGGCCGGGTCGGTCTCGGGGCGGACCTCCTCGCCCGGCGCCCCCACGAGGTCAGCGACGGCCAGCTGCAGCGCGCCTGCCTGGCCCGGGCGCTGGTGCTGCGGCCGCGCTGGCTGGTCTGCGACGAGATGACGGCCATGCTCGACGCCTCCACCACGGCCGCCCTCGTCGGTGTGGTCGAGGAGTACCGCAGCGGGACCGGAGCCGGTCTGCTGGCCGTCGGACACGATCCGGTGCTGCTCGGCCGCTGGTGCGACCGCACGGTGAACTGGAGCGATGTGGCGGGCGGTTGACCCGGCCGACTGTTGCGCGTACGTGAATCATCCCTCCCTCCCATGGACTCCTCGGGCGGTGCGATCTAGCGTCTGGCGGCGGCGCGATGTCAGACGTGATGTCAACAGCACTGCAAGAGAAGGAGGACGCCCGGATGTTCCGAAGAGCGCTGAACTGCGCCGTGGTCCCCGCCATCGCCGCCCTGACGGTACTGGCGGGTACCAGCTCCCCGGCCCGGGCCGAGGAGATCCCCCAGGCCCCCGGCCACCGCCTGGTCAGCCACTACGAGGGCGCCCCCGCGACCGCCGTCCCGCTGCCGGGCGCGGCCCCGCCGCAGCACCCCTTCCTCGCGCCCAACGGCCGCAGCGGCATGCATTCCGACGCGGGCGGCAGCGCCACCTCCCCGTGGTCCGGGCCGCTCGGCAGGAACCCGCGGGTCACCAGTGAGAAGATCGCCGCGCTCGGCGGGGAGTGCGCCACCGCCACCTTCGACGCGGGCGGCCGCATCGTCACCGTCTGCGGCACCTTCTCCGGCTTCAAGGTCAAGCTCCTGGAGCCCCGTACGCTCGCCACGCTCGCGGAGTACCAGCTCCCGCAGCGTTCCTCGACGGTCGAGGCGATCACCTCGCTCGACTTCTCGAAGATCTTCAAGGACACCTCCGGCGGCGCCTACTTCTACCTCGACAACGAGGACCGCGCGGTGCTGGCCGACTCCCGCCAGCACGTCCTGCGCCTGGCCCACTCCCAGAACCCCGACGGGACCTGGAGGTTCACGGTCGCCGACGACTGGGACCTCACCGGCCAGGTCCCGCACGACTGCGTCGGCTGGACCAACCTGTGGCCCAGCGGCACCTGCGACCCCGTCACCTCGGTCATGCCCGACTGGAACGGCCTCATCTGGTGGGTCACCCGCCAGGGCCGCGTCGGCACCGTGGACCCGGCGACCTCGCGGATCCGTTCCATCCGGCTGGAGGGCGAGGAGATCCAGAACTCCTTCTCGGTCGCCGAAGACGGGGTCTCGATCGTCAGCGACCACGCCCTCTACGGCTTCCGCGCCACCGCCGACGGCACCCCCGAGGCGCAGTGGCGCCAGACGTACGACCGGGGGACCGGGACCAAGCCCGGCTCCGTGAACCAGGGTTCGGGCACCACCCCCGACCTCTTCGGCGACGGCTACGTGGCCATCACCGACAACGCCGACGACCGGATGAACGTCCTGGTCTACCGCCGGGGCACCGACGTCCCCGCCGACCGGCGGCTGGTCTGCAAGGTGCCCGTCTTCGGACACGGCGCCTCCACCACCGACAACTCCCTGATCACCTGGGGCAACAGCATCGTCGTCGAGAACAACTACGGCTATGAGAACGTCACCTCGCTGCTGCTGGGCAAGTCCGTCGTCGGCGGAGTCAGCCGCATCGACGTGCGCCCCGACGGCAGCGGCTGCGACACGGTCTGGCAGAGCGCGATCCGCTCCCCGTCCGTGGTCCCCAAGCTCTCCACCGGCAACGGGCTGCTCTACTTCTACGAGAAGGAGCCCAACTCCTGGGGCATCGACGCCTGGTACCTCACGGCGGTGGACTTCCGCACCGGTGAGCGCCGCTGGCGGCAGCTGACGGGCACCGGCCCGCTCTACGACAACAACTGGGCGCCGATCACCCTCGGCCCCGACGGCACGGCCTACGTCGGCGTGTTCAACGGCATCGTCGCCGTCCGCGACGGCGGCTGACCCCGCCGCCGCCTGCGCGGGCTCACCCCTTGAGGCCCGCGCAGGCGTCGGAGCGGGAGCCCGGGGGCAGGAGCCGCCGCTCGCCGTCCGTGAAGGGACGCGAGGCCAGTCGGCATGCCCGGGCGCGCCAGGCCTCCGGGTCCAGGGGCAGTACCTGCACGGTGGAGCCGTCCATCCAGGCGAGCCGCCGGCCGTCCGCCGACCAGTCGACGGTGCCGCCGTAGCCGGGGGTGAAGTGGTACTTTTCGGCGCCTCGGGCCAGGTCCCAGAAGGTGAAGGAGTTGACCGTGCCGAACGTGCTCAGCGTGGATGCGTCGGGGAAGCCGTTCAGCCACCGGGTGCCCTGATAGGCGAGGGTCCTCGTCGGTTCCTTCCCCTCCACGTCCCGGATCTGAAGGCGTCCGTCCTTGGTGAGGACCGCCAGCTTCCGGCCGCTCGGGTCGAAGAGCATCTGGCTGACGTAACCGTCCTCCTCCTTGAACGGGATGGTGTCGGCCGTGCCCTTCTCGAAGTCCCAGATCTGGATCCGGTCTCCCGGAGCACGGACCGCGGCCTGGTGGTGACCGGGGCGGGCCGCGGCGAAGACGGAGGCGGCGGCCGTCGACACGTCGATCGGGTCCTGGAGCGGCGGCCGGTACGTCTCACCCGCCGCCCTGCCGGTCTTCAGGTCCCAGCGGGACACGTAGGAGACGGCCGATACCAGGGCATGGTCGTCGCCGTCGAACGAGACGACGACCCAGGCCGGTGTGCGGCCCGTGCGGGGGTCCGCTCGCGACGGGTCGATGCCGGGGGGAGCGGGCAGGGCGAGGCGGCGCACCTCGGTGAGAGGGGGGCCGTCCGCCCCCTTCAGGTCCCACACCAGGACCCCGAGGCCGTCGGCGGTGACGGTCAGCAGCCGTTTGCCGTCGGGGCTGAACGACGCGTAGAGCCGCGCGAGCGGGGCCGAGGGACGCAGGGCCGCGAGCTGGCGGCGCGTCGTCAGGTCCCACAGGCGCAGGGTCCCGCCGTCCGCGTCGACACTGGCGACCCGGTTGTGGTCCACGTCCACGGTGCGGATCAGGCTCGTGAGCATGGCACTGTCGAAGCCGGTCGGCCGCGGCACCTCCGCCACGACGATCGTGCCCGCCGCGCTGATCGCCACCTTCATCGCCTCGGGAGGTCCGGCGAGGCTGATCGCCGGCAGCGTCGCGGAACCCGCGACGAACTCGTCCTGCTGCGTGGCGGCGGGCAGGTCGAGCGTGGCGGGCAGCCCTTCCTGGAGGTCCAGCACCAGGCACCGGTACCGGCCCAGGCTCCCCCCGAACCGCTGCGCCGGGTTGAGCAGGAAGCGCCCGGTCCGGTCGAGCCGGGGCACGAACAGCGGGCAGACCAGGCCCAGCTGGCCGGTGCTGTACTGCCTCTTCACCTTCGGCTCACCGGCCAGGTCCCAGGCCTGGAGGACACCGTCCGCAGTGCACCGGACGAGGGTGGAGCCGTCAGCGCTGACCGTGACCGGGCCGGTCTCCTGGGTGCCCCAGGACTGCTCGTCGAGGCGGCCGTCGGAGAGCTGCCAGCGCACGAGCCTGCCGCTCGCCCCGGCGGCCGCTCCTTCCCGGACGATCCGGCCGATCACGGTGTCGCCGTCCGGCCCGAACCAGGCGTTCGAGACGGTCCAGCCCGAGGGCGGGGTGAGCGTGGCCCCGACCCTCGTTCCCTGGACCGCCTCCCACACCGAGACGCCCTCCGCCGGGATGGCCGCGAGCAGCCGTTGCCCCGAGGCGTCGAAGCGTAGGTCGTCGGCCGGCCGGGCGTTGTCCCGGACCTGCTCGGCACCCCGCAGCTTCACCGTCCGCCAGCTGTCGTCGGCCTGACGGATGCCCACCGTGATGACGCCATGGGGGCTGGAGGCCGCGGCGGTGCGGCCGTCCCCGGTGGCGGTCACCAGCCGGGTCGTGCCCTCCCGGAGGTTGGACAGGCGCGGCGGTCCCGTGCCGAGGTCGGCGCCCAGGACGTCGCCGGAGGAGAGGCCGATGGTGACGTGCCGGCCGTCCTCGCTGAGGATTGTGTTCCGGACCTCGCCCCTGCCCTCCAGCGCGATCCGGTCGACCTGCCGCATCCGCACGTACTGCTCGAACAGGGCCGTCTGCGCCTCCGGCTGCGGGGACGTGCGGTACGCGGCCGCGCTCATCAGGGCCGAGGTACCGAGCGAGACGTCGTCCAGCCGGGCCGCCAGCTGGGCCAGCTGCGGGGAGGCACCGCGCCTCAGGTCCTCGTCGAGTCTGCCGTTCGCCCCGTAGAGCTTCCAGGAGGCGACGAGGGTGGCGACCAGCGCGAGGCTCAGTACGACGACGCCCGCCCGCTTCAGCCGCCCGGCCCGCCGGGCCTGAGCCGCCTCCTCCGTGCGCCGGGCCACGCTCGCCCGCAGGAACTCCCGCTCCTGTGCGGAGAGTTCCTCGCCCCGGGTCGCGGTCTGTGCGACGGCGGTGTCGAGCGGGGCACCCGTCAGCAGCTGGTCCCGGGGCTCGCCCAGCGCGTGCCAGCGGTCGAGGTCGTGGCGCAGTCCGGCGCGCCAGGTCAGGAACTGCCGGTCCCGCGCCACCTGCCGGGCCAGGGTGGGCCAGGCACCGATCAGCGCCTCGTGCGCCAGCTCCACGGTCTGGCCGCGCTCCGGATCCCCGCCGACGACCAGGATCCGCCGCTGCGCCAGCCGGCCGGCGATCCGCCAGCGCTCCTCCCCGGCCTCGGCCCGGCCCAGCACCCCGCGCAGCGGGGCCTCGCTCCCCGGCAGCAGCCTGACCAGCGCGGTCAGCAGCCTCAGGGCCTCCTCCCGGTCCGCCTCCCCGACGCACTCGCGCCAGGCGGCCTCCGCGTGCCGGCCCAGCGCCCCCCGGACCCCGCCGATCTCCTCGTACGAGTCGAACCGCAGCCGCCCCAGGGCCTGCTCGTCCCAGAGCCGGGCCAGGACGAATCCCAGCAGCGGCAGGGCGCCGGGCTCGGTGCCGGCGTCGTCCAGCATCCGGGCGACCAGGCCGGGATCGTACGAGACGGAGGGGACCCGGGCGAGCGGACGCAGGATCACCTCGGACATCTGGGCGCGGGTCATGGGCAGCAGCGCCCGGACGTCGGCCCGGGCCAGGGCCGGGCCCAGGACGGGGTGCGCCACGGCCGCGTCCGTGAAGTCGGTCCGGAGCGTGAGGAGCACCCGCAGTCCGGGGGGATGCGGATCGGGGAAGAGCAGCCCCACCCCGTCGTCGCCCCCGCGCCGCGGGCCGGCCAGGACGGCCTCGGCCTGGTCGAGCACGACGAGCAGCCGTCCGGCGCGCCCGTCGCCCAGGGCCAGCCGCGCGGCGACCGGCAGGCCGTGCCGGGTCAGGGACTCCTCCAGCTCCCGCAGCGCCGCCGGGCCGGCGTGCCGTCGCGGCCGGGCCAGCCGGGCGAGCTCGGCCGCGAGGGCGGTGCGCACCGGGAGCCCGTCGGCGGCCCGTACCACCAGCACCTCGTGGCCCCGGGCCCGCAGCCGGGGTGCCACGCCGGCCAGGGCCAGCGAGGACTTCCCGCAGCCCGAGGGGCCGATCAGGGCCACGCAGGGGCGGGGGCCGGAGTTCAGGAGGGCGGTGACGTCGGCGGCCTCGGCGTCCCGGCCGAAGTACACCGCCGCGTCGGCCTCCCGGTAGGTCTCCAGGCCCCGGAAGGGGGAGGCCGGGGTGAGGACGGGGGTGAGGGCGGGGACCTCCGCGAGCAGGGTCCGGGTGGGGATCATGAAGCTCTGGCGGGTTCCCGAGAGCTGGGCGGCCACGACCATGCCGACGACGGCCCCGGCCCGCTCGTCCCAGACGGGGCTGCCGCTGAACCCCTTGTCCACGGGGACGCCCTGCCGGTCGGCGCCGGAGAGCTGTACCCACCCCTCGGCCGTGGGGCCGCGCAGCCGTCCGGCGTGCCAGACGCCGCCGGGGGAGGAGGCGGGGAAGCCCGCCACCCGCACCGGGTGCTCCCACACCCCGGGCGGCGAGGCCATGGCCAGCGGGGTCGCGCCCGGGACCGGGGCCGCCAGCCGCAGGACCGCGATGTCCCCGGTGCCGTCGTCCCGCAGCGGGACCCAGTGCGCCACCTCCGCCGGGGTACTGCCCGGGCTGCCGGACAGGGGCCGGTCGAGGGTCAGTGCGCCGGCCGGGGCCGCGGCCAGTCCCCGCTCCAGCCCCAGCGCGTCGGCGACGACGTGGGCGCAGGTCAGAGCCAGGTCCGCGGCCACGAGGAAGCCGACGCCGCCGACCGCCCCGTCGGGACCGGTGACGCGGACGACGGCGGAGCCCAGCGCGGCGTCGGCGTTCGCCGGGCCGCCGCTCCCGGTGGTCATCCCCCGCCCCTACGGTGTGTCGCGGGGGGTCCGGGAGTTCCAGGTCAGCGTGACCGAGAAGTTGGCCTCGGTCGTGGTGCTCGCGATCACGATGTCCGCCTCGGCCGACAGGGACACCCCGAATTCCAGGGTGATCTCGTCCGGCCGGTGGGCCATCCCGCCGAGGCGGCTGACGAAGCTGTCGGCGACCGGCCGGATGCCGTCCACCATGTCCCCGAAGGAGCGCGAAGCCCGCGCCACCGCGCCGCCGCCGCGCCCGACCCGCGCCAGCGATTCGTCGACCTCACGTATCTGCACCCGTAAGACCCCGTCGGTGCCGTCCCCGAGCGGGACCTCGACCGTACGCACGTCGGTACCCATGCCGACCACCCTCCCCGTCGCCCAGCGGCTCGGTGTCCTTGCAACTCTTTCACGCCGGAGGGGAGTCGGGGCAAGACCGAGGAGCATGTGCGCCGGGGATGGCCGAAACCGACCTGGCGGGCCGGTTCGACTGGATCATGGTGGGCGTCGGCTTGGGCCAGGATGTCGGCATGACGGATGAAACGATCACCGCACGGGCCATCGCCGACCGCCACCTCGACCAGGTGGCCGCGCACGATCCATTGGAGGCCGCCTGGCTCGGCCTGCACCCGGGCGACGCCCGGCAACCGGATCTCTCCCCCGAGGGGTTCGAATCGCTCGCCGACATCGCCCGGGGCACCCTGGCCGCACTCGGCACCGTTCCCACCGGCGACGACCCTGCGGACCGGTCCTGCGCGCGGCTGCTCCGCGAGCGCCTCACCGCCGGGCTGGCCCTGCACGACTCCGGCGAGAACTTCCGCCAACTGCGCAACATCGGTGCGCACGTTCACCACGTACGGGACATCTTCACCTTCATGCCGACCGCCACCGACGACGACTGGGCGGCGGTGGCCGGGCGCATGCGCAACCTGCCCGCCGCGCTCGACGGGTACCGCGCGACGCTCACCGAGGGGATATCCCGCCGGCTGCTCGCCGCGCCACGCCAGGCCATCGCAGTCGTCGACCAGCTCACCGCCTGGACGGGCGAAGGCACCGGCGGCGCGGGGTGGTTCGCCGACTTCGTCTCCCCCGGCCCCGAACGGCTGCGCGGCGAACTGGACGCCGCCGCCCACCGGGCCACCGCGGCCGTCGCCGGGTTCCGCGACTGGCTGCGCGACACCTATGCGCCGGCCACCGTCGGAACCCCGGACGCCGTCGGGCGGGAACGCTACCGGCTCGCCGTGCGCCACCACACCGGCGCCGATCTCGACCTGGACGAGGCCTACGCCTGGGCCTGGAGCGAGTTCCACCGCACCAACGCCGAGATGCGCGCCGAGGCCGAACGCGTGCTTCCCGGGGCGGGAGTCCGGGAGGCCATGCACCACCTGGAGCGGCACGGGCACGCGGTCGAGGGCGCGGAAGCGATCCGCGACTGGCTGCAGCAGCTCATGGACCGGGCGATCACCGCCCTCGACGGCGCCCACTTCGACATCTCCGGCCCCCTGCGCCGGGTCGAGTCCCTGATCGCGCCGGCCGGCAGCGCCGCGGCACCGTACTACTCAGGCCCCAGTCTGGACTTCAGCCGACCGGGCCGCACCTACTTCCCCACCCTCGGCCGCGACACCTTCCCGACCTGGCAGCTCGTCAGCGTCTGGTACCACGAAGGCGTCCCCGGACACCACCTGCAACTCGCCCAGTGGGTCGCCCACTCCGAGCGGCTCAGCCGCTACCAGACCACGCTGGGCATGGTCAGCGCCAACATCGAGGGCTGGGCCCTGTACGCCGAAAGACTCATGGACGACCTGGGCTTCCTCACCGACCCCGCCCACCGTCTCGGCTTCCTCGACGAGCAAATGCTGCGCACCATCCGGGTGATCATCGACATCGGCATGCACCTGGGCCTCTCCATCCCCGCCGATGCCGGCTTCCACCCCGGCGAGCGCTGGACTCCCGAACTCGCCACCGAGTTCATGGCCACGTACAACGGCAGCCCCGCCGAACTGCGCGACAGCGAGATCGTGCGATACCTCGGCTGGCCCGGCCAGGCCATCGGCTACAAACTCGGTGAACGTGCCTGGCTGCGGGGACGCGAAGCCGCCCGCAGCCGGCAAGGCGCCGCGTTCGACCTCAAGACCTGGCACATGAAGGCGCTCGCCCAGGGCTCGCTCGGCCTCGACGACCTGGTCGGCCAACTCGCCGCACTTTAGGACCAGCGGCGGCGACGGGCCCCGTCCCACAGGACGGCCCTCCTTCGGGACGGGGCCCGCTCGCTCTCGCCGCCGGGAAGAACGTGCCGGACCCTACACGGCGGACTCCAGCTGCCGCTCGTGCTCCTGCGACTCCCGCGGCCCCGGCGCGGCCGGGGCCGGGGACCGGACCAGGTCGGGGCCGGCCTCCAGAAAACGGGCGGTGCGCAGTGCGGTGACGACGGCCCCCTGCGGCCCCGGAACGCTAGGGCGCGGAGCCGTCGGCCCGGCCGGCCTCCCGGGCCGCGCGCTCGACCCGGCCGTGGTGCTCCCGCCACCACGCCGTGTCGCCGTCGGGTGTGCACTCGCCGTCGGCGCGCAGGCCGGTGGTGGCGTCGACCAGCTCGCGGACGATGTCGGCGTGCCCGGCGTGCCGGCCGGTCTCGGCGATCATGTGCACGAGGCTCCGGTGCAGGGTGGTCTCGTTCCGGTCGCCCCACGCCACCCGGCCGACGGCGTCGAGGTCCAGTGTCCTGATCGTCTCGTCCGAGTGGGCCCATACGGCGCGGTAGAGCCCGGTGATCCGCTCGCGAGACTCCTCCGGGGTGGCCCACAGGTCCGCGTTGGGCTCGGCGTCGCCCGTGATCCACAGGCCCGGTGCCTCGAAGGGGCGGCCGAAGGTCGCGCCGAAGTAGAGGGCCTCGGCGCTGGTCAGGTGCTTGACCAGGCCCAGCAGGTTCGTCCCGGTGGGGGTCAGCGGGCGGCGCACGTCGTACTCGCCGAGCCCTTCCAGCTTCCACAGGAGGGCGTCGCGGGCGTCCTGGAGGTACACCCGCAGGTCTTCTTTGAAATCGGCTCCGGTCATGCGGTGAGTCTCACCCGAGGAAGATCACCAGTCGTCGGATTTTCGGGTCATCGGCCGGATGGGCGTTAAGGAAGTGTCAGGATCGGTCGCCTGACGTGCAAAAACGGTCTCGCTGCGTACGCTGGCTCAGCCGTCGGTGTGTCGATGGCCGATTCATGCCCCACGACAGGAGCCCCCCACGATGGCCACCCCTGCCCGCACCTCACGCCTGCGCGCGTGGATGCTGGAAGGCTTGACCGACCGGTCCCGACAGCAGTCGCACGCCGATGCCGCGCACGAAGGGCGCCCCTGGTGGCGCGTCATGTGCCTGACCGGTCTCGACTACTTCTCCACCCTCGGCTACCAGCCCGGCATCGCCGCGCTGGCCGCCGGACTGCTGTCGCCGGTCGCGACGATCGTGCTGGTGCTCCTCACCCTCTTCGGAGCCCTGCCCGTCTACCGGCGCGTGGCCGAGGAGAGCCCGCACGGCGAGGGTTCCATCGCCATGCTGGAACGGCTGCTCTCCTTCTGGAAGGGCAAGCTCTTCGTCCTCACCCTCCTCGGGTTCGCGGCCACCGACTTCCTGATCACCATCACCCTGTCGGCCGCCGATGCGACCGCCCACATGGTCGAGAACCCGCACCTGACGAGCACCCTGCACGGGCACGAGGTGCTGATCACCCTGATCCTGGTCGCCCTGCTCGGGGCGGTCTTCCTCAAGGGCTTCAGCGAGGCCATCGGGGTCGCCGTGGTCCTGGTCTCCACCTACCTCGCCCTCAACGCGGTCGTCGTCGCCGTCGGCCTCTGGCAGGTGATCACCGAACCGCACGTCGTCGCCGACTGGTCGGACGCCCTGACCACCGAGCACGGCAACCCCTTCATGATGATCGCCATCGCGCTCGTCGTCTTCCCCAAGCTGGCCCTCGGCCTCTCCGGCTTCGAGACCGGCGTCGCCGTCATGCCGCACGTCCAGGGCGCCGCCGACGACACCCCCGAGAACCCGGCCGGGCGGATCAGGGGCACCAAGAAGCTGCTCACCACGGCCGCCGTGATCATGAGCGTCTTCCTGATCTGCTCCAGCTTCGTCACCACGCTGCTGATCCCCGCCGACCAGTTCAAGTCCGGCGGCGAGGCGAACGGCCGTGCCCTCGCCTACCTCGCCCACGAGCACCTCGGCTCCGCCTTCGGCACCGTCTACGACGTCTCGACGATCCTCATCCTGTGGTTCGCGGGCTCCTCCGCCATGGCCGGCCTGCTCAACCTGATGCCGCGCTACCTGCCCCGTTACGGCATGGCCCCGCACTGGGCCCGGGCCCTGCGCCCGATGGTGATCGTCTTCACGCTGATCGCCTTCCTGGTGACCTGGCTCTTCAACGCCGACGTCGACGCCCAGGGCGGCGCCTACGCCACCGGCGTCCTCGTACTGATCACCTCGGCCGCCGTCGCCGTCACCATCGCCGCCCGCAAGGCCGGCGAACGCGGCTGGACCATCGGCTTCGGGATCATCTCCGCCGTCTTCATCTACACGACCGCCGTGAACGTGGTCGAGCGCCCCGACGGCGTGAAGATCGGCGCCTGCTTCATCGGCGGGATCATGGCCCTGTCCCTGCTCTCCCGCCTCGCCCGCGTCTTCGAGCTGCGCGTGACGCACGTGGAGCTCGACGACATGGCCCAGCGGTTCATCCGAGACACCGCGAACCGGACGATACGTTTCATCGCGAACGAGCCGGACCACCGCGACAAGGCCGAGTACCGCGACAAGGTCGCGCAGATCCGGGCCGATAACGACATCCCGGACGGCGACGACGTCATGTTCGTCGAGGTCACCGTCCTCGACCCGTCCGAGTTCGAGTCCGGGCTCAAGGTCCGGGGCGAGGTGCTCCACGGCCGCTACCGGGTCCTGACCCTGGAGAGCTCCACCATCCCCAACGCCCTCGCCGCGCTGCTGCTGCACGTCCGCGACGAGACGGGGCAGCGCCCGCACATCTACTTCGAGTGGACCGAGGGCAACCCGATGGCCAACTTCCTGCGGTTCTTCCTCTTCGGCCAGGGCGAGGTCGCCCCGGTCACCCGCGAGGTCATCCGTGAGGCCGAACCCGACCGCTCCCGCCGCCCCCACGTCCACGCCGGCTGACGGTCCCGCGTACGAGAACGGCCGGGCCGGGTCCCGAGGGACCCGGCCCGGCCGTCGTGCGTGCGGGGGAGGGGTTCAGGAACGCTTCTCCGCGTCCTTCTGCGCCTTCTCCGCCTGCTTCTCCTTGATGCGGACGGCCTCCTTGCGGACCTCGGCCTGGGTGGCGCGCTCCTTCTGCAGCCACTCCGGGTTGTCCTGCTTCAGGGCCTCGATCTGCTCGGTGGTGAGCGCCTCGGTGACCCCGCCGCGGGCGAGACCGGCGATGGAGACGCCGAGCTTCGAGGCGACGACCGGGCGCGGGTGCGGGCCGTTGCGCCGCAGCTCCACCAGCCAGGCGGGCGGCTCGGCCTGGAGTGCGTTCAGCTCGGTGCGCGAGACGACACCCTCCTGGAACTCTGCGGGGGTGGCCTCGAGGTACACACCCAGCTTCTTCGCCGCGGTCGCGGGCTTCATCGTCTGGGTGCTCTGGTGCGACGTCATGCTCCAAGGGTATCGAGCATGTGCGCGGGCTCCGACCACGACCGGTAACCTTGCGGGGTGACAGGCTCGGATGCATCCCCTTCGTTCCGGCTCGCCTATGTCCCGGGAGTGACGCCCACCAAGTGGGTGCGGATCTGGAACGAGCGGCTGCCCGACATCCCGCTGACCCTCGTCGGCGTCGGCGCCGCCGAGGCGTTCGCCGCGCTGCGCGCCGGTGACGCCGACGCCGGGTTCGTCCGGCTGCCGGTGGACGGCACGGACCTCAGCGCGATCCCGCTCTACACCGAGACCACCGTGGTGGTGGTCCCCAAGGACCACGTCGTGGCCGCCGTGGACGAGGTGTCGACCGAGGACCTGGCCGACGAGATCGTGCTCCACCCCCTGGACGACGTCCTCGGCTGGGAGGCCCTGCCCGGCAAGCCGGCGTTCGAGCGGCCCGCCACCACGGGGGACGCGATCGAGCTGGTGGCGGCCGGTATCGGCGTGCTCGTCGTCCCGCAGTCCCTCGCCCGGCTGCACCACCGCAAGGACCTCACCTACCGGCCGGTCACGGACGCCCCCGCCTCGCGGGTCGCGCTGTCCTGGCCGGAGGAGAAGACCACCGACATGGTCGAGGACTTCATCGGGATCGTCCGGGGCCGCACGGTCAACAGCTCGCGCGGCCGCCAGTCCGCGCAGCCGCAGCCCAAGCAGGACCGCAAGGCCGCGGCGGCGAAGAAGACCGGCGGCAAGCCGCGGACGGCCGGCAAGCCGGCGGCGAAGTCCGGGGGCAAGCCGAATGCCCGCGGCGGCGCGTCCACCCCCAAGCGAGGCAAGCCCCGCCGCCGCCCGTAGCCCCGGGACCGCCTTCGGCCGCGCCCGCGCGTGCGAGGGGGCCCGTTGCGCCACGTGTAGCTCCCGGGGCACCTTCCGGGCGCGCGGGCTCGTACGGGCGGGGCCCCGAGCCGCCGCCGGGCCGCCTTGCGGGCGCTCCGTTCCGCCCGACCGGGCACACACCGCCGCGTGTAGCTCCCGGGGCGCCTTCTGGGCGCGCGGGCCCGCACGGCGGGGCTCCCGTCCCGCCGCGTGTAGCTGCCGGGCCGCCTTCTGGCCGCGTCGGGCCGCCCGACCGGGCATGTCCCGTCCCGCGTAGCTCCCGGGTCGCCTACTGGCCGCGTCGGCCCGCACGACCGGGCCCGTTCCGCCGCGTGTAGCTCCCGGGGCGCCTTCCGGGTGCGCAGGCTCGTACGGGCGGGCACCTTCCGTCCCGTCCGGTCCGGCCGTCGCGGTCAAACTGGTTCCTCCGGTCCCTCCGTTGCGGCCGGGCGGGGGCCCGGGTCGCGGAGGGTGACCAGGCGGTAGGCGGGGGTGCGCTTCGGCCGGCGTTCGCCGCCGCGCAGGCCCCTCGCCTGCTGGACGGCCGCGTCCACGAGGGCGGCCACCAGCGGGTTCGCCCGGCGCAGCCGCAGCAGCTGGTCGGAGCGCAGGCCCACGCTCGACGCGGCGCTGCCGGTGTGCGCGCCCCGGGCCACGGCCTGCAGGAACAGCCGCAGCCCGAGCCCGCCGATCCGCCCCCGTTCCGGGCCCCGGTGCGCCGCGGCCAGGGCCGTCGCCGCCGCGAGCGCGGCCTCGAAGGCGGGGTCCTGGGCCCGCCACCCGGCGAACAGCGCCTCCGGGATCCCCGCCGCCGCGGCGCAGCCCGCCGGGCCCAGGCCCAGTGCGGCCGCGTGCACGGCGCGGGCGCGGCGGGCGTCGTTCTCCGCCGACAGGTCCGGTTCCGGGTCGAGTACGGCGGCCAGGGCCCGGTCGAGGTCCTCGGCGGCGGTGAGCCCCGCCACCAGCTCCCGGGCCCACGCGCGGCGGCGCTCCGGCTCGTCCTGCGCCCGCTCGTCCACGGCCCGTCCGCCTCCCGCCCGGCTCGACCGGATCCTCCGGGTCCCCCGGGTCTCCCGATCCCATTGTGCGACCGCGGCGGACCCGGCGGGCAAGCGTGCCGGCGGGGGAACGCACCACCCGCTCCCGGTCGGCGTCCCCGCCCCGGGCCCCCCGGGGCGGGGACGGCCGGTCCTCGCGTTGCGCCGACGCGACGGGGCGGGCAGGGTCGGTGGGGCGGCTCCCTCCCAGGAAGGTCGGACCATGCCCATCGCCACCGTCAACCCCACGACAGGCCGGACCCTGCGCACCTTCGACGCGCTCGACGCCGACGGCATCGAACGCTGCCTGGACGAGGCCGCGCGCACCGCCGTCACCTACCGCCGCACCACCTTCGCCGAACGCTCCGCCCTGCTGAACCGCGCGGCCGGCCTCCTCGAGGCCGAGGGCGAGGACATCGCCCGCACCATGACCATCGAAATGGGCAAGCCGCTCGCCGCCGCCCGTGCCGAGGCGGCCAAGTGCGTCAAGGCCATGCGCTGGTACGCCGCCCACGCGGAGGGCCTCCTCGCCGACGAACGCCCCGCCGACTCCGACGTCCGCGACGCGGGGGCCTCGGCCGTCCGGGTGCGCTACCGGCCGCTCGGCGTGGTGCTCGCGGTCATGCCGTGGAACTTCCCGCTCTGGCAGGTCGTGCGGTTCGCCGCGCCCGCGCTCATGGCCGGCAACGTGGGCCTGCTGAAGCACTCCTCCAACGTCCCCCAGACGGCCCTCTACCTGGGGGACCTCTTCCGGCGGGCCGGCTTCCCGGAGGGCTGCTTCCAGACCCTCCTGATCGGCTCGGGCCCCGTCGAGGGCATCCTGCGCGACCCCAGGGTGGCCGCGGCCACCCTGACCGGCAGCGAGCCGGCCGGACGGGCGGTGGCCTCGGTCGCCGGGGACGAGGTGAAGAAGACCGTCCTGGAGCTGGGCGGCAGCGACCCGTACATCGTGATGCCCTCCGCCGACATCGCCCGCGCCGCGAAGACCGCCGTGACCGCGCGCGTGCAGAACAACGGCCAGTCCTGCATCGCCGCCAAGCGGTTCATCGTCCACACCGACGTCTACGAGGAGTTCGCCCGCCTCTTCACGGAGGGCATGGCGGCCCTGACCGTTGGCGACCCGATGCAGGAGTCCACGGACGTCGGCCCGCTGGCCACCGAGAGCGGCCGCGCCGACGTGGAGGAGCTGGTCGACGACGCCGTCCGGCAAGGGGCCACGGTCCTGTGCGGGGGGCGGCGGCCGCCGGAGCACCCCGACGGCTGGTTCTACGAGCCCACCGTGCTGGCCGACGTCACCCCGGCGATGCGGATCGACCTGGAGGAGACCTTCGGGCCGGTCGCCACCCTGTACCGGGTGGGCAGCCTGGACGAGGCCGTGGAGCGGGCCAACCACACACCGTTCGGGCTGAGTTCGAACGTGTGGACCCGGGACGACGCCGACCTGGACCGGTTCGTCCAGGAGCTGGAGGCGGGCGGCATCTTCGTCAACGGCATGACGGCCTCCCACCCCGCCCTGCCCTTCGGCGGCGTCAAGCGCTCGGGCTACGGGCGGGAGCTGTCCGGGCACGGCATCCGGGAGTTCTGCAACATCACCACCGTCTGGCAGGCGGCGGACCCGGCCTGACCCGCCGCCCGCCCGCGGGAGGCCGCCGCATCAGCGGCCGAGCAGGGCGGTCACCTGGTCGGTCATCAGGTCGAGGACGGGTGCGCCGGCGCGGGCGCGGGCCGGGTCGTGCGGGGTGCGCGTCTCGCCGAGCGCCAGGGCGCTGAGCGTCAGCCCGTCGGTCATGGCGGCCAGGTAGCGGGCCAGGACCGGCACCGGCAGGCGCGGAACGAGCCCCATGGCACCGCTCAGTTGGACGATGAGTTCCTCGTACGTCTCCTGGTACCTCGTGTACTGGCGGTGTGCCAGGTGCTCCAGCCCCGGGCGCCGCAGGGCGTACTGGGTGAGCTCGTAGGTCAGCATGTGTTCGCCGGGCTGGGCGCACACGTGGTCCCAGTACGCCTGGAAGCCGGCCCGGACGGTCTCGTGCAGGGTGGGCCTGCGGCGGATCGCCTCCCGTACGAGCGCGACGCTGTGGGCGGTGATCGCCTCGATGACGGCTTCGAGCAGCTCCGCCTTGGAGTCGAAGCAGTAGTGGACGACGCTCAGCGAGACGCCCGCCTCGGCGGCGATGGAACGGGTCGTGGTGCGTGCGGCCCCGTCGCGGGTCATCGCGCGGATCGCCGCCTCGGTCAGCTGTCTGCGCCGGTCGGCCGACGGCATCCGCGGCATCGGGTCCCTCTTTCGCGGCTGGGGGGAGCGGCCGGGGCCGGCCGGACCGGTCCACCCGGTCCGGCCGGCCCTCGGCTTCGGGCGCGGGTCAGCTGCTGAAGACGCCGACCTCGTGCAGGGAGTAGCCCCACTGGGTGCCGCGCTGGACCCCCTGGACCCTGAGGTAGCGGGCCGTCACCCCGTCGAACCGGGCGGTGTCCAGGCCGCCGTCGCCGTCGGTCGTGGACCAGACCGGCTGCCAGTTCGAGCCGTCCGTGGACGTCTCGATCCGGTAGGCCTTCGCGTACGCGGCCTCCCAGTCGAGGGTGACCCGGCCGATGCGGTGCGCGGAGCCGAGGTCGATGCGCAGCCACTGGCCGTCGTTCCACTCGCTGGCCCAGCGGGTGCCGGAGTCGCCGTCCACGGCGCGGGCGGGGGAGTAGTCCACGAAGGGGTTCCACCACTGCGAGGTGGACGCCGAGGCGGCGGACCCGGTGGCGAGGTTGACGCTGCCCTGGTGCTTCTCGGAGGCGCCCCAGGTGGTGAGGTAGGACTCGGCGCCCCTGAACAGGTCGTCCACCACGTCCTGGCCGCCGACCAGCCGGATGTCCTCGATCCAGTCGGGGACCAGCCCGTAGTGGGCGGCGCCGTCGGTGTTGAGGTCCCAGGTGCGCTGCCCGGCGGTCTGCCGGTCGATGACCGAGCCGCCGTCGGTGCTGCGGAAGGGGTACTTCACCGGGTTGGGGGTGCCGGCCCCGCGCGGGCCGGGCCAGCCGCCGACGCCGTTCATGTCGGTGCCGTAGCCGTAGCCGACGTGGTACTTCTCGCGGAGCGCGTCCGTGCGCTTGGCCTCCGCGCTGAAGGCCTCCGAGCCGTTCATGTACTGGGCGGCGAAACCGCCCAGCTTGTAGAGGCGTTCGGTCCAGCCGAGGTCCATCCAGCTGTGCGAGGAGATCACGCCCGGGTACGACTCGGACTCCAGGATGTCGAAGGCCCGGCCCGCGGCCTTGACGCTCATGTGGTCGACCTCGAGCATCATCTTCCGCTTCATCATGCCGCGCACGGCGTACTCGCCGAGTGCGGTGAGCCCGCGGGTGTTGCACCGGGCGTCCGCGGAGTACGAGGGCACCGCCACGCCCGCCGGGAGCTCCTTCTGCGCCGCGGGAGCGGGCGCGAGGCCGATCGGGTTGTCCTTCTGCGGGCCCGTGCACTGCTCGGTCTGCCAGAAGGTTCCGGTCGACAGGAACTGGCCGACGTTGATCGCCGTGCCCAGGGCGCCCTCGTCGAAGCGCACCCCGCACAGGGCGTTGTCGAACTTGTGGCACAGGAACATGCTGCGCACGCCCAGCTTGTACAGCTCGTCCAGGCCCCGGTCGATGTCCTCCTTGGAGCACTGCGCGACGTCGAGGACCTGCTTGCAGCCGAAGGGCTCGGAGGTCTCCACGCCCATCACGACGGCCAGCTTGCCCTGCTTGATCACCTCGCGGGCCTGGTCGGAGCTGGTGACGATCCGGAACCAGCCTTTTCCGGGGCCGCCGTACATCTTGTCGACGAACGCCTGCATGTCGTACGTCTTCTGGGCTTCGAGGCGGATGGCGGTCATCTCGTCGCAGCCGCGGTCCTTGAAGAAGTAGACCGAGCAGATCACCCCGTTGGTGACGAGGTCGTTGACGAGGACCCGCTGGCCGCCGCGCCAGGCCCGCTCGACCCAGGCGTAGTAGTTCTGCTGGTGGGTCAGCGAGTCGTGGGCGGGCCAGTCCTTGAACGTGGGCCAGCCGACGGGGTCGTGCTTGCCGTCGCCGCCCTTGGTGATGAAGTCGAAGACGGCGAGGGTGCCGTCGGGGTAGTGCTCGGGGCAGTCCTTGAGGGCGTCGGCGACGCCGAGTTCGGAGAAGGGCTTGCCGCAGATGAGCCGGCCGCCGAAGCCCTCGTTGGACATCAGGTGGTCGTGCGCGTCGACGAAGCCGCGGACCTTGCCGTCGGGGGCGGTGCCCTTGAAGGGCTCACCGGTCACGTTGATGCCGGAGTCCGGCTGCGGCCGGGCGGTGGGGTTCCACCAGCCGGGATCCGAGGCGGAGTCGGCGGCGGAGCTGGGCGCGGGGGCGAGCGCCATGGCGATCACGGCGAGGAGGAGGGAGAGCAAGGCGAAGGGGCGCCCGCGGCGGCGGCGCGGACGCGGTGGAGGGTGAGGGGTCAAGGTGATCACTCATGCCTTCGGTCGGCGGAGAGCGCGGTCGGACCGAGGCATGAATTGTCATGCCCGGCACAATGGTGGGCATGAGAATCGCTACTGGCGCGTAAGGAGTCAAGAGTCCGGGACGCTTGACCTGATGGCCCGTCGGACCGTCCGTCCGCGGCCGCCGCTCAGGGGTGGGCCGCCGTCACGGCCGCGACGCGGGACCCGGGCTCGGGGGCGTCGTCGCGGGCGGGCGGCGATCGGCCTGCGCCTCCGCCTTCTCCAGGAGTTCCGCGAAGGGCTTCTGGGTCATGGAGCCGCGCACCTTGGTGAGCCCGTACCTGACGGAATTCTTCTCGTCCGCGGTGGGGTTGGTGGGGACGAAGGGCTTCTTCTCGTCGGGCGGCGCGAGGTTGACGTAGAGGTAGGGCTGGGAGTTCGTGGTGTGCCACAGGGTGATGCGTTGCCGGCCCCGGGTCATGTTGAGTATCTCGTTGCTGTTCTTGACGCTTCCCTGATATCTGAAGTACGGCGGCTCCGGGCCCGGCGGGTCCTTGTCGAGGTGCTGGGCCACGAGTACCGACGCGTTCATCCTCTTGGTCACGTAGTCGGTGGTGATCGCCATTCTGTCCTTCCTGGCCACCCACGCCTCTGTTTCGATCTTGAGGGTTTCGTACGGGGCCTCGCGTGGTCCGTCGATGAGGGCCACCTCGTCCTCCGCCCATTCCTCTCCCGGATTCAACGGACGGCCCGACGGCTGGATGAACTCGTCCGAGCTGAGCAGCCGCTGTTTCCGGGCATCCTGCGGCTTCGTGCTGAGGGGCTGGCCGCGGACCCAGTAGATGCTGCCGAGGACGTACACGGGAATCTGACCGGAGTTCTTCACCTGGAGGTGGAACGGAACGAACAGCTTCGTCCGCTCGTCGTTGAAGGTCGCCGTTCCGAACGTGGCCGTGATCTCTATCAGCGGAGCTGTCGTGTAGGGGACGTAGACGTGGGTGTACGCGAGGTTGGCGAATGCCAGGAGGGTGGAGATGACCACCCCGATCGCGATGCGCCGGGGATTGGGGAGGCCTTTCCATGCCCGGTCGCGGACGAGGACCGACAGGGCCCAGAGCGACCACGGCACGAGGACGCACCAGAGCAGCAGCCAGGGCGTGTACTTCCCGCCCCTGACCTGCATGATGAGCAGTACGGCGCTGGCGGTGAGGGCGGCAGCGGTCCCGATCAGGATGACCGTGCCCGAGTACTTGATATCCCGCCGGCCCCAGTAGTCGAAGGTGGCCGCCGCGGCCGCCACTTCGGCCAGGGCGGTGAGGAGGAATATGAACCCCGTGATGCGCCCGGGGTAGGTCAGGGCGGTGAACGTGTCCGATGCGCCGATCCTGACGAAAACGTACGCGGTCGCCAGCAGACCGACCGCCATGACGAGGCCGTAAACCCGTCTGCGGCACGCGCGGTCCGGCCAGGCGTTGGCGTCCCCGCCGTGCCAGCGGATGTCGATTTCGAAAGGGACGCCGGCATGGCGCAGCAGTTTCTGCAGTTCCTGGACGGAGCGCACTTGCCCGGCGGGCTTGTCGTCGATCGTGACCTTCCGCCACCCGAGCGCATTCGGCCCTCCCACGTCCACCACGGGTCTGTTCGCCATGGCACCAGTTTCCTGCCGTACCGGAGCGGCCGCCCCCGGAGGAGGCAGCGGGTGCGCCCCCACCCCGGGCGGGGTGAAACTGGTGTTGTCCCCTGCCCCGTCCTTTCGGGAGGTCCCCATGCGCACAAGGGTTCTCGGGTTCATCGCCGTCGTGGTATTCGCCGTTCTCGGCGCCGGGGCCAACGCGGCACAGGCCGACGTGGACACGAAGACGTGTGAGGCGACCGGCGGACAGGTCCAGTACGACCCCTCGACGGGATTGTGGACCTGTGTGGGTGGCGTGCACGACAAGGAGGCCGTCGTCTGACGGAGCCTCGGCAGCGGTGTCCGGAATTGACCGACGAGGCGGGAGCCCCCTCCTAGAGTCGGCCTCATGAACGAAATCGATGACACCACAGGTTCCGGAGCGCGGTCCCGGCGCGGGGTGCTGAAGGCGGCCGTGGCCGGGGCGGGGGCGGTTGCCGCTGTGGGGGTTGGAGGGTCCGTCGCGCGGGCCGACGAGCGGCGGTGCGCGGCGCCCGTGTTCGTGCTCGTGCACGGGGCCGGCGGCAACTCCTACGGGTGGGCACCCGTCGTCGCCGAGCTGGCCCTGCGCGGGCACAAGGCGGTCGCCGTCGACCTGCCCGGGCACGGGCGCGGCGCCTACTACCCGGTCTCCTACCAGACCCCGCAGGACCTGGAGGCGCTGCGCACCGAGCCCTCGCCGCTCGGGAAGGTGACGCTGGACGACTTCGCCGAGCACGTGGTGGGCGTCGTACGGCGCGCCTCCCGCCTCGGGGCCGTGGTCCTGGTCGGCCAGAGCATGGGCGGGGTGACCCTCAACGCGGTCGCCAACCGGGTGCCCGAGCTGATCTCCCACCTGGTGTACGCCTCCGCGTTCTGCGCGACCGGGCACACCTCCGCCGCGCAGCTGATGTCCACCCCCGAGGGCTCCACCAGCGCCCTGCTCCGGCTGGACCGGGTCGAGACGCCGCCCGGACTGGGCGTCAACCGGGCCAACTGGCGTTCCGGCGACCCCGCGTTCTTCGCGGCGGCCAAGGAGGCCCTCGCCGCGGACTGGCCCGACGCCGCCGTCCGGGCCCTGATCGCCACCCTGGAGCCCGACGAATCGGCGGCGATCGGGACGGCCGACTCCCGGGGGCTGCCGGAGAAGTGGGGGCGGGTGCCGCGCACGTTCCTGCGGTTCACTCAGGACCGCGCGATCCCGCTCGCGCTCCAGGACCTGATGATCCGCGAAGCGGACGCGGCCACGCCGCGCAACCGCTTCCGGGTGCGCTCCCTGGCCGCCCCGCACGTGGGCCCCCGGGACGCGGCGGTGTGGGCGGACGAGCTGGAGCTGGCGGCGGGCTCCTGCCGCTGACCGGCGCGGTTCCCGGCCGCCCGGCGGGGTGCGGCCCGCCCGCCTATCGTCGGAGGTATGAGCGAGACCGTCGTGGTGTACGAATACGACCGGACGGGCCCCGCGCACCCCGCCGGGGAGCCCGCCCCCGGGGACGTCCTGCGGGTGCACGCGGCGTCGACCGCTCCGGGCCGGCACGACGTGCGCGGCCCGAGGACCCTCTGCGGCCGGGACACCTTCGCCATGGAGACGGCCTCCTGGCGGCCCGCCGAGCACCCCGGCTCGCCCTGGTACCCCGAGGCGTACGCGGACCGGGTCTGCCCCGCCTGCGCGGACGCCGCCGGGGAGGGGTGAGCGGGAGGGGTCAGCGGCCGGGGGCCATGTCGTAGGTGACCCACATGGTCCGGGTGGCCACCTGGTCGTACTTGGCCCGGGCCCGGTGGTTGTCGTCGGCGGTGATCCACCGTACGACGCTCCAGCCGCGCTCCGCCGCGAGCTCGCGCAGGGCGCCGAGCAGCAGGTCGGCCGCGCCGCAGCCGCGGTCTTCGGGGGCCACGAACAGGTCGTCGAGGAAGCAGCCGGTCGTCGCGGACAGCGGACGGGCGAACGGGCGGTAGTGGGCGAGGCCGACCAGCCGGCCCCCGGCGTCCTCGGCGACCAGGGCGCCGGTCTCGTGCGCGGGGTCGTTGATCCAGGCCCACACCGTCGCGGCGGCCTCCTCGGTCTGCTCCACCCCGTAGAAGTCGGCGTAGCCCCGGTAGAGGACGCGCCACTGGGCGAAGTCCCCGGGCTGTGCGGCGCGGACCGAGATATCGGACATGTGCGGTGTCTCCTGGGATGGGGGCCGGGTCGTCTCCTGCGGATCCTGCCGGAGCGTCCCGCGGCCCGGGATGCTCCACCGTGTCCAAAGCCGGGCGTGCTCCCCTACGCCGTGGACAGGGGCGGACGCGGCGGAGGCCCGGTCCGGCGGGGTGCCGGACCGGGCCCCTGGAGGGCACTGCGGGGTCGGTCAGCTCACCTGGAGGGTGACGTCGTCGACCACGAAGGAGGTCTGGAGGGACTGGTCCTCCACCCCCTGGAACAGCAGGGTGACGGTCTGCCCGGCGAACGGGGAGACGTCATAGCTCTTGAGCGTGTACCCGGAGCCCGCGTCCACGTTGGACAGGGTCTCCAGGGTCTGGCCGCCCACCGAGACGGTGAACGTGTCGTAGGCGGTGCTCTCGGTCTCGTCGGTGTCGATGTGCAGGTAGAAGGCGAGGCGGGCCGAGGAGCAGCCGGCCGGGAGGGTCAGGGACTGCGAGGCGCTGTCGGTGCGCGGGGAGCCCCAGCCGTTCAGCCACGCCATGTAGGCGCCGGCGTGCGGGGCCTCTCCGGCCTGGTTGGTGATGACCCCGGAGGTGGCGTTCCAGGGGCTCGCGCCGTTCTCGAAGCCGCCGTTGGCGACGACCTGGGCGGGGGTGCAGGAGCCGCCGCCCCCGCTGACCGTCAGGGTGTACGTGGTGCTGTGGGTGGTGGTGCCGGTGCCGGTCACGGTCAGGGTGGCCGTGCCGGGCGCGGTGCCCGCCGCGACCTGGACGGTGAGGGTGGCGGACTGCCCGGACTGCACGGAGGACGGGCTGACGGTGGCGGTGACGCCGGCCGGGGCGCCCGAGACCGTCAGGGCGAGGTTCTGGGGGCTGCCGCTGACGGTGGCGGTGTTCACCGTCGCGGTGACGCTGGAGCCCGGGGCGGCGGTGCCGGCGGCGGGGGAGGTGGCGACGGAGAAGTCGGAGGCGGGGGTGCCGTTGCCGACGGCCTGCTTCCAGATGGCGTAGGCGACCCCGTCGGCACTGCGGTCCAGGGTCGTGGCGCTGATGTTGCTCGGTGTGTCGCAGGAGCTGTGGTAGCAGGAGTCGTAGGCGGCGTTCGCGGTGCCGCCCCACTTCGCGGCCTGCGCGGAGGTCTTGCGGGCGCTGGCGCCGGCCGCGTAGCCGGAGGTGGGGATGCCCGCCTGCTGGAAGGAGTAGTCGTCACTGCGGCCCTGGCCCTCGGTGTTCTCCTCGGGGGCGAGGTTCAGCGAGGTCCAGTACGCCTTCAGGGGCGCGGCCGTGGTGGAGTTCAGGTTGTTGATGAAGTAGCCGCCGTTGGGCGAGCCGACCATGTCGAAGTTGTAGTAGCCCTTGATGGCGGCGCGCTGGGCGCTGCCGAGCTGGCCCACGTAGAACTTCGAGCCGTTGAGGCCCTGTTCCTCGTCGGTCCACCAGGCGAAGCGCACGTGCTTGGTCATGGTGGGGTTCTTCTGGGCCAGGACCAGCGCGTTCTCCAGCAGGGTCGCGGAGCCGGAGCCGTTGTCGTTGATGCCCGGGCCGGCGGAGACGCTGTCGAGGTGGGCGCCGAACATCACGGTCTGGTCTTCGGGGCCGCCCGGCCAGTCGGCGATCAGGTTGTTCGACGGGTAGGTGCAGGAGGTGCAGTTCTGCTCGGTGACGGTGTAGCCGGCGGTCTGGAGCTTGCCCTTGATGTACGCGAGGGACTGGGTGTGGCCGCCGCTGCCGGCGCGGCGGTTGCCGCCGTTCTGCGTGGCGATGGTGCCCAGCTGGTTCAGGTGGGCCTGGACGTTGGCCGCGCTGATGTCCGGCGGGGTGGTGGGGTCGCCCTGGCCGCCGCCGACGGTCAGGGCGTAGTCGGCGGTGTGCGCGAGGGAGGCGCCCTGGCCCTTGACGGTGACCGTGGCCGGGCCGGGGGCCGTGGTGGAGCTCGCGGTCAGGGTCAGGGTGGAGGACTGGCCGGACTGCACGGTGGCCGGGCTGAAGGAGGCGGTGACCCCGGCGGGCAGGCCGCTCGCGGAGAGGGTCACCTGCTGGGCCTGGCCGGTGGTGGTGCTGGTGGCCACGGTGGTGGTCACCGAGGCGCCCTGCTGCACGCTGCCCGAGGCCGGGTTGAGGGTGAGCGAGAAGTCACCCTGTCCGCTGGGGGTGCAGGCCGGGTCGCCGGACTGGGCGGGCACGCTGATGGCGTCCCAGGCGGCCTTGGTCTTGTTGAACAGGTCGCAGCTCGCGTCGAGGGTCTTCGCGGAACTCAGCGTCGCCGTCCGGTACTTCTTGTACGACATGCTGCTGGTCTTGAGCAGCATGCCGCCGTAGAAGATCTTGCCGGCGTTCTGGACGCCCACGCCGGTCACCGTGGACTGGTTGCAGGTGCTGCTGCTCGGCTTGCCGCCGCCGGGGCTGCTGCCCTCGGCCAGCAGGTAGAACCAGTGGTTCAGGGGCCCCGCGGCCGCGTGCACCTCGGTGCTCGGTATGGAGGAGCTGTAGCAGGACGGGTCGTTGTTGACCGCCGAGGGGTTGTACATGTTCCGGATCGGGCCGCGGCCCTGGAGGTTGATCATCTCGCCGACGGTGTAGTCGGGAGTGTCGTACGGGGCGGGCTCGTTGGCGTACGCCTCGGTCAGGGCGCCGAAGATGTCTCCGGTGCCCTCGCCCAGCCCGGCCTCCTGGCCGCTGGTGCCGCCGGGGGTGTTGGTGTCGATGGCGTGCCCGTACTCGTGGCCCACCACGTCGATGCCGGCGATCCACTCGTTGGCGCTGTTGTGGCCGATGGTGACGGAGCCGCCGTCCCAGTACGCGTTGAGGTCGTTCAGTCCGACCTTGCCCGGGAAGCTGCGGCCGTTTCCGTCGACGCCGTTGCGGCCGAGCCACTGGCGGAGCATGTCCCACTGCTTCTGTGCGGCGAACATCAGGTCCGTGCACCCGGTCTCCTTGGAGGTCGGGTTGCCGGTGCCCCAGGAGTCCGAGGACTTCGAGAAGACGGTGCCGGTGCTGTAGTCCTGGCAGCTCAGGCCCGGGCGGTTCGGGTCGCGCAGGGAGTAGGTGCCGCCGGACGCGGTGGTGTCGACCGTCAGCGGGTTGGGTCCGTTCCACTTGCTGTTGCCGGTGCCCGCGACGACCTCGTCCCAGCGGTCGACGACCTTGCCGGTCCGGGCGTCCACGTAGACGTGCATCCGGCTGGGCGCCGACTTGGCCGATCCCGTCAGGACCGTCTCCCAGGCCAGGACCGGCCTGTCGTCCTTGAGCCGGACGACCAGGCGGCTGCTCTCGACCTTGTCCACCCTCGCCAGCTCGGCCCGGGAGGAGGACTCGGCGGCCTTGGCGGTGACCGTCGGCGTGACCGACACGTCGATCACGGTCGAGGAGGCCGACTGGAGGGCGCGGACCTTGCCCTCCCCGTCCGCGAGGACCACCGCGTCGCCGCCGACGACCGGCAGGCCCCGGTAGCTGCGCTCGTACGCGACCGAGTACAGGTCCTGCACCCAGGGGGTGACCAGCCTGCGGTCGTACTGCTGCTGCGGCTGGTTGACCAGGCCGTCCAGGCCGCTGCGCACGGCCGCATCGGCGGCGGCCACGGCCCGGTCGGCCCGGGAGGGGCGGGGCGGTACGGGATCTGGCTGCTGCGCGGCCGACGCGGTGCCGGCCAGAGCGCCGGCGAGGCTCGCGGTCAGCGCGAAGGCCGCCACGGACGCCGTCCATCTGGTGGGCTGCACGAGTCCACTCCGATCGTGTGTGGGGGGTGGCTGGCTGTACGCCGTCGCCGAGTATGGGCGTGGACATGGCGAGATTGGGACATCCCTGCGGGCATAAGGCGCGGGTTATGGTGCCGCGCGGTCACGATTCGTAAGCTGCCGGGATGCAGCTGGAGTTGAGGCACCTGCAAGCCGTCTGCCGGATAGCGGAGGCAGGCAGCCTGGGCGCGGCGGCGCGCCGGCTCGGGGTCTCCCAGCCGGCGCTCTCCGCGCAGCTGCGCAGGATCGAGCGGGTCACGGGCGGCGAGCTGTTCGTACGCGGCCGCAGCGGGGTGGAGCCCACCCCGCTGGGCCACTTCGTCCTCGCCAAGGCCCGCCGGGTGCTCGGCGAGATGGACGCCCTGGGCGCCGAGGCCCGGGCACTGTCGGCGGACGTGCCCCTGCGGCTCGGCTGCATCCTGCTCGTCCTGCTGGACGGGCTCCTCGCACGCACCGACCTGGCCCTGGCCGGGCGGGAGGTGGCCGTGGACCTGGAGAACTCGGTGACCGCCCTCGTGCGGATGCTCGGCGCCGGGCGGTACGACGCCATCGTCTACGGCGAGGTCAACGACTACGAGGTCCCGCTGCCCGGTGGCGTCCGGGCGCGCACCGTCGTGCCCCGGGAGCCGTTCTGCATCCGGATGTCGGCCCGGCACCCCCTGGCCTCCCGCAGCCGGCTGGAGCTGGCCGACCTGGCGGGCGAGCAGTGGATGACCCTCGTCCAGGACGACGACGGCGGCCCCGAGGCCCTGATCGAGGCCTGCGCCGAAGCGGGCTTCACCCCCTCGCTGCGCTACCGGATCACCGACCGGAAGATGCAGCACGACCTGATCGCGGCGGGCCGGGCGATCTCGCTGAGCCAGCCCACCGCCCCCGCCGTGCCGGGCACCGTGATGCGGCCCCTGGCGGGGACCCCGGTCACCGGGCGGATCCGGCTGGCCTGGAACCGGGCGTCGGTCTCCGCGCACCAGGGGGATCTGCTGCACCGTGCGGCGGTCGAGGCGTATCTGGCGAACGTGGACAACAACGCCTTCCACCGGACATGGTGGGACGCCCACCCGGAAGCGCACCCGACCCTCGGCTGACCCCTGCCGAAGAGGCGGATTCCGGTCGGGTTACCATATGAGCGCCGCCTAGCTCGAAAGATAACTCTGTGACTGTCAACGAGGACTCGTTCAGCAACTGGAAGACCCGCGAGGAGATCGCGGAGTCGATGATCCCGATCATCGGGAAGCTGCACCGCGAGCGGGATGTAACGATCCTGCTGCACAGCCGCTCCCTGGTGAACAAGTCGGTGGTCAGCATCCTCAAGACCCACCGGTTCGCCCGGCAGATCGACGGCGAGGAGCTCTCGGTCACCGAGACCATGCCGTTCCTGCAGGCTCTCGCCGCCCTCGATCTCGGTCCGTCGCAGATCGACATCGGCATGCTCGCCGCCAACTACGGCAGCGACGACCGCGGGCTGTCCGTGGCCGAATTCACCGCCGAGGCCGTCGCCGGCGCCACCGGCGAGAACAAGCTGGAGCTCTCCTCCGGCCGCGACGTCGTCCTCTACGGCTTCGGCCGCATCGGCCGCCTCGTCGCCCGCCTCCTCATCGAGAAGGCCGGCTCCGGCAACGGCCTGCGCCTGCGCGCCATCGTGGTCCGCGGTGGAGGCGAGGCCGACCTGGTCAAGCGCGCCTCCCTGCTGCGCCGCGACTCGATCCACGGCCAGTTCCAGGGCACGATCACCGTCGACGAGGCGAACAGCACGATCATCGCCAACGGCAACGCGATCCGCGTGATCTACGCGAACGACCCCTCCGAGGTCGACTACACGGCGTACGGCATCAAGGACGCCATCCTCATCGACAACACCGGCAAGTGGCGCGACCGCGAGGGCCTGTCCAAGCACCTGCGCCCCGGTATCGACAAGGTCGTCCTGACCGCCCCGGGCAAGGGCGACGTCCCGAACATCGTGCACGGCGTCAACCACGACACGATCAAGCCGGACGAGCAGATCCTGTCCTGCGCCTCCTGCACCACCAACGCCATCGTCCCGCCGCTCAAGGCCATGGACGACGAGTACGGGGTGCTGCGCGGCCACGTGGAGACGGTCCACTCGTTCACCAACGACCAGAACCTCCTGGACAACTACCACAAGGCCGACCGCCGCGGCCGCTCCGCGCCGCTGAACATGGTCATCACCGAGACCGGCGCCGCCTCCGCCGTCGCCAAGGCGCTGCCCGACCTCAAGGCGCCGATCACCGGCAGCTCGATCCGCGTCCCCGTCCCGGACGTCTCGATCGCCATCCTCAGCCTGCGCCTGGGCCGTGAGACCACCCGCGACGAGGTCCTGGAGTACCTCCGCGGCGTCTCCCTGCACTCGCCGCTGAAGCGCCAGATCGACTTCACCACCGCCCCCGACGCCGTCTCCATGGACTTCGTCGGCTCGCGCCACGCCTCGATCGTGGACGCCGGCGCCACCAAGGTCGACGGCGACAACGCGATCCTGTACCTCTGGTACGACAACGAGTTCGGCTACTCCTGCCAGGTCATCCGTGTGGTCCAGCACGTGTCCGGCGTCGAGTACCCGACCTACCCGGTCCCGGTCGCCTGACCGGCCCGACCAGGCAGAGCGTGCTCCGGTGCCCCGTCGACATCCGTCGGCGGGGCACCGCCGCGTTCCCTAGACTGGCAGGGTGAACGACAACGCACTTCCCCCCTGTCCCGAATGCTCCGGCGCGTACGCGTACGAGATGGGCGCCCTGCTCGTCTGCCCCGAGTGCGGGCACGAGTGGCCGCTCGTCGCCGCCGGGGGCGGCGAGTCCCCCGGGGAGCGGGTGATCAAGGACGCCGTCGGCAACGTGCTCGCCGACGGCGACTCGGTGACCGTCGTGAAGGGCCTGAAGGTCAAGGGCCACCCCACCGGCATCAAGGCCGGCACCAAGGTGCGCAACATCCGCCTCGTCGACGGAGTCGACGGCCACGACATCGACTGCAAGATCGACGGCTTCGGTTCCATGCAGCTGAAGTCGAGCGTGGTGCGGAAAGGCTGATTTCCGACTGACATCCCACCGACTTCCGCCCCCGTCCACCCCCCGGTGGACGGGGGCGTCGTCGTGTCCGCGGTGTTTTCGCAGCTGTCTTTTCGGCCGGAGTGGCCTGAATGGTTCGATCCGATCCCCGCGGGGCGCCGATTTCCACGAAAACGAGCCAGGGGCCGTCCGGGTCCGGAAGCGCGGCTGGATCTCGGCTCTAGCGGACCTTCAAGCGCCCGGGTGATCCTGAGTTCCGGATCGGCCGACAGAAAGAGCCGGACGGGATCGATATCCGGCCGGGCCGAAATCCGAGCACATCCGGCATTCCCTTCCGCGGCCTGCCTTCTTTCGCCTGCCCGCGGGATCCCGCTCCGTGCACATGCGGCTATCGCCTCCATCAAGGGAGACACACGTGTCCGACACCGCGCGCACCCCCGAATTCGGCTTCGACGACCTCGACCTGGACCTCGGCGACCTGACCGTCACCGCCATGCGGGACACGGTCGCGCTGCCCGAGGGCGGGGCCTCCTGGGGCTCCTGCTCCTGCCAGGGCTCCTCCTCGTGCAACAAGCCGCCGGTCATGGACTCGCTGCTCGACTGACCGCCCCGCACCCCCCGGACACCCGGACCACCGGCCTTCCACCAGAGGAGTCATCCATGACCGCCGGCAACCACACCCCCGACTTCGCCCTCGACGACCTCGACCTGGACCTCGGCGACCTGACCGTCACCGCCATGCGGGACACGGTCGCGCTGCCCGAGGGCGGGGCCTCCTGGGGCTCCTGCTCCTGCCAGGGCTCGTCGTCCTGCGCCCAGCCGGCCCAGCCGACCCCCGTGTAACCCCGCCGTCCCACGACGCAGAACAGCTTCCCGCCGCGCCCCGAGCGCGGCGGGAAGCCCGCGCGCCACCCACCCACACAGACGGGGACCAGCATGCAGCAGCCACACGGCACGCCGGCCGGGACCGGCACCGACGCCTACCGGGTGTGCTCCGCGCCGTACGCGCTGGTCCGCGCGACCGTACTGAGCCACCCCGCCCCCACCGCCGAAGCCGCCGGATTCCGCACCCGGCTCGCCCGGCTCCGCGACCTCGAACGGCAGCTGCTGGAGACCGCCCCGGCCCTCTGCGACGACCTCCACGACAGCCGCGGCGGCCACCCCGACGCCCTCCACCGCGACATCGTCCTCCCGCTGCGCCGCGCCCTGCACAACGGGCGCGAACCCCGCCCCGCCCTGCTGGAACGCCTCGGCGACCTCCCCGCACGGATCCCCCGGCTCGCCCACTGGCTCGACCTGCGCACCCGCCGCGACGCCCTCCTCGCCGCACTGGCCCCCGCCGCCGAAAGGGCCCTGACCGCCGAACGCGGCGCCCTGACCGCCCTGTGCCGTGAACCCGCCCTCGCCAAGGCCGTCGCCCTCACCAGCGCCGACCTGCTGCGGGCCGTGGAACGGGCGGCCACCGGCGCCCAGGACCGCAGGGCCCGCAAGGAGGAGCCCGCCGTCCTGCGCTACGCCCTGCGGGCCAGCACCAAGACCAGCCCCCTGTCCTGGTTCACGGCCGTCGGCTGGGGCCCCCTGCCCGCAGCCCCGGGCCGCACCGTCGCCTCCTGGGGCACCGCACCCCTGTTCCAGGGCCCGTTGCGGGCGGCCGTGCAGCCCAGCCGCACCCTGACCACCGCCCTCGTCCTCGCCCTGCTGGACGCCCCGCACCGCCGGGCCGCCCTGCCCCACCGCATCACCAGCACCGCCCGCCTCACCGACGGGCAGGCGGCCTACACCCGCGACCGGACCGCCTTCGCCGGGGGCCGCTACCTCGTGGCCGCGCAGGACGAGGCCCGGCTGCCGTACACCGGCCCGCTGGCCCTCGTCACCGAGAACGCCGCACACCCCGTACCCCTCGACGAGCTCACCGCCCTGCTCGCCGCCGCCCTGACCGGCGCGGCCGGCGCCGACGGCCCGGCCGCCGCGGCCGGCTTCCTCGGCCGGCTCGCGGAGGCCGGACTGCTCGTGCCCACCGCCCCCGTCCCGCCGCAGGACACCGACCCGCTGGGCCGGACCGCCGACTGGCTGCGCTCCCTCGACGGAACCACCGCCGAAGAGGCCGCCGAGGACGCCGCCCACGCCTCACGCCTCGACGGGCTCGCCCGGGCGACCGCCGACTTCGCCGGTGCCCCCGCCGCCGCCCGCCCCGCCCTGCTGACCGGCCTGTCCCAGCGCTGGACCCGGGCCCTGGCCGCCGCCGGCCGCCCCGTCCCGGCCGTCTCGGCGCCGCTCAGCCCGGTCTCCGAGGACGTCGTCGCCCCGCACCCCCTCGACCTCGACGGCTTCCTCGCCCCCACCGACCACGAGGCGCTCGGCGAGGTCACCGCGCTCGCCGAGCTCTTCGACCTCGGCCACCTGCTGCGCCGCGTCGTCCGCGACCGCTTCGTCGCCCGCTACGGCACCGGCGGCCGCTGCCCGCACCCGTGGGAGTTCGGCCCCGACATCGCCGAAGCCTGGGAGGCCGCCGGGGGCCTCTCCGCCCTCGACCCCGCCGACGCGCACCCCAGCGGCACCGGCGCCCTCGCCCACCTGCGCGCCGAGGCCGTCACCGCCGTCCGGGACGCCCTCGACGCAGACCCGGCCACCGCCCCCGAAGTCCTCCTGCCCCCCGGCCTCCTCAAAGGCCTCGGCGACCGGCTGCCCGCCTGGGCCCTCGCCCGTCCGCTCAGCTACGCCTACTTCCTCCAGCGCGACCCCCGCCACGGCCTGCTCTGCGTCAACCAGGTCTACGGCGGCTGGGGCCGCTTCACCAGCCGCTTCCTCGACACCCTGGACCCCGCGGCCGCCGCCGCGGTCTCCGGGCAGATCCGCCGCGCCCTCGGCCCCGGCGCCCGCGCCGCCCAGATCCGCCCCGTCGGCGGGTTCAACGCCAACCTCCACCCCCTCCTCGTCCCCGACGAGATCGGCCCCGACCGCCGCTGGGCCTCCCTCGGCGAAACCGACCTGGAACTCGTCCACGACGAGACCGACGACCAGGTACGCATCCGGCTGCGCGACACCGGCGAACTCCTCGACGTGCTCTACCCCGGCTTCCTCGCCCCGGTCCTGCTGCCGCGCCGCCTCGGCGCCCACCTCAGCGACCAGCCCCACGGCATGGTCGACCTCGGCCCCCTCGTCCCCCGCGGCACCCGCCACGCCCCCGGCGGCGGCCGCGTCACCCACCTCCCCCGGCTGCGCCACCGCGACCTGGTGCTCCGCCGCCGCCGCTGGCTGCTGCCGCCCGGGACGGTGGAACGGCTCCGCGCCGACCTCACCGCCGACGGCACCGTCCCGGCGCAGGCCGCCGCCCGCTGGCGCGCCGCCCTGGACCTCCCCGAGCAGGTCTTCCTGCACCCCGCCGGAGCCGCCCCCACCGGCCGGGCCGCCGAGGACTTCCTGACCGGGATCAGCCGCCCCAAACCGCACCTCGTGGACCTCGGCAACGCCCTGCACCTGCGCTGCCTGCCCAAATGGCTCTCCCGCCACGGCGGCGGCGCCGTCCTCGAAGAGGCCCTGCCCGCCCCCGGCGGCCAGAGCGCCCCGGCCCGCGCCGTCGAACTCGTCCTGGAGGTCTACCGCACCGGGCAGGGCGGCGGCCCCGGAGCGGCCGCCGAACGATGAACCGACACCGGACGACCACGGAAGGGAGCACGGAGCACATGCGTCCCCACGACCACGCCCTCGACGTGGTGGCCTACTACCACCACCCCGACAAGGCCCCCCTGCTGCGCGGAGCCCTGCTGCCCCTCGCCGAGTCGGCCACGGCCGACGGACTCGCCGCCCACGTGGAACGGCACTGGCTGCACGGCCCCCACCTGCGGCTGCGCCTCCAGGGACCGCCCCGCCAGGTGACCCGGACCGCCGGCTCCGCCGCGGCCGCGCTCCGCGACTGGCTCCGCGACCACCCCTCGCACGCCGACCTCACCGGGGCACAGCTGCTGGAACGGGCCGCCGAGGCCGGCCGCGCCGAGCTCGTACCCCCGCCCTACGGGCCGGTCCACCCCGACAACACCGTCCGTACCGAGCCCGTCGACCGCTCCTCCGTCCGCGGCCTCCTCGGCGAGGACGGCGCCGGCCTGCGCGACGACCTGCTCCGGGCGGGCCTGGGCGCGCTGCGGGCCGGCGCCGGCTTCCTCGGGGAGCACGGCGACGGCGCGCAGGCCCGGATCCGGCTCGCGGTCACCGCCCTCGCCGCGCACGCGAGCGCCCACCCCGGCGGGCTGGCCGGCGGCCACTGGTCGTACGTCTCCCACCTGGAGGACTTCCTCGTCCACGACGACCCCGACGGCCGGCTGCGCGCCCGCTTCGAGCAGCACGCCGAACGCGCCGGCGCGGCGGTGACCGCCCTCGTCGGGCGGATCGCCGAGGGCGGTGCGCTGGGCTGGGAACGGGCCTGGCCGGAGTTCTCGGCCGGCGCCTGGCGGCTGGCGCGCGCCCGCCACGACGCGGGCGCGGACCTCTCCGGCAGCCCGGCCGAGTACGGCGCCCGCGCCCTGGCCACCGGCGACCGCGGGGCGGCGGAACGCTGGAACCACGGACTGCGCACCCGCTACAGCGAGTTCCACCGGCTGCTGAGCCGCGCCGACCCGCACGGGCGGATGTTCACCAGCCCCGACTACCTCGTGTACCGGGCCTGCACCAACGCCCTGTACCGGCTCCTCGCCATCTGCGACGTCCGGCCGCTGGAGCGGTACCTGGCGGCGCACCTGGTCGTGAGCGCCGTACCCGGGCTGACCGGCAGCGACTGGCGCACGGAGGTCGGCGAGGCCATCGACGCGGTGGAGGGCCGGGCATGACCACCGTCGCGCGCCCGAGGACCGTACGCAGGCTGCGGCCCGGCGTGGCCGTGACCCCGCTGCGGGCCGGCCTGCACCTCAGGGGCCCGAGCGGCAGCCTCACCCTGGAGGGCAGCAACGCCCTGCCCGCCCTGTGGAAGCTCCTGGAGGAACCGCTGCGGGAGGGCGGGCTCGAAACCCTCCTCGACGGCATCGAGCCCGGGTCGGCGCTGCGCGGGGCCGTGGACACCCTCCTGCGGCAGCTGGAGACGCACGGCCTGCTGACCACGGGCGCCCCGCCGCCCGGCCCCGTCGGAGCGTGGCTCGCGGAGAGCACCGGGCGGCCCGCGGCCCCGGCCGCCGCGCTCGCCGCCGCCCGCGCCGAAGTGCTGGCCGGCCACCCGGACGCACCCCTGGCGCGGGCCGCCGGACGGGCGCTGGCGGACTGCGGCCTGCCCGTCGCGTACACCGCCGACCCGGACCTCGCCGGGGACCGGATCCTGCTCCGCGTCCACGGCGCCGGCCCGGACCGGGCGGTCGCGGCCGGGCGGTGCGGCACGGGCGGATACGCCACCGCCCCCGGCAGCCCCGCCCAGGCCCGGGCCGACGCACGGGCCCTGGAGGCACGCCTCGGGCCGGCCGGGGACGCCGGGGCCGCCGCGTTCGTACCGCTGCTGGCCGGCGCCGCGGTCCACCGGCTGCTGTGCGCGGCCGCCGGGCTGGCGGACCCGGCCGCCGAGGGCGGTGACGAGCGGCTGCTGCCCGGTCTGCCCGCCGTGCTCCTCGCCGACTCCCGGCCGCTGCGCGCCGACTACCGCACCTGGCTCGGCCCGGAACGGTTCGACCGGGACCGGTGCACCGACCTCGCCCCCGCCCGGACCCTGGACGAGGCGCTGCGGCGGCTGGACGCCCTCGGCGACGGGCGCTGCGGCGTCCTGCCGGGGCCGGAACCGACCGGCCTGGGGCAGCTGCCCGTACCGCTGGCCGCCTGCGCGCTCCCCCGGGGGCGGCTCACGGGCGGGGCGCCCCGGCTGGACCTGGCCCGCCTGGAGCTGTTCTGCCGGGCCGCGGAACTCTCGCTGGGGGAAGGGGAGTTCACGGTCGGGGCGAACCCGGAGCACGCCCGGGGGAGGGCGCTGCGGGCGGCGGCGGCCCGGCGGGCGGGAGGGGCCGTGGTGTCCGAGGAGGCGTGGTCGGGGCACCCGCAGGCCCGCCATTGGTGGACCACCCTGACCGTCCGCCTCGGCGTACCGGCCCGGCTGGAGGTGGTCCGGGCCGCCCCGGACGAGGAGGTCTACCACGCGGTGGTCCGCCGGACGCTTCCGCACCCCGCCGCCCCCGGCCCGGCCGGGCCGGGGGCGCCCCGGCCCCCCGGCGCCGACGCGCGGGCAGCCGGACCATCCGGGGCCGGGGTGCTCGGGGAAGCGGTCGAGGCGACCCCGGGCGACGCGGCGGCCTTCGCGGCACTGGCCGCCGTGTCGGCCGTATCGGCCTCCACACCCCCCGCCGTTGCCAACACCCCGCCCGCTCCCGCCGCCCCCGCCGCACCACCCCTCCTCACGGCCCCGACCGCCCCGGCTGTACCGGCCTCCCCGGCCGGGACGGGTGCGGTGCGGGTGCCGCCTTCGGGCGGGGCCGTCGCCGCTCTGGCCACGGCCGGAGCGCGGATCGCCGCCTGGGAGGACGCCGGCTGGACCAACGGCTGGATGGCGGACGTCGCCGGACGTGAGGTGCGGTTCCAGGACGCGCTGCACCGGTTCACCGAAACCTCCCCCCGTACCGCCCAAGACCTCCCGGGAGTTCTCGAACTCCCCGACGCGCCGGGAGCCCCCGGCGTCCCGCGGATCCCAGGCGCTGCCGGACGCCCCGACGCCTTGTGTCCCCCTGACGCGCCGGGAGCCCCTGACGCTCCGGGAGCCTTCATCACCCCGGGAGTTCCCGGCGCCCCGGGGACCCCCGGCGACGCCGGAACGCCCGAGTCCGTGGAACCGGCCGCCGGCCGCGTCGGTGTCCCCGGCCCCGGGGAACTCGCCGCCCGTTTGCGGGCCTTCGGTTTCACGGTTCTGAACGCCCGGTCCGAGGAGGCCCGATGACCGGCTCCGGCCCCCTGGGGCCCCTCCGCGTACCCGTCCTGGCACCCGAGGACGCGCTCGCCGCTGCCGCCGGGCCGGCGGTGGTGCTGCTGGAGCGGTGGACGCTGGGGCTCGCCGAGGAGCTGAGCCGGCACGCGCTCGGCCACCCCGTCGAGTGGGTCCCCGTCCGCTTCGACGGGCCGCTCGCCGTCGTCGGGCCGGTGCTGGCCCCCGGGGCGGCGGCCTGCCTGTGCTGCACCGAGTACCAGCGCCTGGCCACGGCCGGCGGCCGGGTGCCCTGGCGGAGCCCGGCGCTCGCGCTGGCCGGCGTACCCGCCCCGGCCCTGTCCGCCGCCCTCGGCTCCCTGGTCCAGGACCTGCTGGCCGGGGAGGAGCCCGGCCGGGAGGACGGGGCGGCCGTCGTGCACGTCGTCCACCAGGGGCGCGGCACCTGGTCCACCCACCGCGTCCGTCCCGTCGGCGGCTGCGCCGTCTGCCACCCCCTCCCCGCCGACTCCGCGACCGCCCCGGACCCGCTGCCCGCCGCGCCCCGCCCGCTGCCCGACCCGTACGTGCTGCGCGCCCCCAATCCCCGCACCGCCGGTCCCGGACTCCTGCGGGAGGCGCTGCACGACGAACGGTTCGGGCCGGTGCGCCGTCTCTTCCGCTCCGAGGACTCCGCCTTCTCCCTCACGAGCGCGTTCGTCAGCGACGGCCGGCTCGTCGACGACGGCGGGTACGGCCGCGCCCACGACTTCGCGACCAGCGAGCGCATCGCCCTCTTCGAGGCCGTCGAACGGTACGCGGGGATGCGCCCCACCGGCCGGCGCACCGACCTGCGCGCCCCCTTCGCCGCACTCGGCCCCGACCGGGCCCTGGACCCCGGACGGCTCGGCCTGCCCGACCCCGCCCACCACGGGCACCCGGCCTCGCCCACCGTCCCCTACACGCCCGATCTGGAGCTGGACTGGGTACGGGGCTGGTCGCTGACCCGGCGCCGCCCGGTCCTCGTACCCGAGCACGTGGCCTACTGGGACGTGCCCGGCGCCGGCGGGCCGCGCGTGGTGTACGAGTCCTCCAACGGCTGCGGTCTCGGCAACAGCCCCGAAGAGGCCGCGCTCTACGGCCTGTTCGAGGTCGCGGAGCGCGACGCCTTCCTGATGGCCTGGTACGCCGCCACCCCCCTGCGCCGCGTCGAACCGCCCCCGGACGACCGGGACACGGCGCTCCTCGCGGACCGGGCCGCCGTCGCGGGCTACCGGCTGCTGCTGCTCGACGCGACCAACGACTTCGGCATCCCGGCGGTCGTGGCCGTCTGCCACTACGAGGGCACCCACCCCGACGCGCCCCGGATGTTCCTCGCGGCCGGCGCCCACCACGATCCGCGGGCCGCGATCCGCTCCGCCGTGGCGGAGGTGGTCACCAACGTCCTGGAGTCGCCGGGGCGGTCCTTCGCCGAGGACGGCGCACGCGACCCGCGGCGGCTGCGGCCCATGCTGGACCGGCCGGAGCTGGTGGTCGGCCTGGACGACCACGTCGGGGTCAACGCCCTCCCGCAGGCGGCCCCCCGGCTGGCGTTCCTCCTCGCCGACACCCCCTCCGTGCCGGTCGCGGCGGCCTGGCCGGGCGCGCCGGAACCGGTCGCCGACCTCGCCGCCCTGCTCACGGCGACCGTGGACAGGCTGGCCGCGACGGGTCTGGAGGTGGTCACCGTCGACCAGAGCGAACCGGGACTGCGCGACCGGCTCGGCCTGCACTGCGTGAAGGTCGTCGTCCCCGGCTCGCTGCCGATGACCTTCGGGCACGTCAACCGGCGCACCCGCGGCCTGCCCCGGCTGCTCGACGTGCCCCACCGGCTGGGCCGCACCCCCCGGCCGCTGCGCCACGAGGACCTGGCCCTCCACCCGCACCCCTTCCCCTGATCCGCCCTTCCGCCCCCTCCCGCTAGGACCGCAGATGACCACGACCGACGCCTGGCACAGCCACCACGTCTTCCTGCACTGCGCGACCGAGGACACCGACGCGTTCCTGGTCCGCGAGGCGGCCCCGCTCCTGGACGGCCTGGTGGCGGCCGGGGAGGCCGACCGGTGGTTCTTCATCCGCTACGCGGAGGACGGCCCCCACGTACGCGTCCGCGTGCGCGGGCTCGCCCCGGCCGCCGCCGCGCGGCTCCCGGCCGAACTGGCGCGCGCGGCCGGGGAGGTGCCCTCGGTGCCCGGCCCCTGGACCTCCGCCCACGGCGAGGTCCGCGCCGTCCCGTACGTGCCCGAGACCGACCGGTACGGCGGCCCGCGCGCCCTGCCCCTCGCCGAGGAGGTCTTCGCGGACTCCTCCCAGGTGGTGCTCCGGGTCCTGCGCGACCTCGCCGCCGGGGGCGGCGGCTCGGCCCGCCTGACGCACGCGGCGGACCTGGTCCACACGACCGTGCAGGCGCTCGGCCTGGACCGGCTCACCGCCGCCCGCTGGCTGCGCCGGCACGCGGCCGGCTGGCGGTGGGTCACCGAGGTGCCGCTGCTGCCGGGGGCCTCCGTGCACACCCGCGTCAACTCCGTCTACGCCGCGCAGCGTTCCGGCCTGGCACGGCGTGCCCGGGGCCTGCGGGAACGGCTCGCCCAGGGCACCGCCGCACCCTGGCTGGGCCACTGGGAACGGCGGGTCCGCGAGACCGACGCCCTGCTCCGGGCCGGGCTGGACCCGGACGCGGCCCCCGACGCGACGGCCTGGATCTGGGGCTCGCAGCTCCACATGCTGTTCAACCGGCTCGGGGTGACCCCCGACGAGGAGCGGGCGGTGTGCCGGCTGGCCGCCCGCACCCTGCTGGAGACCGGGGAGCCGGCGGACTACTTCCCGGCCGGGCACACCGCCCCCGACCTGCAGTACGTGGAGCGCAGCAAGTTCCAGATCGGCCGCAACGAGGACACGGCCCTGCGCACCCTGCCGCCCGGGCCGCCCCGGTACGCTCCGGCCGCGCCGGAGCTGCCCCTGCCCGCCGCCCCGCTGCCCGAGGTCTCGCTCGGCGCCGCCCTCACGGCCCGGGCCTCGGCGCGCGGGGCGCTCGGCGGGCCCCTCACCGCCCCCGACCTGGGCGCCCTGCTGTGGCACGCCCTGGCCGACCGGGAGCGCGGCGGGGCGCCGCTGCCCGAGGGCTCGGCCGACACCCCGGTCCACCGGGCCTACCCCAGTGCGGGCGCCCTGTACACGGCCCGGGTGCGGCTGCTGGTGCTCGACGTCGAGGGCGTCCCGGCGGGCACGTACGACTGCGTGCCCGAGCGGCGGACGCTGCGCCCCGTCGGCCCGGCCCCGGCCACGGCGGAGATCGCCTCGCTGTCGACATACCTGTCCCGGCCCCCGACCGACCCGCACTGGATCGGCATCGACCGCGTCCCGGTGGTCCTCGCCCTCTACGCGGACCTCGGCCTGCTGCGCCGCCGCTACGGTCTGCGCGCCCTGCGCCTGGCCCTGCTGGAGACGGGCCACCTGGCGCAGAACCTGCTGCTCACCGGCACGGCCCTGGGCCTGGCCGGCACCCCGCTCGGCGGTTTCCACGACGACCTGGCCCACGAACTCCTCGGCCTGGACGACCTGGAACAGCCCCTCCAGTACCTGCTGCCGCTCGGACGCCGCGCAGCAGACGGGTGACGTGCGACGGAAGACGGGTTGGTGTGAAGGCACGGACCGGCCGGTACTTTGAGAGGGAATCTCATGGTTTCGGCCAGTAGGTCTGCCCGGCCGCGCCCCGATAGCTTCGCCATGACCGGAGCGTGGTGGAGGGGGTAGTCATGGGAGCTTTGGCGTCCGTGCTGGCGGCGGCGGTGCTGTGGGGGACGGTGGGGCCCGCCCAGCTCTGGGCGGACACCGGGGTGCACCCCGTGGCGCTCGGGGCCTGCCGGATGCTGCTCGGCGGGCTGGCGCTCAGCCTGCTGACGGTGCGCCCGGCCGGGCTGCGCACGCTGCGGCGGCCCGGGGTGCGGCGGTGGCTCGGGCTGTGCGTGCTGGTCACCGCCGCCTTCCAGGTGTGCTTCCTGCAGGCGGTCGAGCGGGGCGGCGCGGCCCTGGCCACCGCCGTCGCCTTCGGGACCGTGCCCGTGGTCGGCGGCCTGTCCGCCCGGGCCCTGTCCGGGGAGCGGCTGACACCCCGCTGGCTGGCCGGGACCGGCTGCGCCGTGCTCGGCATCGCCCTGGTGCTGCTGCCCGGCAGCGGGGCCACCGCGGACCTGCCGGGTGTGCTGTTCGGCGTCGTGGCGGGGGCGAGTTTCGGCGTGTACATCGCCGCCACGAAGGAACTGGGGGCGCGTGGAGCCGACCTCGGCGCCGCGGCCCCCGTGAGTGTGCTGTGCGCCGGGCTGCTGGTCTCCCCGTACCTGCTGGTGGCCCCCGGGGGCCTGGCCACCGTCCGCTCGGCCGCCCTGATCGGCTGGCTCGGCCTGGGCACCACCGCCCTCGGGTACCTGCTGTTCACCCGGGGCGTCGGCCGGCTCAGCGCCGCCACGACGGGGACGCTGAGCCTGACCGAACCGCTGGTCGCGACGGTGCTCGGGGTCGCGGTGCTGGGCGAGCGGCCGGGACCGTCCGCGGCGGCCGGGGCGGCGCTGCTGCTGCTCGGGCTGGTCCTCGTGTCCCTCCCCGAGCGCCACCCCGGGCCGCGGACCGCACCGGCCCCGCACACCGAGCCGGAACCGGCGACCCGCGGGGCCTAGGGCCTGTGTGATGTTGTGATCAGTCGGCGGTCTTCAGGAGGTCGTCGATCCAGATCATTGTGGCGCGGAGGTGGAGGCCGGCGAGGTAGCTCTGGGGCGCCTTGTCGTAGCGGGTGGCGATGCCTCGCCAGGCCTTCAGCTTGTTGATCAGGCGTTCGACGGTGTTCCGCTCTTTGTAGAGGCCGGCGTCGTGGCTGACGGGCCGGCCGCCCCTTGCGCCCTTCTTCTTCCGGTTGGCGGCCTGGTCCTTCTTCTCCGGGATGACTGCCTTGATGTTGCGTTTGCGCAGGTAGGTGCGGTTGCCGCGGGATGAGTAGGCCTTGTCCGCGGCGACCGCGCCGGGTCTGGTGCGGGGGCGGCCGACGGGCAGCCGGACCCGCACCTTGCCCAGCACAGGGATGAACTGAGGGCTGTCGGCGGCCTGTCCGACGGTCAGGACGAACGCGAGCGGACGGCATTGCCGGTCCGCGGCGAGATGAATCTTGGTCGTCAGTCCACCGCGGGACCTGCCGAGCAGGGCTTCCTTCATGCGGAGCTTGCGTCTGAGCCGGACGCGCCGGCGCTCGGCCTGTCCGTTCTGTTCCTCCGGTCCGCCCCTTTTTTCCGGGCCTCCTCCTGCTCGCGCGCAGCCTCTTCCAGGGCCTCCATGAGGTCCTCGCCGATACGCATCCCGGCGGCGTCGTGGTGGGCGCGGACCGTGGTGGAGTCCACGCTGACCAGCGACAAGTCCGTTCTCCCGGTGCGGGCCGCTGCGGCGATCAGGCCTTCCAGCAGGGCGGAGAAGACGCCGGCGTCCCGCCAGACGCGGAAGCGCCCGTAGACGGTGGCCCAGGGCCCGAACTCAGCGGGCATCTCCCGCCACTGGGCACTGGACCGGAACCGCCAGATCACCCCTTCGAACTGTTCCCGCAGTCGCTCGGGGTACGGTCCGTACCTGCCGATCGGCAGGTACGGCTCGATGAACTTCCACTGGGCATCGGTCAGTTGCCTACGCGTCACGGCCACAGTCCTACCGGGTTCCGCTCCACGAAGAGGGCAGAACCCAGCAACTGATCACGACATCACACAGGCCCTAGCGGTCCTGGTAGGAGCGCATGTTCTCGTGCACGCGGTCGGAGAAGAACATCGGGCCCACCGCGTCCGCCCAGGCCATGCCCTCCGGGGTCAGCGCCAGCGCCCCGCCCTCCTCCCGCAGCCAGCGCCGCTCCAGCAGGGCGGCGAGCTGCGGGCCGAAGTCGTCCTCGAAGCGGGTGGCGAACACCTCCTGGTAGGCGCCCGGGCGCAGGCCCGTGAACTCCAGCAGGTGCTGGAGCACGTACATCCGGCGCCGCCGGCTCGCTGCTCCCGCGGCTGTCCGGGGCCCTGCGGCCGCGGCTCGGGCTGCTCGACCCGTACGGCGGCACGCGCGGCCTGGCCCGCCAGATCGCGGCGGCCGCCCGCTGGTGCCGGGCAGACCGGATCGACCTGGTGGACGTGGGCGGCGACATCGTCGCCCACGGGGACGAACCCACCCTGCGCAGCCCGCTCGGCGACGCCCTCGCCGTCGCCGCCTGCGCCGAGACCGGCCTGCCGGCCTCCGTGTACGTCGCCGGCCCCGGCCTCGACAACGAGGTGCCCCTGCCCGACCTGCTGCCCCGGCTCGGCGCGCCCGCCCTCACCCTCGGCGCCGCGCACACCGAGGTGGTGGCCGGGGTCTTCGACTGGCACCCCTCCGAAGCCGGCGCCCTGCTGGTCGCCGCCGCCCGCGGGGTGCGCGGCGTCTGCGGCACCCGGGACGCGCCCCGGCCCGTACTCCTCGACGCCACCTCCCGGCAGGTCCACCGGCTCACCCTGGACCGCGTCCTCGGACTCAGCCCGCTGGCCCGGGCGCTCGCCGGCTGCCGCGGCCTGGACGAGGCCGAGGAGGCGTCCCGCGCGGTCTGCGGCTTCTCGGAGATCGCCCGCGAACGCCGCCGCGCCGCCCACCCCGGCACCCCGCCCGCCCGGAGCCGCCCGGACCGCGACCCCGCCGCGGTCCTGGACCGGTTCGCCGCCTGGGAACGGGAGACGCTCGCGCAGGGGATCGCGTACGCCACCACCCGCCGGATCACCGAGGAGCTCGACCTGACCGCCACGGAGGCCCGCGCCCTGCTCACCGGCCTGCGCAAGACCGTGCCCGGGCGCCACGTCCCCCCGCTGTGGCGGCTGGCGGCAGGCTGAGCGTGCCGTGGTGCCGCAGGGCCCCGGACGGGTGATGCTGGTGGGATGGGTGGTGTGCCCAGGCGCTGGTTGCCGCCGGGCTACGCGGCCTCGGGGGTCCGGGCGGTGCGGGTGACGCTGGTCGCCGCCGCCGGGTTCTACCTGTTCCTGTACGGCTTCGGCTCCTCCGTCGCCGCCACCTACGCGCTGTTCTCCGCGGTGGCCCTCGCCGGGCTGTCGCGGATCCCCGGCACGGGGCCGCAGCGGGCCGCGACCGTGCTGCGGCTGGTGCCGGCGTGCTGGCTGCTGGTCGTGACCGGCACCTTCCTGTCGGTGCGCACCTGGAGCGCCGTCGCCGGGATGCTCGTGATCGGCTTCGTACTGGCCTTCGCCGCCGTCGGCGGGCCGTGGCTGGCCGGAGCCGGGCCGGGACTGCAACTGCTGTACATGCTCCCGTCCTTTCCCCCGTACGATCCGGGCTCCCTCGGCGTCCGGCTGGCCGGCACCACCGCCGGGCTCGCCCTGCTCGTCCTGGCCGAGCGGTACCTCTTCCCCGAGCCCGCGCCACCGCCCTACCGGGAGCTCGCCGCCCGCGCCGCCGACGCCGCCGCGCACTGTGCGCGGGAGCTGGCCGAGCCCCCGTACGCGCTTTCGGCGGCCGCGGCCGAGCGGGCCCGCGAGGCGGGCACGGGCCTGCGGTCGCTGAAGGTGCCCGAGGCCGACCGGCCGGCGGGGCCGGGCGCGCGCGACCGGGCGCTGACGCACACGGGCCTGGCCGCGCGGACCCTGCTCGGCCGGCTCTCCGCGCTCCACGACCCGGGTCAGAGCGCCGGGGAGGTACTGCGCGGGGTGGCGCTGCTCTCCGAGCGCACCGCCGGCCGCCTGCGGCTCCGGGCGGACACCGGCCCGGGCGACGCGTACCGGGAACTCGCCGCGGCCCGGGCCCGGCTGGCCGCCGTCCCCGCCGGGCCGGCCGGCCCGGCGGCGCTGCGCCGGGACGCGGCGGTGCTGGAGGTGGCCGACGCCGCCCTGACCACGGCCACGGCCGCCTCCCTCGCCGTAGGGGGCCCGGTGGTGGCGGACCGGGTGCAGCCGGGGCGGTTCTGGTACGCGCGCACCCCCGCCGTGCTGCTGTGGTGGCACCGGATCCGGGGACACGCCGTGCGCCGGTCGGTGTTCTTCCAGAACGCCGTGCGGATCGGCCTCGCGCTGGCCGCGGCCCGGCTGGTCGCCGGACTGGACACGCTGCCCCACGGGTTCTGGGCGACGCTGGCGGCGCTCTCCCTGACGCGGACCACCGTCGGCGAGACCTGGAGCACCATCCGGATCGCCCTGGCCGGCACCTTCGCCGGCGCCCTGCTCACGGCGGGCCTCCTCACCGTGGTCGGCCCGCACACGGCGGTGTACGCCGTGGTCCTTCCGCTGTGGATGCTCTTCGCCTTCACGGTGGGGCCGGTGAGGGGGGTGGGGTGGGCGCAGGGGCTGTTCACGGTGCTGGTGGCCATGGTGTTCGCGCAGCTGGCGCCGGCGACCTGGCAGCTGGCCGAGGTACGGATGGCCGACGTGCTGATCGGAAGCGTGATCGGCGGGGTGTTCGGGCTGCTGGCCTGGCCCCGGGGCGCCCACGACGAGCTGGGCCGCGCCACGGCGGGCCTGCTGCGCCGGGCCGCCGAGATCGTGGTCGCGACGAGTGCCTCCGTCGCGGCGGGTGGCACGGGGGAGGGGGCGGTGGCCGGACGGGGGTACCGGTCGCTGCGGCACGCGCTGACCATGGCCGAGTCGGCGTACGCGCAGTTCCAGAGCGAGCCGGTTCGCTTCGGGGCCGCCACCCCGCGCCCGCCCGGGCCCGACTGGCAGGCGGCCCTGATGACGGGCCACCACGTCCTGTGGGGCGCGGACCGGCTGACGGCCCCACCCGACAGGCCCGCCCCGCCCGACGGCCTGGGCACGGGGCCCGCGGGCCCGGCGCCCCTGGGGCCGGAGGCGGCCGAGGGGCTGACCGGCATCGGGGACCGGGTGGCCGGACGGATGCTGCTGGTGTCGGCGCACCTCGACCCCGGCGGGGACACCCCGCCGGTGCCCGCGCCGCTGCGCGACCCGGCGTACCGCGGACTCACGGCGGAGCCGCCCGGCGCGCCCCGCCGCTACTACGCGGCGGCCTCCTGGCTGGACTCCCTGATGGCCGACCTGGAACGGGTCACGGCCCCGGAGGGCGGGACCCGCTGACCGCCTCCCCGGGACGCGGCCCGGGGGCGGCAGCCCGTTCCAGGACCTCCAGGACGGTGTCGCGGAAGAGGGTGGTCTTGTAGCCGGTGTGCGGCAGGGGACGGCAGCGCCCGAGGACCGCCCCGGCCGCCTCGGCGAGGACCGCCGGGGTGGCCTCGCGGCCGGTCAGGGCCTCCTCCACCTCCGGCAGCCGCAGCGGGACCCGGGCCACCCCGCCCGCGGCGACGGCGGCACGGGTGATCGTCGAGCCCTGGAGCGCGAGCCGGGCGACGGCCTCGACCAGCGGCCACTCGGCGCGGGTCCGGCTGATGGCCCGGTGGCAGGCGGCGCGTTCGCCGGGCAGCGCGGCGGGCAGCCGCACCGAGGTGAGGACCCGGCCGGGCGGCAGCAGGTGGTCGACGTCGTGCAGCCGGCTGCCGTCCCCGTACAACGCGGCGACGGGGCGCGGGGATTCACCGTGCACCTCGGCCTCCGCGTCGTAGGCCAGCAGGGCCACGGCGAGGGTCGAGGGGTGCGGGGCCACGCACGGGCCCTCGCCGGCCACCACCCCGTAGTGGTGGTCGCCCTCGCGGGCGGGGCAGCCGGTGCCGCCCTTCTGCAGGCAGCCGATGTGCGGGTTGCGGTAGTACCAGCAGCGGTTGCGCTGGAGCAGGTTGCCGCCCAGGGTCCCGGCGGCGCGGATCTGCGGGGTGGCCGTGCTCCCCGCCGCGAGCGCCAGCGCCGGCCAGCCCTCCCGCACCCGCGGGTCGCGGGCCAGTTCGGCGAGGGTGGTCAGGGCGCCGATGCGCAGCCCGCCACCGGGCAGGCCGGTGCAGCCCCGCAGGTGGGAGACCCCGGACAGGTCGGTGAACGGTCCGGGGGACAGGCCCGCGCGCTGCCGGGCGGTGGTGTCGGTGCCTCCGGCGCGCAGCTCCCCGCCGCGCGCCAGGACGGCGGCCGACAGGTCGGTGAGGGCGGGCTCGGTGCTCACGGACGCAGTCCTTCCAGGAGCCGGTCGGGGCGGATGGGCAGGTCGTACGGGCGCCAGCCGGTGGCGTCGTACACGGCGTTGCCCAGGGCGGCCGCGGTGGGCAGGGTGGCCACCTCGCCCAGGCCCACGCCGCCGCCGGGCACGTGATCGAAGCCCTCCTGGTGGAAGTGGACCGTGATCTCGGGGGTGTCGCCGATGCCGGGGATCCGGTAGTCCTCCAGGTTCTCGGTCAGCACCCGGCCGGTGCGGGGGTCGGTGCGGCGCTCCTCGTACAGTGCGTAGCCGACGCCCTGGACGACCGCGCCCTCGCACTGGTTGCGGGCGAGGCGGTCCTCGTGGATCCGGCCGGCGGAGATGCCGCTCCACACGCGCAGCGCCCGGGTCCGGCCCAGCCGGGTGTCCACCTCGACCTCGGCGACCTGGACCGAACCGGTGAACCCGCGGCCGACCGCCAGGCCGCCCAGGGTGAAGGGGAGGGCGAAGCCGCGCCGGTCGCGCGGGCGCCTGCCGGTGACGCGGGTGCCGTGGCCGGAGTCCAGCCGGGACGCGACGTCGCCGCCGCCGAGTGCGGCGCGCAGCCGGTCGGCGGCGTCCCGGGCGGCGGGGGCGAGCGAGGGGGTGGTGCGACTGCCCCCGGAGATCGGGCCGTGCACGGCGCCGCTGCGGCCGATCTCCACGCGGACCCGCCCCTCCTCGATGCCGAGCCCGTCGGCGACGGCCCGCCGCAGGACGCTGCGGGAGCCGGTGCCCATGTCCTGGACGGCGCAGCGGGCGACCACCGTCCCGTCCTCGACGGTGAGTTCGACCTCGGTGGCGGGGTCGACGAAGTAGAGCCAGTTGGCGGCGGCGACGCCGACGCCGCGCCGGTAGCGGCCCGTGCCGCCGCGCCGGGCATCGGTCCACACGGGCAGCGCCGCCGCCCAGTCGTACAGGGCGCGGCGCTTGGGGTTGCCGTCCCACTGGCGGCGCAGGTCGATGGGGTCGTGGCCGAGCCGGTGGGCCATCTCGTCGACGGCCTGTTCCAGCGCCCAGCACAGCGGGGGTCCGCCCGGGCCGCGGAAGGGGGCGCCCGGGGGCCGGTTGGTGACGGTGTCGAAGTCGCGGAGCCGGCGCGGGGAGCGGCCGTACATGAACCGGGCCAGCGCGGCCACGGAAGCGCCGATCGAGACGCCGCCGTCGCTGTCGGCGTCGACGGCCAGGGCCGACAGGTCCCCGGCCGTGTCGGCCGCCATCGCCAGCCGGATCCGGGTGGCGGGCCGGTACCCGCCGTCGGTGAGCTCCTCGTCCCGGTCGAGCGAGACCCGGACGGGGGCGCCGTACAGCCGGGAGAGCTCCACGGCGGCGACGACGTCGGTGGTCAGCCCCACCTTGGAGCCGAAGCCGCCGCCCACGTGCGGGGCGTCGGCGATGACCCGTTCGGGGGGCAGGCCCCAGCGTTCGGCCGCGAGCTGCGCGACGCGCTGGACGGCCTGGGTGGACACCTCCAGCCGGAGGGTGCCGTCGGTCCAGTGGGCCAGCGCGGTGTGCGGTTCGAGCGGGGTGTGGCTCTGGGCGGCGGTCGTGTACAGCCCTTCGACCAGCCGGTCGGGGGTCTTGGCGCGGGCCTTGAGGATCCGGCGCACGGCCTCCCCGCCGCGCTTGTTCATGCTCACCGGACCCCGCCGGTTGCCCTCCCACTTCGCGGGCAGGCCGAGGCCGCCCTCGCCGGAGCTGGGCGCCTGCTTGCGGGCCGCTTTGTCCGGGTAGACCAGCGGGCCCTCGCCGGCCCGGGCCCTGCGCACGTCGAGCGCCGCCGGCCGTACCTCGTAGTCCACGACGACCTTCCCGGCGGCCGCCCGCGCCGCCGCCCGGGTCGGCGCCGCGACGGCGGCCACGGGCTGGCCGGCGTAGCGCACCACCCCGTCGGGCGGCAGCAGCCGTACCAGCGGGAGGCCGCCGGCGTCGATGGAGCGGACGAGGGCGTGCGCGTGCGGGGAGCGGACGACCACCCCCTCCAGCAGTCCCTCGGGGCGCAGGTCGGTGGTGTACCGGGCCGCGCCGCAGGCCTTCTCCGGGGCCTCGGCGCGCGGGGGCGGGTCCGCCGGGTCCGGTTCCCCGTCGTACGCGCCCGTACAGGCGGCGGTCACCGCCTCGAAGATCCGCTCGTAGGCGCCGCAGCGGCACAGGTGGCCGGCCAGGGCGTCGGCGATCTGCTCGCGGCCGGGGGCGGTCAGCCCGTGTCCGGCCCGCCACCGGTCGTGGAACGCGGCTGCCTCGACGACGAACCCGGGGGTGCAGTAGCCGCACTGGAGGGCGTCGCGGCCGGCGAAGGCCCGGGCCACGGGGTGGTCCGCCAGGCCCTCCGCCGTCGTGACCCGGCGTCCGGCCAGCAGGGCGGCGGGCGTCAGGCAGGAGACCCGGGGGTCGCCGTCGACCTGCACGGTGCAGGCGCCGCACACCCCGCCCCCGCAGACCAGCTTGGTGCCGGTGAGGCCGAGCCGGTCGCGCAGCACCTCCACGGCCGCGGGGTCGTCGTCCGTGTCCGTCGTGTGCCGGACGCCATTGACCTCGAACTCCACGGGACGTACTCCTCCGGGCGGGGTGGCGACCGCCGGGGCCGCGCGCTCACCTTCACCTCCTTGATATCCCGCCGCAGGGGCCCGCGCAGCGCGCCCGCGCCCGGGGCAGGGCTGAGCGGGTGAGGGACGGGGCCCCGGCCGGTCGAGCCCCGCTCGAGCGCCTGACCGCAGCCTTACATACCCCCCATGGGTATGCTAACTTCCATCCCGAAGGTACCCCCTGGGGGTATACGACAGAGGAAGGGCCAGGGCAATGTCAACCGTCAATCCCCGGCGCTGGTGGGCACTTGGCGTGCTTGCCGCCGCTCAGTTCATGGTGATCATGGACACCTCGATCATCGGGGTGGCGCTCCCCGAGATGCAGAAGGACCTGGGCTTCTCCCAGGGCGAGCTCCAGTGGGTCTTCAACGCCTACGTCATCGTCTTCGGCGGATTACTGCTGCTCGGCGGGCGGCTCTCCGACCTGTTCGGGGCGCGCAAGATCTTCGCCACCGGCTGGGTCGTCATGATCGTGGGCTCCGTGCTCGCCGCCGCCGCGCAGAGCGCCTCCGTGGAGATCGCCGGCCGGGCCGTCCAGGGAGTCGGCGGCGCGCTGATCGCCCCCTCGGCCATGACCCTCCTGATGATGCTCTTCGGGCACGACCCGAAGGAGCTCGGCAAGGCGATGGCCCTCTACGGCGCCGCGGCCCCGGCCGGCGGCACCGCCGGCGTCTTCCTCGGCGGCGTGTTCACCGAGTGGGTGAGCTGGCCCTGGTGCTTCATCATCTACGTCCCGATCGGTGTGATCACCCTCGCCCTGACGAAGCTGCTGCCCGCCGTCGGGTCCCGCCGCGGCTCCGTGGACGTCCTCGGCGCCATCGCCGTCACCGCCGGGCTCGCGCTCGCCGTCTTCGCCGTCGTCCGCGCCCCCGAGGCCGGCTGGGGCTCCACCGCCACCGTGCTGGAACTGATCGGCGCCGCCGTCCTCCTCGTCCTCTTCTTCGTGATCCAGAAGAGCATCCGCGAGCCGCTCATGCCGCTCAGCGTGTGGCGGATCCCGCGCCTGGGCTCGGGCAACCTGGCCATGACCCTGCTGGGCGCCGCCTGGATCCCGATGTGGTACTTCCTCAACCTCTACCTCCAGCAGGTCCTCGGCTACGGCGCCTTCGCCTCCGGTGCGGCCCTGCTCCCGATGACCATCCTGCTGATGATCTTCATGACGGCCATCACCGCCCGGCTCATGGGCCGCTTCGGCGCGAAGCCGCTGATCGTCGGCGGCCTGTTCGCCCTCGCCCTCGGCCTGGTGTGGCTCTCCGCCGTCGAGCCGACCGGCACCTTCCTGGTCGACGTCCTGCCCGCCTCGCTCGTCGCCGCGCTCGGCATGGCGCTCGCCTACATCCCGGCGATGATCGCCTCGATGTCCGGCGCCCCGCAGGAACAGGCCGGCCTGGCCTCCGGCATCGTCAACACCACCTACAACGTGGGCTCGGCCCTCGGCCTGGCCGCGCTGACCGCCCTCGCCACCACCCAGGGCGCCGGTGAACTGGGCAACCTGCCCGCCCTCACCGACGGGTTCAGCGCCGCGTTCATCGCCGCCGCCGTCATCGCGGCCGCCGGTGCGGTGATCACGCTCCTCGCCATGAAGGGCGACAAGGCGGTCGCCGCCGCTGCCGCTGCCGCCGCCCCGGCCGCCGACGCCCCGGCGTCGCGCGGCCAGACGGCGGGGGTCTGACGTACGGGGACGCCCCCGCGCTCGCCCCAGGGGTCGCCCGACGTCCTCCCCGGACGTCGGGCGGCCCCTTTTCCGTACCGAACGAGACAGGGAGACCCCTCGATGAAGGACATCCGCACCCGGGCCGTGCACGTGGCCCACGAGCTCGAAGCCCCCGCCAGCCGGCCGCTGTCCGTACCGCTCGTGCAGTCCTCCGCCTTCGCCTTCGACTCGGCAGACGAACTGGCGCGCGCCATGGCCGGACCCGACGGCGACTACGTCTACAGCCGCCGCGGCAACCCCACCGTGCGCGCCCTGGAGCGCACCCTCGCCGGCCTGGAGGGCGGGGCCTCGGCCATCGCCTTCGCCTCCGGGATGGGCGCCATCAGCGGGGTCCTGCTCGCCCTGCTGCGCCCCGGCGACCAGGTGATCGCGCAACGCTGCCTGTACGGGGGCACGTACGCGGCGCTGGCGGACCTCTCGGAGCGCTACGGGATCCGGGTCGACCACATCGGCGGTGACGACGCGGCGGAGTTCGAGGCGCTCGCCGGGCCGCGCACCCGGCTGCTCGTGCTGGAGACCATCGCCAACCCCACCGGACAGGTCCCCGACCTGCCCGGCCTGCTGGCGGCGGCCCGGCGGCTGGGCGTGCTCAGCGCCGTGGACAACTCCCTGGCCTCGCCCGTCCTGTGCCGTCCGATCGAGCACGGCGCCGACATCGTGCTCCACTCCACCACGAAGTACCTCGCCGGGCACTCCGACGTCCTCGGCGGGGCGGCCGTCTTCGCGGACGACGCCCTGCGCCGCGAGATCTGGCCGCGCACGGTCGAACTCGGCGCCAGCGCCGACCCGTTCGCCGTCTGGCTGACCCTGCGCGGGATCGCGACGCTGCCGCTGCGGATGCGCGAGCACTGCGCCAACGCGGCCCTGCTCGCGCGGCGGCTGGCGGACCACCCCGCCGTGGCGGCCGTCCACTGGCCGTGGCTGAGAACGCACCCCTCGTACGCCATGGCCCGCAAGGTGCTCTCCGGCGGCGGCGGGCTGCTCTCCTTCGAGCTGCACGGTGGCCGGGAGGCGGGCCGCGCCTTCGTCGAAGGGGTCCGGCTGGCCCGGCTCGCGCTGTCGCTGGGCGGGGTGGAGACGCTGGTCACGCACCCTGCCAGCACCTCCCACCGGGAGCTGGACGAGGACGCGCTGGCGCGCGCGGGCATCGGTCCGGGCCTGGTGCGGATGTCGGTCGGCATCGAGGACCCGGAGGACCTCTGGCAGGACGCTGAACAGGCACTGCGGTCTTCTTTTGGGTTGACAAAATAAGCGCCTGATTCGTAGATTGGTTCACGCCAGAGAAAACCACTCCTCTACGTCAAGGGGGGCGCGTGATGCGCTATTTCGAGGACTTCCGGACCGGTGACGTCCACGAGCTGGGGACCATCACCGTCACGACGGAGGAAGTGCTGGAGTTCGGCAGGCGCTTCGACCCGCAGCCCTTCCACACCGACCCGGAGCTCGCCGCACAGACCCCGTTCGGCGGCCTCATCGCCAGCGGCTGGCACAGCGCCTCGATGTTCATGCGCCGCTACGTCGACGGACTGCTCGCCTACAGCGCCTGTACGGGCTCGCCGGGCGTCGACGAGATCCGCTACCTGCGGCCCGTCCGTCCCGGTGACGTGCTCACGGCGCGCGTCGAGATCCTCGGCTCGCGCCCCTCGCCGTTCAACCCCACCACCGGCGTCGTCCAGCCCAAGTGCACGCTGTCCGACGCCGAGGGGAACGTCGTCTTCAGCATGATCCTGCACAGCATCTTCCAGCGCCGGCCCGCCGCGTGCTCCCCGGCGCACCCCTGCGCCGCGGAGGACCCGGTCGTCCGCGTGAACTCCCTGGCCTAGCCGAGGGTCCCCACCCCGCGCCCGCCCCCACCCCGTCCGCCGAAGTGAAGGGAGCCTCCCGTGGAGGCCGTATCCCGCACCGCCCAGTGGACCGCCGCAGCGCGGGCCCTGGAAACCGACCGCGAGGACCGGCTGTTCGCCGATCCCTACGCCCGCACCGTCGCCGACACCATCGGCTTCGAGCTGCTGGAGCGCTACGCCGGAGCCGGCACCGTGCCGTTCCTCGCCATCCGCACCACCTACCTGGACCGGCAGATCGTCGCCGCCGTCCAGGAGCACGGCATCCGCCAGGTCGTGTTCCTCGCCGCCGGCATGGACACCCGCTTCTACCGGCTCCCCTGGCCCGACGGCGTCACCGTCTACGAACTCGACCGCCCCGCCCTCCTGGAGGCCAAGGCCGGCATGCTGGCCGACGAGCCCCAGCCGGCCGGACGCACCCGCGTCCCCGTCGCCGTCGACCTCACCCAGGACTGGACCGGCCCCCTCGCGCAGGCCGGCTGGCGCTCCGACGAGCCCGTGCTGTGGGTCGTCGAGGGCCTCCTGTTCTTCCTCCCCGAGGCCGCGGTCCGCAACCTCATCTCCACCCTGGCCGGACACTCCGCGCCCGGCTCGGTCCTCCTCGGCGACGTCATCAGCAGGGCCGCCCTGGAGAACCCGCTCTCCCGCCCCTTCCTGAAGTGCCTGGAAGAGGACGGCAACCCCTGGCTGTTCGGCACCGAGACCCCCGAGCAGCTCCTCGCCGAATGCGGCTGGGACGTCCGCGAGGTCCGCCAGCCCGGCGAGGACGGCGCCGACTTCGGCCGCTGGCCCTACCCCGTCCCCGCGCGCAGCGTCCCGCGCGTCCCGCGGTCCTTCCTGTTCACCTGCGACCTCCCGACCACCGAGGTGAAAGCGGCATGAGCGCCACCCACGACTTCCACCAGCGCGTCATCAGCGACGCCGGAGCCGCCGTACGCGGTCTCACCGTCGCCCTCGGCGAACGGCTCGGCCTCTACCGCGCCCTGGCCGAGGCCGGCCCGCTCACCCCGGCCGCCCTCGCCGGACGCACCGCGATCCACCCCCGCTACGCCGAGGAGTGGCTGCACGCCCAGCTGAGTGCCGGCTACGTCGAACGCGACCCGGCCACCGGCGCCTACACCCTGCCGGCCGACCACGCTCCGGTGCTGGCCGACCCGAACGCCATCACCTTCGCCGCCGGGTTCTTCACCGCCCTCAAGGCCCTCTACGGCACCGAAGACCTCCTCGTCGACGCCTACCGCACCGGCGACGGCGTCGGCTGGGCCGAGCACGACCCGGCCCTCGACACCGGCATGGGCAGCTTCTTCCAGCCCACCTACGAGCACCGCCTCGTCCCCGACTGGCTGCCCTCCCTCACCGGGGTCACCGCCAAGCTCGCCGCGGGCGGCACCGTCGCCGACGTCGGCTGCGGCGTCGGCCACACCACGCTGCTCATCGCCAAGGCCTTCCCGCAGGCGACCGTCCACGGCTTCGACTACTCCGAAGAGGCCATCTCCCTCGCCCGCCAGCTCGCCGACGAGGCCGGCCTCTCCGACCGCGTGGTCTTCGACGTCGCCTCCGCCGACGACTACCCCGGCTCCGGCTACGACCTGGTCACCTTCTTCAACGCCCTGCACGACATGGGCGACCCGGTCTCCGCCGCCCAGCACGTGCACAAGTCCCTGGACGCCGACGGCACCTGGATGCTCGTCGAGTCCAACGTGTCGCCCGACGACATCGACACCCAGACCCCCGCCGCCCGCATGTTCATGGCCCTCTCCGCCGTGATGTGCCTGCCCGTGGCCGTCGCCCAGCGCGGCCCCCACGCGCTCGGCAACCACTCCGGCGAGCAGGCCTTCCGCGCCATCGCCGAAGAGGCCGGCTTCACCCGCTGGCGCCGTGCGACCGAGACCCCGGTCAACGCGGTCTACGAGGTCCGCCCGTAGCGCCCGGCCCCACCGGCCCCGGGGCCCGCACGCCCCCGCCCCACCACCACCGACGAGGAGTCACCATGGGCGTCAGCGCCCCCCTGCCCGTCAACGACCGGTTCCTGGAAGTCCTGGAACGCCTGAGCTCCCGCTCCATCGAGGAGTACTACAACCCGTACCAGCAGTTCGACTGGCCCGAGAAGCTGGACGAGGGCCGCATGTGGATGACCCCCGAGCTGCTCACCGTCTACGGCACCCCCTTCTACGACGAGCTCGGCGAGGAAACCCTCCAGCGCCTCTCGAAGTGGGAGAGCATCAACTTCTACAGCCTCAACGTGCACGGCATCCGCGAACTGCTCATCGAGGTCGTCGGCCGCATCCACATGCCCGGCTTCGAGGTGCCCTCGGACTTCTTCCACCACTTCATCGGTGAGGAGAACGAGCACATGTGGTTCTTCGCCGAGTTCTGCCGCCGCTACGGCGACAAGATCTACGGCTCCACCGCCCTGCGCGCCGACTCCGCCTGGGAACCGGAGGTCGAGAACTTCCTCGTCTTCTCCCGGATCCTGTTCTTCGAGGAGCTGGTCGACCACTACAACACGCGGATGGCGCGCGACGAGTCGCTGTGCCACACCATCCGCGAGGTCAACCGCATCCACCACCAGGACGAGTCCCGCCACATCGCCTTCGGCCGCGAGCTGGTCTCCCTCCTGTTCACCCGCATGAAGGAGGCCGTCCCCGCCGCCCGCGTCGCCGAGGTCGAGGCCTACCTCAAGCGCTACGTGGTCTACAGCATCAACTCCCTCTACAACCCCCACGTGTACCGGGACGCAGGCATCGCCGACCCGATCGGCCTGCGCAACGCGCTCGTCGCCGACGAACGGCGCCGCCCCCACGAGCGCAAGGCCATCCGCAAGCCGCTCGGCTTCTTCCTGAAGACCGGGATCTTCACGGACGACGTCCTGCCCGTCGTCTGAGAGGGCCCACCGCCGCCCGAGAGGTGACACCCCCATGAGCGTCACGACCGTCAAGACACCCACCACCACCGAGACCCGGGGCCTGCCGTCGCTCGGCCCCGAGGGCACCGCCCTGCTGCGGCTCCTCGACGACACCTTCGAGAGCTGGGGGGTGCACGCCGGGGCCCGCTCGATGACCATGCCCCCGCTGCTCCCGGCCGCCGACCTGGCCCGGCTCGACTACTACGACAACTTCCCCCACCAGGCCGTCGTCGCCGCCCCGCTGAACCTGGACGTCCGGGAGACCAGCGAGTTCTGTACCGACACCGGCTGCTTCCCCTGCGACGCGCTGGAGCCGGCCGCCCTCGGCCTGCCCTCCGCCTCCTGCTACGCCGTCTACATCGACCACCAGGGCCGCCCGGCCGCCGACGACGAACTCGTCACCGTGGTCGGCTGGTGCTTCCGCAAGGAAGCGCACTACGAGGGCCTGCGCCGCCAGCTCGGCTTCCGCATGCGGGAGATCGTCGCCATCGGCACCCGCGAGCACGCCGAGGAGCACCTGGCCCGCTTCACCCGGCGCATCCACGCCTTCGCGGAGGCCCTGGACCTGCCGCTGACGAAGGAGGCCGCCTGCGACCCCTTCTTCGACAAGGGCAGCTCCAAGGCGGTGCTCCAGAGGCTGACCCCGGTCAAGCACGAGTTCCTGTACGAGGACCTCGCGATCGCCTCCGTCAACACGCACCGCAACTTCTTCGGCGACCGCTGCGACATCCCCCTCGCCTCCGGCGCGGGCCCGGCCTTCACCAGCTGCGTCGCCTTCGGCCTCGAGCGCTGGCTGTCCGCGCTCACCCGCCGCCACGGCAGCTGGGGCGCGGCGACCGCCGCCGTCCTGAGCGCGAACGCGGCGGGGCCGGCGATCTGACGTGCAGACCCGACCCGTCGCCCCGCCGGCGGGCGGCCTGGGCTGGGCGAACCTCGGCATGGACATCGTGTCCGTCCACCGTGTCCGCCGGCTGCTCGCCGCATACGGCGAGGACTTCTTCCAGCGCATGCTCACCCCCGGCGAACTCGCCGACTGCCACACCTCCGCCCGGCTCGACGTGCTGAGCCTGTGCGGACGGATCGCGGCCAAGGAGGCGGCCTTCAAGACCCTCCGCGTCGGGGCCGTGGTCCTGCCCTGGCGGGACATCGTCGTACGGCGCTCCGAGGGCGGCTGGCCCCTCGTGGAACTCCGCGGGGCGGCCGCCGGCATGGCAGCCGACTCCGGCATCTCCGGCATCACCGTCACCATCAGCCACGACGTGGACTACGCGGTGGCGGTCGCCGCCCCGCTGGTGGACCCCGGCCCGCCGGAGCCACCCCCACCGCCCGCACTCCCGGACCCGGCCGCCGGGTCCGCGCACACCCCGCAACCCGAACACAGCACTCCAAGGAGAGACACCATGTCCGAAGGCCTGCAGCTCGTGAAGAACTGGCTCCTCGCCCGCCACGAGGAGCTGGACGACATCGCTTCCGACCTGGACCTCATCGAGAACCGGCTGATCGACTCCCTGTCCTTCGTCGAGTTCGTCTTCCTGCTCGAACAGCACAGTGGCCGCTCCATCCAGATGGAGACCCTCGAGGTCGACGAGATCCGCACCCTCGACGCCATCGCCACCCACTTCTTCTCCGCCGAGGTGAAGGCATGAGCAAGCGCCTGTTCACCTCCGAATCGGTCACCGAGGGCCACCCCGACAAGATCGCCGACCGGGTCAGCGACACCATCCTCGACGCCCTGCTGCGCGAGGACCCGGCCAGCCGCGTCGCCGTGGAGACCCTGATCACCACCGGCCAGGTCCACATCGCCGGCGAGGTCACGACCACCGCCTACGCGCCGATCGCCGAACTCGTCCGCGGAGCCATCCTCGACATCGGCTACGACTCCTCGAAGAAGGGCTTCGACGGCGCCTCCTGCGGCGTCTCGGTGTCCATCGGCGCCCAGTCCCCGGACATCGCCCAGGGCGTCGACACGGCCTACGAGTCCCGGGTCGAGGGGGCCGCCACAGGTGGAAAGGGTGACGAGCTCGACCGGCAGGGCGCGGGCGACCAGGGCCTGATGTTCGGCTACGCCTGCGACGAGACCCCCGAGCTGATGCCGCTGCCGATCCACCTCGCGCACCGGCTCTCCCGCCGCCTGACCCAGGTCCGCAAGGAGGGCACGGTCCCGTACCTGCGCCCCGACGGCAAGACCCAGGTCACCATCGAGTACGACGGCAACCGTGCGGTCCGCCTCGACACCGTGGTCGTCTCCACGCAGCACGCCGCGGACATCGACCTGGAGGGCCTGCTCACCCCGGACGTCCGCGACCACGTGGTCGAGCACGTCCTCGCCCAGCTCGCCGAGGACGGCATCAAGCTGGACACCGAGGGCTACCGCCTACTGGTGAACCCGACCGGGCGTTTCGAGATCGGCGGCCCGATGGGCGACGCCGGCCTCACCGGCCGCAAGATCATCATCGACACGTACGGCGGCATGGCCCGCCACGGCGGCGGCGCCTTCTCGGGCAAGGACCCGTCGAAGGTGGACCGTTCGGCCGCGTACGCCATGCGCTGGGTCGCCAAGAACGTCGTCGCCGCAGGCCTCGCGGCCCGCTGCGAGGTCCAGGTCGCGTACGCGATCGGCAAGGCCGAGCCCGTCGGCCTGTTCGTCGAGACCTTCGGCACCGGGTCCCTGCCCGACGAGCGGATCCAGGAGGCGGTCTCCGCCGTCTTCGACCTCCGCCCGGCCGCCATCGTCCGCGACCTCGACCTGCTGCGGCCCATCTACGCGCAGACCGCCGCCTACGGCCACTTCGGCCGCGAGCTCCCCGACTTCACCTGGGAGCGCACCGACCGCGTGCACGCCCTGCGCAAGGCAGCCGGGGTCTGACATGCGGATCGCTGTCACGGGTTCCATCGCGACCGATCACCTGATGACCTTCCCCGGCCGGTTCGCCGAGCAGCTGCTGGCGGACCGGCTGGACCGGGTCTCCCTGTCCTTCCTCGCCGACCACCTGGACGTGCGGCGTGGCGGCGTGGCGGCGAACATCGCCTTCGGTCTCGGCGTCCTGGGACTGCGCCCCCTGCTGGTGGGCGCGGTGGGCGCGGACTTCGAGCCGTACCGGCTGTGGCTCAAGGACCACGGAGTGGACACCGACTCCGTACGCGTCAGCGACACCCTTCACACCGCCCGCTTCGTCTGCACCACCGACGAGGAGCAGAACCAGATCGCGACCTTCTACGCGGGCGCGATGGCCGAGGCCCGCGAGATCGACCTGCACGAGGTCGTCGCCCGCACCGGCCGCCCCGACCTGGTGCTCGTCTCCCCGGACGATCCGCAGGCCATGCTCCGCCACACCCGCGCCTGCCGCGAACTGGGCGTCCCCTTCGCCTCCGACCCCTCCCAGCAGCTCGCCCGGCTCACCCGGGACGAGGTGCTGGAACTGCTCGACGGGGCGACGCGGCTGTTCACCAACGAGTACGAGTCCGCCCTGCTCTGCGAACGCTCCGGGCTCACCGAGGAGCAGGTCCTGGAACGGGTCGGCTCCTGGGTCACCACCCGCGGCGAGGACGGCGTCCGCATCCGCACCGCCGCCGGCGGCGAGCTGACCGTGGCGGCGGTGCCCGTCGCGGACGTGGTCGACCCGACCGGCGTCGGCGACGCCTTCCGGGCCGGCTTCCTCGCCGGGACGGCCTGGGGCGTGCCCGAGCGGTACGCGGCCCAGCTGGGCTGCGCGGTCGCGGCGACCGTGCTCGACCACGCCGGCACCCAGGAGTACCGGCTGTCCCGGGAAGCCCTCCTGGCCCGGCTGCGCTCCGCCTACGGCCCGCGCAGCGAGGCGGAACTGTCCGGACACCTGAGGGGACTGGAATGAGATGAGACGGTCACTGAGGGAGGAGTTCGCGACCCGTGTGGTGGTCGCGGACGGGGCGATGGGCACGATGCTCCAGGCGGCCGACCCCACCATGGACGACTTCCTGGGGCTGGAGGGCTGCAACGAGATCCTCAACTCCACCCGCCCCGACATCGTCCGCTCGGTGCACGACGCCTACTTCTCGGCCGGCGTCGACTGCGTCGAGACGAACACCTTCGGCACGAACCTGGCCGCGCTCGCCGAGTACGGGGTCGAGGACCGGATCTACGAGCTCTCCGAGGCCGGCGCCCGCATCGCCCGCGAGTCGGCGGACGCCTTCACGGCGGACGACGGCAGGCCCCGCTGGGTCCTGGGCTCCATGGGCCCGGGCACCAAGCTCCCCACCCTCGGGCACATCGCCTACGACCGTCTGCGCGCCGCCTACCAGGAGAACGCGGAGGGCCTGATCCGCGGCGGCGCGGACGCCCTCCTCGTCGAGACCACCCAGGACCTCCTCCAGACGAAGGCCGCCGTCATCGGCGCCCGGCGGGCCCTGGACTGGTGCGGGATGGGGGACCTGCCCCTGATCGTCCAGGTCACGGTGGAGGCGACCGGCACGATGCTGCTGGGTTCGGAGATCGGGGCGGCGCTGACGGCGCTGGAGCCGTTGGGGATCGACATGATCGGTCTGAACTGTGCGACCGGTCCGGCGGAGATGAGCGAGCACCTGCGTTATCTGGCCCGTCATGCGCGCATCCCGTTGTCGTGCATGCCGAACGCCGGTCTGCCCGTCCTGACGAAGCAGGGTGCGCACTACCCGCTGTCGGCGTCGGAGCTGGCGGATGCGCAGGAGACGTTCGTGCGGGAGTACGGGCTGTCGCTGGTGGGCGGTTGCTGTGGCACCACTCCCGAGCATCTGCGGCAGGTGGTGGAGCGGGTGAGGGGCGCCGCCGTCGTGGAGCGCGACCCGCGCCCCGAGCCGGGTGCGGCCTCGCTGTATCAGACGGTGCCGTTCCGGCAGGACACCTCGTACATGGCGATCGGTGAGCGGACGAACGCGAACGGGTCGAAGAAGTTCCGTGAGGCGATGCTGGAGGGCCGCTGGGACGACTGTGTGGAGATGGCGCGGGACCAGATCCGTGAGGGCGCGCACATGCTGGACCTGTGTGTGGACTATGTGGGCCGTGACGGTGTCGCGGACATGCGGGAGCTGGCGGGGCGTTTCGCGACGGCTTCGACGCTGCCGATCGTGCTGGACTCGACCGAGGTTCCGGTGATCCAGGCGGGTCTGGAGATGCTGGGCGGGCGTGCGGTCATCAACTCGGTGAACTACGAGGACGGTGACGGTCCGCAGTCGCGTTTTGCGAAGGTGACGCGGCTGGCGCGGGAGCATGGTGCCGCGTTGATCGCGCTGACGATCGACGAGGAGGGCCAGGCCCGTACGGTCGAGCACAAGGTCGCGATCGCGGAGCGGCTGATCGGGGACCTGACGTCGAACTGGGGTATCCGTGAGTCGGACATTCTGATCGACACCCTGACGTTCACGATCTGCACGGGTCAGGAGGAGTCGCGTAAGGACGGGATCGCGACGATCGAGGCGATCCGTGAGCTCAAGCGGCGTCATCCGCAGGTGCAGACCACGCTGGGTCTGTCGAATATTTCGTTCGGTCTGAATCCGGCTGCTCGTGTGCTGCTGAACTCGGTGTTCCTGGACGAGTGTGTGAAGGCGGGTCTGGATTCGGCGATCGTTCATGCGTCGAAGATCCTGCCGATCGCGCGGTTCGACGAGGAGCAGGTCAGCACGGCTCTGGATTTGATCTATGACCGTCGTGAGGGTGACTACGACCCGCTGCAGAAGCTGATGGCCCTGTTCGAGGGGGTCAACACGAAGTCGCTGAAGGCCGGCCGTGCGCAGGAGCTTCTTGCGCTGCCGCTGGAGGAGCGGCTGCGGCGGCGGATCATCGACGGGGAGAAGAACGGTCTGGAGGCCGATCTCGACGAGGCGCTGACGGGCCGTCCGGCGCTGGACATCGTCAACGACACCCTTCTGGAGGGGATGAAGGTCGTTGGTGAGCTGTTCGGGTCGGGGCAGATGCAGTTGCCGTTCGTGCTCCAGTCGGCCGAGGTGATGAAGACGGCGGTGGCCTATCTGGAGCCGCATATGGAGAAGACGGACGACGAGGGCAAGGGCACGATCGTGCTGGCCACGGTCCGCGGTGATGTCCATGACATCGGTAAGAACCTGGTGGACATCATCCTCACCAACAACGGCTACAACGTGGTGAACATCGGTATCAAGCAGCCGGTTTCCGCGATCGTGGAGGCCGCGCAGGAGCACAAGGCCGATGTGATCGGCATGTCCGGGCTCCTGGTGAAGTCCACCGTGATCATGAAGGAGAACCTGGAGGAGCTCAACCAGCGCAAGCTGGCCGCCGACTTCCCGGTGATCCTGGGCGGCGCGGCCCTGACCCGGGCCTATGTCGAGCAGGACCTCCACGAGATCTACGAGGGCGAGGTCCGCTACGCCCGCGACGCGTTCGAGGGCCTGCGGCTGATGGACGCCCTGATCGCCGTCAAGCGCGGCGTCCCCGGCGCCGAACTCCCGCCCCTCAAGCAGCGTCGCGTACCGCAGCGCGCCGCCGCCCTCGACGTGCGGGAACCGGAGGAGGCCGGCCGTTCCGACGTGGCCGTGGACAACCCGGTGCCCACCCCGCCCTTCTGGGGGACCCGTGTCGTCAAGGGCATCCAGCTCAAGGAGTACGCGGGCTGGCTGGACGAGCAGGCGCTCTTCAAGGGGCAGTGGGGCCTCAAGGACGCGGATTCGATCGCCACCGACGGCAGGCCCCGCCTGCGCGGCTGGCTGGACCGGATGCACACGGAGCGGCTGCTCGAAGCGGCCGTGGTCCACGGCTACTTCCCGTGCGTCTCCAAGGGCGACGACCTGATCATCCTGGACGAGGGCGGCGCCGAGCGGACCCGCTTCACCTTCCCCCGGCAGAGCCGGGGCCGGCGGCTGTGCCTCGCGGACTTCGTCCGTCCCGAGGAGTCGGGCGAGGTGGACGTCATCGGCCTCCAGGTGGTCACCGTCGGCTCGAAGATCGGCGAGGCCACGGCCAAGCTGTTCGAGTCCGACTCCTACCGCGACTACCTGGAGCTGCACGGCCTGTCCGTCCAGCTGGCCGAGGCCCTCGCCGAGTACTGGCACGCCCGCGTCCGCGCCGAGCTGGGCATCGCCGGATCCGATCCGGCGGGCATGGACGGCATGTTCCGTACCGAGTACCAGGGCTGCCGATACTCGCTCGGCTACCCGGCCTGCCCGGAGCTCTCCGACCGGGCCAAGATCGCCGAACTGCTCCGCCCCGAGCGGATCGGCGTCCACCTCTCGGAGGAGTTCCAGCTCCACCCCGAGCAGTCCACCGATGCTCTGGTCGTCCACCACCCCGAGGCCGGCTATTTCAACGCGGGAGGCCGTCGATGACCCCGGCCCCCGCACCTTTCCGAGGAGCACACCGCATGTCTGCCGCATTCACCGACTACAAGGTCGCCGACATCTCCCTCGCCGCCTTCGGCCGCAAGGAGATCACCCTGGCCGAGCACGAGATGCCGGGTCTGATGTCGATCCGCCGGGAGTACGCCGAGGCGCAGCCGCTGGCCGGCGCCCGCATCACCGGCTCCCTGCACATGACCGTGCAGACCGCCGTCCTGATCGAGACCCTCGTCGCGCTCGGCGCGGAGGTCCGCTGGGTGTCCTGCAACATCTACTCGACGCAGGACCACGCCGCCGCGGCCATCGCGGCCGCCGGGATCCCGGTCTTCGCCTGGAAGGGCGAGACGCTGGAGGAGTACTGGTGGTGTACGGAGCAGGCGCTGACCTGGCCCGGACAGGCCGGCCCGAACATGATCCTGGACGACGGCGGCGACGCCACCCTCCTCGTCCACAAGGGCGTCGAGTACCAGAAGGCCGGGGCCGTCCCGGACCCCTCGACCGCCGACAACGAGGAAATGGCCATCGTCCTGGGCCTGCTGGCGAAGACGGACATCGACTGGTCCGCCCTCGCGTCCGGGATCCGCGGCGTGACGGAGGAGACCACCACCGGTGTCCACCGTCTCTACGAGATGATGCAGTCCGGTGACCTGCTCTTCCCGGCGATCAACGTGAACGACGCGGTGACGAAGTCGAAGTTCGACAACAAGTACGGCTGCCGCCACTCCCTGATCGACGGCATCAACCGGGCCACCGACGTGCTGATCGGCGGCAAGGTCGCGGTCGTGTGCGGTTACGGCGACGTCGGCAAGGGCTGCGCGGAGTCCCTGCGCGGCCAGGGTGCGCGGGTCATCGTGACGGAGATCGACCCGATCTGCGCGCTGCAGGCGGCGATGGACGGCTACCAGGTCGCCACCCTGGACGACGTGGTGGAGACGGCGGACATCTTCATCACCACGACGGGCAACAAGGACATCATCATGGCCTCGGACATGGCCAGGATGAAGCACCAGGCGATCGTGGGGAACATCGGCCACTTCGACAACGAGATCGACATGGCGGGTCTGGCCAGGGTCGAGGGCATCGTCAAGGACGAGGTCAAGCCGCAGGTCCACACCTGGACGTTCCCCGACGGCAAGGTCCTGATCGTGCTGTCCGAGGGCCGTCTGCTGAACCTGGGCAACGCGACGGGCCACCCGTCCTTCGTGATGTCGAACTCCTTCGCGGACCAGACGCTGGCGCAGATCGAGCTGTTCACCAAGCCCGAGGAGTACCCGACCGACGTCTACGTGCTGCCCAAGCACCTGGACGAGAAGGTCGCCCGTCTCCACCTCGACGCCCTCGGTGTCAAGCTGACCACGCTCCGTCCGGAGCAGGCGGAGTACATCGGCGTCAAGGTCGAGGGCCCGTACAAGCCCGACCACTACCGCTACTGATCTGCCGGGGACACCGTGGACACCATCGTGCACACCACACTGGACGCCGCACCGGGCGCCGACCCGGACACCGCAGCCCCCGGCGAACGGGACCCGTGGCTCCCGGACCTGCTGCTGCGCACCGAACGGGACGTGCTGATCCCGCTGTTGCGCCGCACACCGGAGGCCTCGTTCGGGCTGCGGACCGCCTGCCCGGGCTGGACCGCCCGGGACGTGCTCGCGCACTGCGCGGCGGCCCTCGTACGGATCGTCGAGGGCCGGCTGGAGGAGGGGGTCTTCCTCCCCGCCGCCAACGCCGCCGACGTGGCCGAGCGCGTGGACTGGCCGGTGGGCCGGATCGTGGACGAGCTGGAGCGCGGGTTCAGCGAGGCCGGGCCGGTCATCGCCGCCGGTGACGGCAGGCTGGACGCGGTGGCCCTGGGGGAGTGGATCCACGCGGGCGACGTCCGCGAGGCCTTCGGGGAGCCGGGCGCGTACGCGGGCACCAGCCTGGCCCTCGCCCTGCCGCTGCTGCAGGTCACCAGCCGTAAGCGCGAAACGCCCCGGCTGATCGCCGACATCGACGGTCACACCGGAGCGCTGGAACTGGGCAACGAGGTGCAGGGCCGGCCCCCGGCCCGGTTCAGCGGCGACGCGGCGACGCTGATCCGGCTCTACTCGGGCCGCCCGCTGGTCGCCACCCGCTACGAACTGGCGGGCGCGACCGAAGGGGAACTGCTCATCTACAGGTGAGACCGGTGAGACCGGTGAGCACAGGGGTGCGCCCGGGCCGCGACCCGGCCCGGGCGGCCGCTCAACCGTCGATCCGCACGACCTGGAAGGCCTCCGCCATCCGCCCGGCGGGCAGCCCGGCCGCCCGGGCGTGCTCGCCCAGCCAGTCCCGCAGCAGCCCCGCGAGATCGTCGAAGTGGGCGGTCTGCGAGGTGTGGATGCGCAGCGCCTCCACCTTCCGGTCGAACACCGGGGTGACGTCGACGTACTGGTTCGGGGTCGGGCCGGTCATCAGCCACAGCTCGGGCACGATCCACGGCTCCAGCCCCTCCTCCTTGAGCAGGGACGGGTGGGCGAAGGGGTTGCGCGCCTCGGGGTAGACCGCCCGCAGGGCGGCGTCGCCCACCGCACGGTGGTCGGGGTGCAGGTCGGCGATGCGGGACCAGTTGATCTCCGGGCTCGGGATCACGGCCCGCTGCGGGCGGACCTCCCGGATCACCCGGCACAGGTCGCGGCGCAGCTCCACGCTCGCCTCCACGTAACTGTCCGGGTAGCCGAGGAAGCGGACGTCGTCGACGCCGCTGCGCTTGGCCGAATGGACCTGCTCGGCCCGGCGGAGGTCGCCCATGGCCTGGCGGGGGAGCCGTTCGTCGTAGCCGCCGGCGCCGCCGTCCGTGACGATGCAGTACGTCACGCGCTGCGTGCCCTGCGCGATCCACCGCATGACCGTCCCGCTGACGCAGAACTCGATGTCGTCCGGGTGCGCGGCCACGACCAGCAGGGATTCCGGTGCGCTGCGGTCAATGAGATTGGTCGCGAAGTGTTCCATGCGATCAGCCTGTTGGGCCCGGACGTGGCCCGCAAGGCAGCCCCTTTGGCGTACTCGCGACATGTCGCCTGTACGCCACGCGAAGTCTTCACCGCACCCCATCGCCCAGGAACCACGCGCACGCGTGGGAAGCGGAGGCGTCCGTCATGTGCAGGATCTTCGGCTCCCTCTCGCCCGCGCCGGCCCACCCGGACCCGGCCGAACTCGCCGCCGTCTCGGCCCGGCAGCGGCACGGCGGCCCCGACGAGCACCGTGTGCTGCGCGGGCCCGGCTGGGCGCTCGGCTGCGACCGGCTCGCCGTGACCGAGCCGCGCGGCGGGAGCCAGCCGTACCGGCTCGCGCACCTTCCGGGCATCACGGCCGTGCTGAACGGGCAGATCCACAACCACACCGCCCTGCGGCGCGAACTCGCCGCCCGCGGCCACCGGTTCCCCGACCGGTGCGACGGCACCCTGCTGCCCGCGCTGTACGCGGAACACGGCCCCGACTTCGCACGGCGCCTCGACGGGATGTTCGCCGTCGCGGTCCTCGACCTGCGCGCGGAGCCCCGGCTGGTCCTCGCCGTCGACCCGCTGGGGATCAAGACCCTCCACTACCACCAGGGCACGGACGGCACGTTCCGCTTCGCCTCGGAGATCCCCGCGCTGCTGGCCTTCGACGGGGTGCGGACCGGCCCGCGCGAGGACAGCCTCGACACCGTCCTGTGCCTGCGCACCCCCGTCTCCGCCCGCACCGCGCTGGAGGGCGTCGGGCTGCTGCCGCCCGGCGCCACCGCCGTCGTACGGCCCGGCCGGGCGCCCGTCGTACGGCGCAGACCCCCCGGGGAACAGGAGGCCCCCGAGGGGGCCGGCGGGGACGTGGCGGACCTGTTGCGCCGCGAGGTGCGGCGCCTGGCACGGGCCGACGTGCCGGTGTGCACCCTCACCAGCGGGGGGCTCGCCTCCGGACTCGTCACGGCGCTGGCCGCCGAGTACGCCCGCGAGGCCGGGGCGCCCGCCCCGCACACCTTCCACCTCGCCCTGCGCGGCCGGTGGCCCGGCGCCGAGCACAGCCGGGCCCGCCAGGTCGCCCGGCACACCCGCACCGTCCACCACGAGGTCGCCCTGGACCCGGCCGAACTGCCCTCGCTGCTCACCCGGACCACCCGCCACCTGGGACAGCCCGACGCCGACCCCGCCGCCCTCGTCGCCTACGCCCTCTTCCGCGCCGCCCGGCAGGCCGGATACACCGTCGCCCTGACCGGGGACGGCGCCGACGAGCTGTTCGGCGGGCCCGCCCGGCTGCACGCCGCGTCCTCGGCCCACACCGGCCCGGACTGGGCCGCCTCCTACACCGACGCGCTGGGCGCCGCGCCCCGCCCGCTCCGCGAGTGGCTGTACACGCCCGCCTACCGCGCCTACCTCGCCGACGAGGGGTCGGCCGCCGACCGCGTGGAGCGGGAGCTGCGCTCCTGCCCGGACGGTGACCGCCCCGCCGCCGTCACCGCCTTCGAGACCCGCTGGCGGCTGCCCGCCGGACCCCTGCGCCGGGCCGACCACCTGGGGATGGCCTGGGCCGTCGAGGCCAGGATGCCGTTCTGCCGCCCCGCCGTCGCCGCCCGCGCCCGCGCGCTCGCACCCAGCGGCCCGCACGACCGGCGGGCGCTGCGCGAGGCCGCGCGGGAGCTGCTGCCCAAGGCCGTGGCCCTGCGCGCCCGGCAGCCGTCCGCCCTGCCCGTCGCCGCCCTGATCGCGCCCGGCGGGCCCCTGCTGGACCCCGTACGCGAACTGCTGTCCCCGCAGCGGCTGGCACGGGCCGGGCGGGTCCGTCCCGAACGGGTCCGGGCCCTGCTGGCGCGCCAGCTGGAACGCCCCTCGGAGGGCGACGCGCTCGCGCTGTGGGCGCTGGCCTCGCACGAACTGTGGACCGAGGTGGTCCGCTCCCTGCGCGTCCCGCTCGACTGCGCCGCCTGAACGGCCGCGCGGGACACGGGTGGTGGCGCCCGCCCCGGGCCCCCGGACCACCCGGCCGACCGGCCGGTACCTCCTGGCGTATCCACGCAACGGCGTGAACGCGCACCCGGATACCAGACCGGGCGGTTCGTTTCTCTGTCACGCTGGAACGGCACCCCGGGCTGCCCGGCGGCCGGGCAGCGGCCCGCCGCCCCGAGCGCTCAGCCCGTGCCAAGCCCCGCTGCGTACTGCGCACCACAACGTCAAGGAGGTCCCATGAGCACCCCCGTATGGATCACCGCGACCCCGCCGGCCACCCACGGCGAACTGCACGTCGGACACCTCGCGGGCCCCTACGTCGCGGCGGACGTCCTGTCGCGCTACCTGAGGGCCGAGGGCGAACCCGTCCTGTTCACCACGGGCACCGCCGACCACAACAGCTCCGTACACGCCCGCGCCCTGCGCGCGGGCCGCAAACCGGAGGAGGTGGCGGAGGGGTACCGGGCCGCCATCACCTCGGACTGGCTGCGCTCGGGCGTGGAGTTCGACCACGTCGTGCGCCCCCGCCAGGACAAGGGGTACGGACGCTGGCTCGCGGACCTCTTCCGGCGCCTGCACTCCGAGGGCGTCATCGCCGCCCGCACCCGCCTCACCCCGTACTGCGAGTCCTGCGAGCGCTGGCTCCACGGCGCCCACGTCACCGGCACCTGCCCGCACTGCTCCGCCTCCAGCGAAGGCGGCATGTGCCACGAGTGCGCCCGCCCCAACGACGGCGGCGACCTGCTGGAGCCCCGCTGCGCCCAGTGCGGCTCCGCGGCCGTGCCCCGGCGCTGCCGCCGGCTCTACGTCCCGCTGGAGCCGCACCGGGACGCCCTCGCCGACTACTGGGCCGGCACGGGCCTGCCGCCGCGGCTGGCCGCGCTCTGCGAATCCCTCGTCGAGGACGGCCTGCCCGACATCGCGGTCGCCCACCCCGCCGAGTGGGGGCTGCCCGTCCCGGTCGACGGCTTCCCCGAGCACCGGATCGACGGCTGCTTCGAGGCCGCCGCGATGCACCTGTTCGGCTACGGGGACCAGGCGCTGCCCGAACGGGCCATCCACTTCTGCGGCTTCGGCCACGCCTTCTGCCACGCGGTCCTGCTGCCGGTCCTGCTCTTCGCCCAGGGCGTGAAGCTGCCGCAGCACTTCTGCGTCAACGAGGCGTACGTCCTGGACGACGAGGCCCTGGTCTGGGGCTCCGGCCAGAAGGCCTGGGCCCTGGACCTGATCACCGAGTACGGTTCCGACACGCTGCGCCGGCACGTCCTGCAGGCCCGGCCGCTGGGCCGGCGCACGGAGTTCCGGCCCGAGCGGCTGGCCGCCGCGCGCCGGGAGCTCGACGAGAGCTGGAACAGCTGGCTGGCCAGGCTGTTCGCGGCCGTCCGCGAGGAGTGCGCCGGGCTGGCCCCGGCGGCCCTGCCCGGCGGCGCCGGCTGGGAGGTGCTGGAACGGCGGCTGCTGCGCGGGGTGGAGGACCTGCGGGAGGCGTACTCGCCCGAGTCCTTCGACCCCCGCAGGGCCGTCGCCCTGCTCGACGAGATGGTGCGCTCGGCGGCCGACTTCGGCCACGTCAACGCGCACGAGGCGCACCGGCCCACGGCCGACAGCCGCCACCTCCCGGCCCTCGCCGCGCAGCTGGCCGTGGCCCGGGCGCTCGGTGCCTGGGCGCGGCCGGTGATGCCGGAGGGCGCGGACCGGCTGGCCGCCGCCCTCAAGGTGGAGCCGGGCGGTCCGGTGTCGGCCGCGGTCCTCGTCCCGCCCGCCCCGGGCACCCGGCTGGCCCCGACCTCGGGCCCGGTCTTCGGCTTCTGACCGGCCCCGCACCGTGCCGCCGCCCCCCACACGGCGGTACGTCCCCGCAGCACCAGCACCAGCACCACCAGCACCACAGTGAGACGACCACCCTCCTTCGCCGCGTGACCGCGCGCCGGTCACCGGCGGCGCGGGACGCGCGGCCTCTCCCCGTTGGAGTTCCACGTGTCCCTGCGCGTCGCCATGCTCAGCGTCCACACCTCGCCGCTGCACCAGCCCGGCACCGGGGACGCGGGCGGCATGAACGTCTACATGGTCCAGCTCTCCCGAGCCCTGGCCGAACAGGGCGTGGAGGTGGACCTGTTCACCCGGTGCAGGGGGGAGGAGGACCCCGACCCGGCCGGTGTCGGGCCGGGGGTCCGGGTGCGGCACCTGGAGGCCGGACCGCGCGCGCCGCTGTCCAAGGAGGACATGCCCGCCCTGGTGGTGCCCTTCTCGCTGGCGCTGCTGAAGGAGGAACGGCGCTACCACCTGGTGCACTCGCACTACTGGCTCTCCGGCCAGGCCGGCCGCATCGCGGCGGCCGGCTGGCGCATCCCGTTCGTGCACACCGCCCACACCCTGGCCCGGGTCAAGAACGCCGCCCTCGCCGAGGGGGACGCCCCCGAGCCCGAGCTGCGGATCCGGGGCGAGCACCAGGTGGTGGGCTCCGCGGACCGGCTGATCGCCAACACCGGCGACGAGGCACGGGCGCTGTGCGAGCTGTACGGGGCCGACGCGCGCCGCACCCGGATCGTCCGGCCGGGCGTGGACCTGGCCACCTTCGGCCCCGGCCGGGGGAGGGCGGCGGCGCGGGCCCGGCTCGGGCTGCCGGCCGATGCGTTCATCCCCTTGTACGCGGGCCGCATCCAGCCCCTCAAGGGGCCCGACGTGATGGTCCGGGCGGTCGCCGCACTGCTGGAGCGGGCCCCGCACCTGCGCGGGCGGACCCTCGTCCCGGTGGTGGGCGGCAACTCGGGCGCCGGGCCGCGCGGAGCGGCCTGGGGACTCGCCCGCGAGCTGGGCGTCTCGGAGGTACTGCGCCACCACCCGCCGGTACCGCAGCAGGAGTTGGCGCTGTGGTACCGGGCGGCGGACGTGCTGATGGTGCCCTCGCGCAGCGAGTCCTTCGGGCTGGTCGCCCTGGAGGCGCAGGCGTGCGGGACCCCGGTCCTGGCCTCCGCGGTGGGCGGGCTGCCGACCGCCGTACGGGACGGGGTGACGGGGGTGCTCGTGCACGGCAACGATCCGGCGGAGTACGCCCGCAGACTGCTGTGGTTCGCCGAACACCCGGGGGAGGCCGCGGTGATGGGCCGGGCGGCGCTGGTCCACGCCCGGAACATGAGCTGGCGCGGCGCGGCGGCCCGGACCCTCGAGGTCTACGAGGACGTACTGCGCGAGGAAGGGGCGCGACCGGGCACGGACATGAGTGAGGCAGGAGCGGCGGCACGCTCCTGCCTCGCCGACGCCTCTCCCCTGGAGGGCCGAGAAGGCCGGAATTCCACCCTAGCAGCACTTTTGAGCTGACCAAAGGTGCGCAAGCGTAACGTCTGTATGAACTCCTTCAGATCCGCCTCAGGTGCGCTATAGGGAACTGGCCCGCCCCCGGAATCCGTACGACAATGGAGAGGTCTTCGAAGGAATACCGGCGGCACGGATCCACGGAGACCGAATCAACGTTTCGCAATTCCTGGAGGAATCATGTCCGCTGCGCACACCGCCACCACCCGCCCGCTCTGTACGCTCCGCGACAACGGCAACGGCTGGGACTGAACAACCGGCCGGACCGGCGGACATCACCCCGCGATCGCCCCTCCGGGCGGTCGCGGGTTTTTCTTTTCCGCTCTTGCGTAATTCCGCTCAGTCCAGCCAGCCGAGCCGCTGCGCGCGCACTCCCGCTTCGAACCGGCTGGACGCCCCCATTTCCTGCATCAGCTCGGACAGCATTCGGCTCACCGTCCGCAGGGAAACCCCCAGGGTCCGGGCGACCTTTTCGTCCTTCATTCCCGATGCCAGCATTTTCAGGGCCGCCCGCTGCTGTTCGGACAGTCCGTCACCGCCGAGTTCGGGCGCGACGTCGTCGCCATAGGGGGTGGCGGCGTGCCAGCAGTGTTCGTAGAGCGCCAGATAGGAGCGCACGAGCGCCGGCCCGCGGGCCAGGATCGCCCCGGCCGAGCGGTCCTCGGGGTGCACGGGCAGGACGGCGAACTGCTGGTCCGCGATGATCATGTTCATCGGGACGGCGGGGGAGAGGCGGATCTCCACACCGGCCTCGACCCGGCGCCGGAGCATTTCCACCGCCTCCGGCGACGTGGTGATCCGCTGGTGGTAGATGGCGCGGATGCGGACCCCGTTGTCGATCTGCCGGCGGTCCCGGCTGAGCACCCGGTCCGCGACCTCCCGCACCAGGGCGGTCACGTGCATGGACGTCAGGTCGTGGCGGATGACGTCGGTGATGTCCTCCAGCACCTGCTGGATCCGCCCGTAGTCGTCGAGGATCTCCACCTCGACCTCGGAACCGCTCAGCGCACCGGGCCGCAGGAACCTTCCGACCAGCGTCTCCAGTGCGCTGTACGCCCGGTCCGACTCGTCCAGGTGCTCCCGCAGCCGCTCCCGCTCGCGCTGGAGCATCCGCAGCAGGGCGATCTCCGGGTCGACGGCCGCGACCGCGTCCGGACCCGGCCGCCATTCGCCCGACTGGAGGTCGGCGCGGGTGGCGTGGGTGGTGCCGGTCGGCACGATGAGGCCGAGCGAGATCAGCTCCGCGCGCCACTTCTCGCGCTCCTCGGGCGAGAGGTCCAGCTCCTCGAAGGCGTCGTTCAGGTTGGACACCCCGCGCAGGCGCAGCTCCTGATAGAGGGCCAGCACCTTGTCGGCCGACTGGATGCCGTCCCTGCCATCGCCCGTTGCCATCGCGAAGCGACCCCCTCGTCTTACGAATCGACAGTCACACTTTGGCACATGCCGATGGGGGACCCACCGCCCCCCTCTTTCGGATGTGACGGGGGTCACTCCGCGCCTCTGAGGTGCGGGCCTTCGCCTCCGGCGGGCCCGGAGCGGCGCGAGCGCCCAACTCCCCCGGGGTGGCGGGGAGACGGGCGCGCGGGGGAGCGGGATCAGTCCCGGGATGCGTTCAGGCAGTCGGGGCACAGCCCCTTGAAGACGACCTCCGCGCCCCCGTCCATGCGCCAGGCGGTGAGCGGCGCGCCGCGCGGCGGCTCCGGAACCTGGGCCTCCACGTTCTCCACGCGGCCGCAGCGCACGCACAGCGCGTGCTGGTGGGGCGGACCGGAGATCTCGAAGACCGCGGGCAGGCCGGGACGGTCGAACTTCGCCGCCAGGCCCGTCTCCAGGAAGTGCCGCAGCATCTCGTAGACGGCCTGGCTGGTGAGGGTCCCCAGCCGCTCGCGGGCGGCGGCCGTGATGGACTCGACGTCCATGTGCCCGCCCGCCGCCAGGACTTGCAGCACCTCCAGGCGCGGCCCGGTGACCCGCAGTCCCACGTCGCGGAGGCGCTGGATCACCGCCTCGCGGCCGGTCGACTCCTCCACGACAGCCATCACTGCGCCACCATCCGCCATCTGGTCGACTCAAAACTTTGGGAGCATCGTACCTCTTGCGAGTCCTTCTCGAGCGGGAGGAGCGGAAAGGGGAGCCGGGCTCCGTCAGCCCCCGGCCCGGCAGACGAGCAGGACGCTCTCGGTCCTCCCGTCCAGCCGGTGGGTGCGGCGCCGCTCCACCCGCAGGCCCGCCGCGTCCAGCTCGGCGGCGAGGCACTCCGCGTCGACGATCCACTTGTCGGTGCTCCGCACCACCCGCTCGGTGCGCACCTTGCCCGTGCGCACGGAGTGGTAGGTGATCCGCTCGGTCATCCCGTCCAGGTCGAAGACCTGCCGGGCCACCGTCCACTCCTCGACCCCGTCGAACCGGGGCACCTGGAAGGCCCAGGTGCGCCGGGGCTCCTCGGTCAGCCCGCGCAGCCCGTGGGCGGTGAAGTCGAGGGCCAGGGCGCCGCCCGGCTCCAGCCGCCCCGCCACCTCCCGCAGCAGTGCGGGGCGGGCGTGCGGCGGCACGGCCGCGATCATCGTCCCGGCCAGCAGGGCCAGCCGGTACCTCCCCCGCAGCCGCAGTTCCGCCAGATCGGCCCGGGTGGTCACCAGCAGCCGCGAGACCTGGGGGCCGATCCGCCGGCCCCAGGACCGCAGCCGCTCCAGGCTGGCCGCGTCCCGGTCCACCGCCTCGACGCGGAATCCCTGCCGGGCGAACGGCACCGCCAGGCGGCCGGCCCCGCAGCCCAGGTCCAGGACCGGGCCGCCGCAGCGGCGCGCGAGGCTGAGGTAGCGGACGATGTCCGCGCTGTGCGGGCCCAGCAGGGCGTCGTGCAGCCAGCCGGCGTCCTCGTCCGCCGGAGCGGCCGACTCCAGACCGGGCAGGCAGTCCGCCGGGAGCAGCACGGCGGACCCTCCGTGCGCCGGGGGCCGGGAGTCCTCGGGGGCGGCCGGCCGGACCGGTGCGAACGCTGCGGGCACGACCGGCGTGAAGGGCAGGGAAGTGCCGCTCGGTGTGTGCATCGCTCCTCCAGGGGCTCGCTCGGTCCAGCCGTCCGGGGCGTGGCTCCCGTGCCGCCGGGGGACCGCGCCGCTGAGGAAATCCTGTCCCGCGGGCGGGTGCCGGGGCCAGCGTTGCGGGCTGCGTGAACACGCGATGGCGTGGATCTGCCACGGTCCCGTGGCGGGAGGGGCGCAGGCGTCAGAGAGCGCGGCCCAGCCGGACCGGGGAGAGCGCGGTGAACCCGTGGCGGGCGAAGAACGGCAGGGACGGGGCCGCTTCGGCGGGCAGGGTGACCCGCTGGGTCAGCGCCCCGTGGACCCGCATCCGCTCGCCGGCGGCCGCCAGCAGGGCCGAACCGACGCCCTGCCGGCGGCGGGCCGGGGCGGTGCACAGGGCGTAGAGCTCGCCCTCGGCGGTGACGGGCACACCGCCCGACACGGCCCCGACGACGCTCCCGTCCGCGTCGGCGGCGACCAGCCAGCCGAGCCAGGCGGGCGCCCCGCCGGGAATTCCAATTTCCGCTCGAATGCGCGGAAGTGAGCAATGGTCCGACACCAGCCGGCCGACGCGCATTTCACCGAGGAGGCTGCCGTAGTCCTCGCGTATGGCCGCGGCGAGGAGCCGGGAAATCGCCGCGGCGTCCCCCGGAGCTGCCGTCCGCACATCAGCCAGCAGCATCTATCCCCCACCTCTCACCGCACCGGTCCTGAGCCCGCACGCGCCCACAATAGCGGCCAATTCGAGTGGCGGGGGTCGGGGGGAAATCTACGAATTGGCTTAGTAAATAGCCGGGTTGGATGATCCCTATCAAGTGGTCCAACAACAGAGCGCGATCAGCGGGAGGATGGCGGACACCGAGAGGCCCACCGCGAACAGCCCGCGCAGCACCGGACGCCCCGCCCGGCGCGGCCCCAGGATGCGCCGCATCCGCACCGCCGCCGACGGACCGCCCGCCGCGAACGCCTTGTGCGGCGCGTGCCCGGTCGCCAGCGCGTACAGGGCCGTGGCCAGCGCATCGCTCGAACAGGCGCGCAGCGCCCGGTCGTCGGCGGCCATCTCCAGCAGCAGCGGCACCGTCCGCCCGCCGATCCGGGCCAGCGGCAGCCGGCGGAACACCGACGCGTACGCCCCCGCCGCCGCCACCATCAGGTGGTGGCGGCCGCCGATGTGCGCCCGTTCGTGCGCGAGCGCGGCGGCCAGCTCCCGCTCCGAGAGCACGTCCAGGGCCCCCGTCGAGACCACCACCCGGCGCGAACGCCCCGGCAGGCAGTACACCGCCGGGCGCGGGTCCTCCAGCACGGTCACCCCCAGCCGCCGGTCGTACCGGCCCACCAGCCGCAGCAGTTCGGCGTGCCGGGTACGGGCCCTGCGCGCCCGCACCAGCTCCCGCACGAAACCGGTCCCGGGCACCGCGAGCACCGCGAGCGCGGCCAGCGCGGCAAGGGCCTCGCGCGGCGACGCGTCCAGCAGCCGGCCGGGGGAGGGCAGGTCCAGGGTCAGGGCCATGTCGACCAGCCGGTGGCTGGTCTGTGCGGGCAGCAGCAGCTGCGCCGGCAGCATCGCCGTCGACCCCGCGAACAGGGCGCCGCACACGATCCACACGGCCAGCCCCAGCCGGGGCGCCTGCTGCGCCCACACGGCACGGACCAGCATCCACGGCAGTACCAGCCCGGTGACCAGCGCGAGCCCCAGCGGCGGCAGTACGTGATGGTTCACAGGGCCTCGCCCCCCGCACCGGACGGGCGTTCCGAGCGGGCGGCGCGCAGGGCCTCGTCCAGCGCCTCCACGTCCTCGTGGGACATCCGCTCCACGAACCGCAGCAGCGTGGCCCGGCGGTCCTGGCTGTCGCCGAGCGCGTCCTGCATGAGCGCCGCGGTGTACTCCTCGCGGCTGCGCACCGCCTGGTACATCCAGGCCCGGCCCGACTTCTCGCGGCTGAGCCAGCCCTTGCGGTGCAGGATGTCGGCCACGGTCATGACGGTGGTGTAGGCGACCTTGCGCCCCCGGTTGATGTCGTCGACGATCTCGCGGACGGACGCGGGCCGTTCCCACAGCCACACCCGGTCCATGATCTCGGCTTCCAGCTCTCCCAGCCGGCGTACGCGCATGCTCGTCGCCCTCCCCTCGGCAGCGGCTCATCGTACGGCGCGCCCTTCCGGTGGGGGCATACCCCCGCCCGGTACACGAGGCCCCGGGCGGCGGGGCGCCGGAACGCCGCGAGCCCCTCCACACGGTCCTTCGTGTGGAGGGGCTGCGGGGGCCCTGCGGCCGCCGGGCTACGCGCGGATCAGCCGGGCGATGGCCTTGCTCGCCTCGCCGACCTTGGCCTTCGCCTGGTCCCCGCCCTGGGCGATGGCCTCGGTGACGCAGCAGCCGAGGTGCTCGTCGAGCAGGGTCACCGCGCAGGACTGGAGCGCGGCGTTGATCGCGGACACCTGGGTGAGCACGTCGATGCAGTAGACGTCCTCGGCGACCATCCGCTGGACGCCGCGGACCTGGCCCTCGATCCGCCGCAGCCGCCGGATGACGTCTTCCTTGTGTGGTGCGTAACCGGCCACGGGGGCTCCTCAGTTGGCGGCGGCCCTGAAGCCGCGCAGACGCAGGCTGTTGCCGACGACGAAGACCGAGGAGAAGGCCATGGCCGCTCCGGCGATCATCGGGTTGAGCAGTCCGGCCGCGGCGAGCGGCAGGGCGGCCACGTTGTAGGCGAAGGCCCAGAACAGGTTCGAGCGGATCGTGCCGAGCGTCTTGCGGGCCAGCCGGATGGCGTCGGCCGCGGCCCGCAGGTCGCCCCGTACCAGCGTCAGGTCGCCGGCCTCGATGGCGGCGTCGGTGCCGGTGCCCATGGCCAGGCCCAGGTCGGCCTGGGCGAGGGCGGCGGCGTCGTTGACCCCGTCGCCGACCATCGCGACGCTGCGGCCCTCGGCCTGCAGGCGCTTGACCACGTCCACCTTGTCCTGCGGCATGACCTCGGCGATCACCTCGTCGATGCCCACCTCGCGGGCCACCGTCTCGGCGACGGCCTTGTTGTCGCCGGTCAGCAGGATCGGGGTCAGGCCCAGGGCGCGCAGCCGGCGGATCGCCTCGGCGCTGGTGTCCTTGACGGCGTCCGCGACCTCCAGCACCGCGCGCGCCTCGCCGTCCCAGGCCACCGCGATGGCGGTGCGGCCCGCCGACTCGGCCTCGGACTTGGCCCGCTCCAGGTGCGGGGGCAGCTCCATCGCCCACTCGGCGAGCAGCTTGCCGCGGCCGACGAGGACGGCGTGGCCCTCGACGACGCCCTGGACGCCGAGGCCCGGGATGTTGGCGAAGTCCTCGGGGGCGGGCAGGGACCCGACGCGGGCGGCGGCGCCGGCCGCGACGGCCTGGGCGATGGGGTGCTCGGAGGCGTGCTCCAGGGCTCCGGCCAGGCGCAGGACCTCGGTCTCGTCGGTGCCCTCGGCGGTGTGCACGTGCAGCAGGGTCATCTGGCCGGTGGTGACGGTGCCGGTCTTGTCCAGGACGATGGTGTCGACCTTGCGGGTGGACTCCAGCACCTCGGGCCCCTTGATCAGGATCCCGAGCTGGGCGCCGCGGCCGGTGCCGACCAGGAGGGCGGTCGGGGTGGCCAGGCCCAGGGCGCAGGGGCAGGCGATGATCAGGACGGCGACGGCGGCGGTGAAGGCGGCGGAGAGGCCGGATCCGGTGCCGAGCCAGAAGCCGAGGGTGGCCAGCGCGATGGCGATGACGACCGGGACGAACACGGCGGAGATCTTGTCGGCGAGCCGCTGGGCGGCGGCCTTGCCGTTCTGCGCGTCCTCGACCAGCCGGGCCATGCGGGAGAGCTGGGTGTCGGAGCCGACCCGGGTGGCCTCGACGACCAGGCGGCCGCCGGCGTTGAGGGTCGCCCCGGTGACGGAGTCGCCGACGGAGACCTCGACGGGGACGGACTCGCCGGTCAGCATCGAGGCGTCGACGGCGGAGGAGCCCTCGACGACGGTGCCGTCGGTGGCGATCTTCTCGCCCGGTCGGACCAGGAAGCGGTCGCCGACCTGGAGGTCGGCCGTCGGCACGGTCACCTCGTGGCCGCCGCGCAGCACGGTGACCTCCTTGGCGCCCAGCTCCAGCAGCGCCTTGAGGGCGGCGCCGGCCTTGCGCTTGGACTTCGCCTCGAAGTAGCGGCCGGCCAGGATGAAGGTGGTGACGCCGGCCGCCGCCTCCAGGTAGATGTTCCCCGCGCCGTCGCTGCGGGCGATGGTGAACTCGAAGGCGTGCCTCATGCCGGGGGTGCCGGCGGTGCCGAAGAACAGGGCCCACAGCGACCACAGGAACGCGGCGATCGTGCCGACCGAGATCAGGGTGTCCATGGTGGCCGCGCCGTGCTTGGCGTTGGTCCAGGCGGCGCGGTGGAAGGGCCAGGCGGCGTAGGTGACCACGGGTGCGGCCAGGGTCAGCGAGAGCCACTGCCAGAAGTCGATCTGCAGCGCCGGGATCATCGCCATCGCGATGACGGGCACCGCGAGGACGACGGCGGTGGTCAGCCGCTGGCGCAGCGGGGCCAGTTCGTCGGCCTCGGCCGGCGGCTCCTCCCCGGCGCCGGACGGGGCGGAGGAACGGGGCGGCGCGGGCTCGTGCGCGGTGTATCCGGTGGCCTCGACGGTGGCGATCAGGTCCGCGACGGAGATGGCCGCGTCGGCGTCGAAGGTGACCTTCGCCTTCTCGGTGGCGTAGTTGACGGTCGCCTCGACGCCGTCCATGCGGTTGAGCTTCTTCTCGATGCGTGCCGCGCACGAGGCGCAGGTCATGCCGCCGATGGCGAGCTCGACCTGGGCGGCGCCGGGGGTGATGGTGGTCATGAGTGCTGCTCCTCGTTCGAGCGCGGGGCCGGTGCCGGGGCCCGGGGGGAAGGACGGGCCCCGGCGTCCGGGTGGGTCGTTGTCGGGGCGGGTGTCAGGCCCGGCCGGTGAGCTCGTAGCCGGCGTCGTCCACCGCCGCGGCGATCGCGGCGTCGTCCGGGTCGCCGGCGGTGGTCACGGTGACCACGCCGCCGTCCACGTCCACGTCCACCGAGAGGACCCCGGCGAGCGCGCCGACGGACGCGGTGATGGCGGTCCGGCAGTGTCCGCAGCTCATGCCGGACACGCGGTAGACGGTGGCGGTGCTGTCGACGACGGCGACGGTGGTCGTGGTCTCACCGTTGGAGGCGCAGGCGCCATCGGGGGAACAGCAGGAAGACATGGGCTTCTCCTTGATCGTGCAGATACCCTCTGGGGGTATCCGGGCTGACTCCAGATATACCCCCCCGAGGTATCTATCCGCAAGAGTTTCCCGCGCTTGACTTGATACCCCCTGGGGGTATGGTGGAGATCCATTGAACCGCTGTACGCGGCACCTACGTCGTACGGGAGACCAGGCATGAACACCGGAGTGAAGATCACCGCCTTCGCCGCCGCACTCGCGGCGGCCTTCGGCGCCGCCTACGGCGTCGGGGCGGGCGTCGGCCCTGTGGGGGAGCCGGCCAAGGGCGGGCACGCGGCCCACGCCGCCCAGGCGAAGGCGCCCGCGGAGGGCGGGCACGGCGGCCACGGCCAGGCCGCCGCCCAGGGCCCGGCGGCCGGCGGCCTCCAGGTCTCCGACGCCGGCTACACGCTGAGCCTGGACACCCCGGTGGTGGCCCCGGGCCAGGGCGAGCTCAGGTTCTCGGTCAAGGACGCCTCCGGGCGCAAGGTCACCGGCTACAAGACCGAACACGGCAAGGAGCTGCACTTCATCGTCGCCTCGCGCGACCTGACGGTCTTCCGCCACCTCCACCCGGTGCGCGCCGGGGACGGCACCTGGTCCACCCCGGTGGACCTGCCCGCCGCGGGCGCCTACAAGGCCTTCGCCGACTTCGCCCCGTCCGCCGGGGACGCGAAGAACGTCACCCTGGGCGCCGACCTCACCGTCCCCGGGGCCTACGCGCCGAACCCGATGCCCCCGGCCTCGCCCACCGCGGAGGTGGACGGCTACCAGGTCGCCCTCGGCGGGACCCTCCAGCCCGGCAAGCCCGGCGAGCTCAAGCTCACCGTCAGCAAGGACGGCAGGCCCGTCACCGACCTGGAGCCCTACCTCGGGGCGTACGGACACCTCGTCGCCCTGCGCGACGGCGACCTCGCCTACCTGCACGTCCACCCCAACGAGGGCGGCCCCGGCCCCGACGTCTCCTTCACCGCCACGGCGCCCAGCGCCGGCACCTACCGGCTCTTCCTGGACTTCCAGCACCAGGGCAAGGTCCGCACCGCGGCCTTCACCGTCCGGGCGGGCGGCGACGGCCCGGCCGCCGCTCCCGCCCCGCAGCCCGCGCAGCCGGCCGGGGAGGAGCCGGGCGGTCACTCACACTGACCGCCCGGCGGAACATCCCGCGGCCCGTCCTCGTTGTCGACATACCCCCCAGGGGTAAAGAAGGCCCGATGAAGGGAAGCGATCGCCGTGCCCGGTTACACCTCCCACAAGGACGACGTCCTCAAGCGGCTGCGCCGCATCGAAGGCCAGGTGCGCGGCCTCCAGCGCATGGTCGAGGAGGGGACGTACTGCATCGACGTGCTCACCCAGGTCAGCGCCGCCACCAAGGCCCTGCAGTCCTTCGGGCTGACCATGATGGAGGACCACCTGCACTCCTGCGTCGCCGACGCCATCGCCGAAGGCGGGGACCAGGCCCGCGGCAAGGTGGAGGAGGCCTCGCGGGCCATCGCCCGCCTGGTCCGCGCCTGAGGCGGCGCGCCCCGGTGCCGGGCGCCCGCCCGCCGCGCACACGCATCCGGGCCGGCCCCCCGAGGGGGCCGGCCCGGACGTGGTGCGCCGAAGGCGCGGAGGACGGGTCAGACGAGGTCGAAGCGGTCCAGGTCCATCACCTTGGCCCACGCCGCGACGAAGTCCTTGACGAACTTCTCCTTCGCGTCGTCGCTCGCGTAGACCTCCGCCAGGGCGCGCAGCTCGGAGTTGGACCCGAAGACCAGGTCCGCCCGGCTGCCCGTCCACCTGACCGCGCCCGTGGAGGCGTCACGGCCCTCGAATGAGGTCTCGTCCTCGGAGACCGCCGTCCACGTCGTGCCCAGGTCGAGCAGGTTGACGAAGAAGTCGTTGGTCAGCGTCCCGGGGGTGTCCGTGAGGACGCCCAGCGAGGACTGCCCGTGGTTCGCGCCGAGGACGCGCAGGCCGCCGACGAGGACCGTCATCTCGGGCGCGCTCAGCGTCAGCAGGTTCGCCTTGTCGAGCAGCAGGTACTCGGCCGGCAGCCGGTTGCCCTTGCCCAGGTAGTTGCGGAAGCCGTCGGCCGCCGGCTCCAGCGCGGCGAAGGACTCCACGTCCGTCTGCTCCTGCGAGGCGTCCACCCGGCCCGGGCTGAAGGGCACCTCGACGTCGAAGCCCGCGTCCTTCGCGGCCTTCTCGACGGCCGCGCCGCCCGCGAGCACCACCAGGTCGGCCACCGAGACCTGCCGGCCGTCCGAGCGGCCCTCGTTGAAGGAGCGCCGGATCCCCTCCAGGGTGCGCAGCACCGCGGCCAGCCGGTCGGGCTCGTTGACCTCCCAGCCGATCTGGGGCTGGAGGCGGATGCGCCCGCCGTTGGCACCGCCGCGCTTGTCGCTGCCGCGGAAGGAGGAGGCGGCCGCCCAGGCGACGGACACCAGGTCGGACACCGACAGGTCCGAGGCCAGCACGCGGGCCTTGAGGTCGGCGATCTCGGCTGCGCCGACGGGCTCGTACGTCCGGGCCGGCAGCGGGTCCTGCCACAGCAGCTGCTCGGCCGGCACCTCCGGGCCCAGGTAGCGGACGACGGGGCCCATGTCGCGGTGGGTCAGCTTGTACCAGGCGCGGGCGAAGGCGTCCGCGAACGCGTCCGGGTCGGCCTGGAAACGGCGCGCGATCGGCTCGTAGACCGGGTCGAAGCGCAGCGACAGGTCGGTGGTCAGCATCGTCGGGGCGTGCGTCTTGGACGGGTCGTGCGCATCGGGCACGGTGCCCGCCCCGGCCCCGTCCTTCGGCCGCCACTGGTGGGCGCCGGCCGGGCTCTTGAACAGCTCCCACTCGTAGCCGAAGAGGATGTCGAAGAAGCTGTTGTCCCAGGTGGTCGGGGTGTCGGTCCAGATGCCCTCGAGACCGCTGGTGATCGTGTCCCCGCCCTTGCCGGTGCCGTGCGCATTCGCCCAGCCCAGGCCCTGCGCCGACATCGGGGCGCCCTCCGGGGCCTCGCCGACGCTCTCCGCCGGGCCCGCGCCGTGGGTCTTGCCGAAGGTGTGGCCGCCCGCGATCAGGGCAACCGTTTCCTCGTCGTTCATCGCCATCCGATGAAACGTTTCACGTATGTCGCGCGCGGCGGCGATCGGGTCCGGGGTGCCGTTCGGGCCCTCCGGGTTCACGTAGATCAGGCCCATCTGCACCGCGCCCAGCGGGTCCTCCAGCTCGCGGTCGCCGGTGTAGCGCTGGTCGCCGAGCCAGGTGGTCTCCGGGCCCCAGTACACGTCCTCGTCGGGCTCCCAGACGTCCGCGCGCCCGCCGCCGAAGCCGAAGGTCTTGAAGCCCATCGTCTCCAGGGCGACGTTGCCCGCCAGGATCATCAGGTCGGCCCACGAGAGGCTGCGCCCGTACTTCTTCTTCACCGGCCACAGCAGGCGGCGGGCCTTGTCCAGGTTGCCGTTGTCCGGCCAGCTGTTGAGGGGCGCGAACCGCTGCTGGCCGGCCCCGGCACCGCCGCGGCCGTCGCTGATCCGGTAGGTGCCCGCGCTGTGCCAGGCCATCCGGACCATGAAGGGGCCGTAGTGGCCGAAGTCGGCGGGCCACCAGTCCTGCGAGGTCGTCAGGACCTCCGCGATGTCCTGCTTGACCGCGGGGAGGTCGAGGGTCTTGAACGCCTCGGCGTAGTCGAACTCCTCGCCCAGTGGGTTCGCCACGGCGGGGTTCTTCGCGAGGATCTTCAGGTTGAGCGAATCCGGCCACCACTGGCGGTTTCCGCCGCCCTGGGTCGGGTGCGCGGCGCGACCGTGGGCGACGGGGCAGCCTTCGGTTTGCTTCTCAGACATGGGAATCCTTCCGCACCGGGGGGTGTCGCGGTGCACGGAAATCGCTGGAGTGTTTTCCTGTCCCTTGGCTATCGGCAGATCCGATCCTACGATGGACGGATTCCAAGTCAAGAAGCACGCCAGAGTACGCTTCCCCAGGAATGGGTGACCTATGAGTGACCTGCTGGAACGACTTCGAAGCCGCGGCTGGCGGATGACCGCGCAGCGCCGCGTCGTCGCCGAGGTCCTGGACGGGGACCACGTGCACCTCACCGCGGACGAGGTCCACGCCCGCGCGGCCGCGCGGCTGCCCGAGATCTCCCGGGCGACCGTCTACAACGCCCTGGGGGAGCTGGTCGCCCTCGGCGAGGTCGCGGAGGTCTCCACGGACGGGCGCGCCAAACGCTACGACCCCAACGCGCGCCGGCCGCACCAGCACCTGGTCTGCTCCGGCTGCGGGACGATCCGCGACGTCCACCCGGCCGGGGACCCGCTGGCCGGATTCCCGGAATCGGAGCGCATGGGATTCACGGTGTCCAGGGTCGAGGTCACCTACCGCGGCCTCTGTCCGTCCTGCGCCTGATCACCTCCCCTCACGGTGAGTGGTCGTACCGGTCGTCCACAGGGCCCGGCCGACGGGACGGGAGTGTCCCAGGGTGCCGCTAGGCTTCTCGGATGGCCCTTTCGGACGCTTCCCCCCAGATCTCAGACGAGGTCTCCGACGCCTTGCGGGTGCTCCACCGCGTCTTCGGTTACAGCTCCTTCCGCGGTGAGCAGCAGGAGATCATCGAGCAGCTGATCGGCGGCGGCGACGCCCTCGTCCTGATGCCCACCGGCGGAGGCAAGTCGCTCTGCTACCAGATCCCGGCGCTCGTCAGAGAGGGCACCGGCATCGTGATCTCCCCGCTGATCGCGCTGATGCAGGACCAGGTGGACGCGCTGACCGCCCTCGGGGTCCGGGCCGGGTTCCTCAACTCCACGCAGGACCCCTACGAGCGGCAGGCCGTCGAGCAGGCCTTCCTCGCCGACGAGCTGGACCTGCTCTACCTGGCCCCCGAGCGGCTGCGCACCGAGGGGACCCAGCGCCTGCTCGACCGGGGCAAGGTCTCCCTGTTCGCCATCGACGAGGCGCACTGCGTCGCCCAGTGGGGCCACGACTTCCGCCCCGACTACCTCGCGCTGTCCATGCTGCACGAGCGCTGGCACAAGGTCCCGCGGATCGCCCTGACCGCCACGGCCACCGAGGCCACCCACGCCGAGATCGCCGCCCGGCTCGGCCTGCAGGACGCCAGGCACTTCGTCGCCAGCTTCGACCGGCCCAACATCCAGTACCGCATCGTCCCCAAGGACAACCCGGCCCGGCAGCTCCTGGAGCTGATCCGCACCGAGCACGACGGGGACGCCGGCGTCGTCTACTGCCTCTCCCGCTCCTCCGTGGAGAAGACCGCCGCCTTCCTGAGGGAACAGGGCATCGACGCCGTCCCGTACCACGCCGGCATGGACGCCCGCGCGCGTGCCGCGAACCAGGCCCGGTTCCTGCGCGAGGACGGGGTCGTGGTCGTCGCCACGATCGCCTTCGGCATGGGCATCGACAAGCCCGACGTGCGCTTCGTCGCCCACCTCGACCTGCCCAAGTCCGTCGAGGGCTACTACCAGGAGACCGGCCGCGCCGGCCGCGACGGCGAACCCGCCACCGCCTGGCTCGCCTACGGCCTCCAGGACGTGGTCCAGCAGCGCAAGCTCATCGACGGCTCCGAGGGCGACGACGCCCACCGCCGCTCCCTCGGCATGCACCTCGACGCCATGCTCGCCCTCTGCGAGACGGTCGACTGCCGCCGGGCCCGGCTGCTGGAGTACTTCGGCCAGCAGGGCGCGCCCTGCGGCAACTGCGACACCTGCCTGACGCCCGCCGAGTCCTGGGACGGCACGGTCGCGGCCCAGAAGCTGCTGTCCACGGTGTGGCGGCTGGCCAAGGAACGGCGCCAGAAGTTCGGCGCCGGCCAGATCATCGACATCCTCCAGGGCAAGAAGACCGCCAAGGTCATCCAGTTCGACCACGACGCCCTCTCGGTGTTCGGCGTCGGCGCCGACCTCACCACCTCCGAGTGGCGCGGGGTCGTACGCCGGCTGCTGGCGCTGCGGCTGCTGGCCGTCGAGGGCGACTACGGCACCCTCGTCCTCACCGATGCCAGCGGCGAGGTGCTGGGCGGGCGCCGCACCGTCCAGATGCGCAAGGAGAAGAAGGCCCCGGCCGCCGCCCGCAAGGAGGGCGGCTCCCGCTCCGGCAAGGCCGCCCGCGTCCCCGTCGACCTCCCGGCCGCCGCCGTCCCGGTCTTCGAGGCCCTGCGCGCCTGGCGGGCCGCCACCGCCCGCGAACAGGGCGTCCCGGCGTACGTCGTCTTCCACGACGCCACACTGCGGGAGATCGCGACGCGGCTGCCCGCCAGCGTCGAGGAACTGGCGGGGATCGGCGGCGTCGGCGAGGCCAAGCGCGCCAAGTACGCCGACGGCCTCCTCGACGCCCTGGCCGCATGCCGGGCCGACGGGGCCGTGGCCACCGCCGCACCGGCTCCCGTCGCCGCGCCGCTCACGGGGCTGGAGCCCGCCGCACCCCGCCGGGCCGCGCCGCAAGCCGCCCCGGAGGAACCCCCCTTCGAGGAGGAACCGCCCTTCGACCCGGAGGAGATCGACCCTCCGTGGGACGACTGGCGCTGACCGCCGGGTGAGGCGGCCCCGCGGGGCCGCCTCACCGCCCCGGGCCCGTCAGGCCCCGACGTACGCCGCCAGGTGTTCGCCCGTCAGCGTGGAGCGGGCGGCCACCAGCTCGGCCGGCGTGCCCTCGAAGACGATCCGCCCGCCGTCGTGGCCGGCGCCCGGACCGAGGTCGATGATCCAGTCGGCGTGCGCCATGACCGCCTGGTGGTGCTCGATCACGATCACCGACTTGCCGGAGTCCACCAGCCGGTCCAGCAACCCCAGAAGGTGCTCCACGTCCGCCAGGTGGAGGCCCGCGGTCGGCTCGTCCAGGACGTAGATCCCGCCCTTCTCACCCATGTGCGTGGCCAGCTTCAGCCGCTGCCGCTCTCCGCCCGACAGCGTGGTCAGCGGCTGGCCGAGGGTCAGGTAGCCCAGCCCGACGTCCACCAGCCGCTCCAGGATCCGGTGCGCCGCCGGGGTCCGCGCCTCGCCCGAGCCGAAGAACTCCTCCGCCTGCGCCACCGGCATCTCCAGCACCTCGCTGATGTCCCGGCCGCCGAGCCGGTACTCCAGCACCGACGCGTCGAACCGCTTGCCCTCGCAGTCCTCGCAGGTGGTGGCCACCCCGGCCATCATCGCCAGGTCGGTGTAGACGACCCCGGCACCGTTGCAGGTCGGGCAGGCCCCCTCCGAATTGGCGCTGAACAGGGCCGGCTTGACCCCGTTGGCCTTGGCGAACGCCTTGCGGACCGGCTCGAGCAGCCCCGTATAGGTCGCCGGGTTGCTCCGCCGCGAACCGCGGATCGGCGTCTGGTCCACCGACACCACCCCCGTCGAGGCCGGGACAGAGCCGTGGATCAGCGAGCTCTTGCCCGAGCCGGCCACCCCCGTGACCACCGTGAGCACCCCCAGCGGCACGTCCACGTCGACCCCGCGCAGGTTGTGCGCCGACGCCCCGCGGATCTCCAGCACACCCGACGGCTCGCGCAGCGACCCCTTGAGGGCGGCCCGGTCGTCGAAGTGCCGCCCGGTCACCGTGCCGCTGGCCCGCAGCCCCTCCACCCCGCCCTCGAAGCACACCGTGCCGCCCGCCGCCCCCGCGCCGGGCCCGAGGTCGACGATGTGGTCGGCGATCGCGATCACCTCCGGCTTGTGCTCCACGACCAGCACCGTGTTGCCCTTGTCGCGCAGCCGCAGCAGCAGGCCGTTCATCCGCTCGATGTCATGCGGGTGCAGACCGGTGGTGGGCTCGTCGAAGACGTACGTGACGTCGGTGAGCGCCGAGCCGAGGTGGCGGATCATCTTGACCCGCTGCGCCTCCCCGCCCGAGAGCGTGCCCGCCGCCCGGTCCAGCGCCAGGTACCCCAGCCCGATCTCCACGAACGAGTCCAGCGTGTGCCGCAGCGTCGCCAGCAGCGGCGCCACCGAGGGCTCGTCCAGACCGCTCACCCACTTGGCCAGGTCGCTGATCTGCATCGCACAGGCGTCCGCGATGCTGATCCCCTTGATCTTCGACGACCTCGCGCCCTCGCTGAGCCGCGTCCCCCCGCAGTCGGGACAGGTGGTGAAGGTGACCGCACGCTCCACGAACTCCCGGATGTGCGGCTGCATCGCCTCCTTGTCCTTGGCGAGCATCGACTTGCGGATCCGCGGGATCAGCCCCTCGTACGTCATGTTGATCCCGGCGATCTTCATCCGGACCGGCTCGCGGTGGAGGAAGTCGGCGAGCTGCTTCTTCGTGAACGAGCGGATCGGCTTGTCCGGGTCGAAGAGGCCCGACTCGCTGTAGAGCCGGTAGTTCCAGCCGCCCGGCTTGTAGCCGGGGATGGTGAGCGCCCCCTCGTTCAGGGACTTGGACTCGTCGAAGAGCTGGGCGAGGTCCAGGTCGGTGACCGTGCCCCGGCCCTCGCAGCGCGGGCACATGCCGCCGGTGATGCTGAACTCGCGCCGCTCCTTGACCGTCTGACCGCCGCGCTCCAGGGTGACCGCGCCCGCGCCGCTGATCGAGGCCACGTTGAAGGAGTAGGCCTTGGGGGAGCCGATGTGCGGGTCGCCGAGCCGGCTGAAGAGGATCCGCAGCATCGCGTTGGCGTCGGTGGCGGTGCCGACCGTGGAGCGGGGGTCGCCGCCCATCCGCTGCTGGTCCACGGCGATCACCGTCGTCAGCCCGTCCAGCACGTCCACGTCGGGGCGGGCGGCCGCGGGCATGAAGCCCTGGACGAAGGCGCTGTACGTCTCGTTGATCAGCCGCTGGGACTCCGCGGCGACCGTGTCGAACACGAGCGAACTCTTGCCCGACCCGGACACCCCGGTGAACACCGTCAGCCGCCGCTTGGGGATCTCTACGCTGACGTCCCTGAGGTTGTTCTCGCGCGCGCCGTGTACACGGATCATGTCGTGGCTGTCGGCGGCGTGCGGTACGGGCGACCGGTCGTTCGTCGTGCCCCTGCTCATCGTCTCTCCCTCGTCGGCGCGGCCGCGGCGGGCGTCCCTCGGCGCCCCGGCCGTTCCACGCTACGCGAGGGCCCAGGGCTCCCGCTTCTCCGAACGTGACCGGTCCGGACACGGGGCAGGGCCGGGCGGTCCTTCGCGCCGCGGTCGCAGGGTTCCGGCCAATCGTGCGGCTCCTGCGGACGGGAGGGTGCGCGGGCAACGGGGCCTCCCGGGCGCGAGGGCGGGCGGCCGGAGGGAAGGGCGGTGCCGCCCGTGCGTACGGACTGGCGATCGGGAAGCCGGCAACGGCCCCGTGACCGGGGGTCCGGAACACCGCGGGATGACCGCTGCGCGTACTTCCGGTAAGGGTGGGGGTTTCGGCCGACCTGGCGGAGGGCGTCGGAGCCGCCCGCCCGAGGGCTCGCGCTAGTGTGCGTACGTGAACTCTCATGTCGTCATAGGTTTCGGACCCGCCGGCGCCGCCACCGCCCGGCTGCTCGTCGAGCAGGGACGCACGGTGAAGGTCGTCACCACCTCGGGCCGCAGCCCGGAGCCCGGGATCGAGCACGTCGCGCTGGACGCGAAGGACAGCGGGCGGCTCACCGAGGCGGTACGGGGCGCGGCCGCCGTCTACAGCTGCGCCGCACCGCCCTACCACCGCTGGGCGGCGGAGTGGCCGGCGCTGGCCTCCTCGCTCTGTACGGCCGCCGAGGAGACCGGAGCGGTCCTGGTCATGCTCGGCAACCTCTACGGGTACGGGCCCGTGGACGGCCCCCTGACCGAGGAGCTGCCCCTCGCGGCGACCGGTACCAAGGGACGGGTGCGCGCCGCCGTCTGGGAGCGGGCGCGGGACCTGCACCAGCAGGGCCGCATCAGGGCCGTCGAGGTCCGCGCCTCCGACTTCTTCGGACCCGGCGTCACCGACGGCGGGCACCTCGCGGCGCGGGTCATGCCGCCGCTGCTGCGCGGCAAGCCCGTCTCCACGCTCGGCGACCCGGACGCCCCGCACAGCTGGACCTACCTCCCCGACGTGGCCCGCGCCCTGGTGGAGGTCGCGGGCGACGAGCGGGCCTGGGGCCGGGCCTGGCACGTCCCGACCGAACCCGCGCTGTCCGTACGGGAGATGGTCGCCCGGCTCGCCGCCCAGGCGGGCACCGGACCGGTCGCCGTGCGCGCCGTTCCGCCCCTGGCGCTGGCCCTGGGCGGGCTGTTCTCCCCGCTGCTGCGCGAACTGAAGGAGACCCGCTACCAGTTCGACCGCCCGTTCGTGGTCGACTCCAGTGCCTACGAGACCGCGTTCGCGGCCCGGGCCACCCCCCTGGACCAGCAGGTCAAGGCGACGGTGGACTGGTGGCGCGAACGCCTGGCCACCACCGGGTGACGGTTGCAGTGAGAGGGATGAATTCCACAGTGGACCGCAGCGCAGAGCGGGAGGACATAGCCGTCGTCGGGATGGCGTGCCGGTTCCCGGGGGCGCGGAACCTGAACGAGTACTGGCGGCTCCTGACGGACCCGCGGGCACAGTTCGGCCGCATCCCCGACTCGCGGTGGCGCGTCGACGCCTTCCTCGGCGAGGACTTCCGCGACACCTCCGCCGCCTATACGGACACCATGGCGCTGCTGCCGGACACGGACCGCTTCGACGCGGCCCACTACGGCATCCCGCCCCGCCGGGCCAAGGCGATGGACCCCCAGCACCGGCTGCTGATCGACCTCGCCCGCGAGGCGGTCCAGGACGCCGGATGGGAGGCCGACGGCTTCGACCGCGAGGAGACCTCGGTGATCACGGCCCTCACCGACAGCGGCTACCGCGGCCTGACCACCCTCCGGATCCGTATGCGCCAGCTGGCCGGCGGGGAGTTCGGGGCACGCCCGGGCGATCCCCTCTGGGGGGAGACGGTCCGCGCCGTCGACGGGATGCAGGGCACCTCCGTGGCCGGGATCCTGCTCAACATGGGCCCGAACACGATCAGTTCGGTCTTCGACCTGCACGGCGAGAGCTATGCGCTGGACTCCGCCTGCTCCGGCGGGCTCATGGCCGTGGCCAACGCCGTCCACGCCCTGCGCTCCGGCCGTACCCGTATCGCCCTCGCGGGCGGCGCCCAGCTGGTCGTCACCCCCGACCTGCTCGTGGGGCTGTGCCGGATCGGAGCCATCTCGCGCACCGGACGCTGCCTGCCGTTCGGCGCGGACGCCGACGGCTTCGTCCTGGGCGAGGGCGCCGGGATGCTCGTGCTGCGGCCCCTGTCCGACGCGCTGGAGGCCGGCGACCGGGTGTACGCCGTGATCCGCGGGGTGGGCACCGCCAACGACGGGACCGTCCAGGGCGGTATGCACCCGCAGGCCGCCGGACAGCTGCGCGCCCTGCGCCGCGCCTACCGCGACGCCGGACTGACCCCCGGCGAGGTCGGCTACCTGGAGGCGCACGGCACCGGGACCACCGTCGGCGACCCCGTCGAGCTCGCCGTCCTGCGCGAGCTGCGCGGGCCGGACGCGGCCCCCGCCTACCTGGGGGCGGTCAAGGCGGTGGTCGGGCACTCGCTCAACTCGGCGGGGCTGGCCGGTCTGATCAAGTCGGTCCTGGCCGTGCAGCGCGGGGTGATCCCCCCGCAGCCGGAGTTCGCGCTCGCGGAACTCCCCGGCCTCCGGGCGGCGCGGCTGACCGTGCCGACGGAGCCCGTCACCTGGCCGCAGGGCGGCGGTCCGCGCCGGGCCGGCGTCAGCGCGTTCGGCTTCGGGGGAACGGGCGTGCACCTGGTGGTGGAGGAGCACACCGCCCCGCCGGCCCGCCCCGCGCCGTCCGCGGGCCCGTACGTGCTGGCCCTCAGCGCCCGCGACCGGGCCGGGCTCGCCCGGTACGCCCGCGACCTGGCCCGTACCGTCGCCGAGGACCGGCCCGCACTGGCCGCCGTGGCCGGCACCCTGGCCCGCCGGGCCCCCCTCGGGGAAGGCCTCACCGTGGAGGCGCACGGCGTCGACGAGGCGGTGGCCCGGCTGACCGGCGCGGCCGAGGCCCTGGAGGCGGGCCGAGCGCCCGGTCCGTCCGGCGAGGCGGCCGTACCGGCGGGGGACCGCGTACCCCCGTGCACCCTGCCGCCCAGCCCGCTGGCCCCGCGCCGGCACTGGATCGTGGACGAGGCGGCACGCGGGACGGCCGACCCCGACCCCGGGCAGGGCCGCTACCCCGGGCCGAACCCGGACCCCGAGCTGCACGCCGGCCCCGCGCCGCACCCCGACCCCGAGCCCGTGCCGGTGGCGGAGCCGGCGCGGCAGCAGGCGCCGGAGCCGGCCCGGGCGGGCTCCGACGGGGCGGCCGCCGCGTCCGTCGTCCTCGAAGAGGTGTCGCGGACCGGCGTCTACCCGCTGTCCGACCTGCACGAGGACCAGACGCTGATCGCCGACCTCGGCTTCGACTCCCTGATGCTGCACGAGCTGGACACGCGCATCGCGAACCGGGTACCGGGCTTCCGGACCGAGGAGATGTTCTCCCCGGACCTCACCGTCGGCCGGCTGATCGCCCTCGTGGACCCGGACCGCGGCGGCCCGCGGCCCTCCGCCCCGGAGGCGGACCCGCCGGCCGCCCCGCAGTGGAGCGCCGAGACGGCGACCGTCGACGAGTTCCCGGAGGTGGGCACGTTCGAACAGCTGCTGGACTCCATCACCGGGACCGGCGCGGCGTACCCGTACTTCCGGGTCCACGAGGGCACCATCCGCGACACCACGGTGATCGGCGGCCGCCCGTACCTCTCCTTCGGCAGCTACAACTACCTCGGGCTGTCCGGGCACCCCGCCGTCAACGAGGCCGTGCACCGGGCGGTGGACCGCTACGGCACCTCGGTCTCCGCGAGCCGCGTCCTGTCCGGGGAACGCGACCTCACCGTCCGCCTGGAACGGGCCCTGACGGAGTTCCTCGGGGTCGGGGACTGCCTGACGCTGGTGAGCGGCCACGCCACCAACGTCACCGCGATCGGCCACCTGGTCGGCCCGGGCGACCTCGTCCTGCACGACGCCCTCGCCCACGACAGCATCCTCCAGGGCTGCGCCCTCTCCGGCGCGGCGCGGCGCCCGTTCGCGCACAACGACACGGAGCGGCTGGAACACCTGCTGCGGCTCAACCGGTCCCGGTTCCGCCGGGTGCTGATCGCCGTGGAGGGCGCCTACAGCATGGACGGCGACCTCGTCGACCTGCCCGCCCTCATCGAGCTGAAGAAACGTTACGGCGCGCTGCTGATGGTGGACGAGGCGCACAGCATCGGGACGGTCGGCGAACGGGGCCGGGGCGTCGGCGAGTTCTTCGGGGTCGACCGCCGCGACGTGGACCTGTGGATGGGCACCCTCTCCAAGGCCTTCGCCAGCTGCGGCGGCTACCTCGGCGGCTCGGCCCGGATGGTGCGCTGGCTGCGCCACACCCTGCCCGGTTTCGTCTACAGCGTGGGCCTGACCCCGCCCAACGCGGCGGCCGCGCTGGCCGCCACCGAGCTGATCGCGGCGGAGCCGCAGCGGGTGGCCGGGCTCCGGCGCAACTCCGAGCTCTTCCTCGGCCTGGCCGCGGCCGCCGGTCTGGCGACCGGCTCCAGCGCCCACACGCCGATCGTGCCGTGCATCCTCGGGGACTCGGCCCGGACCCTGCGCGTCGCGGACGGCCTCTACGCGCGCGGAGTGACCGCCGACCCGATCTTCCACCCCGCCGTGGAGGAAGGGCTGTCGAGGCTGCGCTTCTTCGTCACCAGCGAGCACCGCGAGGAGGACGTCCGCCGGGCGGTGGCGGCGCTGGCCGAGGAGGTGGCGTCCACCGCCGGGGGGTAAGCGGTCCACGTCAGAACAGGGTCCGTTCGATCCGGCTGAGCACGGCGCTCGTGCCCGGGTCGCCGGTCTCGTCCGCCTCCGCGCCGGGGTGCGCCGCGTGCTGCTGCTCGGCGCCCTCCATCCGCTGGGCGAGCAGGTAGGCGATGATCTCCGCCTCCTGCTCCTGGACGTCGTCGTAGGTCGCGCGCAGGAGCATGTCGCGCACGAGGTCGGGGTCGAGGTCGGGGAAGAGGAGGCGGGCAGCCGCCTCGTCCAGCCCGCCGGCCCCGCGGTGGCAGCAGATGATGTGGCCCAGCTCGTGCAAGATGATGTGCTCCTGATGCGCGCTGGTGGTGTTGGCGTCGTAGAAGATCAGGTCCTCGTCACGCGCGGCGACCCACATGCCGCACGGGTGTGACGAGGGCATCTGCATCGGGACCAGGAGGATCGGCCGCTCGCGCGCCTCGCCCAGGTGGCGGCAGAGCTCGGCGACGTCGCTCACCTCGGGGAGGTCGAGTTCGGCGAGCCGCCGGGCGCCGGCCTTGCGGAGCTTCTTGAGCTGGCTGCGCCGGTCGTGATCGGCGGCCCGCTCCTTCCAGGCGCCCCTCATACGGGCTCGGAGGGGCCGGGGCCGTCGCCGGCGGCGGGGGAGTCCGCGACGGGTGCGTCGGTGACCGGCGGGAGGCCCTGCATCTGCCGGTACTGGTCCATGATGGCCGTGATGGCCGCGAGGTTCTCCTTCTTCATCCCGGCCGCGCGCATGGCCACGGCCCGGACGCCGGACTGCCGCAGCGCCTCGATGGCGGCGACCTGGCTGAGCACCGACTCGGCGACCTTGTCGTCGAAGAAGTAGGCGACCGAGACGCCGAAGAACTTGGCCAGGGCGGCCAGGAGGTCGGGCGACGGGTTGGAGCGCTTGCCCGTGCGCAGCTGCGACAAGTACACGCCCCCGGCCTTGAGCTCGGGGTTGGCCCGCTTCAGTTCCTCCGCCACCTCGGCGTTGGTCCAGTGCTTGCCCTTGGGGCGGACCGTCTTGAACAGGTCGTCAAGGCGCCTGGCGAGCAGGGGCCGGTCGTCGCACTCGGTCATGGTGATTCTTCCTCCCGTCACCTCCTCGGTATAGCCCTTGGCTATACGCCAGTTTCGCAGAATAGCGGTCAGTTGACAATTGGCCTGGACTCCGCCAACGTTGGGTCTCGCCGATAGCTGCCAGCTAACTCGTCACGGGGGAAGGACGACGGGTTGGCGGGCGGTGAAAGCGGACTGGCCCGGCCCTCGGGGGATGGGCCGGGCCAGTCCGGGCGATGGCCACCCGCCCGGCCCGCAACAGGAGGACGGGTGAACGGGGGAGGCCCGCCCGGTTTGACGGGGGATACAAACCGGGCGGGAGCTTCAACTCGCGGTGCCGAGTTTACTGTAGGCGGCCGCGACTTTGGTGAGCCAGGCGACTTCGGCCGTGAAGTTGTCCGTGTCCCGGTCGTCGAAGTCCCCGGCGTCCTTGTTGTCGTGCGGCATGGTCCCGGCCTGCTTGGCCAGCAGGGCCCGCTTGATCCGCGCCGCCTCCGTGAAGGCCTGCCGCGACTCCTCGTTCTCCTCCCTGCCCGCGCCCGCGGCCGAACCGCCCACGGTCGTGCGGTCGATGTACGGACGCAGGTCCCGCCACCCGTCGCGTATCTCGACGACCCGGCGGTGCAGCCGGTAGTCCAGGTCCGCGACGGAGGCGCCCGGAGGCTCCAGGGCGATGTCCGGGGAGGACTCGTACAGGTCCCGCCAGAGCGGGTACAGCGCCCGGTACGAACGGTAGCTCCGCCCCCACGCCAGCAGCCTCGATGCCGCCGGACCCCACGAGGAGTTGGTCAGGCCGAGCGACAGGATGACGATGCCCGCCGCGCTGAAGAGGTTCGAGGCCAGCTTCCAGGCGCCGATGTCGACCCCGGCCGCGGCCGTCAGGATGTTGAGCGTCCGGCACGAGCAGTACAGGAACAGCACCACGGCGGCCACCCGCAGCACCCGCAGGGCCTGCCGCAGCGACTCGTTGTCCGTCATGCGCGCGTACGAGCCGCACTGGCGGAAGATGGTCACGCACGGCAGCGCCTGGGACGCCATGAAGGCCAGCAGGTAGACGAGGACCAGCGGCCGGCCGCTGCCCGTGTCGAAGTCCGACGCCGGCCGGGAGGTCCCGTCGGCGAGGAGGAAGAGCGCGACCAGGGCCACGTCCAGCGCGGTTCCGGTGATCAGCCACCAGCGCGTCTTGCGCCGCGCCTCCTCGTCGGACGCCGCCCACCGCAGCAGGATGATCTCCGCGGCGACGCAGTAGGCCACCGCCGACAGGTGCATGAGCAGGATGGCGAGGTTGCCGACCCCCAGGAAGCGCGGGCCGCCCATGGCGATGGCACCCATGGTGAAGGTGAGGCACTGGAGGACCAGAGTGGTGATCAGCGTCCAGTAGGCACTGTCGTGCCGGCTGCGCCGAGCCTGGCACAGGCGGTAGATGAGCGCGGCGTACGAGGAGAGCGCCGCGATGACGAAGCAGAGGGTTCTGATGGTGTTCAAGGCCTGGTTTCCTGCAGGGTGCCGCGGGGGGCGGCAGTGGGGGTCAGTCGGTGTGTCCGCCGAGCGGAACCTCGAGCCCGATGCTCTCGGCCGCCACGGCGATGGCGTAGTCGAAGTACGCGGCCTCGTCCTTGACGCTGTCGTGGGTGCGGCTGAAGACCTGGAACACCAGGAGCCCGATGAGGTTGCTCCACAGCACGATGCCGCGCTCGATGATGTCCGAGAACGGAGCCTCGGGCACACCGCCGAAGGCCTCGACGGCGGCCGGCAGCAGCAGCGGCGGACCGGGCACCGCGCGCCGCGGCGGGGTCAGTTCACCGCCCTCCAGGGCGGCCCGGACGATCCCGGCGAGCACGGCGGGGGTCCGCGCGGCGGCCGGGACGGTGTCCTGCGGGGCGTGGTAGCCCGGCACCGGCGAACCGTAGATGAGCGTGAACTCGCCGGGGTTCGCGAAGGACCACTGCCGCAGCGCACGCGTCACGGCGAGCAGCCGCGCCCCCGCCGGGGCGCCGGCGGTGTCGGCCGCCTCCATCGCGGCGCCGGAGGCGTCGTAGGCGCCGATGACGAGCGCGGTCAGCAGGTCGTCCCGGTGCGGGAAGACGGCCTCGACGTCGGCGAGGCCGAGCCCGGCCGCACGGGCCACGCCCTCCAGAGACAGCCCCGCGGCCCCCAGTTCCACCAGCTGCCGGCGGGCGGTCTCCTTGATCGTCTCCGCCGGAGTCGGGTCGGCGTCGTTCGAACGGATTGCTGAAACGTCCATGCCGGAACCGTACCCGCCGCCCCGAACGGCCGTGGCCGCAGCCCGGGGAGCGGTTCCGGCGGACCGCCGGGATCCGGCCACGGCGCTTTGGTGCTTCTGCCCGGCCCTGCGCCCTAGGGTCTGTTGCGAAAGTGGATTTTGAATTGCAATGATCATGGCGTGGGTGCGAGGGGATCTGACGGACCGGCAGTGGGCTCGGCTGGAGCCGTTGCTGCCGACCGGGCAGAAGGCTTGCAGGCCGCGGACGTGGACACGTCGGCAGCTGATCGACGGGATACGGTGGCGGACCCGCGCGGGCACTCCGTGGAAGGTCAGCCCCGAGCGATACGGCCCGTGGGACCGGGTCTACGACCTGTTTCGCCGGTGGCAGCGCGACGGAACCTGGAAGCGGATCCTGGAGCAACTGCAGGTCCAGGCCGACGCACAGGGACTGATCACCTGGGACGTGAGCGTGGACTCGACCGTCTGCCGCGCCCACCAGCACGCCGCCGGCGCGCGTAAAAGGGGATCTGCAGCGCGAGCCTCCCGTCGGGATCGACGCCGAGCCGGACGACCACGGCCTCGGACGCTCCCGCGGCGGCCTGACTACGAAGATCCACCTCGCGACCGAGCAGGGGCAGAAGCCCCTTTCGTTGCTGATCACCGCCGGGCACCGGCACGACAGCCCGCAGTTCCAGCCCGTCCTCGAACGCATCCGCGCCCCCCGAACCGGCCCCGGACGGCCACGCACCACACCCGACAAGGCCCGTGCCGAAAGCCTACGGATCTCGCGTGAACCGCTCCTACCTGCGCAGACGCCGGATCGAATGCACCATCCCGGAGAAGGCCGACCAGGTCCGCAACCGCAAGAAGCTCGGCTCGCGCGGTGGTCGACCACCAGCCTTCGACAAGGAGGACTACAAGGAGCGCCACGCCGTGGAGTGCGGGAGCAATCGGCTGAAACGGCATCGCGCGGTGGCCACGAGGTACGACAAGTTGGCCGTGCGCTACGAGGCGACAGTGCTGATCGCCGCCATCAACGAGTGGCTTTGACCAGCACTGTCGCAACAGACCCTAACCCCAATACCGGTGACTTTGGTTGCGGACGCGGGGGCGGCCTTCGTCTGATCAAGGGTCCACGGTGTGCGGATCGAGCCCGTCCTCCCTCACCCGCAGCGCCATGTCGATCTTCGTGTACGTCGGACGGCCCGCCCGCTGGTACTTCTCCTTGACCCGGTCCAGGTAGTACTTGGCGGTGTTCGGACTGACACCCGCCCGCCGTGCGGTGGCCTTCAGGGTGAGCCCGGAGGCGTAGTCGAGCAGAACCTGGAGCTCCCGCGGCGCCAGCCGCGGCCGGGCCGGGCCGGAGTCGTACGCCCAGGCGAAGGCCAGCTCGGGGGAGTGCGCCGTACCGCCTGCGGCCACTGTCTCCACGGCCCCCACCAGTGTCTCCAGCGAGTGGTCCTTGGTGAGGTAGCCGTCCGCTCCCGCCGCCACCGTCCCGACGATCCGGGCCCGGTCCGCAACCGTACTGATGACCACGACCCGGCTGCCCGCCGCGCACACCCGCCGGACGTTGTCCTCTGGGATGGAACCGTCGCGCAGCACCAGGTCAAGCAACACCACGTCGGGGGGCCGGCCGCCCACCGTGAGCAGCGCGTCCACCGTCTCCACCGAGGCCAGCAGCCGTAATCGCTCCACCTCGGCCAGCCAGGAGCGCAGCCCCTCGCGCAGCATCCGGTCGTCGTCGACCACGGCCACGGTAATCACGCCGGCCACCGCAGCTCCACGCTGGTCCCCTCTCCCGGGGCGCTGTCGACCTCGGACCGCCCGCCTATCTCGGCCAGCCGGGCGTGGATGGAGCGCCGCAGCCCGCTCCCCGTCCCGGTTCCGCTCCCGCTCCCGGGGGCCGTCGGGTCGAAGCCGACGCCCCGGTCCACCACCCTGACGAACACGCCCCCGGCCGCCCCGACGACCGTCAGGAAGGCCTGTCCGGTCCCGGCGTGGCACCGTACGTTGTTCAGCGCCTCGGACACGGCGGCCGCGAGGGCGATGGCCACGGGTCGGGGCACCGACGGCAGTTCGTGGTACTGGGCGGTGACCTTCAGGCCCAGGCACTCGGCCGAGTGCACCGCCTCCTCCAGCACAGCCCCGACCGCCACCTCCGGGGCCTGCGCACCCGCATCCTCCGGGTCGTCACCACGCTGGATCAGCCGCCGCAGGTACGCCGCCTCGCGGGCGCACCGCTCCCGTACCCCGGGCGCGTTGGCGTCCACCCGGCCTACGGCAATGGTGGTCAGCGTGGCCAGCACGGTGTCGTGCAGGGCTCGGTGGTGCGCGATCCGCTCGGCCTCACGGGCCCGCGCGGCCTCGGCGGTCAGCGCCCGTTCGTTGGCCTCGTCCAGCTGGGTGCCCTGTCGGCGCAGGTACCACCAGAAGACCTTGGCCATCACGGCCGAGGAGACCACCGAGTTCATGTGCCCGACGAGGGCGGATCCGGGAGCCGCCTCCGGACCGATCACCCACAGGTACGCGGCCAGCGTGGTGCCGAGCAGGAGCAGAACGGCCACCACGGCCCGCCTCGGTGCCAGTCCGACACCCGCCGCCGCGCTCACCGACCCGCCCAGCAGGAACAGCCAGCCGTACACGGCCACTCCGGCTCCCCCGGGCACCCAGCCGCCGCCCGCCACCCCGCCGCTCGCCAGGCCCACCAGCAGCGGCACCGCGCACCCGGTCACCAGCACATCGGCCCATACCCAGCGCCGGTCGAACCAGCCCCGTGCGTAGGCGTTCCCGTACAGCCACACGCTGGAGGCGAGAACCCCGCCGAACAGCACCCAGGGGAGGACCTCGCCCGGCGCCTTGCGCAGCACGGCCACGAAGCCCGCCACCAGGTGGCTGGCCCGGTACAGGCCGGTCGCCAGCATCATGAACCGCTGGGCACGCTGCAGCCCCGAGCCTTCCCGCACCACAGCCTCCGCCGTGAACACACCCCCCTGAAAGGGTGGGTATCGGAGGCCCAGTGGATCTCGCTAGCTTCTTCGGCGTCAAGCTCGTCCTCAGTCAGTTGTTTCCAGTCAGGAGGGAACGTGGCGCAAAGATTTCGCCGGTTCGGCAGTGTGGCCGTTGCAGTCTTCACGGCGATGTTCGTCATGCTGCTGCCGTCGTCCGCGCAGGCCGCGGAGAACCCGACGATCCGCTACAGCACCACCCCGTACAACGCGCCCATCTACGAGGTAAGGGCCGGTTACAGCTGGGGGTGCCTCGACATCCGCGGCGATACCACCAGTCCCGGTGCCATCATCCAGAGGTACGACTGCAACGGACACTTGAACCAGCGCTTCACCTTCCACAGCCTGGGCAACGGCAACTTCGCGATCGGCACCTTCGGCGGCGCGCGCTGCGTCGGCCCGCAGGGCGGCTACGCCTACAAGGGCGTCTCCATGATCCAGGCGGACGGTTGGGGCTGCGGTACCTTCACGTGGATCTTCCAGGGTGGCGAGAAGGGCGACCACTGGGAGATCCAGGAGGTCGGCACCGGACTCTGCCTGCACGACACCGGCCGCCGCTCGCCCGTCGTGCTCGGCGACTGCGGCGTCAGCGGTACGCCCTGGCCCAGCATCTGGGTGCCGCGCTTCGACAGGTACTACGACTTCTCCAGGATCGGCTTCTAGGGTCTGTTGCGACAGTGCTGGTCAAAGCCACTCGTTGATGGCGGCGATCAGCACTGTCGCCTCGTAGCACACGGCCAACTTGTCGTACCTCGTGGCCACCGCGCGAGCCGAGCTTCTTGCGGGTGCGGACCTGGTCGGCCTTCTCCGGGATGGTGCATTCGATCCGGCGTCTGCGCAGGTAGGAGTGCCGGCGATCAAGTTTTTCCCCAGGTTGGGCGGTTTGAGCGTCGTGTAATTCCCCATCCCGGTCTCCTAATTGGCCATGGGTAGCGCGGAGGTCGGGATCGAGGGACCTGGTCGTCGCGGAGCAAGGGCGTCTGGGGGCGGGCCGGGTGTCGAAGACGCAGGCCACGGTGGTCATCCGCTTGCGGTTCGGCTTCTCGCCCGGCGCGAGCCGGCCGCGGTGGCCGCCCCGATCGGCAGGCTCAGCTGGCCGCCGCAGTCGGCCCTTCACCGAACCGGGGAACGTCCTCCGCTGTCACGTCCAAGCCCAACCGGCGGAGGCTCAGCGGGTGGCGGAAAACGCCGCCCCGGTCATCACCCGGTCGGCGCTGATCTCCGCCACCAGCTCGGGGCGGACCAGGACCACGTCCAGGGCCTCTCGCGAACCCCAGGCACGCCGCGAACCGCACCCCCGTCCAGGGGTGCCCCGGGCCGGGCCGGGGCTAGTACTCCAGCAGCGGATCGTTTCGTGAGCTGGTGGTTGTCGTTGGCAGGGCATGGTGGGGATGGCTGGGGCCCAGGGGTGGGCTGCGGAGTTGGAGTCGGTGTTCGCGCGGGTGGCGGGCCGGTTCGGACGGGCGGATCTGCGGTGGCGGATGCGGGACTACCTGCGGGGGCTGCTGGCTCCAGTGGCCCGGAAGAACGGCTGGCAGCTGGCCGAGTACGCAGGTCACCGCACCCCGGACGGATTCCAAAGACTGCTCAACTCGAGTGTCTGGGACGCGGACGCACTCCGTGACGATGTCCGTGACTACGTCGCAGGCAAACTCGGTCCTGGTGGTGTCCTGATCGTCGACGACACGGGGTTCATCCTCCGTGGCAGAGATCCGACGGCTCCTGGAACATCTCCTGCCCCACCACCGAACAGGCCGACCTCGTCCACGAGATCACGCACTGAACTGGTCCCACTGGCGCCGACGCCGCCAGGCCACCGCCCAGCGCAGTCACTACCTGAGAAGAACCAGCTCAGGACACGATCCGCTGCTGGAGTACTAGGCGGCCCGGGTCAGTACGCGGGTGGTGCTGCCGTCGTCCTCGGTGACGTCCCGGACGTGCTCGAACCCGATCCGCTCCAGCAAGGCCAGCGAGGCGCCGTTCTCCGCGGCCACGGTGGCGTGCACCTCGGCCAGTCCGAGGGCGGCGAAGCCGTACTCCACCAGGGCCCGCGCCAGCTCGGTCCCCAGCCCCGCACCCCAGGCCGCGGGCGCCAGGGCGTAGATGATCTCGTGGCCGGCGACCGCGTCCGTCCGTTTGATCTCGGCGTGCCCGATCAGCTCGCCGTCGAGGCGGACGGCCCAGACGTCGAACAGGTTCCCGGCGTAGACCTTGGTGAAGATCCGGCCGAACAGGGCCCGGTCCTCCTCCTCGGTGGCGGGGCCGTCGCCCATCCACCGGGACACCCGCACGTCCTGGAAGAGGGTCACGAAATCCTCCTCGTCCGCGGGGACGTAGGGGCTCAGCAGCAGGCGCTCGGTGCGCAGGACAGGGGTCATGGGCGGCGACGCTAACCGGCCGCCGCCGGGGCGGCAAACGGTTTGACGGTCCGCCCGCGCGGGAAGCGGGTGAGCCGTGTCTCACCCGGGCGGCGGCACTTGTCTATGCAACGAGTTGCATAGAAGGATCGGGGCATGGCGCTCGACCACGCGATCCTCGTCTCCCTCCTGGAGATGCCGGGCTCCGGATACGAACTGGCCCGCCGGTTCGACCGGTCCATCGGCTACTTCTGGACCGCCACCCACCAGCAGATCTACCGCGTCCTGGGGCGCATGGCCGCCGACGGCCTGCTCACCGTCCGCGAAGTGCCCCAGCAGGGGCGGCCGGACAAGAAGGAGTACGCCGTCGCCGCGCCCGGCCGCGCCGCCCTCTCCCGGTGGCTGCACGAGCCGATCGAGCCCGAGAGCATGCGCCACGAGCTGGCCGTCAAGATCCGCGGTGCGGCCTTCGACGACCCCGCCGCCCTCATCCGCGAGGTCGAACGCCACCGCAGCGCCCACGGCGACCGCCTCGCGCACTACCTCGCGGGCGAGCGGCGCGACTTCACCGGCCCCGGCGCCCCCGCCCCGCTCGACGCCGGGCAGGAGCTCCAGCACGTCGTGCTGCGCGGCGGCATCGCGTACGAGCGGATGACCATCGCCTGGCTGGACGACGTCCTGGCCACCCTCCACCGCATCGGGGCGGCGACACCGCCCGCCTGACCGCAAGACCCGTCACTACTCCCCGGAAGGCGACCCCTCATGGCCGACTCCCTCCTGTTCAACCCGCGCACCTACGACCCCGCGCACTTCGACCCCGAGACCCGCCGCCTGCTGCGCGCCACCGTGGACTGGTTCGAGGAGCGCGGCAAGCGCAAGCTGCTGGAGGACTACCGCACCCGCGCCTGGCTCGCGGACTTCCTCGCCTTCGCCGCCAAGGAAGACCTGTTCGCCACCTTCCTCACCCCGGCCTCCGCCGCCGGCCGGGAGGACCAGCGCTGGGACACCGCCCGCATCGCCGCCCTCAACGAGATCCTCGGCTTCTACGGCCTCGACTACTGGTACGCCTGGCAGGTGACCATCCTCGGCCTGGGCCCGGTCTGGCAGAGCGAGAACGCCGCCGCCCGCGCCCGCGCCGCCGAACTCCTCTCCCAGGGCGAGGTGTTCGCCTTCGGCCTGTCCGAGCGCACCCACGGCGCCGACATCTACTCCACCGACATGCTCCTGGAGCCCGACGGCGACGGCGGCTTCCTGGCGACCGGCTCCAAGTACTACATCGGCAACGGCAACGCCGCAGGCCTGGTCTCCGTCTTCGGCCGCCGCACCGACGTCGAGGGCCCGGACGGCTACGTCTTCTTCGCCGCCGACAGCCGCCACCCCGCCTACGGCCTCGTCCAGAACGTGGTCCACTCCTCCAAGTACGTCAGCGAGTTCCGGCTGGAGCGCTACCCGGTGGCCGCCGAGGACGTGCTGCACACCGGCCGCGCCGCCTTCGACGCCGCCCTCAACACCGTCAACGTCGGCAAGTTCAACCTCTGCACCGCCTCCATCGGCATCTGCGAGCACGCGATGTACGAGGCCGTCACCCACGCGCAGAACCGGGTCCTCTACGGCCGCCCGGTCACCGCCTTCCCGCACGTGCGCCGCGAGCTGGCCGACGCCTACGTGCGCCTGGTCGGCATGAAGCTGTTCAGCGACCGCGCCGTGGACTACTTCCGCTCCGCCGGGCCCGAGGACCGCCGCTACCTCCTCTTCAACCCGATGACGAAGATGAAGGTGACCACCGAGGGCGAGAAGGTCATCGACCTGATGTGGGACGTCATCGCCGCCAAGGGCTTCGAGAAGGACACCTACTTCGCCAACGCCGCCGTCGAGATCCGCGGCCTGCCCAAGCTCGAGGGCACCGTCCACGTCAACCTCGCGCTGATCCTCAAGTTCATGCGCAACCACCTGCTGGAGCCGGTCGAGTACCCGGCCGTGCCGACCCGCCTGGACGCTGCCGACGACGACTTCCTGTTCCGGCAGGGCCCGGCCCGCGGCCTGGGCTCCGTACGCTTCCACGACTGGCGGCCCGCCTTCGACGCGTACGCAGGCGTGCCGAACGTCGCCCGCTTCCGCGAGCAGGCCGACGCCCTGTGCGCGTTCGTCGCCACCATCGCCCCCGACGAGGCGCAGAGCCGCGACCTCGACTTCCTGCTCTCCGTCGGCCAGCTCTTCGCCCTGGTGGTGCACGGCCAGCTGATCCTGGAACAGGCCCGCCTCACGGACCTGGACCGCGACGTCCTCGACGAGCTGTTCTCCGTCCTCGTCCGCGACTTCTCCGGCCACGCCGTCGAACTGCACGGCAAGGACTCCGCGACCGTGGCGCAGCAGGAGTGGGCGCTCGGCGCGGTGCGCCGCCCGGTCGTCGACGAGGCCCGCGCGGCCCGGGTCTGGGAGCGCGTCGAGGCCCTTTCCGGGGCCTACGAGATGGCACCGTAACGGGGCCGGTCCGCCGGCGGGGCCCGGGGCGCGGTCCCCGGCCCGGCCGGCGGGCGGTCAGGCGGCCGGCTTGCCGGGCCGGTCGTGGGTGGCGCCGGGCGTCCGGGGCGGGTTCCCGGCCACCGGCCGTCCGGCATGCGGCCGTCCGGGGGACCCGGTAGCGTCGGAAGGGTACGTTCCGCCCAACCGCCGGGGCGCTGTCCGGCAACGGCAGCCGTGCGCGCCGGCAGAGGAACGGGATCCCATGGCGAAGCACACCCGCAACACGGCGGCCGCAGCGGCCGCCCTGGTCTGCCTGGCCGCCGTCACGGCGCCGCCGGCCGCCGCCGCCCCCACCCCGGCGGCACCCGCGCGGTTCGTGCCCGGCCCCTGCCCGAAGACGGCCGAGCCGGTCCCCGAGCTGGCCAAGGCGCGCTGCGGATTCCTGGAGGTCCCCGAGAACCGGGCCCGTCCCGGCGGCCGGACCATCAAGCTGGCCACGGCGGTCATCCCGGCCGTCTCGGCCAAGCCCGCCGCGGAGCCCGTGGTGTTCATGGCGGGCGGCCCCGGAGGCGAGACCTTCGACGACATCCCGTTCCTGACCGCGGCCGGCGTGAACCGGGACCACGACCTGATCATCATGGCGCAGCGGGGGAACCGCTACGACCGGCCCAACCTGGCCTGCCCGGAGGTCGACCGCTTCAACGCGCGCTACGTGGGCCTCGGTTACGACTCGGCGCAGGCCAAGTCGCAGATGCTGGACGCCTTCAAGCAGTGCCGGGTCCGCCTGACGGCCGACGGGACCGACCTCGGGGCCTACAACACCGCGGAGAACGCGGCGGACTTCGCCGACCTGCGTACGGTTCTCGGTATCGCGCAGTGGAACGTCTACGGATACTCCTACGGGACCAACCTGGCCCTCACCTATCTGCGCACCCACCCCGAGGGGATCCGCGCGGTGGCGATCGACTCGGTCACGCCCCCGCAGAGCGTGGTCCTGCCCTGGGGCTGGCCCAGCGCACAGGAGGGCATCGGCGCCATCCTCGACGCGTGCGCGGCCCAGCCGGCCTGCAAGAGCCGCTACCCGGACCTCCGCAAGACGCTGGACGAGCAGGTGAAGCGGCTGGAGGCGAAGCCGCTGACGCTGACCGCCGCCCCGCCGAAGGGCGGGGCCCCGGTGAAGGTGGTCCTCGACGGGGGAGCCGTGCTCGGCGTGCTCGTTGCCAACACCATCAAGCCGGCCGACCTCCCGGCGGCGATCGACGAACTGGCCCACGGGAACCCGGAGCGCTTCGCCCGGGCCCGGGCGGTCGACTCCGTCCAGGCGACCGGCATGACCGCGCACGGGCTGACGGAGTCGGTGGCCTGCGCCGAGTGGACGCCGGGGGTCACCGAATCCGCGGTGCTGGACGCGGGCCGCAAGGCCTTCCCCCGATGGCCGGACACCGTCCTGGCCCAGACACCGCAGCTCCCCTTCCAGCTCGACGTGTGCCGGACCTGGAACGTTCCCGACCGGGCCGCCCAGCAGCGGGTGGCCGCCGTCAGCTCCGTACCCACGCTCCTCCTCTCCGGGACCTTCGACCAGAAGACCGGCGCCGGCTTCGCGAAGGACGCCTCCCGCACGCTGTCCCGCTCGACCTCCGTGAAGATCCCCGGCATCACGCACTGGGTGGTCCCGCAGTCGCCCTGCGCGGCCAAGGTGCTCGCCTCCTTCCTCGCCCGCCCGGCCGCCCCCGACACCGGCTGCGTGGCCGGCCTGGAGCCGGCGCCGTTCACCATCACCCCGAAGTGACCGGGAGGACCGATGCCCCGCACCGACGCGTCCCGCCCCCGCCGCACCGTGCGACGGCTGCACGCCTCCTCCGCCGGCCTGGCGGCCGGCCTGCTCCTCACCGGCCTGTTCAGCGCGCCCGTCCAGGCGTACGGCACCGCCACCCCGCCCCCGGCGCCCCTCGGCACCGTCGCCGGGACGGCCGGCGACGCCCGCTACACACCGGGCGCCTGCCCCAGGACGCCCGAGCCGGTCGCCGAGCTCGACGGCGCCCGCTGCGGAACGCTCACCGTCCCCGAGAACCGGACCAGACCGGACGGCCGCAAGATCACGCTCGGGGTGGCGATCGTGCCGGCGCTCGCCGCGACGCCACGGCCCGACCCGATCGTCTGGCTCGCCGGAGGACCCGGGGACGACGCCGTCGGCGAGGCGAAGATGGCCGTCGACGGCGGCCTCAACCGCGACCGCGACGTGATCTTCATGTCCCAGCGCGGCACGTACTCGGCCGACCCGGCCCTCACCTGCCCGGACATCGACGAGTTCAACGCCCGCGCGACCGGCCTCGCCTACGCCTCGCCCGACTCCGAACGCCTGCACCTCCAGGCCACGAAGGCCTGCCGCGACCGGCTCGTCGGCCTCGGGGCCGACCTCGGCGCCTACAACGACACCGAGAGCTCCGCCGACCTCGCGGACCTGCGCGGCGCGCTGGGCGTGGCGCAGTGGAACCTGTACGGCATCTCCTACGGCACCCAGCTGGCGCTCGTCACCATGCGCCTGCACCCGCAAGGGATCCGGTCGGTCGGCATCGACGGCATCCTGCCGCCCTCCACGGCCGGTGAGGCCCTGACCTGGAGCGCCGCCAAGCAGGGCTTCGACGGCCTGTTCAAGGCCTGCGCCGAGCAGCCCGCCTGCAACGACCGCTACCCGAACCTGTCGGCCACCTTCGAACGCCTCGTGCGCGAACTCCAGGCCAAGCCGGTCACCACCACCGTCACCCTGCCCGACACCCACAAGCAGGTGAAGGTGGTCCTCGACGGCGCGGCCCTGGTGAACTGGCTGACCTCCGCCACCCACGTCGCGGCCCAGGTGCCGCGAGCCCTCGACGAACTGGACCACGGCAAGCCCCAGCGCATCGCCGAGCAGTGGTCGGTCGGCAAGTACTCGCCCCAGGCCGTCGGCCGGCTCTCCCACGGGCTGGTCTACGGCGTGTTCTGCAGCGAGTGGACCCCGTACGCGGCCCGGGACGCGGCCCTGCGCGGCGGCGAGGAGGCCTTCCCGTCCTTCCCGCGCGCGGTCCAGTCCCAGGCACCGCAGCTGGCCTACCTCCACCAGGACTGCGACACCTGGAACGTCCCCGCCGCACCGCGCTCGATCCGGGACGTCACCAAGAGCGACATCCCCACCCTGGCCCTCTCGGGCGGCTTCGACTCCCAGACCGGAGCGGCCAACGGCCCCTACGTCGCCCGCACCCTGTCCCGGGCCACCGTCATCACCGTCCCCTACGAGCCCCACGTGGTCTTCGCGACCTCGAAGTGCGCCCAGACCATCGCGGTCTCCTTCTTCGACACCCCGACGACCCCGGACACGCAATGCCTCAAGGGCCTCAAGCCCCCGGCGTTCGAGACGGGCCCCTGACGGGACAGCCGGCCCACCGGCGGCCGTCCGGAGCCGTCCGGAGTGACAACGGGCCACATGCCGGAACCCATGCTTGACCGATCAACCTGCGGCGACGTAGCTTCGGGCGCAACGACTCGTGAGCTCAGGGAAGGAGGCGACGTCGGATGCCGACCGTCTCCGCGCCGCTGCGCCCCGCCCACGAGGTCGCCTGGGCCCCCGGCCGTGTGGCCCACGGCTGCTGAACGGCCCCTCCCTCCCGGTGCGCCCGCCCGCGGCCCCGGCCCCGCTTCTCCCCACACACCGCCTGCGGTACGCCGACGCGTGCCGACGTGCGCTCCCCGGACTCATCGAGCTCCGGGCTCTTCGAGCTGCGCCACCGAAAGAGAAAGCTCCTGAAATATGGCGACCAGTACACCCACACCCTTTATCACGGTCAACGGGCAGGAAACCCCCCTCGCACCGGCTGCCCCCCACACCACGGTGCTGGACTTCCTGCGTGAGCGCGGGCTGACCGGCACCAAGGAGGGCTGCGCCGAGGGCGAATGCGGAGCCTGTTCGGTCCTGGTGGCCCGGCCCGGTGTGGACAGGCCCACCGACTGGGTGGCCGTCAACGCCTGCCTGGTCCCGGCCGCGGCGCTCGACGGCCAGGAGGTGATCACCTCCGAGGGCCTGGCCACCCCGGGCGAGCCCGGCACCCCGCCCACCCTGCACCCCGTACAGGAGGAGATGGCGGTCCGCGGCGGCTCCCAATGCGGCTACTGCACCCCGGGGTTCGTGTGCAGCATGGCCGCCGAGTACTACCGCCCCGGCCGCTGCGCCCACCCCGCCCCCGCCGAGGAAGGCCGCCCCGGGCACGGCGACGCCGGGCACGGCGACCCCGAGCACGGCCCGAACGGCTTCGACCTGCACGCGCTGAGCGGGAACCTGTGCCGCTGCACCGGATACCGCCCGATCCGCGACGCCGCGTTCGCCGTCGGCGCGCCCGCCGGGGACGACCCGCTCGCCCGGCGCCGCGAACAGTCCCCGCCCGAACCGGCCGCCACCGCCTACACCCGCGACGACAGCAGCTTCCTGCGGCCGGGCAGCCTGGCCGAGGCGCTGGAGCTGCTGCGCGAGCGGCCCGACGCCGTCGTCGTCGCCGGCAGCACCGACTGGGGCGTCGAGGTCAACATCCGCTCCCGCCGGGCCCCTTGCGTCATCGCCGTCGACCGGCTGCCCGAACTGCGCTCCCTGCACATCGGATCCGGCCACATCGAGATCGGCGCCGCGCAGACCCTCACCGAGATCGAACGCCGCCTCGACGGCGCCGTACCCCTCCTGGCCGAGCTGTTCCCCCAGTTCGCCTCCCGCCTCATCCGCAACAGCGCCACCCTCGGCGGCAACCTCGGCACCGGCTCGCCCATCGGCGACAGCCCGCCGGTCCTGCTCGCCCTGGAGGCGTCGGTGGTGCTCGCCGGCGCCGACGGCGAACGCGAAGTCCCCCTCTGCGACTACTTCACCGGCTACCGGCAGAGCGTGCGCCGCCCCGGCGAGCTGATCCGCGCCGTACGCGTCCCCCTGCCGCTGTCGCCCGTCACGGCCTTCCACAAGATCGCCAAGCGGCGGTTCGACGACATCTCCAGCGTCGCCGTCGCCTTCGCCCTCGACATCCAGGACGGGACGGTCCGCAAGGCGCGCATCGGCCTGGGCGGCGTGGCCGCCACCCCGATCCGCGCCCTCGCCGCCGAGGCCGCCCTGGAGGGCAGGGCCTGGACGGCCGAGACCGCCCAGGCCGCCGCCGAGGTGCTCAAGACCCAGGGAACCCCCATGGACGACCACCGCGCCAGCGCCGGGTACCGCTCCGCGATGCTCGGCCAGAGCCTTCTCAAGCTGTACGCCCAGACCACCGAGGCGGTGTCTTCGTGAGCCAGTTGTCCCAGCGCCCCGAGAAGCCCGCCGTCGGACTTCCCCTCCCGCACGAGAGCGCCAACCTGCACGTCACCGGCGCCGCGCTCTACACCGACGACCTGATCCACCGCACCAAGGACGTCCTGCACGCCCACCCGGTCCAGGTGATGAAGGCCCACGGCAGGATCACCGCCCTGCGCACCGCAGCCGCGCTCGCCGTGCCCGGCGTGGTCCGCGTGCTGACCGCCGCCGACGTGCCCGGCGTCAACGACGCCGGCATGAAGCACGACGAACCGCTCTTCCCCGACACGGTCATGTTCCACGGCCACGCCGTCGCCTGGGTGCTCGGCGAAACCCTGGAGGCCGCCCGGCTCGGTGCGGCGGCCGTCGAGGTGGAACTCGACGAACAGCCGTCGGTCGTCACGCTGTCGGAGGCGATCGCCGCCGGGAGCTTCCACGGCGCCCGGCCCGTGATGCTGGCCGGCGACGTCGACGCCGGATTCGCCGACTCCGTCCACGTGTTCACCGGCGAGTTCCAGTTCTCCGAACAGGAACACTTCTACCTCGAGACCCATGCGGCGCTGGCCCACATCGACGAGGCCGGGCAGGTCTTCGTCCAGAGCAGCACCCAGCACCCCTCGGAGACCCAGGAGATCGTCGCCCACGTCCTCGGCCTGCACAGCCACGAGGTGACCGTGCAGTGCCTGCGCATGGGCGGCGGCTTCGGCGGCAAGGAGATGCAGCCGCACGGATTCGCGGCCGTCGCCGCCCTCGGCGCCAAGCTCACCGGCCGGCCCGTCCGGGTACGTCTCAACCGGACCCAGGACCTGACCATGTCGGGCAAGCGGCACGGCTTCCACGCCGCCTGGAAGATCGGCTTCGACGCCGACGGCCGCATCCAGGCCCTGGACGCCACCCTGACCGCGGACGGCGGCTGGAGCCTGGACCTGTCCGAGCCGGTGGTGGCCCGCGCCCTCTGCCACATCGACAACACCTACTGGATCCCCCACGCGCGCGTCGCCGGGCGCATCGCCAAGACCCACAAGGTCTCCAACACCGCCTTCCGCGGCTTCGGCGGCCCCCAGGGCATGCTCGTGATCGAGGACATCATGGGCCGCTGCGCGCCGCTGCTCGGCCTCGACCCGACGGAACTGCGGGAACGCAACTTCTACCGCGAGGGCCAGCACACCCCGTACGGGCAGCCGGTCACCCAGCCCGGGCGGATCTCCGCCGTCTGGGAGCAGGTCAAGGAGAGCGGCGGACTGGCCGACCGGCGGCGTGAGATCGCTGCCTTCAACGCCGCGCACCCGCACACCAAGCGGGCCATCGCCCTCACCGGCATCAAGTTCGGCATCTCCTTCAACCTCACCGCCTTCAACCAGGGCGGCGCACTGGTGCTGATCTACAAGGACGGCTCGGTCCTGATCAACCACGGCGGCACCGAGATGGGCCAGGGCCTGCACACCAAGATGATCCAGGTCGCCGCCACCACCCTGGGCGTCCCCCTGCACAAGGTGCGGCTGGCACCGACCCGCACCGACAAGGTGCCCAACACCTCCGCCACCGCCGCCAGCGCCGGGGCGGACCTCAACGGCGCGGCCGTGAAGAACGCCTGCGAGCAGCTGCGCGGACGGCTGCTGGAGGTGGCCGGAACCCAGCTGGGCGCCAACGCCTCCGACGTGCGCATCGTCGAGGGCGTCGCCCGCGCCCTGGGCAGCGACCGCGAACTGGCCTGGGACGACCTCGTGCGCACCGCCTACCTCCAGCGCGTCCAGCTCTCGGCGGCCGGCTTCTACCGCACCGAGGGACTGCACTGGGACGCGAAGGCCTTCAAGGGCTCGCCGTTCAAGTACTTCGCCCACGGCGCCGCCGCCACCGAGGTGGAGGTGGACGGATTCACCGGCGCGTACCGCATCCGTCGCGTGGACATCGTGCACGACGTCGGCGACAGCCTGTCCCCGATGATCGACATCGGCCAGGTCGAGGGCGGCTTCGTCCAGGGCGCGGGCTGGCTGACCCTGGAGGACATGCGCTGGGACACCGGCGACGGCCCGAACCGCGGCCGGCTGCTGACCCAGGCCGCCAGCACCTACAAGCTGCCCAGCTTCTCGGAGACGCCCGAGGAGTTCAACGTCACGCTGCTGCAGAACGCCACCGAGGAAGGGGCGGTCTACGGCTCGAAGGCGGTCGGCGAACCCCCGCTGATGCTGGCGTTCTCGGTGCGCGAGGCGCTGCGGCAGGCCGCCGCGGCCTTCGGGCCCGCCGGGGTCAGCGTGGAACTCGCCTCCCCCGCGACGCCGGAGGCGGTGTACTGGGCCCTGGAAGCGGCCCGTGCCGCCGCCACGGCCCGCACCGGCGGCGCGAGCGCCCTGAGCCATGCCTGAACTGACCTGGGTGGCCGCGGTCGCGCGGTTGCGGGCGCGCCGGGAACCCGGCGCGCTCGTGACCGTCGCGGCCGTGCGCGGCCACGCACCCCGCAAGGCCGGCGCCAAACTCGTCGTCGGACGGACCGAGACCTGGGGCTCGGTCGGCGGCGGCAACATCGAGGCCGTCGCCATCGACCGGGCCCGCGAGGTGCTCGCCACGCCCGACGCGGAACCGGAACTGATGGAATTCGCCCTCAACGACAAGGTCACCGGCCGGCACGGCGTGCAGTGCTGCGGCGGAGCCGTCAGCGTCCTGCTCGAACCCCTGCCGGTGGTCCCGGCGGTGGCGGTCTTCGGCGTCGGACACGTCGGCCTCGAACTGGCCCGCATCCTGGCCCGCTTCGACCTCGACCTCCACCTGATCGACACCCGCCCCGGCCAGCTCGCCGACGACCGGCTCGCCGTGCTCGCGGACGCCGTGGCGCAGGTCCACGTCCACCACACCCCCCTGCTCCCGGAGGAGGTCCTCACCGAACTGGCCCCCGGCACCCACGTCCTGATCATGACCCACGACCACGCCGAGGACGCCGCCCTGTGCGACGCCGCCCTGCGCACCCCGGGGCTGGGCACGATCGGCCTGATCGGCTCGGCTGCCAAATGGGCCCGCTTCCGCCACCGCCTGTCCACCGAGGGCGGCCACGACGACACGACGATCGACCGGATCAAGACCCCGATCGGCCTGACGGAGATCACCGGCAAGGAACCGGCCGCGATCGCGGTGGGCGTCGCGGCGGACCTGCTGCGCACCTTCGAACGCGACCGCACCTGACCCCCGCCCGGCCGCAGCCCCCCGCCCGGCCGGGCCCCGCGCCGCACCACGCACCCTCAGCCCCACGCGCGGTGCCGGGCCCGTCCCGGCCACGGGCGCCTCCAGCCTCAGCAGTGCGACGGCATGGCCGTCGCGGCGCCAGGTGACCGCACCCGCCCGGGCCGCCGGCCGTAGGCCCCGCCGGCGGAAAATCCTCGTCCACGAGAGCTTCCCGCAGGCATCATTGCGGTCGACCGCCCCCAGGGTTCACGCGAGCGACGACTCGCTTCGAGAAAGGTGCCCCATGCCGATTCCGCGCAGGACGTTACTGACCGGCTCGACCGCTGGTGCGGCTGCCGCCGCCGTCGGGAGCACGGGAAGCGCACGGGCCGCCGAGAGGCCGGCGGACGCGGTGTCGCCCCTGCTGCAGCGCACGCCCAGCCGGATCGGGGTGCCCGGAGTGGCGGGGCTGCACCTGCAGTTCGGCGCCGACCCGGCCACCGAGATGACCGTCTCCTGGATCAGTCCCCAGTCCGTCCGGCGGCCGCGGGTCCACCTCGGTTCACCGGACGGCGGCGGCTCGGGGCACGCGGTCGACGCCGAGACCCGGACCTACCGTGACGACCTGTCCCGGCGGGAGGTGTACGTCCACCACGCCCGCATCACGGGGCTGCGGCCCGACACCACCTACCTGTACTCGGCCGGGCACGACGGCGCCGCGCAGGAGACCGGGTCGTTCACTACCGCCCCGCGCGGCCGCTCCGCGTTCACCTTCACCAGCTTCGGCGACCAGGGCACGCCCAATCTGCGCCGCTCCCTCACGTGGCCCACGCCCGACGCACCGCCGCCGCTCGGCCATTTCCGGCTCCACACCAGCACCCAGGGCGGCACCGAGGCCTCCGCCGACATCGTGGCCGCGGTGGAACGGGTCGCCCCGCTGTTCAACCTGGTCAACGGCGACCTCTGCTACGCGGGCGTGGCCGGTGCCATCGGTGAGGACCGCGTCGCGACCTGGGCCGACTGGTTCATCGGCAACAGCCGTTCGGCGCGGCTGCGTCCCTGGATGCCCTGCGTCGGCAACGGCGAGACCGAGAAGGGCAACGGCCCCCTGGGACTGACGGGCTACCAGACCTACTTCACCCTGCCGGACGCGGCCACCGCCACCGACGCCCAGACCCGCGGCCTGTGGTACGCCTTCACCGTCGGCGGGGTCCGCTTCATCAGCCTGGCCAACGACGACGTGGCGATCGTCGATACCGGGGACATCTATCTGCGCGGCTACTCCGGCGGCGCACAGCGCCGCTGGCTGGAGCGGGAACTGAAGGCGGCGCGGGCCGACACCGGCATCGACTGGATCGTCGTCTTCATGCACCACCCCATGATCTCCAGCCACCGCAGCGGCGGCAGCGACCTCGGAGTCCGTCAGGAATGGGGCCCGCTCTTCGACGCGTACGGGGTCGACCTGGTGCTCTGCGGCCACGAGCACTACTACGAGCGGTCGCTCCCGGTCCGCGGCACCCTGCCCAACGACACCCGCACCCCGGTCCCGGTCTCCACCCGCACCGACGTCGCCGACACCGGGAAGGGGACCGTCCACATGATCATCGGTGGCGGGGGCAACTTCGCCACCACCCAGGACGACCTGTTCGAGGAGCCCAAGGGGCGCGTCGTCGTCGACGTGAGCAAGGAACCCCAGGGCCGCCACCGCACGCCGGTCTACCTCACCGAGGACGCCCCCTGGCGCGCCGTGCAGGACCGCGTCCACCCCCACGGCTTCGCAGCCTTCGACGTCGACCCGGGCACCAGGGGCTCCGGCCGCACCCGGATGAACGTCACGTACTACACCTTCGACGGCCCCTACGGAGAGCTGACCCCGGTGGACGCCTTCACCCTGGAACGCCCCCGGGCGGACGCCCGCCACTGACCGCTCCGGGGGCCGGGACCGACGGGGCTCAGTGCTCGCAGAGGGAGAACTCCCGCTCGTACAGCTGCTCGTTGTGTTCGGCGACGAAGAACTTGCGTTCGTGCATGAGCTGTTCGCGGTAGCCCTTCGCCTCTTCCAGGGTCATGGTCGAGGTCTCGGCCCACGGCTGCTGCGGCGGCACATCGGCCGTCGAGACGATCCTCTCGGACGGATCGACGAGGAAGAAGGCGAGGATCTTCCGGTGCCCCGGGCGGGTGGGGTCCGCGAGGCGGAACGCGCCGACGCGGTGCTGCAGGACGTTCGGGAAGGCCAGGCAGCGGCCCGCCGGAGTCGCCGCCGAACCCAGTATCTGGTTGAGTTCGTCCTCGTTCTCCAGGCCGTAGACCTCGCGCAGGCCGTCGTCGTCGTTCTGCTCGTAGTCCGGGTCGTCGAGCGCGGTGCGGAAGCTCAGCCGGCTCTCGGTGACGTTCTCGCTGTCCCAGTAGTAGATGCCGGTCGAGACGATCCGCTCGTTCAGCATCCCCTCGACGTGCCAGGAACCGCCGGCGTACTCGGGCTTCTCCGGGGTGAGGTGGATGGTGGCCAGCTTCACGATGACCTGGAGGCCCCGGCCGCGCAGGTCGACCCGGGCGGTCGCGTCGGGCACCTCGGGCGCGGTGAACTCCGGCGCGTCCGGGACGACCGGCCGGCGGGTCTGCCACCACTCGTCGTGGGCCTCCCCCCACTCCTGGCGGGCTTCCGCGAAGGCGGCGTCGTCACCGTAGTCGGCCCTGTTCGGGTACTGCGGCTCCGACTCGTACCACCCGTAGGGATCGGCCTTGATGCGCAGGGGCCGCGGATGGCGCAGATCGGTGAGCACGTTCTCCAGGAGCGGACGCATGCGCGCGAACAGGTCCGGCAGAACGGAGGCCAGCTCGCGGTGGTCCTCCGGGTGGACGTTGTTGACGTGCGAACGGAAGCAGACCCCGCCGTCCTCAGCGACCTCCACGTCCGTGGGCAGCCACTGGAACTTCTCCGAGAACTCGTGCTTCGAATAACGGTCCGTCGGATTCCGCCACGCCCCCTCGGGCGCTGGGCTCACGTCCCGCACCAGGCAGAACAGCGAGGGATGTACCAGGTCCAGTACCTGACCACCGGATCCCGGATGCCAGTCCAGCTCCGCCGGGGGAACCTCTTCCAGCACCCGCACCGCCTCGCGCAGCCGAGCTGCGAGCTCCTCGTCGACCAGCGCGTCCGACTGCCACACCCCGTCGACACCGGACACCTCGATGCCGGTCCGCCCGTCCCGCAGGGCGGCGTAGTGGGCGAGTTCGTCGAGGACGTAACGCACCTGAGCCTCGGTGAGACCCTGCTCGCGGGCTTCCCGCGTCCACCGGGCGACGACGTCGGCGTCCTTCATCTTGTCGAACCACCCGGCCTTCGCCCGGATGTGCGCGCTGCACTGCATCATCTCCAGCTCCCGCAGCGTCCGGGGTGCCGCGAACGCTACGGAACGCGATGCTTGAAAGGGCAACGGAAAGGCGGACAGGCCGGACAATTCTCTTGATCCTCCGAGTCGGTGTGCGGTGCCGGGAAGGATACTTCAGTGCACTGACACCGACCGGCACCACGATCTCTGCCGGGAGAGGGGGAGGGAACCGGCGGCCGGGGGCTAGCCGTTGCTCCACCCGGACGTCCGGGAATACGAGTCGAGCAGGTCCACCACGAAGACCAGGGTCGAGCCCGCCGGGATCAAGGGTGAGGGCGACTGGTTCCCGTAGCCGAGACGCGGGGGAACGACGATCTCGCGCCGGCCGCCGACCCTCATGCCCCGCACCCCCCGGTCCCAGCCCTTGATGACCTTGCCACTGCCCAGGGCGAACTTGAACGGCTGCCCCTGGTCCCAGGAGGCGTCGAACTCCTTCCCGGACTCGAAGGTCACCCCGACGTAGTGGACCTTGACCACCATGCCCGGCTTGACCTCGGCCCCCTCCCCGACGACCAGGTCCCGCACGGTCAGCTCGGCGGGAGCGTCCCCCTTCGGAACCTCGACCACGGGCTTCGTCCGTTCTTCACTCGTCACAGCCTCATCGCCTCATCACTCTCCGTCGAAACCCACCGCACGGGCGTGCCGGACCATGGAAGCCGTGCGCGGCCGGCAGCCACGCTATCGAGAATGCCGACGCCGAAGAACGCGACCCCCGCACCCACCCCGGCTCAGCCCCTTCCGAGGAGGTCGTCGGCGGCGTCCTTGGACAGTCCGACCCTCACCAGGGCGGCTGCCAGTCTCGGCAGCGTCTCGGTGTCCACCAGGCGGGCGAGGGCCTCCGGCGTGGCCGGCAGGCCGAGCTTGGAGGCGGCCTCGCGGGCGCGGTCGTCGAACGAGGGGCGCAGCTCTGGCCATACGGTCTGGGCCTCACGGCAGAAGATGTCCGCTCCCACGGGCCCGATCCGCGGGAACTCCCGCAGCAGTGCGCGGATCCGGTCCGGATCCCCGTCGGCCTGGTCGCGCAGGCGGCGCAGGTCGCCGCGGTACCGGTCGAGGACGAGTTCGGCTCCGGCGCCCAGCGCGGTGGCCGTGCTCTCGTCGTAGCGGCGGTAGTGGGCGCGGCCGAGTGCGTCCACCCGGTCCTGCCAGGAGGAGTCCGCCATCGCCCGGGGTGTCCGCATCCCGGCTCCGAACAGCTCGCGGGCGGCGGCCACCGCGATGTCGGCGTTGATCCGTACGGAGAAGAGCACGCAGAGGGTGAGCAGTTGGTAGAGGGGCGCGGGTGTGTTCCGCAGCTTGATGCCGGCTTCCTCGGCATGGGTCCGCCCGTAGGCGTCCATCAGCTTTCGTACGGTCGTCTGTCGTCGTCGTGTCATGGCGTCGGGTTCGTTTCGTCACGGGTGAGTGCGGTGAGCAGGCTGTGGGCCCTTCGCAGGGAGCGGGGCCGGGGAGGGGTCCGCCAGGGGTCTTCCCCCAGCAGCTCGCCGACGGTGGCGAGGGTCCAGCGGCGGGCGGTGAGGTCGGGGTCGTCGAGGTCGCTCCAGGACAGTGGGGCGGCGACGGGGGCGCCGGGGAGGGCGCGGACGGCGTAGGGGGCCACGGCGGTCTGGGCGTAAGCGTTGCGCCCGGTGTCGAGGTAGAGGCGTCCGCGGCGGGCCTTCTTCCTGGGCTCGGTGGTGAACCGGTCGGGCCGGCGGGCGGCCAGGACGCCGGCGACCGCGCGCGCGAAGACGCGTACGTCGTCGAAGGGCGCGCGGCGGTCGAGGGGGACCACGACGTGGAGGCCGCGGGAGCCGGTGGTCATGGGCAGGGACGGCAGTTCCAGCTCGTCCAGGAGCCGGTGCAGGCCGAGCGCGGCCTCCCGCACCGGAGCGAAGTCTTCGCCGGCCGGGTCGAGGTCGAACACCAGCCGGTCCGGATGGCCGGGCCGGTCGGCCTTGGACAGGAAGCGGTGCGGGGTGGTGCACGCCTGGTCCGCGAGGTAGAGCAGCGTGGCGGTGTCGTCGCAGATCACGTAGGTGACGGTGCCGTCCTGCTTGGGCAGTTCGGCACGGTGGATCCAGTCCGGGAAGTGGTCCGGGACGTCCTTCTGCATGAAGGCGGGGCCGTCGGTCCCGTCGGGATGCCGTTCCAGCATCAGGGGCCGCCCGCGCAGCTGGGGCAGCATGCGCCGGGCCACCGTGCGGTAGTAGCCGGCGAGGTCGGCCTTGGTGATGCCGTCACCGGGGAAGAGGACCTTGTCCGGGCGGCTGATCTCGACGGTGTGCCGGCCGGCCCGTATGCGCTCCGGCGGCGTGGACCGGCGTTTCGGGGTCATCGGGTCCTCCCGGCCGGTTGCTCACGGACCACCTCGGCCCCCGGCTCGTCCTCGCGCAGTCCCAGGCCTCGGGCGTGCGTCGGCGGCGACCTGGTTCAGGGTCCGGCCGGTACGCACCGACCTCGCCCGCCGGGGGTCGGGCGTGCCGGTGGCGGCGGCCCGCTCGTCGGCCTGCTTGACCAGCAGCCAGGCCTCCTTCCCGCCGTCCGCGTCGTCACGGATCCGGGTGAGCGCGTAGCCGCCGTGCAGCTTGCGGCCGTCGAGCCGGAACGAGGCATGCCCCCGCTCCAGCGCCTCGGTGAGCGGGATCTCGCGGCCGTCGCGGTCGGAGGTGGCGTTGCGGTACGTTCCCTGGTCCCAGACGATCACCGTGCCGCCGCCGTACTCGCCGTGCGGAATCGTGCCCTCGAAGTCGCGGTACTCCAGCGGATGGTCTTCGGTCGGTGTCGCGAAGCGCTTGTCGTGGGGGTCGTTGGAGGGCCCCTTGGGCACGGCGAATGATTTCAGTACGCCGTCGGCTTCCAGCCGGAAGTCGAAGTGCATGCTGCGGGCGTCGTGGATCTGCACCACGTACGAGGGCTGCCCGCCGGAGGGCTCGTCGAGTCCGCCCTCGGGCTCGGCCGTCTTGGAGAAGTCGCGTCGCCGGTGGTAGTGGGCCAGTGGTCTCTTGGCTGTCATCGCAGCCTCCTCACACCGTGGGGCAAGGGATCCCGTCCACGCGGCTACCCGGCATCGCGGCCGTCATCCGCAGCGGGCGGACGACGGCGCCGGCTGCTTGGCGGATCCGGAAGGGGGCAGGCGCGCGGATACAGGCCGGCGTCGCCCGCTCCCTGCCCTGCGCATACGTGACCGAGGAGGCGTGATGAAAGCCGTGACCTGGCAGGGCCGCCGCAAGATCGAGGTGGCCACCGTTGCAGACCCGCGGATCGCCGATCCCACGGACGCCGTCATCAGGGTGACGACGACGGGCCTGTGCGGATCGGACCTGCACCTGTACGAGGTGCTCGGGCCCTTCCTGGACGCCGGGGACATCCTGGGGCACGAGCCGATGGGGGTGGTCGCCGAGGTGGGGCCCGAGGTCCGGGAGCTGAAGGCCGGCGACCGGGTCGTCGTACCGTTCAACGTGTCCTGCGGGACCTGCTTCATGTGCGAGCGGGGGCTGCACTCGCAGTGCGAGACGACCCAGGTCCACGAGCACGGCAGCGGCGCGAGCCTGTTCGGATACACCAAGCTCTACGGGCAGGTGCCCGGGGGACAGGCCGAATACCTGCGCGTCCCCTTCGCCGACACGCTCCCGATCCGCGTGCCCGATGGGCCACCGGACGAACGGTTCGTCTACCTGTCGGACGTCCTGCCGACCGCCTGGCAGGCCGTCGCCTACGCCGGCATCCCGCCCGGCGGCAGCGTCGCCGTCCTGGGCCTCGGGCCCATCGGCGACATGTGCACCCGCATCGCCGCCCACCGCGGTGCCGGCAAGGTGATCGGCATCGACCTGGTCCCCGAACGGCTCGCCCGCGCCGCGGGCCACGGCGTACAGGTCTACGACCTGACCCACTACGGTGACCAGCTCGCCGACGCGGTCCGCAGCGCCACCGGCGGCCGCGGCCCGGACGCCGTGATCGACGCCGTCGGCATGGAAGCCCACGGCAGCGCCGGCGTCAGGGCCGTACAGACCGCGACCGGCCTGCTCCCGGACGCCTTGGCCGCCGCTCTGATGAAGAGGGCCGGGGTCGACCGCCTGGGCGCCCTGAGGCTGGCCATAGAGCTCGTACGCCGCGGCGGCACGATCTCCCTCTCCGGCGTCTACGGAGGAGCCGCCGACCCGCTCCCGCTGCTCACGATGTTCGACAAGCAGATCCAGCTGCGCATGGGACAGGCCAACGTCCGCCGCTGGGTCGACGACCTGATGCCCTTGCTGACGGACGGCGACCCTCTCGGCGTCGAAGGCTTCGCCACCCATCACCTCTCCCTGGACGAAGCCCCACGGGCGTACGCGGACTTCCAGGCGAAGCGGGACAACATGGTGAAGGTCCTCTTCCATCCCTGACGGCTGAGCCGCTCGTGGGCGCCCTTCCACAAGAGGCGGCCTAGCTCATGGCGGCGGTCTCGTTGTCCAGGAGGTCCAGCAGCGGCGCGCGGTGGAGGGCGGCGACCGGCTCCAGCAGGTCGGGATGGCGAAGCAGGGGCGCGGCGTCGTGTTCGTGGTCGCCGGGGCGGGTGAGGCGGGTGAGCTCACCGGCCTGGCCACGGTCGACGTGGCGCTGGGCGGCGAGGGCCAGGGCGGGGGCGGCGAGGAGGCAGGCGGCCCAGCTGACGACGGTTTCGTCCACCCACGTCCGCCAGCCGGCGTCGGTGTCGTCGCCGTGATCGGCGCCGGTCAGCCAGTCCAGCCGGGCGCTTCCGCCCGGGCCGAGGAGATCCAGCAGCTCGGCGTCCAGCGGGGTCGGGTACCGCAGGGCGGCGGCCAGGGCGACGGCCTGCCGGGCCTGGGCCTCGGCCAGGGCCTGGCTGAACGCGCCCGGGGAGGGCGGGAAGGCGGTCAGCAGCCAGCGGGAGCCGGCGGCTATGACAGGTGCGAGATCGGCGGACACGGCGGGTTCCTCGGGGGGGGGGTGCTCGCCTGGGCCTCCCGGGCCCGCGAGCTGCGGCGCGAAGCTGCGCCGCTCCGCTCGTGGCCGACCAGCGTAGCCGCAAGCGACGGGCCGGCGGCATGACGCACGTCACCCTCCGCCCGGGGCGGCGGCCCGGACCCGTACCGCGCCCGCCGCCCCGGACCGGAGATCAGGACTTGCCGCGGCCGCTCACGAAGTCGCGGGCCCGGTCCACCAGGCCGGCACCCGGTGCGAGGAGTTTGCTGGCCATGGGGCTGCTCGGCGCGGCGGGGTGCGGGCGGGTGGGCGCCATGGCCTTGGCACGGCGGATCTTGTCACCGAGATCGTCCAGCTGCTGCGCGGTACAGGCTCTCCTCAGCATCGGGAAGAGGTTGCTCTCCTCGTCCTGGACGTGGGCGGCGACCTCCTCCATGAGCTGCTGCAGGAGCGGGCTCATCTGTACGTCATCGGTGCTCATCCTCTCCAGCCGCTTGAGCATCTTCTCGACGCGGCCGTGGTCCTCGATCTCCTTGTCCGCCATCGGCCCGCCGCCCTCGACGTGCTTGCGTACCGCCGGATAGAGGTACTGCTCCTCGGCGACCGAGTGCCGCACCAGCTCGATGGTGATCTCGTCGATGAGATCGCGGAGCTCCTGCCCGGTGCCGGTCATGGCCTGGATCCGGGCGAACATGCCCTCCACCTCGCGGTGGTCGGCCATCAGCTCGTCGATCACGTTCCCGCCGTGTCCCATGTTGCCTCCATGTGTGTTCGGGCCGGGCCTGTCCGGCCCGAAGCGATCGGTTCCCCGTCGAACGCACGGGCGCCCGGCCGCACGGCGCGTCTCACCCGCTCGGGGGAGGCGGCCGCCCCGCGCCGCTCCAGGAGGAAGCGATCCGGCGCAGGGCTTCGGCCGGGGTCAGGGCAGGGGGGTTCCGCCGGTGGCGTTGACGATCTCGCCGGTGATGTACGAGGCCTGGCCGGAGGCGAGGAAGACGTAGGCGGGTGCCATTTCCGCCGGCTGCGCGGGCCGGCCCAGCGGTGACTGTTCGCCGAACTTCGTCGGGTCGGGCATGGTCGCCGGGATCAGGGGGGTCCAGACCGGACCGGGGGCGACGGCGTTGACCCTGATGCCGCGCTCGGCGAGCATCTGGGCCAGGTTGTGGGTGAAGGAGATGATCGCGGACTTGGTCATGGCGTAGTCGAGCAGATGCGGGCTGGGCTGGTAGCCCTGCACCGAGGCGGTGTTGATCACCGAACCCCCGCGCGGCATGTGGGCCAGAGCGGCCTTGGTGAGCCAGAACATCCCGTACAGGTTGGTCTTCATCACCCGGTCGAACTGCTCGGTGGTGATCGCCTCGATCCCGTCCGGCTGGGCCATCTGGTAGGCGGCGTTGTTGACGAGCAGGTCGATGCCGCCCAGCTCGCCCACCGCCTTGTCGACGAGGGCAGTGCACTCGTCTTCGTACCGGATGTCGCAGGCCACGGCCACCGCCGTGCGGCCCGCCTCCCGGATGAGACGGGCGGTCTCGTCGGCCTCCTCTGCTTCCTCGGACAGATGGGTGAAGACGACATCGGCGCCTTCCCGTGCGAAGGCCAGGCAGACCGCCCGGCCGATCCCGGAGTCACCTCCGGTGACCAGCGCCTTGCGGCCGTTCAGCAGGCCGTGGCCCCGGTAGGTGTCCTCGCCGTGGTCGGGGCGGGGGTCCATCGCCTCCGTCGAGCCGGGATGGCTCTGGTCCTGCTCGGGGAACGGCGGGCGGGCATGGAGCGACACGGGATCGGTGAGGCGGGGCTGGTCGTGCGAGGGCATTGCGGTCTCCTTCCGGCACGGTCAGCGAGGGGAGTCGGGCAGGGGTCGGTGCTGCGTCATGTGCCGCGTCTAACCCGTGCCGGGCAGACCATGCCACGGGATCCCGCCCGGGCCGGCTGACGTGGGGCGCCCTCCCCGTTGTGGCGGCGTGGCCTGCGCGCCGGACACGGGCCGAAGCGGGAAACTGTCGGCACGGCCACCTCGTCATCTGTCCCGGATGAAGGACCCGCCATGCCCTTGACCCACCCCCTCGACGCAGGCGCGCTCGTCGCCCGGCACGCCCCTGCCCCGGCCGTGGCCGGGCCGCGTCCGTGAACGGCGGTCGCGTTCGCGGTGGCCGTCCGCCGGGCCGCGCGGCGGGAGGCGGCGATACGGGCCGCACGGCGCTCATCGTGATCGACATGCTCAACACCTACGAGCACGAGGACGCCGAGGTGCTGGTGCGGTCCGTCCGTGAAGCCCTGCCGGGCGTAGCGGCGCTGCTGCGGCGGGCGAGGGAGGCCGGAGCGCCGGTCGTCTACGTGAACGACAACTTCGGCCGCTGGCGCTCCCACCACGGCGAGATCCTCGAAGCCGCCCTGGCGGGCCGTTACTCCGACCTGGTGGAGCCGATCGCACCGGACGAGGAATCCCTGTTCGTCGTCAAGGCACGGCACTCGGTCTTCTACGAAACGCCCCTGGCCTACCTGCTGGGCCAGCTCGATGTACGCCGGGTGGTGCTGTGCGGGCAGGTGACCGAGCAGTGCGTGCTGTACTCGGCCCTCGACGCCCACATCCGCCACCTCGAGGTCGTCGTGGCCCTCGACGCGGTCGCCCACATCGACGCCGCTCTCGCCGAAGCGGCCCTGCGCATGATGGAACGCAACATGTCGGCCGAACTCCGTCCGAGCGGCGAGATCACCTTCGAGGGCGCCCCTTCGGGCTGACGGCGGGCCCGGACGACACCGGCCGGTCCGGGACACCCGCTCGTACGGCAAGGGTGACGGCCGTCGTCCACGGGGACCAACGCGAGATGCGGGAACGCCCCGGGTGCGCACACGATGGCCGTGTACGCACCGTCGAGGAAGGGATTCGTCGTGCCCAGAGGATCAAGCCCCAAGCGCGAGCGCCAGTACGAACACATCAAGGAATCCGGCGAGAAGCGCGGTATGTCCGAGTCCCGTGCCGAGGAAATGGCCTCCCGCACCGTGAACAAGGAACGCGCGCGATCCGGCGAGAGCAAGACCTCCAGCCGCAGCTCGACCCAGGGCGCATCCGCCTCCCAGCGGGGCGGCCAGAAGTCCGGTGGCGGCGGCTCGTCCGAGCGGACCAAGGACGACCTCTACCAAGAGGCGAAGAAGCGCGGCATCGAGGGCCGCTCGAACATGACCAAGCAACAACTGAAGAACGCCCTCGGCCGCTGACCCCGGCCTCCAGGTGAGTGACCGTTTCGCTCCCGTCGGCGTGTGCGGGGCCGGGGCGGGGGAGCACCGTGCGAAGGTGCTCGGGCCTCCGCCAGCACTCGCCAGTCAGGAGTCATCCGGTGCTCGAACGCAAGCAGCTCAAGGGCCGCACGCAGGTCACTTTCGTTCTCCCCGCCGACCACCCGGAGGGTCCGGTCAGCGTCGTGGGCGACTTCAACCACTGGAACCCCGCCGCGCACCCGCTGCAGGACCGGGGCGACGGCATGCGTGCGGCCACGGTGGTCCTGCCCGCGCACCGGGGCCACTCCTTCCGCTACCTGGCGGCCGGCGGCTACTGGTTCGACGACGACCAGGCCGACGGCCATGACGGCACCAACAGCCGCGTCAACACCTGACGGGGAGTGCCCCGCATGGATGCGATCGTGCTGCTGCGCGAAGACCACAAGACCGTCGAGAAGCTGTTCAAGCGCTTCGAGAAGACCTCCGACGACGACACGGCCGAACGCCGCCGGATCGCCGACGAGGTGATCGAGGAGCTCACCGTCCACGCCTGGATCGAGGAGGAGTTCTTCTACCCGGCGGCCCGCGAGGCCGCACCGGACACGACGGACCACATCCTGGAGAGCATCGAGGAGCACCACGCGGTGGTGTGGATGCTCTCGGAGATCAAGGACATGGACCCGGCCGACGAGCGGTTCAAGGCCAAGATGAGCGTGCTGATGGAACAGGTCCGCCACCACGTCGAGGAAGAGGAACAGGACTGGTTCCCGGAGGTCCGCAAGGCGATGGGCCGCAACCGGCTCACCGAGCTGGGCGGTGAGCTGGAGGCCGGGAAGAAGCAGGCCCCCCGCGACCCGCTCGCCGTACCCAGCGCCGACTCGAAGTGATCCGATCACGGCACCGGGCATCCGGCCGCCCCCTGAGCGGACTGGTCCTGGCGGCCGCGGCGGTGCTCGCGGCCGCCGGGTGCGGGGGCCCTGGGGCACGCCAGGACGCCGCGGCCGCGGCGGGATCCGCCTTCGAAGCCGCCGTCGCGGCCGGAGACCACGTCCGGGCCTGCGGGCTCCTGGCTCCGCAGACCCGCAAGCAGCTGGAGCAGGACGAGCACAAGGCCTGTCCCGCCGCGCTCGCGTCGCAGGAGCTGCCCAGGACGCACGGTGTCCAGGGGGTCGAGGCGTACGGGCGGCAGGCGATGGTGCGCATGGCGGGCGACGACACCCTGTTCCTGTCGCTGTTCACCGGCGGCTGGAAGGTCGTGGCCGCCGGCTGCACACCGCGGCCCGACCGGCCCTACGACTGCCTGCTCAAGGGAGCGTGAGGCGTGCGCACGCTCTTCGTCACCACCCTGGCGGTCATCCTGGGCGGGCTCGGCTACTTCATCACCATCGGGGTGCTCCAGCGATGACCGCCGGCCGCGAAACGCGCAGAGGGTTCTGGCGGGAGAACAGCCTGACCCTCGCCTTCGGCACCGCCTTCCTGGTGGTGCTCGTCTGCCAGGCCATCTCCGGGCACGCCGAGTTCAACGAACAGATGACGGTCGACGGCCTCCAGCCGCTCGGCTTCGGCGACTACCTGACGTCATCGGACTTCGCCGTGGACGTCACCGAGAACTGGCAATCGGAATTCCTGCAGTTCTTCCTCTACATCTTCGGCACCGTCTACCTCGTCCAGCGCGGCTCCCCGGAGTCCAAGAAGGTCCACAAAGCCGGCAGCGAAAGCGAGCAGGAGCAGCGCATGGGCGACCACGCACGCCCTGACTCGCCCCGCTGGGCGGGCACCAAAGACTGGCGCCAGGCCTTCTACGCCCGCTCCCTCGGCACCGTCATGGGCACCCTGTTCGTCCTCTCCTGGCTGGGCCAGTCCATCACCGGCACCGCCGCCTACAACGGTCGGCAGCTGCGCCAACTCGAGGACCCCGTCAGCTGGGCCGGATACGTCGCCACCCCCGACTTCTGGAACCGCACCCTGCAGAACTGGCAGTCCGAACTCCTCGCGGTCGCCGCCATGGTCGTCCTGTCCATCTACCTCCGCCAGCGCGGCTCCCCCGAATCCAAGCCGGTCGGCGCCGCCCACACCACGACCGGCGTCGAAGGCTGACCAGCGGGATGCCGGGCCCCGAGGGGATACGAGGGCGTCGGACGCGCGGCCGGCGTCAGAGGGCCGCGCGGACACCCTCCGTCAGAGCCGCAGCAAAGATCGGCTTCCGCGCGGAAGGAACGCGTCAAGAAATACCGGGGCCGGACGGCTCGCGTGTGCCGGCGGTCAGCCCGTACGCGGGAGCCGCCCGGCCGGTCGCCCCCTTGTCGGTCAGGTGACCGCAGACGTCGGGAGCTCCGGTGACACCGGAGGGACGTCCCCCGCTATGGGGAGGGTGATGACCATGGTGAGGCCGCCGCCGGGGGTGTCCTCGGCGGTGAGGGTGCCTCCGATGGTCTCGGTGAAGCCGCGGGCGACCGCCAGGCCGAGGCCCACGCCCGCGCCGCGCGGGGCGTCGCCGTGCCGCTGGAACGGTTCGAAGATGCGGCTCTTGGCTTCGTCCGGGACACCGGGCCCGCGGTCGACCACGCGCAGCTCGACACGGCTGGCGAGCGCGCTGGCGCAGACGTGGACGGGCCGGCCCTCGGGGCTGTACTTGACGGCGTTCTCCACGATGTTGGCGACGGCCCGCTCCAGGAGGCCGCGGTCCACGGCGACCATCGGCAGGGTCTCGGGGATGTCGAGCGCCACGCTGTCCTCGGGGACGCCGCCCAGGGCCATGGGGACGACCTCGTCGAGGCCGGTCTCCCGGATCAGCGGGGCGACGGTGCCGGTGTTGAGCCGGGACATGTCGAGGAGGTTGCCGATCAGGGCGGCGAGGCGGTCGGCTCCGTCCTCGATGCCTTCGAGGAGTTCGGCCCTGTCGTCCTCGGACCATGCGACGTCGGCGGAGCGCAGGGAGCTGACGGAGGCCTTGATGCCGGCGAGCGGGGTGCGCAGGTCGTGGCTGACGGCGGCGAGCAGCGCGGTGCGGATGCGGTTGGCCTCGGCGAGTTCGCGGGACTTCTCGGCCTCGTCGACGAGGCGCTGGCGGTCGAGTACGACGGCGGCCTGGGCGGCGAAGGCGCCCAGGACGCGGCGGTCCTCGGCGGGCAGGACCCGGCCCGTGAGGGCGAGGGCCATGGTGTCGCCGATGGGCAGGTCGACGTCCGCGTCCTCGGGCCGGCTGACGGGACTGCCGCCGACGGACGCCGCCGTCGTCCAGGGGTCCACCTCGCTGCCGCGCTCCAGGAGGGCGACCGACTGCATGGCGAAGGTCTCCCGGAGCCGTTCGAGGAGCGCGTCGAGGGAGTCCTCGCCGCGCAGGACGCTGCCGGCGAGGAAGGAGAGGATCTCGGATTCGGCGCGCAGCCGGGCGGCCTGGTGGGTACGCCGGGCGGCCTGGTCCACGACCGAGGCCACCGACACCGCCACCCCGACGAAGATCGCGATGGCGACGATGTTCTTCGGGTCGGAGACCGTGAACTCGTGCAGCGGCGGCGTGAAGTAGTAGTTCAGCAGCAGGGATCCGAACGCCGCCGAGGCGAGCGCGGGCAGCAGGCCGCCGACCAGGGCCGCCGCCACCGTGAACGTGAGGAAGAGCAGCATGTCGTTCGCGAGACCGAGCTCGGGGACGAGCCGGCTCAACAGCACGGTGAGCAGCGCGGGGCCGGCGATACCGGCGAGCCAGCCCCAGATGATGCGCGAGCGGCCGAGCCGTGCGCCCCGGGCGACGGGCAGACCGCGGCGGCCCTTGGCGGCCTCGTCGTGGGTGACGATGTGGACGTCGAGGTCCGGGCCCGATTCGCGGGCGACCGTGGCGCTGACGCCCGGGCTGAACGCGTACTGCCAGGAGCGGCGGCGGCTGACGCCGAGGACGATCTGGGTGGCGTTGCAGCCGCGGGCGAACTCCAGGAGCGCGTCGGGGATGCTGTCGCCTATCACGTGGTGGAAGGTGCCGCCCAGGTCCTCGACCAGGGTGCGCTGGACGGCCAGCTCCTTGGGCGAGGCGGAGGTGAGCCCGTCGCTGGCGGCGATGTAGACGGCCAGGACCTCGCCGCCCGCACCCTTTTCGGCGAGCCGGGCTGCGCGGCGGATGAGCGTGCGTCCCTCAGGGCCGCCGGTCAGGCCCACGACGATGCGCTCGCGGGCCTGCCAGGTGGAGCGGATGTCGTGCTCGCCCCGGTACTCCTGAAGGTACTCGTCCACGCGGTCGGCGACCCAGAGCAGCGCCAGCTCGCGCAGCGCGGTCAGGTTCCCCGGGCGGAAGTAGTTCGAGAGGGCCGCGTCCACCTTGTCGGGCTGGTAGACGTTGCCGTGCGCCATGCGCCTGCGCAGCGCCTGCGGGGACATGTCGACCAGCTCGATCTGGTCGGCGTGGCGTGCGACCTCGTCCGGGACCGTCTCCCGCTGGCGGACGCCGGTGATCGTCTCGACCACGTCACCCAGTGATTCGAGATGCTGGATGTTGACGGTCGAGACGACGTCGATGCCGGCCTGGAGCAGCTCCTCCACGTCCTGCCAGCGCTTGCCGTTGCGCGAGCCCGGCACGTTGGTGTGCGCGAGCTCGTCCACGAGGGCCACGGCGGGGCGGCGGGCGAGGATCGCGTCGACGTCCATCTCGGTGAACGTCGAGCCGCGGTACTCCAGTTCGCGCCGCGCGACGAGTTCGAGGCCGTGCAGCATGACCTCGGTCCGCGGGCGGCCGTGGTGCTCGACGAAGCCCACGACGCAGTCGGTGCCCCGCTCGACGCGGCGGTGGGCCTCGGAGAGCATCGCGTACGTCTTGCCGACGCCCGGTGCCGCGCCGAGGTAGATGCGGAGCTTGCCGCGTCCCATGTTCAGACTCTTCTTCTCTGTCGAGGATCGACGATCAGGCGGGGGATCAGGGTTCGAAGCGGTAGCCCATGCCCGGTTCGGTGATCAGGTACCGGGGGTGCGAGGGGTCCGCTTCGAGTTTCCGGCGGAGCTGGGCCATGTATACGCGCAGGTAGTTGGTGTTCTCCCCGTAGGTCGGTCCCCAGACTTCCAGCAGGAGCCTGCTCTGGGTGATCAGCCGGCCCGGGTGGGTGATGAGGATTTCCAGCAGGTGCCACTCGGTCGGGGTCAGCCGCACCGTGCGTTCGCCCCGGTGCACCTTCTTCGCGACCAGGTCGACGGTGAACTCGTCGGTCGTGACGACGGCGACCTGGTCGGCCTGGGAGCCGGCGGCCGGCTCCTGCCTGCGGGCGGCCGCCCGCAGCCGGGCCAGGAGCTCGTCCATGCTGAACGGTTTCGTCACGTAGTCGTCCGCTCCGGCGTCCAGCGCCCGGATCTTCTCCTCCGAGGTGTGACGCGCGGACAGCACCAGGATCGGGACCCGGCTCCAGCCGCGGACCCCCTTGATGACCTCGACGCCGTCCATGTCCGGGAGGCCGAGGTCCAGCACGATGACGTCCGGCCTGTGGGCGGCCGCGAGCCGCAGGGCCGCGCCTCCGTCGGGGGCCTCCTCGACGTCGAACTTGCGCGCCTGGAGATTGATCTTCAGTGCGCGGACGAGCTGAGGGTCGTCCTCCACCACCAGCACCCGGGTCATCGGTGTGCAGCCTTTCCTTCGTTGTTCGGGCGCGGTAAGGGGCCGGCGGAGCACGGGAGTTCCGCGCCCCGCCGGCCCCCGGCCCGTGCGAGGGGGAACATCAGCTCTTGGCCAGTGCCTTGAGGGCGGTGTTGAGTTCGAGGACGTTGACGCGGGGTTCGCCCATGAAGCCGAGGGTGCGGCCGGTGGTGTGGTCGGCGACGAGCTCTTCGACCTGCTTGACGTCGAGCCTGTTCCGCTCGGCGACCCGGTGGATCTGCAGCCTGGCGTAGGCGGGGGAGATGTCCGGGTCGAGGCCGGAGCCGGAGGAGGTGACGGCGTCCGCCGGTACGTCTTCCGGCTTGACCGTGTACGAGGCCGTCGTGTTGTCCGCGACGACCGCGGCCTTGGCGTCCTTGACCAGCTTGACCAGGTCCGGGTTGTCGGCCGCCTTGTTGGTGGCTCCCGAGAGGATCAGCGAGTACTGGGTGTTGACGCTGTTGGAGCCGAGGCCGTTGGAGGGGCGCGGCTGGAACCACTTGAGGTCCGGCCTGGCGGCCTCCTCCGGGTCGTCGGGGTTCTGCTTGGGGAGGTCGTAGGTCTGGCCGATGAGGGAGGAGCCGACGACCTGGCCGTTCCTGTCCTTGATCTCGGAGCCGTTGGCCTGGTCACCGAAGGCGACCTGGGCGATGCCGGTGACGGCCAGCGGGTACAGGACGCCGCAGACGACCGTCAGGACCAGCAGCGCGCGCAGGCCGGCCCCCAGCAGACGGGCGGTGTTTCCTACGGAGTTGTTCATGGCTCAGCCGATTCCGGGGATGAGGGAGATGAGCAGGTCGATGATCTTGATTCCGATGAACGGGGCGATCAGGCCGCCCACGCCGTACAGGCCCAGATTGCGGCGGAGCATCCTGTCGGCGCTGGTCGGCTTGTACTGGACGCCCTTGAGGGCGAGCGGGACCAGGGCGATGATGATCAGCGCGTTGAAGACGACCGCGGACAGGATCGCCGACTCGGGCGAGGACAGGCCCATGACGTTGAGCTTGTCGAGGCCGGGGTAGACCACCGCGAACATCGCGGGGATGATCGCGAAGTACTTCGCGACGTCGTTGGCGATGGAGAACGTGGTCAGGGCGCCCCGCGTGATCAGCAGCTGCTTGCCGATCTCCACGATCTCGATCAGTTTGGTGGGGTTGGAGTCCAGGTCCACCATGTTCCCGGCCTCCTTGGCGGCCGAGGTGCCCGTGTTCATCGCCACGCCCACGTCCGCCTGGGCGAGGGCGGGGGCGTCGTTGGTGCCGTCGCCGGTCATCGCGACCAGCTTGCCGCCCGCCTGCTCCCGCTTGATGAGGGCCATCTTGTCCTCGGGCGTCGCCTCCGCGAGGAAGTCGTCGACACCCGCCTCCTCGGCGATCGCCTTGGCCGTCAGCGGGTTGTCACCCGTGATCATGACGGTCTTGATGCCCATGCGGCGCAGCTCGTCGAACCGCTCCCGCATGCCCTCCTTGACGACGTCCTTGAGGTGGATGACACCGAGGACGCGGGCGCCCTCCTCGTCGTTGACGGCCACCAGGAGGGGGGTGCCGCCCGCCTCGGAGATCTTGTTGGCGAGGAGGTCGGCGTCGTCGGAGACCATGCCTCCCTGTTCCTTGACCCAGGTGATGACGGAGCCGGCAGCTCCCTTGCGGGTCTGCCTGCCGTCCACGTCCACGCCCGACATCCGGGTCTGGGCGGTGAAGGAGATCCACTCGGCGTGCGACAGCTCGCCCTGGTGGCGCTCGCGCAGCCCGTACTTCTCCTTCGCCAGGACGACGATGGAACGGCCCTCGGGCGTCTCGTCCGCGAGGGACGACAGCTGGGCGGCGTCCGCCAGCTCGGCCTCCGTCGTGCCCTCGACCGGGACGAACTCCGAGGCCTGGCGGTTGCCGAGGGTGATGGTGCCGGTCTTGTCGAGCAGCAGCGTGGAGACGTCACCGGCGGCTTCCACCGCGCGCCCGGACATGGCGAGGACGTTGCGCTGGACCAGGCGGTCCATGCCCGCGATACCGATCGCGGAGAGCAGCGCGCCGATGGTCGTCGGGATCAGGCAGACGAGCAGGGCCGTCAGTACGATCATCGACTGCTCGGCACCCGCGTAGATCGCGAACGGCTGGAGCGTGACCACCGCCAGCAGGAAGACGATCGTGAGGGAAGCGAGGAGGATGTTCAGCGCGATCTCGTTGGGCGTCTTCTGCCGTGCCGCGCCCTCGACCAGGGCGATCATGCGGTCGATGAAGGTCTCGCCGGGCTTGGTGGTGATCTTGACGATGATCCGGTCCGAGAGGACCTTCGTGCCGCCGGTGACCGCGCTGCGGTCGCCACCGGACTCGCGGATGACGGGCGCGGATTCGCCGGTGATGGCGGACTCGTCCACGGAGGCGACGCCCTCGACCACGTCACCGTCGCCGGGGATGATGTCGCCTGCCTCGCAGACCACCAGGTCGCCGATCTTCAGCTCGGTGCCCGGGACCTGCTCCTCGCCCTTGCCGTCCTTGGTCAGCCGGCGGGCGACGGAGTCGGTCTTGGCCTTGCGCAGGGTGTCGGCCTGGGCCTTGCCCCGGCCCTCGGCCACGGCCTCGGCGAGGTTGGCGAAGATCGTGGTCAGCCACAGCCAGACGGTGATGGCCCAGCCGAACCAGTTCGTCGGGTCCAGACAGGCCAGCACGGTGGTGACCACCGAGCCGATCAGGACCACGAACATGACCGGCGACTTGATCATGACGCGCGGATCGAGCTTGCGGACGGCGTCCGGGAAGGAATTCAGAAGCTGCTTCGGATCGAACAGGCCGCCGCCCACGCGTCCGGCGCCCGGCTTGTGTCCGGTGGGCACGTCCTGGTGCGGAGCCCTGGTGGGTGTGGCGGTGCTCATGATGCGAGCCCTTCAGCGAGCGGACCCAGCGCCAGGGCCGGGAAGTAGGTGAGACCGGTGACGATGAGGATCGTGCCGACGAGCAGGCCGGTGTAGAGCGGCTTGTCGGTACGCAGGGTGCCTGCCGTCTCGGGGACGGGCTTCTGCTCGGCGAGCGAGCCGGCCAGCGCGAGGACGAAGACCATGGGGAGGAAGCGGCCCAGCAGCATGGCGATGCCGATCGTGGAGTTGTACCACTGGGTGTCGGCGTTCAGGCCGGCGAAGGCGGAGCCGTTGTTGTTGGCCCCCGAGGTGTAGGCGTAGAGGACCTCGGAGAACCCGTGCGCGCCGGAGTTCAGCATGGAGTGGGGCGGGGTGGGCAGGGCCATGGCGGCGGCGGTGAAGCAGAGCACGAGGGCTGGGGTGATGAGGATGTAGCAGGCCGCGAGCTTGATCTCGCGGGTGCCGATCTTCTTGCCCAGGTACTCCGGCGTCCGCCCGACCATCAGACCCGCGATGAACACCGCGATGATCGCCATGACCAGCATGCCGTAGAGGCCGGAACCGACACCGCCGGGCGCGATCTCCCCGAGCTGCATGCCCAGCAGCTGGATGCCGCCGCCGAGGCCGGTGAAGGAGGAGTGGAACGAGTTGACCGCGCCGGTCGAGGTCAGCGTGGTGGCGACGGAGAAGATCGCGGACGCGCCGATGCCGAAGCGGGTCTCCTTGCCCTCCATCGCCCCGCCCGCGACCTCGAAGGCCGGGCCGTGGTGGGCGAATTCGGTCCACATCATCAGGGCGGTGAAGCCGAGCCAGATCGTCGCCATCGTGGCGAGGATCGCGTAGCCCTGGCGCAGGCTCGCGACCATGCGGCCGAAGGTGCGGGTCAGCGCGAAGGGGATGACGAGGATGAGGAAGACCTCGAAGAGGTTGGAGAAGGGGGTGGGGTTCTCGAAGGGGTGGGCGGAGTTGGCGTTGAAGTAGCCGCCGCCGTTGGTGCCCAGCTCCTTGATGACCTCCTGCGAGGCGACCGCCCCGCCGTTCCACTGCTGCGTGCCGCCCGCGAACTGGCCGACCTCGTGGATGCCGGCGAAGTTCTGGATGGCCCCGCACGCGACCAGGACCAGGGCCCCGATGACGGAGATGGGGAGCAGGACGCGGAAGGTGCCGCGTACCAGGTCGGCCCAGAAGTTGCCCAGTTCACCGGTACGGGACCGGGCGAAGCCGCGTACGAGGGCCACGGCCACGGCCATGCCGACGGCGGCGGAGACGAAGTTCTGCACCGCCAGGCCGCCGGTCTGCACGACGTGGCCCATCGCCTGTTCACCGGCGTACGACTGCCAGTTGGTGTTCGCCACGAACGAGGCGGCGGTGTTGAAGGCCTGGTCGGGATCGATGGCCTGGAAGCCGAGCGAGCCGGGCAGGATCCCCTGGGCGCGCTGCAGGGCGTAGAGGAACAGGACGCTGACCGCGGAGAAGGCGAGGACACCGCGCAGGTACGCGGGCCAGCGCATCTCGGCCGTCGGGTCGGCGCCGATCGCCTTGTAGATCCACTTCTCCGGGCGGTAGTGCTTCTCGGAGGAGTAGACGCGGGCCATGTAGTCGCCCAGGGGGCGGTAGGCCAGCGCGAGCGCTGTCATCAGCGCGAGGAGCTGGAGCACACCAGCGAGAACGGGACTCATCGGTGGCTAGAACCTCTCCGGGTACACAAGGGCGAGGACGAGGTATCCGAGCAGGGAGACGGCCACGACGAGGCCGACGATGTTTTCGGCGGTCACAGCTTGGTCACCCCCCGGGCGATGAGAGCCACCAGCGCGAACACCGCGATCGTGGTGACGACGAAGGCCAGATCGGCCACCGTGAGCTCCTGGGTTGATGGGGAAGAAATGAAATCGGCCAGCTGGCCGATGACGAGATAACCGCGTCTTCAGCCCGGCGTTAAGACGCCTTGACGGGGCCCATACGGGCGCACGGGAAGTCTTAACGCCACCCATACGGGAAGCGCCGGAAAAGGCGGCCGGCCAAGGCGGCCGGAAAAGGCCTGGTCAGCCCTGGGGGTGGGCCAGGCCGGCCGTATCCAGCGCGGAGCCGGCCTGTGCGGCCAGCGCGACGGCCACCAGGCGGTCCTGCTCCGGGGGCAGCGGGCCGGGGAGGGGATCCAGCAGGAAGCGGCCGTAGTAGTGCCCGCCGCCGACGACGCGCAACTCGCTCTCGCCGTCCGGCCAGTCGGCGTACTCGGTCACCCGGCCCGGGCGGTGCCGCCAGAGACCGCCGTCATGCTCGAGGCGCGGCAGGTTTCCCATCAGGGTTCCGTATGCGAAACGGCAGCCGCGCAGCCCCAGCAGGCCGACGAGTTCCCGTCGCACGTACTCGACCACCGCCTCCGGCGAACCGCCGTCCTCGGTGAGCCGGGCGGCTCCCTGGAGGCTCGCCAGACGGGCGGCGTCGGTGATCACGGTCCTCTGGAGCCGCCGTGTGCGCACCGCCGCCTGCGAGACGATCAGGCCGACGGCGAGCAGCAGGCCCGCCGTCTCGAAGTCGCCGCGGCCGGCGATCAGGAACCGTTGATAGGGCGCGGTGAGGAAGAAGTCGAACCAGGCGGCCGCCGACAGCGCGGCCACCGCTCCGGCGACACGCGTACCGATGGCGGCCACCGCGACCACCGCGACGACGAGGACCAGCGCCGCGTTCGTCGCCGAAAGATCCGTGCGGACGGGAACGAGCGCGAGCGCCACGAGGAAGGGGGCCACGAGGGCCGCGAGCAGGGCGGCAGTGTCGTGAAGTCGATACCCGGACATCTGATGCCTCCTGTCCGGACACGAGGGGAGAGCAAGGGCGACGACGTGCCGCCTCTGTCAACACTGCCCCCGCCGGAGGGACGGCGACCCCCCGCGGCCAGGTCTTGACGCACCTCATACGGCTGCCCCGCCCCGGCGTCAAAGTCGCGTGAAGACCGCAGCGGCGGCCGTATGGAAAGCGCCAAGAACACTGGAAATCCGGCCACGGCATTCCGACGCTGTCCCCAGTTTGTCCAACGGAGGAACAGCGAAAGATGTCCATAGACATGGGAAAGCCGAGCACGGCAGGACAGGCCCCCGGCACGGAGGAGCCCCCTGATACCGGCGAACGGGCGACCGCCGCGGGCGAACGCCACCGGCTGACCGCCCTGCAGGGCCTGGCCGCCCTGTCGCTGGACGCGATGGCGTCCGTGGCGTACGGGCCGGAGTCGATCGTGCTGGTCCTGGCCGCGGCGGGTGCCTACGGCTTGGGCTTCACCCTCCCCGTCACCCTCGCGATCGCCGCCCTGCTGGCGGTGCTGGTGGCCTCCTACCGGCAGGTCATCGCCGCCTTCCCGGACGGCGGCGGTTCGTACGCCGTGGCCAGGAAGCACCTCGGCCGGCGTACGAGCCTGGTCGCCGCCGCCTCGCTGATCCTGGACTACGTCCTGAACGTGGCCCTGTCCGTCACGGCAGGCGTCGCCGCCCTGACCTCGGCCTTCCCGGGACTGTACGGGGAGCGGGTGTGGATCTGCCTGGGCATCCTGGTGCTGGTCACCGCCGTGAACCTGCGCGGGGTCGTGGAATCCGCCAAGGCGTTCCTCGTGCCCACCGCCGTGTTCGTCGGGTCGATCCTCGCGATGGTCGTCGTGGGACTCCTGCGCGACGGCCCCGTCAGCACCGCCTCCGCTGCCGGACACGCCTCCGCCCTCGGCGAGGGCGCGACCACCGTGGGCGCGCTCCTGCTGCTGAAGGCCTTCGCCGCCGGCTGCTCTGCACTGACGGGCGTCGAGGCCGTCGCCAACGCCGTACCGTCCTTCCGGGCTCCGGCCGCCCGCCGCGCCCAGCGCACCGAGGTCGCTCTCGGCGCGCTCCTGGGCGTGATGCTGATCGGCCTGTCGATCCTCATCGGCCGCTTCCACCTCCAGCCGGTCGAGGGCGTGACCGTACTCGCCCAGCTCGCGGACGCCTCCTTCGGGCACAACATCGCTTTCTACGTGGTCCAGTTCGCCACGATGGTGCTGCTCGCGCTCGCCGCGAACACCTCCTTCGGCGGTCTGCCGGTGCTGATGAGCCTGCTGGCCCGCGACCACCACCTGCCGCACGTCTTCGCGCTCAAGGCCGACCGCCAGGTCCACCGGCACGGCGTACTCGCCCTGGCCGTCGTGTCCGCCATCCTCCTGCTGTGCTCCGGCGGCGACACCAACACCCTGGTCCCTCTCTTCGCGATCGGCGTCTTCGTCGGCTTCACCATCTGCCAGGTCGGCATGGTCCGCCACTGGTTCGGGGAGCGGCCGCGCGGCTGGCAGGCGAAGGCGGCGCTCAACGGCTCCGGCGCCCTGCTGACCGGAGTCTCGGCCGTCGTCGTCACCGCCACCAAGTTCACCGAGGGCGCCTGGCTGATCGTCGTGGCGCTTCCGCTGCTCGTCCTCGGCTTCGAGAAGATCCACCGCGCGTACACCGAGATCGGTGAACGCCTGGAGCTCGGCCGGATTCCGCAGGCCCCTCGGCGCTCCCGCTCCGTGGTCGTGGTCCCCGTCTCCGGCCTGTCCCGCCTGACCAGCCAGGCCCTCACCGCCGCCGGCTCGCTCGGCGACGAAGTCCTCGCCGTGACCGTCACCCACCCGGCCCCCGAGGACCGGCGGGCAGCCGAAGCCCTCAGGCGGGACTGGGAGTTGTGGAAGCCCGGGGTCGAGCTGATCGAGGTCTCCTCGGAAACGCGCTCGCTCGGCCGCCCCCTTTCGTCGTACGTGCGGAAGCTGGCCCAGACCCACCCGGACGCCCAGGTGACCGTCCTGATCCCGGAGACCGAACCGGCCCGTCTGTGGCAGCGGCTGCTCCAGAACCAGCGCGGCTCCGTCGTCGCCCATGCGGTCCGCCGCGACACGGACGCCGTGATCTGCCGACTCCGCTTCCGCATCACCGCCGACCCGCGCTGACCTGCGCCGACCTGCGCCGATCCGGCGTTGACGCACCTCGGACGGCGGCTTGACGCCCTCTTGCGCGCCGCCGTCAGGAAGGTCGCGAACTGGTCAGGAAACCGGTGTTGTTCGCCGTCGCCGTGGGATCCGCGCCGGGATCTCGCCCGCCCTGCCGGGCCGCACTCGTGAGCTCACCGCGGCCCGCACCCACCGGATGATCCGGATCTGCGAACGCCAGGGCGTCCCCGTCCTCGGCGACCGCGCCTACACGGGCTATTGGTGCACGAGGGCGGTGAACGAGGGTCGGTGCAGGGCCTCGGCGAGTGATGCGCGCCAGTGCGGGAGTACGGGCAGGCCCGCCGCGGCCCAGCGGGCGTGGCCGAGGACGCTGAAGGCGGGCCGGCGGGCAGGGCGCGGGAATGCCGCCGATGCGGTCGGGCGGATGCGGTCCGGATCGAGCCCGCTGAGTTCGTATGCCGCGCGGGCCAGGCCGTACCAGGTGGTGTGGCCGGTCGCGGTGCAGTGGTAGACCCCGGGCGGGGCCTTGTCGGCGTGGCCGAGCATCACCAGGAGACCAGCCAGATCGTGCGTCCAAGTTGGCTGCCCGTACTGGTCGTTGACGACGTCGACGGTCCTCCTGCGGGCGGCCAGGCCGAGCATGGTAGCGACGAAGTTTTGGCCGTGCTCGCCGTACAGCCAGGCGGTGCGCACGATGTAGCCGGTATCGGGGAGGATTTCGGCAACGGCCCGTTCGCCGACCAGTTTGCTGCGGCCGTACGCGTTGACCGGACCGGTCGGGGTCGACTCGGAATACGGCTCGGTGCCGTCCCCCGGCAGGACGTAGTCGGTGGAGACATGCAGCAGTCGAGCGCCGCTGTCCCGGCAGGCATGAGCCAGGTGGCGGACGCCTGTTCCGTTGACGGCGGTGGCGGTGGCCTCGGCGGCCTCGGCGCCGTCGACGTCCGTCCAGGCGGCGCAGTTGATCACCACGTCGTGGCCGGAGACTGCGGTGCGGACGGCCTCCGGGTCGGTGATGTCAAGGGCGGCGCGATCGAGCGCGGTGACTTGCCCGTCTGCCAGCAGGGTCCGCACGTCGCGGCCGAGCATCCCGCCGGAGCCGGTGACCAGCCAGCGGGTCACGTCAGTGCCGCCCGGCTCTTCAGCGGCTCCCACCAGGCACGGTTCTCGCGATACCAGTTGACGGTCGCGGCCAGGCCGTCCGCGAAGGAGATCTGCGGCCGGTAGCCCAACTCTTGTTGGATCTTGGTGATGTCGAGGGAGTAGCGCCGGTCGTGTCCCTTTCGGTCGGGCACCTCCCGGACCATGTCCCAGCCGTGTCCGGTTGCCTCGAGCAGCATGCCGGTGAGCTCCTTGTTCGTGATCTCGCTTCCGCCGCCGATGTGGTAGACCTCGCCGGCCCGGCCGCCGCGGAGCACCAGTTCGATGGCGTGGCAGTGGTCGGAGACGTGCAGCCAGTCGCGGACGTTGCCGCCGTCCCCGTACAGCGGCACCTTCTTCCCCTCGAGCAGGTGCGTGGTGAAGAGGGGGATGACCTTCTCCGGGAACTGGTGGGACCCGTAGTTGTTGGAGCAGCGGGTCACCACGACGTCCAGGCCGTGCGTGCGGTGGCAGGCGAGTGCCAGCAGGTCGGAGCCGGCTTTTGACGCGGAGTACGGCGAGTTGGGGGCGAGCGGCGACTCCTCCGTCCATGAGCCCTTGCCGATCGAGCCGTACACCTCGTCGGTGGAGACGTGCACGAACCGGCCGACGCCGTGCTTGCGGGCGGCATCCAGCAGCACCTGGGTGCCGGTGACGTTGGTCCGTACGAACGCTGCCGCGCCATCGATCGAGCGGTCGACGTGGGACTCGGCGGCGAAGTGGACCACCGCGTCGTGGCCCGGCATCACGGCGTCCACCGTCTCCACGTCGCAGATGTCACCGCGCACGCAGGCGTACCCGGGATGGTGAGCCACCGGCGCGAGGTTTTCCCCGACGCCGGAATAGGTGAAGTTGTCCAGGACGGTGATTCTGCTCTCGGAGTCCGCATTCAGCACGGAGCGGACGAACTCGGAACCGATAAACCCGGCGCCGCCGGTAACCAGGATGCGCATAGTGGGCAGATTCTAGCGCCACTCGGCATATGGCCGAATCGGCCATCAAAGTCATACGCTGTCGCCATGCGAGGCATTCTGTTGGCCGGTGGCACTGGTTCCCGCTTGTGGCCGCTTACTCGATCGGTATCCAAACAACTGCTGCCGGTCTTCGATAAACCGATGATTTACTATCCTATTTCTACCCTGGTCATGGCCGGCATCAGTGAAATCCTGATCGTCACCACGGCCGGCGACCAGCCCCAGTTCCGCCGCCTGCTCGGCGACGGCAGCCAATGGGGCCTCCGCCTTGAATACGCGGTGCAGGTACGCCCGGAGGGCATCGCGCAAGCCCTCGTGCTCGGTGCGGATTTCATCGGGGACGGCCCTGTCGCCCTGATCCTGGGCGACAACATCTTCCACGGCAGCGGCCTCGGCACCAGGCTCGCCCAGCACTCCGACATGAAGGGCGGCAGGGTGTTCGCCTACCCCGTCGCCGACCCGTCGGCGTACGGGGTGGTGGAGTTCGACGAGCTGGGCCAGGTGCTGAGCATCGAGGAGAAGCCGGCCCGTCCGAAATCCAGGTACGCGGTGCCCGGACTGTACTTCTACGACAACCGGGCGGTGGAGATCGCCCAAGGCCTTCGCCCCAGCGCTCGTGGGGAGTTGGAGATCACGGAGGTCAACCGGGCCTATCTGGACACCGGCGAGCTCTACGTCACCCCCCTCGACCGGGGCACGGCCTGGCTGGACACCGGGACCTTCGCCTCGATGGTCCAGGCCTCGGAGTTCGTCCGGGTGATCGAGGAGCGGCAGGGCCTCAAAGTCGGCTGCGTCGAAGAGACGGTCTGGCGGTCCGGACTCGTCGGCGACTCCCAACTGCGCCTGCTGGCAGAACCGCTGCTCCACAGCGGCTACGGCCAGTACCTTCTCGGGCTGCTCGAGGAGGGTGTGCGGTGAAAATCCGCGAGTTGACGATCGCCGGCGCGTTCGAGATCGTCCCGCAGGTGCACGGCGACCAGCGCGGGCTGTTCACCGAGTGGTACCGCTTCGACCGGCTGGCGGAGGCGGTGGGCAGGCCGCTATCACTGGCCCAGGCCAATCTTTCGGTGTCCGCCAAGGGCGTGGTGCGCGGCATCCACTTCGCCGACGTGCCACCCGGGCAGGCCAAGTACGTCACCTGCGTGCGCGGTGCGGTGTGGGACGTGGTGGTCGACCTGAGGGTCGGCTCGCCCACCTTCGGCCGTTGGGAGGGTATCCGGCTGGACGACATCGAGCGTCGGGCGGTCTGTCTCCCCGAGGGGCTGGGCCATGGCTTCTGCGCGCTCACCGACGACGCGACCCTGACGTACCTGTGCTCGACGACGTACCGGCCGACCGCCGAGCACGCGGTCCATCCGCTCGATCCCGACCTGGGCATCGAGTGGCCGGCCGACGCACCGCTGCTCTCCGCCCGGGACGCGGCGGCACCGTCGTGGGCCGAGGCGGTGGTGGGGGGGATGCTGCCGTCGTACGACGTATGCCTGGCGGAGGGCATCTATTCTTGCCGTCCGCCCCGGACAGACCTCAGGAGCGAAGGACGAGCAGCCCGAATGCCGGACCGTACGCCAATTGAATGAAGTGCGGCGACATTCGCTGTCAACCGTCGGTGGGGAATCGGGTCCCGGCACACTGCTGCTGGCACGACTGCGCAACAGCTTGGGCGCTCATTCATGCCGTCCGACGTGATGGTGTGGCATGCCTATGTGACCCGTCACCCCCCTCGGCGTATCGGTTTTCAGCCTGCGGGAAGGTTCCGACATGAAGCGTCAGTCACTTCGCAGATCGTGGATCCGGGCCGTCACTACGCTCGCGGCGTCGGGAACTCTTGGATTGCTTGTCAATCTCGGTTCGTCAACGGCCGCTCCAGCCAACGCGACAGCTACGTCCGTCGATTACTCCATCGGTGTGCCAGGCCCGAACGGTGCTCTGAGTGCCGACTTCGAGCCCCGCCCACCGCGGAGGGCCGATGACGACGGTGGTCACGGTGGCGACGGTGGTCATGGTGGCGACGGTGGTCACGGTGACGATGGTGGTCATGGTGGTCATGGTGGCGACGGTGATCACGGTGGCCATGGTGGCGACGGTGGTCACGGTGGCGACGGTGATCAGGGTGGCCATGGTGATCAGGGTGGCCATGGTGACGACGGTGGCCACGGGGACGAACCAGGCGGGCATGGGACGGGCAATGGCAAGCCTCATGAGCACCCGAGCCCGCACCCCGGTCCCCAGGGCCCCCAAGGCCCCCAAGGCACGCAGGGCCCCCAAGGCACGCAGGGCCCCCAGGGCTTCCAAGGCACGCAGGGATTCCAGGGCACGCAGGGCAGTCAGGGCACCGGGTCCCAGGGCTCCCAAGGCAGTCAGGGCTCCCAGGGCAGTCAGGGTTCTCAGGGCACCGGGTCCCAGGGCAACCAGGGTGTGGCAGGCCCGCAGGGAAGTCAGGGCAGTCAGGGCGGTCTCGGGGCGCAGGGCAGTCAGGGAGGCGCCGGTCCGCAGGGAAGTCAGGGGGCCGCCGGAAGCCAGGGCAGCCAAGGAAACCAGGGCGGTCTCGGGGCGCAGGGCAACCAGGGCGGTACCGGAGCCCAGGGCAGTCAGGGCAGCCAGGGTGGTACCGGTGCCCAGGGCAGTCAGGGCGGTCTCGGGGCGCAGGGCAGTCAGGGTGACGCCGGTCCGCAGGGAAGTCAGGGGACTGCCGGAAGCCAGGGCAGCCAAGGAAACCAGGGCGGTGCCGGGGCGCAGGGCAACCAGGGCGGTACCGGGGCCCAGGGCAGTCAGGGCAGCCAGGGTGGTACCGGTGCCCAGGGCAGTCAGGGCGGTCTCGGGGCGCAGGGCAGTCAGGGTGACGCCGGTCCGCAGGGAAGTCAGGGGACTGCCGGAAGCCAGGGCAGCCAAGGAAACCAGGGCGGTGCCGGGGCGCAGGGCAACCAGGGCGGTACCGGGACCCAGGGCAGTCAGGGCAGCCAGGGTGGTACCGGTGCCCAGGGCAGTCAGGGCGGTCTCGGGGCGCAGGGCAGTCAGGGTGACGCCGGCCCGCAGGGTAGCCAGGGGACCGCCGGAAGCCAGGGCAGCCAGGGCAGCCAGGGCGGTCTCGGCGCGCAGGGCAACCAGGGCGGTACGGGCTCGCAGGGCAGTCAGGGCGATGCCGGCCCGCAGGGAGGTTCGGGCAGTCAGGGCGGTCTTGGGGCGCAGGGCAGTCAGGGTGACGCGGGCCCGCAGGGAAGTCAGGGGACCGCCGGAAGCCAGGGCAGCCAGGGCAGCCAGGGCGGTCTCGGCGCGCAGGGCAACCAGGGCGGTACGGGCTCGCAGGGCAGTCAGGGCGATGCCGGCCCGCAGGGAGGTTCGGGCAGTCAGGGCGGTCTCGGGGCGCAGGGCAGTCAGGGTGATGCCGGTCCGCAGGGTAGCCAGGGGACTGCCGGAGCCCAGGGTAGCCAGGGCAGTCAGGGCGGTGCCGGGGCGCAGGGCAACCAGGGCGGTACCGGAGCCCAGGGCAGTCAGGGCGATGCTGGGGCGCAGGGAGGTTCGGGCAGTCAGGGCGGTCTCGGGGCGCAGGGCAGTCAGGGTGATGCCGGTCCGCAGGGTAGCCAGGGGACCGCCGGAATCCAGGGTAGCCAGGGCAGCCAGGGCGGTGCCGGGGCGCAGGGCAACCAGGGCGGTACCGGAGCCCAGGGCAGTCAGGGCGATGCTGGGGCGCAGGGAGGTTCGGGCAGTCAGGGCGGTCTCGGGGCGCAGGGCAGTCAGGGTGACGCCGGCCCGCAGGGTAGCCAGGGGACCGCCGGAGCCCAGGGTAGCCAGGGCGGTCAGGGCGGTGCCGGGGCGCAGGGCAACCAGGGCGGTACGGGAGCCCAGGGCAGTCAGGGAGACGCCGGCCCGCAGGGAAATCAGGGCAATCAGGGCGGGGTCGGAACCCAGGGAAGCCAAGGCGGTCAGGGTTTTCAGGGCGACACCGGCACGCCAGGATCTCAGGGCGTCCCTGGCACCCAGGGTGGTCCCGGTGTCCAGGGTGGCGCCGGTGTGCAGGGTGCTCAGGGTGGTATCGGTCCGCAGGGTTTCCAGGGTGCGCAGGGCAGTCCGGGTGGTTCGGGAGCCGGCCCGCAGGGCAGTCAGGGCAGCCCCGGCACCCAGGGGTTCCAGGGCAGCCAAGGCAGCCAGGGAGTCCAGGGCAACACCGGCGCCCAAGGGGACCAGGGCAGCCAGGGCTTCCAGGGCAGCCAGGGGTTCCAAGGGGGCGCCGGAGTCCAGGGCAGTCAGGGCGACGCCGGTCCGCAGGGAAGCCAGGGCGGTACCGGTCCACAGGGCGGCGAAGGCAGTCAGGGCGATGTCGGCAGCCAGGGCAGCCAGGGTGGTCCGGGTGTGCAGGGCAGCCAGGGCGATGCGGGGGCGCAGGGAAGTCAGGGCAGTCAGGGCGATGTCGGCAGCCAGGGCAGCCAGGGTGGTCCGGGTGTGCAGGGCAGTCAGGGTGATGCCGGGGCGCAGGGAAGTCAGGGCGGCCAGGGTGGTACGGGAGCCCAGGGCAGCCAGGGCGGTCCCGGTGTGCAGGGCAGTCAGGGCGATGCGGGGGCGCAGGGAAGTCAGGGCAGTCAGGGCGACGAGGGCGCGCAGGGCAGTCAGGGTGGTCCGGGTGCGCAGGGCAGTCAGGGTGACGCGGGGGCGCAGGGAAGTCAGGGCGGCCAGGGCGGTACGGGAGCCCAGGGCAGCCAGGGCGGTCCGGGAGCGCAGGGAAGTCAGGGCGATGCGGGGGCGCAGGGAAGTCAGGGCAGTCAGGGCGATGTCGGCAGCCAGGGCAGCCAGGGTGGTCCGGGTGTGCAGGGCAGTCAGGGTGATGCCGGGGCGCAGGGAAGTCAGGGCGGCCAGGGTGGTACGGGAGCCCAGGGCAGCCAGGGCGGTCCGGGAGCGCAGGGCAGTCAGGGCGATGCGGGGGCGCAGGGAAGTCAGGGCAGTCAGGGCGACGAGGGCGCGCAGGGCAGTCAGGGTGGTCCGGGTGCGCAGGGCAGTCAGGGTGACGCGGGGGCGCAGGGAAGTCAGGGCGGCCAGGGTGGTACGGGAGCCCAGGGCAGCCAGGGCGGTCCCGGTGTGCAGGGAAGTCAGGGTGACGCGGGGGCGCAGGGAAGTCAGGGCAGTCAGGGCGACGAGGGCGCGCAGGGCAGTCAGGGTGGTCCGGGTGTGCAGGGCAGTCAGGGCGATGCCGGGGCGCAGGGAAGTCAGGGCGGCCAGGGTGGTACGGGAGCCCAGGGCAGCCAGGGCGGTCCCGGTGTGCAGGGCAGTCAGGGCGATGCGGGGGCGCAGGGAAGTCAGGGCAGTCAGGGCGACGAGGGCGCGCAGGGCAGTCAGGGTGGTCCGGGTGCGCAGGGCAGTCAGGGCGACGCGGGGGCGCAGGGAAGTCAGGGCGGCCAGGGTGGTACGGGAGCCCAGGGCAGCCAGGGCGGTCCCGGTGTGCAGGGCAGCCAGGGTGACGCGGGAACGCAGGGAAGTCAGGGCAGTCAGGGCGATGTAGGCAGCCAGGGCAGCCAGGGCGGCCCCGGTGTGCAGGGCAGCCAGGGCGATGCGGGGGCGCAGGGAAGCCAGGGCGGCGAGGGAGCGCAGGGCAGCCAAGGCTTCCAGGGCGGTCCCGGCAGCCAGGGCAGCCAGGGCGGTCCAGGACCGCAGGGCAGCCAGGGCACCGAAGGCGGCACCGGCAGCCAGGGCAGTCAGGGCAGTCTCGGGGCGCAGGGGAGCCAGGGCGGTGCCGGGGCCCAGGGCAGCCAGGGCATTCAGGGTGGCACCGGAGCTCAGGGAAGTCAGGGTGGTTCCGGCAGTCAGGGCAGTCAGGGGGCGCAGGGCGACATGGGCACGCCGGGGTCTCAGGGCGTCGCTGGCAGCCAGGGTGGTCCCGGTGTCCAGGGTGGCGCCGGTGTTCAGGGTGCTCAGGGTGGTATCGGTCCGCAGGGTTTCCAGGGTGCGCAGGGTAGTCCGGGTGGTTCGGGAGCCGGCCCGCAGGGCAGTCAGGGCAGCCCCGGCGCCCAGGGTTTCCAGGGCAGTCAGGGCAGTCAGGGCGAAACTGGTGTCCAGGGGTTCCAGGGCAGTCAGGGTTCCCAGGGCAGCCAGGGGTTCCAGGGTGGAGCCGGCGTCCAGGGCAGCCAGGGTGAAGTCGGCAGCCAGGGCAGCCAGGGCGATATCGGGCCGCAGGGCAGCCAGGGCAGCCAGGGCGACGCCGGAGTCCAAGGCGGCCAGGGCGATATGGGGACGCAGGGTTTCCAGGGGAGCCAGGGCGGTGCCGGGCCGCAGGGCAGCCAGGGCGACGCCGGAGCCCAGGGCAGCCAGGGCACACAAGGCGACGCCGGAGCCCAGGGCAGCCAGGGTGGTGTCGGGCCGCAGGGTAGCCAGGGCGGTGCCGGAGTTCAGGGCAGCCAGGGCGATATCGGCCCGCAGGGAAGTCAGGGCAGCCAGGGCACCGCCGGTGCTCAGGGCAGCCAGGGCGGCGCCGGCGTGCAGGGAAGCCAGGGCAGTCAGGGCGACGAGGGCGCGCAGGGCAGCCAGGGTGGTGTCGGGCCGCAGGGCAGCCAGGGCGGTGCCGGAGTCCAGGGCAGCCAGGGTGACGCGGGAACGCAGGGAAGTCAGGGCAGCCAGGGCACCGCCGGTGCTCAGGGCAGCCAGGGCAGTGCGGGCAGCCAGGGAAGCCAGGGCAGCCAGGGCGACGAGGGCGCGCAGGGCAGCCAGGGTGGTACCGGGCCGCAGGGCAGCCAGGGCGGTGCCGGAGTCCAGGGCAGCCAGGGTGACGCGGGAACGCAGGGAAGTCAGGGCAGCCAGGGCACCGCTGGCGCTCAGGGCAGCCAGGGCAGTGCGGGCAGCCAGGGAAGCCAGGGCAGCCAGGGCGACGAGGGCGCGCAGGGCAGCCAGGGTGGTGTCGGGCCGCAGGGCAGCCAGGGCGGTGCCGGAGTCCAGGGCAGCCAGGGTGACGCGGGAACGCAGGGAAGTCAGGGCAGCCAGGGCACCGCCGGTGCTCAGGGCAGCCAGGGCAGTGCGGGCAGCCAGGGAAGCCAGGGCAGCCAGGGCGACGAGGGCGCGCAGGGCAGCCAGGGTGGTACCGGGCCGCAGGGCAGCCAGGGCGGTGCCGGAGTCCAGGGCAGCCAGGGTGACGCGGGAACGCAGGGAAGTCAGGGCAGCCAGGGCACCGCTGGCGCTCAGGGCAGCCAGGGCAGTGCGGGCAGCCAGGGAAGCCAGGGCAGCCAGGGCGACGCCGGAGCCCAGGGCAGCCAGGGTGGTGTCGGGCCGCAGGGCAGCCAGGGCGGTGCCGGAGTCCAGGGCAGCCAGGGCGATATCGGCCCGCAGGGAAGTCAGGGCAGCCAGGGCACCGCCGGTGCTCAGGGAAGCCAGGGCAGTGCAGGCAGCCAGGGAAGCCAGGGCACACAAGGCGACGCCGGAGCCCAGGGCACCCAGGGTGGTGTCGGGCCGCAGGGTAGCCAGGGCGGTGCCGGAGTTCAGGGCAGCCAGGGTGATGCGGGGGCGCAGGGAAGTCAGGGCAGCCAGGGCACCGCCGGTGCTCAGGGCAGCCAGGGCAGTGCAGGCAGCCAGGGAAGCCAGGGCAGCCAAGGCGACGCCGGAGCCCAGGGCAGCCAGGGGTTCCAGGGCGACACCGGTGCGCAAGGAACCCAGGGCAGTCAGGGGTTCCAGGGCGACACCGGTGCGCAAGGAACCCAGGGAATCGGAACCCAGGGGAGCCAGGGCGGTGCCGGGGCCCAGGGCAGCCAGGGCATTCAGGGTGGCACCGGAGCTCAGGGAAGTCAGGGTGGTTCCGGCAGTCAGGGCAGTCAGGGGGCGCAGGGCGACATGGGCACGCCGGGGTCTCAGGGCGTCGCTGGCAGCCAGGGTGGTCCCGGTGTCCAGGGTGGCGCCGGTGTTCAGGGTGCTCAGGGTGGTATCGGTCCGCAGGGTTTCCAGGGTGCGCAGGGTAGTCCGGGTGGTTCGGGAGCCGGCCCGCAGGGCAGTCAGGGCAGCCCCGGCGCCCAGGGTTTCCAGGGCAGTCAGGGCAGTCAGGGCGAAACTGGTGTCCAGGGGTTCCAGGGCAGTCAGGGTTCCCAGGGCAGCCAGGGGTTCCAGGGAGGGGCCGGCGTCCAGGGCAGCCAGGGTGAAGTCGGCAGCCAGGGCAGCCAGGGCGATATCGGCCCGCAGGGCAGCCAGGGCAGCCAGGGCGACGCCGGAGTTCAAGGCAGTCAAGGGTTCCAGGGCGACACCGGCACACAAGGCACACAAGGCAGCCAGGGTTTCCAGGGCGACACCGGGGCACAGGGCAGCCAGGGCTCCCAGGGGGCGCAGGGTTTCCAGGGTTTCCAGGGCGGTACCGGTGCCCAGGGTGGTCAAGGGGCTGTGGGCGCGCAGGGCGTTCAGGGCACCGCGGGTGCGCAGGGCAGTCAGGGCGGCGTTGGCGCGCAGGGTGCGCAGGGCAATCAGGGCTCGCAGGGTGACACCGGCGCGCAGGGCTCCCAGGGGGCGCAGGGTTTCCAGGGTTTCCAGGGCGGTACTGGTGCGCAGGGTGGTCAAGGGGCTGTGGGCGCGCAGGGCGTTCAGGGCACCGCGGGTGCGCAGGGCAGTCAGGGCGGCGTTGGCGCGCAGGGTGCGCAGGGCAATCAGGGCTCGCAGGGTGACACCGGCGCGCAGGGCTCCCAGGGGGCGCAGGGTTTCCAGGGTTTCCAGGGCGGTACTGGTGCGCAGGGTGGTCAAGGGGCTGTGGGCGCGCAGGGCGTTCAGGGCACCGCCGGTGCGCAGGGCAGTCAGGGCGGCGTTGGCGCGCAGGGTGCGCAGGGCAATCAGGGCTCGCAGGGTGACACCGGCGCGCAGGGCTCCCAGGGGGCGCAGGGTTTCCAGGGTTTCCAGGGCGGTACTGGTGCCCAGGGTGGCCAAGGGGCTGTAGGCGCGCAAGGCGTTCAGGGCACCGCCGGTGCGCAGGGCAGTCAGGGCGGCGTTGGCGCGCAGGGCAATCAGGGCAATCAGGGCTCGCAGGGTGACACCGGAGCGCAGGGCTCCCAGGGGGCGCAGGGTTTCCAGGGTTTCCAGGGCGGTACTGGTGCCCAGGGTGGCCAAGGGGCTGTAGGCGCGCAAGGCGTTCAGGGCACCGCCGGTGCGCAGGGCAGTCAGGGCGGCGTCGGCGCGCAGGGCAATCAGGGCAATCAGGGCTCGCAGGGTGACACCGGAGCCCAGGGCAGCCAGGGGGCCCAGGGTTTCCAGGGTTTCCAGGGCGGTACTGGTGCCCAGGGCACCCAAGGGGCTGTGGGCGCGCAGGGCGTTCAGGGCAGCACCGGCGCGCAAGGCAGCCAAGGCAATGTCGGCGCGCAGGGCGCGCAGGGGTTCCAGGGCTTCCAGGGCGGCACCGGAGCCCAGGGCACCCAAGGCAGCCAGGGTTTCCAGGGTTTCCAGGGCGGTACTGGTGCCCAGGGCACCCAAGGAGCTGTGGGCGCGCAAGGCGTTCAGGGCAGCACCGGCGCGCAAGGCAGCCAAGGCAACGTCGGCGCGCAGGGCGCGCAGGGGTTCCAGGGCTTCCAGGGCGGCACCGGAGCCCAGGGCACCCAAGGCACGCAGGGTTTCCAGGGTTTCCAGGGCGGTACCGGTGCCCAGGGCACCCAAGGAGCTGTGGGCGCGCAAGGCGTTCAGGGCAGCACCGGCGCGCAAGGCAGCCAGGGCAACGTCGGTCCGCAGGGCGCGCAGGGTTTCCAGGGCGGTGCCGGTGCCCAGGGAAGTCAGGGCGGCCCCGGTGCGCAGGGCACTCAGGGATTCCAAGGCACTCAGGGATTCCAAGGCAACCAGGGATTCCAAGGCAACCAGGGCGCGAGTCCCGGGGCGCAGAGCACGGTCGTCTCCAACAGCGGCACAGGCCAATCCACGGTCTTTTGCCCCGCTGGTACATTCGCCATCGGCGGCGGCTACCAGAGCACGTCGGTCGTTGGCCTCCAGATGCTCAGCAGCCGTCCTGTCGGGGGTTCCCCCGCTACTGGCTGGCAGGCCACCTCCAACGGCGTGGGCGCAGTCACCGTCTACGCGGTGTGCGCGCCGTGAACCCCCGCACCGTGAACTCTCCTGACCAGCCGGCCGGCGCACACGGCCGCACTGGTCAACGACGTCCGCGAGCATCGTCCGTGCAGCCGACGGTGCTTGCCCCTGCCGCCCGGCTCAGTCGCGTCACCGGATCGGCGAGGTAGACCCCTGTGAAAACGCGGATCGCACTGTGGACCGGACTCACCGCGGCAGTCGTGGTCGCCAATGTGGCCACCGGTTGGGTCCACCTGCTCACAGGGGACCCCAAGAGCACGTCTTCGACTGCGTCCGGGCCCGAGTCACCTGCGGCCAAGCGTGCCGCGCGGGCGGAGGCACTGCTCCAAGCGGGCATCAAACAGGGCGAGGCCAAGGATTTCCCCGGGGCGACGCACAGCTTCCGACAGGTCCTGGACCTGAACGTGAACCCCGCCGACAAACTCGCCTGGTACAACCTCGGCGTCATCGCCCAGCACGACAACAGGACAGCCGACGCACGCGCGGCTTACGACCACGCCCTCAAGATCGACCCGAATTTCGAATCGGCCCTCTACAACAAGGCGCTTCTGGTCGAGTCGAACCACCCCGACGAGGCCATCGCGATCCTGCGGCACATCGTGGGGGCCGACCCGAAGGCCGCCACGGCCCATCTGCACCTTGGACGGGCCCTGGCGAGGAAGGGCCGGGACAAAGAGGCCGGGGAAGCCTTCGGCCTCGCCGTCCGCGCCGACCCATCGCTTCTACAGTTCGTCCCGGAGGAGTTCCGGGATTCCGCGAGCGCAGCACTGACAGCCACTCAGGTAGGTACCACGGAATGACTTCTTCCCCGACCCCGAGGTTCTCCGTCTTCACCCCCAGCCACCGACCGCGTTTCCTGGACGAATGCCTCGCCACCCTGCAAGCGCAGACCTGCTCCGACTGGGAGTGGATCGTCCTCCTCAACAACGGCGCGCGATGGCGGCCGGAACGCCCCGACGACCGTGTCCGGCTGGAGGTCGCGGACGGCATCCGGGGGGTTGGAGCCGCCAAACGCCGTGCCTGCGAAGTGGCACGCGGCGAGATTCTCGTCGAGCTCGACCACGACGACCTGCTGGCGAAGGACTGCCTGGCGGAACTGGCGAAGGCCTTCGACGAACATCCCGACGCCGTCTTGGTCTACAGCCACACCGCTCAGATCACCGAGGACGGAAACCGGGACGACACGCGGTTCAACGAGGCGAACGGCTGGCAGTACGAGGAGGTGGACGTCGACGGTCGCCGTCTCCTGCAAGCGATCGCCATGGCGCCGACGCCGCACAACGTGTCTTACATCTGGTACGCCCCCAACCATGTGCGGGCGTTCCGCAGGGACACCTACGAGCAGGTCGGCGGGTACGACGCCACCCGCACGGTGCTGGACGACCAGGACTTGATGTGCCGTCTCTTCCAGGCCGGTGACTTCCACTGCATCCCGCGATGCCTGTACATGCAACGCATGCATCCCGACAACACCCAGCGCGACACCGAGATCAACGCGCACATTCAGCGCGAGACCGTCGCCCTGTACGACAAATACATCGAGTCCAACGCGCTCGCCTGGACCAAGCGGCGCGGGCTGCTCGCACTGGACCTCGGCGCCGCGCACCGCAAGCCGCCCGGCTACCTGGGAGTGGACCAGCACGCACGGGACGGAGTCGACATCATTGCCACGCTGCCCGCACCCCTGGACCTCCCGGACAACTCGGTCGGTCTGCTCAGGGCGGTGGACTTCCTGGAACACGTGCCCGCGAAGGTTCCACTGATCAATGAGCTGTACCGCCTGCTGGCACCTGGCGGCATGCTCCTCACCCTCACTCCCAGCTCCGACGGCCGGGGCGCCTACCAGGACCCGACACATGTCGCCTACTACAACGAGAACTCGTTCTGGTACTACACCGACAATCAGTACCGTGCCTTCGTACCGGAGATCCAGGCCCGGTTCCAGAACTCACGGCTGGTCACCTACTTCCCGACCGACTGGCACGCCCGGAACCAGATCTCTTACGTGGTGGCCAATCTGATCGCGATGAAGGAAGGCGCCGAACGCTGCGGCGGTCCCTTGCTGGTGTGACGCCCTGGGTGACGAGGTGCGTGCAGGGAACGCGGTCACCCTTCGGACTCGCCGCGTGAGCGCTGGCGAACCGAAGGGTGGCCGCCGGCTCAACTCGAACATCTCCGCGTTCGAAGTCTCAACCCAGAGGCATAGAAGCCGTGTTGGTTCCGGATTCTGCCGCACTCGACCTGCCTCATGCCCTGGTCGAGTGGGTCACCATCACCCGCGAGGGTGACCGCCGTTGCAAGCTCCCGCCGCGTGCCCTGCGTGAGGCCGATCCGGACTACGTCCTTCGGTCCGAACAGGAAATACCGATATCCGCGTCAAGCGGGTCGCGTCAACGGCGCCTGACGGGCAAAAGCCCGGGTCAGGCGCCGTTTCTCGTGCTCCTAGAAGAAGCCGAGCTTCTTCGGCGAGTACGAGACGAGGAGATTCTTGGTCTGCTGGTAGTGCTCCAGCATCATCTTGTGGGTCTCGCGGCCGATGCCCGACTGCTTGTAGCCGCCGAAGGCGGCGTGTGCCGGGTAGGCGTGGTAGCAGTTCGTCCAGACGCGGCCCGCCTGGATCGCGCGGCCCGCGCGGTACGCGGTGTTGACGTCGCGGGTCCAGACGCCCGCGCCCAGGCCGTACGCCGTGTCGTTGGCGATGCGGACCGCGTCGTCGAAGTCCTCGAACGAGGTCACCGACACCACCGGCCCGAAGATCTCCTCCTGGAAGATCCGCATTCGGTTGTCTCCCTCGAAGATGGTCGGCTGGACGTAGAAGCCGCCCGCCAGGTCGCCGCCGTGGTCGATCCGGCCGCCGCCCGTGAGGATCTTCGCGCCCTCCCGCTGGCCTATCTCCACGTACGACAGGACCTTCCGCAGCTGCTCCTCCGAGGCCTGCGCGCCGATCATCGTCTCCGTGTCCAACGGGTGGCCCGGCACGATCAGTTCCGTGCGGGCCACCGCCGCGTCCAGGAAGTCGCCGTAGCGGCCGCGTTCGATCAGGGCGCGCGAGGGGCTCGTGCACACCTCGCCCTGGTTCAGCGCGAACATGGTGAAGCCCTCCAGGGCCTTGTCGCGCAGGTCGTCGTCCTTCGTCCAGATGTCGTCGAAGAAGAGGTTCGGGCTCTTGCCGCCCAGCTCCAGCGTCACCGGCTTCAGGTGTTCCGCCGCGTACTGCAGGATCAGCCGGCCCGTCGCCGTCTCCCCGGTGAACGCCACCTTCGCCACCCGCGGGCTCGACGCCAGCGGCTTGCCCGCCTCCTCGCCGAAGCCGTTGACGATGTTCACCACACCGGGCGGAAGCAGGTCCGAGACCAGGCTCAGCCAGTAGTGCACGGAGGCGGGGGTCTGCTCGGCCGGCTTGAGGACCACCGTGTTGCCCGCGGCCAGGGCCGGCGCGAGCTTCCACACCGCCATCAGGATCGGGAAGTTCCACGGGATGATCTGACCGACCACGCCCAGCGGCTCGTGGAAGTGGTAGGCGACCGTGTCCTCGTCCAGCTGGCTGAGCGAGCCCTCCTGCGCGCGCAGCGCCCCCGCGAAGTAGCGGAACTGGTCCACCGCCAGCGGGAGGTCGGCGGCGAGGGTCTCGCGGACCGGCTTGCCGTTCTCCCAGGTCTCCGCGACCGCCAGCGCCTCCAGGTTCTGCTCCATCCGGTCCGCGATGCGCAGCAGGACGCCCGCACGCTCCGCGGCGGACGTCCGGCCCCAGGCCGGGGCGGCCGCGTGCGCCGCGTCCAGGGCACGCTCCACGTCCTCCGCCGTACCGCGGGCGACCTCCGTGAAGGGCTGCCCGGTGACGGGGGAGGGGTTCTCGAAGTACCGGCCACGCGCGGGCGGGACGTACGCACCGCCGATGTAGTGGTCGTAGCGCGACGCGTACGCCATCAGGGCGCCCTCGGTACCGGGTGCGGCGTAACGGGCCATGGTGGTCCTCCCCTTGCCGGGCGCCGGCCGCCGTCGGACAGCGCTCGGGAGGCAGGCTAGGAGGGGGCAGGTTGCGGGAACGTTGCACACCCCGCGCCCCGCTCCGGTCCGAGCCCCGCGCCCAGCTCCGCGTCGAGGGACCGTACACGGGCCAGCGCGGCCGGCCGGTCCCGTGGCGGCAGCGCCGCGGCCAGCGCCCGCCACACCGCCGGGTCCTCCGCGCCCCACGGGCTGCACACCCAGTCCGACAGCAGCCCCACGTCCGCCCGGGCGATCACCGCCGCCCGCGCCTGGTCCTCGAGCCGCCGCCGCAGCCGGGCGATCCCCGGCGCCGAGGAGGACGGCAGCAGCGGGCCCGGATAGCGCGTGAGGGCGGCCGAGACGGCGCCCGCCGCCAAGTGCCGGGTCACGGCCGCGAAGTCCGCCTCCAGCGGGACGGCCGTGCGGTACGGGCGCGAGAGCAGGTTCCCGGTACCCAGGACGGCCCGCAGCCGGGACATCTCGGCCCGCAGGGTCACCGCCGCCACCGACTCCTCCTCGTACAGGGCGTAGGCCAGCTCGTCCCCCGTCAGCCCCTCCGGGTGCTGCGCCAGCAGGGCCAGGATCTCGCTGTGCCGCCGCCCCAGGGCGATCCTCCGGCCGCCGAGCACCAGCAGCGCCTCGTCCCGGCCGAGGGCGGTGAGCGTGTCGGGGGCCGCCGCGTCCGGCGCGGGCGCCAGCAGGGCCAGCTGGGCCTCGGCGGCGCGGGCCACCGCCTGTACGAAGGCCAGCGAGTGCGGGTGGGCCAGCCCGTCGCCGCCGGTGATGTCCACCGCGCCCAGCACCCGGCCGGTGCGCGGGTCCCGGACCGGGGCCGCCGCGCAGGTCCACGGGTGCACGCGGCGGCTGAAGTGCTCGGCGCCGAAGACCTGGACGGGTTCCCCCAGCGCGACCGCCGTACCGGGGGCGTTGGTTCCCATGGCCGTCTCCGCCCAGCGCGAGCCCGGTACGAAGCCCAGCCCCTCGGCCCGGCGCAGGGTGGCGGGCTCGCCCTCCACCCACAGCAGCCCGCCCCGCGCGTCGCACACGGCCAGCATGTGCGCCCCGTGCGCCGCGAACGCCCCCACCAGGTCACGGAACAGCGGCATCACCCGGGCCAGCGGGTGGCGCTCCCGGTAGGCCAGCAGCTCCGGCTCCGGCCGGTCCAGCCGGGGCGCGCACTCGGGGCTGACCCGGGCCCGCGCGCAGCGCCGCCAGGATTTCGCGATCACCGTCCGCACCGGCGGCTCGACCCGGCCGTCCCGGGTGAAGGCCTCGTGCGCCCGCCGTAGGACGCGCGTCCGCTCGACGGGATCGGCCCCGCCCGGCAGCGCCAACGACGGATCGCCCATGTCACCCTCCCGAAGACCGTGGAGCCGTGGAGCCGTGGTACGCGGAGCGCCCCCATCGTGGTGCGGGGCCCCGGTCCCGGCAAGGGTCGCGTCGGCCAGTTCGCCCCGGAACCCGGCCGGGAACGCACCGCCGCCCCGGCGCGTTGTGCCAGTAGTGAGTCGACGCAGGAGGAGGTGTCCGCGGATGTCGAGGAGCGGAAGGACCGCGGTCGTCGCGGTCGCGGCGGCGGTCGTGTTGTTCTGGCTGTTCGGCTTCTGGCCGGCGCTCGCGGTCCTGATCGGGGTCCCGGTGCTGGCCTACCTGCTCCTGGACCCCTCCCAGAGGCGTCGGGTGCGGGGCATGTCGAGGAAGAGGATCGGCCGCTGACAGCGGCAGGGGGGAGCAAGGAGATGAACGACACCACCACGGCGCAGGTCGCGGCGGTCAGCAGCAACGGCGAGTACTCCTTCACGAAGCCGAACCGGGAGAGCATCACCCTGCTCACCGGTCTCGGAGTCGAGGGAGACGTGCACGCGGGGGTCACGGTCAAGCACCGCTCGCGCGTGGCCCAGGACCCGACGCAGCCCAACCTCCGGCAGGTGCACCTGATCCACCGGGAGCTCTTCGACGAGGTCGCCCGGGCCGGCTTCAGCGTCGCGCCCGGTCAGCTCGGGGAGAACGTCACCACCGAGGGCATAGACCTCCTGGCCCTGCCGAAGGGCACCCTGCTGGGCATCGGCGAGCGGGCGGTCGTCGAGGTGACGGGGCTGCGCAACCCGTGCCCGCAGATCAACGCCTTCCAGGACGGACTCCTCAAGCAGGTCGTCGGCCGGGACCAGGAGGGCAGGGTGGTCCGCAAGGCGGGGATCATGGGCGTGGTCCAGCAGGGCGGCAGGGTCCGCCCCGGCGACTCCATCAAGGTCACCCTCCCGCCGCTGCCGCACATACCGCTCGACCGCGTCTGAGCGGACAGGCACGCCCGAGCGGCCCGGCCCGGCAGCGGTCGCGTCAGTAGCAGTCGCGCATCAGGGCCGTCGCCCACTCCGGCTGGTGGACCTCGCCCCGCGGGCCGAACTCCTCCATGCACGGCTTGAGGCCGAGCGCCGGGGTCACCACCCGGCACCGCGAGACGCCGAGCCGGTTGGGCCGGTTCTTCCCGCGCTGGGCGAAGATGCCGACCAGCGGCCAGTCCCGGTTCCCCCGGGGGTGCCGGGCACCGGTCTCGATCTTCTCCACCGGCACCCGGTCGAAGTGGTCAGGCCGGCCGCACGGCGACGCGGTCCAGCGCCTCCAGCAGGCCGGAAAGTCCGGGCAGCCCGTCCGCCGCCTCGCGGGGCACCGCCAGCACCCCGCCCGGCTCCTCGTCCAGCAGCACGAAGGCGGCGTCGCCGGTCCGGGCGACCAGCGACCAGCCGGGCCCGTCCGCCCGGAAGGTCCGTACGCCCTCACCCGCGAAGGCCGACCGGACCCGCCCCGGCGGAGGCGGCTGCCGGGTGTAGTCCACCGCCTCCCGCAGCGCCCGCGCCAGCCCCGGGTGCGCGGCGGCAGCGGCGCCGCCGTCCTCCGCCACGCGCTCGCGCCAGTCCGCCCACTCCCGGGCGATCTGGTCGGCGCCCAGCCGCCGCTGCACCGGCCCCCAGGTGTCGGCCGAGGGCGGCGCGAGCGGCACCCGCCCGGTGCCGTCCGCGCCCCGCTCCGGGTCGTGCGGCGCGGGGATGCCGGGCGTGGACACGGTCAGCTCCAGCGGCCAGCCCGCCAGCGACAGCACGACCGTCCGCTCGTCGGGCGACAGCTCGTACTCCATGCCGCAGTCCCAGGAGGCGATGGCGGCGGCCACGAGCGAGACGTCGTCCACCACGACCGTCCACCGGGCGCCCTCCTCGTCCTGCCCGAGCACGAGCCCGTACCCCTCGGCGGTGGGCGCCACGCCCAGCAGCGAGCAGGCCTCCGGGAAGTCGTCGCCGAGCAACGCCGGGAACTGCGTGGGGGTCAGCAGCACGGCGCTCAGCACGTACAGCGAGCCCCCGCCCTCCTCGTCCGACACCTGGCCTCCCGATCGCAGTCTCGTCGGCGCACCCTAACCAGGCGGTAACTCGCGCGTCGAGACCCGGCGGGCGGCGATTTTCAAGCCCTCTACCTGCACGTAGAGTTGGGCACCCGCCACAGAAAGGGAGACCGGTGCAGCGTTACGACCGGCTGAAGGAGATCCTCCGGCTCGACCCCGAGAAGGACTTCCTCGCCATCTACCGGCTCACCGCCACCTACGAATTCCCCTGGGACTTCAGCCGCGCCCTGGAGCTCGCCCTCTTCCGCACCTACGCGGTCCCGAGCATCGGGAGCCTGCTCGCCGAGACCGCCGAGTTCACCGAGCGCCCCCAGAAGCGCTACGACGACACCGCACTGCTCCTCGACGCGGTCGTGGAGCACGGCTTCGACCACGACACGGCCCGCACGGCGATCCGCCGCGTCAACCAGATGCACCGCAGCTACGACATTTCCGACGACGACATGCGCTACGTCCTGTGCACGTTCGTGGTGATCCCGTCGCGCTGGATCGACGCCTACGGCTGGCGCCCGCTGACCCACCACGAGCGCCGCGCCTGCGCCCACTACTACGCGACGCTCGGCAAGCACCTGGGCATCAAGGACGTTCCGGGCTCCTACGAGGAGTTCGAGGCCACCCTCGACGCCTACGAGGAGGCCCACTTCGGCTGGGACGAGGGGGGCCGCGCGGTCGCCGACTCCACCCTGGGCCTGATGGCCTCCTGGTACCCGGCGCCCCTCGCCCCCGCCGTGCTCCGCGCGAGCCGCGCCCTCCTGGACGAGCCGCTGCTGAGCGCCTTCCGGTACGAGCGCCCCCACCCCGCGCTCAGCCGCCTGGTGCACGGCGCCCTGCGGTTGCGCGGCCGGGCGGTACGGCTGCTGCCGCCCCGGAAGGCCCCGCACTACGCACGCCAGAACCCGGAGATCAAGGGCTACCCCCACGGCTACGACGTGGGCGAGCTCGGCACGTTCCCTGTGCCCGGGGCCGGGGGCTGCCCCGTGCCCCACCCGCGCCGCCCGGCCGGGGCGGATGCCCAGCCTCCGGCGTAGCCCCCGGGTTTCGGCGGGGACCCCGCCGCGCGTGCCGACGTAAAAGACGGGGAAAGGGCGCTCAGGCGCGGCGGACGGCCAGGGCCAGGAAGCGGGCGTCCTCGTCCGCGTACGAGGTCATCTCCCAGCCGGAACCGGACAGCAGCGGGCCGAGGTTCTGCTCGGCCCGCAGATCGTCCGGGGTCAGCTCGCGGCCGTGGCGCGCGGCCAGCGCGGCTCGCCCGATCGGGTGAAACAGCGCGAGCCGGCCGCCGGGGCGGACCACACGGGCGAGCTCGCGCAGGTTCGCCGCCGGTTCGGGCAGGTGCGCGATGAGCCCGGCCGCGAACACCGCGTCCAGGGCCCCGTCGCGCAGCGGCAGCCGGGCTACGTCCGCCCGCAGCAGCGTCCCGTCCGCCCCCCGTCCCGCCCGCCGAGCCGCGGCCAGCATCCGCTCGGTGAGGTCCACGCCGAGCACCGTCCCGGCAGGTCCGACGGCCGCGCGCAGCGGGGTCAGCGCCCGCCCGGTCCCGCAGCCCGCGTCGAGGACCCGGTCGCCGGGCCCGACGCCGAACTCGGCGACGGCCCTCGCGAAGGCGGGGCCGTCCTCCGGGAACTTCTCGTCCCAGGCGTCCGCCCGCGCCCCGAAGAACTCCTGTACGCGCGTGCGGTCCTCGCTCATCCGGTTCACAGTGCTCATGCACCCATGATTCCCCACCCGATGTGGCCCGTGTGCAAGCTGTCGTCCGTCGTGGTCGCAGATGAACGTATGTCTGTCATATTCCAGCAGTTCCAGCGGCTTTCGAAATGCGCCCCGTGTTCGTCCCCTCACCCGGACTAGCGTCCCGTGGCCATGGGACACCTGGACCACGCCGCCTATGGCTGGCTGACACCCGCGCTGTCGTACGTGATGGCCTCGATCGGCGCCGCCCTCGGCCTGCGCTGCACCGTCCGCGCGCTCGCCGCGACGGGCCCCTCGCGCCGCAACTGGCTGCTCACCGCGGCCTCGGCCTTCGCCACCTGCATCTGGACGATGCACTTCATCGCCATGCTGGGCTTCCACATCACCGGCACCGAGATCCACTACAACGTGCCGCTGACCCTCCTGAGCCTCCTCGTCGCCGTGCTCGTCGTCGGCGCCGGGCTCTTCGCCGTCGGCTACGGCCGGGACCGCGGCCGCTCCCTGGTCCTCGGCGGCCTCACCACCGGTCTCGGCGTCGCGAGCATGCACTACCTCGGGATGGCGGCCCTGCGCCTGCACGGCAGGGTCGCCTACGACCCCCTGGTCGTCGGGATCTCGATCGCCATCGCCGTCGTGGCCGCGACCGCCGCGCTCTGGGCCGCCCTGCACATCAGCTCGCCGCTGGCGGTGACCGGCGCGTCCCTCCTCATGGGCGCGGCCGTCAGCAGCATGCACTACACCGGGATGATGGCCGTCACCGTCCGTGTGACCCCCTCGGCCGAGCCGCTGCCCGGGGCCACCGCGCTCCAGTTCATCTTCCCCCTCGCGGTCGGGCTCGGCTCGTACCTGTTCGTCACCGCCGCTTTCGTCGCCCTGTCCCCGACGGGCGACGAGCGGGCGCTGCCGGTGCGGGCCGCTGCTCCTGGTGCCGCTGCCGCTGCCGCTCCCGGTCCTGGCCCCGGCACCGCGTCCGGCCGGGCCTCCGGTCCGGCTCCGGCCCGGCTCCCCGCCGCCGCCTACGCACCGCGCCCCGGACGGCCGCCGGCGGACCGTCCCGCCCCCTCCCGCTGACCCCGCGCCCCGCCCAGACGTACCGCCCCGGAACGAGGAGCCCATGCGCACACCCCGCAGAAGACCGGACCCGGCGGTGCCGCGGCCGCCCGCGCCCCCGCCGCGCGGCCGCCGCGCCCATGCCGGTGCCCCTGCCGAGGAGGCGGCAGCGCCCGCGAGCCCCGGCCGGGGGGCCGGCGACGGGAGCCCGGCGAAGCCCGGGCTCCGGCGGCGGCCCGCCACCGTCCGGGCGAAGATCGTCTCGCTGCTGATGGTCCCGGTGGTCTCGCTGCTCGCACTCTGGGGCTTTGCCACCGTCAGCGCCGCCCAGGACATCGTCCGCCTCGGCCGCGTCCGGCAGGTCGACGCCGAGATACGCACGCCCGTCGCCGCCGCCCTCACCGAGATCCAGGCCGAACGCCGCGCAGCCGTCCGCTTCCTGGCCGACCCCGCCTCCGACCAGGCCTCCGCCCTCGAGGGGCAGGCCCGGCGGACCGATGCGGCCGTCCGGCGATTGCGCCTGGGCGATCGCCACACCGTCGCCGACACCGGTGACTACCGCGCCGACACCGTGGTCCGGCTCGCCGCCTTCGTCGCCGACGCGGAGGCGCTCGGCTCCGCCCGCAAGGACGTCACCGACCGCCGTGCCACCCCTGACGGCGCCTACGAGACGTACACCCGCGTGGCCGACGCCGCCCTGGCCGTCGAAGGCGCCCTGTCCGGCGGGGCGCACCCCGAGCTCGGCGCGGAGGCCCGGGTCCTGCTCGACTTCGCCCGGGCCGGCGAACTCCTCTCCCGGGAGGACGCGCTGCTCGCCCTGCCGGGCGCCCGCGGCGCCGACGCACAGCGCCGCCTGACGGCCGCTGTCGAATCCCGCCGCGCGATGACCGCGGCCGCCGCCGGGGACCTGCCCCCGGGCCAGCGGGCGGTGTGGGAGTCGGTGGCCCAGAGCGCCGCCTACAGCGAGCTCACCGCGGCGGAGGACAAGGCCCTGACGCCGACGGCCACGGGCGCCGGTGCCCCCGCCGCCGCGAAGGAGTCCCGCGGCACACCGCCGGGCTGGGACGGCACGTACACGAGCATCGGCAGCTCCCTGCGCGAGATCCGCCAGGCGGCGCACGCCGAGACCGCACCGCACGCCGACCCGCTCACCGAGGCCGCCCTCAGCCCGGCCGGGGCCGCCGTGCTGCTGGGCCTGGCCGCCGTCGCCGTCACGCTCGTGATCTCCGTGCGCATCGGCCGCTTCCTGGTCGTCGAACTGGTCTCGCTGCGCGACTCGGCCCTGGAGATCGCCCACCACAAGCTCCCGCAGGCCATGGACAGGATCCGCGCGGGCCGGTCCGACGAGATCGACATCGAGGCCGAGGCCCCGTCCGGCCCGCCCGCCGAGGACGAGATCACCCAGGTCGGGGAGGCCCTGTCCACCGTCCACCGGGCCGCACTCGGCGCTGCCGTCGAACGGGCCGAACTCGCCGGCGGGGTCAGCGGAGTCTTCGTCAACCTGGCCCGCCGCAGCCAGGTCCTGGTCCACAAACAGCTCAGCCTGCTCGACTCGATGGAGCGCCGGGCCGACGACCCGGGCGAGCTCGGTGACCTCTTCCGGCTCGACCACCTCACGACCCGGATGCGCCGCCACGCCGAGAGCCTGATCATCCTCTCCGGCGCCGCCCCCGGCCGGGCCTGGCGGATGCCCGTACCGCTGACGAACGTGGTGCGCGCGGCCGTCTCCGAGATCGAGGACTACCCGCGGGTGGAGGTGCGCGGGCTCGCCGAGACCTCCGTCGCGGGCGGATCCGTCGCCGACCTCACGCACCTCCTCGCCGAACTGATCGAGAACGCCGCCCAGTTCTCCCCGCCCCACACCAAGGTCCGGGTCAGCGGCGAACCCGTCGGCGCCGGTTACGTGCTGGAGGTCGAGGACCGCGGGCTCGGCATGGGCCGCGAGGCCCTTGCCGGGGCGAACCGGCGGATCGAGCAGTGCGAGGACCTCGACCTGTTCGACAGCGACCGGCTCGGGCTCTTCGTGGTCAGCCGGCTCTCCGCCCGGCACGGCATCCGGGTGCACCTGCGGCCCTCGCCGTACGGGGGCACGACCGCCGTGGTGCTGCTGCCGCTGTCCCTGCTCCAGGGCGCCATCGAGGCGGTGCCGGACCCCGGGACGGCGGGTGCCGGGCCGGCCGGTGACAGGCGGCCGACCGTTGCCGGGCCAGAGCCGGCCGGGTCGCCGGCTGCGGGACCTCGCCCCGCCGGCCCCGGGCCCGCCGGACGGGGACCCGCCCCTGCTGCGCCGCCCGGGCCCGCCATGCGTCCCGGCCCCGGGCCCGCCGTGCGCTCCGGTGCCGGGCCGGGGGAGCCGTTCCCCGCCCCGGTGGCGGCGCTCCGGCCGCGCGGGCCGGGCGGCGGGGAGGGGCGTGCCGACCCGGTATCCGCGGCGGCCCCGGCGCCCGGCGCCCGCCCGGCGCCACCTGCCCCACCCGCCCCGCCGCCCTCCGTGGAACCGGTGGCCGAACTGCCGCGCCGCGTGCGCCAGGCCAGCCTGGTCCCGCAGCTGCGCGAGGTCTCCGCCGACCTGACCCCGCCGGGGACGCTGCCCGCGCAGGAGCCGCCGGGCCGGAGCCCGGAGCAGGCGCGGGACCGGATGGCGGCCTACCGGGCCGGCTGGGCGCGCGGCTCCCGGGACGAATCACCCCATTCAGGCAGCGAAGGAGAAGTGTGATGATCGAACACCACAGGGCGGGCCCCGAAGGCGTCCGCCGGAGCGGGGAGCCGGACTGGCTGCTCGACGAGCTGGTCAGACGGGTCCGCGAGGTCCGGCACGCGGTGCTCCTGTCCAACGACGGGCTCGCGGTCGGCTCCTCCAGCGCGCTGAGCCGGGCGGACGCCGAGCACCTGGCCGCCGTCGCCTCCGGCTTCCACAGCCTGGCCAAGGGCGCGGGCCGGCACTTCCACGCCGGGGGCGTGCGCCAGACCCTGGTGGAGATGGACGAGGGGTTCCTCTTCGTCGCGGCCGCCGGGGACGGCTCCTGTCTGGCCGTGCTCAGCACCGCCGGCGCGGACATCGGCCTGATCGCCTACGAGATGGCCCGCCTGGTCAAGCGGGTCGGCGAACACCTCTACACCCCGCCCCGGTTCGCGGCCTCCCACCCGCCGGCCGCCGGGTGAGAGCGGCGGGCCGGAACATGGACGGCCGGTGGTACGACGGCGAGGCGGGTCCCCTGGTCCGCCCGTACGCCATGACGGGAGGGCGGACGAAACCCGGGCCCCACGGGGTCCGCTTCGACCTGATCGCCCTCGTCGCGGTCGGTCCCGGGGGCGCGGGGGCGGGGGACGAGTCGCTGCTGGAGCCCGAACACCGGGCCCTGCTGGGGCTCTGCCGCGCCGAGACCCAGTCGGTCGCGGAGCTCGCCGCCGAGGCGGACCTTCCGGTGGGCGTGGTGCGGGTGCTGCTGGGGGACCTGCTCGAGGCGGGGCACGTGAAGGTCAGCCGTCCGGTGCCGCCCGCCCGGTTGCCGGAACTGCGGATTCTGCGGGAAGTCATCGAGGGATTGAGGGCGCTGTGAGGGGACTGCACGACAACGGACCGGCGCAGAAGCGGGATCCCGCGGGCGACGGGGACCTGGCCGCGCTGGCGTTGAAGATCCTGGTGGCGGGCGGGTTCGGGGTGGGCAAGACCACGCTGGTGGGCGCGGTCAGCGAGATCCGTCCGCTGCGTACGGAGGAGCTGCTCAGCGAGGCGGGTGAACTGGTCGACGACACCGGCGGGGTGGACCGGAAGACGACCACCACCGTGGCCATGGACTTCGGGCGGATCACCATCCGGGCCGGGCTGTCGCTGTACCTGTTCGGGACGCCGGGCCAGGACCGCTTCTGGTTCCTGTGGGACGAGCTCTCGCAGGGGGCGCTCGGGGCGGTGGTGCTCGCCGACACCCGGCGGCTGGAGGACTGCTTCCCGGCGGTGGACTACTTCGAGCACCGCCGGATCCCCTTCGTGGTCGCCGTCAACTGCTTCACCGACGCCAGGCGTTACGGGGCGGACGAGGTCGCGCGGGCGCTGGACCTGGAGCAGGGCACGCCGGTGGTGCTGTGTGACGCGCGGGACCGGGATTCGGGGAAGGAAGTGCTGATCCGGCTGGTGGAGTACGCGGGACGGGTGCACACCGCCCGGCTGCTGGACTCGGTGGGCCCGCAGGCCGGTTCCGTGTGAAGGGCCGGAATCCGGCTCTTGACGGTGTCACCGCCGGTGGTGGGCACGGTGTGGCCGCTGTCGGGAAGGGACCGGATGGGAGCGATGTGCGGGCTTCCGTCCGCGTCCGCCCGGGGTGGCTTCCCGGCGGCGGACGGGGGCCGGAGGGACGCCCGCCATTCCTCTTGAGTCATCTTCCGTGCCATGCGTCCATCTCCTTGCCGGAAAGCCCCTGGTGGGGAAGGCTTGCGGCAGGACCACGCGGGGAGGGCGCGGCCACGTCGGCCGGGTCAACGGGGAGGGGCTGAAAATGGCACTGGACAAGCAGCTCGACTGGTTGCTGGACGATCTGACGCGCAGGGTCCCGCAGGTCCGCCACGCGGTGGTGCTGTCGAACGACGGGCTGGTGACGGCGGCGAGCGCGGGCCTGGCGCGGGAGGACTCCGAACACCTCGCAGCGGTAGCGGCGGGGCTGCAGAGCCTGGCGAAGGGGTCCGGGCGGCACTTCCGGGCGGGTGAGGTGCGCCAGACGATGGTCGAGTACGACGAGGGTTTCCTCTTCGTGGTGGCGGCGGGCTCGGGCAGCAGCCTGTGCGCGCTGAGCGCCGCCGAGGCTGACATCGTGCAGGTTGCGTACGAGATGACGCTGCTGGTGAACCGGGTGGGAGAGCACCTGGGAGTGGCGGAGCGCCGGATCACCGGGGGTTGAGCGGCGCATGACGAGAGTTGTCCACAGGCCCGGCGCGATGTCGTAGCGCTCGGTTACGGTCTTCACACAGAGTGATCGCCATGGGCGGTCGCCAGTCGTGGGGGAGGACCGTGATGAAGGTGGAAGCGAGGCAGTGCGCGCCCGTCGGGGCGGCTCTACGGGAGGACGCGCGGCCGGAGCCGCTGCTCGGCGGGGCCCGGGCCGCGGTGGAACTGGGCCTGGGGCGGGGAGAGTTCGCCCGGGCCGTCCAGCTCGGGCTGGTGCGCCCCGGTCCCCGGGCCGCGGGCGGTGCCGCCCGTTTCGCCAGGGCCGAGCTGGAGCGGGTCAAGGCGCGGCGGGGACATCCGGATGCGCTCCGGGCGCAGGTGGAGACGGTGGCGGGCGCGGACCACGGGGCCCGGGTGCTCGGGACCGGGCCGACCCGGTTCACCCGGCTCGCCCGGTGCGGGCACCTCAGCCCCGTCGGCTACCGGGTCAACCGCTACCGGGCCCTCGTCTGGCTCTACCTGGCGGCCGAGCTGCGGGCGTTCGCCGCCTGGGAGCCGGGGCTGCTGAGCGGGGCCGCACCGCCCCAGGACCGGGAACTGGTGGCCGCCGGAGCGGACCTTCGCCCGCGCAGGTGGCGGGAGCGGCATGTGGGACTGCTGCTGAGACGGACCGCCGATCCCTGGGAGCGGGCGGCCGTGCTGGCCTCCGTGCTCCCGGAGGAGGAGGTGCTGGCCGCCGTTCCCGACCCGGCGGAGCGCATCGTGCTCGCGGCGCTCGCGCCGCCCCCGCCCTACGGTCACCCGCAGGTCCCGGCGGCCGCGGCGGTGGCCCGGCCCCTGCTGCTGACGGAGCAGCCCGAAGAGGCCGGCCGGTACCGTGCCAGCCTGGAGTTCGCCCTGAGCGGGGCACGGGGTCAGTCGAACTCGACGGGGGAGAGGGGGCCGACGTAGACCCAGGCGCCGGCTTCCCGGGAGAAGGCGCTGTGCTCGTGCAGCGATCCCGTGTGGCCGCCCTCTCGGTAGTGGGCGCGGAACTCCACCGAGCCCTCGGTCTCGAAGATCCCGCCGCGCTCGGTCGCGAGGATTTCCAGCCGCTCCCAGCGCTGGTCCGGATCGAGGTCGAGCCGGGCGGGGCGGGTCGAGGGGTGCCAGGACCGCAGCAGGTAGGCGGTGTCGCCGAGAGCGAAGGCGCTGAAGCGTGAGCGCATCAGCAGTTCGGCGGTCGGCGCCTGCCGGGCGCCCGAGTGGAAGCGGCCGCAGCAAGCCGGGTAGGCGGCGGGCAGCCCGCAGGGGCAGGGGAGGACCGGGCTGGTCATGGGTGAGCTCAGTTCTTCGGTACGGGAGGGGAGGGGTGAGGAGGGCCGGGCCGCCCCGGCCTACTGGGGGGACACGGCCGGCCGTGCCTTCTCCGCGGGGTACGGACGGAAGAGGCCCTCCTGGACCACGGAGACCAGCAGCCTGCCCTCCAGGTCGTAGATCCGGCCGCGGGCCAGGCCCCGGCCGCCGTGTGCGATGGGTGACTCCTGGTCGTACAGGAACCACTCGTCCGCCCGGAACGGCCGATGGAACCACATGGCGTGGTCCAGGGAGGCCATGTCGAAACCGCGCATGCCCCACAGCGGCTCCACGGGGATGCGCACGGCGTCGAGGAGGGTCATGTCACTGGCGTAGGTGAGGGCGCAGGTGTGCACGAGCGGGTCGTCGCCCAGGGGGCCGACCGCCCGCATCCACACCGCGCTGCGCGGATCGGCGTCCTTGAGCTCCTGCGGGGTCCAGCGGAGCCGGTCCACGTACCGGATGTCGAAGGGCTGGCGGCGGGCCATCCGCTCCAGGGCCTCGGGCAGTGCGCCCAGGTGCTCGCGGATCTCGTCCGCGACCTTCGGGAGCGCGTCCGGGTGCGGGAAGTCGAGGCGGGGAGGCAGCTGGTGCTCGATGCTGCCCTCCTCCGGGTGATGGAAGGAGGCGGTCAGGTTGAAGATGGTCTTGCCCTGCTGGACGGCGGTGACCCGGCGCGTGGTGAAGGAGCGCCCGTCACGCACCCGTTCCACCTGGTACACGATGGGCACCCCGGGAATCCCCGGGCGCAGGAAGTACGCGTGGAGGGAGTGGACGGGGCGGTCGCCCTCGGTGGTCCGGCCTGCCGCGACCAGCGCCTGGCCGGCGACCTGCCCGCCGAACACGCGCTGGAGGGATTCCTGGGGGCTGGCCCCCCGGAAGATGTTGACCTCGATCTGCTCCAGGTCGAGCAGATCGACCAGTCTCTCGGCGGGGTTCGTCATCAGGGGCTCTCCACTGTCGTGTCCGGCGGTGCCGGCGGGCCGGGCGGGGCCGCCCGGCCGGGTGGCGTGCGGGTCGGGGGTTCCCCCGGACGGGGTCCGGGGGAGGTCAGAGCGAGCCGAGCTCGCCGACCGAGGTGACCCGGATGACGGCCCGGCCCTCCTCGTCGGACGCGGCGAGGTCGACCTCGGCGCTGATGCCCCAGCCATGGTCGCCGTTCGGGTCGGCGAAGGTCTGGCGGACGCGCCACAGGCCGTGCGCCGGGTCCTCCTCGATCTGCAGGAGCTTGGGGCCGCGCGCGTCGGGGCCGGTGCCCAGGTCGTCGTACTCGTCCCAGTACCCGTCCATGGCCTCGCCCCAGGCGTCGGCGTCCCAGCCGGAGTCGGCGTCCAGCTCGCCCAGATGGTCGACGTGGTCCAGGGCCGCCAGCTCCACCCGGCGGAACATCGCGTTGCGGACCAGCACGCGGAAGGCGCGGGCGTTGGCCGTGACCGGCTTGACCTGGTCGGCCTTCTCCTGGGCCTGCTCCGCCGTCTCCACCTCCGGGTTCGCCAGCTGCTCCCACTCGTCGAGCAGGCTGGAGTCCACCTGCCGGACCAGCTCGCCCAGCCAGGCGATCAGGTCCTCCAGGTCTTCCGACTTCAGGTCGTCGGGAATGGTGTGGTCGAGGGCCTTGTACGCGCCGGCCAGGTATCGCAGCACGATGCCCTCGGTGCGGGCCAGCTCGTAGAAAGAGGTGAACTCGGTGAAGGTCATCGCCCGCTCGTACATGTCGCGGATGATCGACTTCGGGGAGACGGGGTGGTCGCGGACCCAGGGGTGGCTCTTGCTGTACACGTCGTAGGCGTGGACCAGCAGCTCCTCCAGCGGCTTGGGATAGCTGACCTCCTGGAGCCGCTCCATCCGCTCCTCGTACTCGATCCCGTCCGCCTTCATCGCGCCGACGGCGATGCCGCGCTCCTTGTTCTGCTGGGCCGCGAGGATCTGGCGCGGGTCGTCCAGCGTGGACTCCACCACCGAGACCATGTCCAGCGCGTAGGACGGGGACTCCGGGTCCAGCAGGTCGAAGGAGGCCAGTGCGAAGGTGGACAGCGGCTGGTTCAGCGCGAAGTCCTGCTGGAGGTCGACGGTCAGCCGGATGGTGCGGCCCTCGGCGTCCGGGGTGTCCAGCTTCTCCACGACACCGCCGTCCAGCAGCGACCGGTAGATCGCGATGGCCCGGCGGATGTGCCGCAGCTGCGCCTTGCGCGGCTCGTGGTTGTCCTCCAGCAGGCTGCGCATCGCCTGGAAGGCGTCGCCCGGACGGGCGATCACCGACAGCAGCATGATGTTGGTGACCTTGAAGCGGGAGGTCAGCGGTTCCGGATCGGCGGCGATCAGCTTCTCGAAAGTGGTGTCCGACCAGGCGACGAAGCCTTCGGGAGCCTTCTTCCGGACCACCTTGCGGCGCTTCTTCGGGTCGTCGCCGGCCTTCGCGAGGGCCTTCTCGTTCTCGATGACGTGCTCCGGCGCCTGCGCGACCACGAACCCGGCCGTGTCGAAGCCCGCGCGGCCCGCGCGACCGGCGATCTGGTGGAACTCGCGGGCCCGCAGCGTGCGCACGCGGTTGCCGTCGTACTTGGTGAGCGCGGTGAACAGCACCGTGCGGATGGGGACGTTGACGCCGACGCCGAGGGTGTCGGTACCGCAGATCACCTTCAGGAGGCCGGCCTGGGCCAGCTTCTCCACCAGCCGCCGGTACTTGGGCAGCATGCCCGCGTGGTGCACGCCGATCCCGTGGCGGACGTAGCGGGAGAGGTTCTGGCCGAACTTCGTGGTGAAACGGAAGTTGCCGATCAGCTCCGCGATCTTGTCCTTCTCCTCGCGGGTGCACATGTTGATGCTCATCAGCGACTGCGCCCGCTCGACCGCCTGGGCCTGCGTGAAGTGCACGATGTAGACCGGCGCCTGCCGGGTCTCCAGCAGCTCGGTGATGGTGTCGGTGATCGGCGTGGTCACGTACTCGTACGACAGCGGCACGGGCCGGGTCGCGGAGCGGACCACCGAGGTCGGCCGGCCGGTGCGCCGGGTCAGGTCCTCCTCGAACCGCTTCACGTCGCCGAGCGTCGCCGACATCAGGACGAACTGCGCCTGCGGCAGCTCCAGCAGCGGGATCTGCCAGGCCCAGCCGCGGTCCGGCTCCGCATAGAAGTGGAACTCGTCCATCACGACCTGGCCGATGTCGGCGTACTTGCCGTCGCGCAGGGCGATGGAGGCCAGCACCTCGGCGGTGCAGCAGATCACCGGGGCGTCCGCGTTCACCGAGGCATCGCCGGTGAGCATGCCGACGTTCTCGGTGCCGAAGAGCTTGCACAGGTCGAAGAACTTCTCCGACACCAGCGCCTTGATCGGGGCGGTGTAGAAGGTGACCTTGTCCTGGGCCAGCGCGGTGAAGTGCGCACCCGCCGCCACGAGGCTCTTGCCGGAGCCGGTCGGGGTCGAAAGGATCACGTTCGCGCCCGAGACGACCTCGATCAGCGCCTCCTCCTGCGCCGGGTACAGGGTGATGCCCTGGTCCTCCGCCCACGAGGAGAAAGCCTCGAAGAGGGCATCGGGGTCGGCGGTCGGCGGGAGCTGATCAATGAGGGTCACGCCCCCATCTTGCCTGGCTTCCCGCCGGAAGGGGGAACCGGCGGACGGAAAGAAGATCATCGCCGGTACCCTGGGCCGTCGAGGCGGCCCGACCGAAGACGTCGAAGGGGCCGCGCCACGACAGGACCGGGGCGGGGAACGAGCATGATGGGTCCGGCGCACTCACTGTCCGGGGCGGCGGCCTGGCTGGGGGTGGGCGCCGCGACCGCGGCCGCCGGACACCCGATGCCCTGGCCGGTGCTGGTCGTCGGAGCACTGATCTGCGCCGGCGCGGCTCTCGCCCCCGACCTCGACCACAAGTCGGCGACCATCTCCCGAGCCTTCGGGCCGCTGTCCCGGGGCCTGTGCGAGGTGGTTGACAAGATCTCCTACGCCGTCTACAAGGCGACCCGCTCGCCGCGCGACGCCCGGCGCAGCGGCGGTCACCGCACCCTGACCCACACCTGGCTGTGGGCGGTCCTCATAGGCGCCGGCTCCTCCGCGCTGGCCGTGAGCTTCGACCGCTGGGGCGTGCTGGCGCTCCTCTTCGTCCACCTGGTGCTGGCCGTCGAGGGCCTGCTGTGGCGGGCGGCGCGGATGTCCAGCGACATCCTGGTCTGGCTGCTCGGCGCGACCAGCGCCTGGATCCTGGCCGGAGTCCTCGACCAGCCGGGCAACGGCGCCGGCTGGCTGTTCTCCGGCCCCGGGCAGGAGTACCTGTGGCTCGGCCTGCCGATCCTGCTCGGCGCCCTCGTCCACGACATCGGGGACGCGCTGACCGTCTCCGGCTGCCCGGTCCTGTGGCCCCTGCCGATCAAGGGCAAGCGCTGGTACGCGGTCGGCCCGCCGAAGGCGATGCGCTTCCGGGCGGGCAGCTGGGTGGAGCTGAAGGTCCTCATGCCGGTGTTCATGCTCCTGGGCGGTATCGGCGGCGCCTCGGCCCTGGGCTTCATCTAGCCGGCCCCGGCCCCGGCCCCGGCCCCGGCCCCGGCCCCGGCCCCGGCCCCGGCCCCGGCCCCGGCCCCGGCCCCGGCCCCGGCCCCGGCGCCGCCGGCGCCCCGGTCAGCCGTGCCAGGAGCGCCACAGGGCCGCGTAGGCCCCGTCGGCCGCCACCAGTTCGTCGTGCGAGCCGAGTTCGCTGATCCGGCCGCCCTCGACCACCGCGATCACGTCCGCGTCGTGCGCGGTGTGCAGCCGGTGGGCGATCGCGATGACCGTCCGGCCGTCCAGCACCCGCGCCAGCGACCGCTCCAGATGCCGGGCCGCCCTGGGATCGAGCAGCGAGGTCGCCTCGTCCAGGACCAGCGTGTGCGGGTCCGCCAGCACCAGGCGGGCCAGCGCGATCTGCTGCGCCTGCGCCGGGGTCAGCGCGGTGCCGCCCGAGCCCACCTCCGTGTCCAGCCCCGACTCCAGGGCGCGTGCCCACCCGTCGGCGTCCACCGCGCCCAGCGCCGCCCACAGTTCGCCGTCCTGCGCGCCCGTCCGGGCCAGCCGCAGGTTGTCCCGGAGGGACCCCGTGAAGACGTGGTGCTCCTGGTTGACCAGCGCCACGTGTTCACGCACCCGCTCCGCCGGCATCCGCGACAGCCGCGCCCCGCCGAGCGTGACCTCCCCGGTCCGCGGCGCGTAGATCCCCGCCAGCAGCCGGCCCAGGGTGGACTTGCCCGCGCCCGAAGGGCCGACCAGCGCCATCCGGGTGCCCGGCGGCACGGACATCGACACCCGGTGCAGCACGTCCACGCCCTCCCGGTAGCCGAACCGCACCTCGTCCGCCCGGACGTCCCGGCCTTCCGGGGCCACCGCCCGGTCACCCGCGGCCGGTTCAATCTCGCGCACGCCCACCAGCCGCGCCAGTGACACCTGGGCGATCTGGAGCTCGTCGTACCAGCGCAGGATCAGCCCGATCGGGTCGACCATCATCTGCGCCAGCAGCGCGCCCGTGGTCAGCTGGCCGACCGACATCCAGCCGCGCAGCACGCAGTACCCGCCGATGAGCAGCACCGCTCCGAGGATCGTCACATAGGTGACGTTGACGACGGGGAAGAGCACGGTCCGCAGGAACAGCGTGTACCGCTCCCAGGCCGTCCACTCCTTGATCCGCCGCTCCGACAGGGCGATGCGGCGCCCGCCCAGGCGGTGCGCCTCCACCGTCCGCCCCGCGTCGACCGTCTCCGTCAGCACCGCCGCGACCGCCGCGTACCCGGCGGCCTCCGACCGGTACGCCGAGGGCGCCCGCCGGAAGTACCAGCGGCAGCCGGCGACCAGGACCGGCAGCGCCACCAGCGCGGCCAGCGCCAGCTGGGGCGCGGTCACCGCGAGCGCCCCGTACAGCAGCCCCGCCCAGACCACGCCGATGGCCAGCTGCGGCACGGCCTCGCGCATGGCGTTCGCCAGCCGGTCGATGTCGGTGGTGATCCGCGACAGCAGGTCACCGGTTCCGGCCCGCTCCAGGACACCCGGCGGCAGGCCCACCGACCGCACCAGGAAGTCCTCGCGCAGATCGGCCAGCATCTGCTCGCCGAGCATCGCCCCGCGCAGCCGGACCAGCCGCACGAAACAGGTCTGCACGGCCAGCGCCAGCGCGAACAACAGCGCCACGCGCCCCAGATGGAGCTCCCGCTCCCCGGCCGAAAGCCCGTCCACCACCCGCCCCAGCAGGTACGGGCCGGTCATGGAGGCGACCACCGCGACCGCGTTGACCGCCACCAGCGCCGTGAAGGCCCGCCGGTGCCGCCGCAGCAGTTCGCGCACATAGCCCCGTACGGTCGCCGACGTGCCCACGGGCAGGGTCGCGGCCGTCTCGGGGCCCGCCGGATCGTACTCGGGCGGCGCCACGCCGATCATGCGGACTCCTCGATCTCTGTGAGCTCCCCGGCGGGTTCCGCGACCCGCCCCTGTTCCGCGACCCGCGCCTGTTCCGCGGCCCGCCCCTGTTCCCCGTCCGTCTCCCGCGTGACGACCGCCCGGTAGCGGGGTTCGCCGCGCAGCAGCTCGCGGTGGGTGCCCGCCGCCACGGCCCGGCCCTCGTGCACCAGCACCACCCGGTCGGCCCGGTCCAGCAGCAGGGGCGAGGACGCCAGCACCACGGTGGTGCGCCCGGTGCGCAAGGAGGCCACCCCGTCCGCGATCCGCGCCTCGGTGTGCGCGTCCACCGCCGAGGTCGGCTCGTCCAGCACCAGCACCTCCGGGTCGGTGACCAGCGACCGCGCCAGTGCGAGCCGCTGGCGCTGCCCGCCGGACAGGGACCGCCCGCGCTCGGTGATCCGGGCGTCCATCGCGTCGCCCACCCCGTCGGGAGCCGCCTGGAGCAGCGCGTCCAGGACGTCCCCGCACTGCGCCGCCGCCAGCGCCTGAGGCGCTGGGACGGCGCCCGACGCAGGCACGTCGAACAGCTCGCGCAGGGTCCCGGACAGCAGCACCGGATCCTTGTCCTGCACGAGGACCAGCCCGCGCGCCGCGTCCAGCGCGAGATCGTCCAGCGCGACCCCGCCGAGCAGCACCGACGGCGGCGCGGCGCCCGGGCCGTCCCCGGCCTGGACGGCGTGCCCGCCCAGCCGCTCCGCGAGCCGGCCCGCCGCGTCCGGGTCCCCGCACACCACCGCCGTGAACCGCCCGGCCGGGGCCAGTAGTCCCGTCGCCGGGTCGTACAGGTCCCCGCCCGGAGCAGGCGCCTCCACCGGCTCCGCGGCGGCGGGTTGCGGTGCCCCGTCCGTACGCGTCAGGGACAGCACCCGGGCCGCCCGCTCGGCGGAGGGCCGGGAGAAGGAGTACGCCATCGCGATCTCCTCGAAGTGCCTCAGCGGATACAGCATCGTGGCCACCGCGCTGAAGGCGGCGACGAGTTCACCCACCGCCAGCCGTCCGTCCAGGACGAGCACGGAGCCGTACCAGACCACGGCGACCATCAGCGCGCCCGGCAACAGCACCTGGACCGCGGCGATCAGCGCCCACATCCGGGCGCTGCGCACCGCCGCCCTGCGGACCTCCTGCGAGGCGTCGCGGTAGCGGTCGAGGAAGAGCTCCTCGCCGCCGATGCCGCGCAGCACCCGCAGGCCCGCCACGGTGTCGGAGGCCAGCTCGGTGGCCTTGCCCGCCTTCTCGCGCTGGACGTCGGCACGCCGCGTGGCCCGCGGCAGCAGCGGCAGCACGGACAGGGCGAGCACCGGGACACCGGCCGCGACGACCACCCCGATGGAGGGTGCGTAGAACAGCAGCCCGACGCAGATGGCGACGACGGCGAAGGCCGCGGCGAGGAAGCGGGAGACGGCCTCGACGAACCAGCCGATCTTCTCCACGTCCCCGGTGGACACCGCCACCACCTCACCCGCCGCGACCCGGCGGGTGAGGGCGGAGCCCAGCTCGGCCGTCTTGCGGGCGAGCAGCTGCTGCACCCGCGCGGCGGCGGTGATCCAGTTGGTGACGGCCGTGCGGTGGAGCATGGCGTCCCCGGCCGCGATGGCGGCGCCGACGAGCAGGAGCACGCCGCCGACCAGCAGCAGCCGTCCGCCGTCGCGGTCGACGGCCGCCTCGACGCCCAGGCCGACCGCGTACGGCAGCCCGGCGATACCGCAGAAGTGCAGCAGCCCCCAGGCCAGGCTGCGGGCCTGCCCGCCGAGTTGGCCCCGCCCCAGCCACCACAGGAAACGCGGACCGGAGCGGGCGTCGGGTACTCCGGGATCCGGATACGGAAGGTCGCTGATCTGCATGACGCCCCATCACGGCTCGGTGAGTGCAAACCACGCAAGGTTCGCCTTCCGGTCGTCCCCCCGGCAATCGAATTTTCCGGGCGGGGGGAGCCGCCCGCGCACGCCCCGGAGGCCCGGGGGCGTGCGTCGCGCGAAGGCGTGAGCGGAGCGCGCGGAACGGTTCAGGGCCGGGTGGCGCGCTCCAGTTCGAGCAGCACCGAGGCGTAGGCGTGCCCGGTGGCCCGTTCCATGCCCACCTCGCACATCCGGTTCGCCGACAGGTACGCGTCGAACGGCCGCGCCGTCACCTCCGCCGCCTCCCGCCGCGTCGCCGAGGCCGTGAGCTCGGGGTGCAGCATCCCCCGGTCGCCCGCGAAGGCACAGCAGCCCGCGTCGTCCGGGACCACCACCTCCTCCGCGCAGGCCCCGGCGACCGCACGCAGCTGCTCCTCGTCCCCCAGGTGGCGCATCGAGCAGGTGGGGTGGAGGACCGCCGACCCGATCTTGCGCCGGACCTCCAGGTGCGGCAGCAGCTCCTCGGCGGCCCACACGACGGAGTCCACGATCCGCAGCTCCGCGTGCAGGGCCCGGTTGTCCTCACCGAGGTACGGGACCACCTCCCGGGCGAGGCCGAGGGCGCAGGAGGAAGCGTCCACCACCAGCGGGAGCCGGCCCCCGGCGGTCCATCCCCAGGCGGCCTCCGTGACCCGGTTCGCCATCAGCCGGTTGCCGGCCTCGTACCCCTTGGAGTGCCAGATCGTCGCGCAGCAGGTGCCGTACACGTCGCGCGGGATCCACACCGGCCGCCCGGCCCGCTCCGACAGGGCGACCACCGCCTCGGGCAGCGAGGGCCCGGGACGGTCCGCGGGCCCGCCGAAGATCCGGTTGACGCAGGCCGGGTAGTACACGGCGGCCGCGCCCACCCGCCGGGTCGGCGGCAGCCGCCGCGCCGCGGCCCCGGGCAGCCGCGGCAGCCACTGCGGCACCAGGTCGGGGCGCACCACCCGGCGCGCGGCCCGGGTGAGGGCGGCCGGCACCCGGTCGCCTGCCCGGTCGGCGACGGCCACCGCGAGCCGGGCGGCGGCCTCGACGGCACGGAACCGCTCGGCGGCCAGGGCGGCGGCGCGCTCCTCGCGCGGGCCGTGCCGCCGGTGGCGGAACTCCCGCATCAACGCGCCGGTGTCGATGCCGACGGGACAGGCGAGCTTGCAGGTGGAGTCGCCCGCGCAGGTGTCGACGGCGTCGTGGCCGTAGGCGTCGAGCAGCGCCCCGAGGACCGGGGAGCCGGGCGGCTGGCGCACCATCTCGCGGCGCAGCACGATGCGCTGGCGCGGACTGGTCGTCAGGTCCGCGCTGGGGCAAGCCGGTTCGCAGAACCCGCACTCGATGCAGGGGTCGGCCTCCGCCTCCACCCGCGGGATGGTCTTCAGGCCGCGCAGGTGTCCTCGCGGGTCGCGGTCGAGGAGGATCCGCGGGGCGAGGATGCCCTCCGGGTCGATCAGCCGCTTGGTGCGCCACATGAGGTCGGTGGCCCGGGGTCCCCACTCCAGCTCCAGGAAGGGGGCCATGTTGCGGCCGGTGGAGTGCTCGGCCTTCAGCGAGCCGTCGAACCGTTCCACGGTGAGCCGGCAGAAGGCCTCCATGAAGGCCGCGTACCGGTCGACGTCCCCGGGCCTGGAGGCGTCGAAGGCCAGCAGGAAGTGCAGGTTGCCGTGGGCGGCGTGCCCGGCGACGGCCGCGTCGAAGCCGTGCTCCGCCTGGAGCGCCAGGAGCGCCTCGCAGGCCTCGGCCAGCCGTGACGGGGGTACGGCGAAGTCCTCGGTGATCAGGGTGGTGCCCGGCGGCCGGGCTCCGCCGACGGCGGTGACGAAGGCCTTGCGGGCCTTCCAGTAACCGGCGATGACGGCCGGGTCGGCGGTGAAGGCGTTGGTGACGGAGGCGACCGGCGCCACCAGCTCCAGCCGGGGCAGGACGGCGGCGGCCCGGCGCTCGTGCGCGGCGCGCCCGGCGGCGTCGGGGGCGCGGAACTCCACCAGCAGGGCGGCGGTGTCCCTGGGCAGCTCCGCCCAGTCGGCGGGCACCCCCTCGACGCTCACCGAGGCGCGCAGGGTGTTGCCGTCCATCAGCTCCACGGCCAGGGCGCCGGCCTCGTTGAACAGCGGGACGGCGGCGGCCGCGGCCGGGAGGGAGGGGAAGAAGAGCAGGGCGCTGGTGAGTTCGCGGTCGAGGGGCAGGGTGTCGAAGACGACCTCGGCGATGAAGCCGAGGGTGCCCTCGGAGCCGACCGCCAGCCCGCGCAGGATCTCCACGGGCGTGGTGCCGTCCAGGTAGGCGTCGAGCCGGTAGCCGGTGGTGTTCTTGATCTCGTACTTGGCCCGGATCCGCGCCACGAGGGCCGGGTCCGCCTCGATCTCCCGCTTGAGCTCCATCAGCCCCCGGCACAGGGCCGGCTCGGCGCGGGCCAGCTCCTCGTCGGCGAGCGGGTCGGCGGTGTCCACCACGGTGCCGGTCGGCAGGACGAAGGTGAGGGAGGACAGCGTGCGGTACGCGTTCCTCGTCGTGCCGGCGGTCATCCCGGAGGAGTTGTTGGCGACGACCCCGCCGAGGGTGCAGGCGACGGCGCTGGCCGGGTCGGGGCCCAGGACCCGGCCGTGGCGGGCGAGGGCGGCATTGGCCCGGAAGACGGTGGTGCCGGGCCGGATCCGGGCGCGGCGGCCTCCGTCGAGGACCTCGACAGCCCGCCAGTGGCGGCGCACGTCGACGAGGATGTCCTCGCCCTGCGCCTGGCCGTTGAGGGAGGTTCCGGCGGCGCGGAAGACCACCTCGCGCTGCCTGCCGTGGGCGTAGGAGAGGACCGCGGAGATGTCGTCGATGTCCTCGGCGACCACCACGACCTGGGGGACGAAACGGTACGGGGAGGCATCGGTGGCGTAGCGGACGAGGTCGGAGACCTCCCAGAGCACCTTCTCGGCGCCGAGCAGCGCCGTCAGCTCCTCGCGCAGGGTCCGCGGGGTGCCGGCGGCCGTCCGGTCGGGGACGCGGTCGGGTGCGGGGGCGCCGGGGCGGGCCGGGCGCAGGGCGCCCGGCTTCGGTTCGAGCAGCGGCATGTGCGACCCCTTGTCCGTGTGGTCGCCCGGCCCGCCGCCCCCGGCGCCCCTCAGCGGGACCGTTTCAGCAGCGGCGCTCCGCCGGGACGTCCGTGAGCGCGTTGAGGAGACCTCCGAGCACCTCGCGCTGTCCGGCGGTCAACGGAGCCAGGATCTCCTCTGCCGCGTCGGTCCGCGCGTTGCGCAGACGGCGCAGCGTGGCGCGGCCGGTTTCGGTGAGCTCGATCCGGATCACGCGCCGGTTCGCGGGGTCGGGCGCGCGGCGCACGCAGCCGGCCGCCTCCAGAGCGTCGACCAGGGTCGTCACGGCACGGGGCACCACCTCAAGGCGCGTGGCCAGATCGGCCATTCGGGGCGGTGCGCCGTCCGCGTAGTGCGCCACGATCCGCAGCAGCCGGCCCTGGGCCGGGGTGATCCCGAGCGGCTCCATGTACCGCTTCTGGATCCGGTGGAGCCGGCGCGTGAGGCGCAGCAGCTGCTCGGCGAGGACGCCGTCGGTCGAATCGCGGGTGTCGGTCTCGGAACCGGTGCTCATACTGGGAAACACTAGCAGGACCGGATTCATTGTGAGCATAGGTAACAATGAGCTAGGCTCAGTGGAGTCCCCGGCGAAAGGAGGCCCATGCACAGCGACGAGCCGAAGTGGACCCCGTCGAACGAAGCCCTCGACCCCAGCCGCCCTGCCCCCGCCGACCGGCCGCGCGAGCTGCGCCGCATCCTCGGCCTGTTCCGGCCCTACCGCGGCCGCCTCGCCGTCGTCGGCGCCCTGGTCGGCGCCTCCTCCCTGGTCGGCGTCGCCTCGCCGTTCCTGCTCAAGGAGATCCTGGACGTCGCGATCCCCCAGGGCCGGACCGGGCTGCTCAGCCTGCTGGCGCTCGGCATGATCCTGACCGCGGTCGTGACCAGCGTCTTCGGCGTGCTCCAGACCCTCATCTCCACCACGGTCGGCCAGCGCGTCATGCACGACCTGCGCACCGCGGTCTACGCCCAGCTCCAGCGGATGCCGCTGGCCTTCTTCACCCGCACCCGCACCGGCGAGGTGCAGTCCCGCATAGCCAACGACATCGGCGGCATGCAGGCGACGGTCACCTCGACCGCGACCTCCCTCGTGTCGAACCTGACCGCCGTCATCGCCTCCGTCGTCGCGATGCTCGCCCTCGACTGGCGGCTCACCCTCGTCTCCCTGCTCCTGCTGCCCCTCTTCGTGTGGATCAGCCGCCGCGTCGGCCGCGAGCGCAAGAAGATCACCACGAAGCGGCAGAAGCAGATGGCCGCCATGGCCGCCACGGTCACCGAGTCGCTGTCCGTCAGCGGCATCCTGCTCGGCCGCACCATGGGCCGCTCCGAATCCCTCACCGCCGCCTTCGCCGAGGAGTCGGAGAAGCTGGTCGGCCTCGAGGTCCGCGCCAGCATGGCCGGGCGCTGGCGCATGTCCACCATCGGCATCGTGATGGCGGCCATGCCCGCGCTCATCTACTGGGCCGCGGGCATCGCCCTCCAGACCGGCGCCCCCTCGCTCTCCGTCGGTACCCTCGTCGCCTTCGTCACCCTCCAGCAGGGGCTGTTCCGGCCCGCCGTGAGCCTGCTGTCGACCGGCGTGCAGATCCAGACCTCGCTCGCCCTCTTCGCCCGGATCTTCGAGTACCTCGACCTGCCGGTGGACATCACCGAGCGGGAGGACCCGGTCCGGCTGGGCCGGGCCAAGGGCGAGGTCCGCCTGGAGGACGTGCACTTCGCCTACGAGGCCAAGAGCGGACCCACCCTCACCGGCATCGACATCACCGTCCCGGCAGGCGGCTCCCTGGCCGTGGTCGGTCCGACCGGCTCCGGCAAGAGCACCCTCAGCTACCTGGTGCCCCGGCTCTACGACGTGACCGGCGGCCGGGTCGCCCTCGACGGGGTGGACGTACGCGACCTGGACTTCGACTCGCTGGCCCGCTCCATAGGCGTGGTCTCCCAGGAGACCTACCTCTTCCACGCCTCGGTCGCCGACAACCTGCGCTTCGCCAAGCCGGACGCCACGGACGAGGAGATCACCGAGGCGGCCCGCGCGGCGCAGATCCACGACCACATCGCCTCCCTCCCCGACGGGTACGACACCCTCGTCGGCGAGCGCGGCTACCGCTTCTCCGGAGGCGAGAAGCAGCGCCTGGCCATCGCGCGCACCATCCTGCGCGACCCGCCGGTGCTCATCCTCGACGAGGCCACCAGCGCCCTCGACACCCGCACCGAGCACGCCGTACAGCGGGCCATCGACAACCTCTCCCGGGGCCGCACCACCATCACCATCGCGCACCGCCTCTCCACCATCCGGGACGCCGACCAGATCGTGGTCCTGGACGGTGGCCGCATAGCCGAGCGCGGTACGCACGACGAACTCCTGGGGGCGGGCGGCCGCTACGCCGCACTGGTTCGCCGGGACCGGGACGCCGCCGCCCATGGCCCCCAGCGGGCGCAGGCCTCCGGACGGGACCAGGACCGGGACGCGGACGCCGCACCGACTCCTGTGAACGTGTGATCGTATGACCGGAACGGGGTGGAATGCCGGGAACCTCATGAGATGAGCGCTAGCGTGCCGGTATGCCTCATGCGTACCAGCCGCCGCAGCGCCGCTCCCGGCTCACCCGCCGAGGCCGCCTGCTGCTCCTGTTCACCGCCCTGCTCGGAATCGGGCTCGGGGTGACGTTCCTCGGCCCCCTGCTGTCCCGTACGGAAACCCCCGAGAAGCCGCGCCACCTGCTGATCCCCGAGGGCTGGCGTGCCCCGCAGGTCTACGCGGCCATCGACAAGGAGCTCCGCCTCCCCGCGGGGACCACCGCGTCCTCCGTCGCCACGGCCGGACTGCCCCTGCCCCCCGAGGCCCACGGCAACCCGGAGGGCTACCTGTTCCCGGCCACGTACCCGGTGACCTCGAAGTCCACCCCGGGCGCCCTGCTCGCGACCATGGTGCAGACGGCGAACCAGAAGCTCGCCACCAAGGCGGTCGCCGACGGCGGCCGGGCCCACGGCATGACCCCGTACCAGACGGCCACCCTCGCCAGCATCATCGAGGCCGAGGCCGACAATCCGGCGGACATGGGCAAGGTCGCCCGGGTGGTCCACAACCGGCTCGCGAAGTCGATGCCGCTCCAGATGGACTCCACCCTCAACTACGCCCTGAACCGCAACACCGTGGACACCAAGGCCGGCGACACCCGGATCGACCACCCCTTCAACACCTACGAGCGCCAGGGCCTGCCGCCCACGCCCATCGACAGCCCCGGCCTCCAGGCGATGGCGGCGGCGGTCGCGCCGACCCCCGGGGACTGGCTGTTCTTCGTCACCGTGAAGCCCGGCGACACCCGCTTCTCGGCCACCTACGAGGAACACCGCAAGCACGTGGCGGAGTTCAACCGTCTCCGGGCGGCGGCGGCCGCCACCCCCACCGCCCCGGCACCCGGGAAGCAGGCCCGCGCCCAGGCCGGCCCCCCGCCCAAGGCCGCCTCCCCGGCCGCCCCCGTGAAATAGGAGGCGCCCCGGCCCCGAGCCGGGGGACGCGCCGGGCCTGACGGCGCCCGCCGCCGGGTGGTCACAGCACGGCCGGCACCGCCGGCCCCCGGGCCAGCAGACGGCGGATCTCCCGGACGGCGGCCCCGCCCGCCCGGTTGGCGCCGATGGTCGACGCCGAGGGGCCGTAGCCGACCAGGTGGACGCGCTCGTCGCGCACCGCCCTCGTCCCGTCGAGCCGTATCCCGCCGCCCCGCTCGCGCAGCCCCAGCGGGGCCAGGTGGTCCACGGCGGGCCGGAAGCCGGTGGCCCACAGGATCACGTCCGCCTCCACCCGCCGCCCGTCCGCCCAGAGGGCCCCGGACGCGGTGATGCGGTCGAAGACGGGCAGCCGGTCCAGGACCCCGGAGTCCAGCCCGGCCCGTACGGCCTCGTTCAGAGGCAGCCCGGTCACGCTGACCACGCTCTGCGGCGGCAGTCCCCGGCGCACCCGCTGCTCCACCAGCGCCACCGCCGCCCGGCCCTCGGCCTCCCCGAACCCGCCGTCGCGGAACACCGGGGGCCTGCGGGTCACCCAGGTGGTCTCCGCCGCCACCTCGGAGACCTCCAGCAGGTGCTGCACCGCCGACGTGCCCCCGCCGACCACGATCACCCGGGCCCCGGCGAACTCCTGCGGCCCCGGGTAGTTCGCGGTGTGCAGCTGCCGCCCCCGGAACAGCTCCTGGCCCGGGTAGCGCGGCCAGAACGGCCGGTCCCAGGTCCCGGTGGCGTTGACCAGCGCCCGCGCCGACCAGTTCCCGGACGCCGACTCCACCAGCAGCCGCCCGCCGCCGCCCTCGCGTACGGCCTTCACGTCCACGGGTCGCCGCACGCGCAGCCCGAACCGCTCCTCGTAGGCCGCGAAGTACTCCCCGATCACCTCGGAGGAGGGGCGCAGCGGATCGGCACCCGTGAGCTCCATGCCGGGCAGCGCGTGCATCCCGTGTACCTTGCCGTAGGTGAGCGAGGGCCACCGGAACTGCCAGGCCCCGCCCGGCCGCGGGGAGTGGTCGAGCACCACGTGCCCGATCCCGGCCCGGGCCAGGTGGTGGGCACTGGACAGCCCGGCCTGCCCGGCCCCGACGACCACCACGTCCACGTCCACCGCGTCCCGCACCATTTCGTTCACGGTTCTACCAACTCGCGGGGCGTGCGGGATCTTCCCCCCAGGGAGCTCAGGCCGCGGCCGGCGACGACAGGGAGCGCAGCTGCGCCAGCCGGAGCCGGGTCTCCTCGTCCAGCGGGACGAAGGTCGTCAGGCGGGGGCCGGCCGCCGGGCCCAGCCAGAGGCTGGTGTGTTCCAGCCGGAGCAGGCCCACATGGGCGTTGCGGACGTACTTCTTGTTGCTGCCCAGTCCGACCACCTCGTGGCGCGCCCAGATCTCCCGGAACTCCGGCGAGGCCGCCTCCAGCCGGGCCAGCAGGGCCTTCCAGGCCGGTTCGGCCAGGTGGCCGGCCATCGAGGCGCGGAACTTGGCGGCCAGCATCCGGTTCACGTCCGGCATGTCGGCCAGCGAGGCACGCCACTCGGGGTTGGTGAAGGCCAGCCACAGGCAGTTGCGGTCCTCGCGCGGGAGCCGGTCCAGGTCGCACAGGAGCCGGGCGTAGGTGGCGTTGTAGGCGAGGATGTCGTAGCGGCTGTTCTGCACGCACGCCGGGATCGGGTCCAGCTGGTCGAGCATGGCCCGCAGCGCCGGGGTCACGCTCGGGCACCGGGTGTCCGGCGCCGGGTCGGTGCTGTCCGCCAGGGCGAACAGGTGTGCCCGCTCGGTGGAGTCCAGCAGCAGGGCGCGCGCCAGAGCGTCCAGGACCTGCGGGGACACCTGGATCTCGCGGGCCTGCTCCAGCCAGGTGTACCAGGTGACGCCCACGGCGGAGAGCTGGGCGACCTCCTCGCGGCGCAGCCCGGGCGTGCGCCTGCGGCGGCCGCGGACCAGCCCCACCTGCTCGGGGGTGATCCGCTCGCGGCGGCTGCGCAGGAAGTCGGCCAGCTCGTGCCGGCGCAGGTCGCTCTGGGGGGCCACAGTGGTCATGGGTCCAGCGTGCCGCATCGCGCAGCCGGCTTCCAGGTACTGCGAGTACCAGGATAAGCAGACTCTGGTACCAGGCTGAGCGGTGGAGGATCGTCTCTTCCGTGACCGAAACGACCATACGAACGCCGCACCGTCCGTCCCTGACGACCTCCGCCTCCGCCCCGGCCCGCGAGTCCGGGGGGATCTCGCCGCTCGGGCTGTTCACCGTGCTGCTCGGCGCGGCCCTGCCGCTGATCGACTTCTTCATCGTCAACGTGGCGCTGCCCGCCATCGACTCCGACCTCGCCGCCGGTCCGGCCATGCTGGAGCTGGTCGTCGGCGGCTACGGCGTCGCCTACTCCGTGCTGCTGGTACTGGGCGGCCGCCTCGGCGACACGGCCGGCCGGCGCCGGCTGTTCCTCGCCGGCATGGCCGCCTTCGGCGTCACCTCCCTCGCCTGCGGCCTGGCCCCCACCGCCTGGACGCTGGTCGGCGCCCGGGTGGCCCAGGGCGCCGCGGCCGCACTGATGCTGCCGCAGGTGCTCGCCACCATCCAGGCCACCACCCAGGGCCCGCGCCGGGCCCGGGCGATGAGCCTGTACGGGGCCACCGCCGGACTGTCGATGGTCGCCGGGCAGATCCTCGGCGGGATCCTGGTCGCCGCGGACGTCGCCGGCTCCGGGTGGCGTTCGGTGTTCCTGGTCAACGTGCCGGTCGTGCTGGTCGGGCTGGTCCTCACCGTCCGGGCCGTACCGGAGACCCGTTCCGACCGCCCGGCCTCGGTGGACGTGCCCGGAACGCTGCTGCTGGGCCTGACGCTCGTGTCCGTGCTGCTCCCGCTGACGGAGGGCCGCGCGGCCGGATGGCCGCTGTGGACCTGGGTGTCGCTGGGCGTCTCCCCGCTGGCCGCCGTGGCCTTCTACCTGACCGAGCGCCGCGCCGACCGCCTCGGGCGGACCCCGCTCGTGCCGCCGAGCCTGCTGCGCCTGGTGTCGCTGCGGCGCGGACTGGTGATGCTGCTGCCGTTCTCGATCGGCTTCAGCGGGTTCATGTTCGCCTTCGCCGTCGCGCTCCAGCAGGGACTGCGCCTGGGCCCGGTGTCGGCCGGGCTCGCCCTGGTGCCGCTGGCCCTCGGCTTCTTCGCGGCCTCGCTCGCCGGCCCCCGGCTGGTCGGGCGCTTCGGCAGCCGGGTCGTCACCGCCGGGGCGCTGATCCAGGCCGCCGGGATCGGCCTGCTGCTGGTGACCGTCTGGCGCGGCTGGCCCGGCCTCGGGCTCGCGGCCCTCGCCCCCGGGATGGCCGTCGCCGGCGTGGGCCAGGGCCTCCAGCTGCCGGTGCTGATGCGGCTGATGCTCTCGGACGTCCCGGCGGACCGGGCCGGAGTGGGCAGCGGGGTCATGGTCACCACCCAGCAGTCCTCGCTCGCCCTGGGCGTGGCGACCGTCGGCAGCCTCTTCCTCGCACTGGCCGCCTCGGCCGGCCTGCGGGACGCCCTCGCCACGACCCTGCTGGTCCAGCTCGGGCTGATCGCCCTGACCGCGCTGCTCAGCCTCCGCCTGCCGCGCGTCATGGGCTGAGCAACGTCTCCGGGCCACCGCCGGACGGCCGCCCGGTCATCGGCCCCCGGCCCACCCGCCCCCGAGCGAGCTCAGCCACTCCTCGGCCCGCGCCGCGCTGAACTCCGCCTGGCCGCCCGCGAAGAGCAGCCCCGCCCCGGCGAAGGCGGGCTCACCGGCGCTCCGTGGCACATAGGGGACCGCCAGGCAGTGCATCCCGGCGGCGCGGGCCGCCAGGGCCCCCGGCGCCGCGTCCTCGACCACCACGCAGGAGGCCGGGGCGGCGCCCAGCCGGCGCGCGGCCTCCAGGAACACGTCCGGGGCGGGCTTGCCCCGTTCGACCTCCTCGGCGGAGACCACCGTGGTCAGCAGCGAGGCCAGCCCCGTCCCCTCCAGCACGGCGTCGATCGCCTCCCGGGAGGACCCGGACGCCACCGCCATCGGCACGCCCCGCGCGTGCAGCCGCTCCACGAGCCCCCGCATCTCGGGGAAGGCCTCCGTACGGGTGCGGGCCAGCTCCAGGTAGGCGGCGTTCTGCTCGGCCAGCAGCTGCTCCACCGGCGCCCGGAGCCCGTACCGCTCCCTGAGGAGCTCCAGCGTCTCCAGGGTCCCGATGCCGATGAACCGGGAGTGCTCCTCCCAGGTGAAGCCGGGGACGCCGTGACGCGCGAGCGTGCGGCGCCCGGACCCGTAGTAGTTCGGCTCGCTGTCCACGAGGGTGCCGTCGAGATCGAATATGACGGAGATCATCCGTTGTGCCCGTTCTGCCGCCCGTATTGCTGTGTGATCCATCCTGTCAGGGTTTGCCCGCCGCCCGTCCCACGGCTTCGACCAGCGGCAGCAGCCGGTGCGCGACCCGCTCCCGCAGTGCCACCTCGGTCCGGGTGCGGACCACCCCCGGCAGCCGGATCAGCCGCTGGATCACGTCCTCCAGGTGGGCGTTGTCCCGGGCGGCCACCCGCGTCAGCAGGTCCCCGCCGCCGGTGATCGAGAAGGCCTCGATGATCTCCGGCACGGCGGCCAGGGCGTCGCCCACGTCGTCCAGGTGGCCCTGGGTCACCTCGATGTGCACGAAGGCCAGCACCGGGTGCCCGAGGGCGGCGGGGGAGAGCACCGGACCGGTGCCGGTGATCACCCCCGTGCGTTCCAGCCGGTCCAGCCGGGCCTGGAGGGTCCCGCGTGCCACGCCGAGGATCCGGGCGTACTCGCGGACACTGGTACGCGGCTGCTCGATCAGCAGACGCAGGATCCGGGTGTCGAGCTCGTCCACCGCCATGACAGGACTGTACCAATGGTCCGTCAAGCCCGGATCGCCCTGAATCGGACGGGGGAGACAGCACCGTGAAGACCGCCGTGGTCCTGTACACCGGCGACCTGCGCCTGCACGACCACCCGCCGTTGCGCGCCGCCCTGGCCGCCTGCGAGCAGGTGGTCCCGCTCTTCGTCCGCGACCGGGCCGTCGAGCGCGCCGGCTTCGCCGCGCCCAACCGGCTGGCCTTCCTCGCCGACTGCCTCGCCGACCTCGACGCCGCACTGCGCGACCGCGGCGGCCGCCTCGTCCTGCGCTCCGGGGACGTGGTGGAAGAGGTCTGCGCCCTCGTCCGGGAGGCCGGCGCCGACCAGGTGCACCTCGCCGCCGGGGCCAGCGGCTACGCCCAGACCCGCGAACGGCGGCTGCGCGAGGCCCTGCGGTCCCAGGGCTGCGCCCTGCACGCGCACGACGCGGTGATCACGGCGGTCGCCCCCGGCGCGGTGCTCCCCAGCGGCAAGGGCTCCGACCACTTCGCCGTCTTCACCCCGTACCTGCGCCGCTGGAGCGAACTGCCGCCGCGCCCGGTGGCCGCCGCACCGCGCGCCGTCCGCGTTCCCGAGGACATCGGGTCCGAGGAGCTCCCGCACCGGTCCGCCGTCACCGGGACCTCCCCGGGCCTGGCGCGCGGCGGCGAGGGCGAGGCCCGCCGGCTGCTGACCCGCTGGCTGCGCTCGGGCATCGCCCGGTACGAGGACACCCACGACGACCTCGCCGCCGACGCCACCTCCCGGCTCTCCCCGCACCTGCACTTCGGCACCCTCTCGCCCGTCGAGGCCGCCGTGCGCGCCCGCACCGCAGGCGGGCCCGGCGCCGAGGCCTTCGTCCGGCAGCTGTGCTGGCGCGACTTCCACCACCAGGTCCTCGCCGCCCGCCCCGAGGCCGCCGCCCAGGACTACCGCACCCGCCACGACCGCTGGCGCACCGGCCGCGACGCCGAGGAGGAGGTCCAGGCCTGGAAGGACGGCCGCACCGGCTACCCGGTCGTCGACGCGGCCATGCGCCAGCTGCGCCACGAGGGCTGGATGCACAACCGGGGCCGGCTGCTGGCGGCCGGCTTCCTCGCCAAGACCCTCTACGCGGACTGGCGCACCGGAGCCCGCCACTTCCTCGACCTCCTCGTGGACGGGGACGTGGCCAACAACCAGCTCAACTGGCAGTGGGTGGCCGGCACCGGCACCGACACGCGCCCCAACCGGGTCCTCAACCCCGTCCGCCAGGGCCTGCGCCACGACCCCGACGGCCGCTACGTCCACCGCTGGGTGCCCGAACTCGCCGGCCTGCCCGCGCCCCGCGTCCACGAGCCCTGGAAGCTGCCCGCCGCCGAACGGGCCCGCCTCGACTACCCCGGGCCGCTGGTGGACCTCGCCGAGGCCCAGGCCCGCTTCCGCGAAGCCCGGCAGCGGGACTGACCGCACGGCGCACCCGGCCCCGCGTCAGACCCGGTGCAGGGCCGGCTGTTTCACGTACGCCACGGCCACCGCCAGCACCACCACGGCCGCCGGCAGCAGCAGCCAGTTCACCGGGCACCCGGCCCGCACCAGCAGCCCGCCGGTCAGCCCGCCCGTGAACATGGCCGCCACGGCATGCGCCCGCCGCCCCCACACCCCCGTCCCGTACCCGAACGCGCTGTCGTGCCCCAGCGGCGATCCGCCGAGCAGGGCCGTCATCGACCGGGTGACCAGGGTGGTGGGCACCCCCGGCAGGTTGACCCGCATGCTCGTGACGTTGCGGAACCCCATCGCCACCGCGAGGGCGGAAGCCGTCAGCAGGTGCCGGGCGGCCGGGGAGCCGTAACGGGGCGCCAGCTCCCAGCCGATCCCCGCGGCCACCGTGATCAGCGCCGCCTCGACCGACAGCCCCAGCACGAACCAGTGCCGCCCCCGGGACTCCGCAGCCCCCTCCAGCCGGGCCGCACACACCGCCCCGACGGCGAACGACAGCAGGGACACCCCGGGCGCCAGGGCCGGCAAGTGCCCCTGATGCGCCGGTCCGAAGGACAGGAACAGCACATTGCCGGTCTGCATCGCGGTGAACACCGGTCCCAGCGCCAGCAGACTGACCGCCTCGATCAGCCCCGTCACCCAGGTCAGCGCCAGCAGCAGCACGGTCAGCCGCCGGCACGCACGCACGTCCATGACGCCCGACAGTGACATGTCCGCCCCGCTCCACTGCCCCGACATGCCGGGCGCGAGCGCCGCCCCATAGGGTCCGGGGGTATGAGTGAACTGCTGCTGGTGAGGCACGGGGAGACGGCGTGGAGCGCCAACGGCCGGCACACCGGACTCACCGACGTCCCACTGACCGCCCGCGGGGCCGACGAAGCCCTCTCGCTGGCCCCCTACTTCCGCGACCGGCACCCCGCCCTGGTCCTGACCAGCCCCCTGAGCCGCGCCGTCGCCACGGCCGAACTGGCCGGACTGACCGACGGGGTCCCCGACCCCGACCTCCACGAGTGGGACTACGGAGGCTACGAGGGCATCACCACCGCCGAGATCCGGCGGACCCGCCCCGACTGGTCGCTGTGGACCGACGGCGTCCCGCCGGGCGACGCCGCGCACCCCGGCGAGAGCGCCGCCCAGGTCGGCGCCCGCGCGGACCGGGTCCTGGCCCGGGCCGCGGAGGTGCTGCGCGCCGGCAAGGGGGACGTCGTCCTCGTCGCCCACGGCCACTTCCTGCGCGTCCTGACCGCCCGCTACCTCGGCCTGCCCCCCGAGGCGGGCCGGCTCTTCCTGCTGCGCACCGGCACCGTCAGCGAACTCTCCACCGAACACGGCCTCCCGGTGATCGCGGGCTGGAACACCCGCCCCTGACCCGCCCGACCCCCTCGACCCGCCCGACCCCCTCGACCCGCCCGGCCCGCCCGGCCCGCGGCGCGGGCCCTCCGCCACCCGGACGACCCGCGCCGCCTCGCGCGCCCCCGCCGCGCACGTGACGATGCGTACATGGACCAGGGCGACCGCGGCCGACCGGAGGACACCCTCCCCGGCGCCGACTCCGACGAGGACACCCTCCAGGCCGGCGCGATCGGCTTCCTGGACGCGCTGGTCATCGGCCTGAACTCGACCTCGCCCGCCTACTCCCTGGCCGCCGTCATCGGTCCGATCGTCGCCATCGCCGGGATCTACGCACCGGGCGTGATGCTGGCCTCGTTCGTGCCGATGCTGCTCATCGCCGCGGCGTTTTACTACCTCAACAAGGTCGACCAGGACTGCGGAACCACCTTCTCCTGGGTGACCCGCGCCATGGGCCCCTGGGCGGGCTGGCTCGGCGGCTGGGCCATCACCATGACCGGCGTCCTCGTCATCGGCTCCCTCGCCGACGTCGCCGTCCACTTCGGGCTGCTCGCCGCCGGCCTCGACGGCCTGGCCGCCAACGCCGTGCTCCGTCAGACCCTCACCGTCGTGGTGATCCTCGCGATGACCGCGATCTGCGTCATCGGCACCGAGCTGTCCGCGCACTTCCAGGACATCCTCATCCTCGCCCAGGTCCTCTTCCTCCTGGTCTTCGCCGTCGTCGCCATCTACCGGGTCTACGCCGGCACGAGCACCCTCGACGCCGTCCACCCCTCCGTCGCCTGGCTCAACCCCTTCGGCGCGGGAGGCGGCGCCCTCACCGGCGGTCTGCTGCTCGGCGTGTTCATCTACTGGGGCTGGGAGTCGGCCGTGAACCTCACCGAGGAGGTCGAGGACTCCGCCACGGCGCCCGGCAAGGCCGGCATCTGGTCCACGCTGGTGCTGCTCGTCACCTACCTGTCCGTCGGCTTCGCCATCGTCGCCTACGCCGGGACCAAGTTCCTCGCCGAGAACGCCGGGCAGGAGGAGGCCATCTTCGCCGTCCTCGCCCACGAGGTGATGGGCGGCTGGGACTGGGTGGTGCTCCTCGCCGTCTGCACCTCCGCCCTCGCCTCCACCCAGACCACGATCATCCCGGCCTCCCGCACCGCCCTGTCCATGGCCCGACGGCACGCCCTGCCCCCGCACCTCGCGCACATCCACCACCGCTTCCACACCCCGGACGTCAGCACCTGGTGGGTGGCCGCCATCGCCATCGCCTGGTACCTCGCCGTCAACCAGATCAGCGAGAACGCCCTCCTCGACTCCCTCACCGCGCTCTCGCTGCTCATCGCCTTCTACTACGCGCTCACGGGCCTGGCCTGCGCCGTCTACTACCGCCGCCACCTGCTGGAGAACGCCCACAACCTCCTCCTCATCGGCGTAGGCCCGCTGGTCGGCGCCGGACTGCTGGCCTGGCTGCTGGTCGAGTCGATCGAGGACATGTCCAACCCGCAGAACTCGGCCAGCGGGGTCTCCTGGTTCGGCCTCGGCCCGCCGCTGGTCATCGGGATCGGCATCGCGGTCGTCGGCGTGCTCCTCATGTGCTTCTGGCGGATCCGCGACGGAAGGTTCTGGCAGGAGCGCCGGGGCGTGGTCGACCCGGCCCTCGTCCACGGCCGCAGGACCTGAGGAGGCCCGATGTCCGTAGTCCTCGGTTACGACGAGTCCCCCGGCGCCGAACGCGCCCTGCGCGTCGCCCTGGAGGTGGCCACCGCCTTCGGGGAGCCCCTGGTCCTCGTCTACGGGGCCGCCGCGCCCGGTTCCGCGGGGGAGGAGTACCGGGCCCACCGCGAGGCCGTCCTCCAGGCCGGCCGCAGCGCCCTCGCGCGGGCCGTGGAGGCCGCCGACGAGGCCGGGGTCCCCTCGACGGTCGAGGTCATGGACGACAAGCCGGCCCAGGCCCTGCTCGCGGCCGCCGAACTCCACGACGCCCGGGTCATCATCGTCGGCACCTGGGGCGACAGCCCGATCCGGGGCGCCCTGCTCGGCTCGACCCCGCACAAGCTCCTGCACCTCTCCCCGGTCCCGGTGCTCTGCGTCCCGACCGAGCCGTAGCCGTCAGGCGAAGACCCCCGCGAGGTACCCGGCCAGCCCCTCGACGGCCGGCGGGCACAGCCGCGCGCCCAGGTATCCGTCCGGGCGCACCACGAAGGCCGTCGGCGCCCGCACCCCGTAGCGCAGGGCGAACTCCCCGCGCGCGTCGCGGTACACCGGCATCGGCGTGGCCCCGGCGGGCGCGGTCCCGCCCTCGGTGAGGACCGCGTACGCCGTGAGCCGCCCCGCCGGCGACCCGCCCGTCAGTGCGGCGAGTCCGGGAACGTACGCGTCCCACGCGCCGTCGGTGTACACCAGCAGCACGTGCTCGCGGTCCCTCAGCAGGTCGAAGAGCCGCAGCGGATAGGCGGGGACCTCCCCGGCCAGACCGCCGCAGTCGGGGGCCCGTTCCCCGGGCCCCGGCCCGGTGCCGTCGGCCTCCCCGGGGGACGGCCGCACGACGACCGGGCTGTCGGGATAGCCCACCAGCAGCTGGGCCTCGCGCAGCAGCGCCGTGGTCTGCCGGTCGCCGGCCCCGACGTCCTGCCGGGCGTGGCGCACCGTCCGGCCGACGACCTCCTCGCCGACCGGGCGCCGCTCGGCGTCGTAGCTGGCCGGCAGCCCGGGGTGCGCGGAGCCGCCGACGGCGAGCGCGAGCTTCCAGGCCAGGTTCCAGGCGTCCTGGATACCGGTGTTCATCCCCTGCGCGCCGGTCGGCGGATGGATGTGCGCCGCGTCCCCGGCGACGAAGACCCGGCCCGCCGCGTACCGGTCCACGATCCGGTGGCTGATCCGGAACACCGAGGACCAGCGCATGGCCGACACCGTCACCGGGCGGGGCGCCATCCGGTCCAGGACCGCCTGGATGTCGGCGAGGGCGGGGGCCCGGGAGCCCTCCAGCCCGTGCGCCACCCCGTCGCCGGCCGCCGGCGCGGCGGAAACGGAGAGCTCCGGCGGCACCAGCATGGACATCCGGTACCGGCCGGGGCCGGGCAGCGGGATGGCGACCAGCAGGTCGTCGACCTTCCCGTCGGTGCCGTGGTGCACGGCCCGCAGGGTGTACCCGTACGGGAGGTCCCAGTCGGCCTCCACGTCGGCCAGCATGTACTCCTCGGGGAAGGCCCCGCCCTCGAAGCCCAGCCCCAGCTGCTTGCGGACCGTGCTGTGAGCCCCGTCACACCCCACCAGATACCGGGTCCGCAGCTCCTCGCCGCCGCCCCGTCCCGTCAGCAGGACGCTCACCCCGTCCGCGTCCTGGGTGAAGGACACCAGTTCGGTCTCCCGCTCGATGCCGGTGCCGAACCGGGCCAGGCGGGCCTCCAGGATCCGCTCCGTCTCGTACTGCGGCAGCGCGGCGAACCCGTACGGCACCTCGGGCGGCAGTGCCAGCCGCAGCGGCTCCCGCTCCTCCCCGTCGACGTGGACCAGCTGGCCGCGCAGCGGGACCGCCGCGTCCAGGACGTCCCCGATCATCCCCGCCCGGTCCCACAGCTCCAGTGTGCGTGGCTGGATCCCGACGGCCTTCGCGTACGGCAGCCGGGCCGGCAGCCGGTCCACGATCCGGCAGGACACCCCGCGCCGTCTCAGTTCCACCGCCGCCGTCAGCCCCACCGGGCCCGCGCCCACGACCAGCACGTCCACCGCTCCGCGTCGCATGCGTCCATCGTGTCCACCGGCCCCGCGCCCCCGCCACCGGGCGTGTCGCGGGGAGCGGCGCGGGCACCTGGGTGCGCAGCCGATCCGTTGGCCCGCCCGTGGCCGGAAACATCCCCGTTCGGGGGTGCCAATGGCCCAGCGCGGCGAGGTCGCCTTGAGCCAATGCCCCTGCGGATGCTTATCTGTGTCGTATCCATGTACTTTCGGCGCCGCGCAGCGCCGGCCGGCAACGACGCCGGACCGGAGCGCGGCGCCTTCGCCGTGCCCGTAAGCCGCCCACCACCCCCGGGCGGACACCGGCCCGGCGGGCAGCACACCGAGGGGGGCGGCACACCGCCATGAAGAGGATGTTCACGGCTCCGGATCCGGGGCGCGCCAGACTCAGGAACTCCACGCGCGCGGTCATCGGCACCGGACTGGCGGTCGCCGTGGCCGAGCTGGCGGGGCTCTCGCTCACCGCGTCCATCACCGGCGGGCTCGCGGCCCTGCTCGCGCTCTTCACCGTCCTCGACGCGGACGTCCGCGCCCAGCGGGTGACCACCGCCCTGCTGCCCGTCGCCGGTTTCCCGGTCCTGGTCCTGGCCACCTCCCTGCACGGCATGGCGCCCGTGCGCGACGCGGCCTGGCTCGCCGTCGTCTTCGCCGGGGTCTACGCCCGCCGCTGGGGGCCGCGCGGGCACGCCCTCGGCATCTTCGCCTTCATGATGTTCTTCGTCACCCAGTTCCTGCACGCCCGGCCCGCGCAGCTGCCCGAGCTGTTCGCGGCCGTCGCCCTGGCCCTCGTGTCGGCCGGGGCCGTGCGGTTCGTGCTGTGGCCCCTGGAGCGCCGGACGCCCCCGGCCGCCGCCCCGCCGCCGCTGCCGGGCACCGGCCTCGCCCGGCCCACCACCCGCCAGGCCTTCCAGGCCACCGCCGCCTGCGCCTTCGCCCTCGCCGTCGGCCAGGTGCTGTCCCAGGACCGCTGGTACTGGGCCGTCGGCACCGCCTGGTGGATCTTCGTCAACACCGCCTCGCGGGGCGAGACCCTGGTCCGCGGCTTCCGCCGGGTCCTGGGCACCGTCACCGGCATCGCCGCCGGCCTGCTGATCGCCGTACCGCTGCACGGCGCCCCCGCGCCCACCGCCGCCCTGGTCGCCGTCTGCGTCTTCGGCATCTTCTACACGGCCGCCCCCTCCTACTCCTGGATGATGTTCTTCGTCACCGTCATGGCCGGGCTGCTCTACGGGCTCCTCGGCGTGCTCCACCCCGGGCTGCTGCTCCTGCGCTTCGAGGAGACCGCCGTCGGGGCACTCGGCGCGGCCCTCGGCGTCACCCTGATCCTGCCGGTCACCACGCACGCCGCCAACGACGCCTGGATCCAGCGCGCCCTGCACTGCGTACGGGCTTCCACCGCGGCCTCCCTCGACCGCCTCGCCGGCGACCCCGACGCCGATCCGGCCCCGCACGCCGCCGAACTGGAACTGCTCCTGGCCCGGGTCCGGATGGCGCTCGCGCCCCTGGTCCACCCGCTCAGCCCGCTGCGCGCCCGCAAGGCCCGTGCGCGCCAGGTCCTGGGCCTGCTCGACGACTGCGCCCGCGAGGTGCGCGGGCTCGTCGCCGTCGCCGCCGACCCCCAGGCCTCCCACGACGCCCGGCTCGCCGCCGCCTGCTGGCGGGTCGAGGCCGCGGTGGAGGCGCTCACCGCCCCGGACGCCCCGGCGGCTGCCGGCGCCCCCGCCACCCCGGCCGGCCCCGCCGGGGCCGAACCGGCCCTGGCGCACCTGCACGGCCTGGAGACGGCCCTGGCCGCCCTGGCCACCCCGCTGCGCACCGACCCCCGCGCCCCCCTGGTCGTCACCGCCTGACGGCGAACCGCCCCCGCACGCGGACGGACCGGAGTACGGTCGGGGCCTGACGGCCCAACTCCCGGAATGCCGGGGATGGTACGCGTGCACGCACCCCAACCGCAGGCCAACGCTCGAAGATCACTCGGAGGAGTGTTCCGTCGGCTCCGGGAGCCCGGCGCTGACCTGCGGCATGTACAACGGGTGGTTGTTCATTGCACATTCATCCGGCATGCGCAGGGTGGATCTGTCCGGACAGGGGGTAACCGCCCGGAATGGAAATTCTGCAGAAGCACTCGAGCGACGCTCAGGTGTGGGAGGAAGCCGAGGAGTTCATCCGGCTCTTCCACCGGGAGAATCCGCACACCGGTGATCCGCGCGCCCGGCTGGCCGCCGTCCGGGCCGAGCTCGCGGACACCGGCACCTACCGCCATACTCCCGAGGAACTGGTCCACGGGGCCCGGGTCGCCTGGCGCAACAGCAACCGCTGCATAGGCCGGCTCTACTGGAACTCGCTGCGGGTCCGCGACCGCCGCGGGCTGACCGCCGCCGAGGACATCGCCGCCGAGTGCTTCGAGCACCTGCGCGAGGCCACCAACGGCGGCCGGGTCCGGCCCACGATCACCGTCTTCGCCCCGGACGCCCCTGACCGGCCCGGCCCGCTCATCTGGAGCGAGCAGCTGGTGCGTTACGCCGGTTACGGGGACCACCCGTCGATAACCGTCGGGGACGCCCGCAACAGACCCCTCACCGAAGCCCTGCTGAGGCTCGGCTGGGCAGGCGGCGCGGGAACCCCGTTCGACCTCCTCCCGCTGGTGGTCCAGGGCGTCGACGACAAGCCCCGCTGGTTCGACACCCCCGCCGACGCCGTGCTGGAAGTGCCGATCCGCCACCCCGACGGGCAGGACGACTGGTCGGACTGGGGACTGCGCTGGCACGCGGTACCGGCCATCTCGAACATGTGCCTGGAGATCGGCGGCATCCACTACCCGGCCGCCCCGTTCAACGGCTGGTACATGGGCACCGAGATCGGCGCCCGCAACCTCGCCGACACCGACCGCTACAACCTCCTCCCAGCCGTCGCCCGCCGGCTCGGCCTCGACGTCTCCAGCGACCGCTCGCTGTGGAAGGACCGTGCCCTGGTCGAGCTCAACCGGGCCGTGCTGGACTCCTTCGACCGGGCCGGGGTCACCATCGCCGACCACCACACCGAGTCCCGGCGGTTCCTCTCGCACCTGGAGCGCGAGGAGCGCAAGGGCCGTGAGGTGGGGGCCGACTGGTCCTGGATCGTCCCGCCGATCTCCGGCGCCGCCACCCCCGTCTTCCACCGGACTTATGAGGACCGGCCGAGCGCGACCGCCTACGTCCACCACGACGGCGCGCAGGAACGGGCCTGGGGACGGGACTTGGTCTAGACCTTCTGTTACGGTCGGCTCGGAATGGATCCGGGACGGCGGAGAGGGGCACCGGTGGACGGCGTGCGCAGCACGGACCACGGCGGCGGACACCGGGCCTACATCGGCTCGTTCACCTCGGGGGGCGGCCGCGGTGTCCTCACCGCGGCCGTGGATCCGGCCACCGGAGCGCTGACCCCGCTCTCGGCGGAAGGCTCCCTGCCGGACCCCTCGTACCTCGTGCTCGACCCGGCCGCCGGCGTGCTCTACGCGGTCAGCGAGACCGAGCGGGGTGCGGCGGGCGCCTTCCGCCCCACCGCCGCAGGGCTCGCGCCGCTCGGCGCCCCCGCCCCGGTCGGCGGCTCGGGCCCCACCCACCTCGCCCTGGCCGGGCGGCGGCTGCTGACCGCCAACTACACCTCCGGCAGCGTCAGCAGCCTGCCGCTCGCCGCCGACGGCAGCCCCACGGGACCCCCCGCCGTCCTGGAGTACGAGGGCTCCGGCCCCGACCCCGACCGCCAGGCGGGCCCGCACGCCCACCAGGTCCTGCCCGACCCCACCGGCCGCTGGGTCCTCGGCGTGGACCTCGGCACCGACGCGGTACGGGTCTGCGCGCCCGACCCGGCCACCGGCGGACTCCGCGTCCACGCGCAGGCCGCCCTGCGCCCCGGGAGCGGCCCGCGCCACCTCGCCTTCCACCCGGCCGGCGAGCTGGTCTACGTACTGCACGAGCTGGAGCCGCTGCTGACCGTCTGCCGCTGGAACGCGGACGCGGGGCGGCTCGGACCGTTCCGGGAGGTCCCCGTCGCCGCCGCGGGCGCCCAGGAGGGCGTACGGGCCTACCCTTCGGCGATCACCGCCTCGCCCGACGGCCGCTTCCTCTGGGCGGCGGTGCGCGGCACCGACACCCTGGTCACGTTCTCGCTCGCCGCCGGCCCCGAGAGCCCGAGGCCCACGAGCGCCGTCGGCTGCGGGGGCCACTGGCCGCGCGACCTCACGGCGGACCCCTCGGGCCGCCGCCTCTACGCGGCCAACGAACGCTCCGGGGACGTCACCTGGTTCGACGTGGACCCCCGCACGGGCCACCCGGTCCGCACCGGCTCCCTGCCCGTCCCCGCGGCCTCCTGCGTGGTCTTCGGCTGACGCCCGCCCGGAGCCGGCGGCGGCGCTCCCGGCGGCGGACCGGGGCCCGAAAAGGGGAGAGGGCCCGCCCGGGAACCGTCCCGGGCGGGCCCTTCCCGTGCGTCCTACTGGGCCGGTGCGCCCAGCTGGAGGCCCAGGGCCGCGCTGTACTGGGCGACGGCCAGCTTGCCGAGCGCCGGGTAGGCGCCGAGCACCTCGGCGGTGGCGCAGTCGGCCTCCTTGCAGGCCGTGTCCAGCAGCCCCTCGGCCGCCTCCGGGCCGATCAGGTAGGGCGCCAGCGCCAGCTGGACCGCACCCGCGCCGCGCAGCTCGGCGGCGACGGCGGCCACCGAGCCCTCCTGGTCCAGGGCGGCGGCCATCACGGGCACCGCGAGGCGGGCGGCCAGCAGCATGCCGGTGATCCCGGCGGCCTGGACCGCCTCCTCGCCGCCGGTGGTGGCCAGGATGATGCCGTCGGCGGCGGTGGCCACGGTGAACAGCCGGGCCCGGTCGGCGCGGGCCAGGCCGGCCTCCGAGAGGCGCACGTGCAGACCCTCGGCCAGCAGCGGGTGGGGGCCGAGGACGTCGGCCAGCTCGGCGGCGGCCGAGGAGTCCATCAGCGCCTGGCGCACCCGGCGCAGCAGGTCGGCGTCCGGGCCGGCCAGCAGCGGCACGACCACGGCGTCCGGACCGGTCGGCGCGGGCACCTCGTGACCGGCGGCGCGGGCGAACTCCGCGCGCACGTTCCGCTCGTCGGCCACGGCGGTCAGCACACCGGACAGCGACGGGAACTCGCTCCCCTCGCCGTCCTCGCCCTCTAGGTAACCGATCCGGGCCTCCAGGCCGGGCAGCTCGGAGCGGCCGATGCTGATGATCTCCTCGGCGAGCCCCCGGGAGGCGGCCGAGGGGACACCGGGCACGGCGAGCACCAGCGCGGGCGCGCCCTCGGGCGCCACCGCGGGCTCGGGCCGGCGGTGCCGTCCGGTCTGGCGGGGTCGCGGCATTCGTACGGGCAGGCCGTTGGCGGGCCCAGTGGGGGAGCTCATGGCGCCGCATGCTACTGGCTTATCGGAACCAGGTGTTCGGGCAGGGCCCGTCCAGGTGGCATCTGTCCTCTTTTATCCGTTGAAGGTGATACACCGTTCCGCCGGATCAACTGACGGACGGCGAGCACCAGTCGACGGAACGTGCCGGTAACGGTCTGTCAGTGTGACCCAGTAGAGTGACGCAGCGTGGCACCACGACCCTTGAACGAACTTGTCGAGGCGGGCTGGGCGAAGGCCCTGGAACCCGTCGCGGACCGCATCGCCGGCATGGGGAACTTCCTCCGCACCGAGATAGCGGCCGGCCGGACCTACCTGCCGTCCGGGGCGAACGTCCTGCGCGCGTTCCAGCAGCCCTTCGACGACGTCCGCGTCCTGATCGTCGGACAGGACCCCTATCCGACGCCGGGGCACGCCATCGGCCTGAGCTTCGCGGTCGCCCCCGAGGTCAGCCCGGTGCCGGGCAGCCTGGAGAACATCTTCCGGGAGATGCACACCGACCTGGGGCTGCCCAGGCCCTCCAACGGTGACCTGACGCCGTGGACGAGGCAGGGCGTGCTGCTGCTCAACAGGGCCCTGACCACCGCGCCGCGCAAGCCCGGCTCGCACCGGGGCAAGGGCTGGGAGGAGGTCACCGAGCAGGCCATCCGGGCGCTCGCCGCCCGCGGCAAGCCGCTGGTGTCCATCCTCTGGGGCCGCGACGCCCGCAACTGCCGGCCGCTGCTCGGCAGCCTCCCGGCGATCGAATCGGCGCACCCCTCGCCCATGTCGGCGGACCGGGGCTTCTTCGGCTCCCGCCCCTTCAGCCGGGCCAACGACCTGCTCGTCGGCGCCGGCGCCCAGCCCGTCGAATGGCGCCTTCCGTAGCACCTCCCGGCGCCCCTTAGACTCCGTTCCAAGATCCACAAGATCGGAAGACGGACCACGGGGGACCCGATGACGGTGAGAGACATCCGCACGGCGGCGAAGATCATCGGCCGGCGCAACGCGCTGCGCTACCTGGCGGTGGGAGCGGGGTCCGCCCTGCTCGCGGCCTGCACCGGCAAGGAGAAGCCGGCCGCGCAGAGCCCGGCCCCGTCGTCCTCGCCGCCGGGAACTCCCTCGGCCCCGGCCTCGGCCCCGGCGTCGCCCTCAGCCCCGGCTCCGGTCTCTCCGTCCCCCTCCGTCTCCGCCTCCCCGGCCGCCACCGGGGTCGCGGGCCGGGCGTTCGCCGCGTTCGTCACGGGCACCTGGGCGATCCGCTCGACCCTCCCCGGCACGGACGGCGGCCGCAAGAGCGACGGCAGGGCCACCATCGGGGCGGACGGCACCTGGACCATCGTCTGGACCGGTGACACCAAGGCCACCTGGAACGGCCGCTGGAGCCACCAGGCCGGCCGCCTGGAGATCCAGGTCGTCGCCGGCCCCAAGGGGGACGGCGAGGGCACCGACGTGTCCTTCGCCCAGCCGGTCCCCGACGGGATGGACGGCCCCGGTTCGGCCATGCTGCCTTGGTACCCCCTGGGCGCCAACGACACGACCGGACAGCTGGAGGCCGCCTACAACGGCAAGGAACTGCGCATCCGGCACCTGCCCCGCAACGGCACCATGTCGATCCACGTGTGCAGCCGCGTCTGACCCCGCGCCGGCCGGCCGGCCCGCCGCCGGTCAGCGGACGGCGGCCAGCACATGGCTCGGGCCGACCTGCCAGACGACCCCCACGTCCGCGAACCCCGCCTCGCGCAGCAGCGCGACATGGCCGGAGACGGTGAGGTCGTTGCCCTCGCACGGGGCCCGGCCGCCCTCGCCCCCGCGGTGGAGCAGCGGGGCCAGCTCCGGATCGCCGGCCGCGCCCGCCCACCAGGACTCCCAGTCCTCCTCGTGGCCGCAGGCCGCGTTGCGTTCGGCGTGGCGGCGCCCGACGTCCCGCGCGAGTTCGGACATCCGGACCGAGTCCGGGCTGATGTGGTCGCCGTTGACCAGGATCCCGCCGGGCCGCAGCAGCCCGGCGAGTTCCCCGTACACCTGACGCAGGGTCCGCTCGCCGAGGTAGTGCAGGGCGGTCGTCGACACCACCGCGTCCGCGGGGCGGTCCAGGCCCAGCCGGCCCACCCAGCCCGGCTCGCCGATCAGCGTGTTGACGTAGCGCAGGGAGCGGCCGTAATGGGCGCTGCCGAGCTCCAGCAGCAGCGGGTCCGCGTCGACCGCCAGCACCTCCGCGCCCGGCAGCCGGGCGGCCAGCCGGGCGGCCAGGCAGCCGGGCCCGCTGCCCAGGTCGAGCACCAGCGGCGCGGGCCGGCCGCCCGCCACGTGCTCGACCAGGTCGGCGATGACCGCGAACCTCTCCTCGCGGTCCACCGCGTACCGCTGCTGCTGGCGCTCCCAGCGCTCCACCCAGCGCGCCGCCGTCCCCGTACTCACGCCGCCCGTGCCCGCATCCGTGCCCGCACCCATGCCCGCGCCCATGCCGTTCGCACTGCCTCCGCCACCGAAGCCGATCCGCTCATGGAAATCATTGCAGACTGGCGAGGGTGGCGAGGAGCTCCTCCACCTCCCCGGGGGTGTTGTGCACGTGCAGGCTGACGCGCACGGAGCCCTCCTCCGCGCCCCGCCCCGCCTGGCAGTGGCCGTCGGTGCGCACCATGAACCCGCGGCTGAAGAGGATGAACCCGAGGTCGCGGGAGTCGATCCCCCGGTGCCGGAAGGTGACCAGGCTGCGGCGCCGCTGGACCCGGGACCCCGCCGCCAGACTGGTCCGGCAGCCGAGCACCTCGTAGGCGTCCATCCGGGCCAGCCCGTCGGTCAGCAGCGCCGTCAGGGCGACCGTCCAGCGCTCGATCCGCCCGAGACCGGCGGCGTCCAGCCAGTCCAGGGCAGCGGTCAGGCTCGCGATCCCGGCCGTGTTGGGGGTCCCGCTCCAGCCGCCGGGCCTCAGCCGCGGGCCGCGCAGTCCCCGGGCCCAGACCGCCCCCGTCCCCGGCAGGGCCATCGCCTTGTGCCCGGAGAACACCACGAAGTCCACGTCCAGACCGGCCACCGAGACCGGCAGGTGCCCGATGCTCTGCGCCGCGTCCAGACAGATCGGCACCTGCGGCCCGACCACCTGCCGGATCCGGTGCACGTTCATGTCGGCGCCGTAGACGTGGTGGACGTGGGTGACGGCCACGAAACGGGTCCGGGGCCCGGTGACCGCCGCCAGCGCCCGAGGGTCGTAGTCCCCGGAAGCCGCCTGGTACGGCAGCTCCCGGACCCGGACCCGCACCCCCTGGCGGGCCAGCAGGTCCCGGGCCTCCAGCCAGGGCGACAGGTTCGCCTGGTGGTCGGCGAACGGGACGACGATCTCGTCCCCGTCGACGAGCAGGGACGGCAGCCAGTCCCGGGCGACGACCCTCAGCCCCTCCGTGGTCCCGCTGGTGAAGTGGACCGAGGAACGCTGCGGATCCGGATCGCCCAGGAAGCGCTTGACCCGCTCCCGGGCGCCCTCCACCAGCGCCGTCGTGGTGTTGGCCCACGGGTAGGAGCCGCGTGCCGCGTTGGCGTTGGAGGTGGTCAGGTACCTCTGCACGGCGTCCAGGACGGGCTGGGGCTTCTGGGAGGTCGCGGCGCTGTCCAGGTAGACCAGGTCCGGTTGCCCCGCGAGGATCGGGAACTGGGCGCGCAGCGGCCGCTGCCAGTCGGCGAGGGCCGCCAGCTCGGCGGCGGGGGCGGCCACGTCAGTCACGCACCAGGGGAGCGCCGGCGTCCCGCCAGGCGATGATCCCGCCGGCCAGGCTGCGGACGTCGGGATGTCCCATCCGGGTCAGCAGGGCCGCGTACCGGGCCGACTTCTCACCCACCGGGCAGGCCAGCAGGACCGGCCGGCTCCGGCCGAACGGCAGCCCGCCCCGCAGGAGTTCCTCGAAGAGCCCGTCCACGATGTTCACCGACCCCTCGATGTGCAGCGCGGCGTACGCGAAGGGCCCGCGCAGGTCCACGACCAGCGGCTGGCGCTCCGCGATCCACTTGCGGGCCTCGTCCACCCCGATCACGGCGGCCGAGGCCACCTCCGCCTCGGTCAGCGTGGCCACCGAGTTCCGCACGGGAGGCAGCCCCATCAGGTCCGGGCGGCGCCGCCGTACATAGCCGACGTAGCTCTCCACCCGGTCGCAGACGATGAACACCGCCGTCCTGCGCTCCGTCAGCCCGGCGTCCACCTCCCGCAGATGGCGGACCGCGCCGAAGTACGCGGCGCCGCCGGTCGGCCCGGAGAGCAGCCCGCAGCGGCGCAGCAGCGTCAGCATCCCCTCGATGGCCTCGTCGGAGCCCACCGGCTCCAGGGTGTCGTACGTCGCCGGGTCGAAGATCCCGACCTCCTGCACCTCGTCGATGGTGCGGATGCCCGGGATGAAGTCCGACTTCTCCCCGACCAGGCCCACGACGCGCACCGCCGGATCGTGAGCGCGCAGCGCCCGCGCCACCCCGGTGGAGGAACCGGCCGTGCCCACGCAGGCCACGAACCAGTCGGGGGCCCGGCCGTCCAGATCGGCGATGATCTCCGGGCCGGTCCCGGAGGCGTGGGCCTCGGTGTTGAGGACGTTGAAGTACTGGTCGGTGTGCAGGTGCGCGCTGCCAGGGAGGTTCAGCTGCCGGTGGAAGAGGGTCAGCGGATCGTCCTCGTCGGTCGGGTCGAGGCATTCGCTGCGCCCGGGCAGCTCCTCGATCTCGGCGCCGAGCAGCAGGAGCAGGTCCTTGACCTCGGGGATCCGCATCCGGTTGGTGACGCTCTTGAACGCCAGCCCGTGCAGTCCGGCGATCAGGGCCAGGGCCTTGGCGGTGTTCCCGCTGGACAGTTCCACGACCGTCTCGCCGCGCTCCGCGGCGCCGGCGAGCTCGTCACGGGTCATGTTCCAGGCGGCCCGGTCCTTGAGCGAGCCGAAGGGGTTGAGCATCTCCAGCTTGGCGTAGAGGTCGATGTGGCGCAGGCCGTGTACGGCCGGGTCGATGCGGACCAGCGGTGTCCCGCCGATGGCTTCGGTGATGCTGTCGTACCTCATCCCTGCGCTTCCCCCGTACGTGTGAAAGGCCAGTACTGCTCGTCCAGGCACCACTGCCAGTCGCCGTCCGCCCCCTCCCGGTGGACGGCGACCTTGCGCGCGAGGGCCTGCCCCTGGGCGCGGGTCGCGCCGAAGTCCATGCAGTACCCGGCGGTGTTGGCGAAGGCGAGGAGGTCGCCGGGGTGCGGCTGCCGGGGCAGGAACACGGTCCGGCGGGTGATCAGGTCCGACTCCAGGCAGAGGTTGCCCATGAGGTGCACCGCGACCGGGACCGGACCGCCGGGCGGGGAGGGCGCGCGGGGCAGGAGCACCGGGTCCACGAGGACGCCGTGGTCCTCCAGGCTGACGTCGCCGGCGTTCATCGCCAGCCGGACCAGGCTCTCCCCGCCGCCGGAGGACCGCACCTCCAGGACCCTGCCCAGGGTGAGCCCGCACTGGTCGGCCAGGGCGCGGCCCGGTTCTGCGTAGAGCTCGTAAAGGCCCTCCAGGAGCAGGGTGCCCAGGGGGCGGCCCAGGCCCGGGGCCGGGAGGGAGAGGAGTTCGTCGAGGTAGCCGGGGCCCGCGGTGGTGCGATGGGCCGGGTAGAGGCCGAGGGCGCCGCGGAGGGTGCCGTTCTCGGCGCGCAGGCCGTAGCCGTGCCCGCCCCAGGTCAGGGGCGGACGGGCGCCCAGCACGGCGCGGGTCAGCTCGGTGGTGTAGCGCTCCCACTGGGCGGCGTGGGCCAGGTAGCCGACGCCGAAGCCGCCGCCGACGTCGATGGCCCGCGGCTGGAAGCGGCGGAGGCGCAACTCCTCCATGGCGTGCAGGCAGCCCTCCAGCGCCGCGGCCTTCTCCTCCACGCTGGTGGTGTCGAGGTGGTAGCCGACCCCGACGGGCTCCAGCTCGCCGCGGTGGCGGTCGAGGACGTCGAGCAGCCGGTGCAGGGACTTCACGGGGGTGCCGAAGCGGCTGCGGCGCGAGAGCCGCCGGGCCCCGGGCGCCTCGAACCCGGACAGCCGTACGAGCACGCGCAGGCGGGGCAGCCCGTGTGCCCGCACCAGGGCCGCCGCCCGCTCCAGCTCGTCCGCGCCGTCGGCGTTGACCAGGGCCCCGCTGCGGGCGGCGAGCCAGAGGAAGTCGGGGTCCTTGGGGCCGGTGGCCATGACCTCGGCTCCGGCGAACCCGGAGCCCAGGGCGTGCCGCAACTCCCCGAGGGAGGCGGCGTCGAGGGCCGCGCCGGTGGTGGTCAGCCGGCGGACGAGGGCGCTGGAGCGGTTAGCCTTGTGCGCGAAGAAGATCCGCCCGCTGAGCCGGTGGCGGGCGAACACCTCGTGAAAGCCCCGGACGTTGTCGGCGATCTGGTCGGGCAGGATCACGTTGAGGGGCGATCCGAGGGCGTCGACGAGGCCGTGCAGGAACGCCGGCGACTCCAGCAGGGCCGCCGTGCGCGGTGCGAGCCTCGGTTCCAGGTACAAGGGAGGGGACAAGGAGCCGCTGTGCGAAGGGCCGCCGTTCATGGGGTCGTTGCTCATCCCAGCTGTTCCTCTCCGCCGAGGAATGCGTACCGGTGTCGGCAAACGGTCATAAGACCGTAACCCCCGCTGGGCTTTTTTGTCAGAGGACGAGGGTCATCAGGATCTCGTCCCGGTCGTCGCCGGGCGCGACCCGCAGCGCGCCCGGCCAGCGGCCCACCTCCGCCCAGCCCAGCCCCCGGTAGAACCCCTCCAGCCCGAGGCCGCCCCGGACGGCGATCTCCAGGCGTTCCAGGCCCATTTCGGCGCGGGCGACCTCCGCGACCCGGTGCATCAGGGCGGTGGCGATCCCCTGCCCGCGCAGCCGGGGGAGGGTCTGGACGTGGTTGACGGTGCCCCGGTGGGCGATGAGCGGGTGGCGTTCGCGGCGGACGACCAGCCAGCCGGCGAGCGCTCCGCCGGAGACGGCGACGAGCATCCTGGCGAGAGCGGGGTCGAGGGCGCGGACGAGCCCGTCGACCACGGGGGCGACGTGGGAGCGGTCCACGGGAGGCAGCGGGAACCCGGCGGCGATGACGGCGCCGCCGGAGTTGACCACCTCCTCCCAGCAGCCGGCGAGCTCCTTGCGGAGCTCCGGGGTGACCTCCTCGGGCCGGGTCAACTGGCGCAGTTCCAGGGGCGTGTACGCGTGCATGCCCGTCAGCCTCCCAGATGCCCGGCCCCGGGGCGGGAGGTCAGGGCAGCACGGCGGCCCGGACGCAGAGCACGTCCGGGAGGTGTTCGGCCAGCAGCCGCCAGCTGTCGCCGTCGTCGTCGCTGGCGTACAGCTCGCCGTTGCGGTTGCCGAAGTAGATGCCGGCCGGGTCGGCGTCGTCCGTGCACAGGGCGTCCCGCAGCACCGTGCCGTAGTGGTCCCCGTCGGGCAGGCCCTTGGCCAGGGGTTCCCAGGTGGCGCCGGCGTCGCGGGTGCGGAAGACGCGGCAGCGGTGTCCGGCCGGGACCCGGTCGGAGTCGGCGTTGAGCGGGAACAGGTAGGCCGTGTCCGCCCGGTGGGGGTGCGCGGCGACGGCGAAGCCGAAGTCGGAGGGCAGGCCGGAGCCGATGTCGGTCCACTCGGTGCCCGCGTCGTCGCTGCGGTAGACGCCCCAGTGGTTCTGGAGGTAGAGCCGGGCCGGGTCCCCGGCGTCCTGGGCGATCTTGTGGACGCACTGGCCGAACTCCGGGTGCGGATCGGGCAGGAAAACCGCCGAGACCCCGTGGTTGGCCGGGGTCCAGCTCGCGCCGCCGTCCCGGGTGCGGAACACGCCGGCCGTGGAGACCGCCACCGTCACCGCCGCCGGGTCCGCCGGGTAGGTGATCACCGTGTGCAGGCCCTCCCCGCCGCCGCCCGGCACCCACGCGGAGCGGGTCGGATGCTCCCACAGGGGCCGGACCAGCTCGAAGGACTCGCCCCGGTCGGACGAGCGGAACAGCGCGGCCGGTTCCGTGCCCGCGTAGACCACCCCGGGGGCCTCCGGGCCGGCCGGGTGCAGCTGCCAGATCCGCTCCAGGGAGGCGCCGGTGTCCTTGGGGAACTTCACGGCGGGCGCGGCCGGCTCCTGCCAGCTCGCCCCCAGGTCGTCGGAGCGGAACACCGACGGCCCCCAGTGCGCGCTGTCCCCGGCCGCCAGCAGCCGGGGGACCGGGCCCCGCGCGTCGATGGCCACCGCCGAGACGGCCTGGGCGTTGAACTGCGGCCCCTCCCAGCTCCAGGGGCCGGCGCCCCGGCGGCGGCCGATGAACAGCCCCTTGCGGGTCCCGGCGAGCAGCATCACGTCGGTCATGGCCGACACCTCCGGACGTCCTTGTCCTGTTGCGGGTGCTTTCCCGCCAGTCTGCACCCGCCCACCGACATTGCCCGGCGAGGCGGGGCCGGGACCCCTGAGACGGAGCCGGACACCCTTTGTACGTAAGGTCTCGTACTACGAGAGATTTCGTAGTACGGTGTTTCTCGTACTTAGCGCCGCACCGACCGGTGCGCGTCCGGTGACATCTGGAGAACCCCATGAGTGCCGCACCCGCTGCCTTCGCCGCCCTCTTCCAGCCCTACACCCTCCGCTCGGTGACCATCCCGAACCGGATCTGGATGGCGCCGATGTGCCAGTACAGCGCCGAGGCCTTCGGCCCGAACGCGGGCGTGGCCCTCGAATGGCACTTCGCCCACTACGCGGCCCGCGCCACCGGCGGCACCGGCCTGATCATCCAGGAGGCCACCGCCGTCTCCCCGGAGGGCCGGATCAGCCCCTACGACCTCGGCATCTGGAACGACACCCAGGTGGCGGCCCTCCGCCGGATCACCGCCTTCGTCAAGTCCCAGGGAGCGGTCCCCGGCATCCAGATCGGGCACGCCGGCCGCAAGGCCTCCACCGACCAGCCCTGGAACGGCGGCGGCCCGGTCGGCCCCGAGGCCCACGGCTGGCGGCCCAGCGCCCCCAGCGCCGTGGCGTTCGACGAGGGCCACCCCGTGCCGCACGCGCTCACCACCGAGGAGATCCACGAGATCACCGGCCTGTTCGCGGCCGCCGCCGGGCGCGCCCTCGCCGCGGGCTACGAGGTGCTGGAGATCCACGGCGCCCACGGCTACCTCATCGGCGAGTTCCTCTCCCCGCACAGCAACCGCCGCACCGACTCCTACGGCGGCTCCTTCGAGAACCGCACCCGCTTCGCCGTCGAGGTCGTCGACGCCGTCCGGGCGGTGTGGCCCGAGGAACTCCCGCTGTTCTTCCGCATCTCCGCCACCGACTGGCTGGAGGAGAACGGCTGGACCGCCGACGACACGGTCCGGCTGGCCGCCCTGCTGCGGGAGCACGGCGTGGACCTCCTCGACGTCTCCACCGGCGGCCTCGCCCCGCACGTGAAGATCCCGACGGGCCCCGGCTACCAGGTGCCCTTCGCCGCCCGCGTCAAGAACGAGACCGCCCTGCCCGTCGCGGCGGTCGGGCTGATCACCGAGCCGGAGCAGGCCGAGAAGATCCTGGCCAACGGCGAGGCCGACGCCGTCCTCCTCGGCCGGGAACTGCTGCGCGACCCCTACTGGGCCCGCCGCGCGGCCGCCGAGCTGGGCGCGGAGATCCCGGTGCCCGGCCAGTACCGGCGCTCCTGGTGACCCGTGTGCGGCGCGGGGCGCACCCGGGCCCCGCGCCGCACACGGGAGCCGGTCGTACGAAGGTTCTCGTACCATGGAACCCCGGCCCGAAGACCCGGCCGGAACCCCGAGGAGCGGAGCAGGACATGACGGAACGTGACGCGCCCCGTGCCCTCGCCCACCCGGGACCGGAGGAGATCCGCCTGGAGGGGGTGCTGCACGCCCTCTCCGACCCGCTCCGGTTCTCCATCGTGCGCGAGCTGGCCGACCGGGAGGTCGAGCTGGCCTGCTCGGACTTCGTCCTGCCGGTCACCAAGTCCACGACCACCCACCACTTCCGCGTCCTGCGCGAGAGCGGCGTCGTGCGCCAGACCTACCGCGGCACCGCCAAGATGAACGGCCTCCGCCGCGAGGAGCTCCAGTCCCTCTTCCCCGGCCTCCTCGACACCCTCCTGGCGGCCGCGGCCGCCCAGGAGTCGCGACTGGGGCAGCCGCGGGCCTAAGAGCCGCCGTCCCGTAGGCCCGCCGCGGCCTGCAGGCCCGCCCAGTCTGGGATCTTCACCGAGCGGCGGCCCAGGGAGCGGCCCAGCGCCTCCTCCGCCGCCTCGATGGCCAGCCAGCCGTGCCATTCCACCGGGCGCAGGCCCGCCGCCCGCAGGGCGTCCAGGGGGTCGCCGGGCAGCTCGCGGCGGGCCAGGGCGCCCGCGTCCTGGAGCAGGGAGGAGACCGTTTCCTTGGCGCAGGGGCGGTTGGTGCCGATCACCCCGGTCGGGCCGCGCTTGATCCAGCCCGCCACGTACTCGCCGACCGAGGCCCGGCCCGCGCGGACCACCCGGCCCGCCGCGTGCGGGACGGTGCCGGTGGCCGGGTCGAAGGGCAGGCCGGGGAGGGCGACGCCCCGGTAGCCCACCGAGCGCAGCACCAGCTGGGCCTCCACGTCCTCGTAGGCGCCCGTACCGCTCACCCCGCCCCTGCCGTCCGGCGCGGTCCGTTCGAAGCGCATCCCGCGGACCCGGCCGTCCGGGCCGCCCAGCACCTCCACCGGGCGCAGGTAGAAGCGCAGCGCGATGTCCCGCCCGGCCTCCCCGCCCGGCTGCGCCGCCGCGGCCCAGCCGCGCAGCGCCTCCAGGTTGCGCCGGGCCACCGCCGGCAGGGCCTGTGCCGCGGCCGGGTCGGCGTACGCCGGGTCCAGGGCCAGTTCGGCGGGGTCCGTGCGGACGTCCACCCCGGGCAGGGTGCCCAGTTCGCGGAGCTCCTTGGTGGTGAACTTGGCCTGCGAGGGTCCGCGCCGGGCCACCATCGCCACCGTCCGCACCCCGCTGTCGGCCAGCGCCCCCAGCGCCGGCTGGGGCATGTCGGTGGGCTCCAGCTCGGGTGCGCCCCGGGCCAGGATCCGGGTCACGTCCACCGCGACGTTGCCCGCCCCCACGACCACCGCGGAGCGGACCCCGCCCAGGTCGAAGGAGCCGGCGTCCGGGTGCCCGCTGTACCAGGACACGAAGGCCGTCGCGGAGTGCACCCCGGCCAGCTCCTCGCCGGGGATCCCCAGCAGCCGGTCCCGCGCCGCGCCGACGCAGTACACCACCGCGTGGTACAGCTCGAGCATCCGGGCGGTGGTCAGCGGTGCGCCGCCGACCTCCACGTTGCCGAGGAAGCGGATCCGTTCGTCCTCCAGTACCGAGCGCAGGTTTCCGGTCAGCGACTTGATCTTCTCGTGGTCGGGGGCCACTCCGTACCGGACGAGGCCGTACGGGGCCGGCAGCCGGTCCAGCACGTCGACCCGTACGCCCGGGACCTCACGTTGCCCGACCAGTGTCTGGGCGGCGTAGACCCCGCTGGGGCCCGAGCCGACGACGGCGACACGAAGCACGGCGGAACTCCCTCCCGCAGGTGCTCCCCAGCATGCCACCGGCCCCCGCAGCCGTCAGCCCAACGCGCGCATCCGGTGTATCTCCGCGCTCTGGACGGCCACCACCTCGTTCGCCATCTCCTCGACGGCGCCGTTGTTCCCCTGGGCCAGGGCCTGGCCCGCCATCGTCAGCGCCCCCTCGTGGTGGGCGGTCATCAGCCTGAGGAAGAGCCGGTCGAAGTCGGCGCCGCGGGCGTCCGTCAGCTCCCGCAGCTGCTGTTCGGTGGCCATGCCCGGCATCGCGCCGTGGTCGTGTCCGCCGGGGTCGCCGGCCGGGGCCGGGTAGCGGGCCTGCCACCGCTCCATGGCCCCGATCTCGGGCCCCTGCGCGGCCGCGATCCGCTCGGCGAGCCGTTTGACCCCGTCCGCCGAGGCGCGTTCGGGGGCCAGCGCGCTCATGGTCAGGGCCTGCCGGTGGTGCTCGATCATGCGCCGGACGTAGGACCGGTCGGCGGCGTTGGGGCTGTCGTCGGGCCGCTGCTTCGCCGCCTGCTCGGGGGAGAGGGTCCGGGCGTCCTCGCCCGGTCTGCCCGGGGCGACCACCACGGGCGAGCCGTCGCCGGCGCCGTGCGGGGCGCCGTCACCCGCGGTGCAGCCGGTGAGGGGGAGGAGGAATGAGGCGGCCAGCGCCGCCCCCAGGAATCGGCCGAGTAACGCGTTTGCCATGTCCATGGAAAGGACGATACTGCCGGGGTCCAGGTTCCGCTTCCCCACCGGGAACGGAGCGCAGGGCCCCCACGGGAGGCACAGTGACCTTGCTGCACACCGTCAGAGTGCGCCACCGGAGTCTGGGGGCGGCCCTGGCGGCCGCCGGACTCCTCACTACGCTCCTCGCCGCCGCCGGACCGGCGGCCGCCAGCCCCGACCCCGGCGACGCGTCCCCGGGCGCCGGCTCCCGGCAGGGCGCGGACCTCGCGCCGGGCCGCGAACTCGCCCCCGGGGAGATCCCCGGCCAGGACGAGATCGTGCACAGCGCCAACGTCAAACCCCTGGCCAACATCCCCGACGCCAATCTCAAGGGCATCAACTCCGACCTGGCGTTCCAGGGCGACTACGCCTACGCCGGGAACTACGACGGCTTCACGATCTACGACATCGCCGACCCCGGCGCCCCGAAGACCGTCACCCAGGTGCTCTGCCCCGGCGGCCAGAACGACGTCTCGGTCTCCGGCGACCTGCTCTTCCTGTCCACCGACTCCTCGCGCAGCGACGACTCCTGCAACAGCGTCTCGCAGCCGGCCACGGAGAAGTCCTCCTGGGAGGGCATCAAGATCTTCGACATCAAGGACAAGAAGAACCCCAAGTACATCAAGTCCGTGGAGACGGCCTGCGGATCGCACACCCACACTCTGGTGCCGGGCGGCCGCGACATCTACCTCTACGTCTCCTCGTACTCGCCCAGCGAGGCCTTCCCGGACTGCCAGCCCCCGCACGACGGCATCTCCGTGGTCAAGGTCCCGAAGAAGGACCCGACCAAGGCCGCCGTGGTCGGCTTCCCGGTGCTCTTCCCCGACGGCGGCAACCCGGGTGCGCCCACCAACCCCGGGGTCTCCAAGACCACCGGCTGCCACGACATCACCGTGCTGCCGTCCGAGGACCTGGCCGCGGGCGCCTGCATGGGCGACGGCATCCTCTTCGACATCAGCGAGCCCGAGCACCCGAGGGTCATCGACCGGGTCCAGGACAACGTGAACTTCGCGTTCTGGCACTCGGCGACCTTCAACGAGAGCGCGGACAAGGTGGTGTTCACCGACGAGCTCGGCGGCGGCGGCGCCGCCACCTGCAACGAGGCCACCGGGCCCAACCGGGGCGCCGACGGGATCTACGACATCACCGGCCGCGGCGACCAGCGCAAACTGGTCTTCCGGGGCTACTTCAAGATCCCGCGCCACCAGGCCGACACCGAGAACTGCGTGGCCCACAACGGCTCGCTGGTCCCGGTCGGAGGCGGCCGCGACATCATGGTCCAGGCCTGGTACCAGGGCGGGGTCTCGGTCTGGGACTTCACCGACTCGGCCCGGCCCAAGGAGATCGGCTACTTCGAGCGCGGCCCGCTGACCACCGACCGGCTGGGCCTGGGCGGCTCCTGGTCGGCGTACTACTACAACGGGCACATCTACTCGAACGACATCGTCAAGGGCCTCGACGTGCTCCGGCTCGACGACCGGCGGACCGACAGCGCCAAGCGGGTGCGGATGGACCGGCTCAACGTCCAGAGCCAGCCCGAGTACCACTGACCGCAGTCGGGAGGCTCACGGAGGAATCGTTCCGCCGGGCGGTCCGCCGTCCGGCGGGAACCCCCGTTCCCACTCCAGTCCGTACCGCTGGAACAGCTCGGCCCGCAGCCGCGCCGCCGGCATCGGCGCGCCCGGCAGCAGGACCGCCACCACCGCCCCCATCAGCAGCGCGCGCAGCATCGGGTAGTCGGTGTCCACGTCCGCCGAGCCGTACCGGGTGACGGTCTCCCGGAGCAGCTGCGCGAGCCGCTGCTGCTCCGGGCACTGGATGAAGCCCTCCGCCTGGAGGATCCCCGCCATGTGCGTGCGCATCAGCCGGGGCTGGTCCCGGGCCAGTCCCAGGATCGCGTCGACCGCCCGGGCCAGCCGCTCCCGGCCGTCGTCCGTGCGCGGCTCCCGCTCCAGGGCCTCTTCCAGCGTCAGGTGCATCAGCCGGTGCACGGCCGACTGGAGCAGCTGCCGCTTGCCGGGGAAGTAGTACGACACCAGGCCGCGGGCGGCGCCCGCCCGGTCGGCGATGTCGCCGAGCGTGGTGGCCTCGTAGCCGCGCTCGGCAACCAGTTCGACCGTGGCCTGCAGCAGCCGCTCCCGGGAACGTCTGCGCAATTCTTCATTGACCGAGGCGCTGCGCGGGGACATGCTTACTCCTGCGTTGACTGGCTTCGAGCCAATATACTCAGCGCGAAGCCGTCGGCCCGAGGCGACGCGGGGGATCGCCTCGGGCGGGCGCGCGCGGCGGACCGGATCAGGCCAGCGCGCTGAGTCCCGGTACGAACGCCACCGCCAGCGGTACCGCGGGCAGCAGGGTGGCCAGCGCGGCGAGCCGCAGCCGCCGTCCCGCCGACAGCCGCGGGGTGGCCGACAACAGACGCCTCACCCGCTCCGGCACGTGCGCCTGTGCGGAGGCGGGGCCGAAGACGCCCCGGTCCTCGTTCAGACCGACCAGCGCGAGGGCGATCGTCAGCCGGCCGTAGCGGCGCGAGGCCACGTCGTCGGCGGCCAGCTCCACCAGCCGGTCCATCTCCGCCTCGAACGCCGCGAACACCGGCACCTGCGGGAACCCCCGCGACAGCGCCCGCGAACAGTGCAGCAGCCAGTCGTGCCGGGCCGCCACGTGCCCCTGCTCGTGCGCCAGCACCGCGTCCAGCTGGCTTCCCTTGAGCCGCCCGAGCGCCGCCGTCGTCACCACCAGCCGCGGCGCCGGCCCCGGCTGCCACCAGGCCTCCGGACGCGGGCCCTCCAGCACCACCAGGCGCGCCGCCGCCGGGTCCTCGCCGGGCAGCAGCGGGGCGCGCAGCCGCAGTTCGGCCCCCCGGGCGCGCCGCCGGGCGCGCGCCCGCAGCACCTCCCGGGTCAGCATCGCCGCGGTCCACAGCCCCCCGCAGGCCAGGACCAGGGCGGTCCCGGCGGCCCAGGGCCCGCCCTCCGGGCCCAGCCCGTACGCGTCCACCACCCCGTGCGGGGCCGCGGCGAACAGGCGCCCCCGCACCTCCTGCCAGGCGGCGGCCGCGCTCAGCAGCATCGACAGCCCCAGGCACAGCAACGTCGCGCCCACCACGCACTGCCACACCCACAAGGCCACCACGGGTTCCCGCTCGGGCCACTGGGCGCGGGCCAGCAGCCGGGGCGCGAGGAACGCGGTCAGTGCGCCGAGCAGCAGAAGGGCGGCGGGGACCATCATGTCCGCCAGCCTATGAGCGCCGGGCTACCTACGGGTAGGGGCGGGAGCATTGGTGACGCAGGACACGTTCCGGCGCCCGCCGGGAGCCCGCCGGGCCCCCTCCGGCGGCCCGTCACATGGTCAGCAGCATCGCCAACATCCCCGTCCCCATGGCCAGTCGGCAGGCCCGGACGAGTTCCCCCGCCCCGCCGGCCCCCGCCGCGCCGGCCCCCGCCCCGCCGTCGCCCGCCGTCACGGACAGCACGCCGCCGGACGTCACCAGCCGGGCCCCGCCCAGCAGTACGTAGCCGGCGTAATACAGGAGCAGTACCCCGGTCACCACCGGCAGCCCGGCCCGGCCGTGCACGTGTCCGCCCCCGGCGGTCGTCGAGAGCGCCATGTACGCCATCGCCAGCGTGCCGACCAGGTGGTGCGCGTGGTGCACCCCGCCCCGCAGCAGCCACAGTGCGTGCACCGCGGCCCCGCAGCAGACGGCCAGGAGGACCTGCGGACCCCACGGACCGGTGCCCGAGGGCACGGCCATCGCCGCCATCCCCAGGCCCATCACCGCCTCGCCGGCGGCCATGCCCCGCGCCCGCCGGTCCGCTCTGCGGGCCCGCAGCAGGCAGTACGCACCGCTCACGGCGCAGAGCAGGACCAGCAGCCAGGCGGAGGCGGCGGAGGCGGAGAGGGGCGTCGCGGATCCGTGCACGGCGGAACCTCCCGGTTCGTCGGCGTCACCGGAAGGGATGCCCTGCTCACACCCCCTTCACGCGGGACCGGGTTACGCTCTCTGCGACCCCCGCGTCATGTCATATGCCCATGAGCTGCCGCCGCACCGAACGGAGCGCCCGATGTCCACCGCCCAGCCCGCCGCCCTGAGCTTCCGCAGCGCCGTGGAGGAGGACGTGCCGGCCCTGGTGGCCCTCGTCGAGTCCGCCTACCGCGGGGACGCCAGCCGGGCCGGCTGGACGACCGAGGCCGACTTCCTGGACGGGCAGCGCACCGACCCGAGCGGGGTCGGCGCGATCATCGCGGACCCGGACAGCACGCTCCTCGTCGTCGAGCGCGCCGGCGAGCTCGTCGCCTGCTGCCAGCTCGAACACCGGGGGGACCACGCCTACTTCGGCATGTTCGCCGTACGGCCCGGGCTCCAGGGAGCCGGCCTCGGCAAGGAGGTCATGGCCGAGGCCGAGCGCCGGGCCCGCGAGGACTGGAAGGTCGCGGAGATGCGGATGACCGTGGTGAGCGTACGGGAGGAGCTCATCGCCTACTACGTGCGCCGCGGCTACCGGCGCACCGGCGAGCTGAGCCCCTTCCCGTACGGCGACGAGCGCTTCGGCATCCCGCTCCGCGACGACCTGGCCTTCGAGCTGCTGGTCAAGGCGCTCTGAAGGCCGCGCCCGCGAGAGCGGCCGCGGCCTTCAAGGGGCGCCGGGGGGACCTCAGGCCGTGAACCGGCCCGTGCTGCGGACCTCCGGGAAGTCCGTGGCGGCGCCGTCCAGTTGGAGGGCCCGCGCGAGCCGCAGCAGGTCCAGGCTGTTGACCGTCCAGCCCGTCACCCGCAGCCCCGCCCCGTGCGCCGCCTCCACCGCCTCCAGGCTCAGCCGGCGGACGTCGACCGCGACGGCCGCCGCACCCGCCGCCCGGGCGAGCCCCACCAGTTCGCCGGGGTCGGTCCCGGGCCGCTCCACGCGCAGCGCCGTCCGCACCCCCGGGACCCGCCGGGCGACCTCGGCCAGCACCTGCGCGTCGCCCGAGGCCACCTCCACCCGGGCGGCCAGGTCGTCCCGCAGGAGCAGTTCCACGAGCGCCCCGGCGGCGGCCGGATCCTGCACCGACACCTGGAGCGGGACCCGGACGGCGTCCAGGACCTCCTCCAGGACCGGCACCCGTTCTCCCTGGCCGGCGTCCAGTTCGCGCAGCTCGGCGAGGGTCAGGTCGGCGACGGCGCCCGCGCCGTCCGTGGTGCGGTCCACCTCGGCGTCGTGCAGGACGACGAGGACGCCGTCCTTGCTGAGGCGTACGTCCAGCGCGATGGCGTCCATCCCGCAGCGTTCCGCCCGGATGAACGACCGAAGGGTGTTCTCCGGTTCCACACCCATGACCCCGCGGTGACCGATGGTGAGGAAAGTCAAGGTTCTCTCGCTTCCGTCGACGGCGGCTCCCGGCGCGGTCGCGGTGTCCCGACCGGCCGCGCCCGGTGAGGACGCATGCTAGTGCGCACCGCGCGCGTTGGGACCGGGCGTGCAGGGGCGTGCGGAAGCCTTCCGGCCGCTTCCCGTCAGGGGTGTGGGACCGGCGGCGGGCCCGGGCCGCCCCGTCGCGTCACCCGGGGGTGGGCGCGTCCCCGCCGGCTTGACGCTCCGCCTGCGCGGGGCGGGATCCGGCCCGCCGCCGCGCCTGCGCCAGGTCCGCCAGCAGGGCCTCGCCCAGCTCGAGTTCGGCCAGGTGCCGGCGTTCGGCCCAGCGCAGGGTGAGGGCGGGGAAGGCCCACTCCGGCACGTCCGCCGCGTGCCCCATCGCCTCCCGCACCGCCGCCAGTTCGGCCCGGGTGCGCTCCAGGTGGTCCGCCACCATGGCGCGCAGCCGCTCCGGCTCCGACAGGTGCCCGAGCCAGATCCGCAGCAGCAGCCCGTGCTTGAGCACCGGAGGCCCCGCCTCGGCGGTGTCCGCGGCCCAGCCCGCCAGGGCCGCGCGGCCCGCGTCCGTGATGGCGTAGCGGCGCTTGGCGCGGACCTCTTCCGGCCCCGAGCGCGCGGAGGAGGCGTACCCGAGTTCCTCCAGCCGCCGCAGTTCGGCGTAGATCTGGCTGATGGCGGGCGACCAGTAGAAGAAGCGCAGCGAGGAGTCCGCCCACTTCTTCAGCTCGTACCCGGTGCGTTCGCCGGGGAAGGACAGCAGGCCGAGAACCGCCCATGCGGTCGGCGGAAGGTCTTGCTTCTTCGCAATATGACTACTAGTCATATTCCTAATCGAAGCAAGACCGGGCACGGGACGCATCTCTGGAGGCATCGTGAAATTCTCCGTGATCTTCGAGGCTCAGCTGGCCGACCCCACCGTGGAGCGGGAGCACCAGGTCATCCGCGACTGCGTCGAGCAGGCGGTGTTCGCCGAACGCATGGGATTCGACCGGATCTGGGCCGTCGAGCACCACTCGCTGAAGTGGTACGCCCACATGAGCGCCCCCGAGGTCTTCCTGAGCTGGGTCGCGGCCAGGACGAACACCATACGCATCGGGCACGGCGTCGTGTGCATGCCCTTCGGCTTCAACCACCCGGTGCGCGTGGCGGAACGCGCCGCCATGCTCGACCTGCTCTCCGGCGGCCGGGTGGACCTCGGCGCCGGACGCGGCGGCACTCTCCAGGAGACCTCCCTGTGCGGGGTCGACCGCGACCGGACCGAGGCCGAGGTGGAGGAGGCGCTGCGGATCATCGGCAGCGCCTGGCGGGAGGAGGAACTGGAGTACCACGGCGAGCTGATCGACATCGGCCCCCACCCGGTCCTGCCGCGCCCCGCGCAGGCCCCGCACCCGCCGCTGTTCCTGGCGTGCAGCCGCGCCGAGACCCTGGTGAAGGCCGCCGAGCTGGGCGTCGGGGCCCTGGTCATGGGCTTCGCCGGGCCGGAGTCCATCGCGGGGATGCGGGCCGTCTACGACACGGCGCGCGCGGAGCGCGACGGCAGCCGCTTCGTGTCCGGCGTCGTCAACGACCACTTTTCCGTGCTCTGCCCCACCATCGTGCTGGACGACCCGGGGGAGGCCCGCCGGATCGGCATCCGCGGGCAGCGCTTCTTCGCCCAGGCCATCGGGCACTGGTACGGCGGCGCGGGCGTCCCGGACGAGGCCGTGGTGGCGGGCGCCGACGAGGCGGCGGAGCTGCGCCGGGCCGCCGAGCAGGTGGTGGCCCGCCTCCACGAGCAGGACATCCCCGTACGGCCCGCCTCCACGGCCACCTTCAACGCCGACCACGCCTACGGGAGCGCGGACGAGGCCATCGCGTACGTGGAGCGGCTGCGGGAGGCCGGCGCGGACGAGGTGATGTGCCTGGTCCAGATGGGCACCGTGCCGCAGGAGGCCTGCCTGGAGACCCTGCGCCAGTGGGGCGAGAAGGTCATCCCGCACTTCCGGGCAGGGGTGAACCCCCGGTCCGGCGATTAGCCCGAACGCTACGCCGGTTACTAGGCGGAGTGGTGGATTCCACCGTGAGTAACGGGAAGACTTCCGGTGGAGTGGGGGGTATTGCAGAAAAATTTCCCGAGTTTCCTCTTGAGTGGGGGAGCCTCGCATGCATACGCTGTCTTAACGCGAGGTTCTCCTGTGGAGGAAGTGACATGACGGAAACTCTTGTGCCGGGCATCGGCGGGGCCGTGATAACCGCCGGGGCGCGGGTGGTGGACCACCCGGCGTGGCCCGAGCTCAAGGCCGCCGTGGAGGAGATCCGCCCCTGGCAGGCCAAGGACGGTTCGATCGACTTCGACGCCGAGGGCGCTCCCGCCCGCGCCGAGGTCGAGGCCGCCGTCGAGCGCGTCGTCGCGGCGGTCGAGGTCCTGTCCCCGCTGCTGCCGCACGCCGCCGACTACCACAAGGCGCTCGTCGCCGACCTGCGCAAGTGGGTCGCCGAGGGCTTCGGCGTGCCGGACTTCCTCGACTCCCTGCTGGCCTTTCACCCGGCCGCGCAGCGCGAGGACGGCCTCCAGCACCTCGTCGTCTTCCCGATGTACACCCAGAACGGCAACCCGGACCGCAACTTCGAGGCCGTCGTCCTGAAGATGGTGTGGCCCGAATGGCTCTCCGAGCTGGAGCGCACCCGGTACGACAACCCGCTCTTCCTCGGCATCACCCTCGAGGACTTCACCCCGGGTTACGACACCCACTCCGCGGTGCTCTTCCCGGAGACCATCGCCGTCCGCGAGGCCCCCGAGCGCTTCACCTGGGGCGGCATCTTCTGCGACCGCGAGGCGGCCCGCTACCGCAAGGTCACCGGCGCGGCCGTGGACATCCTGGGCATCGAGCTGCCCGAGGACATCGCCCGCATGGTCGAGGACCAGGAGCGCTGCGAGAAGGCCTTCGTCCTGTGGGACATGGTCCACGACCGCACCCACAGCCACGGCGACCTGCCGTTCGACCCCTTCATGATCAAGCAGCGCCAGCCGTTCTGGATGTACGGCCTGGAGGAGCTGCGCTGCGACCTCACCGCCTTCAAGGAGGCCGTGAAGCTCGAGTCCGAGGGCAACGAGCACGGCCGCGACGTGCAGTACGCCGTCCTCTTCGACCGGATGTTCCGCTTCCCGGTCTCCGGCGACCGCAACCGCAACTACGACGGCCTCGGCGGCCAGCTGCTCTTCGCCTACCTCCACAAGCACGACGTCGTGCGCTGGACGGACAACAAGCTGAAGATCGACTGGATGCGGGCCCCGCAGGTCACCAACCAGCTCTGCGCCGAGATCGAGGACCTGTACCGCGCGGGCATCGACCGCCCCAAGCTGGTCCACTGGTTCAAGGCCTACGAGCTGGTCTCCACCTACCTGGCCCCGCACCCGGGCTCCAAGTGGGCCAAGGGTCCCGACGCCCTCGACCTGACGCAGCCCCCGCGCAAGCTCGTGGACGACGTGCTTCCGGACGAGTTTCCGCTCAGCATGTTCTACGAGGCCCTCGCCAAGAAGCTCAAGGGCGTGATCGCCTCGACGAAGGGCATCACTCCCCAGAACGCCGACGACGCCTCGCGGACCGCCGCGTGAGCACTCGCCCTCAGGAGGCTGCACAGATGAACGGCTCCGGGAACGGCCCGCTCCAGGGAGCGGTGGTAGCTGTGGCCGGGGCCGGCGGCCCCGCCGGCCGCGCCGCCCTGCTCCGCCTTGCCGAGGCGGGCGCCACCGTCGTGGCGTCCGACGCCGACGCCGCGCGCCTGGCCGAGTCGGTGGACGCGGCCCGCTACGCCCACGGCGGCGCCACCGTCATCGGCGACACCGTCGACCTGCTCGACCTGGAGGCCACCAAGGCCTGGGCCGAGCGCACCGAGAAGGAGTTCGGCCGCGTCGACGGCCTGGTCCACCTCGTCGGCGGCTGGCGCGGCAGCAAGACCTTCACCGACGTGGACCTCGCGGACTGGGAACTCCTGGAGAAGCTGCTGATCCGCACCGTCCAGCACACTTCGCTCGCCTTCCACGACGCCCTCGTGCGCAGCGGCCAGGGCCGCTACGTCCTGATCAGCCAGTCCGGCGCGCACAAGCCGGTCGCCAACAACGCCGCGTACAACGCGGGCAAGGCGGCCGCCGAGGCCTGGACCCTGGCCATGGCGGACTCCTTCCGCAAGGTCGGGGGCGAAGAGGGTCCGGCCGCCGCGGCTGCGATCCTGGTGATCAAGGCACTGGTGCACGACGCGATGCGCGCCGAGCGCCCCAATGCGAAGTTCGCGGGCTTCACCGACGTCAAGGAGCTGGCCGAGGCCATCGCCGGCGTTTGGGAGCGGCCCGCCTCCGATGTGAACGGACAGCGTCTGTGGCTCACTCCGCAACCGTGAGAACCGACAACGGCAAGACCGATGCCCGCCGCCACCACGACCCGGCGGTGCGCGGTTTCGCCAGCGACAACTACGCCGGGGTCCACCCGGAGGTGCTCGCGGCCATCGCCCTCGCCAACGAAGGCCACCAGGTCTCCTACGGCGAGGACGACTACACCGAGCACCTCCAGAAGGTGTTCCGCAGCCACTTCGGTCCCTACGCCGAAGCCTTCCCGGTCTTCAACGGCACGGGCGCCAACGTCGTCGCCCTCCAGGCCATGACCGACCGGTGGGGCGCGGTGATCTGCGCCAAGACGGCCCACATCAACGTGGACGAGGGCGGCGCGCCCGAGCGGATGGCCGGCATCAAGCTGCTGGCCGTGCCCACCCCGGACGGGAAGCTCACCCCCGAGCTGATCGACCAGGAGGCTTGGGGCTTCGAGGACGAGCACCGGGCGATGCCCCAGGTCGTCTCGATCACCCAGAACACCGAGCTCGGCACCGTCTACACCCCGGACGAGATCAGGGCCATCTGCGAGCACGCCCACTCCCTGGGCATGAAGGTGCACCTCGACGGCGCCCGGATAGCCAACGCCGCGGCCTCGCTCGACGTTCCCATGCGCACCTTCACCAACACGGTCGGGGTGGACGTGCTGTCGTACGGCGGCACCAAGAACGGCATGATGTTCGGCGAGGCCGTGGTGGTGCTCAACCCGGACGCGGTCCGGCAGATGAAGCACATCCGCAAGATGTCCATGCAGCTGGCCTCCAAGATGCGTTTCGTCTCGGTGCAGCTCGAAGCGCTCCTCGCCAAGGACCTGTGGCTGCGCAACGCCCGCCACGGCAACGCGATGGCCCAGCGGCTCGCCGCGGGCGTGCGCGAGACCGACGGGGTGGAGATCCTCTACCCGGTGCAGGCGAACGCGGTGTTCGCGCGGCTGCCGCACGACGTCACGCGCCGGCTCCAGGAGCGGTACCGCTTCTACTTCTGGGACGAGGCCGCCGGCGACGTCCGCTGGATGTGCAGCTTCGACACGCAGGAGGAGGACGTCGACGGCTTCCTCCAGGCCCTGAAGGAGGAGCTGGCCCGGTAGGCGCCACTCCGCAAAGAGCTGAATATTTATGCCACCGACCGCAAATCTATTGATCTGCGGTCGGTGGCATGCCTAAGCTGCGGATCATGCAACTGATCCAACAGAACCCGGATATTCATGCCTATCTGGCCTCCAGTGAGGCCATCGACCACTGGCATCCCCTGGTACAGGAGACCGCGGACGCCCTCTGGACCTCCACTGGCGATGCATATTCATACGCCGAGGCGGCCTTCGAGTTCGTCCGCGACACCATCCCGCACTCCGCCGACTCCGGCGACCTGCGGGTCTCCTGGCGCGCCTCCGACGTCCTGAGCACCCGCAACGGCATCTGCTACGCGAAGTCCCACGCCCTCGTCGCCCTGCTGCGCGCCCAGGGCATCCCCGCGGGCCTGTGCTACCAGCTGCTCGGCGACCCGCATGCGTGCGGCGACAGCTGCTCCAGTGCGGCCGGGGCCTGCCCCGGGGGGTTCGACCTGGCCGTCCACGGCCTCGTCGCCCTGCGGCTGCCCGGCCGGGAGGACTGGTCCCGGGTCGACCCGCGCGGCAACAAGCCGGGCGTCGACGCCCGGTTCAGCCTCGACGTGGAGCAACTGGCCTTCCCCGTACGCCCGGAGCTCGGCGAGATCGACTACCCCGAGCTGTACGACACCCCGCACCCCGCCGCGCTCAAGGCCCTCCAGGAGTCCGCCGACCGGCCGGCGCTGTGGCGGAACCTTCCGACGTCCCTGTAGCCGGCATCGGCGCCCTCCGCCCGCCCCCCGCCACCAGCAGGTGCAGCGCGGCGGCCGCGAGCTGCAGCACGGCGATCCCGAGCAGCAGCGTCCACGGCGGTGCGGCGGCCGCCAGACCCACCAGGGCGGCCCCCGTGGAAGCCGCCGTCACCTTCAGCCCGGCCCCCAGGGTGAACACCTGCGCCCGCACCGCGCCCGGCGCGTGCTCCGAGCGGATCCGCAGCGTGGCCGTCAGCAGCGGCCCGTCGCACACCCCCGCCGCCGCGAACGCGGCCGCGGCCGGCGCGACCGACGGGGCGAACGCCGCCACCGCGAGCGCCGCACCCGTCCCCGCCATCGCCCAGCGGGCCAGCCGGCCCGGCGCCACCGAGGTCATCCGGCCCAGCGTGAGCGACCCGGCCAGCGCGCCGAGGGCGAAGGCCGTCATCAGCACCCCGCCCGCGCCGGGGCTGCCCAGGGCGCGGGCCAGCAGCACGGAGGTGGTCGTCAGCGCCCCGACGCCGACGAAGGCCAGCGTCGTCGCCGAGGTGATCGCCCGCAGGTCCCGGACCCGCCACAGCGCGGCCAGCCCCGCCCCGAGCCCGGCGCGGGGCGCCTGCGGCCGGGTACCCGCGCCCGGGTCCTCGTGCGGGGCCCCGTGAGGGGTTCCGTTCCCGTACGGCAGGGAGGCGGCCAGGGCGGCGGCCAGCGCCGCCGACAGCGCCAGCACCCCCATCGCGGGCCCCGCCGAGACCGCCGCCCCCGCCAGGCTGACCACCGCGGGGGCCGTCACCGCGGCCGCGTTGTACGTCGAGGCGTCCCAGCCGTACGCCCGGTCCCGCCGCGGCCCCTCCGGCACCAGCCCCGCGACCAGGCTCGACAGCCCGCCCGTCACCACCGGGCCGCACGACCCGCCCAGCACCGCCACCGCCAGCACCACCGCCATCGGGGCCCGCCCGAGCAGCGCCGCCAGCGCGGCCACCGCGACCGTGAACCCCGCCAGCGCGCCCGCGTAGAACAGGCGGGGCCTGCGCGCCCGCGCCGCGGCGGCCCCCGCCAGCGGCGCGGCCAGTACGTGCGGGGCCATCCAGGCGGTCAGCACGAACGCCCCGTGCGCGGCGCTGCCCGTCCGCTCCAGCGCGAGCAGCACCACCGCCATCCCCATTCCCTCGGACGCGAACCGCCCGGCCAGCGCCGCCGCCAGGTACCGCCCGAACCCGCCCATCGGCGGACCCCCTCCCCGTTCGGTAACGTGTTGTGCATCCAAGACGTTACGTCAGACGGATGTAAGGGCAAAGGAGTCCGCGATGGGGGATCCGCCCACGACGGGTGCGGCAGCCGCGGGGTTCTCGGCGGCAGGCCGCCTGATCGAGCTGGCCGAGGCGGTGCGCGCGGACCCCGCCCTGCCCCGCGACGAGCTCGCCACCCTGCTCGCCCGGCACGGGGAGCACCCGGCCGACCTGGCCCCGGAGGCCTTCGGGGAGCCGGAAGCGGCGGAACTGCGCGCCGCGGCCCGCCGGATGGCGCTCGTCATCGCCGAGACCGACGAGGACCGGGTGGCCGAAGCCCTCAACGGGCTGCTGGAGGAGTGCGGCACCCGGCCCCGGCTGACCCGGCACGACGGCCACCCCTGGCACCTGCACGTGGACCGGGGCGACGGAGCCCGCTGGGGGGACTGGCTCCTCGCCTCCGGCGCCCTCGCCCTGGCCCAGCTGCTCACGGAGTACGGCCGCATCGCCTGGGGCGCCTGCGCCGCGCCGGGCTGCGGGCGGCTCTTCCTCGGTACCGGCCCCGGCAGCGCCCGCCGCTACTGCACGCCCACCTGCGCCACCCGCGCCCGGGTCGCCGCCCACCGGCGGCGCAGACGCGAAGCGGCCGCGCCGGGGCGGGGGCCCGGGGCCGCGACCGGCCCGCTTCCTTGACCTGTCAGCCCGCTTCCTTGACCTGTGCGGCCGTGGGCGCGGTCCCGCCGAGGTGGGCCGGCAGCCACCAGGAGTCCTCGGTGCCCTGCGGCTTGGCCGGGTAGGCGGCCTGCGCCGCCTCCAGCAGCTCCTGCACGCGCTCGCGCAGCCGGCGGGTGATGGCCCCCGCGTACTGGTCCTTGGGGGCTTCGATCGGCTCGCCGACCCGCATGGTCACCGGGATGTGGCTGCGCTTGAGGTTCTTCGGGCGGCCCTTGGTCCACAGGCGCTGGGTGCCCCACAGCGCCACCGGGATCAGCGGCACCCCGGCCTCCTGCGCCATCCGCGCGGCGCCCGACTTGAAGCTCTTGAGGGTGAACGACTGGGAGATCGTCGCCTCCGGGAACACGCCGATGATCTCGCCGGAGCGCAGCGAGTCCAGCGCGTGCTGGTAGGCGGACTCGCCCTGCTGCCGGTCCACCGGGATGTGCTTCATCGCGCGCATCAGCGGACCCGACACCTTGTGCCGGAAGACCGACTCCTTGGCCATGAAGCGCACGAGGCGCTTCTGCGGCCGCGCCGTCAGACCGGCGAAGATGAAGTCGAGGTAGCCGATGTGGTTCGACACCAGGACCGCCCCGCCCTTGCGCGGGATGTTCTCGGTGCCCTTCATGTCGATACGGATGTCCAGCGCGCGGAACAGCATGTGCGCGGCGCCGATCACCGGGGGGTAGACGAGCTCAGCCATGGGGAGACCCCGCTTTCTGCCTGGGGAGGTGCTCCCGGCCGGAAGTTACGGAAGCGTAGGTACGCGACCATGGGGATCGTGCCCGAAACGCGGCGCGCTGGCCAGTCCGGACGGCCGCGGACGGGGAGATCCTCGTCACGCGGGGAATGCGCGGCGTGACGGCGGCGCTCGGACAGGGAGAGCCTCCCGGCCGCGGCCGGGGTGGTGCGTACATGGGGACAGGGTAGACAGGAGCGGGCGTGCCCGAACACGAGGAGGCCGCCGGGGCGGCGGCCGGAGCGGGCCGCCTCGGCGCCGCCGAGCTGGGCCGGGAGCCGGGGCGGCGGGCCAGCCTGGTGCAGTTCTCCACCGCCTTCTGCCAGCCCTGCCGGGCCACCCGCAGGATCCTCGCCGAGATCGCCGCCATGGTGGACGGGGTCGAGCACATCGAGATCGACGCCGAACGCAACCTCGCGCTCGTGCGCGCCCTGGGCGTGGAGAAGACCCCGACCGTGTTCGTCCTGGACGGCGCGGGCCGGATCGTGCGGCGGGCCGTCGGGATGCCGCGCAAGGCGGATGTGATCGCCGCCCTGGGGGCGGCGGTGTGAGGCCCGCGCCGGTACGCGCGCCCGCACGCAGCGTGACGCGCCTGACATCTGCCCGCTGCGGCTTGACTGTGTACACGGGAGATCGCCAGGCTGGCGGCATGCGGTACGAACTCCTGCTCCACGGGCGGGTCCATGTGGACCTCGGCCGATGCGCGAGCGCGCGCTGTTGGGATCGCTGAACGCCCCCGACCCCCGATCCCCGAACGCCCTCCCGCGACCCCCGCGGCACAAGGAAGGCCCCCCCCATGACGGCCCCGACGGCCCCGCCCGCGCCCCTCACCGCCGCCCCCTTCGGCGATCCCGGCCGCGACCCGCTGCCAGGTTCGCCCGAACTGCTGCGCTCCGTCTTCCGCCGGCACGCCGCCGGGGTCGCCGTGATCACGGCGCAGAGCGGGGGCCGCCCGGCCGGCTTCACCGCGACCTCGCTCAACTCCGTCTCCGCCGACCCGCCGATGCTCTCGTTCACCATCGGCACCGGGTCCTCCAGCTGGCCGGCCGTTCGGGACACCGACCACCTGGGCGTCCACATACTCGGGGAGCACCAGCGCGAGCTCGCCGGGCTCTTCGCGCGCAGCGGGGCGGACCGTTTCGGGCCGGGCACCGACTGGGTGACCGGTCCGCACGGCGTGCCGCTGCTCGACGGGGTGCTGGCGTGGCTGGTGTGCCGCGTGGTGGCGAGGGTGCCCGCAGGGGAGCATCGTGTGATCATCGCGGAGGCCGTGGCGGGGGACCCCGCCGGCGAGGGCCGGCCCCTGCTGTACCACCAGGGCCGCTTCAACGCGCTGCGCGACTGAATCGTCCCTGCTGGGACCGGTTCGGGCGGCGTTGGCCAGATCACAGTTCAGTGGCCTTGCAACCGGGGAAGACCCACTGTGTACTGACGAGTAACATTCCCTTCGGAGCGGGGCCCGCCCCGACCGGGATCCGCGCCGGAAGGCGCCTATGCTGCCTCCACAAGGCGGTATCAGTAGCGGTATCAGTAAAAGACGATGCGGTAGGAGAGCCGGCGTGAGCCTGAGGATCGTTGTCTGTGTGAAGTACGTGCCCGACGCCACCGGCGACCGGCACTTCGCCGATGACCTGACGGTCGACCGCGACGACGTCGACGGTCTGCTGTCGGAGCTCGACGAGTACGCCGTCGAGCAGGCGCTGCAGATCGCCGACGAGGCCGACGACGCCGAGATCACCGTCCTGACGGTGGGCCCGGAGGACGCCAAGGACGCGCTGCGCAAGGCGCTGTCGATGGGCGCCGACAAGGCCATCCACGTCGAGGACGACGACCTGCACGGCACCGACGTCATCGGCACCTCGCTGGTGCTGGCGAAGGCCGTCGAGAAGGCCGGCTACGACCTGGTCATCACGGGCATGGCCTCGACCGACGGCACCATGGGCGTCCTCCCGGCGATCCTGGCCGAGCGCCTGGGCGTCCCGCAGGTCACCCTGCTCTCCGAGGTCAAGGTCGAGGACGGCACCGTCACGGGCCGCCGCGACGGCGACTCCGCGAGCGAGCAGCTGGTCGCCTCCCTCCCGGCGCTCGTCTCCGTGACGGACCAGTCGGGCGAGGCCCGCTACCCGTCCTTCAAGGGCATCATGGCGGCCAAGAAGAAGCCGGTGGAGTCCTGGGACCTGTCCGACCTGGACCTGGACGCCGAAGAGGTGGGCCTCCAGGGTGCCTACACCGTGGTCGAGTCCGCGGCACAGCGCCCGGCCCGCACCGCCGGCACCGTCGTCAAGGACGAGGGCGAGGGCGGCAAGCAGCTGGCCGAGTTCCTGGCCGGCCAGAAGTTCATCTAGGGGCTCCGGCCTCACCAGTAGCCCCCAGACACCTCGTAAAGCAGGAGAGCAGTCCCATGGCTGAAGTTCTCGTCTACGTCGACCACGTGGACGGTGCCGTCCGCAAGCCCACCCTCGAGCTGCTGACGCTGGCCCGCCGCGTCGGCGAGCCCGTCGCCGTCGCCCTGGGCGCCGGTGCCGAGGCCACCGCCGCCGTGCTCGCCGAGCACGGTGCCGTCAAGGTCCTCACCGCCGACGCCCCGGAGTTCGCCGACTACCTGGTCGTCCCCAAGGTCGACGCCCTGCAGGCCGCCTACGACGCGGCGTCCGCCGGGGGCTCCCTGGCCGCCGTGCTCGTCCCGTCCTCCGCCGAGGGCAAGGAGATCGCCGCGCGCCTCGCCGTGCGCATCGGCTCCGGCATCATCACCGACGCCATCGACCTGGAGGCCGGTGACGAGGGTCCGGTCGCGACGCAGGCCGCCTTCGCCGCGTCGTTCACCACCAAGTCCCGCGTGTCCAAGGGCACCCCGGTCATCACCGTGAAGCCGAACTCGGCCCCGGTCGAGGCCGCCCCGGCCGCCGGTGCCGTCGAGGCGCTCGCCGTCACCTTCGGCGCCCTGGCCACCGGTACCAAGGTCGTCTCCCGCACCCCGCGCGAGTCCACGGGCCGCCCGGAGCTGACCGAGGCCGCGATCGTCGTCTCCGGCGGCCGCGGCGTCAACGGCGCGGAGAACTTCCACCTCATCGAGGAGCTGGCGGACTCCCTCGGTGCGGCGGTCGGCGCCTCCCGCGCCGCCGTCGACGCCGGCTGGTACCCGCACACCAACCAGGTCGGCCAGACCGGCAAGTCGGTCTCCCCGCAGCTGTACATCGCCGCCGGCATCTCCGGCGCGATCCAGCACCGGGCCGGCATGCAGACGTCGAAGACCATCGTGGCCGTCAACAAGGACGCCGAGGCCCCGATCTTCGACCTGGTCGACTACGGCGTGGTCGGCGACCTCTTCGAGGTCGTCCCGCAGCTGACGGGCGAGATCAAGGCGCGCAAGGGCTAATCCCGACCTGCCGTTTCCGCTGCCTCCGGGGCCGTGTGGTGATTGTCACCGCACGGCCCCGAGTCGTTCGTCCCAGGCGGCGGAGGGACCATTGACTGAGCGGAACCCCGTGACTAAATTCTGCTATGCGGATCTAGGCTTCCGTGAAGCGGAAAAGAGGAGAGTGCACGATGGGTCAGCAGGAGAAGGTGGCGACGAGCCTCGCAGGCGCGGTCAGCGAGGGCATCAGCGCCTCCCTCGCGCCGGTGGACGCGGAACTCGCGCGCCACTACCCGGGCGACCCCGGCACCCGCCAGCCGATCCACACGGTCTACGTACCCGGCGACGTCTTCGCCGCCGACACCATCCGCTCCTGGGGCGACCAGGCCCTCGCGGCCCTGGACGAGCACGCCCCCGACGCGGCCACCTTCGCGAAGGTGCTCGGCATCTCCGACGAACTGGCCGTCCCGGTCTACGACCGCGTCCGCGCCAAGCTCGCCTCCGAGCCCATCGAGGACCTCCGCGTGGACTTCGAGGACGGCTTCGGCGTCCGCTCCGACGAGGAGGAGGACCAGGCCGCGGCCCGCGCCGCCCGCCTCGTCTCGGAGGCCTTCGCCAACGGCACGAACGCCCCCTACATGGGCATCCGCATGAAGTGCATGGAGTCCAACGTCCGCGACCGCGGCATCCGCACCACCGACGTCTTCCTCTCCGGCCTGCTTGAGCACGGCGGCCTGCCCGAGGGTCTTGTCCTGACCCTGCCCAAGGTCACCTACGCCGAGCAGGTCAGCGCCTTCGTCAAGCTGCTGGAGGCCTTCGAGACCACCCGCGGCCTGCGCCCCGGCCGGATCGGCTTCGAGATCCAGATCGAGACCAGCCAGTCCATCCTGGCCTCCGACGGCACCGCCACCGTCGCCCGGATGATCGAGGCCGCCAAGGGCCGCGCCACCGGCCTGCACTACGGCACCTTCGACTACAGCGCCTGCGTCGGCGTCTCCGCCGCCTACCAGGCCAGCGACCACCCCGCCGCCGACCACGCGAAGGCGATCATGCAGGTCGCGGCCGCCGGCACCGGCGTACGCGTCTCCGACGGCTCGACGAACGTCAAGCCCGTCGGCACCACCGAGCAGGTCCACGAGGCCTGGCGGCTCCACTACGGCCTGACCCGCCGCGCCCTGGCCCGCGCCTACTACCAGGGCTGGGACATGCACCCGGCCCACCTGCCGACCCGCTACGCGGCGGTCTTCACCTTCTACCGCGAGGGCCTCGAGGCCGCGGCGGCGCGCCTGAAGGCGTACGTGGCGAAGATCGAGGGCGACGTGATGGACGAACCCGCCACCGCCAAGGCCCTGGCCGGCTACCTGGTCCGCGGCCTCGACTGCGGCGCGGTGGGCCCCGAGGAGGTCACCGCCCTGACCGGCCTGACCCGCTCCGAACTGGACGCCTTCGCCATCCCCCGCCGCTCGGCCACCCTGACGGCAACCGCCTGACCCACCCGTGCCGACGGCCCGCCCCCGGATCACCGGGGGCGGGCCGTCGGCGTGTGCGGGGCCGGCAGGAGCCAGCAGCGCAGGGTGCCGTCGTCCCCGGCGGAGGCCAGCAGGCTCGCGTCGGGGGCGAAGGCGACACCCCGGACCGCACCCGTGTGTCCGGTCAGCGGCAGGTCGGTGGCGGCCTCACCCGTGGCGGTGTCCCAGAGCTGCACGGTGCCGTCCGAGCCCGCACTGGCGAGCCGGTGCCCCTGCGGGGAGAACGCCAGGTCGCACACTGCTCCGGTGTGCCCGGATAGGTGGCGGCCGGGGCCCTCGGGGGTGCTCATGTCCCACAGCACGATGTGTCCGCCGGCGTCGCCGGTCGCCAGCAGCCGGCCGTCCGGGGAGAAGGCCACGGCGCCGGCGCTGCTGAGGTGGGCCTCCAGCTCCAGGCCGCCGCTTTCCGGGGCCGCCGGATCCCACCGCGCCGCCCGCTCGCCGATCGCGGCGGCCAGCCCGCTCCTGGCCGGGACGCCGTCTGCGGAGAGGTCCGGCCCCGATGGCGAGGCCAGGGTTTCGGGCAGCCGGACGCGCGCCGCCGGGTCCCAGGTGAGGATCAGGCCGTCCTCGGTGCGGACCCGGAGACGGCTGCCGTCGGGCGAGAAGGCCAGCCGGCGCAGGGCAACCCCGGTTTCCGACGCCAGGGGAGGCAGGGCCACGGCCCGGTGCTTGCGCAGGGCGCTGTCGAGGGCCCGTGCCGCCAGCGGCAGGGGAGTCGGGGGTTCCTCGTCCGGTTTCGCGCGGTACACCACGAGGGTGTCGGCCTCGCCGCAGAGAGCGAGCATGCGGCCGTCGGGGGACATGGCCAACCGGTCGAACGGACCCTTGTACTCCGCCAGGGGCGGGCCCAGGAGCGCCCCGGTCGAAGGGTCCCAGAGCCGTACGGTGCCGTGGTCGCTCGTGGTGGCCAGTAGGCGGCTGTCCCGGGAGAACGCCATGGTGGCCCCACTGTCGGCTGCCTCGGGCAGCCTGCGCGCGAGGGTGCTGGTCGAGGTGGACCACAGCAGGGTCTCGTGGTCGTAGGTCGTGGCCAACAGGGCGCCGTCAGGGGAGAACGTGGCCTCGACGGGTCCGTCGATGTTGTCGATGAGAGGTCTGCCGGCACTCGCAGCGCTCGCGAGATCCCACAGACGCAGTGTGTGCTTGGTCCTGAGCGCGGCCAGGATGCTGCCATCGGGGCGGCAGAACATCGCCTCGATCTCGCCGAACAGAGGTGATTCGGCAGGCTCTCCGGTCGTGATGTCCCATCGGTGGACGATCTCGTCGTCGGCAGTGACCAGGGTCCGGCCGTCCGCCGCGAAGACGACCACGTCGACGGAGCGGCCGTGGCCGAGCAGGGGCGCTCCTACCCGTGCGAAGGTCGCGGTGTCCCACAAGGTCACCGCGCCCTCGCAGTCTCCAACGGCCAGGAGGTGGCCGCCGGGGGAGAACGCCAGCGAGAAGGCAAGGGGTCTGTCCGCGAGCTCACCGACGGCCACTCCCCGGACGGGATCCCACAGTTGGACCACTGCCTCGTCCTCGTGTGATCCGGACACGGCGAGGAGCCGGCCGTCGGGAGAGAAGGCCGCGCACCAGTTGTTGTCCGCCCGCGTGGTGAGCACGTGCGCCAGCGTGAACCTGCTCCTGTAGGCGGGGACGGGTGCGCGCTCCTGCGTCACGACCGCTGCGGGTGCCGGTGAGCGCCGCAGCGGTGCCAGGGCGGCCAGGTCGCGCCAGCGGCGGCGCCAGTGCTCCAACTCGGGGGAGTTGTGGGGCGGGACGGGCCGCTCCTGGCCGAACTCGTCGTAGGAGAGGAGGATCCGGACCAGGCCCATCAGGCTGTCCAGCCTCGGAAGGCCGTCCCCGCGGAAAGCGTCGCTCTGGGTGGACACCGGAAGCCGGATCCCGGTCTTGGACTTCGCCGCACGGGCGGTGAGTTCGCGGTACGACCGGTTGCCCCGGTCGAGCCGCAGCCGCCGCAAGTCCGCCGCGAACGACTCCAGTTCTTCGCTGAATGCACGCACGCTGTCCATCACCGCACAGGTTACGGCCGGGCTGCGCGCGTCGCCGGACGATCCCGGACAGTGCCGGTCAGCACCGGTGTCCGGCGGTGTCCGGAGGCGGTCCGGGATCGTCCGGTGGGGGCGGCGTGCCGGCGTGCGGGGCGGTGGAATCGGGGCATGACCACACCCCCGGACACAGATCCGCCCTTCCTGACCCTGCACGCCGCCGTCGTGCTCCTCTGCGCCCTGTTCGCCGGGCTCGTCACCGGCGGGCTGAGCTACCTGGGCGGGATGCCGCCCGCTCTGGCCGTTCTCGCCGGGCTCACCGCCGCCTGCGGGGCCGTGCCCGGGTTGCGGGGGGTCATCCGGTGAACGGGGGGAGTTCGCCCGAGCCGCGGGGGATCAGGCGGGTCGGCAGGACGGTGCGGGTCGGGGGGAGGGCCGTGCCCGACAGGCGTTGGAAGAGGCGGTCCGTGGCCACCCGGCCCAGGGCCGCCGGGTCCTGGGCGATCACCGTGACCCCGGGGCGCAGCAGGTCGGCCAGTTCGAAGTCGTCGAAGCCGACCAGCGCCACGGGCCGGGGGAGGGCCGCGAGGACCCGTACGACGGTGACGGTGACCCGGTTGTTGCCGGCGAAGACGGCCGTCACCGGCTCCGGGCCCGCCAGCATCGCCCCGGCCGCCGCCGCCACCCGTTCCGGGGCCGTCGAGCCGAGGGAGACCCAGGATCCGGACACCGGCAGGCCCGCACCCGCCATCGCCTCGCGGTAGCCGCGCAGGCGTTCCGTGGCGGTGTGGATGCGGGGGTGGTCCCCGATGAAGCCGATCCGCCGGTGCCCGGCGGCGATCAGGTGGGCCACCCCGTCCCGGGCGCCGCCGAAGCTGTCCGACATCACCACGTCCGCCTCGATCCCGCCCGCCGGGCGGTCCACGAACACCGTGGCCACCCCGGCCCGGATCTCCGGCTCCAGGTAGCGGTGGTCGTCGCCGGCCGGGATCACGATCAGGCCGTCCACCCGGCGGGCGCACAGTGCGAGCGCCAACTCCCGTTCCCGGTCCGGATCTTCGGCACTGGAGCCGTTGATCAGCAGGGCGCCGTGGGTGCGCGCCACCTCCTCGACGGCCCGGTTGAGGGGACCGTAGAAGGGATCGGCCAGGTCCTCCAGGACCAGGCCGACGGTGGCGGTCCGGCCCTTGCGCAGGACGCGGGCGCTGTCGTTGCGCCGGAAGCCGAGGGCGTCGATGGCGTCCTGGACCCGCCGTTCGGTGTCCGGGGTCACCCCCGGCTCGCCGTTGACGACCCGGGACACCGTCTTCAGGCCGACGCCCGCCCGGGCCGCCACGTCCTTCATGGTCGGCCGGGTGCCGTAACGGGGTTCGGACGGGGGGCGGTTCTGCGGCACGGCGGGAAGACCTCCGGAGGCGGGGCGGCGGGGCGCTCTGACCCCGAGGATATGCACTCGGCCGGAGAGCGGGTTTCCGTGGCAGGGTGAGGAGGGCAAGCCACTGGGGGCTTCGGAGGCGAGCCAATGGGAGAGGGGTAGACGTGATTGTCTGGATCAACGGTGCTGTCGGCGCCGGGAAGACCAGTACGGCCCGCGAACTGGTCGCACTGCTGCCGGACAGCACCCTGTACGACCCGGAGCTCATCGGGGAGGCGCTGTGCCGCCTCCTGCCGGGAAAACGCCTCGCGGAGGTCGACGACCACCAGGACCTGCCGAGCTGGCGGCGGCTCGTCGTCGACGCGGCGGCGGCGTTGCTGGCGGAGGTGGGCGGGGTGCTGGTCGTGCCGATGACGCTGCTGCGGCAGGAGTACCGGGACGAGATCTTCGGCGCGCTCGCGGCCCGCCGGATCCCCGTGCGGCACGTGCTGCTGGCCCCGGCGGAAACGATCCTGCGTGAGCGGATCGCCCGGCGCGGGAAGGGAGCGGGGGAGGGGCAGGAGCGGGCCCGGCAGGGGGCCTGCGACCGGCTTCCCGAGTACCGGCAGGCGCTGGGCTGGCTTTCCGCCGACGCGCACGTCATCGACAACGGGCGCCTGACCGCGCGGGAGACGGCGCAGCGGATCGCCGAGGCCGTGACCACGGACACGGCGGCGGTCTGCGACATCGTGCAGACCCCGGAGCCGACGCGGGAGACGGTGGCGGCGGGGGTCCTGCTCTTCGACGACCGGGACCGGGTGCTCCTGGTGGATCCGACGTACAAGCCGGGCTGGGAGTTCCCGGGCGGGGTCGTCGAGCCGGGGGAGGCGCCGGCGCGGGCGGGCGTACGGGAGGTCGCGGAGGAGCTGTCCCTGGCGCTGGACCGGGTGCCGGAGCTGCTGGTGGTCGACTGGGAGGCGCCCCGGTCCCCGGCCTACGGGGGGCTGCGGCTGCTGTTCGACGGGGGCCGGCTGTCGGAGGCGGAGGCCGGGCGGCTGCGGCTGCCGGGGCCGGAGCTGAGGGCCTGGCGGTTCGTCACGGAGGCGGAGGCCGCGGACATGCTGCCGGTGCAGCGGTACGAGCGGCTGCGGTGGGCGCTGCGGGCACGTGAGCGGGGGCGGGCCCTGTACCTGGAGGCGGGCCGGCCCACGCCGTAGCCCTGCGGGGCGGGCCGGGCCTTAGCCCTGCCGGGCGGGGCGGCCCACGCCGTAGTCCTGCGGGGCGGGCCGGGCTGGCCCACGCTGTAGCCCTGCGGGGCGGGGCGGCCCACGCCGTAGGCCTGCCGGGAGGGCCGGGCGGGGGCGGCTCTTGGCCATGCCGGGCGGGCCGGGCCGGCTGCCGCTGGGGCCGTCTTCCCGCACCGTCCCCGCTCCGCCCCCGGCGGCAGCCAGGGGAGTCCGGGCGCACCGCGCGCGGAGCGTCCGGTGCCGGGGGCCGGGGCGGAGCCCCCGGGAACGGGGGAGGGCGGGCAGGGGGCCGCTGCGGGCGGCGGGGCCGGGGTCAGGCGGCCTCCGCCGCCTCCTTCAGTTCCCGCGCCGTGTCCTGCGTACGCGGGTCGCCGTGCCCGAAGCAGGCCACCGACGGGGACAGGGCGGCCAGGCGGCGGAAGGAGGCGATGGCCTCGGCGCGGTCGGTGTTGAAGACGCCCAGCATCACCTGGCCCACGCCCGCCACGCAGTCCCCGGTGAACAGCACCCCGTGTTCCGGGAGGTGGACGCCGATGCTGCCCGGGGTGTGCCCGGGGGAGTGGACCACCACCGCGCCGCCGCCGAAGGGCAGTACCTCGCCGTCCTCCAGCTCCCGGTCGACCCGGGTCGGCCGGGCCTCCGGGACCGTCATGCCGTGCTCGTAGAACGGGATCTCCCAGTCCAGCAGCACCGGCTCCGGCACCGGCAGTTCGCCCCGTACCACCGGCGCGTCCAGCCGGTGCGCCAGCACCTCCGCGCCCCGGCGGGCGGCGAGTTCACCGGCGGAGCCGACGTGATCGCGGTGGCAGTGGGTCAGCACGATCCGCTCCAGCCGCTCCGGCGCGAGCCCGAGGGAACGTATCGCCCCCTCGATCGCGTCGGCCGCCCCGGCCGGGCCGGAGTCGATGAGGGTCAGGGCCTCCCCGCCCCGGTCCTGCCAGAGGTAGGCCTGCCCGATGGGGAAACGCAGCATGTGCAGCCGGCCGGGGAGTACTTCGACAAGATCCAAGTTGTCCATGGGGCGAACGTATGCGCCATGACCGGTCCTGCGCACGTGACTTCGCCGGTAGCAGAGTACGCCCAGGGCGCAGCGCGCCCCGGGCGTCCGTCAACGGGCTTGGCGTCAGGCGCGCTTGGACTCCGCGTAGTTGACGAGGAACAGCGCCTCGGCCACCGACAGCCGCTCCAGCTCCTGCGGGGAGACGCTCTCGTTGACCGCGTGGATCTGCGCCTCCGGCTCGCTCAGGCCGATCAGCAGCATCTCGGCCCGCGGGTAGAGGGAGGTGAGGGTGTTGCACAGCGGGATCGATCCGCCCATGCCGCTGATCTGCATCTCCTGGCCGTCGTAGGCCTCGCGCAGGGCGGCGGCCATCGACGCGTACGCCGGGCTGGAGGTGTCCGCCTGGAACGGCTGGCCCTGGCCGACGACCTCCAGCTCCAGCTTCGCCTTCCACGGGGTGTGCGCGATCAGGTGCGCCTCCAGCAGCTTGATGGCCTCGGCGGTGTCCACGCCCGGCGGCACGCGCAGGCTGATCAGCGCGCCGGCGCTCGCGTGGACCGAGGGGGTCGCGCCGACCACCGGCGGGCAGTCGATGCCGAGCACGGTGACGGCCGGACGGGCCCACAGCCGGTCCGCGATGGTGCCCTCACCGATCAGCTCGACCCCGTCCAGCACCTTCGCGTCGGCGCGGAAGTCCGCCTCGGGGTACTGCAGGCCCTCCCACACCGCGTCGGAGGCCAGGCCGTCCACCGTCGTCGAGCCGTCCTCGGAGCGCAGCGAGTCCAGCAGGCGGATCAGGGCGGCCAGGGCGTCGGGGGCGACGCCGCCGAACATCCCGGAGTGCAGGTTCCCGCCCAGGGTGTCGATCTTGACCTTGATCAGCGTCATGCCGCGCAGGGTGGCCGTCACCGTCGGCAGGCCCAGGCGGAAGTTGCCCGCGTCGCCGATCACGATCGTGTCGGCGGTCAGCAGCTCGGGGTGGGCCTCGGCGTACTGCTGGAGGCCGCCGGTGCCCTGCTCCTCCGAGCCCTCCACGATCACCTTCACGGAGACCGGTACGCCGCCGTTCGCCTTCAGCGCGCGCAGGGCCAGCAGGTGCATGATGAAGCCGCCCTTGCAGTCGGCCGCGCCGCGCCCGTACCAGCGGCCGTCGCGCTCGGTCAGCTCGAAGGCCGGGGAGATCCAGGCGGCGTCGTCGAGCGGCGGCTGCACGTCGTAGTGCGCGTACAGCAGGACGGTCGGGGCGCCCTCGGGGCCGGGCAGGAAGCCGTACACCGACTGCGTGCCGTCGGGGGTGTCGAGGAGGGCCACGTCCTGGAAGCCCTCGGCGCGCAGGGCGTCGGCCACCCAGTTCGCGGCGCCCTCGCTCTCGCTCTTGGGGAACTGCGCCCAGTCCGCGACCGACTGGAACGCCACCAGCTCGGTCAGCTCCGCCTTGGCGCGGGGCATCAGCGAGGCGACGGTCTCGGCGATCGGATTCTGCGACATGGGCACGCTCCTCGTGGGTGCGACGTTGTGCGGTGTGTACGCCGGGTACGGCGGGGTCCGCTCGATCCTCGCACAGCAGGACGAGCGGGATGCGCGCCGTAGGATCTTCCCGGCATCGGAGCAACGTGTGATCAGGAGCAGCAGCCCATCGTGACCAGCGACGACAGCATTGACGGCGGATCCGCAACGGAAGCGGAGCAGGCGGCCGGGGCCGCCCAGGACCGGGACGGGCAGGCGGGCGACGGCCCGGCCGACGGCACCGGCGAGGTGTGGGACGTCGTCGTGGTCGGCGCCGGCCCGGCCGGGGCGATGGCCGCGTACGCGGCGGCGAGCGCGGGGCGGCGCGTCCTGCTGCTGGAGAAGGCCGTACTGCCCCGCTACAAGACCTGCGGCGGCGGCATCATCGGTCCCTCGCGCGACGCCCTGCCGCCGGGCTTCGTCCTGCCGTTCAAGGACCGGATCCATGCGGTGACCTTCTCCCTGGACGGGAAGCTGACCCGGACCCGGCGTTCGAAGCGCATGCTGTTCGGGCTGATCAACCGGCCCGAGTTCGACGCGGCGCTGGTCGCGGAGGCCGAGAAGGCCGGCGCGGTGCTGCGCACGGGGACGGCGGTGAGCCGGGTCGAGCAGCACGGCGCGTCGGTGCCCGACCGGCGCACGGTCGCGGTGGTTCTCGCGGACGGGGAGACCGTGCTGGCCCGGGCGGTGGTCGGCGCGGACGGCAGCGCGAGCCGCATCGGCGCCCACGTCGGGGTGGAGATGGACCAGGTCGACCTCGGGCTGGAGGCGGAGATCCCGGTCCCGGCGACCGTGGCCGAGGACTGGAAGGGCCGCGTCCTGATCGACTGGGGTCCGCTGCCGGGCAGTTACGGGTGGGTCTTCCCCAAGGGCGACACGCTCACCGTCGGCGTCATCTCGGCGAAGGGCGAGGGGGCCGCGACCAAGCGGTACCTGGACGACTTCGTCGCGCGGCTGGGTCTGGCCGGTTTCGAGCCGGCCGTCTCCTCCGGGCACCTGACGCGCTGCCGCAAGCCCGGGTCCCCGTTGTCGCGCGGCCGGGTGCTGGTGGCGGGTGACGCGGCCGGTCTGCTGGAGCCGTGGACCCGCGAGGGGATCTCCTTCGCGCTGCGTTCGGGACGGCTCGCGGGGGAGTGGGCCGCGAAGATCGCCGAGGCGCAGGACGCCGTGGACGCGCGGCGCCAGGCGCTGAACTACGCCTTCGCGGTCAAGGCCGGGCTGGGCGTGGAGATGAGCGTCGGCAAGCGGATGCTGACCGTCTTCGAGTCCCGTCCGGGGCTGATGCACGGTGCGCTGACGGGGCTGCGGCCCGCCTGGAAGGCCTTCGCCGGGATCACGCGCGGGTCCACGAACCTGGCCGACCTGGTCCGCACGCATCCGATGGCGCGCAAGGCGCTGCACCTGCTGGACGCCCGTCTGGCGCGGAGCGGCCGGAGCTGACGCCAGCGGGGCTGGGGGCCGGAGGGGCTGGCGGCGGGGGCGCGACGGCGAGCAGCGCGCCGCCGGGCCGGGGGGCCGGGGCCGCGAGTCCGGGCCGCGGGGCCGCGAGGCAGGGCTGCGGGGCCGCGAGGCAGGGCTGCGGGGCCGCGAGGCAGGGCTGCGGGGATCAGCCGGTCACCGCGATGCGGAAGACCGGGTGGTCCCCGGCGGCCGCCTGCAGTTCGGCGTCCGTGGACTCGGCCGTGACGCCCTGGAAGAACCGGTTGACCTCCCAGCCCCACTTCTCCAGGTAGGCGCGCAGCACGGCCGCCTTCTCCACCGGGTCGGTGAGCTCGGTGACGGTGAACGGGCGGACCTTGCGGCCCAGGCGGAGCTCGCCGCCGCCCGCCACGCGCATGTTGCGGACCCACTGGGAGTGGCCGCGGGCCGAGACCAGGTACTGGGCGCCCTCGAACGTGTGGGGGTTGACCGGGATGCGCTGCATCTTGCCGGAGGTACGGCCGCGCACCGACAGTTCCGCGGTGCCGGCCAGGCTGATGCCGAGACGGGCGAGCTTGCCGAAGAGCGAGTTGAGGCGGGTCTCCAGCGGGCCGGCCTTGATGTAGTGCGGGGTGGACGCGTTCACGGTGGCCTCCGGGGCGATGTCGGACTGTGATTGCGAGAGCACTGCTCTCTCTTGAGATCAGTGTGCACGGATCGGTGCACCAAAGCAAGAGCAGTGCTCTCTCAAGAGTGCGGTGCTCCGATTTTTGTGCACTGCTCCACGTGTATGTCACACTGATCCGCATGAGCACCGTGCGAGGGGCCAGGGAACGGGCCCGTATCGAGGTCACCGCCGCCATCAAGGACGAGGCGCGCCGCCGGCTCGCGGAAGAGGGGGCCGCCAAGCTCTCGCTGCGCGCCGTCGCCCGCGAGCTGGGCATGGTCTCCTCCGCCCTCTACCGCTACTTCCCGAGCCGCGACGAGCTGCTCACCGCGCTGATCATCGACGCGTACGACAGCGTGGGCGCCGCTGCCGAGGCGGCCGGAGCGGCAGCCCTCGCCGCCGGCGCCGCGCCCCGTGCCCGCTGGACGGCCGTCTGTGAGGCTTTCCGCGCCTGGGCGCTCGCGCACCCGCACGAGTACGCCCTCATCTACGGCTCCCCCGTCCCCGGCTACAGCGCCCCCCAGGACACGATCGTCCCCGCCTCCCGCGTCGCCAACGTCCTCGTCGCCATCCTCCGCTCCGCCCACGAGGGCCGTGGACTCGCCCTGCCCCCACTGCCCGCCGCCCTGCGCGCGGAGGCCGGCCGGATGACGGCCGACTTCGCCGAGGGCCTGCCCCCCGAGGTCACGGCCGCCCTCGTCGCCGCCTGGGCGCAGCTCGCCGGACTGGTCTCCTTCGAGCTGTTCGGCCAGTTCGAGAACGTGGTCGAAGAGCGCGAGGCCTTCTTCGCGCACGCCGCCGGCCAACTGGCGCACGCGGTAGGCCTGCCCGCACTCTGACGGCGTCCCGCCGCCGGCCGTGCCGTGCCGCGTGCCCTCGCGATGCCCGCGTGCCCTCGCGATGCCCGCGTGCCCTCGCGATTCCCGCGTGCCCTCGCGATGCCCGCGTGGTCTCGCGGTGTCCGCCGGCCGTGCGGCGCCCGCGTGGCCGCCGGCGGCCGACGGCCGGATTCACGGGATGAGGTGACGATTCGGTTGTCTGTTCCTCATACGGATGACGGCGGTTCGGCGCTCACGGCCAGACCGCGCGCCTACTGTTCCTCGGGTCGCCCCTGCCGCCGTCGGAGGAACAGTCATGGCCCTGGCCCCCGCCCGCGCTCTGAAGGCCCTCTGCGCCGTCCTGCTGACCGGATTGCTCGCCGCGCCCGCCCCGGCGGTGACGGCCTCGGCCGAACCGCCGCCGCCCTCCAGACCCTCCGCCGGATCCGGGCCGGCCGCGCCCGTGGCGGCCCGCCCGCCCCGGACCCCCGGTGTGCGCGGCCTGGAGATCGCCGTCCCCGCCTACGTGTGGGCCGACGACCCGGTGCTGGCCGAGCTCACGGCCACCGCCCCCGCCGCCTCCGTCGTCGTCCTGAACCCCGGGAACGGCGACGCCCCGTTCGACTCCTCCTGGCGTGCCCGCGCCGACGCCCTGCGCAGCGGTACCACCGCCACCGGCGAGCGGCCGAAGGTCCTCGGCTACGTCCACACCGACCGCGGCGACCGCGACCCCGCCGCCGTCCGAGCCTCCGTGGACAACTACCTCAGGACCTCCGACGGCGGGCTCCACGTCGACGGCATCTTCTTCGACGTCGTCAGCCGCGAGTGCGGCCCCGGCAACGCCACCCGCGACCACTACGCGGCCCTGCGCCGCTACGTCCAGGACACCATGCACTCCGTGGCCCCGGACGTCCCCGAGCTGGTCGTCGACAACCCCGGCACCGCCACGGCCGACTGCTACCTCGAACCCGGCCACCGCACCGCCGACGTCTTCGTCACCTACGAGGGCGCGTACGCGGACTACACCTCCGGCGACTGGCCCGGCGGCAACGTCTTCGACGCGGCAGGGGCCTACCGCCCGGGAGCCGAACTCGACCCGAGCGGAACGGCGTTCTGGCACCTGGTCCACGACGTCCCGGATCCCGCTGCCATGCGCACCATCCTCGCCACCGCCTTCGCGCGCGGCGCCGGCTACGTCTACGCGACCAGCGCGGCGATGCCCAACCCCTGGGACACGGCGCCCGCTTGGGGATACCAGGCCCAGACCGGCTACGCCGCCGCCCTCGGCTAGATCCGGCCGCCCCCCGGCGCCAGGCTCTTTGCGCCGTGGACAGCGGCCATGCATATGATCAGTGCCTTCCGGCGGGGGAGGCGTGAACATGTCGAATGATTCCGGCCACGCACAGGCGGCCGACGGGCAGGCGGCTGGCACGGACGAGCAGACCGGCATGCGGTTGGACCACCTGCCGGCGGAGCCCTCCGGCGGTCCCGCGCCCGGGCCGGTGCCCGGACTCGGCTCCGGGCCCGGGGACTTCGCCTCGACGCCGAAGCAGAAGCAGGATGCGGCCGGCACGATCGAGACCGAGCTGGAGCCGAACACCAAGAAGGCCGCCGAAGTCGCGGACGACGCCACCAGCACGGCCCAGAAGGGCTTCGACGGCTGGGAGACGGCGGCGGGCCTGAAGGCCGTGGCGGAGACCTGTGGACAAGCAGGTGAAGGTCCTGATGTGCCGCCTCTCGGCGGAGAAGAGCGCCCTGCGCGGCGCCTCCGGCCTCTTCGCGCGCAACGACACGGGCATCCACAACCAGTTCCGTGCCTCGCAGTCGAAGCTGAACGACCTGTGAGGAGCCCGCGGTGCTGAACTACCACGAAGTCATGACCACGGACCTGAGCCTGCTGACGACGGCCGCCGGGAAGTGGGAGGCGATGCCGGCCGAACTGGAGAAGGCCGCGACCCGCTACGGCGACACCGCACCCGCGCTGATCCAGCGGCTGGCCTTCCAGGCGGTCGCCGGCGGCGTGCGCCGCGCCCTCGTCCAGTCCCAGGTGTACCTGTCCATGGCGGACGTCGCGGAGCCGCGCAGGCGTGCGGTCGTCCGGCTGGTCCTCACCGCCACAGCGGGCCAGCACGACGAAGTCCTCGGCGACTTCCAGGACTTCGTGAGTTCGGTCCGCCCGGGCACCGGGAACGAGGCCTAGCGATGGGGCGGCTCAGGGACAAGCTGACCGGCACGGCCCACCCGCGCGCCGGTGTCGCACGCAAGCCCGCCGAGGAGGTCCGTGCCGCGCTGCTCGCGGCCGCCGGACCGGACGCGCGGTTCACCGTGCGCGAGGCCACCCCGGGGGACGGCGGCGCGGATCTGGTCGCGGAGTGCGTCATCGCGGCGCTGGACGTCACCCTCAGGACCCGGATGCGCCTGGACGCCGGGGCGCACGCCGTCCGGGTCCTCGAAGAGCGGTGGGCGCCGACCTCCGAGGGCGCGAACCGGCAGTACGGGCGCGGGCCCGCGGACATGGTGTACCGGCAGTGGGAGGTCAGGAAGGCGGCGGACGGCAGCCGGCAGAAGGTCGAGACGTTCCGCTTCGGCACCCGGGACATGCGCGTCCCGCTGCAGAAGGCCGTCCTCGGCGCTGGATGGACCTGGCGCGGGGTGCTGTTCAGACTGTGACCGGCGGACCGGCGGACCGGCGGACCGGCGTGACCGGCGGACCGGGGCGACCGGCGTGACCGGGGCGACCGGCGGGGCGCCGTGCTCCCGCCGGTCTCCGCCCTCAGATGCCCGCCGTCTCCTGCCACAGCCGGGCCAGCGTCACGTCGCCGGTCACCCCCGGCCCCGCCAGGGGGAGGCGGTTCCACAGGGCCGCGTACAGCCAGGACGCCTGGCCGGTCAGCTCGCAGTCCGCCGGCTCGCCCGTGTCCCCCCGGACCGTCCGGGCCGGTTCCTTCGACAGGTGGACCGTCCACACCGCGCCCGTGTCCGCCGCCCGGACCCGCACCACCTTCGGCTCCTCGGTCCGCACCCGGCTGCGCGGCCGGGCGTGGAAGCCGGTCAGCAGCTCGTCCACCCCGTCCTCCGCGAACTCCGGGGTGACCTCGCCGAAGGCCACGCCCCGCGCCGCCTGGGCGTCGAAGCGGTGGACGGCCGTCTCGTGCGCCTGCCGCCGCGCCCAGAACGCCAGCGGCGAGGGCGGCGCCGTCGGCAGGAAGGTCCAGCACACCAGCTCCGCCGGCGCCTCGCTCAGGGCCCGCACTATCCCCGCGTGCCCCTCCCGGAACCAGGCCAGCAGCTCGGCCCCCACCAGCTCGGGCGCCGCCGGGAAGGGCACCGGTTCCACCAGCCCGTCCGTCACGTACCCCGCCGCCCAGCGGTGCACCGCCCCCGTGTGCCGCAGCAGGTCGGTCACCCGCCACTCGGGACAGGTGGGCACCAGGGCGTCCGTGCCCGCCCGTTCGGCCTCGTCCGCCAGCAGCTCGCCTTCCCGCGCCAGCGCTTCCACGTACTCGTTGATCTTCATGCCCCGAGTGTGCCAGCAGCCCCTGACAATGGAGGGATGGACGGTGAACTCTTCGCGCGCGAGCGGACCGAGGTCGCACCCGGCGCCGTGCACCTGCCCGACTGGCTCGGGCCGCGGCGCCAGCGCGAGCTCCTGGAGGCCTGCCGCGCCTGGGCCCGCCCGCCGGCCGGGCTGCGTACCGTCCACACCCCCGGCGGCGGGACGATGACCGCCCGGCAGGTGTGCCTCGGGCGGCACTGGTACCCGTACGGCTACGCCCCCACCGCCGTGGACGGCGACGGCGCCCCCGTCAAGCCGATGCCCGCCTGGCTCGCCGAGCTGGGGCGGCGGGCCGTCACCGACGCCTACGGCACGCCTCCGCCGGCCGCCGAGGCGTACGACATCGCCCTGGTCAACTTCTACGGCGCCGACTCCCGCATGGGCATGCACCGGGACGCCGAGGAACGCTCGCCCGCCCCCGTCGTCTCGCTCAGCCTCGGCGACGCCTGCCTCTTCCGCTTCGGCAACACCGCCTCGCGCGGCCGCCCCTACCGGGACGTCGAGCTGCGCAGCGGGGACCTGTTCGTCTTCGGCGGCCCGAGCCGGCTCGCCTACCACGGGGTGCCCAAGGTCCTGCCCGGCACCGCCCCGCCCGCACTGGGGCTGACCGGGCGGCTGAACGTCACCCTGCGGGTCGGCGGCCCGGGAGCGTAGGCCGGGGCGCCGGGCACCTCCCCGATCATGCGAGGATCGCTGCATGAACGGCAACGGCGCCCCGCCGGGGGTGGGGGACGAGAGCACGGCTCCCACGGCCTCCCCGGCCTCCCCGTCCTCCACGTCCTCCTCGGTCTCCACGAAGAGCAAGCTCGAACGGGGCCGCAGCGCCCTGGGCCCCGCGCTGGAACTCGTCCACACGGGCCGGGCCCCGACGCGCGCGGTGCTGACGGCCGAGCTGGGCGTCACCCGGGCCACCGCCGGGGCCGTGGCCGCCGAGCTGGAAGCCCTCGGCCTGATCCGCGTCGACTCCCGCCCCGGTGGCGCGGGCGGCGCCCAGGGCCGCCCCTCGCACCGGCTCGCCGTCGACGAGAACGGGCCCGTGGCGCTGGCCGCTCAGGTGCACTCGGACGGGTTCCGGGCCGCGCTCGTCGGCCTCGGCGGACGGATCGTGGCCACCGCCCCCGGCAAGGTCACCGTCTCCGCCGACCCGGCGCAGGTGCTCGGCGCCGTCGTCGGGGCGGGGGCGGAGCTGCTCGCCGCGTCGGGCCGGCGCTGCATCGGCGCGGGCCTCGCCGTGCCTTCGGCGGTCGCCGAGCCCGACGGCACGGCCCTCAACCCGCTGCACCTGGCCTGGCCGGCCGGGTCACCCGTCCGGGCCATCTTCGCCGAGTGCGTGAAGGCGGCCGGGATCGACGGACCGGCCCTGACCGGCAACGACGTGAACCTCGCCGCGCTCGCCGAGCACCGCCACGGGGCGGGCCGCAGCGCGCAGCACCTGCTCTGCGTGGCCACCGGCCACCGCGGGGTCGGCGGCGCGCTGGTGCTGGACGGCCGGCTGCACAGCGGCAGCTCCGGCCTGGCCCTGGAGGTCGGCCACCTGACGGTCAACCCCGAGGGCCGGCCCTGTCACTGCGGCAGCCGGGGCTGCCTGGACGTGGAGGCCGACCCGCTGGCCTTCCTCACCGCGGCGGGCCGCACGCCGGGTCCCGAGGTGTCCCTGCTCCAGCAGGCCCGCGACCTGCTGCGCGCCGAGTACGCGCAGCCCTCGGTACGGGCGGCCGCCGAAGAGCTCATCGACCGGCTCGGGCTGGGCCTGGCCGGGCTGGTGAACATCCTGAACCCGGACCGGATCATCCTCGGCGGGCTCCACCGCGAGCTGCTGTACGCCGACCCGGAGCGGCTGCGCGCCGTGGTAGCGGACCGGAGCCTGTGGGGGCGCAGCGGGGGCGTGCCGATCCTGCCGTGCACCCTCGACCACAACAGCCTCGTCGGGGCGGCGGAGCTGGCCTGGCAGCCGGTGCTCGACGATCCGCTGGGAACGCTGGGCACCGCGGCCTGAGCCGCTGCGGGCCGGGCCGGCGGGCGGGCCGGGGGTGCGTCACCCGGGCCGGGTACCGACCGACACCGACGCCGGCACGCCCGTCACGACGGGATGTGCGTCCACGGCGCCGATCACCGCCCGGGCGGGCTCCCGTACGGGCTTCTTCGCGCCGATACGGACCGTGTGCGGCGGCGCCGCCGGGGCGGGGGCGGCCCGCATCGAGAACCAGACCACCTTGCCGGGTCCGTCCGGCCGGTGGCGGGCCCCCCACGCCTCGCTGACCGCTTCCACGAGCGCCAGCCCGCGGCCGCAGGTCTCCAGGCCACCGGCCTCGCGCAGCACGGGCAGCCGCGGATCGCTGTCGTGGACGGAGACGGTCAGCCGTCCGAGGCGGAGTTCGATCTCGACCGTGCAGACCTTGTCGGGCTGCGCGTGGCGGTGGACGTTGCTGAGCAGCTCCGTCACGCCGAGCGCAGCCCGGTCTATGAGCGGATCGAGCTGCCAGTGGCGCAGTTGGGCGGAGACGATCCTGCGGACCTGGCCGATCCGCGCGGGCAGGGCCTGCAGTTCCACGACGCAGTGCCTGCGGGAATGTGTGATCACGGCTGCGACTCCCCGACATCAGTGTTACGGGTGCTGCACCCTCGGTGACGCAATCTCAAGGGTCACCCACCGTCGCGCCGCGTGCAACCGAACGCGACCGAAAGCGATCCGCATAGAAACCCAAAGTGACCGTTTGCGCAGGTGAGGGGGGTACATTTCGAAAGGAGGGGGCACTGGAACCGACAAAGGAGCAGGGCGCATGAGCACCACCGGCACCACCGCTACGCCGGCCTCGAACACGGCCGCGGTGACGACGACCACCGTCGACGTCGACCGCAGCGACGCCGAATACCGCGCCTGGCTCAAGGAGGCCGTGCGCAAGGTCCAGGCGGACGCCAACCGCAGCGCCGACACGCACCTGCTGCGCTTCCCGCTGCCCGAGGCCTGGGGCATCGACCTCTACCTCAAGGACGAGTCCACGCACCCGACGGGCTCCCTGAAGCACCGCCTCGCCCGCTCGCTGTTCCTGTACGCGCTGTGCAACGGCTGGATCCGCCCCGGCCGCCCGGTCATCGAGGCCTCCAGCGGCTCCACCGCCGTTTCCGAGGCCTACTTCGCCAAGCTGATCGGCGTGCCCTTCATCGCCGTCATGCCGCGCACGACCAGCCCGGAGAAGTGCCGCCTCATCGAATTCCACGGCGGCGAATGCCACTTCGTCGACGACTCCATGAAGATGTACGAGGAGTCCGCCGACCTCGCCGCCCGCACCGGCGGCCACTACATGGACCAGTTCACGTACGCGGAGCGGGCCACCGACTGGCGCGGCAACAACAACATCGCCGAGTCGATGTACCAGCAGCTGCGCCTGGAGCGCTACCCCGAGCCCGCCTGGATCGTGGCGACCGCCGGCACCGGCGGCACCTCCGCCACCATCGCCCGCTACGTCCACTACATGCAGCACGACACCCGCATCTGCGTCCCGGACCCGGAGAACTCCTGTTTCTTCGAGGGCTGGACGAACCACGACCCGCACGCGAGCAGCGACTGCGGCTCCCGCATCGAGGGCATCGGCCGGCCCCGGATGGAGCCGAGCTTCGTGCCCGGCGCCATCGACCGCATGATGAAGGTCCCGGACGCGGCGAGCGTCGCCGCCTGCCGCGCCCTCGAACAGGCCATAGGGCGCAAGGCCGGTGGCTCCACGGGCACCGGGCTGTGGAGCGCCCTGAAGATCGTCTCCGAGATGGTGGCGGAGGGGCGCACGGGCAGCGTCGTGACCCTGCTGTGCGACCCGGGCGACCGCTACCTCGACAAGTACTACTCGGACGAGTGGCTGGCGGCGCAGGGCCTCGACATCGCCCCGTACGCGAAGACGATCGAGACGCTGCTGGAGACCGGCACCTGGGCAGAGCCCCGGGCCTGAGGCCGCGCACGGTGCGCCAAGGGGCTCAGCCGCGGCTCGGGGCGGCCGTCAGGCGGGCGTCGAGGGTGCGCACCGCCGTACGGAAGGAGTGGCCGAGCCCCGGGCGGGCGGCCGCCAGCGCGAGGCGCAGGGGGGCCGGGCCGTCGGCCGCGAAGGTCCAGCGCACGAGGGTGCCGGGGGAGCGGTCGCCGGGGGAGCGGGGCCCGGCGGCCGGGGCCAGCAGCCACTCCTCCAATAGGGCTTGCAGCCCGGGGACGTTGGTCTCGTCGACCCGGTAGGCGTAGCGCCGCGAAGCCTCCGCGGCCACGACCGTCTCCTGGAAGCGCACCCCGCCCACCAGCCTGACCTCCCGCCCGGCACCGCCCCCGGTGGGCCGGGCCAGCGACACCGCCCGGAACCAGGCCGGCCAGCCGGTCACGTCCTCGGCGAGCGCCCGGTACAGGGCCTGCGGCGGGGCCGCCGCCCTGGCCGTGAACACGAGACGGGCCGGAGCCCGGTCGAGGAAGTCCAGCCCCACGGGGCGGAGTCGGCGGGTCATGGCGTTTCCCCCTGTGGTGTGGCGACGGCGGGCACGGTGGCGCCCACGATATCTGGCTGGCCGTCAGATGTCCTCGATACCGTCACGCGAACGGGGCCTGGGCAGCGGCCTCTTGGCGCGGGATGCTGGAAGCGGCCCGAACCCGCCCGCCGCTCCGGGCCCCGATCCGCCGCCCTCCCCGCGGAGGCCCCTCATGCCGCAGCCCGCCGCCCCCGACGCCGTCCCGCCGGACGCGGCGCCGCAGACCGTCCCCTCCGACGCGGCGCCGCAGACCGTCCCGCTCGAAGGGGCGCCGCAGACCGGCCGGGCGCCCGCGCCGCCGACGGCGTCACCGCTCGCCCTCGAACTGTTCGTGCACGGAGTGGCCGGAGCCGCCCCCGGCGAGCTGCTCCGTGATCCGCACCCCGTCCGGGTGACGGGCGACTCCACCGCCGCAGTCTTCCGCCGCGCCGAGGACGCCGACGCCGAGGCCCACCCCGGGCGTTACGCCGGGCGGCCCGTCCCCGAGGCCTACTGCTGGTCCCGGCTCACCTCCGGCAACGGCGCCCGCGCCCTGTGGCTGCTGCTCCTGCCGTTCATGGTGGCCAACCTCGCCCACTGGGCCCGGCCCGCCACCGCGCCCGCCGGGCCGCAGCCCCGCGCGGTGCGTGCGTACGGGCTCCTCGTGCGGCTCCTCGCCCTCGCCCTCACCGTGCTGCTCGTGGCGGCCGCCTGCGAGGTCGCCCTGGACCTCCTCGCCTGGCAGTGCGCGGGCTCCCGCACCTGTCTGGGGTCCCGGGGACCGCTCTCCTTCCTGCGGCCCGGCGGCTGGTGGGCGCAGCCGGGGCGGCGCCTCGCGCTCGGCGCCCTCGTCCCGGCCGCGCTCACCGGACTGCTCTGGTTCCTGTCGGCCCGCACCTGGAGCGCCTACGAGTCCCAGCCCCCGCCCGCCGGGACCCCGGGCTCCGCCGGGACCCCGGGCCCCGCCGGCCACGGCGACGCCCCGCTCGGCCGGCCCGGATTCTGGTACGGGCGCCGGATCGTGGCCCGGCTGCGCGCCGCCCACACCGCCGCCGGTCTCCTCACCGTGGCCGTCGCCGTCGCAGCCCCCACCGTCCGGGAGGACCGCCGCTCCGCCACCACCCCCGCCGGGCTGCTCGCCGCCGGCTGGGCGGTGCAGGCGCTGCTCGCGGCCGGGGCGGCGACCGTGCTGTGGGTGGTCTGCCGGCGCGGCCGTACCGAGGCCCGGCCCGACCACCGGCTCGACCGGGCCGCCGTCACCCTGCTGCCCTCCGGCGCCCTCGCGCTGCTGGCCGCGGTCCTCCTCCACTCCGGCTGGTCCCGCCCCGGCTGGACCTCCTCGGGGCGGCTCCCGGGCGACTTCGCCTTCGGGGTGCTGATGCTCGGCCAGGGCGGCTGCGTCCTGGCCCTGGCCCTCGTCGCCCGCCGCCTCCACCGCCGCGCGCCGACCCCGGGAGCCGCCCTCGCAGGGCTCGGCGGCCCGGCCGCCGCGCTGCTCGGCTGCGCCCTCGGCGGGGTCATGTCCGGCGGGGTCGCCCAGCGCGTGGCCGACTGGCTCGACGGGGCCGCGACCCCCGGCACGCCCGGGGACCCGCTGCCCGGGCCGCCCGTGCTGCTGTCCTGGCAGGCCTCCGTCCTGCCGCCGCTGCTGCTCGCGCTGGCGCTGGTCGCCGCCGCGGCCGGGGTCCGGGCCGCCGCCGCCCGGCGCAGGGCCGCCGCCGGCATCGCCGCCGAGTACCCCGGGGCCGTGCCCGACCCCGACCGCAGCCGGCGCATCGCCGGGGCGCGGGCCGCCGCCGCGCTGACCGACACCGCGCCCTGGTTCGTCGGCGCCGTCTGCCTGGTCACCCTGCTCCTCGGCGCGGGTGCCCTCACCGGGGCCTGGGTGAGCGGACGGGTCCCGGCCGAGGCGGCCCGGGACGCCCACCCGCTGCTCGCGGCCGCCGCCCGGGCCGCCCAGGACAGCGGATCCTGGCTGATCGGGTTCGGCATGGCCGCCTTCGTCGCCCTGGGCCGCCGCGCCTACCGCGACCCCGCCTCCCGCCGCACCATCGGCATCCTGTGGGACGTCGGCACCTTCTGGCCGCGCGCCGCCCACCCCTTCGCCCCGCCCTGCTACGCCGAGCGGGCCGTGCCCGACCTGACCTGGCGGATGACGGGCTGGACCGCCCGGACCGGAGGACGGCTCGTCATCTCCGGACACTCCCAGGGCAGCGTGCTGGCGGCGGCAGCCGTCTGGCAGCTGCCGGCCGAGACCCGCCGCCGCGTCGGCCTCCTCACGTACGGATCCCCGCTGGCGCGGCTCTACGGCCGCTGGTTCCCCGCCTACTTCGGCCCCGGCCCGCTCGCCGCCCTCCACCGCGACCTGGACTGCTGGCGCAACCTGTGGCGGGCCACCGACCCCATCGGCGGGCCCGTCGGCGCCGGTGGGTCCGCCGGCACCGGCGGGCCCGGGCGGGCCGGTGCCGACGCGGAAGGATCCGTGGACCGGGGCCCCCTCGCCGACCCGGTGGCCTACGGCCGCGACCCCCTGCACCCGCTGCCCGCGCCGATCCTGCGGCACGCCGACTACCAGGCCGACCCGGCCTTCACCGCCGAACGCGACGCGCTCCTCGCCCGACTGGCCGGCCTCGTACGGCCCGGTGCACCGGACGGCGCGGCCCTGCCCGCCCAGCGGCTCAGCAAGGCGTGGGCAGAGCCGGCAGATCCTCCGGGAACAGCAGGGTGAGCTCGTCCGTGCCCGCCTCGGCCAGCTGCGCCACCCGGCCCGCGTGCCGCTCCACCATCGACTCGAAGGTCTGCCGCGCGGTCCGCCCGTTGCCGAAGGCCGGGCCCTTGGGCAGCTCCGTGAAATACTCCAGCAGCGCCTTGGCGGTGCCCTCGCCCAGCCGGTACTCGTGCTCCTCCGCCTGCTGCTCGACGATCCGCAGCAGCTCGTGCGGCCCGTAGTCGCCGAAGGTGATGGTCCGTGAGAACCGGGACGCCACGCCCGGGTTGACCGTCAGGAACCGTTCCATCTCCTCCGTGTACCCGGCGACGATCACCACCACCGCGTCCCGGTGGTCCTCCATCAGCTTCACCAGCGTGTCGATCGCCTCGCGCCCGAAGTCCCGGCCCGAATCCTCCGGCGCCAGCGCGTACGCCTCGTCGATGAACAGCACCCCGCCCCGCGCCCGTTCGAAGGCCTCCTGGGTACGGATGGCCGTGGACCCGATGTGCTCGCCCACCAGGTCCACCCGGGACACCTCGACCAGGTGGCCGCGCTCCAGAACCCCCAGGGAGGCGAGGATCTCCCCGTACAGCCGGGCGACCGTGGTCTTGCCCGTGCCCGGGGAGCCGGTGAAGACCAGGTGCCGACGGACCGAAGCCGCCTTGAGGCCCGCCTGCTGCCGCTTGCGCCCCACCTCGATCATGTCCGTCAGGGCCCGTACCTCGCGCTTGACGCTCTCCAGCCCCACCAGCGCGTCGAGCTGGCCCAGCACCTCGCCCGAGCCCCGGCCGGCCGTGCCCGCCGCCTCCCGGGCCCCGGCCCGGGGCTCCGGCAGCGGCGCCGGCCCGTCCGCCCCGGCCGGCCGCTCCCCGACGTCCTGCACGGCCGTCGCCGTACGCACCCCCGGCCGCGCCCCGGCGCCGGAGACCGCCTCCGCGGCGACCCGGGTCCCCGGCTCGTCGCCCGTGCACCCCTCGGCGAACGGGCCGTCCTCCGCGAACTCGTACCCGCCGCGCGCGCAGCGCTCGGTGTGGCAGCCGGTGAGCGTACTGCGGCAGCCGTCGATCACGTGGAACCCGAAGCCGGAACTGCCCGTCACCCGGCAGTCCGTGAAGGTGCCCCGGCCGGCCGCCGACACGTAGAACCCGGCCTCGGCCGCGGTGGTCACCGTGACCCGATCCAGGACGGGGTCGGCGCCCTTGGTGACGATCACCCCCGTCTGCACGCCGTCGACGGTGCAGTCGGTCAGGGTGCCGCCGCTGCCGTGATCGCGGAACCACGCCCCGGTGCCCGCCTCGCGGATCCGGCAGTCCTCCAGCCGGGCGGTCGCGCCGTCGCTCACGGAGACGGCGGTGTTGCGCACCTGCGTCAGGTCGCTGTCGGCCACGTCGGCGCGCGAACCCCGGTCCAGGACGAACAGCGCGTCCGGCACGTCATGCAGCCGGCAGGACTTCAGGGAGGCGGTGGCCCCGTCGCTGATCCACACCGCCGGGTAGTCGCCCGTACTGTCGTGGATCTCGCAGGACTCCGCCTCCACCCTGGTCCCCGGGTCCCACACCGACAGGCCGTTGCGCCCGAACCGGCGGACCGTGGTCCGGCTGAGGGTGAGCACGGAACGGGAGCGCAGGTCGACGGCGTTCTCCGGGATGTCGTGGATGTCGCACCCGGCGAGCGCCAGGACCGCGTCGGTGTCGAGGGTGACCCCGTCGCCGGAGGTGCGGTGCACCGAGCAGTCCGTGAGCCGGGCGGCGGCCCGCCCCGCCACCTGCACCCCGCTGCCCTTGATCTCGTACACCTCGCAGCCCAGCGCCTCCAGCCCGGAACCCTCGCCGGTGACGGCGATGCCCGCGCCGATGGCGTGGTGGATCCGGCACCGCTCCAGCCGGGGATGCCCGCCGCGCACCGAGAACCCGGCCTGCCCGGCCGCGACCACCTCGCACTCCTCGAACACCCCGCCGCCACCGTCCAGTACGGCGATCCCCACCCCGGCCGGGTTCTCCACCGTGCACCGGCGGACCAGGGGGCGGGCCCCGCCGCGCACCTCGATGCCGGAAGCCGAACGGGTGTGCACCCGCAGGTCGCTGAGCTCGGGGGAACCCTCCTCGACGAGCAGCGCGGGCGCCGCCCGGTCCGCCCCCTCCAGGTAGAGGTCCTGGACCACCGCGGAGGCGCGCACGGTCAGCGCGACCCCGTCGAGCGGGGCGATCCGCACCGAACCCGCCGCTGCACCCTCGGGCCCGCGCAGGGTGACGGCATGACGCAGCACCAGGTTCTCCCGGTAGGTACCGGGGGAGACGGACAGTACGTCGCCGTCGCCCGCGACCGCGAGGGCGGCCCCCAGCGTCGGATACTCACCTGAGCGCCGCCGCCACCGCGAGGCCCCGCCGTGCGTCACCTGGACCGTGCCCTGAGCCATCGTGCTGCCGTGCCCCCACCCTCGTACTCGCGCTGCCGGACCGGCCGGAGCGGCTGAAGCGGCCGCGGCCCCACCCGGGCGCCGAAGCGGCCGGCGGGCCTGCGGCTCCACCGTAGCGCGCGCGGGGCCCGGGAGTTGCCAGGTCAGCTGCCCGCACCCGCCCGGCCCCAGTCGGGCCCGGCCGCCGCCCACGCCCGGTCCAGACGCATGTACCGCCGATGCATGAGCCTTCGTACGACGAGCCGGCGCAGGGTCTCCGCGAGCGCGGCCGCGGTGAGCGCGGCGGCCAGCCCGGCCATCGCGGCGTGGAAGGAGGCGGCGCCGGGGTCGAGCGGCTGCCCCACGAGCCGGCCCCGGATGTCGGTCCATATCCGGAACCGGTCGCCCGGACGCGGCGGTTCCTCCGCCGCCGGGACCGCCCCCTCGTGACTGCTGCCGTCGGGCGCGGTCCACGAGGCCACGATGGTGGTCCGCGCCGGCGCCGTCCGCTGGGCCGAGGGCTCCGCGCGCCCGCCGGCCACCGCGCCGGCCGCGGCCGTGGGCCGCACCACCACGGCCGGGACCAGGTACCGCTCCTGCCGCTGCTCGCGCGCGGCCCGCTGCAGGACCCCGTCCACCCGGAGGCCGGCGGCCCAGCCGACGGCCGGAGCCACCAGCAGCACGCACACCAGCGCGACACAGGCCACCCACGCCTCGACCAGGTCGGTCGGCCTGCGCAGCGGATTGCGCCGCCAGCGCCACACACCCATTGCTGTCCGCACGGTCCGGCTCCCCCTGCCCATGCCAGTCTGCGTCTGTCCGCGGGTCCGCGTCTGTCGGCGGGTCCGCGTCGGTCCGCGCGTCCAAGCCTCGCGCATACCCGCAGGACGCGCATTCCGGGACGCGCGGGACGTCCTTCACCCGATCCGGTGCTCCTGCCCCGGCGGGGGTCCGGCCGTCCCGCATGCTCCAACGGCCCCGCGCCGCCGGTTGGTTCCGGCAGGCCCCGGGAGCCCCTCGAAGGTGTCATTCCCCCCCGCTTCCCCCCCCGCTTCTCCGCCCGGGGGTCCCCCGGCGTGTCCGCCCGGAGGCCCCCCGGCTTGTCCGCCCGGCCGCCGTGGTCAGGGGCGGGCCGGGTGCGGAGTGCGGGGTGTGAAGGGGGCGGAGGGTCACTCCAGGACGCGTACCTCGTCACCGACGCGCACCGTCCCCGGGACGACCGGCACCAGCTGGCGCCCGAAGGCGAGCGACTTGCCGATGCGGCGGTGGCGGGCCAGGGTCTTCAGGGGCTCCCGGCCGCGCTCGGCCGTGGCCTGGTCGGTGGTGGTGACGATGCACCGCCCGCACTCGCGCACCCCGCGGAAGACGGCGTCGCCGATCGCGATGCGCCGCCAGCCGTCCTCGGCCCAGGCATCGAGGGGTCCGCCGACCACCACGTTCGGGCGGAAGCGGTTCATCGGCAGGGGGCCCTCCTCGGGGTGGTCCCCCTCGGCGATCAGGGCGTTGAGGGCGTCCAGCGAGGCGGCGGTGGCCAGCAGCACCGGGTAGCCGTCGGCGAGGCTGACCGTCTCGCCGGGCAGGGCGTGGTCGGGGTCGACGGGCCGGCGGACGGCCGGGTCGTCGAGGTGGACCAGCCGCGCGGGCTGCCCGAGGTAGGCGCTGAACCACTCGGCGGCGGCCGCCGAGGCGACCACCGTGTCGACCTTCTTCCCGAACAGGACCACCGGCTCCAGCGGGCCCGGTTCCGGCACGTCCACGGTCAGGTCCGGCATGCCGGGCGCCGACAGGCCGACCCGCCCGCCGGCCAGCGGACGGGACGAGGCCAAGGCCAGCCGCGCCTGCTGGCGTTGGGTGATGATCGCGCCGGTCTCGTCGACGACGGCCCACCGGCGGTCACCGGCCGGGCCCCAGGGCTCCACGGCCATCTCGTCGGGAGCGGTCCCCGCTACCGATTTGACGGGATGGACATGGAGGGACTGGACGTACAAGTTCGACATGGGGGCATTTTGCCAGCCGCCCGTGCCTGCGCCCCACCGCGTTTCGCACAGGGCGCGGGTTCCGGCCGCGGACCCCGGCGCGGTCACGGCCGGGGCGCGCCGGGGCGTGGCGCGGCCGGTCAGTAGCCGCGGCTCTGGTACTGGCCTCCGTAGGGGTCCTGGTACGAGGGGTACGAGGGGACCGCCGCGGCGGCCGGCACGGCCGTGGGCACGGGCGCGACCATCTGCACCGGGGCCGCCATCGGGCGCGGGGCCGCCGGGCGCATGGCCTCGTACCCCGTGCCCGCCGCGAGCGGCCGGGGCTGCTGCTGCGGCTGCTGCTGCGGCACGAACCCGCCCCGGGGCGGGAGCTGCTGCTGCGGGACGTACGGGGCGGGCGCGTGCTGAAGCGGAACCGGCATCGGGGCCGGCGCGGCCGGCTGCTGCTGGTACCCGTAGCCGTACGCGGGGGCCGGCATCGGCTGTGGCGACGCGGGCGGCAGGGCAGGCATGGAGGAGGCGAGGGCCGGAAGGTATCCACCGCTCGAGTAACCGGCACCAGGGGTGTCGTAGGCGGCCGGAACGCGGATCGGGGCGATCTGCGGAGTCCCGCGTTCTGCGACGAGGGAGTCGTAGATGGGGGTGTCCGGGAAAGAGGGCGCGGAGTAGTAACCGCCGCCATAAGTGGAGCGGGGGGAGGTCATGGGAGACAAGTTAAGCCCACGGCTTCACCGGGTCCATAGCCAGGTGGCGGCAACACCGCTCTGACCTGCATATTCCCAGGTCAGAGCCACAGCTTTCACTTGACGTTCACGTGCACGATTCGCCACATGCACCCCGCCTTGTTCGCACTCGTACTCGCCGGTTGGCCCGTGCACGCATCCGGAACTGACGCACGGTCACAACGCGGTGACCTCGGATGACATCGCCGGACGCGGGCGCGATGCCGGGGTGACCTCCCGTCAGGTCCGGCCGGTGCCGCCCGGGTGGTTTCAGGCATCGCTCGGCCGGGCATAGGTACGGCCCTTCCATGCGGCCCCGCGCCCCCGGTAGTGCTGCACGGCCGAGTCGACGGTCATGAGCAGGTACAGCAGCGCGGTGAACGGCAGCAGCGGCGCGAGCGCCGCCGGCTGGCGGTAGTAGCGCAGCATCGGCAGGTAGGTGCCGGCCATCAGCAGCCAGGCCAGCCCGCCGGCGGCGGCGACGGCGGGCCGGCCGGCCGCGAGCCCGGCGAACAGCGCCGCCGGGGGGACCAGGTAGACCAGCACCAGCCCGGCCGCCGTCCCGGCCAGCAGCAGCGGCTGGTGGCGGAGTTGGGCGTACGCGCTGCGCGAGACCATCCGCCACAGGTCGGCCAGGGCCGGGTACGGGCGGACGCTGTCCACCCGCTCCGCCAGGCCGAGCCAGATCCGCCCGCCCGAGCGCTGGACCGCCCGCGCGAGGGCGACGTCGTCGATGACGGCCTGGCGGATGGAGTCCGGGATCCCGGCGCGGACGGCCGCCTCCGTGCGCAGCAGGACGCACCCCCCGGCGGCCGCGGCGGTGCGCGCGCCGGGGCGGTTGATGCGCCGGAAGGGGTACAGCTGGGCGAAGAAGTACACGAAGGCGGGCACGACGAGCCGCTCCCAGACGCTGACGACGCGCAGCCGGGCCATCTGGGAGACCAGGTCGAGTCCGGAGGTGGTCGCGGCGGCGACCAGTTCCCGGAGGCTGTCGGGCTCGTGCGCGATGTCGGCGTCGGTGAGCAGCAGGTACTCGGGGGCGTCGGGTGCGCTCGCGGTCGCGTGGGTGATGCCGTGGCGCAGGGCCCAGAGCTTGCCGGTCCAGCCGGGCGGGGGGTCGGAGGGGCTGAGCACCGTGAGGGGGAGGCCGGGCTGCTCGGCGGCCAGGCGGCGGGCCAGGTCCGCGGTGCCGTCGGTGCTGCCGTCGTCGACCAGGACGATGCCCGCCTCGCCGGGATAGTCCTGGGCGAGGAGCGACGGCAGGCTCAGCGGCAGCACCGCGGCCTCGTCCCGGGCCGGGACGACGATGACGACGGAGGGCCAGCGGGCGGGGGCGGTGCGCGGGGGCAGGCGGGTGTCGGTGCGCCAGAACATGCCCTGGGCGAGGGTCAGCCAGAGCCAGGCGGCGAGGGAGGCGTAGGCGGCGATGAGGAGGCCCATGGCGGCAGTCTCGCCGAACCGGGCGGGGCGTGTCCCGCGTCCGGGCCGATCACCTCCGGCATCGCCGCAGCCGCGGGCGGGGTCTCGTAAATGTATAGGAGTAATGGGATGGTTTGCTGCGGTATGACGGGCCGGGATTCGAGGGGTGGGCGGGGGCGTCGACTAAGGTGACCCGGTGAAGATCGCGCTCATGGACTCGGGAATCGGCCTCCTCGCTGCGGCCGCCGCGACGCGTCGGCTGCGGCCCGACGCCGATCTGCTGCTGTCCTCCGACCCCGACGGGATGCCCTGGGGGCCGCGTACCCCTGCCGACCTCACCGAGCGCGCCCGCGCCGTCGCCCGGGCCGCCGCCGAGCTGCGGCCCGACGCGCTGATCGTGGCCTGCAACACCGCTTCCGTGCACTCCCTGGCCACCCTGCGGGCCGAGCTGGAGCCCGGGATCCCCGTCATCGGCACCGTCCCCGCCATCAAGCCCGCCGCGGCGGCGGGCGGGCGGGTGGCGATCTGGGCCACCCCCGCCACCACCGGCAGCCCCTACCAGCGCGGGCTGATCCGCGACTTCGCCGCGGGCGTCCAGGTCACCGAGGTGCCCTGCCCGGGCCTCGCCGACGCCGTCGAGTACGCCGACGAGGAGGCCATCGCCCGCACCGTCGCCGCCGCCGCCGAGCTGACCCCGGCCGACGTCACGGACGTGGTCCTCGGCTGCACGCACTACGAGCTCGTCGAGGAGTCCATCCGCGCCGCCCTGGCCGCGCGCACCGGCGGGGCGCGGCTGCGGTACTACGGCTCCGCCGAGGCCGTCGCCGTCCAGGCCCTGCGCCGGATCGGCGCCGAGCCCGCGCCCGAGCTGCCGCGGACCGGCGGCCTGACGGTCCTGCACAGCGGCCGCCCGTCCACCCTGCCCGACGCGGCCCTCGCCTACGCCGAAGGCCGCCTCCTGGCCGGCCAGGACCAAAACGCCACCGTGGGCGGGTAGCCCGCCCCGCACCGCCGTCCGGTAGCGCTCGGGAACGATCCGGACCGTTTCGTCGTGGGGCTGGGGCTGCGTCTGCGTCTGCGTCTGTTGTGTCATGACGGCGAACGCAGGACCTCGAGTTTGGTCGAGGTCAAGCGCGGGCAGGCGCGGACCGGACGGGACCCCGGGCTCCGGGAGCGGGATGCGCCGAGTGGCGCAGAGGCGGTGGCGGACATGCGGAACGTGGGTACGCTGCTGCTCATGACGGGTCACCCTCCGGGCCCCCTCTGGACGGGCCGTGCCTCCAACCGGGCGCAGTGGCTGCTGGCCGCCGCCGGGGCGGCCTGCCTCGCGCTCGGCGTCGAGCTGGCCGTCGACAACTCCTGGGCCTCCGGATACGTTCCGCTGCTGATGTCCGTGATCGGCTGCCTCGCCGCCGGGCTGCTGATCCTCTACGGCACCCTCGCCTTCGTGTACGTGGCCGTCACCGTCGACGCCGAGGCCATGGAGGTGCGCTGCGGCCACATCGGGCTGCCGCGCCGCAAGATCCGCCTCGCGGAGGTCACCGCCGCCGAGTTCCTTCCCCGGGTCACCCCGCAGCAGTGGGGCGGCTGGGGGTACCGGTGGCGGCCGGAGAAGGGCACCGCGGTGATCGTCCGGCGCGGGGAGGGCGTGGAGCTGCGGCTCGGCGACGGCAAGCTGTTCACCGTCACCGTCGACGATGCCGAGAACGCCGTCCGCGTCATCCGCACCCACCTGCGCGCCCTCGCCCGCTGAACCCGGCCCCGGCCCCCGCAGGGGGGCCCGTGGCCTTACCAGTCCTTGGGGTACGGGCACGTACACTCCGCCAGATGAGCAGCAGTGTCACCCGGGCCGCCGAGAGCGAGCCCTCGCAGCCCGCCGGACCAGCCGTAGCGGACAGCCCGAGCGCGGCCGCCGCCGCGACCTCCCCCGGCACGGGGAAGCGCCGGGCCGCCGCCCTGGTGCGCCCCGCCTCGGCCGCCTTCGCCGGCGTGCTGCTCTACCTCAGCTTCCCGCCCCGCCCCCTGTGGTGGCTCGCCCCCTTCGCCCTGGCCCTGCTGGCCGGCTGCCTGCACGGCCGCCGGGCCCGGGCCGGCTTCGGGCTCGGCTTCCTCTTCGGGCTCGGCTACCTGCTGCCGCTGCTCGTCTGGACCAGCGAGGGCGTCGGCCCCGTGCCGTGGCTGGCCCTCGTCACCCTGGAATCCCTCCTCATCGGCCTGGCCGGCCTGGGTATCGCCCTGGTCAGCCGGCTGCCCGCCGCACCGGTGTGGTCGGCCGCCGTCTGGGTCGCCGTCGAGGCCCTGCGCGCCCGGGCCCCGTTCGGCGGGTTCTCCTGGGGCCGCCTCGCCTACGGGCAGGCCGACGGGATCTTCGTACCGCTCGCCGCCGTCGGCGGGACCCCGCTGCTCTCCTTCGCCGTCGCCCTCTGCGGGTTCGGCCTGTACGGGGCCGCCCGCATCGCCCGACGCCAGCCCACCCGCACCGCCGCTGCCCTCGCCGCCCTCACCGTCGCCGCCCCCGTCGGCGCGGCCCTCGCCGCCCGCCCGCTGGTCTCCGATGCCGCCGAGGACGGCACCGCCGTCGCCGCCGTCATCCAGGGCAACGTGCCCCGCGCGGGCTTCGACTTCAACGCCCAGCGCCGCCAGGTCCTCGACAACCACGCGAACCGCACCATCCAGCTCGCCGAGGACGTCAAGGCCGGCCGGGTCCCCAGGCCCGACTTCGTGCTGTGGCCGGAGAACTCCTCCGACATCGACCCGTTCACCCAGCCCGACGCCCACGCCGTCATCGACAACGCGGTCCGGGCCGTCGGCGTGCCCACCGCCATCGGCTCCGTCCTCGCCCCCGAGACCGGCCCGCTGCGCAACACGATGATCCTGTGGGACCCGGCCAAGGGCCCCGTGGACACCTACGACAAGCGCAAGATCCAGCCCTTCGGCGAGCGCATCCCGATGCGCTCCTTCGTCCGGCTGTTCAGCTCCGACGTGGACCGGGTCCGCCGCGACTTCGGCCCCGGCAAGGAGCCCGGCGTCTTCGACATGGCGGGCACCGGCGTCGGCATGGTCACCTGCTACGAGGCCGCCTTCGACGACGCCGTGCGCTCGACGGTCCAGGCCGGCGCCCAGGTCATCGCCGTCCCCAGCAACAACGCCACCTTCGGCCGGACCGAGATGACCTACCAGCAGCTGGCCATGGACCGCATCCGCGCGGTCGAGCACAGCCGCAGCGTCCTCGTCCCCGTCACCAGCGGCGTCAGCGCGGTCATCCGCCCCGACGGCACGGTGGTCAAGCAGACGAAGATGTTCACCGCCGACGCGCTCGTCGACGAGATCCCGCTGCGCTCCACCGAGACCCCGGCCACCCGCCTGGGCCCGCTGCCCGAGTACGCGCTGGTCCTGGTCGCCGCCGCCGGCCTCGGCACGGTCCTGGCCCGCCGGATCCGCGCCCGCCGCGCGAACCCGTAGGGGCGGCGCATGAGCACACCCGAGTTCATCCGCGAGATCCGGGCCTCCGGCGCCGGCCGCCGGCTGCTCCTGCTGCCCGGGGTCACCGCCGTCGTCTTCGACGACGAGGGCCGGGTGCTGCTCGGGCGCCGGGCCGACACCGGCCGCTGGTCGGTCGTCGGCGGGATCGCCGAGCCCGGAGAGCAGCCCGCCGAGACGGCCGTGCGCGAGGTCTACGAGGAGACGGCCGTCCGGTGCGTTCCCGAGCGGGTCGTCCTCGTCCAGATGCTCGAACCGGTCACCTACGCCAACGGCGACGTCTGCCAGTACCAGGACATCACCTTCCGCTGCCGGGCCACCGGCGGACAGGCCCGCGCCGCGGACGGCGAGCTGCTGGAGGTGGCCTGGTTCGCCCCGGACGGCCTGCCGCCGCTGGAGCCCTTTGCCCTGCGCCGGATCCACCGTTCCCTCGCCGAGGAGCCGACCTGGTTCGAGGTTCCGGACCCGGCCTAGTGCTGTGGCCGGAAAGGTTTGCCGGTTCGCGGTGTCTGGTGCGGTGCATCGCAAGGCGGAGGGCCGCGGCTCGTACTGGACGTACTTGCGCGGTCCGACAACGCAGCGAGGTGCCGTGCCGGGCGCCGTGAGGCGGTGAACCTTTCCGGTCACAGCACTAGGCACCCCCTGGGCGCCTACGGGCGCGCGACCCCCGCCGCCTCGCAGTACAGGGCCATCGCCGTGTCACCCATCACCGCGCTGTACGACACCTCGGGAACGTCCCCGCCGCCCTGGTACCCGCCGAGGACCCCGGCCAGCGCACCGCCCGCCAGCCAGGGGCTGCCGCTGGTACCGCCGCTCAGGTCCGGGCAGTCGATCCGGCGCTGGGCCGGCGAGAACAGGCTCGTCGCGTTGGAGCAGCGCAGCGGGGTGTCCTGCACGCTCGGGTAGCCGAGCACGGTCACCGTCACGTCAGCGGGCTGCGCGGCGGCCACCGGGAAGCCCCCGACCACGTCCTCCACCGCCCTGCTCTCCCCGGCAGCGGCCGGAGCGACCGTCGCGAAGGCGATGTCCGCGTCCGGGTCCCGGCCTTCCGTCCAGCCCGGGGCCACCCACACCCGGGTCAGCCGCCACAGCCCGTACGGGGTCTCGCCGTCCCGGTAGCCGGGGGCGAACACGGTGGTGTCGGGGTGGTCGAGGCAGTGCGCGGCGGTGGCGATCACGTCGTGGCCCAGGCTGCGCACCACGGACGCGGTGCAGAAGTGCCCCCCGTCGACCCCGCCGGCGAACAGCGCCCCGACCCGCCCGCCCTCCGCGTCGGCGGGGGCCTCCTCGGTCACCCCCAGCGGGGTGGCGGCCCCGGCCTCGGGCAGGTCCAGGCTGAGCAGGGCGCCCATGGCGGTCACCGCGAGCAGGATCCGTGACGCCCGCCGGGCACGGGCGCTGGGACGGCCGGCGGCCTTGCGGGGGAGGATGCGTTGGATCATGCATCCGAGCCTCCCCGGGAAAACTGTGGCCCCGGCACGGATTTCCGTATGAATCAGCTGTGAATGCGGGGCCGCCGCACTCCCGCCGCCATCCCGCCGGATCCTGTCGGAAGGCATGAACGGACTCCGCTCCCCGGCCCGCGACTTCGGCGGAAGCCACCGGTCTATGGACGCGGCGGACGGTTTCCCGGCCCGCTGTTGTGCACGGCGGTGCGTGATCGACGGGCCCGCCCGCCCCTAGCCTCGCCGCAAGAGCACGAACGAGGGGCGGTACCCGGTGAACTGGCTCATCCACGACTACCGCGAGGGCGATCTCGCGGCGGTGGTCCATCTGATCGACACGACGGCCGAACTCGGCCAGGAGTCGGTCTTCTCGCTCGCCGAGTGCATCAGCGCGCTGACCGACCGGCAGCCCTGCGTGGTCGCCGTCCACCAGGGCGTCCCCATCGGCGCCGCCCTCGCCTGCGTGACCGGCGAACGGGCCTGGGTGATGCGTATCGCCATCGCCGCCGGATGGCGCGGCCGCGGCCTCGCCAGCGCCCTGCTCGTCGAACTGGAGCGCCGTCTGATCGCCGCCCGCGTGGGGCGGATCGCGTACGTGCTGCCCGAAGAGGACCTGCTCGGCGAGGGCCTGCTCAACGCCGGGTACACCCGCCAGCCCGCCGTCGCCTACTTCGAGAAGACCGAACCGCTGCACGGACCGGCCGCGGGCCTCCTCGACGACCTCGGCGGCCGGTTCCTGCCGAACGACCTGTGGGCCAAGGTCGCCGGCATGGAGAAGGAGAAGGAGCTCATCGAACGCCGCGTGGTGCTGCCCCTCGCCGAACCCGAGCGGGCCGCCGCGCACGGGGTGCGCCCGCCGCGCGCCATCACCCTCTTCGGGCCGCCGGGCACCGGCAAGACCACCTTCGCCCGGGCCATCGCCTCCCGGCTCGGGTGGCCCTTCGTGGAACTGCTGCCCTCCCGCCTCGCCGACGGCGGCAACCTGGCCGCCGCCCTGCGCCAGGCCTTCGCCCGGATCGCCGAGCTGGAACGGGTGCTGGTCTTCATCGACGAGGTCGAGGAGATCGCCCCCGTACGCAGCGAGCCCGCCCAGCCCGGCGGCGCCCACGGCGTCACCAACGAGCTGCTCAAGCTGATACCCGGCTTCCGGGAGGGCGACGAGCGGCTGCTGGTCTGCGCCACCAACTCCATCCGCTCCCTCGACCCGGCCTTCCTGCGTCCCGGCCGCTTCGACTACCTGATCCCGATCGGCACCCCCGACGCCGGGGCCCGCGCCGCGATCTGGTCCCGCTACACGGCCGGACGCGCCGACGTGGACGTGACCGCCCTGGTGGCGGCCACCGAGCTGTTCACCCCGGCCGACATCGAGCACGCGGCGCGGACCGCGGCGCAGGTGTCCTTCGAACGGGACCTGGAGGCGGTCGGCGCCCGCGGCGCGGCGGCCCAGCCCGGCGCGACCACGGCCGACTACCTGGCGGCCGTCGCCCAGTGCCGGCCCACGGTGACCCCCGCGATGACCGGGGAGTTCCAGGCCGACATCACCGCCCACGCGCGGTTCTGAAGACTCCCTCCCCCGGTTGCGGCGGGGGACGGGAACGCGAAACGGCCCGCGGCCGCTCCCCAAAGCGGCCGCGGGCCTTCCGCGCGAACCCGGCATCCGAGCGGAAACGGCCGTGCTCCCAGGGGGTGTCGCCGGAGGGAACACGGCACGCCAGGGTGCCCTGGGGCGTCCTGCACGCCCCGGTCGGCACCCCCGAGTCAACCACCGTCCCCGCCTCCCGCGCCTCGGCCGGACGGCCATACCCACCCCGCCCACAAGAACGACCCCGCCGGCACCCCCGGGCTGCGCCGGCCACGCGGTGATCCGGATCCCGTGTCAGACAGGCCCTAGCGCGGGCAGGTGTAGGTGAACTCCGTCGCCGCGGTCCGTTCGGTGGGGGAGAGCAGCTGGAGTTCCGCACGGGCCGGGTAGGTGCCCGTGCCCCTGAAGGTCCACATCAGGTGGAGGGTCGCCTCGGTGCGGCCGCCGGGGACGCGTTCGGTGAGTTCCTCCGAGCGGGTGCCGTCGCTGCGGACCCAGCGGTACGTCAGGGTTCCGGGGCGGCCGTCGGTGCGTACGGTGGCCACCACGTCGGCCGCCGCGTCGCAGGCCGGGCCCCGCGGGTCGGTGCTCACCGCCACCTCGCGGACCTCGACGGCCGGCCCGAACCGCTGCCAGCCCAGGTACGCGAGCACCCCCGCGAGGACCACGGCGGCCAGGGTGTACCGGCGCCAGCCGCTCCGCCGCCGGGGCGGCGCGGGCGCGGGAGCGGACGTGACGGGGAAGGGTGCGGGCAGGGCCGCCGTCACCCCCGGGCCGAAGCGCAGCACGGCGCCCTCGACCCGGTCGGGGGCCGCGTCGGCCGGCGGCGGGGGGCCGCTGAACCAGTGGCTGCCGAGGACGGTGGCGCTGTAGCCGTCGTCCTGCGGGGGGTGCGGATCGCTCATCGCGGGGGCTCCAGGTCCGTGCAGCGCAGCAGTCGCTGGGAGTCGGAGACCGAGGCGTTGGCCGCGGCGGGCTGGGTGGTGACCCGGACGCCGGCGTAGCAGCCGCGGCCGCGCGTGAAGGTGTGGGACCGGACCACCGTGGCCGGTGCGCCGGCCTGGACCACGACCGTGTCGGTGCCGTCGGGCACGGAGTAGGCGCCCTGGCTGTCACCCAGGTACCACTGGACGAGGACGGTGACCGGACCGCTGCCCTGCGTCGTCAGGGAGACGGAGGCGTCACCCCGGTACGCGCCGGGCTTGAGGGTGACGCCCAGCTTGGTCACCCGCAGGGTGGGCGAGGGCGTCGGCGTGGGCGACCAGCTGACCGTCGGCGTCGGCGTCGGGCTCCAGGACAGGGTGGTGCCGGCGGAGGGCCAGGACGTCGGGGTGGGCGTCGGGGAGGGGAGCGACGCCGAGGGCGTGGGCGTCGGGCTGCCCGAGGCCGACGGCGACGGCGAGGGGGACGGCCCCGGTGCCGGCGGGGCGGCGGTCGGAGCGAACCCGGGCGCGGAGGGGCTGGTGGTGGCGAAGTCGCTGAGCGCCGACGGCGACGGCGGTGTGCCGGCCGCGTCGGTCGTGAACACCAGTGCCGCGCCCAGCACCAGCGCCAGGCCCGTGGCCAGCCAGCCGCCGCGCCCCGGGGCCCAGCCCGAGCCGATCGAGGTGGTGGCCACGGCCGTGGTCCCCGCGGCCGCGCCGCCCGCCGAGGGGAACAGCAGCGGCAGCAGGGCCGCCAGCGCGGCCAGCTTGCGCTGTCCGCGCTCCTCCCACTGCGGCCCGTACGCGGCCACCGCCAGGGCTTCCAGCTCCGCGACGAAGGCCTCGGCGTTCTCCGGCCGCTGCTCGGGCAGTTTGGCCAGACCCCGCCGGATCAGCGGTCGTACGGCCTCGGGGGCCTCGGTCTCCGGTACGGGAGCCTCGATGTGCTGGACGGCGAGCTCGGCGAAGTTCCCGCCGTCGTAGGGCTTGCGGCCGGTCAGGCACTCGAAGAAGGTCGCGGTGGCCGCGTAGACGTCGGCCGTCGGCGAGGCCGGCTGCCCCTGCCACTGCTCGGGGGCCATGTAGGCGGGGGTCCCGGCGACCCCGGGGGTGCTGCCGCGGCCCGCGGCGATCCCGAAGTCCACCAGCTTGGACGAGCCGTCGGCCGCGACCAGCACGTTCTCCGGCTTGTAGTCACGGTGGACCACCCCGGCCCGGTGGGCGGCCGCCAGCCCGAGCAGGGAGCCCTTGAGGACCACCAGCGCGGCCTCGGGTTCCGTCCGCCCCGACTCGCGCAGCACCGAGCGCAGGGAGACCCCGTCGATGAGCTCCATGACGATCGCGGCCCCGTCCGGGGCCTCCACGTACTCGTAGAAGCCGGTCACGTACGGGGAGACCAGCCCGCCCAGCAGCCGGGCCTCGGCCCGGAACTCCCGTACGAAGGCCGGGTCCTCGCGCATCCGGTCGCTGAGGTACTTCACGGCGACCGCCGTGCCGGTGGCGTCGTGGACCGCGAGCACGACCCGGCCGCTGCCGCCCGAACCCAGCTCCCGGACCCCGGTGTACCCGGGTACCGTCCAGCCGTCGTTCATCCCCGCCCCCCTCCGTGGCGTCACCGGCTCCTCCCAGAGCCGGACCGGTCGGTTCCGACCGGCCACACCCATGGACACCATTGAGCCACGGCTGGTTCCCGACCGTCCGGCCCGTCCGGTCCTCGGACCGGCCGGACGGGCCGGACGGTCGGGAACGGCCGGAAAGGGCCAGTGGCGGTCAGCGGCGGTCAGTGCCGGGCGGAGGTGGGTAGGGGCGGTCACGCCGCGGCCGACACCGCGCCGATCATCGCGTGCAGCCGGTCCGCCGCCGCCCGCCCGAAGGCCGGGTCGTTGATGTGGGTGTCGTAGTCGTGGAGCCGGGCGGCGCTGCCCCGCAGGCCCTCGCGCAGCGCCGCGAACAGGGCCCCGTCCGCCTCCGGATCGTGGTACGGGCCCCCCGGCGCGCCCAGCGTGGACAGCCCGCGCAGCGGCACGCAGACCGCCGTCGGCCCCGTCGCCGCGCGCAGCTTGGCGGCCACCCGGCGGCCCAGCTCCGCGCACTCGGACTCCGTCGTGCGGATCACCGTGATCGAGGGGTTGTGGATCCGCACCCGCCGGTAGCGGACCCGTTCCGGCAGGGTCTCCAGCGGCCCGAACTTCACCATGTCCAGCGCCCCCGGGCTCACCACCTGAGGGATCCCGGCCCGCCCGGCCGCGCTCAGCCGGTCGGGGCCCGCGGTGAGGACGCCGCCGCACAGGTCGTCGGCGAGCTCGCTGAGGGTCAGGTCCAGCACGCCCGCGAAGATCCGCTGCGCGGCCAGCTTCTCCAGGGTGCGCCCGCCCGACCCGGTGGCGTGGAAGACCAGCACCTCGTAGCCGAGCTCGGTCAGCCGCTCCCGGGCGGCGTCCACCCCGGGCGTGGTCACCCCCGCCATGCTCGCCGCCACCAGCGGCCGCGCTCCCGAACCGAGCCGGACCGGGCGGGTGCGGTCCAGCGCCGAGCGGGCGAAGCCCTTGGCCATGGCGGCGACCGCCTCCGCCGCGTTGGCCAGCACCGGAGCCGAGACGCTGTTGATCCCGGCGATGTCCACCACGCTGTACATCATCGTGATGTCCGAGGAGCCCACGTACGGGGAGACGTCCCCCGAGGCCATCGACGAGACCATCACCTTCGGCATGCCCAGCGGCAGGGCCCGCATCGCCCGGGTGGCGATGGAGGTGCCCCCGCTGCCCCCGATCGCGAGCACCCCGTGCAGCCGGCCCTCGGCGTGCAGCCGTAAGAGGGCCGCCTCCGCCCCCCGGGCCATCGTGGTCACGGCCGCGCCCCGGTCGGCCGCGGTGCGCAGCCGGGAGAGTTCGGTGCCCGCGGCCCGCGCCACCTCTTCGCGGGGCACGTCCGCGGGCACCCGTGGTTCTCCCATGATCCCCGTGTCGACCAGTACCACCTCGACGCCGGCGCGCAGCAGCCTCTCGCGCAGCCAGCCGTACTCGACACCCTTGGTGTCCAGGGTTCCCACCAGCACGACGCTCGTCATATGTGCAATGTCCATGCAGGTGAGGTTTGTTGGCAAGTAAAGGTCAGGTCAATCCGCCAGGAGGGCCAACAACCGCTCCAGGAAGGGGATTTGAGAGGCGATCAGCTTGTTCCTGGCCAGTGGGGGAGCGAACCAGGCCACCCGGTCCAGCTCGGGGAACTCGCGCTCGGTCCCGGAGTGCGGCGGCCACTCCATCGTGAAGGTCCCCGGCACCACCAGCGCCGGGTCGAGGTCGCCCTCCACCGCCCAGACGGTCACCAGCTTCCCGCTGGACAGCCGCACCTCGCCCAGCGGCAGGTACGCGCCCTCCGGCGGGGGCAGCCCCAGCTCCTCGGTGAACTCCCGGCGGGCGGCGTCGCGCGGGGTCTCGTCCGGCCCGTACTCCCCCTTGGGGATCGCCCAGCCCCCGGCGTCCCGGCCCGCCCACAGGGGGCCGCCCATATGGCCGAGCAGCACCTCGATCCCGCCGATGCCGTCACCGGCTCCGTCACCGGCTCCGCGGCGGCGGAACAGCAGCAGGCCCGCGCTCTGTTTGTACCTCTTCGGCTGCGTCACGGTCCCATACATGCCCCGCCCCGGCCCCGGTCAGTGACCGGAGCCGGGGCGGGGGAGCGCCGCGGCCGCCTCAGTGCTCGTGCGGGCCCTCGCGGTGGACCGGACCGTGCGCGTCCGCGCAGTGCGGGTCCGGGACGTCGGGGCCCTCGCCCGCCCGGCCCACCGTCAGCAGCTCGTCCTGGACGTGGTCCACCTGGAGGGTGGTGTGGGTGATCCCGTACTCCTTCGACAGCAGCGCCTCCAGATCGCGCCGCACCGCGTGGCAGTCGCCCGCCGGCTCCACCAGCACGTGCGCCGACAGGGCGGCCTGACCCGAGGTGATCGCCCAGATGTGCAGGTCGTGCACCTCCGTCACCGGCGGGTGCCCGACCAGCCGGTCGCCCACCGCGTCCGGGTCCAGGTGCGCCGGAGCGGCCTCCAGGAAGATCCGTCCCGACTCCCGCACCAGCCCGTAGCCCGCCTTGACCATCAGCACCACCACCACGAGCGAGGCGATCGCGTCGGCCTGCACGAAACCGGTGGTGAGCACGATCAGACCGGCCACGGCCGTCCCGATGAAGGCGAACAGGTCGTTGAGGATGTGCTGGTAGGCGCCCTCCACCGCCAGCGAGGAGCGGTTCGCCCGCGAGATGCACCAGGCCGCGGCCACGTTCACCACGATCCCGGCCAGCGCCGTCACCAGCACCAGCCCGCCCTCCACCGGCGGCGGATCCATCAGCCGGCGCACCGCCTCGTACGCCAGCCAGACCGCCAGCAGCAGCAGGGTCAGGCCGTTGGCCTGGGCGGAGAGTATCTCCGCGCGCTTGAGCCCGAACGTGAACCCGCCGCGGGCCGGCCGCGCCGCCAGCCGCATCGCGACCAGCGCGAGGACGATCGAGACGGCGTCGGTCAGCATGTGCGCCGCGTCGGAGATCAGGGCCAGCGAGTGGGCCAGCACGCCGATGACCACCTCGACGGCCATGAAGCCGCCGATCAGGGCGAGCGCGATCGCCAGCCAGCGGCGGTCGGCGTCGGGGTCCACACCGTGGCTGTGCCCCGCGTGGCCGTGGCTGTGGTCGTGGCCCGGTGCCGAGGCGTGCGCGGGCCCGTGCTCGTGGTCGTGGCTGTCGTGCCCGGTCATCGCGTCCCTCGTCTGTCCGTCTGTTCGGTTCCGACGCGTGAAGTGAAGCGCACCCCGGCGCATACGGCAAAGGCTGCAACGGGGACCGTTGTCATTACCCATAAGACCCGCTTGACCTGCGCTTATGCCGGGGCGGACGGATCGTGGGAAAATCTGTTCATGGTCCAGCGCCCCGGAGTGCCGACCGCGCCCGAACTCGTCCTGGAAACCGCCCGAGGCTCGACGGAAATGAGCCCCGGCAGGACTTACCACGTCGGACGCGACCCCCTCTGCGAGATCTGCTTCGAAGACGCCCGCGTCTCGTGGCACCACGCCGTCCTGCGTCCCGACGGAGACCACTGGACCGTCGAGGACGAGAACAGCACCAACGGAACCTGGGCCGCCGACGGCCACCGCATCAGCGTGGAGAGCGTCGGCCCCGGCAGCGAGCTGCGCTTCGGCAACGCCGTCGACGGCCCCCGCGCCGTCCTCGTGGGCCGTACGCCGGCCCCCGCCCCCGCGGCGCGCCCCTCCTCGGTCACCAACCCGGCCATGACCAGCACCTTCCGCCAGCCCACCAGCGTCCGGGCACTGCCCGCGCTGACCGCCCTGCGGATCGGCCGGGACCCCGCCAACGACCTCGTGATCGACAACCTCGTCGTCTCCCGCCGGCACGCCGAACTGCGCGCCCTCGCCGACGGCACCCACGAGATCGTCGACCTCGGCAGCCACAACGGCACCTACCTCAACGGCGCCCCCGTCAGCCGGGCCAGGATCGCCGAGGGCGACATCGTCGGCATCGGCCACTCGGCGTTCTGCCTCGTCGGCGACCGGCTCCTGGAGTACACCGACACCGGCGAGGTCTCCCTCGACGTCCAGAACCTGTCCGTGACCGTCGACCACGGCCGCAAGACCCTGATGGACGGGGTCACCTTCCCCGTCGGGGCCAAATGCCTCCTGGCCGTCGTGGGCCCCAGCGGCGCCGGGAAGTCCACCCTGCTCGGCGCGCTCACGGGCCTGCGCCCCGCCGACACCGGAACCGTCCTCTACGACGGCCGCGACCTCTACCACGACTACGCCGAACTGCGCAGCCGCATCGGCCTCGTCCCCCAGGACGACATCCTGCACGCCCAGCTCACCGTCCGCCGGGCCCTCGTGTACGCGGCCGAGCTGCGCTTCCCGCAGGACACCAGCCGGGCCGAACGCGAGGCCCGGGTCGACGAGGTGATCCGCGAGCTCGGCCTCGTCCAGCGGGCCGACCAGCCCATCCACAGCCTCTCCGGCGGCCAGCGCAAACGGGTCTCGGTCGCCCTCGAACTCCTCACCAAGCCCTCGCTGCTCTTCCTCGACGAGCCCACCTCCGGCCTCGACCCCGGCATGGACCGCTCGGTGATGAACATGCTGCGCGGCCTCGCCGACGACGGCCGGACCGTCATCGTCGTCACGCACAGCGTGCTCAGCCTCGACGTCTGCGACCGGCTGCTGTTCCTCGCCCCCGGAGGGCGCGTCGCCTACTTCGGCCCGCCCCAGGAAGCCCTCGACTTCTTCGGCTTCGCCGAGTGGCCGGAGGCCTTCGAGGCCTTCGAGAACGACCGGGAACGGGACTGGGCGGGCGCCTTCCGCGGCTCGCCGGTCCACCGGCGCTACGTCGAGCTCACCGCCCGCGGGCCGGTGCCCGCACCGCTCGCCGCCCAGGCGGCCGCGGCTGCGCCGCCCGCGCCCCCGCCCAAGGCGCAGAGCTGGGGCTCCCAGCTGTCCACCCTGGTCCGCCGGTACGCCGCCGTGCTCAGCGCCGACCGGACCTTCCTCGTCATCATGGTGGCGCTGCCGTTCATGATGGGCGCCATGGCCCGCGCGCTCGCCGGGAGCACCCTCGACGTCGAGACGGCACTCAACGCCCTGCTCATCCTCACCATCGGCGGAGTGCTCACGGGCGCCGCCAACGCCGTCCGCGAACTGGTCAAGGAACGCGTGATCTACCAGCGCGAGCGCGCCGTCGGGCTGTCGCGCTCCGCCTACCTGATGTCGAAGGTGGTGGTGCTGGGCGCGATCACCGTCGCCCAGGCCGTGGTCCTGACCCTCATCGCCCTCGCCGGAGTGGACCTGAACGCCCCGGGCGGCAAGGGCGTCCTCATGCCGCCGCTGATCGAGATCACCCTCGCCGTCGCCCTGCTGTCCTTCACCGCGATGATGCTCGGCCTGATGATCTCCGCCCTGGTCAAGAAGGAGGAGGTCACCATGCCGCTGCTGGTCCTCCTCGCCATCGTCCAGGTCGTCTTCTGCGGAACCCTGCTGAAGCTCTACGGGGTCCCCGTCCTCGAACAGGTGGCGTGGCTGGCGCCCTCCCGGTGGGCGATGGGCGCGATGGGCGCCACCATCGAGCTGGCCAAGATCGTCCCCGGGAAGCTCACCCAGGACCCGATCTTCCACCACGAGTCGAGCGGCTGGCTGGTGTGCATCGCCGCGCTGCTCGTGCTGTCGGTGCTCTTCGGCCTGGCGGTGGCCCGGCTGCTGCGCCGGCAGGAGCCGGCCGTCATGCGGAAGCAGCCACGGCGATGACCTTCCCCGACCCCATCCCGGAGTTCCACCCCACCCATGTCGTGCCGCAGGAGGGGCTGCCCGCCTGGGAGGCGCCGGACGTGGCCCGGCCGACCGCGCCGCTGGACCCGTTCCTGCCCGTGCAGCTGCTCTCCCGGCGCGGGGAGTGGACGGAGATCCTCTGCGCCAACGGCTGGTCCGCGTGGGTCGACGGACGGCTGCTGGTGGCGGTGCCGCAGCCGCCGCCCACCTCCGGCCGGCCCCTCGCCCGGACCGAGGACCCCGGACCGCTGCTGGGCCGGGCCGCCGAGGCCCTGGAACGCTACCGCCGGGCCGTCCGGGACCACGCCGACGGCGCGGCGGGCGGCGAGGACTTCGGACGGGCCGTACGGGGACTGAGGGTCGGCATCGTGATCGACGGGGAGTCCGCGTGGCTCTACGACGAGACCTCGCGGCGGTGGATGTACGCCGACGGCAGCCGCATGGCGACCTACGCGGTCGTCTCGGGGCCGGGCGCCCAGGCCCCCGAGCCGGAGCCGGCGCCCGGGCCCGGGCGGGTGGCGCCGCCGGAGGCCGAGACCGCGGCGGGCGCCCCCGTACCGGTTGTGCCGGCCACACCGGCCCCACAGGTCCCGCCAACCCCGCAGGCCCCCCCGGCCGCACCGGCTGAGACGGGGCACGAGCCGACCCGCATCGTGGACACGCCCGAGGCCGGAGGGCGCTGATGGGCGCCGCCGACTCGCTGGGCGGCCGGCCCTCCGGCCTGCTGGGCAAGAAGATCGCCGGATACCTGGTGGAGAGCGAGATCGGACGCGGCGGGATGGCGGTCGTCTACCGGGCCCGCGACCTGAGGCTGGACCGGACGGTGGCGCTGAAGCTGCTGGCCCCCGAACTCGCCCGCAACGACACCTTCCGCAAGCGCTTCGCCCACGAGTCGAAGGTGGCCGCGGCCATCGACCACCCGCACATCGTGCCCGTCTTCGAGGCGGGGGAGACGGACGGGCTGCTGTACATCGCCATGCGGTTCGTCGCCGGGCAGGACCTGCGGGCGCTGCTGGACCGGACCGGTCCGCTGCCCGTGGAGACGGCCGCCCGGATCGCCGGCCAGGTCGCCTCCGCGCTCGACGCCGCCCACGACCACGACCTCGTCCACCGGGACGTCAAGCCCGGCAACATCCTCGTCGCGGACGGCACGGACAGCGAACATCCCGAACACGTCTACCTGACGGACTTCGGACTGACGAAGAAGTCCCTGTCGCTGACCGGGTTCACCAGCGTCGGGCAGTTCGTCGGGACCCTGGACTACGTGGCTCCGGAGCAGATCGCCGGGAAGCCCGTGGACGGGCGCTGCGACGTGTACAGCCTGGGGTGCGTGGTCTACGAGATGCTCACCGGCGGGCCGCCGTTCCAGCGGGACGACGACATGGCCCTGCTGTGGGCCCACCAGTTCGACCCGCCGCCCGCGCCCTCCTCGCGGCGGCCGCAGCTCACGGCGGCGGTGGACGAGGTACTGGCCAAGGCCCTGGCGAAGGCGCCGGAGGACCGCTGGGCGAGCTGCCTGGAGTTCACCGGGGCCCTGCGCCGGGCGGGTTCGGCCCCGGCCGCCCCACCGGTGGCCGGTGCCGTCGCCGGAGCCGCCTCGGAGGCGGGCGCCCTCGCGCAGGCCGCGGGGCCGCCGCCCCCGCCTCCGCCGCCCCGGTGGGCGCTGCCGGTGTTCCGGGGACGGGCCTGAGGCCGTCCCCCCGAGGCCTCGGGGGGAGAGAGGACGTCAGGTCCGGGAGACGGGCCTGAGGCGTCAGGCCTGTTGCCTCGCCGAGAGGGGGCTCACCGCTCCTGGCGGGCGGGCGAGGGCTCGTCCACGCGCCCGGGGTGGTGCAGCGGGCGGGCCAGGAGGGCGCCCAGGAAGCCGGCCACCGCGCCCCAGAGCAGGCCGAGGCCGGTCGTCCGCCACAGCGACGGGGCGAGCTCGATCCTGCCGCCGAGCCCCGAGTCGTCCCCGATGCCCAGCAAGGACAGCCCGAACTGGGCCTGGATGCGCCCCAGCAGACAGACCGTCAGCGTGGCCAGCGCGAGCGCCACCCCCAGGTGCAGCGCGTGCTGCCACGCCCGCACCCCCGCCGGGGAGCGTACGGCGGCCAGCACGCCGGCGCCGAGCAGCGTGAGGGCGGCCACCGCGACCAGCCACCACGCCCGCCCGTCGTGCCGGGCGAGGGAGGACACGTCGAGGGTGGACAGGTCCGGCCCGCGCAGCACCCGGTCCAGCAACTGCGGTACCGGCAGCCCGAACGGGCCCTCGGCCCGGCCCTGCCAGGCGCCGCCGAAGCCCAGGGTCAGGCCGAGCCAGGCCAGGTTCGGCAGGCCGAGCAGCAGCACGGCGAAGGTCCGTGTGACGTGCCCCTGGGTGGCGGCCACCACCAGGCCGATCACCAGGGCGAGGGCCACGTACCCGACGAGCAGCACGGCGGTGGCGAACGCGGCCGGGCGCACCGCCGTGTGGAAGCGCAGCAGGCCGGCCGGCAGCGGCGCGCGGCGGGAGACCAGCAGGGCGATCAGCAACAGGCCCAGGATCCACAGCAGCCCGAACCCCAGGGTGGCGGGCAGGTCCGCCCGGAAGCCCACCGTCGGGGTGGAGTCGAGGAGTTCGCCGAGGTCCTCCAGCGGGGAGTCGCCGTTCAGCAGCCGGAAGGTGTGGTTGGCGAAGAGCGCGAACAGGGTGAGCAGGACCAGCCACAGCACGGCCGGCAGGGCGCCCCGGGCGAGCAGTTCGCGCGGCCGGGCCACCGCACGGTGGCGCAGCGGGCGCAGGAACAGGTACCCGGTGGTCAGCGCGCCGGCCAGGCTCACCGACAGCGGCAGCACGGACAGGCTCGCGTCGGCGCCGCCCAGCGCCCCGGCGCCGCCCGTCACGCCGACCTCGCCGCCCGCCGCCATCACGACGACGGCGGCGACCACATGGGGGAACGCGCCGCCCGGCAGGTCGGCCGCTCCCGCGCAGGCGAGCCCGGCGGCGGCCACCGCGGTCATCACCGCGAAGCCCGCCACGACGGCGCCGAGGGCCTCGCGTCCTGCCCTCACGGAGGTGCTGCTCACCCTGCAACCGTGGCACTCCCGGCTTGCGGCCACCACTCGGCCCACGCACACAATGACGGAAGGAGTGCCTGAAATCCGGCAGATGTCCGGAATTCTTTCGTTCGGTGCTCGGGAAGAAGGGCCCGTGACCACTCAGCCATCCGGTGGGCAGCCGCCCCCGTCCTCTTCGCAGCCGCCGGCCTCGGAGCGTCCCACGGGTCCCCCTTCCGGCCCCCTCTCGGGCGGGGACCGGGGGTCCACGCCCCCACCGCCCGCACCCCCCGGAGAGCCGTCCGGCGGCGGTGGCGGGGAACCGCCCGGCCGTCCCTGGTGGCGGTCCGTGCCCCGGCTGGTCACGGCGGCCGTCGCGGTGGCCGCCGTCGCCGCCCTGGCCGTGGTGCTGACCCGGCCCGGCGGCGGATCCTCCGGACAGGCCGGGGGCGAGGTGTTCCTCCAGTCGGCCGCCGCCTCCGGGCCGGACCCCTTCACCGAGTCCACCGCCGCGCGGCAGGCCACCCCGCCGCCCCAGAGCCCCGCGCCCAGCCAGAGCGCCGGCACGGCCGCCGCCACGGCCTCCGGTACGACGGCCACCCGCAGCGTCAGCGGTTCCGCGCCCGGCCTCTACGGCGGCACGAGGGACGTCGCCAGCTGCGACGTGGAGAAGCAGATCGGGGCGCTGTCCGGGCAGCCCGCCAAGAACAGCGCCTTCGCCTCCGCCCTCGGCGTCGAACCGGCGGCCGTACCCGGCTACCTGCGCGGGCTGACCCCCGTACAGCTGCGCCTGGACACCCGGGTCACCAACCACGGCTACCGCGACGGCGCCCCCACCGCCTACCAGGCCGTGCTCCAGGCCGGGACGCCCGTGCTGGTCGACGACCGCGGGGTGCCGAGGGTGCGGTGCGCCTGCGGGAACCCGCTGGGTCCGCCGGTGGCGCTGAAGGCCAACCCGAAGCGGTACGGGGAGCCGTGGGCCGCGTACCAGCCTTCGAAGGTGGTGGTCATCGCGCCGTCGGAGACCACCGTGAACGCCTTCGTCATCTACGACCACCAGGACCGCCGCTGGCTCGAACGCGGGCGCGGCGCCAGCCCGAAGCCCGACAAGCCGGTCCCGCCCCCGCCGGTGACCACCCCGGTGCCCACCGTCAGCACGACGGCCGCACCCGCCACGCCCACCCCGCCGGCCACCTCCTCCGCCCCGCCGACGCCCAAGCCCACCGGCCCGCCGACGCCCAAGCCCACCGGCCCGGCGACGAAGACCCCGCCCGCCACGGAGACCGCACCGGCCACCGAGACCCCGCACGGCACCCCGACGGAGACCGCCGAACCCCCCTCCGCGACCGCCACGGAGGAGCCGTACCCGCCCGCGTCGGCCACACCCCCGGCCACGACCCCGCCGGCCCCCACGCCCCCGGCCCCCACGCCCCCGCCCGCCAACCCCCCGGTGAACCCCTACTAGAGGCACGGCCCCCGGCCCCCCTCCGCGCCGCGGAGCGGGGCCGGGGGCCGCCCGGCCCCGGCCGGACGCGCTGGGCGCGCCCGGGTCAGGCCGGGTCGGCGCAGACCGTGCCCGTCTCGTAGATGGTGCCCACGTCGTCCGGTTCGGGCAGCGCCGTCGGGAACTCCGTGGGCAGTCCGGTCGGTTCCTCCGCGTTGAGTACGGCGACTTCGACCGCCGCGCAGTAGCGGGTGTCCGGGCGGATGCCGGCGTCCAGCTTCTTGACGACGGTCTTGCCCACCCCGGGCACCTCGCCGGACAGGATCACCCGCAGGGTCTGCCCGCCGCCCTCCGGGCGCAGGACGAGCACATTGCTCTTGTCATGGGGTTCGGTGTCGAGGAACGAGACCGTCACGTCCGGGGCGTTCAGCTTCAGGCTCAGCAGCTTCGAAGCGGCCGAGGACGGCGTCGCGAGCCCCGCCGCCAGTCCGCAGGCCAGCACCGTCCCGACCGCGGCCCGGTACTTCCAGCTCAGGCGCCTCATGGGAGTTTCCCTTCGCAGACAGGGGGACGATCCGATCGTCTGCCCGGGCCCCCGCCCCGGCAAATCGCCGGCCCGCCCCTGCCCGGGACCGGACGGGCGCGCTGCCGGGGACGGGGAAGAGTGAGACCCTGGCTGCATGGACCCGCGGGGACCGGCCCCGGCGGTCGACTGGCCCGCGGGGCCCGACCTGAGCCTCGCGCTCAACCGCATGGGCACCTTCGACTGGGACCTCGACAGCGGCCGCATGCACCTGGACGCCACCGCCCTCGAGGTCCTCGACCTGCCCCCGGAGCAGTTCGACGGCACCCCCGACGGGCTGCGCGCCCGGATCCTCCCGGCCGACGGGGCCCGCCTGGACCACCGCGTCCGGCAGGCGCTGCACGACGGCCGCAGCCACTACGGGGCCTACTTCCGCACCCTCCGCCAGGACGGCGGCACCGCCTGGACCCACATCCAGGGCCACGTCCTGCGCGACCCGGCCGGCCGGCCGTACAGGATCATCGGGATCGTCCGCGACGCAGCCGAGGACCCGGGAGAGCCCGGCGCGGCGGGGGAGCGCGACGAGGGCCGGCGCCGGATGACCGGCGTCGTCGAGCGGACCGCCGCGATCCTCGCGCACGCACGCACCGTCAACGACGTCACCGACATCCTCAAGGACCCCGCGGGCCTCGGCCACCTCGGCGCCGTCAGCGTCATGCTCGGCGTCGTCGACGGCGGCCGGGTCCACCTCGTCGCGGAGGGCCAGCTCGGCGCCTACGTGCCCGAGATCGAGTACACCCGCATCGACGCCCGCCTCCCGATGAGCGAGGCCGTCCGCACCCTCCAGCCCGTCTACCTCTCCTCCCGGGAGGAGTTCCGGCAGCGCTACCCGGACCTGTGGCCGTACATCGAGCCGCTGTCCGTGCGCAGCGGCGTCTACCTGCCCCTCATCGCCCAGGGCCGCCCCATCGGGGCCCTCGGGCTGCTCTACACCCGTGACGGGGACTTCACCGCCGAGGAGCGCAACCTGCTGGTGGCCCTCGCCAGCGGCATCGCCCAGAGCCTCCAGCGGGCGATCCTCTTCGAACAGGAGCACGACCTCGCCGAGGGGCTCCAGCGGGCCATGCTGCCCCGCCACATCCCGGAGGTGGCGGGCGCCCGGATCGCCGTACGGTACCGGGCGGCCCGGATCGGGCGGGACATCGGCGGCGACTGGTACGACGTCATCCCCCTCGGCGAGGGCCGGGTCGGCGTCGTGATCGGCGACGTCGAGGGCCACGACACCGACGCGGCGGCCGTCATGGGCCAGCTGCGCATCGTCCTCCGCGCCTACGTCCTGGAGGGCCACACCCCGGGGACGGCCATGGCCCGGGCCTCCGCCTTCCTGCGCGACCTGGCCACCGAGCGCTTCGCCACCTGCACCTACGCCGAGGCGGACCTGAACACCGGCATGCTCCGCCTGGTCCGGGCCGGGCACCTCGACCCGGTGGTCCGGCGCGGCGACGGCAGCTGCCACCGCGTCCAGGTGGCGGGCGGCCTCCCCCTGGGGCTGCCCCCGCGCGAGCCGCCCGGCACCGGCTGCGGCTACCCCGTCACCAGCATGGAGCTGCACCCCGGGGACACCCTGCTGCTCTGCACCGACGGCCTGGTCGAACGGCCCGGCGGGGACCCCGAGACCGGTATGCGGGAGTTCATGGACGCGGCCCGCGCGGGCCCGGCCGACGTCGAGGAACTCGCCGACGTGCTCTGCGACCTCGTCGGGGACGCCGGCGGCGGGGACGACATGGCCCTGCTCGTGCTGCGCCGCCGCGGCACCCCCGCCCCGCGCGGCGGCGGCCCGCTGCGCCAGCGCCTGACCCCGGGCGACACGGAGGGCCCGGCCCTGGCCCGGCACCTGATCCGGGCGGCCGCGGCCGCCTGGGGCGCCCGGGAGCGGGCCGACGAGATCGAGCTGGCCGCCGACGAGCTGATGACCAACGCCCTCGTGCACACCGACGGCGGCGGCCAGGTCGGCATGCGGCTGACCGCCGAGGGCCGGATCCGGGTCGAGGTCGAGGATTCCAGCAGCGCCCTGCCGCGCCGCCGGGAGGCCGACGACTGGGCGGTCTCGGGGCGGGGCCTGATGCTGGTGGACCGGCTCGCGGACGGCTGGGGGGTGGAGCCCCGGGGGAGCGGGAAGTGCGTGTGGTGCGAGTTCGCCGTCCCGCACGCCGCCTCCGCCGCGGGGCCCGCCGCGGGCTGAGGGCCGCCGTCAGCCGGTGGCGTACGGCCGAGGGCCCTGGCGTGCCGCGGCGCGGTCGGCCGGCGGACGGAGCCGAGCGCCAGGAACCTGTACCGGCCCCGGATCCGCCGTTCCACACGGCGGCATAAGGGGGTGCGAACAGGTGAACCCGCCGGGCCACGCGGTGCGCCCCCGTTCTGACGGTCATACAGTATGGCGATCCTGCCGGGGTGATGAGCCTCCGTCCGCTGCTGCCCGCCCTGCTGAGCACCGCTCTGCTGGCCCCCGTCCCCGCGTACGCCGCCGCGGCCGGCGGCCCCGGCGACGGCATCGAGACCGCACGCACCACCCGGCAGCTCGCCCCCGGCATCCGCCTGGAGTCCTACGACCGGCTGGAGACCGACCGCTGGCTGCGGATCGACGAGCTGGTCGCCGACCTCGATCCGCGCGGCGGCGTACGCGCCGAGTACCTGGGCACCGGCGGCGCCACCGGGCCCGTCACCCTCGCCGAAGCCGCCGCCCGTTACCGCCCCGGACCCGGGCGGCGCGTGGTCGCCGCCGTCAACGGCGACTTCTTCGACATCCGGGCCACCGGAGCCCCCCTCGGCCCTGGCATCGGCTCCGGACGGCTCCTGCACTCCGCCTCGCCCGGGCCGGGCGGAGGCGCGGCCGTCGGCTTCGGCCCGGACGGGACCGGCCGCCTGCTGCGCCTCGGCCTCGACGGGACGGTGACCCTGCCCGGCGGGCGGGCGTACCCCCTGGCCGGGTACAACGCCGCCAAGCCGCCCGCGCAGGGCTACGCCGTCTACACCGCCGACTGGGGCGGCACACGGCTCCCGGCCCTGGGGTCCGGGCAGGCCGTCGAGCTGCGCGACGGCAAGGTGGTCTCCACCGGCCCCGCCCGCGCGGCGCGGCCCGCCCCCGGCACCACCGTGCTGACGGCCCGGGGGGCCGCCCAGGCGGCCGCGCTCGCCGCCCTGCGCCCGGGGGACGAGGTGGCCGTCACCGCCCGGCCGCTGCCCGCGCCGGGCCCGCCCCCGGTGACGGCGCTCGGCGGGCGCGGGACCCTGGTCGCCGCCGGGACCCCGCTGAACCACGACGGCGAGGCCAACGACGCGTCCGCCCCGCGGACCGCCGTCGGGCTCTCGCGCGACGGCCGGCGCCTGAGCCTGGTCACCGTCGACGGCCGCCAGCGCGACAGCGGCGGCCTCACGCTCACCGCGCTGGGCGCGCTGATGCACCGGATCGGTGCCCACGAGGCCCTCAACCTCGACGGGGGCGGCTCCACCACCCTCCTCGCCGCCCACCCCGGGGCGGCCGCCCTCACCCTGGAGAACTCCCCGTCCGACGGCCACCAGCGCCCCGTGCCCAACGGCCTCGTCCTGACCGCCCCGGCCGGCCCCGGCCCGCTCGCCGGGTTCCGCGTCGAGCCCGCCGGCGGTGCCACCCGGCTCTTCCCCGGCCTGACGCGCACCCTGACCGCCACCGCGTACGACACCACGCTCGCCCCGGCCACCGCGACCCCGCGCTGGAGCACCGACCGGGGCCGGATCGGCCCGGACGGCGTGTACCGCGCCGCCCGCCCGGGCCCGGCCACGGTCCGGGTCTCGGCCGGGCCGGGGGCCGCCACCGCGACCACCGCGGGCGCCTCGCGCGGGGCACCGGCGGCCGGGGACGGGACCGGCAGGGGCCCCGCCGGGGCAACCGTGCCGGGAGCGGCCTCCGCCCCCCTCGGGGGCCCGCCCGCGCAGACCGCGGCCGGAGCCGGCGGGACTCCCGAGGGGGTCCTGCGGCTCGACGTGCTCGGGCCGCTCGCCGGGCTCCGGGCCGTGCCCGGGCGGATCGGGCTCGAGCGGCGGGAGGAGGGCGCCGGCTTCGCCCTGACCGGCTACGACGCCCAGGGCGCCGCCGCACCCGTCGAGCCCCGGGACCTGACCCTGAGCTACGACCGCACCCGCTGGCGGGTCGCCGAGGACGGCCGGGGCGGCTTCACCGTCACGGCCCTCGTCCCGCAGGCCGCCGGGAAGCTGACCGCCACCGTCAAGGCCACCGGCGCCACCACCGAACTGGCCCTCGGCGTCGGCTCGGTGGCCGCGCCCCTGGCGGGCTTCGAGGACGCCGCCGGCTGGACCGGGCCGGGCGCCGCCCCCGCCGAGGGCCACCCCGGCGCCGGGCTCGCCCTGGAAGCGCGCTCCGGCGCGGCCGCGACCCCGCCCCGCCCGCTGCCCGTACCGGAGTTGACCCGTGCCCTGTCCCTGTGGGTCGGCGGCGACGGCTCGGGGGCCCGGCCGGCCGTGGAGCTGGCCGGGGCCGACGGGGTGCCCCTGACCCTGCGCGGGCCCGCCGCCGACTGGACCGGCTGGCGCGAGGTACGCCTGCCCGTCCCGGCCGGCGCCGAACAGCCCCTGCGCGTCACCCGCCTCTCGGCCGCCCCCGGCAGCCGCCCCGGCCGGCTGCTGCTGGACACCCTCACCGCCACCACCCCGCCCACCGGCCCCGCCGCCCCCGCCGCCGCCCGGCCCGACCCCGTGGTGGGCACCGCCGCACAGGCCGCGGCCCGGCCCTGGCGGTTCGCGGCCGGCCCGGCCGCGGCCGGGGGCGGTACCGAGCTGGTGCTGACCGGCACCGAGCGGGCCCCCTTCCTCCACCGCGGGGTGCGCTTCCTCCCGCTCGACACCGGCCGCCGCACCCTCGACCGGGGCGCCGGACTCGCCCGGATGCGGGCCCTGCGCCAGGCCCTGGACGCCGCCGCCCGGGAGCCGGGGACGGCCGCGCTGGCCGTCGTGCTGCCGTACGCGCCGGACACCCTGGACCGCAAGGAGGCCGCCCTGCTGGCGCAGCGCCTCGCCGAGTTCCGCCGCACCACCGGGAAGAACGCGGCCGTCATCACCCTCGGAGCACCCCGCTTCACCGCCGGACGCGCCGAGGGCGTGCTGACCGTCGCGGCACCCCGCACCGGCCGGACCCTCTTCGGCGCCGACGCCTTCGCAGCGCCCGGCCGGGACTGGCTGTCGGTGGCCCCGCCGCAGCCCTGAGCCGCGGGCCGTCGGCCGGCCTAGAGCCGGACGAGCGTGACCTCGGTGGCCTTCACGCTCGTCCAGACCGCGGCGCCGTCGGCCACGCCCAGTTCGGCCGCCGCCTCCGGGGTGATCTCCGCCACCAGGTCGGGGGCCTCCTCTGAGCCCACGAGCACGCGCAGCCGGCTGCCGACCGCGGTGACCTCCCGGATCGTGCCCGGCCAGACGTTGCGCGGGCTGCCGTCGGGGCGGGCCCGGTGCACGGACACCGCCTCCGGGGCGATGATCGCCAGGGCCTCGGCCCCCTCCGGCAGCGGCTCGGCCACCACCAGCCGCCCGCCGCCCGCCAGCGCGAGCCCGTCGGCGGAGGCGGTGCCCGGCCAGGCGTTGCGGCCCAGCATCCGGGCCACCCACGGCGAGCGCGGATGCCGGGTGACCTCCGAGGGCGGGGCGTCCTGGAGGGTCCGCCCGTCGGCCAGCACGAGCACCCGGTCGGCCAGCGACACCGCCTCGACCGGGTCGTGCGTGACGATCAGGCACACTCCGCCGAAGGCGGCCAGGTGCGTGCGCAGGGTGTGCCGCACGTGCGCCCGGGTGGTCTGGTCGAGGGCGGCGAGCGGTTCGTCGAGCAGCAGCAGCCTGGGGCGGGCGGCCAGCGCCCGGGCCAGGGCCACCCGCTGCGCCTGCCCGCCGGACAGCTGGGCGGGCTTGCGCTGGGCGAGGTGCCCGACGCCCAGCCGGTCCAGCCAGGCCTGCGCCTCCCGGCGGGCCTCGGCGCGCGGCACCCGGCGGGCCCGCAGCCCGTACGCGGTGTTCGCGAGGGCGCTCAGGTGCGGGAACAACGCCCCGTCCTGCGGGACCCAGGCGACCTGACGGCGGTGCGGGGGCAGGGCGGTGACATCGGTGTCGCCGAGCCGGAGTTCGGCGTGGGCGCGCGGGGTCAGGCCGAGGAGGGCGCGCAGCAGGGTGGTCTTGCCCGCGCCGTTCTCGCCGACCACGGCGATGGTCGTGCCCGGTCCGGCGTCCAGGGTCAGCCGGTTGAAGCCGGTGACCTCGGCGTGCAGGGGCCAGCGCCCGCCGTCCGCGGCGGCCGGCCCGGTGCCCTTCGGCGGGGCGCCCGGCGGTCCGGCCGGGGGCTCCTCGGAGGCCGGGGCGGCCGCGGCCGTCTTGCGGGCGGCCGGGGTGCCGGTCCAGCGGCCGCGCAGGGCGATGAGGACGGCCATGGCGATGGCGAGCAGCAGCAGCGACACCGAGGTGGCCGCCTCGGGGCGGTCCTGGAGCAGCAGGTAGACCTGGAGGGGCAGGGTCTGGGTGGTGCCGGGCAGGTTCCCGGCGAAGGTGATGGTCGCGCCGAACTCGCCCAGCGCCCGGGCCCAGGTCAGGGCCGCGCCCGCGATCAGGCCGGGGGCCACCATGGGCAGGGTCACGGTGAAGAACACCCGGACCGGCCGGGCGCCGAGGGAGGCGGCGGTCTCCTCGTAGCTGTGCTTGAGCCCGCCGAGCGCCCCCTCCAGGCTGATCACCAGGAAGGGCATGGCGACGAAGGTGGCGGCGACGACGGCGCCGGAGGTGTGGAAGGGCAGGGTGATGCCGAAGGTGCTCTCCAGCCAGGGCCCCAGCAGACCGCGGCGCCCGAAGCCCAGCAGTAGCGCGACACCGCCGACGGTCGGCGGCAGCACCATCGGCAGCAGCACCAGCGAGCGCACGAAGGCCTTGCCCTTGAACTCGACCCGGGCCAGCAGCCAGGCCAGCGGCACCCCGAGCAGCAGGGACAGGCTGAGCGCCCAGGCGGAGACCAGCAGGGAGAGCCGCAGCGCCTCGGTCACCCCGGGGCTGGTCAGATGGCCGGCGAGCTCGCTCCACTGGGTGCGGGTGAGGATGCCGATCAGCGGCAGCAGCAGGAACGCGACGGCGACCAGCGCGGGGAGCGCCAGCGTCACGGGGGGCCGGGTGCGGGTGCGGAGTCTGCTCATGGAGTTCCTGGTCGGGGCGGCCGGGCCGCTGCGGCTGGCTGGCGGGGGGTATGCCGGAGGGGCTGCCCGTCCCCCCGGACCGGGCAGCCCCTCCGGAGCCCTACGGCTTCTGGAAGCCGGCGTCCTGGAGGATCTTCTGCGCCTCCGGGGTGCTCAGCCAGGCCACGAACGCGGCCGCGGCCTCGGCGTTCTTCGACTGCTTGAGCGTGGCGGCCGGGTAGGAGGCGACGGCGTTCTGGTCGTCCGGGATGTCGACGCTGACGACCTTGTCGCCGGACTTGGCGGAGTCGGTCTTGTAGACGAGGCCGGCATCGGCCTCACCGAGCTCGACCTTGCTCAGGACGGCGCGGACGTTGGGCTCCTGGGAGACCGGCTTCACCTCGATCTTCTGGGCGTCGAGGATCTGCTTGCTGTAGCGGCCGACCGGGACCTCGGGCGCCGCGAGGACGACCTTGATCTTGGAGTCGGCGAGGTCCTTGAGCTCGTCGATCTTGAAGGGGTTGCCCTTGCCGGCCGCGATGACCAGGCGGTTCTTCGCGATGATCGTGGCGCCGTTGGTGTCGGCCTTGAGGCCGTCCATCGTCTTGGTGTCGGCGGTCACCAGCGCGTCGGCCGGGGAACCCTGCTTGACCTGCGCGGCGAGCTCCTGCGAGCCGGCGAAGGAGAAGGTCACCTTGGTGCCCGGGTGGGACTTCTCGTACGCCTCGCCGGCCGTTTTGAAGACGTCGGTGAGGGAGGAGGCGGCGAGCACGGTGAGGTTCGCGGGCTTGGCCGCGGCGGGGGCGGGGGCCGAGGCGGACGGGCCGGCGGCCGCGTCGTCCTTCTTGTCGCCGTTGTCGCCGTTGCCGCCGCAGGCGGACAGCGGGACGAGCAGGGCGGCGGTCAGCGCGGCGGCGGCCGCACGGCGGCCGCTCAGGATCGCGTGCATGGGAGGGGGCTCCTCGGTCGGGTCGGCGGCCGGCCGGGTGCCGGGCCGCGCGGTATGACCCGCGCCGTGACGGGCGGAGCGGGTGGGGACGAACGATGGTGCGTGGATCGCGTGGATCGCGCGGGCGGGCGGATCAGGGGGGGCGGGGCGGCCGCGGGCCGCGCCGCGCCGGGGTCAGGTGCGGTCGATGTGCACGCTGGTCGACTTCACGCGGGCGGTGGCCTGCATGCCGACCTCCAGTCCGAGCTCCTCGACGGCCTCGCGGGTCAGCAGGGAGACCAGACGGTGGGGACCTGCCTGGATCTCGACCTGGGCGGCCACGTCGCCGAGCGTGACGGCCGTGACGATGCCGGGGAAGGCGTTGCGCGCCGAGGTGTACGGCTCCCCGTCCTCGGTGTGGGCGCCCTGCCCCACCTCGACGGAGAAGGCCGCGAGGTCACGGCCGTTGATCAGGCGACGCCCCGCTTCGTCGCGATGGGTCGCGACCCGGCCGGCGTCGGCCCAGCGCCGCGCGGTGTCCGGGCTGACGCCCAGCAGACGCGCCGCCTGTCCGATGGTGTAGGACTGCATGCGCGACAAGGTAGGGGCATTGAGGCCGCATGTGCAATTCGTTTGGCGCGTTCTCTATCGCAGATGCGATGACCCTTGTGGTATCCGCCAAAATGCGTTCCGGTTCCGGGCCCACGGATCGATAGGCTCGGCGCATGGCTGATACGAAGAGCAGCACGGCCGCAGCGGCCGGCCCGGGTCCGCTGGAGGCGGGTACCGCGCGGGTGGACGCCTGGATCTGGTCGGTCCGGCTCACCAAGACCCGGTCCGTCGCGGCGACCGCCTGCCGGGCGGGGCACGTGAAGGTCAACGGAGAACGGGCCAAGCCGGCGCAGCAGGTGCGGGCGGGCGACGAGGTACGGCTCTTCCACGCCGGGCGGGAGCGGGTGGTCGTGGTGCGCAGGCCCGTGACCAAGAGGGTGGGCGCGCCGGTGGCGGCCGAGTGCTTCGTAGACAACAGCCCGCCGGTGCCGACGCCGGTGGAGGCCGCCGTGGTGGGCATCCGGGACCGGGGCGCCGGGCGGCCCACCAAGCGGGAGCGGCGGGAGTTCGACAGCCTCCGGGGGCGGTAGCCGGCCGGGGCGGGGGTGTGGGCTCCGGCCGTGCCGGCTCCGGTCGCACACCCCCGCGCCCCGTCACGTCTTGCGGTAGCCGTACGCCTCCGTGGCGGCCGCCACCACCGCCTCCAGCGGGGCGCCCGCCGACGCCGCCACGACCGCCGCCACCGCGCCCTCCAGGAACGGCGCGTCCACCAGGCGGGAGTTCGGGGGGAGTTCCCCGTCCTCCAGGAGGGCCTTCACCGTCAGGACCGAGCTGCCCAGGTCCGCCAGCAGCGCCACCCCGGCCCCCTGGTCCACCGCTGCCGCCGCCGCGAGGACCAGTTCCGCGCTCGTGCCGAGGCCGCCGTCGGGGCTGCCGCCCGCCGGGGCCACCGGAGCGACCGCGCCGCCCGCCGCCAGGCCCTGGGCCAGTTGCGCCACCGACTCCGCGACCCGGGCGCTGTGCGAGACCAGGACGATGCCGACCGGGGTCACCGCGCCCCCTCCGCCGTGTCCGCCAGCGCGGTCAGGAGCAGGGCGGAGGAGGTGGCGCCCGGGTCCTGGTGGCCGACGCTGCGTTCGCCGAGGTAGCTCGCCCGGCCCTTGCGGGCCAGTATCGGCACCGTCGCCAGGGCGCCGGCCTCCGCCGCGTCCCGGGCCGCCCGGTAGGACGTGCCCAGTGCCGTGACCGCCGGGGTCAGGGCGTCCAGCATCGTCTTGTCGCCCGGCGCCGCCCCGCCCAGCTGGGCCACCGCGGCCACCCCGGCCTCCAGGGCCCGCTGCAGTGCGGCGTCGGAGACCTCCGCGTCCTCCCCGAGCTCCTTGCCCGTGCGGCGCAGCAGCGTGCCGTACAGGGGGCCGGAGGCGCCGCCGACCGTGGAGATCAGCGTACGGCCGGCCAGTTGGAGGAGTGCGCCGGGCGCCGTCGAGGGGTCCGCGTCGGCCAGCGCGGCGCGGACGGCCGTGAAGCCCCGCAGCAGGTTGGTGCCGTGGTCGGCGTCGCCGATGGGGGAGTCGAGCTCGGTCAGCCGGTCCGCCTCCCGTTCCACCGCCGCGGCGGCGGCCTCCAGCCAGCCCCGGAAGAACTCTGCGTCACGCACCGGAATCCTTTCGTCCGTCATGGTCCGTCGGTCGTGCTCCGGCCGCCATATTCCGTCCTGCCTCCTCAGCGCCCCCAGCGCAGCGCCGGAGTCTGCACCGGGGCGTCCCAGAGCCGCAGCAGCTCCTCGTCGGCCCGGCAGAGCGTCACCGAACAGCCCGCCATGTCGAGGGAGGTGACGTAGTTGCCGACCAGGGCGCGGGCCACGGGGACACCGCGGGCCCCCAGGACCCGGGCCACCTCCGCATGGAACCCGTACAGCTCCAGCAGCGGGGTCGCGCCCATGCCGTTGACCAGGGCCAGCACGGGGCCGTCGGCGGGGCCGCCGGTCTCGGCGAGGCCGTCCAGTACGGCGCCCACGGCCACGTCCGCGATCTCCCGCGCGCTCATCATGGCCCGCCGTTCCCGGCCGGGCTCGCCGTGGATGCCGATGCCCAGTTCCAGCTCGCCCTCGGGGAGCTGGAACGTGGGGCTGCCCTTGGCGGGGGTGGTGCAGGCGCTGAGGGCGACGCCGAAGCTGCGCGAGCTCTCGTTGACCTGCCGGGCGAGGGCCGCGACCCGGTCCAGGGGCGCCCCCTCCTCGGCGGCCGCGCCGGCGATCTTCTCCACGAACAGGGTGGCGCCCGTACCGCGGCGCCCGGCCGTGTACAGGCTGTCCGTGACGGCGACGTCGTCGTTGACGAGGACGCTCTCCACCTGCAAGCCGTCCTCTTCGGCGAGCTCGGCCGCCATCTGGAAGTTGAGGACGTCGCCGGTGTAGTTCTTGACGATGAACAGGACGCCCTGTCCGGCGTCCACGCTGCCCGCCGCGTGCAGCATCTGGTTGGGCACCGGGGAGGTGAACACCTCGCCGGGGCAGGCCGCGGAGAGCATCCCGTACCCCACGAACCCGCCGTGCAGCGGCTCGTGCCCGGAGCCGCCGCCGGAGACCAGGCCCACCCGGCCGCCGGTCTTGGCGTCGCGCCGCAGCACCACCCGCCGCTCCGCGTCCACGTCGAGTTCGGGATGTGCGGCCGCCATCCCGTGCAGCGCGTCGGCGACTACGGTGTCCGCGGAGTTGATGAGCATCCTCAAAGCTGCCTCCCAGATGGCGCGGCGCCCCGGCCCCGTTCGCGGCCGGGGTTTCGAAGTCAACCACGGCCGGGCGCCGGATCAGGGGAGGAACGGCCGAGCGGACGGCGGGTCAGCCGCCCAGCTCGCGCAGCCGCCGGCCGACCTCGCCGAGGCCGTCGGCGAGCGCGTCGAGCTGAGCGGGGGTGAGCACGTCGACGAGGACCTGCCGTACGGCCGTCACATGGCCGGGCGCCGCCGCCTCCAGCCGGGCCCGGCCGGCGTCGGTGAGGACGGCGAAGACACCGCGCACGTCGGAGGGGCAGCTGCGGCGCCGGACGAGTCCGGCCTTCTCCATCTGGGTGACCTGGTAGGTCAGCCCGCTCTTGGAGTTGATCAGCCCGTTGGCGAGTTCCGTCATGCGCAGCTCGCCGCCGGGTGCCGCGGCGAGCCGCACGAGGATCTCGTACTGGGGGTGGGAGAGTCCTGAATCGTCCTTGAGCTGCTGGTCGAGGTGCCGGTTCACCAGGGCGGAAGCGGCCAGGAAGCTCCTCCAGGCCCGCATCTCGCGCTCGTCCAGCCATCTCGTTCCGTCCATGGCGCCAGGGTACACGAGTTGTTCGAATTTGAATCAGTGGCTAGTGTCGGGTCGGCGGTTCGAATTTGAACAAGCTGCTCGCGAACCACACCTCGGACCGCCCCGACCGGAAGGAACCCCCCCCCATGACCAGCGCCTCCGCCACCGCGACGAAGGCCCCGGCCACGGCACCGGCCGTATCCGCCCCCACCCCCACCCCCGCGCCCACCACCTCCACCGCCGGCCTGGACGCCGGACTGCTGCTCCTGCGCGTGGTCCTCGGCCTGGCCGTCGCCGCCCACGGCGCCCAGAAGCTCTTCGGCTGGTTCGGCGGCGGCGGCATCAGCGGCACCGGCGGGTTCTTCACCTCCGTCGGCTACCCGGCCGGCGAGGCCATGGCCGCGGTCGCCGGCCTGACCGAGACCCTGGGCGGCCTCGGCCTCGCCGCCGGCCTGCTCACCCCGCTCGCCGGGGCCGCCGTCACCGGCACGATGATCAACGCCCTCGCCGTCCACGGCGCCGGCGCCTTCTTCGCCCCCAAGGGCATGGAGTACGAGCTGCTCCTCGCGGCCGCCGCGGCCGCCCTCACCCTCACCGGCCCCGGCCGCCTCGCCCTGGACCGCCTCCTGCCGCTCCCGGCGCTGCGCACCCCCCGCCCGGCGCTCGGCGCGGCGGCCCTCGCCCTCGGCGTGGCCCTCGCCGCGGTCACCCTCCTCGTGCGGAGCTGACCACCCGGCCGTCCCCGCCGCTCCCGCGGGGGCGGCCCGCCCCGCCCCGTGTTCCGGTGGGCTGATTGACCCGGGGCCATCGGGGGAACAGCGGAGAAATGACACAACCCATCGAAGACTACGCACTCATCGGCGACCTCATGACCAGCGCACTGGTCGGCCGCGACGGGTCCATCGACTGGCTGTGCCTGCCCCGCTTCGACTCCGCCGCCTGCTTCGCCGCCCTCCTCGGCGACGAGGAGAACGGCCACTGGACGATCGCCCCGGCCGGCGCCGCCGACGGCGAGCGGTGCTCCCGGCGGGCCTACGCCGACGGATCGCTGGTCCTCGAATCCCTCTGGGAGACCGACGACGGCACCGTCAAGGTCACCGACTTCATGCCGCAGCGCGACACCGCCCCCGACGTCATGCGCATCGTCGAGGGCGTCTCCGGCCGGGTCACCGTCCGCAGCACCCTGCGCCTGCGCTTCGACTACGGCCACGTCGTCCCCTGGGTCCGGCGCAGCGAGGGCGACCGGGTCGCCGTCGCAGGACCGGACTCGGTCTGGTTCCGCAGCGAGCCACCCGTCCGCACCTGGGGCGAGGCCAACAGCACCCGCTCCGAGTTCACCGTCGGCCCCGGCGAGAAGGTCGCCTTCGTGCTGACCTGGCACCCCTCGCACGAGCCCCGCCCCGCCCGCGTCGACCCGTACGAGGCCCTGGCACAGAGCCTCGCCGACTGGCGCGACTGGTCCGCCCAGTGCCGCTACCAGGGCCCCTACGAGGAGGCCGTCACCCGCTCCCTGATCACCCTCAAGGCCCTGACGTACGCCCCCACCGGCGGGATCGCCGCGGCCGCCACCACCTCCCTCCCGGAGGAGCTCGGCGGCGTCCGCAACTGGGACTACCGTTACTGCTGGCTGCGCGACGCCACCCTCACCCTCGGCGCGCTCCTGACCACCGGATTCCGCGACGAGGCCCGCGCCTGGCGCGGCTGGCTGCTGCGCGCCGTCGCCGGCGACCCGGCCGACCTCCAGATCATGTACGGGATCGGCGGCGAGCGCCGCATCCCCGAGACGGAGCTCCCGTGGCTGCGCGGATACGCCGGCTCCGCGCCCGTCCGCGTGGGCAACGCCGCCGTCGACCAGCTCCAGCTGGACGTCTACGGAGAGGTCCTCGACTCCCTGTACCTGGCCCGCTCCACCGGACTGGCCTCGGAACGGCACGCCTGGAAGATCCAGCTCGCCCTGCTCGACTTCCTGGAGCGCAACTGGCGCCGGCCCGACGAGGGGCTGTGGGAGGTGCGCGGCCCGCGCCGCCACTTCACCCACTCCAAGGTGATGGCCTGGGTGGCCGCCGACCGGGCCGTGCGGACCCTGGAGGCCGCCCCCCACATGCCCGGCGACGTGGAGCGCTGGCGGGCGATGCGCGACGAGGTCCACCGCGACGTCTGCGAGCACGGCTACGACCCGGGACGCGGCACCTTCACCCAGTACTACGGCTCCCGCGAACTCGACGCGGCCACCCTGCTCATCCCGCGCGTCGGCTTCCTGCCGCCCGAGGACCCGCGCGTCATCGGTACCGTCGACGCCGTACGGGCCGAGCTCGGCAGCAGCGGACTGGTCCGCCGCTACAGCACCGAAGGCCCCTCCGTCGACGGACTGCCCGGCGACGAAGGGGCCTTCCTGGCCTGCTCGTTCTGGCTGGCGGACGCCCTGCACCTGACGGGCCGGCCCAAGGAGGCCCGGGAACTCTTCGAACGCCTGCTGGCCGTGCGCAACGACGTGGGCCTGCTCGCCGAGGAGTACGACCCCGCCAGCGGGCGCCAGCTCGGCAACTTCCCCCAGGCCTTCAGCCACATCGGCCTGGTGAACACCGCCCTCACCCTGGGCGCCGACGCCCCCTGAAGCACGGGAACGGCCGGTGGGCCGCCGCGGTGTGCGGCGGCCCACCGGCCGTTCCCGGAAGGCGTCCAGGGAGGCTACGCCGCGGCCGGCTCCTCGGCGTCCTCCGGGATGCTGACCAGCCAGCGGGTGTCCTTGCGCGGCCGCAGGTACAGCGCCCAGTACAGGGTGGCGACGGCGGTGATGCCGCCGGTCCACAGCAGGTACTGGGTCTCCTGCTGGGTCAGGATGTACGCGAGGACGGCGATCAGCGCGACCGGCACCGCCGGCCACAGCGGCATCCGCCAGGCGGCCGCCTCGCGGTGCGCCCCGCGCCGGCTGAACAGCGCCGCCACCGCGACCAGCAGGTACATGCCGGTCACCGACACGCCCGTCACCCCGTACAGGGTGTCCAGGTTGACGAAGCACATCGCCGCGCCCGGCAGACCGACCAGCAGGGTGGCCACCCAGGGGGAGCCGAAGCGGCCCAGGCGGGACAGAGCGCGGTTGACCGGCTCGGGCCAGGCCTTGTCGCGGGCCGAGGCGAACAGCACCCGGGAGTTCTGGATGACCATGACGATGCCGGCGTTGATGATCGCGAGGGCCACGCAGAGGCTGACGAAGGTGCCGACGGCCGAGTTCGACCAGGCGGTCACCATCGCGCCGAGGTCACCGGAGGTCAGCGCGTCCAGGTCCGGGGCGCCCACGGTGATCGCGATGACCGGGACCAGGATGACGGCGGTGGAGATGGCGAGCGTGGCCAGGACGGTCCGGGGCACGTTGCGGCGCGGCTTCTCCAGCTCCTCCGAGAGGTAGACGGCCGTCGAGAAGCCCTGGGTGATGAACAGTGCGATCGCCAGCCCGGAGACCACCATCATGGCCGTCACCGTGGAGGTGCCGCCGCCCTCGGCGGCCACCGTGCCGTGCACCAGCGCACCGGCGCCCCGCTCGCTGTGGGCGAAGCCCAGCACGGCCACCAGCGCCGCCGCGACCACCTCGAGGACCAGGAAGATGCCGGTGATCCAGGCGTTGGCCCGCAGGTCCAGCAGACCGGCGAGGGTCGCGAGCAGCATCACCGCGCCACCGGCCACCGGGGCCGGGATGTGGACCACGGGGGCGAGGTAGTCGGCGGTGCCCATGGCGATCACCGGAGGCACGATCATCACCACGAGCAGCGACAGCACGAACACCAGCCAGCCCGCGAGCCGCCCCGCGAGGGTGGAGACCATGGCGTACTCGCCGCCCGCGCTGGGGATCAGCGTCCCCAGCTCCGAGTAGCAGAACGCCACGCCGATACAGAGCAGCGAGCCGATCGCGATGGTCAGGGCGGTCCAGGTGCCGAGGCTGGAGAAGAGATCGGGCACGACGACGAACAGGGTCGAGGCGGGCGTCACGCACGAGAGCGTGAGCAGGGTCCCGCCGACGACGCCGATGGAGCGCTTGAGCTTCTGGGGGGTGGGCCCGGTGGCCGGGGCGAGCGCCTGGGGAGCGCTGATCGTTTCAGTCATCGGTGCGGGATTTCCGATCGGCAGTTGCGAAGAAGCTGGGGGTGCGGGAGCGGTATCGCCTCCGAGGCGGTGGTGGGCACTTCCGTTGGTGTGGCTCCCGGGCCGTTATGGAAGCTCGACGACATCCGCAGGTCAAGAGCTGTCCATGTACGGATTCCATCGTGCGGGGCAAGCCCGACACGCCGTTCCAGGCGTTAAGGGCGCGTAAACACCGGCCCGGCGCGGGGTGCGGGAACCGCACGGAGATCCGGATGAATTTCCTTCCGCTTTGCTCTGCGTCAGACCAGGGACGCCAGAAGAAGGGCGATGTCGTCCGGGCGGTCGGCCGCCCCGTCCGCCTCCGCGACCAGCCGGTCGGCGGTCTCCGTCAACGGCCCCGGACGGGCCCCGGCCAAGGCGGACCGCAACCGCTCCACGCCCTCGTCGATGTCCGTGCCCGGCACCTCCACCAGCCCGTCGGTGTACAGGGCCAGCACCGCACCCGGCTCCAGCAGCAGTTCCGTTTCCGGGTAGCCGGCGCCCGGGTCGACGCCGAGGACCACCCCGCCCGCCAGGTCCAGCACCTCGGCCCGGCCGTCCGGGTGGCGCAGCAGCGGCTGCGGATGCCCCGCCCGGGCGGCCACGGCGCGCCCCGACTCCGGGTCGAGCAGGACGTAGCAGCAGCTGGCGAACTGCCCCGGGTCCAGGTCGATCAGCAGCCGGTTGGTGCCCCGCACCACCTGCTCCGGGGTGCTGCCGCTGATCGTGAACGCCCGTACGGCACTGCGCAGCTGGCCCATCGTCGCGGCCGCCGCCACCCCGTGGCCCTGGACGTCCCCGATGACCAGCGCCAGCCGGCCCGAAGCCGCCTCGATGACGTCGTACCAGTCGCCGCCCACGTCCATCCCCGCCGTACCCGGCAGGTACCGGCCCACCGTCGCCACCCGGCCCGTCACCGGCAGCCGGTGCGGCAGCAGCGCCGCCTGGAGCCCCCGGGCCAGCGCCGCCTCGTTCTCGTAGCGCCGCGCCCGGGCCAGGGCCTGCGCGATCAGCCCGGCCAGCGCGGTGAGCACCGTACGCTCCTCCGGACTGAACCCGCGCGGCGCGTCGAACCCGAGGATGCACGAGCCCACCGGGCGGCCCGAGGCGATCAGCGGCAGGAACGCGCGGGCGCCGACGTCCGCGTCCAGCGGGATCCCCGGATAGGCCGACGCCAGGTGCTGCATCGACTCGAAGAACAGCGGCCGCCCCGAGGTCAGCGTCTCCACACCCGGCAGCCGCACGTCCAGCGAGACCCCGTCGAACCGGTCCAGGAACCCCTTGGGGAAACCGGTCTCCCAGGCGAGGTGCAGGTGCCGCTCGTCCAGCAGGTAGATCGCCAGCTGCCGGCCCCCGAACGCGGGCAGCAGCTCCTCGGTGACCACCGCCGACACCTGGCGGGCCGTCATCGCCTCGGTCAGCGCGATCGCCAGGGCCACCGGCCGGTACAGGGCCGAGGCCCGCGCGGCCGGAGCCCCGGGCCCGGGTCCGGGCCGGGCCGCCGCACCGGGCGCGTACACGGGCCGCTCGGCCGCCTCCAGGACCACCGTCACCCCCGACGGCCCCGGGTACAGGCCCACCGACAGCGCCGGCGGATCCGCGTCCGCCCCGCCCCGGGCGTCGAAGAACACCGGCTCGCCGGAGAGGAACGCCCCCCGGAAGTGGTCCTCGTACGCCGGGTGCTCCAGCCACGGCAGCGCCTCCCACAGCCCCCGCCCCACCAGCCGCCCCGCGGGCAGCCCGAGCAGCTCCCCGGCGGCGGCGGTGGCGAACCCGACGACCCCCTGCCGGTCCACCGACAGCACCCCCTGCGCCAGCCGCTCCACGGCCTCCGCGGAGCCCCCGCCCGGCACGGGCCACGGCACGCACACCGGGTCCCCCTCCCAGCGCACCGGATCCCCGGCCGCCGCCAGCCCCGCCAGCTCCCGCCCCAGCCCCATGGCGGCCTCCCGCATCAGCCGCCGCTCCCCGGCGTCCACCGCGGCCGCCGCCGGACGCACCACCAGCAGCACCCCGAACCGCTCCGGCCCGGCCCCCACCGGCTCGTACAGCGACCCGAACGGGAACGGCAGCCCCGCCATCAGCTGTGGGAACCGGCGCACCGCCGACTCCCCGTCCGGCAGGTGCACGGCCTGCCCGCTGCGGAAGGCCTCCGCCACCGGGTACGGGCGGTTCACCTGGATCCGCCACCAGGGCCGGAACAACGGCCCCGGCAGACCCGTCACCGCGGCCATCCGCAGCAGCCCCCCGGTCCCCGAGCGCAGGTAGACCCCGCCCGCGTAGCCGCCGAGGGCCCGCACGGCATCCACCGTCGCCCGCGCGAGCACCCGGCCCGCGGCGTCGGACGCCGGGCCGCCGCCGCCCGGTCTCGCCGTCATAGGGTCAGCATGCTCCCCCGCCCCCGGCCGCTGCACTCCGGCGCTCCCCGGAGCCGCGGAAGCCGAACACCACCGCCGCCGAGGCCGCCAGCAGCACCGCCGCCACCGTGCGCAGCGCCACCCCCATGGCATCCGTGAAGGCACCCGCCTGCACGGGGTCCACCGCCGGGTTCCCGTGGAACCGCGAGGCCAGCACGGTGCCGACCACCGCCACGCCCAGCGCCGCACCGATCTCCCGGGCCGCCGTGTTCAGCCCCGACCCCAGCCCCGCCTGGTGCTGCGGCAGCGACGAGACCACCGTCACCGTCAGCGAGGGGGCGCACAGCCCCGTCCCCACGGACAGCACCAGCAGGTAGCAGGCGTACACCGCGTACGGCGTCCCGGCGTCGACGGTGGACACGAGCAGCAGGCCCCCCGCGATCAGCCCGAGCCCGAGGCCCACCGGCAGCCGGGGTCCGGTCCGCTGCTGCAGCCGGGCGCCGAAGCGCGGCACCAGCGCCATGCCGACCGTCAGCGGGACGATCGCGAAACCGGTCTGGGCGGGCGAGAACCCCTTCGCGTACTGCAGGTACTGGGCGTTGACGAAGAACAGCGAGAACAGCCCGAAGAACGCCGCACCGATGCCCAGCGCCCCGGCGCGCAGCCGGCGCGAGGCGAAGATCCGGGGGTCCAGCAGCGGGCGTGCGGCGCGCAGCGCGTAGCCGGTGAACGCGGCCAGCAGCGCCGCACCGGCCGCGAAGGCGGTCAGGACCTGGGCCGAGGACCAGCCGTACGAGGGCCCCTCGATGATCCCGTAGACCACGGCGAACAGCGCCCCCGCCAGGATCAGCGCCCCCAGCGGGTCGACGGCCGCGTCGGGACGCGACGGCGTGCGCGGCACCGTACGGGCCACCGCGACGGCGAGCAGCGCGGCCAGCGGCACGACCGCCCAGAACAGCGCCCGCCAGGTGAGGAATTCCCCGGCCAGGCCCCCGCCGACGTTGCCCGCCAGGCCCCCGAGGCCGGCGGAGAGCGTCCAGGTGGCCAGCGCCTGCGGGCGCCGCTCGGGCGGGGTCAGGTGGATCAGCACGGACATCGTGGCGGGCATGATCAGGGCGGCCCCCGCCCCGCACAGCCCGCGCCCGGCGATCAGCACCGCCGGATCCCGCGCGAGCGCGCTCAGCGCCCCGCCCGCCGCGAACAGCCCGAGACCGGCGAGCAGCGCGCCCTTGCGGCCGTAGCGGTCGCCCAGGGCGCCGGCCGGGATCAGCAGGGCGGCGAAGACGATCACGTACGCGTCGACCGCCCACAGCAGCTGCCCCGGGCCCGGGTGCAGCGTGGAGGCGGCCAGCTGCGGGATCAGCAGGTTGACCGCGGCGACCATGCCCTGCGCGACGAGCACGCAGGCGCACAGGACGAGCAGGGCGGCACGGGACAGTCCCGGGGCCGCCGCGGGGGCGGTGGTGGCGGCGGTGGCGCCGGCGGTACCGCCGGGTGCGGACGCGGCCGGTGTACGGGCATGGCGGAGCACGGCTCCTCCTCGGAGTCGGTGGACGGTGGTGGTGGTCGGGGAGAGCAACTGGAGATCAACCCCGCGCAACCACCGTAGAGTTGGACCGACCTGCTTTCCAGTGCAACTTCCGCAAGGGATCAATGCGCGTGACGCAATCCAGACCGGCCGGGCTGGACCTGAACCTGCTCCTCGCCCTCGACGTCCTGCTCGAGGAGTCCAGCGTCTCCGGAGCCGCCGCCCGCCTCCACCTCTCCGAACCCGCCATGAGCCGCACCCTCGGCCGGATCCGCAAGGCCCTCGGCGACCCCGTGCTCGTCCGCGCCGGCCGCACCATGGTCCCCACCCCCCACGCCCTCTCCCTCCAGGGCGAGGTCCGCTCCGTCGTCGAACGGGCCCGGGCACTCTTCCTCACCGGCGGCGAGGTCGACCTCAGGACCCTGGAACGCAGCTTCACCGTCCTGGCCCACGACTCCTTCGCCGCCTCCTACGGCGCCACCCTCTTCCAGCGGATGGCCGACGAAGCACCCGGCGTCAGACTCCGGTTCCTCTCGGAGAGCCACGTCGACGTGCCCGCCCTGCGCGAAGGCGTCGCGGACCTGGAACTCGGCGTCATCGACAGCCGTTCACCCGAAGTACGCGTCGAGTACCTCTTCGACGAGCGGATGCTCGGCGTCGTCCGCCCCGGACACCCGCTCCTGCGCGGCCCCCTCACCGCCCGCCGGTTCGCCGCCGGGGAGCACCTGATCGTCTCGCGGCGCGGCAGGCTGGAAGGGCCCGTGGACACCGCCCTCGCCCAACGCGGCCTGTCCCGAAGGGTCGTGGGCAGCATCGGCTCCTACCCCGCCTCGCTGTTCGTCCTGCGCGAGACCGACCTGATCGGCCTCATCGCCACCCGGACCGCCCCCCAGGCCGAAGCGCTCGGACTGGTCACCTTCGAAGTCCCCCTGGAGCTCCCCACGCTCCCCTTCGGCCTCGCCTGGCACCCCCGCCACGACGCCGACCCCGCGCACGCCTGGCTGCGCGCCTGCGCCCGCGAACTCGTGGCCGGCTGACCGGACACCGCCCCGGCCCCGCACGCCCCGCGCACTGGCCCGAACGCCTCCCCCGTACGGGGGACGCACCGGCCCCGCCCGCCTCCCCCGCACCCCCGCCGGGGAGGCATGGCGGCATGCAAGACGACACCTCCACCCACCCCGCGCCCCGGGCCGCCTTCACCGCGGCCGACGCCTACACCCTCCGCACCGCCCTCGACGCCCTCGGCGGGGTACGCGACCTCGACACCCTCGACGTCGCCTGCGGACACGGCGGAACCGCCGCACTCCTCGCCCGCGGCGGCGCCCGCCGGACCGTCGGCGTCGACAACTGCCCCGACCGCGTCCGCCGGGCCCGCGAGCGCCAGAGCGGCGGCCGGGACGGCCACACGGCCGCCGTCGAGTACGTCGTCGCCGACGCCGCCGAGATGCCCCAGCTCGGCCGGTTCCACCTGGTCACCGCCGTCTACCCGTTCAGCCACGCCCCCGACCGGGCCGCCCTGCACGCCATGTTCCGCGGCATCCGCGCCAACATGCGCCCCGGCGGCAGGCTGCTCTCCCTCGTCCGCAACCCCGGCGCCTACCCGCGCGTCGACTGGTCCCCGTACGGCATGCGCATCCTCGACCGGGTACCCGACGGAGACGCACCCCTGCTCAAGGCCCAGTTCCTGACCGACCCCCCGCTCCACTTCGAGTACCGCGAGTGGGCGCACGCCGACTTCGCCGAGGCCGCCGTCGACGCCGGCTTCACCACCGTCGCCTGGCAGCCCAGCCGCACTCCGCCCGCCGACGCCGCGCGCGACGAGGCCTACTGGACGGCCTACCGCGCCGCGCCCGTCAGCTCCCTGATGACCTGCACCGCATAGGGGTGTCCGCCATGCACCGCCCGCCCCGCGCCCTCCGGGCGGACGGCGCCCCGTCGCGGACACCCCCCGGGGAACGGCACACGGCCCGGGATCACTCCTCGTCGGCCGTCGCCCGCACCAGCTCCACGATCCGGTCCCGGGCCGCCCGCCCCTCCGGGACCGGCAGCAGCGGATACCCGTGCGGCATGCCCGGCTCCTCGTGCCACTCCACCTCCGCACCCGCCGCCCGCGCCCGGCGCAGCAGCTCCCGGCTGTCCGTGCTCAGCACGTCCCGGGTCCCGGTGAACACCGTCAGCGGCGCCAGCCCCGCGAACGACCCGTGCAGCGGGCTCACCCGCGGATCGTCCGCCGTCAGCGTCCCCGCGTACAGCCGCCCCGCCTCCGCCAGCCCCGGCCGCGCCAGTACCGGATCCGCCGGCTCGATCTCCGCCTGGCCCGGATGGCTCATGCTCACGTCCAGCCACGGCGAGATCAGCACGATCCGCGACGGCTGCGCCCCGGTCCGCTCCCGCAGCCGCTGCGCCGCCGCCAGCGCCATCCCGGCCCCGGCCGAGTCCCCGAGCAGCACCGTCCCACCCGCGCCGCCGCTCTCGATCAGACCGCTCAGCAGGTCCGCGGCCACCGGCACGGTCCGGTCCGCCGTCCCGCGCGGAGCCAGCACGTACGCCGGCACCACCACCCGGGCGCGGGCCCGCGTCACCAGGGTCCGGATCAGCGACCAGTGCGGCCGCACCAGCTCGTTGATGAACGCCCCGCCGTGCACGTACAGCACCCGCGCCACGGGCTCCTGCCCGAGCGGGGAGACGTCGTACACCGGCCAGGCGCCGACGAAGGTGCGCGACACCTCGGCGACCCGCCCCAGCGAACGCGGCGGAAGGTGCGAGGCGGGCCTGCGGGCCGCCTGCGCCACCGTCGCCCGTACCGCCTCCGCGGTGGCGAACCGTCTTCGCCGCCCCGTCGCGACCAGTGCGGCCGACAACGCCCTGCTGCGCAGACTCGGCACGCCCCTCACCTCCCCTTTCACCCCGGCCCCGGACCACCGCGGCGGTCCCGGCCCGGGCCCTGCCCCGTTCCAGGGAGGAGCATAGGCGTGAAGCTGCGCTGTCGACCCGCTTAAGAAAGTCTCGATGGACTGATCACCGCACCGATCGGCAGATTGGTGCCCATCACCACGCCACTCGCGCACCAGCGAGCCCGGCAACCCCTCCTTCCGCACGCCTGGAGCCACCCCCATGAAGGCACTCGTCAAGCACAAAGCCGAACCCGGGCTGTGGCTCATGGACGTCCCCGAGCCCGAGTACGGCCCCGGTGACGTGCTGATCAAGGTGCTGCGCACCGGAATCTGCGGGACCGACCTGCACATCCGCGCCTGGGACGGCTGGGCGCAGGGCGCGGTCAAGACCCCCCTCGTCCTCGGCCACGAGTTCGTCGGCGAGGTCGCCGCCCTCGGCGCCGACGTCCGCGACATCGAGGTCGGCGCCCTGGTCAGCGGTGAGGGCCACCTGGTCTGCGGCAAGTGCCGCAACTGCCTGGCCGGCCGCCGCCACCTGTGCCGCTCCACCATCGGGCTCGGCGTCGGACGCGACGGGGCCTTCGCCGAGTACGTGGTCCTGCCCGCGCAGAACGTCTGGGTGCACCGCACCCCGGTCGACCTCGACGTGGCCGCCATCTTCGACCCGTTCGGCAACGCCGTGCACACCGCGCTGTCCTTCCCGCTGGTCGGCGAGGACGTGCTGATCACCGGCGCGGGCCCGATCGGCATCATGGCGGCCGCCGTCGCCAAGCACGCCGGCGCGCGCAACGTGGTCATCACCGACGTCAGCCCCGAGCGCCTGGAGATCGCCCGCAAGGCGGGCGCCACCCTCGCCGTCAACGTCGCCGAGTCCTCCATCGCCGAGGCGCAGACCCGCCTGGGCCTGCGCGAGGGCTTCGACGTGGGCCTGGAGATGTCCGGCCGCGGCGAGGCGATGCGCGACATGATCGACAACATGACGCACGGCGGCAAGATCGCGATGCTGGGCCTGCCCGCGCAGGAGTTCCCCGTCGACTGGGCCAAGGTCGTCACCTCGATGATCACCATCAAGGGCATCTACGGCCGCGAGATGTTCGAGACCTGGTACGCGATGACCGTGCTGCTGGAGGGTGGGCTCGACCTGACCCCGGTCATCACCGGCCGCTACTCGCACACCGACTTCCAGGCCGCCTTCGACGAGGCCTCCACCGCCCGCAGCGGCAAGATCATCCTGGACTGGACGAAGTAGCCCCACCCCGGCGCCGGGCGGTCCGCACCGCCCGGCCCGGGCCGGGCGTCCCCGCGCCGGGGGCGCCGCACGGCCCGCAGGCCCGTCCGCCGGTACGCGTGTCGCGGCGGCCGAGACCGGGCAACCACAAGACCATCTCCCTCGGGCCGGGCCCCGCACACCCTCCCCCCTCCGCGGGGCCCGGCCCCACCTCCCGTCCGCCGGACGACACACCGCACAAGGAGAACCGACCATGTTCGAGTCCGTCCGCGAGGACCTGCGCGCCACCCTCGCCGAGATCCGCGCCGCCGGCCTGCACAAGCCCGAGCGCGTCATCGGCACCCCGCAGAACGCCGCCGTCGCCGTCACCGCGGGCGGCGCCCCCGGCGAGGTCCTCAACTTCTGCGCCAACAACTACCTCGGCCTCGCCGACCACCCCGAGGTCGTCGCCGCCGCCAAGGACGCCCTCGACCGCTGGGGCTACGGCATGGCGTCGGTCCGCTTCATCTGCGGAACCCAGGAGGTCCACAAGGAGCTCGAGGCCCGCCTGTCGGCCTTCCTCGGCCAGGAGGACACGATCCTCTACTCCTCCTGCTTCGACGCCAACGGCGGCGTCTTCGAGACCCTCCTCGGCGCCGAGGACGCGGTCATCTCCGACGCCCTCAACCACGCCTCCATCATCGACGGCATCCGCCTCTCCAAGGCCCGCCGCTTCCGCTACGCCAACCGCGACATGGCGGACCTGGAAGCCCAGCTCAAGACCGCCACCGAGGGCGGCGCCCGCCGCAAGCTCATCGTCACCGACGGCGTCTTCTCCATGGACGGCTACGTCGCCCCCCTCACCGAGATCTGCGACCTCGCCGACCGCTACGACGCCATGGTCATGGTCGACGACTCCCACGCCGTCGGCTTCGTCGGCCCCGGCGGCCGCGGCACCCCCGAGCTGCACGGCGTCATGGACCGGATCGACATCATCACCGGCACCCTCGGCAAGGCCCTCGGCGGCGCCTCCGGCGGCTACGTCGCCGCCCGCGCCGAGATCGTCGAGCTGCTGCGCCAGCGCTCGCGCCCGTACCTCTTCTCCAACTCCCTCGCCCCGGTCATCGCCGCCGCCTCCCTCAAGGTCCTCGACCTCCTGGAGTCCGCCGGTGACCTGCGCGACCAGCTCGCCGCCAACACCAAGCTGTTCCGCACGAAGATGACCGAGGCCGGCTTCGAGATCCTGCCCGGCGACCACGCCATCGCCCCCGTCATGATCGGAGACGCCGCGGAGGCGGCCCGGATGGCGGAGCTGCTCCTGGAGCGCGGCGTGTACGTCATCGGCTTCTCCTACCCCGTCGTGCCGATGGGCCAGGCACGCATCCGCGTCCAGCTCTCCGCGGCCCACTCGACGGCCGACGTGGAGCGCGCGGTGGCCGCCTTCGTGGACGCCCGCGCGGCGCTTTCCGCTGCTCAGGGCTGACATCATGGAGGGGTGATCGACCCCCGCCGGCTGCGCATCCTGCGGGCCGTGGCGGACCACCGTACGGTGACCGCCGCGGCCGCAGCCCTGTACCTCACCCCCTCCGCCGTCTCCCAGCAGCTCGCCGCGCTGGAACAGGAGACCGGCCACACCCTGCTCCACCGCAGCGGCCGCGGGGTACGGCTCACCGCGGCCGGGGAGATCCTCCTCGCCCACGCCCACGAGGTGCTCGCCCAGCTGGAACGCGCCGAGGCGGAACTCGCCGCCTACGCGGGCGGAGCGGCCGGCGAGGTCACGGTCGCCGCCTTCGCGACCGGCATCGCCGAGGTCCTGGCCCCGGCCATAGCCCGTCTCTCGCGGGAGTACCCGGGCATCAGGCTCCGCGTCCGCGACGCCGAGGGCGACCAGAGCCTGCTGCAGCTGCTCGACGGGGAGGCCGACCTGGCCCTGGCGGTCGAGTACCGGGGCGCGCCGGGCGCCGACGACGGCCGCCTGTCGGTGATCCCGCTGTACGCCGAGCCCTTCGACGCGGTCCTGCCGGCGGGACACCCGCTGGCCGACCTCCCCGCCGTCGCCCTGGCGGACCTCTCCGACGCGGAATGGGTGGGCCAGTACCCGGGCAACCCCTGCCACGACGTGACACTGCTGGCCTGCGAACTGGCGGGCTTCCAGCCCCGGTTCGTGCACTCCTCCGACGACTTCCGCGCGGTGACCGCCCTGGTCGGCGCGGGCGCCGGGGTGGCCCTGGTCCCGCGCTCGGCCCTGCGCGGCATGGACCTGAAGGAGGTCCGCGTCCGCCCGGTCACGGGCCCCTCCGCCACCCGCCGCGTCTTCGCCGCCACCCGCCGCGGAGCGGAAACCCACCCCCTGATCGCCCCGGTCCTGGCGGCCCTGTCGCGGGAGGGGGAACGGGTGCCGGGGTGTTAGGCGGGCTTCTGCCCCCTCGAGGCGCCGGGGCGGGCCGGTGATTGCCCACCCGCCTCGCGGCGGGGTGGTGGCGGGACCGTCCGGTGGGGAGGGGCGGCGTGGGGGCGGGGACCACCGGGGCCCTGCCTGAAGCAGCGGCGCGGTGTGGCGGCAGCGACCACCCGGGCGCGGAACCCGACAGCCGGGCGACGGGTGGGAGGGGCGGGGTTCCCGCTCGGCGGTCTCAGAGAAGGGTTGGGGCTTTCCCGTCAGTCCCACTGTCCTTCCGGTTCGGGCCGCCCTGTCAAGGGCGCTCCTTCGTCGCGTCGCTTCGCGATCGCCTGCGGCGACCCTTGACAGGGCGTCCCGCCCCGGAAAGACAAGGACTGCCGGGAAACCCCCAAAAGGACGGGCACGGTCGTACCTTGACCATCCGGCTCCCTCAGCGACCAGCCGGGGGGCCGGGGGCCGCCTCGCCAAGCATCCGGGCCGCCAGGATTGCCGTGCGGGGCCGCAATCCGCGACAGATCGCTACGCGCTTCTCATTTCTCAGCGTCCGGCGCCCGTCTGGGGCCGCTGCCCGCAGAAAAGGACGACGGATCCGGCATCCGGGGCCAGTGGGCGCATCAAATCGCTACGCGCTCCTCGAATTCCGGCGTCCGCGACCCGTCTGGGGCCGCTGCCCGCACCAAAAGCCGACGGAATTGGCATCCGGGGCCGGTGGGCGCGACAAATCGCTACGCGCTCCCCTCTTTTCGGCGTCCGGCGGCCGTCCGGGGTTGCTGCCTGCACGAAATGCCGACGAGAAGGCCATCAGGCGACCCCAGGCGCGTCAGATCGCTACGCGCTCCTCATTTCTCGGCGGCTGATGGCCGTCTTGGGCCGGGATGCTCTGCGGATCGGCTTTTGGTGCCGTCACCAGCCCCAGACGGCCGTCGGACGCCGGAATTCGAGGAGCGCGTAGCGATCTGACGCGCCCGCGAGCCCCGGATGCTGCTCTGTTCGTCATTTGGTGCAGGTATCAGCCCATAGCGGCTGCCGGACGCCGAGAAGAGAGGAGCGCGTAGCGATCTGGGGCGCTTGGCGGCTTCGGATGCCAATTCCGTCGGCTTTTGGTGCGGGCAGCGGCCCCAGGCGGTCGCCGGACGCTGAAGTCAGAGGAGCGCGTAGCGATTTGATGCGCCCGCCAGCCCGGATGACGATCCTGTCGGCCTTCCCTGCGGGCAGCGACCCCAGACAGGCGGCGGACGCTGAGAAATGAGGAGCGCGTAGCGATCTGTCGCGGATTGCGGCCCCGGATGGCAATTCCGTCGGCCCGGATGCTTGGCGAGGCGGCCCCCGACGACCCCGAAGGGTCGCTGAGTCCGCCGTATGTCCTATGAACGTCCGTCCCGTTCCTTTGGGGGTTTCCCGGCAGTCTTCGTTTTTCCGTGGCGGGACGCCCTGTCAAGGGTCGCCGCAGGCGATCGCGAAGCGACGCGACGAAGGAGCGTCCTTGACAGGGTGGCCCGACGCGGAAGGACGATGAGACTGACGGGAAAGCCCCAACCCTTCTCTGAGACCGTCGAGTGTGGTCCCGCCCTCCCGGGCCCCGGTCGGCGTTTGTGAGGGGTGGATGTATCTCGCCACCAAGGCCGGGTGAACGGGGAGTGCCGGCGGCAGCCCGCGAGCCACTCCACGGTCCGTTCTATGGTCGACCCGTGGCGGCCGAGCCGCTGGGAGGGAGCTCGCCCGGCTTGCCCCTCCTCGGCGGACTCCGGCACCACCGCAGTGGCCAAAGCCCTGGCCTGGCGAATGGAGGCCCGGCCTCACCGTACGAGGATGGTCGCGGTCGCCGCCTGATGCCGCATGGCGTCCGCCTCGTCAAGATACGAAGATGCGCGTCTTTTGACATCAGCCTCGGATCAGCGACTGTTTGGCAAGCCAGTGAACAGCAGCCAGTGAAGAAAGGGCACCCGCCATGAAATGCATTAACTGGACGCGCCGTGTCGCGATGACCGTTGTCTTCGGCGCTTTTGCCACCGGTAGCGTGCTGCTACCGGTGAGCGCATCCGCTGCACCGATCCCGCAGACAGCTACCATGACAGGCACTCAGAATTCATGCCCTTACTGGTCATGGTGCTGTCACTGCCGCCGGATCATCGACAATGGCCCGATACTCATCTCGCATCCGGGATAACAAGACCCTTCCGGTCAGTGACATCGTCAGTCGAGGCCCTCGATGATGCGGAAGTCGCGCTCGACGCCGTCAGCAAGTGCGGCCAGCGCCTCCTGGTAAGCGGCACTCGCATGTGCGGCGACTGCCTGTTCGAAGCTGTCGAACTCGACCAGGATGGTGCGCTCGCCTATTCCGGCGTCGTGTGCGACGACCCGGCTGCCGCGGGAGAGCAGCCGCCCGCCCGCGGCCTTGACGGCTGGACCGGCCAGCTTGTCGTAGGCAGCAAGCCTCTCAGGGTCTGTGATGGTGCGGTCGAAGTCGGACGGCTTCGATCCTCAGCTTCCGGTTCGACTCGACCGGCCCGGGTCCGGCAGGGCTGTGGTCGGACTGGTATCGGGTGAGCGTCTGCGGGCGAGGGTGAGGCTGGCCATCGTCGTGATCGCCATCGCGGCGACGCCGACCAGCGCCGCGGTCGTGTAGGCGTCGTCGTTCGGGAAGAGGCGGCCCGTGGGGGTGCCGGTGGCCAGGACCAGACCGCCGAGGGCGCTGCCCAGGGAGTACCCGACGCTGCGGACGACGTAGTTGAAGCTCATGGCGCTCGACGTCTCGCTCTTGGGGGTGACGGCCAGGATGACGCCGGGCATGGCGGCCGAGAAGCTGCCGACGCCGAAGCCCAGCACGCCCATGGCCGCGAGCAGTTCGGCCAGGTTGGACCGGGCGGTGGCGAACAGGACGAACCCGCCGCCGACGATGGCGGCGCTGCCGGCCAGGAGCAGCGGGCCGTCGATCCGTTCGCGGACCCGCTGCGTGAGCTTGCCGGCGACGAACCCCAGCACGGAGAACGGGATGAGGACCAGCCCCGCCACGAAGGTGGTCAGGCCGAAGCCGTAGCCGGCGCTGTGCGGCGTCTGCGCGTAGCGGGTGATGAGCGTGAGCAGGAGGTACATGCCGCTCCCGCCGACGAACATGGCGATGTTCGCCCCGGCGACCGCCGGGTGCCGTACCGCCCGGACGTCGACCAGGGGCGTCTTGGTCCGCAGTTCGGAGACGGTCCAGACGCAGAGCAGGAGTACGGCGGCGACGGCAAGGGTCACCGCCACGGCGAGGTGCCGGCTCCACAGGCTCCTCTCGCCGGCCAGGAACAGGACGAGGAGCAGTCCACCCGCCAGGACGAGTGCACCGGCCACGTTCACGTGAGCGGAGCGGCCTTCGGGAGCTGCGGGCACGGAGCGCCACGCGGTCACGAAGGCGGTGGTGGTGACGAGCAGGCCGAGGCCGTAGGCGGCCTGCAGCCCGCCGAACTCGGCGAGCAGCGCGGCCAGCGGGTAGCCGACGCCGGCTCCGATGATGGAGACCACTGAGATCAGGGCGATCGTGGCCGCGCTGCGCTCCTCGGGAAGGTGGTCGCGGGCCACGCCCATCATCAGCGCCGTGAGACCGAGTCCCACGCCTTGGGCCGCTCTGCCCACGAGCAGCCAGGCGAACGGCAGTGGCAGCACGGTGAGCGCACTGCCGACGACGACGATCGCCAGCGTGGCGAGGATCGTGGCCCGCCGGTGCGGACCGGCTCCGAGCCGGCCGAGGACGGGTGTGGCGACGGCGCCGCTCAGCAGGGCGATGGTCAGCGTCCACTGCGCGCTGTCGAGGGAGACGTGGAACGTGGTCGCCACGCTGGTGATGAGCGGTGTCCCGAGGCTGGCGACCGCCGCCACGACCAGGGCGATGAACATCAGGGCGGGGACCAGCAGACGTGCCTCGGAACGTATCAGGGCGGTGCTCATGGGCTGGCCATGACCCTGGGCCGCGGTCACCGGTCCGACTCCTCGCGGGCGTGGCTTTCGAGCTCTGCCAGATGCAGCAGCGCCGGAAGGGCTGCTGCCAAGGCCTCGACCTCGTCACCGGTGAGTTCGTCGATCAACCGCGCGTACGCGTCGATGCCCGCCTGGCGTCGCGTCCGGACGTACGACGCGCCGGCCTCGGTCAGGCACACCAGCGTCACCCGCTTGTCGGAGGGATCGCCCTTCCGCTCGACGAGCCCGGATTCCTCCATCACCCGGACCAGGACGGTCATCGCGGGCTGGGTGACGCCCTCGGCCACCGCCAGATCGGTGATCCGTCGCGGGCCGGTCTTGTCCAGGGTGGCCAAGGTGGCGGCGGATGTCAGGCTCATGTCGCGGGGAAGACGTCTCACGGCCCTGGTGGCCAGAGCGTAGAGGGCTGACCCGATGGCATCGGAAGCGCCGTGCGCGGCGTCTCGGCGGCTCATGCCTGAAGCATAGCGGATTTATATGAAGCCTTTATGTATCTTCCCCCGGCGCCTCGCGGGGTCGACGGCCCCCTACACCCGTATCAGCCCGACCCCCGCCCCCTCGAACGCCGCCGCCAGGGGGGCCGTCAGGGCCGTGTCCGTGACCAGGGTGTGGACCGTGGTGGTCGGGCAGATGCGGGCGAAGGCGCGGACGCCCAGCTTCGTGGAGTCCGCCGCGACCACCACGCGCCGCGCGCGGGCGCACAGGAGGCTGTTGACGGCCGCCTCGTCCTCGTGGCGGGTGGCCGCGCCGTCCGCCGGGTCGAAGGCGTCGACGCCGACCACCGCCGTGTCCACGGTGAGCTGACCGAGCGTCTGCTGGGCCAGTGGACCGGTGAGTTCGTACGACTGCGGGCGGGCCACCCCGCCCGTCAGCACGATCTTGAACTGGGGCCGGATCACCAGTTCGCCCGCGATGTTCAGGGCGTTGGTGACCACCGTGAGGGCGGGGGAGCCGCCGGCCAGGTCGGGGCGGGCCGCCAGGGCGCGGGCCACCTCCGTCGTGGTGGTGCCGCCCGTCAGGCCGACCACCTCGCCCGGTGCGATCAGCGCCGCGACGGCCTCGCTGATCCGCCGCTTCTCGGCGGCCCGCCGTGAGGTCCGGTAGCGCAGGGGGAGTTCGTACGACACCCCGTGCGGCACCGCGCCGCCGCGGGTGCGCACCAGCAGCTGCTGCTCGGCGAGCTGGTCGAGGTCGCGGCGGATGGTGGCCGCGGACACGCCGAGCGCCTCGGCGGCGGCCTCCACCTCGAGCCCGTCCCGCTCCACCAGCAGGTCCAGCAGTCTCTGCCAGCGCTCCGTGCGGGTCATGGCGCCCCTCCCGTGTCGTCCCCCGTACCGTGCGGGGCATCCTTCCCCGGCCCCGTCGTTCGACATTAGCCGAGCCGAACACCCTGCCGATGCTTGAAGTTGCGTGAAACAGGCCGCTACCTTGCAGGAACACGCAGCAGCGCCATGCAGTAACAGCACGCAGGAAGCACGCAGGAACCGCCAGGATGACGCATCCAACGCGCAGGGAGCCCGCATGAGTCACGTCGCGTACGAGTTGGCCACGCAGCCCGAGAGCTGGGAACGGGCCGCCGAACTGGCCCCGGCCCACCGGGCGGTGCTGCCGGGCCGGGGGGAGCGTACCGCGATCGTGGGGTGCGGGACCTCGTACTACATGGCCCAGGCCGCCGCCGCCCTGCGCGAGGAGGCCGGGCAGGGGGAGACCGACGCCTTCCCCGCATCGGAGTTCCCCCGTCACCGCCGCTACGACCGGGTGGTGGCCCTGACCCGCTCCGGGACCACCACCGAGGTGCTTGACCTGCTGTCCGGGCTGCGGGAGGCCGGGATCCCGGCCACCGCGGTGGTCGGTGACCCGGACACCCCGGTGGCCACCCTCGCCGACGAGCTGGTCGTGCTGGACTTCGCCGACGAGCGGTCCGTCGTCCAGACCCGCTTCGCCACCACCGCCCTCACCCTCCTGCGGGCCCACGTCGGCGCACACACCCCGGAGGTGGTCGCCGACGGCCGCGCCGCGCTGGCCGCGCCCCTGCCCCCCGGGCTGGAGGCCCGGGGGCAGTTCACCTTCCTCGGGCGGGGCTGGAGCGTGGGCCTGGCCCACGAGGCCGCCCTGAAGATGCGCGAGGCCTCGCTGTCGTGGGCCGAGGCCTACCCGGCGATGGAGTACCGGCACGGCCCGGTCAGCGTCACCGGCCCCGGCTCCGTCACCTGGTCGCTGGGCGGCACCCCGGAAGGAATCGCCGAGCAGGTCCTGGGTACGGGCGCGGAGTGGGTGGACGGCACGCTGGACCCGCTCGCCGAACTGGTCCGGGTGCACCGCCTGGCCGTGGCGGTCGCCGCCGCGCGGCAGCTGGACCCGGACGCGCCCCGCAACCTCACCCGTTCGGTGATCCTCACCAGCGGTGAGGGGGCGGTCCGATGAGCCTCGCCCCCGCAGGGACCCTCGTCGCGGAGGCGGCCGCCGCCGGACGGGCCGTCGCGGCTTTCAACGTCATCACCCTGGAGCACGCCGAAGCCGTGGTCGAGGGGGCGGAGCGGGCCGGCCTGCCCGTGATCCTGCAACTCAGCGAGAACGCCGTGAAGTTCCGCGGCGGGGCCCTGCTGCCCATCACCCGGGCGGCCGCGGCGTGCGCCGAGGCCGCCCGGGTGCCCGTCGGGCTGCACCTGGACCACGTCAAGAGCCCCGACCTGCTGCGGCAGGCCGCGGACGCCGGGTACGGCTCCGTGATGTACGACGCCGCGCACCTGCCCTACGCCGAGAACCTCGAGGCCACCCGGTCCGCCGCCGACTGGGCGCACGCGAACGGGCTGTGGATCGAGGCGGAGCTGGGTGAGGTCGGCGGCAAGAACGGCGCCGCGCCGCTGGACCCGCACGCGCCGGGCGCCCGGACCGACCCGGACGAGGCGCGGCGGTTCGTCGCCGACTCCGGGGTGGACGCCCTGGCCGTGGCCATCGGCAGCAGCCACGCCATGACCAGCCGGACCGCCTCCCTCGACCACGCCCTGCTGGCGCGGCTGGCCAAGACGGTGGACGTGCCCCTGGTGCTGCACGGCTCCTCCGGTCTGCCGGACGGGGAGCTCGCGGCGGCGGTCGCCGGCGGGATCCGCAAGGTCAACATCGGCACCGCGCTCAACGTGGCCATGACGGAGGCCATTCGCACCCATCTGACCGGGGCCGACCCCCGCCCCTACCTCACCGCCGCGCGGACGGCGATGGCCGTGACGGCCGAGGCCATGATCGCCGCCCTGAACTGAGGCATCCCCCTGCGGCGCCCGGCTCCGGCCGGGCGCCGCGCTGTGCGCCCTGCCGTGCGCGCCTACCCCCCGACGGCCTTCAGCAGACCCGCGCCCCCCTGGCCGTCACCCCGGGCCAGAGCCTCCAGATCACCGTCGGCGGCGTCGGCAGCTCCGGCACCTCCCGGCACGGCGAGTACGCCCGGCCCGGTGGCCGGGGCCACGGCTCCGGCGGTGGCGGTGCCCACGGAGGCGGCAGCTCCGGCGGCGGGGCCAGCGACGTGCGCACGGGCGCCTTCGGCGCGGCCGACCGGGTCCTGGTGGCCGGCGGCGGCGGTGGCGCGGGCAACGGCGGGCCCCTGCTGCACGGCGGCGGGCTCGTAGCGGAACCCGGCGGCCAGGGCGGCGGCCCCGCAGGCTCCGGCCTCGCGGGCGGCGGCACCCAGTCCGCGCACGGGGCGGGCGGCCCCGCAACTCCACCGTAGGCGCCCCCGGAGGCGCGGGCAGCGACATCGACCAGTACACCGGCCTGCCCAACCCCGGCACCGGCGGCAACGGCGGAGCCGGCGGCCCCGGCGGCGGCGGTGGCGGCAACGGCGGAGCCGGCGGCTCCCCACCGCGCCCCCTGCCGGCCCGGACCGGCAGGGGGTCCCGTCGTCCCGCCGCCCGCCGCCCCTTCCCTATTCCTGTAACGGGTTCTACTCTGACCGCCGCCGTTCGCAGCGACCGGCTGGACCGCGAGGATCCCGGAGGGGCCGTGCACCTCGAATACACGCCCGAGCAGCAGCAGTTGCGCACCGAACTGCGTGCCTACTTCGCCGAGCTCGTCCCGCAGGACGTCTACGCCCGCTACGAGGACCCGGCCGCGCAGAAGCGCTTCTACCGCGAGACCATCCGCCGCCTCGGCGCGGACGGCTGGCTCGGCGTCGGCTGGCCGAAGGAGTACGGCGGGCGCGGCATGTCGCCCATGGACCAGTTCATCTTCTTCGACGAGGCCGCGCAGGCCGTCGTCCCGCTCCCGCTGATGGCGCTCAACACGGTCGGGCCGACCCTGATGCAGTTCGGCACCGACGAGCAGAAGGCGTACTTCCTCCCCAGGATCCTCTCCGGCGAGATCGACTTCGCCATCGGCTACAGCGAGCCCGGCGCCGGCACCGACCTCGCCGCCCTCACCTGCAAGGCCGTCCGGGAGGGCGACGAGGAGACCGGCACCTACGTGGTCAACGGCCAGAAGATCTGGACCACCAACGGCGACACCGCCGACTGGGTCTGGCTCGCCGTCCGCACCGACCCGGACGCCCCCGCGCACAAGGGCATCACGATGCTCCTGGTCCCGACCTCCGACCCCGGCTACTCCTGCACCCTCATCAACACCCTCGCCTCACACGACACCACCGCCAGCTACTACGAGGACATCCGCGTGCCCGCGAGCCGCCGCGTCGGCCAGGAGAACAAGGGCTGGCGCCTGATCACCAACCAGCTCAACCACGAGCGCGTCACCCTCGCCGCCCACGGCACGATGGCCATCCGCGCCCTCCACGACGTCCAGCGCTGGGCCGCGGAGACCAAGCTCGCCGACGGCCGCCGCGTCATCGACCTGCCCTGGGTGCGCGCCCGCCTGGCCCGCACCCACACCCGGCTGGACGCGATGAAACTCCTCAACTGGCAGATGGTGAACGCCGTCCAGTCCGGCACCCTCACCCCCCAGGACGCCTCCGCCGTCAAGGTCTACGGCTCCGAGGCCCGCCGCGACGCGTACGCCTGGCTGATGGAGGTCGTCGGCGCGGCGGGCGCCCTGAAGGACGGCTCGGCGGGCGCGGTCCTCCACGGCGAACTCGAACGCGGCTACCGCAGCGCCGTGATCTTCACCTTCGGCGGCGGCAACAACGAGATCCAGCGCGAGATCATCTCCTGGATCGGCCTGGGCATGCCGAGGGTCCGCCGCTGACGGATCTTCTACTTCCCCTGCTTCGGAAGCGGTTCCAGGACCACGGCGCCGGGCAGTGCGGCGGCCATGTCGTAGGCGTAGTCCGCAGGCCACACCCTGACGAACCAGTTGCCGGCGGCGACGATCGTCTGCTGGTACGGGGCGCTGCGCCGCGAGGCGATGGAGTCGCCGACCTCGTCCCTGCTGAACCGGGAGGTGCTCAGCACCGAGATCTCGTTGTAGACGGTCGTCCCACGGTGCTGCACCTCGCAGGTGGCGTCCGAGCCGAACTTGTTCTCGTTCCGCAGGGTCACCTTGCAGTCAAAGCCGCCCTTCCCGAGGGCCGTGATCACGTCATCGACCGACACGTACTCAGGACCGCTCGGCACCTGGCTCGGCATCGGCGTCAGCGGCTCGGGCCCCCGGTCACCGCCGACGAAACCGCAGCCGCTCAGCGTCAGCAGCAGTACCAGCAGCAGTGGGACGGGCTTCCGTGTGTGCATGGGTCAGTTGCTCCTCGGCGGCCGGGGAGCCGGCCCCGTGCTCGGGGCGGGGGTGCCGGGCTGCGCGGGTCCGGTTCCCGTTCCTGTGTGCGGCCCGCCGCCCTCATGGTAGATCGGGTCGACGGAGACGTGGTGTCCGGCCGGGGTCTGCGATTCCAGCTGGCGCACAGCGGTGGCCCGCTGCTCGTCCGTCAGCGCGTACCAGGCCATCGCGTCGTCCAGGTGCGGTTCCACCTTGTCCCAGTTCCGGCCCCGGGTCCTGATGTCGCCACCACGGCTGCCCGACTCGTCACCGTACTGCTCGTTCAGCTCCCGTACCTCGGGGGTGTCCGCCGCGTACAGGGTGAAGAGCTGCTTGTCGGTCCTCGCCCCGTAGGCGTTGCGCTGGAGGTCGCCGAGGTAGTAGGCGCTCATGCGAATGTTCTCGTCGGGGTTCTTCTCGATGTACTTGGTGAGTTCCGGGTCGCCGAGACTGCCGAGGAACGTCCCGTCGGGGAGCGTGAACGCCTTCCTGTGGTTCTCCATCACCTGCCGTGCGGTGTCGGACTTCATGTGCGTGATGCCCAGGGACTTGTCCGGTTTGATCGACTCCTCCAGCGTCCAGTCGAAGAACCGGCCGAACTCGGGCAGTGGACCCTTCAGGCCGGGGCTGAAGTTCTGGTACCACTGCTGTTCCTGCCACAGGATCGCCAGCAGCAGCTTCCGGCTGATCCCCGTCTCGGCCGCGGCCCGGTTGACCGCCGCGAACTGCGCCGGGGAGACGTTGACCGGGTGCAGGCCGTCGATGCCGCCCGACAGGGCCAGGGCGACGGCGAGCGGGGAGCCGGGGGTCAGGGCCTCCTTGGCCAGCTTCGGGTCGGAGATCGCGGTGAGGCCCTCGATGGTGCGCAGGGCGCGTGCCGCCTCCGTGTCGGCCTGGGTCGCCTTGCGGAGGGCCTCGACGATGATCCCCTGCGCGTGGTTGGCCGGTTCGAGGTGTTCGGTGCTGCCCGGCGGCACCATGACCGGGTGGGAGAGCTGGACCCGGCCGCTGTCGTCGACCTTCAGGTCGCGGGTGCGGGCGTAGTCCAGGGCGCTGTCCAGGTCCCGCTGGGCCGCCGTGATCGCCTCCGCCAGGTCGTCGTAGACCTTGGCCATCGCGCGCAGGGCCAGTGCGGAGGTCTCGTAGTCGTCGGCGTGCTTCACGAAGCGTTCCGTGGCGGCGCGGCCGGATTCGCCGACCCAGCAGCGGTTCACCGTGCGGGCGACGTCCTCGCGGGCGTAGGTGGCCAGGCCGTCGCACTGCTTGGCCACGTTCACCGCGTCGTCGGCCGCGGCGCGCCACTTGCCCGGGTCGGCCTGCTTCAGCTCGGACACGGAGACCATCAGACGTCCTCCAGCACGCCGCCGGCCGCGCGCAGCGCGGCGCCTGTCGCCTGGTCCTCGGCGGTGATGGCGTTCGCGCCCTTGGTCAGGGCGTCGGCCGCGCCGTCGACCAGGTCCGCGAGCTCCCGGAGCCTGCGCTGCCACGCGCCCACGCAGTCGTTGCTCGCAGGCCCGGCCGCCCAGCCGGCGTGCACGCGGCCCACGGCCTCGGCGTCGTCGAGGGTGGACTTGCCGCGGGCCTCGGCGTTCGCCGTGCGGATGCCGGACGCCCTGCGGTGCACGGGGTCGTCGACGAGGCCGAGGTCGGGGGCCGCGGCGTGCGGGGACGCGGAGGGGCCCGGCTGGGGTGTGGGTGCGGGCAGTGGTCCGGCCGAGGCGAGGCGCATGGCCGCCTCCCCCTTCGCCCGAGCCCATTCCGCTTCGAATTCGAACGTCATTTCCCCAGCCTCGCACACCCGACTGCTGCGGTCGGAGCATCCTCTGACAGGGCATCAACTCCCCGGACGCGCGGACCGCGGGGACGGGAGCCGGTGATCCCGGACCACTCGTCGCGGGCAGCCCTGGCAGGCTCAAAGTGGTGGTGGTTCCATGGAAGGGCGGGAAGAGTCCTTTACCAGGATGCGGAGGAGCGGTCCCCGTGCCGCGCACCGCACAATCGGGATCCGCGAGAAGCGGGCGGACTCTTTCCGCCCTCAGGCACGCCCGGCCCCCTCCACGGCTCCGTTCGATGCCGATCCGGATGGGGAGATCAAGGGCGTGTCAAGGATCGGTGAACATACGGAAGGAACACGTCAAGGGTGTCAGGGGGACGTCCAGGAAGGCACCAGACTGGAGGGGCGACGGAGCGGGATGGCAGTTCCGCGGCGTACGGCCGACGGCGGGGCATCGCCCCCGTGCGAGGACGCGGTATCCGGCCCGTGGGGGGCCCGGATCGAGGCGACCGAGTGCCGGCCCCCGTCGCGCGTCACAGGAGCCGTCCGGCTCCCGGTGTGGGGATACCGGGACCGGGCGGCTCACGTGCGTCCGGGAGTGTCCGTCGGTCCCGGGAGTGCGGAACGGCCCCGCGGGCGTCCCCGGTGCGGGCCCGCGGGGCCGGTGTCCGGGCGGGGCGGCCGCCTCAGGCGCCGAGGTCCCGGCTGCGGAAGTCCTCCAGGGTCTCCCGCCTCACCAGCACCCGTGCCGCGCCCTCGTGGACCGCGACCACGGGCGGCCGGCCGACCATGTTGTAGCCGGAGGCCATGGACAACTGGTAGGCGCCGGCCACGGGTACGGCCAGCAGGTCGCCCGGGTGGACGTCCCGCGGCAGTTCGGCGTCGGCGGCCAGGACGTCGCCGGCCTCGCAGTGCCGGCCGACGACCGTGGCCGTGGCGGAGCCCGCCGTGGAGTGCCGGCCCACCAGCCGGGGTGCGTAGCGCACCCCGTACAGGGCGGGCCTCGGGTTGTCGCTCATTCCGCCGTCCACGGCCACGAACAGCTTCCCGCCGGAGCGCTTGACGGCGAGCACCCTGTACAGGGCCACCCCCGCCGGTCCGGCGATCGCCCGCCCCGGCTCCACGGTCAGCCGGGGCACCGGCAGGCCGGCGGCCGCGCAGCGGTCCGCCAGGGCGGTGCGCAGCTCCCGCGCCAGGGCGGTGAGGTCCAGCGCCGGCTCACCGGGCCGGTAGGCGATGCCGTGCCCGCCGCCCAGGTCCAGCTCGGGCAGCACGACCCCGTGCGCATCGCGGACGGCGGCCGTCAGCTCCACCATGCGGTCCAGCGCCGTGAGGTAGGCGCCGGCCGTGGTGATCTGGGAGCCGATGTGGCAGTGCAGCCCGGCGAGTTCGAGCCGGGGCTGGTCCAGGATCCGGACGACGGCCGTCTGGGCGCTCCCGTCGGTGGCGGACAGTCCGAACTTCTGGCCCTCCGTACCGGTACGGATCTTCTCGTGGCCGCCCGCCGCCACGTCCGGCACCACCCGCACCAGCACCCGCTGGCGCCCCCTGGGGGCCACGGCCGCCGCGATCCGGGCGATCTCGGACGAGCTGTCGATGACGATCCTGCCCACCCCGAGCCGCAGCGCGGCGGCGATGTCCCGGGGCGACTTGGCGTTGCCGTGCAGCACGATGCGCTCGGGCGGGAACCCCGAGGTGACGGCCAGTTCCAGCTCCCCGGCGGAGCACACGTCCAGGCCCAGCCCCTCCTCCCGCACCCACCGCGCCATCGCGCGGGAGAGGAACGCCTTGGCGGCGTAGAGCACTTCGCCGTCGGGGAAGGCGTCCCGGTAGGTGCGGCAGCGGCCGCGCACCTCACCCTCGTCCAGCACGTAGACGGGGGTGTCGAACCGCTGGGCGACCTCGGCCAGCGACACCCCGCCGACGGCCAGGCCGCCGTGCGGGAGCCGGGCCGTGGAGGCGGGCCACACGCAGAGGTCGTCGGCGTCCGCCGCGACCTCGGAGAGTACGTCGACGGTCATGACGGTCCCCGCCCCTTCAGACGGCCCGGGCGGACGTCCCGGGGGCCCCGGCCCCGGCCCCGCGCATCCCCGGGCCCGCGGCCGCGGCGGCTGCCGCGGCCGTCGCCGCTACCGTGCCCGCGGCCCCCACCGGGGCGGCCGCCGGCGCCGTCAGGGAGGGGTCGACGGTCAGCGACGCCACCCCCAGCGGCTCGGCCAGCGCGCGCAGCGCCGGCTCCGAGAGCCGGATCCACGGCTGCCCCGCGCCGAGCACGGCGACGAGCCGCTCCGCGCGGGTGAAGCCGACGGCGGTACGCACGCCCAGCGGAGTGCGGAAGAGACGCACCACCACCTCGCCGGTACCCGGCCGGACCGGGACGTACAGGGGTCCGGCCGGGACGCGTTCCTCGGGCTCGGGGTCGTCTTCGTACGTGAACAGGCACATGGGTCCTCCCGGGGAACCACGGATGACGGACGGGCAGGGTGCCCCGGGCTGCGGGGAGGCGGTCCGGGGCGCGCCACCGAAGCTATCCCCGGGTACGGCCGCCCGCCGACGGCCCCTGACGGGACCTTGACGCCGGGCGGCCCGGTCCTGACGGACCGCTGACACCCGCCCGCCGCCGACGGCTCCGTGCCGCCGCCCCGCCGTACGGCGGTTTCGCGCCGCGCCGCGCCGGGGACGGTCGGACCCGCGCCCGCCTGGGTAGGCTCACCGCGGGAGGCGGGCGATGAGCGGAACCCCGTACGAGGACGCCGACCCGGGACTGTACGGACCCGGGTCCGTCACCTGGCAGTGCCACGGAGACCCGGTCATGTGGATCGCCGGGGTCCGCGCCCTCTACCTCCAGGCCCTCCACCCGCGCGCCGTCCGCGGGGTGATGGAGAACTCCGCCTTCGCCGAGGACGCCTGGGGCCGGCTGCTGCGCACCGCCGACTTCGTCGGCACCCTCACCTACGGCACCACGGAGGCCGCCGAGCGGGCCGGAGCCCGTGTGCGCGCCGTCCACCGCCGGCTGTCCGCCACCGACCCGGACACGGGCGAGCGGTTCCCCGTCGACGACCCCGAACTCCTCCTGTGGGTGCACTGCGCCCAGATCGACAGCTTCCTGCACGTACTGCGCCGGTCCGGCGTTCCCCTCACTCCCGCCCAGGCCGACCGTTACGTGGACGAAAACCGCGTCAACGCCCGTCTCGTCGGCCTCGACCCGGCCGCCGTACCCGCCGACACCGCGCAGCTGGCCGCGTACTTCGAGGGGATCCGCCCCCGGCTCGCCGCCGGCACCGACGCCCGGGCGGTGGACGACTTCCTGCGCTCGCCGCCGGTCTCGCCGCTGCTGGTACCTGGCCGAAACCTGCTGTGGCGACCGCTCGCCGGACTCGCCTACGCCTCCCTCCCCGGCTGGGCGCACCAGCTGTACGGCCGCCCCGCACCACCCTCCCTCACGGTCACCCGGCGCCTGCGCCTCACGGGTCGCGTGCTGCGCACCATTCCCGCAGGTCTACGCTGGCAGCTGCCTCCAGGTCACATCTTGAGAGCGATGCGCCGACTGGGCCCCGGGAGCCGCCCCTCCGCGTACACACTGCGTAAGTCAGCGGCCATACTGGACCGGCCGGGGAGGGCGCGATACGACGACGGGCACGATGACGGGGGCGGCTTCAAGACATGGCGGAGTCCAGACTGATCCAGGGCCGGTACCGGTCACTCGATCTGATCGGGCGCGGCGGCATGGGCGAGGTGTGGCGCGCCCGTGACGAGTCGCTGGGCCGGCAGGTCGCCGTGAAGTGCCTCAAGCCGGTCGGCGCCGAACAGGACGCCCACTTCACCCAGGTGCTGCGCGAACGCTTCCGGCGCGAGGCGCGCGTCGCCGCCTCCCTCCAGCACCGGGGCGTCACCGTCGTGCACGACTTCGGCGACGACAGTGCGGCGGGCGGCCCCCTCTACCTGGTCATGGAACTCCTCGACGGCCGCAACCTGAGCCAGCTGATGGAGGAGAACGAGGCGCGCCCGCTCCCCGTCGACGTGGTCCTCGACATCGCCGAGCAGATGGCCGCCGCCCTCGGCTACACCCACGACCAGGGCGTCGTCCACCGCGACCTGAAGCCGGCCAACATCATGCGGCTGACCGACGGCACGGTGAAGATCTGCGACTTCGGCATCGCCCGTCTGGCCGCCGACATCGGCTTCACCGCGAAGCTGACCGGCGGCGGCATGGCCATGGGTACCCCGCACTACATGTCGCCCGAACAGATCGCGGGCGGCGAGGTCGACCACCGCAGCGACCTCTACTCCCTGGGCTGCGTCCTCTACGAGATCGCCACCGGGGCCCCGCCCTTCGACCTGGGCGACTCCTGGTCCGTGCTGGTCGGCCACCGCGACACCGCGCCCGTGCCGCCCCGCGACCACCGGCCCGAGCTCCCCGAGTACTTCGAGCGGATCGTGCTGGACCTGCTGGCCAAGCGCCCCGAGGACCGCCCCGGAGACGCCCGCCACCTGCACCGGCGGCTGGTCGACGCCCGCGTCGGCCCCGGCGGCGCGGCCCGCGTGCAGGCTCCGCTGCCCGCGTGGGCGGCGGGGATGACCGCGGGGCGCAAGGCCGGCATCGACGCCCGGCCGGCCAGCGGGGAGTGGGCGGTCCTCACCGGCTCCTGGACGGCGGCCCGCCGCCCGCTGCCGTCCGGCGGGCAGGCGCTGCCCGGGGCCGGCGATCCGCTGTCGTCCGGTGGCCACGTGCTGCCCGGGGCCGGCGATCCGCTGTCGTCCGGTGGCCACGTGCTGCCCGGGTCCGGTCACGTGCCGTCCGGAGGCCACGTGCTGCCCGGGCCCGGCCACTCGCTGCCCGGTGGCCACGTGCTGCCCGGGCCCGGCCACGTGCTGCCCGGAACCGGCCATCTGCTGCCGGCCGGGCTTTCCGCGCCCGGCGGGCACCTGCCGCTGCCGGGCGGCGGCACCGCCGGGTCCGGCGGCTACGCCGTTCCGGGTGCGCCCCCGGCGGCCGAGGGCCACCTCGTACCCGGTGGCGGGTCCTTGTCCGACGGCTACCCCGCGTCCGGTGCCGGCCACTTCGGCCCCGAGGGCGGGCACCGGGCGACCGGCCCCGTTCCCGGTACGGCGACCGCGCCCGCGTCCGGCACGGCCTCCCTGCCCCTGCCCGGCCACCCGGCAGCCCCCGGCCGTCCCGCGGGAGCCGGGACCGGGGGAGCGACACCCCCCGGAGCCGGCCACGCCGCCGGCCCGGCCGCGGCCCCGGAGCGCGGCTCGGGCGCAGCCGCCGGGGCCGCCCCGGGACGGGCCGCCCATCCGTCCGCGCCGGCCGGTCCCGGCGCCGCCGCGCCCGGGCCGGACCCGCTCGCCGCCGCCGAGGGGTACCCCGTGACCGCCGGAGCCTCCGCCGAGCACCGGATCCTGCGGCCCGCCCCGGCCGAAGACCCCCGGCTCACCGCCGCCCACGCGCAGGGTGCCGTCGCCGCCCACGCCCCGACCGACCCGGGCCGGCCCGACTCCCTCGACGCCGGGCACATCCGCGCCTTCGCCCTCAGCCGGGCCGGCCGGCCCGAGGAGGCCCTTGCCGTGTACGCGGCCGTGGCCGAGGGCCGGGCACGGGTGCTCGGCCCCGACCACGCCGACACGCTGGCCGCCCGTCAGGAGGAGGCGTACGAGCTCGGCCGCCTCGGCCGCCACGGCGAGGCCTACGAGAGGTACCGCGCGGTGCTCGCCGCCCGGATCCGCACCACGGGCCCGCGCCACCCCGACACCCTGCGCTGCCGCCACAACCTGGCCTGCGCCCTCGGCGCCCTCGGCCGCCACGCCGAGGCCCACGAGGCCGCCGCCGCGGTCGCGGCCGACCGCACCGACGTGCTCGGCCCCGAGCACGTCGACACCCTCCTGACCCGGTACGAGGTCGGCTACGCCCTGGGCCGGCTCGGCCGCTGGAACGAGGCACTGAGCGTGTTCCGCCAGGTCGCCGCCGCCCGCGAGCGCGTCCTCGGCCGGGACCACCCCGACGCCCTCGCCGCCCGTTACGAGACCGGCATCGCGCTCGGCCGCACCGGCCGCGCCGCCGAGGCCCTCGACCTCTTCCGGGCCCTGGTCCGCGACCGCACCCGGGCCTACGGCGCGGCCGACCCGGAGACCCTGCGGGCGCGGCACGTCCTCGGCGTCAACCTGGGCCGCCTCGGCCGCTGGGAGGAGGCGGCGGCCGAAGCCCGCGAGGTGGGTGCGGCCCGTGCCAAGGCGCTGGGCGCGGAGCACCCGGACACCCTGGTCAGCCGCCGCGAACTGGCCGTCGCACTGGGCCGGCTCGGCCGCTGGGACCTGGCACTGCCCGTCTACCGGGAGCTGTCCGGGATCCGCGAGCGTTCCCTCGGCGACGAGCACCCGGACACCGTCCTGGCCCACGCCGACGAAGCCCACTGTCTGGAGCGGCTGGGCCAGGTGTGTTACCAAGAGCCATGACCGTCAACGCAGGCTCCACGGGTTTCGCGCACGACGTGTACGACGCGGTGATCGTCGGAGGCGGCCACAACGGCCTCGTCGCCGCCGCCTACCTGGCCCGCGCGGGCCGCAGCGTCCTCGTCCTGGAACGGCTCGGGCACACCGGCGGCGCCGCCGTCTCCACCCGGCCCTTCGCCGGGGTCGACGCCAGGCTCTCGCGCTACTCCTACCTCGTGTCCCTGCTCCCCGGGAAGATCGTCCGGGATCTGGGGCTGCGGTTCCGGGTGCGCCGGCGCACGGTGTCCTCGTACACGCCCTTCGAACGCGGCGGCCGCCCCGGCGGACTCCTCGTCGGCGGCGGGGAGGACCGTACGAGGGAATCCTTCGCGCGGCTCACCGGCTCCGACCGGGAGTACGAGGCCTGGCGCGCCTTCTACGCCACCACCGGCCGGCTCGCCGCACGGGTCTTCCCCACCCTCACCGAACCGCTGCCCACCCGGGCGGAACTGAGGGCCCGGATCGACGACGAACAGGCCTGGCGGATGCTGTTCGAGGAGCCCCTCGGCCGGGCGGTGGAGGAGCGCTTCGCCGACGACCTGGTCCGGGGCGTGGTCCTCACCGACGCCCTGATCGGCACCTTCGCCGACGCCCACGACCTCTCCCTCGCCCAGAACCGCTGCTTCCTCTACCACGTCATCGGCGGCGGCACCGGCGACTGGGACGTGCCCGTCGGCGGCATGGGCGCGCTGACGGACGCCCTGGCCGACGCCGCCCGCGCGGGCGGCGCGGAGATCGCCACCGGGCACGAGGTGCTGCGCATCCACACCGACGGGACCTCCCCGGCCGAGGTCACCTTCCGGACGGCGAACGGCGAGGGCGGCGTCGTCGGGCGCACGGTCCTGGTCAACGCCTCCCCGAAGGCGCTGGCCGAACTCCTCGGGGAGGCCCCGGACCCGGTGCTGCGGGCCCCCGAGGGCGCCCAGTTCAAGGTCAACATGCTGCTGCGCCGGCTGCCCAGGCTGCGCGACACCTCCGTGGACCCCCGCGAGGCCTTCTCCGGCACCTTCCACATCGCCGAGGGCTACGAGCAGCTGCAGCGCGCCCGCGCCGAGGCCGCCGCCGGGGAACTGCCGTCCGTACCGCCGTCGGAGATCTACTGCCACTCGCTGACCGACCCCACGATCCTCGGACCGGAACTGACGGAGCAGGGCTGCCAGACGCTGACCCTCTTCGGACTGCACACCCCGGCCCGGCTGTTCGAGAAGGACAACCGGCAGGCCCGCGAGGTCCTGCTGACCGCCACCCTGGCCCAGCTCGACGCCCACCTCGCCGAGCCGATCACCGACTGCCTGGCCTTCGACGCCGACGGCCGGCCCTGCATCGAGGCGAAGACCCCGCTGGACCTGGAGCAGGAACTGCGCCTGCCCGGCGGGCACATCTTCCACCGCGACCTGTCCTGGCCGTACGGGGAGGCGGGCCGGTGGGGCGTCGAGACCGGTCACCCCAACGTCCTGCTGTGCGGGGCGGGGGCGGTCCGCGGCGGCGGGGTCAGCGGGATCCCGGGACACAACGCGGCGATGGCGCTGCTGGACCGCTGACCCCGGCCGGGTCCGGCCGCCCGGACCGGAGCCGCCGCCGGACCTCGGCCGGACGTCAGTCGACCCGGTGTGGCTCGATCACCACGATCGGGATCACCCGGTCCGTCTGCGCCTGGTACTCGTCGTACGCGGGCCACTCCTTGACCATCACCGGCCAGTAGGCGCGCTGTTCCTCGGCGGTCGCGGTGCGCGCCGTGCCCTGCATGACGTCGGGGCCGACCTGGATGCGCACCTCGGGGTGGGCGGTCAGGTTCCGGTACCACAGCGGGTGTTCGGGGGCGCCGCCCTTCGAGGCGACCAGGAGGTAGCGGCCGTCGGCCTCGCCGTAGATGAGCGGGGTCCGCACGGGGTTGCCGGAGACCCGGCCCACGGTGGTGAGCAGGAGGGTCCGGGTGCCGCGCCACTCGTGCCCCTCGGCCCCGTTCGTTCCGACGTACTGGCGGAGGTGGTCGAGCTGCCAGCTGCCCGGCCTGGGGTCGGTGGGGTGGTCCCAGTCGATGTCGCTCGTCACGTCGTTCTCCCTGCCTTCGATTGCACGTCGACAAACTCGACAACGAGCCTCAACGCCCCTGGGCACGGCGGACATTCCCCCCCGCCCCGTTCGGCCCGGGCAGGGTGAAGCCGTTGAACAGGTCGTCCAGGGCGCGCAGTGAGGCCCCGGCGGGGACGGCGCGGAAGGCGAGGTCGCGGGCCGCGACGGCCAGTGGGTGCCGCAGGGCGGCGACCCGGCCGGCCCGGCGGGCACGGACCCGGATGGCGTCCGTCCGGGCGAGCCGGGCCCGGGTGTAGGCGGCCAGGGCGGCCGGTACGTCGGGCCCGGCGAGGAGGTGGGCCAGCACGACGGCGTCCTCGACGGCCTGGCAGCCGCCCTGCCCGAGGTTGGGGGTCATGGCGTGCGCGGCGTCGCCGATCCAGGCGATGCGGCCGTGGTGCAGCCGGGGGAGCCGGGCGGCGAGGTCGTACAGGTCGTGCTGGAGCACCTGCCCGGGGTCGATCCGCTCCAGGAGGGCGGGGACCGGGTGGTGCCAGGTGCCGAAGCGGCGCAGGAGTTCGGTGCGGACGTCGGCGGGCCGGTACCCCTCGGGGACGACGGCCGTGGCGTAGGCGTACAGCCCGCCGTCGGCGAGCGGGACCGTCCCGAAGCGCTCGCCGCGCCCCCAGGTCTCGGCGGCCGCGATGCCCGCGGGCGCCGCCCCGGCGGGCAGCACGGTGCGCCAGGCGGTCTCGCCGCTGTAGCGCAGGCCGGGGTGGTGGGGGAAGTGCCGGCGGCGGAGCGGGCTGTGGATGCCGTCGGCGGCGATGACCGCGTCGGCGGTGAGGTCCCCGGAGGCGGTACGGACCACCGCGCGCCCGTCGCCCTCGTCCACCGCGGTGACGGCGGCCCCGTACCGCAGGGCGCCCTCGGGGAGCCCGGCGGCCAGCGCGGCGGTCAGCGCCGACCGGTGCAGGGCGAGCGGGGTCCGGCCGAAGCGGGCGGCCAGGGCGGCGGGGTCGGCCCGGCTGAGCCGGCCGCCGCCGGGGCGGCGCAGGCCCATCGCCATGGCGGGGGCGCTGCCCGTGCCGGGGGCGGGGTCGAAGCCGATGGCCTCGAAGGCGCGCAGGGCATTGGGCGCGAGGACGATGCCGGCGCCGACGGCGGCGGGCCCCTCGGCCCGTTCGCACACGGTGACCTTCCATCCCTGGCGGCTCAGGGCCAGCGCGGCGGTGAGACCGCCGATCCCGGCTCCCGCGACGACGGCGTGGCGCTGGCGTACGGACATGGCGCGGCCTCCTGCGTCCGGCAAGGACCCTCTACGTCCGTAGAGGGTTCGCTGCTCACTCTACAGCTGTAGAGTGGCTGCATGTCCACCCCGGAACCCACACCCGCGCCCGCATCCGCATCCGCCTCCGCCCCGGACCGCCGGACGCTGATCGCGGACACGGCCATCGGCCTCGTCGCCTCCTCCGGCCTGCGAGGCCTGACGCACCGCGCCGTCGACGGCGCCGCCGGGCTCCCGGCGGGCAGCACCTCGTACTACTTCCGCACCCGGACCGCCCTGATCGCCGCCTGCTACCGCCGCCTGGCCGAACTGAACGTCTCGGAAGGCCCGCTGAGCCCGCCGGCCGACCGCGACGCCGCCGCCCGGGCACTCGGCGCCCTGCTGCACCACTGGCTGACGGCCGGCCGCGAACGCCAGCTGGCCCGCTTCGAGCTGAGCCTGGAGGCGGCCCGCAACCCGGAATTGGAGCCGGACCTGAGGGAGGCGGGCCTCGCCGTCCGGGCGCGGGCGGCCGCGGTCCTGGCGGCACTGGGCGCCCCGGAGCCGCAGGAGAGCGCCGAACTGCTGGCCGCCTGGACGGACGGCCTGCTCTACGACCGCCTCGCCGGCGCCCTCGCCCACGCCCGCCCCGCCCCGGACCCGGCCGAACTCACCGCCACCGTCCGCCGGATGCTGGATGCCGTCCTGGGGCCGGCCGTTTAGGATCCCGGTCATGATCGCTGAACTGCAGTGCGTGGTCCTGGACTGTCCCGACCCCCTCGAACTCGCCCGTTTCTACGGGGCGTTGCTGGGCGGCGAGGTCAACCGCCCCGACCGTCGCTGGACCTGCGACGACCACTGGGCCACCCTGCACGCCCCCACGGGCGCGGTCCTGGCCTTCCAGCAGGTCCCCGGTCACCTCCCCCCGCGCTGGCCCGACCCCGCCCACCCCCAGCAGTCCCACCTGGACCTCGCCGTCCCGGACCTCGACGCCGCCGAACACCAGGTCCTCGCCCTGGGCGCCACCCTCCTCGACGCCACCCCGTCCGCCCGCGGCTGGCGCGTCTACGCCGACCCCGCGGGTCATCCCTTCTGCCTGATCCAGGAATCCGCCTGACCCGTCCGGGACACCACCCGGGCCGGCGGGGGTCATGAGTACCGGTACTCATGCGCGGCAGGGGGCCGCCCCGGCAGGGTGGCGGCATGACACGCGCACCGCTCGACGCCCCGCGCCCACGGCGCCACTGGCCCTGGTCCCACAGGACCTCCACCGGCGCGGACGTCACCGTCGCCGTCCTGCTGTTGCTGCTCGAAGCGGCCGTCTTCGTACTCGTCCTCTTCGGGCACGGCATGGAGGGATGGGCCGCCCAGGGCGACCCCGAGCGGATCGAGGCCGCGGACCTCGCGGGACGCGTCTGGATGTCGCAGTTCCTCGTCGCCATGCTGGTCCTCGCCGTTCTCGCGATGGTGTCGCGCGCCCGTTGGACGGTGGCGTCGCACCTCCTCGCGGCCGCGGTGGCGGCCGCCCTGCTCGTCCTCGCCCAGCACGACCACGACCGCTCCCATCCCCGCCCGGCGCCGCGCCCCGGGCCGGAGTACGTGCCCTGCTACAGCGGCAGCGGCAGGTGCAACTGACGGTTGGACGTTCCACCGAAGCGCACCGGTCTCCCTGGTCGGGACCGCGCATTGCCCGCGCCCGGGCACGCGGGTTTGGCTGGGCAAGATCAACGGGGAGGGGACACGCACATGACTTCGATGCTCAACGGCTGTACGCCCTGGCCGGAGGAGTTCGTCGACCACTACTGGGCGGCCGGCCACTGGCAGGGCAACACCCTGGACAACCTGCTGCGCGGCTGGGCCCTCCAGTACGGGCCGCGCACCGCGCTCGTGCACGGCGGCGCCCGGCTCACGTACGCGCAGCTGAACCGGCGCGCGGACCGGATGGCCGCCGGGTTCCGGGGACGGGGGCTGCGGCCCGGGATGCGGGTGGTCGTCCAGCTGCCGAACGTGCCGGAGTTCTACGTCACCGCGTTCGCGCTGATGCGCGCCGGGCTGGTCCCCGTGTTCTGCCCGGTCTCGTACGGCGAGCCCGAGGTGCCCGAGCTCGTACGGCTCACCCAGGCCGTCGGATACGTCGGCCCCTCGGCCCACGAGGGCTTCGGCCACACGGCGATGGCCGCCCGCATCGCGGCCCGGTGGCCCTTCCTGCGGCGGGTGTTCACGTACGAGACGCCCGGCACGGAGTCCCCGTACGGCGGCCTCACCACCGACCCGTCGAACTGCCAGTACGCCCCGCTGGCCTCCCTCGACGCCCCGCCGGAGCCGGCGCTCCCGCTGAGCGCGGGCCAGGTGGCGTTCCTGCTGCTCTCCGGTGGCGGCGGTCTCGTGCCGCGGACCCACAACGACTACGCCCACCAGGTGACCGCCGCCGCGGAGCTGCTGTCCCTCACCGAGGAGGACGTGTACCTCGCCGCCCTGCCCGCCGACGCCGACCTCGCCCTCGGCGGCCCCGGCGCCCTCGGCACCCTCTCGGCAGGCGGCACCGTGGTCCTCGCCGACACCCCGGACCCGGCCGTCTGCCTCCCCGCCCTGGCCCGGGAACGGGTGACCGTCACCACGCTGACCCCCGACACCGCCCGGCAATGGCTCGACGCCCTCCCCGTCGCGGGTTCCGCGTCGCCGCGCCTCGTCCAGATCTGCGGGGCGCCCCCGGACCGGGCCACCGCCGAACGGATCGGCACGGCCCTGGGCTGCCGCGTCCAGCAGGTGTTCGGTCTGCCCGAGGGCCTCCTCACCCTCACCCGCCCGTCCGACCCGGCCGCCACCGCCCTCGCCACGCACGGCCGCCCGCTGTCCCCGGACGACCAGATCCGCCTGGTCGACGCCACGGGCGCCCCCGTCCCCGACGGGGGCCCCGGCGAACTCCTCACCCGGGGCCCGCACACGGTCCGCGGCTACTACCACGCCCCCGACCGCGACGCCCGCTCCTTCACCCCCGACGGCTACCTCCGCACCGGCCACCTCGCCCACCGCACCCCGGACGGCGACCTGGTGGTGACGGGCCGCCGGAACGACGCGGACTGAGGGGGCCCGACGGGGGGGCGACGGGGCCCGAGGCCGTACGGGATCGCTCCCGCCTTCGGCGTAGTCCCTTCCTGGCGATGTGCCCGGATGCCTCGAAGCCGGGCACGAAGGGGCGACCGAGCGCAGACCGCTTAGTGTGCGTCGTTGAACTCCGGCGGGGCTCTCTCAAAGATCGCGATCGACCGGAACCGGAGTCGGAACTGGGCTAGAAAGATCAGTATGGAACTCACCCAGATACGCCTGTTGGTGTCCGACTTCCCCGCCGTCTACCGCTTCTACCGCGACGTGCTCGGACTCAAGCCGCAGTTCGAGGCCGAGAGCGGCCCGTACGCCAAGCTCAGCCCCGATACCGGACACGCCGCGATCGCGCTGCAGGATCGGGCGCAGATGGCCGGCGTACTGGGGCGGTTGGGGGCGGAGCCGGAGGGATACCGCTCGCTGGTGGCGCTGCGGGTGGACGACCTCGACGCCGCCCATGCCGAGCTCACCTCGCGGGGGGCGGAGTTCACCCGGGACCCGGGCCCGATGGGCGACCGGATACGGGTCGCGTACCTGGAGGACCCGGAAGGGAATCTGATCGAGCTTCAGGAGTGGCTGGCGCTGCGCGAGCAGGCTGGTACCGCGCCGGCGTAAAGGTGCCGCAGCGGGGTCCGTCTGCGACGAGCCCCCGTCGCGAGGCCCGAGACCCGACGTGTGGCCGTCGGGCCTCGCTGCGGTGGGCGAGCGGCTGGGCCGGGGGTCGGAACTGTCATGCCCCGCCCGCGACCAGGCTGCGGCCGAGTCCGGCTGCCGGGCCTACCCGTCCTCGTCGATGACGGACCAGCAGTGGGCGATTGTCGGGCCACACCTGCCTTCACCAGCCAATACGGGGGGAGAGAGGCGGCCGGCCGGAGAAGCATCCGCGCCGATTGGTGCTCGACGCGATCTTCTACGTCGTGCGCGGCGGCATCCCGTGGCGGCAGTTGCCGCGCGGGTTCCCGCCACCGATGACGGCGTACGGGATCTGCCGACGCTGGGTGCGCGACGGATCATGGCAGCGCCTCCACGACGCTCTGCGCGATCAGGTACGCGTACGTCAGGGCCGCAAGCCCCTGCCCACCGCAGCGGTGATCGACTCACAGTCGGTGCGCGGAGCTGACACGGTCCGTACCAGCAGTCGCGGGTACGACGGCGGCAAGCGGGTCAACGGGCGCAAGCGGCACATAGCAGTCGACACGGGCGGCCTGCTGCTCGCCGTGGTCGTCACGATGGCCGGCCTCCAGGACCGGGACGCGGCCTTCCGATTGCTGGCCTCGCTACGCTCCACGTGCAGCACGATCACAGTGGTCCGGTCCGGCGGAGGATATGCAGGGCGCCTGGCGACCTGGGCGAAGGCGGTCCTGAACCTCGCTGTGGAGGTAGTCAAGCGCACCGACGACATGAAGGGCCTCGTGGTGCTCCCGCGACGTTGGGTAGTCGAGCGCACTTTGGCGTGGATCAGCAAGCACCGCCGCTGCGTCCGTGACTACGAGACCCGTCCCGAGCACCACGAGGCCGTGGTCTCCCTTGCCATGATCATGGTCATGTCTCGCCGACTCGCCCGCGGATGACCTCCACGAGCGAGTTCAGCGACGCCCTCTTAGTCCGACGAGCGGGTCCAGCCCGTGGGTTCGAGGCGGGCGGCGTCCGTGGGGCGGTCTTCGGAGAAGAGGAGGGCTCGGGGTTCGGAGACGCGGATGACGTCCACGTAGACGCCGCGGCCCACGTAGCGGCCCGTTGCCGTGTGGCGGAAGCGGAGTCTGACCTGGCGGCCGGCCCAGGCGGGGAGGGGGGCCTCCAGGCGGTGCCAGATGCGGCCCGACCAGCCGCCCGCCGAGCCCTCCGGCCACAGCTCCGGGGCGCCGCCCGTGGTGCGGACCGTCGAGAAGGGGACGGGGTGCCAGGTGGCGCCGTCCGCCGAGGCCTCCAGGTGGAAGGCTCCGGCCCCGGGGACGGTGTCCCACCAGACCGCGCAGCGCAGCCGGGCTTCGGCGGTGGCGGGGGTCAGCGGGGGGAGGGTGAGGGTGCCCGAGCCGCCGGTCTCCATGCCGGAGAACCACGCCGGGCCGCCGTGCCTCGTGCGGACCGGCACGGCCCGGGCGAAGCGGTTGCCGGTGGCCACGCGGGGCGCGCTGCCGGCCCGCCAGGTGCGGACGGGGTGCACGGAGTTGCCGAGGAGGACCAGGAAGGAGTCGGTGGAGGGGTCGAGGACCAGGGAGGTGCCGGTGAATCCGGTGTGGCCGGCCGAGTGGGGCGTGGCCATGGCGCCCATGTACCAGTGCTGGTAGAGCTCGAAGCCGAGGCCGTGGTCGTCGCCGGGGAAGGCGGTGTTGAAGTCGGTGAAGAGGAGTTCCACGGAGGCGGGGCGCAGGATGCGGCGTCCGGCGTAGGCCCCGCCGTCGAGGAGGGTGCGGGAGAGGACGGCCAGGTCCCAGGCGGTGCCGAAGACCCCGGCGTGGCCCGCGACCCCGCCGAGGGCGTACGCGTTCTCGTCGTGGACCTCGCCCCAGACCAGGCCCCGGTCCAGGCCGGACCACGGCGGGCGCTGCACCTCGGTGGCGGCGATCGCACGGCGCCAGGCGCGCGGGGGGTTGTAGCGAGTGCGGTGCATCCCGAGCGGAGCGGTGATCTCGTCGTGGATCAGGGTGTCCAAAGTGCGGCCGGTGATCCGTTCCAGGAGCAGCTGGAGCGTGATGAGGTTGAGGTCCGAGTAGCGGTACACCGTCCCGGGGGTGTCCTGCGGCCGCACCGACCACAGCAGCCTCAACTGCCCCTCGCGGGTGGACTCCTGGTAGAAGGGCGCCCAGGAGCGGAGCCCCGAGGTGTGCGTCAGCAGCTGCCGGACGGTGACGGCTTCCTTGCCGCCGCCCGTGAACTCCGGCAGGTACCGGTCCACGGGGGCCTCCAGCTCCAGCCGGCCCCGCTCCATCTGCTGGACGGCGATGATGGAGGTGAACAGCTTGCTGAGGGAGGCCAGGTCGAAGACGGTGTCCTCGGCCATGGCGATCCGCTCCGCGGCCGGGAACTCCTTCGGCCGGTCGGTGCGCCCGTCGTAGTCCGCGTACCGGACGGCGTCCCCCATGGCCCGGTGGAGGGCGACCGTGCGGCCGCGCCCCGCGAGGACCACCGCGCCGGCGTAGTAGGGGTGTTCGAGGGAGGGACCGAGGAAGCGCCGGGCCTCCTGCGCCACGCCCTCGAGGTGCCGGTCCAGCAGCCCGGCCTGCCGCGCGGACCCGTACCGCAGGCGCAGCCCCTGGAGGGCCCGCCGCTCGGCTGCCCCGGCGGACCCGCCCGGGAGCGCCGCGTGCAGCACGAGCACCCCGCCGAGCGCGAGCAACCGAGCCCCGAGCCGCCGCCGGCTCAGCGCCGGCGCGGGGTGGGAGGGGTCCCCGTGGCCCTCCCCGCACCTGGCCGTGGCCTTGGTAGCGGTCGTGGTCGTGGTCTCCACCCCGGTCCCGGTCCCGGCCCTGGTCCCGGTCCCGGCCCCGGTCCTGGTCCCGGTCCCGGTCCCGGTTCCGGTCCCGGCCTCGGCCCCGGCGTCGGCCCCGGTTCCGGTCCCGCCCCCGGTCCTGGTCCCGGCCTCGGCCCCGGTCCTGGTCCCGGTTCCGGCCCCGGCCCTGGTCCCGGCCACGACCCCCTTCCCGGCTCTGGCCTCGGCTTGGGCTCGGGTCTTGGCCTTGGCCTTGGCCCCGCTCGTGGTTTCGGCGTTGGCCGCGGCTCCGGCTCCGGCTCCGGCTCCGGCTCCGGCTCCGGCTCCGGCTCCGGCCCTGGTCCCGGCCCCGGCCCCGGGCTCGGCCCCGGTCCCGGTCCCGCTCGCGGCTTCGGCCCTGGCCTCCGTCGCGGGAGCCGTCCGGGTGCCGCTCCCGGTTCCGGGCCGTGCTGTCGTGTCGTCGGTCGCCGGTCCGTCCGGCTTTGCGCCTGCCCCCGTGACTGCCGCCATGATCGGCCTCCTGTCCGCTCCGAACTGCCCGCCGCGCGCCGTCCGGTGTCATCGCCCGTGCCGTGTGCGGGGCCCGTCGTCCGCCGACGGCCCGGGCGGTCGCGGCCCCGGGCCGCCACGGGGCCCGGTCCCTCGCCGCCCGCCGCAGGCGTTCCGCACGCTACTGGGTATCTGCCCCTCCGCCGCGTACCCTCCGCACGGGGCGGCCCGCAAGAATCTGACACTGCATCAGAAAATCTCTTCCCTCGGCCGCCCCGCTGCGGCATCCTCACGCCCATGGAGACGGAGCTCAGCAAGAAACTGGGAGTCGAGCACGCCATCTTCGGGTTCACGCCCTTCCCGGCGGTCGCCGCTGCCATCACCCGCGCCGGCGGGTTCGGCGTCCTCGGGGCGGTCCGCTACACCGCACCCGACGACCTCAGGCGCGACCTCGACTGGATGCAGGCGCACACCGACGGCAAGCCCTACGGCCTCGACGTCGTCATGCCCGCCAAGAAGGCCGTCGACGGCATCAGCGAAGCCGACATCGAGGCGATGATCCCGGCCGGGCACCGCGCCTTCGTCCGCGACACCCTCGCCAAGCACCACGTACCCGAGCTCGCCGAGGGAGAGGCCTCCGGCTGGCGGATCACCGGCTGGATGGAGCAGGTCGCCCGCAACCAGCTCGACGTCGCCTTCGACTACCCCGTCAAACTCCTGGCGAACGCCCTCGGTTCCCCGCCCGCCGACGTCATCGCGCGCGCCCACGACCACGGGGTCCTCGTCGCCGCCCTCGCCGGCAGCGCCAAGCACGCCCGCCGCCACGCCGAGGCCGGCATCGACATCGTCGTCGCCCAGGGCTACGAAGCCGGCGGGCACACCGGGGACATCGCCACCATGGTCCTGGTCCCCGAGATCGCCGAGGCCGTCGCGCCGCTCCCGGTCCTCGCCGCCGGCGGCATCGGCAGCGGCGAGCAGATCGCCGCCGGACTCGCCCTCGGCGCCCAGGGCGTCTGGCTCGGCTCGCTCTGGCTGACCACCACCGAGGCCGAACTCCACTCCCGCGCCCTCACCGAGAAGCTCCTCGCCGCCGGTTCCGGCGACACCGTCCGCTCCCGCGCCCTCACCGGCAAACCCGCCCGCCAGCTGCGCACCGAGTGGACCGACGCCTGGGACGACCCGGCCGGCCCCGGCGCCCTGCCCATGCCGCTCCAGGGCCTGCTGGTCGCCGAGGCCGTCTCCAGGATCCAGAAGTACGAGGTCCGCCCGCTGCTCGGCACCCCCGTCGGCCAGATCGTCGGCCGGATGAACAGCGAACGCAGCGTCCAGGCCGTCTTCGACGAGCTCACCGCCGGTTTCGAGCGCGCCATCGACCGCATCAACCGCATCGCCGGCCGGACCCGAGAGGTGTGAACCGCATGAGTGACCAGCCCCAGCCCCCCAACGGCTTCTGGGCGCAGGCCGCCGCCGACCCCGCACGCACCGTCCTCGTCACCCCCGACGGCGAGGAGTGGTCCGCCGGACGGCTGCACGCGGACGTCAACCGCCTCGTCCACGGCCTGCGCGCCGCCGGAATGGAGAAGGGTGACGCCTTCGCCGTCGTCCTGCCCAACGGCGTCGAGTTCTTCACCGCCTACCTCGCCGCCTCCCAGGCCGGCTTCTACCTCGTCCCGGTCAACCACCACCTCGTCGGCCCCGAGATCGCCTGGATCGTCTCCGACTCGGGCGCCAAGGTCCTCATCGCCCACGAACGTTTCGCCGAGGCGGCCACCGCCGCCGCCGACGAGGCCGGGCTCCCCGGCGGCCACCGCTACGCCGTCGGAGCCGTCCCCGGCTTCCGCCCGTACGCCGAACTCCTCGACGGACAGAGCGCGCAGCCCCCCGCCGGCCGCACCCTCGGCTGGGTCATGAACTACACCTCCGGCACCACCGGACGCCCGCGCGGCATCCGCCGCCCCCTGCCCGGCAAACTCCCGGAGGAGACCTACCTCGGCGGGTTCCTGGGCATCTTCGGGATCCGTCCGTTCGACGGCAACGTCCACCTCGTCTGCTCGCCGCTCTACCACACGGCCGTGCTCCAGTTCGCGGGCGCGTCCCTGCACATCGGCCACCCGCTGGTGCTGATGGACAAGTGGGGCCCCGAGGAGATGCTGCGGCTGATAGACCGGCACGCCTGCACGCACACCCACATGGTGCCCACCCAGTTCCACCGCCTGCTCGCCCTGCCGCAGGAGACGAAGGACGCCTACGACGTCTCCTCCATGCGGCACGCCATCCACGGCGCCGCCCCCTGCCCCGACCACGTCAAACGGGCGATGATCGACTGGTGGGGCCGGTGCGTGGAGGAGTACTACGCGGCCAGCGAGGGCGGCGGGGCCTTCGCCACCGCCGAGGACTGGCTGAAGAAGCCGGGAACCGTCGGCAAGGCCTGGCCGATCAGCGAGCTCGCCATCTACGACGACGACGGCAACCGGCTGCCGGCCGGCGAGCTCGGCACCGTCTACCTGAAGATGAACACCGGCGGTTTCAGCTACCACAAGGACGAGGGCAAGACGAAGAAGAACCGCATCGGCGACTTCTTCACCGTCGGCGACCTCGGGCTGCTCGACGAGGAGGGCTACCTCTTCCTCCGCGACCGCAAGATCGACATGATCATCTCGGGCGGGGTGAACATCTACCCGGCCGAGATCGAGTCAGCCCTCCTCACCCACCCGGCGGTCGCGGACGCCGCCGCCTTCGGCATCCCGCACGAGGGCTGGGGCGAGGAGGTCAAGGCCGTCGTCGAACCAGCCGAGGGCTTCGAGGCGGGGGAGGAGCTGGCCGCCGAGATCCTGCGCCACTGCGAGGGGCGGCTGGCCGGCTACAAGCGCCCCAAGTCGGTCGACTTCATCGAGACGATGCCCCGCGACCCCAACGGCAAGCTCTACAAGCGCCGCCTGCGCGACCCCTACTGGGAGGGCCGCGAACGCGCGGTGTGACGGACCGGCGCACGAGAGAGGGAGCCGAGCGGTGGGACAGATCCGGAATATCGCGAGAAGTGCCACTCCAGGGCCGCGGCCGCGCGCCTAGTGCCGCACCCGGGCGGCCGGTCTGGCAACTTGGCAGACATGAGTACGGCTACGCGCAGATCCCCCCTGACCGACTGGACGCTCCTGGTCCCCGTGGCGGCACTCGTCGCGCTCGTCCTCAGCTGGGGCCGCGACCTGCCCGGGGCCCTGGTGGGGCTGGTCGCGCTGTGCCTGGCGGGTGCGGTCCTCGCCGCCGTCCACCATGCCGAGGTCGTCGCCCACCGGGTCGGCGAGCCCTTCGGCTCGCTCGTCCTCGCCGTCGCCGTCACCGTCATCGAAGTGGCCCTCATCGTCACCCTGATGGCCGACGGCGGCGACAAGACCGCCTCCCTCGCCCGTGACACCGTCTTCGCCGCCGTGATGATCACCTGCAACGGCATCGTCGGCCTGTCCCTGCTCGTGGGCGCCCTGCGCAACCGGGTCGCCGTGTTCAACGCGGAGGGCTCCGGCGCGGCCCTGGCCACCGTCGCGACCCTCGCCACGCTCAGCCTGGTCCTGCCGACCTTCACCACCAGCAAGCCCGGCCCCGAGTTCTCCAGCGCACAGCTCACCTTCGCCGCCGTCGCCTCCCTGGCCCTCTACGGGCTGTTCATCGCCGTCCAGACGGTCCGCCACCGGGACTACTTCCTGCCCGTGGCCACCCCCAAGACCCCCGGCGGCGACGAGGAGCACGCCGAACCGCCCACTGCCCGCGCCGCCCTGACCAGCCTGGGCCTGCTGCTCGTCGCCCTCGTCGCGGTCGTCGGCAACGCCAAGGCCGTCTCCCCGACCATCGAGAAGGGTGTCGCGGACGCCGGACTGCCCCACGCCGTCGTCGGTGTGATCATCGCCCTGCTCGTCCTGCTCCCCGAAACCCTCGCCGCCGTCCGGGCCGCACGCCGCGACCGCGTCCAGACCAGCCTCAACCTGGGCTACGGCTCCGCCATCGCCAGCATCGGCCTGACCATCCCGGCCATCGCCCTGGCCTCCGTCTGGCTGAAGGGGCCCCTGCTCCTCGGCCTCGGCCCCACCCACATGGTGCTGCTCACGCTGACCGTGGTGGTCGGCGCCCTCACCCTCGTGCCCGGCCGCGCCACCCTCCTCCAGGGCGGGGTACACCTCGTCCTCCTCGCCGCCTACCTCTTCCTCGCCGTCAGCCCCTAGGGCCGTGGGCACCGGACGCCCGCCCGCCGCGCCGATCTTGACCCGGCGGCGCGGCGGGGCGAGGATCGCGCCATGACGCCAGTACGGCACCACACGGTCGACGGACTCCTGCGGGCCGCCGCGCGGCGGCACCCCGGCCGGACGGCCCTGCGCTACCGCCGGCGGACCTGGACCTACGCGGAACTCGACGCGGCGGTCTCCACCGGCGCCGCCGTGCTGCGCGAGCGGTACGGGCTGGCCGCGGGGGAGCGCGTCGCGGCCTTCGCCCACAACTCCGACGCCTACCTGATCGCCTTCCTCGCCTGCGCCCGGGCCGGGCTCACCCACGTCCCGGTCAACCAGAACCTCACCGGCGACGACCTCGCGCACATCCTCGGCGACTGCGCGAGCGCCCTGGTCCTCGCCGACCCCGGCCTCGCGGACCGGGTCCCCGGCGGGCACACCGTACGGGCGCTGCGCGACGCCCCCGGTTCCTTCCTCGCCGAGCTGGCCGAACCCCGGCCCCACGAACCCTCCTCGGACCCCTCGGCCGTCGTGCAGCTGCTGTACACCTCGGGGACCACCGCCCTGCCCAAGGGCGCGATGATGACGCACCGGGCACTGGCGCACGAGTACGAGAGCGCGATCGCCGCCCTGGACCTGGCCGAGGGGGACCGCCCCCTCCACTCGCTGCCGCTGTACCACTCGGCGCAGATGCACGTGTTCCTGCTGCCCTACCTCGCGGTGGGCGCGGACAACACCGTCCTGGACGGGCCGGCCGCCGAGGAGGTCTTCGACCTGGTGGAGGCGGGCCGGGCGGACAGCCTGTTCGCGCCGCCGACGGTGTGGATCGCCCTCGCCAACCACCCGCAGTTCGGGCAGCGGGAGCTCGGCGCGCTCCGCAAGGCGTACTACGGGGCCTCGGTCATGCCCGTCCCGGTCCTGGAGCGGCTGCGGGAGCGGCTGCCGGGGCTGGGTTTCTACAACTGCTTCGGGCAGAGCGAGATCGGCCCGCTGGCCACGGTGCTGCGACCGGACGAGCACGAGGGGCGGATGGAGTCCTGCGGGCGGCCGGTGCTGCACGTGGAGGCGAAGGTGGTCGACGAGGACGGCGCCGAGGTCCCCGACGGCACGGCGGGAGAGGTGGTGTACCGCTCGCCGCAGCTGTGCCTGGGCTACTGGAACGACGCGGAAGCCACCCGAAAGGCCTTCCGGGACGGCTGGTTCCGCTCCGGTGACCTCGCCGTCCGGGACGCCGAGGGCTACTTCACGGTCGTCGACCGGGTCAAGGACGTCATCAACTCGGGCGGGGTGCTCGTCGCCTCCCGGCAGGTGGAGGACGTGCTCTACACGCACCCGGGCGTGGCGGAGGCGGCCGTCGTCGGCCTCCCCGACGAGCGGTGGATCGAGGCGGTCACGGCCGTCGTCGTGCCGCGCGGGGAGGTCACGGAGACCGAGCTGATGGCCTACGCCCGCGAACGGCTCGCCCACTTCAAGGCCCCCAAGCGGGTCCTGTTCGTGGAAGCCCTGCCGCGCAACGCCAGCGGGAAGATCCTCAAACGCGAACTCCGCGACCGCCTCGGCGCCGCCTGACGCTCCGCCGGAGGCCGGGCCGGGCCCCGCACGGGGCCGGCCCGGCCTGCTGAAGGCGGTCAGGCGTCGAAGTCGGTGCCCCGGCTGACGGGTTCCCAGGTGCGGGCCTCCTCGCGGGCGGCGTCGGCGTGGGCGAGGATCGCGTCGAGGGCGTCGTTGCCCAGGGCCAGCCGCAGCGGGGTCTCCTCCGCGTCCAGGGCGGCCAGGATCGCGGCGGCGGCCTTGACCGGGTCGCCGGGCTGCTTGCCGTCGCTGTCGGGCAGTCCGGTGCGCACGGCGCCGACGGTGTCCGCGTAGGCGGGCAGGACGCCGGCCGACTGCTGGAGCGCGGCGCCGCCCGCGAAGCCCGTACGGAAGGCTCCGGGCTCCACGATCAGCGTCTTGATCCCGAACGGCGCGACCTCGCCGCGCAGTGCTTCGGTCAGGCCCTCCAGGGCGAACTTCGTCGCCGAGTAGGCGCCGACGCCCGGGAAGGACAGCCGGCCGCCCATGCTGCTCATCTGCACGATCGCCCCCGACTTGCGCTCCCGCATGTGCGGCAGCACGGCGCGGATCAGCGCGGCCGGGCCGAAGAAGTGCAGCTCCATCAGATCGCGCAGCTCGGCCTCGGAGGTCTCCTCGACCGCTCCGATCAGGCCCCGGCCGGCGTTGTTGACGAGGACGTCGATCCGGCCGAACCGGTCCACGGCCTCGGCGACGACCTGTGCGGCCCGCGCCGTATCGGTCACGTCCGCCGTGACGGGGACGAGCCGCTCCGGATGGGCGGCCGCCAGGTCGTCGAGGGCGGCGGGCCGGCGGGCCGTCGCGACGACCGTGTCCCCGGCGGCGAGCGCGGCTTCCGCGAGGGTCCGTCCGAAGCCCGAGGACGCTCCGGTGATCAGCCATACCCGCCCGGTGGCGGCATCCTGTGCAGACATCAATCCCCCTGATATCAAACGGTGTTGTGGGTGGTCGGCGTGATCCTGCCATGCTCGCGCCCGCCGCGCTCACTCCTGTCCCGGATCACGAGAAGGGTCCTCGCCGGAACCGTGGAATCCATTGGCCCGCAGTCGCCGCCGGGTGAAGTGCTCGTGCGCCAGACGGCCCACCAGGGCGCCTCCGTAGACCACGAATCCGACACCGACCAGCCAGGACTGGACGACCAGCAGGGTGCCGAACGGGCCGTACGTGACGGCGTTCGAGGCGATCAGGGGGGAGAAGACCAGCTGCGAGAAGACCCGCAGGCCCAGCAGGCCGACACTGGTGGCCACCGCCCCGGGGAAGAGCGCGGCCCAGCGCACCCGCCCGCCCAGCAGCAGCCGCCCGGAGCTCCAGAAGAACAGGCAGGTGCCGACCAGGTCGCTGACGGTGCCCACGACCGCCCCCGCCGTGCTGGTGGAGGGCGCCGGGATCCCGACGAGCAGCGCCAGGTAGCAGACCAGCAGGGCCAGCCACACCACATGCCGCCACATGGTGTGCCAGCGGGCCGTCGGCAGGTCCCACACCTTCTCGTAGCCGGTCTGCACGGCGGAGCCGAAGGTCAGTCCGAACACCGCCAGGGCGGCCAGCCCGAAGGCCGTCGTCCGCTCCAGCGCCAGGTCGGCCGCCCCGAACAACAGCTCGACCTTGGCCCGGGAGGCCGCGGTGACCCCGAGGGCCTGGCCCAGCCAGCGGCCGAAGCCCGAGCCGCTGCCGGGCGCGGCCGCCGCCACGACCACCAGCAAGGGGACGAGGGTGAGGAACCCGAGGGCGGCGAAGCCCATCGCCCGGTGCATCAGTTCGATCTCGCGGCCCCGGCTCCAGGCCAGCCCGGCGGGGGAGGCCAGGAACCGGTCGTGCAGCTGCCGGAAGGTCGAGGTCACACCCCATCCCCTACCCGGACTGGCCCGGAGGGTCCCGGAAGCCGCGCCGAAGTGGGGCCGAAGGGGTGGCCCGCCGGCCCGCCCGGCGTGTCCGGGCGCGACCCCGCGTCCGCGCGAGCCTGTGGTGTCCGGGGCTTCGGTGTCCCGGCCTTCGGCGTCTCAGTGTTCCCCGGAGCCCTCCCCGGCCTCGCGCAGGTCCTTGATCCGCTTGATCTTGCCGACCGAGCGCTCCAGACTCTCCGGCTCCACCACCTCCACCCCGACGGACACCCCGATCCCCTCCTTGACGGACCGCCCCAGCTCCGTGGCCGCCGCTCTGCGCTGCCCGGCGTCTGCCTCCCGGCGCGCCTCCACCCGTACCGTGAGGGCGTCCATCCGCCCCTGCCGGGTCAGCCGCAGCTGGAAGTGCGGGGCCAGGGCGGGGATGCGCAGGAGTATCTCCTCGATCTGGGTCGGGTAGAGGTTCACCCCGCGCACGATGATCATGTCGTCGCTGCGGCCCGTCACCTTCTCCATGCGGCGGAACGCGGGCCGGGCCGTCCCCGGCAGCAGCCGTGTCAGGTCCCGGGTGCGGTAGCGGATCAGGGGCATGGCCTCCTTGGTGAGGGAGGTGAACACCAGCTCGCCGAGCTCGCCGTCCGGCAGCACCGCACCCGTCAGCGGGTCGATCACCTCGGGGTAGAAGTGGTCCTCCCAGATGTGCAGCCCGTCCTTGTGCGAGGCGAACTCCTGCGCCACGCCCGGCCCCATCACCTCCGACAGGCCGTAGATGTCGACGGCGTCGATGCGCAGCCGGTCCTCGATCTCCCGGCGCATCTCCTCGGTCCAGGGCTCCGCGCCGAAGATCCCCGTGCGCAGGGAGGTCGAGCGCGGGTCGATGCCCTGGCGCTCCATCTCGTCCAGCAGGGTGAGCATGTAGGAGGGGGTCACCATGATGACCTCCGGCCGGAGGTCCTGGATCAGTCTGACCTGGCGGTCCGTCATGCCGCCGGAAGCGGGGACGACCGTACAGCCCAGCCGCTCCGCCCCGTAGTGGGCGCCGAGGCCGCCCGTGAACAGGCCGTACCCGTAGGCGACGTGCACGATCTGGCCGGGCCTTGCGCCCGCGGCGCGCAGCGACCGCGCGACGACATCGGCCCACGCGGCGAGGTCCCCGTCGGTGTAGCCCACCACCGTGGGCCGGCCGGTGGTGCCACTGGAGGCGTGCAGCCGGCGGACGTCGCTGCGGGGGACGGCGAACATCCCGAAGGGGTACTGCCCGCGCAGGTCGGCCTTGGTGGTCAGCGGGAAGAGCGCCAGGTCGGCCAGGGAGCGGCAGTCGTCGGGATGTACCCCCGCCTTGTCGAAGGCCTCGCGGTAGAAGGGCACGCGGTCGTAGACGCGGTGCAGGGTCGCCCGCAGCCGCTTGAGCTGGAGCGCCGCCAGTTCGTCGGGGCCGAGCCGCTCCGCCGCGTCGCCCAGCTCGCCGAAGTCCTGCCGCCCCGGCTGCCCTCCGACGTCTCCGATCTCCCCGATCTCCCCGAGCTGTCCTTGATCTTCGTCGTTGCCGAGTTCCGCCTGCGCCGCCATTGCCGTCACCTCACCGAGGACCAACCACCCCAACCGAACGTTCATTCGGTAGATTGCCCGAGCCCGGCCCGCAAATCAATGACTCGAACGAGTGATCGTCTGCTGGGATGGGTCCATGCATGTATTCACCACGTACGACGGGACCGAACTCGCCTACCACGTCCAGGGTGACGGCGAGCCGCTGATCTGCCTCCCCGGCGGGGCCATGCGGGCCTCCCGCTACCTCGGCGACCTCGGCGGACTGACCGCCGGGCGCCGGCTCGTCCGGCTCGACCTGCGCGGCACGGGCGACTCCGCGATACCGGTGGACGAGGCCACGTACCGCGTCGACCACCAGGTGGCGGACGTGGAGGCGCTCCGCGTCCACCTGGGCCTGGAACGCATGGACCTCCTCGGCCACTCGGCGGCCGGCAACCTCGCCATGCTGTACGCGGCCGCGCACCCCGAGCGGGTGGGACGCCTCGTCCTGGTCACCCCCACCCCGTGGGCGGTCGGCCTCCACATCACCGCCGGACACCACCTGGACGCGGCCCGCCTGCGGCCCGCCGGCGAGCCGTACGACTCGGCGGTCGAGGCCCTGCGGAGGCTGCTGGCGGGCGAGGGTGCCGCCGAGGACAGGGACCTCGCCGCCCCGCTCTTCCACGGGCGCTGGGACGACGCAGCCCGGGCCCTTCACGCGGCCGGGGCGGCGGAGCGCAACGACAAGGCCTCGGCGGCCTTCGCCGCCGACGGGGCCTTCGACCCGCCCGCCACCCGCGCCGCCCTGGGGCGGTTCGCGGGGGAGGTGCTGGTCATGGCCGGCGAGCTGGACGGCAGCCCGCCGCCGGTGCTCGCGGCGGAACTGGCGGGGCTCTTCCCCGCCGGCGTCCTCGACGTCCAGCCCGGCGCCGCGCACTTCCCGTGGCTGGACGACGCCCCCCGCTTCGCGGCCCGCGTAGAACACTTCCTGTCCACAGGCACCTGACCGCCCCGCCCCCGCCCCCCGCCCTGCCCTCGGGCCTGACCCCGGCCGGGCGGGGCCTTCGGGGTGTCAGGCTTCCGTGGCTGCTTCCGTGGCCACCGTCTTCGCCCAGCGGTAGTCCGCCTTGCCGCTCGGCGAGCGCTGGATCGCGGGGGTGATCACCAGCTGGCGCGGGATCTTGTACCCCGCCAGGCGGGTGCGGCAGTGCTGCTGGATCTCCTCCAGCGTGGGCTCCGGTGCCCCCGCGCGTACCTGTACCACCGCGGCCACGTGGTTGCCCCAGGTCGGGTCCGGGACGCCCGCGACCAGGGCGTCGTACACGTCCGGATGGGACTTCAGCGCCTGCTCGACCTCCTCCGGATACACCTTCTCGCCACCGGTGTTGATGCACTGCGAGCCCCGCCCGAGGACGGTGACGATGCCCTCCTCGTCGACCGTCGCCATGTCGCCCAGCAGCACCCAGCGCTCGGAGCCCTTCCGGAAGAAGGTCTCCGCGGTCTTCACCGGGTCGTTGTAGTAGCCCAGCGGAACGTGCCCGCGCTGGGCGAGCCGTCCCGGCACGCCCACCGCCACCGGCTCGTGCGTCACCGGGTCGACCACCTGCGTACGGTCGTTGACCTGGAGGCGGAAGCCCTTCTCCGGGCCGGAGTCCTCCGTGGCCCGCCCGTTGGAACCCGACTCCGACGAACCGAAGTTGTTCAGCAGCACCACGTTCGGCACCAGCCGCTGGAACTCGGCGCGCACCGACTCCGACATGATCGCCCCCGAGGAGGAGACGCTGAACAGGGAGGACAGGTCGGTCCCCTTCAGCGGCCCGTTGAGGGCGTCGATCAGCGGCCGGAGCATCGCGTCGCCCACCAGCGACACGCTCGACACCCTCTCCTTCTCGATGGTGCGCAGCACCTCCTCCGGCGCGTACTTGCGGTGGATCACCACCCGCTGGCCGTAGTTGAAGGCGATGAACGAGGTGAGGGTGGAGGTGCCGTGCATCAGCGGGGGAGCCGGGAAGAAGGTCAGACCGGCGCCGCGCGCCGCGACCCGCTCCGCCAGCTCCTCGGGACGCTTGACGGGCTCTCCCGAGGGCTCCCCGCCGAACAGCCCGGCGAAGAACAGGTCTTCGGCCCGCCACATCACGCCCTTGGGCATGCCGGTCGTGCCGCCGGTGTAGATGATGAACAGGTCGTCGGGGCTGCGCGGCGGGAAGGCGCGCTCGGGGGACCCGGCCGCCTCGGCGTCCCGGTACGCCACCGGCGCGATCGCCGGCTCGGGCGCGCCGGGGGGCGTGGCGCCGACCCGGACGAGGTGGCGCAGCCTCGGCGTCTGGGGGAGCGCGGCCGCGACCCGTTCGGTGAACTCGCCCTCGAAGACGAGTGCGGCCAGGTCGGCGTCGTTGTAGAGGTAGACCAGCTCCTCCTCCACGTACCGGTAGTTGACGTTCACCGGGACCAGGCGGGCCTTCAGGCAGGCCAGGACGGTCTGGAGGTACTCGACGCCGTTGTAGAGGTGCAGCCCCACGTGCTCGCCGGGGGTCAGGCCGCTGTCCGTGAGGTGGTGTGCGACGCGGTTCGCGGCCGCGTCCAGCTCCGCGTACGTCAGGCGGCGCTCGGCGCCGGTCCCGGGGTGGTCCACGTACACCAGCGCCTCGCGGTCGGGCACCACGTCCACGACCGACTCGAACAGGTCGGCAAGGTTGTACTCCACCGTTCCTCCTCCTGACCCGGACCGGGCGGCCGGTCTGCTCGGCGGTCATTAGAGCGTCGCCCGGCGCAACTGGGAAGGGCGCGTGCCAAGAAAACTGACTGGTCGTCAGAAAACCCTTGTACTGCACCCTGCCCTCCTGCAACCTGTTCTAGGTCTCGAGACGGGAGGACGGCAATGGGTGGGACGGAACACCTCACCGTGGACCGCCAGGGCGCCACGCTGGTGCTCACCATGAACAGGCCGGAGGCGAAGAACGCGCTCTCGCTTCCCCTGCTCGTGGGGCTGTACGACGGCTGGCTGGAGGCGGACGCGGACGACGGGATCCGCTCGGTGGTCCTCACCGGCGCGGGCGGGGACTTCTGCGCCGGAATGGACCTCAAGGCGCTGGCCGGGAAGGGCATGGCGGGCGACCGGTACCGCGACCGCCTCAAGGCCGATCCCGACCTCCACTGGAAGGCGATGCTCCGCCACCACCGGCCGCGTAAGCCGGTGATCGCGGCGGTGGAGGGCTACTGCGTGGCGGGCGGCACGGAGATCCTCCAGGGGACCGACATCCGGGTCGCGGGGGCCGGGGCCACCTTCGGGCTGTTCGAGGTCAGGCGAGGGCTGTTCCCGATCGGCGGCTCCACGGTGCGGCTGCCCCGGCAGGTCCCGCGCACGCACGCGCTGGAGATGCTGCTCACCGGGCGGCCGTACTCGGCGCAGGAGGCGGAGCGGATCGGGCTCGTGGGGCGGGTGGTGCCGGAGGGGACGGCGCTGGAGGCGGCGCTGGAGGTCGCCGAACGGATCAACGCGTGCGGGCCGCTGGCCGTGGAGGCGGTGAAGGCCTCCGTCTACGAGACGGCCGAGATGACGGAGACGGAGGGGCTGGCGGCCGAACTGGTGCGGGGCTGGCCCGTCTTCGACACCGCCGACGCGAAGGAGGGGGCGCGGGCCTTCGCGGAGAAGCGGGCCCCGGAGTACCGGCGGGCCTGACGCGCCCCTGGCCGGGTGGGCGCGGCCCTGCCCGGCGTGGGCGCGGCCCTGCGGGGCTGCTCCCCCACCCACCCTTCCCCCGTTCCCCGGGGCTGCGCCCCGCACCCCGCCCCGGGGCTGCGCCCCGCACCCCGGGCGCGGGCCCGCCCCGGTGGCGGCCCGTGCCCGTCCCTTCCGTCGTCCCCCTACCTTCCGAGCATCGGAGGCCACCCATGACAGCCGCGTCCCCGCCCGAGGTGCTGCGTGCGCCCCTCGTCGTCGAGTTCCCGTTCACCCGCTCCCTCGGGCCCGTGCAGAGCGCCTTCCTCACCGGGCTCCGCGAAGGCGTCGTCCTCGGGGTCCGGACTTCCGCCGGGCAGGTGATGGTGCCACCCGTCGAGTACGACCCCGCCACCGCCGAGGAGTTGCGCGAGCTCGTCGAGGTCGCGCCCACCGGGACCGTCACCACCTGGGCCTGGAACGGCGAGCCGCGCCCCCAGCAGCCCCTCGCCACCCCCTTCGCCTGGGCGCTGGTCCGGCTCGACGGCGCCGACACCGCCCTGCTGCACGCCCTCGACGCCCCCGGCCCCGAAGCCGTGCGCACCGGCATGCGCGTCCGGGTGCGCTGGGCGGCCGAACGCACCGGCGCCATCACCGACATCGCCTGCTTCGAGCCGGAGCAGGAAGCGGAGGAAGGAGAGCGGCAGGGCGGCGCCGTCCCGCACGACGGGGTGTTCGACGAGCCCGTCACCGGGATCGTCGCCGAGGCCCGCCTGGACTACACCTACAGCCCCGGCCGTGCCCAGACCGCCTACATCAACGCCCTCTCCGAGCGGCGGACCGTCGGCGAGCGCTGCCCCTCCTGCCACAAGGTGTACGTCCCCCCGCGCGGCGCCTGCCCCACCTGCGGGGTCGCCACCACCGACCGGGTGGAGGTCGGCCCCGCCGGTACCGTCACCACCTTCTGCATCGTCAACATCAAAGCGAAGAACCTCGACATCGAAGTGCCGTACGTGTACGCCCACATCGCCCTCGACGGCGCCGACCTAGCCCTCCACGGCCGGATCGGCGGCATCCCGTACGACCAGGTCCGCATGGGCCTGCGCGTCGAACCCGTGTGGACCGACGGCGGCCGCTACCCCGACCACTACCGCCCCACCGGCGAGCCGGACGCCGACTACGACGCGTACAAGGAGCTCATCTGATGCCGAGGCAGAGCAGGCACGCACGCGACGTGGCCGTCGTCGCCTTCGCCCAGAGCGACCACCTGCGCCGCAGCGACGAACTCAGCGAAGTCGAGATGGTCATGCCGGTCCTGCACCAGGTGCTGGCCGCCACCGGCCTGAAGACCGGCGAGATCGGCTTCACCTGCTCCGGCTCCAGCGACTACCTCGCCGGCCGGGCCTTCTCCTTCACCATGACCCTCGACGGGGTGGGCGCCTGGCCCCCCATCTCCGAGTCCCACGTCGAGATGGACGGCGCCTGGGCCCTCTACGAGGCCTGGGTCAAGATCCAGACCGGCGAGGCCGACACCGCGCTCGTCTACGCGTACGGGAAGTCCTCCCCGGGCTCCGTCCGCGACGTCCTCACCCGCCAGCTCGACCCCTACTACCTCGCCCCCCTGTGGCCCGACTCGGTCGCCCTGGCCGCCCTCCAGGCCCGGGCGCTCATCGACGCGGGGGAGACCGACGAGCCGGCCCTCGCCGCCATCGGCGCCCGCAGCAGGGCCGCCGCGGCCGGCAACCCGCACGCCCAGCTCCGCGGCGCCGTCCCGCAGGGCGGCTACCAGGTGGCGCCCCTGCGCACCGGCGACTGCCCGCCCATCGGCGACGGCGCGGCCGCCGTCATCCTGGCCGCGGGCGACACCGCCCGCCGGCTCTGCGAGCGGCCCGCCTGGATCACCGGCATCGACCACCGCATCGAGGCCCACGGCCTGGGCCTGCGCGACCTCACCGACTCCCCGTCCACCCGGACCGCCGCCGAGCACGCCGGCCTCTTCGACGCCCCGGTGGACACGGCGGAACTGCACGCGCCGTTCTCCTCGCAGGAGGTCGTCCTGCGCAAGGCGCTCGGCCTCGGCGAGGACGTGACGGTCAACCCCTCCGGCGGCGCCCTCGCCGCGAACCCCGTCATGGCCGCCGGCCTCATCCGCATCGGGGAGGCCGCCGCCCGGATCCAGCGCCGGGAGTCCGACCGGGCCGTCGCCCACGCCACCTCCGGCCCCTGCCTCCAGCAGAACCTGGTCGCCGTCCTGGAAGGGGACCGCGCATGAGCACACCGGGCACCGTGGAATCCGTGCACAAGGAGCCCGTCGCCGTCATCGGCGTCGGCCAGACCAAACACGTCGCCGCCCGCCACGACGTCTCCCTCGCCGGCCTGGTCCGCGAGGCGGCGGTCCGCGCCCTCGCCGACGCCGAACTGACCTGGGCGGACATCGACGCCGTCGTCATCGGCAAGGCCCCCGACTTCTTCGAGGGCGTGATGATGCCGGAGCTCTACCTCGCCGACGCCCTCGGCGCCGTCGGCAAGCCGATGCTGCGCGTGCACACGGCCGGGTCGGTCGGCGGGTCCACCGCCCTCGTCGCCGCCAACCTCGTCGCCGCCCGCGTGCACCGCACCGTCCTGACCCTGGCCTTCGAGAAGCAGTCCGAGTCCAACGCCATGTGGGGGCTCTCCCTCCCCGTCCCCTTCCAGCAGCCGCTGCTGGCCGGCGCCGGCGGGTTCTTCGCCCCGCACGTGCGCGCGTACATGCGGCGCACCGGCGCACCCGACACGGTGGGCTCCCTCGTCGCCTACAAGGACCGGCGCAACGCCCTGAAGAACCCGTACGCGCACCTCCACGAGCACGACATCACCCTGGAGAAGGTCCAGGCCTCGCCCATGCTCTGGGACCCGATCCGCTACTCCGAGACCTGCCCGTCCTCGGACGGGGCCTGCGCGATGGTGCTCACCGACCGGGCGGGCGCGGCCCGTTCGCCCCGGCCGCCCGCCTGGGTGCACGGCGGGGCGATGCGCAGCGAGCCGACGCTCTTCGCGGGCAAGGACTTCGTCTCCCCGCAGGCCGGGAAGGACTGCGCCGCCGACGTCTACCGGCAGGCCGGCATCACCGACCCGCGCCGCGAGATCGACGCGGTGGAGATGTACGTCCCCTTCTCCTGGTACGAGCCGATGTGGCTGGAGAACCTGGGCTTCGCGCAGGAGGGCGAGGGCTGGAAGCTCACCGAGGCCGGGGTCACCGAACTCGACGGCGACCTCCCCGTGAACCCCTCCGGGGGCGTGCTGTCCACCAACCCGATCGGCGCCTCCGGCATGATCCGCTTCGCGGAGGCGGCCCTCCAGGTCCGCGGGCTGGCCGGGGAACACCAGGTCCCGGACGCCCGCCGGGCGATGGGCCACGCCTACGGCGGGGGCGCGCAGTTCTTCGCCATGTGGCTGGTCGGGGCCGAGCAGCCGGGCACCTGAGCGGGGCGGAGGGCACGCACGTCCACGGGTGACGGTCCGTGGTCTGTGCGGCACCCGCCGCGATGGCTACTGTGGGCCTCCGGACGACGACGTACCGGGAGGAGCAGGCAGATGGCCGAGAGCACGACCACGCGGACCCTCGCTGACCGGGGCAGGCCCGAGCTCGATCTCAGCGGGGCCGACTGGCAGCCGAGCAGCCGGGGGGCGGGCGACCTCCAGGTCGCCTTCGTGGAGGGCTTCATCGCGATGCGCGACAGCGACCGCCCGGGCGACCCGTCACTGGTCTTCGCCCCGAACGGATGGCGCAAGTTCGTCCTCGGCGCCAGGGCGGGCCGCTTCGACCTGACCTAGTGCTGTGGCCGGAAAGGTTTGCCGGTTCGCGGTGTCCGGTGCGGTGCATCGCAAGGCGGAGGGCCGCGGCTCGTACTGGACGTACTTGCGCGGCCGACAACGCAGCGAGGTGCCGTGCCGGGCGCCGTGAGGCGGTGAACCTTTCCGGTCACAGCACTAGGCGGGCTCGGGCGCGTCGCCGCGGGCGGTCAGCCGCAGGGCGACCTGGAGCTCGTGCTCCCCGGAGACGGTGCCCAGGTGCTCGCCGGAGAAGGCGTCCTCCAGCACGGCGCGGACCTGGCGGACCGGCTCGGCGGCGCCGTCCAGCTCCGCCCGCACGGCCGAGGCCGGCCGGGCGCGCAGGCCCGCGCCCGGCACCCGGCTGCGGACGTCCACCGTCACCGCCCAGATGTTCGGGGCCGCCACGGGACTCACGGCGGCCCCCGCAGGGACCGGGGCCGGCGGGGTCATCCCGGGGAACGCCTCCGCCAGGACGCCCAGCACGGCCTCGGCTCCCTCCCGGTCGCAGTGGCTGACCAGCACGTTCACCTCTGCCTCCCCCGAGGGCCCCTGCGGGGGCGCCTCGGGCAGCCGCGCCGCGTCGACCCGCGCGGGGTCGGCCGCCGGGCCCGCCCCCGTGCCCGTCCGGGAGGGCACCCCGGGCGGCCGGCCGTGTTCGTCCACCATCGCCCCCGCGTCCGGGAGCGGCACGCCGTCCCGCTCGGGGTCCTCGTGCCCGTGGTTCACGTCCATCCTTCGCCTCCGGATCGGGGCACGGCCCCGCGCGGAGCCCGGGACCGGCCGTTGACCGGCACGTCGCGGTGCCTCACCTGGCTGCTGTCCGCTGCCGTCCGCCCCAAACCCACCGACGGGTCCCGGCCCGCCGCCGCGCCGGAACGCCCGGGAAGCCCGCCCCACCGGGGAAACCGGCCCCGCCACCGAACGGCCCTCCGCGACCCCGGCCTGCCCACCCGTGCCCGGTCGGCCGCGCGCACGTGCGGCGCCCCGGCAGCGGACACCGCGCAGGCCCTGACGGCATTCGCCCGCGGCGCAACCTCACCCGGACCGCCGCCCGTACGGGGCACAGTGGGCGGTATGGATCACCCCACCAGGCTCAGCGTGTTCCGCAGCGAGGCCGCGGCCTACGACAAGGCCCTGCGGCGGGCGGCCGACGGCGGCCGGGAAGGCCCGCCGGTGCCGTCCTGCCCCGGCTGGTCCCTCGCCGACCTCGCGGGACACCTCGGCAGCGTCCAGCGCTACCTCACGCACATCCTCCGCGGCCGCCACACCGAACCCCCCGACCCCACCGACCCCGCCCTCTACGAGCTCCCCGAGGACCCGGCCGTGCGGGCCGCCTGGCCCCGGCACGACGCGACCCCGCACCGCGGCCCCGTCCCCGCGGAACTCTTCGACTGGTCGGCCGAGGCCGCCCGGCAACTGGCGCACGTGCTGGAGGAACTGGGGCCGGACGTCCCGGTGTGGAGCTGGTCGGCCGAGCGCACCAGCGGGTTCTGGACGCGCGTGCAGACCATCGAACAGGCCGTCCACCGCTGGGACGCGGAGTCCGTCACCGGCGACCCGGCCCCCTTCGACCCGGCCTTCGCCGCCGACGCGGTCGCCCAGACCTTCGAGGTCATGGTCCCCGCCCGGCGCGGCTGGAAGCCCGCACCGGCCGGCACCGGCGAGCGCTACCGCTTCCGCCGCACCGACGGCACGGAGTCCTGGACGGTGGAGTTCGCCGGGGACGAGGCGCGCCTGGAGCCGGGCGGGACGGGACCGGTGGCCGTCGAAGCCGCGGGCACGGCCTCCGACCTCACCCTGTTCCTCTGGCAGCGCATCCCCGCCACGGCGCTGGAGGTCACCGGCGACCCGGCCCTGCTCGACCGCTGGTTCACCCTCGTCCCCCCGGCCTGAACGGCCCTGCACGGCCCCGAACCGTCCCGCACGGCCCCGACCGAGCCCGGGCGGCCCCCTTCAGGGCCGCTCGCGGAAGGAGCCGACGACGGGGGAGCGGCGCAGGGCCCGGGCCACCGCGACCAGGTCCGGGCCCTCGGCCGCTCCCGGCGCGGGGGCACCCTCGGATTCCGGCGCGGCGGCGGCCGTCCCCCGTCCGCCGCCGCCCGCACCCGCCCCCGCGAGGGCCACCGCCGGTACGCCCCGGCGCAGGCTGCGCACCGCCACCACCACCGCCACCGCGTCGGCCGTCGCCGCCGCCTGGGCGGGCGTCTCGCGGCGGGCCAGCGCCTCGGCGAGGGCCCGGCCGCGGACCCCCGGGTCCATGTACGGCTGGAGCCGCAGCAGCCCGTCGCTGATCAGCGTCCTGCGCTGGACCAGGCGCCGGCTCAGCGGCGTCCGCCGGGGCAGCCGCAGTGAACCGGTGTCCAGCCCGGCCAGTTCGCGCACGAACGGGGCGAGGGAGCGGTACTGGCGGTAGTCCGTCCACAGCACCTGCGCCGCCTGGCCGGCGTGCGGGAGGATGAAGCCCACCGCGACGAACAGGGCGCACACCGAGGCGATGGGCGGGGCCACGTACGTGCTGAGCCAGTCCAGGTCGTGCCCGGTCCAGCGGGCCACCACCGCGACGAGCTTCACGGCGTCGTAGGCGAGGTTCAGGACGAACCCGATGACCAGGAACACCAGTCCCGCGCGCAGCCACCCCGTCACCTCGCGCAGCCAGCTCCGGATGACCGTCGCGGTGATCAGGCAGGCGGCGGTGTGGGCCCCCAGGTACAGCAGGATGTGCTCGCGCATCCAGGGGGTGTTGGCGTAGTAGGTGTCCAGGTCCCGCAGCCGCTCCACCGGCACGTCGGCTAAGGCGAACGTGAGCCACAGGCCGGCGACCACGGACGCGTACACGGACCAGATCGTCCAGATGGTCCGCCGCACCCGCCGGGGGTCGCCCCCGCGCCAGTGGATGACCATGACCAGGCAGGAGGCGCAGAACATCGTCAGCAGCGAGTAGACCAGCGGCGCCGCGAAGTTGCTGACGCCCGTCGAGCTGTTGAGCAGGGCGAGGGTCTTGGGCCGGCCGAAGTAGAAGACCGCCGAGCCCAGCAGGAGCAGGCCGCCCAGGGAGCGCACGTTCGGGTCGATCCGCCAGAACCTCATGATCACCGGAAGGCGGATGGCCAGGGCCAGGGTGAGGATCGCCGCCGGGATGAGGTAGGGGATGTAGAACTTGTCCGAGGTCAACGTCAGCCGATCGGCCCGCGGTAACCCAGCGCGTGGCCTATCCGGCCCGCCACGCCGTCCCTGCGCCCGGCACCGGAGGGCTCGCCGCCCCCCAGCCACGGCCGGCACCGGTCCCCGAGCATCAGGCCGAACCGCTCGGCCTCTATCTCCTGGGCGTCCTCGTAGTGGGAGCGCGCGGCGACGCTCGCGTACGTCAGCGAGGAGGCGTCCGGCAGGGACCGGGCGGCGTCGGCCGCCCGGTGGCCGTGCTCACCGCAGTGGCCCGCGTTCATGTGCCACAGCTCGTGCCCCAGGATGACCAGTTGGTGGTCCGGGGTCGTGTACTTCTCGACGACCACGATGTCGTACTTCTCCATGTTCAGCCACAGGCCCGAAGTGGTCAGCTCGGTGGGGAAGCGCTCGAAGCGCAGCACGATGGGCCGCCCGCCGCGGGTACGGCTCATCGCGTCGCACAGGGCGCGGAAGAGGGTCTGCGGATCCGCCGGCGCCTCCAGGTCGAGCGAGGAGGTCAGCACGGCGCACAGCTTGCGCATCGAACGGGACAGGTTCACCGGGCCACCCCCGCGTGCCGCTCGGTGGACAGCATCCCCGTGATCATGCCCAGCAGCAGGGCCTCCTGCGTACGCGTCAGGGGTCTTCCACGGGTGGAGACGGAGACCAGGCCGTACTGGTCCACGAGGTCGGCCATCAGGTTGCCCGATCGGTAGTCGAGGGATTCGAGGGTGGGCCGCAGGGCCCGGCTCACGGCCTGCGCCGGGGTGTCCGTCAGGAAGGAGGGCTCGCGGCCGAAGAAGGCGGCGAACGCCTTGCAGTGGCGCAGGTGCGGCGGCTTGCGCCCGGACACCAGGGCGTCGACCCAGCGGGGCGGGGCGCCGATGGCGGCCGCGATGTCCGCGGTGCGGTAGGGGCGGCCGCCGGTGTCGCGGGAGACCGCGTACAGGAACGCCGCCCGCCGCCGGACCCGCTCCTCGATCCCCCCGGGCGCGGGGGCCTCCTCGCCGCGCAGCAGGGCCACCGTCACCTCCAGGGGGACACCGGCCCGCTCCGACAGGGCCCGCGGGTCGAGGACGGCCTCCACGTCCAGTCCCCGCTCCCCGGCGCGCCTGCGTATCCGTTCGAGCGTCAGGGCGAGGGGGAGCGGCGGATCGCCAGCAGACACGGTCATCCGTCGTGCTCCCATACGTCCGAGGCCGCCTGTGTGCCCGGGAGGGCGGCCGGCCCCCCGGCCATCGAGATCCCCACCTGCGGATCGTAGTCGCCGATTCGAAAACGATCGCGGACGGGTGGCGGGGACGGACAGCAAGATACAGCCACGAGGGCCGGTGGCGGCAGGAAAAAAAGCAGGCCCGGAGCCGGGCGGGCAGTAAGGAGTATGGCGGACGGACGCCCCATACCCGCAGGTCCGGGACGTTTGCGACGCTCCGCCCCCGCGCAGGCGGCCGGAGCACCCCGGGGCCGGAAAAACCCGCGCGGCCACGTACCATGGGCCGCATGTCCTTCCTCCGCCGCCACCGCGCCGCCACACCCGCCGGCCCGGACTTCGACGTCCTGGCCATGGACCCGGGGGACTGGCCGGGCAACCTCGGGGCCGGGCTGCTGCCCGCCCCCGACGGCAGCTGCCAGGGCGTCTTCCTCCGCTACGACCTCTTCGGCGGACGCGGCCCCGCGATGATCATCGGCAACCTCCCCGAGGGGTCCCCGGCCCGGGACCTCGCCGAGGGTCAGGTGCCGTTCGAGGTGGCCCAGCTGCTCGACGCCCTGGAGAACGACGAGGAGGTCGAGGTCACCGGCACCGAGGACTGCCCCGTCATGCAGGGCGACAACCTCCTCATCGTCCGCAAGGTCAAGCTCTCCGAGGGCCGGATCTCCTGCGTCCAGTTCGACCGCAGCGACAACGTCCTCGTGACGATCGCCAGCTGGGACCGTCCCATCACCGACGACCTCTACGCGCTGCTGAAGCCGCTCCCCGCCGAGCTCTTCCAGCAGGGCTAGGGCCCCGGCCGGGAGTCCCGCCGGAGCCGCCCCGCCGTCAGGCGGTGTCCGCGATGTCGTTCGCCGCCACGTAGCCGAAGGTCATCGCGGGCCCGATCGTCGACCCGGCCCCCGCGTAGCTGTGCCCCATCACCGCCGCGCTCGCGTTGCCCGCCGCCCACAGGCCCGGGATCACCGATCCGTCCGCCCGCAGGGCGCGGGCCAGGGCGTCGGTGACGATGCCGCCCTTGGTCCCCAGGTCGCCCGGCACGATCCGGAAGGCGTAGAACGGCGGGGCCCACACCGGTGCCAGGCAGGAGTTCGGAGTAACGTTCGGATCCGTGTAGTAGTGGTCGTACGCCGTGTCCCCGCGGTGGAAATCGGGGTCGGAGCCGCTCCACGCCTGGGCGTTGAAGCGGTTCAGCGTCGCCCGCAGCGCCGCCGCCGGCACCCCGATCTGCCCTGCCAGCGCGTCCCAGGTCCAGGCCTTCTTCGCGGCGCCCGCCTCGTACCACTCGTCCGGGAAGGGCAGCGTCGGCAGGATGTCCTTGAACAGGTACCGGTTGCGGTAGTTCTGGTCCACGATCAGCCAGGCCGGGATGTGCGAGCCCGTCGCGGCCCGGTCCTTCTCGTACATCACGTGCACCACGTCGCTGTACGGCGCCGCCTCGTTCACGAACCGCGTCCCCGCCCGGTTGACGAGCAGGCCGCCGGGCAGGGTCCGCTCCGCCAGGCAGAAGTACGGCTCCCCGGGCAGCGGGATCGAAGGCCCCCACCAGGCGTCCTCCATCAACGCCAGCGCGGCGCCCGCCCGCTGCCCCGCCAGGATCCCGTCGCCGGTGTTCTCCTTCGCGCCCACCGACCACTCGGTCCCGATCGGCTGCTGCTGGTACCGCTCCCGCATCGCCGCGTTGTGCTCGAAGCCGCCCGAGCCGACCACCACGCCCCGCCGGGCCCGGACCACACCCCGCACGCCCTCCTTCTCCACCACCACCCCGGTGACCGCCCCGCCCTCCTGGACCAGGTCGACCAGCGGACTGTTCAGCCACACCGGCACCCCGGCCCGCATCAGCCCGGCCCGCAGCCCGGCGGCCAGCGCCTGGCCCATCGTCAGCGGCTTCTGCCCCAGCAGCGCCGCCTTCGTTCCGCGCGCCAGGCACTCCGTGGACACGGCGAGTCCTTTCGCCGTGACCGCCGCCAGGTTGAGCCACTTGTAGTCCTGGCTGAACACCACCATCCCGGCCGGCACCGGCATGTACGGCGGGTTCAGGTGCGCCAGCTCGGCGCCCAGCACGTTCCCGTCGATCTGGTCCGGCTCGATGGAGCGGCCGTTCGGCAGGCCGCCCGGCAGGTTCGGGTAGTAGTCGCTGTAGCCGTCCATGAAGCGGAACCGCAGCGGGCTGTTCGCCATGACGAAGTCCAGCATCCGCGGGCCGTTGGCCAGGAACGCCCGCTGCCGCTCGGCCGGCACGTCCGGCCCCACCACCGCCGACAGGTACTGCGCCGCCTTCTCCGGGGTGTCCGGCACCCCCGCGCCCAGGATCACCGAGTTGTTCGGCAGCCAGATCCCGGCCCCGGAGCGCGCCGCCGAACCGCCGAAGGCCGGGGCCTTCTCCACCACCAGCACGCTCAGCCCCCGCCCGGCGGCGGTCAGCGCGGCGGTCATCCCCGCAGCCCCCGAGCCGACCACCACGACGTCGTACTCCCCGAGCGGGGCCCCGTCGGCCCGGGCGGCGGCTCCCGGCAGTACGGCGGCCGCGAGCACCCCCGCCCCGGCCCCGGCGAGGACCGTCCGGCGGGAGGGGAGGGCGGGACGCCCCGGGTCGGCGCTTGCGGACGTGGACACGGCCTCGGTCATGGGCGGGCTCCAGTGGTGTGGGAAGGGGCGGGGTGCGGTCTCCTGATGCTGAGCCAGAAAAGGTGTTCGGGGGATCATGTGATGTCAAGGCACGCGTGCCGGGGCGATCCGCTCCAACGGCCGGAATCCCGTGGTCCCCACCAGGTGTGGGGACCACGGGATTCCGGTACGGCGGGAGCGGGAGGGGTCAGCGCGTGCCGACCGCCGCCCGGACCGCTCTGCGGGCCATGCCCGCGTCGTCGTGGAGGCGGCGCAGCAGCAGGCGCTGCTCCTCCCCCGAGGAAAGGGCCCCCGCGGGAAGCGGCTGGGTCGCGGGCGCCGCCAGCATCGAGCGCTGCACGGCCGTCTCGCACATCCGGATCTCCCTGGTCAGCACCAGCATCAGGTTGACCAGGAAGGCGTCCCGGGCCGCCGGACCGGCCGACTGCGCGAGCCGGCTGATCTGGCTGCGCGCCGCCGGGGCGTCACCCAGCACCGCCCACAGGGTGGCCAGGTCGTAGCCCGGCAGGTACCAGCCCGCGTGCTCCCAGTCCAGCATCACCGGCCCGGCCGGGGACAGCAGCAGGTTGGACAGCAGCGCGTCACCGTGGTTGAACTGCCATGGGACGCCCGCCATCCGCAGCCCGTGGAGCAGCTTCTGCAGGTCGCCGTAGTCCCGGTCGGTCAGCAGCCCCAGGTCGTGGTCCCGGGAGATCCGCCGGGCGTAGTCCACCGGGTGGCCGAACAGATCGGCCGGCGGACGCCACTGGTTGACCCGGCACACCGCGGCCAGCGCCGCCCGTACGTCGGTCCTCGGCGGTGCCTCCACGGGATGCCGCTGGAGGGCGGCCACCCGGCCGGCCATCCGCTCCACGACCAGGACGCAGTTCTCCGGGTCGGCGGCGATCAGCCGGGGCACCCGGACCGGCGGGCGGTGCCGGACGAAGGTCCGGTACGCCGCTATTTCGTGCCGGTACCGCTCGCGCCACTCGGGCGAGTGGTCCAGTAAAACCTTCGCGACAGCGGTCATCCGTCCTGTCGTCCCCACCAGGAGGACCGACCGGCCGCTGCGCCGCAGCACCTGGACCGGGGCGAACTCCGGACAGATCCGCTGGACCGTCGCGAGCGCGGTGCGCAGCTGCGCGCCCTGCGGTCCGGACAGGTCGATTCTTCCGCTCAGCGGCTGCGATCCGGCCGCCGGCATCCGCCGTGCCCGTACGGCGCCCTGCGCCGGGACGGGCTGGCGGCCGGGTTCGAGGGAGATGCCGCCGCCCCCCGCCTGGAGGGTGCGGTGCGGGCGGACCGGGGCGGACACGGAGGACGTTGCTGCGTACATGGCGTTTACGGTTCCCTTCGTGCGCCGACGAGTTGCGTACGCCGCCCCGCCGGATCCCGTGCTTCACCCTGGGGAGTTCCGCCGGTGAACCGGGTCGGGGAGGCGCATTCCTACCTGACACCCGGCGGCAGGTGGCGAACCACGGGGCGTGCCCTGGCGAACCCTGGCGAATAGTCCACGGGGAACTGACAGGGGGTTACTGTCAACTCAGCCGAGAACCTGGGGGCTTGACGTGAGCAAGGGTCCAAACACCCGTCTGAACGACCTGTTCGGCCTGGCCGGCTGGTCGAAGGGCGAACTCGCGAGGATGGTCAACCGGCAGGCGGCCGCGATGGGCCACCACCAACTGGCCACCGACACCTCGCGGGTGCGGCGCTGGATCGACATGGGGGAGACCCCGCGCGAGCCGGTGCCCACGGTACTGGCAGCACTGTTCACCGAGCGGCTCGGTCGTGTCGTGACCATCGAGGACCTCGGGTTCGTACGACAGCGGCGCACCGCCAGACGGCAGCCGGACGGGGCGAAGGAGAACCCCGACGGAGTGCCCTGGGCGCCCGAACGCACAGCCGCGGTCCTCACCGAATTCACGGGAATGGACCTCATGCTCAACCGTCGCGGCCTGATGGGCGCGGGCGCCGCGCTCACCGCCGGCTCAGCCCTCAGCAACGCCATGTACGACTGGCTGCAAGGCGATCCCGCCACCGCCAAGGACTCGCAGCGCTTCGGTGACCCCTACCAGGCCGACCCGGCGGGCTACGACCGCTACGAGGCCGCCCCCATCGGCTCCCAGGAGATCGAGGCCCTGGAGCGCTCGGTCGAGGTGTTCCGCGCCTGGGACGCCTCCAGAGGCGGCGGGCTCCAGCGCAAGGCCGTCGTGGGCCAGCTCAACGAGGTCGGCGGGATGCTCGCCTACCACCACCCCGATCACCTCCAGCGCAGGCTGTGGGGGGTAGCGGCCAACCTGGCGGTGCTGGCGGGCTGGATGTCGCACGACGTCGGCCTCGAACCCACCGCCCAGAAGTACTTCGTCATCGCCGCGCACGCGGCCCGTGAGGGCGGGGACCGCCCGCGCGCCGGCGAGGCGCTGTCGCGGGCCGCCCGCCAGATGGTCCACCTGGGCAAGCCGAACGAGGCCCTGGACCTGATGAAGCTGGCCCAGGCCGGCTCCGGGGACCAGACCCTGCCGCGCACCCGCGCCATGCTGCACACCATCGAGGCCTGGGCGCAGGCCGCCATGGGCAAGGGCCAGGCCATGCGCCGCACCCTGGGCGAGGCCGAGGAGCTGTTCGTGTCCGACAAGGGCGACGTACCGCCGCCGTCCTGGATGCAGCACTTCGACGAGGCCGACCTGCACGGGATGCAGGCCCTGGCCTACCGCACGCTCGCCGACCACGACGCCTCGGCCGCCCCGGTCGCGGCGCGGCACGCCCGGGAGGCGCTGCGGCTGCGCGGGGACGGCCACCAGCGCTCGCAGATCTTCGACTACATCTCGATGGCCTCGGCCTGCTTCATCGCCGACGACCCCGAACAGGCCGACCGCTACGCCCGCCTGGCGCTGGTGTCGATGAACGAGACCTCCTCGCACCGGACCTGGGACCGGCTCCGCGAGATGTACCGGCTCACCGGCCAGTACGCGGGCTACGGGCGCATCGAGGACCTGCGTGAGGAGATCGAGCAGGCCCTCCCCGACAGCCCGTCCCCGCGCGTCGCGCGCGGTGCGCGGGCGGAGGTCTAGGGGGCCGGTGCCGCGGGCCGTGGCGGAAGGGGACGGGAGCGGACGGCGGACGGGGCCGCGCCTCGGGCGCGGCCCCTCGGATCGGACCGTGGTGCGGACCGGCCGTCAGCCGCCGATGCGGGCCACCAGCACGCAGGCGTCGTCCTCGCGCTCGTTCTCGCCGAACTCCTCCGTCACCATCCGTACGCAGTCGCGCGCCGAGCGCGCCGTGGAGAACCGCGGTGCGAGCGCCAGCAGCCGCTCCGTCTGGTCCGCCCGGCTGAACCCGATGCCGTGCGGCGTCAGCCCGTCGGTGTACAGCACGAGTACGTCGCCCAGCTCGAGCAGTTCCTCGGCCTGCCCGTACACGGCCCCCGAGGTGGCCCCCAGCAGGACCCCCTCCGGCGGCTGGAGCGCCCGCCCCTGGCCGCGGCGGAAGAGCAGCGGCGCGGGATGCCCGGCCTGGGCCCAGGAGAGCAGTCGGCGGTCGGGGTCGTAACGGCAGCAGACGGCCGAGCCGAGGGCCGGTTGCGCGGAGGTCTCCAGCAGCTGGTTGAGCCAGCCCATCAGCGGGCCCGGCTCGATGCCGGCCATGGCCATCCCGCGCAGGGCGCCGAGCAGCATGGCCATGCCGGAGGTGGCGCTGACCCCGTGCCCGGTCAGGTCGCCGACCGTCAGCAGGGTGCGTCCGTCGGGGAGTTCGAGCGCGTCGTACCAGTCGCCGCCGATCAGGGTGCTGGTCGCGGAGGGCAGGTAGTGCGCGGCCACGTCCATCGTGCCGGCCTGGTCGTGCGGGAACCGCAGGGAGCCGCGCCACGGGGGGAGCACGGCTTCCTGCAGCTCGACCGCCAGCCGGTGCTCGGTCTGCGCGATCTCCCGCTGGCGCTGGAGCGAGTCACGGGACTCGCGCTCCGCCCGCTGGCTCCGGCGCAGTTCGCTGACGTCGCGCAGCACGGCCCACATCGAGGCCGTGCAGCCGTCCGCGTCGAGGACCGGCTCGCCCCTCATGTGCAGCGTCCGGACGCGGCCGTCGGCCCGGACGATGCGGAACTCGCCGTCTATCGGCTTGCCGTCCACCAGGCAGTCGGTGACCATCGCGGTCAGCAGCGGCTGGTCCTCGGAGAACAGGGTGGAGCCCAGCTCGTCGAGGGGGAGCGGTCCCGCCTCGGGGGAGCGGCCGAAGATCTGGAACAGCTCCTCGGACCAGGTGACCTCGTCCGTCAGCAGGTTCCACTCGGCGCTGCCGACGCGGGTCTGGCGGTCCTCGGAGGGGGTCTCCGGGAGGGCCGGGGGGAGTTCGACCTGCTCGGGCGCGGGCGGCAGCCCTTCCTTGAGCTGGCCCAGGTGCTGTCCGAGGTCGTCGAGGTGGTGCACGGCGAGGTCGCAGAGGGCGCGCTGCCAGCGGCCCTGGGCGTCGTCGTCGTCCACGACGGTGTCGCGGCGCACGGCGTCCACTTCGCCGCGCAGTCGGCGGGTCTGCGAGATCAGCGCGTCCACGGATCCCGGCTCGGGCGGCTGCGCGGAACGGTCCGCGTACAGGTGGGACGGCATGAGCACTCCGATACAGGCGCGGCGATACAGGCGCGGCACGACCAGGTCTGAAAGGAAGGACCGGTTACGACTGTGGCACAGCCCGAGACGGCCTGTAAGGCGTTTGGCAACATCCGTAACGTTCTTGCTCACGGCATATGCCGAAGGCCTCCCGATTGCCTCCGGTCCGTACGAACATTTCCGGTCAGTATCGGAGTGCTGGTGCTCGGTCCCGTCAGACGCTCAGCGGTACCGCGTGGATCTCGTCGGCGGGGTGCCCGGCCCGCTCGTGGATCTTCTGGACCGCCTCCGCCGAGGGGGCCTCGGACAGGCAGTAGACCTCGCCGGACGAGGGGTCCGCCCAGGCGCGCTGGAACGTGACCTTCTCTTCCGACTGGATGGCGAGGTCCGCTTTGTGGGCTTCCATCAGCTGGTCCGCGGTGATGCCCTTCATACCGTGGTGGACATCCATGAACTGGGCCATCGCCGTACACCTCCTCACGTGTCGCAACCGCCTACGGCGCTGCTTCCATCGTCCGCCCGTGGCCGGAAATCGGCCTTCCGGGCGGGGCGGCTCGATCGTACGGGCGAGATGTGCGAAGCCCGCGGCCCGGCGGGGCCGACGGGAGGCCGGGACCGGTGCCCGTCAGGGGCACCACTCGAACGAAGGACCCCGTGCGTCACTTCCGCTTCCCACCCCTCCGCGTGATCGCTACCCTACGTGTCGGTAACGAGCCGGTGCGGTCCGCTTCTTCGCGCGGGCCGGGGGAGGGTGGGACGGGCCAGATGGCAGTGGAGAGCAGTACGCCGACGGGGCGGGACGGGAGCGGCCACAGCCGCAGGTCCTTCCTGACCTACCTGGTCGCGGCCCCGACCCTGGCCCTCGTCACCCGCGCCGGCGCCGACGCCGTGGCCCCGCAGCCGGCGCACGCCGTGGTCCCGAGCCTGCCCGAAGTGGCCGACCTGGTGGACCTCGGGGACCTGTTCATCCTGGCCGGCGCCCCGACCTCGTCCCTCCTGGCGCTCGTCGTCGAGGAGGACGGCACCATCCGCTTCCGGCTGCCCCGCGAGGAGGTCGGCCAGGGCCTGACGACCGCCGTCGCGATGCTGGTCGCGGAGGAGCTCGACGCTCCGCTGGAGCGGGTCCGGGTGGAACTGGACGACGCCCGCCCCGAGCTGCTGTTCAACCAGCTCACCGGATCCTCCAACTCCATCCGCTCCCTGTACGGGCCCGTCCGCCAGTGCGCCGCCACCGCCCGGGCCCGCCTCGTCGCGGCGGCCGCCGCCCGCTGGAACCTCCCCGCCTCCGCGCTGACCACCGCGGGCGGCTCCGTACGGGCCGCCGACGGGCGCACCGCCGGCTACGGCAGCCTCGCCGCGGCCGCCGCCGCGCCCGGGCTCGTGGTCCTCGGCGCCACGCCCAAACCGGCCGCCCGCCACACCCTCGTCGGCACCCCGACCAGCCGCATCGACGCCCGCGCCATGGTCACCGGCGCCCAGCGCTACACCCTCGACCTCGACGTACCGGGCGCCAAGCCCTGCGTGGTGCGCCGACCGCCCAGCCTCGGCGGTACCGTCCGCTCGGTGGCCAACCGCGCGGCCGTCCAGGCCATGCCGGGGGTCCTGCACGTGGTGACGGTCCCCACCGGGGTCGCCGTGGTCGCGGAAACGTTTGGCCAGGCCCTGGACGCCAAGGCCGCCCTCCAGGTCGAGTGGGGCCCCGGCCCCGCCGACCAGCTCTCCGACGAGCAGGTCCGCGCCAAGCTCCGCGCCGCCACCCCGCCGCTGCTGGTGCCGCCCCTGCTCACCCCGTACGTGGACGCCGAGTTCGACTTCGCCTTCGTCAGCCACGCCGCAATGGAGACCAACTCGGCCGTCGCCGACGTCCGCGACGACCGCGCCGAGATCTGGTCCGGCCTCAAGTCCCCCATCGTCGCCCGCGAGACCATCGCCGCCGACCTCGGGCTGCCGCTGGACAAGGTGAAGGTGCACGTGGTCCAGGCCGGCGGCTCCTTCGGCCGGCGCCTGTTCTTCGACGCCGCCCTGGAGGCCGCCCGCGTCTCCAAGGCCTGCCGCCGCCCGGTGAAGCTGATGTGGACGCGCGTGGACGACACCCGGCACGGCCGGATGCGCCCCGCCACCCACCACAAGATCCGGGCCACCCACCTGCTCGGCGAGGTGCTCAGCTTCGAGCACCGCGTCGTCGCCGCCGAGACCGACTTCCGGCACGGCCTCGGCGAGATCATCACCGCCACCGCCGCGAGCCTGCCCTCCGGCATCGGCAACGCCACCCTCGCCCAGACCCTGTTCCTGACCACCGTGAAGTCCCCGTACCACTTCGGGCTCACCACCCAGGCGCTGAACGAGGTGCCGACCGGCATCCCCACCGGCTCCTGGCGCTCGGTCTACTCGGCCAACACCCGGGGCGCCGAGGAGATCATGGTCGACGAGCTGGCCGCGGCCACGGGCAAGGACCCGTACCGCTTCCGCCGCACCTTCCTCAAGACCGACGCCCAGCGCGCCGTGCTCGACAAGGCCGCCACCGAGGGGCAGTGGGGGCGGGCCCTCCCGGCGGGCTGCGCGCAGGGGATCGCCTTCCACGAGGAGTACAAGTCGCGCACCGCCTGCCTGGTGGAGATCGACGCCCGCGACCGCGAGCACGTCCGCGTCACCCGGGCGGTCATCGCCGTCGACGTCGGCCTGCCGGTCAACCCCCGCGGGCTGGAGGCCCAGATGATCGGCGGCCTCACCGACGCCATCTCCACCACCCTGCGCGCCGGGCTGCACCTGGACAAGGGGCTCCCGCTGGAAGGCAGTTACAGCCAGTTCCACTGGGCGAAGCAGCGCGACACCCCGAAGGACGTCCGGGTCTTCGTGCTCCCGGCGACCGGAACCGAGCCGGGCGGGGCGGGCGAGCTCGGCCTGCCCGCCGCCGTGGGGGCCATCGCCAACGCCTGGGCCCGGGCCACCGGTTCCAAGCCGCGCAGCTTCCCCCTGGACTTCGACGTCGACTTCACCCCCTACCCGCGCTGACCCCTGGAGTACGCCGCCGTGCCCTCGCACACCTTCACCGTCAACGGCCGCAGTGTCACCGTCGACGCGCCCGACGACCTCCCCCTGCTGTGGGTGCTCCGCGACCTGCTCGGGATCACCGGGCCCAAGTACGGCTGCGGGGTGGACGTCTGCAAGGCCTGCACCAGCCACCTCGACGGCGTGGACGTCCGCCCCTGCGTGGTGCCGGTCTCCGCCTGCGCCGGCAAGCGGGTCACCACCATCGAGGGGCTGGCGGACGGGGACCGGCTCCACCCCGTCCAGGAGGCCTGGCTCGAACAGGACGTCGCCCAGTGCGGCTACTGCCAGCCCGGGCAGATCATGGCCGCCGTGGCCCTGCTCCAGCGGACCGCCGAGCCCACGGACGAGGACATCGACGCCATCGCCAACATCTGCCGCTGCGGCACCTACTTCCGCATCCGCGAGGCCATCCGCAGCGCGGCCGCCCGGATGTGACGGCCGCGGGCCGCAGCGCCCCCTCAAGATCGCCCCTGGGCCGTCCGGGGGACGCCGACCCGGCGGAGCACCCGCCCTGAACGTCTGAAATCCGCTGGAAGTGGATATCCATCGCGGAATGAGGCGAATCAATGCGAAACGCTTGCTGGTCGGTGAGCCGCTCGACACCGCGCGCCTGGGCGAGACCCTGCTGCCCAAGCGGCTCGCGCTGCCCATCTTCTGCAGCGACCCGCTCTCCTCCGTGGCCTACGCCACCGAGGAGATCCTGCTGATCCTCGCCCTCGGCGGAGTCGCGCTGCTCCACCTCGCGTGGTACGCGGCCGCCGCGATCGTCTTCCTGCTGGTGGTCGTCGTCGCCTCCTACCGGCAGACCTGCCACGCCTACCCCGGCGGCGGCGGTGCCTACGTCGTCAGCTCCGAGAACCTGGGCCCCACCGCGGCCCTCACCGCCGCCAGCGCCCTGCTCGTCGACTACGTGATGACCGTCGCCGTGTCCGTGGTCTCCGGGGTCGCCGCGATCACCTCGGCGATCCCCTCCCTCAACGACCACCAGGTCGCCCTCTCCGTCACCTTCGTGGTCCTCCTGACGCTGATGAACCTGCGCGGGGTACGGGAGTCCGGGCGCGTCTTCGCCATCCCCACCTACGGGTTCGTACTCGTCATCTACGTCATGTTCGCCGTCGCCGCCGTCCGCATCGGCACCGGCGCCACCATCCGGGCCGAGTCCGCCCACCTCCCGATCGACGCCGCCGGCACCTACACCGGCATCGCCGTCGTCTTCCTCGCCCTGCGCGCCTTCGCCTCCGGCTGTACCGCCCTCACCGGAGTCGAGGCCATCAGCAACGGAGTGCCCGCCTTCCAGAAGCCCAAGGCGAAGAACGCGGCGACCACGCTCGCCGCGATGGGTTTGCTGTCCGTGACCATGTTCGCCGGGATCACCGCCCTCGCCATGGCCTACCGGGTGCACGTCGCCGCCGACCCCACCGAACTCGGCCTGCCCCCGGGCACCCCTATGTCCACCGCCCTCGCCCAGATCGGCCGCGCCACCTTCGGGGACCTGGACTTCCTCTTCTACCTGCTCCAGGCCGCCACCGCGGGCGTCCTGGTCCTCGCCGCCAACACCGCCTTCAACGGCTTCCCGATGCTGGCCTCGATCCTCGCCAAGGACCACTACGCGCCCCGCCAGCTCTACAACCGCGGCGACCGGCTCGTCTACTCCAACGGCGTCGTCCTGCTCGCCCTCGCCGCCATCGCCCTCATCGTCGCCTTCGACGCCCAGCTGACCCGCCTCATCCAGCTCTACATCATCGGCGTCTTCGTGTCCTTCACCCTCTCGCAGGCCGGCATGGTCCGGCACTGGCGGCGCGCCCTCGCCGACCCGGCCACCCCGCGCACCGGGCGGGTCCACATCCACCGCCGGCTCGCCATCAACGCGGTCGGCGCGCTGATGACCGCCGTGGTCCTGGTCATCGTCCTGATCACCAAGTTCACGCACGGCGCCTGGCTGGTCGTCATCGCCATGCCCGCCCTCTTCGCCGGCATGAAAGGGGTCCGCCGGCACTACGACCAGGTCGCCGGACAGGTGGCCGTCGCACCCGGCGACCGGCCGCGCAAACCGGCCCGCCACCACGTCGTCGTCCTCGTCGCCAACGTCCACGCGCCGACGCTCAAGGCCCTCGGCTACGCCCAGGGGCTGCGGCCCGACACCCTCAGCGCGCTGTCCGTGGCCGCCGACGAGCAGGAGGCGCAGCGGCTGCGCCAGGCCTGGGCGGAGATCGACCCCGGCATGCCGCTGAAGGTGCTGCACTCGCCGTACCGCGAGGTGGTCGCACCCGTGGTGGCGTACCTGGAGGAGGAGGCCGCGGCCGAAGGCACCGACATGCTCTCGGTGGTCATCCCCGAGTACGTCGTCGGCCACTGGTGGGAGCAGCCCCTGCACAACCAGAACGCGCTGCGGCTCAAGGCGAGGCTGCTGTTCACCCCGGGCATCGCGGTGATCGACGTGCCGTACCTGCTGGAGTCGGCCCGCCACCCGCATCCGCATCCGCAGGCGCCGGCCCGGCCGTAGGGTTCGCCGGGACACTCTTGATCAAAAACGAACGGGTTCCGGCCAAGCTGTCGTGCCGGACCGCGCATGTTCCCGCGGAAAATGCCAGAACCCCCTTCCGCAGTGTGGAACTTGAGTAAGTTCCCTCCTGTCACGCCGTACGACGAACGTGTGCCCAGCGCGTTCGGCCGGGAGGGGAGCCCGCGTGCCCGGGATCGACGAATGCCTGCTCGAAGCCATGGCCCTGCCGGGTGCGCGGGGGGCCGCGCTGGTCGACTGGAGCAGCGGACTGGCCCTCGGCACCGTCGGGGAGTCCCCCGTGGGCGACCACGAGACCACCGCCGCCGAGACCGCCGAGCTGGCCCGGGCGGCCGCCGAGTACGAGTCCTTCGCCCAGCCCGCCCCCGCGCCGGCGCCGGCCGGGGCGGGACCGGCGGGCCCGCCCGTGGAGGACCTGATCGTCACCACCCGCACCGGCTACCACGTGCTGCGCTTCGTGGAGACCAGCTTCGACAGCAGCGTCTTCCTCCACCTCTGGCTCGACCGCGCCGAGGGCAACCTCGCGCTCGCCCGGCACAGACTCCGCGCCCTCGCCGAAGGGCTGGTGCTCCGGTGACCACCGTTCCCGTACAGGGCCTCGCCGCCGTCTCCCCGCTGCTGACCCGGCTCGCCGCCGAGCGCGCCACCGGCGCCCTGCTGCGCGACCGCGGCACCCTCTTCCTGGAGGACGGCCGCATCGTGCACGCCGAGAGCCCCTCCACGCCGGGCCTGGACGTGCTGCTCACCACCGGCGGGGGCCTGGCGCCCGAGCGCTGGAACGAGGCCCTGAGCGAAGCCGGCGCCACCCGGCAGGTCGCCCGGTTCCTCGTGGACAGCGGGGGCCTGGCCGGCGGCGAGCTGGAGATCTGCCACCTGGCCGCGATATTCGACGCCGCCTTCTTCGCCCTCTCCCCGGGCAGCGGCCCCTCCCGCTTCCGCCGCGGCGCCACCCACTGGATCGGCTCCATGCGCTCCGTCCCGGCCGCCGCCGTGGAGCGCGAGACCCGCCGCCGCCGCGAGCTGCTCGACGCCGTGTGGCCCTACCCGCAGCTCGACACCGCCCCGGTGGTGCCCCGGCCGGCCGCGCCCGGGCAGATCGTCACCGCCCGGCAACGGGCCCTGCTCGCCCAGGCGGACGGCGTACGGACCCCGGCCGACCTGGCGTGGGTGCTGGGCCGGCCGGCCTTCCACACCCTGCTCGACGTACGAAGACTCGCGGCCGCCGGGCTCGTCGAGACACCGCACACCCGGCCGGCCCCGGCGCCGGCCCCACCCTTGCCCGACTGGATGACGCAGGCCCAACCCCCGGACGTGGCGCTGCTCCGCCGGTTACGCGACGCACTGGAGGCAAGCCTGTGAGGCTCCCGCTCCGACCGGTTCTGCGAGCCGACCGTTCCGAGCGGAGGCCGCCCGAAGGGAGGAAGGCCGACATGAACACGGTGATGCTGCCCGCCGAGGCCGAAGCCGAGATACTCGCCGAGCTCCGGCGGCTGCGGGCCCGGGTGCCCCAGCTCAGCGGGGCGCTCGCCGCGAGCGCCGACGGCCTGGTCCTGGCGCAGGACAGCGCGACCACCGAAGCCGAGTCCGTCGCCGCGCTGACCGCCGCCGCCCTCGGCGTGGCCCAGCGGCTGAGCGACTGCACCGGCCAGGGCGGCTTCCGCGAACTGCTCGTACGCGGCGAGCACGGCTACGTCGCCACGTACGCCGCGGGCGAGGCGGCCGTCCTCACCCTGACCGCCGAGCCGCGCGTCAACGTCGGCCGCCTCCACCTGGAGGCGCGCCGCTCCAGCCTCCGGATAACCGAGCTCATCGAGCACAGCCTGGGCCGCAGGTCAGGCCCCGAGGTGCCGGCCCCGGACCGTCCCTGACCGCTCCCGGCCGACAGGCCAGAACCAGCCAAAAAGCAAACGACTGCAAAGGAATCCCCCATGGCCAACGTGGAAACCGCCCTCAAGGAAGCCACCACCAGCATCGAGGGCGCGATCGGCGCGGCCCTCGTCGACTACGGCAGCGGCATGGCCCTCGGCCACGTCGGCGGCGGCAAGGACCTGGACCTGACGGTGGCCGCGGCCGGCAACACCGACGTGGTGCGGGCCAAGGTCCGCACCATGGAGATGCTCGGCCTGAAGGACGAGATCGAGGACATCCTGATCACTCTCGGCAGCCAGTACCACCTGATCCGGCTGATGAAGGGCCGCAACAGCGAGGGCTTCTTCCTCTACCTCGCGCTCGACCGGAACAGGGCCAATCTGGCCATGGCCCGGCACCAGCTGAAGAAGATCGAGGAGGGCCTGGAGGTCTGACGGCTCCGGCGGGCGGCCCGCGGAGGGCCGTGACGGCACGGTGGCGGGCGGCTGAATTCTTTGCCGCCCGTCCCGGCGGACCGAGCGATATGTCCGAGATGGGTCAGCTTTATCATCCTGTTACAGAGTAAGATGCTGTAATTGGCTGATCATCAACCCGGTCGACAAAGATAAAAACGCTGGAGAACCCGTCACCCATGCCCCCGCGCCTGAGCATCGTCGTTCCCTCCTACAACGTCGAGCTCTACCTCGACGAGTGCCTGGAATCCCTTGCAGCTCAGACGTTCGACGACTTCGAAGTCGTCATCGTCGACGACGGGTCCACGGACAGCAGTGCGGTCATAGCCGAGGCCTTCGCTGAGCGTGACAAGCGCTTCCGGGTCGTCCTGCAGAAGAACGCCGGCCTCGGTGCCGCGCGGAACGTAGGCTTCCGGCACGCCTCGCCGGACAGCGAGTACGTCGCCTTCGTCGACAGCGACGACACCATGCCCCCGGACGCCTACCAGAAGCTGATCGACGCCCTCGACGCGAGCGGCTCCGACTTCGCCGCGGGCAACGTCAAGCGCTTCCGCTCCGTCGGCATGCAGCAGTCCTGGGGCCACCGCGTCGCGTTCGCGAACACCCGCCTGAAGACCCACATCTCCAAGTTCCCGGCGCTGGTCACCGACCGCACCGCCTGGAACAAGGTCTACCGGCGCGGCTTCTGGGAAGAGCACGGCTTCCAGTACCCCGAGGGCATCCTCTACGAGGACGCCCCCGTCAGCATCCCGGCGCACTACTTCGCCACGAGCGTCGACGTGATCAGCGACTGCGTCTACCACTGGCGCGTCCGCGAGACCGGCGAGCGGTCCATCACCCAGCGCTCCACCGACCCGGTCTCCGTGATCGACCGCGTGACCTCCGTCCGCCTGGTCCGCGAGGCCCTGCTCGGCAAGACGGGCGAGAAGTACGCCCGCTACCTGCGCGACTACGACCACAACGTGCTGAGTGAGGAACTTCCGCTCATCTACAAGTACGTCGCCGAAGGCGGCGACGACTTCCGCGCCGCCTTCGTCAAGGAGGTGGGCGGCCTCATCCGCGAGATCGGCACCGGACCGTGGAGCGACCTCACCGTCGCCGACCGGCTCAAGGCCTACCTGGCCCGCGAGGGCCGCGTCGAGGAGTTCATCGCCCTCCTGCACCACCAGCGGGACTTCTCCTACAGCGTGCCGGTCAAGGGCCTGGCCCGCCCGCAGGCCGACTACCCCTTCCTCAAGGCGCCCGTCCCCCCGAAGCTGCTGACCCTCGGCCCGCGCGAGCGCCGCGTCGTCAGCCGGCTGGAGCAGGCCGCCTGGAGCGACGGCAAGCTGCTGCTGCGCGGCTACGCCCTCCCCGGCCACATGGGCGCCGAGAGCCGCCTGGCCTCCCGCAAGATGCTGGTCTTCCGCGAGCAGGGCAAGCGCCGCCGCACGGTCGTCCCCACCCGCACGGTGGCCTCCCCGATGGCCACCGTGAACTCCCCCCACCTCGCCCTGCGGCACGCAGACTGGGCCGGCTTCACCGCCGTCGTCGAACCCACCCTCTTCCAGTCCGGCGGCAAGTGGCGCGAGGGCATATGGACCACCTCCATCGCCGTCACCGGCCCGGGCGGCCTGCACCGGGCCCGCCTCAAGGGCGGTGAGCACGACAGCGGGATGAACCCGCCCGCCTACTGGGCCACCCCCGACGTCCGCATCCTGCCGACCGTCACGGGCGTCCTCACCGTCCAGGTCGAGATCGTCCGCGCCCGCGTCCTGGACGTCCGCCCCCACGGCGACGACGCCCTCGAACTGACCGGCGAGCTGGCCCCCGGCGCCGGCGAGGGCATCATCCTGCGCGCCGAACACGCAGGCACCGGCGCGGGCCTCGATATCCCGCTCACCCTGGGCAGCGCCGCGTCCGGCGGCCGCGTCCCCTTCACCGCCGTCGTCCCGCTCGCCGGACTCGGCTCCGTCGCCCCTGCCACGCGGGCTCCCGGCGAATGGACCCCCGAAGCCTGGACCCTGACCGTGGTCCGCCCCGACGGCACCCGCCACCCCCTGGTCCACGACGAACGCGGCGGCTTCGCGGGCCTGGCCGTACCGCTCCCCGGCGAGGACACCGACCTCGCGGTCTTCGCCAAGCGCGCCAAGAGCGGCCACCTCGTCCTCTCCGTCCAGCCCTCCCCGCCGCTCGTCGACACCGTCTCCGCCGAGAACGGCACGCTGACCCTGCGCGGCACCTTCCGCGCCCCCGCGGACAGTGCCGACGAGCCGTACGAGCTGGTCCTGCACGACCACCACGGCACCGAGTTCAGCTACCCCGTCACCCGCGACGGGGACCGCTTCGAGGCCACCTTCGAGCCCGTGCTCCCCGAGCCGTACGCCGGCCGCACCACCCTCCCGCAGGGCCGCTGGTGGCCGACCCTGCGCCCGGTGAGCCAGGGCGGCACCACTGCCGGCCTGCTCGGCGTCGACCGCGGAGCCCCCGTCCAGCTGATCGCCCCCGCGCTGACCACCGGCCCCCACCCGGTCACGGTCCTGGGCCGCCGCATGCGCGTCGAGGCCCGCCACCACGACCGGATGGCCCTGGTCAGCGACCCGCTGCTGAGCCCGCACGACCGCTCCCGCTACGCCCAGCGCGTCGCCCGCGACGAGACCTACCCGGCGCAGCGGCAGCTCCCGGTCAAGGACCTGGCCGTCTACGACACCTTCCGCGGCAACGGCGCGGGCGACTCGCCCCGCGCCATCCACGAGGAACTCGTGCGCCGGGGCGAGAAGCTGGACCACGTCTGGCTGGTCCGCGACGGCCGCGCCGAGGTCCCGCCGACCGCCCGTGCCGTCCAGTACGGCAGCCTGGAGGCCTGGGAGGTCCTGGCCCGCGCCCGCTACTACGTCGTCAACGACAGCGTGCCGATGACCTTCCGGCGCCGCCCGGGCCAGACCGTCGTCCAGACCTGGCACGGCACGCCGCTCAAGCAGATCGGCTACGACTTCACGCACGACTACTACACCAGCCCCGAGGTGCTGGAGGGGCTGGCCCACGACAGCGCCCAGTGGACGCTGCTCGCCTCCCCGAGCTCGTACGCCACCCCCATCCTCAAGCGGGCCCTCGGCTACGACGGCGAGGTCGTCGAGTCCGGCAGCCCGCGCACCGACGCGCTGGTACGTCCCGACGCGGAGCGGATCGCCGAGGTCCGCAGGCGGCTCGGCCTGCCCGAGGGCAAGAAGGTCGTCCTCTACCTGCCGACCTGGCGCGAGAACCGCGAGGACTGGAGCGGCGGCTACAAGCTCGACCTGCGCATCGACCTGGCCGCGGCCCGCCGCGAGCTCGGCGAGGACCACGTCCTGCTCGTCCGCGGCCACCACCTGGTGAAGGAGCAGCTCCGCGACGGCGTGCGCGACGGGTTCGTCGTGGACGTGTCCCGCTGGCCCGACACCACGGACCTGCTGCTCGTCGCCGACGTGCTGATCTCGGACTACTCCTCCGCGCTGTTCGACTTCGCGCTGACCGACAAGCCGATCCTGCTGTTCACGTACGACCTGGAGCACTACCGCGACACCCTGCGCGGCTTCACCTTCGATCTGGAGGAGAAGGCCCCCGGCCCGCTGCTGAAGGACTCGGCCGCACTGATCGAGGCCGTCCGCGACGCCGACGCCGTGGCCGCCCGGTTCGCCGGGGCGCGGAAGGCGTTCCGCGCCGAGTTCTGCGACCTCGACGACGGCCGCGCCGCCGAGCGGGTCGTCGACCGGATGCTCCAGAAGTAGCCGCGTAGCCCGGACGGGTGAAAGTACGGACCGGCCCCGCGCCCACCGATGAGTTCCGGGCGCGGGGCCGGTCCGTATGTGGGGGAAGGCCGCCCGGCCTTCCCCCACCCACCACCTGGAGGCAGCGGCCATGACCAGCAACGGCTTCACCACCTGTCTGTGGTTCGACGGCGACGCGGAGGCCGCCGCCGACTACTACCTCTCCGTCTTCAAGGACGGCCGGATCCTGCGCACCGTCCGCTACACCGAGGCGGGCCCGGGCCCGGCCGGGGAGGTGATGGTCGTCGAGTTCGAGATCAACGGCCAGCGGTTCATCGGACTCAACGGCGGCCCCCAGTTCCCCTTCACCGAGGCCATCTCCTTCCAGATCCACTGCTCCGACGAAGCCGAGGCGGACTACTACTACGCCGCGCTGACCGGCGACGGCGGGCAGGAGTCGGCCTGCGGCTGGGTCAAGGACCGGTTCGGGGTCTCCTGGCAGGTCATCCCGCCCGGCGCCATCGACCTGATCAGTGACCCGGACCCGGGCCGGGCGGCCCGCGCCACCGCCGCGATGTTGCAGATGAAGAAGCTCGACGTGGCGGCCATGCGGCGCGCGGCCGACGGGGAGGAGAGCGTCTAGGCGAACCGGGCCAGGAGGGCCGGGAGGGCGGTGCCGATCGGCTCGCGGATCACCTCGTCGGCCAGGGAGTCGTACGGGGTCTCCTCCGCGTTGACGATGATCAGCCGCGCCCCGGCCTCGGCCGCCATCCCGGCGAGCGAGGCCGCGGGCTGCACCTGGAGGGTCGTCCCGACGGCGATGAACACCTGGCAGCCCTTGGCCACGGCCACCGCCCGCGCCAGCACCTCCGGGTCCAGCCGCTCCCCGAACATCACGGTCGCCGCCTTGAGGATCCCCCCGCAGGCCGTACAGGCCGGATCGGGCTCCCCGGCGGCGACCCGGGCCAGGGCCTCGTCCATCCCCGAGCGGGCGTGGCAGCGGGTGCACACCACCGACCGGGCCGTCCCGTGCAGCTCGAACACCTTGCGCCCGGGCATCCCGGCGAGCTGGTGCAGCCCGTCCACGTTCTGCGTGATCACCCGCACCGGGGTGCCCGCGCGCTCCAGTTCCGCCACGGCCGTGTGCGCCGCGTTGGGCCGGGGCGCGAGGGCCCCGATCTCCGCGCGCATGAGCCAGGAGCGGCGGCGGACGTCCGGATCGGCCATGTAGTACTCGTACGTCACGAGCTTCTCGGCCTCCGGATCCCGGCGCCAGAGCCCCTGCGGCCCCCGGTAGTCCGGAATCCCGGAATCGGTGGACATCCCGGCCCCGCTGAACACTGCGACAAGCTGCTTCCCCATGCGCCGACCCTAGACAGCGCCCGCCCCGGCCCGCGAACGATTTCCCCTCCGGGCCCGCCCCGGCAAGGCACCCGGAGCCGGTCGGCGCAAGCGGAGGGGCGTTTCTGCGGTGAATCTCCACGCCCACCGGAGTGAGAACCTGCCTCGCCCCCGGCAGACGGGCCCGGCCGCCGGTTACATACCGGACATGACGCTCACCCCACACCGCTCCGGCGCCCTGCTGCTCGCCGCCGTGTCCGCCCTGATCACCCTGGTCGCGTCGTCGGCACCGGCGGCCGCCCTCGCCGATCCGCAGCCCGGCCGGCTCCGGGTGCACGCCCCGGACGATCCGCAGCCCCGCCGGCTCCAGAGGCACACCACGGAGGAGATCACCAGCTTCCTGCGGGCCTTCTACGGCAACCACGGGCCCTCGGAACAGGACCGGGTCAACCGGGTCTCGCAGCTGCTCAAGGACAAACAGGCGCATTTCCCGGAGACCGACGTCCTGCTCTGCCGCCCGGGCACCCCGCAGTCCATCACCGTCGGCCAGGCCACCGCCGCCCCGTCCGCATTCGTCGGCTGGGCCACCGTCACCACCACCTGGCCGTCCGGGGTCACCGACACCTTCACCGCGTACGTCCGCACGGACTCCCGCCCGATCACCCTCGACGACGTGATCTGCGCGGGGTGAGATCCGGGGTAGAACACCCGGCATGACACGCTTCGAGATCACCGGCGCGAGCGCCGCCGACATGGAGATGCTGCGCACCTGGGCCGACGGGGAAGGCTGGAACCCGGGGGACAGCGACCGTTTCGCCTTCGCGGTCGCCGACCCGGAGGGCTTCCTCGTCGGACGGCTCGACGGGGACCCGGTCGCCTGCATCTCCGCCGTGCGCTACGGCAGCGGCTTCGGGTTCATCGGTTTCTACATCGCCCGCCCCGACGTGCGCGGCCGCGGCTACGGCATCCGGCTGTGGCGGGCCGGGATGGAACGGCTCGACGGACGGCTCGTCGGCCTGGACGGGGTGGTCGAGCAGCAGGACAACTACCGCAAGTCCGGGTTCCGTTCCGCCTGGACGAACATGCGCTACCAGGGCGTTCCGGAGCCCGGGGACGACCGGGGGGTGGAGATCGTGGACGCGGCCTCGCTGCCCTTCGTCCGGCTCGCCGCCTACGACCGGTCCTTCTTCCCCGAGGCGCGCGACGCCTTCCTCTCCGCCTGGACCTCCCTGCCCGGCCGGACCGCCCTCGCCGCCGTCCGCGACGGGCGGATCGAGGGCCTGGGCGTGGTCCGCCCCTGTAGCTCCGCCGCGCGGATCGGGCCCCTGTACGCGGCCACACCGGAGGTGGCCGCCGCCCTGGTGCGGCGGCTCGCCGGGCACGCCCCCGGCGGGGAGGTTGCGGTGGACGTGCCCGACGTGAACCCGGCCGCGGCCGCCGTGGCGGCCCGGCTGGGGCTGGTCCCGGCCTTCGAGACCGCCCGCATGTACACCGGCCCGGCGCCCGAGCTGGACCTGTCCGGGCTGTACGGGGTCACCAGCCTCGAACTGGGCTGAGGGGCCGGGGCCGCGGGGGCCGGGCGGCGGTCGGCGGCGCCGCCCGGCCGGTCCGCGGGGGTGTCACCCCCACGCGGGGGCTCAGATGCCGAAGAGCACGCCGGTGCTGCTGCGCAGCCCGCAGGGGTTGCCGAAGGTGTAGGTGTAGCTCATCCGCTTCCCCTGCCACACCCCGTCGGCGGTGACCGTCACCGGGTTCCACTCCCGGGTGCACGCGGAGTCGGGGCGGGGAGCGGCGAGCGCGTCCAGCGACGCCCCGTTCGCCTTCAGCTCGGCGCAGGCGGCGGCCGGCGAGGGGTGCGTTCCGCCCGGGCGCGGCGCGCACACGAGGGTCACCGCGCGCAGTACGGTCCCGCCGACGGCGTCCTGACCGGCCGTCACGCTGACCACGAGTGCGGAGGGGGCGTACAGGCTCTGCGTTCCGGCCGGTGCCGCGTCGGCGGCTCCGGTCCCGGCCAGGGCGGTGAGGGCGGTGAGCGCCATTGCTCCGGAGGCCAGTCCCAGGCTCCTGGTGATGGACCGCATTTCGAACACTCCTCGGGTCGGTGTTTCGGATAGCGGACGGGAGTCTTGCCCATCCGGGGTGAGAACGCCCGTTCGTACCGCCATTTCTCGTCACCGTTCGTGAGCGCATGAGTGCAGTCCGCAGCGACCTCCGCCGTCGTGACCTGTGAAGGAGGGATTCCGGGAATCGGCCGAACACCTTCCCCGCGCGGGACCCGTGAGGGGCCGGTGTGACGGGTGGGAAGCGCCTCCGGGGGCCGGGGGCCGCCCCGAGGAGTCAGCGGGTGGCGGTCGGGCGGGGGGCGTAGAGGTCGAGGAGGCGGGTGCGGGTCTGCTGGAGCCGGACCGCGAGGATCCGCCCGACCCAGTGGCCGATGGCCGAGCCGAAGGCCGGGTCGGCGTCCATCAGCATCCGGACGGCCGCCCCGTCGAACTCGTAGGCCCGTACCGGGGTCATGGCCTCGGCGCTCAGCTGCCAGGTGTACGGCGGGAACAGCCAGGACCAGCCGACGAGCTCGCCGGGGCCGAGGCTCTCGACGGCCGCGGCACCCCGGTGGCCGCCGGAGGGCAGCGGGACCTCCAGGGTCACCGTGCCGGAGCGCACGATCCAGAAGGCCTCCGCCCGGCCGCCCTCTTCGAAGATCCGGGCGCCCTCGGGGAAATTGACCTCACGTGCGTAGGACATCAGCCGGCCGCGGTGTTCGGCGGACAGTACGGCGGCGATCCGGATGGGGGAAGGTGTGCTCACGACGGCCTCCGTTCAGGACCCCCCGCAACCTTCTGGTCCCCCCAGTGTCGCCGACCCGGGCCGGAAAGCCGCATACGGCGGACCACCGGCCGCCCGGACCCGCCGGCACGGGCGCTCCCCGGTGCCGTCTGGCCCGTGAGCCAGGCCGCGCCCCGGTCCTCCCGGGGCGCACTCGCGCCGCTGCCCCCGCGAGGCCGCCGCACGGCGCCACGGCCCGCCGCGGGCGCCCGCCACACCCTCGGCTCGCGTTCCCGGGCGTAGGCCCTAGTCGTCGGCGTTGGCCTCCAGGCAGGCCAGTTCCATCGCGTCGAGCACCGCCTCGTGGCTGCGCCCGCTGAGCTCGGCCACGTTCTCGATCTGCGCCGTCGCCCAGGCGGCCAGGGTCATCACCAGCACCCTCAGCCCGTCCGTACCGTGCTCGGCGAGGATCGCGTCGGCCACGGCCATGGCGTCCTCGGGCACCCGTTCCGCAGGCTCCAGCCCGGCGAGCCCGCGCAGCATCGCCAGCGTGCGGCGGGAGATCTCCGGGGTGATCTCCGCCAGCCGCATGTCCTCTTCCTCGTCCATCAGCCCCGCCCTCCGGTCCTTCGGCCCGACCCCTCAGGGCACGGTAGAGCGGTCCGGCCCCGGCCGGGGCGGTTTTGCCGGGGGTCACCCATGGGAAGGGCCCGCGCGGGCCCGCCCCGTTGACGCCCCACGACCGGGGTGCGCCCGTACCTTCCCTCCCGAGCGACCGGCCGGTAACTTGTCCGCCGCAGCCGCCCGGACGGGGGCGGCCGGATCGGGCGGGAGCCAGATGAAGAGCCTCGTACGGGTGCTGTCGATCGTGCTGCTCCTGGCGGGCGGCGTCGTCCTGCCGGGCGCCGCCCCCGCACTCGCCGCCGCACCGGCCGCCCCGGCCACGGCGCCCGCCGCCTCCGACCCCGCGCCGTGGACGCCCCCGCTCTCGACCCGGGGCCGGTACATCGTCGACGCCCAGGGCAACCGCTTCCGCCTGCGCTCCGGCAACTGGGACGGCGCCCAGGGCTCCTGGAACGGCTCGGGGAACATCGCCGACCCCGCCAACCACCACGCGGGCCAGGACTCGCACGGCATCCCCCTCGGCCTGGACCGGGTGCCCCTGCCCGCCCTGCTGGCCGACTTCCGCGCGCTCGGGCTGAACAGCGTCCGGCTGCCCTTCTCCAACGAGATGCTGCACACCACCGCCCCCGTCCCGGACGCGGCCGTCGCCGCCAACTCGGCGCTGCGCGGCCGCACCCCGCTCCAGGTCTACGACGCCGTGGTCTCGGCCCTCACCGACGCGGGCTTCGCCGTCATCCTCAACAACCACACCGGAACCACCCGCTGGTGCTGCGGTCTCGACGGCAACGAGCGGTGGAACAGCAGCCGTTCCACCGCCCAGTGGGCCGACGACTGGGTCTTCCTCGCCCGCCGCTACCGCGACAACCCCCGCGTGGTCGGCGCCGACCTGTACAACGAGGTCCGCCGCGACACCTGGGACGACCCCAACTGGGGCCTGGGCGACGGCCACGACTGGCAGGCCGCCTCCGAGGAGGCCGCCGACCGGATCCTGACGGAGGCCAACCCCAACCTGCTCATCGTCGTCGAGGGCATCAACTGGACGGGCATCCCCGCCGACGGACTCCCGCACGGCCGCCCCGCCCTCACCCCCGTCCGCACCCTCTCCCACACCCTCGTCGTCTCGAACAAGCTGGTCTACTCCGCCCACTTCTACGGCTACACCGGCCCCCACCACAGCGGCGCCACCGGCCTCGGCGAGACACACGACGCCCGCTACCAGGACATGAGCCGGGCCGAGCTCGAACAGACCCTCTACGACCAGGCGTTCTTCGTCTCCGCCGAGACGGGCGCCCACTTCACCGCCCCGGTGTGGATCAGCGAGTTCGGCATCGGCGCCGACGAGACCGGCGCCGCCCCGCGCGCCTGGTTCCAGAACATGACCGGCTACCTGGCCGCCTCCGACGCCGACTTCGCCTACTGGCCCCTCGTCGGCTGGAGCACCACCGCACAGGGCGCTCCCGGCGGCGACAGCTGGGCGATGCTCCGCTACGACAACACCGGCCGACGGTGGGGGTCCCCCCGGACGGAGTCCGGGGGAGGGGTCCTCGACCCCGCAGACTGGCGCACCGCCCCCTGGACCGCGCTCGTCTCGGCCGCGGGCCGCACCGGGCCGGTCCCCGCCACCACCGCCTGGTACCAGCTCAGCACCGACCACCGGGACCAGAACGCCTCGCTGCTCACCCGCGCCGCCGGGGACTGGGACAGCGGCGCCCGCAAGGCCGTCTGCCCCGACGGCGCGCGCCTGGCGGGCCTGAGCCACACCGGCGGGCGCGGGCTGTGCTCCACCTCCGACCTGCGCGCCCCGGGCGGCGGCCAGACCGTGGTCCGCGACGAGACGTACGTCCCGGCGGGCGGGGACTGGGCCACCGGCTACACGAAGCTCCAGTGCCCGGCCGGGCAGTTCCTCACCGGGTACAGCCTGCGCGGCGACCGGGTCTCGGCGGCCCTGTGCGCCCCGGCCCGCGTCCCCCTCGCCGGCGCCGGCCGTACGGTCTGGTTCGACCGGGGCGACGCCCGCCCGGCCGGGAACCCGGGCGGGGACTACGCCTCAGGCCACTACAAGGGCCAGTGCCTGCCCACCGAGTACGCGGCGGGCATCGCCTTCACCGCCCGGGCCGGTTTCCGCCCCTCCCCGGCATCCCTGCTGTGCCGGGCGCTGCCGGCCGGCTGAGGGCCCTCCGGCCCGGCCGCCGTTCGGCATGCGATACGTCAAGTCTGGTGCCCGGTGCGGGAATTCGACCTAGGGTGCGCCCGTACGGACAACGGACACACCGAACTGGGGGGTTCATGCGCAGATCCAGAGGGCCGGCAGCCGCTCTCGCCCTGTCCCTGGCCGGCACGGGGGCGTTCGTGGGGCTCGGGCTCGCCCCGCAGGCCGCGGCCGTCACCCCGCCCGTGGCCTTCACCGCCGACGCGCTGCCCACCTGGCAGCCCAACGGCATCGTCTGGGCCCTCGCCGAGGCCGGGGGCACCGTCTTCGCCGGCGGGACCTTCTCCGCCGTCCGCCCGCCCGCGGGCGGGGCCGGCAGTGAGCGGCCGGCGGTGAACTTCGCCGCCCTCGACGCGGCGACGGGCGCCCCGACCTCCTGCACCCTGTCCTTCACCATCGGCAGCGGCACCGCGACCGTCCGCGCGCTCACCCTGTCCCCGGACAAGAAGACCCTCTACGCGGGCGGCTACTTCGGCGCCGTCAACGGCACCCCGGTCTCCAGCATGGCCGCCATCGACGTGGCCACCTGCACCGTGAAGCCGTCCTTCCGCCCCGCCTTCGCGGCCACCGTACGGGCCATCGCCGTCACCGGCGACACCGTCTACGCGGGCGGCGACTTCCTCAACGTCAACGGGCAGCCCAGGCAGCGCTTCGCCGCCGTCGCAGCCGCGGACGGCGCGCTGCGCCCCTTCACGGCGAACGCGGACGAGCCGGGCCGTGCCGTCGAGGTCACCCCGGACGGCAGGAACGTCCTGCTCGGCGGCGACTTCTTCACCGTCAACGGCACCAGCACGCACGCCCTGGCCGTCGTCGACTCCGCCACCGGCGCCCTCACCAAGGGCTACCCGGGCTTCATCGAGACCAACTCGGTGGTCAAGGACATCGCCACCGACGCCACCGGCTTCTACACCGCCAACGAGGGCACCGGCGGCGGGGTCTTCGACGGCCGCATCGCCCTCGACCTCTCCGACTTCGGCCAGCGCTGGCGCGACACCTGCCTGGGGGCCACCCAGGCCGTGCTGCCGTACCAGAACGTGCTCTACAGCGCCTCGCACGCGCACGACTGCTCCAGCGTCGGCGAGTACCCCGACGGCCAGCGCCACCACCTGCTGGCGCAGCCCACCACCAGCGTCGGCAAGCTGGGCTGGGCGCCCGACACCAACGACGGCGTCGGCGAGGGCATCGGGCCGCGCGTGATGACCGTCGGCTCCAAGGGCGGTACGCAGTACCTGTGGGTGGGCGGTGAGTTCACCACCGTCAACGGGACGGCCCAGCAGAGCCTCACGCGCTTCTCCTCCACCGGTGACACGGGGGCCCCGACGGTTCCGCTGGCCGGCGCGGCGAGCGTGCGGCCCGGGGAGGTGCAGGTGCGCTGGCGCACCAGCCTGGACCTGGACGACAGCGCACTCACCTACCGGATCTACCGCAACGGCGCGGCCTCCCCGATCGGCACGGTCACCGCCGACTCGCTGTTCTTCAAGCGTCCGCAGGCCTCCTGGACCGACACCACCGTCCAGCCCGGCCAGTCGTACACCTACCGGGTGACGGCCACCGACGCGGCGGGCAACACCAGTGCCCTCTCCGCCCCGGCGAGCGTGACCGTGCCGACCTCGCCGGAGGCCTACGCCAACCAGGTCCGGGCGGACGGCGCCCAGCTGTACTGGCGCTACGACGACGCCGTGCTGCCGTACGTCGCCGACTCCTCCGACGGCAACCAGGCGGGCGTGCACCACAACGGCCCGGCCTTGCGCCAGAGCCCCGGGGCGGTGGCCGGCGCGAGCACGGCGATCGGCTTCAACGGCACCGACGCCCACGTGTACGGCGACCGCCGCCAGACGGTGGGCAGCACCTACAGCATCGAGACCTGGTTCAAGACGAACACCACCCGCGGCGGCAAGCTCGTCGGCTTCGGCAGCCGGCAGATCAACGGCAGCAGCCAGTACGACAAGCACGTCTACATGACCGACGACGGCCGGCTGGTCTACGGGGTCTACACCGGCGCCACCCGCACCATCACCACCGCCGCCGCCTTCAACGACGACAAGTGGCACCACGTCGTCGCCACCCAGGGCCCCGGCGGCATGACCCTGTACGTGGACGGCGTCCAGCGGGGCACCCTGAACGTCACCACCCACGAGAACTACACGGGCTACTGGCGCGTCGGCTTCGACGGGCTCGGCGGCTGGCCGGACCGCCCCACGAGCGAGCACTGGGCCGGCCTGATGGACGAGACGGCCGTCTACCCGACCGTCCTGAGCGCGGCGCAGGTGCAGAACCACTACGCCCTCGCCTCCGCCCCGGCGGACTCCACCGTCCAGGGCACCGCGGCCGAGGACACCTACGCCAACGCGGGCGCCCCGGACGCCAACTACGGCACCTCCGGCTCCCTGGCCGTCCGCGGGACCTCCCTCTACACCAGCTACCTGCGCTTCGACCTGCCGGCCGCCCCGGCGGGCAAGGTGCTCAAGTCGGCCACGCTCAGCGTGAAGACCAGCACCATGGCGGGCGCCGGCACCACGGACACCGTCTCGGTGGTACCGGTCACCGGCGCCTGGACGGAAGCCGGGACCACGTACGCCAACCGCCCGGGCACGGGCGCCCCGGCGCTCGGCGCGTTCCCCGGGATCCCGGACGGCTCGGCGGTCCACACCGCCGGGCTGAACACCGCCGCCGTGGCCGGCGCGCTGGGCGGCCCCTACAGCCTGGCGCTGACCAGCGCCGGGACCGACGCCCTGTGGCTGTGGCCCTCGGAGGCGGCGGCGGGCGAGGCGACGCCGCGGCTGGCGCTCACCTTCGGCGCGCCCTGACCCTGCCTCACCCTCCGGGGTGGGGCGCGCCCACTTCCAGGAAGCGGCGCCCGCGCGGACCCCGGTAGACCAGGCAGTCCCAGCCGTGGCGCTCCAGCTCCGCCGCGCACGCCGCCAGACGCTCCGCCTCCTCCCCGGCGGCGCCGCTGCCGGGCGGGCCCGCCCAGGTGACCTCGACCAGCCCCCGCGCCCCGGACGCCACCCGGTAGCCCGTGCGGCTGCGCCGCCCGCCGGCGTCCACCGCCGACGGCGGGAACCCCGCCGCCTCCAGCACCAGGGCCACCGCCCGCGGTATCACCCGCAGCTCCCACGGGGCGGGCGTGGAGGTGGATCCCGTCAGCAGGCGGCGGATCTGCAGCAGCCCCTCGTACGCGGTGCGCAGCTGCGCCGCCCGCTCTGCGCCCGACGGCTCCGCGCCGTCGCCCGTCGCGGGCTCGAAGCCCTGCCCCTGGGGTTCCGCCACCACGCCCGACCTCCCTCGCCTGAGTACCCCGGTCCAACGGCCTGAGTACCCGCGCCGATTCCCCGTGGCGCGGCCGCTGCTGGAATGACGGCATGACCTCGCGATCCCCCCGCCCCCGCCTGCAGCGCTTGACCTGCGCGGGCTCCGCCCTCGCCGTGGCCCTCGTACCGCTCGCGGTCGGGATCCTGGCCGCCAAGGGGATGGGCGCCGACCCGCACGCCCCGGTCAACGCCCTGATCACCGGCGGCGGGCGGCATGCCGGGCTGCCGCGCGCCGAATGGAGCAGGCGCGGCCACGGCGCGGTGCGCCGGCTGCGGACGGCCCGGCAGACGGCCCGGCGGACGGTGCGCGGCCGGTGCGCGGCGCTCAGGAGGCCGACGGCTCCTGGAAGTCGGTGACCCAGCGGTCCCGCTCCTCCGGGCAGGCCGGCGTGCGCCGGTCAGCTGCCGTACTGGCGGACGCAGAGGTCGACGATGGACGGCGGGAGCGTCCCCTCCGCGGACTCGCACAGTTCCTCCCCGCGCGGCACGGGAGGGATCGCGCGGCGCGGGGGCGCGGGCTTGGGGGGTCTGGCGCGGCGGGGCGGGGCGGGCTTCGCCGCGCGCGGGGCGGGCGGGCGGGCCTTGCGGACGGGGGGTGCCGGGGCGGGGGCCGGGTCGGGGTCGGGGGAAGGCTCCGGGACCTCGCCCAGGGGGAGGGGCCGGGCGGGCGGGGCCGGGGCGGGGCGCCCGGCGTCCGGAGCCCCGGCGGGCGGTGCGGAACCCCGGGCGGGGCGCGGTGCACCGTGCTCCGGGCCGACGGAGACACAGCCGGCGCTCGCCAGGAGGGCCAGGAGGGAGAGGGGCAGGGCGGCCCGGCGCAACAGCACCCGACCACCATGCCGTAGTCCGGGCCGGAGCCGTGGCGCCCGTCACGCATCCGGGTGAAGCGGGAGTGGCGGGGGAACCGCCCCGCACCCACGGAGAACCGATTCTCCACAGGCCGGACGGAAAGCGGCCGGACGGCCGCAGAATGGGCACGAACGCGATCGGCACGGCACGGCAGTGCGGGCGACGGGGGCGGCGCGACCCCCGGGACCTGGTGCCGCCGTGCCCCTCCCCCAGACTCCGTCCGGGGGGACCCCCAACCGTCCGTCCGCCTTCACCCCGTACGGAGTGCCGAGCATGACCGAACCAGCCGCGTCCAGCGTTCCCCCGTCCAGCGTTCCCCCGTCCAGCGTTCCCCCGTCCAGCGTTGCCCCGACCCGCGCTCCCCGGTCCGCCGTTGCCTCACCCGGCGTTCCCCGGTCCGGCGTCCGTCCCGCGAAGGGGTGGGCGGCCGTCGCCGCCGTCTCCCTCGCGATCTTCTGCCTGATCACCTCCGAACTCCTGCCCGTCGGACTGCTCACCTCCGTCGGCGCCGACCTCCGGGTCTCCGACGGCACCGCCGGCCTGATGGTGACCGTCCCCGGGCTCGTCGCCGGCTTCTGCGCGCCCCTGGTCACCGTCGGCGCCGCCCGGCTCGACCGGCGGCAGGTGCTGTGCGCGCTGATCGGCCTGATGGCCGCCGCCAACCTCGCCGCCGCGCTCGCCCCCGGCTTCGCCGTCGTCCTGGCCGCCCGGCTGCTCGTCGGCATCAGCGTCGGCGGGTTCTGGGCCATCGCGGGCGGCCTCGCCGTCCGGCTGGTCCCCGCTCACCGGGTCGGCCGGGCCACGGCCCTGATATTCGGCGGTGTCCCCACCGCCTCGGTGCTCGGGGTCCCCGCCGGCACCCTCCTCGGCGAACTCGGCGGCTGGCGGACGGCCTTCGCGGCCGTCGGCGCCCTCGGCGCGCTCACCCTGGCCGCCCTGCTCCTGCTCCTGCCCGCCCTGCCCCCGGCCACGCCCGTCACGTTCGCCGAACTGCCCGCCCTGCTGCGGACAGACGCGGGGGTCCGCACCGGGGTGACCGTGACCTTCCTGGTGGTCACCGGCCAGTTCGCCGCCTACACCTTCGTCCGCCCCCTCCTACGCGACGTCTCCGGCGTCGACACCGGTCTCGTCAGCACCCTGCTCCTCGGCTACGGCCTCGCCGGAGTCGCCGGCAACTTCCTGGCCGGACCGCGCGACCCGCGCCGCACGCTGCTCACCGTCAGCGCCACCCTCACGGTGGTGCTGGCGCTGACGGCCGTCCTGCCGGGGCCCGTCGCCGGGACCGGGCTGCTGATGCTCTGGGGCCTGGCCTACGGGGGCGTCTCCGTCAGCCTCCAGGGCTGGATGCTCAGGGCCGCGCCCCGGGCCGCCGAGGCCGCGTCCGCGCTGATGGTGGCCATGTTCAACTTCGCCATCGCGGCGGGGGCACTGGCCGGCGGACTCGCCGTGGACCGCGTCTCGGTGCCCGCCGCCCCGCTGACGGGTGCCGCCCTGATGCTCCTCGCCGCCCTCACGGTGACCGTCCACCTCCGCCGGGGCCCGAACCCGAACCCGAACCCGGGTCCGGGCCCCGGCGCGGAGGAAGGAGAACGGATGGATGGGGCGGATCGGACACGCGGCTTGACCGGAGCGGCCCCGGACGGACAGAGTCCGCTCAAGAACGACCACCTGAGCCGCACTTCGGAGACGCCCCAGATGCCGATACCCGTCCGCTCCCCGCTCACTCCGCCGGCCCCGGGAGCGGGCCAGGCCCCGGCCGCGCGGCGGCGCAGGGCCTGACCGGCGCGTGGGGGCCGGTGCCGCACCGCCGCGCCGACCCCGACCGTGCCGGGAGACAACCGTGTCCCCACACCCCGATGAGAGCGGGCCCGAGCCCGACGACCGCCTGTTCGTCCGCCCCTACGTCGCCGCGCCCGAGGGCCCGTCCGGCCCGGCGTACCCCGCCTGGCCGACGGTCCCGGAAGCGGGGGAGGAACCGACGCAGCCCCTGCCACGGGTGCCGGCCGCAGCCCAGGCCGTCCCGGTGGCGGCCGGGGCCCGTCACGCGCCCGGACGGCGGGGGAGCCGGCTGCCCCTGGCCGTCCTCGCACTGGTGGTGCTGGCCGCCGGGGCGGGAACGCTGGTGTTCCTGACGAGCGGGCCCGAACCGCAGGACCCGGCCCCGGTCCGCCCGGACCTGGCCCTGCCGGCGCTGCCCGCCCGCAGCCCGGGCGCCGGGGACCCCGAGGTGCGCGCCCAGGCGGCCACGGCGAAGCCCTCGGCCTCCGCCCCGACGCGCAGCCCCTCGGCGTCCCCGTCCAGCGCGAAGCCCTCGACGAGCCCCACGACCGGCGCGCCCGGCCGGCCGACCCAGCCGCCGGACTCCGGCACCCTGCGCCCGGGCGACAAGGGGCCCGCGGTCAGGGAGCTCCAGGAACGGCTCTACGGGCAGGGGTTCACGTACGTGCGGATCACCGGGGTCTACGACGGCCAGACCAAGCGCGGGGTCTCCCAGCTCCAGCGGGACCGCGGCATCAAGGGCGACCCGAACGGTGTCTACGGCCCGGCGACCCGAGCCGCCTTCGGCTGAAGCCGGGGGCCGGCCGGGCCCGCGCGGCCCGGTGGTTCGGTGTACCGCGCCCGGGGTCAGCGGCCGCCGGAGACCCGCAGGACCGCCCCCGTCGTGTACGAGGCGTCCGCCGACAGCAGCCACGCGATGGCCCCGGCGACCTCCTCGGGCCGTCCCGGCCGCCCCAGCGGGATCGTGGCGGCCGCCCGGGCGGGGCGGTCCGGGTCGCCCATCGCGGCGTGCATGTCGGTCTCGATGATCCCCGGCGCCACGGCGTTGACCCGGATGCGGTCCGGCCCCAGCTCCTTCGACAGCCCCACGGTCAGGGCGTCGACGGCCGCCTTCGTCGCCGCGTAGTGCACGTAGTCCCCCGGGCTGCCCAGGGTGGCGGCCGCGGAGGAGACGTTCACGATGGCCCCGCCGCCCTCAGCCATGTCCCGGGCGGCGCGGCGGCAGCACAGCAGGTACCCCAGCAGGTTCACCTCCACCACCCGGCGCAGGTCCTCGGTCCGGGCGTCGGCGAGACGGCCCAGCGGGCCGGTCACCCCGGCGTTGTTGACCAGGCCGGTGACCGGCCCCAGTTCGGCCCGGGCCACGTCGAAGAGCCGTTCCACCTCCTCCTCCCGGGAGGTGTCGCCCCGTACCGTCAGGCACCGCGCGCCCGCCGCCCGTACCCGCTCCGCGACCGCTTCGGCGGCCTCCTCGTCGCGCGCGTAGCCCAGCACCAGGTCGTGGCCCTCCGCGGCGAGCCGGACACAGGCGGCCGCGCCGATCCCCCGGCTGCCTCCGGTGACGAGGGTGACGGGTCGGCGTTCCATGGCTCCTCCAAGACGTGCTGCGCCGCGGCCGGTTGCCGGGCGCGGCGCAGGCTAACACCCGAATATCCGGTGGACCAGCGGAAATGGCGGCCCCGACAGTGGTCCGGCAACCAACACCGACGACCCGAACCGAGGAGCCGCCATGTCCACCCTGCGCGTCACCGTGGAGGAACTCACCATCCACCCGCATCCGAACGCCGACGCCCTGGAGCTGGCCCAGGTGGGCCTCTACCGGGCCGTCGTAGCCAAGGGCGCCTACCGGACCGGGGACTTGGCCCTCTACATCCCCGAACAGGCCGTCCTGCCCGCCGCCCTCATCGAGGAGCTGGGCCTCACCGGCCGGCTGGCCGGAAGCTCCCACGACCGGGTCCGGGCGGTCCGGCTGCGCGGAGAGCTCTCGCAGGGGCTGGTGTGCCGGCCCCGTGCGCTCGACGGGACGGACCTGGAGCTGGCCGCGAAGGAGGGCACCGACTTCGCCGAGGCCCTGGGCATCGTCAAATGGTCGCCACCGGTCCCCACGTCGATGAGCGGAGAGGTCGAGGCGGCGCCCGGGCTGCTGCCCTGGGTGGACATCGAGAACCTGCAGCGCTACCCGGGGATCTTCGAGCCGGGGGAGCCCGTCGTCCTGACCGAGAAGCTTCACGGCACGGCCTGCCTGGTCACCTATCTGGCCGAGGAGGGCCGGGTCCTCGTCTCCTCCAAGGGCTTCGGCGCACGCGGCCTGGCGCTCAAGGAGGAGGAGCGCAACGTCTACTGGCGGGCCGTCCGCGGCCACGGCGTCGAGCGGGCCGCCGCCCGGCTCGCCGAGCGGCTCGGCGCGACCCGGGTCGGCGTCTTCGGCGAGGTCTACGGAGCCGGCGTGCAGGACCTGCCGTACGGGGCGCAGGCCCGGGCCGCCGACACCCCGCCCGGGTTCGCCGTCTTCGACGTCTGCGCCGAGATGGACGGGCAGGTGCGCTGGCTGGACCCGGCGCAGGTGCTGCAGGACGGCGAACTCCCGCTGGTGCCCCGGCTCTACACGGGGCCCTACGCCCTGGAGACCGTGCTGGAGCTGGCCAGTGGGCGGGAGACCGTCTCCGGGCGGGGCCTGCACCTGCGCGAGGGCGTGGTCATCCGGCCGGCCACCGAGCGGTACAGCCCGGTCGTCGGCGGCCGGGCCATCGCCAAGGCGGTCAGCCCGGCCTACCTGACGCGCAAGGGCGGCACCGAGTACGAGTGAGCCGGCGGCCGGTTCCGGCGCCGCCCGTGTTGCGCCGGGGCCCGCCGCCCGGTTCGTGGTGGGATGGGGAAGGGGTGGTTCCGCCGGTTCACCGAGAGGGCACACCCATGTCACAGGAACCCCAGGACGGTCGGCCCACGATGCGGGCGATGGCGTACGAGACGTACGGCGGGCCGGAGGTGCTGGCCGAGACCAGGCTCCCGGTCCCCAAGGTCGCCCCCGGCGAGGTCCTCGTCCGCGTGCGGTGCGCGGGGGTCAACCCCGTCGACTGGAAGATCATGGCGGGCGGTCTCGACGGCCTCATGGACGTCGTGTACCCGGTGGTCCCCGGCTGGGACGTGGCCGGGACCGTCGAGCGGGTCGGCATCGACGTCCCCGAGTTCGCGGAAGGCGACGAGGTGATCGCGTACGCCCGCAAGGACTATGTGCACGGCGGCACCTTCGCCGAGTTCGTCTCCGTTCCCGTACGGGCCCTCGCGCGCAAGCCCGCCTCGCTCGACTGGCGGCAGGCGGCCGGCCTTCCGCTGGCCGGGCTCACCGCCTATCAGCTGCTGACCCGCCTGGGCACCGGCGAGGGGGACACCGTCCTCGTCCACGGCGCCGCGGGCGGGGTCGGCTCGTTCGGCGTGCAGATCGCCCGCGCCCTCGGCGCCCGCGTCATCGGCACCGCCTCGCCCCGCAACCACGACCGGCTGCGGGAGCTGGGCTGCGAGCCCGTCGCCTACGGGGACGGGCTCACCGAGCGGGTCCGGGCCCTGGCCCCGCAGGGCGTGAGCGTGGTCGCCGACTTCGTCGGCGGGGTGCTGGACGTCACCACGGCCGTGCTCGCCGACGGCGGCCGGCACGCCTCCATCGCCGACCACACGGTGCTGGGGGCGGGCGGCCAGTGGATGTGGGTCCGCCCCGTCGGCGAGGACCTTGCGGCACTGGCCCGGCTCGCCGACGAGGGCCGGCTGACGGTCACGGTGGCCGAGACCTTCCCGCTCTCCGGCCTCGCCGAGGCCTTCACCCTCAGCCAGGCCGGCCACACCGCCGGAAAGATCGTCATCGACCTCTGACCGTGCCGCCGCCCCGGCCGGGTCCGCGCGGGACGCCACCAGGGCCTGTCGTCAAAGTCCCGTCGTCGCCCGGAGGGCGGCCCCGCGGCGTCTGGTGCGTGCTCCTGGTGCGGCGAGAGCGCGTGCCTGGGGGCACCTCCCAGCGGTAGCCGGGGGAGCGTCGCGGGGCTGACGGGACCTTGACGACAGGCCCTAGCGGCAACAACGGCAGCACGGCCGGGAGTTCGGCCGCCGGCCCCGGCCCGCGCAGGGCCGGGGGAGCGGATGTGCGGCCGCCACCGGATCAGGGCAGGTCCGGGACCTCGCCGCCGTCCGCGCGGGTCACCGTCACCCCCGGCAGGGTCGCCGCCCAGGGGCCCGTGAGGGCGGCCAGGGCGGTGGCGTCCGGCGGGGCGGACCCCAGGCCGACCGCGTAGCGGGCCAGGGTCCCGGAGCGTGCGAAGGGGCGCGGCCAGGCGTGGGCCTCCGGGAGCCCGGCCTCCTCCAGGGCGGCGAGCAGTCCCCGCATCCGGCCCCGCGCCCGGCCCAGGTGCTCCTCGAACTCCCGCACCGTGTCCGCCCGTACGCTCACCACCGCCCAGGCGGCGTGCCGCCGGTGCGGCGGGGCCGCCGGCAGCAGTCCCTCCGGCTCCGCCTCCAGCCGCTCCCAGGCCTCGTACAGCTCCCGGACCAGCAGGTCCCGCAGGCCCGCCCCCACCTGGGCGGTGCAGCTGCGGACCGGAGCCGAGGGCGTCAGGACCGTGACCGGGTCCGGACCCGGAGCGGCGTCGGCCTCCGGGTCCAGGGACACCGGCTCGCTCCAGTCCCAGGCGGCCCACGTCCCGAAGAACTCCCGCCGCAGCGCCGCGGGCGACCGGTCCGCGGCCTCCCGTACCGTGCGCGCCGCCAGCACCGTCCAGGCCAGCCCGGGCAGGCCGCCGAAGGGCGCCGAGTCCAGCCCCCGGGCCCGCGCCCAGGCCTTGACCTCCCGCGCCAGCCCGGCGAAGGCGGCGTGCTCCGCGCCCACGGCCGCCCGTACGGCTTCGGCGTCGGAGACGGCGCTCAGCGCCACCGCGGCCGCCTCGCCGAGCTCGGCCCGCCGCTCCACGGCCCGGGCCGGATCCAGCCCGCCGGCCCCGACCACCACCAGGTCCACGTCGAGCCCGGACGCACGCAGCCGCAGCCCCGGCACCCGCGCCCCCGTCACCTCCCGCAGCCGCTCCGCCTCCGGGAGCGCGGCCGCCACCCGTGCCCGCACCGCCCCGGCGTCGGCCGCCCCCGGCAGCACCGCCACCAGGTCCAGGTCGGCCCCCGCCGGGGCACACCCCATCGCCCGCGACCCGGCCACCCGCACCACCGCCCCGGACAGCGCCCCCGCGAGCCGCGCGGTGATCCGCTCAGCGTCCCCCACACCCACGACGCCGCCTGCCGCCCGGGAGCCGGAAGCCTTCCGGGCGTTCTCCGGACCGCCGGACTCCGCCGGCCGAGGGGGCTCCGGGGCTCGGGGGCGCGACGGCTCCGGGGGGTCGGCCGGTTCGCCGGGCGTTGCCTCCGGTTCCGCCCACCGCCAGGTGCCGGTGCCCAGTTCCACGACCGCCCGGACCCGCATCGGGCCGTCCCCGCGTCGCGACAGCACCGCCAGCTCCCCGACGCGGGCCGTCCGCCCGCCCGGTCCGAGACGCTGCGCGAACTCCCGTTCCGCGCGCCGGGGGTCCCCGCTGCGGCCCAGCGTCAGGTGCGGGGTCCATCCCGTGGAGCGGCCCCGGCAGCCCGGGAAGCGGTCGGCGAGGGCCCGGCGCAGCTCCTGCCAGGGGCCGTCCCCGCCCTCACCGGCCGCCGGGTCCAGCCACAGCACGGCGTCCTCGCGGCGCCCGAAGGAGTGCACGCCGTCCAGCCGGGCAGTGAACGGCCGCCCCTGCGCCGCGGCTTCGGCCAGCAGGGGCAGCGCCCGCGCGAACGAGGACTCCGGTACGAAGCCGAACAGCAGGTTGACGTGCGCCGGCCAGCGCGCCACCCCGGGGTCGTGGGCCCGGCGCAGCTCCTCGACCGCCGGATCGTGCGGCGGGAGCCAGGCCACGGCCGTCCGCGTGGTCGCCGCCTCGCCCGGCAGCGCGTCGCCCGCGTCGGTCGCCCCATACTCCACGGTGGCCTCCACCCCGAAGTGGTCGGAGGGGAACAGCCCGTCCGGCGCGGGGGAGTCGCCCCGCAGCGCGGCCTCCCGCACCCGGGCGCCCGCGCCCGAGGAGAGCAGGATCCGGTCGATCCGGCCCGCCCGTCCCGTCAGGGAGCCGACCGCGGCCAGCGGATTGACCCCGGGGTCGAAGGTGGGCGTGTCGTCGGCGGGGCCGTGCACCTCCGCCCAGGCGTCCCGCAGCCCCAGCGCGGCCGCAGGCCCCTCGGCGCCGGTGCGGCCGTCGTTGAAGTCCCCGAGCAGCGCGAGCCCCGCGCCGATCCCGCCCAGCCCCTCGGCCAGGCGGGCCAGTTCGGTCACCCGGCGGCCCGCGCCGTTCTCGGAGTGGTCGCTGCTGAGGTGCGTCGCGGCGACGGCCAGGGGTCCGCCGGCCGTGTCCACGGCGACGGCGGCGACCGCCTTGTGCCGGCCCAGCACGTGCAGCCCCGCCTCGCGCACCGGAAGCCGGCTCAGCACCAGCAGCCCGCTGTCCGCCACGTCCGCGCCGTCCGGATCGGTGCCCAGGGTGTACCCGGACCGCACCCACGGCTCGGCCAGCAGCAGGGCGAGCAGGGCCGGTTCCACCTCCTGGAGGGCGATCACATCGGCGTCGGCCGCCGCCAGGTCCGCCAGCAGCATCGGCCTGCGCCGGGCGGTGGCGATGCGGGGGGCGTCGTACCGGTCCCACAGGGTGTTCCAGGTCAGCAGCCGCACCCGGGCCGGCGGGTACGCGGCCGGACCCGCCTGGACCGGCCGCCAGGCGCCGTCCGCCGGGTCCCAGGCGTGCGGGGTCCGCGCGGTGAAGAAGGGCTCGGGCAGCACCCGGCGGCCGCGCACCCGCCCGGCCGTCGTCGAGTCGATCAGGTCCAGCCCGCGGGCCCGGTCCCACACCAGCTCGCCGTCGGCCTCGACGAACAGCACCCGGTGCCAGGGGATGTCCCCGCCCGGCACGAAGGAGGGCAGCGGCACCCGCTTGGGGGCGGCCCCGCGCTGGAGCACCCCGAGCGTGAACCGCGCCGGATCGAAGCGGGGGTCCCAGCGGACCTGGTGGTAGAGCTGTTCACTGGTGCGCATCAGAACGCCTCCCCCTCACCGGTCGCCGCCAGGGAGCCAGCCGTGTCCTCGACCGTGCCGCCCGCCCCGACGTACCAGGTCCGGTGCGCCTGCCCGGGGTAGGGCGGGCTGAACCGGCACAGCTGCGTGCCCAGTACGGGCTCCGGCACCGGGTGCGGGCGCACCGCGTTGCGCCGCCGCAGCTCCTCCTCGCCGACCAGCGCCACGACCCGGGTGACCAGGGCGTCCCGGCGCCGTGCGACGGCCCCGGCGAGGCCGCGCTGCTGCTCCGTCAGGGAGGTCGCGTCCCACACGACCGTGCCCCCGGCGGCCAGGGCGCGGTCGAGCCGGTCCAGGCCCTCCCGCAGCACCTCGGGGTTGGCCCGCTGGTCGGCGCGCGCACCCCGGGCCTCGCGCAGGTCGTCCAGGGCGATGTACGCGTCCACCCCCGTCAGGGTCCGCGCGAAGGTGCTCTTCCCGCTGCCCGAGGGCCCGCACAGCTGGACCAGCCGCGGGTACGCCGCCCCGTCCCGCCACCGCCAGGTCGCGGCCACGGCCTCCTCGACGGCGGCCGAGGCGGCGGAGGCCGCGGCGGAGGCAGACACGGTGGAGGCAGAGACGGTGGCAGACGCGGCGGAGGTGGTGTGCGCGGCGGCCAGCGCACCCCGGCCGAAGGCCTCGCGTGCCTCCGCCCAGCAGCGGTCGGCGGCGTCGGGGTCCAGAGCGCCCAGGGCCTCGCGCATCCCGGCCCGCAGCGGGCCCAGCGGGTCCGGCCCGAGCAGGCCGGCCTCCTCGGCGCACAGCGCGGACCACTCCACGCACTCGGCCTCCCCGGCCGACAGCTCCGGCAGGGCCGCCGCCAGGGCGTGCAGCACCCCCAGGTCGGCCGCCGCGGCCAGCCGGACCAGCCCGGCCCGCCGCTCCTCCTCCGGAAAGGGCCTGCGCAGCACCGGGTACAGCCCCACCAGGTCCGCCACCCGCCGCGCCGTCCGCATCCCGAGCGGCCCCGCCGCGAGCCGGGCCCCGAGGGTGGCCCGGGGCTCGCGGCGCAGGGCGGCGGCCAGGACGCCGGCCAGCCGGGCCTCCCCGGTGCGCCCGGCGCCGTCGAGCCGGGCCGTGACCGCGGCGACGGCCGCCTCGTCCTGCGGGGGGACCGCCGCGTCCATGCCGAGAGCGGACAGCAGCCCACCGGCGTCGGGGTCCGCCCCGGAGCGGACGGCCCACAGCGGGGCGGCGGGGCCGAGCCCGTTGACCACCACGGGCGCGTACATCCAGTGCGCATCGGTCCGCACGTGCCCGCCGCGCACCCACTTGGCCACGTACCGCCCGAAGTCCGCACGGTCGAAGCCGGCCGTCGTACGGACGACGTACCCCTCCTGCCGGGAGGTGTCGATCCGCAGCCGGCGCAGGGCGCGTTCGTCGTAGGTCCCGCGCCACAGCACCCGGGGTACGGGGACGCCGAGACCGTGCAGGAACCGGACGGTGCGGTCCCAGTCCAGGCAGTGGTCGCCGTCCCACACCGAGAACCCGTAGAACCAGCTGTCGAGTTCCCCGTAGCCGAGCGAATGACGGGCGTACACGTTCTCCCCGCAGATCCGCCGGCCCTCCGGTATCCGCGGCCCGATCCGGCCCTGGAGGGCCTTGACCCAGGCACGGGAGGGGTGGTGGCCGGAGTCCAGGGAGCGGGCGTGCAGCCCGTCCGCGTACAGGGTGGTGTTCTCCCCGTCGAGCTTCTCGGTGACCACCACCTCCCGCCCGGCCAGCGCTGCCGTCCCGCGGGCGCGCACGTCGTCCGCCGTGGCTCCGGGGGACCACGGCAGGTGCGCGGTGCGGGGGTAGTGCGTACGCATGGCGGACTCCTGCTCGGGGACGGGTGTCCGGTCACTGTAGGTATCCGGAGCGGGGGCATCCACCCATTTCCCGTGCGGCCGGGGGGCTGTCAGTCGAAGAGGTCGAGCTCGTGGAACTCCAGCCCGTCCGCACCGAGTCCGGTGTTCTCCGCGTGCTCGGCCATCCGCGCGGCGTACTCGGGATGTCCGGCGAGCGAGGTGTAGGTGTCGGAGTCCAGGTCCAGGACTTCGGCCAGGTCCGCGAGGTACACGTCGAGTCCGGGATACATCACGGCCACGTACGGCAGGTCGTCGATGTCGGTCACCAGTACCGGGTACTCGCCCGTGGAGTCCGGGGAGCCCAGGTAGAGCAGGCGGCGCGAGTCGCAGCCGCCGACCAGTGGCAGGCACACGGCGGGCAGCAGCTCCTCGAAGTCGCCGAACATGGAGGCCATGCCGTCGCCGGAGCCGTACATCCACTCCGCCGTCGCCCCCAGCCCCCGGTCGCCGAGGACCGGCTCGGACGGGTCCTCGTACCAGCCGACGCGGGCGAGCCAGGAGCCGTCGAAGGCCAGCCAGCGGCGCAGGCTGGGCGGCAGCGGCCGGCCGCCGGGCAGCGTCAGCCGGTCGAGCACCTCGGGCGCGACCGGCACCGGCTCGTCGAGGTCCGGGGCTTCGCAGGTGGGCCAGCCCTGCTCCCGGACCCGTTCGATCACCCGGTCGATCAGCGCGGCGCCGTGCATGTTCTCGTTCATGCGGTGCACTGTGCCAGGGGCCACCGACAACGCGGTGCCCGGCCCGGAGACAGGCGCTAGTGGCAGAGGGCGACGATCGCGGGGTCCACCCGGCCCTTCGCGGCCTCGCACAGCGCGGACATGTCGTACGAACGCCGGGGCGCGGGCCGGGAACCGTCGTGCACGGGCTTGCGGGCGCGCGGCTTCGCGGCGGGGGTGCGGTGGGCCGTGCGGGCGGGGGAGACGCGGCGCGGAGGACGGTCGTCGGAGCGGGGCGGGGCGGCGGGCGGGGCCTGCCGCCCGGTCTCCGCCTCCGGGGCCCCGGCGGGGGCCGCCTCCTCGGCGGGCGGAGCCTCCCGCGCCCGGGGCGGGCCCCAGCGGCAGGTCCGGCGCCGACGGCGGCCGGGGCCTCCACGCCGTCCGGACCGCCGCGGGCTCCTGCCGGGGAGCCTCGACGGGCGCCGGCGGCCGTACGGTCACACACCCGGCGGCCAGCATGAGGACGGGGACCCAGAGCGGGAGGGAGGGGCGCGACGGCATCCGCCCACCCTGCCGTACCGGAGCACCGCCCGGCGCCCCCGCTCACACGAAGGGGTGAGTACGGGGCCGCATACGTGGTCGGACCAGCGACTTTCACATCGCCAGCCCGCACGACGGACCGTATCAAGATCGACATAATCGGGCAATAAGGAGGCCCGGAAGGTATGGCGGGTGGTGAAGCGCGGGCGGTCCCGACCACCCGGGGCCCGCCGTAACCCGACGGCCGCGCCCGCTGTTGCACAGGCGGTGGACCCACCCACGGTGAACGGAGTGCCCATGCCCCAGCTGACCGACGACCCCGGACGGACGGGCACCCGGATGACCCCGGCGGAGTACGGGGCCTCGCGCGCCGCCCTCTGGACCGGAGCGGTCGTCCTCGTCACCGACACCGACGGGCGGGTCCTCGTCCAGAGCGTCGACTACCGCCCCGACCGGTTGCTGCCCGGTGGCGCGGTGGACGCGGGGGAGTCCCCCGCGGCGGCCGCCGCCCGCGAGGTGCGCGAGGAGCTGGGGGTCGAGGGGCGCTACCCGCGCGGGCTCGCCGTGGACTGGATCCCCGCCGGTACCGCCGGCTTCCCGCCCGAGACGCGCTTCCCCGGCGAGATCCTGCACGTGTACGACGGCGGCACCTGGAGCCCCGACCGGATCGCGTCCATCCGGCTGCCCGCCCAGGAGATCACCGGCATCGACTTCGCCGAGCCCGCCGACCTGCCCGCCCTGATGGAGCCGGGCGACGCCCGCCGCGCCCTGGCCGCCCTCCGGGCCCGGATCAACGGTTCCGGGCCCGCCCTGCTGGAGGACGGCCGCCCCACCACCCCCACCGCCCTCGACCGGCTCGGGGTCCTGCGCACCCGCCGCGTCCCGCAGCACGGCACCTGGCACCCCGGCCCCGTCCCCGCGCACCTGCCCGTACGCGGCCACTCGGGCTGGCTCTTCGCCCCCGACGGCCGGGTCCTGCTGCTCGTCGCCCGCGCCACCGGCGCCGCGCACCTGCCCGCCCCGAAGGCGGAGCCCGCCGTGGCCGCGCTGCCGCTCGGCTACCGGTACGCCGACCGGGCCGCCCTGGCCCGCACGGCGGCCCGCCTCACCGGGCTCGCCCCGGCCGGGGACCCGGCGTACGCCCGGCTGCTGGCCACCCCGGAGCAGGTGCGCGAGCTCAGCGACTGGGGGCCGGCGGGCCCGCAGGAGATCGCGGCGGTCCACGCGGCCCGCACCCAGCTCGGCCTGCCCGTCCCGCCCCGCACCCCGCCCGCCGAACTCCCCGAGCAGGGCCTGCGCTGGTGAGCTGCCTGCGGAGCGGCCCCCGAAGCGGACCCCGGAGGTGACGGACCGGGCCGGGGGCCCGGAAGCCCATGATCGGCGCCTGCGACCATGTGTATCCGCCACACATCAGGAGCGTCGACATGGCATTCGAACACCATCGCGTCGTCATCACCGCGGCGGGGCGGGACTTCGGCCGGACCCTGGCCCTCGGCTTCGCCGCGCGGGGCGCGGAGGTCCACCTCTCCGCCCGCACCCCCGAAGCCGCCGCCCGCGTCCGCGAGGAGATCATCGGGCAGGGCCACGACCCCGCCCGGGTCCACGCCCACGCCTGCGACCTCACGGACCCGGCGTCCGTACGCGCCTTCGCCGCCGCGGTCGCCGCCCGCAGCGGGCACATCGACGTCCTGGTCAACAACGGCGCCCGCTACCAGCACGGCCCGGACCTGCTCTCCGCCTCCGACGAGGACGTCGTCGAGACCCTCGCCTCCGGCGCCACCGGCACCGTCCTCGTCACCAAGGCCTTCCTGCCGCTGCTGCTGGAGTCGGACCGGCCGGACATCGTCACCATGGTCTCCGGCTGCGGCGAGCACGGGAACCACCGCTCCGACGCCCACGACGCCTTCTACGCCGCCAAGAGCGCCCAGGCAGGCTTCACCGAGACCCTCTCCCGGCGGCTGCGCGGCCGGGGCGTGCGGGTGATCTCCCTCTACCCGCCGGACTTCGACAACCACGACCCGCTGTCGCCGGCCTGGGAGGACGCCCCGCGCACCGCGAAGGACCCCCTCACCGCCCAGTCGCTGGTGGACTGCGTGTTCTTCGCCGTCGGCCAGCCCCGGGACTGCTTCATCAAGTCCTTCCACTTCGAGCAGGTCTGAAGGCACGGGCAACGGGCCCGGACGGCGCCGCCGGGACCGGACCCCGCCCCGCGCGCGGCCGGGCCGGTCGTGTGGAATGGAGGGCATGGGGAGCAGCGAGACACAGACGGGCGGGGCGCCGGGAGGCGCCCCGCGGACGCCGGCCGCGCGGCCGGCACCGGGGGAGCACCGGGAGCCCGCCGGCCGGCCGCAGGGCGTCCCCGCCCCGGACCGCTGGCGTTACGCCCGCCACCTCGACCGGCTCGCCGCCGCCGGGGCGGCCGGTGTGGCGGGCGAGGCCGGGGCGGTGGCCGCCGTCCTGCGCGACCCCGACCCGGTGATGGCGCAGAGCGCCGTGGTCACCCACCTCGACCGCCGCGCCGTGCGGCTGCTGCCCGACGCCGGGTTCTGCGACTGGGCCCGCGCGCTGCGCTCCGTACTGGAGGGCCACGCGTTCCCGGCCCGCCGGCTGCGCGAGTGGACCCTGCTCAAGGCCATAGCGGGCGGCGGGAGTTGGTCCGCCGCCGAACTGGAGGCCGCCTCCGACTGGTGCCAGCGCACCGCGGTCCTGTCGCCCGCCTCCGACGAGGCGCTGGCCCTGCTGGCCGCCTCCGGCCGGACCCGCCGCGTACGCAACGCCGCGGCCCGGCGGCTGCACCGGCGCGCCACCCTCTGAACGGAACGATCAATACCCCGGATGGCTCGCCATACGGCTGTTCGGGGGTTTAAGGTCTCCTTTACCCGGCCGGGTATCAGCGTTGGACCGATGCCATTCCGCTGGAGGATGACTCTCCGTGTCGCACGTTTCTCAGGCTCCCGTCACCACCCCGGACACCGAGCCCGCACCGCCCGCACCCCGGTCGTTCGACGAGGTCAAGGGCTGGTTCTCGGCGTATGACCAGGTGCTCTTCGACTGGTTCCTGGCCCGCCAGAACGACACCGGAGAGGCGAAGGGCGACCTCCTCGAACTGGGCGCGTTCATGGGCAAGAGCGCGATCTTCCTCGCGAAGTACCTGCGGGAGGGCGAGGAGTTCACCGTCGTCGACCTCTTCGACTCGCCCGCGCCCGACGGCGACAACCTCGAAGAGGTGCGGGACTCCTACCCCACCCTGACCCGGCGCGGGTTCGAGGCCAACTACCTCGCCTTCCACGAGGAGTTGCCGACCGTTATACAGGCCCCGACCTCCGTCGTGCCCGACCGGGTCCGCCACGGCAGCTGCCGCTTCGTCCACATCGACGCCTCCCACCTGCACGAGCACGTGGTCACGGACATCGCCTCCTCGAAGGCGGTCGCCGCCCCCGGGGCCGTCGTGGTCTTCGACGACTACCGCTCCGAACACTGCCCCGGCGTCGCGGCCGCGGTCTGGGAGGCGGTGGCCGTCGGCGGACTGCGGGTGATCGCCGTGTCCGCCTCGAAGCTCTACGCGACCTGGGACGACCCCGAGCCCCACCAGAAGGCGCTGCTCGGCTGGCTGGACGGCCGCACCGACCTGTGGCACGGCGTGGACACGGTATGCGGCCGCCCGCTGGTGCGCATCGGCGACCACGGCGTGGCCGCCCCGTCCGCGCCCGAGCCGCTGCACGCCCCGGCCGAGCCGGTCGCGGCGGTGACCCCGCCGCCCGCTCCGAAGCCCGCCCCCCGGCCGGCGCCGGGTGCCGCCTGGCGCGCGGTGGCCAAGGACGTGCTCCCGCCGGTGCTCACCCGGGCGATCGTCACCGCCCGGCGCCGCCGGGGCTGAGCCGCCGGGGTGTCCGGCAGGTCAGGGCCGGACACCCCGGGCCGTACCGGCCCGGCACCGCTGACGGCGCGCGCGGCCGGCGGCCCCGTATCGCTGACGGGCCGGCGGGGTCAGAGCCCCTTGCGGACCCGGGCCGCGCGGCGGGCCTCCGCGGCCTGGCGGGCCTCGATCGTCTTGCGGGACTCCTTGCCCCGGCCGGTCCGGCCCGGGCGGGTGCCGAGTCCGCGGAAGCCCAGCTCCGTACCGCTCGGGCGGCCCTTGGCGTCGGTCGGCAGGGCCCCGGACAGCGGCACCCCCGACGGCTTGCGCGCGCCGGTGATCCGGCTCAGCGCCGCCTCGCCCGAGCGCACCTGGGTGATGGTGGGCCGGATCTTCGCGTCGGCCATCAGCCGGACCATGTCGCGCCGCTGGTTGGGCGTGACCAGGGTGACGACCTTGCCCGACCCGCCCGCGCGGGCGGTGCGCCCGCCGCGGTGCAGGTAGTCCTTGCTGTCGGCCGGCGGGTCCACGTTGACCACGAGGTCCAGGTCGTCGATGTGGATGCCGCGCGCGGCGACGTTGGTCGCGACCAGGACCGTCAGCTGCCCGTCCTTGAACTGCCCGAGGGTCTTCGTGCGCTGCGGCTGGGACTTCCCGCTGTGCAGGCCCTCCGCCCGTACGCCCATGGCCCGCAGGTGCTTCACGAACTGGTCGACACCGTGCTTGGTGTCCAGGAACATGATCACCCGGCCCTCGCGCGCCGCGATCTCGGTGGCCGCCGAGACCTTGTCCGCCGCGTGGATGTGCAGCACGTGGTGGTCCATCGTGCCCACCGACGCCGACTGCGGGTCCACCGAGTGCGAGACCGGGTCCTTCAGGTAGCGGCGCACCAGCTGGTCGACGTTGCGGTCCAGGGTGGCCGAGAACAGCATGTGCTGCCCGTCGTGGTGCACCTGGTCCAGGAGCTCGGTGACCTGCGGCATGAAGCCCAGGTCGCACATCTGGTCCGCCTCGTCCAGCACCGTGATCCGCACCCGCTCCAGGTGCACGTCGCGCCGCTTGACCAGGTCGCTCAGGCGTCCCGGAGTGGCCACCACGACCTCGGCGCCGGTGCGCAGCGTTCCGGACTGGCGGCCGATGGACAGTCCGCCGACGACGGTGGCCATGCGCAGCTGCAGCGCCTCCGCGTAGGGGGCCAGGGCCTCGGTCACCTGCTGGGCCAGCTCGCGCGTGGGTACGAGCACCAGCGCCAGCGGCCGCTTGGGCTCCGCCCGCCTGCCCGCGGTGCGCGCCAGCAGGGCGAGGCCGAAGGCGAGGGTCTTGCCGGAGCCGGTGCGGCCCCGGCCGAGGACGTCACGGCCGGCGAGGGAATTGGGCAGCGTGGCCGCCTGGATCGGGAAGGGCTCCCGCACCTCCTGGGCGGCCAGGGTCTCCACCAGCTCGGCGGGCAGACCGAGTTCGTCGAACGAGTCCACCGGCGGCAGGGCCGCGGTGGCCGTCCGGGGCATGGCGAACTCGCCCTGCGGGCCCAGGGTCCGCGGGGCCTTGCCGGCGCCGCTCCCGCCCTTGGAGCGGGAGCCTGCCGGCGCCGCGGCCTTGATGCCGAAACGCCCGTGAGCTGACGGGTTCTTCATGCAGAACCTTCCGTGAGGAGAACCGAGCGCGCAGGGGAACGGGTCCCACACGGCGACGAGCCGGGGTCCGTACCCTTCGGTACGGTCCCCGGCTCGTCGTACGCGTCCGCACCGGGCGAAACCGCCCCGCGCCTGAAGTCCTGGCCCATTTTACCAGCGGGCCCGCCGGGGCGGCGGGGGCGCGGGGCGGGACGCCCGTCCCGGGGCCCGTCATATCGGCCGGGTGTTCGAAACGCCCCGGTTGGCGGCGCCCGGAGTGTGGTGCGCGGGACGGGTGGGCAGTATCGAGACGGCCGCGCAGGCGGCCCGAGTGGAACGTCGAGTAAGGATCAGTACCGATGGCAACTGGCACCGTGAAGTGGTTCAACGCGGAAAAGGGGTTCGGGTTCATCCAGCAGGACAACGGCGGCCCCGACGTCTTCGTGCACTTCTCCGCCATTCAGGCGCAGGGCTACAGGTCGCTCGACGAGAACGCCCTCGTCGAGTACGAGGTCACCCAGGGCTCCAAGGGCCCCCAGGCGGAGATGGTGCGGCCGCTCTGACCGCACCCCGCGCACCCCGCACCTGACAGCGGCCCCCGCCGGCCCGGCCGGCGGGGGCCGCCGCGTCACTCCGGGGTCCGCGCGTCCTCCCGTACGGTGATCGCCGAGACCGGGCAGGCCCGCGCCGCCTCCCGGACCATCGGGCTGCCGTGGCCGCCCTCGCGGCCGGGGAGCACTTCGCTGAGCCCGTCGTCGTCCTGGGTGAACACCTCCGGAGCGGTCAGCACGCACTGGCCCGCGCCGATGCAGACCTCCCGGTTCACGGAGATGCGCATGCCGCTCACCACTCCACCGGCAGCTCGACCATGCCCTGGATGGTGTCCCCGGGCTTGAACGGGATCGTCTCCGGATCGGCGGCCAGCCGCAGGCCGGGCAGCCGGTCGAACAGCGTGCCGAGCGCGATCTCCATCTCCGCGCGGGCCAGGTTCTGGCCCAGGCACTGGTGGATGCCGAAGCCGAACGCCAGGTGGCGGTTGGACCCGCGGTGCCAGTCGAGCACGTCGGGGTCCTGGAACGCCGCCTCGTCGCGGTTGATCACCGACGTGGAGAAGACCACTCCGTCGCCGGGCCGGATCGTGACCCCGCCGACCTCGATCTCCTCGGTGGCCAGCCTCAGCATCCCGTCCGCGATCGACAGGAACCGCATCAGTTCCTCCACCGCCCCCGACAGCAGCGAGGGGTCGGCCCGCAGCTCCGCGAGCTGCTCGGGGTGGCGCAGCAGGGTGAAGGTGCCGAGGGAGATCATGTTGGCGGTGGTCTCGTGCCCGGCGATCAGCAGGATCGCCGCCAGCGAGACCAGCTCCTCGACGTCGATCTCACCGGTCTCCAGGCGGGTGCCGATCAGCTCGTCCAGCAGCCCCTCGCCCGGCTCGGCGCGCTTGCGCAGGATCAGGGCCCTGAGGTAGCCCTGCAGCTGCGCACGGGCGTCCTCGACGTCGGCGGGTCCGGGGCCGCGCAGCAGCCGCCGCGACTGGGCCTCGAAGAACTCGTGGTCCTCGTACGGGACCCCAAGCAGCGCGCAGATCACCATGGACGGCACCGGCAGGGCGAAGGCGCCGACCAGCTCGGCCCGCGGGCCCTTCGCCACCATCGCGTCGATCAGCCGGTCCACGGTCTCCTGGATCCGGGGCCGCAGGGCCGCCGCGCGCTTGACCGAGAAGCTCGGGATCAGCATCCGGCGCTGGGTGTTGTGGACGGGGTCGTCCTGCCCGAGCAGCGCGGTCCGCTGCCGGGTGATCCCCTTGAACCGGGCGCTGGGCAGGGGGAAGTCCTCGTGGGTGCGGTCGGTGGACAGCCGCCCGTCGGCCAGCAGGGCCCGCGCCTCGGCGTGGCCGGTGACCATCCACACGCTGCGGCCGTCGAAGAGGGTGACCCGGGTCAGCGGCCGGGTGTCCCGCAGCGGCTGGTAGGCGGCCGGCGGGTGGTACGGGCAGGTGCGGTCCTGCGGGAAGGAGAGGGCACCGGGCAGGGTTTCGGACATGGAGAACAACACCTCGCAGGGGCTGGTTCCGTTTTGCCGGCTCCATTACATGCCTCAGGCACCTATCCTACCTATGCCACTTTCGGCCAGCCTGCCCGAGTTCACCCTCAGGGAAACGCCCGGGGCCCACCGGACCAGTGGGGCAGGGGGGGACAGAGGGGCCGGCCCCCCGGGCTGGACCCCCGCGGCTAGACCCCGGCGTCTTCCAGCAGGGTGCGCAGTTCCGCCGCCGTCATCGGGCCCGCGTGGGCCGCCACCGCCTCCCCCGAGCGCAGCAGGACCACGGCCGGGGCGCCCGTCACCCCGTGGCGGCGGGTCGTGGCCGGGCAGCGGGTGATGTCCGTGCGGACGACCGTCAGCCGGGCGCCGTACTCCTGCGCCACCTCCTCCACGACGGCGTCCAGCGCCCGCGAGGGCCCCACGGCCTTAGGCCAGCTGCCGGTGAAGTAGGCCAGCACCGGTGTTCCCTGCGCCATACCGGTGATGAAGTCGAATTCCTGGTCCTCCAGGGGCCGGTGCACCCGACGGTTCATGGGCGGCGCTCTCCTCGTTCGTGCCTGTGCTCACCGCCAGCCTAGGCGCAGCGGCCGGACGGCCCGTTGTCAGTGGTGGCTGTGATCCTGGGGGCATGGACCTCAGCACACCGCGCCGGAGGGTGTACGGCGCCGACCACGACGACCCCGATCCGGGCCCCCGCCCCGGCCGCGCCTACGGCGAGCTCGTCGGCGGCCCCCTCGACGGGCTGCTCCTCGACGTCACCGGCTGGAGCCCCGCCCGGCTGGCCGAAGAGGCCCGCCTGCCCACGGAGATAGGCCGCTACGGGCCGGGCGGCCGCGCCCACTACCGCCGCCGCGCCGCGGACCCCGGCCGCTGGGACTGGTCGGGGGACAGCCGCTAGACCCCCTTGCCCGCAGTCGGCCCGAACAGCACGCCGGTTTCGCCGGAAGGGCCCGGTTCGGAGAACATGAAGCATCGCCTGGGGAAGGAAGTGACCGTGGGTCACCTTGTCATGAGCACCGGCAGCATGCGCGAAGCGATGAGGCTGCTCACCGCCGTGGAACGCACACCCGGGCAGGAGCGCACGCTCGCCACCGTCCGGGAGAAGTGCCGGACCGTGGACGGGCGGCTGCACAGCCAGGGCATCGACCTCGAGGTCTCCGTGGCCCAGGCCCTGGAGGAGCTGCTCGACGGCACGGTCCGCGCTGCGCAGGGCCCCGGCTACCACCACGCGCTGCACGCGCTGATCTCCGCGCACTTCTCGGACACCCACGACCTCGGGGACTGGCGGCGCCAGTCCTGGTTCTGGACGGTGGACGAGGAGGTGTCGCGCGCCGGGGTCCCGGACCGCCTGGCCATCTCCCGGATCCTCACGTCCGGGCCGCCCGTCCGCCTGCCGCCGGCCGGTGACTCCACCCCCTGGATGGGCACCTTCCCGACCGAACTGGCCGCCGAGTTCGTCGCCGCGCACGAGGCGGTGCTGGCCCGGCTGGACCCGGAGGTACGGGAGACCGTCGAGGTCTTCCTCAAGGCGATCCGCTGCGAGGCCGAGGAATGGGCCTCCGCGCAGGAGGACGCGCGGCCCGGCCAGGACACGATGTTCTTCTGGTGCGCCTGAGGGGCCTCCCGCGCGCCCGATGGCCCGCCCGGAGGATTCCCCCAAGAATTTTCCCGGGACCTGTCGATCCGGGCCCCTTCCGTTCGACGCAGGGGTGAGAGGCGGGGAGAGCCCCCGCCCACCGCCACCGAGGAGTCACCATGCCGCGCTTCCTGACGCTCATCCGCATCGACGAGCAGGACCTCCCCCCGAAGGACTTCCCGCCGGAGTTCGAGCAGCGCATGGGCGCCCTCCTGGAGGAGGTCACCAAGGCCGGCGTCATGCTCGACACCGCCGGACTGCTCCCCACCGCCCAGGGCACCCGCCTCGACTGGTCCGGCGGGAAGACCAGCTTCACCGACGGTCCCTTCACCGAGACCAAGGAGGTCGTCGGCGGGTACGCCCTCCTGCAGTGCAAGGACAAGGCCGAGGCCCTGGAGTGGACCAAGCGGTTCCTCGAAACCCATCCGACGTCGTGGCACGTGGGCGCCGAGGTCCGCGAGATCCAGGAGATGTAGTGACCACGGCCGGGGCGGTCGAGACGGTGTTCAGGATGGAGTCGGCGCGGATCATCGCCGGCGTCACCCGGATCGTGCGGGACGTCGGCATCGCCGAGGAGCTCGCCCAGGACGCCCTCGTGGCCGCCCTCGAGCAGTGGCCCGCCTCCGGGATCCCCGACCGGCCCGGTGCCTGGCTCATGGCCACCGCCCGGCACCGGGCCGTCGACCTCGTCCGCCGCAGGGAGACGTACGCCCGCAAGCTCGCCGAGGTCGGCCGGGCCCTGGAGGACGTACCGCCGCCGGCCGAGCCCGCCGACCCGGACGACATCGACGACGACCTGCTCCGGCTGGTCTTCACCGCCTGCCATCCGGTCCTGTCCACCGACGCCCGGATCGCGCTCACGCTGCGCCTGGTGGGCGGGCTCACCACCCAGGAGATCGCCCGCGCCTACCTGGCCCCCGAGCCCACCGTCGCCCAGCGCGTCGTCCGCGCCAAACGCGCCCTGGCCAAGGCCGGGGTGCCCTTCGAGGTGCCCTACGGCGCCGACCGGGCCCAGCGCCTGGCCTCCGTCCTCGAGGTCATCTACCTGATCTTCAACGAGGGCTACGCGGCCACCGCCGGCGACGACCTCCTGCGCCCCGCCCTCTGCGAGGACGCGCTGCGCCTGGCCCGGCAACTGGCCGCCCTGATGCCGGACGAGCCCGAAGCGCACGGGCTCGCCGCACTGCTGGAGTTCCAGGCCTCCCGCACCGCCACCCGCACCGGCCCCGACGGCGAACCGGTCCTGCTCGCCGACCAGAACCGCGCCCGGTGGAACCGGCTCCTCATCCGGCGCGGGGTCGACGCCCTCCAGCGCGCCGGCAGCGGCCCCTACTCCCTCCAGGCCGCCATCGCCGGCTGCCACGCGGCCGCCGTCCGCTACGAGGACACCGACTGGACCGCCATCGCCACCCTCTACGGGCGCCTCGTGCTCCTGCTGCCCTCACCGGTGGTCGAGCTGAACCGGGCCGTCGCCGTCTCCATGGCCGACGGCCCCGCGGCGGCCCTGCCGCTGGTCGACGCCCTCGCCGCGGAACCCGCCCTGCGCTCCTACCACCTGCTGCCGAGCGTACGGGGGGACCTTCTGGAGCGGCTCGGACGCGCGGCCGAGGCCCGCGCCGAGTTCGAGAGGGCGGCCTCCCTCACCCGCAACACCCGCGAACGGGAGCTGCTGCTGGGCCGGGCCGCCGCCCTGCGCCCCCTCAGCCCCTGACCCGTGCCGCCCGCGGATCCGGCTCAGGCCGCCGCGGGGCCGTCAGCCCGACCGGCCGGCGGAAGCCGCCCGTGCGGGCGACGCACTGCACCGTCCGGCGCAGCGCCTCCTGGAAGTCGTCCATCGTGCGCCGCGCGGCCGGGGTGTCCACGTACAGGGAGTTCATGTGCAGCCCGTCCGCGTCCCGCTGGAACCACGAGCAGGTCCCGTTGCCGGTCGCCGACCACACGTGCGTGGTCGGCCGCCACTCCTCGTGCCGCTCGGCGCCCGGACAGCGGCGCATGTCGATGTACGAGAAGAAGTTCACCGCGTACGGCCAGGACCGCAGGGCGAACTCCTCCGGGGCCAGCAGCTCCCAGGCCCGCACGAACGGCACGTCCAGGTGCCGCATCATCTCCCGGAACCCCTCCTGGACCCCGGCCGTCACCTGGGCGAAGTCCTTGCCGGGGGAGGCGTCGAACTCGATCGGCAGGGTGTTGACGAACCAGCCCACCGAGTTGGTCCACTTCTCCCGGCCCCGCTCGCTGACCGGCATGAACCCCCGGTACACCCCCGGCCCGCCGGCCTCGCGCAGACACACGGCGACGGAGGCGAGCAGCCCCATGAACGGCTTCGCCCCGGTCTCCCGGCACACCTTCTCGAACACCTCGGCCTCGGCGGCGTCCAGCAGCGAGGAGGCCTCGTTGACGATGGGGTACATCCGGCCCGGCTCGACGCCCAGGTCCAGCGGGCAGCGGGGGAAGAACTCCCCGCCCCGCCCGATGAAGGACTTCCAGTAGTCCAGCCGCTCGTCTTCGGCGTCGATGGACAGGTAGCGGCGGCGCTGCTCGTCCGCGAAGTCCAGGTAACTCGGCGCCGGCGGCAGCTCGGGCTCCTCGCCGCGCAGCAGCGCCTCGTAGGAGGTCAGCACCTGGTGGGCGACGACCGGCATCGACATGCCGTCGCAGACGATGTGGTCGAACGCCAGGTAGACGGTCGCGGAGTCGGGACGGACCACCGCGCCCATCACGAACAGCGGCCACGACAGCGTGTCGATGCTCTGCTGGAACCGCTCCGACAGGAACGCCCCCAGCCGCCCGGCCGAACCGTGCGCGGCCACCTCCTCGGCCTCCAGGGCGAGTTCGGCGGCCGGCAGGGGGGCGCAGGACACCTCCCCGGCCAGCCGCAGGAACTCGCACCGCAGCACCTCGTGCCGCTGGACGAAGCCCAGCAGGGCCCGGGCCAGCACCGCCTCGTCCAAGGGGCCGTCGATCTCGAAGGTGACGGCCACGAAGGACGCGACCCGGTCGCCGTCGGCGCGACTCTCCTCGGCGACGGTGAAGTGCTTGTCCTGATTGAACGAAGCCCTCCGGTCCGCCGCGCCCGGGGCGGTCGTGGAGCGCAACCGCCACTCGACGAGGCGCCCCGGCGCCACCTGGTGCATCTCCAGCGGAAACTGCCGCATTCACGCCATCCCTTCGTCCCCCGAATCAGCCCCGAGCGCCTAACGACACCCGGACCGCGGAGGTGACGCCCTCACCCGCCGCTCCCGTCCCGGAGCCCGCGCCGCGTCCTGCCCGGGGGTCCCGGCGCGTGCCCCAGCCGGTCCCAGAGGTCCAGCAGCAGACGTACGGAGCGCGACCCGGCGGCGAGCTCCCAGGTGCGGCCGTCGGCGGCCCACCGGTCGAGGAGGTGCGCCAGGGCGGAGTCGCAGAAGGCGACGTGGGCCGCGTCGAGGACCAGACGGCGGGCGCCGAGCGCCGCGCCCTCGTCGAGCAGGGCCCGCAGGGGCAGGCAGCTGTAGTGGTCGAACTCCCCGGCCAGGGTCACGGAGAGGACCCCGCCGCCGAGCGAGGACCGCACGCGGGGGAGCGGCGGACCGGCCGGACCCGGCGGGTCGCCGGGAGCGGGCGGGGCGGTCGACGGGCCCCGGGGCGAGACGCCCCGGGGGACCGGGCGCGGGGGAGCGGCCGGGACCCCGGCCAGGCAGGTCAGGTGGGCGTCTATCGAGTGTATGGGGGTGTTCACGCCCTTCCAACGGGCCCCGCCCCGGGCGGGAACCGGCGCCCGGGCGCACTTCACCCGCGTGGCCGTGGGACCGGGGCGGGCGGAGGCAACTGGTGGGCGCGGCGCTGCTCCGGCGTGGGCGGGTGCAGGACCCGCCCCGCCGCCAGGCGCAGCAGCGGCCCGGCGCCGTCCCGGGGCACAGGGGTCCACAGCCGGACCGTGCGGTCGCGCGAGGAGGTGGCGATCCGGCCGCCGCCGGGGGCCCAGGCCACCCCGTTGACCCAGTCGGCGTGCAGTCCGGCCACGGCGACGGGCGCGGCCGCCGCCGGGTCCCACAGCCGCAGCGTCCGGTCCCGGGAGACGGAGGCGAGCCGGGTGCCGTCCGGGGACCAGGCGATGTCCTGGACCCGGTCCTCGTGCCCGGCCAGCAGGGCGAGGGCCGCGGCCGGTCCGTCCGCGTCCGGGTCCCACAGGCGGACGGTGCGGTCCCGGGAAGCGGTGGCCAGCAGGCGCCCGTCCGGCGACCAGGCCACCTCCCAGACCTGGTCCTCGTGACCCTCCAGGGTGCGCAGCCGCTCACCCGTCGCGGTGTCCCAGACGATGACCGTACGGTCCGTCCCGCAGGTCGCCAGCCGGCCGCCGTCCGGCGACCAGGACGTTCCGGTGACCCAGTCCCCGTGCCCGCGCAGCACCCGCGTGGGACCCCGCCCGGCGGCGTCCCGGAGGTGGACGAGGCCGTCACGCGCGGCCGTCGCCACCCGGGTGCCGTCCGGGGACCAGCACACCGACGACACCCATGCGCCGTGCCCGCCCGGAAGCTCGGCCGCCGGGCTGCCGTCGCCGTGCCACAGCGCGGCCACGCCGTCGTGACGGCCGACGGCGAGCAGCGACCCGTCCGGGGACCAGGCGAGGTCCCCGCACTGCCCCGGGGCCAGGACCTGCGGCGGCCCGAACTCCGGTGCCCGCCACAGCCGGACGGTCCCGTCCTCCGAACTGCTGGCCACCCGGCCGCCGTCGGGCGACCAGGCGACCTGCCACACCGACTCGGTGTGCCCGCGCAGCACGGACGGCGGCGCGGCCGGCTCCCAGACGGCCAGGGTCCGGTCCCGCGAGGCGGTCGCCAGCCGCCGGCCGTCCGGGGTCCAGGCGACGGCGTGCACGGCGTCCAGGTGCCCGGTGAGCCAGAGGGCGGCGGCCTCGCCGTCGGCCGCGGCCCCGTCCCGGAGGTCCCAGATCCGCACGTTGCGGTGCCGGTCGCCGGCGGCGAGCCGGGTCCCGTCCGGGGACCAGGCCAGGCAGTCGATCCCGTCCATGCTCGACAGGGCCCGCACCACCCGGCCCGTGCCCGGCTCCCGGAGCACCACCGTGCGGTCGGCGGAGGCGGAGGCCAGCAGGGCGCCGTCGGGGGACCAGGCCAGGGCCGTCACCGCGTCCCCGTGCGCGGGCCCGCACGGCACGGGCTCCCCGCCGCCCGCCGGCCAGACCCGCACGGTGCCGTCCTCCCCGGCGGCGGCGATCCGGCCGCCGTCGGGCGACCAGGCCGCGCTCCACGGCGTCCCGGCCGCCGGGGCCCGCAGTGCTCCGGCCGGGGTGAACGAGGCGGTGTCCCACAGCCGGAGCTCCCCGCCGGCCCCGGCCGACACCAGCCGGCGGCCGTCCGGGGAGAACGCGAGGGCGCCCGGAGCCTCCCCGTGCCCGCCTCCGGGGAAGGGCAGCCGCAGACCGGCCACCCGGCGCCAGGTGGCGGTGTCCCAGACGGCGAGCCGGGCGTCCCGCGTGGCGCAGGCCAGCAGGGCGCCGTCCGGCGACCAGACCACCGTACGGGGCCACTCGCCCGGTACGTCGAGGACGACCGGCTCCGCACGGCCCCCGTCCGGCCCGCCGTCCAGGCCGTCCGTCCGCCAGACCCGCACCCGGCCGTCCCCGGCGCAGGCGGCGAGCCGCGACCCGTCGGGGGACCAGGCCGCCCCGGTCACCGCCGCCCCGAAGTCCCCGCGCACCGCCCGCAGCAGGGACCCGTCCAGTGCGGTCCGCAACGCCTGGAGGGCGGCCGGGGTCGGCGCCCACTCCGTGACCGCCGCGAGGGCGACGGCGACGGCCGTCTCCGGTTCGCGGCTCTCCAGTACCCGGGCCGCCACCGCGTCCGCCGTACGCGCCCGGGCCGCACCGTCCGCCCGCGTGCTGCGCTCCACGTACTCCGCCACCAGCGCCGGCACCTCCAGCCCGGCAGGAGCCCGGTCCTGCCAGGCACGGGCCGCCGCCAGCCGCTCCCCGGTCAGCAGGAAGGCATCCCCGCGGCCCGCGAACTCCCACTCCTGGGCCCAGCGTTCCCACTCGCCGCGCTGCCGCAGTTCCTCCACGTGCCCGGCGACGGCCCGCCGCAGGGGCGGCCAGCGGCGCAGCAGGGCCTCGTGGGCCAGGTCCAGGACCCCCGCGTCGGAGGTCAGCAGCCGGCCCGCCACGAAGGCGTCGGCGATCTCCCGCTCCGGGGCGGTCAGTTCGGAGCGCGGGACCCGTCTGCGGACGGGCTCCTCGCCCCGTACCGTGACCAGCCGCAGCAGGGTCCGCACCACCGGGTCGGGCCCGGGTCCGGTGTCCGCGTCCGGTCCCAGCAGCTCGGCGCGGATCCGGTCGGCCTGCCCGACGAGCGCCCCCGCGACCCCGCCGGCCTCCCGGTAGTGCGCGTACCCGATCACCGACCCGGGGCCGCCCGCCAGCCGGTACAGCTCCTGGAGGGTGAAGGCCAGCAGCGGCAGCGCGTCGCCGCCCCCGCAGTCGTCGACGATCCGCGACACCAGGCCCGCCTCGAAGGAGACCCCGGCGGCCGCGGCCGGCCGGGCCACGACCTCGTGCAGCGCCTCCCGCTCCAGGGCCCCGATCACCACCGGATCCCGTACCAGGAAGGCCAGTTCCGCCTCCAGGAACCCGGTCAGGAAGTCGGAGCGCAGGGTGCCCACCAGCCAGAGCCCCGGCTGCCGGGCCAGTTCCCGGCGCACCGCGGCCGCGAAGGCGGCCCGCTCGCGCGGCCCCGACAGGGTCAGCAGTTCCTCGAGCTGGTCCACCACCAGCACCCGGGGCCGCCCGTCCGCCACGGCCCCGTCCAGGGCCCGCCGCAGGGCGCCCACCGGGTCGGTGCCGGGGGTGATCGCCGGATACGCGGTCCAGCGCGAGCGCCGTCCCGTGAGGGCGGGCAGCAGCCCGGCCCGGACCAGTGAGGACTTGCCGGAGCCGGAGGGCCCGACCACGGTCACGAACCGGTTCGCCCGGGCCGGGGCAGCCGGGTGCAGCCGGGCCACGAGCGCGGCGGTCTCCCGCTCCCGCCCGAAGAACACGGCCGCGTCCTCCTCCCCGAAGGCTTCCAGCCCCGGGTACGGCGGCTGCCCCGCGGTCCACGTCACGGGCGCCGCCACCGGCCGCCGTTCCAGCCACCGCAGCCACAACTGGCCGCCGACCAGGGCGAGGAGCCCGATGCCGACCAGGGGTATGGACCACTGGCGCAGCAGCCGCAGCGGGAGCGGCACCTCGCCCTCCACGTTGGTGGCGTAGTTGGTCGCGATCCCGAGCAGGGCGCCCACCAGCATGAGCAGGACGTCGAGGACGAGGGCGAGCGGTCGTCGTTGCATGACGCCAGAACCTAGCCGCGCGCCCCCGGCCCCGCGACCGCCGGGCGCCCAACGGGCGCACCGGTGGCGGTGGTTGACCGTACCGAGGGCTCAGAGCAGGGCGGAGTCCCGTACGCCGATGGCGGACATCGTGCGGTCGACGGTCTCGCGCTGCTCGCCGACCGGTGCCACGTAGGCGACGGCGGCGCGCGCGGCCTCCTCGCCCAGGGTCCGGGTGATGGCCCAGGCGCCCAGGTACAGCGAGGACATGCAGCCGCCCGCCGTGGCGACGTTCCCCTCGACGTGGAAGGGCTCGTCCAGCACGGTGACGCCCAGCTGCTCGACGAACGGGCGGGTCGTCAGGTCCGAACAGGCGGGCCGGCCGGCGAGGAGCCCGAGCCGGGCGAGGACCAGCGCGCCGGAGCACTGCGAGCCGATCAGCTGGCGCGAGGGGTCGAGCGGCAGCATCGACAGCAGCCGGTCGTCCGCGATCACGTCGCGGGTCTTGATGCCGCTGCCGATCAGGACGACCTCGGCCTCCCGCACGAACTCCATCGGGCGCTGGCCCGTCACCTCGACGCCGTTCATCGACGTCACCACGGGGGTCGGCGTCGTGATGAAGGCCTCCAGACCGTCGGGCCGGCAGCGGTTGACCAGCGCCGAGGCGATGAAGCTGTCGAGCTCGTTGAACCCGTCGAACGTGACCACCGCTACCCGCATCACCACTCCTTCGGACCGTTCTGCCGGACCTCCATGATCCCGGGCCGCCGAGCGGTCCGTCATGCGATCACGCGCGTCCGGTGGCCTGTTTGCGCCCTTCCGTCCCCCGGTCCGCCACCGGCACCAGCTGGCCGGTGGCGGCGAGCGCGAGCCGGGAGAACAGGGTGCCGGAGAAGCCGAACAGGAGCGCGATCGCCAGGGCGATGGGCCGGGCGGGGGAGCCCCAGGAATTGTCCAGAAACACCCGCCCCAGGAGGTTCAGTTCGGGGTCGGCGAGCATCCGTACCAGCAGCAGCCCGCCGGGTGCCGCCAGGGCCCCGCCGACCGGCGCCAGGACGAGGACGCCCCAGGAGGCGGGCCGCTGCGCGCGCATGACCCCGACCAGCGGGGACAGGAACCCGCCCAGGCCGCCCAGGAGGAGCGAGAGCCGGTGGTCGAGGACCAGGCCGATCAGCAGCACCGCCCCGAGGCCGATGAGGGCCAGCCACAGGGCGATGCGCTGGAGTTCGTACTCGCGCTCGAAGGCACCGTCCTCGCGTTCGGCGAGCCGCTCGGTGACGGCGATCAGCGCGGCCCGTCCGGCCGCCGGGTCACCGGTGGGTGCGGCGAGTTCCCGCGCGAGGCCTTCGTCGGCCGGGTCCCGGCCGTCCTCCAGGCGCAGCCGCAGCGCGCGGGCGCGCAGGGCGGTCTCCTCAAGGTCCTCCAGGCGCAGGAGCTGCGCCTCGGCCTCGTGCAGCACCCTCCAGGCGGAGGCCAGTTTGGACAGCGGGATGGCGACGACCCAGCGCCGGGGCAGCAGCCGCCACGCTACCTGCCCGTTGCGCTCCAGGCGGTCCAGCCGGTCGGTGACCGCCTTCAGCACGGCGGCCCGGACGGCCGGGTCCGCCCCGTCCGGGGCCGCCCGGGCCGCGCAGACCCCGGCCCGGACCCGGCAGCCGTGCAGGCGGGCCTGGAGCAGCCGGTAGCGCGGGGCTGCGATCAGCCCCCGGCTGGTGATGTAGACGACCACGAGGTAGCAGGCGCAGACCAGCCACAGCGCCCAGCGCCCCTCCCCGGCCACGTACGCGACGAACATCCCGGCCCCCTCCGCGACTTCCCCCGGCCGGCTCCATGCTCCTACGCGGCGGGGTCCGCCGTCCCCGGTTCCGCCTCCCCGGCCACCGAGGACCGCAGGGCCCGCGCCAGGGCCGTCGCGTACGGCTGCGGGGAGCGCAGCGGAGCGGCGACGCCGAGGTGGCGGGCCGGACGGGGCGGGGCGAGGGGCACCACCGCCGTACCGGGGGGCGGGGCCAGGGCGATGTGCGGGACGAGTGCCACGCCCACCCCCGCCCCGACCAGGGTCTGGGAGAAGAAGTAGTCGGTGGTGGACGCGGCGATCCGCAGGTCGAACCCGGCCCGGTCCGCGTAGCGGCGCAGGAAGGCCTCCGTCTTCATACAGCCCAGCACCCAGCGGTCGGCCGCCAGTTCGGCCGGCTCCAGGGCCTCCCGCTCCGCCAGCCGGTGCCCGGCGGGCAGGACCGCGTACAGCGGGTCCTCCAGGAGCGGCAGCCAGGACAGCCCGGTTCCGGAGGGCAGCGGGCCGTCGAAGTGGTAGGCCAGCGCCAGGTCCGCCGCACCGGCCCGCACCATCGGGAGCGAGGCCTCCGGCTCGGCCTCCAGCACCGTCAGCTCCACCTCCGGGTGCGCGTGCACGAAGGCGGACAGGGCACCCGGCAGCAGGTGGCGGCCCCCACTGGTGAAGGTGGCCACGGTCAGCCGCGGCCGGCCGGCGGCCAGCCGGTCGATGCGCGCGCGGACCCTGTCCAGTTCGGCGGTGACGGTCTCGGCCGTCTCCACCAGCAGCCGGCCGGCCTCGGTCAGGGTGACCCCGCGCGTGCTGCGCTCGGCCACCGGGTGGCCGAGGCCGCGCTCCAGCGCGGCGATGTGCTGGGAGACCGCCGAGGGGGTCAGCCGCAGGGTCGCTGCGGCCCGGTTGAAACTGCCGTGGTCCGCCACGGCCCGCAGGACGCGCAGCCGGTGCACATCGATCAAGGGTGTTCCTCGGGGCTGGGGGTTGGGGCTCGGGGCTCGGGGCCGGCCAAGGGGCCGGGCGCCCGCGCTGGGACCCTACAGCGGTGCGGCCTGCATTCCGGGCAGCCGGAGGGCGGCTCAGCGCTCCCCGCCGCCCGGGTGCCGCTCCAGCGGGGCGGTTACCGCCGAGTTGCTCACACTGAACGTGACGCTTCCGGCCCGGTAGCGGTCGTCGGACCACTCGATGGGGCGGCCCGTACGCGTGGCCGATACATGACGTTGGCGCAGCAGCGGGCTGCCGCGCCGGACTTCCAGCAGCCGGGCGTCCTCGCTGCCCGCGGCGAGCGCGTCGATCAGGTGCTCGCCGTAGTGGGCCACGACCCCGCAGTCCGCCGCCAGGCCGTCCATCACCGACCGGCAGTCCTCCGGCATGGCCTCCACGGCCTCCGCGACCCAGTCCGCGTAGGCGGTCCGCTCCACCATCACGGGCTCCCCGTCCAGCAGCCGCAGCCGCAGCACGGCCAGGACCTCCGTGCCCGGTGCCAGCGCGAGCCGTTCCGCCTCCTCGGCCGTCGCGGGCCGCCGGGCCCGCGACAGGAAGCGGCTGCGGGCCTCGTGGCCGATCCCCTCGGCCCACTGCGCGAAGCTGTTCAGCTCCCCGAAGCTGTGCCGGCGCTCGTGGCGCAGGACGATCCTGCGGGCCCCCTGGCTGGAGCCGACCAGCCCGTCGGCGGCCAGACCGGCGACCGCCTGGCGGACCGTGCCGCGCGAGGCGGAGAACCGCGCCGCCAGCTCGCTCTCCGAGGGCAGCCGGGCGCCCACCGGGTAGGCGCCGGACAGGATCTCCCGGCGCAGCTCCTCCGCGATCTCCAGATACCGGACCGTGCCCATGCCGTTCGTCCCCCGCTCGCCCTGGTGCGGATCCTCCCGCAACGCCACTCATGATCATTCCAGCAGGTTCTGTCACGACTTCTTTCGGTCAATCTCGTGTTTTCTTCGAGCCGTGCTCCACGGTCCAGGCGCCGTTCACCGTCCGTACAGCCGGCCCGGGCGAACTGGGGCCAACTTGTTCAGACAAGTGACGCCTGGCAAGTGAACCCCCTTCGTCTCCGGGAGAGACCGTGTTCCGTTCCTCCGCCCGTCGCGGTGCGGCCGTCCTGCTCAGCGCCGCCGCCCTCGCCACCCTCGGCGCGTGTGGCGCCGCCCCCGACCAGCCCGCCGCCGGTGACGGCGCCAAGGGCAAGGCCCAGCCGGCCACCGCAGCCTCCGCGGCCGACCTCGGCGGCATGGACGCCCTCGTCGCGGCCGCCGAGAAGGAGGGCCAGCTCAACGTGATCGCCCTGCCGCCGGACTGGGCGAACTACGGCGAGATGCTCAAGGCCTTCCAGGCCAAGTACCCGAAGATCAAGGTCTCCAGCGAGAACCCGGACGCCACCAGCGCCGACGAGATCGCCGCCGTCAAGTCCCGCAAGGGCCAGAAGCGCGCCCCCGACGTCCTCGACCTCGGCATCGCCTTCGCCCGCAGCGGAGCCGGCGAGAACCTCTTCGCCCCCTACAAGGTCACCGCCTGGGACAAGATCCCCGCCTCCCAGAAGGACGCGGACGGCCGCTGGTACAACGACTACGGCGGCTACGTCTCCATCGGCTGCGACGCCGCGAAGATCCCCACCTGCCCGCAGACCTTCGCCGACCTCCTCAAGCCCGAGTACAAGGGCAAGGTCGCCCTCAACGGCAACCCGACCAAGTCCGGCTCCGCCTTCGGCGGCGTCTACGCGGCCGCCCTCGCCAACAAGGGCTCCTTCGCCGACATCCAGCCCGGCATCGACTTCTTCGGCCAGCTCCGCAAGAGCGGCAACTTCATCCCCGTCGAGTCCACCCCGGCCACCGTCGAGAAGGGCGAGACCCCCATCTCGATCGACTGGGACTACCTCAACGCCGGCTACGCCGAGCAGTTCAAGGGCAAGGGCGTCGACTGGAAGACCGTCGTCCCCGCCGACGGCGTCTACGCCCAGTTCTACTCCCAGGCCATCAACAAGGACGCACCCAACCCGGCGGCCGCCCGCCTGTGGATGGAGTTCCTCTACAGCACCCAGGGCCAGAACATCTGGCTGGGGGGCCACGCCCGCCCCGTCCTGCTCCCGGACATGACCCAGGCCGGCACCGCCGACAAGGACGCCGTCACCAAGCTCCCCCAGGTCCAGGGCACCCCGTCCTTCCCGGCCTCGACCGAGCTCGACAAGGCCAAGGCCGTCCTCGCCGAGAAGTGGGACAAGGCCCTCAGCTGATGTCCGCACCCACCACCACCCCTCACCGTGAGGGAACCGCCGGCGGCACCACCCCCCGCCGCCGGCGGCGCGGCCCGCGCACCTGGCTCGCCGCCCTCCCCCTCCTCGTCTTCACCGGGCTCTGCTTCGGCATCCCGCTCGGCGCCATCGCCTTCGGCGCGGTCACCCGCACCGACCCCGACACCGGCGCCACCCGGGTCACCGGCGAGCACCTGGCCCGCTCCCTCCAGGGCCCCTACCTCGGCTCCCTGACCGGCAGCGTCCAGCTCTCCGCCCTGACCGCCCTCATCGCCACCCTCCTCGGCGTGCTGATCGCCCAGGCGCTGGTCACCTCACGCTCCGCCGCCCTGCGCTCGGCGGCCCTGACCGCCTCCGGCGTCCTCGCCAACTTCGGCGGAGTCCCGCTGGCCTTCGCGTTCATCGCCACCGCCGGCATCTCCGGTGTGGTCACCCAGCTCGCCGACCTCACCGGCCTGGGCTGGGACCTGTACTCCTTCACCGGCCTCACCGTGGTCTACCTGTACTTCCTGGTCCCGCTGATGGTGCTGGTCACCGTCCCCGCCCTGGACGGGCTGCGCCCCCAGTGGCGCGAGGCCGCCCAGAACAACGGGGCCACCGCACTGCAGTTCTGGCGCCACGTCGGCCTGCCGGTGCTCGCGCCCTCCCTGCTCGGCGGGTTCGTCCTGCTCTTCGGCACCGCCTTCGCGGCCCACGCCACGGCGGCCGCCCTCGTCGGCGGCTCGGTACCGCTGGTCACCCTGAAGATCGCGGACGCCCTCTCCGGCAACGTGCTGACCGGCCAGGAGAACGTGGCGCTCGCCCTCGGCCTCGACATGATCCTGATCGCCGGCCTGGTCATGGCGGTCTACCTGCCCCTCCAGCGACGGAGCGCCCGATGGCTGCGATGACCGAGACCGCCGAAACCGCCGAGTCCGCCGAGACGGCCGAGACGGCCGAGACCGTCCCCGCGGCCGTGCGGGAGGCACCCGCCGCCCGCGCGGGGGAAGCGGTCCGCCGCCGTCCGCGCCCCCGCGTGTGGCGCGGCGCCGTGCTCGCCCTCGCCGGCGCGTACTTCCTGCTCCCGCTCCTGGCCTCCTTCGTGTTCACCGTGCACGTCCCCGGCCAGGGCGTCACCTTCGAGGCCTACACCGAACTGCTCGGCGCCGACGGGTTCTCCCAGAGCCTGCTGCTCTCGCTCGGCCTGGCCGCCGCCACCATCGTGCTGTCCCTCCTGCTGGCCGTGCCCGCGCTGATCGCCGTCCGCATCGGCTCGCCCAGGCTGCGGCCCGTGGTCGAGGTGGTCTGCATGCTGCCGCTGGTGGTTCCGCCGATCGCGCTGGTCACCGGGATCACCACCGTGCTGCGCTGGGGGCCGGAGCACCTCTCGCGGACCCCGCTCTACCAGACCTTCATCGCCGTCCAGGACGAGCGGTTCCCCGTCGTGCTGGTCCTCGCGTACACCGTGCTCGCGCTGCCCTTCGTCCACCGCTCGCTCGACGCGGGCCTGCGCGCCGTGGACGTGCCCACCCTGGTCGAGGCCGCCCGCAGCTGCGGCGCGAGCTGGCCGTACGTGGTGTGGCGGGTGCTGCTGCCGAACCTGCGGACCTCCCTCGCCGGGGCGGCCTTCCTCACCCTGGCGCTGGTCCTCGGCGAGTTCACCATCGCCTCCCTGCTGGGGTTCCGGCCCTTCGCGGTGTGGATCGTCTCCATCTCCGGCGCCCAGGCCCGGATGTCGGTGGCCGTCTCCATCCTCAGCCTCCTCATCACCTGGCTGCTGCTGCTCGTCCTCTCGCGGGCCGGTACCGCGCCGTCCACCACGGCCTCCGCCCCCGCCACCTCCCGCAAGGAGTCCTGACCCGCATGTCCACCACCCTGACCGAGGCCGGGAAGCCGGCCGAGTCCGCCGCCACCGGGGGCGCCCGCGTCGAATTCCGCGGCCTGCGCCGCGCGTTCGGCCCCACCACCGCCCTCGACGGGCTCGACCTGACCGTCGAGCCCGGCGAACTCCTCGCCCTGCTCGGCCCGTCGGGCTGCGGCAAGACCACCGCGCTGCGCGTCCTCGCGGGCTTCGAACACCCCGACTCCGGCGACGTGCTGGTCGACGGCGAGGACATCACCCGGGTCCCGGCCAACCGCCGCGACGCCGGGATGGTCTTCCAGTCGTACAGCCTCTTCCCCCACCTCAACGCCCGCGAGAACGTCGCCTTCGGCCTGCGCGTACGGGGCGTCCCAGCGGCCCGCCGCCGCGAGCGCGCCGCCGAACTCCTCGACCTGGTCGGCCTGCCCGACCACGGCGCCCGCTACCCGCACCAGATGTCCGGCGGCCAGCAGCAGCGCGTGGCCCTCGCCCGCGCCCTGGCCCTGCGCCCGCGCGTGCTCCTGCTCGACGAACCCCTCTCCGCCCTGGACGCCAAGGTACGGGCCAACCTGCGCGAGGAGATCCGCCGGCTCCAGCTCTCCCTCGGCATCACCACCGTGTTCGTCACCCACGACCAGGAGGAGGCCCTGTCCATGGCCGACCGGGTCGCCGTCCTCAACGCCGGGAAGCTGGAGCAGTGCGCCGCCCCCGCCGAGCTCTACGAGCGGCCCGCCACGCCCTTCGTCGCCGAGTTCGTCGGCACCATGAACCGGCTCCCGGGCCGCCTCACCGGCGACGGCCGGGTGGAGGTCGCCGGCACCCGGCTGCCCGTCGACGGGCCGGTCCCCTCCGGCTCCGACGTCGAGGTGCTGGTCCGCCCCGAGAACCTCACCGTCACCGCCGACGAGGAAGGCGACGCCACCGTCACCTCCGCCTCGTTCTTCGGTGCCGTCACCCGCCTCCACCTCGACCTGCCCGGAGGCACCCGGGTCAAGGCCGACGTCCCCTCCCGGGACGCGGGCGGGCTCACCCCCGGCGCACGGGCCACCGTCGCCATGGCCGAGCGTCCCGTGCTCGTCGTGGCGAGGGCGGCGTGAGCGGACCCGCCGCCGTCCTCTTCGACATGGACGGCACCCTCGTGGACACCGAGGTGCTGTGGTGGGAGACCACCGAGGAGGTCGCGGACCGCCTCGGTCACCGGCTCGGTCAGGCCGACGCCCCCGAGGTCGTCGGCCGCGCGGTCGCCGACACCGCCGCCCACCTCGTACGGATCACCGGCGCCGCCGACGCCCGGGCGGTGGCGGACGAGCTCACCGAGGGCTTCCACGGCCGGGTCGCGGCCGGCGCTCCCGTCCGGCCCGGCGCGCAGCGCCTGCTGACCGCCCTTCAGGACCAGGGCGTGCCCTTCGCCCTGGTCAGCGCCTCGCCCCGGAAGGTCGTCGACCAGGTGGTGGGGGGCGCGCTGGCGCACGTCCCGTTCGCCTTCACCCTCTCCGCCGACGACACCGTACGCACCAAGCCGCACCCCGACCCCTACCGCGAGGCGGCCGGCCGCCTCGGGCTGGAGCCGGGGGAGTGCGTCGCGGTGGAGGACTCCCCGGACGGCGCGGCCTCCGCCGAGGCCGCGGGCTGCCCGGTCCTGGTCGTGCCCTCCCTGCTGGACGTCCCCCGCTCGGCGGCGCGCACCTTCGCGTCCTCCCTGGAGGAGGTCACCCCGGAGCTGCTGCGCGGGCTCAGGCGCACAGCCCGATGATGTCCCGGATCCCGTCGGCGTAGGCGGCGCTCACGCTGCCGGGCCGGCCCGCCAGCCCGCCGCGCAGCCCCGGCAGGCCGGCCCGGACGAAGGCGGCGCACTGCCCGTAGAGCCCCGCCTCGTACGCGGATCCGTCGTCCAGGGTGGTCAGCAGCGCGAGCAGGGTCCGCAGCAGGGCCTCACGGGTCGCCAGCCGGGGCGGTCCGGCCGACCAGACGGCCATCAGGACCGCACAGGCCGCAGGGGCGGGCGGGCAGAGTCTGGACCGGGCGAAGACATGCCCCTCCAGGGCGTGGAAGGCCGCCGGATGCCCCTCGGCGGCATGCCACAGGGTGTCCTCCAGATGGCCCGCCGAACGGCCGCAGCCACACTCGACGGACGCCCAGTCGTGCCGTGCGATCTCGGCCGCCACGGCGGCGGGCACCAGCGGGCTGCTGCGCGCGGTGTCCTTGTCCTTCCCTCTCATGAGCCCCAAGTATGGGAGCGGGCGCGGGGCCGGTCGACCACCCCGTCCCGGGGGGCGGACACGGCCGCCGCCCGGGCGCCCGGCCCGGCCCCCGCAGCGGCGACCCCACGGGCACGGCACGCACCCGGGTTTCGTCCCGCGTACGCTCTGCGACGTGCCCCGATCCCGCCTCCACCGCGTCGCCGTCCTCGTCCTCGAAGGCGCCAAACCGCTCGACGTCGGGATCCCCGCGCAGGTCTTCAGCACCCGCGCGAGCATGCCGTACGAGGTCCGGGTGTGCGGGGCGGCCCCCGGGCTGGTCACCGGTGGCGACGGCCTGTCCTACCACGTCTCCCACGGCCTGGAGGCGCTCGAATGGGCCGACATCGTCTTCGTCCCCGGCTACCGTTTCCCCGACCGGGACGACCCGCCGCGCGAGGTCGTCGAGGCGCTGACCGCCGCCCACGGCCGGGGCGCCCGCCTCGCCGCGATCTCGACGGGCGCCTTCGCGCTCGCCGCCACCGGGCTGCTCGACGGCAAGCGCGCCACCACCCACTGGCACTACACCCGGGCGCTGACGGCGAAACACCCCCTCGTCCGGCTCGACGAGAACGTGCTGTTCGTTGACGAGGGCAGCGTCCTGACCTCGGCCGGCGCCGCCTCGGGCATCGACCTGTGCCTGCACATCCTGCGCCGCGACCTCGGCGTCGCCGCCGCCAACCACGCGGCCCGGCGTCTGGTGGCGGCCCCGTACCGCAGCGGAGGCCAGGCGCAGTACCTGCCGCGCAGCGTGCCGGAGCCGCTGGGGGAGCGGTTCTCCGCCACCCGTGAATGGGCGCTGCACCGGCTGGGCGAGCCCCTGACCCTCGACGTGCTCGCCCAGCACGCGGCCGTGTCGCCCCGTACCTTCTCGCGGCGCTTCGCCCAGGACACGGGGTACACGCCGATGCAGTGGGTCATGCGGGCCCGGGTCGACGTGGCCCGCGAGCTGCTGGAGCGCTCCGAGCGGAGCGTCGAGCAGATCGCCGCCGACGTGGGCCTGGGCACCGGCGCGAACCTGCGCCAGCACTTCCAGCGGATCCTCGGCACCACCCCCACCGAGTACCGGCGCACCTTCACCCGGGGCGAGTAGCCCGCGCGACGCCGGCCGACGGGTGGGCGAGACGGCGAGATGGCGAGATACTTGCGAACCGTGGCGATCTCGCCACTGTCGTGGGCGGGTGGCGGGAGCGAACCTGGGGACGAACAGAAGGGGACACCGCTCATGACTCGCATCGCCATCAACGGATTCGGCCGCATCGGACGCAACGTGCTGCGCGCGCTGCTCGAACGCGACAGCGACCTGGAGGTCGTGGCCGTCAACGACCTCACGGAGCCGGCCACCCTCGCGCGGCTGCTCGCCTACGACTCCACGGCCGGCCGGCTCGGCCGCCCGGTGACGGTCGACGGCACCACCCTCGTGGTCGACGGCCGGCGCATCGCCGTCCTCGCCGAGCGCGAGCCGGAGCGGCTGCCCTGGGCCGAACTCGGCGTCGACATCGTGCTGGAGGCCACCGGCCGCTTCACCTCCGCCGGGGCCGCCCGCGCCCACATCAAGGCGGGCGCGAAGAAGGTGCTCGTCAGCGCCCCCTCGGACGGCGCGGACGTGACGCTCGCGTACGGCGTGAACACCGGCGCCTACGACCCCGAGCTCCACACCATCGTCTCGAACGCCTCGTGCACGACGAACGCGCTCGCGCCCCTGGCCTCCGTCCTGGACGAACTGGCCGGCATCGAGCACGGGTTCATGACGACCGTGCACGCCTACACCCAGGAGCAGGCTCTCCAGGACGGCCCGCACCGCGACCCGCGCCGGGCCCGCGCCGCCGCCGTGAACATCGTGCCGACCACGACCGGCGCGGCCAAGGCGATCGGCCTCGTGCTCCCCAACCTCGACGGGAAGCTGTCGGGCGACTCGATCCGCGTGCCCGTCCCGGTCGGCTCGATCGTCGAACTGAACACGACGGTCTCCCGGGACGTCACCCGCGACGAGGTGCTGGCGGCCTACCGCGCCGCCGCCGAGGGCCCGCTGGCCGGGGTGCTCGAGTACTCGGAGGACCCGCTGGTGTCCTCCGACATCACCGGCAACCCCGCCTCCTCCATCTTCGACTCGGAGCTCACCCGCGTCGACGGCCGCCACGTCAAGGTGGTCGCCTGGTACGACAACGAGTGGGGCTTCTCGAACCGCGTGATCGACACCCTCACCCTGCTGGCGGGCTGAGACCTCCTGCCCCGGTCCTCCGTCCAGGACCGGGGCAGGTTCACGTCAGGTATGCCGCGCGGCCGTGGCGGCCCGGCTCAGGGCCAGGGCGGCAAGGGCCTCGGGGGCGCCGGCCTGGCCGCGGATGCCGGGGAAGGCGTTGACGTCGACGATGAGGGGCCCGTCGCCGGTCGCGATGACGTCCACCCCGTACACGTCCAGCCCGAAGACCTCGCCCACGCGCAGGGCCAGCGCGGCCCAGCCGTCCGGCAGCCGGTCCGGGCTCCGGGCCGGCTCCTCGCCGCGGACGGCGAGTTCGGAGCGGCGCAGGCCGGCGAAGACCTCGTCCCCGACCACCCACAGCTTGTGGTCCCAGCCGTCGTTCGGTGCGAACGCCTGCGTGATCACCGGCTCCCCGCCCCAGCGCGGTTCCAGCTCCCGCAGCGCTCCGGGGCCGTCGAGGCGGACCACCAGGTCGTCCTTGCGGCTGCGCCGGCTCTTGGCCACCAGCGGCCACCCCAGGTCCGCGGCGGACCCGAGGAGCGACAGGGAGGCGAAGGTGCGGGTGGCCGCGAACGGGAGCCCGGCCCCCCGGGCCAGTTCGGCCATGCCGGTGCGGTCCTGGCAGCGCTCGGTGGCGGCGGCGGAGTTCAGCACCGGCGCGCCCGCGTCCTCCAGCGCGCGGGCGAGTTCCAGCGCCGCCGGGGTCCGGGCCTTGAGCAGGTACACGTCGGCGGTCGCTGCGGGGGCCGCGGCGGCGCCCGCCCCGGGGTGCAGCACCTCCACCTCGTGCCGTCCGCCGAGCAGTGCGGCGGTGGCCGCCAGCAGCGGGTGCCCGGGGTCCGGGGTGATCAGGCCGATCCTCACGCGCCGTCCCCCGCCCGCGCCGACGCCTGCGCCGGGATGGCCACCGGCAGGGAGTACGGCCGGGCCGGCGGGCACAGCGGCGCGGACGCCCGGCCGCCGCCCGCGCGGGCCAGGTCCAGGACGGCTCCCGCCACCCGGGCCGCCGCGTCCGGAACCTGCCGGAAGCTCGGGAAGTCGTTGACGTCGACCACGACCGGCCCGTCGGGGCCCAGCAGCACGTCCACCCCGTACAGGTCCAGCCCGTACACCTCGCCCACCCGGGCGGCGATCCCCGCGACCTCGGCCGGCAGCGGCACCCGGCGCTCGCGGACGGCGGCGTCGGGGTGCAGGGGGGAGCAGCGCTCGGTGGCGTGCAGCTCCCCGTTCACGCAGTACACCTTGATGTCGGTCCCGGGGTTCGGGACGTAGGGCTGGGCGATGAGCACGCCCTCGCCCGCGAGTTCGGGGAGCAGCGCCGCGAGCCGGTCCGGCGAGGGCACCAGGTGCACCCCCCGGCCGGAGCTGCCGTCGGCCGGTTTGACCACGAGCGGGTAGCGCTCGTCCGGTATCTCCGCCAGGAGTTCGGGGCGGGCCACCGCGTACGTGGGCGGCAGGGGGAGCCCCCGCGCGCTGCCGAGGGCGGCGGCGAGCGCCTTGTCCCGGACGCCGCGGATCGAGCGGGCGTCGTTGACGGTGGTCACCCCGGCGGCGGCCGCGGCCTCCAGGAGGGTGAGCCCGGGCCCTCCCGAGACGGTCTTGAGCACCCAGGCGTCGTGCGTGCCCGCCCGCACCAGGTCGGTCATGCGCAGCAGTGAGCCGCCGGGCCGCACGACGTCCACCCGGTGGCCCCACGCGGTCAGCTGACGGATCACCTCGTTCGGCATGCCGTCATGCCGGTAGTGCTCCTCCACCAGGAAGCAGAGCCTCATGGATCTTCCCCATATTCGCCGGACGTCCGCCGTCGGTCCCGTCCGGCGAGTTGTGACGTCACAGGATGCCACGGCATAGCCCCGAAACCGCTCCAGAAGCCACCTTAGTGGGCGCTACACAGCGTGATCTTTGTCAGGGGCTTTCCTAAACGATCACCAATCCTCTTATAGTGATGCCTCGTTGCCGCAGGAACCCTCACTTCCGTATACGCCCCTTTCTTGAGGCTCTGATTGATGACGGCGTCGCCCTCTCCCCTCCGCCCCTCCGCGCTCGCCCTGCTGGTCACGGCGGTGGCCGCGGGCACCATCTCCGCGGCGGCGGTGGCCGCGGCACCGTCGGGGGTACGCCTCCCACTGGCCTGGTTCGCCGCCTTCGGCACCCTGCTGCTGGCCCTCGCCGCCTACGCCGTGACCTGGTGGGCACGCACCACCCGGCAGCTGCGCGGCAGCCTGGCCCTCCTCGCCGGGGAAGTCACCACCCGTGACGCGTACATCGCCCGGCTGACCGCCGACGCGGCCCGCGAGAGCGCGGACCTCTCCGCCGAACTCGCCCGGCTCACCGCGGACCACAGCGCCCAGATCGCCCGGCTCACCGCCGGGCACGCGGCCGAGACAGACCGGCTGACGGCGGCCCGCACCGCCGACGCGGCCCGGCTCACCGCCGCCCACGCCGCCGAACTCGACCACCTGGCCGCCGCCCAGCAGGCCACCCGCGAGCGGCTGGGCGAGGAACTGCGGCGCGCCCAGTCGGGCCGGGCCGCCGCCATGGCCGCCGCCGCCAACGCGGCCGGCCGGATGCAGGCCCTGGCCACCGGAATGCTCGCCGACCTGCGCGAGATGGAACACAAGCACGCCGACGAGGAGGTCCTGGGCGACCTCCTGCACCTCGACCACCGCACCGCCCAGGCCGGCCGCCTCGCCGACTCCATCGCCGTCCTCACCGGCGCCCGCTCGGGCCGCCGCTGGGCCAAGCCCATCGTCATGGAGTCGATCCTGCGCGGCGCCATGGGCCGCATCGGCGGCTACCAGCGCGTCCGGCTGCACTCCACCAGCACGGCCGCCGTCGCCGGGCACGCCGCCGAGGGCGTCATGCACGCCCTCGCCGAGCTCCTCGACAACGCCGCGAACTTCTCCCCGCCCACCGCCGAGGTCCACGTCTACGTGGAGGAGGTCCCGGCCGGGATCGTCATCACCGTCGAGGACAGCGGCCTCGTCATGAGCGAGCTCCAGCTGCGCCGCGCCGAACAGGCCGTCGGCGCCGAGACCCTGGACCTCGCCGGGCTCTCCGGCACCCGCCTCGGCCTGGCCGTCGTCGGCCGCCTCGCCCGCAAGCACGGCCTGACCGTCTCCTTCCGCCCCTCCGCGCGCGGCGGCACCGGCGCGCTGATGAGGATCCCGGAGGAGCTGATCAGCCACGCCCCGGCCGAACCCGTCCCGGCCCCGCCGCTCCTCGCGGCCCCGACGGCGGGACCGGCCCCCACCGCCGGACCGGACCGCGCCCTCGCACCGGGCCGCGCCCCCGCAGCGGACCGCGCCCCCGCGCCGGCGGCCCCCGCGCCCGCCCCGCGCCCGGAGGCCGGAGCATCGCCTGGCGGCCCCGCCGGCCCCCACGACCCCGGACACGCCGGCCCGGCCCCGGTCCTCGGCGAGAGCGGACTGCCCCAGCGACGGCGCGGCCGCGCCATGGCCGCCGCCCACCCCGAAGGGCCCGACGCCGCGTCACCGGCGCCCCGCACCCAGAGCGCCCCCACCGGCGCGTCCCGGTCCGCCGCCCGCTTCGGCAGCTTCCGCCAGGCCGTGCGCGACGCGCCGGCGCGGCAGCGGCCCACGAATCCCCCGCACCCGGAAGGCGACACGAGATGACCGGCTCCACCACCGACGAGAAGCTCAGCTGGCTCCTGGAAGGACTCCTGGAGCGCACCCCCGGCGCCCGGCACGCCCTCGTGCTCTCCCGCGACGGCCTCAAGCTGTGCCGCACCCCCGAGCTCTCCGTCGACCAGGCCGACCAGCTCGCCGCCATCGCCGCCGGTATCCAGAGCCTCTCGCACGGAGCCTCCATCGAGTTCGGCGACGGAACCGGCGGAGTCCGCTCCGCCATGGCCGAGTTCTACGGCGGGATCCTCTTCATCGTCGAGGCCGGCGAGGGCGCCCACCTCGCCCTCGTCGCGGCCGAGGACGCCGACGCCGGACTCGTCGGCCACAACATGTCCGAACTGGTGGAGCAGCTGAGCGAGCATCTGACCGCCAGGCCCCGGGGTTGAGCCCCGTCCGGCCGGGCCGGGACGACTCCCCGGACCGGCTCTACACCCTCACCGGCGGCCGCAGCCGCTCCGGCGGCGACGCCCTCGACCTGGTGACCCTCATCGTCGCCGAATGCGACCCCGTCCCCGGGATGCAGTCGGAACACGCGGCCATCCTGCGGATGTGCCGCCACCCCACCGCCGTCGTGGAGGTGGCGGCCGAACTAGGCCTGCCGGTGTCGATCACACGGATCCTGCTCGCCGACCTCCTGGCCGCCGGCCGCGTCAGCGCCCGGCACCCGCGGGCCACGGCGTACCGCCTTCCCGAACCCGAACTCCTGGAGCAGGTGCTCGTTGGACTCCGCAACCTCTGACCCGGGCGCGCCCCGGCAGGCACTCAGCACGACCGCCGACAACGGCCTGAAGATCGTGATCGTGGGCGGCTTCGGCGTCGGCAAGACCACCATGGTCCGCTCGGTCAGCGAGATCCGCCCGCTGAACACCGAGGAGACGATGACCCAGGCCGGCGAGGCCGTCGACCACACCGAGGGCATCGCCAGGAAGACCTCCACCACCGTCGCCTTCGACTTCGGCCGGATCACCCTCGACGCCCGCAACGTGCTCTACCTGTTCGGCGCCCCCGGCCAGGAGCGGTTCTGGTTCCTGTGGGACCGCCTGTTCTCCGGCACCCTCGGCGCGGTCGTCCTCGTCGACACCCGGCGGCTCGCGGACTCCTGGTACGCCATCGACCGCCTCGAACACCACGGCACGCCCTTCGTCGTCGCCTGCAACGACTTCGGCGGGCCCGCCCACACCCCCGACCAGATCCGCACCGCCCTCGACCTGCCGCCCGAGGTCCCGCTGCTGTTGTGCGACGCCCGCTCCCGCGAGTCCAGCAAGCAGGTGCTCATCTCCCTCGTCCAGCACCTCCAGCACCTCCGCAGCCTCCAGCCCCTCTCGTAACAGCCCCCGAGCCTCCGAGCCTCCGAGCCCCCCGAGCCCCCGAGACCAGAGCCCTCCACCGAGGGCCGTCCCCCGCACCCTCCCGGAGCCCCCGCAGTGACCAGCCCCGAGCCCCAGCCCGTCTACCTCGGCGGACCCCGCTTCCAGAGCGACCCCGCCGAGCTCTACCGGGAGATGCGCCGCGACCACGGCGCCGTCGCCCCCGTCGTGCTCGACGGGGACGTCCCGGCCTGGCTGGTCCTCGGCTACCGCGAACTGCACCAGGTCACCAGCGACCCGCTGCTCTTCTCCCGCGACTCCGGCCTGTGGAACCAGTGGGACCGCATCCCCGCGGACTGGCCGCTCCTGCCGATGATCGGCCGCAAGCAGGGCTCCGTCCTCTACACCACCGGCGAACGCCACCGCGAGCGAGCCGCCGTCATCAGCGCGGCCCTCGAATCCGTCGACCCCTTCGAACTCAGGGGCCACGCCGAACGCTTCGCCGACGAGCTGATCGACGGACTCTGCGGCAAGGGCTCCTGCGACATCGTCGGCGAGTACGCCATGCTGCTGCCGCTGCGCGTCCTCGCCCGCATCTACGGCTTCCCCGACGCACAGGGCCCCGGCCTCGTCACCGCCATGAACGACATGATCAACGGCCGGGAGGGGGCCCTGGAGGGCCAGCGCCACCTCGGCGAGTCCATGTACGCGCTGCTCGCCGCCAAGGCCGAGGCCCCCGGCCCCGACGTCGCCTCCCGGATGCTCGCCAACACCGCCGGGTTCACCCTCGTCGAGGTGGCCCAGGACCTGATGGTGATGATGGCCGCCGGACACCAGCCCACCGCCGACTGGATCGGCAACTCGCTGCGCCTGATGCTCACCGACGACCGCTTCGCCGCCTCCCTCGCCGGCGGCCGCCACAGCGTCGGCGAGGCCATGAACGAAGTGCTCTGGGAGGACACCCCGACCCAGAACGTCGCCGGACGCTGGACCACCCGCGACACCAAGCTGGGCGGCCGCACCATCGCCCGCGGCGACCTGGTCCTGCTGGGCCTGGCCGCCGCCAACGGCGACCCGCACGTACGCGCCGACACGGGCGCCCTCACCGGCGGGAACAACGCCTTCTTCTCCTTCGGCCACGGCGAACACCGCTGCCCCTTCCCGGCCCAGGAGGTCGCCGAGGTCATCGCCCGGACCGGCATCGAGGTCCTCCTCGACCGCCTCCCCGACGTCGACCTCGCCGGACCGGCCGCCGAACTGACCCGGCGCCCCTCGCCCTGGCTGCGCGGCCTGACCGCGCTCCCCGTGACCTACACCCCCACCCCCGCGCTTGGAGCCATCCGATGAGCTGCCCGATCGACCACACCGGCGCCGTCCCCGCCGCCGCCCCGATCACCCTCGACCCCCTCGTCACCGACCTCGACGCCGAGAGCGCCGCCCTGCGCGCCGCCGGCCCGCTGGTGCGCGTCGTCCTCCCCGGCGGAGTCGGCGTGTACGCCGTCACCCACCACGCCGAGGCCCGCGCCCTGCTCACCGACCCCCGGGTCGTCAAGGACATCGACGTGTGGGGCGCCTGGCAGCGCGGGGAGATCCCCCTGGACTGGCCGCTGATCGGTCTGGCCAACCCCGGCCGCTCGATGCTCACCGTCGACGGCGACGAGCACCGCCGCCTGCGCGGCCTCGTCGCCCAGGCCCTCACCGCCCGCCGCGTCGAAAGGCTCCGCGCCGGCATCGAGGCCCTCACCACCGAGGCCCTGGACAAGCTGGCGGGCCTGCCCGCGGGGGAGACCGTCGACCTGAAGGCCGCCTTCGCCTACCCGCTGCCGATGAACGTGATCAGCGAGCTGATGGGCGTGGACCCCGCCGAACACCCGCGTCTGAAGGCCCTGTTCGAGAAGTTCTTCTCCACCCAGACCCTTCCCGCGGAAGTCCCGCAGATGATGGCGGACCTCGGCGCCCTCTTCTCCCGGATCGTCGAGTCCAAGCGCGCCAACCCCGGCGACGACCTCACCAGCGCGCTCATCGCGGCCTCCGAGGACGGCGACCACCTGAGCACGGAGGAGATCACCAACACCCTCCAGCTGATGGTCGCCGCCGGCCACGAGACCACCATCAGCCTGATCGTCAACGCCGTCGTCGCCCTGGAGACCCATCCCGAGCAGCGCGCCCTCGTCCTCGCGGGCGAGGTCCCCTGGGAGAACGTCATCGAGGAGACCCTGCGCTGGGCCACCCCCACCTCCCACGTCCTGATCCGCTTCGCCACCGAGGACATCGAGGTCGGGGACCGGATCCTGCCGAAGGGCGAGGGCCTGATCGTCTCCTTCGGCGCCCTCGGCCGCGACGAGGCCCGCCACGGGGAGACGGCGGGCGCCTTCGACGTCACCCGCACGCCCAACCGCCACATCTCCTTCGGCCACGGCCCCCACGTCTGCCCCGGCGCGGCCCTCTCCCGCCTGGAAGCCGGCGTGGCCCTCCCGGCCCTCTACGCCCGCTTCCCGCACCTGTCCCTCGCCGTCCCGCGCGCGCAATTGCGCAACAAGCCGGTCCTGACCCAGAACGACCTCTTCGAACTCCCCGTACGCCTGCACCCCTGACCGGCGGAGGAATATCGAATGGCAGTCGTACCGGAGCCGTTGGTAGGTTGATCGCGTGCCGAAGCTGAATCAGATCATCGCAGTCGAAAAGGGCGTCAAGTCCAAGTCCCTCCAGGAGCTTTCGCAGGCTCACCACGACGTGCAGAAGCCCGCCCTGCTGGCCGGCATCTCGCGGACGTACCAGCCCAAGGACGAGGAGGGCGAGCAGCTGCCGCCCGAGTCCACCCGGGTCCAGGTCAAGGCGGAGGACGTGCTGCGGGCGACGGCCACCACCCTGACCCGCCTGTTCGACGTGACGGCGACCAAGGACTGGGCGAACCGCACCGCGGCCGCCGACGTCGTCGTCGACGGCAACGTGCTGCTCGCCCAGGTGCCGGTGCCCTACCTGCTCTTCCTGGAGAAGCAGCTGACCGACCTGCACACCTTCGTGCGCAAGCTGCCGGTCCTGGACGCCTCGGAGTCCTGGAACCTCGACCCCTCCACGGACTCCTGGAAGACGGAACCCGTGCGCACCATCCGCACCAAGAAGGTGCCGCGCAACCACGTGAAGGCGGAGGCGACGGAGAAGCACCCGGCGCAGGTCGAGGTGTACTACGAGGACGTCGCGGTCGGCTACTGGACCACGGTGAAGTTCTCCGGCGCCCTGCCGGCCCGCCGCGTCAACGAACTCCTCGACCGGGTGGAACGGCTCCAGCAGGCCGTGAAGTTCGCCCGCGAGGAGGCCAACGGCACCGAGGTCACCGACCAGCGGGTCGGGGACGCGGTGTTCGGCTACCTGTTCAGGTAGCCCCCGGAACGCCCCCTGTAGCGCAGGGGGTGCGCGAGAGCGCAAGCTGAAACCGAAGTTGAAGCTGAAACAGGGGCCGGCCCGAGTGCAGCCCCTTGAATCTCAGACTATCGCTCCAGTCTCAGCATTCGCTGCCGAACACCGGATCGACCGAGCAGGGACGATCACCGACGGATGGGGGTTCAAGTCCCTCCTGCGCCTCTGCCATGGCGCGGTAGTTCAAAGGCAGAACACGTCGGCCTCAAGATGATCCCCGCTCTTAAACGCCGCCGGTGTGCGCAATTGGGTGGCACACAGGGGCCCGGGAATTGGACATATTCCCGGGCCCCGTCACCATGTCCGGGCCGGTCGGCGGCACACCGTACGACTTCCCGGTGACGCCGGCTGCGACCGCAGGAGGAGGGGGCCTCCGCCTCCGTGCCGACGAGCCGCGCCCGCCGGCCGCCTAGGCTCCCCGGCATGATCACCAGACGCCGCACCGCGGCCGCCGCAGCCTTACTCGCCCTCCTGCTCCCCGCCCCGCTCCTGGCGGCCTCCGCCGCCTCCGCCGCGCCCGCGGCCGCCGTGGACGCCCGCACCGCCGGGCCCGAACTCCCGGCCCCCACCGGCCGCTACGCCGTCGGCTCGGAGGACCTCCACCTCGTGGACCGCAGCCGCACCGACCCGTGGGCGCACACCGGCCCCCGCGAGCTGATGGTCACCCTGCGCTATCCCGCGCAGCGCGGCACCGGCCGCAACCCGGCGCCCTACATGAGCACCGAGGAGGCCCGGCTGATCCTCGCCGACAAGGGCCTCGACACGATCGTCGACCCCGCCGCCTTCGCCGCCACCCGGGCCCACGCCCGCGTCGGCGCCCGGCCCGTCGACGGCCGCTACCCGCTGATCGTGCTCTCGCCCGGCTTCACCGTCCCGCGCGCCACCCTCACCTCGCTCGCCGAGGACCTGGCCTCCCGGGGCTACGTCGTCGCCGCCGTCGACCACGCCTACGAGAGCGCCGCCACCGCCTTCCCCGGCGGCCGGATCCTGACCTGCCTGGCCTGCGACCAGGCCCAGGGCCCCGGCGGCCGGGAGGCCGTCACCGGCACCCGGGCCAAGGACGTCTCCTTCCTCCTCGACCGGCTCACCGGCCGCCACCCCGCCTGGCGCCACGCCGGCTTGATCGACAGGGGCCGCATCGCCATGGCCGGCCACTCCATCGGCGGCGGCGCCGCCCTCGCGGCCATGGCCGCCGACCAGCGGATTCGCGCGGGCGCCGACATGGACGGCGGCCTGCCCGTGCCCTATCCCGCCGCCGGGACCGGCGGGCGCCCGTTCATGCTGTTCGGTTCGGCCGCCAGCGCCCCCAGCCAGGAAACCGGCGGGAACTGGTCGGGGGCGTGGCCGCACCTCCACGGCTGGAAGCGCTGGATCACCATCGACGGCACCGACCACTTCGGCCCCACCGACTACCCGGTGCTGCGCGACCAGCTCGGCGTGCCCCACCCCGAGGCGCCGCTGCCCGGCGCCCGCACCCTGGAGCTGACCCGGACCTACGTCGCGGCCTTCTTCGACCAGCACCTCAAGGGGCAGCCCCGGCCGGTCCTGGACGGCCCCCGCGCCGACGCCCCCGAGGTCCGCTTCCACAACCCCTGACGACCCGTACGGGGCCCCGCTCCAGCGGGGCCCCGTCCTCACACCGGCACGGACACGAACGTCCGCCCCGACTCGTTCTCCACCAGCACCGCCCTCACGTCCGACGGGTCCACGGCCGCCGAGCCGTCCAGGGCCGCTCCCTTGCCCTCGCCGTGCTCCGCCGTGCCCACGACCCAGCCGCCCGCCGTGGACCGCGTACCGTCCCGGGAGACCACCACCAGGCGGCACCGCTCCCCGGCCGGCACCCCGGTCACCGCCGCCCGCACCCGGACCCACCTGGCCGCCGGGGTCACCTGCACGGTCATCCGCGCCCCGGTGCCCGGATCCGTCGCCGACGCCACCCTGGTCCCGGCCGGCGGCGACGGCGGCGCCGACGCGCTCGGCGACGGCGGCGGGGGCAGCGCGGCCGTACTGCCGGCGTCCCCGCCGAGCCGGGCCCCGGCCCAGAACACGGCCGCCAGCGAGGCGGCCGCCGCCAGTCCCGCCACCGCGCCCCGCCACCGGGTCCGGGCCGCCCGCTCGCCGCGCACCTGCCGCAGGGTCCGCTGGAGCAGCAGGTCGCCGCCCTGCGGGGGCCCGTCGAGGAACGCCTCCTCGGGCACCTCGCCCAGGACGCTCTCCATCTCGCGCAACGCGGCCACCTCCTCCCGGCACCCCGTGCAGTCGCCGACATGCTCCTCGACGCGCCGTACGTCCTCCTCGTCCAGGACACCGAGCACGTACGGTCCGAGCAGCTCCTCCTCGTGCTGCCGCGCGTTCACGCCACCACCTCCCGCAGTCCGCCGGGCTGCTGGGGCGGCCGGCCTGATCGTCTGTTCCCGCCGAACTCCTCGGCGCCGCCGTCCGTGAACACCGCGCGCAGGGCCTTGAGCGCATAGTGCGAGCGCGACTTCACCGTGCCCGCCGGAATGCCCAGGCGGTCGGCGGCCTCGGCCACGCTGTGCTGGCGGTAGTACAACTCCGTGAGCACGTCCCGGTGTTCCGGCGAGAGCCGGTCCAGGGCGCCCAGGACCGTCATCGTGTCCACCACGGAGTCCGCGTGGTCGCCCGCCACGGGGGGAGCGGCCGCCGTACCGGAGACCTCCGGCGGCCGGGCCGCCCGGGCCCGGTACCGGTCGGTGATGATGTTCCGGGCCACCGTGAGCAGCCAGCCGCGCACCGAGCCCTTCCCGTTGACCAGCGCGTCGGAATGCCGCCAGGCCCGGATCAGGGTCTCCTGGACGACGTCCTCGGCGGCGGCCCGGTCGCCGGTGAGCCGCGTGGCGTACGCGAGCAGGGCGTTGCCGTGTTCCTCGTAGACCGCCCTGATCAGAGCCTCGTCGGTCGAGCCCCGCCGCGCGCGGGGCCACAGTGGTCCGGCCATTCACGCTCTCCGTCCGCCTCGTGCCTCCTGGTGCGGTCGGAACACGCCCCGGACGCGGCGGCGGTTCACGTGACCTGCGTCACTCACATCCGGCAGGCGCGGCCCTCGTTGAGGCAGGCGACGACCTCCTCCATCCGCGGGTCCGTCATCACGTTCACGAACATCGCGTGGTCGGTGAGCGGGCTGTGCCGCTGCTCGGGGAAGGAGTCCAGCGCCAGCGGCACCCCCGGCGCCACCGCGTACGCCAGGGAGACCCGCAGCTCGGGCACCGGGAAGGTGCCCTGCGGGCAGACCCCGGAGGCGGCCGGGAACGCCAGGTGGGAGCGGTGGTCCGGGGCGGCGGTGTCCAGGCCGTTCCAGCAGCTGGGGAAGACCAGCGTACGGGTGACCAGCTGGCCCGCCGGACAGCGCGGGTAGCCGGTGGTGGACCGGTCCGGCAGGCCCGAACAGCCCCAGCGGGCCCGGACCCCGGCGCCCCCGCCCGCCGTGTACGCGACGGCGTCGCCGGTGATCGCCCGCAGGAACCGGGGCATCGCCACCACCTCGCTCACGGGGCTCCCCCGGAACTCCACCCGCACCGAGGCCTCCCGCAGGATCTCGCCCGCGTTGCCGTGCCCGGCTGCCCCCTCGTGCGGTCCGCTCCCGGACCGGTCCGTGCGGCGCAGCACCGGCCAGTAGTACACGGAGCGGTCGCCGCCCGTACAGCTCGTCGCGGCGGCGGCCAGCGAGGCGTCGGTGGACAGGGCGTCCGTGGACAGGTTCCCCACGTACGCGTGCGTGTGGTGGGCGCCGGCCCGCACCCCCGGCGAGACCACCAGGTTGTCCTCGTTCCAGTGCCCTTCCTCGTTGCGCCCGCACTCCACCTCCACCGTGCCGGTGGAGGCCCCCGGCCCGGGCGCCGGTCCGGCGGGTCCGGGCGGCACGCGGCGCAGGTCCACGTACGGGCCCGCGACGGAGGCGGGCGCCGCCGCCCGTGAGGCGCCCAGGACCGCGGCGGTGAGTCCGAGGCCGAGCACCAGGCAGGCCAGCAGCAGCGGAAGCCGGTGTACTTTCCCCAAGGGGTTCCCCATGGCGGTCACGGTCGCCGGTGGTTCGTACAACCGTCAACCGGGCGAGCGTACGAGCCGCGCCCCCTTCCCTCGTAGGTCGGGACGGCGGGCGCGAAGCGGCGTACGGGAGTTGGCGCGCGGGGTGCTTGCCCGGCCGGATCCCTGCGGACAGAGTTCTCGGTATGACACCGGACGACCTGCTGCGCGACTTCGCCCGCACCCGGGCCTCCCTCGACGGAGAGGAGGTCGTCTACTGGTGGAGCGGCGACGTCCACTCCTGGGCCCCGGGCGAGCCCTACCGGCGCCTCTTCGGCTTCGAAGGGGTCAACGTCTCCCGGCTCCTGGCCGACGAGGAGGAGGGCGGCTACCGGCTGCTCTCGCGCGAGGCCGCCTTCTACCTCGACCCCGCCACTCGGGAGATCCTGGAGACCTGGCAGGAAAAGCCCGTGGTCCACGTCTGGAACGACCCGGCCAACCTGCGCCTGCGGCCCTTCCCCGTCCCCCGGACCGAACTCGGCGGCCAGGTCTGCTTCAGCCTGGAGATCCCCCTCGCCTACCCCTCCCCGCTGCCGGTCGCGCTCTACCCGCTGAACTCCGCCGACGACACCTACCGGGCCCTGGAGCTCTTCCAGTTCTTCGCCCCCGCCGAGGCCCTCTCAGGCGGGGCGCCGAGCGTCCCGGCGACCATGTCCTGGACGCGGATGTCCCCCTGGCTGCCCTGGATGGAGCAGGGGCAACGCCCTGGCGGCCTCACCTTCCACTGCCGGGGCGTGAAGCTCGGTTCCTACGCCGAGGTCCCCGAGCGCACCCGCGCCTACATCGGCGGCCGGCACCCGGAGTTCGCGCACGCCCCGGAGAAGTGGAGCGAGCCGAACGAGACCAGCTGGACGTACTTCCGCGCCCTCCACCCGCGCGGCAACCCCGAGTAGTCCGCCGGCCGCCCCGGCGGTGGGGGCGGCCGGCCACTCGTTGCGTGCAGATTGCACAGGTGTTTCACAGGGGTTCCACAGCCTTCCCCAGGGTCCGGACAAGGGTTTTCCCTGTATCGGGTTCATCCCCGCGTTGCCTACTGTCTGCCCACCGGCGGTCTTCCGCACCCCGAACTGCCCCCGCACCAACCCCACATGGTGTGAAGCCGTCCGTGGAGGCGCGGATCGCCGGTACACGCAGTCGCCCAGCCCCGCCGTTGCGGCCGGGCGACGAGGAGCGCGGCGGCGACCGGGGCGGTATGACCAGCCCTCCCGGTCCCGCGGCGCCGGTTCCACCTCCCACACCGCACACACCGGCCGCTCCGGCCTGCCCGGAAACGGCCCGTAAAGGGGAACACCGTGCACGCACCCCGACGACGGCTCATATCCGTCGTGGCCATGTCCGTCACCCTCCTCGCAGGCTCCGCCACCGCCGCCGTGGCCGTGACCCCCGCGAGCGACCCGGCCGCCCATACCCTCCCGAACGCGGCGGCCCCCGCTGCCCCGGCCACCGCCCCGGTCGAGAACCTGATCGTGGGCTACAAGTCCTCCGCCCCGGAGGCCGGCTCCAACACCGCGGCCGCCGACGACGCCAGCGCCAAGGGCAAGAAGGCCGGCAAGAAGGCGAAGTTCGACCGCCGCCTGGGCACCGGAGCCGCGCTCGTCAGCCTGGGCGGTGCGACCGCCCCGGCCGACGCCGCCAAGGTGATGGACCAGTTCCGCGCCGACCCGGACGTCGCCTACGTCGAGCCCGACTCCCGCGCCTATGCGATGAGCACCCCGGACGACACCGAGTACGCCAAGCAGTGGGACCTCTTCGAGCCCACCGCCGGCATGAACGTGCCCGCCGCCTGGGACAAGACCACCGGCTCCGGCGTCACCGTCGCCGTGATCGACACCGGCTACGTGGCCCACTCCGACGTCGCCCCCAACATCGTCGCCGGCTACGACTTCATCTCCGACTCCACCGCCGCCCGCGACGGCAACGGCCGCGACAACAACCCGGCCGACCAGGGCGACTGGAGCGCCGCCGGCGAGTGCGGCACCGGCTCCAAGGCCAGCGACTCCTCCTGGCACGGCACCCACGTGGCCGGCACCATCGCCGCCGCCACCAACAACGGCAAGGGCGTCGCCGGCATCGCGTACAACGCGAAGATCCAGCCCGTCCGCGTCCTCGGCAAGTGCGGCGGCGCCACCTCGGACATCGTCGACGCCATCACGTGGGCCTCGGGCGGCACCGTCGCGGGCATCCCGGCGAACGCCACCCCCGCCAAGGTCATCAACATGAGCCTCGGTGGCTCCGGCACCTGCAGCGCCAGCTACCAGAACGCCATCAACGCCGCCGTCGCCCGCGGCACCACCGTCGTCGTGGCCGCCGGCAACAGCAACGCCGACGCGAGCTCCTTCACCCCGGCCAGCTGCAACAACGTCATCACCGTGGCCGCCACCAACCGCACCGGCGACCGCTCCTTCTACTCCAACTACGGCGCCAAGGTGGACGTCTCCGCCCCCGGCGGTGAGACCCGCCGCGCCACCGACACCCCCGGCACCGTCACCACGCCGGAGAACGGCATCCTCTCCACCCTGAACAACGGCACCACCACCCCCGGCGCGGAGATCTACAAGCCGTACCAGGGAACCAGCATGGCCGCCCCGCACATCGCCGGCCTCGCCGCGCTCCTCGTGGCCGCCAAGCCCTCCCTCACCCCGGCGCAGGTCGAGGCCGCCATCAAGGCGGGCGCCCGCCCGCTGGCCGGCACCTGCACCGGCGGCTGCGGCGCCGGCCTCGCCGACGCGGCCGCGACCGTCAACGCCGTGACCTCCACCCCCAGCACGCCGTTCTTCGAGAACACCGCGGACTTCGCGATCGGCGACAACACCACGGTGGAGAGCCCGATCACCGTCAGCGGTGTGACCGGCAACGCCCCGGCCGCCCTCAAGGTCGGAGTGAACATCGTCCACACCTACATCGGTGACCTGAAGGTCGACCTGGTCGCCCCCGACGGCACCGTGTACACCCTGCACAACCGGGCCGGCGGCAGCACCGCCAACATCAACCAGACCTACACCGTCGACGCCTCCTCCGAGGTCGCCAACGGCACCTGGAAGCTCCGCGTGAACGACAACGCGGCCGGCGACACCGGCAAGATCGACTCCTGGAGCCTCGGCTTCTGATCCCCGCCGGACCCCACGCACCACTGCCCGGTCCGGACGCCCGCCGGAGTCCCCCACCTCCGGCCTGACGGGGCGATAGTACGGACCAACCCAGCCCGTGGACCTGCCGATACCTCCCGTACCGGCAGGTCCGCGGCGCATTCCTGTCGCCCGACTGAATTCTGCGTCACAATCCGGGTCCGCCGGGGGGCGGACCTCGTATTGTCGCCTCTCACAGGAAGGGCAGGACCGGGGAGCGAAGGGCTGGTGGCTGTGCGTGGCGGCGACGGGGCACGCTGACACCAACGTCGGACACGGCGTACTCATCGAGGCCGTCGGCCGCGCGCTGACCACGCACGGCCGCGCCGTCCTCACCGGCCCCGCCGGAGCCGGCAAGACCGAGGTGGCCCACGCCGTCGCGGCCGCCGCCGAAGCCCGCCGCGAGACCGTCCTGCGACTCGCCCCCGAAGCCGCCGACCGGCACATACCCGAGGCCTGCGCCGCCGCCCTCCTCGCCCGGGTCCCCCGCCCCGTCCTCGACCGCCTCGCCGGACCCCAGCGCACCGCCATCGCCCTCCTGCGCCGCGAGACCGACGCACCCCGCGCCGGACGCGACCACGTCGCCCTGCGCCTGGCCCTCGCCGAGGTCCTGCGCACCCTCGCCGCCCCCGGACCCCTCCTGCTCCTCGTCGACAACGCCCAGTGGCTCGACGCCGAGAGCGCCGACCTGCTCCGCTTCGCCCTGCGCCTGACCCCGCCCCGGGTGCGGGTGCTCGTCGCCGAACGCGCCCAGGACGGCGCCCCCGCCGCCGAAACCCTCTGCGGCCCCGGCGCCCCCGCCGTCCGCGTCCCCGCCCTCGGCGCCGACGAGGTCGCCGAACTGCTGCTCCGCCACGGCCTCCCCGCCCGCCTCGCCGGCCGCATCCACCAGGCCAGCGGCGGCAACCCCCGCCTCGCCCTCGCCCTCGGCCACTCCCTCGCCGAAGCCGCCGGGAGCCAGGGCGGCTGCGCCCACCACGCCGACCCCCTGCCCGTCTCCGGCCAGGCCCGCGAGGTCGCCCGCCGGCTCCTCGCCGAAGCCCCCGCCCGGACCCGCCCCACGCTGCTGCTCGCCGCCCTCGCCACCCGCCCCACCACCGCCCTGCTGCGCCGCGCCGGCCGCCCCGACGCCGAAGCGGAACTCGCGGAGGCCGAACGGGCCGCCCTGGTCACCGTCGGCGAGGACGGAGCCGTCTCCTTCACCGCCGGCGCCCTGCCCACCGCCCTGGCCGCCGACGCGGGCTGGCCCGAACGCTCCGCCGGGCACGCCGCCCTCGCCGCCGCCGTCGGCGACCCCGTCCAGGCCGTACGCCACCGCGCCCTCGCCATCGACGCCCCCGACGCGGAACTCGCCGCCGAGATCACCCGCGCCGCCGACGCCTGCCGCCGCCGCGGCCAGCGGGCCCTGGCCGCCGAACTCGGGCTGCTCGCCGCCGAGCGCACCCCGGCGGACCTGCCCGCCGAAGAACTCGCCCGGCTCGTCGCGGCCGCCGAGGACGCCGGCTGGGCCGGCCGCGCCGACCTCGCCCGCCGCGCCACCCGCGCCGTCCTCGCCCGGGACGCCTCACCCGCCCAGCGGGTACGGGCCCGGCTCGCCGTGATCGACGCCGCCGGGCAGGCCCTGGCCGCCCTCGACGAGACCTTCGCCTTCGCCTGCGCCGAGGCCGACGCCGCCGACGACCCCTCCCTGCTGGCCGCCGTACAGCTGCGCATCGCCTGGAAGCACAACCTCAGTGACGGGGACCCCGTCCGCTCCCGGGACGCCGCGGCCGAGGCCGGGGCCCTCGCCAAGGCCGGGGGAGACCAGGTCGCCGAAGCCATGGCCCTGACCGTACGGGCCCGTATGGGACGCATCCTCGCCGACCCCGACGCCGAGGACATCCTGGCCGAGGCCCTTGCCCTGCCCGCCCCCGAGGTCCCCCTCGGCATGCGCAACGCCCCCCAGTACCTCGCCGTCCGCCACGCCCTCTTCGACGACCGGCTCGCCGACGCCCGCAGCCGGCTCCTCGTCCTGCTGCCCGCCGTCCAGCGCACCGGCTCCGCCGAGGACGTCTTCGAGGTGCTGCGCAGCCTCACCGAGGTCGAACTGCGGCGCGGGGCCTGCGTCCTGGGCGCCGCGCACGCCCGCCGCGCCCTGGAACTGACCATCGAGGCGGGCCTCTCCCCGGGACCCGCCTGGTACGTCGCCGCCACCGCCGAGGCGGCCGGCGGCAGCTTCGCGCGGGCTGCCGCCTACGCCCGCCGCGGCATCCGCGCCTCCGAGGAGGAACACGACCAGGTCTTCCTCTCCCGGGGCCTCTACGCCCTCGGCACCGTCGAACTGGCCACCGGCGAGGCCGCCAAGGCGGTGGCCACCCTGCGCCGGGTCGCCGAGCTGGAGGAGGCCCAGCAGGTGGTGGACCCCTCCATCCTGCGCTGGCACGGGGAGCTCGCCGAGGCCCTGGTCGCCGCCGACGACCCGGCCGGGGCCGTAGCCCTCCTCGATGCGGTGACCCCCGTCGCCCGCGCCCTGGGACGCACCCCCGTGCTCGCCGCCCTGGACCGGGCCCGGGGGCTCGCGCTGTCGGCGCAGGGCGAACCGGAGCCCGCCGTCGCCCTGCTCCAGGCCACCGTCCAGCGCTTCGAGGCCCTGGGACTGCCCCTGGAGCGGGGCCGTACGCTGCTCGCGCTGGCCCGGGTGGAACGCCGGCGCCGCCGCCGGGCGCCGGCCCGGGCCGCGCTGCGGGACGCCGCCGAGGTGTTCGAACGGGCCGGGGCGCAGCCGTGGCTCGCCCTGGCCCGGGAGAACGCCCCCGAGACCTGCGTCCCGCACCCGGGGGCGGCGGCGCTGACCGACGCCGAGGCCCGCCTCGCCCTGCTGGTCGGCGGGGGCGCCAGCAACCAGGAGGCGGCCGCGAAGCTGTTCCTCAGCGTCAAGACCGTCGAAGCCCGGCTCACCCGGATCTACCAGAAGCTCGACGTCCGCTCCCGGGCCCAGCTGGCCACCGCGCTGCGGGGCCACTGAAGGGGTCAGCAGCTCAGGCCGGCCCCCGGGGCGACGCCCAGCAGCCGGGTGAAGGCCTGGTACTTGTCCACCCGGCTCTGCACCTGCGCCGGGTTGCCGCCGTTGCACTCCAGGGCCCCGTTGATGGAGCGGATGGTCTCGCCGAAGCCCGCTCCGTTGACCATGGCCGCGTGCGCGGTCATCGTGCCGGGGCCGTTCTGGGAGTTCCAGTACCAGAGCGCCGTCTTCATCGCGACGGCCGGGTCCTGCTCGACGAGGTAGGGGTTGGCGAGCAGGTTGATGCCGAGGGCGTCGCCGGCGGCCTTGTAGTTGAAGTTCCAGCTGAGCTGGATGGGGCCGCGGCCGTAGTACGCCGCCTGGCCGGCCGGGCAACCGTAGGGCTGGGAGGCGTCGCAGTAGTGCGGGTAGTTGGCGGTGTTCTGCTCGACGATGTACACCAGCCCGCCGGTCTCGTGCGAGACGTTCGCGAGGAAGGCCGCCGCCTCGCGCCGCTTGACGGTGTCGTCCCCGGTGTGGGCGAACGCGGGGTATGCGGAGAGCGCCGCGACCAGGCCGTTGTAGGTGGAGAAGGGGTTGCGGTCCGGGAACATCTGGTTGAACTGGGCCTCGCTGACCACGAACCCGGACGGGTTCCCGGTCCCCGGGGTCTCGCCCTGTCAAGGTCTAGGCCGTGTTTTAGAAATGGGCTTGTCGCTCGCCCTGCGCCGTGATGATCGTGGTGTGGGGCGAGGGGATCTTTCTGATGGTCAGTGGGCCGTGCTGGAACCACTGCTGCCGGTCGCGGTGTTGGGGCGGCCGCCGTTGGGCCGGCGGAGGCTGATCGACGGGATTCGGTGGCGGGTGCGGACTGGTGCTCCGTGGAGGGATCTCCCGTCGGAGTACGGGCCGTGGCAGACGGTCTATGGGCTCTTCCGCCGCTGGCAGCGTGACGGCACCTGGCCTGCACTGCTGACCAGGCTGCAAGCCCGCGCGGATGAGGCAGGGCTGATCACGTGGGAGGTCAACGTCGACTCCACGATCTGCCGGGCCCATCAGCACGCCGCGGGTGCCCGCCGCGACGGACAGGCCCAGAAGGAACCGCCCGGCGGGACCCGCGCCGAGCCGGAAGACCACGGACTGGGTCGGTCCCGGGGCGGTTTCACCACGAAGATCCATCTAGCCTGCGAGCAAGGTCAACGGCCGCTGTCGTTGCTGGTCACCGCAGGTCAGCGTGGTGACAGCCCTCAGTTCGCCGCCGTGCTGGAAGGCATCCGGGTTCCCCGCACCGGACCGGGCCGTCCTCGTGTCCGCCCGCTGCGGGTGCGGGGCGACAAGGCGTATTCCTCCCGCGCCAACCGGGCCTACCTGCGAAAACGGGGAATCCGCTGTACCATCCCAGAGCCCGCCGACCAGGTCGCGAACCGCAAGCGGCGGGGGAAGGCCGGCGGGCGGCCTCCGGCCTTCGACCGTGAGGACTACAAGGCTCGGCACGCGGTCGAGTGTGGGATCAATCGGCTCAAGCGCAACCGGGCGGTGGCCACCCGGTTCGACAAGCTCGCGGTCCGCTTCGAGGCAACCGTCCTGATCGCCGCCATCGGTGAATGGCTGTGACTGGCCTGGGCCGTCGGTCCGCATGCCATGCTGACCGCGGCCAGGGCGAACAACGCGAGGGAGAAGCAGCGATGGGGGCCCAGTACTACGGCGCCGACAGCGAGAACGGCGACCGCATCGACGACCCCTCTGAGGACGCGCTGTTCATGATGGTCAGCGACCTCAACGACTCCGACAACACCTTCGTGGTCGTCCAGCCCGACGAGGACGACCCCGTCTGGTTCGCCTCCGTGGCCGTCCTGGACGAAGGCGGCTACGAGTTCGTCCGCCGCGATACCACCCGCAACGAGCACGAGGTCACCACAGCGACCAGCATCAACGACATCGCCCGCGACCTCACCGTCTGAATGGCCGCCCGCGACTTCCCCGGACGGCCAACCAGGCAGGTCGGCGAGTTCTAAAACACGGCCTAGACCAAACTTCATGTGCGGCGCGGAGAAACGCCGGAGCGGCGTGGCGACCGCGTCGCCACGCCGCTCCGGAACCGCTGGATCAGCTGCCGGCCGACACGTTCCCGGACAGGATCGGGATGTTGGACAGGATGTGCGAAAGGGTCTCGTCACCCTTGGCCTGGGTGGAGTTCTCGGTGCACTGCTGGTTCTGCGGGTTGGAGGCGATCGCGATGTCCTGGATGCCGACGTTGACCGCGGAGAGCACGGACTGGACGTTGACCTTGGCCGGCAGGGCGACGCAGGCCTTGTTCAGCGAGCCCTGGATCGCGCTGAGCTGGGGGCTCATCGCCCCCGAGGTCTCCTGGTTGCCGTAGATCTGCTGCGAGCCGTTGCCGTTGACGGTGTTGACGCCGTTGTCGTTGCCGATCGCCATCGCCGGGGAGGCCGCGAGGGCGCCCGTGCCCAGGATGGAGGCGGTGACCGCAGCGGTGGCCATGAACTTCTTGAGCATTGGTGATCCTTCTGTCGCATGAGCTGTCCCCGGCGGGACGTCTGGATCAACTGCGCCCGGCGCCAGGGGTTATCGCCCGTCACCCGAGCGGCCCAACGGCCCGTCCGGAACGGATGCTCGGACGGCTGCTCAGACGGGCGGCGCGGGAGCTTCGGCGCCGCCCCCCTCGCGGATCGCCCGCAGTGCCGCGATGTGCAGTGCGTAGGGGTCGCCGTGCGCCGCCGGGCTGCCGGTGAGGGTGTACCACTCGGCAGCGTCGGTGTACTGCACCTCGAAACGGACCGTGCCGTCGGGGCCGCCGGTGGTGCGCAGCGTCAGCGGGCCCGTGATGACGCCGACCTCGTCGGTCATGGCCCCGCCGGGGCCGGCGAGGACCTCGTCCTGCCACTGGTACTGGCGGGGGCCGGTCATGCGGCGCAGGTGTCGATCATGGTGGTCAGCATGGCCCTCTCGGCTTCGGTGACGGTCAGCCCGTAATGGGATTTGACGGTGGTCCAGGCGCGCCCGTACTGGCACCAGCTCGACTTGTCCGAGGGCTGCCACAGGTCGGGGCTCTGGTCGCCCTTGGAGCGGTTGGAGGCGGCCGAGACCGCCAGCAGCTGGGGGCGCGTCAGGTCGTTGGCGAAGGCCTTGCGCTTGGCCGCGTCCCACGCTGCCGCGCCCGAGCGCCAGGCCTCGGCGAGCGGGACCATGTGGTCGATGTCCAGCTTCGACGCCTCGTTGACGGTGACCCCGTCGTACAGGCTCTTCCAGCTGCCCTTCACGGCCCGGCACTCGAAGTCGCGGGCGACGTCCTTGCCGTCGCGCTGGAGGACGACCTCGCGGGTGTCGCACTTGTCGCCCTGCTCGGCCCAGTGCGTGAACTTGTCGCGACTGTACCCGGCCATCGTGCCGGGCCTGCCCGTCGGCAGGGCCGCCAGCTGGGCGCGCGCGACGGCCGCGCCCACCATGCCGGGCAGCACGTCGCCCGGGGCCGGCTTGGCGTCACCGGCCGGGGGCGCGGAGGAGGCGGACGGTGCGGGGCTCGCGCTCGCGGCCGGCCCGTCCGGGGCCTTCCCGTCCCCCTGGCCCTTCGGGCCGCCGCACCCGCTCAGCCCGAGCAGCAGCACCGCGGCCACCGCCCCGGCGCGCACCCCTGTCTGACGACCCATGACAACCCACCCCGCCCTGACGGAACCCGCACACCGACCCGGGAAGACTACCCATAACCGGACAACCAACCCCGCACCGGCCCCGGGACGCGGCGCCGCGCCCCCCGCCCCTGTTCACCCGCCGTGCCAGATCCTCCGGTACGCCTCCCGGTAGCCCTTCGGGTCCCAGGACGCGGCCCCGCCGCTGTTGCCGGCCGTCACCACGTGGACCGGGGCGACGTAACCGCTGGCGGGCCGCCCGGCGAAGGCGCGGTTGAACTCGTCGACGGCCTGCCACCCCTGCTGGGACAGCGGTTCGGGGACGGTGGCCGCCTGGAACCCGTGGCTGTTGATCCGCTGGAAGGCGGACGGGTCCCCGTCGCCCGCACCGATGTTGAAGGGCGGCCCCCCGCCCGGGCGTCCGGCGGCGCGCAGCGCGGGGGCGGCGTCGGCGAAGTACAGGTCGTTGATGGCGACGGAGTCGGTCCACCGGTCCCCGAAGCGCGCCAGGAGCGAGGAGACCTCCTGGGGGGTGCGCTGCCCGGCGTCCGGGATGGGGATGTTCTCCGTGGCGAGCACGTCCACGCCCGGGCAGCCGGCGAGCCGCCGTCCGATCAGCTCCGCCTTGGTGCGGGCGAAGGGGATGGAGTCGTCGGTGAAGACGACCACTCCGGCCGCGCCGCCGGAGCGCGCGATGACCCAGTCCGCGCTGATCCCCGCCACCTCCTCCACCCTGGTGGTGATGTTGGTGAACAGCCGGGGCTCCGTGCTCGGGCCGGGGGAGCCGACCGCGTGCCAGCCGATCAGCGTGATGCCCTGGGCCTGCGCGTGCGCCGTCTGCTGCTCCGTCAGCCGCGGGTCGAAGCCGCCGATGACGATGCCCGAGGGCCGCAGGGTGACCGCCTGGCTGAGCGCGGCCTGGATGCCCGCCGGGCTGCCGTCCCCGTCGATCACCCGGACCTGCCAGCCGATGGCGGCGGCGGCCTCCCGGACCCCTTCGGCGACCCCGGCCACCCCGGGGTTGGTCATGGTCTGGGCGACGTAGACCAGGGACTTGCCGGGGACCGCCGCGGGGCCGGTGGTGGGCCCGTTCCAGCCGGTGTCCGTCTGCTCGGCCCGCCGGACCGCCTCCTTCGCCCGGGCGAGCGCGGCCGGGCAGCGGGCGCCCGGGGCGGTGGCCGAGGGGTGCGCGGAGCCGCCGCCCCCGCAGCCCGCTGCGAGGGCGGCGGCGGCCCACAGGGCCGCGGCCGCGAGGAGGCGTTTGCGGTTCGGGTACACGGTGCTCCTGATCAGGGATGCGCGGGGGGCTGGTGGTGCGCGGGTGGCCGGGGGGAGCCGTCATCGGCGGGAGGGGCGGGACCGGCCGCCGCGGGGCGGGCGCGCAGCCGTCGCCGCGCCGCGTACCCGGCCAGGCCGACGGCCAGCAGCAGCGTCCCGCCGTTGAACAGCGGGGTGGCCCAGAAGTCGGCGCCGAGCTGGCCGATCCCGGCGAGCCCGACGGCGAGCACCCCGACCGCCACCAGGGTCCCGGGTGCGTTGGCCCGGCCGGGTCTGACGGTGGTGGAGCCCAGCAGGGCGCCGACGAACGCGGGCAGCAGGTAGTCCAGTCCGACGCTCGGGTTCCCGGTCTGCTGCTGGGCGGCGAGCAGTACCCCGGCCACCCCCGTGACCAGGCCCGAGGTGGCGAACGCCCAGACCGAGTACCGGCGGGTGGGGATCCCCAGGACGGCGGCGGCACGGGGGTTGGAGCCGGTGACGTACAGGTACCGGCCGAAGGGCAGCCGTTCCAGCACCGCCCACAGCAGCACGGCGGCGGCCAGCACGTAGAACGCCGGCAGCGGCAGACCGAGGAACGTGGTGTCGTACAGGGCGGTGAAGGAGGGCGGCAGTCCCTGCGGGCCGGGCACGATGCGGCTGCCCTCGGTGAGCCATCCGGTGAAGGCGTACATGATGCTGCCGGTGCCCAGCGTGGCGATGAAGGAGTCGATCCGGGCGAACTCGACGACGATCCCGTTGACCGCGCCGGCCAGCGCTCCGCCCGCGACCACGGCCAGGCAGGCCAGTGCCCAGGGCGTGCCCGTGTCGACGACGAGGTGCATCACCAGGACGTGGGCCAGGCCCAGACCGTAGCCGAGGGACAGGTCGAACTTCCCGGTGGCGATCGGGACCGTGGCCCCCAGGGCGAGCAGGGCGGGGATCGACTGGTTGGACAGGATCGAGGACACGTTCTCCCGGGTGGGGAAGGTGTCCGGCAGGGCGAGGGAGAACGCCAGGAAGAGCAGGAGGCCCAGGGCCGGCAGGCCGTAGCTGCCGACGACGTGCCCGCGCGGGGACCAGCCGCTCACGGAGCCCCCGCAGGTCCGGTGATCGCGGGCATGGCCGAGGCGGTGCGGGTGAGTCCGGCCGGGGTCAGGCGGGCGCCGGACAGCTCGGCCGCCACCGATCCGCGGACGAAGACCAGCGCGCGGTGGCAGAGGTCCGCGACCTCCTCGAAGTCGGTGGACACCAGCAGGACCGCCGTCCCGTCGGCGGCCGCCCCGTCGAGCATCCGGTGGACCGCGGCCTTGGCGCCCACGTCCACGCTCGCGGTCGGCTCCTCCAGGACCAGCAGCCGCGGGTGCCCGCGCAGCCACCGGGCCAGGACGACCTTCTGCTGGTTGCCGCCCGACAGGGTGGCCACGGGCACTTCGGTGTCCCGGGGGCGCACCGCGAACCGTTCGGCCAGCGCGGCCGCCTCGCGCCGCTCGCGCCGGGGCCCCAGCCAGCGCCAGGCCGGCACCCCGGCCGCCCTCGGGTTGGCCAGGAGGTTCTCCCGGACCGTCAGATCGGGGGCGCAGCCCTCCTCCTGGCGGTCGGCGGCCACGAAGCCCACGCCCCGGCGCACCGCCCCGGCCGGTCCGCGCGGCCGGTACGGCCGCCCGTCGAGCAGGACCCGCCCGCCGGACAGCGGCAGCACCCCGGCGAGGGCGCGGCCCAGGTGCGCGTGGCCGGCGCCGGTCAGCCCCACCATGCCCAGGATCTCCCCGGCCGCCAGCTCCAGGCTGACGGGCCCGCCGCCTTCGGTGCTCACGGCGTCCAGGCGCAGGACGGGGGGCCTCCCGGGCGGCGGCGCGGTGCGGGCCGGGCGCCGGGGTCCGGCCGGGGCGCCGCCCGTGATGTCCCGGACCAGCCGGCCGGGGTCGTATCCGGCGAGGGGCCCCCGGGCGGCCGTGCGTCCGTCGCGCAGGACGGCGAAGCAGTCGGCGACCCGGTGGACCTCGTCGAGCCGGTGGGTGACGTAGAGGATGCCGTGGCCCCGGTCGCGCAGGGCGTGCAGGACGTCGAAGAGGCGGGCGCAGTCGGCGGCGGGGAGGGTGGCGGTGGGCTCGTCGAGGACGAGGAGGCGGGTGTCGCGCGCGACGGCCCGGGCGATGGCCACCAGGGAGCGTTCGGCGGGGGCGAGGGAGGCGACGCGGGCGGCGGGGTCCAGATGGCCGGCGACGGCCGCGAGGGCGTCGGCGCACCGCTCCCGGGTGCGCCGCCAGGAGATCAGGCCGAGGCGGCGCGGGTAGCCGGTGCCCAGGGCGGTGTTCTCGGCGACGGTCATCCAGTCGACCAGGCCGGGGTCCTGGTGGATGAAGGACATCGCCGCGCGGGCGGCTCCGGAGCCGAGCGGGTGCCCGGCGACGCTCACCTCGCCCGCGTCGGCCCGGTGGACCCCGGCGAGCACCTTGATGAGCGTGGACTTGCCGGCGCCGTTGGGGCCGAGGAGCGCGAGGACGCTGCCGGCGTTCAGGTCGAGGTCCACCCCGTCCAGGGCGAGGGTGCCGCCGAACCGTTTGCGCAGACCCCGGATCCGCACGAGCGGCTCCGTGTCCGGGTGCGGTGGGGCGTCGTACTCGTCATGGGCGTCGTGCACGGGACGTCTCCGGGGCCGGCCTCGGACCCCCGCACGGGAGGGCGGGACAGGGGGATGCTACTGGCCGTCGGTGCTCATTCCGGGGTACGACGGACGTTATGCGGCATCCAGGGCGCATTCGGCCCAGATCACCTTGCCCCGCGGGGTGTAGCGGGTGCCCCAGGCCTGGGCCAGCTGGGCGACGAGGAACAGGCCGCGGCCGCCCTCGTCCGTGCTGGCCGCCCGCCGCAGGTGGGGGGCGGTGCTGCCGCCGTCGGAGACCTCGCAGATCAGGTTGCGGTCGCGGATGAGGCGGACCCGGATCGGCTCGCCCCCGTAGCGGATGGCGTTGGTGACCAGCTCGCTCAGCAGCAGTTCGGCCGCGAACGCGAGCTCCTCCAGCCCCCATTCGGCCAGCCGCCGGGTGGCGGCGGCGCGGACGTCGCAGACCCTGGCGGGGTCCGCCGGCAGTTCCCAGTCGGCGATCCGCTCGGCGGGCAGGGTGTGGGCGCGGGCGACGAGGAGGGCGATGTCGTCGTCGGGGTGTTCGGGGGCCATGGCGTCCATGACGGCCCGGCAGGTGTCCTCGGGGGCCCGGTCCGGGTGGGCGAGGACGCTCCGCAGCCGGTCGAGGGAGACGTCGATGTCGCGGTGCCGGTCCTCCACGAGGCCGTCGGTGTAGAGGACCAGCGTGCTGTCCTCGGGCAGCTCGAACTCGGCCGTCTCGAAGGGCAGTCCGCCCAGGCCCAGCGGGGGACCGGCGGGCAGGTCGGGGAAGGTCACGGCGCCGTCGGGGTGGACCAGGGCCGGCGGGAGGTGGCCCGCCCGGGCCATGGTGCACAGCCGCGTGGTGGGGTCGTAGACCGCGTACAGGCAGGTGGCCCCGACGACACCCGTGCTGCCCGGGGCCTCGTCGCCGCCCTCCTCCCGGTCCAGGCGGACCAGGAGGTTGTCCAGGTGGGTGAGGAGCTCGTCGGGGGCGAGCTCCAGTTCGGCGAAGGTGCGGGCGGCGGTCCGCAGCCGGCCCATCGTGGCGGCGGCGTGCAGTCCGTGGCCGACGACGTCGCCGACGAGGAGGGCGACCCGGGTGCCGGAGAGCGGGATGACGTCGAACCAGTCGCCGCCGACCCCGGACTCGGCGGGCAGGTAGCGGTGGGCGACCTCGACGGCGCCCTGTTCGGGCAGGCCGCGCGGCAGGAGGCTGCGCTGGAGGGCCAGGGCCAGGTTGTGCTCCCGGGTGTAGCGGCGGGCGTTGTCGATGCACAGGGCGGCGCGGGCGGCGAGCTCCCCGGCGAGCCGGGTGTCGTCGTCCCCGAACGGGGCCGGGTCCTGGGAGCGGTAGAAGCTCGCGATGCCCAGCAGCACCCCGCGGGCCAGCAGCGGGACGACGATGAGGGAGTGCACCCCGTGCTCCAGGAGCCGGCGGGCCCGTTCCGGGTTCTGGGCGATCCAGCCGGCCGCGGAGCCCAGCTCGGGCTCCAGGACGGGGTGCCCGCCGGTCAGGCAGCGCATGTGCGGGGTGCCGGGGAGCAGCCGCACGTGCTGCCCGGCCGGGTAGAAGGGGCAGTCGTCGCGGATGCCGTGGACCACCGTGCGGTGCAGCTCGGCCCCCGGGTCGGCGGACTCCTCGCCGTGCAGGACGGACTCGGGCAGGTCGACGGTGACGTAGTCGGCCAGCCGGGGGACGGCCGTCTCGGCGAGTTCCAGGGCGGTGCGGGCCACGTCCAGGGTGGTGCCGATGAGGCTGCTGGCCTCCGCCAGCAGTTCCAGGCGCCGCCGGGCCGCGACGGCGTACTTGCCGACCTCGGGCTCGCCGACCAGCACCAGGCCGCGGAACGCGTCCGGCGGCCGGGACGGAGACGCGGACGGGGACGCGGACGGGGCGTGGGGGCCGGGCGGGCCGGCGCCGATGACGGCCTCGACGACCATGCCGTCCACCCCGGTGCCGCTGGTGAGCGGGCGGCTGAGCAGGGTGGCCTCGCCGCCGTGGGGGAGGGCCACGCCGAAGGCGCCCCGGCGGGCCGAGGAGATCAGCTCGGTGGCCCGCTCCCTGAGGACCGCCCGGTCGTGCGGGTCCAGGCCCGGTGCGGCGGGGCCGGGCGGCACCGCCGTCCCGTCCGCCGCGCCGGGCCCGGCCGGGGCCGTCCCGGCGAGCCGTTCGGCGTCGAGGTAGGTGTGCAGCAGGCCGCGCTCGCGCTCGGCGCTCTGGGCCATCAGCCGCCGCTCGATCGTGCCGACCGCGCGGCCCAGCAGGACCGGCAGGTCCGGGTGCTCGTAGGCGTAGGGGTAGCCGAAGCAGAGCACGCCGACGATGTGCCCGCTGAGCTGGTCGCGGATGGGAGCGGCGCAACAGGCGTTCGACTGGGCGCGCTCGGCGAAGTGCTCGGCCCGGTAGACCTGCACGGGCCGGCGTTCGGCCAGTGCGAGGCCGATGCCGTTGGTTCCGCCGTACCGCTCGGCGAAGACGAAGCCCGGCTGGCTCTGGATGGGGGGCAGGCTCCGGACCAGGGAGGGCTCGCCGAAGCGGCGCTGCAGCACCATGCCGTCCGCGTCGGTCACCGAGATGTTCATCCGGCTGCCGGAGAACCGCTGCTGTAGCTCGTCGAGGACCGGTCCGGCGGCCCGGACGAGCCGGCTGTCGGGATCGAAGTCCTCCCGGTAGGGGAGATCGGACTCGTCGGGGGAGAGCCCCAGCAGCCGGCAGCGCAGCCAGGAGTTCAGAATGGGCCCGCGCACCGTGTCCTCCACCGGCTCGCCCCCCAGGAAGCGCTCACGGGAGCGTGCCGGGCCGGTCTGGTCTCCCGTGACCCCCATCTGCATCACTTCCCTGCCGGGGTGAACCCGGCCGCTTAGGGATGATCGCCGTGGTCCGTGCCGTGTGCTCTGGTCCGTGCGGTGAAACGTCAATCAGTGCGTTTCGAGTATATTCCGGGTGTTTTCCCCCTTCACAGGACGGCGACCGGATTGACCGGCGACCCCGTCCCGCCCGGCACGTTCAGGGGCGTCACGACGAGCAGGAACGCGTACCGTCCGGTTCCGGCGCAGGCGGCGGACAGCCCCTCCAGGTCCAGGTTGTCCAGCAGGGGCACCCCCATGGCCGTGAGCGCGAGGGTGTGGACCGGGGAGTGCACGCCCTCGACCGGCGAGGGGCGCAGGTCGCCGTCCCCGTCCGAGCCCAGCAGACTGATCCCCCGCTCGGCGAGCAGGGGCACCGCGTCCACGTGGAATCCCGCGCTCGCCGCGTCGAGGTCCCACGGGCCCAGCTCCCGGCGGCGCCGGAAGCGGCCCGTGCGCAGCAGCACCGCGCAGCCCTCGTCGATCTGCGCGCCGAGCGCCCGTTCCGCGGCCAGCACGTCGCCCGCCCGCACCGCCCGCCCGGGCTCCAGCCAGCCGGCCCCCAGGACGGCGGGCAGGTCCAGCAGCACGCCCTTGGTGACGAGCGGCCCCAGGGCGGCCACCGAGCCGAAGCGGGCGCCGCCCGAGCCGACGGAGTCGCGGGCCGGGCGGCCCCCGTAGAGCTCCCCCCGGTAGGCGATGTGGCACAGGGCGTCGAGGTGGCTGACGGACTTGCCGTGGTAGTCGGCGCCGAGGAAGTCCTTGTGGGCGGTCGGCTCCGGGGACTCCACGTCGCCCAGGTCGGTCATGTGGTGCAGGGCCGGCCGAGGGTTGTCCGGGGCGGGCCGGGTGTCCCACGGGCGCCCGAGCGGCACCGTCGCACCGTCGCGGACCAGGGCCGCCGCCCGCCGCACATGGCCGGGGGTGACCCGGTTCCAGGCGCCCCGGGCGGCCGGGTCCCAGCGGCCCCAGGTGCGGACCTCGGCGAACAGGGCGTCGAACTCCTCCCGGGAGACCCGGGGGACCTGGGCGGGGTCGGTGCTCATGCGGGGGGCGCTCCGGTGTCGCGGGGGCCGGCGGCGGGCCGTTTCCGCATCCCTACCCCCTGCGCCGGGCCCCCGGACGGCGGTCCGGCGCGACGCGCCGCACGAAGTGGCGGCCGTACGCCCGGGCGGGGCAGGCTGGACACATGAGAGCGCCCTGGCGCTCGCCCCCGGGACCGGGAGCCGGCGGCCACCACCAGATCCTCTTCGCCCTCGCGCAGGCACTCCCCTTCGCGGTCGCCCTCGTGGTGCTCGTCGTCGAACTCACTCCCGCGCACGCCGTGTACTCCGGCCCGCTGCTGGTCGCCACCCCCGCCCTCGCTGCGGTGGCCCTCGGCCCCGCGGGCACGCTCGCGGCGGCCGGACTGGCCCTCGCGGTCAGCGTCGTCACCGCCACGTACAACCACGCCTGGGGCGGCCAGCAGGTCTACACCAACCTCCTGGCCCTCGTCCTCGTGACCACGGCCAGCGTCATGACCAGCCGCACCGTCCGGACCCGCCGGGACCACGAGCTGGGACAGGTCCGCCGGATCGCCGAGGCCGCCCAGGAGGTCCTGCTGCGGCCCGTGCCCGCCCGGCTGGGTCCCGTACGGGCCGCCAGCATGTACCTGGCCGCCGAGACGGGCGCGCAGATCGGCGGCGACCTCTACGACGCCGTCCAGACCCGGTACGGGATCCGGCTGATCGTCGGGGACGTCCGCGGCAAGGGACTGCCGGCCGTGCGCGCCGCCGCCGTCGTCCTGGGCGCCTTCCGGGAATCCGTGCACTACGAGGACGACCTGGTGGAGGTCGTCCGGCACTGCGGGGCGGCCCTGCGCCGGGACGCCGCCACCCCGGGCGCGGGCCTGGCCCAGGGGGACGACGTCCTCCTGGAGGGCTTCGTGACCGCGCTGGTGGCCCAGGTCCCCGACACCCTCGACGTCCAGGTCGTCAACCGGGGCCACCCGCCCCCGCTGCTGCTGCACACCGACGGGGTCATCGAGGCCCGCGACGGCGACAACGCCTTCTTCGACCTGGCCGGGGCCATGGAGAAGCTGTGCGACCGCACCCGGCAGTCCTTCCTGGAGGGCCTGCGCCAGGCCCTGCTGCGCCATGCGCGGGGCCGCCTGGCCGACGACGTGGCGGTCGTCCTGGTCGACCGGGTCGGCTGAGCGCCGCTTTTATCCGCCGACCGCGGCCCTGTCAAGTCCCGACTTTCCGGAACGTGACCCTGCCGTGCCCGCTGGGGCTTACTTGAGGAGCGGAAAGGAAACGAGGAAACAGGAAAGAGAAGGAAATCCTCCAGAAGGAATTCCCGATCGATCCCCTCACCGCACCGCCCCGAAATTGCGGGGCACCCCGATAAATATCAGGCACAGTCAGGAGAAAGTCATGAACCGCAAGTTTGACACCACCGGCACCGTTCGTCCGACGCGCAGGGGATTCCGTCTCGCCACTCTGGCGGCCGCGGCGGCCATCGTCACCGGAGGCGTCGTTCTCCCGGCCTCGACGGCCATGGCGGCCCCCACTCCGTCCCACGTGGTCACCGCCCTCCCCCACGGCGGCGGCAAGGGCGGGGACGGCGGCGACGGCGGCGGCGGCCTGATCGGCGGCGGCGGTGGCTCCGGCGGCTCCGGCGGCGGCAGCGTCTTCGGCACCGGAGGCGACGGCGGCAAGGGCGGCAACGGCGGCAACGGCGTCCTCTCCGGCGGTGGCGGCGGCGGTGGCGGCGGTGGCGGCGACGGCGTCATCGGCGGTAACGGCGGCGGCGGCGGCAAGGGCGGCTCCGGCCTCTTCGGCGGGAACGGCGGCGGCGGCGGCAGCGGCGGCGACGGCATCCTCAAGGGCGGCAACGGCGGCAAGGGCGGCGGCGGCGGGTTCGGCGTCTTCCAGGGCGGCAACGGCGGCAAGGGCGGCACCGGCGGCCTCGGCATCTTCGGCGGCCTCGGCGGCGGCGGTGGCGCCGGCGGCGGAAGCATCTTCTGACCGGCCCCGGCATGACGGGGTGGAGGCCCTCGGGCCTCCACCCCCCCACCCCCCCCCGATCCCATCCCATCCTCTGACTCGAACGTTCTCTGAACGGAGAAACCCCCATGTTCACGATCCCCTTCCAGCGTCCGCTCATCCTGGCCGCGGCCTCCCTGGCCCTCGTCACCGGTACGGCCTGCGCCGCGCAGGCGGCGGTGTCCCACACCCCGGCGGCCACCAGCGCCTCGGCCCCCGGCCTGCAGACCTCGGACTGCGTCCTGGGCGGCGCGGGCGGCGCGGGCGGCGAAGGCGGAAAGGGCGGCGAGGGCGGCAAGGGCGGTCAGCCCGGCCAGCCGGGCGAGCCCGGCAAGCCCGGCGGAACGGCTTGCCTCGGCTTCGGCGACCTGCCCGACAAGCCCAAGTCGGAGCTGACGGTGGTGGACAAGGTGCGCATCGTGCTCACGGTGATGGCCGCCGACGACTCCAAGGCGATGAAGGACAAGATCGCCGACAAGTACAAGATCACCACCGAGCAGATCGACACCTGGAAGAAGCAGTACCTCGACGGAGACTGGTTCGCCCTGATGAGCGGCTCCGCCGGCTGATCAGTCGAGGCGGGCGAGCCGAAACGGAAAGGCTCCCGGGCGCCCCGGCCCGAAACGGCCGGGGCGCCCTGCGCATCCCGATGGAAAAAGACTTCTCAGCCGTAGCGGAAACCGTTCCCCAGCAAGGAAGAAATGCCATGCGTGTACGTTCTTGGAAGCTTCGTCTCGGTCTCGTCGTCTCCACCACCCTCCTCGGCGCCGGAGCCCTCGCACCGATCGCCTCCGCCGCCCCGGCCGCCCCGGCGGTCCAGCCGGCCCAGGTCCTCGCACACCACGGCTCCGGCTCCGGCAGCCCGGTCGGGAAGATCTTCGGCGGCTCCGGCACCGGCACCGGCGGGGTCAAGATCGGCAACGGCAGCGTCCGCGTCGGCGACAACGTCTGCGCCGGCCGCTGCAACGGCACCGTCAACGGCACCAACGGAAGCAACGGCGGCGTCTGCGCCGGCCTCTGCAACGGCAGCGCCAACGGCGGAGACGGCACCACCGGAACGGCCGGCGGCAACGGCACCGACGGCGGCAAGGGCGGCATCTGCGCCGGCGTCTGCCGCGGCAGCGCCAACGGCGGCAACGGCGGCAACGGCGGCGACGCCCCTCCCGGGGGCGACGGCGGCGACGGCGGCCGGGGCGGCAACGGCGGCATCTGCATCGGCGTCGGCTGCGAGAGCAGCGGGTCCGGCGGCCGCGGCGGCAACGGCGGCTCCGACTGACCCCGGGCCGAAGCACCCTCGGACGTCCTCCGGAGCACCCGCCCCGGAGGACGTCCCGTGCGTAGGGCGCCCCCCGACGACGAGGGGCACCCCGGAGCACCACTCGATAGACTTTCGATGACGAAGAGCGGCCCGCCGCGCCCCCAGCGCGACCGCGGCGGCCGGGTGAGGGCGGCGCCTGATGGGCACGGCATCCAATCTGCACCTGTACGCGGGCCGGGCCTCCGGGCTCATCGGCCGGCAGATCGCCGGCTACCTGGTCGAGCGCATGATCGGCCGCGGTGGCATGGCCGTCGTCTACCAGGCCAGGGACCTGCGGCTGGATCGCACGGTCGCGCTCAAGCTGATCGCCCCCGAACGCGCCCGCGACGAGACCTTCCGGCGCCGCTTCACCCACGAATCACGGGTGGCCGCCTCCATCGACCACCCCCACATCGTGCCCGTCTTCGAAGCCGGCGAGACCGACGGCGTCCTCTACATCGCCATGCGCTACGTCGCCGGCCTGGACCTGCGGGCCCTGCTGGACCGGGAGGGACCGCTCCCCGTCGCCACCGCCCTGCGGATCGTCGGCCAGCTGGCCTCCGCGCTCGACGCGGCCCACCGCCACGACCTCGTCCACCGGGACGTCAAGCCCGGCAACGTCCTGGTCGCCGCGGGCACCGACAGCGACCACCCCGAGCACATCTACCTCACCGACTTCGGACTCACGAAGAAGGCGCTGTCACCCACCGGTTTCACCACCGCCGGGGAGTTCGTCGGCACGGTCGACTACATGGCACCCGAGCAGATCTCCGGCCGCCCGGTGGACGGCAGGTGCGACCTCTACAGCCTGGCCTGCGTGGTCTACGAAACCCTCGCGGGCGGGCCGCCCTTCGGACGCGACACCGATCCGACCGCGCTGCTGTGGGCGCACCAGTACGACCAGCCCCCGCCGCTCACCGGGAAACGGCCGGACATCGCGCCCGCCGTCGACGAGGTGCTGGCCAAGGGCCTGGCGAAGGTGCCCGAGGACCGCTACGACACCTGCCTGGAGTTCGTCGCCGCCCTGCGCGCCGCCACCGGCACCCCCGCCCGCCGCGTCGACGCCGAGCCCGGGCCCGGGCACCCGCCCACCGAGGTCTGCGTGATCCCCGAGCCGCCGCAGGAGCCCCCGGCCTGGGCCCTGCCCGTCTTCCGCGCACAGCACGACGGCCCGTACGGCGCGATGCCGTACGGGCCGTAGGGCCGGGAGACCGGGGGGGCCGGTGCCCTGTGGGTCAGAGGCCCAGCGAGATGGCCAGGCGGGTCAGCTCGGCCGTGGTGTTGACACCGAACTTGGCGCGGATGCGGCGCAGGTAGGCGTCGACGGTGTGCTTGGAGAGACCCATGTGCCGGGCGGCCTGGAGGTAGGTGCACCCGGCGGCGATGTGGCGCAGCGCCTCCTGCTCACGCGGGGCGAGAGAGGTGGAGGCCGAGTTCGAGGTCGAGGGGGCTTCGACGTGCTCCAGGACGAGGGTGAGGCTCATGGGATTTCCTCCGCCGTGTCGGCTCGGTCATCGCTGCTGCTCACACCCTTGGAAGCAGAGGGACATATATCGGAATGTCGCTGTATGTCCCTGTTAAAGAGCTTGCGGGCGCCACTTCATGGAGTTGTCCGTCGACTGTCACAGCCGCGTCACAGGGAACCGGAACACGGAACCCGGAGCCGCACCACCCCCTCCCTCAGAACCCCACGAGGGACTGCTCGGCCCAGATGGTCTTGCCGGTGGGGGCGTGCCGCGTGCCCCAGCGCTCGGCCAGCTGGGCCACCAGCAGCAGCCCCCGCCCTCCCTCGTCGAAGGTCCGGGCCCGCCGCATGTGCGGGGCCGTACTGCTCGCGTCGGAGACCTCGCAGATCAGCGTGTCGTTCTCGTGGATCAGGCGCAGCTGGATGGGCGGCCGGCCGTAGCGGATGGCATTGGTGACCAGCTCGCTCACCACCAGCTCGGCGACGAACGAGGCCTCGTCCAGCTCCCACGCCGTCAGCTGCTCGGTGGTGTACCGGCGGGCGTCGGCGACGACCGAGGGATCCGACGGCAGGTCCCACACCACCACCTTGTCGGTGTGCAGGGCCCGGGTCCGGGCCACCAGCAGCGCCACGTCGTCCTCGGGACGGCGGGTCAGCAGCGCCGTCAGCACCCGGTCGCACACCGTGTCCAGCGCCGCGGCGGGCTTGGTCAGCGCGGAGAACAGGGTGTCCAGGGCCTCGTCCAGGTCGCGCTCCCGGATCTGGAGCAGCCCGTCGGTGTACAGGGCGAGCAGACTGCCCTCGGGCAGCTCCACCTCGATCGTCTCGAACGGCAGGCCCCCCAGCCCGAGCGGCGGCCCGGCCGGCACGTCGAGCAGGTACACCGAACCCTCCGGGGACACCACGGCCGGCGGCGGGTGCCCGGCCCGGGCCACGGTGCAGAGCCGGGTCACCGGGTCGTAGACCACGTACAGGCAGGTCGTCCCGATGCCCCCCGCGGACTCCTCGGGCGCGTCCGGATCGGCCTCGTCGGCGGACAGGTGGATGATCAGGTCGTCCAGGTGGGTCAGCAGCTCGTCGGGCGGCAGGTCCACGTCCGCGAGGGTGCGCACGGCCGTCCGCAGCCGGCCCATGGTCGCGGAGGCCCGGATGCCGTGCCCGACCACGTCCCCCACCACCAGCGCCACCCGCGCCCCGGACAGCGGGATCACGTCGAACCAGTCGCCGCCCACACCGGCCTCACCGCCCGCGGGCAGGTAACGGGTGGCGATCTCCAGCGCCCCCTGCTGGGGCAGCGTGTGCGGGAGCAGGCTGCGCTGCAGCGTCATCGTGGTGGTGTGCTCGCGGTGCTCCCGGCCGGGCCCGTCCGGCGGCGCGGCGCCCTCGGCCGGCCGGTCGGTCAGTTCCTCGGCCAGCCGCAGGTGCTCGGGGTGCGGGGCGTGCTCGGCCGAACCGCGGTCGTGCGCGGCCAGGCACACCGCCCGCACCCGCCCGTCCCGGTCGCGCAGCGCGGCCAGCGAGGTCTCCCAGCCGTGCTCGGACCCCTCGCCCGTCAGGGGGACGAACGCGGTCAGCTGCTGCGGCTCGCCGGTCTCGACGACCAGGCGCATCCGGCGTTCCGTCTCGTCGCTCACCGGGTCCGGGGCGATCTCCGGCAGCCGCAGCCCGCGCATCTGCTCCTCGGTGAGGGAGAGGGTGCGCTGCATGCCCGTGTTGGCCCGCTGCAGCCGCAGGTCCGCGTCGAAGACCGCCAGGAAACAGGGCGACTGGGCGAACGCCCACTCGTTCAGCGGAGCCTCCCAGGACGGCTCGGCCGCGCCCGGCACCGCGGACACCACCGTCCACTTGACGGTCCCGCCCGTCGACGTCCACCGGTGCGCGAGCAACGGCACCTCCACGCGCCGCCCGTCCCGGTGCCGCAGCGCCACCGTGCCGTTCCACCGGTCCCGCCCCGGCCCGGTCTCCCAGACGGCCCCGCCGTCCTCGGCCAGCAGCCGGGCCGCGGGCTGCCCCACGACCTCGGAGGAGGCGTATCCGAGCAGCCGGCGGGCGCCTGCGCCCCACTCGGTCACGACGCCGTCCTCGGCGATGGTGGCCGTGGCGGTGTACGCCGCCCCGGCGGAGCCGCTCGTCTCCTGCGGCCGATCACCGGGAAAGGTGGGAAGTTGCGCCATCGCCGCTCATCTCGCCCTCGCTAGTCCGGCCAGGGTGCTCCACTGACAAGCATGATCCGGCGGGGCGGGGAGCACCAACGCAACGCGGTGCCGTCCGCCGTGTCAGGGACCGGTGGGGGCGCCGCGTCACGGGCCGGTGGGGGCGCCGCGTCACGGGCCGGTGAGTCCGCCGTGTCACGGACCCGTGAGGACGAGGGCCACGACCGCCTCCCCGGTCCGCCAGGCCATCGCCCGGCGCGGCCCGCCGAGCGCGGGAGGCCGCAGCCCCAGCAGCGGGACCCGGCGCGGCGCGGGGCCGAACACCCCGCTGCGGTCGGCCTTGACCGCGGCCTCCTTCAGCGCCCACGCCCCGGCCAGCGCCTCGGCCCGGTCCGGGCCGATCAGGGAGAGCTCCCCCGCGGAGAAGGCGTGGTCCGCGACCCGGCGCACGGCGGCGGCGGAGGCCGTCTCGCACAGGTCCACGCCCACCGGCCGCCGCGCCAGCGCTGCGGCGGCGTGGCCGGGGGTGTGGCTGATGGAGACGTGCACGCGGGGCAGCGGCAGGCCGCCGACGAGGAGCTGCGGGCTGCCGTCGTCCCTCGGCAGGACCTCCACCTCCCGCGCCGGCGCCCCGAGGAGTTCGCCGGCCAGCCGCTTGGCGAGGAGGCGGCCCGCCATCCACTCGGACCGCCGCCAGGCCGGCAGCGCGCGGGCCACCCGCTGTTCGGCGGGGGAGAGGCACAGCGGCAGGTGGGTGAGGTCGGGGCGGTGGGCCACGAGCAGCCCGGCCCCGCCCCAGTGGTGCACGCGGCCCGGGGCGAGCGGCAGGAAGACGGTGTCCATGGCGGGCCCCGGGTCAGGCGGCGGCCGGCGCCGCGTCGGCGGCACCGCCGGATTCCGCCGCGTCGAGCCGGCGCAGTTCCCGCGTCAGGGCGGTCACCGTCCGGCGGATCTGCTCGGGCGTGTGGTCGCGGGTGACGAAGAACCGCAGCCGGGCCTTCTCCTCCGGGACGGCCGGATGGAGGATGGGGTTGACGCTGATGCCCTGCCGGAACAGGGCCTCCGCGAGGCGCAGGGTCTTGGCCGAGTCCCCGATGATGCACGGCACGACCGGCGTGTCGTGGCTGTCGCCGGTGTCGAGGCCCGCCGCCCGTGCGAGACGGGTGAACAGGGCGGCGTTCGCCGTCAGGCGGGCCACCCGCTCCGGCTCGGCCCGCAGCAGGCGCAGCGCGGCCAGGGAGGCGGCGGTGTCGGCCGGGGTCAGCCCGGCGCTGTAGACGAACCCGGGGGCGGTGTAGCGCAGGTACGAGACCACCCGGTCGGTGCCCGCGACGTAGCCGCCGCAGCCGGCCAGGGCCTTGGAGAGGGTGCCCGCCCAGAGGTCGACGGCCGCGCGGTCGACGCCGTGGTACTCCCCGACGCCGCCGCCGGTCGGGCCGATCGTCCCGATGCTGTGCGCCTCGTCGACCATCAGCAGGGCGCCGTGCCGGCGCTTGACCTCGATGAGGGCGGGCAGGTCGGCGATGTCGCCGTCCATGCTGTACACGCCTTCGACGACCACGAGCACCCTGCGGTACTGGTGGCGGATCTGTGCGAGGAGGGCGTCCAGGGCGGCGGCGTCGTCGTGCGGGAACGGCCGGCGCGTGGCGCCGGAGAGCCGGCAGCCCTGCAGGATGCTGTCGTGGGCGAGGGCGTCGTGGACCACGAGGTCCCCGGGCCCCACGAGGTGCCCGATGACGGTGACGTTCGTGGCGTGGCCGTTGGCGAGGGCGAGGGCGTCCTCGCAGCCGAGCAGACCGGCGAGTTCCGCCTCCAGCTCCAGGTGGAGCGGGCGGTTGCCGGACAGCAGCCGGCTGGCGGACACCGAGGTGCCGTAGCGTTCCACGGCCTCGGTGGCCGCCGCCGTGACCTGCGGGTCCGTGGCCATGCCGAGGTAGTTGTAGCCGGAGAAGGAGACGAGCTCCCGGCCGTCGACCACGGTGGTGCCGGTCAGGCCGCCCTCGTGGACGAGGAAGTACGGGTTGGCCAGCCCCGTCCGGTCGAGGAGCGCGAGGCGCTCGCCGTGGCGGGCGACCTCGGGGAAGCACTCGATCCGCGTGTGCGCGTCGGGCAGCGAGTGCCCTGCGGGCGGCGGGTCGCAGCCGGGCGCCGGCCCGGCCGCGGGGGCCGCGGCCGCGGGGGCGGCGGGCGGCGCGGGGAGGGCCACCGGCGCGGCCTCGGGGGAGGCCTCCGGAGACACCTCCGGTACGGCCGCCGGTGCGGCCTCGGGGGACATGCCGGGTGCGGGGGCCGGGGTGGCGGCCCGGGCGGGGGCGGCCGGCGGGCTGAAGCCCGTCGGTGCGGCGGCTGGTGCGGCCTCGGGGGAGACCTCCGGTACGGCGACCGTGGCGGCCGGCTCCGGCACGGCCTGCGGTACGGGGACCGGGGTGGCGGCGGCGATCAGCGCGGCCAGCCCGGCGATGGTCGGCCGGTCGGCGGCCCTCTCGTCGAGGGCCCACTGCGGCCACTGCCGGGCCAGGGCCGTGAACAGGTCGGTCAGCATCAGCGAGTCGAAACCGAGGTCGTCGACCAGGAGCTGGTCCCCGCGCAGATGGCTGACGGGGAAGGCACTGACCCGGGCCACGTGCGCGAACACGGACTCGGTGACCACGTCGGCCGCGGCGCCCGCCTGGGTGGTGTCGGCCGCGCCGGAGCCGGCCGGCGGCGACGACGCCTCCGGGGCGGTCGCGGCGGGCACGGGCTCCTCGCGGGCCGGCACGCGAGGAGCGAGCGGGCCGGCGGGAGCCGGTACGGAGGCCGGCGGGGCGGGCACCCGGTCGGCGGACGCCGCCCCGACGCCGCCCCGTGCCGGCACCGTGAGCCGAGCGGCGGGGGTTGTCCGGGTGGGGACCGTGGGTTCGGGGGCGGTCGCCGAGGTCAGGGCCGGGCCTTGCGGGGCAGCGCCGGCCGGGTCCGGTGCTGCCGGCGGAGGACCGGCGAGGCCGGTGGCGGCCGGGGCCCGACCGGCCCGGGCGTCCGCGGCGCGGGGGTCCACTACCGGCGCGGCTGCTGCCTGAGCGTCCGCTGGCGGGGTGGCACCGGCCGTGGCGTCCACGGCCGGGCCTGCCTCAGCCGGGCCTACCTCAGCCGGGCCTGCGCTGGCCGGGCCTGCCTCGGCCTGGCCTGCCTCGGCCTGGGCCGTGTCGGCCTGGGTCGTGTCGGACGGGGCCGTGACAGTCGCGGGGGCGGGGTCCGGGGGTGTTTGTGCGGGAGCCGGGCGGGGGGACGGGAGGGCGTTCGTGAGGTGGGTGAGGAGGGCCGCCTGGTGGCGGATCATGCGCAGGAGTTCGTCCGCGGTGTCGTCCGACGGAGGCTCCGTGGGCGCGACGGGCCGGGCCGTGGCGCGTCCCGCCGGGGCTGGGCGCTTGCCCGGTACCCAGTAGGACTGGGTGTCCAGCTCCGCCGGCGGCAGGTCCAGCAGCCGGCGGTGCTCGGCCGGTACCAGGCCCCGCGGGTCGACGGGGGCGCCCAGGACCGCGAGCCGGGCCAGGGTCCGGACGAAGCCGCGGCCGTCCTCCCGTTCCACCGCGTCGGCGGCGAAGAGGTGCACGTCGTCGTGGTGGTAGAGGGTGCGGCGTACCGGGGTGAGCAGCGAGCTCCCGCCGTTGACCTGGAGGAACACGCGCGCACCCTGCTCGTAGGCGGTGCGGACCGCGTCGCCGAAGCGGACCGGCGCGGACGCGTGCCGGGCCCACAGCCCGCGCAGCGCGGCGGGGTCCGCACACCGTTCCCCGTTCACCGACGAGACGAACGGCACCACGGGAGCGACGATCCGCCGGGCGGCGAGGAGCGTGCGCACCTCCTCCTCGGCCGGGGCCAGCAGCGGGGAATGGAAGGCCCCCGCCACCTCCAGCGCCACCGTGACCACTCCGGCCCCGGCACAGGCCTCCCGCAGGGCGGCCAGGCCCTCCGCGGTGCCGCTGACCACGATCTGGCGCTGCTCGTTGAAGCAGGCCGGCCACACGCCGTCGATCCCCTCGACCAGCCGCCGGCAGGTCTCCTCGTCCGTCTGCACGGCGAGCATCCCGCCCGGCGGGCCGTTCTTCGCCGCCCGCCCCAGGGCCGCGCCCCGCCCGGCCAGCAGCCGTACGGTGTCCTCGCCGGTCAGCGCCCCTGCGGCGGCCGCCGCCGCGAACTCCCCGACGCTGTGGCCGAGGGTGAGGTCCGGGGTGATGCCGCAGTCGGCGAGGAAGCGGGTGGCGGCGACCTGGACGGTGCCCAGCACCGGCTGGCAGACCTCGGTGGCGGTGAGCCGCCGCATGGCCTCCTCAGCCTGGCCGCGGGCGGAGCCCGTCCCGTACAGCAGGGCGGCCGTGTCCGGTCCGGCCACCGCGCCCAGGGCGTCGACGGCCGTACGGAACCCGGCGTACCGCTCGTAGAGGTCGCGCATCATGCCCGGCCGCTGGCTGCCCTGGCCGGGGTAGAGCAGGGCGATGCGGCGCTGCGCGGCCGGCAGCGGGGCCTCGGCGGCGAAGGCGTCGTCGCCGAGGTCACCCCGGGCGCCGTCCTCCAGCTGCCGGCGGGCCCGGCGCAGCCGCTCCGTGAACTCCTCCGTGTCGGCGGCCACGATCGCCAGGCGCGTCTTCAGCGGCTGACGCCCGCCCAGGGTGTGGGCCAGCGCCCCCAGCGGGGGCCGGTCCGCCGGGTCGAGTGCCTCGAGGGCGCCGAGCACGTCGCCGATGTGCCGGTCCAGCAGGCGGGGGCTGCCGGCCGAGAGGAGGACCAGCTGGGGCGTGCCGGCGCCGTGAAAGGGGGGCTCCGGAGGCGGGCCGGCCGGCGCCGGCGCGGGCCGCTCCTCCAGCACCACGTGGACGTTGGTGCCGCCGAAGCCGAAGGAGCTCACGGCCGCCCGCAGCGGGGCGTTCCCGTCCGCCCACGGCCGCGGGGCCTCGGCGAAGCGCAGGCCGGCCGCGGCGACGCCCAGTTCCGGGTGCGGGGCGGTGCGCGGCTGCGGCACGATCGTGCGGTGGTGGACCACCAGGGCCGTCTTGATCAGGCCCGCGATGCCCGCCGCCGACAGCGAGTGCCCGATGAGGGCCTTGCCCGAGCCGAGGTAGCACAGGCTCGGGTCGTCGTCCGGCCACTCGGTGCGCAGCCGCCGCAGTGCCTCGATCTCGGCGCGGTCGCCCGCGGCGGTGCCGGTGCCGTGGGCCTCCAGGAAGCCGACGGAGGACGGCGGGACCCCGGCGTCCTCGTACGCGCGGCGCATGGCGCGCAGCTGGCCCTCGGCCGTGGGCACCAGCGGGCCGGGGGAGGCCCCGTCGTTGGCGGAGCCGATGCCCCTGATCACGGCGTAGACGCGGTCCCCGGCGGCGAGCGCGTCGGCGAGCGGCCGGATGACGACCGTGCCGGCGCCCTCGCCGAGGACGAAGCCGTCGGCCTCCGCGTCGAACGGGCGGCACACCCCGGCCGCGGACAGCGCGCGCAGCCGGGAGAAGCCGATCAGGCTGTCGGGCGTGAGGTTGAGGTACACGCCGCCGACGACGGCGATCCGGCAGGCGCCCCGGTGCAGCTGGGCGATCGCCTGGTCGAGGGCGACGAGCGAGCCGGAGCAGGCGGCGTCGACGGCGAAGCTGGGGCCACCGAGGTCGAACTGCCGGCTCACCGTGCCGGAGGCCATGTTGAGCAGGCTCCCGGGCAGCGTGAAGGACTGCACGGTGCCGAACCGCTGGGCCTGCTCCCGGGCGGCGTCGCGGTCGAAGGAGCCGTCCGCGGCCCCCTCCTGCTCGGCCAGGGAGATCGCGCGCAGCGGGGCCGCCATCAGGTCCTTGTAGTCGGAGACCGAGATGCCGAAGAAGACGCCGGTGTTCTCCCGGTCGAAGTCGCCGCGCCCCATCCCCGCGTCCTCGAGCGCCTCGCGGGTGACGTCGAGCATCAGCCGGTGCTGCGGGTCCATGGCCCGGGCGCGCGCGGGGGGCACCCCGTAGTGGAGGGCGTCGAAGCGGTCCACGCCGTCCAGGAAGGCGACCTGGTCGGTGTAGGCGGCGTGCGTGGCCGAGTGGTTGCCGGGCTCGTGGAAGGTCCCGTGGTTCCAGCGCTCCGCCGGGACGGGGGAGAACTGGCGCTCTGCGCTCATCAGGAGCTTCCAGTAGGCGCGGGTGTCGCGGGCGCCCGGGAAGCGGCAGCCGAGTCCGGTGATGGCGATGTCGGTCATGAGGGTCTTCCTTCGGTCTTCCGTGTCGTGGTGACGGGGGAGGGGGGACGGGTCGGGGGAACGGGTCGAGGGGGAACGGGTCGGGGGGAACGGGGCGGGGCGCGCCGGGGTCAGGGCGGCGCGGGGGCCGGGGCCGGGGGCGGCGCCAGTACCGCCCGGGTGGGGCAGATGCCGGCCGGAGGGGGCGGCGCGGGACGGGGCGGCGGGGGCCGGGGCGCCGGCTGCGCGCCGGTCAGCGGCCAGGGCGCCCACCAGTTCCAGGAGCCCGCCAGGCGCATCAGCGCCGGTACCAGGACGCCCCGCACCAGGGTGGCGTCGAGGAGGACGCCGAGGCCGGCGCCGATGCCGAAGAACTGCAGGAGGGAGACCTGCGAGGTGCCGAAGCTCAGCAGGGTGAACGCGAGCAGGGCGCCCGCGGTCGTCACGATGCCGCCGGTGCGGGAGATGCCCGAGACGATCGACGTGGGGTTGTCCTCGCCCGCCTCGTGCGCCTCCTTGATGCGCGCGAGCACGAACACCTCGTAGTCCACCGACAGCCCGAAGACGATGCAGAACAGCAGGACCGGCATGGTCGTGCTGAGCGGCCCGGGGGTGAAGCCCAGCAGGTCGCGCAGATGGCCCGACTGGAAGACCCAGACCATCGCGCCGAGGACGGCGGCGAGGCTCAGGGCGTTCAGCGCGATCGCCTTCAGCGGCAGCAGCAGGCTCCGGGTGAAGCCGAGCAGCAGGACGAAGGTGGTGAGGGCGATCAGGTACAGCGCCAGCGGGAGCCGCGCCCCCACCGTGGCCTTGGCGTCGACCAGGACCGCACTCGGCCCGCCGACGAGGACGGTCGCGCCGGCCGGGGCCGGAGTGGCCCGGACCTCGTGCACGAGCCGCTGCGCGGCGCTCGACCGGGGATCGCCCAGCGGCACCACGGAAAGCCGCTCCGGGCCGGTGCCGTCGGAGCCCGCCCCGGCCGGGGCGTCCTGAGGGGAAGACTGCGGGGCGGCCTGCGGGGCGGGCCCGGGTGCCGGCTCCGGCAGGCCCTGCCGGAAGCCCACGCCGGGCCCGGTCACCCGGGCCACCTGCGGCAGCTGCGACAGCCTCAGGGCGTAGTCGGCCCGCTCCGACGCGGACACCGCGCCCGTCAGCACCACCGTGAGCGGGCCCGCGCCCGCCGGGTCGAACTCCTCGCGCACCAGGTCGCCGGTCCGCCGGCTGGACGAACTCACCGGCAGCGCCCGGTCGTCCGGGGTGGCGAAACCGGCGTGCGCGAACGGCGCGGCGAGGACCAGCAGCAGGCCGATCACCGGCAGCGCCGCCAGCAGCGGCCGCCGTACGACGATCCGCGCAAGCCCCTCCCACAGCCGCGAGCCCGAGCCGCTGCGGGCCCGCCGGCGCCAGGGCACGGGCCAGGCGTTGACCCGTTCGCCGAGCAGCGTCAGCAGCGCGGGCAGCACGGTCACGGCGCTGACCGCCGCGATGGCCACCACGGCGATGCCCGCGTACGCGAAGGAGCGCAGGAAGTAAGGGGGGAAGACCAGCAGGGTGGCCAGGGCGGCGGCGACCGTCGCGGCGCTGAACCCGATGGTGTGCCCGGCCGTCCGCACGGTCCGCACGGCGGCCTCGCGCGGGAGGTGTCCGGCGGCCAGCTCCTCGCGGAACCGGGAGACGACCAGCAGCCCGTAGTCGATGCCCAGCCCCAGGCCGAGCGCCGTGGTGAGGTTCAGGGCGAACACGGACACGTCCGTGACGCCGCCCAGCAGGCTCAGCACGAGCAGGGTCCCGGCGATGGCCAGCACCCCGATCAGCAGCGGCAGCGCCGCGGCCACCACACTGCCGAAGACCAGCACCAGCAGCACCAGGGTGCCCGGCAGGACGACGGCCTCGGCCCGCTTCAGATCGGACTCCGAGATGTCCTGGAGTTCGGCGTCGACCATGGCCGCACCGCCGACGTGCACGGCCAGGACCTGTCCGGCGCCGCCGTCCGGGGTGCCGGTGCCCAGTTCCTCGCCCAGCCGCCTGGCGCGCTCGCCCAGCTGCTCGCCCTCGCCGTCCAGATGCGCCACCAGCATGGCCGCGCCCCCGTCCCGGCCGCGCAGCTGCGCGGCCCCGGGAGCCGCGGACCAGTACGAGGTCACCCCGCTCACGTGCGGTTCGGCGGCGAGCCGCGCGGTCAGGGCCTCGCCCGCGCGGCGGGCCGCCGGGTCGTCGACGGAGCCGGTACGGGCCCGTGCGACGAGGACCAGATTCGGTTCGGCCCCCGCGTGCTCGGCCAGGAGCCGGGCGGCGCGGCTGGACTCGGAGCGCGGATCGTCGTAGCCCTGGCTCTTCAGCCGGCCGGCCGCTCCCGCGCCGAACACGGCGGACAGGACGAGGAAGGCCAGCGCGGCGAGGAGCACGAGTCGGGGACGGCGGGTCACGCGGTCCCCCGCACGACGGAACATGATGCCTCCGGTCCGGACGGGTGCTCCGGCACCCGACGGTGCGCGGGGCGGTGGACTTCCACCGTGCCCGGGGGAGGGGCGGGGCCCGTAGCCCCGGCTGTTCGTTACTTGACAGGCTCCCGGAGGTACGCCTCAAGCTCCGCGGCCCCCGCCAGCAGGGCCCGTCCGCGGGCCGACAGCCGGGCCCGCCAGCTGCCGAGGGCGGCCTCCAGCGGTTCCAGCCCGCCCGCCGCCCGTACCTGCTCGGCCAGCGGGGCGATCTGCTCCAGCAGGTAGCCGCCCCGCCGCAGTTGGTGGGCGAGCCGGGCGTCGCGCACGGCGGCCGCGTCGTAGCGGCGGTACCCGGTCAGCGGATCGCGGGGCGGGCGCACCAGCCCGGCCGCCTCCCACTTGCGCAGGGTCGCGGGCCGGACCCCGAGCTCCCGCGCGAGGGAGCCGATGAACCGGCCGCCGGCCCCGCCGGCCCTCCCCCCGGCCTCCGGCGCCGTGTCCGCGCCCCCGCCTTTGTCTGTGCCTGTACCCGTCTCCGCGCCGGGCGGGGGAGCCAGGTCGCGCAGGGCCCGCTCCACGGCTTCGAGCGTGCGCCGGTCCTCCGCCAGCTGGGCATGGCTCAGGTCGATGAGGCGGAAGGCCTCGTCCACGGCTTCCCGGTTCACCGCCCGCATCACCGCCGTCGCCGTCGCGTGGCCGTGGCCGGGCACCAGCGCCAGGAACGCGGCCAGGGCCAGGGCGTGCCTCGCGGTGTAGGCGCGGTAGCCGTTGCCGCCGCGGGCGGCGGGCGGCAGGACCCCGGCCTCCTCGTAGTTCCTGACGGCCTGCGTGGACAGACCGTGCGCCCGCGCCAGGTCGACCGGCCTGAGCTTCCTGCCCCTTTGAAGGTTCTCTTCCACAGGACCGACGATACCTGCGGTGGTAGCGGGCAGAGGCTTGGCAAAAGTTTCCACCGAAGGTTCAACGATAGCGTTGAAGGCATGGCAATCGACATCAAGGACACCACCCGTACGCTCGACGCCGCCGCCCTCATGGAACTGCTCGGGACCCGGCCCCGTGTGCTCGCCCTGGGCGAGCCCACCCACGGCGAGGACGCCCTCCTCGAACTGCGCAACGACCTCTTCCGCCGGCTGATCGAGGAGGAGGGCTACCGGACGGTCGCGATCGAGAGCGACTGCCTGCGGGGCCTGGTCGTGGACGACTACCTCGCCACCGGCGAGGGCACCCTCGACGCGGTCATGGAGCAGGGCTTCAGCCACGGGCTCGGCGCCTCCGCCGCCAACCGCGAGCTCGTGCGCTGGATGCGCCAGTACAACGCCGCCCGGCCCGCCGCCGGCCGCCTGCGCTTCGCCGGCATCGACGGCCCGCTGGAGATCACCTCGGCCGAGAGCCCCCGGCAGGCCCTCACCGCCCTCCACGGCCTCCTCGCGGCATCGGTCGATCCCTCGCTGCTCCCCTGCGACGCCGACGCGCTCGACCGCCTGCTCGACGCCGACGGACCGTGGACCGACGAGGGCGTGATGTGGGACCCGGCGCTGTCCGTGGGGCGCTCCGCCGCGGCCCGGGAGCTGCGGCTGCTCGCCGACGACCTGGTGGAGCTGCTCGACGAGCAGGCCCCGCAGCTGATCTCCGACACCTCGAGGGAGGACTGGGAGCGGGCGCGCCTGTACGGGCGCACCGCCACCGGCCTGCTGCACTACCACCACTGGACGGCCGACCGCTCGCCGCTGCGCTGGGCCCGGCTGTCGGGGGTACGCGACCGGATGATGGCCGACAACCTCCTCGCCCTCACCGAGCGGGGGCCGGTCCTGGTCTTCGCGCACAACGCCCACCTCCAGCGGGAGAAGAGCAGCATGCGGATGGGCGGGGCACCGATGGAGTGGTGGAGCGCCGGTGCGCTGGTGGACGCCCGCCTCGGCCGGGAGTACGCCTTCGTCTCCACGGCCGTCGGCACGATCCGGCACCACGGGGTGGACACCCCGCCCCAGGACACGGTGGAGGGGCTGCTGCACGCGCTGCCGGAGGACCGCCCTCTCGTCGACACCCGCGGGCTGGCCGCCGCCCTCGGTGGCACGCCGCCCGCACGGCGCGTCTCGCCCTGGTTCGGCTACGCGCCGCTGGACCCGGCGCACCTGACGTCGGTCGACGGGCTCGTGTACGTACGCGACCTCCCGCCGGAGGCCGGGCCCCGGCGGGAGGTCGGACGGCCGGGCTAGTACCCGGGCTGGTTCTGGTTCTGGTTCTGCTGGTTCTGGTCGGGGGCGGGCGGTTCAGCGGGCCGCTCGGTCGGTGGGGGCGGGGCCTCGGTGGGAGGCGCGGGGGGTTCCGGTGCCCGGGTGGGCGGCGGCGGGGTGACGGGTGCCTGGGTCGGTTCCGGGGGCGGTACCGCGGGCTTCTCGGTGACCGGCGGCGGGGTGGACGGCGCCCGGGTCGTCGGCGCCTGAGTGGTCGGCGGCTGAGTGGTCGGCGGCCGGGTGACCGTCCGTTCGGTGGACGGGGTCACGGTCGCCGAGGGGGGCGTCGGGGTCGGGGTCGGCGTCGCTTCGGCGGTGGGGGTCGGAGTGGGCGTGAGGGTGGCCGGGGTCTCGCTCGCCGGCGAGGGGGTCGTGGGCGTCGGCGTGGCGGGGGTCTGGGTCGCCCCGGTCGGGGTGGTCGTGGGCGTGCCGGTCGGGGTGGTCGTCGGCGGCTTCACGCCCGGGGTCTGCGTCGCCGGGGGCGTGGTGCCCGGGGACTTCGTGCCCGGGGACTCGGTGGTCGGCGTCCTGGTGCCCGGGGACTGCGTCCCGGGCGTCTGCGTTCCGGGTGTCTGCGTTCCGGGGGTGTGCGTCCAGGGCGTCTGGGTCCCCGGGGTGTAGGTCGTCGGCGGGGGCGGCGGGCTCGTCGGCCAGTGCCGGGGCGGGGGAGGGGCCGGCTTGTCGTGGTGGACCTGGTCACCCGTGTACCGGTGGACCCACTGCTTGTCCTTGGGGTCGTAGATGACGAAGACGTTGATCACCGTGGTCGAGCGGTTGACGACCACCACGTTCTGCGGCTGGTACCCGGGCCAGCTGGGCCCCTTCTGCCGCGGCGTGCCCTGCTGCGGGACCACCCGGCTCAGCGGGTTGCCGCAGGCGCAGCGCACCTTCGGCTCCCCGTACTTGTCCACCAGCACGGCCGTGCCCGCCTGCAGCACGGACTGGTAGCTGGTGGCGACGCCGTTGCGGTAGCCGTGGTTGGTCACGCGGGTGTCCGAACGCAGCTGCACGGGCGTGAGCGACCGCAGATAGCTCGGGACCGAGGACTCCTGCACGCCCACGACCGAGGCGAAGGCACGGTTCCTGGCGGGGTCGGCCGACAGGTAGCGGACCTGCTTCTCCACGTCGCAGCTGGCGGTGTTGCGGGTGCCGCCGTAGAGGCCCGGCTCCGAGCCCGCCACGCTGGCGATGTTGTCCCGCTTGGCGGGAGCCGTGCTGGGGGCCGCCGCGGGCAGGGCGGAGGTGGTGTTCGCGGTCGACGGGGTGTAGGGGTCCACGCCCGCGTCGTCCGTGGGCTGGAGGATGACCTCCCCGGCCGAGGCCGTCTGGCTGCCGGGGCGGCCGAGGACCACGGCCAGGACCACGGCGACGACGACGGCGGCGGTGATCGCCGCGATCCGCGGCACGGACCGCCACCAGGGGCGGTGGCCGTCCCCGCCGGAGGACGGCGGCGGTCCGCCGGGACCCGACGGCGGGCCGCCGCCCGAGGGCGGGGGCGGTGGCGGTGGACCGCCCTGGTCTCCGGACGGGCGCCCGGAGAGGGGGCCGGAGGGCGGGCCGGTGGGACGCTCTGACAGCGGTTCGGAACTCACATTCCCCTCCCACCGGGCGGGCGCAGGAACGTGAAACTCGAACGGTGTGCATTTTTTATGCAATTTCATCCGAGTTTCACACCGTTAGGGCCCATTGTGTCCCCCGGCCCCATGGGGTCCGCAAGCCGAACGGCCTACGCCGGGCCCACGCCGGGCCTACGCCGGGCCTACGCCGGGCCCACGCCGGGCCCACGTCGGCCTACGCCCAGGAGGCGGCCACCAACGACCGCCGCGCCGCCGTCAGGTGCGCCGAGGCCGCCAGCCAGGCCCACGCGTACCCGTCGGCCGACGGGTCGGTGAGCCGGCCGAAGGCGTCCCGGGGCCGCCGGTCCGCCTCCGCGACGAGGGCGGCGGCCAGGCCGGCCGCCGCCGTGAAGCCGGCCCGGCGCAACGGCCCGTACTCGGCCTCCGGCTCGGGCGACCGCGCCGACTCCGCCACCGCACGGCGGCCGCCCGCGACCCCGGCCTCCAGCAGCCGCCGTACCCGCCACAGGGGCGAGTCGGCCAGCGGATCCGGACCCGGTGCGACGGGGCCCGGCGCGGCGGCGGGGGCCTCGCCGGTGACGTGGCCGCCCTGGAGGCGGTCGTAGCCGAGGTCGGCCCGGTCCCGCCACTCGGGCGGCAGCCGCAGCGTGTACCCCGCCCCGGGCACCGGCCCCACCGCGAGCGGCCGCAGCGTGGCAGCCCGGTCCGGGTCCGGGCGGCCCAGGACCCGCAGCGCCAGCCCCGGCCAGCCGGCCAGCCGGCGCAGGTTCGCGGTGTGCGCCAGCTCCGGGTGCGGGTGCGCGGGGAGCAGCCGCAGCAGCGGCGCGTCCGCCCGTACCGTGCCGTCGGGCGACAGCTCCCGTGCGAGGACGTGGTCGCCGGCCGCGCCCTCCACCCGGACGGCGCAGCCCAGCAGGCCGGGTTCGGCGTCCTGCGCGAGCAGCCCGGCGACGGCCTCGGCCGCCGGGCGGGCGAACAGCGCGGCGACCGGCTCCCGGTCCCAGGAGAGGCCCGGCACGGGCGTGGCCCGGACCCCGCGCCCCGCGCCGAGCCGCCCGTCGGCGGAGACCGTCGCCCCGGCGATGCGCAGGCCGCCGCGCGCGAGGCCGGCATGATCGAGGACCCCGCCGCCGAGGGCCACGGACGCGGCCCCCGCACCCCTGGCGCGGGCGAGTCCGCCGGGACGGACGTCCGACAGCGAGTAGGGCACGCCGTCCGCACCGAGGAGGTGGGTGACCACGCCCCCGTAGCCGGTCGCGGTCAGCACGGGTTCCCGGCACAGGCCGTGCACCCTCAGGCTGCCTCCCGACGCGTAGGCGCGGCGGCCGCTCCCGGTCAGCCCGGGGCCGCCCGTACCGGCCGCCAGCAGCGCGGCGGTGCGCAGCAGCGATTCGAAGGCGGCGGCCAGGTCGGCCAGCCGCTCCCCGGCCCTGCGCTCCCGCGCGGCCCGCAGCCCCCGCACCACCCGCAGCGCGGCGGCCTCGGCACCGGGCAGCCCGGCCACGCGCGCGGTGTGCGCGGCCCGCAGCAACTCGGCCTGCACGACGGCACCCCCGGCGGCCACCCCGGCCGCCAGCGCCTCGGCCCCCACGGCCCACAACCCGGCCCCGGCCCGCACCTGCGCGGCACTAGGCGCGCCCCCACCCCGACCCGCCCCACCCACGACGGCCCTGGCCTCGGCGGCCCTAGGGGCGGCGCCGGGGCTGCCTGGGCTGGTGATACCGGCGCCGGCGGTGCCTGCGCCGGCGGTGCCTGTGGCTGTGGCCCCGGCGCCGGCCCCGGTGCCTGGGGCGCCTGTGCCTGTATCCCCGGCTGTGCCTTCGGTCCCGGCTGGGCCTGGGGTGTGGGGCCGTCCGGTGGCATCGGGCTGCTCGGCGGCTCCGGCGCCACCCGGGAGGCCGTTTCCGGCCGGGCCGGTCCTTGCGGCCATTCCCGGCGTGCCGGCGGGTCCGGCGGCCGCAGTGCCGTGGCCCGGAGGCAGCGCGTCCGCATGCGGGGCGGGGCCCTCGGCCGTGGTGGCCTCCCGCCCGGCAGCGGCGACCGTGCCGGCGGGCAACGGTCCGGCCCCGGGGTCCGGGTCCGGGCCGGATGCCCCGCCGGGCCCGGACCCCGCCTCCGACCATGAGGCCGACACCCCTGCGTCCTCGCCCGGCCCGGGCCATGGCAGCGGGTCCGCCACCGGGCACGCGGCCAGGACCGCCGCGCGGTGCAGACAGCGCGGCGCCAGGAGGCAGGTGCAGGCGGCCTGCCCGGCCTCCGCGACCGCCCCCGAGGGCCCCGGGCGCAGCGTCACCACCGCGTCCTCGCCGAAGGAGACGACGACGCTCCCGTCCGCCCCGGCCTCCGCACCGTCCCGGCAGCCCTCCACGGCCGCGTCGAGCTTCTTGCGCAGCCGGGCGCTCAGGGCCTCCACGGCCTCCGCCGTCACCTCGGCGGCGACGGGCGGCAACAGCGGGCTGGTCATCGGGCCTCCCCACGGAGTCGGTCGCCCACCCAGCGGGCCAGGGCGAGAGGGCTGAGCGCGGCCACCGGCATCCCGGCCGCGACGAGTTGCCGCGCCACCGGGACCGAGTACCGGGGCGCGCCGGAATCGTCGAGCGCGGCGCAGCCCAGCAGATGGGCTCCGGACGCGGCCAGCGCACGGACCTCCCCGAGCAGGCCCCCGACCGGGGCGCCTTCCTCGAAGTCGCTGACCACCACGACCAGGGTGCGGCTCGGCACCGTGATCAGGGTCCGGGCGTGCGCGAGGCCCGCCGCGATGTGGGTACCGCCCCCGACGCGGACCTCCAGCAGGAGGGAGAGCGGGTCGGCGACCCGGCCGGTCAGGTCCACGACCTGGGTGGAGAAGGCCAGGAAGTGCGTGGACAGGGTCGGAACCCCGCCCAGCACGGCCGCCGTCAGCGCCGACCAGACCACGGAGGCCTCCATCGAGCCGGAGACGTCCACCACCAGGATCAGCCGCCAGTCCGCCTCACGGGACGCGCGGGTGCTGAACACCGGCCGCTGCGGGACCACGACCACCCGTCCGTCGTCGAGGCGCCGCGTGTGCGCCAGGTTGGCCCGCAGGGTGCGTGCCAGGTCGAGCCGGCCGCCGGGGCGCCGGGTCGGGCGCGGGGTGGACAGGCCCGACAGGGCCGGTCGCATCCGGGTGGCCAGTTGCGCCGCCAGCTCGTCGACCAGCCGCTTCACCAGCGGCCGCAGCCGGGCGAGTTGCTGCTCGGGCATGCCGCCGGCCAGGGAGAGCACGGAGGTCAGCAGTTCCACGGAGGGCCGCACGGACGCCGGGTCGAGCTGGGCCAGTACGTCGGTACGGCCCGCGCCCGCCGCGTCCGCGAGCACCTCCTCCCGTACGTCGGCACCGAACAGCGACTCCAGCTCCTGCGACCACTCCCGGGCCGTCGGGAAGGACGGCCCGTCCCCGCCGCCGGGCCCGGACCGGCCGACGTCCCCGGAGCCCTCGCCGCGCCCCGCGCCGTACAGCTCGTCGAGGGCGCGGGCGTAACGGTGCGCCCCTGCGGGCAGCCGGTCACGCTGGCGCCCCAGCAGCAGCCGCCACCGGTCGGCGGCCGTCAGCCGCTGCCCGTCGCCGGAGCCGGCCCCTTCAAGGGCCGCCGCCTGCGCGGCCGTACCCGTCGGCCGCGCCGCACGGCTGCGGGCCACGGCTCCCCCGGCCGTCCGGGAGGGTCGCTGCGGGTGTCCGGGCGTCGCTGCTCGGGGGATCGCGCCGCCTGGTTGCGCCGGATCGATGGAGTCCACCGCGCCCGAATCCGGGTGCGCTGCCCCTCCGGCGGCCGCCGTACTGGTCTGCTGCTCAGCTGTACCGGTGGGGGCCGCGTCTCCGGGGTTGGTGCCCGTCGGGTGCTCCGGTTGCGGTGAGGCCGCCGCTCCGGCGGCCGGCCCGTCTGGCTCGGGCCTGCCCGGGTGGGCTGCCCCTTCGGCGGCGGCCGTGCCGGTCTGCTCACCCGTACGGGTGGGGGTTGCGTCCGCGGGGTCGGTGGCCGTCGCTGCCGCGGCGCCGGTCGCGGTCGGCTGCGCCGCGGGCGCGTGCGCCTCCGCTCCCGCGGTCGGACTGCTCGGGTCCGGGCAGGTCGGGGGAGTGCCGTCGGCGGTCGAGGCCGTCGGTTGGGTCGAACGGGTGGGCAGCGGGAGTTCCTTGAGGGCTCCCAGCCCCGCCGCGTCGGCGGCGGCCCAGAGGGCGAGCAGGGCGGCCGGTGCGTCGAGGGTCAGGTCGAGCCGGTCGCCGAGGCGCTCGGTGACCGTGTCCAGCAGCCGGTCCCGCGCGGCCGGGGACAGCGTGTCGAACCCGGCCCGCAGCGCGGGCAGCCGCTGCAGGAAGGCCTCGTCGGCCAGGCCGTCCACCCGGTCCAGCAGCGGGGTCAGCGCGGCGGGGGAGGTCTCCAGCAGCGGCCCGGCCGCGGTCAGCAGCCCGGCGATCCGGCGGGCCAGGGTGCGCCGCCCGTCGGCCGTGGCGGCCCCGTCCACCCAGGCGGCGGCGCGGGCACCCAGCCCGGCGGCCGGGTCCAGGTCCAGCAGCACCCGTACGGCCAGCGCCGCCCCCCGCATCAACGGGCTCCCGCCCTCCGCGAGTTCCGCCAGGGCGGCGTCCATCCGCACCCCCAGCCGGCGGGCCGCGGCCCGGTCGGAGAGGGCCACCAGGGCGGCCGCGTCGGCGGGGTCGTCGCTGCCCGCGAGGCCGGGCAGCGACCGTACGGCGGTGTCCAGCAGATCGCCGGCCAGCGCCTCGGCGACGGCCCGGGCCCCGGCGGAGGCGCCGGGCAGGTGGCCGCGCCGCAGCCCCTCCAACAGGTCGACGGCCCCCAGGAGTTCCGCCACCCCGGCGGTCTGAGGCAGCACGGCGGCCGCCTCCTCCAGCCGTACGTCGACCAGTTCGGGCAGGTCGCAGCGTGCGGCGGCCTCCAGCCCGGCCAGTACCTGGGCGGCAGTCGGGCCGCCCTCGGCGGCCTCGCGGCGTGCGGTGTCGCGCAGCGTACCCGCGGCCGCCTGGGCGGCGGTGACGCCGCGGACCCCCGCCAGGTCCAGGCGGGCCGGTACCGAAGGGGTCCAGGACAACCGCCACTTGCTGCCCAGGGCGGTGCCGTCGCCGGTGACGGCGACGTCCACGGGCTCGCCGTACGAGACCCCGCAGACCAGCAGGCGCCGGAGCAGCACCTCGCGGCGCCCGTCGAGCTCGGAGCGCAGGGGGTCGAGGCGTACCTCGCGCGGCGCCGGGTCCTCGGGGGACGGCAGCCGCAGGCCCGCCAACTCCGCCTCCACGGAGGGGCCGAGACCGGAGCGCGGGGCGTGCGGAGTGGTCCGGCCGCGGCCCGTTCCCACGAAGACGGCCTCCAGGGCGCGGGCCAGCGCCCGCCCCCGGCCGAGGGGTTCGCCCTGCCCGAGCACCGTGGTGACGGCCTCGAGGAGTTCGCCCCGGCCGGGTGCGGGGAGCCCGCGCAGCCCTGCCAGATCGCAGGCGAGCCGCAGGGTCTCGGCGGCCTCCCCGGTCCCGGCGGTGTGCCCGGCCCGGCGCAGCTCCCGGCACAGCCGCGTGAGCGCGGCCGAGGCCGCCTCCCGCAGCCGCACCGGATCCCCGCCGGCCTCGAAGACGGCCTGCTGCCACAGCGGATCCCGGATCCCGGCGGGATAGCCGGAGCGGGAGTCGAGCAGATCGTAGGAGTACGCGACGAACGAGGTCACCACCCCGTCCCCGGCCCCCGGCCGCGCGGACCCGGCGACGCCCCGGGCCCGAACGCCCGCACGGGCCCCGGCCGCCCGGCTTCCGCCCTCGGCCCCGTCACCCGGCTCGGACGCGGACCCGGTACCGCCTCGGCCCCCGGCAGCGCCGGAACCGTCTCCGGCCGGAGCTTCGGCTCCCACCCGGATCGAGCCGCCGGAGCCACTACCGACCCCGCCATCGCTACCGGCCTTGCCGCTGGCCTCCGTCTGGGGTCCGTCCTCTGTCTGGCCTCCGGCCTCGGTCCGGGGTCCGGTCTCGCTCCGAGATCCGCTCTCTGTCTGGGCGTCAGCCCGTGTCTGGCCGTCAGCCTTGGCCTGGGGCCCGGTCCCGCCCCGGGGTCCAGTCTCGGTCCAAGGCATGGTCTCTGTCTGGGCGTCGGCCTTGGCCTGGGCCTCGGCCTCTGATCCGGCCTCGGCCTCTGATCCGGCCCCGGCCTCTGATCCGGCCCCGGCCTCGGGTCGGGCCTCGGCCCCACCCCTGCGCGGTCCTGGTACCGGGGTGCCCGTCAGCAGTGCCGGGGCGTGGAAGGCGCCGATCACCGCCGCCACCCGGCGGCCGCCCTCGCCGGCCGCCGAGAGGACGTCGCGCATGTGCGACTCCCGCGCCAGGTCCGTCGCCGGGACGGTGCCCGCGTCGGCGCGCAGGGCCCAGCCGACGCCGAGCGCGGCGCGGCGCACGGCCTCCGGGGAGCAGCCCGGGGCCAGGACCTCCACGGCCCGGTCCCACATGTCGTCCCCGTCGCGCCCGGACCCGGACGCGGCGAGCGCCTCCGCGTACGACCGCCGCCCCACAGCGGCACCGTCCCGGCCGCTCGGCACGTCCGCCTCCGCCGGGGCGTCCCCCGCCCGGGGCCCGCCGGCGGGTCCGGTCAGGTCCGCACCCGGCTCGTCGGCAGGCTCCGAGCCGCGCCCGACGACGGCCTCGGTGGGCCCGTTGCCACGGTCGGCACCTGGTCCGGTCGCAGCCGAAGCCGACGCGGCGGCAGGCTCCGTCCGGCGCCGGACGGCGTCACCGGCGGGCCCGTCGGCAGGGTCGGTACCCGGCGCCTCGGCAGGGTCCGCACCGCACCCGGCGGCGGCCTCGGCGGGCCCGTCGGCAAGGTCGGCATCCGGCCCGTCGGCAGGGCCCGTGCCGCGCGTGACGACGGCCTCGGCGGGCTCGTTGCCACGGTCGGCACCTGGTCCGGTCGCGGCAGGAGCCGACGCGGAGGCAGGCTCCGCCCGGCGCCCTGCGGCGGCCTCGGCGGGCCCGTCGGCACGGTCCGCACCCGGCCCGTCGGCCCCGCCGGGGCCCGGGCCAGCCGCCGCCGTCAGGGACCAGCCCCCGTCCGACAGGGGGAGGTCGCAGCACAGGACCTCCACGCCGTGCTCCCGCGCCCAGCGGAGGGCCGCCAGTTCCGGGGAGAAGTCCGCGAACGGGTAGAAGGCCAGCCGGCCCTCGCGGCCGAGGCCCGCCAGGGCCACCGGGGCGACGGTCTCCGGGTCGGCCAGGTGGCGCAGCCACGGCTGGAAGTCGGCCGGCAGTTCCACGCAGACCACCTCCGGGTCCGCGGCGTCCAGCAGCGCCGGAACCACCGCGGCCAGCGCGGGGCTGTGGTGCCGTACGCCCAGCAGGTACGGCGTGCGCGAGGCGGCCAGGGCCTCCACGGCCTTCCGTGGATCAGCGGCGAGCGTCAACGCAGGCTCCCGCGCAGGTCCCAGAGCCGGCGCCACATCGCCGAGCCGTCCTCGGCCCGGCGGCGCACCGGGCCGTCCCAGTAGCCCAGCAGCCGCCCGTGGTCGGCCGGGTCGTCCTTGCGGACGACGCCCAGCAGGTGCCCCGGCAGCAGGTCCAGCACGTCACCGCCCGGCAGGTACGCGGCCGCGACCCCCAGCGAGGCCGCCACCTGCACCGCCTCCGCCGTGGACATGACCGTTCCGGGCCGTTCCACGTCCCAGCCCTCCGCGCTGCGCCCCGAGCGCAGGTCCCGGAAGACGGTGACGAGTGCGTCGAGCACGCTGTCGTCCACCCCGAATGCCGCCCCGGCCCGCTCCACCGCGGCCACGGCCTGCCGGCGGATCAGCGCGGCCTCCGCGTCCGGGTCCGAGATCGGGCCGACCGTCTCGAAGTTGAAGCGCCGCTTGAGCGCCGCCGACATCTCCGAGACGCCCCGGTCGCGCAGGTTGGCGGTGGCGATGACGGTGAAGCCGGGGGCCGCCGAGACCACCGAGTCCTCCGTCGCCGTCAGCTCGGGCACGCTCACCCGCCGGTCGGACAGGATCGACACCAGCGCGTCCTGCACCTCGGGCAGACAGCGGGTGATCTCCTCGACCCGTACCACCCGCCCCGTGCGCATCGCCGCCAGCACGGGGGAGTCGACCAGGGCCTGCCGGGTCGGGCCCTGCGCCAGCAGCAGGGCGTAGTTCCAGCCGTAGCGGAAGGCGTCCTCGGTGGTGCCCGCCGTACCCTGCACGGTGAGCGCGCTGGTGCCGCACACGGCGGCCGACAGCAGCTCGGACAGCATCGACTTGGCGGTGCCCGGCTCACCCGTGAGCAGCAGCCCCCGCTCACCGGCCAGGGTCACCACGCAGCGTTCCACCAGGGCGCGTTCGCCGACGAACTTCGGCGCGATCACCAGCTTCGACGGCATCCCGCCGCGCCGCTTGGGCAGGGCCAGCTCCTCGCCGTCGCTGCCGCACACGAAGGTGACCACCGCGCGCGGGGTCAGCGCCCAGCCCGGAGGACGGGGGCCGGTGTCCTGGGCGGCGAGGAAGGCCAGTTCGGCGGCGTACCGCTCCTCGGCAGGCACGACCTGCCGTGCGGGTGCGGACGGTTCGGTCATGGTCATGGTCAAGTCCTCGTGTTCTCGGCTTCAGCCGTACGGAGGCTTCCGCCGTACGGAAAGGAAGGAGGGGCCCGGCGGGGGCGGGGCCGGTCAGGGCCCGCGCCCCCGCCGGGGCCGGTCACGGGCGGCGGCTCAGCGCCGCCGGCCCGTGGTGCGCTTCACCTTGAGCTCCTCGAAGCGCGGCACGTCGCCCTCGCGGACCCGCGCCCACGCCCGGCGGTACAGCTCCGCGGCCGGCTCGGCGGGCACCAGCAGGCCCAGCACCGGCCGGCCGCCCGGAGCCACGCCGTACATCGGCAGCTTCCACTGCTCGACGGGCAGCGCGGGCGAGTCCGGCTCGGCCCACGGGCCGGGCAGGAACAGGGAGCGCCCGGCCCGGCCGCGGGTGGCCGACACCACCAGGTCCGTGGCGGCCAGCTCCGCGCGGGCGGCCTTCAGCCGGGCCGGCTTCCAGCCCGTCCAGCGGGCCGTGTTCCGGTCGGTCGGGTCGGGCATCGCGAGCAGCGCCAGGTACAGGACGGCCGCGTCCGCGCCGAGCCCGTACTCCGCGGACACCTCCGCCACCAGCTCCGGGACGCTGCGGCCCGGGTCCTGCGGCCACCAGGTGCCCTCCACGTCCACCGCGCCCGCCACCGGCGCCCCCGGGTCGGCGAGCAGCGCCGCGAAGCCCGGGTCGTGGGCCAGGCGCAGCGCCGTCTCCGCCGAGGAGGGCAGCTGTTCGGTGCCGCGCAGCAGCGGCAGGTACGGGTCGGACCCGGTCGAGTCCAGCAGCGCCGTGCGCAGCGCGGGCAGGGGGTGGCCGCCGTGCGTGGGCAGTACCACCGCGCCGTACCGCTCGTACCCCTCCGCGGTCTCGGTCGGGGTGCCGGCCGCCTTGCGGAAGTCGGGCAGGCTCACGTAGTGCCCGACGCTCAGCAGCAGGTCCGGCGAGGCCAGCCGCTGCCGTACGGCCGTCAGCGCCGGCGGCAGGCAGGACCGTACGGGGTGCCCGGCGGGCAGCCGGTGCGCGAGCCAGGCCGCGAAGCCCACCGACGCCGTGAGCACGGCCGTGTCGAAGGGGTGCCCGCCCGGGACCACGGGCTCGGCGCGGTTCCCCTTGACGGTCCAGGCGGTGTCGGCGGACAGCACCGGGGACGCCGCCGCGTCCAGCAGCGCGGGCAGCGCCCGGTGCGCCGACCACGCCGGGCGGACCTCCTTGGCGGCGTCGGCGAGCAGCCACTCGGGCACCGGCGTACGGCGGCCCGCGCGCCGGTTCCACACCCGCGCGGCGGCCTCCGCGTCCGGTCCGTGCGTCCACAGCCGCGCCGGGTCGGCGGGCAGCAGTGCCGCGACCAGCTCGCGCCGCACCTCGGGGGAGAGGTCCCGGAGGTCGTTGCGGGCGGGCGCCGCGTCCGCGGCCTTGACCCCGAGGACCCCGCGCAGCTCGGCGGGCAGGAAATTGCGGTCGTGGGTGTCCACGTACGGCAGCCCCGCCAGCACCAGACGGGCCATGGCCGCCGACACGCCGGTCAGCCGGCCGAACTCCTCGGCCGCCTCCGGGAACCACGGCGCCGGGCCGCGCTCGGTGGCCTCCTTCAGGAACGCCGCCAGCCAGCCGGCCCCGCGCTCGCGGTCGCCGACCGTCACCGCCTCGCCGGCGCCGGTGTAGGGCGCGGGCACCGCGAAGGCGCCGGCCGGGTCGTGCAGCAGCGCGTCGAACTCGCGCGCCCGCTCGTACTCCCGGGTCTGCTCGTTCAGCGCGAGCACCGCCCCGCCGCCGAGCGGCACCACCGCGCGGTGCCGGCCGCCCTTGCCCCGCTCCCGGCCGTCGGCGCCCAGCAGGTGGCCGGTGTCGATCCGTACCGTCAGGCGCCGCCACCGGGCGGCGGAGGTCTCGGCCGAGGCCAGGCCGAGCGCCTCCACCTCGGACAGCGCCCGGCACAGGTCGGCCCGCTGCTCCTCGGTGGTGCCGGTGACGACCGCGCGGTACGCGACCGCGGCGGGTGCCTCCAGGAGCAGCCCCGCCCAGGGGAACGAGGACTGCGCCAGCTTCGGCAGGTCCACGTGCAGCCGTCCGGGCACCGCCTCGGCGGCGGTGTCGGCGACGGCCGTCCCCAGCGTCCGCAGCAGCACGAACGTCGCGTCGAGGTCCCCGCCGAGGTAGCGGTGGTAGGGGTTGCCCGTCAGCCCGTGCAGGGCGGCGTCGAGCAGCTGGTCGGAGGGTCCGCGCACGGCGCGCGGCCGCGGCGGGGCCGCCGGGCGGCCGGCCAGCGACTGCGCGACCCCGGCCAGGGCCTTGCGCTGGACCAGCGCGGCGCGGACCGCGTCGACCACCCCGGCGATCAGCACGGGCTCGCCGACCGCGGGCAGGGCGGAGCGCACCAGCGCGGGCAGCTCCTCGCGCTTCTCCGCCTCCCCGGCCGCCTTCAGCAGCGCTCCGGCGGCCGCGCCGTCCAGTGCGCGCAGCGCCGCCGAGCCCTCGGGGTCGCGGGGGCGCAGGCAGTACCAGTGGGTGAGCGGCGGGAGTTCCGCGCCGCCGGCGGCGAGCGGGGCGCCGTGGTGGCTCGCCGTGACCCGGGCGGTGACGGCTCCCTCGGGGTCGCGCAGGGACAGGGTCCGCCAGTCGCTCGTCACGGCGCGGGGCCGCTCGTCGCCGGGCAGGCGGACCGCCGCTTCCGGCCTGGCGCCGCCCTCGGGGACGGTGACCCGGCCGCCGGTGGTGTCGGAGCCGTGCCAGCCCCGGCCGGGCACGCGCACGGCGCGCCAGCCCAGCAGGCCGTCTTCGGAGGTGCCCAGGACGGAGCCCTCGACGGCGGGCGCCGGCCGCAGCCAGTTCTGGCCGACGTTGTCGGGCAGGCTGCTGCCGCCGGGGTGGTCGCGCAGGGCTTCGGAGAGGAAGGCCGGCATCGAGCGACGTCCCGTCGCCCCGGTGGCAGGGTCGTACTCGGCCCAGCCCCGGCCGCCGGGCTCGCCGTCGCCGTCCCAGGCCCAGTACGAGGTCCCGTCGGAGATGACGGGCCGTTCGGCCGGGATCCGGCTGTCGCCGCGGTGCAGCACGCCGAGGCCGGTGGTGCGGCCGCCGCCGGCCAGCGGCAGCGAGGCGTGCCCGGAGCGCATCTGCCAGTACGTGGCCGAGGAGTCCAGGGTGAGCACGTCGTCGGGGGCGCTCAGCCAATAGCCCTCGACGGGGCCGTTGTAGGTGGCCCAGAAGACGAGCAGGTCGCCGTCGGTGTAGTGGAAGCCGGTCTGGCGGTGGTTGCCGGAGGGTACCCGCAGGTCGTGCGTGAGCACGGTGGAGTCGGCGTCGAGGACCCGCACCTGCGTGGAGTTGGCGACGATGACGTACGGCCAGGCGTCCATCACGGTCAGGTGGCCGCGGCCGCGGCCGGGCGTCAGCTCGCGGACGGCGCTCTCCCAGGCCGGCCAGACCAGTTCCTCGAACAGGCCGCCGCGCAGGGTGCGGGCGAGGACCTTGCCCAGGTCGGCGGCGGCGGCCCTGCCCACCTCCTCCGGGGCCAGCGCCAGGGCTTCGGCGGGCAGCCAGGTCAGCCGGCGGATCGCCTCGGGCAGGTCGGGCAGGGCCGAGGCCGTGGACTCGGCGGCCACCTCGCGGACCCACTCGGCGATCAGCGGGCTGCTGCCGGGGGTGACGGCGAGCCGGCGCACGGTCTCGCGGCCGCCCGACATGTGGCTGTTGAACCGGTTGAGGGTGCGCAGGAAGGCGGGGCGCAGCCGCTCGTCGGCGCACAGCGCCACCAGGTCGCGCGGCTCGGCGGACCGGTTCCACTCCTCCAGGCCCATCAGGGCCCGGGGGCCGTCCTCGGGGTCGGCGACCGGAAGCCCGAGGGAGAGCAGCAGGTCGAGCAGGTTCACGTCCTGGAGGCCCAGGCGCAGGCCCTGCTCGCGGCCCGGCAGGGCCAGTTCGGCGCGCAGCCGGCCGGCGCAGCGGGTGACGAGCTCCAGCAGGGCCGGCACGGCGGGCGGGTTGCCCCAGCCGGCGTACCGGGCGGTCTGGAAGCGCTCCAGCCAGCCCGCGGTGCCGTCGGGGGAGCGCTGCTCCTCGGGCACGGTGTCGTCGGCCAGTCCGGCGGTGGCGCCGGACTCCTCCAGCACCTCCAGCCACATCACGGACAGTTCGCCCGCCTCACCGGTACCGCCCGGCACCATGCCGAGCAGGGTACCCCGTACGGACGGCACCCGCCGGGCCAGGGCGATGAGCGCGGCGCGGTGGGACTTCCACCAGCCGGCCGCCGCCCGCAGGGTGGCGGGCAGCGGCAGCAGCTCGGCCAGGTATTCCTGCTCGGGCAGGTTGCCCTTCAGCCCGGCCGCTCGGGCCAGGCGCCGCAGCTCGGTCGTGGCCTGCGCGGACGGCGGGAGCCCGCCCGAGGTGCGGCGGACGCACAGGCGGCGGAAGCGGGTGAAGGCCTCGGCGGGGGAGACCCGCTGGGCGAGCTCCTTGCCGTAGCCGGTGAGCACCTTCACCGGCAGGGCGCCGGCCAGGGCGAACTCCAGGAAGACGGCGTCGAGGCGGTCCTCGTCGACGGCCAGGCCGTAGCGGGCCTCGGCGGCCCGGGCCCGGCCGAACAGCTGGGCCGCGTACGTGGTGTTCTCGACGGCGAGGAAGACGCGCGCGGCCTGCTCGTGGAAGACGGGCAGGAAGTGCGGGAGGGAGGCGGCGAGCCGCTCGGCGATCTCGGTGCAGGCGTCGAGGGCGGCTTTGGGCTTGGTCTTCGCCTGCCGGGCCAGCCGGTCCAGCTCCGGGACCAGGGCGAGGGCGTGGTGCCCGTCGTCGGGGTGGTGCACGAGCACCCACTCGGGGAAGCCGAGCGCCTGCCGGCGGCCGAGGCCGACGACGGCGGGCTCGGCGTCCGGTATCAGGCCCAGGAAGCCCGCGGCGAGGTCTTCGGCGGCGCCCAGCTCGGCCGCGGCCAGCCGGACGACGACCCGCTCGTCCCCGAGCGCCGGGTGACGGTACGTCCGGGCGGTCAGCGGGACGGCCCCGGGGCCCGCGTCGGCGGTGCCGGCGGGCAGGACCGCGCCGGCGGCGAGGAGTCCGGCGCTCGTGCTCCCCTCGCCGGTGTCCGTACCGGCCAGTGCCTCGGTGGTGTCGGTGCTCATGCGTTCCCGCCCTCCTCGATCTTGCGCCCGGCGTACAGCGCCGCGGCCATCCGCATCCCCTCGGACCAGGCCACCGGTCCGACCTCGCCGAGCCGGACGGCCCGGCCCTCCTCGTCGTGCCAGCTCAGGGCGCCGGTCTCCGACTCGTCCTCCCAGTAGGGCTCGCCGATCCACACGGCCGCCTCCACCGCCCGCCCGGTGTCGCGGACCCGGCAGGTGGCGTAGCCGCCGGAGACGCGGTAGCCGAGGCCGGTGGCGCGGGCCGCGAGGCTGAACCGGGAGGGGAACTTGCCGCCCGCGTAGTCCCGTACCTCGGTGGCGGAGGCCTTGACCTCCTCGGGCCGGGTCCAGGTCGCCCGGTGGATCTGCTCCACGCGCTGGGTGATGTCCAGCTCGGCCGCGAACTCCCGTACGTCGTCCAGGTCGGGCAGCAGCACCGGGTGCGGCAGGGTCACCGTGCACGGGGAGAGGCGTACGGTCTCGCCGTCGAGGTTGACCACCTTGAGCTCGCCGGCGTCGGTGGCGTCGCGCAGGAAGCCCACCTCGTCGGGGTCGGCGTCACCGACGACGGCCAGGTCGCGCAGGGCGGCCTGCCAGGCCTCGTCGCGCCAGACCCGGGCCAGGAGGGCGGTGGGCACGGGCAGCGAGGAGACCATCCAGGCGTCCACCTGGGCCACGCAGGCGGCCTCGTGCCGGTCGAGCCATTCGGCGAGCCGGCGCAGCCGGTCCACCTCGGGGTGGTCGCGCAGCGCCTTGGGGACCGTCTTCAACTGCCGCCCCGCGGGCCGCCGTACGGCGACCCGCCCTTCCACGAGGGAGACCTCGTACCCCTCGTCCAACGCCAGCCAAGCCATCAGCCGTGCCCCTCCGCCTGTCCGGAAACCGTCTTGCGCAGCCCGGAGGAAGGCTTCAACGCCTGCTGGGCTGTGGTATGTCGGGAGACTAGCGAGCCCCACTGACAACGCCTCGCCGCGGGTGTGCACCCCCCCGTCGCCGAGTGGCGTTCCGGGCCGGAAACGCCGCTGCCCCCGGTCCGTGCGGGACCGGGGTCAGCGGGCGGGGCGTAGGGGGGTCAGCGGGCGGAGGCGGTCTCCGCGGCCTTCTGCGGAGCGGCGCTGGCGGCGGCCCCTCCGACGACGCGCGGGCCGTGGCCGGAGCGCAGCCCTAGCCAGCTGATAACGGCGACCAGCGCGAACGCGGCGGCACCGATCCAGAAGGTGAGGGTGAACCCGGACTCGGCGGGCAGCGGTGGAACTCCCTTGGGAAGGTGCTCGATCGTCTTGGACGCCAGGATCGTGGTGACGATGGCGCTGCCGATCGCGCTGCCGGTGGAGCGGGAGATGGAGTTGATGCCGTTGGCGATGCCGCTCTGGTGGTGCGGGACGCTCGACATGATCACCGCGGGCATGGCCGCGTAGCCGAAGCTGACGGCCGCGCCGACGACGACGCCCGCGCCGATCACGGAGGCGGTGTGGCCGTGGTCGAGAGCCAGCCACCCGAAGCCGGCGGCGCCGAGCGCGGCGGCGACGGCGAGGGCCAGGCGCGGCCCGCGGTGGCGCACCAGCTGGCCGCCCACGGGGGAGGCGAGCAGGGAGACGATGGCGCCGGGCAGCAGGAACTGGACGGAGGCGCGCAGGATGGAGGCGTCGAAGCCGTAGCCGGTGAGCTTCTGCGGCATCTGGACCAGGTAGGAGACGCCGAGGAAGTTCGCGAACATGCCGAACCCGACGAGGATGCCGGCCAGGTTGGCCATCAGCACCGGGCGGTGCACGAACATCTTCATGTCGACGAGCGGTTCGGCGACCTTGCGCTCGACCAGGACCCAGACGGCCGTCATGACGGCGGCGCCGGCGAAGCTGCCCAGGGTGCGGGCGGAGGACCAGCCCCACTCGTGGCCCTGGGAGATGGGCAGCAGGAGCAGCAGCAGGGCGATGCCGAGGGTCAGCGCCCCGAGGAAGTCGGTGCGGCCGCCGGTCTTGTGACGGGTCGCCGGGACCAGGAAGACGACGGCGAGCAGGGCCAGCGTGGCGAAGCCGGTGGCCATCCAGAAGGCGTTGCGGTAGTCGGCGTTCTCGCCGGAGGTCAGCAGGCCGGTGGCGACCAGCGCCAGGCCGCTGCCGAACGCGAGGGTGCCGCTGACCAGCGCCATCGCGCCGGGCAGCTTCTGCGGGCGGACCTCCTCGCGCAGGACGGAGAGGGCCAGCGGGAAGATGGCGGTGGCGGAGCCCTGGAGCACCCGGCCCAGGATCAGCAGGGGCAGCGAGCTCGCGAGCGCCGCGACCACGGAACCCGCGACCATCACGCCGAGGACGGCCACCAGGGTGGGCTTCTTGCCGTGCTGGTCGCCGAAGCGGCCGAGCAGCGGGGTGAAGACCGCGGCGGACAGCAGGGTGGCGGTGGTCACCCAGCTGACGTTGGCGGTGGTGGTGCCGAGGTCGTTGCGGATCAGGCCCAGGATCGGTACGGGCAGGGTCTGCATCATCGACACGACCATGGCGGCGAGGCTCAGGGCGAAGACGATGACCGTCTCGTTCCTGCTCCTGCCTTCTGCGGGGGCGGATGCGGCGGAGCTCATGGCTGCGGGGACCTTCTCAGTGCTTCGGTGCTTCGGAATCCTGCGCCCGGTTGTTTGAGGACGCAGATGTTTCATGTCATCAAGTACTTCCCCGAAGGTAGCCAGAGATGCTTAAGGTGGTCAAGTAAAAGGTTGATAATGTCAACGATCCTCGAGTAGGGTCCGAGCCATGAGCACCACCGCGACGCACCGCCCCGCCAAGCTGGAACTGCTGGAACTGCTCGCCGCCATCGGCACGGCCCAGTGGCGGGACTTCGCCGCCGCGGCCGCCCGGTACGGGCTGACCTCCACCCAGGCCAAGGTCCTGGCCCAGCTCGACGGCCCGGTGCCCATGCGCGGCCTGGCCTCCCTGCTCGCCTGTGACGCCTCGAACGTCACGGGGATCGTGGACCGGCTGGAGGCGCGCGGGCTGGTGCGGCGCGAGCCCGAGCCGAGGGACCGCCGGGTCAAGAACGTCGTCGCGACCGACGAGGGCCGCGAGACCATGCGGCGGGTGCGCGAGGAGATGCAGGCCACGCACGGGGCGCTGGACACCCTGGACGAGACGGAGGGTGCGACCCTCTACGCCCTGCTGGAGCGCCTGCGCCCGGCGATGGAGCGCCGGCCGGAGGCCTGAGGCCGCGGCTCAGTCCTGGGCGACGGAGTCCACGGCCGCGTCCAGGGCGGCCGTCAGGCGGCCCAGGCGTTCTTGCAGCTCGCGGATCTCGGCGAGCTCGAACCCGGTGGCCCGCGCGATCCTGCGCGGCACCTCCGCGGCGCGCTCCCGCAGGGCCGCGCCCCGCTCCGTGAGCACCGCGTGCACGGACCGCTCGTCCTGCGTGCTGCGCTCGCGGCGGACCAGTCCGGCCGCCTCCAGCCGCTTGAGCAGGGGGGAGAGGGTGCCGGAGTCGAGCCGCAGGTGCTGCCCCAGCTGCTTGACCGGCATCGTCCCGTGCTCCCAGAGCACCAGCATCACCAGGTACTGGGGGTAGGTCAGCTCCAGGTCCTTGAGGATGACCCGGTAGAGCCCGCCGAAGGCGCGGTTCGCGGCGCCCAGCGCGAAGCAGATCTGCCCGTCGAGGCGGAGGAAGTCCTGGTCGCGGAGGGTGTCGCCGGGCTCGGTCATGGGCTGCTCCGTCATGGGCGCCAGTCTACCCGAGCCGCCTTGTAAGCGATTGAGTTGTGCACAACTGAATTGTGTGCTCTATTTGTGGTCGAGGGCCGGCCGCCGGCCGCCCCGCCCCTCTGAAAGGACCTCCCGATGGACGCGCTGTACACCGCCGTCGCCACCGCCAACGGCCGCGAGGGCCGCGCCGTCAGCTCCGACGGCCAGATCGACCTCGCGCTCGCCATGCCCCCGGCGCTCGGCGGCAACGGCCAGGGCACCAACCCCGAGCAGCTCTTCGCCGCCGGGTACGCCGCCTGCTTCGCCAGCGCGCTGGGCCTGGTCGGCCGTCAGGCCAAGGTGGACACCGGTGACATCTCCGTCACCGCCGAGGCCTCCATCGGCCAGGACGCGACCGGCTTCGGCCTCGCCGTCACCCTGCGCATCGAGCTCCCCGAGTCCCTGGAGGGCGAGACCGGCGCCCTGCTCGTCAAGCAGGCGCACGAGGTCTGCCCGTACTCCAAGGCCACCCGCGGCAACATCCCCGTCGAGCTCGTCATCGAGTAACCGGCCCGCCCGAGCCGCTCAGGCGGTGCGCCGCGCGGCCACCACCGCGCAGGCCACCGCCAGCGGCAGCTCCGCCCCGGCCGCCAGCAGCAGCGCCAGCCCCTGCTCGCCGGTCCCCAGAGAGGTCGTGACGTCGAACCAGGCGTCCATCGCCAGCAGCGCCGCCGTCGCCGCCGCCACCGGCGCCACCCGCGGATCGCCCGTGCGCAGCAGCAGGCCCGTCCCCGTCAGCCCGGCCGCGAGCATCGCGTCCAGGCCTATCCAGGCGGTGGACCAGTGGGACACCCCGGCCGTCCGCGGCATCGTCTGCGCCAGCACCACCATCCACGGCAGCAGCGCCAGCCCGCACCCGGTGAACACCGTCGCGGGGCGGGGCAGCCCCCGGCCCGCCCACCCGGACCGCGGCCGGCCGGCCGCCGTGCGCAGGGCGGCGGCGGGGCGGCGGACCTGGAACTGCGGGGCGGCGAGGGCCATGGCGGCGGGTCTCCTTCCGGGCCGGCGGTCCGTCCGCCGGGCACACCACCACTGTGTCCGCCCGCGCCCTCACGATCACTAGCCCCATCGTCCGAACCGGGGGTGGCACCAGCTACACCCCCCACCGGGCACCAGGGGGGTGGCGGCCACCCTGACCTGTGCGATTACCGTACGGGTATGGCAACTTGGAGCGCGCTGAAGCGCTCGTACACCTGGATCGCGGGGCACACCCCGTGGTCGGCCTGGGCCTGGCGCAACACGGCTTTCAGCGTCGCGGCGATCCCGCCCGCGCTGCCGGTCGCCACCGGATTCCTCCTGCTGACCGCGACCCCCGCCCGCAGCGGCCTCCCGCTCCTGCTCGCCCTCCTGCTCTGCCCGCTGCTGACCGGGCTCCAGCGCAGCCGCTTCCGGGTCCTGCTCGGACTCGACGTGCCGCCCGTCGTCCACACCCACCCCTGGCGGACCGTCCGCGGACTGGCCGAACGGCTGCGCTCCGAAGCCACCCGGCGCCAGTACGCCTACCACCTCGCCGTCAGCCCGCTCGCCGCCCTCGGCGCAGCCGCGCTCGTGCTCACCTGGGCCGGCGGCCTGGCCGCGGCCTCCGCGTACGCCTGGGTCTGGATGCTCCCCTCCGACGGCGAACTCCCCGACTTCGGCTGGACCCGCCAGTACGACCTCCTCACCGCCGGCGGCGTCCTCGTGCTGCTCGCCGCACCCTGGATGGCCGCGCTCCTGACCCGGCTCGACGCCCTCGCCGCCGCCTCCCTCCTCGGCCCCAACCGGGCCCGCGAGCTCCAGCGGCGCGTCGAGGACCTCGCCGAGAGCCGTGCCGGAGTGCTCGACGCAGCCGACATCGAACGCCGCCGCATCGAACGCGACCTCCACGACGGCGCGCAACAGCGCCTCGTCTCCCTCGCCATGAACCTCGGCATCGCCCGTGCCACCCTCCCCGGACTCCCGCCCGAGGCCAAGGCCGTCATCGACGAGGCCCACCGCGAGGCGAAGGAGGCCATCGAGGAACTCAGCAACCTCGTACGGGGCCTGCACCCGGCCGTCCTGGAGGACCGCGGCCTCGACGCCGCGCTCTCCGGGATCGCCGCCCGCGCCCCGCTGCCCGTCGAACTCACCGTGGACCTCGCCGAACGTCCCGGCCCCACCATCGAGGCCGTCGCCTACTTCGTCGTCTCCGAGGCCCTTGCCAACGTCGCCAAGCACGCCCGCGCCGACCGCTGTTCGGTCACCGTCGCCCGGGTCCCGGGCGGCCGCCGCGGCGACCTGCTGCGCGTCGTCGTCACCGACGACGGGGTGGGCGGCGCGGACCCGGCCGGCGGCACCGGCCTGACCGGCCTGCGCAAACGCGTAGGGTCGGTCGACGGAACCATTCTGATCAACAGCCCCGAAGGGGGCCCGACCGTCGTCACCGTGGAGCTGCCGTGCGGGCTGTGATCGCCGAGGACTCCGTCCTCCTGCGCATAGGTCTTGTCAAAGTCCTGGAAATGGCCGGATTCGAGGTGGCCGCCGAGACCGGCGACGCCGAGGGACTGCTCGCCGCCGTCGAGGAGCACCGGCCCGACCTCGCCCTCGTCGACGTCCGGATGCCGCCCGGATTCACCGACGAGGGCGTCCGGGCCGCCCTGATGATCCGCAGTCAGAGCCCGGGCACGGCCGTGCTGCTGCTCTCCCAGTTCGTGGAGGAGCGCTACGCGGCCGACCTGCTGTCCTCCCGGAGCGGCGCGGGCATCGGCTATCTGCTCAAGCAGCGCGTCGCCGACGTCGAGGAGTTCATCGACGCCCTGCGCCGCGTCGCGGCCGGCGGCACCGCCCTCGACCCGCAGGTCGTGGCCCAGCTGCTGCTCAGGCGCGGCGGACCGGACCCCCTGGAGCGGCTCACCCCGCGCGAGCGCGAGGTCCTGGCCCTGATGGCCGAGGGCCGCTCCAACGCGGGGATCGCGGACGGGCTCGTGGTGAGCGAGAGCGCTGTGGCCAAGCACATCAACAACATCTTCGCCAAGCTCGACCTGCCCCCGGCCGCGGAGGCCCACCGGCGGGTCCTCGCCGTCCTGCGGTTCCTGGACGGTGCCTCGTGAGCGGCCCCAACGGCCCGGCCGCCGGCGCCGGGAGCGGACCGCGCCTGGCCTGGTACACGGCCGCGGCGCTGAGCGCCGTCCTCGTGGTGGCGGCGGCCGGCTGGCAGGTACGGGCGGACGTCGGCGCGCAGAGCGCCACGGTGACAGGCGGCAGTGCCGGGCGGACCGTGGGCGCGCTGGAGGTCGTCGGCGGCGAGTCGGACGTGACGATCACCCCGCGCGGGGACGGGGCGGTCGGTTACCGGGCCGACATGACCTGGTCCTGGAGCAAGCCGGCCGTCGAGGAGAGCTGGCTCGGCGACACCCTGAAGCTGACCCCGCGCTGCCCCGAGGGCGACTTCGGGATCACCAGCGGCACCGGGTGCTCGGTCCGTCTCGCGGTGACCGTGCCCACCGGGATGCCGGTCAGGGTCTCCGGCGGCTCCGGCCGGGTCACCGTCAGCGGCCTCGCCGGCACCGTCGACGCCGACATGGGATCGGGCGCCCTGGTCCTCGCCGCTCTGCGCGGCCCCCTGCGGGCCCGGGTCGGCTCGGGCACCCTGGACGCCTCCGGGCTGGCCGTCGCCCAGGCCGACGTCCGCGCCGACTCCGGTCACGCGAAGCTCGCCTTCGCGGCCCCGCCGGACCGGGTCGCCGGCCACGTCGGCGCGGGCCGTCTGGAGATCACCCTCCCGACGGCCACCCGCTACCGCGTCACCTGCCGGGCGGGCGCGGGCCGTTGCGAGACCGAGGACGCCCTGCGCGACCCCTCGGCCGGCCGCATCCTGGACCTGGACGCGGAGGCCGGCCACGCGAGCGCGGTCTCCCGCGCCGCGTCACCCTGATCCGCGCCGGTCAGACGATGTGCCGCCCGCCGTCGACCGTGAGCACGTCCCCCGTCGTGTAGGCGGCGTCCACCAGGTACAGCGTCGCCTCCGCCACGTCCCGGGGCGTGCCCACCCGGCGCAGCGGGGTGTTCTCGGTGATCCACTCGCGGGAGCTCTCCCAGACCTCCTCGGCGCCCTCGTACCAGGGGGTGTCGATCAGCCCGGGTGCCACGGCGTTGACGCGGACCGACGGGCCCAGCTGCGAGGCGAGCAGCCGGGTCATGTGGTTGACGGCGGCCTTGCTCACGGCGTAGGGGACCGAACTCCCCAGGGCCCGGGTCGCGGACACCGAGGAGATGTTGACGACGCAGCCCGCACCGGACTCGCGCAGGTGCGGGACGGCCGCGGTGATCATCTGCCAGGCCCCGATCACGTTGACGTCGAAGATCTCCCGCCACGCCGCCGCGTCGGCGGCCTCCAGGTCGCCGAGCGGGATGAAGCGGGTCACGCCCGCGTTGTTGACGAGGATGTCCAGCCGGCCGCAGGCCTCGATCGCGGTCCGCACGATCCGCCGCGCGTCCTCGGCGTCGGAGACGTCCCCCTGTACGTACACGGCGTCCGGGAGCCGCGCGGCGAGCTCCTTGCCGGCTTCCGCGCTGCGCGCGGAGTTGACGACCACACGTATCCCCTCGGCGGCCAGCCGCTCGGCGACGGCGGCTCCGATCCCCGAGGAAGAACCGGTGACCAGGGCGACGCGACTCTCGCTCATCTTCTCTCCTCCAGCTGCGGGTCAGCGGTGCGGGGCCGCACCGGAGCCACAACCTATCGCATCGCGGAAAGTGTTTTCCGTAATACGGAGCATGCCGGGGCCCCTGGCTCAGCGTCGCTCCAGCAGCCCCCGTACGTAGGCCGCCTGGCCCGCGTGCTGGAGGTCGTCGGCCAGGACGCTCACGAGGCGGACCCCGAGGGTGACCGGAGGGTCCCAGCGTTCGTCGACGATCCGCTCCAGGTCGGCGGCGGCCAGAGCGCGGACGAAGCGCAGGGAGGCCCCGTGCACGGCGTCGTAGTAGTCCAGCAGCAGTTCGGCCGAGTCGACGCGGACGCTCCCGGCCTGCTTCGCCGTGTGCCCGTAGCCGTGGTCGGCGACGGGCAGCGGCAGGGCGAAGCGGTTGGCCCAGCCGGCGGACCGCCAGAGCTGGTCCTGCCCCGCGGCGCCGGCCACGTGGTCGTCCTGGATCCGGGTCAGGTGCCACACGAGCCAGGCGATCGAGTTCGCCTCCGGGTCGGGGCGGGCGTTGAGCTGCTCGGCCGTGAGCCCGCCCACCGTCTCGTGGACCACCTCCCGGATCCGCCCGAAGCCGTCCGCGAGTACCTCCGTGGCCTTCATGTGCCGTCCCCAGCCGTAGTCCGTAGCGGTGTCCGTGGCGATCCGCTGCCGGAACCACCATGCAAGGCCCCGCCCTGCCGGGCGGGGCGACACTCCGTCAGCGGCGGCGGGCGCGGCGCAGGAGGATCCCGGCCGCCGCGCCCAGCAGGGCGATCCCGGCCACGCCGGCGGTGGTCCACCAGCCGGTGGAGACGCCGCCCGGCGCCGGATCCGCCGAAGCCGTGGAGGCGGGCGGGGCGGAGGGGGCGGGCGGGCCCGCCGCGACCACCGGAGGCGGGGCCGTGGGGGAGGCGGGTGCGGAGGAGGCGGGGGCGGGCGCCGGGTCGGTCACCGGGACGCCGATCTCCTTGCGGGCGCGGCCCAGGGAGGGGAAGCCCGCCTCCACGGTGACCGTCCAGGTGCCGGCCGGAAGCGTCTCGGCCGTGGTCCAGCCCGCCGCACGGCCGGGATCGCGCACCAGCTTCCAGGGGCCCTCGGTTCGGCTGCCGTCGGCGCTGACGGCGTTCACGGTGGCGGCCACGGCCTCCTCGACGGCGTCCCCGTCGTTCTCCCAGGTGACGTCGGCGGTGACGTGCCCGGCCCGCTCCCCGGTGATCACCACGTTCAGGGTGTCGCCGTGGGCCTCGGCGGGCCCGGCCGTGACGACGACGGCGACGGCGGTCAGGGCCAGGGCGGTGAGGGCGTGCGCGGTCAGGGTTGGCAGGGCGGCGCGCCGGATACGGGCCGGGGCGGTGCTCGGAGTGCTCACGGTGCTCCAGATGAGGTGGAGTGCGGGAGGGGGTACGGAAGGCGGGCGGCCCTAGGGGAGTAGGGCCGCCCGCCGGTCGTCGGGGTCAGGCGGCCTTGCGGGCCGTCCAGACCTGCGCCGGACGGCCGTCCGCGCGCTGGAGTTCGAGCAGCCAGTCCCCGTAATAGGGCCGGTTGCTCACCGCGAGGGCGAACCCGCCGCTCGGGTCGGAGACGGTCACCGCGCCGTCGCGCGAGGAGAGCTTCCACCGCTGCGCGGCCGAGCCGGCCGCGCAGGGCTGCTGCGCGATCCACATCCCCGCGGCCGGGGCACCGCCGGGCTGCAGGCACTTGCCGGAGACCGCCGAGCGGATCCGCACGAGGCCGCTGCCGGCGTCGTCGAAGTACCACTGCTGCTGCGCGTAGCCGTTGGACCGGCCGCCGACCAGGACCGTCCCGTCGGCGGTGCGGCCGCCCCACAGTTCGGCGGCCATGCCGCTGCTGCCGTTGCCGAGCACGTAGCGGGTGCCCGGGGTGGTCGTGGCGCCGCCGCCGGAGTCGGCCGTGCGGAAGGACGTGGCCTTGCCGGGGCCGCTGTCACGGCCCGAGGTGTCGCGGACCGAGACGGCCGCCGTGTACGCGGTGCCGGGGCGGAGGTTGTAGACGCGCAGGGAGGTGGACTGGACCCACGTCAGGTGCCTGTCGTCGAGCAGGACCTGGTACCAGGCGGCCCCCTCGACCTGGGGCCAGCTCAGGACCACGGAGTCCGGCTGGATCTGTCCGGCCGTCACCACCGGTCCGCCCGAGGGCTTCTTGGTGGGCGAAGGCGTGGGCTTCGGGGAGGGCCCCGGGTTCGGGTCGGTGCCGTCCCCGCCCTCCGTGCGCATCAGGAACTGGTTGTCGGCGATGTTCCAGTGCGTGGCCAGGTAGCTGCCGGGCTGCGGGCTGGTGTGGAAGTAGTCGTCGTGGTTGCAGTCGAGGATGTTCTCCTTCGCCTGGTTGTTGCAGACGTAGCGCATCTGCGGGTAGTACGGCGTGTCCGAGTAGCACATGACGTCGTACTCGTCCGTGCAGTGCGCGCCCCGGCTGGTGTTGGGCGCGCTGTTGTTGACCGCGCCCAGGTTGTGGCCGAGTTCGTGCGCGGCGGTGTGGCCGCCCCAGCAGCCGGAGTCGGTACGGCCGTAGGAGGGGCCGAAGTTGCTGAGGTTGTCCTGGCCGTGGCGCTCGTCGCCGTTGAAGGTGCCGATGCCGCAGTAGACCTGGGTGTCCGCGAAGATCATGTACTTGCGGTCGCGACGGTTCAGCCCCTTGCCGGCCAGCGCGTTGTTGGTGGCGCTGAACTCCGCGAGCGCGGAGTCCGGGAGCTCGATGTCCAGTACCGACGGGGTGCAGTCGGCGGCCGTCACGTAGCGGATGTGGCGGATGCCGCCGGTCTCCTTGGCGCTGGCCGCGTAGATCATGTCGGCGTCCACGGCCCACTTGCGGAACGAGGCCGCGTACTCGGCGTAGCGGTCGCGGCCGGGGCCGTGCGCGTAGACGACCTGGATGCGGTTGCCGGTGCTGCCGTCGCCGTCGCACTGGACGGTCTGTCCGGCCGGGCCGGTGGCGACCGCCTGGCCGCCGGACGGCGCGGCCGGGGCCTTGGCGCTCGGCGCGAGGCTGCGGGCGTCGGCGGCGGGCGCGTCCTGAGGACGCCCGCCGCCGTCCGTGGCGGCCGGGTCGGCGGAGGCGGGGGCGGCCGGATCGGCCGCCGCGGCCTTGGAGTTGACCACGGGCGGGACATCGGCCTTGACGTCGACGCCCTTGGGCGGGGCGTCGGGGCCGTGGGTGCACAGGCCGGACTGGGTGCGGTAGACGCCGGCGCAGCGGTCGCCCTTGGGGGCGGTGTCGAGGCCGTCGTAGACCATGCCCTTGGCGTCCTCGTTCGCGGGCTTCTGCGCGAGCGGGGCCGGGTCCTGGTCGCGGGCCGGTGCGGCGGCCGGCTCCGCGGCGGCGGCCGGGGCTCCGGCCAGTGCGGGGGTGCTCGCCCCGGCGTCGGGGGCGAGGCGGGAGTAGGCGAGACCGCCCGCGAGCAGCGCCGCCGACGCCGCCGCGGCGGTCAGGAGTATCAGCTTCCGCGGTGTGCGGCGTTGGTCGGTCCGGCGGCGCCGGCCCTTGGGTCGTGCTGTCATGCGCACCTCAAGTCCTGGTCAGGGGAGTGGGTGCGCAGAAGCGTGCCAGACGAGCGCCGTGGAGAATTCGGACAAACGGGAGCCGGGCCCGGGAAATCTATCCGTTACCTTCGGGCCGGATTTGATGAACTGTCAAGTTGCTTTGAAAATAGGGGAGTTACGCGCGTCGCGCGGAAAAGGTCCAGGCCAATAAAGGGAGGTCGTTATAAAATCGAGATAACAGGTGGAACCTTGTTGACGGCAATTCAGTCAGGTATTCATTCAAAAACTACCTGCCGAATTCCTCCCGTCACAGGCCGTGGGTGCCCAGGCCGCCCGGCGGAGCGGCGCAGGCTTGGGCACCCGTACGGACTACCGGGCGGCGTCCCGCTCCCAGAGGTAGAAGCGGTGGGCCATCGCGTCCTTGGGGCTCCGCCAGGTCTCCGGGTCGTGCGGGCTGACGTACGCCTGGAGCCGGTCGCTCAGGTCACGGAACTCCGGGTGCCCGACGACCTTCGCGATGGCCGGACCGGGATCGCTGTCGCACTCGACCAGGTGCATGTACACCTCCCCGAACTGGAAGAGGCTGCGCCGCCGGACGCCGACCAGGTGCGGCAGCTCGCCGGCGTCCGAGGCGGCGAACAGGCGGGCGATGTCGGGCGCGGAACCGGGCGCCATCCGGGCCACGATGAGGGCTTGGTGCATCGAGGGTCGCCTTTCGGGTGGGGCGGGGAGGGGGACGACGCGGGGGAGGGGGGATCAGGGCCGGCCCGCCGGCGACTTGGCCTTCGCCCGGTGCGCCCGCTCGATCTTGTCCCGGATCAACTCCATCTGGATCTTGGAGTTCTTGTTGATGCGGTCGGTCATCCCCGCGTCGTCGATCGGCGCGTCCGGCTTCATCGCGAAGTCCTGCACCCACCGCATCCGGGTCCCGCCCGGCACCTCGCCGTACTCCCAGTGGATGTTCATGTGCGCGAACGGGCCGGTCTCCACCCGGCGCGCCTTCACCGTGAGCCCCGCGCGGTCCACCGTCCGCTCCGAGACCCAGCTCCACACCACCCCGTTCTCGTCGGGGTGCATGGCCAGGCGGAACCGGGTGGTGTTCCCCGCCTGCTCCAGGATCTCGACGGAGGCGTACTCGCTGAACAGCTCGGGCCAGTTCGGCAGGTCGTTCGTGACGTCCCAGACGACGTCCACGGGCGCCTTGACGGTGATCTCGTTGTCGGTGTGACCGGGCATCTCAGGCTCCTGTCATGAGGCTGTTGTTGACGAGGTCGACGAACTCGCGCGGGCTCTTGCAGCGGTCGGCGTCCGCGGGAAGCGCCCGGCCGCGCCGGTTCTCCAGCTCGCCCACGATCCCGAGCAGGCCCAGCGAATCCAGGCCGTAGTCGTCGAACCGCGAGTCCGGACGGCTCGTCAGCTCGGCGGGGTCGACGGTGATGCCGGCGCCCTTCATCAGGGTCGCCAGCTCTTCCATGGTCAGTCGGTCGGACATCGTGCCTTCTCTCTCCTGCTTCCGCGCCGGCCGGTCGCCCGCGCGGCCCTGAGGAACCGGGTACGGATCACTGCGCGCCGGACTCAAGGCCCCTTGCGCAGGACGAGTGCCGCGTTGGACCCCATCCGGCCGCGGCTCAGGACGAGCGCGGTCCGCAGGGGGGCGACGCGGGCGCTGCCGGTGACCACGTCGAGGTCGTGGCAGACGTCGAAGACGTTCGGCGTGGGCGGCACGACGCCGTGCTCCAGCGCCAGGACCGCGGCGGCCGCGTCCAGGGTCCCGGCCGCGCAGTACGCCCGCCCGGTACCGGACTTGGGCGCCGTCACCGGCACCTTCGACCCGTGGGCCCCCAGCGCCGACCGCAGCGCCGCGGCCTCGGCCGCGTCCGCCTCGGGCGTGCCCAGGGCGTCCGCGAAGACCACGTCCACCTCCTCCGGAGCGCAGCCCGCCTCCCGCAGCGCACCGCGGACGGCATGCGCCAGCCCTTCGGAGTCGCCCGGGCGGCCCGGCGGGGTGAAGGTGGCGCAGTGCCCGGCCACCAGGGCCCGGACGGGCGCCCCCCGCCGCGCGGCCGTCGCCGCCTCCTCGACGGTGAACATCGCACCGCCCTCGGCCGGGACGAACCCGCAGGCCTTCGCCGTGAAGGGGCGGTAGGCGCGCTCCGGGTCGTCCGCGGTGCTCAGCCCCTCGTACCCCACCTGGCAGACCACCGAGTAGGGGGCGAGAGGGGCCTCCGTCGCGCCGACGAGCATCGCCCGGCTGCCCTGCCGGATGGCCCGTACGGCGTGCGCGAAGGCGTCCAGCCCACCCGCCTCGTCGCTCGCCACCACCCCGCACGGGCCCTTGAACCCCCGCCGGATGGAGATCTGGCCGGTGCTGGCCGCGTAGAACCAGGCGATCGACTGGTACGGGCCGACGTAGCGGGGGCCCTGCCCCCACAGCCGCTGCAGCTCGCGCTGCCCGAACTCGCCGCCGCCCGAGCCGGCCGCCGTCACCACGCCCACCGCGTACGGGTCGTCCTCGTAGTCGGCCCGGCCCAGCCGGGCGTGCTCCAGCGCGAGGTCGGCCGCGGCCAGCGCGTAGTGGCTGAAGCGGTCCGTCTGGACCAGGAACCGCTCTTCCACCAGCGAGCCCGGGTCGAAACCCCGCACCTCGCCCGCCACCCGCACCGGAAGGTGCTCGCAGCCCTGCCGGGTCACCCGGTCCAGGACGCTGGCCCCGGCCTGGGTGGCCTTCCAGAAGGCCTCCGCGCCGATCCCGTTCGGCGCGACCACCCCGATACCGGTGACGGCCGCCACGGGACCGGCAGTACGGCTCTTCACGCGCGTACCTCCTTGGGCTGGGTCAGGACCACGGCGGACTGGAAGCCGCCGAAGCCGCTCCCCACCGACAGCACGTTGCGCAGGGTGTGCCTGCGCGCGGTGCGCGGCACGTAGTCCAGGTCGCATTCCGGGTCGGGGGTCTCGTAGTTCGCGGTCGGCGGCACCACGTGATGGGTCATCGCCAGGACGCAGGCCGCGAGTTCGATCGCCCCGATGGCGCCGAGCGAGTGCCCCACCATGGACTTGATGGAGGTCATCGGCGTCTTGTAGGCGTGGTCCCCGAGCACCCGCTTCACGGCCGCCGTCTCGTGGCGGTCGTTCTGCTTGGTGCCGGAGCCGTGCGCGTTGACGTAGTCGATCTCCCGGGCGTCGACCCGGGCCTGGGCCAGCGCCGTCTCGATCGCCCGGGCCATCTCCAGGCCCTCGGCGGTCAGCCCGGTCATGTGGTGGGCGTTGCCGAAGGTGGCGTAGCCGCCGATCTCGCAGTAGATCCGCGCGCCGCGGGCCCGCGCCCGCTCCAGCTCCTCCAGGACCAGCACGGCCCCGCCCTCGCCGAGGACGAAACCGTCCCGGTCGGCGTCGAAGGGCCGCGAGGCGTGCGCCGGGTCCTCGTTGTTCGCCGAGGTCGCCTTGATGGCGTCGAAGCAGGCCACGGTGATGGGGGAGACGGGGGAGTCGGAGGCACCCGCGATGCAGACGTCCATCCGGCCCTCCTGGATGGAGTGCACCGCGTACCCGACGGCGTCGAGCCCGGAGGTGCAGCCGGTGGACACGGTCTGCACGGGACCGCGCGCCCCGGTCTGCTCCGCCACCGCCGAGGCGAGGGTGGCGGGGGTGAAGGCCCGGTGCAGGAAGGGGGAGGAGAGGCGGTGGTCCACGTCCCACCACGCGCCCCGCTGGCTCACGTCCACGTAGTCGTGCTCCAGCCGGGTGGTGCCGCCGACCGCCGTGCCCAGGGACACGCCGGTGCGCCAGGCGCTCTCGCCGTCCAGCTCCAGGCCGGAGTCGGCCACCGCCTCGCGGGCCGCGACCAGGGCGAACTGGATGTACCGGTCCGCCCGCGCCGCCTCGTCCTCGGTGAAACCGTGCTCGGAAGGGTCGAAGTCGACCTCGGCGGCTATCCGGGAGCGGAACCCGTCCGGGTCGAAGAGGGTGATGCCCCTGGTCGCCGTACGGCCGTTGGACAGCAGGTCCCAGAAGGCGGGGGCGCCGATGCCGCCGGGGGCCACCACCCCCACCCCCGTGACGGCCACCCGCCGGCCGGTCACGAGACGGCCCCCGTCCGCTCCGGAGGGCGCTCCGCCCAGGCGGTGGCGTCCGGGTTCGGGGCCTCCTCCGTGTCCACGTGCCCGAGCTTCGGATCGGGGGCGAGGGGACCGAGGTGGAAGACCATCCGTGCCTCGGTGCCGCCGACGTTGCGGAACCGGTGGCGCATGTTCAGCGGGACCAGCAGCCCCTGGTCCGTGCGCAGCGGGTGGGTCTCCCCGTCGAGGTCGACCTCGAGCGTTCCGGCGACCACGTACACGAACTCCTCGGAGTACGGATGGTAGTGCTCCGCGATCGACTCGCCCGGGGCCATCACCGCCAGCCCCATGAAACCGCTGGTCGAGCCCACCGAGGTCGGGGTGAGGACGGCGCGCAGGTCACCTCCGCGCCTGCGGTTGGGCTGGGTCTCGCTGAGGTCGACGATGCGCGGGTGATGTTTGGTCACAGCGGACTTCCTCCTGGCGGACCGGAGCCCTCTCACGGGCTGCCGGTGGGGGTGGGGGTGGGGGTGGTGCACGGCGCCGGGGCGAGCACCCGCGCGGGGTGCCGCCGCCCGGCCGGTTCAGGACTGCGCCGGAGCCCGGCGGTCGGTGATCAGGTCCATGGGGTACGGGGCGTGCGGAGCGCCGGCCAGCATCCGGTCCAGCACCGCCGCGCCGCGCGGGCCGTCCAGTCCGAAGCCGCCCGCGAAGCGGCCGTCGGCCGGCCCGCTGACGTCGAGAAGGCGGACCACGACGTCGTCCCGCTGGAAGATGCTGCTGCTCAGCACGGGACTGGTGGGGATCTTCGCGGCCTCCTCGTCCTGGCGGGCGAGGAACCGGGCCACGAGCGGGCCGCAGCCCGGCTTGGCCGGGTAGAACAGCGCGTGCCGGGTGATCCGGTCGGGCTGCGGGCCGTGCGCGGCGACGTGGTGGACGGCCGGCAGGCCCGCGCGCATGAAGAACATCCGGGCGGACTCCGGGTCGGTCAGGTCCCGGTCCTGCTCCAGGTACGGGTTGATGGCCTGTTCCACGGCCCGCACCTCGGGCTGCTCCGCGACGTGCCGCAGCGCGGCCGTGAGGTCGCCCTTCACCTCCACGGCCCGCACCACCCGGTTGCCGTGCATGAACAGGGAGGTCCGCAGCAGCCGGGTGTGGTCGTCGACACGGGCGGCCGGGGAGGAGTACGAGGACAGCAGCTCGGCGACCTTCTCCTCGCTGCCCGGCTTGACCGTGAAGGTCAGCGCGTGCCGGACGATGCCCTCACCGAGCCGCGGCGCCTCCTGCAGCCGGCCGCCGAACCCCGCCTGCGGGGCGTCGTAGCGCCGGCCGGTCTCGCGCAGCACCGTGAACTTCAGCGGGCGCATCGAGCGGGCGCAGGCGCCCAGTGGCTTGACCTGCTCGGCGTGCTCCTCGCTGTTGACCCAGGCGAGGTACTGCGGCGCGCTCTCCCACTCGCTGGTGATCAGCCACTGCGAGGGGTTCTCGAAGGACTGGCAGAGCTGGTCGCCCAGATGCCCGGGCACCGAGGCGATGTCGTGCCGCAGCCGCTCGTAGGCCTCGAAGAACCGCTGCTGGGCGCCCTCGTGGAGGTCCATCAGCAGGACGACCCGGAGCATCGAGCCGTCGAACGCGGACTGCGACACCCGTTCGGACAGGGTGGTTGTCATCTGCTCACTCCTTCGTGGGGGCACGGACGCCGGCGCGCACGCGCTCCCCTGCGTCATTCGGCGGCAACTGCCCGGCCGCACGGGGCCCCGTGGCCCGCGGTCACCGGACGCGGACGGTCCGGACGGGAGGGGCCGCCGCTGTCGCTCATCGTCATCCGCCCGGGTACGGATCGCGACATCTCCGGATCAAGCGGGTGACAAGACGCGACTCGCCCGGGCAAGAAGGCTGATCGGGGGCATAAGCCGTCGACTGCCCCTTGCACTTCCCCCACACGAAACAGGAGCCCGCAGCCGATGGAAGAGCATGCCGATGTCCGCGTACCGGTCCTCGTCGTGGGCGGTTCCCTCGTGGGCCTCTCCACCTCGCTGTTCCTGAGCCGCCACGGCATCAGGCACATGGTGGTCGAGAAGCACGCCGGAACCTCCGTCCACCCGCGCGGACGCGGGATCAACGCCCGAACGATGGAGCTGTTCCGGACGGCCGGGGTCGAACCCGCCATCCGCAAGGAGGCCTCCGCCCTGGAGGCCAACCAGGGCATTCTGCAGACCCAGGCGCTGATCGGCGGCGAGCACAAGTGGCTCATCAAGGCCGTCGACCCCACCGGGGCGCTCGCCCGGTTCAGCCCCACCGGCTGGTGCCTGTGCAGCCAGAACAACATCGAGCCGGTCCTGGCCGCGCAGAGCCGCGCCCAGGGCGCCGACGTACGCTTCTCCACCGAGCTGATGAGCTTCGACCAGGACGCCGAGGGCGTCAGCGCCCTGGTGAAGAACCGGGAAACCGGCGAGCACATCACCGTCCGCGCCGACTACCTGATCGCCGCCGACGGGCCGCGCAGCCCCGTCCGCGAGGCCCTGGGCATCCGGCAGGCCGGCAGCGGCGAGCTGTTCCACAACGTCAGCATCGTCTTCCGCTCCGAGCAGCTCGCAGGCCTCCTGGGCGACCTGCGCTTCATCGTCTGCTACCTGATGCGCCCGGGGGCCGACGGCGCGCTCCTGCCGGTGGACAACGAGACCCAGTGGGTCTTCCACGCCCCCTGGCACCCGGAGACCGGCGAGACGCTGGAGGACTTCACCGAGGAGCGCTGCATCGCCCAGATCCGCAATGCCATCGGCGTGCCGGACCTGGACGTGGAGATCGGCGGCAAGGCCCCCTGGCACGCCGCCGAGCGCGTCGCGCAGCAGTACTCCGTCGGCCGGGTCTTCGTCGTCGGCGACGCCGCGCACGAGATGTCCCCGACCGGCGCCTTCGGCTCCAACACCGGCATCCAGGACGCGCACAACCTGGCCTGGAAGATCGCCGCCGTGCTGAACGGCTCCGCCGGACCCGGCCTGCTGCACACCTACGAGGACGAGCGGCTCCCCGTCGCCCGGGCCACCAGCGAACGTGCCTCCGCCCGCTCGGCCGAACACAGCCACCCCGGGTACGTGCCGCCGCCCACCATGGGCGGCGGCCCGGGCAGCGGGGTGCTCACCACCGCCATGGGCTACTGCTACCCCGAGGGCGCCGTCGTCGGCGGCGACCCGGACCGGCCGATCATCCCCGAGACCATGCGCCTCAAGGGCGACGTCGGCACCCGCGCCCCGCACATGTGGCTGACGAGGGCCGGGCAGCGGGTCTCCCTGCTCGACCTGTACGAGACCTCCTTCGTGCTGCTCAGCAGCCCGGGCACGCCCTGGAAGGAGGCCGCCGGCCACGTCGCGCGGGAGCTCGGCGCACGCCTGGACGCCTACACCGTCGGCTCCGCCCCGGACGCCGACCTGGTCCAGCCGGACGGTTCCGACTGGGCGGAGCTCCACGAACTGTCCGCCGACGGAGCGGTCCTCGTCCGCCCGGACGGGTTCGTCGCCTGGCGCGCGGAGGGTGCCTGCGCGGATCCGCGCGGAGAGCTCCTGGACGCGCTGACCCGGGTGCTGCGGCGCGCCTAGGCCGCTCAGCGGCAGGCCCAGCACCCGGCCCAGCAGCCGTGGCCCCCGGGCCGCGGCTGCGGGCGGCGGTGCGCCGTGGCGTGCCCCGGGGCGTGCGCCGGGGAGGCCGGTCGCCGGCCGGTCCGGCCCGCGAGGCAGGCGACCACGACCGTGATCGCGGCCAGTTCCTCGGGGCCTGCGGTGCCCCGGTGGACCCGGAGCAGGCTGGATATCGCGTCTTCGCTTCGCATGGTGACGGCCTCTCAGCAGGAGGTTTCCCCCTCGCCCGACCGGGCCCGCCGGGCCTGTGGGCCCGACGCTGACGACGCTACGGGGCCGAACGTGGGCGTGTCGCGCCGGACGGCGGTTGTCCACAGCCGTCCGGGCGATGCGGCCGGACGGTGGCGGGGCGGCCGTCTGCCGGTGGCCTTCCCGTGGTCTACCGGAGGTCTACCGGTGGCCCAGCTTCACCCATCGGGCGGTGCTGGGCACCCCGCGCCCGTCCAGCAGGAAGAGCATGTAGTAGCCGGGCGGGGCGTCGGCCGCGCTGCGCGGGGCGCGCAGGGTCATCGTCTCGCCCCGGACCGTGGTGACCGCGAGCTCCAGGTGCCGCTGGCTGGTGTTCACGGCGTGGGTGACCGTCGTCGGCGCCAGCAGGACGGCCCGGCGGACGGCGGAGGCGGTCCGGCTGCGGACCTCGAAGAGGGCGTCGTGCGCGAGTTCGCCCCCGGGGACCCGGTCCAGGGCCGGGCGGGTGCCGCCCTGGTGGAGGTAGGCGGGCTCGTAGATCTCGATGCTGCCGTCCATCGCGTCGCGGATGTCGGGGTCGTTGGCGATCTGCTGGAGCTCGTCGCCGGTCACCATCACCCGCCCGTCCGGCATCACCAGCGCGTTGGAGTGGTACCCGCGCGGCAGCCGCTGGGCCGGGCCCAGCCGCCAGCGGCCGCGGGCGTCGCGCAGTTCCGTCTGCCGGTACTTGAGGTCGGCCTTCGGGTTGAACGGGCCGTGGCCGTAGTCGCGGGTGCTCAGGGCTCCGTTGACGGTGAGCAGGGTGGCGTCCGGGAGGATCAGGGTGTCGTCCTGGGTGCGGCCGAAGGCCCGGGGCCGCTCGGTGCTCCAGCGTCCGCCCGACAGCTTGTAGGTGTTCGGGTCGTGCGGGTCGCCGCCGAGGACGAGGACCGAGTCCGGGCCGCGCAGGCCCGCCGGGAGAGGTACGGCCGAGCCGTAGCCCCGGAAGTCCGCCGGGCGCCGGGGCAGGGCGGTGCGGTTCTCCGCAACCGGGTCGAAGAGCCACTGCTGGTCGGCGTCGCGGCCCAGCCCGTAGATCATGCCGTCGCGCAGCGAGAACAGGTGCGGGTAGTCGTTGCGGAAGGGCGCGTCCGCCCGGAACCGCTCCACGGCCATGCCCGCCGGGATGTCGTACGTCCGCCACGGCACCGGCAGCCCCTTCGCCGGGAACCGCTCCACCACCGGGGTGGGGGTGCCGGTACCGCGCTCGGACTGGCCCGACATGATGGTCTGGCGGCCGTCGGCGCCGGTGACCACCGACGGGTACCAGCGGCCCACGGACATGTCCCGGTTGCGGAACCAGGTCTCGGTCCACGGGTCGAACACGAAGGACAGCTTCGCCCCGCTGCCGCCCTTGCCGCCCGCGTTGCCGCCGAAGACCGCCAGCATCCCGTTGGGCAGGAAGGCGTGCCCCGCGCAGAAGAACGGCGCCGGGCGCGGGACGTAGGTACCGTCCGGCATCAGCACGGTGGGCGGGCGGACCTCCTTGAAGGCCCGAGCCCCCGTCCCCCTGGCCGGGTCCCACAGGAAGGCGCGGCCCGCGTTGGTCCGGCCGATGCGGTCGGTGGGGCCGGTCTCCTTGGTGGGGTTGACTTCGACCCGTTCGAAGGAGAAGAGCAGCACCTTGCCGGTGGGGAGCTGGGCGACGTGGACGCCGAAGTCGGGGGAGGGGAAGAACTCCGCGAACCGGCCGTCCCGGGCCGCGGAGAAAGCCTTGTTGGCCGTGGCCTGGGACCTGGTCAGCGCGGCGAGGCTCGCGGTGCGGGTGGCCTGCGGGTACTCGGCGGCCCCGGCGGCGGCGCTGCGCCGTTCGGCGTGGGCCCGGGCGTGGTCGGCGCCGATGAAGGCGGCTTCGGCGTCGGTGGTGGCGTCGGCGTGCTCATGGCCCTGGCCGTGGCCCTGGCCGGGCTCGGTTCCGGGCCCGGCCCCGTGGGCCGAGGCGGCCGGCGCGGAGAGGAACGCGCTCGCGGCCAGGGCGGCGGCCAGCGCGGCCGACAGGGCGGCGGAGGCGGCGGCGGACCGGCGGGCTGTTCGGGACATGGGACGCGCTCCTCGGTGTGCGACGCCCGGGACGTGAGGGCGCGGGAGGACCGCCATGCTAGAAGATAAACGGCATATCGCCTCATATGACACGAACCCCCTGCCTCGTACGGGTGCCCCCGCCGGCGCCGTTCGCCCGTATCGGGACATTCGGCCGGACGGGCCCCGGTGCGGCGGGTGCGGGCGGCTTCGGCCACCCGCGCCCCGGCCGCACCAACCGCCGCTGCCCGGCGCCCGCCCGCACCCCGGCCCGGGCCCTCCGCCGCGCGCCGTGATCGCGCCAGCCGCCGGCGGACCCGGTGCGCGCAACGCGCCGTACGAAACATGCCATGGGCAACTGCGTGCCCTGGACGGGTGGTTATGGCGGGTTGTTGGCTGCTGTCGCGCTTCAGTTCCCAAAGTTCCCCCGGTGAACCGAGCGCACTATCCATCCCTTGCACCTTCGTATGCACCGATATGAGGAGCAGCAGCCATGCGCATGATCCGGTCCTCCCTCGCCCTCGCCGCCGCGGCCCTCGTGCTGGCCGCGGCCGCCACGCCGGCCTCCGCCGCGAGCCCCCAGCCCGCCCCCAAGGCCCCGAAGTTCTGCACCTACGTCGTCGACACCGGCGAGGGCGGCTGCTTCGCCACGAAGGCCCAGGCCACCGAACTGGGCGCGCAGGCCGAGTACAAGGACCTCGGCAAGATCTGGAGCGACGCCAACTCGGGCGGCAGCGAGTTCACCTTCCGCGGCAGCGTCGGCTGCAACTGGCGCTACCCGGAGTTCAACAACCTCTCCCAGTGGGGGTGGAACGACACAGTGAGCTCGGCCCAGGGCATCACCTGCCCGATCACCCTCTGGGAGCACAACGACTTCCGGGGTGCCCACCAGACCTACTACGGCTACAACGCCTACGTCGGCGACGGCATGAACGACAAGGCCTCCTCGGTCAGCTTCGACCTCCGCTGACCCCCTCCCGCAGGGCCCCTCCCCCAGGCCGGGGAGACCTGCGGGAATACGGAAAACGCCCCGGACGAATTGACGTCCGGGGCGTGCGTCTGCGTATATTCGATGATTCACGCCTAGACTTGAAAGTGGGCGTGAGGAAGCTTTGCAGGGGCATCGTATCGCGCAGGGAGCGAAATTGTCAAACAAGGAATTCCAGAGCGAGCAGCAATTCATCGACATGCTCTACGCGCGCCTCGAAGACCTGCGGGACAAGGCCGAACGCGCCGTCCAGGGCGCCCTCGCCGAGAGCGGCAACGGATTGCAGGCACGGCTGGAACGCGATGTGATGGTCGCCGAGCAGTCCGGACTGCTTTCCGCGCTGAACGCCGCCGAGCACGGCCTTTGTTTCGGCCGCCTCGAGTTCTCCGACGGCCGCGACCACCACATCGGCCGGATCGGAATCAGACGGGACGACACCGAGCGCACCCCCCTCGTCCTCGACTGGCGCGCCGCCGCCGCCCGCCCCTTCTACCTCGCGACCGGCCACGTCCCCATGGGCCTGCGCCGCCGGCGCCACATCACCACGCGGGGCCGGGAGGTCACCGCCCTGCACGACGAGATCCTGGACCTCGCCGACACCGAACGCACCGGCTACGAGGGCGCCGACGCCGACGCCGTGCTCCTCGCCGCGCTCGACGCCGCCCGCACCGGCCGCATGCACGACATCGTGCAGACCATCCAGGCCGAGCAGGACCGCATCATCCGCTCCCCCCACCAGGGCGTCCTGGTCGTCGAAGGCGGCCCCGGCACCGGCAAGACCGCCGTGGCCCTGCACCGCGCCGCCTACCTCCTCTACGCCCAGCGCGAGCTCCTCGGCAAGCGCGGGGTGCTCATCGTCGGCCCCAACCCGGCCTTCCTCGGCTACATCGGCGAGGTCCTGCCCTCCCTCGGCGAGACCGGCGTGCTCCTGGCCGCCCCCGGCGACCTGTTCCCCGGCGTCCACGCCACCGGCACGGACCGTCCCGGCGCCGCCCAGGTCAAGGGCCGCGCCGCCATGGCCGATGTCCTCGCCCGGGCCGTCGCCGACCGGCAGACCCTCCCCGAGGGCGTCCCCGCGGGCAGCGGCGAGGACCACGACCTCGTCCCCGAGCCCGCCCTGGAGATCGACCACGACGACTACGGCACGCTCCTGCTGGACCGCACCATGGCCCACGCCGCCCGCGACCGGGCCCGCGGCACCGGCCTGCCCCACAACCTGGCCCGCCCCTACTTCGCCTTCTCCGTCATCGACGCCCTCACCGAACAGCTCGCCGACCGGCTCGGCGCCGACCCCTACGGCGGCCCCAACCTCCTCGGCCCGGACGACGTCGCCCAGCTCGGCAAGGAGATCGCCACCAGCGCCGGCGTGCACGCCGCCATCGACACCCTCTGGCCCCGCCTGACCCCCCGGCAGCTGGTCTCCGACTTCCTCGCCGACCCCACCCACCTGTCCGAGGAGGACGCCGCCCTGATCCGGCGCCCCGCCGGCGCCGCCGAAGACTGGACCCCCGCCGACGTCCCGCTCCTCGACGAGGCCGCCGAACTCCTCGGCGTCGACGACAGCGCCGAGCGGGCCGCCGCCGAACGCGACCGGTTGGAGCGCATCGCCTACGCCCAGGGCGTCCTCGACCTCTCCCTGGGCTCGGAGTCCTACGAGTTCGAGGACATGGAGAACGAGTACCTCGCCGCCCACGACGTCATCGACGCCGAGCGGATGGCCGAACGGCACGAGGAGGCCGACCACCGCACCACCGCCGAACGCGCCGCCGCCGACCGGACCTGGGCCTTCGGGCACGTCATCGTCGACGAGGCGCAGGAACTGTCCGAGATGGCCTGGCGGCTGCTGATGCGTCGCTGCCCCACCCGCTCCATGACCCTCGTCGGCGACCCCGCGCAGACCGGTGACGAGGCGGGCTGCGGCTCCTGGAAGCGGATCCTCGACCCGTACGTGGGCGACCGCTTCGAGCGCGTCCGGCTCGGCGTCAACTACCGCACCCCGGCCGAGATCATGGAGGTCGCCGCCGCCGTGCTGCGCCACCACCACCCCGGCTTCGAACCGCCCCGCTCGGTGCGCTCCACCGGCGCACGGCCCCGGGTGCGCGAGAGCGCCGACCTCCCCGCGGCCGTCGCCGAGGCCGTGCGCGAGACCGCCCCCGCCGAGGGACGGCTCGCAGTCATCGCCCCGCGACCCCTGCACCCCCGGCTGGCCGCCGCGCTGCCCGGCGTACGGGCGGGGGAGGAGCCCGACCTCACCCGGCCCGTGGTCCTGCTGGACCCGCGCCAGGCCAAGGGCCTGGAGTTCGACACGGTGATCGTGGCCGAGCCCGCGCAGTTCCCGCCGAGCGACCTCTACGTCGCCCTCACCCGCGCCACCCAGCACCTGGGTGTCGTCCACACCGGCCGGCTCCCGGCCGGGCTCGGGGAGCACGCGGCCTGACCGTCGAGGACCGGCCACTCGCGGGGGCGAGTGGCCGGATTCGCCTGGGCGGAGGGCGAGTTGGCCGTCGTACTGTGGCGAGATGCCTGTATCCGACATCATCCCCCTCAGCCCGGACTTCGACGCCGACCCGCACTCCTTCTTCGCGCGGCTGCGCGAGGCGGGACCGGTGCACCTGGTCAGCGGCCCGAACACGCGCCTGAACGAGCCGTACTGGCTCGTCGTCCGCTACGAGGAGGCCCGCGCCGCGCTGACCCACCCGGGCCTGCTCAAGGACTGGCACGCCACGGACCTCTTCCCGGGGATCGAGCCCACCGCCGCCAACGCGAACATGCTCGAGTCCGACCCGCCCCACCACACCCGGCTGCGCCGCCTGGTCGCCCGGGAGTTCACCGCCCGCCGGGTGGAGGCGATGCGGCCCCGCGTCCAGCAGATCACCGACGGACTGCTGGACGCCATGGCCGCCCGCCCCGAACGGGCCGGCGACCTGATCCGGGACCTGGCCTTCCCGCTGCCCATGACGGTCATCTGCGAACTGCTCGGCGTCCCCGACCTCGACCGCGAGCGCTTCCGCGAGTGGTCCCAGGAGGTCGTCGCCCCCAAGCCCGGCGCCCTGGACAACAGTGCCCACCAGCAGCTCAGCGTCTACCTCGCGGAGCTCGTCAAGGCCAAGGCCGAGTCCCCCGGCGAGGACCTGCTCAGCGCGCTGATCCGCACCCGCGACGAGGACGGCGACTCGCTGTCCCCGGACGAACTGATCGGCATGGCCTTCCTGCTGCTGGTCGCCGGGCACGAGACCACCGTCAACCTCATATCCAACGGCGTACGGGCCCTCCTCGCCCACCCCGACCAGCTGGCCGCCCTGCGCGCCGACTACGACGGACTGCTCGGCGGGGCCATCGAGGAGATGCTCCGCTACGACGGCCCGGTGCAGAACACCACCTACCGCTACACCGGCGAGGACGTGGAGATCGGCGGCGTGGTCATCCCCGCCGGCCAGGCCGTACTGATCTCGCTGGCCGGCGCCGACCGCGACCCCGAACGCTTCCCCGAGCCGGACGTGTTCGACATCCGCCGCCCCGCGGGCGGCCACCTGGCCTTCGGGCACGGCCTGCACTTCTGCATCGGAGCCCCCCTGGCCCGGATGGAGGGCCGCATCGCCGTCCGCGGCCTGCTGGAACGCTTCCCCGACCTGGCAGTGGACCCGGACGGCGGCCCGCTGGAATGGCTCCCCGGCGCTCTGATGCACGGGGTGAGCCGCCTCCCGGTGCGCTGGTAGCCCACCGTCAGGACTCCGCCCCGGCCCGGCCGCCCCGCCCGGCGGGGGCGGACCGCCGGTCACCGGCGGTCACCGGCGCACGGTTTGGACTGCCCCGCCGATCCTCAATACGATCCGGCGATGATCACAAGAAAACGGCTGGCGGCCGGGGCCTGCGGCCTGTTCGTCGCCTTGACCGCGGGGCTCTTCCCGCAGACCGCCGCCGCTGCCGACGGGCCGGCCAAGGAGCCGCCCAAGGTCGAGCTCGTGCTCGACGTCAGCGGCTCCATGCGCGCCAACGACATAGACGGCCAGTCCCGCATGGCCGCGGCCAAGCAGGCCTTCAACGAGGTCCTGGACGCGGTACCCCAAGAAGTCCGCCTGGGCATAAGGACCCTGGGCGCCACCTACCCCGGCGAGGACCGGGCGCTCGGCTGCAAGGACACCAAGCAGCTCTACCCCGTCGGCACGGTCGACCGCACCGAGGCCAAGACCGCCGTCGCCACCCTCGCCCCCACCGGCTGGACGCCCATCGGCCCGGCCCTCCAGGCCGCCGCCCAGGACCTGGACGGCGGCAACGCCACCCGCCGCATCGTGCTCATCACCGACGGCGAGGACACCTGCGCCCCGCTCGACCCCTGCGAGGTGGCCCGTGACATCGCCGCCAAGGGCATCCACCTCGTCGTGGACACCCTCGGCCTCGTCCCCGACGCCAAGACCCGCGCTCAGCTGACCTGCATCGCCGAGGCCACGGGAGGCACCTACACCTCCGTGGCGCACACCGCCGAACTCTCCGGCAGGGTCAGACAGCTCGTCACCCGGGCCGCCGACCCCGTCGCCACCCCGGTGGCCACGGAGGGCGCCAAGAGCTGCGAGAACGCCCCGGCGCTGAAGGCCGGCCTCTACAGCGACCGCGAGACCTTCGGCGAGCACCGCTGGTACAAGGTCGACGTCCATCCCGGCCAGGAGCTGCGCGCCTCGGTGAGCATCGGCGCCGACCGGGCCGTCAACAACGACTACGGGGTCCTGCTGCGCGCGACCACCGTGCACGGCCGGGAGATCGTCCGCGGTTCCGAGGCCGGCGACGGCCGCACCGACGTGATCTCCACCGGCCTGCGCTACCCCAAGGCCGAAGCGGACGGCGACGAGGAGGACAAGCCCGAGACCGTCTGCCTCCAGGTCAGCAACTCCTTCTCCGCCGGACCGGCCGTCAAGACCGCCCCCGGCATGCCCGTCGAGCTGACCGTCGACCTGGTCGACGGCCCCGACGAGGGCTCCGACGTCGCCTCCTTCGGCCTCGGCCGCGGCTGGTGGCTGCTCGGCCTGCTGGTCCTCACCGGCCTGCTCGCCGGACTGGTCTGGGGCTGGATCTCGCGCTGGCGCATCTCCGTCTGGAGGACCAACTGATGCGTACCGTACGCACCCTGGCCGCCGCCCTCTTCGTGGGCGCGGCCCTCCTGGCCCCGGCGGCCGCAGCCGTCGCCGCCCCGAGCCCCGCGCCCAGCGCGGGCAAGGCCACCGGCAAGGACGGCTCCGCGCCCACCGAGGCCGGCACCGGCTTCCGTACCGCGGCCCTGTTCCGGCCCGGCCAGAAGGCCACCGCCTCGGCGTCCACCGGCGACTACCTGTACTGGGCGGTGCCCGCCGACACCGGCAACCGGCTCACCGTACGGGCCACGGTGACCCTCCCCGAGTCCGCGTCCCGGCACGGCGCGCAGACCTGGCAGCTCGACCTGTACGACGGCCTGCGCCGCCGCCAGCCCTGCACGTACGGCAACCAGCACGTGGCGGTGGCCAAGGAGGCCGCCACCGCGGAGCTCTCCTGCACCCTGCGCACGGTCCGCTCCGGGGCCGAGCCCTGGTCGAACGACCCGCTGCCGGGCAGCTACTACGTCCGCCTGACGGTCGTCGGCGTGCCCGAGGACGACCACGGCCTGCCCGTGAAGGCACAGGTCGAGGCCGAGGTGAAGGACACCGGCGGGGCGCAGGCGGTGGACGCCGCCCTGGGCGAGCCGCTGGTCCCGGGCATCGGGGGCGCCTCGGAGCAGCAGCGCGAGGCGCGCGCGCCGGAGGGCGGCTGGTCCGGCGGCTGGTGGTCCGACCGCTGGCTGTGGACCGCCGCCGGCGGGGTGCTCGGTGCCCTGGCGGGCATCTACGGCTACACCCTGACCAGGGGTTCGGGCCGTCCGGCCCGGCCGCAGGGCTGAACGTGCGCCGCACCGGTACCGCGTACCGGTGCGGCGCACCCGCGGGGTGCCCCGTGCCGTGCCGGACGATCATCCGGCCACGGAGCGTGGGCTATGTTGGAGGAAGAGTGACGTGAGAAGGAGGCCGCCGGTGTCATCGGGGCAGCAGGCACGCGCGCAGGCGGCCGCGATCACGCCCAGCCAGAGCCCGCCCCAGGAGCGGGAGAAACCGCCGGCGGACCGGCTCCTCGCGCTCTTCGACGGCCGCCGGCTCTCCCCGGGCCAGCGGCGGATCGCCCAGTACCTGATCGACCACCTCACCGAGGCGGCGTTCCTGTCCATCACGGAACTCGCCGAGCGGGTCGGGGTCAGCCAGCCCTCCGTGACCCGGTTCGCCGCCTCCCTGGGCTTCAGCGGCTATCCGGCCCTGCGCGAGGTGCTCCAGCCGATGGCGCTGAGCGCCGTGGCCGGGGGCACCGCCGACACCCGCGAGCAGATCCGCCACAACGAGCTCCAGGCCGCCGTCGACGCCGAGATCGAGAACCTGGAGAACGTCCGGCGCCTGCTCGCCGACACCAACCAGGTGCTCGGCATCGGCCGCGAGCTGGCCCGCTCCGTCCCGCTGACCGTGCTGGGGCTGCGGATCTCCGTCTCCCTCGCCGAGTACTTCGCCTACGCGGCCCGCCGCATCCACCCCGACGTGCGCCTGGTGACCCGGGGCGGCAGCGTGGCCTACGACGCCCTGCTCCAGTCACGGGCGGCGGGCGGCAGCTGGGTGCTGGCCTTCGCCATGCCCCGGCACGCCAACGAGACCCTGGCCGCGCTGCGGGCGGCCCGCAGCACCGGGCTGAGCGTGGTCCTGATCACGGACCCCACGGTGGGCCCGCTGGTCGAGGAGGCCGACGTGGTGCTGACGGCCGGCACCGGCTCACGGCTGGTCTTCGACTCCTACGCGGCCCCCGGGATGCTCTCCGCGGCCCTGCTCCAGGCCATGGCGGACGCCGACCCCGAAAGGACCCAGGCTCGGCTCGAACAGTACGAGCAGGCCGCCGACCAGCACGGTTTCTTCCTGTAGGGGTGATTTTTCACCCGGTGTGAAGCGGAGATATTCACTGCTCGGGCATGCATGAAATTTTTCATACTCTTGCTTACTCGACGGTATATATGTTTACTGACGCAGGCGCTCCGGATCCCTCAGACGCCAAGGCGGACGTTCCCCGCGCCCGCCTCGAACGGACACCCCCTACGCCGGACCTCCTCACGGCGGGACCGGGTGTCGGGTCAGGGCATACGGATCCCCGGAGGAGCGCCCCTGGCGGCCTCGGTCAACCCCTGGGCCGAGGCCGCCCCCCTCAGCAGTCTCTCGATCAGAGTTCCACACCCCTCGGAAGTGACGAGATGCCCCAGACGGCCACCCTCACGCGCAGCCCGGACTGGCCCCTCCAGGTCAAGGCCCCCGGCACGCACGACTGGGAACGCAGCGCCACGCGCTGGCTGCGGGACCTCCTCCCGGCCCGCTACGGCAGCTACCTGACGCTGACCCGTCACCACGCCCTGCTCGCCCGGCACGTACAGCTCCAGCTCCAGCACGAGATGCGCGCGGTCCGCGTGGCCCTGCACACCAGCCGGGCCGAACTGCCGGCCATGGGTATCGCCGAGTCGGTCATCGAGAACACCATCCGGATGTACGCCATCGAGCTCGAACAGCTCGGCCGGCTCTCCCGGGGCGCGCGCCTGGTCTCCGAGGCGCTGCTGCTCGCGGCGGGCACCCCGGGCCAGCGCAGGCGCTGACCCGAGGCCCGCGGGGCGTCAGTTCTGGCAGGTGCCGCGCGCGTAGTCGTACGTCGCGGTCGCCTGCGAGTACTTCCACTGCGGCGCCAGCAGCGAGTCCGCCACCTGGCGCGCGGCCGACGGGCTCTCGACGACGTAGCCGAAGTCCTGGAGCCAGGACGGGTACAGGTTCTTCGAACCGACGTAGAAGGCCGCGTCGTCCACCGAGACCAGCTTGTGGTGCTGGGCGTACGGGTTGCCGTCCGCCCACGTCGGCTTGTCCGAGGCGCGGAAGGTCGCCAGCTGGAGGTTCTGGCACATCGCGGCCCTGGACCTGCCCTCGTCGCCGGTCAGCGCGGTCAGCCGGCCGCGCAGCGCGTCGCTCACCTCGTTGAGGGACTTGATCTGCGAGTAGCCGCCGCTGCCGACCGCACCGCGGTTGGCCGGGTCGCTGACGACGATGCGCACCTTGACCCCGGCGGCCAGCTTCGCGGCCAGGGTGTCGTAGAGGCGGACGTCGTAGCGGGGCAGCGGCGGGCAGGTCGCGTGCAGGTCCTGCTGGGAGATCTCGACATGGCTGGTCGCGCTCGCGACCAGCGCGCGCAGGGCGCTCTCCTCCGGGTTGACCGTGTCGTAGTCCCGGTCGGCGTTGGTGTAGTCGTGCACCCCGATGCCGCACTTCGTGTCGGACGCAGCCGGCAGGACGGGGCTGAACGCCGAGGCCGGGTCGCTCTGGCGGATGCCCACGCCCAGGCCGCCGACCGCGAGGGCCGGGACGTCGCCGCCGCCGGCCGGGGCGGCGGGCCGGGGGAGGGTGGGCATGCAGCCCGCGTCGTTCGAGGACGCGAACCAGACCGTGGACCAGCTGCTCTTGTTGCGGCAGGTCCAGTCCCACAGCGTGTCGAGGTAGCGGCCGGCGGAGCCCGCCGCGGGGCCCGACAGCGCCAGGTCGACGTCGTTCACCGGGTGCGCGGTGTCGAGGTAGTCGTCCTTCCAGCTGTTGATGCCACCGGTGATCACCGTGCCGCCGTCGACCACGACGAGCTTGGAGTGGTTCCAGGAGAACCCGGTCTTGGACGTCGTCATCGACGCCACGTTGAGGGTGACGCTCGCGGCCGCCGGACCCAGCTTGCCGATCAGCTCGTCACGGTAGGAGGACGGGATCACGTTGGCGTGGTAGACGGGCGCCGCGCCGACCAGGATCCGCACCTGGAGGCGGTTGCCCTGCCGCACCGATTCCTTCAGGCCCGCCACGATCGCGTCCTGGAAGGCCCCGTTGGGGAACGGCGCCAGCGTGGATATGTCCACGCTCTGCTTCGCCCTGCCGATGTCCTCGCGCATCTTCTCGAGCAGCCGGCGCGAGCCCGGGCGGTCGGCGCAGGAGGGGTCGCCCCAGCAGCCGGGCGTCTGGAGCAGCCAGTCGGAGCCGCCGGGCGCGGAGGCGCCGAGGCGGTTGCCCGAGGTGCGCTCCCAGACCGAGCCCTCGAGGCCGGGCGAGGACTGGCGCACGGCCTGCTCGACCGAGTCCAGGTGCGGGGTGGGGGAGTCGGCGAAGGCCGGGGTGGCGGTGAGCAGGGCGAAGGGGAGCGCGAGCGAGAGGGCCGTCGTGCGGACGGTGCGTGCCAATGTGGTTCCTAGGTAAGGGGGGTGGCTCGGACCGGAAGGCACGGCACCGGGAGGGAGCCGCGCTCCGGCCTTGATCAACTCGCGCAAGTTACCAGCCCGTAAGGTCCTGTTCATCCACCCTGGTCTGCTTCCGGCCACACCCTCCCGGCTGCCGAGGACGCCGATCGGGAAGGCGCGGGGCGCCCGGCGGGACCCGTGTGTCCGGATCCCGCCGGTGGAGTCGGCTTCGTCAGGCGCGCCGCAGCCGTGAGTCGAGCAGGGCGCCGACCAGTTCGACCTGGCCGGGCGCGGTCATCAGCCTCTTGGGCAGGACGAAGAAGCAGGTCTTCCGGCCGGTCCTGCCCACGAGGGCGTAGATGTCGGGCGTCTCGTGGAACCGCTGCAGCTGGTCCCAGGACATGCGCGCCTGCTCGCCCTCGGCGCAGAAGACGGTGATGCCGTCGTCGTCCACGGCACACTCCCTCTCCCCATGGGCCTGGGCGGACTTGAACGCACGGGAGACGATCCGGCGGGGCATCAGCAGGCAGAACACCGTGCCGTACACGGCCGCCGCGGCCACGTAGACGAAGCGGACCGATGCGCCGTCGGCGGTGATCCGCACGCCCAGCAGCGCGATGGCGAGCGCCCCGACGGCAGCGATCAACCGCGTCCGGCGCAGCACCCCCGCCGCCTTGAGCGCCGCGCGCAGCTCGTTCTTCTCCACCCGTCCCCTGTACCGCAGGACTTCGCCGCCCGCGGACCGGGCGTCCGGGCGCAGGTCTATGCCGTTGTCGTTCACAAGGGCGGAGCATAGCGTTCCGTTCCCTCCCGCCGGATACGGGTCCGGCGGGAGGGAACGGGGCGTCAGGAGAGCCGGGTCACCCGGGTGCCGAACGAGGGCTCCGCGAGCTCCGTGCCCACCGCGACCGGGACCGTCTTCGCGCCCGGACCGTCTCCCACGGTCAGCACACCCACCTCGGTGCCCGCCGGGGCCTCGTGCGGAACGGGCTTCCCGCCGGCCGTGCCGAGCGTGAGCCGCAGCCGCTGGCCCGGTACCCCGATCACCGAGAGGTCCTTCGTCGCGACGAGCGGGGTCCGGCCCCCGAGCCCGTCGGAGACGTGGCCGACCGTCTGCCCCTTGTGGATCACGGGAGTGGCGGCGAGGGCCTTGCGGACGGCCTCGATGACCTTGCGGCTGTTCTCCAGCACCAGGGCGAGGCTCTTGCCGGCATAGGGGTCCGGAGGGGGTGCGTGCTGGTCCATCAGCGCGCCGATGACCAGCGGGGTCTCGCCACCGACCGCCTTGTCCGCGGCCCATACCAGCGTGCCGCCCGCGGCCGTGCTGGAACCGGTCTTGATGCCCTTGTTGCCCAGCCCCTTGACCCACAGCAGATCATTGTTGTTGTGGAGCGGCTCGGCCACCCCATCGATCTTTTCGTCGGTCACCGTCACGATCGCGCGGAAGACCTCGTCCTGCATCGCGGCCTCGGCGAGCTTGAGCTGGTCGACGGCGGTGCTGACCGTGCCGGAGTTCAGGCCGCTGGGGTCCGTGTACGTGGTGTCCCGCATCCCCAGTTCCCTGGCGGCCGCGTTCATCTTCGCGACGAAGGCCGCCTCGCCGCCGCTGCCGCCGTCCCAGCGGGCGAGCAGGCGGGCGATGTTGTTGGCGGACGGGACCATCACCATCTTGAGCAGTTCCCGCTGGCTGAACTTCTGGCCGGCCGTGAGGTGTTTGATCCGCGACTCGTCGTCGGAATTGCTCTCGGCGGCCGCCTGCGCGTCGATCTCGATCTGGGGACCGGCTTCGTCCTTGCGGAGCGGGTGGTCCCGGAGGATGACGTACGCCGTCATCACCTTCGCCACGCTGGCCGTCGGCACCGGCTTCTGCTCGCCGAAGGCCGCGATGTCACCGGATCCCGAGAGGCGGACGGCCCCCTGACCCTGGGCCGGCCAGGGGATGGACAGCGTGCCGTCCAGGGTGACCGAGTCCTGGGCGCCGACGAGCTGCGGGGCCGGCAGCGGGCGCAGCATCTGGCCCCCCGCGACGGCGGCCCCGAGCAGCAGCACGATCGGGGTCCACACCTTGACGCGGCGCGTGAGGGTACGGGCCGGGGTCTCCGGCGGGGGAGGGGTGTTGGTGAGCTCGGCGAGCAGGTCGAGGGCCGGGCGGGGGGTCTCCCGGGTGGGTTCGAGGACGGGGCGGGGGGCCTCCCGGGTGGGTTCCAGGGCCGGGCGGGGGGCCTGCCGGGTGGGTTCGGGGACGGGGCGGGGGGCTTCCCGGGTCGGTTCCGGGGCCGGGGGCGACGGCTGGGCCGCGGGGGCGGGCGCGGGCTTCGGCCCGGCGGCGTCGCGGTCCTCGGGCCCGGGCCCGCGGGGGCGGTGCGGGGCCCGCTCCTCGGGGGTGTTGCGCCCCTCCTCCGGCCCGTCGTCGCCCTTCGCCCAGGAGGGGCGGCGGGCGGGTGCGGTGCCGTCCGGGTCCTCCGTGGCCGATGCGGCTCCACCGTCGCGCCCCGAAGGGCGCGGGTCCTCCTCGTCCGGCTGGTCGCCCCGCTCCGCCCATGTGGGACGGCGCACGGGTGCCGCGCCGCCCGCCTTGGCCGGGCCGGCGCCGGTGGTGGCCGCCGCGGACTCGTCGTCCGCCTGCGGGTCGGTACCGTCGGTCCGCGTGCCGCGGGCTCCGGCTGCCGATCTCTGCTGCTCGTGCTCGTCCGGGCCCTCTCCGTCCGTGGCACCGGCCCGGGTGGCAGGGGCGCCCTCCGGCGCTTCCGGGCCGGGGGTGTCGGCGCGTGGGCCGGAGGCGTCCCGCTCCGCCGGGGTGGTGTCCGTGGCTCCGGGCCCGGCTGCCGCCCCCCGGCCAGGTGCGTCGCCCGGCGCGGCACGGGGATCCTCCGCCGGGGCGTTCCCGGCTGCGGGCTCGGCCTCGGTTCCCCGGTCAGTGATCTCGTCCTCGGCCGGACGGGAGTCCTCCTCCGCGGGGGTTTGCTTCTGCTCCCGCGCGTCCACGGATCCGGTCGGGCGGGAGGAATCCCCTTCGGCGGAGCCGCTGCGGGGCTCTGCCACCGCCGGGGCGCCGGCACCTGCGACGGTGTGGGTGTCCCGGGGCTTCCGCGGGTCCGGGGTCTTCGGCGCTGCGGAGTCCGTGTCCCGGGCCGTGGCCGAGGGTTCCGTGACACCGGCCGGGTCGCCCTCGGCAGCGCCACCCGGCGCCGTCTTCGCGCCTGCGGGCTTCCGCCCGGCCGGGGCATCGGCGTCGGCCGGCTCCTGCCCGCCCGCGGCAAGGGCGTCAGCGGCCCCCTGCTCCGTGCCCTCCTGCGCGGCGGAGTCCTCGTCCTGAGGTGCGGTCGGCTCGACGGGGTCGGCCTTCCCGCCGTCGGCGCCGCCGGGCGCCGTCTGCGCCGGCGCGGGCTTCCGCCGGGCCGGGGCGTCGGTGTCGGTTTGCCCGTCCTGTGCGGCGGAGTCCTCGCTCCGGGGTGTGGTCGGCCCGCCGTCGGCGCTGCCACCCGGGGCCGTCTGCGCTCGCGCAGGCCCCCGCCCGGCGTCCGGCTCGTCGGCGTCGTCCTGGTTCCGTGCCGTCCTGGCGGGGGTGTCGGTGGCCCCGGGCTCCGTGGCCTCCGGTGCTGCGGAGTCCGCGGCCCGGGGTGGTGTGGCAGCGGTCGGCGTGCCCTCCACGGCGGGGGCGGTATCCGGTTCCGGCTCCGCTCCGCCCTGTTCCCGCCCGGCCCGGGCACGGGCGTCCGCGTCGGCCCCTTCCCGTCCGGTCAGGACAAGGGTTCCGTCGCCGCCCGTCACCGTTTCCGCCTTCATCCACGCCACCTTGCTGTTCACACCCGGCCGCGCCGGTCTCGCCGTCATGTCGGCACGGCCGTCTCCGGCCCGCTGATCACCTAGATGTTCGACCCGGCATCCGCGTTCCGCGCCCGGCGGGCTGTGACCGTTCGGTCATACTCGGCCGCCTGACAGCCCCGGTCGCGCCGGCCGCCACCCCCTCACGGGCCGTCGGCAGCCGGTCCCTCGACAGGTGGTCGAACGCGAACGGCCCGTCGAACCCCGCCCCGAACCCCGCCCCGGCACGGGCACCTTCGGCCGGCGTTCGCACTCCCACCCCCGGGCGGCGGCGCATTCGGCCCCTGCGCGCCGCGCTTGCCGACCGGCCCGGCCCCGCGCCCTCGGGGCCGGCCCGGAGCGCGCGGACATCACGGCGGGCTCATCGCGGCCGCCGCGGACCCGCCCCGAGCGCCGTCCGGCTCCGGTCGGCGTTCCCGGGGAGGCAGGCGCTGCGGGCCTGTGGCATCGAGCCGCCCCCGGGCCGCGCCACCGCACACGTCGGCCCAACGGCGCCGGCAGGCAATCCTGTTGATCCTGACCGGGGCCGCCCACCGACGGCCTGCCTGCCCTGCCTTCCCCTGGCAGGGACCGGGGTAAACGCCGTTTCCCGGCCAGGCCTTTGGCCCCTCCCCGCTGCTCGAAACTGCGCGGTCACGCACCACTTCGAGCAAGTTCCTTCACCAACTCCGCCGGGGTCGCTATCTTTCCGGGTGCATGCCAAAGCGGTAGTCCGCCATCCGGACCGCACGAGGAGCTGCCCCATGAGTCAGACCCCTCCGCCGAGCACGACGAGACCGACCACGAGGCAAGGCCACCCCCGCACCCGGCACGACCACCCCCCGCACCTCCGCACCCGGGCCCGCAGCCGGCTCGCGGCCCTGCTCGCCGGCGCCCTGGCCGTCGCGGGCCTCGCGGCCGCCGGCCCAGCCACCGCCCGCGCGGCGGCCGCCCCCGCCGCCCCGTCCTCCACCGCCGGCTCGGTCACCGCCCTGTCCCAGTCGGGCGGCACCTTCACCGTGAGCACCACCAGCGGAGCCAAGGCCCGGGTGTCCATCGCCCGTGCCGACATCTTCCGGCTCTGGCTGTCCCCGGACGGCTCCTTCACCGACGACCCGGCCGGCTCCGACCTCGCCCCCACCACCGACTTCGGCCCCGTGGCCGCGAGTTACACCGACGCGGGCACCTACTACCGGATCACCACCGGCTCCCTGTCCATCCACGTCGGCAAGTCGCCGCTGATGTTCTCCGTCTACCGCGCCGACGACTCCACCCCCGTCTGGCAGGAGACCCAGCCCACCAAATGGGGCGGCGGCAAGACCGTCCAGACCCTCGCCCGCGGCGCCGACGAGCAGTTCTACGGCACCGGCCTGCGCCTCGGCGAATGGGCGCTGCGCGACAAGACCGTTCCCGTGGCCGTCGACAACAACTGGCGCGAGAACGACAACGCCAGCCCGGCCCCCTTCTACATGTCCACCAACGACTACGGCGTCATGCGCAACACCTGGGCCCCCGGCTCGTACGCCTTCAACTCGCCCACCACCCTCACCCATGACGAGAACCGGTTCGACGCCTGGTACTTCACCGGCGACTCCCTCAAATCCGTCCTCGACGCCTACACCGACGTCAGCGGCAAACCCTTCATGGCGCCGATGTGGGGCTTCGAACTCGGCAACGCCGACTGCTTCAACGCCTCCAACCCCGCCTACCAGGGCGACCACGGCAGGCTCCGCCACCAGACCACCCCCGACGTGGTCGGCTACGCCGCCGACGCCCGCGCCGCCGACATGCCCTCGGGCTGGTTCCTGCCCAACGACGGCTACGGCTGCGGCTACACCGCGCCCCTGAAGTCCACGGTCGACGCCCTGAAGGCCAAGAGATTCCAGACCGGCCTGTGGACCTCCACCGGCCTCGGCTCCATCGCCGACGAGGTGGGCACGGCCGGCTCCCGCGGCGTCAAGACCGACGTGGCCTGGATCGGCGGCGGCTACAAGACCGCCTTCCAGGGCGTCCAGCAGGCCGTCGACGGCATCGAGAAGAACTCCGACGCCCGCCGCTACGTCTGGACCGTCGACGGCTGGGCCGGCACCCAGCGCAACGCCGTCGTCTGGACCGGGGACACGAACGGCACCTGGGACGACATGCGCTGGCACGTCCCCGCCATCGCCGGAGCCGGCCTGTCCGGCATCAACTACGCCTCCGGCGACGTCGACGGCATCTTCGGCGGCAGCCCCAAGACGTACGTCCGCGACCTCCAGTGGAAGGCCTTCACCCCCGCCTTCATGACCATGTCCGGCTGGGGCGCGACCAACCCGTCCGCCGGCTACCAGGACAAGCAGCCCTGGCGCTTCGCCGAGCCGTACCTCTCCGTCAACCGCAAGTACCTCCAGCTCAAGATGCGGCTGATGCCCTACCTGTACACGATGAGCCGCGTCGCCCACGACACCGGAGTCCCGAGCACCCGCGCCATGGTCCTGGAGTACCCCGACGACCCGGTGGCCCGCGGCAACCTCACCAGCGGCCAGTTCATGGCCGGGGACTCCTTCCTCGTCGCCCCCGTCGTCTCCGACACCTCCGTCCGCGACGGCATCTACCTGCCCGCCGGAACCTGGACGGACTACTGGACGGGCAGGACGTACGCCGGACCCGGCTGGCTGAACGGCTACCAGGCCCCCCTCGACACCCTGCCCCTCTTCGTCAAGGGCGGTGCCGTCGTCCCGATGTGGCCGCAGATGAACTACAGCGGCGAAAAACCCCTCTCCACCCTCACCTACGACATCCACCCCCGCGGCACGTCCTCCTTCAGCCTGTACGAGGACGACGGCCGCACCCGCGCCTACGCCTCGGGCGCCTACGCCCGCCAGCGCGTCGACGTCACCGCCCCGGCGAGCGGCTCCGGCACGGTCAGCGTCTCCGTCGGCGCCCCCACCGGCAGCTACGCCGGACAGCCCGCCGGCCGCGGCTACGAGCTGACCCTCCACGTGGCCACCGCGCCCACCGCCCTCACCCTGGACGGCACGGCCCTCACCCGTCTGGCGAGCAAGGCCGCCTACGACTCGGCCACCACCGGCTGGTTCTTCGACCCGGCCGACCGGGGCGGCGTCCTCTGGGTCAAGACCGGGACCAGGACGGCCGCCTTCACGGTCACCGCCACCGGCACCACCCTCCCCGCCGCCGACCCGATCCCGACCACCTCGTCCCCCATCTCCCAGTCCGCCTGGACCCTGCTCTCCGCCGACAGCCAGGAGACGGCCGCGGAGAACGGGGCCGCCGTCAACGCCTTCGACGGCAACCCCGCCACCCTCTGGCACACCGCCTGGTCCTCCAACAAGCCGGCCCCCCTGCCGCACGAGATCCGCATCGACCTCGGCGCCCGCTACACCGTCGACGGCCTCGGCTACCTGCCGCGCCAGGACGGCGGCGTCAACGGCCGGATCGGCGGCTACGAGGTCTACGTCTCCGACACCACCACCGACTGGGGCACCCCGGCCGCCACCGGCACCTTCGCCGACACCGCGACCGCGAAATCCGTCACCCTGGCCCCCCGCACGGGCCGCTACCTGCGCCTGCGCGCCCTGACCGAAGCCGGGGGCAGGGGCCCGTGGACCAGCGCCGCGGAAATCACCCTCACCGGCCGCCCCACCCCCCTCCCCGCCGACGCCACCCTCGTCAACGCGGCCACCGCGACCTGCCTCGACCTCCCCCACAGCGCCACCACCCCGGGCACCGTGCCGACCCTCTACTCCTGCCACGGCGGCCCCAACCAGCGCTGGACCCTCCAGAGCGACGGCCGCCTCACCGGCCTCAACGGCGTCTGCCTCGACGCCGCCGACCCGGCCCGCATCACCGTCCAGCCCTGCGCGGCCACCCCCGCCCAGACCTGGCAACCCGGCCCGGACGGCAGCCTGCGCACCACCGGCCAGTGCCTGACCGCCAACGGCTCCGCCCTCACCCGCGCCCCCTGCAAGGCCACCCCGTCCCAACGCTGGACCTTCACCCCCTGACGCCACCCCGCGTCCCCGACGCAGCCCGCGCGCACCCGCGGCCACCAGGCCCCGTCCCCTCCCGCCCAGCCACGCCGATGCGCGCGGCGACAGGGCGGGGACGGGGCGGGGCGGCGTCCGGGGCGAAAGGAGATGCCCCCCTGGTGCTGAGCACGCCGCGCGGGAGATCATCCCCGGATGACCACAGAAACGATCACCGCAGCCGCCTCGGGCACCTGGACACTGGGGGACATGACGGTCAACCGGATCGGCTTCGGGGCGATGCGCGTGCCCCAGGACGGGCCCGCCCTCCAGGCCGGTTCCCTGTCCAGCGACCGCGCCCGGGCCATCGCCGTGCTGCGCCGCGCCGTCGAGCTCGGCGTGAACCACATCGACACCGCCGCCTTCTACTTCTCCCCGCTCCGCTCCGCCAACGAGCTGATCAGGAGCGCCCTCGGCGGCCCCTACCCGGACGACCTGGTCATCGCCACCAAGGTCGGCCCCCACCGCGCACCCTCGGGGGAGTGGAGCGAACACGCCCGCACCCCGCGGGAGCTGCGCGGCCAGGTCGAGGAGAACCTCCGCCAGCTCGGCCGCGACCACCTCGACCTGGTCAACCTGCGCGTGAACGGCACCGACTCCGTCAGCGACCGCTTCGGCGCCCTCGCCGAGCTCCGCGAGGCCGGCCTCATCCGCCACCTCGGCGTCTCCAACGTCACCCCCGAGCAGCTCGCCGAGGCCAGGGCGGTCGCCCCGGTCGTCTGCGTGCAGAACATGTACGGCATCGGCGTCCGCCCGGAGCAGGACCGGTTCGTCCGCTTCTGCGGCGAGCAGGGCATCGCCTTCGTGCCCTTCTTCTCGATCGCCGCCTCCGGGGCCGAAGGCGGCGCCGGCAGCGCCGAGAGCGAGCAGCTGCTGGCCGTCGCCCGGGCCCACGGGGCGAGCACCGCACAGGTCCGCCTCGCCTGGACCCTGCACCGGGGGCCCCACATGCTGGCCATCCCCGGCACCGGCAACCCCGCCCACCTCGAGGCCAACGTGGCCGCCGGCGCCCTGCGCCTGACCGAGGAGGACCTGGCCCGCCTGGACACCCTCCACCACACCGGGTCCTAGACCCCGGGAGCCGGGGCGGGCGGGGGCGACCGTCCTCCCCGGCCGCGTCCGGCACAATCGGCGGATGAGCGATGAAGCCCCCCGCGTCCCCGCGCCCGGTTCCCCCCACGACCCCTACCTCTGGCTGGAGGACGTGACCGGCGAGGCCGCCCTCGCCTGGGTGCGGGAGCGCAACGCGGAAACCGTCGCCGCGCTGACCGCCGCCCCCGGGTTCAAGATCGTGGAACGCGAGGTGCGCGAGGTCCTCGACGACGACGGCCGGATCCCCTACACCGTCCGGCGCGGCCCCCACCTGTACAACTTCTGGCAGGACGCCGACCGGCTGCGCGGCATCTGGCGCCGCACCGCCCTGGAGGAGTACCGCACCGAGCGGCCGCACTGGGAGACCGTCCTCGACCTGGACGCGCTCGCCGAAGCGGAGGGCGAGAAGTGGGCCTGGGCCGGCAGCAGCGTCCTGGCTCCCGGCCACCGGCACGCCCTCGTCATGCTGTCCCGCGACGGCGCCGACGCCTGCGTGGTCCGCGAGTTCGACCTGGAGACGCTGGAGTTCGTCGAGGACGGCTTCACCGTCGAGGAGGCCAAGACCCGCGTCGGCTGGATCGACCCCGACCACCTCTGGATCGGCACCGACTTCGGCCCCGCCACCCTGTCCCCCTCCGGCTACCCCCTCCAGGTCCGCCGCTGGCGCCGCGGCACCCCCCTGCACGAAGCCGAACTCGTCTACGAGGGCCGGCCCACCGACCTCTCCGCCACCGGCTGGCGCGACCACACCCCCGGTTTCGAACGGGACTTCGCCGTCCGGAACATCGACTTCTGGAACCAGGAGCTGTTCCTCCTCCCCGAGGACGGCGCGGCCCCGCCGGAGAAGATCGACGTACCGGACGACGCCGGCACCGGCGTCCACCGCGACTGGCTCCTCGTCAACCCCCGCTCGCCCTGGCTCGGACACCCCGCCGGCAGCCTCCTCGCCTTCGGCTTCGACGCCTACCGGGCCGGCGACCGCACCCCGCAGGTCCTGTTCACCCCGGACGAGCGCACCGCCCTCGCCGGCTACAGCTGGACCCGCCACCACCTCATCCTGAGCACCCGCGCCGACGTCTCCTCGCGCCTGGAGCTCCTGACCCCCGGCCCGGACGGCTGGACCCGAGCCCCGCTCACCGGCGTACCGCCCCTGTCGACGGCCACGGTGACCTGCACCGACCCGGACGAGAGCGACGAGTACTTCCTCGACGTCACCGGCCACCTCCAGCCCTCCACCCTCTACCGGGGCGTCGCCGGGACCGCCGGCCTGGAGGTCCTGAAGCAGGCCCCCGCCCTCTTCGACACCTCCGGGCTCACCGTCAGCCAGTACTTCGCCACCTCGCCCGACGGCACCCGCGTGCCCTACTTCGTCGTCGGCCCCGAGGACCGCCCCGGCCCCGGTCCGGCCCTGCTCTACGGGTACGGCGGCTTCGAGATCTCCATGGTCCCCTCCTACAGCGCCGTCACCGGCCGGGCCTGGCTCGCACGCGGCGGCACGTACGTCGTCGCCGGCATCCGCGGCGGCCACGAGTACGGGCCCGCCTGGCACCAGGCTGCCCTCGGCGCGAACCGGGTCCGGGCCTACGAGGACTTCGCCGCCGTCGCCCGCGACCTCACCGCCCGTGGCATCACCACCCCCGCCCAGCTCGGCATCGAGGGCGGCAGCAACGGCGGCCTCCTGATGGGCGCCATGCTCACCCGCGAACCCGGGCTGTTCGGCGCGGTCGTCGCCCACGTCCCGCTCCTCGACATGCTCCGCTTCCACAAGCTCCTCGCCGGAGCCAGCTGGACCGCCGAGTACGGCGACCCCGACGACCCGGCGGACCGGCCCCACCTCGAAGCCATCTCCCCCTACCACCGGATCCGCGCCGACGGCCCCCCGTACCCGCCCCTGCTGCTGCTCACCTCCACCCGCGACGACCGGGTCCACCCCGGCCACGCCCGCAAGATGGCCGCCCGGCTGCGGGAACTCGGGCACCCGGTCCTCTTCCACGAGCACCTCGGAGGCGGCCACTCCGGAGCCACCGACCACCAGCAGACCGCCTTCAACGAAGCCCTGGTGCACACCTTCCTCCGGGAGCGCCTGACCCCGCCGAGGTGACCGACCGGCGCGCTGCCCCGCCCGCCGCCCCCGGCCTGGTGGAATGGACCGGCAGGCGGCCCGCACCGGGCCGCCTGCCGGGCGCGGGAGAGGAGGACACGTGTCGGATCGCGACGGGCACCCCACCGGCCGGACCCGCCACGGGGCCGCGCACCGGACGCCGTCGCCGGCCGAGACCCTGGAGGCCATCGGCACCGGCGACGACGAGACGACCACCTGCCGGGAACTCGCGGCTTTCGTCTTGCGCACCCTGGGCGACGCGGCGGCCGTCGACCTGACCGTCGAGGGCCGCACCGAACGCGTCGCCGCGGCCGGGGCCGTCGGCCTGCTCCGCGCCCCCGCTCCCGCCCCGGTGCCCGCCGGACGGCCCGCCGTCCGCGCGGTCGACGAGGGCCACCCGCTGCGCAGCTGGACCCTGCGCCCCGGTGGCTCCCCGGTGCACGGCCTGTCCGTGGCGCTGACCCGGCACGGGACCTCGTACGGCACCCTCCTCGCGGTGCGCACCGGCACCGCCTTCACCGACCACGAGGCCGCCGCCCTGCACTTCGCGGCACGGGTCGCGGCCGTGCACATCCGCCACGCCCGCCGGCTCGCCGCCACCGAACGCGTCGCGCTCGACCTCCAGCGGGCCCTCGTCGCCGCCCCCGGCCGCCCCCACCCCAACCTGCTGATCGCCGGCCGCTACCTGCCCGTCGGACCGAGCGCCCTGGTCGGCGGCGACTGGTTCGAGACGGTCCGGCTGCACTTCGGGCGGACCCTGCTGGTCGTCGGCGACGTGATGGGCCACGGCCTGGACGCCGCCGTCGACATGAACGCCTACCGCTCCACCCTGCGCGAGGTCGCCTCCACCGAGCTCGCCCCGCACCGCGTGCTGCGCCAGCTCGACGCCCTGGTCGCCGAGGACGCGGCCCGCCGCCCCGCCACCTGCCTGCTCGCCCGCGTCGACCCGGCGCGCGGCACCGCCCTCTTCGCCAACGCCGGCCACCTGCCGCCCGCGGTGTTCGCCGCCGACGGCACCGGCCGGCTGCTGGACGTGCCGGTCGGGCCGCCGCTCGGCACGGGCCTGGGCGGGTACGAGTCCGCGGCGCACCCCCTCACCGAGGAGGAGACCCTGGTGCTCTACACCGACGGGCTCGTGGAACGGCGCGGGGAGGACATCGACGACTCCCTGGCCCGCCTGACGGCCCTGCGGCTGCCGGCCCGCGCGAGCCCGGCGGAGGCCGTGGAGGCGCTGGTGGCGGGCCTGGACGCCCGCCACGCCGAGGACGACGTCGCCGTCCTCACGGCCAGGATCCGCTCCCGGCCGCCCGCGCACCCGTGAGCCCGCGCACCCGCGCACCCGTCGGGCGGTCTCGGGCGTGGGGCGGTCTCGGGCGCGAGGCGGGCTCAGGCGTGGGCGCGGGCGATGAGCAGGACGACGTCGTCGTGCGTGTCGGGACGGCGCAGGGCCGACAGCAGCAGGTCGCAGGTCTCCTCGATCGGGCGGTGCGGGCCCGCCAGCAGGTCGGTCAGGGTCAGCAGCCGGGTGTCGATGTCCTGGTCACGGGTCTCGACCAGCCCGTCCGTGTAGAGGACGAGCTCGTCGCCCTGGTCCAGGGTGAACGCCGTGGTGTGGAAGGGGACGCCGCCGACCCCCAGCGGCACGGCCGTGGTCAGCTGGACCAGCCTCGGCTGGCGCCCGCTGCGCAGGTGCACGGGCGGCAGGTGGCCGGCCGTGGCGATGTGGCAGAGCCGTGAGTGCGGGTCGTAGACGGCGTAGACGCAGGTGGCCATGGCCTCGCCCAGGTCGGCCGTCGCCGCGTCGAGGTGGGTGAGGACCGTCGCCGGATCGAGGCCGAGGCGGCCCAGCGCCCGGGCGGTGGCGCGCAGCTGTCCCATCGTCGCGGCGGCGTTGATGCCGCTGCCCATCACGTCGCCGACGACCAGCGCGGTCCGGTCGCCGGTGAGCGGGATGACGTCGAACCAGTCGCCGCCGGTCTCGTCGGCCGCTCCGGCCGGCTGGTACCGGTAGGCGATGTCCAGGCCGGGGGCGTCCGGCGGGTGCTGCGGAAGCAGATGGCGCTGGAGGGCGAGGGCGGCGTGGCGCTGGCGCTGGTACCAGCGGGCGTTGTCGATGGACACGGCGGCGTGGGCGGCCAGTTCGGCGGCGAGCAGCACGTCGTCCTGGCCGAACGGTACGGGGTTGCGGGCCCGCTTGAGGTCGAGGGTGCCCAGTACCTGGCTGCGGGCGATCAGCGGGACCGCGAGGTACGAGTGCACCCCCGCCTCGGCCAGTTGCCGGGCGGCCTCCTCGTCGCGGGCGATGCGCGGCAGGTCCTCCGCGGTGACGTGCGGGACGAGGACGGGCCGGGCGGTGCGGGCGCAGCGTGCCACCAGCCGGTCGGTGCGGTACAGGGCCACGTCCCCGACGGGGTCGGCGGCGTCCTCGGCGGGGGTGCGGTAGCCGGCCTTGACCGCCAGCGCCCGGAACCGCACGGTCCGGTCGTCGGCTCCGTCGCCCGGACGGCCGCCCGTGAGCACGGTGTCGAGGACGTCGACGGCGGCGATGTCGGCGATCTCCGGCACGGCGACGTCGGCCAGCTCCCGGGCGGTGATGTCCAGGTCGAGGGTGGTGCCGATGCGCACGGAGGCGTCCGCGATCAGTGACAGGCGGCGCCGGGCGTGGGCCGCGGAGACCGCGACCCGGTGCTGTTCGGTCACGTCCACCACCGACACGGCGACGCCGATCACCCGGGAGGACTGGTCCTCCAGCCGGTAGATGGACAGCAGCCAGGCGCGTTCGCCCTCGTCCTCGGAGATCGTGCCGGTGGTGAAGTTGTCCAGCACCGGCACGCCGCTCTCCATGACCTCGCGCATCCGTGCCTCGACGGCCGGAGCGTCGACGAAGGGCAGGATGTCGCCGATCCGCTGCCCGAGGTGCCGTTCGGACGGCACCCCGTTGATCCGTTCCAGGGCGGGGTTGACCAGGACGTACCGCAGGTCGGCGTCGAGGACGGCCAGGCCGATGGGGGACTGGTCGACCAGCCGGAGGGAGAGGGCGAGGTCGCGTTCGACCCGGCGCAGGGTGGCCTGCTCCGAGGCGAGCCCGAGGGCGAACGTCCCGCCGTGGTCGGCCTGGAGCCGCATGTTGCGGAACTCGACGAGCACGGTGTGGCCGTCGCGGTGGCGGACGGGGAAGGTGCCCGCCCAGGCGCCCCGGCCCGCCATCACCTGGGCGAACAGGCCGAGCACCTCCTCGCGGTTGTCCTCCGCCACCAGCAGGGTCGCCGCGTACTGGCCCAGGGCCTCTTCGGCGGGGTAGCCGAACAGGGCGGCGGCCTGCGGGCTCCACAGATGGATCCGGCCCTCGGCGTCCAGTACGACCGCGGCCACCCCGAGGACGTCGAGGAGACCGCCCGCCGAGGGGGACCCGGCCGGCGGGGGTCCCGGCTGCGGGGCCGGGGCCGGCGGGGGCGCGGCGGGGCCGGGCGCGGGCGCGGGGGGCTCGTCCCCGGGGCCTTCGGCCGGCGGAGCGGGCTGCGCATCGGCCATCACCGGCCTCCTCACCCGGACGGAGCTCCTTCCATGCTGAGGCCCCGCGCCGGGCCCGGCGACCCGGCGGGGGCCATCGGGACCGGTGGGGCCGGGGGCGAGGGAAGTGGGTGAGGGCCGGGGGCGCCGCCGCGCCGGGCGGCACCCCCGGCCGGGCGGTCAGTGGAAGAGCATGGAGGCGCCGCCGGCCGCCGTCGTGACCGAGGCCGGGCACAGGAAGCTGCCCGAAGCCTTGGTGGCGGTGAAGGCGCGGTTGACGTACTTGCGGGTGGTCCCGTCACGGTCCCACACGATGTTCGTGGCCTTGTAGCGGCAGGAGACGAAGCTCTGCTGGCCGGTGATGTCGATCAGGTCCGTGCGGGCGGTGGCGGTCGCGTCGTCGAACGTGAAGGCCGGGTTGTTGTTGAGCGAGGCGGTGATCCCGCCGTCGCAGGCGAGGTTGCCGCCGGGCTTGTTGATGCTGGTGCGGTCGACGGTGAGGGCGCTGGGGGGATTGGCGCTGGTGCGGGCGTTGGTCCAGGTGCAGGTGTTGCCCGCCACCACGATGACGCCGTCGGCCTGCTGGTCGGCGGTGGGGCCGAGGGCTGCGGCGCTCGTGATGCTGCCGACGGTGGCCGCGAGGGCCAGGGCCGCTATGGCGAGTTTCGCGCGGTTGATCATGTCGCTCCTCTGTGGCACGTCCTTGTGGGGGTGTGGTGCGAGGGCGGTACCGAGTGCGCAGGGAGCGTGCCACAGGGGTCTTGAGAAGTCGCGAGTGATGTCATGCCCGTGTCAAGTATGGCCGGAATGCGACGCCCACCGGCGGGCCGGGGCGGGGCGCGCGCGGTGTCAGGGGAGGTCGGCGGCGGCCGTCTCGGCCTCGTACACGTGCGGGGCGTCGCCCTGCCATTCGATCAGCGGGAGCGTGCCGCCGAGGACCACCTCGTCGGGGTCCGGTACCTCGGCGCGGCGCAGGAACTCGATGACGTCGGGGTCCGAGTGCGCGACGCCCAGGACCGTCTCGCGGCCCTCGGTGCGCAGGCTCACCCGGCGGCCGCCCGACGGCGAGACACGGTGTACGACGATCGGCGCGTGCTCCATCCCTCCACCGTGGATCCGGCCCGGGCCGGGCGCATCCGGACGGGATCCGGCCGGCCGGGCGCTCCGGGCGGGGCGGCCGAGGACGGGGCGGGAGTGCCGGAGTCCGGGCGGGCGGCCCGGGCCCGGGCGCGGGGTCCCGGCCGCCGCCGCCCGGGGCGGCGTACACCGGTGTACTACCTGGGGAGTACGCCGGGAACGCTACGCCCGGGTGACGCGGGTGAGGGCGGGGCCGGTCTAGCGTGATCGTATGGAAACGCGGAGCGTACGCCCGGGACCCCCGTGGCGGCAGTGGGTGCAGCGGACCGGGCGGGGCCCGGCCTGGCGGTCCGCGCTGCTCGTCGCCGTCGTCGCCCAGGCCGGCTCCGGATGGGCCGCGCAGGCGCACACCGGCCGGGTCCCGCTGGACGCCTTCGCCCGGATCCTGCTCCTGACCGGCCCCGCCCTGCTGGTGGTACGGCACCGGTACCCGGTCGCCGTCGCGTACGGGGTCAGCGCCGTCACCCTGGTGTACCTCGCGGCCGGCTTCCCGTACGGCCCCGTTTTCGCCGCCGTGGCGGTGGCCTGCTTCGCGGCCGTCGTCGCCGGGCACCGCGGGGCCGCCTGGGGCGCGGCGGGCCTGCTCTGGGCCGGGCACCTGCTCATCGCCCACTGGCTGTACCGCCGGCTGCCTCCCGCGGGGGACGGTCCGGCCCCCTGGGGGCAGGAGCTGGGCGTCACGGCCTGGGTGCTCGCCATGTTCGCCGTCTTCGAGCTGGTCCGGCTGCGCCGCGAGCAGTGGGCGCGCGAGCGGGCCGAGCGGGCGGCCGCCGCGGGCCGCCGGGCCGACGAGGAACGGCTGCGGATCGCCCGCGAGCTGCATGACGTCCTCGCCCACAGCATCTCGGTGATCAACGTCCAGGCGGGGGTGGGACTGGCCCTGCTCGACACCGACCCCGAGCAGGCCCGCACGGCCCTGACCACCATCAAGGCCGCCGGCAAGGAGGCGCTCGGCGAAATCCGCCAGGCCCTCGACACCCTCCGCGCCCCCGGCGCCGCCCCGCGTGCCCCGGCCCCGGGCCTCGACCGGCTCCCCGAGCTGGTCGAGCAGGCCGCAGCCACGGGGCTCAGGGTCGATACCGAGACCGTCGGGCGGGCCCGGACCCTGCCGCCGGGAGCGGACCTCGCCGCCTTCCGCATCCTCCAGGAGGCCCTGACGAACGTCGTACGGCACTCCGGATCGCGCACCGCCCGCATCCGCATCGGCTGGCGGCCCGAGGCCCTTGAACTGCGGGTCGACGACGACGGCCCGGCCACCGGCAGCCCCGCCGGCGGCAGCGGCAACGGCCTCGCCGGGATGCGGGAGCGGGCCGCCGCCCTCGGCGGCGGCATCGAGGCCGGCCCGCGCCCCGACGGCGGCTTCCGTATACAGGCGACCCTCCCGCTGGACCCCGACCCCGACCGGGAGGCCCCGTGATCCGCGTCCTGCTCGCCGACGACCAGCTGCTCGTACGCGCAGGGTTCCGGGCCCTGCTCGACGCCCAGCCCGACATCGAGGTGACCGGCGAGGCGGCCGACGGGCGGGAGGCGGTCCGGCTGGCCCGGGAACTGCGCCCCGACGTGGTCCTGATGGACATCCGCATGCCGGAAACCGACGGGCTCGCCGCCACCCGCGCCATCACCGCCGACGGCACGCTCGCCGGCACCCGGGTGGTCATGCTGACGACTTTCGAGCTCGACGAGTACGTCTTCGAGGCGATCCGCGCCGGCGCCTCCGGCTTCCTGGTCAAGGACACCGAGCCCGCGGAACTCCTGCGCGCGGTGCGGGCGGTGGTCGCCGGAGACGCCCTGCTCTCCCCGGGCGTCACCCGCCGCCTGATCTCCGAGTTCGCCGCCCGGTCCCGCGAACCGGCCTCCGCCGAGGGGCTGGAGCGGCTCACCGACCGTGAGCGGGAGGTCATGGCCCTGGTCGGCATGGGCCTGTCCAACGAGGAGATCGCCCGCCGCCTGGTCGTCAGCCCGCTCACCGCGAAGACGCACGTCAGCCGCACGATGGTCAAGCTGGGCGCCCGCGACCGGGCCCAGCTGGTGGTCCTGGCCTACGAGTCCGGCCTGGTCCGGCCGGGCTGGCTGGGCTGACGACCGCCCCGTCCCCCCGCTCCCCGATCCCGCGTACTCCCGCGGAAGTACCCGAGGTGCAGCCGGCCGTACGACGCCCCGGACCCCTCCCGGGGGCCACTCTCGGACCAGAACGAGACACCGGCACTCCCGAGGAGCTGAACCACCATGAACCCCCTCACCACCCTCGCCTACGACGGACCCGGCCCGTGGATCCTGTTCGCCCCCCTGATCTGGGCGGCGGTCGTGGTCACGGTCGTCACCGTGCTGCGCCGCACCGCCTGGCGCGGCGGCCGCCGGGCACCGTGGCAGGCGGCCCGCGAGGCCGCGTACGGCGGCCCCTCGCCGATCGCCGTCCTGGGCCGGCGCTTCGCCTCCGGCGAGATCGACGAGGACGAGTACTGGCGCCGCCTCTCCGTCCTGGACGAGCAGTTCGGCCGCCCCCTCAAGGGCGGCCCGGCCTGACCCGGCCCGCCGGCCCGACCCGCCCACCCGGCGCCGCGCCCGGGCCGGCGGCGCGTGGGAGGCTGGGGCCATGTGCGGCCGTTACGTCTCCACTCGCAGCCCCGAGGACCTGACGGGCCTCTTCGACGCCGTCCCGCCCGCCCCCGACCTGGTCCTCCCGCCCAGCTGGAACGTCGCCCCCACCGACCCGGTGTGGGCGGTGCTGGAGCGGGCGGACCGGCAGAGCGGGGTCCTGGAGCGGCAGTTGCGGGCCCTTCGCTGGGGGCTGGTGCCGTCCTGGTCCAAGAGCCCGGACGGCGGGGCCAGAATGATCAATGCCCGGGTCGAGACGGTGGCGGAGAAGCCCGCCTACCGCCGTGCCTTCGCCAGACGCCGCTGCCTGCTGCCCGCCGACGGCTTCTACGAGTGGGAGGCCGTCCCGGCCACCGCCACCGCGAAGGCCTACAAGCAGCCGTACTTCATCAGCCCGCAGGACGGCTCGGTGATGGCGATGGCGGGCCTGTACGAGTTCTGGCGCGACCCCGCCGTCCCGGACCCGGAGGACCCGGCCGCCTGGTGGTCGACCTGCACCGTCATCACCACCGAGGCCACCGACGCCGCGGGCCGCGTCCACCCCCGCATGCCGCTGGCCGTCACCCCGGCGCACTACGACGCCTGGCTCGACCCCGCGCACGAGGACCCGTCCGCCCTGCGCGCCCTCCTGACCACCCCGGCCGCGGGCCGCCTGGCGGCCCGCGCGGTCACCACGGCCGTCAACAACGTCCGCAACAACGGCCCCGAACTCCTGGCCGACGCCCCCGGCGCGCGGTGACGGCCGCCCTCGGCCGCACCCTCAGGCCGGGCCGAGGGCCTGAACGGCGCCCGCTCGGCTCCGGCCGCCTCGACGAGCCGGGTCATCCCGTCACACCTTCCGTACGGTGACGCCGGCCGCCGCCAGCGCGTCGGTCGCGTCCTGCGGCGCCGCCCGGTCGGTGACGACGGCGTGCAGCGCGGAGGCCGGCAGGACATGGGCGAGGGCGGTGCGCGAGAGCTTCACGGACTCGGTGACGGCGACGACCCGGCGGGCCGAGGCGATCGCCGCGCGTTTGACGGCGGCGTCGGCCAGGTCGTAGGCGGTCAGCCCGTCCGCCGCCGACAGCCCGCAGCAGCCGATCACCGCGGTGTCGAACCGCAGCGCGGCGAGCGAGGCCTCCGTCAGCGGCCCGGTCAGTGCGAGCTCCCCGCGGCGCGGCGCCCCGCCGGGGAGGAGCAGCGTCAGGCGGGGCGCGTCGGCCAGGGCGTTGGCGGCGTGCAGGGACAGCGGCATGACCGTCAGCCTGCGGTGGTGCAGCGCGCGGGCCACCTCCAGGCAGGTGGTCCCGCTGTCCAGGACGACCGACTCCCCGTCCGCGAGCAGGGCGGCGACCTCGGCGGCCAGGCGGCGCTTCACCTCCAGCCCGTCGCGGGCGCGCAGCGGGAACGGGGCCTCCTCGCCGCGCAGCAGCAGGCTGCGGGCCCCGCCCCGGTAGCGCTCCAGCACCCCCTGCTCGGCGAGGGCCTCCAGGTCGCGGCGGATCGTCATCTCGGAGGCGCCGGTGAGCTCCGCGAGCTCGGCGACGCTACGGCTGCCACCGGCGCGCACGGCGTCGGTGATCTGCCTCAGGCGGTCTGCACTCATACTCCGATTGAACAGCCAGCGTGTTTGAAACGCAAGTTTCGAACACGAATGATGTTTGATATGTTCGATCTCATGGAGATGACCACACTCAGGAAGGCGCGCGCCGCCACCACGGCCTGCTTCGCCCTCAACGGATTCGTCATGGGGATGTGGATCGTCCACATCCCCCCGGTGGAACAGCGCACCGGCGTCGGCCACGCCCTGCTCGGCTGGCTCCTGCTCCTCCTGGGGGCCGGGGCCTTCGCCGGGATGCGGATCGCCGGCCCGCTCACCGACCGCTTCGGCGCCCGCCTGGTCGTCCCCGCCGGCGCGGGGCTGTGCAGCGCCGCGGTGGTGCTGCCCGCCCTGGCCGTCGACGCCCCTTCCCTCGGCGGGGCCCTGCTGCTGCTCGGCTTCGGCAACGGCTGCCTGGACGTCGCCATGAACACCCACGCCGTCCAGGTCGAACGCGGCTACGGCCGGCCCGTCATGTCGGCCTTCCACGCCGTGTTCTCCATCGGCGGCGTCCTCGCCGCCCTGGCCGGAGCCCTCGCCCTCGGCGCCGGAACTCCCCCCGCCGCCACCCTGGGCGCCACAGCCCTCGGCGGCCTCCTCCTCGCGCTCCTGCTCGCCCCCGCCCTCCTGCCCGGGGAACCCGCGGCCGCCACCCCGCACCCCGCGGCCGCCCCCACCCGCCGCCGGACCCCGCCGCGCATCCGGATGCTCGCCGTCCTGGCCTTCCTCCTGATGCTCTGCGAGGGCGTCGCCAACGACTGGAGCGTGCTCCACCTGCGCGACTCCTTCGGCGCGCCCGCAGCCACCGCCGCCCTCGCCTACGGGGCCTTCGCCACCGCCATGACCGCCGGCCGGCTCCTCACCGACCGCATCACCGCACGGACCGGTCCCGTCGCCGTCCTGCGCTACGGCGCCGCGCTCGCCGGGGCCGGCCTCGCCCTGGCCGTCGCCGCGGCCGCCGCGCCGGTGGCCCTGGCCGGCTGGACCCTCTTCGGCGCGGGCCTCTCCGGCTGCGTCCCCCAGCTGTTCAGCGCGGCGGGCCACGCCGACCCCGACGCCGCCGGGGCCAACGTCTCGCGCGTCGCGGGCCTCGGCTACCTCGGCATGCTCGCCGGCCCCGCCGTGATCGGCCCGCTCACCCGCCTCGTACCGCTCGGCCCGGCCCTGCTGCTGCCCGTGGCCTGCTGCGCCTTCGCCGCCCTGGCCGCGCCCGCCCTCCGCCCCGACCCGGCCGCCACCGGCGCGGCCACCGTGCCCGGTCCCCACGGTGGGCCGATAGTGGAGCTGTGAGCGACGAACGGACGTGGGACCCCCGAGGGGCCGGCGCGGCCTGGTCCGGGAGCGAGGGCGCGCGGGCCTTCGCCGCGGTGGAGGCGGCCACGGACTGGCTGCTCGGCTACCCCTTCGTCTTCCGGGCCCTGTCCCGCCGGATCGGCGCGGGCGCCGTCCTGGTCGACTACGGCTGCGGGCCCGGCAAGGTGGCCGACCAGGCGGCCCGGCAGCTGGGCGCGCGGGTGATCGGGGTGGACGCCTCGCCCGAGATGCTGGCACTGGCCCGCGCCGCCGGAACCGCCGTCGCTGAGTTCCACCTGGTCGAGGACGGGCGGACGGAGGGCCTCGACGACGCCTGCGCCGACGCGGTGATGTGCAGCCACGTCCTCGCCTCGCTGCCGGACGAGCCGGCGGTGCTGTCGGTGTTCACCGAGGTCCGCCGGCTGCTGCGCCCCGGAGGACCGTTCGTCCTGCTGTCCACCGACCCCGACTGCGGGGGCGCGGAGTACGCCTCCCTGCGGATCGGCGATCCCGGCACGGTCCACACGCCGGGCCAGGGCCTGACCGTGCGGCTGCGGCGCACCGACGGCTCCTGGCAGGAGGTGCGGAACCACGCCTGGCCCGTCGGCAGGCTCCCCGGGCTGCTGGAACGGGCCGGTTTCCGGGAGGTGGTCCAGGAGCGCCCGACGGTCGCGGAGGCGCTGGAGACCGCCGACCCGGACCTGGTCCGAAGCCGCCCCTGGACCGCCGAGCGGGAGCGTCCCCCGCTCGTGGTGACCACGGCGCTGGCGGCCTGAGCCGTCTGGGTGAACTTCGGCACCCTGACCCGTACAAGTCGGGTCTGAGCTACACCTACTGACGGAACGTCGGCAGACCGGCGGCGGCGTCCCCTTTCCGAGGAGGGGGCGCCGCCGCCCCGCCGTTCAGCGCCTGAGGATCCTGCGCGAGACCAGGTTCCCGAGCAGCTGCGCCGACTGCACGAGGGCGATCAGCACCAGCACGGTGACCACCATCACCGAGGTGTCGAAGCGCAAGTACCCGTACGTCATGGCCAGGTTGCCCACCCCGCCGCCGCCGACCGTCCCCGCCACCGCGGAGAAGTCGATGAGCGCGACGAGCATGAACGTCAGCCCGAGCACCAGCGGCCCGAGCGCCTCGGGGACGAGCACCGTGAGCAGGATGCGCAGCGGGCCGGCGCCCATGGAGCGGGCCGCCTCGATGACGCCCGGCTCGACGGAGAGCAGGTTGGACTCCACGATCCGGGCGATGCCGAAGGTGGCCACGATCGTCATCGGGAAGACGGCGGCGTCGGTGCCGATCATCGTGCCGACCACCGCCCGGGTGACCGGGGCCAGGGCCACGATCGCGATGATGAAGGGGACGGGGCGGATGACGTTGATGAACGTGCCCAGCACCGCGTGTACGGCCCGGTTCGGCAGTACCCCGCCCTTGCGCGTGGCGTAGAGGGCGAGACCGACCGCCAGGCCGCCGACGGTGGAGAGCGCCAGGGTGATCAGCACCATGTAGACGGTCTCGCCGGTCGCGTCGAGGACCTTCGGCCAGAAGGTGCTCCAGTCCGCCCTCACCGCGCACCCGCTTTCACACCGGCCGCGGAAGCGGAGGCGGCCGCGGACGGGGAGGTGGACGGCGACGCGGACGCGGTGGCGAGGCCCGCGGCCACCGCTTCGACCGCGGCCTCCTCACCCCGCAGTTCGAGGGTCACGCTGCCCAGCGGGCGCCCGCGCACCTCGCCGACCCCGCCGTGCACGAAGGCGAAGTCGACCCCGTGCCCGCGCAGCAGCGGCGCGAGGGCGTCCATGGCCGGGACGCCGTCGACCACCGGCACGGTGACCAGGCGCCCGGGATGACGCGCGCGCAGCCGCTCCAGCAGCGGCCCCTCCGGGGCGCTGTGCAGGGCGGAGCGGACGAAGGCGGCCGTGGTGGCGTGGCGCGGGCGCGCGAACACCTCGTAGACCTCGCCGCTCTCCACCACCCTGCCCTCCTCCATGACGGCCACCCGGTCGCAGAGGCCGCGGACGACCTCCATCTCGTGGGTGACCAGCAGGATGGTGACCCCGAGCTCGCGGTTGACCCGGCGGAGCAGGGCCAGCACCTCGCCGGTGGTCTGCGGGTCGAGGGCGGAGGTGGCCTCGTCGCACAGCAGCACCCCGGGACGGGTGGCCAGGGCGCGGGCGATGCCGACGCGCTGGCGCTGTCCGCCCGACAACTGCTCGGGGTAGCGCCCGCCGTGCCCGGACAGTCCGACGAAGTCGAGGGTCTCCTCGGCGCGCGCCCGGGCGGCCGCGCGGTCCAGTCCGGCCAGGCGCAGCGGGTAGAGGACGTTGCCGAGGACGGTGCGCGAGCGGAAGAGGTTGAACTGCTGGAAGACCATGCCGATCTCCCTGCGCACGGGGCGCAGTCCGCGCTCGCCGAGGGCGGCGAGGTCCTGGCCGCCCACCAGGACGCTGCCCGAGGTAGGTTCCTCCAGGCCGTTGACCAGGCGCAGCAGGGTGGACTTGCCCGCGCCGCTGTGGCCGACGACGCCGAAGACGGTGCCCGCGTCGACGGTCAGGCTCACCCCGTCGACGGCGACGGACCCACCGGGGAACTCCTTGCGGACGTCGCGCAGTTCGACGACCGGGGGTGCGGGGGTGCCGGGGGCGGTCACCGGGCCAGCTGCTTCGTGATGCGGCCGAGCTCGGCCTGCAGCTCGGGGGCGGGCAGCTCGATGTGGTGGGCGGTGCCGTTGCTGGTGCGGCGGACCTCGTCCTGCACGGGCCCGGAGGCGTAGAGCTCCGCGATCTTCCGGAAGTCCGCGTCGTCCTTCCGGTCGGCGCGGGCGGCGATGACGTTGAGGTACGGCAGGGCCTGGGGGCTCGCCGGATCGTCCTTGAACAGGGCGGTGTCGGCCTTGATCCCGGCGAGTTCCGCGACCCCGTCGTTGATGACGGCCGCGTCCGCGTCCTGGAGGGTGCGGGGGGTCTGCTGGGCGTTGACCGGGGTGATCTTCACGTGCCGGAGGTTGGCGGTGATGTCGTCGGGGGTGGCGAAGAGCCCGGCGCCGGGCTTGAGGGTGATGAGCTTCGCCTGCTCCAGGACGTGCAGGGCGCGGCCCTGGTTGGAGGGGTCGTTGGGCAGGGTGACCGAGGCCCCGTCGGGGAGGTCGGCGAGCTGCTTGTGCTTGCCGGAGTACAGGCCGAGCGGGACCACGGTGGTGGCGGCGACGGGGGTGATGTCGGTCTTGTTCGCGGTGTTCGACTGGGCGAGGAAGACCAGGTGCTGGAAGGCGTTCAGGTCGATGTCGCCGGCGCTGAGGGCCTTGTTGGGCAGCGAGTAGTCGTCGAACACGACCGTCTCGACGGTCAGGCCCTCCTTCTTCGCCTCCTTGGCGAGGACGTCCCACTCGGGGGAGTCGCCGGAGACGCCCACGCGGATGCGCTTGCCGTCCGAGGCGCCGAGCCCGCAGCCGGAGAGGAGCAGCGCGAGGGTGGCGGCGGTGGTGGTGAGGGCGAGCGCGGTACGGCGGCGCGGTGTTGCTGCAGACATCGTGGGATCCAGTGGTAGAGGAACGCGTCAAGCGAGATACCTCTGAACAGTAGGGATGGATCCCGGTATTGGCTTGCTATGAAAGATCGTATTCACGATCCTGCAATGAATCAAAGGTCATGGGTCGGAGTCTGAGGTACGGACACCTGGTGCAGGCGCAGGGCGAGCTGGAGCTCCAGGGCGCGGTCGGGCGACTGCCAGTCGGGACCCAGGAGGCGGCCTATCCGCTCCAGACGCTGCACCACGGTGTTCACGTGCACGTGCAGCACCTCCTTCGCCCGCGCCTGGCTCATCCCCGAGGCGAAGTAGACCCGAAGGGTGTGCACCAGCTCGCTGCCGCGCCGGGCGTCGTAGTCCAGCAGGGGCCCGAGCGCCGACCTGACGTACCCGGACAGGTCCGGCCGGTCGCCCAGCAGGACGCCGAGGAAACCGAGTTCGGCGAGCGTGCTGCCGTCACCGGCCCGGCCCAGGGCGCACAGGGTCGTCAGACAGCGCAGGGCCTCCGCGTGCGCGGCGGGCAGCGCCGCCGGACCTCCCCCGGCCCGCGCCGCGCCGACCGTCACCGGGGCGCCCAGGGCCCTGCCCAGCGCCGCCGCCAGCCCGGCGGCGTCCGCACCCGTCTCCTGAGAGGGCGCCAGCAGCACCGCGTGGTCGTGGTGGACCCCCGCCAGGCCCCGGCGCTCCCGGGCCTGGTGCGCGGCGGCCGCGAGCAGGCGCGGACGCGGGGCGGTGTCGCTGTGCAGCACGAACAAGGCGTGCGGGCGGGCCAGATCGACCCCCAGCCGGCGGGCGCGCTCGGTCAGCCCCGCCGGATCCCCGGACGGGCCCAGCAGATCACCGAGCAGCTCCCCGCGGATCCGGTCCTCGGTCTGCGCGACCGACCGCCGCAGGAGCAGCAGCAGGGCCGTGACCATGGCCGCCCGTTCGAACAGCCGCCGCCCGGCCGCGTCCAGACCGGGCCGCCCGGTGAGGGTCACGCTGCCCAGGAGCTCGGGGCCGGCCAGGACGGCGCACACCCAGCTCCCGTCCGCGGCGACGGCCCGGCCGCTGGTCCGGGAGGCGGTCACGGCCCGGTCGGGCGGCGCCGCGGCACGGGTCCGCGAACGGGCCAGCTCCACGCCCTCGGCGTCGTGGACGAGCGTGCCCCCGTCGAGGAGTGCGCCGATGGCCGCCGCCACCTCGCCCAGGTCCCCGCCGCGCAGCACCAGGCCCGTGAGCCGGTCGTGCGCCTCCTCCGCGCGGCGCAGGGCGTCACTGTTCTCCTGGATGGTGCGGGAGGCGACGCCCAGTTCGGCCAGCGCCCGGCGGGTCTCCTCCAGCAGCCGGGCCCCGTCGATGGCGATGGCCGCGTGGTCGGCGAGCGAGGACAGCAGCGCCACCTCGCGCGGGCCGAACTCGCGCGGGCTGCGGTCGGCGGCGAACAGCACCCCGATCACCCGGGCGCCCAGCCGCAGCGGCACCCCCAGGATGGCGTGCAGGTCCTCCTCGCCGACCGCGCTGTCGATGGGCCCGGTGTGCCGGAAGCGGGGGTCGCGCTGGTAGTCGCCGGTGGCGTAGGGGCGGGCGGTCTGCGCGACCAGCCCGCCCAGCCCCTCGCCCATGCCGAGCCGCAGCTGCTGGAACGCCGCCGACACCGAACCGTCCGTGACCCGCATGAAGGTGTCGCCGGCCGCCTCGTCGTTGAGGGAGAGATAGGTGACGTCGGTGTGCAGCAGCTGCTTGGCCCGGTGGGTGATGGCCCGCAGCACCGAGTCCAGGTCCCGCAGCGCCGCGAGGTCACCCGCCGTGTCGAACAGCGCGGTCAGCTCCGCCTCGCGCGTGCGGTGCTGGGCCAGCGTCCGGTGGATCTCCAGGGCCACCCCGGTGGCCTCCTCCAGGGCGGCCACCTCGGCCGCGGACGCGCCCGCCGCGCGCGCGGCCGCGGCCGGCCGGGAGAACTCCTCGGCCGGCGCGCCCTGGGCCAGCAGCCCGAGCAGCTCCCGCAGCCCCGCGTCGCTCACGCCGCCGAGCATACGGGGCCGCCCCTCAACGCCCGCTCGGGGTACCGGCCGTGGCCACTGGTGCGGTCCTCCGCGCCCCGGTGAGACTGCGGCCCCTGGTCTCCCGGGCGGCCACGGCGGCCACCGTCGTGACCAGCGCCGCCGCGCACAGGTACACGGACACCGGAACGGACGAGCCGTAGTCCTTGAGCAGTTCGACGGCGACGATCGGCGCGAGCGCCCCGCCGAGCAGCGAGGCCAGCTGGGAGCCCATCGACGCCCCGGAGTACCGCACCCGGGTATCGAACATCTCCGAGATGAACGCCGCCTGCGGCCCGTACATCGCCCCGTGCAGCAGCAGCCCCGCCGTGACGGCGACGGCGATCACCGCGAAGGACCGCGAGTCGAGCAGCGCGAAGAACGCGAACGCCCACACGGCCATCCCGACCGACCCCACCAGCGTCACCGCCCGCCGCCCGATCCGGTCCGACAGCGCACCCCACAGCGGGATCGTCACGAAGTGCACCGCCGAACCGATCAGCACCGCGTTGAGGGCGTCCGACTTGGGCAGGTGCAGGTGCACGGTGACGTAGACGAGCAGGAAGGCGGTCAGGACGTAGTACGAGACGTTCTCCCCGAGCCGCACGCCGATCGCCGTCACGACCTCCCGCCCGTGCACCCGGAACACCTCGAGCACCGGCGGCCGCTGCTTGTGCCCCGCCGCCTCCTCGGCCTCCGCCCGCGCCCGCGCCTCCAGGAACGCCGGCGACTCCGACACCGAGATCCGGATCCACAGTCCGACCATCACCAGCACCCCGGACAGCAGGAACGGCACCCGCCAGCCCCAGGCGAGGAACGCCTCGTCCGACTGCACGGCTGCCAGCAGCGCCAGCACCCCGGTGGCGAGCAGGTTCCCGCCGGGCGCCCCGGCCTGCGGCCAAGAGGCCCAGAACCCCCGGCGGCGGTCGTCCCCGTGCTCGGCGACCAGCAGCACGGCCCCGCCCCACTCCCCGCCCAGCGCGAACCCCTGCACCAGCCGCAGCAGGGTCAGTAACACGGGCGCGAGGGCGCCGACGCCGGCATGCGTGGGCAGCAGCCCGATGGCGAAGGTGGCCCCGCCCATCATCAGCAGACTCACCACCAACAGCCGCTTGCGCCCGACCCGGTCCCCGAAGTGCCCGAACACCACCCCGCCGAGCGGCCGCGCGGCGAACCCGACGGCATAGGTGAGGAACGCCAGCAGGGTCCCGACGAGGGGGTCGTCGGCCGGGAAGAACAGGGTGTTGAAGACGAGGGCGGCGGCGGATCCGTAGAGGAAGAAGTCGTACCACTCGATGGTGGTCCCGACGAGACTGGCGGCGACGATCCTCCGTATGCCGGACGGGCTCGTTCTGCTCGCTGCGGGGGAGACCATGTGCACCACTTCCAGGGGGTCTGCGGGGACGTCGGGTGTCGCCACAACGTAGAAGTCCCCAGGTCAACGGCATATGTGGCAGACCATCACAATCCCAGCCCACCTTGTGTGCCACATCACCACTCACCAGCCGCTGGCTCATTTTCGCCCACGGAGGGGCCCCTTCCGTATGGCGCCGGATTTGCAGAATTCCGCCCGTTTTGGAAGGCCGGTGCTGACTCCCGTGCTGGTTCGGTGCTGACCAAAAGCCCACGTCATCCCACCTCATCCCCCCTCCCGTGCTGGTTCGGTGCTGACTACGCAGCGTTGAACTCCGACCTTCGGCGCGCATCGGGTCCGCAGCCTGCCGCTGCGACGCCGAGTGTCAGCGGGTGGTGAGACGCTTGAGCACCGGCATAGGAGGCGCACTCACATGGCGATCGATTGGGACCACCTCACCCAGCCTCGGTTCGACCGCATCGTGGAGGCGTTGGTGCACCGGCTCTACGCCGAGGACGCCGAAGTGGAGGTGATGAACGGGCGCGGCGGCGACGGCGGCATCGACATCAAAGTGAGCGTGGACGGCCGTGTGTGGATCTACCAGCTGAAGTACTTCCCGGACGGCTTCCCCGGCTCGTACCAAGGTCGCAGGGCGGGCATCAAACGGTCGTTTCAGAAAGCCGTGGAGCACGACCCTGATGACTGGGTGCTGGTCGTCCCCTGTGCGCTAACGCCGCAGGAGCGCGCCTTCGTCAACAACCTCGGCACCGGCGCCGAGCGGCCGCGTATCCGTGTCCTGGACCGGGCCTGGCTGGACGACAAGCTGGCCCTGCACGCGGACCTGGAGAGCTCGTTCATCCGGGACGATTTGAGGGAGGCGGCGCGCGACTACAGGGCGGAACTGGCGTTCCTGGCGGGCGGGACCGACGACATCGCCCAACGGGTTGGTGCTCTGGGCCGGCGGATCGACCGCCTCGATCTGCACTGGTCCATCGACGTCGCCTATCGTAACGGCGCCGTAGTGCAGACCCTGCGGCCGAAACACCCCCGTGCGCAGCAGGTGAGCCCGATCTACTTCACCGTCCGCGGCCACCTGAGGGACGCCGATCCGGGTTTGGCGGCGGCGGTGCGGCGCGTCGTGGGATTCGGCACGGCCGAGGAACTCGTCCTCCCCGCGTCAGCCATCGAGGAGCTCAGCGTGCACGGCCCCGATTGGCTCCACCTCGACGGAGAGAACGCCGAGGTGCGGATGGCACCGGTGTCGCCCGCACCAGGCGAGGGCCAGAGTGCCGAGCTGGTCTTCCTCGACGATGCCGGGAAGGTGCGATCGGCGCACGAGGGGACTGTGCGCGCCCACGGCAAGGGCCAACTCGGCAGCAGCCTCGACCTTGCGTTCACCGGCTTCCGGCTCACGATCTACCACGCCGACGACGCAGGCGTACCGACAGCGGCGAACTGCGACGTCGACTTGACCGGGCTATCCTGCTCCGACGCGCTCCAGGCACTCGACATCTACGATCTGGTCTTGGAAGGAAGCGCCTTCCACCTCCGCCTCAATGGCCAGGAGCTGGCTTCAGGCGCATTCCCCGGGGCCGCTGTCACCCGTGACGACATCGAACGGCTCGCCAGGCTCCGGCTGACCGTGGAAGACCTGCACGTCGTCCAGCAGCACGCATGCCACTACTTCTCCGTCCCCAGCGAGCTACGGCCGGCCGACCGCGTACTACTGCGCATCGCCCGACTCCTCATCGAGGGACACTGCGTCGCCAACCCGTTCCTCGCCAGCCTGACCATAGAACTCAACGGCCAGGACTCCCCAGCCCTGCGCGCACTCCTGATGGGCGAAGGCGCGGCCAACAGAGCACTGCTGCCGACCTTCAACCTCCCGCTCGCCGACCGCGAGCTACCGCTCGGTCCCGTCCACATCTACCACCCCCACGTCCGGGCGGAAGACGCCGAACAGGTCCTGCACGCCTTGGCCGCGGGCCACGCGGAGGGGCAGAAGGTCACGCTCCGCCCCGCTGACGGAGAGTCGTACCGGCTCTACTTGGCCCGTCCCGGCGACGCCACCGACCTCAGCACCCTGACACCCACACCACTGGCGATCCCCGGCCCCAGTTCCCGCACATCCTGAGACTGCAGGCCAGCAGGTTCTTCGTGTGCTGGTGGTACACGCCTCGCATGGCCGCTGACCAGCGGAAACGGCCACGATTCGACCCGGCTGCAGGCGGCTGGTCCGCGTATGGCCCGGATCTTGGTCGGCGCGGAGTGGGTCCCTGCCCGATGGCCCGTGGCGGCGGCGAGCCGGCACACAAACGAGGGGCGGGCCGACAGGGCTCCACGGAGCATGCCTCGATCCAACGCGCTACGAGAGAGTGAATCGCTAGGGCTTGGACAGCGGAGCGGGCAACCCACCGGTTGAAGAACTTCCACGCTGGACCGGCCACGAGACGTGCGGCTGCGTCTTCCCCCGCACAAGCTCTCTGACTGCGCCCGGCCGGCCAGCCGCAGGCTGCGGCCCATCGCGCTATCACCGTGACCACGCCACTGCCGCGTGTTTCTACAGTGCGGCTGCCGCTGCGAAGCACCCGAAGGCTCTCGAGCGGATGTCATGGTACAGCGAAGGACGAGGTCACCATCAGCGCGCCGAGGACCTGGCATACGCAGCAGCGGCGGCCGGGAATAGCCACGCCCTGCACGGGCTCGGGTTAACCCATCACCGACGTAGCGGAATGGATGGGGCACAAGTCCATCGAGGAGACGTATCGAACCTATCGGCCCCTGATGCCGGGGAACATCACCAAGGCTGCCCGGATTCTGGATGCCGGCCTCGGAGAAGCAGCGTGACACGCCTCTGGAAGCCGCTCCCGACCTCGACGGGGAGGAGTGGGCCGGGGCAGGTCGGACGAGCGCCTTGCGACTTCGCGGCGGTCCAGTTTCGGCGGGCGCCAGGAACCTTGATGCGGCCGAAAGCGCGGATGAAGACGCGGCTGGCCTTTAACCCATCCGCCATGACGCTGGACTGCCGACCGCCGATATAAGTGCGCACCATGGCGGCACCGCAGCCCTTCAGCCGTGCGGAGCTGGCCGACGGGCCTGACCCAGCAGAGCGGCGTGCCGATTACTCCGGGCTAGGGCTGATGGTGCCTCGGCAGCCCAACTTCGGGTATCGGCGGAGAGTCGCCGGTCATGGGCCATAGCGGCGAGCGTCTGCCTTGTGCTTCCTGAGCAGGAGGGATCAAGGACCAGCAGCAGTAGCGCGGCCTCGACTCGGTCGGGTTCCAACAGGGCCCTGTTCCGGGCAAGCGTGGCGAGCACCTGTTCGGCTTGCTCGATGGCACCGACGGTGGCGAGTTCTCTTGCGATCTGGATGCTCAACAGAGGCGGCAAGATGTGGTGATTTGCAGCTAGAGCCTGCAAGGTGCACAGCGCTGTAGGGAGGTGCTGCGGACCGTACTTGTATAGGCGGCGTGCTGCGAGGGCGCGCGTCGTCGGAGGCTCGGATTCGGTGTCGGCCAAGGTCGTTAGGAGCGCCGCTGCTTGAGCTCCAGAGCCTTGCCAATTCAGGTGATTGATGAGGTCTATGGCACCAAAGCGATCAGCCGCGGTTTCCGATGTCCGAACTCGGCTAGACAGCAGGGTTTGGGTGGCCTCGTGCAAGTCGGGCCCGAGCAGGGCGATGCCCTCCAGAAGCCCAGACCACTGCCGCCGGTCCGTTGAGCCTCGTAGTAGCCGTACAAGATCGCGGCAAAGGCGGGCTCGGGCGGAGGGGCCGAGACTGGCCAGCTCGGCCACAACCAGCTCCGTGGGGAGTCCGACCGAACCAGACTCCAGACAGGTGCGCAGGAATGCCTCGGACCGATCACGTACTGTCGAGCTGATACATGCGACCTCGGCGGCGAAAGCCACTGCCCCCTGGGGTGGCTGTTGGGCGTCAAGCCTGTCGAGAACGTTCAGGACGACTGATTCGTAGTCCGGCCCGGCGCCGAGGCGGGCAAGGAGGCTGGCCGCTGCCATTCGGTGCGTGTCGGATGCCGCAGCGGAGCTCGCTATGTGTCCCGCACAGGGCCCTGCCTCCGCCCGATTGTGACTGGCGAGGACTGCGGTCACGGCAAGCGCTTGCGTAGAGCCAACCTCCGTACGAAGCGCAACCTCCTTCAATATGCGGGCCATTTCCTCACGGTCACCGCGCGAGCCGGTCCCCAGCAGGACGCTGGCTGCATTGCACCAGCTTTCGAGTACGCCATCCAGCGAGCCGAGGGCCCTACGCTGCACGTAGCCCACCGCTTCCGCTCGGTATTGGCGGCCCAGCCAGAGGACATTCGTGGTCACCATGTAGGGGTCGGCTGTGCAGCGCTGGGTGAGGAAGGTGGCCGCAGCATCGGCGTCGATGCTCCGGACCGACATCAGAATGTCTTGCCTGCATAGATTCGGTAGGCGCGAGTCCAGCAGAATGCGGCAATGCTGGGCGACCACCTGCTCGCGTAGCCCTGGTTGGTACGAGGCCGCGACCTGCAGCAAGAATCGGACGACGTTCACGTCCCAGATGGCCATCGGCCCAGTCAGTAGCCGCAGCCCGGCCAGCTGGTGCTCAGGCTGAGCTCGCAGCAGCAGCGCGGCCAGGACGGCTCGCTGTGGATGGCTGACGAGAAGGCCGGGTCGGTCATCCATCTGGTGTTGGTGACCAGTGACGGCTTCCAGGAGCCGTATCACCGATGCCGCGTGCGCGGAATGTGGAGGCGCAGGTCGGGTGCCGAGCCACTTCGCGAGCCGCGACCATGCGCTTGCAGCCTGACGTGCGCCAGGTGGGGACTGCCCTCGCAGGATGCAGAACAAATCTGCGGCCACCGCCCGGACTGCTGCTGCGGCCACCTTTTCTTCATCCGCCGTCGGAGAGAGAGACAGAAGCGCAGAGATGTCGACGGGCAGGTCCAGGAGACCTGCCTCGGCGGACCATGGCACCACCTGATCTGAGTCGCGAGGGGACTCCATGAAGCCCGGCGGGGTGCTCAAGTCCTCTGCATATTCCTCCTCGATGGATAGGTCTGCTGGAATCGGGCGTAGATCGATGGGTGAGGGGCCGGCGGCTGGCCTGTGAGGTAGCGAGATCCACCCGGGGGCGTCGCTCAGTAGCTGCTCGGCCATGTTGCGGTGATGCTCGTGGAGGAACGCCTCGTCCTGTGACAGGAAAGTGAGGCTTTCCCTCGCTGCCGGCAAAGCGCCTGCAAACTCCAGTGCTTGAGCCGCCCGGACACGTACTGCACCCGCGAGCTGTGGATCGCAGGCGAAACGGCGGAGAAGGGCGAGGCCGCGGGATCTATGCGGCTCGCCCGAGCGCAGTAGAGCGTGCACGGCGGCCTCGCGCACGACGTCGGGCAAGGCCGCGTTCTCCGCAGCGCCGTGGATCACTCGTTGGAGGGGATGATCAAGGCTGCGCAGCAGACTCAGTGCACCGACCACTTGGTTACTGATCACTTGGTTTACAAACCGGCCGTTGCCGCCGCGCAATGCCCGCCACAGCCAGAAGTCGAAGGTGCGAGCCAGGGCTTCATGCTGACCTGCTGTCGCCCGAACACCACGTGAAACCAGTGCGGCAGCGAGCTTCCGGGCGATGTCGTTACCCGCGAGCAGCCAGTCGAGAAGTTCAGAGGCGTCGCTATTGATCAGTGCTCTGTGGAGGATCGTCCGCTGCGCTGTGAGATCCCCGTCCGTGCACGCAAGGCTGAGGGTTTTCCACCAAATCGGATCGTCGGGATCGAATCGGGACGGAAGGCGGCGGGCGTCGAGTAGGTCGCAGATGTGCTCGGCAAAGGTGTGGTGGGCAAAGATGAGACCTTCGCCGTCTGGCAGCAGCAACCCGGTGGACGTGAGAACTGAACCAACGATTTCGGCCCAGTCCGCTGGTGCCGGAGTGGGAGTGATGCCCCGGTCGGCCAGCCATTGGAGGGCTTCGGACAGCAGAGACCGGGCTTTCAGGGCCAGCGGTGCAAGGTGTTCGATCAGTGCGACTCGTGCTTCGACCAGTTCCTGAGCCAGCTTCTCCGCCATCGGTCGGCCAGCGAGCCGGGACTGCGTGTCACTGAGTAGCTGGCGGGCTCGGGAGTCGTACAGATGGGAGAAGTACCGTTCGTACAGGTCGAAGCGGCTTGCGGGAAGAGGCTGGCTGGGCGCCTCAGCGAACACAACTGCTGCGACCGTGGCAAGGAGCGGGACGGATGCCTCCTCCTCGAGCCGGGATGCGGCCAGCTCGCGAAGGAATGACTCGGCAAGATCCACGTCATCCGCGAACCAGGAATGTGCGAACTGGGCGCGCTGATGATGCTGGAAAGGCTCGATGGCGTAATGCGTGAGCTCCTTGTCACTGTCCCAGGTTCGGCGTTCGTCGTCAGGTAAGGGACGGCTGGTGATCAGAACGTGGTACTCGCGCTCCTCCTCCATGAAGACCCGTAGGCGTTCGATTAGGTCGGCGCGATCTGCTCGCGAGGTGACCTCGTCCAAGCCATCGATGACCAAGAGCCAGCGCGATCCCGGCACGCGCCGTTCCAACAGTCGCGGATCGAGGTCGCGTGCCAGGAACCTCACAAGGCTCGCCCCGAGGGCATCTGACACCGCGGAGAGAAGGCGCATTCCGGGACGGGCTGCCAGATCCCTCGCCAGTAACCGGACGGGCAGGAGGGTAGCGGCAGCGGCGCCATCCCTTGGCAGCACGACGGCTCGGGTCGCTAATTGAAGGGTCAGAGTGGATTTTCCGGAACCTGCAACGCCCGTCAGGAACAGGTGCCGGTGTGTGGCAAGGGCCTCTTCGATTGTCTTCGGTCTCAGGACCACGGGGTCGGGTGCCGCGCCGGCATGCTCGGGGTCGGTGGCCAATGCCGCAGCGGCATTATCGGATGTGGACACCTGCTGGCGTACGTAGACCGCCGAGGGATCACGGCCGTGGAGGCCGACAGCACGATACGGGAAGGCTCGCGCCGCACTGCGCTGTGCGTTGAGCAGGGACTGCACGTCGGCAGGAAGGAGACGTTGCTTTGGACTGTGTGCTAGGCAGCGCTCGGCGATGATGTCTGCCCGGATCGCGTAGCTCTGCCGGGTGATGTCCGCCGTGGTCAGCCGACTGTATGGCAGCGAGTGATGTGCGCTGACGAGAATCCCGACGACTGCCTGCAGCTTTCTGTCCCACAGAGGGCTGCCGCTGTAGCCGGGCTGGACGGCATGTCCCGTGGGGGCGCCGCTGAGGACCAGCCAGTCGTCAGCCACTGCGGACACGTGCACCCGAACAACGGAGGTCGGTTCGCCGCTGCCGAACCAGCTCCATGCCGACTGTCCGAGGGATGGAGCTGCGAGGCGCACTGGCCGTACTTGCTTGGGTAGCGCGTCAGTCACCCGGAGCGTGGCAATGTCTCCACGCCATCGTCTCTCCGTGCCAGAGAGCGTCCCTTCCTCATCGCGGAGAGAACGTGCCGGCCACCATCCGGTCACATGGGCGGAACAGCGTTGGCCGGGAACGGACGGAAAGGCCACGGTCACCGAGTCGGAAGTGGGCTTGTCGCTCGCGAACTGATGCCTGCCCAATGCCATGTTGATGACATGGGCGCAGGTGAGGACGGACACGACGGCGTTCTCGTCGGTGACCAAAACGCCGCCGCCGACTACAGCGCCGTCCGGTTTCAGGAAGGAGACGAAGGCGGTGCGCAGGGAATCATCCGCGGAGACCGGATACATGGCGTCCGCTTCCGTTTCATTCAGCGACGGAGGTGGTGTTGCGGTCGTCGTCGCTGAGTCGCCACGTGGCAGAGACGTTGAAGCTGGCCTCGCCGCCACTCACCACGGCCAGTTTCAGACCGGCGGTCAGCTTGACGCCGAACTCGACTGTCAGCTCCTCGGGCTTCCGTGGCAGACTCCTGACCTGATCGTGCAAACCTGAGAGGACCGGGACCAGTGGAGCGAACGCCTCGCTAAGCGTCCTGCCTGCCTGCTCGACAATGCGGGCACCGAGGCCGACTGCCTCGACCCCGGCGCTGCCGGGGAGCTGGTATTCGGCATCGATGCCGACCTTGGTTTCGTCGGTAGGCCAGACCTCGATGAGCACGGCTTGTCCGTCGGGAAAGTTGAACTCGACGAAGTCGGACATCGTTTCCCCCAAGTGACGCAGCAGCCGTTTGTGGGCTCGTGCCGACGTGGTTCGCCGCTACCAGCCGCGACGGCATAGCCTACCTCGTAGCAAGGTCTGCTCTGCGTAGGACTACTGCAACTGCTGGACGGCCGTGGCCGGTTCGGGGATGCCGCCGAAGCGAGGTGAGAGCAGCGCCACGCTGGGGTCATGCGTGGCATCGAGAGAGTTCCGGCGCGCAGGGCTCGTGGCGAGTCGTGATCCGGACGTGCATCGTGGGCTACTGAACTGTTTGCGCGGACTGGCGAGCCCGTATGCTGTTCTGTCGGGGTGTCAGGTCCTGCGGGCGGGCCGGGGCGCTGCTGAGACTCGATCGGACCTGGACTCGTCGAGGGCTTCGGGGAGCTTCTCGGCTGTGTTGGCACGGCTGTGGTGTTGGAGCCATGCCATTCGTCCGCGTGGGCCTGGAGGACTTCGTCATGTAGGCCCCGAGGTCAGCCCCGCGACCTGCGGTTCTGTGCCGTCAAAGGGCGCTGACCTGCGAGGATACGTCTTTCAGGGGCTTTCACGGGCTTCCCTGTTTATGCCGCTCAAACTCCCCACGGACTCCCCGGGCGGCAGGCAAACTCCCCAGCCGCTCCCCACTAGAGCGACTGGGGGGCGGGGTTGTTCCGCCGACGCCAACCCTTCTAGGCCGCCCCGAGGCCGCAGAGCCCGGCGAGGGTGCTCGGAGACAGACTGCTTGTGAATCCTGAGTCGGGTAGCCGACGCAGGATCGCCTGCCAGAGTTCCGGCTGCAGGCGGGAGTGGGGTCCCTCTGGTGTGGCCCGGAGATCGAGGATGGCCGTCTTGCCGACGTCAACCAGGACGAACTGCTGGTCGCCGCCGTAGGTTTCGTCGGTGTCACCGCGGAACCGAGTGAGATGCAGAGGCAGACCGAACGTCGGGTCCGTGAGGGCGGCGACGATGTGGTGTGGCCCGGGCCCCTGTCCGCGCACGTGGGAGGATCGCAGGACCAGCCGTGCCACGTCGGAAGCGCCGCCGTAGCCATCAAGGAGGAACGTGTTGGACACGGTGTGCAGAAGGGCGGCTCGGCGCAGGAGCCCGCTGCCGAGCCAGGCGCCACGCTGCTGGACCTGCGTGAAGTGGTCGCTGCGGCCTTCCCATTGAGCCTGATGCCCACGCTCGGCATCTGTCCATGCTTTCGGTGAGGACTTCCAGCACAGGAGCGTGGCGTCCGGGTCGATCCACTTGTCGAGCATCATCGCGATGACGCTGCGCCAGAGTCTCGCCGGCAGGCCGGTCAGTCGCAGTCGGGCCGGCTCGCCGAGCACGCGCAGTTCAATTGCCGTCCGATCTCGCTGCGTGATGCGAAGCCCAGGTACACCGTGGACCTCGTTGTCCGATACGTACGCGGGGAGGAGGTTGAAGAGGATTTCGGCCGCCCGCTCCTCACTCTCTACGCGCAGGGCAATGCCTTCAGGCTCTGGGTGCACCGCGGTGATGCCGAGGGGATAGCGGGTGTAGACGTTCCGGAACTCCAGGAGGCCGAGAAGCGCGCGCGCCTCAAAATGCTGCTGAGTCGGCGAAGCGGCCGAGGGGATCGGGGGCCCATCGGGCTCAAGCGACTCAATCGCCCGGCAGGCCTGTTGGACGCTCTCCCCTGTGTAGAGGCGTCGGAGCAAGGAAACGTCTTGGTGCATCGCGCTCATGGGTCTCCTGAACGTCTCGGCCCAGGACGTGCGGAATTGAGATCCGAAAGGATGCGCGGGGGGCTACTGGGGACCGGTTCACCCGAGCGTGGAGAGAAGAAGGGCCGATGCATCTCCGGGGAGCGGTGGTCAGCCGCAGCAGAAATCTAGCGGGCCTCGGAGTCGACGGGTGCCTGCGTGGCGATTCCGGAGGCGCCTTTCACCCGGATGGGGGCCAGTGCTTGCGTTGTCCGCTACGGCTCGTCTACCGTCCGGTCCGGGTGAGGGAACCCTCGTCGTGCGCCTGTACGGATCGATGGCGCAGCGTGTCGAAAGCCCCAGGTGCCCTCCAGTGTTCTCCCGTACCGTGCATGACTGTCGTTCTCGCTGGCAGCAGCTCTTTCCCGCGCTGGGATCCGGCAGCGCACGAAGGAGACTGTCGGGCCCAAGAGCGAAGTGGTCGACCTGTGCCGCCGCTACACAGGGGAAACCTGGGCCGGCGCCAAGGAACGCATTGATCGGCTTCCAGAAGGAAGCCCCCTCATCCCCTCCGCCCGAGGCGATCAGGCGTTCCTCGAAGGACAGGTCCTGCGGGCCTTGTTGGAGTACCACGTACACCACCCGACCGCTTCGCATCGTGCGAGTCATCCCAGACGAACGGCGTCCCGTCATCCGCTTCGCGGCAGACTCCGACCCCGAAGGCCTGGCCGAGCTGATCGCCTGGGGGCTGTTCTCGTCCGGTGGCAAGGACGACCTTCGCGGGATTAGCGGTCTACGCGTGCTCGGCGCCGGCCACGGCAGGCTCGACATCGGACTCCACGGAACTACGGCAAGCCTCCGGCTCGAAGGTGTTCCCGGTCGGGCCTGGAGCCAGGCAGAAGAGATCAGGCACCTGACCGCGGCTGAGCACGGAGAATCGTCCCCCTGCAGGTATCCGGGTCTGACGCCGGAGGAACGGGCTTTCGCGCACGAGCACCGCTGGCATGAAGAAGCCTGGCGGGAGGCAGCAGCCCTCGGAAGTGCCCTGCTGCGCAGGCTGCCGATGTTCCGTTCCGCAGCCAACTGGCTGGACATGGCCGGCTTCACCAAGCACACCAGCACCTACGGATTGCGTCTCACCTTTGCCCGTGCACGCTGGACGGACCACGACGTGATCATCGAGCACCTGACGCACCCGCTTTGTGGAATCGCGGTCAAGGAGGACATGCGCACCTGTGCCTGCGCGTACGGGGAGCGAGGATGCCGAATCTGGTTCGACGGCCCTGAAAGAGCATCAGGGCGCCTCGACTTGCAGATGACGGATGCCTGCGACGACTGCGAGGTCGCCGAGTACAACCAGGTACTCGCCTTCACAGGCAGCCCGAGCGGCGAAATCGTAAAAGTAACCGGCAGCCTGCCGGGCATGACTGCCGAGTGCACCCCGAACTGCCACGGACGCCATGACACAGTCGCACGCCTACGTCGGGTGGCCGCGAGCCGCCGGGAAGAGCTCAACCGTTTCCGGCGGGGGACTTTTGACACCGAGGTGTCCGCCGCGTTCAGCGGCGCGTCGGTGTCGTGGGACGCGGGCGTCCCCGACGGGGCGGAGGTAGCCTCACGCCTTCTTCACAAGCCCGAAGACGCTGATGGAAATAATCCGATCACCGTCTGTCGTTGCAGCCCCGTAGCCGAGGAAGGGAAGGTGTCGGGGCTGAGACTGTTCAACCTCAAGGGTGACGTGACGGAGGTCGTGCCGCGGCTCGCCGAGGTCGAGGCCGATGTGCAGTACCTCGTCGAGGCGCACATGGAGGCCATGCTCGGGGTGACGTTCCTGGCGAGCGAGTACAGCACCGGACCGGTGCACGGAGGTCGCGTCGACTCGCTGGGTATCGACGAGAACGGCGCGCCCGTGGTGGTCGAGTACAAGCGTTCGACTGATCCGGGTGTGACCAACCAGGGTCTGTTCTATCTGGCCTGGCTAATGGATCATCGGGATGCCTTCCGGCGCCTGGTCCGCGACGGGCTCGGTGCACAGGCTGCGGGCCGCGTGCGGTGGAGCGCGCCGAGGCTGATCTGCGTGGCCGGCGACTTCACACGCTACGACCTCCACGCGGTCCGCGAGCACAGGAACTCCATCGACCTGGTGCGCTACCGGATCTTCGGTGACGAGCACTTCGGCATGGAGACCGTCGCTTCGGCAGGCGGGACCCGTGTGCCGGCGAGGGTGGGGCGCCGCCGGGCCACGGCCCGGAAGGGTGCCGAGCGGCCGGACGGAGCGATGGGCGAGATGGCTGCGGCGGTCGACGAGGTGCTGCTCGGGCTCGGCGAGGGCGTCACCAAGGTCGAGAACCAGACCTACACGGCGTACCAGCGGCTGCAGAACTTCGCCTGTGTGTGCCCGCGGAAGAGCAGGCTGCTGGTCTACCTCAAGGCCAGCCCGGCCGAGGTCGAGCTCGTCCCCGGCTTCAGCCGGGACGTGACGGGGCTCGGCCACCACGGCACGGGCAACCTGGAGGTACGGCTGCACACCGAGCGAGACCTTGAGCGCGCCCAGGAGCTGTTCAGGATGAGCTACGCCGCGGCGTAGACGCGCGAATGGCCAGTGCGGCACGCGTCGTGGCGGGTCTGGGGCGTGGTTCTGGCCTTTCGGCGGTGCGGATAGTCGAGTGGCGGTGGGTATTCAATGTCGCGGCGATTCCCCGGTTTGGCTAACCGGGGATCGCCTGCTATACGTACGGCCGTTTGGCGAACGGTTGAGCCTGGCCTACTCGAGTGGGGAAAGGCCGCGCGCCGCCTGGGCTCGGCTCGACGGATGAACGGCTGTGCCCGGGGTCGCGCTATCGGGCCAGGCGTACTCGCTGTACCGGGTGCCGTCGGCGATGTGCTGGAGCGCTACAGCGAGGTAGGGCGGAAGCGGCTGAGGCAGGCTGGTGGCTTTGTGCCACAGCCAGCCTTCGCATTTGTCCGGCTCGGGGTTGCCGATGCTGCCGTGCCAGCGGTCGCTTTCGAAGAAGAACGCGATCCTTCGCGAGCCGGAACCGGTGGAGACGTGGTGCATGAGGTGCACGAAGCGCAGGTGGCCGGGGTCGACGGCGGCGCCGGTCTCCTCGGTGAACTCTCGGGCGGCTGCTGCGCGGGCGGGTTCGTGTTCTTCCATGAGCCCGGCCGGGATCTGCCACATGCCGGGGAAGACCTGTTGCTGTCGGCGCCGGCTCATGAGGATCGCGTCGCCCTGGCGGAGCAGGAGGTGGACGTCGGCGTAGTGGGACGCGTAGCTGCGTGCCAAGGCGGCGGTGTTCTCGGGCATCGTGCTCCTCGTCGGGCCGGTGGGTGGCCTTTGGGTGGTGCGGCGGCATCCCCGCCCGCCCCTGGGCGTGAAGGGCTCCTCTACCTGGCGTTCGGGTTGAACTCTTCGGGGAGGAGGGATCCGGCCCAGCAGTCGCGCAGGCGGCCCTGTGAGGTGATGCGCAGGCGGAGGGTGCCCTCCATCTGGAATCCGGCCTTGAGGGCGACGGCGCGGGAGGCGTCGTTCCCGACGCGGGCCATCCACGTGATGATCGGCAGGTCGAGGTCTTCGAAGCCCCAGCGGCAGACCCAGATGACGGCCTCGGTCGCGATGCCCTGGCCGCGGGCGGACTTGCCGATCCAGTAGCCGATCGAGGGGGCGTGCTTGGGGCGCTGGTGGAGGCTGATTGCTCCGGCCGGCTGGCCGGTGGCGGTGGTGGTGATGACGAAGGTGCTGTGGCTGTCGTGGTGGCGCGCGGTGGCCACGAACTGCTCGGCGTCAGGTCTGCTGTAGGGGCTGGGGACGGTGGTGTTCCGTTGGATCTCGGGGTCCTGGAGTTCGGCCGTGATCCAGTCGATGTCGTCTTCTTCTGGGGCCCGGAGGGTCAGGCGGGCGCTGGTGAGGATCACAGGTGCGGCTCCGTTCTGCAGCGGACAGGCGACGGAGCGTACTGGGGTCGAGGCTGTCGGCGCGGCCCGTTTTTGGCGAAGTCAGGGCACCCGCCCGTGCAGCGTCCCGAACTGGGAGAACGTCAGCCGGCTCGCGGGGAGCAAGGGCGGTGCAGGAAGGCGGCCATCAGCGTACGAATTCTGCGTACCCGGCTCCGGGGCCGGCAGATACCCGACAGGATGGGTCTCATGCCTGATACCCCGATGGTGAACGCCGACCACAGCGCATACGGCCTCGAACTGGAGATGAGCCTGCTGCTCCCCTCCTCCGCGCCGGCCTCCTGGGGGGGCCGCGGTCCACGAGGCGGCCTGCATCCTTGTCGACAAGCCATGGCAACAGGGCAGCGGGGCATCCGTAGACCTGTGCACGCTGTCCCTGCTCCTGTTCGCCCGGACACATGGCGGCGACCGCGTACCCCGGGACGTGCCGGTCACCGAGCTGCGTGAGGCCCTCTCCGGGCCGGCGGATCGGGAGCCGCGGATCGTCGACGAGATCGACCGAGCACTAACCGAGACCGGGCAAGGCTACGACCCCGCCGGTCGGCGGAGCACACCCCTGTGGAGCATCTTCAACGAGGCCCACGACCAGTACGGCGGGCGCATCGGCGCCAGCCTCCTCGCCGACGATATCGAGCCTCCCGGCCCCGGCCCCTCCCCGATGCGGGCCGCAGCCGCACGCCTCGCCCAATTCCTCGACGCGTACCCGGAGCAGGCCCGCGAGCAGGCCATTGCACCGGCGGTCGCACCCGGCCCCCTCATCATCGAGTCCGACCGGATCCAGATCGTGACCGCCAAGAGCCTCAGACCCCTCCGCTGCTCGCAGGACGACCCGGTGCGCATGGTGCGCGTCGACGGCCCCGAGGCGACCCTCGAGTGCGAGCAAGGGCATACCTCGGGGCACTGGGAGCTTGAGGCTGCGCGGGTGAGGATGGCTGCCGCCCAGGCAATGGGGGCCTATCCTTCCGTACAGGGGAAGCACCAGCTCCAGGAACTGCTGGTCGGCTCGACGCAGCTGCCCCGGCACAGCGATCCAAGGCAAGCCAACTGGTTCCTGAGGGAACCGGAGCACCCGATCGTCGGGCGCGACGACATCTTCGCGCGAATCAACCGTCTGATCGACGAGCGGAGCTGACCGACGACCGATGCGACGGCGGCAGGCGCGGCACCTTCGAGGCGCTCCAGCCCGCAGCGGGCGCCTGGTGGAGTTTGAGCCAGTCTGCCCGGAAGCCAGGGTTCGCGTTTGGCCCGGCCGCTAGGTTCTCCGGCAGGGGTATAGGCCCGAGCAGGAGGTTTTCGTGCAGCGCTTCACGCCGCGGTTCCAGGGCAGGCCATGGACCGAGGGGATGGACGTCCTGCATGTCTACCTCACGCCTCGCGCGGGCACGGATGGGGCCCTCTTGGACCTTGCCCATGCCTGCAGGCCTGCGCTCCTGGACTATCCCATCGATCCCGCATGCCCGGCGCGCGCCGGCGACCCGGGCACCTTGCACGTCACCCTGGAGATGGTCGCGGACGCCCCTGCTACAGACATCGGGGTTGACGAGCGCCACGACTTGGTCCAGGCCCTCCGTAGTGCTGTTGCCGACGTGCCTGCGTTCACCACCGAGATCGGGCCCCCGATCGCGAACGTCGCCGAAGTCGCTGCTTAGTCAGCGTGTCCCATTCCCCGTACACCCCTCTCGCAGTGAGTGCGGCAGTCTGTTGCAGCAGGTCATGTCGGATACCTAGGGTCCAACGTCATGCACCTGATCAACTTCTCTGCGAGCGGGTGGGAATCCTGGGGTCTTGATCGGCAGCCGCTGATCCGTGACCGGATGCCCGTCATCGTCGATGACGACCTTCGCTTCGAGGACGCCCCGGGCGTGCCTCGGCCAGCGATGGTCGCAAACTGGTGGCTCCGGGAGCTCCCGCTCGACGGAGCGCCGGCGGAACGGACGTGGCGGAACCACGCGAATACGTTGTGCGAGTGGATGTCCTATCTGCAGGAGCGTGGAGTTCACCCGCTGGGCGAGCGGCGGGAGCTGCGTGCCGCGCTGAGCATGTATGCGGAGTACCGCTTTGCCGGGCCGCTGAAGAAGCGGTGGGACGGCAGCACCTGGAACCTCCATGTCGGCCACCTGTCCGCCTTCTACAAGTGGGCACGTGCCGAAGGGTTCGCGCAGTCGATCCCGTTCACCTACCGGATGGGGAAGCGCGTCGCCGATGGCGTCCTCGTGGATGTCGAGCGGAACCTCGCCCGGGTGCGGAGCCCGCGGCCGCACACCTCGATCAAGTACATGGAGCAGGACTTCTGTGGCCTGTTCGTCCGTGCTCTGGCGGGCCTTGAGCCCGATGGTTCCCCGGACCGGGTCTTCCGGGGCCGTGAGTGTGCGCGGAATGCCGCGATGGGCGAGTTCGTGTTGTCCAGCGGCCCCCGGAGGCAGGAGTTCACACATCTGACGATCTACGAGGTGCCGCCGTTGCCCCGGCGCCGGTCGTCGCTGCCGGTGTTGTTCCCGCTGGGCCGGGCGCTGACGAAGGGCAAGAAGGACCGGACGACGTGGGTCGAGTACGACCCGCTGGCGCGCATGCACCAGTACATCGACCTGGACCGGGCAGCGTCGGCCGAGGGGTTCGTGTGGCGGCCGCCGTGGCGGCTGGGTGAGCCACTGCTCGTGGAGGCGCCGGACTGGGAGGGCGCCACGATCAACGGGGCACGCAAATCGTGGCGGAAGGTGACGCTGCGGGAGCGACTGTGCCTGGTCACACCGGAGGGTCAGTCGCCACTGGTGGGCCTGCAGTCCTCGGGCAAGCCGTTCGTGGACTGGGCTACGGTCTTCCGCCGTACGGCGGCGCGAGTCCGGGAGCGGTTCGAGCCCCGGTTCCCCACGGTCTCCCCGCACCGATGCCGGCACAGCTTCGCGATGGCGACCCTGCAGCGGCTGATCGGCGGCTACTACCAGCGGGCGGCCGAGCTGGTGTTGGCGACCGGTGAGGACGCGGCGCTCGCCCTGTATCTGACCAAGCACGATCCGATGCTGGTGCTGCGGGATCTGTTGGGCCACTCCAGTGTCCTGTCGACGGAAATTTACATCGCGCGCCTGGATGTGACCCGGATCTACCGCGAGGCGTACAGGGAATCCGCACAGCGGATGGGGCTCGACGTGCCGGCGGCGGTCTCCGCCGAGGTGGATGCCGAGTTCGACGGGGACGAGGTGAGCGCCTGATGCCCGCGGTCATGATCGAGGACCCTCTGGCGGTCCGTTTCGTGCTGCGCAACGGCAGTGTGTGGACGGCGGACCTCGCCGGGCTGCCGAACCCGCAGCTCGCCCGTGATCTGGCGGTGGGCCTGGCCGGATGCGCCCATCCGCACGGCGGCATCGGAGCGGAGAACACGGCGAGGAAGTACGCCACCTCGATGCGGCAGATGGTCAAGACACTGTCGAAGACCGGCTTCACCGGCTCCGCGGCGGACCTGACGAAGGCGGTGCTGCTGCGCTACTGGATGTCGGGGACGCACGAGCGCGAGTGCTACACCCGGATGCTGCTGACCGGGCTGGACGAAGAGACCGGGTGCCTACGGCGGGAGGTCCGTGCTCTGCTGGAGGGGCACGCGATCCTTCCGCACCCGCCGACCGGGCGGTACGAGGCGTACACCGACGGCGAGTGGGAGAGGCTGCTCTCCGCCTGCCGGACGGTCATCGAGGACAGCCAGGCTCGGCAGCGGCAGATGCTCAAAGCAGCCGAGACCGGACAGGACCCGCGCGTGAGCCGTCGGCACAGCGAAGCCGACATCGCTTACCTCCTGCTGCGCGATGGCCCGATGTCCGCAACGGCCCACCGGGAGTACATCAAGGGCTACGTGCGCAGACGCGCCGAAGGACCGGATGGGACGTACGCGGCGTTGCGAAGGGTACGCGAGGCGCTGTTCCCCACTCCGCGCGTGCAGACGGCGTATCGGCTCCTGTTCGGCATGTACAGCGGGATCGTCCCGGACGGCATCGCCGACCTGGAGCTGGGCGACATCGAGTGGGCCGGCGATTCGACGATTCTGCTGAGCTACTACAAGGGCCGCACGGGGCCGGAAGGCGCCACCCCGCCGCGCGACGCCGTCCGGCTCCTTCAGCGATGGCTGGCCCAGGCCGAGCCGCTGCGGCGCTTCGCCCCCGAGGAGCTGCGCGAGGCGCTCTGGATCGCCTGCGAACCGCACGGCGTCAACGGGGTGCTGGGGATGCAGAAGAACAACGCACCTCAGCGCGCGTTCATCCGAGATATGGGCCTGCTCGACGACCGGGGCGAGCGGCTGGAGGTGAACCGCAGCCGGATCCGCGCCACCTACGAGGAGCGCCTGGCACGACGGGGGTGGACCGGCCGGACGACGATCGACCCCAACCACACCTCGCGTACCGAGGGCGACCACTACGTGACGCCGACGACACCCGAGCAGCTCGAGGCCGTCGAGTCGATCATCGAGGACGGGCAGGCGGACATAGCGCTCAAGGCACTCCCGCCGGTCCTGCTGTCCAGCGAGTCCGCCGCCGAGGCCGCGCGCACCTTTCCCGAGACGGTCCGACGCCTGGAACTGGACGAGGGGGCGCTTGCCGAACTGCTCGGCGGGGAGAGGGATGTGTTCACCGCCGCGTGCGCGGACCAGCTCGCCGGGCTGCACGGCCCGAAGGGCAAGCCGTGCCCGGCCAGGCCCTGGGTGTGCCTGCTGTGCCCGCTGGCTCTGTTCCTGCCTCGCCACGCGGCGAATCTCCTGCGGCTGAAGGCGTTCTTCGCCCGGCAGTTCCGGCAGATGCCCGTCGAGCAGTTCCTGCGCAGCTTCGGCCCGTACGCCGACCGCCTGGACAACGAGATCCTGCCCAAGCTCGGCCAGCTGTCGCAGGACGCGGTGGCCCGCGCCCGCCTGGATGTGGCCGACGACGACGGCGAACTTCCCTTGCGTCCCGAGGAGCTCAGCGCATGATGCCCCGACCGATAACCGTTCCCCCACCGCGTCGGGCACGCTCCGCCTTCGCCGGGGCCGATGTGTGCGACGTCGCCGGCCTGCGCCTCGCTCCCGGTGCGCGCCGGGTGATCTTCGACCAGGACCGGTGGCGCATGGAGCTTGCCGACGCCCACCGGCAGATACAGCCGTACGAGCTGGACTGGGACTTCGCCCAGATCCTCAATCCCACGTGGCGGGTGGTGGCCAAGGAGATCCTCCTGGGTCTCCTGGCGCCCCAGCACGAGGCGGTGGTTCAGTGCCCCCATGTCCCGCGCACCGTGCGCAGCCCGCGCACCTGCTACCGCTATCTCGTCTACCTGACCTTGTGGTTCAACTACCTGACCAGCTACGGGATTAACTGCCTGGCCGAGGTCACGCAGGAGATGTGCGCGCGGCATCTGGAGGAGCAGTTCTGGTCCGCCCCGTCCCTGGGACTGCCGCGCTGGCGCCTGGAACCGGAGTCCGTGACCATCGTCGTGCGGACGGTGCAGGTGGTCGCCCTGTACGCCGAGCTGTTGTCCACCGACGCCTACGAGGCGGGGTTCGTCCCGTGGAACGGACGGACCGCTGCGGCGGTGGTCGGCGCGAAGCCCCGCGGGGAGAACGCCGTGCCGCCCGTGCCGGACCAGCTGCTGCAGCCGCTTCTGGCGACGTGCCTGTACCTGGTCGACGTGGTCGGTCCGCGCCTCGCCGAGGTGGTGGAGGCCCGGCGGACCCACGAGGCGGCCCGGGCGAAGGGGCCGGTGGCGCGTATCGCCGACGTCCCCCGCCTCCAGGCGCTGTGCGAAGAGTTCCGCGAGCGGGCGGAGCCGCTGCCGAAGGTCGCCGCCAACCAGATCGCCCGGTACGCCGACCGGCACGATGATCTTCTGCGCCCGCTGGCCTGGGGACATCTGGTGAGCCTCGCGGGCTTCCGGAAGATCGCGTATACGGCCAAGCCGCATCTGGCCCCCGCCCTCCTGGAGGTGGCCGAGGACGTGGGCTTCGCCGGGGCCTGGGCACGCGACGCCCCGAGCATCCCCCGCTACGGGGACGACGAGCCAGTCCCGTGGACGGCGCCGCTGGCTGCCGACGACCTGCGTACCGCCGTGGGCAACATGATGGCCGCCTGCGCCGTGGTGACCTCGGCGCTTTCCGGGATGCGTTCCTCCGAACTGCTGGAACTGGAGGTGGGCTGCCGCACACCCGCACGGACCGTGGCCGGCGGCGGCCGCCGCTTCCGACTGTCCGGCAAGGTCATCAAGAACCAGCGGTTCGGCGGAGCCCCGGACGAGTGGGTGGTCGTCGAGCAGGTCGACCGGGCCATCGCCCTGGCCGAACGGCTCGTTGGCCGTCCCCGCGGCACGGCGCTGTTCGGCAACGTCGACCTCACCGTGCGGGTGCGGACGATGCGAGCCTGGCTGGAACGCACCGGTCTGCGCGCACGCTGGGGACTGCCCGTGATTCCGAGCGGGCCGTGCGGCTCCCGCATGCTCCGCCGGACGCTGGCGCTGTCGATCGCCAAGCGGCCCGGCGGCCTGCTCGCGGCCAAGGTGGCGCTGAAGCACATCAGCGTGGCCACCACCGAGGGATATGCCGCGCGCCCCGGCGGCTCCCAGCGCATCTTCCACGCGGAGGTCGAGGCCGCGGAGGAAGAGGAGCACCTGGGCCTGACTGTCCAGGCATTCCGCGACGCCCAGGCCGGGATCATGCCCGCCGGTCCCGGAGCCCGTGGCCTCATCGACGCCTTCACGCACATCGATGGGGAGCTCAAGGACGCCGCCCGCACCGATCCGAAAATCCTTCACGCCGATAGGCACCTGGAGAACCTGCTGCGCAAGCTCGCCAGGACCCTCCACGTCGGGCCGGCGAACTTCTGCTGGTTTAGGGACCCGTCCAAGGCCCTGTGCCTACGGCTGGCCGGAACCCCTGACGCGAAGAGACCGCTGGTGGGGATGTGCGACTCGGCCCGGTGCCCGCAGGCCACCCACCACCCCTGTCACCGTCCGGTCTGGGCCGGGCAAGCCCAGACCATCGACGTCTTCATCACCAGCCCCCGCATCGCCAAGGGCGAGAAGCAGCGGCTCGTTCCCGAACTCGACCGTGCCCTGCGGGTCGTCGCGGAGATCGACGCCGCCGCCCCCGTCCCCGCAGGGAGGAGCTGACCGTGGCCCGCCTCACCGAAACGGACAAGGCCCGTAACGAGGCCGCGATCCGCACCGCCATGGACCGTATCCTGGCCGGCAGTCTCCCGCCCGGCGGCAAAGCCGACCTGAAGACCCTCGCCGCGACGGCCGGCGTCACCCGTACCGGCTTCTACCCGAAGAAGAACCGCGACGGCACCCCCAGGCCCGGGCCCTATCAGCACCTCGCCGAGGAGTTCGAACGGCGGCTGCAGGAACTCCGGGCTGCCGGAGAGATCGTCGACCCGCGGGACGCCCAGGTCGAGCGGCTCAAGCAACAGGTCGACGAGCTGCGGAAGCGGATCGCCACCCGAGGTCTCCCCACCAGGAGCGGGGCAGGTCGACGTCGCCTGTCAGGACCGGTCCGCCGGATTGGAGCGCCGGTTGGGCGATGTACTCGGACAGCTCGGCCCGGTAGACGGCGGCGTCATCGGTCCACTCGGTGACGTCGTGCAGGCGAGGCCGGGGAACGGAGCCGGGCAGGGCGGAGTCCGCGGCGGCAGTGCCCTCCCACAGGCGGACGTTGCGCTTGTCGACAGGAGCACTGACCAGCCGCAGCCACCACCGGCCCGCTCGGCGCCCCAGGGTTCGGCCCTCCCACCCCCAGGCTTCCGGCCCGGACACGGTCACGGAGAAGGCACGGGCAGCTCGCTCGTGCCGGCTACGCATCCGCTGCTGGTCGGACGTCTGGGCCGGCGGCGCGAATACTGCCTGCCGGGCCTTCGAATCGGTCATGCGGACCGTCCCAGAAGACGCTCCGCTCCCGCGTCCAGCAGCTGTCGGCCTGCGTCCTGCCCGACTTCATGGGCTGACGCCGAGGGGCCGGACGCGCAGGCGCGCAGAGGGTCGCCGCCAGCCGGGTCGAGAACGGCGGCGTGCACGGTGACGACTCCCGACGCGGCGTCGAGGGTGGCGTGGGCGGAGGCGGCTGTCAGGCACCCGCCGTGCAGCGTGGCGAGCGCGGCCCGCTCGGCGTCGAGCAGAATCCGAGTAGGGCCATGGGTGAGCGGTGCGAGCAGCTCACCGGTGGCGGGGTCGTCAGCACGGTGCTCGACGATCACGGTTCCCGCGCCAGCCGCGGGCAGCCACACGGTGGGGTCGAGGATCTCGGAGGCCCGGTCCTCGTGGCCAAGGCGGCGCAGGCCGGCCAGGGCGGCGATCATCACGTCCGCGCCGAGCGTTCCCTCGTCCAGCTTCGAGAGCCGGCTGTCGGCGTTGCCGCGGATCGGCACCTGTACGAGCTTCGGGTGGAGGGCTTTGAGGAGGGCCGAGCGGCGGGGTGCGCTGGTTCCGACCCTGGTGCCGGGAGGGAGTTCGGCGAGCGTCGCCGCGGGATGGCCTGTGGGGAGGACGAGGGCGTCGCGGGTGTCCTCTCGGGGCAGGACCGCTCCGATGCAGATGCCGGGGGACCGGTCGTGCGGGCCGGGCACGTCTTTGGCGCACGCGATCGTGGCCTGGACGAGGCCGTCGAGGAGGTAGCGGTCCGCGTTGCGGGTGAAGGCCCCTTTCCCGCCGATCGCCGAGAGCGGGCCGCGGTGCCGGTCGCCCTCGGAGACGATCTCGACGATGTCGAGGACCGCCTGCGGGTAGCGGGCGCGGAAGGCATCGGCGAAGCGGCCGGTCTGTTCCAGGGCCATAGGGCTGGGCCGGGTCCCCAGCCGGACGGTGGTGCGGGTGGTGCTGCTGGTCATCAGGGTCGGGCTCCATCGGCGGTTACGGGGTGTGCGGGCGAGATACGGCTGAGGGCGGCCTGGAGGACCGTGTGCGCCGGTAGGGCACTGGTGTCGATGACGTGGCCGTCGGCGTGCATCCACGCAGAGGCAGTGGCGTAGTCCACCGCCCTTCGCCGCCGGTACGCACGTACGGCCTCGCTGCGGGTCTCGCCTCCCGGAAACTCCACACTCGCGTCGATCCGGGCTTTCAGCTCGTCCGGTTCGACGTGGAGGACGAGGTGGACGAGCCCGGGCGAGCGGCGCAAGGGCGCGAACACTTCGGCGGCGTACGCGGGATTGAGCACGGTCATGGGCACGAGGACGTGACCGCTGGTGTGCGCGGCGATCTCGCTGATGTAGGCCGTGGTCAGGCGCCGCCAGGCCGGGTAATCCTGGTAGTCGCGGAGCTTTCCGGGGTGCCCGGCCAGGGTGCGGCGCAGCAGGTCGCCGATCTCCTCCGGATCGGCCACCACCGACCCGGGCAGTGCCTGATGCAGGCCGGCCGCCAGGGTGCTCTTGCCGCTGCCGAAGGCCCCGTTGATCCAGGTGATCACCGCTCGTCGGACCTCCCTTCGGCCGTGTTCCGTCCAACGGCAGGGCCGGGGGCCTCGTCACGGCCGGGCCAGGAGACCACGATGCGGCAGTCGTTCTTCTCCACGACGTCTCCGGCGGGGAGCGCGGAGTCGGGGGTACCTGCGGGTGCCACCGTCAGCTGGGGCGTGGCCCGGCCCCGCAGGTCGCGGTCCCAGGTGTGGACGGCGGCGGCCAGGGTGTCGGCGGCGGCCTTGCCGTCCGGCCCGAAGCCCTGGACTCCGAACTCCCAGGTGGACGGGCCGCCGGCCTCGTCGTGCCCACGCCGCTCCGTCATCAGGCAGGCCAGCGAGCGACCGAGGACGATCGCTTCGGCACCCGACCGCTTCGGCAGCCGCACCGGCCCTGGCCGGTCCGGATCCCCCTCCATCCGGCAGAACCCGCTCAGGGAGGTGGCCAGCCACAGCTGCAGGTCCTCGAGCGTCTCCCCGCCAAGCACCTTCACCCCGGTCCACAGCTCTACGCCGCCCGCGGCCAGGGCTCGGTCCAGGCCGTCGAGCGCGGCGGGCGGGGTGTCCTCCCAGCGGATTCCGTAGCCGGTGTCCCCGATCGGGGCCGGGGTCTCGTCCCACCGGCCGGCACCCTGCATGGGGACGAACCCGCACGGGCTGATCTCCGTGGACACCAGAGCCGAGCCCTCATTGCGCAGACCGACGGCCCGGGTGAACCCGCCGATCCGCAGGGGCAAGACCAGGTGCCCGCCCTGGGCGAGTTGGCTCGTCCAGGGCTGCGCCACGCCGTTCGAGGCGACCGTCACGATGATGGCGTCGAAGCCGTCCGCCGGGATCAGGTGCCCGGGGGCGCCGTGGGTGCCGTCGCCCAGGACAGCCCGGACCCGGCCTGCGTACCCGGTCTCAGCCAGGAACCGCTCCGTACGCGCATGCACGTACGGGTCGATCTCCATGCACACCACCGACCCCTGAGGACCCACGAGTTCGGCGATCAGGCAGGCGTTGTAGCCGCCACCTCCGATCTCGAGCACGTGCGCTCCCGGCCGGAGGTTGGCGCGGCGCAGCATGACCGCCTGCATCTCGGGCTGGGACACCGAGCTCATCGACCGCCCGCTGCCCTCGTCGAACACGGTGGCCACCGCCTCGTTGACGTAGGCCCGGGCGAGTGACTGCTCGGGGAGGAACGCCTGCCGGGGCACGACCGAAAAAGCCGCCCGCAGCTCCGGGGTGTCGGTCCAGCTGGCCTCGGTGAGGCCTTGGACCAGCTGCTCTCGGAGCCGGAGCGCTGCGGCCGGTTCGCCGAACTTGAGAGGCACGTCCCCGGTGGGCCTGGGCGTGTGGTGCGCGGGTGGGACGTCGGGCAGCAGGCCCGGCCACACCACGTTCAGGGCCTGGGCAGAAGCCGTGAAGATCGGCTGGGGAAGGCTCCGCACCGCGAAGGGGCTGTGCCACTCCCACCGGGTGATCAACTCCGGCTCCAGGACGGTCGGCTCGCCGGTGTAGTCGGTGAGGCGGGCGATCTCGGTGACCCGGGTGAATCCGTGGGTGGAGTCGCACAACGTGCCCAGCAGGAGCACCGACTCCGGCCGAGCGTGCAGGCCCGCCTCCTCCGCGAGTTCGCGTACCGCGGTGGCCTCGAAGGCCTCGCCCGGCTCCACCTTGCCGGCCGGGAGTTCCCACACTGTGCGGGAGGGGTTCCAGCCGAGGAGGACCTGCCCGCGGTCGTTGGTGACCACGACGGCGACGCCGGCCATCGCGGACGGCTTCGGGGTCTGCTTCTCGCTGTAGGCGACGGGGTCGGTCTTGGGCCCGCGCAGCAGCAGGACGGTGAGGTCGCCGGCCTCGATGCGCTCGGTGTGCTGCCAGCCGTCGGCGAGGAGGTCGATCTCGGTGTCGTCCAGGCAGATCCCGCGCAGCTCCTCGGGGTGGTGGTCGGCGTGCGGGGTGATCACGCACAGGGTGCCGTCCTCGTCGAGGAGGGCGGCGAGTTCGGCGACCGTGCGGGTGCGGTCGGGCAGGTGGGCCAGGGCCCGGCGCATGGTGATCAGCCGATAGCCGCCGGTGCCGGCCGGGGAGAGGGCGGAGAGGTCCCCGCTGGTCAGGTCGAGGTGGTGGCAGCTGACCTGGTCCGAGGCCGCGCTGGTCTTGTCGACGGCGGACTGGGCCCAGTCCACGGCGTCGACCTGGTACCCGGCGGCGGCGAGGAAGCGGGCGAGCTCACCGGTCCCGCAGGCCACGTCCAGGGCCCGGGCCGCCTGGGCGTCCTCAGGCAGGGCCAGGTGCTCGGTGAGGATGGTCTTCTCGGTGTCGCTCAGGGGGCGGAAGTCGCGGCCGGCCGCGTAGTGGGCGTGCCAGTCCTGTGCGGTGTGCGTGGTGCTCATGTGCTGCGGGGCTCCCTGTTCGTCGGGTGGCTCAGGAGAGTTCGGAGGGATGCTGGGAGGCGGGTCCGTAGAGGGCTGCCGGCTTGCCGGCCATCAAGGCCCAGTAGCGGTCGCCGAAGGACCAGTGCCACCACTCGGTCGGGTAGTTGACGAGCCCGGCGGCGGTGAGCGCACGGCTGAGGGTGGCGCGGTGCAGCCGGGCCCCGGGGGAGAGGCCTTCGGCGAGGGTGTAGCAGCGGCCCCCGCTTTCCTCCGGGCTGGCGTTGACGCGGGCGCCCATGTCGAGCTCGGCGCCGTCCGCGGTGGCGAGGGTCAGGTCGACGGCCGCGCCGGCGCTGTGCGGGGCGATCTCGGGCGGTGACACGTACCGGCTCGCCTGCGCCCGCAGCTCCTCCGCCGGCCAGTCGCCGTGGGCCGCGCGCAGCTCGGCCGCGTACTCCTCGAAGTACCGCTGCTGCAGAGCCGGCGGGCGGAACCCTTCGACGACGAGCAGGCGCAGCCCTTCGGGCAGCAGCAGCTGCGCCTCCAGGAGCCGGTCGAGGACGCCGGAGCGCAGGTGCGCGAAGGCGTACGCGGGATCGGAGCGGCGGTCATCAAGGAGGAGCTCTCCGCCGGCCCGAACGTCGGCCAGGGGCTCGCCGTTCTCCGCGACCGGGATCGCGGCGACCCGAGGGTCGGACATCAGGACGATGCTCATCTAGACCTCCCAGTCCCAGGTGTCGAAGTACGCCGGGATCCCGGTGCGGCGGGCGGCCATCACGGCCTCGAGCCGGGCGTGGTCGCGTCCCGGCATCAGGCCCTGCCACTCGGGGACGGCCAGGGCACGGACCTCGTCATGCTCGTCCGGGTCCAGCACGATCCCCGCAAGCTGCCCGGGGGTGAGCCGGCCGCCGTCGAAAACCCACCCGACGGTGGCCAGCGGCCAGTCCTTGCCCGGCAGCCCGAATACCGTGGCCAGGAGCTTCGGCGGTCCCTCCACGCGGAGGCCGGTCTCCTCCAGGCACTCCCGCACCGCGGTCTCCCAGGGGCGCTCGCCCGGGTCGGCGACGCCGCCCGGCCACTGCCAGGGGTGCGTAGTGGAGTACGTGGCCCGCAGCTGGACGGGCCGCTCGTCCTCGTCGGTGAAGAACACAGCCCCGAAGACCGTGGCCTTCGGCAGCATCGCAGCGAACTCCTCCGGAGGCAGCCACTTCCGCTTGCTCACGACGCGCTCCCTTCGACGGCGGCGGGGAAACGCGTCATCCGCATGAGCGCCGGGTCGGCCGCGAACCCGAGCTGCTCGTACAGCGGGGCGGAACCATCGCTGGCGTACAGCTCGTACAAGGTCACCCCCTCGTGCTCCAGGTGGTCGAGCAGCGCGGAGAGGGCGGCCTTGGCGTAGCCGCGGCGCCGGTGGGCGGGGTCGGTGGCGACCGCGTGGATTCGCGCGGCCAGACCCTTGGGGTATTTCGGGGCGGGAAGGACGGGGTGGACCAGGCCGAGGGCGCAGGTGGCGAGCCCGCCGGCGGGGGAGTCGACGACGTATGCGCGGGCGCCACCGCCGTTCTGGAGGCGTAAGGCGAGCTGGTCGGTGCACGTGGTGAGCCTGGTTTCGTCGAGGGGTTCGCTGAGGATGTTTTCCGACCGCAGGCAGGCGATCTCGGCGGCATCGGCAGGGGTGGCGAGGCGGGGTTCGGGCACGGGGGTCCTTCCTCGAACGGGTAGAAGTTGCAGACAGGCTAGGGATGTTGGGTTCGGAGTCGGCGCAGGGTGCGGTGGCCGCGCTCGGTGACCTCGGGGTCGTCGTGGCTGGTGCCGTAGGCGATGCCGGACACGGCGTCGAAGGCGGCGTCGCAGTCCAGGCGCAGCTCCTCGGCAGGGGTGAGCACCCTGCCGTACCCGTCAAGGAACGCGGCGCGCAGGTCAGGCCTTCCGGTCCAGGTGTCGCACAGCCGCACCATGTCCCGGGTCGCGGTGTTGTACTCGGACCGCTCGAAGTCGAACAGCAGCGGTTCACCGTCGCCGTCCAGCAGGACGTTGCGGTACTGCAGGTCCCCATGCGTGGGCACGAGCGTGGGCTTCGGGAGGTCCGCATATGCGCGGGCCAGGGCGAGGACCAGATCCTCATCCCCGTCGGCCAAGTACGGGCGGGCCCCGTCCAGATGACGCTTGATCTTGTCCGCGGCCATGGCGGCTGCGGCGGGCCGCTCGGGTGCGCTGCGGTGAAGGACGCCCACGAGACGGCCCAGGGCCTGCTGGACGCGCGCCTCGTCGGCGGCGCCGAGGACCATGCCGTGCAGCGGGTGTCCGGGCAGCGCGGTGACGACGACGGCTCGCGCTGGGGTGTCGGCGGCGACGAGACGGGGAGCGCGCCCTCCAAGGGCCGGCACCCAGGACCGGTACGCGGTGACCTCCCGGTCATGGAACTTCTCCCCTCGGTGCCGCTTGAGGTACCAGGTGCCGCCCCCGGGCCCGGTCAGTCGCCATACCCGGCTGCCGGTGCGCACCCAGGACACCTCCGTCGCCTCCACGATCCGGCCGACGGCCTGCTCGGCGAACACCCGCAGCCCGTACGGCAACTCCATCCCGCCGACGGGCGGTCCGCTCAGCAGGCGGGTGCGGTCGGGGCCGTCCGACCGGTGCTCGATGGCGTCGCCCGGCTGTTGGAAGTGCACGGCGGCGGGCAGACCGGCGTGGTAAGCGTCCAGACCGGCCCGGCAGTACGCCACCATCGGGTCGGGCAGGGTGTCCAGCGGGTACCAGTCCATGCCGTCGCACCGGTCCGGCTCCATGATCCGGGGCCGGCGCGACCAGTGGCGGACCTCGAAGAAGACGCCGATACGGGACCGGGATCCCACCGGTGGGCGGTGGTGGACGGTGACCGCCGCGGTCACGTCCTCCGTCTCGATGCGTACGCCTGTTTCCTCCAGGGCTTCCCGGATGACGGCCTCGACCATGTCCTCGTCGGGGTCGAGGTGCCCGGACGGCAGATGCCACAGGCCCGACGCGTACACCGGTCCGGCCCGGCGGGACAGCAGCACCTGCGGTCCGCTTTCGCCGTCGCGGCGCAGGATGAGGTGGACGTCGACCGGCACCGTGTGCCGGGCCCCGCCGCTCACCGTGCGGCCCCGGGGCGGCGGGCGAGCAGCACGGTGAACACGCCGTCCTCGTGCAGGACTCCGTCCTGCGCGTGCTGGAGCAGGAGCGTCTGGGCCTGGTCCTCGAATCCGGCGTGGTCGGCGAAGAGGTCGGGCCTGGCGAAGCTGGTGGACCGCAGGCATCCCAGGACGCTGCGGGGGGTCCACGTGCGGGTGAAGGGGATGCGGTGCTCGGCGATGTCGCTGAACGCGGATTCGGAGAGGTCGTCTTCGTAGCGGCGGCCGGGCTCGCGGTAGGTGCCGGTGGTGCCAGCGCGGCGGTCTGTTCCGAGGTGGGACTGGATCAGGCCCTGGAGCGCGACGGTCCATTCGGCCTGGTGGGTCCACAGGCTGCCGTCGCCCATGATCGCGACGGCGGCGTGCGGCGAGGCCACCCGGTCGGCCATGGCCAGCACTGCCGGGCGGTCCATCCAGTTTCTCTGAACTAACAATTTTGCCTCCGGTCGAGTGGCCGGGGGAGCGTCACGGGGTGCTCCCTCACCTGTTCGTCGGTGAACTCGGTATTGGTTGCTGGCCTGCTAGCGATCAATCCTTCGGGTGAGTGATGTGCAGCCGCGATCCGTCGGAGGGAGGCGTCGTCTGCGCAGGCGGGCCGCTGGGCAGCTCGGCCCAACTCGCCTGCTGCGAAGCTGTTTTGTAATAGGGTGATCCCTTGGCAAACTGCTGGCTCACTTGGTTCGGCACAACCCGAACCCCGCGAGGACGAAGGTAGAGGTCGGATGGCGGCGATCGGACTGGCTGCGGCAATCGAGGAGCTGCGGGAGGAGCTGTATCAGGCCCAGGAGCAAGGTAGCGGTGAACAGTTTTCCTTCCAGGTCGAGGAGGCTCAGCTGGAGCTCACGCTGGAGCTGCGCCATACCGGCCAGGCCGACGGAAAGTTGGAGTTCGGGGTGGTAAGGGGAGGCCTCGGGGGTTCGCGAGCTTCGGCCCGCACGCACAAGCTGACGCTCAAGCTGAAGGTCAAGGACAGGGCGGCTGGCGGCTCGAGCCCTGAAATCTCGCACAACCGGACCGGCTCGTGGGACGACGAGGACTGAGTTGGACGATCACAGGCTGGCGGATGTCCGCTGCGGCGACGCGGACGGATATAGGGAACTCGGCTCCGGGTACCTCATCGCTCCGAGGCTGGTGCTGACGGCCCGGCATGTTGTTGCTTCCGCGTGGCCGCGGATCACCGTGCGCGTCGGCCATCCGAGGCCGGGCAGCCGGGTGGAGTATTCCGCGACGGTGGCGTGGGTCCATCCCGAGCGGGATGCCGCCGTGCTCCTGCTGGACGAACCGGTATCGGTATCGGGTCAGGTGCGTTGGGCACAACCAGTCGGAATGAAGCCACTGCAGTACGAGGGGATGGGTTTCCCGGAAGCAAGTGTCAAGGGCGACGGTCGACGGGAGCCTGAGCACCTCCGGGGCACCCTGGCCTTACTGACCGGGGGTAATAGCCCGGGCAAGAACTATGCCCTGGACCAGGATGTCGCCCCGGCGGGGCCGGCGGACTTCAAGAAGGCCTGGGGGGGTGTTTCGGGCAGCGCGGTGTTCTGCTACGACCATCTCGTCGGTGTGGCCATCCACGACGACGACGCCTTTGCGAACCGTCGGCTCCACGCCTGCCCGGTCCACACCTTCGTGACCCATCCGGGATTCGTCGAACTGATGCAGCGTCATGCGGAAGCGCCCGTACTGAGGACCATCTCCGCGGATGGGCAGCCCAACGCGCAAGCTGAGTATGCCCTTGGTCTGATGATTCGCCTGTCGGAGGGCGCCGTCTCCGACGCGGACGTCGTGGCCAAGGGCCCTGACGAGCAGCTGCTGACGCTCTCAGGCGGCATGTACGTAAGCCGCCACGTCGAGGCGGATATCCTGCGCCGCCTAGACGAGGGGAAGGTCACCCTGGTCGTCGGCGAGGCAGGACACGGCAAGACCACGTTGCTGTGGGGTCTGCACCATCAGTTGAACGCCCAAGGACGGCAGCCCGTGCTCGTGCGCGCCAGCGATCTGCTCGCTGGCCTGAGGCGGGAAGGCCAGAGCACGGCGGGAATCTCCCCGCCGCAGCTGCACGCCGCACTCGCGGAACTGGCGCAGTCGAAGAAGCGCCCAGTCCTACTCCTCGACACCCTCGACCTGCTCTTACACAGTGACGACACCCGCAACGTAGTTGTCGAACTGTTGACCTCACTAGTACGGCTACGCATTCCCACGGTGGTGACATGCCGTCCGGTGGAAGCCACCCTCCTGCGCACCACCGGTGTGGAAGACCAGCTGCCCAACAGGCGTGTCAACCTGCTGTCGTACGACGATGAGGAATGCTGGGCAGCCGTGCACGCCTACAGCCGGCACTTCTACGCGGGGGTGCGGACCTTCACCGCGGACGAGGTGGCGAGCAGCGTCCTCAATGCCGCCTCCCGCGGACGAGCGCTGCGCGAGGTGTGTGCCAACCCATTCGCACTGCGGCTGTTGTTCGAGGTCTACGCCCCAGACAAGCCGGACGAAGACGTTGACACGCCGCGGCTGTACGACGAGTACTGGCACAAGCGAATCCGCGCTGATCACCGGGCATGGCGGCGTCCGGAGCAAGGCCAGGATGTCGATCTGTCCGGATTTGCCGAGTCGACTGCGAGGCTTCTGCTCGCCCTCGGTCGGCTTGACATCACTCGGCCGGAACTCGAAGCGCGCTTGCGGGACATGGAGAGCTGCGGTCCGGTGGGGGCCTCTGCTGCGATCGACCTCCTGCGGACCCGAGGTGTCTTCACCTTGCGCCGGCAGGTCAATCGACTGTGGTTCTTCCATCAGACATTCTTCGAACATGCGGCCGCGCGAGGCGTCCTATCGTGCGGTGCCGAGGCGGTCCAAGAGCTACTGGAGCGGGTGAAGCAGGACCCCGGTGACCTGTTCTTCGGCGAGGTGGCCTCCGAGGTGCTCCTTATGGCCGACCGCTGGTCCGCCTCGGGTACCGATCCCCTGACCGGCCTGCTCGGCCCCTGGCTGGCCTCGGACCGTCCAGCGCTGGTGAGCCTGGCTCTGCCGGTCTATGCGAAGCTCAAGCATCCCGACGCCGAGCTGGTCACCCTCGGACGCGCCACCCTCAAGAGTGCCGAGCCTAACGACGTCCGCCGGTTTCTCACCATGCTGCCCTCGGTCGTGCACCCCGATTCGGTACGGCCCTTCGGGGACCTTTCGGTCATCTGGAACCGCCCAGACAGCCAGCAGCTTGCCCTGCGCAGACCGCTTCTTGAGGCACTGATCCGCCTCGCCGCTACGAACGCCGCAGAAGCGTGGCGGTTCCTTGAGGACCATGCATGCCTGGACTGGCTACGGGAGCGGCCCGTCGACAACAGGGGATACAACGAGTACCCGTACACGGCCGTCCTCTCGGCCGTCGCTGCAGCCGACCCGGAGACTGTCCTGGACGAAGCGCTCGCCTTCGCGGCGCGGCTCGCCGAGGCCGGCAACGGCGGGGGGCTGACGGACCTGACACTGGGCATCATCGGCTGGTGTCACACCCCCCGGCTCGCCCGTCGCGCGGCCAAAGGCGTGCTGACCGCACTGGAGCGGCTGAACCCGAAGATGACCAGTCTCGACCTGGAACGTGCTTATGCTTGCCTGTTTCTTGCCACGAGACCCAAGTCCGCCGACGCCGCACCGGCCGTCGCAGAGGCTCTCGAGGCCGACCAGAACCGCCGGGCAAGCCCGCTGAGTCGACGCGCCGTACTGCGGGGATGGACCGCAGCTGTCATGCAGGCCGACGAGGCGCACGCGGCACACTTCCTGAGTACATGCCTCTCCACCCGGAAGCCGGACCAGCAGGTCGCGGTCTGTAACGCGGTTCTCACCGAGGCTCTGATCGGCCAGCCGGAGCGCTTCACGCGCACGCCGTTGGCCGCACCAGTGTGGGGCGCTGACGAGAACGTTGCTGTCTCTCCCCTCACCGCTCTAGTCGTCATCCGTTGCAAGGAAGCCCTGGGGGCCCTGCCCTGCCCGCACACGGATCCGGACGGGGCGAAGAGAACCCCATGGCTCATGCGCAGGGCACTGCACGACGCCGACCTGCCAGACACCGTGCTGCGCGATCTGCTTCCGGTCGTACCGGAGGAGGCAGCCGACCGCTATTGGCTGACGTCAGACGCGTGCTGCGTGTTCCTGGTGGATGCGGCGGCCGGCGGTCACCCTCAGGCAGAGCACATGCTGCACACGTTCCTCACCGACCCGGACGCCCGTCGACGTGTCACCACGCTGACCACCGGAAGGGACAGCGTCACCCGGGTAGGAGGAGACCTACAGCGCAAGGTCACCACGCACCCGCACCTCATCGACGACTTGCTCCCCTACGCGGACAGCACTAATCAGCCCGACCTCGTGCAGCAGGCCGTCACGAAGGTTCAGCAGGCGGACCGGTCGACAGCTCAGGCGTGGTTCACGTCGGCTCAGTGGTCGCGTCTCGTCGACTACCGCAAGCGCTTGGTGAAGCATGCCCTGCCGCACATCCGACGTCAGGGCTACATGTTGTGGAAGGCTCTTCTCGACGTTGGGGTCGATGCCCATCCTCAAGCCATTGAGATCACGGACGCCCTCAAGGCCGCGGCCGCGCAGGACCTGCGAGAGGCCCTGCTCAGGCTGGCAGAGGACACGGTCCGTGCCCGGTCATGGGGCCCGGAATCGGTACCCCTGGTGCATCAGGCACTCCAGCCAATCATCGACGAGGGTGCTGGTCGGCGCGCGGTGGGAGCAATCAAGGGGAAGGCCATCGCCCAGGAGGCGATGGCCAGGCGAGTGATGGCCCAGGCGTACGCGAACCTCGGGGACCTGGAGGACGCCTACGACGTGGCCGAAGCCCTCCTCTCCCTGGCAACCGATTCCGGGTACGACGTCGCAGACGAGGCGCAGCGGGGGTTCTTGAGCAGGATCATCGAGCCCTACGGCTTCCTCATCGACAGGATGACGGATCACAACGCCTCCTGGGCGGCGGAGCTACTGATCACGGCCGCGGAAGCGCTGCAGGTGGTCCAGCGCGATGGAGCCAAGTGGAAGCGGGAGATTGCCCGGACCTGGACCGGTACGGTCCTCCGGCTCACCGAGGGGCTGCGGGAGACCGAACGGCAGTTTCTCGCACGCACGTTGATGACCGAGCCGACCCTGGCCACTTCAGTGCTGGTGGAGACAGTGGACAAGGCGGAGACCACGCCTGCGTGGGTGCGCAGCCTCCTTGACGATCCCGCGGTTCCAGGTGAGGTCCGGACAAGACTGCACGGCACCTTGCTGCTGCACTCACGGCAGGGGCACGCTCATTCGGGCTGGCCCGAGCTTCTGCGGTACCACGTACGGTGACTCGGATCAGACGATCCGGTGGGCCTGTCGCCCTATTGCCTTCCCTGAGGAGGGCAATAGGGCGGGGCGGAGGGGGCGACAGCTCGTTGAACTCGTGACGCACGATGGGGTCCTTCAGGATACGTCTGGCCGGCGTCGGGGTGGGATGGCGGGCATGCCAAGGTTGATCTGTCGGGTCATGCTGGCGAGCTTGTGCTCGGCTGCAGCGATGGTGATCTGCAGCCCTTCGACCTCGCCAAGCCAGCCGCGTTCGTGGGCCTCTGCCAGGCGGTCGCGGAGGTTGACGATGATCTCGTCGAGCCGGTGCTTCTGGGCCGGGTCGGGTTGCATGAGCGGGCACCGCAGGCAGGCTTCTCTGAACTAGCGATCGCTACTCGGTGCCCTGGGTAAACCGCTGGCAGCTGCGTCCTCGCCCGGCAAAGATGCAGCCATGCGCTATGCCAACACCGACCCGGAGCTCATGGACCTGGTCCGACGATTCGTCACGCCCGGCCGGCGGTACCTGCGGCTGGGTGGAAGCTCGCTGCGGTTGAGCGGGCCTGAGCGCGACCTTTTCATGAGGGAGCTGGTCGAGGCTGCCGGGGAGATCACTCCCGCTGAGCTCGGCATCCTTTTCGAAGGCGGTTGGCGAGAGCGTAAGACTGCCTCCTGGCTGGTTGCCGTGGCTGGCAGGACCGAGTTCCGCAGCCGCATCGGCGAACTCTTGCTGGCCAGCGGAGGCCCCTACGGCGGGTCCTACTGCATCACTCTTGCCGCTTTCGGCACCAGCGCGGACGCCGATCTGGTCTGCAGATACCTTGATCGCTACTTGCCTCAACCTGACCTCGTCTACGACCAGACCTTTGCTCTCAGCACACTGCTTCACCTCGATGCCGTCCTTGGGACCGAGCGAGCATCCCGATACCTTGCCGCCGGTGGCCTGTGGCAGCAGTGGACCGATGCCACGTCGAACGTGGTGCGGGATCCGCAGGAGTACCAGCAGGTCGTAGACCAACTCTGTTCTTTCGCCAGCGAGTGCGCTGACCTCTTCGTCAGAATGAAAACCAGGCCCTGATCCTCCCGGCCTGACCGCTGGACGCCGACTGCTTCGGACCCCTCGGTAGAGTCTGGGCAATGACAGGAAACCAGGGCCGCTGGCCAAAGATCGACCAGGATGGTGGCATCGAGGACGTGACACTCCTCATCCTGGAGTGGCTGGGTGAGCAGGGCGTGAATGCCATGATCAGGATTGACGCCGAGAGGGTGGCTGACAGCGCGCCGGCGTGGACGTTCGCAGCCAGCGGCGGTCCCTTGGAGCATGGCATGCGTGCTGATGGGAGGACGGTGCAGCAGTGCATGTCCACAGCCCTCTCCCAGCTGCGCGAGGCCGGGCTGTCGATTCCGTTTTGATCCTCGTCTTCGCTCGTCTCTGGCTTCGATCATGACGTTGGTCTCGGCGTCCCAGCGATTCCTCCGGACCGGCTGAAGCCCGGCATGCCGAGCTGGACCGCAGCCGACTGTCTCTCGGCTAGTGCGTCGACCTGGGCGAGCTTGTCTATGGCGCCGGCCAAACTGACACGAAGCCCCTCAACCTCACCGAGCCAGCCTTCGCGCTCGGCCTCAGCGATGCGAGCGACGAGGTTGTCGCGGATCTCCTCCAACCGGCCGCGCTGAGCCGGGTCCGGCCGGAGAAGCGAGCAACGAATACAAGCGTGTTCATGAACACAAGGGCTTGAAAAGGCGCGACCGCAGGTGCCGATGGAGACCTTGCGCTTCTCGAAGTGCGCGAGAAAGGCGTCCCATTCCTCCTCGGTCGGCGTCCGATACTCTCGCTGGGCCGGCTGGCCCGGCGACGGGCGATGAAGGCGCGGTGGGCCTCGATGGTCTCGGCCGGGTAGATCGCCTTGTAGCCCATCGTTGTATCAAGACTCCGATGCCCGCAGAGCACTTGGGCGATGTGCGGTGGCAGACCGTTCATGATGGCGTCGGTCACGAAGATCCTGCGGAAGTCGTGCGGGGAGAAGACGAGCGGTTCGCCAGCGGCGTCGGTCAGCCCGGTGGCGGCCAGCGCGTTGATCAGAAGCTTGCGGAGCGCGGTCGGGGTGAAAGCGCGGTGCTCGGTGCCGATATCGCGCTGGAACAGCAGCGGCATCGGCGGGTTCCAGACCCGCTCGTGGACGTCGTAGGAGGTCACCAGCGGGATCGCACGGCTGCTTCCTTGCAGGCGGCGGATGATGCTGGAGAGGACGTCCGCCAGTTCCGGGCTGACCAGCAGGAGCCGTTCGCTGTCGGTCTTGGACGGGGCGACCTGCAGCAGGGGCACGACTTCGCCGGTGCTGGGGAGCCGGTATTCGGTGATGCTGTGGTGGGTCAGCTCCAGGAGCTCTTCGTTGCGGATGCCGGTCAGGCGCAGGACCTCGATCGCGGCGAAGGCCCAGAAGGCTTCGGTCTCCTCGTGGGTGAGGTTCCGCCGCCGACCCGTTGACGTCTCCTCGGCCCAGGTCAGGTGCCCAGCGGCCTTGGACGTGACGGCTCTGCGCAAGGCTCCGGCGGTGTCGGGGATCAGGTCCCCAGGCGGGGTGTGCTCGGCGGCGGCAAGTAGTTCGGCTGCGGCGCGTCGTCTGCGATCGACGGCGTCGGCCAGCACCGGCAGGAGGGGTAGCCGTTCGCGAGTGCGCTGGTCCATCCGGGCCTTGCGGTGTTTGCGGTCCCTGGCCTTGCTGATCTCTTCGTCGCTGATAGGGCAGGGCACTACCCACGGTGCCCAGCGGGCCGGCTCTTCCGCAGCCCAATGGGCGATGTCCAGATAGAAGGCGCGGACGCGGATGAGCTCGTCCTTGGCGTTCAGCCTGGGGCTGGCGGCCTCGACGGCGGTGCCGTCTGGACCGATCGTGGTGCGTTTCTTGGTGGCGATGTCTGTTTTCCAGGCCCGGGCCAGTGCCGGTGGCAGCCGCAGGGAGTCGATGCCTGGCGAGAGCGTTTCGATCCGGGTCCAGAACAGCCCGGCCAGCGTCCGCGACAGCGCGTCCAGGCTGGTGTAGTCCAACGACGGCTGCCGTTCGCGCAGGTAGTCCACGATCAGGTCGCGGACCGGGCGGCACCGGATCGGATAGCGATCCACGAGTTCTTCGATGCTCAACCGGCCGGCGGCAAGCCCAAACGCCCGGATCGTGGCCGGCGCGTCCTCAGGGAAGACTCCCAAGACCCGCAGCCGAAGGTAGAAGTCGACTTTGCGCTGACCCCCACGGACATGGACCCGACGCAAGGCGTCGACCAGCTCCACGCAGTCGCCGACGGTGATGCTCGCGATCGTCCCGCCCTTGCAGGCCAGGAGCATCGCGATCCGAGTCGCCGCGATGGTGGCGTCGCCTCGGGCGCTGGTTGGCCCGGTCTCGGCCAGCTTTGCCAGCCTTGCAAACCCTTCGGGGTCGCGGACCTCGGCCATGACGTGGGCCAGGTGCTTGTGGGTACGGGTGAGCATCCAGGCCAGGTCGGGACGGATGACGTCGCCGCAGACCAGCATCAGTAGCCCGGAGGTTAGGTCAACGCGCTCATACGACGGCGACGGTCCACTCTGGCGCAAGAAACGCAGCGGGAGGTCTGTCCAGTCCGCGCCGGGGATCTCCTCGGCGCGGCTGGCTTTCCATCGCTGCTGCCAGGTATCCCCTGGGAGGCCGGACAGCCAGCGCAGAAGTTTGGCGACCCCGCGCCGTCGTCCGGCCCGGGTGGCGTTGGCTGCCGGCAAGAACGGTGGCGCCGTCAGCCGATGCAGCACCATATCCGCCGACTGCGCTGTCACCGGCCACCACGCTTCCGCGGCGCGGGGCGGAAACCGTTCCCGCAGTACGTTGTTCCGTGCCCGGGCCTGTTCGGCTGTTGCATTTGCGGTCTGCAGTTGTCGGCGCGTCGAGTGCTTCGTAGTGATGGTCATGATGACCGCCCGAACAGCACGTCCAAGGCTTGCGGGTCGTAGCCGGGTGCCGGAGGCGGCGGCACTGGCTCGGCGTGCCGGTCTGCCTGCCGGGCGTGGTGGGCCAGCACCTCGGCCACGACTTCTTCCTGGCGCGGCGCGAGGTAGATCTCGGTCGTGGTCAGATGCGCGTGTCCGAGGACCCACTGGACGTCGGTCAGCGTCAGCGCCGGGTCGCGCACCATGCGGGCGGCAGCGCTGTGACGAAGGTCGTGAAGGGTCCAGTCCGCACCGAAGGTGGCGTTTACCCGCTCGAACATGCGGTGGGCGCCGTGATAGGTCAGCGGCTGAAACGGACGCCGCAGCGTCCACCACACTGGCAGCGTCCGGCCCCGCGGCACCAGCCCGTGCAGCTCCTGCTCGTAGAGCCGCAGCCACACGAACGCATCCGCCGAGGCCGGCACCTGCTGCCGTGCCCGGGAGCCCTTCCGCACAACGCTGATCAGCTGCTGCCCTGGGTCCACGTCGCACTGCCGGATGCCGATCAGCTCCGAGGCCCGGACACCGCTGGAGATCCAAAACGCGATCATGGCCCGGTCCCGGTTCGACGGCAGCGCCGCGAACAGCGTGTTGAACCACTCATCCGGGATCGAGCGCGGAATCCGGCGCGGAACCGTGGGCCGATAGCGGCCCGTCCGCTCCGGCGCCCAGGCGTCCATCGGGTTGTGGTGTGCGTGCGCGCGGCCGGCACGACGCGCCAAGTCCAGCGGGAACGGGTTGAGCAGCGGCCCAGATCCGGCATCACGGTGCAGGTCATAGAACCTGCGCAATACCGTCTCGCTGTGAGCGACGGTCGACGGGGCATAGCCGAGCCCAGGGCTCGTTTTCCCGGTCACCGGATTCGGGGCGCCGACGGTACGGGCTGGCCGTCGCCTGGCCGCGGTCGCTCGCGGCTTGACCGTCAGCTGGATCCAGCAGCTGAAATCCCGAGCGTCCACGCGCGTCGCTCGATCCCACGACACCTCAACCGCGCGCAGGAACCTTCTCTGCACTTGGCAAGTCGGGCTCCTCCGTGTGCGGATGGCGCAGGTGTGCGACGATCGCGCAATGTTGCGCAGCCTTGAGATCAGTGCGGTTCTGTCGGGACTGGAGGAGGTTCATCGTGATCGCTTGTTCTGGGAGCGCACGATCGAACTGAGCTTGGATTGCTTTGTCTGCGAGCGCGTGGGCCGGACCACAGTGCTGAAGTGGGGGGCCGAGCGCGCTGTCTGCATGAGCGGCCGAGACGAGCACCACTTCGCGGCAGCACGGATCGTGGCGTTCGATGTCACGAGCCAGGACGACCGGCTCGTATTGAAGTCCGTGGTGGACTTCTGGTGGGCGCCGTTCCAGGATGCCAAGCGAGGTGGGCCGGCGACGCCGTTGAGTTCCTGGGTTCGCCTGCACTACGGGTGCTACTGCCCACACAAGGAAGCGTCGGGCAAGGGTTCGATCCAGACGAACGTGCGGCGACCCGGCTCTGTGTATTGCGGCGAGTGCGAGACGGTGATCGCAGCCGATGCAGAAGTTCCGTCGATTCGGCTGCTGGTGTGAGTCCTTGGTAGGGCTTCTCTGCACCAAGGAAAGTGGTGTGATCGTCAGGCTTTGACCCGTTCGTGGGCGAGAGCCAGTCGTCTGTCGCGGTGACGGCCAGCTCGCGGAGCACAGATTCGGTGGAGATGACCGCCTGCAGGCAATGCATCCCCTCATTCTCGCCTGGCGGCTGATCGCGGTGCGATGCCGGGGATGCCTAGGTGTACTGCCCTGTGAGGTTGGGGACGCGGCTGGCGGGTGGTTTGCCTGCGAGTGCGGTGTGTCCGCGGTGGTGATTGTAGGTGTGGAGCCAGCCAGGGAAGGCGTCGCGTCGTTCCTGCTCTGACTGGTAGGGGCGGGCGTAGGCCCACTCCTCGAGCAGGGTCCGGTTGAGGCGTTCGACCTTGCCGTTGGTCTGGGGCCGGTAGGGCCGGGTTCGCTTGTGGGCGATCCCGGCCGCTGTCAGGGCGTCGCGCCAGTCGCGGGAGCGGTAGCAGGCGCCGTTGTCGGTCAGGACCCGTTCGACGGTGATGCCCACGCCGGCGAAGTAGGCCTGGGCCCGGGCCCAGAAGGCGGTGGCGGTCTCCTTCTTCTCGTCGGCGTGGATCTCGCTGTAGGCGAGGCGGGAGTGGTCGTCGACGGCGGTGTGGATGTAGCTGTAGCCGGCGCTGGAGCGGTTCTTGCGGCCGGCCTGGCGGCCGAGGGTCTTGTGGCCGCCGCCGTCGGGGATGTTGCCGAGCTTCTTGACGTCCACGTGGACCAGCTCGCCCGGACGCTCGCGTTCGTAGCGGCGTATGACGGCGCCGGTGGCGCGGTCCAGGTGCGTGAGACGGGCCAGGCCGAACCGGGTCAGGATCCGGTGCACCGTCGAGGGCACCAGGTTGAGCAGGTGGGCGATGCGGGCGGGCCCCCACCGGCGGGCGAGGCGGACCTTGATGATCCGCCGCTCGATGCGGGTCGGGGTCCGGCGTGGGCTGGTGTGCGGGCGCGAGGACCGGTCGGTCATTCCGGCCTCACCCCCGGCCCGGTAGCGGGCCGCCCACCGCTGGGCGGTGGTGGGCGAGACCTGGAATCGCTCGGCCGCCCGGCGCAGCGGCCAGCCGTCCTCGACCACGCAGCGGGCCAGGCGAAGGCGTCCGGTCTCGGTCAGGGGTGCATTACGGTGGGGCATGAGGGCCTTCTGCTGGTCGGTGTAGACGTCGCAATCCACACCGAACCCGGAAGGCCCTCACCCGTTCAAGATCCCTCAGCCGAGACCTGCATCACCCGTCCACAACCTCCCAGGGCAATACACCTAGGTCGACCGGTGCGACCCTGGCGAGCCGACGGGTCTGGTCTCGCTTCTGGCGCAGGAAGGACAGGGTGAGGTCGATCCCTTCGATCTCACCGAGCCACCCCTCTGCTTCGGCCCGGGCCCGGCGGCCCAGAAGGTCGACTTCGATCTCGTCAAGGCGGGGCAGCATCTTCGGGTTGATGTTGATCATGGGACATCTCAGGCAGGCGTGCTCATGTTGGCAAGGTGTCGAGTAGGGGCGGGCGCATCCTCCCAGCTCAACTTTGCGCTGGTCGAAGTGCTCCTCGAAGCCGCGCCATTCGGGTTCGGTGACTGGTCGGTACTCGTCTGTTGGTCGGGCTTGGCGGCGCCGGTCGAGGAATCCCTGGTAGCGCCGGACGACGTCCTCATTGAACACGGCGACGTAACCGCGAGTCGTTTGAAGATTCAAATGCCCGAGCAGGGCTGCTCCGATGTGGATGGGGAGCCCGCTGTTGACGAGTTCCGTGGCCAGGAGTCGGCGAAAATCGTGTGGGGTGAAGCTGGTGGCAAGGAAGCCGGGGTGCTGTTCGGCGAGCTCGACGCAGTGGCGCTTCAGCATGTTCACCACGGTGGTGTCTGACATGACCTCGTGCTTGGTGCCGATCTTGCGTTGGAACAGGAACGGCATGGGCGGGCTGCTCTGTCGTTCCTTCGGGTCGTAGCGGGGCAACAGCGGGATGGTTCGGCTGCCGGTGGTGTGGCGGCGGACGATGGCCGCGATGACGGCGAACAGCTCGGCGGACATGGGGATGACGCGTTCCCGGTCACTCTTCGAGGGAGCGATGACGAGCAAGGCGATGACCTCGCCGTTGGGTCGTTGGTACTGCCGGATGCTGAGATGGGTGAGTTCCAGCGCCTCCTCTATACGCACACCTGAGTGCCGCAGGACCTCAACGATTGCCCACTCCCAGAATGCGGCGTCCTCGGCATGCGTGACGTTGATGTACTTGCCACTCTCCAGGTCGAGGACCCGGACGTTCGCCAGCCCTCCGAGCCGGACGCGGCGCTCGTCGACCCGGCTCCACAGGCGCTGGTAGGTGCGGCCCTCCAGCGTGACGGTCTGTCCGCCGGTTGCGTCCGCGACCTGAGCAAGGAGGTCACGGAGGTGGCCGTACCGGTCTTCCAGGTGTTCCACGAGGGTGTTCAGCAGGGGTTGCCGTTGCCACGTGCGGTCGTCCATGCGTTCCTTGACGCGTCGTTTGCGGATCCCGTAACCGCGGACCTCAGCGTCGGAGACCGGACAGGGTGCCACCCAGATCGCCCACTGCTCAGGTTCCGCCGCCGCCCACGCCTGCAGATCGGCGTAGAAGGCACGGACTGCCCGAAGGATGGGGTCGACGTCGCGCATCCCCTTGCCATCCATGCGGACCGCGACACGCTCGCGCCACCGCTGGTAGAGCTCGCCGTCGATGCGTAGGTCGGGCTGGCTGGGGGCAAGTTGTTCGACGATCGTCCAGAAGTTGCTGGCCAGGTGGCGGGACAGGTTGTCGAGCGTCGAGTAGTCGAGTTCGGGTTTGCGTCGTTCCAGGTAGGCGACGAGCAGGTGCCGGACCCCTGTATTGCGGATCTTGTAGCGGTCGACCAGTTCTTCGACCGTCAATCGCCCGTTGAGGAGGGCGGCCTTCAGCGTCGTCGGCCCATGGGAGGGGAAGTGCTCCATCGTGTGGAGCACTTGCCAGGCCAGGTGTCCGGGGAACCGGCTGCCGGCTCCGCGTGCCCCCAGGACGAGGCCTTGACGGCGACACTCCCACGCGTAGTGCAGGAGGGCTGCGGGGGTCAGGTCGGCCAGGGCGATGCCCTGCGTGGTGAGGGCGACCGCGATGTCGAACAGCGCGGTCCCGTGGTGGATCGGGTTCACCGGCGTGGCCTGGACATCGGCCCAGAACTTCTCCAGCAGCGGGTCGTTCTGGGCGGCGAGGAAGCGCTGCCCGTAGTAGAGGAAGGTGTTCGACCGGAATGCCTCCAGCGAGGGCTGGATGATCCGCAGGCACATCAGGCAGGCAGCGCCGGTGCCGATCTGGCTCCTGTCCCTGGGCGCCGATCTCAGGACGGACACGGGGTTCCCGCCCTGATTGAACCCGCTGGCCTCCCATCGCTCCTGCCAGGTCTCGCCCGGGAACTGGCTCAGGTGGTGCAGGAGGTCGCGGGCGCCGCGGCTTCGGTTCCAGCGGTTGTCGGCCGACTTCGTGGGCCACGTCGTGCGTACCGCCTGCGCGATCTCCTCGATGGAGGCGCGTGTCAGATCGCCTCGGGGGCGTGGCGGGACCGCGGGGGCTGGGGCGGGAGCGGCGTTGACGCTGACGAAGCGGCTGAGTCCCTTCCTGCTCGGCTTGGTCCGGGTGCCAGGTTCAGCCACCGAACACCGCCTTGATGTCCTCCGGGTCGTATCCGGCGGCGAAGGTGCGCTGGGGACGGGGCTTGGTGTAGTGCTCCTGGAGCTTGTCGTGCATGTCCTCCACACGGGCCGTCAGGTAGCGGCCGGTGGTGTCGAGGTGGGCGTGCCGCAAGATCGTCTGCACCTCAGCGAGGGTGAGCCGCTCGTCTCCGGCCATCCTGACCGCCGCAGTGTGACGGGCATCGTGCAAAGTCCAGTTCGTGCCCAGCTTGTCGTTGGCCCGCTGGAGAATTCGGTGCGTCGCCCAATACGTCAACGGGCGCGAATCCCCGCGGCGGGTGCGCCACACCGATTGGCCCGGGTCCGGCAACCCGTCGGCGGCCAGATAGCTGCCCAGGTAGCGGAAGGCGTTCGGGGAGGCGGGCACGGCCTGCCGGATGCGGGTGCCCTTGCTGATCACGTAAATCGGCTGGCCCGACCAGTCGACATCGTCCAAACCGACTCCCAGCAGCTCACTCGCCCTGGCCCCGGAGGAGACGTAGAACTCCAGGAGCGCGCGGTCACGGTCGCAGCCCATTCCGGCGAACAACTCATCCCACAAGTGATCGGGGATGGACCGCGGAGCCTGCGCCGGCACCTTCTGCCTCAGCCGGCCCCGCCGGAACACCGGCGTCGGCTCCAGCGGAGATCGATGTGCAAGAGCCTCGCGAGGCCCCCGCGAGGCCGGCACCGGATTGACCACCGGACCAGCGCCGAACCTCGCGTGAAATGCATAGAACCCGCTGACGACGCTGAGGTTGTGGTTGATCGTGCTCGGCGCGTACCCCTCCCGGAGCGACGGCTTGCCGGTCTTCAGATTGACCTTCCCTGGTGGTGGAGATGCGCCGTTCCGCTTGCGCAGCCGCTGCGGGTTGCGTGCTTCGCGCAGCCAGCCAACCAGCGCCGCAACTTCGGCCTCTGTGGCCCTGTCCCAGGGGATCTGCAGAAACCAGAGCAGCCTGTGCCACCGCAACAGCCCGAATCCGTAGCTCCGGCAGGTCAGCGGGCTAACGTCTCCCAGCACCAGATCCCTCAAGTAGGCACTGACCGGCCCGACCTCGCAGCCGTCAGCGTCCACCAGGACGAACGGAAGGTCTCTCGTCGTCCCTGCGGCTACGGCGCCGACTTCGGGAACCGAGCACTTCCCTTCCATCAGGACACGTCTTACGTCCTCCACCCCACCACGCTCCTGGAAAGACCAGGCAATCCGCCTGGTTCACGATCGAGACATGGTGCAGTTAACAGGTCGGAACCAGCGCAGCAAGGCACGTGCATACGCCTCGATGCTCAGGGGTTCGAAGCCGCATGCCTGGCACGTGCGCAGATAGTCGAGGACAGATACCACCGGCTGGTCCTGTGCGTCGAGGACCAGGAACGGCACGTCGCCGTCGTACGGAGCGACCCGGCCGACCTGCGGCAGACGCAGGCGACCGACATCGCGGACAACCAAAGGTTCGTTCACGAGGCAGCAGTTGAGCAACATCCACCTCCTTCCACACGCAGACACGCCGCAACCCACCTGACCTGGCATTATTCGACGCTTAGTTCACTAAACGGGGTGGAACGCCCGGCAGCAGGTGACCAGATCCGCCTGGTAGCCGGGTTGGGCGGGGGTGAACTTCTCGGCCGGGACGGCGTGCACGGTGGCGGTGCGCTCGCCCAGCTGGGGTCCGAACTCGTCGAGCGCGGTGCGGAGCATCCCCTCGTCCTGGTCCACGAGGTCCAGGTGGGATGCGGGAGGCAAGGTCGGCAGCATGGACAGGGCGACCTGTCCGGTGCCGGCGCCGAGGTCCAGCAGCCTGGGCGCCGCCACGCCGGCCAGTTCCCGGGCCAGGAGTTGGATCACCTGGTCGGGCAGCCGGGGGCGGTATCGGGCGTAGTAGCGGTCCACCGAGTCGAACAGGGACACGGGTCTCCGATCTCGTGGTGTGGGCGTGGTGTTCAACGGCGGGTGTCGGGGACCTGGGGCAGCCAGGGCACGGCGGTCTCGCGGAAGGACTGGTTGACCGGGACAGGTCGGGTGGGTTGCCCAGCGCGGAGAGGGTGACTGCGATGCTGGTGGCGCCGTCGTCGAGGGCGCAGATCTGGCTGCCGCAGGACGGGCAGAAGCCGCGCTTGGAGTCCGGCCACGTGTAGTGCCACGACGGCTCGGCGCCGGACCAGGCCAGACCGTCGAGCGGGAAGGAGACCCACGACATCATCGGTGCCCCCGACAGGCCCTGACAGTACCGGCAACTGCAGGTTTCCCTGTCAAGTCCATGTGTTCACATCATGTGCCTTCTCCGTGTGGTCGCGTGCGGTGGTGGCCGTCGAAGGAGTGGGGCGGCCACCCAACGGTTCGAACGAGCAGTTCCTGTCAGGTCGACTGTGCCTCGTTCACCGGCGCGATGTAGGCCGCTTCGATGAAATTGATGAACCTGTGTAGGTTCTCGTCGTCGAGCACGTTCCCTATGCAGAGCGGCTCTCAGTTCTGCGCTGATTTCCCGATGTTCCACTCACCCAGATACTCCGAAGCGGCGCGCAATTCTCAAAGTCCTGGGATGTAGCCGTTCGCTATCTTCTCGTCAGGTCGAACGGCCCGAATGACTCAAGGAAGTAGCCCAGCGCGTTTCTGAAGTCGCCCTGGTTGAGCATCCTCTGGACCGTCTTTGGACTATCGCACGGTTCTCGCAGAGTTCTCCGTCATCCTGGCCGCGCAGGTCCAGCCGCGGACCTCGGCCCGGGAGTTGGCGCCCTGATGGCGGGCGAGGACGGGGTGCTGGCCGGGGCCACCAAGGGAGCAGGTGAAGTTGCCGACCAGTGGACGGGCGGTCAACCGGCCGTGCTGTGCTTGGTCTCCGGCACTGGGGGCAGCCAGTGCACGGCGTTGTCGCGGAAGGACGCGTGGATCGGTACGAGGTCTGGGCCGCTGGTGTCGTCGAGGGCGGTGACGTTGATGCCGATCTGCGGGATGTCGCTGTCGATCGCCGCGATGCGGCTGCCGCAGGTCGGGCAGAAGCCGCGTTTCGCCTCGCCTTCGAAGGTCTCGTACCAGGTCGGCTCACCGCCCTCACCGGTCCAAGTGACCGTCTCGAAGCCCACCCACCACATCACTGGTGTGCCGCCGAGCTTTTGACAGTGGCGGCAGACACAGGTGTGAGGGAAGACGGCGGGACCTCGGGTGGTGAAACGGATACGGCCGCAGAGACAGCCGCCGGTGCGCGCCCCAGTTGTTTCGGCTCCCTGGGTGTCGGCAACGGGGGGGGCGTTCATAAGGTTATCTCCCGGACGTTATAGGCAAGTTGGGCCCACCAGTGTGCCATCGCCTCCGTGATCGTCAGCCGGGGACGGAGGCGGGGCATCCTGAGCCTCACGGACGACGAGCTCACCGAGGACGAGGTGAACGACCTGCTCGGCGACGACGACCGGGACGCCGGGTGGGAGGACGATGAGGCGTACGACTGGAACCCGTAGGCCGGACCGGAGAAGCCAAGTGCCCGGCGCCGGTCAGGCCGCGTAAGCGAGGAAGTCGGCCACGGCGCGGATGTGCTGGTGGCCGGTGAGCCGGGTGCGGAGGTCGGTGAGGGTGCCTGTGGTGCGGACGGAGTCGATGCCGCCCATGGCGTCGATGACCTGGTGGCCGATGTCGAGGGCGGCGTTGATGTCGCCGAGGCGAGGTGGGCTTCGGCCTGGCGGGCCTGTTCCCCAGGGCTGTCGGCGGAGTCGACGGGCGTCCGTTTCGTGATCACTTGAGCCCGAGCAGGGTGAGCGGGCGGTCCGTGTTGCGGGCGTTGTGTCGCAGAGCGGCGGCGATGTTGGTCGCGCCGGCCAGCCGCAGAGCGCCGATGGCGAGGTTACGCCAGGTGGCCATCGCCCGGGGTGCGTTGCCTGTTCGCAGCTGAGAGGCGTCTTCGGCGATGGTGGTGTCTCTGACGTGGTGCAGGGCTTCGATCTGCCAGTGATCACGGATCAGGGTCGCGAGTTGGGCGGGGTCGGCTTGCTCCGCGGTGAGGCTGGTGACGGCGTAGACGGTCTTGATGGTGGTCTTGCCGGTCTTGCCGGTCTTGCGGCCGGTGCGACGGCGCTTGATCTGGACGGCCTGCCGGGCCCCGGGGAAGAGCAGGCCGTTGACCGTGGCCACCTTGATCCGTCGGATCTCCGAGCGTCCGTGTTCTCTACTTCCCAGGTAATCGGTACCGCAGTCCGGTCCCAGCTCGTTGCTACACAGGCCGTGTCCCATGCAGGTCGCGTCGCATTACCTGGGGCCCAACGTCTCGCCCACGGGGCCCAAAGCCAAGGTGTCGTGGTGCATTCAGAAGGAGGCAGAGTGGACGTCACACCCTCCTACAGTCGAGCCTGTTCGCCGGCGAGGAGCAGTGGCATCGGCAACCAAGCTGATGGCGGGTCTCCGTCGGTCACTGTCCCATAGCCAACAAGCCCGGATGGCGTGTCTCGTGGTCTAGGTGTCCAATGGCATGGGAAGTCTGCGCACTGACGCGCTAATGCAGGCGCCACCCCCAAGGGCGACGTGCAGCCTAAATAGGATGCCGGACTTCTGTTGATCTGCAATGACAGCTTGCCTCGTTTGGAAGCCGCTATGCCTAGCAATGAACCTTCGATCTGCGTGTTCGGGGACCAGACAATCGATTGGGCAATCGAACCAGAAGGTCGGGAACAGCTCCGCTACTCACACGAACGCCTGCATGCGCGAGTGAACCTTCGCAGACAATTTGGCGGCATCTTCTTGCTGGAAAAAATGATGAAAGCAAAGATCGGAGCCGACAAAATATGTCGACACGGCGCCGAATTTACGGAAAATGAATTCGCGAACTACAACCATTCTTACGCAGTATTCGCCAAGTATGCCCGCGATGACCGACCGAAAGAAAAGGAAGGCGATGCACGGAAGGCAAAAGCCAGAAGAGTCGAGCGATACCTTGGGTTTCGTCGGGGTATGGAGCCTGCACATAAATCCCTGCCGGAGCCTCACGGGGGCACACCTAAAGTCATAGTAATCGACGACGCCAACTTGGGTTACAGGGATCAGTTCAAAACCCAGAAAGCTTTGAATGCGATTATTCCTAAGGGCGCCCCGGATCCGCAACCCTGGGTGCTTCTGAAGATGAGCGATGATGCCGTCAATGGCGATCTCTGGGAAATGATCACAAAGCGCCTGAAGGGCAATCCGCGCGACTGGCTTAAAGAGCGCATAATCGTGCAAGTGTCTGCCGCGCGGCTGAGAGAACGGCACGCCGATATCAGCAGAGATCTGTCATGGGAGCGATCCGTCAGCGATGTATTGGTAGAAATCAAAGACGGCTCCCCTCTGGAGAGCCTGAAGTACTGCCGCTTTCTGATCGTGTCCTTCGGCCCTACGGGTGCACTGCTTATAGGCCGCGACGAAACACCAAAACTTGTCTACGATGAGACGTCAGTGGAAGGGGACTGGGAAGAAAAGCATAAACGGCTTGGCATGATGTTCGGTTACGGCAGTTGCCTGTGCACCTGCCTGGGAGCCGAGCTGGCGAATAACGATCCTGGTTCCGCACATACCAAGCTGGTTAAGGGTATCAGGGACGGGCTGACCTGCATGCAGCGACTGCACGAGAAAGGGTTTGAGTGCAATCCGGGTACAAACGAGTTCACAGTACCGATCGAAATATTCACAAAGAGAGCTACGCACAAACGGGTGCTCAAAGAGTCCGATATCCCCGAAGGAGACAACGCCACGAGTGGACGCCGCCCACGCATATTGTCGGAACCTTCCGGCACACAAGTCCTTAAAGTCGCAAAGAAGGGCTTGAAGGGCTTGAAGGACCTTAGTGAGGATTTGCCTGTCGGGAAATTTGGCGAACTGGTGACGGTCGACAGAGAAGAGATAGAGAGCTTGCGGGCGATCCGAAACTTGGTATCCAACTACTGCGACAAGGCCGGATTTGACACCAAGCCACTAGCCCTTGCTGTTTTTGGTGGCCCTGGGTCTGGGAAGAGTTACGCCATTAAGCAGCTGGTGAAGCCGTGGCAGAAAGATGGCCACATAGCACCGCTTGATCCATTCAACTTGTCTCAGTTCAACACTCCTTCCGACCTCGTTGGCGCGCTTCATAGCATCCGGGATGCTGGATTGAGGGGGTCAATCCCTCTAGCCTTTTGGGATGAGTTTGACACTTCACTGGGGATGCCTCTCGGCTGGCTCAGGTACTTCCTTGCACCAATACAAGATGGGCAATTTCAACAGGGAGATCAGGTTCATCTGATAGGACCGTCGGTTTTCGTGTTCGCTGGAGGCACTTTCCCGACCTTCGCAGAGTTCAATTCCAAGGTTAATGACACACCTCCCGAGACTAAGGCCGTTGACTTTGTTAGCAGACTCCAAGGTTACATCGACATACCATCTGTGGACATTCCAGGCTGGAGCAAGCCGAGCGCCCGCCACCGGCCTTCAATCAGTAGGTCCACTCGGCCGTCAATCCGTAGGTCAAAAAGGAGCACGTCGCCGCCTGATGGATACCTGATGCTCCGCCGGGCGCTGATCCTCAACTCCCTCTTGAAGTCAAACAGCGTTGGGCAAGATGGAGATGGCTCCTTCGATGTGGATGACGCAGTGTTGCGTGCTTTTCTTGGAGTGCCCGGGTATGAGCACGGAGTACGCTCCATGGAAGCCATCATCAAGATGAGTTCGCGCGGAAATGGCGAGCCGCTCAACCGGTCCGCCATTCCCACTCTGGAGCAAATCAACCTGCACGTCGACGGAGAGAAGTTTCTGGATCTGATGCATCAGCATGAATAGTCCGCCAACGGGCTTTGCCGAAGTGCTGCTGAACTTGATTAGGTGATGTCGGGGCCGCTCGCCTGACGGTGGTTGGTCCGATCCGGTAGCACCAGGCTGTGAGGTACGCGCAGGGCATCGGGTTGACCGACGCCGGGGAGGGCCGCACGGGAGCGTGTCCGGCTTCAGGCCGTGGAACGCCAGACAGACATCAAGCCCCTGGTAGGCCCGACACAGCACAGTGCAACATGCAAACCCACAGGCCCAGCCCCCGCCATACCCCGTTTGGCAACACGACACCAAAGCAAGAACAACCGTCCTCACCCCGATGCGGGGATTCGCTGACGGAAAGTGCGAGAGACCGGACCACGCCTCCATAAACCGAGCTGCCGATCTTCCCGCCCATCGGCCCGGCCCTTGCCGCCCTGCCCGACCCCCGCGCCGCCGTCACCGACGCTGCCCTCGAAGCCGTCACAGACGACAACTACACCTGGGGCTGACCGCCGGCCTGCCTCGCGCGGGGTGCACACGCGAGCATCCCGTCGACATCCTCGCCCGCGTCCAGTTGAGCCGGGCCAAGGACTACGTCCGCGAGTTCAATGCCGCCCTCGCCCCCTGGCGGCGCGAGCCGGCCGTCCGCGAGTTCATCCACCGGACCCGCAAGGAGCTCGGCGTCGCAGTGTGACGGCCTGCTCGCTCTAATCGCCGGACGGGCGGAGCGGGATGACGTTGCCGGGGGCAGGATGGTCCTGGCTGTCGGGTTTCCGGAGGATGAGGACGGCTGCCGCGAGGGCCATCTGCTCTGCTCGATGCCGGGCCTCGGCCTCGGCAGCCCGGGAGTCCTTGAGAGCTTCCTTCAGGCGGACCACCTCTTTGCGAAGCCGCTTTTCAACCTCCGGTGTCTGGTGCGTTTCCGTACGCACCCGCGCGTAGAACTCCTCCTTCAGGTCGGCGTGACGCTTTTGCAGCGCCATGCGGTGGACACCGGCCTCTGCGGCGAGAGCGATCACGGTGAGGCTGCCGTTGGAGCAGGTGGGCTGGCCGGCCAGAAGGCAGTCCATGGCCGTGCGGATGCGGGAGCGTTCGTCCTCGTGCTGCTGGTTCATGCGATGGCCTCCTCGGCGTACTGTGCGGCGGAGTCGTGGGCGTCGGCGAGAACGCGGAAGCGGTTGGCGGTCCTGCGAAACCGGTCGCCCAGAGGCTGGGGCATGAGGGCTGCCTTCGCATGGAGCCGATCAGCGTGCTCTCGTGCCGCCTGCGCGTGGCTGTCGGTGCGGACCGCGTTGCCGCAGCCGAGCTGGCAGGCGAACTGGTTGGGTGCCGTCGCCCCGGGATCGGGATCGCACAGGGCCGTGTCGCGTTTGAAGGCGCAGATGAGGAACGCGTCCGGGTTGTCGAAGAGGACGAGGCCGTCGCGCGCGAGGAACTTGGCGGCGGCCTTCGGGGTGGTCAGGGCGCCTTCGAAGCCGGGGATCGAGGTTGCTCCGATGAGAGCCCGCCGAGCAGCGGGACCGGAGATCTTCTCGCCGGCCGCTGTGGCGTCGCGCAGCCGCGCTGCGGTCTGCGCGGCGGCGAGAGCGGTCTCGACGTCGAGTTCCCCCGTGGAACCCTCGGCGGGCGCGGCTGCCGTAGCCGGTGGAGGTTCGGGCGTCCAGGGCAGTGCGCATGTGTCCGTACTGGATAGCGAGGGCGACCAGGCCGCCGGGGCGGCGGGCGATGTGCCAGGCCAGCGTTCTGCGCAGACGACTCAATCCAAGGTTTCCGTGCGGGTCCGCTGGCACCATCTGGGCGGGCAGGCCCTGGGCGGCGGCCTCCTGGTTGATCCACGACACGAGATCCTCGACGCGGCGGTCCAGAGTGCCCCGCTTCAGCGCACCGTGGTGCTTGCGCCGGCCGACGACATCGTGGTGGGTGGAGTTGAACAAGAGCTCGCCCTTGGGGACGATCCGTTCGAGAACGCGGATGGCGTTGACGACCGGGGTGATCGCGACCCAGGGGACTGCGCGCTCCTCACCAGCGGATATGTGGTGGCCGTCGGAGTCGCGGACGTTCTTGTAGTGGTGGGCACGGATCAGATGGCGCGGCATGGAGCCGTCGGGATTCGGTTGCGGGTCCGGACAGCAGCCGGATCGCAGCGACCGGGCCTCCTGGGGGCGCATGCCGGTCAGGTACAAGATCACGATTGCGGCGGCCGTGGCCAGGTGGCGCACCAGGATCGGTGTCTCCTCGTAGTCCATGGACTCGCGCCAGGGGCGCCCCTCGATCCGGCCTGTCACCGGCACCTGCATCGGGCTGGGGCCGGGCCGCCGGCGGTGATCTCCCGGAGCCCGTTCCGAGAAGCGAAATGGTGGACTTGGTTCCAGCTGGCCCCCGTGACAGCGGCGACGTAGTGGTGCGCCAGGGTGACGCCGTGCAAGCGGCTCACCGTGGCGGGCAGGAGATCCCCGGAGTCGACCAGCGGCAGCAGATACCCCTTGACGGCTGCCAGGCCCTCCCGGGTGCTCGGGGTAGCCTTCACGCGGGCGTGCATCCGGCCGCGCTCGGCCCAGGCGGCCAGGATGTCGTCGGAGAAGTCCTCGACCAGTCGGATCGACCAGGTCAGCAAGGGACCGATCACAGCTGGGTCCAGCGGCTCGGTCTTGTTCTCCCCACCCGCCTCTCCCGTTTCAGCCGGCAGGTAGTCGTCGATGCCCTCGTCCTCCCAGGGAGGACAGGTGATGCCGCAGGGGCTGACGGACAGCTGGTCGAAGGCCCACAGGTCCGAGAGCCAGCGCAGAACCGTCTGGGCATGACCGCGCGTGCAGCCGCTGGTGCACTTGGCGGCGTACACCTTCCAATGCTCCATGGTGCAGTCACTGAGCTGGGACACGCCTTGCCGGTCGAGCCAGCGCGCGAACTTCAGCCACTGCAGGATGTTGTCGCGCATGCTGAGCACGCCGTCGCGTGTCCGGTTCTGAAAGCCCCGTTCCCGTATGTAGGTGGGTCGCAGCTCGCCGTTGATCAGGACCCAGACGATGCGCCTGAACTCGCTCCGCAGGGGGGCGGGGCACGCCGTCCATCTGATCTTGTGGATGCTCTCCCCGGGGTTGTCGGTCAGCGGTCCCATCGACCAGATGTCGTCGCCGTAGCGGGAGTTGGGGTGGGTGTTGCCGGCGCTGATCCACCGGTCCAGCACCACCGGGCTGTCCGGCTCCGGCAGGGGAAGGATGTAGGGATCTGCCTCGATGGTCAAAGCTGTCGTCACGCGGCGAGGTCTCCCTTGAGCAGATGGTCGATGATCGTTCGGTCGCGCTCGGTGACCCGGGCCAGAGCGGCGTCCCAGGTGCTCTCGTTGACCTTCGTCCGCAGATCATCGAGTCGCTGGAGGTGTTCGTCCCATCGCTTGTGCCAGAGTTTCTCGGGCCAGCTGGAGCGGAGAGATATCAACTGTCGGCGCAGGAGCGCGAGGCGCGGGTGGTGGCCGGTGTGGACCCGGGAGTTCTCGCAGGATAGGCAGAGCAGGAAGTCGGCGCCGCAGCCGCCGCTCGGGTCCGGCCAGGGACTGGCCTCCTCGTCCGCGCAGTCCGCGGTCGCGGTCTCCTGGTGGGCCGCGTCGGCCGCGTCCGTAAGCCGCCCCTTGAAGGTGTAGTCGCGGGCCTGCTCGAGGGCTTCCTCGGCGCCGGCCGCGATCACGTCCACGGCGGCTTGCTGGACGTTCTCGTCGGGCAGGACGTAGATGCTCTCGTGGGTGCCACGTTTCTGCTGCAGCGGCTTGCCCGTGGTGGTGACGGTGGTCCTGCGGGCACGTTGGAAGGGCGAGCCGATCTTGTGAGTTCTCGCCCATACTCGCGCATCGGCCTTCGACACCCCGAAGCACAGCGGGCCGACGTTCCGGGGCCGGTCCAGATTGGAGTCCACGTCAGTACGGCGCCGGTTGCGGGCGACCATCATCAGGTCGTGGCCGGGCGACAGGGCAGCGGCCAGGGCTCGCCCGTGCTGCGTGGCCTCCAGGGCCTGGGTGATGAGCCGGCCCGGCGAGTCCGCGCCGGAGTCGGTGTAGTTCTCCGTGTCGAACCAGCGCCCCTCGCCCGAGCGGCGCTTCTCCACCAGGACCTCGTAGGTGACCGTGGCCGTCTCTCCCGCGGACGGGGTGATGACGGGCACGTGCAGACGGTCGTAGACCGACAGATTCCAGCCGAAGCGGTCCGTCATCATCACGGCCAGGGCCGTCAGTTCCGCCCGGCTCAGGAACAGCCGGCTGGTCGTCTTCCCGCGGTTCTTTCCGCGCAACAGCCCTTCGGCTCGGGTGTAGACCTTCCCGTCCTTGTCCGGGTATCCGGGCAGTTCGCCCGTGGCGGCGATGTGCTCGAGGGCCGCCCCGATCCTCCAGTCACGGCTGTCCGGGTCCAGTGCACCCGCCCGGTAGCGGGCGAGCAGCGTGGTGTTCTCTCGGATCCGCAGCAGCGCGGCCCGGAACTGTCGTTCGGCGATCAGCAGCACCTGGTCCCGCTCCGACGGCCGGTAGGACTGCTTGGACGGCTTGCCCTTCTTCGGAACCGGGCGGGCCAGCTCCTCGGCGGCCAGTCCCTGCGCCAGCCGCGGTTCGCGCTTCAGCAGCGTACGTATCTTGGCCAGGGCCTCGCGCCCGCCGGGGCTGTCCTTGTGGTTGTTACGCCAGAGCCGGAGCGCGGCCGAGGTGAGATCGCCGAGATCCTCGGCCGGGTGCGCCTGGTCCTTGAGGAACCGGGCGAAAACCTCGACGGATCGCCAATACGACTCACCGCTCGCGTGGCTGTTCCACCCCATGGACTGCTCGGCGAACGCTCGCGCAAGGGAGCAGCGCATCGCCTGGGGCACGGCAAGCGCGGCGAAGTCGAAGACGCGCTCGAAGCCTTCCTTGTTCACCACGGTGACCCGTACTCCGTCGGCTGCGATGCGCTGGGTCGCCTGGAAGTCTGCCGGCGGAAGGACGGCCCTGCGGCCCCGCCCGCTCACGATGCCTCCGCGACGGGGAGAGTATCGAACAGCACCTCGATGTCTTGGATCCCGGACGTTTCCCGGGCCAGCCGGGTGAACAGGCCGTTCAGATCCTTCATCTGGTCCGTCTCGTCGTGCTCATCCTCGGTGTCGAAGGCGAGGATCGACTCCAGTTGCAGGTGCATGACCGGGTTGAGGTAGTGCTCCTTCGTCGTCTCAACGTCCCGGTGCCCCAACAGGGTCTTCACCAGCCACCACGGGTCGCCGTAGAGCTGAGCGAAGTCGCGCTGGTCGGAGGCGGTCAGCCCGTACTTCTTGTCCATGAGCTCGTTCAGCACGACCAGCATGTAGAGCGCCATGGAGTGACGCGCGGCATGCGGCGTTGCATACGGGACCTTCCCCCGTACCGCAGCCGACCTCAGCGGGCGCGGGACCTCTCGCTCCTCTGGCGTCAGCAGAGCTTCCTCGCACCGCTGGTTGGCCTGCCGGAACAACGTATTCCAGCGGTCCGGCAGCATCGGCATGCCCTGCTCGGTCAACCACAACCACGCCGGTTCCGGGCCGTGTGGGCCCTCGACGAACAGCCACTGCCTCTCTCGCCAGTCCAGCAGGCTCAATTCCCGCCTGCCTGCCGTCCCATCCCGCTCCACCCAGTGCACAACCGGAACCGGACCATGCGTCACGTCCGTGACAAGCCGCATCAGGGGCAGCTTCTCGTAGCGGCCCTCCCCCTGGGCGCGCTGGATAGCCCACGCCCGCTCGGACTCGCTGTAGGCACCGAGCTGGCGCACCGACTCGATCGACGCGTAGAAGGTGCGGTCCCGCTTCGACCGCGACAGGGCACTCGCCACCAGGCCATGGCAGTAGCGTCCAGACCGAAGACGCCGGGTCGGTACTTCGAACGTCAGCATCGCCCCCGCCTCCTGCCGCCGCAAACCCGAGCTCAGCGTCAGTCCCACAAACGCGGTGTTCCGCAGTTCGGTTCGCCCGTCCCAGCCGGGCAACGGCGCCCCATCGCGGCCAAGTCCTCGCAGCCCCAGGTCTTGCCACAGGCCCCAGGTACGCGGAGTCAGCCACGACACCCGAGAACTTCGCGCACTTGCCGATCGGTCCGCGCGACGACCCACATCTACCGGGAGAGGATTGACCTTCGCCCATCTGTAGAGCTGGGCAGCGCAGCCGCCTCCCGGTTCCACTTCGTTCCGCCGATCCGCTGAGGATTCAACGGAGAGTCGACGCGGAATTCCTTGTACGCCCGCAAGTCCGCAACTGTCGCAGCCCGCCAGGGAACACCCCGCCGCCAAAGCCACGACAGCAGCAAACGGATGTCTGTCGCGTAATTCCGACGCGACTCCCGTTCCAGGTCGCGAAAATCCGGCGACAGGGCGAACTCCAACAATTCCGCGTCCACGGCGAAATCAGGCCGCACAAAAACCGGATCACCCGGCCGAAGCCCCACCGCATCCACGGCGGCCGGCAGGTCGCGGACCCCCAGCACTCCCTCCTCCGGCAGCGGCCCCCACCGCTCCGGATCCGGCACGAACACCAACCACCACTCGTCCAACTTCCACCCCTGTGAGTCCCTTGAACTCACTCAATCATCAGGGAAGCACACGTGGGGGTAATCGGGCTCTCCGGTGACCGTGAACTGGACCTTCCTGCACAGGCAGCCGCCGGACCGGGCAGCGGTGGAAGTGGGGGCGGGTGAGGTCATGAGGTGAACTCCTTCGGCACCAGGGTGGGTTCGGGGGCTTGCGGCGGGACGTTCGCTGACGGCTGGAGGGCGGCGGGCAGTGGCCAGGACAACAACTCGTTCGGCCCGCTGCCGGCGCTGACCCACTGGGTTCCGTCCGGTTCGAGGTGCAGTCGGTAGGAGGACGGTGCTCCGGCCGCCTGCCATCGGGTGGCGGTGTCCTGATCTCCGCCCAGATGTCGCGGGGCCCGCAGACCGTGACCGTCCACGTCCCGGAGTCGTCCGGCCGGGCAGTGACCCAGGACCCGCAGTCGGGGGCCCCGATGACCAGGTGGTCGGCGGCCCAGTTCCGTACGAGCCCGGGGTGCAGGTGGTCCAGGGCCAGCCACAGCCCCCGCGCATCATCCGGCGGCGGGCCCGTGTGCGTGGTGCGGGTGCTGCCCCCGTCCGCGGCCTCGATCCGGCCCCGCAGACCGGGTTTCAGGTAGAGCTGGCTCCAGCCGTGGCCCGCCCGGTGCCCGAGCCGCACTGCTTCCAGACGGGCCCGGACGCGCCCGCTGCCGGTCCTGGTGAGGACCGCCAGGCCCGGCCAGGACGGCGAGGAGGTCGACAAGGTCGCCAGCGCCAGCCCGCCGGCGGCCAGCTGCTGTGGCCAGGCCTCCGGTACCCGGGTGACCGCGTACGACACGAAGATCCGGTCGTAGTAGGCGCCGGCAGGCCAGCCGTTCTGCCCGTCCCCCGTGACGGCTGTCGGCCGGTGGCCGAGCAACGCCAGCCGCTCGCGGGCGGCGGCGGTGACGTGCTCGTCCCGGTCCACGGTGACCACCCCGGCATCACCTGCGATCAGGCACGCGACGGCCGCGGTCACTCCCGCACCGGTCCCGACGTCCAGGACCCGCTGGCCCGGCCGCAGGTCGAGACGTTGCAGGAGCGCGACGGTCATCGCGGCCGTGCTGGACATCGCCGTCATCGACCCGCCCGACCGCGGGGACGGCACCCGGCCCAGGATCGGCTCGCCGTCGTGCTGGATCAGGACGCTCTCTCCTCCGTACAGCAGCCCGAGCAGTTCCTCCCGGTCCGCGGGCACGGCCCAGTCGAGCAGGTCCCAGCGCGGCGGAGTCTCGTCCGGCCCGCTGCGCCGTACGTACGCCTGCGGCATCAGCACCTCCCGCCGCACCGCGAGGAAGGCGTCCCGGACCGGGCCCGCCCGGAGATGGCCAGCCGCTTCCAGGCCAGCGACCATCTCCGCCCGCGCGACCGTCGCTCGATCCTCAGGGGAAGTTTCGGTCCGGGCGGGCGGTACGAGGGGATCGGGCACGTACGACTCCTTGGGCAGGGGGACGGGGACTGCGGGCGGGAAGCGCGGGGCGGTCAGGTCCATCCGAGCTCGGTGTAGGGGCGACCGGCTCGGATGCCTTCGATCGCCGCTCGGGTGTAGGGGACGATCGGCTCGGGGAGGGCGTCGGCGGGCCACCAGCCCCAGGAGACGCAACGGTCCGGCTCCCGGACCTCGGGTGTTCCCGTCCACTGCCGGGCGCGGAAGACGAACCCGATTCTGGGCTGGTCCCCGGGCTTGTCGACCATGTGCACCACGTGGGCGAGCTCGACGTCGGCCGGGTCGATGAGCAGCCCGGCCTCTTCCTGCGCCTCGCGGACCAGGCAGGCCACGGCGGACTCCTGCTCGCAGTGCCCGGCGAGGAAGTGGTGGGTGCCGCCGGCGTACGCGGAGCCGGGGTGGCGCAGGCCGAGCAGCACCTGGCCTTCGCGTTCTAGGTAGAGGTGGACGCCGACGATGTGCGGGACGCTGGTGCTGCCCGCCTTCGGCCTGTCCGGCGCGAGGGAGGCGTCCTGGGGCGCTGTCGTGCTGCGGGCGGCGTCGTGGGCGTGTCGGCGTACGAGGTCCAGGGTCGAGGGGCTCAGCCTCAGACGCTCCATGGCGTCGGGGCGGAACCAGGCCAGCATCACGCCCTCGGTGAGCGGCAGGCGGGTGGGGTCGCCGTTCCACTGGGCGGTGAACACCTGCACCGGCACGGTCAGGCCGTCGGTGCCGGTGGCGAGCTCGACGGCGAACGGCTCCACGACGCCCGGCTCGAGCCCGGCTTCCTCCCGCAGTTCACGGCGGACGGTGTCTTCGAGCGAGGTGTCGCCCGGCTCGCGGCCGCCGCCGAGCAGCGCCCAGGCCCCGGGTTCCCAGATGCCGGGGAGATCATCGCGTAGGTGCAGCAGGTAGCGGCCGTGCCCGTCGTGGATCAGCGCCGAGGCGTTGACCGGCTCGATGCGGCCGTCGAGCCCGGACGTGGTGAGCTTCGCCCGCAGCTGCGGGGCCGTGACCTTGTCGAAGGCGACCCATTGCGGGGCCGAGACCTCCTCCGGTTGCACCGTGACCTTGACGTCCTTGTCCACCAGCTGGAAGACGAAGCGGAAGTCCCAGTGCTGGTGCGCGCCTTCGCCCTTGACCGGGTTGGCGTCGATGTCGAAGACGTCGATGTCGATGGGCAGGTACCCGTAGGCGGCGGTGGCGCACAGGGCGCCGGGCGGGATGCCGGCCTCCTCGTGGACTTCGCGCAGCGCCGTCTCCAGCAGGGTGCGATCCCCGGCCTCGACGTGCCCGCCGGGTGCCAGCAGTAGCCCGAAGGCGTTGTGGTGGACGAGCAGCACTCGGCGGTTGTGGTCGACGACGACCGCGCTGCACGTGACGTGTCCCGGCATGGTGGAGCGGCTCGTGGGCTCGGCGTCCTCGTCCAGCAGCCGCAATAGAGGTGCCAGCAGCGGCACTTCATCCGGGTGCCGTTCCAGGTAGGCGGTGACGAGATCGCGGATGTGTGAGCGGGTGGGCGGCAACAGGGGCCTCACAGGTCGGGGAAAGGGCGGAGTGGAGGGGGGCGGCGCTCACGGGTGCGGGTCCGCTCCTGCGGCATCAGCGGGCGGACGTGCACCTCGGGCGAGGGCGGAGTCGCCGGGGGGAGGTGCGGGGACGGGCATGGCGGTCAGGCGGCTGACCGGTGAGCGCCAGAGCACGATCACCGGCACCAGCAGCACCAGCGTCCCGACGGCCAGAGCGGTACGTGCCCCGTATGCAGTGGCTACGGCGCCGCCGGCCAGGGCGGCGAAGGGCTTGCTCCCGGAGACCAGCCAGGTCGAGGTCTGCTGCGCTCGCGCCTGCAGTCCGGGTGGGCAGATCTGCTGGCGCACGGACCGCTGGGTGGTACCCGCCACCGCCGCGGCGGCGAGCTGGAGCCCGCCCGCCGCGGCTAGGACGGCGAGCCAGGCGGGCCCCGGCCGGGCGAACAGCAGGGGCACGCCCGCCACTGGGCAGGTCGCGAATCCGGCGAGCAGGGTGGGGCCGGGGCCGAACCGGGCTACGACCCGCGGCGCTGCCAGGGCGCCGGCGAGCGCGCCCGCGCCGGAGACGCCCATCACGATCCCCAGCCCGGTAGGTCCCGCCTCCAGCTCGGTCAGCAGGTAGTACGCGAACAGCGCGCCCGTCACACCGACGCCCATCCCGGTCAGGGTCAGCGCGCACACGAGGTCCCGGACCAGTGGAGTCCGCGCGGTGTAGGCCAGGCCCTCCCAGATCTCCCCGGCCAACCGGCGCCTGGGCCGCCCCTCGCCCGCAGCCGGCTGACCGGGCTCCGGAATTCGGGCCGCGCAGCAGGCGGACACCAGGTACGACAGGGCGTCCAGCCAGAAGGCCTTGGCCGCGCCCAGGGCCGCGACGACCGCGGTGCCGAGGTAGGTTCCGGCCGTGTCCGCGGCCCCGAACGCGGCTCCCACCCGGGCGTTGGCCCGGTGCAGCAGGGCGGGTTCGACGAGCTGCGGGACGATCGCGATGGCCGCCGCCTGGTGCAGCACGGTCACCGCACCCAGGACCAGCGCGACTGCGTACAGCACGGACATCGACAGCACCCCGGCCAGCGCCGCCACGGGAACCACCGTGGCGACGACGGCCCCCGCCAGGTCCGTCCCCACCAGCAGAGCCCGCTTGGCGTACCGGTCGACGATGCCGCCGGCAGGGAGTGCCAGGAGGAAGGTGGGCAGGTGGGCCAGGGAGGCGAGCAGAGCGGCTTGCCCGGCCGTCGCATGCAGTTCGAGGACGGCCAGGGTGGGCAGGGCCACCAGGTGCACGGACGTCCCGACCAGGCCGGCGGACTCCCCGCCGAGGTACAACCGGAACCCCGTCCCCAGTTCCGGCGCCCTCTTGCGGACGGAAGGCCGGGGGCGGGGCAACGTCACCACAGGCCGGCCTCTGTCAGCAGCCCGCCTGCGGGTAGCAGCTCGGGGGTGGCCCGGTCGGCGAGCAGGGCACCGGGCACCGGGACAGGTGGACGGCACTTGGCCTGCGAGTTGGTCTGCGGTCGGGCCTCGTCCCGTCCCGTCGCCGGGCGGACGTTCACCCCGGTGGCCTGTTCTTGGGCCGCCGCGGCGGTCATACGTGGTCCTGGGCGCGCAGGGTGTCGAGGTCGCCGGCCGACTGGGTGGGGATCGTGGCATCGAAGGCTGAGGCTTGGACGAGGTAGGCGTCGCGGAAGTCCCCTGTGCCCGTGGCCGGGTCCATCAGTTCCTCGAAGGTGCCCGACTCGGCGACCCGGCCGTCCTTCAAGACGTGGATCAGGTCCGCGTGGCGCACGGAGTGCAGGCGGTGGGTGATGAGCACGATCGTCTGGCCGGTGGTCGCGGCCAGCGCCCTGATCTGGTCGAAGACCCGCTGTTCCGCGACCGCGTCCAGGGCGCTGGTGGGCTCGTCCACGATCAGGATCTCGGCCTGCCGGTACTTGGCCCGCGCGATGCCGATGCGCTGCCACTGGCCGCCGGAGATCTGGTGTCCGCCGCGGTAGCCGCGAGCCAGCAGTGTGCCGAGCCCGCGGGGCAGGCCGTCGAGGACCTCGTCGGCGCCGGAGAAGCTGGAGGCCTCCTCGACCGCCCGGTCGTCGATGGCCTGGCCGGGCTGCCCGATACCGACGTTGACTCGGAACGTGAAAGGCCAGTGGTAGAAGTCCTGTGACATCAGCGCGACGCGGCCGAAGACCTGGTCGCGGTCGGCGGTACGGGCATCGACGTCGTCCCACCAGATCGTGCCGCTGCCTTCGTCCGGGAGGTAGAGGCCGGCGAGGAGCTTGACCAGGGTGGACTTGCCGGAGCCGTTCTCGCCCACCAGCGCGATGATCTTCCCCGTCGGGAACGCCAGGGTCACCTCGCGCAGCGTGGGCTCGGGCTGGGTCTGGCCGCTGCCGGGGTACGTGAAGGTGACCTTCTCGAACCGGACTTCCCGCAGCCGCTCGGGCAGCGGGTCTCCGCCCACGGGGATGGCCCGGGTCTTCGCCTCCCGGCACAGCCGCTCGAAATCAGCGACAAACAGGGACTCCTGGTGCAGTTCGGTGACCTGGAGCACCAGGCTGTCGAGGCTGGCAGCGCCGGTGCGGATGGCCAGGACCGCCGTGCCGGCGACGGCGAGTTCCATCGCTCCACCCCAGAGGAGGGCACCCAGGGCGCCGTAGGTAAGGAGGGTGGCGAGACCGCCGGCACCGTCGGCGGCGAGCCCGATCCGGGCGGCCCGGCGGGCCAGCCGGGTCTGCTCACGTTCACTGGTCTCGGCCATGGTCCGGAAGTGGCCCAGCAGGAACGGCCCGACGCCGTGCACACGGACCTCGGCAGCCGCTTCCTTCTGGGTCAGCAGCTGGCCGAGCAGGTGCCCGGCACGGGCGTGCTGGACGAAGGCGTGGAAGGAGATGTACCGCTGGCGGGAGATCATCAACGAACTCCACGCGCTCGGCAGCGTCATCAGGACCAGGAGCGGTAGCAGCACCGGGTGCAGGACGGTGAGCACGCCGGCCGCCGCGATCAGCGACACCGCGGAGTTCAGGGTGTTGGTGCAGTACCGGATCATCCGCCGGGCCGAGTCGGCGCCGTACCGGGCCGCGTCCAGCAGCCGGTGGAACTCGTCATCCTCGATCGCCGACAGCTCCGTGCGGTGCACCAACCCGAGGTACTGCTCAGTGGCCACCCGCTGCACCTTCGGCTCCAGAGCCCCGGTGGCCGCCGTCGAGGCCGATCGCAGGAGCGACCCCAGGAACGCCGTGACGGCCACGACCGTGAGCGCGGGCAACGCCTGAGTCAGCCGCTCGTTGGTACTGCCCGCCGCGAGGACGTGGCCGAGCACGCTGTTGACCGCCACCAGGCCGACCGCCTGCGCGACGCCCCGGCCGGCCTCCGAGGCCAGGACCACACGCAGGGCCCGTGCGTCGGCGAGGTGGGCAAGCCGTAGGCCGGTCCCCGCCAGCCGGGGGAGCTGGCGCGCCATCGTCCAGAGCCCGAGCTTGAGCCAGGCGCCCTCGTGCTGGTCCCACCCGATGTCGTACGCCAGCTCGCCGCCGAAGAGGAGCCGCTCGGAATCCGACACCCCCGCGGCGCCGGATCCACTCGCCGAGTCCTTGCTCACGCAGCCCTCCTGGTACCCGGTCGTGAGTCGCGGCTACGCGAGGGCGAGGCGTCAATGCGGCGCCCGCGGGCCGGTCGCGGACACGTGGCAGGTCGGGCATGTTCGATTACAGCGGCGGTGTCGAGTCGGTTCGGCAGGGGATGCACAGGGTCCTCCGGATGGGCGCATGACTGGTACTGGTGCTCTAAGAACGGCTCCCGATTGGGTGCGTCACGGCTGAATCGGGGGCGAATGATGAACGAATGTTCTGGTCTGGGCTGGTGGGCTTGGCGGGCCTGACGTGGTGGCGTTGAAACTCGCTCGAACAGGTTCCTGTCACTCCGCCGGGGAATTGCGGGCCTCGGCGCGGTCGCCAGGTTCGGGCGCCTGCGGGCATGACGGGGAGGGCAGTGGCGGGGTGTGCCGCTGCCCTGGTGGAGCGAGGAGGCTCAGGCGGTGCTGGCTTCCAGGGCCTGGTTCCAGCTGCTGATGCCCGCGGGGTCGAGGAGCGGGGCGACGGGTTCGGCGAGGTATTCGTGCTCGACGAGGTAGAGGGCCGCGGTGCCGGCGTGACCGGGGAAGAGCTCGTTCATGCGGCGGGTGATTACTTCGGCGTCGGCGTCCGGGGCTCCGAGCAGGCTTCGCGCGAAGATCTTCCGGTTCCAGACGTCGATGCCGAAGACCGACGGGTCGCGGGAGGCGTGGGAGGCCATGACCGCGGCCGTGTAGGGCCCGACGCCCTTGATCTCCTGGAACCTCTCCACGAGGTTCGTGTCCTGGAGGTCCTCGGCGGTGTGGTCGCGGAAGAAGTCGGCGAAGTGTGGCAGGGACTTGGCCCGGTATCCGAGGCGGTCCTGCTCCTTGAAGGTCTCGGCCGTGACGTGGGCGATCTCGGCGGGCGTGAACCAGGCCCTGAGGGTGATGCCGGCGAAGTGGACGAGGAGGCCGTGGTGGGCGAGGAGGTTGCGGGTCATCGCCGTCGTGCGGCTGACTGTGGTGTTCTGCAGGAGCAGGGCGACCACGGAGATCTCGAAGTGGTCCTCCGGGCAGGACTGCCGCATGCCGCCGAGTGCGGCCAGCGGCTCGCGCATGGCCGGGGCCTGCTCCGCCAGGGCTGTGAAGGCGGTGAGGTCTTCGGTCAGCCCGTACGAGGTGGTCAGGCGGGTGTGGAGCTGTTCGCGGTGGGCGGGCTTGTAGTCGCCGTCGGTGTAGATGTCGGCGATGACGGTGCGGTCCTCGTACGTGATGCGGACGCCGACGGCGAGGTCGCCGATGCGGAAGGTGCGCCAGCTGCGGTCGGTGGTGTGGGCCTCCAGGCCGGTGTCGTAGTGGGAGGGCTTCCACACGGTGTGCCGGAAGTTGAAGGGGCCGCCGGTGACGGGCAGGTGGAGGGTGTCGGCGTGGTCGAGGTGGCGGATGGTGGTCACTGGTAGGGCTCCCTGGGGGGTCGTCCGTGGGTGGAGCGGAGGCGCGCGTCGTCCTCCGAGCCTGGGGCCGGTACGTGGGGTGCCGGCCCCCGGGGCGTGTCGTAGGCGGCGAGCGCGGCCGCGAGGTGGGCGGCGGTCGCACGGCGCAGTTCGTCCGGGCCGGTGACGGTGACGTCGGGCCCGTATGAGGTGACCAGGGGTATCAGCCACTCCCACCGGTCGACGTACAGCACGAGGGTGGCGCTGCCGTCGTCGTGGTGGGTGACCTCGGAGTTCTTCTTCAGGCTCAGCCGCAGGAGTTCGTCCCGGGCCGAGGCGGCGACGGCGAGTTCGACGCGGGTGTCGCCTTTGCCGAATTCCTCCATGGCCTCGTTCCACCAGGCGCGGACGGAGAAGTCCTCCGGGTAGCGGAAGGAGAGGTCGGTGGGGCGGATCCGGTCGATCAGGTTGAGCCGGTAACGTGCCGGGGCCGCATTGGGTGGGGCGGCCACCATGTGCCACTCGCCGCCCTTCCAGACCATGCCGAGCGGCTTGAGGACGGCCGTCTCCTGCCGGCCGTCCTTGGTGCGCTGCACGATTTCGAGGGCAGTGTCGGTCAGCACGGCGGTGCGAAGGACGGCGAGGTGGCCGGAGCCCTGCCCGGTCCAGTACCAGTCGGCGGTGTCGAAATGGAAGCGCTGGTTGATCCGGCGCATCACCTCGCGGACGTTCTGGGTGATCCCCGCGGCCTGCAGCCGCTCGTCGGTCTCGGTGTCGTCGTTCTCCAGCAGGCCCAGCACGTACAGGCGTAGGGCCTGGTCGGAGTCGAGGGTCAGAGGGTGGACCGGGTCTTCGCCGGCGAGGCGGTAGCCGCCCTTGGCTCCGGGCAGTGAGTCGATCTCGATTCCGTGGGCCGCGAGCTGGGCGATGTCCCGCTGGATGGTACGGACTTCGACGCCGAAGCGCTCGGCCAGCGTACGCGCGGGCACGTGCTCGTGGCTGCGGAGCATCTGGATGATCCGCAGGTGGCGTGTGTGCGTGGCGTTGACCATCACACCGCCGACAGCAGCGGATAGACCTGGCCGGTGGCGTACGACCAGTGGGGAGCGGTGGCCAAGTCGATGCAGGCGGTGGCGACCTCTTCCAGGCTCAGGGGTCGGCCCCAGGGCAGACCCCCGAAGTAGGACCACTTGTCGGTGACGCCCTTGAGGGCCATCACGTGGTCGGCGAGCGGGGAGTCGATCAGGGACGGGGCCAGCAGGTTCACCCGGACGCCGTGCTGGGCCTCCTCCTTGGCAAGCGTGATCACCAGGGCTTCGAGGGCGGCCTTCGCTGCGCTGTAGGGGCCGTTGCCTGGACGGGCGGCCCGGCCGGCGTCCGACCCGACAGCCAGCAGTGAGGCCCGGGTTCGACGCGCGAGCGGCGCCAGGGCCTGCCAGGCCGCGGCCAGTGAAGTGACGTTGGCCCGGTAGACCTCCTCGAACTCCGCCATCGGTGTCTCGGTCACCGTCTTCTTGCTGGACGGCGCTCCGGCGCACGCGAACACGGCGTCCAGCCGGTGCGGCAGGTCCTCGGCCACCAGCCTGAGCCGGTCCCACGTCGCCTCCTCGGAGGTGTCGAACCGCTCCCACAGGCTGCCTCGCTGTGCTGTCTCGGGTCGGCGGGTGCGGTAGGTGGCCAGGACGAACCAGTCCTTCGCGATCAGCTGCCGGGTGATCTCCGCCCCCAAGGCGCCGCTGGCACCGGTGACCACGGCCATCGGACGGCGGGGCATCCCCTCGATCTCGCGCTCGGCCGCCAGCGGATCGACGGGGACGGTCCGCGTGACGGTGAGAGGGACGTCGAGCCTGCCGATGTCCCTCACGCCGACCCCGTCTGCGCGCTGGGGGCGTCGGGGTGGTCGGTGTCCCACATCTCGGCGAACCGCATCTGGTCGGCCGGGATCTCGAACAGGGCACCGACGTCGCGGGCGTGCTCGATGGCGGCCTCGTTGTCGCGGTCGACCGTAACGACGGTGTGCGGGAAGGCGATGAGCATGCGCTGCTCGTCGATGAGGTGCGCGTAGTACAGGCGTGGCTCCAGGGCCCTCGCCAGGGCCAGCGCCAGCTCGGGGGCCTGGGCGGCGGGGACGGTGACTTCGCAGATCTCGATGGGGGTCTGGCCGTCGAGGTCGTGCGGGTACCGGTGCACGGCCAGGTACTGGAACCCGGTGGGCGGGGTCCGGTCGATCAGGCTCTCGGTGATGATGACGGCCCGCATCGTCGCGGCGGAAGACACGCTGGTTCGGTCCTCTCGGAAGGCGGGTCAGTGGTGGGGGAAGGCCAGAACGCCGGCTACGTCGCGGCCGGTGCAGGCGGCCAGCAGCCGCTCGACACCGAGGCCGAACGTGACCACGTCCGCGGGGTCGCGGTCGACGTCGGCGTAGAACTCGACCGGACCGCCGTCGGCGGCGACTCCGTGGAGTTCCTCGCGCAGGCGCATGTTCGCCTCGACCATCGGCCGGTATTCCGCGGCCGTACGCAGCTTGAGCCCGCCGTCGCAGAGCTCGACGCCGTCGGCGATCAGCGAGAACCGCTGCGCCAGCCCGGTCCGCTCGTCGATACGGCTGTTGTGCCTCAGCTCGTACGGGAAGGAGTGCAGCAGGGTCGGGGTGGTGACGGCGGCTTCGACCGCGTACTTGACGAAGTTCTCCATCACCTGCCACGGACCGCCATCGCTGGGCAGGCCATGCTCGATCAGCCAGTCGCGGGCGGCGGCCACCAGCTCGGCGCCTTCCGGCGCGGTGGTCACGCCGAGGGCCTCGGCGATCGCCTTTGTCACAGGTCGGACCCTGATGTTGGTGAAGTCCGCGCCGGCCGTGGCCAGGTCGGCGAAGACGGTCCGGACCGTGTGCTGCACGAGGTCGGTCACCGCGGTCATGCCCTGTTCCAGGGTGAGGTCGCGGGCGGCGGTCTGCAGCATGGTGAACTCGATCGCGTGGGAGCCGTCCTCGCGTTCGGCCCGGATCGCCGGCCCCAGGTCGTAGACTCGCTCGACGCTGGTCACCACCCGCCGCAGGTGCTCCTCGGCGGAGTGCTTGAGGTGGAAGCCCTGACCGGTCAGAGGGTGCTTGGTGGAGAACTGCGGGATCGGGGCGCTCTCCCGGACCCGGCACAGAACCGGGGTGGGGAATTCCCGGTAGCCGCTGTCGTGGAGCCAGCTGCGTAAGGCCCGCAGCAGGTCGGCCTTGAGGAGCACGACGTCGCGTTCGGCGGGGTTGTCCTTGAGGAAGGTGCCGTAGAAGCGGCGTCCGGCGCTGCGGTCGGTCACGGCCGTCATGCCGTCTCCCCTTCCTGGCTGGCGGTCCACGGGGAGACGTAGGTCAGGGCCTGCCGGCCTTCGGAGTCCAGGCGGACCGTCGCGCCGATCGGGAGGGTGTACTTCAGCGGGGTGTGCCCATACGGCAGACCGTGGGCGATCGGCCAGTCATACCCCTCACACAGGTCCTCGATCATGTCGGCCAACGTCACGCCGCCGCTGCGCTCGCAGGACACCGCCTCGCCGACGATCAGGCCGGCGATCCGCTCCAGGACGCCGCAGTCCCGGAAGTGCGTCAGCGCCTGGTCGAGCACCTCGACGCTCTTGAACGCGTCCTCGATAGCGAGGACCGCGCCGTCCCACTGCGGCTCCCAGGGGGTGCCGAGCAGGCAGCGCAACGAGGACAGGCACCCGGCGACCAGGTGGCCCTCGGCGGCCCCCGTGCGGCTCCAGGTCAGGGGCGCGGGGATACGGCCGGCCGAGGGGCGGCCCGCGAGCATCGCGGTGAAGTGCGCGGCCGTGGTGGCCGGGGCCTGCTCGGAGGCGAGGTCCCACATGACCGAGGGCCCGTGGAAGGTGACCAGGCCGGTCTCGGCGGTGATCGCGTTCAGCAGCAGGCTCGGGTCGCTGACCCCGACGATGGCCTTCGGCCGGCGCTGGATCAGGTCGAAGTCCAGGCCGGACAGCAGCCGGTTGGCGCTCTTGCCGCCACCCGCGCACACCACCGCGGTGACCGTGTCGTCCGCGATCAGGGAGTGGAAGTCCACCAGGAGGGCCCGGCTGTCGCCGGCGCGGTACCCGGTCTGCCCGGTCGCGCTCGGGGCCACGATGGGCTCGAAGCCGAGGGCGGCGAGGGCCTCCACCCCGCGGTCGAAGATGTCCGGGTTCGCGGCGGGTTCGGGGGCGGAGACGGTGACGATGCCGATCCGGTCGCCCTTGACGGCGGGCGCGGGGAGAAGCGGTGTGGTGCTCAACAGGGGTGCTCCTTTGGCGGGTTCGTGCCGGGGAGGTAACGGGGGAGGTGCCTCCCCGGCACACAGGGTGACGGTAGGGGGGTTACTGTGCCGGGGCCAGTCGCATTCGCGTCTCGTCCCGGGCCCGGTCCGCGGTCGCCTGACTCGTCCACGGGGTGAGCGAGGTGTAGTAGTCGAAGTTCGACCACCCTTCCAGCGAGTTCGGAGGGACGAAACCGTGGGCCAGGGCCGTGTCGTACAGGCCGGTGCCGGGGTAGGGGGCGAACAGGTGCACCCGGGTCTCCGGGGTGGGGGACAGGCTGCGGAGCTCGTTGATGAGGGAGTAGGTGTCCTCCATCTCCGCTTCGCTCTCGCCGGGGAATCCGACGATGAAGGTGTATGAGCCGAGGATGCCGTTGTCCGCGATCTCCCGGGCGACGTCCAGCAGGCGCTCGCGGGTGATCTGCTTTTTCACGACCTCGTCCAGGACCCGGTCGTTGCCGGACTCCATGCCCATCAGCAGGCGCGTGCAGCCGCTGGCCGCGATCCGTTCCAGCAGCGGCATGCCCTTCTTTCGGGCCTTGAGGATGTCGTTGGGGTTGATGGACGCGGCCCACTTCAGGTCCAGGCCCTGCTCGATCAGCCCTTCACAGAAGCCCATCGCGCGCTGGAGGTGCACGAAGAAGTCGGCGTCGTAGAACTTCACCCCGTTGATGCCGTACCGCGCCTTGAGGTCAGCGATGTCCCGCAGCAGGTCGCCGGCCAGCATGGCGGAGTACTTGCGCTGGTAGACCAGCTCGTAGCAGAAGTCGCAGATGTAGACGCAGCCCTGGCTGCTGATGTAGTTCAGGGTCCGCTCGGCGACCGTCGGGTCGTCACGGATGTACCGGGGGATGTCCAAGAGGTCCCAGGGGTAGGCACCCATGGCGCCGGTTCGCGGCGGGTTGACCGGCCCCTTCAGCGTCTGGCCGCACCGGTGCGCGACCAGGCCGGGAACGTCCTTGCGGCGGGTGCGCCCCAGCAGGGAGGCGACGTACGCGGTGATGGAGTTCTGACCCGGGCCTTGCAGGACGGCGTCTACCAGAGGGTGTTCGGCGGTCTGTTCGGGCAGCACTGTCACGTGGGGCCCGCCGAAGACCACAGGCGGGCAGTGGGGGCGTGTCTTCGCGGAGGCCACCATGTCCAGGGCGTGGCCGATTTGGCCGCCGCCGGTCATGATGCTCACCCCGACGCACACCGTACGTTCCAGCTCCTCATCCAGGAGCTTTTCCCAGGCGGACGCGTCCTGCTGGTTGCCGTCGAAGAGAGCGACGTCGACCATGCCGGAATCCCTCAGCACCTTGGCCAGTGTCAGGAGGGCGAAGGGCATCCAGCAATAGACGTAGTTCTTCTCGTGGTCGATTTTCGGGTAGGCCAGGATGACCAGCGGGCGGCTGCCGGCCGGGCCGGATGGCATGGCAGATGCGGGGGTGGCCAGGGCGGGCATGCCGAGCATGACGGTCATCGGACAGCCTCCGGCTGCGGGGCGCTGCTGCGGAAGTAGGCGTCGGCGTACATCTCGAAGGCGGCCTCGACCGCGTGCTCCAGCGCCGTACCGGACTCAGCTCCCGCAGCGGCCAGGTCAACCGTGTTGTCCTCGCGCAGCAGACAGAACTGGAGCCTCATGTCCGCGGTCAGCCGCAACGCCATGAGCGCGTCGTGACAGGGGAAGAACGGACAGCCCCGGCACACCGACCCGTACCAGGCGCCGGCGGTGGAGTCCTTCACCACCACCCGCATGCCCGAGGTGAGCGTCAGCACGGTCATGGGGTAGCCCAGACCCCCCTGCTGAACGGTCTCCTCGTGCACCGCCCGGGAGCGAAGGACTTCGGTGATCTCGCCGAGAGGGACGTAGGTCTCCGGCAGGGTCATGCCGCGCTTGGTCAGCAGACGCCGGCTGTAGGACTCCGCGCCCTGGTCGAGGTCCTTGATGACGTCGAGGAGCTTGACGCTGTCCACGCGGATGTCCTCGCACATCTGCACCAGATCGTTGACCTCGCAGTCGTTGATCCCGGCCAGGACCACCACGTTCACCTTGACCGGGATCCCCGTGGCCACGCACCGCTTGATCGCGTCCACGACCTGGCCGTGGTCGTCCACGTTGCAGATCTCGTGGTGCAGGACGGGGTCGAGCGTGTCCAGGGAGACGTTGAAGAGCGTCACCCCCGACTTCGCCAGGTCCTCGGCGAGCTCGCCGATACGCGGGTGCCGGGAGATCACCTCGATCTCCGTGAACCCCGCCTCGTCCCGGAGGCGGCGGACCGTCTCCACGAGCGGCTCGTACAGGGCGGGGTCGCCGCCGGTCAGCTTCACGCTCGTGAGTCCGCGGGCCCGCACCGCGTGGGCGACCCGCAGGAGATCGTCGGGATTCAGGGCGACGTCCTTCGGCGTGGATACGGCTTCGCCGGACGGCCGGCAGTAGCCGCAGGCCCGCTGGCAGCGGGAGTTCACCGTGACGCGCCACTGCGGTACCAGCATCGTGCTCTCCCCAGGGTTGGCCGTCTTCGTGGAGGTCACAGCCTCTCGGTCCTCTCTCTTGATCAGCAACGACATCGGTCAATCCCGATGTCGGGGTTGCGCGGCGCCGCGGTGTGAGACCCCGACACCCAGGCGGTCGTCCCGCAGCAGTGCCCGCGAGAGCATCTGTCGGACCAGGCGCCTGCCGTAGGCACGGGCCAGCAGGCTGGCGATCGGCCCCGCGACCGGGATGGCGGCCAGCCGTAGGAGGCGCTGCAGCCTGCGGTGCTGTGCCGCCCTCACCGCGGGATCCGCGAGTCGGGGGACAGCGGCTTGACGGCAACGCCGGCGTACGCCGCGGAGGTGGCCGGCGATGCCTTCCGGCGACGGTGCTCGTCGTGGTGCTGAGCGGTCGGCACCAGCCGCAGCGGACCGCCGTCGAAGTCAGGCCAGTCACCGAACAGGCCGGCGATCGAGGAACGCGACCGCGGCCGGTAGGGGATGCCTGCTTGTCGTAGGACACGCTCGGCCCCGGTCAGCCACCCTCCCGCCAGGTCGGGGCTGGCGTGCGTGATGGACAGCACGCTGCCCAGCGGAAGCCACCGACGCAGACAGGCCATGGCTGCCAGGACCTGCTCGTCGTCGGCGGCCCAGGGCAGGACGTCGTGGAGGAACACGCCGACGGGGCGGTTCAACGACAGGTACCGGAGCGCTTGGACGGCGTCCAGAAGGTGAGCCATCTCGAGGATGTCCCCGTGCAGCACAACCGGGCCGTGTGAGTCAGCGGTGGCTCTACGCATGGCTCGGCTGTGCGCGACCGCTGTGCGGTCGACGTCAACGTGCACCACCCTGGCATGGGGACTTGCCTCGTACACGATCTCGTCGAGCTCCGTCCGCAGCCGGGGCTCGCACAGGTGCCCGAGCAGCGGATATCCGCATCCGAGATCAAGGAACTGCGTGATCCCCCGGTCCACCAGCTCCCGCGCAGTCAGCTGTGCGTGCTCACGGTTGATGGCCGCGGCATCCGCCTGCCGCGGAAACACCTCCAGCAGCCGCTCCGCCAGATCCAGGTCGGCGGGGTAGGCGTTGCGGCCACCGTCCTGCCACACCGTCGAGACACGGGCAGCGCTCGGCCGCCTCAGCCACTCCCCGGCCTCAGCCGAAAGCAGAGCCAGGTCCGGGAAACCCGCTGAACCTGTGCCGTTCACGAGACCGCCCCCGCGAGGGCCACCGGGACGTAGTGGCCCGGACCGAAAGCCCCGTGTTCGTCGTATCGGAGGGTTCCCTCGGCGGTTAGGAAACGCAACGCTCGCTGTACGTGGTGCGGGAGCAGCCCGAACTCCTCGCCCAGGAGACCGGTGGGCAGGGCCTGCCCTGGCCGGTAGTGGCCGGCGCGGATCCGATCGCGGACAGCACCGTGCAGGGCCCGGTCGCGGGGGTGCGGTTCCCGCGGGCGCAGGCGGATCGGCAGGCTTCCGGTGTGCAGTGCGACCTCGCCCAGGCTGTCCAGGCGCAGCAGCCCCTGGTGCACGTGCTTCTCCGGCAGCCCGAGTGCCAAGGCCAGCTGCTTGGTGCTCGGCAGAGAGGCACCCGGCGGGTACGCAGTGGTGACGTGCTGATGCACGATGACGCAGGCCCGGTCCAGGATCCGCATGCTCTCGGGCCTCGTGGCAGCGGAGTCGTCGGCGGTCATGCCGAGGCCGCCGCGTACGTGGCAGGGGCAGTCCTTCTGGACCGCTCCTCGTCCCACCCCGTGGGGACGGGCGAGTGCGCGGACGCATGCGCTGCGGGCGGTGCCGAAGTTGCGGCGGGCGGGGCCGGGTCCAGGACCTCGCCCGCGACCTCCTCCGTCATCCAGGCCAGTCGGCGCAGGAGGCCGATGTCCTGGGAGTCGTGGCGCAGCCGGTCGCGGACCTCACGCAGGAGGATGCACGCCCGCGCTCGCGTCTCTTCGGTGAGCCCGGTCTCGATGTGGCGGGAGGCCCGGTCCGTTAGCGAGCCGAGGTCCACAGCCAGGCTGGCGGTCAGCGGACGGACCTCGCGCGAGTCCACCGCATCGTCGAGGACACGGTTGAGGGCGTCCCAGAGTCCGCTGTCCTCGTTGGTGATGTCCTCGTGGCGCGAGATCGCGAGGGCGCGCAGCAGACGCCAGGCCACCGGCTCCGCCTCCGGCGCCGTACGAGGGCCAGCGGCGGGTATGCCGGCTCCCAGCCATGAAGGCGGAGAGGATAAGCAGGCCTGTGGTGTGGGGATCGGGAGCGACGGACCCACGGAGAGCTCCTTGGACAGGGAAGTGGATGTCGGGTGTTGGCGCCCGGGCGGGTGAGCCCGCCGGCTACCAAGGGCGGCGCGGGGCACGCTGTGAGGCCTCGTAGGGGCGAACGATCTCGTGCCGGACCTTGATCACCCGGGGGGCGTTGCCGCGGAGGATCACGGTCTTCACGGAGCTGTCGTAGCCCGGGGAGAACATGTTGGTGATCTCGTATGCGGTGCCGTCGATGACTAGCCAGTCGCCGACCTGGATCTCCCGGGGAGAGGCGTCCCGGACGTCTCCGGGCGGTGCGCCGCGCACGGTTCGGGTGGCCAGGCGGTCGTGCACTGGTTCCGGCGCGTAGTCCTCGAGCCCGGTCCAGTAGGGGTCGTCGTCGAAGGTGGTGTACGTCACGGGTGTTCGCTCCTTGCGGGCGGGGCCGGGGATGGACAGCTGGGCGCCTGCTCAGAGACGGGTCCTGTGATCAGCACCCTGAGCGCCGGTTTCACCTCGCAGGGAAGCTGGAGAAAGTGACGGCGGTTGTCGTAGCGGACCTTCTTCCAGCCCCACGCGCGGGTGATGTGGTCTGCGAGCCGGTCATCGGTCACGCTGTAGCGCAGCCATTCCGGCGGGCGCGGGTGGCGTGCGAGCTGATCGGCGAGCCAGAGCGATACCAGGCGCCCTGCGTTCCGGTGAACAGGGTCGGTGTAGAGCAGCAGCAGGCCGACACTGTTCTCGGCGCGCTCGGATGTGCTCCAGCCGGGGCCGGGACCGGTGGGGTCCAGCTCCCACATCGCGACGAGTTGCCCGTCCTCGAACAGGCCGTGGAGCTCGTCGTTGTGGTCGCCGGTCCGCAGCGGCTGAATCAACGCGAAGTCGCGCTTCTGGTCGAGCGGCCGTCCGCACTCGGCCTCGCGGGCCCAGCGCCGGGACAGCAGGCTGCCCGCTTGGGGGTAGTCGGTACGGGCGAGGGCCCGCACCCTGTAGGGGACGGTCACCGGGCTGCCTCCCGGTACGCGCCGCCTGCGACGTCCTGCGTGTGTGCCGGAGCGCCCGGGCCAGGCCGCCTGCCCGCCGACCTGGGCGCGCAGGCGGTGAACGCGTACGAGCCGTACAGCGGCTCGCGGCCGTCGACGGCGCGGAGCCCTTCCAGCGGAAGAGCCGTGATGCCTGGGCCGTCTACGACCCAGCCGAGGGTGAGGGCGAGCAGCTGTTCCAGGGTTCGCGGCCGGTAGAGGATGCCGGCCTCCTGGTACAGCGCGACGAGGTCGGGGGTCGACTCGGGGTGGCTGTCGGCTGCCGAGTGGACGACGGACAGGACGCTGTCGTCGGGGAGCCAGGACCGGAGCGTGTCCAGCAGGTGCCTGGCCTTGTCGTCATCGATCCACGGCAGGACCTCGTGAAGGAGGACCGCCATCGGCTTGCCCCGGTCGAGGCGGGCGATGGCCGGCTGGGCGAGCATGTCCTTGGTGAGGGTGATGTCGGCGTGCAGGCCCATCTCCCGGGGCGTCTCTTCGAATACGGTCCGGACATGGGCCTGCACCATCGGGTCGTGGTCCACGTAGACGAAGCCGGCCTCGCGCTGGACGTCCTGCGCCGCATCGTGAACGTTGGCTCCGCGGCGGCGGGGCAGCCCGCACCCGAGGTCAAGGAATTGCACGATCCCCTGCGAAGCGAGATGCCGGACGATGTGCTGTCCATGGGCGCGGGCGACGGCAGCTGCCCGGTCCAGCCACGGCGCCACCGCGAGCAGCAGACGTCCCAGAGCCCGGTCCGCCGGGTAGTTGTCCGTGGCGCCGGTGACGTAGTCGCACACCCGCGCCACCGCCGGCGTCGAGAAGTCCAGCCTCGGCAGCTCGGCACGGCTGGGCTCCGGGGCGGCCACGAGTCCAGCGGCATCCTCCGAACGCAGACCGTCCGGCCAGGCCGGCGGCGGCAGGGCGCGGTCGGCTGCCGACGGCGCTCCGGGAGCAGGGACCTGCTGGTGGTCGCGCAGGTAGGCGCTGACGGTCTTGCCCTGACCATCGGATCTGAGGGAGGCGCTCCAGTAGTCGGCGAGCGTGGTCACGATGGACAGACCGCGCCCGCTCTCCGCGAGGTCCCGGGGCCGGGTGATCTTCGGCACGGGTGGGCTCGGGTCGGAGTCCGCGACCTGGGCGATCAGCGCCTCGCCGGCGACGAACGTCAGGGAAACCAGGATCTCACCCCGTCCCGCCGCGTCCGGCTCGGCATGGGAAACGGCGTTGGCGGCCAGCTCGCTGCAGATCCGCACCGTGGAGTCGGTCAGGGACTCGCAGCCCCACCTGCCCAGTTGGTCCGAGACGAAGCGGCGGGCCTGCCTGACGGACTCCAGACGGCTGGGCAGGGCCACGCACGCCGAGACGGCGGCGGGGGAATCCAGCGCCCGAAGCAGGTCGCTTCGCGTGATCCGATGGGACATGGTCACCTCACCTCGTTCCATTCCGCGGACGCGCCGACCCGCCGGGGAGTTCGTGTGCCGGTGCAGTCGATGGCCGAACTACGGCCGTGCGAGTGGCCCTTGGGGCTACCGTTACGCTCAGCGAACCGCGTTTCACCCCGCGTGGGTATCCCGAGGCGCGGGCGGGGACGGGTAACGCGGGTAAAGATCGTTTCGGGGACAGGAGCGCTTCGTGCCGCGCCAACGGAACACGCGACTGGAAGGCGTACTCCAGGAAATCGGCTGGTCGCAGGCCGCTGCAGCCGCGCACGTGGTGCGCGTCGCCTCCGAGGTCGCAGCCACGGAGCTGCAGTCCATCACCCGCTCCCACATCAACCAGTGGATTCGCGGAGCGCATCCGGGGCCGACGGCGACCCGTATCTTGTGCGAGACGCTGTCGCGAGGACTGCTCGGCAAGGGCCTGAACCGCATCGTCACACCTGCCGACATCGGGCTCAACGACCCCGATGAACAGGCAGGTTCGATGCGGCCTCAAGGCGGCGACACCATCGCACAGCTCGTGGATCTCGGGGGGACCGACTTGGACCTGGAGCGCCGCCTCGCCCTCAAGCGCGCCGCCTTCTCGCTCGCAGGAATGAGCCTGCCGTCCACCGCGTGGTGGGAGGACTCCCTGGCCGCCGCCCGTACCCGACAGCCTCCAGCTGGCCGGCTGGTCGGCCCGGACGACGTGGCCGCCGTACGGGAGATGACCCAGCTGCTCTCGCAGCGCGAGCAACGGCGTGGGGGAGGAGACGGACGGTCCGCGCTCGTGGCCTACCTCCGCACCGACGTGGCCGCCTACCTCGACAGCCGGTTCCCTGACGAGCGCATCCGGCAGGAGATGTTCACGGCCGCCGGCGAACTGGCTTACCTGGCAGGCTGGACCGCGTTCGACGCCTCCGAGCACGTACTGGCCCAAAAGTGGCTCGGCCTGGCCCTGCAGCTGTCCGCCGAGGCCGACGACGCCCCGCTGGCCGGACACATCCTCCGTGCCCAGGCCCACCAAACCCTCGACCTCGGCCACCCCACCCAGGCTCTCCAACTGGCCGAGACCTCCATCTCCCAGCGCCGCTACACCAACGCCAGCCCCCGGGAACGCTCCCTCCTCGGCGTCGCCCACGCCCGCACCCTGGCCGCCGCCGGCCACAAGCAGGAGGCCATCGCAGCCCTCCTGCGAGCCGAAGACGACCTGCGCAGCGCCCAGACCAGAGATGACGAGCCCGCCAGGGTCTTCTTCTTCTCCGAGGCATCCCTCGCCCACGAAACAGCCCGCACCCTGCAAGCCCTCGGCGATCTCCAAGGCGCCGAGAAGGAGTTCCTGCGCAGCGTCCGCACCCGCAAGACCACGGCCTTCGCTCGCACCCACGCCGTCACCCTCGGCCTCCTGGGCGCAGTCCAGGTACAGCGGGGCGCGCTCGACGTGGCCTGCGCGACCTGGGCCCAGGCCCTCGACGCCATGCAGGGAGTCCAGTCCGGTCGCGCCCTGGACACCGTCGTCCAGATGCGCCGCGCCCTGTCCCCGTACCGCGGCCGCGGCGGCACTGCGCTGGCCCGCCTGGATGACCGGGCCCGAGCCGTGATCGGCCGGGTACGCTGACCGCGCCGTCACACCACCGGTCCGACCCGAGCCAATAGCCCGGGCGGTCCGGTAGTCCCAGGGGAGGAATGAGTGCACGACCCGATCACGATCGAGGCCATCGCCCATGTCGTCGGCGGCCACCAGACGCCGGCCGACGACTACCAGGGCGGAGTCGAATCGATCATCCGCATGCGCCCGGACTTCCCACTGGACACCCTGCGGGGCCTCGACGAGTTCTCCCACCTGATCGTGACCTGGCGCTTCCACCTGGGTTCCGACGCCGACCTGCACCTCGGAGCCCGTAGCCCGCGGAACGACCCGACGTGGGAGCCCACCGGCACCTTCGTGCACCGAAACCACCGACGTCCTAACCGCATGGCGACGTCCTTCCCGCGCCTGCTCAGGGTGGAAGGTCGGGACCTTCACGTCACCGACCTCGACGCCGTGGTCGGGACTCCGATCTACGACCTGGCCCCCTACTTCGAGCAGATGGGCCCCCGCGGCCTGGTCACCGCTCCGGCCTGGCCGGCGGCGATGCTGGCGAACTACTGGGACCCCGCGGCCAACCGACCCGAGTAAGACCTCGCCCCTGGGTGGCGGAGACACGTCCGCCTCATCAGGCGGACAGCCTCGGTTACCGCTCGGGCGCGTGCGCAATCTCAGCCTCGGAGAGTCGACGGTCAGGAAGCCTCCGGGCATCGCTGCTGATGCCGACCGCAAGGCGGAGAGCGGTGAGCAGATCTATTGCCCGGGGAGGCGGGCGAAGTCGGAGTGTTCCGTCTTGGGGCTGCCTGAGCGAGGTCCTAACCAGAGCCAAACGCGGTCTTTTCGCGCCCAACCTGTGTCAGTTCGCCTCTGCATTGCTCTTTCTGACGAAGTGATCCACTGCCCGGGGTCGTTGAGATCTAGCGTGGTGGTCGAAAAGGCGCCGAAGCGAGGGAGCGGTCATGGGCCCGTTAGGACCGACGCTCTTCCAGACCCTCATCAATCAGCGGGGCTGGCAGGAGTACCAGGTCTTCAAGAAGCGGTACGAGCAGGCGGCAAAGCAGCTTGCCGATGCCGAGGGCGACCCCTCGATCGCGACCGCCACCGTCGAGAAGAGACAGTTCCACGGATGGGTGAGGGGCAATGTCCGCACCCCTCAGACGGTCGCCCGCCGGGTCCTGGAGTTCATGTTCCCGGGTATCCCGGCATCGCGGCTCCTGGAAGCAGCGTCCTCCGACCTGGTCTCGCCACCCGCTCCCAGGGCGGAGGGGCGCACTTCAGGGGACGCGTTCGAGAACGGCTGTGAAGACGTCGTGACCGCCGCCGCCAGCGAGTCAGCACGGTTCGCGGCCCGCGCAGAGGGCAGCAATGTGGGACCACACACGATGGAACAGCTGGAAGCCGATATCCGCCGGATAGTCGATACATACCCCAATCGTCCCGTTGGGCCCCTGTTTCGAGAAGTCCGCTCGTTGCGCGACCAAGCGTTCGAACTCCTGGAAGGCCGCCAGCCGCCCCGGTACACCCGCGACCTCTACGTCTGCGCCGGCATCCTGTGCGGAGTGCTCGCGAACGCCAGCTTCGACCTCGGCCGCTACGACGCCGCCGACACCCAGGCACGCACCGCCTTCCTCCTCGGCGAGCTGGCTGGCCACAACGGCCTTCGAGTGTGGGTTCGGGGGCTCCAGGCCCTGATCTCCTACTGGGACGGCCGACCGGCGGATGCTGTCCGACTGGCGGACTTGGGGGCTGCGTACGCACGAGACTCCGGTACCGCGATGATCCGGCTGGAGAGCATCAAGGCGCGGTCTTACGGCCAGTTGGGCCGAGCCGAGGAGGCGCTTGCCGCATTGGCCGGCGCGGAGCGTCTTCGCGAAGGACTCGCGGCCGACGGGGATCTGCCCGGCGGCATGATGGCGTTCCCGGTGGAGAAGCAACTCTTCTACGCCAGCAGCACCCACCTCTGGCTGTCCGGCCGCCGGAATCTGGCGGACGCGGAGTCTCGTGCTGCCGAGGCCGTGGCGATCTTCCAGTCGGCCCCGCCCGCGCGACAGCGGCTCGGTGAGATGTCCTTGGCCCGGATGGACCTGGCCATGGCCCGTCTCGGACGGGGAGACATCGAAGGCGCTGCGCAACAGGTTCACACGGTCCTTGAGACCAACGCCCGCCGTCGAACGGAGAGCGTGGACCGACGGATCGGTCACTTCAGCCGTCAGCTGGCGGAACACCCTGCTGCCGGAGCCCCTGTTGCGATCGGCCTTCGGGAGTCGATCATTGCCCACAGAGAACGGCCTATTGCCGAACTTCCACCAGGAGGCAGCCCGTGACCACCGTGACCGTCTTGCACCCAGGCTCCATGGGCGCTGCCGTCGCCGCCCAAGCCGTGGCAGCAGGTCACGAGGTGCTCTGGGTGCCCGACGGGCGAAGCGGCGCGACACGTGAGCGGGCTTCGAAGGCTGGAGCACTCGCAGTGGACAGCCTGGCTGTAGCGCTTGACCGCAGCTCCGTGGCCCTCTCCGTGTGCCCGCCCCAGGCGGCCGAGGACGTGGCTATCGAGGTCGCCGGCCACGACTTCTCCGGGGTGTACGTGGACGCCAACGCGATCAATCCACAGCGCATGAAGCACATCGCGGGCGTGGTCTGCCCGGGTTCGGTCGTCCTCGACGGCGCGATCTTCGGCCCACCGCCGGGCGGACAGCGGACGGCGCGCCTTTACCTCGCCGGCGACGAGCAGGCCGTCGGTGTCGTTGAAGGACTCTTCAAGGACACCCACCTCGAGCCGCGGCGAGTGAGCGGGGACATCGGCTCCGCTTCTGCACTGAAGATGGCGTTCGCCAGCTACCAGAAGGCCGCTCGCACCCTCGCCGGCGTCGCCCACGCTCTTGCCGCCACGCACGGGGTGGGAGCCGAGCTGACCGCCGAGGCGGAAACCATGGCCTCGAACATCCTGTCGGATCCGGGCTACCTGCCCAGCGTCGCTGCACGGGCCTGGCGGTGGGCACCGGAGATGGAGGACATCGCCGAAACCCTCCGAGCGGCTGACCTGCCAACGGAAATTGCGGACGCCACTGTCGCCGTTCTGGCTCGGTGGAAGCAGGACAAGGACCGCTACGACCTCTCCGTCGCAACTGCCCTTGCCCACCTGCGAGGCAGGGGTACGGCGTCCTCCTGACGACATGGTGCACGTGAGCGCGGCCCGCCTGCTTGGGCTCTTGCCCGAGGTGCCACTGGAGCCCCCTTGGATCTGTGCAGGGACGGCCGATGGAAGGACCGTCGCACTAGCGGACGGTTCGTGGCCGATCACGGAGTGACAGGCGATGCGGAAGCCTCGTCTGCCTCCCAGGGCAGGAGGACCTGCTGGTGCATCCGCGACAGCGTCTGCACCAGGTCGGAGCGGTGCAGGGAGTGACCGGAAGCCAGGAGCAGCCGGACGTAGGTGTCCAGTACCCGCAGCAGCTCCTCCGGCACCCCTCGCGCGGCGGGAGCCTCCCAGACACCGGCGAGCACTTTGTCCGCCTCCTCCCTGGTCACACGGAAGAATGAGTGCCGGTCCCAGGGGGCCATGCGCTGTAGGGTGCCTCGGTCGCCCCGGCCGTTCCGGCCCATCAGGCGGTTGCCTGCCAGTTCCAATGCCCGGACCACCGCCATCTCGGATACCGCGACCACCGCTGCTGTCGGCTGAGCCATTGTCTCTCCCCGGCTGGGCATCGTTCGCGCCAGGCCGCGGTCTTACGGCCCAGGTTGGGTGACCTGCTGTAGCGCCCTGCGGGTCTCCCCGTAGCAGGAGGGCCGCACGTCTCTGGCAGTCTGTCAAATAGCGGGCTGTCTACGAAAATGCAAATAGGTGCCGAGACTTCGGCTACTACGCTGTGCCCGGTGTCAGTTGGACCGCAACGCGGGCGTCCGCCGCTTCCGCCTCTGTCCGAACGGCGTTTGAGGAGCCTCTCGGAGAAGAGGGAGTCGTGATCGTGATCGACAGTGCCACGCTGGACGCTCTTAACGCGGCGTCCCAGGGTTTCGTTTTCTACTCCGACATCTCCGACCGGCTGGGTGCCGCGACGAGGGGCACCGGCGGCGAACTCGACGAGGAGCACATCGAAACGCTCCGGGCTGGGTTCCTGTTCTACCTGAGCCCCGACGACACCTTCGTTGGGGCGTATGTAGGGGCCAGGTCGCAGCCGTGGCCCCGTGATCTGTCGGAGATCAGCGGGCGAGCGGTGGAAATCTGGGCTGAGTACGCCGCAGAGGCAGACCACCCGGGCGTTCGTGGCCATCTTCACGACCTTCTGCACGCCGTCAGCGCCGGCCGTCCCAAGATCAAGCATCTTCGCGCGGCAGTGGATTCGTACGTCGAGTCGGCGGACTGGTTCGAGGCAGCGCCCCAGGTGTCGGGCGGCGACCTGTACGCGGCGAAGTCGCTCGTGCGCGCGTTCAAGCTCGCCCTCTCGGTGAACCTGCCCGCCGCAGACATCGTCGCGACCATGGTCTGCCGGGCCAACGCGGAGATGGACAAGGGCGACGAGCGCCCAGGCGTAGTGGGGATCCTGCTCGACCCGCTCGTGGCGAGGTCCAAGTGGCATGCCCACGCCCTGCCTGTCGCGGAGCGGGCAGCCGAGCATTACCGGCGCGACCCACACGTCCGGGTCTCCTTCCTGCGTAACCTCGCGGCGGTGACCAAGAGCGACCCCGGGCGTGTCGAGCGAATCAATAGAGCCATCGCCGCCACCTACACCGACGCGGCCGAAGGGCTGACCGGTGTAGCCAAGTTGATGATGCTCACCGATGCCGCCGTGCATGCCCGTGACAAGGGCCTCAGCGACCTGCACACGGACATCCGCATGAGGCAGCAGGCGCTAACCCGTGAGGACCTGGAATTCCAGGAGATTCGCTTCGACGTCAGCATGCCGGAGGAACTCTTCGACGCCGCCAGTGCCTACATCGGCGAGGCCAAGGACCTTGAGGACGCGCTGCGGCGCATCGTCGTACCTCCGCAGCCCGAATCGACGGACGAGGGCGGCGAAGAGGGGCTGCAGCCCTCATTCCTCCGCCTCGACACGAACCGCATTAACACCACCGGCCCTGTGCTCGTCCACGACGTGGGACAGCAGGAGGTCCCAGGGCAGGAGCAGCGGGTTATAGGCCTCGAACTGACCGGCGTCTTGATCAGCTACCAGCTGGATATCCTGTGGGAGCGCTTCGAGCCGAGTGTCCGGGAGATGACAACGGCGCTCAACGATCCGGTCGTTCTTCCTGCCGAGCGCGCCAGACTGCTGGCCCGCGCCTTTCGGATGTACTGGGAGTACGACGAGATCGCGGTGTTCGTCGCTGTCCCCCTGGTCGAGGGCATTCTTCGCCGCTACCTCGAGCAGCACATTCCCGTGATCCGCCTGGCCAAGGGCGAATCCACCGGGGGCGTCGGCCTGCTTGGGGGGCTCCTGCGCTCCCTGGCCGATAGACCGGATCTGGCCGGAAGCGCATGGGCGAGGAGCTTCCTGCTGCTGCTCGTCGAACCGGCTGCGGGGCCGAACGTCCGGAACACCATCGCGCACGATCTGTGGGAGTCGCTTCCCCCGCGCCACCAGACCGCGATGGTCCTGTTGGCCGCGCTGGTTTTTCTCCGCGCGGCATCGGCCGGCTCGACCAGCAAAGCAGAAGGGTGAGCCCGTCAGCCAACCAGCTGGCCGGCGCGGCGTCCAGCCCCGCTGGCTCCCTCAGCCGCGATGAAGAAGGCTGGCTACTTCCTTGACGATCACTGCCACCACACCGGTCACGAACGCGCCGAGCACCCTGTCTACCAGGTTGCCTTGCTGCCGCCGTGCGTGCCGAGCCGGACCGGGGTGTGCGCGGTGCCGCTTGCGTCGAGTCATGGATTCCTCCAAGGGGTCTTGCCGTTGCGCTCGGTACCGTCCGGCCGGCTGCGCAAGGGCTCCTGTCTGACGCCCATCACCCTGTCGGGGCAAAGGCAGAGCCGGCCCGGAAACCGCACCCCATCTCGGTGTAACTTCCAGAACGTGGAAGAAACCCAGGTCAAGGAGTGGGAGCCGGGCACAGCGGACGATCTCGTGCGCGATGCGGAAGCCCTTGGAGTCGAGCGGGTCTCCGCCAGGATGATCACCGACTGGGTGGAGGTCGGCCTTCTCGCCGCACCCGAGTTCCACAAATCCACGCAGCACGGTCGAGACCCCGGCGTGTTCCCCGCGGTCCAGCGCCGGCTGTTCGGCGAACTGCTGCGAGCCCGCGAGCGGTCCCCGCTCAAGCGGATCCCCCACCACACCATGATTCCGGTGGTGCTGTTCGTCTGGCTCACCACTGACACCGTCGTCCCGGTCGCGCAGGCGCGCAGGGCGCTTCGCACGTACGCGCAAACCACCGGCAAGACGAACAGGGCCCGGCGGCAGGAGAACGCCCGGCGCATCGTGGAGCAGTTCGCCCACCCCTCCGCCACGTACCAGCAGCGCCGCACCGTCCAGCTGCTCATCGAGGAGGGGGAGCGGACCCGTAAACCGGACTGGGAGAAGCTGCACTCGGCGCTCACGGCTCTGTGCTCGCCATGGCGTACTGCCGGCGTGCCCCTGCTGGAACGCGGCATCGGCCGACCGGACATGCCCTTGACGGTGACCGATTCCATCGTGCTCAAGGTGGCCGCTCAGCGACTGACGGCACGGCTCCGCGCCGAGCAGGTCCGCGAAGAGGACCTCCTCGAAGCACGCAGGGTGCACCGGGCCGACTGGGCGCAGTACGAGGCGGCGCGAAGCCGGCAGCATCCGGAAGGTACGACCCCCGGCTTCTTCGCCGCCCCCGAAGGCATGGAGGCGCGAGTCCGAGAACACGTGCACGCGTACACAGGCACCCTTGCAGGCATGCTGGGCATCATCGCCGAGGTGGCCACCGAGGCGCGGGTCGGTCGACACCCGTGCTGATCACGCAAGCGAGACATGCTGGTGTTGACCTTTAGCTCGCAGGCAGCCGAGAGAGTCGCGCTCGGCATGCCCCCGGCGCGTCCCCCTTCTGTAGGCGCCGAGTCAGCTAGTGCCTGATTCGCCCACGGCAGACGACAGCGATGCCCAAACGACTGCAACCTTCCGTCCCTAGTCAGACGGGTGGCGAAGACAACCCGAGGGTGATGTCACCCGAAAATGCCCGAGGAGGACGACTGTCCGACCCAGATCGCGACCATCAACACCATGCTGGGCGGCCACTCCACCAGGCCCCCAGAGATGGAGAGTCGAGGCACTCCGGTCGCCCTGGTCCGGCTGCCGCCGCAGCGCACGTGCCCCGGCAGCGGGCGGTTTCGCCGGCGCCCTACTGTGGTCGGCGCGCCAGTTTGCTCCGGAGGTCGAATCTCGTGGGGAATCAAGCCGCCAGGCCAAGGTCGAGCAGCTTAGCGGCTTGCCCCAGGGTGCCAGGCATGAGGTGTCGGTAGGTCTTGAACGTGATCTCGATGCTTTTGTGCCCCATCCACTCCGCGACATCCGTGATCGCGATGCCATGGCTCAGACAGTTCGACGCGAAGAAGTGACGAAGGCTGTAGATGACCATGCCCTCGGGGACGTCGAGAGCTTGTGCCTTACGGAGCCGTTGCCATTGGTTCGGAAAGAAATACGGCAGGAATGCTTGGGTTTTGTCCTTGGGGTGCCGCAGTAGGTAGCCGCCGGTGGTGCCGTACCTCTCGGCGTACCGCTCGATCGTTTCTCTGATGCGGCCCGGCAGTGGGACGTCGCGGTATTCTCCCTTCTTTCTGTTCTTGAGCGGGCTGTACGTCTTTGTGGTCTGGTTCACCTGCTCGGAGACTCGATAGACGTCGTCGGCCACGATGTTATTGATGTTGATCGCGGCAGCTTCGCCGTTGCGTAGACCGCAGCCACTCATGAGGTCTACGAGAAGGCGAAAAGAGTCGTCACCCTGGCTGCGGAGTGCAGCAAGCTGGGGAGCTGTTGGGATCACGGCGCGCCCGGGAGAATATTGGGGGTGCTGGACCTCTATTATCGGATTCTCTTCGTAGATTCCCAGACGGTGGGCATCGAGGAGGATGGTGGCTAGCTTGTCAAAAGCGTTTGACTGTGCTGCGGCTCCTACCTCGTGCGCTTCCATGTGTCGTACGAATTCATCCACCACTTTGTGGTCGAACGTTTCCATTCGCCGACTGCCGAAGAATGGTAGCAGGTGGTGGACGAGGAGAGAGTCGAGTTGCCTAACAGAGGAGTCGGCTAGATGTCGCTGACCTGCACGCCATTCGTTAGCGTATTCATGGAACGTCATCCGTCCGTATCTTGTGGCGCGTTCGGCCTTCGACTGGCTTCGTGTTCCCTTCTTTGCTTTGTAGACCTCGGTGAGCCTCCTTATGGCTAGATCTTGGGTGGCGAATCCGGACTCCTGCGTTTGACGCCCGGATGGGTTGCGGTATCGAATTTTGTAATCATGGGAACATTTTGACCATCTATTCTTTGGATGGTCGCAAACTTTAAAGAACGTTCCCATACCGCGGGCCAAGGATCTTGTTGTCACGGCTTTTCTGTCTGACTTCCGTTGTGTGCGCTCCATTACCTCCATTCGTCCCTCAGTCGAGTGAGACCTTCTGCTGGTCGATCCATCTCTGGACCTCTGATACGCGGAACTGAATCTTGGCATTGCGGCCCGTGCCGAATTTGTACGCTGCAAGACCGGCGCGGGCCGCCTCCCGGTATACCCACGGGATCGACATATTCAGGTGTTCGGCCAGTTCCTTGGTCGTCATGAACTGCGCTGGCATGGCGCTCCCTTCGTCGCGGACAGGGCGTCCTTGTGGTGCCATAGTCCGCAGAATCCCCGGTTTCGGAAACCGGGGATCGTCGGCTATATAGGGAGGGCGTCCTGTGCGCTGGATGCCTGCGCTCGACGGGCGGAGCCTGCGTGTCTGATCTCGAGCCTTGAGCGGAGGGCAGGAACGGGCGCGGCCGCAGCGGCTCGGCTTCGGCGATACGAACCTCGGCTCAGGCGGTGAGCCCCAGGTCCAGGAGCTTGGCCGCGGTACCGATCGAGCCGGGCATGAGGTGACGATAGATCTTGAACGTGATCTCGATGCTGTTGTGGCCCATCCACTCGGCCACGTCCGTGATCGGGATGTTGTGCCGCAGGCAGTTCGAGGCGAAGAAGTGGCGCATGCCGTAGATGACCATGCCGTCGGGTATGTCGAGGTCACCCCGTCGTTTCAGCCGCTGCCATTGGTTCTGCAGCAGGTAGGGCTGAAACGGCCGCGTGGGGTCACGGGGGTGGCGAAGTAGGTAGCCGTCGACGTTGCCGTACGTGTCGGCGTACCACTCGATGGTGCGCCTCGTCCGTGCCGGAAGCGGGACGTCCCGGTACTCGCCGGCCTTCCGGTGTTTGAGGCGGTCGTATGCCTTCGTGGTCTGGTTGACCTGCTCCGTCACGCGGTACACGTCGTCGGCCACGAGGTTCCTGAGATTGACCGCCGCCGCCTCGCCGTTGCGGAGGCCGCAGCCGCTCATCAGGTCCACCACGAGCGTGAGGGTGTCGTCGCCTGCGACGCGCACGGCCTGGAGCTGCTCAGGGGAGGGGATCACGGCCCGCTTGGGGTCGTACTGGGGAGGCTTGACTCCGGCGAGCGGGTTGTCGTCAAAGAGTCCCAGGCGATGCGCGTCGAGGAGGATCGACTTCAATTTGTCGTAGGCGTTGGACTGGGCTGCCAGGCCGACGCCGTTCCGTTCCATGGTGCGGATGAACCCGTCGACGACCTTGTGGTCGAAGCTGCTCATCCTGCGGCTTCCGAGGGCCGGGAAGATGTGGTGCTGCAGGAGCGAGTCCAGGTGGCTGAGGGACGCCGGCGCCAGGTGTCGCTGGCCGTCCTTCCACTCCCGCGTGTACTCCCGGAGCTGCATGGGCCCGTACTTCGCGATGCGCTCGGCCTTCGCGTCTTGCCTCGGCGTCGCCTTCCTGGCCTTGTAGACAGTGGTCAAACGGTTGATTGCCTCGTCCTGCGTGCCGAACCCCGACTCCTCGGCTTGCCTCCCGCCGCCGTCCCTGTAGCGGATCTTGTAGGGGTGGGGGCACTTCGCCCACCGGGAGGGGGAGTGCTCGCACTCCTTGAAGTAGCTGCCCATTCCTCGCGCGAGCGTCTTGGCCGCCATTGCTGCGGACTCCTAGGATGCCGATGCTGACAGTTTGCTGACCGTCAGCGATCCGGGACCCTGTTGACCTGCGGAAACGCGATGTTGCACCGAGATGTTCTGGAACTGGGTCGGCCGGTCCCACGGGGAGATCGTCCAGGCCCGCGAGGACTGGATGACCGGCACGCGCTTCGGCGAGGTGAAGGGCTACGACGGCCCTCCGATTCCATCCCCCGAGCTGCCCCCGACCCACCTGAAGCCCCGGGGAAGGGTGCGTTGACCTGCTGTTTCCTGGGGCCTTGGGTCCCGCGGTGCATTCGGCTGAAACCAGACCTCACCGGGGCAGGTCGGTCATAGCCTCGGGTCATGACCACGACCCATGGCAGCACGTACGAATTCCGCAGCGCACGGCCCGAGGACGCCGAGGCCATCGAGGGGCTCGACGGGTCCTTCACCACCAGTACCGTCTTCGAAGTGGACGTCACCGCAGACGGGTTCGCCCTGCGTGAGGTCCCGGTGGACCCGCCGCTGGTGAAGGTGTTCCCCGACGACGGCGGAAGCGACGGGGAGGACGGCGCGGAGGGCGAGGACGCCGACAGCCGTACGTTCGTGGCCGTCGGCGCCGGCGGCGATCTCGCCGGCTTCGCCGCCGTGTCCTACTCGGCGTGGAACCGGCGGCTGACCATCGAGGACATCGAGGTCGCCCCCGGACACCGCGGCAAGGGCATCGGCCGTGCGCTGATGCGGCACGCGGCGGACTTCGCCCGCGAACGCGGCGCCGGACACCTGTGGTTGGAGGTGACCAACGTCAACGCCCCGGCCATCCACGCCTACCGGCGGATGGGCTTCTCCTTCTGCGGCCTGGACACCGCCCTGTACCAGGGCACCGAGTCCGAAGGCGAGCACGCGCTCTACATGAGCATGCCCTGCCCCTGAGCCGCCAGCAGACGGCTGACGACGGGGCCCCGGCCGTCGCCCGGCGCCACCGTGACGGTCAGCAGCCAGGCGGCGGCCCCCTCCGGCGCCGGCGCCGGGGCGTACCACTCGACACGCGCGTCCAGCAGCCGGTCACCAGCCTCCCGGCGGGCCGCGTACCAGGCCTGGAACTCGCCCGTCCGCCACACCGTCAGCGGCACCGCCCGCTCGCCGCCCCCGCGTACGGCCCCCGGTCCGACCGTGCGCAGGGCGGCCCCGGCCGCCCCGGCCAGGGTCCGCTCCACCGGGACCTGCAGGGCCTCGGCGAAGTGGAGCAGGTAGTCCATGCGCTCAGCCCGGGGCGGCGCCCCGAGCACCGCTCGCCCGGAGCCGCACCACGCGCCCCATTTGACGTTCGACACCAGGCCCGGCAGCCGCGCCATGTCGCGGGGGATCCAGAACAGGACGACGTCGCAACGGCGCATCGCCTCCTCCTCCCAGGCGATCTGGTCGGCGTACGCCGGGTAGGAGCCGCCGGACACCGGCTCGGGCAGGAACACGGCCAGGCGCCCGGCGCCGGACCACAGGGACCGCAGGGCGGCGACGGCGTCCGGCCGCCACGACGGCTCGGCGGGGTCGGCAGGGGTCGGGCCGCACAGGTACACGGCGGCGGTCCACGACCGCGGAGGTTCCTCTCCGACATGGACCACCACGACCTCCGGGGGGACGGAGACGGGGACGGAGACGGAGACGGGGGCGGAGGCGGGGGCGGGCGCGGGGGAGTCAGGGGACACGGGACGCTCCGGGGTCGGTCGGGGCCAGGGCGGCGAGGAAGTCGAGCAGGAGGGAGTTGAAGGCCTCGGGGCGTTCCAGGAACCCGAGGTGGCCGGCGTCCGGCAGCTGCGCGTAGCGGGCGCCGGGGATCGCGGCGGCGACCTCCCTGCCCAGCGGGGCGGGCGCCAGCACGTCGTCGGCGAAGCCCAGGACCAGGACGGGCACGCCGATCCCGCCGTAGGCGGCCAGCCGGTCGGGGATCGGCCCGGCCGGGGTGCGGCCTGCGGCCGACGGGCCCGTCAGCGCGGCGACTTCGAACAGGTCGAGCCATTCTGCCGCGGCGCCCTCGTCGGCGAGGGTCCTGGGGGAGAGGTTCTGCACCAGGCGTACGAAGGCCTCGTACTCGGCGGGCAGCCGGGTCCCGGCGGCGGCGGTCGCGGCCTCGGCGCGCGCCAGCGCCTCGCCCACCGCGTCGGGCCGGCCCCGGGTCGCCGCGAGCAGGGCGCCGCCCGCCAGGTGCGGTTCGGTCAGGAGCAGTTCCTGTACGGCGAGCGCGCCGAGGGAATGGCCGACCAGGGGGCAGGGCGGCGCGCCGAGCGACGCCAGCAGCTCCCGCAGCCGCTCGGCCAGGTCCGCCAGACCTCCGGCCGCCGGTCCGTGGTCGAAGGTGACCACCCGGTGGCCCGCCGAGGTCAGCGCGGGCACCTGATGGTGCTCCCAGATCCGCCCGGAGCCTGCGGCGCCCGCGACCAGGACCACCGGCGGCGCTTCCCCCGGCGCGGCGTACGCCGTCCCCGGCGGGACGTGCTCCGGACAGTGGAGGGTGTACGCCGTCCCTGCGGGCGTGTGTCCCGTCCTGCGCCCGTGCCTCCCGGGCCGCTGCGGCGCGGCCCTCACGGCGTCATCCTGCGCAGCGCCGTCTCTGTCCACGCCGGGCGGCCGGTGTCCAGGCCGCGCAGCGCCACGTGGACCCACAGGAAGGAGGCCCGCGCCAGCACGTGCGCCCGCAGGCCGGGACGCACCTCGCCGCCCGCCACCCGGTAGGCCGCCAGGAGGCGGTCGAGGACGGCGGTCCCGCCCGCGTACAGCATGTCCACGAAGTCGGCCGCGGGGTCGCCGACATCGGCGTTGGCCCAGTCCAGCAGCCCGGAGAGGACCGGCGGGCCGGACGGGGGACGCACCACCAGGGTGTGTCCGGGGTGTACGTCGCCGTGGACGAGCGTCAGCCGGTCCGGCCACAGCCGTTCGTCGTCCAGCCAGGCCTGCCAGCGGCGCACCCCGGCCGCGGGCAGGGGCAGTTCGGCGCGGGCGCGGTCGAGCCGGTCCGCGATGCGCGCGCGGACGGAGCCGGGGTCCGCCCCGGCGCGGGCCGCCAGGGCCGGGGAGCCCTCCAGCGCGGTGGTGTGCACCGCGACGAGCGCCCGGGCGAGGGGCTCCAGGTAATGGGCGGGGTGGGCCAGCGGGTCCACCGACCAGCTGTAGACCAGGGTTTCGGGATCCTCCGTGCCGGCCGGGGCACCGGACAGGCGCGGGTAGGCCACCAGGCCGGGGGTGTGCAGGCGCCAGTAGGGCACGGGCACGGGGATCCGGTCGCGTGCGGCGGCCAGCACGGCCCCCTCGAAGGCCAGCCGGGCCGAGGCCTCGGCCCGGCGCGGCCGGCGCAGGATCCACCAGGTGCCGTCAGCCGCCCGGACGTGCAGGACCCGGAAGTCCCAGCCCGAGTCGTCGGCGCGGGCGGTCGCCGGGTCCAGGGCCACCCCCAGCCGTCGCGAGGCGTACGCGGCCACGGCCGCCGGGTCCGCCGAACCCCCCAGGCCGGTCAGGTCAGCCGGGGCCGCCCTTTCCGCCGTGACGGCCGGATCCGCCGCCCCGGCTGCGGCTGTCCCGCCCCGTCCCCGCCCGGTCGGCGCGCCCGCCGGCCGGCTCACCGGGCCGCTCCCGTCGCGGCCAGGTACCGGTCCCGCGTGGCGGTCCGGTCGACCTTGCCGGTGTGGGTGCGCTCCAGCTCCGCGACCGGTACCAGCAGGCTGGGCACCAGGTGCGGGGCCGTCGACTCCGCGAGCCGGGCCCGCACACCGGAGGCCACCTCGGCGGGGTCGTGGTCCGGCAGCGGGACGAAGAAGGCAGCGAGGGTGCTGTGCTCGCCGCGGTCGACCCGTACGGCTGCCGCCTCCAGCACACCGGAGCAGCCGCCGACCAGGCCCTCCACCTCGACGAGGTCCACCCGGTGGCCCCGGATCTTGACCTGGTGGTCGGAGCGGCCGCGGAAGACCAGTGCGCCCGAGGGCGCCACCGTGACCAGGTCCCCGGTCCGGTACCAGCGGACGCCGCCCTCCTCGCGGAACCGGGCCGCCGTGGCCTGTGCGGCGGAGTGGTAGCCGAGGGCCAGGCCGGGCCCGGACACCAGCAGCTCGCCGCTGTCGTCGACGCGCTGGCCGACGTGCGGCAGGGGCAGCCCGATGGGCAGGTCGCCGCCGGTGTCCGGCAGTTCGGGCGCGCCCGGTCCGGCGAGCTGCACGGCGTGGGTGACCAGGGCCGTCTCGGTGGAGCCATAGGTGTTGAGCAGCCGCACCCCGTCCGTGCCGAGCCGGTGCCAGCGCTCCAGCATGTCGGCGCGCACCGCCTCGCCGCCGATGACCACCGTGCGCAGGGACGGCGGCAGGGTGGCCCCCTGGTGCAGCAGGTCACCGGCCAGGGCGTGCCAGAAGCCGGTCGGCAGCACCGCGACCGTGACCTCCTGGTCCTCGGCGACCTGGGCGAAGCGCTCGCGTGCCGCCTCGTCGAGGATCAGGGTGGCACCCCCGGTCAGGGCCGGCAGGATCTCCTCCAGGCTCGTGTCGCCGCCGGCGCCGTGGAAGTGCAGCACGGTCGCGTCCGGCCCGATGCCGTACAGGGTGCGCAGCGGCGGCACCACGGCGGCCAGCGCCCGGTGCGGCACCACGACCCCCTTGGGTTCGCCGGTGGAGCCCGAGGTGAACAGGACGTACGCCGGGTCCTCGGGCCGGACGCCGCGGTCGGGCCGTACGGCGGTGGCGGCGGGCGTCGCCGCCGCGGGAGCCCAGCGCGGGCGGACCACCCGCGCGAGTGGCGGCTGCCAGCCGGTGCCGGCCGTCGCCACGGCCTCCTCGACGCCGAGCCGGGACAGGACCGACTCCAGCCGGGCCCGGGGATGCGCGGCCTCCAGCGGCACGTACGCGCGGCCCGCCGCGAGGACGCCCAGCAGGGCGGCCACGTCGCGGACCGAGTGGTGCACGACCACCCCGACCGGCGGCTGGGGCCCGTCCGTGCGCGGCGTGAGGGAGCCGGCCACCTCCAGCACCCAGGCGGCGAGCGTGCCGTAGCCGACGACGAGCCCGTTGTCGACCACGGCCGGCCGCGCCGGATCGGTACGGGCCGTCTCGAAGAACGGTTCCAGGAAATCAATTCCGGAATTGCCGGGATGCATTGTGAACTTCCTCGTCCTGATGGAATATGGGCGGGTGCGAATTCTTGTGGAATGCGATCTGGAAATACCCCTGCGCGACGGCACCTTATTGACTGCCGACCTCTACCGCCCCGACACCGCCGATCCGGTCCCGGTACTGGTGCGCCGGACTCCGTACGGGAAATCAGGCGCTCCGGGCGGCGCCTCCGTCGACGGCATGCGCCTGGTCCGCGCCGGCTACGCGCTGTTGGTGCAGGACGTCCGCGGCCGGTTCGGCTCCGGCGGCGCCTTCGAGCCGTACTGGCACGAGGCCGCGGACGGGGCCGACACCGTCGCGTGGGCGGTGCGCCAGCCGTGGTGCGACGGCTCCGCGGGGATGTTCGGCCGCTCCTACGAGGCGATGGCCGCGCTCCTGGCCGCCGCCGAACAGCCGCCGGGACTGGGCGCGATCGTCCCCCACGTGGCCGGGTCGGGCTTCGACGAGGGCTGGACCCGCCAGGGCGGCGCCTTCCAGCTGGGCTTCGTCCTGTACTGGGTGCTCTACGACCTGCTGCTGGACGGGGCCGGACTGGAGGGAGCCGAGCGGGAGGAGGTGGCCCGGGCGGTCGACCGCATCGACGAGCTCTACCGCGACCCGGACGCCGCCTCGGACCTGCTCGACCGGCTGGCCCCGTACTACCGGCAGTGGCGTGAGCACCCGGGCGGCCACCCGTACTGGCGGCGCGCCGCACCGCGCGATGCGTATCCGGCGATCGACGTCCCGGTCCTCCACCTCACCGGCTGGTACGACATATTCCTGGCCGGCGCCCTGGAGAATTACCGGGGAATTCGGGACTGCGGACGATCCTCGCGGCTGGTGGTCGGTCCCTGGTCCCACTGCGTCACGGGCGGCATTTTCCCGCAGCGCCGTTACGGGCTGGCCGCCGACGAACGCAGCATCGACGTCACCGGGCTGCACCTGGACCATTTCGACCGGCATCTGCGCGGGCGGTCCGGCACGGTGGCGGAGCCGGTGCGGCTGTTCCTCACCGGCGCCGACACCTGGCGCACCGTCCCCGACTGGCCCGTCCCCGGTACCCGGGACCTCGTGCTGCACCTGGCCGGCGACCGCCTGACGGCCGCCGGCCCCTCCACGGCCGCCGGCGCCCACCGGCTCCGCCACGACCCGGCCGACCCGGTGCCCACCACGGGCGGCGCCACCGCCCAGCCCGGCCAGTTCACCGGAGGTGACTGCGGCCCGCTGGACCAGCGCGAGGTCGAACGCCGCGCCGACGTCCTGTGCTTCACCGGCGAGGAGCTCACCGAGCCGCTGACCGTCGTCGGCGACACCGTCCTGACGGTGTACCTCACCCCGGACGCCGCGGGCGCCGACGTGGCGGGCAAGCTCGTCGACGTCCATCCCGACGGCCGGGCCGAGCTGCTGTGCGACGGCGTGCGCCGCCTCGCGCCGGGGGCGGACACCGCACCCGCCCCCGGCGCACCGGTCGAGGTCACCGTCGCGCTGGGCGCGGTCGGCCACGTGTTCCGCGCGGGCCACCGGATCCGCCTGGAGATCGCGGCCAGCAACGCACCGCGCTTCGACGTCCACCCGCCGGTCCCCGCCCGCCACACCGTCCACCACGGCGGCGACCACCCCTCACGCCTGCTGCTGCCGCACCTGGCCGGCGGCTGACGGGCCGGGCGGGCCGGCGGCGTCCGGGTGGAAGACCGAGAGGTCGGCCACCTTCTCGATCCGCCGGCCCGCCTCCCAGTGCGCCCGCCGCAGCCGGCGCAGCTGGGCACCGGTCAGCCTGGTGCTGTGCTGCGGGATGGACCGGACCATCCGCGCCCGCTTGGCGGAGGCGGGGTACCGCTCGCGCACCCGGTAGGGGTCGTTGAGCAGGTGGTGGGCGGTCCCCACGTGGAAGGCCGCCTTCAGCAGCGCGTAGTACGCGGCCGCCCCCACCCCCTTGGCGCGGGCGCAGTGCAGGAGCGTCCGCGACGCCTCCCACAGCCGCCACACCACCGGCACCGCCGGTGTGGTGAAGACGCCGGTCTCCTGGGCGATGCCCTCGCCGACGCCGTAGCGGAAGTAGCTGCGCATGTTGGCGAAGCCGTGCTGGGCGTCGTGGAAGATCCGCGCCTCGGGCAGGTACACCACCGGGATGCCCGCCAGCTGGAGCCGGAAGTCGAACTCCCGGTCCTCGCACCAGTGGATCAGCTCGTCGAAGTGGTAGCCGCCGATGTGCTCGACGATGTCGCGGTTGTAGATCAGCGGCGGGGACAGCGCACTGACGTAGTCGCCCTCGTCGAACTCCCGTACCCGCGCGGTCAGCCGGCTCAGCAGCCCCTCCGACTCGCCGTACACCACCTGGCCCTTGACCACGGGGGCGGTGAGCACCGCGCGGACCATGGCGCGGACCACGCCGGGGGCGAAGGTGCAGTCGGAGTCCATCAGCAGCAGGTACCGGCGGTCCGTGGCGGCGGCCCCCGCGTTGTAGGCGGCGCCCAGGTTGCCGACGTCCTCGATCTCGGTGACGGTCAGCGGGCGGGGGTGCTCGGCGATCAGCTTCAGGACCGCGTCGCTCGGTCCGTTGAGCGCCAGGACGATCTCGACGTCCTCGTCGATCGAGGCGATGCAGTCGGCGATGCGCAGGTCGTCGCGCAGGGCGATGACCACACTGGTCCGGGCGATGCCCTTGTCGACCTCCGCCTCGTCCACCAGGTCGGTGGCCATGTCGTTCTCCCTCGGCAGGCTCGTGTGCGTACGGTGGGCCCGCGGTCCGGGCCCGGTCACTGCGTCCCCGCCTTGAAGCGCAGCGGCAGGGAGTTCAGGGTGCGTTCGGCGATGGCCTCGGCCTCCTGCGGGCGTTCGGCGTGGGCGATCACCCCGGCCAGGACCTCGGCCCCGCCGCGGTAGGGCGGCACCACGGTGCCCGGCCGCAGGTCCAGGCCCCAGAACACGTCGTGCACCCCGGCCCGGCGGGCGACGTCCCGCGGGTCGCCGGCCCACTCGACCACCCCGCCGTCCGCCGGCAGGAACCGCTGCACCGCGGCGCGGCTGTGCCGGGGCCTGAGCTCCGCCAGGTCCAGCGGCCGGCCCAGGGCGAGGCGGACCACGTTGGGCAGCGGGTCCACCCCCGTCGCCAGCCGCATCACCTCGGTGGCGATGCGGGCGCCGGTCAGCCGGCAGGTGATCTCCAGGAGGACCACCCGGCCGTCGCGGGTGCGCAGGATGTCGGTGTTGACCACCGCCGGGTCCAGGCGCAGCGCCGTGGCGCCGCGCCGTACGGTCTCGGTGACCTCCTCGATCTGCTCGTCGGTCAGCCGGCTGGGCAGGGTGTCGCCGCCTTCGAAGAAGTGCGGGGCGAACCGCTCCTTGTTCCCGTACTCCCGGTCGGCGAACCCGAAGCGGTGCAGCGCGCCGTCGACCATGAAGGCCGCCAGCGTGTGCTCGGTGCCCTCCAGGAACTCCTCGACCACGATCCGGCCGCCGGGACTCAGCCGCAGCGCCTCCTGGGCGAGCGCGCGCACCTGGCCGGCGGACTCCGCCTTCAGCACGCCCAGCGAGCCGGTCTGGTCGCTGGGCTTGAGGACCACCGGCAGCCCGATGTCCGCGGCCGCCCGCACCGCCTCGCCGACACTCTCGGCGGTGGCGAACCGCGGCAGGTCGAGCCCGGCGGCGCGCAGGATCCGCAGCCGCCGGTCCTTGAGCGTGCAGTCCAGGGCCGTCTCCAGCGGCAGCCCCGGGCAGCCGAAGCGCCGTGCCAGGGTGCTGATCACCGGCGGGTTGTCCGCGCCCAGGGAGAACACCCCGTCGATCCGGTCGATGCCGGCCGCCGACAGCTCCGCGAGCACCGCCACCGCGTCGTTCGGATCGACGGCGAGCAGGACGTCGGCGGCGGCGCGGGCCCGGTCCGTGGGCCGGTCGGTGGCCACCACCAGTTCCCAGCGGGGCGAACGCAGTTCGGTCAGGGAGCGGTCCATCCCGGAGCCCAGCCCGCAGACCAGCAGCCGGTCAGTCACGGCCGCCCCCCGCCGGACCGGCGGGTACGGCACCCAGGGAGAGCACCTGGAACACCTCCGCGTGCCCCGACCCGGACGACACCGCCCCGCGGTAGCGGGCCAGCCCGCGGATGCCCTCGTCCCACGCGGCGTGCCGCAGCTGGGAGGCGTACGCGCGCATCGCCTCGACCTTGGTCTCGATCTGCCCGTCGATGTCCTCGGCGTACTGGAAGCGGGCCATCGGCGCCCACACCTCGTAGCCGAGCACCAGCCGCGGCGCCGGCATGGGGCGGCCGCCCGTCTCCTGGAAGAACTCCGACTGCGCCATCCACAGCGCCTCGACGGTCAGCTGGTGGACCATGCGGTGCTCGACGTCGTCGTCGTTGTCGTGCGGCAGGTACACCACCTGCGGCCGCACCTGCCGCAGGACGCGCACCAGGTCCAGGTGCACCCGGCGGGAGAGGGCGAAGTCCCGTGAGGGCTCGTCCAGGCGGATGCAGCGGTGCACGCCCAGGGCCTTGGCGGCGGCCTCCGTCTCGGCGGCGAACTCGGCGTCGCTCACCGCGTCGTCGAGGGCGCTGCGCTCCCGGCCGATGACGATGACCACCGTCACCCGGGCGCCGTCGCGCACGTGCTTGGCGATGGACCCGCCGCAGCCGATGACGTCGTCGTCGGGATGCGGCGCGACCACCAGGACGTCACTCACCCCGGTCATGCGCCCGCCTCCGGGGCTTCCCCGGCCCAGCGCGCCCACTGCCCGGTCAGTTCCGCGGCCTCGGTGAACGGGGTGCGCGCCGTGTAGCCCAGGACCCGGCGGGCCTTGCCCACGTCGGCGCGGGCCGTCGAGCGGTACAGGTCGAGCTCCCAGTCGGCAACCGGCTCGCCCGCCGCCACCGTCGCGGGCCCGCCCAGGCCCCGCAGTGCGCGGACCGCGTCGAAGAAGGAGCCCCAGCGCAGTTCCTCGGCGTGCCCGACGAGGAACCGTTCGCCGGCGGCCGCCGCGCTGTCGACGGCCAGCAGCACGGCCTCGGCGAGGTCGTCGACGTACACGGCGTTGCACACGCCTCCGCCGCCGTCCGCCGGAAGCTGCGTGAAGTCGCCCTCGGGACGCCGCAGCTGGGCGGTGGTCCACTGGCCGCCCCAGGGGCCGTGGACGACGCCCGGCTGGAGCACCACCGTCTCCAGGCCGTCGCCGTGGGCCTCCACGACCAGCCGCTCGGCGGCGAGCTTCTGCTGCTCGTACTCACGGTCGGCCGGGTCACCCGGCCGGGCGGGGGAGTCCTCGGTCAGGACGCCCGTGACGGCGGGGTCGTAGACGTCGATCGTGCTCAGGTGCACCACGCGGCGCACACCGGCGGCGCGCGCCGCCGCCAGCACGTTCGCCGTGCCCTCCACGGAGGCGGCCCAGCGGCCGGCCTCGTCGCCGGAGCTGCCGAACGCGCAGTGGACCACGGTGTCGCAGCCTTCGAACGCCGCCCGGAGCGTGCCGGCGTCCAGCAGGTCGGCCCGGTGGAACTCCAGCCGGTCCTGCGGCAGCACGGACAGCCGTGCGGCCCGGCCGAAACCGCGGACCACCGGCCGGACCCGGGCCGCGGTGCCGAGGACGAGCCGCTCGACCAGCCTGCCACCGATGAACCCGCTCGCGCCGGTGACCGCCACCGTACGGCCGGCGAGCGCCGGGCCACCGGCGGCCGCGTCGCCGCCGCGGGTGGTCCACGGCTGCGCGGAAGCCTCGCGGGCCGGGCCGCCGTAGCACTCCTGGATCAGCTTCACCACGCGTACCCCGTCCTCGGCGCCGGAGTGCGCGGGTGCGGCGCCGCGCACGGCGGCGGCGAAGTTGGCCAGCTGCTCGGTGAAGAGCAGCTCCCACTCGTCCTGGGCCGGGGCGACGGCGTCCACGTCGCCGCGGTGCAGCTCCACTCCGTCCGCGGTGACCAGGGTGCACTCCCCGGCCGGGAAGTCGGTGCCGATGGTGGCGGTCGCCCGGGTGCCGGTGACCGTGCAGCTGATCCCGAGGTCGCGCAGCCGGCTGAAGTCGCACCGCACGTCGGTGGCGCCGAAGCGCAGCTCGGCGCGGGCGTCGGTCTCCACCCCGCCGAGGGAGTTGTCCTCGTAGCGGACCACCTCGACGTCGGGGCCGAGCCACCACAGCAGGGTGTCGAAGACGTGCGAGGCGGTGTCGGTGAGCACCCCGCCGCCGGCCAGCCGCCGGTCGAACATCGACCAGGACACCGGCTCGTGGGCGTACGGGTGGCCCTCCGACCAGTCGACCCGTACCACCTCGCCGAGGTCGCCGGCGTCGATGAGCCGCTTGATCCAGGCATAGGCGGGGAACAGGCGCCGCGGGTGGGCCATGGCGAGCACCGGAGCGCCCTCGGCGGCGGCGGCCCGGGCCAGCGCCTCGGCGTCCTCCACCGAGGTGGTCATCGGCTTCTCCAGCAGGACGTGCTTGCCGGCTGCCAGCAGCTCCCGCACGATCGGCGCGTGCAGGGTGTGCGGGGCGACGACCACGGCGGCGTCGAAGGCGTCGGCGGCCTCCGCCGGATCGGTGGCGAGCACCACCCGGTCGGCGTCGGTGCCGCCCAGCTCCCGGTAGAGGGCCAGGGCGGCCTCGGTCTGGCGCGGGTCGCGGTCGACGAGCGCCGTCAGCTGGACGTCGCCCTTGAGCGGGGGCAGTGCGGGCAGGTGGCAGCCGCGGGCGGCGGCGCCGCACCCGATGATCGCGAGGCGTACGGGAGGCATGTGTGCTCCAGGGGTCGTTTCAGGAAGGGGATGGCGCGGGGAGGGACGGGCCTGTGGTCCCGCCCCGGTGTCACGGCGTGGGCGGTCCGGCGGGGTGGTGCACCCACACGTTGGGCTCGGTGTACGTGGCGTGGCCGTCCTCGCCGACGCGCAGCGGCGCCAGCGCGCCGGGCAGCAGGTGGTCCCCCGGGCCGGGCAGCGGATGGCCGAGGAACTCCTCCCAGCGGGACACGGGCTGACGGATCACCAGGGACCGCTCGGCCGTGCCCAGCAGGGCGGCGCCGAGTTCGAGATGGGTGCGCAGCCACGGGTCGAAGCAGCGTCCGTCGGGCCGCACCCAGGCGGCGTACGCGCCGATCGGGATCAGCGGGTAGCGGTGCTTGCGGGTGGGCCGGACCGGGATGACCACCCCGCGGGGCGCGTCCTTCGCGGACCGCCGCCGCACCTCGGTCAGCAGCCGCTCGGCGTGGCCTGCCGCCCGGTGCCCGGGGTGCACGGACACCGACAGCATGCACACGGCGTCGGGACGCTCCGGCGGGCCGTGGTCGACGGCTTCCACCAAGACCTCGTCGCTGCCGGACGGCAGCGACGAGGCGCTGCCGTCCCAGCGGACCGGCAGCCCGTTGGCCGCCGCGACCAGAACGCCGTCCTCGTCCACCAGGCACAGCTGGTGGGCGGGGTAGCGCTCGTACATGCCGTGCCAGCGCCAGTTCCCGGGGGACTCCCAGCTCATGAACGCGGGCATGTTGGCGGCGATCAGGTCGTCCACCGCGGGCAGCAGCCACGGGTCGCGGGACAGGTCGGTGAGGGTCGGGGACACCGGCGCGTCAGCCCAGCAGCCGGGTCCGGGCCGTGGCCCGCATCTCGCGCGAGCGCCGCAGGTCGGACGTCACGCACACCCGCTTCAGCCAGCGGTCGGTGCCGTCGTAGCGGGCCTGGAAGGGCAGCCGGCCGTGCACCGCCCGGTGGTTGTCGATGAACAGCACGTCGCCCTGGTCGGCGACGACCTCCCGCATCCCGGCGTCCACCACCTTGAACAGCGCGTCGTAGGCCCGCCGCGCCTCGGTGTCCTCGTCGGGCACGGAGGTGAAGTACGGGTCGAGGCGCATGTACGGGTCCAGGCGCGAGCCGTAGAGCAGCGGGCCGAGCGGCCGCTCGTCGATCATCCGCTGGATGGTGGCGAACCGGGCCGCCTCCTCCTCGGACGCGATCGTGTTGTTCTTCGGCAGGTGCGACTCGTCGGGGGCGATGTGGAAGCGCGGCTCGAAGAGGATGTCGATGTCCTCGTCGGACAGCGACGACAGGTCCAGCTCGCCCACCGTCGTGGGCACGTGGTCGGGATTGCGCAGCGCGCCGAGGATCAGGTAGTCGCTGCGGTACGGGTGGAAGGCGTCCTCGGTGTGCCAGGTCAGCAGCTCCTTGCTGCCCATCCCCAGCTGGTCGTTCTCGTGCTGGCGGATCGGGAAGATGTCGTGCACGAGGTGGCCGTCCTGCTGTGTGGCCCAGCCGAAGGGCTCCCCGAGCAGCGCCGAGTACAGCATGAGCAGCAGTTCCTCGGGGAACTCCGGGCCGGGCCGGCCGCGGCCCCGCCAGTGGCCGGGGGTGGGGCCGATGCGCCGCTGGTCGAAGTCGTGGCCGCGGATCACGGTGTGGCCGTGGCGGTCGGCCAGTTTGAACTCGCGCAGGAAGTCCTGCACGCCCTCGGGCAGCCGGGCCGCCAGCCGCGGCAGGTCGCGCAGCAGGCCGGGGTCGCCGAAGGACGGGTAGGCGGCGGCCAGTTCGAGGCTCAGTTCCGCGATGACGGAGGCCTCGGCGGCCGTCAGGGTGTAGCCGGGCGTGGACTGGTCGGTGAGGTTCGACATGCCAACTCTCGCTGAGTGGTCGGGGGACGGGTGCTGCCCGCGGACGGCCGGGGCCGGGGCCGCGGGCCCTCGGTGGTGCGGTGTCGGACGGGTGATCAGGTCCGGGCGGCGGCCCGGCGCTCGGCGAGCGCTCCCGTGAGCAGCCGGGGGGTCGGTGAGGCGAAGAGGGTGCTCGCCCGCAGTCCGGCGGCGGCGGGGTCCGACTCCCGCAGCCGCGCCAGCAGGCGCATGGCGAGCAGCGACTGGCCGCCGTGGTCGAAGAAGTTGTCGTCGGGGCCGAGCGCGGGGGCGCCCAGGACCTCGCGGAAGAGAGTGAGGACGGGCTCCAGCGGCTCCCGGGCGGCGTCGACGGGCCGGTCCTGGACCGGCTCACCTGCCCGGGCGCCGGACCGAGCGCGGGCCGGTGCGCCGGCCGGAGCCGGGGCGGCCCAGGCGGACAGCAGGCGCTTGTCCACCTTGCCGTGCGGGTTCTTCGGCAGGACGGACACCCGGTACAGCACCCGCGGCACCGCCCAGTCCGGCAGCTGCGCCTCCAGGGGCGTCACGAGCGCGTCCCGGTCACGGCCCGTCAGCCGGACGGCCTCGCCGGGCAGGGGAGCGGCCGCCGGGTCCGCGGCAACGGTGAAGGCCCACAGGGCGGTACCGGTCGCCGGGTCGGGGAAGACCACCGCCTGTTCCACCCCGGGCAGCTCGCACAGGGCGCGCTCCACCCGGGCCGGCTCCAGCCGGTGCCCGCGGATCTTGACCTGGTCGTCGGCCCGGCCGAGGAAGACCAGCTGCCCGTCGGCGTCGATCCGCCCCAGGTCGCCCGTGACGTACAGCCGGGCCCCGGGCTCGGCGGCGTACGGGTCGGGGACGAAGCGGCGGGCGGTGGCGGCCTCGTCGTCGAGGAAGCCGCGGGCCAGGAGCGGTCCGCCGATGTGGATCTCCCCCGTCTCGCCGTCCGGCACCGGGCGGCCGTCGCGCCGGACGCTGATCCGCACGTCCCGCAGCGGGGTGCCCAGCGGCACCTCCTGCGCGTCGGCCGGCAGCAGCCCGGTGTAGAAGGTGGAGCTGACGGTGCATTCGGTCAGCCCGTAGACGTGGGCGAGGCCGGCCGACTGCCGTGCCTGCCACGCGCGGTAGGGCCCCGGATCCATCCGCTCGCCGCCCACCACCACCGTGCGCAGCTCCGCCGGGGTGGTCGTACCGTTCGCGGTGAGCCAGCGGGCGTACTCCAGCCAGTACTGGGTGGACAGTTCGACCACGGTGGTCCGGGTCCGGGCCAGGGCGAGGTGCAGCTCCTCGGCGTCCAGGGCCCGGGTGTCCTCCCGGCACACCACGGCCGCCCCGGCGGCGAAGGCCGGGAACACCTCCTCGATCAGTACGTCGAAGCCCAGCGAGGCCACCTGCAGCCAGCGGTCGCGCGGGGTCAGCCCGAGCCGTTCGGCGACCGCCGACGCGAACCGGCCCAGGGCGTCCCGCCCGACGACCGTGCCCTTGGGCCGGCCGGTGGACCCGGAGGTGAACAGCACGTACGCCACGTCGGACCCGTCGGCCGGCCGCCCGGGCCGGGCCGCCGTCGCCGCGCCGCCGTCGGCGTCCGAGGAGGCCGGTACGAACGCCCCCTCGGGCGCGTGCGCTCCGTCGCCCAGCCACACCGCGGCCGCCGTGCGCTCCACCAGCGCCGCCCGGGCCGCGGGCGGCAGCCGGTCGTCGAGGACGGTGAACCCCGCCCCGGCCTTGAGCGCCGCCAGCATGCCGAGCACGGTGCGGGCGGGGTCGCCGAAGGCCAGGCCCACCAGCTTCCCGGGCCCGGCCCCGCGCGTCGTGAGGGCGGCCGCCCAGGCGTCGGTGAGCCGGTCCGCGTCCTGGTAGGACAGCACCCGGCGGGGGGTCACGAGCGCGGGACCGGCGGCGTGCTCGCGCACCGAGCGGTCCCACAGGCCGAGGACGTCGGGTCCGGCCACGGCGGTCACCGGCCTCCCCCGCGCGAGCGCAGGAACGCCGACAGCCCCGCGAGTCCGGCCCGGAAGCCCTCCTGGGGGCCGCCGAAGCCGAGCCGGGCGCCGTGCGGCGCGCCGAAGGCCGTACCGGGCACGAGCAGGGTGCGGTGGCGGTCGAGCAGCTCCAGGCAGAAACGTTCCACTGCCTCGGGCCCCGCCGCCGCCCGCTCCAGTTCGCGGAAGACCGGCAGCGCGCACACACCGCCCTCCGGCGGGGTCCAGCGGACCAGGTCCTCGTGCTCGGCCATCCACTGCGTCAGGTACGCGAGGTTGCCGCGCGCCTCGGCGGCCCGGGGGGCGATCAGCGCGTCGGCGTGCCGCATGGCCCGTTCCGCGATCAGCTCGACCAGCGGCGAGAGGAACAGCGTGGTCCGGTCGCGCAGCGGGAAGGTGGCGGTGATCAGCTCTTGCGGCGCGACGGCCCAGCCCACCCGCAGGCCCGGCAGGCCGAAGGTCTTGGAGAAGGTGCCGTAGGACACCGTGGGGCCGCCGTCCGCCCCGGGGTCGTCGAGCACCTCCCAGCGGTGGGTGATCTCGGCGGTGGCGGCGTCCCAGACCAGCACGGCGCCGGCCTGCGCGGTCTGCTCCTTGAGGGCCTTCAGCCCCTGCGGGGACAGGGTGGCGCCGGTGGGGTTGTGCGGGAAGTTCACGACGACGGCCGCGGTGCCGGGCGTGACCAGGGCGCTGAGCACGTCGGGGTCGATCTCCCCGTCGCGCACGGCCCCGCCCGGCAGCCGTGCCACCTCGCAGCCGGCGGCCCGGGGGTAGTGGCCCAGAGAGTGGTAGATGCCCTCCTGGACGACCACCCGGTCCCCCGGGCGCAGCAGGGCGCCCAGCGTCAGCGCGATGGCCTCGCTGGAGCCGTGGGTGACCAGCACCCGGTCGGCGTCGCCGCCGGCGTAGCGGTCGGCGATGGCCTGGCGGATGCCCGCCCCGCCCTGGGAGACGCTGTCGTCCATGACGACGGCGTCGAGGTCCGCGGCCGGGATGCCGCAGAGTTCGCGCACTTCGGCGAAGGTGTACGGATGGACCCCGCTGGAGCTGATGTCATGGACGTCGGGGCCGAGGTGCCGGCGGTACCACTCCTCCAGCACCGGAGGGTCTTCACGCCGTGGACGGAGACTGCTCATGGCTGTGCAACTGTCCCTTCTTCTACCCCTGGCGGGTGTCCCGCCACCACCGCTGCCCGGAGAGCGGGAGCGTGTCGATGGGGTCGTAGTAGTGGTACGAGCCGCTGTGGGCGTCCGGATCCGCCGCCTCCAGCGGGGTGAGATAGCTCTTGCTCCAGTGCGACACCCCGAGCTCGCGGTCGTAGGAGTCGGCTTGGTCCACCCATCGCTTGCCGGCCATCGGCACGTCGCAGACGATGCGCGGGGTGGCGAACCCCGGCAGGTAGCCCATGATCTGACGCTGGATCACCTGCGCCCGGTGCAGCGGCACCCGCCAGTGCTCGGCGTTCGGGATCATGTCGCACATGTAGAAGTAGTACGGAGTGACGCCGGCGTGGTCGGCGAGCGCGAAGCACAGGTCCAGCAGGTCGTGCGCGCTGTCGTTGACCCCGCGCATGAGCACGCCCTGGTTGCGCACGTCGTGCAGGCCGGCGCCCAGCAGCGCCCAGGCGGCTCGCGCCACCCCGGGCGTCACCTGCTGGGCCGCGTTGGCGTGGGTGTGCAGCGCGATCCGCACGCCGCGCGAGCGGGCCGTACGTGCGAGGCGCTCCACGCCCTCCAGCACCGGGCCGGAACTCCAGTGCTGCGGCAGCCCGACCAGCCCCTTGCTCGCCAGCCGGATGTCGCGGACGGAGTCGATCTCCAGCAGGCCGGCCACGAACCGCTCCAGCCGCGGCCACGGCAGGTTGGCCAGGTCGCCGCCGGAGACCACCACGTCCCGGATGCCGGGGGAGGCGCGCAGGTGCTCCAGGATCCGCTCGGCCCGGTCGGCCGGCTTGAGCAGGAGCCGGTTCTTGGTGACCTGGGGAGTGGAGTTGCCCACCAGGTCCATCCGCGTGCAGTGCCCGCAGTACTGGGGGCAGGTCGAGAGCAGTTCCGCCAGCACCTTGGTGGGATAGCGGTGGGTGAGCCCCTCCACCACCCACATGTCCTGTTCGTGCAGCGAGTCCCGGCTGGCCATCGGGTGCGAGGGCCACTGCGGGTGCCGGTCGGAGAAGACCGGCAGCATGTAGCGGCGCACCGGGTCGTCGTAGAAGGCCTTGGTCAGCTCGCCGGGGCGGGCCGCGGCCGCGTCCGGGGCCATGGTGTTGACCATCTGGGGCGGCAGCAGCACCGACATGGTCGCCCGGTGCCGGCGGTCCTGTTCCCAGTCCTCGTAGAACTCCTCGTCGAGCAGGTCGCCGACGACGGCGCGCAGTCCTCTCGCGTCCTTGACGCAGTGGGCGCGCTGCCACTGGGGGTCCGCCCACTGGGCTTCGGTGACATCCCGCCATCCGGGGAAGCGCCGCCAGTCCGGTTCCACGAGGGGGCTTCTCCGGTACGTGTAGACGCCTTCGATCGCCGCTGATTCCGTCTGGCTGCGTGCTGTGTCCACCAACCCGCCACCCATTCCCGTCGCTTTCGGCCGTATCGCCTGACGGCAACCGATCTTGCAGAGCCCCGGAGTTGTACACGAGGGCCGGTTGTACGGGGCGCTCGGCGGGTTCGGCCCTGTACAACATCACGCCGAAGGCGGATAGTTGTACTGAGCATTGGACCGCGGGCGCCTTGTGCGGCACGGCGTCGCGTGCCGACAAGCGGAACACGCGGCGAACCTCTTTGGACGCCCCGGCCCCGGGTGCGGGTAAGGGCAGCCTTATTCGGACGAACCCGGCCGAATGGTGGCCGGATTCCTCGGATGGCGATTGATCGATATGCCGGGGGCATGTACCAATGTCCGAGAGGTCCCGGTGCGGCGGCCCCGGTCGCCCGGGGGCCCGGCAACCGGCCGTCACGCCGGGTGCGTCCGCCGGCCAGCAGGTTGTACGGCGCGACGAAGACCCGCGCTTCGCTCGACACCATCCACCACCAGGGGAGAAGCATGCCCAGGCCAGAGCGGTTGTTGGACCCCATGGCAGGACCGCTGGAGGAATTCGCCCACGAACTGCGCGGCTTACGCAGGCAGGCGGGCAACCCCTCGTACCGGACGATGGCGAAGCGGGCCCACTACTCCGTGGCCACCCTCTCCGAGGCGGCCCGCGGACTGCACAAACCCTCCTTGAAGGTGACCCTCGCCTACGTGGTGGCGTGCGGCGGCGATCCGGAACCCTGGACCCGCCGCTGGAACCGCCTCAGCAGCGAACTGGCGGAAAGCGGCAGACCCTCCGGAGGCCGCCCGGCATCCGACACCGGCCCGGCATCCGACACCGGCCCGGCGGCCGCCCGGCCCGGCGCCGGACGCGGTCCCCTGCAGGGCGAACCGGCCCCCGCCCCCCGGGCAGCCGCCGCCTTCCTTCCGGCCGCGCCGCCCCCGCCCGGCGCGGTGCCCCGCCGGCCCGCGCCGCCCGCGGCCGGGCCGCGCTCCGGCGGTCCCCGCCGGACCGGCACCGGCACCCGTACCGCCGCCCCGGCCGGCGCCGCCGCGCGCCGCCCGGCCGGGGACGCGCTGACCGCCGACGAACGGGCGGAACTGCGCCGGCTGCGCGACGAGGTCGAGGAACTCCGGCACGCGAACGAGGTGCTGAAAGCGGCCTCCGCGATCTTCGCCGCGGATCTCCGCACAAAGTCCCAGGTCGTGTACAACCCGGCGGACCGACAAGATCCGTTGCCGTGACCGGACGCCGAGCGCCCCGACAGGGCCCGAGGCGGAACCGGAGGATCCGACCGACCTTTGGGGACTGACCATGCGTGTGCTCGGAGTCAACGGATGGCCCGGCGCCAGCCACGACGGTGCCGCCTGCCTCGTCGTGGACGGCGACGTCATCGCCCTGGCCGAGGAGGAACGCTTCACCCGTCACAAGCACGCCTACGGGGAGGCACCCCTCAACGCCGCCGCCTACTGCCTCGCCGAGGGCGGTCTCACCCTGGACGACATCGACGTGGTCGCCCACGGGTGGGACCTGCCCGCCCTCTTCGCCGACCGGGGCCTGGAGTGGTTCGGCAGCGACGCCGAGGCCCTGGAACACCTGCTGCCCAAGAAGCTGTTCCCGCGCAGCGCCGACCCCCGGCTGACCTTCGTCGGCCACCACATCGCCCACGCCGCGAGCGCCTACCACCTCTCCGGCCGCGACCGCGGCGCGATCCTCGTCCTGGACGGCCAGGGCGAGAACGAGAGCACCACCCTCGCCGTCGGCATCGACGGCGAGATCAAGAAACTGCGCGCGCACACCCCCGGCTGGTCGCTGGGCTACTTCTACGCCGCCGTCTGCGCCTACGCCGGCCTCGGCGCCGACAACGCCGGCAAGATGATGGGCCTGGCCTCCTACGGCACCCCCGGCGACCTCACCTTCGGCGGCGCCTTCGACTTCACCGACGAGGACTTCACCATCGGCGTGGTCCCGCCCGACCTGCGCTGCACGGGCAGCACCGACGAGGAGGCCGCCACCATCCGGCACTGGCTGGAGCACCTGGAGAGGGCCCTCCCCGACGCCCCCAACCGCAGCACGCGCCGCTTCGACCCGGTCACCGGCCGCTTCGCCAAGGCCACCGCCCGGGACCCCTTCGCGTACCGCGACGTCGCCGCCACGGCCCAGGCCGCCCTGGAACGTGCCGTCATGGGCCTGGTCCGGGGTCTGCTCCGGGAGACCGGCGAGACCACCCTGATGATCGCCGGCGGGGTCGGGTTCAACGCCACCCTCAACGGCAAGATCATGCGGATGCCGGAGGTCCGGGACCTCTTCGTCCAGCCCCTCGCCGGCGACCAGGGCGTCTCGCTCGGCGCCGCGGTCTGGGCCGCCGCCCAGGAGGGCGACCGGATCAAGCCCATGAACGGCTCCGTGGTCTGGGGCCCGCAGTGGTCACCGGACCGCATCCGCCACGTGCTGGAGGCCTCCGGGACCGCGTACACCGAACCCTCGGACATCACCGCGGCCACCGCCGAAGTGCTGGCCGCCGGCGGGGTCGCCGGCTGGTTCCAGGGCCGCGCCGAGGGCGGACCCCGGGCCCTGGGCCACCGCAGCCTGGTCGCCGTACCCGACCCCGAGTCCACCCGCGACCGGGTCAACGTCCGCATCAAGGACCGCGAGGCGTGGCGCCCCTTCGCCCCGAGCATGCAGGAGGAGGCCGCCGAAGCCCTCATCGGCACCGCGACCCCGCTGCCCTACATGATCGTCACCACCCCCGTGACCGAGGCCGGGGCCGCGGCCATGCCGGCCGTCGTCCACAGCGACCGCACCACGCGCCCGCAGACCGTCTCCGCCGCCGTCGACCCGCTCTACCACCGCCTCATCGGCGAAGTCTCCCGGCACACCGGCACCCCGGTCATCATGAACACCTCCTTCAACGGCCGTGACGAGCCGGTCGTGTGCAGCCCCGGCGACGCGCTCGCCACCTTCCACCGGCTCCCCCTGGACGCCCTCGCCCTCGGCCCCTTCCTCGTCCGCCGCCCCGCCGGATCCCTCGGGGAGGCCGGCGCGTGACCACCCCCGTACGACAGGCGTACCCCGGCGAGCACCCCGCGGCCCCCGATCCCGCCACCGCCCCGGACCCCCGGCCGCCGGGCGGTGGCGACGGCCCGACGGCCGGCGAGGGGCGGACGGCCGGCGACGGGCCGACGGCTGCGGAGGTGTACGAGCGGCTCGCCGGCTGGCTCGGCGAAGCGGTCCTGGCCCCCGACGCCGACCTCACCGCCCCGCTGCGCGACCTCGGCGTGGACTCCCTCGACCTGATCCGCACCGCCCGCCGCATCGAAGCCGGCTTCGGCGTCCAGGTGCAGCTGCGCGAGCTGTTCGGACCCGAGCTGACCGCCGCCCGCCTCGCCGAGCTCGTCGCCGAGCGGGCCGCCGGGCGCGGCGGCGCCGCGGCCGCCCCGCCCGGCGCCGCCCACGGCCCCGTCGTCCTCACCCCCGCCCAGGAACACGCCTGGGAGGAGCAGACGGGCGACCGCGGCCACTGGAACCAGGCCATGCTGTTCACCACCCGGCCGGGCATCGAACCCGGGCTGTTCGCCGAGGCCGTCCGGCGGCTCGTGGCCGGCCACGCCTCGCTGCGCCTGGCCGTCGAGGAGCGCCCCGCCCGCCGGCCACGGCAGCTGGCCGCCGCCCTCGCCACCGACGGCCCGCCGGAGGCGGCCCTCGGCGCGGTCCTCGACACCGTCGACGTCAGCGAACTCGCCGACGCGGCCCTGTCGGCCGCGATCACCCTGCGGTGCGCGGTGGAGCAGCGCTCCCTGGACCCCGGCGCCGGACGCGTGGCGCGTTTCGTCCGCTTCGACGCCGGACCCCGCCGCCCCGGCCGACTGCTGATCACCGTGCACCAGATGGCCGTCGACATGGTGTCCTGGTCCGTGCTGCTCGCCGACCTGGAGGAGGTGTACACGGCGCTGGAGGCGGGCCGCCGCGACGTGTGGCCGACCGAGGGCACCTCCTACCCGGAGTGGGCCCGGGCGCTCGCCGCCCACGCCCGCACCCCCGAGGCGGAGGAGCAGGCCGAGTGGTGGACGGAAGTGGCCCGCACCCCCGCCGGCCTCCCGCCGGACCACCCGGTGGCCGACCCGCGCGCGGTGAACACCGCCGCCACCGCCGCCACCCACCGCGAGGAGTTCCCCGGGGACCTCACCGCCCGCCTCCACACGGTGGCCCGCACCCACCGGGCCCACCCCGGCGACCTCGTCCTGCACGCCCTCGGGCAGGTCCTCGCCGATCGGCTCGGCGAGCCTGCCGTACGCCTGGACGTCCTGCGCCACGGCCGGGAGGAGACCGTCGGGGACACCCGGCTGTCCCGCACCACCGGCTGGTTCACCACCACCGTCCCGGTCCGCCTGGACTTCGCCCCCGGCACCCCCGCCGAACGTCTGGCCCGGACCGTCGGCCACCTCGCGGCCCTCCCCGGCGGCGGGGTCGGCTTCGGCGCGCTCGCCCGGCACGGCCGGCCCCGGATCGCCGCCGCCCTGCGCGCCGTCGCGCCCAGCGACGTCTCCTTCGACTTCGAGGGCGACGACGCCGACACCCTGCCCCTGGGCACCCTCCTGCCGGACGTGGCCCCGGAACCGGTCGGTGACATCACCGCCGGCCACTGGACCCGCCCGCACCCGGTCGAGGTGATCGCCACCACCGACGACGGCGTCCTGCGCGTCGAGTGGTGGTACTCCACCGCCCTGCACGAGGAGGCGACCGTACGCGCGCTGGCCGACCGCCACCGGGCCGCCCTCACCGCCCTCCTCGACGCCCTGTCCGGGCCCGGCGCGCCCGGCGCACCCCAGGCCCCCACCCGCTGAACGCCCCACGGACGGACCGGAAGACCCCTGCCATGATCCTGCCCAGCGTGCTGGACCCCTTCTTCGCCATCGCCCGCTCGGACCCCGACCGGCCCGCGGTGGTCGACAACGGGGTGACCGTCGGCTACGGCCAACTGGCCCGCTGGGCAGGGGCGGTGGCCGACCTGGTCGCCGTCCGCAGCACGGCGGGCGCACCGCCGGTGGCCGTCCACGTGCACCACAGCGTCCGCGACATCGCGGCCGTCCTCGGCATCCTCGCCGCCGGCCGCGGCTACGTCCCGGTCGCCGACGGACCGGAAGGCCACGCCGACCGGGCCCTGCACGCCCTCGGCTGCCGCGAGCTCGTCGCCACCGCCGAGACCGGCCGGCTGCCCGCCGTCGACCGCGTCCTGCGCCCCCACTGGGGCCCGTCCCGCGCGCCGCTGCGCGAGGCCGGCCAGCCCGTACGGGCGCTGGACCCGGCGTACGTCCTGTTCACCTCGGGCTCCACCGGAGCACCCAGGGCGGCCGCCGTCCCGCACCGGGCCCTGCACGCCGTGCTGCCCCACCTGATCCGCCGGTACGGCGCCGGACCCGGCACCATCGCCCTCAACTTCCACCGGCTGGACGGCGACACCAGCCTGGAGGAGATCCTCCCGGCCCTGCTGACCGGCGGGCTCGTGGTCCTCGACGAGGACGGCGAGGCGGACCTCGACCGCGTCCTGACCGACAACGAGGTCACCCTCGTCAACCTGCCCGTGGACTACTGGCACCTCTACACCGGCCACCTGCTGGACACCGGACGCGCCCTGCCCCGCTCCCTGGAGACGGTGGTCATCGGGGGTGAGGCCGTCCGCGCCGACATGCTGGAGCGCTGGCGCCGGCTGGGCGCCCACGACGTCGTCCTGCTCAACACCTACGGCTCCACCGAGACCGCCCTGGTCACCCACAGCGCCGTCCTCGCCGGCCCCGGAGCGCCCGCGGACTTCCCCGACGGGGTGCCGATCGGCCGCCCGCTGCCCTCCGTACGCCAGGCGGTGGCCCCCGCGGCCGAGGACCCGGACGGCCCCGGCGAACTCCTCGTGGCCGGACCCCAGCTGGCCACCGGGTACGTCGACGACCCCGTGCGCACGGCCGCCCGGTTCACCGGGACCGACCCGGACGGCACCGACCGCTGGTACCGCACGGGTGACCTCGTCACCGAGGGCGGCGACGGCGCACTCGTCTTCCACGGCCGCATCGACCACCAGGTCAAGATCCGCGGCCACCGCGTGGACCTCCTCGACGTCGAGGAGGCCGTCGGCCGGCTCCCCGGCGTGGCCGCGGCCGCCGCCGCCGCGCACACCAAGGGCGACCACACCGTCCTGGTCGCCTTCGTGGTCCTCACCCCCGGGGCGAGTGGACGCGGCGCCGCGCAGGAATCCGCGGCCGCGCTGCGCGAGCGGCTGTCCGCAGCCGTCCCCGGGCCGCTCGTCCCCGACCGGATCGTGGCCGTACCCGCCCTGCTGCACACCCGCACGGGCAAGGTCGACCGCGCCGCGACCCGGGACCGGTACCTGTGAGCAACCGACTCTTCGACGCCTCGGTCGCACCCGCCGCCGTCCCCGAGGCCGACGCCCGCGGCCCGTGGGCCTACCTGTGGTGGCTGGTGCGGATCCGGCCCCTGCCGCTGGTCCTCGCCGCCGTGCTCGGCGCCCTGTGGATGATCCCCCTCGCGCTGATCCCCCTGGTCATCGGATGGGCCATCGACGAAGCCGGGCAGGGCACCGGCCCGTCCGGGCTGTTCCTGTGGTCGCTGCTCGCCCTCGGCCTCGGTGTCCTGCAGGCCCTCGCCGGCGCCGGGCTGATCCAGGCCGCCGTCGGCGCGGAGGCCCACGCCCTGTCGGTCACCCACCGGGTGCTGATGCGGCAGGTCGTCCGGCTCGGCGCCGCCCTGCGCGGCAAGGCCCGTTACGGGGACGTCGCCGCCTCCGCCGCCGCCGACGTGGAGAGCATCGGCAACGCCTTCGAGGTCGTCGGCCGCACCGTCGGGGCGGTGGTCGCCGCCGTCCTGGTGGCCGTGGCCCTCACCGTCACCTCACCCGTGCTGGGCCTCGCCGTCCTCATCGGCGTACCCGCCGCCGTCCTCGGCATCGGACCCCTGCTGCGGCCCCTCCAGGCACGTGACGAGGAGCAGCGCGAGCAGATGGGCATCGCCACCTCCCAGGCCGGCGACATCGTGGCCGGCCTGCGCATCCTGCGCGGCATCGGCGGTGAGGCCGGCTTCGCCGAGCGGTTCCGGCGCACCAGCCAACAGGTGCGCCGGGCCGGCGAGTCCGCGGGCCGGATGGAGGCCTGGCTCCAGGCGGCCGGCGTCTTCCTGCCCGGACTGGTCACCGTCGGCATCGTCTGGTTCGGCGCCCGCCTCGCGCTGGACGGCACCATCACCGCGGGCGAACTCATCGCGTTCTACGGTGCCTCCGCCTTCCTCACCCTGCCCGTCAGCACCGCCACCGAGGCCGCCGAGACGCTCAGCCTCGCCAAGGTGGCCGCCGGCCGGGTCTGCACCCTCCTGCGGCTCACCCCCGCAGCGGTCCGGCCCGGCCACCCCGAACCGCTCCCGGCCGGCCCGCTCGACCTGGCCGACGCCGGCACCGGCATCACCGCCGGGGCGGGCCGCCTCACCGTGGTCACCGCCCCCGCCGACCGGGCCGGCGACCTCGCCGACCGCCTCAGCCGCCCCGGCGCCCACGGCGCCGCGGGGCAGGTCCGGCTCGGCGGCGTCCCCCTGGACCGGACCGATCCCGCCGAGGTCGCCACCCGGCTGCTGCGCTCCGGCCCCGCCGACATCCTCTTCAGCGGCACCGTACGGGAGGAGCTGACCGCCGGAACCGACCCGTCCGGGCAGGCGCTGGAACAGGCCCTGTTCGCCGCCGACGCCGTCGATGTCGTCGACGCGCTGCCCGGCTGCCTGGACGCCCGCCTCGACGAGGGCGGCCGCGCCTTGTCCGGCGGACAGCGCCAGCGGCTGATCCTCGCCCGCGCCCTCCTCGCGGCGCCCGACGTCCTGGTCCTGGAGGACCCGACCGCCTCCGTCGACGCCCACACCGAAGCCCGCATCGTCGCCCGCGTGGCCGCCCTGCGCGCCGGCCTCACCACTGTGGTCCTCACCGACAGCCCCCTGTGGCAGGGCGCCGCCGACCACGTGGTCCGCCTCGACGGACCGTCCGTCCCCGGCAGCACCCACCGCTCCGCAGGAGTGCCCTCATGACCACCACCCCCACCCGGTCCGCCGCGGCCGGCGCGGACACCGCCCCGGCCGCCGCCGCGGACCCCGCCCCCGGCGGCGCCGGCCGGCTGCCGCTGGCCGACCGGTCCGACGTCCGCACCTGGACCGTCGCCTTCCTGCGCGGCGAGGGACCCCGAGTGGCCCTCACGTTCGGGATGTTCGCCGCGGCCCTGGTCGCGAGCCTGATCGGCCCCCGACTGCTGGGCCACCTGGTCGAATCCGTCAAGGACGGAACCACCGCCGACCGGGTCGACCTGCTCGCCCTCGCCTTCGTCGCCGTCCTCCTGTGCCAGGCCCTCCTCGCCCGGGCCGCCCGCACCCAGGCCACCCTGCTCGGCGAACGGGTCCTCGCCCGTACCCGCGAGAACTTCGTGCGGCGCGTCCTCGCACTGCCGCTGTCCGAGGTCGAGGCGGTCGGCACCGGCGACCTCCTCAGCCGCGCCACGACCGACGCCGACCGGCTGAGCGAGAGCATCCGCCAGGCCGTCCCCCGCATCGCGCTGGCCGCCGTCACCCTCGTGTTCACCTTCGCGGCCATCCTGCTCACCTCGCCCCTGCTGGCCCTCGGCCTGCTGGCCGGAGTGCCGTTCGCCGTGCTGTCCACGTGGTGGTACCGGCCGCGCGCCACCCGCGCGTACGAGCGGCTCCTCGCGCACGAGGCCGACGTGCTGGCCGTCACGCACGAGACCGCCCGCGGCGCCGCCACCGCCGAGGCCCTCGGGCTCGGCCCACGCCAGGCGGCCCGCCACGGCGCGGCCGTCGACCGGGTGGTCCGCACCCGCCAGCGCACCACCTGGCTCCAGACCATCTGGTTCCCGAGCCTGGACCTGGCCACCATGGTCCCGATGGCGCTCACCCTCCTCATCGGCGGACTCGCCTACCAGCGGGGCGAGGTGGGACTGGCGGAGCTGACCGCCGTGGTCCTCTACGTCCAGGCCCTCGGCGAGCCCCTGAACGACCTGCTGACCTGGACCGACGAACTCCAGATCGGCAATGCCGCGCTGCGCCGGATCCTCGGCGTCGAGCGGCTGCCCCGCGAGGAGCCGCGGCCGCCGGCCCCCACCGACGGCCACGCCGTGCGCATCGAAGGGGTCGGGTTCGGCTACGGAACGGGCCGCGAGGTGCTCACCGGCATCGACCTCGACATCGCCGCCGGCGAACGGCTGGTGGTCGTCGGGGCCTCGGGCGCCGGCAAGTCCACCCTGGGCAAGCTGCTCGCGGGCGTGCACCATCCGACGCGCGGGACCGTGCGGATCGGTGGCGCCGACATCACCGACCTGCCGGTGGGACAGCTGCGGCGCGAGATCGTTCTCGTCACTCAGGAACAGCACGTCTTCACCGGGACAGTGCGCGACAACCTCCTCCTGGCCGGCGACCGCGAACCCGTGACGGACACCGCCGAGGTCGCGGGCGGGGCCGGCACGGGCGACGCCCCGCTGTGGCAGGCGCTGGAGAGCGTCCTCCTCGCGGACTGGGTGCGCTCCCTGCCCGAGGGACTGGACAGCGAGATCGGCCCCGGCGCGGTTCTGGTCTCCCCCTCCCACGCCCAGCAACTGGCGCTGGCCCGGCTGCTGTTGTCGGACCCGTACGCGCTGGTCCTGGACGAGGCCACCGCGATGATGGACTCCACCGCGTCCCGCCGCGTCGAACGCTCGCTGGCGGCGCTGATCGAGGGCCGCACGGTCGTCTCCATCGTGCACCGCCTGGACTCCGTACGCGACGCGGACCGGATCGCCGTCATGGACGGCGGCCGTATCGTCGAGCTCGGCAGCCACGACGAACTCCTCGCCGCGGACGGCGCGTACGCCGCCCTCTGGCACGCCTGGGACACGGCCCGCCGCCCCCGCCCCGGCTCGCCCGGGACACCGCCCCCCGCCTGAGCCGCAGCGGCAGGCGAGCACTCCCGAGGGGGCGCGGTACCGTCGCCCATGAGGTCGATGGAACCCGGATCGTAGGGATTACGTCCCATCGCCGACCGACCGATGCTCCGGTGCGGGGAGGCCTTGGGATGCGTGTACGGACGGGAATGGTTCTCGCGGCTCTGCTGCTCACGGCCGGTTGCGGCGCCGAGCCGGCCCGGGCCGGCTGCGCCCGGCTCGGTGAGCTGCCTCGCGATGATGACGTGGCAGGTCACCGTGGAGGTCCGCTGAGCCGGGACGGGCGGGCGGCCGTACAGCCGGGCGGGCCCGGACCGATGCCTGCGGTCCGGGCCCGTCCTTCTTCATGTTCGGGTCAGCCGACGTTGACCGCGGTGTCGTCGATCACGAAGGAGGTCTGCAGGCTGGAGTCCTCGGTGCCGTTGAACTTGATGGTCACCGTCTGCCCCGCGAACGAGGACAGGTCGAAGGTCTTCTGGACGTAGCCGGTGTTCTTGTTGAGGTTGGAGTAGCTCGCCAGGGTGGTGGAGTTGGCCTGGACCGTCAGCTTGTCGTAGGCGGTGGCGGTGGTCGTCTCCGCGGTGTCGACGTGCAGGTAGAAGCTGAGGGTGGCGTGGCAGCCGGCCGGGAGCGTCACCGACTGGGAGAGCGAGTCGGTGTGCGTGGATCCGTAGCCGTTGAGCCATGCCTTCCAGGAGCCGGAGTGCGCGGCCTCGCCGCTGCCGTTGTCGACCACGCCGGTGGTGGCGGTCCAGGGGCTGGCGCTGCCGGTTTCGAAGCCTGCGTTCCCCAGGAGCTGCGCGGGGACGCAGCCGCCGCCGGTCGGGCTGACGGTCCAGGTGAAGGAGGCGCTGCCGGCGGCGTTGGTGGTGTCCTTGGCGGTGACCGTGACGTTGTAGGTGCCCGCGGTGGTCGGGGTGCCGCTGATCAAGCCCGTCGAGGCGTTGATCGCGAGGCCCGGCGGGAGTCCGGTGGCGCTGTAGGTGAGGGTCTGGCCGCTGGCTGAGTCGGTGGCCTGGATCTGCAGGGAGGCGGCCGTGCCGACGGTGCTGGTCCGGCTGCCGGGGTTGGTCACGGTGACGGTGTTCCCGCCGGTGGAGCCGCCGGTGAAGGCGGCGGTCCCGTTGGGCGTGCCGAGACCGGTCGGGCCGTCGTAGCCGGACTTGGCGGTGCAGAGGTAGCTGCTGCCGCAGGAGCCGTTGGCGCCGCTGGTGACGTCGTTGAGCGAGGAGGTGTGGGCGTACGGGTACGAGGACGGGTAGCTGCCCGCGGCCGGGGTGCCGGCGAGGGCGTAGACGGCGGCGATGATCGGCGCGGAGGCGCTGGTGCCGCCGTAGACGTTCCAGCCGCTCGCCTGGTAGCTGTCGTAGACGGCGAGGCCGGTGGCCGGGTCGGCGACCGCCGAAACGTCGGCGACGGTGCGCTTGGCGCAGCCGCTGTCGCTCTGCCAGGACGGCTTGGTGGTGTACGAGGAGCAGCCGGAGCCCGCGCCGTTGCCGCCGGAGCTTGTGCCCCAGACGGATTCCGACCAGCCGCGCGTGGTGCCACCCGCGCGGTTCAGCGACGTGCCGCCGACGGAGGTGACGTACTGGGAGGCCGCCGGGTACTCGACCCCGTAGCCGCTGTCACCGGAGCTGACGGTGATCGCGACACCCGGGTGGTTGAAGTAGGAGGCGTCGGAGCTCGGGTCGGTGGAGTCCTCGCCGCCGCCGTAGCTGTTGGAGACGTACTTCGCCCCCATGGTCACCGCGCGGTTGACGGCGGTGCCCAGGTCGGCCATCGACGGCTGGTTCGCTTCGACGAGCAGGATGTGGCACGACGGGCAGACGGCGCTGACCATGTCCACGTCGAGGGAGATCTCGCCGGCCCAGCCGGAGTCGGCGGTCGGGTAGGAGGTGCCGCCGTTCTGGTCGACCTTCTTGAAGCAGCCGTTGGCGGTGGTGCAGGGTGGCAGGCCGTACTGGGAGCGGTATGTCGCCAGGTCGGACTCGGCGTTCGGGTCGTCGTAGGCGTCGATGATGGCGACCGTGGCCCCGGCGCCGGCCGAGGCCGGGAGGGCGTAGGCGCTCTGGAGGTCGGTGGGTCCGTAGCCGGAGGGAACGAGGTTCGGCGCGAGGCTGAGCTGCTGCTCGAGGTCGGTGCGGGCCAGCGCGTGGCAGGCCATGAAGCCGGGCTTCGTCGGCTCCGAGCAGAGCCGCTGGGTGTGCGCGGCGGAGGCGGCGGGCGTGGCGGGCGCCGGGGAGGCCGCCGCCGGGGAAGCGACCGCGAGCAGGCCGCCGGATATCAGGGCCGCCGTCGAGAGTACGGCGGTCGCGGCGCGGCGCGTCAGTGTTCTGGCGCGGCTGGTGGGGCTCGATTGCAATGAACTGCCCTCCATGGGGGGTTGAATCCCCGCGGCGTGGGATTGGCCTCCCAGACATGTCAGGTTCATGACATGTCAAGCGCGGAGGGAGGGGCGCCGCGGGGTGCGCGTGGCACGGTTCATTGATCTGACCAACTGTCACCACGTTCAGTGGTGGCCACCGCAGAACGTAATGAGAATCAGCCCCAAGAAGATACCCGCGAAGTGCAAAGGATTGCTTTCGGCCGGTGATCTACGGGTATACGGTGTGCTGCCATGGAGTTGGACGACGGTGCGGTCAACGACCTTGTTGCGCTGGGCCTTTCGCGCTACGAGGCGCGGGTCTACCTCACGCTGGTCAGGCGCGAGTCGTACACCGCGGCGGAGGTGGCCCGCGCGGCCGACGTCCCTCGCCAGCGGGTGTACGACGTGCTCGACGCACTGGTGCGGCGGCGTCTCGCCATCCCGCGTCCCGGACGGGTGGCCGCCTTCTCCGCCGTCTCCCCCGAGTTGGCGCTCGCCCGGCTGATGGCCCTTCAGCGGGAGTCGCTGGAAAGGCTGGACCAGGCGGCGGCCGTGCTGGCGACGGCGCTGACGCCGGTCTGGTCGGCCGGGCAGACGCATACGGATCCGCTCGACTACATCGAGGTGCTGCGCGATCCCAAGGCGATCGCCGAGCGGTTCGCGAGCATCCAGGAGCAGGCCACGCGCGAGCTGCTGAGCTTCTGCAAGCCCCCCTTCGTCGCCCCCGCGGCCAACGACGAAGGCATCAAGGCCGTCCGCAGGCTGCGCCGGGCCGGGGGCTCGGCCCGCGCCGTCTACACCCACGACGCCCTCGGCGACGGGGAGGTGCTGGAGAACGTGCGCCGGTTCGGCGAGGCCGGCGAGGAGGCCCGCTTCACCCGGGAGCTCCCGCTGAAGCTGATCATCGCCGATGCCGCGCTGGTCCTGTGCGACATGCCCGACCCGATGGCCGACACCCGGGCTACCACAGCGCTGTTCATCGAACACCCGGCACTCGCAGGCTGTCTGAGGCTGTCATTCCTGTCGGTCTGGGCCCAGGCCGAGGCGGCCTCCGGCGCACGCCGCCCCTGACGCACGCGGTGGTCGCCTTCCGCTGGGCGCGGGGCGGGCGGTTCCAGACGGTACTCTAAATGAACACGATTTTCATGTTGATAAGGTGTGGGCTCGTGCAGTGCCCGAGCCCACACCTGGAGGACCCATGCACCACCCCAAGCGCCGCGCCGTCGGGCTCGCCTCCGTCGGGATCGCCCTCGCGTCCGTTACCGCCTGCGGCTCCGGCTCCGCTGCCGGCAACGGTGCCTCCGGCGAGGGCGGCAACCTGAAGGTGGTCGCCACCACCACACAGATCGCAGACTTCGTCCGCACCGTCGGCGGCGACCGCGTCGCGGTCACCCAGCTGGTGAAGCCCAACACCTCGCCCCACGAGTACGAGCCCACCCCCGCCGCCATCCAGGCGATAGGCCAGGCCGAGCTGCTGGTCAAGAACGGTGTCGGTCTCGAAGACGCGTGGCTCCCCAAGACGGTCCAGACCTCTGGCTTCCACGGGCAGACCGTCGACACCAGCGCGGACATCGCCCTCCGCCACGGCGAAGACGAGGAAACCGGCAAGCCGGCCGAGGACCCGCACATCTGGCACAACCCTCAGAACGCCAAGATCATGTGCGCCGCCATCGAGAAGGCCCTGACCAAGGCCGACCCGGCCCACACGGCCGACTACGAGCAGCGCTTCACGGACTACGCGGCCAAGCTCGACGCCCTCGACAAGGACATCGACAGCCAGATCAACTCCCTCCCGGAGGACAGCCGCAAGCTCGTCACCAACCACGACGCCTTCGGCTACTACATCGACCGCTACCACCTCACCTTCGTCGGCTCGGTCATCCCCGACTTCAGCGACCAGGCGGAGCTGTCCGGCACCCAGCTGGACAACCTGGTCAAGAAGATCAAGGCCGAGCAGGTGAAGGCCGTCTTCGGCGAGTCCTCGCTGCCGCCCAAGACCGCGCAGACCATCGCCGACCAGGCCGGGGTCAAGGTCGTCGCGGGCGACGGCTCGCTGTACGGGGATTCGCTCGGGCCCGAGGGCTCAGCAGGCGACACCTACCTCAAGAGCGAGGAATTCAACACCAAGACCATCGTGGACGCCCTGAAGTGAGCGCCCTCGCCCTGCCCTCACCGCGTACGGAAGCCGGCCCCGGCCCGCTCCCGGCGATCGCATTCGACCACGCCTGCCTGTGCTACGGCTCCACCACCGTCCTCGACGGCGTGCACGGCACCGTCCTCCCCGGCCAGGCCGTCGCGCTCGTCGGCCCCAACGGCGCCGGCAAGTCAACCCTCATCAAGTCCGCACTCGGCCTGGTGCGGGTGGGCTCCGGGACGGTCTCCGTGTACGGCCAGCGCCCGGCCGCCGCCCGCTCCCGTACGGCCTACGTCCCCCAAGCCGACACCCTCGACCCCGAATTCCCCGTCACCGTGGGCCAGGTGGTCCTCATGGGCCGCTACCGGGCCGCCGGGTGGCTGCGCCGGCCCGGCCGGCGGGACCGGGCCATCGCCGCCGACGCGCTGGAGCTCGTAGGCCTCGCCGCCCGGACCGACGACCGCTTCGGCACCCTCTCGGGCGGGCAGCGGCAGCGCGTCCTGCTGGCCCGCGCCATCGCCCAGCAGGCCGATGTACTGCTGCTGGACGAGCCGTTCAACGGTGTGGACGCGGTCAGCCGGGACGCCCTGCTGGGCGCGCTGCGCGAACTGCTCTCGGGCGGCGCCGCAGTCCTGGTCTCCACCCACGACCTGACCGTCGCCCGCGACCTGTGCGCGCAGGTGTGCCTCCTCAACGGGCGTCAGTTCGCCTTCGGCCCGCTGGAGCAGACCCTCACCGCCGACAACCTGCGGTGCTGCTACGGGTCGCACGCCTTCGAGGTGGACGGCTCCGCCATCGTGGCCGGGACGTGAGCGGTGTGGGGGCTCTCCTGGTGGAGCCGTTCCACGTGCCGTACATGGCGCGGGCACTGACCGAGCTGGTGATCCTCGGCGTCCTGGGCGCAGTGGTGGGCGTGTTCGTCCTCGTACGCCGCCTCGCCTACGTCGCCGACGCACTCACCCACACCGTCTTCCCCGGCGTCGTCGTGGGCTTCACCGCCGGCGCGGCGGACGGGGTCTTCTGGGGCGCGCTGGCTGCCGGACTCGTCACCGCGGTACTCCTGACGCTGCTCACCCGGGCCCCGCGCATCAGCGAGGACTCGGCCCTGACCGTCCTCCTCACGGCCTTCTTCGGCCTCGGAGTGGTCCTGGTCTCCCGGCAGCACGGCTACCGGCACGACCTGACGGCCTTCCTCTTCGGCCAGGTCCTGACAGTGACCCGGACGGAGGTGGTGCAGAGCGCGCTGGTGGCCGCCGGCTGCCTGGCCGCGCTCGCGGTCCTCGGCCGCCACCTGACGCTGCGCGCCTTCGACCCCGAGGGAGCCAGAGCCATGGGCTACCGCATCGGGCTACTGGACCTGGCCCTGAACGTCGTCATCGCGCTGGTGGTGGTAGCAGCCGTCCGGTCGGTGGGGACGGTGCTGGTCATCGCACTGGTGATCACCCCCGCCGCGTTCGGCCGCGTCCTGTCGCACCGCATCCCGGTGATCACCGCCGTCGGAGCGGCCTTCGGCGGGCTCTGCGGTTGGCTCGGCCTCGCGGCAAGCTACCAGGCATCCGTCTTCCACGGCCTCCAACTGGCGGCCGGGCCCGCCGTCGTCCTGCTGATGACCACGGCGTACGCGACTCTGCTCGCCGGAGCCGGACTCCTTCGAAAGGCCCGACGCGCATGAGCTGGCTCGACTCCTACACCCACAGGGCTCTCCTGGAAGCGGCCATGGTGGGCGCCCTGTGCGGGGCGATCGGGCTGCACGTGGTCCTGCGCCGGATGAGCTTCTTCGCGATGGCCATGACCCATGCCACCTTCCCCGGCGTCGTCCTGGCAGCCGTACTCGGCATCGACATCTACCTGGGGGGCGCCGCCATGGGCCTGCTCGTCTGCCTGTGCGTCCTCGCCCTGTCCCGCCGACGCGACCACCACGCACAAGGGGCCGCCACCTCGACCGGCATAGTCCTGGCCACCGGCTTCGCCCTCGGTGTGGCCCTGCTCTCCGCCACCAGCGGCTTCAACAGAAACCTCGAAGCCTTCATGACCGGCTCGATCGTCACCGTCACCGGCCGGGAACTGGCCACCACGGCATGCGTGGGCGCCGCAGTGCTCCTGGCCCTCGGCGTGCTGCACAAGGAGCTGCTGTACGGGGCGTTCGACCCCGACGGGCAGCGCGCGGCCGGCTATCCGGTGGCCGCCCTCGACCTGCTGATGCTGCTCCTGGTCGAAGCGGTGATCGTCGTCACCGCCCCGGCCGTCGGCGTCATGCTGGCCATGGCCCTGATCGTCGGCCCAGCCACAACCGCCCGCCTGTGGAGCGACCGCATCCGTACGACGATCCTCATCGCGGTGGGTACCGGCACCGGCTCCTGCGTCCTCGGCCTGGAACTTTCCACGCGGTGGAACCTGGCGGCCGGCGGCACCATCACCCTGGTCGTCGCCGCGGCCTTCCTCGTCTCGCTCCTCGTCTCACCGCACGGCGGCATGCGTCGGGTCGCCGGAGGGGTTGGCCGCCGGGCGAAGGAGGCCGAGGTGTGCGAGCGCGTCGCGCATCCGTTCCGGTAGGTGTTCCCGGGATGCGCGGCGGTGGGCTCCGGCGATGACGGGGGGGGCCGGATCGGGAGGCGAATGCGGTCAGGGCCCCGGAGGCTTCGTGCTCGGGGCCGCCGTCGGCGGGTGCGTGCCTGCTTCACCGGACCGCCGCACCGAGGCGGCCCAGCTCGTGGCCCGGGCCGTCTCGGTGTGCCGGTGCGATGCGTATGGCGGCCGCCCCGCTGTGAGGATTACGCCCGTGCCGACGAGCGTCACCGACAGGGAGGTGAGGACGTCGGCTGCCTCGGCCTGCCCGTCGAAGTCGAGGGCGGCGGTCGGTTCGTCGGCCGGCGGCACTTCCGCGCCCGCGGCCACGCAGCCGATGGCCCGGGCCAGGTACCTGCGCTGCAACTGGCCCCCGGACAGCGTGTGCAGCGGCCGCCGGGTCAGCCGGCCCACCCCGAGCCGTCCGCCGCGTCGGCCGCATCGTCCGGTGCACGGCTACTGGCCGGCAACTCCTCGCCGAGCAGCGGGAAACGCCCTGCGGCGGGCCTCTGGGGGATCCAGGCACAGGCCAGCCCCCCGACGGCAGGGAGCAGCGGGAGCACAGCGACAGCCGGCCGTGTTTCGATCCGGGGCGCGGCCGGCGCTTGCCCGCGTCGCCGCACGGGCATTCCCACCACGTCCGGGATGCGGGGCGCGGGATGCCGTTCCGTGGGCGGACGCGACTACGGAAGGCACCTGAGATGACCGACACCAGTTCCCTGGAACCCGTGGCGACGTTCTGCGGCAAGTGTGACTGCGGCTGCCCGCAGCTGTTCGTCGACGAGTCCGCTCCGGCGGAGCGCCGCGTCGTGATCACCGACGACTTCGGGCAGCGAGTGCAGATGAGCGCCGATCAATTCGGTTCCCTCATCGAGGACGCGAAGGCCGGCAGGCTCGACTCCGTGGCGACTGCCTGACCCGCTGGGCCTTGCGGTCACCGAGAAGAAGCCGAGTGCTGGTTCGGTGGCCCCCGGAGGGGCCGGGCCGGGCGGTGCCGTGGCTGCGACCACCGCCCGGCCCGGAGTCTCAGGCCGCCGCCGTCACAGGTGTGGCGGCGGGCTCGTGCTCGCAGGCTTCGTCGATGCCGTACGTCTCCCATGCCGGGAACTCGTCCTCGGCGGGGACCGGCTCGCCGGGGCTGAGCAGGCAGGCTTCGAGCGCCGCCCGGAGGGCTTCGGTGCGCAGCCCGGTGCCGATGAAGACCAGCTCCTGGCCCTGGGCTGTCTCTGTGCCGCGGGCCCCCGAGGGCTCGAAGCGGGCCACCGCGCCGGCCTGGGACCACAGACCGGTCACCCGGGGGCGGCTGGCGAGCCAGAAGAACCCCTTGGAGCGCAGGATCCTGCCGAAGGTGCCGCTGTCGAGGCCCTTGGTGACGAACGTCCACAGCCTGCCGGGGTGGAAGGCCGCGTCGGCGCGGAACACCAGCGAGGAGATGCCGTACTCCTCCGTCTCCGGGACATGGTCGCCGTTGAGCTCCTTGACCCAGCCCGGGGCCTGCTGGGCCCGCTCCACGTCGAACAGTCCGGTGCCCAGGACCTGTTCGAGCGCGACGCGGCCGCGTACGGCGGGCACGATCCGGGCCTCGGGATTGAGCCGCGCGAGGGTGGCGCGCAGTCGCGCCGCGTCGCCCGGCCCGACCAGGTCGAGCTTGTTGAGGACGATGACGTCCGCGAACTCGACCTGGTCCATGAGGAGATCGCTGACGGTCCGCTCGTCGTCCTCGTACTGGTCCAGGCCGCGCGCCACGAGTTCGTCCCCGCAGGCGAGTTCGCGCAGGAAGTTCGAGGCGTCGACGACGGTGACCATGGTGTCCAGGCGAGCGAGGTCACCGAGGGTGGCGCCGTCGTCCCGGGGGAAGGAGAAGGTGGCGGCGACCGGCATCGGCTCGGAGATGCCGCTGGACTCGATGAGCAGGTAGTCGAAGCGGCCTTCGCGGGCGAGCCGGTCGACCTCCTCCAGCAGGTCGTCGCGCAGAGTGCAGCAGATGCACCCGTTGGTCATCTCGACCAGCCGCTCCTCGGTGCGCGAGAGCGCCGCCTCGCCACCGCGCACGAGCGCGGCGTCGATGTTGACCTCGCTCATGTCGTTGACGATCACCGCGACCCGCAGGCCCTCGCGGTTGCTCAGCACATGGTTGAGCAGGGTGGTCTTTCCCGCGCCGAGGAAACCGGACAGAACGGTCACCGGCAGGCGGTCGTGCGGGGCCACGCGATCAGCCTTCGGGGTGGATGAGGCCGCGCTCGTACGCCTTCACCAGGCGCTGCGGGACCTGATAGACGGAGCCGTCGACGGTGACCGGCACCAGCTGGGGCGTGGTCGCCTTCCACTGGGCGCGGCGGTGGCGGGTGTTGCTGCGGGACATCTTCCGCTTGGGGACGGCCATGGTGGCACTCCTCGGTCTAGGGATTGCCAGGAGGCTATATGAAAACGGATCCCATTACCAAGTGTGTAGGTGATGCCCGCAGGTGCGGTCGCACGCGTGCGTGTGGATGCCGACTACCAGGAGGACTTGGTCACTCCCGGCAGGAAGCCGGCGTGCGCCTGCTGTCGGGCCCGTACGCGGGAGAGCCCGAACTTGCGCAGGTAGCCGCGAGGGCGGCCGTCCACGCTGTCGCGGTTGCGGACGCGGGTGGCGCTGGCGTTGCGCGGTTGCCGGCGCAGCTCCGCGAGGGCGGCCTCCCGTTCGGCCGGGGTGGCGGGGGTGACTCACGCGGCGGTCAGCAGCGGGCGCAGGCGGCCTCGGCCGAGCCGCTCGGCCAGTGCGTTCTGGCGCCGCTTGACGGCCCGGGCGCAGATGGCGGCCGCCAGGGCGCCGACGGCGAGTCCGGCAAGGGCGTCGTGGGGGTAGTGCACACCGACCCATACCCGGGAGGCGGCCATCAGCACCGCCGCCACCACGGCGACGGCGCCCAGACGGCGGGAGACGAAGAGCAGGGCAACAGCGGCCGCGGAGGCGATGGCGGCGTGGTTGCTGGGGAAGGACCAGTCCCCGGGGGCGGGGCAGGCTTCCAGCACGGCCACGTGCAGGCTCTGGCAGGGCCGGTCCTCGCGGACCACGAGCTTGAGCAGCAGATCGACGGCGAAGCCCACGAGCGTGATCAGCGGCACGGCCAGCGCGGTGACGGCGGACGGCGATCCGGTGCGACGAGCCTGCCACCACGCGGCGAGCATCAGCACGGCGAACAGCAGCAGGCCGTAGAGGGACCAGGCGGCGATGGCGTCGTTGAGCCAGCCCGGGGTCCGGTGGGCGAGGTCGGTGACGTCGATGTAGGCGTTGCCGTCGAAGCCGGAGCCGTTGTAGCCGGAGGTCACTGCGCTGTTCCGTTCTGGTGCTTGCCGCCCCTGCGGGAGCGGAGGAGTTCGATCGCCACGGGCAGCAGCGAGACCGCCACGATCAGGCCCACGATCGGCAGGAGGTACGTGTCGACGCTGGGGATGGACGAGCCGAGGGCGTAGCCGGCCAGGACCAGGCCCACCGTCCACAGCAGGCCGCCCGCGACCTGCCAGAGGGTGAAGGCGCGCGCCGGGATGTTCAGGGCCCCCGCGAGGGGATTCAGGACGGTGCGCACCACGGGAATGAACCGGGCCAGCACGATCGCCTTGGCGTGTCCGTACTTCGCAAGGAGCTCTTCGGCCCGTGCGGCGCCCTCATGGAGCTTCTTGGAGCGACTGCGGGCCAGGAGGGCGGGGCCCGCCTTGCGGCCGATCAGGTAGCCGCACTGGGCACCGGCCAGCGCGCCGGTCACGGAGGCGGCGAGTACCGCAGGCAGGGACAGCTTCGCGTCCCCGTCAGCCGTTCCCGCGCACAGCAGGCCTGCAGTGAACAGGAGCGAGTCACCGGGCAGGAAGAAGCCGACCAGGAGGCCGGTCTCGGCGAACATCACCACCGCGATGCCGATCACGCCGAACGTCGCAAGGAGTGAATGGGCATCGAGGAGATTCACCGCGAGGGCGGCGGAAGCGGATGTGGCCATGGATCAGGTCGGCCTCTCTCACTGGTTCGGAGACGGGGGCAGCCCGAAGGACCCCGTTGACTACAGTCAAGTAGACGGTCTACTGAACTGTAGACGATCGAGTGCCTGGAGACGAGGTGCAGCGGTTCCGCCCCGGCGGACCCGTCCCCGCCCCCTGACCCCGGATCCCCCTTCCGGCCGCGTCACCGCCCGGTGAGCCCGCGGGCGGTGGCGCGCAAGAGGTGCGTGAGGCGGGGCTTGAAGTCCGTGACCGAGTGGGCCGGCCGCGGGTCCTCGGCGTAGAGCGATTCCAGGCCCGGGCCCGGGTGGGCGGTGGCCGCGTCGACCGGGTCCAGGGCGGAGAGCTTGAACTCGCGCAGCGTCTCGGGTGCCGCGCCGCGTTCCAGGCTCACCGGGACGTGCCCGAGCAGGTCGCAGAACAGGGGGCGTTCGGCGAGGGTGCGTGCGAAGGCGTCGGCAACCGTCTCCGGTGTGGCGGTTGCGGTGCCCCGCAGGTCGGCGAGGGCTGCCGTCAGTGCCTCGGCCCAATCGGGCCAGCCTTCGGCGGCGAGGCGGAGGTGGATCTCCTCGCGCGAGGCGAAGGAGCGGCGGACGCCGGAGAGGTGCACGCCGGCCTGCGCCGCGATCTGGGTGAGGGGCACGGCGTGCACGCCTTCGGCCGTGGCCAGCCGACGCGCGGCGGCCAGCAGATCGTCGGCCCGTTGCTGCTTGTGGGTGGCCCCGGGGCAGCCCGGAGCGCACTCGCCAAGGCCCAGTTCGGCCGCGTCGACGCCCTGATCAACAACGCGGGCTACTTCCACTCCGGCCCGCTCGGGGCCGCCACCATGGACCAGGTCCACCGCCAGTTCCGGGCCCTCCGACATGCGCCACGGCCCCGGGGGCGCAGGGCTGTCCGGGGGGAGTGCGTCTCAGGGGGCGCGGGGCGGGCCCGGTGACCGGTCCCGCCCCTGATCTCTCCCACGTACCGACGGTGACGCTGCGGCAAGGTCAAGGAGCGGTGTTCACGCACCCCAGCGGGAGGTCGAGGCCACGCGTTCGAGGAAGGTCGTGGCTCCGGGTTCGGCACGTTCGCGAAGGAACTCGCCGCCGAGCGTGTAGCGGGCGCCGGCCTGCGGGGAGCGGGCGGCGTGCCGCACGATCTCGTCGACCAGCGCGGTGACCATGTCCAGCCTCGGGTGCTCGTGGTGGACGGCCGCGCCCTGGGCGTCCGTCATGAACTCGGCGCCGATGCCGAAGTCCACCCCGATGCCCCGGCGGGTGAGGTACGCCAGCACCCCGCGGCGCTCGGCGATGCCGGGCGTGGCGTGCAGCGCGATCGCCTCCCACACCAGGTCGACCGCCTGTGCGTCGTATCCGTGCCCGGTGAGGAACCGGGCGGCCATGTCCGCACCCTCGACCTCGAAGCGCTCCGCGCCGGGGGCCGCGGACGAGGTGCCGAGGTCGTGCAGCACACAGGCGTGGAAGAGGAGGTCGGGGTCGAAGTCGGCGCCGGGCTTGAGCCCTTCGTGTTCGGCGAGCAGGGCGGCGAACACGTAGCTGCGGATGCTGTGGTTGGCGGTGGGCTCGCTCTCGCAGGACCGTACGTACGCGACGGCGCTGACGGCCACAGGGGTGTCCGGCAGGGCCGGGAGCAGGAGGGAATCTTTCATGGCACGAACGTAGGCGCGGCCCGGACGACCACGTGAGTGGCACGGATGCCATGTGGCGATAGGATCGTGCCATGGAGGGGAACGGGGAGTCCGGTAGCGCGCACCACGTCGTCGTGGTGGCCCTGGAGAACGTCCTCGCCCTCGATATCGGCATCCCCCTGCAGATCTTCGGGAGTTGGAGAGACGGACCGTACCGGCTCACCGTGTGCGCGGAAGCGCCCGGATCCGTTCCGATGCACGGCGGCCCGGCGCTCTCCGTCGAGCACGGGCTGGACTGCCTGGAATCCGCCGACACCGTCATCGTCCCGGGGTACCTGGAGCCGGAGCAGCCGTCGGCCGCGGTCGCGGCCGCCCTGGCGCGGGCGGCGGCCCGCGGGGCCCGCATGGTGTCCATCTGCACCGGTGCCTTCGCCCTCGCCGCCGCCGGAGTGCTCGACGGGCGCCGGGCCACCACGCACTGGCAGTACGCTGCGGCGCTGGCCGGCCGTTTCCCCCGGGTGTCGGTGCTGCCGGAAGTGCTGTACGTCGACGAGGGCCAGGTCCTGACCTCGGCCGGTGTCGCCGCGGGCCTGGACCTGTGCCTGCACCTCATCCGCCGCGACCACGGCGCCCGCGTGGCCAACCAGCTGGCGCGCATGCTGGTCGCCGCCCCGCACCGCACGGGTGGCCAGGCCCAGTACATCGACCTCCCGGTACGCCCGGACCGTTCCGGCTCCGACGGGCTGGCGCAGGTGTACGAGTGGGCCCTGTGCAACCTGCACCAGCCGCTCACCGTCGACCAGTTGGCCCACCGGGCCGGCATGTCCCGCCGGACCCTCATCCGCCATTTCCACGCCGAGACGGGCCGGCCGCCCATGCGATGGCTGCTCGATGCCAGGCTGGGCCGGGCGAGGGAACTGCTGGAAGCGGGCGAACTCACGGTACAGGCCGTGGCACGGCACTGCGGCCTGGGCACCCCGGCCAACTTCCGGACGCTGTTCAAGGCCCACGTCGGCGTGGCCCCCAGCGTCTACCGCGAAACCTTCCGGCCGTGACGTAACGGCGGCCCGGCGGCCTCGCTCGGTCCGGCGAGATGTGGTGCGCCGGTGGGCCTGCTCAGCTGGTTGGCCTGGGCCAGGTGCGGGCACCTGGCCGCCGGTCATGGCGGTCGTGTGTGCTGCCGGGCCCTTTTCCAGGCCGAAGCCGATCATCAGGACTTCGGCGTAGCGGTACCAGGCGTCGGGTGCGATGTCGTGGGTGCGGTCAGGAGGTAGTGGCGCAGGGCTTCTGCCCGCCACCGCCCCCGCGTTCGTGGCGGCTGACCCCGTTGCGCAGTCGCGGCGGCCTGTCCGCGACGGACGCCTACGACGGCTGGCTGATCTCCGTGACGATCGTGTAGAGCTCGATGATGACGCCCCCGTTGGTGCGGGCGATGTCCATGCCGCTGACCACCGGCGGTTGATCGTCGGGCGGGCCCCACCGGAAACCGAGGTGGCCGATGTCGTCGAGCTCCGACGGGGTGCCTGTGGGTCGGAAGACCCAGTCCGGGTGCTCGGCGCGCAATTCCGTGGCGCGGCGCGTGAGGGCCGTGCGCCCGTGGTTGATGCGGTCCGGTTCGTGCCACACCACGTCTTCGGCGTAGTTCTCGGCGATGACCGCGGCCCGGCGATCCGGGTCGGGTTCGTTGAAGACCTGGAGGAGGTTGACCTGCATCAGATCGGCGGCGGATCTGGGCATGGTGAGTCCGTTCGTGTGGGCCGGTTGGTCGGCCGGCCGGTCGGGTTGGCAGGGGGCCGCCGGTCCGCGCGGCCCAGTGGGTCAGTTCGTGACGGCTGGGGCCGTCCGTAGAGGGGCTAGAGCCGAGGTCCAGGCGATGACCTGGTAGGCGCCGGCCGGTTGGATGGTGCCGACGGGTCATCGCGGCGCCGGGTCCGCCGCAGAGGAGCAGATGCCGGGGGCTGCGGACATGGCGGCCACGGGGTTACTCGGAGGGGCGCTCGCCCTGTGCCACTTCCACCCCGCGGTGCAGCCAGACCGCGCCGCCGAGGGACGAGGCGCCCGCCGCCCCGCAGAGAAGGGCGATGGCCAGGAGGGCGGGGGCGGTGCGGCGTACCGGAGCCTGCGCGAAGAGGGCTTTGACCCGCGCCGGTACCGGGCCGGTGGTGCCCCGTGCCACGACGGCCGGCACCTGCTGGCCGCCGCGTCGGGACGTCGTGGCCAGGGCGGCCCGTCCGATGGCGCGGGCCGCCAGCCGCCTGTCCCCGCATGCGCGGGCGGCGGCTTCGTCCGCTGCGCGCTCGGCGGCGAAGGAGACGGCGGGGATGACGGAGGCCAGCGCCGGGTGGCACCATCCGGCGAGCTGCGCCACGGCCAGGAACAGGTGGTGGCGCCCGGCCAGGTGGGCGCGTTCGTGTCCGAGGAGCGCTTCCCGCTCGCTCGGGTCAAGGGCCCGGAGCATGCCCGCGGTGACCACGACCCGGCCCGTCCGGCGCCTCCCTCCGGGCAGGGCGAACGCGTCGGGTCGCTCGTCGTCGAGTACGCACAGGCCGCCGGCCTCGGGCAGTCCGGCCACGAGGTCCTTGGCCGCACGCAGCCGCGCCAGTTCTGCCTTCGCGCCGCGGACTGCGGCGGTCGCGCTCACGGCGAGCGCTCCGCCGGCGAGCGTGGCGGCGCCGAACACCAGTGCCGCCGGGCCGGCCTGGAGGGGGTGGAGCAGGTGCGCGAGGTCGGCGAGTGCGCGCAGGCGGAGGGTGAGCGGGAGCAGCAGGGCGCCCAGGCAGGCGACGGCGCCGAGCGCCAGCGCGGCCGTGCCGGCGGTAACGGCCCACAGGGCGATGTCCGGTCGGACCCGCCGGGAAGTCCGCCGTGCGAGCGGAGGCAGGAGCCAGGGCAGCAGCAGGGGTACCACCAGGAGCGTGATCATGGGCGGTCCTCCTGCAAGAGCCGCCTCAGTTCGGCCTCGTCGTGTGGGTCGAGGCCCTCGACGAACCGCGCCAGCACCATGCTCCGGTCGCTGCCCCCGTCGAGTTCGCGGTGCATGCGACGGGCGGCCAGGCCATGGGTGTCCTGCACGGCGAAGTAGACGAAGCCGCGCCCCCCGGGTCTGCGTCCCACGAGCCCCTTCTCGCACAGGCGTCCGAGCAGGGTCGCCACCGTGGTGCGCGCCAGGTCCTGCGGCAGGGCGGCCCTGACCTGGGCCGCCGACTGCGCCGTGCCGGCCGCCCACAACGCGGCGAGCACGCTGGACTCCAGCTCGCCGGCGGCCCTTCGCTCGCCCTCGTCCGCCATGGATCCCCCTTGACCGGTGAAGTCCTGCGCTGATGCAGGTCGACTACTTCGCTGTAGACAGCGTAGTGGCATCGGTCCGAGGAACGTTTCCGCACCTGACGTCACGGATTGATGAAGGTAGGACGATCGGTCATTAAAAATAAGGGAAGGCTTACTTTAGTAAGGCTAGCCTGCCCTCATGAACTCCCTGCTGCTGGCCACGGACACGGCCGGATACACCATGCCCCAGACCTGGCGGGTCCTGACGAAGGCCGGATACTTCATCGGCCTCAGCGGCGCCATCGGCACCACCGTCACCTACGCCACCACCGTCCGCCCCTCCCTCAAGCACGCCCAGGAGGCCGGAGACCCCGGTGATGCCGTGGTCCTGAGATCCAGATCGGCGAGCTACGCGGCCTGGGCGGGGGTGGTGCTCCTCCTGGCCGGCTACTTCCAGCTGGCCGGCCGCGTCGCCCGGGCGGGCAAGGGCATGGCCTTCGGCGACGCGCTCGCACCCGGCAGGATGTGGGACTTCCTGCAGGCACCGGCCGCCAAGGGCGCCTGGATCGCCCAGGGAACCGTCTACCTCGTCCAGAACCTCGTCCTGCTCGCCGCGGCGGCGGCGATGATCGCCCTGTTCCTCCCGGCCGCGCGCAGGCATCTGGACCGCATCGTCCTCGCCGTGCTCCCGGCCGCCCTCGCCGTTACCCTCATCGCCGCGGTACCGGCCACCGCCCCGGCCGATCTCGACCGTTGGCTCGACCTCTTCCTGAACCAGACCCACATCGTCTCGGGCACCGTCTGGCTCGGCGGCCTCGCCCTGCTCGTCGCCCTCGCCGGTGCCCGCGCAGGCCTCGGAGCGGGAGCCGGCGTGCTGTGGGCGGAGATCTGGCGGCGGTTCAGCCTGGTCGCCTTGGTCTGCGTCGGCGCCGTCGTCCTCTCCGGCCTGTGGCTCAGCTGGAAGCACGTCGGTGCGGTCTCCCAGCTGTGGACCACCGGCTACGGCATCGCCCTCCTCGTCAAGATCCTCCTGGTGCTGGGCCTGATCACCGCCGGCGCCTTCAACCAGTTCTGGCTCATGCCCCGCATCGCCCGGGCCCGCCGCGCCGACGACACCGCCTCGCTGCGCCACCTCACGCTGCGTCATTTCCCCCTGGTGGTCTGGGGCGAGGTCGCCCTCGGGGTCGCGGTCTTGGCGGTCGTCCCGTTCATCACGGGCTCCGCCCGTTCCGAGGCCGGCAGTGCGAAGGCCGTGTCCTCCGGCAGCCTCTTCGCTGCCGGAGCCGCCATGGCCCTCGCCCTGGCCGTGTCCCTCTACGCCACGGCCAAGGCCTCCGAGGCGCTGGCCCGCCGCTCACCGGCGATCCCGGCAACAGCCTGACCGGCACAGCCACTGGTTCGGACACGCGGGATGGCCTGAACGGATAATCGGTTGCCCCTGGCGGCGGCGGTGGATCCAATGACCGGCATGATCACCCGGTAGCGCCCGCCGGGGAGAGGTGTGATGAGCGCAGACCGCCGGCCCTGGCCGGAGCACGGTCCGGGCGGACTGCGACCGCACGTCCCAAAGGAGAAGCCATCCGATGAACACGCCGCCATCGCCGTCCGGAGCGGAGCACACCGACGGGCCGTCCGTCCGCCTGGGCGCTCTCGTACCGCTGACGCGGCCCGGCTGGGCCGAGGCGGGCCGGCACCTGCTCGCAGGACTCGAACTGGCCGTTCGCGAGGTCAACGATGCCGGCGGGATCGACGGCAGACCCCTGGAGCTGGTGGTCCGGGACACTGCCGCCGATCCGGAGCGGGCCGCGGCGGCCGTGGACGAACTGGCCGGCCTGGGCGTGGCCGCCGTGGCGGGCGAGTACCACAGCGTCGTCGCCCGCGCGGCCGCCGCCCGGGCCGCCGCCCTCGGCGTGCCGTTCCTCTGCTCGTCGGCCGTGCTCGACACGCTCACCGAGGAGCCGACGGACTGGGTCGCGCGCCTGGCCCCGGCCCAGTCCCACGGCTGGAGGATCTACGCGGACTTTCTCCTCGGTGCGGGCCGGCGCCGGATCGCCGTGGCGGCCCAGCCGAGCGTCTACTGGACGGCCGGGACCCGCGTCCTGCGGGACCACCTCGCTCCGCGCGGCGGCACCGTCGTCGAACTCGACACGAACGCGCTCACCCCCGAAGCCCTGTGCGACGCGCTCGTCGACCACGGCGCGACGGCGCTCCTCCTGCTGGTCGGCCACCCGGAGCCGGCCGTGCCGATCGTCAGGGCCGTCCGGGGCGACCGGCGGCTCGCGGACCTCCTGATCGGCGCTCCGGCCGGACAACCGGAGTTCGCCGAATGGGCCGAGGTGCTGGGCGAGGACGGCGCCGGGATCCCGTTCCTGCGCTACCTGCCCGAGCACCCCGGCCCGCTCGGCGAACGCGTCGGGAAGGAGCTCCGCGAGCGGCTGGGCGAAGCGCCCTCCTTCGTCGCTTTCGAGGGCTGGGACACCGTCACCGTCCTCGCCGACGTGCTGCGTTCCCACGGCACGGACCGGGCGGCCATCGCCGGGTCATGGCCGAGCGTGGCGGTCGAGGGCACCCGCGGGCCGATCCGGTTCTCCCGCACACCGGGCATCAGCGTGTGGCAATGGGCTTGGACACCGGTCCAAGTCGTCGACCGGGACACGGCAGAGCCCGACCGCTTCCGGATCCTCCACGCCGGCTGAGGCCTCCTGCGATGACGGGGCGGCCCACAAGGAAGGCCGCCTCGGTCAGGCGGTGGCGCGTGCGGCCCGGGTGATGACGGCGGCCCGTGCCGCTGGAGCCCGCCATCCGCCTGCGGAGGCTGTTCGTAGGGCGCCCGGGCCCCCGGCCGAGTGCGTCACTGCGTGCATTCGTTTCACCGCTGGCCGCCGCTTACCGGGCTCCCCGGAAGGCCCCGGCCACCACGGGGACGAGCATCCGCTCCACCCGCTCGGCGGGCTCCGCGCCCAGCTCGGACCCGATGGGTGCCACCGCGAGCCAGTTCAGCATCCCGGCCGCACAGCGGACACGGAAGACCAGCTCCCGCTCGTCGACCCCGGGAAGGTTCGCCGCCAGCACCCGCACCGCCTGCCGTCGGGCCTGCTCGAACTTCCCCGCCAGCCTCTCCCACCCTTCGGGCGGATCGATCCCCACCCGCGCCACGGTCCGCATCACGGCCAGCTCCCGCCCGCCGGCCACGAGGGCGTTCACCATCGGCCGCGCGAAGGCCTCGGCCAGCTCGCTCAGCGTCGCGTCCCCCGCCAGAGCGTCCAGCTCCCGGATCTGCGCGTCCAGGTATCGCTCCAGCGCGTGCTCGATCGCCACCTCGCACAGTGCCTTCAGCGAGCCGAAGTGGTAACTCACCGCGGCGACGTTGGCTCCGGCGTTCTGGGTGATCTCGCGGAGGGTCACCCCTTCCTGCCCCCGTTGCGCGAGCAGCTCGAGAGCGGCCGACAGCAGGTCGTCCCGTGTTCGCTGACCGGCCTCGCGGCGAAGGTCCGTCTTCTCTGGCCTCACGCTAGAAATCAAGCGACTGCTTGACTTCATTGTCAAGGCGGCCCTGTCCGCGCGGCTCCGTCACAACGCCGCCTCCCGTAGCGGTCTAGCATGAAATGCGAGGTTTCATCCCCAGGCCCGGGCCGCAGCGCCAGGGAGGCCGGAGGCCGGTATGGCGGCGTTCGATACGACTGGTTTCGGGCAGGCTGACGGCAGCCGGTACATCCCGATCTCCGATCACGGCCTGATCGGAGATCTTCGTACGGCCGCACTGGTCGGCACGAACGGCACCATCGACTGGTACTGCTGCCCGCGCTTCGACGCACCCAGCGTCTTCGGGGCCATCCTCGACGCCGACCGGGGAGGGTCGTTCGAGTTGGCCGCCGAGCTCCCGACGCGCACCAGGCAGTTCTACTTCCCCGACACGAACGTCCTGATCACGCGGTTCTTCGCCGCGGACGGTGTGGCGGAGATCCAGGACTTCATGCCCGTGGTCGACGAGTCGCGCGAGGCCACCCGCCACCGGCTGATCCGGCGGGTGGTCTGCGTCCGCGGAGCGCTGCCCTTCAGGGCGCGGATCGCCCCCCGCTTCGGCTACGGCACCGAAGCGCACACCACGCAGCTCGAAGGCCACACGGCCGTGTTCCGCTCCCCGTCACTGACGCTCGCACTCACCGCCACCGCACCCCTGGAGACCGACGGCCGGGACGTGTGGTCGCACTTCAAGCTCCTCGAGGGCGAGTCCAACGTGTTCGCCCTCGACCAGATCGGTGACGACGTCCCGCCCCGGTCGTGCCCGCGCGCCGAAGCGCAGGAGCAGGCCGACGCAACGGTCCGGTTCTGGCGCCACTGGCTGGCCGGCTCGCGCTACCACGGGCGGTGGCGCGAGATGGTGAACCGCTCGGCGCTGTTGCTGAAGCTGCTCACGTACGCGCCGACCGGTGCGATCGTCGCCGCACCCACCACCAGCCTGCCCGAACAGATCGGCGGCGAGCGCAACTGGGACTACCGCTACGTCTGGGTCCGCGACGCCGCCTTCTGCGTCTACGCGATGCTGCGCCTGGGGTTCACCTCGGAGGCCGAGGCGTTCATGGGCTTCCTCTCCGAGCGGGGCATCCTGCGGGCCAAGGGGGACAGCGGTCCGTTGCAGATCATGTACGGCATCGACGGCCGCGTCGACCTGCCCGAATACGAGCTTCCGCACCTGGAGGGATACCTCGGCTCCGCACCGGTACGGGTGGGCAACGCCGCCACCGGCCAGCTCCAGCTGGACATCTACGGTGCGCTGATCGACTCGATCTACCTCTACGACAAGTGGGGGCAGCCGATCAGCAGCGACCGCTGGGACGAGGTCGGCGGTGTGGTGGACTGGCTGTGCGAGCACTGGGACCAGCCCGACGAGGGGGTGTGGGAGACGCGGGGCGGCCGGCGGAACTTCGTGTACTCGAGGCTGATGTGCTGGGTGGCGCTGGAGCGCGCGATACGCATGGCGAACCGCCGCGGTCTGCCGGCGGACCTGCTCCGCTGGCGGGAGTCCCGGGACGCGATCTACCGGCAGATCATGCGGCGCGGCTGGTCGGCCGAACGGGGGGCGTTCGTCCAGGGGCTGGACGGCCACGTGCTGGACGCCTCGCTGCTGATGATGCCGATGGCGAAGTTCGTCTCGCCGACCGACCCCAAGTGGCTCTCCACCCTGGACGCGCTCACCGCGGACCTGGTCTCCGACTCGCTGGTGTACCGCTACGACCCGACCGCCAGTCCGGACGGCCTGCACGGCCGCGAGGGCACCTTCTCGATCTGCTCCTTCTGGTACGTGGAGGCGCTGGCCCGCGCGGGCCGGCTGGAGGAGGCCCGGCTCGCCTTCGAGAAGATGCTCACCTACGCCAACCACGTCGGTCTGTTCGCGGAGGAGATCGGCCCGACCGGCGAACAACTGGGCAACTTCCCGCAGGCCTTCACCCACCTCTCGCTGATCAGCGCCGCCTTCAACCTCGACCGCGCGCTGGGCTGACCCCGTCGCCCCCTCCCGGCCGGCAGGAAGGGGCAGGAACAACCCCTGGGGGTTGGAAATCCCCGAACGCGTCGCGGCGGTGCCGGCCGGTCGGCAGGATGTGGCCATGGAGCAGCGGGACATGGGATCGGGACCGGGACCGGGCACCGCCCGGCCGATGGTGGTACGGGTGCCGGTGGATCCGGTGGAGGCCGTCGTGGAGGCGGATGCCGCCGATGCTGCCAAGCAGCTGGCCAAGGTGGCCGTGAGGGGGCCGCTGTTCGGAGTGGCCGCGCAGGACGACCGCGGCGGACCGGCCTGGTCCGTGGTGAGCGCCGTGACGCTCGGCTGCCCGCAGCAGGCACGGGACAGCCTCAACTCGCTGCTGTGGTACCGGGCGAAGGACGACGCGCGCGACCGGGCGGAGCGGCGCGAGCTGCTGGCGGCGGTCGCCCGGCTGGAGAGCGAGTGCGTCGACGATCTCACCGTGGGCTGCACCCGGTACCGCGTCGTGCGCGCCGAGGAATACGCCGCCACGGGCCCCGCCGGCATCGAGGAGCCCCGGCCGACGGACCCGGAGCCGGCCGTTCCCGACTGGACGCACAGCTCCCGGCACCCGGAGATCGATGACGGTCTGGTGCTGCATCCCGACGCGCCGGTCACACCGATGCAGGCCGCGGAACGGCTGGCGCTGCGCGGGCTGTCCTACGCCGGTGCCCGCTACCCCGCCGCGGTCCTCGCCGACTCGCGGCGGGCCCTGCAGACCCACCCGGACGTCCTGCTCCTGCCCGCGGCGTTCACCGTGATGGAGAGGACCGGCACCGGCTGGAAGCCGGTGAGCGGCCCGCACGTCAGCGCACACGCCGCCCGCCGGTCCCTGGACTTCACCCTCACCTGGGCGTGGCCCCGGATGTACGGCCTGATCCCCATCGAGTCCGACCCCACCGCCGACGCCCGCACCCTCACCGCGGCCGGCGGCTCCGGCAGCGAGGCCGAGCAGCTGGCCGAGTACGCCGCGGCCGCCGACAGGCTGCGGGCCGGCCGCGTCAACCGCCTCGAAGTCGACGACACCCTCTACCTGATCGCCCGCACCCGTCGCCTGGTGCGCTGGGGGCCCGACGGCCCCGAGGGGCCACGCCCCAGCGACGTCAACGGCCACGAGCCCGGCCGCATCCACCTCGGGCTCGACGAAGACGGCAACGTCCTGCCCGAGAGGGACGAAGGAGAACGCGCAGGCGCAGGCGAAGAGACCGACTGATCGTTTCAGGCTCCGGCACCCGAGGGGATGCCGGCCCTTGACCTCGACCGCGCTGGAGGTGCCACGGTGGCCCGCATGAACACGGAATCCACCGCGGTGGCCGCCGCCTGAGGGGCGAGGGCGGGTGACGCTGAGTGAGTTCTTCGGGGGGTCTCACCGAGGCGCGCGGGCCGTCTCGGGCCGGGGGGCGGTCGGGGGAGCCTCGGGAGTCCGGCCGGTGTTGGCCTCGCGTTTGCGTGACCGCTGCCCGCCGGTCGTCCGGAAAGCGGTTCCGTTTGTGGCCGGCGGCGGGGCAGGGCCGGAAGCGGGGTACGGGGTTCCGGGGCTGGGGCGCGGCGGGTACGCGCCATTCGCGGGTCCGGGGGCCGTCCGGGCCGCGGGGTTCGGGGCGGATGGCAGGGAACCCTCCGTGGACTGCCCCTATACGGTGGGTGATCATCCGCCCCCGGGGCGCCGGGGCGCCTTCACGGGGCGCACACTTCCGGCCGCTCTGCGCCCCTGCGCTCCCCCGGGGGGGCAGACGCCGCGCGAGGCCTCGTCCTAGCCTCCCGGGCCATGCGATCACCTCTGAAGAGCCGACTCGGCCTCACCGCGTTCCTCGCCTTCGTCCTGGCCCTGTTCGGTCTCGCCCCCGCGGCCCAGGCCGCCCCCGCCCCGGCCGCCCTGACGTTCGCCACGAACGCCGCCACCGTCACCCCCGGCGGCACGGTGAACCTCACGATGACGCTCACCAACAACAAGACCGACGACGTCTGGTTCGTCTACCAGACCATCTCCCCGACCTGGCTCACCACCCAGCGCGCCGACCTCAAGTACAGCTTCACCGGCTGCAGCGTGGCCACCCCGACCGGTGCCGCCGCCTGCTCCGGCGTCGGCCCCTCCGACCTCGGCGGCAACTACGGCGCGACCATACCCCCCGGTCAGAGCCGCACGGTGACGCTCACCCTCCAGGTCGCCGCCGACTCCGGGTGCAACGGCAACATCGGCTTCTACTCGTACTACTACGCCGAGTTCAGCGACAGCACGAACACCAGCGGCGGCCCGGTCTACACGCCCGAGACCCGCGTCCTCTGCGCCTGAGGACCCCCGTCCCGGCCGGGGGTGGCCTGAAATCGCCCCCCGCCCGCCACCCCTAGTGGTCCAGACCACCAGGGTCTAGTGCCGCCGGACCCACCCGGTCCGGCGGCACCCCGCTCGGCTCCGGACCGGCCCTCATGGCGGCCGGACGCGCCCGCCCGCCGGGTTCCGGAAACGGCCCGAAGGCGTCAGGCCGGGCAACTCGCCCCACACCACGCCCAGTTGGTCGCCTGCGTTTTTCCGTCGGTTTTCGCAACGCCCCCACGAAAGCTACACACAGGCACCACCATGTGACGCGACGGATGTGCGACGACCGGTTTCTGAGGGGGAGACCGGCGTCGCGCAAGGGGGGCGTCGGCCGCTTCGTGCGCGCTTCGCTCACCCCTGCCCGGGGAGGGGAATTTCACCGCATGAAGCGAAGCGAGCGAAGTAGGCGTAGCCGGCGGAGCAGTCGAGGCGGGCGCGGCATACGTACCGCCGTCTTATCGGTGGGCGCGCTCATCGCGGCCGCCGGACTGCCGGCCGGCGCGGCCCACGCCGACGCCACCACACCCCGCGTGGACCTGCGGGTGCTGGTCGTGGCCGACGGAGGCCCGGCCGTCCAGGCCATCACGGCGGAGCTGGACTCGGCGGGGACGCCTTACACCCAGGTGGACCTCACACGGCCGGACCGGCCCACCATCGACGCCGCCTTCCTCGCCGATACCGCCGGCGGCCGGCCGCGCGCCAAGTTCCAGGCGGTCGTCCTGCCCAACGACAACCCGTTCGCCGCGGGTTCCGCCGAGATGGCCGCCCTCGCGGCCTATGAGCAGACCTACGAGATACCCCAGGTCGACGCCTACACCTACGCGCGCCCCCAGGTCGGCCTCCAGTACTTCGTCGCCGGCGGCTACGCGGGCAGTGTCGACGGCGCCCAGGGGGCCGTGACCGCCGCCGGCCGCTCCGGCCCCTTCGGCTACCTCGAGGGCACCGTCCCGTTCGAGGACAACTCGCCCACCGTCGGCGAGAGTTACGCCTACCTGGCCCAGCCCGCCCCCGGCGCGGACTTCACCACCTACGTCGACGCGCCCATCCCCGGCACCGCCCGCCGCGGGTCGCTCGTCGGCGAGTACAAGCACGACGGCCGCCGCGAACTCGTCGTGACCTTCGTGTACAACCGCTACCAGCAGCAGTACCGGCTGCTCGCCCGCGGGATCGTGGAGTGGATGACCGGCGGCGTGCACCTGGGCGCCTCCCGCAACTACTTCTCCGTCCACGTGGACGACGTCTTCGCCGCCGACGACCGCTGGGACACCCGGCTCAACTGCACGCCCGGCGACGTCGACTGCGCCGGAGGCGGCGGGGGCACGCCCACCCCCATCCGCATGACCGCCGACGACGCCGAGTACGCCAAGAACTGGCAGGTGGGCCGCAACTTCACCCTCGACATGGTCTACAACGGCGCCGGCAGCCTCGACCAGCGCGAGGACAACAACGGCGTCGACCTGCTCGCCGACAAGCTCCAGGCCGACCGCGCCCGGTTCCGCTGGGTCAACCACACCTACACGCACGCCTTCCTGGGCTGCGAACAGGACGTCAGCGTGGTCCCCTGGCGGTGCGCCACCAACCCCGACGGCAGCACCAAGTGGGTCAGCCGGAGCACCATCGACAACGAGATCGTCCTCAACCGGCTGTGGGGCCAGGGCTTCGGCCTGCCACTGGAGAACGGCGAACTGGTCACCGGCGAGCACTCCGGAATGGCCGTCCTGCCCCAGCAGCCGCAGGACAACCCCAACCTGGCCGCCTCCCTCACGGGCAACGGCGTCACCTGGGTCGCCTCGGACAACTCCCGCGACCCCGAACTGCGCCAGGTCGGCTCCGCCTCCACCGTCGCCCGCTACCCGATGAACGTCTACTACAACGTCGGCAAGGCCACCGAGGCGGCCGACGAGTACAACTGGATCTACACCTCCCGCGCCCAGGGCGGCAGCGGCATCTGCGAGGACCACGCGGACACCACGACCTGCCTGCCCGCACCCCTGGACACCGCCACCGGGTACGCGCAGAAGATCGTGCCGGCCGAGACCCGCACCGCGCTCGGGCACGTGCTGTCCAACGACCCCAAGCCGCACTTCATCCACCAGTCGAACCTGGCCGAGGAGCGCCTGGCCTACCCGGTGCTGAACGGCGTCATCGACGGCTACGACGCCCTGTTCGACGCCAACACCCCGCTGGTGAACGAGCGGATGAAGGACATCGGCACCGAACTGAGGCGCCGCGGCGCCTGGAAGAGCGCCCTCCAGGCCGGCCGGGTCACCGCCTACCGCGTCGGCACCGCCGTCACCGTCGTGGCGCCCGCCGGGCTCGACGTCACCGCGACCCTGCCCTCCGGCACCCGGCTGGGCACCGCCGCCTTCGGCAGCCCCTACGCGGGCCGGGTCTCCGGCTGGACCCCCTCGAACGGCACCGCCCTGGAGCTGACCCTGCCCCCGTCGGCGCCCGCCGCGCCGTCCGCCGCAGCCGTACCCCGGCCGGTGCCCGCCACCGCACCGGCACCCGCAGCGAACGTCCCGCCCGCCGTGCGCGAGGGCGCGAAGGGCACCGACCGGCGCTGAACCGGCGTCCCGCCGGTCCGGGCCGCCCAGCGCGGCCCGGACCGGCCCGACCACCCCCACACACCGGCCGTGGAGCACACCCATGCACGCTCAAGCCGGCGTGCGGCGCCCCGGCGCGCCGCACGTCACCCTGCTCACCGAAGGCACCTATCCGCACAGTCACGGCGGGGTCAGCGTCTGGTGCGACCAGCTCGTCCAGGGCATGCCCGACATCGACTTCGAGGTGATCGCCGTCACCGGAACCGGCCGGGAACCCCTGGCCTGGGACCTGCCCGGCCATGTCCTCGGAGTCCGGTCGGTGCCCATGTGGGGCGCTCCCCCCGAGGGCCGCGCCCCGCGCGGCCGCGGCCACCGCAGGCTCTCCGGCGCCTACGAACAGTTCCTCACCGCACTCCTCGACCCCCGCGCCGAGGCCGGGTTCGCCCCCGCCCTCTCCACGATGGCCCGGGCGGCCTCCGACGGCGCCCTGAGCCCCTACCTGCGCGGAGACCACGCCATCGCGGTGCTCGCGGCGGTCTGGAACCGCCCCGGGCTCACCGTGCGCGAGGCCCGGCCGACCCTGCACGACGCCCTGACCGCGACCTCCCTGCTGGAGCACGCCCTGCGCCCGCTCGCCGCCCCACCCCCGCAACACGGCGTCGCCCATGCCGTCAGCGGCGGCGTCGCCGTACTCCCCGGACTGGCCGCACTGGAACGGCACGGCGTCCCGCTGCTACTCACCGAACACGGCGTCTACCTGCGCGAACGCTACCTCGGCTACCGCACGGCCCCCTACCGCTGGCCCGTCAAGGCCGTCGTCCTCGGCTTCTTCCGGCTGCTGGCCGAGGAGAGCTACCGGCGGGCCGCCCTGGTCACCCCCGGCAACCGCTACAACCGGCTGTGGGAGGAAGAGGGCGGCGCCGACCCGCAGGCCATCCGCACCGTCTACAACGGCGTCGACCCCGCCGCCTTCCCGCCCGCCGGGCCGGAGCCGGACGCACCCACCCTCAGCTGGGCCGGCCGGGTCGACCCCATCAAGGACCTGGAGACCCTGATCCGGGCCTTCGCCCTGGTCCGCGAACGGGTCCCCGAAGCCCGGCTGCGCCTGTTCGGCGGCACCCCGCGCGGCGGAGAGGCCTACCGCGAACGCTGCGAGGCCCTGGCCCGCGACCTCGGCCACGCCGACGCGGTCACCTTCGAGGGCCGGGTCGACGACATCAAGGACGCCTACGCGGCCGGGAACGTCGTGATGCTCTCCAGCATCAGCGAGGGCTTCCCCTTCACCCTGATCGAGGCCATGTCCTGCGGGCGGGCCACCGTCTCCACCGACGTGGGCGGGGTACGGGAGGCGGTCGGCGAAGCCGGCCTCGTCGTGCCGCCCCGCGATCCGCGGGCCATGGCCGAAGCGGCCCTGGAACTCCTCGGAGACGCCCCCCGCCGCGCCGCGATGGGGGAGGCGGCCCGGCTGCGGGTCATCGAGCAGTTCACCCTCCGCCAGACCATCGACACCTTCCGGTCCATCTACCTGGAACTGCCCGGCCTCGGCCGCACCCCGCGCACCGGAGCGTGCCGGACCCCGGTCCCGGCGCAGGCCGCCCCCGTCCCCGCCCCCGCAGGCCTCACCCCCGTGGCCGTCGCCGCCGGGCGGGCCCGCAGACAGGAGCGGGCCCGGCCGCCCGCGCCCGTCCGGCCCCTCACGGCCGACGGGCGCCGGCCGCGCGAGAGCGAGGCCCCCGCGGCCACCGGCACGGGGAGCCTCGCCGGATGAGCGGCCCCATGTCACTCGAACCCGGCGGGGCGCACCAGGACACCCTGGCCCTGCGGCTGGCGGACACCGCCGCCCGCCCGCCCCGCCGGGCGTGGACCGAGACCACGCTCACCCTCAGACTCCCCGGCCCGAACGAGGAGGAAGTCAGCCGGCTCGCCGCCGAACTGGCCGACCGCGTCGGGCCCGCCGTCCACCCGTACGAGGTGGCCGCCCTGCTGGAGGCGGAGGGACTCTCCGCCGAGGTGATCCGGGAACGGTACGGACACCCCGACATCTTCGCCCTCGCCGCCGCCCTCTACGAACGGGTGCCCCGCGTCTTCCCGGAGCCCGCCCGGGCACCGGACCCCTGGCGCCCGGACACCGTACGGTGCCTGCTGCGCGGGGTGCTCTTCGCCCTTCCCGGGCTGGCCTACCTGCTCACGGCCCCGCTGTGGCACCCCGGCCGGCACGCCGCCGGACCGGTCGTCGCCGGGATCGTCTCGTGGGCGTGGGGGCAGGCCCTCGGACACCGCGCCTACCTGCGCATGGTGGCCGGGCGGCGCGAGGCGGCCCGGACCCTGCTGGCCGGGGCACCCCTCGGCGCGGCCGCCGCCACGGCGGCGGGGGCCGCGGCGGCCGGAGGTTCCGCCGTCACCTGGGCGGTGGCCGCGCAGTCCCTCTACCTGGCCGCCGCCGGGATCCTGCTCGTCCTCGGCCGTGAGCGGCTGCTGCTGGCGGCCCTCACCCCGCTGGTCGCGGGAGCCGCCGTCCTGCCCTGGTGGGAGCCCGGCCCCCTGGTCCGCACGGCGCTCCCGGCGCTCGCGCTCCTCGCGACGCTGGCCGCGGTCGCCCGGGTGCTGCGCGGCGCGTTCGCCGCCCCGGCCGCCCCCGGCGGCGGAGCCCGGCCCCCGCTGCTCCGCTCCCTGCCGTACGGGCTGTTCGGCCTCGCGGCGGCCGTACTGGTCCTGCTGGAAGGGCGGTCCCAGCCGTACGCGGTGATCGCGCTGACCGTCAGCATGGGCCCGGCCGAATGGCTGCTCTACCGCTTCCGGGGGCTGTCCGTCACCGCCCTCGGCTCGGCCTCCACCCCCGCGGGGTTCCTGCTGAGGTCCACCGGGGTCCTGGGCCTGTGCCTGGCGGGCTACCTGCTGCTCCTGCTGCCCGTGGCGCTGCTGACCGGCGCCGCCCCGGCCGCCCTGCTGCTGCTCGCCGCCACGCTGTGGACCGCCCTGCTGCTCCAGGCCTTCGGGGTCGCCTGGCCCCCGGCCGCCCTCTGCACGGCCGCGGCCGCCGGAGCGGGAACCGCCACCTTCCTGGGGCGGGCCCAGGGACCGCCCGCCCTGACCCTGGCCTGCGGCCTCGCCGCGGCGGCCCTGGCCGTCTGCACCCTGCGGATCCTCGGCCGCCCGGCCCGCCACGCCTGACCACCGCACGCCCGCTCACCCCCGTACGCCAGCCGACCCACCTGAAAGGTCCACCAGTTGACCACCGCACCGCTCGCCGCCGTCACCGGAGCCGAGGGCTTCATCGGCTCCCACCTCACCGAGGCCCTCGTCGCCGCCGGCCACCGGGTCCGCGCCATGGCCCAGTACAACTCCTTCTCCTCGTACGGGTGGCTGGAGACCCTGGCCCCGGACGTCCTCGACCAGGTGGAGATCGTCCTCGGCGACGTACGCGACCCCGGATCCGTCCGCGGTCTCCTCGAAGGCGCCGAAGCCGCCTACCACCTGGCCGCCCTCATCGCAATCCCGTACTCCTACCGGGCCCCGCACAGCTACGTCGACACCAACGTGACCGGCACCCTCAACGTCCTCGAAGCCGTACGGGCCCTGGGCACCCCCCGCCTCGTGCACACCTCCACCAGCGAGACGTACGGCACCGCGCAGACCGTGCCGATCACCGAGGACCACCCCATCAACACCCAGTCCCCGTACGCCGCTTCCAAGGCCGGCGGCGACCGGCTGGCCGACAGCTACCACGCCAGCTTCGAGACCCCGGTGGTCACGCTGCGCCCGTTCAACACCTACGGACCCCGCCAGTCGATGCGCGCGGTGATCCCCACCGTCATCGGCCAGGTCGCCGCCGGGGAACGCGTCATCACCCTCGGAGACCTGCGCCCCACCCGGGACTTCAGCTTCGTCAAGGACACCGCACAGGCCTTCCTCGCGGCCGGCACCGCACCCGCGGAGCAGGTCGTCGGCCGCACCTTCAACTCTGGGACCGGTGGGGAGATCTCGGTCGCCGACCTGGTCACCCTGATCGGCAAGGTCATGGACGTCCCCATCGAGGTCCGCGAGGACACCGAGCGGCTGCGCCCGCCCGCCTCCGAGGTGATGCGGCTGGTCGCCGACGCGAGCCGGCTCACCGCCGCCACCGGCTGGCGGCCGCGCCACACCCTGGAGGAAGGCCTCGCGCACACCGTCGAGTTCTTCCGCGATCCCGGCAACCTGGCCCGCTACAAGACCGGCATCTACAACATCTGACCGTCGGGCGTACCGCCGGCGTTCTCCACAACCCCACGTCACTCACCTCCCCCCACCCAACCCTAGGAGGAGACCCATGTACGCAGTGATCCTGGCGGGCGGCAAGGGCGTTCGGCTGCGGCCCTACACCACGGCCCTGCCCAAGCCGCTCGTGCCCATCGGCGACCAGCACGCCATCCTGGAGATCGTGCTGCGCCAGCTGTCGGGCGCCGGGTTCACCCGGTGCACCATCGCCATCGGACACCTCGGCGAGATCATCCGGGCCTACGTCGGCGACGGCTCCCAGTGGGGCATGAGCGTCGACTACGCCACCGAGGAGAGCCCGCTCGGCACCATGGGCCCCCTGCTCAACCTGCGCGACCGCCTCCCCGAACACTTCCTCGTCATGAACGGCGACGTGCTCACCGACCTCGACTACGCCGACGTGCTGCGCCACCACGAGGCGTCCGGCGCCCCCCTGACCATCGCCACCTACCCGCGCAAGGTGCACATCGACTTCGGAGTGCTCACCACCGACGCCAGCCGGGTCGTCGGCTTCACCGAGAAGCCCAGCATGGACTACCACGTCTCCATGGGGGTGTACGGTCTGAGCCGCTCCACCCTCGACCACTACACGCCCGGCCTGCCGCTGGGCTTCGACGAACTCGTCCTCGACCTGCTGGGCACCCAGAACCCGCCGCACTCCTACGCGTTCGACGGCTACTGGCTCGACATCGGGCGGCCCGACGACTACGACCGGGCCAACGCCGAGTTCACCAGCCGCAAGTCCTTGCTGCTCAAGGGAGCCTGAGCACCCCATGCGCATTCTCGTCCTGGGCCGGACCGGCTACCTGGGCGCCCATGTCGCCGACCGCCTGCGCGCCCTTGCGGGCGCGCGGGTGTTCGACGGCGGACGCTCGCCCGGCGCCGACTTCGGCATCGACCTCGCGGCCGACCGGCCGCAGCGGCTGGCGGCCGTCCTGGCCGCCGCCGCGCCCGACGCGGTGGTCAACTGCGCGGGCGCGACCGGCGCAAACGCCCTGACCCTCGCCGAGGCCAACGCCCGCGGCCCCGCCGCCCTGTGCGCCGCGCTGCGCGAGGCGGCGCCCACGGCACGCCTGGTGCACCTGGGTTCCGCGGCCGAGTACGGGCCCGGCACCCCCGGCACCCGGGTCACCGAGTCGGCCGCCACCCACCCGGTCGGCCCGTACGGGGCCACGAAACTGGCCGGCACCCTCGCCGTCACCACCTCCGGACTGGACGGCGTGGTCCTGCGGGTCGGGAACCCCGTGGGGCCCGGCGCCCCGCGCAGCGGGCTGCCCGGGCGGATCGCCGCACTGCTGCGGGAGGCCGGCCCCGACCCGCAGGCGGTGCTGCGGCTGGGCGACCTGTCCGCCCACCGCGACTTCGTGGACGTACGGGACGTGGCCCACGCGGTGGCGCTCGCCGTCACGGCCCCCGGCCCGCTCCCGCCCGTCCTCAACATCGGCGCCGGCCGGGCCGTCCCCGTCCGCGAACTGGTACGGGGCCTGGCCGGCCGGGCGGGCTTCCGGGGGCGGATCGAGGAGGAGGCGCCCGGCTCGGCCCGCTCCGCCCAGGTGTCCTGGCAGTGCTCGGACGTCACCGCCGCCGCCGAGGCCCTCGGCTGGCGCCCCGTCCACGACCTCGGCGACTCGCTCGCCGCGCTCTGGGCGGCGACCGCCCCGGCCGGAACCCCGACGCCATGAGCCTGCTCGTTCCGCTGTACGTCCACCCCGCCGAGGACCCCGGGGCCTGGCACCGGCTGATCACGGGCGCCGCAGCGACCTACGGGGTGGTGCTCAACCCGGCCGACGGGCCGGGCGAGCGCCCCGACCCGGCGTTCGCCGCCGCGGCCGCCGCGCTGCGGACGGCCGGCGCCCGCCTCCTCGGCTACGTGGACACCCTGTACGGGGCACGCGGCCAGGTCGAGGTCGTCCACGAGATGTGCCGCTACCAGGAGTGGTACGCGGTCGACGGCTGCTTCCTCGACCGCATGGCCCCCACCCGGGAGGAACTGCCCGGCGCCCGCAGGATGATCCGCTCGCTGCGCCGGCTGGGCGCGCAGCCCGTCGTGCTGAACCCGGGCGTCCACCCCGTGGCCGGCTACGTCCGCCTCGCGGACCTGACCGTCACCTTCGAGGGGCACTGGTCCACGTACGTCTCCTCCTTCACCCGGCCCGCCTGGACGGCGCGGCACGCCCCCGAGCGGTTCTGCCACCTCGTCTACGGGGTGCCCGAGGCCCTGGTCCCGCTCGCCGTGCGCACCGCGCACGAACGCGGGGCGGCGGTCTGCGGACCCGTGACGGGCGAACTCCCCAACCCATGGAAACAGCCGACCCCCGCACTCACCGGGATGGAACCATGAGCCCCACCCCGCCGGCCCGCCCCGGCCTGCCGGCCCGGAACCTCCTGCCGGCCGCCCTGACGGCACTGGTGCTGACGGCACTGGTCCTGACGGGCTGCTCCACCACGGGCGACGAGGACGACGACGCCGCGCCCGCCCCCTCCGGCCCCACCGCCGGCCAGGGTCCGGGTCCCGCCTCGCCAGGACCCCGCTGGCAGCCCCGGCCCGGTCTGGCCTGGCAGTGGCAGCTCGACGGACGCTCCGACCCCTCCGTCGACGTGCCCGTGTACGACATCGACGGGTTCGAGAACTCGAAGGCCGACGTGGACCGGCTGCACCACGACGGCCGCAAGGTCATCTGCTACGTCAACGTCGGCGCCTGGGAGGACTTCCGGCCGGACAAGGACGCGTTCCCCACCAGCCTGTTCGGCAAGCCCAACGGCTGGAAGGGCGAGCGCTGGCTGGACATCCGCCGCACCGACCTGCTCCGCCCGCTCATGGAACGGCGCTTCGACATGTGCCGGGACAAGGGCTTCGACGCGGTGGAACCCGACCTCGTGGAGGCGTACGGCAACGACAGCGGCTTCCCGCTGACCGCGGAGCACCAGCTCGCCTACAACCGCATGATCGCCGAGATCGCGCACGCGCGCGGGCTCGCGGTCGGCCTCAAGAACGACCTGCCCCAGATCCCCCAGCTCGAAAGCGTCTTCGACTTCGCGGTCAACGAGGAGTGCGCCCAGTTCGGCGAGTGCGCCGCGCTCAGCCCCTTCATCACGGCGGGCAAGGCGGTCTTCCACGTCGAATACAAGGGGACGCCCTCGAACTTCTGTCCCGAGGCCCGCAAGCTCAAGCTCTCCTCGATGCTGAAGAACCCGGAACTGGACACCTGGCGCAAACCCTGCTGACCGTGTGACGCGGCGGGCCGCGTCAACCACGGGCCGCCGCGTCATCCCCCGAACCCGCGCGGAGCCGAGCGGGGCCGGCGCAGGCCCGGATTCCAGTGCCGACGGGCGTGCCGCGGCCCGGGGGCACGGCACGCACGCCGGAGCGGGCGCCCCGGTGCGTCCGGAGCGCCCCCGTTCGGTGCCACCATGCGTCGCGAACCACGGGTCATGCGACGAGAGGTTGGAACGTGACGCCTCAGGCGACCGGGAACCTAACCCGGCAGCTCTCCGACGGGCAGCGGAAGAACACCCCGGGCGCCGGCGGAACCCCCGGCGACCCGCTCGCCGGGCCGGTACGGCCCGAGCCCCCTGCGGCCGAGGCCGCCGGGCGCACCGACACCGAACTCCTCATCGCCGCCTCCGTCCTGCTCGCCGACGCCGCCCTCGCCGCACGACGGGCCGGAGCCGACCTCACCGGAGCCCTGACCGGCGGCCGCTTCGCCCTCCAGGCCCTGCGCCGCCCCACCTGGGCCCTCGGCACGGCCCTGTCCTGCGTACGCGCCCTGACCGGACCGGCCGGCCTCGGCTTCGGGGCCAACGGCGGGGTCATCGGCGAACTCGCCCGGATCGTGGGCAACGTGACCCGCCGTCGGCCCGCGTCCGTCGCCATGGCCGTGGACGCCTTCGCCCTGCGCATCGAAGCCGCCACCGTCACCCACCCCAACCTGGACTCCGCCCACGCCCGCCGCCTCACCGGCGCCCTCGTCGCCGGAGACCGGCTGGAGGCCGTTCGCGCCCTGCACGCCCTGGTGGAACGGCTCGGCGTCACCCGGGCCCTGACCACCGTCAGCCCCGTGATCATGGAACTGCTGGCGCTGACCGGACTGCTGGACGAGAACCCCGTCAACGACGAGTTCTCCTGGGTCACCCTCGCGGGAGGGGTCCCCACCACCGACCCGTTCCTCGGTCTGCCCAGCTCCCTGCTCAAGTACCTCAACCCCGGCCCCGGGCGCGCCGAACGCGCCGAGCCGGACCCGATCCTCGCCAAGGTCCTCGGCACCTCCCGCAACGACATCGTCAGCTACATCAACGACATCGGCGCCCTCGGCAACCACGGCCTGGTCCTCCTGCGCCGCGTCGCCTGCGCGGACGGCGCCGAACGGTACGTGCTGCTGCTCCCCGGGACCAGTTTCGCCCTGCTCAGCAACAGCACCCCGCAGGACCTGATCGGCGCCTTCGACGGCTGCCTGCGCACCGACACCACCTACACCCGGGCCGTGAAGAAGCTGCTGCGGCGGGCCGGCGTGCCGGCGGGGTCCGAGCTGATGCTGGTCGGGCACAGCCTCGGCGGCCTGACCGCGATGAACCTGGCCGCCGACCCCGACGTGGCCTCCGAGTACAGGGTCACCCACGTGGTCACGCTCGGCTCCCCGATCGACAACAAGCGGCCCGCCGACCACACCACCCGCGTCGTCAGCCTGGTCAACAAGCACGACGTGATCCCGATGCTGGACGGCCGCGGCCCGGCCTCCCCGAACGACATCCCGGAGAGCTGGGTGGAGCTGGCCTGGCTCGACGAGTCGTACGACTACCCCCTCTCGCACGCCCCGCAGGCCTATTCGGACAGCCTGCGCGGCGAACTGGCCCCCTACCGCGACCGGGTCAACGCCCTGATCGCCGGCTACGACGGCGAGATCACCGCCAACCAGCCCTACATGCTCCGCGACCGATGAGCCACCCCGCGCCCCCGCCCCACCCCGGGCCCGGAACCGGACCCGACCCCGTGCCCCCGTCCGTGCCGACACGTGACCCGAGGGAGAACGCCCCCCGATGACGACCCCCGCCACCGCCTGGCCGCTGGAGAACGCCGTGTTCAGCGCGGCCATGCTCGCCCACCGCCTGCCCTGGGCCGACGCCCCCGCCCGCGCCCTGGGCCTGGACTCCCTCACCCGCGAGGGCGCGGCCCGCGGGGTCCTCGCCCACCTGCGCCGCAGCCGCTCCGGACGCCCCGTCCGGCTGCGCACCCCGTTCGGCTCCTTCCTCGTCCCGCTGGGCCCGGCCGGCACCGCCGGGCTGCTCGCCGCGGGCGCCGCCGCGGACGCCCTGGCCCCCGCCGTACGGCTCGACGCGGCCGGGCGCCGGCACGGCCTGCACCCCCACGTCCCGCTCCCGCCGGACGCCGCCCCGCCCGCGGCGGCGTTCGCCGGACCGCTGGCCGAGGAACTGCGGCGGGTGGCCGGAGCCCGCCGCGACGACCACACCCTGCCCTGGGAGGTCTGGCGGCCCGGGCTGCTGCGCGCGGCCCGCCGGGTGGTGGCGGGCGCGGCCGCGGCGGAGGACACCCTGCTCAGCGAGGTGCTGCTGAGGACCGCCGCGGCCGCGGGCAGCCGCGCCCACGACGGCAGGGCGGCCGCCCTGCGCCGCAGGATCGCCCCCTACCTGGCCGACCCGGAGCCCGGCACGGTGGCGGCCGGGCTCGCCTCCGCGCACGCGGTCGTACCGGGCGCCCGTACGGCGGGCGCGGTGACTTCGGACGCGGGCCGGACCGAGGCGGTGCTGGCCCACACGCTGGCCGTGGTCTCGGAGGCGGCCGTCGGCACCGCCCTCCAGGCCCTGGCCCTCGCCGCCGCGGGCGTACCGGACGCCGCGGGCGGCCCCGCCGGGGCCGTGGCCCTCGCCCTGGACGTCTTCCCGCCGGTCGAGGCCGCCGTACACCCCGTCCGGTCCCGCTTCGTATGGGACGGCACCGCCGTCGAACCGGGGACCGAGATCCTGGCCGCCCCGGCCTGGCTGCGCGACGCCGCGGACACCGCCCCCGCCGGCCGGGACGGCGTGCACGCCGGGGAGGCCGGGGACTGCCCGGACGCAGCGGAGTCCGGGGGCACGGGCGGCGTCCGGGGCCGGGCGGTCGGGTCCGAAGGGCCCTCGCCCCTGTGCGGATCCGCGACCGGCTGCACCGCCACCGCCTTCGCCGCCCTCGTGGCCGAGGAGATCGTCCGGTTCTTCACCGCGACCGCCCGGCCGAGCCTGCTGTCCCCGGCGCTCACCGCGGACCGCATCCCCCTCACCCTCGCTCCGCACACCCTGCTGATGGCCGTTCCCCCCGCCGGCACCCTCCCGGCGGCGGCGCCCGCCACCGGGCCCGGCTCGTACGCGGTCCTGGCCCGCGCGGACGCGGACCGGCTCGACACCCTGGCCCGCGGCCTCGCCGACTGCGCCGCCGAACCCGGCTGGAGCGGCGACGAGACCGGCGAGGCCTTCCGGATGCGGCTGCTGGACCACGCGGAGCGGTGCACGCGCGCCGCCTCCGACGTCCGCGCGGCCGCCCGCTTCCTCGCCGACTGAGGAGACCGGGGCGCCCCGGCCGCTACCGCACCAGGGCGTCCCGCCGTTCCCGTTCCCGCTCCACCATGTCCTGGAGGGTGCGCTGGACCTGCGAGGAGAGCGCGCGGGCCACCGCCGCGCGCTCCCCGAACGCCCGGGGCCGCTCGGGCGGGGCGATCGGCTCACCGATGGTGATCAGCCACTTCGCCGGCAGGGGGAACGGGGAGGTCAGCGGGAAGTACGGGAGGTCCAGGAACCTCGCCAGCGCGGGCACCTCCCCGATCTTCGGCGAGGACTCCTCCGCCCCGATGACCGTGACCGGCACGACCGGGGCCCCGGTGTGCAGGGCCGCCACGGCGAAGCCGGGATTGAACGGCTGGAGCCGGTAGCGCTCCTGGAACGGCTTCTCCAGCCCGGAAAGGCCCTCCGGGAACACCGCGACCAGTTCGCCCTCGCCCAGCCGCTGCATCGCCGCCCGCTGGTCCACGGGCACCGCCCCCTTCTTCGCGGCGTACCGGCCCAGCACCGGGAGCCGGAAGACGAACGGCGCGGCGAGCACGTGCAGCGGCCGCCGCAGCGACCGGACCAGGGCCTTCTGCAGGACGAAGGCGTCCAGTCCCCAGGCCCCGGAATGGTTGGCGACGAGTACCGCGGGGCCGTCGGCGGGAATGTTCTCCAGCCCCAGCACGTCCAGCCGGAACCAGTCGTCCATGAGCCATTCCAGCAGCCGCTCCCAGACGTTCTCGCCGACGTCTCCGGCCATCTTCCGCAGGAATCGCAGCTCGCTCCCGGCGAGCGCGATGACATCGGCCAGGCTCTCGGACACGAACGGGCCTCCCCTTCTTCCGTGTGGGACATCCAAGTGACCCTCCCGACAAGGGCCTTCACGGTCAACGCCGCCCAACGGCGTTTGATCACGGGAATTCCGCGGATTCCTCAATCGACTCTTCGTTCGCCCGTTCCCCTGCCGGCCCGCGCGCCACGCAATGATCTTCGGCTCGTTGACCCGGTGGACCCTTCACCAACCAACACCCAGGAGACCCCCCATGTCCGAGACCGCGCTGCCGGTGATCCTCCTCGCGGATCCCGATCCGCTCCGCCGCCACGAGACAGCCGAGCTGGTACAGCGCTGGTACCGCACGTCCTTCCGCGTCCTGCAGGTCGGCGGACTGCCCGAGGCGGAACGCGTCCTGCACCAGCTGGCCGGGCGCGAGGTGCCCGTGTCGGCGGTGGTCACCGCGGAGGACCCCGGCAGCCACCCCGAACAGCACCCGCACACCCGCTGGCTGCTGCTCGCCGAGGCCGGCACCGCGCCCGCAGGCCCGTCCGTCACCGTCGTCGACCGGGCACCGGCCGCGGCACCCGACGGCAGCGGAACGGGCCTGGCCGAGCGGCTGCGTGCCGCCCTCGACGACGCCCTGTGCACCTGGAACGCCGAACGCCGGGGCGGCCTGCCCACCGCCGAGGTGCGCGGCTACCGCTTCTCGCCGGCCGCCTACGCGGTCCGCGACTTCCTGGGCCGCAGCGACGTCCTCTTCCGCTGGGTGCCGCAGGAGGACCGGAAGGACGCGCCGGTGACCGTCCGGCTCGGCGACGGCACCGAGCTCGTCGACCCCTCGATCAGCGAACTGGCCGACCGGCTCGGCCTGATCAGGCCGGCCGGACAGGAACGCTACGACGTCGCCGTCATCGGCGGCGGACCCGGCGGCCTGTCCACGGCCGTGTACGCCGCCGCGGAGGGCATGAGCGTGGTCGTCATCGAGGACGACGCCCCCGGCGGCCAGGCCGGATCGACCTCGCGGATCGAGAACTACCTGGGCTTCCCCGTCGGGCTCACCGGCGGCGACCTCGCCCAGCGCGCCCTCCAGCAGGCCCGCCGGGTCCGTGTCGAATGGCAGCCCACCCGGGTGGCGACCCGGCTCATCCCCACCCAGTCGGGCGACCACACCGTGGAGTTCGTCAAGGCTGGCACCACCGAGACGGCCTCGGTGTCCGCGGCCACCGTCGTGGTGGCCACGGGCGTCGAATGGAACCGCCTCGCCAGCCCGGGCACCGAGCGGCTGCTCAACTCCGGTGTCTACTACGGCGCTTCCCTCTCCGATGCGCCCTCCACCGCCGGCGAGGACGTCTACATGGTGGGCGCGGGGAACTCGGCGGGCCAGGCCGCCCTGTACTTCGCCCGCTACGCCCGCTCGGTCACCCTCCTGGTCCGCGGCACCGACCTCGGCGCCTCCATGTCGAACTACCTGGTCCAGCGCATCGAGAAGACGCCCGGCCTGCGCGTCCTGCTCGGCACCGAGGTGGCCGAATGCCTCGGCGAGACCACGCTCACCGGCCTGCGGCTGCGCGAGCGCACCGGGGGCGAGCGCACCGTCCCCGCGCAGTGCCTGTACGTCCTGATCGGCGGCCGTCCCTCGACGGACTGGCTCGACGGTTCCCTCGAGCTCGACGACCGCGGCTACGTCCTCACCGGCACCGGCGGAGTCGGCCGCGACGCCCTCCCCATGGAGACCAGCCTGCCCGGCGTCTTCGCCGTCGGCGACGTGCGGTCGGGCTCGGTCAAGCGGGTCGGTGCCGCGGTCGGCGAGGGCGCCGCGGTGGCCCACTGCCTGATCGAGTACCGGCGCCGGCACGCGGGCCGCTTCCAGGACGCGGGCGCCTTCGGCGGGTTCTGAACGGTCCCGGGCCCCCGCGTCCGTTCAGGACGCGGGGTGCCATTCGGCCAGCAGGATCGTCGCGTCGTCGTGCAGCCGCTGGTCCTGGTGGGTGAGGAGGTCCAGGACCAGACGCCGGAGGGCCTCGGGGGCCGTGGTGCCCGAGGCCATCGAGCGGATCACGGTGTCGGTCAGCCGGTCCTCGCCGAACAGTTCGCCCGTGGCGGAGCGCGCCTCGGTGACGCCGTCGCTGTAGAGGAGCACCCGGTCACGGGGCTGGAGCCGGGCCCGGTGCAGCGGGGGAGGGGTCTGCGTGTGGTAGCCCAGGCCGAAGGGCAGCTGCGCCGGGCGTTCCAGGGCCGCCGGTACGACGTGCCCGTCGCGGATCAGCAGGGGCGGGGGATGGCCGCAGTTGATCCAGGCGAACTCTCCGCGGTGGGTGTCCAGGTGGGCGAGGATCCCGGTCATCAGCCGGTCCGGGATCCACCGCTGGAGGGTCCGCTCGATGGTGGTGGCGATGTCCGCCAGGGTGCCGCCCGCGCGGCGGGTGGAGCGGCACGCGGCCAGGCCGGCGGCGCTGGCTCCGCCGGCCGCGAGGTCGTGCCCCATGGCGTCCAGCAGGGTCAGGTGGAGTCCGCCGTCGGTGAAGTTGTGGTCGAAGGCGTCGCCGCCGATCTCGTACGCGGGTTCCATGACGGCGGTCGAGGTCGCCTGGCTCGTGCCGATGGTGCGCGGCGGCAGGAAGGCCCACAGCAGTTCCGCCTGCAGGGTCATGGGCCGGGTGCGGCCCCGGACGACCAGCAGGTCGTTGTGGGTGGACTTGGAGAGGACGATCAGGGTCGCCAGCGCCGCCAGGGTCCGGCACGCCTCCAGTGTGACGTCGTCCAGCGCCGGTCCCGTGGCCCGCAGGACGCCGACGCGCTCGACGCCGTCGACCATCGGCACCCACGCGATGGTGCGGTCGCGCGACAGCTGGACCTGCTGGCCGCGGTAGGCCAGACCGGCCAGGGAGGCGTCGATGTCCAGTGACTCCGCCCGCTCGTCGGCCTCCCCCTCGGCCTGCGCCGTCTCCGGCCGGCCGGCGGCCAGCTGGGGCAGGGACACGAGCCGCAGCTGCCGGAGGTCGGCCAGGTACAGGCGGGTCCCGGTCAGGCCCAGCCTCCGTGCCGCCTCGTCGATCAGGGCCGGCACCTGCCGGGCCGAGGCCTCGTGCGAGCGTTCCAGGACCCACGCGAGCACCGGGCCCGTCCGGTCGGCCGCGGCCACCGGGCTCACCCCGCCGTCCGTGGGCGGTGTTGTGTCACACGGCTGAACATGCGCGGGTCTCCGTCTTCGTTCAGGCCGTCGCCGGCTCCCGGCCGCGGCGGTGCGGCTGATGGCGCCGGATCAGCCGGGCCTCGACGCGGCCCGCGACGACGCGGGTCTCGAAGGCCGGCTGCGGGGCCGTGGCCGGCCCTTCGAGGTTCCAGCCGTCCGCCAGCCGGAACAGGCTGCCGTGCCAGGGGCAGCGGACGCAGCCGTCCTCCAGCTCCCCTTCCGACAGCGGGCCGCCCATGTGGGAGCAGCGGTCGGCGAGCGCGCGGACGGTGCCGTCCTCCTCGCGGACGACGAGGACGTCCACCCCGTCGACGCGCGCGAGGGCGGCCCGGCCCACGGGGAAGTCGGCCACCGGCCCCAGGTGGCGCCAGCCGTCCCGGACCCGGTGCCCGACCTGCTCGGCGTGGTTGGCGCCGGCCGCCTGCCGGAAGGCCAGGTGGCCGCCGAGCGCGCCGCCCGCGCCCACCACTGCGAGCCCGGCCAGGGCCAGGGCCCGGCCGCGCAGGTCCCGCCCGCGGGTGCGGGCGTACAGGGAGGACGCGTAGAGGGCGACCCCGGCGGTGTTGGCCAGGGCGTGGACGAGGCCCGTGCGGGCCTGTTCGGGCGGCAGCTCCGCCCAGTCCGCCCAGCCCGCCGCGGCCGCCGGCGCGGCCGCGGCCAGCCCGACCCCGACCAGGACGGGTGCGGCGCCGCGCCGGCGCCGCCCGGGGAGCAGGTCCAGCACGGTGGCCGACAGCCAGGTGCCGATCGGTACCTGGACGAGCAGGGGATGGGCCGGATGGCCCAGCTGGCGGCCGTGGAGCAGGTCGCGTGCGGGGCCGAGCGGCAGGGCCCGGACGGCCTTGCGGAGCCCGCCGATCAGGGCGTCGGCCTGCGGGGCCTGCTCGATCCGCTCGACCACGGAGAGCAGCGGGCCGGGACCAGGTGTCATACGGTGCGTGTCCATGGGGCCGCGTCTACCCGGGGCGCCGGGAGCCATGTACGGGTCCGTGGGCGTACGGCCCGCCCCCGCGGCCGGGCGCGGAGCGGCCGGCGCATGGCCGGCCGGGCGACGGGGCAGGGGCGGGCGAGAGCCAGGAACCTCCGAGAGCCAGGAACCTCCGAGAGCCAGGAACCTCCGAGAGCCAGCAGAACCTGAGGGAGAGCCGCCATGCCGGAACCGGACCTCGGTGACTTCGCCGTCGCGCAGGACGGCCCGATGTACGTGGTCACGGCGGCCGCGGACGGGCAGCGGGCGGGCTGTCTGGTCGGATTCGCCTCGCAGTGCTCGATCGATCCGCCGCGGTTCGTGGTGTGGCTGTCCGTCGAGAACCACACCTACGGCGTGGCGCGCCGCGCCCGCTACCTCACCGTGCACGTACTGCGCCGGGAGCAGAAGGCGCTGGCGCGCCTCTTCGGCGGCCGGACCGGGGACCGCACGGACAAGTTCGCCGGCATCGGCTGGCGGCCCGGGCGCGAGGGCAGCCCCGTGCTGACGGGCGTTGCGGCCTGGTTCACCGGCCGGATCGAGGCCGTCGTCGCAGGGGGCGACCACGAGGGCTTCCTGCTCGCGCCGGTCGAGGACGAGCAGCCCGCGCCGGGCCCCGCCCACCCGCTGCGGTTCGGGGACGTACGGGACCTGGAGGCCGGCCACCCGGCCTGACCGGCGCCGGGTGGCCCCGCGTCAGGCGGGCCGTTCGTCGGCCCGGCCGTCCTCCAGCCCGGGCTGGCCCGCTCCGCGGTGGCCGGGGCCGACCGAGCAGGCGGAGGCCAGGGCGCGGTCCAGGCGGGCGTGGAACTCCACGAAGCCCGACGTGCGGCTGAGCTGTTCGACCGGGTCGCTCAGCCGGTGGGGGCCCACGAGCAGCAGGCGCCGGCCGCGCGCGGACAGGGTGCGTCCGAGCTCGGTCAGCACGGCGCCGGCGGCCGGAGTCATCAGCCGCAGGCCCCCGAGCTCGACCACGTACGCCGGTGTGCCCGGATCGGCGCCGGCCAGGGCGTGCCGCAGGGCCGAGCGGTCGTGCGGCTCCACGGAGCCCTCCAGGAAGACCACCCAGTGGCCGTCGTCGGCGTCCGGCGCCTCCAGCCGCGCCCGGCTCACCTCGAAGCCGCGCGCGCCGTCCCGTCCCGGCGGCGCCGTTCCCCGTGGCGCGGTCCCGGGGACCTGCCCGTCGGTGGCGGGGACCGCCGGCCCGGCCACCTCCAGGAGGCGCCGGACGGCGGGCGGGGCGGCGGTGACGGTCAGCGGCCGGTGCCGGGCCGCGGCCTCGCGCTCCACCTCCAGGAGCGCGTTCAGTCCGGAGCAGTCACGGAAGTTCGCCCGGGCGATGTCGAGGCTGATCCCGGCAGGGCAGGCATCGAGGGCGGCCAGCAGCGTCCGCCGGAGCTCGCCGGCCCGGTCGGTGTCGATCTCGCCGGTGATCCGGACGGCGGCGGCGTCCGGGCCCTCGCGCCGGACGGTGACGTTCATCGGTCCGTCGCGGCGGGCGCGCCCTTCGCGGGGGATCTCGGGGACAGCGGAGGCGGTCATGGCAATCTCCCGAAGGCCCGAAATGATGCTCTGATCGGATTTTCAACGGATTCCTCGCATACGTCAAGGTTTACCGGAAATCCGATACATGTGATCCATGACCCCCAATATGCGGCATAGTGGTGTATATGGAACCGGCTATCGCGCGTCGCCCCCGGTGGACCTTCCTCACCAGCCACGCCCGCGTCCTCCTGGCGATCTCCCGGGACCCCGGGGTCCGGCTGCGGGACGTGGCGGCGAGCTGCGGTCTCACCGAACGGACCGTGCAGGCGATCGTCGCCGACCTGGAGCACGACGGCTACCTGCTGCGGGACCGCGCCGCCGACGGGCGGCGCAACCGGTACGCCATCGTGCCCGGCGGCCGGTTCCGCCACCCCGCCGAAGCGGGGCACGAGATCACCGGCCTCCTCGAGCTCCTCGCCGCGGGTCCGCTGCCCGCCGTCGGACCGGAGCGGGCGCCCGCCGGGCTGCCGGAGTCACAAGAGACCCGCGGCGCCGCCGGGCGGTGAGGAGCGACAGGCCGGAGGGACCGGGCGGCTGGGAGGTGAGCACCGTGCCCCTGGACCGGTCGGAAGAGCACGATCCCCGAGCCCGCGGGGACCCGGGGCAGCGCGCCCCCGCCGACGGGCCCGGCGACGTCGTGCGCGAGCTGCTGCACGCCCTGGACGGCGTCCCCTCCGAGCTCCTGCCCTCCCGGCTCTGCGACGCCGTCCTGGTCCTGCTGCCCGTGAGCGGGCTGGCGGTGAGCACGAGGGGCGAAGGGGGCGGCGGTGCCGTCCCGTTCTGCGCGAGCGACGCGACCGCGGGCCGGCTCGTGGAGCTCCAGTCCACCCTGCAAGAGGGTCCGGCCGTGCGGGCCCTGGAGGTCTTCGCCCCCGTACTGGCCCCCGACCTGGCCGGCGGCTCGGACGCGCGCCGGTGGCCGCTGTTCGCCCCCCGGGCCGTCGAGGCCGGGGCCCGGGCCGTGTTCTCGCTGCCGCTGGGCACCCCCACGGTGGTGCTCGGCACCATGGACCTCTACCGCGACAGCCCCGGTATGTGCAGGGCGTCGGACCTGCGCGTGGCCATGCTCGCCGCGGACGCCGTCACCGTACTGCTGGCCGCCTTCGGCCACGGCCCCGCCCCCGTCGAGGGGGTCGCGGCCTGGCTGCATGACGCCGAGAACCACCGGACCGAGGTCTACCAGGCAGCCGGAATGATCATGTCCCAGCTGAAGCTGGGAGCCGACGAGGCGCTCGCGCTGCTGCACGCCCGGGCCTTCCGCGAGGGAGGCACCGCGACCGAGGTCGCCCGCGCTGTGATCGGCCACGCCACGGACTTCCGCGAGAACGACTGAGGGCTGTCCCCGGTCGGCTTCCCCGGACCGGCGGCGCGCCCGGGGGTGTCCGGCGGCCGAGCCCGGGCAGACGCGGCACCGGGTGCTCACGGAGCAGCCCGCGGCCATGGCCGCCGCCCATGGCCGCCCGCCCCCGCGAAAGGTGCTGTCCATGACCGAGTTCGGCTACTTCCTGGCGTGCGAGGAGTTCACCCCCGCGCAACTGCTCGACCAGGCCCGCCGGGCCGAGGAAGCCGGATTCACCCGGCTGGCGATCTCCGACCATTTCCACCCGTGGAACGACGCCCAGGGCAACAGCCCCCTGGTCTGGTCGATGATCGGCGCACTGTCGCAGATCGTCGACCTGCCCGTCACCACCCTGGTCACCTGTCCCACCGTCCGCATGCACCCGGCCGTCACCGCCCAGGCCGCGGCCACCTCCAGCGTGCTCCTGGACGGCCGCTTCACCCTCGGCGTCGGCACCGGCGAGGCCCTCAACGAACACGTCCACGGCGACCGCTGGCCCCCGTTCGCCGACAGGGCCGCCATGCTGGAGGAGGCCGTCGAGGTCATGCGCAAGCTCTTCACCGGCGAGCTCGTCAGCCATCGCGGCGCGCACTACACCGTCGAGAACGCCCGCCTGTACACCGTGCCCGACGCCCCGCCGCCGGTCTTCGTCTCCGGTTTCGGACCGAACGCCGCCGAGCTCGCCGGGCGGATCGGGGACGGGTACGTCCTGATGAGCCCGGACCAGGAGCTCGTCGGCGCCTTCCGGGAGGCCGGCGGCGCCGGGAAACCGGTCGCCGGCGGGCTGAAGGTCTGCTGGGACGAGGACCGGGACCGGGCCGTGGACACCGTCCACCGCCTCTGGCCCAGCGAACTGCTCCCGGGCGAACTGGCCCAGATCCTGCCCACCCCCGCCCACTTCGAGCAGGCGAGCGAGCTGGTCACCCGGGAACAGGTCGCCGAGGCCGTGCCCTGCGGCGACGATCCCGAGACCCACATCGAAGCCGTCCGCGCGTACGTGGACGCCGGCTTCGACGAGGTCTACATCGGCCAGATCGGCCCCGGCCAGGCGCCGTTCTTCGAGAACTTCCGCACCAAGGTCCTCCCCGCCCTGTCGCCGTCCCGCTAGCCCGAGTCCGTGCTGTACGCGCTGGCCGGGGCTCCGGAGAAGCAGCGGGTCTGGGAGCGCTTCCCCGCCTGACCGGGGACGGGGGCTCAGGGCGGGGGCGGGTGGAGGCGCCGCCGGTGCCGTCGGGGACCACCCGCCCCCGCCGGCCCGCACCTGCACGGTGCGCCCTCCGGCGCACCGCCTACGGCTCCTCCTCCGACTCCTCCCACGGCTCCTCCTCGACCACGTGCACGGCCGCCTCCTCGGCGGAAGCCGCCCCGCCGTCGATGCCGGTGTCGCGGGCCAGTACGGACAGGTGCCGCACCGGCGGCCCCTCCTCGGCCGGGGCCATCCGGCCGGCCCGTTCCCGGCCCGCCGTCGACTCGTCGCCGTACGGATCGCCGGTCATGTCCCCGCCGCCCCGGCTGCGTCCGTCCCCGTCCAGGTCGTCCCCCGGAGCGGCCTGCGAACCGAGGTCCGTGCCGGCGTACCCGGCCTCCGGCTCCTCCTGTGCGAGCCGCTGGTCGAGCGTCTCCCCGGCACGCTGCTCCCCGGCGGTGGTTCCGTACCCGGTGGCCGCGAGGGGCCGGTCGGGCGGGGAGTAGCCGGTGTCCAGGGTCTGGTCCAGGTCCGGCTCGCCGAGGGCGTTCTCCATGTCCGGCTGAGCCTCACCGGGCTCTCCTTCCGGTGGCGGCTGGTACACCTCGTCCCCCCGGGCTTCGCTGGCGCTCATGGACGTCGGCTCCTCTCGGGCGGGCTCTCACCGTCGCTCCCGCCCCCGGCGGGGCGACCGCTGCCGAACAGGTCGAGCATCCGCTCCATGACCTCGTCGAAGTCCTGCCATGGACCACCCGCTTCCGCGGCGGCCCGGCGGGCGTTCCCGTCCGCGCGGCTGCTTCCCTTCGCGGGCATGGCGACCTCCTCTCCGACTCTCGGATGCGGGCTTCTTCCCCGGATCCGCGGGCCCATGCCGTGCGAAAGGGTGAAGGCCGGGTGCCCAGGACCCCGCCCGGAGCGGGGCCCTGGGCCCCTGACGCCTCCAGGGCCTGGCCCGGGGCGCGACCGTTTGGCCGGGCGGGCCCGGGTAGACGCCGGGGAGACCGGCCGGACGCCAGCCGGGCGCCGGCCGCTTCCCTTCCAGGAGTCCGCTATGCGCCCCTCACGCTCCGTCATCGCGGCGGCCGTCGCCGCCGTCGCCATGGGCACCTTCACCCCCGCGGCCCTCGCGGCCGGACAGGCGGGGAACGACGACCAGAACTTCGTCGTGACCGTCCACCAGGGCAACCTGGCCGAGATCGCCGCCGGTACGGACACACGGATGAACGCACAGGACACCTGCGTCAAGGACGTGGGCCGCACGCTGGTCAAGGACCACACCAAGCTGGACACCGACCTCAGGGCGCTCGCGCAGAAGCTGGACATCTCCCTCCCCGACAAGCCCACCGAAGCCCAGCAGGCGCAGCTCAAGCAGATCCAGGGCAAGGCCGGGACCCCCGGCTACGACACGGCGTGGCTGAAGGCCCAGGCCGACGCCCACCAGGCCACCCTCAAGACCATCGACGACGAGATCGCGCGTGGTGACAGTGCCCAGGTGGTGGCCGCGGCGAAGGACGCGCGCCCGGTGGTCGCCATGCACCTCGACATGGTCCGCGGCGGCACCTGCCACGTCATGGGCTGACCAGACGGCAGCAGGGGACCGGGGCCCCGGGGGGTTCAGGCCGCACGGGCGGGGCAGACGCGTAACGGGACCGCGGGGCGCGTCGTGTTCTTCCCCCCGGTCCACGACCCCCGCGGTCCCGCCCGGCCCCCCTCACCTCCCCCGGGGCCGGGCCCTATGCCGTCTCTTCCGGATCTCGCCTGGCCCGCGCCGCCCGGCACCGCACCTCGCCGTTCACCTGGCTCCTGTGGAGACGGCCGGGGTGCGGTGCGGCTCCGAGAGGAGGGCCGCCAGTGCCAGCCGGGCGCGGGCGACCCGGGAGCGCACGGTGCCGATGGGGCAGCCGACCGCGGCCGCCGCCTCGGCGTAGCCGAGGCCGTAGACCTGGGTGAGGAGGAAGGCCTCCCGGCGCTCGGCCGGTATCACGGCCAGCAGGTCCGCCAGCGCGATCCCGTCCTCGAAGCCCGGCAGCCCGGACGGCTGGCTCCGCTCGGCGGCCGCCTGCCAGTCCTGCCGGTCCGCGAGCCGGGGACGGGCGGCGGCGCGGCGGAAGCCGTCCGCCACGGTCCGGCGGGCGATGGACAGCAGCCAGGTCCGCGCCGAGGAGCGGCCCTCGAAGCGCGGGAGGGCGGCCAGGGCGCGCAGGAACACCTCCTGGGTGAGGTCGTCGGCGGCCTGCGGGTCGCCGCTGAGGTGGGCCACGTAATGCCACACGTCGCGGTGGAGCGCGCGGACGAGGCGGTCGGTCTTGGCCGGGTCGCCGTCGCGTGCTTCCAGGGCCAGCCGGGTGGTGCGGGCATCGGAGCCCGGGGTGTGCGGGGCAGGGGTCATCGCCACAAGTTCCTTCGAGGGCACGGGTGATCCGGCGCCGTGCGTCGGCACCGGTGAAGGGTGTCCGGCCTGCCGCAGGGCATGGCCGGGGCCCGGGCCGCGACGCGTGGAGGCGTCGCCGGGGGCCCGGGGGAGCCGGCTGTCAGGAGACAGCGGTTCCCTTCGGCGGACCCCGTGAGGTGAGGGAGCGGACGAGGAGCAGCCGGCGCGGGGGGTGCTCCCGGCGGGCCCGCAGGACGTGCACCGGCGGGTGGTGAGGGGCCGGCGTGAACGGGCCGAACAGCACGCGCAGAGGAGTCCGCAGCCGTGCCGCCAGCGCGCGCAGGACGCGGAAGACGCCCCGCTCCGCGTAGGCGAGCCACAGAGCGCACAGCACGGCGGCCAGCAGGTGCCCCGCGAGCATTCCGACGGCGGAGGGGTCCGCCGGGGACAGGTGCGCCATGGGGTGCCCGCCGCCCGGCATGGCCGGCATGGACATGGCCGGCATGGACGCCGACGGCATGGGCATCGACGGCATCTGCATCTGCATGGCCGGCATGCCCCGCGCGGCGCCCGCCGTGTGCGCGCCCGCCGCAGCCGTAGCGGACGCAGCCACCCGCTGCGCCAGGCTGAACCCGCCGTGCAGCGCGCCCTGGACGGCCAGGGCCGCCGAGGTGACGGCCAGCGGCCCGCGCTCGCGGCCCGCGAGGCCCCAGGCCCCCGCCGCCGTCCCCGCGAACGCGGCCGCCGGCGCCCACCAGGGGACGGGACGGTCCGACATCAGGAGGTGCCCGGCCGCCGCGAGCAGCACGCAGACGGCCGCGAACATCGCGGCCCGCGCGGCTCGTAACCAGTGGCCCGGGGTCATGGCGCGTTCATCCTCGCACCGCCCCTCCGCCGGCCCGGAGCCGGGCGCCGGGAGGACGGCGGGCCCCGACTCCCCGTCCCCGCAACGGAGCTGAGGGCCCGGCCCGGTCCTGCCCCCGGCCCGGCCGTGCCGTACCGGACGATTTCCGGCGGACCGCCCCGCCACGTGTCCGGAGCCTGGTCAAAAGGGGGCCGCGTGCGCAAGGATCACGGCCGCACCACGCACGTACCTCCCCACCCCCGTCCCAGGAGGATCTGTATGGCTCGCCGCATATCCCGCGGCCTCGTCGCCGTGGCCACCGCCACCGTGGCCACGCTCACCCTCGCCGGCCCGGTCTCCGCCCGGTCCGCCGGCACCGCCGCGGCCGGCTCCCCACCGCCCCAGGCGCGGATCTTCATGGTCAACCCCGTCCAGTCCTCCGGCGACCAGACGCTGACCGACGGCAAGGACGGCAACGCGGCCGTCCCCGCCTCCGCCTACACCCTCGCCGCGCTGCGCAACCTCGACGCCGGCGACACCCTCTCGGGCAAGTGGGCGGCCGTACGGTCGGAGACCGGTGCCCCGGTCCGTGTGGCGGACGCCGCCTCCTTCAGCCGCAAGGACGACGGGTTCGAGCAGGTCATGGCGTACTTCTGGGTCAACCAGGCGCAGGAGTACCTGCAGAGCCTGGGATTCGGCAGCGAACTGCCCGGCGCCAACGACCGCGTGCAGCCCGTGCGGATCAACCAGTGGGGCGCCGACAACTCCTTCTTCTCCGACAAGAAGGCCGAGATCCGCTTCGGCAAGGGCGGCGTGGACGACGCCGAGGACGCGGAGGTCATCGTCCACGAGTACGGGCACGCCGTGCACAACGCCCAGGTGCCCGGCTTCGGCACCTCGCCGGAGGCCGGTGCGATCGGCGAGGCCTTCGGCGACTTCCTGGCCGTCTCCGTCGGCGCGTACGCGGACGAGCAGTACGGCTGGCCGCGCAAGACCGACCTGGCCTGCGTGGGCGACTGGGACTCGGTGGAGTACAGCGCGGCCCCGCACTGCCTGCGGCGCGTGGACGGGAACAAGGTCTACGCCGACCGCGTCGGCGAGGTCCACGCGGACGGGGAGATCTGGTCCCGGGCCCTGTTCGACATCCGGCAGGCGCTCGGCGCGCGGACGGCCGGCCGGATCATCGTCGACGCCCAGTTCGGCTTCCGCCCGGACACGAGCTTCCAGGACGCGGCACTGACGACCGTCGCCACCGCGCAGCGCATGTACGGGGCGGACGCGGCGGCCGCCGTGCGCGCGGCCTTCCGGGCCCGGCAGATCCCCGGGGTGTAGGCGTGCGCAGGTGCCGCCGGCGCGGGCCGGCGGCACCTCGGAGGCGGGATGAACGTTCAGGCGTTGAGCAGGCGGTTGAAGAACGAGCGGTAGTGCTGGAGGGCCTGGCGCAGGTCCTCCGTCGCCACGTCGTCACCGCGCTGCCACTGCCCCTCCAGGTCCTGCTTGTGCGAGGCGAAGGTGCCGGCGAGGCTCTGCATCACCTCGGCCACCAGGGTGTCCGCCGAGGTGACCGCCTCGCGCGGGTCGTCGACGAAGCGTCCCTGGATCTCGCTCCAGGCCGTCCGGTAGCGCTCCGCGTCGGCGGTGTCGAGCAGGGGCTGCCCGTCACCGTTCCCGGCCGCTCCGGCTCCGGCGGCCACTCCGTCCCCGGACCCCTCCGCCGGCCGGTCCTCCGGCTCGTCGTCCGTGCGGTCCGTCAGGACCTCCTCGTCGTCCTCGTCCCGGTCGGCGGCGGATCCGCCGGACAGGGACTCCCCGGACAGGGACTCACCGGTCGCCTCGCCCGGGTAGGCCGGGGGGGCCGCGTCCGGTTCGCCGGCCGCGCCGGGTCCCGCCAGGTCCTCCGTGGTCAGGGGGGCTCCGCCCCGTATGTCGTCGTGGGTGCCCATGTCACCGGCTCCTCTGGTCCGTCAGCAGTTCGTCGAACAGGGCGCGGTAGTGCACCATCGCCGCGCGGAGTTCCTCCGTGGTCGCCCGGCCGTCCGCGCTGCGCGACCTGACCTCGTGCGCGGCCCGGTAGTGCTCCAGCGTCCGGCCGTGGTCGACCGACAGGTCACGGACGGCACCCTGGTACCCGTCGGTGGGGTAGCCGCGCTCCCGCATCAGCTTCGCCACCAGGTCGTCGGCCTCGTCGACCGCGCCCGCAGGCTGGTCCACGAAGTGCTCCTGGACCTCGCTCCACCGGTCGGCGAACTGGCGCCGCCGCTCGGGCGGCAGCTCCCGGATGTCGAGCTTGTCGTGCCGGACCTCGCGGGCGTGCAGGTCGCGCTCGGCGGCGAGGACGCCGCCCTTCTCCTCGACCGCGCGCTCGTACTCCGGTCCGAAACGGTGGCGCAGATGACGCCGTCGCGCGAGCAGCCCGAGGGTCACGGTGATGGCGAGCACCACGACCACGGCGACCACCACAACGGCTATGAGTGTGCTTGTCGACATCTCGGTCCTCCGTCCCGGGTTTGCGTCGCCCGCAGGGACGCGGCTGCCCACCCCGCCGGGCGGCAAACCGGCTCCGGCCGCCCCAAAAGGTGAACGGAGCCTCAGTACAGCGGATTGTGGCCCGGCGGTACGGCCTCCCCGGGCGGCACCGGGCCGGGGGCCGTGCCGTCGCCGAAGGGGCGGCCGCCGAGGGCGGCCCGGCCGTGCGGGGCGAGCCAGCCCCGGGCGTCGGGGCCGGCCGGCACGATGCCGGTCGGGTTGATGTCCGTGTGCACCAGGTAGTAGTGCCGTTTGATGTGGTCGAAGTCGATCGTGTTGCCGAAGCCGGGCGTCTGGAACAGGTCCCGCGCGTAGTCCCACAGGACCGGCATCTCGCTCAGCTTCCGCCGGTTGCACTTGAAGTGGCCGTGGTAGACGGCGTCGAAGCGCACGAGGGTGGTGAAGAGCCGGACGTCGGCCTCCGTGATCGTGTCCCCGACCAGGTAGCGGGAGTGCTCCAGGCGCTCGGAGAGCCAGTCGAGCCGGTCGAACAGCTGCCGGTACGCCCGCTCGTACGCCTCCTGGGAGCCGGCGAACCCCGCCCGGTAGACACCGTTGTTCACGTCCCGGTACACCACCTCGTTCACCGTGTCGATCTGCGGGCGCAGCTCCCACGGGTAGAGCGCCGGGGCGCCCGCGCGGTGGTGGGCCGCCCACTGGAGCGACAGGTCGAGGGTGATCTGCGGGAAGTCGTTGGTCACCACCCGCCCGGTCGGGACGTCCACGATCGCCGGCACCGTGATCCCCCGGTCGTAGCCGGGGTCACGGGCGAGGTAGGCCTCCTGGAGCCGCTCGATGCCGAGCACCGGATCGCGGCCGCCCGGGTCCAGGTCGAAGCTCCAGCTGCGCTCGTCGTGGACCGGCCCGGCCACGGCCATGGGCAGGGCCTCCTCCAGCCCCAGGAGCCGCCGGACGATGATCGCCCGGTTCGCCCACGGACAGGCCCGGCTGACCACGAGGCGGTACCGTCCGGGCTCCACGGGGAAGCCGTCCCGGCCGTCCGCGGTGATCCGCGTGGTCAGGTACCGGTCGTCGCGGGAGAACTCCTGGCCCGAAGTCACGTAGCTCACGGCGGGCGCCTACCCGGAGCGGGCCGCGGTGAACGCGGACCCGCCGGCCCGGGCGCGGGCGGCGCACGCCCCCGGCGGGCACGGCGGCGCCCACTCCCGGAGCCCCCGGACCCGTGCCCGCGGCCGGACTGGAGGAGAACGTTGCGGGAAGGACAGGATGCGGGCGCCCCGGACCCGGCGGACGCACTGTGAGATGGCTGTGAAGCGACGGGCCAGGGGGGTCCGGCGTGCGGGAAGAGTGCCGACAAGTTCTATATTCGTACGAACCATCCACGCGCGGCGGCCCGGCTGCGGTGATCAGGGGGGACGACAGGCATGGCGGACACCGACACCGTTCCGGGCACCCGGACGGGGTCCCGGAGCGCGCGCAAGCTCCAGCGCAAGGCACGCAGCCGCAAGCGCCTGGGCATAGCCGTGGCCGTCCTCGCCCTCGGCGGGGCGGCCGCCACGGCGTACGCGTTCACCCTCGGCGGCGCCCCCGCCCAGGGCGAGGCCAAGCTCGCCGCAGCGGAGAGCGCCGCCGAGGCGGCCGCCGCGGCGAAGGGCGCCGAGCAGCCCTGGGACGGCAAGGTCAAGGTGCTGGGCGACGGCTCCACCTCCTACACCGGGCCCCAGCCGGGACAGCTCAAGCCGGAGAAGCTCAAGCCCGGCGAGAAGCCGCCGCAGTTCGTGGTCTTCTCCTGGGACGGCGCCCTGGAGGGCGACGACCACCTCTTCTCGCACTTCCGTCAGGTGGCCAAGGAGAGCAACGCCCACATGACGTTCTTCCTCACGGGCATCTACCTCCTGCCCGACTCGAAGAAGATGCTCTACCGCCCCCCGCAGCACCCGCAGGGCTCATCCGCCATCTCCTACCCGACCGTGCCGCACGTGAAGTCCACCCTCGCGCAGCTGCGCGGCGCCTGGGCCGACGGCGACGAGATCGGATCCCACTTCAACGGGCACTTCTGCGGCCCCAAGGGCGGCGGGGACTGGAGCCCCGAGGAGTGGAAGAGCGAGATCGACCAGACTTACGCGTTCGTCAAGAACTGGAAGACCAACACCGGCTTCACCAATGAGGCCCCCCTGCCGTTCGACCCGGACCGCGAGGTCGTCGGCGGCCGCGCACCCTGCCTGGAGGGCCAGAAGAACCTGCTGACGGCGATCAAGCCGTACGGCTGGCGCTACGACGCGAGCTCTTCCGGCGACTTCCAGCTGTGGCCGTCCAAGCAGAGCGGCATCTGGAACTTCCCCCTCCAGCTCGTCCCCCTCCAGGGCAAGGAGCTGCAGGTCCTCTCCATGGACTTCAACTTCCTCTACAACCAGTCCGGCGACAGCACCAAGGGCGACCCGGCGAAGTACCGGGGCTGGGAAGCGCAGACCCGCTCCTCGTACCTGAACGGCTTCAACCGCGTCTACAACGGCAGCCGGGCCCCCATGTTCATCGGAAACCACTTCGAGGACTGGAACGGCGGCATCTACATGCAGGCCGTCGAGGACGTGATGCGGGACGTCTGCCCGCGCCAGGACGTGCGCTGCGTGTCCTTCAAGGAGCTGTCGGACTGGCTCGACGCCCAGGACCCCAAGGTCCTGGCCCAGCTGCGCATGCTCGATCCCGCGCAGGCGCCCGACTGGAACACGCTGGTCAAGTAGGCCCGCCGGGGCCGTTCCCGGCCCCGGCCCCGCCGCGGTCTACTTGACCGCCTTGATGTAGTCCGTCCACAGCCGCACCGCCCGGTCGCTGCCCGGCGTGCCCGGCGCGTCCCCGCCCAGCCCCGTCAGCGGCAGCGCGATCAGGTCCGTCAGCGCCATCCGGTAGACGACCACCGCCGTGGACTCCTGCGCGGTATTCGCCACGAACCAGCCCGCCGTGTTCGCGGCGGTCGTCCCCGTCTTGCCGGCGGCACCCGGCTGCGCCTTGGCCGCCGCCTTCGCCGCCCCCTCGGTGACCGAGCTGCGCAGGGCCTCCGTCACCGACCGGGCCGTCTTCGCCGACATCGCCCGGACCGGCTTCGGCGCCTCCAGGGGCACCGCCGCCCCGTTGCGGGTGGCCGAGCGCACCGAGTACGGGTCGGTGTGCATGCCGTCGGCCGCGAAGGTCGCGTAGGCGCCGGCCATGCGGATCGCGCTGGGCTTGGAGTTCTCCCCGAGCGAGAACGTCGGGATCCGCGTCCCGAGGCTCGACGGCAGCAGACCGGCGCGCTCCGCGAACGACTCCACCCGGTCCAGCCCCACGTCGAGCCCGAGCTGGAGCATCGGGGTGTTCACCGAGTTCGCCACGGCCTGCTGGAGGGTCACCTGCCCCCAGCTCTTGTTCCCGTCGTTGTGGCCCTTGACCACCTTGCCGCTGCGGTCCCAGTACGGCCCCTCCGGCGTCTGCACGGTCACCTGGTCGTTGCCGTCGTACACCGTGGAGGGGGAGACGGGCGTGCGGTCCTTGCCGCGGGTGCGCACCACCCCCTCCTCCAGCGCCGCCGCGTACACCAGCGGCGTGAACGCCGTCCCGACCGGGATCGTCGTCGAGTTCGCCTGGTTGAACCCCTGCTTGAGGTAGTCGGGCCCGCCGTAGACCGCGAGCAGCCTGCCGTCCGCGGCCACGCTCGCCGCTCCGATCTTCGCGTGCGCGTCGGTCCCGGGCCGCTTCTCCGCGTCGAAGTCCTGCTGCGCCTTCTGCACGGCGTCGGTCAGCGCCGCCATCCGCGACCGGTCGAAGGTCGTGTAGATCTGGTAGCCGCCGAGGTCGAAGTCGGAGTCCTTGATGTGCCCCGCCTTGATCGCGTAGGCCTTGGCCAGTTCCACCAGGTAGCCGTTCTGCGCACCGGGCGTGCCGGCCGTGCCCGGGCCCGTGGGCTCCGGGAACGTCTTGTACGTCGCCCGCTCCGCGGGCGTGAGCGCCCCCGTCTCGACCATGCGGTCCAGGATCCAGCTCCAGCGCTCCACCGCCCGCTTGTGGTTCTCCGGGCCGAGCGTGGGGTCGTACAGGCCGGCGCCCTTGAGGAGGGAGGCGAGGAAGGCGCCCTCGCTGGCGTTGAGCTTCGAGACGTCCTTGCCGTAGTAGGCCTGGGAGGCGCGCTGGATGCCGTAGGTGCCGCGGCCGAACCAGCTGGTGTTGAGGTAGTCCTGCAGGATCTGCTTCTTGCCGGTCTGGTTGTCCAGCTTCAGGGCCAGCAGGATCTCGGTGAACTTCCGCGAGAGGGTGCGGTCCTGGTTCAGGTAGGCGTTCTTCACGTACTGCTGGGTGATGGTGGACCCGCCCTGGGTCTCGCCGCCGGTGAGCGCGGCGCGCACGGCGCGCATGACCCCGGAGGGGGAGACCCCGGGGTCGGTGTAGAAGCTGGCGTTCTCGGCCGCGAGCACGGCCCCCTGGACCTTGGGGGGCACCTTGTCCAGGGGCATCTCCTGCCGGCTGACCCAGCCGGTCCGGGCCATGGTGGAGCCGTCGGCCCAGTAGTAGACGTTGTCCTGTTGTGTGGCGAAGGAGTTGAGGTCGTCCGGTATGTCCGTGGTGGCGTACGCGATGCCGACGAAGGCGACGAGACCCGTGAACAGGTACAGGAAGGCGCCCAGCCACTGGCGCCAGGAGGGTATCCAGCGGCGCCAGCCGCTGCGCCCGGGCCTCGGGTACGCCGGCCGCATCCGCCGCAGCAGCGGGCGCACCCGGGCGGCGGCGGGACCGAGCACCCGCTCCAGAACCGGCGCGAGCGCCCGCAGCCGGCCCGCCCCCGCGCGGGGGCGACGGCGCGCCCCCGGCCCGCTCCTGCGGCCCGGGGAGGCCGCCGTGCCGGCGTCCGAGGACGCGCGTCTGCCCCGAGACCGGCCCCTTCCGCCCGTATCGTGCCTGGCCACTGCGGATGCTCCCTCTTCCGTGCTTTCCCGGACACCCTAGATGCATTTGCTGTGAGCCGTTCCAGGGGTCCACGGCCGGCGCCCCCCGCCGCCGGGGGCCCCTCCGCATGCAGAAGCGGAGTCGGACGGCTGCGCCCGCGGGCGGCTCCTACAGGGCATCCGGTGACAAACCGGAACGCGGAGAATCGCTCGGCTAGTTGTGCGAAAATTCCGTCCTCCCGGTCCGTGTGGACCGGGTGACAAGGGGAAAACAGTGATACCTAAGAGGTTCAGGCCCGCCGCCATCGCGGCCCTGACCGTGGCCCTGGCGTCCGGGGGGTTCTTCGCCTACTCGGCGAACGCCGTCTCCGGCCCCGTAGCGGCCGACCAGGCCACCACCGATGCCTTCGGGCGCCTCGCGGACGACGTGCTCTCGCAGCGCACCCAGGCACTGGTCGACGGCCAGACCGTGCGCCACGGCCACGGCCAGGGGGGCAAGAAGAAGGCCCGCATGTCGGACGGGCTGAAGAAGGAACAGGACGCGGCGATCCAGTCGCTGCGCGACCGCAAGACGCGGCTGGCCCAGCTGGGCGAGGTCTACAGCGGTGCCGACACGAAGGTGACCGTCGACCGCGCCACGGTGACCGGGGGCAAGGCGACCGTCCAGGTCACCGAGCAGACCACGCTCACCTACAAGAAGGTGCAGGGGGACGAACCCTCCACCACCGACTTCAAGACGCGCTACGAGCTCAGCCTCACCGGCAAGAAGGGCGGTGACTGGGAGCTCCAGACGATCAAGTCCCAGGAGGACGGCCCCGTCGCGGTCAACGAGCCCGTCGCCGCCAAGGCGGCCGTCGTCACGGACGACGGCAACCAGTACCCGGACGGCACGCCCGCGTCCACCAAGTACCCGGCGACGGCCAAGCCCAAGACGCTGACCGGCGGAGCGTACGACTACGCGGCCATGGCGCAGTACGCCGAGAAGTACTGGAGCAACTACAACCCGGCGTACCGCAAGTTCAGCGGCAACGGCGGCGACTGCACCAACTTCATCAGCCAGGCGCTGAAGGCGGGCGGATGGAAGCCGGTACCGGGCACCTCCACGGACTACCGCAACTGGTGGTACGACGGCACCCGCCAGTCCGACTCGTGGGTCGGCGCCAACGAATGGGCCTGGTTCACGCTGTCCAACCAGCGGGCCGCCAACCTGGCCAACGTCTACCAGCTGGACGTCGGCGACATCCTGCAGGCGGACTTCAACCGGGACGGGTCCAAGGACCACTCCATGATGGTGACGTACCGCAGCAAGGCCGGCATGCCTTACCTGACGTACCACTCCACCAACACCTACCGGAAGTCGCTCGCGAGCATCCTGGCGTCCTATCCGAACGCCGTGTACTACGCGTACCGCACCTGACGGACGGCCCTTCCGGGCGCCCCTCGGCCCCTTCCTCCGCGCAACCACCGCGGCGGGAGGGGCCTTTTTGCGTCCGCGGCCGAAATGCCTCCGGCCGGCGCCGCAAACATCCCGCCGAGAAAGATCACTGCATCGAGGTAACGCCCACGGAGTTTCAAGGTCCAATGGGCCGATCGGCCGTTACTGTTCCTCAGGATCTGGACGGATTCCCGGATATTCATCCTCTTTTTCCGGTTTACGAAGGAGAGCTCGTCCGATGACCATTGACACCAGCCCCGAAGCGCAGCTGCAGGAACCTCCCCAGCAGCAGAGCCTCAGCACGGCCGCCGCCCGCAACCTTGCCACCACCACCAAGTCCGCCCCGCAGATGCAGGAGATCACCTCCCGGTGGCTGCTGCGGATGCTCCCCTGGGTGGAGACCAAGGGCGGCACCTACCGGGTCAACCGCCGCCTGAGCTACACCGTCGGCGACGGCACCATCGAGTTCGTCCAGGACGGCGCCAGCGTCCGCGTGATCCCCCAGGAGCTCGGCGAACTCGCCCTGCTGCGCGGCTTCGACGACGTCCAGGTCCTGACCGCCATCGCCGACCGCTGCGTCCAGCGCGACTTCCGGGCCGGCGAGGTCCTCGTCGAACGCGGCGCCCCCGCCGACCAGATCCACCTCATCGCCCACGGCCGCATCAGCCAGACCTCCGTCGGCAAGTACGGCGACGAGGTGGCCGTGGCCGTACTCGCCGACGGCGAGCGCTTCGGCGAGAACGCCCTCCTCGACGCCGACGCCACCTGGGACTACACCGCCACCGCCGACACCCCCGGCACCCTGCTCACGCTCTCCCGCGCGGAGTTCGCCGCCGTCCTGGCCCAGGCGCCCCACCTCCAGGAACACATCCGGAAGTTCAGCTCCCTCCCGCTCCAGCGGCAGAACCGTCACGGCGAGGCCGAGATCGCGATGTCCGCCGGCCACACCGGCGAGGCCGAACTCCCCGGCGCCTTCGTGGACTACGAGCTCAACCCCCGCGAGTACGAGCTCTCCGTCGCGCAGACCGTCCTGCGCGTCCACACCAGGGTCGCGGACCTCTACAACGGGCCGCACAACCAGACCGAGGAACAGCTCAGGCTCACCATCGAGGCGCTGCGCGAGCGCCAGGAGCACGAGCTGATCAACAACCGGGAGTTCGGCCTGCTCCACAACGCCGACTTCAAGCAGCGGATCCAGACCCACTCCGGCCCGCCCACCCCGGACGACCTCGACGAGCTCCTGTGCCGCCGGCGCGGCACCCGCTTCCTGTTCGCGCACCCGAAGACGATCGCGGCGATCGGGCGCGAGTTCAACGCGCGCGGGCTCTACCCGGACCACGTCGACCTCGGCGGACAGCAGGTGCCGGCCTGGCGCGGGGTCCCGATCCTGCCCTGCAACAAGATCCCCATCACCAAGGAGAACACCAGCTCCATCCTGGCCATGCGCCCCGGCGAGGACAACCAGGGCGTCATCGGCCTGCGCCAGACCGGCCTGCCGGAGGAGTACGAGCCGGGCCTGTCCGTGCGCTTCATGGGCATCGACGAGCGGTCGATCATCTCCTACCTGGTCTCCACCTACTACTCCGCCGCCATCCTCGTGCCCGACGCGCTCGGCGTGCTGGAGAACGTGCAGATCGCCCGCAGGCGCGACTGACGGACCCGCCGCCGGCCACACGGCCCGGACCCTCCCGCGGCCGACCGAGCACGCCCGGGAGCCCGGGCCGGCCCACCCACCTCACCAAGGAGCCACGGATGCCCGATCCCGGGCCTTCCCCCCTGCAGTCGGTCCTGCCCTCCCGGCCGGTGCTGCCCTTCGGAACCGCCGCGCCGGTGGCCGAGGCCCCGGCCGTGCACCCGCCGGAACCCGCCGGGCCCGCGCACTCGGCGGCCGCCCTGGAACGGGTCCTGCGCGGCCCGAGCGGCCTGGGCACGGTCAGCCTGCACTGGACCCGGACCGAGGAAACCCCGGCCGCCGCCGAAACCCCGGCCGCCGCCGAGCCCCCGGCGCCGGCGGCCAGCCGGCCGATCCCCGGCCTCTACCACCACCCGGTACCCGAACCCGACCCCGTCCGCGTGGCGGAGCTCAGCCGGCGGATCAAGGCGTGGGCCGTGGACGAGGTGCAGGCGTTCCCCCCGGAATGGGAGGACCAGTTCGACGGCTTCTCCGTGAGCCGCTACATGGTCGCCTGCCACCCGGACGCGCCCACCGTCGACCACCTGATGCTCGCCGCCCGGCTGATGGTCGCCGAGAACGTGGTCGACGACTCCTACTGCGAGGACGGCGCCACCCCACCCGACGTCGGCGGCCGGCTGCTCCTGGCGCACACCGCCCTCGACCCGGTCCACACGACGCAGGAGTACCAGCCGGCGTGGGAGGAGTCCCTTTCCTCGGACGCCGCCCGCCGCTCCTACCGGTCGGCGATGGCGTACTTCACCCAGCTCGCCACCCCGGCCCAGTCGGACCGCTACCGGCACGACATGTCCCGGCTGCACATGGGGTACCTCGCCGAGGCGGCGTGGGACGCGACCGAGTACGTCCCGGAGGTGTGGGAGTACCTGGCGATGCGCCAGTTCAACAACTTCCGCCCCTGCCCCACGATCACCGACACCGTCGGCGGCTACGAACTCCCGGCGGAGCTCCACGCGCTGCCCGCCATGCAGCGGGTGATCGCGCTCGCCGGCAACGCCACCACCCTCGCCAACGACCTCTACTCGTACATGAAGGAACTCAAGAGCCCCGGCAAGCACCTGAACCTGCCGGTGGTCATCGCCGAGAAGGAGGGCCTCTCCGACAAGGAGGCCTACCTGAAGGCGGTCGAGGTCCACAACGACCTCATGCACGAGTTCGAGGCCGAGGCCGCCGCGCTCGCCGCGGCCTGCCCCGACCCGCGCGTGGCCCGCTTCCTGAAGGGCGTGGCCGCCTGGGTCGACGGCAACCACTACTGGCATGCCTCCAACACCTACCGATACACCCTGCCCGATTTCTGGTAAACGAGGGGACCTATTCCATGACCAGCACCGTCAGCACCAGCCCGTTCATCCCCGCACCCGCGACGCCCTACCAGGGCGACATCGCCCGCTACTGGAACGAAGAGGCCAGGCCCGTGAACCTGCGCCTCGGCGACGTCGACGGCCTTTACCACCACCACTACGGCATCGGCGCCGTCGACCACGCGGCCCTCGGGGACACCGAGGACAGCGAGTACGAGAAGAAGCTGGTGGCCGAACTGCACCGGCTGGAATCGGCGCAGGCCGAACTCCTCCTGGACCACCTCGGCGCCATCGGCCGCGACGACATGCTCGTGGACGCCGGCTGCGGCCGCGGCGGCTCCATGGTGATGGCCCACCAGCGCTTCGGCTGCAAGGTCGAGGGCGTCACGCTCTCCGCCAAGCAAGCCGACTTCGGCAACAACCGCGCCCGTGAGCTGGGCATTGAGGAATCGGTTCACTCCCGGGTCTGCAACATGCTCGACATGCCCTTCGAGACCGGTCAGGCCGCCGGTTCCTGGAACAACGAGTCCAGCATGTATGTCGACCTGCACGACCTGATGGCCGAGCACTCCCGCGTCCTCGCCGTGGGCGGACGCTACGTCACCATCACCGGCTGCTGGAACCCGCGCTACGGCCAGCCCTCGAAGTGGGTCTCCCAGATCAACGCCCACTTCGAGTGCAACATCCACTCCCGCCGCGAGTACCTGCGCGCCATGGCCGACAACCGCCTCGTCCCCCAGGCCGTGATCGACCTGACCCCGGACACCCTCCCCTACTGGGAGCTGCGGGCCACGTCCTCGCTGGTCACCGGGATCGAGGAGGCGTTCATCGAGTCCTACCGGGACGGGTCCTTCCAGTACGTGCTGATCGCCGCCGACCGCGTCTGACCCGCCGGCGGCCGCCGACAGCCGACCGCCGGCCGCCGCAAACGGACGCCGGGCCCGTCACGACGGGCCCGGCGTCCGCCTGCCGGTTCAGCCGTCCTGGAGCGTGGCCACCAGACCCGCGACGAGGTGCGCCCGCTCGGCCATGGAGCCGATCAGCAGGTACTCGTGATCGGCGTGGGCACCGCCGCCGACCGCGCCCAGACCGTCCAGCGTCGCAACCCCCAGCGCCGCCGTGAAGTTGCCGTCGCTGCCGCCGCCCACCGCCCGGCCCTCGATGCCGGGCAGCAGCCGCTGCGCCACGGCGAAGAGCCCGGTTGCCGCCGACTCGGGCATCGGCGGGCGGGTGATCGACCCCTCCACCGTGATCCGTGCCCCCGGCAGGTGCGGAGCCAGGCCCGCGAAGGCGGACTCCACGCGCTCGCGCTCCTCGGCCGACTCCACGCGGACGTCCACCACGACCGTGGCCTCCGCGGGGACGACGTTCTCCAGGGTGCCCGCGGCCGCGACCGTCGGGGTGACGGTGGTACCGGCTTCGGGGCGGCCGAACGCCGTGATGTCCAGCACCTGGTGGGCCGCCTCGACCAGGGCGTTGATCCCGGCCGCGGGCTCCAGCCCGGCGTGGGAGGCCCGGCCGGCGATGGACACCTGGAAGGCGCCGCAGCCCTTGCGCCCGGTCTTCAGGCCCCCGCCGTCGGCGGCGCCCTCCAGTACCAGGACGGCGCCGCAGGCCAGGGCGCGCTCCTCCAGGAGGGCCCGGGAGGAGCGGGAGCCGACCTCCTCGTCGGCGGTCATCAGGATCTCTACGCCCGACCGGTCGGCGAGGGTCGCCAGCCCGTGGACCGCCTGCACGATGCCGCCCAGCATGTCGAACACCCCGGGGCCCGTCACCCGGCCATCGGCGACCGTGAACGGGCGCCGCTCCAGGGTGCCCAGCGGGAACACCGTGTCGTGGTGGCCGAGGAGCAGCACCTTCGGCTCGCCGCCGCCCGACCAGTGGACGTGCGGACCGGCCTCGCTCTCGACCAGCACCGCGTGGCCGCCCAGACGGTGCTCGATGATCCCGGCCACGGCCTTCGCCGAGGCCGCGAGGGCCGCCACGTCACGGGACGGGGACTCGACCTCCACGAGCGTGCGCAGGTCCTCGATCATCGCGTCGACGCTCACCCCGGCGTCCTTCTGCATCGTCACGTCGCACAGGGTAGTACTCCGTGCGCGACGGCGGAGATCCGGTCCAGGAGCCGGACGGCGCCCCGGCGGGGGAGTCCTGCCGGGGCGCCGGAGGCCTCAGGCGGGCACGGCCTCCCGGGGCAGCGGGGCCGGCGCGGCCAGGCGGCCCGTGCGGTGCAGCCCGTACAGCGCGGCGGTGCAGCCGAGTCCGAGCGCGAACAGCGCCAGCCAGGGCAGGGCCGACATCCCCGCCGCGCGGGCCGCGTCCAGCGCCGCCCCCGTGAGCAGGTTCCCCAGCGCGATGCCCACCCCGCAGACGGTGTTGTACAGCCCGTAGTGCGTGGCGACCAGGCGGTCCCCGGAGAGGCGGACGATGGTGTCCATCTCGAAGGGGTAGGCGATCATCGTCCCCACCGCCAGCAGCAGCGCCGACAGCGCCGGCGGCACCGCCGCGAGCAGCCGCGTCCCCGTCACCGACTCCGGCGCCGGCAGCGCCGTGGCGGCCAGCAGCGGCAGGAAGGCCGCGCCCATGGCGAACAGCCCCCAGGCCAGGGCCCGTCCCGGCTCCATCCTGGCCTTGCACCAGGCGGTGACCCGGGTCTGGAAGAGGATCGTGCTCAGGCCGGAGACGGCGAACAGCACCGCCACCGCCGCGGAGGCGAACCGCCCCTCGCCGCCGATCCGGCGGACCTCCAGCGGCAGTGCCATGTACACCTGGAAGGTCATCACGTACGAGCCGATCATCGCCACCGAGAACAGCAGGAACGGCCGGTTGCGCAGGATCCCGCGCCACTGCGCCAGCACCCCTTCCCGCTGTTCCGGGGCGCGTTGCGCCGGGGAGACCTCGCCGCGCCGCTGCGGCAGGGCCCGGATCTGCACCAGGCTCAGCACCGCGAAGATCCCGGCGGCCACCAGGCAGGTGACGCGGAAGTCCACGCCCGTCAGCACCATGCCGACCAGGGGGCCCAGCAGGATCCCGGCCTGGTAGAAGACGTTGAACAGGGCGAAGGCCTCGACCCGGCGCTCGCCCGCGTCGGCCGCCAGGTAGGCGCGGCTGGCCGGGTTGAACAGGGCCCCGGCCAGGCCCGTCGCGGCGGAGGCGGCGACCAGCGCGGGCACGGAGTCCACCAGGCCGAGCGTGGCGAACCCGGCGACGCGCAGCACCAGCCCCGCGACGATCATCGGCTTGTAGCCGAGCCGGTCGGCGAGGGTGCCCCCGACGAGGAACATGCCCTGCTGGCTGAAGTTGCGGACGCCGAGGATCAGCCCGACCGTCCAGCCCGCCAGCCCGAGCGGCCCGGCCAGATGGGTGGCCAGGTAGGGCATGAGCATGTAGAAGCCGAGGTTGATGGTGAACTGGTTCACCATCAGCAGCCGGACGCTGCGCTCGTACGTGCGGACCTGTGCGAGGGTGCCCTTCATCAGGCCGACACCTCCGCCGCGGCCAGGGTGAGCGGGTCGACCACGGAGGTGCAGCGGGTCCACCGCGTGACCTCCTTCTCGTCCAGCCGTCCGATCCTGTCGGGCTCCGGCGCCGGCGGGGAGTCGAGCAGGCCGTGGGCGGCGCAGTAGTCGTCGTCGTAGACGGTGCCGAGGTAGCGCTGGGGGCCGTCGGGGAAGACGGCCGCGATCCGGGCCTCCGGGGGGAGGGTGCGGGCCAGCCACCCGGCGACCAGGGCGACCGCGCCGACGCTCCAGCCGCCGGTGGCGTAGTGGGAGGAGGCCAGCTCGCGGCAGGTCCACACGGCCTCTCCCGGGGCGACCCAGTGGACCTCGGAGAACTGCTCGTAGGCCACGTTGCGGGGGTAGATGCTGGAGCCCAGGCCGCGCATCAGCCGGGTGCGGGCGGGCTGGCCGAAGATGGTGGAGCCGACGGTGTCCACGCCCACCACCTTCAGGTCCGGGTAGAGCTGCCGCAGGGCGCGCGAGACGCCCGCCGAGTGGCCGCCGGTGCCGACGCTGCACACCAGGACGTCGATGTGGCCGAGTTCGGTGGCCAGTTCGAGGGCGAGCGGGGTGTAGGCGGTGGTGTTGTCCGGGTTGTTGTACTGGTCCGGGCACCAGGAGCCGGGGTGCTGCCCCAGCAGTTCGGTGACCCGGTCCCGGCGCGCCTGCTGCCAGCCGCCGGCCGGGTGGGGTTCGCAGACGACGTCGACCCGGGCCCCGTACGCGGTCAGCAGCCGGGTCATGGACGGCTCCAGGCCGGGGTCGGTGACCAGGGTGACGGGGTGTCCGTAGACCATGCCCGCCAGGGCCAGGCCGAGGCCCAGGGTGCCGCTGGTGGACTCGATGATGCGGGCTCCCGGCTCCAGGTCCCCCCGGGCGCGGGCACGTTCGACCATGTGCAGGCCGGGGCGGTCCTTGATGCCGCCGGGATTGAAGCCCTCCAGCTTCGCCCAGAAGCCGCGCCCCGCCGGGGACAGGGGCTCGGAGACGCGCAGCAGGGGGGTGTTGCCGACCAGCCCGGAGAGGGTGGTGCGGACGGGAGGAGTGACGTCGGTGGCCGAAGAATGCATGGTTCCGCTCTCGTGTGATGGGTGCGTCGGAGATAGCTCTCGGGAAGAGTCGTGCCGTGGCAGGGCGGGGTTCCCCGTGGGGCGTGCGCAGCCTCGGCGAACGGGCTCACGGGAGCGGTCTAGAGCCGCCATCGGCAGACGGCGGTCAGCGTGGAACGTCCGCAGCGGGCCCGGGCGGGACCCGCGGCGCCGGCGGTCACGGGCCCCGGGGCCGCCTGGTACCGGGCCCGGCCGACGGGCAGGGGGGTGCCGGAGCGGGTGGAAGGGGCCGGGTCGGAGGGGGAGCGGCCGAAGCCGTGGGCCGGGTCGGGGTGCCGGTGTCCTTCAGCGCCCGTGGGTCCGGGCTGGAGCACGGTTTGAGCGGCTGACGAGCCGTCCGCGACGTGCGGGTGCGTCAGGGAGGCGCAGGAGAGGGAGGCGAAGAGCAGGGCGCCGAGCAGGCTGACGAGCAGCGCCCCGAACCCGGTCGTACCGGGGCGAGCCGGGCGGGTGGGGGGATGGGCGGGCACAGTTCCTCCGTGCGGCGGGCGCCCCTCGGCCCGGGAGGGGCGGGAGCGGCGGCGGGATCGCGGGGGGACGGCACCCGGGCGGCACGGCTGGGCGTGCGGGGGTGCCGGCGGCGTGATCCCGGCCTATACGCGCAGGACGGCGGAGCTTCCCGTGAGCGGCGGGACGGTGCCGGCGGCGCTCGCGCCCGCGCGGGCCGCCTCGGGGCCGCGGGGTACGTCCGCCGGGGCGCAGTGCGCGACGGGGGACGCCGGGGCGGGCGGGGCGTCGACGGCGTGGCCGGCCCGTGGCGGCAGGGGCGCGCACTCGTGCACCGGGTGCGCGGGGTCGTGCCGCCCGGCGGCGGTCCCGGCCGGGGCGGAGGCCCCTGCGGGGTCCGCGGTGCCGGCCTGCGTCACGACGCCGACGGTGGCGGGGGCCGCAGGCGTGTCGCCCGACGTGTCCGTGGCGTCCGCACGAGGGGCGATGCCGCCGGTGGCGGTGGCGGTGGCGGTGGCGGTGGCGGTGGCGGTGGCGTCGGCCCGGGTCGGCGCCGTGACGGAGGCCCGTGGTGTGCGGGTCCGGGGTGTGGTGTCGGTGCGGGAAGTGGTGCGCGCCGCACGTGCGGTGGTGGTCCGGGCGGTGGCGGCCGGGGCCGTGTCCGTGGTCCGGGCGGTGGAGTGGTCGGTCGTGCTGTGGGAGCCGCCCGTGCCGTGGGCGCAGACCAGGGCCAGGAGCAGCAGGGCCAGCCCGAGCAGCTGCGACAGGCCCGCCGACGAGCGGGCCCGCGGAGCGCGGGGGGACCGGGCTGTGACCACGGCGTGATCCTAGCGTTTCCCCCGCGTGATGACCGGGCGCGAATCGGACAATCGCCCGCCGGGTTCCGGTGCGGCCGGCCCCGGGGTCAGGGCCGCGGTTCCCGTGCGTCCAGCTCCCGTGCGTCCAGCGGGATCCTCCAGGCGTTGCGCCGCCGTACGGCGTGCAGTTCGGCCTCCAGCGGGCTCGGGGGCACCGTGAGGACGGGGCACGGCGCGTGCGCCAGGCAGTACCGGGCCACCGACGGCCGCAGGGCGCCCAGCAGCCCGCCGCGCGGTCCGGCGCCGACCACCAGCAGGTCCTCGCCGTCCCGTACGGCGTCGACCAGCGCGGCCCCCGGCAGGCCCCGGACCGCCTGCCCGGCCAGGGTGACGCCCGGTCCGCCCGCTCCGAAGGCCGCGTCCAGGGCCTCCCGCAGCCGCTCGACCGCCGCCGCGCGGCACTCGGGCAGGGGCGAGCACACGCAGGAGGTACGGCTGCCCAGGCCCCCGCCCGGAGCCTGCCAGGCCAGTACCGCCCACAGCTCCGCCCCCCGCAGCCGGGCCTCGGCGGCGGCCCGGTGCAGGGCCGTCAGGCTCCCTGGGCTGCCGCTCACACCCGCCACCACGCGTCGCCGCACCGCCGCTCCTCCCCAGCCGCCCGCCCGCCGGGGTCCGGCGGGCCGTGTCCGGGCTCCATTCAAGGGCAGGTCCGGGCCGACGGGCCGTCAGAAGCCCGTATGGAACCGGGCCCGGGGCGTCAGGGTCCCGTCAGGAGGGCCGGGGCGCCCCGGGAGGCGTCCGGCTCAGGCGGGTTCCGGGGTCGCGCGGACCAGGACCAGCGAGCCCTCGTACGTGCTCTGCGTCCGCAGGTGGCCGTGGCGGGCGTCCCAGGCGCCGGAGGCCAGGTCGCGGCGCAGGCTCTCGTCGAAGCGCTCCCGCACCCCGTCGTCGACGAAGCTCCACGCCGAGCAGGCCTGGCGGGCGGCCGGGTCGAGGAGCATCTCGGGACGCCCGTAGTAGGCCTCGTTGAAGCCGTCGGTGCAGTCCAGCGGGACCGGCACGGTGTGGACCGTGCCGGTGCCGCCCAGGGCCGCCGCGATGTCCTCCACGCGCGGGTAGCGCCGGGCCTCGGTGTCCAGGACCTCCGGCGCGTACTCGTACAGCCAGAAGTCGCGGACCAGCGACGGGGCGCAGGTGAGCACGACCACCGGTCCCCGGGTGACCCGCCGCATCTCGCGCAGGCCCCTGGTGACGTCGCTCCACTGGTGCACGCTGAACAGGGTCATCGCCGCGTCGAACGCGCCGTGCGCGAAGGGCAGGTCCTCGGCGAAGGCGTCGACGGCGCGCACCAGGCGGGCCGGCCGACGGAGGCGCATGGACCGCGAGGGCTCGACCGCGGTCACCTCGCGCGCCGCGTTCTCGTACGATCCGGCGCCGGCGCCGACGTTGAGGACCGTGCGGGCGTCGCCCAGGGCCTCGGCGATGAAGCGCGCGATACGGGTGTCGGGCCGCCGGAACGAGGAACAGCCGGAGCCGATGGCTCCGTAATCGACGTCCCCGGCGCTGCCGTCCTGAGTGCGTACATTCATGGATGCATCCTGCATCCACGAGGGCCCGTTCGTACACGGCCTTGCAGATGCTTGTGGAAACAGCCATATGGATGGCAGGTGTGGAATGGAGGATGGTCCGGTCCTGAAGCCCCGCGCGAGGGGACGCCCCGTCAGTGCGCCCCGTCGGTCCGCCCGGTCAGTGCACCCCGGCACCGGGCGGCAGCACCGGGAGGCGGAGCACCAGGCGGGCGCCGGCGGGGGAGGGCTCGGCCGTCAGCGTGCCCCCGTGATGGGCGGCCAGGTCGCGGGCGATGGCCAGCCCGAGGCCGGCGCCGCCGTGGTCGCGGCTGCGGGCGTCGTCGAGCCGGGTGAACCGTTCGAAGACCCGCTCCCGGTCGGCGGCCGGGATGCCGGGCCCGTCGTCGCACACCTCCAGGACGGCGGTCCGCGCGTCCGGCGGGCCCGAGGTGCGCAGCGCGAGCTCCACCCGCCCGGCGGCGAACCGCTGGGCGTTGTCCAGCAGGTTGGTCACCACCCGGCTCAGCCACAGCTCGCTGCCCTCCACCACGACCCCGTCCCCGGCCCGGACGCGCACGGGCACCCGGTCGCCCAGCCGCGCGTCCACCGCGTCCCGCACCAGGCCGCCCAGGTCCAGCGGGACGGACGCGGCGGGCTGGGCCGCGTCGATACGGGCGAGCAGGAGCAGGTCGGAGCAGAGCCGCTCCAGCCGGTCGGTGTCCTCCAGCGCCCCGCTGATCAGCTCCGGCCACAGCTCGGGGTCCCGGACCGCCAGCGCCACCTCCAGCTGGGTGCGCAGCACGGTCAGCGGGCTGCGCAGTTCGTGCGAGGCGTCGGCGATGAACTGGCGCTGGCGGGTCCCGGAGGACTCCAGCCGGTCCAGGGTGGTGTTCATCGTCCGGGCCAGCCGGGCCACCTCGTCCCCGGTGGGCGGCACCGGGACGCGGCGGTGCAGGTCGCGGTCGCTGATCTCGGCGACCTCGGCGCGGATCGCCTCGACGGGCCGCAGCGCGCGGCCGGTGACCCGCCAGGTCACCAGGGCCACGAGCGCCAGCAGCAGCGGCCCGCCGACGACGAGCGCGGCGGTGGTGGTGTCGTCGGCGGCGTCGACGTCCCGCAGCGAGGTCCCGACGTAGACGGAGACCAGGCCGTCGGGCGTCTGCGTGGTGACCTCGACCACCCGCTGGCGGTGCTCGCCGCCGAGCGGGCGGATCCGCCAGGTGTGGAACAGCGTGCCCGGGCGCCGGGCCCCGGCGGCGGGTCCCAGCGCGGGCAGGCCGGCCAGGTTCGGGGTCGCGCGCAGCACCCGGCCGCGGGCGTTGACCACCTGGACGAAGTCGGTGCCGTGCAGGGGTGCCCGCATCCGGTCGAGGCGGCCGCCGGCCGCGAGCTGCGCGATGGCCACCGCCTGCTCCTCGGCGTCGCGCTCGGCGTTGCGCAGCATGCCGGCCCGCAGCAGCCCGAGCAGCGCGACCGAGGCCACGGCCAGGGCGACGGCCACCACGGCGACGGCGCCCGCGGTGGCCCGCGCGCGGACGGTGACGGGCCGCAGCCCGCGCAGGCGCGACCGCAGCCGGCGCGGCAGCGTCTTCAGGGAGCGGGGGCCGCGCCCCGCGACGTCAGCCACCGTCGGCCGCCAGCCGGTACCCGACGCCCCGCACGGTCTCCAGGGCGGACCGGCCGAACGGGGCGTCGATCTTCCGGCGCACCGCGCTGACGTGCACCTCGACCACGTTCGGATCGCCGTCGAAGGCGCTGTCCCACACCTGCTCCAGGATCTCCCGCTTGGGCACCACCTCGCCGGGCCGCCGGGCCAGGTACTCCAGCACCGCGAACTCCCTCGCCGTCAGCCGTATCTCCGTCTCCCCGCGCGAGCACAGGTGGCGGGCCGGGTCCAGCAGGAGGTCGCCGAGGAGCAGGGCCTGCGGGCCGCGGCGGCCCGTGCGCCGGCCCAGCGCGCGCAGCCGGGCGACCAGGACGAGGTAGGAGAACGGCTTGGAGAGGAAGTCGTCGGCGCCGGTGTCCAGGGCCTCCGCCTCGTCGTACTCGCCGTCCTTCGCGGTGAGCATCAGGATCCCGGCCTCGTTGCCGGCCGCGCGCAGCCGGGCGCACACCCGGTAGCCGTTGAGGCCGGGCAGCATGATGTCGAGCACGATCAGGTCGTAGTCGTGCTCGCAGGCCAGCCACAGCCCCTGCGGGCCGTCGTGGGCCACGTCCACCGTGAACCCCTCGGACTGCAGGCCCCGCTGCAGGGCGGCGGCCAGCCGCCGTTCGTCCTCCACCACCAGTACGCGCATGCCGACCAGGGTCTCAGGCCCGGCCGGCGGCTTGCTGAAGAGGTCTTCAGCGGGCTTCAGGTGGGCTTCAGCATCGCCTCGGCAGGCTCTGCGACGAGCCGGGTGCGGTGCCCGGCGGTCTTCCGAGGAGTCCCGCCATGTCAGAGTCCTTCCCGCAGCCCGAGCAGACCTCCGGACCGGAGCCCGAGGCCGTGGCCGGTGAGGGCCCGGCCAAGCGCAAGGGCCGCCTCGCCCGCGTGGGCCGTGTGGTGCCCCGTGGCGCGGGCGCGCGCTGGGCGGTGGCCGGGGCGGCCGCCGCGGTGATCGTGGGCGGCGGGGCCGCGGCCGTGGCGGTCGCGGGCCACCACCACGGGCACCACGAGCCGATGGCGAAGGACGGCCGCCCGGGCTGGTCCGCGCCCGACCACGAGGGCGGTCACGGCGGCGGCCACGGACCCAAGGGCGAGCGCCCCCACCCGAGGGACCCGAAGGTCCGCGACGGGGCCGCCGGCGCGCGCGGGGAGTCCGCGAAGAAGCGTGCGGGGGCTCCCGTCCCGCTGCCCGCCCTGCCCATCGACCAGGCGGCGCAGAAGGCGGCCGCGACCGTGCCCGGCGGCAAGGTCGAGGCCCTGCGGGCGGTCCCCCAGCAGGGCGGCGGCAGCGCCTGGCAGGCCGTGGTGCTGGGCCCGGACGGCGTCCGCCACGCGGTGACCCTCTCCGGCACCGACGGCACCCCCACCGCGAACACCCCGCTCGCCCAGGGCTGAGCCCCGCCGCGGCGGCCCCGCCGGGGCCCGGTAGCGGACGCCCGGGCAAGGCTCCCCGGCCCGGGTCGTCCCGCGCCCCCGGCACGCACCGCGCGTCCCGGGGGCCGTGCCGGGTGAGGACGCGCAGAATGGAGGGGGCCCTCCGCCGCGTGGGCGGGCGGCCACGGCGTGCCCCGGGCAGAGGAGGCCACTCGTGCCGTCGGACCAGCCGGGGGGCGCGCGGGCACCCGGGCCGATCCCGTCGGAGCCGGGGTCCCTGCTGGAGCACGTGCCCGTCGCCGTCCTCGGCCTCGACACGGCCGGGCGGGTCCGTTACTGGGGCCCGGGCGCGCAGGACCTCTTCGGGTACGAGGCCGGCACCGCGCTCTCCCGGCCCGCCGCGGCCCTCTTCCCCGCCCCCGCCGAGGGACCCGGCCCGGCCGAGAGACTGGTCGAGCGGGCCCTGGCGCTGGGCTACTGGCGGGTCCGGCTGCCCGTCCTGCACCGCGACGGCACCGTCCTGGACTGCGGGTTCCGCGTCTTCCCCGTGACCGGGAGCGCCGGCGGCAGCGCCGACCCCGACGGCACGGTGGTCATCGCGCTGGCCAGCAGGGGCGAGGAACTCGACCGGGTCAAGACCAACCTGGCCTTCCTCGACGCCCTCTTCGAGACCTGCCCCATCGGCCTGGTGATGCTCGACGAGGAGCTGCGCTACGTCCACCTCAACCAGGCCCTGGCCGACATGGACGGCATCCCCGTCGCCGACCACCTCGGCCGCGACACCGCCGAGATCATGATCACCGCCGACGGCGGCGAGTTCCGGCGGATGCTGCGCGCCGTGGCCGACGAGGGCCGCCCGCTGGTCGGTGTCCTGGTCCCGATGCGCACGCCCGGCCGCCCCGACGTGGACCAGGTGCGCGCCGTCAGCCTCTTCCCGCTCAGCGGGACGGCCGGCAGCCGGCCCGGCGTCGGCGGCCTGCTGGTCGACGTCACCGACCGCGAGCGGGCCCTGCTGGAGGCCACCGCCGCCCGCCGGCGCCTGGCCCTGCTGGACCGGGCCAGCGCCCGCATCGGCACCACCCTGGACGTGGACACCACCGCCCGCGAGCTGGTCGAGGCCACCATGCCCGAGTTCTGCGACGGCTCCGTGGTGGAGATGGTCGAGTGGACGTCCCCCTCCGAGGCCTTCGACCCGGACCTCCCGCTGGTCACCCGCCGGATCGCCGCCGGAACCGTCCTGCCGCCGCCCGCCCCCGAGCTGGTGTCCGCCCTGGACCGGGTGACGTACCCGCCGGGCTCCAGCATCCACCGCATGCTGAGCACCGGCCGCCCGATCCGGGTCGTCGTCGACGAGGAGTTCGCGGCCCGGACCGTCGGCGACCACGAGCGCGCCCGCCGGCTCCTCGACAGCGGCCTGGGCTGCGTGCTGATCGCCCCGCTCATCGCCCGCGGCGTCGTCCAGGGCTTCGCCGTCTTCGGCCGCTCCGCCGACCGTCCCGCCTTCACCGACCAGGACCTCGGCCTCGCCGGCGAACTCGCCTCCCGCGCCGCCCTGTGCCTGGACAACGCCCGCCTCTACAGCAGGGTCCAGGACATCTCCCTCACCCTGCAGCGCGCCCTGCTGCCCACCTCCCCGGACACGACCGCGCACGTGAGCGTCGCCCACCGCTACCTGCCGGGCAGCCGCGCCATCGAGGTCGGCGGCGACTGGTACGACGTGATCGCCCTGCCCGACGGCCGGGTGGCCCTCGTCGTCGGCGACGTCATGGGACACGGCGTGCCGGCCGCCGCCTCCATGGGCCGGCTGCGCATCACCGCCCGCGCCCTGGCCCGCCACAGCCCGGAGCCGCAGGGGCTGCTCGCCGAACTGGACGCGGCCGCCCAGGAGTCGGGCATCGAACTGGCCACCTGCCTCTACGTCGTCTACGACCCCCGCACCGGCCGTGCCCGCATCGCCAACGCCGGTCACCCGCCGCCGCTGGTGCGCCACCCCGACGGCACGGTCGAAACCCTCGGGGACGTCCTCGGCGTCCCGCTCGGGGTCGGCGGCGTCCCCTTTCGCTCCACCCGGACCGAACTGCCCGACGGGGCCGTCCTGGCCCTGTACACCGACGGCCTGGTCGAGACGCGCGGCCGGGACATCGACGCGGGCCTCGACGCCCTGCGCGCCGAACTGGCCCGGGCGGCCGGACCGCTGGAGCAGGAGGCCGACCGGATCCTGGCGGCCCTGCTGCCCGACGGAGCGACCGACGACACGGTCCTCGTCCTCGCCCGGCTCGGCCGGGCGGGCGACGAGGACAGGGAACCGTACGAGGACTGAGAGGCGGACATGGAATTCCTTCGCCCCGCGCAGTGGCGGGAGGCGCTCGCCGCCAAGGCGGAACACCCGTCGGCCGTGCCGATCGCCGGAGGCACCGATGTGATGGTCGAGATCAACTTCGACCTCCGCAGGCCCGAGTACCTCCTGGACCTCAACCGGATCGCCCTCCTCCAGGCATGGGAGACCGACGGGGACGCCGTCCGCCTGGGCGCCTGCGTCCCCTACACCCGGATCATCGAGGAGCTTCGCGGCCCCCTGCCCGGCCTCGCGCTCGCCTCGCGCACCGTCGCCTCCCCGCAGATCCGCAACCGCGGCAGCGTCGGCGGCAACCTGGGCTGCGCCTCGCCCGCCGGGGACGCCCACCCGGCGCTGCTCGCCGCCGGCGCCGAGGTCGAGGCCGAGTCCGTACGCGGCACGCGCATGATCCCGGTCGACGCGTTCTACACCGGTGTCAAACGCAACGCCCTCGCCCCCGACGAACTGATCAAGACCATCCGCGTCCCCGTCGCCGACGGCCCCCAGCAGTTCTCCAAGGTGGGCACCCGCAACGCGATGGTCATCGCCGTGTGCGCCTTCGGCCTGGCCCTCCACCCGCGCACCCGCTCGGTCCGCACCGGCATCGGCTCGGCCGCCCCCACCCCGGTCCGGGCCCGCGCCGCCGAGGAGTTCCTGGAGGCGGTGCTGGCGGAGGAGGGCCTCTGGGACTCCCGTACGGCCCTCGGCCCCTCGGTGGTGAAGCAGTTCGGCGACCTCGCGGCCGCCTCCTGCAACCCCATCGACGACGTCCGCGGCACCGCGCGGTACCGCCGCCACGCGGTCGGCGTCATGGCCCGCCGCCAGCTCCTGTGGACCTGGGACGAGTTCCGCGCCGACCGCTCCCGCTACCCCTGCTAGCTCCTCAGCCCTGCTCCAGCAGGCGGGTGGCCATCGCGCGCATCTCCACCTTGCGGATCTTGCCCGTGACGGTCATGGGGAACTCGTCCACCACGTGCACGTAGCGCGGGATCTTGAAGTGGGCGAGCCGGCCTTCGCAGTACGCGCGCACCGACTCGGCGGTCAGCGGCTCGGCCCCCTCCCGCATCCGCACCCAGGCCATCAGCTCCTCCCCGTACTTGGCGTCGGGGACGCCGACGACCTGGACGTCGAGGACGTCCGGGTGGGCGTGCAGGAACTCCTCGATCTCGCGCGGGTAGAGGTTCTCACCGCCCCGGATCACCATGTCCTTGATCCGCCCGGTGATGCTCAGGTAGCCGTCGGCGTCCATGACCGCGAGGTCGCCGGTGTGCATCCAGCCCTCCCGGTCCACGGCCTCGGCGGTCTTGTCCGGCTCCCCCCAGTAACCGATCATCACCGAGTAGCCGCGGGTGCACAGCTCGCCCGGGGTGCCGCGGGGGACCGTCCGGCCCGTCGCCGGATCCACCACCTTGACCTCCAGGTGCGGGCCCACCCGCCCGACGGTGGAAACCCGCCGCTCGACCGAGTCGTCCGCGCGGGTCTGCGTGGACACCGGCGAGGTCTCCGTCATGCCGTAGCAGATGGACACTTCGGTCATCCCCATCCGCTCGATGACCTCGTTCATCACCTCCACCGGGCACGGCGAGCCCGCCATGATCCCCGTCCGCAGGCTCGACAGGTCGTAGCCGTCGAAGCCGGGCGCGGCCAGCTCGGCGATGAACATGGTGGGCACCCCGTACAGCGAGGTGCAGGCCTCGGCCTCGACCGCCGCCAGGGTGGCGCCCGGGTCGAAGGACGGCGCCGGGATCACCATCGCCGCGCCGTGGCTCGTGCAGGCCAGTGCGCCCATGACCATGCCGAAGCAGTGGTAGAAGGGCACCGGTACGCACACCCGGTCCGCCTCGGTGTAGCCGCACAGCTCGCCCACGAAGAACCCGTTGTTGAGGATGTTGCGGTGGGAGAGGGTGGCGCCCTTCGGGAAGCCCGTGGTGCCCGAGGTGTACTGGATGTTGATCGGGTCGTCCGGGTGCAGGCCCGCCCGGGCCCGCGCCAGCACCGCGGGATCCCCGTGGCGCCCGCGCTCCAGCAGGGACTCCCACTGCGGCCCGTCGAACAGGACCGTGAACTCCAGGTCGGGGCAGCGGGGCCGGACCTCCTCGATCATCCCCGCGTAGTCGGAGGCCTTGAAGCGCTCCGCCGCGACCAGCAGCCGGATCCCGGACTGGTTCAGCACGTACTCCAGCTCGTGCGAGCGGTACGCCGGGTTGACCGTGACCAGGATGGCCCCGATCTTCGCGGTGGCGTACTGCACGAGCGTCCACTCGCCGCGGTTGGGCGCCCAGATGCCGACGCGGTCCCCCTGGACGATCCCGAGGTCCAGCAGCCCGAGGGCGAGGGCGTCCACGTCGGCGGCCAGCTCCCGGTAGGTCCAGCGGCGGCCCGCGGCCACGTCCACGAGGGCGTCGCGGCCGGGGAAGGTCCGCGCGGTCCGGTCGAGGTTGTCCCCGATCGTCTCCTCCAGGAGCGGGACCTCCGTGCTCCCGGAAGCAGAACTCGACGCGACGGACACACGTACCTCCTGGGCGGATGGCCGGGACGGCGGGAACGCCCGGCTGGTGGCCTGGCGCCCGCCCATGATCGCCTCCCCGGGCCCGTCCCGCCAGATCCCCACCCGGTATTCACGCGCCGGTAAATCGAGCATCCGTTCGAGTGGAGGGGTAGGCTGGAACCATGCACGCACTCCAGGGCTCCCTCTTCGACCAGACCGACGAGATCCGCCTCGGCCCCCTCTCGCCGCTGGAGCGCACCGGACTCGGGGCCGGGGCCTGGGTCGACCGGCTCCCCGGCTGGCTGACCGGAGCCGACGCCCTGTTCGAACACCTCGCCGCCGAGGTGCCCTGGCGCGCCGAGCGGCGCCAGATGTACGAGCGCGAGGTGGAGGTGCCCCGGCTGCTGGCCTTCTACGGGGCCGGCGACCCCCTGCCGCACCCCGTCCTCACCGAGGCCCGCGAGAGACTCGGCGCCCACTACGCCCCCGAACTCGGCGAACCCTTCGTCACCGCCGGGCTCTGCCTCTACCGCGACGGCCGCGACAGCGTCGCCTGGCACGGCGACCGCCACGGCCGCTCCGCCACCGAGGACACCCTCGTCGCGATCCTCTCCGTCGGCGACCCCCGCGACCTCGTCCTGCGCCCCCGCGACGGCGGCCCCACCCTGCTGCGCCTCCCCCTCGGCCACGGCGACCTCGTCGTGATGGGCGGCTCCTGCCAGCGCACCATGGAGCACGCCGTCCCCAAGACGGCACGCGCCGTCGGGCCCCGCATCAGCGTCCAGTTCCGCACCCGCGGCGTACTGTGAGGCCATGCGCAGCCGGAGCCCCCTGCGGAACCGGTGGGCCGGCCTCCCACCCGCCGCGGGCGGAGCCGTCATGGCCGCCGGGATCCTCTCCGTCGGCCTGGAACTGACCGGCCACAGCCTCCTCTCCCTCGCCGCGCTGGCCGTCTCCGCCGCCCTCTGGCTGCTCCTGGCCGCCGACTTCACCGTCCGGCTCGCCGGCGACCGGGGCCGCTTCCGAGCCGACGCCGACACCCCGGCCGCCCTCACCGCCGTCGCCGCCACCACCGTCCTCGGAACCCGGCTGTCCCAGCTCGGCCGGCAGGACGCGGCCGCCGCCCTGCTGGTCCTGGCCGCCCTGCTCTGGCCCGGGCTGCTCCTGTCCGTCGTACGGCACTGGCGGCGCCGGATGCCCGGAGTGGTCTTCCTCGGCTGCGTCGCCACCCAGGGCCTCGCCGTCCTGTCGGCGGCGCTCGCCGCCGTCCACGGCCTCGACTGGCTCGCCGCCGCCGCGCTGGCCTGCTTCTGCCTGGGCGTCCTGCTGTACGTCCTCGCCCTGCGGCGCTTCGACTTCCGCGAGGTGCTCCGGGGAGCGGGCGACCACTGGGTCGCGGGCGGCTCCCTGGCCATCACCGCCCTCGCCGGGGCCAGGCTCACGGCCTCGCCCGTGGGGGCCGCCGGCCCGGTGCACACGGCCCTGCGCGCCGCCACCCTGACCGCCCTCGGCCTCTCGCTCGTCTGGTACGCCGTCCTGCTCGTCGCCGAGGTCCGCAGCCCCCGCCCCCGCTACGACATCCGGCGCTGGTCCACGGTCTTCCCCCTCGGCATGACCGCCACCGCCTGCCTCACCATCGCCGCCACCACCGGCCCCGAACGGCTCCGCCCGCTGGGGGAGGTGCTGCTGTGGATCGCGGTCGCCGCCTGGGCCCTCACGTCCGCCGCCTTCCTGCTCTCGCGCCGCCCGGGCCGCCGCGGGTCCGCCTGACGCCGCGGCCCCTCCGCTCGCCGCGGCCGTGTCACAGCCCCGCTACAGGCCGGTGACCAGTCCTAATTGAGTACCGGCAGGCCCCTCCCGCACGTGAGAATGAGCCGTCTCGAACCGGGAGGAACCCATGAGCCAGGACCGCCTGACTCTCCATGACCTGCTGCCCGCACAGGCACTTGCGGAAGCCGTCGACGCCGGGTACGTGACCCGCAAGCGGCACCCCGAACTGCCGCTGTCCATCTACACGTACACGCGCACCGCGCAGTACGAGCAGGTCTGGAACCAGGTCACCGTGCGCTGCCGCGGCCTCGTCGCCGACGACGCCACGGGAGCCGTCGTCGCGCTGCCGCTGCCGAAGTTCTTCAACGTCGGCGAGCACGCATCGGGCCGGCCGTACGCCCCCGCCCTGCCCGACGAGCCGTTCGAGGTCTACGACAAGGTCGACGGCAGCCTCGCCGTCGTCTTCCACTACGCGGGCCGCTGGCACGTCGCCTCCAAGGGCTCCTTCGTCAGCACCCAGGCCTCCTGGGCGCAGCGCCGCCTCGACGCCTGCGACACCGGGGCGCTCGTCCCCGGCACCACCTACCTCGCCGAGATCCTGTACCCGCAGAACCGGATCGTCGTCGACTACGGCGACCGCCGGGACCTCGTCCTGCTCGCGGCCTTCGGCCCGACCGGGGCCGAGGTGCCGCTCGCCGAGGCCGCCGCCCACTGGGAGGGCATCGGTTCCGTGGTCCGGGTGTGGCCCGCCATGCCGCTGTCCGAACTCCTCGCGCTGACCGAGTCCAACACCCTGCCCGGCGGCGCCTCCGCGACCGGCATGGACGCCGAGGGCTTCGTCCTGCGGTTCGCCTCCGGCGTCCGCGCCAAGGCCAAGCTCTCCGAGTACGTACGCCTGCACAAGCTGCTCACCGGCGTCACCGAGCGGGACGTCTGGCGCAGCCACGGCATCCAGCGCTTCGCGGGGACCTCCGCCAAGCGCCTCGCCCAGGGCCTGGGCCTCTCCCTCGCCGAACTCGGCGGCATCCGCTCCCGGGGCGGCCGGCCCCTGGACGCGCTGCTGGAGCAGGTGCCCGACGAGTTCGACACCTGGGTGCGCGAGGTGATCGCGGGCCTGGAGGAGGAGTTCGAGCGCCGGGAGCGGGCCGTCGACGAGACCTACAAGCGGTTCGAGCACCTGGCGGACGACCGGGGCGCCTTCGCCCGCGCCGTGCGCGAGATCCCCGACGGCGACCTGCGGGCCGCCATGTTCATGCGGCTCGACGGCCGCACCACCGAGCTCGTCACCTGGCGGGCCGTACGGCCGGCGACGGCCGATCCCTTCACCACCGACGAGGAGAACTGACACCGTGTCCGAAGAGCCCGAACTCCCCGTGGTCCACGTCATGACGGGGTTGCCGGCCTCGGGCAAGACCACCGCCGCCCGCGCCCTCCAGGCCGAGGCCGCCGGCCGGATCCGCCGGGTCAACCTCGACGACCTGCGGGCCATGCTCGACGTGCCCGACCCGGAGCGGCGCCGCTCGTACCGGCACGAGCAGACCGTGCTCGCCGTCCAGGACGCCGCGGTCGCCGCGGCCGTCGCCGACGGCTTCGACGTGGTCGTCGACAACACCCACCTGACCTCGCACATCCCCAAGCGGCTCAAGGCGGCGGTGGCCGGCCGGGCCCGGTTCGTCGTGCACGACTTCACGGACGTGCCCGTGGAGGAGTGCCTGCGCCGGGACGCCGCGCGGGAGCGGCCGGTGGGCGAGGAGATCATCCGGATCCTGGCCGACAAGCACGCCAAGGCCCGCAAGGGCGGCTGGCGGCTGACCGCCGAATGGCTCAACGACCAGCCGCCGGTACGGCCGTACGTCGCGGACCCGGCGCTGCCGGACGCCGTGATGTGCGACATCGACGGGACGCTGGCCCTCACCGGGGACCGGGGCCCGTACGACTTCTCGCGCTGCGAGACCGACCTGCTGAACGAGCCGGTGCGGCACGCCCTGGAGGCGTTCCGGCGCGCGGGGGACCGGCTCGTGCTGCTGTCGGGGCGCAGCGAGGAGCACCGGCCGCAGACCGAGTCCTGGCTGCGGGCGCACGAAGTGCCGTACGACGAACTGTGGATGCGCGCGGCGGGGGACACGCGCCGCGACGACGTGGTCAAGGCCGAGCTGTTCGACGCGCACGTGCGCGAGCGCTACGCGGTCCGGGTGTCGCTCGACGACCGGGACCGGGTGGTCGCCATCTGGCGCCGGATGGGCCTGCCCACCTGGCAGGTCAACTACGGGGACTTCTGACGCGGGACCCCGCGCACGCCGCCGCGCACGCCGGCAGGGGAGCGGCGTGCGCGGCGGGCCGGGACGTGGGGCCCGGGAGCGCGGTCAGTCGCGGCACCAGCGGACGCGCTTGAGGTCCTTGACGTAGCGGGCCGAGACCCAGTCGTGCTCGTAGCCGTCGCGGTCCTTGCCGATGCGGGCCTTCTTGCGGCCCTCTCCGTCGGTGCCGTCCGCCCAGTCGTCGCGGTCGTCGCGGTCGTCGTCACCCGGGTCGATGAGGTACCACAGGTCGTTCCCGGCGACGTTCTCACCGCGCGTCTTGCACTTCAGGGCGAGCGTCTCGTGCGGGTACACCTTGTACTGCAGGTGCGAGTGGGTGGTCGGCTTGCTGCGCACGCTCAGCGGACCGCGCGAGACGACCTTCCCCAGGGAGTAGTGGTGGCTGCCGTAGCCGTCCTCGTCGTAGTCGTCGTGGCCGTCCCTCCCGTCCCCGGGAGCGTGGTGCCGGGCCGTGCCCTGGGCCGCCGGGCCCTGGTCCGCGACGGCGGCGCCCCCGCCGACCAGGCCGAGCGCCAGGCTTCCGGCGGCCAGGGCGAGGATGGTCCTGGTGGGCTTGAGCATGTGCGGCTCCTCTGGAAAAGACTCCCGCCCCGGCCGCGATGCGCGGAGGGGCGCGGCGGCCCGGCGGCCGCCAGGGACGACTATGACCAGGGGGACCGCGCGGGCTCCCGGCGGCGCGCCGCTGTTTAGCCCGATATGCCCAACCTGTCCCCGGGCTGTGGGGTCGGTCCGCGCGGCGGGACGGCCCAGCGGATGCGGGGGGCAGCGCCCGGAGCCACAGTGGGGCGCATGGGTATCGAAGACTACGGCGGCGGCCCCGGCGCCCAGCAGACCGGAGTCCTGGTCGTCACGACCAACGACGTGCCCGGCTACCGGGTCGAGCAGGTCATCGGGGAGGTGTTCGGGCTCACCGTGCGCTCCCGGCACCTCGGCAGTCAGATCGGCGCCGGTCTGAAGTCCATGATCGGCGGCGAGCTGAAGGGCCTCACCAAGACCCTGGTGCAGACCCGCAACCAGGCCATGGACCGGCTCATCGAACAGGCCAGGGCGCGCGGCGCCAACGCCGTGCTGATGATGCGCTTCGACGTCACGGACGCGGCCGACGTCGGGACCGAGGTGTGCGCGTACGGCACGGCCGTCGTCCTGGTGCCCGCCGGGACCGACCGGTAAGTCCAGGAGGCGGCGGCGGTTTGTCCATGGGCCCGGGCGCCCGGGGTCCGCAAGCTGGCAGGCCAGTGAGCGGACCGCCGCGCTCCGCAGGGAGTCGTGCGGTCTTCCCGTACGTGCCAAGCGCCGACTCCCGGAGGCCCGATGCGCACCCCCCTCTGGCCGGCCGCAGCCGCGGTGTCCGGTCTCCTCGCCGCCCTCTTGGCGCCCTGGCCGGCCGCGGCGGTCCCGGCCGCGGCGGCACCCGTGACGATCACCTCACCCGAGCTGTCCGTCCGCGTGGACCCCGCCTTCCCCCGCGTCCTCGACTACACCCGGCGCGCGACCGGGGACGTGCTCCACGGCAACGAGGACCCCCTGAGCTCCGTCCTCGTCAACGGCACCGCGTACACCCCCGCCGTCACCTCCACCCCCTCCGCCTCCGGGGTGGACTACGCGATGGCCTTCTCCGGGGTGACCGTCCGGTCCCGGATCTCGGTGACGGGCTCGGTCGTGGAGTTCCGGGTCACCGCCGTCGAGGACACCCCCGCCCTGCGCGTGCACAGCTTCGAGATCCCGGAGCACACCCTCGTCAGCGTCCGCAGCGACCAGCCGGGAGCCGCGCTGGCCACCGCCACGATGCACACCGCCACCACCGGCACCGGCGACACCTTCACACCGGTCACCGCCTCCACCCCGGTGGACCCCGCCGCGACGACCGTGATGTACGGGCTCCTGAGCACGGGCCGGCTGGCCGCCGCCATCGACTCCAACTCCCTCTACGACACCCCCTCCGGCGGCACCGCCCGCGACAACGGCCGGATCGGCAAACGGGTGACCGACCACGGCTCCTACCGCCGGGCCGGGCTGTGGAGCGGGGCCTGGCTCTACCGGGCCCAGGGCGCCGCCGACACCGACACCGAACCGCTGCCCTACGTCCGGGTCGCCGTCACCGGCGACCGCAACGCCGACTCGGTGGTCGACTGGCAGGACGCCGCCGTGGCCTACCGGGACATCTGGACCCCGCCCACCGGCTGGCAGGACACCGCCCGCCGGGTGGTCCAGCGGATCCCGTTCAACTTCGCCTCCCAGGCCACCCACCCCTTCGCCCAGACCCTCGACGAGACCAAGCGGGTCAGCCTCGCCACCGACGGCCTCGGCCAGTTCGTCCTGCTCAAGGGCTACGCCTCCGAGGGCCACGACTCCGCGCACATGGACTACAAGAACATCGGCGCCAAACTCGGCGGCGCCGAGGGCCTGAACGCCCTCACCACCGCCGGCCACGCCTACAACGCCGACTTCGGCGTGCACGTCAACGCCACCGAGGAGTACCCGGTCTCCGCCACCTTCGACCCCGCCCACCAGAGCGGCGGCCTCGGCTGGGACTGGCTCGACCAGTCCTACTACGTCGACACCCGCAAGGACGGCCAGTCGGGCGGGCGGCTCAAGCGCCTGGCGGACCTCAAGGCGGCCGCGCCCGGCCTCGACTTCCTCTACGTCGACGTCTGGTACGGCGACGGCTACGTCTCCCGCAAGCTCCAGCGCGAGGTCTCCGGCCTCGGCCTCCAGCTCGCCACCGAGTTCCCGAACACCCTCACCGAGCAGTCCCTGTGGCACCACTGGGCGGCCGACGTCGACTACGGCGGCAGCGACCTCAAGGGCGTGAACTCCACCATCGCCCGGTTCATCGCCAACCACGCCAAGGACGACTGGATCGCCCGCCACCCCCTCCTCGGCGGCGCCGAACTCACCGCCTACGAGGGCTGGCAGGGCAAGGCGGACTACCCCGCCTTCCTGAACACCACCTTCGGCACCGACCTGCCGACCAAGTACCTCCAGCAGTCCCCGATCGTGAAGTGGACCGCCGACACCATCACCCTCGCCGACGGCACCTCCGTCACCGACGCGGGGGGCACCCGCCGCATCACCACCGGCGGCCGCACCGTCCTCGACGGTTCCGCCTACCTGCTCCCGCGCGACGGCAAGCTCTACCACTGGAACGACACCGGCGGCCCCACCACCTGGACGCTGCCCGACGGCTGGCGCAGCCCCACCCTCTACCGGCTCACCGACACCGGCCGGCAGCTCGTCGGACCCCTGACCCCGGGAGCCGGAAACCGGGTCACCATCGACGCCGCCGCCCGGACCGCGTACGTGGTCACCGACGGCGCCGCCCCCGCGCAGCCCGACCCCCGCTGGGGCGAGGGCACCCCGGTAGCGGACCCCTCCTTCAACTCCGGCGATCTCGCGGCCTGGACCGTCACCGGGGCCGGCGCCGCCGTCACCCGCAACGACCGCGGCCAGAACGAGCTCACCTTCGCCCCGCAGACCGCCCCGGCCGTCTCCCAGCGGCTCACCGGCCTGAGCCCCGGCACCTACGCGGCCTCCGCCTGGGTCTCCACCCCGGCCGGCCGGGCCGCCACCCTCGCCGTCACCCCGGCGGGCGCCGCCGGCCCGGAATCCGTGTACGCCGACTCCTCCCCGCTGGCCGACGCTCTGGGCGGCAGCGAGAAGAACGGCACCACCATGCAGCGGATGAAGGTGCTCTTCGACGTCCCGGCCGGAGCGTCCACCGCCCTCCTCACGCTGTCCGCCGCCACCGGACCCGGCACGGTCCGGCTGGACGACGTACGCGTGGTGCGCTCCGCCCGCACCCCGCTGAACGGGCACACCTACGCCGAGGACTTCGAGAACGTGGACGCCGGCTGGGGCCCCTTCGCCTTCGGCGGCGCCGGCGGACCGGCCACCGACCCCCGTACGCACATCGCCCAGCGCAACGCCCCCTACACCCAGGCCGGCTGGAACGGAAAACTCGTCGACGACGTGATCGGCGGACAGAACTCCCTCAAATCGCACGAGGAACGCCCCGGCCTGGTCTACCGCACCCTCCCGCAGACCCTCCGGCTCACCCCGGGGCACGCCTACCGGGTCGGCTTCCGCTACGAGAACGGCTTCGCCGGGGACTACCGGTTCGTCACCGGCTCCGGCTCGGCGGAGACCGCCACCGCCCTCGGCCAGGCCCGCACGGCCACCGCCTTCACCCAGACCTTCACCGCCGGCGCCGACGCCTGGATCGGCGTCCGCAAGGTCAGCGCCGAGGACTCCCACAACGAGGCCGACCTCGTCCTCGACGACCTCACCGTGGACGACCTCGGCCCGGCCGGAGGCGGCGAACTCCTCGTCCCGCAGAACAAGATGAGGGTCAGCGCCGTCGACAGCCAGGAGACGGCGGGGGAGAACGGCAGCGCCGCGAACGTCCTCGACGGCAAGCCCGCCACCATCTGGCACACCCAGTGGTACGCGGCCACCGCGCCGATGCCGCACGAGATCACCCTCGACCTCGGCGCCTCCTACCCCGTCTCGGCCCTGCACGTCCTGCCCCGCCAGACGCAGAGCAACGGGCGCATCGCCGACTACCAGGTGTTCACCTCCGCCGACGGGGTCACCTGGGGCCCGGCCGCCGCCTCCGGGACCTGGCCCGACGGTACGGCCCAGCAGGACGCCGCCTTCACCCCCCGGGCCGCCCGCTACGTGAAGCTCCGGGCCACGCGGGAGGTGAACGGCAACCCCTGGACCTCGGTGGCCGAGCTCAACGTCGGCTACCGGCCCTGAGGCCCGGGCCCGCCTCACCCGTCCCGCCTCGCCGGGCCCGCCTCAGTGGAGCCGGTAGACCTGCCCCGTCTGCGCGCCCTCGACCGACCGCACGTAGGCCGCCGCCGCCCGGGCCGCGGGGACGGCCTCCATCCCGGCGAAGAAGGGACCGTAGGCGGGCAGGGACTCCTCCAGCACCGTCGGGCTCACCGCGTTGATCCGCTGCGGCGGCAGCTCGATCGCCGCCGCGCGCACGAAGGCCTCCACCGCGCCGTTCGCCGCCGAGGCGGCCGCCCCGGCCACGATCGGCTGCTCCGTGAGGATGCCGCTGACCAGGGTGAACGAGCCGGTCGGGGCCACGTTCCGGGCACCCTGGCGGACCAGTTCGACCTGGCTCAGCGCCTTGCCGCGCAGCGTCGCCCCGAAGTCGTCGGCGCTCAGCTCGGACAGCGGGCGGAACACCGCGTCACCCGCCGCGACCGCCACCGCGTCCAGCGGGCCCGCCTCGGCGTACAGGCGGGCCACCTGCTCCGGGTCCGTGACGTCGGCCACCAGGTCGCCGCCGGAGCGGCCCACCGCGACCACCTCGTGCCCGCGCCCCGCGAGCGCCTTGTGCACCGCGGTGCCCAGCGTGCCGCCCGCGCCGACCAGCAGAATCCTCATCCCGACCTCCGGAGATCCGTCGCCCGGGGGAACCTCCCCCGCACACCTCCGACGTTATGGACCGCGCCGCCCGTCCGGAAATGCCGTCTGGGCAGCGACTATGCTCCACAGGCATGGACGATGTGGAACTGCGGCACCTCCGGGCCCTGGACGCCGTGGCCGAAGCGGGCACGATCACCGCCGCCGCGGCCCGCCTGCACATGACACAGCCGGCCCTCTCCCGGACCCTGGCCCAGCTGGAGGCCCGCGTCGGCGTCCGGCTGGTGGACCGCTCGTCCCGGCACCTGGCCCTCACCGAGGCCGGCAGCACCCTGCTGGGACACGGCCGCGCCATCCTCTCCCGCCTGGAAGCCGCCCTCGCCGACACCCGGGCGGTGTCCCGCCCGCTGCGGCTCGGCTACACGTGCGCCGTGCTCGGGCAGCAGACCGTACCGCTGCTGCGCAACTGGCGCCGGACCCACCCCGGCACCCCGCTCGACGTGGTCCGGCGCGACAACGGCACCGCGGGCCTGGCCACCGGCGAGACCGATGTCGCCGTGCTGCGCACCCTCCCCGGTGACCCGCGCATCCGCAGCGAGGCCCTCTACACGGAGGACCGGGTCGCCGCCCTCCCCGACGACCACCCGCTCGCCGGCCGGGACGCCGTCCTGCTGGCCGAACTCACCGCCGCCCCGCAACTGCCCCTGGCCGTATGGCCCGAGGCCGGCACCGCCTCCCCGGAGCTGTGGCCGCCGCAGGCCCGCCCCGCCCGGACGGTGGAGGTCGGCAACGTCGACGAGTGGCTGAACCTCATCGCCACCGGCGGCGCCTTCGGGCTCGCGGCGGCCGGCACCGCCGAGAGCCACGGCCACCCGGGCGTCCGCTTCCTCCCGGTCTCCGACGCCCCGCCGGCCACCGTCTACGTCTCCTACCCGCACCACCCGACGCACCCGGGGACACCCGAGTTCCTGACGGCGGTCCGGGAGGCGGTCTCCGGCTGACGCCCTCCCCGCCTCCCCGGGTTCCTCTCCCGGGTTTCCTCCGTCCCGGGTTCCTCCTCCCGGATTTCCGCGGTCCCGGATTTCCGCGTTCCCCGGTACGGCGGCCCGCGCGGCGGCATCCTGCGCCGAGAGGCCCGGAAGCACCGGGGAGGACGATGAGAGGCAGGCCGCACGATGACGGGTCGCAAGACCGCCGCAGAGGTGTTCGACGCGCTCGCGGGGCGCTACGAGGAGGCCTTCGGCACCATCCCCGCGCAGCGGGAGGCCCTGGAATGGCTCACCGGGCGGCTGCCCCGGGGCGCCCGCGTGCTCGACGTCGGCAGCGGCACGGGCCGCCCCACCGCCGAGACCCTGGCCCGCGCGGGCTGCGCCGTGACCGGCATCGACGTCTCGGCGGAGATGGTCGCCCTCGCCCGTTCCCGGGTCCCCGGTGCCCGTTTCGAACAGGCCGACGTCCGCACGTACGCACCGCCCGGAGCCGGGGGCTTCGACGCGGTCTGCGCCTTCTTCCCCCTGCTGATGATGGACCAGCGGGAGGTCGCCGCCTCACTGGAGCGGCTGGCCTCCTGGACCGCGCCCGGCGGCTACCTCGTCGTCGCCACGGTCCCCGGCGACATCGACGCCCTCGACATCGAGTTCATGGGCCACCGGGTCACCGTCAGCAGCCTCTCGGCCGAGGAGTACCTGCACCGGATCGAGGCCGCCGGGCTGGAGGTCCTGCACCACGAGACCACCCTCTACCACCCCGCCGGCGGGCTCGCCGACCCGGAGGAACACCTCTTCTGCTACGCCCGGCGGCCCGTGGCCTGAGACCCCCACCGCCTGCTGGGCACGGAACCGCACCGGGGGCATGCCCACCCGGCGGCTGAACAGCCGGCTGAAGTAGGCGGGGTCCTCGTACCCGACCCGCCGGGCTATCCCCGCCACCGGCAGATCGGTCCGGGCCAGCAGCTCCTTGGCCCGGCTCACCCGGATCCCGAGCAGGTACTCCTTGACCCCCTCGCCGGTGCTGCGCCGCACCGCCCCGCGCAGCTCCGGCAGGGGCATGCCCAGCCGTGCGGCGTGCTCGGCCACCGAGATCGGCAGCAGCGCGTCCCGGGCCAGCGCGTCCACCACCGCCTCCCCGTCCCGGGACACCTCCGCCCGGGCGTAGCGCAGCGCCACCAGCAGCCCGTGCACCTGCGCCGCGGCCTCCACCTCCAGCAGCGGCCCGCCGCGCCGGGCGGCCCGCGCGATCCCGTCGACCACGTGCCGCACGCCGGTGGTCCCGCTCAGCGGCACCACGGGCCGGTCCGGGGTGATGTAGCCGAGGTCGGTGTACGCGCCGACGGCGGCGCCCGTGAAATCGACGAAGCACTCGTCCCAGCCGCCGCCCTCCGGGTCGGGGGCGTAGTGGTGCTCGACCCCCGGCACCAGCCACAGCAGGGCGGGCGCGGCCACCGGCTGCGGCGCCCGCCCGCCGTGGCCGAACCAGCCGCGGCCCCGGGTGAGGACGACGGCCACGTGGTGGTCGAGGACCCGGGGCCCGACCACCGGCAGCGCCCCCTGCTGCACGCCCACCCCCAGGCAGACCAGGCCGAGCCGGCGGTGGACCGGGGCGGGGGAGAAGTACCGCATCCAGCTGCTGTACGCGGGCTGCCGGCCCGGGGGAGTGCGCGGCTGCGTCGGCATCTGCGGATTGTGATCCACGACGACGCCACCATCAAGAGGCCGCCGCCGGCCCATCGGGCGCCGGCCGTTCAGAAGCCGGCCGGCTTCGGGCCGGCGCGCAGCCCCGCCGTCAGCCCGGCGATCACCACCACCAGGCCCAGCCACACCGCCGGGCCGGGCACCCCGCCGCCCGTCAGCGCCCCCGCCCCGGCCGCCGCGAGCGGGGCGACCCCCGTCAGCAGCCCCGCCCGGCCGGAGCCCACGGCCGCCACCGTGCGGTACCAGAGCAGGAACGCCACCGCCGTGACCAGTACCGCGAGGTAGCCCACCGCCGCCCACTGCGCCGCCCCCAGCTCCGTCACCGCGGACGGCGGCTCCGTGCACACTGCCAGCCCCGCCAGCATCACGGCTCCCATCCACACGGCGTGCACGGACACCCCCCACGCCCCGTGCCTCCCCAGCACCGGCACCGCGAGCAGGGTGAACCCCGTCTCGCAGCCCAGCGCCAGCGCGGCCCAGCCCACCCCGGCGGCGTCCGTGCGCCCGCTCCCCTCGACCAGCGCCGCCCCCGCGACCACCACCGGCGCCGCCAGCAGCACCCGGCGGCTGGGCCGGCGCCCCTCCAGCAGGGGGCCGACCACCCCGAGCAGGACCGGAGCGGACGCCATGGCCACGGCGATCACCGCCGGCTCGGCATGCGCGACCCCCCGTACGACGGCCACGTTGAACAGCACCAGACCGGTCGCCGCGATCCCCGCCAGCCACAGCCACTCCCGCCCCCGGGGACGCAGCAGCGGGACCCCGGTGGCCCGCGCCAGGAGGACGAGGATCAGCGCCGCGGCCGCGTAGCGCGCCGCCTGGGCGGTGAACAGCGGGGCCTCGGCCAGGGACCGCGAGACGGTGACGCTGCTGCCGACCAGGACCATGGCGGCCACGCCCGGCGCCAGCTCGCGGACGGAGACGGGGAGGAGGGACGGGCGTACCGGCGGGGCGGAACGCGAGGGAGAGGGGGAGGGAGACGTGGAAGGAGGGGTGGAGGCGCTCATACGGACCAGCCTGGAGGCACAATGGTCCGGTGAGCAGGTCCAAAGAAACCCCTGAGGACAGGTCCATAGCGGCGCTCCCGGCCCATCCGGCCGGCTCCGACTTCCTCCAGCTCGACATCGGCCGCGCCCCCGCCGGCGGCCGCACGGAATGGCTCGCCGGCCGGCTGCGCGCCGCCATCGCCGACGGCACCCTGCCCGTCGGCAGCCGGCTGCCCGCCAGCCGGGTCCTCGCCGCCGAACTGCGCGTCTCGCGCGGCCTGGTGACGGAGGCCTACCAGCGGCTCGCCGAGACGGGACAGGTGGCCGGCCGCGGCCGGGGCGGCACGGTGGTCGTCGCGGCCCCGCCACCCGCCCCCGCCGCCCCGGCCGGGGCCGCCCCGCGCGGCGGACCGGTGGACGCGCTGCGTGCCGTGCCCTGCCGGATCGACCTCTCGCCCGGGGTGCCCGACCTCACCGCCTTCCCCCGCACCGCCTGGCTCCAGGCCGAGCGGCGGGTGCTCGCCGGCCTCACCGCCGCCGACTTCGGCTACGGGGACCCGCAGGGCGCGCCCGCCCTGCGCGCGGCCGTCGCCGGATGGCTGGCCCGCAACCGCGGCGTCCGCGCCGACCCCGGCGAGGTGGTCGTCGTCGCCGGGGTCGCCCAGGCCCTCTGGTTGCTGGCGGGGGTACTGCCGCGCGCGGGCGTGCGCCGGGTGGCCGTGGAGGACCCCGGCTCGCTCGGGGCCCGGCAGCAGTTGGAGCACGGCGGGCTGGAGACCGTGGGGGTGCCCGTGGACGGGGCGGGGCTCGACGTGGCCGCGCTGCTGGCGAGCGGAGCCGGGGCGGTCCTGCTGACCCCGGCGCACCAGTTCCCGACCGGGGTGGTGCTCGACGGTGAGCGCCGCCGGGAGCTGCTGGCCTGGGCGGCGGCCGGCGGGCTGGTCCTGGAGGACGACTACGACGCCGAACACCGCTACGACCGCGCCCCCGTGCCCGCGCTGCGGGCACTGGCCCCGGAGTCGGTCGCCTACGCGGGCAGCGTCTCCAAACTGCTCGCGCCCGCGCTGCGGCTGGGCTGGCTGCTGGTGCCGCGCCGGCTGCGCGACGAGGTGGTGGAGGCCAAGCGCCACGCCGACCTCGGCAACCCGGTCCTCGCCCAGCTCGTGCTCGCCCGGCTCATGGACACGGGCGAACTGGAACGCCACCTGCGCTTCGTACGCCGCCGCCACCGCCGCCGCAGGGACGCGATGCTCGACGCGATCGCCCGTCACCTCCCCGGCGCCCGCGTGCACGGCGCGGCGGCGGGCCTGCACCTGATGGTCACCTTCGACGGCGCGGACTTCTCCGACACCGCCCTGGCCACCGGCGCACTGGCCCTCGGCGTCAAGACCCACCCCCTCTCCTGGCACCGGCTGACCCCCGGCCCGCCCGGCCTGATCCTCGGCTACGCGGCCGGCCCGGCCGGCGAGACGGAGGAGGGCGTCGCCCTGCTGGGCCGGGCCCTGCGCACCCTCGCCCAAGATCAACGGCGTTGACACCGCGGCGCCGGACGCGTCTAATAGCGGGCGGTGTCGCGTGACTCCGGCCAAAGAGCAGTGGGCCGGCCGGAGATCGGGCGAAACACCCTTCACTTCAGGGGACCGCCATGAACAGGCCATCCACACCCCGCAGTTGACGTAGCGCAGCCGTACGCACGGCTCCCGCGCCGCTCCGGCCCCTCGCGCCGCAGCACCCCTTTCCTCTCCGCGCACCCGCGCGTTCCCGCGTACGCCCGCCGACGCCTCCCCAGGAGGTGCCCGCAGGCGTGCCCAGCCCTGCCTGGAGACACACCCGTGCCCACGCCCCTTTCCTTCAACCAGTCCGTCATCGAGGAGTTCCGGGCCCGCCGGGGCAAGGTCGGCGGCCCCTTCGAGGGCGCCGACCTGCTCCTGCTGACCACCACCGGCGCCAGGTCCGGCGCCCCGCACACCACCCCGCTCGGCTACGTCCGCCACGGCGACGCCCTGCTGGTGGTGGGCTCCAACCTCGGAGCACCCCGCCACCCCGCCTGGTACCACAACCTCCTCGCCCACCCCCAGGTCCGCGTGGAGCTCGGCGCCGACGCCTTCGACGCCCTCGCCGTCCCCGCCGAAGGGGCCCGGCGCGAGGAACTCTTCGCGAAGGTCCTGCGCACGGCCCCCGGATTCGCCGAATACCAGGCCCGTACCGACCGCCTCCTCCCCGTCGTCGCCCTGGAGCCCGCCGCCCCCGACGGATGGCGGTCCCCGGGCGAGGTCCGCACCCTGGCCGACAAGATCCTTGAGGTCCACACCTGGCTGCGGGCGCAACTCGGCCACGTCAGCGCCGAGACCGAGGCCCACTTCGCGGCCCGCGCCGCCCACACCGGACCCGGCCGGCCGCCCGCACCCGGGCTCGGACTCCAGATCCGCCAGCGCTGCCTGGCCTTCTGCCAGGCCCTCGCCTTCCACCACGCCGGCGAGGACGGGCACATCTTCCCCGGGACCCTCGCGCACCACCCGCACCTGGCGGGCACGTTCGAGCGGCTGCGCGAGGAACACCGCACGGTCGCCCGGATCCAGGAGGAGCTCGTCACCCTGCTGGCCGGGGTGGAGATCGCCGACCCCGAGCGGTTCCGCGCCGGACTGGCCCGGATGACGGCCGAGCTGACGGCCCATCTCGACCACGAGGAGGAGACCCTGCTGCCCCTGCTGGCCGAGGTCCCGTGGCCGCCGCCGCGCCCCTGACGGAGGGCCCGGAAAAAATTTCCGGGAACGGCGGCAACCGATCGGGCGGTCGCGCGTCGTGCGGGGGTGAAGGGCGAAGTTCCGCGCCCTCGAACCGACCGTGGAGATGCACCGTGAAGAACCTGAAGCGCATTCCCCAGTCCGCCCGCCGGGCGGCCGCCGTCGCTGCCGCCGCCGGGGCGGTCGTCGCCCTCGGCGGGCCGGCCTTCGCCGCGCAGGGGGCTTCCGCCACGCCGGCGCCGCCCGCCACCTCCGCGGCGCCGCACCCGGCCCCCTCGCAGTCGGCCAACGGGCAGCCCACCCCCGTGCCCTCGCACCCCGGCAGCGCCAAGCCGAGCCCGGTCCCGACCCACCCGGGCGGCGGCAGCGGCCGGCCCTCGGCCGTGCCCACGCTGCCGCCGGGCGCCCAGCCCAGCCCGTCCGTCTCGCAGCCCGGCAGCGCACAGCCGTCGGCGGCGCCCGGTTCCGGCGAGGGCTCCGAGCTCGCGCATACTGGCTCCTCGGCGACCACCGTCGCCCTCGGCGCCGGAGCGGCCGGGCTCGTCGCCGTGGGCGCGGGAGCCCTCTACACCGTGCGGCGCCGCGCCGGCAACTGAGGAACCCCGTGCTCGCACTCGCACCGTCCGCCGGCCCCGCCGTGCCCGTATCCCCTCGGGCACGGCGGGGCTTGTGGTGGTGGCTCACCCGCCGCGAAACCCCCGCCCCGCCGGCCGGCCCCGGCGCGCGCCCCTACCCGTACACCTACGGCCCGGCCGGCCGGGACCCGGGCGACACCGCGCCCGCGCCGACCGTCAGCGAGCTGTACCACGCCCACCGGCTGTCCATGGTCCGCCTCGCGGTGCTCCTCGTCGACGACCTGGGCACCGCCGAGGACGTGGTGCAGGACGCCTTCACCGCCCTCTACCGCCGGTACGGAGAGCAGATCGCGGAGGTGGACAACGCGCTCGGCTACCTGCGCACCGCCGTGGTGAACACCGCGCGCTCCGTGCTGCGCCGCCGCCGCACGGCCCGCGCCTGGGTCCCCCCGGTCACGGCCGACGTCCCCTCCGCCGAGGCGTCCGTCGTCCTGGACGAGGCCCACCGCGAGGTCCTGGCGGCGCTGGGCCGGCTGACGCCGCGGCGGCGCCAGGTCCTGGTGCTCCGGTACTGGGCCGACCTCAGCGAGGCGGAGATCGCCGAGACCCTCGGCATCAGCCGGGGCTCGGTGAAGTCGAACGCCAGCCGCGCCCTGGACGCGCTGGAACGGATTCTGGAGGGACGGGTATGACCGGCGAACGCCCCGTGGAGCGCCGGCTCCGGGAGGCCCTGGAGGCCCGGGCCGAGGAGGTGACCGTGCGCTCGCTGCGCCCGGCCGACCCGCCCGGCCCGCACCTCGCGGCGCCCCGCGTCTGGCTGCGCCGCTCGGCCTGGGCCTTCGCGGGCCTGTCCGGACTGGCGGCGGCGGCGCTGGCCGGCTACCTGGTCCTCGGCCCCGACGGGGCGCCGGTGCGCCCGGTCCCGCCCGCCGCGCCGCCGGAGCTCACCCCCGTGCCGGCCCCGACCCCGAGCGCGCCGTCGAGTCCGTCGCCCTCGGCGGTGCCGTCGGTGCCGCCGTCGCAGAGCCCGGGCCCCCGCGTCACACCGACGCCGACCCCGAGCCCGCCGCCGTCCTCGGGCCGTCCGGCCCCTCCGACGTCACCGGGCACGCACGGCCCGGTGCAGGGCCCGGCCATGCCCTCCCAGGGCCCGGGCGCCGGCCGCCCCCCGGTCACGGCGGCCCCTTCGGCATCCAAGGGGTAGTAGTGCTTTGTTATCCGGTCTTGTCACGTCGGGTGTCTGGTAGTTCGCTGGCTGTATGAGGGCTGGGGAGCTTGCGGCGGTGCGGGTCCGGTTGGAGGGGTTCGCTTCCGAGGTGTTCGCGCCGTTGGTGCGGCGGGACTGGCTGGAGAAGGGCCAGTTGTATCTGCGGGGTCTGCTGCTGGACGGCCGACACAAGTCGATGAAGCCGATGGCCGAGCGTCTTGGGGTTGACCATCAGCGGTTGCAGCAGTTCATGACGTCCTCGACCTGGCCGGTCGCTGGCGTGCGGGACCGGCTGGCCTGGCGGGCGGTGGCCGGGGTCCGCCCTGAGGTGTGGGTGGTGGACGACACCGGTTTCCCCAAGGACGGCACTGCCTCGCCCGGGGTGGCCCGCCAGTACTCGGGCACGCTGGGCAAGGTCGGCAACTGCCAGATCGGTGTCAGCGTCCACGCCGCCTCGGACACGGCTTCGTGCCCGCTGTCATGGCGGCTGTTCCTGCCACAGTCGTGGGACGGGCCCGAAGCGGCCGCACGCCGGGCTGCCTGCCGGATCCCCGACAGCGAACATCACCGCCCGAAGCGGCAGCTCGCGCTGGAGATGCTCGACGAACTCGCCGCCACCGGCCTGCGGCCCGCCGCCCTGGTCACAGACACGGGCTACGGCGCGAACGCCGACTTCCGTCACGGCCTGGAGGACCGGGGTCTGGCCTACGTCCTGCAGGCCAAGGGCGAGATGACCGCCCACGGTGAGGATGCCGAGCCGCATCAGCCCGCCTACAGCGGGCTCGCGCCCCGCCCTCTGGTGCGGCTGGCGAAGGCCCGGTGGCGGATCGAGCACGACTACCGCGAGCTGAAGACCTGCCTGGGCCTGGAGCACCGCATCCCCTCGGCCGAGGCCCGGCTGCACCTGCCCGGGCCCGACGAACTCGCCGCGTACGAGCGGCTGCCGGCCGCTACGAGACGCGCGGCGGCCGGGACGCCGAACGGCGGGTCGCCGGGAGCAGGGGAGGGGCGGCGCCCCTCGGTTGACCTCAACCGCAGTTGATGTTCGAGACTCACGGCACGGCCGCCGGAGGGTCCGGCGGCCGAGGTGAGGGGTGGGTGCCATGCGCGCGACACAGGCGATCGCGTTCGGCGGTCCGGAGGTACTGGTTCCGGTGGAGGTGCCCGAGCCGGTGGTGGGACCGGGGCAGGTGCTGGTCGCCGTCGCCGCCGTGGACACGATCTACGTGGAAACCCAGGTGCGCAGCGGCTGGGGCCGGGCGTTCTTCCCGGTGGTCCCCCCGTACGTCCCCGGTGGCGGTATCGCCGGCACCGTCCGCTCGACCGGCGAGGGTGTGGACCCGGCGTGGACCGGCCGCCGTGTCGTCGCCTCGATCGGCTCCACCGGCGGCTACGCGGAGCTGGCCGTGGCCCGGGCCGAGGCGCTGGCCGTCGTGCCCGACGGGGTCTCCTTCACGGACGCAGCGGCCCTGGTGCACGACGGGGTGACGGCGGCCAGGCTGCTGGCCACCACGGCTGTCGGGCCGGGCGAGCAGGTCCTGATCGTGGGCGCCTCCGGCGGCATGGGCACCGTACTGGTCCAGCTCGCGAAGGCCGCGGGCGCCCGGGTGATCGGTGTGGCACGTGGTGACCGCAAGACCGCCCTGGTCCGGGAACTGGGCGCGGACGTCGTCGTCGACGCGGCCGGCCCGGACTGGGTGGAGCGGGCCCGCGAGGCACTGGGCCGCGCGGGTGCTGACGTCGTTCTGGACGGGGTGGGCGGGGAGGTCGGCCTGGCCGCGTTCGCCCTGGTCGCCCAGGGCGGCCGGTTCTCGGCCCACGGCGCCCCCACGGGCGGCTTCGCCCAGGTGGACCCGGCGGACGCGGCAGCCCGGGGTGTCCGCCTGCTCGGCATAGGGGACGTCCAGCTGACCGCCCCCGAACACGCCGAGCTCGCGGGGCAGGCTCTCCGTACGGCAGCGGAGGGCGCCCTCCGCCCGGTGATCGGCGGCACCTTCCCCCTCGAACGCGCGGCGTCGGCGCACGAGGCGATCGAGTCCCGCGAGCTCGTGGGCAAGGCGGTGCTCACCGTCTGACGCGGCAGGCAGACCCGCCGCGCCCCCGGCTCACCCAGCCGCCCGGCCCGGCCCGGTTCGCCGACCGGGCGTGGCCGGTCCACTGCCCGGGCGTGGCCGGTTCACTGCCCGGCCCGGTTCACCGCCCGGGCCGGGCCGGCCGTAGACGTGACAGGGTGCTCTCGTGGCCGGCCGTGCCCTCGTGAATGGCCTGCGCCCGGTCCATCTGCCCCCAGCCCGCGCCCGCCTCGGCGTTGACCTCCTCGCGCACGTCCCGCAGGTCGTAGTGGCCGAACAGCTGCTGCTCCTCCGCCACGGAAAGCACGCTGCCGCAGTCCAGCGCCGCGCACGGAGCCTCCTCGATCACTGCCACCGGATACGGGAGGACCAGGCGCCCCTCCTCCAGCACCGCGTGCCGCAGCGGGACGAAGACCCCGCCCAGCCCCGAGGCCCGGTCGGTGATGCGTACCCATTCGGGCCTGCCGGTGGTGTCGTCCACCAGGACGTACTCCACCCCGCCCACGCGCTGGCCCTCGCTCGTGTAAGCCGTGCAGCCGGCCATGGCTGCGAGCTGCTCCGGAGTGATCACCGTTGCTCCTCGTCTGTCCTGGCGCGCTCCCTTTCCCTGGTCGGCTACCCCGTCGCGGGCCTGCGAAAAGCCTTGACGGGTCCGCACGCCGGTTCACGGCTCCGGGGTGGCCAGCCCCGTCTTCCAGGCCCATGCCGCGATGCCGACACGGTTCGCGGTCTTCAGCTTGGTCTGGATGTTGGCGATGTGGGTCTTCGCGGTTCCCGGCGAGATGAAGAGCTCGGCGGCTATCCGGGCATTGGTGTGGCCGCGGGCGATGAGACGGACGATCTGTCGCTCGCGGTCGGTCAGCGGATCCGCCGCGCGTGCCTCCGCCGGCGGGGAGGCGGTGGCCGGGAGTGACGGGGCCGTGGTGAGCCGGCGCAGGAGGCGGACGGTGATCTGCGGGCTGATCAGCGCGTCACCGGCCATGGCCGCCCGGACGCCCTCGATCAGCAGGGTGGGCCCAGAGCGTTTGAGGAGGAAACCACTGGCGCCGTGGTGGAGGGCGGTATGCACGTACTCGTCCAGGTCGAAGGTGGTCACGACGATGACCCGGGTGGGATGCGGGGCGTCAGGACCGGCGAGGCGGCGGGTGAGCTCAAGGCCGTTGAGCCGCGGCATGCGGATGTCGGCCAGGACGACGTCCGGCCGCAGGCTCCGGGCCAGCTCCAGGGCCGTGGCTCCGTCGGCGGCCTCGCCGACCACGGTCATGTCGGGCTGTGAGTCCAGGACAAGACGGAAGCCGCTGCGGACGTCGTCCTGGTCGTCGGCCAGCAGGATGCGGATGGGGGCGTGGTTCACGACGGGGTCTCCGCCGCCACGAGGTCGCCTGTCGGCTCCGACGCCTGGGACTCCGATGCCAGGGGCAGCACGGCGACGAGCCGCCAACCGCCCTTGCCGCAGCGCCCGTACGTCAGCTTGCCACCCGTGGCCCGTACGCGCTCGTGCATACCGCTCAGGCCGCGTCCGCCGTGGCCGTCCCCCGGCCGCCGCATGCTCGTACGCGGGCCGGACCGCTCTGCGTTCCGCCCGCTGCCGCCGTCGTCGCACACCTCGACCTGGAGCGCGGGCGCGCCGTCGAGGGTACGGGCGGGGGTGAGGGACACCTCGACCCGCGAGGCGCCGGGGGCGTGGCGGCGGACGTTGGTGAGGGCTTCGACGACCACCCGGTAGGCCGTCGAACCGGCGGCCCGCGAGAGCCCGTCCGTGGCTCCGGGCGCCACGTGAAGGTGCGCCACCGGGGCCGCGCCCGCGGAGGAGAACTGCGCGACGAGAGTGGGCAGCCCGTCCACGCCGGGCAGCGGCTCGACACCGCCGGCGCCCGGCGGCCGGGCATCACCGCCGTCCGCTTCGTGGAGTGTCTTCACCATCCGGTCCATCGACGCCAGCGCGCTGAGCCCGGCCGCCTCGATGCGCTCCAGCGCCGACAGCGCCTGGCCGGGATCCGCCTGCGCCACGAAACGTGCCGCCTGCGCCTGCGCCACGATCCCGCTGACGTCGTGAGCGACGAAGTCATGGAGGTCACGGGCGAGTTCGAGCCGCTGGGAGCGACGGGTCTCGACGACCAGGCGCTGCCGCCGGTGCTCCATCAGCCGTGGATAGCCCCCGATGACAACCGCACCCAGTACGGGCAGGGACCAGAACGCCGCCGCGCCGGCCAGCGAGAGCAGCGAGGGCTCCGGAAGCAGGGGCAGGGTCCACGCCGCCACCGCCGCACCCGCCGGTACGACCGCCCCCACCGCCTGCCGCAAGGGGACCCAGCGGGCCGCGACGACGAGAAGCACCAGCAGGAGGACCACTTCCACCAGTCGCGCCCATGACGCGTCGGGTTCCGTGGGCGGGGTCGCGACGGCGGTGGTGGCCAGGGACAGGACTCCGGCGAACGCGAGGGGCGGGGCGAGGCGTTCGCGTGAGCGGGGCCAGCCGGCCAGGACCCACAGCAACGTCGTGGCGGTCGCGATCGCCGACGTGGCCCCGTAGGGCCCCGACAGGCCGCCGTGCACGACGGCGACGGCCCCGAGCGCCGTACACCCCGTCACAACGGCGGCCGCGGTCAGGATGACGTCTCGGTGCCCGAAGTCCTTGATCTTCCCCACGTCTTGATCCTACGGGTGGGGTGCAGGGCCGGTCCCTCTGCCGAACGGCAGAGGGGGAAGGACCTGCCGGGGCGGGAGATCCGCTGATCGGCAGATGGTCCGCCCGCCGCCACCGCGGCGAGGGTGGAACCCGTCACCGAAACCACGGCCGCCGTCGGGCGGTCGCCCACCAAGGAGCCCTGTATGCCCGCCCTCCTCTCCACCCCGCGCCGCCGGATCGCCGCCGGGGCGGTCGCCGCCGCGACGGTTTTCGCCGCGCTGAGCGGACCGTCCTCCTTCGCCTCGGCCACGGATGCGGCCTCCTCATCCGGCTCCGCACCGGCATCCGCGTCCGCGAACAAGCCGGACGGCCCGGCCAAGGTCAGCGGGCAGGGACGGATCTTCTACACCTACGCGCCCGACGACGACATCCGTTTCACGGTGGATGCGACCGCGGCGCCCTTCAGCCGCCCCGTCGACACGTTGCCGAAGGGCATGCCCACCGATGCCCGGGGCACGGTCACCATCTCCCACTGGGTGGCCGAGACGAACGAGACCCGGACGGCGGAGGCGGCCGTGGACTGCCTGGTCACGGGCGGCGATACGGCGACGCTCACCGCTGTGATCACCAAGTCGGTCGACCCCGAAGAGATCGGCACCCGTTACGGGTTCAGCGTCAAGAGCGGAGGCCCGGGCCGCGGCCGGTTCTCCTTCAGCTGGGGCGTCGGCAATCTCGACGTCGTCGACGGCAAGCCCGTCATGCCCAGGGTCGGCACCTGCATGGCCCCTGCCCCCTTCGCACCGGTCACCGAAGGAGGCTTCAAGGTCACGCACGCGGACCTGCCCGCACTGCCGGCCGGATGGCAGCCCGGCGCGGGCCGGTGACAGCACGGAAAGACGGTCCGGAAAACGGCACGGAACAGACAGCAGAGGCAGAGGATCACAGACGTCATGGCACTTCCGACGACGACCCGCCCCCCGTCCACGAGACCGGACCGGCCGGTGGTTTCCCGTCCGATCCGGTGGGCAGCGCACGCTGCCGCCCTGAGCCTGGTGCCTTCGGGCCTGTGGCGGTGCGCGGTGGCCCTCGGCATGCCCTCCGGATTCGGCGAGGGAAATGAGCTGCATGAGGGCAACTTCCCGGGGTGGACGTCCCTCTACCTGATCGCGCTGAGCGTGTTCGCCGAATGCCTGGGACTGCTCACCCTGGGCCTCATCCGGCCGTGGGGCGAGAGAGTGCCCCGCTGGATACCGGTTCTCGGGGGCCGGCGGATCCCCGCCCTGGCAGCGGTGGTCCCGGCCTCGGGGGGAGCGGCCGTGCTCACCGCGATCACGACCCTGGCGGCGTGTGGCGGGTGGAACGAGGAGATGCGTGCCGCCGATGCACCCAAGGGCGCGTCCGCCTGGCTGATGACCGCCTGCTACCTCCCGCTGCTGGCCTGGGGCCCGCTCCTGGCCGTGGTCACGATCGCCTACTACCGTCGTCGGCGCAGGGAGGAAGACTGACGGCGGCGGCGTACGGGCGGGTGCCGACCCCAGCCAGGGGGACGGCACCGGCCCGCGCTCGGGGGACTTCAGCCGTGCCCGCTTGGCCTCCACCACGGCGCCCGTGCCCAGGAGTTCCGTCCGGACCTCCGCGTGCCGCTTCGTCGACCAGCCGTTCCACCGCCTCGTACGCCCCCGCCGGCACAGCCTCCGAACGGGCCCGCAGCATCATCCGCCGGCGGCGGTGGCCGACCCGGAGGAGCCGCCGGGCGCGCACACCACCAGCGGACCCGAGTCGTACGCGGTCACCGGAACCGGCCCTCCTCCGCGCCGAGCGGTCCATTGCCACCGGCAGCCGCTCCGGCCCGAACCGCTCCGCGATCCGCGCCGAGGTGACCCGCACCCGCCCGCCGGACAGCTCCTAGCCGCTCCTGGGTGACGCCCCCGGGCTCAGACCCCAGAGCCCAAGCCCCGGACCCCAAGCCCCAGAGCCCAAGCCCAACGGCTCACGCCCCAGGCGCAAGCCTCCTGGCACAGGCCCCCGGCCCTCCGGCCGGGAGCCTACGCGCGCAGGTTCTCGACCGCCGTGACCAGCGGGGCCAGTTCCGGGCGGCCGGCCGCCTCGTCCAGGGCCTCGCGCAGGGCGGCGGCGTTGGTGGGGCGGGCCTCGGCCAGGAGGTCGAGGCCCGCCTGGCTGACGTCGGTGTAGATGCCGCGCCGGTCGGTGTCGCACAGGTAGCGGTTGAGCAGGCCCCGGTCCTCCAGCCTGCTGACCAGCCGGGTCGTCGCGCTCTGGCTGAGCGCCACCGACTCCGCGACCTGGTGCATCCGCAGGTGGCCGCCCGGGCCGTCGTGCTGGCGGCTGAGCACGTCCAGCAGGGAGTACTCGCGCACGCTCAGCCCGTGGCCCGCCTGGAGGGCCCGCTCCAGGTGCGCCTCGATCCGGCCGTGGAGGAGGGAGAGGGCGCACCAGCCCTGGGCGAGGGGGGTCGGGGCGCTGTCCGTGGCCGTCATGGGGTCCCTCCGTCGTCAAGACATGCGCGTACCGCGTGCGCGTGCGCGTACTCCCAGGATAGGCGACCCGCGCAATAGCCCGCGTTTGCAACTATCCCGCGTCTGCAATTAATGTGGACGACTGTAAACGGCTGGCGCAACGTCCCGGCCGCTTCCCCGCACTGACCCCCCACCCCCGAAAGGCCGCACGTCATGCCTCTCGCGCTCCTCGCCCTCGCCATCGGAGCCTTCGGGATCGGCACCACCGAGTTCGTGATCATGGGCCTGCTGCCCGAGGTCGCCGCCGGGTACGGCGTCTCGATCCCGACCGCGGGCCTCCTGGTCACCGGCTACGCCCTCGGCGTCGTCCTCGGGGCCCCCGTGATGACCGTCCTCGGCACCCGCGTCCCCCGCAAGCGGATGCTGATGCTGCTCATGGTCCTGTTCGTCGCCGGCAACGTGCTCTCCGCGCTCGCCCCCGCCTTCGGGGTGATGCTGGCCGGCCGGGTCGTCGCCTCCCTCGCCCACGGCGCCTTCTTCGGCATCGGCGCGGTCGTCGCCGCCGGACTCGTGGCGCCCGAGCGCAAGGCCGGCGCCATCGCGATGATGTTCACCGGGCTGACCGTGGCCAACGTGATCGGCGTCCCGCTCGGCACCCTCGTCGGCCAGCACCTCGGCTGGCGCGTCACCTTCCTGATCGTCGCCGCCCTGGGCCTCCTCGGCCTGCTCGGCATCGCCCGCCTGGTCCCCGAGCCGCCCCGTCCCGAGGGCGTACGGATCCGCCACGAACTGGCCGCCTTCCGCAACGTCCAGGTGCTGCTCGCGATGGCCATGACCGTCCTCGGCTTCGGCGGCGTCTTCGCGGCGATCACCTACATCACCCCGATGCTCACGAACGTCGCCGGCTTCGCCGACACCTCCGTGACCTGGCTGCTCGTCCTCTTCGGGCTCGGCATGGTCGCCGGCAACCTCGTCGGGGGCCGGTTCGCCGACCGGGCGCTGATGCCGATGCTGTACGTGTCCCTCGGCTCCCTGGCCGTGGTCCTGGCCGCCTTCACCCTCACGGCCCACAGCAAGGCGGGCGCCGCCGTGACCGTCGCCCTCATCGGCGCCCTCGGCTTCGCGACCGTGCCGCCGCTGCAGAAGCGCGTCCTCGACCAGGCCTCCGGCGCCCCCACGCTGGCCTCCGCCGTCAACATCGGCGCCTTCAACCTGGGCAACGCCCTCGCCGCCTGGCTCGGCGGCCTGGTCATCAGCTCCGGCCTCGGCTGGACCGCCCCGAACTGGGTCGGCGCCGCCCTCGCCGCCTCCGCCCTGGTCCTGGCGCTCGTCTCCGGCGCGCTGGAACGCCGTACGGACCGCCGCGCCGCGGCCGGGGCCCGTGTCGTCGCGGCCGCAGCCCCCTCGGCCGCCCCCGCCCCGGCCGCCGTCCACCACTGACCCCCACCGATCCCCCCGCAACAGGAGCACACCGCCATGTCCCGCACCACCGCCCGCACCGCCGTCTCCCCGCTGACCACCGAGGACGCCGAACTGCTCGTCAGCGCAGCCCGCACCGCCGCCGGGGCGGCCGGCGTCGCGGTCAGCGTCACCGTCCTGGACGCGGGCGGCCACCCGCTGGCCTTCCGCCGCGACGACCGGGCCGTCCTGATCTCCGGCGAGACCAGCACCCGCAAGGCCTACACGGCCCTCCAGCTGAACGCCCCCACCGCCGCCCTCACCGACGCCGTCCTGCCCGGCGGCCCCTTCCACTCCCTGCCCACTGCCCTCGACCGGCCGCTGCTGTTCATCGCGGGCGGCCTCCCCGTCCACCGCGACGGCCACCTCATCGGAGCCGTGGGCATCGGCGGCGGCGCGCCCGAGCAGGACCACGGCTTCGGCGAGGCCGCCCTGGAGGCCCTCGCCCGCGCCTGAGCCCGCCGGCCCGGGGCACCCCCTTCCGCTCCGGGTCGCGCCCACCGGTCCCCCGTGCCAGCTTGGTACGGGGGACCGGTGCATCATGCGGCAGACGAACAGCAGGCTCCGAAGAGGACGGACCATCGCGACGGCAGCGGCCGCCGCCCTGGTCTCCTTCGCCGTGCCGGCGTGCTCCGCCGGGGCCGAGCAGCACGGCGCCGCTCCCAGCGCCACCGCCCCGCAGGGCACCCGGGCGCCCGCCACCGGGGCCTCCGCCACCCCGACCCCGCCGCCGGCCTCCCCGTACCCGCTCTCCAGCGCCCCGCGCACCGTCCCGTCCGTCCGGGAGCACACGCCCGCCCGGGGCCCCGGCTGGAAGCCCGCTCCCGCCGCGCGGGTCCTCGTATCGCCCGCCGACAGCGCCGCCCTCGCCGACGAGGGCAGGCTGCTGGCCGGTGAACTCCACCTCGGGTACGCCGAATCCGACCAGACGCAGCCGGGGGACGTGCGGCTCGCCCTCGGCGCGAAGGACTCCGGCCCGCCCGAGTCGTACACCCTCACCGTCGCGGGCGGCCGGGTCACCGTCACCGGCCCCGACGAGGCGGGCGTCTTCTACGGCACCCGCACCCTCAAACAGGAGATACGCGGCGCCGGTTCGGCCCCCGAGGGCACGGTGAAGGACGCCCCGGCCAAACCGCAGCGCGGACTCAACCTCGACATCGCCCGCAAGAACTTCACCCCCGCCTGGATAGAGGACCGGCTGCGCGAGATGGCCGACCTCAAACTCAACCAGCTCGGCCTGCACTTCTCCGACGACCAGGCCTTCCGGATCGAGTCGGACACCCACCCCGAGATCGTCTCCACCCCGCACCTCGGCAAGGCCGACGTACGGGAGATCACCGCCCTCGCCGCCCGGCTGCACATCGCGGTCGTCCCCGAGATCGACTCGCCCGGCCACCTCGGCGCCGTCCTGCGCGCCCACCCGGAGCTCCAGCTGCGCGACGCGGCGGGCCGGGCCGTCAAGGGGGCCGTGGACATATCGAACCCGGCGTCCGCGAAGCTCGTGGACGACCTGCTGCGCGAGTACCTGCCGCTGTTCCCGGCCGGGGCCTGGCACCTGGGCGCCGACGAGTACCAGGCCCTGGTCGTCAAGGACCCGCAGGCCTCCTTCCCGCAGCTCGCGAGCGCCGCGCGCGCCCGCTACGGGGCCACGGCCCGGGTGCGGGACCTGGCGACGGGCTGGCTCAACGACCGGGCGGCGGTGGTCCGCCCGTCGGGCAAGGCCCTCAAGGCGTGGAACGACGGGATCTTCAAGGGCGGGGTCGCCCAGGCCGCCGCCGACATCCAGGCCGAGTACTGGACCGGCAAGGAGAACGGAGCCCGGCCGCCGGCCGAGTACCTGAGCACGGGCCGCAAGGTGGTCAACCTCAACGACGATTACCTCTACTACGTCCTCGGCGAGCCCAACCAGTTCACCTATCCCACCGGCAAGCGGATCTACGAACAGTGGACCCCGCTCGTCCTGCACGGCACCACCCCCGTCCCGGCCTCGTACGACGCCCAGATCCTCGGCGCCCGCCTCGCCGTCTGGTGCGACCTGGCCGGCTCCCAGACCCCGGCCCAGGTGGCCGCCGGCATCCGGATGCCCCTGGCCGCGCTCTCCCAGAAGCTCTGGGACCCCCGCCCGCCGCAGGCGGCCTGGTCCGAGTTCCAGGCCCTCGCCGGGCGCCTGGCCCCCTGAGCGGTGACCGCCGAGCGGTCGCGGGCGTCCGCCGAACGGGGCCGGAAGTCCCCGCTCCGCAACAAGCCGATCCCGGCCCGGTGACGAAACGCATCCGGCCGTCGCCCCGGCCGGATCCCGGCGGCTACGGTCTGGCCCGACGCAGGAACGCGCAGAGGGAGAAGACCATGGGAGCGGTACGGGGGCAGGCGGCCGCGGCCGTCCTCGCGGTGTGCGGGATACTGGCGCTGAGCGCCTGTCAGAACGGCGACGACCCGGCCGCCGCGCCGGACGCGAAGCCCAGCGCGGCCGCACCGGCCGCGCCCTCCGGCGGGGCCGAGCCTTCCGCCGGCGCCACGGCCGCCGTGCCGGCCCCCTCGAAGACCGGCGCGGCGCCCAAGCCCTCGGCGACCGCCACCCCGGCGGGGAAGAATCCCCCTGCCCCGGCCCCGCCGCCCGCGCCGACCTGCGGCGCCGACCACCGGATGCCGGTCTCGCCCGACACGATCGCAGTGCAGCGCTACACGCCCGAGGGCGGCATGACCAGCCTCATCGTCCAGCACGGCACGTACGGCTGCCCCGGGCGATTCGAACCGTCGGGCCCGTGGACGTACATCCCGATCTCGGAGAAGGCCAAGATCACCGCGACGGCGCCGATCCTCGGGCCCGGCACGGTGATGGGCAAGCCGATCTCCACCAGCGAGCTGACCGGGTGGCTGGACACCCACCCGGACAAGGGGCTCCCCTTCCACTACCACCTGAACGCGGAAGGGGTCATCGACACCCTCGACGAGATCTACGTCAAGTAGTCCACCGGGACCGCTACCAGATGGAGTTGACCCACTCCGGGTGGTCGATGAACGGGTTCCGGTTGTGCTGGTAGGTGTCGAAGATGACCTGGTTGCGCCGCTGCTCGAAGGCGTCCGGCGGGTCCATCTGGTTCCACTGCTTCAGCAGGCTGAGCCGGCCGAAGAGCGGGGCCGTGCCGTTGTTGACCTTGTCGTTCATCTCCAGGTCGGGGAAGCCGTCCCCGCCCTCGTAGCGCACGGCCATGTAGAGCAGCATGCGCGCGACGTCGCCCTTGACCGCGTCCCGCGGCTCGAAGGAGTCGGCGTCGGTGTAGCTGCCGGGGGCCTCGGCGACCGGGCTGCCGCCCATGTCGAAGTCCTTGTTGCCGCGGGTGCTGTTGACCGTGACGTCCTCGGGACGCAGGTGGTGCAGGTCGGTGCCCGGGCCCGTGACGGTGCCGAAGTCTCCGTGGCTCTTGGCCCAGACGTGCTCGCGGTTCCAGTCGTTGACCCCGCCGCCGTTGGAGTTCTTGGACTGGGAGCGGCCCGAGTACACCAGGATGACGTTGTTCGGGTTGGCGGGGTCCTGGTCGGTGACCTTCAGCGCGTTCCACACGCCGTCGTACGTGACGGTGGACTGGTTCTTGATGATGTCGTGCAGCGCCGTCTTCAGCGCGGCGCCGGTCTTGCCCGCGGCGGGCGCGTAGTAGTCGTCGACGCTGGTCGTGGCGGCCGCGGCGCGGGGAGCCGCCGCCGTCCGCTGCGGGCCCGCCGTGGCGGTGGCCGGTATGAGGAACAGCGCGGCGGCCGCGAGACCGGCGGCCCAGGGGGCCGTACGGGAGATTCTCATGACGTGGGGGATACCTCTCCACAAGCACCGTCCCCGCCCTGGCAGTTGGCGGGGTGTCGGGTGGCGAAGCGAGGCTCACATTGTCATGTATCGAACAGGTTAAAACCACGTGTCGGACAGGCACGCCGCAAGGGTTTCCCGGTGGGCGGCCCTGGGCACGGTAGGCGGTGCCCGGACGGCCTCCGACCGGCCGTCACCAGCGCCCCTGGAGCAGCCCATGGCAGTGAAGATCCTCATCGTGACCGGTGACGCCGCGGAGTCCCTGGAGGTCCTCTACCCCTATCAGCGCCTCCGGGAGGAGGGGTACGAGGTCCACATCGCGGCCCCCGCGCGCAAGAAGCTGCGCTTCGTCGTGCACGACTTCGAGGAGGGCTTCGACACCTACACGGAGAAGCCCGGCTACACCTGGCCCGCCGACCTCGCCTTCGCCGAGGTGGTCCCGGAGGAGTACGCCGCGGTGGTCGTCCCGGGCGGGCGCGCCCCCGAGTACCTGCGCAACGACCCGGAGGTGCGCCGGATCCTGGCCTCCTTCGCCGGGGCCGACAAGCCCATCGCCCAGATCTGCCACGGCCCGCTGATCACCGCCGCGAGCGGCTCCCTCGCCGGGCGCACGGTCACCGCCTATCCGGCGCTGGAGCCGGACATGCGGGCGGCCGGGGCCGAGTTCCGGGACTCCGAGGCCGTGGTCGACGGCACCCTGGTCTCCGCCCGGGCCTGGCCCGACCACTCCGCCTGGATGCGGGAGTTCCTGACGGTGCTGCGCGCCAAGGCGCCGCTGGCGTAGGGGGGTGCGGGCATGCCCGAGGGGCCCCGCCGGTCCGGCGGGGCCCCTCGGTGTGCGTGCGGGACCGCCGGGTCAGCTGCCCGTGGTGACGCGCGGGGCCGGCTCGTACTTGTAGTTCGCCTGGCCGAAGTTCTTCTTCACGGCCGCGTCCCAGGAACCGTCCGAGACCATCTTGGTGAGCGCCGCGTTGATCTTCTTCTGGAGCGCGGAGTCGCCCTTCTTGATGCCGATGCCGTAGTTCTCGTTGCTCAGGTTCAGCCCGACCAGCTTGAACTTGCCCTCGTTGCCCTTGCGGGCCGCGTACCCGGCGAGGATCGAGTTGTCCGTGGTCATGGCGTCGACCAGGTTGTCCTGGAGGGCGACCAGGCACTCCGAGTACCCGCCGAGCTCCAGCACGCTCGCCTTCGGGGCCAGCTTGCTGCGCACGTTCTCCGCGGAGGTGGACCCCGACACCGAGCACAGCCGCTTGGTGTTGAGGTCCTCCGCCTTGGTGATCGTGGTGTCGTCGGCGCGGACCAGCAGGTCCTGGTGGGCCACGAAGTAGGGGCCGGCGAAGTCGACCTTCTCGCGGCGCTTGTCGTTGATCGTGTAGCTGGCCGCGACGAACTTGACCTCGTTGTACTGGATCAGCAGTTCCCGGTCGTTGCTGTAGACCTGCTTGAACTCGATCTCGTTCGGCTTGTACCCGAGCTCCTTGGCGACGTACGTGGCCACGTCGACGTCGAAACCGGTGAACGTTCCGTCGGGCTCGCGCATGCCGATGCCGGGCTGGTCGAACTTGATGCCGACCGGGATGGGCTCCTTCTTGGCTTCACCGCCACAGCCGGAGGCAGTGGCGGCGAGGGCGATCACTGCGGCGACCGCACCGGCCTTGGGAACCTTCATGTGCTGCTCTTTCCTCGGGAACGCGGAACCACAGGAAGGGCCTCGCGGAAACGTGGGGGGACGTGCGGAACCGCGGGGGCGCGTGGGCACGTGTATGAGGAAGCTAGGAGGGTGACGGGCGCAGCGTCACTGCATCTGAGGAAAACTTGAGGATAACGATCCGGTTCCGTCGGAGATCCTGCGGCGGCTGTGCTCCGGAGCCGAAGAAGGGGGCTGGTGCATGGCAACGGGCGGGACGACGGGCGCGGCGCGGGTCGAGGGGAACACCCTGCTGCTGGGCGACGGGGTACGAATCAGGTTCATCCGGACACTGCGCCTCCCGGAGTCGGGGACGCACGCGCTCCCGCCGGGGCTCGGGGAGTTCCCGCTGCGCCGCGTCGAGGACTATCCGGACACCGTCCCCGCGGAATGGCGGGCCAAGGGCGGCGTGATGCTGCCGGTGTACCTGCGCGAGGCGATGTGGCTGGCCTTCGGCGGCTCGACCGAGCCGGCCGCGCTCCAGGTCGGGGTCGGCAAGGTGTGCGCCGTGTCGGGGAAGCCGTGGACCGGCCGGCTGGCGCGCGACCCGCAGAACTACGTGGTGCTGCCCCGTCAGCCGTGGCTGGACGGGATCAACTCGGGCGACGGGACGGTCCGCCAGTTCGTCGCCGTCCCGCTCGGCCTCGGTGCCACGGTCGAGGGGCAGGTCTCCGGCGAGGAGACCATGGGCGGGGTGCAGCTCCAGGCGTTCCCGCTGGAACCGGACGCCCTGGCCGCGTGGCGCGACGCGAACCGCCCGCGTCCCGCGCGTCCCGTGTTCGGCGGGGCGCCGCCCGCGCCCGGATCGGCGCCCGGCGGCTACGGGGCCCCGCCGCCCGCGCCGATGGCGATGGCCGCTCCGGGCGCCGCGCCGGCCCCGCCGGCCGCCCCGCGGGCCGCGGCCCCGGTGATGGGGCTCGGCGTCGGCGGGTCGATGCGCCAGGAGGTCTACCGCGACGAGCGCAAGCCCTCCGCCTGGGCGGACACCCCCGCCGCGCGGGTCTTCGTCCACCTGGTCACCCCGCCCGAGTGGCGCCGCATCACGGGCGAGGACGCCCCGCCCTCGCCCGTGGACCGGGCCGCCTACACCAAGGCGGGACTGCCCTGGTACGACTACTACGACGAAAGCGGAACCGATCTGCCGGCCGCCGGACCGCTGGAGCAGGTCAAGCCGGTGGGCGACTGGCTCGGCGAGGACCACACGCCGTGGGCGCCCCCCGTGCCGGGACAGGTCAAGCACCTCGGGAAGGCGCCGCGCCCGGTGCAGGACGGGGACTGGTAAGCCGGGCGCGGCGGGACCCCAGGGCATTCAAACTGGTGATCGATTTCCGGCGGTACGGCCGCTATGATCACCGCAGCAAGGCCGTAGCGCAGAGGTCGTCGCGCCCAAGCATCGAGCTGGAGGACGTCGGTTCGAATCCGACCGGTCTTGCGTCTTCTTTCCCGTCCTGACGGCCGGCGCGCACCGCCGTGCCGTGCCGTCAGGACGCTCGTACCCGAAGTTGCTCGGTCGCCGGAAGCCGGCGAAGGAACCGGTGGAGTGGTGATGACACGGCCGACGCCCGTACGGTGCCCCGCGATCGAGCACCCGGACCTGCCCCTCGCCGACCCGGCGGCCCTGGACCCGCTGCTCGCCCGCCTCGCGCAGGACCACCCGGTCGCCACCGACGAGACCTTCCCCCTCGGCACCCTGCGCGCCGACGGCCGCGTCGACCTCTGCAAGCAGGGCCTCGGCCCCGCCGGAGCCGCCCGGCTGCTGCCCGCGGCCACCGCCTCCCCGCACGCCGCGCACCTCCTGCTCGGCACCAACTCCCTCGCCGACGAAGGCGCCCGCACCCTCGCCGCCGCCCTCACCGCGGCCGGCCCGGACCACGGGCTGCACACCCTCTACCTCGGCTGCAACCGCATCGGCCCCGACGGCCTCCTCGCCCTCGCCGGAGCCCTCGCCGAGGACACCGGCGTCCGCGCCCTCTGGCTCAAGCGGAACCCGCTGCACGAGGACGGCGCCCGGATCCTGGCCGCCCTGCTGCGCCGCAACACCGCGCTGCGCACCCTCGACCTCGTCAACACCGGCATCACCGCCGACGGCGTACGCCTCCTCCTGGACGCGCTGCGCACCCGCGAGACCCCGCTCGAACGCATCTACCTCGGCGGCAACGGCCTCACCGCCGAAGCGGCCCCGCTGCTGGCCGCCCTCATCCGCGAGGCCGGGGTCCGCGAGCTGTACGTCCCCGCCAACCACCTCGGCGACGAGGGCGCCGCGATCCTGGCGGCCGCCGCCGCCGAAGCCGGACCCGGCCGCCCGGTGCGCCTGGGCCTCGGTGGCAACGGCATCGGCGTTCCCGGAGCCCGCGCCCTGGCCGCGGCCCTCGGCGGGATCGAGTCCCTGGACCTCGGCCGGGTCATGTCCGAGCGCAGCCTCGGCTCCACCGGCAACGCCACCGGCGACGAGGGCGCGTACGCCCTGGCCGACGCGCTGCCCGGCAGCGCGCTGCGCCGCCTCGAACTGCGCCACACCGGCATCACCGGCCGCGGCGCCAAGCGCCTGCTGGCCGCACTGCCGGACGGCAGCCCCCTGGAGCACGTCGGCCTCGGCCCCGGTACCCCCCGGCGCATCAAGCGCTCCTTCGCCGAACGGCTGCGCCCCGCCCGGCCCGGCCACCCGGACCTGCGGGCCATCGGCAGCGTGTACCGGTGAGCGCGTCCGGCGAGCAGCCCCTCGCCGACCTGCCGCCCGGCGCCCTGCCCGACGAGGACGCCGCCGCCTGGCAGCGCGTCCGCCGCTACGCGGTGCCCCGCTGGATGATCGAGCAGGCCACCGCGCACCGCCTGGCCGGGGACTGGCGCGCCGCCTGCGCCGCCGCCGGAGTCGAGGTCGCCTTCGACCTGCCCGCGCTCGCCTCCGCGTACGGGACCGCAGTCGCCCGCGAGGCGGAGGCCGACCTGCTCCACCTGGTCCCCGAGCTGCTGCGCTGGCACCTGCCCCGGGTCCTGGGCGGCCGCACCGTCCTGGCCCCCAACCGGCGCGTCGTACTGGCCCGTTACGGCCGGGACGGGGCCGCGCCCGTCCTGTACGCCACCACCCGCGCCATGGTGGACGGCCCGCAGCGGCTGCGGCTGCACTGCGCGCCCGTCGACCCGGCGCGCAAGCGCCACGCCTACGCGGGCTGGGTCACCGAGGACTGGACCGGCGCGCCCTGGTTCTGGGACTCCCGGCACACCGCCGCACTGCGCTCCTGCGCCGGCCCCGTCGGCCGTCTCCCCTTCTTCCACGCCGACGGCACCCCGCTCGGCGCCGACGCGCTGCCCTCCGCCGAACCCGCCCCCGGCGACCGTGCCGCCCGCACGGAGTGGGCCGCCGAGCTCTACCGGCGCGGCGACCTCGAGGCGGCCTTCGCCTCGGCCGGGATCGAGCTGGACTTCTCGCCCTTCGAACGGCGCGGCCGCCTCTACCCCACCCACGACGCCCGGCAAGCGCTGGAATCGGTCCCGCTGGAGCCGGTCCGGCTCGTGGAGGAGTTCCGCCGCCTGACCGCGGCGGGCGCGGGGGAGCGGTTCCGCTTCGCCCCGCACTGGCGCGCCCTGCTGCTGCTGGAGCCCGCCGGGGACGGGGCGGCGAGCGGCCTGCGGCTGCGGCTCGCCGACCCCCAGGCGGTGGGCGACGTGACCCGGCTGCCCGACTACGTCTGGCAGCCGCTGCCCGACCCGTACCTCGTGCGCACCGGCCGGACCGCCCCGCACGAACTGCACCCGCTCGTCGCCGCCGCGCTGTTCCCCGGAGCAGGGCCGGCCGAGGGTCCGCCCGGCCCCGCCGCGCCCCGGCCCGTCCGGGTGCGCTGCGTCGGCGAGTGGCACGAGGTGCGCTCCCGGGACGGCGCACTCGAACTCCCGCACACCGCCGAGGAGCAGCAGCGCGAGCGCGCCCTGCGCGCCTTCGGCGGGGCCATCGCCGGCTGCTTCGCCGTGCGCGAGGCGTGGACCACCGGCAAGGGCCGCCTCCCGCGCGCCCTGCGCGCCGAGCGGCGCGAGCTGTTCGAACGCGTCCAGCACGGCGACACCCCCGGCGTCCTCGCGCTTCTCGACGCGGGCCTCGACCCCGGGGTGCGCAACGGCCGCGGCCAGGGCCTGCTGCACCTGCTGCCGTTCGTGCGCCACGAGGAGCTGCTGCCCCGGCTCCTGGAGGCCGGACTCGACCTGGAGCAGGCGGACGACGCCGACCGCACCCCGCTCCAGTGCGCCGTCCAGAACGGCGGCACCGCCGCCCTGGTCCGCGCGCTCCTCGCGGCCGGCGCGCGCACCGACGTGGTCGACACCATGGGCCTGGCGCTGGGCCAGGTGGTGCGCCGCTACAAGCGGACCGACCTCGCCTTCCTCAAGCAGCTGGTGGAGGAGCGCCACCCCGGCCTCGGCTTCGGCGAGTACGACGAGTTCATGGACGACCGCGAGGAGTGGGAGGAGGACCGGGAGTACGACGACCACGACGGCTACGCGGTCCTCGGCGATCCCACGGGTCCGGTCGACGGCCAGGCAGGGAGAGCATGACCACCGCACCGATGCGGCCCGCCCCCGCGCTGGCCGCCGCCGACGCCCTGGCCGCCCGGCTCGGCGCCACCCGCACCGAACCCGCGGCCAACCCCCAGCTGGAGGCCCTGGCCCTGGCGGTGACGGCCAATCAGCCCGTCCTGCTGTGGGGTGAGCCCGGCATCGGCAAGTCCGCCGGCATGGAGCGGCTCGCGGCCGCCCTCGGCGTCCGGCTGGAGACCGTCATCGCCAGCGTCCACGAGCCCTCCGACTTCGCCGGTCTGCCCATCGTCGGCGAGGACCCCGCCACCACCGGCGTGCCCATGGCCCCGCCGGACTGGGCGGTGCGCCTGGCCCGCACCGGGCACGGGCTGCTGTTCTTCGACGAGCTGTCCTCCGCCCCGCCCGCCGTCCAGGCCGCCCTCCTGCGCGTGGTCCTCGAACGCCGGGTCGGCAGCCTCGAACTGCCCGCCTCCGTACGGATCGTCGCGGCGGCCAACCCGCCCTCCAGCGCGGCGGACGGCTGGCACCTCAGCCCGCCCCTCGCCAACCGTTTCGTCCACCTCGACTGGACGCACGACGCCCGCACGGTCGCCCGCGGCATGGCCGGGATCTGGCCGGAGACGGCCCTGCCCGCCGTCGACCCCGCCCGGGCCGCCGGCGCGGCCGCCCGGGCCCGCGGCGTGATCTCCGGCTTCCTCACCGCCCGCCCCGGCCTCGTCCACCACATGCCGAACGACGCCGAGGGCCGCGGCCGGGCCTGGCCCTCCCCGCGCACCTGGGAGATGGCCCTGCGCATGCTGGCCACCGGCTACGCGTCCGGCGCGGGCCGGGAGGCGCTGTCGGCCGCGCTCACCGGGGCCGTCGGCGACGGCGCGGGCCTGGAGCTGCTGGCCTACCTGGAGAACCTCGACCTGCCCGACCCGGAGAAGGTGCTGGCCGACCCCGACGCCTTCGCCCTGCCCGGGCGCGGCGACCGGCAGCTGGCCTTCCTCATCGCGGTCGTGGCCGCCGTCCAGGGCGAACTCACCCGGCCCCGCTGGGAGGCGGGCTGGGCGGTGCTCGCCAAGGCCGTCGACGCGGGCGTGCCCGACGTGGCCGCGCGGGCCGCCGCCGACCTGGCCGCGATGCGCGACCCGTCCTGGCCCGTACCCGCCGGGATCGACGCCTTCGTGGAACTGCTCCAGCTGGCCGGGGCCCTCCCCGGCCCCCGCTGACCGGGCCGGCCGCACCCGTGGACCGACCCCTGGACCGGGCCAAGCTGCTCGCCGCCCGCTACGCGGCTGCCGAGGCCCGGCCCTACCTGGCCTCGGCCCTGTACGCGCTGACCGTCGTCCCCTCCCCGGGGCCGACGGGGGTGAGCACGATGGGCGTCGACCGGCACTGGCGCTGCTACGTCTCGCCCGCGTTCGTCGAGCGGACCCCCGTGCCCGAGCTCGCCGGCGTGTGGATCCACGAGGTCGCCCACCTGCTGCGCGACCACCACGGCCGGGCCGACCGCCTCCCCGCCGCCGACCAGCGCGATCCGCTGCGGATCAACATCGCCCAGGACTGCGAGATCAACGACGACCTCCTCGCCGACGGGCTCAGGCTCCCCGAGGGCCGGATGGAGCCGGGCCGTTTCGGCCTCCCCGCGGGCGGGCTGTTCGAGGGCTACCTGCCCGCCATCCCGCACACGCCCCCGCACGCGCACGTGGACTGCGGCTCGGGGGCGCACGGCGTCCCCGCGCCCTGGGAACTCGGCGCGGCGGACGGCGCCGCCCGGATCGGCCCGGTGGAGGCGGAGGCCCTGCGCCGGACCACCGCCCAGGCCGTCCGCGCCCACCGGCGCACCCGGGGCCGCGGCAGCCTCCCGGCCGGCTGGGAACGCTGGGCGGAGCAGGTGCTGGAGCCGGTCGTGGACTGGCGGCGCGCCCTGCGCGGGGCGGTCCGGGAGGCCGCGGCCTGGGCCTGCGGCGCCGTGGACTACACCTACCGCCGCCCCTCGCGCCGCACCCCCGCGCTGGGCGGCCGGGTGGTGCTGCCGAGCCTGCGCAGGCCACTGCCCCGGGTCGCGATCGTCGTCGACACCTCCGGCTCCATGGGGGACGCCGAACTCGCCGCCGCGCTGGGCGAGGTGACCGGGGTGCTGCGGGAGGTCGGCGTCGGCGGCAACCGGGTCGCGGTACTGGCCTGCGACGCCGACGTACAGGCCGTGAACCGGGTGACCAGCGCCGAGCAGGTGACCCTCGCCGGGGGCGGCGGCACCGACATGCGGGTGGGCATCGCGGCCGCGCTGGACGTGCCGGACCGGCCGGACATCGTCGTGGTCCTGACCGACGGCTTGACCCCCTGGCCGGAGGGCGCCCTGCCCTGCCGGGTGATCGCCGCACTGATCGGACCGGACGCCCCGCAGCCGCCGGACGGTGTGGAGACCGTACGGGTGACCCCCCTGGACTGAGCCGCGAACTGGCCGGTTGTGTACGGTGGTTCACCCGGTGATCGGCAACGCGTGGCAGCATGGCCGGGCCGGACGCGGGGGACACGGCCCGCGGCGGCCGAGCCGAGGGGGAGTCCGGTGACCGGAGTACGCAAGAGCCTGGCCAAGGTGGAGATAGCCCTGCGCTGGGACCCCAGCCCCGCCGGCACGCCCCCGCACGACCTCGACCTGGTCGCCGGGGTCTTCGGGGCCGGCGACCCGCACGGGCAGCCGGTCTACCTCGTCCACTTCGGCAGCCGTGCCCCCGACGGCACGATCACCCTCGACCGGGACAGCCGCAACGGCCAGGGCTTCGGCTGGGACGAGGTGATGACCCTCGAACTGGACCGGCTGGCCCCCGACCTGGTCCGCGTGGTGGTCGGGGTGGTGATCCAGGACCCGGGCCCGGCAGGCGCGCCCGGCCGTACGGTCTTCTCCGCCGTCGCGGGCACGGGCCTGCGGATCCGCGAGGGCCACACCGACCTCGCCACCGGCGACTTCACCGAGCTCGCCGGGGCCACGGCGGCCACCGTCGCCGAGTTCGTCCGCGACGGCGGGAGCGGCTGGACGCTGGACGCCCGAGCCCACGGCTTCGACGCGGACCCGCAGGAGTACACCCGGCTGATGGGCGCGGCACGGGACTGAGGAGGGTCCGGACCGGCCGGGGCGGCGGTCCCCCTGCTCGGGAGGGCCGCCGACCCGTCCGGGTGGCGCGCTGCCGCCGTCCCCACGAGGCAGCGCGAAGCGGGTCGCCGTCCGGTCATCGTGAACGGCGGCCCACCGGTTCAGGTGGCCGGATGGTCCCCCGGGCCGATGCCCAGGGCCGGCAGCAGGGCCGCGTCGACGAACCGGACCAGGTAGTCGGCGTCCGCGTAGCGGCCCTCCAGCACCGGCCGGATCCGCAGCACGCCCATCAGCTGAGCCGGCAGGAACTCCACGGCCGGGTGGTCCGCGGTGATCTCGCCCCGTGCCACGGCCCGCGCCACGATGGCGCCGAAGGCCGCCAGCTCCGGCTCGACCAGCGCCTCGCGCAGCGCGCGCTGGAGCTCCTCGTCGCTGAGCACGGCGTTGCCGAGGGCCTGGGTGAGCCGGGTGTCGCGCCCGGAGGTGCCGGCCGCGATCCGGGCGGCCTCGCGCAGGTCGTCCGCCAGGTTCCCGGTGTCCACGTCGGCCAGCGTCCGCTCGCCGCGCCGCGCACGGCCGGCGCGCAGGGCGGCGGCGACCAGCTGGGGCTTGGTCTTCCACTGCCGGTAGAGCGTCGACTTGCCGCAGCAGGCCCGCGCGGCCACGCCCTCCATGGTGAGGGCTTCGTAGCCGTGCTCGCGCAGCTGGTCCAGGACGGCGTCGTAGAACTCCTGCTCGCGCTCCGGGCTGATCTTGGAGCGGCGCACGGGGGCCTGCGGCGTGGACGTCATGGGGTGCGGCTCTCCTCGTGAGCTCACGGGCGGTGGGTCGTGCTCCCGAGTGTAAGGCCCCGGGGGCTTATCGCTACACCATCGTATCGATACGCGAATGTATCGATACACTGGCGTGTCGATCGGAAACGGTCCGACCGAAAGCCGCTGCACCCGAAAGAAGTGAGACCGGGGGATGACCTCCCACACCACACCCGGCCGGCCACCCGCCCCCGCGGGCGGGGCCCGGCGCCGGCTCATACGCGAGCTGCTGCTCGTCGCGGGCCTGTTCGCCGTGTACAAGGCGGGCCGGATGCTCTCGACGGGCCGCACCGATGAGGCCCACCACAACGCCGTCCGGGTCTGGGACGCCGAGCGCGCCCTGCACCTGCCCGGCGAAGGGGCCGTACAGCGGCTGCTGCTCCACTCGGACGCCGCCGTCCACACCGCGAACACCTACTACGCGGCCGTGCACTTCCCGGCGACCGTGCTGTTCCTGGTCTGGCTGTACCTGCGCCGCCCGGGGCACTACCTGTGGACCCGGCGGGCGCTCGCCGTGCTCACCGGCGCCGCCCTCGCGCTGCACCTGTACTTCCCGCTCGCCCCGCCGCGGATGCTGGAGTCCGCGCACCTGGTGGACACCGGGCAGGTCTACGGGCCCACCGTCTACCGGGCGGCCCCGGCGGCCGACACCATGGCCAACCAGTTCGCCGCCATGCCCTCGCTGCACTTCGGCTGGGCGCTGATGCTGGCCCTGGGGATGATCGCCGCGACCCGCTCCCGGTGGCGGGCCCTGTGGCTGTTGCACCCCCTGGTCACGCTGCTGGTGGTCGTGGGCACCGCCAACCACTACTGGGCCGACGCGATCGTGGCCGCCCTGCTCCTGGGCGCGGCCCTCCTGGTCATCCCGCGCCCGGCGGCCCGCACGGACGCCGCCGCCGACGCGGTACGGAGCCTCCCGCACCCCCGCCGGACGGCCGCCCCGGCCGCCCCCTCGCCGGGGGACGCACCCGCCTCCGCCGGGGCAGCCGCGCCGACGGCGCCGCACCCCGCGGCTCCCGCCTCCGTGCCGGCCGGGCGGGGCGCCGGGGAGCCGGACCCCGCCGCGACCCTGCCCGTCCCCGCCGGAGGCGAGCGGTGAACGCCACCCTGCTCGCCGTCGCGCTCTGCCTCGCCTCGGCCGTCACGTACGCGGCCGCCGCCGTCGCCCAGGAACGGCTCGCCCGCCGGGCCGTCGCCTGCTCCGCCCGCGACCTCCTCGGCAACGGCGCCTGGTGGTGGTCGGCCGGACTGAACGCCGCCGCCGCCCTGCTGCACGCCGCCGCCCTGCGCTACGGCCCGCTCACCCTGGTCCAGCCCCTCGGCGCGCTCACCCTCGTCGCCGCCGTCCCGCTCGGGGCGCGCGGCGCCGGCCGGCGGGTCGCCGCCACCGAGTGGCGGGGCACCCTGGCCACCGTCGCCGGGCTCGGCCTGCTGCTGCTCCCCGCCTCCGGCCCGGCCCCCGACGACACCCTGAGCGTCGCCGAGGCCCTCACCGTCTCCGGCGCCACCCTGGCCGTGATCGCGCTGCTCACCGCCCGCAAGGACCCCGGCCCCGGCCTGCGGCACGCCACCGCCTCCGGGCTGGCCTCCGCCGTCGCCTCCGCCCTGACCCAGACCGTCGCCGTCGCGGGCGGCCGCGGCGGCTCCCTGCTCAGCGTCCGGGTGGTCACCGTCGCGCTGCTCGTCGTGGTCTTCGCGGTCGGCGGGATGCTGCTCTCGCAGCGGGCCTACCGGGGCGGCCTCGGCGCCCCGCTCGCCGTGGTCAACCTCTCCAACCCGCTCGCCGCCGCCGTCATCGGCATGGTCCTGCTCGGCGAACGCCTCCAGGGCGGAGCCCTCGGCATCGTGCTCGCCGTCGCCGGAGCCCTCGCCGCCGCCCGGGGCGTCCTGCTGCTGACCCGGACGGCGCCCGGAGCCCGGACCGGCGAAAACCACCCCGTGCCGGCCGGGCATGTGGCAGCCTGACGCCATGGCCGACCGTTCGTACCTCTCCCTGTGGTCCCGGGACTCCGTGCTGTCCATCGGTTCGGTGGGTTCGGTGCTCTCCGTCGGCTCGGTGGGCAGCGTGCTCTCCGCCGGCTCCCTCGGCTCCGCCCTCTCCGTGGGCTCGGCGGCCTCCTGGCTGAGCGCGGGCTCCGCCTTCTCGGCCCGCTCCGTCTTCTCCCTCTTCTCCTACCGCTCCCGGGGCGGCCTCGCGGTGGCCGCAGTCGGCGCCGTGACGGCCGCCGCCCTGGCCACCGGCCTGCTGCGGACCCGCCGCGGCTGAGAACCGCCGGGCCTGCGCCTGCGTCCTCCCCACCGTAGAGACGCGGACCAACGAGCGGAGTGAACGACCATGGGCATCATCGGCTGGATCGTCCTGGGCCTGCTGGCCGGAGGCATCGCCAAGATCCTGCTGCCCGGCCGGGACCCCGGCGGCCTCATCGGAACCACCCTCATCGGCGTCGCGGGCGCCTTCACAGGCGGCTGGCTCTCCGCCAAGTTCCTGGACCGCCCCATCCAGAACCACTTCTTCGACCTCGCCACCTGGGGCTCCGCCATCGCGGGCTCCCTCGTCCTGCTCATCGGCTACCGCATCCTCTTCGGCAACTCCCGCGACTGACGGTCACATGGGCATGCCCGGCGCCATGTGCAGCCCCGGGACCAGGCCCGGATGCCAGGGGACGAAACAGGCGTAGCCGATCAGGGCCACGCCGAGCACCAGGCTGAAGGCCTTGCCGTGGCGCCAGACCTTCTCCAGGAAGACGGCGCCGGCCAGAGCGGCCATCCACGCCAGGTTCATCACGCCGACCGCGACCAGGACGACCATCAGGCCCCAGCAGCAGCCGACGCAGTAGCCGCCGTGGCAGAAGCCCACCCGCAGGTCGCGCAGCCGCCCCGAGCGGTTGCCGAAGTGCAGGAGGAAGCCGAGGGGCGAGCGGCAGTGGCTCAGGCAGCGGTCCTTGAGCGGGGTCACCTGGTACAGCCCGGCCCCGGCCAGCACCAGGGCGCCGGCCCACGGCGCGGCGTCCGGGGCCCGGGCCGCGAGTTCGCCGCCCGCCCAGGCCGCGCCGAAGGCGACCAGGCCGAAGGCCTCCCAGGCGCAGAGGTATCCGAGGACCAGGCCGGTACTGCGGGCCGCGCGTACCCAGCCCGTCGAGCGGGCGCGCAGCGTCCGCAGGTACAGGGAGACGAACGGGGCGACCGCGGGCAGCATCATCGCGGCCATCATCAGCCCCCACAGGACCAGGAATCCCCACAGGCCCCGCCCCATCGTGCCCGGTCCGGGCGTCATGCCGGACGCACCGCGGAACGTCAGCAGCCAGGCCAATGCCGCGGCCGCCAGCAAGGACGCCCAGCTCGCCGGGGCGACGGCCCGCCGAGTGAGCGGTGTCGCCATTCAGGCCGCCCAGGAGAACGGTGCCGAGAAGGCGTTCTTCCCTTCGTTCCCGAACGAGAGGCCGAAGGCGTCCACCCGCGACCTGGTCGCGACCCCGGCCGCGAGGGTGTCCGCCGGGAATCCCACCCCGCTGACCCTGACGCCCTTGCCGGTCGCGTCCAGAGGAGAGACGAAGTCCTCGACCTCCATGTCGATCGCGTCGCCGATCCTCACCCGGTGGCGCCGGCCGTCATCGACGTATTCGATCCTGGCGGACTCCATCCCGAGCATCTCGCCGACCAGCGGGCTGAGACCCTCCATCGGGCCGCCCCGCTGACCGGAGAAGACCGCCCCGAGCGCCTCCGCCTGCTCCGGCGAGGCCGCCTCGTCCATGAACATGCCCATCCGCCAGCCGCCCTCGCTCATGAGCTGCGGGGTGTCGGCCACGACGGCGACCGTCAGGCCGTTGACGGCGACGTCGTCGACCTGGCCGGAATCGATGTGGAAGGCCAGGACCACCCGGCAGCGGTCGGAGTCCGCCGGAGCCGTGAGGCCGGAGGTGGAGCAGGGGCACACCATGTCGCAACTGCAGTTCTCGAAATACGTCCCCTCGATTTGCCATGCCATCGGAAGCTCCTTCCTGAGGCATACCACTGAGATCCATTGTCCGCTCACGGCAGACACCCGGCAACGCCGGGCCTCCCACACCCCCGGCGAAGGCGCCGTCCTCGTCATCGACGGCGGCGGCTCGCTGCGCACCGCCCTCGTCGGCGACCTCATCGCCGGCGCAGCGGAGCGCTCCGGCCGGGCCGGACTGATCGTCAACGGCGCGGTCCGCGACAGCGTGGCGCTGGGCGGGCTCGACCTCGGCGTCCAGGCGCTCGGCACCTGCCCCCGCAAGAGCGGCAAGACCGGTGCGGGCGCCGTGGACGAGCCCGTCACCATCGGCGGGGTCACCTTCCGCCCCGGCGACACCGTGTACGCGGACGAGGACGGCGTCGCGGTCCTGCCCGCCGGCTGACCCGCCCTGGGGGCGAGATCGCGCCAGGACCGGACCACGGGCCCTGGCGGCCGGGACGGGTGAGCCGCTTCACTGCGGGCCCATGAGACGACACAGGATCATGGCCCTGCTCGGCGCGCTCACCCTCGCCGCAGGCACCCTGGCCGCGGCCGCCGGACCCGCGGGCGCCACTCCGGCGGCGGCCGCGGACACCCCGCTCGCCGAGTTCGGCACCGACTGGCACGACCCCCTCACCGCCGCCCCGCCCGTCGAACACCCCGCCACCACCTCCTGCCGGGTGACCCTCGCCGAGGCCCAGTTCCGCGACTTCACCCCCTACCGGGGCGACTACACCCCGCCCGCGGGCTGCGGCCGCGCCGACTGGGCCAAGGTGGTGCTGCGCCTCGACGGCAAGGTCAAGGGCCGCCAGTACGACCGCCTCGGCCACCTCACCGTCGGAGGCGTGGAGGTCCTGAGCACCTCCACCCCCGAACCCTCGCCCGAGGGCATCGAGTGGTCCGTGGAGAAGGACGTCACCCGCTACCGCCACACCCTCAGCCGCCCGCAGCCCGTCGAGATGCTGATCGGCAACGTCGTGGACGACACCTACACCGGGGTCATCGACGTCAAGGTCACCCTCACCTTCTACGCAGCCGAGGGCCGCACCCGCCCGGCCGCCGCCCCCGACCGCGTCCTCCCGCTCACCACCCCGGCCGTCACCACCCCGCGCAACACCGAACGGGTCCTCGCCGAGGTCTACGCCACCGGCTCCGGCGGCGGCTGCGAGGAGTACTGGTACATGACCGTCCCCGACGCGGCCCCCTACTCCTGCAAGGCCGCCGACGGCCCCTACCGCGAGGTCCGCGTCTCCGTCGACGGACAGCTCGCCGGGCTGGCCGCCCCCTTCCCGACCGTCTGGACCGGCGGCTGGTCCAACCCCTTCCTCTGGTACGTCACCCCCGGCCCGCGCGCCTTCGACGTCCAGCCGGCCGTCTACGACCTCACCCCCTACGCCGCCCTCCTCGACGACGGCCGCCCCCACCGCATCGAGGTGGCCGTCGCCGGGGTCCCGGCCGGCCAGAGCGGCTGGAGCACCCCCGCCAACCTGCTGCTGTGGCAGGACCGGGGCCGCGAGGTGGTCACCGGCGCCCTGACCCGCCACGAGGAGGCGGCCCCCACCGGTTCCTCCCGCTGGACGCCCGCCACCCCCGGCGGCGAACACCGCCTGGACACCGACGGCGCCCACCGCCTCACCACCGCCGGATACCTCGACACCTCCCACGGCCGCGTCACCACCACCGTCACCCGGGCCGTGCGGGCCACCTCCGTCCACCGCTGGACCGACGGCGAGAACCGCGACGCCCTCACCGCCTCCTGGAACGACGAGGAGAGCGTCACCCGGGGCGCCACCACCACCCGCACCACCCGCGTCTACACCATGGACGGCGAGACCACCCTCGGCGCCGGCGACCGGCTGCGCACCGTCTTGTCACTGGGCGACCGCGCCGACACCGTCACCCTGCGCGGCGGCCGGCAGACCGGCCGGACCCGCCTGGACGACCGGTACACGGGCGACGCCTCGTACACCGCCAACGTCCCGCGCGACCAGCGCCACGCCGTCGGCACCACCACCGCCCGCTATCAGCTGTACGGGACCGCAACAGCAGGCGGCTGTTACGACCGGACGGTGTCCACCGCGCAGGGCGCCCTGACGGCGGACCGCCGCCGCTGCTGACACAGGCGCCCTCTACGATGACCGGCCATGGACACGAGTGAGGCCGGCAGACGGCTGGTCGACGGCCGTTTCGAACTGATCGCACCCCTGGGCGCCGGAGGCATGGGAACGGTGTGGCGCGCCCGCGACATCGCCCTGCACCGTGAGGTCGCCCTCAAGGAGGTGCGCCCGCCGGACCCGGCCTCCGAGGCCGCCAACCCCGGGCTCTCCGCCGAGATGCGCGAACGCGCCGTGCGCGAGGCCCGGGCCCTGGCCCGCCTCGCGCACCCCGGCGTGGTGACGATCCACCACATCGTGGAGCCCGTGCCCGGCACCGACGGCCACCCGTGGATCGTGATGGAGCTGGTCAAGGGCGGCTCCCTGCACGACCGGCTGACCGAAGGCCCCCTGCCCGTCGCCGACGTGCTGCGGCTCGGGCTCGACGTGCTGTCGGCGCTGCGCGCCGCGCATGCCGAAGGGGTCCTGCACCGGGACGTGAAACCGGCCAACGTGCTGCTGCGGCCCGACGGAGCCGCCGTGCTCACCGACTTCGGCATCGCCGCGCTGGGCGGGGCCACCGCCCTCACCTCCACCGGCGTCCTGATCGGCTCGCCCGAGTACATCGCCCCCGAACGGGCCCGGGGCGAGGAGGGGCTGGCCGCCTCCGACCTCTGGTCGCTGGGCATGATGCTGTACGTGGCCGCCGAGGGCACCCACCCGCTGCGCCGGGCCACCAGCCTCGCCACCGTCGTCGCCGTCCTCGACGAACCGATCCCGGCCCCGGTGCGCTCCGGCCCGCTGGGCCCCGTACTGGAACGGCTGCTCGTCCGGGACCCGGCCGTACGGCCCGACGGCGCCGCACTGGAAGCCCTGCTCCGCGCCGCGAGCACCGCTCTCACCACCGGCGGGACCCCGGGCGCCCCCGTCGCCCCGGCGGTCCCGCCCGCGTACGCACCCGCGCCCCCGGCGTCCGGCACCCGGCCCTTCGCCCCCGGCGGCGGCTCCCCGTACGACGCCACGGCCCCCGTCACCCCGCCCCGCGGCCGCCTCCGGCCGGTCCTGATCGGCGCCCTCCTCGCCGTGGCCCTCACCGGCGGCGCCATCGGCCTCGTCCAGGCCCTCCCCGACGGCGGTTCCGGCTCGGCCGGCACGAACGCCAAGGGCCCCACCACCACCGCCCCCGCCACGACCGGCGGCGCGACCCCCGCCTCCGGCGGCCGGGCCACCCCGGCCGCCCTCCCGTCGCCACAGCAGAACGGCCCCGCCGGCGAGGCCAAGGGCAGCATGCTCACCCCGGACCGGGTCCGCACCGCCCTCACGGCGTTCAAGCAGCTGTCCGGCACCACCACCTTCGTGGAGATGACCGTCTACGAGGGGTACGTGCTCGCCTCCATCCCCACCGCCGACGACGCCGGGACCTACGACCGCTACGAATACCGCGACGGCCGGGCCACGCGGACGGGCCCCGGCGGCCGGATCGACGGCGACAAGCCGCTCATCGACATGGCGGCCGTGAACTGGGACGCCCTGCCCGGCCTCCTCGACAAGGCCCGGCAGGAACTCGGCGTGACCAAGCCGACCTCCCGCTACGTCATCGTCGAACCCTGGCTCTTCGACACCGGCGCCACCTCCGTGCGGCCCTACCTCAGCGACGAGTACGGCCGGGGCGGCTACCTGTACGCCGACGCCCAGGGCAACGTCAAGAAGGTCTACCGCTCCTGACATCGTGTCCCCGTACCACCTCACCCGGTACGCGGACGGTCCAAGGGAGCACGCACACCATGCCCAGCTGGCGCACCACCCTGACCCGGGCCGGGATCACCGGCCCCGGGCTGCGGGACGACTACACCCGGGCCGCGCGCGGAGTGCTGCGCCGCGACCCCGCACGGTTCGTCACCCTGCGCCTGCTGGCCGCACCACCCCTGGTACCCCGGCTCGCCGCGGGCCTGGCCTTCATGAACCTCGTCGACGACGTGGCCGAGACCGGCACCCCCGGGCAGCGGACGGCCGGCCTCGCCGCGCTGACCGCCCGCACCACCGAGGCCCTGGAGACCGGCGACAGCCCCGACCCGCTGCTGCGCGCGTACGCCCACGCCGTCCGCTCCACCGGGCTGCCCGCCCACTGGATCACCCGCTTCCTCGACGGCGCCGCCACCGCCGAGGCAGGGTTCGACGGGTTCGGGACCGAGGAGGACTTCCAGGCCTACCTCGACGCCTACGCCTGGCCCGGGGTCCTGGTCTTCACCGGACTCCAGTACCAGGGCGGGCCGGACGCCGCTCAGGCAGCCGGCTGGCGCACCTTCGTGGACGCCGCCCAGCGCGTCGACTTCCTCGCCGACCTGGCCGGCGACCTCGCCGAGGGCCGGCTGTGCCTGCCGCGCGCCCGGCTCGCCGAGCACTCCGTCACCCGCGCCGACCTCGAAGGCGCCCGCGACACCCCGGCCGTCCGCGCCCTCCTCGCCGCCGAATGCCGGCTCGCCCGCACTGCCCTGGCCGCCGCCGACGACGGGATCCTCCACCTCACCGAACCCGGACTGCGTCCGGTGGTCGCCGCCATGGCGGAGCTGATGGGCCACCAGCTGGCCGCGGTGGAGCGGGCCGGGGCGGGCGTGCTGCGCAAGGACGTCGGCTACGGCCTCACGGCCCCGGCCGGCACCCTGCTGCGCGCACTGCGCCGCCGCCGGGCGTGGTGACATTCGTACTGCCCGGGACCGTACGGGCGGCTCTGCCACCGGCCCCGTCCCGGTCCCTAACGTGGTGGTCATGACAGAACAGCTCTCCCCGCCGGCCCTCCTCCCGGACGGCGCGGCGGTGGAACGGGAAGCGGGAACGGACATGCGGGAACAGTGCCGGAGCAAGGCCGACTGGAAGGCCGAGTGGAAGGCCGAGTGGCCCGCCCGCAAGGCCGCGTGGCGCGCGTCCGAGAAGGCCCGCAAGGCGCGTGGTGACGCCCCCGACTACGGCCGCGGCCCCATGGGCCCGCCCAACGCCTTCGCCCTCCTGCCCTGGCTGCTCCTCGGCATGGGCGCCGTCTCCAACCTGGTCCACGGCCAGACACCCAACCCGTGGATCGGGGTCCTGGGCCTGCTGGCCTTCAACTCCCTCTACGTCACCCTGGCGTTCCGGGCCTTCGACCAGCGCGCCCGGCAGGCGCCCGCCACCCGCTGGTGCCTGGTCGCCCTCGGCGCCGTCACCTGCGCCCTGGCCGGCGCGTACGGGGACAGCTGGCTGCTGTTCTTCCCGCTGCTGGGCCTGGCCGCGGGCGCGGTGATCCGGGGCCGGCGGCTCGCCCAGGTGATGTTCGCCATCAGCGCCCTCGCCGGGGTGATCGGGGAAATGCGGGAGGGCTGGGACGCCATCGGCATCGTCTACGGGACCTTCCTGTCCGGCATGGTCACCGCGTCCATCCTCGCCCTGTCCGAGACCGTGCGGGAGCTGCGCGACACCCGCCAGGAGCTGGCCCGAGCCGCGGTGGACCAGGAGCGGCTGCGCTTCTCCCGCGACCTGCACGACCTGCTCGGCCACACCCTCTCGGTGATCGTCGTGAAGTCGGAGGCTGCCCGGCGCATCGCCCCCCGCGACATGGAGGCCGCCATCGGCCAGGTCCGCGACATCGAGACCGTCGGCCGCCAGGCCCTCACCGAGATCCGGGAAGCCGTCACCGGCTACCGGAAGGCCAGCCTGGCCGCCGAACTGGACCGGGCCCGGGTCGCGTTGAGCGCGGCCGGCATCGAGCCCCGGGTACACCGGTCCGGCCCCCCGCTGCCCCCGCAGACCGCCGCCCTGCTGGGCTGGGTGGTGCGCGAGGCGGCCACCAACGCGGTCCGCCACAGTGGGGCCGCCACCTGCGACATCGAGGTGCAGGGTGCGGCGGAACGGGTCCGGCTGGTGATCACCGACGACGGCCGGGGCGTAGGCTCGACACCGCCGGGCAGCGGACTGACCGGCCTCGGAGAACGCCTCGCGGCCGCGGGCGGCACGCTCACCAGCGGCCCCGTACCGGGCGGCGGCTTCCGGGTCACCGCCGAACTCCCCGTGGAGGCAGGCGCGGAAGGGGACGAGGGGACCGGATGATCAGGCTGCTGCTGGCCGAGGACCAGGGGATGATGCGCGGCGCCCTGGCCCTGCTGCTCGGGCTGGAGGAGGACATCGAGGTCGTGGCGCAGGTGGCCGCCGGGGACGAGATCGTGCCCGCCGCCCTCGAATCCCGGCCCGACGTGGCCCTCCTCGACATCGAACTCCCGGGGCGCAGCGGCCTCGACGCCGCCGCCGAGCTGCGTACGGCCTGCCCCGGCACCCGGGTGCTGATCCTGACCACCTTCGGCCGCCCCGGCTACCTGCGCCGGGCGATGGAGGCGGGGGCCGCCGGGTTCCTCGTCAAGGACGGGCCGGTGGAGGAGCTGGCCGCCGCGGTCCGCCGGGTGCTGGCGGGGGAGACCGTGATCGACCCCGCCCTCGCGGCGGCAGCGCTCAGCGCCGGCCCGAACCCGCTGACCCCGCGCGAGGCGGACGTGCTGAACGCCGCCGTCGACGGAGCCACGGTCGCCGACATCGCGGCCCGGGTGCACCTGTCGGAGTCGACCGTGCGCAACTACCTCTCGGCGGCCATCGGCAAGACCGGCACCCGCAACCGCATGGAGGCCGTCCGCGCCGCCCGCCGCCAGGGCTGGCTGTGACCGGCGACAGGCCCTCGGGGCCGCCGAGGCCGCTGGGTAGGGTGGGGGCGACACACACCGTCGAACGGAACGCGACCCCCGCGGACGGCGCGGACGGCGCGGACACCGCCGAGAACGAGGAGCAGACGTGAGCGAGCCGGCGTCCATCGCCCTGCAGCAGGAGATCGCCCGTGACCTGGAGGTCGCCGAGACCTTCGACGCCGAGCGGGAGATCGAGCGCCGGGTGGCCTTCCTCGCCGAGCGGCTGACCTCGACCGGTCTGCGCTCCCTCGTCCTCGGCATCAGCGGCGGGGTCGACTCGACCACCGCGGGCCGGCTGTGCCAGCTCGCCGTCGAGCGGGCCCGCGCGGCCGGGCACGAGGCCCGCTTCCACGCGATGCGGCTGCCCTACGGGGTCCAGGCCGACGAGCACGACGCCCAGCTCGCCCTGTCCTTCATCCGCGCCGACCAGGTCCTGACCGTGGACGTCAAGCCGGCGAGCGACGCGGCCCTGGAGGCCGCGCGGGCCGCCGGGGTGGAGTTCCGCGACGCCCATCACCAGGACTTCGTCCACGGCAACATCAAGGCGCGCCAGCGCATGATCGCCCAGTACGCGGTGGCCGGCGCCCACGACGGCCTGGTGGTCGGCACCGACCACGCCGCCGAGGCGGTCTCCGGCTTCTTCACCAAGTTCGGTGACGGGGCGGCCGACCTGGTCCCGCTGACCGGCCTGACCAAGCGCCGGGTGCGCGCGGTCGCCGACGCCCTGGGCGCGCCCGCCGAGCTGGTGTGGAAGGTCCCCACCGCCGACCTGGAGACCCTGGACCCGGGCAAGGCCGACGAGGACGCCCTCGGGGTCACCTACGACGACATCGACGACTTCCTGGAGGGCAAGCCGGTCGACGCGCGGGCCTTCGAGACGATCGTGCGCCGCTACCGGCTCACCGACCACAAGCGCCGGCTGCCGATCGCCCCGGGGCACCTTCCGGTTCAGTAGGCGCCGTTGACGTTGTCGATCGAGCCGTAGCGGGCGGCCGCGTAGTTGCAGGCGGCCGTGATGTTCGCGACGGGGTCGTAGGAGTCCATCGCCGTGCCCGGCACGTGGTAGGCCCGGAAGGTCGGGTCGATGACCTGGAGCAGCCCCTTGGAGGGGATGCCGGCCGCGGCGTTGGAGTCCCAGTTGTTGATGGCGAGGGGGTTGCCGGAGGACTCCCGCATCACGTTGCGGTGGATTCCGGCGTAGGTGCCGGGGATCCCGTGCGCGGCCATGATGTCCAGCGACTGCCGGATCCAGCCGTCCAGGTTGTTCCCGTACGTCTTCACGGCGGCGGGCGCCGCGGCGGGCTTGGCGGCGAGGGCGGTGGCCCGGGCGGCGGCGGCCTTCGCGGCCCCGCCCAGCGCCAGCTTGAGGCCCGGGCGGATGACGGACGGGTTGCTGCCGATGGCCTCGCGGTTGGCGGCGTAGAGGGCCTGCCAGCCGCCGCTCACGGAATGCTCCGCCGCGATCTTCACGAGGGTGTCGCCGCCGACCACGGAATAGGTCACGGGAGCCGCCGCCTTTTCCGCGGCCGGTTTGGCGGCCGGCTCTCCGGCGGGAAGTGCCACGGTGTGCACGGCGGGCGCCGCGGCCGGCTGCGCGACGGCCGCCCCGGCCGTGGTCGCGCTGATCAGGGGGAGGGCGAGGGCCGCTCCGCCCGTGCCGGCGAAGGCCAGCCTGCGGGCGGTCTTGTGCTGCTTCGGCCGACGGTGCTTACCCGATGCGGGCATGGCGCATTTCCTCACGTGGGGGTACGGGAGAGCCCCGGCGGCGGCCGGATTCGGCATTCGGCCGCCGGGAATGAGGGTGACCGTAGGCGAGCGCGAGGGGCCGAACAAGACGCGAATTCACTCCGGAGATCGACTTCCCGCCGGGCCCCCGGTAAATGACCTTGGAAAACTTCTCCGGAAATCGAGGTTTTCCTTTCCGGGAAAAGGGAATCGACCCTTCTGGGGAAATTGATGTTGGCCCGGCGGGTGTGGCTCACATCACGACCCCGCCGGTCCCCTCGTCCCCTTGCTCATTCTGGCCAATTCGCGGGCCGATGCCGCTGATTGGGGCGACTCGTGCGAGAGTGCTGAATCCCAATGAAAAGGGAGGAATCGGGCGCGCTTTCGTGGGGCTGCGCCCGGATCAGAGTCCCGCCAGCTCCTTGAGGGCGGCCGTCACCGCCGCCTCGGACGCCGGCAGCATCGGAAGGCGTACGTCGGGCGTCGGGATCCGCCCCTGCGCGTACAGCACCCCCTTGACCACCCCCGGGTTCGGTTCCGCGAAGAGCGCCGCCGAAAGCCGCGCCAGCCGGTGCCCGAGCACCCGGGCCCGTGCCGCGTCGCCGTCCCGCCAGGCCCCGGCCAGCTCCGCGAACTGCTCCGTCGCCAGGTGCGCCGACGCCAGGACCGCGCCCGAGGCCCCGAGGGCGAGCAGCGGGGACACGTACACGTCGTCCCCGGCCAGCACCGCGAACCCGTCCGGCAGATCACCCAGCAGCGCCACCGTCTCCTGGTCGATCCCGCCGCCCGCGTACTTCACCCCGGCCACTGCGGGCAGCGAACCCAGCTCCCGCAGCGCCGCCGCGTCCAGCGGCTGCCCTGTCCGGTACGGGATGTGATAGACGATCAGCGGAACCGGGCTCGTCCGGGCCAGCCGCGCGAAATGCGCCAGCACCCCCGCCGCCGAGGGCCGGACGAACGCGGGCACGGTCACCAGCGCGGCCCGCGCCTCGGGCCACCGCGCCAGCCGCGCCAGCGCGACCTCGCTCGCCCGGGTCCCGCTCGCCCCCGCCCCCACCGTGAGCAGCGCGCCCCGCTCCCGGCAGACCCGCGCGCAGACGCCGGTGACCAGGTCGCGCTCGTCCTCCTCCAGCGCGGCCGCCTCGGCGGTGGTGCCCAGGGCGACGATCCCGGCGGCGCCCGCGTCGATCACCTCGTGCGCCAGGGCCTCCAGGGCCCCGGCGGCGACCTCCCCGCCACGGGTGAAGGGGGTGACGAGCGGGACGTGGATCCCGTTCAGGGAGAGCCCCGCCGCCGTGTCCGCCGTCCGGCCGGTGTCCTGCTCGGTGTGGTTCGTGTCCTGTCGCATGCGTAAGAGCGTCGCCCGCCCCGAGCGCCGAATCCAGTTCACGTTCCTTACGTGATCCGTAAGCTGAGCCGATGCTCGACGTACGCCGTCTGCGGCTCCTGCGCGAACTCGCCCGCCGCGGCACCATCGCCGCCGTGGCCGAAGCCCTTGCCTACAGCCCCTCCGCCGTCTCCCAGCAACTCGCCGTCCTGGAACGCGAGGCCGGACTGCCCCTGCTGGAGCGCACCGGCCGCCGGGTCCGGCTCACCCCGGCCGCCCAGAACCTGGTGGGGCACGCCGAGGCGGTCCTGAAGCGGCTCGAACAGGCCGACGCCGAGCTCGCCGAGGCCCGCAGCGGCCTCGCCGGGGTGCTGCGCATCGGGGCCTTCCCCACCGCCACCCGCGCCCTCGTCCCCGCCGCCCTCCTCCACCTGGCCCGGCGCCATCCGGCGCTGGAGCCGATGGTCCACGAGACCGACCCTGCGGCGGTCGCGCACGCGCTGCGGGCCGGGGAGCTGGACGTGGCCCTGGTCCACGAGTACGACTTCGTCCCCGCGCACCCCGAGCCGGGGCTGGACACCCGGCCGCTCTACGGGGAGGCGATGTACCTGGCGGCCCCGGCGACGACGGCCCGGCCGGGCCCGCAGCCGGAGCCGGCCCCGGGGGCGGAGCCGGCTCCGGAAGCGGACACGCACCCGCGGCCGGACCCCGGGCCCGCACCGGCCGCGCCCGCCCCGGCCCCCGACCAGGGCGCGGTGCTGCGGGCCCACCGGGACGCGCCCTGGATCACCGCCACCCCCGGCACCCTCTGCCACGCCATGACCCTGCGCGCCTGCCAGGCCGCCGGGTTCACCCCGCGCGTCCGCCACCGCATCGACGAGTTCGCCACCGTCCTCGCGCTGGTCGCCGCCGGACAGGGAGTGGCCGTCGTACCGCAGCTCGGGATGACCGGCCCCCCGGACCCCGCCGTCGCGCTGACCCGCCTCCACATGGAACGCCGCACCAAGATCGCCTTCCGCAGCGGGGCCGGCGCCCATCCCGCCGTGGCCGCCTTCGCGGCCTCCCTCCGGGCCGCCGTACCGCGGGATCTGGCCGAGTCGCCCGCCGGTGGGTGACACAGCTCGTGACACAACTCCCGTACCGCGTCCCGCCCGTGTACGTTCGGTGATCCAGACCGATCCGATCAGAACGGGGTACGACGTGACACATCGCGTACGAGGAGTCATCGCGCGGAGCAAGGGCGCACCGGTGGAGACGACCACGATCCTCGTGCCCGACCCGGGGCCGGGCGAAGCCCTGGTCAAGGTCCAGGCCTGCGGGGTCTGTCACACCGACCTGCACTACCGCGAGGGCGGCATCAACGACGAGTTCCCCTTCCTCCTCGGCCACGAGGCGGCCGGCGTCGTCGAGTCCGTCGGCCCCGGCGTCACCTCCGTCGCCCCCGGCGACTTCGTCGTCCTCAACTGGCGCGCGGTGTGCGGCACCTGCCGGGCCTGCAAGCGCGGACGCCCCTGGTACTGCTTCGCCACGCACAACGCCACCCAGCCCATGACCCTGGAGGACGGCACCCCGCTCTCCCCGGCGCTGGGCATCGGGGCCTTCGCGGAGAAGACCCTCGTCGCCGCCGGCCAGTGCACCAAGGTCGACCCGGCCGCCTCGCCCGCCGCCGCCGGGCTCCTGGGCTGCGGGGTGATGGCCGGCCTCGGCGCCGCCCTGAACACCGGCAACGTCGGACGCGGCGACTCGGTGGCCGTCATCGGCTGCGGGGGAGTGGGCAACGCGGCGGTCGCCGGCGCCCGGCTGGCCGGCGCATCGAAGATCATCGCCGTGGACCTGGACGACCGGAAGCTGGAGTGGGCGCGCGGACTCGGCGCCACCCACACCGTCAACGGGCGCGCGCAGGACGTGGTCAAGGCGATCCAGGAGCTGACCGGCGGCAACGGCGCCGACGTCGTCATCGAGGCCGTCGGCCGCCCCGAGACCTACCAGCAGGCCTTCTACGCCCGGGACCTGGCCGGAACCGTGGTCCTGGTCGGCGTTCCCACACCGGAGATGAAGCTCGAACTCCCGCTCCTCGACGTCTTCGGCCGCGGCGGCGCCCTGAAGTCCTCCTGGTACGGCGACTGCCTGCCCGAACGGGACTTCCCCCTGCTGATCGACCTCTACCTCCAGGGCCGGCTCGACCTCGACGCCTTCGTCTCCGAGACCATCCCGCTCGACGGGGTCGAGGAGGCCTTCGCCCGCATGGAGCGCGGCGAGGTGCTGCGCTCGGTGGTGCAGTTCTGAGCGGGTGACCCGCGGAAGGTTCCGTAGACTCGGCCGGACCACACCTCCGCCCACCCCGGCCGCGACCCGGCCGGGGCCGGGGCGGGGCCCGCACCCAGACCCCAGGGGCCGTCCGTGACCCGCCAGCGCAGCCACAGCTACCGCCAGCCCGGTGTCGTCCTGACCGACCACCACTTCACCGTGCCGCTCGACCACTCCCGCCCCGACGGGGAGCGGATCGAGCTCTACGCGCGCGAGGCCGTGGCCACCGGCAAGGACCCCGAGCGGCTGCCCTGGCTGCTCTACCTGGAGGGCGGCCCCGGTTTCGGGGCCCGGCGCTTCACCGGACGGCAGGCCTGGCTGGAACGGGCCCTCGCCGACTACCGCGTCCTGCTCCTCGACCAGCGCGGCACCGGCCGCTCCACCCCCGCCGGCCGGCAGACCCTGCCCCTGCGCGGCACCCCGGAGCAGCAGTCCGCGTACCTCGCCCACTTCCGCGCCGACTCCATCGTCCGCGACGCCGAGCACATCCGCCTCGCCCTGACCGGCGGCGCCCCCTGGACCGTACTCGGCCAGAGCTTCGGCGGGTTCTGCACCACCCACTACCTCTCCACCGCCCCCGACGGACTCACCGCCGCCCTGATCACCGGCGGCCTGCCCTCCCTCGACGCCACCGCGACCCAGGTGTACGAGGCCGCCTACCCCCGCGTCGAGCGCAAGAACCTCGCCCACTACGCCCGCTACCCGATGGACGTGGAACGCGCCCGGCGCATCGCCGCCCACCTCGCCGAGCGGCCCGCCGAACTCCCGGGCGGCTACCGGCTCACCGCCGAGGCCTTCCAGTCCCTCGGCCTGCTCCTGGGCACCGGCGACGGCAGCCACCAGCTCCACTACCTCCTCGAGGACGCCTTCGTCACCACCCCGTCCGGCCCGGCGCTCTCGGACGCCTTCCTCGAAGCGGTCCGCTCCCACCTCTCCTTCGCCGGCCACCCGCTCTACGCCCTCCTCCACGAGGCCATCTACGCCCAGGATCCGGCCACCCCCACCGGCTGGGCCGCCGAACGGGTCCGCGCCGCCCACCCGCGCTTCGACGCCGCGAAGACCCTCGGGGGCACGGACCCCCTCCTGTTCACCGGCGAGACCATCCACCCCTGGCACTTCACCGTGGACCCCGCCTTGGCCCCCCTGCGCGACACCGCCGAACTCCTGGCGGCCCGCACCGGCTGGCAGCCCCTCTACGATCCGGCGCGCCTGGCCGCCAACGAGGTCCCCGTGGCGGCGGCCGTCTACCACGACGACATGTACGTCGACACCGACCACTCCCTGCGCACGGCCCGCACGATCCGCGGCCTGCGCACCTGGGTGACGGACGAGTACGAACACGACGGCGTCCGCGCGGGCGGCCCGCGGGTGCTGGACCGCCTGCTCACCCTCCTGGAGGACTGAGAGGACGACGGTCCCTTCGCCTATTGTGCGACGCATGACCGAACAAGCTGATCAGCAGGCGCCCTTGCAGCCGATGCCCACCGAATGGAAGCGCGCGCTCGCGGTGGTCGCCCACCCCGACGACCTGGAGTACGGCTGCGCGGCGGCCATCGCCCACTGGACGGACGGCGGCCGCGAGGTCGCCTACGTGCTCGCCACCCGCGGCGAGGCCGGGATCGACGGGGTCGCGCCGGACGAGTGCGGCGCGCTGCGCGAGGCCGAACAGCGCGCCAGCGCGGCCGTCGTCGGGGTCTCGACGGTGGAGTTCCTCGACCACCGCGACGGCGTCATCGAGTACGGCCCGGCCCTGCGGCGGGACATCGCCGCCGCCATCCGGCGCCACCGCCCCGAGCTGGTGATCACCCTCAACCACCGGGACACCTGGGGTGGAGCGGACGGCGGCGGGAACTGGAACAGCCCCGACCACAAGGCCGTCGGCCGGGCCGTCCTGGACGCCGCAGGCGACGCGGGCAACCGATGGATCTTCCCCGAGCTCATCTCCGAGCAGGGCCTGGAGCCCTGGGACGGAGTGCGCTGGGTCGCGGTGTCGGGCACCACCACCCCCACGCACGCGGTCGAGGCCGGACCCGGGCTGGAGCGCGCCGTGCACTCCCTGCTGGAACACAAGGCCTACATCGCCGCGCTGACCGACCAGGACCCGCAGGAGTACGTCCGGGACTTCCTGACCGGTAACGTCCAGCAGGCGGCGGCCCGCTTCGGCGGCACCCCGGCGGTCGCTTTCGAGGTCTTCCCCCGTTGACCCGGTAACCACCCCCGCCTAACCTGACGAGCCGTCAGCTCTGCTCGGTCCGGGGGTGGTTCAGGTGATCGACACGATCAGCACGGACTTCGGGGAGGGTGAGGAGCGCCTTCGGCTGGAGGTCGAGGACGGGCTGGCGCTCCTGACCCTCTGCCGCCCCGGCAAGCTCAACGGCTGGAGCTGGGAGTCCACCCGCCAGCTGGGCCTCCTCGCCGACCGGATCCGCTTCGACCCGGAGGTGCGCGCGGTCCTGCTGCGGGCGGAGGGCCGGGCCTTCTGCGCCGGCATCGACGTGAGCGCCCCCGGCGGAGCCATCGCGGGCGACTCCGCCGCCCAGCGGACCCGTAACTACTACGAGGGCATCCGCTGGGTCCACGAGCGCTTCGCGGTCCTCTCCCGCCTCCCGCAGCCCGTCGTCGCGGCCGTCCAGGGCTACTGCCTCGGCTTCGGCTTCGAACTGGCCCTGATGGCGGACATCCGGGTGGCCGCCGACGACGCGGTCTTCGCGCTGCCCGAGGCGCGGCTGGGGGTGGCGGTGGACGCCGGCGGGGACCTGCGCATCGCCCGGGAGGCGGGCGCGGGCTGGGCCAAGCTGCTGGCGCTGACCGGCCGGCGGATCGACGCCGCGACCGCCGAGCGGCTGGGCCTCGTCCAGCTGGTGGTGCCCCCGGCCGAGCTGGACACGGCTGCCCGCGCCCTGGCGGCGGAGATCGCGGCGAACGCCCCGCTCGCCGTCCAGGGGATCAAGCGCGCGGTCGACGCCTACGCCGACGCCGCCCTGGCGCCGGCCCTCGACCGCGTCGCGATGACCGCCGCCCTCACCCTGACCTCCGAGGACGCCCGCGAGGGCTACTCCGCCCAGGCCGCCCGCCGGCCCCCGCACTTCGGCGGTGTCTAGGAAGCGGCCCCCGGTATGCGCAGGGCGCGGAAGCCCTCGTACTCGGCCCGCATCAGGTCGGCGAACGAGTCGTGGCGCACGGGTCCGCAGCCGCTCCAGGCGGAGTACCGGTACGCCGCCCACTCGCCGTCGGCGCCGATGTCACCGGGGTCGAGGAGCAGCCAGGTCTGGTCCCCCCAGAGGGAGATCTGGACGGCCCGGTTCCACCTCGCGCTCCCGTACTCCTCGTCCCCGTCCCCGTCCGCTTTTTCGCCTTCTGCCTCGTCTTCGTCCTCCTCCTCGTCCTCCTCCTCGTCCAGGTCCTCCTGTTCCCACAGGGTGAGGTCCTGGTGGACGGAGGGCGTCATCTCCCGCAGCAGGCCCACCTCCGCCGCCGACGCGAGCAGTTCCACGAACTCCCCGGCCCACCGCCACCCGTCGGTGACCTCCAGGAACGAGCGGTAGGAGGGGGGCAGCGGGGCCCCGAGCCGGGCCTCGAGCGCGGCGATCCGCTCCGGCGGGGCCGGATCGAAGCCCAGCCGGCCGAGCGGCGGCTCCGAGGGGTCCTCGGCCTGCCGGGCGGCGTCGCGCTCGGCGCTCCAGGTGCGCAGGAAGGGTTTCCAGTCGTGGATCTTCATGCTCCCGATGCTGCCCCACGCCACTGACAACGCCCCGCGCAGGGGGCCGGGTCCGTCCCGCCGCCCGTTCACAGGGTGAAGGGGCCCCGCCCCAGCTGCTCGCGCACCGGTACCACCTCCGGCTGGACCAGGGACCGCCGTTGCCAGTTCGCCCCGTCGACCACCAGGGTGTGGCCGGTGATGAAGGCGGCGTAGGGGGAGGCCAGGAAGGTGGCCGCCCAGCCGAGTTCGCGCGGCGCCCCCACCCTGAGCGCGGGCTGCAGGCCGTCCCGGCCCTGCGGCGCGGCCCGTTCCAGCCCGCCCCGGATGTCCCGGGTCATGTCGGTGTGCGGGAACAGCCCCGGCACGAGGCCGTTGATCCGGATCCCGTACGGGCCCCACTCCACGGCAAGGGTCTCGACCAGGTTCTTCACCCCGGCCTTCGCCGCGGCGCTGTGTGCGAAGCCGGGGCCACCGGTCCACGCGTACGAGGCGCCGATGCTGACGATCGCGCCGGGGGCGCCCGCGGCGAGGTGGCGCCGGCCGAACTCGCGGGTCATGAACCAGGTGCCGGTGAGGGTGGTGTCCACCACCGCCCGCCAGGCGTTGGGGGAGAGGTCCTCGGCGGGGCAGGGGAAGTTGGCCGCGGCGTTGTTGACCAGGACGTCCGGCGGCCCGAGCGCCGCCTCGGCCGCGTCGAAGACCTCCGCGACCCTTTCGGGGTCGCGGATGTCGCAGACGGCGGCCGCCGTCCGGCCCGCACCGGGTACCGCCGCAAGCTCCTCCCGGGCCGCCGCCAGCTGCTCGGCGCGGCGGCCGGCGATCACCACATCGGCGCCGAGCCGTGCGAACTCGGCGGCGATGGCCTTGCCCAGCCCGGTGCCGCCGCCCGTCACGAGGACCACCCGGCCCCCGTACGTACCGGGGGGCAGGGCGCTCGCGCCGAGCGGCGGGGGCGCGGGCAGCCCGCGCCTGGTCTCGTCCGTCATGGGGCATCGATAGCGCGTGGGCCCTCGGATGACCAGGCCCGCGCGGCCGCCGGCTACTCGGGCAGGTACGCCTGCTGCGCGGCGCAGGTCCAGATCACCGGCTTCAGCATGCCGGCGGCGTTGACGGCCGCGCCGCCGACCCGGCCGTCGTCGGCGGCCGACGCGGCGGCGCCGGCCTGGTTCGCGGCCAGCCGGGGCAGCGCCAGCACGGGACCCGTGCCCGGCCACAGCTGCGCCTGGTCGGGGAGGGTCTGCTCGTCCGGGTGGAACCTGGCGGTGCCCACGCTCACGCCGGTCGTCGGGCTGATCGCCTCGAAGGTGCCGTACGGGTGGGTCTTCAGCGTGCCGGGGAAGAAGGCGGGCCCGGTGTGGGGCGGCGTCCAGACCGCCGGCGTGTACCGGTACGCCATGCCGCTCCAGTCGTAGCCGACGATGCGGCCGCTCTCGTCGAGGTCCTGTACGTAGCTGTCGTGTCCGGTGGGGGCCAGGGCCTCGGCGGGTCCGCCGTCGGCGGGCCAGAGCACCGGGAAGGTCCCCTCGCGGTGCTCGCCGGTCTCCGGGACCTCGTAGTCCTCGCGGGCCATGCCGAGGACGTCGCCCTGGGTGTTGATGCCGGTGACCAGGTCGATCCTGGTGCCGGGGGCGGCGCCCGCGGGCACGGGCAGGTCGCGGACCTTCCGACCGTCCTTCCACACCACGCCCGCACCGCTCCGATTGCGCGAGACGACGTACCCGGCGTCGTTGACGTCGGCGTCGTCGGACTGGAAGTCGCTCCCGGGCAGCCGGGTGACCGCGGCGTCGCCGGCCCGGAAGGTGAAGAGGTAGCCTTCGGCGCCGTAGACGGCGCCCACCATCAGCCCGCCCTGGTTCACGGCGAGCACCGCACCCGAGAGGGCGGCGTCGGGCATAGGGACCTTGTGGAGCCGGGTGCCGGTCCAGTAGACCGGCTTGCCGCCGGAGCGGCCGACGGAGAGGTTGCCGGCGCCGAGGCCGAGGACCATCTCGGTCTGCCGGTTGCCCACCTGGTAGCCGCCGGACCCGATCGAGCCGAGGACCTGGATCCGGGGCGTGCAGGCGGGAGCCGCGGCGGCGGGTCCGGCGGCGGTGACGAGTCCCGCCAGGACGAGGGCGGCGGTCGCCGCCGCGGCGGTGCGGCGGGTGCCTGTGCTGGTGCGTGTGCCGGCCATCGTTGTCTTCCCCCGGTGTGCCGATGCGTCATATGCCCCTTGAATGGGGCCTGTTGATGCTATCTCCCGGGACTCCCGTTCACTCGTGGTTCGTGCGTTCGATGAGCGGAACGGTCTTCCGGTCCCGGCGGGGGCGGGCCCACCCGCCCGGTCCGCCCCGCCCGCCGAGGGTTCCCAAGGTGTCAAGCGACCGCTTAGTATGCCGCCGAGCGTGGTTCCTCGACGGCGGCTGGAGGCCCCGGATGCAGGCATGGCGAGTACACACGACCGGCGAACCCCGCGAGGCCATGCGCCTCGAGGAGGTCCCCGACCCGGTACCCGGCGAGGGCGAGGTCAGACTCAGGGTGCTCGCCGCCAACGTCAACTTCCCCGACGCCCTCCTCGCCCGGGGCCAGTACCAGATCCGGCCCCCGCTGCCCTTCACCCCCGGCGTCGAGGTGTGCGGCGAGACCGAGGACGGCCGGCGGGTCCTCGCCAACCCGAGCCTGCCCCACGGCGGGTTCGCCGAATACGTCACCGCCCCCGCGCGCGCCCTGCTCCCCGCCCCCGGCTCCCTCGACGACGCCGAGGCCGCCGCCCTGCACATCGGCTACCAGACCGGCTGGTTCGGCCTGCACCGCAGGGCCCGCATCCGGAGCGGCGAGACCCTCCTCGTGCACGCCGCCGCCGGCGGGGTCGGCAGCGCCGCCGTCCAGCTCGGCAAGGCCGCCGGGGCCACCGTCATCGGGGTCGTCGGCGGCAAGGCCAAGGCCCGCACCGCCGAGGAGCTCGGCTGCGACCTGGTCCTCGACCGCACGGGCGAGGAAGCCGCCGGGATCGCGGCCCGGGTCAAGGAGTTCACCGGCGGACGCGGCGCGGACGTCGTCTACGACCCCGTCGGCGGCGACGCCTACGCCGCCTCCGCCAAGTGCGTGGCCTTCGAGGGCCGCATCGTGGTCGTCGGCTTCGCCGGCGGCAGCGTCCCCGCCCCCGCCCTCAACCACGCCCTGGTGAAGAACTACGCCATCCTCGGCCTGCACTGGGGGCTGTACGCGGCCAAGGACCCCGCCGCCGTCCTCGCCTGCCACACCGAACTCACCCGCCTCGCCGACCAGGGCGCGATCAAACCCCTGGTCAGCGAACGGATCCCGCTCGCCGGGGCCGCCGACGCCGTGCAGCGCGTCGCCGACGGCACCACCACCGGCCGGCTGGTCGTCGTACCGTCCCTCCCGGACGGCGGCGCCCGATGACCCTCGACGCCGCGGACCTGCTCGCCCGCACCCGGGACCTGCTCGCCGCCCACCCGCCCGGCGCCACCGCCCCCGCCGACTTCCTGCGCGCCCGCTTCGACGCCGGACTCGCCTGGGTCCACTACCCCCAGGGCCTCGGCGGGCTCGGCGCGCCCCGCACCCTCCAGGCCGTCGTCGACGGCGAACTGGAGGCCGCCGGAGCCCCCGACAACGACCCGCGCCGGATCGGCATCGGCCTGGGCATGGCCGCGCCCACGATCCTCGCCTACGGCACCGAGGAGCAGAAGCACCGCTTCCTGCGCCCCCTGTGGCTGGGGGAGGAGGTCTGGTGCCAGCTCTTCAGCGAACCCGGGGCGGGCTCCGACCTCGCCGCCCTCGGCACCCGCGCCGTCCTCGACGAGGAGGCGGGGGAATGGGTGGTCGACGGCCAGAAGGTATGGACCTCCAGCGCCCACACCGCCCGCTGGGCCATCCTGATCGCCCGCACCGACCCCACCGTCCCCAAACACCGGGGCATCACCTACTTCCTGTGCGACATGCACGCCCCCGGCGTCGAGGTCCGCCCGCTGCGCCAGATCACCGGGGAGGCCGAGTTCAACGAGGTCTTTCTCACCGGCGTCCGCATCCCCGACGCCCACCGCCTCGGCGCCGTCGGCGAGGGCTGGGCCGTCGCCCGCACCACCCTGATGAACGAACGCGTCTCCATCGGCGGCATGCGCCTCCCGCGCGAGGGCGGCATGATCGCCCCCGTCGCCGCGGCCTGGCGCGAACGCCCAGGCCTGCGCACCCACGCCCTCCACCAGCGGCTGCTCGGACTGTGGGTGGAGGCCGAGGTGGCCCGCCTCACCGGCGAACGGCTGCGCCAGCAGCTCGCCGCCGGCCAGCCGGGCCCGGAGGGCAGCGGGATGAAGCTCACCTTCGCCCGCCTCAACCAGGAGATCAGCGGCCTGGAGGTGGAACTCCTCGGGGAGGAGGGCCTGGTGTACGAGGACTGGACGATGCGCCGCCCCGAGACCGTCGACTTCACCGGCCGCGACGCCGGATACCGCTACCTGCGCGCCAAGGGCAACAGCATCGAGGGCGGCACCAGCGAGATCCTTCTCAACATCGTCGCCGAACGCGTCCTCGGACTGCCCGCCGAACCGCGCGACGACAAGGACACCCCCTGGAAGGACCTCGCCCGATGACCGCACTCCCGCCGCGGCCGGGCCACCCGGCCCCCCGCGCACCCATCGACCTGCTCTACTCCGGCACCGAGGACGAACTCCGCGCGGCCGTACGCTCCCTGCTCGCCGACTGCTGCGAGCCCGCCGCGGTCCTGGCCCGCGCGGAGACCGGCCGCCCCCACGACCCGCAGCTGTGGCACACCCTGGCCGCCGGGATCGGCGCCGCCGGACTGCTCGTCCCCGAGAAGCTGGGCGGGGCGGGCGCCGGACACCGTGAGGCCGCCGTGGTCCTGGAGGAGCTGGGCCGGGCCGTGGCGCCCGTCCCGTACCTGACCGGCTCCGTCCTCGCCACGGAGATCCTGCTCGCCTGTGCCTGCGACGGCCCCGAAGCGGCGGACCTGGTACGGGAGCTCGCGGCCGGGCGCCTCGTCTGCGTCCCCGCCCTGCCCCTGACCCTGGCCCCCGGCGCACCCCTGCCGGCGCCGCTGCACGATGCCGGGGGTGGGGTGCTCAGCGGCACCGTCACCTCGGTCGCCGACGCCGTGGCCGCCGACGTCCTGCTGGTCCTCGCCGACACCGGGCTGCACGCGGTCCCCGCCGACCGCGCGGTCCTGCACCCGGTGGTCCCGCTCGACCTGACCCGCCCGCTGGCCACCGTCACCCTGGAGGCCGCCGCCGGAACCCGCCTCGCCGACCCCGCCACCGCGCGGGCGGCCGTCGCCGGGGCCCTGCTGTCCGGGGCGGGTCTGCTCGCCTCGGAGCAGCTCGGGCTCGCCGAGTGGTGCCTCACCGAGACCGTCGCGTACCTGCGCGGCCGCCACCAGTTCAACCGCCCCGTCGGCTCCTTCCAGGCCCTCAAGCACCGCCTGGCCCAGCTGTGGCTGGACGTGGCCTCCGCCCGCGCGGCCGCCCGCGCCGCCGCCGACGCCCTCGCCACGGCCGCCCCCGACGCCCCGCTCACGGTGGCCGTCGCCCAGGCCCACTGCTCCGGGGTCGCGGTCCGCGCGGCCGAGGAGTGCGTGCAGTTGCACGGGGGCATCGGCATGACCTGGGAACACCCCGCCCACCTCTACCTCAAACGGGCCAAGGCCGACTCCCTGGCCCTCGGCACCGCAGGCCACCACCGGGGCCTGGTGGCCGACTTCGCCGAGCTCCCGGCTCCGTAGCCGAAGGGGTCGTCCAGCCCGCGCGGCGTTTGAGCGCAACGGGGGCCGGGGCGGAGCCCCGGAGAACGGGTGAAGGGCGGGTCGGGGACCATGCCCCGCGCAGCGGAACCGTCCGCACAGGTGACCTCCCCCCGCCACTTCGCGTTAGACCCTCGTACGCGGACCACCGAGCGAGGGAGACCCATGCACGCCAGCGCGAGCGCCACCCGCACCCGCCGCGCCTTCCTCCGTTCGGTGTTCGGCGCGGCCGCGCTCGCCGGCACCGCCGCCGCGCTGGCCCCCGTGCTGCGCGCCCGCCGCCCCCGGCAGACGCTCGGCCCCGCCCCGCTCACCGAGGAGACCTACCGGGGCCGGCACATCAGCGTCGACCCGGCCTCGGCGGCGGTCCGCATCGACGGCCGTCCCCTGCACGTGATGCGCCGGGCCGACGGCAGCTACCTCAGCGCGGTCAACCACTTCCAGTCCTACGACACCCCCCTGGAAGCGGCCCGCGCCGCCGTCGACGAACTCGGCACCACCCAGCTGGCCTTGGCCGCCCCGCACCACGGCTGACCGGCCGGGAACCAGGAGAACCCCCGCGGTGTACACCCGGCAGAACCAGAAGCACCTCACCAGCGCGCAGAAGAAGCGGTTCACGTCCGCGCTGCTGGAACTCAAGCGCAACGGCACCTACGACGAGTTCGTGCGCACCCACGGCACCTACTTCGTGCCCGACCGGGACACCAAGCGGCGGGTGGGGCACATGTCCCCGTCGTTCTTCCCCTGGCACCGCAGCTACCTGCTGGAGTTCGAGAAGCGGCTGAGGGCCGTGGATCCCCAGGTCTCCATCCCGTACTGGGACTGGACCGCCGACTCCAGCCCCGTTTCCTCCCTGTGGGCCGAGGACTTCCTCGGCGGCACGGGCCGGGAGGGCGACCTCCAGGTGATGACCGGCCCCTTCGCCCACCGGCACGGGAACTGGACGATCACCGAGGGGGTCAGCGAGGCCCCGTTCCTCACCCGCAACCTCGGCCGGCCGGGCAATCCCGTCTCCCTGCCGACGGCCGCCGAACTCCAGTGGGCGATCGACGACCCGGTCTACGACTCCTCGCCCTGGAACTCCACCACCGAAGGCGGGAGCTTCCGCAACAAGCTGGAGGGCTGGGCCGCCCCGAAGAGCGAGCGCTGGCGCAACCACAACAAGGTCCACCAGTGGATCGGCGGCCACATGACGGGCGCGACCTCCCCGAACGACCCCGCGTTCTGGCTGCACCACGCCTTCATCGACCTGATCTGGGACCGCTGGCAGCAGCGCCACCCCGGCTCCGGCTACCTGCCGGCCGCCCCCCTGGAGCTCGGCGACCTCCAGCGCGGCCGGGTGATCTCCCTGGACGAGCCGATGCCCCCGTGGGACGTCACCCCGCGCGAGATGCTGGGCCACGGGGGCGTCTACCGCTACGAGTGACCGCGGCCCCTCGGGCTTCAGAGGTCTTCCCAGGCGTGAGGGGTCTTCGTCCGGAGAAAGGCCGCACGCGAAAAGGCCCCCGCCACAGGGCGGGGGCCTCTCAGCCGGTCAGGCGGGGGAGGCGATCACTCGCCGTAGCTGCCGCCCTCGGTGTGGTGGTGGCTGCCGCCGCCCGAGGCGTTGACGCAGGTGTTGCCGAAGGCCGGGTTCAGCAGGGCGATCACGTTGACGGTGTTGCCGCACACGTTGACCGGGATGTGAACCGGAACCTGAACGACGTTGCCCGACAGGACACCCGGGGAGCCGACCGCCGCACCCTGCGCTCCGGCATCGGCGACGGCCAGACCGGCGCCGGCGGCCACGGTGCTACCGGCGACGGCGGTGATGGCGAATGCCTTCGCGATACGCGACATCAAGATCTCCTCGTGAGATGTGGGCGCCGCATCCTCTGCGGCATTTGACATGGCATACAACGCGGCGAGGGCCGAGTGGTCACGGTCGAGGGGGCTACTCGGGGAGAGAAAAACGGACAGAGGCGAAGGAGGGCTGGACCGGACTGACCGCATCCGGCCGCATAACCGCCACCACCGGGCCCTTGCAGTGCGGTTCGCGGTACAGGGACGCGGTGAGCGGCGTCCGGTTCGTGACCGCGCGGCCACCGCCGCCCGCCGCCTCCACGCAGCCCTTCGGGGAGGTCACGCCGTGGACGCGGTCGTCCTGGCCGACGTACTGGAAGCCGGGTCCGGCGGCCTGCGCCGGGCCGGCCGCCGCCGACAGCAGGGCGCCCAGGGCCAAGGCGGCCGCGGCAGGGGGGATGAGGTTCGCTCGCATGCCGGTCCAACCCGGCGCGCCCGGGAGCCGGTCACTCCTTGTCACCCTCCGGACGGTTGTGCGACCGTGCTCGCAACGCCCGGAAGCGGAACCGGGCCTTAGCGAAGCCCGGGCGGAGACCGGGGCCGACCGAGGAGAGCGCGGATGAGCACAGCGGGCGGCGTCCACCGGCCCCGGGCCGGCACCGGGCACGGCGTCGTGGAGGGCCGCTGGGAGGCCGGCGGCACCGCCGTCTTCCGGGGTGTCCCCTACGCCGCCCCGCCCACCGGCCCCCTCCGCTTCGCCGCCCCGCGGCCCCCGGACGCCTGGGACGGCGTGCGCGACGCGGGGGCGTTCGGGCCGACGGCGCCCAAGGTGCCCTACCCGCCGGCCTTCGCCGCCCTGCTGTCCGACCCGGAGATCCCCGGCGAGGACTGCCTCACCCTCAACGTCTGGACCCCGGACCCGGCACCCGGGGCCCGCCTGCCGGTGATGGTCTGGATCCACGGGGGCGCGCACACCCGGGGATCGGCCGCCGTCCCCGTCTACGACGGCTCCGCCTTCGCCCGCGACGGGGTCGTGCTGGTCTCGTTCAACTTCCGGCTCGGGGTGCTCGGCTACGGGCTCTTCCCCGACGCCCCCGCCAACCGGGGCCTCCTCGACCAGATCGCCGCCCTGGAATGGGTCCGGGACAACATCGCCGCCTTCGGCGGGGACCCCGGCCGCGTCACCGTCTTCGGGGAGTCCGCCGGCGCCATCAGCATCGGCGCCCTGCTCGCAGCCCCCCGCGCCGCGGGCCTCTTCGCCCGGGCGGTCCTGCAGAGCGGGGCCCCCGAGGTGCTTCCGCGCGACCAGGTCCGCACCATGGTGCGGCGGATGGCCGCGCGGCTGCGGGTACCCGCCACCGCCCGGGCCTTCGAGGGGGTGGGGCTGCCCGCGCTGCTCTCCGCCCAGGCGGCGGCGCTGCGCCGCTCCTCCCCGGTGCTGGGCGGCCCCGCCTTCGGGCTGGTCGCCGACCCGGACACGCTCCCGGCCGACCCGCTGGAGGCCGCCGCGGCCTCCGCCGTACCGCTGCTGATGGGCTGGACCGCCCAGGAGCACCGGCTGTGGCTCGCCCCGACCGGCGGGGGGCGGCTGCTGGACCGGCTCGGCCCGCTGGCCGTGGCGTACGGCAGGCTGCGCGGCGGCAAGGACCGGGCCGCCGTACGGGCGCTGCGCGCCGCGCTGCCGGACGCCTCTCCGGCCGACCTCGCCGGACACCTGGTCACCGACCGGCTGCTGCGCGACCCCCTGCGCCGGATCGCCGGGGCCCGGCGGCCGGCCCCCAGCCACCTCTACGAGTTCCGCTGGCCCAGCGGCGTACCCGGTCTCGGGGCCTGCCACGCGCTGGAGCTGGGCTTCGTCTTCGACACCCTCGGCCTGCCGGAGTCCTCCTGGCTGGCCGGGCCGGACGCGCCCCAGGCCCTCGCGGACGAGATGCACGGGGCCTGGGTCCGCTTCGCCACCACCGGGGACCCCGGCTGGGCCCCGTGGAACGGCAACGGCCCGCCGAAGGTGTTCGACGGGCCGGAGCCGGAGGCAGTGCGTGCGGAGGCTGTTACTCCACTGGTCCTTCCATGACCTTGCTGATGAACTCGATCGGTCCCTCACCCATATTGGGCACGTAGGTCGCGGCGTTGTGCTTGCCGCCCGGGATGACTCTCAGGCTGGTGTGGATGGGCCCCTTGTTGCCGTACGTGGCGATGTATTTCTGCACGTTCGGCAGGGTGTCCTTGTTGCTCTCGCTGTCACCGACCTGGAAGGCCAGGTAGACGTCCGGCGCGCCCTTCTTCTCGATGAGCGCCTTCGAGAGCAGGTTGGGGTTGTTCTCGTTCTTCTCCTTGTCGTGGCCCTTCCACAGTGGGGAGTCCGGGACGATGTCCGGGCCGGAGGCGATCGCGGCCTTGAACTTGTCCGGGTACTTCAGCACGGCCTTCAGGCTCGCGAAGCCGCCGGTGGAGGAGCCCATGAAGGCCCAGCCGTCACGCGACTTGACCGTGCGGAAGTTCTCCTTCATCAGGCCCGGGACGTCCTCGGTCAGCCAGGTGTCCATCTTCGGCTGGCCGGGGATGTCGCTGCCGTCCCAGTAGGTGCCCGATTGCGGGTCCTTGGGGTCCTGGTCGTGGTTCTCGGGGTTGAGTACGGGCATGGCCAGGAGGAAGGGCTTGCTCTTGCCCTCGCTGTACCACTTGCTGATGCTGGCCTGGAGCTTGAGGTCCGTGCCCATCCAGTAGTTGATCGGGTAGCCGGCACCGCCGGGCAGGGCGATCATGACCGGGAAGCCGCTCTTGGCGAACTTGGGGTCGTTGTACTCCTTCGGAGCCCAGACCCACACCTTCCCCTTGAACCCGGACTTCTTGCCGTCCAGCTCCGTGACCGCCACGTGGGTGCCGTCCGGCAGGGTCGAGGCGTTCTTGAACTGCGCCGTCGGGTTCGTCGGCATGAGCGCCTTGGAGTTCGGCGCCTGCTTGCCCGCCGTCTGGCCGCCGCCGGGCTTGCCGAAGGACACGGCCTCGCCCTTGTCGGTGAACGGCGGTATGTCGAAGTACGCCATCACGCCGGCGCCGATGCCGGCGAGGGCCAGCACGCTGACGCCCGCGATGATCCACTTCTTCGCCCTGGACTTGCGGCGCGGCGGCTCCTCCCCGTAGGGAGGCTCGTACTGGTCGTACTGCTGCTGCTCGTAGCGCTGCTGCTCGTACTGCTGCTGCTCGAAACGGGGCTGGACCTGCGTCGGCGCGTCGTACCCGTACTGGTCCTGCCCGTACTGGTCCTGCCCGTACGGCGGGCGCCCGCCCTGCTGCGGCCGGCCCTGCTGGGGGCCGCCGTAGCCGGGGCCGCCGCCGTAGGGCTGTCCGCCCTGCGGGGGCCGGCCGTAGGGCGGCTGCTGCCGGCCGCCCTGGGGGGTGGGCTGCGGCCGCCCCTGCTGCTGGCCGTAGGGCGGGCGCGGCGGCGGGTTCTGACCTTCCGGCCTGTACGGCGGCTGGTACTGGCCGTCGGGTGAGTACGACATGTGCGGTGGCTCTCCGGCTGTTGCTGGCCCCGTCGTGGGGAGGACTGCTTCCGTTCGAATGATGAACGATAGTGCCTCGGGGTTCCCTATTTTTCCTTTTCTTGACGGTCCGAGGGGCGGGGTGTTGCCCATCGTCTGGAGGGCGCACGGAGTTCCCCTGCTGTTACCCGCACGTCCCTGGCCCATGCACATGGCCCTGGGTATGGTGCGTCCGCGCCGCCACCCCCAAGACTTCCCCCATGTGCCCGGAGGTACATCCCGTGTTTGGCATGACCATTTCACGGCCTCGCCGCAGGACCGCCCTCGCCACCGCCTTCGGCATCACCGCCGCCGGCGCCGCCCTCTGGGCCGGCGTCGGGGCCGCCCAGCCCGCGCACGCCGCGGGCCTGCCCGCCCCCGACCACACCGTCGTCGTGGTCTTCGAGAACCACGCCTACAACCAGGTCATCGGCAGCTCCAGCGCCCCCTACATCAACTCCCTCAAGGCCGGGGGCGCCAACCTCACCCAGTCCTTCGGCATCACCCACCCCAGCCAGCCCAACTACATGCAGCTCTTCTCGGGCTCCAACCAGGGCGTCACGGACGACAGCTGTTACACCCCCGGCTTCAGCTCCGCGCCCAACCTGGCCTCCGAGCTGATAGCCGCCGGCAAGAGCTGGGGCAGCTACAACGAGACCCTGCCCAGCCAGGGCTCCACCACCTGCTCCAGCGGCAAGTACGCCCGCAAGCACAACCCCTGGTTCGCCTTCTCCAACGTGCCCACCAGCACCGCGAAGACGATGACCCAGTTCCCGACGGACTTCACCACCCTGCCCAAGGTGTCCTTCGTCGTCCCGAACCTCTGCAGCGACATGCACGACTGCTCCGTCGGCACCGGCGACACCTGGCTCAAGAACAACCTCAAGGCCTACGCGGACTGGGCCACGACCCACAACAGCCTCCTCGTCGTCACCTTCGACGAGGACAACCGGCTCGCCGGCAACCAGATCCCGACCGTGCTCTACGGCCAGCCCGTGACCCCGGGATCCACCTCGGCCACCACCTACAACCACTACGACATGCTGCGGACCCTGGAGGGCCTGGCCGGGCTGACCACCCACGCCGGGAACGCCGCCACCGCCAAGGACATCACGGGGATCTGGGCTTCCTGACCATGTACGTCGCGGACAGTCGCGGTACCCCCGCGCCCGCCGTGGCCCCCGAGACGCAGGCCGTCGCCCCGGGCACCAGCCCGGGGCGGCGCGCCGCCCTCGCCCCCACGGTCCTCGCCCTGGGCACGGTCAGCCTGATCACCGACGTCTCCTCGGAGATGGTCACGGCCGTGCTCCCGCTCTACCTCGTCGCCGGACTCGGGCTCACCCCGCTCGGCTTCGGCCTCCTCGACGGGGTCTACCAAGGCGTCAGCGCCCTGGTCCGCCTCACCGGCGGCCACCTCGGCGACCGGCTCGGCCGGCACAAGGCGCTCGCCGGCATCGGCTACGGCCTCTCCGCCCTGTGCAAGCCGCTGCTGCTGCTCGCCCACACCCTGCCCGCCATCGGCGCCGTCCTCGCCCTGGACCGCACCGGCAAGGGGCTGCGCACCGCCCCGCGCGACGCGCTCATCTCCCTGGCCGCAGCCCCCGAGGACCGCGGCCGGGCCTTCGGCGTGCACCGGGCCATGGACACCGCCGGCGCGCTCGTCGGGCCGCTCCTGGCCTTCCTCATCCTGCGCGGTGCCGCCGACGGCTACGACGCCGTCTTCACCGTCAGCGCCTGCGTGGCCGCGCTCGGCGTCCTGGTGCTCGTGCTCTTCGTCCCCGGCCGGCGCACCGAGCCCGCCCCGGACGCCGCCCCGGTCTCCCTGCGGGCCTCCCTCGGGCTGCTGCGCCGCCGGGACCTGCGCCGCACCGCCCTGTGCGCACTGCTCCTGGGGCTGTGCACCGTCAGCGACGCCTTCGTCTTCCTGCTGCTCCAGAAGGCCACCGGGATCGCCGACCGCTGGTTCGCGCTGCTGCCGCTCGGCACCGCCGCAGCCTTCTTCCTGCTCGCGATGCCGCTGGGCCGCCTCGCCGACCGCGCCGGCCGCCGCCGGGTCTTCCTCGGCGGGCACCTCGCGCTGCTGCTCGCGTACGCGCTGCTCCTGACCGGAGCGCAGCACCCGGCCCTGCCCTACGCGGTCCTCCTGCTGCACGGCGCCTTCTACGCCGCCACCGACGGCGTGCTGATGGCCGAGGCCGCCGGAGCCGTCCCCGAGGAACACCGGGGCGGCGGGCTCGCCCTCGTCCAGACCGGCCAGGCCCTCGCCCGGTTCGCCGCCTCCCTCGGCTTCGGCGCCGCCTGGACCGTCTGGGGGGCCCGGCCCGCGCTCGCCGTGGCCGCCGTCCTGCTCGCCGTCGCCGTCGCCGGCTGCGCCCGGCTGAGGCCCGACGGGACCTGACCCCGGCCGCCGCCCGCACCGCCGCATCCCCACACGAGAAGGACCGAAGGCCCCCCATGACCCTCCAGCGCCGGATCCTGATCCTGGTCACCGCCGTCGTCCTGCTCGCCGCCGTCGGCGTGATCGCCGTGGTCCGCGCCGGGTCGCGGGCCGACGAGAAGGACCAGGCCCGGCCCGGCGGCCCGCAGGTCACCCCGGGCACGGTCTCCCTCGCTCCCGGCGACGGTGGCCGGCGGATGGTCTTCCGGAACATGGCCTGGGGCCCGCACCGCGACGAGCTGGCCTCCGTCCCGGCCGGGGCCCCCGACGGCCCGCGCACCGCCTCCGGGGTGAAGTGCCTGCGCTTCCACGCGGCCGCCGGAACCGGGATCTGCCTGCGCTCCGACAAGGGCGGGGTCCAGGAGAGCTACCGGGCGGTCGTCCTCGACGCCGGCCTGCGCGAGGTCACCTCCCGCCCCCTCGCCGGGATCCCCACCCGGGCCCGTGTCTCGCCGGGCGGGCACCTGGTGGCCTGGACGGTCTTCGTCGGCGGGGACTCCTACGCCGGGACGAACTTCTCCACCCGGACCTCCCTGCTCGACCTGCGCACCGGGAAGTACGACGCCTCCCTGGAGGACTTCACCGTCCTCATGGACGGCAAGGCCTACCGCAACGCCGACGTCAACTTCTGGGGGGTCACCTTCGCCGCCGACGAGAAGACCTTCTACGCGACCCTCGCCACCGGCGGCCGCACCCACCTGGTCCGCGGCGACCTGGGCGAGCGCACGGTGACCGTCCTGCGCGAGAACCTGGAGTGCCCCTCGCTCTCCCCGGACGGGACCCGGCTGGTCTTCAAGAAGCGGGTGCCCGGCCTGCCCGAGGACGCCCCCTGGCGGCTCTACGTCCTGGACCTGGCCTCCATGAAGGAGACCCCGCTCGCCGAGGAGCGCAGCGTGGACGACCAGGTGGTGTGGACCGACGACAGGACCGTCGTCTACTCCCTGCCCGGCGACTTCGGCGCGGACCTGTACTCCGTGCCGGCCGACGGCAGCGGCGCCCCGGCCCGGGTGACGGCCTCGGCCCTCGCCCCGGCCTTCCTCGGCTGAGCGGCCGGGGCAGGGGCGGGAACGAGGGCCGGGGAGTCCCGCGGCGCAGGGCGCCGCGGGAGGGCGGATCCGGGCGGGCGGGAGCCCGCAGGACCGTTACGCCGGAATCAGCGTCCTGCGCCTGCGCCGGCGCGGCGCGGCCGCCGGCAGGCGCAGCTCGATGATCGAGCGGACCGTGGGCCATTCCTCGTCGAGGATCGAATAGAAGGCCGTGCTGCGCACCGCCCCGTCCAGCCCCCGCGAATGGGCCCGGCGGACCCCCTCGCAGGTGAAACCGAGACGTTCCATGGCGGCCCGCGAGCGCCCGTTGCGGGCGTCCGCCCGCAGCGAGATGCGGCGCACGCCCCAGGTCTCGAAGGCGTGGCGCAGCATGAGCAGCTTGGCCTCGGTGTTGATGCCGGTCCCCTGCGCGGCCGGGGAGAGCCAGGTGTTCCCGATCTCGGCCGCGTCCGGGATCGCCGTCGCCGGATCCCCGAAGGGCACCCCGGGCACGGCGGGCCAGACGAGGGGCCCCTGCCAGTAGTCGAGTTCCAGGAACCGGGTCGACCCGACCACCCGCCCGTCAGAGGCTCTGACCACGGCGAACGCAAGGGATCGACCCGCTGCCTGATCGGCGAGGGCACGGTCGATGTACTCGTGGGACGCCTGCAACCCGTGCGGCACGGGAGTGAAGGCGTAAGTCGTACGATCCTCGGCCCCGGCCTCGGCCAGTGCCTCGGTGTGGTGGGGGGCGAGGGGCTCGAGCCGCACGGAGCGGCCGGCGAGGAGTACGGGTACGGGCACGGAGCCTTCGGTCCTTCTGGGCGGTGGGGTGGTTGCACAGTCTGCGTCACTGACGTCACCCCCCGCGCAAAACGCGGGTGAAAGGCAACGGGCTGTCAGGTGAACGCGGGTGGCTCAATGTAGCCCCTTAGGGTCCTCTCATGAACCCCCTATTTGGCAATGGCGCAAAGTGTGTTTTCGATGACTTTGGTCCGACGGCCGCAGCGCCCGTGATCCTGGTCCACGGACACCCGTTCAACCGCTCGATGTGGGCCCCGCAGACGGCGGCGCTGACCGCGGCCGGGTACCGCGTCATCGCCCCTGACCTGCGAGGATACGGGGAGAATCCGGCGACGGAGGAGAAGACCCCGCTCTCCGTCTTCGCCGACGACCTGGCGGCGCTCCTCCGGGACCTGGGTATCGAACAGGCGGTCGTCGGAGGAGTGTCCATGGGCGGGCAGATCGCGATGGAGCTCAGGTTGCGCCACCCGGGTCTGGTGAGGGCCCTGGTCCTCTCCGACACCTCCCCGGTTCCGGAGACGGAGGAAGGGGCGGAGCTCCGCCGGAGGACCGCCGAGCGGCTTCTTGCGGAGGGGATGGATCCGTATGCCGAAGAAGTCATTGACAAGATGCTGGCGCCCTACAACGTCACCGGCCAGCCGGAGGCGGCCGCCCGGGTCAGCGCCATGATGCGGGCCACCGACCCGCGGGGCGCCGCCGCCGCGCTGCGCGGCCGGGCCGAGCGGCCCGACTACCGGCCCGTGCTCGCCGCCCTGCCCCCGGAGGTGCCCTGCCTGGTGCTGGTGGGCGCCGACGACGTCTACACCCCGGTCGCGGAGGCCGAGGCCCTGTGCGCCCTCGTCCCGCACGCCCGGCTCGCCGTGATCGAGCGGGCCGGGCACCTGCCGGGCGTGGAGCAGCCGGAGGCCTTCAACCGGGCCCTGCTGGAGTTCCTGGGCGGCCTCTGAAGCGCTCCGCACCGGGCCGCCCGGGGCCCCGGTGTCCTGCCGGGGGCCGCCCGGGGCTTCGGGGGCGGCCCGGTGCGGCCCGGCCCGCGGACCCCGATTGGCCCATCTGGCAGACCGCCGACCGGCCCACTCCGGCGGGCCGCTGCGGTGATCCAATGGACCGGTGACGATACGGTTCCTGCCCGCGCCCGGTGCGCCCCGCCGCCTGGCCGCCGCCCAGTTGAGCAACTCCGTCGGCGACGGCGCCTACTACGTGTGCTCCGCCCTCTACTTCACGCGCGTGGTGGGCCTCTCGCCCGCCCAGATCGGCCTCGGCCTGACCGTCGCCTGGGCGGTCGGCTCGGTCGCCGGGGTGCCGCTGGGCGCCCTCGCGGACCGGCGGGGGCCGCGCGGCACCTCGGTGCTGCTGGCGCTGGCCACCGCCGCCTCGGTGGCCTCCTTCCTGTTCATCCGCTCCTTCCCGGCCTTCCTGTGCGCCGTGGTCCTCTACGCCGTCTCCCAGTGCGGGCTCGCCGCCGCCCGCCAGGCCCTCCTCGCCGGCCTGGTGGCCCCGCAGGAGCGCACCGGCGTGCTCGCCCACCTCCAGTCCACCCTCAACGCGGGACTGGCGCTGGGCGCGGCCCTGGGCGGCCTCGCCCTCGGCGCCGGCACCGAGCGGGCCTACCTCGTGGTGTTCGCCCTCGACGCGGCGAGCTTCCTGGCCTGCGCCGCCGTGCTGCGCGGCCTGCCCCCGGTCGGGCCCGCCCCCGGCCGGGCGGCGGGGGAGCCACGGCTGGCGGTGCTGCGCGACCGGCCGTACGCCCTGGTCACGCTGTTGAACGCGGTCCTGCTGCTGCGGATGCCGCTGCTGAGCCTGGCGATCCCGCTGTGGATCGCCGAGCGCACCCAGGCGCCGGGCTGGCTGGTGTCGGCGCTGTTCGTGCTCAACACCCTCGCCGTGATGCTGTTCCAGGTGCGCCTGGCCCGGCCCGTCACCGGCCTGGACAGCGCCGGGCGGGCCCTGCGCACCTCCGGCGTGGTCATGGCCCTGTCCTGTGCGGTGTTCGCCGTTTCGGCACTGCCCTCCTCGGGGTGGGCGGCCGCGGGGCTGCTCGTGGCCGGCGCGGTGCTGCTGTCCGACGCCGAGATGCGGCAGTCGGCCGGGTCCTGGCAGATCGGCTTCTCGCTGGCCCCCGCCGAGCGGATCGGGCAGTACCAGGGCTTCTTCGGCACCGGCGTCCCCGTCGCCCGCACCCTGGGCCCGCTGCTGCTGACCGCGCTGCTCCTGCTGTGGGGGATCCCCGGCTGGCTGCTGCTCGGCGGCCTGCTGCTGGCGGCCTCGTTCGCCATGGGCCCGGCGGCCCGCCGGGCCGGGGCCAAGGCCGCGGGCGACAGCGGCCGGACGCGCGCCGGCGCGGCCTCGCCCGGGCTCTCCTGATCCCCTCCCGGCGCCCCCGGGCCGCGCGGGCCCCTGCGATCATGCGGGGATGGACTTCGAGGACGTACTGGGCGGGCTGGCCGCCGTCGGCCCCTTCTTCACCGTTCCGTACGGCGAGGAGCCGCCCGGACCGGGCTTCCGGCCGCTGACGGAGCTGTACGGGAAGCAGCTCGGCCCGTACGTCGCCGAGGTGGGCCGGCGGATCCGCTGCGGGCCGGACCGGGTGGCGGCCTCGACCGCGCAGTTCGGGATCGTCTCCCGGCTCTGGTCGCTGGGCCTCGGCTGCGCGGCCCTGGGCGGGCGGGTGCCGGACCTGGCCCCGGACCGGGTGTGGTGGCGGCTGCCCGACGCCGGTCCGCTCCAGCTGTGGCTGCCGGCCCCGGCCGCCGTCCTGCCCGCGGAGGCGCTGGGGGAGACCGTGCTGGGCAACCTGGCCGTGCTGGATTCCGCGCTGCGGCGGGCGTACGGGGTCTCGGAGCGGGTCCTGCGCGGCAACGCCGCCTCCGGGCTCGTCGGCTCCCTGCGGGTGCTGCTCGACCGGGTGCCGGGGGACACCGCCGTGCAACTGGCCGCCGCCCTGCTGGCCGACGGCGGGGCGCTGGCGGGCACCGGGGAGTTCGTCCACGAGGAGGGCCTCGGGGTGGCCTTCGTGCGCCGCAGCTGCTGCCTCTACTACAAGGTGCCCGGCGGCGGGCTGTGCGGGGACTGCGTCCTGCGGACCAGGTAGCGCGAAGGGGCCGTCGGGCAGTTGCCTCCCGACGGCCCCGCTCGCGGTCCCTGCTAGAAGGTCAGGTTCCAGGAGTCGATCTTGCCGGTGTCGCCGCCGGCGTTGTCGTTCACCCGCAGCTTCCAGGTGCCGTTGGCGACCTCCGAGGAGGCGTCGACGGTGTAGGTCTGGTTGATGTTGTCCGTGCTGCCGCCGGCCCGGTTGTGGACCGTGTAGACGGTGCCGTCGGGGGCGACCAGGTCGACCTTCAGGTCACCGATGTAGGTGTGGACGATGTTCACTCCGACCTTGAGGGTGGCCGGGGCGTTGCCGGTCACACCGCTGACGGTGATCGGGCTCTCCACCGTGGTGTTGTCGCCGATCGCGAAGTCCGCGGTGTTCTCGAAGTACTTGCCCGCGGGCGGGGTGGCGCCGACCGCCTTCAGGGCGTCGACCTGGCCCTCGCCGAAGAAGGAGTTGCTGGCCGTCGTACCGGTGCAGCGGCCGTCCGCCGGGCAGGCGATGTCGTTGGCCTGGGTGGCCAGCTTGTCGCGGATCTGCGCCGGGGTGATGCCCGGGTTGGCGCTGGCGATCAGCGCGGCGACGCCCACCACGTGCGGGGTGGCCATCGAGGTGCCGCTCTTGGTGCCGTACTTGCCGCCCGGCAGCGTGGAGTAGACGTCCTGGCCGGGGGCCGCGACGTCGATGACGCCCTGGCCGAAGTTGGAGAACGAGGCCTTGGTGGTGCCGGTGCCGTTCGCCGCGACCGTGACCACGCCCGGCAGCTCGGTCGGGATGTCCAGGCAGGCGTTGGTGATGGTGCGGGTGACCGGCGTCGAGTCGTTGGGGCTCGCGGTGTCGGTCGTCTTGTGGGCGAGGTCGTAGTTCTCGTTGCCCGCAGCGGCGACCTGGAGCGAGCCCTTGCCCTCGGCGTACTCCTGGGCGCGCTTGACGCCCTCGATGATGGCGGCCTGGTCGATGTTGTCCGGGCAGTTGAACTGCCACGGGTCGGTGTAGTAGCTGTTGTTGGTGACCTTGAAGCCGTGGTCACCGGCCCACACGAACCCGCAGATGGTGTTCTCGGCGAAGAAGAACGAGTTGCCCGGCTCCGCGACGCGGACGGCCGAGATCTTCACGCCCGGAGCCACGCCGACGACGCCCTTGCCGTTCTTGGCGGCGGCGATGGTGCCCGCGACGTGGGTGCCGTGCGTGTCGACGTCACGCCAGGCGCCGGTGCGGGTGTCGGGCTTGCCGTAGGCGCAGGACACCGAGTCCGCCGCGTTGAAGTTCGGCGCCAGGTCCTGGTGCTGGTCGTCCACACCGGTGTCGAGGATGCCGACCTTGACCGAGGCGGAGCCGGGGTTGACGGCCCAGGCCTGGTCCGCCTTGATCTGCGTCATGTCGGCCCGCGCCGGCTCGCCCGCCGGGGTGGTGGCCTGCGCCGGGTTGGCGGGCAGCGCCGGGTTGTAGGCGTCGGCGGGCACGTCCGAGGTACGCGTCGCGCCGACCTGCTGGACCCCGCTGACGCCGCGCATCGTGGCGGCGAAGGAGGCCGAGGAGGAGTGGGCGACGATGACGCCGATCTGGTCGAAGTAGGAGAAGACCGTGCCGCCGTTGGCGGTGACGGCCGAACGCACCGCCGAGCTGTCGCCGGGGGCGGTGATCACGAGGTAGGCACGGGTGCCGGCAACCCAGGTCGCACTCTGGGAAGAAGCCGGGGCCGAGGCCTTGGGGGCCTTGGGGGCCACCGCGACGGGGGAGCCCGAGGGGCCGACGGGAGCGGTGCCGGCGAGCGCGGCGGGAGCTCCGAAGGTGAGGGCGGCGCCCAGGGCGGCAGCCACCACCAGGGCACGTCGAGGTCGACTGGATATGTGGGGTATCAAAGCGTCCTCCGATGACCCGGCGCTGGTGCGGGTGGCACCTGCGGGGCCGTACGAAACGAGTGGTGGACGCAAGATGTCAGACGCGCGGCCCGGTAGGGAAGTACCTTTTGCAGCGCTCGACTTGAGACGCCGTGGCCGAAACCCGATGGTCCGCGGCCGGTGTGGGCGTTCCGCTCCCCTTCGCCGGACTTGCGCCCTCGTGCGGCCCGCCGGGCGCGGAGGGTCCGGATCCGGCCCGGCGCCGGGAGGAGGGGGCGGCGCCGGGCCGTGCACCGGCCGGGCTGGGCACCGTGGGGGCGAGCCCTGCCCGGCCGGCCTGCGGGGTGTGCCGGTTCAGACCGGCACACCGTCCTTGGGGCCCGCCGCGGGGCCGGGGAGGGCGGCCGGGGGATCCGTGGGGGCGTCGTCCACGAGCACGGACTCGTCGAAGGGCAGCCGCCCCGCGAGGACTTCCGCGGCCCGTTCCCGGTCGAACTCCTTGGTCCACGTGCCGATGAGGACCGTGGCGACCGCGTTGCCCGCGAAGTTCGTCAGGGCCCGCGCCTCGCTCATGAAGCGGTCGATGCCCACGATCAGGCCCACCCCGTCGACCAGTTCCGGCCGGTGCGACTGGAGCCCCCCGGCGAGGGTGGCCAGTCCCGCCCCGGTGACCCCGGCCGCGCCCTTGGAGGCCACGATCATGAAGAGCAGCAGCGAGACCTGCTCGCCCAGGGCCAGGGGCTTGCCCATGGCCTCCGCGACGAACAGCGAGGACATCGTCAGGTAGATGGCCGTGCCGTCCAGGTTGAAGGAGTAGCCCGTGGGCACGGTGATCCCGGTGACCGGTCGGGAGACGCCCAGGTGCTCCATCTTCGCGATCAGCCGCGGCAGCGCCGACTCCGAGGAGGAGGTGGACAGGATCAGCAGGAACTCCCGTCCCAGGTAGCGCAGCAGCGCGAAGATGCTGACGCCCGTGCACAGCCGCAGCAGCGTGCCCAGGACCACGACCACGAAGATCAGGCAGGTGGTGTAGAAGCCGATCATGATCACGGCCAGGGACTTCAGCGCGTCGACACCGGTCGCCCCGACCACCGCCGCGATCGCCCCGAACGCACCCACCGGCGCCGCCCACATGATCATCGCCAGCACCCGGAACACCAGCTTCTGCACGTGCCCGATCCCGCGCAGCACCGGCTCTCCCGCCGGTCCCATCGCCTGGAGCGCGAACCCGCACAGCAGCGCCACCAGCAGCGTCTGGAGCACCTGGCCGCCGGTGAAGGCCGAGACCAGGGTGGTCGGGATGATCCCCAGCAGGAACTCCGGCGTGCTCTGCGCCCCGCCCGCCTTGGCCTGGGCCTCGCCCGCGTGCCGGGCCGCCTCCGTCAGGTGCAGCCCGCTGCCGGGCTCCAGCAGGTTCCCGACGACGAGCCCGATGGCCAGGGCCACCGTGGACATCACCATGAAATAGCCGAGGGCGAGACCGCCGACGGCGCCCACCTTGGCGGCCTTGCGGACCGAGCCGATCCCCAGCACGATCGTGCAGAAGATCACCGGCGAGATCATCATCTTGATGAGGTTGACGAAGCCGGTGCCCAGCGGCTTCAGCTCGACCGCGGTACCGGGCGCGGCGAAGCCGACGACGATGCCGAGCAGCACCGCGGCGATCACCGCGATGTAGAGGTAATGGGTTCTGTCGCGTCTGGCGGCCACGTGCGCCTCCTGGAGGTGAATGCGTTCCGGGAGACCATCGCCCACGCTGTGACCCCGGTCACCCTTGCGTTCATTGAGTTCACGGCCCGGTGCACACTGAGCGCCATGTTCCGCTTCGCCCGTCCGCCCCGTAGCCTCGCCGGCCAGCTCTTCGCCATGCAGGTGCTGCTCGTCGCCCTCGTCGTCGCCGGCTGCGCGGTCTTCGCGTACGCGACCGCCCGCGGCCAGGCCGAGGACGCCGCCCGGCGCCAGGCCGGGGCCGTGGCCCGGGCCGTCGCCGACTCACCGTCCGTGCGGACGGCCGTACGGGACGCGGCGCGCGCGGGAACGGACCCCACGGGCGCGCTCCAGCCGTACGCCGAGCAGGTGCGGGCGGACGCCGGGGTGGACTTCGTGACGATCATGGCCCCCGACGGGCGGCGCTGGACCCACCCCGACCCGCGGCGCATCGGCGAGCGCTACCTCGGCAACACCGCCCGGGCACTGCGCGGCGAGACCTTCAGCGAGACCTACACCGGCACCCTCGGCCCGTCCATCCGCGTGATCACCCCGCTGACCGGGCCGGGCGGTGCCGTCGTCGGCCTGGTCAGCGCCGGGATCACGGTCCGGGCCATCAGCGCCAGGCTCGCCCAGCAGCTGACCGCCCTCGCCTGGGTGGCGGCGGGGGCGCTGGCACTCGGCGGCGTCGGCACGTACGTGGTCAACGCCCGGCTGCGCCGCCACACCCACGGGCTGGACGCCGCCGGGCTGAGCCGGATGTACGACTACCACCAGGCGGCCCTGCACGGGGTGCGGGAGGGGCTGCTGCTGCTCGACGGCCACCGCAGGATCACCCTGATCAACGACGCGGGCCGGGAACTCCTGGGCCTGTCCGGGGAGGTCACCGGCGCCGGCGTGGACGCCCTCGGGCTGCCCGCCCCGCTCACCGGTGCCCTGCTCGCCGACCGGCCCCGGGTGGACGAGGTGCACCTGACGGCGGAGCGGGTGCTGGTGGTCAACAGCGCGCCGGTGGCGGGCGGCGGCCGCCGCGGGACGGTGGTCACCCTGCGGGACCACACCGAACTCCAGGCCCTCACCGGGGAGCTGGACCACGAACGGGGCTTCACCCAGGCGCTGCGCTCCCAGGCCCACGAGGCGGCCAACCGGCTGCACACCGTGGTCTCCCTCATCGAACTGGGCCGCAGCGAGGAGGCGGTGGAGTTCGCCACCGCCGAACTGGAGCTGGCCCAGGCCCTGACCGACGAGGTGGTCACCGCCGTCGGCGAGCCGGTGCTGGTCGCGCTGCTGCTCGGCAAGGCCGCCCAGGCGCACGAGCGGGGCATCGAGCTGCACGTCACCCCGGACAGCGGCGCGATCGAGGCCGGGCCGGGGCTGCCGCCCGCCCGGGACCTGGTCACCGTCCTCGGCAACCTCGTCGACAACGCCCTCGACGCCCTCACCGGGGTACCGGGCGGCCGGATCGCCGTCACGGTCCGCCGGGACGCCGACGGGCTGCTGCTGCGGGTCGCGGACAACGGGCCCGGGCTGCCGGAGGGCGTGGACGTGTTCCGGCGGGGCTGGTCCGGCAAGGGGGAGGGCCGGGGCCTGGGCCTGGCCCTGGTGCGCCAGGTGGCCCACCGGCACGGGGGCTCGGTGGAGGCCGGCGACGCCCCCGCGGGCGGGGCGGCCTTCACGGCCCGCCTGCCGCTGCCTCCGGCGGACCGCCCGGCCCCGCCCGACGGCCCGCCCGGCCGTGCCGGGGCCGAGGGCGTTCCGGCGGCCTACCGCGTTGCCCGTCCGCCCGTCGGGGGCGGTGCCGTATGAGCGCGCCCGTGCGGGTCCTCGTCGTCGAGGACGACCCCGTCGCCGCCGACGCGCACGCGCTCTACGTCGGCCGGGTGCCCGGGTTCACCGCCGTGGCGGCCGTCCACACCCTCGCGGAGGCCGGCCGGGTCCTGGAGCGCACCCGGGTCGACCTGCTGCTGCTCGACCTCACCCTGCCGGACGGCAACGGTCTGCGCTTCGCCCGCGCGCTGCGCGCCTCCGGGCATCCGGCCGACGTGATCGCGGTGACCTCGGCGCGGGACCTGGCCGTGGTCCGCGAGAGCGTCTCCCTGGGAGTCGTCCAGTACGTGCTGAAGCCCTTCGCCTTCCCCACCCTGCGCGAACGCCTGCTGCGCTACGCCGAGTTCCGGGCGGCCGCCGGCGAGGCCGTGGGCCAGGACGACGTGGACCGGGCGCTCGCCGCCCTGCGCGCGCCCGCCGCCGCCCAGCTGCCCAAAGGGCTCAGCGCCCCGACCCTGGACCGGGTCGCGGCGCTGCTGCGGGAGGCCCCCGAGGGGCTGACCGCCGCGGGGGCGGCCGGGGCGGCCGGGATCTCGCGGATCACCGCCCGCCGGTACCTGGAGCACCTGGTGGACACCGGCCGTGCGGACCGCGCCCCCCGGTACGGCCAGGTCGGCCGCCCCGAGCTGCACTACCGCTGGCGGGCGGCGGAGGCGGGCTCGGTGTCGAAGGCGTAGAACTTCCGGTGGTCGAGCATGTCGGCCGGGGTCACGTCGTTCCAGGGGCGCATGGTGTCGCGCAGGTCGACGACGTTCGGGGTGCCGGCGGCCGGCAGGTACGGCGAGTCGGGGTGCTTCGCCTGCCAGTCGGACCACAGCTTGTCGATGAAGGCGTGGTGCATCCAGAACACCGGGTCGTTCGGCGAGACCCCGGTGGCCATCTGGCCGCCGACCCACACGTGCACCCGGTTGTGCAGGTTGGCGCCGCGCCAGCCCTCCAGGTTGTTGCGGAAGCCGTTCGAGGCGCTGTTCCACGGGGCCATGTCGTAGACCGGCATCGCGAGTACCGCGTCCACCTCGGCGCGCGTCGGCAGCTGCGCCACGCCCTCGCCGAGCGCACGGCGCAGGTAGGAGCGGCCGTCGACGCGGACCGACACCTCCCACTTGCCGGTCGCGTACGCGAACGGGCCGTCCATCACCTGTCCGTCGCGGGCCCGGCCGGTGCCGCCGAGGAAGTCGGCGGCCCAGAGGGAGGAACGGGTGGTGCGGTCGGCGGTCCAGTCCCAGTACGGGATCGAAACGCTCTTGTCCACCGCCTGAAGAGCCGCCTCGAACTCGAGGAGGAAGCGGCGGTGCCAGGGGAGAAAGGAGGGGGAGCGGTGGCCGACGCGGTCGCCCGAGTCCGTGTCGCTCATGATGAACCCGTTGTGGGTCGTCACGAAGCGGTCGTAGCGGCCGGTGCGCTTGAGTTCGAGCAGCGCGTTGGTGAAGGCGCGCTTCTCCTCGGCGGTCAGCGTGGCCTGGTTCTTGCGCACGGTCATCACATACCGCCCATCTGCATCGGGGCCAGCTGGGAGCCCTGGAGCTCGCGCACGGCGGCACGGGCCAGCGAGGTCGGGTCGGCGAAGGTCTCGTAGTGGTTGACCACGCTGATCCAGGTCCCGTCGGCGTTCTGCATGACGTGCAGCTCGCGGCCGTCTATCCGGACGCTGGGCGTTCCGGCGCCGCCGTGGTGGCCGCCGTGGTGTCCGCCGCCCAAGGCGGGCGATATCTGGATGCGCCGGCCCATGTACACCTCGTCGACCGTGCCGGCCGGGGTGGTGGCCGCGGCGCGGGAGTCGGTGGCGGCGGCGTGCGCGGTGGCGCCTGCGATGCCGAGGACGGTGAGAGCGCCGGCGGTGGTGCCCAGGGCCTGCCGGCGGGTGATCTTGTTCATGGCCGAAGAACTATCAGCGGCCGGAGGGCAGTTGGCCGGAATCCGGACATCGGCGGATAAGTTCTATGTAGAACAAATTAAATGATCTTCCTGTCCGGATCGGCTCCAGTGATCCGGACGGGAAGATTGACGGCGGAAATGTCATCCGGCGGTAAGTTTTCCGGTCCGATGGTACGCATGTGGACGGGGTCACGCTCTGGAGTCGGCCGGAAGCGGTGCCGGAATCCGCCATTCCCGATCAGTCCTCAAGCGCCCTTGAAGTCCTATTTGCAGCGACTCACGCCCTATAGTCCCGATATGGCTCTTCATCAGACGAAGGACACGCGCACCGAGGACACCGACACGGACGTCTTCGTGTCCGCCCTGAGCGGCCAGGTCCTCCCCAAGTACCGGATGCCCGAGGACCACGCGTCCTCCGAAGTGGTCTACTCGCTCCTGCGCAACGAGCTCCTGCTCGACGGCAACGCCGCCCAGAACCTCGCCACCTTCTGCACCACCTGGTCGGATGACGGCGTGCACCGGCTGATGAACGAGTGCCTCGACAAGAACATGATCGACAAGGACGAGTACCCGCAGACCGCCGAGATCGAGGCCCGCTGCGTCAACATCCTGGCCGACCTCTGGAACGCCCCGGCCGGCACCACCGGCACCGGCTGCTCCACCACCGGCTCCAGCGAGGCCGCCATGCTCGGCGGACTCGCCCTCAAATGGCGCTGGCGGGCCCGCCGCAAGGCCGAGGGCGAACCCGCGGACCGCCCCAACCTGGTCTGCGGGCCGGTCCAGATCTGCTGGGAGAAGTTCGCCCGCTATTTCGACGTCGAACTCCGCCAGGTCCCCCTGGAACCCGGCGCCACCGGCCTGCGCCCCCACCAGCTCGCCGCCCACGTGGACGAGAACACCATCGGCGTCGTCGCCATCCTCGGCGTCACCTACACCTGCGACTACGAACCCGTCGCCGAGCTCGCCGCCGCCCTCGACCGGATCCAGGAGGAGCACGGCTGGGACGTCCCCGTCCACGTCGACGCCGCCAGCGGGGGCTTCGTCGCCCCCTTCCTCCACCCCGACGTGGTCTGGGACTTCCGGCTGCCGCGCGTGGCCTCGGTCAACACCTCCGGCCACAAGTACGGGCTCGCGCCGCTGGGCGTCGGCTGGATCGTGTGGCGCACCGCCGACCTGCTCCCCGCCGAGCTGGTCTTCGACGTGGACTACCTCGGCGGGGACATGCCCACCTTCGCCCTCAACTTCTCCCGCCCCGGCGGCGAGGTCATCGCCCAGTACTACCTCTTCCTGCGCCTGGGCCGGGCCGGCTACCGCCGTGTCCAGCAGGCCTGCGCCGACACGGCGCAGTACCTGGCCGGCGAGATCGCCGGGCTGGGCCCCTTCACCCTGCTCTACGACGGCCGGGGCGCCCTGCCCGCCGTCTCCTACACCCTCGCCGATCCGGGCGGGGCCGGGTTCAGCCTCTACGACCTCTCCGACCGGCTGCGGATGCGCGGCTGGCAGGTGCCCTCGTACCCGCTCCCCGCCGACCGCGAGGAGACCGTCATCCAGCGCGTCCTGATCCGGCACGGGGTGACCCGCGACCAGATCGCCCTGCTGGTCGAGGACATCCGCCGGGCCGTGGCCCACCTGCGCGCGGTCCCGCAGCTCACCCCGGCCACCCCCAGCCGCTCGGGCTTCCACCACTGACCCGGCCGCGCCCCCTCAGCCCGACGAGGCCTGCCAGCGCATCCCCAGGGCCGTCAGCGCGGCCACCCGCTCCGGCGCCAGGCGCGCCGCCCGGGAGCGCTGGTTGGCGATCCACGAGCCCAGCCGCAGCTCCTGCCCGCCCACCCGCTCCACATGGGGCCGCGGCACCCGCAGGTGTCCCTCGCGGGCGTGGAAGCGGCGGGCCGCCTCCAGGTGCGCGGCCCAGGCCTCGGCGTGGCTGAGCCGCGGCGGCGGCCGTTCCTCCTCCGCGGCCGGGGCCAGCCCCAGCGTGTGCTCCAGCAGCCACCGCTGCGCAAAGGCAAGCCGCTCCCAGCCCAGCCGCTGGGCCCGCACCCACAGCCCCAGGTCCTCGCCCTGCACCACCACCTGCCCCGGTCCGGACGGAACGGTGCCGCCCGCGTCCAGATGGGCCCGGGTCAGCTGGAAGCCGCGCTGCCAGCCGATGTCCCAGGCCGGACACCAGGCCGGGTCGATGGCCTCCAGCGCGTCCCGGCGCTCCTGCGCGAGCGCGCCCGGGCCCTCGCGGCGCGCGGCGGCCCGGTTGTTCTTCATCCACACCCCGACCGGCACCCCGTGCCAGGTGGCGTCCACCGGCGGCAGCAGGTGCCCGTGCTCCGCAGCCCAGGCGCGGGCCGCCGCGAGCCCTTCCTCGAAGGCCACGTCGAAATGGCTCCACACCATGCCGAGTTCGTCCAGCTCCCGCATCCGCTCCCGCCCCAGCGCGCCGCGCCGGTAGGTGCGCCGCGCGTCCGCGATCCACTGGCCGAGCGGGAACCCCGCCAGGGCGGACGGCCACTCCTCCCGGTCCGCCGGAACCCTGAACGCGAATGGCACCTTCAGGTCCCCGGCCGTCGCCGCGTAGACCCGGGCCGCCTCCGCCCCGCGCCGCCACCGGGTGTGCTCGGGGTTGAGCACCCGCAGCCGGATGAAGGCCGCCAGCAGCGCAGGATCGCGCGGCGTGGAAAAGCTCAGCAGGGCCCGCGCCCCCGCACCGGGCCCGGCCGAGGTCTCGGCCGCCGCCGGGGCCTTCGCCGCCGCGCTCGGGGCCTGCGGCTGGGCCAGGGCCTCCACCAGCCGGGAATCGTGCGCCCGCAGGGCCTCCAGGAGCCGTGCGAGGTCCCCGTACGCCCGCGAGGTCAGCATCGACTCCGGCGACTCGCCCGGCCCCAGCAGCACGGGCACCACCAGCGAGGCCACCTTGCCCTCACCCGGCCGGATCCGCAGCGCCCGCCCGACCGCCTGCACCAGATCCGGCATGGAACCGCGGACGTCCGCCCAGAAGACGGAGTCGCACTCCTTGGTGTCCACCCCCTCGCCGAGCACCCGGACGCTGCCGAGGAAGGCCTTGTCCGCCACCCGGTCCGCGGCGAACGCGTCCAGCACCCGCCGCCGGTGCGCCGCCGTGTGCTGCCCGCACAGCCAGTCCGCCCACACCGTCCGCGGGTACACCGGCCGCGGGCTCCGGCTCGCCGCCCGCATCCGCGCCGCGACCGCCGGCAGCCCCGCGGCGAAGGCCTCCGCCTCCTTCGTCAGGTGGTGGAACACCAGCGTCCGCCGGAAGCCCTGGTCCGCCGCGGCCTTCACCAGCGCCGCCTGGAGCGCCGCGAGCCGCATCCCGCGCACCCGGTCCGACCGCCCGTCCGCCCCCAGCAGCACGGCCGACTGGAACCCGGGATCGCTGACGTCCACGCACACCACCCGGTACGGGGCGCAGATGCCCCGGTCGATGGCCTCGGACAGCGACAGGGTGTGGCAGCGGGAGCCGAACGGCCCCTCGGGATCGTCCTCCATCGAGGCGACCAGCTCGCCCCGCCCCCGCGGCTCCCGGCCGCCGCCCTGCTCCTCTTCCTCCTCGTCGGCCTCTTTGCCGTCGCGCCACACCCGGGGCGTGGCGGTCATGTACAGCCGGCGCAGGGAGGGGATCCGCGCGTTGTCGTGCACCACCGCCCAGGGCTTGCCGATCCGGCCCGAGGTCCGGTGCGCCTCGTCCACCACGACCAGGTCCCAGGACGGCAGCCCGGCCAGGTGCGCCCGCTCGATGGTGCCCAGGCCCAGCGAGGCGTACGTGGCGAACACCGTCACCCGCTCCAGCGGCCGGGCGCTCCAGCGGGCCAGGACGCGCGGATCGGTGGTGGTGGGCACCCCCACGTCCTCGCCGCGCAGCGAGCACACCGCCAGTGCCCGCCCGGTGCGGCCGCCCTCCCGCCAGGCGGCGACGGTCTGCACGAGCAGGTCGAGGGAGGGCACCAGGACCAGGACCCGGCCGGCCCGCAGCTCCTCGGAGGAGCGCACGGCGACCAGGGACTTCCCGGACCCGGTGGCCATGATCACCTGGGTCCGCAGCCCCTGCGCGGGCACCCGGCCGTCGGCGGGCAGCTGGAGGGCGCGCACGACGGCGTCGACTGCCTCGCGCTGATGGGGCCGCAGCTCCTTCCTCGGCACGCACCTCACCCCGCCCGCTCGCTGATCTGCTCCTCGGCCTCCAGGGTCTATCTTGCCTGCATTCTGAGTCAAAGAGGAGGATGCGGGACGGGACCCGTCAGCCGCGCGCGCCGAAGTTCTGCGTCCACCACGGGCCGCCGGCCCCCGGGTGCATGCCGACACCGATGTCCTTGAAGGAGCAGTTGAGGATGTTCGCCCGGTGGCCCGGGCTCTTCATCCACGAGTCCATCACGTCCTGCGCCGTCTGCTGCCCCCTGGCGATGTTCTCGCCGTAGGTGGACCAGCGGTACCCGGCGGCCGTCGTCCGGTCGCCAGGGTCCGCGCCGTCGGGGTTGGTGTGGTCGAAGAAGCCCCGCCGCGCCATGTCGTCGGAGTGGCCCTGCGCGGCCCTGTCCAGCTGCGCGTCCTCCTTGACCGGACCGCAGCCGGCCGCCGCGCGCTCGGAGTTGACCAGGGCGATCACCTGCCCGACCACCCCCGCCGGGGCGGGCGCGGGCGCGGGCGGCGCGGGCTTGGGCGGGTTGCTGCGGGCCGGCCCGGGCGCCGGGGCCGAGGACTTCGGGCTGCCCTCGGACGGCGACGGCGAGGCCGAAGGGGAGGGCGAGGCCGAGGGGGAGGGCGAGGCCGAACCGGAAGGCGAGGCCGAAGGGGAGCCGGAGGGCTGCGCGGAGGCCGTGTCGGGCGCGGAGAGCGCGGCCAGGGGCGAGGCGGAGGTCGCACCGCCCGCCTCGACGCCCTTCTCGCCGGGCGTCGTCGTCAGGTAGACCAGACCGCCGCCCGCCACGCACGCGGCGATCACCGCCCCGCCGATCGCCCGGCGGCGGTTCTGACGCCGCTTGCGCTGCGCCCCCCGGCCGCCGGACGGGTCACCCGCACCGGTGTCCCCGCCCTTGCGCCGGGCCGCCCTGCCCGGACCGGACACCACCGGGCTCAGCTGCGTCGCCGCGTCGGCGAAGGCCACCGGGGCGGCGTTCGCCGTCACCGCGGCACGTACGCCCGTCATGAGCGCCGCCGCCACCGGGACCAGCGCCAGCCCGGCCAGCAGCCCCTCCGCCGGCATCAGACCGTTCCACAGCCCGGAGCAGCGCAGGCACTCCCGGGCGTGCCGGGCGATGCGCTTGCGCCACAGCGGCGAGGGCCGGCCGTCCCAGGTGCCCGTCATCGCCCGTATCTGCTCGCACGGCGGCTGCGCCTCCAGGGCCCGCTCCACCACCCGCGCCGATTCCAGCTGTGCCTTCATCCGCTGCACCCGCACCGCCGTGTGCTGCGGGGTCAGCTCCAGGGCCGCCGCCACGTCGGCCCGGGTCAGCTCACCGGCGCACTCCAGCCACCACAGCGACAGCAGCGCCCGGTCGTCGGGCTCCAGCCAGCGCGTGGCGCGGGCCGTCTCCCGGCGCTGCCCCGACAGCTGGAGCCTGACCACCGTCAGGTCGGCGAAGTCGGCGCCGGGGTCGGCGATGTCCTGGGCCGCTTCCAGACCACTGGCGCCCGGGACGCCACTGCGGGACTGCCAGTGCGCCCGTATGCGGTTCATGGCGATGGCCACCAGCCAGGACCGGAAGTTCTCGTCCGCACGCAGGGTGCCCAGGCCGTCGAGCGCCCGCAGCATGGTGTCCTGCACCACGTCGTCCACGTCCACGGAACCGTTCAGGGCCCGGCCGACGATGTTGTAGACGAGCGGCAGGTGGACGCCGACCAGCTCGTCCTGCGCACGGGGGTCGCCCGCGCGGGCCGCTGCCACCAGCTCTGCCGTGTGCTGTGTACTCATGTGAACTTCCCTGTCCGTACCGGCGGTCGATGATGTCCGACAACTGGGAGACCGTCGAGAGGGACCCCGATAACACTTATCCGGAAGAACTTTTTATCCGGAGGAGGATCTCCGGCGCCAGCCGGGCCCCGGATGTGTAAGGTCTGGACCAATAAGTCCCCGTGCACGATGCCGAGTTCCCTGCGGGGAACGTCCGGGAGGGCCCGCCCGTGTCCCTGCGTCCGTACGAAGTCATAGCCGCCCAGCGCCTGCTCCCGGTGCTGCGCAGCGGCGGCGCCGACGAGACCGTCCGCACCACGCGGACCCTGCTCGCCGCCGGCTGTCGCGCCGTGGAGCTCACCACCTCCATACCCGGCTGGCCCGGGGCCGTCGCCCGCGCCGCCGCCCTCCGCGACGCGCTGGGCCGCCCGGCGCTCATCGGCGTGGGCACCGTCACCACCGCGGCCGACGCCGAGGCGGCCCTCGACGCCGGGGCGGGCTTCCTGGTCTCCCCGTACCCCGCCCCCGAGGTCCGCGAGACCGCCGCGCGGCGCGGGGCGGCCTTCGTGGAGGGCGGCTACACCCCCGGCGAGATCGCCGCCGCCGTCCGCCGCTCGGGCGCCGCGAAGGTCTTCCCGGCCCACGTGGGAGGCCCGGAGTTCCTCCGCTCCCTGCGCGCCGTCCTCCCCGGCGCCCTGCTGATCCCGACCGGCGGCATCGCACCGGGCGAGGTCCGCACCTGGCTCGCGGCGGGCGCGACGGCCGTCGGCATCGGCGGCGGCCTGCCGACGGACCCGGCCGAACTGGCGGCCCTGTTCGCCTCCCTGGCGGCGTACCCGGCCGGGCCGGGCGCCCGGCGGGCCTCCGCGCACGCTGCCAGCCGGGCCGTACCGCCCGAGGGGGCCTCCGTACTGTCCGGGGGACCGGCCGGGCCGGGCGCGGAGCTGTCCGTTCCGGTCGAGGGGCCGGCCGGGCCGGGCGGGGAAGGGTAGTCGTGGCCGCTTCCCCGGACGCCGGGCCGTACGACGTCCTCGTGCTCGGCGAGGTGCTCGTCGAGGTCCATGCCGAAGCCCCGCTGCGCGAGGCCGCCGACGGGACCGCCGCCCGGATCTCCTACTCCGGCGACGCCCTCAACGCCGCCGCTGCCGCAGCGGCGGCCGGAGCGCGCACCGCCCTGCTCGCGGTCGTCGGGGAGGACGAGCTGAGCGTTCCGCTGCTGCGCCGGGCCGCCGAGGTGGGCGTGGACGTCTCCCACGTCCACCGCGCCCCGTACCCCAACGGCGCCTACCTGCTCAGCGCGGACACCGACGGGGAGCGCGAGTTCGTCTACTGGCGTACCCGCAGCGCCGGGTCCACCCTCTCCCCGTCCCATGTCGAGGCCTGGCAGGGGCTGTTGACCGGCGCCGGGGCGCTCATCACCGGCGGGATCGCCGGTGCGCTCTCCCCGGCCAGCCGTGAGGCGGTGCTCGCCGCCGCCCGGACCGTCCACGGGGCCGGCGGCCACGTCACGTACGACCCCAACTTCCGCCCCCGGCTGACCGGACGAGGCGAGGCCCGCTCCCTGCTGGCGGCGGTGGCCCCGCTGACCGGGCTGCTCAAGGCCTCCTGCCCCGCCGACTCCCTCGCCCTCGTCGACACCGCCGACCCCCGCACGGCCGCCGCGCGCTACCGGGAGCTGGGCGCCCGCGCCGTCGCGGTCACCGCCGGGGCAGGCCGGCTGCTCCTGGACGAGGGCGCCCGCGCGGCGTACCACCCCGTCCCGGTGAACCCCGCTCCCGTCGACGCCACCGGTGCCGGGGACTGCTTCACCGGCACCGTCACCGCCCGGCTCGCCCTCGGGGATCCCCTCGCGGAGGCGGTGGCCCACGGCGTCGCGGCGGCCTCCCTGTCGGTGTCGGGGCGCGGGGGCACCGGCAGGGTCCCCTCCTTCGCGCAGACGGCGGCGCTGGCCGCGACGCTCCCGCCGCCTACTCCCCTCCCGCCCGGGCCTCCCCTTCCGCCCACACCTCCTCTTCCGCCCAGGCCTCCGCTTCCTCCCGCAGCTTCTCCTCCAGGCTCTTCTCCGCCGGCCGCGCGTACGGGAGCGGATCGGTGACCCAGCCCGCCGCCAGGACCAGCCGCGAGGTGCGGTGCACGGCCAGGAAGCCGAAGGGGCGGTCGAAGCGGACCTCGGCCCGGCGGGTGCGGTAGCGCAGCCGAGGGGGCGCCGCGCAGCCCGGCGCCGCGGCGACGGCCGTGACTGCGGCGGCCTCGAAGCCCTCCGCCTGGAACCGCGCCACCGCCGACTGCCGGGCCGAACCGATGGCCAGGGGCTCGGAGCTCACCCCGGGGAAGTGGCCGCGGCTGTCGTCGCGCGCCTGCTCCAGGCCGAACAGCCGTGCCCGCTCCAGGAGGTCGTGCTCGGCCCGTACCTCGAAAGCGGGGGTCTCGACCACGAGCCGGGGCTCGGGCGTCAGCGCGAGCTCCCGGGCGATGGTGAGGCCGGGACCGGGGCGGCCCTCCGGGAGCAGGCTCGCGGGGGTGAGCGGGCGGGCGCCGGTGACGGCCTCGATGCCGGTGGTGAGGACCCCGCCGGTCCCGGCGCCGGGTTCGCCCAGCACCAGGTGGACGTCCACGCCCGTGTCCCCGACCACCTCCAGCAGGGTCACCGCCCCCTTGGGTCCCTGCGCCACCGCGGCCCGTTCGAGCAGGGCCGTGCTGCGGTACAGCATCCGCAGGGGCAGCCCGGCCCAGGGGCCTTCGGCCGCCTTGCCGGGCCATTCCAGGAACGGCCGGATCCACTTCGTCTTCAGGGTGAGGGCCGAAGCCAGCACCAGCTTCGTGCCGTGCGGCCCTTCGGTCAGCGTGACCGGCATGTGCTTGACCATCCCGCCCGTCCGCCGGTCGGCCCACGCGTCCAGTGCCTTGTGGCCGGCCGCCGCGTCGCCGCTGAGGGTGCCGTGGCCGCCCGGCGCCAGCCGCTCCAGCCAGGCGGCCTCCAGCGGCAGGTCCGCCCGGGTCCACAGGCCCGTCGCCGCCCGCAGCCCCCGTACGCCGTCCAGCGCGGCCAGCAGCTCCCGCGCGGCCCCGGCCGCCCGCTCGGCGGGCATGCCCAGGGCCTCCGCCAGCTCCGTCCGGGCCGGGCCCGCCGCCCCGTCCGCGAGCGGGGCGAGCAGCGGCCAGACCCCGGCCGCGGTGAAGACCGTACCGGCGTCACCTCCGTGGGCTTCGGCCCAGCGCGCCGTGAGCCGGTTGACCGCCCGTACCGTCGAGTTCTTCATGTTCATGGCGGGGGAGGGTACGGGGTGGGAAGGGGCCCTGCCGAATCCTTTCTGCGCAGCAGGGTTCCGGGGTGCGGCCCGGTCCGAAAAACATCGTCCACGCCCCTGGGCTCCTCCGCGCCCCGTCGCTACCCTCCGCGCATGATTCCCACGGTGGTCTGGGGCACGGGCAACGTAGGACGTGCGGCGATCCGCGCCGTCGAGGCCCACCCGGCGCTCGAACTCACGGCAGTGATCGTCCACAACCCCGCCAAGGTCGGCCGCGACGCGGGCGAACTCGCCGGCCTCGACCGCAGGCTGGGGGTGGCGGCGACCGACGACATCGCGGCGGTGCTCGCCGCCCGCCCGGCCGCCCTCGTCTACGCGGCCTCCGGCGACGTCCGCCCCGACGACGCCCTCACCGACATCACCCGGGCCGTCGCCGCCGGCGCGGCCGTCGTCAGCCCCGCCCTCTACCCGCTCTACGACCACCGCAGCGCCCCGCCGGAGTTCCGCGACCCGGTGCTCGCGGCGATAGCCGAGGGCGGCGGCTCCCTCTTCGCCTCCGGCGTCGACCCCGGCTGGGGCAACGACGTGCTCCCGCTCCTGCTGAGCGGCCTGGGCACCACGGTGGACGCGATCCGCTGCCAGGAGATCTTCGACTACTCCACCTACGACCAGCCCGACTCCGTCCGCCACCTGGTCGGCATGGGCCAGCCCATGGACTACCAGCCGATGATGCTGATGCCCTCCGTGCCGACGATGGTGTGGGGCGGGCAGATCCGGATGATGGCCCGCGCCCTCGGCGTCGAACTAGAGGACATCCGCGAGACCTGCGACCGGCGCGCCCTCGACACCACCGTCACCACCCCCACCATGGGCGAGTTCGAGGCCGGCACCCAGGGCGCCATCCGCTTCGAGGTCCAGGGCATCGTCGGGGGCGAACCCCGGCTCGTCATCGAACACGTCACCCGCATCCACGCCTCCTGCGCCCCCGACTGGCCCGCCCCGCCCGACGGCGGCGCCGGCGCCCACCGCGTCGTGATCGAGGGCCGCCCCCGCATCGAGGTCACCGTCGAGGCCACCGACGAGGGCGAGAACCGTTCGGCGGGGGGCAACGCCACCGCCGTCGGACGGCTGGTCGGCGCCATCGACTGGCTGGTGGAAGCGGAACCCGGGCTCTACGACGCCCTCGACGTCCCGCTGCGCCCCGCAGTCGGCAAACTCGGAAGGAAACAGCCATGAGGATCGACGTCCCCGACGGCCAGCACCCCATCGAGTACGTATGGGGCGACCTGGTCCCCGGCATCGGCATGGCGGCCGCCAACTTCTCCCTGTCCGTCTACGCCCACACCACCCTGGGCCTGCGCGAGTTCGAGGCGGCGCGGCTGCGCATCGCGCAGATCAACGGATGCGTCTTCTGCCTGGACTGGCGCACCGACCGGGACGGCGAGAAGGTCGAGGAGGACTTCGCCGACGCGGTGACCGAATGGCGCACCACCAAGGCCTTCGACGACCGCACCCGGCTGGCCGCCGAATACGCCGAGCGCTACGCCCTGGACCACCACAACCTCGACGAGGAGTTCTGGGAGCGGATGACGGCGCACTACAGCCAGGTGGAGATCGTGGAGCTCAGCATGAGCATCGGCTCCTGGCTCGCCTTCGGCCGGCTCAACCACGTCCTGGGCCTCGACAGCGTCTGTGTGCTGCCGGGCAGCTGAACGGTGCCGGGGCCGGCCGGGGCGCGCGCTGCGCCCGGCCGGCCCCGGTGACCGTGACCGTCCCGCGTCAGAGGTCCGTGGCGATGATCTTCTCGATGTTCCGCTCGGCCAGGGCCGTGATCGTCACGAACGGGTTGACGCTGGTGTTGCCGGGGATCAGCGCTCCGTCGATGACGTACAGGCCCGGGTGGCCGTGCAGGCGGCCGTAGTTGTCGGTGGCCTTGCCCAGTACCGCACCGCCGAGCGGGTGGTACGTGAGGTGGTCGCCCCAGACCTTGTTGGTGCCGAAGAGGTCGCTGCGGTAGATCGTCCCCTCCTTCGCGTTGATCTTGTCGAAGATGGTCTTCGCCATGTCGATGGACGGCTGCTTCCAGGCCGTCTGCCAGTTCAGCTCGACCTTGCCCGTCGCCGCGTTCCAGGAGAACTGGGCGCGGTTGGGGTTCTTGGTGATGGACAGGTAGAACGAGGCGTACGTCTCGATGCCGGTCGGCAGCGGGGCCACCTCGGCGAAGGCGCCGCCCGCGTCCCAGTTGTCGATGCCCCCGCAGGGGATGGACGCCTGGACCTTGCCGGTCGGGTCCCACATGTGGTTCGCCCGGCCGCACATGACGTTGCCGTTGTCGCCCCAGCCCTTGCCGATCTCGTCGTTGAGCAGCGGCAGGGCCCCGGTGGCCTTCAGGCGGACGAGGAGCTTGCTGGTGCCGACGCTGCCGGCGGCGAAGAAGACCCGGTCGGCGGTGACGGTCTTGACGGCGACGACGTCGCCGGTGGTGTTCAGCTCCTCCATGGCGACCGTGTAGCCGCCACCGTCCGAGGGGGAGACGGTGGTGACCCGGTGCAGGGGGGAGATGGCCACCTTGCCGGTCGCCCGGGCGGCGGCGAGGTAGGTCTTCTGGAGGGACTTCTTGCCGGCGTTGTTGCCGTAGAGGATCTCCCCGTCCACGGCGGACTTGGGGACGGTGCCGGCCACCTCCTGCTTCATGTAGTCCCAGTCGTAGACGTCCGGCACGAAGACGAAGGGGAAGCCGGAGCGCTGGGCGTGCTTGCGGCCGACGCGGGCGAACTGGTAACAGTCCACCGTCTCGAACCAGTCGGGGTCGATGAGGCCCACCCCGAGGCCGGCGTTGGCCCGCGGGTAGTAGGTGGAGTACATCTCGTCGGCGTCCACCGTGGGGAGGATGGCCGCGAAGTTCTGCCGCTTGGGGGTCACCGCCATGCCGCCGTTGACGAGCGAGCCGCCGCCGACGCCGCGGCCCTGGTAGACGATGATCCCGCCCATCTCCTCGGCGTCGAGGATGCCCGTGTACTTGGGGACGTCCTTGTCGATGGGGAAGCCGAGGAAGTTGCTCAGGGGCGCCTTGGTGCGGGTGCGCAGCCAGAAGGAGCGGTAGTCGGGCCTGGTGGTGTTGGCGAAGATCTTGCCGTCGGTGCCGGGGGTGTCCCAGGCCATGCCCATCTCGATCATGTGCACGTCGACACCGGCCTGGGCGAGCCGCAGCGCGGCCACGGAGCCGCCGTAGCCGGTGCCGATGACGAGGGCCGGGACATGGGCCCCGGACGCGATGGGAGCGGGGGCGAAGGCGGAGCCGGTGGCGGGATTGGCGCGGGCCGGGGTGGTGTTGACCGCGAGGGCCATGGCTCCCAGAAGAGAACTGGTTCCAGCGATGAATCCGCGTCGCGATACGCCCGTGGATACCTTGCTGTGCAGGGATTTGTCACGCATGTGGCGTTCCTCACTCTCGACGGAGTGGGAACAAGTTCTACTGTCGACCGCCCGCTAAGTCACTAGATACGTCGAGGTAATTTCCGGCCGGTTTCGGCTCTGTCTCCGGGCGTGGTTCAGGAAAGGCTCCACTGGGCGACGTCGTCCCCGGCCCCGGACTCCAGGGCGAACTGGACCGCCGCCGGGGCCGACCCCTCCGGCAGCCGGAAGGTGACGAAGCCCTCGGCCGACCGGCCAGGTTCGAGGGTGACCGTGCCGGGGAGGGAGGGTCCGGCGTCCGTCGGGACGCTCAGGCCGGTGAAGCGGCCGCCCGTGGTGTCGAGCAGGTGCGCGGCCGGGGCGGGGGAGTCCTCGTACGGGACCGTGCCGGTGTTCTCCAGGCGCAGCCCGACGGCCACCAGCCGGTCCGCACCGCCCGCCGGCGCCGGGCCGGCGGGATCGACGAACCGGGTCAGGGTGACGTCGAGGCGCTCCCCGGGGCTGTCGCCGTCGAGGGAGACGGTCTCGCCGGAGCCGTCGGGGCCGGCGCCGAGCAGCAGCGCCGCGAGGAGGGGGGCCATGAGGAGCCGGGCGGCCCTGGCCGCGTGCGCGGGACGGCGGTGGCCCGTGTGGCTGCCGTGACGCATGGGGCGACCTCCTCCACCTCCCCTCGCCGCCCACGATCCTCCGTACGGGCCGCTCCCGCCACTGTGTCCTTCTGCGGCCGGCTGTACGTCCGGCGGGCGGCCGGGTGGTGGCCCAGGGCCCGCCCGGCGAGGTGCTCGCGGAGGAGCTGCTGGCGGAGGTCCACGGGGTCGGCACCCGGATCGCCGTCCATCCGGGGACGGGCGCTCCGAGCAGCGTCTACCTCCCGGAGCGGCCCGCCGGTTTCACTCCTGCGGCCGGGCCAGCCGCCTGAGCAGGGGCATCGCGTCGTCGAGGGGGACCGTGCGGAAGAAGTGCGCGTCGGCCTCCTCGACGGCGGCCACGGCCCGGGGCGCCAGCTCGGCCCCGGCGGCGGTGACGCGCAGGCGCTTCGCGCGGGTGTCGGCCGGGTCGACCTCGCGCTCGACGAGGCCCTTCTGCTCCAGGGCGCGCAGCACCTGGGAGGTCATCTTGACGTCGGTGCCGGCCTGGCGGGCCAGGGTGAGCTGGTTGGGGTGCTCGCCCTGGCCGTTGAGCCACCACGCGCAGGCGAGGAGCACGAACTGCACGTGCGTGAGGTCCAGCGGGGTCAGTGCCGCGGAGACCTCCCGCTGCCAGCGCAGGGTGGCGTGCCAGAGCAGGAACCCGGGGCTCTCGCCGGGGCTGAGGGCCATCAGCGCGCCGCCGACTTCGCCAGCGCGGCCAGGGTCTCGGGCCAGTCGGCGGTGATGCCGGGGCCGATCGCGGGTCCGGCCTCCTCGGCGCCGGGGCCGGAGATCTCCATCCGGTAGGTGATGCGGACCAGGCCGTCCCCGGCGGGGTCGATCCGGTGCACCGTGCGCAGCAGCAGCCCGTCGAACCGGGCCTCGTCGACGAAGAGCTCGTCCCGGACGGCCTCGGCGACGACCAGCGGCACCGGGTCCTCGCCGGGCGGGGTCATCGTGATGCGGGCGCCGGCCGCGAACGGGCCGTCGATCTCGATCCGCTCGATCCCGGGGTTCCAGTCACCCCAGTGCTCGACGTCGGCCCACAGGCGCCAGATCGCGGCGGGGGTGGCGGCGGTCTCGATGGTGTGCTCGTACGTCCACATGCGCGTTCTCCTCTGTCGCCCTCATTCGTTCTGTTCAGAGATTATCTGTGCAGAGACTATCTGTCCAGGGTACCGCCGCGGGGCTCCGCGACGAGGGATGCGGGGCGGGTGTCCGGCGGGGCGGGGAGGACGTGCGCAGGGCCCGCGGCGTGGTGTGCCGCGGGCCCCTCAGGGGTGCGTCAGCCGCCGTACGGGCGGGTGATGATCTCCATGGCGTGTCCGACGGGGTCCAGGAAGTAGACCCCGCGCCCGCCGTCGTTGTGGTTGATCTCGCCCGGGTGCTTGCGGTGCGGATCGGCGAAGTACTCGACGCCGGCCGCCCGGATCTTCTCGAAGGCGGAGTCGAACTCCTCCTCCGAGATGAGGAAGGCGTAGTGCTGCGGGGTGATGGACTCGGCGGGGATCGTCGCGAAGTCCAAGGTCACGCCGTTCCCGGTCTCCACGGGGATGAACGGTCCCCACTCCGGGCCCACTTCGAGACCGAGGATGTGCGCCAGGAATTCGGCGGACTCCCGGTTGTCACGGGAGTGGACGATCGTGTGGTTCAACTGGACGGACATGTGTGAATGCCTCCACAAGGCATCTCACGGCACCTCCATGCCTCACCCGGCCGGTGACCGGCACGCGATGCCGTCACGTTGATCCTAAGCACTCGGTCCGCGTCCGGTCCACCGCATCTCTGCCCCCGCCGGGATCAGGAACCCCCGTACACCGCCTTGACGTTGTCCTGCGCCGGGTGCGTCCGCCCGGCCGGGCCGGCGGCGAAGGCGCGCAGCAGGTTCTCCGTCACCCGGGTGGTCAGCGCGCCGGAACGGGCGTCCAGGCCGTGGTTGGCGCCGCTGCGGCCGTCACCGGTCGCGTCCAGGGCCTCGACCCAGCGCATCGTGCCGGTGGCGAAGACTCCCGCCCCGCTCGGCACGGTGTAGTAGGCCGTGTCCTGATGGCTCGGCCGGCCCTCGCACACCACCGGCGAGTGGGCCAGTATCTCGATCGGGCGCGGTGTCGGAAAGCCCGTGTCGACCTTGTCGTACTCCACGCCGACCAGGTGCGCGAAGCTGTCGCCGGCCTTCACGCCCGTCCCCTCGAAGAGCCAGTGGCCCGGGTTCGTGACCACGTACGGGGCGTCCACCGGGTAGCCGTCGTAGATCACCCCGAGCAGCGAGCTCTCCGGGTCGGCCCCCGGCGCGGAGCGGAAGTCGACGGTCGCGGGATGCCCCCGCTTGAAGCCGGGGTCCTGCTCGTACGAGGACTTGTAGCAGACCACCGTACGGTCCGGGCCCAGCTCGGAGGGCTCCAGCCGGATGCGCCGGAAGCAGCAGTTGGCGCCCAGTATCGCGATGTTGCTGCCCGCGTCCCGGGCCGCGGTGACGTGCGCGCGCTGCTCCGGCGACCAGTACTCGTCGTGGCCCGGCGACAGCACGGCCGCCGCCCCTTCCAGCAGGCGCCGCTCGCGTGCCACATCGGTGGTCGTGGCGTACGCGAGGGGTATCCCGAGCCGCTCGGCGAGCGCGACCAGCGGGGCCTCGTAGACGAGGAACAGCCCCGCCCCGTCGTCGTAGTCGTAGGGCCGGTCGAAGGTCACGGACAGCGAACGCGAGGCGTATGCGCCGCTCGGCCCATCGTAGCTGCCGTAGCCGCCCCAGCGGTTGTACGCCTGCCAGGTCGCCACCGCGTTGACGATCACCGTCCGGCCCGCGGCGGCCGCCGAGCGGACGGTCACCGGCACGAACCGCTGCCCCTCGCCGCCCTGTGCGTCCAGCCGCAGCAGGTAGCAGCCCTCCGGCCAGCCCTTGGTGTCCACCGTGGCGGTGCGCGGCCACCGGGTGCGGACCATACGGGTGCCCGCCTCCACCGTGTGCTCCGGCTGGCGGACCCCGGGCAGGGCCTCGGAACGCCACACCAGCCGGGCGCGGGCCCCGCCGTACCAGCCCATCCGGTAGGCGGAGACTGTGAACCGCGGGGCGGTGGTGGACACGTGCAGACCGAACGACTCACCGGGAAGCACGCTCACCTTGTCCGTGAAGCCCTCGATGGCGCGCGCGGATCCGGCCTTGGTCACGCGCCAGTCGGCGTGGCCGGGCCGGGCGTTCTCCGCCTTGACGTCGAAACCGGCCGGACCGCCGGATGTTGCCGGCGACGGCTTGCCCGCACTCTTGCCCTTCAGCGTGGCCCCGCTCTCGCCGTTCGCGCAGCCGGCGGCCGAGCCGAGGCCGGCGGCGGTGGCCGCGCCCGTCGCGATGGCGAGGAACCGCCGCCTGCCCGCGCCCCCGGCGCCCCCGGGTATGTGCTCCTGATCCATGCGGGGCACGGTATGACACCCCGTACCCCTCCGCACCCGGGGAGCAGGGGCCTCCCCACCCCCGCCCAGCCCTCACCGCAGCCGCACCACCACCTCATGACTCACCCCCGCCGTGGCCTTGAGGTCCCCGAAGCGGAGCCGCAGCCGCGTCCCCGTCCCCGCCGAGACCAGGCCCGGCGGCCCGGACAGCACCGCCGAGACGGGCCGGTCCCACACCAGCTCCAGCTCCCCGGCCTCCCGGGCCGGATCCGCGATGTACACCCCGGCCGTCCCGTCGGCCCGCTCCCGTACCGTGACCGAACACGGGGCGCTGGCCTCCAGCGGACCGGCCGCCCCGGCCCGCCAGAAGTTGACCCCCGTGAAACCGAGCGGGCCGACGGCCACTCCCTGCGCCTGCGCGCTGTTGGCGAGCACGACGGGCCATCGCGGCATCGCCGCCCGCGCCGCGGTCCGGGCCGCCGACGCCCCGGGGAGCAGCTGGTACACGTATCCCGCGTCCACCGGGTCCGTGCCGTGGTCGTACCAGAGGGTGAGGTAGCGCCGGGTGAGCCCGGCGGCTGACCCGCCCAGGTTCACGTCGCGCCACCTGCCGGTGCGCGCCTGCCTCAGGGCCCTGAAGGTGCCCGGGCCCTGGAGGACGTACCCGCCGAATCCCGCCACGTGCGCCCAGCCGGGGGAAGCGAACTCCGCCGACCATCCCAGGTCCGGCGGCTGCGCACGGCCGCCGACCGTCAGCCTGTGCGTCCCGGCCGCACCGAGGTTGCGGTTGTCCACCACCGACTCCACCGGGACCCCGTCCGAGGCGCGGATCCCCGCCCCCAGGCAGACCACCGCGTCGGCGAGGAAGAACCAGGACTTACGGGCCTCCAGGGTGCTCCCCAGACCGCGCAGGTGCTGGCCCACCGACGCGAACTCCCCGTCGCTCGACCCTCCCGCCCACGCAGTGTCCGGCCGCGCCTGACCCCAGGGACCGCCCGCCCCGTCGGCCAGCACCCTGCGTGCCACGGTGGTGCCCGGCAGCCGGTACGGGTCCACCGTGGGCCAGAACGCGTCCGAGTACTGGTCGTTGCCGAACGTGGACCCCCACCAGCAGAGCATCCCGCTGCCGGTGTGCCAGCCCCGGAGGTTCTCGCCGTTGCCCGTCTCGTAGTGGGCGATGCGGCGCGACGCCATGGACAGCGAGGCGGCCCAGCCCGGTCTCCGATGGGTGGCCCGGTCCATCGAGGCGAACAGCCGGTGCCCCACCGGCTCGGGCAGCGGCGCCACCGAACGGTCGGCTTCGAGCGCGGCCAGCCGGGACAGGGCGGCGAGCCCCAGCGTCCGGTCGGCCAGGGGAGGGCTGTGGTGCGCCCGCGCCGCCCAGCCCTTGACCAGGCCGCGCCAACGGGCCCGCTCGCCGCCGCCGGCCCCTTCGGCGAGGAGCAGGAGCGCGGCCAGCACCGCATGGCCACGGGTGTGGTCGTCCTGCTGGACCGCCCGCACGTCCGAGGCGGCGAGCCCCCGGCTGACCGCCCGCCCCGACACCGAGTCCATGACCAGGCCGTTGAACAGGAAGGGCGCCCAGCCCCGCTCCACGCCATCGAAGACCAACTGCCGCCCGGGATCGGTGATCTGCCACGGAGTCCCCTTCAGCAGCGCGAACAGCAGGCCGAGCCCCTCCAGGAACACCGCTCCGTACGTCCCGGTGTACGCGACCGACAGGTGCTGCACGAAGGACCCGTCCCGGTAGAGCCCGTCCCCGGCGGTGACGTACGGGAAGACCGGCCCGAGCGCGTCCCGGGCCAGGGCGACCTTCGCGGAACCGTCGCCCACGGCACCGCGCAGAGCCAGCACCCGGCACAGGTCGACCCGGTTGGCGCCCGTACTCGTCCCGCCGTACACGGCCACCGCCGAGTCCGGGACGAAATGGTCCACCGCCGCACAGAGCCCGGTCCGCAGGCCCTCCGGCAGCTTCCCGTACAGCAGGACGCAGACGTCCAGCAGCGCCTGCGGTGCGCCGATCTGCCAGCACCACCAGTTGCCGAACGGCTCCCGGCCCGCGTGGTAGACCTGCGCGTGCAACCGCTCCACGCCGTCCAGCACGGTCCGCAGCAGCGCCGGGTCCCCGGTGAGCCCGGTGCCCGGCCGTACCTGGGCCTCCGCCATGGCCCGCAGCCGGCGGCAGCTGCCCACCATCGCCTCGGGATCCGAGGCGAACCGCTGGTCCGGCCAGAGCGGACCGGGCGCCGGAGCCATCGTGGCGGCCCACCGGCCCGCTTCCGCACCGAGCTCGGCCAGCCGCGAGCGGAACGGCTCGGCGGCCTCGGAGAACCCACCGCCCAGCACCAGTCCGCGCCAGACCTCGCGCATCGCCGCGTGGACGTCGCCCCCCTCCCGGGCGCCCGCCCGTCCCGCCGGAGCCCCCGCCCGCACCGCGCCGCCGCCCGCGGCCGAGAGGAAGGCGCGCCGGCTCCACACTCGTGTCATCACATGCTCCTTGGTCCGATCCGTACAGCGCCCCGGGCAGGCCGTGCCGGTCCCGCGGCCCGGTTCACTCGACGTGCTCGCGGTAGCGGGCGATCACCTCCCGCAGCACCTCCCGGCCGTCCCGCGCCCACAGGCCCGGATGGAAGATCTCCACCTCCACCGGCCCCCCGTATCCCGCCCGGTCGGCCAGCTGCCGGAACGCCCGCAGATCGACACACCCGTCACCGAGCTGCCCCCGGCCCAGCAGGACGCCCTCGGGCAGCGGAGTCACCCAGTCGGCCACCTGGACCGACACGATCCGCCCGCCCGCACCGGCCCGGTCCAGATCGGCGGCCAGCCGCTCGTCCCACCACAGGTGGTAGGAGTCGGCCACCACCCCGACCCGCTCCGCCGGGAACTGCTCGGCGATGTCCAGCGCCTGCCCCAGTGTGGAGACCACGCACCGGTCCGCCGCGAACATCGGGTGCAGCGGCTCGATCCCCAGCCGCACCCCGTGCCCCGCGGCCCACGGAACCAGCTCGCCCAGGAACCCGGCGATCCGCCGCCGCGCCTCCGCGAGATCCCGCTCGCCCTCCGGCAGCCCGCCCGCGACCAGGACCAGGACGTCCGCACCCAGTTCGGCCGCCTCCTCGACGGCGCGGCGGTTCTCCTCCAGCGCGACCGCCCGCCCCGCGGGGTCCGACGCGGTGAAGAACCCGCCCCGGCACAGGGAACTGACCCGCAGTCCGGCCGCCGCGACCAGCCTCGCCGTCTCCCGCACCCCGAACCCGCGCACCGGGTCCCGCCACAGACCCACCGTCGTCACCCCGGCCGCACCGCACCCGGCCACCAGCTCCGGCAGCGACCACTGCCGCACGGTCTCCTGGTTCAGACTGAACCGGGCCGGGGCCGCCACCACCCCGGTCACTCCGCCACCCCCCGCTCCGACAGGAGCCGGCGCATCCGGCGCTCGGCGCGTTCCGGATCGGGGAACAGGCCCAGCAGGTCGGCCAGTTCGTAGGCCCGCGCCAGATGGGGGAGCGAACGGGCCGACTCCAGGCCGGCCAGCATCGCGAAGTGCTCCTGGTGGCCCGCCAGCCAGGCCAGCAGCGCCACACCGGTCTTGTAGAGCGGAGTCGGCGGTGCGAACAGGTGCCGGGCCAGCTCGACCGTCGGGTCCAGCAGTGCCCGGAAGCCGCCGGGATCCCCCCGGTCCAGGGCGAGCGCCGCCCGGGCGGCGAGGGGGGCGATGGGGCCGAAGATCCCCAGGAGCGCGTCGCTGGCCAGCTCCCCGTCCCCGGCGATCAGCTCCGGATAGTGGTGGTCGTCGCCGGTGTAGCAGCGCACGCCCGCCGGGAGCCGGCGCCGCAGGTCCTTCTCCCGCTCCGGGTCCAGCAGCGAGATCTTGACGCCGTCGACCTTCCGCGGATGCCCGGCGACGATCTTCACGAGCAGGTCCGCGGCCTCGTCCAGGCCGTCATGGCCCCAGTACCCCGCGAGCCCCGGATCGAAGACCGGGCCCAGCCAGTGCAGTACCACCGGCCGGGAGCTCTGCCTCAGCAGTGCTCCGTACACCTCCAGGTAGTCCTCGGGGCCCCGGGCCGCCCCGGCCAGGGCGCGGGAGGCCATCAGGACGGCTCCGGCCCTGCAGCCCTCGACGTGCGCGAGCTGTTCCTCGTAGGCGGCCGTGACCGCGGCGAGCGAGTGCGTCCGGTCGGCGGCCAGCTGATCGGTTCCCGCGCCGCAGACGATCCGGCCGCCCACCGCCCGGGCCTCGTCCGACGAACGGCGGATGAGCTCCGCCGCCTCCGGCCAGCCCAGGCCCATGCCCCGCTGCGCGGTGTCCATGGCCTCCGCGACCCCGAGCCCCAGCCCCCACAGCCGGTGCCGGAAGCCCAGGGTGGCCTCCCAGTCCACCACCGGCCCGCCCCCGCCCGGCGCCGCCTGCGGGGCGGCGGCCACATGGGCGGCGGCGTAGAGGACACGACTGCGGGCCGGCCTGCCGTCGAACGGGCCGAGCGGAGCTGCCGAGGACCGGTACAGGCGCGATCCCCCGTCCGCCGAGGGGAGCCGGATCCCGGTCACAGTGTCACCTCCGGCACCGGCAGCCGCCGCCCCTCCGCGCAGGAACGCAGGCCGAGCGAGGCCAGTTGTACTCCCCGGGCCCCGGAGAGCAGGTCCCACCGCCAGGGCTCGTCGCGGACGACATGCCGCAGGAACAGCTCCCACTGGGTTTTGAACCCGTTGTCCGGCGGGCCGTCGTCCGGCACCTCCTGCCACTGCGCCCGGAAGGGCTCGGCCGACGGCAGGTCCGGATCCCACACCGGCCTCGGGGTGGTCGCGCGGTGCTGGGTCCGGCAGCTCCTGAGCCCGGCCACCGCCGAACCGTGCGTCCCGTCCACCTGGAACTCCACCAGCTCGTCGCGGTGCACCCGCACCGCCCAGGAGGAGTTGATCTGCGCCACGGCGCCGCCCTCCAGCTCGAAGATCCCGTACGCGGCGTCCTCGGCCGTGGCCTCGTACGGCTTGCCCTCCTCGTCCCAGCGGCGGCCGATGTGCGTGCGGGTCAGGGCCTGCACCGTCCGGACCCGGCCGAACAGCTCGTGCAGCAGGTACTCCCAGTGCGGGAACATGTCGGCGACGATGCCCCCGCCGTCCTGCGCCCGGTAGTTCCAGGAGGGGCGCTGGGCGGGCCGCCCGTCCCCTTCGAAGACCCAGTAGCCGAACTCCCCCCGGACGGAGAGGACCTCGCCGAAGAAGCCGTCCTCGACCAGCCGCCTCAGTTTGAGCAGGCCCGGCAGGAACAGCTTGTCCTGCACCACGCCGTGTTTGACCCCGGCCGCCGCCGCCAGCCGGGCCAGCTCCAGTGCCGTGGGGAAGTCCGATGCCGTCGGCTTCTCGCAGTACACGTGCTTCCCGGCCGCCAGAGCCCGGCGCAGAGCCGCCTCCCGGGCGCCGGTCACCTGGGCGTCGAAATAGACCTCCACCCCCGGATCGGCCAGGACCGCCTCCAGGTCCGTGCTCACGTGCTCCAGGCCGTGCCGTTCGGCGATGGCCCGCAGGGCGGCCTCGCGGCGCCCGACCAGTACCGGTTCCGGCCACAGCAGCGTGCCGTCGCCGAGGTCCAGCCCGCCCTGCTCGCGCAGCGCGAGGACGGACCGCACCAGGTGCTGGCGGTACCCCATCCGGCCCGTCACGCCGTTCATCGCGATCCTGATCGTCCTGCGTTCCATGATGACCTTCCTCCGGTCCGTCGGCTCGTGTGTGAAAGCGATGGAAAGCGCTTTCTGCGTTTCACGGTAGGCCTGGAAATCGAGTCTCTTCAATTACCCGATCGAGTGATGGAAAGCGCTTTCTGATTCGGGCATCATGAGGAGGACGGAGCAGATCGGACGACGGCCCGCGGCAGCGGCGGGCCACCAGGGGAGGGGATCCCGATGGCAGTGACGCTTGCGGAGGTCGCGGTGCGCGCGGGGGTCTCGCCCGCCACGGTCTCGCGGGTACTGAACGGCGGCTATCCGGTGGCCGGAGGCACCCGGACCCGGGTGGAGCGGGCCGTCGAAGAGCTCGGCTACATCGCCAACGCCCCCGCCCGCGCCCTCGCGGCCGCCACCTCGGACCTCGTCGGGATCCTCGTGCACGACATCGCCGACAGCTACTTCGGCATCCTCGCGGGATCCCTGCAGAGCGCCCTCGACCCCGCCGGCGGGGTCGAGCCGCGCCGGCTGGCCGTCGTCTGCAACACCCAGGGCGTTCCCGCCACCGAGACCGCCTACCTCACCCTGCTCGAAGGCCAGCGCGCCGGAGGCGTCGTCCTCACCGGCGCGGCCACCGAGGACCCCGAACACAGCGACGCCCTCACCCTGCGCCTGGCCCGCATGGCCGCCGCCGGGACCCGTGTGGTCCTCTGCGGGCGCCCGCCGGTGCCGGTGCCCTCCGCACTGCCCGTCGCCACCGTCGAGTTCGACGACCGAGGGGGCGCCTTCCGCCTCGCCGAACACCTCCTGACACTGGGCCACCGGCGCATCGCCTACATCGCCGGCCCGTCGGGGCAGAGCACCACCCGCGAGCGCCTCGCCGGACACCAGGAAGCCCTCCAGCGCCACGACCCGGCCCTGCCCCGAGCCTGCGCCGCCCTCACCGTCCACGCCGGGTCCGAGCGCTCCGCCGGCTATGACGCCACCCGCGAACTCCTGCGCAGGGGAGAGCCCTTCACCGCCGTCGCGGCAGCCAACGACACGGCCGCCGCGGGCGTCGCCGCAGCCCTGCGCGAAGCGGGCCTGCGCATACCCGAGGACGTCTCGGTCACCGGCTTCGACGACCTGCCGTTCAGCCAGGACACCGCCCCCGCCCTCACCACCGTCCGGGTGCCGCTGCGCGAGGCGGGCGTGCTCGCCGCCCAACTGGTGACCAGCCGCCGGCCCCTGCCGCCGGGAGGCATCACCACCCTGCCCACCGAACTCATGGTGCGCGGTTCGACCGCGCCACCACCACCGGCACGGAGGACGCCGTGAGGTACGCCTTCTCCACCCTCGGCCTGCCGGGGACCCCGCTCGCCCGCAGCGCCGCACTGGCCGCCGGCCACGGCTACGACGGCCTCGAACTGCGGGCCCACCCCGAGGAACCACTGCACCCCCAGAGCCCGCCCGGGGACCGGGCAGCCGGGCTGCGGACCCTCACGCGCGCCGGCGTACGCGTCCTCGGGGTGGCGGGCTACACCAGGGTGGCGGCGCCGGGCGGCGACGAGCCGGTCCTCGGCGAGCTGAGGTCCCTGGTCCGGCTCGCCGCCGACCTCGAAGCCCCCTACGTCCGGGTCTTCCCCGGCGGGGAAGGCCTGCCCGGACCGCAGGCCGACACCAACGCCGTACGCCGCCTGCGGGAAGCCGCTCCCTACGCCGAGCGGAACGGCGTACGGATCCTGCTGGAGACCCACGACTCGCACCGCACGGCGGCGGCAGCCGCCCGCGTGCTCGACGTGGTCGGCCACCCGGCGGCAGGCGCCTTGTGGGACGTGCTGCACACCTGGCTGGGAGGCGAGGGGCCGGCCGAGTCGAGACGCAGGCTCGGGCCGCATCTGGGTTACGTCCAGGTCAAGGACGTGGCGTCGGCCGAGGACCTGACCCCGGTCGGGCTGGGTGCGGGTGTGCTGCCGCTCGCCGGGGCGGTGGCCGCGGCACCGGCCGACGGGTGGCTGTGCTGGGAGTACGAGAGACGCTGGTACCCCGAGGCGGCCGAGCTGGCCGGCCCCCGGCTCACCCGGGGCCGTGAACACCTCGAGGGGCTGGTGGCCCATGCCGCTCAGGCCGAGTAGGAGAGCCGGCCCGGGTCCACCGGGTAGCGGAAGCCGACTCCCCGCGCGTAGCGCTCCAGCTCCTCGACCGCCACCACCGCCAGCCGGTCCAGCTCTCCGCCCAGCGAACCCGCCACATGGGGGGTGAGCAGGACGTTCGGCAGGTCGTACAGGGGGGACCCGGCAGGCAGCACCTCCGGTTCGGTGTGGTCGAGGACGGCGTGGAGCCGGCCGGTGACCAGCTCCCGCGTCAGCGCCGCCGTGTCGACCAGGGAGCCCCGCGCGGTGTTGATCAGCGTGGCGCCGTCCTGCATCAGGGCCAGCCGGGAGGCGTCCAGCAGACCACGGGTGCGGGGGAGTTCGGGGGCGTGCAGGCTCACCACGTCACTGCGGCGGAGCAGGGCGTCCAAGCCGCAGGGCTCGCCGCCGAGGGCGGCGAGTTCGGCGGGATCGGCGTACGGGTCGTGCACCAGGACCCACAGGTCGAACGGCCGCAGCAGCTCCAGCACCCGGCGGCCGGTGCGGGAGGCGCCGACGAGCCCGACGGTCCGCCGGTAGTTGCCGGCCTCCGGGAAGCGGACCAGGGGGCCGACCGGGCCGCGCGCGGTCCGGTAGGCGCGGGCGGCCTCCAGGACCCGCTTGTTGGAGAACAGGATCGCGGCGAGCGTGTACTCCGCGACCGGCAGGGCGTTCGCGGCGGCCGCGCTGGAGACCAGCAGACCGCGCTCCCAGCAGGCGTCGGTCACATGCCCCTTGACGCTTCCGGCGGCGTGCACGACGGCCCGCAGCCGGGGCATCCGGCGCAGCGCGTCCGCGTCGAGGACCGGACAGCCCCATCCGGTGAACAGCACCTCGGCGTGGGCGAGCCGGGCCCCGAGTACGGGGCCGGGCCGCGCGAAGTCGGTGAGCAGGAGCTCGGGCTCCACATCGGCGACCCGGACCAGCTCGGCCAGAGCCCGGCCGCGGAGAACGGCCGCCCGGGTGTCCGGACTCATCGCGAGCACGGTGGCGGGCCGGGCGGAGACGGCGGATCTGGTCAATCGGTCCTCTCCTGCGGTGGAACCCGGACGCCGGAGGCGCTGGAGGCCGCAGGCCGTGAACGGGGAGGGAGCAGGACGATGCTCACAGAGCCGGGCGGCCCAGGAGCGGCGACACGGGGCACGGGGCGCCGTGGTTCACCCGCAGGCCCGATCAGGCCGGGCCCCGTCAGCGGCGCCGCGTGGCTACCCGATCGGGTCGGCCCCCGGCCTACGGGGGCGGGAGCTGGGCCGGGGGCTCCGGCCGGCGCTCACTCCGGGGTGGTCTGGGTGACGCACCACAGCCGGCGCGGCAGAGCGCCCTCCTCGAAGGGGTGGACCTCCCGGAGGGTCCAGCCCTCGGCGAGGGCGTCGACGAGTGCGCGCGGGAAGAAGTGGACGGCGAACCCGCCGTGCTCCCAGATGCCGTCCCCGTGGAAGGTCCCGGCCCGGTAGTGCGCGTCGCCGGTGTGGCGGACGGTGTAGAGGAAGGTGCCGCCTGGCCTCAGCACCCGGCGGACCTCGCCGACCAGAGCGTGGATCTCGCGCGTGGACAGAGCCATGCACAGGAGCATGTGGGCGAACACGCCGTCCACCGAGGCATCGTCCAAGGGCAGGGGCTCGCGCACGTCGTGGACCGCGGTGGCGACCCGCCCGGCCAGCCCCTGGGCGGCGGCCCCCCGGCGCAGCTGCTCCAGGCCGGCCGGGCTGAAGTCGGTGGCCAGCACCTCGAAGCCGGCGCGGGCGAAGTACAGGGCGTCACGGCCGTGCCCCGCACCCAGCTCGAGCACCTGACGGGCACCCTCGGTCCGGAAGACCCCGGCGGCGCGGACCGCCGCCTCCGAGGGCCGCTCGCCGTACATACCGGGATGTGCGCCGTAGGTCCGCTCCCAGTGCTCCCGCTGGCCCTCGGCGAGCCCCTCCCCGGCCTCCGTCATACCGGCACCTCCTTCCGGCCCGCCACCGTGACCGTGCCCCCAGCCTAGGGGCAGCGGCCGCCCTGCTCAGCCTGCGAGGGCCACAGCCGCCGGCTCCGGCCGGTAGCGGTCACCACGCGTCGAGGTGGACCGGTTGAGGGAGGGCGTCCGAGGGTCTTTCGTCCGGAACGCTGCGCGACGAGCGTTACGTGGCGCGGGAGTTGCGCAGGAGCCAGGGTGTGGGGTGGAGGGAGGTGACGGGTTCCTTGTAGACCTCGTCCCCGGGCAGCGGGACGACCAGCCACAGGCCGGGCGGGAAGAAACGGCCCCTGGTGTGGGCGAGGCCTCCGTAGACCGAGCGGAGGAAGGCGGGGACCGCGTCGCGGGGGACGTCGTGGAACTCGACCTGGTCCACCGTGATCTTCGCGTCGCCCTCGGGGTGCAGGCGGACGCTGACCTCGGGCGTGCCGTCGACTTCGACGAACGCCTCGTGCGGCAGGGAGCAGTCGGGGTCGAGGGTGGCGAAGGGGTCGGCGGCGGTGCGGCGCGAGGTCCGGTCGGCGCCGATGTCGTCGGTGACCGTCGCCGTCCGCCGGTACTCCTCCGCGATCTCGCGGATCGCGCGGACGGCCGACTCGGTCGTCGGGAGACGAGGGGAGTTCATGCAGTGATCATGGCCCAGGGAGCTGGGCGCGGCGGAGCCGGGGCGTCATGCCGCGGCGCGCCGCCGGGCGAGGTGGACGGTGATGTCGGCGACGATCCCGACCGTCGGCGGGAGGACCCGTGCGATCCGGGCGAAGACCAGCTCCTGTTCCGGGGCCGGCAGCATCAGATAGGCGGAGACGGTCGACAGATGCCCCAGGTAGTCGTGGGCGGTCATGGTCAGGCGGCGTTCGACGGCCGACTGCCGGACGTCGGTGAACCATTCGGACCGCCGGAGTTCCGTACCCGGCCACCTCGGGTCGTACCCAGCGGGTGCGCCGTCCGGGGACGGGGCCTCGTCGCTCTCCAGGAACGGTGCCCGGGCCGCGCGGACGGCCTCCTCCACGTCCGGGTCCGCCAAGTGGACCGGCCCGCCGAAGCAGGCGAAGACCCCGTCCGGCCGCAGCAGGGCGGCCACGCGCGGCCACCGGCCCTCCGGCCGCGTCCAGTGCAGCGCCGCCGCCGCGTACACGGCGTCGTACCGCTCGCCGGGGCGCAGCTCCTCGAAGGCGGCCCGGACCGTGCGGACCGTCGGCGGCGCGTGCCGGCGCAGCTCGGCGAGCATGGCCCGGTCGGGTTCCGTCGCGGTGACGGAGATGCCCCGCGCGGCGAACACGCGGGTCGCCTTGCCCGTTCCGGCGCCGATCTCCAGGGCGGTCCGGACCGGCCGGCCGGCGTAGGCGACGACCAGGTCGGCCAGCGCGTCGGGATAGCCGGGGCGGAACCGTTCGTAGGCCGCCGCCCTCGTCCCGAAGCTCAGTGCGCGATCGGACATGCCGAGCATCCTGACACGCGGACCTCGGTCACCGCGTGACGCGTACCGACTCGGACGGCGAACCGAGCGGCGGCCGCATCCTGAGGCCGGGCCGGCCGTCCCCGGGTCCGACGGCCGCTGGGTCGCCGGGTCCGGGCCCGGTTCGGCCCGGGCGGCCAGGCGTACCGCGCCCCTGGGGAACCGCGCCGCCGGGCCGACCTCGTGTGCGGCTTCGGAGCGGGGGCCCGGGTCACCACCGGGCGGGTGGCCCCGGAGGGAGGTGTTCCCGTAGGGACAGTAGGGTGGGCCGGGTGAACCTTTCTTCCGCGCTTCCGCGTTCCTTCCGGCTGCTCGTCACGGGTGGGGGGACCGGGGGACACACGTACCCCGCCCTGACCGCGATCCGTACCCTCCAGGGCCGACTCGCGGCCGCCGGCGGCACGCTCGACGTGCTGTGGATCGGCACCGCCGACGGTCTGGAGGCGCGGGTCGCACCGGCCGAGGGGATCGCGTTCAAGACCGTCGCCACCGGCAAGATCCGCCGCTCGGCGAACCCGCTGAAGATGCTGTCGGCCGCGAACATGAAGGACATGGCACGGGTCCCGCTCGGCGTGGCCCAGGCCCGGGCCATCGTGTCCGAGTTCGAGCCCGACGTGGTCCTGGCCACCGGCGGCTACGTCGCGGTGCCCGCCGGGCTGGCGGCGCGGCTGTGCAAGCGGCCGCTCGTGCTGCACGAGCAGACCGTGCGCCTCGGCCTCGCCAACCGCAAGCTCGCCGGGTCCGCGACGCGCATCGCCGTGTCCTCGGAGTCCTCGCTCCCGCTGCTCCCCGCCGAGGTCCGCGACCGCGCGGTCGTCACCGGCAACCCGGTCCGCCCCGAGGTGCTGTCCGGGCACCCCGACAAGGCCGTGCACGCGCTGAACCTCGTCGGGTTCGACCGCCGCCTCCCCACCGTCTACGTCACCGGTGGCGCGCAGGGCGCCCAGCAGATCAACGGCGTGGTGCGCGAGGTGCTCCCGTGGCTGCTGAGCCACGCGAACGTGATCCACCAGTGCGGCCCGGCCAACGTCGACGAGCTCCGTTTCGCGGCCGCCGGGCTGGACCCCGTGCTCGCGGGCCGCTACCACGTGACCGGGTTCGTCGGGCCGGAGCTGCCCGACGTGCTGGCGCTCGCCGACATCGTGATCTCCCGCTCCGGCGCGGGCACCCTGGCGGAGCTGACCGCGCTGGGCAAGCCGGCTGTGTTCGTCCCGCTGGCCACCTCGGCCGGCAACGAGCAGGCGCACAACGCCCAGTACCTGGCGGACGCGGGCGCGGCCGTCGCCCTGCTCGGCGAGGTCACCGCGCACGGCCTCGCCGAGGCCGTCGGCCCGCTCCTCACCGACCCCGGCCGGCGCGCCCAGATGGCCGAGCGGGCCCGGGCGTACGGACGGCCGGACGCCGCCGAGCGGCTCGTGGACGTGCTGCTGGCCGCCGCCAACGGCTGATCCGCAACACGGGGGAGGGGCGTCGCCGGCACCGGGCCGGCGGCGCCCCTCCGTGCTGACACACGGTGTTCACGTCCCGGGGCCGCAGGCCGGGTCCGCCGACCGGACGGTATGCCTAGACTGGCCGCTCGTCGATCATGCAACCGATGAGTGTGGAGGACGGTCCGTCATGCGCTATCTCCCCCTGGGCAGTTCAGGTCTCCTGGTCTCCGCGGTAGGCCTCGGCTGCAACAACTTCGGCGGCCGCCTCGACCTCCAGGCCACCCGGGCCGTCGTCGACGCCGCCCTCGACTCCGGCATCACCCTGCTCGACACCGCCGACATCTACGGCGGCCAGGGCGGCTCCGAGCGCCACCTCGGCCAGGCCCTCAAGGGCCGCCGCGACCAGGTGGTCCTCGCCACCAAGTTCGGCTACGACGGCGTCGACATGGGCTACGGGCCCGCCGCCGGCGCCCGCGGCGGCCGCGGCTACATCCGGCGCGCCGTCGAGGAGTCCCTGCGCCGCCTGGAGACCGACCACATCGACCTGCTCCAGCTGCACAGCCCCGACCCGGCCACGCCCATCGCGGAAACCCTCGCGGCGCTCACCGAACTCGTCGCCGAGGGCAAGGTCCGCTACATCGGCCACTCCAACTTCAGCGGCTGGCAGCTCGCCGAAGCCGCCCACACCGCCCGCGAGACCGGCGCGGTGCCCTTCGTCTCGGCCCAGAACGAATGGTCGCTCCTGCAGCGGTCGGCCGAACGCGAACTGGTCCCCGCCGCCCGCCACTACGGCCTGGGCGTCCTGCCCTACTTCCCCCTCGCCAACGGCCTGCTCACGGGCAAGATCCGCCGCGGCGCGCCGGTCCCGCCCGGCTCCCGCCTCGACGGCCGCGACTCCTACCTCACCGAGGAACGCCTCGACACCGTCGAAGCCCTGGCCGCGATCGCCGAGAAGCACGGCCGTACGGTGCTGGAGCTCGCCATCGGCTGGCTCTCCGCCCAGCCCGGCTGCGCCTCAGTCATCGCCGGCGCCACCTCCGCCGAGCAGGTACGCGCCAACGCGGCCGTCGCCGACCGCCCGCTGGACGCGCAGCTGCTGGGCGAGATCGACGCCGTCGCCCAGGCCCACGCCGGATGACCGCCCCCCTGCGCTGCGCGGTGCTGGACGACTTCCAGGGGGTGGCCACCACCCTCGCGGACTGGTCGCCCGTCACCGCGCGGGGCGTCGAGGTGGTCACCTACCGCGACCACCTCGCCGACGAGGACGAACTCGCCGCCCGCCTGGCCGGTTACGACATCCTCGTCACCCTGCGCGAACGCGTCCCGTTCCCCGCGAGCCTGCTGGAGCGGCTGCCCCGCCTGAAGCTGCTCGTGGCCAGCGGCATGCGCAACTCGGTCATCGACCACGCCGCCGCCGAACGGGCCGGCGTCACGGTGTGCGGCACCGCCAGCTCCTCCACCCCGCCCGTCGAGCTCACCTGGGCCCTGCTCCTCGGCCTCGCGCGCGGGATCGTCACGGAGAACACCGCCCTGCGCGAGGGCGGCCCCTGGCAGCAGACCGTGGGCGCCGACCTCCACGGCCGCCGCCTCGGCCTGCTGGGCCTGGGCAAGACGGGCAGCCGCGTGGCCCGGATCGGGCTCGCCTTCGGCATGGAGGTCACGGCCTGGAGCCAGAACCTCACCAAGGAGCGGGCCGACGCCGAAGGGGTCTCCCTGGCCCCGTCGAAGGAGGCGCTGCTGGCGGACAGTGACTTCGTCTCGGTCCACCTCGCCCTCGGCGAACGCACCCGGGGGCTGATCGGCGCGGCCGAGCTGGCCCTGATGCGGCCGACCGCCTACCTGGTGAACACGTCCCGGTCCGCGATCGTGGACCAGGAGGCGCTGGCCCAGGCCCTGCGCGCCGGGCGGCTCGCGGGAGCCGGCCTGGACGTCTTCGACACCGAGCCGCTGCCCGCGGACGACCCGCTGCGCACCGCACCGAACCTGCTGGCGACCCCGCACCTCGGCTACGTCACCCGGGCCAACTACACCACGTACTACGGGGAGGCGGTCGAGGACGTCCTCGCCTTCCTCGACGGCGCACCCGTCCGCGTCCTGACCTAGAAGACTGATGAAGATCTTGTTGAGGGGCCGTCCGGCCGTAGGCCGGGCGGCCCCTCTGGTTATGTGATGGCCGGTGCGAGGTGCCAGGTGCCGCCTGTGTGAGTGAGTCCGAGGTTGATCAGGCGGCGGAGGTTGAGGGCGGCTGCTCGGGTGTGGAGCCAGGCGTTGTTGCTGATGGTGCCCCGGTAGCGGAGTCGGCGGTTGCCGTGGTGGACGAGCCAGGCGACGGCACGTTCGACTGGTGGCCGCCAGCGGCGGTAGTCGGCCTGCCAGGCGGGGTCGGTGGCGGCCTGGCGGCGGGCCGCGGCTTGGAGATCGTGGTGGGGGCGGATGGTCAGGACGCGTCCGGCTTTGGCCTTGGTGCACTGCTCACGCAGCGGGCATCGGGTGCACACGTTCCCGAAGACGGCCCTGCGCTGGTGGTGGCGGCCGCCGGGCTCGGACAGGCCGACGGTGTGGCCTTGGGGGCAGGTCACGGTGGCGGCCGAGGTGTCGATGGCGAAGTCGTCGAGGGTGAAGCCGTCTGGGACGGCCGGCCGCAGCGGGGCGGGTTTGAGGAACAGCCGGTGTCCGGCCTCTTCGAGGGCCTGGCGGGCGTCGCCGGTGGAGTAGGCGGTGTCACCGAAGGCGTCCACCGGGGTGTCCTCCTCGGCCAGCAGTTCAAGGCCGACGGCTGCCTCGTGGTGCTCTGGCCCGGCCCCGGGCCGCAGGGCGACGGCGGTGTATAACCCGGTCTCCGGCTCGACGGCGAGGTGGGCCTTGTATCCGTCCTGCTGATGGGAGCGGGTCTTGTGGATGTGCCGGGACTCGGGGTCGACGGTGGAGATCATCCGGTCCGGGGCGGTCCCTTGGGTGATGCGCCAGCGGCCGTCACGGCCGTCGGAGTCCTCGGCCGGTTCCACGTCCTGCCCGGCGACCAGCGCGAGGATGCCGACCGCGTTCGCTGCCTTCTCGCCCAGTTCCTGCTCGGGCAGATGCCCGAGCAGTCTGACCGCGTCGCCGACGAGCGCGTCGACCAGGTTGGCTCGTGCCTGGGCATCGTTCCAGGTGATGCGGGGTTTGCCCGGGTCGGTGTAGTCGTGGGCGGTGCACTGCGCGGCGGCAGCCTCGGCGCCGCCGGGGACTTCCCGGATCACCACCCGGATGGCGCCGATGATCTGGGTGACGGTGTCCTGGGTGGCGACCGCGTCGTCCAGCACGGTGGAGTCCAGTGCCCGCCGGTGCTTGCCCCTGAGGACACCGGTGGCCTTCACGACCTCCCGCACGGCCTCGAAGGCCCGGTTCGGGCTGGTGGAGCGGGCCAGCCGGCGCCGGAAGTACGCCAGAAGCGACGGGTCGAACGCGGTGTCATGCAGTCCCAGCCCGCACGCGGCCTTCCACCGCAGGTCACACCGCAGTTCCTGGACCGTCTCGAAGTCCGACATGCCGTGCAGGGCCTGCAATGTGATCGCCGCGGCCAGAATCTGCGGCGGCATGGACGGCCGCCCGTTCGCCGACGGATACATGTCCGCGAACATCGCCGCGGGGAACAACCGGCCACGGTGCTCGGCCAGGAACGCGAACACACTCCCAGCCGGAATCAACTCCCGGCACGTCGCCCACACATCAGGTCCGACCGTCTCCCCGACCCACTCCCCTTGAACCACAACACGAGTCTGGCCCCACCGCTGACGCGGCGGGGCCAGAACCCAACATCTTCATCAGTCTTCTAGGGCCTGTCGTCAAAGTCCCGTCGTCGCCCGTCGCGGGGCAGACGGGAATTTGACGACAGGCCCTGGCACCGGACGCACCGAGGGCCCTCCCCGCCACGGCCGGGAGGGCCCCCGGCCCGGGTGCGCGGCGGTCCTCAGGACACGATGTCCTTGCGGGAGAAGCCGCGGAACGCGAGGGCGAACAGCACCAGCGCGTACGAGACCGACACCACCGCCCCCTTGGCCATCCCGCCCCATTCCAGCTGCGGCTGCAGGGCGTCCGCCCAGGCGAACTGCCAGTGCGCGGGCAGGAACTCCCGCCACGACCCGAGCGCGGTCACCGCGTCCAGCACGTTCCCCACGATCGTCAGCCCGACCGCCCCGCCGACCGCGCCCAGCGGCGCGTCCGTCCGCGTCGACAGCCAGAACGCCAGCCCGGCCGTGACCAGTTGCGACACGAACACGAAGGCCACCGCCAGCGCCAGCCGGGGCACCGTGTCCGCGGCCGCGAGGGCCCCGCCCGCGGGCAGCTTCAGCGGCCCCCACCCGTACGCGGCCGTGCCCGCCGCCAGGGCCACCACCGGCAGCAGCACGATCGCGGCGAGGCTGAACCCCAGCGCCACCACCAGCTTGCTCCACAGCAGCCGGGACCGGGGCACCGGCGAGGCCAGCAGATAGCGCAGCGAGGACCAGCTCGCCTCCGAGGCCACGGTGTCCCCGCAGAACAGGGCCACCGGCACCACCAGCAGGAACCCGGCCGACACGAACAGGCAGGTCGCGGCGAAGTTCGCGCCGGAGGCCGTGGCGGTGTCGATGAAGCTGACCCGGCCGTCGCTGCCGCCCCGCCCGTTGTCCGCCCCGCCCACCGCGAAGGCGATGATCATGACGAACGGCAGTGCGGCCAGCACCCCGCCCATCACCAGCGTCCGCCGCCGGCGCCACTGCCGCAGCGCCTCCACCCGCAGCGGCAGCGTCCGCCCCGGCCGGTAGCCGGGGGCGGTCTCCTCGGCGGGTGCCGAAGTCCGTACGGCGCTCATGCCGCACCTCCGATCAGGGTCAGGAAGGCGTCCTCCAGCCGGCGGTGCGGCCCCACCGCCGTCACCGGCAGCTCCAGCCGTACGAGTTCGGCGATCAGGGCGGCGGGCGTCGCACCGTCGAGCCGTACGAGGAGCCCCTCGTCGGCGGGCACCACGGAGGCGACGCCCTCCAGCGCCGCGACCTTGCCCACGGCCGCCTCGTCCACCGGTCCACCGAGCGCGACCAGCAGGGTGTCCCCGCCGCCGGTGATCTCGGCGACCGGACCGGCCTGCACCAGCCGCCCGCGGTCCATGACCACCAGATGGGTGCAGGACTGCTCCACCTCCGACAGCAGGTGGCTGGAGACGATGACCGTCCGCCCGCCGGCGGCGTAGCGGATCATCACGTCGCGCATCTCCCGGATCTGCGGCGGGTCCAGACCGTTCGTCGGCTCGTCCAGGATCAGCAGGTCCGGCAGCCCCAGCATCGCCTGGGCGATCGCGAGCCGCTGGCGCATGCCCTGCGAGTACGTGCGCACCGCGCGCTCCAGGGCGTCGCCGAGGCCGGCGATCTCCAGGGCCTCGGCCAGGTGAGCGTCCTCGGCGGGGCGGCCGGTGGCCTGCCAGTACAGCTCCAGGTTGGCCCGGCCGCTCAGGTGCGGCAGGAACCCGGCGCCCTCCACGAACGCGCCGACCCGCGACAGCACCGGCGCCCCGGGGCGGATCGCGTGCCCGAACACCCGGATCTCCCCGGCGTCCGGCGTGATCAGGCCCATCAGCATCCGCAGCGTGGTGGTCTTCCCGGCCCCGTTGGGCCCCAGCAGACCCAGCACCTGGCCCCGCTCCACCCGGAAGGACAGGTCCCGCACGGCGTACCGGTCCTGGGACTTCGCGTAGCGCTTCGTCAGACCGGTGATGTCGAGCGGTACGCCGGCCAGTACCGGTTCCGGCGCCGCCGCACCGGCCCGGCTCCCGCCGGTGCGGCGGATCCCGAGCAGCGCGGCGGCCAGCGCCACCGCGCCCAGCGGCAGCCACCAGATCCAGCCGGGCAGACCGGCGGTGGCGGTCCGCACTCCGGCGGCGACGGGCACCTGGAGCGGTTCGTGCACCGAGACGGTGTACGAGGCGGGCTCTGCCGGGGACGCGTAGCCCAGGTCGGTGGCCGCGACCACCAGCCGCAGCCGGTGCCCGGCCTGGAAGGCGTGGTCGACGGCGGGCAGCCGCAGCTGCACGCTGCGGCCCTGCCCGGCGTCCGTCACCCGGACGGGGGCCACCAGCTGGCTCGGCAGCACCTGCTGGCGCCCGTCGGGCCCCACGTCGTACAGCTTGCCGAACAGCACGGCCGAACCGTCCGCAGCCGTCGACCTCAGGTTCAGGGTGATGGTCGGGGTGCCGGTGACCCGGACCTCCTCGGCCAGCGGCTCCGACTCGAAACGGGCGTTCTGCCCGGGGAAGTCCAGGGAGAACCCGGTCCCGAGGGAGGCCAGCTGCCCGCCGATCCCGGGCAGCGCCGACAGCGCCGGCGGGGCCCCGCCCGCCGGGTTCTGGAAGGTCTGCTCGGGCCCGGCCAGGGAATACGGCCGTGGCTCCGGTACCAACCCGGGATAGCGGTCGCCGCTCGCGCCGCGCACCATGATCCGCCCGTCGGTGGAGTCGACGCCGCCGGTGCGCGAGACACGGAAGGCCGGGCCGGTGTCCGCGCCCGCGTCATCCTTGAGATAGCGGTCGAACCAGGCCTCCACCCGGGACTCGACCCGGCCGGACTCGCCCATGCCGCCGTCGTGCCCGCCGGCCGCCCAGTCCACGGCCACCGGCGCGCCGTTCGCGGAGATGGCCCTGGCCATGGCGTCGGCCTGGTCCAGCGGGAACAGGGAGTCGTCCTGCCCCTGCACGATCAGCGCCGGAACCCTGATCCGGTCGCCCACGGCCGAGGGGCTGCGCCGCTCCAGCAGGGCGCGCGCCTCGGCGTCGGGCTTCCCCGCCACCGCGACCCGCTCGTACATGGCGCACAGCTGCGGCTCGAACCGTCCGCAGCCCGGGGCCGCCGGGGGTCTCGCCGCGACTGCCGGGCCGCCGGCCTGCTGGAGGCCGTCAGCCGCACCGCTGGTGAAGAAGATCCCGGCCCAGAGCTTCTTGAACACGCCCTGCGGGAACAGGGCGTCCGCGAGGTTCCAGTACGTGATCTGCGGGGCGATCGCGTCCACCCGCCGGTCGTACCCGGCGGCCAGCAGCGCCACGGCCCCGCCGTAGGAGGCGCCGGCCACGCCCACGCGCGGGTCGCCGGCCGCGTCCAGCCGGACCTCGGGCCGGCGGGCCAGCCAGTCGACGAGCGCCGAGACGTCCTTGACCTCGTGCTCGGGGTCGTTCAGCCCGATCTTCCCGCCGGAGCGGCCGAAACCGCGCGCCGACCAGGTCATGACCGCGTACCCGTCGCGGGCCAGGCGTTCGGCCTGGGCGCGGACGTCGTCCTTGCTGCCGCCGAAGCCGTGGCCCAGGAGGACGGCCGGACGGCGTTGCGTGGTGTCGCCGGCCGTGAAGAAGGAGGTGTCGATGCCGGTGGGACCGCCTGCGTCCGTGCCGGGCATCCGCAGGACCTGGTCCTGGCGGTGCACGGCCGGCCCTTCCCCGGAAGCGGCCGCGGCCGTCCAGGTGCCGGCGCCCGCGAGCACCGCGAGGGCGGCGGCACCGGCGAGCAGGCGGTCCCGGGGCCGCCGGGGGAGTCGGAGCTTCATAGGGGAACCCTAAGGGCCGTGATCTCCTTCCCCGAGCTCCCTCAGGGGGAGCCCCGCCCCTTCTCCAGGAGTACCCGCGCGGCCCCGCGTACCGCACCCGCGGTAGGCGCCGGGCTGCGGGGCGGCCCCGGCGGCGGCAGGATGGGGCGCATGCTGCTGGCCGAGGTCGCGCGCGTGTCCCGGGAGGTCGCCGAGACCTCCGCCCGGTCGCGCAAGACCGCCCTGCTCGCGGAGCTCTTCGCGGCCGCGCCCGCCGACGAGGCCGGCCTGGTCATCGCCTACCTCTCCGGCCGCCTGCCGCAGGGCCGCCCGGGCATCGGCTGGCGCACCCTGGCCCAGGACACCGGGCCGGCGGCGGAGCCCACCTTGACCGTACGGGCCGTCGACGCGGCCGTGGCCGAGCTGGCCGCCGTCTCCGGCCCGGGGGCGCAGGCCGAGCGCCGCCGGATCGTGGCCGCCCTGCTGGGCGCCGCCACCGCGCCCGAGCAACGGTTCCTGCGCAGCCTGCTCTCCGGGGAGGTGCGCCAGGGCGCGCTGGACGCGGTGGCCCTGGAGGGGGTCGCGGCCGCCGCCGGGGTGCCGGCGGCCGACCTGCGCAGGGCGGTGATGCTGGACGGCTCGCTGCCCCGGGTGGCGGCCGCGGTACTGGCCGAGGGGGCCGCGGCGCTGAGCGGGGTGGCCCTGCGCATCGGGCAGCCCGTCCAGCCGATGCTGGCCGGGACCGCCCGCTCGCTGGAGGACGCCCTGCGCGCGCTCGGGCCGTGCGCGGTGGAGGAGAAGCTCGACGGGATCCGGGTCCAGGTCCACCGGGAGGGCGGGGAGGTCCACGTCTACACCCGCTCCCTGGACGAGATCACCGCCCGGCTGCCCGAGGTCGTCGAGCTCGCCCTGAGCCTGCCCGGGGAGCGGTTCATCCTGGACGGGGAGGTCATCGGGCACGACGCCGCCGGGCGGCCGGTCCCGTTCCAGGAGATCGCGAGCCGCGTCGGCTCCCGCGTGGACGTGGACGCCGCACGGCGGACCCTCCCCGTCGGCGCGTTCTTCTTCGACGTGCTGGCCCTCGGCGAACGGGTCCTGCTGGACCTGCCGGTCCGTGACCGGTACGCCGCCCTGGCCGGCCTCGTCCCGCAGGCCGCGCGGGTCCGCCGGCTGGTGGTGGAGGACCCGGCCGCCCAGGAAGAGCGGGCCCGGGAGTTCCTGGCCGAGACCCTGGGCCGGGGGCACGAAGGGGTCATGGCCAAGGGGCTCGGCTCCCCGTACGCGGCGGGCCGGCGCGGCAAACAGTGGCTGAAGGTCAAACCCGTGCACACCCTCGACCTGGTGGTACTCGCCGCCGAATGGGGCCACGGCCGCCGCACCGGCCTGCTGTCGAACCTGCACCTGGGCGCCCGCGCCGCCGACGGGAGCTTCGCCATGCTCGGCAAGACGTTCAAGGGCCTCACCGACGAGATGCTGCGCTGGCAGACCGAGCGGCTGCGCGAGCTCGCCGTGGAGGACGACGGGTTCACCGTCCGGGTCAGGCCGGAGCTGGTCGTGGAGATCGCCTACGACGGCCTCCAGCGCTCCCCGCGCTACCCGGCCGGGGTGGCCCTGCGCTTCGCCCGGGTCCTGAGGCACCGCCCCGACAAGGCGCCGGGGGCGGCCGACACGGTGGAGACGGTGCTGGAGCAGCGCCGCGGCTGACCGGGGAATTTGCCTCAGAGGCAAGGAAGATTGCCAGCGAGGCAAGATTCTGGCTCAATCGGGACATGACCCCCCGTCCCGAGGACCCCCCGGACACCGAGGCCCCACAGGCCCCCGGCGGCGCCGAAGAGCTGCCCGCCGTGGCCCCGCAGCTGCGCGAGCTGCGCCGGCGCGCCGGGCTCACCCTGGAGGCGGCCGCAGCCAGGGCCCGGCTGTCGCCCGCGCACCTGTCGCGGCTGGAGACCGGCCGGCGCCAGCCCTCGCTGCCGCTGCTGCTCGGGCTCGCCCGCACCTACGGTACGACCGTCTCCGAACTGCTCGGCGAGACCCAGGGAGTCGCCGATCCCATCGTACGGGCCGGCGGTCCCGGGGCCCGCGAGGCCGACGGGTGGACGTACTGGCAGGCCGGGGGCTCCGGGCGGGGCATGCAGGCGCTGCGCGTGCACGTCCCCCCGGGGCGCAGCCAGGGCGAGCTGGTGCGCGTCCATCCCGGGGAGGAGTGGCTGTACGTGCTCGGCGGGCGGCTGCGGCTGCACCTGGGGGAGGCCGAGCACCTGCTGGAGCCGGGGGACAGCGCCCACTTCGACTCGCTGACCCCGCACCGGATCGGCGCGGCCGGTCCCGGCGGGGCGGAGCTGCTGTTCGTCCACACGCTGTTGCAGAGCAGCCTCGCCGGGATGTGCCTCGGCGGCACCGCCAAGCACCACCCCTAGCCGTCATAGCCGCCACCGCTGATCAGCCGAGGAGCCAGCCGTCATGCCGTCCCGAGGAGAGAACATGTCCACCACGCCCGAACAGAAGGCCCCGCTCGGCGTCTTCCGGCGCTTCGAGTCCAAGTTCCCGCGCGGCCTGGTCATCAGGCTGATCGCGTACCTCTTCGTGGGTCACCTCTTCGCGTTCTTCGTCTACCTGCTCTTCGTCCTGGGCGGCCGGAACCAGTAGCGGGCGCCGCCCGCCGGACCCAGCCCAGCACCAGCAGCGACGCCACCGCCGCGAAGGCGCACCAGGTGGAGGCGAACTCCAGCCGCCACAGCGCCGCGCACACCGCCGCCCCCGCGGCCAGCACCGCGCCCAGCACCCGCAGCGCGCGGTCCCCGGAGAGCAGCAGGGAGCCCAGGACGGCGTACAGGTACCCGGCCAGGACGAGCGGCGCGTACGGCACGTCCACCGCGTAGCCCAGCACCCGCCCCCGCACCTCGGCGGACACCGGCCGCACGGCCAGGCAGTACGCCAGCACCGCGGCGGTGGCCAGACCGACGGCCGCCGGCCCCCACAGCCGGCGCCGGCCCCCGGGCGCTACGGCGAGCAGCACCCCGAACGGCACCCACACCGCCGGCACGGGCAGGGCGATCACCGCCCAGGCCGTGGTGGCCGGACCGCAGCCGCCGCCCGCGTCCCAGACGGCGGCCTCGACCAGCTGGTGCGCGCCCAGCAGCAGCGGCAGCGCGGCCACAGGCAGGTCCCGGACCCGCCGCACCCGCACCAGGCACACCACCCCGGCGGTGGCCACGGCCCCGCCCGCCGCCAGGTCCGCCGACGCGCTCCAGCACACCGAAGGCCTCCGGGACCGCTCAGGGGGCGGGCTCCTGGGGGTGCTCCGCCGCGTGCGGGTGCTCCAGCGGAGGGGAGCCGACCGCGCAGGAGGTCCGGCACTCCGGATGGCAGGCCCCGGGTGAGGGGGAGCGCACGGTCGCCCACGCCAGGGCCGCGCCGGCCACCAGCAGCCCCGCGCACCAGGCCATCGCCCGCCCGTAGGCCGCATCGAAGGCGCCGGCCGACAGGTAGGCGTCCGGGCCCATCCCGGCCAGCAGCGGCAGCGCGGCCACCGCCAACAGCCCCGCCGCCCGTGCGGCGGCGTTGTTGATGCCGCTGGCCAGGCCCGCCCGGCCGGGATCCAGCGAGGCCAGCACGGTCGCGGTCAGCGGCGCGACCAGGGCGGCCATGCCCGCGCCGAGCACCACCATGGCGGGCAGCACGTCCCCGGCGTACGAGGCGTGCGGCCCCACCCGCAGGCTCAGCAGCATCCCGGCGGCGCACAGCAGCGGTCCCACCGTCAGCGGGATCCGCGGCCCGATCCGCTCGCCCAGCGCCCCCGCGCGGGCCGACAGCAGCAGCATCAGAACGGTGGTCGGCAGCAGCGCGGCCCCCGCGCCGAGGGCCGAGTACCCGGACACCACCTGGAGCTGGAGCACGATGAGGAAGAAGAACCCGCCGAAGGCCGCGTACACGCACAGGGTGACCAGGTTGACGGCCGTGAACTGGCGGGAGGCGAACACGTCCGGCGGCACCATCGGATGCGGCCGCCGCCGCTCCACGTACACGAACGCGGCCGCCAGCAGCACCCCGGCCACCCCCGCCCCGATCACGGCCCCGGTCGCGGAACGGGCCTCGATCAGCGCGTACGTGATCAGGGCCAGGGCCGCCGCCCCGAGCACCGCGCCGAGCACGTCGAACCGCCCCCCGGCCTGCGGATCCCGTGACTCCGGAACGTGCCGCAGCGCCACCGGCACGCACAGCGCGGCCACCGGCACGTTGAGCAGGAACACCCACCGCCAGCCCGGCCCGTCCACCAGCCAGCCGCCGAGGAAGGGCCCCACGGCCGCGCCCACGCCCCCGAACCCCGACCACAGGCCCACCGCCCGGGCCCGGTCGTCGGACCGGATCGAGCCCTGGATCAGCGCGAGCGACCCGGGGGTCAGCAGGGCCCCGCCGACGCCCTGGAGGGCCCGGGCACCGATCAGCACCCCGGCGCCCGGGGCGATACCGCACAGCAGGGAGCCGACCGCGAACCACACCACCCCGAGGACGAAGATCCGGCGCCGCCCGAACCGGTCGCCGAGCGCCCCGCCGACCAGGATCAGCCCGGCCAGGGTCAGCAGGTAGGCGTTCACGGTCCACTGGAGCACCGCGAGATCGGCGCCGAGGTCGCGCCCGATGCGGGGCAGGGCGACGTTGACCACGGTCGAGTCCAGCAGGGCCATCGCGGACCCGAGCACGGTGGCCAGCAGCACCCACCGCCCCCGCGCGGACCGCAGCACCACCCCCGGCTCCGCACCGCCCCCGGAGACGGGGGAGACGGGGGAGACGGGGGAGGCCGGCGGCGGCGGTGACGTACCGGGGCGGGGCACGGGTTCACCGGGTAGGGCGCTCATCCCTCCAGGCTGACCCGCCCGCCCCCGAAGGTCCAGCGGGCCACTGCGGCGGCCTCGGACCCGGCGCCGGCACGGCGGGCGCCGCCCCCGGCATTCGGGTGGCGGGCGGCAACGCGTCCGCGCGTTCCCCGCGACCTGCCCGGGGGGCCGAGCGGGCCGACGTACCGTGCCGGGCATGACGCCGCAGATCGAGGCATTCATGCGCACCGCCGACCCGGAGGCGGTCTGGGCGGTGGGCTCGGCGGACACCGTCCACGCCGCCCGTCCCGGCCCGCCGGGCGACTGGGACACCCCCCTCACCGCCGACGCCCTCACCCCGGCCCTCGCCCTCTGGCCCGTCCTCGGCACCCTCGTGGCCCAGGGGGAGCTGGCCCTGCACACCCCCCTCACGGCCTACGGGCAGCCGCCCGCCACCGGAGCGCCCGCCGGCACGACCACCCACCAGCTGCTCACGCGCGGCGAGGGCCCGGCCGCCCCCGCCGCCCTCACCGCCCTCGCCGAACGGCTCGCCGGCGCCCCCCTCGGCGACTGCGCCGCGACCCGGATCTGGCAGCCGCTCGGCATGACCCGCACCCGCCTCGCCGAAGGCGCCCTGCACACCACCCTGGCCGACCTCGCCCGGTTCCTGCGCCACCTGCTGTCCCCGGCCGGCCACCCCGTCCCGCGCGCCTGGACCGCCGAGTCCCTGCGCATCCGCACCGGGGAGCTCACCCCCGCCCGCGGCCTGCTCTGGCACCCCGCGCCCGCCGGCGTCTGGTCCCACCACCCCCCGTCCGGCCCCGGCCCCGCCCTGTGGGTCGCCCCGCGCCAGGACCGCTGGGCCGTCCTGATCCCGGGCCCCGCCGCCGGATCCGCCTCCCGGCTGCGCACCGCCTTCCGGGAGGCGGCCTTCACCCGCGCGAGCCTGACCGAACCGGCCCTGACCGAACCGGCCCTGACCGGCGGCCCACCCTCGTAGCGCAGTCGGAGCGCGCCGCTCGCGGGGCCGTCGTACGGTGAGGGCGTCAGCCGTCCGCAGCCGCCGTACCGAGCCCCCGCGAGGAGCCCATGTCCGACGCCGTGACCGCGCCGGCCGCCGACCCGGACGTCGACACGCTCGACGCCCTGTGCCGGGAACTGGCCGAGGCCGCCGACGCCGTGGGCGAAGCCGCCCGGTACGCCTCCGGGCTCGCGTTCGGCGCGCGCCTGCCCGCCGGGGCCCTCGTGGCCCGCAGCAGCCGCCGGCGCCGCGCCTGGCGGACCCTGCTGCGCACCCTCACCGACCCGGCCGGCCTCGGCTGGGCCCCGCGCGGCCGGGGGGTGGCCCGGGCCGGATGGTTCGCCGGGATCCTGGCCCGGCGGGAGAACCTGGCCGTCAGCGCGGCCGTCTGCGGACTGAAGGCCCGGATCCGGGTGGCGACCGCGGGCCGGCCCGAACTCCTCGCGGACCCCGGCTGCGCCGCCGTGCTGCGGGCGGTGGACGGCGGGCGGCAGGCCGACGCCGCCCGCGCCTTCCGGCACATCCTGCGCGAGCGGGGCACCGGGCCGGCGTTCACCCTGCTCGCCCCGGCCTTCGCGGACATCCTCGCCTGGCACGCGCTGACGGACGAGAACCCCTTCAACGACCACGCCGGCTGGCAGGTCGCCACCGGACGGGCCGTCACCGCCGAACCGCTGCTGGGCCTCGGCGCCGCCGTACGGGCCTTCTGCGCACGCGAACCGGGCGGCGGCGGCCGGGACCCCGGCCGGGTCGCCTCCGGGGAACCCGGCACGCCCGGCACCCCCGCCGACCACGGCCGCACCTCCCCGTCCCCCTGGAGCACCCCGTGACCGACTGCCGCCCCCCGCGCCCCGCCCCGTCCGCACCCGCCGACGGCCTGCGCGGCCACTGCACCGTCCTGCGCAGCCACGCCCGGCGGTTGCGCGCGGGTGCGGCGGCGCTGGAGTGGCGCGGACCGCAGGCCGACGCCCTCCGCGCGGAGGTGGCGGCGCTGGCCGACCGCTGCGCCCGGGCGGCCGACGGCTTCGCCCTCGCGGCGGCCCAGCTCGACGGACCGGATCCCCGGCGGTCTTGACCCGGGTGAGGGGGCCTCGGAGGGGGCGGGCCGGCTACCTGACCGTCGAGCTCCCCGAGGGCGACGGGGCCGCCGGGGCGCGTGAGCGGCTCGGGGCGCGGATCGAGCGGCTGCCCGGCCTCGGGGCCGTCTTCACGTGCACGTGGAGGACGTGCACGTGAAGACGGGCCGCGGGTTTCCGCCCGCCGGAACGCCGGCTCCGGCCGGGAGGCCCGTCACGGCGCGGTTCCCCCGCTCCCCGGCGCGCGCAGGGCGGCGAGCGCCCGTCCGGTGATCTCCTCGGGGGTGCCCGACACCTCGACGGCGAATCCCGGCTCGTCCGCGCCGAGCGGTTCGAGCGCGGCGAACTGGGAGTCCAGCAGGGAGACGGGCATGAAGTGCCCCGTCCGGGCGGCCATCCGCGCCCCGATCAGCGGCCGCCCTCCCGTGAGGTGGACGAACACCACGCCCACCCCCGGTGCGGCGGCCCGCAGCCGGTCGCGGTGCGCCCGCTTGAGGCAGGAGGCGGCCACCACCCCGCCCTCCCCGCCCCGGCCCCGGACCCACGCGCCCACGGCGTCCAGCCACGGCCACCGGTCGGCGTCCTCCAGCGGGATCCCCGCCGACATCCGGGCCACGTTGGCCGCCGGGTGGAAGGAGTCCCCCTCGGCGTACGGGACGCCGAGGGCGTCCGCGAGCAGCCGGCCAACCGTCGACTTGCCCGTCCCGGCCACGCCCATCACCACGATGACGCCCCGGGGGTCCATGCCGTACCTCGCCGTCCTCACCGTCCTCGCCGTCGCACCGTCTTCGCCGGGTACCACTCAAGCGCACCCCCGGCCGCGTCCCGGCGCCGGGGCGGCCGTGGCTCAGCCCGTCGCGGCCGTGCCCCGCGTCGCGAACTGGGTGCGGTACAGCTCCTCGTAGCGCCCGCCCGACGCCAGCAGCTCGGCGTGGGTGCCGCGTTCCACGATGCGGCCCTCCTCCACCACCAGGATCAGATCGGCGGCCTGCACGGTGGACAGCCGGTGCGCGATCACCACCGCCGTCCGCCCCGCCAGCGCCTCGGCCAGCGCCTCCTGGACGGCCGCCTCGGAGGTGGAGTCCAGATGGGCGGTGGCCTCGTCCAGGATCACCACCCGCTGCCGGGCCAGCAGCAGCCGGGCGATGGTCAGCCGCTGCCGCTCGCCGCCCGACAGCCGGTAGCCGCGCTCGCCGACCACGGTGTCCAGGCCGTCCGGGAGGGAGGCGACCAGGCCGTCGAGGCGCGAGCGGCGCAGGGCCTCCCACAGGTCCTCCTCGGCCGCACCGGGCCGGGCCAGCAGCAGGTTGGCCCGTACCGACTCGTGGAACAGGTGCCCGTCCTGGGTGACCATGCCCAGGGTGTCGCGGATCGAGTCCGCCGTGAGGTCGCGCACGTCGATCCCGCCCAGGCGCACCGCGCCCGCGTCGGCGTCGTAGAGGCGGGGGAGCAGCTGGGCGATGGTGGACTTGCCGGCGCCGGAGGAGCCGACCAGGGCGATCATCTGGCCGGGTTCGGCACGGAAGGACACCTCGTGCAGCACCTGCGTGCCGCCGCGGGCGTCGAGGACGGCCACCTCCTCCAGGGAGGCCAGCGAGACCTTGTCGGGGGAGGGGTAGCCGAAGGAGACCCGGTCGAACTCCACCGCCACCGGGCCCTCGGGCACCCGGCGGGCGTCCGGCTTCTCGGCGATCAGCGGCTTCAGGTCGAGGATCTCGAAGACCCGCTCGAAGCTGACCATCGCGCTCATCACCTCGACGCGGGCCCCGGCCAGCGCGGTCAGCGGGGCGTACAGCCGGGTCAGGAGCAGGGCCAGGGCGACGACCGAGCCCGCCTCCAGGCCGCCGCGCAGGGCGTAGTAGCCGCCCAGGCCGTAGACCAGGGCCAGGGCCAGCGCCGAGACCAGGGTGAGGGCCGTGATGAACGCCGACTGGGCCATCGCCGTACGGATGCCGATGTCCCGGACCCGGGCCGCGCGGGCCGCGAACTCGGCCGACTCGTCGGCGGGCCGCCCGAACAGCTTGACGAGGGTGGCGCCGGGCGCGGAGAACCGTTCCGTCATCTGCGTGCCCATCGCCGCGTTCAGCGCCGAGGCCTCCCGCTGCATCCCGGCCATCCGGGTGCCCATCCGGCGGGCCGGCAGGACGAACACCGGCAGCAGCGCCAGTGCCAGCAGGGTGATCTGCCACGAGATGCTCAGCATCACCCCCAGGGTCAGCAGCAGGGTCACCACGTTGGACACCACCCCGGACAGGGTGTTGCTGAACGCCCGCTGGGCACCGATCACGTCGTTGTTGAGCCGGCTGACCAGGGCGCCCGTCCGGGTCCGGGTGAAGAAGGCCACCGGCATCCGCTGGACGTGGTCGAAGACCGCCCGGCGCAGGTCGAGGATCAGGCCCTCCCCGAGCGTCGCGGAGAGCTTGCGGGTCAGCAGGCCCAGCCCCGCCTCGGCCACCGCGATCACCGCGATCAGCAGCGCGAGCCGGGTCACCTCCCCGGTGTCGCCGTCGCCGCCCGCCTTCGCCCCCTGGACGATCGCGTCCACGATCCGGCTGGCCAGCAGCGGGGTGGCCACCGCCAGCAGCGCGCCCACCACGCTGAGCAGCAGGAAGAAGGTCAGCCCGCGCCGGTGCGGGCGGGCGAAGGCGGCGATCCTGCGCAGGCTCGCCGGGGAGAACGGGGGCCGGTCGCCCTGCTGGGCGTTGATCGCGCTGTGCAGCGAATGCCAGGCGGTGACTTCCATGTCCATGACCCCCACGGTAGAACCTCGACCAAACTTCAGGTCAAGGGACCGGCGCAGGACCACCCGCCGGGGTCCGCCCACGGTCAACTCCCGCTGACGGGAGGGATTTCCGGGAACGCCCGGCACGCCGCGGGCCCGGTGGCATCATCGGGGGAATGACGCAGGCATCGTCCTCCGCCGGCCCCGGCCGGCCCGCCGCCGACACCGTCCTGGAGCGCTTCGAGCAGTGGGCCCGCGACACCCCCGGGGCCCCCGCCGTCATCACACCGGGCGGTCCCCTCTCCTACGCCGGACTCGACACGGCCGCCAACCGGCTCGCCCACCACCTCCTCGCCCGGCGACTGCCCGGCGGCGCCCGCATCGCCATCGCCCCCACCCGCCGCGAGGAGACCGTCCTCGCCCTCCTGGCCTCCCTCAAGGCGGGCGCCGCCTACGCCCTGGTCGACCCCGCCGACACCCGCACCGCGCGCGACCAGCTCCTCGCCCTGGCGCCCGACCTGCTGCTCACCGACGCCGCGGGCGCGGCCCGCCTGGACCTGGGCAAGGGCCTGCCGGCCCTCCTCGCGGACGCGGAGGCCGAGGCGATCGCGGCCGGGCCGGGCCACCCTCCGGCCCGCGCCGCGCAGCCCGCCCCGGCGGCAATCCTGTTCACCGCGACCGCCGTGCCCCGCCCCGTCCCCGTCGGCCACGCCCTGCTCCTCGCCGCCCACGAGGCCTGGGCCCAGCTCGCCCGCCTGACCCCCGAGGACCGCCACCTGTTCACCGGCGGCCCGGACCTCACGGCCTTCGCCGCCGGCTGGACCCGCGCCCTGTGCGCCGGAGGCGCCCTCGTCCTGCCCCAGGGCCCGGCCTGGACGCCCGCCGAGATACCGGAAGCCGTCTCGGAGTACGAGGTCAGCGCACTGCACACCGACCCCGGGGGTGCCCTGCGCCTCCTCGACCGCAGCCTCGACCCGGCCGGCGCCGCCCGCCGGGGCCGGCGCGAACCCGCGCCGCGGCTGTCGGCCCTGCGTCTGCTCACCGTCACCGGCGACCGGCTCTACCTCGACCAGCAGACCGCCCTCCAGGACCGGCTCCGCCCGGGCGCCCGCGTCCTCGGCGTCTACGGCCCCACCGAGGCGGCCGGCGCCGGCACCTGGTTCGAACTGCCGCAGCTGCCCCGCCTCCTGGACGAACCCGAACGGCTCTCCCTGCTGGGCACCCCGTTCCCCGGCAGCCGCGTCGAACTGCGGGCCGGGGAGCTGCTCCTGACCCCGCCGGGCGGCGGCGAGGCCCTGGCCACCGGGGACCTGGCCGTGCTCCGCCCGGACGGGCTGCTGGAGTTCGCCGGACGCCTGCGCGACCGGATCACCCTCGCCGACGGCAGCCCCCTCGACCCGCATCCGGCCGAGTCCGCCCTGCGCACCCACCCCGGCGTCGGTGCCGCCGTCCTGACCCCCGTCGGCAGTCGCGGCAACACCCGGCTCGTCGCGTACGTCGCCCCGCCCCCCGACGGCTCCGGCCGGGACGGCGACGGCGCCCCCGTGGACGCCGACGGGCTCCGCGAACACCTCGCGGGCCGGGTGCCCTCCGCCGCGATCCCGGTCCGCGTCGTGCGTCTGCCCACCCTGCCCCGCACCCGGGCGGGCCAGGAGGACCGGGCGGCGGTCCCGCAGCCCCAGCAGCCGGGGGCCCGGCCCGTGGGCGGCGGCAAGTACGGGGCGTCGGCGGGCGGGGAGCTGCCCGGCTGCTTCGGCTTCGGCTGCGCGGCGGTGCCGCTGACCGTGGTCGCCCTGTTCGCCACCGACCTGATCTGGCCCGGCTCCACCGACCTCACCGGGGTGCCCGGCCCGTGGTCGTTCCTCTTCTCCGTCCTGTACCTCTTCGAGTGCTCGGCCTTCGCCGCGGGCCTGCTGTTCCTGTTCGCGGGCCGCCGGCGGATGTCGCGCCCGGGACCGGCCCGGCGCCTGACGGCCGCCGCCCACCTGGCCGTGGCCTACCTGCTGCTGGCCTGGTGGCCGCAGGACAACCTCTACCGGCTCGCGGCCAAGCACGACTGGCCGCGGCAGGCCGCCCTCGTCTACTCCTTCAACATCCCGCTGATGATCGCCGCTCTGATCGTGGCCGTCTACCTCACCCGTCGGTCCGCCGCCCCGCCTTCCGGCTCCGACGGCTGACCCTGCTCCCCGGCGGCGAAGTCCTCGCCCACCGCCCGGGCCCGCTCCCGGACCAGCGCCCCGGCCGCGTCCAGCACCTCCCGGCTGTGCGCGGCCACCAGCACGCCCAGCCACGGCGCCGGGTCGAACGCCCCCGTCGGGATCGCCGGCACGAACACGGCCCCGAGAGCGGCGCAGTCCCGCGCCAGGGCGCCGCACACCTCCTCCAGCTGGGCCTCCGGCAGCCGGGCGCCCAGCTCCACCCGGTCCGCGATCCGCACCAGGTGCCCCGCACCGCGCAGCGCGTCGAGCCGGGCAGCCACCATGAACGCCACCGACGGGCCGGTGAGCCGCAGGTTCGCCTCGGTCGGCGCGAGCCGCCCAGCGGCGTCCACCACGAAGTCCACGTCGAACCAGCCCCGGTGGCCGGCCGCGGCCAGCTCCCGGCCCACCGCCGCCCCGAACCCCAGCAGAGGCCCCTCCAGGTGCGCGGGCACCACCCCCGGGCCCACCGTGGCACCGCGGTAGCCCCCGCCGGCCACGTCCATCAGCGCCGCCCCGACCCGGTGCGGGTGGCCCTCGCCGTCCACGAACCCGTCGTAGGTCAGATCCCGTGGTGCGTCCGCGTCCGCGCCCGCGTCCGCCGGGCCGTGCACGTACTCCTCCACCAGCAGCGGGCCGCGCGGCAGCCGCCCCCGCAGCGCCCGGGCCCCGCCGGCCGCCCGGAGCAGCCCGGGCGTCACCAGGGTGGTGCCCGAACCCCCCACACCGTGCTCCGATTTGAGAACGGTGCTCTCGCCCGCCCGGGCCCGAGCCGCCGCCCGGCGCACCGCCGCCCGGCGTGATCCCGTCCGCCACTGCGCGGGCAGGGTGACCTCCGGATGGCCCCCGTCCGCCAGGATCCGGGCGAACAGGGCGTGGGCCGCGGACTTCGACTCGTACCGCAGCGCGTCCGGCCGCCACGGCAGACCGGCGAGCCGCGCGTACGGCTCCGTCAGCCCCCACGGTACGAGCGGCAGCCCGGCTCCCCTGACCCGCCCGGCCAGCGCCGGCCGGGCCAGCACCGCCTCCGACAGGCCCGGGCCCGGCCCGGCCAGAGCGTCGTACACCTCCACCTTCACCTCCGGCCCCCAGCCCAGTGCGCGCCCGACCGCACCGGCCCACCAGCGGGGCACCGGCCGCGGCAGGACCAGCGCGGCCGGACGGGGGCTGTAGAAGGCGGCCAGGCAGGAGTAGTCGTGCGCGGCCCGCTGTCCGCGGCCGAGGGAGGCGTCGGCGAACTGGGCGTTGAACTCGGCGACGTTGCCCACGTGCACCGCCGCGCCCCCGCCCGTCCAGGCCCGCGCCCACCGCGCGAGCGGGGCGGGCGCCACCGTGAACCGGACCAGCCCCGGCGGTGAGCCCGCCGCCGGGACCGCGCCCATCGCCCGGTAGAAGCCCGCCGCGTGGGGGTCGGCGTCGATCAGCAGCCGCCGCGACCCCAGCGCGGCGGCCCGCCGCACGGCGTCCAGGTACAGCAGCCGCCCCACACCCCGGCCGATCACGGACGGCTCCACGAACAGCAGCCCCAGCCGCGCCGTCCGGGGCCCGTCACCGGCCTCGCCCCCCGCGCCCGCGTCGACGTCCTCGAGGGAGGCGACGCCCAGCAGTTCCCCGCGTGTGCTCTCGGCCACCACGATCCGCCGGACCGTGAGCTCCTCCTCCCCGACCCGCAGTTCCTGCGCGCACGCCGCGAGGAACCGCGCGCCGTAGCCCCAGTGCGCCTTGGACCGCCTGATCAGCGCGGTCAGCGCCGCCGCCTCTCCGGGCCGCGCGGGCCTGACCTTTGCCATCTCCTGACCTCCCCATGGTCCGGGGCTGGGCCGTGCGATAGATTCGGCCTCCCCTCGGCTCGTCCTTGGCACATCCTTGTCCACCCCCGCGTCAGACAGGCTTCTCCATGAGCGACATCGTCAACGGACTCGGCCGTACGACCGCCTACGGCGCCCTCGGACTGGTCCTGCTGATCCTCGGTATCGTGCTGGTGGACGTGCTGACCCCCGGGAAGCTCCCCAGGCAGATCTGGGAGGAGCGCAACCGCAACGCGGCCCTGCTGCTCAGCTCCGCGCTCCTGGGCATCGGCGGCATCGTCTTCACCTCGATCTGGACGACGTACGAGGACTTCGGCAAGGGCCTGCTGTCCACGGCGGCCTTCGGCCTGCTCGGCCTGGTCCTGATGGCCGTGGCCTTCCTGGTGCTGGACCTGGTGACCCCGGGCAAGCTCGGCGCCATCGTGGTCGACCCCGAGCCGCACCCGGCCGTCTGGGTCACCGCCTGCTGCAACCTCGCCGTCGCCGCGATCGTGGCCGCCTCCATCGCCTGACCCCCGGCGGCGACCGCCGCGTTCACACGACGAGAGAGCGCCGCTCCCCACCGGGAGCGGCGCTCTCTTCGCGTACGGGTGCTCCGCGACGACCACCCCCGGGACCCGGCCGGCTACGCCAGCCCCAACGCGAACACCCCGAACCCCGCCGCCAGCACCCCCGCCACGGCCGCCCGGGCCGCCGACCCCCGCCGTCCCGGCGCCGACGCCACCTCGAACCGGCGCGCATACCGGGCGATCCCCACCAGCAGCACCGCGAACACCGGCAGCCACACCATCCGCGCCGCGATCCACCCCGGACCGTCGGGCGCCGTCGTCAGCCCGGCCACCGGCCCGCCGGACAAGGAGGCCGGCACGGCCGCCGCCAGCATCGCCGTCTGGTGCCAGCACAGGATCGTCATCGCCGACAGGTTGACCACCACCACCGGCGCCCACAGCGCCGGCCGGGCCAGCAGCCGCGCCAGCCGGTCCCGCAGCAGGATCGCCGCCCCCGACTGCGCCGAGGCCAGCGCCAGGACCAGCAGCGACGGCGGATGCGAGTTGGTCCGCGCCGCACCCGGCACGCCCACCATCGAGGCCGGGTAGTGGAACACCGCCAGCAGCACCGCGAACAGCGCCGCCCCGCCCGCCAGCAGCAGCCACGCCCCGCGCCGGCCGATCCGCCGCTCACCCCACGAGACGCCCAGCTGATAGGCGAACAGCCAGCCCGGCAGCACGTTCAGCAGGGACAGCCAGGACGGCACCGACCCGGCGAGCGGCCCGTAGCGCAGGAAGTCCACCACCGCCACCGACACCAGCAGCGGGGCCGCCGCCCAGCCGCCCAGCCGGCCCGCCGCCCGGACGCAGTACGGGGTCAGCGCCGTCACCACCGCGTACACCCCCACGAACCACAACGGCTGGACCACCAGGGTCGCCCCCGTCCGCAGCGTGGCCTCCGGAACCCCGGCCGCGTACAGCACCGGCGCGGCCAGCGCCCACACCGCCGTCACCCCCAGCACCGGCCGCCCCAGCCGCACCATCCGCCCCTTCAGCCAGGCCCGGGTCGAGCCCGGCCGACGGCGGAAGGAGAGCACCGAGGCGTAGCCGCCGACCAGGAAGAAGATGCCGAGCATCTGGAGCACCCAGCTCGCCGGGGCGAGGGCGCCGACGGCCGACAGCGGGCTGGCGTTGTGCAGCCCGCCCTCCGGGTCCAGGGTGAAACCGCCGAGCAGCCAGTGCCCGGTCGGCACCGCCAGCAGCGCGAGCGCCCGCAGCCCGTCGACCGCCCGGTCCCGGTGGACCGGAGTCCGCCGGTCGATCCGCCCGGCGGCCCGCCGCAGGGCGGCCGGCGCGCTCATCGGACCTCTCCCCGCGCGATCGCGGCCGGCCCGGCCGTGCCGGTCGTCCTCCCGAAGCGGCGCATGACCCGTCCCCTTTCTCCTCGTGACGGAGAGGAAGGTAGGAAGCAGGTACCCGGCCGCGCGTCGGACCGGGGAGCCAAGCGGTGCCTCATACCCCGGTAGGGGGTGGAGGAGTGCCAGGGCCTGTCTGACCGTTCCCGCCGGGGCCGGCGCGAACGGTCAGACAGGCCCTACCCCGCGTCGCCGGGACGCACCAGCCCCGCCTCGTACGCGAAGATCACCGCCTGCGCCCGGTCGCGCAGGTCCAGCTTGCCCAGCACCCGCCCGATATGGGTCTTGACCGTCTGCTCCGCCAGGACCAGATGCGCGGCGATCTCCTGGTTCGACAGCCCCCGCGCGATCAGCTCCAGCACCTCCGTCTCGCGCGGGGTCAGACCGTTCAGCCGCAGCGCCGGATCCTTGCGCGGCGCCGGCCGCTGCCGCACGAAGTCCGCGATCAGCCGGCGCGTCACCGAGGGCGCCAGCAGCGCCTCGCCCGAGGCCACCACCCGGACGGCCGCGATCAGGTCGGCGGGCGGGGCGTCCTTCAGCAGGAACCCGGACGCGCCCGCGCGCAGCGCCTCGTACACGTAGTCGTCGATGTCGAAGGTGGTCAGCATCAGCACCTTCGGACGGTGCGTCACCCCCGGCGGCGGGTCCAGGACCTCCCGGGCCGCCGAGAGCCCGTCCAGCTCCGGCATCCGTACGTCCATCAGCACCACGTCCGGGTGCACGGTCCTCGCGAGCCGCACGCCCTCCCGGCCGTCGGCGGCCTCGCCCACGACGTCGATGTCGGCCTGCGCCGACAAGAGCGCGGCGAACCCCGCGCGCACCATGGCCTGGTCGTCGACGATGATCACTCGGATGGTCAACTGGAGTCCTCGGTCCGGGAGGTCAGCGGCAGCCGGGCGGCGACCCGGAAACCGCCCTCGGGCAGCGGGCCCGTGTCCAGGGTCCCGCCGGTCAACCGTACGCGCTCGCGCATCCCCACCAGGCCGTGCCCCGTCCCCGTACCCGCCCCCTCCAGCGCCACCAGCGGCTCCGGCGCCGGGCCGTTGACCACCAGCACGAGTACCTCCCCCTCCCCGGCGGAGTGCGTCACCGACACCCGGGTCCGCGCCCCCGGCGCGTGCCGCACCACGTTCGCCAGGGCCTCCTGCACGATCCGGTACGCCGACAGGTCCACGGCCGGGTCCGCCCGCGCCGCCTCCGCCACGCCCGGCGCCAGGGACAGCTCCACCGGCTGCCCGGCCCGCACGGTCGCCTCCACCAGCTGCTGGATCCGCCCGACCCCGGGCTGCGGCGCCCGCTCCCCGCCGGCCGCCCCCGCTGCGTCCGCGCCGCCGTCGCTCCCGTCCCCGCGCAGCACCGTCAGCAGCCGCCGCATCTCGCCCAGCGACTCGCGGGCGCTCGCCGCGATCGCGGCGAACTCCTCGCGCACCGGCTCCTCCATCCCCGGCAGCCGGTACGGCGCGGAGTCGGCCTGCACCGTGATCACCGACATGTGGTGGGCCACCACGTCGTGCAACTCCCGTGCGATGCGCGCCCGTTCCTCCAGCAGCGTGCGCCGCGCCCGCTCGGCCCCGCTGATGCTCTCCTGCTCCGCGATCCGTTGCCGGGCGTCGCCCAGCCCGCGCAGCGCACCGGTCAGCGCCAGCACGACGCCGCCCAGCACGAACAGCAGGGCCCCCGTGTTCGTCACCCCGTCCGGCGCGGCGAACCCGAGCACCACTCCGGCCGCCCCCGTCGCCAGCCACACCCCGACCAGCGTCCGGACCGACTCCCGCAGCCCCAGGCAGGCCATCAGCACCAGGTACCCGACGATCTCCATCGGCGGCCACGGCCAGGGACGCCCCGCCACCCCGTCGGTGAAGCCCAGCAGCACCGCCCCGGCCAGGTCGGCGGCCAGCACCGCCGCCCAGGCGGGCACCGGCCGGGTCACCGCGAGCAGCAGCGGCACCGTCTGCGCCACGCCCAGGGCCCCCGCCCACCCGCCGCCCAGCCGGTAGTCGTTGGTCAGCACCGCGACGGTCACGGGGAGCAGCACCACCACGAAGACGCCCGCGACGGTAAAGGGCAGCAGCCGCTGCCAGCGGCGCGGCGCCCGCGCCAGCAGCGGCTCGCCCGGCCGGGCCGGCGTCCGCAGCGCCGCGGCCAGCTGCCCGAACCGGCCCGCGCCCTCAGCCTTCTCCCTGCCCTTGCCCTTGCCCTTGCCCTTGCTCCTGCCGTTGCCCTGGCCCCTGCCTGCCGCCGCCGGGGTCGTGCGGGCGCGGCCGGGGACGCGCGGTGTGAACCTCATGATCCGCCAGCCTATGCGCCGGGACGCCCGGAAGGGGCGAGGGCGGGGGTGGATAGGCTGCACACCGTCGGACAACGTCGTCCGGCACGACCGGGGGAGCCGTACACATGGGCGGGGCAGCCGCACTCGAGAAACTGGTGCCGGTCCTGCTGGCCTTCGGCGGCGGGGTCCTGCTCGCCCGCCGCAAGACCGTCCCGGCGGAGGCCTCCAAGGCCTTCTCCGACTACGCCTTCCTCTTCGCGGTCCCCTGCTACCTCTTCGGCAACATCTACGCCGCCGACCTGGGCGCCCTGTTCGACTGGCGGGCCATCGGCGCTTACGCGGCCGCCGCCGCGCTCGCCGTGCTCCTCGTGGTCCTCGGCGCCTCCGCCTTCGGCGTGCGGGAGCCCCGGGCGGTGGCGCTGCGCGTGATGGCCGGGGTCCAGGTCAACACCGCCTACTTCGCCGTCCCCGTCTTCATCACCTTCTTCGGCACGGCCGCCCCGATCTTCCCGGTGCTGCTGTTCCAGGTGTGCGTGCTCTCCCTCGTGGTGATCGCCCTGATGGAACTGGGCCGCGCCGACGGGGGCGGACCCGCGGCCCGCCTCTCCCGGGCCCTGGCCGCCTCCCTGGCCACCCCGCTCGTCCTGGCCTGCAACGCGGGCATCGTGCTCAACCTGCTGTCGGTGCACGTCCCCAAGGTGCTCCTCGACGGCGCCTCGTTCGTCGGCGACAGCGCCTCCCCGGTGGCCCTGTTCGCCCTCGGACTGCACCTCGGCGGAGCGGGCCTGGACGTCCGGGGCACCACCCGCGAGGAGGCCGCCCTGATCGCCTTCAAGTGCCTGGCCTTCCCCCTGCTGGCCTGGGCGGTGTGCGCGGGGCTCTTCGGGGTCCGGGGGCCGTGGCTGGCCTACCTCGTCCTGATCGCCGCGATGCCGACCCCGCAGAACCTCTTCATCTTCGCCCAGCGCTACGACGTCGGGGTCGGCCTCTCCGCCTCGGTCGTGATCAAGAGCTCGGTGGTCTCCCTCCTGCTCCTGCCCCTCTGGCTCCAGACGGTCGCCTCCTAGCGGCGTCCGAGACTCGTTCCCCCCGGGGGCTCCGCTCGTTGTGCCGGGTATGGAGCTGCTGCCGATGATCGCGGCGCCGGGGGTCGGCGAACGGGCCGACGCCGCGGCCGATGCCGCCTGCCACCTCTACGACGCCGTCGCCCCCTGGAGCGCCGGCGGGCCGGGCGGGTGGAGCCGGACCGCCGCCGAGGACGCCGCCGAGACGATCGAGACCACCGCCCACGCCCTCGCGCACGTCCACCCGCGGGCCGAGGTCATCCTGGCGCCGGTGCACGCGGCCCTCGCCGATCTGCGCCGTCAGCTCGAACTGCCCCCGGCCGACCCGCTGAGCGTCGAGGGGGTCCCGGTGACCCCCCGGACGGTCGGCAACCCGCGCCGGACCCGATGGGTGCGGGTGCTCACTCCGCCCGCACCCCGGCGACCGCCGACTGGTACAGCTTCCTGATCTCCGCGCCGAAGTAGGCGCTGTACGAGGTGTCGGCCGTGGGCCCGCCGGTCTCCCAGCCGCCGATCACCCCCACCACGTCCCCGGTCGAGGTGTCCTCGTCGAAGCGGGTGATGAACGGCCCGCCGCTGGTTCCGCCCGGGTAGCCCGTGCAGTCGATCCGCAGGAACGATCCGGGGCTCCCCGGGTCGGTGCTGGTGAACTTGGTCGTCTTGTTGACGCAGGCGCGGGGGCGCGGCGCGGGCGCGGGGTGGCCGATCAGCAGGACCTTGGGGTGGTTGAAGGTGGCCCCGGTGACGAGCCGGTTCCCGCCGACCACGTCCTCGACGTCCTCGCCGTCGGCGTCCGGGCCGACCTGGGCGAAGGCCACGTCGAGGGTGGCGGCCTTCGCGGCGCCCTCGGCGCGGTAGCGGGAGGCGATCCACACCTTGGACTTCCCCGCCGCGTCCCGCAGGACCGGGAACATGCCGTACGGGCGGGGGTTGGCGCGCGTGTACTGCGGTACGAAGGCCACCTGGCGGGTGTCGGTGCCGAGCAGGCAGTGCGCGGCGCTGAGCACCAGGTTCCGTCCGGGGGAGGAGACCACGCTGGCCGTGCAGAAGTAGGCGCCGGCCCCCTGCATGACGAACATCCTGCCGACGACGGGGATCCCGTCGAAGTCCTGCCCCACCCCCGGCGCGGCGGACGGGATCACCGGCGCGGGCAGCGGGGAGGGGGCCGTCGTCGGCGCGGGGACCGCGGGCACCGGGGCGGGCAGGGTGCTCGCCGCCGGCACGGGCAGCGGGACCGCCGACACGGCAGCCGCGGAGGCGGCGGGCCCCGCCGCGGCGGAAGGAGCGGAAGGAGCGGAAGGAGCGGAAGCGGCGGAGGGGGCGGAAGCGGCGGAGGGGGCGGAAGCGGCGGAGGGGGCGGAGGGGGCGGCAGAGGGCGGGGCGGCCGGGGCCGGGGCGGTGCCCTGGACGGGCGCCGGGGCCGGGGCCGGGGTGCCGGGCGCCGGCGGGTCGGGGACGGGGACCGCGGCGGCCATCCGTTCCGGGGTCCAGAACGCGGCGGCCTCCCGCGCGGTCCAGTGCCCGGCCGAGGCCTCGGCGGTCCCGGTCTCCACAGCGGGCAGCGGCCCGCCCGGCAGCAGCAGGGCGGCGGTCGCCGCCGCCAGGGTGAACGTACGCAGCATGTCTCGTTCCTGTTCGTGACGGCCCGGCGGGCCCGGCGGTCGCACGGGTGGGCCGGGGTTTCAGACGGCCTGGGGGAAACGCAGCAGCCGGTCCGGGTCGTAGGCGCGCCGGACCCGCTCCAGGCGGGGGAGGTTCGGCCCGTAGTAGGCCTCGCGCCAGCCGGTCAGCTTCGGGTCGGCGTAGTTCTGGTAGGCCCGGCCGCCCGCCCACGGGCGCAGGGCCCGCCACAGCCCGTCGAGCCAGTCCTGGTGGCGGGCCGCCTCGGCGGCGGTCGCGGACGGCGGCCAGTACGCGAGGTACTGGGCCAGGAAGGCGCTGTCGCGGTGGACGAAGGCGGTGGCGCCGGCAGGCACCCGGTTCACGGCCCCGCCGCACACCCCGTCGAACTGGACCACGCCCAGCCCGCCCGGCGGCACGGCCCGCCCGTACCGTCCGACGGCGTCGAGGACCGCGCCGACCGCCGCCTCCGGCAGCCCGGGCCCGTCCCAGAAGTCGGAGCGGGCCGCGTACGAGTCCCGGCCGAGGAGGCCCCGCGGATCCCGGCCGGGCAGCCGCCCCGGCAGCCGGCACCGCTCGGGTCCGCCGTCGGGACAGCCCGCCATGGCCCGCACGGTGTCCCCGTAACTCCGCACGGTGATCCAGGAGTCCCGCGGCTCCCGCCCCACCAGCCCCGCCAGCCGGGCCAGTTCCCGCTCCAGCTCCGCCCGCCCGTCGAGGCACACCGCCCGGACGGCCAGGACGGCGGCGGAGGAGGCCTCCACCGTGAACTCGGCCTGGCTCCAGAACGGGTCCGGCAGTCCCCCGAGCCAGCTCTGCCAGCCGCGCACCACCGCCGCCGAGTCCGCGCCGGGCCAGTGCAGTTCGGCGAAGGCGGCGTCCCCGACCGGATGGGTGCGCAGCCGGAACTCGGTGACCACCCCGAAGTTGCCGCCCCCGCCGCCGCGCAGCGCCCAGAACAGTTCCGGGTCCCGGTCGGGTCCGGCCTCGCGGACCACCCCGTCGGGGGTGACCACGCGGGCTCCGATGAGCCGGTCGGAGGTGGTGCCGTGGGCCCGGGAGGAGAGGCCCAGGCCGCCGCCGAGGGTGAGTCCGGCGATGCCGACGGAGGGGCACAGCCCGGCGGGGACGCCGAGGCCGCGTCCGGCGAGGGCCGCGTGCACGTCGGCCAGCCGGGCCCCCGCGCCGACGCGCACCTCGTCCCCCTCGACCGCCACCCCGGCCATGGCCCCGGCGTCGACCACCAGCCCTGCCTCCACCGTGGACCAGCCCGCGTAGCCGTGCCCGCCGCCGCGCGGCACCACCGGGGTGGCCGAGCGCCGCGCGAAGTCCAGGCAGACGGCCACGTCACCGGCGTGGGCCGGATAGGCCACGGCTCCGGGGGCCACGGAGTCGAAGCGGGGCTGGAACAGCTGCCGGGCCTCGGCGTAGTCCCCGTCCCCCGGAAGGACCAGCCGCCCGTCCATCGCCCGGGCCAGCGCCCCGAAGTCCGGCCCGCCCGCGGCGCCCGCCAACGGGGTCCGCGCCCGGGCGGGGGAGCCCGCTCCGGCGGCGCCGAGCACGGCGGCGGCCGCCCCCGTGAGGACCCGGCGACGTGTAATCTTCATACTTCCTTCCTGCCACCACCCGCCCCGATCGGGGCGAAGGCGGGCCCGCCGGAGCCGAGTTGTCCCCCGAACGGCGGACACCGCGCGGCCCCCGCCACCCGGGTCGTCTCTTCCGGATCTCGCCGGGCGGCGCGGGCCTGGGGCACCTCCCGGCGGCAGCTGCGGGCGCGAGCTGCCGCCCCGTCAGGACCGCGGCGGCTTGCGGGCCAAGGCGAAGCCCTGCGGCGCCCGCTCCCGTCCGTCCGGCGCCCGGAGCACGCGGGCCACCTCCGCCAGCCCGGCCTCCCCGAGCAGACCGGCGATCAGCCCGGGCGCCGTCCCGTACGCGCCCGGACGGTCGCCGGGGTGCTCCTCCCCGGCGGCCTCGAAGGCGATCAGGGCGTAGCCGCCGGGGGCCAGCACCCGGGCGAACTCGGCGAAGAGGGCGGGAAGTTCCTCCACCCGGCCCTGGGCGGTCCCGTACCAGGAGAGGACCCCGCCCAGCGCCCCGTCCGCCACGTCCAGCGCGGCCATCGGGCCCACCTCGAACCGCAGCCCCGGATACGTCCGCCGGGCCACCGCGACCATCGCCGGGGAGAGGTCGACGCCGAAGGCCCGTACCCCGCGCCGCTCCAGGTACGCCGTCACCCGGCCCGGCCCGCAGCCCACGTCGGCGACCGCCCCGCCCGCACCGCGCGCGTACGCGGCGAACGCGTCCAGCACCGCCCGGTCCAGCGGCCGCACCGGCGGCTCGTCCCGGGGCGGCCCGGCGTGGTCGACGGCGACGCGGGCGGAGGGCGCCGGTACGGCACCGGGGCGCGAGGTGGCTGTCATGCTCCCGCACATTAGCGCCGCCGTGCCGGGTGGTCCCAGGGGCGCCGGCCGGGGCCGGGGCACGACCTGACGTCGCGGCGCTCGCCTTGCGCCGACGGGGCGGACGGCCGCGCCCACCGGTGTCCGCCGCCCCCTTGCCTCACCCCCCGGACAGGGGGCTCGGGAGCTGGGTCCACTGGTCCCCGGGTACGCCCGGGCTGAGCCGCATCAGGGTCAGGGCCTTCACCGGCAGCGGTCCCCGCAGCGCCTGCGCGTCGGCCGTCGGGGGGAGGGCGTCCAGGCCCGCGGCCAGCGCCGCGCCGAAGGCCCGCCGCGAGCCCGCCGTCGCGGCGAGGGCCCCGGCCGCGAGGGAGCCGAACATCTTGCGCCGCAGCACCGTCTCGTCGTCCGTCACCAGCCGGCCCGACAGCGGGGGCACCGGCAGGCCGTGCCGGGCCAGCCGGGCCGGGCTGATCCGGATGTCGGCCAGGTCGCGGTAGACCAGCCGCACCGGGGTGCCGTCGGGGGCCAGGACCACCAGGAGGTTCTGGCCGTGGGCCTCCAGCGCCACCCCGAGCTCCAGCACCCGCAGGCACACCGACAGGGCCAGCCGGGTGAACCGGGCCTGCCACTCCGCCGACCGGGCGAGCCGGGTGCCCGCCAGCGCCGCCACCGGGACCACCCGCTCGCCGGCCCGCGCGTAGTCCTCCGGGGCCTCGCGGAGCACCGCCGCCAGGTCCGGGCTGTAGGCGGTGGCCGCGCCCAGGGTGCGGGTGACGTGCAGGCGGCCGTCCAGCCGCCCGGCCAGCGCGTGCGCGAACTCCGAGACCACGGCGGCCGTCTCGACGGAATAGGCGGAGATGTCCCGCACCGAGGAGGTCAGCCGGGTGCTCAGGGCCGTCTTCACATGGGCGCCGCCCGCCGCCGGGGCGAGGGTGCGCAGGGCCATCAGCGGGTGCGCCGCCGGACCGGCCAGCACCTCCTCGCCCTTGAGCACGTGCTCGGCCTGCCACGGGTGCACCGGGACCAGGATCCGGTCCCCGTCGCGCAGCTCCCGCGGCCAGTCCCCGGAGACCAGGCACTCCCGCGCCCGGACCCGGACCAGCCCGAGCCCGACCAGGGGACCGTGTTCCGGCGCGTAGGCCAGCTGCTCGGCCACCGAGAACCCCGGACGGGAGCGGCAGTTGGGGTGGTAGGGGTGCCCGTCGACCACCCGCTGCTCCCACTCCCAGGTGGTGGCCGGCTCGGCCCGCTCCCCGGGCGGCTGCCCGGCCCGGGACAGGGCGAGGGAGGCGGTGCTGTCGTCCAGTTCGGCCGCGAAGGAGGCGAAGGCGGCCCCCAGCGGGCCGGCCGCGCCGTGCGGCACCCGCAGCGCCGCGACCAGCCGGGCCGCCTGCCGGTACGCCCGTCCGTCCAGCCGCACCTCGGTGACGTGGGCGTCCGTCGCGTACGGGTCCGGGCGCGGCCCCTCCAGCAGGCCGCCCCCGGCCAGCCGCAGCCTCAGCGAGTCCGGCCCCTGCTCCCGGCCCACCACCCAGGGCAGCGGCTCGAAGGCCAGCGCCCGCCAGAGCCGGGTCAGCACGGCGGAGCGCGCGCCGTCCAGCGCGGCCTCGTACGCGGGCCCGAGCCCGGGCCGTACGCCGTCCAGCGCGGCGGCGACCGCGCCCTCGGCGGTACCCGCCGGGGCGGGCCCGGGGGAGGGCGGGGGAACGTGCGTGCTGCCGTCCAGGGTCCTGTTCCTTTCGGATCGCTTCGACCGGGGGGTTTACCCGGTGATCAGGTCATCATCCCGGATACTGAAGATCACGGCCGGTGGTCCCGCACGCGGACCCCGGCGCATCGAAGCTCCGAAGCCCCGAATGGATCCAGTGGACCTCAACGCCGCCGCCGACGCATATGCCGCCGCCCCGCTCCTGAACTGCCTGCTGCGGGAGGTGACCGACGCCCAGGGCGGGCAGGTCCACCGGCTGCGCGGCAGCGGCCGGCTCCTGCGGGTCGGCGGCGGCCGCCGGCCCGCGGACCCCGAGCTGCACACCGCGGCCGGCTGGCACCCGCTCAGCCACGCCGAACTCGTCAAGCTCGCCTCCGACGAGCTGCTGCGCCACACCGGCGTCGCCAACGACGAGCTGCCGGTGGAGATGGCCGACAGCCGTGACACGGTCGCCGCGCTGCTGGCCGCCCGGGCCGGCGCCGAGGTGCCCGAGGACCCCTACGTCCGCTCCGAGCAGGCCCTGCTCATGGGCCACCCCCACCACCCCGCGCCCAAGACCCGGGGCGGCGGCCCCTCCGCCGGGTGGCTGCCGTACGCCCCCGAGGCGCACGCGCGCTTCCCGCTCGTGATGCTGGCCCTGCGCGAGGACCAGGTGGCCGAGGAGGGCGGGGCGGCCGCCCAGGAGGCGGTGGACGCGCTGGCCGGACTCCTCGACGGCCCCCGTCCGCCGGCCGGCTACCGGGCGCTGCCCGCGCACCCCTGGCAGCTCGACCTGGTCGCCGGCCGCCCGGAGGTGTGCGGGGCCCTCGCCGACGGGCGCCTGCTGCGGCTCGGGCCGACCCGGCTGCCGGTGTGGCCCACCGCCTCGATCCGTACCGTGCACGCGTCCGGCCCGGACGCCGACCTGTTCGCGAAGTTCAGCCTCGACGTCCGCATCACCAACGACGTGCGCCGGCTGTGGCGCCACGACCTGCTCAAGCTGCGCCGCACCGACCGCGCCGTGGAGGAGGGCTTCGCGGACCTGCGCCGCCGCACCGGTGCGAGCGCGGTGTGGCTGTGCGACCGCGGCTACCGGACCGCCGCCTTCGCCTTCGAGGAGCTCGCCGTCCTGGTCCGCGACGGGCTGCGCGGGCGGGTGCTGCCGGGGGCGACACCCCTGCTGTGCGCGGCGCTCGCCGAGGGGTTCCCCGGCAGCCCGCTGGAGGGCGCGGCCGATCCGGCGGGGTGGTGGCGGGCGTACCTGCGCCACGTCGTCCCCCCGGTGCTCGACCTGTTCGCGCGGCACGGGATCGTGCTGGAGGCCCACCTGCAGAACTGCCTGGTCGCCGTCGACGGCCGGGGGACGCCCGTGCAGGCCCTGTTCCGGGACGCGGAGGGGGTCAAACTCCCGCAGGACATGCCGCGGGAGGCGGCCTGGGAACGGCTCGTGTACTGCCTGGTCGTCAACCACCTGGCGGAGGTGGCCGCAGCCCTGGCCGAGCACCGCCCGGAGCTGGCCGGCCGGGTGTGGCCGGCGGTGCGCGAGGAGTTCCTGCGCTACGACACCGAGCACGGCCTGCCGGAGATCGCCCGGCTCCTGGACGCCCCCGCGCTTCCGGCCAAGACGAACCTGCTGCTGCGGTGGACCCGCGCGGACGGTGCGGACGCGCGCTACCTGGAACTGCCCAACCCCCTGCGCGGATAGCGGAGGGCGGCGGCGGACCCGGGCGCGGGGCGGGCGGTGCCGGATCCGGCCAAGGTGCGGCGGGGGGCGCGGACCGCATGGAGAAAGGTATAGACCAATGCTAGGTTGGGCGGGCAGACCGCGCAGTCCTTGACCACCCGTCAGAGGAGAAGCCATGCCCTCCCCTTCGCGGGGCGGCGGCCCCGCCGCCATGCCCAAGTACCAGCGGATCGCCGCAGCGCTGCGGGACGAACTCGACCACGCCGCCCGGACCGCCGGAGGCAGACTGCCCTCCGAACGCACCCTCGCCGCCCGCTACGAGGTCAACCGGCAGACCGTCCGGGCCGCCCTCCAGGAGCTGCGGGCCGACGGCCTGGTGGTCACCGGCCGCCGGGGCACCCGGGCCGCCCCGCCGCAGGCGTCCCCGCGGCCGGCCCGGCCCGCCGGCCGGGCGGACGCGCCCCTCTCCCCGTACCCCGCCCCGCCCGCCCGCGGCCCGGCCCGCCCGGCGGCCCGGGCCCGGCTCGGTCTGGTCACCGTGCCGCCCTCCCTCGCGGCCCTGCTCGGCATGCGCGGCGGGGAACGCACGCTGGTCCACCACCACCGCGTGTACGGCGCCGACGGGCGCACCCTCCAGCACACCGTGACCTACCTCTGCCCGGCCGTGGTGGCCCGCACCCCGGAGCTCGCCCCCTACCTGGAACGGCCGTCCGCCGCACGGGAGGAGGACCTGCGGCCGCTGCACCGCTGGCTGGAGCGGGTCACGGCCCGGGGACGCACCGCCGAGACCATCACCATGACCCGGACCAGCCACCCCGCCGCCGCGTCCCCCGCCTGCGGGCTCTCGGTACGCCGCACCGTGCACGACGCCTCCGGCCGGCTGCTCGCCGTCACCGACCTGGCCTTCCCCGCATGGGACCAGGTCACCTTCCACCGGGAACCCGAGGCCATCGCCTTCCGCGTCAGCTGACGGCCCGCCGCGCGCGATCCGGGCGGGCCGGCCGGCCCTCAGCCGGCCGGCACCCGCCAACGCCCGCAAACTACGAGTCGGGCCTGGTGGAGGCCGAACGGAGGAGCAGTTGATCACCAACTGCCCCCCCCACGGCCCGGTTTCCCCGGCCCCGGAGGCTCTGACCTGCCCGAACGCGGGCCGATTCACCCGTGCGCGGGAGGCGCCGCCCATGGCACAGTGCCTGGAGCGCAACCTCCGGAGGGAGCCTCCATGCCTGACCCGCACACCGTGCCGCCGCTGCTGTCGGCCGCGCCCGAGTGCCGGACCGAGCCGGGCCCGCTGCCCGCATGTCCCCGCTGCGCCACCCCGCCGGAGCGGATCTCCTGGCGCCAGCGCCCGGGCGAGCCCGTGGTCCTGCTCTTCGAGCCCTGCGGCCACCGCCACACCTCCCCGGCGCCGCCCCTCCTCGCCGTCACCGCACCTGACCCGCTGCGGCGTTGAGCCCGACGGCCGACGGCCCGCCCGGCGTCACCCCGGGCGCCCCTGACCTCGTATCCTGCACCCGAGCGCTCAGCCGGAGCAGCTCCGACGAGACGAGCCGTGCCGAGCCGTGCGCCGGCCCGGCGGGAACGGGAGAACCCTGATGGACGTGCAGCACTTCGAGCGGATCACCGCGTTCATCGAGGCCCGGCTCACCCCGCTGTTCGACGCGGAGACCGGGAGCGAGCGCGGCTTCGCCATGGACGACACCTCCCGGGCCCTGCGCGCGCTGCGCAACAGCGTGCTGGAGGCCTCCGCCGTCAAGGGGCTCATCGCGACGCGGGAGACGGCCGAGCCGCTGGTGCGCAAGGTCATCGACCAGTCGGTGGAGCACCACTGGGACGTACTGCGCGGCATCGCCCGCCAGTGGGAGGACCACGCCGACTTCCGCAAGGAGTTCAAGCGCCACGCCTGGGAGCTCGACGCGGCCCCCGCCGCCTCGGCCTGAGCACCGCTCTCACCGGCTGGGCGTGCCGCCGATCAGGTAGCCGATCCGGCGCTCGAGCCCGCTCCAGCGCCGGTCGTGCCGGTAGGCCCGCCGCAGCGTCCGGGCCCGCGTCTTCGGTCGCCGGCCGTAGAACCGGCGCGCCCACGGTGAGGCCGGCCGGGCCAGCCGCACCGCAGCGATCAGGGCGATCAGCGGGACCACCACCCCGAACACCGCGAGCCGCGGCTTGCCCTTGAACAGGGCCACCACGGCCAGCATCAGGTTGAACAGCACGGTCAGCACGAGGAACAGGCGGTTCTCCAGCTGGTCCTCGGTCAGACCGTCCACGCCCAGCGGCAGGAACCCGCACAGCAGCAGCCCCGCCAGGGCCGTGGTCATCACCACCACCTCGACGCTGAGCGTGCCCTCCTTGCTCCAGTAGACGTCGCTCAGGTGCAGGATCAGCGCGAACTCGTCCAGCACCAGGCCCGTCCCCATCCCGAACAGCACGGCCGCCACCCACGACCCCCACCCCGCGCGGCCACCCGCGATCGCGGTGAAACCGCCGACGGTCATCAGGATCACCCCGGGCACGCAGTGGTGGACGTGCAGACCCCCCGGGGTGACGTTGCGGAAGGGGCCCTTCCCGGCCCGGATCATCCGGGTGATCACCCGGGTCGCCACGAAGGTCACGACGAACGCCGTCAGGGCCAGGAGCAGGGGCAGCTTCCCCGGCTCCAGGATGTTGCGGTACCACCAGTCGCCCATGCGGTCACCCTCCCGGTGACGGCCGCCCCGCGCACCACGGGGACCGCCGTTCGGGCGCCCCGCGACCGGCGCCGGACCTGACCGCCGCGCCGGATCCGCCCCTCACGCGGGATCCGCCCGCCGCGCCCGCTCAGGCCGCCGCGCCCGCCGGGTCCGCCTCCCGGGCGGCCCCCTCCCGGGCGGCCCGGCGGCGCAGCGCGTCCGCGTCGGTGTCCGCGTCGTACGAGATCAGCTTCGGCAGCAGCGCGGCCAGCAGCGCCACCGACGCCACGCAGGCCAGGCCCCCGCTCCAGAACGCCGGCCGGGTGCCCGTCCAGCCCGCCATCGTGCCCGCCCGCACCTGGCCCAGCTGCGGCCCGACGCTGTACGAGAGCACCTCGATCCCCGCGAGCCGTCCCCGCAGCTCCTCCGGGATCGTCTGGTTCCAGATGGTGGAGCGGCCCAGCGCGCTCAGCATGTCGCCCGCGCCCGCCGCCGCCAGGCACACCAGCACCAGCCAGACGCTGGAGAACCAGCCCGCCGCGGCGATCGCCAGACCCCACGCGGCCGCCCCGGACACCACCAGCAGCCCGTGCCGGCGGACCCGCGAGACCCAGCCGCTGGTCAGCCCCAGCACCAGCGAACCCACCGCGCCCGCCGCGTACATCAGCCCCAGGGCCCACTCGGCGTCGAGCTCGTCCGCGAGGAACGGGAAGATCGTGTTGGGGAACGCGAAGAACATCGCCGCCAGGTCCACGGCGTACGTGCCCAGCAGCACGGGCCGGCTCCACGCGTACCGCGCCCCCTCGGCCATCGACCGCAGCGAGGGCCGCTCCGCGCCGCCCACGGGCGGCGCCGGGCGCAGCCGCGCGCACAAGGCCACCGAGACGGCGAAGCCCACCACGGTCACCGCGTACGCCGAGGCGTAGCCGGCGTACGCGACGACGACGCCGGCCAGCGCCGGTCCGGCGATCGCCCCCGACTGGTAGCGCAGCGCGTTCAGCGCGGCGGCGGCCGTCAGCTGGTCGTGCGGCACGATCCGCGCCATCAGCGAGTCCAGCGCCGGCCGCTGGAGGCCGCTCAGCGCCGACACCCCGGCCGCCACCACGTACAGCGGCCACAGCACCGGGTCCGGCAGCAGCGCGTTCACCAGCAGCACCAGCGCCAGCACCCCGAGCCCGGCCTCCGTCAGCAGGATCAGCCGCCGCCGGTCCACCGCGTCCGCGAGCGCGCCCCCGTACAGCCCGCACACCACCAGCGGTACCAGCTCCACCGCACCCATCGCACCGACCGCCAGCGGCGAGTCCGTCATGTGCTTGATCTGCAGTGGCAGGGCGATCATCGCCATGAACGAGCCGAAGTAGGTGACCGTGCCCTGGAAGAAGAGGAGCCGGAAGTCACGGCTGGAACGCCAGGGGGACAGATCGGGCAGTACGGAGGACAGACGGGAGCTACTCACAACGGGCCATCGTGCGGGCCCGCCTCGCCGTCCGGCAACGCATTTTCCCCCGGACGGGTCAAAACGGCGCCCGGTGCGTGGCACGGCCCGTCCCCGGTGGCAACCATGGGTCATGCCGCCGGTGTCCCCGTTCCTGCGTACGGCAGCGTCCTATGCGTGGCGCCTGCTGGTCGTCGGGGCTGCCGTCTACGCGGTCTTCGTGCTCCTGGGCCGCTTCCACGAGATCGGCGTCGCCCTGTTCCTGGGCCTGGTCATCACCGCGCTGCTGTCACCCCTGTCGCGCCGGCTGGCCCTGCTGGTCCCCCGCTCCCTGGCGGTGGCCGTCAGCCTCCTCGGCAGCGCCGTCGTGCTGCTCGGCGTGTTCGCCCTGGTCGGGGAGGCGGTGGCGGGAGAGAGCGAGACCCTGGTCAGGGAGTTCCGCGAAGGCCTCGTCAGCATCCAGAAATGGCTGGAGCGGCCGCCGTTCCGGCTGAAGTCGGAAGCCCTCACCGACATCCAGTCCCGCATCGGCGCCTACCTCTCTTCCCACCGCTCGACCCTGCTCAGCACGGCCGTCAGCGGCGCCGGGCACGTGGTGCAGGTCCTGACCGTCCTGGCGCTCGCGGTGTTCTCGTCCGTCTTCTTCCTGCACGGCGGCGACCGGCAGTGGGCCTGGTTCTGCGCCCAGCTGCCCGAGGCGGCGCGCGAGCGGGTGGGCGTCGCCGGGCGCGCGGCCTGGCGCACCTTCACCGGCTACACGCACGGCATCGTGCTGGTCGCGGCCACCAACGCGGCCCTCGTCGGACTCGCCCTCTACCTCCTCGGGGTCCCGCTGGCCCTCCCGCTGGCGCTGCTGGAGTTCTTCGCCGCCTTCGTCCCCCTGATCGGCTCCCCGGTCGCGCTCGCGGTCGCCGCGGTGGTCGCGCTGGCGGCGAAGGGGCCGGTCATCGCAGGGGTGGTGATCGCCCTCATCGTGGTGATCGGCCAGATCGAGGGCCATCTGCTGCATCCGCTGGTGATGAGCTGGGCGGTGGCGCTGCACCCGCTGGTCGTGGCCGTCTCCGTGGTCGCGGGGGCCATCGCGGCCGGGGTGGTCGGCGCGGTGGTCGCCGTGCCGCTGGTCTCGGTGACCTGGTCGGTCCGCACCGCACTGCGCGCCCACGCCGCGGCGGCGGCCGCGCCCCTGCCGCCGCCGGAGCCGCCGCCCTTGGCGGGGCCCGGGCCGGACGGCTGAACCGGCGCGACCCGTTTACCGTAGGACGTGGAGGTGGTTGCCATGGCAGAGCGCTCCGGCGGACCGGCGCCGCGGAATCTCGGAGACGACCGGCTGCTGAAGGAACTGGAGACCATCCACCGCACCCGGCACGAGACCCTGCTCCACGGTTCGGACGACGCGCTGGCCACGCATACGCAGCGGCTGAAGGAACTGGAGGACGAATACCTCCGCCGGCACCCGCAGCGCGCCCCCGCCTCGGCCCGCACCCGCGAGGGCGCCCGCGCACGGAAGCCGGGAGAGCAGTAGCCCTCCTGATCCCGGCCCGCGCAGCGGCGAAATCCGGCCCCGCCGGCGTTTGAGGCGCGGGGTCTGGGGCCGTGCCCCCGGGGGCACCGCCCAGCGGTAGCCGGGGGAGGAACGGGCGAAGGCCGGGCAGGGGACCAGCCCCGCGCAGCGGAACCGGGCCTCAGCGGAACGCGGGGGCCGCCGGGGCCGGGCCCAGGGTGGTGGTGCCGGGGGCCGCGCGATGCCCCAGGCCGGTGCGGTAGGCGTCGAGGGCCGCCTCGGTCCGGCCGCCCCTGCGCAGCAGATCCCCCAGCAGCCGGCACAGGTCGGCCAGGTCCCCGCCCGCCCCACTGCGCTCCAGCAGCGCCAGCGCCCGTACGTAGTGCTCCTCCGCCGCCTCCGTGTCCCCCCGCTCCTCGGCGATCAGCCCCAGCAGCCGGTGCGCCCCGCCCGCGTGCACCGCGCCCGGGTCCGAGCCCTCCGCCAGCAGCCCCGACACCAGCTCCGCCGCCTCCTCGTACCGGCCCAGCCGGCGCAGCACGTCCGCCAGCTCCACCTCCACCTGCGCCGTGTACAGCGCGGCCCGCCGGGCCGTGAGCATCTCCCGGGCGATCCGCAGCTCCCGCTCCGCCGCCGCCAGTTCCCCGTGCTGCGCCTGGACGTAGCCCCGCATCCAGTGGCAGTGCGCCAGATCGGTGCGCAGCCGCAGCTGCCGGTAGACGGCCTGGGCCTTGGCCAGTGAGGCGTCGGCGTCCGCCACCCGCCCCTCGGCGAGGAAGGTGCGGGCCACCTGCCGGTGCATCCCCGCCACCAGCGCGGGGTCGGCGACCTGAGGGGCCAGCGCCAGCGCCAGTTCCGCCGCGTGCGCCGCGCGGGCGTGGGCGCCCATGTCGATGTACGGGCCGATCACCGCCGAGTACAGCAGCACCAGCGCCTCGGGGTCGGCGAGCCCGCCCGCGTTGAGGCCGTCGATGGCGGACTCCAGCAGGTAGCAGGCGTACCGCAGCTCACCGGCCAGCAGGTGCGCGACGGCCCGGCCGCGGATCGGCCGGGCCCGGCGGGGGAGCGGTTCGCCGGCCAGCACCTGCTCCGCCGCCTCGAAGTGCCCGGCCGCCTCGGTCAGTTCCCCCGCCTCCAGTGCGCAGTCGCCGAGCCCCAGCAGGGCCTCCGCGCGCTCGTCGGCCAGCCCGTGCCGCTCCGCCTCCGCGAGCAGTCGCCGGAAGTGGCCCGCGGCTTCCCGGGCCGAGCCCGTGGCGAGGGTCCGCTGGGCGTCGGTCAGGGCCAGGCGCAGCTCCGTGCCCAGGGAGGCCGGGCGCCCGGTGGTGAGTTCCTCGTACGAGGTGCCGAGCCGCCCGGCGAGGAACCGCAGCGCCGTCTCCGAGGGCCGCACCTTCCCCGCCTCCAGGGTGGACACGTACGCCGGGGTGTACTCGGGTTCGGCCAACTGCCGCTGGGTCAGCCCGCGCTCGCCGCGCAGCCGCTGCACCCGGCGCCCGATCTCGGACGGTTCGTCCATGAACTCCCCTTGTTGTCCACGAGGTTTCCTCAACTCCCCAGTATCCGGTGGGAGTCATCCATTGCGCACGCCCTCGCGCGCCCCCTAGTTTAAGCAGCCGGTTCAGTCGAGTTAACCGTTCACTTAACCCCCCTCAACTCCCTGCCCCGGCGGAGGACTTCATGAAGAGAACCATCCGGCCTGCCCTGCGCGCGGCGCTCGCGGCCGTCTGCGCGAGCGCCGCGCTCCTGGCCGCCCCGGCCGTACCCGCGGCAGCGGCGCCGCCGCCCGGCCCGACCGCCCGCCCCGGCGTCGAGGTCGAGATACCCGGGCCGGAACACGGCACCGAAGCCGGATCCGGCCACACCCGGGTCCCGGCCGCCGGCCGGGCGAAGGCCGCGCCCCGCCTCTCCGAGTCGGCGCGGGCCGCCGACGGGCAGGTCACCAAGACGGTCGACAACGGGCCCACCGCCGACCGGCTCGACGTGGTCTTCGTCGGCGACGGCTACACCGCCGCCGAACTGGACCGCTTCCACGCCGACGTCCGCGCCAAATGGGCCGAGGTCACGGCCGTGGAGCCCTACACGACCTACCGCGACCTGTTCAACGTGTGGACCGTGGACGCCGTCTCGGCCCAGTCCGGGGTCTCCGGCGACCCGGGCCCGGACACCGTCCGCGACACCGCCCTCGGCTCCTACTTCTGGTGCGAGTCGATCGAACGGCTCCTGTGCGTGGACCAGCCCAAGGTCGACGCGTACGTGGCGAAGGCGCCCGCCGCCGACCTGGTCGTCGTCCTCGCCAACAGCGCCAAGTACGGCGGCGCCGGCTACAACGAGCCCAGCCCCACCCTCGGCTACGAGGGCATCTCCACGGCCTCCGCCGGCCACCCCAAGTCCGGCCAGGTCGCCATCCACGAGACCGGCCACTCCCTCGGCAAGCTCGCCGACGAGTACTTCTACCCGGGCGTCCCCGACTACGAGAAGTACACCGGCGCCGAGCCCGCCGCCCCCAACACCTCCACCCTGGACGCCGGCGCGATGGCCGCGCAGCGCGCCAAGTGGTACCGCTGGCTCGGTGAGACCTCCCCCGACGGGGGTACCGTCGGCGCCTACGAGGGCGGCGGCTACTACGTGACCGGCCTCTACCGGCCCACCGACAACTCGATCATGCGGGTGCTGGGCAAACCGTTCAACCTCCCCGGCGTGGAGGCGATGATCGCCGGCTTCCAGCGGCACACCCGCCTCGTCACCCCGCTCACCCCCACCGACCGGCCCCTGCGGCTGCGGAACACCGCGAAGGCCTCCGTCGCGCACCTGGCCTCCGCCGACGGGCGGCAGCCGACGGTCCGCTGGTACCTCGACGGCCGCGAGCTGAAGCGGTTCGCGGGCCGGACGGAGGTGCGGGTGGCGGAACTGTGGCTGCTGGACCTGCGCACCCACAAGCTGTCGGTGACCGCCGAGGACCGCACCCCGGCCGTCCGCGACCCGGAGATCGCCCGGAGCCTGTCCTCCACCGCGACCTGGGACGTCCGGCTGTAGTACGCGCTCAGCCGCCGGTGCCGGCCTCCGGCACCGGCAGGCCGTCCCACAGCGCGCAGTGGTGCGCGGCCGCCGCGTCCACCGCCCGGACGCCCCCCGGGCCGGGCGCCAGCCTCAGGACCGACGGGGCCCGTCCCGTGAACCGGGGCCAGGCCGGAGCTCCCGGCGCCCCGGGAGCTCCGGTGCGGGCGAAACCGGTCCAGTACCCGGTCATCCGCTGCGCGAGCTCCGCCTGAGGGGCCGTCATGGGCACCATCGTGAACAGGTACGGCAGTTCGAAGCCGTGCGCCGCCCCGAACGGGAAGCCGGCGAGCTCCGGCAGGCCGGTGAAGTTGGGCGCCCCCCTGTCACCGAACAGGTAGCCGTACACCGGGACGTGGCGGGCCAGAGCGCGGCTGTCGCGCAGCGTCGGACAGGTGAACGAGGCGTCGGACAGCAGGGTCGCGAAGGCGATCGCGGCCGTCGGGAAGGCCGCCTGCGGGTACGCGGCCGCCACGGCCGGGGCCGACGCCCCGAAGGAGGTCCGCAGCCGCTCGCCGTAGCCCCGTTCCCCGTCCACCGGGTACGAGGCGAGGGTCTGGGCCATGAACAGCCGCATCTCGTCCAGGGTGCTGCCCTGCACCACCGGCACCCGGTGGAAGCGGCCGGACTCCAGCGCCCGGCGGGGCTCCAGGGGCAGCAGGGCGTTGCCGTAGGCCACCGCGGAGAACCGTTCCATCAAAGAGGCCGTCACCAGCCGGGCCGCGTCCAGGCCGCGCAGGCAGTCCAGCACCGCGCCGGGCGGCCGGCCGCCGCAGCCGAGCTCCGCGGCCGCCCCGGCCCCGGCCTCGGCCACGCGCCGCTGCGGCACGAAGGGCTCGTACGTCCCGGCCGTCGGCAGCACCGAGTACGGCGGCATCGTCGTCGAGCAGGACCCGCTCTGCACGATCGCCCGCTGGAACAGGCCCGCAGAGGCGGGGGAGACCAGGTGGGCGCAGACCCCGAGCCCGCCCGCCGACTCCCCGAACACCGTCACCCGGCCCGGATCGCCCCCGAACGCCACCGCGTTCGCCCGGACCCAGCGCAGCGCCGCCTGCTGGTCGGCGAGCCCGAAGTCGGGGGCGCCGCCCAGCTCGGGATGGCCGAAGAAGCCGAAGATCCCCAGCCGGTAGTTGACCGTCACCACCACCGCCCCGTCACCCCGCACGGCCAGCGGCTGCGGCCGGTAGGAGTCCGCGGAGCCGAAGCGGAAACCGCCGCCGTGGAACCACACCATCACCGGACGGGCCGGGCCCCGGCCCGCCGGGGCGGTGACGTTGAGGTAGAGGCAGTCCTCCGAGCCGCTCACCCCGCCCGGCCCGACCGCCGGAAGCTGCGGACACCGGGCCCCGGGCGCCCCCGCGTCCAGCACGCCCGCCCGGTGCGGCGCGGCCAGCGGCGCCCGCCAGCGCAGCCGCCCCGTCGGCGGGGCGGCGTACGGGATCCCCTCGAAGCTCGCGTACGCCCCGTGCACCCGCCCGCGCACCGGCCCCTCGGCGGTCCGCACCACGGGCCGCCCCGCGCCCCCCTCCGGCCGCACGGCGGACGGGCTCCCGTACCCGGCGGCGCAGAACACCGCCACCACGGGCAGCAACGCCGCCAGCAGCCCGCCGCCCAGGCGGCGCGCGGGGCGCACCCGGGGGAGCAGCACCCGGCCGAAACGCGCCTGCCGGCGCCATGCCCTGCGGGTACCGCTGTCGGCTGGGTCGGCCGGGTCGGCGCGGACGGCCTGGCCGGCGGGACTGCCGGTGTCCCCGCGGCCTGCGGGGCTTCCGCGGTCGGCGGATCCGTCACGCCCGCCGGGGCCGCCGGGGTCGGCGCGGTCGACCGGGATGTTGCGGTCGGCGGGGTCGGTGTGGGGATCCGGCACGGCTGTCGTCCCTCCCGGGGGGTGGCCTTCCTGAACGAGTGGGGTGCCCCTCCCGGACCGGACCCCGGGCCTCGCGCTTCCGCCCGCCCCGCGTTGCCGGGACACGCTCCCGGTGGTGCGCCGGACAGGGACGACGGACCCTTCCCGCACGGAGCCGTGCGCCGGACACCGCTCGGCCGGCCTCCGGGCGACGGCGGGAACGTGACGACGGGGTCCCGGGGAGCGGGGCCGGCACCCCGCCACTGTGCCCCGCCCGATGCCCCGCGGACCGCCTCGGCCCCGGCGTGTCCGCTCCGGCGCCCCGGACGCCCCGGGGGAGCCCCCGTTTGCCCGCCCCGAATGGCGCAGTGCCGCCCCATGCCGCTGAATGTCACCAAGCGTGCGCTTCCCATGACGCACGATGACCGGCGCGCGATGCGTAGACCCGCGCGTCGGCGAGACGGAGCTTTCGATGAATGACCCCAGCCCCCTCGCGGCGACGAACCACGGCGACCGCGACGCCCTCCCCGCCGCCACCCCGGAACCGACCTTCGACCCCCCGACCGAACCCCCCGCCTCCCCAGCCCCCGCCCTCCACGCCGTGTCGGCCATACACCCGGCACCCGACGCGGGCCCCGCACCCGCTCCCGGCACCCCGCCCGGCACCGCGCCCGCACCTGCTCCCGGCACCCCGCCCGGCACCGCGCCCGCTCCCGCGGCCCGCCCCGACGGCGCCCCCGCGGCCCGCCCGGCGGCGCGGGTGGCGGGCACGGCCGACCCGGCCGCCCGGCCCGGCCGGCCCCCGGCCGGGGCCGCCGCGACCCCGCCCGGTCCCGCCCCGCAGCCCCCGCCGGTCCGCGCCACGGTCCCCGTACCCGCCCCGACCGCGGCCGACGCCATGGCGGCCCGGGCGGCCCGGCGCGGGGGTGTGCTGGGCCACGTGCTGCGCTGGCCCACAGCCGCCGCCCTGCTGTTCTGCGGGGTGCTGCACCTGCCGGGGAACCTCGCGCAGCCGCCCGAGCCCGGCCGGCTGGTGCCCCTGGCGGTGGCCCTGCTCTGCCTGCCGCTCGGCGCCCTGCTCGCCGTCCGGGACACCCCTGCGGTGTGGCGGGGGGCGGCCGTGGCGACGCTGGCCGTGGTCGCGCTGCACATCGTCGGCGGAGTCGCGTACTTCAACCCCCTCGACGGCACCCTCGGCGCGCCCTACCCGTGGGCCGGCGTTGCGACGGTTCTCGGCGCCGCCACGGCAGCGATCCTGGCCGGCGTGGCCCTGACGTACCGTCCGCCCTGCCCCCGCACCGACGAAGGGGCCTGACCCCCACGCGGCGGCGGCCCGGCCGGGTACTCCCGGCCGGGCCGCCGCCGGCCGGCAGGTACGACTCCCGGAGGGATCCCCGGGGTGAGCGACCACCCCGAGCGGCCCCGACGACCAGGAGGCCCCGCGCTCCCCGGCCGGGAACGGAGCCCGCCCGGCCTACCGGGCCAGCAGGTTCACCGCCCCCGCGAACACCCGCGGCATCCGGGCCGCGAGCGGGACGATCCGCCCCGCCAGCGGTGCCCGGCGGCGGGCCCACAGCAGGGACGAGGTCAGCGTGCGGTAGCCGCGCGACAGGTCCCGCCAGGCCCGTTCGTACTCCTGCGGCCGGCCCTCGCGTACGCAGCGCACGAGCGCGCCCGCCGCCGACACCGCCAGGGTCAGTCCCTCCCCGGTCAGGGCGTCCACGTACCCCGCCGCGTCCCCCACGAACAGCACCCGCCCCGCCACCCGGGTCCGCGCCCGCTGCCGCAGCGGTCCGGCCCCGCGCACCCCCGGGCCCCGGCCGGGCGGTGGCGGCAGCCGGGCCGTCAGCAGGGGGAAGCGGGCCAGCTGTACGTCGAACGGGGCCTGCTCCGAGGTCAGCACCGCCACCCCGATCCGGTCCGCCCCGAGCGGGGTCACGTACGCCTCCGCGCCGCGCGCCCAGTGCACCTCGACCAGGTCGCTCCACGGCTCCACCGCGTAGTGGCGGCGCAGCCCGTACCGGGCGGCCCGTCCCGGCGCGGCCGGTACCCCCAGGCCCAGCCCGCGCCGCACCGGCGAGTGCAGTCCGTCCGCCGCCACCAGGTACCGGGCCGTCAGCCCGGCCGCGCACACCCGCCGTCCGTCCTGGCGGACCTCCCCGACGCGCCGCGCGAGGACCCGTACGCCGAGCCCCGCCGCGCGGTCGGCGAGCGCGGCCTGGAGGTCCGTACGGCGGCAGCCGCGCCCGGGGCCGGAGCGGAAGAGCGCCTCCGCGCGCAGCCCCGTCACCTCGTCCACATAGCCGATGCCACGGAACGGACGGCCCGTCACCGCAACGCCCAGTTCCTCGAACCGTCGCACCGCGCCCGGCATCAGCCCCTCTCCGCAGGCCTTGTCGATCGGCGTGGGCCGCGGTTCCAGGACCACCACTTCCAGTCCGGCCAGCGCCCCGTGGATCGCGGTCGCCAGCCCGGCCGGGCCGCCGCCCGCCACCAGCAGGTCGATCACCGGACCAGGCCCAGCAGCGGATCGGCCGTCCGGGCGTAGGTGAGCGCGGTGTTCTCGCAGCGGATCCGCACCCGCAGCAGCAGGGCGTTGAGCAGGGTGAAAACGAGCGCGGTCACCCACGCCGTGTGTACCAGCGGCAGCGCCAGACCCTCCAGCACCACCGCCGCGTAGTTCGGGTGCCGCAGCAGCCGGTACGGCCCCGCCGCCACCAGGGGCAGCCCGGGCACCACGATGACCCGGGTGTTCCAGCGCGGGCCCAGGGACAGCACGCACCACCAGCGCAGCCCCTGCGCCGCCACCACCACCGCGAGCGCCGGCCAGCCGAGCGCGGGCAGGAAGGACCGGTGCGCGGCCTCCGCCGCGCAGCCCGCGAGCAGGGCGACGTGCAGGGCGACGATGGCCGGGTAGTGGCCGCGGCCGTACTCCCGGCCGCCGCGCGCCAGGCTCCAGGCGGCATTGCGCCGGGCCGTGGCAAGTTCGGCCAGCCGCTCTGCGGCGACCAGAGCAAGGAGGAGGAAGTACCAGGTCAGAGGGGTCGACGGGGTCAGCGTCTGGAGTGACGGGAACAGCGGCATGGGCACCTCACCAGCGCAGCAGGACGAGTTCGGAGGCGAAACCCGGACCGAAGGCGAGCATCAGCCCCGTCGATCCGGGCGCGGGCGGCCCGGCGGCCTGGACGGCGCCGAGGATGTGCAGGACGGACGCGGAGGAGAGGTTCCCCACGGTCGCCAGTGAACGCCGGCTCGCCGCGAGGGCGTGCCCGGGCAGCCCCAGGGAGCCGGCCAGCACGTCGAGGATCCTGGGGCCGCCCGGATGGCAGATCCACACGTCGACGTCGGCGGGTTTGAGGTCGTGCCCGGCCAGGAAGGACTCGACCTCCTCCACCACGTGCAGCCCGACCAGCTCGGGCAGCTCCCGGCCCAGCACCATGCGCAGGCCCCAGTGGCCGATGTCCCAGCCGAGGAGGTGCTCGGTGCCCGGGTAGAGGCGCCCGCGCGCGTCCAGCACCCACGGCCCGCCGGTGCCGCGGTCGTGGAGGGGGTGCTCCGCCCCCACGGCGACCAGGGCGCCGCAGCCGTCGCCGAACAGGGCGCCCGCCACCAGGTTCGCCATCGAGGTGTCGGTGGGCTGGAGGGTCAGCGAGCACAGCTCCGTGGACAGCAGCAGCGCGGCCTGCCCGGGGCGTCCGGCCAGCTGCTCGTGCAGCATCCCCAGCCCGGCTGCGCCCGCCGCGCAGCCCAGCCCGAAGAGCGGGACGCGCCGCACGCCGGGCCGCAGTCCGGTGCGGGAGGCGAGCCGGGCCTCCAGGGACGGGGTGGCGAGCCCGGTGACGGTCGTCGACACCACCAGCCCGATGTCCGGCGCCGCCAGGCCGGCCCCGTCGAGGGCGCGCCCGACCGCCTCGGCGCCGAGCTCCAGGGCCGTACGCAGGAACAGGGCGTTGGAGGTGCCGAAGTCGCCGTCCGGGCCGTAACGTTCCAGCGGCTGCGCCAGGTGGCGGGACCCGACCCGCACCGAGGCGTGCACCCGGCGCAGCAGCGCCGCGTCGGCGCCGGGCGGCAGACACCGCACCAGCGCCTCCGTGATCTGGGCCTGCGGATACCGGTGGGGCGGGAACACGCTGCTCACCGACAGGACACGGGTCATTGGCCCAACATAGGGAAGAACGGTGCCAATCGGGCAGAAGCGCGCGAAAGGGAGCCTCCCGATGTGCCGTCACGGCGTAGCGTGGCGCCGTGCCCGCCCGCTCTCCCGCCTTTCCCCTGCCGGCGGTCCCGGTGGGCGGCCTGCTGAGGGCCTGCCACCCCCTTCCGGCCGCCGCCGTCACCGTCTTCGCCGCCGTCCTCGCGGCCGCCGCCGGGCGCGGGCCCGCCGGCTCCGCCCTGACGGCGGGCGCCGTCGCGGCCGGGCAGCTCTCGGTGGGCTGGTCCAACGACCGCCTCGACCTGCGCCGCGACCGGGCCGCCGGCCGCCGTGACAAACCCCTGGCCACGGGCGGGGTCCCGGCCGCCGCCGTGACCGCCGCCGCCCTCGCCGCGCTGGCCCTGTGCGTACCGCTGTCCCTGGCCGCCGGCCCGGCGGCCGGGGCCGCGCACCTCACCGGGGTCGCGGCGGCCTGGGCGTACAACCTGCGGCTCAAGGGCACGGCCGCCTCCTGGCTCCCGTACGCCCTCGCCTTCGGCCTGCTCCCCGCCTTCGTGACCCTCGGCCTGCCCGGCGCGCCCTGGCCGCCACCCTGGCTGACCGGCGCCGCCGCACTGCTCGGCGCGGGCGCCCACTTCGCCAACGTCGTGCCCGACATCGCCGACGACCTCGCCACGGGCGTACGCGGGCTCCCGCAGCGTCTCGGCGCCCGCGCCTCGGCCGCGCTGGCCGCGCTCCTGGTCCTCGGCTCGGCGGCCCTGCTGGTCCTGGGCCCGCCGGGGCACGTCACCCCGTACGGCTGGACCCTCCTCGCCCTGACCGGCGCCCTGCTCCTGGCCACGGCCCGGGCGCCGGGCCGGATCCCGTTCCTCGGGGTGCTGGCGGTCGCGGGCGGCGACGTCCTGCTGCTCCTGGCCCGCAGCGCCGGCCAGGCACCGGCCTGGTGACGGGCCCGCCGGACCGCTCCGCGGCGTCCCGTGCCGGTCCCCGGGGCCGGGGAGCGGCCCCGGCCGCACAGGGGACGCCCCGGCCGCCGCGGCCCAGGGCCTGTCGTCAAAGTCCCGTCTGCCCCGCGGGCGACGACGGGACTTTGACGACAGGCCCTAAGCCGGCGCCCGCCGGGTGCGGGTCCAGGCCAGCAGGTCCTCGGCCGGCCAGGTGTTGACCACCCGCTCCGGCGGGACCCCGCACTCCACCGCCCGTTCGCAGCCCAGGATCTGCCAGTCGAGCTGGCCCGGGGCGTGGGCGTCGGTGTCGATCGCGAAGAAGACACCCGCCTCCACCGCCAGCCGCAGCAGCCGGCGGGGCGGGTCCAGCCGTTCGGGACGGCTGTTGACCTCCACGGCCGTACCCGACTCCGCGCAGGCCGCGAACACGGCCGCGGCGTCGAACGTGGACTCCGGCCGGGTCCGGCCGGTCACCAGCCGGCCCGTGCAGTGCCCGAGGACGTCCATCAGCGGATTGCGCACCGCCGCCAGCAGGCGCCGGGTCATCGCCGGAGCCTCCATCCGCAGCTTGGAGTGCACGGACCCCACCACCACGTCGAGCCGGTCCAGCAGCTCCGGCTCCTGGTCGAGCGAGCCGTCGAGCAGGATGTCGCACTCGATCCCGGTGAGCAGCCGGAACGGCGCCCACCGCCCGTTCAGCTCCGCCACCACGTCCAGCTGCTCGCGCAGCCGCTCCGGCGACAGGCCCCGGGCGACCGTCAGGCTCGGCGAATGGTCCGTCAGCACCGCCCAGTCGTGCCCGAGCCCGGCCGCCGCCCGGCCCATCGCCTCGATCGGGCTCCCGCCGTCCGACCAGTCCGAATGCAGGTGGCAGTCCCCGCGCAGGGCCGCGCGCAGCGCGACGGCGGCGGGGTCGGGCGGCGGCCCCTCGGGCATCGCCGCGGCTTCCTCCTCCAGCACCCGCAGGTAAGCCGGGACCTCCCCGAGCAGTGCCTCGCGCACCACCTGGGCGGTCTTCGGCCCGATGCCCCTGACGGCCTCCAGCGTCCCGGCGTCCGCCCGCCCGGCCGTCTCCGCCTCGCCCATGCGGGTCAGCGCCGCCGCCGCCGTACGGAAGGCCCGGACCCGGTAGGTGGGGGCCTGCGCCCGTTCCAGCAGGAAGGCGATCCGGTCCAGCGCCGCCACGGGGTCCATGGGCACCTCCTCACGCTGCCAGTGTCCCAACGCCCCCGGGCGGCGGCGAGCGCGCGGCGGCGCAACGGCGGCGGGTGCGCGATCATGGGCGGCATGTCCGACCGATTCACCACCCGCGTCCTCGACCTGACCACCGGCCGCGCCGAGACCGTCACCGACCTGACCCGCGACTGCGAGCGCTTCCTCGCCGAGGAGGCGGCCGGCCGCGACGGCCTGCTCAACGTCTTCGTCCCGCACGCGACCGCGGGCATCGCCGTGATCGAGACGGGCGCCGGCAGCGACGACGACCTGCTCGCGGCGCTCGGCACCCTGCTCCCCGCCGACGACCGCTGGCAGCACCGGCACGGCTCCCCGGGGCACGGCCGCGACCACGTCCTGCCGGCGTTCGTCCCCCCGCACGCGACCCTGCCGGTCGTCGGCGGCCGGCTCCAGCTCGGGACCTGGCAGTCCGTCTGCCTGGTCGACACGAACCGGGACAACCCCGAGCGCCGGGTCCGGCTGAGCTTCCTGGGCTGATCCGGCTCCCCGGCACCTCGCGTCCGGGCGGCCCGGCGGCCGGCTCAGGCCGGTCCCTCGGCCTCCGGCCCCGCGACCCGTTCGGTGAGGGTGAACAGGGCGCCGTCCGGGTCGCGCAGCATGATCGACCGTTCCCTGCCGTCCGAGGTGACCACCGAGACGGTCCGGCCGCCGAGTTCGAGGGCCGCCTCCACCGCCGGTTCCAGCTCCGGGACGCGGAAGTGGACGTGCCAGCGCGGACGGGTGTGGGGGGTGTACGCGCCCACTTCCACGGGGCCGCTGTCCAGGCGGGCGACCGGCTCCCCGCCCTGGCGGAGGACGACTTGCTCCTCCTCGTACGAGACCTCGCAGCAGCCGGTGCGGCCCGTGGCCCACTCCAGCACCTCCCCGTAGAAGAGGGCCGCGTCGAAGGCGTTGCGGGTGCGCAGCTCCAGCCAGGCGGGCGCCGGGCCCAGGCCCACGCGCCAGCCCGCGGTGACCGGTCCCTGCCAGATCCCGAACACCGCCCCGTCGGGGTCGGCGACCAGCGCCGCCCGGCCGCCGCCGGGGAAGGAGACCGGCCCCACCGCCACCGTGCCGACGCGCTCGCGGATCCGGGCCGCCGCCACGTCGACGTCGTCGACGGCGAAGTACGGGGTCCAGGCCACCGCCACGGCCAGATCGCTCGCCAGCGCCCCGATCCCCGCGACCGGCACGCCGTCCTGAATGGCCAGCGAGAAGGCCGAACCGAAGCGGGCCGGACGGAAGGTCCAGCCCACGACCGCACCGTAGAAGCGCTGGGAGGCCTCCAGGTCGCGGGCCATCAGGCTCACCCAGCAGGGGGCCCCGAACACGTCCCTCGTCGAAATCTCCACGGACAAGGAGTAGCGCCCGGGCCCCCTCGGTGCGGCGCAGGCGCGCCCGCAGGTCATCACCACCAGTAGGCGGGGTACCTCGGGGCGGTGCGGCGGATGCGGGAGCCGGCGTAACCGGTGAGGACCAGGAGGACCGTCGAGCCGAACAGCAGCGGCACGAACCGGGCGGGCGCCGGGGACTGGAGCACGGTCACCACCGCCGTGGCCACGGCAGGGGAGTGCGGGGTGCGGGCCAGGGTCAGCAGGGCCAGGGTGAGCCCGGCCGCCAGGGCCGCCGCCCAGGCGGAGCTCCCGGCCGCGGCGAGCACCGCGTAGCCGCAGGCCGCGCCGATCAGATGGCCGACCACCACCCCGCGCGGCTGGGCCAGCGGCAGGGTGGGGGCGCTGTGCACGAGCGCGGCGCTGGCGGCGAGCGGGGGTATGAGCACCGGCTCGTGGATCGCCGCGCCGATGGCCACGAGGGCCAGCAGGACGGTCGTGGCGGCGCTGACGCTGTGGAAGGCCGCGACGGCACTCGGCCGGGGCGGGGCTCCGGGCGCCGTGACGGGCGTGACGTGCGTGGCGGGCGATACGTGGGTGGTGGTCGTAGTGGTCGTACGGGTGGTCGCGGTAGGCATGCGGGAGCAGGATTTCGGTGCGGGGCCGGGGGCACGGAGGGCGGGCGGCCGCACCCGTCGCGGTGGTCGACCGGAGGGCGGGGCCGCGCGGCCGGCGCGTGTGCGGCCGACGCGATCCGGACATGACTGTATCGGCCACGTGTGCACGGCCCGGCAGCGGGGCCGGCCGCCGTCCCCCGGGAGGAGGACCCGCGGCGAACCGCGGCGGGGCGGCCGACGTGATCGTGTATGACTGCGAAGGCAGGCCGAAAGCAGGGAAGGACCGGCACGGATGATGACCCCACCCCGTCCCGCCGGGGTCCTGACGGACCTCGACGCGGTGATCGCCGAAGCCCGTGAGGACTCGACCGGAGCGCTGTGGCGGCTCACCGGCGCCGGGCGCGCACTGGACTCCAACCTGGTCCGGCTGCGGCCCGGCGCGGCCATCGAGGAGCACACCGAGCCCCTTCTCGACGTCCTGCTCGTGGTCGTGACCGGCGGGGGCCGGCTCGACACGCCGGACGGCCCGCACGCGCTGCGGCCCCACTCGGCGTGCTGGCTGCCGCGCGGCACCCGGCGCGCGCTGACGGCGGGGCCCGAGGGCCTGGCGTACCTGACGGTGCACACCCGCCGCCCGGGCCTCGGCATCGCCCCCGCCGCCCCCGCCGAGGGCGGCGAACCGGCCTGCCTCCTGAACCGGGTCTGCCCCGCCTGCGGCCGCCTCACCACCGAACCCGCGGCCGCCTACTGCTCCCGCTGCGGGACGGAACTGCCCGGATAGCGGCCGCCCGCGCCGCGGGGGGCCACGGAAGGGTCCGCCCCGCGCCGGGGCCCGCCGCCCGGTGGGGGCGGCGGGCCGTGGGGGCGCGGCGGGTCAGAAGCCGCAGTTGGTCACCCACTTGTGGGAGGAGATCCGGTCGTTCCACTCCCACGGGATGTTGCCCGCCGAGCCGTTCGGGGCACAGGTCGAGGCCCCGCCGTAGTTGATGTCCTCGTAGACCCGGACGTCGCCCAGCGCGCCCGAGTAGCCGTTGTTCCACCAGGACGAGGCCCGGTCGTTCATGTCGAAGTTGTTCCCGGCGCCACAGGTGCGCCAGTCGGCGTCGTTGCCGCTCCAGCCGCAGGCCGGACCGCCCCGGTTGGTGTCCGCCCACACCCAGTAGTTGCCGTCGGCCGCCACGCCGGAGGCGTCGGCCGGGGCGGCGGCTGCGGTGCCCAGCGCGCCGGGGAAGGCCAGCAGGGGCAGGGCGAGGGCGCAGGCCAGCATCGTCGTACGGAACTTATCCACGGGAACCTCCGGATGATGTCGCTCGGTCGAACTGGGACACGACGCGCTCCGCGGTCGGGAGCGCGGCGTTCTGGAGCCGGTGGCCGAGGGTGATGTCGTCCTGGTGGCGCGAGCGGACTTCCTCCCCGTAGGCACGGTCCAGAGCTTGGGAGACCCGGCCCAGCGGAGTGCTGGTCGCGCAGGTCGCTTCGGTGACCGCCAGGGCGGTCTCGGCGGCGTCGGCCCGGTCCGGCGGGAGGCCGTCGGCGAGGGCGGCCGCCGCCTGCCGGGAATCGGCCGGCGAGGCGTACGGCCGGCCCGCCTCCTTCATGCAGGCCGCCCACCGGCCGACCGCCTCCGCGTACCGGACGTCGTGGCGCACCCGCTCCTCCCGGGCGGGCCGCAGGTTCATCGTGACGACCTTGACGCGGAACCAGACGGCCAGATCCCCGTAAAGGGCCCGCTGCGCCCGGGCGATGCACCCGTCGGTACTGGCCGTCAGGGTCATGCCGGTGGGCGCGGTGGCCGACAGGCCCGTGGGGGAGGCGCCCATCAGCGCGGTCCGGGCCGCCGCGCGCTCGCGGGCCGGGAGCCGGTGGAAGTAGAGCTGGTTGGGGTCGGCCGCCCGGGCCTCGGCCGCGGCCCGCTCCGCCCGCCCGCCGTAGCCGTGGGCGCGGGCCCAGTCCACGTCGTCCACCCCGTACGGGAAGGAGCGTGCGGCCCCCTCCTCCCGGACGGGCTCGGTGACGGCGTACGCGAAGCCCCGCGCGGACATGCAGCGGCTGATCAGGATCTGCTCGGCGCGGGCCAGGACGCGGGACTGCCCGGCGGTCGGCTCCGCCGCGGACGCCCGCTCCGCCGCGGCGGCCCGCTCCGGCTCCGGAGCCCCTGAGGCCGCGCATCCGGCCAGGGCCAGCGCCGCCGTCAGGGCCGCCGCCACCGGGGCCGTTCGTCCTCGCCTCATCCGTCCCGACCCCCTCCGAGGGTGTGGGCGCCGCCCTGTGCGGTCCGCCGTCCGACCCAGGTGTAGCCGTCCCGCGTTGTTCGCCGTCGGCGCCCTGGAACTGAACAAACAATTGCTGAACAATCCACCCCGGCAGGTCGAAAGCGGGCCCGGGGGAAGGGGTGGCGCATGGCACGCAAGGAACGTCCGCTGGAAGGGGAGGACGGGCCTCTGCTGGAGTTCGCCACCGCCCTGCGCCGGCTGCGCCACGAGGCCGGCTCGCCGCCGTACCGCGACATGGCCGAGCGCGCCCACTACTCCGTCGCCACCCTGTCCGGCGCCGCCGCCGGACGCCGGCTGCCCAGCCTGGACGTCACCCTCGCCTACGTCCGCGCCTGCGGCGGGGACGTGGGGAAGTGGGAAGCCCGCTGGCACGCCGCCGCCGTGGAACTCGCCGCGGACGGCGCCGGACCGCGCCCCGCCGGGGCCGGCGAGCCGCGGGCGCCGGCCGCGCAGGGGCTCCCGTACGTCGGCCTGGCGCCCTTCCGGACCGAGGACGCGGCCCTCTTCTTCGGCCGAGAACGCCTCGTGGAGGACCTGTTCGACGCCCTGACCCGGCACCGGGTGGTCGCCCTCGTCGGCGCCTCCGGGGCCGGCAAGTCCTCGCTCCTGCACGCGGGCCTGCTGCCCCGGCTGCACGCCGACACCCCGGCCCGCGGGGTCACCGTCCTCACCCCCGGCCCGCACCCCCTCGACCGCGCCCGCCGGGCCCTCGCCGCCGCCCCCGAGCCCGGCACGGACCCCGCCACCGGCCCCGGTACGGCCGAACGGGTGCTGGTCGTGGACCAGTTCGAGGAGGTCTTCACCGTCTGCGCCGACCCCGCCGAGCGCACCCGGTTCGTCACCGGACTCGTCGCGGCCGCCCGGCGCCCCGGCTCCGGCTGCCGGGTGGTCCTCGGCGTGCGCGCCGACTTCTACGCCCACTGCACCCGCCACCCCGAACTCGTCGACGTGCTCCGCGAGGCCCAGGTCGTCGTCGGCCCGATGAGCGCCGCCGAACTGCGCCGGGCCGTCGTGGAACCCGCCCGCCGGGCCGGACTCACCGTCGAAGGAGGCCTCCAGGCCACCCTCGTCGCCCACGCGCACGGCCAGGTCGGCGTCCTGCCGCTGCTCTCGCACTCCCTGCTGGAGACCTGGCGGCGGCGCCGGGGCGCGGCCCTCACCCTGGACGGGTTCCACGCCGCCGGCGGCTTCGAGGGGGCCCTCGCCCAGTCCGCCGAAGCCCTGTACGACTCCCTTTCCGCCCCCCAGCAGCGCCTGGCCCGGCGGATCTTCGTCCACCTCATCGCCCTCGGCGAGGGCACCGAGGACACCAAACGGCCCGTCGACCGGTCCGAACTCGGCCAGGACGCCGACACCCGTACCGTCCTCGCCCGGGCGGCCGCCCTGCGCCTGCTCACCCTCGGCGACGGAGCCGTCGAGCTCACCCACGAGGCCCTCATCCGGGCCTGGCCCCGGCTGCGCGGCTGGCTCACCGACGACCGCGAGCGGCTGCGCCGCCACCGCCAGCTCGCCGAGGCCGCCCGCGCCTGGGAGGCCGTGGGCCGTGACCCCGGAGCCCTGCTCCGCGGCGCCCCGCTCGCCCTGGCCCGCGAACTCACCGCCGCCGGGGGCCCCGTCCTGACCGCCGCGGAAGCGGAGTTCCTGGCCGCGGGCACCGCCGCCGAGGCCGCCGCCGGGGACTCGGCCCGCCGCCGCACCCGCCGGCTGCGGCTGCTGGTCGGCGCGCTCGCCGGCCTCGTCGTGGTGGCCGCCGTCGCCACCGGCAGCGCCGTACGCGCGGAGGACGAGGTCACCCGGCAGCGCAACGACGCGGTCGCCCAGAACCTCGCCGAGACCTCCGCCGGCGTGGCCGCGGCCGAACCGGGCCTCGCGGTCCAGCTGGGTCTGACGGCCTACCGGCTCTCGCCGACCGCCCGGACCCGCGACGGCCTCCTGTCCGCGCTGATGACCTCGCTGCCCGCGCACGCCAAGGAGGTCGTCGCCGTCGCCTACCGTCCCGACGGCCGCCAGCTCGCCACCGCGAGCGGGGACCGCACCGCCCGGCTGTGGCAGACCCGGGGCGGCGGCCGGCCCGACCCCGTGGCCACCCTCGGCGGCGAGGGCGCCCCCCTGCGCGCCCTCGCCTACCGGCCGGACGGCCACACCCTGGCCACCGCCGCGGCCGACGGCGCGGTCCGGCTCTGGGACGTCACCGACCCCGCCCACGCCAGCGTCGCCGCCGCACTCCCCGCGCGGGAGAGCGACGTGCGCGCCCTCGCCTTCAGCCCCGACGGCCGCACCCTGGCCACCGCCGGAGCGGGCGGCTCCGTCCGCCTGTGGGACGTCACCGACCCCACCGGTCCCACCGAGACCGCCGCCGTGCCCGGACACCGGGACACCGTGCGCGCGGTGGCCTTCAGTCCGGACGGCCGGATCCTCGCCACCGGCGGCGAGGACACCACCGTCCGGCTGACCGACGTGGGCGACCGCACCCGGCCCGAGTCGCTGGCGGTCGTCGGCGGCCACGACACCCCCGTGTTCTCCGTGGCCTTCGCCCCCGACGGCCGCACCCTCGCCACCGCCTCCGGCGGCCGGACCCCGGTCCGGCTCTGGGACCTGACCGAGCCGCGCCGGCCCGCCCCGCTCGCCACCCTGACCGGACACACCGACGTCGTCGGCGCGGTGGCCTTCGGCCCCGACGGCCGCACCCTCGCCAGCGCGAGCGACGACCGGACGGTCCGGCTGTGGAGCGTGGCCCGCGGCGCCCGCCCCGCGCCGCTCGCCACCCTGACCGGCCACGTCACCGCCGTCGGCTCCGTGGCCTTCAGCCCCGACGGGACGGTCCTGGCCTCCGGCGGCTACGACAGCACCCTCCGGCTGGCCGCGACCGACCTCGACCGCGCCCTCGCCGGGGCCTGCGCGCACACCGGCCCGCGGATCACGCGCGCGCAGTGGGCCTCGTACATGCCCTATCTGGACTACTCGCCGCCGTGCAGCGGCCTCGAACGCCCCTGAACCCCTACTGTTCGTCACGTCCCCGTGCGGAAGGCAGGCTTCCATGGCGAGCTCCCAGGTCCCCGTCATCGATCTCGGCCCCTGGCGCTCCGGCGGCCCCGCCGAACGCGCCCGGATCGCGGGCCGGGTGGACGAGGCGCTGCGATCGGCGGGGTTCCTGCTGGTCACCGGGCACGGGGTGGACCCCTGCCTGCCCGCCCGGATCCGCGAGGCCGCGAGGTCCTTCTTCCGGCTGCCGCCCGAGGTGAAGCAGCCGTACGCGGTCAGCGTCGGCGGACGGGGCTGGCTCGGCCCCGGCGCCGAGGCCAACGGCTACACCGAGGGGACGGCCTCGCCCCCCGACCTGAAGGAGTCCTGGTCCTTCGCGGCCGACGAGCCCACCGGCGTGCCCTCGGTGGACGCCGAATGGTTCCGGCCGAACGTCTGGCCCGCCGAGGTACCGGGCCTGCGGGAGCCCGTGACCGCTTACCTGGCGGCGATGCGGGCCCTCTCCGATGAGCTGCTGGAACTGCTCGCGGTGGCCCTGGCCCTGCCGGAGGACCACTTCACCCGCCACACCGGCCACCCCACCTGGGGGTTCAACCTCAACTGGTACCCCGGCGCGGAGACCGTCGGGCAGCCGCTGCCCGGACAGTTCCGGATCGGGCCGCACACGGACTTCGGCACGGTCACCGTCCTGGACCGCGAGGAGGGCGCGGGCGGGCTCCAGATCCACACCGATGCCGACGGCTGGCAGGACGCCCCGTACGATCCGGCGGCGCTCACCGTCAACATCGGAGACCTGCTGGCCCGCTGGACCGGCGACCGGTGGCGGGCGGGCCGCCACCGGGTCCTGCCGCCGCCGGCGCACGCCCCGGCGGAGGAGCTGGTCTCGCTGGTCTACTTCTACGAGTGCGACGCCCACACCCGTGTGGAACCCCTGCCCGCCCCGGTGGGCCGGGTGGCGCACGAGCCGGTCGACTCGCACGCCTACCTGCGCGCCAAGCTGGACCAGATCACCGTCGGCTGAGCCCGGCCGCGGCCCGGCCCCGATTACCCCTGGTCGCGGCCGGTTCGGCAGGATGGGGGGCATGACCGAGATCCGCACCCCCCGCCTGCTCCTGCGCCGCTGGACCGACGACGACCTCGTCCCCCTTTCGGAGATCACCTCGGATCCGGAGGTGATGCGCTGGATCGGCGACGGCTCCGTCCTCGACCTGGACGGGACCGCCGAGACCATCGAGCTCTGGGAGGAGGAGTGGGACGACGAGGGCTTCGGCGTCTTCGCGGTCGAGCTGCTGGCCTCCGGCGAGCTGATCGGGGCCGTCGGCCTGTCCGCCGCCGATGACGACCTGCCCCAGACGCGACACCAGGTGCAGATCGTCTGGCGCATCGGCCGGCCCTTCTGGGGCCAGGGCTACGCCTCCGAAGCGGCCCAGGCCACCCTGGAGTTCGCCCTCCAGGACCGCGGCCTCGACCGGGTGGTCGCCGTCAACCGGGCCGGCAACGACGAGTCCGCCAACGTGATCCGCAAGCTCGGCATGGCCCAGGACGGCGAAGCCGCCGACCCCGCCACCGGAGCGCCGGTCACCCTGCACAGCCTCGACCTGACCGAATACGCGGGCTGATCCCGGAGCCCCGTGTCCGGGGTCAGCGTACGGTCAGGCAGAAGTCAGGCTTTGGCTTGTCATAAGATCGCCTTATGGGGGCATAAACGGGAGGCGGGTACGGGGTTAGGGTCGCCTTAGTTTAGGGTTTCCTTGATCAGTCAGATTGTCGGTCGAAGGGAACCCAGTCATGCCTCGCCCTCTGCGGGTAGCAATCGTCGGCGCCGGCCCCGCCGGTATCTACGCGGCCGACGCGCTGCTGAAGTCCGAGGCGGCTGCCGACCCCGGTGTCTCCATCGACGTCTTCGAGCGCATGCCCGCCCCCTTCGGCCTGATCCGCTACGGGGTCGCCCCCGACCACCCCCGCATCAAGGGCATCATCACCGCCCTGCATCAGGTCCTCGACAAGCCGCAGGTCCGCCTCTTCGGCAACGTCGACTACCCCGGCGACATCTCCCTCGACGAGCTGCGCTCCTTCTACGACGCCGTGGTCTTCTCCACCGGCGCCACCGCCGACCGGGCCCTCGGCATCCCCGGCATCGAGCTCGACGGCTCCTACGGCGCCGCCGACTTCGTCTCCTGGTACGACGGCCACCCGGACGTGCCGCGCACCTGGCCGCTGGAGGCCGAGAAGGTCGCCGTCCTCGGCGTCGGCAACGTCGCCCTCGACGTCGCCCGCATCCTCGCCAAGACCGCCGACGAGCTGCTGCCCACCGAGATCCCGCCGAACGTCTACGACGGCCTCAAGGCCAACAAGGCGCTCGAGGTCCACGTCTTCGGCCGCCGCGGCCCCGCGCAGGCGAAGTTCAGCCCGATGGAGCTGCGCGAGCTCGACCACTCGCCCAACATCGAGGTCATCGTCAACCCCGAGGACATCGACTACGACGAGGGCTCGATCACCACCCGCCGCTCCAACAAGCAGGCGGACATGGTCGCCAAGACCCTGGAGAACTGGGCGATCCGCGACATCGGCGACCGACCGCACAAGCTGTTCCTGCACTTCTTCGAGTCCCCGGCCGAGATCCTCGGCGAGGACGGCAAGGTCGTCGGCCTGCGCACCGAGCGCACCGAGCTCGACGGCACGGGCAACGTCAAGGGCACCGGCGAGTTCACCACGTGGGACGTCCAGTCCGTCTACCGGGCCGTCGGCTACCTCTCCGACGAACTGCCCAAGCTCCCCTGGGACGTCGAGTCCGGCACCGTCCCGGACGAGGGCGGCCGCGTGATGGAGGGCGGCGAGCACATGGCCTCGACCTACGTCACCGGCTGGATCCGGCGCGGCCCCATCGGCCTGATCGGCCACACCAAGGGCGACGCCAACGAGACCGTCGCCAACCTCCTCGAGGACCACGCCCGGGGCCGGCTCCTCACCCCCGCCGCCCCCGAGCCGGAGGCGGTCGAGGCCTTCCTCGCCGAGCGGCAGGTCCGCTACACCACCTGGGAGGGCTGGTACGCGCTGGACGCCGCCGAGAAGGCGCTGGGCGAGCCGCAGGGCCGCGAGCGCGTGAAGATCGTGGAGCGCGAGGAGATGCTCGGGGCGAGCGGCGCCTGAGACGCCGCCCGGCGACCGGTGGGGCCCGCCCCGGGCGGGCCCCACCGGCGCGTGCGGGATCAGTCCCGGATCGAGGTGATCTTCCGGGTCGCCAGGTCGGCCTGGACGTGGACCGTGGTGGTGGTGCCGCTCCAGGTCAGGGTGATGGCGGCGTTGGTCTTGCCCATCCCGCTGTCGACGGAGGTCACCTTCCACTTCAGCGGCACGTTCTGCGCACGCAGCACCCCGTCGGCGTGGTTGGCGGCCTCCCACTGCGTCAGCTCACGCCGCAGGGGCTCGGAGAGGTAGAAGGCGCGCAGCTGGTCCGCGGTCCGGCCGTCGCCGTCGTAGACCGCGTCGATGTAGGAGCCGTAGAAGTCGGCGATCCGGGTGAACGCGCCTTCCGGGCTGCCGGAGACGGACGGCGGCGCGGCGGCCGTGGCCGAGGTGCCGGAGACGAGGGCGAAGGAGAGGGCGGCCGCACCCGCGGTGGCGGCGAGGGCTGCGGACGTGGCGCGCTTGGACGGGAACTGGAGCATCGGTCGGTACCTTTCCCCTGATCGCGTGCTGCTGCCGGTACGGTCCCCGGCTGCCCCGGAAGACGCGGACACGACGGCAACAGGTTCTCCTTGTCCCGGAGATGGCGGGATTTCGCCCGTACGGGTGATCTGTTCCCCCGGGTCCGGGCGGCGGCGGAATGCGGTGGAGGGGCCGGAGGTTGCGAAGGACGCGATATCCGACTCCGTACGCACTGGAGAGCTCATGAAGATCGGCATCATCGGCGCCGGCAACATCGGCGGCAACCTCACCCGCCGGCTCACCTCCCTCGGTCACGAGGTCCGCGTCGCCAACTCCCGCGGCCCCGAGACCCTGGCCGCCCTCGCCGAGGAGACCGGGGCCACCCCCGTCACCGTGACCGAGGCGGCCCGCGGCGCCGAGATCGTCGTGGTCACCGTCCCCTTCAAGAACGTGCCCGGACTGCCCGCCGGAATCTTCGAGGGGGCCGCGGAGGGCTTCACCGTCATCGACACCAACAACTACTACCCGCGCGAGCGCGACGGCCGCATCGCCGCCGTCGAGGACGAGGGCCTGACCGAGAGCCGCTGGATCGAACGCCAGCTGGGCCACCCGGTCGTCAAGGCCTTCAACGGCACCTACGCGATCGACCTCCTGGAGCGGCCCCGCCCCGCCGGCGACCCGGACCGCATGGCCCTGCCCGTCGCCGGTGACGACGAGGGGGCGAAGAAGGCCGTCCGCGCGCTGATCGACGAGCTCGGTTTCGACACCGTCGACGCGGGCGGCATCGACGACTCCTGGCGCCAGCAGCCCGCCACCCCCGTCTACGGGCTGCGCGCGGGCGTCGAGGGGGTCACCCGCGCCCTGGCCGAGGCCTCGCCCGTCCGCACGGCGGAGTTCAGCGGCTGAGCACCCGGGGCGGCGGCCCGGACCCCGGACCCCCGGGCTCCGGACTCCGGAACCGGCGGTCCGGCCGCCGCCCGTCCGCGTTCGGGTGCCCGGGGAAGGATCCACCGGGCAGACTGTGCGATGTGACGACCATGAGCAAAGGCGCCAACCTGCCGGTCGCGGCAGCCTCCGTCAGAGCCGTGCTCGGCTGGTCCGCGGGGCCGGGCGTGCCCGACGTGGACGCGTCCGCGCTGCTGCTGACCGGCCGCGGACGGGTCCGCTCCGACGGTGACTTCGTCTTCTACAACCAACCCGGGCACGCCTCCGGCGCCGTACGCCACGCGGGCAAGCGGCCGGGAGCCGACGCGCTCGAGGTCGACCTGGCCGCCCTGGAGCCGGACATCGAGCGCGTACTGCTGTGCGCCTCCGCCGACGGCGGCACCTTCGGCCAGGTCCCCGGGCTCCGGCTGCGGCTGCTCGACGCGGTGTCGGGGGCCGAGGTGGCCCACTTCCCGATGGAGGCCGGGCCGGAGACCGCCCTGGTGGGCGGGGAGCTCTACCGGCGGGCCGGCGCCTGGAAGTTCCGGGCCGTCGGCCAGGGGTACGCGAGCGGCCTCGCGGGACTGGCGACGGACTACGGCATCACCGTGGACGACGCCCCGCCGGCCCCGACACCCCCTCAGGCCCGGGTGCCCGGGCGGTCTTCCGCGCCGGCTCCCGCCCCGGCCCGGCCCCCGGCCGCGCCCACGTCCTGGCCCGCGTCCGCGCCGAACCCCTCCCCGGCCCCGGTCGCGGCCCCCGAGCCGGTACGGCCCATGGCTCCGGCGGCCACGCGAGCTCCGGCCCCAGCCCCGGCCACGCTCCCCGGTACCGGCCCGGCGCCCGCCGAGGCCGTCGTACGCCTGGTCAAGGGCGAGGAGTGGCTCCCGCCGGAGATGCGCGAGCGCCTCTCGCTGCGCAAGGAGCAGGTGGCCGTCAGCCTCCGCAAGGCCGGCGCCACCGACGTCACCGCCCGTGTCGTCCTCGTGCTCGACGCCTCCGGTTCGATGAGCACCCTCTACGCCCGCGGCACCGTGGCGGGCGTGGTGGAGCGGATGGCCGCGGTCGCCGCGCAGCTGGACGACGACGGCGAGATGCAGGCCTGGACCTTCGCCACCAACCCCGCCCGGCTGCCCGACCTCGCCATCGGCGACCTCCCGGAGTGGCTGCGGCTGCACGTGCGCGTCGGCCAGATGAGCCTCTTCGGCCGCAACAAGCCGCCCAAGGGCCTGCTCCCCGGCCAGGTGGACATGCGGCAGGTGGGATTCCAGAACGAGGAACAGAAGGTCATCGCCGAGGTACGCGCCTTCGTCCGGGCCCACCCGGTGCCCGCGCCCACCCTCGTCCTGTTCTTCTCCGACGGCGGGGTCTACCGCAACGCCGAGATCGAGCGGGAGCTGCGGGAGGCCGTGGAGGAGCCGGTGTTCTGGCAGTTCGTCGGCCTCGGCAGGGCCGGCTTCGGTGTGCTGGAACGCTTCGGCACCATGCCCGGCCGCCGGGTCGACAACGTCGGCTTCTTCGCCGTGGACGACATCGACCGGATCCCGGACCCCGAGCTGTACGACCGGCTCCTGTCGGAGTTCCCCTCCTGGATCCGCGCCGCCCGGCAGGCGGGCATCCTGCGCTGAGCCTCCCGGCCCCCGCTGGCGCGGGCATCGGACGGACCCCTTGACCCAGGGCTGGTCCAGACCAATCATGAGGCGTCCGCCCGTTCGCTCGCGCCCCACCGGGAGCCTTCGTTGAGACTGCGTCAGCATGCCCTCCGCCGCTTAAGCGCGGCCTGCGCCACCCTCGCCACCGCCGCCGGACTGCTAGCCGCCGCCGGCGCCGGGCCCGCCCAGGCGGCCACTCCCCGCGCGGCCACCCCACTGCCCGCGCACGTCTTCGCCCCCTACTTCGAGGCGTACTCCTCCGACAGCCCCGCCGACCTCGCGCAGAAGTCCGGTGCGAAGTACCTGACGATGGCCTTCGTCCAGACCGAGGCCAAGGGCTCCTGCACCCCGTACTGGAACGGCTCCACCCAGCAGCCCGTCGCCGACTCCGTCTTCGGCGCCGACTTCGCCGCGATCCGCGCGCGCGGCGGCGACGTCATCCCCTCCTTCGGCGGCTACGCGGCCGACAGCGGGGGCACCGAGATCGCCGACAGCTGCACCAGCGTCGACTCGATCGCCGCCGCCTACCAGAAGCTCGTCACCACCTATGACGTCAGCCGCCTCGACATGGACATCGAGGACAAGTCCCTGACCGACAAGGCGGCCGTCGACCGCCGCAACCAAGCGATCAAGAAGCTGCAGGACTGGGCCGCCGCCTCCGGCCGCCCCCTCCAGATCTCCTACACCCTCCCCACCACCACGAGCGGACTCGCGAGCAGCGGACTGGCCGTCCTCAAGAGCGCCAAGGCCGCCGGGGCCAGGGTCGACGTGGTCAACCTGATGACCTTCGACTACTACGACGGCGCCGCCCACGACATGGCCGCCGACACCCGCACCGCCGCCACCGGCCTCCACGACCAGCTGGCCGCCCTCTACCCGGACCGGACCCCCGCGCAGCTGTGGGGCATGATCGGGGTCACCGAGATGCCGGGCATCGACGACTACGGCCCCGCCGAGACCTTCACCACCGCCAACGCCACCGCCGTCTACGACTGGGCGGTGTCCAAGGGCATCAACACCCTCTCCTTCTGGGCCCTCCAGCGCGACAACGGCGGCTGCCCCGGCACCGGCGGCTCCGACACCTGCTCCGGCATCGCCCAGGACCCCTGGTACTTCACCCGTACCTTCGCCCCGTTCACCGGCGGCGGCGGACCGGCCGCCGACGACTTCTCGGTCTCCGTGGCCCCCGGCTCCGCCTCCGTCGCCCCCGGCGGGACCGCCACCGCCACCGTCTCCACCCAGGTGACCTCCGGTGCGGCCCAGCCCCTCGCGCTGACCGTCTCCGGGGCCCCCGCCGGCGTCACCGCCACCCTCACCCCCGACTCGGTCACCGCCGGGGCCACCGCGAAGCTCACGGTCGCCGCCTCGGCCACCGCCGCACCCGGCACCTACCCGCTCACCGTCACCGCCGCCGGGAAGACCAGCCACGGCGCCGCCTTCACCCTCACCGTCTCCGGCCCGGGCGGCGGCAGCGGCGCCCTCGTCAACGGCGGCTTCGAGAGCGGCTCCCTGGCCCCCTGGACCTGCGAGAACGGCGGCGCGGTCGTGACGGCCCCGGTCCACGCGGGCACGTACGCCCTCCAGGGCAACCCCGACTCCGCCCACACCGGCGAATGCGCCCAGACCCTCACCCTGGCCCCCAACACCGCCTACGCCCTCAGCGGCTGGGTCCAGGGCAGCTACGCCTACCTGGGCGTCCGGGGCGGGGCCAACGCCAGCACGTGGACCAGCGCCACCGGCTGGACCAAGCTGACGGTGCCCTTCACCACCGGCGCCTCCGGAACCGTCACGGTCTACCTCCACGGCTGGTACGCGCAGGGCCCCGTCCGCGGCGACGACTTCGCCGTGAACCAGGCGGGTTAGGCTCGGCCCACCGCCCGGCTCCGTACCGGTCCACCGAGGGAAGGAAACCCCCGCATGCCCGGCCCCGCCGTCCTCCGGATCCTGCGCGCCGCCGACCGCAGCGCGGTGCCCTGGAAGAACGGCGGCGGGGTCACCCGCGAGATCGCGGCCGCGCCCGAGGGCGCCGGGACGGAGGACTTCGGCTGGCGGGTCAGCCTCGCCGAAGTCGCCGCCGACGGACCCTTCTCGCAGTTCCCGGGAGTCGACCGCACCCTCACCCTCGCCGAGGGCGCCGGCATGGACCTCACGGTCGCCGGCGCACCCCGGCGCGTGGACGAGCGGTACGCGCCCTGCGACTTCCCCGGGGACGAGCCGACCGGCTGCCGGCTGCTGGGCGGTCCCGTGGTGAACTTCAACGTGATGTACCGGCGCGGCCGCGTCGAGGCGCACACCGCCGTCGTCCGGGGCGTGCTCCCCCTCTCCGCCCCGCCGGGCACCACGCTCCTGGTCGTCGCCCTGGACGGCCCGGCCCGGCTCGACCACCCGGAGGGGCCCGTCGAACTCGGCCCGTACGACGCCGTCTTGCTGCAAGCCCCGCCGGAGCCGTGCCGGGTCCGCACCGCAGGCCGGACGGCCGTCGTCGCACTGCGGACGTCCGGCACGGGCGATTGAGCCGGTGACAGGGGTGTTTCGGACAACCGTTCCCGCACGCTTGGGTCAAGGGCCGGTAAAGCGCCATGCTGGCGCGCATGTCGTCGAACACGCACGCGCCGAACGTGAATCCGATGCGCGACGGGGCCGCGCCCAGCCGGCGCGCCCTGCTGCGCACCGCCGTCGCCGGTACGGCCGCCGCCGGATCCGTCCTCGCCCTCGGCCCCGCCTTCCCCGCCTCCGCCGCCCCGTCGCCGGGCACCGCCGGCCGCCCCACCACACCCCGGCAGGCCCTGCGCGAACTGGAGGCCGGCAACCGGCGCTGGCGCACCCTCCGCGAGGAGCACCCGCACGAGTCGCCGTCGACCCGGCTGCGGCTCGCCACCGGGCAGCACCCCTTCGCCGTCGTCCTCGGCTGCGTGGACTCCCGCGTCCCGCCCGAGCTCGTCTTCGACCAGGGGCTCGGCGACCTGCTGACCGTCCGCTCGGCCGGCGAGGTACTGGACGAGGCCGTGCTCGGCAGCATCGCCTACGGGGTGCTGGAACTGGCCGTCCCCCTGGTCCTGGTCCTCGGCCACCAGTCCTGCGGTGCCGTCGGCGCGGCCGTCCACGCCGACGAGACGGGCGGCCGGCTCCCCGCCCACATCCAGTACCTGGCCGACCAGATACGCCCGTCCATCGACCACGCACAGCAGGGCGACGCCCGCGTCGCCGCCACCATCGACGCCCACGCCCGCCGCACCCGCGACCGGCTCGCCGCCGAACCCGACCTGGCCCGCGCGGTCTCCGCCGGCCGACTCGTCGTGGCCGCCGCCCGCTACGACCTCCGCGACCAGCGAGTACGCACCCTGGTCTAGGCCGTCTCTTCCGGATCTCGCCTGGCCCGCGCCGCCCGGCACCGCACCTCTCCCCCAGCTACCGCTGGGAGGTGCCCCCAGCCTTGGCGGGGCACCAAGTACGTCCAGTACGGCGGCGCCCCGCCAAGGCGCCGATGCACGGCACCGACCGACGCGGGCTTAACCGGCAAGATCCGAAAGAGACGACCTAGCCCCAACTCCCCACCGCCCGGCGGCCCCGGGGAGATACGGGCACCGCACCCCGGGCAGAATCGAACGGTGATCACGACCGAATCCGAGACGGACCCCTTCGACGAGCACCGAAGGCTGCTCTTCGCCACCGCCTACCGCATGCTCGGTACCGTCAGCGACGCCGAGGACATCGTCCAGGACGCCTGGCTGAGCTGGAACAAGGCCGACCGCTCGGAGGTGCGCCACCCCAAGGCGTACCTCGTGCGCACGGTCACCAACCTCTCCCTGAACCGCCTCACCTCCGCCCGTGCCACCCGGGAGGAGTACATCGGCCCCTGGCTCCCGGAGCCCCTGCTCACCTCGCCCGACGTGGCGCAGGACCGGGAGCTCGCCGAAAGCGTCTCCATGGCGATGCTGGTCGTCCTGGAGACGCTCTCGCCCCTGGAACGGGCGGTGTTCGTGCTGCGCGAGGTCTTCGGCTTCTCGCACGCGGAGATCGCCGGCTTCCTCGACCGCGAGGAGCCTGCCGTCCGGCAGATCTCCTCCCGTGCGCGCAAGCACATCGCCGCCCGGCGGCCGCGCTTCGACACCGACGCCGCGGAGCGCGAGCGCGTCACGGACCGCTTCCTGACCGCCTGCGCCGGGGGCGACATCAACGCCGTCCTGGAGATGCTCGCCCCCGACGTGACCGCCTGGTCGGACGGCGGCGGCAAGGTCAGTGCCGCCCGCCGCCCGCTGTACGGGCCCGACCACGTGGCCCGCTGGCTCTTCGGCGTGCTCGCCAGGCCCGCCAACGCCGGGGTCACCATCACCCCCGCCCTGATCAACGGGGAGCTCGGCGTCCTCGCGGAGCTGGACGGCGCCCCGACCGCCGCGCTCACCTACGACCTGGAGAACGGCCTGGTCCGCAACCTCCGCATCCAGGTCAACCCGGACAAGCTCGCGGGCCTGCGCCGCTGAAGGACCGCCCTGCCCTGCCCTGCCCTGCCCAGGCCGGGCCGGGCCGGGCCGGGCTCGGTCGGCCGGAAAAAACTCCGTCCCTCCTGTCACATCCGCGGGCCGGACCGCGTCAGGGTGGTGTGAACAAGAACAAGACCGCTCTCGCCGCCCCGCTCGCCGCCGCCCTCCTGGCCGCGGCCGCCACCACCGCCACCCCCGCCGCAGCCGCGTACGGCAGCCCCTGGCACAGCGCCTGGGGTACCTCCCCGCAGGCCCCCACCCACACCGACTGGTTCCCCAACTGGTCCGAGGAGGGCTTCGCCGACCAGTCGGTGCGCCAGGTGATCCGGGCCGGGGCCCAGGGCGGCGAGCTGCGCGTCCGGCTCTCCAACGCCTACGGCAAGACCCCGCTGCGGCTGACCGGCGCGACCGTCGCCAAGAGCGCCGGGGGCGCCGCCGTCCGGCCGGAGACCGTCCGCACGCTGCGTTTCGGGGGCGCGGGCTCGGTGACCCTCCCGGCCGGCGCGGAGCGGTCCAGCGACGCCGTCGCCCTGCCCGTCCAGGCCTTCGAACAGCTCACCGTCACCCTGTACTTCCAGGGCCCGACCGGCCCCGCCACCTTCCACAACGTCGCCATGGCCACCTCCTTCCGGGCCGCCGGCAACCACCTGCGCGACTCCGCCGCGGACGCCTTCTCGGGCGCGGGCGACCAGAGCTTCTCCTGGTACTACCTGGCCGGGATCGACGTGCTGGACCCGGCCGCCCCCGGACCGCGCCGCAGCGCGGTCGTCACCTTCGGGGACTCCCTCTCGGACGGCTTCGGCGCCACCCCCGGTGCCGACCGCCGCTACTCCGACGCCCTCGCCGGACGCCTCGCCGCCCAGGGGGCCGCGCGGCCGGTGCTCAACGCGGGCATCGGCGGCAACAAGGTGCTCACCGACTCGCCCTGCTTCGGCGAGAGCGCCCTGAACCGCTTCCGCCGCGACGCCCTCGGCCGCCCCGACACCGCCGCCGTGATCGTCCTGGAGGGCACCAACGACATCGTCCAGCCCGACGGGGTCCAGGACCGCTGCACCACCGGCCCCCGGGTCACCGCCCAGCAGATCATCGCCGGATACCGCGAGCTGATCCGCGAGGCCCACGCCCGCGGCGTGAGGATCATCGGCGGCACGGTCCCGCCCTACGGGGACTCCGCCTACTGGACCGCGCAGGGCGAGCAGGTGCGGGCCGAGGTCAACCAGTGGATCCGCACCAGCGGAGCCTACGACGCCGTCGTGGACTTCGACCGCGCGGTGGCCGACCCGGAGCACCCGGAGAAGCTCAAGGCCGACTTCGCCTTCGCCGACCGCCTCCACCTCAACGACGCCGGCTACCGGGCGATGGCCGAGGCCGTCGACCTCAACGCCCTCTAGGGCAGGGGCAGGCCGGTCACCACCGCGGGTGGTGCGCGAGCGAGACTCAAGCCCCCCGCGAGCCGGGCACCAATCGCGCACCACCGCAGCTGGCTACTTTTCGAAGGACCGCCCGCACGTCCAGCACCAAAGGGGGAGGCACGTGGACAACGCGCTCACCACCCGCCGCATCGCGGCATCCTTCGAGGACCTCGTAGGCGACACCCCGCTCCTGCGGCTCCAGCTCGACGGTCTGCCCGCCACCGCCCGGGTCCTCGCCAAGCTGGAGGCCGCCAACCCGCTGTCCAGCATCAAGGACCGGGCCGCCCTCTTCATGCTGCGGGCCGCCGAGGAGTCCGGCGCGCTGGTGCCCGGTGCCACCGTCATCGAGTCGACCTCCGGCAACACCGGCATCGCCCTCGCCGCGCTCTCCGCCTCCCGCGGCTACCGGTGTCTGATCGTCCTGCCCTCCAACGCCTCCAGCGAGCGGGTGCTGACCCTGCGCATGCTGGGCGCCGACGTCGAGTTCACCGACCACACCCTCGGCTTCCGCGCCTGCGTCGAGCGCGCCGAGGAGCTGCACGCGCAGATGCCCGGCTCCTGGTACGCGCGCCAGCACGAGAACCCCGACAACGTGCGCGCCCACTACGAGACGACCGGGCCCGAGATCTGGCGCGACTCCGGCGGCCAGGTCGACTACCTGGTGTGCGGGGTCGGCACCGGCGGCACCCTCACCGGCATCGCACGCTACCTCCGCGAGTGCAACCCCGCCCTGAAGGTGGTCGCCGTCGAGCCCGCCGGCTCCGCGCTGCTCTCCGGCGGCGCGCCCGGCCCGCACCGCATCCCCGGCCTCAACGGCGGTTTCATCAGCCCCGTCACCGATGTCCACCTCATCGACGAGGTGATCGCCGTCGACGACGCGGACGCCGCCGCCACCACGCGTGCCCTCGCCGCCCGCACGGGGCTCCTCGTCGGGATCTCCGCGGGCGCCGCCGCGTACGGCTGCCTCGAACTCGCCCGCCGGCACGACCTGTCGGACGCGGTCGTGGCGACCGTGTTCGCCGACAGCGGCGAGCGCTACCTCAGCTGGTGGCCGGAAGACCACACCGCCGGCCGGCCCTGAACGGCCGACCGGGCCCCGCCCCCCACCGTCCGCACCCCGACGCCCGCCCGAGTACGAGCCCGAAATTCCCTGCCGCCGCAGGGGGAGAAGAGAGCGAATGAACCCCGAGCGCACCCTGCTGCTCGTCGGTGGAACCGACGAGACCGTGCAGAAGGCCCACGACCTGGGGCTGAACGTGCTGCTCCTTCAGCACCCGACCAAGGTGAGCGAGCTGCAGAACCGCCTCGCCGCGGCCGTGGAGGTCGTCGACTTCACCGAGTGGTCCCTGGTCGAGCCCCTGGTGCGGGCCTGGCACGAGAGCCCCGGCTTCGCCGCGGCCGTCTCCCTCACCGAGCCGGGACTGGAGAACGCGGGCCGGATCAACGACCTCTACGGGCTCGGGGGCACCGGCTACGAGGTCACCGCCCGCATCCGGGACAAGGCCGCCATGCGCCGCTACGTCGCCGAGCACGACCCGGACCACGCGGTGGGCGCCCGCTCCCTGAAGACCCGTGAGGACCTGGACGCCTTCGGCGCCTCCTACGGCTTCCCCTTCATCGTCAAGCCCGTCGACGCCACCGCGAGCATCGGCGTCATGCGGGTGGCGGGCCCCGAGGACGCCGACCGGGTCTGGGACGAGGTCACCCGGCTCTCCGGCACCCGCACCGACCGGGTCTCCTCCCTCTTCGTCCTCAAGGACTTCCTCATGGAGGAGTTCCTCGACGGCCCCGAGTTCAGCGTCGAGTCCTTCAGCTTCGCCGGCCGCCACGTGATCGTCACCATCACCGAGAAGTTCACCTCGGACGGCCACTTCGCCGAGCTGGGCCACGCGGTCCCGGCCCGGCTCTCCGAGGCCGACGACGCGGCGATACGCGAGGGCATACGCGGCTTCCTCGACGTGATGGGCATGCGCGACGGCGTCTGCCACACCGAGGTCCGCCTCACCGCCAAGGGCCCGCGCGTCATCGAGGGCCACAACCGCATCGGCGGCGACTCCATCCCCGAACTGGTGCGCAGCGCCTTCGGCGTCGACCTGGTCACCCTCGCCGTCGGCCACCCCTTCGGCCTGGTCGAGGAGCTGCCCGACCGGCCGCAGGCGCACGGCGGCGCCGCCGTGCGCGCCCTGGTCGGCACCCCGGGCACCACCGTGGAGTCCGTCGCCGGCCTGGACGAGGCCCGCGCCGCCGAGGGGGTCATCTCCGTCACCGTCGGCGCCAAGCCCGGCGACGGCGTGCGCGTGCTCACCGACAACTGGGACCGGCTCGGCCTGATCGCCGTCGCCGCCGAGGACACCACGGCGGCGATCCGCCGCGGCGCCGAGGTGATCCGCGAGCACATCCGCATCACCCTGGCCCACCCCGACGGCGCCACCGTCCTCGCGCAGCCCTCCGAGATCGCCCCCCGCGAGAACCTGCTGATCATCCACCGCAACCCGCTGGAGCCGTTCCCGTACCGATCCTGGCTCCCGGACCACACCGGCGACATCGTGGTCCTCGCCAACCGCGAGAAGATCGAGCTCGCCGGCGAGAGGGTCCCCGACGGCAACCTCGGCTACACCCGCCTGGAGATCCACGAGGACTTCGACGCCCCGGAGTTCGAGGCCCGCGCCCTCGAACTCATGGCGGAGCACCGCATCACCGGCGTGGCCGCCCTGCACGAGGGCGACATGGACCTCGCCGCCCGGCTGCGCCAGCGCCTCGGGCTGCGCGGCCCCTGGAAGGACGACGTCAAGCCCTTCCGCGACAAGGCGCTGATGAAGACCCGCGCCCAGGCCTCGGGCATCGAGGTCGCCGCCTGGGTCCAGCCCCGCACCGCCGACGAGGCCCGCACCTTCGCCGAAGCCGAGGGCTTCCCCCTGGTCTTCAAGGAGCGCAGCGGCTTCAACGCGATCGGCCTGCGCATCCTCCACGACGAGGCCTCCTTCGAGGAGACCCTGGGCGAGGTGTACGCGGCCGGCGAGCGCGACGACGTCCTGCTGGAGGGCTTCGTCCCGGGCCGCATGTGCCACGTCGACGGCGTGGTGCGCGACGGCCGCGTCGCGATGGCCTGGCCCTCGCAGTACCAGTACGACCTGTCCTCCTTCGCCTCCGACCCCGGCCCGCGCATCGACCTCACCCTCGACGAGGACGACCCGGTCACCCCGCGCCTGCTCGACCTCGCCGAGCGGGTCCTGGCCGCCCTGGCCCCCGAGGGTTCCCGGCTGCGCGACCACGCCTTCCACATGGAGGTCTTCCTCACCCCCGACGACCGTCTGGTGCTGTGCGAGATCGCCTGCCGCCCCGGCGGCGCCAAGATCCGCGAGGTCTTCCACAGCCTGTTCGGGGTGCACATCGGCGAGTACGCCGTCCGCGCCGAGGCCGGTCACCCGCTCCATGAGGCCGTACGCAAGGGCGACGACCCGGCCGGGCTGCCGAGGCCGCGCCACATGGCGGGCCAGCTGCTGATGATGAAGCGGCCCGGTCTGGTGCGCGAGCTGCCCGCGGTCCCCGACGAGCCCTGGCTCGACGGGTTCTGGCTCTACGCCGAGGAGGGCCAGGTCATCGCCCCGGCCTCCGGCTCCTCCGACTTCCTGGCCGCCGCCGTCGGCAACGCGCCCAACCGCACGGAGTGCGAGCGCCGGCTGCGCGAGCTCGGCGAGTGGGTGCGCGAACACAGCGTGATCGGGGACGCGTCATGACGGGGGGCCGCCTGTCGGCGAAGACGCGCTACATGCTGGGCATGGTCGTCGACGCCACCGGCGCCGGCATGTACCTGCCGCTGTCGCTGCTGTACTTCCACCACGTGACGGGGCTGCCGCTGACCCAGGTGGGCACCCTGATGACGGCCGCCGCCGTGATCGGCCTGATCAGCAACCCGGCGGCGGGCGTCCTCATCGACCGGTTCGGCGCCAAGGCCGTCGTCACCGGCGGGTACCTGCTGCGGGCCGCGGGCTTCTGCACGTACCCGCTGGTGGACAACGGCTACACGATGTTCTGCGTGATCCTGCTGGTGGCCCTGGGCGACACCTCGTTCCCGCCGGCCATCCAGTCGTTCATCGCCGAGTTCGTCAAGGGCACGGAGCGGGACAAGCTGCTCGCCGCGCAGCGCAGCCTGCGCAACGCCGGCCTGGGCGTGGGCGGTCTGATCGCGGGCGGGGTCCTGGCCCTGGGAAGCGACGCGTTCTACTACGTGATCGTGTTCTGCACCGCGGCCGGATACGTGCTGGCGGCCGTCTGCTTCGGGTCCATCCCGATCCCGCGGACGGCCCCCGGCGCGGCGGCCACCCGGGTCTCCCGCAAGGGCGGCTACCGGCTGGTGGCGCGCAACCGGCCCTTCCTGGCCCTGACCCTGCTCAACGTGCCGACCGCGTTCGGCTACACGGTGCTCGCCGTCGGCATCCCGGCGTACGTCACCCAGGACCTGGGGGCGTCCACCTCGCTGGTCGGTGTCCTGTACGCCGTCAACACGGTCGGGATCGCGCTGTTGCAGATCCCGGTCACCCGGGCGCTCGTCGCCTTCCGCCGCTCCCGTGCGGTGGCCCTGGGCGCGGCCGTGTTCGCGGCCTCGTTCGTGGTCTTCGCCACCCTCGCCGCCGTGGGCGACAACTCCGTCATCCTGGTCGGCATCTTCGCCGCGACGGTCCTGTTCACGGCGGGCGAGCTGCTGCACGGCGCCACGGCCTCGGCGCTGTGCGCGCAGGCCGCGCCCGAGGAGACGCGGGGCCGCCACCTGGCCGTCTACCAGCTCTCCTGGGCGGTGCCCAGCGCGCTGGCCCCGGCCGTCCTCACGGCCCTGCTCACCCTGTCGCCGACGGCGATGTGGCTGGTCCTCGCGGTGGGCGCGACGGTCTCGGCCCTGGGCGTGCTGCGCCTGGAGCCCAGGCTGCCGCGGGAGGCGGTCTACCCGGCCCCGAAGCCGGTGCAGAGCGCCCCGGCCGAGCCGGCGCGGGCGCAGCCGGCCTGAGGCCGCCGGTGTGCCCGGTCAGCCCCCTGCCGGACCGCGTTCCCGCGGCCCGGCAGGGGGCTGTGGCGTTCCCGGCGGCGGAGCCGCTCAGGAGGGGAGGCCGGTGGGCAGGGGCTTCTCCGTCGGCAGGCCGGTCCCGGAGGGCGTCGCGCTGCCGCTGGGGGCCGGGGCCGCGGAGGGCGTCAGGGTGCCGGCGGGCGTCCCGGAGGGCTCCGGGGTGGTGCTGGCCGTGCCGCCCGGCGGGGCGCCCGTCAGGATCTCCACCGCGCCGGTGTCGAGCGAGTAGTAGCCGCCGACCACCGACAGGGAGCCCTTGCGGACCAGGGGAGCGAGGTCGGCATTGGCGCGCAGCTCGTCGGCGGTCAGCCGGACCTGGGCGCGGACCATCCGGTCCACCGGGTCAGGGCCGCCCTCCCTGACCGCCTGTTCGTACGCCGGACGCAGGGCCTTGGCGATCGCCTCCAGGTTCCCCGGCAGGGGCTTCCCGTCGCGTGCCGACTTGTACGCGGCGTCGATCGCCCCGCAGCGCTGGTGGCCGAGTACGAGGACCAGCGGGGTGGCGGAGGTCATCGGCCCGTACTCCACGGAGCCCGTGACCACCGGGCCGACGGCCTGCCCGCCGGTGCGCAGGACGTAGATGTCACCGAGCCCGGTGTCGAACAGCAGCTCCGGCGCCACCCGGGAGTCGATGCAGGACAGGACCACCGCGAACGGCGTCTGGCTCTGGGCCACCAGCTGACGGCGCGTCGGGTCCCGGTCGGGGTGCTGGAGGTTGCCGTCCACCCACCGCTTGTTGCCCTCCATCAGCCGTGCGTAGGCTGCGGCCGGCGTGCTCGCCGTGGGGTTGGGTGCGGCGGGCTCGGGGCGGCCCCTGACACCGCCGGACGGGGTGGTGGCCGTCGCCGTGCAGGCCGAGAGCGTGCCCACGGCGAACGCCGCCAGCCCGCCGGCCAGCAGGGCCGTGCGGCGCGGCAGTCCTGCGCTGTCCATCGCTGTCCCTCCGGGGTCGCCGAACGGGCCCCTGTACGGGGGCCCAGGCGACTATCGGACGGGGCGCGGGCGTGGCGGCCGCAGGCGCGAGGGGGAGCGGCCGGGTTTCGCACCGTCGGCCCACACCCGGGAAGGCGCGGTCAGGAGCCGGGTACGGGGCGCGCCGTCACGGACTGGGAGGGGGCCTGGTGCCCGCCCGTGGCCAGCATGCGGACCTCGCCCCGGTCGCTGATCTCCGCGCGGACGATGCCCGTGGCGTCGGCGTACACCGGGTGCCCGCCGGGCCCGGTCGCCTCGGTGCGGTCCACGACCACGGTGTCCTCGCCCGTCCCGGCGCCGCCGGGGAACGTCAGCTCGTAGCGTCCCGTGCTCATGTCTCCATCGTGGGCCGCCCCCGCCCGGCCCGCCTTCCGGCTTTGCCCCCTCTTTGCCGGGCCCGGCGGCACGCCCTACACGGGCGCCGTGCAGATCACGTCGTACGGGCGCCCGATCGAGAGGGTCAGCTCCATCGGCTCGCTGGTGCCCGCCGGGCACTGCTCCTTCTCCTTGACCAGGTCGAGCACCTTGAAGGCGTCGTGCCCGGCGGTCGCGCAGGCCACCTCCTGCGCGGAGGAGGAGACGCAGTCGCCCTTCACGAGCTGCCCGCCGCCGGCCCCCGCGTCCCCGGGGTGGTCGCCGGAGAGGTTGCGGCCGCAGACGGTGTGGGTGGGGATCCCGCCGCCCTTGGACCCGTCCTTGGAGGACCCGTACGACACGGACACCCGAATCATCAGGTCCGTCCCGGCCGGGCACTGGACCGAGCCGGGGAGGATCCCGGCCGAGGTGACCTCCAGCGCCTTGAAGGTGGCGCCGGGGTCGTCGCAGCCCAGCGCCCGGTAGCCGTCCGGCGTCTGCTTGGGGTCGGGGCCGCCGCAGTCGCCGGCCTGCCACGACCCGCTCCTGTCCTTCGACGAGGAGGACGCCCCGGACGCCCCGCCCTTCCCGTCGCACGCGGTCACGAGCGCGAGGCTCAGTCCGAGCGCCGCCACGAGGCCGGCCCGCCGTACGGCGGTGCTGCGGGTACTGCCCTGCTGGAACATGGTTCTCCCTATCGCTTCGGTGCGTCCGCCGCCGCCGGACGGTAGGCGAAGCGGTCGGCGGCGCGGCGCCCCCGCTGCTCCAGCGGCAGCACCCCCGTGGCCGCCGCCAGCCCGAAGGGCGGCATGTCGAAGTAGATCGCCTCGTACGAGCCCTGGGGCACGACGTACGTCTCGTGCCAGAGGCCCACGTGCCGGCGCATCTTCCCGGCCCGGTCCTTGCGGTTGACGGCCGCCCACATCCGGTGGTGCAGCGCGTCCGGCGCCGCCGCGTAGGCGTAGAGCTTCTCCTTGGACTCCCAGTACTGGACCACGTAGTACGTGCGCGGCGAGGCCGTCAGCAGCACGTGGTTCAGCAGTCCGCGGGCCCGGTCCCTCTTCAGCTCGCGCAGCATCCGCGGCATGCCGGTGAACAGGGGCAGCCAGGAGTGCACGGCCCAGAAGCGGTTGATGCGCATCCCGATGAGCAGGACCACGGCGTCACCCTCGAGGGCTGCCGTGGCGCGGCCCGGAACCGGCTTGGCGAACACGGGGCCTCCGGATGTCTGGGGTTGGATAGCGTCGCTGTCCAACAGGGCCTGATGAGATAGTGACGCTATCCGAGGAAAGGCGCAAGGGATGCGGCTGTCAGAGCTGAGCGAGCGCAGTGGCGTCTCCACCGCGACCATCAAGTACTACCTGCGCGAAGGCCTGTTGCCGCCCGGCAGACGGATCAGCGCCACCACCGCCGAATACGAGGAGGCCCACCTGCGCCGGCTGCGCCTGGTCCGCACCCTGCTCCAGGTCGGCGGGCTCTCGGTGGCGGCGGCGCGGGAGGTGCTCAAGCACGTGGACGACGACTCCCTGGGCCGCACGATCCGCCTGGGCGCGGCCCATTGGGCGCTGCCGCACCCGTCCGCGCCGGACGCCGGGGAGGAGGACGAGGCCCTGGCCACGGCGCGGCGGGAGGTGGACCGGCTGCTGGACGACGTGGGCTGGGAGAGCGCCCGTGAACTGGCCCCCCTCAACCCCGACCACAGGTCTCTGGTCGAGGCCGTCGCCTCGCTGATCAGGCTGGGCTATCCGTGGGACGCGGAGATGATGACCCCCTACGCCCGGATGATGCACCAGGTCGCCGTCCACGACCTGGACTTCACGGAGACCTACCCCTCCGACACCGAGCAGGTGGAGGCGGCCGTCGCCGCCACCATCCTCCTCGAACCGATCCTCCGGGCCATGCACCGCATCGCCCAGCAGGAGGAGACGGTCCGCCGCTACGGGATCACCTGAGGGGAGCCGGGCCCGGAGCCCGGCCGCCGGGCCGCTGCCTGGCTACTCGAAGCGGGAGGTGTCGCCCGCACCCCTGCGGACGATCTCGGCCTCCCCGCTGGAGAAGTCGATGACGGTGGTCGGCCGGGTCCCGCAGTCCCCGGAGTCCACCACGGCGTCCACCACGTGGTCGAGCCGCTCCTTGATCTCCCAGCCCTGGGTCATCGGCTCGTCCTCGCCGGGCAGCAGCAGGGTGCTGGAGAGCAGCGGCTCACCCAGTTCCTCCAGCAGCGCCTGGGTCACCAGGTGCTCGGGGATCCGCACACCGACCGTCTTCTTCTTCGGGTGCTGCAACTGGCGCGGCACCTCCGAGGTGGCCTTGAGGATGAAGGTGTAGGGACCCGGGGTCGAGGCCTTGATCGCGCGGAACACGTCGTTGTCCACGTGCACGAACTGCCCCAGCTGCGCGAAGTTCTGGCACACGAGCGTGAAGTGGTGCTTGTCGTCGAGCTCGCGGATCTGCCGGATCCGCGCCAGGCCCTCCCGGTTGCCCAGCTGGCAGCCCAGCGCGAAACAGGAGTCCGTGGGATATGCGATGAGCGCGCCGGAGCGGATGCTGTCGGCCACGCCGCTGATGGTGCGCCGCTGAGGATTCTCGGGGTGCACGTCGAAGTACTTCGCCATCCGCCGAGCCTACGGGACGGGGACGGGGCCGTTCCGCTCCACCCGCCCCTGCTCCGTCCGGGTTCACTTGCGGTGCCCGTTCGGCCGCAGGACCGAGCGTACGATCATCGGTCCGGCTTCCGGTCGCTTTGATGCTGCCATCCGGCACGCACGACAACTGGGAGGGCCGCGTGGCTATGTCGCGGACGAAGGCGTGGACCACGACGGCCGCGGTGACGGGGGCCCTGCTCGCCGTCGCCGCCGCACCCGGCCGCACCCCGGACGCCGACGCCCCGCGGGACACCGGCGCGCCCGCCGCGCGGGACGCGGCCGTCACCCTCGTGGTCGGACGGGCCCTGGACGCCCGGGCCCTGGACCGCGGCCCCGCCCCCGCCGCCCGCTGGTGCGCCGCCCCCGCCTTCGCGAGCGGGCCGTGCGGCACGTGGCGGGAGCAGCGGGTACGGGCCACCGCCCACGGCACCGCGGACCTCCTGTGGAACCCGGCCCTCGGCAGCACCGGCACGCTCCCCACCGCCGCCGGCGGCCCGCTGGAGATCGCCCTCGCCCACGCCGAGGCGGGCCGCCTCACCGACGTGACCGTGCACGACGGACACGGCCGCCTGCTCGCCGGGGAGGTCGCCCCGGACAGCGGTCGCTGGCACAACACCGAGCCCCTGCGCGCGGGGGAGGCCTACACCGTCCGGGTCGGGGCCCAGGACGGCGAGGGCCGCCCCGTCGGCGTGACCCTCGCCTTCCGCACCGCCCGCCCCGCCACCGAAGGGGGCCGCCTCACCGCCGAGTTCGGCCCCCGCCCCGGCACGTACGGGGCCGGGGAGATCGTCACCGCCGAACTCAGCCACCCCGTGCCCGCCGGCGCCCCCGAGCTCCGCGCCCGTGTGGAACAGGCCCTCCAGGTCACCTCCGAACCCCACGTCGAGGGCGCCTGGCACTGGGTCGACGACGCGACCCTGCACTTCCGGCCCCGCACCTACTGGCCCGCCCACACCGTCGTCCGCGTCCGCAGCGGACTCGACGGCGTCGCACTCGGCGACCTGGGATACGGGGGCCCCTCCGAGCCCCTGGAGTTCACCGTCGCCGACCGGATCGAGGCCGTCACGGACTCCGCCGCCCACGAGATGACCGTGCGCCGCAACGGCCGCGTCATCCGCACCATCCCGGTCACCACCGGCAAGGCCGGCTTCCTCACCCGCAGCGGCATCAAGGTCGTCCTCGGCAAGGAGGCCAAGGTCCGCATGCGCGGCGACACCGTGGGGATCCAGAAGGGCACCAAGGAGTTCTACGACCTGCCCGTCCTCTACGCGACCCGGGTCACCTGGAGCGGCGAGTACGTGCACGCCGCGCCCTGGTCGGTCGAGGCGCAGGGGGCGGAGAACGTCAGCCACGGCTGCACCGGCATGTCCACCGAGGACGCCGCCTGGTTCTACGAGACCGTCCGCGAGGGGGACATCGTCGAGGTGGTCAACAGCGGCGGCGACCGGATGTCCCCCTTCGACAACGGCTTCGGCGACTGGAACGTGGACTGGCGGACCTGGCTGGCCGGCAGCGCCCTGGCCCCCGCCTCCGCCCACCCCGCCCCCCGCACGGACGCCGCCGCCTCCCGGCTCGACCCGACGACATGACCCCACCCCCCTCGGCCCCCGGACGCCGCCGGCGTCAGACCGTCTTGACCATCCCGCCGTCGACGACGTAGTCGGCGCCCGTGACGTTGCCGGCGACGCCGGACAGCAGGAAGACCACGACCGAGGCCACCTCGTGCGCCTCGGTCATCCGGCCGGTGGTGAGGCCGAAGTCCGCCGGGAGGCGCTCCAGGAGGACGGAGTGCGCGACCCCGGCCGCCTCGGCCACGAGCCCGCCGAAGTTCTCGGGGTCCTCCCAGATCGCGGTGCGGGTCGGACCGGGGGAGACGGTGTTGACGCGCACCCCCCGGGGCCCGAACTCCTCGGCGAGCGACTTGGTCACCGCGCCCAGTGCCGCCTTGGCCGCGCTGTAGGCGACCGGGCCGGTCGCGGGCAGGCGGGAACAGACGGAGGAGACGTTGACGACGGCGCCCCGGCGTTCGACGAGTCCCGGCAGGACGGCGCGGGTCAGCCGCACCGCGCTCATCAGGTTGAGGTCCAGGTACCGGGCCCACTGGGCGTCGTCGCTGTCCAGGAAGCCGGTGAGGCCGCCCTCCGGGTCGCCTCCGCCCACGTTGTTCACGAGCAGGTCGACGCCGCCCAGTTCGGCGTGCGCGGCCTCCGCGAGGGCGGCCACGCCGGCGGCGGTGCCGAGGTCGGCGGCGACCCCGAGGGCACCGGAGGCGGCGAGTTCCGGCGTGACCGTCCGGGCGGCGCCGACGACGCGCACCCCCTCCTCCACCAGCAGCCGCACCGTGGCGAGGCCTATGCCGCGGCTCGCGCCGGTGACGACGGCGGTCTTGTCGTGCAGTCCGAGCTTCATGGGTTCCCCAGTTCTTGAGCTACAGGTACAAAACATGGGCATGCCGGAGACCGCCCCGTACGGGGCGGGCGGGACGGGGTGTCAGAGCGAGTCGACGGTGGCCTCGACCACCAGGCAGAGGCGCTCGGGCCCCTCGGCGACGCGCGCCAGCAGCCGCAGCCCGACGGCCGTGCTCAGCAGCATGCTCCCCACGGCGCGGGCGTCGCGGTCCGGCGAGATCTCCCCGGAGCGCCGGCCCTCCTCGACCAGCGCCCGCAGGGCCTCCTCCGTACGGTCGAACATCCGCCGCACCAGCTCGGAGGCCACTTCGTCGGCCCCCGCCAGCTCCGCGGCGGTGTTGACCGCCATGCAGCCGCGCCGGTCCGGATCGGTGAGGTCCATCTCGACGAGCATGCGCAGGGCGGCGCGCAGCCGCTCCTTCACGGGGCCGTCCCCGCCCAGCAGTTCGATCACCGCCAGTGCCTGGCTGTCGCGGTAGCGCCGCAGGGCCAGCTCGAACAGGGCGTGCTTGCTGCCGAAGGCGTGGTAGAGGCTCCCCTTGCCGATGCCGAGCGCGTCGACCAGGTCCTGCGGGGTGGTGGCGGCGTAACCCTGCCGCCAGAACACCTGCATGGCCTGCTCGACGGCGGCTTCAGGATCGAACTGCTTCGGCCTTCCCATGATCGTGATTCAACACCATTGTGTACTCCTGGGTCAACTACGGGCCCTGGGCGGTGTCTCCGCCCCCCTGCCCTCCTGCGCGCCGAGGGTCAGCAGCACCAGGGCGTCCGTCCAGCCCAGCGGCACGACGGCCTTCGGCAGGCCCTGGGCGTCCACCGTCTCCGGGAGTTCGCCCAGCAGGTTCCGCTGGGCCACCACCCAGTCGAGCACCGCGCCGCCCTTGGCGCGTTCGCCCGAGGCGGTCCAGGCCAGGGCGAAGAACGAGGTGCTCGCCGTCCAGGTGATGTTCCCCCACGGGGTGCCGGGGTCGGGGTCGCTGCCCGGCACCAGCCCGCCGTTGGGGCGCCGCAGCTCCCGGTAGGTGTCGTCGAGGGCCCGGGGCAGGTCCGCGGGCGCCGTGTTGAACGGGGGCGCCATGAACGCCGCCGCGCTGTCGCGCCCGTGCAGCCCGTCGGCCGTACGCCCGTAGCCGAGCGGCGCGAACCGCTTCGCGATGCCCGCCTCCAGCCGGCCGGCGGCCTGCGCCCAGCGCCCGGCGTCCGCGTCCCGGCCCAGTTCCCGGGCGAGGCCGGCGGCGGCGTTCAGCCCGGCCAGCAGCGGGGCGGCGGTACCGATGTTCGCGGTCGTGGTGGGCAGTTCCCAGTAGTCGGGGGAAGCGGGCGGCAGCCCCTGCGCGTCCAGCGAGCCGGCGGTGAAGTCGGCCGCCTTCGCCAGCGCCGGGTACAGCGCCCGCAGCCGCTCGGCCCGGCCCGCCGCGGGCGCCGTCCGGTACCACTGCCAGGCCGCCCAGGGGACCCAGCCGTTGGCGTCCAGCTGCCACGGCCGGGAGTCGGGCGGCCCCGACCCGTCGAGGCGGGTCCGGGCCTCCCAGGTGCCGTCCGGCCGCTGGGTCGCGGCGTTGTAGCGCAGGATCCGGTACGCCTCCTCGGCATGGCCCGTGTGCGCGAACGCGGCCGCGGCGAAGGCCGAGTCCCGCGGCCAGGAGAAGTCCCAGAACGGGTACCAGGCCGCGGCGAAGGCCCCGTTGGGCCGCAGCAGCGCCCGCATCGACAGCAGCGCCCGCTCGGCGGCCTCGCGCCGGGCCCCCGCAGCGCCCGGGACCGTCCCCGAGGCCAGCCAGCGCCGGGACTCGGCGATCTGCGCCAGGGCCCCCGGGTCGTCCGCGGCGACGACCCGCGACTTCGACGCGCCCGCCGGCAGGTAGCGCCACCGCCCGGACGGCAGCTCCAGCACGTTGCTGCCCGGCACGTAACGGGCGCCGACGGCGAAGGCCGGATCGACCGCCTCCACCGCCCCGCCCCCGTCGGCGAGCAGCCCCGCCGTACGGGCGGGCTTCAGGGAGGCGGGGACGTAACAGGGCTCCACCTCCCCGCACCGCTCCGGCCCCGACGGGTTCACGTAGAACGCGAACCGCCCCCCGCTCTCCCGCCAGCCGCCCTCGTCGTACCGGGAACCGGGGGCTCCCGCCGTGTCCCCGCGCGTGCCGTACCAGACCACCGGCTTGCCGTCGGCCGTCGTCGCCTGGGCGAACAGCCAGTAGCGGGTGCCCGGCCGCACGGAGGCCGACAGCGCCACCTCCACCCAGCCCGCGCCGGGCCCGCCCAGCGAAGCCAGGTCGACGGCGGCGTCCGCGACCGCGGACCCCGGGTCGTCCCGGACGGTCCGGACCTGCACCCGCACCCGTCCGGCCGCCGCCGAGCTGTTCAGGTACAGGCTCACCCGGTCCAGCCGGCCGGCCGCGGTGGTGAACTCCTGGGCCCCGGCGTTCCCGGCCCCGCCGATCCCGGCCAGGGCCGCCGCGTGCCCGGCCTGCCGGTCCGGCGCCGCCCGCCGGGCCTGGGCGGGGGGCCCGCCCGTAGCGGCCCTGGCAGTCGCGACGACCGCGCCGTCCGCCGCGTGCAGCAGTGTCGTGAGCAGGGCGGTGGCCGCCAGAACGGAACCGGATCGCATCATCACGAAATTGCCTCCACAGTGACGAACCGTCAAAAAGCCTGGCAGGGCGCGTGGACGGCGCTATTCATCCAATATCCCCGGCCCGGGCGACACGTTGGTCCCGTATGCGCACACCACGCCCGGGACACTCCGCGAAGTCCCCCGTTCGGACGCACCTCTTCACCGGTCCTCCACAGCCGCACCAGCGGCGCACCACCGGCTTCGCGCACTCTCTCCTCGTCCACCACCGCACATCAGTACGCCCACCAGTCCGACCGGCACGCGAGGCGCCGGGCCAGTACCCACCGGGGGAACAGTGATCACTCGACGGACCGCACTCAAGGCAGGCGTCGCGGCCACCAGCATCGTCGGTACCGGCGGCATGCTGCTGCCCGTCGTGAACGCCACCGCGAAGGAGCCCGCGCGCGCCGCCGCGGCCGAGCTCGACGCGGCCGGCATAGCCAAGTTCACGCAGAAGATGCCGCTGCCTCCGGTCCTCTCGCCCTACTTCTCCACCAGCACCACCAGCTACTACCGGATGACCCTCAAGGAGGCCACGAAGGAGATCGTGCCGGGGCTGAGCACCCCGCTGCGCACCTTCAACGGCTCCTTCCCCGGCCCGGTCATCAAGGCGGAGTCCAACCGCCGCGTGGTGATCAAGCAGACGAACAACCTCGCCGTCCCCACCTCGATCCACCTCCACGGAGCCCACGTCCCCCAGGACAGCGACGGCTCGCCGATGGACCTGATCCCGGCCGGCGGCGGCACCAAGACGTACACGTACCCCAACACCCAGCCGCACGCGAACCTGTGGTTCCACGACCACGCCCACCACATGGAGTCGGAGAACGTCTTCCGCGGCATGACGGGCACGTACATCCTCACCGACGACGTCGAGCGCCGGCTGCCGCTGCCCGCGGGCCAGTACGACGTGCCGATCTCGCTGCGCGACGCGCGCTTCCTGGAGAGCGGCGAACTCGTCTACGCCATGGGCGACTTCATGAAGCGCAACGTGGTCCTCGCCAACGGCAAGGCCTGGCCGTACTTCGAGGTGGCCTCCCGCAAGTACCGCTTCCGCCTCACCAACACCTCCAACCAGCGCTTCTTCGACCTGTCCCTCGCCGACGACTCCGAGCTGGTGCAGATCGGCACCGACGGCGGCCTCCTGCCGGCCCCGTACCGCACGAACGTCGTCAAGATCAGCCCCGGCGAGCGCGCCGACGTGGTCATCGACTTCTCCCGCTACCCGGTCGGCACCGTCATCGAGCTCCGCAACAAGGACATCGCCCCCTTCGAGTCGGCGGACGTCGTCGGCAAGGTGCTCCAGTTCCGCGTCACCCACACCGCCCCGGACCACAGCTCCGTCCCGGAGACGCTGCGCACGCTGCCCCCGCTGGGCACGGCCACCGTCAACCGCGACTTCGACATGCACATGGACGAGGCCCCCGGCGGCAGCGCGTACATCAACGGCAAGACGTTCGACATGGACCGCATCGACACCGAGATCGCCTACGGTGCCACCGAGATCTGGACCGTGCACAACACCAACAAGCTCGCCCCGCACAACTTCCACATGCACCTGGTCCAGTTCCGGGTGCTGGAGCGCAACGGCCAGCCGGTCACCTCCGGCCCCGAGACCGGCCTCAAGGACACCGTCCCGCTCAAGCCGGGCGAGACCGTCAAGCTCCAGGCCACCTTCACCGGCTACCGCGGCACCTACGTGTACCACTGCCACCTGTTCGACCACGGCGCGATGGGCATGATGGCCAATATGCGCATCTCCTGACGCCCTCCGCGCCGCATATCCTCACCCCGGCGGACGCGGGCCCGCCGGGGTGAGCCCGTTCCCGGGCCCGTTGCCCGGGCGGGGTCCCCGTCGTTCGGCAGGCCGACGGGACCGGAGGGCGGGACCGGGGACGCGGAGGGGCGGCCGGGATGCGGATCGCGCGCAGGACGGTACTGCAGGCGGCTTCGGCCGGAACGCTGGCGACGCTGCTGCGCCGGCCGCAGGCGGTGGCGGCGCCCGCCGTCCCCGGCCGGGCCCCGGCGCAGCCGTCCGACACGGTCCGGCTGCGGTTCACCCGTGCGACCAACGGCGCCGCCACGGCCACCCCCTCCCTGGACCGCGTCGTCGCCGAGGTCCAGGGCGTCCTGTGGTCGCTGCCGCGCGACGGCTCCCCGGCGACCCGGCTCACCCCGCCCGATCTGGAACCCGGCCGCCCCGTCCTCTCCCCGGACGGCAGCCGGGTGGCCCTGTGCGCCTACCGTGGCGGGAACTTCCACATCTGGGTGATGCGGGCCGACGGCACCGGGCTGCGCCGGCTCACCGACGGCCCCTTCGACCACCGCGCCCCGGCCTGGTCGCCCGACGGCCGCACCCTCGCCTTCTGCTCCGAACGCGGCGGCGACCCCGTGACGGGCAGCCCGTACCGGATCTGGACCGTGGCCCTGGGCGACGGCGGCCTGCGCCGCCTCACCGGCGTCCCCGGACAGGACGGCCCGGAACAGGGCGGCGCCTGGGAGGACTTCGACCCCGTCTTCACCCCCGACGGCTCCCGCGTGCTGTTCGTCCGCGCCACCCCCGCCGGCGAGGGCAGCCTCACCGCCCGCACCCTCGCCTCCGCGGCCGCCGACGGCACCGGCCCCGTACGCACCGAGCACACCGCCGGCGAAGGCAGCCTGCTGGCCCCCGCCCTCTCCCCGGCCGGACGCACCGCCTGGCTCTGCGCCACCCCCGGCCCCCGCAAGGCGGAGCACCTGACCCTCTACGCCGACGGCCGGCCCGTCCCCCTCGACGGCGACCTCGCCCCGGCGCCCCCGCGCTGGCTCGGCGAGGACCGGCTGCTGGTCACCCTCGACGGGCGCTTCCGCGCCGTCCGCCCCCACCGCGAGCGCACCGGCGAGGAGATCCCCCTCGACGCCACCCTGGAGGTGGCCCGCCCCCGCCACCGGATCAAGGAGTACGCCCTGGAGGCCGAACGGCCGCTGCCCGTACGCGGGATCCACCTGCCCGCCCTCTCGCCCGACGGCCGCAGCGTGGCCTTCGCCGCCCTCGGCGGCCTCTGGGTCGCGGACGTCACCGGCGGAGCCCCGCGCCGCATCCTCCGGGCGAAGACGACCGCCTACCCCCAGAACCCGGTGTGGACCCCGGACGGCCGCGCCCTGCTCTACACCGACGACCGCGACGGGCTGAACACCGTACGCCGCCGGGACCTCGCCGACGGCCGCGAGAGCGTCCTGTCCCCGCCCGGCCGCGTCTACGGCTCCCTCTCCCCGGACGGCACCCGCCTCGCCGCCCTCGACCTCTCCGGCCGGCTCTGCGTCCGCGACCTCGCCACCGGCACGGAAACCCCCCTCGTCACCGCCCTCGGTGGCGGCGGACTGCCCAGCCCGCCCAGCTGGTCGCCCGACGGACGCCACCTCGCCCTCTGCGACCGCAACCGGCTCAGCCGCCGCTTCCGCGAGGGCTACAACCTGATCCGGATCGTCGACACGACCACCGGCACGGCCCGCCTCCAGGCCCTCGCCCCGCACGCCTCGCTCTCCGACCGCTACGCCTCCGGGCCCGTCTGGTCGCCCGACGGCCGCTTCCTGGCCTGCGTCAGCGAGTCCGCCCTGTGGCTGCTGCCCGTCACCCCCGACGGCACCCCCACCGGCGCCGCCCGCCGCCTCACCGACGAGAGCGCCGACCACCCCTCCTGGTCCGGGGACTCCCGCACCCTGCTCTACCAGTCCGCCGGCCGCCTGCGCCTGCTGCCCCTCGACGCCGACGGCCGCCCCGCCGGAGCCCCGCGCACCGTCCCCCTCGCCCTCACCCACCGCCGCCCCGCCCCCGTGGACACCGTCGTGCACGCCGGACTGCTGTGGGACGGCACCGGCACCCCGCCCCGCGCCGACGTCGACGTCCTCGTCAGCGGCGGCCGCGTCACCGCCGTCGAACCCCACCGCCCCGGCCGCCGCGCCGCCCGCACCGTCGACGCCTCCCGGGGCACCGTCCTGCCCGGCCTGTGGGACTCCCACGTCCACCCGTACCCCTACACCTACGGGGCCCGCCAGGGCGTGCTCCACCTCGCCTACGGGGTCACCACCGCCGTCTCCCTCGGCGGCTCCGCCTACGAACAGGCCCGGCTGCGCGAGGACATCCGGGCCGGCCTGCTCGCCGCGCCCCGGCTGCTGGCCGGCGGGGAACTCCTCGACGGCTCCCGCGTCGCCTACAGCATGGGCCGCGCCCACCGCACCCCCGAGGGCTTCACCCGCTCCCTGGCCCGGGCCGCCGCCCTGGACTGGGACTTCGTCAAGACCTACGTCCGCGCCCCCTACGCCGCCATGGAGGAGGCCGCCCGCTTCGCCCACGAACGGCTCGGCGTCCTGTCCGGCTCCCACCTGTGCGCCCCCGGCATCCAGTCCGGCCAGGACCTGACCACCCATCTGATCGCCACCGAACGCGCCGAGTACGGCCACGGCGCCACTCCCGCGGGCCACACCGAACAGGACACCCTGGAGGTGTACACGCGCGGCCGCTTCGACCTGATCGCCACCCCCTTCACGGCCTTCCCCCTCATCGGCGCCGACCCCTCCCTCGCCGCCGATGCCCGCGTCACCGCACTGATGCCGCCCTGGGACGCCGCCGCCGTCAAGGCCGCGGCCGCCCAGCCACCCGCCGCCGAACAACTCGACGCCATGGAAAGGGAAGTGGCCGTCTACCGCGCCGTCCTGGCCGGCGGCGGCCGGGTCGCCCTGGGCACCGACGCCCCCCTCACCCCCGTCGGCCTCCATCTCCACCTCGCCCTGCGCGCCCTGCACCGCTACGGCCTGTCCCCGGCCGAGGCCCTCACCACCGCCACCCGCACCCCGGCCCGCGTCTTCGGCGCCGACGACCACCTGGGCACGGTCGAACCCGGGAAGTACGCCGACCTCACCCTCGTCGACGGCGACCCCTTCACCGACTTCGCCGACCTGGTCCGGGTCCGCGCGGTGCTGCGCGCGGGCATCCTCCACGAACGCGACGCCCTGGAAGCCGCCTTCCCCGCTCCCGCCCCGCCGGCCACCGCGTCCGTCCCGGCCGCCTGGCACCCCGTCCGGCACCAGATGCAGCGCGACGCCTGCTGCAACACCCCCCACCAGCACGGGGGTTAACCCCACCGGGCGGTCACCGGGCCGCCGGATGGGGACCCGGCCGCGGACCGGCGAGGCTTGCCCCATGACGACGCACCGGACCAAGGCCTCCCTGCTCGCCCTCGCCACCGCCACCGCCCTGACCGCGGCCGCCGTACCGGCCGCCTCCGCGGCACCGGTGGCCGCCGAGGGCCCCCGCACCCCCGCGCCCCGCCTCGACTGGCACCCCTGCGCCAAGCCCGGCGGCCCCGCCGCGCAGGAGTGCGCCGACCTCCCCGTCCCCCTCGACTACGCCGACCCGGCCGGCCCGCGGATCAGCGTGGCCGTCTCCCGCATCCGCAGCGACCGCCCCGCCGCCCGCCGGGGCACCCTCGTCGTCATCCCCGGCGGCCCCGGCGGCTCCGGCGTACAGCGCCTGACGCAGAAGGGCGCCGCCCTCCAGAAGGAGCTCGGCGGCACCTACGACCTCGTCGCCTTCGACCCCCGGGGTGTCGGCGGCAGCACCACCGCGCACTGCGGCATCGCCCCCGAGGACCGCTACCTCACCGCCCTGCGCTCCTGGCCCGGCCCGGGCGGCGACATCAGCGGCAACGTCGACCGCTCCCGGCGCATCGCCGAGGCCTGCGCCGCGAACGGCGGCCCCGTCCTGCGCAGCTTCACCACCGCCAATCAGGTCCGTGACATGGACCGCCTGCGCACGGCCCTCGGCGAGCGCAAACTCTCCGCCTGGGGCGTCTCGTACGGCACCTACGTGGGCGCCGTGTACGCGCAGACCTACCCCGGGCGCACCGACCGCTGGGTCCTCGACAGCAGCGGCGACCCCGACCCGCAGCGGGTCGCCCGGGGCTGGCTCGCCAACATGGCCAAGGGCGCCGACGACCGCTTCCCCGACTTCGCCGCCTGGGCCGCCCACCCCGACCGGGACCGCGAAGGCCTGCGCCTGGCCCAGCGCCCCGAGGAGGTGGAACCCCTCGTGCTCTCCCTCGCCGAAGCCCTCGACCGGATCCCGCGCCCGTCCGCCACCGAGGGGGTGCCCCTGACCGGCAACGGCCTGCGCCAGGCCCTGCAGAACGCCCTCTACTCGGATTCCGCCTTCCCCGCGTTCGCCCGGCTCCTCGTCTCCCTGCGGGACCCGGCGGCCACGCCCGCCCTCCCGCCGGAGCTGGCCCAGCCCCTGCGCGACCAGGACGCCGCCCAGATGGTCGCGGTCATCTGCAACGACGTCGCCTGGCCCCTCCTGCCCGCCGCCGGCCGGCAGCGCGCCGTGGACGAGGACCGCGCCCGTCACCCCCTGACCGCGGGCATGCCGGTCAACGTCACCCCGTGCTCCTTCTGGAAGGACCGGCCCGTACAGAAGCCCACCCGGATCACCGACGACGGCCCCTCCGACGTCCTCATGGTGCAGAGCCGCCGCGACCCGGCCACGCCCCACTCCGAGAGCCTGAAGATGCGCCGGGCCCTGGGCGGCCGGGCCGTGATGGTCACCGTCGAGCAGGGCGGCCACGGCATGTACCTCGGCAACGGCAACGCATGCGGGGACCGCGCCGTCACCCGCTTCCTGACCACCGGGGTCCGCCCCGCCCGGGACACCGACTGCCCGAACTGACCCCGCTCCCCGGCCGGCGCGGGGACCGGTGGTTCACTGGCCGCATGCCGCTCGACTCCTACGGCGTGCTGTCAGGGACGCTGCACCGCCACTTCCGCGACCAGCCCGACACCATGGGGCGCTGGTTCCACGTCAACCTCGAGGTCGACGCGCCCGCCGGCCGCTACCGGTGCGCCGTCGACGTGGACAGCAAACAGTCCGCCACCGGCGTCCAGTGGAAGGTGTTCACCCTGGCCGCCTCGATCCTCGACCCGGTGCCGGCCATGGGCCCCGGCTACCACGAACTGTCCATGTCCAGCGGCTCCGGCGCCCTCGACTACCAGCGCCACCCGGCCCTCGCGGACCGTCCGGGCTGCCTGTTCCCGCGCCGTCCCCCCGCCTGGCTCCAGGCCCTCGTGGACCGGCTGCACCCGCCGCACCCGTGGGTCTCGGGTTCCAACCTCGACGCCGCCCAGGCCCTGGAGCCCATCCTGGTCCCCGGGCGTGAAGTGCTGGTCTTCGGCGAGCCCTTCGACCACGGCCTCGGGATGCACAACGTCCACCAGAACCAGGGCGACCCCTCCGGCAGCCAGTGGTGGCCCGACAACGGCACCTGGCAGGACGGGGCCACCCTCACCCGGCGCCCGGACGGCCGGTACGACGTCTTCCTGAACAAGTTCTCCAGCCAGGCGGACCACACCGACGCGAACGGCCACCCCACGACGGGCCCCTGACCCCCCGTCATGCCGTCGGCCGGGCGGTCAGGCGGGCAGTTCCCCGATGCCGGGGAGCAGACCCCCGAACGGGTCCGCGGCCAGCCGGCGCAGCGCGGGGAGCTGCCGGTAGAGGGCGGTCCCGGGGCACTCGGTGGCGAACACGTCGCGGTGGCCGGAGACCCGCTCCACCGTCACCCGCTCACCGCGCCGCAAGCGGCCGTTGTCGACGGAGGAGGTCAGGGTCACCGTGCCGGACGGGTCGTGCCCGTACCGCCGCAGGGCCCAGCCCGCGAGCCGGGCGACGGCCTCCACCGCCGCGGGCGGGGCCTCCTCGTCCGTGTACAAGCCGATCACGGCGACGCCCAGGGTGTCGGTGTTGAAGCCGAGGGTGTGCGCGCCGGTGACGGGCCGGTCGGAGCCGCCCGCCCGGCCCTCGAAGACCGTCCCGCACTTGTCGACCACGTAGTTGTAGCCGAGGTCCTTCCAGCCGTTGACCCGCTCGTGGAGGGTCTGCAGCCCGCGCACGATCGCGGGGGAGTCGGCGCAGTCGTAGGCGTTGGTCTGCGCGGTGTGGTGGACGAACACGGCCTTGACCTCCCGGCCGTACACCACCGGGCTGCCGTCGTCCTGCGCCGCGCCCCAGTCGGCGCGGGGGACCACCCTCGGGCGGCGCGGGAGGGCGCCGGCCCCCTCGTAGGCCGCCCTCACGGGGCCGAATGCCGGGGCGGCGGACCGGGGACGGGCCGACGGGCCGGGGCCGGGGTCGACCAGGTCCAGGCGCAGTCCGGGTGCCAGGGCGGCGTCCGCGTCCGCGGCCCGGACCTCGACCCCGGTGGAGGGCCCGGCCCACCAGGGCTCGCCGGGCTCCAGCACCGTCCAGCCGGACCAGGAGCCGGAGGCACGGGACCTCGTACGGACCCGGTACCCGCCGGGGGCGGGGGGCCGGCCCGCGGGTTCGGTGACGGCCAGCATGCTGAAGCCCGAGGTGTGCGCGGCGGTGAGGACGGGACCCGTGGTGCCGGCGGTGAGGGTGAAGGCCCGGGCGGTCGCGGGGGGAGGGGCGGCGGGCTGGTCCCCGGTCGCGGCCGTGGCGGTGAGCGCGCAGATCACGGCGGCGGTCACGGTCACTGCGGCGCTCGTGTGCCGTGATCGGCGGCTTGGCACGCGGTACTTCCCCCTCGTCGACGCAATGCGCCGGCCGGGCTCCAGGAGCCCGGCCGGCGCATCACCACTTCGCTGACCGGTTGCTTCAACGAGGGGACCGGCGGGGGGTTACGGGTGTCCGGCGGGAGGTCGCGGGGACCGGCCGGCGGACGCCGCGGATCCCGTCAGTTCGCGGCGTAGACGCGGACCGCGAACTCCGCGATCTCCGCGTCCGAGAGGTTCCTCGCCAGATTGGCCTCGGTGATCATCCCGATCAGCCGGTGCCCGCCGGCCACGTCGATGACCGGCAGCCGCTTGATCTGGTGGATCTCCATGGTGTCCACCGCCTCCTGCGCGTTGCTGTCGGCGTCCACCCAGAACAGCGTCCCGGCGAGTTCCCCGGCCTTCATCGCGGCCGGGTCCCGGCCCTCGGCGCAGCACTTGACGACGATGTCGCGGTCGGTGATCAGCCCCTGGAGGCGCTGGTCGTCCCCGCAGATGGGCAGGCAGCCGACGTTCAGGTCGCGCATCATCCGCGACGCGTCCAGCAGGCTCTGGTCCTCCCGGACGCACTGGACCCCCTTGGTCATGATGTCCCGGGCCCGCAGGTTCCTGGTCATGGCTCCTCCTCGGCTTCGACGAGTGGTCCGTGCCTTGTACACCCTCCCCTTCGAGGACAGCACGGATGGGCCCGCCCGGCGCGCCGAACGGCCGGCCCGCACCCCGCGCGGTTCTCGACCCCCGCGTGGTTCTTGACCGATCGTTCTTGACCGACCGTTCCAGACGGCTTTATGATCTTCGATGTGGCCAGGACCAAGGAATTCGATCCGGACGCCGCGCTGCAGTCGGCCCTCGAGCTGTTCTGGCGGCGCGGTTACGAGGCGACGTCGGTCGCGGACCTCGTCGCGCACCTCGGCATCGGGCGCGCCAGCATCTACGCGACCTTCGGCAGCAAGCGCGAGCTCTACCTGAAGGCGCTGGACCGCTACGCCGAGACGCAGAACCCGCTCCTGCTGGCGGAGCTGTCCCGGCCGGGGCCGGCACTGCCCGCCGTACGGGAGGTGGTCCGCCGCTTCGCCGCGGAGGCGGCCTCCCCGGACCGGCGGCGGACCGGGTGCTTCGTCACCAACACCGCCGCCGAGCTGGCCGCGCACGACGGCGGCGCGGCCCGCCGGGTCCAGGCGAACTGGGACCGCTTCGAGACCCTGCTGCACTCCGCGCTCGTGCGGGCCCAGGGCCAGGGCGAGCTGCCGGACGGGCGCGACCCGCAGGCGCTGGCCCGCATGCTGCTGGTGCTGCTCCAGGGCGTCCGGGTCGTCGGAAAGGCCTCGGACGACCCGGCCCGGGTGCGGGACGCGGCCGAACAGGCCCTGGCCCTGCTGGACTGACCCGACCCACGGAACAAAGACGAGGAGAGCCTCGCGGCTCTCTTCCGTATGCCTTCATTCTGAACCGTTCGTTCAAATATGGGCCCTGCGTGGCCCTCAAGGGAGTCACCGAACATGAACCGCTTCACCGGCAAGACCGTCCTGGTGACCGGCGCCGGCTCCGGCATCGGCCGTGCGACCGCCCTCGCCTTCGCCGCCGAGGGGGCCCGCGTGGTCGCCGCCGGACGCACCGCGGCCCCGCTGGAGGAGACCGTGGCCCTCATCGCGGCCGCCGGCGGCACCGCCGCCGCCGTCCCCGCCGACGTCACCGACTCCGGCCGGCTCGCCGGCCTCGTGCGGGATACCGTGGAGCGCTTCGGCGGGCTCGACGTCGCCGTCAACAACGCCGCGATCCTGCGGGGCACCGTCCCCGCCGCCGACATCGCCGAGGAGGACTGGGACGCGGTGCTGCACACCAACGTCACCGGCGTCTGGCTGGCGATGAAGCACGAGATAGCCCACATGCGCGAGAACGGTGGCGGCGTCATCGTCAACATCTCCTCCAACCTGGGCGCCCACACCCGCATCCCGAACGCCGCCGCCTACGTCACCTCCAAGGCGGCCGTCGCCGCCCTCACCCGCGCCGCGGCCCTCGACCACATCCGCGAGGGTGTCCGCATCAACGCGGTCAGCCCCGGCGCCACCGCCGCGCCCATGTCCCTGCGCCCGGGGGAGACCGAGGCCGACCGCGCCCGGCGGATCAAGGGCGAGAACCCCCTCGGCCGCCTCGCGGAGGCCGAGGAGGTGGCCGCGGCCGTGCTGTACCTGGCCTCGCCGGAGGCCGGAGCCGTGGTCGGAACCGACCTCGTGGTCGACAGCGGCTCCTCGGCCTGAGGGCCCGGCGGGCGGGAGCTCACCGGCCGCCGGCGGGGGAGGGCAGCGGCTTGCCCTCGCACGAGGCGTCCTCGGCCGGCATCCGGCCGTCGACGAGGAAGCCCTCGACGTACGCGTCCACGCAGGCGTTGTGCGACTGGTAGACCCCGTGGTCACCGCCGCCGACCGTGATCAGCCGGGACCCGGCCGTCCCCCGGTGGGCACGCAGCGCGCCCTCGTAGTAAGTGGCGGGATCGTGCAGCGAGTTGAGCATCATCATCGGCGGCAGCCCGCGGCCGGTGACCTGCACCCGGGGCGCCCGGGAGCGCGGCCAGGCCGCGCAGACCGACGCGAAGGTCAGCTCCCGGGCCCCGGCCATCGGGTACGCCCGGGTGTCGGCCGCGCTGCGCCGCACCCAGAAGGCGCTGTCGTGGTTCCAGGGGGTGTCCTGGCAGATGACGGAGAAGAAGTCCGCCGCGAAGCGGTCCGCCACGGGGTGCTTCAGCTTGTCGGCGAGGGCCTTGCGGACCGCCGGCGGGGCGGCGTCCGGGTGCTGCAGGACGCCGAGCAGCATCGCCAGGTCGGGGAAGGCGTCGCCGCTGTAGATGACCGAGGTCGCGGCGGCGTCGAGGTGGTTGGGGGTGACCGTGGTCCCCTCCAGGTCCAGCGGGTGCTCGCCCAGCGAGCTCCGTAGCCGCTCGTACGAGGCCTTGGCCTCCTCGGCGGTCCGCCCCTGGTGGTACGTCGCGTCGTTCGCGGCGAGCCAGGGCAGGAAGTCCTGCTCGAACCGGCGCTGGAAGCTCATCGGCTGACCCGTCAGGAACTCCTGCCAGCTGCCGGTGAAGCCGATGTTGCTGTCGAGCACCACCCGGTCGACCCGGCGCGGGAACTCGGTGGCGTAGTAGGCGCCGAGGAAGGTGGCGTAGGACGGCCCGTAGTAGGACACCTTCGACTCGCCGAGCAGCGCGCGGAACAGGTCCATGTCGTGCACGGCCTGATCGGTGGTGATGTACGGCAGCAGCCCGCCCGACCGGCGCTCGCAGTCCCGTACGAAGTTGCGCGCCCGCTCCACGGTGGCGTCCACGGCCGCCGGTGAGCGGTCGCGCAGGTCGCCGCTGGTGAACAGGGCGTCGACGGTGTCCTGGTCGGAGCAGACCACCTGTGTGCTGGCCCCGACCCCGCGCTGGTCGAAGCCGACGATGTCGTACGCGGCCGCCAGCTTCGGCGAGTACCCCGCCAGCCCCGCGGGCCGGCCCAGCCCCGAGGCCCCCGGCCCGCCGGCCGCCATCATCAGCACGCCCCGCCGCGCGGCGGGGTCCGCGGCCCGGTGCCGGGACACCGCGACGGTCAGGTCCGCGCCCGTGCCCGGGTGGTACCAGTCACGCGGCACCGTCATGGTCGCGCACTCCAGCGCGCCGTCCCGGCACGGCTGCCAGTCGAGCCGCTGCTGCGCGTACCGGGCCGGCACCGCGGGCGCGCCGCCCCCGGCCGGGGCGGCGGCCGCCGGGGAAGCGGGCAGGGCGGCGAGTGCGAGCAGCCCGCACGCGGCGGCCGTGGCCCAGCGCGCGGGCTTCTTGAAGAGGTACATGTGGCGGGGTCCCCCCGTCGGAGCGATTCGGTACGCCCCGATCCTGCGGGAACGGGGAGGCCCGGACGATCCCCCCAGTGCCCGTATCGGGGGTGGTGCCGGCACCACCCCCGCCGGTCCCCTAGCTGACGAACTCCTCGTCGCCGTACCGGACCCTGGTCTTGTCCCAGTCGACCCCGAGCCGCTGCGAGAACCGCTGGGCGAGAGGCAGGTCGGTGAGCGGGGCGATCAGGATCAGCCGTCCCCCGAGGGTGACGGAGCCGCCGCCGAGCCGCTGCCGGGCCTCGGGGTCGGCGGCCAGCGCGTCGCGCAGCCGGGTGGCGCTGACGCCCTCGGCCTGGATCTCGACGGCGTCGGTCTCCGCGGAGTCGCGCGGCAGGCAGCGGAAGGTCAGCACCGACTCCTGCTGGTACCGCTTGGCGATGACCCCGGCGATGTGGTGCAGACCGTCGCGGCCGACACCGTTCACGTCGAACTCCCGCGACCGCTCGTAGGTGGTCTGTTTCTGCTCCTCGGACCAGAACACCCCGTCCAGCAGGGTCGAACGCGCCGTCCGGGCGCCGTTGGCCCGGACGATCCCGCGCACCTCCCGGTCGAACCCGGTCAGGTGCGTCCTCAGCCGGGGGTCGCCCGGATCCGTGATGACCGCGGTGTTGTTCGTGGCGAAGACCTCCCCGGCCGGGCAGGCCGCCGCGTCCGGCAGCGGGGCCGCGTGGGCGGTGCCCGCCCCCGCCGTACCCAGCGCCAGCACCCCGGCGACGACCAGCACACGCAACCGCTTCATGCTCAACTCCCTGAATGTGGGCCCCTGCTGCCTCACCCCGGGGCCACGGCGGCCCCATCCTAGGAGCCGGAGAGTGCGGTTCACGCCGTCTTGGCACATATGGCGGATATCGGGCGCAGTGGCTCCTTCTGCCCCGCCCGGCCGCCGGGTTGACGTGAGAGCGGCCCCCTCCCGGGGTAGGGCTCACCCCCGGGAGGGGGAGTCGTGACAGCTGGCGCGAGGAACGCGGTGCGGGGCCTGGCCCTCCTCGGATCCGTCGCGCTCCTCGTCCTCGCCGGGTGGCTCGTCTGGCTCCTGCCCGGCCCGCAACTGGTGGCCGTCCTGGGCCTGGGGCCCGTCGACGGCACCCTGGCGGTGTCCGAGTGCTACGACGCACCCGACGCGGAGGGCTATCCGGGCGGCACCGAGTGCAAGGGCGTCTTCACCCCGCGGCGCACCGCCGCCCCGCGGGGTGAACTCCTGCTGGACGGCGCCGCCGCGAAGCACGAGCCCGGCAGCGCCGTGCGGGTCCGGATCGTCCGGGGAAGGGCGTACGAGCCGTCCGGACCCGCGACCGGGCGCATCGGGGCCGTCACCGGGTTCCTCCTGGTCCCCTTCCTCGCCCTCGCCTCCTGGCTGCTCGGCTGGGCCCGCCGCGGCCGCGCCGGGAACGGGGCCGCCCACCTGCTCGCGGCGCTGGCCGGACTGGCCGCCGTGCTGGTGCTCAGCGTGGCGGCCGCGCTCCTCGTCGCACTCGTCAACGCCCTGGGCTGACCGGCCCCGCCGCGGGGCCTGCGCTCCCCCGGGGAACGGAACGCGCAGCTCTGCGCCGCGAGTTCGCCGTCCGGGACGGTCGAGCGGACCGGCGGCTCCGCGTGCGCACCTGCGAGCCCGTCGCACCTGGTCACGGCAGGTACGACGGCCGTAGCCGCGATGGGTTCCCTGTGCCACGGTGGACGCATGGAGGGCAACCGGAGCACCCACGAACCCCACCACCACGCATCCCGCACCCACGGCACCCACCGCGACGACGGTTCCCCGCCGCCCGGCGAGGGCGGCTCCGCCGGAGCCCACACCCCTGAGGCCCACCCGCACGAGGCCCACACCCTTGAGGCCCACCCGCACGAGGCCCACCCGCACCAGGTCCACGCGCCCGACGGCCAGGACCACGGCCACCACGCCCACACCGCCGCCGGGCTGCGCCACCGGCTCGCGCACCTGATCACCCCCCACCACCACGAGCCCGCCGACAAGGTGGACGCGGCGATGGAGACCTCCCGCGAGGGCATGCGCACCCTGTGGACCTCCCTCGCCGTCCTGGGCGCGACCGCCCTCTTCCAGGCCCTGATCGCCGCACTGTCCGGCTCCGTCGCGCTGCTCGGCGACACCGTCCACAACGCCGCCGACGCCCTGACCGCCGTACCGCTCGGCATCGCCCTCCTCCTCGGCCGACGGGCCGCGAACCGCCGCTACACCTACGGCTACGGGCGCGCCGAGGACCTGGCGGGCGTCCTCGTCGTGGCGGTCATCGCGGTGTCCGCGGCCCTCGCCGCCTGGGCGGCGGCCGACCGGCTCCTGTCCCCCCGCGAGGTCACCCACCTGTGGGCCGTGGCCGCGGCGGCGCTGACCGGGTTCGCCGGCAACGAGTGGGTGGCTCGCCACCGCATCCGCACCGGCCGCAGGATCGGCTCCGCCGCGCTGGTGGCCGACGGACTGCACGCCCGCGCCGACGGGTTCACCTCCCTGGCCGTGCTGCTCGGCGCCGCCGGCTCCGCGCTCGGCCTGCCCGCCGCCGACCCCGTCGTCGGCCTGCTGATCACCCTCGCCATCCTGCTGGTCCTCGTGAGCGCCGCCCGCGAGGTCTGCCGCCGCCTGATGGACTGCGTGGACCCCGCCCTCGTCGACACCGCCGAGGGCGCGCTACGCGCGGTGGACGGCGTACTGGACGTCGGACAGCTGCGCATGCGCTGGATCGGCCACGCCCTGCGCGCGGAGGCCGACATCGTGGTCGGACCCCACCTGACCGTCGTCCAGGCGCACGGGCTGGCGGTGGCGGCGGAGTCCGCCCTGATCCGCGCGGTGCCCCGGCTGACCGCCGCGACCGTCCACACCGACCACACCCACGCCCACCCGGAGCGGGCCGTACGGACCGGGGTCAGCCGCTGACCGGGGCCCGCTCGGCACGACCGGCCAGGGCGGTGATCCGCGAGGCGATCTCGGGCCACAGCTCCCGGGGCAGGTCGTGGCCCATGCCCTCGAACACGGCGAGTTCGGCGTCCGGGACGGCCGCCGCCGTGGCCCGCCCGCCGCTGACGTCGCAGACCGGGTCGTCGTTGCCGTGGATCACCAGCGTGGGCACCCGCACCCCGGCCAGCAGGGCCGTCCGGTCGCCCGAGGCGAGGGAGGCCAGGGCCTGGCGGGCGACGCCGAGCGGGTCGTAGTCGCGGTCGAAGGCGCGGGTGGCCCGCTCGCGCTCCGCGGCCTCGTCGCAGGGGAACCCGGGTGAGCCCATGACCCGGACCGCCCGGACGGTCCGTTCGATGGCCTCCTCACGGTTCGCCGGCGGCGGCCCCGCGAGCACCCCCAGCACCCCGGGGTCCGGCTGCCCGACGCCCGGGGCGCCCGTCGTGGACATCAGGGAGGTCAGCGACCGCACCCGGTCCGGATACCCGATCGCCATCAGCTGCCCGATGGCGCCGCCCAGCGACAGGCCGACCACGTGCGCGCTCGCCAGGCCCAGCGCGTCCAGGAGCCCCACCGTGTCGGCCGCCATGTCGGACAGGTCGTACGAGACCGACGACAGGTCGCCCCGCTGGGCCGCCTGCAGGTCGGGCACCGGGGCGTCGTGGAAGTGCGACGACAGGCCGCAGTCGCGGTTGTCGAACCGGATCACCTGCATCCCGCGCCCCGTCAGCTCGGCGCAGAACCCGTCGGGCCAGCCGTACATCTGGAGGGCGAGGCCCATCACCAGCAGCACCGGCGGCGCCTGGGGGTCGCCCAGGCGCTCATAGGCGACCTCGATCCCGGACGGGCCCACGTTCACGGCCTTCTGCTCACTCACCGCTGTCATGCCTCGGTTCTACACGCCCGACCGCCGCCCCCGCGTTCACGCCACCCGCCCGGGGGCCGGATGGACGGCTGTCGTCCCCACGGCTTCGAGGTCCCCGGCTCCAGCGGGCCCCCCGCCCCGGCCGGCCCCCGAGACGCGGCCCGGCTCAGCCGTCGCCCCGCGGGCGCAGGCCGTCGAAGGCCAGGTCCAGGAAGCGGCGCCAGTCCCCGCTCCCGGTCCGGATGATCCCGGACAGCCCGCCGACGATCATGTAGACGTCCGCGACCGCGAGGTCCGCCCGGAGGGTGCCCACGGCCTGCCCCTGGGTGATCAGCGCCGCGACGGCCTCCTCCAGCCGTCCGCGCGTCTCCCCTCCCGGTGCGGACGAGCCCGTCGCGGACTGGGCGGCGGCCGTCAGGCCCGGGCTGCGCGCGAGGGTCGCGCCGACGTGGTGCAGGTACCGGGCCAGCCCCTGGCCGGCCTCGGGCTCCCGCAGGCAGTCCGTCAGTGCCAGCTCCAGGATCCCGGCGAACCGCTGCTCCGCCGCCGCCTCCACGAGGGCCTGCTTGGACGGGAAGTGCCGGTACAGGGTGCCGATGCCGACCCCGGCCGCCCGGGCCACCTCGGGCATCTGCACCTCCTCGCCGCGCTCCTCGAACAGCGCGCGGGCGGCGGCCAGGACGAGTGCGCGGTTGCGCTCCGCGTCGGCGCGCGGCCGCCGGCCGCCCGGCGTGGGGGGCGTTGACAAGACGACCACTCCTGTACCTAAGGTGAACACCCAATCGAAACGGAATCGGATTCCGGTTCACATTGTGTCACACGAGGAGGGGCCGAGCCATGCCCGACGAGGACCGTTTCATCCTGCTGGAGCCCGGAGCCGCCCGGCCGGGCCGTGTCCCGCTGCCGCCCGCCTTCGCCGTGAAGGCCGGGGTGGCCGACACCGAAGGACGGCTGTCGCTGCTGGAGGTGACCCTCGTGAAGGACATCCCCCGGCACACCCACCACCTGGCCGACGAGTGCGTCTACGTCCTCGACGGGGTCCTCGGCATCGAGTTCGACGACCGGACCCACTCCGCCCCGGCCGGGACCTTCGCGCTGCTGCCCCGGGGCGTCCCGCACGCCCTGCGCCGCGCCTCCGACCCGCCCCCGCGGGTCCTGCAGATCTCGGCGCCCGGCGGCTGGGAGCGCTACGTGGAGGACCTGATCGAGGCCGGCCCCGGCGTCCTCACCGACGGGGAGCTGGACCCGGCGAAGATCAACCCCATCGCGGCCCGCCATCACCTCCGCTACGAGGAGCGGCCCTGAACCCCGGGGGACCCTACGGTTCGTCCGGGTCGGACCAGTACCGCATCCGCCCCAGCGCCGTCATGGGCCGGTCGTGCGCCGCGACCGGGGCCGGCAGGACGGTGGAGCCGGTCAGGTAGCGGTCCACGGCCGAGGCCGCCGACCGGCCCTCGGCGATGGCCCACACCACCAGCGACTGGCCCCGCCCCGCGTCGCCTGCGACGAACACCCCCGGGGCCCGCCCGCCGGTGGCGGCGAAGTGCGCGTCACGGGCGAAGTTGCCGCGCCCGTCGTACTCCAGCCCCAGCTGTTCGCACAGCCCGCCGGCCCGCTCGGGGCCGGAGAAACCCAGCGCCAGCAGCACCAGCCCGGCCTCGAGCACCCGCTCGGTGCCCGCCAGCGGCCGGCGCCCCGCGGGCTCGACGGCGGTCAGCCGCAGCGCCCGCACCCGGCCGCGGGCGTCCCCCTCGAAGCACAGGGTGGCGCTGGAGAACAGCCTGGGGTCGCGCCCGGCCCGCCCGCGGGCCTCCTCGTGGGCGTGGGAGATCCGGTACACCCTCGGATGCACCGGCCACGGCTCGCCCTCGGCGCGGCCGGGCCCGGGCTCGGGGTTGATGTCCAGCTGGACCACCGAGAGCGCGCCCTGGCGCAGGGCCGTACCGAGGCAGTCCGAGCCGGTGTCACCGCCGCCGACCACCACCACGTGGACGCCGTCGGCCGTCACGGGGGACACCGCGAGGTCGCCCTCGCGGACCCGGTTGGCGCAGGTCAGATAGTCCATCGCCTGGTGTATTCCGCTCAGTGAACGCCCCGGAACGGGCAGCTCCCGGCGCTCCCCGGCCCCGACGGCGACGACCAGGGCGTCATAGCGGGCGCGCAGCCCGTCCGCCGGTTCGGCGCCGCCGACGTCCGAACCCGTCACGAAGGAGGTGCCCTCGGCCCGCATCTGCTCGATCCGGCGGTCGAGGTGCGACTTCTCCATCTTGAACTCGGGGATGCCGTAGCGCAGCAGCCCCCCGAGCCGGTCGTCCCGCTCGTGGACGACGACCCGGTGCCCGGCCCGGGTCAGCTGCTGGGCCGCCGCGAGCCCCGCCGGACCGGAGCCGATCACCCCCACGGACCGCCCGCTGCGCCGCTCCGGCGGGCGCGGGGCCATCCAGCCGCGCCGCAGCCCCTCGTCCGCGATGGTCTGCTCGACGTTCTTGATGGTCACCGGATCGGCGTTGATCGCGAGCACGCAGGCGTCCTCGCAGGGCGCCGGGCAGAGCCGGCCGGTGAACTCGGGGAAGTTGTTCGTCGCGTGCAGCCGCTCGTACGCGGCACGCCAGTCGGAGCGGGCGGCGTAGGCGTTCCACTCCGGGATCAGGTTCCCCAGCGGGCAGCCGGTGTGGCAGAACGGGACGCCGCAGTCCATGCAGCGGTCGGCCTGCTCGCGGACCAGCGGCAGCAGGGCCTGCCCCGCGTACACCTCGCGCCAGTCCCCGAGCCGTTCCTCGACGGGCCGTGGCGCGACGGCCCTGCGGGGGATCCTGAGGAAGCCGAACGGATCGGTCACGCGCCGCCTCCCTGGCCCGGGGTGCGAGAGGGTGAGAGGCGCGGTACGGCGCGCCCGAAGCGCGCCGTATGCCACCTTTCCCCCAGATTACGCCGTCCGGGCGGCGGAGGAACCCTCGCGCTGGTGCGGTACCGGGGCCGCGCGGAACGCGCCGGGACCGGGGTCCTCCTCCGGGCGGAAGGAGACCGTGCGCGTGGGGGCGGGGATGGAGATGCCCTCCTCCCGGTAGCGCTGGTGCAGGCGCTTGATGAACTCGTGCTTGATCCGGTACTGGTCGCTGAACTCGCCGACGCCCAGGATCACCGTGAAGTTGATCCGGGAGTCCCCGAAGGTGTGGAAGCGGACCTTCCCCTCGTGGTCGGGGACCCCGCCCGTGATGTCGGCCATCACGCTGTCCACCACCTCCAGGGTCACCCGCTCCACGTGCTCCAGGTCGCTCTCGTAGCCGACCCCCGCCTGGACCAGGAGCGAGAGCTTCTGCTCGGGCTGGGTGAAGTTGGTCATGTTGGTCCGCGCGAGACGGCCGTTGGGGATGATGACCAGGTTGTTCGACAGGTTGCGCACCACGCTGTTGCGCCAGTTGATGTCGACGACGTAGCCCTCCTCCCCGCTGCTGAGCCGGATGTAGTCCCCCGGCTGCACGGTCTTCGAGGCGAGGATGTGCACGCCGGCGAAGAGGTTGGCGAGGGTGTCCTGGAGGGCCAGCGCGACCGCCAGACCGCCGACGCCCAGGGCGGTGACCAGCGGCGCGATGGACACCCCGACGGTCTCCAGCGCGACCAGGACGCCCATCGTGAGGACCACGATGCGGGTGATGTTGACGAAGATGGTGGCGGACGCGGCGACCCCGGTCCGCGACTGCGCCACGGACTGGACGAGCCCCGCGACCACCCGGGCCGCCGTGAACGTGGCGAAGATGATGAGCAGGGCCGTCAGCGACTGGCTGACCAGGCTCCCGACGCGCGCCGTGAGCGGCAGCGCGGTGGCGGCCACCGCCGCTCCCGCGATGACGGCCGCCCAGGGGGCGAGGGTGCGCAGCGCGTCGACGATGACGTCGTCGCCGGTCCACTTGGTCCGCTCCGCGTGCTTGGCCAGCCACTTCAGCAGGGCCCGCAGCAGCAGCCCCGCCGCCCCGCCCGAGGCCAGGGCGATCGCGGCCACCACCCAGTCGTGCAGCACGAGGTCCCGGGTCAACGCAGGGCCTCCGCTCGCGCGAGGTCCGGCCGCCGTATGTGTCGTGTCGTCACCATGTCACCTGTCAGGTCGCGTTGTGCGGGGGCCCGTTCGAGCGGACGTGCGCATTCCGAACGGACTGTCATCCTGCCGCATCCCCCCGCGGACCCCGCAGCGGGGCCGGGGGAGCCGCCGCCCGCCCGGCCCCGGCCCCGCTCAGCGGGCGGCCGCGGAGCCCGCCCCGGCGTCGGCGCCGCTGCCCAGGCCGGTGCCCGCCCCGGCGTCGGCGCCCGCCCCGGCGTCGGTGCCCGGGCCGGTGCTCGCCCCGGCGTCGGTGAAGGCGTCGGCACCGGCGTGGGTTTCCATACGGAACTCCATCCCCGGAGCCCGCCCCTTCAGCGCAGCCCGGCGCACCTTCCCCGACCGGGTGCGCGGCAGGCCGTCGGCGAACTCCACCACCCGCACCCACTTCTCCTCCGGCAGCTCCCGCCGCACCAGGGCGAACACCCCGCGCGCCGCCTCCGCGCCCCCCGCCCGCCCCGGTACGAGGGTCAGGTAGGCCTTGGCCGCCCACAGCCCCACCGGATCCGGCACCGGCACCACCGCCGCGTCCGCCACCGCCGGATGGCGCAGCAGGACCCGCTCCAGCTCCAGCGGGGAGATCCGGTGGTCGAAGGACTTGAACATGTCGTCCGCCCGCGCCACGTACGTGAACGAGCCGTCCGGCGCCCGTACCACCAGGTCGCCGGTGTGGTAGTAGCCCCCGGCGAAGGCCCTGGCGGTCTTGCGGGGGTCGTCGGCGTATCCCCGCATCAGCCCCGCCGGCCGCTCCGCGAGGTCCACGCACAGCTCCCCGCTCTCCCCGTCGGGCACCTCCCGCCCCGTCCCCGGGTCGACGACGGCCAGCCGGTAGCCGGGCAGGGCCCGCCCCATGCTGCCGGGCACCGGCGGACGGCCCGGGGGACTGCCGATCAGGCCGGTGGTCTCGGTCTGCCCGAACCCGTCCCGGACGTCGACGCCCCAGGCCTCGCGCACCGCCCGCGCCAGCGCGGCCTCCAGCGGCTCGCCCGCCGCCACGGCCTCCCGCAGCCCCGCCGGACGCGGCCCGAGCCCCGCCGCGACCATCGCCCGCCAGGTGGTGGGCGGGGCGCAGAACGTCGTCACCCCGCGGGTGCGCAGCACCTCCAGCACGTCCCCGGCGTCGGCGGCCGTGGCGGAGTCCAGGGCGAGCACCGTCGCCTCCGCGTTCCACGGGACGAAGAACGAACTCCAGGAGTGCTTGGCCCAGCCCGGCGCCGAGACGTTCAGGTGCACGTCCCCCGGGCGCACCCCGTTCCAGTACATCCCGGACAGGTGCCCCACCGGGTAGCTGGTGTGGGTGTGCTCCACCATCTTCGGCGCGGAGGTGGTGCCCGAGGTGAAGTACCGGAAGAGCGGGTCGTCCGCGCCCGTCGGGCCGTCCGGGACGAACTCCTGCGGGGCCGTGCGGGACTCCTCGTACGAGGACCAGCCCGGCGGCGGCGGTCCGCCGACGGCCACCCCGCGCCAGGGGTGCGGCCCCGGCCCGTACCGCCCGGCGAGCGCGGCCTCGGCCACGACGAACCGCACGCCGCCCCGGTCGGCCCGGTCGGCCAGCTCGGCGGGGGTGGCCGTGATGTAGGTGGGGATCAGCACCGCGCCGAGTTTGATCGCGGCCAGCATGGTCTCCCACACGGGCACCCGGTTGTCGAGCAGCAGCATGACCGGATCCCCGCGCCGCAGGCCCTGGCCGCGCAGCCAGTTGGCGACCTGCGCGGAACGGCGGGAGAGCGCGCGCCAGGTGACGGTCACGTCGCCGGCGGGGTCTCCGGCGCGGGCCAGGCGCAGTGCGGGGCCGTCGCGGCGGGCGGCCACGGCGTCGAACCAGTCGAGGGCCCAGTTGAAGGCGGCCGGGCGGGGCCAGCGGAACGCCCGGTGGGCGGCGTCGAGGTCGTCGCCGTGGGCCAGGAGCAGGTCCCGGGCGGCCCGGAAGGCCTCGGTGGGGGAGGTGACGGGGGTGTTCTGGGACATGGCGTGGTCCGTCGTCTTTCGAAGGGGAGGAAGGGGTGCTCAGCGGGCGGCGGCGGTTGCGGGGCCGGCCGGGGACGCGGCCGGGGACGCGGCCGGGTACGCGGACGGGGCCGGTGACGGGACGTCCAGCAGTCCGCGCGCCACGGTGTCGGCGTCCCGGTGGAAGAGGGTGTCCACGCCGGGCCGGCCGCTGCCGACCTGGGTGAACCAGCGGGTGTGCTCGGTGGGGATGCCCAGCGCCAGCACTCCGGGCAGCGGATCGCCCACCGCGTCCACCACGTGGAAGGAGTCCGGGGTGACGTCGAGACCCCCGGTGGGGTACCGCAGGCCGTCCGGGCCGGTGGTCTCGTACGCGCGGATCAGGCCCTCCGCGAGCAGCTGCCGGGTGAGCGGCGCGGTGTCGCGGTGCAGCGCCGGCGAGGGGATCCGGGCGTCCACGAGCACGTCCACCTCCCGCGCCGAGCCCGGGACGGAGGGAGAGGAGACGGTGAACCGCCCGCTCCGCTCGTCCCCGGCGAACTCCGACGCCGGACCGGCGATCTCCACGATCCCCCGCCGGACCAGGGCGGCGAGCTGGCGCACCCGGCTCGCGGGCGGACCCGCCGAGAGCAGGGAGTTGACCGGCAGGAACCGGCCGTGGAAGTCCTCGGCATGCGACCGGGGCAGCAGCCCGCCGTGGTCGACAGCCTGGCGCAGGACGCCCCGGACGTCCCGCAGGACGTCCAGCGCCGCCTTGAGCGGGCCGCTCGCATTGCCCAGCGCGGCCTCGGCGAGGTCGGCCTCCACGACCTGGAGCAGCCGCTCGCGGAAGGCCTCCGGCCCCTCGAACCGCTCCCCGTCGAAGGGCCGGGCCAGCGCGTTGAGGTCCAGCGGCGCCAGGCCCGCGAGCCCGGCCTCCGCCAGGACGGGACGCGGGTCGCGGCCGGCGTGCAGGGCTGCCGCGTGGCGGCCGGCGAACCGCGCGGCCGCCGCCGCCCCCGAACGGGCCCGTACCCGCGCCGTCCAGTAGACGTGGTGCACCTCCTGGAGCAGCAGCGGCAGCACGTCCCGGTTGAAGTCCAGCCGGTCGTCGCCCGTGGCGGCCGCGCGGCGGGTACGGGCCGCGGCCAGGGCGGCCGGGGTGAGGAAGAGCGGCCGGTGCGTGTGGTCGGCGGGTTTCTCGTTGCGGCCCCGGGCCGGAATGGGCAGCCCGCTGCGCGAGCCCGCCACGATCCGCGGCTCACGGCCGGAGGGCAGGTAGCGCAGCCCGCCCCGGCCGTCGGGCTCGAAGGCGCCGCCGCGCCCGACGGTCAGGCTCAGCATCACGTCGTAGAAGGACAGGCCCAGCCCCCGGATGCCCACGGCGGTGCCCGGCGGTATCGCCTCCTCGCCGAGGTCCAGGTCGGCGGCGGAGTCCCCGCACAGGTAGCGCAGGCCCGGGTGGCGGTCCGCGAAGGCCAGCATGTCCCGTTCGAAGGCGTCGGGTTCGTTGTGCGGGTGGCCGGTCGCGAGCACCACGCCGTCGGCGCGCAGGACGTGCGGGGCACCGTCCAGGGTGAGCAGCCGGCCGCCGTCCGGTCCGGGGGTGAGCGCGGTGACGCGGGCCCTCACCGGGACGAGCTCCGCGAACGGCGGCAGGTGTTCGGCGATCGTCCGGTAGACGTCCTGCATGTACCGGCCGTAGACCACGCGGGGCGCGTAGTCGTCCGGGCCGGGGACCTCCTCGCCCGGCAGGGCGCGGGCCTCGATCCACTCGCCGAGCGAGGGGCCGGCCCCGGGCCGCGCCGGGCCGCCGTCGGGGCGGCCGGAGTAGAGGGTGACCTGGCTGATCACGGTGTTCATGGTGAACCAGTCGTCCTGGTCGGTGCGCCAGATCCGGCCCGACCCGACCTCGACCGCGTCGATGGCGTAGATCCGTACGGGCCGGGGGCGGGTGCCGTGCGCGGCGGCGCGTTCGGCGCGGTCCATGAGGCGGACGGCGAGCCGCTCGAGGACGGCGAGGCCGCGCGGACCGGTGCCGACGACGGCCAGGGTGTGCGGACGGGCGGCGGCGGGGGTGGTGGAGAGGGACATGGCGGACATGGGTGTTCCTTGGGGGGAGGGGAAGGGGAGGGGAGAGAGGTGGGGGCGGGGCGGGCTTCAGGCGGCCGGCGGCACGGCCCGCGGCCCGGGAGCGGGCTCGACGGCGGCCCGGTCGAAGCCCTGCTGGACGTGCGAGAGCATGCCGATCAGGTCCTCGGCGCGCAGCGGACCCGCGGCCCGGCCCGCCGCGCGCACCGGCATCGCGCCGGCGCTGCGCCACTGGAGGCTGCCGCGCGCGTCGATGAAGCCCCGGGAGCGGCCCGCGTTGTCGGCGTGCAGGCAGTACGGGACGTCCAGATAGCCCCGGCGGAAGGCCTCCACGAGGGCGGGGCCCGTCCCGGAGCCGAGCTCCAGGACCGACTCCACCAGGGCGCGGGCCTCGGCGAGAACACCGAACTCGCCGTGTTCGACGGGCCGGTGGACCGCGCCGCGGGCCCGCGCCGCCTGCGCGGCGGCCTCCTCGAGGGCTCGGACGTTGTCCTCGACCGTCGGGATGCGGTGGGCCTCCGCCGGCGTCTTGACGATCAGCCGCTCCGTGCCGGTCCGCGCGGCCAGTACCGCGCTGGACCGCAGCAGCGCCAGAGCGCCCGCCGTCGTGCGGGGGAAGACGCCCATGTAGGTGTACAGGACGACGTGCCAGTCCGTGTCCGCCAGGTACTCGCCCGCCAGCAGGCGCAGCGCGGCGAGCGCCTCGGCGTCCTGGTCCGGATGGGTCTGCTGGGCGTAGCTCAGCGAGATGCTGCGCAGCCCGTGTCCGCGGAAGAAGATCCCCTCCAGGACCGCCATCGCCACCAGCAGCCCCGGCGGGCACAGCTGACCCAGCAGGCAGCCGCCGAAGCTCTCCATGTGCGCGGCTCCGCCGGAGCGTTCGGCCAGCAGCTCACAGCTCCTGGCCCACGCGTCCACGGCCTCCGCCAGCGGTGTACGGCTGTACGGCAGGCAGTACGAGACGGGCCCGCCCTCGGTGGCGTCCAGACCGGCGTCGAGGAGGGTTTCCACGATGCCGAACGGGTTCGCGGACCCGTGCCGGACCTGGACGGCGAAGGGGTGCCCGGCCGGGGCGCCGCCGAGGACGGGGGCGAGCATGTCCCGGGTGGCGGCGGCCCCGTGGGCGACCAGGGGGAAGCCGTTGAGGTCGGCGCCGGTGTCGAGGGCCTTGCGGGCGGAGGCGTGGTCGCCGACCCGGGTGTAGCTGTCGAGCGTGACGGTGCCGACGCTGCGGGCCCGGGCCCCGCGCACCGCGAGGAGGCCCCCGCGCATGCCGGGCACGGTGGGGAAGCCCATGCGGGGCTGCACCACCAACTCGCCCTCGTGGGCTGCGGTGTTGACGGCGGAGGCGAAGGCGGACAGCCGCACGGCGGGGGCGTTCACCGGGCACCCGCAACAGCAGCAGCCGGGCGCCGGCCGGGCGCCGCGGCGAGCGCCCGTACGGGAGCGGCCTCGCCGAGGTAGCGCCGGAACTCCTCGGTGCCGGCCGCGTCCTCGAAGACGGCGTCGAAGCCGGCGGCCGTCAACGCGGGGGCGTGGCTGCCCGCTTCGGCGCCGCGCACCCCGAGCTTCCCGCCGATCACGACCTGGAGGTCGCGCAGGTCGGGCTCGCGGCGCAGCCGGGTGATCAGGCGGCGGCCGTCGAGGGCGCCGTGGCCGTTGACCGTGCTGATGACCAGCGCGTCAGGGCGCAGTCGGCGGCATTCGGAGATCACGAGCTCATCGGGGACGCAGGCGCCGGCGTTGAACACCTCGTGGCCCATCTCCTCCAGCAGCAGCTGGAGGAAGACGAGGTTCCAGGTGTGGGAGTCCGAGGAGACGCTGGAGACGAGGATCCGGCGCCGGGCGCGGGAGGGGGTGTGGGCGGGGGCGGGGGCCACGGGAAAGGTCCGGGACATGGGCTTCTCTCGATCTGTCGGGCGGCGGCGGCCGGGGGGTCAGGCGGCGGCCGGGGTGCGCAGGAGTTCGGCCTGGCGCGGGGTGCGGGGCGCGGCGGGGCGGGTGCGGACGGCGAGGACCGTGCAGCCGGTCTCGCTGGACATCTGGTGCCGGGTGCCGGGGCCCTCGACGACCAGGTCGCCCTTGCCGTAGGAGGTGCCGTCGCTGTGGTCGAGGCGCCCGTCGAGGACGAGCATCAGTTCGTGGCCGAGGTGCTCGTGGAAGTCGCCGTGGGCGCCGGGCGGGAAGCGCAGGAGCAGGCCGACGCTGTCCTCGCCGCCGGCCGGGTCGGGGGCCCAGAGCACGTGGTGCTCGACGCCCGCACGGCCGGGCTCGGACCAGGCGGTCCAGTCGAGGTCCTGCATGTCGAATCCGCTGCGGAACGCGTTGGCGATGTACTCGATTCCGGACATGGCGGTGCCTTTCGGGGAAAAAGGGGTGGTGGAGGTCCACGGGCGTGGCGGTGCCGGGTCCGTCCGGGGGAACGGGGACGGGCGGGGAGTCCCGCGCAGGGCCGTGGGGGACCTGCGCGGGGGTGCCCGTCGCCGGGGGAGAATGCGTGCGGGCGGCTGGATGCCAGGCCCTGCACCTAATCAGTGCGTCGTGTTCGACGCGTTAGTAAGAGCATGCCCAAGGACCCCGCGGCCGGGGATCCACCGAAAGAACGAACCCTGTGGCGCGGATCTCATCCCGCCTGCGGGTCGCGGTGGCGGCGGCTGTGGCGGGCCACGCGGACCCGGTTGCCGCAGGCGGCCGTGCACCATTCGCGGCGGGCGTGGGTCTTGAGGAAGTAGAGGATGCAGCCCGGTGCGGGGCAGGCGTGGACCGGCCGCTCCGGGGCCCCGCCGAAGAGGCGCACCCCTTCGGCCGCCACCTCGCCGAGCGCGGCCAGCTGCGGATCGGGCTCGTTCCAGCGGGTCACCGAGCCGGCCGGGGCTGCGGTGGAGAGCTCGTCCCAGCGGGCCGCGAGCCGGGCCGCCCGGTTGACGGTGCGCACGTCGGCCTCCTGCGGGGTCCGCCCGGCCGTGTGGGCCGCCGCCACCTCGCGCAGCGCGTGGCGCAGCTCCAGGAAACGCTCGAAGTGGGCGCGGGTGGCGGGCTCGGACAGCCGGGGGCGCAGCGGCGCGCTGAAGTCCCCGGCCCGGTTGGCGAGCCACCGGTCCAGGTCGGCGGGGGTGGCCAGGGCGTCGACGAGGACCCCGCGGAGCCCGCCGTTGATGAAGGTGGTGTTGACCAGGTCCAGGGCGAGCGATTCCCCGACCAGCGGCATCCCGTCCACTGCCGAGGTCTCCGCAGGACGTTCCGCGCTCTCGGTCATGTCCCCGCCTCCGGCGTGTTACTAATGGAATTCATTCACCCTCGACATTAGCGCTCCCCGGAGAGGAACACCATGCCCACGCCGCCCGCGACGACCGAGCCCCGCACCACCCCGGCCACCCCCGCGCCGCCCGGCCCCCGCCGGGGCCTGGCCCGGCTGTCCGGCCGGGCGCCGGCGCGCCCGCCGGCCGGGACGGTGGCCCTGGCCACCGGCGCCGGCATCGCCGGCCTGCTGCTCCTCGTCGCCCTCGGGGGCCTCCTGCACCACCCGCTGCTGATACCGCCCCTGGCCGCCAGCGCCGCCCTGGTCATGGCCGCCCCGGCCCTCCCGCTGGCCCAGCCCCGCAACGTCGTCGGAGGCCAGCTGGTCTCGGCGGGGGTCGGCTTCGCCGCGCTGGCGCTGGGCGGGAGCGCGATGTGGACGGCCGCCGTCGCGGGCGGGGCCGCCATCGGCGCGATGGCCCTGACCCGCACCCCCCACTCGCCCGCCGCCGCCACCGCCGTCATCGTCGTGCTCACCCGTCCCGCGGCCCCCTCCTTCCTCGCCGCGCTGGCCCTGGCCACCGTCCTGCTCGTGCTGGTCGGCTGCGCTGCCTCCCGCGCCGCCCGGGGGACGGTCCGCTACCCCGCGTACTGGTGGTGACCCGGGAGCCAGGGCCTGTCGTCAAAGTCCCGTCTGCCCCGCGACGCTCCCCCAGCTGCCGCTGGGAGGTGCCCCCAGGCACGCGCTCTCGCCGCACCGAGAGCACGCGCCAGACGCCGCGGGGCCGCCCTCCGGGCGACGACGGGACTTCGACGACAGGCCCTGGCACTCCCGCCGGCGCCCCGGGCGGCACGCCGCAGTTGCTCCGGCCCGGCGAACTCCTCACCTGCCCGGCCCACACCCCGGCCCCGCCGGACCACCGGCCTCCGCGGGGGCCGGTGGGATGTGCGGTCATGAACCTCCACGCGCACAAGGAGACCCGCCGGTCCCGGGCACGCACCCGGGTCCTGCTCGCCTCCCTCGCCGCCGCGGCGGCCCTGACCGGCCCGCTGGTCGCGACGGCCCCGGCCGCGTCCGCCGCCGGCCCCAAGCCCTCCGACCCGGCCCCGGCCGCCCCCGCCAAGCAGCGGACCCCCGTGAAGCAGCAGCCCCCCGCCCAGCAGCGGCCCCCGGCGGGCGACCAGCGCCGCGACCCCGGACCGGACCGGGACGAGGACCCGGGGCGGGAGCACGACAAGGACGAACACCCGCAGAAGAGGAAGCCGTCCCCGGTCGCGCACGGACTGCGCCAGTTCACCTCCGACAACACCTTCACCCCGCCGGCGGGCGTCACCTCCGTCTTCGTCCAGGCCTGGGGCGCGGGCGGCGGGGGCGGTGGCGGGGGCGGCTCCAACGCGGAGGGCGGCCGCGGCGGGGACGGCGGCGGCGGGGGAGCGGGCGGCTTCACCTGGTGCGCCCTCAGGGTCGTCCCGCTGACCGACTACGGGGTCGACGTCGGCGCGGCGGGCAGCGGCGGCGGCGGGGGAGCAGCCGGGGACACGGGCGTCGACGGAACGGCGGGCACCAGCGGCACCGCCAGCACGGTCACGGCGTCCGCGACCAACACCACGCTGCTCACCGCCAACGGCGGCGGAGGAGGCGGCGGCGGGGGCGGAGCCACCCCCACGGCCCCCGGCGCACCCGGCACGCCCGGCACCGGAGGCACCGGCAGCTGCTCCACGGGCGGGGTGAACCTGCCCGGAGGCAACGGCGGCCCCGGCCTCACGGGTGCCACCGCCGTCCCCGACGGCATCGTCGGCCTCCCCCCGCGCACCGCCGCGGGCGGCAACGGCGGCGTCGGCGGCGGCGGCACCGCGGGCCGCGGCCCCGGCGGCCCGGGCCAGGGCGGCGGCGACGGCTACGTCGTCATCTGGTGGTAGCCGCCTGAACCGCCCGCTCCCCGGACCGCGGGGTCCGGGGAGCGGGCGGCGCCCGGCGACGCGCACGCCCCTGCCGGGCAGCCGGGTGACGTACGGCCGGACCCGCGCGCGGACCCGGCCGGGGCGGCCCGCCCGCCCGTACAGTCCGCTGGGAACCTCCGCCTCCGGCGCCGGGGGCGCGCACCGGCAAGGGAGACAGCCGTGACCTCGAACGACCAGGCCCACTTCCCCGCGGATCCGGCCCGCCCGCAGGACGGGCACCTCGCCGCCCGCGCCTCCATGCACGTGTTCGTGCTCTCCGGGTCCTCCCGCACCGGCTCGGTCAACGTCCGCCTCGCGGCCCTCGTCGCCGCCCTGGTCGAGCGCACGGGGGCCACCGCCGAGCCCGCACAGCTCCGGGACTTCCCGATGCCGCTGTACGACGGGGACGAGGAGGCCGAGGGGGGCGTGCCGGCGGGCGCGCTGGCCCTGCGCGAGCGGATCGAGGCCGCGCAGGCCGTGGTCATCTCCTCGCCCGAGTACAACGCCTCCGTCCCGGGCCCGGTCAAGAACGCCATCGACTGGGTCTCCCGCGTCCGGCCGCAGCCCTTCAAGGACAAGCAGGTCCTGCTCGTCTCCGCGTCCCCCTCGATGGTGGGCGGCAACCGCGGCCTGTGGGCGCTGCGCGTCCCGCTGGAGCACCTCGGCGCGCGGGTCTACCCCGACATGTTCAGCCTCGCCGCGGCCCACCAGGAGTTCACCGAGGACGGCGCCCTCGCCGACCGGGGCCTGGGGGAGCGGCTGGCCTCGACCGTCGGCGCCTTCCTGGACCTCGCCGAGGCCGACACCCGCTACCTGTGCCTGCAACGCCGCTGGTACGAGTTCCTCGGCGACCGGACCGACGCACCGGTCACCGCGCGCGCCCAGGACTGAACCGCCGCGGCCGCCCCCGCCCCCATCCGTCACCGCACGCCCCGCCTTCGCCCGAAGGCGGGGCGTGCGGTGCTGTGCGGGGGGCGCGCACGGGGGCGGATGCGACTCTTCCGGAAGATTTCCGAACCCCGGCTTGCACGATCGGGGGCCTTTTCCGATGGGGTGGTCATGGGGGGAGCTTGTCGCTCCACGGCTGCCGGACACGGGGGCAGGCGGCCCGCTACTCACAAGCCACTCGGAAGGTTCCACGCAGAAGTGAACGCTGCCCAGACCGTCACCCTCGTGCTGATAGACCCCACCGCGGTCCAAGACGACCCGAGAGGGCTCCTCTCGGACGATTCGACCGGGGTGCCCGCGCACCCGCGGCTGCCCACCGCCCGCACCGGCGGCGACGAGCGACGACGGGGGAACACGTGAGCGAAGGAGAGTTCGACCCATCGGGGGACCAGACGGTCTCCAGCGAACTGGCGGGAGTGCTCCCGGTGGAGTTCACCGCCTTCCACTCCCAGCAGCACCGCGCGTACCTGCGCTACGCCCACCTGCAACTGGGCAACGCCAAGGACGCCGAGGAAGTCGTCGACGACGTGTTCACCTTCCTGCTGAAGGTGTGGCGCCAGGCGCTGAAGGAAGCGAGCCTCCACGGCTTCGCGTGGGCGGTGCTGCGCGAACACGTGGAACGGCGCCTGGCGGCCCTCGGCCGCCAGGTCGCCATGGTGGAAACGGCATGGTTCTCGGCACTGCGCCGCTCCTCCAGGGAGCGGCTCGAACTGCTGGAGTCGAAGCTCGGCCTGTACGCGGCGATCGCCGAACTGTCCGAGCGGCAGTACGACGTGGTGCTGCTGGCCTTCCTGCTGGGCAACGACTCCGAAACGGTCGCCCGGATGATGGGGATCTCCCCCGCGACCGTCCGGTCGCACATCCGCGGCGCACGCCGAACCCTGTCCCGCAAGCTCGGGGTGGACTGGATCCCCGGAGAGGAGAAGGACCTGTGAGCGACATGCCCGCTGACCGTGACATGCCGCTGAGCGAACTGGACGCGGCCCTGGAGAGCGCGGCGGTGCTCGCCGAGGAGTACGCCGGATACGACGAAGGTGCCGCCCGGCGCCGCGTCGCCCGCCGCATCGCCGCCGACCGCGCCCGCTCGGCGATCGGCACCTCCGGAGCCGACCAGGCCCGGGCCGCCGCGACCGCCTGGGACGACCTGGTGCTCGACGCCGCCTGCCACGTGCGGGCCGCACGCTGCCTGGACGACCTGACCTGGTCCCTGGCCGAGAGCCGGGACTTCGCCGAGCTCGCCCTGCAGACCGGCTCCTGGCCCCACGGCGTGGACTCGGCCCTGCTGTTCGGCTGCCTGCTGCACCTGACCGACCGGCTGGAGGCCGCGCAGTTCTGGTTCCAGTACGCCGCCGGAGCAGGCTCGCGGACCGCCGCCCAGTGCCTCTACCTCCACCACCTGTCCCGCGCCGAGGTCCGCACGGCCCGCCACTGGAAGCAGCAGGCCCGCGTCCTGCCCGTGGAGGAGCACCTGCCGCCGCTGCCCCCCGTCCCGGACAACCTGGAGGACACCCTCGGTGCCTCGGTCATCTGGACCTCGCCGCCGATCAGCACCCAGGACCTCACCACCCTCACCACCGGCCCCGGCCGGGCCGAACGCCCTCCGTACCGGCTGCCCGCGCGGCTGCGGCAGGCCGTCGCGGCACGCCCCCGCAAGGAGCACCCGGACCTGGGCGACATCATCACCCCGAGCCCACCCGTCGCCGTGGCCGTCGCCCGGCACGCCCGCCTCAACCCCGTGCACCTGACGGACGAGGCGAACGCCTGGGCCCTGGACGCCCTCAAACAACCGCAGTTGACGCACGCCGCGCGCAAGACCCCCGAAGGCCCGCCGGCCCCCGCCGCGCTGGCCTCCGTCCACCAGGCCCTGCGCGTGCTGGAAGTCGTCAACCGCTACTCCGGCGGCGTCAGCCTCACCCAGATCGCCCGCGAGACGAAACTGCCCCAACTGGCCCTCGCCCGGGCCACGGACCAGCTCGTCCGGGCCAACCTCGCCACTCCCACCGGACCGGACGCCTACGTCGCCGGCCACGCCCTGCTGCTGGCGGACGCGGCCGGCGGAGAGGGCCGGGGACACCTGCGCGAGACCCTCGCCTGGGTGCGCGACGCCGTCGGAGCGGCCGTCTACGTGGCCCGCTACACCGACGGCGAGGTCTCCATCACCCAGTACGCCGACGGTCCGAGCGCCCCCGCAGTCCACGAGTGGGTCGACTTCCGCGAGGCCGCTCACGCGTCCGCCGTCGGCAAGGCCCTGCTGACCCAGCTCGACTACGACGAGCGCAAGGACCACCTCGCCCGGCACGAGATGTCCCGCTTCACCTCCCACACCGTCACCAGCCAGGAGGCCCTCTTCCACCAGCTCGACACCCGCCGGCCCAACACCCCGCTGCTCGACCTCCAGGAGTACGCGGTGGGCACGGTCTGCGCGGCCGTACCGATCAAGGCCGGCCCGAACGCCGAGTGTGTGGCCCTGTCCATCCCCGTCCCCGACCCGGCCCGGCTCAGGCAGGCCGCCCGGATCCTGCAGAGCGAGGCCGCCGCCGTCTTACTCGCCCTGATCGTCGCGGGCAGCACCCATCCCACCCCGGCACGGCCCGCGTTCGACCCCCGTGCCGCGCTCTGGCAGTGTCCCGAACCCTCCGGGCGCACCGGCCTGGAGGCCACCGTCCTGTCGTCCACCTACTAGCGAGGGCCTTCCGCCCCGCCGGACGGCGGGCGGAAAGCCGAGCGGGCCCGGGCCGGATTCCTCCGGACCGGGCCCCGCTCGTACGGCTCAGGCCTTGCGCCGCCCGAGGCCGGCCGCCACCAGCAGGGCCGCGCCCACCACCAGGGCCGCGTCCACCGCCAGGACCGTGCGCACCCCGTCGAAGAGCGAGGTCCCCGTCGTGGCCAGCACGCCCAGCAGCGGGATCCCGATCGTGAGGCCCACCTGCTGGGTGGTGGTGACCAGACCCGTGGCCAGCCCCTGCTCCCCGTCCGGCACCCCGCTCGTCACGGTCAGCCCGTACGAGATGATCGCGCCCAGGTGGCACATGCTGGCCAGCGACACGGCCACGGTCGCCACCAGCGCGCCCGAGTCCGCACCCACCGCCAGCAGCGCCCCGGTGAACAGCCCCTGCCCGGCCAGCGAACCCACCAGGGTGCGGCGGGCGCCGAACCGCCCGATGAACCGGGCGGCCACCGAACCGGCGAGCGCCGACGCGATGCCCTGGACCCCGAAGACCAGACCGGTCAGGAAGGAGGACAGCCCCAGCGTCTCCTGGAGGTAGAGGGTCAGGACGAAGATGACCGTCGACATCATCGAGAAGGTCACCAGCCCGCCCACGTTGCCCCAGGCCACCGTCCGCCGCCGCAGCATCGGCAGCGACACCAGCGGAGCCGCGGCCTTCGACTCCACCACCACGAACACGGCCAGCAGCACCAGCCCGGCCACCAGGGCGGCCCGCACGTCCAGCCCGCCGAACCCGCGGTCGGCCGCCGTCGACAGGGCGTAGATCAGCGCGAGCAGCCCCGCGGTGACCGCGACGGCGCCCGGCACGTCCAGGCGCGGCCGCTCCGGGGTGCGGGACTCGGCCAGCAGCCCGGGGGCGAGGACCAGGACGACGAGCGCGGCGACCGCGAGCAGCCCCATGGTCGAGCGCCAGCCGAGGAGGTCGGTCATGACACCGCCGAGGACCATGCCGACCGTGAAGCCCAGGGAGAGCAGGGTGCCGGAGATGCCGAGCGCCCGGTCGCGCAGCGGGCCCTCGGGGAACGTCGTGGTCAGCAGCGACATGCCGGCCGGCACGACGGCGGCCGCTCCCAGGCCCTGGAGGGCGCGCCCGGTCAGGAAGGCAGCCGGGTTCCAGGCGAGGGTGGCCAGCAACGAGGCCGCGCCGAAGACCAGGAGCCCGGCCAGGAACAGCTTCTTGCGGCCGTACAGGTCGCCGATCCGGCTGAAGAGGAGCAGGAACCCGCCGGACGGCAGGCTGAAGGCGGTCACCGCCCACTGGAGGGCGGACGGACTCAGGTCCAGGTCCTTGCCCAGCACCGGCAGGGCCACGTTCAGGACGGAGAAGTCGAGCGCCACCATGAACTGGGCGGCGCAGAGCACGAAGAGGACCAGCCGTGCCCGGCCGGTGAGCCGGCCTTCCTCGGGGGCCGCCGTACGCGGCCCGGTGACCTCGGGGGTCCGGGTGTCTGTCGTCATGACCACCACCCTGGTGTCCCGGGAATGCTCGTGAAGAGTGGGAACTTATCCTGTTGGTGGCACCACCAGGCAGCCGGACAGGGGGAATCCGTGGCCACACCGATCGACCGCAACCGCCGTACGGAACTACGCGAGTTCCTGATGAGCCGGCGCGCCAGGATCTCCCCGGCGCAGGCGGGCCTCCCGGACGGCGGAGCCCGCCGCCGCACCCCGGGGCTGCGCCGCGAGGAGGTCGCCGTCCTCGCCGGGGTCGGGGTCTCCTGGTACCAGTGGCTCGAACAGGGCCGCGACATCACGGTGTCCGGGCAGGTCCTCGACGCGGTGAGCCGCGTCCTGCGACTGACCAGCGCCGAACGCCGGCACCTGTACGTCCTCGCCGGGCTCAACCCGCCCGCCCTCGAAGTCGCCCCCGCGGACCGGGACATGTGTCAGGGCCTGCAGCGGCTCATCGACGCCTGGATGCCCTTCCCCGCGCACATCATGGACACCTACTGGAACACCGTGATGTACAACGACGCGGCCGCGCTGGTCCTCGGCATGCGCCCGGAGATCGTGCAGAACTGCCTGATCGCCTTCTTCACCGACCCCGTCTACATGTCCCGCTCCCCGCAGTGGGAGGAGCTCGCGGTGGAGGTCGTGGCCCAGTTCCGGGCGGCCTGCTCCGAACACCCCGAGGACGAGGGCTTCCAGGCGGTCCTGGAACAGGCGCGGGAACTCAGCCCCCGGTTCGCCGAGCTGTGGGAGCGCCAGGACATCCGGCCCGGCGGCCAGCTCCGCAAGCAGATGGAGCACCCGGTCGTCGGCACCCTGCACGTGGAGTCGACCCAGCTGCGCGTGCCCGCCCGCCCCGACCTGGCGATCGTGCTGCACACCCCGTTGCCGGGCACGGAGACCGCCGAGAAGCTGGAGTGGCTGACCTCGCCGGAGGGGCGCCGCGGACTGATGTACCCGGTCGCGGGCTAGCGGCCCGCGCCGCTTCACAGGGTGCGGGCGCCGAGGGTGGCGACGGCGCCGACCATGCGGTCCCAGAACGCCTCGCGGTCCAGGGTGACGGCGACCCGCGCGTTCGCCGGCCGGCCGAGGTAGCCGTGCGGGTCCACGACGGTGGCCCCGCGGGTGTGCGTACCCCGCAGCTCCACCGCGACGTGCGCGTCCACGCACGCGACGATCGCCGGGTCGATGACCCGGGCCACCGCGACGGGGTCGTGCAGCGGAGGGTGGGGCATGCCCCACAGCCGGTTGTAGGCGGAGGCGAAGAAGGTCAGCAACTCGGCGCAGACCGTGCCCAGTTCCGTCCCCAGCGACGCGAAGCGGGCCACGACGTCCGGGGTGGCCAGGGCCTGGTGGGTGACGTTGAGGCCGCACATGGTCACCGGTACCCCGCTGCGGAAGACGATGTCGGCGGCCTCCGGGTCGGTGTACACGTTGAACTCGGCCGCGGGCGTCCGGTTGCCGCGCTCCGTGGATCCCCCCATCAGCACGATCTCGCGGATCCGGGCGGCACATCCGGGGTAGCGGGTCAGCAGCAGCGCGATGTTGGTCAGCGGTGCCGTGGGGACCAGCGTCACCGGCTCGGGGTGCTCGCTCAGGATCCGGTGGATCAGCTCCACGGCGTGCTCGGGCACGACATCCACCGAGGGCTCCGGGAACCGCGGCCCGTCCAGCCCGGACGCGCCGTGCACGTCGTCGGCGACGGAGAGGGGCTGGAGCAGCGGCCGCGCGCAGCCGGCGGCGATCGGCACGCCCGTGATGCCGGCGACGGTGCACACCCGGCGGGCGTTGAGGGTGGTCTTCTCCAGGGTCTGGTTCCCGGCGACCGTGGTGATGGCGAGCAGGTCGACCGCGGGATCGGCCGCCGCCAGCATGATCGCCAGGGCGTCGTCGTGTCCGGGGTCGCAGTCGATGATGATCGGTACGGGCACGGGCAGTTCCTCCCGGTGGGGGCGCCGACCCGCCCAGTCTGCCGTCGCGCGGCCGCGACGGCCGCCACTTGTGAGCCAAAACGCCGCATTCGTCGGCTCATACCCGCGCTTCGGCGGCCGATGGCGGGGCGGTTTCCCCCGGACGGGTGGCCGCGGCCCGGTCCCCGGGGTGGTGCCTGCCGCGCCTGCCCGGCCGGGCCCGGGGAGTGTGGAACGGTTCGAGCCGATCACGCATCGCAGCGATCGGAAGGACCCCCACATGTTCAGAACGGTGTTCACCGCCGGCGCGGCCGCCGCGCTCGCCGCCGCCGCTCTCACCCCCTCGGCGGGAGCCGCGAGCGGCGGCAACGCGTCCTTCGCACCGCCGGAGCAGATCACCATCGACGTGGTCCAGGTCAACGGCTCGGGCTGCCGCCCCGGCAGCGCCACCGTGGCCGTCGCCCCGGACAACACGGCCTTCACCGTGACGTACAGCGAATACCTCGCCCAGGTGGGCCCCGAAGCCAAGCCGACCGACTTCCGCAAGAACTGCCAGCTCGGACTCAGCCTCAACGTCCCGCAGGGCTACACCTTCGCCATCGCCCAGGCGGACTACCGCGGCTTCGCCAGCCTCCAGCAGGGCGCCAGCGCCACCCAGAAGGCCAGCTACTACTTCCAGGGCATGTCCCAGACCGCCAGCCGCAGCCACACCCTGCGCGGCCCCCTCCAGAACGGCTGGCAGGTCTCCGACACCGTCCCCGTCGAAGCCCTGGTCTTCCACCCCTGCGGGGCGAAGCGGAACCTGAACATCAACACCGAACTGCTCACCCAGGCCGGCACCTCCGACCCGGCCAGGACCACCAGCTTCCTCACCATGGACTCCACCGACGGCAGCATCAACACCAAGTACCACTTCACCTGGAAGACCTGCCCGCAGCGCCGCTGACACCGGTCGCCCGGCGGACGCGGAGGCGGTGGGCTGCCTCAACCTGCTCGAGCACGGCGGAGCCGCCCGTCTCGCCGCCCTCGGCGGCCGGGACCTGCTCGGACCGGCCGCCGCCCGGCTGTGAGCCAGGGCCCTGGCGTCGAAGGCCCGGCCGCGGTGATCCGGGCCCGCGTCGACCGCGAACCGGCCCCCGACAAGTCAGCCTCCGCAGCGCCCCCGCCGGCCTGCGGCTCCGCTACGCCGAGCCGGCTGCGTCCTCCTGGGCTGACGGTGTGTACGTCATGTGAAGAAATGTCATTGGGGGCGTTCGGGTGGGAGTCGCAGCCGCCTCGCAACCGAGTGCACAGAGTAATAACTCATCACAGTCAGTAACTACATTCGGGAGGTTCGATGGACACCACACCGACGTACGCACTGTCATCCCGCACGCCCCGCTGGGCACTCGACCCCTACCGGTTCCCCGGCCTGGAAGGCCTGGAGGAGTCCGAGCCCCTCGGAGACCCCGGCGGCTCGCCCGCCCCGGCGCCCGCCGCGAACCCCCACCGGCCCCCACGCTGACGCGGCGTCCGGGGACGGGGCCACGGACCCGTCCCCGGACCCGCCGCATCGCGAATCACCCGCCGCCGCGCTCCACAGGGGCTTACGATCTCGATCGGACGGTCCCGTCCCGCGACCGCCGCCCGCCCTGCACCCGTGGAGGTCAACCGTGTTCCGCACGGCCGAAGGACACCGCAGTCAGCGCAACAGCACCCGCCGCGGCCCCCGCGGCCGCTCCGGCCTCCGGGCAACGGCCTGCGCCGCCGCCGCGGCGGGCATGTTCCTCGCCGTGGGCTGCTCCTCCTCCGGCGACAGCGGGCCCGGGGAGGCGGCGGGCGGAGTCCCCGTCGTGCAGAAGGGCAAGCTCACCACCTGCACCCATCTGCCCTACCCCCCGTTCCAGTTCGAGCAGAACGGCAAGGTCGTCGGCTTCGACGTGGCCCTCATCGACCTCGTCGCCCAGAACCTCAAGGTCGAACAGAAGATCCTCGACACCCCGTTCGAGAACTTCAAGACCGGCGCCTTCCTGAACTCCGGCCAGTGCGACCTCGCCGCGGCCGGCATGACCATCACCGACGAGCGCAAGAAGAACGTCGACTTCTCCGTCCCCTACTTCGACGCCACCCAGGCCCTGCTGGCGACCAAGAAGAGCGGCATCACCTCCCTCGCCGACGTCAAGGCCAAGTCCGCCAAGCTCGGCGCCCAGGCCGAGACCACCGGCGAGAGCTACGCCAAGAGCCAGGGGTTCAACCCCGTCGCGTTCGAGAGCTCGGACGCGGTCCTCAACGGTCTGCGCACCGGCCAGGTCGACGCGGTCGTCATCGACTACCCGGTCGTCCAGGGCTGGCTCAAGGACAAGGCGAACGCCTCCGCGTTCGTCCTCGGACAGAACATCGAGACCGGGGAGAAGTACGGCTTCTCCGTGAAGAAGGGCAACTCCGCCCTCCTCGCCGCCATCGACAAGGCCATCACCACCGCCAAGGCCGACGGCACCTACAAGAAGATCTACGAGCAGTGGATCGGCCCGCTGCCCCAGGCAGCGTCGTGACCTCTCGGCTGACCCGGCGCCAGCGGCGCCGCGTCTGGCAGGGCGTCCAGTACGCGGTCTTCGTGGCGGTGCTGGTCCTGGTGGGCGTGCTGGCCGACTGGGACCGGCTGCAGAACCAGTTCGCGCAGAAGGACCTGGTGGCGCGGCTCTTCCCGCAGATCATCACCACCGCCCTGCGCAACACGGTGGTGTACACCTTCTCCGGGTTCGCCTTCGGCCTGGTGCTCGGGCTGGTCATCGCCATGATGCGGCTGTCGTCGGTGGCCCCCTACCGCTGGGTCGCGAGCGTCTACATCGAGCTGTTCCGCGGCCTGCCCGCCCTGCTGATCTTCATCTTCGTCGGGGTCGCCGTGCCCCTGGCGTTCCCCGGCACCGCGATCCCCGGAGGGACGTACGGGAAGGTCGCGCTGGGCCTCGGCCTGGTCGCCGCCGCCTACATGGCGGAGACGATCCGCGCCGGCATCCAGGCCGTGCCCAAGGGCCAGATGGAGGCGGCTCGCTCGCTCGGCTTCTCCTACGGCCGCGCCATGGTGTCCGTGATCATCCCGCAGGCCTTCCGGATCGTCATCCCCCCGCTCACCAACGAGCTCGTCCTGCTGTTCAAGGACTCCTCGCTGGTGCTGTTCCTGGGGGTCACCCTGGAGGAACGGGAGCTGACCAAGTTCGGCCGGGACCTCGCCAGCGAGACCGCCAACTCCACCCCGATCCTGGTCGCGGGCCTGTGCTACCTCCTGGTGACCGTGCCGCTGAGCTTCGTGGTGCGCCGCCTGGAGGCCCGCGCGGACCGGGCCACGTGAGGAGGAGGACACCATGCCACGGACCACGGGAACGGCGGGGAACACCATGGGCGCGGAGCGCGCGGAGATCGAGATCCGGGGACTGCACAAGTCCTTCGGCGACAACCACGTGCTGCGCGGCATCGACCTCGACGTCGCGCGCGGCGAGGTCGTGTGCGTCATCGGGCCCTCCGGCTCGGGCAAGTCCACCCTGCTGCGCTGCGTCAACCTGCTGGAGGAACCGAGCCGGGGCCAGGTCTTCGTCGGCGGCACGGAGCTCACCGACCCCGACGTCGACATCGACGCCGCGCGCCGCCGCATCGGCATGGTCTTCCAGCAGTTCAACCTGTTCCCGCACGTGAGCGTCACCGGCAACCTCACCCTCCCGCAACGCCGGGTCCTGGGCCGGGACAAGGAGAAGGCCGCCGCCGTCGCCCGCGAGAACCTGGAACGCGTGGGCCTCGCGGAGAAGGCGGACGCCTACCCGGCCCAGCTGTCCGGCGGGCAGCAGCAGCGCGTGGCGATCGCCCGCGCCCTGTCGATGGGACCGGAGGTGATGCTCTTCGACGAGCCCACCTCGGCCCTGGACCCCGAACTCGTCGGCGAGGTGCTGTCGGTGATGCGGGTCCTGGCGGGGGAGGGGATGACGATGATGGTCGTCACCCACGAGATGAGCTTCGCCCGCGAGGTCGCCGACCGGGTGGTGTTCATGGACGGCGGTGTCATCGTCGAACAGGGGCCCGCGGAGCAGGTGGTGACCCGGCCGGCCCAGGAACGTACCCGTGACTTCCTCAACCGCGTCCTGGATCCGGCCGCCGCCCCGGCCCCGGGCGGGCACGAGGACGGCGGCCGGGGGACGGCCGGCGGGGAAGGCGGCCCGCGGGCGGGCGGCTGACCCGGCCCCGGCCGCTCAGCTCTCGGTCCGCACCGGCCGCCACAGCAGGTAGGCGCCCGCGGCCGCGACCAGGACGGCCATGCAGGCGATGAACACCAGCCCCGCGCCCTCCAGCCCGACCGGACCCACCAGCAGCCCCACACCGATCACCGGCACCGAGATGCCGAAGTACGCCACCACGAACAGTGTCGAGATCACCGCGGCCCGCCGGTGCTCCGGCGAGGCCCCGGCCACCGCCGACAGCGCCCCGCGGAACGCCAGCCCCTGCCCGCAGCCGCCGACCAGCGCGCTCAGCACCACCAGCACCAGCAGCTCCCACCGCAGGGCCCCCGCCAGCAGTGCCAGCCCGCCCAGCAGGCCCGCGCAGCCCAGCGGCAGCGAACGCCGCACCCCGAACCGCCCGGCGGCCAGCTGCCCGGCGGTGGAGCAGAAGAAGGCCAGCGCGACGACCAGTCCGCCCACGGCGTGGTCGTGCACCCCGAGCGATGCGGAGAGGAACGCCGGGCTCACCGAGGTGAACACCCCGAACAGGGCGAAGCCCACGAACGAGGCGATCGCCGCCGGCCCGAACACCGGCCGCACCTGCGCGGGCAGCCCCGGCCGCTGGGGCCGCACGGCAGCCAGGGGGCCCCGCTCCCGCACGGTCTCCGGCAACCCCAGCACCACGGCGGCCGCCCCGGCCACCAGGGCGAAGTGCACGGCGAACGGCAGGTACAGCGGCCAGGGAGCGTACTGCGCGAGCACCCCGGCGAGCAGCGGACCGCAGCCGAGGCCGCCCATGTTGGCGGCCGTGGCCACGAACGTGGCCCCGCCCCTGCCCCCTTCCGGGGCCAGCTCCAGGACGTACGCCGTGGCGGCGCCGGTGAACAGCCCGGCGGACAGGCCCGACAGCAGCCGGCCCGCGTACAGCCAGGGCAGTCCGGAGGCGGCCAGGAAACAGACGGCGCTCCCCGCCGCACAGCCCAGCCCCGTCAGCAGCACCGGCCGCCGGCCCACCGAGTCCGAGGCGTTGCCGGCCAGCAGCAGGACACCGATGACCGCGAAGGCGTACACCGCGTAGACGACCGTCACCGTGAGCTCGGAGAAGGAGAACTTCTCCTGGTACAGGCCGTAGAGCGGGGTGGGCAGCGTGGTGCCGGTCATGCACACCGCGAACACCGCCCCGCCGAGCACACACTGCCGCCATCCCCGGCGATCACCGTCCATGCCGCCGACGGTAACCCCACCCGCCACCCCGCGCCGGTCAGGCGCGCGACCGCGCCGGGCGGCCCGGACCGCGTGCGGGGCGCTCGCGCAGGTGTTCCCGGGCGGTCCTCCAGCCGTCCTCCGGTGCGGTGCGAGCCGTGGTCCAGCCGGGCTGCGGCCGGCGCTGGCACCGTATCGGCACGGACGCGGGCCGGAGGGCATGCGCATTCCACCGCCGCTCCGACCCGGATGCGGCGGTCCTGCGGGGCCCACCCGTCCCCCGCGTGCGCGGAGCCTGCCGGCCGGGAGGCCGAGAAACAAAGGAGTTGCCCTGGTGAAGACCGTTCCGAAGTCGGGGAGTACCCGACGGGCCCCGCTGAACACCACCGCCCGGGAGCCCGGGCTGCTCCGGATCATGAAGGAGGACCTGGACGTCGTCGTCGCCCAGGACCCCTCCATGCGCAACCGCCGCGAGGCCCTGCTGCACGCCGCCCTGCCGGCCCTGTGGGCGCACCGCGTGGCCCACCGCCTGCACCGGCGTGGCATGCGCATGACCGCCCGGCTCATCGCCTGGCAGGCGCGCCGCAAGACCTCGGTGGAGATCCACCCCGGCGCCGTCCTCGGCCGGCGCGTGTTCATCGACCACGGCGCGGCCGTCGTGATCGGCGAGACCGCGGTGGTCGGGGACGACGTGACGATCTATCACCAGGTCACCCTGGGAGCGGTCGGCTGGTGGAGCGACAACAAGCGGCCCGTGGGTGAACGCCGCCACCCCGTGGTGGGCCACCACGTCGTGCTCGGCACGAACGCCACGGTCCTCGGCCCCGTCACCATCGGCGAGCACGCCGTCATCGGGGCCCAGGCCCTCGTCAACAAGGACGTCCCCCCGGGGGCCCGCGTCCTGGCCGCCACCGCCGTGATCAAGGCGGTCGGCGAGCAGCCGCAGCCCATGGAGGACCTGTACGCGGTGACCGCCTCCGCCGGCTCCTGGTAGGCCCCGGCCGCCGTTCCCCTTCCCCGCCTCGCACTGCCCCCCACGAACTGCGTCGGCGTACGGGCGGACCGTACGAACACCCCCGACAGGCAGCCGCACGACCCGACTTGTGAGGAACCACACGTGGAAAGCCGTAAGACGCGCCCCATCGCCGACAGCATCGAGGACCTGATCGGTTCGACCCCGCTGATCCGCCTCCACTTCGAGGACACCGCCCCGGGCACTCAAGTGCTGGCCAAGCTCGAGGCCGCCAACCCGATGTCCACCAGCAAGGACCGTGCCGCCCTCTACATGCTGCGGGCCGCCGAGGGGCGCGGTGAGCTCACCCCGGGCAGCGGCACCGTCATCGAGGCCACCTCCGGCAACACGGGCATCTCTCTGGCCGCGCTCTGCGCCGCCCGTGGCTACCGCTGCGTCATCGTGCTCCCCGACAGCGCCACCCGTGAGCGGATCGGCATGCTCAGGGCGCTCGGCGCGGACGTCGTGCGCACCCCGCGGGAGCAGGGCTACTCCGGCGCGATAGCCAAGGCCGAGGAGCTGCACGCGGCGACCCCCGGGTCCTGGTTCCCCCGCCAGCACGAGAACGCCGACAACGTCCGGGCCCACTACGAGACCACCGGCCCGGAGATCTGGGCCGACACCGAGGGCCGCGTCGACGTCCTGGTCTGCGGTGTGGGCACCGGCGGCACCCTGACCGGTACGGCCGCGTACCTCAAGGAGCAGAACCCGGGGATACGCGTCGTCGCGGTCGAGCCGGAGAACTCCCCGGTCCTCACCCAGGGCACCGGGGGCCTGCACCGCATCCCCGGTCTCAACGGCGGCTTCGTGGCCCCCACGACCGACGTCTCGCTGATCGACTACGTGGTGACCGTCACCGACGAGGACGCGGTCGCCGGCGCCCGGCAGCTCGCCCGCCGCCAGGGCATCTTCGCGGGGGTCTCCTCGGGTGCAGTCGCCCACGCCTCGGCCCGGCTGGCCGCCCACCCGGACTACGTCGGCGCCTCGATCGTCACGCTGCTGCCCGACACCGGCGAGCGCTACCTCAGCCTCTGGGAAGAGGAGGAGGCGGCCGCGGCCCGGGAATCGGCCGGCAAGCCCTCCGCCGCCCGCAGCCCGGCCGCCCCGCAGCCGGCCCGACAGGCTCCGCGGACTCCGCAGGAATCCCCCGAGCAGCCCCTGGCCCTGACCACGAAGGCCTGACCGAGCGGCCCAGGCCGCACGACGGCGTGCCGTACCCGGCTCGCCGCGCCGCACAGGACCGGCCCCTCGACGCGCCCCCCGGCGCCGAGGGGCCGGTCCTGTGCGTGGCGAGCCGCCCGCCGCTCCCGTCCGGGGCCGTGAAGTCGCGCCGCTCCAAGGACAGTTGCGCAATGGTGCCCAACGCAACGGAATCCGAAGCGAAGAAGCCACTTCACCATCGATTCGCAAGTTACCTGCGGGTTTGACTAACAAAAACACGGCCGATGACTTGCGTAACCCCGTGACCTCCGACAGTATCGGCCCCGTTCCGCCTCACAGCGCCCGGACGAGCACCGGCAACCCCGTGCCGTCCCACGCCCCGCGAGCCGCCCGATCCGAGCGGTCGCCCGTACGCGCCCTCCTCCGAGGCACATCCCCCTTTTCACGCGACCCCGCGTCGCGTTCCCTCTCATTCACCTACCCTCGAAGGCAAGGCAGAGATGGCACCACTGGCCTCGCGCCGACGTACCCCGGCAGCCGACCGTCACCCCGTGGACGTGGTCCCCCCGTTCTCCCAGCTGTCGTTGTACGGCTTCCAGCACGTCCTGGCGTTCTACGCCGGCGCGGTCCTCGTACCGATCATCCTGGGCAACAGCCTCGGACTCTCCCCCCGGGAGCTCGTCTACCTGATCAACGCCGACCTGGTCACGGCCGGCATCGCGACCATCATCCAGGCCTGGGGCTTCTGGCGGATCGGCGCCCGCCTGCCGCTCGTCCAGGGTGCGACCTTCACCGCCGTCTCCCCGATGATCGCCATCGGCCAGGGCGCGGGCGGCGGGACGGCCGGACTGCTGGTGGTCTACGGCGCCGTGATCACCGGCGGCGTCGCCACCTTCCTGCTCGCGCCGTTCGTCGGACGGCTCGCCAAGTACTTCCCCCCGATCGTCACCGGCACCCTCCTCACCGTCATCGGCATCGTGCTCATACCCGTGGCCCTGCAAGACGTCGGAGGCGGCACCGACCTGATCGGCAAGCCCGGCTTCGGCGCCCCGCAGCACCTCGCCTACGCCGGCGGCACCCTCCTGCTGATCCTGCTCCTCTCCCGCTTCGGCGGCCCCTTCCTGCGCAGCGTCGCGATCCTGCTCGGCCTCGTCGGCGGCACCGCCGCCGCCTGGCTGCTCGGCGACGCCGACCTCGGCGCGGTGGAACAGGCCGACTGGCTCGGCGTCAGCACCCCGTTCCACTACGGCGTACCGCAGTTCCAGCTCTTCCCGATGCTCGCGATGGTCGTCGTCATGGTGATCACCATGGTCGAGACCACCGGGGACGTCTACGCCATGGGCGAGATCACCGGCCGCGAGGTCGACGGCGAGACCGTCGGCCGGGCGCTGCGCGCCGACGGCATGGCCACCGTCCTCGGCGGCGTCTTCAACTCCTTCCCCTACGTGGCCTTCGCCGAGAACATCGGCCTCGTCAGGATCTCCCGGGTGACCAGCCGGTTCGTCGTGGTCGCCGCCGGCTTCCTGATGATCCTCCTGGGCCTGGTACCCAAGGCCGGAGCGGTCGTCGCCTCCGTCCCCCACCCGGTCCTCGGCGGCGCCGCCGTCGCGATGTTCGGCATGGTCGCCACCGTCGGCATCCAGATCCTCGCCAAGGTCGACCTGAGGGAGGAACGCAACGCCCTGATCCTGGCCCTCAGCCTGGGCGCCGCGATGCTGCCCGCCGCCGTGGGGCCGTTCTTCGAACGCATGCCCACGGAGCTGCGCGCCGTCCTCGGCAGCGGCATCACCCTCGGCAGCCTCACCGCCGTGCTGCTGAACCTGTTCTTCCACAGCCTGACCGGTCGCACGGCACGGGAGGAGATCGACTGGGACACCCTCGCCGACGCCCCGCCGGCGAGGTGATCCGCCCGTGTCCACACCCCCGTTCTCCCCCGCAGAGGCCAGGGCCGCGCGCGAGCGCCTGGGCATGACGCCCGGCCACGTCGTCGCCGCCATGGCGCAGCTGGGCATGCACCGGCCGCACGAAGCGGTCCACGCCTGGGAATCCGGTACGGCCGCCCCGTCTGAACCCGAGCTCCTCGCCCTGGCCGACGCCCTGTGGTGCCCGGTCGCGGTCCTCATGGCCGTCACGCCCGCCACCCTGCGGGAACACCGGCTGGCCCGCGGGTTCACCGCCGAACGCCTGGCCCAGCGCATCGGCATGGACCCGAACGCGTACGCCCGCGCGGAGGCCGAACACCGCTGGCCCGGCACCGACCGCCAGACCCTGCTCCTGGCCGACGCCCTCGGCCTGAGCTTGGAGGGACTGCTCGGCGTCCTCGACCGGGACAACGAACTCGTCGGCCTGCTGCACCAGGCCGTCGAGGGGCGCTGGAAGGTCCACGTCGCCGCGCTCGCCCATCTCGCGCAGGCCGACGAACGGCGGGTGGCGCGCGCACTGAAGGCGCTGCACCGTGAGTACACCCGGTTCGACGAGCGCTACATGGGCCACCTCGTCGCCCGCAACGACGACGCCCGGCTGCGCGAGATCGCCGCGGAGCGCGCGGCCTGGCTGCGGGCCCTGCCGGACCGCTTCCGCTCCCTCGCCGGCGTCGGCCCGGACCCGGCCGGGCGGTGAGGGCCCCGCCGCTCCGGTGCGCCGCCGCCCCCGGCGCCGGCCGCCCGGCATGATGGCCGGGACGGGCGCGGGAGTTCCGGGAGGACGGGCCGATGTGGGCAGCGGGTGAGGCGTACGAGCCGTACGTCGGGAGGTGGAGCCGCCTGGTGGCCGCCCGGTTCGTCCGCTGGCTGGACGCGGCCCCGGGCGGCAGCTGGCGTGACGTCGGATGCGGTACCGGCGCCGTCACCCAGGCGGTGCTGGACGCGGCCGACCCGGCGGCGGTGGTCGGCATCGACCCCTCGGAGGGCTATCTGGCGTACGCCCGCGCACACGTCCGCGACCCACGGGCCCGGTTCGTCCGGGCCGACGCCGTGCACCTGCCGTTCGCCGACGCCGCCGCCTCGGCGGCCGTCAGCGGACTCGTCCTCAACTTCGTGCCGGACGCCCCGCGCGCGGCCGCCGAGATGGTGCGCGTCGTCCGCCCCGGCGGACTGGTGGGGGTCTACCTCTGGGACTACGGCGAGGGCGGGATGGAGGCCATCCGGGCCTTCTGGGACGCCGCGACCGCCCTGGACCCGCAGGCCCGGACCCTGGACGAGGCCGTCCGGTTCCCCCTGTGCACCCGGACGGCACTGCGCGCGCTGCTGGTTGGCGCCGGACTCGCGGACGTGGAGACCGAGGAGATCCGCGTACCGACCCCCTTCCCGGACTTCGACGACTACTGGACCCCCTTCCTCGGCGGACAGGGCCCCGCCCCCACCTACCTGGCCGGACTCCCCGAGGACCGCCGCGCCGCCCTGCGCGAGCGGCTGAAGGCCGCGCTGCCCCGGGCGGCGGACGGCTCGGTCCCGCTCCACGCCCGGGCCTGGGCCGCCCGGGGACGCCGCGCCGCCTGAACCACCGCGAAGGCCCCCGCCCGTGGCCCGTACGGCGTCACGCGCGGGCCTCGGGCGCCCGGCGCCCGTCCCAGGGCCGGGCCCGTTCGAGCTGTGCGGCCAGGCGCAGCAGGGCGGCCTCGCCGCCGACGCGGCCCAGGAAGTGGACCCCGACGGGCAGCCCCTCGTCCGACCAGTACAGGGGGACCGACATGGCCGGAGCGCCGGTGATGTTGGCGACCACGGCCGGGAAGGCGACGAAGGGCCCGCTGCTGCGCACCGCACGCAGGGGATCGTCCTCGGTGGAGGTCATCAGCCCGAGTGGAAGCGGAGGCTGGGCGCGGTGATCGTGTCCACGTCGCCAGGTCCGAGGCTGCTCATCGCGGCCGCGGCTGGGCGAGACCGGTGCGAGGGAGCGGTCGCCGACCCACAGCCGGCCGAAGCCGGCCTCCTCGGCCCGGCGGGCGAACGGCACGATCCACTCGGGGCGGGCGTGGCCTCCGTACTGGGGCAGCGCTATTCCGATGTCCATCGGGCCGGTCTCGGCCCGGCCGCGACGCCGTGCCGGGGGTTTCCGGCCGCCCGGCGTGGCGTGACCACGCCTCCGGGGACGGCTATCCGCGCGGCCCGTACATGATCACGCCCACCCCGGCGAGGCAGATGAGCGCCCCGATGACGTCCGCCCGGTCGGGACGGTAGCCGTCGAGGACCATGGCCCAGGCGAGCGACCCGGCCACGAACACCCCGCCGTACGCGGCCAGGATCCGGCCGAAGTGCGCGTCCTCCTGCAGGGTCGCGACGAACCCGTAGACGCCCAGGGCGATCACCCCCGCACCGATCCACGCCCACCCCCGGTGCTCCCGCACCCCCTGCCAGACCAGCCAGGCGCCGCCGATCTCGAAGAGGGCGGCGGCGGCGAACAGGGCAACCGAGCGGACTACGAGCACGTCAACCACTTTCAGAGACGGAGAGGCACCGAAACTAACAGCGGTCGCCTGCCGCCCGCACCGCGGGCGGCAGGCCGGCAGGCAGGTAAGGGAAACGTGGACAACGGATCGTCGTTCGGGGCGCGGCTGTGGGCAGGGGCGCGGCTCGTCGCCGCCTGCGCCCTCACCGCCGTGGCGGTGCTGTACGCCGTGCTGTGCGTGAAGCTGGTCGCCGTCGACATGACGGAGGTCGTGTGCAGCGCCGGCGGCTGCCCGCGCGGGCTCGGGTGGCTGCTGCTGTGGGCGTTCGCCGCCGTGGCGGGGGCCTCCCTGTTGTGGTGGGCGGTGCTGCGGGGCCGCGCGTACCGGTCCGCGGCGCTCTGGGCGGTGGCCCTCTTCCTGTCCCCGGCCGCGCTGCTGCCGGCCTGGCAGGGGTTCGAGTGGCTGCGCGGCCCGCACCTGACCCTCTTCGGCTACCAGGTCCCGGAGGGGCCGGCCGCAGGCAGGCCGCTGGGGGCCTGGGAGGAGCACGGGTCCGGTTCCGTGATCCGGGTCCGCACGGACGGGGTGAGCGCGTACGACGGCGAGGGCCGCCACGGCTGGGGCATCGCCGCGCCCCCGGACGGGGCGGCGGTCTGCGGGATGAGCGAGGAGACCCCCGCCCGGACCGGGCTCCTGGTGTATGGGCGCGGCGGCGTGTGCGGCAGCCGCCTCGTCGCCGTGGACCTCGCCTCCGGCCGGCAGCTGTGGGCGCAGGACGTCCCGGACCCGTCGGGCACGGTGTCCGCGGGCGGCTCCCTCGTCCTGACGGCGCCGGGCGGCACCGTCGTGGCCCGTGACCTCGCCACCGGCACCGAGCGCTGGCGCTCCCCCCTGCCCGAAGGCGCCACCGCCACCGGCCTCCGGGCCGGCCCGGACCGCGTCCTGGTCACGGCCCGCTCCGCCCCGGGCGGCAGCGAACTCCTCGCACTGGACCCCGCCACCGGCACCCCCGCCTGGCGGGCCTCGCTGCCGGCCGGGGCCGAACCCGCGACCATCGTCTCGGCCGCCCCGGCGGCGGCCGTCATCGCGGGCGGCCGGCTCCTGGTCTTCGACGCGCGGGGCGGACAGCACACGGAGGGCTCCCCGTACGTCCCGTCGGCGGACGGACGCCGGATCCGCCTCGGCGACGTCCTGGTCGTGGCGGTCCCGGAGCGGGAGGAGCGGGAGGTCCTGGCCGGGTTCTCACTGACGGACGGCCGCCTCCTGTGGCGCCGTCCCCTCGGCGACGACTGGTCGGTCCGGACGCTGGGCGCCGCTGCCGGGGGCCGCGTCGCCGTGGTCTCCCGGGGCCCGTACAGCCACCTGTGGGACCTGGACCCGCGCACCGGCACCGCGACCGCAGAGCCGGCGGTGCTGCGCGTGCGCGACCTCCCGATGGGGGACCGGACGGTGCTGTACGGGCGGACGTTCGTCAACCTGGACCCCGGAGGGGCCCTCCCGCCGGTCTTCGACCTGGGACCGGTCCTCGGCTGGTGACGCGGCCGGTCGCCTATCCTCCCTGCCCATGACAGTGCTGCACGGTGTGTCCGTCGTCCTCGCCCCCACCCTCACCGAGGACATCCCCGCCCTGGCCGCCATCCGGGCCATGCCCGAGGTCCGCGCCCGGTGGCGGGGCGAGGACGACCTCGAAGGGGAGATCGCCGGGGACCTGGAGGACCCCGGCATCGTCTGCCTCACCATCAGGTACGAGCAGCGGATCGTCGGCATGATCCAGTGGTACTCCGAGGAGGAGCCGGACTACCGGCACGCCGGCATCGACCTCTTCCTCGACCCCGCCGTGCACGGCAGGGGCCTGGGCACCGACGCGGTCCGCACCCTCGCCCGCCACCTCGTCGACGACCACGGCCACCACCGGCTCGTCATCGACCCGGCAGCCGACAACACCGCGGCGATCCGCTGCTACGAGAAGGTGGGCTTCCGGCCGGTCGGCGTCATGCGCCAGTACGAGCGCGGCGCCGACGGCACCTGGCACGACGGCCTCCTGATGGACCTCCTGGCCGCCGAACTGAGGCGCTGACGAGCGCCCTGCCCGGACGGCGCCGGGACGGGCGACGCGGAGCGTGCGGTGTGGTGGTCGGCACCCGTCCGGCGCCCGGACCGGCTCCGGAACCGGTCCGGGCGCCGGACGGGTTGCCGCCTGGGCCCACGGAAGATCCTGCCCCTCCCCACGAGCCCAGTCAATCCTGGGGTTTTCTAAGGCAACCCCAAGCATTAGCTTGGGGTTTGTGACCTTGGACGATCTACGGGTGTTCCTGGCCGTCTGCCGGGCCGGAAGCCTCAGCGGCGTGGCGCGGGAACTGGGATGCACGCAGTCCGCGGTGAGCCAGCACGTGAAGCGGCTGGAGCGGGAGACGGGGGCGGTCCTGCTGGAGCGCCGGCCGCGCGGCGTGGTGCCCACCCCCGCCGGACGCATCCTCCAGGAGGCGGCCGCCGAGGGCATCGGCGCCCTGGACCGGGCGCTGCGCCGCATCGGCGAACTGGCCGACGGCGAGGGCGGCTCCGTACGGGTCGGCACCGGCGGGGCGACCGTCCGCCACTTCATGGCCGAGGCCATCGTCGGCTTCCGCCGCCGCCACGCCGCGGTGAGCCTGGAGTTCCGCACGGAGACCTCCAGCCGCCGCTGCTTCGACGCCCTGCTGGCCGGCACCCTCGACCTCGCCTGGGTCACCATCGGCCCGCCGGTCCCCGGCATCGAGCAGCGCCCCGTGGTCGACCTGCCCTGGGTCCTCGCCGTACGCGCCGAGGACCCGCTCGCGGCCCGCCCGGCCATCGGCGCCGCCGACCTCACGGACCTGCGCCTGGTGCGCCTCCCGCCGAACTCCCTCTCCGGCGCCCGCCTGGACGCGGCCCTCACCGGCCTCGGCGTCCGCGTCGGCTCCGACACCAGCGTGGCCGACTGGGACACCGCCCTCCTGCTCGCCGAACTCGGCCTGGGGCACACCGTCGTACCGGCCGTCCCCGGACTGCGGGCACCGGCGGGCGGGCCGCTGCGCCTGGTCCCCGTGACGGACCTGCCCCCGCTCCCGGTCGGCTGGGCGGTCCGCCGCTGGGACGCCCTCACCCCGCTTGCCCGTGCCTTCGCCGACACGGTCGCCGCAGCCTGCGCCGACCCGGCTGCCACCGTCCGGACTTGACCCTCACCCCACGTCAGGCTCCAGGCTGGACGCCGACGAAAGGGCAGGTGCATGAGCTATTCGGTGGGACAGGTCGCGGCCTTCGCCGGGGTGACGGTGCGTACGCTGCACCACTACGACAAGGCGGGGCTGCTCTCCCCGGGCAGCCGCAGCCAGGCGGGCTACCGGCTCTACGACGACGCCGACCTGGCGCGCCTTCAGCAGATCCTCTTCTACCGCGAGCTCGGCTTCACCCTCGAGGACACGGCCGCGATCCTCCGGGACCCGCAGGCGAACGTCCTGGAACACCTCCAGGCCCGGCAGCGGCAGCTCGGCGAGGAGATCGCCCGCCTGCGGCAGCTCGCCGAGGTGGCCGCGCGGGCCATCGAGGTCCAGCAGACCGGGGTCCGGCTGACCCCGGAGGAACGCTTCGAAGTGTTCGGCGAGATCACCTTCGACCTGAGCTACGCCACGGAGGCGGAGCTGAAGTGGACCGGCTCGCAGGGCCGCCGCGAGGCGATGGCCCGCGCCGCCGCCCACACCAAGGAGGACTGGCGCCGGCTCATGCGCGAGGCCACCGCATGGCGCGCCGAACTGCTCACCGCCTTCGACGAGGCGCAGCCCAGCGACGGCGAACGGGCCATGGACCTCGCCGAGGAACACCGCCTGCACGTCTCGCGGTGGTTCACCTCCTGCCCGCCCGACATGCACCGGCGCATCGCGGACGACTTCCTCGCCGACCCCCGCGCCTTCGCCCTCGTCGTACCGCCCTCGCAGCAGCGCCCGGGCCTCGCCGCCTACCTCTGCAAGGCCGTCCACGCCAACGCGGCGCGCCGCGCGGACGGCCGTACCGACACGGAAGAAACCCGATGAAGACACTGAAGATACTCATCGCCGCCGCCGGATCACGCGGCGACGTCGACCCCTACACCGGCCTGGGCGCCGCACTGCGCGCCGCCGGACACGAGGTCGCCCTGGCCACCACCGCCCCCTTCGCGCCCCTCGTGCACGCCGCGGGCCTGGAGTTCCGCGCCCTGCACGCCGACACCCGGCCGCGCGGGGACGTCACCGGCCGGCGCGAGCTGATGCGCACCGCCGCCGCGTTCCTCACCGAACTGGGCCAGGGCTTCGCCGACGCCGTGGACGAGGGCACCGACCTGCTCCTGCTGTCCACCACCACGGCCCCGCTCGGCTGGCACCTCGCCGAGGCCACCGGCACGCCCAGCCTCGGCGTCTACCTCCAGCCCACCGCCCCCACCGGCGACTTCCCGCCCGTGGTCACCGGCGCCCGCTCGCTGGGCCGGCCCGGCAACCGCGCGGCCGGACGGTTCGCCCTGCGCATGGCCGACCGGATCAGCGAGCAGGGCGTCGCCCGGCTGCGCGACCGCCTCGCCCTGCCGCCGCTCACCGCCTCGGCCATGCGCCGGCGCCGGGAGCGGGCGCACTGGCCCGTACTGCACGGCTGCAGCACGGCCCTGGTGCCGACCCCCGCCGACTGGCGGCCGGGCCTGGACGTCGTGGGCAACTGGTGGCCCCACCTCGACCCGGCCGAACGGCTGCCCGGGGACCTGGAGGACTTCCTCCGCGCGGGCCCGCCCCCCGTCCTCATCGGCTTCGGCAGCATGGCCTCCGGCGAGGGGGAACGCCTCGGCGAGCTCGCCGTACGGGCCCTGCGCCGCGCCGGACTGCGCGGCATCCTCCAGAGCGGCGCCGCCGGACTCGCCGCCGCCGGCGCCGGCCCGGACGTCCTCGTCGTCGGCGACGTCCCGCACGCCCTCCTCTTCCCCCGGCTGGCCGCGGTCGTCCACCACGCCGGGGCCGGCACCTCGGCGGCCGCGCTGCGGGCCGGGGTCCCCGCGGTGCCGGTCCCCGTGACCGCGGACCAGCCGTTCTGGGCGCGCCGCCTCGCCGCGCTGGGCGCCGCGACCGCTCCCGTCCCCTTCCGCTCCCTCACCGCCGAATCGCTCGCCGCGGCGCTGGAGCGGGTGGTCGGACAGGAGGCGTACGCCCGGGCCGCGCGGGCCGCGGCGCGGCACATCGCCGCCGAGGACGGAGCGGCCCGGGTCCTCGAAGCGGTCGAAGGGGCGGCCCGCGCGCGGTGAGCGCCGACGGGCGCCGCGAGCGGCGGATCGGAGCCCCGAAATCGTGTCGCCGCGCCCGTCACCGGCCACCTCGTGGAACCGTCTTCCCATGACTGAAGGATCGGTACCCCACATGTCCCCGGCGCGCATCACCGTCCTCTCCGTCCAGCAGGGCGACCCGCCGTTCCGGATCGTCGAGGTGGACGGAGAGGTCGTGGGCAGGGCGACGTCGATGACGGACGTGCTGCTGATCGCCGCCGAGGTCGGGGTCGTCATCCACGACCTCGACGACCTGGACGAGGTCCGGTGGGTCGGCGGCGGCAAGTTCCACTGGACGCTGCACTCCAGGAGGAACCGCCCGCCGGCTGCTGCCGACTGACACTCAGCAGGTCACGTACAGGGCCTCCGGCGAGCGGTGGACAAGGGTGGGGCGCATCCGCGGAGCGGGCCGGGCCGCGTCGAGCCGCAGGCCCGGCAGGGCCCCGGTGAACAGCTCCAGGGTGAGCCGCAGCTGGCCGCGGGCCAGGTGCGGGCCCGGGCAGGCGTGGGCGCCGTGCCCGAAGGCGAGGTGCCGGCCGTTCGCGGCCCGGCGGATGTCGAAGACGCCGGCCTCCTCGTGGCGCCGCCCGTCCCGGTTGGCCGACGCGTACGCCACCAGGAGGGCGGCGCCGGCGGGCAGCCGCGTCCCGGCGAGCTCCAGCGGCCGGGTCGTGACCTGGCGGAAGGCCTGCACCGCCGAGTCGAAACGCAGCCCCTCCTCCACCGCCGCCGGGACGAGCCCCGGATCGGCGCACAGGAGTTCCCACTGGCGCCGGTCGGCGAGCAGGTGCATCAGGGTGGTGGCGATCAGCGCACTGGTCGTCAGGAACCCGGCGATCAGCAGGTTCTGCAGATGGGCCACCAGCTCGTGGCGCTGCTCCTCGCCGAGCCCGGCGCCCGGCGGGGCGGCGGCGGCCGCCAGGTCCGAGCAGAGGTCCTCACGGGGGCGTGCCCGGCGCTCGCGGACGTACCCGTCGAGCAACTGCTGCAGTGCGACGACGTCCTCGGCGGCGGCCACCTGCTCCTGCGGCGCCAGCGGGCGGAACAGCAGTTCCCCGGCCCGGTACCCGCCGTGCACCGCGGCCGGTACGTCCGCCGGGTCCAGCCCGATCACCCGCCCCACCACCAGCCCGGGCAGCTTGCGCGCGTACGCCTCCACCAGCTCGGCGGACCCGGCCTCGGCGACCCGGGCCACCAGCTCCCGGGCGCACTCCCGCGCGTACGGCAGCACCGCCGCCGACCGCGCGGTGGACAGGGCCCGGTTGAGCGGGGCGCGGTGGCGCCGGTGGACGGCCCCATCGGAGGAGACGATGGTCTGCCGCGGTCCGAACCCGCGCGCCAGCACCCCGAGCGCCGCCTCCGCCGGCGTGATGTCGGGCAGCAGGGCGTTGGCGGAGGAAAAGACCGCCGTTCCTCCGCCCGGTCATACGGTCCTGGCCGGGCGGTTGATGACGCGGAGCGTGCCGAGCAGGTACAAGAAGGCGTCGGCCAGCGGGGAGTCCCGGTGGTCGCGGTCGAGGCGCTCCCAGTCGATCTGCTCGCGCAGCATGCGCGCCATCGGCAGCAGGTCCCCGAAGTCGCAGTAGTGCTCGCACAACGCGGCGAGGCGGCTGTCCATGAGGTCGGTGGGGGACAGGACCGGCATCCACACCGAGTCCACGGCCTTGACGGGCGCCCGTTCCAGCAGCGCGGTGCTCACCGGACGCCGGGCCAGCTCGAAGATCAGGTCGATCTCCTCACCGCTCGCGCGCCCCTTGACCAGCCAGTCCTCGGGGGCGCGGCGCATGGCGATGCCCCCGGCCTCCAGTGCCCGCACGGCCTCGTCGGCGTCCTCGGGACGGACGCAGAAGTCCGTGTCGTGCTGGAAGGTCGCGGGCAGTCCGTGGGCGAAGGCGGCGACGCTGCCGGCCAGGGCGAAAGGGGCGCCCGGACCCTTTGAGCAGGGTCGCCACCCTCTTGGTGGTCTCCAGGATCGCCTGGGTGTGGTCCTTCGGCAGAAGCCCTTCGCCGGACCCCGCCGAGCCCCTGCCCTCCGGCGGCACGGGGTCGCCGGGGAGGCAGGGGGCTGGGGTGTCACGACGGTGCACGGTGTGCCTCGGAGTGGCGGTCAATAGTAGTGCCGGCGGCCCCCCACGGCGTGCCCGACGGCGCCCAGCACCCACAGGACGAGGCCGATCACGACGAGGATGACGCCGATCGTCCAGAGGATCGAGATCCCGGTCAAGAAGCCGATGATCAGCAGAATGACGCCCAGGATAATCATGAGTACCTCCTGTGTCCCTCTCGAATGGGGACTCCCCGCGTCTACCACCCCCGCGCGGATTCATGCATGCGCGGAAACGCCGGCGGATTCCCCGGAGCATGGAGCAGCGCATTCCGGGTAGCCGCCAGGCGTTCGCTACCCCAAGCCGGGAGGGCCGTCATGAGCAAGATGAAGGGCAAGGCCGAGCAGCTGAAGGGCAAGACGAAGGAAGAGATCGGCGACATGGCCGACGACAAGACGATGGAGATGAAGGGCAAGGCGGAGAAGGCCGCAGGCCGCGCGAAGGAGTCCAAGGCGGACGCGGCGGCCCAGATGCGGAAGATCCACGACGCGAACCGGTGACCACCGGCCGCGCGCGGCGGGCACGGCGTACGCCTACGCCGTGCCCGCCGCGCGCGTCATCCCGGGGCGGCCCCGGCGGGCTTCCAGCCCCACGCCGTGAGCATGCCGGCCGACAGCGCGGCGCACTCCTCGGAGTCCAGGTACCGCACCGCCGCGTCGACCGCGGCGTCGTCCACCAGGCCGGTGCCGGTCATCGCCGCCCGGCTGCGTTCCCACGTGTCCGCCCAGAAACGGCTGAGGGGGCTGCCGGGCTCCAGCGGCGGTACGTGCATCTCGGCGGCGACCGGCACGAGTCCCGCCGCGCGCAGCAGCCGCGGGTACGAGGGCACCCAGGACACGTCCGTCCCGATGGTCTCCCGCAGCCCCTGCCACATCGCCCGCATGGCGGCGGCGTACGGCGTGCCGGGCTCCGAGCCGCTCGTCAGGTCGACCGCGTCGCTGAGCACCAGCACACCGCCGGGCTCGACCCGTTCGGCCAGCGCCGCGATCAGGCGCTCGCGCTCGGGCAGGTGCATCAGCACGAAGCGCGCGTGGACGAGCCGGAACCGGCGGCCCGCGGCGAACTCCGGGCCGGTGACGTCGGCCTGCAGCACCTCGAGCCCGGGCCGCTCCCGCAGGAAGCGCACGTCCCGGTCGACCGCCAGCACGGCCGCCACCCCGGCCTCGTCCAGCAGCCGGCGCGAGACCGTCCCCGTGCCCGCGCCCACGTCGAGGCAGCTCCACCCGGGACCGGCCCCCAGCGCCCGCAGCCGCGCCATGGTGATGTCGTCGTACGCGAGGGCGCCGAAGTCGATGCGCTCGCCCTCACCCGCCTGCTCCGGCCGGAACACCGCCTCCCCGTAACGCCCGCCGGGCTCCCCGGCGTTCACCGGACCGCCCGGCCGCTGCCGGGGGACGGCGGATCTTCGGACTGCGTCATGGCCGGACCTCTTCACGCGGCGGGGGCGGAGCCGGCCGCCCCCAGCCGGGGCAGCCGTCCCTCGATCCTGCACCCCCGGGCGCCCGGCGGACCGAGGCGCGCCGCAGCCGCCGGCCGCCTGCCGGGCATCGCCCGGACGGGGGGTCAGGAGCCGGCGGCCCGGGCGGAACCGGTGCTCGTGCCGTTGGAGGTGCCCAGGAAGCAGGTCACCGTGCGGTCGCCGAGCAGCCAGCTGCTGGCCTGCGGGTAGTAGTAGAAGACCTCGAGGTTGTTCGGCAGCTTCTCCGCCTCGCCCACGTAGTCGGTCAGCGCGGAACCGCCGCACTTCTCCTCGGACATCGTGACGATCTTGTCCGCGCCGGGGAACGCCCCGTTGTCCAGGGTGAAGACCGCGTACGCCTCGCCCTCGTGGGGCTGGGTGCAGGGCACGGTCCGCACCGAGAGGCGGGCCTGCGTGCCGTCGCCCTTCTGGGTCTTCGACAGGTCGTCGTCGGTGTTGAAGCAGTCGCCCTTGCGGATGTCCTCCACCTTGCTGGATCCCGGCGTGGTGACCTGGCCGTGGGTGTCGCGCCGCGGAGTGGAGCCCCCGTCAGCCGCCCTCGTCAGTCCGAGGATCACCGCCAGCACGATGATGAGGAGGCTCACGCTGTGGATGACCACGGCCGCGATGGCCAGCCCCTTGCCCTTCCCGCCCTCCTTGCGTATCTGGGACATCGCGACGATGCCCAGGATGAGCGGAACCGTCGGTACCGCGCAGACGAGCGACATCACGAACGCCACCACGGCAACCGTGTTGGTCTTCTGCTGCTGCGGCTGGTACCAGCCCTGCGGATCGCCGTACGGCGTCGCGGGCCCGGGCATCGCGCCCTGCGGCGGCTGGCCGGGCTGGCCGTACGGCCCCGGCTGCCCGTACGGCTGCTGCGGGTACGGCGGGGGCTGAGGGGGTGTCGACATGCGCGTGGTGCTCCTCGCGGGCGGGTGGGACAAGCCCGCCGACTGGGCGTCGAGGCACAGGGCGGGGACGGATGAGCGGATGATGTGACCATCGGCCGCGCCCTAGTATCCCCTGGACGCATTCCGCCCTCCGTCCGGGCCGGTACGCCTCCTCATCGGTCACGAACGGAGAAGCGCGCGCCCCCTGCCCGCACTTAGCCTGCCGCTCATGGACCTCACCGTCCGTGACCGCGCCTTCCGCGGCGCCCGGGACGCCTGATCCGCCATCAGGAACCCCGCCGAAGCCTTCCGGACCCGACGAACAGGAGTCACCCCATGTGCCACCCCGCGTGGGCCCGCGCCCGCATCGCCGCCCTGCGCCCGGACGGCCCCGCCCGGCCGGACGAAGTCCCCGGCCCGGCCGGCCGTGACGGCGGGCCGGCACCGGAAGCCGGCTCTCCCGCCCGTGAACTCCTCACGCCCGCCGGACAGCCGCACTAGGGCGCACGGGCGATCGCTGACATACGTCACTTCCGGCCCGTGCGGTCCGGCCCGACCCTGAGAGGGACGACGGAGGAGCGCCGGGATGGGGGAGAGCACGTGACGGAGCAGGAGCGGATGACGGGCACCGTGACGGCCAGGCCCCCCGCGGCCGTGATCGTACGGGTGTGGGGCGCCTCCCTGGTCCGGTGGGCGCTTCTGCGCCGGGCCGAACCGGGGCTGCGGCACTCGGCGTCGACGCGGCAACTGGTGCTGGTCATGGCGGTGACGGAGGTCGTGACGGCCTTCGTGCTCTCCTCGGTACTGCCGCCCGCCGTACGGCCGGTGCACGCCGGGTGCGAACTGCTCGTGATCCTGGCCGGGCTGGGCCTCGTGGCCGCGCTCCTGCGGCATCCGCACACGGTGGACGACGAGCACGTGGTGCTGCGGACCGGGTTCCTCGGGGAGCTGACGCTGCCCCGGGCGGCGGTGCGGTCCACGGCGCCGGCCGTCCGCACCGTGCCGGGCCGTGGCCCGCGCCCCGTACCGGGCGAACCGGGCGCCGTGGCCTGCTCGGTGGAGGCCTCCCTCAACGCCGCCCTGTACCTGGACCCGCCCGTCCGCCTGGACCTGGGCCGCGCCGGGCGGCTGGAGGTGACGACGGTCTACACCTCGGTGGACTCCCCGTCCGACCTCGCGGCGGCGCTCCGCGCACCCGTCAGGGGGCGGTCCGCGCCGGGAACGTGAACGCGTAGCCCTGGGACCGGAGCCAGGGGAGGTACTGCTCCAGGGCGGCCACGGTCTGGCTGCGGTCGCCGCCGCCGTCGTGGAACAGGACCGTGGGCAGCTCGGGCAGCTTGTCCTCCACCGCCGAGACGATGGCCGGCAGGCCCGGGCGGCTCCAGTCCTTGGGGTCCACGCTCCAGCCCAGCGGGCGCATCCCGTTCGCCGCGGCGACGGCCCGGCTCTCGGGGGTGAAGGCACCGCCCGGGGCGCGGTAGTAGCTCACCGCGACCCCCGGTACGGCCGCCTCGATCATGGCCTTGCCGTCCAGGACCTGCTGCCGCTGGTAGGCGACCGGCTTGTGGTCCATCGTCTCGTCGTGGTCGGCGGAGTGGTCGCACAGCTGGTGCCCGTCGGCGGCGATCTCGCGCACCAGCTCCGGGTACTTCTGCGCCCGCGTGCCGATCAGGCAGAAGGTGGCCTTCACGTGGTTCTGCCGCAGTACGCGCAGCACCTGCGGGGTCCACGTCGGGTCCGGGCCGTCGTCCACGGTGATCGCGACGTCCCGGCCCGCGCCCTGGGCGAGGCGGGATATGCCCTGCGGGACGGCCGCGCCGTGGACCGGCCGGGAGGAGGAAGCCGCCGGGGAACGGCCGTGGGAGGAGGAGTCCGCCGCGGCGAGGGCCGGCGCGGCGGCCGCCGCCAGGAGGCCGAGGACGGCCGCCACCACCGCGGCGCCCGGCCGACGACGGCGCGCGGAACTGCTGCTCATGCCCATGGACGTGCTCTTCCTCTGCATGTGTCGTTCCGGCCGCGGGATCCTGTGGTCCCGGGGGTCCGCTCCAGTGTGGTCAGGGGGCGCCGGAGCCGTCTTCCCCCGAACGGCCGAGGCGGCCGGCCTGCCCGTACGGCCGGGGATCCCCCGGCCTCCCCATCGACGCTAGGGAGCCCTCCTTCCCCGGTCAAGGAAGGGTGGGACGGCTCACACCGGGCAAATCCGGCGAATCGGGCGGATTACTTGCTCCTTCCGCCGGCCGCCCCGGCTCCGGCCGCTGCGGCCCCGGCCTGGAACCGGACCCGGACGGTCATGCCACCCTCCGGCGCCGGATTCGCCTCCGCCCGCAGCCGGGCGCCGTGGGCGCGGGCGATCGAGGCGACCAGCGAGAGACCGAGCCCGGCGCCCTCGCCTGCCGTGTGGCGGCGTTCGGCGCGCCGGCGGAACGGCTCCAGCAGCCGGGGGACGTCCTGCGGGTCGATCACCGGGCCGGTGTTGGAGACCGTCAGGACCCCTCCCGCCGGGCCCTGCGCCGTGCTCACCTCGATCCGGCCCCCCGGCCGGTTGTGGCGTACGGCATTGGTCAGCAGGTTGCGGATCAGGTGGTCCAGCAGCGCACGGTCGCCCTCGACCGTCAGCGGCGCGAAGGAGGTGACGGCCGTCAGCCCCTCGTGCGCGGTCGCCGCCAGGTCCGCCTCGGCCAGCTCCGCGAGGTCCACCGGCTCGGTGGCCTCCAGGCCCTCCTCCGACACGGCGAGCAGCAGGAGCGACTCGATCAGGTGCTCGCTGGAGTCCGCGACGCCGATCAGCCGCTCCCGGATCCGGGCCACCTTCTCCGGCGGCGGATCCCCGGCCAGCCCGATCTCCGCCGCCGCCCGCTGCACGGCCAGCGGCGTACGGAGCTCGTGGGCGGCGTTCGCGGCGAACCGCCGCTGCGCCCCCACCAGGCTCTCCATCCGGTCGAGCATCCCGTCGAAGGTGTCCGCCAGCCGCTTGAGCTCCCCGGGCGGGGCCTGGAGGGAGATCCGCTCGTGCAGGTTCGCCCCCGACAGCCGGCGCGCCGTCTCGGTGATCACCCCCACCGGCCGCAGCACCCGGCCGGCCATCCACCAGGCCAGCCAGATCGACAGCACGGCGAACACGGCGAGCGCGACGAGCGACACCAGCAGGAGCTCGTGCAGGGTGGCCTGCTCGACGGCGGTGGAGAGGTTCCGGGTCACCGCGTACCCCTGGACCTGTTCCTGGGCGGGGACCCGGCCGGCCGGCACCGACTGGGCGGGGACGGGTGTCCTGCCCGCCTCCACCAGGGCCTTCTCGAAGTCGCCGCGCGGCACGGCCGTGGTCACGGCGCCGCTGATCCGGGCGTACAGGCCGCCCCGCAGCAGGAGGTTCACCAGGGCGATCAGGCCGCCCCCGGCCAGGACCAGCAGCGAGCCGTACAGCGCCGTCAGACGGGCGCGCTCGGAACGGAGCACCGCTCTCACAGCGGATCGGCGATCCGGTAGCCGGCCCCCGGCACGGTCTCGATCAGCTGCGGCTCGCCCAGCTTCGCCCGCAGTTTGCTGAGCGTGACCCGGACGGCGTTCGTCCGGTACGAGGTGTCCTGCTCCCACACCTGCTCGATCAGATCGTCGTTGCCCAGCACCGCTCCCTCGGCCCGCAGCAGAGCCTCCAGCACCGCGAACTCCTTGCGTGACAGCGCGAGCCGCCGCCCGTCCCGGGTCGCCGTCCGCCGCGCCGTGTCCACGGCGACACCGCACCGCTCCAGCACCGGCGGCAGCGCCGGATGCGCCCGCCGCCCCAGGGCCAGCACCCGCGCCAGCAGCTCGTCGTAGGAGAACGGCTTGGTGAGGTAGTCGTCGGCGCCGAGCCCCAGGCCCTCCACCCGGTCGCGCACCGTCCCCGAGGCCGTCAGCATCAGCACCCGCGTCAGCATCCGCTCCCGCACGACCTGGCGGCAGACCTCGTCCCCGTGCAGCCCGGGCAGATCGCGGTCCAGCACGAGCACGTCGTACTCGCCCAGCCGCAGGCGCCGCAGGGCCTCCAGCCCGTCACCCGCCTCGTCGACGGCCAGCGCGTCGCGGCGCAACCCCTCCGCGATCATCTCCCGGAGGAACTCCTCGTCCTCCACCACCAGAACTCGCATGTGCCCTCTCTACTCGAAGGCCGCATTTCCTCGTCGTAAACATGATCGGTGAAGGAAGCGAAACCGACCTCCCCGGCAGGCTCCGCTCCATGAACCGATCCTCGACCATGACCATGACCGCGGCCGCCGCCGTCACCGGCCTGGCCCTCCTCGTGACCGCGTGCACGGGCACCGGCACCGGCTCCTCCGGCGGCGGCAAGGACGACGCCGCGCAGCAGAACGCCGGAGCCTCGGGCAAGGGCGACGGCCCGTCCGGCTCCGGCTCCGGCACCAGCGGCAAGGACGCGGACAAGGCCCTCCAGGTACGCAAGTGCCTGCGCGAGCACGGCATAGACGCCCCCGACCCGCAGCCCGGCCAGGACCCCCGCGGCATGACCCTCGGCACCGGCAGCGAGGACCCCGACACCCTCAAGAAGGCCTTCGAGGCCTGCGGGATGCAGGCCCCCGGCACCGGCGAGATGCCGCAGGCGGACAAGGACAAGGCCCTGAAGTGGGCCAAGTGCATGCGCGACAACGGCGTCAACATCCCGGACCCGGAGTTCAAGGGCAACGCGATGAGCGCCACCAAGATCCCCGAGGGGCAGGAGCAGGCCTTCGAGGAGGCCCAGAAGAAGTGCCAGGCCGCGTGAACCGGCGCGGGAAGTGGCTGCTCGGCTCGCTCGCCGTCGTCGTCGCCGCCACGGGCGGCGGCTACGCGGTGACCGCCCAGCCCCGCGCGGACCGGACGGCGGACGAGGACCGGCACGCCGACGGCCTGCCGCAGCGGACCGAACCGGTCCGCCGGGGCGACCTCAGCTCGGGCCTCACCGTCGAGGGCACCCTCGGCTACGCGCAGGAACGCCGGCTGAACGCCCCCGGCCCCGGCGTCCTCACCTGGGCCGCGGCCGCCGGCGCGGCCGTCGAGCGGGACGGCCGGCTCTACGAGCTCGGCGGCAGACCGGTCCGCCTGATGTACGGGACCACGCCCATGTACCGCGGGCTCAAGGCCGGCGACAAGGGCGAGGACGTCAAACAGCTCAAGCGCAACCTCGCCGCACTCGGCTACGGCACCGGGCTCGACCCGGACGACGCCACCTTCACGGCAGGCACCGCGACGGCCGTCAAGCGCTGGCAGAAGGCCCACAAAGCACCGGAGACCGGCGAGGTCGGCAAGGAGGACATCGTCTTCGCCTCCGGCCCGCAGCGGGTCCAGCGCAGCGACAGCCAGGTCGGTGACGAGCCCGGCCCCGGCAAGCCCGTGCTCACCCTGACCGGCACCGAGCGGATGGTCCGCTTCCAGCTGGACGCCGCCAAGGCGGGCACGGTGAAGAGCGGCGATCCGGTGACCGTGACCCTGCCCGGCGGCGGGAGTGCCACCGGGAAGATCGACTCGGTGGGCAGCACCGCCGGCCCCGACGGCGACGGCAACGGCTCCGGCGGTTCCGGAGGCGGGGGCGGAGGCGGGGGCGGGAACGCAAAGCCGAAGGTCCAGGTCACCGTGACCCTGGACGACGCCGCCCAGGCCAAGGGCCCCGACCAGGCCCCGGTGTCGGTCCGGCTGACCGGCGAGACGCGCAAGGGCGTGCTCTCCGTCCCCGTCAACGCCCTGCTCGCCCTCGCCGGAGGAGGCTTCGGCGTCCAGGTCGTGGAGAACGGCGCCGTACGGGAGGTCCCCGTGGAGCTCGGGATGTTCGGCCAGGGCCGGGTCGAGGTCAAGGGGGACGCCCTGAAGGAGGGCGTCCGGGTGGGGGTGCCGAACGTATGACCCCCGCGCCCCACACCCCCGTTACCCCTCACACCCCCGGCACTGCTCACACCCCCGATGCCCGCCACGCCCGCCCGGTCGTGGAGCTGACCGGCGTCACCAAGGAGTACCCCGGCGGGGTCAAGGCCCTGCGCGGGGTGGACCTGACCGTCCTGGACGGGGAACTCCTCGGCATCGTCGGCCCGTCCGGCTCGGGGAAGTCCACCCTCCTGCACATCGTCGGAACCCTGGACCGGCCGACGGCCGGCCGGGTCGCCATCGCCGGCCACGACGTGGCGGCCCTGTCCGACCGGGCCCTGTCGGCCCTGCGCTCCCGCCACGTCGGCTTCGTGTTCCAGTCCTTCCACCTCGTCCCCGGCATCAGCGCCCGGGCGAACGTCGCCGAGGGACTGCTCTACTCCGGCCTCTCCCGGGCCGAACGCGGCCGCCGTGCGGCGGCCGCCCTGGAACGCGTCGGCCTCGGCGACCGGATGGAACACCGGCCGCACGAGCTGTCCGGCGGACAGAAGCAGCGCGTGGCGATCGCCCGGGCCGTGGCCGGGGAGCCGGACCTGCTGCTCGCCGACGAGCCCACGGGCGCGCTCGACACGGCATCGGGCCGGTCGGTGATGGAACTGCTGCACGAGCTGAACGGCGACGGGGCCACCATCGCCGTGATCACCCACGACCAGGAGATCGCGGCGAGCCTGCCCCGGTCGGTCCGGATCCGCGACGGGGAGGTCGTCTCCGACGCCTGGCACCCGCACCCCCGGACACCGCCCCGGACGCGACCCCCGGCGCACCCCGGCCCGCGGCCGGAGCACCTCGGGGAGGCCTCGTGACGGCCCCGGCGCCGGCCCCGGTCCGGCTGCGACCGCCCCGCCTCGGCCCCCGGGACGTGCTGCACGTCGGCTCGGCCGGGCTCCGCTCCCGCCCGATGCGGGTGTTCCTGTCGGCCCTCGGCATCGCGATCGGCATCGCGACGATGATCGCTGTGGTCGGCGTCTCCTCCTCCAGCCAGGCCAAACTGCTGCGGGAACTGGAGAAACTGGGCACGAACATGCTGGTCGTCACGCCCGGGCAGTCGATGTTCGCGGGCCAGGACACCACACTGCCCAAGGAGGCCCCCGGGATGCTCTCGCGGATCGAGGGCGTCCAGTCGGTCGGCACCACGGGCGACGTACCGGAGTCGGTCCGCCGCTCGGAGAAGATCCCCAAGGAGGAGACCGGCGGCATCGCGGTGAAGGCGGCCAAGGACGATCTGCCCGGCGTGCTGCGGGCCCGCATGCGCTCCGGCGTCTGGCTGAACGACGCGACCTCCCGCTACCCCTCCGTGGTGCTGGGGCACGTCACGGCGGAGCGGCTGGGCATCAGCGCCCCCGGCGGCCAGGTCTTCATCGGCGGCCGGTACTTCACGGTCATCGGCATCCTGGACCCGGTTCCGCTCGCGCCCGAGATCGAACGCTCGGCGCTGATCGGCTGGCGGGCGGCCGAGGAGCTGCTCGGCTTCGACGGCCACCCGACGGCCGTCTACGAACGCTCCGCGGACGACCGCGTCGCGCAGGTACGGGCCCTGATCGCGCGGACGGCCAACCCGCAGAGCCCGACCACGGTATCGGTGACGGACCCCTCCGCAGCCCTCCAGGCCAAGGCCGCCACCGAAGGAGCCTTCAGCACGCTGCTGCTCGGGCTGGGCGGGATCGCCCTGCTCGTCGGCGGGGTCGGCGTCGCCAACACGATGATCATCTCGGTGCTGGAGCGCCGCCACGAGATCGGCCTGCGCCGCTCGCTGGGCGCGACCAGGGGCCAGATCCGCGTGCAGTTCGTGACGGAGTCCCTGCTGCTGTCCGGGCTCGGCGGGCTCGCGGGCATCGCCCAGGGGGCCGCGGCCACCTGGGTGTACGCCCGTACCGGCGACCTCCCCTGGGTGGTGCCCCTGTGGGCGGTGACCGGCGGCTTCGGGGCCACCTTGGCCATCGGCACCCTGGCCGGCCTCTACCCGGCCGTCCGCGCCGCGCGCCTCTCCCCGACCCTGGCCCTCCAGGCGGCATAGCGGGCCGGGCGCGGCCTTGCGTGCCGACCGCCCCGCCGGTCCCGCCGGCGGGGCGGTCACGGCGTCAGCTCATCAGCAGCAGCCGGGTGTTCGGCACCAGTTTCCGGTTCACGCTGGTGCTCTGCACGAAGATCGTGAACTCGTCGTTCTGGTCAGGCTTGACCCGGACCTCGGCGTCCGGCAGCCCCAGCAGGGCGCGCGCCGCCGGCCCCGTGTACACCCGGTCGGTCTTCTTCTCCAGAACGGCGATCTGCTTGCGCGCCTGGACCTTTTCCGACTTGCTCAGCTGGTAATAGGCGCCACCGGTACGGTACGTGTGCCCGCATTCGACGACCCATTCGCGGATCCCCGCATCACGGGACACCGGAATGAGCTGATACTGCGTCTGGTCGGCGGGAGTGAGCCCGGCCGCCTTGATGGTTTCCTTGTTGACCGCGTCGGCGCCCGTGGAGAACACCGCACGGGAACCCCGGATTCCCTTGGTGCGGCCCACCATGAATTTCTCGGTGGCCTCCTGGATGACCTGTCCGGCCTCCTCCAGGCCGCGCGTGCTCGTGGCGTCCCAGATGGCGATGTTGTCCTTCGGGAACCCGCACCGCATGGCCTCCCGCCTGCCCATCTGGTCCGGCACGAGCACGGCCAGGGTCCAGTTGTCCTGCTGCGTCCCGATCATCGTCGCCAGGGCGTCCACCAGGGCCCGCGGATCCTGGGAAGGGGCGTCCGGGCAGCGGTGACTGGCGTTCTCCTGGCCGTCGGTGAGCACGAACGTCAGGAAGCTGTGGTCGCCGTACAGCTGCGCCGTCTGCGCCAGCTCCCCCTGGGACTTCAGCGTCGCGGCCAGCAGGGAGGTCATTCCGCCGACCCGGTACAGCTGCTTCAGGGACGGCATGCGCAGCACGTCCTTGTCGTAGATGACGCATTCCACCGCATTGGCGAAGACGTACACCGTCACACGGGTTTCCTGGTCGAGTTCCTGCGACCGGCGGGCCAGATAGGCGATCTGCTGGTCGGCGACTTCGACGACCTTGTCGCTGAGGTGCGACATGGACGAACTGGCGTCCAGTACAAGGGCGACGTGATTGATGTAGTTCTGGTTTCCGGACATGGCCGCTCCCCCTTTTTCGAACCGATGCCCAGATCCTCGCACCCGCCACTGACAATGGGCCCGCACCGGCCCCGGCCGCCGGGGGAACGCCCCGTCAGAACGGGGCCAGGAGAGGCGAAACGTTACCTCTGTGGCATCCGGGTGAACGGCCGTTCCCATCGGGGGCCCGGGGCGGTTGGACCGGCCGACGCGCATACCGACCGCGCGTCGTTTCACCGGATCCTTAGGGGAGTCATGCGTATTCGTTCCGCCGTCACCGCTTCCGTCCTGGCCGCCGGCATCCTCCTGGGCGGGGCCGGCGCCGCCCTGGCCAACGAGGGGGTCGACATCGACTACTTCTCCGGCGGTCACAAGGCCTTCTCCTCGAACTGCTCCTCGTTCGCCGCGGTGCCGCACAACCTCCCGTCGTTCGCCGGCCCGGTCTACAGCTCGAGCTGTGCCAAGGAGGGCGAGAAGGAGTGGCTCAAGGGCAGCCACCTGGGCGCCTGAGCCCGGGACGACTCCGCACCGCGGGGGCGGGCCGACACCGACGTCGGTCCGCCCCCGCGGCGTTCCCGCACCCGGTCGCGCATTGTCACGATCATGCAACAAGGGCTAGTTGAATGTGTTCAAAACCCTGGAGTGCGGGCCTACTCTGTCCCCTCCGCACCAGGGGAGGACTCCATGTCCGAGAACGCCGACAACAGGGCCGAGCAGGCGAAACAGCCCGAACAGCACAACCCGTGGGGGCCCGCACCGGCACCGCCCGCCCCTCCCGCCCCCGGCCTGCCCGGGTACGACCCGGCCGCCTGGCTGGTTCACCAGCAGCAACTCCGGCAGCGCAGGGCCATGGAGGCCGCCGCCGCGAGGGCGGAGAACTCCATGTGGCACCGGATCCGGCCCGCCGAGGCCGCCCCGATCCCCACCGTCACCCTGGTGGCCGTGCTCGCCGCCGGACTCGCCGCCGCCGCGCTCCTCGGCGACGGAGTCGGCCCCGGCCTGCTCCTCGCCGCGCTGCCCGCGATGGCCGCCGCGTACGTCTCGGCCCGGGCGGCGGGCCGCAAGGCCCGCCCCTGGACCCTGCTGTGGGCGGCCGGCTGCGTGGCCCTGCTCGCCGTGCCGGCCCTGCGCGACTCCGCCTGGCCGTCCACGCTCGCGGTCCTGGCGGCCGTGCTGCTCGCCGCCCTGGCCCTGCACGGAACCCGCAGGTGGCCCGGCGTCCTGCTGGCCCCCATCGGCTTCCTCGGCAGCGCCGTCGCCGGCGTCGGCTGGGCCTGGGCCGGCATACGGGCACGCGGCGGCGGGGCGGCCCGGGACCGCTGGGTGCCCGTGGCCAAGGCGGCCGTGGTGGCGGCGGTCCTGCTGGGGGTCTTCGGCGCGCTGTTCGCCTCCGCCGACGCCGCCTTCGCCGATCTGCTCGACGGCCTGGTCCCCGACGTCTCCGTGGGGGAGGGGCCGCTGCGGGCCCTGCTCTTCCTGGCCGGCACCCTCCTCGCCGTCGCCACTGCCCGCACCGCGGCCGCCCCGCACCGCTGGGACCGGATGAAGTCCCGCCCTGGCGAGGCGCGTTCCCGGCTGGAGTGGAGCCTGCCGCTGATCCTGCTCAACCTGCTCTTCGCCGGCTTCAACGCGGTCCAGCTGGCCGTCCTGTTCGGCGGCTACGACAAGGTGCTGGAGAGCACCGGGCTCTCGCACGCCGAGTACGCGCGCCAGGGGTTCTGGCAGCTCCTGTGGGCCACCGTCTTCGTCCTCGTGGTCATCGCCCTCGCCCTGCGCTGGGCGCCCCGGAGCACACCCGGCGACCGCCGCCTGGTCCGGGCGGTGCTGGGCACCCTGTGCCTGCTGACGCTGGTCGTGGTGGCCTCCGCCGTACGCCGCATGGACCTGTACGTCGACGCGTACGGACTGACCAGGCTGCGGCTGTCCGTGGTCACGATGGAGCTGTGGCTGGGCCTGGTCATCGTGCTGCTGATGGCGGCCGGAGCGGCCGGCGGCCGCTGGCTGGCCCGTGCGGTGGCGGGCAGCGCGGCGGCGGCCGTCCTCGCCTTCGGGCTGCTCTCACCCGACGCGATCATCGCGGAGAGCAACGTCACCCGGTACCAGCAGGACGGCAAGATCGACCTCGCCTACCTCCGCGACCTGTCCGCGGACGCCGCCCCCGCCCTGGACCAGCTGCCCGAACCCCGGCGCTCCTGCGCCCTGATGGGCATCCGGGACGAGCTCCGCCAGGCCGGCGACCTTCCCTGGTACGCCACCAGCCTCGGCCGGCACCGGGCCCGCGAGATCCTGCGCGAGCGGCCGGTGACGGTGGACCGCGCCGAGTGCGTCCGCCTCGGCGCGTACGGCAGCCGCTCCGAGTAGGCCGGCCCCGGCCGGACGAGGCGCGCACGGAGCACGCCCCGTCACCGGAGGGCGGTGAAGCGGGCGGCCTGTCCGCCGTGGAGGCGGCCGGGGGGCAGGCGGCGGCCGAAGGCGAGCAGGACGAGGTCCTGGGCGGCTCCGTAGACGGGGGTCCCGGCGCCGTAGGACCAGTCCGTGTCCTCGGCGCACAGCCGCACGCCCCGCAGGTCGACGCCGAAGAACCTCAGGCCGCTGGGCCGGACGTCCTCGAGCAGCACGCGCAGCCGGTCCTCGGGGACCCGCCGGTCGATCCCGAGGGCGGCGGTGACGTCCAGCCCGTGCACCACGTCGTGCCCGAGCGCGGCCCGGAAGCCCCCGACCGGCGGCTTCCACGGATGGCCGGCGTTGTCCCGCACGAACGCGCAGAGCTCGCCCACGGAGTGGGCGGCGGCGTCCCTGCGGGCCACGCGGTCCGTCATGCGGTGCAGGTTGCCCCCGGCCCTGACCAGCTCGCCCAGTGTGGCGGGCAGCGACAGCCGGAACCCCATGGACATGTGCGCGACGACCTCACGGACCCGCCACCCCGCGCACAGGCTGGGCGCGTCCCAGGCCTCGGCCGGCAGGCCCTCGAAGAGATCGGCCAACTCCCGCCGCTCCGCCGCGATGGCGGCCCTGACGTCGATCGCCCCGCCCGTGAACTCGCCCTGTCGGCCGGTCTGTTCCGTATCCCTCTTCATGCTGATCAAGTGTGCTGGCCGGGCGGCCGCGACTCCAATAGAGGTTCCTGCTCCCGTCCAGTACCAGCGGTTATGGGGCCGTGCGGCGCGGTCCCCCCGCTGGGTCGGAATCCCGGACGGTGTGACGGCGGGGCTGCCGGAACGTCCCTCCGGGTGAAGGGCGCACGCACCCGGACCGCTGAGCCCGCGGGTGCGCTCGGCGGCGTCAGCGGAAGACCACCGCCGACGCGGCCCACTGGGCCGTGGTGGTGCCCGTGGCCGCGCAGGTCTGGGCCGCCGGTACCACCCGGTAGGCGGTGGTGAGCCGGTAGGACGAGAGCTGGAGCATCGGCAGCGGCGTCCACTCGGCGGTGAAGACCGGCGCGGACCCGGTGTTGGTGCCGACCGCGCCCACCATCAGGTCACCGGCGGCGCAGTCCAGCCGGGTCGAGCCGGTGCTGAAGGCCGTCCCGCCGTTATCCCCGTGGGCCTCGGCGGAGCCCACGGCCGCGCTGATGCCGCGGAACTCGTCCACGGCGATGTGGTACTTGCTCGCGTGCGGGTACGTGGCGTGCAGGGAGTCGGCCGTGCCGAGCGGGTGCGCCCCGAAGGCGGCCAGGACCAGCGTGCGGTGGCGGGCGGTGTCGGTCTCGTCGCCCACGATGCGGAACGTGTCCCCCTGCGTGTCGGTGACCGCGACCGGGCCGGGACAGGAGCTGGTCAGCATGACGGTGACCACCAGCGCGTCCCCCTCGCTGACCGGGGACAGCACGGGCAGCACCACGTCGGAGCCGGAGAGGATCTCCTGCCCGGAGGTGACCCGGCCCACCCAGGAGGGCGGTTCCTTCGCCGTACCGGCCCCTCCCGCGGCCGGAGCCCGCAAGGACGGGTGCGGGTTCGCGGTGGGCGGCGGGCAGGGCTGCTCCTCCACGGGGAACCCGGCCTTGGCCCCGGCCGGGGCGCCCCCGCCCAGCGCCAGCACCGCCCCCGCCCCGATGCCGGCCCCCAGCAGGAGGGTCGCCACATGCGCGGCGAGCCGCTGCCGCCAGGGCCACCACCGCGCCCCCGGCCGCCGGCCCGGCCCGGGGGCGGCAGGCTGCACGGCGGCCTGAGCACCGGCCCCGCCGGCCCCACCCCCCACTCCGGAACCGGCCACACCGACCGGCCCGATCGCACCACCGGGCCAACCCGAACCAGCCGCGCCGCCCGCAGCGCTCGGCCGGCCGGACCCGCCCGCTCCACCCGTAGCAACGCCTTCGCCGCGCCCGCCCGTACTGCCGGGCGCGCCCGGTCCAGCCGCAGTGCCCGACCCGGCCGTACCGGCGCCTTCGCCCGCCCCGCCCGGCTCCTGGGGCCCGGTCGGTGGCCGCTCGGCCTCCCGGGCCAGGCGCAACCGGGTCCAGTGCGCCTTCCATTGCGGCAGTGCCTCCTCCGCCACACCCAGCGCCCGCAGCAGCCCCGCCACCCGGTCCCACGGCGGCAGCCCCGGCCGGTCCGTCCGCAGCGCGTGCGCGATGGTGGACCGGGGCAGCCCCGAGCGCCGCTGCAACTCCCGCAGGGACAGCCCCTCCACCGCCTTGAGCGCCCGTAACTCCCCGATGAACTCCGCGACCGATTCCGGCCGCCCCGGCCCCCGCTCTTCCGCCTGCTCTTCCCGCGTCGTCATGCGTCCCCCGCTCCGTCCCCCTGGACCGGCCCGTCCCGAGGTGTCCCACGGCGGCCGGCTGGCCGGATCCTACGAGGCCGCGGCCCGGCCGGGGAACGGCTCCACCGGCCAACTCCGCCGCGCCGGGCGGCCCGTCCCGTCCCGAGCCGTCCAGGGTTGTCCCAGCACGTCGAAGGGGCTTGTCGGACACCGGCGCCGCTGCCGATGGTTGGCCCCGTCGCCGGACCCGGAGGACGGGCCCGGCAGTCGAGTCCCGACAGGAGACAGTCATGAAGCTCGCTCTCGGTCGCCGTGGCGCCATGGCCGCGACGGTCGCGGCCCTCACCGCCGGCGCGCTGGCCACGGGGATCACCACCGCCTCCGCCACCAGCGGATGGACCCGCCTGAGCACCTCGCACGGCGTGGGCGTCTACTCGTACCACTCCGGGTCGTCCTCGAAGGTCACCGCGGACCTGTTCAACGGGGACTACGTCGACATCGTGTGCTGGAAGCGCGGTGACAACATCAACAACCAGGGCAACGTCTGGTACTGGATCGACAACGAGTGGCACGTCAACGGCGGGTACTACAACCAGGCCGGCTGGGTGTACGCGCCCTACGTGGACGACTCCAACGCCTGGCGCACCGGCCTCACCGAGTGCAGCTTCGGCTGATCCGGCTCCGCGGGCGGTGGGCGGGACCGGCGCAACCGGCCCCGCCGCCCCTGCCGTCCGGGCTAGGCCGCGTCCTTCTGACGCAGGGAGGTGCGGACGCCGGTGACGACCACGGCGATCAGGCACAGGGCGATGATGCTCTCGGCCCACAGGAAGGCGAACCAGTCCAGCACGCAGCCGATCGGCGGTGTGCCCGGGGCGGTGTTGCGGAAGGCCGAGAGGGCGAACAGGGTGGCGGCCATCCAGGCGAGGGCGGGCCAGACCAGGCCCTCGCCCCGCGTCATCAGGTACCAGGTGCCGATGATCACGGACGCCGCCAGCGCCCACATCACCACCATCATGAACCCGACGAAGACCAGCAGACTGCCCGACCGGGCCACGGACAGCCCGAGGACGGCCTCCTGCCGGGCGGTCAGGGGTTCGGCGGTGACCGAGAACAGCGTGTCGTTGTTGGAGAACAGGATCCGTACCGGTACCTGCCTGCCGTCCATGACGGCGCGGAACTCGATGTCGGTCTTGTAGGTGTCGAACGGGTAGTCGCCGATCGAGCCGCCGGTGAGGGCGACCTGGACGTCCCTGGGCGTGAGCCGCTCGTGCGCCTTGAACGCCAGGTCGCCGAGGGTCGCCGCCGAGGTCTGCAGGCCCAGGCCGGCCACGGGGGCGGTGCCGTCCTCCTCGCCGAGGGCCCCGCGCGGGACGACCCGGACCCGGAGCACCAGCTCCCGGCCCGCGGCGTCGACGCGCTGGACGGTGGCCTCCACGTCCACCCGGTCCGCGGCGGTGGACCCGGCGGTGCGGACCCTGTCGCCGGCCTGCCGCTCCGAGAACTGCAGCCACGACCCGACGGCCACCGCCGCCACGATCAGGACCGCGATCGGGATCAGGACGGGGAGGAGCGACGTCCCGGAGCGGCGCGGGGGAGGAGGGTCCCAGGTGGCACTCATCGTGACTCCGGCGGCAGGAGGAGCGGAACAGGTTCGCCCGGCCAGCGAAACCTTTCGGCGGCCCCGCCGCCACCCGGGCGGCCCGGGCGGCCATCCCGCCGCCCCTTCCATCGCGCCACCCGGGCCGGGCCGCCGTGCCCCGCACGGGGAAGCCCCGCCCCGCCAGGGAAAACGATGCATGGACCACACATCTGATCGGTTACTCCTGTGCCGGCTGGGGCCCCGGCGCACCCGAGGTATCCACACAAGAGCCGCGATCCGGCCGATTCCCCCCTTCAGGCCCCGTCGCAACTTCGGAACGATGAGCTCCGCGACTCCCGGGCCACCGCTGCGAGCGGTGGCTTCCTGGCTGCCGAAACTAGAGGGGAAACACGCATGTCACCGCGCAGGATCCTGGCGATGATGACCGCGACCGCCGCGCTGGTCGCCGGCCCGGTACTTTCCGCCCATGCCTCCGCCTCACCCCAGAGCGCCTTCTCCGAGCAGGCCCGCGCCGCCGGGCTGACCGCCGCCCAGGCGGCCGGGCTCCAGCGGCGGGCCGACGCCATCCTCGCGTCCGACCCGCGGGCGCGCCAGATCTCCGCGAACAAGCTCGCCATCGCCGGCGGCGAACTCGTCCTCAAGGCCCCGGGCCAGACCGAGACCCGCGACCTCGCCGCCCCCGGCCAGGCACTGGCCTGCGCCAGCGGCCACCTGTGCATCAGGGACGGCCAGGGCAGCAACTACGACTACTACTACTGCGGCTACTACGACTTCAACGGGATCGGCGACGGCACGTTCAACAACAACCAGAGCACGGGCACCCGGGCCCGCTTCTACAACCAGAACGGCAGCGAGCGCTGGTCGAACGTGGCCAAGGACACCGGCACGGCCTCCTGGACCCCGGTCTACCACATCCGCCCCTGCTGACCCCTCCCCGAGCCGCCGCCCGGCGCCCCGCCCCCACCGGCGCGGGCCCGGGCGGCAGCGGCGCGCGCCCGCGCGGGCGGCGCGTTTCAGCGCGGGATCACCCAGTCCGGCATCCAGGTCCCTGCGGTGTCCCGCCCGCCCGCCGCTCCGGCGAGATGGGCGCGCAGGGCCGCCAGCCCCGGGTGGGGGTTGTCGCGGCGCCAGAGCAGCGCGTGCGGGTAGACCGGTGTCGGATCGGTCACCGGGATGCGGCGCAGACCGTGGCCGGCCGGCCAGACGAGCCGGGTCCGTTCGCTCATGAACGTGGCCAGGGCCGGGGTGTCGGCGATGGTGTCGAGGAGCGCGTCGGAGCCGAAATTGGGGCCCGTCGCCTCGATGGTGAGGCCGAAAGCGGCGACCAGGTCGTCGTAGTAGGCGGTCCACTCGGTGCCGGGGACCACGCCGGGCATCCAGATCCGGTGCCCGGCCAGCTGGGCGACGGTCACCGACCTGGCGCCCGCCAGGGCGTGGGCGGGCCCGGTGAGCAGCTGGAGCGGCTCGTCCAGCACCCGTACGGCTTCGACGTCCGCCGGAAGGGGGCGGCCGGGCGCGGTCACGGCGCGGAAGGACGCGTCGATCGCCCCGGAGCGGATGGCGGACACGGCCGCGTCGATCTCGAACAGCATTACCACGTCGAGCTCGACCTCGGGATGGGCGCGGTGGAACTCGCGCATCAGCCCCGTCGCCGCGCCCCGCGAGTTGATCACGTCGACCCGCAGCGGACGGTGGCCGGTGCTGACGGACGCCACCGCCCGCTCGGCGGTGCGCAGCAGCTCCCGGGCGTGCGGGAGGAAGGCCTGCCCGTCGATGGTGAGCTCGGCGCCGCGCGGCGTGCGGGTGAACAGCCGCACGCCGAGAGCACGCTCCAGGGCGGCGATGCGCTTGGAGACGGCCTGCTGGGTGACCGCCAGCTCGGCCGCGGCCTCCTGGAAGCGCCCCGCGTCGGCGGCGGCGACGAAGGTCCGTACGGCGTCGAGGTCCATGCCCTCAGCCTAGGTCCACAACCAGGGGTTGTGACCAGTCGGCCTCCCGGTTGTTTGATCCGCCGGTGCGAAGCCCGCTTTGATGCTCCGGAACGCCGATCGGTTGTGGTCGGTTGCAGCGGTCGCAGTCGGCTGTACGGGCAGGGGCAGGAGTGTCGGGGATGGGTAGTGGGCGGCTGCGGGGATTTCCGCGGGGTCACGGGCCGGGGAAGCCGTTCGGGTGGTTCTGGGGGGCGTACGGGGCCAGTGCGCTCGGGACCTGGCTCGCCTTCGGGGCCTTCCCCCTGATCGCCGTCCGGGTGCTGCACGCCGGGCCGGCCGAGGTGGCCGCGCTCTCGTCCGCCGGGGCCGCGGCGGGCGCGGCCGCGGCGGTGCCGCTGGGCCCGTGGGTGGAGTTCCGGCGCAAGCGGCCCGTGCTGATCGCGACGGACCTGGTGCGGTGCGCGGCACTGCTGACGGTGCCGGCCGCGTTCGTGCTCGGCGCGCTCACCTTCGTCCAGCTGCTGCTGGTCTCCGTCGTCGTCGCGGCGGCCGACATCACCTTCCGCGCCGCCTCCGGCGCCTACCTGAAGTCCCTGCTGCCGGCGCAGGACCTGCTCGCCGCCAACGCCCGGCTGGAGTCCACCTCCTGGACGACCACGATCATCGGGCCGCCGCTGGGCGGCGCCCTGACCGGGCTGCTCGGTCCGGTGGCGACGGTGGCGGCCGACGCGGCGAGCTACCTGCTGTCGGCCCTGGGCATCCGGGCGACGGGCCGGCACGAACCGCCGCCGCCCCGCCGCCCGGAGACCGGGCTCCCGCCGACCGGTGGCCTCCTCGAAGGCTGGCGGTTCGTCCTCGCCGACGCGGGCCTGCGTCCGCTGTTCCTCAACACCGCCCTGTTCAACGGCCTGGTGATGGCCACCTCGCCGCTGCTGACCGTCCTGATGCTCGGCCGGCTCGGATTCGAGCCCTGGCAGTACGGTCTCGCCTTCGCCCTGCCCTCGGTCGCCGGGCTCATCGGCTCGCGGCTGGCCCGGCCGCTGGTCACCCGGTACGGGCGGCACCGGGTCCTGACGGTGTCCGGATCCCTGCGCGCCCTCTGGTCCGTCGGCCTGGCCTTCGTGGGGCCGGGCACCGGGGGGCTGCTGCTGGTGATGGGCGTCGAGCTCGGGCTGATCCTGTGCTGCGGGGTCTTCAACCCCGTCTGCGCCACCTACCGGCTCGAACGCACCCCGTCCGACCGCGTCGCCCGCACGCTCTCCGCCTGGTCGGTGACGACGAAGGCCGCCACCGCCCTCCTGACGGCCGGCTGGGGCGCCCTGGGCACCCTCCTGGGCCCCCGCCAGGCCCTCGCCCTGGCCGGTGTCCTCCTCCTCACCACCCCGCTGCTGCTCCCGCGCTCCCCCGCTCCGGCTGCGGACCCGGGACCGGACGCCTCACCCGGGAACGGTGAACCTGACGCGGCGCCCCGCCCCGACGGCGCCAGCCCGGAGCGGGGCGCCGCCTCATCCGGGTGAAGCCGGAGCGGTTTCCTCCGTGGGGAGTTGTTCGGCGGCGCGGGCGATGTTGCGGGCCATGCCGCCGAAGACCACCGCGTGGAAGGGGCTGACCGACCACCAGTACAGGTGGCCGAGCAGCCCGCGCGGGTGGAAGAGGGCGCGCTGGCGGTAGCGCGAGCGGCCCGCGTGCTGCGGGTCGGGTTCGGCGTACATCTCCAGCCAGGCCAGCCCGGGTACCCGCATCTCCGCGCGCAGCCGCAGCAGCCGGCCCGGCTCGATCTCCTCGACCCGCCAGAAGTCCAGGGCGTCGCCCACCCGCAGCCGGCCGGCGTCCCGGCGGCCCCGGCGGATGCCGGCGCCCCCCGCCAGCCGGTCCAGCCAGCCGCGTACCGCCCAGGCGAGCGGGAAGGAGTACCAGCCGTGTTCCCCTCCGATGCCCTCCACCACCCGCCACAGGACCCCCGGCGGGGCCGCCACCGGGGCGGTGCGGTGGTCGGTGTACAGGCTGCCGCCCGCCCAGTCCGGGTCGGTGGGCAGGGGGTCGCTGGGTGCGCCGGGCAGGGAGGCGTTGGACCAGCGGGTGCTCACCCGCGCCTCGCGGACCCGCTGCAGGGCCAGGACCAGGGCCTGGTCGAAGGGGAGCGGGCCGCCCGGCGGATCCGGCACCCAGCGGGTGATGTCGTGCTCCGCGCACACCACTTCGTGGCGCAGCGACTCGGCCAGCGGCCGGGCCAGCGCCCGGGGCACGGGCGTGACCAGGCCGATCCAGAGGCTGGACAGACCAGGGCTGAGCATGGGCACGCGCAGGATGCGCCGGTGCGGGAGTCCGGCGACCTCGGCGTAACGGTGCATCATCTGCTCGTACGTCAGGACGTCGGGCCCGCCGATGTCGAAGGTCCGGCTCACCCCGGGCGGCATCGCGGCGCTCCCGACGAGGTAGCGCAGCACGTCGCGCACGGCGATGGGCTGCACCCGGGTGCCCACCCAGCTCGGCGCGATCATGACCGGCAGCCGTTCCGTCAGGTAGCGCAGCATCTCGAACGAGGCCGAGCCCGACCCGATGACCACGGCCGCCCGCAGCACCGTGCAGGGGACGCCGGACGCCAGCAGCACGGCGCCCACCTCGGCCCGGGAACGCAGGTGCGGGGAGAGCTCTTCGGGGGGCGGCCCGGACGGGGTGAGGCCGCCCAGGTAGACGATGCGCCGTACGCCGGCCAGCCGGGCCCGCTCGCCGAACAGGCGGGCGGCGACCCGGTCGCGCTCCTCGAAACCGGGCCCGCCGCCGAGGGCGTGCACCAGGTAGTAGGCGACGGCCACCCCGCCCAGCGCCCCGTCCAGCGAGTCCCCGTCGGTGACGTCACCGCGCACCACCTCGACGCGGCCGGCCCAGGGATGGTCGCGCAGCCGTTCCGGGGAGCGGGCCAGCGCCCGGACCCGGTAGCCGGCGTCGAGGAGTTCGGGCACCAGGCGGCCGCCGATGTAGCCGGTGGCACCGGTGACCAGGCACAGGTCGCCGGCCGGCTCCGTTCCCGTGGGCTGCGTACCCGCCGGGCTCGTCCCCTTGACCGTCATGGACTCGCTCCCGTCCCTCCTGCGGCGGTGCGCCCGCCGCCCCCTTCCGAGCCTGGACCCCGCGCGCCCCGGCCGCAACGCTGCTCCGCCGGGGGCGCCGTGACCTGGTGCGGAGGGGACGGGTTACGGTGTGCCTTTTCCAAGGGGGAGAAACAGCGATGTCGCAACACGCGGGGTGGGGACAGCACCACCCGGGACAGCCCGTACCGCCGTGGGGAGGATGGGCGCCGCGGCCGCCCCAGCCGGGCGTCATCCCGCTCGCGCCGCTCGGGACGGGCGATGTGATAGGCGGGGCCTTCAGGGCGTTCCGCAGTTACTGGAAGCCCCTGGTCGGCATCATCATGCTGGTCCAGGGCATCGGGTTCCTGCTGGTCGCCGTGGCCATCGGCATCACCGTCGCCGGGATCCGCCCCAGGTTCGCCGCGGTGTTCGACGTCCCGTCGGGCGAGCGCCCGGCGGGAGAGGACGTGGCGGCCCTGCTGCTGTATCTGGCGCCCGTCGTGGTGCTGTTGGTGCTCACCATGGTCCTGCTCGGCGGACTGATCACCTCGCTGGCTCCCGCGGTGATCCAGGAGGCGGTGCTCGGCCGCCCCGCGACCTTCGGGGCGATGTGGCGGCGCTGCTGGTCGCGGCTGCCGTCCGTGCTCGGGACCCTGCTGTGCACGGGGCTGCTCGCCGGCGGGCCGATGCTGGTCCTCTACGCCCTGTTCTTCTCGTGGCTGGTGACGTCCGGGGACCGGTGGGTCACGGCTCTGCCCGTCTTCATGATGATCGTGTTCCTGGTCGGGATGCCCGTGATGCTGTGGCTCACCGTCCGCTTCAGCCTGGCGCCCGCCGTCGCGGTGTGCGAGGGGCTGGGCCCGGTCGAGGCGATGCGGCGCTCCTCCCGTCTGGTCAGCGGCGGCTGGTGGCGTACGTTCGGCATCGCGGCGCTCGGAAACCTGCTGGGGGCGGCGGTCGGGTACGCCGTCCAGCTGCCGTTCGCCTTCCTCGGGATGTTCGCGCTCTTCCCCACCGTACTGGCGACGGGCGACGCGGCGGACCCGTCCACGCTGTTGTTCGGCATGGTCGTGTACGTGGCCTGCATACTGCTCGGCACGGCGGTCGGTGCGGTCTTCCAGCTCGGGTACCCGCAGCTGGTCCTGTCCCTGCTCTACGTCGACCAGCGCATCCGCAAGGAGAACCTCGCCGAGGCCCTGCTCGCCTCCGCCGCCGCGACGCCGCCGGCCGGTGCGTATCCCGCGGGTCCGCGATGAGTTCATGAGTTCATGAGTTCATGAGGCCGCGCCGGGCCTAGCACATTCGACCCCATCGGGTGCGAACCTCCGCGATGCCCGCCCGTGCCGGGGCCCGGCCTGACTACCGTGTGGGGACGGCCATGCCGCCCGGCGGCCGGGAAGGAGCGGGCCTGATGGGCACCGTGGTGGTGGGGTTCCGGCTCGGCTGGGACGCGAAGGGCCGGCAGGCGACGGTGGTGCTCACCCGGGCGGGCGTCCTGCACCACAGCATGGGCCTCCTCGGCCTGGCGGTGCGGCCCGCCCGGCCGCACGCCCCGGCGGCCCGGGACCCGCACCCGGTCCCGCGCCAGGCGGCGACCCTGCGCAGGCTGTACGCCGACCTGCTCCACCAGGGCTACACCCAGGAGCTGATCCCCCCGGCCTGCGTCCGCCTCGACACCGACGAACACCCCCTCCACCCGCGCCCGTGGGGCGAGCACGCGCCGCCGGCCCACCCGGGGCTGATCGCCGAGTTCACCGGCGCGGCCCCCTCGGGGCCGGGGTCGCTCGAGGACGCCCTGGCCGAGTTCTACACGGCGATCGGCCTGACCACCCGCCCGAAGACCCCCGCCCCCCGCCCGGAGACCGCCGTTGCGGTACCCCCGCCCGGCGTCCCTCCGGCGGTCCGTGAAGGCCTGCGCAGCCTGGCCGAGGGCCGCCCGCTGGCGTCCCGCCCCGGACGCGGCGCCGGCTGGACCGTCACGGGCACGGCCGTGCGCCTGCGCGTGGGCCGGGCCGGTGAAGACCTCACCCCCGGCGAAGTGGCCGAACTCCAGGCCGCCCTGACGGCCTGGCTCCGCCACCAGCGCCGCCCCGGGGCGGGTTCCGCGGCGCGGTGAATGCGGGTCCGGGCCGCGGGTAGGCGCGCACCCGCAAGGGGTCGGAACCAGGCTCGGGACAAGGGCGGTGAGGGCGTTGGAGCTGCGGGCGGTCGGCTGGGCGCATGCGTTCCCGGTGGCGAACGGGGCCCGTGCGGCCCGGGTGTGGACGGCCGGGCACCTGGAGTCCCTCGACTGGGCCCGGGACGACCCCGACACGGTGCACTCCGTCCTGCTCGCCGTGTCCGAGCTGGTGACCAACGCCCATGTGCACGCCGCGAGCACCGCGCACCTGGTCCTCACCTGGGACGGCCGCTGTCTGCACGTCAGCGTGGCGGACGCCGACCCGCACCTGCCGCGGCCCCGGGAGGCCGGCGAACGGGCCACGTCCGGGCGGGGCCTGGGCATCGTCGCCGCGCTCGCCGACACCTGGGACGTCCACCCGGGCGAGCACCGCAAGACGGTCACCGCGTGCTTCAGGCCGCCCGGCGGACGGGCGCGGCAGGGCGGCCCGCCGTGAGACGGGCCGCCCGGGGCGCCGGCGGAGGGGCGGGGCTCAGTCGTCGCGCAGCAGCTCTTCGCGCAGGGCGCCCAGGGTGCGGGTGAGCAGGCGGGAGACGTGCATCTGGGACATGCCGATCTCCTCGCCGATCTGCCGCTGCGTCATCTCCTGCCCGAAGCGCAGCTCCAGGATGCGCGTGGTGCGTTCGTCCAGCTCGGACAGGAGCGGCGCCAGGGAGTGCAGGTCCTCGACCGTCTCCAGTGCGTGGTCGGTGTCGCCCAGCGTCTCGGCGAGGGTGTGCGGGGACCGGGCGGCCGAGGGTGCCGGCTCGTCGGCGGTGCCCGCGGGGGCGTCGAGGGACTGGGCGGAGTAGCCGTTCGCCGCGACCAGGCCCTGGCGGACCTCTTCCTCGTCGAGGTCCAGGTGCTCGGCGAGTTCGGCGGGAGTGGGTGCGCGGCCCGTCGCGGCGGTCAGGTCCTCGGTGGACCTGGCCAGCTGCGTCCGCAGCTCCTGGAGCCGGCGCGGGACCCGTACGGCCCATGTGGTGTCGCGGAAGTGGCGTTTGATCTCGCCGGTGATGTACGGCAGGGCGAGGGTGGAGAACTGGGTGTTGCGGTCGAGCTCGTAGCGGTCGATGGCCTTGATCAGGCCGATGGTGCCGACCTGCACGATGTCCTCGTTCTCCGGGCCGCCTGGGCGGTCGCGGAACGGGCGGGCGGCGAAGTTCACCAGTGAGATGTTCATCTCGATCAGGGTGTTGCGGACGTACTGGTACTCGGGGCTGCCCTCGTCGAGGCTGCGCAGCCGTTCGAAGAACACCCGCGTCAGCTGACGGGCCTCGCCAGGATCCACCTCCCGGGGGCAGGGGACGTCCGGCAGGCCGTCGGGCACGGGGGTGTCCGCGGCGGCAGGTGCGGCCGTGGGAGCTGCGGCGGCTTCGGCAGCAGTGGCCGGTGTCGTCACCTCGGCAGTAGCCGTAAAGGTCATCGTCTGCGCTCCTTGGGCACGGGTGCTTGCGGTGCGTTCTCGGTCGTTCCGGTCAAGCGGAAGTCGGATTCCGCTCACCCTGAACCCTGCCCGCTGAAGCGGACACACGTCAAGGGATACCGGAAATTCATTTCTGGATTTGCCTTTCCTTCGTGGTCCCCCAAGAATGGCCGGGTGGAGAACGAGTACATGGGACCCCGCCGGAACCGCTGGACCTTCCTGACCAACCACGCCAGGGTCCTGATCGCCATCGCGCGCGACCCGGGCGTCCGCCTGCGCGACATCGCCGCCGTCTGCGGACTCACCGAACGCACCGTGCAGGCGATCGTGACGGACCTCCAGGCGGACGGGTACCTCACCCGCACCCGCGACGGCCGGCGCAACCGCTACGTCATCGCCCCCGGCGCGCGCTTCCGCCACCCGGCGGAGGCCGACCACGAGATCGCCGGCCTGCTCGCCTACCTCGCCGCCCCGCTGCCCGCCCCGGCGCTCCCGGCCCCCGCGGCGGCGGCCGTCGAAGCCCCCGCCGGCGCGGAACCCCACGCGACGGCGTGACCCCCGGGCGGGCGGCCGGACCCGGCCGCCCGCCCGCTACCCCGTCAGGCACCCTCGCCGAGCACGCCGCGGATCAGCCGCCGCTGGTCCTCGGAGAGATAGGGGTCCTGGAGGTCGACCGCCCGGCCGTCGACGGTGATCCGGTAGTGGTAGCCGTCAGGTGCGGGCGCGACGGCCCGGTGCGCCAGCTCCTCCCACTGCGGGGCGTCCCGGCGGCCCGAGGTGTCGAGCTCGCGCTCCTCCTCGCCCCCGGCGAAGCCCCCGGAGCGGGTCACGGTGATCAGCATGGTCCCTTCCTTCCTGGTCCGGCAGCACGCCGCCACGGGACCCGACCGGTCCCGCGCGGCGCGGGCGGTGCACAGCCCGCCACACCCCGCGGCTGCCCCCGAACGCCCCCATCTCCCGGCGGACCGGCCCGGAACACCCCGAATCGGCCGGAAAGCGCCGTCCGGTGGCCGACGGGCATGCACCACCGCCCGGGCGCACCGGGCGCACCGGGCGCACCGGGCGCACCGGGCACCCGTCCCGGCCGGGCCGGCCGTCGGTTTGCGGGGGGAGCGGCAGGGCACGCGCGGACCCATCGCGTACCTTCCGCCCCCGACACCTCCGAGGAGTCATGAACGGCGTTCTGAGACTGCTGACCGTCCTGGGCGGCTCCGTCCTGATCACCTTCGCGGCCGGCCGCCTCGCCGACCTGCTGCTCAGGCGCGCGGACGCCCGCCACCCCGAGACCCCCCTGTGGAGCCTGCTGCGCCGCTGCGTCCTGCCCCTGCGGCTCCTGCTGCTGGCCGCCCTGCTGCGCGGCTCGTACCGGCAGATCGCATGGCAGCCCCTGCGGACGCACGAGGCCGCCGTGGGCAGGACCCTGTCGCTGGTGACGATCGGCGCGGGCGCCTGGTGCGTCGTGCTCGTCACCTCGGCGGTGGTGGAGTCCTCGTACGCCCGCTACGCCGCCGGCACCCGCGACCCGTCGCGGCTGCGCCGCGTCCGCACCCAGGTGACCCTCATCATGAGGATCGTCACCGCCCTCGTCGCACTGGTCGCGGCGGCCGCGATGCTGCTCACCTTCCCCGACTTCCGGGCCGTCGGCACCTCGGTGCTGGCCTCCGCGGGCATCATCGGCATCGTCGCCGGTGTCGCCGCCCAGTCCACCCTCGGCAACCTCTTCGCCGGGTTCCAGATTGCCTTCGGCGACCTGGTGCGCATCGGCGACACCGTCGTCGTCGACGGGGAGTGGGGCGTGGTCGAGGAGGTCACCCTCACCTTCCTCGCCGTACGCACCTGGGACGAGCGCCGCATCACCATGCCCGTCTCCTACTTCACCGGCAAACCGTTCGAGAACTGGTCCCGCGGCGGGATCCAGATGACCGGCACCGTGTTCCTGCACTGCGACCACAGCGCCCCCGTGCCGCTGATCCGCGAACGGCTCAAGGAGATCCTCGACGGCTGCGAGGCCTGGGACGGACGCGGCTGGAACCTCGCGGTCACCGACACCACCCCCACCACCGTCGTCCTGCGGGCCATCGTCACCGCCAAGGACCCCGACGACCTGTGGACCGCCCGCTGCACGGTGCGCGAGCAACTCGTCGCCTGGATCGCCGAGAAGCACCCGTACGCCCTCCCGCGCGTCTCCACCTCCCCGGCCGTCCCCGCCCCGCAGGATCAGGCGGATTCCGCGCGGACGGAGGGGTTTCGCGCGCCGCGATGAGGCCAGACGAGGGGAAGGCGGACCCGGGAGGGCCGACGGACGCCACGGCGCACGCGGCGATCCGGTCCACCCCCCTCCCCCCGATCCACCCGATCCACCCGATCCACCCGATCCACCCGAATCCAGCCATCCGCCCCATCCACCCCGTCATGCGGGAAAGGAGTAGACCCATGTCGAACGTGTCACGGCTGCCGGGCCGAGCGGAGCACCACTGGGCATGGCAGGAACGCGCCGCCTGCCGCGACCTCGGACCGGACAGGTTCTTCCACCCGGCGGGGGAGCGCGGCGAGGACCGCGCCGAACGCGACGAGGCGGCCAGGGAGATATGCGCCCTGTGCCCGGTGCAGGTGGAGTGCCTGCGCCACGCCCTGCGGGTGCAGGAGCCCTACGGCGTGTGGGGCGGCCTGACCGAGGAGGAGCGCCGCCCGCTGTACGCCGGGGCGGCGGGGGCCAGGTAGGCGCGGTACCCGGGCTGCCCAGGCGGTTCGGGCAGCCGGTGCGGGGCCCAGTGGCGGGCCCACGCCGGCGGCCGCAGCCGCCCGGGCAGCAGCAGCGCCGTCGGCCTGGTGCCGGACAGGGCGACGAGTTCCCGGGCGGTGACGCTGCCGTCGTGGCCCCCGTACACCTGCCGGGCCGCGCATCCGGTGGCGTACGCGGCCCGCACCGCCTCCGTGCCGCTGAGCACGCACGGCGGGCGCACGCCCAGCCGGCGCAGCTCCGCCGCGACCGCCGAGAACGCCACCCGGTCGGCGCGACTGCGGTCCGCCGCGGCATCGGCGATCCCGGCCTGCAGGACCAGATGGGCCACCAGGGCGGCGCACAGGGCGCCCAGGGCGAGCGGCCGGCCCCGGCCCAGGGCGAACAGCCGTGACAGGCCCAGGGCGACGGGCACGGCGAGCAGCGCGTAGGCGGGCAGCAGGAAGCGCGGAGCCGCGTAGCCGACCATCAGCAGGTACGGCACGGCCAGGGACACCGCGACGCCGGTGGCCAGGGCGGCCGGCGCCCACCGGCCGCCGCGCCGGGCGGCGACGAGCCCGCCCGCGGTCAGCGGCGGCAGGGCGAACCACCACAGGGCCGTGACGGGCCGGGTCGACGGCACGTCGCACGGCCGGCACAGCGTCCGCCCGTCGAGGGAGCGCAACTGGTCGGTGAAGGCGGGGTTCCAGCCCAGACCGCCCTGGATCTCGCTCGCCCTCCGCAGCCGCGGCAGCAGCCCGCCGTAGTGCAGCTGCGCCTCGACGGCCCACTGCGCCCCGCCCGCGACGAGCCCGCCGACCAGGACCGTCACGAGCAGGGCCCGCCGCCGGGGCGCGAGGGCCGGTGTCGCGCAGAGCAGGGGCAGCACCAGCCACACCGCGTCACCCGGCCGCATGAGCGCCGTGAACGCGACCCCCGCGACGATCCCGGCCGGCGCGAGGCGGTCCGCCGGATCGCGGGCCGCCCGGAGGAAGCAGCCGACGGTGAACAGCGCCCCGAAGGCCACCCACAGGTTGGGCATGGCCTGCGGACCGTAGAACAGGGTCGTCCACAACCCGGCGAACAGCCCGCCCGCCAGGGCGAGCACGCGAACGGGAAGCAGCGGCCGCCACACCCACAGCGAGAGCAGCAGCCCGCCCGCCGCCAGTACCGCCAGCCAGACCCGCAGCACCGGCACGGAGGAGGTGACCGCGGCGACGGGGGCCACCAGCCAGGTGATCCCGCGGGCGCGAGGGGCGCTGAAGAAGGCGGCCGGCGCCCGGCCGGACACCTGGCTGACGTACACCGTCTCGTCCCATCCCAGCCCGGTGCCCGGCACGACCAGCAGGAGCTGGCAGAGGGCGTACCCGGCGGCGACCGCCCCCAGCAGGCGCAGGTCCCGGAGCACGGCGGAGAGGGGAGCGGGCGGCTCGGCGAGGGTGCGGCGGGGCATCGGCGTACCACCCTCCGGGGCCAAGGGGCGTGGGCCCACCACCCTGCCCGGCCCGGACCGGCCCCGCCATCCGGCGCGGCAGCCGGCCGAATCGGCCGAACCGGCCGGAGGCGGCCGTACCGCCCGGAGGCGGCCGTACCGCCCGGAGGCGGCGAGGCGGCGAGGCGGCCGTGACGGTCAGGGCTCGGAGGCGTTCCGGTAGGCCCGGCCCGGTTCCGGGCGGCGGGGAGCGAACAGCTGAGAGACCGTCACGGGTGTCAGGCCGCGCCTGCGCAGCCCGTCGATGACGGCCGGGACGGCGGGCACCGTCCCGGGGTAGACGTCGTGCAGCAGGATGATCCCGTCGCGCTGCGCGCCCTGGAGCACCCGGTCGGCGATCACCCGGGGGTCGTGGTCGCGGTAGTCCTTCGCGGTCACGCTCCACAGGATCTCCGCGAGCCCGAGGGAGCGGCAGACCTCGGCCACCCGCGCGTCGGTCAGGCCCCGGGGCGGACGCATCAGGGTGGGGGTCCGGCCGGTGAGTTCCCTGACCCGGTCCTGGACGAGGACCAGCTCGCGGCGGATCCCCTGCGGCGAGGCCGAGGGCAGCAGGGCGTGCGTCCAGGTGTGGTTGCCCAGTTCGTGCCCCTCGACGGCCTCCCTCCGGACGAGTCCGGGACGGGCCTCGATGTTCTTGCCGAGCAGGAAGAACGTCGCGTGGACGTCCTTCGCCCGCAGCACGTCCAGCAGCTTCGCCGTGTCCGGCCCCGGCCCCGCGTCGAAGGTCAGGGCGACGCACGCGGTCCTGCGGCAGTCGACGGGCGCCGGCCGGGCGGGAACCGGTGGCCCCGTCGTGCCCACGGGGGAGCGGGGCGCCGGCTCGGCGGCCCGGGGGACCGGGGCGGGCGGCGCGCCGCCGCAGGCCCCCATCAGCAGGGCCGCGGCCAGACCGGTCAACGACCGTACGAGCCGTCCGGGACGGCGGGCTCCGCCACGGGAACCACGACGGGATTCGCTACGGGCTTCGCTACGGGAACCACTACGGGAATCGCTCACTGCCCATCCGTACCCGCCCCGTACGGCCCCCGCTGGACGCCGTACGGGGGACGTCCGCCGCGTGATCACGGCCGCCGACGGGGAAGAGGCGAAAGTATGCCCGACCTCGCACGGCCCTTCCGTCCCCTCCGCCGCCTCCCGCGCCGCCTGGCCGCCAGACGGCGGGACCCCGTGGTGGTGCAGAGCGTACGGTCCACCGGGGCCGCGGTCCTCTCGTACGTGGTCGCACTGCGGCTCAGCAACGAGCCCGCGCCGCTGACGGCCCCGCTCACCGCCCTGCTCGTCGTCCAGGTCACCCTGTACTCCACGCTCACCACCGGGGTGCGCCGCGTGAACTCGGTCGTGGCCGGGGTGCTGGTGGCGATCGGGTTCAGCGTGCTCGTCGGACTCACCTGGTGGAGCCTCGGGCTGGTCATCCTGGCCTCGCTGGTCGTCGGGCACCTGGTCAGGGTGGACGAGTTCATCCCCGAGGTGGCGATCAGCGCGATGCTCGTCCTCGGAGTCACCCGGGTGGCCGACACGGCCTGGGACCGGGTGCTGGAGACGCTGATCGGCGCGGTGGTCGGACTGGCCTTCAACCTCCTGTTCGCCCCGCCCGTCTGGGTGGAGCCCGCCAGCCGGGCGATCGACGACCTCGCCGCCCGCATGGCCGCGCTGATGAACGGCATGGCCGACGAACTCACCGGGCGCACCACCGTCGCCGAGGCCGCGACCCGGCTGCACGAGGCCCGCCGGCTCGACAACGACATCGCCGGGGTGGACGCCGCGCTGCGCCAGGCGGAGGACAGCCTGCGCATGAACCCCCGCGTACGGGAGGGGCTGATGTTCCGGCTGGTCCTGCGCACGGGCCTGGACACGCTGGAGATCTGCGCGGTCGTGCTGCGCGTCTCGGCCCGGGCGCTCACCGACCTGGCGAAGGCCCGCACGGACGAGCCGCTGTTCTCCCCGCCGGTGACCCGCGCCCTGCAGGACCTGTTCGGGCACATGGCGCTCGCCGTCCACAGCTTCTCCCGGCTGATCACCGCCCAGGTCACCGCCAACGCCGAGGAGCAGGAGGACCGGCTCGCCCGCGAACTGCGCATGGCGCGCGAGGCCCGCGACCTGCTGGCCGGCCTGCTGCTGGAGCAGCTGCGCACCGCACCGGGGCAGTGGCAGCTGCACGGCGCCCTGCTCGCCGACGTCGACCGGGTGCTGGACGAACTCGACGTGGACAAGCGCTCCCAGCGCCTCATGGAGGAACTGGACCGCCACTCCCGCCTCCGCCGCGAGGGCGGCACCCGGGTGCACCGCGCCCTGCGCCGGGCACGCGGGGTCAGCGGTCCTTGAGGAGCGCGCAGGCGAAGTCCTCCTGGACCGGGCGCAGCCGGGGAAGTTGGCGGTGTGGCCGTAGAGGACGCCGCACCGGGTCGTGTACTGGGAGATCGCCAGCCCGGCGGCGTTGTTGCCGGGTCCCGCGGGTTCGCAGGAGTCGCCGGGGCGGAAGGCCAGCTGGTCCTTGCGGGTCTTCTCCGGCAGCAGGGCGGGGCCGCCGTACGCCCGGATGAAGGCGGCCAGTTCCCGGGGGGTGGAGACCATGCCGCCGGAGGCCCACACCCCCGAGGCGCTGATGGCCTCGCTGACGTCCTCGGGTTGGGCGGGCGCAGCCGGCCGACGGCGCGCAGGGCCGGGAGCCGGTCGGCAGACACGGGCTTCCCCGCGCCGGGCGTGTCGCGCCCCCGTCCGGATCCGGAAGGCAGGGCTCGGGAAAGCGGGTCCGGCGGCCCCGCCGACGCCGGCCGGGCGGGTGGGCGCGGTCCGCGGCAGAGCAGGCCGAACCCCCGGGACCACCCCCGGCAGGGCGGCGTCACGCGCGCTCCCGGGCGGTTCCCCGGCCGTGATGTGCCGCCCGAGCCCGCGCAGGACCGCGCGGTGCGTGCCGGCGGCGGTCCCGGCGAGGAGCGCCGGCGGCGGGGGAGGGGCGGAGCCCGAGGCGTCCGCGGGGTGCGGCGGGTGCCCGGTCAGGGCCGCCGCCAGGGAGGCCGCTCGCGGCGCCCCATCGGCGAACCGGGCGCCACAGCGGCCGGAGCGGCCCGGTGCCCCGGGGGTCGGGGGCTACGAGAGCGGTACCCCGGCGCGCAGGAACCAGAGCCCGCCCAGCCGGCCGTCCTTGTCGAACGTGACGCGGAACTCACCGGGCTGCTTCGCCATCCGCAGGGGCACGCTCACCACCGTCCCGGCCGCCACCACGGTCTGGCGGGGCTCCCCGTGCGACAGGTAGCGCCCGAACTCGAGCTGGTAGGCGTCCCAGGACTTGCGCAGCGCCTCCGGGGACACCTGCCCGCGCAGCGCCGTGTCGAACCGGGCCCAGACGGCGTCGAAGTCCCCGCGCACCACCTCGTCGAGCGTGTCGAGGGCCGGCTGGGTGAAGGAGTCGCGGGCGGGCACCGTCACCTCCGGGGCGGACGCGACGGGGCGCGCCGGCGCCACCGCCGCGGCGGAGCCGTCCGCGACGACGCACAACGCCGCCGCGGCGGCCACGGCGGCGACCGCGCTCCGGACGGACACGATCCTGTGACGGGTCACGGCCATGGCCTGCTCCTTCCGCGCAGTACGGCGAGGGCGGCGGGAGCGCCGCGGCGCGCGGCCCTCTCCGCCACCCTTTCAGGCTAGGACGCCCCCGAACCGCCCGCACGCCGGCCCGGGACCGCCCGCGCACCGGCCCCGAACCGCCCGCGCATCGGCCGGGGACCGTCCGCGCATCGCCCCCGAACTGCCCGCGCATCGGCCCGGGACCGCCCGCGCATCGGTCCCGAACTGCCCGCGCATCGGCCCGGGACCGCCTGCGCATTGGCCCGGAACCGGCCGCGCATCGGCCGGGGACTGCCTGCGCATTGGCCCCGAACTGCCCGCGCATCGGCCCGGGGATCGTGCGCGCATCGCCCCCGAACTGCCCGCGCATTGCCCCCGAACCGCCCGCGCACCGGCCCCGACCGCCCGCGCATCGGTCCCGAACTGCCCGCGCATCGGCCGGGGACTGCCTGCGCATTGGCCCCGAACTGCCCGCGCATCGGCCGGGGACCGTCCGCGCACCGGCCCCGACCGCCCGCGCATCGGTCCCGAACTGCCCGCGCATCGGCCGGGGACTGCCTGCGCATTGGCCCCGAACTGCCCGCGCATCGGCCGGGGACCGTCCGCGCACCGGCCCCGAACCGCCCGCGCATCGCCCCCGAACCGCCCGCGCACCGGCCCCGGACCGCCCGGGCGTCGTGCCGGGACCCCGGCCCGGGAGGTGGCGACGCCCCTCACGTGCCGCGCAGTTGCAGCAGGTACGCCGCCGTGCGGGCGACGGTGGGGTCCTCGTCCCGGGACAGGTCCGACAGGCCCCGCGCCGCCGCCCCTCCCGGGATGCCGGCGAGGGCCTGCACCAGCCGAAGCCGGGCGGGCGCTGCGGCCGGGCCGTGACCGAGGCGGTCGAGGAGCCCGGCGGCGATCCGGTCCGCCGACGCCGGATCACCGGCCAGCGCGCCCAACGCATCGGCGGCGTCCACGTCGTTCGCCCCCTCGACGACCATGTCGGTGAGCGCCGGGACGGCCCGCGCCACCCCCCGTAGCCCCAGTGCCAGGGCCGCGGCCCGGCGCACCCCGGCGTCGCCGTCCTTCAGCCCCTCCTCCAGCAGCGCGGTCGCCTCCGGGACGGGGAGCTCCGCGAGGGCCCGTACGGCGCGTCCCCTCACCTCCGCCGCCGCCGACCGCAGACCCTCCGCGAGCGGCCCGACCGCGGCGCCGCCGGCCCGGGCCAGCGCCCACCGCAGGGCGCCGGCGACATTCGGCTCCGTCTCGCCCAACGCCGCCTCGGCCAGGGCCTCCACCGGCGCCGGGCCCCCGTCGGCCGCGCCCAGGGCGGCCCGCTGGCGCTCCCCGGCGCTGGGCGACCGGAGGGCCTGCAGGAGCGCGACGGCCCGCAGCACCTCGTCCCAGCCGGCGGGCTCCGCCGCACCGATCCGCTCGAGGCGCGTCAGCAGCCGGGTCTCGGCCGCGATCCGCTCGCGCAGCTGCCCGGCCAGGTCGTCGATGAGCCCGGCGGGAGTGAAACCCGGATCGTCCAGCGCCCGCGCGACGTCGCGCAGCCCGAGGCCCAGCGACCGCAGGCTCTCGATGTGGAAGATCCGCCGGACGTCCTCGCCGGAGTACTCCCGGTAGCCCGTGCCGGAACGGCCGGCCGGCCGCAGCAGGCCAAGTGACTCGTAGTGCCGGAGCATCCGGGCGCTGACCCCCGACCGCCGTGCCACCTCACCGATCAGCACTGCCCGTCCACTCCCTCCGGCCGTCCCCGCCCTACCCTCCGACCATGATCCGCCTCGCCTCCTCGACGGCCCACTCGAACCCCGCGTCGGGGTCGCGCACCAGCCGCTGCGTGGCGAGCGCGTGCTCCCGCGCCCGGGGGGCGGGGTCCGCCTCCGCGGCACGCAGCACGGGCATCCCCTCCTCGCCCAGGGCGACGAACGCCCGGCTGAGGCTCAACCGCGTCTCGCGCCCGCCCCGCCCCAGCTGCGTCGCCAGCACGGCGGCCAGGTCCCCGCCCCCGCCCTCCGGGACGAGCACGACCGCCGCCCGCCAGGCGCTGCGCGCCACCGCGTCGTCGGAGTCGGTCAGCAGCGCCCGGGTGAGCGCCGGCCACGCCCGCCGGTCCCCGATCTTGGACAGTGTGTGCAGGGCCTGGCTGCGCGCCTGGGCGCACTCCGAGTCCAGCTCCGCCACGAGCTTCGGGACCGTCACCGCGGCCGGCTGGCGGACCAGCGCCCACGTCAGCATGTCCCGCACGAAGAACTCGGGTTCGACCGCGCACCGTGCGACGAGCGCGTCGGCGCAGCGGGGATCCGCGGCCGTCCCCACCTCCAGCGCCGCCCGCAGCCGCACCGACGCACTGCCGTGCGCCAGTCCCTCCAGGGCCCGTACCAGCCCCGCTTCCGTCTCCTGCGTGATCACCGGGACCACCTCCTCGGCGGACAGCCAAGACCTTGCCACCGTGTCAAGGTCAAGCCCGGCCGCGCGGATCCCCCCGGAGCCGGGAGCTCCGGGGGAGGAGGAGGCCTCAGCAGCCGCCGCAGTTGTAGTAGAGGACGTCCCAGTGGTTGCCCTCGTCCGCGTAGACGTTGCCCGAGCCCGACTGCCACTGGGGAGCGCCGTCGCCGCGCAGGCCGATGTAGGCGAAGGTGCCCTTGATGTAGTTGGTGAGGCAGGTGGCCTTGGCGTAGTCGAGCTTGTAGCCGTTCCAGTGGGAGTACGTGCCGCTCGCGTGGCCGGTCTCGGTGCCGCCGGTGATGTTGAGCGCGCAGCCGCTGGCGCCCTTGAGGGTCTGGGCGCCCTGGGCGGTGGCGAGGTTGAGCTGCTCGAAGGAGGTACAGGCCGGGTTGGAGCGGTCCGAGCAGTTGCCCGAGGAGGACCAGGTGATCCCGGCCTGGCGGAACATCGAGGTCGCCGTCGCATGGGTGATCTTGGTCGCGGCCTGGGCCTGGGACGCGCCGGTCAGAACTCCGAAGCCGGGTGCGAAGAGCACGCCGAGGACGAGGAAGAGAGCGGTGAGGACGGATCGGGTCTTCACTTCGTGAGCCTCCTGCTGGGGTGACCGTGAGAGGTGGGGCCGGGTCCGTGCGGGTGGGGCACCGCGATGGTGCCCGACGTGTCCTTCCGCGCGCCAGAGGGCGTCCGTGCCGCGCCCTCCGGACCGGCCCGCGCCCTCCGGACCGGCCCGCGGCCGCCACGCGGCCCGGGTCCGGGCCCGTCCGGGTCCCGTCGCGGTGAATCCTTTTCCCGGTACGACTGATCCACCCGCACGGGTGGACGTCCCCCGCGGCCCGGTCCCGGACCCTGACGGCCCCTCTATAAACGGGATGATCTTCCCCCGTTGCCTCCACTGATGGGTCGTCACACCATGCTGAACGCCGCCCTGCGGGTGCTCGCCGCCACCTTCGTCCTCTCCGCCGCCGCCCTGACACCGCCCGCCGCGGCCGCCCCGGCGGCCGGCGAGGACTCCAGCGCCCCCTGCGGCCCGGTCGTCGAATACCGGGCCTGGGACTGGTGGCGGACCACGACGAACCCGGGGATCGCCCCGACCGTCGCGTCCACGGCGGCCGGGGAGCGCTGGCAGTGGCGGGATGACGTCAACACCCTGTGGCGCGGCGACACCAGGGAGAACGTCGAGGACATCTTCCGGACCGGCTTCACCCCGCGCGGCGACCAGCTCATCCCCCTCGCCGAGTACATCGTCAAGGGAGGCGGCCAGCTCAGCGCGCACCTCAGCACCAGCTGTGACCCGTCGGTGGCCAAGCGGTTCGCGACGTACGGCACGGAGAAGGCCGGCTGGGTGTACGAGATCTACGCTCCCGGCGGCATCGACGTGAACGCGACGGCCCGGGTGAACGGCTACCAGTCGCCGTACCTGTGGAACAAGGAGATCGACTTCCCGGGCGGTGTGCAGGGCAAGTTCATCAAGGGGGCCTGCAAGTACCGTCTGACGGGTACGGACCCGGTCACCAACGACAAGACCTGGGAGCGGCTGGGCTGCAAGGACAACACCGGCTTCGCCCCCTACAAGAGCGACCGGGCCGCCTACGTCCTCACGCACTGACCCCCGGCCGCGTCCCACGGCCCGCCGGGCCGCCCGGCGGGCGCGGGGCGCCCACCGGCAGCCGGGTCCCGTCCGGGCCGGACGTCAGCCGTTCAGGTTGCGCATGTACTCCGGGGAGTAGCGGTCGCCGGAGGCGACACCCCGGGGGGCCACGGCCTCGATCGCGGCGATGTCCTCCTCGGTGATCGTCACCGTGGTGGCGGCGACGTTCTCCTCCAGGTAGCGGCGCCGCTTGGTGCCCGGGATCGGCACCGCGCCCCGGTGCAGCACCCACGCGAGGGCCAGCTGGGACGGGGTGACCGACTTCGCCTCCGCGAGGCGGCGGACGGCGTCGACGACGGCGAGGTTGCGGGAGAAGTTCTCGCCCTGGAAGCGGGGGTCGGTGCGGCGGAAGTCGTCCTCGGCGAAGTCGTCGGGGCTGGTGATGGCGCCGGAGAGGAAGCCGCGCCCCAGCGGGGAGTAGGCGACCAGGCCGATGCCGAGCTCGTCGAGGGCGGCCTGTACGCCGTTGTCCTCCAGGCCCCGCTCGAACAGCGAGTACTCGGTCTGGACCGCCGTCAGGGGGTGGACGGCGTGCGCGCGCCGGATGGTGGCCGCGGCGGCCTCGCTGATGCCGAGGTAGCGGACCTTGCCCGCGGTCACCAGCTCCGCCATGGCGCCGATGCTCTCCTCGACCGGCACGTCGGGGTCGATGCGGTGCAGGTAGTACAGGTCGATGTAGTCGGTGCCCAGGTGGCGCAGCGAGCGTTCGGCGGCGCGGTGGATGTAGGCGCGGCGGCCGTTGTGGCCGTGGACGGTGCCGTTGTCGTCGATCTCGATACCGGTCTTGGTGGCGATGACCACCTGGTCGCGGCGGCCGGCGACGGCCTTGCCGACCAGCTGCTCGTTGACGAAGGGACCGTATGCCTCGGCGGTGTCGAGGAGGGTGACGCCCAGCTCGAGGGCCCGGTCGATGGTGGCCAGCGATTCGGCCTCGTCGGTGGCGCCGTAGAAGGCGCTCATGCCCATGCAGCCGAGGCCTTCGGCGCCGACGTGCAGCCCCTGGGAGCCGAGTGCGCGCAGTTCCATGCTGTTCTCCTGGAGGAGGGGAAGGGAAATAACTAACTGGTTACCTACACGATGCACGAGCCTGGGCCGTCATGTCAATAACCAGATAGTTACTTGCTAGCCTGGGCGGCATGGCACGTGATTCCAGCGCAACGAAGGCCCGCATCCTCGCGGCGGCCTTCGACGAGTTCGCCGAGTACGGTATCGCCGGCGCCCGGGTCGACCGCATCGCCGACACGGCCGGGGCGAACAAGCGGATGATCTACGTGTACTACGGCAACAAGGAACAGCTCTTCGACCAGGTTCTCCTCCAGGCCGTGGAGCAGGGCGCGGAATCCGTCCCCTTCGACGCCGAGGACCTCCCCCGCTACGCGGGTGCGATCTTCGACCACCTCACGGCCGACCCGCGGCTGATGCGGCTGCTGATGTGGAAGCGGCTCGAACGCCCGCAGGCCACCGCCCCGGAAGCGGAGTCCTACGCCCGCAAGACCGCCTCACTGGCCGCGGCCCAGCGCGGGGGCCACGTCGACCCCGCGCACGATCCGGCCGACCTGCTCACCCTGGTCCTCGGCCTGGCCCAGGCCTGGTACACCACGGCCGGCGGCGACCCGGACACCGCACGCCACCGCGCCGGCCACCGCGCGGCCGTGGTCGACGCGGTGGCCCGGCTGGTCGAGGTCCGCGACCCCGCCTGAGACGGACACGCACCCGCAGGTCTGGACGGACGTCACGCTCCGCGCGGTACGGGACGAGGACCCGGCGGTCTTCCACGCCGACACGAGCGCTCCCGAGGCCGCACGCGGGGGTGGAGACCGACGAGGTGGTCCTCACCCTCCCCGGCTGAGGACCCCGCCTCGTGCGCCGAGCTCAATGACGGGCCCGCGCGGGGGGTGCCCGGCGGGCCCGGTACGCGGGCGGCGCGGCCGGCCGGGCGGGGGGCCGGCAACCGCTGAGGGGCGTGCGCAGGGTGCGCGGGGTTTCCGGCCCGCCGGAGCGGGTCGCGACCGGGCCGGCCCGCCATGTGGGCGGAGAGCACCCGGGCCGGCTCCTCGGCGTTCCCGGCCTGGGCGACCGGTACGTCGCGGACCGTCGATGCCGCGCACCAGGTCCCGGCCTCGGGCCGGCGCGCCCGCACGGCACGGCGCAGCCTCGTCGTCACCGGGCTTCGACCGGCCTGAAGGTCGACGTCCGCCGTCACGCGGGTGTGGCCGCCGCAGGGAGCCGGCGGGAGCGGGCCGCCGGCACGAGCCCCAGCGCGCAGCCGACGAGCAGGCCCACGCCGTGGTTGTTGGCGAGCAGGCACAGCACGAGGCCCGCCGCGGGGACGGCGAGCGCCGCCCACCGCAGGGCGACGGCGCTGCCGCGCACCGCGTACCAGGCGGCGAGTGCGCCGACCAGGCCGCAGATCGCCACCGAATCGCCGCCTCCCCGGGGGCTCCAGCCGGCCATGCTCACCGCCTGGGCGGTGACACCGCTCACCGCGAGCACCAGCACGGTCCGCCAGGCCCCGAACCGCCGCTCGGCCACCGGAGCGACGACCGCGAGCGCGGCCAGGTTGACCAGGAGCTGGAACCATCCGGACGACTGCACCAGCAGGGCGGTGACCGCCCGCCACCACGCCCCGTGGGGCTGCCGCGCCAGCGCGTCGACGGTGCCGGGGACGGTCGTCTGGACCACGCCGAGCACCACCATCACGGCCAACAGCACCACCGCGACCCGGGGGACCGGCCGCCGCCAGGCCCGCAGCAGGGCCACCGGAGGAGGGACCTGGGCGGGGCCGCCCTCCGCGGCGAGCGCAGCCAGGAGCTGCAGGCCGGGCACGACGACGGCCGCGGCGCACCCGTAGAGCACAACACTGTGCATGTTCATGATCGAAGCCTGTCAGACCCCACCCCTTGCGGGCCCCGCGGGAGCCGACATGCCCATGGCAGGCTGGCGCGCATGTCCGCAACCCCCGAGCCCGAGCCCGAGCCCGTCCGGGCCACCCTCCAGCTGTCAGGCCGGCGCCTGTCCTACCTCGACTCCGGCGGCCCCGGCCCGCTCCTCCTCGCCCTGCACGGGCACTTCGGCGAAGCCCGTACGTTCGCCCCGCCGGCCTGGCAACTGGCCCCCGACTGGCGGGTCGTGGCCCTCGACCAGCGCGGCCACGGCCACTCCGGGCGACCGCCGGACTTTTCCCGCGAGGGATACGTCGAGGACACCGCAGCCGTGCTGCACCACCTCGGCGGCCCCGGCCCGGCGGTCGTCCTCGGCCATTCCCTGGGCGGCGTCAACGCCTACCACCTCGCCGCCCGCCATCCCCGGCTGGTCCGTGCCCTGGTCATCGAGGACATCGGCGCCGAAGTCGACGGCGACCTGTCGTTCTGCCTCACCTGGCCGCACCGCGCCCCCACCCGGCCGGCGCTGCTGGAGGCCCTGGGCGCATCGGCCCCCCACCTGACGGACGCGGTCCGCGAGTACGGGGACGGCTGGGGCCTCGCCTTCCGTCCGCAGGACATGGCGGCCTCCCAGCGCGCCCTCAACGGCGACCACTGGCGGGCCTGGCTCGGCAGCGACTGCCCGGCCCTGCTGCTCCGCGGCACCCGCAGCGGCGTCCTGTCGGCCCGCCACGCCCGGGCCATGGCGGCCGCGCGCCCGCACACGCGGCTCGTCGAACTCCCCACCGGGCACAGCGTCCACGCCACCGACCCCGAAGGGTTCGCCGAGGCCGTCCGGACCTTCCTCGGCGCTCTGCCCCCGCATCCGCATATTCGTTTGCCGCGGGCACGCCGCGCCGGATAGGAAGCTCGCATGCTGACAGGCGACAAGGTCGGGCTCAGGGCCCGCTTCGACGAGGACATCCCGCTCCTGCGGACCGAGCTCTACGACGACGTGGTCAACTCCTCGCGCTCCGAGGCCGGGCCGTGGCGGCCGGTGACCCCCGGAACGCAGGACCCGCGGCTCGTGGTCGACGAGAAGCAGGAGCGGAGCGTCTCGTTCTCCGTGGTGGAGCTGGACGGCGGCACGCTCATCGGCTCCGCCACGCTGTGGGGCATCGACAACCACAACCGCAACGCCCACATCGGGCTGGGCCTGTTCCCGGCCGCTCGCGGCAAGGGGTACGGCACCGACGTGGTAGCGGTCCTGTGCCACTACGGGTTCACCGTCCGCGGCTTCCAGCGGCTGCAGATCGAAACCCTCGCGGACAACGCCGCCATGCTGCGCTCCGCCGAGCGCAACGGCTTCGTCCGCGAGGGCGTACTGCGCAACTCGGCCTGGGTGATGGGCGAGTTCCTGGACCAGGTGCTCCTCGGGCTCCTCGTCCAGGACTGGAAGCAGGCCCCGGCGCGCTAGGGCCTGCCCCCGGCCGGCCCTGCCCCCGGCCGGGCGGCTCGGCTCAGGCCAGGTCGAACCGGTCGAGGTTCATGACCTTGTCCCACGCGGCCACGAAGTCCCGCACGAACTTCTCCCGCGCGTCCTCACACGCGTACACCTCCGCCAGCGCCCGCAGCTGGGAGTTGGAGCCGAAGACGAGGTCGACGGCCGTGGCGGTCCACTTGACCTCACCCGTGGACCGGTCCCGACCCTCGAACTCGCCCTCCACCGTGGCGGAAGCCTTCCATTCCGTCCCCATGCCCAGCAGGTTGACGAAGAAGTCGGGGGTCAGCGTCCCGGGCCGGTCCGTGAACACACCGTGCGGGGACCGCCTGAAGTTGGCGTCCAGGGCGCGCATCCCGCCGAGCAGCACCGTCATCTCCGGAGCCGTCAGCGTCAGCATCGAGGCCCGGTCCAGCAGCAGCGTCTCGGCCTCCGGCTTCTCCCCGGCCCGGCAGTAGTTGCGGAACCCGTCCGCGCTCGGCTCCAGTACCGCGAACGACTCCACGTCCGTCTGCTCCTGCGAGGCGTCCGTGCGCCCGGGCGCGAACGGCACCTTGACGTCGTGCCCGGCGTCCCGCGCCGCCCGCTCGACGGCCGCGCACCCGCCCAGGACGATCAGGTCGGCCAGCGAAACCCTCGTGCGGCCCGATCGCGAGCCGTTGAACTCCTCCCGGACCTGTTCGAGGGCGTCCAGCACCCGCGACAGCTCCGGGGTGTCGTTGACCTCCCAGCCCCGCTGCGGAGCCAGCCGGATCCGCGCCCCGTTGGCCCCGCCGCGCTTGTCGGTGCCGCGGAAGCTCGCCGCCGACGCCCAGGCCGTGGCGACCAGTTCGGAGACGGACGGGCCCGACGCGAGGATCGTCTCCTTGAGCGCGGCGACCTCCTCGTCCGTGACCAGGTCGTGGTCGGCCTGCGGCACCGGGTCCTGCCACAGCTGCGGCTCCGGGACCCAGGGGCCGAGGTAGCGCGTGACCGGCCCCATGTCGCGGTGCAGCAGCTTGTACCAGGCCTTGGCGAAGGCGTCGGCCAGCTCCTCGGGATGCTCCCGGAACCGGCGTGAGATCGGCCCGTACACCGGGTCCAGCTTCAGCGCGAGGTCGGTCGTGAGCATCATGGGGGCGTGCCGCTTCGCGGGGTCGTGCGCGTCGGGCACGGTGCCCTCGGCCGCCGGATCCTTCGGCTTCCACTGGTGCGCCCCGGCCGGGCTGGTGGTCAGCTCCCAGTCGTACCCGAACAGGTTGTCCAGGTAGCCGTTGTCCCACCGCGTCGGCTCGGTCGTCCACGCGCCCTCGAGGCCGCTGGTCAGCGTGTGCACGCCGCTGCCGGTGCCGAAGGTGTTCCGCCAGCCGAGGCCCTGCTGCTCCAGCGGGGCCGCCTCGGGCTCCGGGCCGACGTACTCGGCGGTGACCGCACCGTGGCACTTGCCGAACGTGTGGCCGCCGACGATCAGCGCGACCGTTTCCGTGTCGTCCATCGCCATACGGCCGAACGTCTCACGGATGTCCCGGGCGGCGGCCAGCGGATCCGGGTTTCCGTTGGGGCCTTCCGGATTCACGTAGATCAGGCCCATCTGCACTGCGCCGAAAGGGCCCGTGAGCTGTCTGTCACCGCTGTATCGCTCGTCTCCGAGCCAGGTGTCCTCCGGCCCCCAGAAAATCTCCTCGGGCTCCCAGATGTCCTCCCGGCCGAAGCCGAATCCGAACGTCTTGAAGCCCATTGATTCCAGGGCGCAGTTACCCGCGAACACGAGAAGATCCGCCCAGGAGATCTTCCGTCCGTACTTCTGCTTGACCGGCCACAGAAGGCGCCGCGCCTTGTCGAGGCTCGCATTGTCCGGCCAGCTGTTCAAAGGGGCGAACCGCTGGGCGCCGGCACCCCCGCCGCCCCGGCCGTCGGCGATCCGGTACGTGCCCGCCGCATGCCAGCTCATCCGGATGAACAGCGGCCCGTAGTGGCCGTAGTCGGCGGGCCACCAGTCCTGGGAGGTGGTCATCACCTCGAACACGTCCCGTTTCAGCGCGTCGACGTCGAGGGTGGCGAACTCCGCCGCGTAGTCGAAGTCCTCGCCCATCGGACTGGCCAGGGGGGAATTCTGATGGAGAACCTGGAGGTCCAGCTGATTCGGCCACCAGTCCCGGTTCGTGCGGGGCCGGGTCGCCGTGGGGGAGGGTGAGGGGATTACCGGGTTCTCGCTCTCGCTACCGGACACGTCCGTCCTTCTTTCCTGTCGCTGTCGGGAGTCGGATGTTCGAGCCGTATCGGCGTCCGTCATGGTCGCGCACCGCGGGCTCCAGAGCCACGAGAACACGCATGGCATTCCCGTGCACTACGGCCCGGATTCCCCATATCGCTCAAAGGAGCATTCACGGACGGCACGGCGGGGAGCGCATTCCCATTCCCGGGGAAATGGCCGGGGCCGCCTTCCCGCCCCGCGTCCTCACACCCGGGGCCGGGCGGCCATCGCCCAGGAGAACACCCCGAACAGGAGCAGCCCCGCCGCGACGGCGGCCAGCAGCCAGGGGCCCGCCGGGGTCTGCGCGAACGAGCGGAGGGTGTCGTCGACCCCCTTCGCCTTCCGCGGGTCGTACGAGACGGCGGCGTGGACGAGGAACGCGCCGGCCGCCGTGAACACGGCCCCGCGCGCCACTCCGCCCACCACGCCGAGGACGTCCACGGCCCGCCGGGCCCCCCGGGGAAGGCGGCTCGTCTCCATCTGCTCACGGAAGGAGAGCCGGGCCGCGCCCACGATGATGACGACCCCTCCGATGGCGACACCGAGCCCCGCCAGCCCCACGAGCCACGGGCCGGCCGGGATGCCCAGCACCCCGGCCGTGACGTCCCGGGACTGCTCGTCGCTCGAACGCCCACCGCCGTGCCCCGCGGCGAAGGACAACGTGGAGAAGGCCGTCACCCCGTAGAAGCAGGTCCGGGCGGCCGCCGCCACCCGCTTCGCCGGCCCCCGGCCGTCGGGGCCGGCGGAACCGAAGACGGCCTCCGAGAGCCGCCAGAGCGCCATCGCCACCAGACCGGCCCCGACGGCCCACACCAGCACCCGTCCGAACGGATGGCCCGCCAGCTCGGCGAGCGCCCCCGTGCGGTCGGCCGCCTGCCCGGGGCTCCCGAAGGCGACCCGCAGGGCCAGTACGCCCACCAGCACGTACAGCACCCCGCGCGTGGCCAGCCCGCACCGGGCGGCCACGGCCACCGCCGCGCGCGTCTCACGTGCCGTCGTTCCACCGCCCGACGGTCCGGCCATGCTCCACCCTTCCTGTGCGGGATCCCGCACGCCGCACCTGCCCCCTGCGGTCCGCGCCATGCGCCGGACCCGGGCCTGACGCCGTTTCGGCCCCGGCGGCCCGGGTAACCGCGCGGTCACGGACCACCACCCCCGATGAGGAGGCAACATCCATGGCCGGCATAGGCGGTTGCATCACCCTGTTCGTGGTGGGGGCCATCCTCACCTTCGCGAGCGACTGGCAGATGAAGGGCGTCAACCTGGACGTGGTGGGCCTGATCATGATGGCCGGAGGGCTGCTGGGACTCGGCGTCTACAGCAGCGTCCTGCGCCGCCGCCGCGCCGCCGCCCTCCCGGTGGTCGACGAGACCCGGGACCGGACCTGAGCCGACGCCGGGGGCCGTGCACCGTCATGGGGCGGACCCCCGGCGGACGAGCGGGAAGTGCGGCGCCGAGGTGCAAAGCGCGCGATCGAGGGTAGGCGCGGCCCATGATCGGCCCACTTCGCCGCGCGGCCCCCGGGCCCCCGTCCCGGTCATGGCCCGCGGCTGACCAGGAGACCCCCGTGCCCAGCACCGCACTGACCCACCTCGACGCCGTCCCCCTGCAGCGCCTGATCGCCCTGCCGGGCGTCTACCGCCCGCAGGCGGACACCCTGCTGCTCGCCGACGCCCTCGCCCGGGAGCCGCTGAGCCCCGGCGCACAGGTCGTCGAAATCGGCACGGGCACCGGAGCGCTCGCCCTGCGCGCGGCGGCCCGGGGCGCCCACGTCACCGCCGTCGACGTGGCGTGGCCGGCCGTCCTGGCCGCCCGCCTCAACGGATGGCGCCGGCGTCTGCGGCTGCGCGTCCTGCACGGCGACTTCGTCGACCGGACGCGTGGGCACCGCTTCGACCTGATCCTGGCCAACCCGCCCTACGTCCCCGGCCCCGATTCGCGGCTGCCCACCAGCGGGGCCGGGCGCGCCTGGGAAGCCGGCCGCGAAGGCCGCGCCGTCATCGACCGCATCTGTACGGCCGCCCCGGCGCTGCTGCGCCCCGGAGGCGTCCTCCTGATGGTCCACTCGGGCATGTGCGGGGTGCAGAAGACCCTCGCCCTGCTGGCCGGGCAGGGCCTGTCCGCCCGTGTCACCGAACGCGCCCGGATCCCCTGGGGGCCCGTGCTGCGGTCCCGCGCGGCGTGGCTGCGGCAGGCCGGGCTGGCGGCGGAGGGCGAGGACCAGGAGGAGCTGGTGGTGGTCCGTGCCCAGTACGCCTGACCCCGAGCGCACCCGCCCGCCGGCACCGGCCGGGGAGGGGCCCCGCCCCCGGCGGGTCCGCGTGGAGCGCGGCGGCCCGGTCCTGGTCGAGGGCCCGGTCGAGATCACCCTGGACGACGGGACCACCGTCCGGTCGGACCGGTTCACCGTCGCCGTGTGCACCTGCCGGCGCAGCCGTACGTACCCCTGGTGCGACACCAGCCACCGTCCCCGCGAACGGGCCGCCCCGGCATCCGGGCGTCCCGGGGAACCCCACGCACCCGACGGACCCCGGGCGCCCGCCGGGGGCCACGAACCCGAGGACAGGACCGACCGATGACCGCACCCGCCAGCACCCCCGCCGGCGCGCCCGCCCGGACCGACGCGGCGGAACCGGCCGCGCGCGGCCCCGTCCTGGTCGAGGGCCGCGGCCCGCTGTCCCGCGCCGTGGTGGCCGCCCTGCGCGGCGGCCCTCCCCCGTCCGCCGGTACCGCGGCCGCCGGCAGCACGGCCGTACGCGGGGCCGTGGACAGGACCGACCCGTGGGGAGAGGACCTCCACCTCTCCCTCTACCTGCTCTACGAACTGCACTACCGCGGCTTCGCGGGCGTGGACGACGCCCTCGAATGGGATCCGGCGCTGCTGGGGCTGCGCGGGGCCCTGGAGGAACGTTTCCTCAATGCCCTGCGGACGGCGACGGCCGACGCCCCGGGGACGGTGACGGAAGCCTTCGGCCCCCTCCTCGTCGAACCCGTGGACCTCGGCGGAAGCCTCAGCCACCACCTGGAGACCGAGGGCGAACTCTGGCAGCTGCGCGAGTACGCGGCCCTGCGCTCCCTCTACCACCTGAAGGAGGCCGACCCGCACGCCTGGGTGATCCCCCGGCTGCACGGCCGGGCCAAGGCGGCCATGGTCGCCATCGAGTACGACGAGTTCGGCGCCGGCCACCCCGACCGCGTCCACGCCCGCCTCTTCGCCGGCCTCATGGCCGACCTCGGCCTCGACACCACGTACGGCCACTACCTGGACCGCGCTCCCGCGCCCCTGCTCGCCACCGTCAACCTGATGTCCCTCCTGGGCCTGCACCGCGCCCTGCGGGGGGCCCTGGTCGGGCACTTCGCGTGCGTCGAGGTCACCTCCTCGCCCGGCTCCCGCCGCCTCGCCCGGGCCATGCGCCGGTGCGGCGCGGGCCCCGCGGCCGAGCACTTCTATGCCGAACACGTGGAGGCCGACGCGGTGCACGAACAGGTCGTGCGCCACGAGGTCATCGGCGGTCTGCTCGCCGACGAGCCGGAGCTGGAGCCCGACGTCGCCTTCGGCTGCGCGGCGACCCTCCTGCTGGAAGATCGGCTCGCCGCCCACATCCGTACGGCGTGGGACCAGGGCCGCTCGGCCCTGCGCCCGTCGGCGGTTCCGGGGCCCGGCACGGGCTGATCGGGTCCGCGTCGCTTCACGGGGACGGCGTCCTTCTGAGCGGTGTGCCAGTTGGTGACGACCGGGCGGTCGACCGTGCCTCCGTGCCGTCGGATCGGCGCTTTCGGGATCACTATGAGGGAGCCGTGGGCCGGGGACCGCCCGCGTCTTCGTTCCAGGACGCCGTTGTCACGAACCGGCGACACGACCCCCCGGTTCCGGCCGGGCGGCCTCGGGTGGCCCGATCCGCCACCGGGGCGCGCCCGTTCGGCGTACGTATCCAGGGGTGCGGGGCGCGGCCGCCCGGACGGGATACGGATGTTCCCGCTGCCCGCCCCCATCGCCCCAGGGAGACCCGATGCGCTGCATCAACCGGCGAGACCTCGCACTGCTGGCGCTCCGCGCCGGAACCGGAGCCGTCCTCATGGCGCACGGAACGCAGAAGCTGTTCGGCTGGTTCGGGGGCGGCGGTCTGGACAAGACCGCGGCCGCGATGGAGCACATGGGCTTCACCCCCGGCCGGCAGAGCGCCCTGGCCGCGGGACTCGGCGAGACGGGCGGGGGCGCGCTGCTGGTCCTGGGCCTGGCCACCCCGGCGGCGGGCGCGGCGGCGGCGGGCGCCATGGCGGGAGCGGTGTCCGTCCACGCCCCGGCCGGGTTCTTCGCCCAGGCCGGGGGATACGAGTACCCGGCCTTCCTCGGATTCACCGCGGCCGCCATCGGCCTGGCCGGCGCGGGCCGCTACTCCCTGGACCACGCCACCGGCCACACCTTCGACCAGCGGTGGATGCTCGGCCTGGCGTTCACCGCGAGCGCCCTGGCGGCGGCCGCGGTCGTCGCCAAACGGGCCCGGGCACAGCAGAGCGACGAGGGGGAATCCGCCTGACCCGCGGCTCCACGTACCATCCCGCCGACCGGGCCCGGACCGGCTCGTCTGGGTACGCCGGCGGGCGGGGCTGAGTAGGACGACTCATGTGGTGCGGGTGCGTGGGTGGTCAGGCTGGGGTGGTCGTCGTCGTCCTCGTGAACGGGAATCGCCGTGCTCAGCCGCCTCGCCCGCCTCGTGGTTCCCGCCCTGGCGCGGATCCGCGTCACCACCGCGTCCGACGCGCGGTTGCCGTCCGGCAGTGTCATCGTCGCCAACCACACGTCGCTCGCCGACCCGGCCGTGGTGCTCGCCGCCCTGCACCGGTGCGGGGTCGAGCCCGTCGTCATGGCCGCCGCCGGCCTCTGGCGGGCCCCGGTCCTGGGGCGGCTGCTCGTCCGCGAGGGCCACATCCCCGTCCGCCGGGGGGACCGGCGGGCCGCCGAAGCCCTCGACCACGCCGTGTCGGCCCTGGCGGCGGGCCGCTCGGTGCTGCTGTACGCCGAAGGGGGCATCCCCTCCCGCCGTGACGCCGCCGAAGCCGCGCCGCTGCCCTTCCGCAGCGGGCTCGCGCGGCTCGTCGAGCGCACCGGAGCGCCCGTCGTCCCCGTGGGCCAGGCCGGGGCCCGCCGCGTCAGTTCCGGCGGCGTCGCCAAGCAGCTGGCCGGCGTCGCCACCGCCCCGCTGAGGCGGCCGCGGCTGCACGTCCACGTCGGCCCCCCGCTGGAGCTGACCGGTGACGTGGCCGCCCGGACGCTCCAGGCGCACGCCGCCGTCACCGACGCATGGCGCACCGCGGCCGCCCGGTTGCGCGAGCCGGCCGCGTACGACGGGTGACGGGGACGGCGGGGCGGGGGCGGTATCGCGCCAATTCCGCGGATCCGGCCGTAAGGAGCCGCGCGATCGGTAGCGTCCCGATACGTAAGACCTGTGCCGCGCCCGGCACACGACACCGACGGAGGACAGCCATGGCGAATGTGGAAGTGTCGCTCAAGGAAGCGATGACCTCGATCGAGGGGGCCCTGGGGGTGGCGCTGGTCGACTACGCCAGCGGAATGGCCCTCGGCACGCTCGGCGGCGGCAAGGACCTGGACCTGATGGTGGCGGCCGCCGGGAACACCGACGTCATCCGGGCCAAGCTGCGGACCATGGAGATGCTCGGCATCCAGGACGAGATCGAGGACCTCCTCATCACCCTCGGCAGCCAGTACCACCTGATCCGGATCCGCCGCGGCCGGTCCGGCGGCGGTCTGTTCCTCTACCTCGTCCTGGACCGCGGCAGGTCGAACCTGGCGATGGCCCGGCACCAGCTGGCCCGCATCGAGTCCGATCTGGAGGTCTAGCCGCGGCGTCCGTCGGGCCCACGCACGCCCATGAGTTGAAGAAATCTTCAACTCGGAACATGTGAAACCGGTCAACATCGGTTCCGCGTGGGCCGACCGGACGCGACGATGGGCGGGATGGCGTCGTCCCCGCCCGGGACGGACACCGTTCGAGGAGGAACAGGAGCGTGGTGGGCATGCAGGTCCCGCTGTACCAGGCCAAGGCCGAGTTCTTCCGGATGCTCGGCCACCCGGTCCGCATCCGCGTACTGGAGCTCCTCCAGGACGGCCCGATGCCCGTACGGGACCTGCTCGCCGAGATCGACGTCGAGGCCTCCAACCTGTCGCAGCAGCTCGGCGTCCTGCGCCGCTCGGGCATCGTCGTCTCCACCCGCGAGGGCTCGACCGTCACCTACGCACTCGCCGGCGGCGACGTCGCCGAACTCCTGCGCGCCGCGCGCCGGATCCTCACGGAGATGCTGGTGGGCCGCAACGCCCTGATCGCCGAGCTCAACGACCCCGACCCGGCACCGGCCCCCACTCCCGCCCGCACGTAGCCCGCCCTGGGGCGCCGCCCGGCGCGGAGGGCCCGCGCGGGGCCTGATGGAGCAACCTCGGCTGCGGACCGGCCGAGAGGGTGGTGGCATCGGTGGGATGAAGGATCCCTTCGCCTGCGAGGAGCCGGCCCTGCTGGCACGCACCGGCACCGCGGACCGGGCTGCGGCCCGCCGCGCCGTCGCTTCGCGTGCCACCGACAGCGAGGACCTGCGGACCCTGCTCGACATACTGGGCCTGCGCCCGGCCGACGACCCGCCCGCTGAGCACGACCGCTGGAGGGCGCCGCCGTCGCGGCCGTGAGCCACGGTGCCCGGGGCGCCCCGGCGGACCGCCCCCGGGGACCGCCCGGGCGGACCGGCCGGGCGGGGGATTCCGTAGGGTTCGTCCATGGATTCGATGATCATCAGGACCCGGAGGGCGGCCCTGCCGGCCGCGGTGGTGCTGTTCGCCGCGGCGGTGGTCGCCGTGTGCGCGGGCGGGCCGGTCCTGTGGTGGGGCCTTCCCCCGGCGGTGTGCGCCTTCGTGGCCGGCAGCCGCCCCGGCCGGGGCGCGGACGTGCTCGTGGCGCTGGCCGCGGTGCTGGTGGCCGCCGCGGTGGCCGTGCTGCTGGTGCCCCAGTGGCTGGGCCTGGCCAGCATGTTCGTCGGGATGTTGCTGGTGGGGGCGATGCTGCCCTGGTTCGCGGGCCGGTTCCTGTGCCAGTACCGCGCGCTGGTGCGGGCCGGCTGGGAGCGGGCCGCGCAGCTGGAACGGGAGCAGCGGCTGGTCTCCGAACAGGCGCGGCTGCGTGAACGGACCCGGATCGCCCAGGACATGCACGACCTGCTGGGCCACGACCTCAGCCTGATCGCCCTGTCGGCCGGAGCGCTGAAGCTGTCACCGGGTCTGTCCGAGGAGGGCCGGGCCGCCGCCGGGGAGATCCGGGCGCGGGCGGGGGAGGCCGTGGAACGGCTCGCCGAGGTGATCGGCGTCCTGCGCGGTCCGCAGGAGTCCGGCCCCGGCCCGGCCGCCGACGGCGCCGCGCAGGACGCCGACGGCCCTGGACCGGCGGCGCTGCGGGCTCTGGTCGAGCGGGCCCGCGGGGCGGGACTCGACGTACGGCTGTGCGTGGAGGGGGAGCCGGAGCGCGCCGACGGGGCGGCCGCCGCGGGACGGGCGGCGGTCCAGCGGGTGGTCCAGGAGGCGCTGACGAACGTCGCCAAGCACGCTCCGGGCCACCGCGCCACCGTCTCCCTCCGGTACGGGGAACGGAGCACGCACGTCACGGTCACGGACGGGCCGCGCCCGGACGCGGGCCGTACCGCCCGCCCATCCGGAGGGGGCGGGAGCAGCGGGTTCGGCCTGATCGGTCTGGACGAGCGGGTCCGGCTGGCCGGCGGCACCTTCTCCTGCGGCCCCGAGGGGGCGGGCTATGCCGTCCGCGCCGTCCTCCCGCACGCCCGGGACTCCGGCCCCGCACCGGGCCGGGCCGCCGGCGGACCGGCCGTCCACGGGACCCGGCTGCCCGTGGCGCACCGCACCGCGAGCCGCCGGCTCGGGCGGACGGCCGCCGCGGCCGTCCTGGTGCCCCTGTGCTCCGCGGCCCTCCTCGTCAGTGCGGTACGGGCCTGGGAGGCCGTCACCGCCCGATGGTCGGTCCTCGATCCGCGGGACTACGCCCGCCTGACCCTCGGTCAGCCCAGGGCCGAGCTGGCGGCTCACCTGCCCGAGCGCCAGACCTCCCACCGCCCCCTGGTACCCGCCCCCGCGCCGCCGGGGGCGGTGTGCGAGTTCTACGTGCCGACCGCCGACCTGTTCGACGACCGTTCGGGGGACCTGTACCGGCTCTGCTTCCGTGCCGGACGCCTGGTCTCGGCCGACACCTACGAGGGAAAGGACGTCCGATGATCAGGATCCTGGTCGCCGACGACGAACCCATGATCCGCGCCGGCATCTGCGCGGTCCTCGCCTGCGACCCCGGCTTCTCGGTCGTCGCGCAGGCGGCCGACGGCCGGGAGGCGGTGGAGCTGGTCCTGCGTCACCGCCCGGACGTGGCCGTCCTGGACGTCCGGATGCCCGGCGGCGGCGGTATCGACGCGGCCGCCGAGATACGCCGGACGGTCCCCGGGACGGCGGTGGTCATGCTGACGACGTTCGGCGAGGACGAGTACATCCTGCGCGCCCTCGGGGAGGGCGCCGCGGGCTTCCTGATCAAATCGGGGGAGCCGGAGGAACTCCTGGCCGGTGTGCGGGCCGTGGCCGAGGGAGCCGCCTACCTGTCGCCGAAGGTCGCCGCCCGGGTGGTGGCGCACCTGGCCGCGGACGGCGCGGGTGCCCGGGCCGCCCGCCGCTCAGCCGCCCGCGCCCGGGTGGAATCCCTGACGGCCCGGGAGCGGGACGTGCTCGGCTGCCTCGGCGGGGGGCTGTCCAACGGGCAGATCGCCCGCCGTCTGGGTCTCGCGGAGGGGACGGTGAAGGCCCATGTCAGCTCGATCCTCGCGCGGCTGGGCGTCGACAACCGCGCCGCCGCGGCCGTGACCGCCCACGAGGCCGGTGTCGTGCCGGCGCCGCCGGCCGGGGGGTCCGCCAAGGAGCGCTGACGCGCCCCGGGCGGCCGCCGGCAGCGCCAGCAGCCGTACGACGGCCACCGCCGCCGCCCCCAGTACCGCACCCGCGAGCACGTCGTGCGGGTAGTGCACGCCGACCAGCACCCTCAGCAGGGCCGCCGCGCCCGCCACGGGCAGGGCGAGGGCCGCGAGCCGCGGCCGCACCGCCGAGACGCCGACGGCCAGTGCGACGGCGAGGGTCGCGTGGTTGCTCGGGAAGGACCAGTCGCCGGGCGCGGGGCACTCCGCGAGGGCCCGCGCCCACGGCAGGGCGCGGCACGGCCGCTCCTCGTCGACGAGCACCTTCAGCACCTCGCTGATCCCGTAGCCCGCGACCGTGCCCGCGGCGGCCGTGGCGAGCCCGCCCAGCCCCCGTGCGTCGCGGGTACGGAAGGCCCGCCACGCCGTCCAGGCCAGCAGGAGGCCGAGGACGACCAGCGTGCCGTCGCTCGCGGCCTCCAGCAGGGCGCGGGTCCAGCCCGGCAGGTCCGCCGCGGTCCCGCTCAGCGTCCGGTACACCGTGGCGGAGGCGCCGCCCGTCACCCGGGCCGGCGCGTCCGCGTCCCGCGCCCCGTCAGGGGCCAGTGCCAGGAGGGCCACCGCTGCGGCTCCGGCCGCCGCGCCCGCGAGGGGCACGCGGCGCCGCCGCCGGAATTCCTTGATCGTTTGCATGCTCCCGACGATAGGGAGCCGGGCCCGCGCGCACCCCGGCCGAACGGCCGCCCGCCACCCCGACGAAGGTCGGGGTTGACGGGCGGCGCGTCCGGTGCCTCAGGCCGGAAGGGCCCCGGCCAGGCCCGACCCGAGGAGCCGGAAGGCGCGGTCGGCGGCGGCGACGGCCTCCGGGTACACCTCGTCGGCGGGACGGCCGGCCTGCACCTGCCCGCTGTTGCGGTCGGCGAGCACCCGCAGGGCGGTGACGATCTGCACGGCGGCGAGCCGCGCGGTCAGCTCGTCGGCGCCGGACTCCTCCAGGGCCTGCGCCAGGGCGTCGATGCTGCGCCCCGCGTACCGCAGCAGCCGTTCGCTGAGGCTCGGCGTCGTGCTGAGCAGCCGGGCGAAGGCCACCGCCTCCGGGTCGGAGGTCAGCCCGGTGACCGGGTCGCGCCGCGCCAGGGCGTCGAGCTCGTGCGCGTGCAGGGCGTCGAGCGGGGACATGCCGGCCGGGCGGGCGCGGACCACGCGGGCCGACTCGTCCTCGTGGTCGGCGAACACGTGCAGGACCAGGTCTTCCTTGGTCGGGAAGTACGTGAACAGCGTGCGCTTGGAGACCTCGGCGGCCTCGGCGATCTCCACGATCGACACCTCGTCGAACCCGCGGGTCAGGAACAGGTGCAGGGCCGCTTCGAAGATCGTCTGCCGGGTCTTCTGCTTCTTGCGTTCGCGCAGTCCCAGGTGCTCAGTCATGCGCACACGGTAGAGCAGAAGGGGTACTCGGGCGAAAGTTGCACCTGGTATAGTTATCGACCAAGTGAAGGAATCGTCCTGGGAGGCTCCATGAACACGCAGGTCACGGGCGTCATCGTCGTAGGGGCCGGCGGCGCCGGACTCATGCTGGCCACCGAGCTCGCCCTCGCCGGCGTCCCCGCCGTCGTGCTGGACCGGATGCCCGGCCGCAACCTCCAGTCCCGGGCGGGGGCGATCCAGCCCCGGACCGCCGAGGTGCTCGCGCTGCGCGGCCTGCTGGACGGAGCCCTCGGGCGGTCGGTCGACTACCGGCTCGTCGGCGGCCACTTCGCCGGACTGCCCGTCCCGCTGGACTACGCGGCGTGGGACACCCGCTACCCGCACCCCGTCCTGCTCCCGCAGGACCAGCTCGAAGCCGTCCTCGAGGACCGGCTCGCCGAGCTCGGCGGCCGGGTGCTCAGGGAGCACCTGCTGACCGGGCTCCGGCAGGACGCCGACGGGGTCGTGATCACCATGGCCACGCCCGCCGGCGACCGCTCGCTGCGGGGCCGTTTCCTCGTCGCGTGCGACGGCGCCCACAGCAGCGTGCGCAAGACCCTCGGAGCCGCGTTCCCCGGCCGGGCCGCCACCGTCCGCATGGCCACCGCCGATCTGCTCCTCACGGGCGAGGTCGACGACAGCACGGCCGGACACATCAGCTCGCGCATCCACACCTCGCCCGAGGGCCACTTCGCCATGATCACGCCCCTGGCGAACGGACTGCACAAGCTCCTCTTCAGCGGCCCGCGCACGGCGCTGGCCGAGCGCGACGCCCCCGTGACGGCCGAGGAGGTCCGCGAGGTGCTGCGCGCCACCCACGGCGGCAGGCTCGACGTGGCCGAGATCCGCTACGCCTCCCGGTTCAGCGACGCGAGCCGGCAGCTGGAGCAGTACCGGCACGGCCGGGTGTTCTTCGCCGGGGACTCGGCCCACATCCACTCCCCGGCCGGCGGCCAGGGGCTCAACCTCGGTGTCCAGGACGCGTTCAACCTCGGCTGGAAGCTCGCCGCGGTCCTGCGCGGCGAGGCGGAGGAGGAACTGCTGGACACCTACCAGACCGAGCGGCACCCCGTCGCCGCCCGGGTGCTCGCCCTCACCCGGGCGCAGGGCGTCGTCATGGGCCCGCAGCGCGACGGCGGGCTGGGCGAGCTGCGCGACGTGCTCACCGACCTGCTCCGCGTGCCCGAGGCCAACCGGTACATGGCCGGTGTGATGGCCGGACTCGACCTGTGCCTCCCCTCTCCCGACGCCGCCGAACACCCGCTGCTGGGCCTGCGGATGCCCGACCTCGACCTCGTCAGGGGCGAGGGCGAGCAGGTCCGCTTCAGCGACCTGACGCGCGGCGGGCGCGGCGTCCTGCTCGACCTCGCCGACACCCCGCTCGACGCCGCGGACCCCTGGAAGGACCGGATCGTGCGGGTGCGCGCCCGGGCGGAGGAGGGTGCCGTCGACGCCGGGGCCGTACTCGTCCGCCCCGACGGGTACGTCTGCTGGGCCGGCGGCGCCGGTCTCACCGAGACGCTCACCCGCTGGTTCGGCCCGGCCGGCCCCGGCGGCGCCGCGGGGGAGTCCGCGTGAGGACGCGTACGCGCCGGCCCCGCCCGTCAGGGACGGTGCCCGGCGACCGACCGGCGCGCGACGGGGAAGTCGAAATAGGTGTCCGGGAAGGGCTCGGGCTTGTACGTGAAGTGCCACCATTCCTCGGGCAGGTTGACGAATCCCTCCGCGGCCAGCGCCGTCCGCAGCAGCAGGCGGTGCGCGCGCTGGGTCCCCTGGACGCGCGGGTCGTCGGTGTGCGACAGCGTGTCGAAGCAGTCGAAACCCGTCCCCATGTCCACGGAATTGTCGGGGTAGCGCTCCGCCTGGGGCGCGTAGCAGGGAACGGACTCCTGCCCCGGCCGCGGCGGGGGCGCGGGGAGCGCCGGCAGCGCCACGATCGTGAGGTCCATGGTGCTGCCGCGGCTGTGCCCTGACTTCTCCGCGATGTAACCGTCCTCGAACAGGCGCGACTTGTCGACCCGCGGATAGAACTCCGCCTTCATCCGCTCGTCGGCCAGGTCCTTCGCCCACCGCACGAAGTGGTCGACGGCGCGCTGCGGCCGGTAGCAGTCGTACACCTTGAGCGAGTACCCCTGCCGCAGGAGCTGCGCCTGCGCCCGGTGCAGGGCCTGGGCCGCCGGGCGCGTCAGGATGCAGACGGCCTGGCGGTAGCCGTCGATCCGCTCCCCGACGAAGTTGTGCCCCGACGGGTAGCGCATCTCCTGGATGATCGTGGGGTCGACGGAGGCCAGCGCGACGAACTCCCGCGGTGCCTTGGGCTCCGGGGACAGGGCGGCGGCACCGGCACGGGGTGCCGCGGTCGCCGCGAACAGGGTCGTGGCCGCCACGGCAAGGACGAGCCGTGTCATGGGCGAGGTGCTCATCGGGTTCTCCTCGGGACTGGGGGCTCTACGCGAAGGACGATCAGTCGGTCTGCTCGTACAGGTCAGTGCCGCCCCGCCCGTTCGAGCGCGGCGGCGACCCGGGCCACGCCGTCCTCCGCGGCGAGCCGGCGGGCGATGTCCCGGGCGCGCTCCCCGTAGGAGGGGTCCGTGACGGCCTGCCGCAGCGCGGACCCCAGGGCGGCGGAGTCGAGCCGGCGCAGGGGCACCACCCTGGGGGCGGTGCCCAGTTCCACGAGGCGCGAGGCCCAGAAGTGGGCGTCGAACTGCACGGGGACGGGGACGCAGGGAACGCCCGCGCGCAGGGCCGCGCCGGTCGTGCCCGCCCCCGCATGGTGGACGACGGCCGCCATGCGCGGGAAGAGCAGGGAGTGCGGAACGTCGCCGATGGTGATCATGTCGTCCTGGCCGGCGGCCGACAGCCCCGCCCAGCCCCGCTGGATCACCCCGCGCAGTCCGGCCGCGCGCAGGGCGCCGACGATCCGCGCGCTGACCCGCCCGGGATCGGGAGCGGTGGCGCTTCCCAGCCCCACGTATACCGGGGCCGGGCCGGAGTCGAGGAAGCCGACGAGCTCCGCGGGGAGTTCGCCGGTCGTCTCGTGGGGCCACCAGTAGCCGCAGACCTCCAGGCCGGGACGCCAGTCGCGGGGCCTGGGCACGACCAGCTCGCTGAAGCCGTGCCAGACGGGCCAGCCCTGCCGCTCGCGGGCGCGGCGGGCCGCGGGCAGGCGGCCTACCGGCAGGCCGTGCTCGGCGGCCAGCGACCGCGCCGCCCGGGTGAAGACGTGGTCGACGGCCGCGGTGACGGCGTCACCGCCGATCCGGTTGCCCAGCGGGCCCAGGGAGCGGGTGCCGAGCATCGGCGGCGGGAACGCGCTGGTTCCGTGCAGCGGTTGCAGGAAGAGGCCCATGCTCGGCCGGTCCAGGCCCTGCGCGATGGCGTGGGCGAGGGGGGCGACCGGGCCGCCGGCCAGCACCACGTCCGCCTCGCCCGCCTCCCGTACCATCGCGGGGGTCATCTCGGGCGCGATCCTCCTCGCCAGCGCCACGGCCCGCAGCAGCTTCACGGCCCCGGTCCGGCTGCGGTGCAGCCCCCGGCCCCGCGCCGAGTGCAACTCGGCCTTCGGGTCGCCGGGAACGGCCCGGAAGCGCACCCCCGACCCGGCGACCAGCGGTTCGAACAGTCCGTGGGTCACCAGGGTGACCTCGTGTCCGGCCCGGACCAGTCCGGCTCCCAGGCCCGTGTACGGCGCGACGTCCCCGCGCGACCCGGCCGTCATGATGGCGATCCTCACGCCCTCAGTGTGGCGGCCGCTTGCCGCCTGGCCCCCGCGGCATCACGCGGCCTTCACGGAATCCTCCGAAACGACCCCGTCCCCAGGCCCGTTGACGGTCTCCTTCCAGCCATCGCCCACGCCATCGCCCACGCCATCGCCCACGCCATCGCCCACACCAGCGCCTCCGGAGCCGTGACGGCAGGTCATCGTCCCCTTCCCGCAGCCGCGTTGTCAGTGGCGGCCGTTAGCGTCGGGGGTATTGGAAGGGCCGTTTCCCGACAGGAGTGGACGATGACCGACAACCGTGTGCAGCCCGCGCTCAAGGTGGTGCTGACCGACGTCAACGAGCGAGTGGTCCAGGCATGGCGGACGGCGTTCGCGGACACCCCCGGGATCGAGATCCGCAGGGGTTCGATCCTCGACGAGGACGTCGACGCCTGGGTCACGCCGACCAACTCCCGGGGCCGGATGGACGGCGGGGTCGACGCCGCCATCAAGCGGCACCTCGGAGCCGGCATCCAGCTGCGCGTGCAGCGGGCGATCCGGGACCGGTTCGCCGGGACGCTCCCGGTGGGCAGCGCGGTCTGCGTCCCGTCGGGGGCGGCCGTCCCCCGCTACCTGATATCGACGCCGACGATGGCGCAGTCCTCGCAGAACGTGAGGGACACGCTGAACGTGGCCCTGGCCTGCGCCGCCGCGTTCCAGGCAGTGCACCGGCAGAACCGGCGGGCGCCGGGCAGCATCCGGTCGGTGGCGCTGGTCGGGATGGGCGCGCAGACCGGCCGGGTCCCCGCCCGGGTCTGCGCCAACCTGATGTGGACCGGCTACACCCTCTTCCACGACCACTGGTTCGAGGACGACGACGAGCTGCGCGCCACGATCACCGCCCAGCTCGACGGGATCGAGGACGGGCCGGCCGCCGGGCGGGTGCGGATCGTGCCACCGAAAGGGCATTCCTTTCGCCGCTGACGGCGCCCACCCCGCCGGCGGGCACGCCGGCCCCCCGCACCCCACCAGCACGACGCCCGGGAGCCCTTCCCCCATGAACGACGCCAACCCCGCCCCCGCCCAGCCCGACGCGGCCGACCCGTTGCACCTGAGCGAGCTCTTCAAGGGCGGAGGTGAACCCTGGCTCCCGCTGCTGAAGCCCGTCATCGAGGCGCAGCCGGACGCCGCCCGGTTCATCGGCCAGGGCCGCAGCCCGGAGGTCGTCCCGGTCCGCGAGCTGACCTTCCAGGCCCTCAAGCCCCACCCGCCGCACAAGTGGAAGGTCGTCGTCTTCGGCCAGAACCCCTATCCGCGGCCGGAGAGCGCCACCGGCATCGCCATGTTCGACAACACCTTCAACGACTGGAAGGACAGCCAGTTCGGCCGGGTCGTCAGCATCCGCTGCATCATCAAGGCCGCCGCGATGTGGAAGTACGGCATCGCGAAGAAGACCCCGATCGCCGACGTCCGCGCCCTGCTGAAGGAGCGGGACACGGTCCAGCCGCCGGAGTGGTTCCAGGCGATGCTCACCCAGGGCGTCCTCCTGCTGAACGCCGCGCTCACCGCCAGCGCCGACGGCGCGATGGGTGCCGACCGGCACACCGCGTTCTGGAGGCCCGTCGCCGAACGGATCGTCGAGGAGATCCTCCAGGCCAAGCAGGACGCCGACGAGGAGGACCGCAGTGTGGTCTTCGCCTGGTGGGGGGCGCACGCCCGCAGCCTGAAGAAGGTGGTCCTGCGCCTGCAGAAGAAGTACCCGGACGTCGAGGTCCGGCACATCGACCACGCCAACCCCGCCGCCCAGGGCGACATCTTCTGCGAGGGCGACCACTTCGCCACGGTGAACGACGCCCTCGCGTCCCTGGGCGCCGAGCCGGTCGACTGGCTGCCGAGCACCGGCTGGAACCAGAGCCCCGAAGGCGCCCCGCCCGGCGGCGCGGACGGCGAGGTCGCGGCGCGCATGGGGGCCTTCATCGCCTCGACCATGGAACTGCACCAGCTGTACCTGGAGCGGCTCACCAGCGTCAAGGACGAGGGCCTGGTCCTCCCGGCGATCACCGGCGTGTTCGACACCCCGCCGACGGACTTCCGGGACGCGCTCGCACCGGTGGCCGAGGTGCTGCCCGGCCTGGGCCGGCACATCGACCGGTCCCACGAGTTCGGCAAGCGGCGAGCGGACGAGGCCGCCGGCGCCGGCCGGCCGTCCGCCGACGCGATCGCCGCGCTCTACCTCTACACCTGCGAGTCCGCCTTCTACCGTGAGATCAACGCCGTCCTCCGCTCCCCGGACCGGACCGCACTCGTGCCGTACCTCCCCTACCTGCGGCTGCTGTTCTCCGCCGTCTCGCAACTGCCCGCCCACACCCGGCCGCTGTGGCGCGGCGTATCGCTGGACCTGCGCGCCCAGTACCCGGTCGGGGGGACGGTGACCTGGTGGGGCGTCTCCTCGTGCACCTCGGAGCTGAGCGTGGCCCGTTCTTTCCTCGGCAGCCGCGGCAAGCGGACGCTCTTCGAGGTGACCCCCGCCCGCGCGGTGGGCATCCGCAGCTTCTCGGCCTTCACCGGCGAGGAGGAGTACATCCTCGCCCCGGGGACCCAGCTCAAGGTGACGGACGTGAAGACCGAGCGCGGCGGCCTGTGCACGGTCAGACTGACCGAGGCGGAGGCCGGCCCCCTCGTCTCCTGACCTCCCGGACTCCCCTCCGACGCGTACAGCACCCTTGACAGATGGTCTGGACCAAATCACCGTGGAGCGCGTCACACCGCGGCCGCCCCTGGGGCTCCCGTCCCCGCGGGCGGCCGCGCCCACGGCAGCACTTCCCTCCCGGTCACTCCGGCCTGTCCGCCTGCCCGCCCGCCCGGGCGCGGCCGGCGCGAAGGGAGCACACCCATGGCCCGTCGGACCATCCGCCTCGTGGGACTCGGACTCGCGCTCGCCGCGACCGTGCTGAGCCCGTTGTCCGCCGCGGCGGCCACCCCGCCGCCCCCCGGCCCGCGTGCGCCCGACACCTGCGCCCTGCGGCCGAAGCCCTCCGGCAAGGTCCTCCAGGGGTACTGGGAGAACTGGGACGGCGCCGCCAACGGAGTCCACCCGCCCCTCGGCTGGATCCCCCTCACCGACAGCCGCATCCGCGGCCACGGCTACAACGTGGTCAACGCGGCCTTCCCGGTGATCCGCTCGGACGGCACCGTGCTGTGGGAGGACGGGATGGACAGCACGGTGAAGGTGCCCACCCCCGCGGAGATGTGCCAGGCCAAACAGGACGGACTCACCGTGCTGATGTCCATCGGCGGCGCCGCGGCCGGCATCGACCTCGGCTCCGCCGCCGTCGCCGACCGCTTCGTGGAGACCATCGTCCCCCTCCTCAAGAAGTACAACTTCGACGGGATCGACATCGACATCGAGACCGGTCTCGTCGGCTCGGGGAGCATCACGCAGCTCTCCCCGTCCCAGTCCAACCTGATCCGCATCATCGACGGCGTACTCGCCCGGATGCCGGACGGCTTCGGTCTCACGATGGCCCCCGAGACCGCCTACGTCACCGGCGGCAGCGTGGCGTACGGCTCGATCTGGGGCGCGTACCTGCCCATCGTCAAGAAGTACGCGGACAACGGCCGCCTGTGGTGGCTGAACATGCAGTACTACAACGGCAGCATGTACGGCTGCAACGCGGACTCCTATGCGGCGGGCACCGTCAGGGGCTTCACGGCGCAGACGGACTGCCTCGACCGCGGGCTGGTCGTCCAGAACACCACCGTCAAGGTCCCCTACGACAAGCAGGTCCCCGGCCTCCCGGCCCAACCGGGCGCCGGCGGCGGCTACATGACCCCCGCTCTCGTCGCCCAGGCGTGGAACTCCTACGGCGGCCGGCTCAAGGGCCTGATGACCTGGTCCCTCAACTGGGACGGCTCCCGCAACTGGACGTTCGGCGACAACGCCAGGACCCTCCAGGGCCGCTGACACCACGGCCGCGGAGCCGTGGCGTGGCGGTCGCAGCCCGGCCGCCACGCCACGACCGGAGCGTCACGCCGGGGCGGGCAGCGGTACGGGCAGCGGGGCGGGCAGCCGGGCGGGCGCAGTCAGCCGGTCGGCGCCCGCCGGTACGGGCACCGCGGCGAACTCGGCGTCCTGCCGCGCCTGGAGCTCCTTCTTCCGGGCCGGGGAAGTCGAGGGCAGCCGCTGCTCCTCGTACAGCACGTGAGTGACTTCCTGGGCGTGCTTGCTGGCGGGGGTGTGGAACTGGACCTCGAACAGCTGCCCGGAGCGGGGCGCGCGCCAGCCGGTGTTCAGGCCCTTGTAACCGCTGCTGCGGCCCCAGGTGTTGGACCACTTGGTGGAGTCGTTGCCCCAGGCGGAAAGGAGCGCCGACGCGGCGGACACCCCGTCGCTGTAGGAGCCGTCCGGCCACTGGAGGGTGTACCTGACGGCGTCGCCCAGCCCCGCCAGGACCGCCCCGACCGGCTGCCCGGGATGTTCCCGCAGGGAGGTGGCGACCTTCCGCTTGAGCGAGTCGGGGGACTTGAGGCGGTTCTCGTAACCGATCAGCTCGGCGCCCGAGACGAGGGCGGCGGCGCGCACGTCCGTGCTGATCGACCGTTCGGCCTGCTTCGCCCGGTCCACGTAGGCGTCGACCTCGGCGTTGTCCGCGCTGCTCAGCGTGAGCCCGCCCTCCCCCTTCCAGCCCTCGTCGGCGGGGCCGGCGGCCACCGCCGTTCCGGCGCCGAGGGCCAGCGCACCGCTGAGCGCCGTCGCGATCAGGATCCGGCCGAAGACGGGTGCTGCCGTCGTACTGCTCGTCATGGACTGTGCCTTCACACTCGTGGGTTTGACCTGGTGCTCGGCACAACCGGGCGGGCTCCGGCGGGGTTACGGATCACCATCCGGCCGCCTCGGTCCCGCGCCGGCCCGTCGGTGCGGGATCATGAGGGCGTCGAACGCCGGCCGGACCTGGAGGGGACGCCTTGACGGAGGTGGAGCACACGACGCAGACCGCGACCGTCGCGGGGCTGCTCGCGGCGGCTGCCGAGGGGCAGGGCGGGGCGTTGTGGCGACTGCGAGGGGCCGAGCGGCAGCTCGACGCCAATCTCGTGCGCCATCTGCCCGGGACCGGGGGAGCGCCCTCCACCGAGGGATCCGTCGACGTCATGATGGTCGTCGTCTCGGGTACGGGCGTCCTGACCCTGGACGGCGAGCAGTCCCATCTCTCCCCGGGATTCATGGCGTTGCTGCCGCGCGGTGCCGTCCGGGCGCTGCTGGCCGGCCCCCAGGGGCTGGTCGTGCTGACCGTCCACCGCAGGCGCCGGGGGATGAGCATCGCGCCGGCCGCCCCCGCCACGCCGCCTCGGACCTGCGCCCTGCATCTCGTCTGCGCCCACTGCCACCGGCACGCGATCGAGGTCGACGCCCGCTACTGCTCCGGCTGCGGCACCCCGCTGGCGGCCCGGCCGGCGGGCGGCGGCCGACCCCGGTCAGCCGGGGCCGTCGACCGGCACGCCCAGCCGGCCCGCCACCGTGGTGAGGGCCGCCCCGAGCGGCAGGGCGACCCGGGTGACGGCCTGCCGGTCGCCCCGGGTCCGGTCCCGGTTGACGATCACCACGGGCTTCCCGGCCTCAGCCGCCTGCCGGACGAAGCGGAGCCCCGACATCACCGTCAGCGAGGAGCCCAGGACCAGCAGTGAGGCCGCCTCCCGGACCAGCGAGCGGCAGTGCTCGACGCGGCGCGGCGGGACGGATTCGCCGAAGAACACCACGTCGGGCTTGAGGACGCCGCCGCAGGCCGCGCACGGCACCACGCGGAAGTCCCCGACCTGCTCGCGGGTGAGGTCCGCGTCACCGTCCGGGTTGAGGCCGGCGGCCACGGGCGCGAAACCGGCGTTGGCCTCCTCCAGCCGCCGCGCCAGCTCGCGGCGCGGGCTGAGGGCGCCGCAGGAGAGGCAGACGACCCGCTCCAGGCTCCCGTGGAGCTCGACCACGTCCTCGCTGCCGGCGGCCTGGTGCAGACCGTCGACGTTCTGGGTGATCACGCCCGAGAGCAGGCCGTGGCGGGCGAACGCGGCGACGGCCCGGTGGCCGGCGTTGGGCCGGGCCCGGCCGAAGGTGCGCCAGCCGAGGTGGCCGCGCGCCCAGTACCGCTGCCGGGCCCCGGCGTCGGCGGTGAACTCCTGGTACGTCATCGGCGTGTGCCGGCTCAGGCTCCCGCCCTCGCCGCGGTAGTCGGGGATGCCCGATTCCGTGGAGATCCCCGCCCCGCTGAGCACCAGCACACCGCCGGCGCGCAGGGCGTCCGTGACCGGCCGAAGGTCCGTGGTGCCCGGAGGCAGGTCCTCCGCGGGGGTCCAGTCCAGGGTGGGGCGCATGCGCATGCCTCCAGGGTACGGACCCCGCGCACGGGCACGGCGTGCCAGGCCGGTTCGCCTGGCACGCCGTGGTTCCTCCGGGGGTGCGGCCCGTGCCGGGTGGGCCGGGCCGCCGCTGGAGCGGATCAGGCGTGGTGGTGGTGTCCGCGCCGGCCCCAGGACTCGGTGTCGACCACCTTGCCGCGGGCGTCGCGCAGGGTGGCGGTGTCGCGCTCGTCCCAGATCTGCCGGCGGCGGTTCTGGTAGACGTCGCGGTGGGTGTCGCGGCCGTTGCCGGTGTGGACCTTGACGCTGGAGCGGCCGTCCAGGCGGAGGCTGTTGAAGCGGTAGCGGTTGCCCTGCTTGTCGGTCAGCGTGTAGCCGCGCAGGTTGACGCTGCTGCGTCCGGTGTTCTTGACCTCGACCCACTCGCCGTTGAGGGCGCGGTTGCCCTGTCCGCGGCCCGCGTTCTCGACGTCGCCGATGACGATGGAGGAGTGCGCGCCGTGGCGGTCGTGCCGGTGGTCGTCGGCGGCGGCCGGTACCGCCGCGGCGCCGATCAGGGCGCCGACGGCCAGGAGGGCGGCGACGGCGCGGCGGGTGGCGTAAGAAGCGGACATGCAGGTGGCTCCTCAAAGGTCGGCACGGCCCGGCCCGGTACAGGCCGGGCGGGCTCCGAACTGTTCCCGGCGTGCGGCCGGGCAGGGCATACTCTGACGTTCCATCACCCCCGAAACCGGTAAGGACATTGCATATTGCCTAATCTAGACATTTCCATGACCCTCCCTTGTGGGGGGCGTGCGCGATGGTGTCGACCGGGGGACGGATAGGGTCGAGGGGGGCCGTACGCCGCCACGGTGGTGGCCGTCGCCCGATGACACCGGGGCCTGGCGCCCACCCCCTGACCTGGAGCCGAAACGCGATGTACGGTCCGCTGTGTCCGAAGCCGGCCCTGACGTGAAGAACGCGAACTCCGCCGTGGATCCCGGCCGCCGAGCCGTCCGCCCGATCGCCCCGCGAGGCGTCGTCGACCTGCGCGGCCGTACCGATACGGGCATATGCCTGTCCTACCCGAGGGACGCGGTCGTCGTCATAGCCGGCCTCCCCGGCAGCGGGAAGAGCACCCTGCTGCGCGCGTGGGCCGGTCACGGAACCGTCCTGGATCCGCGCGCCACCCGCGCCGCCTGCGAGGCGCTCGCGCCGGCCTGGCTCCCCTACGGCGCGTACCGGCCCCTGGCGCGGCTGCACCACATGCGCCGCATACGCAGGGCGATGCGGGGCTCCGGCCCGCTGCTCCTGCACGACTGCGGCACCCGGACCTGGCTGCGCCGATGGCTCGCCCACAGCGCCGGCCGGGCGGGGCGCCAGGCGCACATGGTCCTCCTCGACGTCGGGACCCGGGAGGCCCTTTCGGGCCAGCGCGCCCGCCGGCGCCTGGCCCCGCCCCGCGTCTTCGCCACCCATGAACGGGGCTTGGCGACCCTGCTGTCAGGAATCGAGGGCGGCGGCCCGGCGGGAGCCGCGGGATTCGCCTCCGTGGTCCTCCTCGACCGCCGGCTGCGCGACACCTCACCCCGTGCCCGGTTCGCGGGAGCGCCCGGGCGGCAGTAGGGGCGAAACCACCCCGATTCCCGCACTACGAATGGGCGGATTCTTTGATTCTGCAGGCCGAGGATGACCCCCATGACCGAGGAGCCCACACCCCACGCGACGGCCGGCCCCGAAGGGACCGGCCGGCAGCACGGGGCGCTGCACCACGTCGAGATCTGGGTGCCCGACCTGGAGCGGGCCGCAGCCTCCTTCGGGTGGCTGCTGGAAGCCCTGGGGTACACGCCCTTCCAGAGCTGGAGCAACGGCCGCAGCTGGCGGCTCGGCGCGGCCTACCTGGTCTTCGAACAGTCCCCCGCCCTCACCGCCGGCCGGCACGACCGCTGCCGGCCGGGGCTCAACCATCTGGCGTTCCACGTCCAGGACCACCACGCCGTGGAGGAACTGGCCCGCCGGGCCTCGCGGCACGGATGGACCCTCATGTTCCCCGACCGCCACCCGCACGCCGGCGGCGAACGGACCTACGCCGCCTACCTGGAGAACGCCGACGGCTTCGAGGTGGAACTCGTCGCCATCACGGCCCCCGGACCCGGCTGACGGCCGCCGACGGGCACGGGACGATGCGTGCGGGGCCGTGACACGGTCCGCCCCGCACCCCACACTTGACCTGAACCAGGCGGTCGGGGGAGGCGCTGATGGGCCGGGCTCTGCGGATCGGCATACCGGTGGGTTTCGTGGTCCTCGTGGCCTGCGCGCCCCTGTACGCCCCGTACTACAGCACCGTCCTGGTGTGGGAGCTGCGCAAGCTCCTCGCCTGGCTGGCCCTGCCGCTGCTGGCCGCGGCGTTCGTCGCGGCGGTGTGGCTCGTGCGGTGGCTCGTGCGCAGGCGGCGCGGCAAGGCCGCCGCCGGGCCGGGCGGCGTGGCGGGGGTCCTCGGCTGCCTGGGGGCCATAGCCGGGCTCGCGCTCGCCGTCGCGTGGCTGGTCTACGGCGCGTACCTGGAGGACCGCGCCTACATGCAGGCCACGCAGGTCGTGACGGAGCCGGTGCCCGCACTGGCGCCCCGCGCCCCCTACCTCGTCGGCAAGGCGCAGGCCGCCCCGCATCTGGGCGACGTCACCGGTGAGATCGCCGACATCACCTACCTGCCGGACTCGGACCGGTTCGCCACCCTCGTCGAGCGGAGCGGCTGGCTGTCCGGGTACGAGGTCGGGCTCGTGCAGGACGTTCCCCTCGGCGGCACCAGCCGCGCGCAGCAGCGCTGTCCGTTCGACGTGGACGTGGCGGACGCCCGGATCAGCGGCTGGTTCGGCCACAACCTGGGCCGGAAGATCTCCGAACACAAGCGCTGGGTCCGCTTCGAGGCGGACGACGCGTACGTGACCTGCTCGGGTGACACACCCGTGGTGGTCGTCCCCCTCAAACGCCAGACCGGGCTCCTGGTCGTGACGGAACGCCCCGCCGGAGTCGCGCTCTACGACGGCCGCACGGGAAAGATCACCTTCACCACCGACACGGACCGGGTCCCCGGCCCCTCCTACCCCCTGAGCCTCGCCGCCCGGCAGCGGGAATCGGTCGCCGCCGTCGGCAGCTTCGCCGACTGGTGGTTCGAACGCAGCGGCTGGGACGCCTCGAAGGACGGCGCGAACGACGGGAACGACTCGGAGTTCACCCTCCGCTACGGCGACTCGAGCGGACACAGCGTCTACGTCACCCCCCTCACCCCCCAGGGCGAGGCCAGCTCCGTCGTCGCCGTCGCGACCGTACCGGCACGCCATGAGGGCACCCGGCTGGCACCCCTGACCGTGCACCGGCTCGACCCGACCTGGTCCTCGCCGAAGGCGATCGTCGCGCTGATCAAGGCCGAATACCGGGACGTCTGCTGCTACAACGACGACCAGGTGTTCGAGGTGGTCCCCACCGGAGGCACCACCTGGACCGCCACCATCGGCAGCGAACAGGACATCCGCTACCGGGTGGTGGGCCGGGGCCAGGTCGCGGGCCGCGAGGCGACCTGCCTGACCGCCGCGGACGGCGCACTGATCCGGTGCGCGTACGCGGCGCCCGGCTCACCGGAGGAGCAGGAGCTCAAACGGCGCGAGGAGCAGAAACAGAAGGACGAACCCCAGGCCGCCCCACCGGACCTCGGGGACCTCACCGCCTACACCCCCGAGCAGCTGGCCGAACTCAACCGCCGGATCGGCGAGGAGATCAACCGCCGCCTCAAGGGCGGCTAGGGCCTGCCTGACAATCCCTAGTCCGCAGGGCCCAGTCCGCTCGCTGCCGCGCCCGTGGTCAACCGGGTGGGACCGCCGCGCCCACCTGCGGGTGAACCGCCTCCGAAGACCGCCCGGCGGCCCGGCGGGCCGGACCAGACTGGCCCCGCCCGGTCCCGGCCCGCCGGGGCACCCGTGACGGAAGGCGGATGGAACCCATGGCGAACGGCACGGTGTTGCTGGCCCTGCGCGAGGACCCGCTCGGCGGCGGGGTGAGCGTCGAGCAACTGCGCCGGATCGGCAAGGAACTGGAGGAGCGCGGACTGGAACTGCGCCGGGCGGCCGACTCCCGGGACGCCCGCGCGATGCTCCAGACGGAGGCGGGCATCGCCGCCGCCGTGGTGGCCTGGGACCTGCCCCGCCCGTCCGCCGCCACCCGCACGGGCGGCGCCCCCTCCCCGTCCGCGACCGGACCGGCCCCCGGCGGGAACGCGCACCTGCCGACCGGCGGGGCGGAGGTCCTCGACCGGATCCGGCACCGCTTCAAGGACCTGCCCGTCTTCCTCCTGATGACCGACAGCTCCGACCACGACCTCGAACACCTGCCGCTGTGGGTCTCGGAGACGGTCGTCGGCTACATCTGGCCGCTGGAGGACACCCCCGCCTTCATCGCCGGCCGGGTCGCGGCCGCCGCGCACACCTACATGAAGGAGATCCTGCCGCCGTTCTTCCGTGCCCTGCGCCGCTTCGACGACGCCCACGAGTACTCCTGGCACACCCCGGCCCACTCCGGCGGCGTCGCGTTCCTGAAGTCCCCGGCTGGACGGGTCTTCTTCGACTACTACGGCGAGCGCCTGTTCCGCACGGACCTGTCCATCTCGGTGGGCGAACTGGGGTCCCTGTACGAGCACACGGGCCCCATCGGCGAGGCCGAACGCAACGCCGCCCGGGTCTTCGGCGCCGAACGCACCTACTTCGTCCTGCACGGGGACTCCACCTGCAACCGCATGGTGGGCCACTTCAGCGTCACCTCCGACGAGATCGCCCTGGTCGACCGCAACTGCCACAAGTCCGTCCTGCACGGCCTGGTCGTCTCCGGCGCCCGCCCCGTCTACCTGGTGCCCACCCGCAACGGCTACGGACTGGCCGGCCCCGTGCCGCCCACCGCGACCGCCCCGGACGCGGTCGCGGCCCGGATCGCCGCCAACCCCCTCACGGCGGGGGCCGTATCGCCGGACGCCCAGTACGCGGTCCTCACCAACTCCACCTACGACGGCCTGTGCTACGACACCCTGGCCGCCGCCCGCGCCCTCGCCCCGAGCACGCCCCGCCTGCACTTCGACGAGGCCTGGTTCGCCTACGCCCGCTTCCACCCCCTCTACCGGGGGCGGTTCGGCATGGCCGTGGGCCCGGACACCCTCGAGGGTGACGGCCGGCCGACGGTGTTCGCCACCCACTCCACGCACAAGCTGCTCGCCGCGCTGTCGCAGTGCGCCATGGTCCACGTACGGCCCGCCCCCCGGGCGCCCGTCCAGCACGACCGCTTCAACGAGGCGTTCATGATGCACGGCACCACCTCCGCCTTCTACCCCGGCATCGCGTCCCTCGACGTGGCGACGGCGATGATGGACGGGCCGCAGGGGCGGTGGCTGATCGACGAGGCCGTCACCGAGGCGATCCGGTTCCGGCAGGCCGTCGTCCGCACCGGCCGCCGCATCGCCGCCGCGGGGGACCGGCCCGACTGGTTCTTCGGCGTCTGGCAGCCCGAGGAGGTCACCGACCCCGCCACCGGCACCCGCATCCCCTTCGCCGACGCTCCGGCCGCCCTGCTGGCCGGCGAACCCTCCTGCTGGCAGCTCGAACCCGGCGCCGCCTGGCACGGCTTCCCGGACCTGACCGACGGCTACGGCCTCCTGGACCCCGTCAAGGTCACCCTCACCTGCCCCGGCGTCACCGCCACCGGGGAGACCCGGCCCTGGGGCATCCCCGCCCGGATCCTCACCGAGTACCTCGCCACCCGCGGCATCGTGGTCGAGAAGACCGACAGCTACACCACCCTGGTCCTCTTCTCGATGGGCATCACCAAGGGCAAGTGGGGCACCCTCATGGACGCCCTGATGGACTTCAAGGCCCACTACGACAGCGACGCCCCGCTCGACCGTGTCCTGCCCGCCCTCACCGCACGCCACCCCGGCCGCTACCGCGACACCACCCTGCGCGAGCTGTGCGCACAGATGCACGGGCACCTCACCCGGGGCGCGTTCATCGGCGCCCTCGACGAGGCCTTCCAGAACCTGCCCGAGCCGGTCCACCCGCCCCGGTACTGCTACCAGCAGCTCATCCGCGGCGGCACCGAACGCCTGCCCCTGGCCGAAGCGGCCCACCGGGTCGCGGCCGCGATGGTGGCCGTCACCCCGCCGGGCATCCCCGTCCTGATGCCCGGCGAATCCCTCGGCGCCCCGGACGGCCCCCTGCTGCGCTACCTCGGCGCCCTGGAGGCCTTCGACCGCGCCTTCCCGGGCTTCGGCAGCGAGGCCCACGGGGTCACCGTGGACCCGGAGACGGGCGACTACCTGATCGAATGCCTCCGCACGACGCCGTAGCAGCGGGCCGGGGCCGGGCCTGCCCTTCCCGCAGTCCGCGCCGGCTCCGGGATCGGATCCGGGCGTCCCGCCCGGCGGCGTGGGAACGGGCGTCCGCGGGGTGCGACCGTCTTTGCTGGGCACGTGACACGTGACGGGTGCACGGAGCCGGCGAAAGGAACGTGACGGGCATGCGCAGCGTAGGCGTGGAGGAGGAACTGCTGCTGGTCGATCCCGGGACGGGGGAACCGATCGCCCTGTCGGCCGCGGTGATGTCGGCCGCCTCCCGCGAGGGCAACGGCACGCACCGGCCGGAGGAGGGGGCGCTGGAGCCGGAGCTCAAGTGCGAGCAGGTGGAGTTCGCCACCCGCCCCGTCCTGCGGATGGGGGAACTGGCCGAGGAGATCGTCCGCTGGCGCGCCGAGGCGGCCCGGCACGCCGCCGACGCCGGCGGGGCCCTCGCCGCCCTGGCCACCTCCCCGCTGCCGGTGCGGCCGTCCACGATGCCCGGCGAGCGGTACCGCTGGCTGACCCGCCAGTTCGGGCTGACCGCCCAGGAACAGCTCACCTGCGGCTGCCACGTCCACGTCTCCATCGCCTCGGACGAGGAGGGCGTGGCCGTCCTCGACCGCATCCGGCCGTGGCTGCCGGTGCTGACCGCCCTCAGCGCCAACTCGCCGTTCTGGCAGGGCCAGGACAGTGCGTACGGCAGCTACCGCAGCCGGGTGTGGAACCGCCTGCCGTCCGCCGGCCCGACCGAGGCGTTCGGCAGTGCGGAGCGCTACCACCAGCAGGTGCGCGACATGATCGCCACCGGCGTCCTGCGCGACGACGGCATGATCTACTTCGACGCCCGCCTCTCCGCCGGCTACCCCACGGTCGAGATCCGCGTCGCCGACGTCTGCCTCGAACCCGAAACCCCGGTCCTCCTCGCCGCCCTGGCCCGCGCCCTGGTGGAGACCGCCGCCCGCGACTGGGACGCCGGACGGCCCCCGCCCCGCATCGGCGTCGGCCTGCTGCGGCTCGCCTCCTGGCGGGCGGCCAGGTCGGGCCTGGACGGCCCGCTGCTCGACCCGCGCAGCATGAGCCCCGCCCCGCCCGAGGCGGTCCTCGACCTGCTGGTGGAGCACGTACGGGACGCGCTCGATGACACCGGCGACCTGGAACGCGTCCGCGAGGGGCTTGCCCGCCTCCTCGGACGCGGCAACGGTGCCCGCCTCCAGCGCCGCCTCCTGCGCACCACCGGCGACCTGCGCGCCGTGGTCGCCGAGTGCACCCGCCTCACCACCGCGTCCGCCGGGTAGGCCGTACCCCGTGGGCCGGGGCGGGCGCGGCGGATCCGCCCGCGGCGCGGACGCTCGCGGACAGCGGGACGGCCACCTCCTCCAGCGGGCGCCGTTCGGCGTCGACCCCCCAGCGGAACGCGGTCAGCCCGCCGAGGACCATCAGCACGCCGCCGGCCGCGTATCCGGCGCACACCCGCCAGGGGTCGTGGCCGGCGCCGATGAGGGTGGCGAACAGCCAGGGGGCCACGACACCGCCGAACAGCATGGACAGGGCGAAGAAGAAGGAGATGGCCTGGGCCCGCATCTCCACCGGGAAGATCTCGCTGACCGTCAGGTACGCGGAGGAGGCCGCCGCGGACGCGATGAAGAAGATCACGCACCACAGGAGGGTCTGGGTGAGCGCGCTCAGCAGCCCTGCGGCGAACAGCCAGCCGGTGACCAGGAGCAGGGCGCCGGAGAGGCAGTAGGTCGTGCCGATCATCCTGCGCCGCCCCAGGGAGTCGAAGTACCGGCCCAGCACCAGCGGCCCGACCAGGTTTCCCACGGCGAAGGGGAAGATGAAGTAGGCGACCGCGCCGTCCCGGATGCCGTAGAACTCGGCGAGGATCAGCGCGTAGGTGAAGAAGATCGCGTTGTAGAGGAACGACTGGGTCACCATGAGCATGAACCCGAGGACCGAGCGGCGCCGGTAGTCGCGGAACAGGATCCGGGCGAGCTCGCGGTAGCCGACCGGCGGACGTTGCCGGTACTCCACCGCCAGGCTGTCGGCAACGGGCTCCAGACGGACCCCCGTGCGTTCGACCGCCCGCTCGATCCCGGCGACGACCTGCTCGGCCTCCTCGGGCCTGCCGTGGGTGAGCAGCCAGCGGGGGCTTTCGGGCAGGTTGCGCCGCAGCCCCCAGATCGCCACGCCGATCGCGGGCCCGACGAGCAGGCCGATGCGCCAGCCGGTGTCGAGCGCGAACAGGCCGGGGTTGAGGAAGAGCAGGTTGGAAGCCGCGCCGATCATCGCGCCGAGCCAGTAGGTGGCGTTGACGGCCAGGTCGGCGTGGCCGCGGTGGCGGCTGGGGATCAGCTCGTCGATGGCCGAGTTCAGCGCCGCGTACTCGCCGCCGATGCCCGTGCCGGCGATGAAGCGGGTGACGGCGAAGAAGGCGAAAGCGGGGGACAGGGCCGTCAGCGCGTTGCCCAGCAGGTAGATCCCGAGGGTGACGATGAACAGCCTGCGCCGGCCGAGCCGGTCGGCGAGCCGGCCGAAGACGAGCGCTCCGACGACCTCCCCGAACAGGTAGATGCTGGCCGTCAGCCCCACCTGGGAGGAGGAGAGCCCGAGCGTGTGCTGGTCCCTGAGCCGGTCGGCGATCGAACCGGCGATGGTGATCTCGATCCCGTCCAGCACCCAGGTGATGCCCAGGGCGATCACCACCCGCCAGTGGAAGCCGCTCCAGGGCAGCCGGTCCAGCCGCTGCGGCACCGTGCTCCGGACGGTACCGGCCCCTGGTGGCACGCCCACCGGTCCCACCGCCATGGCAACCTCCCCGCAGTCCGCACGGCCGGCCGTGACCCCACCGTCACGGTGCCGAGACCCCGCGTGTGCCCCGCGCGGCCGCCGCCGAACCGTTCCGTCCCCCGGACCGGTGGACCGGCCCCGTACGACGTTCGAACCGGTCCCTTGCGGGTAGAAGCGTCTGTCCAGCCCGTGCCACGGCGCCCGGACCCCGCGGCGGCCCGGGCGCCGGGACCGACGAGCCCGACGAGGCGGTGACACCGATGTCCCAGTGCAAGATCCCCGACTACCGCACCGGCCACCGCGGCCGGCACTGGACCCACGCCCTGCGCAGCGCCCAGAAGGCCGGGGCGGTGGTCGTCACGGACGAGACCGGTGAGGCGGTCCGCTACACCGGCGAACGCAGCGGCCCCGGCCGCTTCCGCCCCTGGCTGACGGCCTCGGGCGAACGCTACGACAGCCACGAGGTCCACCCCGAGTGGTGACGCGGCCCGCGGCGGGGCCGTGCATGCGCGGCGGTTCCGGGGGCATGCGAGGGCCCGGAGGTGATAGTCATGGTTCCCCTGCTCCTCGTTCTCCTGCTCGCCCTGATCCTGTTCGGTGCCGGTTTCGCGTTGAAGGTCCTCTGGTGGGTCGCGCTCGCCGTACTGGTGATCTGGCTCCTCGGGTTCGTCGCCCGTCCGCGGGCCGGCAGCGGCCGTTGGTACCGCTGGTAGCCGCGGCCGGTCCGCCAGGCGGACGCATCGGCTCGGCGGGCCCGCACCCCATGGGTGCGGGCCCGCCGCCGTCTCCGCCTCCGCCGTGTCCGTGTCCGCCGGACGTGATCCGGGGCGCGGATGCGGTCCGCCGGAAGGAGGGGGACGCTGGGAGGGGACGTACGCGTCCACGTCCGAAGGAGGACACCATGTCGATCGTCGACAAGCTCAAGGGAATGCTCGGCCAGCACCCGGACAAGGCCAAGGAAGCCGTGGAACGCGGGGGCGACATGATTGACGAGCGCACGGGCGGCAAATACACCGACAAGGTCGACATGGGCCAGGAGAAGGCCAACGAGTTCATCGACCGCGACCGGCCGCAGCAGTCCTGACCCCTGACCAGTCGAGGGCCGAGGGTCCGTCCCCTCCGCCAACTCCCAAAGAAATTCTGCAAAAATACTTTTGGAAAGCCTTCGCGGGCCCTAGCCTGCCGTCATGGTCAGCGATGAACAGCGGCGCGTCCTCGATCCCGAGCACGACGCCGCGGCCCTGAAGGCCCTCACCCACCCCCTGCGCATCAGACTCCTCGGCCTGCTCCGGCAAGACGGCCCTGCCACCGCCAGTGAACTCGCGGTCAGGACCGGGGAGTCGTCCGCCGCCACCAGCTACCACCTCCGCGTCCTGGCGAAGTACGCCTTCGTCGCCGAGGCCGAGCACCGCGACGGCAGGGAGCGCCGCTGGCGTGCGGCGCACGCGGCGACCTCCTGGAGCGGCGGGGAGATGGCGGCCACGGCGGACAGCCGCGCCTACGTCGGGCTGTCGCGCCGGGTCCAGATCGAGCACCTGGAGACCTCCCTCGCCCGGCACGAGGCCGACATGGCCGCCGGGCGGCTGGGGGAGGAGTGGGCCGGGGCGGCCGGGATCAGCGACCTGCTGCCCCGTCTGACCCCCGAGTCGCTCGGCGAACTCTGGGACGCGCTCCACCACAAGCTCGACGAACTGACCGCCCGCGACGCGGCGGACCCGCGCGCGGCGCAGGTCGTCCTGCTGACCGCCGGACTGCCCCTGGCGGCGCACACCCCCGCGGCCGACACGCAGCCGGCCACCGCCCGGCCCGACGCCGCCGGCGCCCCGTGACCAGGCCTGCGCTCGCCCCGGCCGCCGCACTGCGCCGCTACGTCAAGATCTGCGCGCTCTTCTGGCTCCCGCTGGGCCTCACCATCGCCCCGCTCATCCTGCTGTTCACCGAACGCGGCATACCCATGGCGGCCATCGCGGGCTTCTTCGCCGTCCACTCGCTCACCGCCGCCGCCCTGGAACTGCCCACCGGGGGCCTGTCCGACGTGCTGGGACGCCGCGCCGTCCTGGCCACCGCCGGCCTGCTGAACCTGGCCGCCCTGACCCTCGTGGCGCTGGGCACCGCGCCCTGGCTGCTCGTGCTGGGCATGGCCCTCCTGGGCACGGGCCGCGCCCTGTCCAGCGGGCCGGCCGAAGCCTGGTACGTCGACACCGTCCGGGCGCACTCCGGCCCCGGCGCCGACCTGCGCACCGGGCTGGCCCGAGGCTCGTCCGCGACCTCCGCCGCGCTCGCCGCCGGGACACTGCTCGGCGGCGCCCTCCCGTGGCTGACCGGACTCGTACCCGGCCTCGGGGCCGGGCTCGCCGGAGCCACCGCCGGGCTGGTGGTGCCCCTGTGCCTGCCGCTGCTGCTGGGCGCGGCCGTCGAGGCCGCCTTCGTGTCGTACGTCGTGACGTCGCTGCCCGAACCGCCCCGCCCGAAGGCCACCCTGCGCCACGTCCTGCGGGACGTCCCGGCCACCGTCGCGGGCGGGCTGCGCCTGGGGGGCCGCGACGCGCTGGTCCGCCGGGTGTTCCTCAGCGCGGGGGCCGCCGGCGGCGCCGTGGCCGCGATCGAACTGCTCACCCCCCGCCGTGCCGCCGGCCTCACGGGGGCGGCGGAGTCGGGGGCCGTGCTCTTCGCCGCCCTGGCCTGCGCCGGATTCCTCTGCGCGGCCCTCGGCAGCCACCTCGCACCGCTGGCCGCCCGGCTCGCGGGGAGCGGCGAGCGCGCCGTCATGCTGGGCCTCGGCACCGGCGCGAGCGGCGTGCTCCTGCTCGGCGCCACCTCGGCGGCCACCGGAGCGGTCGCCATGGTCCTCGCGGCCACCGGCTACGGCCTGGTCTACCTCGGGCTCGGGGCGGCGGGCCCGAGCCAGAACGAGGTCCTGCACCGCCGCGTCACCGACCGGGGCAGGGCCACCGCACTGTCCGTCCAGTCCCTCGCACTGCAACTGGCCGGAGCCCTGGCCGGTCTGATCGTCGGACACCTGCCGGCGGGGCCGCTGCCCTGGCTCCTGGGAGGCGCCGCGCTCCTGGCCGGAGCCCTCCTGTGGACCCGCGGCGCCGGCCGGCCCGCTCCCGCCGCCGCCCAGGAGGCACCGTCCGGCGACCCGAGCGGGGCCCTTACCCACCGGTAAACCGTTTCCGGGCCCGGCGTCCCCGACCCTAGAGTGCGGCCGTGGAGATCACCTTCGACCGCTACGAACCCGCCCAGGCCGAGCAGCTGGTCGAGTTCCTTTCCGGCGACACCTGGCCCTTCCACGGCGCGGCCGTCGTGGAACCGGCGCAGGCCCGGCAGTGGATCGAGGAGGGCGGCTACGACGGCGAGGACCACCGTGCCTTCTGGATCACCCGGGACGGTGAACGGGCAGGACTCATCCGGCTGATGGACCTGCGCGACCCCACGCCGCTGTTCGACCTGCGGATCCGCGCCGGACACCGGGGACGGGGCCTGGGCACCGCAGCCGTGGCCTGGCTCACGGCCTACGTGTTCGACGAGTTCCCCGACGTCCGGCGGATCGAGGCCAACACGCGACAGGACAACGCGGCCATGCGCCGCGTCCTGCTGCGCAACGGCTACGTGAAGGAGGCGCACCACCGCGACGCCTGGCCGGCCCCCGACGGCGGCGTGCGCGACGCCGTCGGATACGCGATCCTGCGCCGCGACTGGCTGTCGGGCACGACGACGGTTCCCGACTGGGACGACGAGCCCGGTGCCGCCCCGGTGGCGGCGGATGACGGTCCCCGCGCGTGAGCACCGTCCCCGTACGGCTCGCCGCCGCCGGGGTGAGGCCGCGTCCGGCGCGGCGATGAGTTCGCGGGCTGCCGTCGGTCTATCTCTTGACGGAGAAGACCGACGCACAGGGAGCAAGCCATGGGACTCATCGACATCGAGATGTTCGCGACCCTCGACCTGGTCGGGCAGGCGCCCGGCGGTCCCGACGAGGACCCGGTGGGGTTCCCGTTCGGCGGCTGGCAGGCGCCCCTGATCGACGAGGCCGTCGGGGCGCAGATCGCGGCCGCGTACGAGGGGACGGACGCCCTCCTGCTCGGCCGTCGGACCTACGAGATCTTCGCCGCGTACTGGCCGCACCAGAAGGGCGGCCAGGACGGCGATTTCGCCTCGCTCTTCAACAGCGTCCCCAAGTACGTGGCCTCGCGCGGCCGGCCCGACCTCTCCTGGGCCGGGTCCTCGCTGCTCGGCCCGGACCTCGTGGACGCGGTGCGTGAGATCCGCGAACGGCACGAGCACGTGAAGGTGGTGGGGAGCCTGAACCTCGTACAGACCCTCCTGCGCGAGAAGCTCTTCGACCGGCTCGATCTCTGGCTGCACCCGGTCGTGCTCGGCGTCGGGAAGAAGGTGTTCGACGGCGGCGAGGTGCCCACCAGCCTCACGCTCCTCCAGCCCCCGCAGGCCAGCGCCAAGGGGACCGTCTTCCTGCGGTACGGGCTCGCCGACGGCACGCCCGCCACCGGGGACATGACCGCCCCCGACCGCGGCGTCGGGAACGGGCGGCACTGACACCCGCGCCGGCGGACGGATCGCGCCGGAGCGGCCGGATTCAGGCGATGGTGACCGGGTGTTATAGCGTGCCCACGTCAAAACGACGTAAAGTCCGATCATCGAGGGAATCCCGTATGACCTATCCGCCGCAGCAGGGCCCCGGCCCCTACGGCCAGCCCGGCCCGTACGCACAGCAGCCGCAGGGGTACCCGCCCCAGCCCGGGTACGCGTACCCGCCGCAGCAGGCCCAGCCGCCGTACGCCGGGGCGCCGCAGCAGCAGATGTACCCGAACCAGCCGGGGATGCCCGGGCATCCGGCGCCGCAGCAGTGGTCCGCGCCGCCCGCCCCGCCCGCCCGCAGCGGCGGCATCGGCGTCATGAAGATCCTCAAGGGCATCGGCATCGTGGTCGTCCTCATCGCGGCCGCGGTGGGCTACTTCCTGAGCCAGGACGACGCCGACCACGCCAAGGCCGGCGACTGCCTGAAGAACAACGGGACCACGGCGGCGAGCCTGGACCTCCAGGTGGTGGACTGCGGGAGCACCGGCGCCGCCTACAAGGTGGTCGAGGTGATCTCCGGGACGCTGGACACCAACCGCTGCGAGGGCAAGTCGGACCTGGGCTACTACGAGCAGACCAGGGGCTCCCGGCGCAGCTCGGGCAAGCAGTTCGTGCTCTGCCTGAACCAGATCAAGAAGTAACCGGCCGCCGGATCCGGCAGACCGGGAGCACGGTCCCCGCCGCCGACACCGCGGCGGGGACCGTCCGGCCGGCGCCGTCCGCGGTCCCGCCGGTCAGGGCGCCGGGTCCCCGGTCCGCCAGGCGGCCATCTGCTCGCGGAACTTCGGACACCTGACGATGTCCTCCTCCCCGCACCTGAGGGCGTGGGTCAGCAGCTGGTGCGCGTGCTCGAGGTCGACCATGCGCTGCTCGATCTCGCCGATCTTCGCCCGGATCATCGCCTCCCTGTGCGACTGCTCCCGCTGGAACTCCGCGATCTCGACCAGGGTCAGCCCGGCCTGCTGGCACTTGCGCAGCACCGTGATCCGCTCGGCGGCCTCCGGGGGATAGCGCCGCTGCCCGCTCTGGCGCTCGGGCGCGGGCAGCAGGCCGTGCCGCTCCCAGTACCGGATGGCCGAGGCGGGCACCCCGGTGAGTTCGGAGAGCCGGCCGATCGTCATGCGCACGTTCCACTCCTCCTGTTCCCCGCCCTCCCCGGTCAGGCGGCTTGACTTGAACCTTAGTTCAAGTTGAAGAGTGGTCGGCACGAGGACGGCGGCGGACGAGCCGCCGTCGACAGCGCAGGGGAGATCCGTCATGAGTGACGCCTACGTACGCAACGAGCGGGCCGGCCGGCTGGTGGCGGCCACGGAGCAGCTCTTCGCGGCCGGGGTGATGTCCCACTCCGGGCACGCCAACCTGAGCGCCCGGCTCGACGGAGAGCGCCTGCTCCTGACGCCCGGGCACGTCCGGGGCCTGCGGGCCGAACAGCTCGCGACCGTCGGCTTCGACGGGCAGGTCCTCGAAGGCGAGCTCAAGTCGGTCAGCGCCGAGATCATCGCCATGCACACCGCCGTCTACCGGGCCCGGCCCGGAGTCGGCACGGTCATCCACACCCACTCGCCCTCCGCGACCGCCTTCGCCCTGGCCCACCGGCCGCTGCCCTGCCGCACCGAGCCGATGCTGCGCTTCGGACAGGCCGAGGACGTCCCCGTCGTCCCCTGGGGGCCGCGCGGATCGGACGTCTCGGTGCGCGGCATCGCCGAGGTGCTGCGGCAGCGCCCCACCACCTCCGCGGTCCTGCTGGCCAACCACGGCCTCCTGGTGTTCGGCCCCGATCCCGAGGCCACCGCCCACCTGGTGGTGGCGATCGAGGAGAGCGCCGAAGCCGAGATCGCCGCCGCCGCCATCGGCGGGGCCGTGGACTTCCCGCCCGGCGCCCAGGAAGCCGTGCGCGACGCGATCGCGAAGGCCGCACGATGACCGACGCCGCCTCCCCCTCCTCCGTCGCCGCCCGCACCGAGGCCGTGCGCGACCGGTACCGCTCCACCCTCGGAACCGTCCCCGGCGGCGTGCAGGAGCGGCTCAGGCTGGCCCAGGAGTCCGGCCGGCTGCCGACCGAGGAGGCGCTCGCGGCGCTGCGCCACATCGTGCTGACGGACAGTCCGCTGGGCGCACGGGTCCAACAGCTCGTCCACTTCGGGCAGTTGCTGGCCCTCGGCCGGGCCGAACCCGCCCGGATCCACGCCCGGGGCGCGCTCCACGCGGGAGCGGGGATCGCCGATCTGGTCGGCGTCGCCGAGACGGCGCTCATCACCGCGGGCGTCCCGGCCTACGCACTCGGCACCGAGATCGTCGCCGGACTCCTGCCGCCCGAGGGCGACGGCGAACGGCGGCGGCCGGAGCCTCGGGACGGCGGCCCGGCCCCGCGCTGAGCCCGAAGGCGCCCGGAATCAGCCCTACCGCTTCACGGGGCCGGCGTCTTCCCACCGGTGCCGGGGCCGTACCTGCGGAGCGTGGCGCGGGTGCGGCGGCCCGCGCCGGGGTCCGGCCGGGCGCCGGGCTTCGGCCACGCGCGCCCGGGCGCCGCGGACGGGCACGTTCCGACCGCCTGGTTGCTGGGCACCCGCTTGGTGCCCAGCGATCACCAGGCTAGGAGAGCCCCCGATGACCAAGGTCCTCGTCCTGCACAGCGTCAGCCTCGTGAGGTCGGCGCTCGCCGCCCTGCTCAGATCCGAGGGCGGGTTCGACGTGACCTCCGCCGGCTGGCGGTCCGCCACGCGCGAGGCGGAGTCCTTACGGCCGGACGTGACCCTCGTCGACCTCGACTGTCCGGGGGCCTCGGCCACGCTGGGGCTCGCGGGAGGCACCGCCCGCCCGCTCGCCGAGCCGGGCGCACCGCTGCTGGTGCTCGCCACCTCGGGGGCGCCCGGCTCGCTCCGGCGCGGGGTCCAGGCCGAGGCCCGCGGCTACGTGGACAAGGACGGCTCGCCCGGGCGGCTCATGCGGGCCGTCCGCAAGGTCGCCGCCGGAGAGCGGTTCGTCGACCCCTCCCTGGCCTCGGCCCTGCTGGAGGCCGACCCCATGCCGCTCAGCCCGCGCGAGCTGAGCGTGCTGGCCCGGGCCGCGGAAGGCGACTCCGTCGCGGAGATCGCGCACGCACTGCACCTGGCCAGCGGCACCGTACGCAACTACATGGCCGCCGTGACCCGCAAGACCGGCGCCCGCAACCGGATCGATGCCATCCGGATATCCCGGAGGGCCGGCTGGGTCTGAGCCCGGCCCCTCACACCCGGGCGTCCCACACCCCCACCAGTTCCCGGTACAGGGCCGACCTGGCCGGGAGGTCCGCGTGCGTGCCGACGACCGCACGGCTTCCGTCGAGTACGAGGACCCGGTCGGCCCGCGCCGCGGAGGAGATGCGGTGGGCCACCACGACCAGCGTGCCGGGCCGGCCGGCGAGGGCCCGCTCGGCGCGTTCCTCGGCCGCCGGGTCGAGGTGGCAGGTGGCCTCGTCCAGCAGCAGCAGCGGAGCCGGGGAGAGGTAGGCGGCCGCCAGGGCCAGCTGCTGCCGCTCGCCCTGGGAGAGCGCCGCCGGATCGACCGGCGCGTCCGGCCCGCCCAGCCGCTCCACGAGGCCGTCCGCCCCGAGGGCCGCCACGGCCTGCTCCAGCCGCGCCCCGGGTACCGGCCCGGGGCACAGGTGGGTCAGGTTCTCGCGGACGGAGCCGGTGAACACGTACGCCTGCTGCGGCAGCAGGGTCCGCCGTGGATCGGGGCCCCGGGCGGGGCCCGGGCGGCGGGCCGGGGCGCCGGCCAGCAGCACGCTCCCGCCGCCGGGCGGCAGGAGGCCGGCCAGCAGCGCCATGAGCGTGGACTTGCCGATGCCGCTCGGACCCACGACGGCCAGGTGCTCCCCCTCGGACAGGTCCAGGTCGAGGCCGTCGAGCACCGGCTGGGCGTGGGCGCCGTACGCGAAGCGCACCCGGCGCAGCTCGGCCGCGCGCCCCCCGCCGGCCCGCAGCGGGGAAGCCGCACCGGCCGCACCGGGTTCCGGTTCCGGTGTCCCGGCGGCCGGTGACGGCTGCGGGGGACAGAAGCGGTCCAGGACCACCACGAGCCTGGTGCCCGAGGAGCCGAGGGCCCCCATGAGCGCGTCGAGCGCCGGGAGCAGCGACTGCACCAGGTAGGTGAGCGCGGCGGCCAGCGCGCCCGCGCTCAGCCCGTGGCCGAGCAGCCAGGGCGCGCCCAGGAGCAGCGCGACGACGGGCAGCCGGCCCGCCACGCCCAGCGCCAGGGTGCGCAGGGCGGTCCACCGGGCGAGCAGGTGCGTCAGCCGTTCCTGTCCGGCGATCAGCTCCCGCAGCCCGGCCCCGGCCCGCGCACCGCCCCCGCAGGCGACCACATCGCGCAGGCCCGCCGCCAGTTCACCGGTCCGCGCGGCCAGTGCCTCGTCGGTGTCGAGCGCCTTGCGCTGCACCCGGGCCACGGGACGGAGGGTGAGCAGGAAGCCGGCCGTCCCCAGCAGCAGCGGCGGCAGGACGAACAGCAGCAGGACGGGTGCCAGCGCCGCCAGCCCGGCCAGGGCGCCGGCCGCGGTGAAGACGAAGGACCGGGCGACGAGCACCAGCCCCGCGAAGGAGTCCCGGGCCATCTCGGTCTGCTGCGCCAGCCGCGACACCGCCCCGTCCCGGCCGGCCCGCGCCGGATCGGCGACCGCCCGCTCCAGGGCCTGGCGCACGGCCCGGCGCACCAGACCGTCGCGCAGCGGTTCCACCAGGTCCGCGAGCCCGCCGAACACCCCCCGCAGGGCGAGCCCGCCGAGGAGGGCGCCGGCCCCGGCCACCGCCAGCCACGCGAGGCCGGTCGCGGGGCGGGCGGCGAGGAAGCCGTCGTCGAGGGCACGGGCCACCGCGTACCCGCCGAGGAAGGTGTGGGCGGACTCCAGCAGTGACCACAGGGCGAGGGTGCGCAGCGTCCGCAGCCGGCCGCGCAGGAAGCGCCGCCCCTCGCCGCCGACCCGCCGCCAGGAGCCGGTGCCGTCCCCGCTCACCGGCCCGCCCCGCCGGCGGCCGGCCCGGCGCCGGGGTGCGGTCCGTCGCCGGCCTCCGGCCCGGCGACGGGGTCCCCGTCCCAGCCGAACAGCGAGCGGTAGCCGGGCTCGCGCCACAGCAGCGCGTGGGTCCCCGTCGCGCGGACCGTGCCGTTCTCCAGCCAGACGACGAGGTCGGCGCGGGCGGCCGTGGCGGCGCGGTGGGTCACCACGAGGCGGGTCCGGGCCCGTACCCCGTGGGCCAGGGCGTGCTCCACCTCGCGGGCGGTGACGGTGTCCAGGCCGGAGGTGGCGTCGTCCAGTACGAGCACCCGGCCCGCCCCGCAGAACGCCCGGGCCAGGCCGAGGCGTTGCAGCTCCCCGCCCGACATCGGCGCGTCGGCGAGCGGGGTGCGGTAACCCTCGGGCAGGCGGCGTACGAAGGCGTCGGCCCCCGCTGCCCGGGCCGCCGCGCGCACGGCGTCCGGGCCGGGCTCGGGCCGGGTCCCGAAGGCGATGGCCGCGCCGATGCTCTCCCCGAACAGCGCCGGCCGTGCGAAGGCGTGGCCGACCTCCCGGCGCAGCGCGTCGGCGGCAAGGTCCTCCAGCGGGGTCCCGTCGAGCAGCACCCGGCCCCCGTCGCAGGCGGTGAGGCGTCCGGCGACGGCGGCCAGCAAGCTCTTGCCGGAGCCCGACCGGCCCACCACCGCGGTGGTGGTGCCGCCCGGGAGGCACAGGTCCACGTCCCTCAGGACGGTCCGTCCGGCCCGCTCGACGCGGACCGCGCGCAGCTCCAGCGTGCCGGGGCCGTCCGCGGTGTACTCCCGGTCCCCCTGCGGGAGTTCGGGCAGTTCGAGGAGGGCGGCCGTGCGGCGTGCGGCGGCCCGGCCGCGCACCACCGCCGCGAGCCGGCCCGTGACGGCTCCGGCTCCGGCGGCGAGCCCGGCGTACCGGACGGCGGCGAACAGGCCGCCGACACCGAGCGCCCCGGCGGCGAGGCGCATCCCGCCCACGCCGAGGACCACGTACAGCAGGAGCGGCATCAGGGCGCTGGTCCGGGCTATGGCGCCCCCGTAGACCCGCCACATCTCCCGCCCCTCGCGGGCCAGTTCGGGCAGCGGTGCGAGGATGCGGGCCGCCTCCCGCCGCACGGTGCCGGCCGCGGCGATGGTGCGGGCACCGGCCAGGGCCTCGGCCAGCCGTCCGGCGAGCGCGAGCTGCACGCGCTGGTACCGGGCGACGCCGGCTCCCGACGCACGGGCGAAGGTCCGCAGCAGCAACGCCAGTACGGGAACCCCGGCCAGGAAGGCGAGGCCGGTCCACACGTCGACGAGGAACAGGGCGACGAGACCCCCGAGGGGCGGCAGCAGCGCCGTGACGGCCGTCGCCACGGCGGCGGGGACGGTCCCCGCGCCGGCGGCGTGGGCCGTGAGCCGGGCGGAGAGCTCGCCGGGGGAGTGCCGGGCCGCGTGGTGCGGTGCGGTACGCAGCAGCGCGGTCAGTCCGCGCCGGCGCAGCCAGGCCGTGGAACGGGCGTCGACGCTGCCGGTGAGCCGCGCGGTCGCCGCGTCCAGCAGCACTTCGGCGGCGGTCAGCGCCGCGCACCCCAGGGCCCACGCGGTCCCCGAGGGGTCGCGGCGCAGCAGCAGGTCGAGGGCGTGGCCGAGCACGGCCGGTTCGGCGAGCGCCGCGCACGCGGCGGCCAGCGAGCAGCCGGACACCGCGGCGGTGCGGCCGGCGCTGTGCCGGGCGGCCGCCTTCAGCGCCCGGTCGGCGGCATCGGCCGTCGCCCTCTCACCGGGGACGTCGGGCGGGGTCATCGGCAGCGGCTCCTCGTCTGTCCCGGGGCCCGGACGGGGTGCCCCGGTCACGTGGTGCGGGATGTGGTGCGGGCCCGGGCGACAGGACGTCGCCCGGGCCCGAAGGGACCGGTCAGTTACAGGTCGTGACGCTCAGGCTGCTGTCACCGCACAGGAGCAGGCTGGCGCGGCTGCCGCCGCCGTGGAGGTGGGCGGCCTCGGTGTTCTCTTCCTTCGGGGTCTCCATGGACTGCAGGTCGAGGAGCGTCATGGCTGTTTCCTTTCCTTCGAGGGTGTGTCGTGCGGGGTCACGGCCCCCCGGTGGGGGACCGGCTCTGGGGCCGCCGCGGTGCGCGGCGGCGGGAGGAAGGGCAGGTGCGCGCGGCCGCCGGTCGCGGCGCTGCCGAGGGCGAGGAGGGCGCCGGCGGTCCCGGTGGACAGGTCCATGGACAGGCGCATCATCTGCTCGCCGGGGAAGGCGAGGTGGCCCCGGTACGGCAGCGCGTGGCGGGCCAGGGCCTCGATCTGCCGGGCGATGTCCCCGGCGCGGGTGCCGGGCCCGGGGGTCGTGGTCCGGGACAGGTGCAGGATCATTCCGGCGGCGCCGCGGAAGAGGCCGGGCTGGGCGTAGAAGGTCGCCTGGGCCGCCCGGACGATCTGGGCCCGGGCCTCCTCGAACCGCTCGTCGCGGGCGTGGCGCGCATGGTCGTCGAGGACCATGCCGATGCCCACGCTGCCCGCCCCGAGGTACGGCATGGTGCGCCAGCCCTCGTCCACCTGGAGGGTGCCGAAGGCACTGGTGACGCAGTGGTCGAGGTCGCGGTGGAGGAAGCGGCCGGCCCGCAGGAGCAGTTCGGGGTCACCGGTGCGTTCGTACAGGCGCAGGTGCAGCAGGGCGATCCCGCTGTGGCCGTGGAGGAGGCCCGTCCGGCCCAGCGCGGGGGCCGCGGCGTGGGCGAGGTCGGCGCAGCGCAGGGCCGCCTCGTGCAGGGAGCTCTCGCCCGTGGACGTGCCGAGGGAGTCCAGGGCGAGGCCGATGCCGGCGAGGCCGCCGTTCAGGTCGGGGCCCGCGGACTGCCAGGGCTCGTCCAGGAGGCGTTCCGCGAGGGCGAGCGCACGGTCGTGGTGGCCGAGCCGGTGATGGGTCCAGGCCAGTCCGGCGAGGCCGTCGTAGAAGCCGAGCGGGGTGCCCGACGCCGGTTCCTTGGTACGGGCGAGCAGCCATTCCTCGGCCTCGGGCCAGGGCGCGTCACCCGTCTCGGCCAGGGCGTACAGGACGCCGGCGGCTCCGTGGCCGAAGGCGGTCCCGCCGCCGGCGGTGGCGAACTGGGCCGGGTCGCCGGGGAAGAGGCGGTCCTCACGGTCCGGGGTGGCGGTGGTGTGCAGGGCCGCGGTCAGGGAGGCGCGGGCGGCGGGCCAGTCCTGCGGCGCGGCTGGCAGGTACGGCCGGGCGGCGGCGGGTGCCGTCCCGCCGGGGGCGGTGTCCTGCGGTCCGGCGAGGATCTCCCGCACGGCCGCGTCGAGGAAGTCCCGGGGCACGGGGAACTGCGCGGCGGCGATGTCCGCCAGGTGGGCGGCCTTGCCCCGGTCCATGACGAGCAGGCTCGTCAGCGGCAGGAACAGGGCGAGGCGCAGACAGGCCAGGGCGTAGCGGTCGACGGCGAAGCCGCGCCGGTCGGGCGGGGCGACGAAGGCCGGGTTGGCCACCGTCTGGCGCAGGCCCTCCTCGACGGGGGCGGCGGCCTCGAAGTCCAGCAGGGCGACGGAGGGTTCACCCGTGTCCGGGTCCTCGGCGACCATGATGTTGAAGAGGTGCAGGTCGTTGAAGACGATGCCGCGGGAGTGGACGGCGTCCACGGCTTCCGTCACCCGCGCGTGGATCTTCAGGGCCCAGTCGGTGTAGGCGGCGAGCTCGGCGGGGTCGGGGTCGGCCTCGATCAGGGGGTGGCGGCGGGCGAAGTAGGTGTTGAGCGGTTTGCCTTCCAGGTACTCCAGTGCCAGGAAGTGGTGGTCCCCGACGGTGAAGGTGCCGCGGACGGCGGGGACGCAGTCCAGCCCGTCCAGGCGCTCCAGTGCCCTGCGCTCCCGGTGCAGCCGGGCCACGGCGTCCGCCTCGTCGGCGGCGAGCCCGGCGAAGGGGCGGGCCTCCTTGAGGACGACCGGCTCGCCGGTGCGGGTGTCGCGGCCCGCGTAGACCCCGCCGCCGTTGGAGAAGTGCAGGGCCCGCTCCACGGAGTACGGGACGTCCTCCAGGGTGACGGCCGCGCGCCGCTCCAGGTGGGGCCGTAAGAAGGCGGGCTTTTCCGCCCAGGCGGGCGGCTGGAACACCGGGCCGCGGGCGTCCGGCACCAGGCGTCCGTCGGGCGTCTCGACGGCGGGGACCAGCTCGCCGCGCTCGTCGTAGCAGTGCCGCAGGGTGAAGCTGCCGTAGCGCAGGTGGACCGGGCCGTCGTTCCAGCGCAGGTCGCTCAGGATGTACGGGCCGGGTTCGCCGGCCAGCAGGGCGTCCAGGTCCTCGGCGATGCGCCGGCAGGCGTCCGTGCCGGCCGGGTAGACGGTGATGAACTTGCCGCTCGCCGCACGGTCCGCGTACTTGGCGTTGCGCAGGTGCAGCAGGTAGCGGCTGGGCACGAACTTGAAGGCGATCCGCCGCTCCGTGCAGTAGGCGTGGACCCGGTCGAGGACGCGCTCCGCGTTGTCGAGGCCGGCCGATACGTGGATCTTCCAGCCCTGGGAGGGCAGTTCGAGGCCGGCGGGGCGCAGGGCGAGCCAGTCGCCGCTGCGGTGCGCACCCCACCCCTCGGGTACGGGGGCGACGGCCGCCGGGAAGCTCTCGCCGGCGCGCCGGTACGGTGCGTCGTAGAACCAGCGGTCGGCGTCGCAGAAGGCCGCGTGCCCGTTGTTCACACCTGCTCCCTCGGTCCTCGGTCGGTGACGGGAGCAAAGGTGGCACGCCGCGGGGAGCCCGCGACAGTCGTGTTTGTCACCAGCCCGGCGTGCGTTGCGCACGGGTCGCCTGGGGCGTGACGGGAGCCGCCACCACCGGCCGCGGGGCCCGTCACCGCCCCGATCCGGTCAGCCTGGGCGGCCCGCCGGCCCGGCCCGCCAAGGCCGCCACCGGGCGGAAGTCCGCTCTCCGGTATCCGGACCGGGTGTCCGTAAGCCGATCGTCCATGTGCGGTCGGCCTGGGTATCTGGAAGGCTCGCTCCTGCTCGGGTGCTGGATGAAAGCTCCGAGGCCGTCAAAGCCTGCGATTCGAAAGGAAATTGATCATGCGTCACCGCCTGGCCGCAGTTTCCGCCGCCGCTCTCCTCTGCCTCGGCGGCACCGCGGGCGTGGCCCGTGCCGAGCCCGCGGGCCCCTCCGGCCCGTCCGGCCCGTCCGCGCTCGTCTTCACCATCACCCAGGGGAACGACGCCGCCTCGGGCACCGTCCTGCGGGCAGCCGTCCTCAGCTGCGCCTACACCGCCGGCGGCACGCACCCCGCTCCCCGGGCCGCGTGCGACGCCGTCAACGCCGCCGGCGGCGACTTCGGCCGCCTGCTGACCGCCCCGGCCCCCGGCCGCGCCTGCCCGAAGCGCTACGACCCCCTCACCCTCACGGCGGACGGCGTCTGGCACGGCGAACGCCTCGCCTGGAAGCACACCTTTCCCAACGCGTGCATGATGTCCGCGGCCCTCAAGGACGACCCGGTCTTCGCGTTCTGAGGACCCCCTGGGAGTGGCCCGGCTGACACGGGCGGCGGAGCCGTGGAGTGTGGTTTCCGGGCGGTAGGGTCGGCGGTATGCCGCGCTCCTGGAAGACGCGTGGACCGGGTTCCGTGCGGGTCCTGGCGTGAGCACGTTCGTGCTGGTCCACGGGGCCGGCGACGTCGGCTGGTACTGGCACCTGGTCGCGGCCGATCTCAGGGCGCGTGGGCACCGCGTGGTGGCCCCGGACCTTCCGGGCGGTGACGACGCGCTGACGCTCGACGACTACGCCGACGCCGTCGTCCGGGCGGTCGGCGACCGTCGCGAACTCGTCGTCGTGGGCCAGTCGTTCGGTGCGTTCACCGCCCCGCTGGTCGCCGCCCGGCGCCCGGTCGCCTCGCTGGTCCTGGTCGCCGGGATGGTGCCCGCCCCGGGCGAGTCGGCGGACCGCTGGTGGGTCGAGACCGGCTACGCCGAGGCCGTGCGGGCCCAGGCGGGCCGGGACGGGGGCTGACCGGCAGCACGGACCCCTACGTCGGCTTCTACCACGACGTGCCCCGCGGCCTGGCCGACGAGGCGCTGAGGAGGGAACGGGCCCATCTCTCGCCGGCGGCGACCGCGCAGCCGTGGCCCCTGGAGGCCTGGCCGGATGTGCCGACGCGGTTCGTGCTGTGCACCGAGGACCGCTTCCTTCCCCCCGGCTTCCTGCGCCGGCTGGTGCGGGAACGCCTGGGAGTGGTCCCGGAGGAGATCGCGGCGGGCCACTGCGTCGCGCTCAGCCGCCCCGCCGAACTGGCCGCCCTCCTGGCCGGGCCGGGCGGGGGCTGAGACCGCAGGGGCCCGGGGCAGGGGCTCAGTCGAGGCAGAACTCGTTGCCCTCGACGTCCTGCATCGTGAGGCACGACTCGTCGAAGCCGTCGGCCCGCAGCAGCTGCACGCGGACCGCGCCCAGCGCGACCAGCCGCGCGCATTCGGCCTCCAGCGCGGCCACGCGCTCGTCCCCGACCAGTCCCGTGCCGACCCGTACGTCGAGATGGACCCGGTTCTTGACGGCCTTGCCCTCGGGAACGCGCTGGAAGAACAGCCGCGGGCCCACGCCCGAGGGGTCGACGCAGGCGAACGCCGAGCCCTGCCGTTCGGCGGGCAGCGAGCGGTCGAACTCGTTCCAGTCGGCGAAGCCCTTCGGCGGCGGCGGGACGACGTACCCCAGCACCTCGCACCAGAAGCGGGCGACACGCTCCGGGTCGGCGCAGTCGAAGGTCACCTGGAACTGTTTGATCGAAGTCACCGGGCCACGGTAGCAGGGGGATCAGATCGTTCAACCGATTTGATCCGCAGGCCCGTTGAGCGGAGTCAGGCCCCAGGTCTCAGGTGCTGTCCAGGCCGTCGACCAGGCGGTCGAGGAACCGGGCGAAGGTCTCGTCCGGGGTGGCGGGGGCCCCGGCGGAGGCGAGGGCTTCGGCGAGCTCCGGGTGGCGGCCGTCGGCGGCGACGGCGGCCAGGTAACGGGCCTCGGCCTCGGCCTCGGCCCGGCCCGGGGGCTCCGCGGCCCGCGCCTGCGCGATCTCGTAGCCGACGTGTCCGGCCACGAAGCCCGTGAGCTGGGCGAAGACCTCCATCCTCGCGGCGCCGGCCAGTCCGCTCGGCCGCAGGACGGCGAGCACGTGCTCCAGGAAGGCCAGGGTGTTCGGGCCCGGGGAGCGCCTGGTGGCCAGGGCCGCCGGCAGCCAGGGGTGGCGCAGCATGTGGGCGCGCTGGAGGCGGGCGACGGCCTTCAGGCCTGCGCGCCAGTCGCCGGCCGGCGCGTCCGTGACCGTCAGCTCGGCGCTGACGTGATCGACCATCAGCTCCACCAGCGTCTCCTTGTCGGGGGCGTAGCTGTAGAGCGACATCACGCCGGCGCCGACCTCGGAGGCCACCCGCCGCATGGTGACGGCCTCCAGCCCTTCGGCGTCCGCCACCGCTACGGCCGCGACCGTGATCGCCTCCCGGGTGAAGGAGGGCCGGCGGCCCCTGCGGGGCTCGGCCGGGCGCAGCCAGAGCCGTTCCGGGTCGACGCCGGCGCCGCCGGACTTTCCCTCGCCGGGCATGGTTTCGCACTCCCTGTCGGTGGTCTTCGGGGCGGATGTCGCCAGGTCATCCAAGCATGATCTATTCTCGTACATCGTACGGGAATAGATGGAGGAGAGACATGCCAGCACGCACCCCCCGCGCCGGATCCGCCCCCGCAGCCGCCACCGGACCCGCCTGGACCCCGCCGGCCGGAAAGCCGCCCCTGTCCTCCCGCCTGATGCGGGCCACCTGGCGGGGACTGCCGGCCGCACGGCACGCGGCCGGCTGGGAACCGGGACTGGAGGTCCCCGCCGCCGACGGCACCCCCCTGATCACCGACCACTACTTCCCCCGGGGAGAGGGCGACTTCCCCACCCTCCTGGTCCGCTCGCCCTACGGCCGGGGCATCCCCTGGTCCCCCATGTACGGGCTGCTCTTCGCCGAACAGGGCTTCCACGTGGTCGTGCAGAGCTGCCGCGGAACCGGCGGCTCGGGCGGTACGTTCCACCTCTGGCGCAACGAGGCGGCCGACGGCCTGGCCACCCTCTCCTGGCTGCGGGAACAGCCCTGGTTCGACGGAAGGCTCGGGACCGTCGGCCCCAGCTACCTCGGCTACGTGCAGTGGGCCCTCGCCCTCGACCCGCCGCCCGAACTGAAGGCCATGGTCGTGCAGGTGGGCCTCCACGACCCCCACGCCCTCTTCCACACGGACGGCGCGCTGCACCTGGAGAACGCCCTCGTCGTCGGCCTCGGCATGACCTACCAGCACCGGGGCGCCCTGCCCTTCCTCAAGGCCACCCTGCGCCTGCAGCGCCGCCTGCGCGAGGCCACCACGGCGCAGCCCCTGCGCGGAGGGCACGTCCGCGCCCTCGGAGGTGAAGTCCCCTGGCTGGACGAGGTGATGGCGCACCCGGACGCCGACGACCCCTACTGGCGGGGCGCCTCGCTCGCCGGGGCGGCGGACCGGCTGCGGGTGCCCACCGCCCTGATCACCGGATGGCACGACGCACTCGCCGGACAGACCCTCGACCAGTACGCCCGGCTGCGGCGCGCCGGATGCGAGACCAGCCTGCTCGTCGGCCCCTGGACCCACGCCTCCGCCTTCCAGCGGGGATGGCCCGAGGTGTTCGGCGAAAGCCTCGCCTGGCTGCGCGCCCACCTCTGCGAGGACTCCTCCGCTCTGCGCCCCGCGCCCGTGCGCGTCCACACCGGCGGCGAAGACCCCTGGCGGGACCTGGCGGCCTGGCCGCCGCCCGGGACCGACGACACCTGGTACGCCGCCCCGGGCGGACACCTCATCGAACGGGCCCCCACGGACTCCGCGCCGCTGGCCACCTTCCGCTACGACCCGGCCGACCCCACCCCCTCCCTCGGCGGTCCCCTGCTCTCCCGCACCGCCGGTCCGCGCGACAACACCGCCCTGGAGGCCCGCGACGACGTCCTGACCTTCACCGGTCCGCCCCTGGCCGAGCCGCTGGACGTCATGGGAGCGGTCCGGGCACGGCTGACGGTCTCCACCGACACCGGGCACGCCGACGTCTTCACCCGCCTGTGCGACGTGGACCCCCAGGGGCGCTCCGTCAACGTCTGCGACGGACTGGGCCGGGTCAGCGCGGAGGCGGGGGAGGAGGCACGGATCTCCGTTCCGATGGGCTCCACCGCCCACCGCTTCGCCGCCGGCCACCGCATACGCTGGCAGATCAGCGCGGGAGCCCACCCCCGCTACGCCCGCAACCCCGGGACCGGCGCGCCCCCGGTGGACGCGACGGCCTTCACCCCGGTGCGCGTCACGCTCCACGCGGACTCGGCCCTGACCACCCCGCGGCCGGTGTCCCCCCAGGGGTGAAACCGTCGATACGATGCGTGCCATCGGTCGGGCGGGGCGGGACGGGGGGCAGGGTATGAGCGGATACCACGGCGGCGGATACGGGGTCCCCGGCGGCGGTCCGCCACCGGCCGGAGGGCCCGCCCAGGGCCCGCAGGGGTACCCGCCCCCGCCGTACCCGCCGCAGGGGAACCCGTACGCGCAGCCGGTCCCGCCGCAGGGAAACCCGTACGCGCAGCCGGTCCCGCCGCAGGCGGCCCCCCACCCCCCGTACCCCGCGCACCTGCTGCCGCCCCCGCCGGCCGTGCCGCCGCACGTCGAACCCTCGCGCGGCAGGAAGATCCTGCGCGGGATCCGCAACCCCTTCTACGCCGCGCAGCGGACCTTCCGTCCCTCCCGGGCCGGGATCGTCCACGACCCCCAGGTCCGTACGCTCCAGCTGTGGCGGACCGCGCTGGGCCTGGTCGCCTGGGTGGGGCTCACGCTCACCTACAAGGCCGTCGTGAGCGCCGCCGACGTCAAGGCCGCGGCGGACGACCGCCTCGACCAGAGCTGGTCCAGCGTCCTGGTCCTCGTCTGCACCTTCCCGCTGGTCGTCGGCGCCTTCGTGGCCGCCGCACGGGGCGCGCAGCGCGGGGTCTACCTGCGCCGGGCCCTGCGCCCGCTCGGCTCGGTCCTGGCCCTCATGGCGTCGATGGCCACCTTCCCCGTGGCGATGGCGCCGGAACTGGCCGGACTGCGCGAGACCGTAGGGCTGCCCGGGAAGATCGTCATGGGTGTGCTCTGCCTCTGGTCGGTCGGTTTCGCGCTGTACGGCATCGGCCTCTCGCTCGTCCACGTCTTCCGCACCGCCGACATCCACGAGGTGCTGCCACCGGTCCTCGCCGGCGTCCTGGTGTGGGAGATGGCGCTGGTGGACGTGGTCACGGGCGCCTATCCCCAGGTCCCGGCGGCCGTCCGAACGGTGTTCATCCTGGGCGCCCCCGTCACCGTCACGGCGTTGTCCTGGTGGGAGCTGCGCCGCCTGGGCCGCCACCACGGGCTGACGGTCCGCGGAGCGCTCGGCCGCTGACGTCAGGCCGCTGACGTCCCGCCGGGTCAGAGCCGGGCCGGGGCAGGATCGGCCGGGAAGGCGTGTGTGCCGGGGCCCGGCCGGGCCCCGGCACAGGAGTCAGCCGGTCTGCGTCGAGAGGCTCACCCCGCTGAAGTCCTGCGTGGCGGCGAGGCTGAAGTAGACCCACCCGGCGGGCGGGTTGTCGACGGTCAGGGTCTCGTTGTTGCCGGCGCCCGTGGACTTGGCCTGGTAAGAGCCCGTGGTGGCCCAGGTGCTGCCGTTGTAGTACAGGTCGGCGTTGCCGGTGCCGCCGCTGCTGGTGATCGTCAGCTTCTTGACGCCGGCCGGCAGGTACACGAAGTGGTGGCTGTAGTTGCCGGCGGAGGCCGCGAGGCCGTCCCGGCGGCAGTTCCCGTCGAACTGGCGCGGGTCCGCGAGGGTGCACGCCGGGGTGGACGGGGCCTGCGGCAGGGGACCGCAGTCGCCGGTCGCGCAGGTGGTCGTCAGCCAGGTCGCGAACCCGGCGTCGTAGCGGGTGCCGATGGTCTGCTTCAGGAAGGCGCGGGCGCCGTTCCAGTCACCGGCCCGGTACTTGTCGAGCACGGTGTCGACGTCGGGGCGGTGCGCCTGGAGCATGTAGCGGACCGCGAGGTAGCCCCAGCGGTAGATCCGGTTCGAGTTGACGTCGGGGTTCGGGTCCTGGTCGTAGACCGTGTCGAACAGGTCGCTGAGCTTGTACGTCCCCTTGGCGGCCTCGTTGATCGCGTCTGCGTTGCGCTCGCCCCGGTAGCCGTACGAGATGTTCTCGGCGATGCCCTCCACCCACCAGATGGTCGGCGTGGTCATGCCGGCCTCGAAGTCGCCCGCCATGTCGAAGCGGCCGTCGAGGTAGTGGGTGTACTCGTGGTTGAGGTTCCAGATCTGGAAGGACGGCCGCAGCCAGTCGGCTTCGTGGGCGATGAAGCGGGCCTGGTTGCCGGGGACGGCCGGGTTCCCCTCCTCGTACATCCCGCCGTTGTCCACGTCGATGTCGTAGAGGGCCCACGCGTACAGCGAGTACTGGCTGTGGTCGTCGAACACGACCACCTCCAGGTTGGTGTTCAGGTCGCCGGGTATCGCGCCCTTGTCACCGATGATCCGGTGGAAGTAGGCGTCCTGGTTGACCAGGCCGGTACAGGTGGCGGCCAGCTGGCCGGGGGACATGTCCTGGGCGCGGATCTTCAGGCCCGGGGTGCACGTCTGCTGGATCGGCAGGACCGACGGGAGGACGCGGGCCCCCAGGTCGCAGATGGCGTACGCCGCGCAGTTGCCCTTGTCGTACTCGCGCGTGTACCAGCCCAGGTTCATGGTGATCGGGCCGGTGGGGCCGACGTTCGGGTAACGGTTGATCAGGTCCTTCAGCAGCGGCCGGACCCGGTCCTTGAGCTCGGGGACGTCGAGCGCGTAGCCGAGGTAGCGGCCCACGTTGCTGACGACGTCGAGGCGGTTGAGCTGCGCGCCGTTGCGCGTGATGAAGCCGGCCCAGGTGTCGAGGAGGGACGGGTCGGCCTTGAGGGCGGCCCGCCAGCCGCGGTCGTCGTTCTTGGCCTTGAACCCGTTCTGCACGACCCATTCGACGTGCTGCATGGCCAGGTCCATCTGGGCCGGCCAGGTGCCGTCGTAGCTGCCGAGCATCCACTTGACGACGCCGGCGTACCGGCCGGCCGTGTGGGTGCTGTCGATCAGGGTGACGGCCTCGTTGAATATCTCGCCGTTGGCGTCGGTGAGGTCCTTGGCGTGCGGGGCGGCGAAGAAGGCGTCCAGGGCGGCGCGCGACGCGCCGTCCAGTGCCGTGCCGTAGTCGCCGACGGTGTCCGCGTGGTTGTCCTGCACGTAGTAGCCGGCCCGCAGGAACATCACCAGCTGCCCGATGGCGGCCCTGTTGTCGCCCGCGTAGGACGCGGAGGCGTCGCGCAGTGCGTTGGCGACGGTCACCATCTGGGGTTCGCCGAAGGCCTTGCGGGCGTTCTCCCCGGTGAGCTCGAACAGCGGGTAGGTGCAGGTGATCCGGGGGAGGGCGGTGAGCTGCTGGACGAGCGCCCCGCCGGTGGCGTTGATCACGCCGGAGAGGTCGGCGCAGTCGGCCGCGGTGGCGGACGGGGACTGCTGCGCGGACTTGTCGTTCCTGGCCGGCTTGGCGGCGGGGGCGGGCGCGGGGGCCGGGGCCGACACCTCGGCGCTGTCCTGCGCGGAGATCCGCAGCCGGGGCGCGTTGCGCGTCGCGTCGGGGGACTTGGGGACCGGGATGGACCGGGGTGCCGGTGCTGCCGCCGCGGCCCGGCCCCCCTGTGCGCGGGCCGGGGCCTGGGCGCCGCCGGAGGCGGCCTGGCTCGGTGGTGCGAACAGGCCGAGCGCGATGAAGACGGCCGCGCCGAGCGCAGGGAGTCTGCGCGCGCCGGCCTTCGATATCCGGGAGGGACGCATCTGTGGGGGCCTCCGGGGCCGTTGAGCCGCGTGATGGGGACACGGGCTGTTGACATGTGACATGTAAAATTTCACATGCTGCAACGTTCCGGAAGGTTTTTCGCCAGATCAGTTCGGCCAGCCACCGCGGCCGAAGCGCGGTCATGTCAGCCCGCCCGGGGGGCGGTTGTCCGCGCGGCCGGGCGGTCAGTGGCGGCGTGCCGGGTCGAGCAGACCCTCGGGCAGGTATTCGGAGAGGGCGCGCGCCACGGCCTGCGGGTCCGTGGCCCAGTCGGCCGGGAGGTGCTCCGACCAGTGCGGCAGCGGCACCTGCCGGTCGTCACCGAGCCGCCGGGCCACGTCCTGGCGCAGCTTCGGCAGCATCGCGTACAGCTTGTCGCCGGGGCAGGCCGTGCTGTTGAAGTCCCGGTGCCCGTAGATCTCCGAGGCGCCGATGCCGTACTGGCGGCAGACGTGGGCGCACAGGTCGGCCAGGGCGGAGAACTGCGCCGCCGGCGGCTCCTCCGTCATGTACGTGCCCTCGTTCTCGATCCCGACGGCCACGCTGTTCTGCCCCACGCAGTGGGCGCCCCGCACCAGTTGCTCCCCGGAGTCCAGTGCGGCCAGGCTCTGGTGGCGGCCCTCCAGGACGAAGGCGCCCCGGCTGACGGTGAAGTGCTGACCGGTGTCGATCCAGCCCTGCATGTCCATGTGGTACGTCTGGATGGCACGGGCCAGCGCGTGCGCCCGCTCCCGGGAGTAGTCCGAGACGTTCGCCGTGGCGGTGTGGTGGATGATGATCCGGTCGGGCCGGGTGGCGAGGACCACGACGTCCTCGGAGGCCTCCCGGGCTCCCCACCCGGCGCACCCGGTGATCTCCGGCGCCGTGACGCCCTTCCGGCCCCCGGACTCCCCGCCGTTGGCGGCGGCGCGCGCCGCGGAGGGCAGCAGCGTGGCGGATCCGAGGGTCAGCGCGGCGAGGAAAACGCCGCGGCGGGAGATCCGGGTGAACGGGGTGGAGGTCATGGAGCCGCCTGTTCCGGTGGGGGACGGGCACCCATGGAAAAGGACCGGGCCGTCCGGGGCACGCAGGCGCTCCGAGGGCCGCCCGGATGGATCCCTTTCGGGGGAAGCGGGTCCGCCACGCGCCGACGGCCCGCCCGGGGAGGCCGGGCGGGCCGTCGGCGCGGAGGGCCGGTCAGTTGTTCTGCGAGGCGTCCCCGTCCGCCTGAGCGGCCGCGCTCTCGGCGGCGTCCAGCTTCGCCTGCATGTCCGCGGCCTGGTCGTCCGCCCCCGCCGACTGCCCGGCCTTCGGACGGGCGTCCGCGCCGCCGCCGCATCCGGTCAGCAGCAGGACGGCCCCGGCGGCCAGGGCGGCGAGGGCGGCGGCGCCGCGGCGGGCGGAGCTCACTTGGACCCCTGCGCGGTGCACCAGGTGGAGACGGCCTTCAGGTCCTCCTGGCGCTTCTGGAGGGTCGGCACCAGGCCCTTGCGGAAGGTCAGACGGTCGTTCAGGTAGTTCTGGACCTCGGTGTGGCCGGCGTTCTTGGCCTCGTTGACGCGCTGCTCCAGGCGGGCGATCGAACCCGGGACGGTGGCGTCGCCGTTCAGCCGGGTCAGGGCCGTGCTGATCCGGGACTCGGTCTTCGGCAGGCGCTTGCAGATCGACTTGGCGCCGTCGCCCTTCGGCGCCGGCTTCGAGGCCTTCGCCGACGGGGCCGGGCTCGGCGCCGTGGAGTCGGCCTGCGCGGGGCCGGCGGACAGCAGCGCACCGGCCAGGGCGACGGCGCCGATCGCGGCGGAGGTCCTACGGTTCACGAACATGGTGGTATCCCCTTCGGTGCGACGGGCCGGGGCGTGGGCGCGCCGGCCGGACAGGACGCTAGGGAGCCTTTTTGTGGATTCCTTGTGACCGGCGCACCGGCCGTCCGGCGCCCCGCGCGGCCGCGGCCGCGGGCCGCCCCGCATCCCCACGCGGCCGCGCCCGCCGGCCGCCCCCCCACGCGTGGCCGTGCCCGCGGGCCGCCCCGGGCCCGGTCGGCCGGTCCGTGCCCCGTCAGCGGCCCCGGGAGATCCAGTCGCGCCGTGCGGGCAGCCGTAGCGTCGGCTCGTCCCGCGAGACCAGCGGGAGCCGCACCTCGAAGCGCGCGCCCGGCCCGCCGGGCACGTCGCCGAGGGTGACCGTGCCCCGGTGCAGCGCCGCCTGCTGGGCCACCAGCGTGAGCCCCAGCCCGGAGCCCGGGCTGCCGGGCCGGTGGTGGAACCGGCCGAACACGGCGTCGCGTTCGCCGGGCGGCACACCGGGCCCCTCGTCGTCCACCGTCAGCACGGCGAAGCCGCCCTGGGCGCGCAGCCGGACGGTGACCCGGGGCGGCTCGCCCGGCCGGCGGCCGTGCACCACCGCGTTGCGCAGCAGGTTGTCGAGCATGATCTTCAGACCGGAGTCCCAGCCGAAGACCCGCAGCTCCGGCGGCAGCTCCACGTCCAGGACCAGCCCCGAGCCGGCGTGCCGGCGCGCCGCCTCGCCGGCGGCCGCGTCCACCAGCTCGCACAGGTCGGTGGGGGCGAAGGCGGAGACCTCCACCAGATCGCCCAGCGCCAGCATCCGCAGCGCGCCCAGCAGTTCGAGCAGCCGGGCGTGGTCGCCGCGCAGGTCCCGCACCACCTCGGCCCGTTCACCGGGGGAGAGGTCGGGGTGGGCGGCGAGCACGTCCAGGTCCGTCTGCATGCTCATCAGCGGCGTCCGCAGCTCGTGCGAGGCGGCGGAGGAGAAGGACCGGGCGGTCTCCAGCGCCTGCGCGGTCCGCGCGGCCTGCTCGTCGTAGCGGGTCAGGAGCTGGCCGATGGCCGCGGACAGCTCGTCCACCTCCGCGATGTTCACCGGCGTCCCGGCGAACGCCCCCGCCCCGGCCGCCGGGTCGAGGGCGGCGGCCCGTCGGCTCAGGCTCCGTACGGAGGCGGTCGCCCGCCCCGCCAGCCCGTACGCCAGGAGCCCGGACACGGGGGCCGCCAGCAGGGCCACCAGCAGCACCCGCCGCCGCACGGCGGCCACCTGCGGATCGGTGCTCGACGCCGGAGTGTAGATCCACAGGTTCCCGGGCGCGGGGCCGGTCACCGGCACGCTCAGCACCCGCCAGGCGTGCCCCTTGGCGCGGACCGTGACCGGCCCGTCCGGGGTCCGGTCCGGCAGCCGCACCGCCGCATCGGGCTGCGGACCGCCCTCCAGCACGGTCGTCCCGTCCACGCCGCGGACCCGGATCCCCGCGTCGAGGGCGTCCCCGAGCACCTTGCGGTGCTGGTTCTGCTCCGCCTTCGGCCTGCCGCCCCGGTCGGCGGCCAGCAGGGCCCGGGCGTCGGGCAGCACGGCCGAGGCCCGGTCCTGCAGCCGCGCGTCCTGCTGCTGGCGCAGGTCGCGGCTGACGAGCCCGAGCACCAGCAGGCCCGCGGCCAGCACCAGCAACGGCATGACCACGGTCACCGACAGCGCGATCCGGGTGGCGAGCTTCACGATCCGCTCCCCGCCCCGGGCACCCGCAGCACGAAGCCGACACCGCGCACCGTGTGGATCAGCCGTGGCCGTCCGCCCTCCTCCAGCTTGCGGCGCAGATAGCTGACGAAGGTGTCGACCGCGTCGGTGCGCACCTCGAAGTCGTAGCCCCACACCCGGTCCAGCAGCTGGTCCCGGGTCAGGACGATGCCCGCGTTGCGCACCAGGGCGGCCAGCAGCTCGAACTCCCGGCGGGTGAGGTGCACCTCCGCACCGCCGTGGTGCACCTGCCGGGTCGCCTGGTCCATCTCCAGCGGCCCGGCGCGCAGCACGTCGCGCCCGCCGCGCGCCGGGCTGCGCCGCAGCAGGGCGTGCAGGCGCAGCACCAGTTCCTCCAGCGCGAAGGGCTTGACGAGGTAGTCGTCGGCTCCCGCCTGCAGGCCGGCCACCCGGTCGGCCAGCTCGTCCAGGGCCGACAGCATCAGCACGGGGGTCTCGTCGCCGCGCGCCCGCAGGCTCCGGCACACCTCGGTTCCGGTCAGCCCCGGCATGGACACATCCAGGACGAGCACGTCGGGCGTCCTGGCGCCGACCTGTGCGAGGGCGCCGGGCCCGTCCTCGGCGAGGACCACCGTGAATCCGCTCAGCCGCAGCCCGCGCTCCAGCGACCGCCGGATGGCGGCGTCGTCGTCCGCCACGAGTACCACCGCCGTGTTCATCGCGCCTCCCGTCACCGTCCCCGCTCGGACCGGGCACCGACTTTCTCACAGGAGTGCGCACCGCTCGGACGCGGGTGTGCGGCACAGTGGGTCCATGGTTCACGTACTGGGCAGCAGGATCCTGCTCCGTCCCACCGATCCCGAGCGCTCGCGCGCCTTCTACGGCGCCACCCTCGGCCTCGCGGTCCACCGCGAGTTCGGGACCGGCCCCGAGCGGGGCACGGTCTACTTCCTCGGCGGCGGGTTCCTGGAGGTCTCGGGCCGCGCCGACGCCCCGCCCGCGCCCGGACTGCGGCTGTGGCTCCAGGTGGAGGACGTGGAGGCGGCCCACCGTGAGCTGCGGGAACGGGGCGCCGAGGTACTGCGGCCGCCCCTGCGCGAGCCCTGGGGGCTGATCGAGATGTGGATCGCGGACCCCGACGGCGTACGCATCGCCGTCGTGGAGGTGCCGGCGGACCACCCCCTGCGCTTCCGCCCCTGACCCCCGGCCGGATCCCTGCCGCCCCGCGGGTCAGTCCCCGTCCGCGAGGCGCCGTTCCAGCGGGGTGCGGAAGCTGGGGCGGATGCGGGTCTCGCCGAAGAAGGCGGTCAGCCGCTCCGCCTCGGCGGCGACCGCCCGCTCGGTCTCGCGGCCGGTGCGGACGCCCGGCAGCAGCCGGGTGACGATCTCGCCGTCCGGGCGCTGGGCCCAGCCGCCGACGATCCGGCCGTCCCACCACACGGTGGGGCCGACGTTGCCGTACCGGTCGAACAGCTCGGGGACGTGGGCGGGGTCGAGGTACCAGTCGCGGTGCCGCCAGCCCATCGGGGTCGGGTCGAGCGCGGGCAGCAGGGCCGCGCCCGGCCGGCCGGCCGCGTGGGCCTCGACGTGCTCGGGCAGGGCGTGGCCCGGGCCGCAGGTCAGCTCCGCCTCGACGGCGCGGGTACGGGCGAGGGCCTTGCGGGTGTCGGTCAGGGTCCAGCCGGTCCACCACCGCAGGTCCTCGGTGGTGACGGGCCCGAAGGCGCTGAGGTAGGCGGTCGCCAGGTCGGCCCGGGCCTGCTCGGCGGGGAGCTCGTCATGGGGTTCGGCGAGCATCCAGCGGAACTGGGAGGAGGCCCAGGTGCCCAGCGGACGGCCGCGGCGGATCCGGCCCTCGGCGGCCAGGACCGACAGGACGCGGCTGGTCAGGCGCGGCCTGGACTCGTACGGCTTGCCCGGCGCCATGACGATCTGCTCGCGCAGCCGGGGCACGGCCGCGGCGAGCTGGGCGGCGGAGGCCTCGCCGCGCCCGGCGAGCGCGGCGAGGACGGCCTCCTCGGTGGCCGCGAGCCAGTGCGCGTCATGGCCGAGCTGTTCGCCCAGCACCTTGAGGAGGTTGCGGCGTTCCCGGGCGGCGACGGCACGCGCGGTGGAGGCGTCGACCACGGGGGCCAGGGCGCGCGGCACGACGAACATGGTGCGGCGCATGCACAGCATCCGCACCAGGGTGTGGTCGGTGTACAGGGCCCGCTCCACCTCGGCCGCCGACGGGGTGACCAGGCGGGCGGCGAGGCTCAGGTGGACGGTGGCGGCGTCCGTGGCGTGCAGGGCGACCAGCGCGTCGGCGACCTGCTCGGGCGTCTCGGCCCGCAGCGCCGGGGTGAGCCGGTGGCGGGCGGTGAGCAGGCTCCGGCGGTGCTCGTCGGTGATCTTCGGCCGGGCGGGGGTCATGGCGGGTGCCGGGCGGCCTGGGGTCTGTCGTCGAAGTCCCGTCGTCGCCCGGGGCGGACGGGACTTTGACGACAGGCCCCAGGTGCCGCCGTGGGCCCTCCCCTCGTTCGCAGTGGACGGACGATGTGACGAAGGGTAGTCGTCCGGGCGGCCGGGGCGGGTCCGTCAGAGCGCTATGCCCGTATTGCCCGGATATCCTGGCAGGGTGATCGAGTCCGGACGGCCGCGGCTCCCCCGGCGCTACGGTCGGGGGAGCCTCGTGCGGCTGTCGCCGGTCATCCTGACCGTCGTGATCGCCGGCCTGGCCTACGCCACGCCGCCGGAGATGGCCTTCAGCCGGCTCCTCCCCGCGGCGCCGGCCCTGGCCGCCGCCATGTGGCCGGTCCTGCCCACCGTCCTGCTCGGGACGGTCTGCCTCGTGCTGATGATCGGCCTCAGCCTCGTCTTCCCCGACCTCGGGACGTGGTGGACCGCCGCCGGGATCATCGCCGTCACCGTGGCCGCCGCCTACGGCAGCCACCTGCGGCTCCAGCGGGAGCGCACCCTCTTCCAGGTGCGGCTCGTGGCCGACGCGGCCCAGCAGGTGGTGCTCAGCCCCCTGCCCCGCCGCCTGGGCGACGTCGAGATCGAGTCGCTGTACCTCGCGGCCGCGGCCGAGGCCCGCATCGGCGGGGACTTCTACGAGGTGGTCGACACCCCGTACGGGGTCAGGCTGCTCATCGGCGACGTCCGGGGCAAGGGCCTGCCGGCCGTCGGAGCGGCCGCGGCGATCGTGAACGCCTTCCGGGAGGCGGCCTACGACGAGGCCGGCCTGGTCGACGTCGCACGCAGACTGGACGCCAGCAGCACCCGCTACAACGCCGCCTTTCCCCCCGACGGGCCGATGGAGCGGTTCGCCACCGCCCTGCTCGCCGAGATCCCGCACCGGGGCGGCAGGATCGACATCCTCAACTGCGGGCACCCGCCCCCGCTGCTCCTGAACGGCAACGGACTGCGCGTCCTCGAATCCGCCACCCCCTCACCCCTGCTCAGCCTCGCGGAACTGCTCGGCGGCCAGTACCACGTGGACACCTTCGGCCTCGAACCCGGCGACCTGCTGCTCCTCTACACCGACGGCATCGCCGAGACCCGCAGCCGCGACGGCGAGTTCTTCCCGCTGGCCTCCTGGATGGGCGGGCAGCCCCCGACCCCGCCCCGCGCACTGCTCACGGCCCTGCACCGCGACCTCCTCCACCACAGCAGGGGCCGCCTCGACGACGACATCGCCGCCCTCGCCGTACGCCTGGGCCGGCCCAGGGAGGCAGCGCCGGCGGCTGACCCGGGGCGGCCCGCTACCGGTCGGTGACGGCCGGGGACCGGGGCTGCGACGGGTCGCCGCCCGCGGGGCTCCCGCCGTCCGCGTCCAGGGCCGCCAGCAGGCGCAGCCCGTCCTCGGCGGGGCTGCCGGGGGGCGCCGAGAGCACCAGGAGCTCCATGCCGGACCCGTCGGGCAGCGCGAAGTTCTCCTGGTGCAGTTCCAGCGGCCCGACCAGCGGGTGCCGGTACGCCCTGCGCCCGTGCGTGCGGGCCCGCACGTCCGCGCGGGCCCACAGGCGGCGGAAGCGTTCGCTGCCCATCGCCAGTTCGCCGACCAGCGAGGCCAGCCGGGGGTCGTCCGGGTGGGTGCCGGCGGCCAGGCGCAGGTGCCCGACGACGTCGAGGGTGCACGACTCCCACTCCGCGTACAGACCGTGCTCGGCCTCCTCGAGGAAGAGGTTGCGGGCGATGTTCAGCGACGGCAGCGGCCGTCCGAAGAGGAGTTCGGCCAGCCGGTTCCCGGCGAGCACGTCCAGCCGGTGGTCCATGACCAGCGCGGGTGCGCCGGTCACCAGCCCCAGCACCCGCAGCAGTTCCGGCCGGACCCGTCCGACCGGGGTCTTCGCCGGCCGGCGGCGCTTCCGGGCGAGCCGGCACAGGTGCCCGCGCTCGGTCTCGTCCAGACCGAGGACGCGGGCGAGCGCGTCGAGGACCTGGTCGGAGGGCTGGGTCGCGCGGCCCTGCTCCAGGCGTACGTAGTAGTCGACGCTGACGCCCGACAGGTGCGCGACCTCCTCGCGGCGCAGCCCCTCGACCCGGCGGCGGCTGTCGGGGGGAATGCCGGCGGCCGCCGGGTCGACCCGGGCGCGCCGGGTCCGCAGGAAGCCCGCGAGATCGTCCATGCGCCCAGTATCGCCGCGCCGCCGCCCCGCGAGGGTGGCCCTGCCAGTACCAGGAAGTCCCGTCCTACGGAAGCGGAGCCCCTGAACGGCGGGCGCCGCAGCACCCAGGATCGAGGGCATCCGATCCGAAGGAGCCGTCATGAAGACGTTGATCGTCCACGCCCACCCCGAGCCGCAGTCGCTCAACAGCGCGCTGAAGGACCTCGCGGTCTCCACTCTGGAGGGCGCGGGCCACGAGGTACGGGTGAGCGACCTGTACGCGATGGGCTGGAAGGCGGTCGTGGACGCCGGGGACTACGGCGTCCACGCCTCGCGCCCGCTGAAGGTGGCCCTGGACTCGGGCCGGGCCTTCGACGCCGGGGCGCTCACCCCCGACGTCCTCGCCGAACAGGAGAAGCTGCTCTGGGCCGACACGGTCATCTTCCAGTTCCCGCTGTGGTGGTACTCCATGCCCGCGATCCTCAAGGGCTGGGTGGACCGGGTGTTCACCTACCGCTTCGCCTACGGAGTCGGCGAGCACAGCGACACCAAGTACGGGGAGCGCTTCGGCGAGGGCACCCTCGCGGGCCGCAGGGCCCTGCTGTCGGTGACCACCGGCGGTCCGCAGCCGCACTACGCCGCCCGCGGGATCAACGGCCCCATCGAGGACCTGCTGTTCCCGATTCACCACGGGATCCTCTACTACCCGGGCATCGACGTGCTGCCGCCGTTCGTCCTGTACGGCACGGACCGGATGACCGACGAGGAGTACCCGGCCGTCGCCAAGGCCTGGGAGGAGCGCCTGCTCACCCTGGAGACGACCGAGCCGATCGCCTTCCGGCGGCAGAACTCCGGCGACTACGAGATCCCCTCCCTGCACCTGAAGGAGGGGCTGGAGCCCGCGGGACGCACCGGATTCGGGCTGCACGTCCGGGGCTGAACGGCGGCCGCGCGGGGCGGGTCTCAGTACGGCCGGGCCCGCTGCGCGAAGGCGGGCGCGAGCTCGCCCTGCGCGGCGCGCGGGAAGGAGACGGTGGCCGGGTCGCCGTCCGAGACGTACCGGCTGCCGCCCGCGGCGAGCTTGTCCAGCCAGCGCGAGGAACCGAACTCGGCGTCCTCGTCCTTGGGGCCCGCCGAACGGATCCGGGGGATGGCGCCGGGGGTGAAGGCCTTCGCGAACGGCGAGACCGACGGGTTGGCCCCCACGAGGTACACCCCGTCGTAGCGGTAGCCCGGCCCCCGCGCGGCGATCCCGGCCGGCTCGGGCATGGCGCCGAAGGGCAGGGCGAGCGAGGTGACCCGTGTCCCGGGCGCGGCCTGCTCGATCGCCCGCTGGCCGGCCGAGATCGCCCGCTCGGCGCCCGCCCGGTCCAGGGAACGCAGGTTCTCGTGCCGGTCGGTGTGGTTGGCGACCTCGTAGCCGTGGTCCTTCAGCCAGGTCAGGGCCTTGGCGGAGCCCGTGGCCGAGAAGGCGTCCGCGTTGACGAAGAAGGTCGCCACCGGCTTGAACGCCGGGTGCTTCTTCGCCGTCTCCGCCAGGATGGCGACGGCGGTGTCCGGCGCCGGGGCGCCGTCCGCGCCCAGCCGCACCTGGCTGTTGGTCGAGTCGTCGAAGGTGAGGACCACCGGGTGCGCGCCGGCCGGGATGTCGATGTGACCCGTCTGGAAGTCCCGGGCGGTCACCGGCACGTAGTCCTCCCGCGCGAGCCGCTCCAGCTCGGCCCGGAAGTCGGCCGGGGTGCGGTCGTAGACGCTGGCCGGCTTCTCGGTGAGCTGGTGGTACATCAGCACCGGCACCTGTCCGAGTTCGTTGGCGCCGACCTCGGCAGCGCTCTTGGGGGCGACGACGGGAGCGGCCGCCGCCGGGGACGCGGCGGCGGGGGGCCGCCCGGCGGCCGGTGAGGAGCCGGTGGAACAGCCGGTGGCGAGCAGGGCGGCGGCGCCGGCCAGGGCGCCGAGCGGGACGAGGGGGTGGCGCATCGGGAGCCTCTCCAGGGCGAAGGTGTCCTGCCATGCCTACCGGCCCCGGGAGCCCGCATACCGCACTGTCCCCTGCATGGCGTAGCCGCCGCGCCGGAGCCCTTCGCGGCCGTTCGTGTGAAATGTCGGCGGAACGAGGCGGCCGGGCCGCACAGCGGAAATGAATGGAGGCAACATCCGGCCCCATCAGCCCCCGGCACGAAGGACGTCATGATGTCCCGCACCCGCATACCCCGCTCCGGCCGCTCCTCCCGCCTCCGCCGCCCGGCCCGCCGGCGCGCCCTCATAGCGACGACCGGGGCGCTCGCGCTGGCCGGTGCGGGCTTCGGGGCCTGGACCTTCCTCGCCCCCGGACCCGGCATCGAGGGCGTCAGCGACGGCGCCGTCCTCGGCGGCCGCGCGGCCGCCCAGGTCAGCGCCTACCTCGCCGCGGGCGCGCCCGGCGGCGGGAACGGACTGCACGCCACCCTGGACGGTGCGGCGGTCCCCCTCACCCCCGAGGGCGCCCGGCTGAGACTCGGCCTCCCGCCCCTCAAGGAAGGCCCCCACACCCTGGTGGTGGACGGTGCCGGCAGCCTGCCCTTCGCCTCGCACCGCAGGGTCGTGGGCTTCAGCGTGGACACCACCCCGCCCGAACTGAAGGTGGCCGACCCCCAGATCAAGGACCCGGCCGCCCCCGTGGCCGTCACGGGCAGCGCCTCCACCGACGCAGAGGTCACCGTCAACGGCAAGAAGATCACCCTCGACAAGACCGGAGCCTTCCGGGTCACGCTCCCCAAGGGCACCCCCCTCGTGACGGTCACCGCCGTGGACCGCGCCGGCAACACCACCACCAAGGCCGTCTCCGCCCGCGGGCGCCGCCCGATGATCCGGGCCGCGCACATCACCGCCATCGGCTGGGGCGACGACTCGCTGCGCGGCGGCGTCCTCGCCCTGGTCCGCAGCGGCAAGCTCAACGCGGTCGAACTGGACGTCAAGGACGAGGACGGCGAGGTCGGTTACGCCTCCAAGGTGCCGCTGGCCCGTCAGATCGGCGCGGCCAAGGGCTACTACGACGCCCGCAAGGCGATCGACGAGCTCCACGCCGCCGGGGCCCAGGTCATCGGCCGCATCGTGGCCTTCCGCGACCCCAAGCTCGCCGCCGCCTCCTGGAAGGACGGCAAGTCCGACCAGCTCGTGCTGACCCCGTCCGGACAGCCCTACGACGGCGGCCACTACGGGGCCCTGTCCTTCACCAACTTCGCGAACCCCGTGGTCCGCAAGTACAACCAGGACCTGGCCGTCGAGGCGGCCGGACTCGGCTTCGACGACATCCTCTACGACTACGTGCGCCGCCCGGACGGCCCGCTGACGCAGATGCGCTTCCCCGGCATCGGCGCCGCCACGCCCGAGCAGTCCATCACCTCGTTCGTCGCCGACACCCGCACCGCACTGCGCCCCCAGGCCAAGTACCTCGGCGTCTCGGTCTTCGGGATCGCCGCGACCCGGCCCACCGAGATCGCCCAGGACATCGGGGCGCTGGTGAAGGTCACCGACTACATCGCGCCGATGGTCTACCCGTCCCACTGGGCGCCGGGGGAGTACGGCGTCGCGCAGCCCGACACCTCCCCGTACGCGATCGTGCAGCGTTCGCTCGCCGACTTCGCCCGCCTGGCCAAGGGGACGCAGACCGAGATCGTCCCGTGGCTCCAGGACTTCTCGATGGGCAGCAGCTACGGGCCGGCCGAGGTGGCGGCGCAGATCAAGGCCGCCGAGGCCAACAAGATGGAGTCCTTCATCCTCTGGAACGCGGGCGCCCGCTACCAGGGAGCGGCGCTCCAGCAGATCACCGCGCACTGACGGCCCCGGCCGCCCTCCCGCCGCGGAGGAACGGCCGGCCGCGGACGAGGCGGGCCCCCGGTTTCCGGGGGCCCGCCGGCGCGCGTCAGGCCTTCAGGATCCGCCCCGACACCGCCAGGGTGAGGCGCCGGGGCGTCAGGGCGGCGGCGACGGCGGAGACGCGGTTGGCCAGGCCCGCGACGATGCTGGGCGGCGTCGTGCTCCGCTCCAGCGCGCGGCGTGCCGCCGTCACCACCTGCTCGGGGGTGGCCATCCGGCCGACCGCCGCGTCCCGGCTGCCGACGACGTCGAAGAACTCGGTGCTGACCGGCCCCGGCGACACGGCGAGCACCCGCAGGGGGGAGTGCCGGGTCTCGTAGGCGACGGCCTCGGTGAAGCTCAGGACGAAGGCCTTGGTCGCGCCGTACACCGCCATCGCCGGGGTCGGCTGGTACGCCGCCGCGCTCGCGACGGTGACCAGGGCGCCCCGGCCGTCGGCCGCGAGGCCGGGCAGGAACTCCCGGGTGAGCTCGGTGACGGCCACGACGTTCAGCTGGATCATCTCGTTGATCTGCGCGGGATCCTGCCGGGCGAAGGGCCCGTGGCTGCCGAAGCCGGCGTTGTTCACCAGCGTCTGGACGGCGATCCCGCGGGCGTCGAGCTCCGCGCGCAGTGCCGCGGCGGCGCCGGGCAGGGCGAGGTCGGCGGCGACCACGTGGGCCGTGACCCCGTAGCGCTTCTCCAGCTGCGCCGCGAGCCCTTCGAGCCGGTCGAGCCGGCGGGCGACGAGGACGAGGTCCGCTCCGCGCTCGGCCCACTGGCGGGCGAACTCGACACCGAGGCCCGCGCTCGCCCCGGTGATCAGGGCCACGGTTCCCTGGTATGTCATAGGCATCGTCGGCTGCTCCGTTTCCACGTGTCGAAGGAACTCGAATGTAGGCGGCGCCATCATTGTAGTCAATGACAACATGACACCATCAGGAAAGGGGAGCCCGCCTTGACCGAGGGGCCCTACCACCACGGCAACCTCAGGGCCGCCCTGCTGGAGCGCGCGGAGACCGTCCTGGCCGAGTCGGGCGCGGACGGCCTGTCCCTGCGCGCCCTGGCCCGCGACCTCGGCGTGAGCCACGCCGCGCCGTCCCGCCACTTCCGCGACCGGCAGGCCCTGCTCGACGCCCTCGCCGTCAGCGGCTTCACCCGGCTGAACGAGCGCCTGCGCGGGGCCGCCGAGGCGCCCGGGCCGGTACCGGCGCGCCTGGCGGCCCTGGGCCGGGCGTACGTGGAGTTCGCCGTCGCCCACGCGCCCCTGCTGGACCTGATGTTCAGCGCCAAGCACGCCGAGGACTCCAGCGCCGAACTCAGGGAACTGGGCCACCGCAGCCTCGACACCACCGCCGGACTCATCGCCCGGGCCCAGGCGGAGGGCGTCGTCCGCCCGGGAGACCCGGTCCGCCTCGCCCAGGTCGCCTTCTCCACCGTCCACGGCCTGGCCACCCTGGCCGTGGGCTCCCTCCTCGACGACACCCCCCTGGAGGAGGCGACCGACCTGGCCCTGGACGTCCTGCTGACCGGCCTGGGGAGCCCCCGCCGGTAGTCCGCCGCACTCTCCCGGCCCGGCGGCCGCGGTGGGGAAGCCGGCCCGCCCCGCCGATAATGGCAGCGCCGCGGGCGGTCCCCGGGGCACGCGTCGAGGGAGAGGGGCGAAGGAACGATGACCCTGAAGGAAGGCCGGCGGGTGAGGCTCACCGTGGACATCGGGCTGGCCGAGGCGGTCGCGCGGCCGGGGGACGCCGTCGTCGGTTTCCTGTCCCTGGCGGCGGGCACCGAGGGCACCGTCGAGCGGGTGGACGGTCAGCGGCCCCCGAGCCACGCGGTCCTCGAGTACGAGCGCCTGAAAGCGCTGCTCGGCGACTACGGCCACACGATGCCCGCCCAGAGCAGGAAGCGGCTGGAGGACGAGGTCGCCGCCCTGGAAGCGGAGTGGACCGCCTTCCACGGGGAGGGGAGCCGGGTCACGGTCCGCGTCCGCTTCGACAACGGGTTCGTCCTCGACGGGGCCCACGAGGACGTCCTCGTCCCCGCCTGATCAGCCGGCGGCGAGCTGGAGCACGGCGATGCCCGCCAGGACGGCGAGGCTGGCGGTGATGCGCCGGTGCCCGAGCCGCTCACGGAATACGACCGCCCCGATCAGGGCGCCGAAGACGATGCTGGTCTCCCGCAGGGCGGCGATCGTGGAGAGGTCGCCGCGGGACTGCGCCCAGACGACCAGCCCGTACGCCAGCAGCGAGAGCAGCCCGCCCGCCAGACCGCGGCCCCACAGCGGGCGCAGCGTGGCGAGCAGGGCGGGACCCGGCCGCCCGCGCCCTGGGCGACACGGTCCGCGCGGCCCGGGAGGCGCTGGACGGCGTGGCGGTGACGGTGACCCCGGAGCGGCTGCGCACCGCGGCCGGACTGGTCGGCGCGGCCCCCCGGGTCCTGGTGGTCGGAGCGGGACTGTCCGGCGCGGTCGCGCTGGACGCCGCGTACCGGCTGCGCGCGCTGGGCTTCGCCGTCGACGCACCGGCCGACCCGCTGACCGCCCAGCTGGTCGCCTCGCAGCTGCCGCCCGCCGGGGTCTGCCTGGCCATCAGCCACACGGGCGCCACGCGCAGCACGGTGGACGCCGCCCGGCGCGCGCGGCGGGCCGGGGCCAAGGTCGTCGCCCTCACCAGCTACGCCCGCTCGCCGCTGAGCGAGGCTGGCGACTGCACGCTGGTCGCGGGCGGCCAGGACCTGGTGTTCGGACTCGAGACCGTCGCCAGCCGGCTGGCCCACCTCACGGTGATCGACGCCCTGACCCTCACCCTGCTGGGCCTGCGCGGGGCCCCGGCCGAGGCAGCCCTGCGGCTGTCGGCGGACGTGACGGTCGACCACTCGTACTGACGGGCCGTGCGGTCTGCGGGCCGTCCGCCCCCACCGTCAGTCCTCGACGCGGGGCACCTGGAGCCTGGCCCAGGACGTGGGACCGGGGATCCCGTCGGCGGCGGAGCCGGTGTAGCCGAGCGTGTGCTGCCAGGCCCGGTAGGAGCGGACGTCGCCGGGACCCCAGACGTCGGCGTCCGCCGAGCTCTCGTAGCGGTCGCACCCGACGGCCACGAGCCGGCCGTGCAGGGCGGCGACGACCGGGCTGCACCGGCCGGCGGTGAAGAACCCGGCCCCGGGGAACGGCTCGAAGGCGCCCGCGGGCGGTGACCACCGCCAGGCCGTGACCGCGGGCCCGCCGCGGGGGTCGCCGGGGTCGGCGGTGGGCGGGCACTGCCCGTCGGGGTAGCGGGGGGCGAAGTAGCCGGTGACGTAGCTGCTGCGGCGCGGGTTGGAGTGCGACCAGACGCCGTTGCCCTGGCCGTGGTCCTCGGATCCGGCCTGGATGCTGTTGCCGCCCTTGGTGTACACGGTGTCGGCGTCGAAGCCGGTGACGATCTCGGTGTGGGCGCCGTCGCCGAAGTCGACCCAGGCGCCGACGGAGGGGTACTCGGACCACTGGCCGCGTGCCCTGGCCCACGCGGCGAAGGCGCTCACGTTGTCGACCTTCGGCACGATCGCGTCGAGGCCGGTGTCGTGGTACATGCACCAGTCGAAGATCACGCACCAGGCGACGCCGTTCTCGCCGAACTCCTCGCCCCAGCGCGTGTAGTTGTCCCAGCCGTCCCGGCTGTTCCAGCCTTCGTAGACCTGCTCGGGAACGCTCATGAGGTGGTCGGTGAGCTGCCTCCACTGGGGTGTGCTCATGGGGGGTGCCTCCAGGCGTGAGGGTGTCGCGGACAGCGGTCCCGGCCGTGTCGTGGCGCGGGCGGAGCGGCGGGCGGTGGGCTGCGGGGGAGGGGCCGGGCGGCCGCGCCGGGCGGCGCGTGCCCTGCCGCGGAGCGGCGCGCGGCCGCCCGGGGCGAGGTATCCGGAGCCGTCGGTCCCCCTCAGGCTCCCCGGGATCCGGCCCCGCGATACCGCCCTGAGCTGTCGAAACGATTCGGCTGCATCCGACCGGTGCCGCCGATGCGGAACGCCTGCGCGAACCCCCTGGGCGTCGGCCCGCCGGGCCGCGGACCCCGCGCCCGCCGGCACCCTGACGCCGCCCTCCGGTGGCCTGATGTGACTCCGCGCACCCTCCCTTGACCGGGAAGGAAGGCTTACCTAAGTTCGGCCTCATGTCCTCGCACCACGTCACACCGCCCGAAGAACCGGCCGACTTCTCCGTCGACCTCACCTCGCAGGAGATCCTCCGGCGCGCCCAGGTGATGGCCGCGCTCGGCCCCGACTGGGACCCGCTGGAGGTGCTGAGAGGGGAGGAGGAGGCGTACGACCTGCTCTACTCCGGCCTCGACGCGCAGCAGCAGCGCCTCTACGACGACCTGGTGGCGGCCGGAGTCCTGCCCGTGCGCGGGGGCGGCCGTGCTGCCGCTTGACCCGCAGGCCGACATCGGCCGCCGGGCGTGGGTCCCCTGCCCAGGCTGTGAGGACACCCGGGACTGCGAGCCGTGCGCGGAGCGCCGGACCTGCTCCCGGCACTGGCGCTACCTGCTCTCCAACAAGGGCAGCCTCCTCCACCTCCAGTGCCCCGGCTGCGCCCATGTCTGGACGCACGAGAGCGGATTCGGCGCCACGCGCTCCCTGTGGAGCCGCGTGACCACCGGCCTGCCACGGCCGTCGCGCGAGCCGTAGGGCCGGAAAGCTGCGTTCGACGCGCCCGTTTCCTTCGATTCACCGGCCGGAAGTGGCCCGGGCCACGCACCCGACAGGGTACGAGCGGACACATAACGTGACATCCGGGCCGCTGGGCGGTGAGGCGGCCCACAGGACCCACGTCACATCCGGCCCCGCCTAGTAGCCCCCGCCCCGGCCCCCCGCCCCGCTCCTCACCAGCGGGAACACCCTCACGGCCGGGCCGGGACCTTCCGCCCCGCCCCCGAAGGGCGTTAGTAGCAGGGGGGCGTTGCCAGGGCGGCGGGGGCCTGGCTAACTGGTGTTGTCGCCACGGCGGCCGGGGCGCAGCGCCCCCCGCCCGGTCGAACCCCTCTCCCCCGTGTGAGTGGCTCACGCATGCTCCGGCATGCGCCGCGACCGCCCCTGTTCCCGTCGGAAGGTTCCTCCGTGTCCAACGCCGTCATCCGCCGCATCGCCGCTTCGAAGAAGACCCTCGCCGGTACCGTCCTCGCCCTGGGCGTCGCGGGCTCGATGCTCGCCACCGTCCCCGCGCAGGCCGCCCCGACGAGCGCCAAGGCGATCGCCCAGCAGATGATCAAGGACCCGGCGCAGTTCGCGGCCTTCGACAAGATCGTCACCCACGAGAGCGGCTGGGACTACACCGCCACGAACTCCTCCTCCGGCGCCTACGGCCTGGTCCAGGCCCTCCCCGCGTCGAAGATGTCCTCCGCCGGCTCGGACTGGAAGACCAACCCCGCCACCCAGATCAAGTGGGGCCTGGACTACATGAACGAGCGCTACGGCAGCCCCGTCGGCGCCTGGAACTTCTGGCAGGCCAACCACTGGTACTAAGCCGCCGCACAGGCGCGCAGGCCGGCCACATCGAACGCCCGGCGGGACTTCCCGGCCGGGCCTTTCGGTGTGTCCGGGTGGCGCCGGCGGCCGGCTTCGTGATTGCCTCGCCCTGCGGCCGGGGCACCGCCGCACTCCCCCCGCGAAGGTGGTGGCGCCGTGCTGGTCTACTCCATGGGCGTTTCGGTGGACGGGTTCATCACCGACCGCGAGGGCGGGTTCGAGTGGTCGGTCCCCGACGACGAGCAGTTCCGTGCCCACCTCGAGCAGACGAGCGAACTCGGCGCCTTCCTGTGCGGCCGCAGGCTCTACGAGTGCATGCTCCCCTGGGAGACGGACCCGTCGCTGCGCGAGGACGACCTCAGGTCCGCGTTCGCCGACGTCTGGTGCGCCCTCCCGAAGACCGTCTTCAGCCGCACGCTCGACACCGTCCGGGGCAACGCCCGGCTGGCCCGGCGGCCGGTGGCCGAGGAGGCCGCGGCGGCGCGCGAAGCCACCGGCAAGGACGTCGGGATCGGTGGCGCCGGCCTGGCCGCGGCGGCGATCGGACTGGGCCTCGTCGACGAACTGCGCGTGTTCCGCTACCCGGTCGTCGTCGGCGGCGGCACGCCCTTCCTGCCGCCGGTCCCCGAGGACATCCGGCTGAACCTGCTCGAAACCAGGACCTTCGGCTCCCAGGTGGTCTACGAACGCTACGAACGCGCCCGCGACCACACGCCCTGACCCCACCGGGCCGGGGCGATGGAGTACCCGAATCCTCCGGTCACGAGCCGGAGGCCCGGACCGCCCCTAGAGCGGGCGCTCGCCCGTTGCCAGGGCGTCCTTGACCTCCTGTGCCACGCGGGCCGCGTCCTCCGGGTTGTTCACCACGTCCGTGTGGTTCATGTCGATCACCAGGACCCGGCTGGCCGAGTAGTGCTTGTGCACCCAGTCGTCGTACCCCGACCACAGCGTCCGGTAGTACTCCACGAGGCTCTCGTCCTGCTCGAAATCACGGCCCCGCAGCCCGATGCGGTGCAGCACCGTCTCGAAGTCCGCCTTGAGGTAGACCATCAGGTCCGGCGCCTTGCGGTACGGCAGGCCCTCGATCTCGCGCATCATCTCGTCGAGCAGCCCCTCGTACACCTGCATTTCGAGGGAGCTGATCCGGCCCAGGTCGTGATTGACCTTGGCGAAGTACCAGTCCTCGTAGATGGAGCGGTCGAGGACGTTGTCGCCCTGCTTGTACGCCTCCTTGATCGCGGCGAACCGCGTCTGGAGGAAGTAGAGCTGGAGCAGGAAGGGGTACCGCTTCGCCTGGATCTCCTCGGGGCTCGCCGTGTAGAAGAGCGGCAGGATCGGGTTGTCTTCCACGCTCTCGTAGAAGACCTCGCTGCCCAGCTCCTTGGCGATCAGTTCGGCAACGGTCGTCTTGCCGATCCCGATCATGCCTCCGACGCAGATCACTGGCATACCTCACTTCTCCCTGGGGATCTTCTTTTCGCGGGGCGGGCGGGCTGGGCGCCCCACACCACCGAGACGCCTGTCGGCGGCCACTCGATTCCCCAGGATCTACATGATCAGCTTTGTGGTCCCCGTCCGGACCAAGGCCGCGACGCGGGTCGCCCCCTCGACCGGCCGGACCGACCGTTCCGCAGTTGCCGCATCGGCGGCGGCCACCGCCCCGTGGCCGCTCAGAAGCATAAATCATGGTTCGCCCCCGGCCCGCCAGAGCACCTGCGGGTACGCACCCCCGCCGACCGCCGCGGCGCAACCGGCCCACCTGCCCGGCAAGGTGAACCCGTACCCCGGATGGCGGCGCGGGCGGGCGGCAGCGGTGGCAGGCCGCCGGAGCCCGCACGAGGCTCGTTGCCGGGGCCGAGCGCGAGGGAAGGGCAGCCGCCGATGTCGCGAGCCGAGGAGCAGGGCCTGACCGCGCCCCCGCCGGGGACGCCCGAGCGGCGGCGGAGCCGGGCCGGCCACCTCAAGACGGTGATCACGCGGACCCACCTGCTGCCCGCGTTCCTGGTCCTGACGGTCATGATGGTGGCCTTGTGGCTCATGGGCATGCCCTTCCTCCAGGCCCTGACGATCTCCACCGGGGTGAAGATCGCGGTCGCCCTCCCCGTGTTCCGCCGCCAGGCACCGCAGCCCTGACCCCCCTCGCCGACGACGGCGCGCCCGTCGTCGTAACCGCCCGGCGGACGTGGCTGGATGTCGGCGTCCGGCTTGGGCTTGTGGATCATCGGCCGTTAACCTCCCGCTAGTTGCTCAAGTCAACCAATAGGGATGGGTATGGACGACACCACCGGACGCTTCCACAGCCACGTCGAGGAGATCCTCGACGCCCTGGAGAAGGAACCGGACCGCGAGGCCCTCGTACACCACGACCGGCGCCTGACCGCCGGTGAACTGCGCGGCCTCGTCCACGCCATGGCCCGTGCCCTGCGGTCCCAAGGGGTGGAGCGGGGCCAGACGGTCACCCTCCTCGCCGGCAACCTCCCCGAGACGATCGCGGCCCGCTACGCGGCCGGACTGCTCGGCTGTGCGGTCAACCACCTCTACGCCGGTCTTTCGGCCGAAGTGCACGCCGACATCCTCCGGGACGTCGAGACCCGGGCCCTCATAGTCGACCCCGCCTACGCCGAGCGCGCCGCCGACCTGGCGCGGCGGGTGCCGCTGGAGCGGGTACTGCTCCTCGGCGGGGGCGAGGGTGCCGGCCTCGGCTCCGGCCTCGGCGTCGACCTGCTGGCGCTCGCCGCCGCGGAGTCCGCCGACGCCTTGCAGGGCGCCGCGCTCCCCGAGGACATCTGCACGATCCGCCACACCGGCGGCACCACCGGCCACCCCAAGGCCATCTGCACCACCTTCGGGCAGTGGGTGTCGATCGGCCCCGACTGGTCCGAGGAAGGGCAGGTCAGGACCCTGGTGTGCACCACCCTCGCGCATGCGGCGGGCTTCATGGCGGACAGCACGCTGCACCGCGGCGGCGCCGTGGTCCTGCTGGACGGGTTCGAGCCCGGCGCCGTGCTGGCGGCCGTCGAGCGCGAGCGCATCACCCACACCTTCCTGCTGCCGCCGCTCCTCTACCAGCTGATGGACCACCCCGAGGTCGACCGCACCGACACCTCCAGCCTGCGCATGCTCACCTACGGCGGCTGCGCCTCCTCCCCGGCCCGCCTCGCGGCGGCCGTCCGCCGCTTCGGCCCCGTGCTGAACCAGTTCTACGGCCAGAACGAAGCGGGCGGCATCAGCATGCTCTCCCCCCAGGACCACGATCCCCGGCGCCCGGAGCTGCTGCGGACCGCCGGGAAGATCATGGAAGGCGTCGAGGTCGCCGTCCGCGACCCCGAAGGACGCCACCTGCCGGCCGGCGAGCACGGAGAGATCTGCGTCCGCTCCCCGCACGTGATGAAGGGCTACTGGAAGCAGCCCGGACTCACCGCGGAGGTGCTGCGCGACGGCTGGCTGCACACCGGCGACATCGGGTTCGTCGACGGGGACGGCTACGTCACCATCGTGGACCGGCTCAAGGACATGATCGTGGTGGTGGGCGGCCACGTGTACACGGTGGAACTGGAGGACGTGCTGAACTCCCATCCGCAGGTCCTGCAGAGCGCGGTCCTCGGCGTCCCCGACGCCCACCGCATGGAACGGGTCCACGCCGTCGTCGTCCGCACGCCGGGCGGCGACGTCGGGGAGGAGGAGCTGCGCGCCGTGGTGCGCGAGCGCAAGGGCGCCATGTACGAGCCCGCGAGCATCGTCTTCGTCGACGAGCTCCCCCTGACCGACGCGGGAAAGCCGGACAAGAAACTGCTCCGCAGCCGGGCCGCCGAGCGGGCCGGGCGGGCCTGACGCCTCAGGCCCTGACCGCCGGACCGGCACCGGTCCCGCCCGGGGGGCCTGCCCCCGGGCGGGACCGTGCCCGTCGGTGTCAGCCCTCGATGCGGTGCTGGGTCCAGAACGAGGTCAGGTCTGTGGGCGACACCGCCTGGGCGGCCGCCTTGAACTCGGCCGTAGTGGAGACGCCGTACCAGTGCGAGGCGGCGTAGTCCTTCAGCAGCTTGGCCATCACGCTGTCGCCGAGCTGGCGCCGCAGGTCGTGCAGGGCGCACTTGCCGTAGCCGTACACGACGGTCGAGTACCGCGACGAGTGCGCGTCCCAGTAGGCCATCGAGTTGGTGATCTTCTCGGCCGAGGACGCCCACGAGACGCTGTTCCAGCAGCTCGTGCCCGTCTTGCCCTGCGCCAGGTCGGTGGCGTAGTCGGTGAACGCCTCGTCCAGCCAGGGGCTCGCGTACTCGTCGTCACCGACGATGCCGTAGAACCACTGGTGCCCGATCTCGTGGGTCAGCGCCGTGGTGCTCACCAGGTCGAGGACGAAGCCGGGGTACTCCATGCCCCCGAACCAGTAGTTGTTGTCGATGACCGCGTCCAGCTCGCCGTACGGGTACGCGCCGAACCGCGCGGCGTGCGCGTCGACGGCGCTTTTCGCGGTGCTCAGCATCGACTGGGCGTCGCTCGCGCTGATCCCGGACACGGAGTAGATGTTGATCGGCGTGCCCGCGGCCGAGGTCCCCGAGATCTTGCTGAACGGTCCGGCGCCCCAGGCGAAGTCGCGCACCTTGGAGGCGGTCGCCTTGGTGACCGTACGTCCGCTCGTGCCGGGGGTGTCGGCCGAGGTGCCGGTGGCCGGTACCAGCAGGCTGCTCGGGTGGTCGAGCGTCACGTTGAAGTCGGAGGCCAGGGAGTAGAAGGACTCGCCGTTGTTGGTGTACGGGTCCAGGTGCCAGCCCGCGCCGTCCCGGACCGCGAGCACCGGCAGGGCGTTTCCGATGTTGCTGAACGCCCCGTCGTGGCCGAACCGGTCCGCGCCGCTGGGCACGGTGATCGACAGGTCGAAGCCGATCGTGGCGCTCTGGCCCTGGGTGAGCGGGGCCGGCAGGTCGATCTTCAGGGCGGTGCAGGCGACCGAGAGCGCGCCGGCGGTGCCGCCCGTGACATTGCCGACGGCGATCGGCATGGCCTGGCAGGTGCCGTGGTAGTTGTCCCAGAGCCTCAGGTACACCTCGCTCAGCGGGGTGGCGGAGGCGTTGGTGAACGAGGCGGTCTCATGGCCGGTCCACACGAAGCCGCTCGTGTCGCTGCTGAGGTTCACGGTGTACGAGGGAGCGGCCGGGGTCCGGGTGGAGTCCGTCGGCGGGACCGTGCCGCCGGAGGTGTCGAGGGCCACGTCGTCGACGACGAAGCTGGTCTGGAGGCTGGAGTCCTCCGAGCCGGCGAACGCGACCGTCACGGTCTGCCCGGCGAAGGCGGAGACGTCGAAGGACTTCTGTACGTACCCGGTGTTCTTGTCGAGGTTCGAGTACGTCGCGAGCGTCGTGCTGCCGATCTTCGCGGTCAGGGTGTCGTACTTGACCGACGTGGTCCGCTCGGCGGTGTCGACGTGCAGCCAGAAGGTCAGGGTGGCGGTGCTGCATCCCGCCGGGACGGTGACGCTCTGGGAGAGGGTGTCGGTGTGCGTCGTGCCGACACCGTTCAGCCAGGCGAAGTAGCCTCCGGAGTGGGCGCTCTGCCCCGTGCGGTTGGTGATCAGCCCGGTCTGTGACTGGCTCCAGGGCGAAGTGCCGCTCTCGAAGCCGCCGTTGGCGACCACCTGGGCCGGGGTGCAGGCGTCGGCCCGGGACGCGGGGCCGGCGTGCACGGCGGCGGCCTGTGACGCGGTGTCGCGCGCCGGCGCGGCGGCGGCCGGCGCGGCGGGGAGCAGCGCGGCCGCGGCCAGCGCGGCGACGGTGCTCACGGTGGCGGCGAAGGCCTTGTGGGGGGTGGCTCTCACACTCAACTCCTTCTCGGCGGCCGGGATCCCGGCCGGCTCGGTGGTCGCCCCGCCCCGGCCGGGTGAGCCGGCGGACGACCGCGGGGGGCGGCCCGCTCGCGCGGGCGCCGTGGGTGAGACGCGCCGGGCCCCGGTTCGGGGGACGGCGCTACGCAGCCTCGCAGTGTTGACCGGAACATGCCATCCAGTAACAGGTAAAGCGTTCCTCCCCGTCAGACCAGGACCCGCACCGCCCGCTCCGGCCGGCCATGACCGGAGGCTACGGGGACCTGGCTGCCGCCGGCGGCAGATTCTTCGGTCCGCAGCCCGGTGGGCCCGCGACCGGCCCGGGATGGCCTACCGGTTGCCCCGGCGCGATCTCCGCCGAGTGGTTCGCTGCCGAACCCGCAGGATGTGGTCAGGCCCGCCCCCCACCGGTGCGAGAACGGCCGGACGCCACCCGCGGGCGCGGTTCCTCAGCCGCACGTGGACACCGGGCAGAGGCCGACCCCGGTGATGCCGGGCAGCCGGGCGATCCACGCCCTCAGCTGCTCCCGCTCCGGTGCCGAGAGGTGCTCCGGGAAGCGGACGTCGAGGTAGGAGCCCTCGTCGGATTCCGTGCCCGTCACGCCGGTCGCTCCGAGCGGCGCCAGGCGCTGCTCGATGTCCCCCAGGTTCCGGTAGTTCCCGCGCTCGGTGACGGCGCGGTAGGTGTGGGGCTCGGCCAGTGCGGGAGCGATGTAGAAGTGCCAGGCGAAGGCGGCGTAGCCGGCGAGGGCGGCCGCGGCGATCGCCGCCCCCAGGCCGCCGGTCACCTTGGCGGTGACGGGGCGTTGGCGCGGGTCCGCGAGCGCGGCGCACAGGAGCACCAGCGCCGAGGGCCAGTACACGAACATCCCGAACATGACGGCCAGCACCCCCCACGCGAGCAGTCCGAGCCCCGCGGCCACGCAGGTGACGACGAAGTGCTGGGGCGCTCGGAGTGCCGGCAGGGGGAGCGCCGCGACGAGGCAGGTCACCACGAACAGGCCGCCGATCCCGGACGAGACCCCCCAGACCGTGACGGGCGCGGCGATGACCGCCGCGGCCACGGCCAAGGCCTGCTGGAGCCTGTGAGCGGCGGTCACCGCGACGGCCTGGCTCTCGCCGACGTCCATGATCTCCCCCTATTGATTTGAACGCATTCAACTGAACGCGTTCAATCTAGCGGGCCCGGCGGGCCGGGGGAAGTGGCCCTGCGGTTCTGCACCCGGCGCCCGGCGCAGGCGGAGGCGCGCCCGCACCGGGATTCGACGCGGTCAACTCGCCCGGCTTCCTCCGGTCAACGGACCTCGGCGGACGTACCGTCGTGCAGAAGACCGCCGCAGGGACCGTCGGCGCCCTCGCGGTCATGGACGCGCCGCTTATCCTGTGCGCCGGATTCGTGGTCGCGGAGGCGACGGCTCAGGTCCTGCGGGGATGCGGGAGCCCGAGCGTCACGTTCGTGGTCACGGGCGACGACGGCCGGGCCGATGAGGATCTGGCGTGCGCTCAGTACATCGCCGGGCGGGCCGCGGGGGTCGATGTGCCCGCGGACGAGTTCCTGCGGCGCGCCGCCGGGGCGCGCGCCGCCGCCGATCTGGCGGAGGGCGTGCGGCAGGGGTTCCGAGGGGTCCATCGCGATGACGTGGCCCTCTGCCTGGAGGCCGACCGGTTCCCCTTCGCCATGGTGGCGCAGCTGGAGGGCACGCTCATGGTCCTGCGTGCGCGCGCGGTGCCTGCGGACGGCGAGGAGTCAGGCACCCGCCGCGCTACCGCACCGTGCTGACGACCTGCCGGGCCACCGTCGCACGGGCCGGGGCGAGCTCCGCGGCGACCGCCGTGGACCGTTCCTCACCGAAGTCGACCCGGGCCGGCCGGGGCTCGCTCCGGGCCAGGCACTGCAGGCGCAGGTGGGTGGGCGGGTGGGTGTCGTCCACGCCGTGCCCGCGCCGTGCGGACGCCCGGAGCAGCCGCTCGTACTCGTGGGCCGGGATGGACGACACGTGTGCGGCGACCCGCTCCCACAGCCCCCGCTCGGCCGCCTCCCGCGCCTTGCGCCCGGCCGCCCCGCCCGTCATCTGGGCGGCCACCGACTCCCGGCGCAGCAGCGTGTGGACGGAGCCGGCGACGAGGAGCCGTTCCATCAGCGCCACCGCGCCGCCGGTCGAACCCGCCCGTGCCGCGTTCAGGTCGGCCTCGTACTCCGCGCGCTGGGCAGCGCGCAGTGTCAGGTGATCGAGCAGTACCAGCAGCCCGTACACCGCGCAGCGGGGCAGGAACGCCAGGATGTTGAACAGCGTGTCCCATACGGTGTGCGCGCGGCTGGGGGCCAGCGTGTCCAACCACAGGTCCAGGGAGCGCAGCGCCTGGTGGGTGAGCAGCCCGTGCCGGACGTCGCCGCCTGCGAAGTGGCCGAGCTCGTGGCCCAGCAGGGCGACCCGTTCCGGCGGTGCGAGGACCTCCCACAGCCCGAGCCCCAGGAACAGCACGCGGCGCCGGCGCCATCCGCAGGCCGTCACCGAGGCGTTGACGTCGCCGCCGACCACCACGGCGTGCACTCCCGTGGTGCCGGTGACGGCGGCCACGTCGTCGATCAGCTCGAACAGCCGGGGCGCGTCGGCCCGGTACAGCACGGGCCCGTCCTGCGGGATCCGGTGCATCCGGGGCCGGAGGACGAACGCCACCACGAGCAGCACCGCCCCGGCGATCGGCTGGACCACGGTCGCCCACCCGAGCACGACCAGCAGCATCCCGGCCACCGCCAGGACCAGCGTGACCCCGTGCACCAGCAGGGCGAGCCCGAGGGCGAGCAGCGCGGCGGCGTCGCGCCGCGGCCGCTCCGCCCCTCCGCCGGTCATGGCGGCCGCGAGCTCCTCGCCGTGCCGCCGTGCCAGGCGGCGCCGGACCGCGGCGAGCCGCCCGGGCTCCGAGTCCGGGGGAGCGGGGTCCACGTTCCAGTCGCAGTCCGCGCACCAGCGGGGGAACCGCTCGTCGGTGGCCACGAGCGTGTGCCCGCAGTCGGGACACAGCTGTCCCTCGGCAGGCCGGGCGGCCAGATCGTGCTCCATGTCTCCCTCCCCCCACGGCCTCCCCGGCCGCGCGGCTACGGCAGGGTAGCCGACCGGGACCGGCAGCCCGGACCCCGCAGGAGCGGCGGAGCGGGCAGGACCCGACCGGAGCGGGCACAGGTTGTCGGGTGCGGCAGGCTTGGGTCTTCCTAACGTGGTGATCGAAAGGGAAGGAGGCCGGGGTTTGCTGGAGCGGTTGAACCAGGCCATGGAGTACATCGAGGCGCATCTCGACCAGCGCATCGAGGTGTCGGAACTGGCCCGGATCACGGTCACGTCGGAGTACCACTTCCGGCGGCTGTTCTCGTCACTGGCGGGGATGCCGCTGTCGGAGTACGTCCGGCGCCGGCGGCTCACCGTCGCGGGGGCCGAGGTCCTGGCGGGGGAGCCGACCCTGCTGGAGATCGCGGTCCGCTACGGCTACACCTCAGGCGAGGCCTTCGCCCGGGCGTTCCGTGCCGTGCACGGCGTCGGGCCCGGCGAGGCCAGGCGTACCGGCGCCGCTCTCAGCTCACAGCCCCGGCTGTCCTTCCGCCTCACCATCGAAGGGAACAGCACCATGCGATACCGCATCGTGGAGAAGGAAGCATTTCGGGTCGTCGGCAAGAAGGCCCGCGTCCCGCTGATCTACCGGGGCGTCAACCCGCACATCGCCGAGCACATCCAGAGCATCCCGGCGCAGACGATGCTGCGGATCGCCGGCCTCTCGGACCAGGACCCGGAGGGCGTGGTCTCGGCGACGGTGCGCCTGTCGGACGGCTTCGAGGAAGGCAGCGAACTCGACTACTACCACTGCGTGGTCACCGCCGCGGCTCCCGAAGCGCTGCCCGAGGACCTCGACGTCCTGGACTGCCCGGCGGGCACCTGGGCCGTGTTCGACAACAGCGGGCCGTTCCCGCAGGCACTGCAGCAGATGTGGGCCGACGTGGCCGCACAGTGGATCCCCTCCAACCCGTACGAGTACCGTCCGGGCCCGGAGCTCCTCCGCACCCGCCAGAACCGGGACGAGCCGACGCATTCCGATGCGCAGCTGTGGATCCCGGTGACCCGCACCGGGGTCTGAGCAGGTCACCGGGCGACGTTCCGGCCGAGGCGCCCGGCCCCGGAACGGGTGGCACCCCGGAACGGGTGGCACCCCGGAGCGGGCCGGGCGGCCGACCCCGCCGATCTTGCCGAGACGGCCGGGAGTGATCGGATAATCGGTCCATGTCCATGGGAACTGTGGCGGCGTTGCGCCGGTATCCGGTCAAGTCCATGCTCGGCGAGGCGCTGGCCAGCGCCCGGATCACGGAGGAAGGGATGGCCGGCGACCGGACGTTCGCCGTGCTGGACGAGGCCGGCGCGGTCGCCAGTGCGAAGCACCCGCGCAAGTGGGGCGCCCTGCTGGGCTGCCGGAGCACGTCGGCCGGTCCGGGAGTGGCCCGGGTGGAGCTGCCCGGCGGCGCGGTGCTGCCGGCCGGGGACGCGGAGCTGGACGCACGGCTGTCGTCCCTGCTGGGCCGCCGGGTGACCCTGTCGGGCCAGCCGCCGGAACAAGGGCTGCTCGAACGCGCGGTGCCCGACTACGAGGGCGGGCTCCCCGAAGTCCTGCGGCCGCGTGCGTCCGTGGACCCGACCGGGGAAACGATCACCGCGGGACGGGTCGCCGCCGGAACCTTCTTCGACTTCGGCCGGGTCCACCTCGTCACCACCAACAGCCTGCGCAGCCTCCGGCGGACCCACCCGGCGGGGGACTTCGACGCCCTGCGCTTCCGGCCCAACCTGGTGGTCGACCTCCCGGGCGGGCCGGGGTTCCCCGAGGACTCCTGGCAGGGCGGCACGCTCCGGATCGGCCCGGCCCTGTTCCGGGTCGTCGTGCCCACGCCGCGCTGCGTGGTCCCCAACCTGGGCCACGGCGAACTGCCGCCCGACGCGGGCATCATGCGTGCCGTGGCCCGCGAGCACCGCGTGCCGGTGCTCGACCTGGGCCGGCTGTCCTGCGTCGGCGTGTACCTGGAGGTGCTGGAGCCGGGGACCGTCCGTACCGGCGACGCGGTGGCCGTCCATCCCGCCCCGGCGACGCAGTGATCGCTCCCCGACCGGCGCAGGGTCAGCCGGGCCTGGGGGCGATCACGGCCGTGCCGTCGTGCACCGTGATGGCCTGCGCCGGGCACATGTCGGCGGCCTCCAGGACCCGCTCCTGCGCGGCGACCCGCTCCGCGCGCGGCCGGGCGCGGTCGTCCTCCAGCGCGAACACCTCGGGCGCCGTCCCCGCGCAGATGCCCGACCCCAGGCACAGCCCGGCGTCGACGTGTACGGTCCACGTCACGTCGTTCACCACCCGATCGGCATGACGCGCGGCCCGCGCACCAGCATCTCGGTCTTCCACGTGACGTCCCCCATGAGCTTCAGCCCGGGGAAGCGCACCAGCAGCGCCCCCAGGGCCTCCTGGAGTTCCATGCGGGCCAGCGGAGCACCCAGGCAGTGGTGCACCCCGTGGCCGAAGCCGAGGTGCTGGTTGGCCGGGCGGCGGATGTCGAGGACCCCGGGGGCGGTGAAGCGCAGCGCGTCACGGTTGGCCGCGCCGGTCGCGACGAGCAGTGGCTCCCCGGCCCTGACCAGGGTGCCGCCGACCTCGACGTCCTCGGTGGCGTAGCGGGCCTGGCCCGCCCCGCTGCCCAGGGGGACGAACCGCAGCAGCTCCTCCACCGCCTGGGCGATCAGGCCGGGGTCGCGGCGCAGCAGCGCGAGCTGGTCCGGGTGGTCGAGGAGGGTGAGCACGAAGTTGGGGATCTGGGAGGCCGTGGTCTCGTGCCCGGCCACCAGGACCGCCACGCACAGGTCGACCAGCTCCAGTTCGGAGAGACGGTCGCCGTCCGCGTCCCGGGCCTCGATGAGCGCCGTCATCAGGTCGTCCTGCGGGTCCCGGCGGTGCAGCTCGATCAGCCCCGCCATATAGGTGCGCAGCTCCTCCTGGTTGGCCTCGAACTCCTCGGCCGTGAGGGAGCTGGTCGACAGCGCCGCGTCGCTCCACACCCGGAACCGCGGCCGGTCCCCGACCGGTACGCCCAGCAGACGGCAGATCACGGCCACCGGGACGGGCAGTGCGAACCGGTCGACGAGGTCGGCCGGCGGGCCCGCCGCCTCGAGCTCGTCGAGCAGGCCCGCGGTCAGCGCGCGCACCTGGGGGCGCAGCTTCTCGACCTGCCGGACGGTGAAGGCCTTGGCCACCAGGGACCGCAGCCGGGTGTGGTCGGGCGGGTCCATGCCCAGGATGCCGCTGTCGGTACGGCCCTCGGCCTGCCGGGGCTCGTCGTGCGCGGCCGCCGCCGCCCGGCTGAACCGCGCGTCCCCGAGCACGAGGCGGGCGTCCGCGTAGCGGGTGACCAGCCACGCGGTCTCCCCGTACGGCATCTGCACGCGTAACAGGCCGGGCCGGTCGCGGACGCGCTCGTACTCCTCGGCGAGCAGCAGTCCCTCGGCGGTGTTGAAGGGATAGGCGACGGGGGTGGTGCCACTGGTCGTCACTTCGGCCTCCCTGAGGTGTAAGCAGCTGCTTACAACCTAGGACCGGCCATCCGGCCGGTCAACGACGCTTTGTGGCCGTTATCCTGACGGACCTTCCGAGAGGACCGACAGCGTGGACGAATCCCCCCGAGCGCAGCCCGCGGAGCGCCCCCGCAACGCCGCCGCCACCCGGCTGCGGCTGCTCGAAGCCGCCGGCGAGCTGTTCGCCGAGCGCGGCTACGAGCGCACCACGGTCAGGGCGATAGCCGAGCGGGCCGGCGCCAACCAGGCGCTCCTCTTCCGCTACTTCGGGTCCAAACACGGCCTGCTGACCGAGGTCGTGGCCCGGGGGAGCCTGGAGCAACTGCACGCGACCGCGCCGGAGGACCTCTTCGAGACCGCCCTGCGTTCGATGCTCACGCGCAGCGCCCCGGGAGCCGACCGCTCCCTGGAGGTGTACCTGCGGTCCGTCGGCCGGGGGGACGAGGCGACGGGGACGCTGCGCGAGCTGGGCGGGGAGTACCAGAAGGTGCTCGCCGGCCTCGCCCCCGGTCAGGACGGCGCCCTGCGCGCCGATCTGGCCATGGCCTGGCTGCTGGGCATTGGCCTGATGCGGACGGTCGCCGCCCGCGAACCCCTCGCCAGCGCCGACCCGGAGACGGTGTGCCGGCTCGTGCTCGCCACCCTGGACCGCTTCTGGACCCTGCCGCCGGACGACGACGGGGCCGAACCCGGTGCAACCGGGACGGAACCACCGCATGCGCCCGGTGCGTCATGATCGACAAGGTTTCCCGAAGGAAGAGGTCCCTGCCCATGCGCCCTGCCCGCCGTACCGTGCTCACCGCCCTCGCCGCCGGAGCCGGAGCCGTCCTCGCCGGCGCCGCCCCCGCCTCCGCGGCCCCGGTACCGATACCCCTGCCGGCCGGGTCCCGGGTGGCCGAGGCCCTGAAGCGGCTCGAACGCGAGCACGGTGCCCGGCTCGGGGTGTACGCCCTGGACACCGGCACCGGACGGGCCGTCACGCACCGGGCGGACGAGCTCTTCCCCATGTGCTCGCTGTTCAAGACCCTCGCCGCCGCGGCGGTCCTGCGCGACCTCGACCACGACGGCTCGGTCCTCGCCCGCCGCATCCACTACACCCTGGACGACGTGGAGCGGTCCGGAATCTCCGAGTGGACCAAGCGGCCGGAGAACCTCGCCAACGGCCTGACGATCGGCGAGCTGTGCGAGGTGAGCATCACCTACAGCGACAACACGGCGGCCAACCTGCTGCTGCGCGAACTCGGCGGCCCGTCCGCCGTCACCCGCTTCGCCCGCTCCCTCGGCGACCGGGTGACGCGCCTGGACCGGTGGGAGCCCGAACTGAACAGCGCCGAACCGGAGCGCGTCACCGACACCACCACCCCCCGGGCCATCGGCCGCACCTACGCCCGGCTGGTCCTGGGCGACGCGCTCGCCCGCCCGGACCGCGAGCTGCTGACGCGGTGGCTGTGCGCGAACACCACCAGCAGCGAGCGGTTCCGCAAGGGGCTGCCCGCCGGGTGGCGACTGGGCGACAAGACGGGCGGCGGCTCCCACGGCACCAACAACGACGTCGGCATCGCCTGGCGCCCGGCCGGTGCCCCCCTGGTCCTCGCGGTACTGACGACCAAGCCCGCGCAGGACGCGGACGCCGACAACGCACTGGTGGCCCGGACGGCCGCCCTCCTGGCCGAGGCCTTCGGCGGCCCGCACGGCAGCGCGGACCGCTGACACCGGCCGCCCGGGACACCCGGCCGGGCGCTACGCGCCCGCGCCGGACCGCCGGGCGCGGTTGACGGCCGCGAGGACGGCGTGGACCGACGCCGAGAGGCCCTCATCCGCGCGGCCCTGGAAGGCCGCCGAGGGCCGCCGCCGGGAACACGGCGGAGTTCGTCGACGCGGACATCGCCCTGCACGCGGCCGTCGTGGCGGCGGCCGCCAACCCCGTCCTGACGAGCCTGTCCACCGAGTTCGTGCCGGCCCTGCGCCAGGGCCTGGCCGACCTCGTCGACCGCGGGGGACCAGCCGCTCCACGCGGCGCCGTCCGCCCGGGCGTGCACACGGATCTCGACGGGACGTGGTCCTCCCGCCCGGGTTTCGCCCGGACGGCCGCATGCGTCCGCCCGCCGCGACGCATGCCGGTCGTGGCCGCGGGTACGGCTGATTCCGTACGGGGCATGATGGCCGTGACCCAGGAACGGGGTGTCGTAGGTGATTCGAAAGCTGCAGGCGGTCGCGCTGGACTGTGCCGATCCGGTACGCCTGGCGGAGTTCTACGCGGCGCTGCTCGGCGGCCGGGTGGTCGCCGACCCGGACGATCCGGACTGGTTCGAGGTGCACGGGTTCGAGGGCACGCCCCTGGCCTGCCAGCGCGTGGACGGCTACCGGCCGCCCGCGTGGCCCGGCCAGGAGCGCCCGCAGCAACTGCACCTCGACTTCGACGTCGACGACCTCGAAGGGGAAGAGAGCCGGGCGCTCGCCCTGGGCGCGACCGTGCTGGAACGGACCGACCAGCTGCGCCCGGACGCCAACTGGCGCGTGTACGCGGACCCTGCGGGCCATCCGTTCTGCCTCTGCCTCCACTGAGCCCGCCGCGGGCGACGGGCAGGGGCGCGCGTGCGGCCTCGGCGCGCCCGGACCGCACGCCTTCCCGCGCCCCCCGGGCCCGTGTTCGACTGTGCCCCCTCCGACCAGCAGGGGAGCCAGTCATGGACAAGTCCGCCACCGGACACCGCTGCGCCCGCCACACCGGCAGCCGACTCCTCGCGGCCGCGGCCGGCGCCACCGCGGCCCTCGCCCTCTCGCTCGCCACGGCGCCCCAGGCGGCGGCCTCGGCGGGCGGCTGCACCGCCTCCACCGGCCCCGGCTACGTCTGCGTCAACGTGGACGGATCGGGCCTGCGCGTCAACAAGGGCAACGTCGTGCGCACCAAGCCCGACGGCATCTGCAACTACCGGGCCGCCCTGGTCGCCAAGTACCCCGGCAAGCCCGACACCTATTACTGGGGGAGCTACCACAACGGCTGCGTCTACGGCCGGGCCTACGTGAACGTGACGGTCCAGTGGACGTTCGCCGACGGCGTCCGGATCTGCGGCTACTTCTACGAGGGCGGCAGCTTGCAGCCGGGCCAGCCCTGCGTCACCGTACGGCGCTGAGGCACGTGGTCCCGCTCGCCGGATCGTGTCACGGCCGCGCCGGGAACGGGAACCTCCCGCTCCCGGCCCGCCGCGGCCCGTTTCACGCGCGCTTCTCGGTGGCGGCGTGGATCAGCGCGAGCACCGGGTCGTGGCCGGCGGCGTCCCAGGAGGTGGCGGCCTCGCTGCTCCGGTGGAACATGGCCTGCTCGTACGCGGTGAGCGCGGCCTCGGTGTCGTCTGGGTGCGCGGCGAGGGCTCGGCCGAGTTCGGCGCCGTCGAGCAGCGCGAGGTTGGCGCCCTCGCCGTTCGGGGCCGAGAGGTGCGCGGCATCGCCGAGCAGGGTCACCCCGGGCACCCGGTCCCAGCGCAGCCCGGCCGGCAGCGCGTGGAGGGGGCGCAGGAGCGGCGCGGTGTCACTGTCGGTGATGAGCGCCGTGAGTTCGGGCGCCCACCCGGCGAACTCCCGCGCGATCCGGGCGGTCGCACCGGCGGCATCGGTGAAGTCGACGGCGGCGAACCACTCCTGCGGCTCCGTCAGCCCCACGTAGGCGTGCAGGGTTCCCCCGCTCTCCCGGTGCGCGAAGATCTCCCTGCCGTCCCGCTCGGGGACGATCATCGACCCGCCGCCGACCGCCTTCGCGGCGGCGGGGTGGCGGGTGTCCGCGTCGAAGAGGTAGGTCTCGACGACCGAGGTGCCGGTGTAACGGGGTGCGGCAGGGGTGAGCAGCGGCCGTATCCGCGACCACGCGCCGTCGGCGCCGACCAGCAGGCCGGTGACGAGGCGGTGGCCGTCGGCGAACGCCACCTCGTGGCGGCCCCCGCCGAGGGAGCGGGCCTCGTGGACCTTGGACCCCCACCGGACGGTGCCGGCCGGGAGGGAGTCGAGCAGGACCTGCCGCAACGCCCCGCGCTGCACCTCGGGCCGCCCGCCGGTGCCGTCGTCGGGCTGGTCGAGCAGGACGGTGCCTTCCGGGTCGAGGACCCGCATCGCCTGGTGGCCTTCGAGGACGATGGCGTGGAACTCGTCCATGAGACCGGCGGCCTCCAGGGCGAGCTGCCCGTTGTAGTCGTGGATGTCGAGCAGTCCGCCCTGGGGGCGCGCGGACGCGGAGGGCTCGGCCTCGAAGACCGTGACGGGGATGCCGTGGAGGTACAGGACGCGGGCGAGGGCGAGGCCGCCGAGTCCGGCGCCGATGACCGTGACGGGTGTGTGCACGATGACTCCTTGGGAGAGGGGCCCCTGCTGGAGGGGCCGGCCGTCTCCCGTAAAGGTGTCGTGCGCCGCCGACGGGCCGCCGACGAGCCGCCGACAGCGGACCGACGGCTCCGACAGCGGACCGACACGGCGGCTCCGTGGGCGTGAGGTCGGGGAAATCCCGGATCCGCCGGCCCCGGCGGAACAGGCCGGCCGACGTCGCGCGGATATCCAGTGGCTCCGGCGCAGGCGGTGACCCTAGGGTCCAGCCATGACGATCATGACCCCCCACGCAGTCGACCGGTCCGTATCCCTCACCGCGGAGGCACTCCGGAAGGTGGCCCATCTCGACTGGTCCGCCCCCGCCGCCGGGCTGGAATGGAGCTGTTACGACACCGCCGTCCACATAGGCAGCGACTTCGCCGCGTACGCGGCCCAGCTCACCGGGCGCGCGGCCGGCGCGTACGTCCCGTTCGAGATCAGCGCGGACCCGGGCACCACCCCCGAGGGGCTGATCGAGATCATCGAGGCCACGGGAGGCCTGCTGTCCGCCGCCGTGGCCGTGGCCCGCCCCGGGGACCGCGCCTGGCACCCGTACGGGATGGCCGGCGGGGACGGCTTCGCCGCCATGGGCGTCGTGGAGACCCTGCTGCACACCCACGACATCCTGGGCGCCCTGGGCACGCACGACTGGGAGCCCGATTCCGGCCTGTGCGAGCAGGTCCTCGACCGGCTCTTCCCGCAGGCGCCGCGCACCGCCGGCACCCCGTGGCAGGTCCTGCTGTGGGTGACCGGCCGGGCCGCTCTCGGCGACCTGCCCCGCCGCACCGTCTGGCGCTGGTACTCCGACCCCGTCGAAGCGGAGCGTGTCGTCCTCTGCGACGTCTCCCCGCAGGTCGCCGCCGATCTCCACGCGGGCGGCACGGGCGGCTTCGCCTGGGCGGCCGACGGCCCCGGCGAGGGCACCCGGGTCGCCTCCGGGATGGTGGGCCAGGCCAGGGAGCAGGGGACGTACCGGCCGGGGTGGGGCCCGTACGTCATCGTCCGGAAGGACGACCGGCGCGCGATCGGCGGCATCGGCTTCCACGGTGCCCCCGACGCCGACGGGAACGCCGAGATCGGCTACGACCTCGTGCCGTCGGCCCGCGGCAACGGCTACGTCACCGAGGCGCTGCGCGCCCTCGCCGGCTGGGCCTTCGGACAGCCCGGCCTGACCACGCTGCACGCCTCCGTCGACGCGGACAACGCCCCGTCCCACGGCGTGGTCGCCCGGGCGGGCTTCGAGCGGACCGGTTCCACCGACGACGGCTGCGTGCGCTACGCCCTGCCCGCGCCCCGGGGCTGACCCGCGCCGACGGCGCCGGCCGCCCCCCGTGGAAGCAGTACCCACGGAGGGAACGTGCCGGGGCCACGGCGGCGAGGGCCATGCAGGCAAGGCCCACCGGTGGCGGCTCCGTCACCACCGGGGCACGGAGCCGCCCCCGGGCTTCAGGCCCGGCCGAGCAGTCCCGTCCCGGCGGTGCTGTCGGTCCGGGCGGTGAAGAACGCGCAGAACGCGGCCACGAACTCCGCCTCCTCGACCCGGCCGTCCCCGTCGGCGTCCAGTTCCCGGAAGCCCTCGTTGAGTTCGGCCGGGTGCACCCGCGGCCCCCCGAACAGCAGCCGGTACTCGTCCGCCCCCAGGCAGCCGCTGCCGTCGGCGTCGGCGGCCCGGAACAGCGCCCGCACCGCCGGCACGAGGCCCTCCTCCAGGTACGCCGGGTCCCGGTCCACCCCGGCCAGCATCGCGGAGACGAACTCCCCGCAGTCCACGCCCCCGTCACCGTCGGAGTCGGCCGCCTCCCGGAGCTGCCGCCACCAGTCCTCGAACGCGGCGTACACCTCGTCCTCCCGCTCGGCGGGCAGTTCGAGCCGCCAGCACAGGGTGTGCACCATGGCCTGGAGGTCCGCGGAGTCGACCCGGCCGTTGCCGGTCTGGTCCAGCACCTGGCGGAAGAACGCCCGCAGCCGGGCCGGCCGCGCGTCCCCGCCGCTCCGGGCCCGCGGCACCGCGACGCGCACGGGCGCGGGGGCGCCACTCACCGACCGGCGGCGGTAGCGCACCCGGTCGGGGGCCAGGTGCATGGCGTGGCGCAGCCCGTGGTGCAGCGTCCAGGACAGCGCGGCGCCGGCGGGCCCGCGCGAGGTCCCGAACCTCTCGTGCCAGGCCGGCGGCAGATCGCTGACCGTGAGGGCGGCCACGGCCCGGGCGATCACCACGCGCAACAGGGGCCAGGCGGGTGCCAGCCGCCCCAGCCGACGCGGGACGGGGGCCTCACGGAGCACCCCGTGGAGCATGTGCCGCACCTCGGGGCCGTTCTCCAGGACCTCCCGCACGGTACGTTCGACGTACGCCGGGACCTCGGCGGCGCTCGCCGGAAGCACCTCCCGGGGAATCCCGAGGGCGGCACACACGTCCAGGAACTCCGCGTACAGCACGTCGAGTTCGGCGGGCGACAGGGGATCCCCGGACAGCTCGCGCATGGCCGTCATGGACTCGTACAGCGTCACCATCACCCAGCCGCGGACCTCGGGGTCCTCCGCGCTGTACGTCCGGCCGGCCGCGTCCGTCCCCCGGATGCGCCGGTGCGTCCGCTGGAGGCGGGCCACCTCCAGATGCCGCTCCTCGGGCCCGGCGAAGAACAGCCGGCTGCCGCTCTCCATGGTGTGCTCGATCCGCCGCCAGGGGTGGGCGCGGTAGGTCGAGTACCGGTCCATGCCCGCGGCGACGACGGGATGGGCGATCTGCAGCACGAGCAGCCGCCAGGCCACGAGCCCGATGCGGCGCTCGCCGAGGGTCCGCTTCAGGAGGGTCTCGGCGGCGGGTAAGGCCAGAGGGGGCACAGAAGTTTCCTTTCGGCACAGGAACGACGACACCCCCTACAACGCCCGCGTCCCCTGTTCGGCCCACCCGGGCCCCGCCCTCCACTCTGACGTGCGTTCCCCCGAACGCCCGCCCGCCCCGTTTCCGGCCGGCCGGGGCGGAGACGAAGGCGCCCAGCGGCACGGCACGGCACGGCACCTCACCCGGCCGGCCTGCGCTGCCCGTTCTCGAAATAGGCGGCCAGCACCGGATCGAGCGGCGGGACCCTGCGCGGGGTCCCGCCGTCCCGCAGCGACCGCGTGGCCCCGTACCCCGCGGCCACGGCCATCCGGGCGGCGACGGGGGAGGTGTCCGTGCGCCCGCCCTCGCGGACGAAGCGCAGGAACTCGTCGATCAGCAGCGGGTCGGCCCCGCCGTGCCCGCCGCCCGCCGGGCCCGCGGGCACGGGATGGCGGGCGTCCGGCTCGGCCCGGTAGGAGGACCGCCGGGCGTTCCAGACCCGGACCTCGCCGCCCGGGCCGTCCCCGAAGTTCTCCAGCCGGCCCGCGTCCCCGATGACGGTGTAATTGCGCCAGTAGTCGGGGGTGAAGTGGCACTGCTGGTAGGCGGCGAGGACGCCGTTGCCCAGGCGCAGGTTCATCAGCGACACGTCCTCGACGTCGATCACCGGGTTGAGGTCCCGCTGGGTGCCCGGCGGCCAGTGCCCCTCCTCGGTGTCCCAGTCGGCCGTCTTGGGCTCGCCCGCCGCCCGGCGGTGCGGGACCGCGCCGTAGACCATCAGGTCGCCCAGGGCCTGAACGTCCTCGGTGTAGGAGCCGGCCAGCCAGTGCAGGACGTCCAGGTCGTGGGCGGCCTTCTGCAGCAGCAGCCCGTGGGTGAAACGGCGTTCGGCGTGCCAGTCCTTGAAGTACCAGTCGCCGCCGTAGCCCACGAAATGCCGGATCCACACCGTCTTCACGGCGCCGACAGCGCCCCGCCCGATCAGCTCCCGCATCAGGCGGACCACCGGCATGTGGCGCATGTTGTGCCCGACGTACAGGCGGGTGCCGGTCTCGTACGCCGTGCGCAGCACCTCGTCGCAGCGCTCCACGCTGATGTCCAGCGGCTTCTCCACGAAGACCGGCCGGCCGGCCCGCAGGGCGCGGACCGCCAGTTCGGCGTGGGTGTGGTCCGGGGTGAGGACCAGGACGGCGTCGATCCCGGGCTGCCCGATCACCTCCCGCGGATCCGCGTGGATCCGCGCGCCGGGGAACGCCTCGGCGGCCCCGGCGCGGGCCCGCGGGTCGGGATCGGCGACCGCGGCCACCACGGCGCCCCGGCCCGGACGGTGCGCCGTCCGGGCCAGGGCCCCGCGCAGGCCGTATCCGAGGACCCCGAGCCTGATGTCCGCCACGCCGCCCCGCCCCCTCTGCTCCAGGACGCAGGTCTACCACCCGGGCGCCCCGGGCGACAGAGCGCCGCGGCCGGCTCAGCGGCCGGGACCGCGCTGGATCTCGAAGTGGTCGATCCGCCGGCCGGTCTCCGCCAGCGCGCTCACCTTCAGCTTCGGGAAGCGCCCCGTCTCCACCTCCACCGCGAGGAAGGAGTAGTCGGTGTACCGCACCCGCGACCACTCCACCGTCTCCGACGCCTTCGTCGCGCCCTTGACCCAGCGGTAGGTGTCCACGCTGTCGCGGTCGGCGACGTGCCCCTCGTAGGAGTCGGGGACCGGGAAGCTGTACAGCGAGCGTCCGGCCGCGCCGGCGGTCACGTACACGATGCCGTCCCGCGTCGGGTCCGTGCGCTCACCGATCGCCACCTTGCGCCCGACCTTGTTCCCCTTGATGGCGTCGGTCCGCTCGTACACGTGGTTGTGGCCGTTGATGACCAGGTCCACCTGGTGCTTTTCGAACAGCGGCACCCACACGTCCCGCACCCCGCCGTCGGAGGCGTGCGAGCTCGTCGTGGAGAACGCGCAGTGGTGGAAGAAGACCACGATGAAGTCCACGTCGCGGTGGTGCCGCAGCTCGCCCAGGCGCCGGTCGAGCCAGGCGGTCTGCCGGCCGCCGCTGATGCCGAAGTTGGCGGGGATCTCGTAGGAGACGTCGTTCGCGTCGAGCGCGATCACCCCGACGTTGCCGTGCACGAACGAGTACACGCCGGGCTGGTTCACCGGGTCGGGGCCGTTGTCCGGCAGCGACCAGCGGGCCTTCTGGCCGCCGTAGCCCTGGGGCGAGTACCAGGCCTCCATGTCGTGGTTGCCGGTGGTCACCATCCACGGCACGGTCTTGGCGACCGTCTCGGTCTGCGCGAGGAACTGGTCCCAGGTGCGGGCGTCGTAGGTGTCACCGGGGCCGCCCGAGCCGGAGGAGTCGGCATAGCAGATGTCCCCCGCGTGCAGGTGGAAGGCGGGGTTCTGGGCGAGCAGCACCGCGTCGTTGCCCAGCGCGTGGTAGCTGACGCCCTGGTCGCCGAAGGCGGTGAAGGTGAAGCCCTCGGGGCGGGCCGGAGCCGTGGTGAAGGTGCCCAGCGTGCCCAGGTTGCGGTGGTCGGCCGGGTCGAAGCCGTCGTGCCCCACCCCGTAGTAGTAGGTCTGGCCCGGCCGCAGCCGGTCCAGGGCCGCGTGCAGGTAGAACTGCTCCGCCGCCGCGATCTTGCCGCCGTTCAGGACCGGGGTGGTCAGGTGCCGCACCTCGGCGTCGATCTTCACGCCGAGCGCCATGGGGCTGGTGCCCACCCGCACGTACGGCTTGCGCACCGCGAACGGGACCTGCCAGGAGACCCGCATCTGCGTCTTCGGGTCGGCCCCGAACTGCAGGTGCCGGCCGAACGGCGCGGCCAGCGAGCCGTCGACCCCGCGCCGCTCCCCGGAGGAGAGCAGGGCCGGGGCGGCGGCGTACGCGGGCGAGGCCGCGCCCGCGCCCAGGCCCAGCCCCGCCACGGCCGCCGTCACCGCGCCGGCGCGCAGCGCGCCGCGCCGGGTGAACCGCGCACGCAGGTACTCGTGCTGCTCGGCCATGCTCATGCGGGCGGCGAGCTTCTGAGGGATCCCGAAATCGGGTACGTCCAGTTCCATGGGGGCGAACTTCCTCTCCCGAGGCGACGGGCAACACACCACCGGGTGAACGGCAGTGAGACGAACCCTCATGAGAATCCACGGAATTCCCCCTCACGTGTAATGGCACGGAAAGGGTCCGGCCAGGTCACCGCCCCGGGTGCCGCGGCCGCCGCGATGCCCCAGCCCGCCACGAGCGAGGCCCGGTGGCGGGGCTGCGCGGCCTCAGCGCAGGACGTCGAAGACCTGCTTCTGCAGGCCGTTGGCGTAGGCCTCGTGTTCCACCAGCTTCAGCTTCTGGGCGTCCTTGTCCGTGGTGCTGAAGAGCCGCTTGCCCGCCCCGAGGAGGAGCGGGAAGACGAGCAGGTGGTAGCGGTCGATCAGGCCGGCGTCCGACAGGGCCTGGTTCAGGGTGGCGCTGCCGTGGACGATGACCGGACCGCCGTCCGTCTCCTTCAGCGCGGCGACCTCCTCCAGGGAGCGCAGGATCGTCGTCTCGCCCCAGTTCGCCACCAGGTCCTCCTCGGCGAGGGTGGTGGAGACGACGTACTTCGGCAGCACCTTGTAGTCGGCGAAGTCGGCCATGTCGGGCCACACGGGGCTGAACGCCTCGTAGCTGGTCCGGCCCATCAGCATCGCGGTGGCCTCCTTCTGCTCCGCGCCCTTGATGGCGAACGCCTCGGGAAGGAACTCGACGTCCTTGAAGGTCCATCCGGCGTTGCGGTAGCCGGGCTCGCCGCCCGGGGCCTCGACGACGCCGTCGAGGGAGATGAAAGCGGTGCTGATCAGAGTGCGCATCTGCGGTCCTCGGTGTCTCGTACGACGGTTGTCAACCGGATCCGGCTCGTGCGCTGTCGCCCGCCTCGCGGGCGACGCGCACCAGCCATGATCCATGACTGCCGTTCACGCGAGAACTCATCGGTCGGGCGTCCGTCCCGGTGCGGCGGTCTCGGCGCGCTTCGACGGGGACCGGCCGCGTTTGCGCCGCCCGCCCCAACGCGCCGGGCTTCCCGCCGGGCCGGAGACAATGACGGGGCAGGGGATCCGAATTCGAGTCGGTCATCGGGGGACGGATGCACATCGGGGTACTGCGCCTGCGCGGAGCCGAGGTGTCGGCGTACGACCTCTACGCCGAGGGGTTCGCGCCGCTGCTGTCGGCCGACGAGACGGGGACGGTCGAGGAGGCCGCGAGCCCGCAGGACGCGCAGGTCGCGCAGGTCGCGCTGCACCGGACACAGGTGGCGACGCTCGACGCCCTGGCGTTCGTCCACCCGAACTGGTGGGGCATGCCGCCCGCCGTGCTGACCGCGTGGCCTACAAGCCGGGAACCGCGCAGGGGGAGCCCGCCGGGCTCCTCAAGGCGGGCAGGGCCCTGGTGCTGAACACCTCCGACACCCCCGCGGCGCGGGAGGAGGGCGAGTTCGGCGACCCCCTGGACCGGATCTGGTCGGCGTGCGTCCTGCCGTACGTCGGGATCCGCGACGTACGCCGGGTGGTGTTCCGCACCGTCGGGGACTCGACCGCCGAAGAACGCGCCTCCTGGCTGGACCGGGCCCGCCGGGAGGCTGCCGCGCTCCTGGGCCCGGCGGACGCCGGCACGTGAGGTAACTCACCTTTGCGTTTGCTGCCGTGAATGCCGGGCAGGGGGGCCGCTGGAGCGGAACCCCGCCCTCCGGCCGGTCGGCCGGAGCGGGGCGCACGCGGGCCGATCCCGCCCCGCTCCACGGCGCCGCCGCCCCCCGGTCCTCCCGGGAGGCGGCGCGCCGTTTCAGGTACGACCCGTGAGGTGTATGTGTCCACGCTCCAGGCCGAGCACGTCTACAAGGTGTTCGCAAGGAACCCCGGCCACGCCGCGGCCGCGGTCCGCGCGCTCGAAGAAGGCGCCGACCGCGAGGGGCTGCGCGCCGACGGCACGACGGCCGCTGTGATCGATGTCTCGTTCAGAGTGGAACCGGGACAGATCTTCGTCGTCATGGGCCTGTCGGGATCCGGCAAGTCCACCCTGCTGCGCATGCTCAACGGGCTCCTCGAGCCCACCTCCGGACGCGTCCTCTTCGACGGCGAGGACCTCACCGCCCTCGACCCGCGCGAGCTGCGCCGCGTCCGTTCCACCAGGATCAGCATGGTCTTCCAGCACTTCGCGCTGTTCCCGCACCGCAACGTCCTGGAGAACGCCGGCTACGGACTGGAGGTCCAGGGCGTCCCCCGGGCCGAGCGCGAGCGCAGGGCCGCGGAGGCCCTGGAGCTGTGCGGGCTCGGCGGCTGGGAGAAGTCCTGGCCCGACGAGCTGTCCGGCGGCATGCAGCAGCGCGTGGGCCTGGCCCGCGCCCTGGCCACCGAAGCCGACCTCCTCCTCATGGACGAGTCCTTCAGCGCCCTCGACCCGCTGATCCGCCGCGACATGCAGGACCAGCTCCTCGAACTCCAGCGCACCCTGAAGAAGACCATCGTCTTCATCACCCACGACCTCAACGAGGCCATGCGGCTGGGTGACGGCATCGCCGTCATGCGGGGCGGCCGGGTCGTCCAGCAGGGCACCGCCGAGGACATCCTCACCCGTCCCGCCGACGACTACGTCGCCTCCTTCGTCCAGGACGTCGACCGCTCGCGCGTGCTGACGGCCGACGCCGTCATGGCGCCGGCCCCCACCGGCGCCGACCGGTGCGGCTGCCCCACGGTCAGCGCCGACACCCCGCTCGCCGACGTCTGCGCCGTCAGCGTCCGCGTCCCGCACCCGGTCGCCGTCACCGCGGCGGACGGCACCGTCGTCGGCGCCGTCCCGCAGGGCCGCCTCGTGCGCTTCATCGGCGACGAGCAACGGCCCGCGCTCCGCTGCACGGAGGTGGCCGCCTGATGCCCCGCCTGCACCTCGGAGACTGGGCCGACAGCGGCGTCGGCTTCCTCCAGCGCCACCTGTCCTGGCTGTTCGACGCCATCGGCTCGCTCGTCACCACCCTCGACGACGGCATCGACGCACTGCTGTCGGCGCCCGCCCCGCTGCTGTTCGCCGGGATCCTGGCCATCGCCGCCTGGTGGCTGCGCGGCCTCCTCGCCGGACTGCTCGCCTTCGCGGGCCTCGCGCTCGTCGACTCCCTCGGCCTGTGGTCCGAGGCCATGTCCACCCTGTCCCTGGTCCTGGTCGCGACCCTCGTCACCCTGGTGATCGCCGTCCCGCTCGGCATCCTGGCCGCGCGCTCCGACCGGACCAGCGCGGTCCTGCGCCCCGTGCTGGACTTCATGCAGACCATGCCCGCCATGGTCTACCTGATCCCCGGCATCATCTTCTTCGGCGTGGGCGTCGTCCCCGGCATCATCGCCACCATCGTCTTCTCGCTGCCGCCCGGCGTGCGGATGACCGAGCTCGGCATCCGCCAGGTCGACGGCGAACTCGTCGAAGCCGCCGAGGCCTTCGGCACCGCGCCCCGCGACGTCCTGCTCCGCCTCCAGCTGCCGCTGGCCCTGCCGACGATCATGGCCGGGGTCAACCAGGTCATCATGCTGGGCCTGTCCATGGTCGTCATCGCCGGCATGGTGGGCGGCGGCGGACTGGGCGGCGCCGTCTACCGGGCCATCGGCAACGTCGACATCGGTCTCGGCTTCGAAGCCGGCCTCTCCATCGTGATCCTGGCCATGTACCTCGACCGGATGACCGGCGCCCTGGGCCGCCAGGTCTCCCCGCTCGGCCGGCGCGCCCTGGCCGGGGCCCGCTCGGCCGCCGGCGGCGCGGCCCGGCTGTGGAGCCACCGCCCCCAGCCCGTCCACGCCGTCGCCGGGGTCCTCGTCCTCGCCCTGACCGCCGGCGCCCTGGGCGCCTTCGCCGGATCGGACCAGGGGGAGGGCGGCCCGGCGGGCGCCGCCGACACCGGCAGGGGCCGCACCCTTTCCCTCGGCTACATCCCCTGGGACGAGGGCATCGCCTCCACCTTCCTCTGGAAGGAACTCCTGGAACGGCGCGGCTTCAAGGTCGACGCCCGCCAGCTGGAGGCCGGAGCGCTCTACACCGGCCTCGCCGGCGGGGGCATCGACTTCCAGACCGACTCCTGGCTGCCCGTCACCCACGCCCAGTACTGGAAGAAGTACGGGAACCGGCTGGAGGACCTGGGCTCCTGGTACGGCCCGACCTCGCTGGAGCTGTCCGTCCCCTCCTACGTGAAGGACGTGCGCTCGCTGGCCGACCTCAAGGGCAAGTCCGGCCGCTTCAAGGGCCGGATCATCGGCATCGAGCCGAGCGCCGGCGAGATGTCGCTCCTCAAGGAGAAGGTGCTGGGGGAGTACGGCCTGGAGGGCGAGTACCAGGTCGTCGACGGCTCGACGCCCGGCATGCTCGCCGAGCTGAAGCGCGCCTACGAGAAGAAGGAGCCCGTCGCCGTCGCGCTGTGGTCCCCGCACTGGGCGTACTCCTCCTACGCGCTGACCAAGCTCGAGGACCCCAAGGGTGCCTGGGGCCAGGGCGACGGCATCCACACCCTCGCCCGCAAGGGCTTCGCGGCGGACGAGCCCGAAGTGGCGCGCTGGCTGCGCGACTTCAAGCTCACCGAGGAGCAGCTGACCGGGCTGGAGGCGAAGATCCAGCAGACCGGCAAGGGCAAGGAGCAGCAGGCGGTCCGCGCCTGGCTGAAGGAGAACCCGGACGCCGTGAAGCTCTCCTGACAGCGGCGGCCCGGCAGCCTCAGCGGCCGCCGCCCCCGGTCCCGCACTGCGGGTCGGCGGCCGCCGGGGCGCACAGCGTCGCCTCCACCTTCCGCAGCAGCCGCAGCAGCTCCTCGCCCTCCGCGCCGTCCAGTGCGGCCAGGGTCTGACGCTCCAGCTCGGCCCAGGCCTCCCGGACCTCCCGGAGCAGCCCGCAGCTGGCCTCCGTGGCCTCGACCAGGGAGGCCCGGCGGTCGGCCGGGTCGGGGCCGCGGCGGACGTGCCCCGCCTGTTCGAGGCGCTGGAGCATCTTCGTCACGATGGACGGATCCAGGCCGACGCTCTTGATCAGCTCCGACTGGCGCACGGGCCCGTTGTCCCACAGGTGCATCATCAGGAACTCCTGCCCCGGGTGCAGGCCCAGGTCCCGCAGCAGCCGCCCCGCGGCGATGCGGTGCAGCCGGGCCACCCGGCTCAGGGCATGGCTGACCGGCCCGTCCAGGACCGCGCCCGGCGGCCCCGGACAGGGCGCCACGGCGCCGCAGGGCTAGGGCACATGACCAGCGCATTCGAACCGATCACCGTCGGCGGCACCCAGCTCGCCAACCGCATCGCGATGGCTCCGATGACCCGCAGCCGTGCGGCAACGGGCGGAGTGCCGACGGTGCTGACGGCCGAGTACTACGCCCAGCGCGCCTCGGCCGGGCTCGTGATCACCGAGGGCATCCAGCCCTCGGTCGTGGGCCAGGGGTACCCCTTCACCCCGGGGCTGCACAGCACCGAGCAGGTCGCCGCCTGGCGCCGGGTCACCGACGCCGTGCACGCCGCCGGCGGCCGCATCTTCGCGCAGCTCATGCACACCGGCCGGATCGGCCACCCGTCCCTGCTCCCGGAGGGCCTGGTACCGGTCGGCGCCTCTCCCGTCGCGGCCAGGGGCCAGGTCTTCACCGCCGACGGCCCCCAGGACTTCGTCACCCCGCGCGAACTGACGGCCGCCGAGGTCCGCCAGACCGTCGCCGACTACGCCGCCGCCGCCCGCAACGCCGTCGACGCCGGCTTCGACGGCGTCGAGCTCCACTGCGCCAACGGCTACCTGATCCACCAGTTCCTGGCCCCCGGCAGCAACCGGCGCACCGACGAGTGGGGCGGCACCCCGGAAAACCGCATCCGCTTCGCCGTCGAGGCCGTCAAGGCCGTGGCCGCCGAGATCGGCCCCGAGCGCACCGCCCTGCGCGTCTCGCCCGGGAACCCGTTCAACGACATCGACGAGCCCGACCCGCGGCCGGCGTACGAGGCGCTGGTCAAGGAGCTCGACGGGCTGGGCCTGGCGTACCTGCACATCATGGAGCCCGCCGGCACCCGCGAGACCACCCTCGCCCTGCGCGAGCAGTTCTCCGGCCGGCTGGTTCTCAACCCGGCCACCGAGGGCCCCACCGACCACCGCGCCCTCGCCCTGATCGACCAGGGCGTCGCCGACGTCATCGCCTTCGGCGGCCTCTTCATCGCCAACCCCGACCTGCCGGCCCGGCTGCGCACGGAAGGCCCGTACAACACCCCGGACGCGGCCACCTTCTACGGCGGCGACGCCCGGGGCTACACCGACTACCCGGCGCTGTAGGCCGCCGGCCGCGCAAGGGTCACCCGCGCACCCCCGGCGGCCCGGCCGCAGCGGACCGGTCCAGCGCCCCGGAACGGAGCGTTCCTCGCGCCCGGGGCCGTCGGCTGGGCCTACCATCGTCGGTGTCTGCGAGGGGAGCCGTACATGAGTACCGCGAAGGACCTGTTCGTCATCGCCATGGACCCGGAGGCGGAGCGGCCCGTGGGGCAGGGCGACCTCTCGCTCGCCCTCGCGGGAGCGGAGCTGATCGATCTGATCGCGGCCCGGACCGTCACCCTGGACGGCGACCGCATCGTGCCGGCCGGCACCGGGGAGGCTCCCGCCGACCGCCTGCTGGCCGAGGCGGCGTCGGCCCTCACCCGGGAGACCCCCTACGAACGGGTCGAGGACTGGCTGTGGCGGCGGGGCCGGGACCTCGCCACCGCCTACCTGGCCTCCCTGGAGGCGGAGGGGCAGATCGTCCGCACCCGCGGCGGCCGCTCGCCGTTCGGGGCCGACCGGGTGGAGCCGGCCGACACCCCCGACCGCCGGCGTGCCCTCGACCGCCGTGAGCGGGACGAACCCGTGCTCGCCGTCCTCGCCTCGGCCGTGGGCCTGGACGACACGGGGCCCGGAGACGGGCCCGATCCGGACCCCGGCGACGAAGAGGCCGGCACCGTCCTGGCCGCCGTCGGCGACGCGGTGATGGAACTGGAGGCCGTTCGCCAGCGGCGGTCCATCGAGAACGCGGCCTTCGCCAACATCTGGCGGGCACCCTGACCCGTGCGGCCCGGCCCGCACGGGTCAGGGCGTGAACCGGGCTAGGGCCTGTCGCCCGTTCGGTGGGGACGTGGGCGGACCCCGGATCCGGCGGCCGGTGCCGCGCTCAGCGGGCGCAGGGGCGCAGTCGGACCCGGAACAACGCCCCCCGGCCCGGCGCCGTCCGCAGTTCGTGGTGCCCCACCGGGTCCAGTTCGAGGTCGCCCGCCCGCAGCCGGCCGTCCCCGCCCGGGGCGCCGGTGCGGCGCAGGATCGCGCGGATCCGGGCGATCAGCTCCTCCAGGCTGAACGGCTTGGTGACGTAGTCGTCGCCCCCGGCCGTCAGCCCGCTGATCTTGTCGTCCACCCCGTCCTTCGCCGTGAGGAACAGCACGGGCAGGTGTCGGCGCCCGGCCGGGTGCCGGCGGCCTCGCGCAGCCGCCGCACCACGGCGAAACCGCTGATGTCGGGCAGCATCACGTCGAGCAGCACCAGGCCGGGGCGTTCCCCGGAGACCGCGGCGAGGGCGTCGGCACCGGTGGCCGCCGAGGTCACCTTGAAGCCGGCGAAGCGCAGGGAGGCCGACAGCAGCTCCCGGATGTTCGGCTCGTCGTCGACGACGAGCAGGCTCGCCTCGGGCACGGCCGTGTCCATGCGGTCCTCCCTCTCGGCTCAGCCCCGGCCACCGCCGGCGAAGCCTCCCGCGCCGCCCTGCGCGACGGTGGCCGCGGCGACGTCCCCGGAGGCGCCCCGGGTGCCGCGGCTGGGCGTTGGCCTGGGCCACCTGCGCCGGATCCACGGTGGGCGCGGCCGCCGGCGCGGAGCCGCCGCGCGCGGACGAGCCGCTGCCCGACGTGGCCGGGGCCTGCCCGGCCTCCGCCTTGGTGACGTTCGCCTGCGCCGCGGTCAGCGCGGCCTCGGCCTGGGCCAGGGTCTCCTTGGCGGCGGTCGCGTCGACCTTCCCCAGCACCTGTCCCGCGGTGACCTTGTCGCCCGCCTTGACGGCCACCTCGGTGAGCCGGCCGCCGGTGGCGAAGTTCACCCCGGCGTCGTTGGGCGAACTCAGGGAACCCGAACCGGAGACGGTCGCGAGGACGGTCGCCTTGGTGACCGTGGCGGTCCGCGCACCGCCGCGAGCGGGAGCGCCGGCACCACTGGTCACCGCCGCGCAGGCGCCGCCGACGCCCGCGAGGACGGCCACTGCGAGCGTCGAGTTGATGAGGACGGCCCTGCGCCGCCGGGGGAGCACCTTCATGGAGGGGATGCTGGCCGCCGGCACTTTGGAGGTCCTGGGAACTTCCTGGGAGTTCCCTGGGAGCCGCAGGCCCGGACGAATGCAACGTACGGCAACGAACAGGGCGTAACGCTCGCCCGTCGGGCCGCCACGGCCCCCGAACCCCCGCCCGTTCCCAGACAACTCCCAGGCGACGCCCGGCCCGCTCCCACGTCCGTACGGTTCAGTCCCGGTCGCCGGTGTGCACGGGCCGCCGGTGAAACCGAGGCCCCGAGGAGACCACGGACATGCCCTGGACCACCACCGGCCCCGCGTCCCGGGCGGCCCTGACCGCCGTACTCCTCGCGGCGTCCGGGCTGCTGCTCGCGGGCTGCGCCTCCGGCTCCGGCGGCGCCGCCGGCACGGCGCCCTCGCCGGGCGCCACCTCGCCGGACGCCTACCGCCAGTGCCTGGCCCGGCACGGCGTCACCCCGGCCCACCGCCCGAGCGGTTCGCGCGGCCCCGGAGGCGGCCCGGACGGCTGGGGACAGGGAACCCGCGGCCCCGGCCGCGGCCCGTCCGCCTGACAGCCAGCCCCACCGCCGACCGCCGACCGCCCCCCGTTCCGCCCGGGCGGTCGAACGGGGGATGCCGGAACCGAACACCGGGCCATGAGCCGGCCAAATCCTGATCAAGGGGAGGCGGCCGGACCGGCCCTGACACGCGGGCGACGGCCACACGGTCCCGTGCGCGGCGGGCGACTTGACCAGGCCATGGGAGGAGCCGGGACCTGTTCGATCGCTCAGGACAGCGACCCGCGACGGGTGAACCGCGGGCGGCTCGGCGGTATCTGTGCAGGCGTGCGGCTACTGTTCCCCGGAGCGGCGGACCGCACACCCCAGCACGTGAAACCGAGGCCTTGCCGATGTCAACCCTCCCCTCCGGCCACCACCTCCCCCCGGTCCCGAACCCGCGCAGCCGCCCCCGCGACGCCGCCGTACTCCGCGGCGCCCCGGCCCACCCGCCGCGCACCCTCCTCGACGTCTTCGACGCCACCGCCGCCGCACACCCGAGCTCCCCCGCCCTGGACACCGGGGACCGGGTCCTCGACTACCGCGGCCTCGCCGCCGAGGCGCAGGCCCTGGCGGCGCTGCTCCGCCGGGCCGGGGCGGGCCCCGGCGACCGGATCGGCGTACGCGTCCCCTCGGGCACGGCGGAGCTGTACGTGGCGGTGCTCGCGGTCCTGCGCTGCGGCGCGGCCTACGTACCCGTGGACGCCGACGACCCCGAGGAGCGGGCCGCAACGGTCTTCCGCGAGGCGGGCGTCTGCCTGGTCCTGGGGGAGGGGGCCGCCATCGCACCCGGCGCGGTCCCGCCCCTCGGGCGCGGCCCGGGAACCGCGCCGCGCCCCGTCCTGCCGGGCGACGACGCCTGGATCATCTTCACCTCCGGATCCACGGGCCTCCCCAAGGGGGTGGCGGTCCGTCACCGCAGCGCCGCCGCCTTCGTCGACGCCGAAGCCGGGCTGTTCCTGGCCGACCGGCCGCTCGGACCGGGGGACCGCGTCCTCGCGGGACTCTCCGTGGCCTTCGACGCCTCCTGCGAGGAGATGTGGCTGGCCTGGCGGCACGGCGCCTGCCTGGTCCCCGCGCCCCGCTCGCTCGTCCGGGCCGGGCACGAACTCGGACCCTGGCTGGCCGAGCGGGGTGTCACCGCCGTCTCCACGGTGCCCACCCTGGCCGCGCTCTGGCCGCCCGGCTCCCTGGACCGGGTCCGGCTGCTGATCGTGGGCGGCGAGGCGTGCCCGGCGGAGCTCGTGGACCGCTTCGCCGTGGCGGGCCGCGAGATGTGGAACACCTACGGCCCCACCGAGACCACCGTCGTGGCCTGCGCCGCCCGCCTGCGCCCCGGCGAACCCGTACGGATCGGGCTGCCGCTCGACGGCTGGGACCTGGCCGTCGTGGACGAGGCGGGCGAGCCGCTGCCCTACGGGGAGGTCGGCGAACTGGCGGTCGCCGGCGCCGGCCTGGCCCGCTACCTCGACCCCGCCAAGGACCGCGAGCGCTACCGGCCCTGCCCGGCCCTGGGCACCGACCGCGCCTACCGCACCGGCGACCTCGTACGGGCCGACCCGCAGGGCCTGGTGTTCGCAGGCCGTGCCGACGACCAGGTCAAGATCGGCGGCCGGAGGGTGGAGCCCGGCGAGATCGACGCCGCGCTGAGCGCGCTGACCGGCGTGCGCGCGGCCGCCTCGGCGCTGCGCGAGACCCCGGCGGGCGGGCGGATCCTCGTCGGCTACGTGGTGCCCGGCCCGGACTACGTCCGCGACAGCGCCCGCGAGGAGCTCGCCCGGCTCCTGCCGGCCGCCCTCGTCCCGCTCCTCGCCGAAGTGCCGGAGCTGCCCACCCGCACCTCCGGCAAGGTGGACCGGGACGCCCTGCCCTGGCCGCTGCCCGCCGACCCGGCACCCCCGGCCCGGCTGACCCCGGCCGAGGCCCGGCTGGCGGCCCTGTGGGAGGACCAGCTCGGCGTCCGCCCGGGCCCCGGCGACGACTTCTTCACCCTCGGCGGCACCAGCCTGGGCGCGGCCCGGCTCGCCTCCGCGCTGCGCCCCGACCACCCCGGCATCTCGGTGGCCGACCTCTACCGGCGGCCGGTCCTGCGGGACATGGCGGCCCACGCCGGCACCCTCGTCGCGGGCCGGGACCCGCGGCCCCCGGTCCGTCCCGTCCCGCGCCGGGCCGGCCTGGTCCAGTTCCTCACGCAGACGGCGGCCTACACCGTCACCGGCCTGCGCGGGGTGGTCGTCCTGGCCGGCCTCGACAACGTCCTCGGCCTGCTCACCCCGCACGTGTGGACCCCGTACACCCCCTGGTGGCTCGTACTGACGGGCTGGCTCGTGCTCTTCGCCGCCCCCTCCCGGTTCGCCCTGGGCACCCTCGCCGCACGGCTGCTGACCCGGGGCGTGCGCCCGGGCGTGCATCCGCGCGGCGGCCGCACCCACCTGAGGCTCTGGGCGGCCGAACGGGCCGTCGCCGTCTTCGGGGTCTCCGCGCTGCTCGGCACCCCGTGGGCCGCCCGGTACGCCCGCGCCCTCGGCTGCGCCACCGGACCGGGAGCAGCCCTGCACGCGATGCCGCCGGTGACCGGGCTCGCCGAGTTCGGAGCCGGCTGCGCGGTGGAGCCGGAGGCCGACGTCCGCGGGTGGTGGCTGGACGGGGACCGGCTGGTGGTCGGGACCGTCCGGATCGGGGCCGGCGCACGGGTCGGCCACCGCGCGGTGGTGATGCCCGGCGCGGAGCTCGGCGAGGGCGCCGAACTCGCCGCGGGAGCCTGCCTCGACGGCCGGATCCCGCCGGGCGAGACCTGGCACGGCTCCCCGGCCGGGCTCCGGACCGGAGCCGGGGCCGGCCGGGACCCCCTCCGCACGGCGGCCCGGCCGCGGGGGCGGCGCCGCTGGCGGGCCGCCTACGCGCTCTCACTGCTCCTGCTGCCCCTGCTGCCGGCCGTCGCGGCGCTGCCGGTGCTCCTCGCCACCTACCAGCTCGTCAAGGACCGCACCACGCTCGGCGAGGTCGCCGGGCGCCTGGTCCTCGCCGCTGCGCCCTCCGTCCTCGTGGCCACGCTCTGCTGGATCGCCCTGGTCGCGCTGGTGGTCCGTCTCCTGGGCCGCCGTATCACCCCCGGCAGCCACCCCGCCGACGGCGGCGTGGCCTGGCGGGCATGGCTGGTCCACCGGCTCCTCGACGGCTGCCGCAGCAGCCTGTTCCCTCTCTACGCGAGCCTCGCCACCCCGCTGTGGCTGCGCCTGCTGGGCGCCCGGGTCGGCCGCAACACCGAGATCTCCACCGTCCTCCCGCTGCCCTCGCTGCTGCGCGTCGACGACGGGGCCTTCCTCGCCGACGACACCCTCGCCGCCCCCTACGAACTCCGGGACGGCCGGATGCACCTGGGCGCGGCGCGGATCGGCCGCCGGGCCTTCGTCGGCAACTCCGCCATCGTGGGCCCCGGCCGGCACGTCCCCGACGGCGCCCTGGTCGGCGTCCTCTCCGACGCCCCGGCCGACCCCGCCCCCGGCAGCTCCTGGCTGGGCCGGCCCGCCCTCGAACTGCCGCGCACCGCCCCGGCCGTCGACGCGAGCCGCACCTTCGCCCCGCCCCGGCGCCTGGTCGTCGCCCGGGCCGCCGTCGAACTGTGCCGGCTGGTGCCGCTGGTCTGCGGACTGCTGCTGGCCGAGGGCGTGTTCCTCGGGGAGCAGGACGCCCTGCTGGCCGGCGGGCCGCTGTGGGCGGCGGCGGCCGCGGTACCGCTGCTGCTGGCCGCCGGGGTGGCCGCCGCGCTGACGACGACCGCCGCCAAGTGGCTGCTGGTCGGCCGGTTCCGGGTGGCCGAACACCCGCTGTGGACCCCGTTCGTCTGGCGCAACGAGCTGTACGACACCTTCGTCGAATCCCTCGCCGTGCCCTGGCTGGCCGGCCCCTTCACCGGTACGCCGGTGCTGAACTGGTGGCTGCGCACCCTCGGGGCGCGGATCGGCCGCGGCGTGTGGTGCGACACGCACTGGCTCCCGGAGACCGATCTGGTCACCCTGGGGGACGGGGCCACGGTCAACCGGGGCTGCGTCCTGCAGACCCACCTCTTCCACGACCGCATCATGCGCATGGACACCGTACGACTGGACGCGGGAGCATCGCTCGGCCCGCACAGCGTCGTGCTCCCCGGCAGCACCGTCGGCGCCCACACCTCCGTGGGCCCCGCCTCCCTGGTGATGCGGGGCGAGACCCTCCCGGCGGGCACCGCCTGGGCGGGCAACCCGGTCGCGGGCTCCGCGTCCGCGACGCGTACGGCCGGGGCGTGACCGGCGGCGCGCCCGGCGCCGCCGCGGGCGCCGCCGCGGGCGCGGCACCGGGCGCGGCAGCACCGTGACAGCGGCTGCTAGCTTCTCCTCCGTGCCGCAACACCAGGACGAGACCAGGGCCGCCTACGACGGGGTCGTCGAGCTCTACGCCTCGATGTTCGCCGACCGACGCCTGGAGACCCAGCCCTTCGCCCGGGCCGTGATCGCCACCTTCGCCGAGCTGGTGCGCGCGACGGGGAACCTGCGGACGGCCGACGTCGGTTGCGGGCCCGGCCACCTGACGGCCATGCTGCACGACCTGGGCGTGGACGCCTTCGGCCTCGACCTCTCCCCGGGCATGGTCGACCACGCCCGGCGGACCCATCCGGCACTGCGCTTCGAGGAATCCCGGATGGAAGCGCTCCCGGTCGAGGACGGGGCCCTGGGCGGTGTACTGGCCCACTACTCGATGATCCACACCCCGCCGGAGGAACTGCCCGCCCTCCTCGCCGAACAGGCGCGCGTCCTGGCACCCGGGGGCCTGTTCCTGGTCTCGTTCTTCGGGACCGGCGGCCCGGACCCGGTCCGCTTCGACCACAAGGTGACCCCGGCCTACAGCTGGCCCGCGGACCGCCTGGCCGACCTGCTGGCTGGGGCCGGCCTCACCGTCTTCGCCCGGCTGCTCCACGACCCGGCCTCCGAGCGCGGCTTCCTCGACGCCCACCTGCTGGCCCGCCGGCGGGAATTGTCAGACAGGCCCTAAGCCGGCCCGGTGATCGAGGACGGAGCGACGGACCGGGGCAGCGTGACGACGGTACGACGGGTCGGCGAGACGATACGCCGCCCCGCCGGCCCGTGGACGCCCGCGGTGCAGGCCCTCCTCGCCCACCTGGAGTCGGCGGGCTTCACCCGGGCCCCGCGCGCCCCCGGCACCGACGGCGGCGACGGCGAAACCCTGTGCACCGCCTACGGCGCACACCCGGAGGCGGTCCTGGACGCCCTGGACGCCCTCCGGTCCCGCGAGGCGGCGCGCACCGAACGCCTCGGCGGCCTGGGCCAGGAGGCGTGGGCGACGTTCCCGGCCCGCGGCGACGCGGCCGAAACGACCGCGGAACGCTCCTGGCTCCGAGCGCACCGCGCCCTCCTCCTCGCGGCCCGGTAATCCCCGTGCGGTCCGGCCGTCCCGCGTGATACTCCTCGCTTCCATGGACGAACTTGCTTCCATGGACGAACTCGTGACGGCGCGGCTCGTGCTGCACCCGATGACCGTGGCCGAGGCCGAGCGGGTCGTGGCGGGTTCGCCCGGCGGCGGTGCCCGATGGGCGGCGGGGTACCCGACCGACGGGGACGTGCTCGCCGCCCGGCGCTTCCTGAGGACCTGCGCCGACACCGGCGATCCGGGGCCCTTCGGCAACTACGAGATCCGCCTGCGCCCGGACGGCCGGGCGATCGGCGGCGTGGGCTTCCACGGACCCGCGGACGCGGAGGGCACCGTCACCATCGGCTACGGCCTCGTCCCGTCGGCGCGCGGCAGCGGATACGCCTCGGAAGCCCTCCGCGCGCTGCTGCGACTGGCCCGGTCCCGGGGCATCACCCGCGTGAAGGGCGATGCCGACCACGACAACCTCGCCTCCCACCACGTCATGACGGCGGCCGGCATGCGGCCGGCCGGGCAGGACGAGCGCGTCACGTACTTCGAAACCGCCTGGACCCCTGCCCCGACGCCCCCACCGGCCCGCCGATGACCCGCACCCCGCCACGGGAGGGCGTCCCGCGCCCCCGGCTGTTCCGGTGAAGACCACGAACGCCACGGCAGAGGTCCCGAGAAGGGGCCGCCCCGGGTGGTTCAGTGAAGGCCCGCCCAGACCCGACCCGTACCGGAGGAGACCATGAGCAGCGAGAGCCGGCCCGACGAACAGGTCCGGCACATCCGGGAGAAGGCCGAGGAGCTCGAACGGGCGGCCCAGCGCTCCACGGACCCCGACGAACGCCGGCGGCTGACCGACAAGGCCCTGCACATCCGCCAGAAGCTCGAGGAGCTGCACGGCCCGGAGAGCGCCACCATGGACCCCATGTAGCGGCACGTCATGTAGCGGCACGTCGGGCGAGGTCTGCGGAGTCGCGCGGGCGCCCCTTACCCGGCGGCGTCGGTGACGACCGCGCGGAAGGCCTCGGCCGCCCGGCGTGCGACCGTTTCGGCGTACGGCACGTAGACGGCCGGATCCGCGTGGTCGGCCAGGGGCAGGCGCACCGCTACCTCGGACGTGTGGGAGGTGTGGTGGGCGAGCCGGTCGGGGACCAGGGCCCGCGCGAACCGGTCGGACTCCCAGTCCCGCCACTTGTACAGGGTCGCCATCCCGTTCGCGACGCTCTCGCTGGACACGAGCGACAGACCGTAGGCCGGCCCCGGCACCAGCAGCATCCGGGCCGGATGGAAGTCGTTGTCGCGCCACTGCCCCGCGTACAGGTGTCCCGTCGGCATCCCCGGCGGCGTCCTGAGCCACGTGGGCTCGGGCAGGCCGGACCAGTCGAAGTGCACCCACCATCCGTGGCGCGTCTCGTGCGGCCTGTCCTTGACGGCACTGATGCCGGGCCGGCCGGCGGCCTCCAGGGCCGCCCCCGCCGCGGTGATCGCCTCGACCACCGTCCGTACGGCTTCCTCCCGCGCCCGCCCGTTGCGGACCGAGGCGTGGACGCGCCGCCACCAGGCGTCGACGTCACCGACCGTCTCCCGCAGCTCCGCCGGCCACGCCGGAGGCGTCTCGCCCCTCACCGCCAGCTCACGCGGAGTGCTCCCGCCCGGGAGCGGCCGGTCCGCGGCCGCCTGGCGCCACTCCCACTCCTCGAACCGCGCCCGGGCCTCCTCCAGCCGCCGTTGCTGCTCCCGGTAGGCGCGCCGGCCCGCCTCGGCGCGCTGGGCCTCCTGTTCGGCGATGCGCCGCTCCACGGCCTCGCGCACCGGCCGGTAGGCGGCGGCCGCCGGCCCCATCCGGTCCAGGAACGCCTCCTCGGCCCTCCCGTAGGCCGCCTGCGCCCACCGCCGGCCCACCAGCCGCCTGCGCCACGGCCGGACCCGGTCCTCGACCCGCTCCAGTTCCTCCACGGCGGGAAGGAGCTCACGCAGGTAGACGAGAGCGGCCGCATTCCACGCGGCCAGCTCCCGCGGGTCGCCGTCCACCCGCACTCCGGTGCGCGACAGGCGTGAGGTGCCGAGCCCGTCCAGGACGGGCGGCTCGGTCCCGCCGGCCTCCTCGGGGAACCAGTACGCGACGGCGAGACCGGCTCGGGCGGCGGTTCGGTTCAGCCAGGATATTTTCAGGGCCATGGCCCGAGGATGCCCACGAGCACCGCTCCCAAGACCCGGGCGGGGACACGGCCGGCCGTGGTGATGCAAGGAGCCCCGCCGCGCTCTGCACGTACGCGGTGGCGGCGGCATCCCCCGGGACGGCCCCGCCACCCCCCGGACGGCCCTCGAAGGGCCGCCCGCCGTCGGCCGTACGGGGGAGGCCCGCGCAGACCGCCGGGGGCGCGGGCCGTGCGCGGGCCCGCGAGGGGCCAGGCTGGACGGCGGGACGGAGGTTCCTCCCCCAACGGACGACAAGGGAGCTCGCCGTGGCCCACGCAACCGACCCGCCCGCACCCCAGCCCGCGCACGGCACCCCGGACGACGCCGCCCCCGGTGGGACACGCTCCCGCGTGAGCCTGCGCGTCAACGGTGTCCGCCGCGACCTCGACCTGGACCACCGCGTCACCCTCCTCGACGCCCTGCGCGAGCACCTGGACCTGACCGGCTCCAAGAAGGGGTGCGACCACGGGCAGTGCGGCGCCTGCACCGTCCTCGTGGACGGCCGGCGCGCCAACAGCTGCCTGCTGCTCGCCGTCACCCTCGACAGCTGCGCCATCACCACCGTGGAAGGCCTCGCCGCACCGGACGGATCCCTCCACCCGCTCCAGCGCGCCTTCATCGAACACGACGCGTTCCAGTGCGGCTACTGCACCCCCGGCCAGCTCTGCTCCGCCGTCGGCGCGCTCCGCGAAGCCGCAGCGGGACACCCCTCGCTGGTCACCGCCCCCGCTCCACAGGCAGGGCCCGTCGCACTGACCGCGCCGGAGCTCAGGGAACGGCTCAGCGGGAACCTCTGCCGCTGCGGCGCCTACCCGGCGATCGTGCGCGCCGTGGCCGAAGCGGGCGCCGACGCCGCGGCCACCAGGACCGGCGCGGAGGCGATCGTATGAAGCCCTTCGCCTACGTGCGCGCCACCAGCCTCCGAGAGGCCGCCGAAGCCCACGCCGCGCACCCCGGCTCCCGCTACCTCGGCGGCGGCACCAACCTCGTGGACCTGATGAAACTGGGCGTCGAGACCCCCACCGCCCTCATCGACATCTCCCGCCTCCCCCTGGACGACATCACCGAGCTCCCGGACGGTGCCCTGCGCGTCGGCGCCACGGTCCGCGGCAGCGACCTCGCCGCCGACCCACGGGTGCGCGCCCGCTACCCGGTGCTCGCCCAGGCACTCCTCGCCGGCGCCTCCGGCCAGCTGCGCAACGTCGCCACCACCGGCGGCAACCTGCTCCAGCGCACCCGCTGCGCCTACTTCCAGGACCCCTCCAAGCCGTGCAACAAGCGCGAACCCGGCAGCGGCTGCGGAGCCCGCGACGCAATCCACCGCGACCACGCGGTACTCGGGCACTCCGCACACTGCATCGCCACCCACCCCTCCGACATGGCCGTGGCCCTCGCCGCCCTGGACGCCCAAGTCGAGCTGTACGGCGGACCGGACACCACCCGCACCGTCCCAGCCGCCGAACTCCACCGGCTGCCCGCCGACCACCCCGAACAGGACACCGTCGTCCGCCCCGGCGAGATCGTCACGGGCGTCCTCCTGCCCGCCCCGGCGCCCGGCACCCGCTCGCTCTACCGCAAGGCCCGCGACCGCGCCTCGTACGCCTTCGCCCTCGCCTCCGTCGCCGTCGTCCTCGACCTCGATCCCGGCGACGGCCGCGTCCGCCGGTGCGCCCTGGCCTTCGGCGGCCTCGCCCCCCGGCCCTGGCGGGCCACCACCACCGAGGACCTGCTGACCGGAGCCGCGCCGCACCCCGCCACCGTCCGCGCGGCCGTCGACGCGGAACTCGGCCGGGCGCAGCCACTGCGCGACAACGCGTACAAGATCCCCCTCGCCCGCAACCTCGCCTGCGACACCATCGCCACCCTCGCCGGTACGCGCCCCGGTCCCCCCGCCACCGCGTGAGCGGAGCCACCGACCAGGACAGGAACACCATGAGCCCCACCTCCGCCACCCTCGACACCGCCGCCCGGACCTCCCTGGGCGCCCCCGTCCCGCGGCGCGAAGCCCACGACAAGGTGACCGGCAGCGCCCGCTACGCCGCCGAGCAGAACCTGCCCCGGCGGGCCTACGGCTGGCCGGTGCCCGCGACCATCGCCCGCGGCCGGATCACCTCCGTCGACACCGCCGCCGCCCTCGCCCTGCCAGGGGTACTGGGCGTCCTCACCCCCTACGACGCCCCGCGCCTGGGCCCCTCCGACGACCCCACCCTCCAGGTGCTCCAGGACCTGCGGGTACCGCACCGCGGCTGGCACGTGGCGCTCGCCGTCGCCGACACCCTGGAGGGGGCCCGGGCCGCAGCCGACGCGGTGCGCGTCGGCTACGAGACGGAGCCGCACGACGTCACCCTGCGCGAGGGACACCCGGGCCTGTACACCCCCGAGGAAGTCAACGGCGGCTACCCCGCCCACCGCGAACACGGCGACCCCGACGCGGCGTTCGCCGCCGCCCCGGTACGCGTCGACGTCCGCTACTCGGTGCCGCCCCTGCACAACCACGCCATGGAACCGCACGCCGCCACCGCGGACTGGGACGCCGCCCGCGGCCACCTCACCGTGCACGACTCCTGCCAGGGCACCACCGTGGTGCGCGCCGTCCTGGCCGGACTGTTCCGGCTTCCGCAGGAGCGGGTCACCGTCCTCGCCGAGCACGTCGGCGGCGGATTCGGCTCCAAGGGCACACCGCGCCCCCACCTCGTCCTCGCCGTCATGGCCAGCCGGCACTGCGGACGCCCCGTCACCGTGGCCCTGCCCCGGCAGCACATGGCCGCGATCGTCGGACACCGTGCCCCCACCCTGCACCGCGTCCGCCTCGGCGCCCGCCCCGACGGCGCCCTCACCTCCCTCACCCACGAGGTCACCACCCACACCTCACAGGTGCGCGAGTTCGTCGAGCAGGCCGCCGTACCCGCCCGGGTGATGTACGCGGTCCAGGACAGCCGCACCACCCACCGTGTCACGGCCCTCGACGTGCCCACCCCCTCCTGGATGCGCGCCCCCGGCGAGACCCCCGGCATGTACGCCCTGGAGTCGGCCATGGACGAGCTCGCCGACGCCCTCGGCATGGACCCCGTCGAGCTCCGGGTGCGCAACGACGCGGCCACCGAACCCGACAGCGGCCACCCCTTCAGCAGCCGCCACCTCGTGGAGTGCCTGCGCGAGGGCGCGACGCGCTTCGGCTGGCCCGGCCGCCGGCCGCCCCGGCGGGAGGGGCCGCTGCTCGTCGGGAGCGGCATGGCCGCGGCCACCTATCCCGTGTACATCGCCCCGGCCGGCGCCCGGGCCCACGCCCGGCCCGACGGGACCTACCTGGTCGAGGTCAACGCCACCGACATCGGCACCGGCGCCCGCACGGTCCTGTCCCAGATCGCCGCCGACGCCCTGGGCGTCCCGCTCGACGCCGTCGCACTGTCCCTCGGCAACAGCGCGCTGCCCGCCGGCCCCGTCGCCGGCGGCTCCGCCGGGACGGCGTCCTGGGGCTGGGCGGTGCACGACGCCTGCACCGCCCTGACCGACCGGCTGGCCCGCCACCACGGCCCGCTGCCCGGCACGGGGCTCTCCGCGTCCGCCGACACCACCCAGTCGGCGAAGCAGAAGTCCCCTTACGCGCGGCACGCGTTCGGGGCCCACTTCGCCGAGGTCCAGGTGGACACGGTCACCGGCGAGGCACGCGTCCGCCGGCTGCTGGGCGTCTTCGCCGCCGGCCGCATCCTCAACCCGCGCACGGCCCGCTCGCAGTTCATCGGGGGCATGGTGATGGGACTGGGCATGGCCCTGACCGAACACGGCACCCTGGACCCGGCGTTCGGCGACTTCGCGGAACGCGACCTGGCCGCCTACCACGTACCGGTCAACGCCGACGTCCCCGCCATCGAGGCCCACTGGATCGAAGAACACGACAAGCACCTCAACCCGATGGGCAGCAAGGGCATCGGCGAGATCGGCATCGTCGGCGCCGCCGCGGCCATCGGCAACGCCGTGAGCCAGGCCACCGGCCGCCGCCTGCGCCAGCTGCCCCTGACCCCGGACCGGATCCTGACCGCCCTGACCGGCCCGGACACCCCCGACGATACCGGGCGTCCCGGGCCCGTGTGAGATCCGGCGGACGGGGCAGCCGGGAAAGGAGACAGGTCAGCAACCAACCACCCGAAAGGACACCCCTCATGACCGAGAACTTCTGGAACTACGGCGAATCCGCGGGCCGGCCGCACGGCATGGACCTCCGCGGGTTCAAGGTCGAGGCCGTCGACGGGAGCATCGGCAAGGTCGACAAGCACTCGGACGAGGCAGGTTCCGCCTGGATCGTGGTCGACACCGGCGTGTGGATCTTCGGCAGGGAAGTCCTCCTGCCGGCCGGCACCATCTCGCGCATCGACGTGGACGAGGAGAAGATCTACGTGGACCGCACCAAGGAGCAGATCAAGAACGCCCCCGAGTTCCACCGCGAGAAGCACCTCGGCAACACCGACTACCACGACGAACTGGCCGCCTACTACCTCCCGGGCGCTCCCTTCGGAGGCCGCCCCCTCTGAACCGGCAGCCGTAGGGCCCACCGCGGCCGCCGACCCTGACGGCCCCGGACACGGCCCCGGACACGGCCCCGGCCCCGGACACGGCCCCGGACACGGCCCCGGCCCCGGACACGGCCCCGGACACGGCCCCGGCTCCCCGGCAGACACCGGGGAGCCGGGCGCGTGCGAACCCGGGCAGCACGTCACGTATACGAACGGCCGCACCGGGCACACGGGGTTCATGACGGTACCCAAGACAAGCGTTCTCGTACTGGACTGCGCGGAGCCCGAAGCCCTGGCCCGCTTCTACGCCGCCCTGCTGGGCGCCCGGACCGCCCCGGCCGAGGGCGAACCCGGCCTCCTCCTCGTGGCCGGCCCCGCGGGCGCGGTGCTCGGGATCCGCCGTGACCCCGACCGCGTACCGCCCAGCTGGCCGCTCCCCGACGGCCCCGAGCAGCCCCACCTGCGGATACTCGTCACGCCGGAAACGCTCGACGAGGCGGAGCGCGAAGCCGTGGCCCTGGGAGCGCGTCCCGTGTCGGCGGAGGGCAACGACCACGCCGCCGGCAGCAGGACGACGCAGCGCCGCTACGCCGACCCGGCGGGCCACGCCTTCGTCCTGGCGGCCGCCCGCATCCCGACACCCTGAACCGGCCGCGGACCGCGCTCCGTTCCGTTCCGTGCGGACACGCTCCGGATGCCGATGGCCGGGGGACGGCCGAGGCCCACCCCGGCTCGGTAGCATGCGCCGCATGCCCATCACACTCGAGAACGTCGGCATCGCCGTCCGCGACCTGGAAGCAGCCATCGCGTTCTTCACCGACCTCGGCCTGACGGTCATCGGCCGTGACACCGTCAGCGGCGAGTGGACCGACACCGCCGTCGGCCTCGACGGCAACCACGCCAAGATCGCGATGCTCCAGACACCGGACGGCCAAGGCCGCCTCGAACTCTTCGAGTACATCCACCCCGAAGCGATCGAGACGCAGCCGACGCGCCCCAACGAGATCGGCATGCACCGCGTCGCCTTCTCGGTCGACGACATCGACCAGGCCCTGGAGACCGCGGCACGGCACGGATGCCACCCGCTTCGCGGCGTGGCGACCTACGAGGACGTCTACAAGCTCACCTACGTCCGCGGCCCCAGCGGCATCATCGTGATGCTCGCCCAGGAGCTGAAGAAGGACTGACCGGCACCCGGACACGACCTGCTCCACCACGGGCCGCACAACAGGTTGCCCGGACGGCCGGGTGCCAGCGATCATCCAGGGGATTCGCCCCCGATCCCCGGAGACACATGAGCAGCGAACTGTCCAAGGCCTGGGAACTCTTCGCATCCGGCGACCCCCAGGAGTCGATGCGGACCCTGCGGCTCGCCGCCGAAGAGATCGCGTCCGCAGAGATCGCCCCGCTGGTGGCCAAGCTGGCCGAAGGCGCCGGATTCACGGACCTCGCCGAGGCCTCGGCAGACCTGGCGGCACGCCCCGCGGAGGCCGAGGGCCTGTACCGGTTCGGCTACGCGTGCGTCGAGCGCGGGCTCCCCGCCCTGGCCGCCCCCGCGCTGCGGCAGGCACTGCGCCTGACCTTGGCGCAGCCGGCCGCGCCGGAGCGCACCGGGGGACTCTTCCGCCGCTGGTCCAAGGCCCGGACCGATGCGCGGCTCGCGCCCCGGCGGGTGCTCCTCGAACTGGTGACGTCACTGGAGCAGCTCGAGCGCCACTCCGACGCCCTGGCACTCCTGCGGGAACACGACTCCCTCATGGAGGACTGGCCTGACCGCTACCTGACGGTCTACAACGCGCTGATGGCCGGGCACATCGACACGGCCCGGCAGGTGTTCGACGGCCTGTCGGAGCCCGAGGGCGTCTGGGCCGGTCCGGGCCGACGCGTCGGGCGGATGCTCGACCGGGCCGCGGCCCTGACGCCGAAGGGCTCCCAGGACCTGCGCGGCTGGCACTACGTGCTGACCGGCGGGCTGCTCCTGACCCTCTCCCCGCACGGTTACGACCAGGGCATGACCGGCCGCTGGGCCTACCTCCGGGACGACTTCGACTCCTGCCGGCACGGCCTGGAGCGGCTGCGGACGGTCCTGGACGCCACCGGCCGCAAGCCCGCCTCCGTCGGCCTGCTGCCGGACCGCGGCAGCCGGGCGCTCGGCCTGGCGGCGGCCCGGCTGCTCGGTGTCCCGGCCTCCCCCTACCGGCCCGGCACCCCGGACGTGCTGGTGGTCGCGTACGACCTGACCGCGTGCGACCCCGACACGGTGGCCGCGCTGACCGAGCGGGCGCCGGGCGAGCTGCTCTTCGAGCACGCCACCTGCTGGACCGAGACGCCCGGGGCGACGGCCGACGTCTGCACCCTGCTGGTGCAGAGCGTGACCGCTCCGTGGGAGCCCGGCCTGCGGCTCTCCGAGGACGGCCGGCCCGGGCAAGGGGAGCCCGACGGCCGGCCGGCGGAGGAACTGGCCGAGGCGATCCTGGCGGCGGACCCCGCCCCGCCGGAGGGCGACGGGCAGACCCCCGAGGACCCGGACGCCGCCCTGGCCGCGTTCGCGACCCGCGCGGCGGGGCTGTGGGCGGACGGCCCGCGCGAGCGGATCCGTTCCTCGGGCCCGGTGAGCAGCGGCCGCTTCGCCTGACGCTACTTCGGCCTGACCGTGACCTTGTAGGTGGTTCCGGCCTTGCCGTGGGCGTCCACCGTGACGGTCTGGCCGTGGCCGTTCCACCTGGCCTTGCCGCCCTCGACCGTGATGCGGAATCCGGCGGGGTAGGTGTCCTCGGGCACGCTGATCAGGGTGGGCCCCTGGGCGTTGTCACGGGTGCGGAAGGTGAGCGCGTACGTACGCGTGGCGGGGTCGTAGGCGAAGCCGAGCGGGTCACCGGCGACGGCCGGCGCGTAGGGCTGGACGAGGAGCCGCGCGTTGGGCTTCGCCGATCCCGTCTGGTCGAGGAAGCAGTAGCCGCCGCCCCGGCACCACTGCCACCACGTCCAGCCGCTGGAGAAGCGGTCCAGGGACGCCGTCATGTCGGTGACGAACCGGGCGGCGTGCGGAACGTAGGGGTTGCCGCCCCACTCGCCGACGATCACCGGCATGCGGTTGCGGGCCGGATAGTCGCCGATCGCGGCCTCGTAGGCGGGGATGAAGGTGCCGTCGGGATCGTAGTCGCCGCCGGTTTCCATCGCGGTCTCGTAGAAGTGCGGCGCGTACCCGGCGTGCGGGTCGTCGATGCGTCCCAACCGGGTGGGCACGCCGAGACCGACGATGACGGTGGGCTCGACGAACACCCACGACGTGCGGTCGGCCAGGCGGACCGCCCGCGCGAGGCGGTTCCACATCTCGGTGAGCTCGCCGGCCTCGAAACGGCCCGCGGCGGCGGGGAGGTCTTCGCCCTCCAGGAACTTCGCGAACGGCTCGTTCATCAGGTCGTATCCGAGCAGCGCCGGGTGCCCGCCCAGGGCGGAGGCGACCGTCATCCACATCCGGGCGTGCGCGGCGCGCAGGTCGGCGTCCTTGTAGAGGTGGTCGAAGGAGGCCTGCACGGACGGCTCGAAGTACTCGGAGAACCAGTCCTCGGGTACCGGCGTGAACGGCAGTCCGTCGTCGCGGGTGGCCCAGTCGGGAACGCCACGGGAGCCGAAGTGCGGCCCGTACACGTCCTGGTGGGCATCGAGGATGACCTTGACGTGGTAGCGGTCGGCCCAGTCGAGGATCCGCCGCATCTTGCTCAGGTAGCCGCGGTCGTAGTGCCCGGGGGCGGGCTCGAGGTCGTCCCAGAAGAACGCCAGGCGCGCCAGGTTGAAGCCCCGGGCGGCCATGTCCCTGAGGTCGCTCTCGTGGATGTCGGCGAACGCGTCGGCGCCTCGGCCGCTCTTGTCGGCGAGGTTGAAGCCGCGCCACTGCAGCGCACGGCCCTGACCGTCGGCGATGAAGGTACGGTCACCGACCGTGACGCGGTCGGGGGCGCGCGCCGGCCGGGCCTCGGCCCGCACGGGGAGGACACCGAGCAGCAGGGCCGCCGCGGCGAGGGCGACGGGGGCGAAGCGGGAGGTCCGGCGCATGCAGGAGACCCTTTCGAGGGGGGCTTCTCGGACGGAGTGCCACTGGCCGGTCGGATGTTACTGATGAGTGCTTCAAGTTCCCATCGTTTCGCATGAGTTGGCGAGAGTCCGCCGCTGCCACGACCGTTGCCCGGGCCTCCGGCTCGGCGAGCGGCAGCTCGGGCGTCGGCCACGTGTGCGGTTGGTGAACGTCGACGAGGCCGGGTGGTGCGCGAAGGCGCGTCCGCCTTCGCCGTCCGCGGCGCGATGCATGACTGATCCGATCGCCGCGACAGCACCTCGATCGTGCGTCGAGGACGCCGTGTGATCATGTGGTTCCACTCCGGGGAGGCGGCGATGGTGCGGGAAAGGGGCGCGCGGTGGGCCGCGGGCGTGATGGCCGCGGTCTGCATGCTGCTGCTCCTGGGCCCCAGTGCCGCGCCGAGCAGCGGGGCCTCCCTGGCCGGCCGGCTGCCGTTCGACGCCCCCGGGGAGGCCGTACCGGAACGGGTCGCCACGTGGAACATCTGCAATCCGTGCGGCGGGAGCGGACGGAACTTCGGCCGGGCGACGGAGATCGCCACCTCCGCCCCGCAGGTCATCGGCCTGCAAGAGGCGTGCGTACGAGACGTCGAGGAGATCCGCACCTACCTCAAGGAGGTCTACGGGCTGGTCTACCACGTCGAGTACGGAACGGTCCTGCGGAACTGGAACCGCTGCGGGGGCCTGCCCTGGCGGCCGGGCGGCTTCGGCCAGGCGATCCTGTCCGCGGCGCCGATGACGGACCGGGAGAGCGTCCCCTACCCCGACGGCGGCTCCGAGAACCGCGGCTACCTGGCCGTCACCACACTGGTGGCCGGCCGGCCCGTCCGCGTCTTCAACACCCACCTCGCCGAGCGCCGGCAGGGAGGGGTACGGGCGGGCCAGGTGAGGGTGCTCGCCGCGGAAGTCGCCCGCCACGACCGCGCGATCGTCCTCGGCGACTTCAACGCGGTCCCGACCGCGCCCGAACTCGCCCCGATGTGGCCCCTCGCCGCGGACACCGACCCCGCCTGCCGCCCCGAGCCGACGGCCGGCGCCCCCTGTACGCCGACCACCGACTGGAACCTCAAGTTCGACTACGTCTTCCTCCGCGGCCCCACCCCGCACACCCACCGCGTCCGCCCCAGCCCCTACTCGGACCACCACGTCCTGCACACCGACCTGAACCGCAGCTGATCCGTGGCCGCGAACCCGGTCGGCCCTTGGCCCTCCGGCGGCTTCTACCGGCCCTTCGGCGTGGGCGCACCACCTGCACCTGCGGGCATCCGAGACCCAGACCATCGGATGGGGTCTCACGGTTCCGGGCCGGCCACCGTCGACGGCTTGTTCACCCTGCTCCTCCGCGGCACCACCGACACCCTCACCGACCCGGACCAGCACTCACCGGGCGCCGCCGCAGACCCCGAAGACACGGGAGACCCACTGATCCATCCGGGCCTCGAAGTCCACCGCCGAGGTGATGTCCGAGGCCGGGAGGGGACCCCAGTCGTCGAGGCCGTCGAAGAAGTCCACATCGGCCCACCCGCCCCGGAACAGCACGACCGACAGCTCGGCCTCTCCCGGCCCGACCATGGCCACGCCCACCGAGTCGGGATCGCGGACCCGGGCCCTGTCGGTCTCCAGGGGCTGGGGCCAGACGGCCTCGGCATCCCTCCAGGTCACCGGCCCCACCTCGAGACCGGCCGACCGCCAGCCCACCGCCCGTCCGGCCAGAACCACGGCCGCCTCGTCAAGATCAACAATTCTGTCCATGAGGAGATCATCCCTCCAGGAAGAAGGCTTCCCATCGGGATTTTCAGGGGATGCAGGTTCCCGGGCGTTCGCGGAATCCACCGGAATAGGCGCCTCCCACTAGGTACTGGCACACATGCCCTGAGGACGGTCAACGGCGCTGGCGGGGCGCGTGACCGGGGACAGCTCGCCGAATGCTGCTCCGCCGCCGGGCCGGGTCAGCGGTGGCGCGCGGTCAGCTGGCCCTGGGCGTAGGGGTCGGCTTCGGGGGTGTACGGCCCGCCGTGACCGGCGAGGAGTCCGGTGATCCGGTGCCACTCCGCCAGAGCCGCCCGCAGGGGCGCATCGGCCTCGGCCGCGCTGTCGAAGGCGGCCTGGACACGCTCCAGCGCGGCCGCCGCCTGATGGTGGGTCATGCCGACGGCCTCCCTCCGTACCCGGTCGCGGGCCGCGACCTCGCCCGGAGACGGCTCGTGCGGCTCGAGTTCCGCCTCGACCACGGCCTCTGTTTCGTCGGACATGAAACCCCCTCTTCCGATTCCCGTGGCCGCTCCTGCCCCGAGGGCGGCCCGGCAACCACCCCGGACAGCACCCGAGGAGCGAGCGGCGCGCCGTGCGGCTCGCCCCATGTGCCCCCCCGCTCCGGTTCAGGAGGACAGGGCGGCGGCAACGACCGAACGCGCCGCTTCCTGGACTTCGGCGAGGTGCGCGGGGCCCCGGAACGATTCTGCATAGATCTTGTACACGTCCTCGGTGCCCGAGGGGCGGGCCGCGAACCAGGCGTGTTCGGTGGTCACCTTGATCCCGCCGAACGCCGCCCCGTTGCCCGGCGCGCTGGTGAGCACGCCGGTCACCGCGTCGCCGGCCAGGGCGTCGGCCGTGACCTGCTCCGGGGACAGCCGGCTGAGGACGGCCTTCTCCTCCCGGGTGGCCGGTGCGTCGATGCGGGCGTAGGCGGGCGCGCCGAACCGGGCGGTGAGCGCGTCGTACCGCTCGGACGGGCTCTGCCCGGTGATCGCGAGGATCTCGGAGGCGAGCAGGGCGAGGAGGATGCCATCCTTGTCGGTGGTCCACACGGACCCGTCGCGGCGGAGGAAGGAGGCCCCCGCGGACTCCTCTCCGCCGAAGCCGAGAGTGCCGCCGGCCAGGCCGTCGACGAACCACTTGAAACCGACCGGGACCTCCACCAGTTCCCGGCCGAGGTCGGCGGCCACCCGGTCGATCATCCCGGAGGACACCAGGGTCTTGCCGATGCCCGCGGAGACCGGCCATCCGGCGCGGTGGCGGCAGAGGTAGTCGATGGCGGTGGCGAGGTAGTGGTTGGGGTTCATCAGGCCGCCGTCGGGGGTCACGATGCCGTGCCGGTCGGCGTCGGCGTCGTTGCCGGTCGTGACGTCGAACCGGTCCCGGTCCTCGATCAGCGAGGCCATCGCGTACGGGGAAGAGCAGTCCATACGGATCTTCCCGTCCCAGTCCAGGGTCATGAACCGCCAGGTGGGGTCGGTCTCCGGGTTGACGACGGTCAGGTCGAGGCGGTGCTCCTCGGCGATGCGCCCCCAGTAGGCGACCGACGCGCCGCCGAGCGGGTCGGCGCCGATGCGCACGCCGGCCGCTCGGACGGCGTCCAGGTCCAGTACGGAGGGCAGGTCGCCGACGTACGCCCCGAGGAAGTCGTACCGCCCGGTGGCCGGGGCCGCGAGGGCCCGCGCGTACGGGAGCCTGCGGACCTCCTTCGAGCCGCCGGCGATGATCTCGTTGGCCCGGTCCTGGATCCAGCCGGTGGCGTCCGATCCGGCAGGTCCGCCGTGGGGCGGATTGTACTTGAACCCGCCGTCACCCGGAGGGTTGTGCGAGGGAGTGACGACCACCCCGTCGGCCAGGGCGCCGGTGCGTCCGCGGTTGTGGGTGAGGATGGCGTGGGAGACGGCGGGCGTCGGGGTGTAGCCGTCCGCCGTGTCGATCAGGACGTCCACGTCGTTGGCCGCGAACACCTCGAGCGCCGTCACCCGGGCCGGTTCGGACAGCGCGTGCGTGTCGGCCCCGAGGAACAGCGGCCCGTTCACGCCCTGCCGGGCCCGGTACTCGCAGATGGCCTGGCTCGTCGCGGCGATGTGGTCCTCGTTGAACGCGGTGGCGAGGGACGACCCGCGGTGCCCCGAGGTACCGAAGCTCACGCGCTGGGCCGGATCGGCGGGGTCCGGGTGCAGGGCGTAGTACGCGGTCACCAGCCGCGACACGTCGACCAGGTCCTCCGCCCGCGCCCGCTGCCCCGCTCGCTCGTTCGACATCCTTCGCTCCTCCGTATCGCCGCTCCGGCCTCGTACCCACACGGCCTACCCAGTGGAGGCCCCTCCTATCAGTGCTTTTCATCACCTTCATCCGTATTCGGGTCGGCCGCGGGCCGCAGGCCGCGGACGTGGGGCGGCTCGATGTGGGTATACGCCACCGGTCGACGAAAGGAGCTGCGTCATGGACGGCGGCACACGGCACGAAGCGGAAGCGGCCGGCGGCATGGAGAAGAAGCGGCAGGCCCCCGGCATCGGCCGCGAGGAGCAGACCAGCGCCCACCCCGGCCCGGACCCCGTGCACCCCGAGGCAAGCAGGCTCGTTGGGGGCAGGACACCGCAGGAGCTCCGGGACCGGCAGGAACGGAACAAGGAGCGGAGCAAGGAGCGGAACAGGGGGCCGACCAAGGAACGGGACAAGGAAGGGAACGAGGAGCACGGACACGACTCGTAACCGCCCCCGCCCGCCCCTCACCCCCGGTACGCCGCCACGGCGATCCGGGCGAACTCCGTCACCAGCGGGTTCGTCTCGCCCCGCTGCCAGGCCACCACCACGGGGTTCGCAGCCATGTCGGCCAGCGGCACCAGGACCAGCCCCTCGGGCGGGGCGTGCCCGAGCGGGGCCAGGCCGACGGTCCCGTTCCACCGCACGACCTGAAGGCACTCCTGCACCGCCCGGACGACGGGCCCCTCGCGTTCCTCGCCACCGTTCCAGTAGGCCTGCCAGAGCGGATCGGTGCCCGGGGGGAACCGGAACCAGCGGCGGCCGGCCAGCTCGGGCAGCTCCAGGCGGGCCCTGCCCGCCAGCGGGTCGTCCGCGCGCAGCAGCACCCCCACGGGATCGGCGCGCAGCTCACGCACCGTCAGACCGGTCCGGTCGAACGGCCCGCGGGTCAGGGCGACGTCGACGAGCCCGGCCCGCAGTCCGCACGTCGGATCGGCCAGGCCGGTCTCGCGGACGCGGACCTCCACACCCGGATGGCGCCGCCGGTACGCGGCGGCCAGCCGGCGGGCGCCCGGGTCGGCCTGGTCGCTCAGCATGCCGACCGTGAGGGTGCCGGCGCCGGCCGCGGCGGCCACCCGCACCCGCGCCCGCTCGGCCCGCTCCAGCAGGGCGCGCGCCTCGTCCAGCAGCGCCGCCCCGGCCGCGGTGAGCGCGACGCCGCCGGCCGAGCGGTCCAGCAGGACGGCCCCGACGTCCGCTTCGAGCCGCTTGACGGCCCGGCTCAGCGGCGGCTGGCTCATGTGCAGCCGGGCGGCGGCCCGGCCGAAGTGGAGCTCCTCGGCGACGGCGACGAAATAGACCAGCGTTCTCAGCTCCATGACCGGCCACGATACCCAGCCGGTATCGGGACCCTCCAGACGGTATTGGACGGGCACCGGGCCCCGGAGCTGCAATCGGAACATGACAGCACACGCACCTGCCGGACACCCCGGGGCCGACCCCGCCGTGTCCGTGGTCCTCCCCGGCCAGGGGGAGGAGATCGTCCTGGGCACCACCGTGATGCGCATCCTGGAGGACGGCGGCACCACGGGGCACCGCATCGGATTCGCCGAGTCCGTCCTCGCCCCGCACACCCCCGGACCGCCGCAACACCGCCACGCCGAGCACGACGAGGGCTTCTACGTCCTCTCCGGCACCGTGCGCTTCACCGTCGGCCCCGACAGCCACGACGCGCCCGCCGGCACGCTCGTCGTGGTCCCGCCCGGCGCCCCGCACACCTTCGCCAATGTCACCGACGAGCCGGCCGTCATGCTCAGCACGTTCACCCCCGGCCGGTACGCACAGTACTTCCGCGACCTCCAGGGCATGCTCGCCGGCGGACACCCGCTGACCCCGCAGGCGCACGTCACCGCCATGGCCCGCTACGCCACCCGCCCCGCCCCCGAATTCCCCGCCGCCCCGCCCACCTGACGCCCGGACCGGCCCCCGGGCCCGTCCGGATCCGCGGCTACGCGGTGAGCGGGCAGCTCGTGAGCGGGTCCTCGCCGGCGGGCGGACGCGGCAGCGTGCGGCCGGCCGGCGGCGGCACACCGCGGCCGAGCCAGGTTTCCAGGGCGGCCAGGGCGGAGCGGTGACACGGGACGAGGGGACGGAGCTCGCCGGGGAAGGCGTCGAACAAGGAGTCGACGTGTGTTCCTCCCTCGATCCGGTAGTACCGCAGCAGAGGGCCGCGGCCCGCGTCGGCGACCATCCGCGCGTACACGTCGGAGTCCTGACTGATGGGCAGCAGGACGTCCAGCGTGCCGTGCAGCGTGATGAGGGGCTTGCCGATGCGGCCCGTCAGCGAGATCTTCGCCACCGCCTCGTGAACGCTCCCGGGCCGCAGGCGGTAGTCGTAGTCCGCGTCGCAGGCGGGGGTGCCCGGCGCGCAGAACGGGGTCCCCGCCTCCTGCCGGCCGTCATAGCCGGGGTCCAGCTCCTCGCGGTAGATCCGCTGGGTCAGGTCCCAGTAGTACTGGTGGTGGAAGGGCCACAGGAACTCCGATCCGGCCGGGAATCCGGCGGCGAGCAGCTCCTGACGGGCCTGCTCCGCCCCCGCGCCTCCCGCGGCGTAGCGGGGGTAGGCGGCGAGGGCCGGCGGCAGGAAGGTGAGCAGGTTCGGCCCCTGCTCCCGCCAGAGGGTGCCCTCCCAGTCCACGCCGCCGTCGTACAGCTCGGGATGGTTCTCCAGCTGCCAGCGCACCAGGTAGCCGCCGTTGGACATACCGGTGGCGAGGGTGCGGGAGGGCGGCCGCAGGTAGCGCTGGGCGACGACGGCGCGGGCCGCGCGGTTGAGCTGCGTGACCCGTGCGTTCCACTCGGCGATCGCATCCCCCGGTGCCTTGCCGTCGCGGTAGAAGGCGGTGCCCGTGTTGCCCTTGTCGGTCGCCGCGAAGGCGTATCCGCGGGCCAGGACCCAGTCGCCGATGGCCCGGTCGTTGGCGTACTGCTCGCGCAGCCCGGGCGAGCCGGTGACGACCAGGCCGCCGTTCCAGTGGTCCGGCAGGCGGATCACGAACTGGGAGTCGTGGTTCCAGCCGTGATCGGTGTTGCCGGTGGAGGAGTCCGGGAAGTATCCGTCGACCTGGATCCCCGGTACGCCGCTCGGCACGCTCAGACCGGCCGGGGTCAGCCCCGCCCAGTCGGCCGGGTCGGTGTGTCCCGAGGCGACGGTCCCGGCCGTGGTCAGCTCGTCCAGGCAGGCCGGGACCTGGAGTTCGGCTCCGGGCACCTTCAGCCGCGACATCCCGGCACAGTGACCGTCCGCCGGGGCCGCCGCGCCGCGGTCCCCGGCGGCTGCGGGCCCCGCGGCGAGGGTCACCAACGCGGCCGCCGCCGCGAAAGCCCTGCGCAGCGGGACGAAGCGTGAGCTGCGACGGGGCCGGGGTCGTGGTGGTCGTTGCGCCGCCGGTGCGCAAAGGTGCACGGGTACCTCCTGCGGGCCGTGTGTATGGGGGAGGGGAGTCAGGGGAGGGGGAATCAGGGGCAGGCGCCGTCGGCGAGGACGAAATATCCGGCCGGCGACTCCTTCAGGGTGTGCGTGGTGAAGGTGTTGTAGAGGCCCATGTCCTGGTGCGAGCCCTTGGCGTAGGCGTGACCGCCGTCCGTGGTGGCGCGTCCTGCCCGGACCTGCTGGTAGTTGTCCGCCGTCCAGCACCTCGGTGACACGCCCGTGGTCGAGGCGCTGATCCCGGCCGAGCGGGCCCCTTCGGCGCCGGCGCCGTCCCGGGCCGCCACGCTGTAGGTGTGGGTGCTGCCCGGGCTCAGACCCGTGTCGGTGAACGGGGGCCCGCCGGGCGTCGCGATCCGGACCCCGTCGCGGTACACCGCGTACGAGGCGGCTCCGCCGACGCCGTTCCAGGCCAGGGTGAGCGAGGTGTCGGTGGCACCGGTGAGGGACAGCCCGCCCGGGGCGGGCAGGTCCCCGGCCCCCGGACCCGAGCCGTCCAGGCCGAAGAAGCCGGTGATCCAGTAGCTGGAGCAGACCGACCGGATGAAGTGGGCCGTCCCCGTGGCGCCGCACTGCTGGGGGCCCGTTCCCGGGTCCACCGGCGTGCCGTGCCCGATGGAGGGCACCCGGTCCACCTCGACGGCCACGCTCCCGTCGGCCGCCAGGTACTGCTCGCGGCGGGTCCCGTCCGGGCCGATGGTGGAGGTGCGGTCCGGGACCTGGCCCAGGCCGTGCACGGCGGTCCACTGGTCGCGCAGCTCGTCGGCGTTCGCCGGGACGACCGTCGTGTCGCGGTCCCCGTGCCAGACGGCCACCCTCGGCCAGGGCCCGCCGTAGCCGGGATGGGCGTTCCTGACGCTGTCGGCCCAGACCGCCGGGGTGCGGTCCACGCCCGGATTCATGCACGTGTAGGCAGCGGCCACCGTGCCGGCGCAGTCGTAGGGGATGCCTGCGACGACGGCACCGGCCCGGAACACGTCGGGGTAGGCGGCGAGCAGCACGGCGGTCATGGCACCGCCGGCAGAAAGCCCGGTGACGTAGACGCGGGCCGGGTCGGTCCCGTAGCCGGCCGCCACCGCCGCGACCATCTGCCGGATCGAGGCGGCCTCGCCCTGCCCGCGGCGGTTGTCGCCGGGTTCGAAGAAGTTGAAGCACCGGTTGCCGTTGTTGGCCGGCGTGGTCTCGGGGAACACGAGGAGGAAGTGGTACCGGTCCGCGAACGTGCTCAGCCCGGAGTTGTCGGCGTAGACCTGGGCGCTCTGCGTACAGCCGTGCAGCGCCACCACCACGGCCGCGTTCCGGGGCAGACCGGCGGGCCGGTAGACGTACATGTTCAGCGCACCAGGGTTCGGCCCGAAGTCGCCGGCCTTCTCCAGCGAGACGGCGGCCCGGGCGGCCGGAGCGGGGGTGACGAGCACCGCCCCCGCCGCCACGGCCACCGCCGCGGCCACCGCGGCCGTCCGCCCGCGCCGCTGCCCGCGCCGGCCCCTCGCCCCGGCGGAAGACGCCCGCCGCGGCCGTGTCTCACGCATGAACATGGCGGCTCCCTGTACGGATACGGAGGAACACAGGACCGACTCGATCGCCGGACCGCGGAGCCGGCCGTCCATCCGCGCAGGTGGACGCGGCACCGGGGCGTCCTTGACCGTAGGCGCCGCGTCCACCCCCGGAGAATGGTGCGGCGGTCCACATGCCCCGGTACAGCCTGTATGCCCAGCCCGTTGCACCGAAGGGGCCGCACCTGCTACCGGCGCCCGGCCCGCGGCGTGTCCTGCGCCCTGGCCGTTCGCTAACGTGGGGCCCGCCGGAGAAGCCGCCCGACGGAAAAGAACACATGCACCTCCTTGAGGACCACCACCCCGGTCTCTCGCCGCTCGCCCGCAAGCTGCTCGAGCGCACCGGCCGCCGCCAGGAGCCGGCAGGCCCCCGGATCCCGACGGAGTTGCTGACGGTCCCCGACCGCACCGGCACCGGCCGGCGGGTCCCCGCCCCGCTGGAGCTGGTGACCGCTCGTGAGGGCTTCGCGCAGAGGCTCGGCGGGCTGCGCTACACGGTCCGGCGCAGCACTCCGGGAGTCCCCGGCGAGCAGCGGGAAAGCGCCTCGGAGTGGAACTGGGACCTGGGTACGGCCGTGTGGCCGGATCCGGCGGGGGGCTGGTACTTCGAGTGGACCGGAGAGCTCGTCTCCAGCCCCGTCCGCTACCTCGCCCACACCGACGGGCGCGTGGGAGTGGAGGCCGGCGACGGAGTGTTCCGGGAGATCGCCTCCTCGACGACGCACCTGATCGAGTCCCACGCCGTCATGGACGCGGTCGCGGGATGGGACCCCTGGCCGATCGAAGCCGACGGCCACGCCGTGGCCGGCCGACTGGACGGCCTCACCGAGGTCGCCGAAGCGTCGGGGCCGATGCTGGGGTGGAGGATGTCCGACGTGGTGGCCGTCATGGAGTTCCGCGAGTGGAGCAACCAAGTGCCCCGTGCGCCGAGGGCGTTCATGTGGTCCCGCGGCGAGGAGGGCCGGCGCCGCCTGCACGACGCCACACGCGCTGCCCGCCCCGGCGGCCGCGACTGCTGAGCGGTACCGGCCCGCCCGCCCCCGCCGCGCCGGCGCCCGGTGGCCATCCCCGGCGGGTCACGCCCTCCAGTGCGCCCGCCCCAGATGGATCAGCCGGAGCTGGGCCCGGGCGGTGGCGGCGGCGGCCGACCAGTCCTCGCCCCGCAGCGAGGCCGCGAGGAACGCCGACGCCGTCATGAACATGTGGTCGACCAGCAGCCGGGCCAGCATCCGCACGTCGTCGGGAGTCCAGCCGGCGCCGCCGGGATCCGCACGCAGGACGGCACCGATCTCGTCGGCGAAGGCGTCGAGTTGGGCGGCGATGGCCTCGCGCACCGCCGGGACCCCGCCGTGGCGCTCGCGGACCAGGAAGCGGACGTGCCCGGGCCTGCTGCGCACCAGCGCGGCGACCAGCCGCACCGCGGCGTCGCCGCGCCGCTCGGCGTCACCGGTCGCGGCCAGCATCCCCCGTACCGTCACGTGCAGGCTGGCCAGGGCCTCTTCGACGAGTGCGGTCCCGAGTTCGTCCATGCCCCGGAAATGCCGGTAGAAGGCGGTGGGGGAGACGCCGGCGGCCCGGGTGACCTCCCTGAGGCCCAGGCTGCCGAGGCTGCGCTCCTCCAGCTCCGAGAGGGCCGCGTCGAGCAGGGCCCGTCGGGTGCGGCGGCGCTGCATCTCGCGGACTCCGGTGGTGTGCAAGGTCATGACGCGCAGTCAAGCGCGTCACACTCGCGCTGCGCCAGCATGAAGCCAATTAGACTGGGTAGTCAGTGCACAACTGTTACCTGAATGGAAGGACGAAACCATGCTCTTCCTCGTAGGTGCCCTGCTGGTGCTCGGAGTCGTGCTCGGTGCCGTGGTCCACGTCCCCGTGCCCGTCAGCGTGGGCGCAGGCCTCGCCATCGCCCTGTGGCTCGCCGTGTTCGCCGCCCGCGAGCGGTTCTCGGGCCGCCGCCGCCCCGCGCGGGCCGGCCGGGTGCACGGGGGTGCGCGGTGAACACGCGGACCGAAGACAAGCGCCGTGCCCGTGCCGAAGCGGCTCCGCACTCCCGCTCCCGCGACCGGTCGCAGGCGAGCGCCCGGGGCGCGGCCCCCGCCCCCGCCCGTGCCCGGCGCGACGCCGATGCGATGGCCGTGACGGCATTCGTCCTGGGCCTCGTCGGACTGCTCGTGACGAACCTGCTGCTCGGCCCGGTCGCCGTCGTCCTCGGCGTCGTCGCCCTGCGGCGGCGCACCCGCAGGCCCGGCCGCGCCCGCCTGGGCATCGCCCTGGGCGTGGCCGACCTGGTCGTCCTCGCCTGCCTCGTCACCGCCGACGGGACGTGGTCGTGGAGCCTCGCCTGACCGTGCCGGTGCGCGGGGCATACGCTCGGGAACGCGGCGGGCCCCGCGGACGTCGGACGTTGCAGGGAGCGATCTCTTTGTAGACACTTCACTACCGGGTGAGGAGGAGGAGCCGATGAGCGCGGCCCACGAGGCACGGCCATGGCCGGACGAAGTCAGCGTCGACAACGCGAGGACGACGCTGCTGCAGCTCCTCGCCCGGGCGGGGGTCCCCTCCGGTGACGCGCGCCAGCTGATCGGGCTCGTCGAGGCGGGCGCCCTGGCTCTCGCGCACGCGGAACTCGACGGCGCCGGCCGGACCGTCCCGGGGGACAAGGGCGAGGAGTACCGGTCGGGCTGGCTCGACGGCGCCGAGGCCCTGCTGGAGGAGCTCGGCGCCGTGGCCGAGCGCACCCTGGCGGGGGTCACGGGACCGGAGGGGGACCAGGGCGGGGCCGGTGGGCACCCCCGGGCCCGGCGGATGGAAGTGGAGCGGGCCAAGGTCGCGCTCACCCCCCTCTACCTGTCGTTCACCCCGGCTTCGGAGCTGGACCCGGAGGTGACCGAAGAAGTGCTCGTCGCCGTCCTCGGGACGATGAGCCCCCGGGAGCGGGCCGGCTACGCCGGACGGCTGACGGAGTTCGCCGCGCTCCACCGCAGCCGGCTCGAGCGGCTGTTCGCGGCGTACGGACCCGACAGCGCCACCGTGGTGCACGGCCGCTACTCCCTCCTCCACTCGGTGACGAGCATCGCCGTGCTGGAACGGCTGATCGCCTCCCCCGGGGCGCTGCGGGAGCAGTGGGAGGCCGCGGAGCTGCCGCCGGCGTGGCTCGACGGACTGACGACCGCCTGGACCGCCGCCCCGGCCTGAGCCTCACAGCCGGCTCGTCCCTCTCCGGTCACCCTGGCCGGACGGCGAGTTCGGCCTGTCCGAAGAGCAGGGCGTATCCGCTGGGGAGGGTGCGCAGGATGCGCGTGAGGAGGTCGGGGCCGGCGATGCGGGCCACGACGGCGAGGACGGCACCGGTGTCCCAGCGGGCGACGGCCTGGCTGGTGCCGGTGCGGGAGGCCAGGTCTTTGACGAAGCCCCAGCCGGTGAGGGTGTCGAAGGCGGGGACCTGGGTGGTCAGGGTGAGGGCGGCCTCGGCGGGGAGCCGGGCGGCGAGGTCGACGCGTTCGTCCCCGGTCAGTCGTCGGCCGAGCCCGGCCAGGACGTGGTGGACCGCTTCGGCCGCGCGCCCGGTGTCGGGGTAGGCGCCCTCGTAACGCACGGCTTCCAGCATCTGCTCGTACGTCATCACCGGCGCGGGCCGGTGGAGTTCGGCCTGGTCGAACATGGTGTCTGGCTCTGCCTTTCGTATCAGCGCCTTCCGGTGGGCAGGGCTTCGGAGCCGCAGGCCCACGGGGCGCGGCGGACGGGGAGGGTGTCAGTCGGAGCGGGGGCGGCCGAAGAGGAGGTCGTAGCCGGGCGGGAGCTGGAGGAGGACGCGTTGCAGCAGTTCCTCGTCCACGGCGTCGGCGACGGTCGACAGCACGGCGCTGACGTCCCAGCGGGCGGTGTTCTCGGTGGCCCCGTCGATCCACGCGGCGGTCGCGCGGACGAACCGCCGCGCGTCCAGGGGCTCGTGCGCGGGCAGCGGGTTGAGCAGGATGAGCGCGTACGTCTCGGGCAGGCGGGCGGCCACCCGCGCCCGGTCCTCCCCGACGAGGTGGGCGCCCAGGAGGGCGAGGACCACCCGGGCGGCACGGTCGGCCTCCGCGCGGGAGGTGTATGCGCCGCGCTCCTGAATGTGCTCGATGAAGGCGTCCCAGCGCAAGGTCATGGCGCGTGCCTCCGCAGGTGGAGCGTCCTGTAGCGGGTGCGGGCGGCGCCGGGAGGCAGAGGGGGAGGGGGACGTCCCTCCGCCTCCCGGCCGACCGCGGGGTGCCCTGGGGCGGGCCGCCGGAACGGTCAGCTGCTGATCTGCTTGACGCTGCCGTCGCCGATGGCGATCTTGCGCGGCTTGGCGCGCTCGGCGATGGGGATCCGCAGGGTCAGCACGCCCGCTTCGTAGTCGGCGGAGATGTGCTCGGTGTCCAGGGTGTCGGCCAGGACGATCTGCCGGGAGAAGACCCCGAGCGGCCGCTCGGAGAGCTCCATCTGGGCCTGCTCCGACTTCGCGGTCGGCCGGCGCTCGGCCTTGACGGTGAGCATGTTCCGCTCGACGTCGATCTCGATCGCGTCCTTGGCCACACCCGGGATGTCGAAGGCGATCACATAGGCGTCGCCGTCGCGGTAGGCGTCCATAGGCATCGCCGACGGCCTCGACCACGTACCCGGTCCCATCATCTGCTGGGTGAGGCGGTCGAGCTCACGGAAGGGATCGGTGCGCATCAGCATGGGAACCTCCTGATGTGTCTGCAAAGGGTGCCAGTGCGCTTCAGGTACCACTGTTGTAACATGTCATCGAAACGATGACAACCCGATCTGGCATCCAATGGATGACGCGTCGGACTGCCCGGCGGTCATCACCAGGTCCCACAACCTCCGGAGGCGCCGTGGTCCCGCCCCCTGCATCCGACGAGGCCAGGCCGCCCGGCCCGCCCTCTTCCTTCTTCGCGGCCGCGGCGGCGCTCGGCGCGATAGACCGGGCCATGGCAGGCGCCCACGCGCACGACGCGGACGTGCCGGCCGACCCGGCGGCCGCCCTCGCCGCGCTCCTCCTGCTGCGCGAGGTCCGCGAACGGCTCGCGGGCTGGGAGTCCGGCCTGATCGAGACCGCCCGGGACGCCGGCGCCAGCTGGGCCGACCTCGCCGGCCCGCTCGGCGTCGCCAGCCGCCAGGCCGCCGAACGCCGCTACCTCCGGCTGCGGCCCGGCGCCGCCGGCAGCACCGGCGAACAGCGCGTGCAGGCCACCCGAGACTCCCGTGCCGCCCAGCGCACCGTCGACGCCTGGGCCCGCGACCACGCCGCCGACCTGCGCCAGCTCGCCGGCCAGGTCACCGCGCTGGCCGACCTCGCGGCCCCGGGCTCGCCCGGGCGCGCCTCGCTCGGAGAGGTCCGCGAAGCGCTCTCGGGCAGCGACCCGGCCGACCTGCTCGGCCCGCTGGCCGCCGCCGGACCGCACGTCCGCCCCGACGACCCCGCCCTCGCGGACCGGATCGACGTCCTGGTGCGCAAGACCGACGGGCTGCGCCGCAGCAGCGACCGCCGCCGCAACCCCGCTTCAGGCGCCGACGGCCCCTGAAGCCGGGGCACCCGGGGCACCCGGGGTGGCCGGCCGGCCCCGGGGTGTTGCTCCGCCGGCCCGCCGCGGCCGCACCCTACGGTGGGTCCCGTGGCGGAACGGGTGGCGGACGCGGTGGGTACGGCGACGGTCACGGCGCACCTCAAGGAGCGGCTCTACGCGACGATCACCATGATCTCCGTCGTCATCGGCCTCGCGGGCACCGGTCATCCGGACGCCGCCGGTGCCGCGGCCACGGTCGCGACCGCCGCAGTGGGCCTGTGGCTGGCCGCGCTCGTCGCCGACCAGCAGGCCCACCGCGTCACGCACGGCGCCCTCGCCCGGGGACGGGACCTGCGCGTCATGCTCTTCGTCAGCAGCCCCCTGCTGCTGTCGGCCGTGGGCCCGCTCCTCCTGATCGGCGTCTCGGCACTGGGCGCGATGGAACTGAGGACGGCGCTGTACACGGCGGCCGGGGTCAACGTCGCCACCCTGTTCGGGTGGGGCTGCTACGGCGGCATCCGGATGGGCGGAGGAACGGCCCTCGCCCTGCTCGCCGGTGTGATCGACGCGGCGATCGGAACGGCCGTCGCGGTGGTCAAGGCCGGCACCGGCCACTGACGCCGCCGGCCGCCGGTCAGCCCGCCACGCGGGCCATCCACGCCTCGACCTCGTCCGCCGAGCGCGGCAGGCCCGCGGACAGGTTCTCGTGGCCGTCGGCCGTCACCAGCAGGTCGTCCTCGATCCGGACGCCGATGCCGCGCCACTCCTCGGGCACCGTGAGGTCGTCCGGCTGGAAGTACAGGCCCGGCTCCACGGTGAGCACCATGCCCGGCTCCAGCACGCCCTCGACGTACTCCTCGGTGCGGGCCTGGGCGCAGTCGTGCACGTCCAGGCCGAGCATGTGGCCGGTGCCGGCCATCGTGAAACGGCGCTGCAGACCCAGCTCGTACGCGCGGTCCGCCGGGCCCTCGATGAAGCCCCACTCGACGAGCTTCTCCGCGAGGTACCGCTGCGCCGCCACATGGAAGTCGCGGTACGCGGCCCCCGGCTTCACGGCGGCGAAGCCCGCCTCCTGGGCTTCGTACACCGCCTCGTACACCCTGCGCTGCACGGGCGTGAACGTGCCGTCGACGGGCAGGGTGCGGGTGACGTCGGCGGTGTAGAGGGTGTGGGTCTCCACACCGGCGTCCAGCAGGAGCAGGTCGCCGGGACGCACCGGCCCGTCGTTGTCGGTCCAGTGCATGATCGTGGCGTGCTCGCCCGCGGCGCAGATCGAGCCGTATCCGACGGAGTTGCCCTCCAGCCGTGCCCGGCGGAAGAAGGTGCCCTCGATCCACCGCTCGGAGGAGGCGACCGCCCGCGAGAGCTCGCCGACGCAGTCGGTGAAGCCGCGCACGGTGGAGTCGACCGCCTTGCGCATCTCGCCGATCTCCCAGTCGTCCTTGACGAGGCGGAGCCCGCTCAGCGCCTCCTCCAGCTCGGCGTCGCGTCCGGCGTCGGTGGTGACCGCGGCCTCCAGGGCCGGGTCGACGCCGCGGACGATGCGCGTGGGCACGTCGGGCGCGGCCGCCAGGTCGCCCACCGCCGTGCGGACGTCGCGACAGGACAGCCCGAGCACGCGCTCCGACTCGGCGAGGGAGCGCCGGCGGCCCATCCACAGCTCGGCGGTGTAGCCCAGCCAGAACTCGTCGGTGTCCCGGCCGTCGCGCGGCAGCAGGTAGCAGGAGGCGTCGTGGCCGCCGTCCGGGCGGGGTTCGAGGACGAGCGCGCCGTCGCGGGCCCGGTCCCCGGTCATGTGGACGTAGCCGGAGTACGGGCGGAACGGGTAGGGGTCGTCGTTCGAGCGGGTCTTGAGGTTGCCGGACGGGACCACCAGCCGCTCGCCGGGGAAGAGCGCGGAGAGGGCGGCGCGGCGCAGGGCCGCGTACGGGGCCTGCGCGTCGGTCGGGAGGTCGTGCCGTTCGGTGTCCGCCCAGCCCGTCTTCATCAGAGCGGACAGTTCCTCGGAGATCTCCGAGTAGAGGCCGTTCTTGCGACCGTTCGCCACGTCGTGCACCTTCTTCCGGACGGTTTCGGCTGCCGGGAGCCCCCGGCGATGCCCGGACGGTACTGCGGCGGCACGTCCTCCGGAGGCCCTGCCGTGCCAGTGGCACCGATCGGCCACAGCCGCCCCCTGGTCGTCGATAATGCGGTGCATGGCGAACGCGAAACTGGACGAGGCCCTGCGGATGCTGGGGATCGGCCCCGCAGCGGGCCGCGTCTACCGGTCACTCCTGGAACTGGCCCCCGCCCCGCTCGCCAAGCTGCGGCGGGCGGCCGGGCTGGAGGCCACGGCATTCGCCAGGGCGTACGGGGAGCTGGTGGACGCCGGGCTGGCCGCCGCCGCCGAGGAGGGCGCGGACGTGGCGGCGCCGGTCCCTCCCGCCGCCGGCCTGGAGATCCTGGCCAGGCGCCGCGCGGCCGAGCTGGAGGCCTCCCGCATCGCCGTGGGCGGCGCATTCGAATCGTTCCGCCGCCGGCGGCTCACGGCCCGCGACGACAACCTGGTCGAAGTCGTCACCGGTGACGCCGTCGGCCCCAGGCTCCGCCAGGCCTGGGCCAGTGCCCGCGAGCAGATCCGCCAGCTCGAATCGCCGCCCTACGTCCCGCAGACCGAAGCCCTCGACGACGCGCTGGCGACCCTCGCCCGCGGAGTGACGCAGCGGGTCGTCTACTCGAAGGCGTCACTGGAGGTGCCTGGGCGGCTGGAGACGGCCATCGAGCCGTGCATCGAGGCGGGCGAGCAGGCCCGGGTGGCGCCGACCGTCCCGGTCAAGCTGATGATCATCGACGAGGCGTACGCGCTGGTGTCCCTGTCGATCAGGGAGGCCGACGTGCACAACACGACGCTGGTGGTACAGCCGTGCGGCCTGCTCTCGGCCCTGGTCGCCCTGTTCGAGCAGACCTGGCAGCAGGCCCTGCCCTTCCACGGCCGCGCCACCCGCCCGGCCGGCCTGCCGCCGGCCGACCGCCGCCTGCTCCGCCTCCTCGCCGGTGGCGCGGGCGACGAGGTCATCGCCCGCGAACTGGGCATCAGCCGCCGCACCTTCTTCCGCCGCCTGCAGATCCTGATGGCCCGCCTGGGAGCCGAAAACCGCTTCCAGCTGGCCCTCCAGGCCCAGCGCAACGGCTGGCTGTGACCCACGGGCCGACCCAGGCCTGCCGCGCCCGGCCGGCCGGACGTTCCCGGGAAGGCCGCAGCACCCGGACGGCCCGTCCGGATACAGGCGCGCGGCCGGAGGCGCACGCCCCGTCGACGCCCCGGTGCGCCGAGAGGAAGACATGGCCGCCGGCAGCCAACGCCCCTACCGTCCCGGTAGCCGGGGTACGGACACGCGCCCCGGAGGGACGCGACGCGAGGGGGGCCGGTGTACATCCAGGCACGACGGAACAAGGCGTTCGAACGGCGGCACACGTGGCACCTGTTCCTGGTGGCAGCGCTCGTCGCCACGCTGCTGACCGGCTTCGCCGGCCGGGCGTCGGCACTGCCGATCGGCACCGTCGGCGACGCCGGCTTCGAGGAGCAGAACAGCCGCGTCATCTCCGCTCCCTGGTCGGGCGAGGGCCCGGACTACAAAGGCATCGACATCGATCTCGGCTACCAGAAAACCGGCCGGAAGAACGCGTTCATCCGTACCTCGAGCCGTAACTGGAACGCCGTCACACAGAAGGTCCCCGTCAAACCCCAGACCGTGTACTACCTCGAAGGCTGGGTGCGCACCTCCGGGAACTACACCACCGGCTACTTCGGAGCCCGTGGAACGAACGGCCGCACGATCGTCCAGAAGAACTACGGAAAGGTCATCAGCAACGGCGCCTACCAGTTCCTGCGCATGGCCTTCAACTCCGGCACCAACACCTCCGTCACGCTCTACGCGGGCTACAACGCCCCCGGCACCGACTCCTGGGTCCAGATCGACGACATCTCCCTGGCGGACAGCCCGTACAGCAACTGGGCCGGCTACCTGGTACCCAGCAGCCCGGTCAACGCCGCGCCGCGCGCCGTGACCGCGGTGTGGACCGAACCCGCCTTCAGCTGCCGTCAGGAGAACCCCGACAACCAGCTCAGCGTCTGGGTGGGTCTCGACGGGTTCGACGCAAGCTCCACGGAAAGCCTGGTCCAGGTCGGCGTCCACGCCACCTGCCTGGGCGACCTCTACCCCGAGCACCGGGCGTTCTGGGAGGTCGTCAACGCGGGCGTCGACACGCGCGAACAGCCCGTCCCCATGCTCGTGCAGGCGGGAGACCGGATGTCGGCTTCAGTGGTCCGCAGCACCGCAGACCCCGCCGACTACATCCTCACCCTCGACAACCTCTCACGCCCAGGGCAACGCCAGACCCTGACCAAGAAGGCTCCTGCGGCCCGTTCGGAGAGCGCCGAGGTCGTCGTCGAGCGTCCGCACGTCTTCACGCTCGGTTCGACCTGGCCGCCGGCCGTCAACGTTCCGTTCTCCTACGTCACCGTCGACGGCGCGCCGCTGTCCGCCTACGACGCGCTTCCCCTTCAAGCACGCCAAAACGACACCGGGACCGTGTACAGCCCCTCGCCGGCCACCACGGACAGCGGCGGCTACAGCAACTTCACCCTCACCTCCCACCAGGGATGACACGCCGCCCCGGGCCTGAACGCCGCCGGTGTCTGCGGGGATCCGTGTCAGCGGGCGTGGTGCCGAAAGCCCCGCTGGTGGGGGAGGTCCGTCAGGCTGCGCGCACGGGCACGGCCGCCGGTGACCCGGCGGCGTCGGCCCGGGGAGGGATTTCGCCGCGCCGGGGCGCTGGGGGCCAGGGCCAGCAGGGCGACGAGGGTGAGGGCGGCGACGAGAATGAGCACGGTGACGAGGGCCATGTTCCCTTCCTTCCGTCGATTCTGACTTCCTGTCACCACGTGTTGTTGCCGCATCACCCTCCGTTAAACCCGCTGAGTGACTCCTGTGCACGGGGCTCCCTCGTTCCCCGGCCACCCCCGGGGCAACGAGGGCCGGGGGAGGGGGCAGCCGCAGCCGCCATCACTTCGGCGCCGCCGGGTCCGCTTCGGTGGCGACCGCCGAGGCGGACAAGAGCGTGGCCGCGGCCAGGGTGCCCCAGAGGGCGGCCGGCCCGTGCGGCGCGAGGGCGGTGATCACGGCCGACGAGACGGCGAGCCCGAAGCCGGAGGAGAGCTCGAAGCGGGCCAGGCTGCGTCCCAGGGCCCGGGGCGGAGCGAGGGCCGTCACCAGGGCGGTGGCGCTGCCGGCGTAGACGATCTCGCCGAGGGTGCAGACGACGGAGACGGCCGCGATGCCCGCCGCGGCCCAGCCCTGCCCGTGCCCGCCACCCTCGCCGAGCAGCGTCACCGTCAGGAAGCCGAGGTACGAGGCCGCGAGGACGACACCGGCGATGAACAGCGCGGTACGCCGGGCGTAGCGCGCCATCAGGACGGTGACCGGGACCTGGAGCGTGACCACGAGCACCGTGTTGGCCACGAAGACCGCCGCGGACCACACCGGCGACCAACGGGAGCGCGATCTCGGGGACGTTGAGGCAGAAGACGTACACCACGTTGGCGGCCAGGAGGGCGCGCATGCGCGGAGGCGCTTCCTCCTGCCCCGCTACCCCGGGGGACCGGTCCGCCCCCGCCCCCGGCCTCCCCGCGCGCACGCGCACCGACCACGCCAGGACGGCGGCGGCCGGATACGCCGCCGCGGTGACCCCCGCCGCCGCCCGCAGGGCCGAGGTCCCGCCCGCCAGGCAGGCCATGGCGAGGAGCGCCCCCGCCCCCAGCCCGGCGTTGCGCAGGGCGCGTCCCGCCGCGAGGGCGGTGTCGCGCTCCCGCCCGTGGGCGAGGGTGGCGACGATAATCCCCGGCGGGCGCACGACGCCGGCTACGGCACCTCGCGGCGTTGTCGGGACGCCCGAATACGCCCAGTATGCGGGCGCCCCTCCGCCTTGCGATGCACCGCATCTGACGCCGTGCGCTGATCCACCGGGGATTACTGGGCAGCCCTTGGCAACGGGCCGCACAGGCCCGGGGCGTAGGCGACGTCAGTCGGCGCGGCGGGCCAGGCTCGCCATGGGGGAGCGGAGGGTCCAGCCCAGGGCTTCGTACAAGGCCTTGCCGTCGGGGGTGCCCACCAGGACCCCGTCCCGCGCCCCCGCCTCCCGCGCGGCGTGCTGCAGCGTGCGCATCACCAGGGCGCCCAGGCCCCTGCGCCGCTGGTCCGGGGCGGTCTCGATCTGGTCCGGCACCGCGACCGGACCGGCCAGCCCCGCCTGACCCCGGGCGGCGAGCCGCCCGTCCCCGGAGCGGACCAGGACCTTGACCACCCCGCCCCGGCACCACGTCGTCACGGTGTACCCGGCCGGCGCCGGGCCGGGAGACGCCGGGGCGAGCGGAAGGGTCATCAGGAAGCCGGCGACGCCCATCTCCCACTCGTCCCCCGCCCAGGGCCGCACCACCTCGTCCGGGGCGAAGAGCTTGAGCCAGGTCGCCGGCGGGGCGGCGTCGGCCAGCTTCCGGACGTCGGCCTCCGCCGGCACGGGCAGCACATGCCGCGCGACCTCCTTGGAAACCCCCACCGCGACGGTCCAGCCCCACGGTTCGACGACCGGGTCGGCCGCACCGCGCGAGACGATCCAGCCGTCGATCCACTGCTTCACCCAGCCGGTGAGCTGCTCCTCGGACACGCTTCCCCCCACCTGTAATGATCCCATTGCCATAAGGATCATTACATCATTGCACAGGGGTACCACCCCGGCGGAGCCCTGAAGGTCGCCGAGTCCGCCGGGCGGTGTCCTTCCGCCGGAGCCCATGATCTACGGTCTCCTCTTGCACAGGTCTCACGTCAACTCACGGGGAACGTACACACATGCGCAAGACGGCAACCCTCACCATCACCCTGCTCGCATCGGCGGCGCTGCTGACCGGATGCGGCAGCGAGAAGAAGGACGCCGGCCCGTCCAAGGAGCCCGCTGCCCCGAGCGCCCCGGCCGGCGGCGGCGCGAAGGGCTCGGCGGCCAAGAAGAAGGGCGTTCCCCACCAGGTGGTCTTCGAGGTGGGCGGCACCGGTGAGGCCAAGATCATGTGGAACGGGAACACCAACCACTTCGACCAGGTGACGCTGCCCTGGACGAAGACGGAATCCATGCAGCTGGAGGACGCAGAGCTCAAGGTCGGCGTCACCGTGCTGGTGGTGCCGGGCTCGGTCAAGGGCGCGGACGGAATGCTCGTACCCGCCCCGTGCACCATCAAGGTCGACGGCAAGCAGGTCGCCGACAACCAGGGCGGCAAGTCGGCCGCGCCGTGCACGTACAAGCTCATGGACTGACGGCACACGGCCGAAGCGACCCGCCGCGCCGGAGCGGCGCGGCGCAGCCCCCTCCCCGGCGCCAGTCGTCCGTCCTGCGGGCCCGGGGAGGCGGGGCGCCCGGCCGGATCGGCAGGAGAAGCGCGCGGAGCGCGGAACGTGGCAGGCTGGGCCGGTGAACGACGCCCTCACCGCCGCCTGGCGGCGCGCGGCCGGCCATCAGCGCCGGTTCGACGCCCGCTTCGCCACCTACTTCGACTCCCTGACCGACCCCGCGGGCAGCCGCCTGGAGATACCCCGGCACGGCACCTTCGCCGCCCGCGCCCTCCAACTGGTGCGCGAGCTGTCGCTGCGCGGCGGCAAGCGGCTGCGCGTGACCCTGCTCCACGAAGCCGCGGGCCTGGTCACCGACGAGAGCGTTCCCGGACTGGACGAGGCCGCCATCAGCATCGAGCTGCTGCAGACCCACGGCCTGATCCACGACGACATCATCGACGACGCACCCACACGCCGCGGCGGACCCTCCACCTACTACGCGTACCGCCAGGACTTCCCGGACCGGCCCGGCACCGCGCTCGCCCTCGCCGTCCTCGCCGGCGACCTGGCCGCCTTCCTCGCCGGCCGCGTCCTGCTCACCAGCCCACTGCCCCCCGACCGCGCCCTGGCCATGGCCGCCGTCCACGCCGACACCGCGGCCGCCACCGTGGCAGGTCAACTCCTCGACCTGGAACGCGACTTCCACCCCGCGCCCGACACCGAGCTCCTGCACGAGGTCACCGAGTACAAGTCCACCCGCTACTCCATCCTCGCCCCGCTGCGTCTGGGCCTGCTCGCCGCCGGCGCCGACCTCGCCCCGCACGACGGTGAACTCCGCAGCTACGCCACCGCCCTGGGCATCGCCAACCAGATCCACGACGACTGGCTCGACCTGTTCGGCGATCCGCAAACCCTCGGCAAACCGGTCGGCTCCGACATCCGTTCCGGTCGCCGCAGCTACGCCGTCCGCGCATTCCTGGCCGTCTGCGACGCGAGCGAACGCAAGCTGCTGAACGACGCTCTGGGAGCCGCGGGCTGCGACGACGACACCCTCGACCGCATCCGTGCCCTCGCGCGAGCCCACGGCATCGACCGGCAACTGCGCGCCGACGCCGACCGCTACGCACGCCAGGCCGCCGCCCAGACCGCGACGTGGCGGGAGCACTGGCGGCCGGAGGCCGTGGCGTTCTTCGAGCACATGCCGGCCTGGAGCGTGACCCGCGACCGATAGCCGATCCCGCTCGGCAGGGGCTCTCGCAGATCTGGTGGGCGCGCCGGCCCTCCCGTCCTATGGCCGGCCGGCGAAACGGTCGAGGGCGCCGAGTACGTGGGCGGTGGTCGTATCGCCGCCCAGGTGCCCGGCGTCGTCGACGATGACCAGCTCGGCGTCGGGCCACGCGCGGGCGAGCTCCCACGCGGTGTCGAGCGGGCCCGCCAGGTCGAGCCTGCCGTGCACCAGGACGCCCGGGATGCCGGCCAGCCGAGGGGCGTCGCGGAGCAGGGCTCCTTCCTCAAGCCAGGCGCCGTGCGAGAAGTAGTGGGCGCAGATGCGGACCAGGGCCAGCTGCGCGGCCGGCGGGCGGTCGCCGTAGGGCCTGGAAGCGCCGTTCGTCTCCCCGGACAGGACCGCGTCCTCCCAGGCGCACCAGTCGGCGGTGGCCTTGCTCCGCACGGCGGGGTCCGGGTGCTCCGTGAGCCGCGCGTAGGCCGTGACGACATCCCCGTGGCGCGCAGTGCCCGGGGCACCCGCCAGGAAGCGTTCCCACTGTTCGGGGAAGAAGCGCCCCGCGCCGCGGTAGAGCCAGTCGATCTCCGAGCGCCGGGTGGTGGTGACGGACGAGATGACGATCTCCGACACCTGCCCGGGGTGCGCCTCGGCGTAGGCCAGGATCAGGGTGGAGCCCCAGGAGCCGCCGTGCAGCAGCCAGCGGTCGATCCCCAGGTGCTCGCGCAGGCGCTCCATGTCGGCGACCAGGTGCCGGGTGGTGTTGTACCGCATGTCGGTCGCCGGGTCGCTCGCGTGCGGGGTGCTGCGTCCGCAGCCGCGCTGGTCGAACAGGACGACGCGGTACCGCTCCGGGTCGAAGTACCGGCGCACGCCGGTGCCACAGCCTGAACCCGGTCCGCCGTGCACCACGAGGGCGGGCTTGCCGTCCGGGTTCCCGCAGACCTCCCAGTACAGGAGGTTGCCGTCACCGACGTCGAGCATGCCCTTCTCGTACGGCTCGATCGCGGGGTACAGCTCGACCATGTCCCATCCCTCCATGCGCAGAACCGACACCTCCCGCCGCGCGGCTTCCCGGATGGGGGAGCGGCCTCACCCCTTGGGCATGCGGACGACGACGGTGCCGCACACCTTGTCGGCGAAGGTCTGCTTCTTCTCGTCCCACAGCGGCCACAGCCAGCCGATGTGGCAGGGGAGGCTGTCGAGGACGTGGGCCAGCTTGCGGACGAAGGACCTGCCGAAGCCGAGGGTGCTGCCATCCGCCTCGCGGCGCAGGCTGATACCGACCGCCTTCTTGCCGATGCTCTGTCCCGTCGAACCCTCCTGGAAGATCTGGAAGAAGCCCATGGCGATCGCGTACAGGATACCGACCGTGAAGAAGACGCCGGGTCCGGCCGTGTCCGGATCGGCGGCGATGGCCAGGTCGATGAAGCCCAGGGCGTACATCGGGCCGAGGATGATCAGCGTGTCCAGCAGGTCGGCGCCCACGCGCAGGCCCCAGTGCGCGAGCTCCGGTGCCTGTGGGGGGTAGCCGTACGGCGGTGGCTGCTGGGTGCGGTGGCTGTTCGGGTCGTCGAAATTCATGACGAGTCTCTCCGAGGTCGAAAACGCGAACGGTGCGGACGGTGCGGACCGAGCGGAGAAACAGCACCACCTGCCCGGATCGCCCCCCGGGCAGTCGTGATGTGGATGCGTCATCGTGGTCGTCCATTCGATCATTTGTCCAATCGTCAGAGGCGAGGCGGCACGAGCCGATGGCCGGAATCAATGCATGCGGCCCTCCGCCGGCCCCGTACGAGGCACCGGACCGATAGGCTGGCCCCCGCGCCGCGCCCCCTCGGATCGCCCCACACCCAACCGAACGATTCCGGCGCACCGGCTCACCCTCGGGAGCTCGCCGCATGCCAGTCAGACCCACCATCGTGGTGGTCAGCGGACCGCCCGCAACCGGGAAGACCACCCTCGCGCACCGCCTCGCGCGGGAACTGGGATGCCCCGCGATCGTCCGCGACGAGATCAAGCAGGGCATGGTCATGAACGCCGCCGCGCACCGGGCCGGCGGGGACGACCCCCTCAACGTCCCGGCCCTGCACGCCTTCTTCGACACCCTCGGCGTACTCCTCCGGGCCGGCGTCACCGTCGTCGCCGAGGCCGCCTACCAGGACCGCATCTGGCGCCCCGGCCTCGAACCCCTCACGGGTCTCGCCGACCTCCGGATCATCCGCTGCACCGCACCCACACACACCATCACCGAGCGCATGACCGACCGGGCCGACTCGGACCCGCATCGAGCCGCACACGACGACCGCCGGCTCCTCACCGGCCTCTCCACGGGCGCCTACCGCCCCGAGGAGTTCGTCGACATCTCCCTGGCCGCGCCCACCCTCCTCGTGGACACGTCCGACGGATACCGCCCCGGCACGGCCGAGATCGCAGCCTTCGCCCGGGGCCGCTGACCAGGTGCCAAGTACCGCTGCCGGCCGCAGACGCAGCGCCTTCTCGGGGGCCGGGAGGCAGACCGCCTCCTCGCCGCAGCATCCCGCCCCGGCTACGGCACCCCCACCAACCCCCAACCGCGCCGGGCCGCCTCCCTGACCACATCGCCCCACTCACGCAGCAGCGCGGCGAAGCCCTCGAAGCTGTCCGGACGGCCCGCCCAGCCCTCGCACTCGGAGGCGAACGGCGCACGCAGTCCGTCGAGGCACGGCTCGACCCCATCCCAGGCCGGAACCTTCCTCTCCACTTCCTCCGGAGGGCAGACCAGAAGCAGGTGCGGACGCCGCGGGTCGGTGACCGGCGGGAAGAACCCCTCCCCACCGGTCAGCGCCGGATCATCGTCCGGATCCGCATCCCAGATCAGCCCACCGAGGAAGGCGTCCATCGCCTCCCGCACGGACACGTCGGCCAACGGGCGCATGTCCGCCCATCCGTCGCCGGCGCGGGAGTGCGGGCGGTAGGAGCCGGTCGTGGTGAAGAACTCGTACGCGGCGCACCACGCCGCCCCCGGGCCCGGCGGCCACTGCCACCCGCCGGACCGCCCGTACCTCAGGCTCTCGTCACCACCGGGCGGCCAGACGGTCCCGTCGAGCGCGTCGATCCGTTCCCCGACGGGGAAGGCGCCCAACCGCCCCCAGTCCGCCATGAACAGCGTGAGGTCCAATCCCATGAGCCGCAGCATAGGCAGCGGCCCGCACGCCCCGAAGCGCGGGCCCTCGTCCACCGCCGCGTACGCCCCCGCGCCCGGCGGGGAGCCGGAAGGGGCAGTCGCGCAGGGCCCAGCCGCTGCGCCTGAACCTCCGTCCGAGGCCGTGCACTTCTAAAACTGCCGTCATGTCTCGTCCCCCTGATTGGTTTCGTCCTCGGATCCGGTCAGCACGGCGGTGAACAGTGCGGTGATGTCGTCCTCCTCCAGTCCCGCGCGCCGGGCCCGCGCCAGCCACCGGGCGAGCTCGGTGCGCAACGCGGCGTCGGCGGCGCCGCCTTCGCCGAGCGTCCGGCGGACGAAGGTGCCGAGCCCCCGGCGGCCCTCCACCAGGCCCTCGCGTTCGAGTTCCCGGTACGCCTTGAGCACGGTGTTGGGGTTGACGGCAAGTGCCTCGACCACCTCGCGGGCGGTGGGCAGCCGGTCCCCGGGTCGCAACAGGCCCAGTCGCAGGGCCTGTTTGGTCTGCTGCACGATCTGGAGGTAGGTGGCCACACCACTGCGCCGGTCGATGCGGTACTCGACCACGTCGACTCACCACCCTTTCACTAAGGAAGTAGTGAAAGGGGCGTCGGGAGGGGCGGATGTCCATGTTCCCGAAGCCGGGGCATCGACCGCGGCCGCCCCGTCCCGCGGCACGTTCCGCGGAACCTCCCCTTCCGTGAACGGCGGCTCCGATACTGGACGCCTACACGAAGGAGCCGACCGTGACGTACGACGAGCAACAGCTCTCCGCCCTCCTCGACGAGCTGCCCGGGTACAGCGACGCCCGGTTCTGGCGTGCACTCAAGAACGCCGCGGGCCTGCCCCGCATACGGTCGACGATGGCCTCCGCCGTGCGCGCGGCCCGGGGCGGCGACTTCGCACCGATGGCCGCCTTCGTCCTCGACGTCTTCGACCGCGATGCCCGCCTCAAGGAGCTCACGCAGGCCCTCGCCGGCCACCTCGGCAGCACGCTGAGGGCACATGCATGGATCAGCGACGCCCTCGTGGTCGCCGGCCGCGTCAAGCGGGCCGGTACGGGGGGTGACCCCCTCGGCAAGCTGTCCGGCAAGTGGTGAAGCGGCCGGCGGGGCACCGCTAGCCCTGCTTGATCGCGGAGATGTCGAACTCCAGGACGACCTTGTCGCCGACCAGCACGCCGCCGCCTTCCAGGGCCGCGTTCCAGGTCACGCCGAACTCCTTGCGGGAGATGGTCACCGATCCTTCCAGGCCGACCCGCAGGTTGCCGTAGGGGTCGACGGCATTGCCTGTGTACTCGAAGTCGACGGTGACCGGGCGGGTGGTGTCCTTGATGGTCAGGTCGCCGGTGACGCGGTACTCGGTGTCGGAGTGAGCCTCCACCGACGTGCTGCGGAAGGTGATGTCGGGGAAGTTGGGAGCGTCCAGGAAGTCGTTGGTGCGCAGGTGCTGGTCACGCTGCTCCACCCCGGTGTCGATGCTCTCGGCCTTGATCACCACCTGGACAGTGGAGCGGGCCGGATCGGCGCCGTCCAGGTGGGCGGTGCCTTCGAACTGGTGGAAGGCACCGCGGACTTTGGTCACCATGGCGTGGCGGGCGACGAAGCCGATCCGGGTGTGGGCGGGGTCGAGGACGTAGTCCCCGGTGAGCTCAGAGAGTTCGACGGTCATGGTCAGGTGCCTCCGAAAGACCGGGATCCGGGCGCCGGTACGCCCGGATCGTTCCGGACCCACGCTAGGACCCAACCGATTCCCGCCCCGGCCTGACGCACCGGGGCGGCGGACTGCATTTGGGCCGGCGGTCTCGGGCCACCGAGTCCGACTCCGTCGCGCCGCGTCGGAGGAACCGCAGGGGCGTTAGCCTTCCCCGGTGACAGACACTTTCGTCGACGCGTGCGACGCCTGGCTCACGCTCACTTCCACCAGCGACGTCGAACGGAGAGTGGGACTCTCGTGGCTGTCCGGGCTGTGCTTCAATCGCGCGGCGCCCGTGAACGTGCTCCTTGACCTCCTGGACGCTGACGAACCCGGTCTCCTGTGGCGTGAAGACCTGCCACCCGACGTCCTGGACGCGGCGGTCGTCCACACCGGAAGGCGTGTACGTGCCACCGCCGCCGACTGCGGCCGCCTGGCCGAGGAGCAGTGGGAGCGGCTGATCGCCACCGCTCAGAGTCCGCGCGAGCGACAGCTGCTGACCGAATTCGCGGAAGAGGACCTGGCAGCACGGCGGCTCGCGCGCGGCGGCCGTGGCATCGGACGCGCTCCGCACCCCGGTGCCGCACCGCCCGCGACCCCCGATGAGATCGCGGCCGCAGCCGCCGAGATGCCCGATATCGATCCGGACGGCCATACGACCGGGCTGTGGTGGGTCGGTGCTCTCCACGACGACGCCGAAGCCATGCGCCGGCTCGCAGCTTCGCCGAAATTGCTCGTACGCCGCAGCGTTGCGCGGGCAGCGCGCCTCCCCGAGGACGTGGCTGCCTTGCTCGCTCGCGATGAGGACCGCGTGGTACGGCTGTTCCTCGCCGAGTCCTGTGACGACGCGCCGCCGGAGGTGCTTTTGGAGGTCGCATCGTGGTGGGACGGCAGCCTCTCCTTCCCGGGCCGGCCGCGCAGGCACCCGAACTTCCCGCGCGACGGCCTGCTGCGCTACGCGACCGACCCGAACCCGCGCCTGCGGGCACTCGCACTCGACGACCCCGCAGCCACGGGCGCCGTGATCGAGCAGCTGAGCCTGGACGCAGACCCGCTCGTTCGCATGGCCGCCGGCGAAGACCGCCGGCTCTCGCCGGACTCCTTGCGACGGCTCACCGCCGATCCGGACCAGGCCGTGCGCCGGCGGGCCTGGAAGAACCCGTCCCTCCCGCCGGATGCGCTCGTGAGACTCCTACTCGATGCCGACAGCGCCGAACACGCCGCCCACAACCCTGTCATCCCGATCCCCGTCATGCGCCACATGGTCGCCGTCGGACGACGTATCTCAGGGTCGCAGGCCTGCTGAGTCACGGGCGTAACCGCGACATCCGCCGCCGCAGGGGTTGGACCGCTCAGCCCTGGGCAGGCGCGAGGAGCGAGTCATTCCGTCGATCCGAGGAGGGCGACCTGATGTCCACAAGCCCGAAATCGCACGTCCCGCACGGTGAGGGACCCGGCCGGCACGAAGGCACCGAGCAACACGGCTGGTCACCGGATGTCGACGCCACCCACACGCAGGACAACCCCAGCGCCCGGCGCTCCTTCGACACACCGCCCGAGAAGGCCAGGGGTCAGACGGGCAAGGCAGCGCCGTCCGACGGCGCCGACGAGGTGGTACCGGTGGAGAGCACGTCGCGCAGCGGCGAGGACCTCGCCAAGGGCAGCCGCAACAAGGGCCACCACGACCTGGGACCCCGCGGCCGCTCACAGCGTCCGAGCGGCGGCAAGGACGACGACGCCTACACCGGCGTGGACGCCCAGGAGGGCCCCAGGAAGCTGCGCAAGGGATGACGCCTCCCGCAGCCTTGGTGCCGCCCGCTCCTCCGCGTTCTGCAGGACCCGGCCCCAGAGGTCCGCGGACAGCAGGTACGCGGCCCAGCCGACCGGCTAAGGACAGCTCCTACCGCTTCTGCCAGAGGGTGAGTCGGGTGGCGTAGTCGGGCAGGTTGCCGTGTCCGGTGGTGATGGCGGTGATTTCCAGCATGGCCAGCTGCCCGTCGGTGGTGACCGTGCACATGAGAGTTCCGACGGGCAGGGTGGCGGGAAGGTCCTGTGCCTTGATCTCGGAGGGCAGTACGTCAGCCTGCGCGCCCTGGAGGCACTGCTGCGGCGTCTTTCCGGTGCTCTTGCCCATCGGGGTGTAGAACTCCCACCTTCCCCCCGATACCTCGCTGAGCATGATCTCCCTGCCCGGGGAGTCCTGCACGATTTCGGGAACGTCGAGGTCGACCCTGACGATGTTGGCGCCGCCCGGCGAGCGCAGGACAAGGGGTCGGTCCCGGAAGACGACGGTGTACCCGGAGTCGTCGGATGCGGACGGCGAGGGGGATGCGGGCGGCTTGCCTTCGCTCTGCTCAGGCGTGTCGACGTGGGTATTGCCGGAGTGGGACACCGCCCACGTCAGGGCCGCCGCCAGGACGACGGCCGCGGCGGCGGCCACGAGACCGGCCCGCTTGCGGCGTGGGGCGTCCGGTGCGGTGGGGGGATGCGTGGACGGTGCCGAGGTCGGGGCGGAGGCGAAGGTCGGGCTGTGCGGTGGACGCGGTGGAGGCTGTGCCGAATCGGCGACCGTCGGCTCCGGCTCCGCCTTCGGCTGGGGCTCCCGTTCCGGCTCCGGCCTGAGTGCGGCATGCCTGCGGGCGGTCAGTTCTTCGGCCAGAGGGTCCGGCAGCCAGCGGGTGAAGTCGTCCAGCCTGCGGCCCGTCGCCCTCTCGCACAGGGCGGCCAGTTCCCCCGGGGTGATGCGGCGGGCCGGGTCATGGGAGAGGCAGCGTTCGAGCAGGGGGCGGAGCGTGTCGTCGTAGAGGTCGAGGCGGGGCGGGCGCTGGGCGGTGTTGGCGATCTGCGCGGCCAGGGTGAGGGCGCCGCCGTCGCCGTAGGGGTGGCGGCCGGTGGCTGCGAGGGCAGCGATCAGGCCGAGCGAGAAGATGTCCGAGGCCGGTCCGACCGGTTCGCCCAGGGCGTGCTCGGGGGACATGAACTGCGGCGTGCCGACGACGCCGCCGGAGGCGGTGAGCTGGGTCGCGTCGGCGGCGCGGGCGATGCCGAAGTCGATGACGTACGGGCCCTGGTCGCTCAGCAGGATGTTGCCGGGCTTGAGGTCGCGGTGCACGATGCCGGCCGCGTGGATCGCCTCCAGTGCCCGGGCGGTGCAGCCGACCAGCTGGAGGACCGCGGGCAGCGGCAGCGGGCCGTGCGCGGTGAGGGCCTCGTGCAGCGAGAGGCCGGGGACGAACGCGGTGGCCAGCCAGGGCCGCTCGCCGGTGGTGTCGTGGTCGAGGACCGGGACGACGTGGTAGCCCTGGACCCGGCGGGCTGCCTGGACCTCCTGTTCGAACCGCCGACGGAATCCTGGATCGTCTCCGTATTCACGGCGGACTGCTTTCAGCGCGACGGGCTGCCCGCCGCGCGTGCGGGAGAGGTAGACGGTTCCCATGCCGCCCTCGCCGATTCGGGCCAGCAGCCTGTATCCCGAAATCTCCAGCGGGTCCTCCGCCCGCAGCCGCGCTCCCGCCCCGTTCCCCGCTGTCATGCCCGGACCGCCCCCATCCCATGATCGTCGCCGTAAGGGTAGTGGAGGCCAGGGACGGGGACTGCCGGGACGCGGCGATGGGTGTCGCCCGACGGGCAGGCGGCCGGCCGTGGGGCGGGGCGGGGCGATTTCAGCAGGTGGTCGATCGGGTGCGTCGCTCGTGGCGTGCGCGTGCCAGTCCATGGGCCGTGCGCAGCAGTTCACGGGTCGCGGCGTGGGTGCGTTCGCCCGGGTTCACCACCGTCAGCCAGCCGGCGGCGCCGTAGACGGGGTGCGCGATGACGGTGTCGGTGGCGCTGGGGTCCGGCTCGGTGCCGGACGGGTCGCGGGGCGAGCGGCCGGTCCACTTGCGGAACGCTTCCTGCCCGGCAGCGATGTTCACGCGGAAGGTGTCCGGCCGGTCCAGGCGCGACGCCTCGTCGCCGGGGTAGTCCTTGGTCACGATGGTCGCGAAGGGCTGGGCAGCCGTCGGGGTGGTGCCGTCGGGTGCGTAGGAGAAGAAGGTGTCGCCCCAGCTGATCTCCGGTGTGCCGTCGCCGGGTGCGGGCTGGGTGATCAGGACGCCGTCGAGGCCGCCCACGAAGCCGATGATCTCGTCGATGGTCATGTGCTCTAGCGTTGCATTGAAGTGCTTGTGGAGAGTTGAAGGCCTGAACAGAGGGAATGCAGGATGGTAAGTCTCAAATCAGGCCATTTGCGTACTGCTGCCGTCGCGCGACGCACGGGGTACTCCGTCCAGCAGATCCGCAACCTTGAGCGCGACGGCGTGCTTCCCCCGGCGACACGCACGGCCACCGGCTACCGGATCTACGCGGAAGTGCACCTGCAGTCCGCACTGGCCTACCGGGCCCTCGCCGCCGCCACGGGGCCCACCGAGGCGAAGAAGATCGTGCGTGCCTTCCACCAGCTCCCCACCGCCCCGGCTCTGGCCCTGCTCGACACCGCCCACGCCCGCCTCGCCGCCGAGCGCGCCGAGCTCAGCCAGGCCAGAGAGGCCGCCCGCGCGATCTCCGCCGAGCGCATCGAAGACGTGCACCCCACGGACGCGATGACCGTCTCCGAACTCGCCGCTGCGCTCGGCGTGCGTCCGTCGACCTTGCGGCACTGGCACGCGGAGCAACTCGTCGTCCCGGACCGGGACCCGAGTGGAACGCGGCGGTACACGCCGGCCCAGGTGCGCGACGCACGGATCGTCCACCAGCTCCGCAAGGCCGGGTACCGCATCCCGCCCCTTCGGGCCCTCATGCCGCAGCTGAGGCGCACCCCCCGATCGCCGGACGTCGCAGCTGCCCTGACCGCCCGGGACGCGAGCATCACCACCCGTTCCAGAGCCCTTCTCGACGGCGGCGTCGCACTCAGCGCGGTGCTCTCCCTGCACGCGCAGACGGCCTGAGGCAACCGATCAGGGAACAGGGCTGACCCACGAACGCTGGGGGAGCGGCGCCGTCCTCGCCGTAGTCCCCCGTCGCGTCGGCCCCGACCGCATCCCGAGCAGCGCGAGCCGGCCGATGCCGGGTGGCCGTCAGCCTGCCCGCCTGCGGCGCCGGTGCTTGCGGACGGGCGTCGGCCCCGGTCTCGGCAAGGTGGCCCTTGCTGCCGGGAGCGTGCACGGGAACGACGACCCCGCCGTCGTCGTGCTGACCGGCGGGGATCCGACGATCAGGACGAGGCGGTAGCGCTCCGGCTCGCTGCCTCCGGAGTGGTCCACCGTGACGGAGAACTCGCCCCAGCCCCCGCCCGCCTCGAACGACTCCGGCACGTCCTCCAGCCCCAGGACCGGCGCCTCGGCGGCCCGGGCGCCATCCGCCCCCTGAGCCGGAGCCGGAGCCGGAGCCGGAGCGGGGTTGGGCGGCGGTGTCGGGGTGGCCGTCGGTTGTTCGGGCGAGGGCGTCCCCTCCTCCGGGGGATGTACCAGCGAGGTGGACGGCCGGTCCTCCTCGGCGGGCGACCCGGCGTCGGCCGCCGAGCCCCGGCCCGGCACGCTCGCCCCGGTGTCGGACCGCTCGGCCGCGATCGAGGGGGCGGCCCCGAGGGCCATCGGTGCCATCGCTGCGACCACGGTGGCCGCCGCCATGTGCTTCACGTTCACTTCTTCGTCCCTACCTGGTGCGGTTGCTCTCTCACCTTCGACCGGGGAGGACGTCCGGCAGTAGGGCGGTCGACCCGATGAGCCCATAGACCGAACCTATGCACGCCGGAGGGTGCCGGATGCCGGCCACGGCGCTCCTCATAGGAGGGGCCTATGGATGCATCGGCCCCCACCCCCTGGGCAGCGGATGCCGAGGCGGCGATGCCGGCCGAGCCCCCGGACATCCGGGGAACGAGCAAGAGACGGCCCGGCCGACTGGGCCGGACGTGATCGTCACGGAAGGGCGCTGGTGGATGGGGGACAGGCCTGCTGGAGTCAGCCACGACACGACACGGCACGGCACGGCACGCCTAGCCACGGCACGACACGACACGGCACACCAAGGCGCCGCCACGAGAGCGTGCGCCCTCGCGGTCGCCCGCCCGCCCGCCTTCGCGCCGACCGCTTGCGGCGAAGGCATCCGAGCGCCTGACCCTGCTCTGCGAGCGCGCTGGGCGCACGGCGCTCACGGGTGCAGATGGTTCCGCGTGACGCCGGAGAGCACAGCCGCAGTGGCCCGACTACTGCGGCTCCGTTCGCTGGTGTCCGTGGCCGTCGAGCCGGAACTCAGCCCCAGAGCCCAGCTCCTTCAAGACGACTTCACCGCGTTCGTGGCCCCGCTGCCGCCTGGCGAACTGGCACACAGGAACTACCCCGGCGGGGCCGACACGCTCTTCGAAGTCACGGATGCCGGGATTCTCCCTGATGCTGGCGGACACGGCGCACGCATCCCGCGCCGTCGTACCGGACGCGGACGGACTGACGCGGCGGGCCGGATCTCCGGCCTGTGCGTTCACCAGCGCACGGCGGTGAAGTCGATCGGCCGGGGGCGCAACAGCCGGGTGCGCTCCGCCAGCGCGCTCAACCGCCGGGCCATATCGTCGGCGGGCAGCCGGCGGCGGTCGCCGTGACCGGGGAGGACCCATTCGAACCGGAGCCGTCCTGCCGCCCCGGCCAATGAGGCGGCCAACTCCTCGATGGAGTACCAGGTCACGCTGTCTGCGACTTCCAGATCGCCCGTGGTGCGTGACCAGTAGAAGCTGTCCCCGCTGAAGCAGTACCGGTCATCGGCGAGGTAGAGCACGCTGCCGGGAGTGTGGCCCGGCAGCGGATGGGCGGTGACACCCGCACCGACCTCCAGCGGCTCGAGACCGCGGATCACCCGGTCGGCGTCGGGTGCCGCATCGAGGTCGCCCTCGTGGATCCACAGCCGGGCGCCGAAGTGGTCGGCGTAGCGGCGGCCGTGTGCGGCGTGGTCGCGATGGGTGAGGAGCACATCGGTGACGGGGCCGCGAGCCGAGTACCGCTCGGCGAGCCGCGGACTCCAGCGCGGCGTGTCGATCATCATGACCGTCCCCGAGGGCCGCAGGAGCAGGTAGGAATTGGCCCCGGCGGTGTGCTGCGAGTTGTGCCCGCAGAGCAGCACGCCGCTGTCCAACTCCATCGGGAAGGGGTCGAGCCGCTGGTCCGGCCGCTGGGAGGTGTGCCGGATCGAGCGGGTGGGGCAGGCGAAGGCGGCCGCGTGTAAGCGCCGCGTCTCCGCTTCGTCGCGCGGCGGGCGCAGGATCTGCGACTTACCGCCGGCCTCGCCGATCAGCTCGGGCGCGAGCTGTCGTGCGACATCACAGTTGAAGCAACGGTCGTCCACGTACCAGCCGTCCACAACAGGTCTCCGTTCCAGGCGGGGGAGGGGGTCGATGCCCGATGCGGGCCGCCCTCCCTGGATACCCCACCCACGGCGGGAAGCGGTAGGCCCCGCCGATCTTGCGCTTCCGGACGCGACGCGCTCTCTCCGAACCCATGGACCCCAAGCCCCCGGCGCGGTCGAACGCTGTGCCGGGCCGCCTTCCTCATCCGGGGCGCCGTGCCACAGTCCACGGTCGTGGCGGCTCGCCGCCCGAGCCCCAGCCGCGGCGGGGAACCGGGCTACCCCCGGGGGTGTGCGTGCAGCACGCACCCCCCCTCTACCGGGCGCACGCCGTACCGGTTCCGGTGCCGGTACCGGCACGACTCCGACGGAACGCCGTCCGGTACGCGCTCGGGCGGTGGCCGGTGTGGCGGGCGAAGAGCGCCGCGAAGGTGCCGGGGTCCTGGTATCCGACGGCCGCCGCGACCGCGGCGACGGTGTGGTCGGTGGACTCCAGCAGATGGCGGGCCCGGCGGACCCGGGCGGCCTGGAGATGGACCAGCGGGCTGTGTCCGGTCTCCTCGGCGAAGCGGCGCAGCAGCGTGCGGGTGCTGACCTGGAACGCGTCCGCGAGTGCGGCGAGGTCGTACCGCTCGGCGAGGTTCTGGTCGAGCAGCCGCATGACCCGCTGGGAGAACTCCCGGCCTGGCTGCGGCAGGAGCCGGGGATCGACGTACGGGGTCTGTGAGGCCCGCGCGTCCTCGAGGAGCGCGACACGGGCGGTGGCCCGGGCCACGCCGGCGCCGTGCTGCCTGCGGATCAGGTCCAGCGCGAAGTCGTACATCGCGCTGAAGGCGGCCGTGGTCGTCACCCCCGTGTCGGTGACGACCAGGTGCTCGGGCTGTACTTCCGCCTCGGGACAGCGCCGGGCCAGTTCCCCGGCGTGCAGCCAGGAGGTGGTGGCCCGGCGCCGGTCGAGGAGGCCCGCCTCGGCGAGCAGGAACGCGCCGATGCACAGCGAGACGATGGCGGTGCCGGCGGCGGCCTGCGCCCGGATCGCCGCGGTCTCCGGGGTGAGCCGGCCGAGCAGGGCGTCGAGATCCGCGCCCGCACGCAGCTCGAAGCCGGGGACCACGAGGACGTCGACCTCACGCACGGGCCGTACGTCCAGGCTCGCGCCGCCCGAGGCCGTGACCCGGCGCCGCGGCGAGACGACCGACACCCGGTAGCCCGGCGCGTCCGGCCCGGCGACGTGGCCGGCCATCGTCAACAGGTCCGGCACACCGAACACTTCGGACGCGAAACAGCCCGGGTACGCCAGGACCCCGACCCGCAGGTCCCCCGCCCCCTCGCCGCCCCCCGTCGGCCGCCCCTCTTCCGCCCCCACCCGTCCCCCCGCCTGCCCTTGCCCCGCCCCCACCAGGATCAGGATGAGGATGAGGATATGGCGAGATCACCTCTCATCCTGGCGATCCCGCCCCTCACCCGGCAGCCGGTTCCGCGTCAGGCTGACCCCATGACCGAAGACGATCCGATCACCGACTTCACCCGCCGGACCGTTGCCGTGGAGGGGGTGGAGAAGACGGTGTACGTGGCCGGGGCCGGCCCCGCGGTCGTCGTGCTGCCCGAGATGCCGGGCATCAGCCCCGACGTCCTGCGGCTCGCGCGGTGGGTGCGGGACGCGGGCTTCACCATCCACGTGCCCTCCCTCTTCGGGACGGACGGTGCCTTCCCCACCGTCGAGGGCGGCCGGGAAGTCGTCCGCCGCGCATGCGTCAGCGCGGAGTTCCGCGCCTTCGCCGGGGGCGGCACCAGCCCGGTGACGCTCTGGCTGCGCGGCCTGGCGCGTCAGGCCCACGCGGAGTGTGGCGGGCCGGGGGTGGGGGCGATCGGGTTGTGCTTCACCGGCAACTTCGCCCTCACCATGGCCCTGGAGCCCGCCGTGATCGCCCCGGTGGTCAACCACCCGTCGCTGCCGCTCGACGACCCCGGCGGAATCGAACTCGACCCGGCGGACGCCCGCGCGGTGCGCGACCGCCTCGACCGTGACGGACTCACCGTCCTGGCCTACCGCTTCGAGGGCGACCGGTGGTGCACGGGGCAGCGCTTCGCCGCCTACCGGGCCCTGCTCGGCGAGGCCTTCGACGGCCGCGTCCTCCCGGACACCGCCGCCAACCCGACGCCGCCGCCCTTCTTCGCCGACCTGGTCGGCACACCGCACAGCGTCGTCACGGCCCACCTCGTCGACGAGGCGGGCCACCCCACGGTCCAGGCACGCGACGAGATCCTCACCTTCCTCACCACCCGCCTGCACCCGCAGACGGGCCGCCGCGTCACATGACGGGGTGACGGCGAAGGCGTCGTCTTCCGGCAGCCGGGAAGGCGGACCATGCCCGGTTACGTCGCCGCGAGGAACTCGCGCAGGTCCACGATCTTGTACCCCTCCTCCACTGCCGCGTCGATGATTCGCGGCAGTGCCTGGGCGTCCAGCACCACCCCATCACCCGCGCTGCTCCCGACATGCATCTGCAGGACGGCCCCCGGCCCCAGCGAGCCCACCGCCCTGCGGACCACCTGGTTCACGGTCATACCGCCGGCCTGCCCCAAGTAGCCGTTCGTGTCGTTGGTGAACTCGATCGCCGCGTAGCCCATCTCGTTGACGTCCGCGACCGAATCCTCCGTGGTGGAGCTGTACGGGAAACGGAAGAACGGCAGGGGCTCGGCCTGGGACGCCTTACGGATCGCCGCGTCCGCCGCGTGGACCTCCCGCGCCCGCTCCTGGGTGCTCAGGTCATCGAAGTACGGATGGCTGTACGAGTGGTTGCCCAAGCCGTGTCCGGCCTCGGCCATCGCCCGCACGGCCGCCGGATGGGCCTCGGCGTACATCCCCGTGGGGAAGAAGGTGGCAGGCGCCTTCCGCCGGCGCAGCTCCGCCAGGACGGTGCCGAGTCCGCTCTCGTCCCACGCGGCGTTGAAGGTGAGCGCCACCACCTCCCGCGATGTCGGCAACCGCCGGATCTCCTGTCCGAGCAGCGAAGCCGGCGGCCGAGGAGCCGCCACGACACCGCCTTCCCGCCCCCGGGCAGCCGACGCGGCCACAGCGCTCGAGCCGGCCACCAGCCCCACAGCCGGCAGCGCCGCCAGCACGGCGCGTCGTCCCACATCCACCGCGGTCGCTCCCTCAGGCACCGCGCCGCCCCGCGCGGCGCTTCCACGATCGTGCAAGACCAGAGGCACGGAACCCCGCGTAGCCATGCCGCGCACCCGGGTGACCCCGTACACCGACGGGGCCAGGGCCATCCCTCCGAGGGGGGACGGTTCCCCCCTCCCCACCCCGTCGGAGCCCGCCCCCCGTGCCCACGACGGTGGTCTGGGGAATCCGCCGAGCACAGCCTCGGCACACCCGCCGCCTATCCGCCGTCGGTGGCAACAGCCGTCGTGGGCCGATGCCGGCGGTTGCGGGTGCCTCCTCTTCTCCTGAGGCCGCTCCTGAGGCCGCCACAAGCAGTCCAGAGCGGTCGCCACGCGCTACGACAAGCGCGGCTCCGTCTGCCTCGGCACGGTCGCCGCAGCAGCCGTGACCATCTGGCTCCGGAGCCGAGCATCGACCTCACAGGGCGATCGGCCGATAGGCCAGGGCCTGCTCGACCACTTCAGCAGCCGAGAGATCCCGCTCCGGCGGCCAGAAGATCAAGTCACTGACGTGGCCGGTTGGACATGCCAGGGCTCTGTCGAGCATCTCCAACCACCCGTCCACCTCTTCTTCGGAGGTGTAGTCCGCATCCATGATCCGCTGCACGACGGCAACGGCCGCAGTCCGGCTCATCTCCACTGCAATCACCCCCCTGTTCTGGGTCACCTTAACGAGGCGGGCGATCGGCCGCGCAAGTCGCAGGGGCGGTGACAACTGCGGCGTGAGCACCGGCGGCGTGATGCTGCGAGGACGCCGCCGGCGAGCAGGGCCTCATCGCCATGGCTCTCATGTCGCTCGACTGATGATCGAGCTCGGGGCAGTCGCCGGGCCTATACCGCCTCAGCATCGGGCTCCCGCTGGCCGCACACCCCAAGGGATAGCCTCGGCGGACATCCCGGCGACAGAGGGGGACGCCGTGTCCGACGGAGTGACAGCCTGGCTGGCCGCAGCGCCCTACCGTTGGCCTGCCTGACGGCGGCGCGTCCACCGACGACCTGCGACCGCTGAAGCAGGTGCTCAACGGCCTAAACGGATCGTGGGGATGGGGGAGGCCACCCACGGAACGCGCGAGTTCTTCCAGCTCAAGCACCGCCTGCTGGAGTTCCTCGTCACCGAGTTGGGGTTCTCGGTACTGGCCATGGAGGCCAGCGCATCGGCGGGCGAAGCCGTCGACGCCTGGGTCCGCCGGGGCACCGGGGACGGCGCCGAGGTCCTTGCGGGGCTGGGATTTTGGACCTGGCGGACCCACGAGGTGCTGGCGGTCCTCGATGGATGCGGGCCTACAACCGGGGACGGCCGGAGGACGAGCAGGTGGGTTTCGTCGGCATCGACCCCCAAGCATGCGGTGCTTCCCCCACCGCGCTCGACGCCTTCCTGCGCGGGGCGGCACCGGACCGGGTGGCCGGCATGCACGAAGCGCTCGGGGTACTGGCCAGGGCGTATCCCGGATCGCGCCCCGACCCACAACGCCGCTTGGCCCACGAGGCCGAGGAACTGCTGGAGTTCCTGCGTGAACTGGCTCCCGACGCGGCCGACGTGCTGCGCCACGCACGGACCCTGGCGCAGGCCCCCGACCTCGTGACGCGCGAGCGACGCCACACCGACCCGGGGCAGACCGTCTTCGCCGCCCGTGACCGGCACATGGCCGACAACCTCGGACGGGTCCTGGAGTACCCGTCCGCCAAAGTTGCCCTGTGGGCACACAACGGCCACATCACCAGGAGCCGCCACGACGGCACCGTGCCGGCGCTGGGGCAGCACTTGCCCGAACGCTACCGCGACACGCCTACTACGCGCTCGGCCTGCTGTTCGGTGCCGGTTCCCTCCGCGCACAGCCTCTCTGGCCCGGCCCCTGGACGCGCGGCCCGTCCGCCGCCGTCGCCACCCACCGGGTCGGTCCACGACAACCCTGGAGCTGATGGCCTACCAGACCCGCAGAATGACCGGCTCACGGGTGGAATCAGGGCAGCCATTGCCGGAACGCAGGAACCTCCTGGCCCACGACTTCGTTGGGACAGCCGAATGATCACCGGTTCACATGAAGGGACGCGCACGATGACATTCCACACTGCCCATGTGGAAGCCCCGTCGACGCTGGACCGCCGCACCGGACCACACGGTGAGGTGGTTCTGCGCCGTCGCGATGAGACGTACGAAATCATCGTGAACGGCTGTTTCCTGATGGACACCTCTGACGGGCGCTCCGAGCGGCTCCTCGTCGATGCCGCCCTCGGACAGACGACAGCCGCCGCCCCCACGGTCCTGATCGGCGGACTCGGTGTCGGATTCTCCCTCGCGCACGCCAGCGGGCAGCCCCGTTGGTCGCGGATCGTCGTCGTCGAACGCGAAGACGCCATCATCGGCTGGCACCGCACCGGCCCATTGAGTGCGATCACCGCCGACGCCCTGTCCGACCCGCGGGTGAGCATCCTGCACACCGACCTCAACGACCACCTGCGCACTACGGCCGAGCAGTACGACGCCCTCTGCCTCGACATCGACAACGGCCCCGACTGGACCGTCACCGACGACAACGACAGCCTCTACTCCCCGAGTGGTCTCGCCGCTTGCCGCGCCCGTCTCACCCCGGGTGGAATCCTGGCGATCTGGTCCGCCCAGCCGTCTCCCGCATTCGAGAGGGCCCTCCGCCAGGCGGGCTTCGAGGACGTGCACACCAAGGAGGTACCCGTCGCCCGTGGGGTCCCCGACGTGGTTCACCTCGCCCGGAACCCGTCCTGACACCACAACCTCCCGCAGGAGCGGTACCGGGCGCCCACACACCAGGCCGCCGCCAACTCCGCCCACCGCCAGAGGCCGGGCCCTGCCGCCGGGCCTGACGGCGCCGGGAGCCGATCGACAGCCGCGTCCCCGGGGCGCCGGCGGAGAGGTGGCCAGTGCCGGCCAGCGCACAGAGCGCCGCCCCATGGCCCACCTCCCGCAGCGCGCCCAGCAGCGCCCGCGTCGACTCGGCCGGCCATGCCGACAGTTCCTCCCGTTGCTGCGGAGCGGCCACGGAGGCGCGCAGGGCAACAGGCTCGGGCGGGGGCTCGGCGGCGGGCCCCGAACCGACGACGGCCGCCCGGAACCGGTCGCCGCCGCCCAGGTGCCGGGCGGGATCAGCCGCAGCAGTACGCAACACGCAACACGCATCCAAGCAGCGGGGGAGCGGACACCGGAACGAGCCGCGCCGGCCCGGAGGCCGGCTGTACTCCACCGGTTCCCCACCCGTTCCCCGTCGTTCCTGGACCGTTCCTCGGGAGTCTTGTCGCGCACCTGACAGCACCGGCTCCACGAGAGGGGAACACCATGCGCGCACGCCGTGCACTGACAGGCCTCACCTTGGGAAGTGCGCTCGTCCTGGGAGGTGCGACCGCGACGGCCCAGGCGGCCGTGCCGGCGCAGCCGGCGGGGACCGCGGTCGGCTCCGTGAACGTCTACCCGAGCCCCGAGGCCTGTGTGGCCGCGGGCAAGGCCACGGGCAAGCGCTTCAGCTGCACGTACTGGGACTTCGCCTTCGGCTGGGGCCTGCAGATCTACGGCTAGAGCCGGCCGGGCTCTAGGCTGAGGCGGTCCGGACCGGGACCGGCGACGGACCCGGCCCCGGCCGCCTCGGCGCACCGGCCCCGGGCACCGCCCACGACCACGGCCGGCGGGACGCCGTCGGCCGACACGGCGCACGCACGGCCAGCCGGCCACGGCGTCCGGCCGGTCCGCCAGAGCGCCGTCGACGGCGTGTGGTGTGGTCGGCGATGCGCTTCCGCCCGGCCTGAGCTGCCCTTACGCAGGTTAGGGTGGAGTCATGACCACGCTCGCTTACGAAGACTTCGGCACCGGACGCCACCGGGAGGCCTCGCTGATCCGGCACGCCCTGGGCAGCGTCCACGACGAGGAGCTCGTGGCGGGCCTGGCCGGCGGCGTCGGCTTCATGTACTTCGTCTTCGAGTACGAGGGCCGGCTGCCCCTCCTCACGATCGTCGCCCAGGCCCACCCCGAGCCCTGGGTGCAGGTCGCCCTCGGCCGCCTGGGGGTGCCGTACGAGGCCACCCGGGCCATGAACCCCCGCTGGGGCCGGGTCAGGGCCGCACTCGACGCCGGACAGCCCGCCTTCTGCGTGGTCGACCGTTCCGCCCTGCCCTGGCACGGCCCCGACCCGGACGCCGAGCTGACCGGCACCGACGCGTACACCGTCGTCATCGCCGGCTACGACGGAGACGACCTGCTGGTCGAGGACGGGGCCGAGACCCCGTACCGGATCGACCGCGAGGAGTTCGGCGCCGCCTGGACCGCGCACCGCAAGGGCCGCCACCAGCTGATCGTGCCCACCGGGCCGCCCGAGGAGGAGCCGGACGTGACGGGGGCGATCGGCTCCACGGTCAGGCACCTCACCGGTCCGGTCCTGGGCAACGCGTTCGACGTGAACTTCGGTTTCAGCGGCATGGAGAGGCTCGCCGCCCAGCTGCGCGACGGCAGCACCGCCGCCGGCTGGGAGCATCGGTTCGGCAGCGCGCCGGAAGCCTTCCGCGCGGTCACCGGGCGGCTGTACTCCTGCCTGGAGGAGGAGTGGACCGCCCCCGGCGCGACGCGGCCGCTGTACGCCGACTTCCTCGATCTCGTCGGCCGCACGGAGGCCGCCGCCCTGTTCCGGGAGTCCGCCGGGCAGTGGTCGGAGCTGGCCGCACTCGCCCGCGACACCGCCCCGGACGCGGGTCCGGGCGAACGCCGGTCCTTCTTCGACGCGTGCGCGCAGCACGTGGACCGCAGCCTGGACTTGGAGCGGCAGGCCGTCCGGTCCCTGACGGACTGACGTGACGGCGATCCGGACGAACTCCCGCCCGGCGCCGACCGCCTGCCCGCCCGTACGCGTCCCCGGCCCGGCAGCCGGGTCCCGGCACCTGTCCGCGAAGTCCCGGGGTTCCGGGGTACCGCGGCCCGCGGGGACCGGCCGCGGCCGAGGGAGTTGAACCGCCGCAGGCCGGAGGGGATCATCACCGCGTGCACCGACGCCCGGAATTCCACGAACTGCTCTCGTCCGCCGGACTCACGGTCGTGGAGGACGTGCGCCCGGCCGGCGGCCTCTTGCCGCCCGAGGCCGGCTGGCGCATCGCGCGGGGGATCGCGGCGCCCGACGGCGCGGTCCGGGAAACCCTCGACCTCGCGAGGTGGAGCCGCCTCGCGGATGCCGACGGCGAGTTCCTGGTGGCCGTCCTCGGACATCGGATCGGCGGCAACGACGCGTGGTGGACCCGGGTCCGCCACACCGGCGGCGGCATACCGGGGCTGACCGGCGACCCCGGGTTCGTCGCGCTGTCCCTCGACGGGCAGGTGCTCGTCGCCCGGGTGCCCGGCGCGGACGGGCCCCGCGTGACGGCCCTCGACCGACTGCCGGACCGGCTGGAGGAGGCGGCCGCGGCCGCCGGGCGCGAGACGGAGGCCGAGCGCGCCGAAGTATGGGCAGCGGTCCCCGGCCGCCCTGCGTGGCCCCTGCACTGGGCCGAGTGGATCGGGTCCAACCCCGCCGCACCGGACGAGCTGCTGATCCGGCTGCTGGACGTGGCGGAGGGCTTCCTGCACGGATGCGACCGTCCCGCCGTCCTCGAAGCCGCCGTCGCCCACCCCGACCCGCGGGTGCGAGCGGCACCCGCCGACACCTTCCGGCCCAAGCTCACGTCTGACCAGTGGGTCCGCCTGGTACGCGGCGAGCCGTCGCCCCGGCGGCGCGCGCTGTGGGCCGAATGCGCCGGCGTCTGGGGCGCCGAACTCCCCGAGGACCTGTACGACGACCTCCTCGCCGGCCCGTCCCGGGCCGCGGCCGCCGCACTCCCCGGGCTCCCCGCCCACCGCCTCCCGGACCTCGCGGCCGACGCCGATCCCCGCGTGCGGGCGGCTGTCTGCGCCCGGTGGGAGGAGCTCGGCGCACCGCTGCGGGAGCGGCTGCTGGCCGACGCCGACGAAGCGGTGCGCACGCCCGCGCTGCTCGCCCACCACACCGCCGCCCCCATGTCCCGCGAGGTCTTCGCCGCGCTGCCCGAGACGCGGCCCGCACTCGAAAAGTGCCGCCTCGCCCCCGGCCTGGAGGCGGAACTGGTCCGTGACGGGGACGCGGAGACCCGCCGGGCGCTGGCCGCCAACCCGGGGCTCAGTGCCCACGGCGTCGCCGCCCTGGCACAAGACCCGGACGAGGAGGTCCGCTCGGCGGTGGCACTGCGGCCCGACCTCGACGAGCAGCAGCGTGCCGCGGTGCGCCACGCGTTCGACCCGGCGTCGATGTCGCACCCGCTGCCCTGGGTCCAGCACCTGCACGGGGACGCCGACGCGATGCGCCGACTCGCCGTGTCGTCCCATCCGCTCATCCGCCGGAGCGTGGCCCGGGCCCGGCGTCTTCCACCGGACGTCGTGGAGCGTCTGGCGCGGGACGAGGACCGGACGGTCCGGCTGTTCCTGGCCGAATCGTGCGAGGACGCGCCGGCCGGCATGCTGCTGGAGGTCTGGCGCTGGTGGGACGGCAGTTTCAGCCACCCCGACCGCCCCCGCAGCCACCCCAACTTCCCCCGTACGGGGCTGCTGCGATACGCCGCCGACCCCGACGGGCGGATGCGCCGCCTGGCCCTGGACGATCCGCAGTCCACACCCGCCGACGTCGCACGTCTCGCCCGCGACCCGGAATCCGAGGTGCGCCGCCGCGCGGCCGAGGACCCCCGGCTGTCACCGGCCGACGCGGTACGGCTGCTGAACGACCCGGCGGCCCACGTCCGCGAGAGCGCGATGCGCAGTCCCCGGCTGCCGGCCCGCGTCCTGGCCGGGCTGCTGCACGACCGCGACGCGGCGGGCACGGCGGTCACCAATCCGGCGATCCCGGTCCCCGTCCTGCACCGCCTCCTCGCCGCGGCCGCGGCAGCCGTGGACGCCGTGGCCCCCCGGCGCTGAACCCGGTGGGCCCGGCTCACCCGACGGCCGGCAGGACGTGCTCGCCGGCCTTGTCGGTGCTCAGGCACAGGGAGCAGACGACCGCGTCGTGGGTGATGCAGGCCGCGAGGTCGGGCCGCTCGTAAGGCTGGTGGCAGACGTGGCAGTCGAAGACGGCCGCGCTCGGGTTGCCGTCGCCGTCCAGCAGGGGCTCGCCGATGCCGTCGTCGGCGCGGCGCAGGTAGTAGCGGCCCTTGGTGACCACGGCCGTCAGCGGGGTGAGGACGAAGGCGATGACGGCCGCGGCCACGGGCGAGTACGGCTGGAGGCCGTCGCCGAAGAGGTGGAAGTACACGGCGATCGACAGCCCGGAAGCGGCGGTGAAGGACACGACGCCGACCGGGTTCACCGCATGGAGCATGCCCCGGCGGAACTCCGGCCGGAGCGGGGACAGTCCCAGCACGTGTTTGTTGATGCCGATGTCGGTGGCCACGGTGACCACCCAGGCGATCGCGCAGTTCGAGTAGAAGCCGAGCAGGCCGTTCAGGAAGGTGAACATGTCGGCTTCCATCAGGACCAGTGCGAAGGCGAGGTTGACCAGGACGAAGACCATGCGGCCGGGATAGCGCCCGGTGACGCGGGTGAAGGAGTTCGTCCAGGCCAGCGAGCCGGAGTACGCGTTCGTCACGTTGATCTTGATCTGGCTGATCACCACCAGGACCACGGCCAGCGGGATGACGGCCCAAGGCGGCATCATCGCGTCGAACGCGCCCCGGAACTGCCTGATGGGCTCGGGCGCGGCGGCCGGTCCGGCCTCGGCGATGACGTAGACGGCGAGGAAGACGCCGATGGCCTGCTTGAGCGCGCCGAGCACCACCCACCCGGGGCCGGCCACGAGCACGGCGGTCCACCAGGCTCGCTTGTTCGCCTCCGTCCTCGGCGGCATGAAGCGCAGGTAGTCGATCTGCTCGCCGATCTGCGCGATCAGTGACAGGCACACACCCGCTCCGAGCATCACGGAGGCGGTGTCGACGGCGCCGTCGCCGTCCGTGCCGGCGTAGGCCAGGAAGCGGTCCACCGTGCCGGGGTCGTGGGCCACCAGGTAGACCAGCGGACCGACCATCAGCAGCAGCCAGACCGGGGTGGTCCACACCTGGAGCCTGCTGAGCGCCTTCATGCCGTAGACCACCAGCGGGATCACCATCAGCGTGGAGACCGCGTAGCCCAGCCAGAGCGGCAGCCCGAGGCCCAGTTCGAGGCCCTGGGCCATGATCGAGCCTTCGAGGGCGAAGAAGATGAAGGTGAAGCTGGCGAAGATGGCACTGGTGAGGACCGAGCCGTAGTAACCGAAGCCGGAGCCGCGGGTGATGAGGTCCAGGTCGATGTTGTAGCGGGCGCCGTAGTAGGCCAGGGGGAAGCCCGTGACGAAGATGACCACCGCAGCGAGGGCGATGGCCAGCAGGGCGTTGCCGGTGCCGTGGGCCAGGCCGATGCCGGCGCCGATGGAGAAGTCGGCCATGTACGCGATGCCGCCGAGGGCCGTGGTGGCCACGACCAAGGGGCTCCAGCGGCGGTAACTGCGGGGCGCGAAACGCAGGGTGTAGTCCTCCAGGGTCTCCCTGACCGCCTGGCCGGCAGCTCCCTGCGCCGTGTCCGGCACGTCCTGTCGCGATTCGGTGGTGCTCATGCCGACGCCTCCCGCTGACCCGTTCGTAGCCGCGCTCCCACGGCCGGTCACGCTAGGAAGCGGTTGTTACGCCCTGCGCGCCCCGCGGTGAACACCGTGTTGCCACCGGCGCGCCCATTCCTGGGCCAGCAGGCGGTACGACCGCACCCGGTCCGCGTGTCCGTGCGTGACGGTGGTGATCAGCAGCTCGTCCGCCCCGGTGGCCTCCTGGAGCCGTTCGAGATGGTCGGCGACCGTCCGGGGCGAGCCGGCGAACCGGGTCCAGCCGGTCGGCTACCAGGGCGTGGTCGGCCGGCGACCAGCCGGCGGTCAGCGCGCGCGGGCCTCGGCGGGGGCGGGGTAGGGGATGGCTCCCTCGGCGGCGCAGATGCTGTGCACCCAGGGCGCGGACCCGGTGGCGAGCTCGCGGGCCGTCGCGTCGTCCTGCGCCACCACCACGTCGGCGGACACCGTCACGTACGGCCGGTCCAGCTCCGCCGACGGCTTGACACCGTCCTCACCCACCGGCGGCGTGTAGCCGCCCCTGGAGGCCTTGGCCCAGGTGTGCTTGCCGCCGGCGGCATCGGTGAGCACCGCCGAGCCGTCCAGCATCTCGGCGTGGCTGTAGCCGCTGGACTGCGCCGACAGCGTCCATCCGGCGGGCAGCGACTGCGAGTCAGCGGACATCAGCCATTGCGTCGGCACGATCCGCGGTTCGAGATTGTGGCCGCGCTGGTCATCGGTACCGGTGCTGCTCTTGGCCCACAGCACCATGCGGGGACTCTGGTCGCAGTGGTGGTACAGCTCGACGCGGACCGGTACCGACTGGCCGGCCTTCAACGCGACATCGCCGTCCTGGTGCGGGCCGGGCAGCAGGAAGTCGTCGCCGGGGTCGGAGGGGTTCGGGTCGTCGTAGACCAGCTTGTCGCCGAGCCAGATCTTCGCGCCGTCGGTGTGCGCGCCCGCGAAGCGGAAGTCCCCGGTGACCGGGGCCTTGACCTGGCCCTCCCAGCGCACCACGAACCAGCTCTTGAAGGGCGGGCGGCAGCGGGTTGTCCCGCCACGGCAGGTTCTCCGGGTTGCCGGTCCACGCGATGCCCCAGTCCAGGTTGACCTGCGACTCGCCGCGCACCATCACGGGCGTCGCGTCCGGGCTACCCGCATGGCGCGAGTCGTTGAAGTACGAGGCGCGCACACCGTGCGGTGCGCCCTGGCGGGAGTTGTAGGCGAGGCTCCCCCCGGCCGACCCGCCGACCAGATCGCCGTGGCGGTGGCGGCCTTACGGTTCCTTCTGCCGCACGGTGGAAGGTGACGGCGGTGCGGCGGGCTGGACCGCCCCGGACGGTTTCGGCCTCGCGCCGACCCCTTACCACGGCGGAGTCGTGCTGTTCAAGGAGCAGGACGGCAGCATCGACGCCTTCGCCTCCGGGGCGTACGGCGCCGGCTCGATGGAACTGCGCCATCAGCAGAACGCGGGCGCGGGCTGGGGCCCGAGAGAGTCCATGGGCCAGGTACCGGACGCCGGGGTGGGCCTGAGCCAGCCGAGCACCGTGGAACAACTGCCGGATGGCAGGCTGCACGTGGCGGCGCGCGAGTGGAACAGGGACCGCGTGTGGGAGATCGGGCAATCGGCACCGGGCGGCAACTGGGGCCCGTGGCAACTGGCGCCCCCGTCCGCCGCACCGCCCCCACGGACCGCCACCACCCCCTCGCAGCCCGAGCCGGCCCGGCTGTTGGCCGCCCCGGCCCATCACACGCTGAACAAGCTGTCCGTCCGCAAGCGTCCCCCGCGCCCGCGGAGGTTGGCCGCGCGATCACGGGCGGAGGGCCCTCCGTTCCACCGAGGGTCCCTCCGCCCGAGTCTCAGAACTGCCCGACGATCTTCCGCGGGGTGATCCGGACGACCACGCGCGGTGCGTCGTCGACCGAGCTCGGGTTGAACTCGCGGTACTTCTTGCCGGTGTACTTGACCGAGAGCTCGTCGATGAGCTCCTGGCCGCCCTCGGTGGTGAGCTGGGCGGTGCCGCGGATCTCGGCGTACGTGTAGGGGGCGTCGAAGGGCTGGAGCAGTACGGTGACGCGCGGGTCCTGGCGCATGTTCTTCTCCTTGCGCCGGCCCACGGTGGTCGAGATCAGCACGTCGTTGCCGTCGCGCTTCACCCAGACCGGGGACACCTGGGGGCTGCCGTCGGGCTGGATGGTGGCGATGTTCACGAAGACGGGGCTGTCGAGCAGTTCCATGAGCCTGTCGCTGAGCTGAGCAGACACGAGGGGTCCCTCCGGACGGGGTGCGGATGTTGCCTCCCTTATTAGCTCAGCCCGACATCCTTTTCACGGCACCCGATAGGCCATCGGAGTGGTGGCCGCACCGGCTTCCCCACCCCCTGCTATCGTCAATCAGACGAAAACAACGGGGGGCGGGAACATGACCGAAACGACGAACACAGCGGACGCCGAACTCGCCACACGGGCTGCCGAACTGGTGACCCACTGGGTGTCGGCGGACACACCCCTGACTGAGGGCCAGAGATGGCAACTGGTCGGCCTCCAGCACCCGGGCTCTGGGCACGTGGAGATGTGGGTGTGGGACGACGTCCTGGGGTGGGAGCGCGCACTGGCCACCGCCCTGGCCGCCGACGACGGCACCGCGAAGAGCCGTGAACGCACCGCGAGCGCCAGGGCCACGGCCGTGGCGGCCATGCGGGACATGCTCCTGCGCGGCATCCCCGCAGGGGAGACGGCGAACCAGATCTGGCGCGGGGGCGAAGGCCCCGACCCCCGCGAGGAACTGCGCCGCCTCGTCGCCGCCCACGGATAGGCCCCCCGCAAACCCGGTCATCACCCGACCGGCCGCATGACACCTCCGTTACCGCAGCCCACTTGTCGGGAATCTCTGCGCCGCCCGCAACCAGCCCCGGCCGCCCGCCCGACCCGCACACCACAAGGCCGGCACGAAGCCCCGACGCATCGGCGGATCGTCAAGCTCAGCCTGAGAGGCGGAAACCACCGATCTGGTACTCCAGCCCCTCACGGAACTCCAGGTGCGGGATGGCACTTCGCATGGCCGAGTACAACGCGGGCGGAACCTCGTAGACCGCGGTCGCAAGAAAGTCGTCGTCGCCGTAGGGGAACAGGTCCCTGATACTTAGGATCTCGACTCGGGTCAGTGCAGTGACATGGGCGGCCTGCTCGTCACTCTCCCAGCCGATGAGCTCCCACCCAAGGGTTTCGGTGTCGATATCGTTCACGTGCCTACGGTATGCGCGAACCGCCCCTTAATCCCAGCGGGTCGGATCGTAGACGGCCCGGGTCCACTGGGCCTCGAATTCCTCTTGGTCGATCACGAACGGCACCCACGCAGGGTCGTAGCGGTCCACCCACGGCGGGTTGAAGGGCCAGTCCTCCGGAGTGCTCCGGTAGGCCATTCCGTCCTCGGTCAGCTCGACCTGGCGGATGCGACGACCATCGGGCCCGACTTCCATCAGGTAGATCATCGGATCGTCGTCCTCGTCCCACTGGCGGCTCAGATACAGCAGGTCCCGGCCGACCAAGGCGCCGAAGCCCGGCATGCCGCGCTGGGCGGCCCGTTCGGCTCGGGCCTCGGCCAGGCCGGGCGGTGTCGTCGGGCCGTCGACGTCGGCCTCGTCAAGACCCCAGGCCTCGGCCTCCACGCGGGTGGCCTCGGTGTGCACGACCTCCACGTCGGCGAAGGTCTCCAGCACCTCCTGCTCGGACCGGGCGTGCACCCACCACCAGGTGCCGCCCATGCCGTAGTCCTGCAGGACCAGAAAACGTGTCTTCGATGCAGCGTCAGAACGAGCCATCCGCATACCCTAAGGCGTGGCCAAGGATTGATCTTGTGGCGGGTCGAGGTGAATTGACGGACGCGGCGTGGGTGCGGATAGCGCCCCCTGTTGCCACAGTCGGACGGGCCGCTCGCAGACGCGTCAGCCCGCCTCGGCCGATCCCGAAGCGGGCTGACCACAAAGGCGACCTCGCCGGTATCGCACTGAGCTGACCGAAACGCAGCCCGCTTCGAATCCGAGCCCACTGGGCGTCTGTCACCACGAAGGCATCTTCGCACCCCTGCGTGCCTCCGGAGCAACTGCACTCCGGCGGCGGGGTCCCACGGCGCTGCCGGCACTTCGCGTCAACGTTCCCCGACAGGCAGACGCCGGCTGCTGCTGAGACTCGGCGAGCAGCTGGTCGCGGACCGCGTCGGGAATGCCCGGAGGCAGCAGGATCTCCTTGACGGCGACGTCCCGGTCGAGAAGATCGTCCTGGCCGCGCCATACCAGCCACACGCGCCACATGCCCCCTGCCCGATGCGCTCGAATAGCCGGTAGCGGCATCACCCTGACGAGGGTCCGTACGAATGGGCCGGGCAGGTTCCGTGAGGCGGACAGGGGTGCACGTCTCGCCGGGTGCCGACCGGCCGCCCCTCCTCGTCCGCCACGTACGGCGCGGGATGGCTCAGGCGGGGCCGGGAGTGCGGGACAGCGCCGTGTGCAGCGCGAAGGCACCGAGCAGGCCGCCCGCCGTGAAGCGCTGGGCGGTCATGGCGCGGGGCCGGGCGGCCAGAAACCCTGACACGCGTGCTGCGGCCAGCATGATCAGGGCGTTCACGGATATCCCCACGACGATCTGGACACCCCCGAGCTGAAGCAGCTGCCCCCCGGCCGGACCCGCCTGCGGGTCCAGGAACTGGGGCAGCAGGGCGGCGTACATGAGAGCGATCTTGGGGTTGAGCAGGTTGGTCAGCAGCCCCGTCGCGAAGAGACGGGCGTCGGAGAGCGGCGGGAGGTCGTGGGCGGGGGCGAAGGGGGAGCGGCCGCCGGGCTTGAGCATGCCCCAGGCCAGGTAGGCCAGATAGGCGGCCCCGGCCAGCTTGACCACCGTGAAGGCCACCGGCACGGCGGCGAACAGCGCGGACAGGCCCGCGGCCGCGGCCAGCAGGTAGCACACGAATCCCACGGCGGTCCCACCCAGGCTGACCAGACCCGCCCTGCGGCCTTGAGTGATCGCACGCGAGGCGAGGTGAATCATGTTCGGTCCCGGAGTCAGTGCCATGCCCAGTTCCACCAGGGCCACTCCTCCGACTGCGGTCAGAGCGATCACCGGTCATCCTCCAGGTCGTTCGCCGGTACCCCGCATCGAACGGGGCCACGGGGCTACGGCAACGGCGGGTACGACGCCGCGCCCCACCCGGCTCGCCCGCCGCAGCCTACGACCCCGCCGACCGGCATCTCCACGCGCCCCCCGCCCCGGCCGGAGGACGGAGCCCGTCTCCCTCGTCGGCGCTCAGGGAGGCCATCGGGTGTGGAGAACCGTGCCGATGGCGGTCCGGGTGGCCGACCGGGCGGGCACGAGAACGCCGAGGGCGGCCACGCATGTACTCCGGGAAGCCGACGACCCCGACCTGGTTTACGACGAGCCGCTGGGCCGCGATCCCGAGCGGGGTGCCGATCAGCACACCGACGGCGCCGATTCCGGCGCCCCGGGCCGCCGTCAGGCCCGGTCTGTCCCAGGGCCACCCGGCTGGTGAACGGATCCAGAACCCCCTGCCCGCGGCCGGTGCGATGGGTTCCAGGTCGGTCACGCCGGGGCTGCGAAGGGGGGCTATCGGCCGGTGTGGTCGATGACGTTGCCGTTGGAGCAGTTGTTGGCGTGGTTGCCGACCCAATCGCCCAGCGTGGGTACGACGGCCACTTCCTGGAGGCATACGGCGGCGGCCGTGAAGTTCCAGTTGTTCGCGGCATTGATGCCGCCACCGAAGTTGGAGTCGTTGTCGGCGTGGGCGGGCGCCGCCATGGCGGCCGCGGCGAGCGCGAGGGCCGTGACGGTGATGATCTTCTTCATGCCGGGTGCAACGAGGAAGTCGGCACCAGGACACCCGTACTACGACGGAAGGGTGGCTCGTCCGGGCCCATGAGCACCCACCGGGGTGGGCGGCCCAGGTCGGCGGGGCAGGTGATGACGCGCAGGTCCCGGGTCCCGGCCGAAGCGGAGCAGCCGCAGCTTGCACAGCCGCCCGCGTGTCGTCCCAGGCGTCGATGCGAGCGATCAGAGAGGCGGGCAGCGTGTCGTCCTCCGCCCAGGGGCAGGTGTCCGTCTCTTCGGGAATCAGGCCACACGGCTAGGGGAGTTCGGAGTTCGCCTTCCCCTCGCACCATCCGTACGTCGGGCGGAGTGGACAGGAAGCGCTCTGCGCGCTCGATGCCGACGGCCGCCGCCACCGCAGGTGGTACCGGCGCCCCAGAGGGTTCCGCCGCCGGGCCACGGCCCGGCGAGAGGCCGTCCACCCGCAGCCCGGGCGCTGCAGATCTCGTCCGGTACCTGCCTCTCGGCCCTCTCCGCTCAGCCGGACGGCGTGACCAGCCCCGTCTCATAGGCGGTGATCACGAGCTGAACCCGGTCCCGGGCACCCAGTTTGGTGAGCAGGCGGGACACGTGGGACTTGGCGGTGGCCACCGTGATGAAGAGGTCCTCCGCGATCTCGGTGTTCGACCGGCCGCGCCCGACCAGGGTCAGCACTTCCCGTTCCCGCTCGGTAATGCCCTCGATCCGCCGTGGGGATCGGGCCGGGGCGGCTGCGGGGCGCCCGGCGAACTCCGCGATCAGACGGCGCGTGACCCCCGGGGCGATCAGCGCGTCGCCGGCGGCGACCACGCGGATCGCCGCGAGGATGTCGTCGAGCGCCATGTCCTTGACCATGAAGCCGCTCGCTCCGGCCCGGAGCGCGCCGTAGACGTGGTCGTCCTCGTCGAAGGTGGTCAGGACGAGCACGCGGGCGGTCGCCGGACCCGCGGTGATCAGCCGGGTGGCTTCGATCCCGTCCATGCCGGGCATCCGGATGTCCATCACCACGACGTCGGGGCACAGGTCCCCGACCAGCTGGACCGCCTCGGCGCCCGTGGCGGCCTCACCGACGACCTCCAGGTCGGGGTGGTCGGCCATGATCACGCGCAGGCCGGACCGCACCAGCGGCTGGTCGTCGGCCAGCAGGACACGGAGGGGAGCGGTCATCCTCGGGCCTCCACCGGAGCTGCGGCGGTGCCGGGCAGCGGCAGCCGCGCCGCCACCCGGAAGCCGCCCTCGGGACGGGGCCCGGCGCTGAGGCGTCCGTTCAGCAGGGCGACCCGCTCGCGCATGCCCACGATGCCGAACCCGTGGGCCGGGCCGTCCTCGCCGGCGACGCCCCGCCCGCCATCGACGATTTCCACGGATAGTTCCCCGTCCCCGTAATCGATGTGCACCCTGCAGTGACCGGTGCCCGCGTGGCGGACCACATTGGTCACCGCCTCCTGGACGATACGGTAGGCCGACAGTTCGATATCGGCCGGCAGCGGGCGCTGTTGCCCGTCGCGGCGCACGTCCACGCGTACGCCGGCGTCCGCCGTCGCCGCCGCCAGCCGTTCGAGGTCCACCAGACCGGGCGACGGCGTGAGCGGTACCCGCCCCGAAGACTCCGGGTCCGGGTCGGCCTGGCGGAGCGCGACCAGCGTGCGTCGAAGGCCCGACAGGGTCTCCCGGCTGGTGGCTTCGATGGCGCGCAGAGCCTCGCGGGCCTCTTCGGGCTGCGTTCGGATGACCCGGCTCCCGACCCCGGCCTGGATGGCGATGATGCCGATGCTGTGCGCGACCATATCGTGCAACTCCCTCGCGATCCTCAGTCGTTCGGCGACCACGGCTTCCGTCACCTCCTGCGCGCGCAGCTCCACCGCGTGCTCGCGCCGCTCCCGGCTCAGGAGACCGGCCGTGCAGGCCGCCGCCATCGCCAGGACGGCGAGCACGAGGTAGACGGTCATGGTGTCGCCGTGCGCGAAGCCGCCGACGAGCAGCATTTGGACGACGAGGGTCGCGCCCACGGCGACGGCCGAAACCCGCCGTGCACGAGTCGCGACCATGAAGCCGAGGACGAGGTCCACCGCCAGATACGGCAGGAACTGGCCCTGGGACGAAGCCGACAGATCCACCTGGGCGGAGCGCGGGGGACACGCGAGCACCGCGGTGGAACCGAGGAGCGTCAGGGCCAGCGCCACGACCGGACTCCGTCGCAGGACGCCCACGAGCAGGCCCGCCGCGAGCAGCGCCCCGATGCCGTGGACCGTGCCAGAGGCCCGCGGCCCGCCCCCTATGAGCAGACCCACCGCGACCGCATAGAGGACGCCCCCCGCCCAGGCCACGGCCTTCGTTCGCATCATCGGCCGTGTGCCGTCTCGAGCCGGCGTGCCCGCGTCAGGGGAAGGGCGTGCCGTGCGACGTACGCGGGCAACGGAATGGTCGTCATGTCGTTCATTCCGCGAGGCTATCCAGCCGCCTGCCCCGCGTCGTCGTCCCCCGGGCGTACGCCCACGGGCCTACCCGGCCGCACGGTTGCCGCCCACGGCCCCATGACCGGACGCGCCCCTCCAGGCAGCGTTGTCCCCGTGATCGAAGTACATGAACTCACCAAGCGCTACGGCGGCAAGACCGCCGTCGACCAGTTGTCCTTCACCGTGCGGCCGGGCCGGGTCACCGGCTTCCTCGGCCCCAACGGAGCCGGCAAGTCCACCACCCTGCGGATGATCCTCGGCCTGGAGTCGCCCACCGGCGGCGCCGCCACCGTCAGCGGAGTCCCCTTCAACAGCCACCGTCGCGGCCTGCGGCACGTCGGAGCCCTCCTCGACGCAGGCCAGGTCCACGGCGGCCGCACTGCCACCGCGCACCTGTCCGCGCTGGCCCGCAGCAACGGGATCTCCCCGCGCCGGGTGGACGTGCTTCTGCACGACGTGGGCCTGGCCGAGGCGGCGAACCGCCGCATCGGCGGGTTCTCGCTGGGCATGAAGCAACGGCTCGGGGTCGCCACCGCCCTGCTCGGCGACCCGCCGGTGCTGATGTTCGACGAACCGGTCAACGGCATGGACCCCGAAGGCGTGCTCTGGATGCGCCGCCTCTTCCAGCGCCTCGCGGCCGAGGGACGCACGGTCTTCCTCTCCAGCCACCTCATGTCGGAGATGGAGAACACCGCCGACCACCTCGTCGTCATCGGCCGGGGCCGGCTGATCGCGGCCGAGTCGGTACGGGACTTCGCGGCCCGCAGCACCGGCGTCGGCGTGGTGGTGGGCACGCGGCAGGCAGCCGAGCTGACGGCGGTGCTGACCACCGCCGGCGCATCGGTCGAGCCGGAGGGATCGGCGGGCGCCGAAAGGCTCACCGTGACCGGACTGCCGGCGGACCGGATCGCCGCGCTCGCCTTCACGAACGGAATCCTGCTGAACGAGCTGACCACCCGAACCGCCTCGCTGGAGGAGGCCTTCATGGAACTCACCGCCGACAGCGTCGAATACCAGGCAGGACAGCCCCGATGACCACACCCCTAGGGCCTGTGTGATGTCGTGATCAGTTGCTGGGTTCTGCCCTCTTCGTGGAGCGGAACCCGGTAGGACTGTGGCCGTGACGCGTAGGCAACTGACCGATGCCCAGTGGAAGTTCATCGAGCCGTACCTGCCGATCGGCAGGTACGGACCGTACCCCGAGCGACTGCGGGAACAGTTCGAAGGGGTGATCTGGCGGTTCCGGTCCAGTGCCCAGTGGCGGGAGATGCCCGCTGAGTTCGGGCCCTGGGCCACCGTCTACGGGCGCTTCCGCGTCTGGCGGGACGCCGGCGTCTTCTCCGCCCTGCTGGAAGGCCTGATCGCCGCAGCGGCCCGCACCGGGAGAACGGACTTGTCGCTGGTCAGCGTGGACTCCACCACGGTCCGCGCCCACCACGACGCCGCCGGGATGCGTATCGGCGAGGACCTCATGGAGGCCCTGGAAGAGGCTGCGCGCGAGCAGGAGGAGGCCCGGAAAAAAGGGGCGGACCGGAGGAACAGAACGGACAGGCCGAGCGCCGGCGCGTCCGGCTCAGACGCAAGCTCCGCATGAAGGAAGCCCTGCTCGGCAGGTCCCGCGGTGGACTGACGACCAAGATTCATCTCGCCGCGGACCGGCAATGCCGTCCGCTCGCGTTCGTCCTGACCGTCGGACAGGCCGCCGACAGCCCTCAGTTCATCCCTGTGCTGGGCAAGGTGCGGGTCCGGCTGCCCGTCGGCCGCCCCCGCACCAGACCCGGCGCGGTCGCCGCGGACAAGGCCTACTCATCCCGCGGCAACCGCACCTACCTGCGCAAACGCAACATCAAGGCAGTCATCCCGGAGAAGAAGGACCAGGCCGCCAACCGGAAGAAGAAGGGCGCAAGGGGCGGCCGGCCCGTCAGCCACGACGCCGGCCTCTACAAAGAGCGGAACACCGTCGAACGCCTGATCAACAAGCTGAAGGCCTGGCGAGGCATCGCCACCCGCTACGACAAGGCGCCCCAGAGCTACCTCGCCGGCCTCCACCTCCGCGCCACAATGATCTGGATCGACGACCTCCTGAAGACCGCCGACTGATCACAACATCACACAGGCCCTAGCCCCCCTCACCCCCCTCGCGACCCCTCCGGCCACGTCCCCCGACGAGCCGCCCGCCCGCTTCCTCGACCTGATCGCCTCCGAGTGGATCAAGACACGGTCCCTGCGCTCCACTCCGTGGGCCCTCGCGCTCATCACCCTGTTCGTCATCGGGTCCGCCGCCGTGGCCACCCTGGCGGACAAGGCCGCGGGCTCCGAACCCGCTGATTTCCTGGCCTACGACGCCTACCCGGCGACCGGTTACATGACGCTGACGCTCGTCGCCGGCAGCATGGGTGCCCTCACCGTCGTGAACGAGTACGGCAGCGGCCTGATCCGCACCACCACCGTGGCCGTCCCCGACCGTGGAGCGGTGGTACTGGCCAAGGCGGTCGTCACCGCCGCGCTGTGGACCACGGTGGGCACGGCCGCCTCCCTCGGATCCTTCCTGGTCTCCCAGGCCGTCCTTCAGGGGCACGATGCCGGAGTCGCCCTCACCCACCCCGATGTGCTCCGGCCGCTGCTGGCCTCCGCGCTGCTGGCTCCGGTGTGCGCCCTGGTCGGCCTGGGCTTCGGCGTCCTGCTCCGGCACACCGCCGGGACCGTGCTCACCAGCGTCTTCACTCTGCTGATGCTGCCCACCATGTTCTCGGAGAGCAACCGCTGGTCGGCGGACGTCAGGCACGCGATGGTCTCGGCCGCCTGGACGCGTCTGGTGCGGATCGGGGAACCGGGTCCGGGATCCCTGGGCTACACCGCCACGCTCCCGGGCTCCTGGATCGTGTACGCCCTCTGGCCTCTGGCCACGCTCGCCCTCGCGGTGGCCGCCGTACGACACCGCGACGTCTGAACGTGCCCCCGAGCCCGCCGTAGCCGTACGAGTCCCGACTCCTCACGCCAACTGGGGGAGCCGCCCCACGGACGGGATGCACACACGCAGGTCAGCAGGGCCCTGCCCGGCTCTACGACCGCATGGCGCGCGAGCCGGAGCTCAGGGTGGTGCCGGCCGGGGAGCGGGGGAGCGCGATGACCCGGCCGTGTCCGGCCACCCCTTCTGGCGTGAGTGACCGCGGACCCCGCAGGCACGGGCGGCCCTGCGGCGGGCCGCAGCCGCCGCCGCGCCGGGCGCAGAAAAGGGTATCCGGGTGCGCTACACCGGCGGCCGGTTCGTCATCAACGACCCAAACAGCACCTGAGAGCCGGCCCCCTCCGGGCTGCGGGGCGCGGGGAGTCACTGGGGCCGCTGAATGCCCGTCAGGCCGAAAGGCTCCAACGCTCCTGAACCGGCCGGAACGGATCACGAGCGTTTCGGTCATTGGGGGGAGATGCTCTTGTCGACCACGGCCCTGGAAGCGTCGAAGCGCAGGCAATCGATGCCGCTGAACGCGGGCAGTGACCGGCGGAGCCACTCGGTGGGGCACGGTGAAGCAGGGATGATGCCTCCGCGGCGACCCACCTTGAGCTCTTCGCGGACTACTTCCAGATCCACGCCCCGGATGAGGGAGCCGAAGGAGATTTCAGCGGCGTGCGGACCGAACAGGCCGTCGTGGACGGGCTAGGCGTTTTTGAAGATGCCCTGGCCATCGACACCGCCGTCAACGACACCGTGGCGGTCAGTGTCCATGTCCTCGCAGATCAGCCACACGATGACTGCAACGACTTCGACCACGTCGTCGAGGCGAGCCTCCACGCGCTCTCGGGACGGTTCATCGTGATGGGCTGCACCGACTACCTCGACGACCCGGCACGATTCGAAGTGCCCGCAGGCTGGACCCGAACCCGGGTCTCTCGGCGGAACCTCGCCTCTGCCGTCCGCCGGCTCGAGTCAGACGAGGAGCCAGAGGCGACCGAGGAAGTCCGGTCGCACACCAAGTGCACCTAGGGCGTGTTGCGAAAGTGCTGGTCACAGCCACTCGTTGATGACTGTGACCAGCACGTTGGCCTCGAAACGAAGTGACCGGGCTGTTGCGGCTGGGCGAGCCAGTCGGCCGGGCCTGGCTACTTCGGGCGGTTGGCGGTGACCAGCCAGGCAGGGGTGCGCAGCCGCAGTGCACCGTTCTCCTCGTGGATGCCGAGGATGTCTGTGAGTGTGTGGCGGGCGCGGTCTTGGACCTGTTGTTCGACCTGGCTGGTCAGGTGGCGTCCGGGGCCGGAGTTCAGCAGGAAGGCGGCAGCGTCGGCGGCGTTCTGGCCCCACGTCCCGTACGCGTCCACGCGCACGACGTCGATGTGCTCGAATCCGGCGGCGGACAGTATCTCGCGGGTGCGGTCCGGGTCCGCCAGGGCGAACATTCCCGGGCTTCCCGGTGCGCCGAATTCTCCGACGGGCAGGATGTCGCGCAGTGCCGCGACGGCCTGAAGCCACTCGTTGTCCTCGGCCCCGGCCGCGCAGAGGAACGCCGTGCGGCCCCCGGGGCGCAAGGCGTGCCGGATGTTGGTGAAGGCGGCAACGGGGTCGGCGAAGAACATCACTCCGAAGCGGCTGATCGAGACGTCGAACACGCCTGGCTCAAAGGCGTGGGCCTGGGCGTCTCCTTGCTCGAAGGCCACGTTGGGGATGTTCTCGCGCTGCGCGGTCTCGCGTGCGCGCGCCAGCATCGGTGCCGACAGGTCCAGGCCCAGGACCTGGCCGTTTCGGGCCCGGCGTGCTGCCAGTCTGGTTGTGCACCCGGTTCCGCAGCCAATGTCCAGGACGCGGTCGCGCTCTTGGATCGCGGCGGCGGCGAGCAGGGGTTCGTTGAAGCCGGCGTTCACGGCGTCCCAGCGGTCCTGGTTTTGGGCCCAGTGGTTGCCCTCGTACCCGTTCCACGCTTGTGCCTGGTCGGTGTTGACGATGTGTTGCATGCGGGGCCTCCTGCTGGATGCGGTGCTTGCTGGAACTAGTATGGGCGTGCGCCCAAACAGTATGGGCGTGCGCCCATACTGGCAATCCCTTGTGCGCCGGAGTGAGCCGCAATGCCGTACGACCCGTACCAGGAGAGGCCTATGTCACCGCGTGGAGTAGCGATCCCCGACCTTCGCGAACGGCTCTTCGACGCCGCGGAACGGGTCCTGGCCCGAGAAGGCCCGGCCGCCCTGACCAGCAGAGCGATCACCGGCGAGGCGGCCTGCGCCAAGGGGCTGCTGCACGCGCATTTCGACGGCCTGGACGAGTTCGTCGCCGAGCTGGTCCTGGATCGGTTCGCGCGCACCGCGCGACAGGCCGGTGGGCTCCCTGCGCGAGCAGGTCAGACCACGGTGGCCGACAACCTCGTCACGGTCGCGCTCGCGCTCCTGAACTCTCTGGACCCCGCAGTCATCGGCCTGGCCATGACCCGCCCCGCCGCCTCCCTCCGGATTCGCCAGGCGCTGGAGGCCGGCGCGCCGGGCTTCACCGCGATCCAGGGCGCGATCGCTGCCTATCTGGACGCCGAACAGCGGCTCGGACGCCTCCCGGGCGGCACCGACACCCCCTCGATCGCGCTCGCCCTCGTCGGAACCGTCCACCACCTCCTGATGACCAGCTGGTCCGACGTGCCGGACCCCCGCGAACAGGCGGAGCGACTAGTCACCGTACTCGTCGGTGCCGGACCCAGCGGTGCCGCGGCCACTGAGGACCTGCCGTAGAAGTGGATCAAGATCTGCGGTGATCACTCCATGGGGCGGGGAGATCTGACGAATAGCCAGTGGGCCCGGCTTGCGCCGTTGCTGCCGAAGGGAAAGGAGCCGCGCCGCCCGCCTGTATGGACGAGGCGGCAGTTGATAGACGGCATACGGTGGCGGACCCGGACCGGCGCCCCGTGGCGTGATGTGCCGGACCGATATGGGCCGTGGGACCGGGCCTATGACTTGTCCCGGCGCTGGCAGCGGGACGGCACCTGGAAGTGCACCTTCACCCAGCTGCAGGCCCAGGCCGACGCGAAGGACCTGATCACTTGGGACATCAGCGTCGACTCGACCGTATGCCGGGCCCACCAGCACGCCGCCGGGGCGGTGGAAACGCTCGCGGGGAGGCCTGACCACCAAGCTCCACCTCTCGGTCGAGCAGGGACAGAAGCCCATGTCTATCGTGATCACCGCCGGGCAGCGCGTGACCAGATCCGCAACCGCAAGAAGCTCGGCTCCCGCGGAGGCCGCCCGCCGAAGTTCGACGAGGCCGACTACCGCGAGCGGCACGCTGTCGAGTTCGGAATCAATCGCCTCAAAAGGCGCCGAGCCGTGGCTACTCGTTACGACAAACTCGCCGTTCGCGACGAAGCCACCGTCCTCGTCGCAGCCATCAACGAGTGGCTGTGACCAGCGCTTTCACAACAGGCCCTAGGCAGCCGGCCTCTCACACGGATGTCTTCACCGTGACTGCCGCGAAGCCGCTCGTTCCTGCTCGTACAGAACGTTGCTCACCAGACCGCCGTCGCCCGGCGGGCGGTCTCAGCGCGCGGAGCAGGGGGACCCGCACGAACTTCGGCCAACACGGCGGCGAGGAGCCCTGGGAAGCGAGCGTCCAGATCGGCGCGACGCAGAGCCATCAGACGTGCCTTTCCGATCCGCCGTGTCCGGGTGACCCCGGCTTCGCGCAGGATTCGCCAATGATTGGACAGCGTCGATCTGGGCACGTCCACGCCATCCGGGCTGCACGCACTCTCACCGTCCTCGGCCATTCGGCGGACCAGTGCCAGCCGGACCGGATCGCCCAGGGCATGGAGCACCGCAGCCAGGTCCAAGTCCGCGTGGTAGTCAGGCTGTTCCACCGACCCTCCTCGTCTTCGCCCGTGTGACACCCGTAGTATGCAGACCGCTTCGATGTTTCGGGAAAATCGAAATGATCTAGGAGATGGCCGTGACGGTGCTTGCCACCCTTGCCCGTGTCTACGTCGACGACCTGGACGTGGCATTGCCGACCTTCGTCGAGCTGACCGGAGAGCAGCCACGACTGCGGTTCGCCTACCGTGGTCTGGACCTCGCGAGCATCGGCGGCTATCTGCTTCTGGCAGGCTCCGAGGAAGCCCTAGCCCCTTACCGCGGCACCCACGCCACCGCGCTCGTGGAGTCCATCGACCGGATTCTGAGCCTCACCGAGCAACACGGCGGAGAAATCCTCGACGGTCCCAACGAGGTGCCCACCGGCCGAAACCTGACCGTGCGGCACCCCGGAGGCGCGACCATCGAGTACGTGCAGTTCAACGCAGCCGCACGATCAGCCCTTGCATGAGCTGACCCAGTCGACCTCAACAGGCACGCGCGGTGGCGCCGTCAGACTGCGCATCGATCACCGCTGTCCCGAGAAGTGACGGAAGCCAAGTCGTTCACCGACTACGCCCTGACGGCCCCGTGGACGCCCGTTCCGAGGACGACGAGACGCCGACGCGCTGGGCGAACTGGCGGCAGGGGAGTTCGGGGCCCCACTGCTCCGGCTGACCGCGGCCCGGCCCGGCGGCGTTGGCGATGCCGGCGAAGGTGCGGGTGGTCGACCGGTTCCGCTCGGGCTCCTCGATCGGGTGCAGTAGTTCGGCGGCGGCAGCAGGCCGGGCCGGGTGCTTCAGCGCGCCCGGCACGCATGAGATGGCGCCTGTCGTCGCCGGCCCGGGAGCCCGGCCGCGTGCGGCGGGCTCCCAGACCCCGGAGCGTCAGGCGGTCTGGCCGGCCTTCGGCGCTTCAGTAGCCCTGGGGCGGATCCGAAACCCAAACACCCTAGGCCGGAAGGAAGAAGCCGGTGATGTCGGCGAGGCGTCCGTCTTCGTGGTGGCGGGCGGTGCTGATGCCGGTCGACGCGGTCTCGCCCTGCCCGCCGAGCTGGGTCCAGCGGGCGAGGGAGCGGTCGTGGTGCTCGAGCACCTCGTCGATGCGGAACCGGTGGCCGGGGAAGGCTCCGGCGAAGCCGGCCATGTATGCGCCGAGTTCGGTCAGGCCGGTGACCTCGGTCCCGGGGTCGCGGTAGGCGATCTCGTCCACCGCAACCGCGCCGAGGGCGGCGAGCCGGTCGGCGGGGTCGGCCGACCAGCAGGCGGCGTAATCGTTCCAGAGACGCTGGGTGTCACTCATGGTCGTCCTGCTTTCGTAGGGTCCTCAGGGAGCCGATCGACGCCATCGCGCCGTCGGTGACGCTGTGCAAGGTTGTGCGGGGCAGGCCGGCCCGGACGAGCACCAGCAGGCCCTGGTAGAGCGCGAGCAGGTGGGCGGCCGTGGTCGCGACGTCGAGGTCCGGCGGTGTGTCGCCCCGGTACCGGGCGCGGGACAGCGCGTCGGCGAAGCCGCCTTCGATCGCTGCCAGGCCGTGGTGCACGCCGGCGGCGGTCTCGGGGAGGGTGAAGGACTCGACGGCGGTGTTGGTGAGCAGGCAGCCCGGGTCGGGCTCGGCGCCGGTCTCGATCGCCGAGGTGAAGAACGAGCGGATGCCGGCCAGGGGGTCAGCGGGCTCCAGCAGGTGGACCCGGACCCGGCCCTGCACCACCCGCTCGTTGTAGGCGTCCAGGGCGGCGTGGAACAGGCCGTCCTTGCTCCGGAAGGTCCGGTAGAGGCTCCCCGGGTGCAGTCCGGTGGCCTCTTCGATGTCCCGCAGGGAGGCGCCGAGGTAGCCCCGGTGGCGGAAGAGCCGCATGGCCGAGGCCAGCACCTCGTCTTGGTCCCAGAGCTGTCTGCGCCCCATCGCGGCCTCCGTAGTTGAACGATTGCTCACAAAAAATAGCACGGCGACGGCCTGGCACTCCAGTGCGGTTTGTGAACCGGCGAGCAGGTAGGAGTCCCGGAGTCGGCGGCCGGCGCTTCACCGGTCCGCGGCCGGCGCCAGGTTGAACCAGTGCCGAAGCCGTCCACAGGGTGCTCGGTGAGATCGGCAGCGACCTCGCCGGCGGACGGAACTCCGGGACGGTCAGGTACTGATGGGGTCCTTGTTCGATCTCCCCGACGCCAACGGTGACGGCGCACTGGACCGAGCGGAAATCGCACGGCTGTGCCGGGTCGTGGGGAACACCGCAGAGAACGCCGCGACCGCTTTCGACGCTGTTGACACCGACGCCGACGGCCGCATCTCCCAGGACGAGTACATCAGCTCGATTCGCGCCTTCGTCGGCGAAGGCGCCTCGCCCATGTACGAGGCCGTTGTAGCCACCAGCGGACGGCATACGCCGGCCCCCCCCGGGTCGGCACCGGGCCCGGCTCCGGCTCGCGGCCCGTCACCACTCTCCTGGCCAGACCAAACACCAGACCGGCGGCCGGGGTACCCGCCGCACGGCCCCTGCCATGCCGCACCTCGCAGGCCCGGCTCCCGACGCCACCAGCCGCGCGCCCCGGCCGCCGCCGGGCCGGTCCGCATGGCGGTTCGCTCCGGGGGTCGCCCGCGCGGAACAGCTCACGCGTGGTCCGACTTCTCTCGTCGGACGGGGCGCGGTCAGCGCCCCTGGCGTCCTGGCGGCGCCGCCGGCTGTGGTGACGCGGAGCTCCTTGGCTGCTGGGTCAGCTCAGTCGTTGCTTGAGGTGGGTGAACGGCTCGGTGACGGCGTTTTTCAGGGCCTGGGCGTAGGCGTTGCCCTCGTCGCGCAGGGGGTCGTACTGGGCGGTGCCGATGATCGCGGGGGCCAGGGCGGTGAAGCTCTTGGCGCACCCCGCGCTCTTCCTTGGACAGCTCGTCGAGGATGGCGTCCACGTCCGCGACGCTGGGCACGGACCCGGCAGGTATGAGCACGGCCACGCCCATCGGGCCGCGCGTGACGGCCGCCTGCCACAGCCAGCCCGTCTCACGGGCGACCTGAGGGGCTATGTCCGCACGCATGGAGTCCACGGTCATCGACAGGGGGAGGGCGCCGGAGCGGACGCCGCCTCGCGTTCGGTGGCGTGGAGGGCGGAGACGGAGGCGTTGGTGACGTGCCCGATCACGTGGGCCGGGAGGCCGGCGGCGGAGTCAGCGACCTCTACCGGGTCCAGCTAGCCGAGGCCTGCCGCAACGTCATCACCCACCTCGGCACCTGACCGTGCGGGCACCCGGGTGCCCACATGGTGGGCGGCTCGTTCACACCAGCCGGGCCGCCCGCCACAATCCCCCGATCCCTAGGCCGACTACGCCCCACCACGAAAGGGCCCCGATGATCTGCCCGTCCTGCCAGTCGCCGAACACGTTCCGGATCACGGCTGGTGAGCCCCGGTGGATGTGCCGGACATGCCGGGAAGTGAGCACCGAACCCGCCCCCACACCGGCGCCCGCATACGACCCGGGCCATGTCATCACCTGCGCCCGCTGTGGCCAGGAGAATCGGATATGGGGGCCGTGGGTCACAGGGCATTGCCGACGCTGCCGCATGCTGCTCGCGCTCAGCGTTCCCCACGACCCCAACGCACGCACCCACCCGGCGATCACCGCCCTCGCAACGTGCGGCGTCCTCATCCTGACCGCGCTCGCCGCAATGCTCGTTTACGCACTGATCCGTCATTGACCACGCCCGGCAAGTTCCCCGCGCTCTCGCCGACCCCGGCGGCGGCACCGTTGCGAGGCCCCGTGCCCGCCACCGGACACCTCCGCAGGCCCTCCGGCAATCAACGGATGGGCCCCCAGCATCACGCCCCGAAGGACACCAACATGCCCCGCACTGCTCCGTTCGCCCACCGCGGTAAGACGTACACCCTCACGCGCGACCAGGTGGAGGCCGCCGCCACGAGCCTCGAACCCGCCGACAGCGCCCGCGGCCTGCCCTACGTCTGGTACACACTCGTCGGCTCCCACCTCTACTACGTCGTGGAAGTCGCCACCGCCGCCGCCGGGCAGGCCTTCCCCGACAACCCGACTCAGTACGTGGCCGAAGCGCGCACCACCCTCAAGGCCCTCGGCTACCCGATCCTGTCTTGGGCCAGCCCCGAACAGATCGAGAAGGGCCATCCTTCCCACACCTGCTGACCCTCGCCCTGGCGACGCCCCCGGCCGGCACTCCGGCACGGGGGCTTCCTACCGGGCCACACACCGCAGCCGCCGTCCTCCGGCTTCGCGGTGCCGGACGGGGAACCCGGCCCCTGCCACCTCTGCCCGCTCATGCGCGCCACCGGGTGCTGCCTGCCCCGGCACGTGCTGCCCCTGTCGGACGGCTTCATCGAGCCCACCAGCATGGCGGAGGGCCGCGCCGCGTTCTCGCTGCCCGGCCTGCCCGGCCTGCCCGGCCTGCCCGGTCTGCCCGCGGCCTGAACGACCGGCGCCCGGGAGGGCGGGTGAAAGAGGGGTAAGACCCGCCCGGGCCGTCGGTGCGGCCTCGATACTGGCCGCCATGACCAGCGCATCCGAAAGCCCCTCCGCGGCCCCGTTCTCCCGGATCAAGATCCGGGCGGGGGCACTGGTGTTCTGCGGCGACGCCATCGCCCTCATCCGCCGCGACCGCGCCGACTCCACCCACTACACCCCGCCCGGCGGCAACGTCGAACACGGCGAAAGCCTCAACACCGCGCTCGCTCGCGAACTCGCCGAGGAACTCCACCTCGACATCGACCAGGCCGAAGGCGGCGACCTGATGTGGGTCGTCGACCAGCGTGTCACCCGCCCCGGGCCCACCCCGCCGCCCCGCAAGCTCCACCTGATCTACCGCTTCCACATCAGCCCCGAACTGCGCGCCACCCTCGCCGAGACCGAACAGGACGAACTGCCCGACGGCAGCTGTGAGACCGGCGTCATCGAGTGGCTCGACTACCGCAAGACCGCCAAGCTGCCGATCTTCCCGCCCATCGGCCCGGCCCTCGCCGCCCTCCCCGACCCCCGCGCCGCCGTCACCGACGCCGCCCTCGAAGCCGTCACCGACGACAACTACACCTGGGTGTGACTCTCGGGCCTGCATCGCGCGGCGGTGTGCACAGGCGGGCAGGCACAAAGAGGCAGGAGACCCGCGTGACCGTCGAAGACCCCGCCCGCTGGGCCACCTGTTCGTCCGCGAAGTCGACGAACAGCCGGTGGTAATTCGTCCGGCCGGCCGCCACGGACCGCCCGGTCTGGGCGGCCCACGGACGAAGCGGCGGTAACGACGACTCCTGTCTCCTGCGGGCCCGGGTCGCCGCCGCGCTCGTTCTCCTCCACGCGCAACCTGTCAGCCGCATCGTCCGCCTCGCCATCGACGACGTCACCGACGACCGAATCCAACCGAGCAGCAGGAGACCCTGTTGTCGCAGTCTTCCGTGTCCGCGTCCGCCCGTCCAACCCCGTTGTCATGGGATGCCGCCTCGCCCGTCGGCGTCCGCACTTGCTCGGCGGCCTGCTCCGCCACTGAACCGGTAGCCGCAGTGAACAACCCCCTCTGCGGCTACCGCACACCTCCGGGGCACCAGCCGCTTCGCCATCGACCGAACACACTCGATCCTCGCGGGCACCGCTTCACCGCCCAGGGCCACGGTCAGATCCCTGGCCCGCATCGGACCGCCGGCTGCCCCGGCCACCAGCACGGAAACGGCTTCTGCCTCACCGAGCTCGACCAGAATCCGATCGGCCTCCTCCCGCAGCCGCTCCATCTCCTCCCGCGCAGCCGGCTACCTCGCCTCCAGCAGACCCAGCGCCGACGCCATCAACCACCCCACACGATCAACGACAAACACGACGCCGCATCCCTACCGCACCGCACCGAACCCACTCCCACCAGTGGAAACTCAAACGACTATGTTCGACAAGACGCCGGGTTCTCAGTGGTCGACCCTCAAAGTCCTTCGGGGGTCGACCTGAGAGTCCGCACCGTGCCGAGACGGGATCAGCGATCTGGTGTCATGCGGCGAAGGCCGACGTTCCAGTGCTACCTCAGAGCCATCCGCCCTCTCGGCTGGATGGCGCGTGCCTGACGTTCATGCCGACATGGCCTGCCCGCCGCGGTCGGCATCCTCCTCCGCGCAGGCAGCGGCCAGGTCATCCAGCGACAGGTCCAGCGCATAGGCCAGGGCCGCCACGGTGAAGAAGGCCGGAGTCGGGGCCCGGCCGGTCTCGATCTTGCGAAGCGTCTCCGCGGACACCCCGGCCGCTGCCGCCACGTCCACCATGCTGCGGTCACCGCGGGCCTGGCGGAGCAGGGCCCCGAAGCGCTCTCCGCGCTGCCGCTCCTGCGGACTCAAAGGAACTCTCACCATACCCGTGATACTAATACCGGTATAAGTATTGGGTGGCGTCGCATCGCGGGGAGTCCTGAACATGGTGGAGATCAAGACCGACACGGCACTGGAGACGATGCGAGAAGCCGGACGCGTCGTCGCCCACGCACTCGCAGCCGTCCGCGAAGCGGCAGCCGTGGGAGTTCGCCTGCGCGAACTCGACGAAGCCGCCCGCACCGTTCTGACCACGGCCGGGGCACGCTCTCCGTTCCTGGGCTACCAGCCCTCCTTCGCGCCCGTCCCCTTCCCCGCAGTGATCTGCGCCTCCGTCAACGACGCCGTCGTGCACGGCATCCCCGACGACTACCGCCTGCGCGACGGCGACCTGGTCAGCATCGACTGCGGAGCCGAACTCGACGGCTGGACCGGCGACGCCGCGATCAGCTTCACCGTCGGCACCCCTCGCCGCGCCGACCTGGAACTCATCGCCGCCACCCAGCAGGCCCTGGACGCCGGGATCGCCGCCGCCACCGTCGGCCACCGCATCGGAGACATCTCCCATGCCATCAGCACGGTCGCTCGCAAGGCCGCTTGCGGCATGCCGACCGGTTTCGGCGGCCACGGCATCGGGCGCCAGATGCACGAAGACCCCCACGTCCCCAACCACGGACGCCCCGGCCGCGGCTTCCCCCTGCGCCACGGCCTCGCTCTCGCCATCGAACCCATGCTCATGGCCGGAGGACGCAACGACTACCACACCGATCCCGACGGATGGACCCTGCGCACGACCGACGGCAGCCGAGCCGCCCACATCGAACACACCATCGCCATCACCGAGGACGGCCCCCGCATCCTCACCCTGCCCTGACTCGCATCCCTCGCAGAGGGGAGTAGACGACTCCATGGAGGCGTTCACGGCGGGAGGCGACACCCTCGCGCTCGAGACGGCCTCAGCCGTCCGGTCTGCCTCGCAGGCGGTCGACCGGCTGCGGTCGCACGGCGCGGAGGGATGTGGGCTCAGCGCGGGGGCGCTCGACGTCCTCGCACGACTGAGTACGGCCACGGACCAGGGGCTGAGTATCGGCGAACTGGCCCGCGCGGCAGGGGTGAGTTCCCGCAACGTCACTGGCCTGGTCGACACGCTCGGCGGATCCTTCATCCACGCTGTCACCAGTGCGGAGCCGTCCGCGGTGAAGGCTGCGGTGCTGTTGTCGGATTCGTCGGCGGAGAAGTCCGCGATGACCTCGTGAGGGTCGGTGGCCCGCAGCCGAACGTCGCCATGGATGTTGCCGTCGGCGACGATGTGCCCGTCGGGGCTGAACGCCACCGTGTGCAGTCCCTTGCCGGTGGGCGGTCGGCTCGGGCCTGGTCCCGCCGACAGATGCCGGGCCGGGTCGGTGGTCGCGGGCGGTGGTGGAGGCCGCCGACCCGGAGGCGGTAGGGGCGGCGCTGCGGGGTCCGATCGACGCCGGGGTGGCGGCGGACCGGCCGACGGAGGCCTTGGGGCCGCCGTGACAGCCAGCTGGTGAAGGGTGGGACAGCCACACGGTGGCCCGCCAGATGGTCGTCTCCGAGCACACGGTGCAGGACCACCTCAAGTCGGTGTTCGCCAAGATCATGACGAATAGCCGCAGAATGCTGTTGGCCCGCGCACTCGGAACGTGTACCGCGGGCCGCAACCCCGCCTGCTTGACGCAGGTCCGGTTCCGCGCCGACAGCTTGCCGGTGGCCAGGTTCCGGTTGACCTGGTCGTCCACGCACGCGTTGCCGTAGCGCCCGAAGAGGGCACCTGCTGCGGCGCCGGGCCATCGCCGCCACGATCCCCGAACGCCGCCACCAGGCCGCCAACCGCCGGCGCCGAGGGCGCCTTGGCGGCCGGCCACCCGCCTTCGACCGGGTCCTCTACCGCGACCGCAACGTGGTCGAACGATGCTTCGCCCGCCTCAAGCAGTTCCGTGCGATCGCGACCAGGTTCGACAAGCTCCCCGGCCGCTACCGCGCCGGAGTCGTCCTGGCCGCCCTGATCCTCCGGCTCCGCGAACCAGCCAGATGATCATTTGTCAGACAACCCTTGGTGGCCGTCTACGGACTCGCCCTCCACAACGACGAACGCTGCGTGGAAGCAGCACGCGTTCTCGGCCCGCCGCAGCGCGGTTCCCTGGAAGAGGAGCGCTACCTCGACGCGGCATGGCGCTACGAGTGGCGCCGCGACCGCCCTGACGCCCCCGCCTTGGCCTAGCAGGTGCTCCGGAGCTGGGAATACCGCACGGTTCGAATGACGCTCCCCGCCAGCTGGGGCGTCGGCGTGGTCGGCGGCGCGTCGGGAGGCGTACGCGAACGACCTGGGCCAGGAGACGTCTCTGGTGGCGGTGACGGCTCGTTCGAACCGGCAGAAGGCGGATCAGGATCCGGCGCGGCTTCACCCAGGGCAGAAGGCCACTCCCTTCCCCCCGTGCCCCAAATCCTTAGGGTGAGGGGGTGAGCACTCATACGTCGAACGAGTCCCGCGTCATCTCCCTGCGCCCGCAGGCCCCGTCGCCTGTTTCCGGCGGGGCGGCCGGCGCCCCGCGGAGACCCGTGGGGGGTCCACAGCCACGCGCGCCGAGGGAGCCTCTGTGGCGTGACCTCGTCGGCGACGTGCTGCGGCGCGAGCGGCTCGCCCAGGAGCGCACGCTGAAGGACGTCTCGGAGGCGGCCCGGATCTCTATGCCGTACCTGTCGGAGGTGGAGCGCGGACGCAAGGAGGCATCCTCCGAGGTGCTCGCGGCCGCCGCCCAGGCCCTCGGGCTCGGCCTCGCCGACCTGCTGCTGCTCGCCGGTGACGAGCTGGCCCGGCACGCCCGGAGCCGGGTGGGCCGGGGCCGCACATCACCCACGGCGCAGTACGACGGCTTCTGCCTCGCCGCCTGACCGGACCGGGCCCACGGCTGGCACGGCGGGGGCGCGCCCCCGCCGTACCGGCCGGCTCGCCGGCCCTCGGCCACGGCCGCGCGGGCTCAGACGAACGCGAACCGTCGGCTCAGCACCTCGTCGGCAAGCCCGTAGGCCACGGCCTCCTCGGCGGTGAACACCTTCTCCCGGTCCATGTCCGCGCGCAGCGTCGCCACGTCGTGCTGTGTGTGCCAGGACAGGACCTCCTCCACCTGCGAGCGGATGCGGACCATCTCCTTGGCCGCGAGGCTGAGGTCGGAGACGGTCCCCTGCCGGCCGCCGCTGGCCGGCTGGCCGAGCAGCACCCGAGCGTGCCGCAGCACGAACCGTCGCCCGGGATCTCCGCCCGCCAGCAGCACCGCCGCCGTCGACGCCGCCTGACCGACGCCGAAGGTGGAGATCGGCGCCTGCACGAAGGTCATCGTGTCGTAGATCGCCATCAGCGAAGTGAACGATCCGCCAGGCGAGTTGAGGTAGATCGAGATCTCCTGCTCCGGGCTCGCCGACTCCAGGTGAAGGAGCTGCGCGATGACCACGTTGGCGACCCCGTCGTCGATCTCGGTGCCGAGGAAGATGATCCGCTCGTTCAGCAGCCGGCTGAAGACGTCGTAGGACCGTTCGCCCTGCGCGGTCCGCTCGATCACGTAGGGAACCGTGTACGACCCCATGTCACAGCCCCGTCCGTCGGCGCGGCGTGGCCGGGCGGATGTCAGCGAGCGAATCCACCACCCGGTCCACCATCCCGTACTCCCTGGCCTGTTCGGCCGTGAACCAGCGGTCCCGGTCGCCGTCCCGCGCGATCGTCTCCTCGCTCTGCCCGGTGTGCTGGGCGGTGATCCGCTCGACGGCCTTCTTGGTGAACTGGAGGTTCTCCGCCTGGATCTCGATGTCCGCGGCGGTGCCGCCGATTCCCGCCGAGGGCTGGTGCATCATGATCCGCGCGTTCGGCAGCGCGAACCGCTTGCCGGGCGTCCCCACGGTGAGCAGGAACTGGCCCATGCTGGCGGCGAAGCCCATCGCCAGCGTCGAGACGTCGTTCGGGATGAGCCGCATCGTGTCGTAGATGGCGAGCCCCGCGGTGACCGACCCGCCCGGGCTGTTGACGTACAGGCTGATGTCGGAGCGCGGGTCCTGCGCCGACAGCAGCAGCAGCTGCGCGCACACCCGGTTGGCCGACACCTCGTCGACCTGGGTGCCGAGGAAGATGATCCGCTGGTCGAGCAGTCTTGCCGCGAGGTGGTCGTCGAAATGGCCGGGCGGTGTGACGCCCTCCTCCGCGCGGGGCGCGAGCATGGTGAGGGGAATCATCTCTTCTCCTTGTCGAGGGCGGGATGCCGTCGACTCCACTCTCGACCTCGGCAACCCCCCGGACGCCGTTGCTCTGCCCCCGGCAGATCCGCCACGGGCGGACAGGATCGGCTCGGTCTCCAGCAGCAGCTCGTCCTGGAACACCTCGTACAGGAGCCGCCCGTGAAGCCTTCGTGCCAGCCGGGTGAGCTCCGCCCGGGGAAGACAGCCAGCCCTTCCTGCTGGGCTTCATCCCAGGGCTGCCCTCGAAGTCCACACACCGGACGAACTTCCGCGGGTCGTTCGGGTTCGAGAAGTAGCCCTCCTGGGTGCGGACGATCGGCACACGTCCGCGGCGGCCTGCGCTGCCGCTGCGGGGCCGACCAGCCCACACGACCCCCGGTAGCCCGTGCGTGCGGTGCCGTTTCGGCGGTGAATACACCGTGTGGGACGAGGAAATCACCACGTGCAACTACTGGGACGGCCCGGGGGACTGCCGCTTCGGGCCCTGTCGCCGTTGTGGGGGCGGCGGGTAGAACCGCCGTGTGATGACCGCTCGAGGTACTCACAGGTGCGTATTGTCCCCGCTTGGTCCGGCCCGTCCTGGGTCTGGCAAGCAGAGGGGTGGGAAGTACATGGCTGGTGGGGACACGACTCCGGAGCAGCGTCTGGAGCGGCTTCAGGGTCTGTTGCTGGTACGCGGCGCGATACGCGTGCGGCGCGGATCCTGGGGCGGTACGACAAGGGTGGTGCGCTGTTCGGTGCGATGCTGCATGCGGCGGACCGGCTGCGGCAGGGTAAGACGGCGACCGATCTGGAGCAGGACCTGCTGGGACTGATGCGTACCGCGATGTCGGATACGGAGATCGGGGACTGGGGCCGGGTCTACCGGGAGTCGGTCCGGAAGCTGGGGACCTTGGACGTGGTCCCGGATGCCATCACCGCCCGGCCGGCGACCTCCGGCTTCAGCTTCGACGACCTGAGGGCGGGCTTCGCGGCCGTCAACGCCGAGCACCTGGCGCAGCCGAACACGGCGTTGGCGGACCGCGAGGTGGTGGCGGCGGGGGGATCCGTCGACAGTCCTGAGTTCCTTGCGGGCATGCGTGAGTACGGCTTCGGTGTCACCGTCTTCGACGGGCAGCGCAGGGAGGCCGACGCGCCGCAGCCGTTCAGCTGCAAGCTGGACTTGGAGAACTTCTACGTCCAGCGGGCGGTGGGCGACCAGTTCGGCGGCAGGGACGAGATCTACTGGTGCTCGACGGCCTCCAGCGACAAGACCCGGGGGAGGGCCTACCGGTCGGAGGAGTTCGGGGCGGTGAAGACCGGGCAGACCCGCGCCTTCAGCGCGTCGAACCGGACTGTGTTCGAGGGCTCGGTGGACAAGGCGGTCGTGCTTTCCCTGTCGTGCTGGGAGGCCGACCAGAGCACCAGTGCCTGGTACGACGCGCTGCACCTGTATCTGCAGAAGATGGCCGAGTACCTCTTCGACACGATCACATGGGGGCTCCTCACCCAGATGCCGGGAGCCGGCCTGGTCGGCCGGCTGGGTGAGCTCAACCTGATGGGCATCATTTTGCTGGAGCATCTGCGCAACGACGATGATCTGTTCTGTGAGCGGGCGATCGTGCTGGACCGGACCGACCTGGCGATCCTGTCCCACCGCTCCAGCGCGAACTGGCACTTCGACGGTGGCGGCCATCACGTGCTGAAGGTGAAGTACACCGGTGACAAGGTGCCCTTCCCCTCCGGCACCCTGGAATACGCCGTCCGCACCGGGGAGAGCTGGGGTGCGCCGATCGCGCTGCCGTGGGAGAGCATCACACCGCCCGCCCTGTGCTCGTACAAGGGCCAGCTGTATGCCTCGTTCGTGCAGTCGGACGGCGCGGTGCTGTGGTCGCGCCTGGAAAACGGGACGTGGCGCAAGCCTGCGCAGGTCGGGGGAGACTACAGCCACCGGGCCCCCGCCCTGGGAGTAGCCACCGGCAAGCTCCACTACGCCGTCACCGGCACCGACTCCAAGCTGTACACCCGTGCCTTCGACGAGGCCACCTCATCATGGGGGCCCACGGCGTAGCCCTGGCCGACCCCGGCGGCAAACTGTGGATGTTCTTCCGTGCCGTCAACGGTGCACTTCTCGCGGCGACCCACAGCAACAACGCCTGGAGCGGCTACCACAACATCAACACCACCACCCCGCCGACCATGCCGGACGAGCCGGCTGCGGCTTCCTACAACAACAAGCTGTACGTGATGTACCGCCGCTGACCCCGACCAGTGTCCGTAAGAAGCCGGCCGAGAGCGGCTCCTGGTGAGGACCCGTGGGGGGAGGCCGCCGGGACGGAGGCGGCTACGAGGGCTGCGGCCCCAACAGCACCCCACGGCACCATCAGTGCGGAACGGCTCCGTGATCGGTAGGACGGGTCGCTTGTGCTCACGGCGGAGCCGATTCCGTATACCCGAAGACTGCAGCGCACAGCCCGGCACGCATCTGCCTCCCCTTGGAGGATGGAGGGCGATTCCGGTGCCGGGCTGTGTGCTGCGGCTGGTTCACACGGTGGTCTGGCGGCGCGAAGTGCGCCGGGTCCAGGGCCGGGTGGTGTCAGTTGTCGCCGTGCTCCTGGCCCTTGTAGTGGCCGTCCTTGTGCCCGCCGTCGTTGATGCAGACGTTGCCGAAGGCGGGGTTGAGGATGCCGACGATGTTGACGGTGTTGCCGCAGATGTTGACGGGGATGTGGATGGGGACCTGGACGACGTTGCCGGACAGGACGCCGGGGGAGCCGATGGCGGCGCCTTCGGCGGTGGCGTCGGCGGCGGCGATGCCGGCCCCGCCTGCCAGGACGACACCGGCGGCGGCGGTAGCGGCTGCGGCCTTGGCGATACGGAACATCGAAATTCTCCTTGAGCTCACGACTTGCCGGGGAACCCAGCTCGGACGACGCACCCCACAACCGCCCGAACCGCCGGGCCGTTACGGGCACTGGGCCGAATCGGTGACCTGATTCCGGCGTGTGGCTTACAAGCTCTGCCCTGACCGATACGACATCCGGACCGCCTGCCTCGGACGGTGGCGGGAGCGGTAGTACTACCGGGCCGCCCTCCACACCAGTCCGGGCCCGCTCGCTGTCAGTGGTCGACAACGCAAGCGCGTTGATTGCGGCCTTGAATCCCCCTACCAGGCGCTGCGTTCAGTCTGACTTCAGTGTCGCTCGGCTTGACTTGTTTTCAAGATCGCGGGTCTGAGTCCTTGATCCTTGTGGCTCTCCAACAGCTGGATTGATTCCGGCAGTGGTCCCGCCGGAGGCGGCCCGCTACCGGTCTCGGAGGCGCATTGGCCTCGTACTTCCCGGTGGGAGCGACGTTCGCTCGATTGGGGGGAAGTGTCGCTTGCGCGAACCGCAAGGCTCTGGCCAGTAGTCCTGGCTCACATCTGTTCTTGTGAGAGGGGAGCGTTGTGCCCAGGGGGACTGTGAAGTGGTTCGATCCGAAGGCGGGAGTTGGTGTCATCGCATGGGGCGACGGCGAACCGGACGCCGTTGTGTACCCCTCAGCCATCCAGCTCTGTTGTCGTGTGCGCACTCTGGTGGCGACCGAGGCTGTCACCCTCGACGTGATCAAAGACTCTCAGGGAGTCTGGGCGGCAAACGTGCGCCGGACAGGGCCTTGCTGTGGAGGCCACACATCGCCGTGACCAATACACGGCGTCCGAGCGGCGGTCGACGCGGCAGCACGGCCAGCCGCTCATCCCGGGCCGCTCGCGCACGACCTGGACGTAGCTCTGGCTGCCGAACCCGCGGACGACCCAGCACGGGGACGCCGGGGCGCTCCAGCCAGCCCCTGAGCCGGGCCGGCAAGGTGTCCTTCTCGCAGGCCGGCTGCAGGGCGGTCGCCTGGCCGGCGGTCCGGTCCAGGGCGAACCAGTCAGGAACAGTCCGGAGGAAGGCGCCGGCGTCCGGTCACGCCTGTGTACATGGACCACCGCGATGAGCTCCGCGTGCGGGCGGTGCATCGCGACCTCGACGAGCAGCTGCTGCCCGCCGGCGCAGGCGAGGCCGCAGAGTAGACGAGACTGGAGAAGCGTGCGGTGACGAACGCCGCCGCGACGAGGCTCGGGCCGAGGGGGCGGAGGCGATCGAGCTGGTCGTCATGGATCCGCCTTCATGTGCGGGTGGGTGACCTTGTGAAGGGCCCAACCGGCCGGGTGGCGGGCGGATACGCGGCCGAGCGGGCACGCGCGGCGGACCTGTCGCGGGAGCCCGAGCCTGATGCCTGATGCCTGATGCCTGATGCCTGACGCCTGATGCCGCGTCGGCTGGGCGTACGGACCCTTCCAACCGCGCCACCGCAGGGGCGGATTCTCGGAGACCGGACAAGATCAGCCGACGGGCCCGGCCCGTGAAAGGCTGGTGCCGCGGGACCACTTGGCCGCGCCATCCCTCTTCGAGAGCAGGTACGACGACATGCGATGGACCATCCACGGCGAGCGCACGGTGCACGACACGCCCTGGGTGCGGTTGCGTTCGCTGGACGTGGAGCAGCCGGACGGCGCGCGGGTCGACTACCACGTCGTACGGCTGCGGGACCTGGCCGTGACGGCGGCGGTCGACGAGCGGCAGCGGGTGCTGATGATGTGGCGCCACCGCTTCGTCACGGACACCTGGGCGTGGGAGTTGCCGATGGGGCTGGTCGAGGACGGCGAGAGCCCCGCCACCGCCGCCGGCCGGGAGCTGGAGGAGGAAACGGGGTGGCGGCCGCAGGGCCTGCGGGAGCTGATCTACGCGGAGCCGGCGGCCGGGATCACCGACGCGCGGCACTTTGTGTTCCGCACGGACGACGCCCGGCGCGTCGGTGAGCCGACCGAACGCAACGAGTCGGACCGGGTGGAATGGATCCCGCTGGCCGACATCCCCGGCATGATCGCCCGCCGGGAGATCGTCAGCAGCGCGACGCTGGTGGGCGTGATGGCGCTCCTGCTGGACGGCATGGCCTGAGCCGGCCGCCCGTGCCCCCCCGCCCGCCGCCCACCGGAGGGGTGCGCTCTCGCGACGCGGACCGCCCAGACCGTCGTCTCTTCGCGTACGCCTCACGGCGAGCCGCACTCCACGGCGTCTGCTCAGCGGGCAGGGAGCGTCATTCGAAGCGTGGCGCCTTCCTGTCTGCTCCCGGTGATTGAGGGGTAAGGGCGGAGCCGTTTCGTTTTCATCGCGGGAACTGCAGCGCACAGCCCGATACGGGAGCCGGCCTGCCCTTGGACGACGTGCGGGAGGCCGATCGGTACCGGGCTGTGCGCTGCTGCTGGTTCACTCGGCGGTCTGGGGTGACGGCGCGAAGTGTGCCGGGTCCAGGGCCGGGTGTTGGTCAGTATTCGCCGTGCTGCTGGCCCTTGTAGTGGCCGTCCTTGAGGCCGCCGTCGTTGATGCAGACGTTGCCGAAGGCGGGGTTGAGGATGCCGACGATGTTGACGGTGTTGCCGCAGATGTTGACGGGGATGTGGATGGGGACCTGGACGACGTTGCCGGACAGGACGCCGGGGGAGCCGATGGCGGCGCCTTCGGCGGTGGCGTCGGCGGCGGCCGTGCCGACCCCGCCTGCCAGGACGGCGCCAGCGGCGGCGGTAAGGGCTACGGCCTTGGCGATACGGGACATCACAATCTCCTTGAACTAATGATTCCTGGGAAGACAGCACGGACGACGCAGCCCATAACCGCCCGGGCAGCGACCCCGTCACGGCCGCTGAGCCGAAACGGTGACTTGCGCCCTGCCCGGCGACCCGGTCCCCGACGGCCTCCGTGTCTCCGCTTCCGCCGCCCGCTCCCGCTCCACCCCCCCTTCCAAGCGCGTCGGGGCGGCTGCCAGACACATCAAAAGCGGGGCGAGGCGCGGCAGCGGGAGAGGCTGGTGGGTCAGCGGCGGTACATCACATATAGCTTGTTGTCGTTGGAGGCTGCGGTCGGTTCGTCTAGCCGCCGTGGGGGGCCATCGCGACGGGGTTGTCGACGGTCCATTTCAGGTTGTCCTCGAGGACGTCGCGCCAGCGGGGGCCGTCGGTGAGGTTCAGGTAGGGCCTTCGGTCGGCGCCGATCTCGGTGAGCCAGACCCAGTCCTGGAACTGCGCCAGGGAGGGGGCGCAGACGGGTGTGTGTCCCTCGAACTTCACTGCCGTGCTCCAGGAACTGCCGTTGAAGGTGCGTCGCCACAGTGTTTTGTTGGTGCCGGTGACGGCGTAGTACAGCTTGCCGTGAGCGGCTGCCAGGGCGGGAGCGAAGTAGCTCTTGTCGCTGCCGATCTGCTGGGGCTGCCTCCAGCCCTGTTCCTCCAGGCGAGCGTGCCGTTGTAGGAGGCGATCGCCGGGGGTGTGATGCTCTTCCAGCCCAGGGGGACCGGCACTCCCCACGCGCCGTCGGTGCGCACGGCGCATTCCACGGTGCCTTGCGGGAAGGGGACCCCGTCACCGGTGTACTTCACCTTCAGGATGTGGTGGCCGTCTCCGTTGAAGTGCCAGTCGGTGTTGCCGAGGTGGGAGAGCACGGCCAGGTCCTGCTGGTTCAGCCCGATGGTGCGGTCGCAGGACAGGTCGTCGCAGTTGCGGAACACGTCGATGATGTAGAGGAACATCTTGCTGATCTCGAAGGCGATCGACGCCCACATGGGGACCATGCCCATGAAGCCGTCCACGATCGTCATCGCGTCGTCGATGAGGTCGACCGCGGTGTTGAGCGCCTTCTTCAGCTCGTTCCACCATCGGTCGTCGCTCTGGTGGGCCTCCCAGACCTGGATCGAAGTCCCCAGGAATCCCTTGGAGGACCCCTCGAAAAGCACCTTCTTACCGGCATCGAAACGGTACGTTTCGTCCTTCTCGACCGAGCCGAACTTCTGCGAGAAGTACGTGCCGGCGCCGGTGCCGTCCTTGCCGGTGGATGTGGCGGCCGTCCAGTAGATCTCGTCCTTGCCGCCGCCTGCGTCCCCGACGGCGCGCTGCACGTAGAAGCTCTCCAGCTCGAGCTTCACCCGGAACGCCACAGGCGCGGAGAGCTCCTGCTCACCGCCTGCCTCGCCCGGCGCCGCCTGGGCCTGCCCGCCGCCGTCCTCGTCGACGGTCGCGGCGGCCGGCGCGGGCTGGGGAGGTACGGAGTAGGCGGTCACCGCGAATCCGGTGTCCCGCATCGCGGCGATGAACGCCGGGTCCTCCGGCTGGCCGGCCGCCACCGCGAACGGGTCCACGATCTGCACGTTCGGACAGGCCATCGCCCCGGCGACGACGTGGCGCATGTCCTGGCGCAGGTCCGCCATCGCATAGCCCCGGTCCACCGAACGGCTCGTGACAACCTCGGGGATCGTGGTCAGCCGGCCCTGCGCTTCAACGAGCTGACGGTAGGTCTGGCCCCACAGCCTGGCTTCCGGATCGGAGACGACCGTTCCCAGCGCGTTCAGCAGCAGCTGTTCCAGATCGGTCGGGGTCTTGCCCTGCCGCACCCGGTCGGCGCCGTGCAGCATCACGCCCAGCAGCAGGTTGCCGTACTCGCCGCCCTACCCCAGCACCCGCCCCAGCCGGCCCTGCGCACGCGACCCCGACAACAGGCCCCGCAGCCGTTCCAACCGGTCCTGCTCCGTCGACTCCACCTGGTCAGACATGACATTCCGCCTTTGCTGTCCACGCCATCTTGCCTTCCCCGGGCTTTTGCCGCAGGGCTCGGCCGATGGCCTGGACGATGTCAACGGCTCAGCCCTTGGGGTCGATCAGGGCCACGCTGTCCACGGACCGGATGTCGACGCCTTCGCCCAAAGCTCTCCGCGCGAGCGGAGGTGTCCCGGCGATCCACTATCTCGGCCGTGAGCTGCACCTGTGCTCTTTGTGTCACACACCGTGGTGCCGTCGTGCGGTGTGCTGGGCGGGGCGGCTCCGGCAGGGGGTGTGCCCGAGGCAGGGGGCATCGGGGTGTGCACAGGGCAGGGGACACCGAGTATGGGCGGCGTCACCCCGTCCCTGCGCGGCCTGAGCGGGTGGGCGCCGGTGGGCGGTGACGGTCGAGCTGCCGGGGGACTGTCCGCGCACCAGCAGCGGCACCGGCAGCGCTGGCCAACACCTCAGCGCGGCACGTCGGCCGTGACGCTGCCCGGGATGTGGGCCGGTGTGGTGCTCCCGGGGCGGGCGGTGCGGCGCGGCGTGTGGTCGGAGGCATCAGGCACTCCGCCCGATCGGCATCGACGGGCGGAAGCAGGCTGCCATCGCCCCGACTGCAGGACGGGGCTGCACATGGCGCGTGGCCGTCGGGGGTCCGGCGGGAGCCACCTGCGTGGCTGGCGCGGCCGACACCTCGGCGGACCACAGGGCCGTCACCGTGCCGAGAATCGCGAATGCCTTGAACGGCCGGGGCCGGCCAGTTGTTCTTCTCAACTCAGCGCCTGCGTCTGATGCGTGCCTTGTGGCCGCATGGCGCTGAGTTGAGACGAATCGCGATCTTCCGTCAGCGGTCGAACGCGTGCGATCGGATCAGGCGTTTCCGCCGGTCACTGCTTGATGTTCCACACCCACGTCTGGTTGGCGGCCGGGTGGCAGTCCCAGATCTGCACGCCCGCGCCGTTGTGGGTCTGCCAGTCGGTCACGTCGAGGCACAGGGCCGGTCCGCCGTTGAACCGTTCCCCTACGATCAGGTCGGGATTGCGGTCGGTGCGGCTCCAGCGCTGGTTGGGGACGGGGTTGGCCCTCGCCGGTCCCGCCGCGAGGGTGAAGGCGGCGCAGGCTGCGACGAGTACGCCGAGCGTCCGGCGGGCGGGAGGGAAGCGGTCGAGCATGAGTTCTCCAAGAGGGGTAGGGGGTGGGCTAGCGGGCGCCGTCATCCGCGGTGCGGCCGGGCCAAGTCCCGGAACAGGTCCCAGCGCACCTTCGGCCTGGGCAGTGCCCGGCGTTCCAGATAGCGGTCGGTGGAGCGCCTGGCCCGTCGCAGGACCGTCACCGCGTCGCGGGCCGAGCCCGAGCCCATGGGCTCCACCACCTGCGACGGCACCAGTACGAGCTCCCCCGCCGACCACCGCAGTTCGCCCCGCACGAGGGCGTTGTACATACGGTTCAGCAATGCGTCGTGCCGGTGCACCAGGAGGGAGGCCGGGCCCGGTACGACGGCGCAGTGGGACGGTATGACGATCCGGTACCCGGCAGGTCCCGCGACGGTCCGGGTTCTGGCCAGCACGGGCGCGCCGGCCGCATCCCGGGCGGCCAGGACGGCCGTCGGGAAGCTGCCCAGCCGGGCGGCGCCCGGCAGTGCGGCACCGGCCGCGGAGGCCTGCGCCGTCGGCACCGCCAGTTCCGCAAGGGGCGGCCGGACGTCCACGCGCTCCGGCTCGACGGTGATCAGCAGCCGCAGGTAGTACCAGTCCATCAGCGGCCGCATCGGGGCCCGGACGTACCCCCGGCTGTGCGGCTGGCGTACGAACAGCATGCTCCAGTAGTCCTCGGCTCCCTGGGACCCCGTCATGATCTCGTCGGGGCACGCGGCACGGCCGCTGACGGCGATCTGCGGGGCGGGGTCGAGCCCGCTGCCCGTCGGATCGGAGAAGAGCAGGGCGACCCTGCCGTCCCGGCGGATGTTGAACGCCTTCTGCGCGAACGCGAGGGAGGTGGTCAGCAGCAGCGTGCCGTCCGGCCTGCGCTTCACCGCCGTCGGCCAGGCAGCCGGGGTGCCGTCCTTGCCCAGGGTGGCGAACTCGCAGGTGCGGTAGGCGTCCAGGACGTCGAGCGGCGCCGAGGCGAGGACGCTCACCGGGCTGCCCCACCGTCGAGCGGGGCGCGCAGGGTGCGGCAGGCGGCGGCGTACTGGCGCCGGCCGAAGGCCCGCCACATCAGGCGGCCGATCAGGGGTGCCCTGTCCAGGAAGTAGGCCCGCTCCTGCGGGTCCGTGTCCTCGAGGAGAGCGCCGAGGGCCAGCAGGAGCTTGTCCTTGGGAACCGTCTCCATGCCCCGGCGGCCCACCGCGTCCCACTCGGCGACCGACAGGTGCTCCTCGACCAGGGGCAGGACCAGCCGCTCCTCGTCGTCGAGGTGCTCCAGGAGAGCGCACCGGTGCTCCTCCAGAGCCCCTGCGAGCTCCTCGGCAGCCGCCCGGCCGGGGCTCCGCTGCCAGGCGGGCGCTCGGTCGGTGACCTCGGCCAGGCTCCGGTCGATCCGAGCGTGCTGCTCCTCCATGCGCACGACGATGTCCGTGCCCTCGGCGACCGCCTCGGCCCGCCCGCGCAGCAGCGGCCAGATCGTCTCGTCCTCGACGGTGTGGTGGTGGTGCAGCCCGGTGACGTACTCGGCCAGGTGCGCGCCGACGATCGCGGCCCGCTCCGTCGCGCCTTCGGGTACGGCCCGCACCAAGCGGGGAAGCAGGGCCGACTCGCGCCGGAAGACGCGGTGCACGACGACCATCTCGTGGGTGTACGGGCGCCCGGGGGAGGGGCTGGGGGTGCTGCTGTGAGACACGCTCGAATGCTCCGGGTGATCGATGGCGGAACGGGCGGGAGCAGCGTGCCGAGCGCCGCTTGGCGTTCACTGCGCCCCCACTTGGCTATGGCTTGGCGGGCACGCGGAGTCCGTGCCTCCGACGCTGCCGCCCCGACGTTCCGTCCCTCCCTCAAACACCCTCTGAGCAGGTACGTTTACCCGTCGTCCAGTGATCGTTCCAGTCATCTCCGGTACATTCGCCGACGTGTTGCGCATACGAGTGCTGGGCCCCCTGGAAGCCGAGTCGGAAGGCAGGCCCGTCCCCCTGGGAGCCCCCCGGCAGCGGGCCGTGCTCGCCGGGCTGCTCGCCGCCCGGGGCGCGGTGGTCTCGGTCGACCGGCTCGCCGAGGATCTGTGGCGCGGCACTCCGCCCGCGAAGGCCACCGCCTCCCTGCACGCCTACGTGTCCAACCTGCGCCGCCTCCTGGAACCGGAGCGGCCGCCGCGCGCCCCCGCCGGTGTGCTCGTCACCTGTGCGCCGGGATACGCCCTCCGGCTGCCGGACGAGGCCGTGGACGCCTGGCACTTCGAATCCCGGCTGGAGCAGGCCCGGCGGGCCGCCGCCCCCCGCTCCCGGGAGCTGCTGGCCGAGGCGCTGTCCTGGTGGCGGGGCCCGGCCTTCCAGGAACACGCCGACGAGGAATGGGCCGCACCCGAAGCAGCCCGGCTGACCGCCCTGTTGGCGGACGCCCGCGAGCTTGCCGTCGCGGCCGACTTGCGCGCCGGGCCCCCGGCCGAGGCCGCGCGGGCGGCCGCCGCCCTCGTCGAGGCGGAGCCGCTGCGCGAGGAGGGATGGCGGCTGCTCGCGCTCGCGCACTGGGCCTGCGGGCGCCAGGCGGAAGCGCTGGCCGTGCTGCGCCGCGCGCGGGCCGTGCTACGGGAGGAGCTGGGCTGCGATCCGTCGCCCGTCCTGACCGGTGTCGAGCAAGCCCTCCTGGAGCAGCGCCTGGACGTCCTGCGCGCCGGAACGTCACCGGGCACCGACCCGTCCGGCGGCCTCGACGAGTCGCACGCGGCCGGTGTGCCCGTAGCTGCTGCCGAGGTCCGGACGCCGCCGCCGGGGACGGCCGGGGCCGAGGCCGCGCGGCCGTTCCTCGGGCGGGCCCGGGAATTGCGCACCGCCGAGGCCGCCGCCCGCGCCGCGCGTGCGGGCGGAGGGCTGATGCTGGTCACCGGAGAGGCGGGGGCCGGGAAGTCGGCCTTCCTCGCCCGGTTCGCCGACCGGCTGGCCGGTGACGGCTGGACGGTGGTGGTCGGACGCTGCCCCGAATACGAAGGGGCGCCCCCGGCCTGGGCCTGGGTCGAGGCACTCGGCGCACTGGCCCGCCAGGCACCCGCCGCCCCGGCCGAACTGGCGGTCCTGCTGCACGAACCGGACGCGGCACCCGCCGCCACCCGGGACGAGGCCACGGCCGGCCGCTTCCGCATGCACCGGGCGTTCGCCGCCTGGCTCTCCGCCGCGGCCGACGGCAGGCCGCTCGCCGTGTTCCTGGAGGACCTGCACCGGGCCGACGGGGAGACGCTGGCACTGCTGGAGGCAGCCGCCGCGGTCACCGGCGTGCCGCTCCTCACCGTCGGCTGCTACCGCCCGGCGGAGGCCGGCGACCGGCTGGCGAAGACCCTCGCCCAGCTCGCCCCTCGGACCCCGCACCGGATCGCGCTGGGCGGGCTTCCGGCCGACGCCGTCGCCACCGTCGTCGCCGCGGTCTGCCGCACCCCCGCTTCGCCGGACACCGTGGCCGCGATCGCCGCGCGCACCGGCGGCAACCCGTTCTACGTGTGGGAGAGCGCCCGTCTCCTGGACAGCGAAGGCGCCCTGGTCGCCCTGTCCGAGGTCCCCCAGGGCGTCCGGGACGTCCTGCGCCGGCGGCTGGCCCTGCTGCCCGACGCCGCGCTCGCCGCCCTGCGCCTGGTGGCCGTCATGGGCGCGGACACGGACGTGGCGCTGCTGGTGGAGGCGGCCGACACCGACGAGGAATCGGTCCTCGAAGGGCTCGACGCCGCGCTCGCCGCCGACCTGCTCACGGAGCCGGGCCCGGGCCGGGTCGGCTTCGTGCACGCCCTGGTACGCGACACCGTCTACACCGACCTGACCGGCGTGCGCCGCGCCCGGCTGCACGACCGCGTCGCCGCGGTCCTGCGCCGCCACCGCCCCGACGACCTGGCGGCGCTGGCCCACCACTTCGCCCGCTCCGGCCGGTCCGTGAACGCCCCGCTCGCCGTGGACTACGCCCTGCGCGCGGCCGAGCAGGCGGAACGCCGGTACGCGCACGACGTGGCCGTCGGGCTGCTCGCGCAGGCACTCGACGTGCACGCGGCGGCCACCGCCGACCCGTACGCCGACCCCGACGCGAGCATCGCCCTGCTGGTGCGCCTGCTCGGCGCCCAGGTCCGCGCCGGCGCCACCGACGCGGCGCGCCACACTCGGCAGCGGGCCGCGGACCTGGCGGTACGGGCCAACCGTGACGACCTGGTCGCCGCGGTCTACGGAGCGTGGACCGAGCCCTCGCCCTGGCGCACCCGGCTGGAAGGGCTCTTCGACCGGACGGCGCTGGCCCGGCTGGAGCGGCTCGCCGGGGACCGGGCGCTGGACGAGGCGACCCGGGCCCGGGTGCTCCAGGTGCTGGCGGACGCGGTGGCCGGCGAGGACGCCGCGCGCGCCCGTGAGGCGGCCGACGCGCAGCTGGCGCTCGCCGACTCCTCAGGGGAGCCCCGGCTGCTGGCCTCCGCCCTGATGACCTCGGCCAAGCTGCCGCCGCACGAACGGCAGGCCGGGGGGCGGGACCCCCTCGTCGCCCGGCTGCGCCTGCTCGCCGCCGAGCACGACCTGCCCGCGTACCGGTGGGTGTGCGAGCACCTGGACGCCATGACGGCCGCCACCCGCAACGACCCGGCGGGCGTCCGCCGTCACACGGGGGAGGGGCTGCACCTCGCCGACCGGTACGGCATGCTCTGGGCGCGCGGCATCAACGCCACCACCCGGGCCATGCTCGCCGCCGTCGAGGGACGGTTCACCGAGGCGGAAGAGCGTTACGCCCAGGCCGAAGAGCTGTTCCGGCGGGTGGGCGCGCACCACGCGAACGGTCCTCGCACGCTGGGCCTGTGGACGATCCGGTTCACCCAGGGGCGGACGGCGGACATCGAGCGCAGCGTCCGCGAGGTGCACGAGGCGGTCGGCGAGCCGGTGGCCGTGGCGCACGCCCTCCTCCTGGCCCGCCAGGGCCGGCTGGACGAGGCCCGCGAGATCCGGTTCCCGGCCTTGCCGGTGACGGACCACCTGTACGGCATCGAACTGGACTACCGCAGCGAACTGGCCGTCCTGTGCGGGGACACCACCACGGCCGGCCTGTTGGCAGGGCATCTGCTGCCGCTCCAGGACCAGTTCGGGGGCGCGGCGGGCGCGGCCTACGCCACGCGGCCGCTCGCCCACCCGCTGGGGGACCTGTACCGCCTGCTCGGCGAGGAGGAGGCGGCGGCCGACGCGTACGCGCGCGCCGAACGCGTCGCGCTGGCCTGGAACTCCTCCCTGCACGCGGCATCCGCCCGCCGTGCCGCCGCGGAACTGGCCGTGGCACGGAGGCGACGCCGCGTCTTCGTGCCCTGACGGGCCGGTGAATCTCAGGTGTCTTATTGAGGCGGCTGAGGTACTCGGCCCGATGAAGGTCGCCGAGTGTGCACGGCCTCACGCGAGCTTCTCGCCTACCTGGAAGGTCGAAATCCATTGTCGCGGGGTGTCTCCTTCACCGCCTGCGATCACGGCATATGTGAGCCATGCCGTGGGACTGTTCTGCATCGCTGCCGACGCCGTGCACGGCCCCCAGGTCACCTACGACGGACTCCCCCTGGTCGGGAGGGACATGGCGGAACCGGAGAGCGACACAATCGCGTACGCCGAGGCGAATGACGTGCAGTTCCGCATCACAGCCGAGGGCTACGCGGCACCGGATGATCCCGGGATCGTCATGCGCGCGCAACCGGTCGGAGAGGCCCTCCGATCGCGTCCGCTGTTCATGGTCCCGCGCGACGGCGCGTGGACGGAACGTCGGGGTTGGTCAGCAGCAGATCGGCCTCCCTGGGCCATAGTGCTGCCATGGGGGTCGGGCTCAGGTTCCTGTGCGGGCCGGGGACGTACCACGAGGGTGGGCGCGACCCATCGAGCGGCGGTGCATTGGTCCCCTGCCGCCGGAGCCCGCGCGTGCCCTCTGACCTTGCTGACACCTGTCATCGCGGCCACCGCCCACACACCCGCCCCACCGCCAAGACGCCCGTCGCCAAGGCCTCCGCGCCTGCCCCGGCCGCCGCCCCGGCGCACGCCCCAGCCGCGCGGCCAGCCGACCCTCAGATCCCCGCCCCCACTTCCGCCCCCATTCCCGTCCCCGCTCCAGGGACGGCTCCGGCGCCCGCTCCGGGGGCGGCTGCGGGCGCCGCTCCGGCCCCGGCCACCAGTGTTGTTCCCGCCGTCGTGCCGCCGGCAGGCGACGCCGATCCGTGGGCGGTGCCCGCGCGCACGGACGCGAAGCGCGAGCCGGCCCTTCCTTCGTGGTCAGCCTTCGGGACGGATTTCCCCCGTTCGCCTGACCAGAGGACGCCGGTGCGCGAAGGTCGTGGCAGACGGGCCCGCGGCCGGGCGGGCCCTGCCAGGCGGTGAAGGGGCGTTATGGCCGGCGACAGGGAGACGTGGACGACCGAGGAGTTCGGGACCTCCCACGAGGGCTGGGTCGGGGTCCTCCTGGCCGACGGGACCGTCCCCGCGCCCGCGCTCTTCGACACCGGTTCGGGCCCCGATGTCCACCAGACATCTCACTGGTCCGTCTACGACGGCCGCTTCACGCACATCCCGCGCGCGGCCGCGCTCCGCGGAACCTGCTCGTGCGGATGGAGCGGCCCCGAACACCCCTTGGACTGGGACGCGATCGGCAGGCAGGATCTGGAGGACGCCGCCGACGAACAGGCGGACGCGTGCTGCCAGGAGTGGGACGAGCACACGACCGCCGTCGAAGCGGCCACGATCCCGCTCCCCGAGTCCGTCACCCACCTCCTTGAGCAACTGCAAGCCGAGATCGGCAAGCTCGGCGACGACTCGCCCCTCGCCGCGGTCCGTGCGGTCCGCCGGCTGGAGGCCGCCGCCCGCGCGGCGGGGTACTGGGTCGCCCGCTCCGCCCAGCACGACGCCACCCCGGCGCAAGCTGCGACCGCCCTCGGCCTGACCGAGGCCGCCGCCCGCCGCGAACTCGCCCGGCTCGGACGCTGGAGCCCGTACCGGCCTTGACGACCGCCGCTGAAGGAGCGGCGGTCGTCAAGACCGTGCCCGGCGCCCTGCGCTATGGCGGCGGGGTCAGCGCAGCCGGAGGGTGACCTGGGCGCTGTTGATGCTGTCGTAGGTCACCGAGAACGTCTTGCGGGTCCCGGAGCCGCACGCTTCGAACTCGTACGTCTTGCCTGTGCTGCTGGTCAGTCGGCCGAGGGGGGAGAGGATGCGGGAGTCGGGGCAGTCGGCCGCGTACCGCAGGAGTGCCTCGCGTTCGGCGGGGTCGACGGCCAGGCTCCACCGGTGCTCGGTCGCCACCCAATCGCCGAGGTAGCGGCAGTGCACCGCAGCGGCCAGCAGACCACGCTCCGCCCTGCACTCCCTGATCACCCGACTGAGCCGCGACATCGACACCGTCACCGCCGGCTTCGGAGGCGGCGACTGAAGCCATGAACGCGCTGACCGCGCCCGGAAATACCGCGGGGTCGGGCGGGGTTGGACGTGGCACATTCGACAGCGACAACTGGAGCCTCACGTGACCCGTTCGTTCCTCTTTCTCCTGGCCAGCGCCAGACCGGACGGCAACACCGAGCAGCTGGCTCGGACCGCAGCGGAACAGCTCCCGAGCGACACCGAACAGCGGTGGCTGGACCTGGCACAACTGCCGCTGCCCGACTACGTCGACGCGCGGCACGCCGACGCGCCATGGCCGGAGCAGGAGAACGAGGAACTGCTGCGGCAGGCAACGCTCACCGCCACCGACATCGTGATCGCGTCGCCGCTGTACTGGTACTCGCTGTCTTCTTACGCCAAGCGCTACTTCGACTACTGGTCGAAGTGGCTGAGCACCCCGGACCCGGGTTTCAGGACGAAGATGGCGGGTCGCACGCTGTGGGGCGTGACGGCGATGGCACATCGAGAGGAGATCGTCGCAGAACCGCTGGTGCTCACCCTGCACCACACTGCCGCATACATGGGGATGCGCTTCGGCGGCGTGCTGCTCGGCAACGGCTCCCGGCCGGGGCAAGTACTCGACGATAAGCGAGCCGCAATTCGCGCCAAGACCTTCTTCGCCGAGGAAGCGCCATTCGCCCGCTTCCCGTATGAGGAGGAGTGACACGGCCGGCCGCCTCGGCTCTTTCGATGGTTCCTGGCATGGCCCGACCTTGCCGCAGGTCTGCTCACCTGCTGGGCCACGCCACCGGAGCGGCGTTGCGCCCTGACACCGACCACGTCACAAGATCAGCGCCAGAGCCCGCCAGCCTCAACACCTCGAAAGGGCGTGGCTGAACCAGGCGCGAAGCGAGCGCAATGTCTCACGCTCGCCCCGCGCGGGCTGGCCGCCCCTACTACACCCAGGCGACTCGTTCCACCGTGTCGTTGTAGCCCGCCGGCTCCTCGAGCTTCTCGCCGGCCTTCAGGATGCGCTCACCCTTGCCGATCAGCTTCGCGTCGCTGTCCGTGAGGTTCACCCATGATGAGACGTTCTTGGACATGCTGCGGCCGCCAGGAAGCGGCAACTGGCTGAGCTCCACGTTGAAGCCGGCTCCGATCCCGTACCCCGGGCCCTGGCAGTTGTAGTCCCGATACAGGCCCAGGGTCTTGGGCGGACACGGCGCACCCTCAGGGAGGATCTGGACTACGCCAGGGGGCAGATTGGTGCTCATGGCTCGCTCCGTTCTTCAGCTCCCGCCAGCCTTTCCGGCGGGGCTCGTGCCCACCAACGTTCCACACGAAGGCGGCGCGAACGGACCTGACACAGGGCTTGATCGTTCCTGCAATGGACATGACCACCCACATAGCCGAGTACGTGCGCTCGGCCGTACCCAGCGTCCTCCCCCGCGAGCGCATCGCCCGGCCATCAACAAAGGCCGAGTGGTGGAAATCCACACGCGGGCACGACACCTGTCGCGAAATCCCATCGGCCATCTCCTCCATCCGACCAGGCCTGATTCGACAGCAGCACGCTGCTACGGATCAGTAGCCATACAGAAAGATGTGTTCGAGACATACGACGCCGCGGTCGATTGGTGGGAGGCATGGTCGGACGAGGAGGCCCCGGCGTTGCCGCCGCCGGCTCCGACCGCACGCCGCAGCCCGGCCCGCATAGCCTCGGCGACGCCCGTGCCGCAGATATCTCCACGGCCGTGGGTGTGCTGCGGCGTGGGGAGCCGTTCACGCCTTCAGTCACCGACGGCGCCTGGCTGCACGTCACCACCGCCTCGGGCATCACGGGCTGGGTCGACGACGGTGACCTCCCCTCGACCACGGCCCTCGCCTGAACTGACCCGCCCGTACGTTCCCTTCTTTCAGGAGCCCTCTTCGTGTCCGACATCCCCGACGTCTTCGACGGCGACGTGCTCGGCCTTTTCGCCGCCCGGATCGAGGCCCAGTTCGGCCTCGGCCTGAGCGAGCTGACCCTGGCCGTGCCCGCCGCCCCTCAGACTCATCCCGGTGCCACCCAGGCGGTCCACTGGTACGGGCTGCTCTCCCAGGCCCAGCAGGTGCTGGAGACTGCCGAGGACGCGCTGGTCGCGGCGCTGGAGACAGCGGTCGGGGATCAGCTGGACGATCCTTCGGCATGGACGACGTCCTGCCCGAGGAAGAGGCAGCCATCTTCCAGCACTACGGCCTCACCTACCGGCCCGGTGCGGGCGGCGAGCGGCAGCTCGCCCGCCGCTGAGCCCTCACTCGCCCGAGGAGGTGTCCACGTCGTGAAGGCCTTCTTGATCCTGGTCATCGTGGCGATGGTGCTGGGCATCATCGGCGCTGTCGCCGAAGGCATGCTCTACCTGCTGGTCATCGGCATCCTGGTCTTCGTGGCGGCCCTGGTGTACCTGGGCATGCACGGGCGCTGCTCCGGGCGCCGCCACCTCCGCTGAGAACGCCGGGTGACCTTTTGTACCCGGCCTGTGCTGCGGGGATAGCGGTGGGTGACCGTGCGGCATGCGCGGGGGCGGGGGTGCTGTTTCGGTGGTGGCATCCGCTCTCCCCAGGTCCCAGGAGTGATCACGAGTGTTGCAGGCGAGTCCGGCAGCCGTGCACAGCAGATGCGTGACCAGGCGGAGAAGATCGAGCAGGCCGCGGCGCGTGCCACCGGCCCGGCGGAACGCCGGCGGCTGAAGGACAAGGCCCGCCGGATCTTGGACCAGAGCAAGAAGGAGAGCGAGCGGGACAGCGACATCGAACCCCATATGACGGCCCTGCACTTGTACCGGCCGGTGGCTGCCCGCGCGATCCTTTCTGCGTGAGGCAGATGCCGGCCGGTGTTTCGCGTCCAGTGCTCACAGCGGCCGGTAGTCGCAGCGGTATGGGCCGGTGGTCAGGCGCTGAGTAGGCGAAGAAGGATCGGTATTGGCGCAGGGCCAGGCGCTGCCTCCAGGATTCGGGGCCTGGTCGGGGCTGTCGACTGGTGGCGGTCAGCGTGCCGGACAACGACCGAGGTCGGGGCAGCGGTGGCGGAAACAGTGGTGGGCGGGTCAGTGGGCCGGGCGACGGCGCCGTAGTACCGATCTCACGGCGAGGTAGAGGACGTCGGCGATGAGCAGGAGCACGCCGGCGGAGAGCGGTACAGCATGCCGTCGACGGTCGCGCCGATGATGATCAGCACGATCGCGGCGATCAGCAGGAGGTAGAAGAGGGCCATGGTGTGATGCCTCGGTTCGCGGTTGCGCGTGCCCCAGGCGCGGCAGGCTGGTCGTGGCGGCCGTGCTGTATGCGTCCTCGGCGGCGGGGGTCGTGCGGAAACGGGGGTCGTTCCCCGCACGGGGTCAGGGGCGGCTACCAGTAGTGCCGTCGTCCGCCGACATTGTGTCCGACGGATCCTAGGATCCACAGGATGATGCCGAGGACGACCAGGATGATCCCGAGGGTCCACAGGATGGAGATGCCGACCACGTATCCGACGACCAGCAGGATGATTCCGAGGACGATCATGATGTGCGCCGATCTCATGGAGTGACGCAAAGCCCCTGTTCCCAGTCTGGATCTGCCCTCTGCTGGTGGCTTCCCGGGCAGGACAGTCCTACCGTGGAGAGACACCTCTGGAGCGCGCCATGCTCGTCATCCTCGGACTCGTCCTCCTGATCGCCGCCCTGGTCGTCGGTGTGGCAGGCGTCGTGACCAACGACGGCAGCGCCCACGAGCTGACCGGCGGATTCTCCGTATTCGGCCACGAGGTCACCGGATCCACCGGCACCCTCTTCCTCTACGGCATCGTCGTCGGGGCCGTGGCCCTGCTCGGGCTGAGCCTCCTCCTGGCCGGTGCCCGCCGTAACTCTCATCGCGGCCACGAAACCGGCCCCGAAGTCGACAAGTCGCGCCGGGGAGCAGCCACCGCCGGCGACGACCGCGCCGACGTCGTAGACCAACGTGGCATCGCCCGCCCAGAGGCGACGGTTGGGCGAGAGTCCAACCCGGGCGGAGAGCGCCGGAGGGGGCTCAACCCGTTCAAGCACCGATCGGATCCCCGGTAGGCCGCCACATACCGGCGCACGACTTAAGGCAGGCACCCCATGAGTATCGGCAAGAAGATCGCGCACAAGGCCGAGGCGGTCAAGGGCGGCGCCAAGAAGACCGTCGGCCGTGTCACCGGCAGCTGGCACCTGCGGGCCGAAGGCCGTGCTGACCAGGCCAAGGGCAACGCCAAGCAGGCCGGGGCGAAGATCAAGGACGCTTTCAAGCACTGAACACAGCGCCCTGCCGGCCGACAGCAGGGCCCCGGAGGTGCCACGTATGGCCATAAGGAAAGGCAATGTCTTCCACGCCAGGTCCCAGGGCCGGCGTGTGTCCAACAGCCGCGCCATGGAGGTCTTGTCCAGGGTCGGACTCTCCGGGCGGGGAGTGATCTACGTACTGGTGGGGCTGCTGGCCGTACAGATGGTTTCGGCGGCGACAGAGGCAAGGAGGCCGACCGGTCCGGCGCGGTGAGGACCATCGGCGAGCAGCCATTCGGCCGGGTGCTGCTATGGGCGCTGGTCGTGGGGCTGGCGGCTATGGCGCTGTGGCGCCTGTCCGAGGCCGCATTCGGACGGGCGCGGTGACGGGCGGTGACAGGTGGACCCGCCGCCTGGGCTCTTTGGGGCTGGCGGTCTTCTACACCGTGATCTGTATCGGCGTGGTGCAGACCGCGCCGGTCGGCGGGTCCGCCGGAGGCCGTCCCGGCGATGAGACCTCGAAGGACTACACCGCGAGGGTGCTGACCTGGCCCTTCGGGCGGGTCATCGTCGGTGTGGTCGGAGCCGTCCTGGTCATCGTCGGCGTGGTGATCGTGGTCCGGCGCCTGATGCGGAACGGCAACAACCTCAACCAGCTGACCCTCGCCATCAACTCCGGCGACCGCCCGGCGGACGCCCACCTCGACGCGGTGCTGACCGCCGTCCGCCGGGCCACCGACCGGGTCCAGGCCGCCACCGACCGACTCCGGGCTTCGCAGAACGAGTAGAAGCCGAACAGCAGGAGGCCCACCGCCGCGGCGATCAGCAGAACGGGCCCGGCGGGTGTGGCGGCGAACGAACGCAGCGTCTCGTCCATGCCCTTGGCTTCGCCGGGATCGAACCGCACCGCGGCCAGCACGACGAACAGCCCGGCCACCGCCGCGACCACTCCGGTCGCCACGCCGCCGACGATGCCCAGCCCCGCGACGACCCGCCGCGTCACCGGGCTCATCTCGCCCGTGCGGAGATTCTGCTCGAACTGACGTGGCCGAGGTGTCGGCGGGCGGCGAACATCTCGTAGATCAGCTCACGTTCGCCGGCGATGGCGCCGGCGGCATGCTCGGGGTCGCGGGCGGCGGCGAGAGCGCTGCGGGCGAGGAACGCGGGCAGGCTCGTGCGGGCTGCTGCGGCGGCTGTGGCGAGGTGGTGCTTCTCGTCGTCGTTGAGGCGGACGCTGCACACGTAGCTGCGCTTCTCGGCGGCGGTCTTCGGCAAGCGCCCGCGGGAGGCGTTCTTCGTGACGCGGCGTTTGCGTCGCGGTACGGGCTTCCCCTCCGGCTGCGATCCGCCCTCGGTCGCTGCCTCGTGGACCGGTGCCCCCTGGCTCCGGTCCGCTCCCGCCACTCCTGGGGCGGGCTTGGCCAAGACGCGCTTCCCCAACGGGGAAGAGCGTCTTGGCCGATAACTTGCCCCTCCTGGGAGCGAGTTGCTGTCCGGCGATCGGTGGTCGCGTCCGGGGGACTCGGCCCGTTCGACGCGCTGGTTCTGCTCTCCTTCGGGCGGGTTCTCGGCTGAGGACACGGGGGATTCGGCTCCTTCCGGGAGGCGAGGCGCGGGAACAGGGCGGCGGCCCGGGGGCTGGTCCGGGCCGCCGTACGGGCAGGGGGGCAGCTCACCCGCACAGGGGGCAGCGCGTGAAATGGCGGGTCAGCGCCTTGGCCATGTTCTGCTTCACCGCCAGGGCGTGCCGCGTGCTCGACTTGGAGGCGGTGCTGCCCGCGTGACGGGCGGCGTGGTTGCGCAGGAACGTGATGTCGCGTTCGTATCCGGCCTTCAGTCGGTGAATCGCTCGCACGTCTTCATCAGCGGGTGGCTCCTTCGGAGGATGTGGTGGAGGCGGTGGCGGCCCGAAGCGCGGTCAGGACAGGACCGATGTGCTCATTGCCGAGCGGGATTCCGCGGGCGTGCATGATGCCCCGCAGCTGCGCCCTGGTGATCTGTACGTTCCCCTCGGCCGCCAGGACTGCGGGGACGTCCGGGAGGACCAGCTCGACGACCTCGGCCTCGGACAGGCGGCGCGGTCCGGGCCGGCGGTCCGACCGTCCGGTGTGCACACGTGCCCGGATGGTCCCGGGGCGTACCAGTCCGGTCCACGTCCGATTCGGTCCGGTTGTCGGTCCGAGTGGAGATCGTCGTTCCCGAGGGCGGGGGACGTGCTCGGCTGAGCGTGGACAAGCTCGGCGCGCTGGGCGAGCCGGAGTCGCTGACCTGGCTGAAGGCCACCACGGAGGCGATGCTGCCCAGGATCGACCTGTCGGACCTACTGTTCGAGGTTCACTCCTGGACCGGGTTCCTCGACTCCTTCGGGCACGTCTCCGACCGGCGTACCCGCATGGAGGGGCTGCTCGTCTCCCTGGTTGCCCTGCTGGTCTCCCAGAGCTGCAACATCGGGCTGACCCCGGTCATCGACCCGAACAACAAGGCGCTGACCCGCTCGCGGCTCTCGCACGTCGACCAGAACCACGTGCGCGCCGACACCATCGCCGCGGCGAACGCCGCAATGATCGGCGCACAGTCCCGCATCGAGCTTGCCCAAATGTGGGGAGGCGGGCTGCTCGCCTCCGTCGATGGCTTGCGCTTCGTCGTTCCGGTCAAGAGCATCAACACCGGGCCCTCGCCCAAGTACTACGGCTACAAACGCGGCGTCACCTGGCTCAACGCCGTCAACGACCAGGTCGCCGGGATCGGCGCGATGGTCGTACGCGGCACCCCACGCGACAGCCTCTACACCCTGGACACCCTGCTGAACCTGGACGGCGGGGTGAAGCCGGAGATGGTGGCCACCGACAACGCCTCCTACTCCGACATGGCGTTCGGCCTGTACAAGATGCTCGGCTTCCGCTTCGCCCCGCGCTTCCGTGACCTCGCCGATCAGCGGTTCTGGCGGGCCGACCTGCCCGACGGCGAAAAGCCGTCGGTCGGGTACGGACCGCTGGAGGACGTGGCCTGCAACAAGGTCAACCTGAAGAAGATCGCCACGCACTGGCCGGACATGCTGCGGGTGGCCGGGTCGCTCATCACCAACCAGGTACGGGCCTACGACCTGCTGCGGATGTTCGGCCGCGAGGGCACCCGACCCCGCTGGGGGCGGCATTCGCCGAGTACGGGCGGATCGACAAGACCATGCACCTGCTCGGCCTGGTCGACCCGGTGGACGACACCTACCGGCGGCTGATGAACCGGCAGCTCACCGTGCAGGAGCCCCGCCACCGGCTGGCCCGCGCGATCTGTCACGGCGGCCGGGGCCAGATCCGCCAGGCGTACCGCGAGGGCCAGGAGGACCAGCTCGCCGCCCTGGGCCTGGTCCTCAACGCCGTGGTGCTGTGGAACACCCGCTACCTGGACGCCGCCGTCGCTCAACTCCGCGCCGAGGGCCACGACCTCAAGGACGAGGATGTCGCCCGGCCCTCCCCACTCAAGGACCGGCACATCAACTTCCTGGGCCGCTACCTGTTCAACATCACCGCCAGCGGCCCCGGCCAAGGGCCTGCGTCCCTTCCGCGTCCCAGACGCGTCCGAGGACGGTGACGAGGAGGAGTAACCCGGGTCAGTCCGGACCGGTGCCCATTCAAGCTATGAGCAGGCGGAGGCCGAGGTCTGCCGCGTCGAGGTGGGCGAGGTCGCTGTTGCGCTCGGCCCACCGGCCGGAGTCGAGGTCGTCGCGGAGGCTTCGCACCGCCCGCTGCTCGGCGTCCGGTCCGACCCTCGTCCATACCGACACCGCACGGCGGACGTGATCCTCCAGATACGCGTCCGGTCGGCGCCAGTACGCCTCGAACAGGCCGTCAGTGCAGTCCCACGGGATGGGCACCGGCTCGGCGCGGGCGCCGATCGCGTCGGCCATCCCCGCAAGTGAGGGAAATTCTGCGAGGACGGTGGCGAACTCGGGCAGGTAGTCGCGGGTAAGCCAGAACCGGTCCTGCCATCCGGGCTCGTCGGTGTCGAACGTGAGCACCACCACGCGGCGGGCCACGCGCCGCATCTCGCGCAGCCCCGCTATCGGGTCCCCCCAGTGGTGAACAGTGGAGACGGCCATCGCGACGTCGAAGGAGTGGTCCTCGAACGGCAGGCTCTCCGCGGCGGCGGCCACGCACGGCGCCGAGCCGGGAGGCCGCTGACGCCGCATGACCTCCGACGGCTCCACCGCAGTCACCTCGCGATCGGCCGGCTCGTAGGAGCCGGTGCCGGCCCCGACATTCAGCACCGTCCGCGCGTCCCCGAGCGCGTCCAAGATCTGCGCTGCGATCCGCGGCTCGGTGCGCCGTGTCGCGGTGTAAGCGCCGCCGATCGCGTCGTACAGCCGTGCACCGAGCATCCCCAGTTGCTCCTCTGGTGTCACCTTCAGTCCCCTCGCCCGTGCCTCAAGTTCCCTGTCAATGGCCGCCATCATGGCGTCAGCACGATCACGCCGCTCCAGCAGCAGGCCACGCAGTCGGCGCAGGTGCGCGACCGCGTCGGTGGACGAGTCGCCGACCAGTTCCGCAACCTCCCGCAACCCGAAGCCCAGCCGCCGGTAGGCCAGCACCTCCCTCAGCCGCTCGACGTCACCCGCCGAGTAGGCCCGGTACCTACCCGCGGTCCGCGCCGACGGGCGCACGAGCCCGATCTCGTCATAGTGATGCAGCGTGCGGACGCTCACGCCGGCCAGCTCGGCCACGCGCCCCACGGTCCAGTGATCTTCCACGGCACCGACTATGCAGCCTGACGTCACGTGAGGGTCAAGAGCCGCACTCATGACCCGCAAGAGCCGACGCGGAGCCGTAGCCGCACGCCGCGTTACTGTCAGAACATCCTCGCCTGCAACGCGGCCATGGCCGAGTGGTGGCCCTGGGTCATGGAGCCGCGTGCCAACCTCATGCGCTGGGCCCTGACGAACCCTCAGGCCCGTACCCAATAGCACGGTTGGGAGATGCACGCCGCGGCCTACATCCGGCTGCTGAAGTTCGCTCAGGCCACTCACAAGGACAACGCCGAGCTCGTCGACCTGATCGCCGAGGTTCGACAGAGCCCGGACGTCGAGCGGATCTGGCGCACCGAAGCCCACCTGGAAGCCGACCGCTGATCATCCCCGCCCTGGGCTGGGAGGCCATCGAAGTCGTCTCCCACGTCCTGTACCCGGCGTCGATGCCGCACTGCCGGTTCGTAGTGATCACCTGGGTCGAGGCCGAGACCTCCGACGACGAGACCGACGCCCTGGGAGGCAAGCGCAACTGGGGGGCCTGGGGGCCTGGGGGCCGGGGCGTGGCCGTCCGGACGACAGATAGCATTCGGACGGCTGTTCCCCGCAGCCCCCGGGCCTAGCGGGCGGACGGGTGTGCCAGTCCGTCCTCGTATCGGCCAGGCGCCTCGAAGGCGCGGCAGATCCCACAACCTCAGGAGTCACCGTGTCCCGACACATCTACGACTGCCCCGTTCGCTGGTCGGACCTCGACGCGAACGGCCACCTCAACAGCTCCCGTTACGGCGTCCTCCTGGAAGAGACCCGCATGCGCATGTTCAGCATGCTCGTCCCCCAGGACCCCGCCGAGCGCCTGGCCCGCAACTTCCTGCTGCGCGAGCAGACCATCCGCTACCAGCACCCGCTGGAGACCTGGGAGACCCCGGTCCGCATCGAAGCCTGGGTGACCGACGTCAGGCGTGTCTCCCTCACCTTCCACTTCGAGGTCAAGGACGACGAGCATGTCTACGCCACCGCGACTTCCGTGGTGGCCGGCTACGACTCCATCCGGGGCGGTATCCGCCGCTTCGAGCAGGATGAACTCGACGTGTTCAACAGCTACGCCGACACCGTGCAGGGAACCGACGGCTGAACCGCCGGCCGCCGGACCCGCCTGCGGGCGTGTCAGGGGCATGCACGCAAACGCTTGTCTGCCTCCCTGACAGCGGCCACCAGGAATTCCCCATGGACGGCCAGTTGCGAATGTAACCGTGGGTGACCGCTTCCGGCTCGACTGTGTCAGTCGTGGACTCATGGCCGATTGGTCGGTCGGCGCCTTCCGGCCCAGGTCAGTACCCCCTCCTCTGCTTGGGCAGCCAGGGTGGAAATCGGCCACCCCGTGCTCGGCGCCGCATTGAGCTGTCGGCGAGTCGGGGAACCTGTGGCGCGTCGCACAGCACGGGAGGTGGCTGGGCCGGGTGTCGGCTGCCCAGCCTGATTGTCAATCTCGTGGTGAGACGGCCACTTATCCGATGCACCCCGGGACAGGGGAGGGGCTGCCGGTGCAGTTGGTCGGGGTGTTGGCGGTCACCGAGGAGGTGTTGAGCGTTGCGGTGCCGGCGACGTAGTAGATGCCGCCGGGGTTGATACCTGCGGCGTTGCCGCTGACCACGCTGCTGGTGAGGGTGAGGGTCGCGTTGACGCTGGCGATACCGGCGGCCTGGTGGGCGGTGTTGTTCTTGACGTCGCTGCTGGTAAACGTCGCCGCTGCCGCGCCGCCGGTGCTGTAGATGGCGCCGCCGACGCCGTCGGCGGCGTTGTTCGACAGCTTACTTCCGGTGAGTTCCACCGCGCCGAAGTTGAGGATGCCGCCCCCGTTTGTGGCCGTATGGCCGCCGCTGAGGGTGACGGCCTTGAGGGTGATGCCGCCGGTCTTGCTGACCTGGGCGATGCGGAAGTTGGTCGCCGCTGCGCGGGTGATGGTGTTGGCGTTGCCCTCGAAGGTGATCGAGGTGGTGATGATCGGGAGTCCGGTGGGGCCGTTCACTCCGTCGTCGCCGTGGCTGGCGGTGAGGGTGTATGTGCATCCCGGGGTGAGAGTCACTGTTCCGCCGCCGGCGGAGTTGGCCGCGTTTACCGCAGTGACCAGGGACGACTCATCACAGGCGACGGCCGCGTGCGCGGTCGCGGGCAGGAGGACAGTCGTGCCGGCGGCCAGAATGGCGGACCCTGCCACAGCGAGCATCGTGCGACGGTGACTCATGAAAACTCCCTGGACCGAGAGAACCCAGGCCCCCTCGCTCTGGACCGGACCGCGGATCGATCGGATGAGCTGAGAACGCTTCAAGATCCTCGAAGTTACGTCACCAGACAGCGGAACACCCGAACGGGGAAGACCCTCGGCCAGGGCGCGGGTCGAGGCAACGGTTGCGTCCACGCGAGGGCGTCACGCTGAGCCACCGCCCTGTCGATGACTACACGTTGTGACATCTGGGGCCAGATGACTCCCCATCAGGTGGCCGCGAGCGGGGAATCTGAACTGGCCCCCCCGCTTTGAGGTCAGCGCGCCCGGACGAATGCTGCGATCTCGGCTGTCCCTGACTGGTAGCCGTCAGACGTGTCCACGAGCAGGGTGGGCACGTCGAGGGAGATGTCGACGAACCCCTCGGGGCTGTAGGCGCCGGCGGCGATGTCGGTACGGAGCTGACGGTCGCCGTGGGCGGCGCGATGCCTGTCCGAGCGAGCGCGCTCGGTCATGCGCTCGATGATGGTCAGTGTTGGGGTGACGCACCGGCCCTGCTTGATCTCGTCACGGATGATCGCGGGGCAGCCGAGTTCGAGGGCGAGGCTGCGTGCGAGGGTGGTTTCTCCAGTGCCCGGTGGTCCGCTGACCACCACGAGGGTCTGCCTTGCTGGCATTTCCCTGAGCTCCCGGAGAGGTTGGCTGGCCCGTTGATGCCCATCAGGCAAGACCGCTCCAGACGATGCTGTAGCGAGCTGCGTGAGAAGAGATGGGAACAGGTCGCGTAAGACGTCAGTTCACAGGGTCTGCGCCGACGGCAGGATGGCCCGGTTACTGAGGTTGTAGGCGTGGTGTCGTCAGGGTGAGGCCGGTCGCCGCGAGGCATCCGTCGATGATGTCGCTCCGGTATTGGATCTGGCGGAGGCCGTGTCGTAGTCGGCGGATGAGGTGGTCGGGGTCGGTGAAGGCGGTGTTGGCCTGACTGGTCCGGCGGAGGATCGACCAGATGCCTTCCACTGGGTTGAGGTCGGGGGTGTAGGGCGGCAGATGGTAGGCGGTGATCCAGTCGTGTGCGTCGATGAAGGCCCGCATACGGCGGTCTTTGTGAACGTTCAGGTTGTCCCAGATGAGGACGATGGGTGCGCCGAGCTGCTGGTGGGCGGCGACGAGGAGGTCGCGGTACTCGGTCCAGGCGAAGCTCTTGCGGCCTCCGCTTTTGTGATCGGCGTGCCGTTTGGGCCGGTAGACCAGGCGGGAGCGCATCCCGGGTCTGTAGCAGCACAAGGCGGCGATGGAGAAGCGGCGCTGGGAGCGTCCGCGGACCCGGATGACCGGTGTGTTGCCGCGTTTGCTCCAGGTGCGTGAGGTCGGCGGCGTCATCGAGAACCCTGCTTCGTCTTCGAAGACGATCCAGGCCCCGAGCGCCGCCGCGGTGTTTCCACGTGCGGCCACACGTCCTTCACCCAGCCGGCCACAGCCGCCTCGTCACGCTCGACGGCCCGACGGGCCGGGACCTGGTGGCTCCAGCCGTGCCGCCGCAGCATCTGGGAGATGCCCGACAGCGTCATGGACTTGTGGAACCTGCGGCCGATCAGGGTCTTGATCCTGGCCAGTGTCCACCGCTGATCCGGCCAGCCATGCGCGACCGGGCCCTTGGCCAACTCCTCCTCAAGCACGGCGAAGAGCGCATCGCTCAACTTGGGACGCGACGCCGGGCCGCGGGAACGGACCCCGTCCCGACCGGCCACACTCCAGGCCTGCCGCCACCGCTGGACCGACCGGACGCTGACCCGTAACTCCTTCGCGACCTCGCTACTGCCCCGCCCGGTGGCGAACATCGCCACCGCTTCCATCCGGACCCGCTCGCGGAAGGCTTGCCTCTCCGCGGTCAGACCCCCACCCTGCGGATACCTCATACCTCCGGCATACCGCGACGATCAACGATCGTCAGCCCCTACGACAACCCGACTTCAAAGTCAGTAGTCGTGCGGGTCAGCCCGGGACGGGGTGGCGGCGGGTAGGTGCACCCACTCATCCTGTGGGCGGGCGGTGAATGCAGCCGGTCCGCACCTGCGGCAGTCCGCTGCCGTTTCGGCGTCTCGCCGGCGAGCGCCTTGTCGTGATGTGGTCAGGCTGTAGCCCGGGATACGGCCTGTTCGAGAACCTGGTACATGACGTGGGGGTGCCGGTTCTCGGCTGGCGCCCACAAGGCACGTGCTCTTTGGTCGTCCAACTGAATGAAAGCGGCCAACAGTAGCGTGTGGGGCCGACGTTGGAAGAGCAGCTCGCCGTGCAGTCCACGGGTGGGGCCGGCGGAGAGGAGCACGAGGTCCGGGGTTCTGTGCCGCACCGGCCAGCCGAGTACGCAACCCTCGGACGGGGCCGGGCGGAGCTGCAGGCCGAGTGCGGTCCAGCCCTGGGTGAGGGCCTGCCGCGTGTCAGAGGCTGCGTCTTCCAGGACCGTTCGCGCCCATTGCTCGGCGGTGCGGTTCTGAGCCGGGTCGAGGTCGGTGAGCACGGCGTTCTCGTAGTCGATCCGCACAAGTGTGCTGAGTGCGTGAGCGGCAGGCGGCACCGCGACGTGGCGCACGCGGTCCGGAGTCCGCGGATGTGACGTGGGATCAACCATGGCTACTCCTCATATGTGGGGTTGGGTTGTCGGCGAGCGATTCGGGACGCATCGCCCGAGGCGATCAGCGCCGCCAGTCGGGGGGACCTGCTCTCCGACGCTGTGATCACACCAGCCACCGCGAGATCATCTCGCCTGTGACCAGCAGTTGCGTGACGGCTCTCAACCGATCCCGGTAGCCGCCGAGGTCACGGACAGGATCAGGGCACCGAGCGCGCCCACAGCGCCGTAGAGCCGTAGCTCGCGCCGATCACGGCGTGGGCGGACATACAGCGCGGTGGCCCCGGCGAAGGCCAGACCACCGACGATGAACCACGGCCCCCACAAGTAGAGGTACCAACAAGTCAGCGCAGCCAGGTCCGGCTCAACAGAGACGGCCCCGGCCTCGGCCAGCACACCGTGGACGACGAAGAGGCCGCCATGCCAAGTGAGCAGGATCGCCGAACCACCCCCGCAGAACACCATGAATCGGCTGATTCGCGCGCCCCGCGCTCGCGTCAAGCCGATGCCGAGCAGTGCTCCGACGAGCTTCAGGAAGCCGGTCACCACCAGGACGGCCACGAACCACGGCACTCCGTCGCGAGCGAGCTGCACCAGCGACGGCGACACCGTCGTCCGGGCGCCGAAGGTACTGCCCGTCGCCCACACGAAACTGGGTACTGCGAACAAGAAACCCCATCCCGCTGCGGCGTACCCAGGCCATGCGCTCAGGTGGAGGCGGACTGCCCGGCGTAGGACGGGACGTGCTGTGTCGTCCGGGGAACGCGTGATCGACATGGCTCGATCGTGGTCCGGACGGTGACGACTTGCGTCATCCGCATGGAGGATCCGCCTCCCCCATGCGTGCTACCTCTCGGCGCTGGACACGGCAGCGCGCACCATACGGCGGGGGCCAAGACCTTGGCGGCCCTGCCGAAGCCGGTGGCTGATCTGGTCCGACGGCTGGGGGTGTGGGGGCGAAAGGACCCCATCACCCCGATGCCGCCTGACGAGGTCCTGCGCACCGTTTTCTCCCGCGCTTACCTGCGCCCGCTCGACGGCGTCGGACACCTGCCGCACTACGAGTGCCCCGACGAGACCGCCGCGGTCCTCATGGACCTTCTGCACAATTCGGTCGCGGACGGCCATGACGTCCTATGAACCGAGTCACAGCCCATCACGGGATGCCGGGATGCCCTGTCTCCTGTATGTGAGCACGACGAACGGAGATGTCATGAAGATCTTCATGTCCGGCGCGACCGGCACCATCGGCAGTCGGCAGGTGGCCCAACTTGTCGCGTGCGGCCAGGAGGCCGGCGGCGTGCCAGCCGTGCGCTCATGGCTGGACGCGGACTTCGGCGATCGGCATCTCGTCGAGAGCGGGGCAGGCCGATGATCCTGGCGCAGGCTCGCAGGTGGTACGAGCTGGAGGAACTGGACGACGGCCTCGTTCGCATCACAGAGCCGCACGTCGACAAGTTGGTGCGGGCCAACCTGTGGTGGTTACGCGGCACGGAACGCGACCTCGTCGTGGACGCGGGCCTGGGCGTCGCCGGCCTGCGTCGGCACATCCCCCGCATGTTCGAGCGGGATCCGCTGGTCGTCCTCACCCACGCACACCTGGACCACGTCGGCGGAGCACACGAGTTCTCAGAACGGGCGGCCCACCAAGCCGCTGCAGAGACCCTGGCGCAGGGCGTGCCCGCCAGCCTCTACGGCCCCGGGCTCTACACGGAAATCGGCATGGACCCGGCCGGAGAAGACCTGCCTGGATTGCTGATCAACGCGCTGCCCCACACCGGCTACGACCCTCGCACCTACCGCGTGGAGCCGCTCACGGTGCACCGCCCCCTCCAGGACGGAGACGTGATCGACCTGGGCGGGCGCTCACTGACCGTCCTGTACCTTCCCGGCCACACCCCCGGCTGCATCGCCCTCCTCGAAGAACACACCGGGGCACTGTTCAGCGGCGACGTCATCTACAACGGCCACCTCATCGACGACCTCCCCGAATCCGACCCGCCGGCCTATCGGCGCAGCCTGGCGCTCCTGGCCGACCTGGACATATCCATCGCCCACCCCGGCCACGGCCGCAGCTTCGACGTGCACCGCCTGCGGGAACTCGCACGCAACTACCTCGGCGCGCCCTACGCGTAGGCCCGGCGCGGTGCCGGAGAACTCGAGCATGTTCAGGTCCGCGGCGCCACACCAAGCTGGACGACACCCAGGTCGAGACGGTCCGGGCCGCGTTGGAGCAAGGTGCCCAGGCGCATGGTTTCGAGGCCGACCTGTGGACCCTGGAAGGAGCCGGCGCGGTCGTCACCCGGGCAACGGGGGTGGTGTTGTCGAGGGCGTCGGTGTGGCGGCTGCTGACCGGCCGGCTCGGATGGAGCCTGCAACGGCCCGAGCGGCGGGCGGTCGAGCGGGACGAGCCGGAGATCGCCCGCTGGATCGCGCACGAGTGGCCGCGCATCGAAAAGGGGCCGTGAACACACGCGCCTGGATCGTCTCCCTCGACGAATCAGGCGTCTTTCTGCTCCCTCGGATCCGCCGCACCCCCGAGGGCGGGGACTCCACTCCTGCGGCACTGCCTGAACTGGAAGCGCGCGTCGATGGCCGGGGCCTTGGGTTACCACTCCACCGAACCCGACCGAGGGGCCCGCCCGTGCTTCCGCCTCAAGCCCGGCAGCTACGACACCGCCGCCCTCATCGAGGTCCTGGAGCAGATGAAGGTGTTCTACCGCGGCGAGCGAGTGGTCCTGGTCTGGGACGGCCTGTCCGCCCACTGGAGCCGGGCGATGCGGGCCTGGGCCGCCGAACAGGACTGGCTCACCCTGGAACGACTGCCCGCCTGCGCTCCAGAGCTGAACCTGGTGGAACTGCTGTGGTCCTCGCTCAAGAAGCGTGAACTCGCCAACCTCGCCGGCGACCACCTCGCAGGTGTCGCCGACGCCACCGAGCAAGGGATCCACCGCATCCACACCAACCCCCGACTGCCATGGTCATTCCTCGCCCATACCGGCCTGACCATCCACCCGCCACACCCACCGAACTTACGAAAAGATCAGTAGAGGTCATCTCAATTGGTGCTGGCCCAGCTCTCGCGGGGTGGACACGTACGAAGGGTCGGTGTCATTGCGCGTTGGAACCGTGTGCGGTGCTGGGGCGTTGAAACAGCATGATGATGATGGTGGGACTGCTGACCATGACGGTGTTGGTACTGGTCCCCTTCATGCTGGCGTCGATCCGGCACGTACTGGTACGAGTCGGCCGTCCAAAGTGGCTGTGCCGCCTCCTGAGAGCCCGGACGCCGCGAAGCGGGGTGGGCGTCGGGGCCACAGTCGCCGATGAGCTGCATGCGTTCTTGAACGCCAACAAACGTGTGCAGCTCGAGCGCCGCCAGGAGGAGCTTGTCCTACGAGATGACACGCTCGACGGCGCTCCACCGCAGATGGGTATCGACCTGGACGCAGGAACAGCGGTTGTCCGGAAGCGCCCTTGAAAGCCCAATTCACTGGATGAGCCAGCGGAAGCAGCAGATCAGGGCGGCCGCGATCCCGGCGAAAGCGAGGACGTGTTCAGCCGTGCGCTTGTAGCGGCGATGCAGGCGTCGGCAGCCGGCTGGGCGGCCGGCCACGCCACAGTCCGCTCCACGGTCCAACGGTGACGGCTCAGTCGCTTGGGGGTCTCGGTACCCTTGCGAGCGTTGCGCGGCGTGGTGTGCCGGGAACGGAGCCACCTGCAGGCGGGTGGCCATGACCTCGTCGAAGGGGTAGTCGCGCGGGTTGCGGTGCTGGCCGGCGGCCGGTTCGACCGGCCTGGTCAGCATCTCGGTCATGTCGTGCTCGTCTCGATCGTGTTCGAGTGGTGCAGGAGGTGGTGCTGCCTGCCCCGGCGTGCAAGGCGGGGGGCTGTGGTCCGGCTACCGGGAGCTGGGGATGGCCGGGAGGGCGTGCGGGCGGCGAGGGGCGCGGTCTCGTCGTCGCGGAACGCCTGGACTTCGCGGGCGCGCTGGCTCATGACGAACTCGCCGATGGGCACACAGAAGTCCATGCGGCGGATGCAGATGCCGATCATGTCGTCGACCCCGCGTCTGGGGGTCGTGTCCGGGCTGCTGTCGTGCCTGGGTGGGAGGGGCCGGCTCAGGCCCTTGTCGCACGTGGCACAGCACCAGTAAGGACTTCGTTGATGGTCGTTTCGGTGGTGATGTCGTAGGTGCGGGCGATGTGCTGGGCTCGTGCGATGACCTTCCTCACGGGGGCGTGGTTGCCGGTTGCGGCTTCGATGTGGAGGAGGTCTCGGTAGAGGACTTCGGAGGTCTCCTCGACGTCGAGGGCGTGTTGGATGGTGTGGCGGGCGGCGTCGAGGTCGGGATTCTTGCTGCGGGTGTGCCAGCGGGCGAGGGTGTGGGTGGTGTCGGTGATCCGGGAGTGCATTTCCTGGATGACGGGGTCTGCCCAGGGCAGGGTCCGTCCTTCGAACGGCCAGCCGCGGACCAGCGCCATGGCGGCTTCCAACCCTTTGGTGTCGGCGGCGAGGCCGCCTCGGGGCGGCCAGCGTCTTGAACTCGGCCCAGTCGAAGGTGACGGAGGGGTGGATGGCTTTGTTCACGTTCAGCGGTTCCGGCTCGATTTCCGTGACGCGTGCACGGTGAGTGATCTCCGCCGGGAGACCAGGGGGACCGCACTCGCTTGCGGAGCAGTGTGAAGCCGGCCCGGCCGAACATCTGGCGCTTGAGGATCTTGATCCGGTTGGCGTGTCCTTCGACGACGTCAGAGTTCCAGGGCAGTGTGAGTCCGGCGATGACCGCGTCGCGGTCTCGTCGCCGGCTGGACCGGGCAGGTGGCGTAGGGGTCGCCGGGCGACACCCGGTGCAGATCGCCGTCGCCTCCGGCGACGGCGGGCGTCGCGCCGGACAGCGTGGCCAGGAACAGGGCGGAGCTCGCGGCGACGGTTCTGAGGGTGGGCGTGGCGCGCACGCTAGGCCGGCGGACGGTCACGCCCGCCGACTCCGGGGCTCGGTGGGGCCGAAAGTCACCCGGATTGGTGCGGGTCGGGCGGGCTCCGGCCATCGACCGCGACAAGAGCCCGTTACTAGGGTCTGTTGCGAAAGTTGATCAAGGTTCGGGTTGATCACTGTCCGTGGGACGTGGTGATCTGACGAACGGCCAGTGGGAGCGTCTGGAGCCGTTGCTGCCGGTAGGCAAAAAGCCGGGCCGTCCGCGGACATGGAGCCGTCGGCAGTTGATCGACGGCATACGGTGGCGGACGCGGACCGGTGCGCCCTGGCGTGACCTGCCGGAACGGTACGGGCCGTGGGACCGGGCCTACGACCTGTTCCGACGGTGGCAGCGTGATGGCACCTGGAAGCGGATCTTCGAGCAGCTTCAGGCCGAGGCCGACGCGAAAGGACTGATCACGTGGGACGTGAGCGTGGACTCCACCATCGCTCGCGCTCATCAGCACGCAGCCGGGGCGCGTAAAAAGGGGATCTCCAAAAGGAGCCTCCCGGAGGCGTCGATACCGAGCCGGACGACCACGGCCTCGGGCGCTCGCGCGGCGGGCTGACCACCAAGCTGCACCTGGCGGTCGAGCAGGGACAGAAACCACTGTCCCTGCTCGTGACCGCCGGCCAGCGGCACGACAGTCCCCAGTTCCAGCCGGTCCTCGACGGCATCCGGGTGTCCAAAACCGGACCCGGCCGCCCCCGCACGAAGCCGGACAGGGTCCGCGCGGACAAGGCGTACGGGTCCCGCGCAAACCGCGCCTACCTGCGCCGACGCGGCGTGAAGTGCACCATCTCGGAGAAGGCGGACCAGATCCGCAACCGCCAGAAGCTCGGCTCCCGAGGCGGCCGCCCGCCCAAGTTCGACAAGGATGACTACAAACAGCGGCACGCGGTCGAATGCGGGATCAACCGGCTCAAGCGCCACCGCGCGGTCGCCACGAGGTACGACAAACTCGCCGTCCGCTATCACGCGACCGTGCTGGTCGCAGCCATCAACGAGTGGCTATGACCAGCACTTTTGCAACAGTAGGGCGCCCGGGGCGGGGTTCAGTTGGCTGGTCTCCCGCCCCGGCCCCAGAGCGCGGCGTCTCTATGAGGTCGAAGACCTTTTGTAGGCACCGCAAGTCGGGGGGTTGATCAAGCTGTAGTTCGTGCAGACCCGGATGTATATGTAATGGCCCTCGGCCACGTTCGGACGGCACGTGATGGAACTCTTCGTAGGCCCACACGAGTCCTCACGGCCGTAGTCGGTGTACCACTCCGCCCAGGACTCAGGGTATGGAGAATCGGGGTCGTAGTTGTAGTGGGTGACGGTGATGACGTCGCCATAGCTCACGAAAGTGGCGCTTGCCAGGCCGCCGTTGGTTGCAGTTGTGTCGGCGATTGCTGTGCCGACTCCGGCGAACGTGATGGCTGCCGTTGCTGCGGCAACTACGGCGAAGCTCTTGACACGTCGCACTCCGGGCCTCCAGTGTCGTTGCGCTGAAATGGATCAAGCACGGACATGCCGTGCAAAATAGAAGCAGAGCCAAAGGGGGAGTAAAGAGGTATTTTCCAGCCAAGTCCTGGCGATGACTCGTGCGCCTAGACTCGAATCGACGCCGCTGGTTGTGGGCCGGGCGACTCCTCCCTCGCATTGAGCCAGGAGCGCCCCCGAGACCCTTCGCATCGGCCTCGGCCTGGAGCTGGGTGAGGATCCTCGCCCAGGGCTATCAGCTGCCGCCGCGTTCACACCTGCGGCCGACCCGGCTTGATGCCCGTCGGCAGCAGTGGCTCAAGCCGGGCCCACTGGCCGTTCGTCAGATCCCCACGTCCCACAGGGCATGATCATCAACGAACAAGATCCACTTTCGCAACAGACTCTAGACGCCGTCCGCATCGCCGACGCGCTGCGCAGCAGCCCGTAATCCGGTGTCACCTTGACGAGCCGAAGTCAGTAAACGTCAAGGTTATGTGCAGGCCGGAAGCAGGTGCCCCGGCCCGCTGCTGCGCCCCGCTGCCTGTGGGGCCGGCCGATGTGGTCACGGGCTTTGGCGAGGAGGCGTTCTGCGGTGCGGGTGCTGACGCCGTACCGGGCGCCGAGGGGCCGGCGGTGACGGCGGGGGCCGTCCCCCGTGCCGCGCCGCGTCCAGGGCGGCGGCGATCTCGGGCAGACGGAGACCCCCGCAACGCCTGGGCGTCGCCTTCACCCCTCTGCGCGGCGACGGGCCGGCGAGCGAGGGTCTCTCGCAGGCCGCGTGAGCCCGTGTCCCGAGTCGGCGGCCGTCACATCACCGCTCCACCTCGTCGGGCGTGACCTTCACGTCTCCGCGGGCTCCTGATCGTTGTGTTCTCGCTCCTGCGCCCAGGTGGTCGCCCATTCGTCGAGCGGACGAAGGGCATCACGGAGTGCTGTCCCCAGCCGAGTGAGCTCGTAGCCGTCGGCCGAGGGGGCGATGATCCCGCTCGACGCGAGTTCGCGGAGCCGCTGGTAGAGGACGCTGGATGACAGCCCTTCGCACCGTGCCAGCAGCGCGCGGGCGCCGAGCGGACCCGCACGCAGTTCCCAGAGAATTCGCAGCGCCCATCGACGGCCGAACAGGTCCATCGCGGCCATGAGGGGACGGCCGGTCGTCGATCCACGAACCGGTGTTCCTGGGCGCGGTGTCGGCATGACCCTCCTTGCGTTTCGTTATTCGAAACACTAGCATCCACCCCGGTGTTTCTGATTTCGAAACAAACTCGACGGGAGAGCCGAGGTCGCAGACAGCCCTGCTGGAACCGCAGTGCACCGACCAGGCCGGCGCACTGCTCGCGCGCATGACACCGCGGCTCTGATCGGCATCGGCGCCATGGTGATCACGACGCCGACAAGCCTCGCTCTCGCCCGTCGACACTCGTCCGAGACCAACCCGTAAGTCGGATGCACTCATCCCCACACTGGAGGTTCCATGCCCAAGGGCTACTGGGTCAGCGTCTACCGCACCATTTCAGATCCTGAGAAGCTGGCCGCTTACAACAAGCTGGCCCGCCTGGCCGTCGAGGCCGCGGGCGGCCGGACCATCGTCCGTGGCGGTCGGGTCGTGGCGCATGACGCCGGAATCGCCGAGCGCACCGTCGTGGTCGAGTTCGACAGCTTCGAGCAGGCCGTCGCGGCGCGCGAGAGTGCGGCCTACCAGGAGGCGCTGGTCGCCCTCTCCGATGGCGTCGAGCGCGACTTCCGCATCGTCGAAGGCATCGACTGACCGATGTCCTGGCCGGATGTCACGGTGGTTGATGCGTGCGTGCGGCGCGACGGCCGGGGCGGTAGCCCCACGGCCGTCACCGACGACGACCCGGCGGCGACGGACGCGGACCGGCGTGCGGTCGTCGCTGCGGCCGGCACCTCGCACGCGGCGTTCCTCGGCCCGGGGCGGACGCCGGACGGTGGCCGGCCGGTCCGGTTCTTCACCGCCACCGCCGAACTGCCCGGCTGCGGCCACGGCACCGTTGCCGCGCAGGCCGTCCGGTTGACCCGCACCGCGCTGGGCGAGCTGAACGACCGCCAGCACACCGGCGGGCGCACGTTCGACACCGCCGCGATCCGTCGCCCCGCCGGCGTCGAGGTGTGGTTCGACCAGGGCCTCGTCGCGCTGCGTCACCCGGCACCGGACGAGCGCGCCGCGATCGTCGCCGCGCTCGGGCTCACGGCGGACGATCCGCATCCGACCGACGCGCCCCGGATCGCCGCGCCCGGCGCACCACGCATGCTGGTACCGGTCCACGACCGGTCGGCGCTGCTCCGAGTCCGCCCACACCTCGGCAGGCTGGCAGCGGCGTGCCGGCGGTACGGGCTCCTCGGCTGTTTCGTGTACGTAGCGCCGGTGGGCGACCGGCCGGGTGCGGCGCGGATGTTCGCGCCGGCGATCGGTGTCGACGAGGACGTCGCCAACGCCAACAGCACCGGCTGCCTGGCCGCCCACCTGCTCGACACGACAGGGGCGCAGACGGTCGCGATCGAGGTGGAGCAGGGCGACACCCTCGGTCGACCGGCCAGCGTGCTCGCTTCGGCCCGACGCGGGCCGGCGGGCATCACGACCCGGGTCGGCGGGCTAGCGGTGGTCCGCGACGGAGCGCCTCCTGGGTGCGCCGCAGCGCGGCGGACAGCGCCGCGTACCCGATGGCCGGGGTCCGTGAGCTGACCTTCGGCAGGCCGCTGCCCGGCCCGGCCGCCGGCGGTGGGTCGTCTCTTTCGGGTTCTGCCGGTCAAGCCGGCGTCGTTCGGTGCCGTGCATCGGCGCGGGTCAGGCAAGATCGGGAAGAGACGACCTGGTCGAAGGAGAACCGTGAAGCTGTCGTTCGAGAAGCCCCCGGCATACGATCTGGGATCCGATGCCGACCTCGGCATGTGGCTGGCGGAGTGGGGCGAGTACGCGGACCGGATCGTCCACCTCGGTCCCGACGACGGCCGCAGCCACGGACAGCTGTGCTGGGACGTCCTGGCGCCCACGGGACTGCTTGCTCCGGACTGCGGCCGTTGCGACCACGGGCACGGCGGCCCGCGCTCCCCGGACCAGATGGAAGCCGCGCTGGCCAGGCGGATTCCCGCGGACGAGGTGCTGTCCTGGACGGCAGCCACGCTGGTTCGCCCCCTCGCTTACCGGGGCGGTGGTGCCGGCGGGGCGATGCGCCGCCTGGCCGAGGCCATCGCCGGCGGGCTGGCGGAGCTGTTGGGGCCGGACGCCGACTGGCGTGCCAACGGCCACGCCGCCTACCGGGAGGCGGCCCTGGGCAACGTCACGTGGACACCGGTCACCGAGGCCACCTTTGACGCGGCCGTGGTGGGAATCGGCAGTGGGCGAGCCGTGGTCGTCGTCGCCACGGACGAGGACTGAGGCGGCAGGAACGTTCCGGCGCGGCAACGGCGAGCCGGTCTCCCGGAAGTACACCACCGGCGCCGCGTGCGTCTTCAGCGTGCAGGTCCTGGAGGCCATGCGGAACCTCGGCCTGGACGTCTCCAAGGACGACGCCCACGGCTTCATGTGTGCCTGGCACCACGTCAACCACTACCTCGGCACGCCGGAGAAGTGGCTGCTGCCCAAGGACGCCGACGAGGTCGACCGCCTGTGGAAGCAGGAACGCGACAGGGAGTGGAAGAAGACCGACGACGGCGTCTTCATGACCACCCAGGCCGTCAAGTGCTACAAGAGTTCGCGGCCATCTCCGGCGGGGATGAGAACACCGTCCGGGAGGAGCATCGGGCGGCTGCGGGTTCCGGCCCGCGCTCCGATCACCTGTCAGGGTCCCGAGGGCCGGGCCGCCTGCGGGACAGTCCCGGCACCGACCACGGCGCGGTGCGTGCGGGCAGCCACCCTGGCCCGGCCCGTGTGACAGCGTCCGGCTCGGCCTTCGGCGCGCCCCGAGCGCCCTCCGTGAGAAGGGACGGCGGGGCGGGTCTCTGGGGGGCGCCGAGGTAGGTGAGGACCGCGAGGACGCGCCGGTGGCCGCTGTCCTCGGGTGGGAGTCCGAGCTTCAGGAAGATGTTGCCGACGTGCTTGTGCACGGCCCGCTCGGTGACGACGAGCCGATCGGCGATCTCGGAGTTGCCGTATCCCTGGGCCATCATCGCGAGTACCTCGCGTTCGCGTTCCGTCAGCCTGCTCAAGGGGTTGCCGCGCGTCGCGAGGAGTTGACGGACCACTTCGGGGTCGAGCGCGGTGCCGCCGGCCGCCACCCGGTGGAGGGCGTCGAGGAAGTCGTCGACGCGGGCGACCCGGTCCTTGAGCAGGTAGCCGACGCCGGTGCCGTCGGCGATCAACTCTCGGGCGTAGGTGTCCTCGACGTACTGTGAGAGCACGAGCACCGGGAGGCCGGGGATGTGCTCCCGGGCGCGGAGTGCGGCTCTGATGCCTTCGTCGGTGAAGGCCGGGGGGAGGCGGACGTCGACCACGGCCACGTCCGGGCGGTGGGTGAGCGCGCCCGTCACGAAGGAGTCGGCGTCCTCGGTGATGGCGAGCACGTCGTTCCCCAGGGCCTTCAGCATCGTGGAAAGTCCCTGGGCGAGGAGTACGTTGTCCTCGGCGATCAGGATGCGCACGGGCACTCCACGGTGATGACGGTGGGGCCGCCGGGCGGGCTCTGCACTCGCAGCACGCCGTCGACGGCCTCGACGCGCCGGCGCATGCCCCGCAGCCCGGTGCCGTGGCCCTCGGCGGCCCCGCCGCGGCCGTCGTCGGTGATCTCCGCGCGCAGCGTGTCGCCGGCCCTGGCCAGGGTGACCGACGCGGAGCGTGCGTGGCTGTGCTTGGCCGCGTTGGTGAGCGCCTCGGTCACGGCGAAGTAGACGGCGACCTCGACCTGCGCCGGTACCTCGCCCAGTTCGCCGAGGTGGGCGGCGGCGGGTACCGGGCAGCGGGCGACGACCGCCGAGAGCGCACCGGCCAGGCCCCGGTCGGCGAGGACCGGAGGGTAGATGGAGCGCAGGAAGTCGCGCAGTTCGGCCATCGCTTCCTCGGCGCCCTCCCGCGCCCGGGTCAGCAGCGGTCCCACGGCCTCGGGGTCGGAGCCGAGGGTCCGTTCGGCGAGGCCGAGCTGCATGGCGAGGGAGACCAGGCGGGCCTGGGTTCCGTCGTGCAGGTCGCGTTCGATGCGGCGCAGCTCGTCGCCGTGCGCAGTGATCGCCCCGGTGCGCGTACGGTTCAGGGCCGCCACACGTTCGGCGAGGACCGCGGCGGCCGAGGGGGCCAGCAGCCGCCGGCTCGATGCCGCTGCCAGCCTGGCGATCAGGGGCGGGCCGGTCAGGGCGAGCAGCACGCTCAGCACGAACTGGGGCACGCCGATGCGCAATGCGGATCCCCATCCGTCGATCGGGATGTTCATCATCACCTTGATCGGCTCGTCCGCAGGGAACACCCACCACAGTCCGACGAGGACGAGCACGGCCGCCGGGAACAGGAAGAGCACCGCGCCGATGAGCCCGAGCAGGGTTCCGGCGACCGCCATGCAGGGTGCCCAGCGCAGGTCGCGGCCGGTCGCCGGGTCCGACAGCACTGCCCTCAGAGTGCTTCGGGTGTGCGGTCCGGCCGGCGTGGTGGGGGTCGCCGCCCAGCGGCCCAGCCGACTGCGCTCGGCGTCGGCGAGCCGGCGCAGCAGCCGGAGTTCGAGCGGCAGGACGAGCAGGCCCACGCCGACGAGGCAGAGCACGGCCGAGTACACCAGTACGGGTACCAGCACGACCAGGGCCAGTCCGTGGGCGGCCGCGATCGCGCAGTACCCGGCGGCACGGGCCGAACGCGACACGTACGTACGGGTTGTCGATAGATCCATCACGGACCCAGTCTTCCTCTCCCGGCCTCCCGGCACAGTGGAGCTGGCTACACCATGAGCAGGGGAGCGCACACGATCGCCCCGGTCCTCCGGCGGTTCGTAGCGTCGCCGTCATGAAACGAGCGAACTCGCGAGAACGTCCGAGCCACGGGCTCATCTCTTTCCTGGTGATCAGCTTCGTCGGCGCGTGGCTGACCATGGTCCCCCTGTGGCTCGACGGCCTGCGCCGGACGAGCGCCGCGCAGGAGACGCCGCCGCTCGCGGCGTTGTGCATGATCCTGATGATGCTGGTGCCGGCCCTGACCGCCTTCGGCCTCACGGCGCACCGGCAGGGGGCGCGCGAGGCCGTGCGCGTCCTCGGCCTCCTGCGGTCCACACCATGGCGGCACGAACTGCGCTGCGTGGCAGGGGCGCTCACGGTCCCGCTCGGCCTCACCGCCGTCGGCCTGGCCGTCTCCACCCTCGCTGGCTGGTACGTCCCCGCGCACCTGCCCGGGCCCGGCACGGTCGCGCTGCTCGTGCTGAGCGCGCTGGTGTCCCTACCGCTGTACTTCGGGGAGGAACTCGGCTGGCAGGGCTACATGCTGCCCAGGCTGGTGCAGCGCGGCAGAATCCGCGGCCTGCTGCTCGGCGGGGCGATCTGGGGGGCGTGGCACGTCCCGATGACGGCGCTCGGCGGGAGCTATCCCGGCCATCCGGTGGTGCTGGGGATACCGGCCGCTGTGGTGACCGCGACGCTGCTCGGAACGGTGATCGCGGCCGTCCGGCTGGCGACCGGGTCGGTGTGGGCGGCCGTGGCGGCGCACGTGTCGCTCAACGAGTTCGCGCTGCCCCTGACCCGCCACGTCGCGGGCGCGCTCGTCGACCCGCTGCTCGCGGGGCCGCTGAGCATCGCGACCTGGCCGGCGAGCACCCTCGCGGTGGTGGGCGTCTGGCTGGCGTACCGACGCCGCGGCGGACCCGGCACGGCGGCCGACGGCGTGGTGGCCGGCGCGTCCAGGCATACCTCGCCGTAGGCGCCGTGCGAGGGGTGCATCCAGGTTCACCCCAGCCCGGGTGCCAGGTGCAGTGGCCTGCCGGGCGCCGCGCGGCATCGTGGTCCGCGTAGGGATTCGACGGATTCATCGGGCGAACGGGGAAGGTGCTCATGGAGCGCGTGGACGGGGACTTCGCGGGGCGGACGGAGCGTCGGGGTGGAGTGTGGGGCACCGTGGGCGTGTTCACGGTCGTCGCCTCCCTGGCGGCCGGGACGCTGGGGGCGGTACAGCCGGCGACCGGGATACCGCAGGAGGTCGTGCAACTGACCCAGTTCGGGCCGGCCCTCGCGGTGGGCGCGGTCGCGCTGTACCGGCGCCGGCGGACGCGCGAGCTGCTGCGGGGCGCCGGGGCGGGGGCTGGTCCGCACCCCCTCGGCGGTGCGGTGCTGCTCGGTGCGGCCGGGCTGATCGTCGTGCTCTGCGTGCTCGGGTACTACGCGGTCCGCGGGGAGGCGCCCTTCACGTCGCCGGGGTCCCTGCAACAGCCTTTCGCGCTGATCATGGTGGCGCAGCTGGTGGGGGCCTGTGGGGAGGAGGTCGGCTGGCGCTGCTTCCTCCAGCCGCTGCTGCGCACCCGTCTGGGGACGGTCGCCGCCTCGGTGACGGTGGGTGTGCTGTGGGGGGTCTGGCACGTGCAGGTCTTCGCGCAGGCGCCCGCCTACGCCGCCGGGTTCCTCGTGGCCACGGTGGCGATGTCGGTGGTCCTGGGCATCGCGCTCGACGGCCTGGGCGGGTGGCGGCGGCTGCTGTACGCGGGCGGCTTCCACGCCCTGGTCAACCTCGGACTGCTCCTGTTCCTGGACGAGGAGTCCGGAGCCGTCCCGCCCATGCTCTGCTTCGGACTGTCCTGTCTGGTGGTGGCCACGCTCGCGGTCGTCCTCCGCGGCGGCCGGCGTGCACCGGCACGGGCGGCGGTGCACGCAGCGGCTACCCTGCACAGGACATGAGTTCGACATCACGCCCTTTCCGTGCGGAGTTGTCCCGCCGCTCGGCCGCCGTCGGCCGCTGTCACCTCGCCGGGCTGCTGGGCCTGCGGGTGGCGGCCGTCGGGGCCGGCGTCGTGGGAGCCCTGCTCCTGCTGCCCGTCGGCGTGGGCCTGCGGCTGCTGCCGCCCGGCGCAGCCGCGTTGCGCCGCTGCGCCGACCGCGCCCGCCACCGGGCGGAGCAGTGGTCGGGGGTGCGGATCACCACGCCCGATCCGCTCCCGCGGACCGCGGGGGCCCGCGGGGTCCTGGCGGACGCGGGGTTCTGGCGGGACCTGTCCTGGGCGTGGCTGGAGCCGCTGGTGGGCGGCCTGCTGGTCGCCCTGCCGCCGTCCCTGGTCGTCTACGGGCTCTTCGGGGTGCTCGTGCAGCCCTTCGTGTGGCGGCTCCTGGACGACGGCAACTGGTACGCCTTCGTCCCCGTGCACAGCACCGCCCTGATGCTCGCGGCGACCGTACTGGGCCTGGGTTTCACCGCCGCAGGGCTGCTCCTCGCCCCGCCCGTCCTGCGCCTGCACGCCCGGTGGGGGCGCCGGCTGCTCGCCGCCCCGCGCGTCACCGAACTCTGACGCCGAGTCGAAGAGCTGACGGACAGCCGGACCGAGGTGCTGGACCGGCAGGCGGCCGAACTGCGGCGCATCGAGCGGGACCTGCACGACGGGGCTCAGGCGCGGCTCGTCGCCCTCGGGATGCGCCTGGACAGCGCGACGCGGCTGCTGGAGGTGGATCCGCCGACCGCCCGGGCCGCGCTGCTGGAGGTGCGCGAACTGTCCGGGCGGGCCCTCGAAGACCTGCGCGGCCTGGTCCGGGGCATCCAGCCGCCAGTCCTGATCGACCGCGGCCTGGGCGACGCCGTACGCTCCCTGGCCCTTGACAGCTTCCTCGACGTGGACGTCGAGGTACGGCTGGCGGGGCGGCTGCCGGCCGCCGTGGAGTCGGCCGCCTACTTCGCGGTCAACGAACTGCTGGCCAACGCGGCGAAGCACTCCGCCGCCGGCCGGGTGGACATCCGCCTCGCGCACGAGGACGAGGGCGAGGAAGCGGGCGCCAGAGGCCCGCGGCTGCGCGTGACCGTCACCGACGACGGCCGCGGCGGCGCGGACCCCTCCCGGGGGACCGGGCTGCTCGGCGTCCGGGAGCGATTGGCTACCTTCGACGGGAGCCTCGTCCTGCACAGCCCGCAGGGCGGCCCCACCACCGTCATCCTGGAGATCCCGTGCGCGTCGTCCTTGCCGAAGACCTCTTCCTGCTGAGGGACGGCCTGGTCCGCACGCTCACCGAGCACGGCTTCGACGTCGTCGCCGCCGTCGACAACGGCCCCGGCCTCCTGCGCGCCCTGCTGGAGGAGCCGCCGGACGTGGCGGTCGTCGACGTACGCCTGCCGCCGACCCACACCGACGAGGGCCTCCAGGCCGCCCTCGAAGCCCGGCGCCACCACCGCGGCCTGCCCGTGCTCGTGCTCTCGCAGTACGTCGACCAGCTCTACGCGAACGAGCTCCTGTCGAGCGAAGACGGCGCCGTGGGCTACCTGCTGAAGGACCGGGTCACCGACACCGGCCAGTTCATCGACGCCGTACGCCGCGTAGCCGCGGGCGGCACCGTCCTGGACCCGCAGGTCATCGGACGCCTGCTGGCACGCGGCGAGGCCCGCGGCACCATATCCGCCCTCACCCCGCGCGAACGCGACGTCCTGGAATTGATGGCGGAAGGCCGCTCCAACGCCGCCATCGCGGGGACCCTGTACTTCAGCGAGAGCGCCGTCGCCAAGCACACCGCGAGCATCTTCACGAAGCTCGGCATCGCCCCCTCCACCGAGGACAACCGGCGGGTCCTCGCCGTCCTCGCCTACCTGCGCCGCTGACGCTCGCCGGCGCCCGTCTCTAGCGGACGGCTCCGGCGGCGAGGGTGACTTGAGCGGTCCATGACCAGGGCTCCCGAGGGGGATCCCAGCTCACCTCGACGTCGGTGTCGTGGAAGTCGCGCGCGAGTTCCGTCACCATCTGGGCCGCCGCGGCTCGCGCGTCTTGTGGGCCGGTGTTGACCGGCACGTCCAGACGCCCGCAGAGCATGCCGCCTTCCACGGTGAGGACGCTGTGGCGCCAGCCCTCTGGCGTCGCCAACAGCACGATCCCCTTCGGGCTGCCCCAGTCGGGCCGCTTCTTCTTCTCCTTCTTGCGTCTCACCATGCGGCTATCCAACATCGTCGGGTTCGTGGCGATGAGGTTGGCTGGCAGCTCAGCTTGCCGTCCGCCCGCGTCGGCATCCTCACCGACCAGGAGTGGGCCGACAACGTCGCCGACCGCCTCGCCGACGACTACGGCCCCGCCGTATGCCACAACCTCGGACCCTGGCGCGCCGACCGAGGTGAACGCGACGACACCATGGTCGAACTCCTCGACCGGATCCGCCGCCACATGCCCGTCGGCGTCCTGTCCAACTGCACCGACGCCCTTCCCGCCGACCTCGAACACCACAACATCACCTTCGACCACGTCTTCTCCTCCGCGAGCCTCGGCGTCGACAAACCCTCCCCCCACGCCTTCCGCACCGCCGTCGACCGCATGGACATCCCCACCCAGCGCCTGGCGTACTTCGACGACGAACCCACCTTCGTCCACGCCGCTTCCACCACCGGACTCCGCGCCCACCTCTTCACCGGACCCAAGGACTTCGCCACCCAGATGCAGAAGTTCGGCCTGCCCCTCGGCATCCCCGCCTGACCGCCACACCGCGTAGGGCTGCGCTGACCCAGACCGCGCAGCCCGACGCTCAGCGGCGTTACAGTGGCGGTCACTCCGTCGAGCGGCTGACCGGAGTCCTCCCGGCACACCCCTTCTTCGTGGTCAGCCTTCGGGACGGATTTCCTCCGTTCGCCTGACCAGAGGACGCCGGTGCGCGAAGGTCGTGGCAGACGGGCCCGCGGCCGGGCGGGCTCTGCCAGGCGGTGAAGGGGCGTTATGGCCGGCGACAGGGAGACGTGGACGACGGAGGAGTTCGGGACCTCCCACGAGGGCTGGGTCGGGGTCCTCCTGGCCGACGGGACCGTGCCCGCGCCGGCGCTCTTCGATACCGGTTCGGGCTCCGATGTCCACCGGACGTCTCACTGGTCCGTCTACGACGGCCGCTTCACGCACATCCCGCGCGCGGCGGCGCTCCGCGGAACCTGCTCGTGCGGATGGAGCGGCCCCGAACACCCCTTGGACTGGGACGCGATCGGCAGGCAGGATCTGGAGGACGCCGCCGACGAACAGGCGGACGCGTGCTGCCAGGAGTGGGACGAGCACACGACCGCCGTCGAAGCGGCCACGATCCCGCTCCCCGAGTCCGTCACCCACCTCCTTGAGCAACTGCAAGCCGAGATCGGCAAGCTCGGCGACGACTCGCCCCTCGCCGCGGTCCGTGCGGTCCGCCGGCTGGAGGCCGCCGCCCGCGCGGCGGGGTACTGGGTCGCCCGCTCCGCCCAGCACGACGCCACCCCGGCGCAAGCTGCGACCGCGCTGGGCCTGACCGAGGCCGCCGCCCGCCGCGAACTCGCCCGGCTCGGCCGCTGGAGCCCGTACCAGCCTTGACGACCGCCGCTGAAGGTTCGGAGGCCATCAAGGCCGTGCCCGGCGCATCGTCGCCGACGCGTTCGGCCTGGGACCGTCCGTGCGCGTGGGGGCGCCGGCCCCGATCGCGTGCGTACCCGGCCTCGGTACTGGTGGGCCCGCGTATTCAACTGTCGCGAGTTGCCCCACCTGACTCCGGCACTGCTACTGAGCGTGATAGCCCTTGGGGAAGATTCTGAGTGTCAGGGGTATCCGGTTGGATGAGCACGTGACTGTCTATGACGTAGCTCGCCAGTTCCCTTCGATCGCTGACCTGCGGAACCTGTGCCGCTCGCTGGCGATGCTCGACGCGATCCTGAGCCCGGACTGGGAAGGCCGGTATTACTCCTTCAACGCTGGCTGGGCCGACGACGAGGAGATGGCCTCGATGCGCAACGGGTCGGGGAACGAGTACTCCATCGTGTTCTCGGCGGCCGGGGCCTACGTCCGTGGCTTCGACCACGAAGCACCGATGAGCCCGTACGGCAACGACGGCGAGCCCTGGCCGGGAGTGATCGACGAGGTTCCGGAGGTCTTCAAGCCCTTCGTCGAAGAGCCAGCGTTCACCGACGAGGATGACGTCCCCGTCGTGACGGCCTGCCTGTGGCGGGAGGCAACGGATGATCGGTGGCGGCACGGCGTGATCGACTTCCCCGCCGGGTGTTCCGACCCGGACGGGGCAACAGGCCTGTTCGAGCTCCTGGTCGACCGCTCGCCGGAAGCGTTCCGGCGCTTCGCCGAGGACTACTACGAGGTTCCTGTCGACCTGGAAGCGGTGCGCGACGTGTATGCCTTGCGACCGCTGAGCCAGAAGCTGGTGTCATCGCTGAACGCGGAGGTCACCCTCGCAGACCTGGCCGAGGACCTCGCCGAGATCGGCTACCGCAGCCGGCGCGGGACGTGATCTGAGCTTCAACCGTCAGTGAGTGGAGAGGGACCGCACGCCACGGCGGCCACGCCGACATCATCCGCGAGAGCCTGGACGGCGCCACCCTCTACCCCGCTGATGGCCGCCGCCGAGCAGTGGCCCGACCCGTGGTCCGAGCCCTGGGAGCCCGCCGCGCCCGCCGGCTGAGGGCTACGGGCCGTCAGAAGTCGTGCCCCGTCGGCCGGGTATGGCCGAGGCGCTCTTGCGGACCGGTCCTACGCTGGAGGCATGGCCATCGATCCCTTGCTGAGACAAGGCCCCGACTCGACGGATCTGGTCCTGCGCGCCGGCCCGACCGGGCCGGTGTGGAACGTGCTGGCCTCGGCGGGGCCGGCGCTGTTCACTCCGCTCGCCCTGGGCGTGCCGACCCTGTGCGTCGCCTTGTGGATGGCGCTGGCCGGGGCGCGGGCGTCGACCGTGTTCGTGGTGGTGGGGGTGATCGCCGGGCTGGAGTACCTGATCGGCTGGCCGGTGCTGGCCTTTTCCCGGGCCCGGGACATCCTGCGGGTGGAGTTCGCGCCGGCCACGGTGCCCGCGTCCCTGCGGTTGGTCCGGGCCGCCGGGCCGGACGACTGGCTGCCCGTCGAGACGCTGCGCGAGGTGCGGCTGACGCACAAGGTGGTGGAGCCGTACCAGGGGGACTACAAGCCGGCCGTCTCCACGCTCGCGCTGGAACTCGTCCTGCGGGGCGAACGGGAGCGGCTGGCGCTCCCGGACGGCGGCGACCCGCAGCGGCTCGCCGACGCGTTGAAGGCCCTGCTCGGCCCGGCTGGGGTCGTGGTGTGGCTGCGCACCGAGCGCAGCACGCGCGACCGGCCGCAGACCAACTCCAGCTGGACATCCGGCGGTTCGGCCTCGGCCGGCTCGGGTGGCGGCTGACCCCGGGCTGCCCGTTGCGCTCCCCGGCCGGGGAGCGCCCGCTGTGGCAGCGATCAGCCGCCGGAACAGCGGCGTGCCGACTACCGCGCGACATGTCCTGCCACTGCCGGGTGACGCGAAGGTCAGGCAGGCGGCGGTTCAAGCGTTCTCGGCGTGGGGAACCGCCGTGGTGCCGCTGCTCCAGGCGGTCCGCATCGACGGTCCCGGGGCGGCGCGCGCGGGTGCTCTGGAAGCCTTGGCGGAGATCGGCGGCGAGGCGGTGATGAGCGCCCGTGACACCGCGGCACTGGAACGGCTGGCCAGGATCGAAATCGCCGGCGACACGCCGGTTCCGCTCTCCTGCTGCTGCCTCTCCTGGATCGCGGTGCCTACCGGGGACCAGGCCGGCGTCATGGAGATGCTCGGGCTGTCGCAGCCGCGTCCGGTCCCGTTCTCCGTCGTCGTGTATGCCGCGGACATCGACAGCCACGGGGGCCTCGACGCCGATCCACTCGATGTGTACCGCAGAGTGTTCGTTACTCCCGAGCTCGCCGGCTGGACCTTGGTCGGTTCCTGGTGCGATCCCAGTACCACCGAACGCCAGAACGAGGTCCTCGAAGCATGCGAACACCCCAGCGCCCCCTTCGGTCGCGCGCAGGCCTACTGGTGGAGCGCCTCGCAGGACGGCTCGGCGGACCTGATCGCTGGCTCAGGCTCCGGATCCCTGAAGCGCGCTGGGTTCCGGGCCACTACTGGGCCCGCCTCCGGGGCGTTGTGCGGGGTATGGGACGGATGAAGCCGGGGCGTACGCGCCGGGCGAGGCTGGAGTGCGGGCGCTGCGGTACGTGGGCGCCGAGGGATTGGATGTCGGCGGCTGGTCCGCGTATTACCGGACGGTGGTGTCCAGCCGGACGTTCTCGGCACTGGACAGCTATGTGTGGATGCTCACCTACAAGTGGGCCAAGCGCACCCACCCGAAGAAGTCGAAGCACTGGATCGTGAACAAGTACTTCGGCAGGCTCAACCGATCTAAGGCGAACAACTGGGTATTCGGTGACCGCCCCACAGGCGCACACCTTCCCAAGTTCGCCTGGACCAACATCAGACGGCATCAGCTGGTCAGAGGTAAGTCGTCACCCGACGATCCTGCCCTCCGCGGCTACTGGAGCCAACGCCGTCAACGCGGACACCGCCACCGATGGATAAGATCAGCCTCACTCTGGCGGCCCGCCAGAAGGGAATCTGTCCGCTGTGCGGCAAACGCTCATCGCCGGCGCAGAATTCGAGCCCGACAGTCCACGCGAATGGATCGATTGGTTCGACGCGATGAAGAAGCGGTTGCATAAACACCACTTCACCTACCGGCGGCATGGCGGCTCCGATGAGAGCAAGAATCTTCGGCTCGTCCACTCGGAATGCCATCGCCGGCACCATTCAGGCGACGGCGACGGCGACCGGAAAAGAGCAGAACCTGTGAAGCCTTCAGGCTTGCTTGAGCCGTGATGCGTGGAAACAGGCACGTCCGGTTCTGAGGGGGCCGGGTCACGGCGACGTGCCCCGGCTACCCGACCAGTGGCGCGGCCTGGCCACTCGTTACGACAAGACGGCTACGAGCTACCAGGCAGGGCTCCACCTCGCGGCCATTCTGATCTGGTCAGCGAGGTGATCCCAAGAGCCGGCCTATGAGCTGGAGCGAGAGGACCCGCCCCAGCCCGGCGGCAGCAAGTCCCAGGAGTCGTAGCGAAGCCACTCGCTGAACGTGACTGGGCGGGCGCTGCCCATGTGATCGAGCGACAGCGGGATGATCAGGTCACAAGTGGCGCGACCATCCCACCACACCGTGCCTGCGAGTGGACCGGTGACCGCCAGCAGAGTGTAGAAGCCGCAGCCGTTGTCCTGCAGGGTCACGGCTCCGGCGGTCTTCTGCTCTTCGAAGACCTCGCATTCCCTGTCCCAGGCCTGCCAGGCATCCGCGTGGTCCGGCTCGTTGGTGAAGTCCTCCAGGCAGGGTTCGCGTGCATCCAGTTCGGCGTTCGCGTCCACGTATGAGTCGGGGTGTGGAAAGGGCAGGGGCAGCAGCTCCGCCAGGGGCTGACGATCCGCGCCCCAATCCCAGCCCCACTCTCTTCGACAGGGCCGGAACACCCGCTTGGCGGGCTTCGCCGCCTTGAGGTACGCGCGGTAAGCGGCCGGGAAGGACACACCGAGCTCGTGCTCGGCCATGACCAGCTCTCCCTCTGTCAACGGCGGGGACACGGACTGACGATGCATGGTGTCGAGCCTAGAGCTGACCGAGCTGTGCGCACCACGGGATGAAACGCACTCTGCCCCACCTCTGCACGTCCGTCGGATGATCCGCAAGAAACGGCCTAGGCGAGAACGTGATCCTGGCCGACACCGTCACTGGCTCCGTCGCCCTTCTCACTCCGAAGGGTGACGGATGGGACGTACGCGAAGGTGGACCGGTCCGGCTGTGGGAACGGATCGAAAGCGTACTCACCGCCTATGATGTGGCTGGCCAGCCGGGACCGGAGACCTTCACCCTGCACGTGCACGATGCCGGGCAGCACCTGAGCCACCCCCAAATGCCCGGCATGCCGCTTCCCCGTCCGTGAGCTGTGAGACGCTTCCAGGATGGGAAAGCACCGGCGCCCCGGCCCTCCGAACCAGCCGTCTCGTGCTGTGCCGCGTGTGGACGCAAACGACCCGCTCGCCTCGTACAACAAGCGCCGGCGTGCACCGATAGATGTCTACCGGCGCCCGGCCGGTGGGGGGTGGAGCGGGCCACCTTCGGCCGGACGAGCCGCGTGTCCTGGAGGAGTGGGATGGCTTCGCCTACGCACGCTCCAGACCTCGCCGCGGCCAAGCAGTGGATCAGCGAGCTCACGGGCGGTGGCGGGGCCTGAGCGTCGGGAGCAGGGTGCGGGAGCCGAGGTTGTACGGGCGCTCTGCCCTTGCGGGAGAGGCTCCTCGAACTGACAGCGGAACCGGTGTGCGGCCAGGTCCGGGGGTGGAGTCGGCAGGGCGGGCGACCTGGCAGGGCCTCGGGACCGCGATGGGCCATATCCGCTGCACTCGCACACCTTGAATGGATCGGGGCTTTTCGGCCACACTTCCCATAGGGCTTCCGTGCTTGGGGGTTTGGCGTGTCAGGTCGCGGCGTACGGATCGGCATGGCGGTCGCCGCCATGGTCATGCTGTCGGGGGCAGCCGGCTGCATCGGGGACGAGGCCCCGGGGCCACCGTCGGGGGGCCAGGGCCCTGTACAGCAGGGGGAGGGGGGCAAGTCCCCCGCGAAGTCCCCGGGCAGTTCACCGCAGTCGGGCGGTTCTCCGGCGAAGACCCCCACGTCGCCGAGGACGACGGAGCCGCCTCTTGGGGACATTTACATCCGCCGCACCCTGGAGCCGGAGAACGTTCCCACGCGGGACGGCGAGAGGGTCGCGTGTGTGAGCGGCATTCAGGCGGGGGTACAGATCAAGCCCGGTGACGTTAAGGCCACTTGGCGGGCGGTGGCGCTCACACACCCGCTGGCCAACACCGCGGAGCTGCCGGAACGGGGCGACGCGAAGGGCGTGCTCGTCACCCCCCAGGCTGGCACGCTGGAGCCCGGCAGGAGCGCGGACATCCACGTGGGCGGCACATTCGACAAGGACCTGAAGTCCTTCTACCTCGTGATCCAGAACGGCGCCCGCACCACCACGCTCACCATGCACTACACCTGCATCGTCAACTGACGGGGCCCCCGGCTCACTCGTACCGGCCCAGCGGCGATTCACGCTCGTGTTCTGCTGGTGATCTCGTCGGGACTCGGTGCCACTCCACTGTTGCGGCCCGTGCGGCGTGCCGGACAGCCGATGAACGTGCACACATGCTGGCCTCGGCCAGCACCCTGCCTTGTCGAGACGCCGTGTGGCTAGTGACTGGTTCCTGTCTGACAAATGATCTCTCGGGTGGAACGCCTGGGTCACGCCGTGCGTTGTCAGCGCATGCTGCGCTTACTCACAAGCCCGCTCGTCGTACTCGTCATCGTGATACCGCTGTTCCTGCTGGCGTTGTTGCGGAAGGTGATTCAGCAGGGTCAGCAGCGGGGTTGGCTCCCCGGCCGTTTGGCGGAACGCGAGTTCGGAAGCAGAGGTGTGGGTGCGACCGCCACCGAAGAACTCCATGCCCTGATCTATCCGAGCAAGCGGGTCCAGCTGGAACAACGCCGCATCGCGCTGGTTCTACGGGATGACGAGCAAGACGGCGCTCCCAAGAAGACAGGGATCGATCTCGATGCAGGCACCGCCCGGATCCACCGAAGTGGCCGGTCAGCCTGAGCTGGGGAGCGACGCTCGGGGCAGGAAGTCACGAGTCGCAGTGGCGGAGCCACAGAACGAGTGAGGCGAGCCGCAGCCCGGCCTCGTAGCGGGCGGCAAGCTTGTCGAACCGGGTCGCAACGGAGCGCAACTGTTTCAGTCGGCTGAAGCACCGCTCCACAACATTGCGGCCCGTGCAGAGATCTCTGTCAAAGGCGGGGCGACGGCCACCGTGAGTGCCGCGCCGATGCCGGTTGGCGATCTGGTCGGCGCGTTCAGGGATGGTCGCACGGATGCCTCGACGTCGCAGGCGGGTACGAATGGCGCGGGAGGAATACGCTTTGTCGGCCAGCACCCGGTCGGGCCGACTGCGGGGCCTCCCGGCGGCAGTGCGGGGCACGCGGATCGCGTCCAGCACCGCGCCGAAAACCGTGGCGTCGGCGGTATTGCCTGGCGTCACAACAACGGACAAGGGCAGGCCGCGACCATCGACGGCCAGATGGACCTTAAGTGGTCAGCCCGCCCCGGGACCGGCCGAGGGCCTGCCCCGCCGCCGAGCGTGGCGGAGTTTCCAGTTTGTCCTTGCCAGGGTCCCTTTTTTACGGGCTCCATCGGCGTGCTGGTGAGCCCGGTTGATGGTGGAGTCCACCGACACCGTCCAATCCACGCGCCCCACGGCGTCATCCCGGACCTGGACATGCTCCAGCAGCTTGGCCCAGGTGCCATCGGCCTCCCAGCGGGCGAAGCGTTCGTAGGCGGTTTGCCAGGGCCGTATCTCTCGGGCAGATCGCGCCATGGCGCGCCCGTTCGCAACCGCCACAACACGCCATCGATCACTTGACGGTGATCTCTCCACGGCCGACCCCGCCCATCCGCCGCCGGGAGCAACGGTTGTATCTCGGAGCCAGAGGATCAGCGAAGCCAGGACGTCTCCGGTCCGGTAGCGGTCGGCGAGCTTGTCGAACCTGGTCGCGATCGCGCGGAACTGCTTGAGGCGTGCGAAGCATCGTTCGACCACGTTGCGGTCGCGGTAGACGTCCTTGTCGAAGGCGGGCGGCCGGCCGCCGAGGCGCCCTCGGCGCCGGCGGTTGGCCGCTTGGTCGCGGCGCTCGGGGATCGTGACGGCGATGCCCCGACGCCGCAGCAGGCGCCGGATCGCCCGGCTGGGGTAGGCCTCGCCCAGGACCCGGGCCGGTGTCGTGCGCGGGCGGCCGGCGCGGCTCGCGGGACGCGGATCCCGTCGAGGACCTGGCCGAACGCGGTGGCATCGTTGACGTTGCCGGGCGTGAGCACGATGGACAGGGGCAGGCCCCGGCCGTCGACGGCGAGGTGGACCTTCGTGGTCAGCCCGCCTTGGGACCGGCCGAGGGCCTGGCGCGTCTGCGAGCGGCCCGGATCTTCCAGTTCGTCCCCGTCTGCGGCCCCTTTTTACGTGCGTCGTCGGCGTGCTGGTGGGGCAGGTTGACCGTGGAGTCGACAGCGACAGTCCACTCGACCCCGCCCACCGCGTCGTCACGGACCTGCACATGCTCCAACAGCCTTGCCCACCTGCCGTCCGCCTCCCAGCGGGCGAACCGCTCCTAGACGGTCTGCCACGGCCCATACCGCTCCGGCAGGTCCCGCCACGGAGCCCCGGCCCGCAACCGCCACAGCACACCATTGACCACCTGCCAGTGATCACGCCACGGACGGCCACGCCCGTCCACCTGCGGCAACAAGGGCCCTATCCGCTCCCACGCCACGTCCGTCAACCCACCTCTACCTGCCGCAAGATCAATCATCAGACACGCCTTAGGCCGGTTCTGGCTCACGCGCGACTACCTGCCCGAGTTCGCCGGCGTCCTCGCCGGCTTCCCCTCGCTCGCGGGGATGGCCGGCGCCATCGGCGCCCGCGCCGAGCCGGTGCCCATCCCGTGGGACTGCGCCGACGGCCGGTTCGACGCGTACCGGCGCCGCCCGGGAGCGTATCTGGAGGATCACGTGCGCCGTGCGGTGTCGGTGTGGACGAGGGGCGGGCCAGAGGCCGAGCAGCGGGCGGTGCGCAGCCTCGGTGACGACCTCCGTTCCGGCCGGTGGGCCGAGCGCAACAGCGACCTCGCCGACCTCGACGCGGCAGATCTCGGCCTCCGCTTGCTCATCGCTTGAAGGGACACCGGTCCGGCCTGACCCGGGTTGCTCCTCCTCGTCACCGCCCTCGGGCGCGTCGACCGCAACCCGCGCCGCCACGGCCGGCGCGTCCTGCCCGGGGGCGGCCGGCGGGGCGCCGAGCGGTTCGCAGGCGAGGGTGCGGGCGATCCACGGGGACCCCGACGCGGCGTCCGCCAGGCGCAGACACCAACGGCTTCGCCGCGGGCCTGGCGGTCGTGGTCGACCACCGCCTGACCGACCGCGAACCGGTAGCGGCTCACCGGTGGCCGCCCCGCCCGCCCGGGTGTTGAGCCTCCCCCCAGGGGAGACATCATGCTAAGGGCATGCACAGCGACAGCGAAACGCTCTACGGCATCGGAGAGCTTTCCCGAATCACCGGCCTGACGGTGAAGGCCATCCGGTTCTACTCCGATCGCGGCATCGTCCCGCCCACCGGCCGGAGTCCCGCCGGCTACAGACTCTACGGCCCCGACGCGCTCGCACGCCTGCACCTGGTCCGCACGCTCCGCGATCTCGGAGTCGATCTGAGCAGTGTGCGCAGCGTGCTGGACAGGGAGACATCCCTGCCTGACGTCGCGCAAGCACACGTGGACGCGCTGGACGTGCAGATCCGCACCCTGCGACTGCGCCGCGCGGTCCTCCACGCAGTCGCCCGCCGTGACCCCACCCACCTGGAGATCGACTTCATGCACCGACTCGCGGCACTCTCCCAGGCACAACACCGTCGCCTGTTGGCCGACTTCGTTGACGACACCTTTCAAGGTGTCCGCTCCAACCCGGAGTTCGCGGGCCTGATGCGCTCCGCCGTCCCCCAGCTCCCTGACGATCCGACGCCCGAACAGGTCGAGGCCTGGTTGGAGCTCACCGAGCTCTGCGGCGACCCCGACTTCCGTGCGGCGCTCCGGCAGACCGCCCAGGAGCAAGCACAGACGCCGACGGTGCATGACACCATGGATGCGCACAACGCTCTCGACGAGGCGATGCGCGCGCGCATCGACGAAGCCGGATCCGCAGGGATTCTCCCCACGGCGACGCGGACGGCCTCGGTCGCGGACACACTCGCAGGCCTCTACTGCCATGCCTTCCACGACGCGGGCGACGATGATCTACGCCGCTGGCTCCTCGCTCGGCTGCAGCCTGCCACTGATCCGTACTGCGAGCGCTACTGGCAGCTCGTGGCAACGGTCAACGGCTGGCCACCGTCACCCACGCTGGCCCCCGTATACACCTGGTTCACCACCTACGGGCGCCGCCGTGCTACCGCCACGGCAAGCACGTCCTGACGCACGGAGGGTGACGTGAAGTACCAGCTCGTACAGATCCTTGGGTTGGCCCTCCTCGTCGTGGGCGGGCAGGGGGCGATACGCCAACTGATCGACCCTGGCAACGCCGGCTTCCTCAGCTGGCTGCCGGGCGGATTCCCCGCCACGATGACCGTCTACATCGGCATCACCGTCGTCGGCGCCACGCTGGCCGCCTGGGCCCAGGGCCGCACGAGGGCAGCCAAGCCCGAAAGCTAGGCCGGTACGCCTCTCGCGGGCCATCGCCGAACGCTGGTACCGGGCCTGGCCCGCGCACGCCCTGCCGGCACGGTCCGCCGGCTCGTTCAGTCGGCGGTCAGCGCGCTCGCCAGCCGCCCCAGCGCCGCCTTGATCCGGTCCGGCGTCACCCCCTGTGCGCGCTGCTGGAGGAAGACCTCCGGTGCCAGCGGCGCGAGCAGGGTGTCCACCAGGGCCTCCGGGTCGGGGACGCCGGACTCGCGCAGCAGGGCGAGGACGTGGGCGCGCCAGAAGCCGTACGCCCCGACGGTGAAGCGCTTCTCGCCGGTCTCGGCGCCCAGCACGAGGTGGCCGTGGCTCTCCAGCAGGCCGACCATGGCGGCGTAGAACGCGGTGAGCCGCTCGGCCGACGGCGCTCCGGGGCCCAGTGGGGGAGCGCCGTGCAGCAGCTCTTCCTGCAGGCGGCGTTCGTGTTCGTCGAGGAGGGCCGCGGCGATGGACGTGACGTCCGGGTAGCGGCGGTAGAGCGTGCCGCGGCCGATGTCGGCCGCCCGGGCGATGTCCTCCATCGTGACCGTCCGCGGATCGCCGGCGGCGAACAGCTCGGCGGCGGCGGAGAGCACCTTGGCCCGGTTGCGGGCGGCGTCCGCGCGTTCCCTCGTCCCCATGGGACCTCAGCCTACCGGAATAAGTGGACGCCATGTCCGGTTGAGGCTCTCATCCGGTATAACCGGACGCCGTGTCCGGTTAATGTTCCGGCCGATAGCGAGGGGACCCCCGCCATGACCACGCTGCTGCACCTCGATGCCAGCGCCCGCCGCCATTCCTCCAGTCGGGAGGCGGGGGACGCGGTCGCCGCCGCCTGGCGCGCCTCCCATCCGGGTGGCGTCGCTGCCCGCAAGACGGGAGCCTCCCTGTGAACTGGCTCCTCCTCGTCGCCGCCGGGCTGGTGGAGGTCGCCTGGTCGCAGAGCATCAAACCGACGGCCGGGTTCACCCGCCCGCTGCCCACGCTGCTCTGCTTCGCGCTCGCCGCCGTCGCCGTCTACCTGCTGTCCCTGGCGATGAAGGGCCTGCCGGTCGGCACGGCCTACGCCGTCTTCACCGGGATCGGCGCGGCCGGCGCCATCACCCTGGGCATCGTGGTCCACAAGGACCCGGTGTCCCTCGGCCGCCTCCTCGCCCTGGCCCTGATCATCGGCGGCGTGGCACTGTCCCACGCCACCGCCCCGGCCGAGTGAGGAGACCGGTACCGGCGCTCAGGCGGCGGGCTGGGGGCGCAGGAGCTGGGCCTGGCCGAAGAGGAGTGCCCAGCCGTCGGGGAGCTGGTGGAGGATCCGGGCGAGGAGGTCCGGGCCGGCGAGGCGGGCCAGGACGGTCAGGACCGTTCCGGCTTCCCAGCGGGCGGTGGCCGGGGTCGCGTCCGTGCGGGTGGCGAGGTCCTTGACGAAGGCCCAGCCGGTGAGCCGCCGGGCGTCGGGGAGCCGGGTGTTGAGAGTGAGGGCGGCTTCGAGGGGAGGCTGGGCGCTTCGTCCTCCGCCCGTTCGGGCGGGCTCGGATGCGGGTCAGCCGGAGATCTGCTTGCGGTCGCCGGCGCCGCTGATGGCGATCTTGCGCGGCTTGGTGCGCTCGGCGATCGGGATCCGCAGGGTCAGGACACCCGCTTCGCAGTCGGCGTCGATGTACTTGGCGCCGAGGGTGTCGGCCAGCATGATCTGGCGGGAGAACACGCCCAGGGGCCGCTCGGTGAGCTCCCTCTGGATCTGGTCCGACTTCGCGTTCGGCCGGCGCTCGGCCTTGACCGTGAGCATGTTCCGCTCGACGTCGATGTCGATCGCGTCCACGGCGACACCGGGGAGGTCGAAGGCGATCACGTACGCGTCGCCGTCGCGGTAGGCGTCCATCGGCATCACGGACGGCTTCGACCACGTGCCCGGGCCGGTCAGCTGCTGGGTGAGGCGGTCGAGCTCACGGAAGGACTGCTGGAGCTCGATGACCCGGGTGCTGCTCACCTACGAGCAGGTACGCGCGTACGGGCTCCCGGCGACCGAAGGCAGGAGCGGCGACCCGAGGCGGCCGGCCTTCGCCCGCCGCCACGGCCTCGACCCCAGGCGCCCGGTGCAGTGGGAGGTGGAGACGCTGGAGCCGGACGAGCTCCAGCGCCTGGTCGTCGCTGCCGTCGAGTGTCGGGTTCTGCTGTGCCGGTCAGCCGGCTATGACGACCGCCGCCCAGATCTTGTTGATGGCCAACTGGCATTCCAGGTCGTAGCCGGGGGGCTTCGGCGGGCTGTAGGTGCCGGTCCTGGCCGGGCCGTACTCGCAGGCCCGCTGCAGGTCCTGCCGGAACACCGCGTCGACGCGGCTCTTCGGGCTGTCGGTTCCGATTCCGGTAACGCCGAGGACGCCGTTGCGGAAGCCTTCTTCGCCGAGGGCGTCGCGGTAGTTCTGGTAGCCGAAGTCGTGCCGGTCGCAGGCGCTCTTGAAGTGCATGCCGAATTGGCCCAGCGAGTCGCCGATCACGTTGCAGCCTCAGCTCCGGCCGTCCTCCCCGCGGACCCGGGCCTGCCACCGGTGGCACGGCAGCGACTCCGCCAGGGTGTTGAAGAAGCGCTGGTCGCGCCATCCCTCGAGGTTGCCGATCACGAAGAGGCGGCGTTTCGCCCTGCTCACCGCGACGTTGAGGAGGTTCGGCTGTGACGCCGCCCAGGCCCGGGCGCCCGGGCGGCGCGGGTCCGTGCCCAGGACGAGGATGACGACGTCCGCTTCCTTGCCCTGCGTGGTGTGCACCGTCCCCACCCGGTCGGCCGGCATCAGGTCCCGGCACGCCCGCCGGGCTCCCGCCACCACCTGCCGGAACGGACTGATCACGAACACGTCCTCCGCCAGGTCTACCCCGCCCTCGTCCCGCAGCCGCTCCAGCACCCGCCGCAGTGCCCGCCCCTCCTCCGGGATCCAGTGTCCGTCCGCCTCCGCCCCGGCGACGTCGACCCAGCTGCTGCCCGGCCGGTACACGTACGCCTCACGCGGCGGGGTGCCCTGCACCATCAGGCCGTCGTAGGCGACGGCGTTGCTGATCGAGAACATCGGGTCGTCGCACCGCCGGTGCACCCGCAGCGGGGCCCCGACCCACACCTCGTGTGCGCCGTCGGGCAGTTCGGCGGGCAGCAGCGTGCCGTAGCGGTTGGCCCGGTCGGCGAGCTGCTGGACCGACGTACGGCCCGGCGCCCACTCCTCCGCCACGCCGAAGTCCTCGCGCAGCGCCCGCTGCGCCGTCCACGGCAGGACCACGACCGGCTCCAGCTGCAGCGGGTCGCCGACGACGACCGTACGCCGCGCCCGCCACATGCCGCCCACCGCCATCTGCGGCGCCGCCTGCCCGGCCTCGTCGACGAACAGCCAGCCCAGGGACTCCGCGCCGAGCCGCCCGAAGACCCGGTCCAGCGAGGCGAAGGTCGTCGACACCACCGGCACGACGAGGAACAGGCTCTGCCAGGCGGCCCGTACGTGCGTTTCGGGCACGGTCTTCGGCACCGAGCCGGCGACGGCGTCCATCGCCGCCATCAGGTTGGCGTACATGGTGCGGGCGGTGCAGCGCAGGAAGGCCTGGTGGAGGCCGAGGGCGGCGAGGAACACCTCGGTCCGGGCCCGCGTGATCTCGGGGTCGGACCAGGGCGCGGCGAGCTCGCGCGCCGCGTCGTCGGTCAGCCAGGAGTCCTCCGGGACGAACCCCTCCCAGCGGGTCCGGGCCGCGGCCAGCGCCTGGTCGGTGCGCTCGGCGTGTGCGAGCGCCGCCCGCTGCGCGTCCTGGCGGGCGCGCAGGACCGCCGCGGCGGCGCCCACCGCCGTCCGTACGCCGTCCACGTGCGCCTGCGCCGCCTCGCGCGCCTTGCGGGCGTCGGCGACCAGGCCGGCCGCCCCGGCTTCGTCGGCGTGCCAGGCCCGTGCCGCCCGGCCCATCGTGAACAGGCTCACCGAGAAGCCGGGACGGCGGGCCAGATGACCCTGGTGCGCCTGCTCGGCATCGGCCAGCTGCTGCTGGGCACGGGCCAGAGCCGCCTCTGCGCCGGGCAGGTCCTCCCGTACGCGGGCCAGCGCCGCCGCTTCCCGCTCCGCGGCGAGACGCGCCCCGCGCAGGGCCTCGTACGCCGCGGCCCGCCCGGCGTACGCGTCGGCGGCCGCGGCACGCTCGTCACGCAGCCGCTCGGCCTCGGCCAGCGCGGCCTGGAACCGCTGCTTCGCCTCGCGCCACACGCCGCTCTGCGGGGTGTCGCGCCACTGGCGCATCAGGTGGGAGAGGCCGCTGCCGCTGTCGATCCACGCGTTGCGGGGCCGGGGCCGCCGCTGGGGAGGGACCGGCGGCGGGGGAGGGGCGTCGGTGTCGGTCTGGCGGTACTTCCCGTGCCAGAAGCGGTTCACGAACTCCATGCGGTTGCGCTTGCTGCCGAGCCTGGCCGCGACCGCGCCCCATGCGGGTTCGCCCTTGAGCAGGCGGGTGGCCTGCTCGGCGAAGTAGTCGGCCTCCTCGCGCCACTGCCGGCCGAGGGCCGCGCGGGCGGGGATCTCGGTGGAGATGTTCTCCACCGCCCCGTTGTTGGCGGAGGCGACGACCATCTCGAAGCCGGTGAACTCCGGGCGCAGGGGGGTGACCGTGCGGGTGTAGTCGCCGCTCTTCCACACGTACGGGTCCTGCTGCGCGAAGGCTTCGGAGGGCAGGCGGAGCCCGGCCAGGCGGCGGGCCCGCTCGACGACGGCCGCGGCGAAGCAGTCGCGCAGCATGGTGGTCTTGCCGGTGCCGGGCGGGCCGTTGACGGCGAAGAGCCCTGCGGCGGGGGCCAGCTCGGCGTGCACGGCGTTGACCGCGAACTGCTGGCTCAGCGCGAGCGGGTGCTCCGCCTCGGCCGGCCAGCGGCCCGCCGGGGTACGGGCGGGGGCCACGCCGGCGAGGGCGGCTTCGGGGTGCAGGCGCAGGTCCACCCGGCGGGCCTGGTCGAAGGCGGCGCCGGGCGTGAGGTAGGCGGCGAGCCCGGAGCCGGGGTCCTGCCGCGCGAGCGCGCCCGCGACGCGCTCGAGGTCGGCGGCGATGAAGCTGTTGAGGAAGTCCTGCTGGTCGGCGTCGCCGGAGTGGTCGGCCCGTACGGCGACACTGCGCACCCGCACCCCGACGGGCTCCAGCGCCGCCTCGACACCCCAGGCCCGGGCCAGCTCGCCGGTGAACTCCAGCAGCTGCCCGCCGCCGACCACACCTGTCCCGACGGCGACCTCTTCCTCCTCTTCGCCCTCGGGGGCCGGCGCCCCGTCGGGCTCACCGAGCGCGGCGGCCCGCTCGCCCCAGGCCTCGGCCTCCTCCTCGAACCCGTCGAGCCATCCCGGGCGGCCGGGGCCGGGGGAGAGGGCGCGGCCCGTGGCCCAGGCGCAGGAGGAGAAGACGGGGGAGTCGAGCAGCAGCCGGCCCTCGTCGGTCACGGTGAGGGCGAACAGCGCGCTCTCGCCGTCCATCCGGCCGTCGTGGTCCTCGCCGCTCTCCCCGAACACGCGGAGCAGGGTGTCGCGCACGGCGGCGAGGGCGTACGTCCCGCCGTAGACCACGTGCTGCCAGTCGTACCCCGGCTCCAGCGGGACGGAGCGCAGCGGATGCCCGGCCTCCCAGGGCAGGGGTCCGTCCGCCTCGAGCGGGTACACCCGGTCCCGCGCGGACAGCGCCGGCACCTTCTGCGGGCTGAACAACTCGACCGCCCGCCAGTACCCGACGACCCCGCTCCGCCGCCCCCGCTCGCCCCCGGCCCCCACCACGTTCCGCTCCCCGCAGTCGATGATCACGTATGGGGAACCCTACGGGGCGAATGACGCCGCATCAGGCGGTTGGGCGGTTGGCCCGTGCGCGGTGGGGGCGCGCCGCCGCGTCACCCACCGGCCGGCCCGACGGCCACCGGCACGGAATGCGCCCGCATATGGCCGGCTAGTACCTCCATCTCCACGAGCGTCCCGAGGAGACCGTCCGCGACGAGCTGCGCGGCGCGCGCCCGCGCTTCACCGAGGGACAGGCCGTCGCCCGCGTCGCGCAGGGCCTTGAGCACCGGGACGAGGCTCGGCAGGTCCGAGGACAGGCGCAGCCGGGTGGGCCCGTGTTCCCGCAGCAGGGCCTGCCGTATGTGCTCGGGGGTCACGGGGCCGGCGCCCTGCTCGCACCACCCGTGAGGACAGCCCTCACACCGGCCTTCGGCGCCCCAGCGGAGCCGGCCGCGGTCGAGGAACTGACCGACGTCGCAGACGGTGGTGCCACCGCAAGCGCTGCACCGTCCCCTGACGTGTACTCCTTGGGTGATCAAGGGGCTCTCCTCGGATGTCACGATGCGATGCCGGGGACCGATCTTCGCTGAGAGGGCACGGGGTGGTCGAGTGGGGCGGTCGGCGGGGTCGGGTCTCCGCGGAGAGCACGGACCGCGTCAGGCCGTTCTGGGCGCTGAGGAATCCGCTCATGTGGCGCACGCTTCGAACGGCAGCCGCAAGGGTTCTGTGCGAAGGGGCCTGGCTTGCAAGGCTGGGTGCCGCGGCCGACTGAGGAGATGCCCGAATTGCCGGTATCGGTGAAAGTGCTGCAGAACGCCATCCGCGCCACCTAAAGTAGCAGGTCAGTTAGCCTGCTCCCCGCACCCGCGGGGATGACCCCCTCGACGCCAACCTCCACGCCCCGCAGTGGCGCGACCGCATCTACATCGTTTCACCCGGACCGGCATCCAATGCCGGACCTCCGCCCCCGCCCCCTGGCCTGGTGCGCAGGATGCGACGAGGACGTCGAAGCCGTCCAGGCCTGGCGCAAGGGCCGCACCATCGGCAAGTACGGCCGCCAGTACGACTACCGCTGCCGGAACTCCCTGGTCGAGCCCTACACCCGACCGGCCGCCGCCGCGATCGACTGGACCAACCTCGGAACCAGGATCGGTGACAGGAAGCGCCCCCTGGCCGCCAAGACGATCAGCCGCATCGAGAAGGGCCTCCCCGAGTACCCGCAGCGCGCCAGCCTCCTCACCCTCAACCACACCGGCCACGACGGCCGCGCCATGCTCTCCGAGCACACCCCCTCCCCTCCCGCACCCGCAAGGTCGGCGAAGGCCTGCTCGTCCCCAGCCGCCACGGCATGCTCGTCCCGACCGGCGGAAGCCGGAACGACACCACCGCCAACCTCACCCTCGCCCAGGTCCACATCCACATCCACCCCGACGAACCCGGAGTCCTGGGCCTCCAGCTCGGCCGCGAAACACTCTGGCTTCGCCCGCGACTGTCAGCCCTCCTCCAACGACTCGTCCATGAACGCCGCCTTCTGGCCGCGCCCCTCAAAGACCAGGAGACCCCCTATCTCCTTCCCGGCCTTCGCCCCTCTGGCTGCGCAGGGCTTCTCCAACAACGGGTGTTTGCGGCTTCCCGGAGCGCTTCACGATCACCGACGTTCGGAATGTCTAAACAAGCACCGGAGCGCTTCCAGAACTCAGCAATAGGTTTCTCGCCGCCGACGGACCGTTCCCAGCGGTGACCAACGAACGTTGCCGGCTGCCGGCGATAGAGTCACCCCTCCCGCCCGCTCAGCTCGAACACGTTGCGACGACGCCTCCAGAGCCTCGGTGTCCCCAGCGCCGGCAAGGCATGCAACGGCGCCTGGCTCGCACTCGTCGGAGCGGTCCACTGGAAGATGCTCGCCGACCTCCCGGGCACCGCCGACGGCACCGCACACCACCGGCACACATGGAACGGCGGCGACCGCGCCGGCTACATCGCCGGCCGCCTCCGAGCAGCACATGACCCGGATGGCCCCGAGTGAGCCCTTTCCGGTGAAGTCGGTGCAGGTGAAGACCGTCGCGCCAGCGCCCTTCCGCCTCGGGCCAGGACGCGCCGCCCGCGGCAAGTTGGCCGCGGGGGAAGGAAGGCGGGAGCTCGGCGCTTCTCCCGGTGCACCAGGGTCGGCACCGCCGGTCCCGCAGGGGTGGACAGTTGGCCGTTCCCGAGACGAGCGGCCCCTTCGCCAGCAGACTGGTACGCGTCGACGGCCCAGCGGGCTCTTCTCCTTTGAGGGGTCGGTCTGTTGAGGCCGTCGTGGGCGGGCCGGATCGGTTGTGCGCCGCGATCACCACGGTGTGGGGCGGGCACGGAGGGGTGGGGACGGTACGGATGGACGAGATCAGTCTCAGTGAAGCGTTGTGGCAGTTGCGGTCGGAGTTGTACCAGGCGCAGACCGACGGCGCGGGACAGCAGTTGAGATTCGAAGTGGAGAAGGCGGAGCTGGAGCTGGAGGTCGAGTTCCGGCGGGACGGCGCCGGCAAGGTGACGGTGTCCGTCGGCGCGCTCGGCGCGAAGGGCGAGGCCGAGGCCGGAGGGGCGCGCGGGGCCGTCCGGCGAGAGCGGCTCACCCTCACCTTGAACGTCCTCGACGAGGCCCTCGGCCCCGGTCAACGCTTCCGGGTCGAGCGCGGTGTCTCGGTCCGCAGTGCGTACGCCGGGGCACCGGACCCCGCCTACGGCTCTCAACCGTCCGAGCCGCTGCAGCCCGAGCCCTGGGACGAGTGACATGGATCCGAGGAGACTGGTACTGATCCGTGTAGGGGGCGCACCGAACGGCACCGGCTACCTGATCGGGCCCCGGCTGGTCCTGACGAGCCTCCACGTCGTGCGCGACCGCGAACCGTGGTTGAGCGTGCGCGTCGGGCATCCGGTCCTGAGCACGAAGCTGCACCGGCGTGGCGTCCGCGTCTGCTGGCCCACTCCCCGCGACCACGTTTCCGACACCATGGACGTGGCGCTGCTATGGCTGGACAAGCCCGTTGATGTCGGCGGTTCCGCGCCCGTGCGCTGGGGCCGGCCGGCCGGGGCCGCGTTGTTGTCGTACGAGGGCCTGGGCTTCCCGTCGTTTGCCGGCGACGGCGGGGAACCGCAGGTGGAGCACCTGCGGGGCGAGCTGCCCCCGGCCGGTACCTCCAGGACCGGCGGGGGATGGGTCCTGGACACCCCGATCTGGCCCGAGCACCGGAGGGGACGCAACGGCGCGTCGTGGGCGGGGGTTTCGGGCAGCGCCGTCTTCTGCGAGGGACGGCTGGTCGGTGTCGTCACCGAAGCCGACCCGGCACTCGGGCATCGCCGCCTGCACGCCCAGCCGGTCCACCCCCTGTTCGAGATCCCGCGGTTCGCCGACCTCCTGTCACGGCACGGAGACCGCCGGATCATGCCCGACCTGGAGTCGGTCGAAGCCACGAAGGGCCCGGTCCAATGGCCGGTCCTGGAGGGCAATCTCCCACCCGAACCCAGTGCTTTCCAACCGCGGACCGCGGTGTGCGAGGTCATCGACGACGCGCGGGAGAAGTCCGGCACCGTCGTCCTGTCCCAGGTGCTGGCCGGCCAGGGCGGGGTCGGCAAGACCCAGCTCGCGGCGCATTACGCCCGCCGGGCCATCAACGAGGGCACCGACCTGGTGATGTGGGTGGACGCCACACGGCCGGCCGGTGTGCTGGAGGCGTACGCCCGCACCGCGGTGAAGGTGCAGGTGCCCGGGGTCGGCGGACAGCCGGAGACCGTCGAGCAGGACGCGGCCGCGTTCCTGGCCTGGCTCGCCACCACCGAGAGGTCCTGGCTGGTCGTCCTCGACAACATCACCGACCAGACCCTCGGCGACCTGTGGCCCGCCACGAGCCGCGGCGGGCGCGGACGGGTGATCGCCACCAGTCGGCTGCGGGGGGCCGCGGCCAGCGACGCCGGGCGCGCACTCGTGGACGTCGGCGTCTACTCGGCTCCCGAGTCCGCCGCCTACCTGCGTGAGCGCCTCGAAGCCGCCCGCTGCTCCCACCTGCTGGACGCCGGGAGCGCCGATCTCGCCGAGGCGCTTGGGCACCTGCCCCTGGCGCTTGCCTACGCGGCCGCCTACATGATCCAGCGGCGGCGCAGCAGCAGCCAGTACCTCCAGTCGTTCCGTGAGCGCGGCCGGTCCTTGGAGGAGGCCCTACCGGGGCGCGACGGCGTCGACGGCTACCACCTGTCCGTCGCAGTGGCCCTTCTGCTGTCCCTCGACGCCGTCCGGCAGGAGGATCCGCTCACCGTGCACGCGCTGGTCCTGGCCTCGCTCCTCGACCCTGCCGGCCATCCCGAGGACCTGTGGGCCACCGTGCCGGTTCTGGAGCACCTCGCCCGCGCCCGCGCCGGAGCGGTGGGGGGCGAGCGCGCCGCGGTCGAGGACGGGCGCGGTGCCGTGCGACGGGTGCGAGAGGAGGACGCGCTCGACGCCCTGGCCGTCCTGCACAACTACAGCCTCCTCACCCTCACCGAGAAACCGAACCGGCAGGTCACCATCCACGCGCTCACCGCCCGCGCCACCCTCGACACCACCCCCGTCAGCGAGCGCCCGCACTGCACGGCCGCCGACGCGCTCCTCGCCCTGTGGCCGGGGGAGGAGCACGAGGACCACGCCCTCGCCGTCGTCCTGAGGGCCAACACCGAAGCGCTACGGGGGAACGCCGGCGGACTCCTGTGGCACTTCGACCGTGCCGACCCCCACGCCCACCACCTGCTCTTCCGCTACGGCGCCAGCCTCCTCGAAGCCGGCCTGGCCGCCGCCGCCACCGCCCACTGGAACCAGCTGGCCATCGACGGCGAGCGTCTCCTCGGCCCCGACCACCCCGATGCACTCCGCGCCCGCGCCCACCTCGCCGTCGCGTACAGGCAGGCCGGACGCTTAGACGACGCGGTCTCCACCGGGGAGCGGGCCCTCTCGGACCTCGAACGGCTCCTGGGCCCCGACGACCCCCACACCTTGGCCACGCGCGGCAACCTCGTCCTCGCCCACCAACAGGCCGGACATCTGGATGATGCCGTGGCCATCGGGGAGCAGGTGCTCGCCGGCTACGAGCGCCTCCTGGGCCCCGACCACCCCGACACCCTCACGGCGCGGGGCGTCCTGGCGCTCTGCTACGAGCAGGCCGGGCGCACCACCGAAGCCGTGCCGCCTCTGGAACGAGCGGTGGCCGACAACACGCGGCGCTTCGGCCCGGACCACCCCGAGACCCTCGCGGCGCGCGGCAACCTCGCCCTCGCGCACCGGAAGGCCGGGCGCACCGCCCACGCCGTCGCCCTGCTCGAACAGGTGGCGGTCGACTGCCGACGGGTGCTCGGCCCCGACCACCCCCACACCCTCGGCGCCCTCGGCAACCTCGCGGACTCGTACCACGAGGCCGGACTGAACGAGCAGGCGCTGGCCGTCAAGGAGCAGGTCCTCGCCGACCGCGTACGGCTCCTGGGACCCGACCACCCCGACAGCCTCACGGCCCGGGCAGGCCTCGCCCTGTCGTACTTCCGGGCCGGGCGAACGGACGAGGCCGTCCGCCTCGAAGAGGAGGTGGCGGCCGACAGCGTGCGTGTCCTGGGCCCCGACCACCCCCATACCTTCATGGCCCGTGGCAACCTGGCCTCGTCCTACCGACTGGTCGGGCGCGGCGACGAAGCCGTCGGCCTCCTGACGGAAGTGGCTGCCGACCAGGTACGGCTCCTGGGCTCCGAGCACCCCAGGACCCTGACCGCGCGCACCGATCTCGCCGCCCTGCTCGTACTCATGGGCCGCACCGACGAAGCCGCTTCCCTGCTGGGGCAGGTGATGGCCCACGCCCCCGACTCGCTCGCCGCTCGCCGCGTCCTCGCCTCCTGCCACCGACACGCCGGACGGACCGGGGAGGCCCTCGCCCTGCTCGAGCGGCTCGCTGCCGACTGCGTCCGTTCCCTGGGTTCCGACCACCCCGACACCATCGGCGTCCGTGCTGAACTCGCGCTCTGCCATCTACAGGCCGGCCACCACGCCCAAGCCGTCACGCTGCTGGAACAGGTGGCGATCGACCGCACCCGTATCCTCGGCCCCGACCACCCCGACACGCTTTCCGCCCGCGGCAGCCTCGCCCTGGCCCACGAGGAGGCCGGAGACATCGCCCAGGCCGTCTCCCTGCTGGAACGGGTGGCGGCCGACAGCGCGCGCGTCCTGGGCGCGCACCACCTCGACACCCTCGCGGCGCGGAGCAACCTCGCCACGGTGTACCAGAGCGCCGGGCGCATCACCGAGGCCATCGACGTCGGGGAAGAAGTCCTCGCCGAAAAAGCGCGGCTCCAGGGCACGGACCACCCCGACGTCCTCACCACCCGCGGCAACCTCGCCCTCGCCCACCTGGAGGCGGGGAACATCGCCCAAGCCGTTTCCCTGCTGGAACGGGTAGTGGCCGACAGCGCGCGCGTCCTGGGCCCCGACCACCCCGAAAACCTCACCGTCCGCGGTAACCTCGCCGAGGCCTACCAACAGGCCGGACGTCTTGACGATGCTGTGGACATCGGGGAGGAGGTCCTCGCCGACAAAGTGCGGCTCCTCGGCACGGACCACCCAAGCACCCTCACCACCCGCGGCAACCTCGCCGCGGCCTACCACCAGGCTGGGGACACGGCCGAGGCCATCGACATCGGGGAGGAGGTCCTCGCCGACAGAGAGCGGCTCCTCGGCACGGACCACCCCGACGTCCTCACCGCCCGCAGCAACCTCGCCGCGGCCTACTCCCAGGCCGGGCGCACCGCCGACGCCACCGAGCTGCTGGCACAGGTGGTGGTCGACCGCACGCGTATCCTCGGCCCCGGCCATCCCGACACCCTCGCCGCCAGTAGCAGCCTCGCCAGCTGCTACTGGGACGCGGGGCGCGTCGATGAAGCCATCGCCATGGAGGAGCAGGCCCACGCAGGCAAGGTACGGGTCCTGGGCCCGGAGCATCCGGAAACCCTGACCACCCTCAGCAACCTCTCCCTCTCCTACCACGGCGTCGGCCGCAACGACGAGGCCATCACCATGGGAGAGCAGGTTCTGGCCACCCGCCGCCGACTCCTGGGCCCCCACCACCCGGACACACTGCTCTCGCACGGCAACCTCGCCCCCTTCTACCGCCTCGCCGGGCGTCTGGAGGAGGCCGTCACCGTCGGAGAGCAGGTCCTGGTCGCCCGCAGTCGGATCCTGGGCCCCCACCACCCCCAGACCCTCACCGCCCAGGAAGGCCTCGGGGTGTCTTACCGGCTCGTCGGGCGCCTCGTCGAGGCCATCGCCGTGGGAGAACAGGCCCTGGCCGCCTGCGACCGGGCCCTGGGCCCGGACCATCCCCAGACCTTCACCGCCCGCCACCACCTCGGCTCCTCGTACCGGCAGGCCGGACGCACCGACGAGGCCATGAGGCTGTTGACGTCCGTCGTGGAGGACCGGACCCGCATCCTGGGGCCGGCGCACCCGGACACGGCGCAGGCACGGGCGGAACTGGCAGCAGTACTGGGCGAACGGGGGCGTCCCCAGCGGCCCTCCGACACAGACGGAACCTGACGCCCCACCAACCCACGACGGCAAACCGCCCCGGGCTCCTGACGTCCAGGGGCCCGGGGCGGTGCTGTCCGCTCACCGTCCAACCGGGCACTCGAACGGCACATCCGGGAGGAGCAGAACGGAAGTTGACCCTACGTGACTTCCGGGGGCCACCCGAACGAGAGGTCTGCACTTCCATGGCTGGGAAGTCCAAGCCGTACGTGGACCCATGGAGCGTCCCCCGACCTGATGATGCGTAACCACCGCCAACGCGCTTCCTCCAGGACAACCTGGGGCAGCGTCTGACCGCGCGCATCGCCGACATCAACGACCCCAAGCAGGTCGGCAAGTGGGTCTCGGGCGACCCCGCCCCCCGCCCCGATGCGGAGGACCGCCTGCGCGCCGCACTTCAGGTCTTCCAGCTCATCCAGGACGCGGAACGCCTCCACACGGCCCGAGCCTGGATGATCGGCATGAACCCGCAACTGGACGACGAAGCACCGGCCCAGTGCATCGCCGACGGCCGCATGCGCGACGTGATGGTGGCGGCCCGCGCATACGTCGACGGCGGCTGACCTACGCCTGCCGCGCTGCTCCGGGACCCCGCGCCTCCTACTCGTTCCCTGGACAGACGGTTCTCGGCGGCCGGTGAGCCCACGAGCCGGTGAGCCGGGTGCAGATTCCGGACGGGGCTTTAACCGGCCGGGCGTGTCCAGGCGCGGACGGCCAGCAGCCCGGTCGTGCCGAGGTCGAGGTGGGGCGTCACCACCACAGGATCCGCGCCCTGTACCGCCCGCACCCTGACGTACGGGACGTCGACGGCATCCCCGGATCCGGTGGTGTTGCGCCACATCAGCCCGGAAAGGGCGCTCTCACCCGGCTTCAGGACCACCGGGCGGGCCGGCTCGTCGAACCCGGTGCCGGTGGCGATGCCGCCGCTGCCCTGCACGATCCGGACGCCCTGGACGGGTGAGCGGTTCTTGTCCAGCAGCTCAAGGAGCGGGTAGCCGTCGAGTGCGTAGTCGCTCTTCCCGCAGTTCTCCAGGTGCAGGCCCACCACCCGCAGGCCCATCGCGGCGTCGCCGTCGTCGGCGGTGACACGGATGCCGGAGGGCGGGCACTGGCCGGCCTCGGGTGGCGCTTCGGCGGCGGGCACCTTGGTCACCTGGGACACCTTGACGCGGGTCACCCCGCCCGCCCCAGGGGTGCCCCGGCCCAGCCGGACTGTGCCCCGCACGGTTGCACCGGGGGCGACCGAGCGCACCGTCTCCTTGGTGTTGGCCATGACCTGACCGCCGTCGGTGGTGAAGTCGAAGAAGATCGTGTAGGCCAGCGCCTCCGTGCCGCCGTTGGTGACTTCGTAGGCCGCCGTGATGCCGGGGCCGCCGGCGGGGAGGGGGTCCGCGTGGACGCTTGACCCGTCGGAGCCTGGGCCCGGTTGGGCGGAGGGAAAGGTGACCGAGGTGATCCGGACACCGTCCTCGGGCACGCGCGTGGTGGGTGGCCGGGCCGCCGGGGCGCCGCACGCCGTGAGCAGCAGGAGTGCGGTGAGGGCCGGCAGAAGGGATTTGGTTGTGGGCATGCCGCCACCCCATCAGGGAGGCCTGTGCCGGGCCATGGTGTGGGCCACACTCCCCGTCACAGGCGTGTCACGGATGGCCGTCGGCTGAGGCCCCGCCGCGGCCCGCGCGGGCCCCGGTTCCCGGTTCCCGGCTGACCGGCAGCACTGCGGACATCGCTGCCCCCTCCCCGAAGCGTCCTGCGTGCGGAGCCACCCGGTGAGTGGTGGCTCAAGCCGAGTTCCACTCGTCGCTGGGCAGCGAATGCCAGAGGTCGAGCCAGCCGCGGAGGAGGAAGAGCGGGCGGGTCAGGGTGGTGTCACCGGCCCGCTGGGACCGGATCGCCAGGCCCAGGTCGGCGAAGACGGGGTCGCCGGGGACGCTGTACCTCAGGCTGCCGGGCCGGGTCGTGCGGTGGACGAGCCAGTCCTCCACACGGGCGGGCGCGCAGCCGGTCAGCGGGGCCGCGTCCAGTCTCACCTGGGGGCCGGTGAGGGCGTTCACGGCGACACATCCCAGGCGGCCGTCGCGGAACATGGCCCTGATCCCGCTCTGGGTGAAGTCGGCGTAGTCGAGCTGGTCTTCGCCGTGACGGGAGTAGGAGGAGACGGCCGGACGTTCGCCCAGGGCCCCGGTGATCTCCTCAAGGGTCATCCCGAAGTGCAAGGGTCCGACCCCTACGTACGGCGTGAACGTCCACTCGGCACGCTCCTCCTCCCGGGCGATCCGCCACGGGCCGCAATACCCCGCCCCGCTCCCGGGGGCGGCCACGGGCGGCTCGGGTGCCGGCCCGTATGGGGCCGCCGGTGTGTACCCGTTCCACTCCTCACACCGACGGGCCATCCACTCCGCAGCCGCAGTGTCCTCGGGATGCTCCTCCAGCCAGCGGACCGCCGCCTGCTCCCCGCACCCGCGGGGGTGATCCCCAGTCGCGCCCGAAGTCGAGGGCGGAGTCTTCCTGCTCCCCGCACTCGCCGGGGATGTCCTCCTGCGCAGGGGCGGGGCTTTCGTCAGGCCGTGCCCCCGGGCAGAGAGCGAGGGCAACTCCGTGGAATGCTGCATCCCGCGCACCCAGGGGGATGGCCCTTTGCCTGAGTGGTTGGCTCCGGAAGTCCTTCGGGGGTTGATCATGCTGCCAGGGCGGCGGAGGATTCTTGCCGGTGATCTGTGGTGTGCCGGTCGAGTCTGGCTGGCAGATCGTCAAGGTCGGAGGCGGTGAACTTCCACTGGAACGGCTGTGCCGTGGCGTTGTAGCGGTCTTCGAAGACTCGGAGTCGGTCCCCGACCTGGGCAAGGTCGGTGAAGTCGTTGGGCGAGACGACCTTGCGTTCGCTCGAGCGGGAATTCGCGCCCGGTCAGGACCGATTCGGGTCGGGGTGCACCACCACGAAAAGCGACCAGGCGGGCGCGGTCGGGTCGTCCGGGCGGGCGGCGAACTCCTCGAGCAGGGCTCGGAGCCGGGTCTGGAACTCCTCCATCTCCGTCGGCGGCAGGCGCAGCCCGAGCCGGGTGCTGTCGACCTCGGCCGCAGGTGCGAGCGTCAGTTCCTCCAGGAACGCGTCGAGCATCGACCGGTCGTGCGCGGCCGCGTCGAGCTGCCAGGATTTCCGCGTCGCCAGATAGGGGATCTCCCGTGCGCCGCGCGCGCCGCGTCGCTCCTCCTGGGCCTTCAGAAAACCGGTGCGCACCAGCGTCCTGGTGTGGTGCAGCACGCTGGCGGGATCGCGGCCGAGGATCGCCGCGATCTCCTTGTTGGTGCGCGCCTCACCGAGGCAGATGCGCAGGATACGCAGGCGGAGCGCGGAGGCGAGCGCCTTCGCCTCCTCGTCGGTCGCCGGCCGGCGTTCGGTCATGGTCAGCAGCCTACTGAAGGATCGGGGAGGACAAGTGATTGACAAAACCCAATCATTCTTCCACGGTAGTTTCCCATGACTGCTCCCGAGCCCTCACCCGACCGACCGGCCAACCGCGGCGGACTGTGGCGGCACGCCGACTTCCGTCGACTGTGGGTCGGTGAGACGGTCAGTCAGTTCGGGTCCATGGTCAGCCAGTTGGCGCTTCCTCTCGTCGCCATCCTGGTGCTGCACGCCAGCACCTGGCAGGTCGGGGTGCTGGCGGCGTGCGAGACCGCGGCGTTCGTGGCCGTGGGCTTGCCGGCCGGCGCGTGGGTGGAGCGGATGCGCTTCCGCTGGGTGCTGATCGTCAACAACCTGGTTCGGGCTGCCCTGCTGGCCTGGGTTCCGGTGGCTCATCTCCTCGGTGTGCTGACGATCGAGCAGTTGTACGTGATTGCGCTCGCCACCGGGGTGAGCACGGTCTTCTTCGACGTGGCTTACCAGTCCTACCTGCCCCAGCTGATCGACCGGGAGCTGCTGGTCGAGGGCAACGCGAAGCTCCAGGCCAGCGAGTCGGTCAGCCAGATCGCGGGCCCGAGCCTCGGCGGCGCGCTGATCCAGGCGCTCACGGCGCCCTACGCGGTGCTCGTCGACGCGGTGAGCTTCCTGTGGTCGGCCGCGTGGGTGATGCGGATCGAGGTCCGGCCGCCGCGCCCCGAGCGCAGCCCCGATTCCAACCTGCTCCGGGAGATCCGCGACGGTCTGCGGTTCGTGCTCGGCAACCGGATACTCCGCGCCATCGCCATGTGCACCAGCTCCGCGAACCTCTTCGGTTCGGTGATCTCCGCCGTCTTCTACGTGCTGCTCGCCCGCCAACTGCGGCTCTCGCCGGGCGTCATCGGCCTGCTCACCTCGACCGCGGCGGTGGGTGGCCTGATCGGTGCGCTGGCAGCCGGACGATTCGCCGCGAGGGTCGGCCAGGGCCCGGCCATCTGGATCGCGAGCGCGGTCGCCGGACCGTGCGCGCTGGTCACCCCGTTCGTGCAGCGCGACTGGACAGTGGGGCTGCTCGCGGTAACGCAGATCGCGATGTGGATGGGCATCGTGGTCTACAACATCAACCAGGTCAGCTTCCGGCAGGCGTTGTGCCCGCCCGGGCTGCTCGGCCGGATGAACGCGACGATGCGGTTCCTGGTCTGGGGCACGATGCCCTTCGGGGCGCTGCTCGGCGGCCTGCTCGGCTCGACGATCGGCGTCCGCGGCACGCTGCTGGCCGGGGCGGTCGGCCAGTCACTCACCTTCCTGCCCGTATTCCTGTCGCCGCTGCGCCGGATGCGCGAACTGCCGTCCCACGCGGAGCCGGCGACGGAGAGGGACCCCGCCGCCGGCCCGTTGGTGCCGAGCCAACCCTGAGAAGGAGACGATTGCCTGCTCAGCACGAATCGCCCGCGGTGGCGGATGGCCAGGCCAGCGAGCCCGGAACAGGCGATGCGGGCGTGGGAGGTCACTTCTGGTCGAGGGGGACTTGGTCGACTGTGGCACGGCGGGCAGGGGCCCATGCTGCCCGGTCGCCGTGCCGGGTGGCACGGCAGACTCCTTCCGGTAAGATCCACTTCTGCTGATCGGCCTGTCTGCCTTGCCCGTTGCTGCCGCCCGCCCGATCGTCCTGACCGCCTCCGAGCGCCACCGGTTGAAGAAGGCTGCCCGGGGCCATAAGACTCCCTACCAGGTCCGGATGCGCGCGCAGGTCGTGCTGCATGCCGCGCGGGGACGTTCCAACGCGCGCACCGCCCGCGAGACCGGCCTGCATGTGGACACCGTGCGCAGGTGGCGGGGCCGGTTCGCCGCACAGGGCATGTCCGGGCTGGCCGGCCGCGACCGTTCGGGCCGCCCGCCCTCCTTCAGCGCGCTGCAGGCCGCCCAACTCAAGGCCCTGGCCTGCCAACTGCCCGCCGAAACAGGGGTTCCGCTGTCCCGCTGGTCGTGCCCTGACCTGGCCCGCGAGGCCGTCGAGCGGGGTATCGCTGCCGTCCTTTCGGCCTCCACCGTGCGCCGCTGGCTCAAGGACGACGCGATCAAGCCCTGGCAGCACTGCTCCTGGATCTTCATCACCGACCCCGGCTTCCGCGCCGGGGCCGCCCGCGTCCTGGACCTGTACGCCCACACCTGGCAGGGCGAACCGCTCGGCCACGACGAGTACGTGATCAGCGCCGACGAGAAGACCTCCATCCAGGCCCGCTGCCGCTGCCACCCCACTCTCGCCCCCGGCCAGGCCCGGGCGATGCGCGTCAACCACACCTACGGCCGCGGCGGAGCCGTGGCCTACCTGGCCGCCTACGACGTCCACCACGCGCAAGTGTTCGGACGCACCGAACCGCGCACTGGCATCGTCCCGTTCATGAACCTGGTTACCCAGGTCATGAGCCAGGAACCGTACGCCAGAGCGAAGCGCGTGTTCTGGATCGTCGACAACGGCTCCTCCCACCGCGGCAAGAAGGCCGTCGACCGACTGACCGCCGCCTACCCGAACGCGGTGCTGGTGCACACCCCGGTGCACGCCTCCTGGTTGAACCAGGTGGAGATCTACTTCTCCGTCGTCCAGCGCAAGGTCGTCTCGCCCAACGACTTCACCGACCTTGCCCAGGTCGGGGACCGACTCCGAGTCTTCGAAGACCGCTACAACGCCACGGCACAGCCGTTCCAGTGGAAGTTCACCGCCTCCGAACTTGACGATCTGCCAGCCAGACTCGACCGGCACACCACAGATCACCGGCAAGAATCCTCCGCCGCCCTGGCAGCATGATCAACCCCCGAAGGACTTCCGGCGCCAACCACTTAGCGCTAACGGCTGGTCCATTGATGCCCGAGGCCGACTTCGGAGCTTCCTTCGATACCCACTTGGGGGCACGACCCCAGGCAGGGCGGCAAACATGCAGGTCAGTACGCGAATCAGCGTGAAGGCTGCCCGTCACTTTCCGGCGTCGAGGGGTTCGCCGTGGCGGTGTCAGTGTGGGAGGTGAGCAGGTGGAGGACGTTGGCATCCGCGTGGGTGCGTCCGTCGGAGCCAGCTGACGAGCGTTCTGGTCGGGGTGGTTAGGACGACATGATGAATCGCAGGGCGAGGCCGGAGGCGGTGATCCAGTAGGTGACGCGGGCGCCGTCGTCGAACGACACCTGGCCGGGCAGGCTGACGTTCGCCGGGTCGCTCGGCTTGCTGCCGGGGTCGGGGCCCTGGAGGCTGAGGGGAAGGGTGTTCGTGTCGTAGGTGTCCATGTGGCCGCCGCTGGCCAGGAGAGCCGCGTACGCCTTCTCACCCGGAGCGAGGGTGGGGGGCGCGTCCTTGCTGTCCTTGATCACGGCGATCGGGGCCCTGGCGTAGGGGAACCTCAGGTAGGGGTATTCGTAGAGGTTGCACTTCTTGTCACCGGTGTTGGTGACCGTGAGGAGGAGGTGCCTGACGGGCTTGCCCTTCTCGTCCTCGTTCGTGGCGGAGAACGCGAGGTCGCTCACCGCACACGCGGCAACCGCGGCAGGCGCAGTGGGGGATGCCGCCCCGGTGGTGGGGGCGGTGGGGGTTGGCCCAGCGAGGGTCGGCGCAGTGGGGGAGGGCTCGGTGGACGAGGGCACACTGGCGGTGGGCGCAGCGGGAGAGGCCGCATCGGCCGTGGGCGCGGTGAGGGAGGCGGCGGCGGGTGGTGGTGCGGGGTGCCGGTGGGACTTTGGGCCGCCGAGGGTCGTGGTCAGGCCGAACGCGATGGCTGCGACCAGTGCAACGGTGCCTCCCGCGAGTGCGGAGTGTCGGCGACGGCGCCGGGAAACGGCCCGGCGCCGGACATCCGCGCCCGTCGTCGGCGCGGGGCTGGCGGCGCTGTCGGCCAGCTCGCGCAGGGCGGAGGACAGATCATCGGCCACGGTCTTCCTCCTTCTCCTCGCTACGTCCACCCACTACTGCGACCTCACTCGCTGGTAGCAGCTTGGCGAGGGCTGCGCGGCCGCGTGACAGGCGGGCCTTGACCGTACCGGTCGGTGCGCCGGTCTCGGAGGCTACTTGCTCCACACTGAGGTCACACAGGTGGTGCAGCACTATCGCCAGGCGCTGGGCCTCCGGGAGCTGTCGCAGCGCCGCGACAAGGGCGACGTGCTCGGGACCGGGTCCAGGGGTGTGATCGGGTAGCGGGGTGCGGCGTACCAGCTCCAGCCATCGCCGCGCCCGCCGCCAGTGGCTGACCGCGAGGCGCATCGCGACGGTGCGGATCCAGGCTTCGGGGGACTCGGCGGCAAGGAAGTCACGCCGCCGGTCCCAGGCACGTATGAAGGCTTCCTGAACAACGTCCTGGGCCTGGCCATGGTCACCGGTGAAGGAGTACACCTGGCCGACGACACGCGGGAACGCCGACGCGTAGAACGCGTCGAACTCGTCCTCCGTCAAACCGCCCCCCTCGGTCCCAAAAATTTTCCGATCCGCATGCAACCCCCTGACTCATGGCGTGCGTACAGGTCGTGTACAGCGAAGAACACCACATAGGGGGCTCTGTTGACCAGCGGAAACAAGGCAATCAGGACGGGGGCGGCCGCGGCCGTCCTCGGTGCGCTGCTGCTCGCGGCCACGGCATGCGAGCCGAGCGGGGCCGACGTATCGGGCGACTCCAAGACCTCGGAGCAGCCGAGCGCGACGAACTCGCCGAAGGCGGGGGAGACCTCTTCTCCGAAGCCGAGCGAGGCTTCGGCGAAGGGCGGGGGTGGTTCGGCGAAGCCCAGCGGCGGTTCGGGCAATGCCGGCGGCGACGCCGGTAAGGGCGACGGCGCCGCGGTTGCCGCGTGTGCGGTGAGCGACCTCGCGTTCTCCGCCACGAACGAGGACGAGAAGGGCAAGCCCGTCAGGCACCTCCTCCTCACGGTCACCAACACCGGTGACAAGAAGTGCAACCTCTACGAATACCCCTACCTGAGGTTCCCCTACGCCAGGGCCCCGATCGCCGTGATCAAGGACAGCAAGGACGCGCCCCCCACCCTCGCTCCGGGTGAGAAGGCGTACGCAGCTCTCCTGGCCAGCGGCGGCCACATGGACACCTACGACACGAACACCCTTCCCCTCAGCCTCCAGGGCCCCGACCCCGGCAGCAAGCCGAGCGACCCGGCGAACGTCAGCCTGCCCGGCCAGGTGTCGTTCGACGACGGCGCCCGCGTCACCTACTGGATCACCGCCTCCGGCCTCGCCCTGCGATTCATCATGTCGTCCTAACCACCCCGACCAGAACGAAAGGGAGGGTCGCCCCGTTGGCGCGGCGACCCTGGGACCGTAAATCGGGCAGGTCACAGGGCTGGCGTGCTGGACCGTCGGGGTGCTCACGCTGGTCGTGGGCGGCAGTGTGGGGAGAAGATCGTCCGGCGGAGCGGTCGATTCGCCGGTTCCTGCTCGCGGTAGCCGGACGGCCTTCTACCATCCGATGCATGTTGGATCCCGAGCGCTGGAACGGATTTCCGCGCGGCGCGCGGAGCTGGACGAACTCGAAGAACAACTGGCCAAGCAGTTGGCGAAGGTACGGGCCGAGCGAGACGAGCTCGCTGTCGCCGAACGAGTCCCTGAGCGGGTCAGCGAGCAACTCGCCGATGAGCGCGCCTCGGCCGCGCCGGCGCCCGGGCAACGGATCCATCCTCGTCGACGTGGAAGCCGGCCGGGGCGGCCACACCTGACGGGTGTGCGGCTGCCGACATGCACGGCAAGGCCGCCGGGACTAGGCTGGAAGCGGTCTGATCCATCAGGCGTCTCGCCGCCGGAGCCCAGTCGCCAGGCGGGAGAGTCACATGAAGAGCAAGACGAAGAACCAGGGCGAGCCGTTTCGCGGTACCCGTCGCCACCGCATCACTCATCGCGGCGGGAATCATTGCTCCATCCACAGCCACCGCCGAGGACAGATACGTCTATGTGGTGAACCAGAGCACCCACATGGTGGCGGAGGTGTTCGCGCACAACACCGACGAAGGTGGTGCGATAGTCCTGTGGGCCAACTATGGCGGCCAGAGCGAGCAGTTCAAGGTGGAACCCCAGGGCGACGGCTGGTTCGGGCTGGTCGCCAAGCATTCCGGCAAGTGCCTGGGGCGCACGCTCGACACCACGAAGAACACAGTGCTCCAGCAGGAGTGCTCGGGGCTGTCGAGCAACCCGATCGGTACGCGCAACCTCTGGAGAACACAGGAAATCCCGAAGAGTGCGAGTGACTGCGCCAACCCCAACCAATGCTTCGGCGGCTCCCGCACCGTCATCCAGAACCAGTACGGCGGCGGCCGGTTCTGCTTGGACGCGGACAACGGACGAGCCCCGAATCCACCCGTTCAGGGAGCCCGACTGCAGGCGTGGCCCTGCATCACGAAGTACAGCGACTGGAACGCGGTCAACCAGGACTGGCAGCTCGTGAACGTGCAGGACTGGGGAACCGGCCCCCACGTGCATTGACACTGTGCCCGCTGCACCCGCTTCAGGACTTCGTGCGGAGCTTTTGAAGGAATCGCTGGAAGGTGGTGTGCACCTCGCTGCCGGCGGTCAAGGGGGCGCCGTGGGCGAAGCCGACTGCCGGAGGTCCTGCGGAATGCCGAACACCGCACGGAGGGCCGCTTTGACTTCCACCGCCTGCTCGGCCCGCCCGCGGGCGGCTAGAGCCGCAAGCCGCCGACGCGGGGGTGGCTGATTTCGTGTTCCTGACTTCTTACGGGAGCCACGGATAGCGTCACGTTCCGGGGCCTCGGCGCCCTGTGCACGAAAACCTGGACGTCGGGATGGTGGCAATGAGTCTTGAGAGCGCGGCCAAGGCCGAGGCGGCGGCACGCCGCTACTACGGGACGGGTGATGTCGACGCCTTCTACGCCGCGGTGTGGGGCGGCGAGGACATCCACACCGGCGTGTACGCCCATGAGCACGAGTCGGTCGCGCTCGCTTCCCGGCGGACGGTGGAGCTGGCGGCCGGGAAGGTCGCCGACCGCCTCGGCCCGGGCAGCACCGTGTTGGACCTCGGCTCCGGTTACGGCGGGCCGACCCGCTACCTGGCCGGGCGGTTCGGCTGCAAGGTGGTGGCGCTGAACATCAGCGAATCGCAGAACGAGCGGCACCGCCGGGCCAATGCCGAGCAGGGCATGGACGGGCTCATCGAGGTCGTCACCGGATCCTTCCAGGACATCCCGTACCCGGCCGGGTACTTCGACGTCGTGTGGTCGCAGGAGGCCTTCTGCCACAGCGGCGACCGGAACCAGCTGCTGGGCGAGGCAGTACGCGTCCTCGAACCCCGGGGAGACCTGGTCTTCACCGATCTGATGGCAGCCGACACGGCCCCTCCCGACGCGCTGCGTGCTGCCGTGGCCCGCCTCGACGTGGACGGGTTCGCCACGCCCGGCTTCTACCGCCGGACGATCGCCGGACTCGGCCTGACCCGCATCGACTTCGACGACCGCAGCGACCAGACACTCACCCACTACCTCCGCCTCACCGAGGAGACCGCCCGACGTGCGAAGGAACTCGCCGGCGTCATCAGCCCCGCCTACGTGCAGGGCCTCCTGCAGAACCTCCCACTCTGGGTGGAAGCCTGCCGGAAGGGCCTCACGAGCTGGGGAATCTTCCACTGCCGCCGCCCCTGAGAGCAGCCGCCCGTCCAGCGGAGGCACCAGATGGGACCGGGTTGCAGCGCACGACGACGACCCCGCAGACGCAGGCGTCGTGAGGAGGCCTTCGGCGCGGGCGCCGAAGTAGCAGGCCATGTAGGCGCCGCAGCGGGACCTTGCCGTAGGGTGCACGAAAGTGGATCTTGTTCGTTCGTGATCACACCTTGTGGGACGTGGAGATCTGACGAAAGGCCAGTGGGCCCGGCTTGAGCCGCTGCTGCCGCAGGGCATCAAGCCGGGCCGGCCGCAGGTGTGGCCGTGGCGGCAGCTGATAGACGGCATACGGTGACGGACCCGTACCGGTGCTCCGTGGCGGGACGTGCCCGAACGCTACGGGCCGTGGGACCGGGCCTACAACCTGTTCCGCCGCTGGCAGCGGGACGGAATATGGGCCCGCGAGGTGGATCTTGGGGGTCAGCCCGCCGCGTCCGAGTCCGGGGTCGGCCACCGACAACGCCTCCTACTCCGACATCGTGTTCGGGATCTTCAAGATCCTGGGCTACAACGTCAGCCCCCGCTTCAAGGACCTGGACGACCAGCAGTTCCGGCGGCCCACGATGCCCGGGGTGGAGACGGGCGCGTACGGGGTGCTGGAGCCGCTCGCCCGCAACCGCGTCAACCTGAAGAAGATCGAGACGTGGTGGCCTGACATGCTCCGGGTCGCGGGCTCCCTGGTCACCGATCAGGTCCGGGTCTACGACCTGCTGCGGATGTTCGGCCGCGAGGGTCACCCCACGCCGCTGGGGCAGGCGTTCGCGGAGTACGGTCGGATCGCCAAGACCGAGCACCTGATGCGGATGGCCGACCCGGTGGATGACACCTACCGCCGTCAGACGAACCGGCAGCTCACCGTGCAGGAGTCCCGGCACAAGCCGGCCCATGACGTGTGCCACGGCAAGCGCGGCACCATCCACCAGGCGTACAGCGACGGCATGGAGCACCAGCTCGGCGCGCTCGGCCTCGTCCTCAACGCCATCGTGCTCTGGACCACGAAGTACATCGACGCCGCCGCCCAGCTCCACGCCGAGGGCCACGAGCTGCGGGACGAGGACATTGCCCGGCTCTCCCCGCTCAAGCACCGCAACCTCAACGTGCTCGGCCGCTACAGCTTCACCGCCTCCACCCCGGCCGCCGGAGCCCTGCGCCCGCTGCGCGATCCGGAGACACCGGCGATGGACTCGGCGCTGCGGGTGACCTTGAACTTCCACCCGGACCGTTTGTTGCACGCCAAGCCGATCCTGGACGCCATGGCTGAGGACGGCACCTACCGCTCGCAGTTCGTCACAGGGACCAGCAACGGTGGACTGACCGCGCATCCAGGTGGCGATCGGTGGCGCTGGGAGAGCCGGATCTTCGGCGGGGCTTATGACGAAGGGACCGCGGATGAACGACCTGTCTACGGGGCGTTGAACTTCCGTCGCAATCCGGTCGGCGCGGCGCCGCGGTTCGGGTCCGCCCACTTCCGGCTGACTGCCGAAACGCTCGCGCGGACCACGTTCTGCTACCCGGATAGTTTCCTCAAACCTTCAGATTTCGGTGTTGCGGCCCGCATGGGACTCATTGAGCTTGCCCTGGCCGACCATCAGGATGAGCTCGACGACTACATTGAGGCGCAGGTGCACGGGCCGGTCCGGCTGCGCGGCCATGTGGAGGCGCTGGTTCTGGACCCCTGCTACCGGGATACGACAGTCGAGGCCGCGGCTGTGCGTACTGGCTGCCCAGTGGAGTGGCACCCAGGCTTCCGAGTCGAGATCGAAGAACTCCGCCGTCATCCCGGCTACCGCGGCCAGGAGTACGTCGACTTGGCCACGCAGATCGCGGTCGTCGAAACCCGCACGCTGTGCGAGGCGCTTCTGAGAGACTTCCCGGATCGATCTCACACGCGATCGGGCCGCATTGGCGGTAGAGCGTCACGAATGCCCGAACTGTGACGCGCCTGCCGGCTCCGCCTGTCGCACCCGCGGCGGGAAGACCGCCGCGAAGTACCACACCCCCCCGCTTCGTCCTCGTCCCCGCGCTCCGCGGGGAACTCGAAGTCCTCGTCCCCACCGACCGCCACCCCGTGCCCGCGTGTGGAAGCAGGGCCCGGCGCTCGCCGTCGTGCCCGCGCCCCGCACCGAGCGCCCGGTCCGCATCGGGTACGCCAGGACGTCGACGGCCCGGCAGGAGCTGGCGAGCCAGCTCGAAGCACTCCACCGTGCCCAGTGCCACAAGGTCTTTCAGGAGCAGATCAGTACCCGCGTGAAGATCCGGCCCGAGCTGGAGAAGGCGCTCGCCTTGGCCCACCAGTTCAAGGAGGCCGCACCTGAGACGCCCGTCATCCTCACCGTCCACGAGCTCAAGCGCCTCGCCAGGAACGCGGCCGAGCTGATGACGCTGTCCGCCGAGCTCCAGGCCGGCGGCATCCAGCTCGAACTCCTCACCGGACCGCTCACCGGCATCTACGACCCCAACGGCATGGGCGCCATGTTCTTCGCCGTGCTCGCCGTCGCCGGGCAGATCGAGCGCAACCACATCCGGGAGAAGACCCTCGAAGGCCAGGTCATCGCCGCTCCAAGGGCAACCACGGCGGACGCCCGAAGGTCATCGACGACGACATGCTCACCTTCGCCGTCGCGCTCAAGGACAAGGGCGTCCCCGTCCCCGAGATCGCCAGAAGCTGACCATCAAGACCGGGAAGAACACGGGCAAGTCCCCGTCGGTCGCCTCGCTCTACCGGGTGCTCGCGGAAGCCGAGGCCGCCACGGCGGATGACGGCCTGTCCCTGCGGCCCAAGCCTGTACGCATCCGCCGGCCCGAGGACCCGCTCACCCCCGAGGAGATCGACCTCCGCGAACGCCTCCAGGCCCAGTCCCACCCGAACACGGAGACCCGCAGTTAGATCCCGTGATCGTTCTAAGCGCCAGCGGCTGTACGGGGGTCCCCAAGGGCGCACGCCCCTACGAGGCGGTGGTGACCTCCTTGTAGTCGATCACGGCAGCCAGCTCCTCGTACTGGAACCACTGCGGATCGGTCGCAAGCTCTCGCACCCGCCTGACGAATGCTGTCCATGCCGGATGAGACTGGAGCTGAGTGGCGTGCATCCAGAAGGTGACCGCGATTTGAGTCATCCCTGACGCCTCTTCGGCACTGCGCGTTCTCAGCCCATGCGGTCAGGATGCCGTTTAGCTGCTCGGGCTGGATCAGGCGTGCGCACGGGATCACCGTCATCGCGGTGAGGCTCTCGGCGATGCGCCAGCCGCCGGCCGAGGCCAGGATGGGCGCCAGGAAGTCGGTGAAGTAGGCGGAGGGCCGCCGCTGGATGACAGTGGCCTGCTGGGTCGGGTACAGCTGTGCGAACTTACTGCCCAAGGCAGGGATGCGGTCTCGAAAAGCGTCAACCCCGGCCAGAGCAAGCACAGAAGCCATTGCGGGGTCCAGGAACCCGGAGGCGTCGGTGGGGAGGGCTCGCCTGCGCTCGACGTAGGTGCCGATCTGTTGGCACACCGTCTCATCCAGGGCGTCCACGAACACGTCGAACGCGCCCAGGCGTGCGATCGTCTTCAGCTGCTGTTCGATGGCAGCCTGTTGAACGTGATCATCGCCTTGGTAACCGCCTCCCGCACGGCAACCCGGTCGTGCTGGGCGAAGGCGATCAGGCAGAGCGCGTGCCGCATAATTCGGGGCGCAGCTTCCCGGAGTCAGCCTCAGCCAAGCACCGCAATAAATCGTCAAGGTCCATGAGCGTCAAATGTGCCGGCCCCGGCCCGGCATCCCGGCGGGCGTTCGCGCCTCAGCGCTCCAGCTGCCCCGCTCAACCGGGATCCACAGCTGGGAGTCGGTCTCGGCGCCGATCTCGACCGGCTGCGTCCGCAGCAGCTCCGGCCCCGGCCGGCTCACGTACGGATTCGAGGGGAACCACTGCGTGAACACGTCCCGCCACAGTTCCTGGAGGGCGCTCGGATACGGTCCGTGGTTGTCAAAGACCGCCCACGTCCCGGCAGGCACGTCGAGAGCGTCGAGCTCCTCGGCTGCCACATCGGGACCGGTCACCACACCGATCCAGTAGTCTGCCTCGGCGCCCTCCTCCCGGCTGTCGGTCAGGTACACCACCGCGGACAGAATCCCGTCCGGCTCTTGGCCGGTCAGCTCTTTCATCCGTACGATTGCCTGCTTGTCCAGGCTTTCCGCGTGCGCCGCGGCGGCTGCGTTGAGCCCCTCGTGTACGAGCGGGAGCCTGGCCTTCTTGCCGACGACCCGGAACGACTCCTTCTCCACGATGCGGTAGCGCATGGCCGTACTCCCTTCGACGACGACACGGAAGGACATGCGCGACTGCGCCGTGAGCATCGCACCCGTGCGCCGGGCCTCGCCCGGCCCGATGCCGTGCACCGATCGGAACGCCCGGGCGAACGCCTCGCCCGAGCTGTACCCGTACCGCACTGCGATATCGAGCAGCGTCAGGTCCCCGGCGAGCACCTCGGCCCCGGCGAGTGTCATTCGCCGCCGCCGCACGTAGACCGGGAGCGGCATCCCGGCGAGCGCGGAGAACAGCCGCCGGAAGTGGTGCTCCGACACCGCGGCGATCCGGGCTGCCTCGGCCATGTCGACCTCCCGGTCGAGGCAGGCTTCCAGGTGGTCCAGCGCCTGATTCAGCCGCTCCAGCACGTGTCTCCGTCCTTTCTTCTTGCGTCTCCACCTCAGGAGCGCCCACCCTGCCAAACAGCCGCACGCAGCCGCAGAAGCCACAGCGGTCGGCACCCGAGCCCAAGCCGGAGTCGCCCGCCGCCGCGGCGCCCTGCCGGCCATCGGCGCTGCGATCTGGGGCCACCGCCCGGGTCATCCGCCGACTGCGGGGCGAGGGCAGGAGCGGTCCGCTGAGGGCCGGCGGCCCGACCGCGCGACCATCCGGCCGCCGTGCTGGAAGTAGAGAAGACTTGATCGAGTCCCGCCCGACAAAACCGGTACGGGAATTATCGGGCCGGAGCCCTGGCCTTACCTGAGGCTGACACCCATGACTGAAATTGAGGGATTCTGCGAGCCGCGGTTTGCCGCGGTCCGGGATGCACTGGCGACTTTGCTCAGCAAGGACGACGTGGGCGCGTCAGCGGCCGTCTACATTGACGGCGAGCCGGTGGTTGACATCTGGGGCGGGTACGCCGACGCGGACCGTTCCGTCAGCTGGGAGCGCGACACCATCGTCGGCGTGAACTCGACGAGCAAGAACATGACTGCACTGTGCGCGCTCGTCCTGGCCGACCGGGGCGAGCTCGATCTGTCCGCGCCGGTCGCCGCCTACTGGCCCGAGTTCGCTTCGGCCGGCAAAGAGGACCTGCTGGTACGGCACGTGCTGTCACACACCGCAGGGCTGCCTGACCTGACCGGACCGACCGCGGTCGAGGAGCTCTACGACTGGGCGGGAACAACGGCGGGGCTGGCCGCGCAGGCGCCCGAATGGGAGCCGGGAGCGGCGGCCGGCTATCACGCGCTCACTTTCGGCTTCCTTGTGGGTGAGATCGTCCGTCGCATCACCGGCCGCAGCCTTGGTGACTTCTTCGCCGATGAAGTCGCCAAGCCGCTGGGCGCGGATTTCCACATCGGGCTCTCTGCGGAACATGACTCCCGTGTCGCACCGCTCATCCCGCCCCCGTCACTGACCGACGAGTACGCCTCCAGTGCGCCACCCGGACCGGACGGCGTACGCCGGGAGTACACCGGTGTCCTGGTCCAGGTCAAGGACGCCAACTCTGTGGCCTGGCGCCGTGCGCAGATCCCAGCGGTAAACGGCTTCGGCAACGCCCGGTCCGTCGCCCTCGTCCAGTCGGTACTGGCAAACCAGGGTTCGGCCGGCGGTGTGCGACTGCTGTCCCCTCAGGGTTGCGAGCCCGCGTGGCAGGAGTTGTTCCACGGTGAGGACCGTGTCCTGCGGACGCCGATGTCCTGGACCGCTGGTTTCGGCAAGTTCGGTAACACCTTCGGATGGGGCGGATGGGGCGGCTCACTGGTCATGAGCGACCCGGGCTCGCGCATGACGGTGGCTTACGCCATGAACCAGATGATCGACCGGGACCGGCAGGAGGACAACCGCGGCATGGAGATCATCATGGCCGCCTACAGCGGACTGCACTGAGCAACTGGGCGGCCGAGGCTGCCCTGTTCCCTCTCCCGCTCGAATATTCGCAAGTCGTGGGGCCACCGCCAGTCACGCTCGACGGCCGGCTCCGACGGACGTCGGTGCCGAACGGCCGTTTTTCAAGCGCCCCGGCGATTCCCTGGATGGTTGCCGTCTGACGTTCGTCCGTCCGCTGGGCTGGGGGCGCCGCGAGCGGACCAGGTTCGAGCCTGTTGGTCATGTCCAGCTCGAACCGGCCGTAGGGGTTCACATGGGTCCAGAACAGCGGGGACAGGGCCCTCCGGTCGGCATCGGTGAGCCGCTTCTGCCACTTCTCCTTGCTCAGGATGTCTTGGAGGAGCAGGGTGTTGACGTGCACCAGCGCTGACTGGAGCAGGTGCAGCGCCGGCATGGAGACCTCCTGGGACTCCTTGTCGGAGCCGCTCAGGTCACCGTCCTTGCCGTAGAACAGGTCGTGGTTGGGCACTGTTCCCGTTCTCCACGACCTGGAGCCCGTCGTTGATCTCGCGGCGTAGCTCCGCGTCGGTGAGGTAGTCGCAGATGAACGCCGTGCGCACCGCACGCCCGAGTTCCTCGATCGCGCGGTAGGTGGGGTTTTGGGCCCGCCGCGGGTGAAGCGCCGCAGGACTTGTTCGGCTTCGGCGGTGCCCAGGCGAAGGGCGGTGGTGTACTTCACGATCTGGTCGTACTGCTGGCGGATCAGGTCCCAGTCGATCGTCTTGGTCGACAGTACCGACGCCAGGTTCGGCCACGTCTCGTCCTGTCCGGCCGCCGGCCGGTACAGGCGGGCGGAGCCGACGTTCTTCAGCCGGGGCAGCAGGTTGAAGCCGAGCATGTGGGCGAAGGCGAAGCCGACGATGGAGGCACCGTGCGTGTCGGTGTACTGCCGGTCGATCTCCGCGTCCGTGCAGTGCCGTAGCACGCCCTCGATCACCGCGGCGACCTCGGAGGCCGAGCAGGACTTGAGCTGGCTGTAGACGCACAGCTCCAAAACGGACTTGTCACTTCGCCGTAGCTTCGGGAGAACAGGGCCTACCCGAGGGTGGGCGTCCAGACAATCCTCAGCCTGTCGGCCACAGGTCAGCTCCTGCGTCACCCCATCGCCGCGGAACGCGGCATCCCGCGGCCTGAGCAGTGGAACCCGGCACCCACCCGACGAGACAGCCAGGCCCTCAACCCGGGCGCACACCGAGAACCCCACCCGAACAAACCGAAAGGTCCGCCGAAAAGCTGACGGGCCCTCACGAAAGATCGAGGCCAGAGCTCACCTTCCGCACTCTCGGGTCAAAGCCGTCCCCAGCAGCTCGACGCGATGCGAAGTCGTCCGGGCGCTCACACCGATTATGCCGAAGATGAGATCACGGCCCATCGTCGCGCCCACCAGCGTATTGACCGGGCCGAACGAGGCCGCCATCGGCGTGACCGCGGTTCCGGCCACGGCCTTCGCCTCCTGGAGCGACGCGAGGAAGGCCGGGACGTCGGCGGGCCGGATCAGCGGGCCGCTCGACCCCACCCGGAGGCCGCAGCCACCCGTCATCATCGACACTCCGCGCTCCAGACACGCCTGGGCGCACACTTCCGGCAGCGACGCGGGACGGTCGGCCGCCACGACGAGGAACCCGCCTTCGCGCAGGTACGGCACCAGCGCCTCGCTGGTCATGATGGTCTCCATGGCAGCGGTCGGCTCCGCTTCGGGGAGGCGCTCACGCACCCACTCGCGGGCCACATCGACCTTTGCCCGTCCGACGTCACAACGTCGGTAGAGGTACTGGCGGTTGAGGTTCTCCAGCGCGACCCGGTCGCCGTCCACGAGCGTGAGTCCGCCCACGCCCGCACCCACGAGCTCGGCCAGCACCGCGCCGCCGATGCCGCCGACGCCGAGAACGGTCACGTGCGCCGCGCGCAGCCGTTCCTGTGCGGCGCCGGCGTCCAGGCCCAGGGCCGCGAAGTACTCGACCTGGTTCCGCCAGGCGGACGACTCCCACGAGCGGTCGAACGGTGCGACGACGAGGCGGAGCCGAAGGAGCGTGCGCACGATGGCGTCCGTGTTCCCTCCCCTCGGCACCGGGAGGCCGAGCGGGTCGTCGGAGACCGCTTCGAGCCATGCGAACATCGCTTCGGGGCAGCGCCGGACCAGCAGTACCTCGTCGGAGAAGACGCGCAGCTCGTCGCCGTCGCGGGACCAGGTCGCCGCAGGCGAGAGCACGTAGCGGTCGCTTCCGTCAGCCATCCCTGGCCTTCCTTCATAGCGAGATCACCGTTTGCCAGGGGTCATGGAGAACCGGCGCTCCAGCTGAACCGGGGAAAGCGCACGGCGTCCATCGGCGGCCAGGGCCGGCCCGCCAGTGCCTCTCGCTGCAGCCAGTGGCCCCGGAGCCGCAGCAGCGGCAGGACCGGGCACTGCTCGCGCGCCGCTCGCCGCAGCTCGTCGGCCGCTTCCTCGTCGTCCGGGTCCTCGGACAGCCGGCGCAGCAGCGGCGCGAGGACCGGATCGCGGCGTGCCGGGTCGAGCAGGTCCAGGGCTCCGATCGGATCCTCGAAGAGCGGGCCCCGCAGGGCGAGGAGCAGGTCGAAGGACTGGGCCGAGCCCGAGACGAAGTCGGCGGGTGCCAGCTCGACCTCGACGCCGAGGTTCTCGTTCAGCTGGGCCGCGACCTCTTCGGCCACGTCCAGGTTGGGGTAGTAGTCCCAGTACCCCAGGCGCAGGCGTTCACCGGTGCCGGCGGTGCTGGGCGGAGCCTCGACGTGGTGGTCGGGCGCCGCCGACTCCACGCCGTTCCAGCACCGGGCGACCAGGCGGTCGTAGCGGAGCGCGCCGAGGAGCCTGCGGCGGAACTCCGGGTCGCCCACCGCCGACCGGCTGCCGGGGACGGCCTCCAGGCACATCTCGATCCCGGTCGGTGCCGTGTGGAACGCCCCGCTGTCCGCGAAGTCCGGAACGCGGTCGAGCGGAAACGCCGTCGCGCACGTCACGTCGGCCTCGCCCCGCCGGAACCGCTCTGGGGCGCCGTGCGGATCCCGGCGCACGAGCACCTGCACGGGGGGCGTGCCGGCCCTGACGGGTTCGAGCCAGTACTCGTCGTCGGAGGTGCGCACGGCACGCTCGTACGCGCCCGAGGACAGCTGTCCGCACGGCGAGACCGGAGCGAGGTCGACGCTCTGGAGCAGGCCGGGGAGGTGCGGCGCCGGGCGGCGAAGCTCGATGACCAGCGTGTCCTTCGAGGTGTGGACCGTGCGGATGTCGATCAGGAACCGCTGGAGCGACGGCACCGTGAGCGCGGTCCGGATCGCCCGGGCGTGATCGCTCGCACGCACCGGGCTCCCGTCGGAGAAGGACGCGTCCCGCTGGACGCGGTAGTGCTGGCTGAGTCCGTCGTCCGTGCACCACAGGAGGTCGAGCCTGCTGTGCTGGCTCGCCGAGGCGAACCAGCGGCTCAGGTAGTCGCCTCCCGTGGGTCCGTGCCACCGGATCGGGTCGTCGTCCACCTCGACGACGACGGGGCGCGGGGCGCTCACGTGGCCGGGAGGGGGCTGTCGGCCACCGGCGGAGTCCGCCCGGGGGCGTCCGGCGAGGCGTCGATCCGGGCGCACAGTCCCGCCACCGCCGTGGCGACCTCGCGCAGCCGTCCGGGGGCGACCTGGGCGAGGAGTGCCTCGCGCTCCTCGCTCCCGCGCGGCATGAGCGCCTTGAACATCTTGGCCTGCCCCGGCGTCAGACGGAGGGTCGACACCTCCGCCTCGCTCGCGCGGTACACGACCACGACGGTCGGACGGTCCAGCTCCGGCTCCCAGGTGATCTCCCGCGGGTCGGAGACCATCGCGACGACGTCGACGTCGAGGTCCGCGGTCAGGAAATGCGGCTTCTCCCCCACGACGGCGGGCCGCCGGTACACGTTGACGAGTTCTTCCTCGACCTCGTCGCCACGGAACCCCGCGAGCATCGAGTCGTACGTGAACAGCGCCCTGGCGGTGCGCGCGTGCGCGCCGTCCAGCTTCGCCAGGATCTCACCGAGCGCGTCCTCGACCGGCATGTCGGACCGCTCCAGGAGTGCGTCGATGACTTCCACGTACGTGAGCCCCGCGCCCTGCTTCAGGAACCGCAGCAGGTGGTAGTAGCGGCGCGTGAAATACCTGGAAAGGCGCAGCACATCCTGGTAGTACTCGTATTCCCGGTTTCCGCTGCGGATGAAGCTGAAGCCGGTGAAGATCTCGGCTTCTTCCTTGATGAGCGCGCGGACGTCCGGCGGGAGGAAGGTCCCCATGACGTCGAGTTCGCCCTTGAGCGGTTCGAGTTCGGCCCGGTACTCACCGGTGATCTCGGCGCCGGGGAGCGGCTGGAGCACGCTGAGGTCGCTGTTGACAGCCCCGTAGGCGATCGCGTCGAACACGACCTCCAGGGACTTCTCCAGGTCCTCGGCGGCTTCTTCCGGGTAACCGACAATCGTGTTCGTCTCGAACTGGATGCCGACTTCCTGGGCGGACCGGAAGAACTCGTAGGTCCGCTTGGTCGAGGGCATCTTCAGCATGGACTTGAGGATCTTCTCCGATCCCGCGTCCGTGCCGCAGAAGATGTTGAAGCACCCCGCGTCGGCCATCCGCCGCAGAAGGGACGGATTGACGTTGTCCGGCCGGACCGCGCAGCCCCACTCGAAGATGTCGTTGTGCTCCGCGAAATAGGAGACGAACTCGTCGAGGTACGTGCGCTTGTTGGCGAAATTGTCGTGCAGGAAGTTGAACTGGGTGACCCCGTAGGTGCGGTGCAGGAACCGCAGCTCTTCGAGGATGACCGCGGGGTCCTTGATCCGGAAGTCGCGGTCCCAGAACGTCGACGTCATGCAGAACTTGCACGAATAGGTGCACCCGGAGCCGATGTGCACATCGAAGATGTGCGGGGTCGAGAGCCGGATGTAGTCGCCCATCGGGACGGCGTCGTACGCCGGCATCGGCACGAGGTTCAGGTTCGTGGTCGGCTGCGGCCCGCTGGACACCACCTGGCCGTCCACGCACGACCAGAAGCCGCGCACCTCGGCGGGATCGGTCCCGTCGGCGAGGGCGTCCGCGAGAGCGGTGATCGCGAGCTCTCCCTCGCCGCGGCACACGAAGTCGACGCAGTCGGCGAAGCGCGGGAGGGCGTCGGGGAAGACGCCGAACGTCCCGGGTCCGCCGAGCACCACCGTGACACCGGGCCGGAGCTGCTTGACCCGGCGCCCGATGAGGAGGCACGACGGGAGGGTGTCCGCGAGGCAGGTGAGGCCGAGCACGTCGGGGTCGGCGGCGAGCAGACGCTCACAGGTCTGGTCGAGCCAGTCGGCGTCACTCGGTTCGAAGACGCCGATCCGGTGCTCGTACTCCAGGTCGACGACGACGGTGGGGTGGCCGTGCGCCCTCAGGGGAGAGGCGATGCAGAGAAGTCCGAGAGGGACGAAGAAAGGGGAATTGGTGTCGGAATTGATCAGGGGCCGACCCAGCGTCACGCGAACATTCCGCGTGGACGTCCGGACCGACACCTGGCCCTCCCCGGCGAACGAGAGGGCCAGTCGTTTCGGAGTCGCCATCGGATGTGATTAGCAGCGCCGCGCGACGATGGCACCGAGTGTGGCCGACGACAGGGAGATGAGCTCCACGTCGTCGACGAGGTCGAACCCCTCGCCATCGGTGAAAAGCACCATGTCCGGCTCGGCCTCGGTCATCGCGATCACCGGACTGTCCTGCAGTTCCTGCATCATCGTTGTCCCTTCTTCACCTGGACTGGCACCAACCTCTTCATCCCACCCAGTTCTTGAGGTCCTGTCAATGGTGCGTGCATACATGGCCCGGCACGGCGTCCGAAGCCGCTTCCCGGCGGCGGACGGAGGGACCGCCGCCGTCCGTTGGATTCCGCTTCTCCCGCGCCCGCCAACGCCTTGGGCCGCGAATTCCCTGGCCAGAAACCTTGTCGCGGCGGAGTGAGAGGGAGTATCCACCCACTCTGGATGGAGGGCGCCCCAAGGTGCGGCAACCACCAGCAGTCCGAGCGATCTGGGCGATTTCACACGGCTGAAGTCCCGCTCCGGGCACGCGCTCCGGCTCTCCGCCGGCCGGCGGATGCGGTGTCTTCCTGCCTCTTGTGGGGCTTGATCAATGCTGGGTAGGGTGCTTCGGGTCCGGAATACTGCCAAACGGGGAGGCCGGACATGGCCGGTTTTCCACTCTGTGGCGCAAAAGAACGAGCACCGGAATCCGCTGGCTGCGGAAGCCGATTCGGTGATCACACCCTTCAGCCGGCATCGGCCCCCCATGTTGATGTTTCTTCCGTTATGGGACGTTCGGAACGGAGCTAGGATTGTGACGTCTTCGCAGGCCAACGTTCCCGAGCTGGAATCCACGGCAATCCCGTACTTTCCGATGCCCCGGGCGTCCGGCTGCCCGCTGGATCCGGCACCCGGGCTCGCCGAGCTGCAGGAACGGGCGCCGCTGGTCCGGGTCCGGCTGTGGGACGGCAGCACCCCGTGGCTGGTGACCCGGCACGCGGAACAGTGCGCGCTGCTGTCGGACCGCCGGGTCAGCGCGGACTGGATGCAGCCGGGCTACCCGTTCCACACCCAGTTCCTGCGCGACCACCACGGCGAGGGCCAGTTCCTGACCGCCATGGAGGGCCCCGAGCACCTCCGGCTGCGCCGGATGATCGCCCGGCCGTTCACCCCCCGCATGGTCGAGAAGCTGCGGCCGACGATCCAGCAGGTCGTCGACGAGCGCATCGACGCCCTGCTGGCCGGCCCGAAGCCCGCGGACTTCGTGTCGGAGTTCGCCCTGCCGATCCCGTCCAGGGTCATCTGCCACGTGCTGGGCGTCCCCTACCAGCACCACGACTTCTTCCACCGCGCCATCAGGGCGGTGACCGAGAGCGACGTCCCGGCCGACGTCGCGAGCAAGTCCGAACGCGAGCTGTACCACTACTTGGCCAAGCTGATCGGCCACAAGCTCGCCCACCCCGATGACGGCCTGCTGTCCCAGCTCGCCACCGAACGGCTGGCCACAGGCCAGCTGAACCGGCACGAACTGGTGATGCTGGTCCTGTTCCTGCTGATTTCCGGGCACGAGACCACGGCCAGCATGATCGCTCTGGGCACGCTGGCCCTCCTGCTCCATCCCGACCAGATCGCCGTGCTGCGGGACGCCGACGAGGCCGGAGTGGACGGGGCCGTCGACGAGCTGCTGCGGTACCTGACCACCGTCCAGCCCGGCCGCCGCCGCGTGGCCGTGGAGGACATCGAGATCGCCGGACAGCTGATCCGCGCCGGCGAGGGCCTGATCCTCCCGGAGGAGATCGGCAACCGCGACGCGAGCGTGTTCCCCGACCCGGAGAAGCTGGACCTGCGCCGCGACGCCGGCCAGCAGCTCGCCTTCGGGTTCGGTGTGCACAAGTGCACCGGCCAGCCGCTGGCCCGCCTGGAGCTCCAGGTCGTGTTCACCGCCCTGTTCCGGCGCATCCCCACCCTGGCCCTGGCCGTCGACCTCGACAGCCTCCCGTTCATGGACGACGGTCTCGGGTACGGCCTCAAGGGCATGCCGGTGAGCTGGTAAGTGAACGCGACCGAGCAGGAGCCGAATCCGCCCGTGATGGTGGAGAACGTCCTTGACCACCGGAGTCACCAGGGGGGACCCGCAGCATGACCGGCACCACAGAGGCCCTTGACGGATCGGCGGCGGCCGACGTGGCACGCGACGTCACGCGCCCGTTCTACATCTACGCCGTGCTCTCCAACTCGATGTTCCAGCGCGGCGTGTTCGTCATCTTCCTCTACCAGCAAGGCTTCTCCGCCGCGCAGGTGGCCCTCCTCCAGACCTTGCTCTTCCTGGTCAGCGGACTCGCGGAGCTGCCCACGGGCATCATCGCCGACCGGATCGGCAGGCGTGCCAGCATCGTGATCGGCCAGGTGCTGGTGGCCGGATGTCTGCTCGGTCAGGTGGCGACCTCCGACTACTGGCTCTTCCTGGCGCTGTTCATCGGCCAGGGCGTGGGCATGGCCTGCGTGTCGGGTTCGGACACCGCCCTGCTGTACGACCTGCTCGTGCGCCGCGGCGCGACGAGCGGCTACGTCAGGATCAGGTCCCGGTTCACCATGCTCGGGACGGTCACCTCGGGGGCCGCCATCATCCTCGGCGGCCAGCTTCAGCGGTTCTCCTGGGGAATCGTCTACACCGCCTCGGCGTCGTGCCTCGTCGTGGCCGTGCTGGTGCTGCTGGCCCGGGTGCCCGAGATCCGCGGCGCGGACGCGGTGGACGAGCAGGACGGCGCCGGGAAGGAGCACGGCGACACCACGGCCTGGCGGGCCATGCTCCGGGTCGCCACGCCGGCGCTCGTGACGCTCGTCGTGGTGTCCGGACTGATGCACGCGACGCTGACGCCCTACATCATCTTCACCCAGAAGACGCTCTCCGATCAGGGTGCGAGCACCGCGCTGGTCAGTGTGGTCATCTCGGCGGGATTCTTCATCGGCGGCCTCACTCCCCTGCTGTCGGACCGCGCCGACCGGCGCATCGGGTACCGGATCATCGCCCCGTTGTCGCTCCTGGCGCTCGCCGCGGCCCTCGGCCTGACCGGCCTCGGCCTCGTCTGGGTCACCATCGCCGCGTTCCTGCTCCTGGTCGGAATCCCCGAGATCACCGCCGTGCTCGTGGACAACGTGTTCAACGAGGCGGTGCCCTCGCGCCACCGGGCGGGCCTGCTGTCGATGATCGCGTTCGTGGAGTCGGTGCTCATCGGCATCGGCTATCTCGTCCTCGGCGCGCTCATGGGCGGACTGGGCTCCAGCGTGGGCATGGCCGTCTACGCCGCGGTCCCCCTGCTGGCGTGTCTCCTGTGGCTCCCGGTGCTCATCCGCGGGACGCGGGTGAGCACCGGGAGCGAGCAGGCCGCCGCCCCGGAGGAATCCTGAAACAGCCCGTCTCGGCCAATGCCCCTGATCGATGAGGAGCCGAAGTGGAACTGATGCAGATCGGGCACGAACAACCGGTGCTGAATCTCTCCCCCCCGGTCGTACATGAGGACTCCCTCTCGGTCGCGCTGGTCTGCATGCCCTGGGCCGTGGTCGACATGCCCTCCTTGGCGCTGAGCACGGTCGCCCCGCTGTTCGAGCGGCGCGCAGAGGTCGAGAAGCTCGACGTCGTCTACGGCAACATCCGGTGGCTCGACCACCTGGTCCGGGAGGCGGGCCTCGAACGCGGGCACTACGAGCTGATCGTCGACGCCGAAGTGTTCGGGGTCGGCGAATGGGTCTTCTCCAGCTGTTTCCGCCCCGGTGTCGACCCACGGAGCACGAGCTTCTACGACCTCATACGCGACAGCGAGCACGTCGACGCCTACTGCGCGATGTTCCGCGCGGCGCCCGCCTTCATCGACGAGCTGGCCCGGGACCTCGTGGCCTCGGACGCCGACGTCCTGGGGCTGACGACGACCTTCGACCAGAACATCGCCTCGTTCGCGCTCGCGCACCGCGTCAAGCAGCTGCGGCCGGACGTCGTGACGATCCTCGGCGGGGCGAACTGCGACGGCGTCCAGGGCACGGCGGTCCACCGCGCCCGCCCGGAGTTCGACTACGTGATCCGGGGGGAGGCGGAGCACTCGATCGCGCCGCTCATCGCCCACATCGCGGAATGCCGCAGCGGTGACGGGAAGAAGGACGAGGAACTGCTCCGTGTCGTGCCCGGCCTGTGCTGGCGGTCCGACGCCGACGGAACCACGGTCAGCAACCCCATCGGGCGGACGCCCGTCTCGATGAACGTGGTGCCGGAGCCCACCTACGACCACTACTTCCGCGATCTGGGGAAGTCCCCGGCCGCGCCGTTCATCGACGTCAAGATCCCGCTCGAGGCCAGCCGCGGCTGCTGGTGGGGCGCGAAGCACCACTGCACGTTCTGCGGCCTGAACGGGTCGGCCATGACCCATCGGGCGAAGCCCGCCGAGCGCGTGCGGGCGGAGGCCGGCCGGGCCATCCGCCGGCACAACGTGCTCGACCTGGTGTTCTCCGACAACATCCTGGCGCCCGAGCACGTCGTGCAGCTGACCTCGGATCTGGCGCTGCCCGCCGAGTGGGACGTCCGGCTGTTCGCCGAGGTGAAGTCGAACCTCAACTTCAGTCAGCTGGAGTCCCTCGCGCGCGCCGGCTTCACACAGCTGCAGCCGGGTGTCGAGAGCCTGTGCACGCCCATCCTGCGGATCATGCGCAAGGGGGTGACCGGATGGCAGAACGTGCGGTTCCTGCGCGACTGCGCCACCTGCAGGATCTACCCCTCGTGGAACATCCTCGTGGGCTTCCCCGGGGAGCAGGACAGCGACTACGAGGCGCTGATCGCCTCGCTCCCGTCCCTCCACCACCTGACGCCGCCCGCCGGGGCGTTCCCGATCAAGCTGGAACGCTTCAGCCCCTACTTCGACGATCCCGCCCTCGGTCTGCAGGCGCTCGGCCCCTCGCTCAACCTGGTGAGCGCCTACGAGGGGGTGGCGGAGGGCCTCGACGACCTCGTCTACGTGTTCGAGTCCGCGCCCGCCGGCCTCTCTCCCGCGACGAACCAGCTGCTGCGCGAAGCGGTCGCGAGCTGGAAGGACACCGCCTCGGTCTCCCGGCTGGTCACCCTGCCGTCGCCGGACGACTCGCTCGTCGTCATCGACGACCGGCCCGCCTGGCCCTCCCGTGAGCTGGTGTTCCGGCCGGGGCTCGAAGCCGAGGCGTACCGGGCGCTGGCGAAGGGCAAGACGCTTCCCGCGCTCGCCTCCGCGATGCGCTCGCTCGAGATCGACCTGCGGGAAGGTCAGCTCGAAGAGCTCGTCGAGAACTGGACGGAGCTCGGCATCGTCTTCCATGAGGACTCGACCTATCTGGCGCTCGCGACGGGATTGCGTTGGTGACGAAGCAGACAGCAGAGCGGCGGTCGAACCGGCGGAGGCTCTTCGCGCCGGTGGACCTCCACTCGGTGCGGAGCAGGCAGGACCTCGTCGCCCTGACCCGGTCGGGATACGCCGGGATCAGACTGACCGGTCACTTCGCCCTGCAGGAGATGGGCGACGACGAACTCGTCTCCCTGATCGCGCTGCTCCGTGACGCCCGCGGGGTCGGCCTGCGGGTCTCGTGGAGCGGCGACTGCGGCACCCTGGAGGTCGGGGGCCTGCGCCACCTCGACCCGCCGCGGCGGCCGGACGGCTCCTTCGCGTGGTCGGCGCAGGAGGGAAGGGCCCTCGTCGTCCGGCGCGGTCCGACGTTCCTGGCCGTCGAGGACACCCGCCACGGGGAGCGCCGCCGCATCGACGTCGACCGCTCGGAACCGGCGGCGGCCATCCTCGACGAAGGCCGCTGGGGGCGTACGCTCACCCCCGCCGAGGCGGCCAGCCTGGACGCCCTCGAACTGCACGACCTCGTCTTTCGTGCCGGCGACCACGCCGTGGGCATCGCCGTGAGACAAGGAGTCTGGTGTGTCTGAAGGCCACATCCTCTTCCGCAGGACGCTCGACGAGCGGACCGTGTCGCGAGGGCCGGGGGAGCAGCCCGGGCCTGTCGTCCCCATGCGCATGGGGACGGCCGGGCTGGGCCTGCTCGTCAACGATCACCGCGAAGCCACCCGCATCCTGTCCGACGTGGAGACCTACGGCAGCGCGGGCGAACTGATGGCGAGCGTCTTCGACGAGCCGGACGAGGCGCATCCGGACGGCTCGCATCCGCACGCGGCGTCCGAGGAGGTCTTCGCGGTCAACCAGACCGACGGGGAGGAGCACCGCCGCGTGCGGCGCGCGCTCCGGAGGGTCATCGACACCCGCGTGCGCGACGTCTCGGACCAGCTGGTCCAGGACGTGCGGCAGGTGGTCGAGAGCGCCCTCGCGCTGGGGAGGCTCGACGCGGTCGCGTCGATCGGCGTGCCCATCGCCGACAGCGTGATGTCGCGCCTGCTCGGACTCGACGAGAAGCTCGTCTCGGCCCTGCGGGCCGCGGTGTACGGGGGATACCCGGTCCGCGAGCTCGACGCCACCCTCGTCGACTGGGTGCGCGACAGGCGGGCCCGCCCCGCCGACGACCTCGTGTCGGACCTGATGGCGGAGCTCCCCTCCCTCGACGACCGGCAGGTCGCGGCGAACACCCGGCTGCTCGCGCTGTCGGGCGTCGAGGTGCTGGCGGCGCTGATCACGAACGGCATCCTCTGCCTGGCGCAGGACCCGAAGACCCAAAGCCTCGTGCGCGACGACGAGACGCTGCTGCCCGGCCTCGTCCATGAGGTGCAGCGGTACGCGAGCCCGATCGCGCGGGGGATCTACCGGATGTCGAAGGAGTCGTCCGTGATCGGCGGGTACGCGGTTCCCGCCGGCACCCTGCTCGTCATCGGGGTGGACGTCTGCAACAGGGACACGTCCGTGCTTCCCGACGCCCACAGGTTCGACCCCACGCGCGGCCGGGATTTCGAGTACCTGACGTTCGGCCGTGGGAAGCACTCGTGCCTGGGCATTCCGGTCACGCGGCTCATCGCGGCGCAGGCCCTGCGCGTATTCCTCTCGGGAACGACGAGTTTCGGCCTGACCGTGGAGCCGTCAGAGCTGCGTTTCCACGATACTGCGGTCATGAACGGGCTCGTCGAACTCCCGATTTGGGTCGAGTGCGCGAACTAGTGTCTCGTGATCCTGATTGCGTCACTTCGGTGGGGTGGTCCGGGTGAAGGGTTTCGCGGAAGTGGACGTGCGGGTTCTTCGCGAGCCATGCCTCCACGTCCGGGGAGGCGTGCCTGGAGAGGTTCGAGGCAGAGGCGAACTCGTGGTGAGGCGGGTATCTGCCGTGGGCCCCCGACGAGCTCGGGCCGAGACCGTGAACCCGGTTGCTCGTCGCCGCCACTCCCGGCTCGGAACGACCATCACGGTGCCGCTGACGACCGGTGGTCTGTCCGCCTGCTCGCCGGCCCCGGAAAACATCCTCGCGGTGGAGGCGGTGAACAGCTGGACCGCCCGACTGCTGACCATGACCTGCTCCGAGTTCACTGCGGACCAGTTCGGCGTGCAGCAAGGGGACGGGTCCGACAACGGACTGCGCGACTGGGCAGTGCCCCGTGCTCTGACCGGGCCTCGGGTGGATTCCGTCCAGGTGTCCAAATTGAGGGACCTGCCAGCGGGGGAGGTACCGACGAGCGACGGCGACGGCGGCACCGTGACCTCGGGCCGCGACGACCACTATCACGAGCTGGCGTCCTGAGAAGGCTTCGGGGAAAGGGCAGGGCTTCGCGCACCCGTCCCGGCTCATCCGGTCTTGGCGGTGGCCTCGGCGCCACCGGTCTCGTTGACCTTGCCACGGGGGCTCATGCAACGTACGACGGGCAGTGGGTGGGAGACGAGGAGGCAGGCGACCCCACCCTCTTCCCAATCATCCAGGAGGGGTGCCCTCCCCGGCCGGCGGCGAATTCCAGGCCACCGACGCCATCGCCGCCTACGCACGCGACCACGAGGTCCTCATCCATCCGGTTGCCGGGGAGTACTGTGCGACATCCCGTGGGTTGCTCTGAGCCTCCCTGAGTCTTCAACCTCGTGGCCAGGGGGTTCTGTTCTGTCCAGGGAGGTTGTGGACGGGTGATGCAGGTCTCGGCTGAGAGATCTTGAAATGGGTGAGGGCCTTCTGGCCTGGTGTGGATTGCGACATCTGCACCGGCGACCAGAAAGGCCCTCGTGCCCCACCGTAATGCACCCCTGACCGAGACCGGACGCCTGCGGCTGGCCCATTGCGTGGTCGAGGACGGCTGGCCGTGGCGGCGGCCGTCTGAGTACGGAGACCTGCGTCCCGCCTGGACATCCCTCCCTGGACCAGCAAGATCCATTGTCAGGGTGTCCACTCCACGGGGTCAGCCTCAGAGACCCATGCCCGTGGCCGGCTGGGCATCGGCTGTCCCGTGGCGATCGGCTGCGACCACACTCGCACCTGAGCCACGAGCAGTAACCACCGAAGCCCAGTTCGACGCTGTGATGTCGGCCCAGGACCGGAACAGGCCGCATGGCAGATGGGGCAAGCGGCGCAAACCGCAGAGAGCGTAGGCTCCAGCAGCGGCGGGGGCGCTTCGACCGGCCCGCAGTGCTAGACGGTTACAGTGGGCGAGCCCGTTGAGTGGCATAGCGCATCCGTGCAGAGAGGGGCAGCGGGGAATGAGTGTGGCGGAGAGCTGGTCCCGCGTCATGAATCTCCTCCGGGCACATGCGCCGGCCGATCACGCGGACCTGCCCGGCCCGGCCCCGGAGCGGGTACTCGCGGCCGCCGAGGAGCGCATGGGTGTCTCCTTGCATCAGGACCTGCGCGTGTGGCTGCTGCAGAACAACCTGGATCTCCCCGAGGACGATGTGGACGACGACGTCGCCTGCTGCGGTTACGCCGGGTTCCCGGACGAGGCGAGCTTCTTTCTGGGCATCCGGGCGATGGAGAAGCTCTACGCCAACCACCCCTTGTCCGGTGGCGACGAATGGCGCGAGGAGTGGATCCCGTTCCTGTCCGATCAGGATGCCTGGACGGGGCGGTTCATCGATGTGACGGACGGACGTATCGGCAAATGGTTCGTGGGTGAGCCCACGGCCACCGGCGAGCACCCGTCACTGGCCCACTACTTCGACTCCGTGGCGGAGATGCTGACGAGGATCGGCACAGGGGACTATCCGCCCTGTTCTGTTGTCGATGGGCGACTTGTCTGGTTGTGAGGCCGCGACGCCGTGAAACAGAAGTGCCCCCCGGAACCGAAGACGGCCGGGGGCACTTCTCATGGTCCGGTTACGGAGTGGGTGCGGTGAATCCGTCGAGGTCGACCCAGTAGCCGTCGTCCTCCATCAAGCGCTGATCCTTGATGAAGTCGCCGAACGGCCGCATCGACTGGGTGTTCTGCCAGTTCGACATCGAGGACCGGCCTCGGTGCCGGGGTGTTCGGCCGCAGGTGGAGCGTCTTGGTGTCGTCGGCGTTGCGCTTGAGATAGGTCTGTATGCACTCTCCGCGCCGCTGTAACCGACGGGGTTGGGGCCCGCCGGGTTTCCGGCGCTCTGCGCGGCGTTGGCGAACACGAACTCGTCACAGCTTTTCAAGTCGGTGATCGGCTTCCCTGCGTCCAGGGACCACATCCCCTCAACCCGCTGACCTGATCGCGGCCAGAATGACATGCGGGACCGACACGCCCGGCAGGTCACAGCCATTCGTTGATCGCGGCGACGAGGACGGTGGCTTCGAAGCGGACCGCGCTTGTCGAACCGGGTGGCCACCGCCCGGTTCCTCTTCAGCCGGTTGATGCCGCACTCGACCGCGTGCCGGGCCTTGTAGTCCTCACGGTCGAAGGCCGGAGGCCGCCCGCCGACTGTTCCCCGGCGCTTACGGTGACCGGCCTGATCGGCAGGTTCCGGAATGGTGCAGCGGATCCCGCGCCGCCGTAGATAGGCACGGTTCGCGCGCGATGAGTAGGCCTTGTCGGCCCGCACCCGCAACGGGCGGACCCGGGGCCGGCCCAGGCCGAGACGAGGGACCCGGATAGCTTCCAGCACCGCCGTGAACTGCGGGCAATCTCCCCGCTGACCGGCTGTGACCAGCACCGATAACGGCCGCTGGCCTTGCTCACAGGCGAGGTGGATCTTCGTGGTCCAGCCCCCGCGGGACCGGCCCAGGCCATGATCGTCCGGTTCGGCCTGGTGGCCGCCCGGCGGCTCCTTCTGGGCTTGACCGTCCCGACGGGCGCCGGACGCGTGTTGATGGGCCCGGCAGATCGTGGAGTCGGCGTTCACGTCCCAGGTGATCAGCCCGACGGCATCCGCCCGGGCCTGCAACGCGGTCAGCACCGACGACCAGACGCCATTGCGCTGCCAGCGACGGAACAGCCCATAGACCGTCTGCCACGGACCGTATTCCGCCGGCAGATCACGCCACGGGGCACCGGTCCGCACCCGCCAGCGGATCCCATCGATCAACCGCCGCCGGCGCACCGACGGCCTGCCCAGCCCCGCGACCGGCAACAACGGCCCCAGCACCGCCCACTGATCGTCTGAAAGATCCCCTCGCCCCACACCGAGATCATCACGGCACGAGGCGAGACACGGACCCCAGTTCTAAAACACGGCCTAGAAGACTGATGAAGATCTTGTTGAGGGGCCGTCCGGCCGTAGGCCGGGCGGCCCCTCTGGTTATGTGATGGCCGGTGCGAGGTGCCAGGTGCCGCCTGTGTGAGTGAGTCCGAGGTTGATCAGGCGGCGGAGGTTGAGGGCGGCTGCTCGGGTGTGGAGCCAGGCGTTGTTGCTGATGGTGCCCCGGTAGCGGAGTCGGCGGTTGCCGTGGTGGACGAGCCAGGCGACGGCACGTTCGACTGGTGGCCGCCAGCGGCGGTAGTCGGCCTGCCAGGCGGGGTCGGTGGCGGCCTGGCGGCGGGCCGCGGCTTGGAGATTATGGTGGGGGCGGATGGTCAGGACGCGTCCGGCTTTGGCCTTGGTGCACTGCTCACGCAGCGGGCATCGGGTGCACACGTTCCCGAAGACGGCCCTGCGCTGGTGGTGGCGGCCGCCGGGCTCGGACAGGCCGACGGTGTGGCCTTGGGGGCAGGTCACGGTGGCGGCCGAGGTGTCGATGGCGAAGTCGTCGAGGGTGAAGCCGTCTGGGACGGCCGGCCGCAGCGGGGCGGGTTTGAGGAACAGCCGGTGTCCGGCCTCTTCGAGGGCCTGGCGGGCGTCGCCGGTGGAGTAGGCGGTGTCACCGAAGGCGTCCACCGGGGTGTCCTCCTCGGCCAGCAGTTCAAGGCCGACGGCTGCCTCGTGGTGCTCTGGCCCGGCCCCGGGCCGCAGGGCGACGGCGGTGTATAACCCGGTCTCCGGCTCGACGGCGAGGTGGGCCTTGTATCCGTCCTGCTGATGGGAGCGGGTCTTGTGGATGTGCCGGGACTCGGGGTCGACGGTGGAGATCATCCGGTCCGGGGCGGTCCCTTGGGTGATGCGCCAGCGGCCGTCACGGCCGTCGGAGTCCTCGGCCGGTTCCACGTCCTGCCCGGCGACCAGCGCGAGGATGCCGACCGCGTTCGCTGCCTTCTCGCCCAGTTCCTGCTCGGGCAGATGCCCGAGCAGTCTGACCGCGTCGCCGACGAGCGCGTCGACCAGGTTGGCTCGTGCCTGGGCATCGTTCCAGGTGATGCGGGGTTTGCCCGGGTCGGTGTAGTCGTGGGCGGTGCACTGCGCGGCGGCAGCCTCGGCGCCGCCGGGGACTTCCCGGATCACCACCCGGATGGCGCCGATGATCTGGGTGACGGTGTCCTGGGTGGCGACCGCGTCGTCCAGCACGGTGGAGTCCAGTGCCCGCCGGTGCTTGCCCCTGAGGACACCGGTGGCCTTCACGACCTCCCGCACGGCCTCGAAGGCCCGGTTCGGGCTGGTGGAGCGGGCCAGCCGGCGCCGGAAGTACGCCAGAAGCGACGGGTCGAACGCGGTGTCATGCAGTCCCAGCCCGCACGCGGCCTTCCACCGCAGGTCACACCGCAGTTCCTGGACCGTCTCGAAGTCCGACATGCCGTGCAGGGCCTGCAATGTGATCGCCGCGGCCAGAATCTGCGGCGGCATGGACGGCCGCCCGTTCGCCGACGGATACATGTCCGCGAACATCGCCGCGGGGAACAACCGGCCACGGTGCTCGGCCAGGAACGCGAACACACTCCCAGCCGGAATCAACTCCCGGCACGTCGCCCACACATCAGGTCCGACCGTCTCCCCGACCCACTCCCCTTGAACCACAACACGAGTCTGGCCCCACCGCTGACGCGGCGGGGCCAGAACCCAACATCTTCATCAGTCTTCTAGGGCTCGGTGATCTCGGCCGACCGCGCACTTGGTTCGCGGGGAGGCGGCTGCGGCGGTGCAGAGGGCGGACGCGAGCCGTCCCCGGCGCCCGAGGGACGCCGGGGACGGCTCGGTGCGGGACCGCACTCAGGCGATGGGGGCCTTGTGGACGTTGAGCAGGGCGACCAGGGCGGTGCCGAGGTCGGTCACGACCATGTTCGCCTTGGCCTTGGCGTCGGCCGTGGTGGCGCCCTTCTCGGCGACCATCAGCAGGCCGTCGACGGAGCCCTTGAGCTTGTCGATCGCGGCGGAAGCCTGCTCGACACGGGCGGACTCGGGGGCGGCCGCCGGAAGCACGGTGGGCGACTTCGCGGGCGTGGCGGCCGGGGGCTGGGCGATCGGCGCAGCGGGCTTCGCGGGCTCGGCAGCGGGGGGCTTCGCCACCGGGTCGGCCGGCTTCGCGACCGGGGGCTTCGCCACCGGGTCGGCCGGCGGGTTGGCGGGCTTCGCCGGGGCGTTGACGACGGGCTTCGCCGGAGTCTGTGCGGCGGGGACGGACTTCTTCAGGTCTGCGAACGCAGGTTCGATCTTCGCCTTGACCGCAGCCAGTTCAGCCGCTGACACCTTCCCGTCCGGCGACTTCAGCACCGCCGAGAGCAGATCCGTGACGGGCTCCAGCACCCCGGCGGCAGCGCCGAGCGACTGGACTTGTGCGAGCAACGCGTCACTGCCGGGGACGGCTTCTCCTGTGACGCTGAGGGGCGGCTGCTCGGGGCCGCGGGCGACTGCCGCGATACCCGGTGACGCGGTCAGCAGGGTCGCGCAGAGGGCGGCGGGAACGGAATAGCGGGTCATGCGGTGCAACGGCTTGCTCCTGTTCGGTGATGACGGTGTGGTGTGGCCGGAGTCGGCCCGGGGCGGGGTGGATGCCCTTTACCACTCACCGCCATCCCGTCACGCACCGCAACCGGAGCTGCCCTCCCGTTCCGACGACACGCCCGTCAACGGCCTGGTAGATCGCACTGACCAGCTGTGATGCCTTCACCCCAGCGCGCTAACCCGCCCCAGCTACCGTGACACGGAGTGACCGTCGATTCCGGGGTGACCCCCAGGACCTCGTCGCCACCGTCGCGCTCGCTCCGGCCGCTGGAAGCCCGCGACCGTGCGGGGCGGCGTCCTCACGGGCCGGGGATCGGCCCCATCACCGACGAGGGCGGCGCCATCGGCTCCCGGGGCCGCTGTCACGCCTGGTCCGTCGCCTTCGGACCGCGCGGCTTCCACACCACGCAGGCCGAAGCCGTCGCCCGCGTCGTCGCTGCCTGGCCGAACACCGGCCCCTGCGGATACGAGCCGTCCGTCCTCCTCGCGCTGGTCCTGCCGCGCCGCCGACGTGACAAGGCGGGCCGGCCATGCACTGCCAGGGCGTGGCGGCCGCGGATTGCGGGGTCCGGTGGGCTGTGTCAGCGTGGTTAGCCGGAAGCTCGGGGTTGTCAGGGGCGGGGACGACCCGAGGAATCCCGTACGAGGGGAAACCCATGAGGCACATTCCGAGTACTGCCCTGAGCGCGGCGGCAGCGCTGGCCCTTTCCGTCGGCGGAGCTTCTCCCGCCTTCGCGGCCGATCCGAGCCCCAACTCCAGTGCAGCGGCTGCGCAGTTGTGCACCGACCTGAACAAGCTCCGTTCCGACGCGACGGCACTGTTCGGACTGAATCCGGCGTCGGCGACAAAGGACCAGGTCAAGAGCGCGTACGACGACGTCAGGGACGGCTGGGATGCGGTCGCGAAGTCCACGGCGGAATGGAATGCGGCGCAGAGGGAGGCCGTGAAGTCCGCGGCGGACGGGCTGAAGAAGACCTGGGACGGCCTGCCGGACGACACCGCCGGCGCCGAGGCCGCCACCAAGCTGAAGCCGCAGGCCCAGATGCTGGACAGCGCGGTGAAGTCCGCGCGGACCGGTCTGAAGTGCCCGGGCTGACGACCGCACTCGGACCCATGACGGTGATCTTTGCAGGGTGTGACTGACGCTGCGGGGATCTTCCGGATGCGGCGGGCGGCCGGATCGCAGGCCCGCCGGTTGAGGGCCGCCTCCCGAGCCAGGGAGGCGGCCCTCACGCACGTTGCCCGGCCCGATGCTGTGGGCCCGGCCCGCCCCCTTGGACCCGAAGGCCCCTGCCGGGCCCTCAGGGGGCGCGGTGTCGAGGGGTTCGGTCATCTTCACCCTGTACGGCGGTGGGCTGCGGGGGACGTGCCGCACGGTGGACGGCACCGATTCCCTACGATTGCTGCGTGCCCACCTTTTCCTTCGAACGCAATCCCCCGCTCGCCCCCGCGGAGGCGTGGCGCAGGCTGACGGAATGGCCCCGCCACGCCGACGTGGTCACGCTGACCAGGATCGAGGTGCTCACCGCGCTGCCGACCCGCGAGGGCACGCGTTTCGTGGCCCGGTCGGGCGTCGGACCGGTGACCGTCGACGACGTCATGGAGGTGACGGTCTGGCGCCCGCCGGCGGGCGACGAGCCCGGCCTGTGCCGGCTGGAGAAGCGCGGCCGGGTCGTCCTGGGCTGGGCGGAGATCGAGGTCCGGCCAGGGCCGGGGGGCCGCAGCCGGGTGGTGTGGCGGGAGGAACTGCGCATCCGCTGCCTGCCGCGCCTCTTCGGCGGCGTCCTGAAGCGGACGGCCCGCCTCGTGTTCGGCCGCGCGGCCACCCAGCTGCTCAGGAAGGCCTGAACGACGACGGCTCTCAGGCGACCGAGCCGATGCGCCGCGTTTCCCGGGTCGCCGTGTCGTGTGGATCGGGGTGTGCGCCCGTCATCCAGGCCCCGATGCCGCCGCTCGACAACCCCGAACTCGCCCTGGCCCACAGCCGCCGTGCCGTGCGGTGCCAGCACACCGAGCGCGGCCAGGGTGCGCGGCGGGTGCCCGTGGTCGAAGGCCAGTCGGCACCCCTCGGTGTGGACGCTCGCGGCCCGGCTCCGCCGTGAGTTCGCCGATCTGGTGCAGGCCCCCGCACACAGGCGTGCGGGAGCGTCGTCACATCGGCCGCCAGCGGGCGCCCATGCCGGCCGGGGGCACCACAGGGACGGGAAACGGCGGTTCATCCACTCGTGCGTCGGGGTTCGGCGCCGCCCCGGCTGGCCGTGGGCCGGCAGGCCGTCGCCGCCGACTGGACCACCACCCCTGGCCGCCGTCGGCATCAGCTGACACACACCGGAAGGGGATCGACTCGCCGTTCCCGGGGTGAGCCTCAGGTGGCGGAGCCGGCGGCGGCGCCGGTGACAAGGTCGGCGCCCCAGCGGGCGATGGCGGCCTCCAGGTCCAGAGGGCCCGTCTTCGGTGCCTCGCCGGGTGCCGCCCAACCCTCGCGCGGCACCCGCCACATCACCTCGAACTCGTTGCCGTCCGGGTCCTTGGCGTAGAAGGACATGGAGCGGTGGTGGTCGGTGGCGCCGACCAGCGCCCCGCGCTGGCCGAGTGTCCGGCCGATCTCGGCCAGCTCGCCCAGTGTGCCGACCTCCCAGGCCAGGTGGTACAGGCCGACCCGGCCCGCCTGCGGGCCGGGTGCGTCGGCGCCGATCGCGAACAGGCCGAGGTCGTGGTCGTTGAGCGTTTCCCGGGCGCTGAGGAAGGCGGCCCGCCCGGGGAATTCGGTGTCGACCTTGAAGCCCAGCACGTCGGTGTAGAACGCGGCCGAGGCTGCGACGTCGCGGACGTAGAGCACCGCGTGGTTGAGGCGGCGTACCGGCATCGGGCTTCTCCCTTGCGAAGTTCAAATTTGAATCGAATTGCTTCGACGATACCGAGTGATTCGAATTCGAACAACCCGGTGCGGATGTGGCCACGCGCGAGACGCACCGCGAACGCGGTGGGATCGGGAGGTGACGACAGCGCCGCGAAGCCGCAGCCGGCCGCTGCCGGAGCCCGTAAGGTCGGCGGAATGGAAGCCCGTACCCCGCCCGCACTCTTCCTGCCCGCCCCCGTACCTCCACCGCCGAACTCCTCGCCCGCGCCGCCGCATGGCGCGGCTACGACGTGGTCGGCCGCGCGGCGCACGCCGAGGGGCGCCGGGTGCACTGGTACGGCGGCCCCCGTGCGGCCGCCCGCGGGGCCGGTCCGCTGGGCCTCGGGCTGCTGGAGCCGGCCGACGAGTGGCTGACGCGCGTACCGCGCCCTCTCCTGCGGCGCTCCGTGCGGCTCACCACCCTGGCCGAGGCCCGGATGCTGCGGGAGCGGCTCTTCGTGAAACCGCCCTCGGCCAAGCTCGATCTGCTGCCCGCCGCCGTCCACGCGGACGGGACCGGCGGCGGGCCGCTGCCCGGCGGGCTTGACGGGGCCACGCCGGTGCCGGTCAGCGGGGTGGTGGAGTTCGAGGCCGAGTACCGGCTGTTCGTCATCGACGGCGAAGCCGTCGCCGGCAGCCGCTGCGCCGTCCACGGACGCCTCGACCCGGTGCCGCTGGACACGGAGAGCCGTGCCTTCGGCCGTACCGTCCTCGAGGCCACGGCCGCCGGCCTGCCCAGCGCGGGCTGTCTGGACATCGGCCGGCTCGCCGACGGCGGCTGGGCGGTGGTCGAGGCCAACAAGGCCTGGTTCGCCCACTGTTACGCCGCCGAACCGGACCGCGTCCTCGACGTGCTGCTCCGCGCCGCCGGCCCCTCACCGAGGTCGCCGAGCGGGACCGGCCGCACCTGAGGGGCCCCCGGTCCGCCCCGGACCGGGCCCGCGCCTGACCGACCGCCGCGGACTGTCAGTGCCGGATCCTACGATCGGCACCATGCGCGAATACTTCACGACAGGCGGGCGGAGGCTGTCGTACCTGGACTTCGGCGGTCAGGGGAAGCCGCTCCTCGCCCTGCACGGGCACTACAACGAGGCATCGGCGTTCGCCCCGCTCGCGGAGGCGCTGGCGCCTCGGTGGCGGGTGATCGCCCTCGATCAGCGCGGACATGGGGAGTCCGACCGCGCCGACAGCTATGGGCGGGGGGACTACGTGGCCGACCTCCTCGCCCTCCACCGGCACCTGGGATGCGGCCCGGTGCCGGTGCTGGGGCATTCACTGGGCGGGGTCAACGCCTACCAGTTCGCCGCGCACCACCCCGACCGGGTCGAACGGCTGATCGTGGAGGACATCGGCGCGGTCGTCGACTGCGACTGGTCGTTCACCACGCGCCTTCCCGCACACGCGCCGTCCAGGCAGGCGCTGGCCGAGGCACTGGGCTCGGCCGCACCCTACCTGGAATGCGCGTTCCGCCGGCGGGAAAGGGACTGGGGTTTCTCCTTCGGCATCGAGGACACCATCGCGTCCCAGAAGGCGCTGTGCGGTGATCACCGGGCCGACTGGACCGCCGTGCCCTGCCCCACCCTGCTGGTGCGCGGCACGGAGAGCGACGAGCTGACGGCCGGTCACGCCCGGACCATGGTCGCCCTCCGGGAAGGCCGCGCGCGCCTGGTGGAGCTGGCCGCCGGTCACGTCGTGCACCACGACGCCCCGGAGCAGTTCGCCGCCGCCGTCACGGCCTTCCTGGCGGAAGGAGTACCTCCCGTCATAGGCGTGTACGCCGTGGGCGTCGGTGCTCCACGGGGACGGGCTGGCCATGCCCTGGCGGCGCAGCACGGCGGTTCTTCTCTTGCTTGAGCAGGACCTCCTTGAGCAGGCCCTCGACGTCGTCGTCCAGACGCAGGACGGGGCCGCCGCCCTTCGAGCGGCCCTTGTTCTCTCCGGCGATCTTGTTCCAGGGTCGCGCGCACGACGTCCACGGTCGTCGCCACCTGAGCGGCGGCGCTGCGGCCGCGTTCGGCGAGGGCCTCGGGCGCCGGCCCCAACGCGTCCGGCGGCCGGCCCCGGCGCCCGCGGTGATGGTGAAGGCCAGAGGCCGTGCTCCGCCGTGGTCCGGCAATGGCGACCGCGGCGGGGGAGCCGCGGAAAGGGGAGCAGATGAGGTACTTCCACGCGATGGCTTCCGGCCTCTCACGACTCTGGGCAGCGGCACGGCCCAGGCAGTGCAGGGCTGGCAGGAGACCACGGCGCAGGGCACGGCTCAGGCCCGTTCCGCCGGGGCGGAGGACCACTGCCTGGTGGAAGGGGTCGACCTCAACGCCTTCCTGTCGATCAGGGAACGGATCATCGGCCCATCGGCCCATCGGCCCATCGGCCCATCGGCCCATCGGCCCGGCGGCCCGCCGGCCCGCCGGCCCGCCGCGTCGCCGTGGCGAAGAAGCCGTGGGTCCGCAGCTTCCCCAGCTGGGGCACGGCCGCCGACGCCGCCACCGCCGTCTACCCGGCGGGATACACGCCGTCCGTGCCGAAGCCGCTGGACGACTTCGTCCTGAAGTTCCTCGGCGTGCGGATCGTCCAGGACATCGGTACACCGCAGGAGCGGAGCTTCTCCTTCGGGCCAGAGGTCCTGCGCCTCGTACGGATCGAGGAAGGGCTGCCCTTCTCCTACTTCGCGTCCCCGGCGCTGCCCGGCCTCAGGCCTGGTACGCACACGACCACGGTGTTCTTCCGGACGAGCTCCGAGCACTGCGACGGGCTGGGAACCGTCCGGGAGGACAACTGCCTCCCCGCGGGCGACAACCAGTACACGGGCAACACCCCCCTTCGAGGCCGTCAGGAAGCGGGACGCCGCCGGTTGACCCGGTGGCATGGCATCCGTCCGGGAGTAGCTCGACATGCCCTCGCCCCGTCGTGCCGCCGCTTTCCCGCTCCAGGCACCGAGTCAGAGCCTGGATGCCCTTGTGAAAGGCTTTCGCGCCCCGCCCGGATGTGGGCCGCGCCCGTCCTTGCGGGCGTCTGGCGGGCTTCGTACGGCCCGCGCCACCGGCGCTGCGCTCGGCCACTCTGGCTTTGTCGGTCAGTAGCGAGAACGTTTGTTGCCCAAAGCGAGAACACCTTGTGGGCGCGGAAGATGATGTAGCCGAGTTCCAGCAACGCCCGGTTGCTTGACTTGCCCCGGATGTCGTGCGTTCCCCGGCGGCGGTGGATGCGGAGCCTGGCGGTGTGCCGCGTACGGTCAGCGTGCGCATGAAGAGCAAAGCCCGCGGCACGTGGTCCAAATCCCTGCGGACGGAGACGCCGGTAAGCGCCCACGAGGTAGCCGTCCTGCGGCCCGGTTCAGGAGGCGAGGTGGCAGGATGACGCGGTGTCCGACTCTCTGCACGAACTGTGGCTGCGCGGCATCGCCCTCAATCCGGCGGCGCCCTCCGACGTCCTGACACGCCTGCTCGATCCAGCGGCTGGTGAGGTCGGCCTGCTGATGTGCGCGGGTCGTGACCTGCCCGACGCCGTCATCGACGCGGCCCTGAACCACCCGGACAGAAGGATCCGCCGGGCGCTCGCGCAGAACCGGCACATCGACCCCGCACGACTCGTCCCCTTGGCGACGGACCCGTCGGGGATCGTCCGCGGGTGGCTCGCCGGCGGCGTGCCTGCCCATCTCCGCCCGCGATGGGTCCGACCACTGCCGGACGACATCCTCGTCACCCTCCTGACCGCCCGGGACGGGGGCGAAGACGGCACGCTCACCGCGAACGAGATCGTCGGGGAGCTCGTTTCCTCCCGGCAGATCCCTTTGGCCTTCCACCGCTCCATGGCCGGGCACGAGCACCCCGGGCTCCGTGAACGCGCCACCCGGGAGTGGCAGTCGCTCACCGACGCGCAGCGGGAGGCCCTGCTCGACGACCCCGACCCCGCGGTACGGAAGGCGGCGCAGGAGCACAGCTGGGTGCTGGATCCGGAACGGGTGGAGGCCAGGCTGCCGTCCTACGGCTCCCGCGGCAGGCCGTTCGTGTTCGGCACGTGTGCACTGTCCCCCACGGTCGTCGAGCAGTGCTTCGCGGACGGCACGGTGCACCCCCTGACCTGGAATCCCCAAACCCCGGCCGATGCCGTTACCCGGCTCGCCCGCCACCCCGAGGCGCAGATCCGTGAGTTGGTCGCCGCCCGGCCCGACCTCGGACCGGACCTGGTGGCGGAGCTGAGGGAGGACCCGGACGAGGACGTGCGGATGCGCGCACGCCTCCGCCCCTTCCCCCGCACCTGGGCCGAGTACTGGGCGATCGACAGGGTCATCGGGCATGGCCCGGACTGCACCTGCCCGATCACGGAGCCGACCGGCGAACCGTCGCCCGACTGGTTCGCCGCCTGCGCGGCGTCCGAGGAACCGGTGCTCCGCCGGGTCGCGGCGCGCTTCCCCGGCCTGCCTGCGGAACTCGCCGCGACACTGGCACAGGACGACGACGAGGAGGTACGGATCCTGCTGGCCTGCCACCACCCGCTGGCTCCGCCCCAACTCCTCCTGGACGTCTTCGTCACCCGCCCGGCCCACCGACCGCACCTGCTGACTCTGCCCGCGTTCCCCCGCACCGGCTGGGCCCACCTCATCGGCCACCCGGATACCGACGTACGGGCCCTTGCCGCAGCCGATCCCACCCTGGCCGAGGCCCCGGTGGAAGACCCCGACGAGTCGGTGTGCCGGGCAGCCGCTGCCAACCCGAGCTTGACACCGGAAGCCCTGGATGCCCTCCTCGCTGACTCGCGCACCGCCGAGGGTGCCGCGGCAAACCCCTCGCTCCCCATGCCCCGCATGCACGCACTGCTCGACCGCTGCCTGAACGACTCCGCCACCTCACCGCAGGGCGGACACTGAGAGACGACGCCCTCCCAGCGATCACAGGTCTGGCAAGCTCCGTCGGCCATCGGCCATCGGCCGACGCCGACGCTCCGGACAGGTGTGTCCAAGTCTCGTCAACATTCCGGGCATCAGTGACAAGCGGCTGCTCCTGCAACTCACCTACAAACGTTTTCCGTTCTCACCTACGCAGCCAGCCACTCATCACCAGGCCGGCCAGCGGCAGACGCCCGTGATGTGGAGGTCGTGTCCGTTCTCGCTGTTGTCTTGACTGCCTGCGAAAGTGCCTGAGCAGCCCCGGAGGCGGCTTCGGCGGTGATGGACTCGATCGGGGTGGAGGCGGTGCTCGGCCGGTTCGAGGGACGTACCGGTCGGGGGTGGCGAGCCAGGCGTGGTGCTAGCTTCCGTGGTGATGGTCAGGCCGCGAACCGTTTGGTCGTCGCGGACCACGTCGCGGTAGATCCTCGGGTCCGTGCGCTGCCCGCGCATCAGCATGAACGCCGCCTGCCGACCTCGTCGCCCTCAGCCTGGCCGGCCGGCTCCCCCCGGCACCACTGCAGCCATGGGCCTGTGAATGTCCCCCCCCCGACCTGGAACCCCTGGATCTCGGCAGGGCTCGGCACCCCCACAACTCCACCGACCCGGGGCATCGCTGGTTCCGTGAGCACCTGGCGGCCGCTGTCCTCACCCCGGCCGGACCGGTCGCGACGGGCGCCCGAGCGGCGCACCGACCGAGCCCGGCCCACCCGTCCACCGGCCGGTACGCGTGGCGCCCGGGCCGTCAGGCGGCGGTCTTGGACCGGAGTACGTCGTCGCCGTAGAGGTCTTGCACCCAGTCGGCCCGGTAGACGGTTTCGAGGTAGCGCTCCCCGAGGTCGGGGGCGATGGCGACCGCGGTCACCGGCCGGTCCCGCTGGGCCAGCCACTGGGCGGCGCCATTGACCACGGTCCCGGTGGAGCCGCCGAAGACGAAGCCGTGGCGGGCCAGTTGGTGGCAGGTACGGATCGTGTCGGCTTCGTCGACATGGACCACGTCGTCGACGTAGGAGCAGTCGAGGAGCGGGGGGCGGATGCTGGTGCCGAGGCCGGGGATCATGCGGCGGTTGGGCGGCCGTCCGAAGGTGGCGGAGCCCTCCGCGTCGATCGCGACGATGCGTACCGGGCGGTGCCAGGTGCGGAAGTAGCGGGCGCACCCCATGAGGGTCCCGGTGGTGCCGGCCCCGATGAAGAGCACGTCGAGGTCAGGGAAAGCTCGGGCGATGGCCGGTGCGGTGGTGCGGTAGTGGGCGGCTTGGTTGTTGGGGTTGGTGTACTGGTTGAGCCAGACGTAGCGGTCGTCGGACGCGCACAGGGCGCGGACGTGGTCGATCCGGGCGCCGAGCAGGCCGCCGGTGGGGGAGGGTTCGGTGATGACGTGGACCTCGCTGCCGAGGGCTTCCAGGAGCAGCCGGGTCGCCAGGTTGCAACGGGAGTCCGTCACGCACACGAACCGGTAGCCCTTGCTGGCTGCGATCATGCTCAGTGCCACGCCGAGGTTGCCGGAGGAGGATTCGACCAGGACGGAGTCCTGGGAGAGCAGGCCGTCGCGTTCGGCAGCCTCGACCATCGCGATCGCGGCTTTGAGCTTGATCGACCCGGCGAAATTGAACCCTTCGCACTTCAGGAACAGCCGGTGCCCGGTGATCGCCTCGAGGTCGATGTAGAGATCGTCCTGGTTGAATGCCTGGGGGGTCGAGATGACCGGCATGGTCGCCTCCTTGTGTGCACTCGCATCGGCGTCCGGGTGCCGAGGCCCGGTGTGGCGGCGGTTCGGGGAGCAATCCGTCGGCTGCGGCGCCTTCGGGGCCACTACCAGTACGCGGGCTGACCGCGGCCCTGTCACGTCACCTGATCTCGGGACTTGACACCGGTCGCCATCACGGCTCGGCGCCGCCGCTCTAGCCCCGGGGACACCTCATGTCAAGCCACGACATCGAGCGGCATGACGGGCGTCCGGAGGCCCGGCCTACTGGAAGGGCGGCATCGCGCCTCCGCCCTTGAAGGCCTCCGCCTTGCTGCGCCCCCCGAACGTCGTCGAGGAGCAGACATGCCACAGATACCCACTGATGCCCGGGCGGCCGCCCGGCCGGTCCCCGCAGTACTTCCCGAGCGCAGGCCCGCACCCGGGCCCGAAGGCGCGTCCGGTGGCCCGGCGGCCGAGACCGCCAGGCTCCTCGCACAGGTGCTGGCCGATGTCGTGGGCATCGAGCGGGTGTCGGGCGACAGCGACTTCTTCGAGGATCTGGGCGCCGATTCGATGGTGATGGCACGGTTCTGCGCCCGGGTTCGGAAGCGGGCGGACCTGCTGCCCGTGTCGATGAAGGACGTCTACCGCCATCCCACCGTCAACAGCCTCGCCTCCGCGCTCGTCGGCGCCGCGCCCGCCGCCGCCGGCGGTCCCGCGCCCGCGCCCGCGCCCGCGGCCACGAGGCCGGCGAGGGCGGGAACGGGGCAGTACCTGCTGTGCGGAACGCTCCAGCTCCTGCTGTTCCTCGCGTACTCCTACCTCGCCGCGCTGGCCACGGTCCGGGGCTTCGAGTGGGTCGCCGCCGGCCAGGGCGTGCTCGACGTCTACCTGCGGTCCGTGCTGGTGGGCAGCGTGGGCTTCGCCGGCCTGTGCATGGTGCCGATCGCGGCGAAATGGACCCTCATCGGTCGTTTCACGCCCCGGGACTTCCCCGTCTGGAGCCTCACCTACGTACGGTGGTGGCTGGTCAAGACCTTGATCCGCACGAGCCCTGTGCGCCTGTTCACCGGCTCGCCGCTGTACGCGGCGTATCTCAGGGCGCTGGGCGCGAGGATCGGGCGCGATGTCGCCATCTTCTCCACGCACATTCCTGTCTGCACCGATCTGCTCACGATCGGTGACGGTGCGGTGATCCGCAATGACGTGCTCTTCTCCTGCTACCGGGCGCACGCCGGCCTCATCCAGACCGGACCGGTCACCCTCGGTGACAGCGCCTTCGTCGGCGAACAAGCCGTCCTCGACATCAACACCTCCATGGGCGCCTGGGCCCAGCTCGGGCACGCCTCCAGCCTGCACGCAGGTCAGAGCGTTCCCTCAGGAGAGAGCTGGCACGGGTCACCGGCCGAGCCCGGCGGTACAGACTTCCGCACGGTCGGTACGGTCCGTACGCTCGGTGGCGCCGACCGCTCCGGCACCAGGAAGGTCTGCTACACCGTCGGGCAGCTGCTGGCTCTCCTGATGGTGTACCTGCCGCTGGCCACCGGCGGCGTCGTCGCGCTGCTGGACCCGCTGCCGCAGCTGGACGCACCGTCTCGCGTCGGGACGTCGGCCTTCACCAGCGGGACGTTCTACCTGACCGCGCTGGCCGCCTCCCTGGTGCTGTTCTTCGGCGCCGCGTTGGTCGCGCTCTTCATCCAGGGCGTCGTACCGCGTCTGCTCAACCTGGCGGTCGAGCCGGACACGGTCCATCCGCTCTACGGCGTCCAGTACGGCCTGCACCGGGCCATCAGGGTCTTGACCAACAGGAAGTTCTTCATGGCGCTGTTCGGAGACAGCTCCGCGATCGTCCACTACCTGCGCTACCTCGGCTACGACCTGTCCCGTGTCACACAGACCGGGTCGAACTTCGGGACCAGCGTGAAGCACGACAGCCCTTTCCAGAGTTCGGTGGGCAGCGGGACGATGGTCGCCGACGGGCTGTCGCTGATCAACGCCGAATACTCCAACACGTCGTTCAGGCTGTCCCGGGTCTCGGTCGGGGCCCACAGCTTCCTCGGCAACCGCATCGCCTATCCCGCGCAGGCCAGGACCGGTGACAACTGTCTGCTGGCGACGAAGGTGATGGTGCCGGTCGACGGAGAGGTCCGGGAAGACGTGGGCCTGCTGGGCTCGCCTCCCTTCGTCATTCCACGCACGGTGCTGCGGGACACCAGGTTCCAGGACCTGGAGAGCGGCGACGAGTTGCGCCGGCGCCTGGCCGCCAAGAACCGGCACAACGCCGTCACGGCGGGTCTGTACCTGACGGCGCGGTGGGCCCACTTCTTCGTCGTCGCCCTGGTCGCCCTGGGCGCCAACGCCCTCTACCCCTCGCTGGGCGCGTCGGCGTTCGCGCTGGCCGGCGTCGCCACACTGCTGATCAGCGTCGTCCACTTCGCGTTGGTCGAACGGGCCGCGGCCGGGTTCAGGCCCCAGGAACCGTTGTACTGCTCGATCTACGAGCCGTCGTTCTGGCGGCACGAGCGCTTCTGGAAGGCCGCGTCGGTCGACTACACGCAGCTCTTCAACGGAACCCCGTTCAAGAACGTCGTCTGGCGGCTGCTGGGCGCGAGGATCGGAAAGCGGGTCTTCGACGACGGCTGCTTCTTCCCGGAGCGGACCCTCGTCACCGTCGGGGACGACTGCACGCTGAACGCGGGCACGGTCGTCCAGTGCCACTCACAGGAGGACGGCGCCTTCAAGTCCGACCGCACCGCGATCGGTGACGGCTGCACCCTCGGTGTCGGCGCGTTCGTCCACTACGGCGTGACGCTCGCCGACGGCGTCGAGCTCGCCTGCGACTCCTTCCTCATGAAGGGCGAGCAGGTCCCGCAAGGAGCCCGCTGGGCAGGGAACCCGGCCCGGCAGCAGCCCGAGGACACCCCGCCATCCGCGACGCCCCCGGCACACGGCGTCTGACACCCGATCACACCAGCACCAGGACAGGAGAGACCGTCATGGCAGTCGAGGCATCCACCGGCAGAGAGTTCTGGCACGACGTCCTAGCCGCGGGCAGCGGCACCGGCAGTGGCCGCACGTCCCTTCCACGCTGGACCCGCAGGCCGGTCGCGGGCGTGGCCGAGTACGAGGCCCGCCTCCCCGAAGGCCTGGCGGTGGCACTGCGCCGCCTGGCGGACGACCTGGCCGTTCCGCTGGACCACGTGCTGCTCACCGCGCACGCGAAGGTGCTGGCCGCACTCAGCGGCGAACAGGAGGTGACCACGGGGTACGTCACATCCGCCGACGGCCGGCCGCTGCCGTGCAGGCTGACGGCAGGGCCCGGCTCGTGGCGGACGCTGCTGCTGCACGGTCACCACGCCGTCGAGCGGCTACTGGCCGAGCAGGACTTCCCCGTCGACGACCTCCGGCGCGAACTCGACCTGACCGGCGCACCCTTCGAGACCGTCCTCGATCCCACCGGCATCGACGGCGGCCGCCTCGCCGTCGACGGAGAGCAGACCGGGGACGGCGCCACACCGGCCGCGGACACGGTGCTGTGGCTGGGCGTCGACGGCCACCACGACACCGGACGGCCGACGCTCCGGCTGCGCTACCGGACCGACGTCCTCGACGCGGGCTGTGCCGCCCGGATCGCCGGATACCACCTCACCGTGCTCACCCTGATGGCCGCCGACCCGGATGCCGACCACACGGGTCGGAGCATACTGTCGGCCGAAGAGCTCCGCTTCCAGCTCCGTGGCCTGGCCGGGCCGCGCCGAGCACTGCCGCCGCGCCGGGCGCACGAGCTGTTCGAGCAGCGCGTACGGCAGCACCCGAATGCCGTCGCAGCCCAGCACGGCGACCGGAAGCTGACCTACCAGGAGCTCAACGTCCGCGCCAACCAGCTGGCCCATGCCCTGCGCGCCCAGGGACTGCGGCGTGAAGGCGTCGTCGCGGTCGCCATGGAGAGGACGCTGGACTGGCCGGCCGCCGTCCTGGCCGTCCTCAAGGCCGGCGGTGCGTACCTGCCCGTCGAGCCGCACCTGCCGGCCGAACGGATCAAGGCGATGCTGGCCCGTGCCGGATGCGGGCTGGTGCTGACGCAGCAGGCCCCCCAGGGCGCCCCCACCACCCTCCAGCAGGCCCTGGTGGCCGTCCGGCCCGAGGTCCGCACGCTGATCGTCGACACCGCCTACGACCAGGGGTATCCCGGGACCGATCCCGGTGTGGCGGTCGAGCCGGACCAACTGGCCTACATCTACTTCACGTCCGGCTCGACGGGCGAGCCCAAGGGCGCGATGTGCGAGCACCAGGGCATGCTCAACCACCTCTACGCCAAGATCGACGACCTTGAGATCGGCCAAGGGCAGGTGGTCGCCCAGACCGCGCCCCAGTGCTTCGACATCTCGCTGTGGCAGCTGCTCGCGCCGCTCCTGGCCGGGGGGCGGACCCTGCTGATCGAGCAGGAGGCGATCCTCGACGTCTCACGCTTCCTCGACACCGTCGTCCGCGGCCGGGTGGGTGTGCTGCAAGTCGTCCCGTCCTACCTGGACGTCGTCGTGTCCCATCTCGAACAGCACCCCCGGACGCTGCCGGACCTGCGGTACGTGTCGGTCACGGGTGAGGAGCTGAAGAGGGAACTCGCCCAGCGCTGGTTCACCGCCCAGCCCCACATCAAGCTCGTCAACGCCTACGGCCTGACCGAGACCAGCGACGACACCAACCATGAGGTCATGGACCGCACGCCGGACGGCGACCGGGTCCCGCTCGGCCGCCCCGTCAACAACGTGCACCTCTACGTCGTCGACGAGCGCCTCGACCCGGTGCCCCTCGGCGCGCCCGGCCTGATCGCCTTCTCCGGGGTCTGCGTCGGCCGCGGCTACGTCAACGACCCCGAGCGCACCCGGCCGACCTACCTCGTGGACCCCCACCGCGGGGGCGAGCGCCTGTACCTCAGCGGCGACGTCGGCCGCTGGCGACCGGACGGCAAGCTGGAATTCCTCGGCCGCCACGACAACCAGGTCAAGCTCCGCGGATTCCGCATCGAGACCGGAGAGATCGAGAACATCCTGCTGCGAGCGCCCGGGGTGCGCGCCAGCGCCGTGGTCGTCACCGAACGGCCCGACCGCAGCGCCCACCTGGTGGCGTTCTACACCGCCCCGCACCCGATCGATACGGGCGTCCTGCTGGACCACCTGGGAACGTCCCTGCCCGGGTACATGGTCCCCTCGGCCGTCCACTGGCAGGAAAGCCTCCCTCTCACGGCCAACAGCAAGATCGACCGGACTGCCCTGTCGGCCCTGGCCGCACGACTGCACGCGGCCGAGCACTACGTCCAGGCTCCGGAAACGCCCTGCGAACGCCGTCTCGCGACCGCCTGGGCGAGCGTGCTCGGCATCGCCCGACACCGGATCGGCCGCCGCGACAACTTCTTCGACCTGGGCGGGACCTCCCTGTCGGCGGTCAGACTCGCCGTCGCCCTGGACCGCGCGGTGTCCCCGGCGGACGTCGCCCGCCACCCCGTCCTGGCCGAACTGGCCCGGTTCCTCGACGCCGTACCCGACCGGAGCCCCGCCCAGCCGGCCTCCCCCTGATCGCGGGCCTCCTCCGCGACAGCACCGAAAGGACGAAGTCCATGTCATTCACCCGCTCCGTCAACCGCTCCGTGCCCGTCGCCGCGTCCCTGCCCCCGGTGGAGCTGCACCCGGACAGGCCCCCGGTCCTGCACGTCCCCGCCCCGGCCGACCCCACGGCCTGGGCGGCCGAACACCGCCGCGCACTGCTGGGCCTCGCCGCCGAACACGGCGCCGTACTCGTCCGCGGGCTCGGCCTGCGCGACACCGGGCAGGCCGCTGCGGTCTTCGCCCGGCTGGCCCCCGCCCTGATGACCGACACCGAAGCCTTCGCCCCCCGTCAGGTCCTCGCCCCCGGGGTGTACTCCTCCACGGCGTGGCCCGCCAACCAGCCCATGTGCATGCACCACGAACTCAGTTATGTCCACAGACCTCCCGGCCTGCTCCTGCTGGGCTGCCTGACGGCACCCACCACAGGCGGAGCCACCGCCCTCGCGGATGCGGCGGCCGTCCTGGACGCACTGCCGGCGGAGCTCGTACGGCGCTTCGAACGGGAAGGCTGGCTGCTCACCCGCAGCTACAACGACGACATCGGCGCCAGCTGGACCGAGGCGTTCGGCACCGACGACCGGGCCGCCGTCGAGAACTACTGCCGCGCCAACGCCATCGAGTTCGACTGGCAGGACGACGGCGGTCTGCGCACCCGCCAGCACCGTGCCGCAGTGGTGCGCCACCCGGCCACCGGCCGGCGCTGCTGGTTCAACCAGATCGCGTTCTTCAACGAGTGGACGCTGGAGTGCGACGTACGGGAGTACCTCCTCGACGTCTACGGCCCCGGAGCCCTGCCGTTCAACACCGCCTTCCCAAACGGCGACCCGATCGGCGAGGACGTGGTCCAGCTGATCAACACGGCCTACGCCGAGCACACCGTCCGTGAGCCCTGGCAGTCCGGCGACCTGATGCTCATCGACAACATCCGCACCGCCCACAGCCGGGAAGCGTTCGAGCCACCGCGCGACGTCCTGGTCGCCATGGCCGAACCCCTGCCCCCGGCCCCGTTCCCGGCCACCCCCACCGCGTCCCCCGACAGGAGCACCCGATGACCACGCCCGCGTTCGCCGTGATCCCCGGAGCCCAGGTCCAGCACATCCTCCAGGGACAGGAACGCCTGATCATGGACCTGATCGAGACCACCTACCACCTGCACTCCGTCGGGGAGTCGGTGAACCCGCCGTCGTACTTCCTGCGCTTCCCGGACCGCCCGACCGCCCGCATCATCGCGTTGCCCGCGTCGATCGGCGGACGGGCACGGGTGGACGGCCTCAAGTGGATCTCCAGCTTCCCCGACAACGTGCAGGCCGGCCTCCCCAGGGCCTCGGCCGTGCTGATCCTGAACGACCACGACACCGGTTACCCGTTCGCCTGCCTGGAGAGCTCCATCATCAGCGCCACCCGCACGGCCGCGATGGCCGCGTCGGCGGCCCACACGCTCAGCCGGGCCCGCGGGACGCGTCCGACCCGCGTCGGATTCCTCGGAACAGGACTCATCGCCCGCTACATCCACACGTTCCTGACCGCGACGGGCTGGTCCTTCGAGGAGATCGGGGTGCACGACATCAGCGCCGACAGCGCGGCCGGCTTCCACAGCTACCTGCGAGCCGCCGACACGGCCACCGAGCTCACCGTGCACGACAGCCCCGAGCAGCTGATCCGCTCCAGCGACCTGCTCGTCCTCGCCACCGTCGCCGACCGGCCACACGTCACCGACCCGGCATGGTTCGACCACAACCCCCTGGTCCTGCACGTGTCACTGCGCGACCTCGCCCCCGAAATCCTGCTCGCCTCGACCAACGTCGTCGACGACGTCGAGCACTGCCTCAAGGCCGACACCTCGCCCCACCTTGCCGAACAGCTCACCGGGAACCGTGACTTCCTCACGGGCACGCTGCACGACGTGACGACCGGCCGCGCGACACTGCCCCGAGGCCGGCCGGTGGTGTTCTCCCCCTTCGGCCTGGGCGTGCTCGACCTGGTCGTCGGCAGACACGTCTACGACGAGGCCGCCCGTACCGGGCAACTGCACGTCATCGACGACTTCTTCCACGAACTGCGCCGATACGGCTGAGCACCTCGTGCCGAGGCACTCGGCCTCGCCGAAGCCCGGACCGCGACCGGGCGCCGGCCGTTCCAGATTTTCTGGAACGGCCTTCGATGCCCGCACCGTTGCGGGCGGGGCCCGCCCGGACCCGGGGCCGTACACAGGATCCGGCCCCCGGTCTCACGAGGCGGCCCAGTCCTGTCCGAGGTGCGATCTCTCGGGTTCGGGACGGTGGTGTGGCAGACAGGGGGGATCTGAGGTGTTGGTGCTGGTCAGGGCCTCTTTGGTGTCTGGTGTCACCGTCTCTGATGTGAGAGACCGGTGGGGGATTTTCTCAGTTTCGTGAGTTCTGACCTATCGGCTGGCCAGGGCCGGTTGTGTGGGGCGGGTGGACGAGGAGGTACAGCCTTCGGTCGCCGAGGGTTCGGGTGGAGCGTTGCCCGGGCGTGCTCTGGGCGCGGTGTCAGCGGGCCGCCTCGCCTTCGGGGTAGTGCCGGAGTCCGCCGAGATTCGCGCGCACGCGAACCGGTGGGCCCTCGGCGGGTGGGCGCGGCCCGCAGGGTGCCGCCCGCCTTGCCGAGCCGGGTCTGCTGCTCGGTGTTGAGCGGCGGAGTCGCGGTGTCGGGTGGCGAGCCGGCGGCCGATGCCGGCCGCACCGGACCGACGTTCACGATCCGGCCTCCCCCGGGCGACCGGAACGTGGTGCACCACTTCGGCAAATCTTCACACCTGCCACCGGAGGGGCGCCCCTTCCCGCGCCGCACCGCGGTATGACCGTAATGCCCCAGGTGTTTGATGGCCGTGTGCCCCTTTATGTCGGGTGAGCGCCGTGGGCCTCGCATATTCGTTACTCGATCTTGTGAAGGCGTTGCGATGATCCGGCGAATGAATGGGGAGGCCCTTCGCCCGAGTTCACGCCCCGGGGCGCGGCGAGCGTCAACACGGTTGGCATGACCACTCGTTCGCGTGCTTACATCTGCCCACCGCCGGCGGTTCTCGGAAACCCTGCCCGGGTTCGGCCCGGGCCGGGCTGCCGCGGCGGAAATGCCCGTGGCCGTTTTCCCCTTTCAGTCACGGCAATTGACGAATTCTCATACGAAGGAAAGGTGCGCAACCATGCGTAACGACATCGAGACCCGCGAGATCGACGACACCGAACTGGACGCCGTCGCCGGCGGTGTGGCGATTTCCGGTGGCCTCGCCGGCGCCGTCCTCGGCGACGTCCAGACCGTGCTGGGCGCCGTGACCTCCCTGGACACCGTCCATGCCGCCACGGCCCTGCCCGGTGCGGTCACCGGCATCGCCGGCGTGCAGGTCGGCGTCGCCGGTCTCTGAGTACGGCCGGTTGTCGCCCGTGAACCCCGGAACGCAGCCGTTCCGGGGTTCACGGCGGCTCACGCAGTCGAAGGAATACCCCGTGCAGTTCCGCCAAAAGGCGCTTTCCAAGCTGCAATCGCCCGAAGAACTCGATCTGCCCGTACGATTCGCGCGTCCGCAGGGCCGGCTCGTGCTGGCGGTCACCGTGGTCGTCATGGCCGCCGCGAGCATCTGGGCATGCACCGGATCCGTGTCCGCGAAGTTGAGCGCACCCGGAATCCTCACTCACCCCGAGGGCAGTTACCTGTTGCAAAGCCCGTATGCGGGACAGGTCACCGAGGCCCTGGCCAAAGAGGGCCAGTTGCTGGCCCCCGGCGCGCCCCTGGTCCGGGTCGCGACGGACCGCGGCGAGCAGGTCGTACGCCTGGTGGCCGGCGGGCGGGTGACGACGCTGGTCGCCAAGACCGGTTCGGTCCTGACGACCGGCGCGGACGTCGCGACCGTGGAACGCGTGAAGAACCCCGCCGAGCCGCTGACCGCCCTGCTCTACGTATCCGGCCCGAGCAGCGCGGCCATCCCCGTGGGCGCCCCGGTCGATCTCACCGTCCAGTCCGTCCCCCAGCCCCGGTACGGGGTGCTGCGCGGCCGCGTCCAGGCGGTAGGCCGGGCGCCCCAGACGGCGGCGCAGATCGGTGGCTTCCTCGGTGACGGCCGGCTCGCCGCACAGTTCACCCGGCAGGGCGATCCGGTCGCCGTGGTCGTGCGGCTCGAGCGCTCGTCCGCGACCGCGTCCGGCTACCGCTGGTCCTCCCAGGACGGTCCCCCCTACCCGGTCGACTCCGCGACGCCCGTCACCGGAGCCGTCCACCTCGCCGTGCAGCGGCCCATCGACTGGCTGCTGCCGTGACCGCCCCGCAGCGGCGGAAGAACGCCGGTCGCCGCTCCTCGCGCCGCCGTCCCGCCTTTGCCCCGCGAGGCCGTACGCCCCGGCCCGTACGCACCCCCACCGTGCTCCAGATGGAGGCGGTGGAATGCGGCGCGGCCGCGCTGGCCATGGTGCTCGGCCACTACGGCCGCTTCGTCCCCCTGGAAGAGCTGCGGGTCTCCTGCGGGGTCTCCCGAGACGGCTCCCGCGCGAGCAACCTCCTCAAGGCGGCACGGGGTTACGGGCTCGCGGCCAAGGGCATGCAGATGGACCTGGCCGCGCTCGCCGGAGTGCGGCCCCCGGCCGTCCTCTTCTGGGAGTTCAACCACTACGTCGTCTACGAGGGCATGGGCCGCCGCTTCGGCCGCCGGGGCGTCCACGTCAACGACCCGGCCAAGGGCAGGCGCTTCGTTCCCATGGAGGAGTTCGACACCGGCTTCACCGGCGTCGTCCTCACCTTCGAACCGGGCCCGGGCTTCCGCCGCACCGGCCGCAAGCCAGGCATTCTGGCCGCCCTGCCGGCCCGCCTGCGCGGCACCTCGGGCACCCTGCTCGCGGCCGTGCTCTCCAGCCTCCTCCTGGTGGCCGTCGGCGCGGCGGTGCCCGCGCTGAGCCGTACGTACATCGACATGTTCCTGATCGGCGAGCAGACCTCGCTCCTGGGCGTGCTCTTCGCCTCGATGGCGGCCACCCTGCTCCTGACGGCCGTGCTCACCGGCCTCCAGCAGGCCAACCTGCTGCGCGGGCGCATCATCTCCTCCACCCTGGGCAGCGCCCGCTTCCTACGGCACCTCCTCAGGCTTCCGGTCGCCTTCTTCTCCCAGCGCGGCCCGGCAGACCTGGTCCGGCGCCTCCAGTCCAACGACGCGGTCGCCGAGACCCTGGCCAGGGACCTCGCCGCCGCCGGTGTGGACGCGGTGGTCGTCGTCCTCTACGCGGTGCTGCTGTGGACGTACGATCCGCAGCTCACCGTCGTCGGCATCGGCATCGCCCTGCTCAATCTCGTGGCCATGCGCATCGTGATCCGCGTACGGGCCACCGGCACCCAGAAGCTGCGCGCCGAGAACGCCCGGCTCATCAACACCTCCTACAGCGGTCTCCAGCTCATCGAGACGATGAAGGCCACCGGCGGCGAGGACGGCTTCTTCCGCCGCTGGGCCGGCCGGCACGCCGTCACCCTCGACGTGCAGCAGCGCCTCGGCATGCCCAGCGCGTGGCTGGCGGTCGTCGCGCCCACGCTGGCGGCGCTCAACAGCGCGCTGATCCTGATGATCGGCGGCCTGCGGGCGGTGGAGGGACACCTCTCGGTCGGCCTGCTCGTCGCCTTCCAGGCACTCGTCACGAGTTTCACCGCGCCGATCACCCGGCTGAACGGCGTGGCCGGACGGATCCAGGACTTCACGGCCGACGTCGCCCGCCTCAAGGACGTCGAGAACTTCCCCGTCGACCCGCTCTACACCCGACGTGAACCCCCCGCCGCGACGCGCCGCCTCCACGGCCGTGTGGAACTGGAGGGCATCACCTTCGGATACAGCCCGCTGGACGCCCCGCTGCTGAAGGGATTCTCCCTCTCGGTCGGCCCCGGCCGGCAGGTCGCGCTCGTCGGCGGCTCCGGCAGCGGCAAGTCCACCGTCTCCCGGCTGATATCCGGCCTGTACACGCCCTGGGAGGGCACGATCCGCATCGACGGCATGCGCCTGGAGGACATCCCGCGCGGCGCGCTGGCGGCGTCGGTCTCCTTCGTCGACCAGGACGTCTTCCTCTTCGAGGGCACGGTCCGCGACAACGTCGCCCTCTGGGACCCCTCCATCCCAGACGAGGCCGTGATCGCCGCCCTGGAGGACGCGGCCGTGTACGAGGTCGTCGCGCGGCGCCCCGGCGGCATCCACAGCCGGGTGGAGCAGGACGGCCGGAACTTCTCCGGCGGCCAGCGCCAGCGACTGGAGATCGCCCGGGCCCTGGTGCGCCGCCCCAGCGTCATGGTCCTGGACGAGGTGACCAGCGCCCTGGACGCGGCGACCGAGCAGACCGTCATGGACAACCTGCGGCGACGCGGCTGCGCGTGCGTGGTCATCGCCCACCGGCTGAGCACGGTGCGCGACAGCGACGAGATCCTCGTCCTCGACCGGGGGAGGGTCGTCGAACGCGGGCGGCACGAACAGCTGCTGGCCGCGCGCGGCCCGTACGCCGAACTGGTCAAGGAGCACTGAGGTGGCATCCCCGTACCCGGCCCACGCCCAACCAATTGCCGTCGTCGCCCCGGACCCGGTCGTGGCGGCCCTGGGCGGACTCGGCGCGGCCGTCGACTGCGCGGGTGTGCGCAGTCTGTCCCTGGAGGGGCCGCTCGTCCTGTGGCTCGTCGTCGAGGGGGACCTGGACCTGTTCGCCGTCGACGCCGCGCAGGCCGGACACTGGCACTTCCTGGGCCGGCTGGAGGCGGGCACCCTTCTGCTGGGCCCGCCCGACGGCCCCGGGCACACGCTGGTGGGCCGCCCCCTGCACGGCTGCCGACTGCACCGCATCGAGCTCCACGAGCTGGGGAGCACGCCGTACGCCGACCCGTGGTCGTACGACCAGGGCCAGTACGGCTCACCCTACGACGCCGCGCCGCTGAGCCCCCTCGAGTACGCCTTCGCGCTCGGCGTCGGCCGGGGCCTGCGAGTGCTCTACCAGGCACCCTTGGAAAACCGGGCCGGCACCTCCCGGGGCGGGACCGACGACGACATCCTGTGGATCCCGGTCAGCCCCGGCAGCGTGGGGTACGGCGCCGCTTACGAGGGGTACGGCGCCACCGGTGCCCTCCTCCTCGACGCGACGCTGTGGCAGGGCATGGTCGAGCAGCAGCACCGGCTGCTGGACGCCCTGGGGGACTGGATCGAGCAGCTCGAACGCGCCCACGAGGACCGCGCGGCAGCCGGTATCCGGGCCGGCGAGGCCGCCCGTACCCGCGCCGACCGCACGCTGCTGGCGTCCATCGGCCGCTCGGGCCGGGGCCCGCGGCGCGGCGCGAGCGACGACGCGGCGTTCGCCGTGTGCCGCCTGGTCGCCGCCGAGGCCGGCATCGCACTGTCCGAGGGGCGTGCGACGGGCTCCGCCGCCTCCGGCTCCGGACGCACCGATCCCGTCGAGCAGCTCGCGCTCGCCTCGCGGATCCGTACCCGTACGGTCCGCCTGGGCGGCCGGTGGTGGCGGGAGGACAGCGGGCCGCTGGTCGGCCGGCGTGAGGCGGACGGGACCCCGGTGGCCCTGCTGTGGCGGCGCGGCTGCTACGAGGCCGTCGACCCGGCCCGCGGAACGCGCGAGCGTGTGGACGAGGACACCGCGTCCGCCTTCGAAGCACGTGGCCTCATGTTCTACCGTCCGCTGCCCGAGGGGGAGCCGAGCCTGCCGCGGCTGCTGCGCTTCAGCCTGCGCGGCACCGGCAGGGAGCTGCGCGGGCTGCTGCTGGGCGGGCTGGTCGCGGTCGGCCTGGGAGCCCTCGTACCCCTTGCCACCGGAAAGGTGCTCGGCGAGTACGTACCCCGTGCCGAGGGCGGCCTCATCGTGCAGACCGCGCTGGCGCTCATCGCGACGAGCCTCGTCTCGGCCGCGTTCATCCTGCTGCAGAACGTCTCCGTCCTGCGTATGGAGGGCCGTATCGAGGCCACCCTGCAGCCCGCCGTATGGGACCGGCTCCTGCGGCTGCCGGTGAGCTTCTTCGCCGGCCGCTCCACCGGCGAACTGGCCGGCGCCGCCCTGGGCATCGGCGCCATCCGCAGCGCCCTGTCCGGCATCGGCTCGGTGTGCGTCCAGGCCGGTGCCGTCGCCGTGGTGAACCTCGCGCTGCTCCTCGCGTTCAGCGTGCCGCTGGCGCTGGCGGCGATCGCCATGCTGCTCGTCATCGCCGCCGTGTTCCTGGGCCTGGGGCTGTGGCAGCTCCGCTACCAGCGACAGCTGATCGAGCTCGGGCACAGGCTCGACAACCAGGCGTTCCAGACCCTGCGCGGACTGCCCAAGCTACGCGTGGCGATGGCCGAGAGCTTCGCCTACGCCGCCTGGGCGAAGGAGTTCGCGCGCACCCGCGAGCTCCAGCAGCGCATCGGCCGGATCAAGAACGCCGTCACCGTGCTCAACGCGGTCTGTCTGCCGCTGTGCACCCTCGTGATGTTCATGCTGCTGGCCGGGCCGGCCCGGGGCAGCATGTCCGCCGGTGACTTCCTCACCTTCAGCACCGCCGTGACGATGATGCTGGCTTCGGTCACGCAGCTGACCGGCGCGCTCCTCTCCGCCGCCGCCGTACAGCCGATGTTCGAACAGCTCAGGCCGCTCCTCGCCGAGCCCCCCGAGGTCTGCGGATCCTCCACCATGCCCGGTGAGCTGAGCGGCGCCATCGAGGCGAGGAACCTCTCCTACCGCTACAGCGCCGACGGCCCCCTGGTCCTCGACGACGTGTCGCTGCACATTCGCCCGGGTGAGTTCGTCGCGATCGTCGGAGCCAGCGGCTGCGGCAAATCCACCCTGCTGCGCCTGCTCATCGGCTTCGACCGGCCGGCCGCCGGCAGCGTCCTGTACGACGGCCAGGACCTGGCGGCCCTCGATCAGGCGGCCGTCCGCCGCCAGTGCGGGGTCGTCCTGCAGAACGCCCAGCCCTTCTCCGGCTCGATCCTCGACTGCATCAGCGGTGCCGAGACGTACTCGCCGGCCGAAGCGTGGGAGGCCGCCGCGATGGCGGGCTTGGCGGCGGACATCAAGGCCATGCCGATGGGCATGCACACCATCCTCTCCGACGGCGGCGGCACCGTCTCGGGCGGCCAGCGCCAGCGCCTGATGATCGCCCAGGCCCTCATACGCAAGCCGCGCGTCATCTTCCTGGACGAAGCCACCAGCGCGCTGGACAACGAGGCCCAACGCGTGGTGACCGACTCCACCCGCGCGCTGCGCTGCACCCGCGTGGTCATCGCCCACCGGCTCTCCACGGTCATGGACGCGGACCGGGTGATCGTCATGTCCTCCGGCCGCATCGCCCAGCAGGGCCCACCGGCCGAACTCCTCGCGGACCCGGCGGGCCCCTTCCGTGAACTGGTCCGCGGCCAGATGAACTGACCGGGCGGGCGACCCCTGTAGGAGCCGGCCGACCCGGAGAACCACTGCGCACGATGGGCGGAGTCGAGGACGGCCCGGGAGTGGTCGAGGAGGCCGGCGTCGCCAAACGACGGGCTCAGCCCCGGACGGCGCGGTGGCCGGATCCGGTGCCCGGACGCTGCGGACGGCGAGCAGGCCCAGGGAGGAACCCGCGACCAGGAAGGCGGCGACACCGAGCGTCGTGCCGGGGCCGACGGCCGCGGCGACGGCCCCGGCCAGGGCCATGCCCGCCGGATTCATGGCGGTGGACAGCAGCCAGCCGAGGGAGTCGACCCGGGAGATCAACTCCGGGGGGATGCGCCGCTGGACGGTGGCGTCCCACAGGTCGAGCTCAGCCCGAGGGCGCCGTTCATCAGGGCTGTTGCCACGGCGATCACCACGGGGTGCGCGTGGAGCGCGATGAGGGCCGGGGGCAGGCATCCGAGCGCCATGCACATGTTGGCCACGACCAGCGGACGGGAGGTTCTGATCCGCAGCCCGACCAGGGCTCCTGCCAGCGCCCCCACCGCCCGCATGGGACCGCCTCGGACATCTGGGGCAGTGCGGGCCCGAGTCGGCTGGCCCCGGACTGTCCTGGACAGAGCTGACTGCCCTCGCCGCGAGCCTGCCGGAGAGCCCGTCGGACCTCGGTGGCCTCGTCGATCAGGCACAGCGGCTGCTCCTCCTGCTGCCCATGCTCGGAGACCCAGCCGCACCGGGGGAGGCGTGGGCTGTCGTGGCTCGGGCCCTATCCCGCTGCGGAAGACCAGGAGAGGTGGCTCCCCGGTTCGCGCGGGAACTGCTCGGGACTGATGCGGACGACCGGCGTGTGGAACCGTTCTGGACGGTTGCCGTGCACAACCCGGTGCCCGTGGTGGCTGTCGGCGCGCAGGACGCCGGGGGCGGCGTCCCGATGGCGAGGGACTCCATCTTCCGGGTCGCCTCGATCACCAAGTCCGTCACCGCCGCCGCATTGCTGATCCTGGTGGAGGAGGGCACGATCGCCCCGGACGATCCGAGCCCTGCCCCTCCAGGAACAGTCGGCCGGTGTCACGCTGCGCCGGACCAGGACGAGCGCCACCTGACCAGGCGAGGCCTGAACGACCGGATCACCGAAGACGACCGGGTGGACACGGTGATGCTCCCCGTTCGTGACGGCATCACCATCGCCCGCCGCCGCTGATGCGGCCGCTCCGGCCCGTGGCAGCGGATGACCTGCCGGGGCTGGCAGCCTCCATCGGCGGGGCGCGGCCCCGCGCCCGGTCGGCTGTCAGCCGGTGGTGATGCGGGTGAGGGTGTCTCCAAGGAGGCGGGTCGCGTCTTCGGCGTCGGCGTACTGCCCGGCATCGGCGTGGACGGTGCCGAAGGCGGGCCCGCCTTCGGGGGAGAGGGCGCGCCAGTGCAGGACGGGGGTGAGGGCGGTCACGGCGGCCCCGAGGAACCAGACGAGGGACCGCTGTCACAGACGGCGGCTACCTTGCTCAGGAACATGTAGGGGCGCAGGAGCAGGGAGTGGTCATGGTCGTCGAAGTGGGGTACGCGCAGGCGTGGGACCCGCAGGCCCGGGCGGCCTGGCGGCCCCTGTCCTCCGAAGAGGCCCGGGAGCGGGACGCGGCCGGGCTGCCGTACGTGGTGGTGTACCGGACTGCGGGCCGGGATGTGCCGCTGGAGGTCCGGCTCGTCTCCTGGCGGGACCATCACGTCGGGCTGTGGGTGTACGACGTCCAGGGCCGCCGTACACACGACCTGGACCTGAGGCTGCTGGACGACCCGGAGCGGCTGTTCCACCGGTACTCCGTCGCCTGGAACTACCCGGCCCCGGAGACGGCGGAGTTCGACCCGGAGTGCCCGCGCGTCATCCTGGACCTGTTCCCGGACGGGAGGGGGCGGAGGGTGGAGGAGCCCCGGGGCTACGCCACCTCGGCCGGCCTCCGCGAGGACGAGCGCTGGATGGAACGACCCGCCTTCGGGGAGTGGCCGCTGCTGTCGGCGCAGCTGCACGGGTTCACGGAGCCGCCGCCCATCGAGGCGGCCGTGGTCCTCGAGGGCGATGTCGGGGAGGCGCCCGCCTCCTGCTGGCGGCCGCCGCGTCCCGCGCAACCGGGCCGGATCGGGAAGCTGTTCCGGCCCGGGGTGCGGGTCACCGACGGGTACCACCCCGAGCAGACGGTCGTGGAGCCGCACCGGGTCGGTACCGTGCGCGTCCCCAGCGGGCTGCTGGCCGTCTCGGGCCTCTTCACCGGCCACGAGAACGGGCCGCACATCACGGTCCCCGTCCCGCCCGGGGAGTACGTGCTCGACGAGGCACGGGTCGCATTCAGCTACCACTGCGAGTGGCGCAACGCCGAGGTCGAGACCACGGAACCCACGGCCGTCCGCCTGCTCCTCAGCGAGACCCCTGCGGCGTCCTGGGAGATGGCCCTCGGGGCGGACGACGACCGCCGCATCTTCATCGAGAAGCAGATAGCCGGATTCGACACGGACGGCGCCACCGGCTGCTTCGCCGATGCCGGGTCCTTCGAGTCGCTCCTCTCGCTCTTCGAGCGGGGGCTGATCGACGGGGAGCCGGACCTCGACGGGTACGAGGACCTCACCGACGGGTCGATGTTCATCCACCACACCTGGGACACGGCCACCGGCGGCGAACTGATGGCCTTCGCGACGACCGGAGACGGTACCTACCCCGTGTGGCTGGGGCGTTGCGAGGCCGGCGAGCTGGTCAGCGTCGTGGTGCTGATCGAGGGGATGCCCGAGATCCTGCCCGAGCGGGACGGGGTCGCCGCCGATGTCTGACACGGCGTACGTGACGTACGAGGAGTCCTGGCACACGGGGTCCCGTACCGGCGGGCGGGCGCTGTCCCCCGACGAGGCGCGGGCGCGGGACGCGGAGGGGCTGCCGTACGCGGTGGTGTACCGCGCTCCGGGGCGCGGAGTGCCGCTCGGGGTGCGGATGGTGGCGTGGCGGGCCGGCACCGTCGACGCCTGGGCGTACGACGAGCAGGGCCGCCGGACCGCCGAGGTGGAACTGCGGGTACGCGACGACGAGCGGCTGCTGCTGCTGCGACGGCTGCTCGTGCGGCGGTACCCGGACGCGGGGACGGCGCAGGACGCGGTGGACTGCCCCCGCACGGCGGTGGAGGTGTCCGCCGACGCCACGGCCCGGATCTCGCACCAGCCCGGGGGCATGCGGGGCGACTCCCTGGAGGCCGAGGTGGAGGTGGCCGACGGGGACCTGTGGGTGGTCCGGCCGGGCTTCGACGACTGGCCGGCGCTGCCTGTGGCGGACATGCTCCCGGAGTGGGTCGGCGTGCTGCCTGACGCGGAGTCGCCCGGCTGGCGGCGGGTGCCGTCGCGGCTGCGCGGGCCCGTCGACTTCGACCGGGTGTTCCGGGCCGGGGCGGAGATCCCCGGGCTGAAGGTCCTCGACCCGGTGCCGTGCGGAAGCGTGCGCGTGCCGAGCGGGGTGCTGGCGGTGGCCTGCCCGGACACCGGGGAGGGGCTGTCCGGGATCACGGTGGAGGTGCCGCCGGGCGCGTACCCGATGGAGGCGGCCTGGGTTGAGGTGGGGGAGGAGCACTGGGGGTCGTACATGGAGGCGGTGGCCGTCCGGCTGCTGATCGGTGAAGGCCCCGTGGCAGCCTGGGAGATGGCGCTCGGTCCGGGTGACGACACGCTCCGGCTCCGGGCCGGTACGGCCTTCGGCTTCGGCACGGACGCAGCCGCAGGCGCGTTCGGCGACGCCGAGGTATGGGAGGAGTTGCGGGACCTGCTGGCGCGGGCGAGGCGGCAGGGGTCACCGGAGCACGACCGGCTCTCCAACTCCGTCGTCGGCACGTACCTGCACGGTGGAAGCCTCGGGGCGGACCTGGCGGTGTTCTGCACGGGCGGCGACGGGGTGTACCCGGTGTGGGTGGGGCGGTCGGTGTCCGGGGAGGTCGTACGGGTGGCCGTGCAGACGGCCGTGCTGGATCTCGAATCCTGAGGCTGTTCCGTCAAGTGCGGTAGCGGTGTGGGGTGGGGCGGGCCGGCGGATATGACGGATTCTCCCCGGCCCATGCGGGTGGTGCCGGCTGCGGCCGACGTCGCATAGCCGGATCGCCCGGCGGCGGCCGGGACCGGGCACGCCGGGGCGCCGGAGCGGGCCCGTACTGCTTCGGGGCAGACGGCCGGACGGATCGCGGCCCCTGGCAACCGCGGCGGCCCGGCCGTGGTAACGGTACGGGTCAGCTGGTCCCGCCGGCACGCCTCCACCCTGGCAGCCGCCCCCACGCCCAAACGAACTCGTGCGCCACCGGGCGCCCGGTGTGCGTTTCACGGCCCCGGCCAACCGGGCCGCGGGCTGTGGCGGCCCCTTCGGCGACCACGGCCTGGTCCTCGTTGCCGTGCCCCTCCCGCAGCCGAAAGCCCGTGGCGACGAAGCAGCAGGTCCGGCATCATCCCCGTGTGATTGTTATGCAACCCGTTCTGGAGAACTCCGCTTCCGACGACTTCGAGCTCTGGCCCGTTGGCGAACACGATTCGTATGGCTACCTCGTGCTGAACGGGGGGCTGACTCCGGCGGAGGTCGGCACGGCCGTCATGCGCATCGCCGACTGCAATGACTTCGAGCCGGAAGAGGGGCACGGGTCGTGTCCGACCGACCCGCTCGGCGCCTTCTTGCACGGGCTGCTCACCATGCCTGACCTGTTCGCCGCCGGCGGCTTCCGGGTGACGGACAACGCCACCGACACCGTCTTCGTCGAGCCTGGCTGCTGCAACGGCCTGGAAACCTGGCGTGACTGGCTGGAGGTACTCGACGGTACCGAATGCGCCTACTTCGGCCACGATCCATCCTCGGTGGCCGAACGCGTCAACGACGTGGTCCGGTTCACGTTCGATGCTCATGGGGTGGACGGCAGCCCGGTGATCGAGCTGCCGGTAGACCACGTACGCGGGCTCGTCGCCGACGCCCAGCAGGATCTGCAGGACTTCCTCAGCCTTGCCGGAACCTGGGCGGAACAACGCCTGCCGGCACATGCTGCGGCCGTCACCACCGCCCTGGCACGGGCACTGGACCTGGCACCCACACCGTGACCAGCTTCCTGACCCACCGAGCGCACGTGCACGACTCCGGGCTCCCCCTTCACCGGCGGCACAGCGCGCTGCGCACCTGCCTCACCGTTTTTGCCCCTTATGGTCTGCGGGCTACGTACCACCACCTCACCCTCAGCGCCGCGATCCCCCGCCGGCTGGAGGAGGACCCCGACGCGCTGGTGCGGGCGGTGGAGGAACTACACGAGGCACGTGTGCTGTGGCTCGCACGGGCAGAGCAGTACGCCGAGCAACGCCGGGCCGAGAAGCAGGCCGGGCGGCGGGCGGTACCGAACCCTCGGCCGTGGTGGCTACGGAACTGGTGGGAAAGTCCCGACCGTGCCTGGTTCGACGACCCGTTTCTTCACCCGTCGCTGCGCCTGTCCGAGTATGTACGGCGGCAGAACGCGATTCTTGACGGTACCGAGCTGCCTGGCTGCCCGGCTTGTGGGGATGAGGGACCGCGAGTGCTGAGCTCGACCGGGCACGGTTGGGTCGAGCTGTGCCGTGGCTGCGCGTGGTTGCTGGCGCCATGTCCGTGTGGGCAGCGGCACCGGTTCGTGCCGGTGACCCCGTTCAACTGGAACGAGATCTGGCAGCGGGCGCACATGGGCGATGACGGAAGGCCGAACTCGCTTTGGCCCGCGAGCTAGCCAGTTGGATCGGCAGCCAACGCTCAAAGAGTAAATCCAACCAGCTTCACTGGAACCTGCGCGCGGGCCCGCCTCAGCCAGCCCTCGGCCGCGGGCCGCTCCCATCGCGACAGGCCCGCTTGTCGATGTCGAGCCAGGGGGACATGCTCGCTGTAGCCGTCGTGCTTGTCGTCGATCACACACTCGACTCTGGGTCTGATCCGTGAAGCGGCTCTCTGGGGCGTTGTGCGCGGACCCGGCGCACACGCTTCACCGTCGCCGCCGCCGGGAGACCGGCCAGGAGGAGGGACAGCCCCACCGGGAGCACCCCGGCCCACAGCGTTGGTGAGACATACGCGGTGCCGGACGGGCCGTCCACCAGCCACGCGCGGACCGGTTGCGAATCGATGCCGCCCTCGACGGGGATTTCGAACGAGGAGCCGCCGTCTTCCGGGGTGAAGGTACCCGAGCAGGACGTCGACGTTCCCGCATTGGCCCCGGTGTTGTCGTACGTCCGGCAGTCGGCTTCGGTCACGGTGCCGGGCTCGCCCCACAGCGCCGCCCGAAGCTCTGAGGTGAAGTTCGTCAGTACGACGTAGGCCAGAAACAGCCCGACCAGACAGGCCAGCGCCAGCCACGGGGCGGGTCCGACCTCCTCCGGCCTGCTCTGTCGCCCGTCCAGAATGTTCCCACCCTCGTTCGTACCCACCCTCGGATCGCCGATGGGCCTCCATGATGACCGATCCGAGATGCCCTCGGAAGCCCGCCATGACGTGCTGGTGGGCTCGCACGCGCCTCGAGTCGAGGTTGCGTGTGCCAGCTCGACCCCACGCCTTCGCCGCGCCCCTGGCGCCCGACAGCACTCGAGCACGACTGTGTGCCCGGGGCCGCGCTGCAGCCTGTCGGCGTCCCGGGGCGCTGACGGCGCCCCGTACGGCCGTAACGGGAGCCCCCTGGCCGCCGTCTCAGAGGCAGGCGAAGAAGGCACCCATCCGGCGCCGTACCTCAGCGAGTGTCACGACCGGGTCGCCGGTACCGATGAGCCCGGCCCGTGCTGTTGCTGTCACCAAGCCGCCTGTATGGAGTTGTGCGACGAGCGAGCCGTAGTCCGTGAACGCCCAGTGGTTCGCCGCCGGGAGCAGCGCGCGGCGGCCGGAAAGGGACGCCCAGGACGATTCGATACGGGTGGCGCCGTCGAATCCGGCGGTGCGGAAAAGCAGCAGCGGGCGGGCGAAGGCGACCGGCGCCGGGTACAGGTCGAGATAGCCCTCCAGGTTGGCGACCGCGCCGACCCGGCGGTCCTCACGCGCCGCGTACACCGCCGCGGTGCCGCCTGCGGAATGGCCGTACAGCCCGATGCGGCTGGAGTCCATCACCCGGGCGAGCGGCAATTCACCGAGCCGGTCCAGAATCAAGCGGAGGTCAGCGATCCGGGTGTCCACCATCGTGCGGAAGGTCAATGGGTCCGGCGGCCCGAGCAGGACGGTCCGTCGTAGCCCGGTCGGCAGCTCCACCTGAGAAGCGTCACCGGGGTGGTCGACGAGCACGACCACCCGGCCGTGGCTCGCCAGGTCCTCGGCGAGGGTCGTGCCAAGCGTGCGGGAGTCACCGCCGCCCGGTGAGTACACCAGCACCGGCCGACGGCCGGGCAGAGGCGGCGCACCCACGTGTCCGTGGGTGAGGAGCGCACCCCAGTCCACGGCCCCCGGCCCGGGCAGGCCGGGATGAACGTGGGGCGCAAGGTCGGCGAATTCCCTGGCCTCGGCCGGAGTGAGCTGTGGCGCCCGGGACAACCCGTGCACCGATCGAGCCGGGTACAGGATCGTCAGCATCAACTCCCTTGCACCACCCACCCACGGGTCCGAACGGGCCGGATCCCTCAGATGGGCCACCTCCATGCCCACCGGGTACGGGCCGGTGGGCGCGGGCAGGCGCAGGACCAAGCCGCGACCGGAGGCGGACGCAGCCGTGGGCAGCATGGCGGCGGCACTGGCGAATAGGGTGCCTTTCAACAGAGTGCGTCGTGAAGTCATACGGACATCCTTGGTGCGGGGCCGTCACGACGCGAAGGTTCAGGCCGTGGCCGAAGGGCTGGCCCAGGGCGAGGAGCTGTGAGAGTGCTGCGAGTCCACTTCACTCCGGACGACCTCGCCCGTACCCGGTTCGCAGTCCGTCCAGCACCCCTCCAGGAGCTGCACGCCGCCCTTACCACAACCATGGAACGAAGCGGCGGCCCACTGTTCGCACCGTGGCGCGGTCGCATCCTGCGCTCCCTCCCGGCCTCGAGCAGCCCGCTCGCCGACCTGGCTCCGGCAGGCCACCCGGCCTCGTTCCTCGACGTCCTCGGCGACACCGTCGCCGAAGGCTTCGGACGAATCCGCGCCACCAGCGCCGGTCTCGTCCGCTCCGAACTGGACCGGCTCTACGCGGCGATGCCCGCCCCGCGCTGGATCCGCGACCTGCACGCGGGGCGGGAGACGGCCTGGCACACCCTGCGCCGCGCCCAGCGGGCCGCATACGAGACGGTCCTCGCCCCCGTCTGGTCCGTTGTAGAGGACCTCCACCGCGAGGAATTCACCCGTTACGCCCTGACGATCGCCGAGCACGGCCTGGCCGCAACCCTGACCGGCCTCGCCCCGGGCAGCCGGATCCATGAGGGTGTGTGGGAATGGCCCGGCGCGGCGCCGGACCGCGACGTCCGCCTCGACGGGCGCGGCCTGGTTCTGCTGCCCACCTTCCACCACCCAGCCGGCCCACTTCTCCAGGACGCCCCCGGCCGTCCCGCGGTCCTGACCTACCCGGCCGGCCCCGGGCTCCCGCCCGGCGCGGGAGACCCGGCCGTCTTCGCCGAGGGCCTCGCCGCCGTCCTGGGGCGCACCCGGCTGGACGCCCTGCACCTCCTGGCCGAACCTCACACCACGACGTCCCTGGCCCGTGCTCTCCACGTCAGCAACGCGACGGCTTCGTCCCACGCGGCCGCCCTGAGATCGGCGGGCATGACGACGACAACCCGCACGGGCCGCTCGGTCACCCACCGGCGCACGGCCCTCGGATCGCTGGTGGCCGGCGCTCGGTCACCGTAGTGCCTGGGCGGCAGGATGACGCGGTGTCCGAACTCCCTCCATGAACGGTGCCTGCGGCCTCGCCTTCAACCCGGCAGCGCCCCCCGACGCCTCGGTCACGAGATGGGCCCAATGCGCTGTCACGGCGTGCGCGGCTGACGCAGAGAGACGCGGTTGCCGTCCGGCTCGAGGGCCTCGATGCGGAGCCCGAAGGGATATTCCTCCGGCTCGGACTCCTCGAAGGTGACTCCGCGCCGGCGCATGATCTCGACATCCTTGCGCAGGTCGTCGGATTCCAGGATCAGCGGCCCGGGCGCACCCGCCGGCCGACCGGCGCCTGCTGCCTGCGACCACAGGATGATCTGCACCGGGCTGTCGCCGACACCCACGGTGAGGAACAGCCCGTCGGGCCCCGGGTGGTCGATCCGCTTCTCCAGGCCGAGGCCGTCGGTGTAGAACGCCAGCGCGCGGTCCTGGTCGGTGACGTAGACCGTCACGTACATGAGGGTGGTCACCATCCGGTTCCCCATTCGCTCGTCGGTGCGATGGCCGTGCGTAGCCGGCCGTCGCACCTATGACGGATGCCGAGGGCGAAAGGTGACAGCATCGGCGCCTACCCGCTCGCGGACACTCTGCGGGTCCGGTGAGCGTGGTGGGTGACTCAACGAGTTGACGGCCCGGCGCCGACCCCGTGAAACCGCGCAAGGACGGCAGGCGGGCGGTGACGGTGGAGCTGCCAGGGGAGTGCAGTGGCGCGTTCCGGTATCTGGCGCCGGGGGACCACTGGTTCAACGACGAGAGCGCCGGCGACCAGGACGGGCACAACAGCCGCCTGCACACCTCCGGCTCACCCACCCCGCCGTCCCCAGGAAGTCGCCGACCCCTCCCGTCCTGCGGTCTGCGCCGCCAGGACGGGGACTGCCGCACGCTCCTGCCCCTCGACGACCACCCGCTGGGCGGGTTGCCTGGTGCCCGGCCGTGCAGCCCCGCAGCATGGGACGACTCGACACTGGGGGGACGACATCGTGGAGGCGGCCCGGGCCCTGGACTCCCTCCTCGCCGCCTGCCTCCTCCAGGAGCTCCCCGCCGCCGGGACCCAGGGCGTGCGCTGGCAGCCGGTCAGCCCGCAGGCCGCCGCGAGCCGGCTGCTCTCCGACCGGGACGCCGCGCTACGCGCCCAGGAAGAGACCCTGCGCACCCAGCGCCGCCGGATCCAGGCGGAGCAGGACAGCCTCGCCGCCCTCACGCCCGTCCCGACAAGTTCGCGGTCCGCACCCTGCTCACCGACGTCATCGGCTCCTGCCGCAGCAGGTCCTGGTCTCCAAGCACGGCGGCTCCTTCCCCGTCGCCGCCCTGCGCGAAGCCCTCCCGCGCGACCTGGCCCTCCTGGAACGCGGCATCCGCATGCGCAGCCTCCACCAGCACGTCACCCGCTTCGACCAGCCCACCCGCACCCACGCCGAGCAACTGGTCGCCGCCGGCGCCGAGATCCGCACCCTGCCCGAGGTGCTGCCCCAGATGATCAACGTGGACCGGGCCCTGGCCCTGCTCCCGGCCCGCTCCGGCGGCGCGATGCTCATCCGCGAACCGGACCTGCTCGGCTACCTCCTGGACGTCTTCGAACGGGACTGGGCCAACGCCACCCCGTACGCCAGCGGCCCCCAGGCCGCGTCCGGCGTCTCCCGGACCATGAAGCAGGCCATCCTCGTCCTGCTTGCCAAGGGCCTCAAGGACGACGCCATCGCCCGCCGCCTCGGCGTCTCCCTGCGTACCTGCCGTCGGCACGTCTCGGAGCTCCTGGAGACCCTCGGAGCCCACAGCCGCTTCGAAGCGGGCGTCATCGCCGAACGGCAGGGGCTGACCCGGTACCACGTACCGACGCCCGTGGGCGCGGAGGCCGTAGAGGTCGCCGGGGCCACAGAGGCCAGAAAGCCCGCTGAGGTCGGTGAGACCACAGTGGCCGCCGGAGACGCCGGAGACGCCGGAGACGCCGGAGACGCCGGAGACGCCGGAGACGCCGGAGACGCCGGAGACGCCGGAGACGCCGGAGACGGAGAGACCGCGGAGGCCGGCGCCGCAGCGTCCGCCGGGCCCGCCGCCTCCGCCTGGCCCGCCTGTCCTGCCTGTGGCGACCCCCTGCCGCCCCGGCCCGCGGGTCCGGTCAACGGGCGTCTGGCCCGGTACTGCTCGCCCGCCTGCCGCTCCCGCGCCTACCGCGAGCGCACCCGCCTGGCCGCCGCGCAGCAGGTGGCGGCCCCGGCCACGGCCGGCGACCGTCACGAAACCCCGTGACGGCGTGACGAAACCCCAGTGCGGGACGCCGGCCCGGCAGCGGACCGGCGTCCGGGGCGACGAATCCGGTCCGGGTCGCTACGTAACCTCCGCGCCGGGGTCTTGCCGTCCTGGGCCTGCTGGGCCCAGGTGGCGGCCATCCTGGCCAGGGACTCGAGGACGGCAGGCTTGTAGTCGTCGTGGCTGCCCTGCTCCGAGACGTAGACCACGACCGTGCCGACCCGGACGTAGGCGTGGGCCTCGCCCTTCGAGAGCTCGAAGGCCATGGACCTGGCCCAGGTCAGGCAGCGAACGCGGCTTCCCGGTCTTCTCGTCCGCGGTCATCTCGGTGTAGACCCGCTGGGCGTCGGCGACCGAGGCGGGTGGTCTGTTCCACGGCCATGTCACCCTCGACATGCCGGGAAAGGCGCCGACTTCCTCCGCACCGCCCGAGTTGGAGCCCGCCGAGCGGGCCGCGCTCGACCAGGGCGTGGCCGTGCGGCGAGGCCAGGGCTACACCCTGCACGTCACCGCCGCCACAGCGGCGCACCGTCAGCTCCTCGCCCAGTGCCAGCCGCTCGACGGCGGCGGCGAGATGCGCGTCCTTGCAGGCCGCTGCGGCACCTGCGTATTGAACCCGGGGCCTGCCGGGATCCCGCTTCGGCAGGCCGCCGGGCGGAGTTCATCAGGCAGGCCCGGGCGGGCCCCGGAGCCCTGGCCGACTCCACCCTGTTCCTGGACTGGCACGGCGACGGCCGCGGCTACGGACGCCACGACTACACGGCCTCGCCCACCGTCTGAGTCGGCGCAGCAGTGCGGGTCGGCACCCTCGCCGGGTGACGGCCCGCACTGCTGCGCTCAGGCTCCGTCGATATCCGGACTCCACACGGCCGGCCCGCCGCCGCGCCACTCGATCAGCGCGCTGTCCAGGCGGACGTCGTCCGGGTCCAGGCCGGCCCGCCGCAGGAACTCCAGAAGATCGCCAGGCCCGAGGGCACGGCCGAGGATCTCGCCGTCTACGCGGACGCGGCGCCCGCCCTCGGCGTCCGGCGGGTAGACGACGACACGCAGTCCAGGGCTCATCCCTCCACCGTGCCGGGCGGCAGTGGATACAGGTCGGCACGCCCTCGGCCAGGAGCCGGCGCACCTGCTCGGCGGCGGCCGGGACGCACCCGCTTGCCGAAACCTGGCGACGTCGGCATAGGAGTACGGCCGCCGCCTCGCGCTATGAGTGCGCCAGCAGCAGGACGATCGATCGAGTGGCGAAGCGCAGGGCTGGTACCCGCCCGGGGTGTGATGTTGGGCGGGAGACTGCCGTGTATGGATGTGGATTCGGTGGCGGTGGCGTTGTATGGGCTGAGGCCTTCTGAGTTCACCGCGGCCCGTGCCGAGTACGCGACCCACGCCCGCGAGGTTGGCGACCGTGGGCTAGGCCGGTTCGTTTGGATCACTTCCGTTGGCCGAGGTTGTCGTTGATGATGTCCGTGTGACTCACCGCATCAGCGCTCTGATCTCGGCCTTCGGCGTCCTTGCCAGCGTGATGCTGCTCGTTCTTGCCGTTCGTGAGTACCGCTCCGGGGCGTCGGTCCTCTGGCTCGTGGCTGGAGCCGTGATCTTCCTCAGCGCTTCGTACACGCTGGTGCGGGACGTGCGGCGGCTCCGCACTGGGCCGATGGCCTGACAGCGGCGCCGTTCCAACCCGCACCGCCAGTCGTTATCCGTGTGTGCCGTTGACTGACGCCCAGTGGGCGCGAATCGAGCCGTTACTCCCAGATCGGACACCGCGGCGGGGTGGCCGGTGGCGGCATCACCGAGAAGTAATCGACGCGATCGCCTGGAAGTTCCAGACGGGATCGCAGTGGATCCACCTTCCTGAGAAGTATGGCAACTGGCGAGGGGGCTACAACCGGTTGCGGATATGGGCCGTCGACGGCACCTGGGAGCGGGTGTTCACCGCGCTGGTCGCACAGGCCGACGCCGATGACGACCTCAACTGGGCTGTCTCGGTGGACTCCACCATCGTGCGCGCCCACCAACACGCGGCCGGGGCCCGCAAAAAGGGCCCCAGCGGGCGAACCGGCAGACCACGGCATCGGCCGGTCCCGAGGCGGACTGAGCACAAAGATCCACCTGGCCTCCGATGCCCGCTGTCGGCCACTGGCCTTCGTGCTCACCGCAGGACAGGCTGGTGACGCACCCGCCTTCGCTCACGTCATGGCCCGCCTTCGCGTTCCTCGACGGCGAGGACGGCCCCGCACCAGACCGGACGTGGTGCTGGCCGACAAGGCGTACTCCTCACACGCGATCCGCGAGCACCTGCGCAAGCGGGGTATCCGGGCGGTCATCCCCGTACCGGCCGACCAGCGCGGCCACCGTCTGCGGCGCGGCAGCCGGGGCGGCAGGCCGCCGGCCTTCGACCGCGAGGCGTACAAGCAGACTCGGGGTACCGCGCACCGGCTGATCGGTCCGGGCCCGCCCGGGCACTACTCTGCGCAGTTTCAGCGATCCGCGACAACTTCGGCGTCCGCCGACCGGGGAGGGGGCCCGACACCGGTCGGCGGACGCCGCGAGAGACTGTGGTTGTTTACGACCACCACAGCTCCCGCGCCCGCCGCCTTCTCATCGCCGCCCTGATCCCGCTGGCTGCCGATGCTTCGGCCCAGCAGAGGTGGCTGAGGTCGTCCCCCATTGCCACGGACGATCTGCTGTACGACTTCGACAACGCCTTGATGGGGATATTTGGATTTGGCTGTGGTCCACAATTCGTGACAGTCACGGTGGTTGAGCGAGTACGAGGGTCCGTAGGAGGGAGAAGGATGCCCGCCCGTAGGACCTGCGTTTGATGAGCTTGATCCGCGTGACCTGTCCCTCAACCACGCCAGAGCGCCAGGGCAGGCTGAGGCCGTTGACCACCACATCCCAGTCGTGCTGGAGAAACGTGGCGAAGGACTGGATCTGCTTTGGTCCGTCGGCCAGAGCCCGGGCCATCCACTGGGTGAGTTCGGCGCCCCGTCGGTCGCGGGCTAATGGCGTTGAAGGCGTGCCCACCAGGGACGAAGACCAGGCCCGCCGACTCGGAGGGGCACCACGGCCGGCTCCGGCCCCTGCCCCGCCTCTCGCCGATCTCCCGCCCGTCTCCAAGCCAGCCGCACGAACCTCGCGACAGGCACCCGAGAGGGACCCGCTCGAACCCACCGCGACCCGCAACTGCCCGCACTGCCAGCAGCCAGTCACCATCGTCGCTCTCCTGGCGACACCGGAAGCCGCCCGGCCGTCGATGCCGACCGGCCTTCCCGATGTCGTCCCGCTCCGCAGGGCGCCATGACAGCCAGACCCATGGGTCGGCAGTCCGGAAATCCGGCTGCCGACCGCAGGCCGTGATGGCAGGCGCTGCCCATGGTCTTCTTGCGATGCGAAGCGGTCCGATGGGTCGATGACGAACCCCAGCCCGGCCTCGTCGAGGTCCGCTTCGCCGACGCCCACCAGCAACAATGGACCTTCGTCGACAAGTGGCCCGTCTTCGCCAGCGACGACCTGACCCCCGACTCCGACTATCCCGTCGAGGTCGGCATCCTCTGCGACATCCTGACCACCGACCACACCACGGACACGGTCACGATCTCCGTCGCCCCTTGGGGACTCGACTCACTCGACGGACGCGTTGAGTTCGAAGTCCGAACTGATCAATTGACCACGACCTGAGGTTCACGATCACTGGGCCCCGCCGACCTGACGGTCGGCGGGGCCCCACGCATGCTCGCTGATCCCCACCTTCCCCACACCGTTCAACCAACAACAAAGTGAGGCGAAGAGCAGCAGCGGCCGTTTTCAAGGATCCCCATCAATCCCCAGGCCCCCCACGCCCGCCTGCACCGCCGCTGCGCGGAAGAACGCCTCGGCCGGCCGGCCGGCCGGTCAGCGTCAACGACATAGGCATGGGTGAGGTGCAGCAGCCAGGGAAAGACGCAGAGGATGACGGAGAGGGTGATCAGCCGGCGCCGCAGGACGGTCGTGCTGGCCCCGGCGGGGGCCTCGCGAGTTCGGCGTAGGTCTGGTGCCACGCCCTTTGGAGGGTGATCAGGTGTGACCGAGCACGATAGTTGGCCCTTTTGGCCAAGTAGGTGCTCAGATCCAGCCCTACGAGTCAGCCGCCGTGGAGGCCCCACTCGTCGAGGCCGCCGTAGATGTGGGCTTCGAGGCATTGCGGGGCGTCAAGGCCAACGGCCTCGCCCCGGTACACGGCGATGAGGGAGTCCTCGCCCCGCCACCAGTTGTCGGTCACTCCCCGCACTTCGGGTACAGGCTCGAAGCCGCCAAGGTCCAGGGCCTCGACCGCCTTACCCTTGATCCTTGTGACGGTTCTAGCCCAGCGGCGGGCGTGGTCGGCGAGCGCCAGGGATTCCACCCAGCCGTCCGTGTCGGCGTGCAGGGGTGTCCACTGGTAGGCGTCGATGCCGAACGCCCCGTCGGAGCCGATCATGAATCCATAGGCCATGGAGACCCGACCCTGGCCCGCCTCGAAGGACCAGCCCTGCCCGGCCATCCGCTCGGGGCAGCCGGCGTCCAGGATGCGGGGGCCGCCCTCGTAGAACGGGGCCGGCGGCAGGGCGAGGCCGCCCCAGCGGTCCTGGAAGGCGGTGGCCCGGTCGACTACCGCAGCGGGGATCCCGTGCCCGATCCTCGCGCCGCGGTGTCGCTGGATGTCCTGCCCCGGGACGCGGATGCCCGCCACCTCGACGAACCGTCGGGCCCTGGAGCTCAGGCCGGTGGGCCCGACCGGGATGGGAGATACCGGGCTGCTGGCCGTCACCGCTGCGCGTCGTCGCCGGCGTGGAGCACGGCCGCCGCGATCTCCCGCACGCGGTCCAGGGTGATTCCTGTGCGCTGCTCGACGGCGAGAGGGTGGTCGGTAGGCTCAAGCTCGACGAAGGGGCGCTCACCGACCGGGCGGGTGTGGACGTAGGTCTTCAGGTTGAGGGTCGTGGCCGGGTAGACCGGCAGGTCGGTGGTGAGCCAGCCGAAGTACGGCTCCTCGGACTCTCGACTGGGGCTTTCCCACAAGTCCGCGGCCCGGGAGAAATTCTCTCGGCTCAGCGAGACCCACACGCCCCAGGAAAACACCTCGTCGCTGTCGATGACCGGTATCTCGATCAGGCCCTTGACGAAGTAGTGTTGCGCGCGGATCACGCACTGGTCCGACGAGAGCAGGCAGTCGTCGGCGTCGGCAAAGGCCGACTCCCACACAGCCGGGGCCTCGGCCGTGTAGTTCATCGGCAGCTCAGGGTGGTGGGTCCCGCAGCACGTGCATGTGAACCCGAGATCACTGGTCATAGGGCCGGAGCCTAGTAGTGCTTTGTTAGCCGGTCTTGTCACGTCGGGTGTCTGGTAGTTCGCTGGCTGTATGAGGGCTGGGGAGCTTGCGGCGGTGCGGGGTCGGTTGGAGGAGTTCGCTTCCGAGGTGTTCGCGCCGTTGGTGCGGCCGGACTGGCTGGAGAAGGGGCAGCTGTATCTGCGGGGCTTGCTGCTGGACGGCCGACGCAAGTCGATGCAGCCGATGGCCGAACGCCTCGGGGTGGATCATCAGCGGTTGCAGCAGTTCATGACGTCGTCGACCTGGTCGGTCGATCAGGTGCGGGCCCGGCTGGCCTGGCGGGCGGTGCGGGCGGTGCGGGCGGTGCAGCCGCAGGTGTGGGTGGTGGACGACACCGGTTTCCCCAAGGACGGCAAGGCCTCGCCCGGAGTGGCCCGGCAGTACTCCGGCACCCTGGGCAAGGTCGGCAACTGCCAGATCGGCGTCAGCGTCCACGCTGCCTCGGACACGGCCTCGTGCCCGCTGTCCTGGCGCCTGTTCCTGCCGCAGTCGTGGGACGAACCCGAAGCGGAGGCACGCAGGCGGGCCTGCCGGATACCCGAGAGCGAGCACCACCGTCCGAAGTGGGAGCTCGCGCTGGACATGCTCGACGAACTCGCCGGGATCGGCCTGCGGCCCGCCGCGCTGGTCGCGGACACCGGTTACGGTGCGAACGCCTACTTCCGTCACGGTCTGGAGGAGCGGGGCCTGGCCTACGTCCTGCAGGTCAAGGGCGAGATGACCGCCCACGGCGAGGAAGCGGTGCCGCACCAGCCCGCCCATGGCAGGCTCGGCCCCAGGCCGCTGCCCCGCTACCGCACCCGGCCCGTCCCCTTACGCGATCACGTGCTGGCCGCGGGACGCCACCGGGGCCGGGCCGTGACCTGGCGCAAGGGCTCGAAGGCGGCGATGCGCTCGCACTTCGTGCTGCTGCGGGTCCGCCTCGCGGGCCGCCGACCCCAGCCCGCTCCCGATGGAACCATCCCGCTCGTCTGGCTGATCGCGCAATGGCCCGAGGGCGAGAGGGAACCGGTGAAGTACTGGATTTCGAACTTGCCGGCGAACATTCCCGCCAAGGACCTGGTCCGGTTGGCGAAGTCCCGCTGGCGGATTGAGCACGACTACCGAGAACCTGTTGTCTTATCGAACGTGATCGTTGGGTTTCCGCTGGTGGGAGTGGGTTTCGGTTGGGTGAGGCAGGGATGCGTTGTTGTGTTTGTCGTTGATCGTGCGGGGGTGTGCGGTGGCGTCGGTGCTGGGTTTGCTGGAGGCGAGGGAGTCGGCTGCGCGGGAGGTGATCGAGCGGCTGCGGGAAGAGGCCGATCGGATTCTGGCGGAGCTCGATGAGGCGGAAGCCGGTCTGGAGCGGCTGGTCATTGCGCGTGAGACGGTCGCCGAGATCTTGAACGGCCCGGTGCCTCGGGCGGAGACGGCCGTGACGGCCACAGATGCCGGTCCGATGGGGCTCATGGTGGTGCCACGCCGTCGTGAGGGTCTCTCGGCCCGGGTGCTGCCCGAGGAGTACCAGCGTCTGTTGGCCGTGCTGGTGGCCGGGGCGGCCGGCGGTCCGATGCGGGCCAGGGATCTGACCGTGGCCCTGGGCCGTGAAGCGGTGCCCGCGAAGATCGAGTGTGTCCGGTCGATGGCGAAGCGGTTGGTGTCCCGGGGGTGGGCGGTGGCGGATCAGGGGTTGTTCACCGTGGCCGGCACTTCAGTGGCGGCCACGGCCGCCGGTTGAGTGCCGAGGTCTGCGGGCGAGGCGGCGTCCCATGATCATGGTCATGGACCAGAGGACCATCGTTTCGTGGGTGGCGGGCAGGCGTTCGTAGTCGCGGACGAGGCGGCGGCGGTGCATGAGCCAGGCCAGTGTGCGCTCGACGACCCAGCGGCGGGGCAGGACCTGGAGAGTTTTGTCGCCCTTGGCGCGTCTGACGATGGCCAGCACGAGGCGGAGGGACTCCGCGGCCCAGTGGACGAGCTGGCCGGCGTAGGCGCTGTCGGCCCACACCAGTGTGATCTTGCGGTGGAGTTCGCGGAGCCGTCCGAGCACGGGGACGGCTCCGTCGCGGTCCTGCACGGACGCGGCGGTGACCTTCACGACCAGCAGCAGGCCTGTGGAGTCAACTGCCAGGTGGCGCTTGCGGCCGCCGACTTTCTTGGCCTGGTCCCAGCCGCGTGATCCGGCGCCGACGGTGCCGGCCGCCCGCAGGGACTGCGAATCGATGACTGCGGCCGTCGGCTCCGCCTTGCGGCCTTCCCTCTCACGCAGGCGGGACCTGAGGCGGTCGTGGAACTCGGCGGTCAGTCCTTGGCGGTGCCAGCGGCGGAAGAAAACGTAGACCCGGTCCCAGGCAGGGAAATCCGCAGGGATCGCCCGCCACTTGATCCCGTTGTCGAGCAGGTAGCGGACCGCGTCGAGCATCTGCCGGTGACAGTAGCCCTCCGGCTGCCCGCCCCGGCCCTCCAGCCAGGCCGGCACCGGAAGCAGCGGACGGATGGCCGCCCACTCCGCATTCGTCATGTCCGACGGATAACGCCGCACCCGTTCACCATGATCAGCGGCGTTTCCGTACACGTGCGCGAGGCAGTCACACGATGGGGAAACCGCATTGGACGCGGCGAGCTCAGGCGCGCAAAGCTGTGGCAACAGGGTCTCCTGGAACAGCCCGGATGGGGTCGCACCCCCGAGCTACCAAGAGGCCCTGCCTTCATACCCGGACACTCGCAATATCACCCGACCCAGAACCCTGTTCGAACCCAAACGCCCCCACGCTCGATAGAACAACGGGTTCCGAGAGCTGAAGACAGCGTTGGGGCTGGATCACTTCGAGGGCCGGTCCTTCACCGGCTGGCACCGCCACGTCACCCTCGTGACCGCCGCTCACCTGTTCCTGACCGAACAGCGGAGGAGCCCAAAAGCCCCGTCCAGGGTCTGACGCTCTACCAGGCCCTGGACCTCCTCCAACACCTCCTGGCGACCTGGACCGGCACCTGCCCCACCTGCCGACAAACCGTCCCCTGGCAGCCCTACGACACCACCTAACAAAGCACTACTAGTGACCGGCTTCGCCCCAGCCTCAGGCGGGCCCACGCAGGCCCTTCCAGGGCCAACCGTCCCTGCTCAGTCACAACAGGGGGCATCTGCATCGAGCTGACAGTTCGACCCGCAGAGCAGTGCCATCAGGCGCTCAGCCGCGAGTCAGTGGAACCAGACGACAAGGCGTACGTTCTCGGCTCCGTGGATCTCGCTGAGGATGCGCATGACGCTCCAGACGCGGCCCCAGTCGGTGTCGTCCCCTGCGGCTGAGGCGCGCGTTCGCGTGCCTGAGGAGTTGGTCTCCTGCCAATCCGTCGTGCGCAGTTCGGCCCAGGTCAGCCACGTGGTCCCGTGCACATCGCGCGGGCCGCCGTAGCCTGCGAACTCACTTCGCAGCCCATCCGAGGCGTCATCCGGAAGGCCACGACCTTCCGCCAGGGGACGGAAGCCGAAGGAGTTTCGGACTCCAAATAGGCAAGCCAGGCCGTCGTAGGCGTTGCCCTTGTTGAGGAGGAAGAGATCGATGGCGACCTCCCACACGGAGTCTTCGTCGTCGGGGCCCCATAGACGGGCCCCGGGCCGGCATTCGATCATTCCGCTGACATCGGTCGACATGGAGCGATCCTGCCTGTGCCGGTCAAGGGAAAGCATCTCCATTTCCCGCGCTCGCAGGTGGCATGGGGCTTCATCCACGTTCGGGAGCAGCCATGATGATCTCTGCCACGTGTTGCAGGGCGGCCTGGTATGCCTCGGCGTTGCCCGGCAGCTTCTGCCAGGTGCGCACTCGCAGAGTGGTGGACTGCAGGGTCCCGGGCGGGATGCCGAGGTAGCGGCCCGCGCTCGTACGTGATCCGCCGCGGGCCATCTGGACCAGACGAATCGCGGCGTCGCGCCGCAGAAACCTCGCAGGTCCGTCCAGCCCGTCCAACGGGGCTGCCCAGGCGTTAGGGAGGGGATCTGAAATGGTGCGCGGGTCGAGGCAGCCTCTGTGGGAGGGGGGTTGGGGGAAGAGGGGCTGCGGTCCGCAGGCTTCCTGCTGGAGGCGGGTTGCTTCCGCGATCGCAGCGTTCATGGCGGGTGAGCAGTGCGGGGTGAGGGTTCTCAGGCGCCCGGACCTGCCTGGCGGGAGTCGGGACAGTAGACGAGTGAGTGCGGCGGAACCGTCCGGGTCGTCGAGGACCTGGACGACGAGGCTCATCAGGGCGGCGCATTGCCGTGAATCAGCAGGCGGATGGTCGATGGATCGGGCCAGCCACCCATCGCTCTGCGGTCTGAGGCGTTCGACGGGGCTTCTACGCAGGGCTTGGGCGTGGGCAGCGATCGAGCCCAGGTACTCGAAGGCGGGGAAGACGTCGGCGGCGGCAGGCCAGGTGGAGCAGATCGCCAGGACCGTAGTGCGGACGTCGTTGAAAAACTGTTCGGGGGAGGCCGGCTGCCCGAGGCTCTTGATGTCGCCTTCGGGGCCGGTAGCGGCGGCTGTGGCCAGCCGCTGCTGGGCTTGTGCTGCGGCTGTGCTGCGGCTGTGGTGGGCGGGGTGAAGGCAGCAGGTGTGCAGTCGAGGCGGGCGCCGCAAGCGGCGTCCCATCCGCCTGCCGGGCGGTGACGGCATTGCGCCGGATGCAGGCGGAGGCGGAGTCCCGGGGCCAGTTGGGACGGACGCCACCTTCCGTCAGCCTGGTAGCCGTTGGAGAAGGCGGGTGCCCCCCAAGCTGGACATCGCCAGGAGAGGTGACGGTTGTGGCGCGGGCAGATGAAGATGTGAGGGAGACGCCAGGAGCCCTGCCAGACCGGGCCGCCCGGAAGATCGACGGTGTCGGTGAGGCAGTCGGGGCAGTAGCGGCTGAAGGCGGTGAACACCCATCCGCTGTTGGCCATGTCCATAGGGCTTTGGCGCTGCCCGAGGTAGGTGGCGCCGAGCGGGGAGTAACCGGGGTCCTGGCTGGTCAGGGTGAGGCCGTGAACCTCGGTCGTTTCGAGTCGGCAGACGGTGGCGATCTGCTGGGCCTGGTCGGCGTCGAGGCGGACCAGGGGCTGCGTGGGCAGCCTGTTCCCCTGGATGAGGCCGCACCGATGCGCGAGGTCGCCTGGCGAAATGCCGATTCGGTGGGAGAGGCGCAGGAGGTAGCCCGGCAGAAGTTCGCCGGGTGCCGGGTCCAGGCTTCTGGGCAGCGGTGTGTTCATGCTGTGTCCGCGGCGGCAGGGCCGAGGTCGTCGAAGACGGTGTTGCGGCGTCGGCCGGCGGGCGGGCGGCGGCCGGACCGTGCGGGGACGGCAGGGATCTCCCCTGCTTCGGCGTCGCGGCCGGTTCTTGCCAGGGTCAGGGGGAGGGCGTCGAAGAGGGACTCGGTCAGGCGTTCGGAGCCGCTGGCGATGGCCTGCGAGCAGCCGTCCTCGATGAGGCGCTCCAGCAGGCCCACGACGCCGTTGGTCCGCTCGTAGAGGTACTCGGGCATGGTGTTGTCGGTGAGCATGCCGGGGCGGGCCTTGAGCAGGCGCAGGTGATGCTCGATGCCGGCGAGGTGGGAGGTCCAAGCGGTGATCTGCTCGGCTGTGTCGTAGCGGAACCGGTCGAGTTCAACGAGGTCGAAGCGGCGCTCGGTTTGGGTGGGCTCCCACCCGTTCACACTCTTCGCAGCCGCCGGTCCGCGGCCTTCACGCAAGAGGCCGGAGCCGGGGATGCCCACCCCGACCAGGACGAGAGTGACGTGCATGCTCATGAACGCGCGGATTAGGTCCAGGGTGTCTTGGTCGTCGGCGCGGTGCATGCGCAGCCGGGTGATGTCATCCAGGATTAGCACCTTCGTGCCATGGTCCGACAGGTAGGCGGCGACCTGGTGGATCAGCTCGGGCAGGTCCATCCGCTTGGTCGGGGCTCCGTAGAAGTCGAGGATCGCCTTGCAGGTACTTTTCGGTTTCGCCGTCACGGGCGTCTGCACGTAGGCGACTGGCGCCCATAGGTCGCGGCTGCCGGGCACCGTCTCGGGGTTGGTGCGGTGCAGGTCGCGCCAGGAGTCCTCGAAAGCGGCGGCGATCTCGCACACGGTCTCGGTCTTGCCCTGGTAGCCGCCTCCAGACACCATCACCCCCGCCCGGGTGGCTGGGCGGGCCTTAAACGCGTTCTGCCGGATCCGCGCAGCCAGGAGCCGGTCCACAGCCTGGCTCATCGGTGTCCCCAACAGGGGCAGGTTCGCGTGCGTTGCCGCCCGGGCCAGATCCCAAGCGGCCTTCTCCGCTGCCGACATCGTCCTCCAGCGCGCCGGGGAGATGCGAGGCGCGGGCTCGAAGGAGTGTCTGGCTCAGCCGCCACGCCTCCCATCCGGCCAGCGCGTCCCGTCGCGAGTCGCCGGTCATCCCGTACCGCCCTCATGCTTGATCGATTCGGCGTGGTCGCTGTCCGGCCGCTCCAGCTTGTCCAGGTCCGCGTGGGGCTCCGGTCTGGCTGTCGGGTAGAGCGTGCGGGCGGCCAGGCCGTCACCGAGCCGGGCTGCGGGAACCGGCCGGGCCCCGCCCGTTGCGGCCCGTCGGCGGCGCAGCCGGTCGGTTGTGATCGCGTCCGCGACCTCCCGCCTTGGCGCAGACCGTGCGGCGGGTGCCGTCGGCGGCCGGTCGTCGGGGCGGTCCGCCGTGGCCGCACGGGCGCGAGCGAGCTCGCGGGCCCGGGCGGCGGCCCTCTTTCTGGCCTCCGGGCGGCCGGGCCAGCCCTCGACCGGAGTGACCTCGGCCAACAGGTCGAGCAGTACGGGCAGCAGCTCGGTGTCTGTGCGGGGGCGAAGCCCGGACCGGGCGGCTTCCTTGAGGACCTCGCCGACCCGGGCATCCCCGAAGGCGGGCACCGTCCCCTCGGGCGGCAGGCCGTTCCACGGCAAGGGATGCCAGGTGCCGTCTAGTTCGATGAACACCTGGCGGCAGTCCCTCGGGTCGCGGCGTACCGCCCACTTTCCGGCATGCCGCCCACCGCGCGGTGCCGGGACACCGCGGCACGGGTCGAGGGCCGGGCTGTGGGCCCCGTACCAGAGGCCGCCGACCTTCACTCCTCGCCGGGCGTCGACCTTCGCGAATTGCACCGGCAGCAGCTCGTAGTACAGCTCGGGCGCCGGGATCTCCAAGGCGATGCCGTCGCGGGCTGCTGCGGCGGCGAAGGGGGCGTTCGGGCTGTGCCGGCCCGAGGGATCCCAGGCCGGAGCGTGCTGGTCCAGGCGCCGGTTTTGCCACACGGAGACGATCCACGAGGCGAGCAGGTGCTCCATCTCTGCCACAGTCCACGCCGCGTCCGCTTCCGGATCGCCTCCTCCACATCGGCCGTCACCGATGGGTGGCCGCCGGCCTGCCGCGTCCACCGGCCGTCGGCCAGCCCAATGAGGCCGAACTTGCGGTAGCGGGTGGCCATCCGCTTCAGGGTGCGTTCGCTGACTGACTCCAGCCCGAGTCGGGCGGCCTCGGTCTCCGGCAGCGCGCCGAGCTCGGCAACCTTGGCCAAGCGGCGCTCTCCGAGGCTGGTGGTCGCAGGATCGAAGGCTGGCCGGGGCTCGTCTGGTCGGGCCCAGTGACGGCTGCCACTGCGGAATCCGGTCTCGACCTCCATGAGGTGCTCTAGCCGGATGTGAAGGCGAGCCAGATCCTGCTCGGTGAGCTCCTCGATCAACGGCGTGCGGGCACCCGCGTCGGCCATCATGGCCCCACCGGGTAGATCCAGGTGCCATCCCCGAGCGGCCCCGTTCAGGTCGAAGGCCAAGCGCCGCTTCCACAGCAGCCGTTGCAGGTGGTCCCGCGCCAGTACCGGCCACGACGTCGCGGCGACGAGCTCGCCGAATCGACGGGGCCTGACCGCTGCCCCGAGGAGCTGATCTTCCAGGCCCAGCGGGTCGGTGTGCCGGCGACGCCCGCGCGCCAGGGCCTCCACGGTGTCCGCGACGTTGTTCCGCCAGCCAGTCACCACCAGGTACCGCCAGCCAGCGGAAGCCGCCACCCGGCCGGTCGCCGCGAACACGGCCACATCCGACTCCTTCACAAGGTGTGCCGGACGGACATCGATCAACAGCGTCGCCCCCGCCGTGGCCACCAGGAAGTCCGGGATGTGTGCGCGGCGGGTCCCGTTGAGGAACCGCAGGCGGAACGGCTGCGAGAGCACATCGCGGACCTGGCCGCAGAAGTCCAAAACGGTCAGCGCGCGGCGCTCGGCCAGGCTCTCGAAACCGTGCCCGCGGCCCGTCGCCCCCATAAACGCCAGCCCGGGCCTGTGCCGCTGCCCCGGGCGCCAGGAGAACGCGCGAACAGGCTGGGCCCGAGTCCAGGGGAAGGTGGCCAGATCGCGCACGGGACAGACGATGTCGCTTCCGTCGACCTACCACGTCACCGTCCAGCGAGCGGTCCAATCGCGGCGTGGATCGAGGGCCTCCCCGCACATCAACGCGTACGGCACGGCCAGCTCATCGAACCCACAGCAGTGCGACCACACGGCCCTCTGGTCAGTACCCGTCGTGCCACCAGCACACCGCGCGGAACATGCCGAAATCCGCAGAACGCAGAAACAGCCGTGATCAGGATGATCCACCCACTACCCTGCGGGCCACCTATCACGCTCAGAGGCCAACTAGCGTGCTCAAAGGCCATCTATCGTGCTCAGTCTCATCAGGTCCTCGGGGAAGCGGAACGGTGGTCTCACCACTCCACTAAAACGCGCGTTCGATTTTCTGCACGAGCGCCGGGCCGAACGTCACCGGCCGTACGGGGCGCGGGGTGGCCACGGAGGCGCTGGTCACGCCGTGGGCGGCGCGGCACAGCGCGGCCTTGTCCGCGGGCCCCGCGCCGGGGGAGAGGTGCAGGGGGCGGTGCGGTGGATGCGTACGGCTCGGACGCCCATTTTTGCCACGCACTGGTCATGCCCCCATGCGCAACAGTGCGGGCCGCCACTGGTGTAGTGGTGGCCCGCGTTGGGCGGCGTCAGAGGGCGGTCGCGCCTGACCCGCCGCACGGCCGACCACCCAACCGAGGGCTTCGCCCCAAGCCCGCTTGCGGGAATGAGACCACGCCCCGACCTGAGAATGCTCAGGTGACGATGATGTAATTTAGCCGCACCGGCAGATTCGTGCCCCAATGGATATCACCTCGGACAGCAATCCTGCCATCGCCAAATGGCACAACGTTGTGAACTTCCATTTTGGCATCGCCGATGGAGGGGTTGCCGTCGGCGTCGCGTTCACAGATCGATACGGCGATCTGACTGAACGCATTGACCTGTGCCGTGGGGAGTCTGATCGTATGGAAGAACTCGCCGTGAAAGCTGAAGTCCTCAAAGTGCCAAAAGATGTTTGTTGCAACACCCGAGCGAACGACCTTGCCCGTGTCGACGCTGCGTGTACCCAGCACCTCCGGCAACGCGGCGTCCTGGCGGCGGGCACTCTTGATTTGGCGGTCGTTTCCTATGATCGTCACGATTTTCTCATCTCTGGTAGATGAAGCGAATAAAAATGGTCTGGGGAATGGAGGAGCGCGCGGGCTGCGCCAGTCCTTCCTTCACCGATGACTTCATTACGTCACCCCACCAGCAACGAGGCACGTCGCGGAAACACGTATCTTGACAGCCCCTGAGCTTGTTCTTTATGGTCTGGACCGGTCGCGTTCGATGATGCTCTCGGGGCGTCGGACGGTTTTGCCCACGTCGTAGCGGGTGGCGGGCTGCTGGTTCTTCGAGCCGAGCGGCCTGCCGGGGCCGGGTCGGGTGGGTTTGGGCGCACGGGGCGGGCAGGGCAGGTGGGGGCGGATGTTCCTGAACCCCCGGCGGACCCGGGCCGGGGTGAGCCTGTTCGGTTCTATCGGTCGCTCCCAGGGCCGGCGGATGTCCTCGGCGAGTGGCCTGGTGAGACGTAGCTGGGTGTGCGCGACGATGACCAGCCATGTCCACCGGTCTGCCGCCGCCGGGGTGCGGAGCTTCGGTCGGGTCCAGCCGAGGGTCTGCTTGATCATCCGGAGGGTGTGCTCCAGGTCGAAGCGTCGCAGGAACGCCTGCCAGCGCAGATCGACGTCGGCGCCGGTCATTCCGGTAGCGGAGGACCACAGCCACAGCGGCAGCGGATCTCCGCCGCCGGGCAGGCGGTCGACCTCCAGGCGGATCAGCGTCCCTTCAATGATGGGGAGTTCGCCGTCGTGGTCGATCCAGGCGGAGCGGGTGGTGAGCCTGGGGTGGAGACGGTCCCAGGCCATCGCCTGGGCTGTGCCGTAGCGGTCGGTGACCTGGACCGTCGCCGCGTCCGGCTCGCCCCAGGTCTCGGGTTTGGCGAAGCGGAACTCCTTGCCGTGCTTCGGATACCGCCCGCCCCGGGGGTAGGCCTCGGCGTACTCCTTGAGCGAGGGAGTCGACCGGCGCATGACGCGGTCCGAGCGCATCCGCCCCAGAACCTCGACGGGCAGCCCGTCAAATAGGTAAGCCATGCGCGGGGCGTCGTACCCGGCGTCGAAGACGACCAGGATGTCTGGATCGCCTTCGCGCCCATGTCCTCCGGCGATCAGGTCCTCGACGACACGGCGGACCTGGCGGGCGGTGACCTCAGCGACGTCGTCCGCCGGGCCGAGCCGCACCGCGTCCAACAGTTGGCACCAGGACGTGCGGCCGCTCTCCAGCGCTGCGACGAACGAGTACGGCCAGCCCGGGATCATCAGGTGCTGGTCCCGGCCCCGGGCCGAAGTTGTGGCAGAACAACCTGTCCGCGCTGCACTCGGCGTCCGGCCGCAGCCAGTTGCTCACATCCACGGCCAGGACGAGCCGGTTGTCGGACGCCTTCGGCTGCGGCACCGCGGCGAGAGTCCGCCGCAGCCGGGCAACGTCGATGCGGCCGTGGTTCAAGGCCGCATACAGGGAGCCGTGACCGAGGCGGTGCTCGGCCAGCAGCGTCAAGTCCACCGGCGTCCTCACCGGCCCGTCCGCGCACAGCATCGCGTCGGTCAGCTCGAACAGGTCGTCACCGTGCGCGGTCAGACACGCATAGAGGTCGCTCCGGAAGCGCGTCGTTGCCGCTCGCGGCGGCCGTCTCGGTCCGGCCGGCCGGACCGGCGAAAGAATCCCGGTCCGGCTCAGGTACCGGGCCCTGCGCCGTGTGCGCCGCGTTTGGAGGGCCGGACGGCCAAACCCCGCCGGCCCGGGCCAACCCCACAGGACCCGACGGGCGGAGGGATCCGGACAATCAGCGGCCAGTTCACGACAAGCGCGCCCACGGTGGCGCACAGCCCGTGACACGAACCGCTGTGGTGGGGCCAGGATGCTCCCACTGTGGAACGGGGGGCTTCATGAGCGATGCCGTGAGTGACACGGAAGCGGAGCTGGTTCGGCGGCTCTTCGCCGGGGAGGAACGCTGGGGCTGGGAGTTCGTCCAGCCGCCCGAGCCGCCGCCCCACCCGGACGCGGCGCGCCCGCCCGTCCTCGTCGGGCCCTCAAACGCCCGGGTCCGCGATCTGGAGGAGCGGGCCACGGGCAAGCGGAACAGCTCCGGCTGCGGCTGTTTCACCTTCTTGCTCGCCGTGTTCGCCTTCCTGGCCGCCGGCGGCGACGGCCCCGGGATCGTCGCCGCCGGGATCGCCGTCGTCCTCCTCCTCGCTGCCTGGGTCGGAACCTCTCCCCAGTCACGGCTGCGCGCGGCCCAGCGGGATCTGGAGCGCGAACGCGCGCAGGCCCTCCGTGAGCACCAGAACCGGATGCAGGCATGGCAGCGACGGCTCGACGCCCACCGCGCCGAGCACCTGCGCCGCAACGGGGAACTGGACACCTGGTTCCCCCTCGCGCTGCCGTCCCGCCCCAGCCGCATCGACGTGTTCGGCGGTACCGCCCACGGATGGGCGAGCCTGCTGGCCACCGTCGGCGGCCCGCTCCTCGGCTCCGGACAGCCGCTACTCGTCCTGGACCTCACCCAGCAGGCCGTCGCCCTCGAACTCGCCGGATTCGCCGCCGGCCGCGAGGTCCCCGTCCTGCACGTCCCGGTCCCCGAGGCGTTCCTGGGAGTCGACCTGTGCGCGGAGTTCACCCCGGAGGAACTGGCCGAGGCCCTCGCCGAGGCGCTCGCGACCATGCGGCCGCCGGGGACCGACGTCGACCTGCACGCCATCGACGTGGACCTCTTGCAGACCGTCGCCTCCCTCCTCGAAGGGGCGGTGACCTTCACCCGGCTCGCCGCCGGCCTGCGCGTCCTGATGCGCGTGTACGACGCCGACCCGGACCGGCCGGGCCCGCTCGACCCGTCCGAGATCGAGGCGATCAGCCAGGCGATCGACCTCGTCGGCCACACCGAACGCGTGCAGAACGAACTCCGCTACGTACGCGCCCAGCTGGAACTGCTCGCCCGCGCCGAGGGCGCAGCCGCCGACGGGGCGGACGGCGGGGCCGCCGACGCGGGGGTTCCGGCCCTCGCGCAGTGGTGGCGGCCCGGTGCCCTGACCATCGTCACCAGCGAGGACGTCGTCCACCGCCGCAAGGACCTCACCGACCGGCTCGTGTTCTTCCGGCTCCTGCACGCCCTGCGCAAGCGGACCTTCGCCGGCGGCACCGGAACCCTCGTGGTCGCCGGGGCCGACCATCTGGGCCGTGACGCCCTGGAATCGATGGCACGCCAGGCGCGCACCAGCGGGGTCCGTCTCGTACTGCTGCTGGAGCACCTGCGGGAAGGCGCCGTCCAGGTCGCCGGCGGCTCGGACAGCGCGACCGTGTTCATGCGGATGGGCAACGGCGAGGAGGCGAAGGCCGCCGCCCAGTTCATCGGCCAGGAACACCGCTTCCTCGTCAACCAGCTGACCCGGCAGGTGGGCGAGACCCTGACCGAGGGCCGCTCCGACGGCTACACCTACCAGCGAGGCATCTCCGAGACCGACGGGACCAGCCGCGGCGGCTCCTCCGGCAAGGCCGGATGGGGCAGGAACTGGGGATCGTCCCGTTCCTTCTCCACCTCCCTCTCGCGCAGCTGGCAGGAATCGACCAACACATCGACGGCGCAGTCCACCACCACGGGGGAGAACCTCAGCCGCGTCTACGAGTTCGCGGTCGAACCCACGCAGCTCCAGGCGCTCCCGGTGACCGGCCTGGTCCTGGTGGAGGCGGCCCTGGGCGGGCGCCGGGTGGTGTTCGGGGACTGCAACCCCGGCATCAGCCTGCTGCCCCGGCTGTCCGCCCGGCCGCGGGCGAGCCTCACGTGATCCCCGGCGCTGCGGCCGCGCTGGCGGGCCACCGCTTCCACCGCCTCCTCACCATCCCCCGGCGCCCCGAGGAACCGCACGCGCAGGACCGTACGCCCGCCCAACTCACCGCGGCGGTGACGGCCGCCCACGCGGTGCTGTCCCATCGCGGCGGCCCGGACCCGGCGGGCCTGGCGATGGCCTGGATCCGTCCGGGCCGCCACGAGCCGCTGCACTTCCTGGCCGGCGGCGCGCCCTTCTTCCCTCCCGCCGGTGAAGAGCCGGGGGGCGGGAGGGAACGCCCGTTGCGCTATCCGCCCGGGGCCACGGCCCGGGAGGTCCCGCCCGAGGAGGTCGCCGGGCTGCTGGGGCGCATGCCGTACTGGGTGCCCTGCACCGGTGTGCACGAACCCCTGCGCCTGGGCGAGGACGGCCGGTCCCTGCCGACCGAGCGCCGGGGTTCCTTCGACGACGCGGCCGCCCACCTCCCCGATCCCTTCGCCTGGCTGGTCCTTGCCGAGCCGGTGCCCCACGAGAGGCTCGAACGGGAGCGCACGGCGCTCGGCGTCGCACTGCCCCGGCTGCGCCAGCGGGAGAACTCCGAGGCCGACCGGATCGCGGCCGAGCGGGCCGAGGCCCGCTACCGGGAGCTGACACGGGCTCTCGCCACCGGGATCTGGAGCGTACGGGTGCTGGTCGGCGCCGACCACCCCGAGACCGCCCTGGCCTCGGCGGCGCTGCTGTGCGGTTCCGGCGAGCTCGACGACCTGCCGTACCTGCTCGTGCCGGCCCGGCACCCCGTACCGCTGGCCGAGGCGATGGCGGCGGACAGCGGCACGGCGGGGGCGCAGGGCGGGGGGCCCTTCACGGCCCCGGCCGAGCTCGTGGCGGCACTCGCCCGGCCGCCCGCCCGTGAGCTGCCGGGCATCCAGACGGTGACGGCGAACCGGTTCGACGTCAGCTCCGACGTCCCGGAGGCGGCCGCCGACGGATTCCTGCTCGGCGACGTCCTCGACGAGTCCCTGACGGCCTCCGGGCCGTTGCACGTCTCCCGCGCCACCCTCAACCGGCACACCTTCGTCTGCGGCGCCACCGGCTCGGGCAAGTCCCAGACCGTGCGCAGCCTGCTCACCGCCCTCTCCACGCACGAACGGCCCGTCCCCTGGCTCGCGGTCGAACCTGCGAAGGCGGAGTACGCGAGGATGGCAGGACGCCTCGCCGCGCGCCGGGCCGCCGTACAAGGAGTAACCGCCGGACAAGAGGGAACCCCCGCACGGGAGGGAGCAGCCGGCCCGTCGCCGCTCTCCCGGGTCACCGTGATCAGACCGGGTGACGTGGACGTCGCGCCGGCCTCCCTCAACCCCCTGGAGCCGGAGCCGGGCTTCCCCCTCCAGAGCCACGTTGACCTCGTACGGGCCCTGTTCCTGGCGGCGTTCGAGGGTCACGAGCCCTTTCCGCAGGTGCTCGCCCGGGCCCTCACCCAGTGCTACACGGCCGCCGGCTGGGACCTCGTCACCGGCGAGCCGCGCCCCGCTTACAAGCCCAGGTTCCGGCTGGACGAACCGGAGGTGCCGCGCACCGCGCACTACCCGACGCTGACGGACCTCCAGACCACCGCCCAGCGCGTCGTCGAGATGATCGGGTACGGGCGGGAGGTCACGGCGGACGTCCGCGGCTTCGTGGACGTCCGCATCGGATCCCTGAGGGAGGGCACCCCCGGCAGGTTCTTCCAGGGCGGTCACCCGCTGGACGTCGCCGGCCTCCTGGCCGGGAACGTCGTCCTCGAACTGGAGACCATCACGAACGACCAGGACAAAGCGTTCCTGATCGGCGCCGTGCTGATCCGCATCGTCGAGCACCTGCGCGTCCACCACGGCACGGGCGGGGTGGCGCTGCGCCATGTGCTGGTCGTCGAGGAGGCCCACCGGCTCCTGAAGAACGTCGAGTCGGGTCCGGCCGCCGCGGCCGTCGAGCTGTTCGCGTCCCTCCTGGCCGAGATCCGTGCGTACGGCGAGGGCGTGGTCATCGTCGAGCAGATCCCCAGCAAGATCCTGGCCGATGTGATCAAGAACAGTGCCCTGAAGGTCATGCACCGGCTGCCCGCCGAGGACGACCGCCGGTCCGTGGGCGCGACCATGAACCTCCAGTCCGAGCAGAGCGAGAGCGTGGTCGCGCTCCGGCCCGGGCGGGCGGCCGTGGCGGCCGACGGCATGGACCGGCCGGTGCTGACCGCCGTCCCCCACGGCGAGGGGGACGAGAGCGCGGAGGAGGCCTCCACCGCCCCTCCCCTGCTGGGCAGCCGCAGTGCGCTCTGCGGCGCCTCGTGCCGGCGCAGCCCCTGCACCCTGCGCACGATGAACGACGCCCACCACCGCTCCCTCGCACCGCTGCACCTGATCTGGGTGGAGGCGGCCGCGGCGGCCCAGGCCATGGGGATGCCCGCGCCGGGCCCCGCCCCCGCCGTGCGCGAGGCCCTGAAGGCCCTTCCCGACCGCGACCTCGACTGCACCCTCGTCTACGCGGTGGAACGGGCGGTGGCGGCCCGTGAACCGCTGATGCGGGAGGAGGTCGACCCCGGGGACTTCGCCGCGCGCCTGCACGCCGTACTGGCCTCGCGCCTGCTCGGGACCGCCCCGCCCGACGAGGACCGCCGCCGCTACACGTACGCCAACTACCGCTTCCGGGACGTCCTGGAGGTCATCCACAAGGCCCGCCGGGACCGGCCCGACGGCCCGCACGACTACCCGGGGTGCGCGGCGGAATGGGCGGCCCGCGGGCTGGTCCTGACAGGCACCTCGGGAGCCGACCACCGGCGGCAGGTCCGCGCCCTGGCGTGCTACGGGCCCGACCGCGCCCACGGCCGGGTCGGCGACGTCGTGCGCAGCGGCCTGTCCCAGGCGTTGACCGCGGTGACGGGCGGTACGACACAGGAACACGTCGGACGCGGCTTCCGGCTGGCCTGCGTCCCGGGAACGCTGGTGGAGACCCTGGTGGAGGAGACGGCCGAGCGCATAGCGACGGAGTGCGCCCGCGGAAAGGAGCCGCGATCATGAAGGAGGCCCCGGCCCCCGGCTCGGACGCGCCTCCTCCACCCCCACCGCCCCCACGCGGTGAGGGCGACCTTCGCGGGGACGCGGACGACACGGCTGCCGAACGGGAGTCCACCGGCACCCGGAACGGCTCCGGCATCCGGGAGGACACGGACCCGCAGGACACGGTGGACACGGCGGACACGCACCGCGCCGCCGAGGCGCACGACGCCGCAGATCCGCAGGAGAGCGTCGGTACCGATGCCCACCGCGCGGCCGTGGAGGAGGAGCCCGCGGACGGCGACGTCCACGGCTACCACGCGATGTACGAAATGGACGACGAGGGGCGGAACCGGGCGCCGGCCCCGGCCGATCCCGCCCCGGCCGAGCGGCCCGCCCCGGCCGATCCCGCCCCGGAAGTCCCGAAGGCACAGGAGGTGTCGGCGCCTGCGGCCGACACCCCGAAGCCCCCATGGCGGATGGATCTCTCGCCCGAAGAACTGGACCAGGGGCAGGTGAAGGTCCGTGAGCTCGTCTTCGGTGACCGGTGGCAGGAGGGCGCGGTGGCCGCGGAGTCCACACCGGCGACGGAAGGTGACAAGCGGACCGTCTCCTGGGTGGGCGGCCCTCCCGGAACGGGCAAGAGCCGTGCCATGGAGCTGGTGAAGGAGCAGGCCGGCGGCGACGTCATACAGATAGAGGGTGATGCGCTCCGGCCGTTCCACCCCGACTACGACGCCGTCATGGCCACGGAACCGCACAACATGACGGTGGTGACGGGCAAGGCCGCCGGGGAGTGGACCAGAAGGGCGATCAGCGACGCCCGGGCGCTCAGGCTTGACGTCGCGATCGAGGGGACGCTGCGGGACCCGTCCGTACTCATCGGTACGGCCAAAGACTTCGGCCCCGAATGGCGCAAAGAACTGCACATCGTCGCAGAGCCGCCTGAAGTGAGCCGGCTCGGAACCGTCAGCCGTGTCCTGACGGAAGGCCGCCACACTCCCGGAGCGGTGCACGACGAGGCCTACAGGAACAATCCGGACACAATACGCCAGGCTTTCGGTTCGCGGCTGTTCGACCGCATCACCCTCTCGACCAGGAACGGCCTGGTCGTCGACTGCCGGAAGACGGAAACGGGATACGAACCGAGCCCTGATGCCTTCATGGACAGGCTGGCCGAAATCCGCCAGGCTCCGATGAACGCCGAGAAGGCCAGGGAGCACATGGCGGCCTACTACGACACCATGGACGGATTCTTCAAGCAGGGCAAGGTGGACGACTCGACACTGCCGTCGCTCAACCAGGTGACGGGCGAGGCCTACGCGGTCGGCCTGCGCGCCCGCTTCGACTCGTCCGAGCGGGTGGAACACGGCGCCCGTATGCACGCCTACCAACTGGGCCTTGAATTCGAGTACTTCAAGGAGTTCATGCAGTGATCCGAGGAACGGTCATCCGGCTTCGGGGCTCTGCCGGGGCGGCCACACGAGCCGACGGGTCCGCGCCGGCTGGCGACCGTGCCCCGACGGAGAACCGGGCCGTCATGGGGGATGCCGGGTCCGGGGTGGGCCAGTGGCGATAGACGGCGGAGGGGCCGCCGACGCACCCCCGCCCCCGCCGCCTCCTCCCGCCGAGGCTTCGGGCGGTCCCGACAGGGGCCCGGACGCGCAGGACCGCGGTGGAGAAGGGACGGCGGACGAGAACGGCGACGTCCGGCCGGAAGGCGCCGACCGCCGGACGGACGACGACGGCCGTGACGAGGGCGACAGGCAGGCCGACACCGGAGAGCCCGGCCTGTCCGACCTGCCCTGGAACGTGGACGACGGACGCGCCGCCGACGAGGAACGACGACCGGAGACCGAACCGGAACCGGCGGAGGCAGAACCGGCGGAGGCGAAGCCGGCGGAGGAGGAGCCGGCGGAGCCGCGGCCCTCCTCCGACCCGGACCGGCCGGTGGAGGAACCGCCGGATCGTACCGATGTGGGCCGGCCGCCACCGGACGACCCGCCTGCCGTACGCGGCGACGGGCAGCAGGGCGGCGGCGGTCGGCCTCCCGAGCCTCCCGGCAGCCCCCGTCCGATCACCGACCCCCCATCGGGGCCTCCCCGTGGCGGCCGCGGGGAGGCCCCGCCTCCACGGCAGTCCGACGAACGACGGCCCGCGCCGCGGGAACCCCAGGGGGAACCGCGGCAGGACAAGGGCCCCACCGATCCGCCGGGCCCGCGCCCCGCACCGCGGGAACAGGAGCCAGTGCCGGGCCGGGGCGCCGAACCCTCACGTCCTTCCGGCGGCGCATCGGCGGAGGCGGGGACCCGGCCGGGCCGGGAAGGGGGGAGCGGGGCCGGGAACGACGGCGCAGCGGAGACGCCCCCGGCCGGCGGCACCCCGGGCGCCGACGGACGGCCGTCCCGGCCCGCCGACGGCACGGCCCCCACGGGCGGCCGTGAGCAGGCACCCGTGAGCGTCCGCTCGTCCTCGGCCCCCTCGGACAACCCGCCCGACGGGTCGCGGAACCGCGCGCCTGAGCAAGCGGACCCGCCGACTCCGCCGGGCCGGCCGTCCGCCACCCCGGAGTCCGCGCCGGCACGGGCCGATTCCGCCTCGCGGGGCGACACCGGCGACGCTCCCTCCGGCGGCAGCCCGGGCAACCTGGAGGACCTGCGCGACGGACTCGGGCAGATGGCCACCTTCCTCGCGGAAGGCGCCGCGAAGGTGACGGAGACCGTGGTGGACCAGGCCGCCGGCCTCGTCGACAGGCTCTCCGAAGCGAGCGCGCAAGCGGACTTCGAGGCCCACGCCGGCGATGCCCGCGCCGATTTCTCCGCCGCCGGCCGGCGGGACGCCGGCCTCGACGCCACGCAGCGCACGACCGGGGCTCCGGCCGACGACGCGTGGGAGGAAGGGGACCCGCTGCCCGACGACCGGGCTCCCGGCAGGGGTGCCGGGGACGTCATGGACGACGAGCGCAACCAGAAGGGGACGGGCTGAGCACCGGGGACACCGCGCGCCCCGCGGCGGATCTGCCCGGGAGGCCGGCCACGAGCTGGACGTCGACCTCGTGACCCATGGCCTCGATGCGCCAGGCGGCCAACTCCTGGTAGGCGGGCGTGGGTGGTTGGGCATGTCCGTGATGACCTGCGGGATTCGGGGGCCGGTCTGAGCGGGGGTTCAAGATTCACTTGGCAGTTGTGGGCTCGGTTGTCAGTGGGTGCCTGGACAGTAGTTGAAGAGGAGTGAGGCCCGTCTTGCCAGCGCTAATGGTTACCCATGCGCGCTGGCAGGGCGGGCCTTCGTGGTGAGGGCCCACTGGCCGAGATGTAGGGAGACTGAGGGTGGGACTCGCGCAAGTGTGTGGCCGATGGCCTGGAGGACGACGGCGTCGGGGCGGTGCCGCATGAATGTTGATGTCGTCGTCACGGTGGTTATGGCTGTGGCAGCAGTGATGGGTGCCCTGTTTTTCCTCGGACGGAAGGTACGGAGGGGGACGGAGATCCTGCTGCTGGATCTGGTGCCGGTCATCCGGGCCTTGGGCCGGGTTCGTTCTGGCGGATCTTCCGCCGGAGCCGCTGCAGCCCAAACCGCATGACGGACATCGCCGCCGCGGTCCTCACCCTGGAGAGGCAACGCTGAAAAGGCTCAGTGAGAGACACCCAGCACCCGTGCACCTGCCTGTTGCTGGCCGGCCCGGTACACCGGACCGTCGACGGGGGAGCCCCGCAGCGGAGCGGGGACTTGTTGGTCGGAGCAGGGTCCCCCGCAGGCCCGGGAAGGGCCCTGTGTGGCCGCCTGGGCGCCGAACAGCCGCTCGGGGTCCTTGGGTTTGTCGAGTGGGGGCCTGAAAGGCGCTCAGGGCGCAACGTGTGGGTTTTGGTCCTCGGGGGTTGTCCGGGATACGGCAAAGGCCGACGTCCGCACCACAGGGGTACGCTCATCGGCCGCCGCGCGGGCACGCGCCAACGTGACCCGCAATGTCCCTGGTGTTTGCCTTGGTTGGAGCCAGTAGCAGTCAGGGCGCCTGTGCGCGCACACGCCGTTTGAGGATTGTGCGCGCGTAACGAGGTCGAGACTACGGCTGCCAGGAAGGCCTTTCGCTCAGTGTTGCTGGGACAAAAGTCGGGCCAATGAATTTTGGACGCTTCGGAACCAGCATCGTCGCAGGTCAGAGGCGCCGTGGATTCGTTGGCTAAGAGCCAACATCTGGGACGGCTTAGGGGCCAATTCAGGGGTCTTGGCGTGGAGGGGCTACGGGCTGAGAGGCTTGGTCGGCAGTGCTTCGTTCCGCTGCTCAGGTGACGCCAATCGCCTAGTGGGACACGGCCTGTTGGAGCCAGTAGCCGTCGGTCGGCGGCCCTCTTGGGGCCGTCGATCCTTACCCGTGAAGGGTTGCCTGAATTGAACACGATCGACGGGGCCTCGGCCCCGGTCTCCGGCGTGCGCTTCGGCATGCCGCATGCGTTCGTCATCGCCGCCTACCTGGCGGCCGCCGTGCTCCTCAGCCTCATCGCGCACATGCCCGTGCAGGACATCCTCGCCCTGCTCGGGGGCGCCGGCGCGGTCAGCGTCGCCGTCCTGGTCGCCTCGAACGTTAAGGGCGGCAAGGGCGGCGGGGGTGGTCTGCTGCGGCGGCTGCTGAACGCCGCGCTCGGCGGTCCCGGCAGTGGGGGCGTGAACTAGTGGGCCGGCCGGGGCGCCCCGAAGCCCCTGTCGACCACACGATCCCCGAGCTGGGGGCGCTGGCCCAGTTCCTCCGCGACAAGCGGGGCAGCATCCCCTACAGCACGCTGGCCAAGCGCAGCCGGCGCGGGGCCTCCCCCCTCAAGCGCGCCGCCTCCGGGAAGACGATGCCCACAGTGGGCTGCGTCCAGGACTACCTGGCCGCGTGCGGCATCGTCGACGGCCCGGAGCACGCGCGCGCGGGGCAGCTCTTCATGGACGCCTACGAGGTCTGCAAGCGGCGCCCCAGCCGATGGGGGGCCGCGCCGCGGCCCGACTTGGCCGTCAGCGAGGCCGACCTCAGCCGGGCCCTGCGCGCCGCCTACGACGCCGCCGGGCGCCCGCCGCTTCGAGAGTTCGTCGAGCGAGTCGGCCGCCACAGCCTGCCGCGCACCACGGCGCACCGCATCGTACGGGGCGAGACCATGCCGGTGGACCTCGCGCAGTATTTGAGCTTCCTTGTGGCCTGCGAGGTTCATACGCGCAGCCTTCCGGCCTGGTTTGAGGCCTGGTCCCGAGTTCGGGACGTGAACCCGTTCGACGTTCTCCGGCGATTCAGTTTCTTCCACCCCGAGCTCCTCGATAGGTACTACGACTGGGTGGTGCAGCAGCAGGTGTACCCGCGGCCTGCTTGGTTCACGGCAGTCTTCAAGTCCAGCACCGCGGCCTGATCTACAAGCTGAACGCGGGGCCGTCCTGAAAGGGGGGGGCGGCCCCGCCCTCGTGTGGCCGCACGCTTTAGACCGTGTCCTATGTGGTGAGGCGGAGGAGGCGTTTGTAGCAGCAGAGGGCTGCGGCGAGGCCGAGGAAGGCCAGGTAGTTGCGGGGATGACGCTCGTAGCGGTGGTTGAGCCGGCGGTAGCCGGTCAGCCAGGACATCGTCCGCTCGATCACCCACCTGCGCCGCCCGAGCCGCTCGCTGGACTCGACGCCCTTGCGGGCGATGCGGACTCCGATTCGTTTGCCGCGGAGCCATTTCCGCAGATGGGGTATGTCGTAGGCCTTGTCGGCATGGATGCGTTGCGGCTTGAAGCAGCGGCCACGGTAGGGGTCGTGTCTCGTTTGGTGACCGAGCACCATCGGCTTCAGCGCGAGGCTGTCGTGGGTGTTGCCCGCACTGACACCGACGAGGAGGGGCAGTCCTGCCGCGTCCGACAGGACGTGCATCTTGGAGCCCGCCTTGCCCCGGTCCACGGGGCTCGGACCTGTGAGTTCGCCCCCTTTTTAGCCCTGACGTGGGCGGAGTCCAGAACCACGCGGGAGAGGTCGAGCAAGCCGGCGTCGTCGAGCCGGTACAGGATCTTCTCGTGCAGGCGGCCCCAGACGCCGGCTCTGGACCAGATCAGGAACCGGCGGTGTGCGGTGGACTTCGATATCCCGAAGCATGGCGGCAGTGCTCGCCAGGCACACCCCGATACCAGCACGTAGATGATCGCTGCGAACAGCGTCTCGTCAGGCGTGTCCTGTGTCCCGCCGCCCTGCGGCCGCACCCGAGACGGCGGGAGCAGCGGCTTCGCGATCTCCCACAACCCGTCCGGAACAATCCAACTCCACGTACCCCGCCCCATACGAAGCCCAACGACGCCTCACCACATAGGACACGGTCTTAGAAGTCATCTCAATTGGCGAGTCTGCGGTAGCAGATGAGCGTGCAGGCGATGCTGGTGAAGGCGAGGAAATGCTCGGCCTTGCGTTCGTAGCGGCGGTGGAGGCGGCGGCAGCCGGCGAGCCAGGCCATGGTGCGTTCGATGGTCCAGCGGTGACGGCCCAGTCGCTGCGAGGACTCGATGCCCTTGCGGGCGATGCGGTGTGTGATGCCGCGCTGACGTAACCATTTCCGCAGGTGGGCGTAGTCGTAGCCCTTGTCTGCGTGGAGCTTGGCGGGCTTGCGCCGACGGCGCCCGCGACGTGAACGGATGGGTGGGATGCCGCGGACGAGGGGTTCGAGGGCCTGGCTGTCGTGCAGGTTTGCTCCTGAGATTCCGACGGACAGGGGCAGACCCGTTCGCTCGGTGATCAAGTGGATCTTCGATCCGAACTTGCCCCTGTCGACAGGACTCGGACCTGTCAGGTCCCCCTTTTCAGGGCCCGCATGTTGACAGAGTCGATCGCACAGCGCGACCAGTCCAGCTCGCCGCGGGCGCCGAGCTCATCGAGGACCAGGCGGTGGAGCTTCGCCCACACCCGAGCCTTCGTCCACTCAGTGAACCGCCGGTGGGCGGTCGCCCCCGACGGCCCGAACGATGCCGCGGGCAGCTGCTGCCAGGTACAGCCCGAGGTGGCGACGAACACGATCGCGGCGAGCACCTCCCGGTCACCATGCCGGCGCCGGCCACCGCCCTGAGGCCGCGACGGCGCCTCCGGCACCACCCGCTGGAACAGCACCCACAACTCATCCGGCACCAGCCGCTCAACAATCCCCACCACAGCCGACAGCCTACCCAACCAGCCAAATGAGATGACCTCTTAGACCGTGTCCTATGTGGTGAGGCGTCGTTGGGCTTCGTATGGGGCGGGGTACGTGGAGTTGGATTGTTCCGGACGGGTTGTGGGAGATCGCGAAGCCGCTGCTCCCGCCGTCTCGGGTGCGGCCGCAGGGCGGCGGGACACAGGACACGCCTGACGAGACGCTGTTCGCAGCGATCATCTACGTGCTGGTATCGGGGTGTGCCTGGCGAGCACTGCCGCCATGCTTCGGGATATCGAAGTCCACCGCACACCGCCGGTTCCTGATCTGGTCCAGAGCCGGCGTCTGGGGCCGCCTGCACGAGGAGATCCTGTACCGGCTCGACGACGCCGGCTTGCTCGACCTCTCCCGCGTGGTTCTGGACTCCGCCCACGTCAGGGCTAAAAAGGGGGCGAACTCACAGGTCCGAGCCCCGTGGACCGGGGCAAGGCGGGCTCCAAGATGCACGTCCTGTCGGACGCGGCAGGACTGCCCCTCCTCGTCGGTGTCAGTGCGGGCAACACCCACGACAGCCTCGCGCTGAAGCCGATGGTGCTCGGTCACCAAACGAGACACGACCCCTACCGTGGCCGCTGCTTCAAGCCGCAACGCATCCATGCCGACAAGGCCTACGACATACCCCATCTGCGGAAATGGCTCCGCGGCAAACGAATCGGAGTCCGCATCGCCCGCAAGGGCGTCGAGTCCAGCGAGCGGCTCGGGCGGCGCAGGTGGGTGATCGAGCGGACGATGTCCTGGCTGACCGGCTACCGCCGGCTCAACCACCGCTACGAGCGTCATCCCCGCAACTACCTGGCCTTCCTCGGCCTCGCCGCAGCCCTCTGCTGCTACAAACGCCTCCTCCGCCTCACCACATAGGACACGGTCTTAGGGCCGCTGGCTCGGACGAGAACCAAGCTCTTCCCCTGGCTACCGCAGGAGAAGAGGTGTCGTCGCGGCTGGGGGCTTGCCCATGGGGGCTGACCTGCACAAACACGGGTGTCCGATTTGGGAGGCTCCAACCTTCGGTCACACCTCCGGTGCAACCCCTAGGCCGTGTCTTCAAATGGTTCTGATGGGGGATCATGTCGGCATGGTGCGTCGTCATGAGCTGACGGATGTGGAGTGGGAAGTGCTGTCCGGGCTGTTGCCGCGGTCGTCCTCGGGGCGGCCGCGGTTGGACGACCGGCGGGTGCTGAACGGGATCGTGTGGAAACTGCGGACGGGGTCGGCATGGCGTGATGTGCCGGCACGGTACGGGCCCTGGCGGACTCTGTACACGCGTTTTCGCAGGTGGGCGCTGGACGGGACGTTCACGCGGATGCTGGCCGCGGTCCAGGCGGAGAAGGACGCGACCGGTGACATCGACTGGCTGGTGTCGGTCGACTCCACGGTCGCGCGGGCCCATCAGCATGCTGCGGGCGCCCGTAAAAAGGGGCAGGGCAGGGGGACGAAGTATGTGATCACGCCCTCGGGCGATCCCGGGGCGGACTGACCACGAAAATCCACCTGGCCTGCGACGGCCGCGGCCGGCCGCTGGGCTTCGTCCTCACCGGCGGCAACGCCGCCGACTGCACCCGCTTCGAGGAGGTCATGGACACCATCAAGGTCCGCCGGGCCGGGCCCGGGCGGCCCCGAACCCGCCCGGACCACGTCTTGGGCGACAAGGGCTACAGCTCCCGCAGGATACGTGCCTACCTGCGTAAACGCGGGATCGGCCACACCATCCCCGAGCGCCGTGACCAGCGGGCCAACCGCTACCGCAGAGGCCGCAACGGAGGCAGACCACCTGCCTTCGACACACAGCTCTACAAGAAACGCAACGTCGTCGAACGCTGCTTCAACCGCCTCAAGCAGTACCGCGCGATCGCCACTCGCTACGACAAAACCCGCGAGTCCTACCACGCAGCCGTCACCATCGCGTCCCTGTTCCTCTGGCTCAGACCCCTTTGAAGACACGCCCTAGGCCGTGTTTTAGAAATGGGCTTGTCGCTCGCCCTGCGCCGTGATGATCGTGGTGTGGGGCGAGGGGATCTTTCTGATGGTCAGTGGGCCGTGCTGGAACCACTGCTGCCGGTCGCGGTGTTGGGGCGGCCGCCGTTGGGCCGGCGGAGGCTGATCGACGGGATTCGGTGGCGGGTGCGGACTGGTGCTCCGTGGAGGGATCTCCCGTCGGAGTACGGGCCGTGGCAGACGGTCTATGGGCTCTTCCGCCGCTGGCAGCGTGACGGCACCTGGCCTGCACTGCTGACCAGGCTGCAAGCCCGCGCGGATGAGGCAGGGCTGATCACGTGGGAGGTCAACGTCGACTCCACGATCTGCCGGGCCCATCAGCACGCCGCGGGTGCCCGCCGCGACGGACAGGCCCAGAAGGAACCGCCCGGCGGGACCCGCGCCGAGCCGGAAGACCACGGACTGGGTCGGTCCCGGGGCGGTTTCACCACGAAGATCCATCTAGCCTGCGAGCAAGGTCAACGGCCGCTGTCGTTGCTGGTCACCGCAGGTCAGCGTGGTGACAGCCCTCAGTTCGCCGCCGTGCTGGAAGGCATCCGGGTTCCCCGCACCGGACCGGGCCGTCCTCGTGTCCGCCCGCTGCGGGTGCGGGGCGACAAGGCGTATTCCTCCCGCGCCAACCGGGCCTACCTGCGAAAACGGGGAATCCGCTGTACCATCCCAGAGCCCGCCGACCAGGTCGCGAACCGCAAGCGGCGGGGGAAGGCCGGCGGGCGGCCTCCGGCCTTCGACCGTGAGGACTACAAGGCTCGGCACGCGGTCGAGTGTGGGATCAATCGGCTCAAGCGCAACCGGGCGGTGGCCACCCGGTTCGACAAGCTCGCGGTCCGCTTCGAGGCAACCGTCCTGATCGCCGCCATCGGTGAATGGCTGTGACTGGCCTGGGCCGTCGGTCCGCATGCCATGCTGACCGCGGCCAGGGCGAACAACGCGAGGGAGAAGCAGCGATGGGGGCCCAGTACTACGGCGCCGACAGCGAGAACGGCGACCGCATCGACGACCCCTCTGAGGACGCGCTGTTCATGATGGTCAGCGACCTCAACGACTCCGACAACACCTTCGTGGTCGTCCAGCCCGACGAGGACGACCCCGTCTGGTTCGCCTCCGTGGCCGTCCTGGACGAAGGCGGCTACGAGTTCGTCCGCCGCGATACCACCCGCAACGAGCACGAGGTCACCACAGCGACCAGCATCAACGACATCGCCCGCGACCTCACCGTCTGGATGGCCGCCCGCGACTTCCCCGGACGGCCAACCAGGCAGGTCGGCGAGTTCTAAAACACGGCCTAGACCGCACGGAACGCAAGCTCGCCATGGCGTCCTGCATCTTGGTCACGCCCACCCGCCCGCCCCAGGCCTGAGCCCGTGCCGATCGGGTAGTTCTGTCCGCCGAGCCTCTATCCGTTCTCGGGCCGGTGCCGCACCCGCCCCTGCCTCGCTGACGTTGTTCTCCGGCAACCGACCACCTCACCTATCAGGACACCGATGTACGTGATGAAGCTGCTCGGACCCGCCGACACCGAGGCGGTCGACAAGCTGATCGACGCCCGGATGGACTTCCAGGTCGCCAACTGCCACCGTCCCCGCGGTGAGGGCTTGGGTCTCCGCGACACCGTCACCGGCGCCATCTGCCCGAAGACCTCCGGCAAGCCGACGGGAGACGGCAAGAGGGCGATCGGGATGTGGGAAGACGGGGAGCTCCTCGCCGCCTTCGTCCTGCAGCATGCCGCACCCCGCCACGGATGGACCCCCGAAGAACGCGACGAGCCCACACTCCAGGTCTCCCACGCCTACGCCCTACCCGACCAGCCCCTCTTGGGGCGGCTCGCTGCCCTCTGGCTCAGCGACTACGCCGCCCGCCAGACCGACCAGCCCTGGATCCGCTGCGCAGTCCGCGAGCAGGCCCTGGCCTGGCGCCTGGCGCGACGCTGCGGATGGCGCCACGTCCGTGACGTCAACGACACCCACGGCACGCTCCACCTCATGCAGCGACCGCCCGAGCGGGCGCACCGCCTTGAGGCCGTGGTCAGCAGCGAGGGTGTCCCCGACCTCTACCCGGCACCGGACCGTCGGCTCCCGGCATAGACAGCGAGGCCCGAGTACCAGCCTCGTGGCCCCGCTGATCTATACCGGCACCCGGGCGGATCGCCCCGTCCCAGGCAGTGCCGCCCCTGAGCGGAGACCGCACCAGCCTGTGAAAAACCGGGCCTAGCCGATCACCACAGATCGGCGGCGGGGCCCTGCCAGCTCGGATGGGGAAGCGGTGTGAGCTGGGTGTTCGCGCGGGATGTGCGCCGGAGCGTGCGGGCGCCCGGACAAGCGGATGCGCCCGCTCCAGAAACTTTTTGAAATCCCCCTGAACGATGGGGGGTTGTTTTCGCTTGGCTGTGAGTAGGAGGCGGTCCTCGCAGACCGCTCCGCTGGCTGCCACACCGGGGGGAAGGGGCACGCCTGGTCACATCTGATCCGCTTGGAAGGACTTCCTTCGACGTGAACAGCACCGAGCCCCTTGTCCTGGCGCTGATAGGCGCCACCGCTGTACGGGTGTTCGCACCCGACGTGGTGAGAGGTCTGCGGCGCCTGCTGGGCGCCGGTGTCCGGGTGGGCGCTGCCGAGCTGTTTTCCCACCGTCACCAGCCGCTGGTCCAGATGACCGTGGAACGCGAGGCCGCCCCGGGCCTGGACGGCACCGAGCAGCAGTGGGGGAGTTCATGACCGACGCAGAGTTCGACCCATCCGGGGAGCAGGCCGTCTCCAGCGAACTCGCCGGCGTGATGCCGGTCGACTACGTGGCCTTCCACTCCCAAAACCACGTCGCCTACCTCGAGTACGCCCACCTCGAACTCGGCCCCGAGGCAGTCCCGAGCGTGGTCGAGGACGTGTTCACCTTCCTCCTGGAGGTGTGGCCCGACGCGCTCAAGGAGGCAAACCTCCAGGCGTTCGCCTGGGCCCAGCTACAAGCTCGCCGAGTCCGGCCGCACCGCGGGCGCGCTGTTGCGCGAGACCCTCGCGTTCCTGCGCGACGAGGTCGGCGCCGCGGTCTACGTCGCCGCCTACACCGACGGCGAGGTCTCCATCACCCAGTACGCCGACAGCCCCACCGCCCCCGCCGTCCACGAGTGGGTGGACTTCCGCGAAGCCGTACACGCCTCCGCCGTCGGCAAGGCCCTCCTGGTCCAACTCAACCCCGCCGACCGCCGCGACCACCTCGGCCGCCACCGCATGGAGGCCTTCACCCCCCACACCATCACCAACCAAGAGGAGCTGTTCGCCGAACTCGACACCCGCGACCCCGGCGAGCCCTTGGTCGACCTCCAGGAGTACGCCCTGGGCACGGTGTGCGCGGCCGTGCCGATTCGCACCGGCACCGACCCCGAGTGCGTGGCCCTCTCCCTCCCGACCCCCGACCCCCGACCCCCTCAAGCTCGCACAGGCCGCACGGGTCCTGCGCAACGAAGCAATCGCCGTCCTCCTGGCCCTCCTCGTCGGAGGCAGCAACCCGCCCCCACCCATCACGCCGAGCATCCCCTGCGTCGTGATCCCCAGGTAGCCGACGCACAGCCAGCTCGCGCGGGTGGGCGGGCGGGGGAACGCCGCCCGCCCGCGCGAGACCGGTCATCCGAGGCCCCAGGCGTCGGCGAGCTGTTCGATCCTGGTGAGGGCCGTGGAACCGTCGCGCGGACTTCGACTGTTCGCGCGCGCCGGCTGGCGCAGGTACGTGATCGTCGTACCTGGGCCGACAGCTGCGGCGGACAGCCGCCAGTACGTCGGCGCGGTGTGCGGGATCAACCCCTCGACCACGAGCCGGTAGTACGCCTGTCGGAGGGTGCAGCCGCCGACCTCGTCGGCCGCGGATCGTGGCCCGTGCTGCCGACATCGTCACCGGCTACTCCTGCCATGGCAGCTGTTCGCTGACCGTGTCGCTTCCTTCACTCGAGGGCCCGAATGATGTTGCTCAACAAATTTGACCACTAATGCATGAGCCCCACCGGGCAACGCCCGGTGGGGCTCATTCTCGCAATTATGGATTCCCATTAGTGGCCGCGTAGATGGCCTCTTGCGAGATACGCAATCACCGTGTGAACGTGACTACGCTGCGACGATATTCGCGCGTATCTTCCGAACGCTCCCGACAGATTTCGATCACGAAGTCTCCCAAGGCATGCTGTATCGGCTTTCCGTCTGAACCAGTAGATCCGGGTTCGGCCTTCCAATCGATGAGGTGCACTTGTACGGTGTATCTTCCGGACTCGAGTGGAATGCTGACCGGGTCCACTCCGGTATAATCTCCCACCGCCTCAAGTCCGCCCAGTCCCACTAGGCCATCAGAAACAAGGAGATAGGGCTGCGATGAAACGAGGCGGTACCGCGCTTCGCGCTCTGTGAGGCCACCAATTGCGGGGACGCCGCGAACGGTGAATTGGTAAGTGCCATCACCGCCGATATTGATGGGTACGAGAGCGCCTTCTTTGATTGCCTCGGTGAGGCTCTCCTCATCCGCGATCTCGTCCTCCCACTGGTCCAGCTCGGTCACCTCCGCGAAGCGAGAGAGTCGCCATAGGGCAAACATGCCAGCCGAGGTGCCGACCGTCCTCGTTACATCAAGCTCCAGCAAGGTCACAGCTCTTCCCCGTTCCTAACATCGTTTGGTTATATTGATCTTACATACTCGATCGCCGGGATTGAGGCCCTGTTTTTTCAACTGGCGAGATATTTGGGAGCCGATGCTTCGGTTCACCGAACTGTCAAGAGGTGTCATATTTGAGACATCATCTGCACCGCCGAGTTGCAATTCAACAATGTGGTCAATATCCGATCCGCTGACCGTGTCGTTACCCGCTCGGCGCCACATGTCTGCTGCACTTCCTGATCGCTGAGGCTTAGTAACGATCAAATTACCGGAAGCGTTGAGAGCGGCAACCTTGCGATCAGCTGCTGCTATCTGGTCTGCACTCCAGCCTTTCTTGTATTTCAGTTCAAGCGTTGCGCCATTGCAGTTATGGACTAGGACGGGTGTGCTTCCCGCAACCACATAGTACGTGTGGAAGTCGGCAACGGTGAGGTTTCGAACCGTGGCAGAGGTCGTCCAGCGCTTTACCGCGCTGATCTGGACCCGGGTTCCAGTGCTGGTCTGGAGCCATTCGCCGGACTGCAGGTCGGTTGCATCGACCCACTCGGACAGGTCGGGTACCCAGAAGGGGTGGTGATCCGTGGCCGTGATGGAAGGTGATTCTGCGTTGTCGGTGGAGTCGACAGTAATTTCGACCAGGTTCTTCGATCCTTCACCGAGGATCGTCGCGGTTACTTCTTCGGCGTACGTCAGGCCCGTCTCCGGATCCGATGCCAAGACTTGGTCGCCGGGTTGGAGTTCCTCTATTGCCCTCCTGGAGCCGTCGGCCATGACGACCAGAGTTCCGGTAGCAAAGCTATTTCCGGGTTTAGAGCACCCGCTCCCCAATATGGCGGCTATCTTTTCGACGGTTTTGACGACTGTGCTTGCGAATGCCTTGCCAGCCGCCCTTCCGGCAATTCCTGCGACTACGGCTGCTGCTCCGACCCCTACAGCGGCTCCCGCCGCCTCACCAGCTGCTCCCCACACGAAGGCCTCGCCTTCGACTTTAAGGATTCCCGTGGTGCTGTGGTCGGCGTTGTCGTCGAAGAAGTTTCCGGCAGCGGCTCCGGCTGAGGCAGCGAGTCCTGCGCATCCGAGGCCTATAGCAGCTCCGGCTCCGCCTGTGGCAACGCCTGCCACAATAGCTGTTCCGACGCATGCGCCGCCGACGACCACCTCGGCGGTTACCTGGGCGATGACCACCTTGTTTTCGTGTATGAATTTCTTGGTCGCGTCGACGGCCTTACTCAGGCCGCATTTCGAGAACCAGCTGCAATCCGGGGACTTCCCTTTTGCTCCGCCGCTACTTTTCTTGCCTTCGCCGCTATTTCCGCCGCTGGTGCCGCTGCCGCTACTTCCGCTGCTGCTGTTGTAGCAGAAGTAGCAATACTTTCCAGTGTTGGCATTGTAAGACCCGCTGTGGGAACTGTATTCCCCGGCCTTTTCGGAGGCTTTATCGGGGGCGGCTTGGAAGCCGCCGTCGTTCATGCCTTCGTAGTATTTGAGGCCGCTCGGGTCCGCGTTCCCGATGGGGTTGGCGTTGGCGTAGGTGTACCCGTTCATCTGGAGCGGGTCGGTGATGTCGATGACCGGGTCGACGGAGATGAAGCGGCCCGTGGTGGATTCGTATTCGCGGGCGCCGATGTGGGTCAGGCTGGTGTTGGTGTCGTCGATGCCGGTGCCGAGGAAGCCGCGGCTTCCGGGCCAGCTGCCGGGCTGGGCGCCGCGCGGGTTGCCGTACGGGTCGCTCTTGCGGCGGGTGATCGTCTGGCCGGTGCTCTGGTCGATTGTGGTGGTGGCGGTGCCGTGGTGGTCGGCGAGTTGGACGCTGAGCTTGTGGTTGTCGGGCTTGCCGCCGGTCTGGCGGATGGTGGTGGCGCCGGGGCCGGCGTAGTAGCGGACGGCGTCCAGGGGCTGGCCGGCCTTGTTGACGGTGACTTCGGTGTCGCCGAGGTAGAGGGTGCGGCTGCTGCCGGTCTCCTCGATGAGGCGGTTGCCGGAGGCGTCGTAGATGTAGGTGGTGGTGGTGTCGAAGGTGAACTGCTGCGGTCCGGTGGTGTTGCAGGACCACAGCTGGAGGTCGCTGCCGTCGTTGGCGTAGTTGGGAACGTCGACGCACTGGTTGGTGGCCGGGTTGTTCAGGGACTTGTCGCCGGCCCGGTAGACGAACTTCTGCTTGTCGCTGCCGTCACAGGTGGCCAGGACCAGCTTGGTTCCGCTGGCCGTCAGGCACTTGTCCAGGGCACGGACGGTGTTGCCGGTCAGGCGCCACTGCTGTGCCTTGGTGTCGTTGCACGGCCAGATCTGCACCGGGGTGCCGTCGGCCGTGCCCGCGTTCTCGACGTCGATGCACTTGCCGGAGGCTCCGATTACGGAGGCTGCACCGATGCCGGGGCTGCTGGCGGAGGTAATCTTGCCTCGGCGGTCCCAGTTCAGGGTCTGGGTGTCGCCGTCGATGCGCCGGGTCTTGGTGTTGCCGGACGCGTCGTAGGTGTAGTCGGTGAGCGAGGTGACCGTGCGGCCCGGAGTGCGGGTGGTCTTCTCGGCCTTCGCCAGGGCGTGGGGCTGGGTCTTGACCGGCGGCTGGGTGCCGTTGCCGGCGATGGTGACGCCGTAGGTGTACGTCGTCTCGTCGTCCAGTGCCGGGTCGGTCAGGTCGCGGTTGATCAGCTTGGTGCGGTTGCCGATCGCGTCGAACTGGTACTCCTGCCAGAACCCGTCACCGTCTGGTCCGGGAGTGACGTCCGCGAGGGAGGGGCCGGTGCAGGACGCGGTCTTGCCGGTCCATGCCTTGGTGAGTTGGCCCATCGGGTTGTAGGCGAAGCACTGGCGGTCCTCCCGGCCGCCGGGCTGGGTGTCGGTGATGGAGGTGATGTTGCCGGCCGGGTCGTAGTCGTAGGAGACGTCGCTGATCCGGTTCGGCCCGGTCTCCCGGTCGGTGATCTGGTGGGTGACCTGCCCGTTGTTGGGGTTGTACTGCGTCGTGGTCCACACCCGGTTCGGTGCGTTCCCGGACGCGGTGCGCAGGACCTCGCCGAAGGGGCTGTACTTGACGTCGGCGGTGTACCAGGCCAGGCCGGACATGCTCTGCGGAAGGCCGTCTGCGTTGTACCGGGTGACGAGCTTTTCGGCGGCCAGGCCGCCCGGGGTGGCCGGGCTGGTGGTCGACTGGACCTTGCCCGTGGGCGTGTAGGTGATGTTGGAGGCGTAGGTGCCGGCGAGGCCCCTGGTGCCGGGGACGTCCGGGATGGTGATCTTGGATCCGGTCGGGCGGTACTCGGCGTCGTAGCCCGTGACTTCGCTCTTGTACGCGGTCGTGCCGTCGTAGCGGGTGGAGGAGACGGGCAGGCCCTTGGCGCCGGGCAGGGTATCGAAGGCCCACGAGGCGACGAGCGGTCCGTTGACCGCGTCGTCGTGGAGCTCGGTTGCACGGCCGAGGGCATCGTAGACGGTGTACTGGGTACGGCCGCTGGAGTCCTTACCCCAGGTGAGCTGGTCGAGGTTGTTGAACCCGAACTCGGAGCGGCCGCTGTCCGGGTCCTCGGAGGCGGTCTGGCGGCCGCGGCCGTCGTACTCGTACGCCCACTTGTTGCCGGCCGCGTCGGTGACCGACTTCAGCTTGTTGCGGACGTCGTAGGTGTAGGTGGTCCTGTTCCAGGTGGTCAGGTCGGTCGACGTGGCGCGCTCGACGGCGGTAGTCCGCCCCAGGACGTCGGTCCAGGTTTTCGAGGCGGTGCTCCCCTTGAGCGGGGTCGTACCGTCGACGGACATTGCCGAGCGCATGAGGGTGTAGTCGCCGCCGTACTCGGCGGTGGCGGAGAACTGCGGAACGTCCGCGTACAGCGTTGTGGTGCGCACCGCGCGGCCCAGGCCGTCGTAGGCGGTTTCCGTCGAGTTCGGGACCTGGAAGACGCTCTCCGGGACGAAGATCTTCTTCTCGGGTGCGCCTTCGGCGTAGTAGCCGTTGTTGGTATGGCGGACGGTGCCGTTGGGTCCGTACAGGGTGTCGGTGACGATACGGCCGCCGCCTACCGCCTCGCCCTGGGTCTGGCGGGGTCGCAGGAAGCCGTCGTAGATGGCGATGGACTGTAGGTAGGAGCCGTCGTCGTTGAGCGAGTTGCTGGTGACGACCGGGGGCTCGTGTTCCGCAATCTGGTAGCTGAAGGTGCGGGAGGCCTTGTCCTTGGCCGGATTCTGCGACGGCGACCACACCGCGCTGGTGCGGCCGAGGTTGTCATAGGTGGTCGTGACCTTGCGCCCGTTGACGTCCGCGGACTCCACAGGAAGCCCACGGCCGGGGTCGGTCTTGGTCGTGGCGGTGTGGCCCAGCGCGTTGGTGGTGGTGACCGAGAACGGGGTACCGGTGGCGGGGCTGAACGTGGTGGTTGCGGCGTTGCCGGCGGCGTCGTAGACCTTGGTGGCACGTCCCAAGGCGTCGTACTCACTGCGGGCGCTGGTGATCCAGCCGGTTCCTGCCGCGTCGTTGGTGTCGGCCTGGTAGACCAGACCCTTGACCGGGGCCACACCGAAGGCGTTCAGCGCGTCGTAGGAGGTCCGGGTGTCGGACAGGAGCGCCGCCGTGCCGCTCTGGGCGCAATCACCGGCGGTGGTGCGCTGTCGTTGCGGCAGGCCGATGAGGTTCTTGTCGGTGTTGTGGACGTAGGTCGTGGTGGCGCACGTCTGGTCTGTCGTCTGCCACCCGCCGCTCCCGTTGGGTGTGACCGCTTCCTTCTGGACGGTCTGGACGAGACCGTAGACCGGTTCGTGTGAGACACGGGTGCGGTTGGTGCGGGTCGATCCGCCGCTGATCGTCTGAATGGAGTCTGTGCGAGCGGCTCCCACGCGGTACGCGTCGAGCGGGGTGGTGCCGTCACGTGGCCTGGTGGCGGTCTTCTGGCTCCAGGGCCAGTTCAGGGTCCGGGACTCAACGCTGCCGCCGGCCTTGGTGTAGGCGATGCTCTCCGCTGCCTGGCCCTGGTACTGGGGCAGGTCTTCACCGAGGTCCTCGGTGTTGGTGGAGTCCTTGACCGTGATCTTCGGCCGGCCGGCGTCACCGGACATGCCGCGGAAGTAGCGGGTACGGGTCTGGGACTGCTCGGTCGCATCGGGCTTGCCCGCGTTGGCGGTGACACCACTGCTGGTCACGACACTGGCGTAGCCGCGCCACTGACTGTAGGTCCGCAGCTCCGGCTTGGAGAACTCATCCGTGTTCTTGGCCCAGGCGGCGTCGCCTTCGTAGGTGTACGACGTTGTGAAGTCGGGCTGGCGGGCGACGCGGTCCTTCTCGGTGACCGTGTCGACGACGTACTTGTTGAACCACTCCAGCGGAGGCTTCTCCAAGTCACCGTCTGGAGACCAGTACACCGGGTAGCAGCGTGTGGTGTTCTCCTCCGGCTTGGGGTGGGTGCCGCCGACCGGGCAGGGCGCGGAGTAGCCCACGACGATCTCGCCACCGATCTCCGTGCGGATGGTCTCCACACGCAGGCGGTCGAAGTCCGGCGTCGCGTCCGTCGGGCCGGTCGCGACCCGGTTCGGCATGTCCTTGACGTTGGCGAGGAAGGAGATCGGGGGAAGGGAGGTGGACTGCTGGTTTCCGGCGCTGTCCTTGGTGGTGCCGTAGCCGGTGCGGGTGATGGACTCCAGCCACAGCGGCGGGTGGGTGTCGGTGCGCTGGCGGGGGAAGGACTGGGCCAGGGTCCAGCGGTCGACCAGGGACAGCGCGGTGGAGCCCTCGGTGCGCTGGGCGGAGGTGGTGACGGCGGTCAGGCGCTTGCGGGTCCAGAACGTCGGGGAGCCGACGTAGCAGTCCTTGGCGGTGGGCTTGCAGTACAGCGTGGAGGGGGTGTCCCACCACGGCTGCTTGTCACCGTAGTTGTTGCCCTCGAACTCGGCGTCGGAGCACTGGGTGGTGCCTTCCTTGATGCAGCGCTCGGCGACCGTGAACTCGACCTTGCCGGCCGGGGGGCCGGAGAGGTTGTCGTTGCGCAGGCCGTAGGTGATCTGCGTGGGGTAGCCGGCCCGGGCGTAGGTGACCGCTTCCTTGAACTTGGAGTTCTTGGCGTAACGGTTGGTCTCCTTGGCCCAGTCGATGATCATGGCGTTGCCGTGGACGTCCTCGACGTAGTCGAGGTTCCAGCGCCAGCCCTGGTCGCAAGATGAGGCGGCGAAAGTGCTCTGGTAGCAGGGCTCGCCGGGGTGGTTGCCAAACACGGGCACGGTCAGGACCGAGTTGGTGACCGGACGGCTGCCCGCGCCGTCCACGTCGTGACGGCCGAAGAAGTAGCGGGTTCCGTCACCGGTAGTGACGATCCAGTACTCGCCGTCCTTGGCGCCGTTGGGGACCGTGGTGTCGGTCTTGTGCTCGACGCGGGAGCCGTCGTCCGAGGCGGGGATCCAGTTGCCGGTGGCGGCGTCGTGGACGAGCTCGGTGGTGCTGCCGCCCAGGGACATGACGACGTTGTCGCCCGCCCAGCACAGATCGCCCTTCTTCTTGTCGGTGGCGTTGTCGTTGTTCGGCTTGGAGGGGTTCGCCTTCAGGTCGTCGGCGCAGGTGCGGTAGCGGCGCTCGATGTAGCCGGGCTCGTAGTCCCAGCCGTCACCGACCCAGGACGCCTGGCCGTTGGCCACGGACGTCTTGCCGTCGACCGCCTGGGAGGAGTACGAGAACCCGATCTTCGGCGTGGGTCCGGCCGGAGGCGCGGGGACCGTCAGCGGGTAGGACCAGGAGAAGCCTCCGCCGCTGCCGCCCGCGGTCCAGGAACCTGAAGGGGAGAGGGAGGTGGCCTTGTACGTGCCACCGGCGCCGGAGGCGCCGTCGGAGGCGGCCAGGACGGTGGGTCCGCCGCTGCCGCCGGCCATGGTGCGCAGCCCCTGGCTGGGCGCGGTGGCCGGGTCGATGGTGGCCCGGACGGTGCCGGTGGCGGGGTCGTTGGTGCTCGGGACGTCCTGGGCGACGGTGCACTCGGGGAGGTCCGGCGTGGTCAGGAAGCACTCGGGGAGCTGCTTGAGCTCCAGGCGGGTGGCCCACTCGGTGCCGTAGAGGTCCTTGAACTTCTTGTAGTCCAGCTGGACGTCGACCGGCGTGGAGCCCTCGGCGGGCGGGGTCACCTTGATGAGCGCGCCGTCGACGTTCGCGGCCTCGGTCGCGGCACGCGTCTCGACCGCCACCGACCAAGTGCCGGACGGTGCGGGCGGAGTCGGGTTTTCCGCCGTCGGTGAGGCCTTGCCGATGCTGACCGGGAGGGAGCCGGCCTGGACCAGCTGGTCGCCGGAGAGGGCGACGGTGGCCGTGCCGCCGGTCGGCGGTGTCACCTTGGACGGTTCGTACTCCGGCGGGGACTGGACGGGCGCGCCGGCCCAGCCTTCGAGTTTGGCTGCCTCGACCTTGTCGAGCTTGGCCTTCATGTCCTGCTGCAGGCCGGGCAGCTGGACGCCGCTGCGGTCGCCCGGCGGCGCCGCCCAGGCCTGGATCGGCAGGAGTGATATGACCAGCGCCACCGAGACGGTGATGCCGGTGCGCCCGGCGAGGCGCGCGCGTTTCGCGCGTGCTCTTCTGTTTCCGGGCAGGCGGAAATTATGCGCCGAGAACGGCGACATGTGGACCCCCCACGCTCTGCCCACGTGAAGACACACGTGTGGCAGGAAACTGACAAATAGTCCGCTGATTCTGTGGCGTGATCCACAGGAAATCCATAGGGATCAGCTCGGTGTGGCGTTTATCACTTACTGCCTGCATACGTCGTAATGAAAGGGATGTTTCGCCCCTAGATCCGACAATTTTGCAGGTGACGATGTCTGAGCAATGAGTCATGCTCGGCTCGCACATTCCACGCGCGAACGTCCAGATGGGGAGCCGACATTCGCGTTGCCCGCTCGCCGGGCTATTTTCATTTGCGAGCACCCAGGGGCGGCTGAACCGCATGCCCGAGGGGGGAGACGAAGTAGCGTGTCCAGAATCGAACCCGAACAGGGAGATTCACCAAAGAGCCCTGAGAGAGGGCAAGTTGGCAAATCTTCTTGGTATCGGCGGCGAAGGGCGTGGGGTGGTCTTGCCGCGCTCCTTGCCGTGGCCGTTGCCGTGCCCGTCGCGCTGACGCACGATGACAGCCGCAAGCCGGTGGAGGCCAAGGCCGCGAAGGCGAAGGGCCCGGTCAACGCGACCGAGGCCCGCCGCCTAGCACGGGAGAGCGGCAAGGAGGTCGAGGTCACGGCCGAAGCGTCCGCTTACACCAGTACCTGGGCGCAGCCCGGGGGCACGTTCAAGCTGAAGGTGTCGAGCCTTACGACCCGTGCCAAGGTCGGCAATGAGTGGAAGCCGATCGACACCACCCTTCAGAGGGTGGACGGCGGCTTCGCCCCGAAGGCCGTCAACGGGAAGGTCGTCTTCAGCGCGGGCACCAAGGCGTCAGCCGCCGGTGACAACGCCCGGGCATCACGCGGGGCATCCCGTGTGCCCCTCGTCCGGCCCGCCGTCACGAAGGCGGATGTCCCGCAGCCGGCCTGGACCGACCTTGTCCGGCTGAGTCTCGACGGTCATGATCTGGCGGTTGCCTGGCCCGGCCCGCTGCCCGAGCCGGTCATCTCCGGTTCCCGGGCGCTGTACGAGAATGTCCGTCCGGGTATCGACCTGGTGCTGACGGCGCAGGACGGCGGTTACACGCATGTGCTGGTGGTGAAGGACAAGCAGGCCGCCGCCGACCCTCTGCTCGGGCAGCTGAACTACCGGCTGTCTTCCCCGGACCTGACCTTCCACCTCGATGAGGCCTCGCGCTCGGTGAGTGCGCAGGATTCCAAGGGTGAGGAGGTCGCCGGTTCGCCGACCCCGTTCATGTGGGACTCTGCGGGGAAGGTGGCGGTGACCGAGGGCGAGCCCGTCCCGGCTCCCGCTCCTGAGGCCAAGGCCCACCCCACCCTCGCTCTGTCCGGGCTGAACGGTGCGGAGGGCAACCACGCGGTCTCCGCTGGCGCCTCCCTCAGCGGCGACAACGTCCTGACGGTGGCCCCGAACGGCAAGCTGCTGGAGGACGCGGAGACGGTCTACCCGGTCTTCATCGACCCGTCGTTCAAGGGTCACAAGCAGAACTGGTCGCTGTTCTACAAGACCGAGGGCTCTTCCAGTTTCTGGAACGGGCAGAACTACAACAGCGGCAGTGGCACCCCTGAGGCGCGGGTGGGCTACGAGTCGACCTCGGGCGGCACCTCGCGGGCGGCGTTCATCTTCGACTTCGGCAGCGAGCTCTACGGTGCGCAGATCCGTTCGGCGAATCTGCGGATGCTGCAGACGTACTCCTGGGGCTGTGACCCGCGGGCTTTCGACGTCTACCACGTGCCGCTGATCAACAGCGCCAGCACCTGGAACAGCACCAACACCCCCGGGTTCTGGAGCAACCGCATCGCCGGCGCGAGCACCGGCCACGGCTACAACAGCTCCTGCCCCGATGCGTGGGTCGGTATCGACATCAAGTCGAAGGTCGAGGAGGGCGCCCGCGGTGCCTGGCAGAACCTGACCCTGGGCCTGCGCTCGCCGAACGAGAGTGACGCGAGCTACTGGAAGAAGTTCCAGGCCAACGGTGAGAGCGCCCCCTACATCGAGGTCGAGTACAACAAGGCCCCCGACGAGCCGACCCAGGCCGGTATGGACACCGTCCCCGGCGGGCTGTGCGTGACGGATGCGCCGTTCAACAAGGTCGGCAAGTCCGACGTGATGTTCGAGGTCCAGGGCCACGACGGCGACGGCAACCTCAAGCAGATCCAGATCAGGGTCTGGCGGACCTCCGACAACCAGGTGGTCTTCGACCAGTGGATCTGGCCCGACAGCTATGGCGTCGCCCGCACCGGCATTCCGTGGGAGTCGTTCGCCGCGAACACGGCGTATTCGTGGTCGGCGACCGCGAGCGACTGGGACGGCTCCACCTCGGCCGCCGGTCCCGCGGGGACGGACAAGCCGTGTACGTTCACGATCGACCACACCCAGCCCACCGCCCCCACCATCCGCTCCGAGGACTTCCCCGCGCCCGGCCCCGACGGCGCCGAGTGGAGCAAGAACACCCTCGGCCCCGGCAAGATCACCGTGATCGCGGGCGGTACGGACCCGGCGGACATCCGCGAGTTCCAGTGGTCGTTGAACCACCCGGTCTATGACAAGAAGGCCGTCCCGGCCGCCGGCCAGGACACCGTCACCGTCGACGTCAATCCCGACAACGCCGGACCGAACCTCTTCTACGTCCGCATCGTCAACAAGGCCGGCAACGTCTCCAACCCGTTCATCTACACCTTCTACGTCCGCCCCCGCCCCGGCCTCGACGGCCCCGGCGACGTCACCGGTGACGGCAAGGCCGACGTCCTGGCCGTCGACGGCAACGGCGACCTGCGCGTCTACCCCGCCGACGCCACCGGCGACGTCGACGCCTGGATGCCCGCCGCCACCGACAACGGCAAGCCCGCACCCGCCGGCTACTTCAAGGACGCGCTGATCGCGCACTCCAGCGACTGGTACCCCGGCGACGGCATCACCGACCTCATCGCCCGCATGCCCGACGGCAAGCTCTACGTCTACCAGGGCGACGGCAACGGCCGCTTCGACATCAGCCGCCGCACCGAAATCCTCCTCCCCGCCGGCGCACCCGACCCCGCCACGCTCAGCCAGATCGTGGTCGTCCAGGACGTCGACGGCGACAAGTCCGAGGACATCTTCGCCACCGCCGGGGACACCTTCTGGGTCCTCACCGGCTACAGCGGCGCCTCCATCACCGAAGCCCGCCAGCTCTCGGCCACCAGCTGGACCAAGCGCGACATCATCAACATCCGCGACGTCACCGGCGACGGCATCCCCGACCTCGTCTACCGCGACGACTCCACCCCCGACCGCGGCCTGGCCCTGCGCCGCGGCAAGCCCGGCACGAACGGCGGGGCCGACATCAACTCCCTCGCCCTCGCCGTCAACTCCGCCGACGGCAAAGACCTCACCTACGGCACCACCGGATGGGACAGCACCACCTGGCCCCTCCTGCGCGGCACCCCCGACGTCAACGGAGACGGCATCCCCGACCTCTACCTCACCCGCAACGACGGCACCCTCCACCTCTACTACGGAGGCCGCACCGCCATCGCCAACGGCTGGCGCGTCGAAGAAGACGGCTGGAACACCGCACTCACCCTCGGATAACCCCACGCGGGCGCCCTGCCGGAACCCCGGCGGGGCGTCCGCGCGGCCTGGACCCTGGCCCGTCGGCAGACCACAGGTCCGGACGCAAACCGCAGTCGACGCGCCCGTTGCCAGGCCGACACGCCCCCCGCATTCCGACGATCCACCACCACGACACCACGAAGGGTTCCCACCCATGCAGCTCCCCGATCTCGGAAAGAACTCGCCCGGCAAGCCGGACCCGTGGGCCAAGTTCCGTGGGCTCACCTGGTGGCAGCTCGTGCTCTCGATCGTGCCGATCCTGCTGCTGCCGTTCGGCGGGCTGATAGGCGGCGCCTTCGGGGCGGCGGGCCTCTTCGTGAACCTCTCCCTCGCCCGCAAGCCGTTCGGCACACCCGCCAAGCTCCTCGCGATGGTGGGCCTGGTGCTCGGCGCCTACCTGGGGTACTTCATCGTCGCCGGAGTCATCTACATCATCGTCAAGGGCTGACACCCCGGCCGCTGGAGCCGGCGGTACGGGGCCGGGGCCGCGCGCCGTGATCCGCGCCCATCCTGGAACGCGACCTTTCCAGCGGCCCCGCTGCGCAGGATCATGCAGGACATGAGCGAAAGCGCGGACGGTGGCCGGGGTGTGCGTGTGGTGGCACTGAGCTGGGTGGACAACGCCGGTATCAGCCGGGTCAAGGCGGTCCCCGTCCACCGGCTCGAGCACGCGGACCGGTGGGGCGTGGGCATGGCCCCCGTCTTCGACACCTTCCTCGTCGACGACTCCAGGGCCGGCGGCCCCGGGTTTGACGGCCCCGTGGGGGACCTCCGGCTGCGCCCCGACCTCACCCGGCTGACCCCGCTCGGCGCGCAGCCCGGCTGGGCCTGGGCGCCGGCGGACCGGTACGGCCAGGACGGCACACCGTACGAGGGCTGCCAGCGCTCCTTCGCCCGCCGCATGAGCCGCGAAGCGGAGGCCCGCGGCATCGAGCTGCGGATGGGCTTCGAGACTGAGTGGACCGTGGAGGAGGACCCCCGCTCCGCTCCCGCGCTGTCCGGCCGCAGCGGGCCCGGGCCCGCGTACGGACTCGCCCGCCTCGCCGGCTGCGGACCCTACCTCCTCGACATCGGGGACGTCCTCGCCGACCAGCGGATCGACCTCCTGCAGATCCATCCGGAGTACGAGACGGGCCAGTACGAGGTCTCCACCGCGCCGGAGTCTCCCGTGGACGCCGCCGACACGGCCGTCCTCGTACGCCACTCCGTGCGCGCCCTCTCCGTCCGCCACGGGCTGCTGTCCTCCTTCGCCCCCCTCACCACACCCTCCGGCGCGGGCAACGGGGGCCACCTCCACCTCAGCCCCTGGCGGTCGGGTTCCAACCTGCTGCACGGCGGCACCGGTCCGTACGGCATGACCCGCGAAGGGGAGGCATTCCTCGCCGGGATCCTCGAACACCTCCCCGCCCTGACGGCGATCGGCTGCCCGAGCCCCGCCAGCTACCTTCGGCTGATCCCCTGCCGGTGGGCAGGCGCCTACCAGTGCTGGGGCAGGGAGAACCGCGAGGCCGCGCTGCGTCTGGTCACGGGGCCACACGCAGCCGCCGACAGCGCCAACGCCGAGGTCAAATGCTTCGACCAGGCGGCCAACCCCTACCTGGTCGTCGGCGCGGTCATCGCCGCCGGGCTCGCGGGAGTCGAGGAAGGGCTACGGCTGCCCTCCGAGTACACGGCCGATCCGGCCTCTGCGCCGCCCGCCATGCTGGAACGTCTCCGCGTACGGCGCCTCCCCGACACCCTCACCGCCTCGATCGGGCACCTGGAGAAGTCCGCGCTGCTCCGCCGGGCCATGGGCGATCGCCTCCTCGACGCGGTGCTCGCCGTACGCCGCGCGGAGGACAAGCTCTTCGCGGGCCGAACGGCGGCGGAGATCGTCGAAGCCACACGTCGCCGCTTCTGAACGCCTGGTCCTCCGCGCCTCGTCCCGCGTGGCTGGTCTCCTGCGCGCCTCACCCTGCGCGCCTCCCGAGCCTCCGCGCGCCCCCTCCGCGCGCCCTTGAATCCCGTTCCGGCACTGGTCATCCTGGCGGGTCGGACCAGGACCAGGGGGCCTGATGCAGACGTCTGACCTCATAGCCCTGCTCGCCGTCGCCATTTCGATCGGCGCGAGCGTACTCGCCCAGAACTCCGCGTCGAAGAGCCACCAGACCGCCGCCAGGAGCCATGAATCCGCCTCGTACCACTCCGGGACCGACCTCTTCATGCAGCTCAACCTGGTGTTCGTGGAATACCCGCACGTCCGTCCGTACTTCTACGACGGCAAGTCGCTCACCCGGGACGACCCCAACTACCATTGGGCGCACGCCGTGGCCGAGCTCATGCTCGACGTCTTCGAATGGATCTGGCACAGGCGAGAGGGGATCACGGAGGCCGACCGTCAGGCCTGGGCGGACTACGTCGGCTCGATGTTCGCCCTCAGCCCGGTCCTGCGCGCCTACCACCTCAGCCACCTGGCCTGGCACCCCACGATCACCGACCTGTACTTCTCGCGCGGCGAGTTCGAGGGCACCACCCTGCCGCACCAGCGTTCCCAGGAACCGGAAGGTGCGTGAGGGCGGGTGGGGGTGGAAGTCACGGTGGACCTCGGGGGTTCCCTAGTGGATAAGGGATATCAGTTCGTTCGGGGTGCCGGCTTCAGGCTGGACCCGGACTGCGCCCGGGCCTTCCGGTTGTTCCGGGCGGCCTGGGACGACCTGCCGCCCGACGGCTACCTGCCCGACCACGGCACCTACCGCCGCCGCCGGCACGCCAAGTTCCTGTACTCCCGGACGGGACTCGTACTCGTACGTGTCCCAGGCGCCGGGTACCACCAGAGCGCCGAGGCGAACCCGCTGATCGGCGGCCGGATCCGGCGGTTCGCCCCCTTCCGCGACCATGAGGCCGACAACCCCTTCTTCCAAGCCCTGACCCACCACAACGCCCTGGTCTTCGACCGGTGCGCAGGGCAGGCTCCGCCGTTCTGGGAGGTCGACGCCCATCTGATCAGGGTCACCGCGATCGCCGGAGCCCGGGGCAAGCCGTCCCCCGAGGGCCGCCACCGCGACGGCTTCGACTACGTCGCCCTCCACCACATCGGCCGCGCGAACGTCAAGGGCGGCCGCACGGTCCTCTACACGACCCCGGAAGGCCCACCGATCGCCACCACCACCTTCCGGTCCCCTCTGGACAGCCTCTACGCCGAGGACGCCCGCATCCTCCATGACGTCACCCCGGTCTCCATGGCCGGACCTGCGACGTCCGGCCATCGGGACATGCTTCTGATGAGCTTCAAGGCCCGGGAAGAGGGCCCGTCAATCGAACGGTGTAACCAGGATGTTCGAGGTTACTGACGGGCTGCGGAGAGTCGGCCGTCGAAGGTGGTGTCGAAGGCGTTCAGGGCGGTCTTCCGGCGCATGGTCCAGCGGGCCCGGCCCTTGCCGGTGGGGTCCAGCCCCGGTTCTTGATCTCGGTGAGGACGTGCATCCAGCGCTTGGCACCCTCGCCGCCGTCGCCGGCCCACAGACCCAGGATGTCCCGCCGGCCCTCGGTCGTGACGGCCAGGGCCATATAGATCGGCCGGTTCGCGACCGCGCCGTCGTGGATCTTCACGTGGATCACGTCGATGAAGATCACCCGATGGACCGCTTCCAGCGGCCGGTTCTGCCACTCGGCCATGCCGTCCATGACCCTGTCGGTGATCGTTGAGATCGTCTGGCGGGAGGCCTCGGCGCCATAGACCTCGGCCAGGTGGGCTCGGACCTCACCGGTCGTCAAGCCCTTCGTGGACGGGGAGATGACCATCTCCCCGTCCACGTCGGACAGGCGCTTCTGACGCTTCTTGACGATCTTCGGCTCGAAGGAGCCGTCCCGATCGCGGGGAACGGATATCTCCACCGGACCGACGTCCGTCAGCACGGTCTTCGCGCGGGTTCCGCTGCTTGAGTTGCCGCCGTTCTTCCCGGCCGGGTCGTGCTTGTCATAGCCGAGATGGTCGATGATCTCGGCTTCCAGGGCGGACTCCAGCAGCCGCTTCGTCAGCTGCTGGAGCAGCCCGCAGCCGTCGTATTTTTGGCACCGGCCTCGCGCGTCCACGGCTGCCGGGCCTGGTTGAGCTCGGGCACGGCAAAGGTGTAGGAGACGCGGGCCATGCCACCGGCCAGTTGGTCGACGTCCAGCATCTCGATCTCCTGGGGCCCGTGGTCCTTTGGCGGCGGCGCTGGCGATCGCGGTGAAGGCGGCCTCGTCTCCCGCCTTGTCCTGGCACCGCTTCGACAGGAAGCGGTACGCGGCCTCACCGTCTCCTGCGAAGTAGAGCCCCGAGTAGGCGCGGACGATGCGCTCGAGGTCTGCGCGGACGGCGGCGTCTGGGCGGTGCCTGATCTCTCCAGCCGCCCGGATCGGCCTTGGACCGCGTCGGCTGTGCGCCCGTCCGGAAGACCGCCGACTCCTGCTGCCACCGTGGCAGTCTGGCTGAGCAACGGCTGCCCCTGCCGGCCGACCGCTGGGGGGCACGGCTCCCCCCGGCAGACTCGACGGCACGCACAGCGAGCGGTGGGACCCACCGTCCCGGGGAGCGGACGTCCCCTGCCGGCCGCACCTCCGGTGGGGGTAGGACTCGGTCGCGCCCCGCGGGGGCTTGGCAGCCGACTCGTCGTGATGCCTTCACGGCAGGTGTCACAACAAGCCGAGTGCACTCGCCTGGGACGGTTCCGGACCGACAGACGGCGGATGCCCTCCCCGTCCCAGATGGCGTACGAGTCGTAGCTCACCCCCCTTGGCCAGGTTCCCCTCTCGGCCATCCGGCACGGTGAGGGCCGCGAGGCCCGACAGTCCACCGAGAGGGAGGAGATTGCCGACGCCGGTCACCAGGTTCGTCACCGGCGCCGCGGTGAGCAGGAGGTGGACCGCCTCACCGGACGACCCGTTTTTGAGGTCCCACAGCAACAGGCTGCCGCACCCGCGCTGTGGTCGGATACCGCGGCCGAGTCCGCCGTGCGGCTCAGTGCTTCTTCGGGGCCTCGGCGTTGCGCCAGACGGTGAGGTCCACCGTGATGTAGTTGCTGGCGTCCTTTGAGTCCGACTTGCCTCGGTACGTCGCCACGGCGATGTGGCCGGCGTCGCTGAGCACGCAGATCTCGGAGCCGTCGGTGAGCTGATCGAGCTTGATCTTCTCGGTGTAGCGGGTTTCCTCGCGGCAGGTCTCCAGGGAGCCCTTCTGCGCGTTGTTCAGCACGACCAGCTTGCCGTTGGCGGTGCCGACTTCCTTTCCTCCGAAGAGGGTGTCGAAGTAGTAGTAGAAGTCCCCGTGGTTGTACATCACGCCGTTCGAACCGCCCGAATCGGGGCGGGGTGGGTTATCGGCCAGCATGACCTGGTAGTTGGCCGTGATGTTGATGCCCTGGTAGGAGGCCGGGGTGGGTTCTGGCCTCTTCTGGTTCCCGAGGCCAGAACCGGCCCGGCCGGGGCTCCCGTCGGCCGGACTCGCGGGATTGTCGGCGCTGTTGCCGCGACTGCCGCTGCTGCCGGTGTTCTTTCCGTTCTCGGCCGAGCCGTCCGGCAGAAGGGAGCCGATGACGGCGATGCCGATGACCGCGCCCACGATCGCACCTGCGACGACCAGTCCCTTGGGCCGGGAGCCCTGCGGAGTGGCAGGCGGGTATCCGGTCTGGTCGAGCGGCGGCGGCACGGGGTGGCCCGGGGCCACGTAGCTGGGCGGCCTGGTCTGGTGGCCGGGCGGAGGCGTCGGGTAGGGCGGGGGTGTCGGGTAGCGCGGGGTCGGCGCCAGACCTGCCGGGGCGCTCTGCGTTGGCGCGTACGCGGGCGCCGGGGGCTGCAGCGGATACGGGGCGGGAGCAGGTGCCGTGGCCGGCCGCGGCGGCCCGGAGAACTCGGTTGCGGTGGGGGCTGCTGTGGGCAGTGAGGGCGAGGTCGCTGCCGGTTCGGGCAGCTGGAGGCGTTCGGTGATGGATCCGGCAACCGCCTGCGGGAGCCAGCCCTCGCCCTGGCGCAGGGGCTCGGCGGAGAGGGCGTGGCACGCCTTGATGACCTCTGTGGGGGTGGGCCGGCCATCGGGGTCGCGGCTCAGGCAGCGGGTCGCCAGGGGCCGCAGCTCGGCGGGCAGCCCGCTGAGGTCTGGGTCCTCGTGGACGATGCGGTACAGGACCGCATGCGAGTTCCCGTCGCCGTAGGCAGGTGCGCCGGTCGCCGCGAAGACAATGATCTGGCCGAGGGCGAAGATGTCGGTTCCGGCGGTCACCGTCCCGGCGGAGGCCTGCTCGGGCGCCATGAACGCGGGCGTGCCGATGCTGACACCGCTGCTGGTCAGGGAGGTGGCGTCGGCAGCACGGGCGATGCCGAAGTCGATCACGCGTGGGCCGTCGGAGGCGAGAAGCACGTTCGCCGGCTTCAGGTCGCGGTGAACGATGCCCGCGCCCTGGATGACGTGGAGTGCCTCGGCGACGCCGATGGTCAGCTGCAGGACGCTGCGCAGCGGCAGTCGTCCGTGCCGGGCCACGGCGTGCGCGAGGGAGGGGCCCGGTACGTAGGCGGTGGCCAGCCAGGGCTGTGCGCCCTCGGTGTCGAAGTCGATGACCGGAGCGGTGTACAGGCCCTGCACACGCTGCGCGGCGCGTACCTCCTGCTGGAAGCGCCGCCGGAACTCGGGGTCCTCGCTGAACTCGGGCCGGATCACCTTGAGGGCGATGGGCCGTCCGCCGAGAGTGTAGGAGAGGTACACCTTGCCCATGCCGCCCGCGCCGAGTACGGCGGCCAGGCGGTATCCGCCCACCGTGACCAAGTCGCCCTGACCGAGTGGTCGGAAGAGCTCGGCCGGATGTGTGCCGCTCATGAAAGCCTTCCCCCATCAGGCAGTTCAAAGCCTGTCAACGCGCGAAACCAACCGCATGAGGGTATCCAACTTTGGCCTGCGCGTCGGTCTCGAAGACCACGACCAGGTCTTGGAGACCGACGTCACGCACAGGGCTCCCCGAATGCTCCGGGGCAACGGGCCGCTGCGGTCCGGGCGTGCCGCGCGCGTGATGCAGCCGACCACGGGAGCCGGTGGCCGCCCCTGCCCCTGAGCCCATGCTCCGGGGCAGGGGCCTTCGGCAGCAGCTCAGGAGTGCCGCGCGTCGGGCGTCACCCGGTCGTGTGAACCACCTCCCCGGCCACCTGCGGCAGCCGATGGCGCCGCGGTCGGGGCGGGCATGATCCCGCCTAGTAGGGCTTGGTCAGGTTGATGTTGGTGCGGGTGTGTCGCGGTGACAGGTGGGGCAGGCGCTGGTCCAGACCGTGAGGAGGGTCTGTAACTCGCGGACGACCCGGTAGAGGGCCAGGCCGACGCCGTTTCTTTTGGGGCTCTGGCCAGTCGCCGGAGGGTGCAGAAGGCGTGGGCGGCGGAGACGAGGGTGACGTGGTGGTGCCAGCCGCGCCAGCTGCGGCCCTCGAAGTGGGCCAGGCCCAGGGCCTGTTTCATCTCGCGTGAGTCGTGCTCGATGCGCCAGCGGAGCTTCGCCATCCGCACGAGTGTGGTCAGCGGTGTGTCCTCGGGCATGTTCGAGAGCCAGAACTGGACCGGCTCCGCCTCCCTGGCGGGCCACTCGTCCAGCAGCCAGCAGGCGGGCAGCTCTGGCCCGGTGACGGCTTTGCGGATCTGGCGCCCGGCGGGCCTCATCCGCAGAGCCGTGAAGCGCGAGTACATGCGTTTGAAGCCGCTGCGGCCGGTGCCGTGACGGGATCCCTCGTGCCATTGCACTGGCCGGGCAGTCTTCCGTCCGGCCTGGATGACCAGCTCCTTCACGCTCTGGGCTGTCTGGGGGTACTGCGCTGAGGGACGGCGCCCGGTTCCGGAGTAGGGCGGAGTGCAGGGCGCCGCGTCGCCGGGCTGGGCAGTCACGGTGGTGGAGGTGCCCACCACGTAATGCAGGCCGCGTTCCTCGAGGCCGAGGCGGAAGGCAGCGGTGTCCCCGTATCCGCCATCGGCGACGGCCAGCGGAACGTCCAGGCCCCACGACCGCGTCTCGTCGACCATGTCCAGCGCCAGTTGCCACTTCTCGACGTGGCCGAGGCCCTCGGGGATACCGCACTTCGCCCGGCGGGCCACCTTCGCGGGATCGGCCTTCGGCGAGGCCGGGTCCCTGGTCTCCGGGAGGAACAGCCGCCAGTTGACCGCAGCTGAGGCATGGTCGCCGGTCTGATGCAGCGAGACCCCCGCCTGGCAGTTGGTGACCTTGCCCGCGGTCCCGGTGTACTGGCGCGTCACGCACGCTGAGGCGTCGCCATCCCTGAGGAATCCCGTGTCATCGATGATCAGCGCGGTCGGCTTGATAGCCGATTGCATCTTCCACGCGAGGCGGGCCCGCACGTGGGACGGGTCCGCCCCTGACGCCGAGATCCTCCGCCTGTCCCACCTGCTAGAGAACCCCAAGGGGGAGCAGGAGTTCTTCTACCTCGCCTGCGTCGAGTCATGGGACTTCAACGACCGCTGCGTGCCCGAGTTGGGGCGCGACGACCGAGGCGAGTACCTCCTCGAGGAAGTCTCCGTTGTCCTGCGCCAGGCGCTGCAACGCGGAGATCTGCTCACCGCGTGATTTGCCGCCGTCTGCCCTTGCGCTTGCCGACATCCTCCGGCCCGGCCGCCGCCCGATGAACGGGAGGACAGGCAGATCCGCGCCACGATGACGTCGTGCCAGCAGACCAGCAAACCGCCTACGGCCGCCCACGACGCGCGCGGTCAGGACCCGGCGGAGGTTGTCGCCGGGCCGGGGCACGCCGCCGCGGAGTGTGGACGGCCCCAGCCTTAGGGCGTGTCTTCAAAGGGGTCTGAGCCAGAGGAACAGGGACGCGATGGTGACGGCTGCGTGGTAGGACTCGCGGGTTTTGTCGTAGCGAGTGGCGATCGCGCGGTACTGCTTGAGGCGGTTGAAGCAGCGTTCGACGACGTTGCGTTTCTTGTAGAGCTGTGTGTCGAAGGCAGGTGGTCTGCCTCCGTTGCGGCCTCTGCGGTAGCGGTTGGCCCGCTGGTCACGGCGCTCGGGGATGGTGTGGCCGATCCCGCGTTTACGCAGGTAGGCACGTATCCTGCGGGAGCTGTAGCCCTTGTCGCCCAGGACGTGGTCCGGGCGGGTTCGGGGCCGCCCGGGCCCGGCTCGGCGGACCTTGATGGTGTCCATGACCTCCTCGAAGCGGGTGCAGTCGGCGGCGTTGCCGCCGGTGAGGACGAAGCCCAGCGGCCGGCCGCGGCCGTCGCAGGCCAGGTGGATTTTCGTGGTCAGTCCGCCCCGGGATCGCCCGAGGGCGTGATCACATACTTCGTCCCCCTGCCCTGCCCCTTTTTACGGGCGCCCGCAGCATGCTGATGGGCCCGCGCGACCGTGGAGTCGACCGACACCAGCCAGTCGATGTCACCGGTCGCGTCCTTCTCCGCCTGGACCGCGGCCAGCATCCGCGTGAACGTCCCGTCCAGCGCCCACCTGCGAAAACGCGTGTACAGAGTCCGCCAGGGCCCGTACCGTGCCGGCACATCACGCCATGCCGACCCCGTCCGCAGTTTCCACACGATCCCGTTCAGCACCCGCCGGTCGTCCAACCGCGGCCGCCCCGAGGACGACCGCGGCAACAGCCCGGACAGCACTTCCCACTCCACATCCGTCAGCTCATGACGACGCACCATGCCGACATGATCCCCCATCAGAACCATTTGAAGACACGGCCTAACCCGCGAAGCGGGCGCCGGCCCGCCCCGCGCGAAGCGCGGGGCCTCACGCTCCGTCACTCGGCCGCGCAGCGGTCGCCGTCTCTCCCCAGCGCGCAGCGCTGGGGGTCCCGCTCCCCAGCATGGACCGCCCAGGTCTCGCGTCTCCCCGCCGCACCGGAGGAGGACCGTCTCCGTGCCGGGCGATGACGCGGCACGGAGACGGGAACGCGGTCGTGTGCCGACGCACACTCCGTGTGTGAGCAGTCCGTCGGCGCGTTCAGCGCCGCGGGTAGGACACCAGGCTGTAAGGGACGTTCTCCTCGTCCGACGGGATGTATACCGCCGCCCCCTTGAGGAAGAGGGTCGGGATCCTGGTGCCGGACGGCAGGGCGGTGACGTTTCCCGAAGCGATGTCCAGGGCGACCGGGGCCGACTCGTCGCGGTCCGTGGTGTGGCCGTAGGCCGTGCCGTTGAGATCGACGGAGTCGAAGCCAGCGTCCTTGGTGGTGGAGCTGCCGAGCGCACAGGTTCCCTTGCCGCTGACGAGGTCGAAGGCCAGCGGGCCGTACACGAGGTAGTGGTGGTCGGGGTCGACGACCGGGTGGAAGAGGTTGCGCACATTGCTGCCCGCAGGGTTGTCGGTGGTGCAGCCGACGGATGCCTTGACCTTGCCCGTTGCCGCGTCGTGCACGGCCCAGACGCGGTGGGGGTGACTGCTCAGGCTGGTCCCGTCGTCAGCTGGCCAGCCCGCGATGACCAGATCGCCGATGACCTGTAGGTCCTCGGCCGTCTGTCCGGCGAAGGCCCCCGGTGGCAGGTTGTCCGGCCCGTACCAGACACTGGGTACCCAGATGACCGTGGTCTGGGGGCCCTGGTGCCCCTGGATGACCGGACCCTCCGCGGTCAGTCCCGCGGCGTGGCCGCCCAGGGAGCAGCTGCGGCACACGCTCGGGTCCGGGGCGTCGTAGACGTTGAGTGTGTAGGGGGTGATCTTACCGGAGACCACGTCCATCGCCATGGGGGTGAGGGGATTGTTCGGGGTTCCTCCCGTGTATCGGACCAGTTGGGTTCCCGAGGCCTCGGGGAGGCGGTCAATCTCGTCCTCCTTGACGGGGAGGTCCATCGTGCGGGCCGGGCGAACGGCGGTCCCCGAGGCCTCGGCGGTATACACCGCGGTCTGGATCGTCGGCTGGCCCTTGTGCACGCTGTCCTGGCCGGGGCGCCCGGCGATCGAGACCGCCACGTAGTCCTTGCCACCCACGGTGACCACCTGGGGCTTGGGTGCCTTGTCCCGGATGGATTTGAACGGCCACCAGGGCTCGCTCGACCACCGGACCGCGCCTGTGACGGCGTCCTTGGCCGTCAAGACGTACCCGTTCGCTTCCTTCGTCGATTCGATGACCAGCTGGGCGGTGGGAGCGACGGCCATCTGATCACGGGGGCCGGAGGGTAACGCCCACCCCTTGGCGGCGTCGAAGCCGTCCGGTGCCTTCAGCCGGGGCGTGGCCGGACCCGGCTTGGTGCCCGGAGAAGGGCTCTGCGAATGAGACCCGCCTTGCGGACTTCCGGACTGACACGCCCCCACCACGCCAACCATCATCACGACGGCCACGGACCTGATCATTCTGTGCACCCGAACCACCCCTCCCGAGTTTGCCACTGGACGAAGACCCTAAGACCGTGTCCTATGTGGTGAGGCGGAGGAGGCGTTTGTAGCAGCAGAGGGCTGCGGCGAGGCCGAGGAAGGCCAGGTAGTTGCGGGGATGACGCTCGTAGCGGTGGTTGAGCCGGCGGTAGCCGGTCAGCCAGGACATCGTCCGCTCGATCACCCACCTGCGCCGCCCGAGCCGCTCGCTGGACTCGACGCCCTTGCGGGCGATGCGGACTCCGATTCGTTTGCCGCGGAGCCATTTCCGCAGATGGGGTATGTCGTAGGCCTTGTCGGCATGGATGCGTTGCGGCTTGAAGCAGCGGCCACGGTAGGGGTCGTGTCTCGTTTGGTGACCGAGCACCATCGGCTTCAGCGCGAGGCTGTCGTGGGTGTTGCCCGCACTGACACCGACGAGGAGGGGCAGTCCTGCCGCGTCCGACAGGACGTGCATCTTGGAGCCCGCCTTGCCCCGGTCCACGGGGCTCGGACCTGTGAGTTCGCCCCCTTTTTAGCCCTGACGTGGGCGGAGTCCAGAACCACGCGGGAGAGGTCGAGCAAGCCGGCGTCGTCGAGCCGGTACAGGATCTTCTCGTGCAGGCGGCCCCAGACGCCGGCTCTGGACCAGATCAGGAACCGGCGGTGTGCGGTGGACTTCGATATCCCGAAGCATGGCGGCAGTGCTCGCCAGGCACACCCCGATACCAGCACGTAGATGATCGCTGCGAACAGCGTCTCGTCAGGCGTGTCCTGTGTCCCGCCGCCCTGCGGCCGCACCCGAGACGGCGGGAGCAGCGGCTTCGCGATCTCCCACAACCCGTCCGGAACAATCCAACTCCACGTACCCCGCCCCATACGAAGCCCAACGACGCCTCACCACATAGGACACGGTCTTTAGGAGGGTGTCCACCCCGACGGGCACCGCACCGGGTCGGCGGCCCGGTCACGAGTCGGCCCACTCCTGCCCCAGGTCAGCGAGCGCCTGGAGCTGGTCGGGGTGGAGCCGGTCGCGGCGCTGCCGCTGGTTCGCCAGCCACACACCAGTGCGGTGTTCGCTGCCGTCGGGGAGTCGTTCGACGTGCCCCCGTCCGGGTGTGCCGCCGCCTTCCCGTTCCAGGTACTGCTGGAGGGCTTGGAGGCCCTTGTCGAAGGCTTCCCGGCCCCGCCCCGCCCGGGAGGCCGCAGCGGGCTTCGGGGGCGCTGTGCGGGCGTGTACGACCCTGGCCGGGGTGACGCCGAGCTTCCCGAGCCGGGCCTGCTGTTCGGTGTTCAGCCGGTTCCAGTTCCGGCGTTGGGTGGCCAGCCACCGGCCGACGTCCTCGCCGTGCCGGGTCACTCCCGGCTTGACGGCCGCCAGCCGCGCCCTCTCGGCCAGGAGCTGGGCGAGGTAGGCGTAGTGGCGCTGCCAGTCCACCGTCCATCCCCGCTTGCCTGGGTTCCAGTCCTCATCGATCGCGGCGAGCTGGGCGGCCCGCCGCTCGGCGCGTACCGGGTCCTTGCCGAGTCCGCCAGGCCGGCGGATGTTGGTCAGCCACTGCCCGACCGGCTTGTCCAGCGCGGTCGCGTGACGCGGCGCGGCCAGCGTCCCGTGGAGCTCGTAGTAGGCGTGCGCGGCGGCGAGGTTCTCGGCGAAGCCGGCGTCGGCGGTGTCCCACACGATGCCCAGCGCCTCCAGCTCGGCGGCCCGCTCCCCGGTCATGGTCCCGGCCCGGAACGCCCGCCGCTGGTCGGACAGCCACCGCCCCAGCGGGTAGGCGCCCTCAGTGTGGTCGTACGGGACGTCCAGATGACCCTCGCGTTCCCGGTAGCGCCAGGCGGCCTCGTAGCCGCGTCGCCAGTCCTGCCGTTCGGTGTCGAAGACCTGGTAGCTGATCCACTTCGCGATCAGCGCCGGGTCTCGCGGGGCGGCGAACCGCAGCAGCAGCCGGCTCTCCTCGTCGCCGTCTTCCGGCGGGGGACCGATCGTCAGCGACGGCTGTACGACGCGTTTCTGGTTTTCCTGCGGCACAGCAAGCAATTCGACAGCGCGTTCATCATGCGCCCGCAAACCATTCAAAAGCCGAATAAGAGGCCCGTACGACTTCGAAGAAATGATGTCTTCGGGATTCTCATCCTCCCGCAGGAAAACAGGCACGATCAGCGTCGCGATTTTCCCCTCGCCGGGCTTTTGCCGCAGCGCCCGGCCGATGGCCTGCACGATGTCGACGGCCGACCCCTTCGGGTCGATCAGCGCCACGGAGTCCACCGCCCGGATGTCGACGCCCTCGCCCAGGACCCGGCAGTTCGCCAGCACCGCGCGCCCAGCCCGCCGGCCGAAGTCGGCGAGCACGGCGGCCCGGTGCTCGGGCTCGTGCTCCCCGCGCAGCCACCCGGCCCACACCTTCTCGGGGTGCCGGGCGGGGTCGACGGCGTGCAGCCGCCGCGCGACGCGGTCCAGGCCCTCGGCGAACGCCTGCGCCTCCACGGTTCGGTGGTGGAAGGTGATGGTGGTCTTCAGGTCGTGCTCGGCCATCGTCTCCAGCAGCGTCGTCTGCACCGCCGCCAGCCGCTCGCCACGCAGCCGCTCCTCGTAGCGCTTCTCGCTGTAGAGCCTCTGCGGCGTGACGACGGGGTCGACCAGCTCGGCGACGACGACCTGATACCGGGCGAGGAGCCCCCGGGCGACTGCGTCGGCCAAGGACAGCTCATAGACCACGGGCCCGAACACCCGCACATCTTCCATCGAGCACGCCATTTCCTTCGGCAGCCGGTCCCACCGCGACCGGGGCACATACGGCCGGCCCTCCTCCTCGGCCAGGCGCCGGCTCTCCTCGACCGGCCGCTCCTCCGCACGCGAACGCGGAGGACGCTCCGCCCAGACGCGGGGGGTGGCCGTCATGTAGAGCCGGCGGCGGGCGGGGATGACCTCCTGGCGGTGCACGTCCGCCCACGCCTTCCCCGCCGACCCGCTCGTACGGTGCGCCTCGTCCACCACCACCAGGTCGAAAGCCTCCATCGGCAGCCCGTACTCCCCGCGGTGAGCTTCGGTGATCACGGGCAGGGAGGCGTAGGCGGCGTAGACGGTGACCGGCCCCCGGCTGTGCCACAGGCCCAGCTGCGGCGCGGACGTGGTGGAGCGCACCTGCCCCGCCCACAGCTCGGGGTTGTCCTCCAGGGAGCACACCGCCACCGCCGGCCCGGTGTGGCCCACCGCCTGCCACTCCCGCACCGTCTGGGTCAGCAGATCCAGGGTCGGCACCAGCACCAGCACCCGCCCGCCCCGTGCCAGCTTCAGCGCTGCCGCGGCGGCCATGAACGTCTTGCCGGTCCCGCACGCCGCCACCACCGTGGCCCGCAGCCCTGCTTTCACGTGAGCTGTGTCCGGAACGAAAAGACCGCTGCGGGCATCAATCCGCCGTCATGCGGACGGAGGCAGTCCGACGTAACGTGGAACAGGAGATCGACTGCCGTGGGGAGTCCCTATGCACAGACTCGGGGTGGCCCTTCTGCGCGCGGCCATGCTCCGGATCGGGCAGAAGTCCAGTCCTGCCCTTCGCAGATTCATCGTCGTCATGAGCGTGCTGCATCTCGGCGTCTACCGGCGAACGGGTGGTCTGCTGGGACGACTGGGTCTGAAGCACGGCAAGATCGTGATCATCACGACGACGGGCCGTAGGACGGGCGAGCCGCGGACGGTTCCCCTCCTCGCTGTCGAGGACGGCGAAGACCTCGCGGTCATCGCTTCTCACGGGGGACTGGACCAGCCGCCGGGCTGGTGGCTGAACCTCGGAGAAAATCCCTTCGCGACGGTCGAGATCAGAGGTCGCACCTTCCCTGTCAGGGCCGAACGGGCCGACCAACGGAAACGTGCGGAACTGTGGCTCCGGTTCGTCAAGGCTTTCCCCGGGTACGAGGATTACCGGCAGCGCACAGCCCGAGAGCTTCCCATTGTGATTCTCCATCCCGTGCCCGGACCGGCCGTGACAGCACGTTGAGGGACCAGGCATGCGCGACCACAATGGAATCCAGCGCATTCTGGAGGCCCCGTTCGTCCCTCTGGGACAGTGGCCGACGCCGATCTCGGCAATCTCCCGATCAAACGGGGTGGATGTCCTGGTCAAGCGTGACGACCTCTCCGGTCACGGCCGCGGAGGCGTCAAGACACGTAAGATCGAACATCTGGTCGGGCACATGCTGGAGAAGGGGTACGGCAGCCTCGTCACCCCGGTGGGCAACGTGACCAACCTCGTACACGACATCCTCCCGGTTCTTCGACGGTTCGACATCGCATGGGACATCGTCGTCGCTGACGTTCCGCCTCTTCCTCTCGGTGAGCGGCGGAGGATGTTCGGCGGCCTCGGAAGCAACGTGCGTCTGATCGGCCCGGGCCACATCGAGGCAGCCGGTGCGCTGGCCGGTGCCTATCACCGGAGCCGCAGAGCGGGACGACGGCCGTTCTTCGCCCCGCCGAGCCTCGCACATCCCGCAGCGGTGATCGCTGCTGCGCGCGGTTTCCTGGAAATGGTGGGTCAGGTCGAGGCCATGGGGGTGCCGCCGCTGCAGACGGTGTTCATCACGGCCGCGTCGGGCACGGCGTTCGCGGGTTTCGTGCTGGCGGAGAACCTCCTGCGCCAGCAAGGACATCGTCCGATCCATGTCGTCGGCGTTCAGGTTTACCCGGGCCCAGCACGCTGGTGGATCCACGGACTCGTCCGGTGGACCGAGCACTACTTGTCCGTGTCCGACCGGGTGCCGAGTGGACGCATCGACCTGAGGACGACCAGGATCTACCGCGAATTCGGCCGCTACCCAACCGACCTGGTCGAGCTGTGCACATCCGTGAAGGACGAGACAGGACTGAAGCTCGACCCGGTCTTCGGAGGTAAGACCTGGTCGATCATGGAGTCTTGTCTGGCCCAGGGGCGCAGCAATGGTTCCGTGTTGTATTGGCACTGCGGCTACACGCCGGACTGGGAGGTCGTGCCCGCGGCTCGTTGAGGTGGGCCGGCCCCACGTCGCTGAAGGTCTATCTCGACGGGGATCTGCTCAGCTGCCTGGCAAGCAGCGCGTCGAAGACTCGTGTGGGCAGAGCGGTGGACAGGGCCACCCCCGCGCGTGCCTCCGCGCCCATGAGATAGACGGCCTTGGGATGTCGCGCATAGAGCGCATGATGAGCGGCACGGGCGACCACCGACGGCGAGATGCTCCGCCCCGCCGCGGCGGAAGCCACGTATCGCCGCATGTTCTCCAGTGTGCTGCCGTACAACTCCTTCGCTCTCATCGGCAATCGGTCCGTCAAGCCCTGCACAGAATGGTCTGCCTTGCCCCAGATCGGCGTCGCCACCGCTCCGGGCACGAGGACGGACACGCAGATGTTCCATGGCCGCAGCTCGCGTCGCATCGACTCCGCTATGCCGTTCAGTGCGTGCTTTGACGCGGCGTAGGGTCCGAAGCAGGGTGCGGCGACGTGTCCTGCGATAGAGCTCGTGAAGAGTACGCGTCCGTCCCCGTGATCGCGGATCAGGTCAAGAACCGCCTGAGTCACGGCCAGCTGGCCGAAGACGTTGACCTCGAACTGGTGTCGCATCTCGTCGATGGTCACGTATTCCAGGGGGCCGCCGGTCGCGGCGCCGGCATTGTTCACCACTCCGCGGAGGCGCTGCCGGCCCAGGAGCCGGCGGATCGAATCGGCCGCCTCCGTGATCTGGCTGCCACTGGTGACGTCCAAGAGGATCTCGTGCACCGCACCGGGCAGTCCGTCGCCCTTCGGCGCGTCCCCGGCCCTGCGCACACCGGCGAATACGGTCACACTTCGCCCGGCGAGGTCCAGAGCGATTGCCCTGCCGATCCCGCTGGATGTACCGGTGACGAAGACTGCTTCGTCTCTGGTTTCTGCGAGGTGCCGGCCGAAAGGTGAATGACGCCTCACGCGGCGGCCTCCTCGACTGAGCGTGAACTAAGCATCGGAGCGAAACGGTTGCGAACAGTTACGTCACCATGATGAGTGAGAACCCACCCGTGCTCCCCTGTCTCCACCGGGGGCTCGTCGGCTCATCACCCGAACGCACCACTGTCGCGTCAGTAAGCCGGCGAGCCCTCATGCGGAATTCGGGTTAGACTGATGGAATGCTGGTGATAGCCCTTTCCGCCATGCTGGCGTTCTTCGCCATAGCTCAACTGCGGATACTGGTCATTCATGCATATTCTCAGATGAAGGGTGTCGGAGGGCAGGCCATCGAACTCACCCGGCCGAGCAGTTGCTCCTGGCCGACGGTCGTGGTGCAACTCCCCATTTATCGAGAACATAAAGTTCTTTACCGACTGCTCGCGGCGGTAAAGAACCTCGACTATATGGACGGCCGACTCGCGGTGCAAGTTCTGGACGACTCCGAGGGGGAAGAGGCCGCGCTGGCCAAGGCTGTCGTCGACGCACATCGCGGAGGCTCCGTCCCGATCGAATACGTCCACAGAACAAGCCGCGAAGGGTACAAGTCGGGGGCGCTCAACCACGGTACGCGAACGGTAGATTGCGACCTCGTGGCGATTTTTGACGCGGACTTCACACCTGATCGTGACTTCCTCATCAAAACCGTGCCCCTGTTCGAGGATGCCCGCGTCGCTGCAGTCCATACGCGGTGGCGACACCGCAACGGCCTTTCGTCCACTCTGACGCTGTTCCAAGCGGCGGTCATCGACAGCCTCTTCTGCTTTTCGAGCGGGATCCGCCAGGCCAGGGGGGAGCCCACCATATATCTGGGGACCAGTGGGGTCTGGCGGAAGCGCACGATCGAAGAACTCGGCGGGTGGCACGAAGCACCGTTCACCGACGACGGCATCGACCTCAGCTTCCGTGCCCAGCTCGCGGGATGGTCGGTCGTCTTCGTCAACGAGGCATTGGCCAGCAGCGACCTTCCCGACACCTACCTCAGCTACAAAAGCCAGCAACGCCGCTGGGCGCGCGCGGCATTCCGGCTCTTCCTCGATTACGGGAAGAAGGCGCTCAGTCCGCCACAGGGCAAGAGGCGTCGATTTCTTGAGCTTTCTTCCTTGCACCTGGTTCTGGGTACACCGGTACTCGTCCTGACCGGACTGCTCTCCAGTGCATATGTCGTTTTCGGGCTCCCACGCACTCCGTACTGGGTGATCACCCAAGTCGGTCTCAGCGCGTTTCTCGTACTGTTCCCGCCGTTGCAGGAATGCGCGCTCTCTCAGAGAATTCTGTACGACGACTGGGCGCGGCGGTGTCTGCGTCTGCCCCTGTCGTTGCCGCTCGCCATAGGCGTATCGGTCTCCATCCTGGCCGGCTTCCGGGACACGATCAAGCGAGACGAGCCGGAGTTCGTGAGAACCCCCAAGGAAGGGTCGTCGGGCATTATCCGGAAGAGCGAAGTGAAGTGGGTCAAAACCGCCTCGCGGATCGCGTGGTGTGAACTGGGCCTGGGTGTCGTGTTTCTCTCGTCCGGGCTGCTGTCCGTCGTGCGCGGGTACGCCGAGTCGTGTTTCCTGCTCCTGTCCCTGGCAGGGGCTTTCCTGGTCGCGAGTGCGAGGAGCGGATCGGAGATCCGACGAGCCGGTCACCGGCCGGCTACCCCGGCCTCCGCAGGCACATCAGATTGACCCGCCCGTTTCCCTGGCGACGGATCTCCCGCCGGATGGCGTCGCGGTCCTGGGGGTATGTCACCGGTCGAGGAGGGGGCCCCGCCAGGGAGACGTCGTCGAATCCGCATGCGGCCAGGGCCGCCCAGAACGAGTCGATCGACTCACCTGCAGCGGCCAGCGTCCGCTCGTTGAGCTCGATGATCAGAACCAGACCGGGATTTCGACGGCTCAGCTCCCGCATACCGGCCAACGCCGCGACCTCGTGGCCTTCAATGTCGATCTTGACCAGATCCACTCGGGGCCACAGACTCCGTTCGGCCCATGCGTCCAAGGTGGTGCACGCAACGGTCTCCCTCGGCCCCGCACCGTCGCCGGCCGCCGCAGCCCGGTGGATGCTGGACAGCATGCTGTCGGGCGTGCCTGCGAACAGCGTCACTGCACCGACCGAATCTCCCACGGCACTCGGCACCACGTGGATCTCGCCGCAGACGTCGTTCTCCGCCACGTTTCTCCGCAGGATGGGGAGCAGTGCCGACGACGGCTCGAAGGCCCAGACCCTGCTCGCCGCTCCGCCGAGGCGCGCGCACAGCAGCGTGAAGTAGCCCAGGTGCGCACCGACGTCCACGACCGACATGCTCGGCCTGACGAGCTGCCGGATGAGTGCCGCGACATCGCGGTCGTGCATGCCCATCGCCAGCATCTGGAGGTGATATGAGGGGCGCCCTTCGTGGTAGAGCCGAAAGCCGTCGACCTCGACGGGGATCCCCGGATCCGTCAGAAGCGAGTGGGGGAACAGCCACCGATGCAGGGGTGCGCCGAGCTCGGCAAGGAGTGGTGCAAGGGGACCAGAACGGTCGAACCCCCAGGCTCCGGCTCGATGAACAGCGCGTGCGCCGCGCAGAGTGAATGCACGCAGCGGTGATGCGGGACGTGGCACGAGCGGACCTACCGAATCACGAGGGCAATAGCAAGGGGGGCGAGGACGATGTTCACCCCGTGTGTCGCCATGCAGAGGTACAGAGAGCCCGTCCGTGCGTGCACCCAGCACCAGATCATGCTCACGCCGAAAGCCCATACGAAGTATGCTGCGCCGGCCACATACGGGTATGCAGGCAAAAGGTAGACCAGTTGGGCCGAGTGGCGGAGTCCGAACAGGGTGGACGTGACGACCGAAGCGATCGGCAGCGAGTAGCGCCCCAACAGCGAGCCATGGAGCAATCCCCGGTAGAAGAGTTCCTCCCCGAACATGGGCCACAGTCCCAGGAAGACGTACACGATGATCAGCGCGATCCAGCTTCCATAACGCGCGGCGTACAGATCCGCGAACTTCCCATAGGTCGCGAGCAGGTTCCATGCGGGATCCCGCGTCTTGCCGAGGACGGCCATAGCGAGGCTGTAGAGAAGGATGAAGCCGCCGATGAACGCGATGGCGGCAGCGAACGGTCGGCCTTGCTTCGGAAGATGCGCCCGAATCTCAGGCCAGGGTCGACCGGTGGGGCGAACCCCCAGCCAAAGCGGGATGACAATGGCGAGGCACGCGTGAAAGACAGGAAACGGCGCGTAGGGCCAGCCTTGCCATGACTCCGGAAGGGCGACCGCGGTGACCAGTACACCGATGCAGAGAACGGTGAGCGGGTGGAGTCCGCCGACGGGTGCGGTGGGGTCGGCGGCTTGCGCGTCGGGAACCGCGGGTTTCCTTACGTTCGCCATGGTCTCATCAGCTACTCCACGCTGGAGATGAAGCGGCGAACGGTCTCGTTGACGAATGAGTCGTCCACGTAGGTGATGAAGTGCTCACCACCTGGCTTGATGACCGCTGCACCCGCGTGGGGAAGCAGCGCGGCCATGCGGCGGGCCTGGGCGACCGAGACGATGTGGTCGTTGTCGCCGGAGATGACCAGGCTCGGCACGTGAACCTCGCCCGGCGTCGGGCGATGCTCGGTCAGGTTGGGAAGAATGCTGTGCTTGAACAGCGCCGTCAACCGAAGGACGACCAGCGCCTCCTGGACGATCCACTCCGGTTTGATCTGGGTCCCTCCGACGAAGCGCCCAAGGAGCGTCGCACACACACGTGATGACACCACTCGCTCGAGGGGAAGGTGTTCCAGCATCTTCAGCCAGAAGCCGTAGGGTTGCGGGAACCGGTAACGATCGGCCAGCCCGACGAAGACCACCGAGCGACACAACTCGGGGTGATGCTTGGCCAGATAATAGGCTGCCGCACCCGTGTCGCCCCACACGACGAAGTGCGCGCGGCTGATACCGAGGGCGGAAAGCAGGCAGCGGACCTCGTGGGCCCTGTCCTTGATGCCGACCCGCGTGTTCGTGCTGAGCAGCGGTTCATAGAGCACGACGCGGTGGTCGCGCTGGAACTCTGCGATTTGAGGTGCGTAGACGAAGTTCAGTTCGGTGACCATGGGCAGGAGTACAACGGCGTCCCCCTCTCCGCAGTCGAGTACGCGGAGTGTTCTGCCGTCGGGAAGCGTGACAGGACGCATGGCCGCCGCGATCGCTCTTTGGTCCTCGGTCATCCTCGTGCGAAGCGAGTCCGAGACGGGAGGGCGCACCCATGTGCGCGCGTCAGTCATCGCACCCCGCCTCACCGGGCAGGAGCTCGATTGCCACTGCGCCGCAGGAGAACCCGAGGCCGAAGGCGAGAAGCAACAGCCTTTGCCCTGGACGGAGCAGACCCTCGTCTCTGGCCAGGGAGAGATTCACCAACAGGCTGGCCGGGCCCATGTTCCCCAGGCGGCTGGCAGGCATCGGGAAAATCTCCGGCCGGAAGCCCAGGGCCTCGATGAGAACGTTCAGCATGCGAACGTTCGGCTGATGGGAGATGACGAGGTGGACGTCGTCGTGGCACCACCCGGCTTCTTCGAGTACACGGGAAACCAGGGGAGGGATGACGCTCAGCCCCGTATGAACCAGGCCAGAGCCGTCCATGTCGTAGAAACCCGCTTGCACGCTGACCCCTTCGGGGCCGGCGTTGTAGCCCAGTACCGGGATGCTCCCGAGGGCCGCATGGTCGGCGTGAGTCACCCACTGAAGGCTCATGACCTTCGCCGATATGCCCTGTGACGTGGTGTGCCGCTCGACCACGACCGCGCCCGCACCAGCGCCGAAGAGCCCGACCGTGCCCCTGTCCTTCGAGCTGATGATCGGCAGGAAATCCACACTCGACGAGATGACGGCCCGACTGCAGCGATTGCTCGACAACATGAGCACAGCCATCTCGAACATGGCCACAGGTTCAGCGCAGACTCCGTCGACGGAGAGCACGCGTAGACCCTTGAGCCCCAGCGCATTCGCCAAGATGACCCCGGACGGCGGGGTGAAGGCCGTCAGGCCGTTCTGGATGTGAAGGAGAACTGTTTCGGGGCCCAACATGTCAGGTTTCAGCCCACTCGACTGGAGAGCCGACTCGACAGCGGACACCGCCAGCGTGAGTACGTCCTCTCCTTCCCCGCAAACCCGTCGTTCATCAATCCCTGTGCGCTTCGTGAACCAATCCGTGGACAGCCCCATCGAAACAGCCAGGCCGGTGTTCGAGACAATCCTGGAGCCGACGGCATGACCGGTGCCTGAAATGCTGAACTGCTCGAGCACGACCTCACTCCTTCGGGTGAAAGTTGGTCCGGCATCCGGCCAGAAGGAGCGAGCTGCATCTGACCTGTGAAGGTGTGGCTGGCCCAAGGTTACGTCCGATGCAATTGATCCGCGACTCGCTGCTGATCAATTCGGTAGATGTAGAAGCTGCTGTACGTAAAGGACCGGTCCTGCGCGAAGAGCCGGTGGGCGAGATCGTCCTCGCTGACCACCGCGCTTCGGAGCTCCGGAGGGACAGGAAGTGAGCGTACGGCGGAACGGTAGATGAAGCGGCCGCCTGGCGTACCAGCCCTGAGCACGCTGCGCACCGTCGTATGGAGAGAATCCCGGCTCATCCAGTCGAATATGTCCAGAAGGCTGAACTTGTCGACCGACGACTCGGGCAATGAATCGAGGTGCTCGGTGAGCCAGGCTGTGACGTTGACTACGCGATCGGCCGTTTGCTTCAGGGTGTCGAAGTTCCGTTCGAGGAGGTAGGGAGGAACGTTCTCCGCGTCCAGGTAGGCGCCCAAAAATGCCTGGGCGATGAAATAGTTGTCACGTATCGGGACGGTGGTCAGCACATATTCCACGCGATCGCGTATGTATCGCCCTATGCCATGACGGTCTTGAATCAGGTCGTACTGGGAGGGGTGCATGCCGGCGAAGGCAAGCACCCATCGGGAGCCGAGGATTTCGAGTACCGAATCGCGAAACAATCGCGGGTGGATCTCGCGGTAGTAGAAATCGCGCTGGTCATCGATGTCGTCAACCTCGAAGAACTGGCGCATCCGTCGCTCTCCGAGTTGCCATCGCATATAGCGGCGAATCCACTTCAAGAAGAACCCCAGCTTGCCCTGGGCAAGTATCCCGCGTTCCAGTATCCGAGTGTTACTGTCCCAGTAATTTCGTGCGTCATCAGGCAACTTGGCTCGCAGCGCTCGCCGGTAGATGTCCACCGCCTCTGTGCCGCCACAGGACGTGAGGAGAGAGCGGAAGTCGGCATGGTCAAGGTGTCGGATGCCTGCCAGCTTGAGGTCGAGCAGGTACGTCTGAGCGGGATTGGGGTCGACGCAGATGAGCCGGCGGGGCCGTAGGCAGAGGAGGTTCAGGCAGTTGCAGCCACCCGAGGTGATGGACAGCACGGTGTCCTGGTCCGCCGATATGCGGAGCGCCTCACGATCGAGAAGCGGATCCTCCCAGGACTGGTTGAATACCAATCCGCGGAAGTAGGTGCGTTCTATCAGTCGATTGAGCGTGCTCTTCATCACGCGAGCCCCATCGCCGACCTGGTCCTGTGGAGATGGGGCAATAGCACCCATTGCCCCTACCTTGTCACCAAATGCTACTCCGAGTGACTCTTGTTCGCTCCTTGACGCGGCGGCCGCCACCCTGCCGCCTTGCTTCCGGGCGTCCTGGACGCACCGGGCCCGGGGTCTCCTGGCTGACGGCGCCCCCGGCATGGCGGACGTCGAGTGGGCCGAGCTGAGAGAGGTCCCCGGGACGCCGCCGACTGGATCCGAGGGGATCGGAGTCAAAGCAGAAGTGAACACTTTCCCGGATTCCTGTCAGTCCCTTTCCAGTGCTTCAACGCGCACCGCTGAGTCGGCCAAGCCGGCATTCGTTACTGATGGTGGCTGGCCAGGTACGTAGTGTCCGCATATGCCTGCCTTCAGTAGGGCAGGGGCTATTGTGTCGTAATGCCGTCTCGTCATGCCGGCTCTGTATCAGTGGAGTGGATCATGCCTACCAGCAGTTCCTCGCAGCCCCAGCGGGAGACAGCAGGGACCGAAGCCGGCGCCCGAGCTCTGAGCAAGAGCCATCTGGCCGCATTGCTGGCAGCGGCTGGTCTCACCTATGCATTGGACCTGGGCAGCAAGTTCCTGGCCGTCTCGCGGGTGGAGAACCACGAGCCCGTCGGCGTTGTCGGCCGCGTGCTCACTCTCCAGGTGATACGCAACTCGGGCGCGGCGTTCAGTATGGGCCAGGCGGTCACTGCTGTGTTCACGGCGATCGCGTTCGCGGTTGTCGTAGTCATCGTGCGTGCCTCACGCAAGCTCCACAGCCTCCCGTGGGCTCTCGCCCTGGGCCTGCTGTCGGGGGGTGCGCTCGGCAATCTGACTGACCGGATCTTCCGGGCACCAGGGGTCTTCCGAGGGCACGTCGTCGACTTCATCTCTGTTCAGCACTTCGCCGTCTTCAATCTCGCCGACTCGGCGATTGTCTGCGGGGGAGCCCTGATGATCCTCCTTTCGTTCTTGGGCGTTTCCCTGGACGGAACGGCCCCGCACGACCGCCGGGACAGCGGCATCGTCGTCCCGGGGTGACACGCATCCCCACCGCGTAGCCGTCTTGCCTTGATCGACGGATTCAAGGCCCGGCGAGCGGTGAGTTGGCCGCACAGGCCCTGCGGGAATCGTGTGAGGAACGCGCCCCAGGTGATGCGTCCAGGCTGCGGGTCACGGGCGAAAGTGCCCGCCGCCATCCTGGGCGGGCAGGGCTCGACGGGGGAGTCGAGCGGTGTCCATGCCTCGCCCTCTGCCGGCGGGTGGACCTCGCGCACTGGCGTGGACAGCCGGGCGCTGCACACGGCGCAAGAGAAGACCTCGGCACCGGCAACCTGCATGTCATCTCCCGTACTCCTGTGAGCCTGAGGCTGCGTCCGGAGCGGTGCCGATGGCGCCTGCCGAGCGAAGCGAACGCCCGAGGTCTCCGGTGAGGATGCGGGGGTGTCGCCGCCACCACCATAGGGCGGGGCCGGGGAGCCCGTGCAACTGGTCGAGTGCTATGCCGTCGTCGTCGAGGGTCGCGGCCTTGTACCGGTCGTCCAGAGCTGAACGATGTGGTCGTCCAGCAGGAGCCACGCCTCGTGCAGCCAGTTTCGGCAGTAGAGATCGTTGGAGTACTCGTGGATGTCGTCGCCGTAGCCGCGCTCGATGGCGCTCACCAGGGCGGCCCAGCCGCTCACCCTTTCAGCGAGCGTGAATGCCGTCCGCCAGCCGCGCTGGTGCAACAGCTCTCCGACGTCGGATTCCGTAGCCACGGGTGGAAGTTCTCACGCCGACTCTGTCCGGGCGACTGAGATGTGCTGTGAATGGGTGGTGTGGTGGCAGCGGTTGGTTGTCAGCGGGTGACCGTGTTCGCGTACGACGGTTGCTGACTGCTCTGGGCGGCTGCATGGGCTGGAGCTGGGGTGGACGTCTGTTACGGCTGCTCGGTTTCTGATGACGTTGAGGGCAGGTTGTGCCATGGGTGTCCGCAGGCGTTCTTGCAGTGCGTCTGTCTGCGGCGGGTGTCGGCGACGGCGAACACGGAGACGAGGACGCGGAACGCTTTGACGTATTCGTCGGCGGGGAGGCCTGAGAATCCGTAGCGGGGTGGGTCCATGCAGATCATCACTGAGGGGTTCGCGGTGGGTTTCACCCCGGACCGGGCCACGCCGGCGCGGCCGTCCGCGGCGGTGATGTGTGCCTGCATCGCGTAGCCGCTGACCTGCTGTAGTACCTCCCGTTGGCCTGCCGGGGAGAGACCGGAGAACCAGGCAACCCCGTCGGCCAAGGTTCGGAGCTCCTGGGCGATCTCGTTGACGACCAGCTCGGTCTTGGAGCGGCCGTCCGTACTACTCGTCGCGGTCATCTCGTGATCATTCCATGGTCTCGGTTCAGGGCGAGGTGGCGGTCTGCAGTGGCTGTCATCAGGTGACCAGGCTGCTGCCATGGGCTGCTGGCTTCGTTCACTTCTAGGAACAGCGTTTGTCGATGAGTTCCGTCAGCAGTGGGCGATCAAGAGGGCCGCGGATGTTCATGAGTTTTGGTTCTGGCGCACTTTCCGTGGACTATCCACGCTGAGTGACGATTGTGGGGGCGAGCAGGCCCGGGGCAGGTTGCCCGAAAATGATCTGCCTCCGGTTCGATGTGGCTGACTGTTCGGCTCGTGGAAGAAACGGTGCTGCGGCTGGAAGAGTTGCTGTTCCCGTCGATCGCGGACGTGGCGGTGCTGTCGGTCGACGTGAACGATGAGTCGGTACGCATCGAGGCTCGGAGCACGGCGGCCGAGTCCGTTTGCCCTGGCTGTCTGTGCTGGTCACGGCGGATTCACAGCTCCTACCTGCGGTTTCCCGCTGATGTACCCAGCGGTGGCAGACGGGTCGTCCTCTGCCTGCGTGTCCGCAGGTTCCTCTGCCCGGTCATCTCTTGCGGGCGCCGGACCTTCGCCGAGCAGATGCAGGGGCTGACCCGTCGGTACGGCCGGCGGACCGAGCGCCTGCGGTCAGCGCTGGCCGCGGTCGGCCTCGCACTCGCCGGTCGGGCCGGGGCCCGCATGGCGAAAGTCTTCGGCGTGTCCGTCAGCCGCAGCACGGTGCTGAGGCTGGTCGAAGCCTTGCCCGACCCGGAAGTTCCCGCCCCGCGCGTGGTCGGGGTCGATGAGTATGCGACCCGCAAAGGGCGCCACTACGGGACCGTCCTGGTCGACGTCGAAAGCCGGCGTCCGGTGGACCTGCTGCCCGACCGGGAGGCTTCCAGTCTGGCCGCTTGGCTCGCGAAGCGGCCCGGGGTAGAGGTCGTATGCCGCGACCGGGCACCGTTCTTCGCCGAAGGGGCCACCGCCGGGGCGCCCCAGGCGGTGCAGGTCGCAGACAGGTGGCACCTCTGGCACAACCTGAGCGAGGCCGCCGAGCGTTGTGTCGCAGACCACCGCGGGTGCCTGCGGGTCCTGGCGCCGGATCCAGCCCAGTCCGTCCCCCAGCCGGAGAAGTTCGCAGACCCGTCCGGCTCGCCGTGGCCTACCGGGCATCGTTTCGCCGACCGCACCCGCTCCAAGCACGCGACCGTCCACGAACTGCTGGCAGCCGGGCTCAGCCGGAGGGCGATCGGCCGCCAACTCCGTATGACCTCCCGCACCGTCAAGCTCTTGGCCGACGCAGCCACCCCAGAGGACCTGTTCCACGGGCAGTGGCAGGGCCGGCCCTCCATACTCGACGCCTTCAAGCCCTACCTGGATGACCGCTGGAACCAGGGCTGCACGAACGCCTGGACCGTGTGGGAAGAGATCGTGCCGCTCGGCTATCAGGGCAGCTACCAGCGGGTTCGCGCCTACTCCCGGGAGAAGCGGCTCTCGCCGGGCCCCGTCACAGCTCGGCCACCGTCACCCCGCGTCGTTGCCGGATGGATCCTTCGCCGGCCGGAGACTCTCAACGAGACGGAGCACCTTCGACTCAAAGCCATTATGGTCCACTGCCCTGAACTGGACGCCCTCACCGGCCACGTCCGCTCCTTCGGTCAAATGCTCACCGAGCGCCAGGGCGAACGGCTGCCGCAGTGGCTCGATGCAGTCCGGCGAGACGACCTCCCAGGCCTCCACACACTCGCCGCCGGCATCGACCGTGACCGCGATGCGGTCATCGCCGGCCTCACCCTGCCCTGGAGTTCCGGCGTTGTCGAAGGACACGTCAACCGCATCAAGATGCTCAAGCGCCAGATGTTCGGCCGAGCCGGATTCGCCCTCCTGCGCAAACGAGTGCTTCTGGCGTGATCGGCGGCGCACAGGTGATCATGGCTGCGGGAGAAGGAATGCTCTACTGAATTGGGGGATCTTCGTGAGTGGTGTGGTGTTGGTACACGGCCTATACCACGACCCCCAGCACTTCGACCTGGTCGTCGGGGAGTTGGCTGCTGCCCGAGTCGAGGTCGCTGTACCGGAACTGCATCGTGGCTCGCTTCAGGCCGACACTGAAGCGGTGCAAGCAGTCGTTGATGCCATGGAACAGCCGCCCCTGGTTGTAGGCCACTCTTACGGCGGGTCAGTCATCACCGGCCTGACAGGTGCTGCTCATTTGGTGTATCTGGCAGCCTTTGTGCCTGCTGAAGGCGAGAGTGCGGCCCGTCTCGGTGGTTCGACCACGCTCCTCGCCTCCTCCATCGTGCAAGACGGAGACGGCGTGACCCACGTGGATCCCGCCGCGGCCGTAGAAGTGTTTTACGCCGACGCCCCGATCGAACGTGCGACCTGGGCTGCGTCGTTGCTGCGACCCCAGAAACCCGGATGTGGCCGCGGCGTACCGGAACGCCAGTCGTGGCAGAGCACGCCTTCCACCTACGTCATCTGCACTCAGGATCGCGCGATTGAACCTGACCTGCAGAGGGAGATGAGCAGGCGCTGTTCCAGCACATTGACGTGGCACACGAGCCACTCACCCTTCCTCAGCCAGCCCGGCAGAGTCGCCGCCGTACTACGGAGCTTGCTTCTTCCCAGCACCGGACACTCTCAGTGACCGATCACGGAAAATGAGCCAGAGCCCGAGTTCGGACAGCACGTGTTCACCACTTTGGGAGTCACTCGTGTCGCGCGCTGTTCGATGTTCACGAGAATCGGCTCTGTCTCACATTCGGTGGTAACACTGCGTTACGGCGCAGTTGACGCTTGCCTGGTCGAGGAAACTGCGCCTGGCCGGCCGCGTGGTGGCTGGTGAGGAGGCGCTTCAGCACACAGGTCCCTCTCATTGGTCTCCGCGGAGCCGGGACGGCGAAATCGCTGCGCGGGCATCCTACGGAGACGGGCCGGCACCCACCCGACAGGGCGGTAGGTCGACCCACCTGCAGGTATCACCCACTGCAATGACGGACACTTTGCGTTACCACCGAATGTGAGACAGAGCCGATTACGGGACAGAGCCGATGACCGTACAGACCCGGCGTGTTGTGGCGGATGTGGTGTTGTCCCTACGGTGGGTGAGTTCACTGGCAGTGCCGGTCATGAATCGCGCGGACCGGTAGGAGAGTTGGGGGTCTGTGGTGGAGATCGAGCTGGCGGACGCGGTGGCGGCGGTCCGCGACGAGTTGCTGGAGGCGGCGGCCCGGGGGGCGGGCGAGAACCTGCAGTTCAAGGTGGGCCCTGTGGAAATGGAATTCGCCGTGGAGGTGCGGGTGGATGCGAAGGCGAAGGCCGGCTTCAAGGCATGGGTGGTGACCGCAGGAGCGGAGGGCACTGCCGCGCGGGGTCGCACACACAAGGTCAAGCTCACCCTGACGCCGCAGAACGCGGACGGAACGGACCTGATGGTCCACGGTGACAGCAACAGCGACGAGGGTCCCGGCGACCTCGACGAAGTGGTCAAGGACTGAAACCCACAGGAACGGACGCATCGCGCGGGGGCGGGTCAGCCAGTGGAGAAGAACCGGGTTGTGGTGGTACGGGGGTCCGGCGGTCCGGGGTCGGGGTATGTGATAGCACCGAATCTGGTGATCACCTCGGCCCACGCGGTACCCGCGCGGGGTGGGGGTGTCACGGTGTTCCGCCCGGGTGAGACGCCCGTGTACGCGGGCCGGGTCGTTTGGCGGGGCACGCCGGATGGACGTGACGACGCCGCCCTCGTCCTGGTCGACGACAGCGGGTGGGTTCCTCCGGAGGACGGCAGCCCGGTGCGATGGGGCCGACTCGCCACCACGCTGCCCGGCACCCGTTGTGAAACCTGGGGCTCCCCTGACCTCGTCAGGCGCAAGGGCAGGCCCACCGACACCAAGCACCTCACTGGGACCCTGAACCCTGGGGACCGGGACGTCGGCAACCGCTACGTCATGAACATCGACGGCCATCCGCCTGCACCCCGGGCGGACGGGAAGTCACCCTGGGGCGGACTCTCGGGAGCTGCCCTGTTCTGCGAGGACCTGCTCACCGGTGTCATCGCCGTCGACCCCGGTGGGCACTCCCACGCCGCACTTGAAGCGGTACCCGCCTACATGCTCCTGCGCGACGACGCCTTCCGCTCCGTGCTGGCCGAACACGGCGCGGGTGCCAGCACCGTCCTGGAGGCCGTGGAATGGCAGCACCTCGACGACACCCTGGATCAGATCCCCGACGTCCTGGCATCCCCCACCGTGCTCCTGCACGCCCGGAACCAGATCGTCCCTTTCCGAGGCAGGGCCGACCTCGTCGAGCAGTTGCAGACGTGGAGCCAACAGCCTGGCTTCGGCGCCTACCTGCTGCACGGGCCAGGCGGCCAGGGCAAAACCCGCCTCGCTCAACATCTCACCGACATCCTCTCCGCCGGACGAAGCCAAGTGCTGTGGCTGGCCCCCAGCGCGGCGCCTGAGAGCCTGGCGGTCCTCGCCGGGGCAGCCCGTCCCCTGCTGGTAGTCGTCGACTACGCCGAAATCCGTGCCCCTCAGATCCTCGCCCTGCTCGAAGCCGCCGGCCGTCACCGAGGCAGCAGCCCGTTCAGACTCCTGCTGCTTGCCCGAACTGCCGGCGACTGGTGGGAGAACCTGCAAACCGCCACTCGCCGCGCCGAAGACCTCCTCGACGACACCACGGTCACAGGCATCGGCCCCTTGGAGCCAACACCCGGCCAATCACGCGAGCAGGCCTACAAAGAAGCCCTCGACCGCTATGCCCAGCACCTGCCCAACGTCCGCGACTGGCAGCACCACCCTTGGCCCAGCATCGCGGACAAGCTCCGAAACCGCAGCGTCGACGCGGCCAACCTCTCGAGTGCGCTGACCCTGCACATGACCGCCCTCGCCGACCTCCTCGACACCGCCACCACCACCCAACCCGACCACACCAGAACGCCGTTACCCAGCACCGCACGAACTGTCGAGGACCGGCTGCTCTTCCACGAACGCCGCTACTGGACCAACGCTGCCGAAACCCGGAAACTCACGTCCAGTCTTGGCGACGAGACACTGACCGACGCCCTGGCCGCGGCGTTCCTCATCCAAGGTTGCACCAACGCGGATGCCGACACCGTCCTGCGCCGGATCCCCGGTCTTGCCGACGAGACCTACGACCGGCGCAGAAGAGTCCGTACCTGGATTGCCAGCCTCTACCCACCCGCCAGCAGCGACCGCGTTTGGGGGCTACTACAGCCCGACCGCCTGGCCGAATGGTTCGTCGGACGCCACCTCACCAACGTCCCCACCCTGGCCCACCACCTCTCCAGCGGCATCAGCCGTCCCCAAGCCGACCAACTCCTCACCCTCTACACCCGCGCCGCCGCGCACTTTCCACTGCGCCACCTCGGCCCACAGCTCACCGACCTGATCGCCGCGAGCCCTGGCACGCTCGCCCCCGCTGCGATCGAGGTCGCCTCCCAGTCCGAACACCCCACCCCGATCCTCGACGCTCTCCAGCAGATTCTCGACAGCGCCGCCACATCCCTCGACGACCTCACAGCCCTGGCCAACGAGCTGCCCGCGGCAAGCCAGATGCTCGCGCCCTGGGCCGCGCTCCTGACCGAACGCACCAGCGATGCCTACCGGCAGCGAGCCCAACGAGACCCCCGGCTCCTGCCCGATCTCGCCAGCAGCCTCGACCACTTTGCGGGGAGGCTTAGGGAGCTCGGGAGGCTGGAAGAAGCCCTCGCCATCAGCGACGAATCCATGGCCATCTATTTCGGCCTTGCCACCTCGCCCCCGTACACACACCTTCCCGACCTCGCTGCGAGCCTCAGCAACCACGCCGTCCATCTCGAGGCACTGGGGCGGATGGAGGACGCCCTGGTCGTGATCAAGGAAGCCGTCACTATCCACCGCAACCTCGTCGCCACACGGCCCGACCTCTACCTCCCCGACCTCGCCAGGAGTCTCCAGAACCTTGGCAGCCAACTTAGAGACGTCCGGGAGCTGGAGGAAGCCATCACCGCCAGCCAAGAAGCGGTCATGCTGTACCGCAGCCTCTCCAGCACACACCCCGATCTCTTTCTCCCAGCGCTCGCCGGCGTCCTCAGTAACCTGGGCACCCAACTCGGGGATGTCGGCCGGACCGATGAGGCCCTCGCTGCGGCCAACGAGGCCGTCGCCCTCCACCGCGACCTCGCCACCAGACGCCCCGACACCTACCTCCCCGACCTTGCCAGGACCCTCAGCAACCTCGCCGCAGCCTTCCAGGAAGCCGACCGCATGGAGGAGGCTCTTACCGTCAGCAACGAAGCGGTTGCCCTCCACCGCGACCTCGCCACCAGACGCCCCGACACCTACCTCCCCGAACTGGGCGGCGCCCTTCACAACCTCGGTAGCCAGCTGTGGCACCTCGGCCGGACGGAAGATGCCTTGGCCGCAGCCGAGGAAGTGGTCACCATCTACCGCAGCCTCGCCACCACACGGCCCGGCCTCTACCTGCCCCACCTCGCCAGAAGCCTCAGCGACCTTGCCGCAAACCTCGCGGGAGCCGGACGGATGGAGGACACCCACGTTCTGTTCGAGGAAGCCGTCCCCGTCTATCGCACTCTCGCCACCACTCAGCCCGACACCTACCTCCCCGACCTCGCCCTTGGCCTCCACAACGTCTCGGCAGGCCTCTTCAGAAGAGGGCGGACAGAGGAGGCCCTCAGCGCCAGCAAGGAGTCCGTCAGCGTCTACCGCGACCTCGCCGAAAGGCACCCCGGCACCTATCTCCATCAATACGCCGGAAGCCTCAACGACCTCGCCGAAGGCCTTGCCAGAGCCGGGCGGATCCAGGAGTCGCTCAACGCGAGCGAAGAAGCCGTCATCGTCTGCCGCGACCTCGCCGCCAACAACCCCGAAACCTACCTGCCCCGCCTAGCTGCCAACCTCGACATCCTCGCCTCCAGCCGTGAGCAGGTCGGGCGGACCAAGGACGCCCACGCTGCACTCGAGGAAGCCGTCACCATCCTCCGCGGGCTCGCTGCCGCACGCCCCGACCGCTACCTGCCGCACCTCGCGGACTACCTGAAGAAGCTCTCGGCAGGCCACTACAGCACCGGCGGGATCCCGCAGGCTCTCGCAGCGGTCAACGAGCTGGTCACCGTTTACCACAGCCTCGCCACCGCACACACGGAGGTGTATCTCCCCGCCCTCGACTGGTCTCAACGGCTTCGGTCTCTGCTTCAGCACATGGCCGAGGACGGTCAAGCTCCCTGACTCATAGCCGTTGCGCCGGAGTTCGAGGGTCTGTGCAATGAACGGCTCTGTCTCACATTCGGTGGTAACACTGCGTTACGGCGCAGTTGACGCTTGCCTGGTCGAGGAAACTGCGCCTGGCCGGCCGCGTGGTGGCTGGTGAGGAGGCGCTTCAGCACACAGGTCCCTCTCATTGGTCTCCGCGGAGCCGGGACGGCGAAATCGCTGCGCGGGCATCCTACGGAGACGGGCCGGCACCCACCCGACAGGGCGGTAGGTCGACCCACCTGCAGGTATCACCCACTGCAATGACGGACACTTTGCGTTACCGCCGAATGTGAGACAGAGCCCGAGAATCGACAGCACGCTGGTACCACTTGCCTCATGCCCACGTGTGGAGGCTGGCGACTTGGAGAGGGAAGGATGATGATCAATCACTTCCCTTCGAGCGGGTTCGCCAGAAGCTTGCTCTTCGGCGACGTCTTGGTCGTGGGGAGGATCCACAAGAGCACACCTGCACTGCTGACGGTTGCGAGCAGCCTGCTGTCTGGGGAGAAGGCTGGTGTGCCGGTTGGGGCGCTGACGAGCTGGCGGACGTACTGGTGGGTGCTCGTGTCGTACAGGAACACCGTGTCGCCGTAGGTGGTGGCGAGTAGTCGCCCGTCTGGGGAGAAGACCGCCTTGCTTCCGTGGCCGACGTAGCTGGGGACGAGCTGCGAGATCTTGCTGTGTGTGCTCAGGTCGAACAGCTCCATCGTCGCCTCGGGGCCGCGGGCGCCGTAGGGGCTGATGCCGGAGCCGGTGCAGATCAGTGCTGCCAGCCCGCCCGCGGGGGAGAACGCCATCGCGCCGAGAGGGGGGGGTGCTGGTCGTCGTTGACGGACAGCGCGCCTGCCGGAGCGGCGGTGGCGGGGTTCCACAGCTGTACAACGTTCCCGATCGCGGTGGCCAGTCGGCCGTCGGGGGCGAACGCGATTCTGGTTACGGGGTTGGCGCCGGTGTGGATGTCGCCGACGAGATCGCCGGTGTCGGTGTCCCATACGCACACCCGACACACCTCAGCCAAGACAGCGAGCATCCGGCCGTCGGGAGAGAGCGCGAATGCGTCAGCACCCCTGCCGGAGTATCTGGGGAACGGGCTGGTGTAGCTGGAGGACTGGCTGATGACGCTGGGGAACAGTCCGAGGGGCATGCCCGTGACGGTGTCGACCAGGCGGATCGCCCCGTCTTCGCCCATGGAGACCAGGACCCCACCGGCCGGGGAGAACGCGATGTCGGTAGCGCCGTGGACGTGGTAAGTCTGCAGCAAGCCCGCCGGTTCGAGGGTCGCCGTCTCCCACAGGCGCACCGGACTGTTCTTCGCGGCGACGGCCAGCAGCGAGCCGTCGGAAGAGAAGGCGATCGAGTTGATGTCACCGGCGTCTTCGACGTTCAGTTCCAGGAAGATCAGTCTTCCCTGGTGCAGTGCTGCCAGCATGGTGCGGATGGGAAGTCCTTGTGCCGCGAGGGCGTTGCTCAGGATTCCGAGGTCCTCAGGGCCGTGATCGGGATTGCCCGGGGACGCCGGACGGCGGTTCTCCTTGCCGGGCTGGGTGGTGGCCCGGGAGTGGGTGTTCGGGGGTTCGCTGCGTACTGAGCAGTCCAGCCTGCGGCAACCCAGTCGTCCCCGCAGTCCACCGCATCTTCTCCTCGCATAGCACCTTCTTTCTCCCATGTCGGGAATGCCGGAATCAGGCTAGGGGTGACCACTGACAACCGGCCCGCGTGCACCTCAGGTGGGGGCCTCCAGCCTGCACCCCCACCCGGCTGAAGCTCCGCAGCGGGGCGCCTGCGAGCTCTGGGCGCAGCCCCACGTTCGACACCCGATCACCACTGTGCCGGCGGGCGGGACGCCGGGCGAAGCTGTCCGCTGGGGCGGGGTCTTTCGCCCCCACTGCGCTTCGAATGGCCACAATTTCGGGGCGGAGGGTGTGTCCCTGGTTCGGAGAGGACCCCGTGATCCGGCGGGGGCTGCCCTGGTGCTCGGGTGTGCGGGGTGCTCTACCTCGGCTGTCGGGGGTGGGGGGTGTTCAGGGCGAGCATGAGGGACAGGGCCATGGTGGTTGATGGGGCTTTGAGGGGGGTGGTGGCCTGGTTGAGGCGTCGGCGTTCGGTGGCGGGGAGCGCCACGGCGATGCAGGTGGTCTGGCCGGGCAGGGTGAGGGGGTTGGCGGCGCAGATGGTTTGGTCGGAGTACTCGGTGAGGTCGTATTGGACGGGGGTGAGGTCGAGGGAGCGGAAAAGGCTGTCGGGGTTGGTGATGGTGTGCGGGGTCAGGGGTTCGGGCTGGTGGCGGGAGAGGTGGTCCAGGCGGGCTTCGCGGTCGAGTTGGGCGAGGGTGGCTTTGCCGACGGCGCTGGCGTGGGCGCTTTCGCGGAAGTCGACCCACTGGTGGACGGTGGGGATGCCGGGCTCGGCTGCTTCGTGGGAGACGTGGATCTCCCCGTCGATGTAGGTGCCGATGTAGATCGCGCCGAGGAGCTGCCGGCTGAGGCTTTCGAGGTAGTCCTGTGTGACGTCGCGGCCTTCGGCGACGGCCTGCAGGACGGGGCCGGCGGTGTGGCCGCCGTCCTTGCCCTGGGTGAAGTGGTGTTCGCGCAGCCATGAGAGGACCTCGGCGGCCTGGGGGACGGGAAGCCCGCAGGACCGGGCGAGCGTGGTCAGCCCGACAGGCGCGTCGCAGGCGCGCAGGACTTCCAGGATCTCCAGTCGCCGGCGTACCGCGTCGGCACCGGTGCTCCTGGCGCCGCCGGGCCTCGTGGACGGGCGCGCCCGGGGCGTAAAGCCGTCTCTCGGACTGCTTCCATGTGGGCCAGTGCTCGAGTGCCCCGGTGCGGTCGTGTGGGACGGGCTGCCCGCACGCGGGTGCGGGACCGGTGCCGGTGCCGCGCCGGCGCCGTCGTGCGCCTGGGGGCCGGCGGGGGTGAGGAGCGCGGATGCGACCTGCATCCGCTGCCACAAGGGGTGGAGGTCTTCCGGCTGTCCGCGCAGGGCTGTGGCCAGGGCGGCCACGAACGGCCAGTCGGCCAGCTCTTCCTCGGGCCGGCCGGTCACCAGCGCACGCCTCACCCGGCCCGGGGCCAGTAGCGGGTGGTTGGAGCAGAGCGCATGCGGCAGCGGCGCGCCGGCCGCGATCCACATCCCGCGCAGGGAGGCCTTCAGCGCGGCGGCTGCCTGCAAGAAGTCCTCCGGGCCCGGCAACTGAACGGGCGGGATCCCCAGGGCCTTCTCCCACAGGGGCCTGAGGTCGTCGGGGTCGGCGCCGCACAGCGCGGCCACCGCCTTGACCACCTCCCACTTCGGGTTCCGCCTGCCGAGCAGGATCCGGGACAGTAACGACGGCGACACCCCGACTTCAGCCGCCAGCCAGCGCTGCGTGTGCCCGGAAGACCGCTGCAGGTGGGACAGGGCGGTGGTGAGCTGGTAGCCGGGATGGCCGGGCAGCGCCGGACTGGAAGGCCCCTGCCCCTCCTGCGGCGCGGCGGAGGGGGAAGCCGGCCGCCGTGACGGCACGCGCGGCGGGCGGGGGCCGGGGGCCGAGCCGCGCGCGGCCCGCCACTCGAGAGTCTTGGCGACGTTTTCGTCGCTGAACTTCACGCGCGCGTGCGAGGGGGACATGGCCAGCACGGCCGCGATGTCCGACCATCCGGCTCCGTACTCGGCGGCCTGCCGCACCGCGACCGCCTTGAGCTCCTCCAGGTCCCGCTGCAGCCGCACGACCTCCTCCACCAGCTCCAGCGGCCGCGAGGGCGCAGGCAGCCGGGCGCGATGCAGAGCCGCGCCCGCCCGGCCCGACACCGACTGCGCGAGCCGCACCACATCCGCGTCGTGCCGCTGCGAATACCGCAGGACCGACGCCTGCCGCGCCCGGTAGGCGGCCGCCCGGCATTCCTTCCCGCAGTACTGCGGAGGCCGGCCCGTCGGCCGGGGACGGAAGAACTTCTCCTTGCAGTGCGCGCATTCGATCCGCGGCGCCACCAACTGCGACATACCAGTCCTTCACAGGCATGAGAGGGGGTGGCGAATCGCCGCGCCACCCCGGTTTCGTCACGACACGCCCCGAGGCGCAATGCCCCCGAGGGGAGGAAGAAACGGCCCACTCGTCCCGGCGCGCGCCGCGACGAGCGGGCCGCAGCGCAGCCTCAGCCCGTGGCCACCGGCACCGGGCCGACACCACTCCACACCAGCCTGGACCGCACCGACCAGGAAGAACGCCGCGCACAGGCCAGCAGAGCCGGCAGGACAAGAAGCAGGGACGAAACCTGCGCAGGGGCGAGAACGAGAATCACGCCCACGAAAACGACGGCCAGAAACGGCACCAATTACACGTTGACACACTTGTCGACAGCCCCGCAGGACTGGGCCACCCCAATAGGGGGCATGTTACGGTCGAAACCGCTGCTCAGGGCCATGATGGGCTCGGCAGAACCTCGGATAACGGACATGGCGCTCCCTTGTTCGAGTCGGTTGAAGGAGAGCCCCTGCCCCTGGTTTGACGGCCGGTCAGGGGGCCTCCGAATCGCGACCCTAATCGGTGCGACGACAGCCACCTGCCGGTCAACGCGAGAAACCAGCAGGTGCAGCAAGGTGAGCCGATAAAGCATCAAGCCGAACATACAAACTGCTCAGAACTGATCAAACCCCCGAAACCCAGCCCTGAGCACCGGCCCACCCCACCTCTCCCCACCGGCCGCAGTCCTTCGTGCGCGGCCTCTCGACGCAGACGGACCGGCCACGCACGGGCGGGGCGGACGCTCCCGCTCCGGGCGGCCCCGGCCCGCCAAGGCCGCCGAACACCTGACCGCAGCCGACCCCGCCCCTGGACCAGCTTCGGATCACCGCAGCGCGGGGCCGCCGCGACGTCCCGGACGTCGCCCGGACCGCACGAGGAAGTGGTCGATTCAGCCGGTTCTCGCCCGCACATGCAGCGGATGCGAGATGGTCGTTCCCAGTGGGCTGTGACCGCGGCCTGCGGGAGTACTGGAGGTGTCTGTGGCGAAGGACGAGACGTGGACGTCCGATGAGTACGGGACGTCGCACGAAGGCCGTGTCGGCGTGCTCCTTGCGGACGGGACGGTCCCGGAGCCGGTGTACTTCGACTCCAACTCCGGCGGGTTCAGCTCGAAGGTCAGGCACTGGAGCGTCTACGACGGCGACGGCCCGTACTCCCCGCGGCCGAAGGCGGATGTGCTGCGGGCCGAGTGCTCCTGCGGCTGGACCGGCACCCGGCACACCGTCGACTGGGCCGCCCTGGGGGACCTTCCGTTCCGCGAGAGCGGCCTGGTGATGGCCGCGCAGTGCGAAAAGGAGTGGGACGGCCACATCACCGCCGTCGGCGCCACCACCATCGCCCTGCCCGCCGAGCTAGAAACCCTCCTTGACACCATCGCCGACGCGATCGAAAACCTCGCCCAAAACTCACCCGCCGCCGCCCTCAAAGCCGCCCGCTCCCTCGAACTCATCGCCCAGCGCACAGCGCACTGGCCAGCCCACGACGCGCGCAGCCAGGACCCCGAGGAGGTCGCGGCCGCGCTCGGGTTGAACGTCGACGACACCGAGGCGCTCCTGGCCCGCTTCGGAGGCTGGGCGTACTACGGCTGACCCGCCCCCGGCGCCCGCTGCAGAGACCGGCCCGGGGCTGCGGCAGTCCCGGCCTGGTGCACTCCGCGTCCGGGCGGGGTGTACGCCGTGGTGGGGCTGGTGGGCGGGCAGTGTCGTTTCGGCAGTGAATCAGCCGCCCCGCAGGGGTGAACTGCCTGGTCGAGGTCTGTCCCCGGGGCGGCGGGAGGCGGTAGAACCGCCGCGTGGTGATCACGTTCGTGCGGGCCGCCACCGCGGCCGCCGCTGCCCTCGCCCTGTCCCTGCCTGTCACGTCCGCACACGCCGCCGAGAAGCCGGCCGCAGTCAGCGGGGTGGCGCAGGTCCTCCCGATCGGCGTCGCGGTCAGCGCGCTGCCGGTCGCGCTCGAGGACCGGACCGGCTACCAGCGCACGTCGTTCAAGCACTGGAACGCCGGTGACCTGCCCGCCGACGGCTGCAACACCCGCCAGGAGGTCCTGCTGGCCGAGGCGGTCGTCTACCCCGAGATCGGGCCGGGCTGCACCCTGACCGGTGGCCTGTGGTCGTCTTACTACGACGGTGTACAGACCACAGACTCACGCCAGTTCGATATTGACCCACATGGTCCCGCTCGCGGAGGCGTGGGACTCTGGGGCGTCCGCGTGGACGGCTGCACGGCGAGAGGCGTACGCGAACGACCAGGGCCAGCCGTCCTCGCTGGTGGCGGTCACGGCCCGCTCGAACCGCAGCAAGGCGGACCAGGACCCGGCCCAGTGGCTGCCGCCATCGCCGGATGCGCTGTGCAGGTACGGCGCGGAGTGGACCGCGACGAAGCTGCGGTGGGGCCTGGCGGCGGATGAGGCGGAGCGGGACCGGCTGCTGGACATCGCGGCCGGCTGCGGTGGCACGGACGTGGAGTTCACCCCTGCCCCGTAGCGCGACGCGGCCGCGCGTGAAGGGTCGTCACCCGGCAGGGTGGCGGCCCTTCTTGTACTCCGAAGTCGTTGTGGGTGTGGAATTCGCGGTTATAAAATAACCGCCATGCTCACACCTGAGGACGCGTCATACATCACGCGGGCCACTGAAGGTCTGGCCGCGCCCCTCTACGAAGCACTCGTCCACGGCTACATCGCCGCCCACGGTCACTACGACGACTCGGGCCTGACCGGCTACGGCTACACCAAAGGCCGCACCGACCTCGTGCGCGACCACACCCGCGGCTTCATCGAGCGTCGCCACGCGGACGGGCTCGACCTCGGCGGTTGGACGCCCATCGAGACGTCCAGCGGTCGGCTGCACCTGCGCCACGACATGATGACCATCCGGGTCCTGCATGCCACCCCGTACGAGATGGTCCCCGCCCCTGGTGGGAACCAGGCCCGGATCACCTACTATGAGAATCGAAAGCTTGATCTACTTGGGGTTGCCGGCAGCAACCTCATCGCGGTCTGGCTCTCGCCGCCCGAGGAGGGCGGGGAAATCTCGGTTCGGATCGTTCGCCCGATAGGGGAATGGAAGCCGGGCCGGGCCGCGAAGTTTGACCTGTACTACGAGCTCCCCCGCAACACTGAGTCGTTCACCGACTGGGAGTTCATTCCGGACGACGAGGGCTTCACACTGCCCTTCGAGTTCGACGAGGACGTGCGCGAAGAGGGTGAAGGACGTGGTGCGTGATCCAGCTGAGCGCATTCGGACCCTGAGGGCCCTTATGGGCCTCACTCAAGGGGAACTCGCGCAAGCTGCTGGCGTCTCGCAGCCGCTGATCTCCCAGATCCAGAAGGGCCTCAAGCCGGTCAGCGACGACGTGCTAACGCGCATCGCTGCGGCGACCGGCACCCCCATGTCGTTCTTCGACGTGGACCCGGCTGATCTACCCGCCGACACGCTGGCCTTCCGCAAGAAGGCCAGCGCATCGGCCAAGGAGGTCGCGCGGGTGGAGGCGACGGTCAGGGAGGCGTACCGGGTCGCCGTACGCCTCATGGACGAGACCAAGATCCGCCGCACCACCCTGCCCGTGGCCGAGGGCACCCTCACCGGCGATGACATCGAGGATCTTGCGGACCAGACCCGCGCCGCTCTCGGCATCGCGGCGGACGGAGTGATCGGCCACGTCATCCGCGCCTGCGAACGCGCCGGCATCCCCGTGGTCCCCATCGTGCTCCTCGACTCCGACGGCGCCGGAGAGGAAGCCGTCGTGGGGCACTCCGGCGTCTCCTGCTGGAAGGGCACCACGGGACCCTCGATGATCAGCTACTTCTCCGCCGGAAGCGGGGACCGGCAGAGGTTCACCACCGCCCACGAACTGGGGCACCTCGTCCTCCACCCCCACCGCCGAGCCGGCCTGGACCCCAAGCAGGCGGAAACCGAGGCGCTTCGCTTCGCAGGAGCGTTCCTGCTTCCCCGCGAACGGGCAGACGAGGCGTTCAGCGGCCCGCTGATGCTCCGCGAATTCGCCGTACTTAAGCGGCGCTGGGGCATCTCCATCCAAGCCCTGATCAACCGCGCTCACGACCTCGGCCACATCGACCAAGCCCGCCGGGAGAGCCTCTACAAGCAACTCGCCGCCCGCGGCTGGCGGACAAACGAACCCGTCGCCGTGCACCCCGAGCAGCCCACCCTCGTCCGCGCCATGCTCGGCCGCAAGTACGGCGAGCCGCCGTCCCTGCTCCAGGCCGCCGAAGACCTCGGACTGCACCCCGTCCTCATGCGCTCCCTCGCACCTGATGTGGCAGCCGACCCGGCCCCGCGCCGAACCGCACCCGTTATCAGCCTCGGCGATCGCCGTCGCAGAGGCGCACGCCTTCAGGTTCTCTGACCGGCGGGCGACGGGCCGAAGCAGGCGGACGGACCGATTGCATGGGGCCGGCACGGATGGTGCCGGCCCCACTTCGTGTCCCTGAGGGGTCAGCCGGATCCCACAGCGGCGGGGGCCACCACCGGTCCGGAGGCGGCCCCCGCCGCAGGGGACAACTGGCCAGCTCACTTCTGGGCCTGGCCCGGGAGGGCCGGTGGGGTGCCCACTCCCGGGCGGGGGTGGGCTACTGCGCCCTCTCCACCCCGAGGGCGGCGAGGGCGGCGAGCTGGTCGGGGTGAAGCCGGTCACGGCGCTGTTTCTGGTTGACGATCCATACTCCGGTGCGGTGCTCGGTTCCGTCGGGGAGCTGCTCGACGTGCGCCCGTCCGGGGAGTCCACCGCCTTCCCGTTTGAGGTACTGGGAGAGGGCCTGTACGCCCTTGTGGAACGCCTCGGCGCCCCGCCGGATCGTGGACGTCGCATCCGACGTCGCGGCCGCCGTACGGGCCCGTGGGGTCCGCGCGGGCGTTACTCCGAGGGCGGCGAGTCGGGACGTGACATATGTGGTGCATCGGTGGGTGTCCGTGGGCCGATTAGGCCTGGTTGTGCTCAGGGGCTGTGGGCGGTGAGATGTCGGTGAGCGCCGGACGCGGAGTGCGGAAGGGGGCAGGGCGGGGGTCCGGCCAGCGATGAAGAACTGGATTCGAGGGGGAGCTGGATACGTGGATGCGCCTGTCGTTCCACCCGTGGTGTCTCAGCGTGATTCTGAGGTGATCGGCTCGCGGGTCCGTTTGCTGATCGGTAGGTCCCTTCGTACGGCTGTGGAGCGGCTGCCGGGTGCTATGCGCCACCTTGCCGGATGCCATTTCGGGTGGTGGGACCAGGGCGGTGCCGCGCTGACTGCGGTGGAGGGAAAAGGGATGCGTGCCGCTTTGGCTCTGCTGTCCTGCCAGGCCGTGGGCGGTGAAGCCGAGCGGGCGGTGCCCGCGGCGGTGGCGGTCGAGCTGGTGCACAATGCCTCCCTGCTCCATGACGACGTCATAGACGGGGACCGGTTGCGCCGGGGCAGACCTGCTTTGTGGACCGTGTTCGGCGTGCCGGCGGCGATCCTGGCGGGGGATGCGCTGTTCTTCCTGGCCACGCAGGTTCTTCTCGAGGCGGGCGGCCCCTTGGCCGCCGCGGGGCTCACGCGCTTGAACGAGGCGGTGCAGGATCTGATCGACGGCGAGTACGCGGACGTCACTTTCCAGGACCGGCCGGCAGTGCCGAGAGGTGAAGCGCAGGCCATGGCTCAGGCGAAAACCGGTGCGCTGATCGCGGCCACATGTGAGTTGGGGGCTTTGGCCGGAGGCGCGGATGACGCACGTATCGAACTACTGGGGGCCTTCGGTAGCCATCTGGGGGCGGCATTCCAGTTGACGGACGACCTGCTGGGAATCTGGGGTGACCCCGAGGCCACGGGTAAGCCGCGGTGGGCGGACCTGTCCGCGCGGAAGAAGTCCCTTCCGGTCGCCCACTCTCTCGCTTCCGGCAACGCTGCCGGTCAGGCCCTGGCCCGCCTCTACGCCACGCCCGGCTCTCTGTCTCAGCGCCAGTTGGAGCAGGCCGCAGTCCTGGTGGAGGAGGCCGGCGGCCGCGCCTGGGCAATGTCCGAGGCGCACCGTCACATCGAGACGGCTCTGCACCATCTCCGGGCCGCCGAGCCGGAGCCTGGTGCCGCCGCCGACCTCAGGATGCTGGCTCGCCTGGTCGCCGATCGCGACCGGTGACGACTTGGGCGTTGGCCTCAGCGCCATGCCGGCACGTACACAACCGCCCCGTGACCGAGCCCGTCCCTCGCTCAGCAGGCCGAGCCGGCACAGCAACCAAGCCCTCCAGCCACAGCCGCTCGAGAGACCAGGGGACCAAGGTTGAAGAAGGTGCAGAACCCGCCGCGCAGTGCGATGCAGCCCAGACGCCCATATCCGCACGGATGGTTCGCCCTGGCCTTCAGCAGGGAGGTGCGGCGCGGGCAAGTCCGCCGTGTCCGCTTCATGGACGACGACGTTGTCCTCTACCGCACCCAAAGCGGTGCGGCGCGCGCCGTGGACCCCTACTGCCCGCACCTGGGCGCACACCTCGGCTACGGGGGCCGTGTGGACGGCGAGACCATCGTGTGCCCGTTCCACGGCTTCGCCTACGACACAGGCGGCCGGTGTGTCCGTACCGGATACGACACACCCCCTCCCCAGGCCCGGCTGACGGTACGGCACGTCAGCGAGGTCAACGGCGTCATCCTCGTGTGGCACCACCCCGATGACCTGCCCCCGCAGTGGCAGATCCCCAGGCTCCCCGACGACCTCCCTGCGCCGGTGGAGCGCACCGTGCCCCTCACCGATCACCCCCAGGAAATCGTCGAGAACCTCATGGATATCGGCCACCTGACCTACCTCCATGGCTTCTCACACGCCAGCGAAGTAAGCCCGGTCGAGTTCGACGGCCATCGGATGAGGTACCACCTGGCCGTGGAGAAGACCTACCTCCCCCTCACCGGTCCCGTACGGTTCGACATCAGGGCAGACGTTCACGGACTCGGCTACTTCTCACTGGAGTTCGACGCGCCTCGCCTCGGTATTCGCGGGCGCAGTCTCCAGCTCCCCACCGCGGTTGACCCGACGCACATCCACTACCGCTGGACGATGAGTCTGCTCGCTCCCCGCAGTCTGGGGAGACTGCGGGCCCCGCTGTCACGTCTGCTGACCGGCCTCGCCGCTCCGGTGTTGGGCCGTGAGGCCGCGGCGGACTTCGCCGTCTGGGAGAACAAGATCTACATCGAGCACCCTCGGCTGGCCAAGGGCGACGGGCCCATCGGGGCGTACCGGCGCTGGGCGGCACAGTTCTATCCCTCTGCAGACACCACCAGCAGGGCCTTGCCGCCAGCGCCGGCCCGCCAGGAACCGGACGAACGCCAAGCATGAGCGCGCCGCCCCATCACCCTCGCGGCCCGGAACGGAGACCCGCGGACGGCGCAGAGAACCGTAGCGATCACTGATTCTCCTTTGAACCACCATGTCCATGAGGAGGGAAACCCTGTGCCGTCTGCCGACGCCTACCCCCGTGAAATGCCGGTGTACTGCCCGTGGCCCGCAGGACAGTACACCGCCACCGACTGGAAGGACATCGAGGCCGAAGCCGTCGCCTGGTACGGCTCCCAAGAACTTCCGGAGCCACCCAAGCTGTACTCCAACACCACCAGCGGCTACGGCATGTGCCGCGCCTTTCCCGATGCCGTGGACGCCACCGCACTGCAGCTGATCACCCAGTACTCGGTATGGGCCTTCTTCTACGACGACCACATCACCGCCCGCGGCACCAGCGGCGACCACGTACGCTCCTGCCTGGCTGCCTCCGACCGCGTCTTCGACACCCTCGGGGTCCCGGTGACCGAGCCGTGCCGCTACGTCGGCGCACAACGAGACCTGGCCGAGCGCTGGCACGCCAGCATGCCCGAGTCGACCTGGTCCTACCTCGCCGCCGGCTGGCGTTCCTGGATCACCGCCCTCATCCCGGGACGTCCCGTCACGACCGTCGACGCCTACCTGTCCTGGCGCCACCTCGACGACGCCAGCACCGTCTACGCCCCCATGCCGCTGACCACCGGCGACTACACCCTCACCAGCCACCAGTGGCAGGACCCCCGCGCCGCCGCCGTCCGCCACGCCATGGGCCTGATCACCGGCATCGACAACGACCTGTCCTCACCAACTTCCGAACCCCACAGCGCGCATCTGCTCGACATCCTCGCCGCCGAAGCAGGCATCCCCCGCCCCCAGGCCGTTGACGAAGCTGTCGCACTGCGCAACCTGCTCACCTGCAGACTTGAACACCTTGTGGCCGACCTCACCGCAAACGCCAAAGAGCCACTCGGGCGCTATGCAGGCCAGGTCGCGCAGATCACGCGAGGCCACCTGGACTGGTACGAAGTCACCCGGCGCTACCGCGAACGGCCCGACCGCCTCCCCCCGATCACGCTGTCCCCGACGTCCGACCATCCCGACCACGACTGCCACACGCCCCCGCCCTGGCGCGCTGTGTCCTGGTGGTGGGACCTGCGCTGACGCGGTGCCGAGCAGGCGAACCGCAGGTTCCTCCACACCGCGCGAAGGCGAAGCCGCGCCCAGCCCACAGTCCCGCCGCAAGGTATGAGAACCGCGTCATCCCCATCACTGCTCCGGACCGACCAAGATCACCGGCTTGGCGTGCACCGATGTTCGCTGAGGCCGTGCTTGGCGGGCTACGTGAGCAGTGCCCCCATGTTCATGTTCATCTTGAGCTGGGCGAGCGGAGTCCGGGTGCCGTCGTGCGCGATCGTCCCCAGCGGCAGCGGCGCATGCCCCGCATACAGGTGTCCGCCAGTGGGGGATCCGTCCGCGTTCGTGTCCTGAGGCGGCGGCGGCCACGTCACCGTGGTGCCCTGCCAGGTTCCCGGGTTGAGCGTGGTGTAGGTGAACGGACCGGTCGTGTGACCTTCGCGTTCGAGGGTCGCGTCGAAGGGCAGCCGGTACGTCGCGAGGAGGCCGCCGGGCCCGAGCCTCAGGGTGCTCGCTGGAGAGACGTCGGCATCGGGCAGGCGGAGAGTGATCTTTCCGTAGCGCGGGTGAGCGCCCTCGACCTGGAAGTCGAGCACCTGCAAGCGCACGTAGTCAGCGCCCCCGGTGAGTACTTTCACGACGATCATGCCAATGAAATTCACGGTGGCCGGCGGCTCGGACCCCGTGGTGAGCGTGGCGCCGAACGCGTTGATGCTCTGGTTGACGGTCTGCCCGATGGTGGGAAGCAGGCTGCGGCGCGACCAGGTGGCGGCGAAGGCGCTGCCCGCCTCGACGGTCAGGAGTGCGCCGCCGACGGCCGCCGCAGCTGCGGTGCCGAGGAGGCGGCGTCGGGTGAGGTTCTCTGTCATGTCTGGATTGTCGATCTTTGAAGGCGGCGGCTACCGGGAGCGTGGCCGTCATATCCCTCCCACGGGGGACGCCCTCCGTCCGTCGAATCACCACCGAGCGAACCGATGCGCGCCGGCGCGCCCGGTGAGTGAGAGGGAGGGCGTGCTCTTCGCGCCACGGGGGCTTGCTCGCCACCTGATCCGGTCATTTTCGGTGCGAGTCACGCGCGACCGTGGGCCGATGACGCCATGATCGTTAAGCGCGTCAGTGGGATGCGTGTTCACGTGGCGTGATGGATGGAGTCGGTTATGAGTGAGCCGGTCGCAGGCACGGAGTACATCGAGATCTCCAACCCGGTCCCGGTGAGTGTCCCGGGCAAGATCGAAGCGGTGCAGCTGTTCTGGTACGGCGACCCGCACACCTACCACTTCGAGCCGGTGGTGAATCCGTGGGCGGAGAGGCTCCCGAAGGATGTGAACTTCAAGAAGGTCCCCGCCATGTTCGGGGCCCCGTGGGACGTCCATGGGCAGATGTTCTTGACCCTGGAAGCCATGGGGGCCGAGCCCAAGGTCCACGCCGCTGTCTTCGACGCGGTGCAGAACAAGCGCATGAGGCTCACCAAGCCCGAGGAACAGGCCGACTTCCTTCGTACCGAGGGCGTCGACAAGGACAAGTACCAGGCCGTGTTTCACTCCTTCGCCATCATGGGCCAGGTCAAGCAGGCCAAGGAGCTGGTGAAGAACTACGAGGTGACGGGCGTTCCCTCGATGGTCGTCAACGGGAAGTACCGTGCGGATCTTGGAACGGCTCAGGGCCCCGAAGGGCTCCTGAACGTGGTTGATCATCTGATCGCCGTGGAACGCGCGGCGAAGTAGGAACACCCTGACGGCGGGAGGCCGGAGACCAAGCGTCCCCCGGGACTGGTGATGCCGGGGGACGTGCGATCGGAGGCTACGTGGGGAGCGGTCTTTCGCTGTGGCGGTTCATCTAGGCCATCAGTTCGCGGTTGGCCGCGCGAGCGGCGGTGAGGTCGTGGTGTTCGCAACCGACGCATGAGACCTTGGGCCGGTGCCTGTGGGCAGGGGCCCGACAGCGTGCCGTCGCGTCGCCGACGCCATGCATCGGCCGGCCGAGAAGTTGAACCGGCAAGACCCTGTTTCATGCCGCCCTGCGCAAGTCGCTGAGGCGGGATGTTGCCGCGCGGCCGCCTCCCACACACCTCTCCTCGCCTTTAGGCACATTGAGGCGTGAGGGGCAGCCACTGGTCCCGGGCAGCCTCATTGCCCGGGTGGTGGTTCAGTGGGCGTCGATGTCGTAGCTCATCTTGGTGCCGTAGCCGTATGTATTCGCGATGCCGCTGGTGGCGCCTACCTGGAGTTCGATTTTCGCGCCGCGCTTGCGGGTTCCGGTGAAGTGGAAGTGCTCGGGAAGATCAGCGCAGCTGCGGGTCTTGTATCCCCAGGCGTCTCCGGCGCCGTGGTAGGCGAGTGTCGCGTACTGGGTGGTGAGGGCTCCGGGGGCGCAGTAGCCGTCGAAGTCACCGTCGATGATGTAGCCGGTCGGGCCGTTGGATTTCACGGTGCCGTTGAACCGGATGTCGTAGGTGACATCTCCCAGACTGTCTTCGTAAATGTAGGAGACGTGGACGTCGCGGGTCATGGCCTCGGCGGGGCCGGCGGCCACGACAGGCAGCAGCAGCGCGGCGAGAGCGGTCAGCACGGCGGCAGGGCGGCGGTTGAACAGGCTGCGCTTCATACAGTGCCCAACGACAAGGCAGCGTGCCAGGTCACCCGCTTGCGAACCGTGTTGTAGGCACAGGCCTGAACCCGCCGCCCGGTTGGCTCCACCGCGCGGCTCGGCGTGGCGAACCGCCACATGCGCGGGGCCGGCTTCCACCACCGCGCCGGGGGGCAGGGGTATTTGACTCTCGGGCCCGGGGAGCGGCTGGCAGCGCAGACGGTCCGGGGGATGCCTGCAGTGGCGAGCAGCGGCAGGCGATCCTCCGCCACAGCGCCTGAACAGCCTGGCTCATGTTCACACGACGTCGCCGGCGGTTGTGCCACCGTGGTGTTGTCGTCCACTTTCAGGTGATGTACTGCCCGTTCCTGACGGGTTCGCTGTGGGCCAATGTACGGCTGCCTGGGCAGCGGACGTCCGTGTCACCTCGGCGCTGAGTGTGGAGGCTTCTGCCGGCCGAAGCTTCATGACGGCGCACCGTAGTACCGGACCGTCTGCGAGGACCGCGGGCGGACGCGGAAGGTGGCCTTCCTGAGGTTGACTCCGACTTACTCCTCCTCGTCGGCTTCCTCGGGCGCATTGAGATCGCGCAGCGGGCGCAGGCCGCGCCCGGAGCCGCTGTGGTGGATGTTGAACACGTATCGGCCCAGGCGCTGGTGTCGCGCTGCGCCCGGTCGGGGGCGGATCAGACTATGACGGCCTTCTCGATGACTACGTCATCAAGGGGGACATCCTGATGGAATCCCGCGTTGCCCGTCTTGACGGTCTTGATCTTGTCGACGACGTCCTGTCCTTCGACGACCTTGCCGAAGACGGCGTAGCCCCAGCCCTGGGGGGTCGGAGAGGAGTGATTGAGGACGTCGTTGTCGTTGACGTTGATGAAGAACTGGGCGGTGGCCGAGTGCGGGTCGTTCGTACGGGCCATGGCCACGGTGTAGGCATCGTTGCGCAGCCCGTTGTGCGCCTCGTTGTCGATGGGCGCACCGACCGGCTTCTGCTGCATGCCGGGCTCGAAGCCGCCGCCCTGGATCATGAAGCCGTTGATCACCCGGTGGAAGATCGTGCCGTCGTAGTGCCCCCTCCTGGCATAGTCAAGGAAGTTTTGGACCGTCTTAGGGGCTTTGGCTGCAAACAATTCGATCTTGATGACGCCGTGAGTGGTGTGCAGCTCGATCATGTTTCGCTCCTTCACGTTGATCATCTTCGGTTCAGGAGCGTATCGGGGAGGGCGCTCGCGGGGCTGCCAGTTGGCCGGACAAGCGAAACCAGCCACTCAGGTGCAGCTGAGAGCGCCCTGGTGAAGGAGCGCCCGTGTGCGATCACAGGGTGGGATCCGACCCGCCGGGCCGAAGGCGCGCGGCGACCACGTCGACACTGGCGCCTGCCACCGACGCACCCGCGCCGTGCGTCGATCTCCGAATGGCCAACTACAGAGCCATGAACTGGCCAACTGCAGATCCACGCCACCGCGTGACCTGCAAAGGCTGAGGATCAGCTGGCCGCCTACCGCTTAAAGTCACAGTGGGGCGGTGGGGCGGCTGGCGTCACGGGGCACCGGGCGAGATCACCCGTCCGTGCCGGGTGGGCACCCGCCTGTACTGCGCTTGAGATGAGCCAACCCACTTCTTGGGGGACGAGGGGAGTGGGTGGGATCATCTCAGGTGGCCAGGACGCGCAGGTCGGTGGGTGGAAGTGTTCGCCGAACGGCCATCGTGCCCGTTGGGCGATCGGGCCCTCCGAGGCACAGGAGACGCTGAGCCGAGCGTGGGGTAGCCCCGGAGGCCGGCGAAGGCGAGCGGCTGGCTTCTTGATCGTTGTCAAGTTGGTCAGGAACAACCTTGGTCCCTGGCTCGACCGGCAGCAGGCTACCGATTCGGCTCAGCTCCGGTTCAGAACAGGCAAGGATCGGGGTGCTGAGTGTGCCCAACGGTGCAGCGATGGAGTCAGCCTGACGGCCTGCACCATGGACCGGCTCCCGCCTGCCCCGGCGACCAGCCGGTCGCAGCGCAGCGCCGGAGAGTTATAGGGGCTTGATGTTGGCGGCCTGGAGGCCCTTGGGGCCCGTCTTGACCTCGAATTCCACCTTCTGGTTTTCCTGCAGGGTCTTGAAGCCTTCCGTTCGGATCTCGCTGAAGTGGGCGAAGAGATCGTCACCACCACCCTCTGGGGTGATGAATCCGAACCCCTTGGCGTCGTTGAACCAGTGCACAGTGCCAGTGGCCATGTCCCCTCCCGGGGGCGTCAGCGGGCTGCTGGGCCGGGCGGCCGGCAGTGCAACGATCATGCCCGTCAGGGTTCGGAGGTAAAACCCGATACGGCCGGGACGAGTCGGGCCCTGGTCGGGGTTCGGACACAGGCACTCACCCTTCGTCGGGTTCGGGGCTCCACACGGTGGGGCCGCCGCCGTGCCACTCGATCAGCAGCGGATCGTCCAGGTCGACGTTGTCGGGATCCAGGCCGGCCCGGCGCAGGAACTCCAGGAGATCGGCGGGGCTGAGGGCGCGGCCGAGGATTTCGCCGTCGCAGCGGACGCGGCGCCCGCCCTGGGCGTCGGGCGGGTAGACGATGATGCGCGGGGCGGGGCTCATTCCTCCACCCTGCTGCGAGGTGGTCATTCCAGCACGCCCAGTGCGGTGTCCGGGCGGCACTGGGGGCAGGCGGGCCTGCCCTGGGCGAGCAGGTCGCGGATCTGGTCGGCGGTGGCGGGGGCGCAGCGTTTGCCGGTGTCCCAGCACGTCCCGACGTGGACGCGGCCCGGGGGCCGTCCGGCGCCGATCTCGCGCTCGATTAGCTGTTCCGCCGGTCCGGTTTACGGGCCGTCCGTGGGGCGCCTGGGGGCCGGGCGCGGGGGCGGGGGCGGGTGGCGTCTCGGACGTGAGAGTCCCCCGCGGGGGTGCTCCCGCCGGCCGGGATGAGGGCTGGTCGGCGGGAGCGCTGGTGGTTCAGCCGGTGCCTTCCTCGGCGGTGCCGTGTGCCTGGGAAGGGGTCTGGTGGCCTCTGGTGGTGACGGCTGGGGTGTGCTTCATCGCCGGCTTGGGGTTCAGCTGCGGGAGCCGCGGTGGACGCACAGGAGTTGGTTCTGGGTGCCGTTCTTGTCGCGGTAGGCGATCAGGGCGGGGCCCTGGGTGCTGTGGTGGCCGGGGAATTTGAAGTCCTGTGTCCACCTGCTGCCGTTGTAGGAGAGTCCCCAGAGGCTGGTGTCGGCGCCTCCGCGGTGGACGCAGTGCAGTTCGCCGTTGTGCACGGCCAGGGCGGGGCCTTCTCGGGTGGCGGCGTTTTTGATGTGCTGGTCAGTGGTCCAGTTGGTGCCGTCGGCGGTGGAGGTCCACCACATGGTGGTGTCGCCGTTGCCCTTGTGGACGCAGTAGAGGCGGCCGTTGTAGACGGCCAGGGCGGGGTTGGAGTCGGTCTTGTGGTTCCTGAGCTCGGTGTCCGCGGTCCAGTTGGTGCCGTCGGCGGTGGAGGTCACCCACAGGCTGTAGTTGCTGCTGTTGCCCTTGTGGACGCAGTACAGCCTGTTGTTGAACACGGCCAGTGCCGGTCCGGCGGAGGTCATGCGGCCGCCCCCGCCCAGCTTGGCGTCCTGGGTCCAGTTGACGCCGTCGGCGGTGGAGGTCACCCACAGGTTGTTGTCGCTGTCGCCGCGGTGGACGCAGTACAGCCTGTTCTTGAACTCGGCCGCTGCCGGCCCGGAGGCGGTGGCGTGGTGGGGGAGCTGCTGGTCGTCACTCCAGCCCTTGTCCGGGTCGTAGATGGTCCACCACAGGCGGCTGTCAGTGTTGCCCCGGTGTACGCACACCAGCTTGCCGTTGAGGGTGCCCAGCGCGGGGTTCGCGGCGGTGTTGTGTCCGGGGAACCGCTGGTCCTCGCTCCAGCTGCCGGTCCCCAGGACGGTCCACCACAGGGCCGGGTCGTCCTTGGGCTTCTTGGAGATCGGGATGAGCATGCCGGGCGCGATCCACGGCGAGACCAGCCTGCACCCGTACCCGCCCGAGACGGCCTTGATCCATACGGCCTTCGCCCTGCAGTACGCCTCGACGATCAGGTTGAAGGGAGGCGGCAGGATGCCTCCGGCCACGCCTCCGATCTCCTCGGCGAGCTCCGCCGTCTTCTCGGCGGCCTCCGCGTTGAGGTGGAGCGCGAAGCCCCACCACATCTTCTCGGGCCACACATTGACCCCGCGTGCGGCCAGTTCCTTCTGGACCTGCTCAGCGCGCGCGACGTCCTGCGGCAACGGCTGTGCGTTGTCACTGCCCAGGACGAAGCTGGCGCTCTCCGACTCTGCTGCTTGTTCCTCGATGGCCATTCTGGGCGCTCCTGCCTATAGCGGGGCGGCGCTCGGGGCCGCCCCAAGGGGTTGCCTCCGGCATATCCGACACCCCCCACCTGATCACCATTCGTCTATCACGTAAAGTGCCGAATTGGTCACGTAGTGTATTCACTCTTGCCTGCCGTCACCCTGACGGCCTCATCCGGCGTGCTCGGCGGCCAGGGCCTGTTCGGCGCGGTGGAGCTCGCCGCGGAGGTAGGTGACATGCGCTGCCGACGAGGGGCGGTCGCGTCGGGAACCCCGGCCGGTGCCGGGCACGGCTCCTCGCCGGATCGGCGGGTCGCCTGAAAGTGTGTGTGGGTCGGTTCCGGGGTGGTGCTCCCGCCGGCTGGCCTGGGGGCCGGTCGGCGGGAGTGCCGGTGGTTCAGCCGGTGCTTTCCTCGGCGGCGATGCGTGCTTCTGTTTCGGCGGTGTCGGTGCCGGCGGCGCGCTTGCCGTAGCCGCGGTGGATGACCATGAGCTGGTCCTTGGTGCCGTTCTTGTCGCGGTAGGCGACTACGGCGGGGCCGGCGCCGCTGCTGTGTGCGGGGAACTTGGTGTCTTGGGTCCAGCTGCCGTTGTAGGTGGCCCAGTACAGGTTCTGGTCGCTGCTGCCGTAGCCGCGGTGGACGCAGTACAGCTTGTTGTCGAACACGGCGAGTCCGGGCCCTTCCAGGCTGCTGTGGCGGGGCATTTCCGTGTCGGCGGTCCAGCCCGAGAAGCGGGTGTATGTGGCGTGCCACAGGTGCACGTTGGAGCCGTCCCCGCGGTGGACCAGGTGGAGTTTGTTGTTGTAGACGGCCAGCGCGGGGTTGGAGGCCGTCTTGTGGCGGGGCATTTCCGTGTCGGCGGTCCAGCTGGAGCCGTTGAACGTGGTGTGCCACATGGTCGTCTTGGGGCCGTCACCGCGGTGCACGCAGTGCAGCAGGCCGTCGTAGACGGCGAGCGCCGGGCCGACCGAGCTCTTGATGGCGTCGAGCTTCTGGTCGCGAGTCCAGCCCGAGCCGGTGAACTTGGTGTGGTACAGGTGCGTGTCGTTGTCGGCTCCCCGGTGGACGCAGTGCAGCTCGCCCTTGTAGACGGCCAGCGCCGGGCCGGCGGCGCTGGAGTGGGCATCGAAGCGCTTGTCCTCGGACCAGCCCTTGTCGGGGTCGAACGTGGTCCACCACAGCTGCTGGTCGCTGGCTCCGTAGCCGCGGTGCACGAGGATCAGCTGCCCGTTGAACACCGCCGCGGCCGGGTTCGCGGCGGTGGCGTGGGCCGGGAACATGGTGTCCTCGTTCCACT